>NZ_CP033364.1:1835000-6749717 GCF_013170765.1 Mesorhizobium sp. NZP2234 | reverse complement strand
GATCGAGTTCCTTGTTTTGTACCTGTTTTTCCGCCGGGGATGCGCCTCCTGCATCCTTCTTCCAGCGACTGCGCTTTGCTACAACGTCCGCTGCCGCCGCTGGCAGTGAACATCGCCCATTGTCTCAGGGAACCGGTGCCGGCCCATGGAAGCCAGTCCGCGTTGGGTATGTCAGGGCAATACAACACCGTCCGGCGAAAACGCCGGCGCGCCGTCGACCTGCCATGTCTAGTTACGCCAGTCCCCTACCGTATCGAAAAAGAGCAAACCAAACCCATCCGCGGACTTGATCCGCGTCGCAAATCCCGCCAATTTAAGCTGGCCGCGTCAGGCTGGGTTAAGGGCCCAGAGGCCCGTCCCTTTCGATGGATCGACATTACCGAAATCGCTGTGGATAGGGCAAGGCCACGTCTAACGGATTTTTAAGGAATCTGGTTACCTCGGGCGCGTCGGAGCGCCATGCCACGGCGGTGTATTTTGACAAAGCCATTGTGATTCAAACCCTTTTCCGGCGAATATGAAAAAGACTGGCCGGCGCGAAATATTCTGAAATAATTTGCTTGACAGCCAGTTGTCCTCGCGCCTCCCCGGAGTGCTGTGGACAAGCTGTGGATGACCACAGATAACTATCTGAAAAATAGGGGTTATTTCTGAGAATTAAGAAATTCTAAGCGGATGCTTTTCAAGCGTGCCAACCATCAGCGGACATGCATGTGCCGGCAAAGCATTTCGAAGCTTGGAATCCGCTTTGACAGCCGTTTCCGAGTATTCTTTTTAAGTCCTTGCCGGCAAACGAAAAAACCCGGCGTGATCGGCCGGGTTTAAAGAAGATCAGTCTGAAAAGCCGATGTCAGGCAGACAACACCTTGAGGCGCTGGGCCAGGCGCGACACCT
Organism: Mesorhizobium sp. NZP2234; assembly: GCF_013170765.1. Taxonomy (NCBI): domain Bacteria; kingdom Pseudomonadati; phylum Pseudomonadota; class Alphaproteobacteria; order Hyphomicrobiales; family Phyllobacteriaceae; genus Mesorhizobium; species Mesorhizobium sp. NZP2234. Next base: position 6,748,823 of record NZ_CP033364.1, on the reverse strand, counting down.
TGCGGGACGCGGTGTTCTTGTGGATGACGCCCTTGGTCGCGGCGCGCATCAATTCCGGCTCGGCGGCCTTGAAGGCGGCCTGTGCGGCGGCCTTGTCGCCGGAAGCGAGTGCTTCCTCGACCTGGCGGACATAGGTGCGCACGCGCGAGCGGCGGTTCTTGTTGATCGCTGCGCGGCGGACGATCTTGCGCGTTGCCTTTTTGGCCGAGGATGTGTTGGCCATGATGCCTCTCTTCTGATCTGGTCGGCGCACGCGGCATGCCGCAGGGCGCAAAAAACAAACGGGCAGCCACGGGGCCGCCTCGGTTGGTGCGGCTTATAGTTCAGCTTTTCCGGCGCGTCAACGCTGCCCGGCGTTCTTTTTGGTCGCCGCCCCAGGGTTTCGATCGTCGGCCGGCAACGCTTTACCGATTGGTGAAATTCGGCTTCCGCTTTTCGGCGAAAGCCGCCATGCCTTCCTTCTGGTCTTCGAGCGCGAAAAGCGAATGGAACAGGCGGCGTTCGAACCGCAAGCCCTCCGCCAGCGTCGTCTCATAGGAGCGGTTGACGGCTTCCTTGGCCATCATCACCGACGGCAGCGAGAAATCGGCGATCTTGGCCGCCGCCCTGATCGCCTCCTCGATGAGTTCGCCGGCGGGCACGACCCGCGACACCAGGCCTGAGCGCTCGGCTTCCGCTGCATCCATCATCCGTCCGGTCAGGCACATGTCCATCGCCTTCGACTTTCCGACGAACCGGGTCAGGCGTTGCGACCCCCCCATGCCGGGAATGACGCCGAGCGTGATTTCGGGCTGGCCGAATTTGGCCGTGTCGGCGGCAATGATGAAATCGCACATCATCGCCAGTTCGCACCCGCCACCAAGGGCATAGCCGGCCACCGCCGCAATGATCGGCTTGCGCGCCCGCGTGAACTCTTCCCATCCGACGAAGAAGTCCTGGCTGTAGGCGTCCACATAGGAGATCGCCTGCATCTCCTTGATGTCGGCACCGGCGGCAAAGGCCTTGTCGGAGCCGGTAACAACCATGGCGCCAATGCCGGGGTCGGCGCCGAAACCGTTCACCGCCGAGACGAGTTCGGCAAGGATCTGGGAATTAAGCGCATTGAGCGCCTTTGGCCGGTTCAGCGTGATCAGTCCGACCTTGCCGCGCGTCTCGGAGATGATCGTTTCATAGGCCATGGCTGCTTCTCCTCGCGATCCGGTCTATCTCTTTGTTTTGACGCATTCCCAAGCGCCATGCGCCTTCCCGGGAAAACCGTTCACTAACTCAGCTCTGACACGTCCGGCAATAGAAGGTCGAGCGTCCGCTCTGCACGATACGCTCGATGTGGCCGCCGCAGCCGGGTTTCGGGCACGGCTGCCCCTCGCGGTCGTAGACGGCGAAGGAGTGCTGGAAGTAGCCCAGCGATCCGTCGGTGTGCACATAGTCGCGCAGCGACGACCCTCCGGCGGCGATGGCATCGGATATGACCGAGCGGATCGCCTCGGCCAGGCGTTCGCTTTGTTCCCTGGCCTTCTTGCCCGGCCTGGCAATGGTTCCCGCCTCGCGCAAGGGCGACAGGCCGGCACGCCAAAGCGCTTCCGAGACATAGATATTGCCAAGTCCCGCGATCAGCCTCTGGTCGAGAAGAGCTGCCTTGAGAGGCGATCTGCGGCCTTTCAGCAGCGAGGCGAGCAGCACGCCGTCCAGCGTATTGCCCGTGGGCTCGACGCCCAGCCCGGCCAGCATCGGATGCGTCTCCGGCGATCCTTCCGCGAACAGCATGAAACCGAAACGGCGCGGGTCGTTGAAGATTACGCGCGACAGGGCACCGGCGGCGGAGATCACATGGAACACGACATGGTCGTGCACCGTGCTTTTCGAGCGTTCGTGATGGAACACGCCTGGTGTGTCGCTGTCATCGTCGGTCTCGATGCGAAAGGAGCCCGACATGCCGAGATGGCAGATCAGCAGCGGGCCATCCCGCACATGCATGGTCAGATATTTGGCGCGGCGGCCAAGCGCCGTGATCGTCCTGCCGGTCAGCCGTTCCGAAAACCGTTCGGGAAAGGGAAACCGGAGATCCGGCCGCCGCGCCTCGACCCTGGCCAGACGGGCACCTTCCAGGACAGGCTGCAGGCCGCGCCGGACCGTTTCGACTTCGGGCAATTCAGGCATGGCCGCCAATCATCGCATGGAAGGAAGTTCCGTGGCGTCCGGGTGCCAGCCCGAGGTGTTCGGCGACGGTCTCGCCGATATCGGCGAATGTTGTTCTCAGTCCGATGTCGCTACCTATCAAACCGGGGCCCGTGCCGATCACCGGTATGCGTTCACGCGTATGATCGGTCCCTCGCGAGGTCGGATCATTGCCGTGATCGGCCGTCAGGATGAGAAGGTCGCCCTGTCGCAGCCTTGCGAGTGCTTCCGGCAGCCGCCGGTCGAAGGCCTCGAGTGCGGCCGCATAGCCGGCGACATCGCGGCGATGACCGAATTCAGTGTCGAAATCGACGAAATTGGCGAAAACCAGATCGCCGTCGGCGGCATCGTCCATCGCGCCGAGCGCCTTGTCGAACATGGCCATGTTGCCGGCGGCCTTGCGCACTTCCGAAATTCCGCGATGGGCGAAGATGTCGCCGATCTTGCCGACGGCGATCACGCGGCTTCCCCGCTCGGTCAGCCGGTCGAGCAAGGTCGGCTCCGGCGGCGGCACGGCATAGTCGTGGCGGTTGTACGTTCGTTCGAAGGTCGCGGCGGTTTCACCGACGAACGGCCGTGCGATCACGCGCCCGATTCTGAGCGGATCAACCAGACGGCGCACGACCTGACAGAACTCATAAAGCCGTTCCAACCCGAAATGGACTTCATGCGCGGCGATCTGCAGGACCGAGTCGACGGAAGTGTAGCAGATCGGCTTGCCGGTGCGGATGTGCTCCTCGCCGAACCGTTCGATGATTTCGGTGCCCGGCGCATGGCAGTTGCCGAGAATGCCTGAAACCTCGCCCTCGCGGATCATCGCCGCGGTCAGATCAGCCGGAAAGGCGGGAACCGTATCCGGGAAATAACCCCAGTCGAAACGCACCGGCAGGCCTGCGATCTCCCAGTGGCCGGAGGGGGTGTCCTTGCCGCTCGAAACTTCCTGCGCCGCGCCATGGAAAGCATTGGCGAGCAGATCCGTACCGAAATGGGCAAAAGCCAATCCTGTCGCCGTCTCGGCTGCCTTGCCGAGCCCGAGTGATGCCATATGAGGGACAAACAGCGGCCCTTGCCGAAGCCGCTCGCGATCCGCGCGCCCTTCGGCGCAAGCTTCGGCGATGTGCGCGAGCGTGTTGGCGCCGGCGTCGCCATAGCGTTCGGCGTCGGCCGCGCCGCCGATGCCGAAAGAATCCAGGACGAAGAGGAAAGCACGCGCCATCGGGTCATTATCGCCAGTTTGGACGCCCAGACATAGGATCCCACGGCGGCATTGGCAATTCGGAAACCAAACGGCAACGGCTTGGCGCGATAGTCCAGTGCATGTCGCCCAAAAAGTGCGCAGCGGTTTGGGGCAATGACATGCGCAAAACAAGGGCGCATGTCGCCCAAAAGTGCGTAGCGGTTTTGGGGCAACGACATGCGCAAAAAACCAAGGGCCCATGTCGCCCAAAAGTGCGTAGCGGTTTGGGGCAACGACAAGCTCAATCCAGGATGTAAAGTGTCGCGGGCAGCGGGCATGGATATGGACCGAAGAAAACGCAGGACGGCCTTGTCATGAATGCCGCGCGGAAGGCATGCGCCGCCCTTGTGGCCGTGCACGGCGCGCTTTGGTGTGGTCCGGCGCGGGCCGACTGGCGTGATGATATCGGCACGTTTCGCATCGGTATCGTCGCCGAGCCTGGCGCCGGCAACACCGTTCCGGGGCTGGCGCTGTTGACGCAATCCTTTACCAATGCGCTTGGCATGAAGGTGGAGTTCGTCGTCGCGCGCGACTATGCGGCACTGATCGATGCTCATGCCAATGCCCGGATCGAATATGCCATCTATTCGGCGACGGCCTACGCGACGGCGCTGCAGCGTTGTGGATGCATCGAGCCGCTTGTGGCTCCGGTCGATTCCGACGGGGCGGCCGGCATCCGCTCCGTGCTGCTGACCAGGGACGGCAAGCTGCCCGACCTGGCGGCGATGGAGGCGCACCGGATCGCCATGCCGCCGCCGGACAGCGTCGGAGGTTCGCTTTTGCCGCTGGCGGGCCTGGCCGCCGAACACGTCAAGATCGCTGAAGATTCACCGTTTCTGGTCCATGCCGATTCTTTGTCCGCGGCGGAAAAAATGCTCTTCGATGGCCAGGCTGACGCTATGTTCGGCTGGGTGACGGCGACGGCCGACAGCCAGCCCTTGTTGTCTGACGGCACGCAGGCAAGGTTGGAGGAGGCCGGCCTTGCGCCGTCGGCATTTCAGGTTGTGTGGATGTCGGGTTTGCTGAGATACGGTCCCCATGCCGTGCGCAGCGATCTCGACCCGGAAGCCAAGCGCCGGCTGACCGTCTTCCTCACCAACCTCAAATCGACGACGCCGGATGTCTACGATCTTCTGGAATCAAAACACTCCGGCGGCTTTTTGACCGTTGCCCCAAAGGACTATGCGATGGCGGAGGCGGTCGTGCGCATGGTGACGTCTGATGGTGGTCAGCAGTAGAAGTCTTCAGCAATCGCTGCAGGGGATCGTCAGGCTCCTGCGCGGGCGCAGATAGTAGGTCTCGCCCATCGGGATTGTCGTGGACAGGGATTGGGTCAGTCCAAGCTTCTGTTGGGTGTCCGGCTGCCAGTTGATAATTGGCGAATAGGCGAGGTTGCTCTCGACCCGGATGAGGAAGGTGCCGGCGACCCTGAGCGTTGCCGGAACAGTGGTGGTCGCGGGCAGGGCAGTGGCGATGCTGTAGACGCCATCGACCACCTTGCGCGACCACACCACGTTCACGTTGGGTGGCGTATCGGCGGTGACCTGTATCGCGGTGATGGTGATGTTCGGTGTCGAGCGGTTGTAGGGCTGGATGGTCGAGGTGCCGATTTTCATGATGGCGTCGAGATCCGCCTTGACGATGGTCGGCTGCTGCGTGACGAGGTCGGCAACCATGCTGCCGATGCGGCTGACCTTCTTGCTGGTCTCAATGGCCTGCGAAGCCTCCATGGTCATGAAATACATGACCAGCAGGATCGGCACGATCAGGGCGAACTCGACCGCCGCCACCCCACGGCGATTGGAGCGGAACCCAACCACCTTGCCCCAGATCCCCGCAATTCCCGGATGTGCCCCCGCACGCATCATGTCATTGCCTTTTTTCTTGTTGTCGTCTTCGAACTCAATTGTCGAACGGCTCGTTCTGCCAGGTCACGGACGCGAAGTGCAGCGTCCTGCCTCCGCTCAGATTGGCCATCGACTTGGCCATCAGATCGGTCATGACAGGCCATTTGTAGAAGACCCGCAGCATGTTCTTCGATTCCGCCAGGCCAGGCGTGTTCGCGAAAGTCTGTGAATTCGTGCCTTGCATCAGCACGACGTCGCCGTTCTGGATCTTGAAGCTCGCCGTCGCCGCGTCGGCGAAAGTCGGATACTCGCGAAGATCCACAAGCAACTGTTGCGGGCAATCCGTGGAGACGATGATCTGAAGTCTGCCGCAGATCAGGGTCGTCAGCTTGTCCCCGGCCACATCGGCCGGCTTCAACTGGCCCGTGCGCAACTGGCGCGCGACATCGTCGGTGATGTTGGCCATCACCTCCTGGCCGGCAAACGAGATGCAGCTTTCAAGGATGGCGAACACAAGGAGGGCGAACGGCAATGCGAGCAGCGCGAACTCCAGCGCCGTGCTGCCACGCCGGTCGCGAACGAAGCGCCTGAAAGACCTGGCGCGCTCCACCTTGTGCCGAACTGTCGAGCCGAATCCGTTGCGCATGCCTTGTCCTGCCATCCCTGGACGGTCCTGGCAGGTGTCCTAACGCAAACCAATTGAAGTCCGGTTTGGATGATCGTTAAAGTCGGTGAGGGCGTCTTAACTGGCCGGTAACCTGGACGGCCGCCGGGGCCATGCAGCCTATCTGCTGACGTTCATTTCGGCTTCGGAGGATTTCTCGGCCTCGCTCTTGTAGGAGCTCTCGCAATAGGGCGTGCAAGACATGGTTTGGACCTCGGCGCGCCGGTAGATGCGAACCGACGAGGCTGCCTGCCGCACGACGGTAACCTGTGCGTCGACGATCGGGCTGCCGTCCTGGTCGAGAACGACGAGATTGGTGACACCAAAACCCTTGCCGGTGAGCACGATCGTCGAGGCGTCCTGGACGGAGGCATCGGCGATTGCCGGGTTGCCGACGACGATCGTGTCGGCGGGGCGCGACAGTTTCACGATCTTGGCCTGATTCATGGTGACTTCTATATCGGCGCCGGCTCTGGCTGGCGTGATCAGGCTCGTGGCGGCAAGAAGCACGGCAATCAGGATTGAGGATCTCTGCACGGCCATCGAGGCGCTCCAAGCAAGCAAACTGTTCAACGGAACATGAACGAGATTGGTGAACCAACAGTTAAGTCGGCTTGCTGGCGCCGGATATGGCGATCGGTACAAATGTTCGCATGGTCGATCCGCTCTGGGTCACAAGATTCCTTAAGTCCTTGCCCTTTGCGGCGTTGGCCTGGGGAACGGTACTTTAGCCGGCGCTTAGCATGGAGTTAACCAAGCACTCCGTTCGAGCCGGGAAAGGAATCGGTAAGGCTGTTTATTAAGCCGATCGAAAGAGCTTCTCCCTAGATTGGCAGCATCCGATCAACCATCACAGAAGTTGACGGAAGTGCTGTAACACGTGGAGTAGGAGCTCTCGAATGTCTAACCTTTTTGCACGTTTCGTGAAGGACGAATCCGGCGCGACCGCTATCGAATATGGTCTGATCGCCGCTCTCATCGCGCTCGCCATCATCACCGGCGCCGGCGCACTCGGCAATGCGATCAACGCCAAGTTCACTTCCATCGGAAGCACCCTGAACAGCAGCGGCAGCTGATCTGCTTATTGTTGAACGCTCCGATAGCGTTCCAGACAGGGGCCGCCACATGGCGGCCCCTGTTTTATTCTGTTTGTCCATGTCACTGCCAATACCAGCCATCCTTTCGTTTCGGGCCTCATCAATCGTTAATCGAACGAGCCTAGATTGAGCCCCTTGGAATTCTGACAATAGGCATGAGCGCCGATGCTTGAAGCCCTGATCTTCGTCGTCTTTCCGTTCTGCATGCTTTTTGCCGCGATCTCCGACATGCTGTCGATGACGATTGCCAATCGCGTGTCGGTGTTGCTTGTCGCCGTCTTTGCGCTGGTTGCGCCGCTGACGGGTATGGAATGGGCAGCCTACGGTTGGCATTTCGCCGCCGGCGCCCTGGTCCTTGCCGTTACGTTCGGCCTGTTCGCGATGGGTGGCATGGGTGGAGGCGATGCCAAGCTGCTCGCCGCCACGGCCGTGTGGATGGGGTTGAACGTTCATCTTGTCGAATACCTGGTTGTCTCGACATTTATCGGCGGCCTGCTGACGCTTGCCATTCTCGTCTATCGGAAATCGCCGCTGGCGGTTATTACCGGCCGCAATCCATTCCTGCGTCATTTCGCGGATGACACGACCGGGGTTCCCTATGGGATCGCGCTCGGCCTGGGCGGACTGCTGACCTATCCGGATTCGCCCTTGATGGTGTGGGCGCTGGCAAGGCTGGCGAGCTGAACGCGATCTGAATTCCGTCACCTTGATCGGGTTGCCCGACCGGCTTTGGAAAGCGCCGGCGGCCGGGACCCTCTTTTGCATCCGTGGTCGGGCGATCCAGCTAATTTATGTAAACCTTAAATTAATCACGATCGTAAGCATTGCATTAACCTTGTTTTGACGATTGCCGCTGCAAAGTCCGGCTTGGCTAGGTGGTTTGCCAAGGGCGAGGGTTCGGACAGATGCCAGCATCCCGACTGATTATTCTGAGCGTGGCGGTGGCCGCGGCAGGTGGCGCTGGCTATGTCGCAAAAAACATGGTCGCCGCGCCGCCGCCCCAGATCGTCGTTAATTCGGGTCCCCAGGCTCCTGCCGTGCCCCTGCAGGACGTGCTTGTGCTCTCGGGCGACGTCGCTATGGGCAACGCGCTCCAGAACAACATCTCCTGGCAATCCTGGCCGGCCGACGGCGTCAACGCGAATTTCATCACCAAGGCAACCGCTCCCGACGCCCTCGACAAATTGAAGGGGTCGATTGCCCGTGTGCCGATGTACGCGGGTGAGCCCGTGCGGCGTTCCAAGCTGATCGGCGAGGGGCAGAGCTTCATGTCGTCCATCCTGCCTTCCGGGATGCGGGCGGTCGCCACCGCCATATCGGCCGACACTTCGGCAGGCGGCTTCATCCTGCCAAACGATTTTGTCGACGTCATCATGACGCGAAGGGCGGATGCCAACAGCGGCAGCACCGGCTTCAACACTGAAACCATCCTCAAGAACATCCGCGTCCTGGCGATCGACCAGACCATCCAGGAGGACGAGGAGGGCAAGAAGACCAGGGTCGGCCAGACCGCCACGCTGGAGCTCACGCCCAAACAGGCGGAGATCATCACCGTTGCCCAGCAGATGGCCGATCGCCTGACCCTGGCGCTGCGGGCGATCACGGACACCCAGGAAAAGAATGTGGACGAGGCCGACTATCTCGTTTCCGGCAATGGCCGCAAGGGAACGGTGAGATTGATCAAGTCGGGTGAAGTATCCGAAGTAGGGGCAAGGAAATGAGGCTAAGCGGTAAACTGCCGGCAATCGCAGCCGCGGCATTCGGCCTGCTGCTCGTCGGAACGAATGTGCAGGGCGTCGTCGAGGCCAAGAGTACGCAGGTGACGGCTACGACAGCCACGCAGCGCGTCAAGCTGGGCCTCAACAAATCGGTGGTCATAGATCTGCCGAGCGATGCCTACGACATTCTTGTCGCCAACCCGAGCGTCGCCGATGCGGTGACCCGCACCGCAAGGCGTATCTACCTGTTCGGCAAGTCGGTCGGCGAGACCAATATCTTCGTCTTCGGTCCGAACGGCGAACAGATCGCCAGTCTGGATCTGGCCGTCGAACGCGACGTTGCCGGTCTGGAAGGCTACATCAAGCGCTTCCTTCCGACCTCGGCCGTCAAGGTGGAACTGCTGAACGACAACGTCGTCCTGACCGGAACGGTCGATACGCCGCTGGATGCGAAGCGGGCGGTCGACCTGGCGACGATCTTCGTCTCGGGCGGTGAAGCGACGACGGGTCAGTATTCGCAGACCGCGGCCGGCGGCTCGGCCCAGAGCGGTGTCGACATCAACAACCCCGACCAGGAACGACGCGTCTCGAAGATCGTCAATCTCCTGCAGATCATCGGTGACGACCAGGTCACGCTGAAAGTGACTGTCGCCGAAGTCAGCCGGTCAGTGATGAAACAGCTCGGCGTCAACATGGTCGGCAGCGGCGGCAGCAACGGCATCAGCTACGGCGCGCTCAGTGACCCTTTCGCGGGTCTCGGCAAGCCGCTGTCGAACGCGGGCCTCGGTATCAGTACGTCGGGGCTGCAGTCCTATATCAACGCAATGGAGCAATCCGGGGTCATGAAGACCTTGGCCGAGCCAACCTTGACCGCGGTATCCGGTGAGAAGGCGACCTTCAAGGTCGGCGGCGAGTACAATATGGTGAGCTCGGTCTCCGCCAACGTATCCAGCGACAATCAGACCGGTCTGAAGACCTATACAGTCGACAAGATCGAGTACGGCATCGGCCTGGAATTCCAGCCGGTGGTTCTGTCGCCCGGTCGCATAAGCCTGAAAGTCAGAACCTCGGTTTCCGAACCGACAACCGAGGGGTCCGTGTCGGCATCCACGGACAACAAGAGTATCGGCATGAATGCCCTGTCACTGCGCAAGCGTCTTGCCGATACGACCGTCGAACTGCCCTCGGGCGGCTCGATGATGATCGCCGGCCTGGTTCGCGACGATGTCAGGCAAGCCGTCACCGGCTTGCCTGGGCTGACAAAAATCCCAGTGCTCGGCGCGCTCTTCCGCAGCAGGGATTTCGTGCGCAATGAGACCGAACTCGTCATCATCATCACGCCCTATCTGGCGAAGCCGGTGGCACGCAACGATCTCGCCAAGCCGGACGACAATTTCAATCCTCCGAGCGACGGCGCCGGCATGTTCCTTGGCAAGGTCAATCGCGTCTACGGCACCATGCAGACCGACAAGCCCAACGGCCGGTATCACGGCGTTGTCGGCTTTATCTACAAGTGAATGGGGAAGCGGACATGTCTCAGTCAGCGTTGAACACAAGGGGCATCGTCACGACGATGCGCACCGGCCGTTCGCGGACCAGCCTGCGGGCGCTCTCGATCCTGGCGGTGGCGGCAACGGCTTTACTGGCCGGCTGCGCCCAGCGCGACAGCATCACCGTGGGCGCCATTCCGGACGACTATCGCACCAACCATCCGATCGTGATCGCGGAGAAGAACCAGAAGATCGACCTTCCCGTCGGCGCCGGTGACCGTGGCATGACCGGTTCGCAGCGCGACACGCTGCTCGGTTTCCTCGACGGCTATGACAAGAGTGCCGCTCCGACATTGACGATCCAGGTTCCCAGCGGATCGGCCAATCAGGTTGCCGCCTCGGCGGCCGGCCGCGATTTCGCCCGGCTGGCGGTCGCCAGCGGCGTCAAGCGCAACCGAATCATCGTGGTTTCCTATCAGGCCGGATCGAGCGAGGTATCGGCCCCGGTTCGCGTCTCCTATATCGCGGTGAGGGCCCAGACCGACAAATGCGGACGCTGGCCCGACGATCTGACGGAGACGTCGGAGAACAAGCACTATGCCGACTTCGGCTGCTCCTATCAGAACAATCTCGCCGCCCAGATGGCCAACCCGGCCGATCTGCTCGGGCCGCGCAAGCAGACCACCATCGACGCGGAAAACCGCGGCGCGGTGATCGATGTCTATCGCAACAGGGGCATTTCGGATGAATTCCTCGGCAATTCGGAAGTGACCTACTAAGCCGCCCTTGGGAAAGAGAAGACACGGAAAGAACAGGCCACGGAAAGAGCATGACCATGAGCAACCTTGCCTATGACGCCACCGTGGACGGCGGTGACACCTCACCGCAGGACATCGCCGCGATGCAGGCGTTGCGGCCGGTCCCGCGCATCTCGATCCAGGCATTCTGCGAGACCGAGGGCGTTGCCAATCCGGTCGAGCGCGCCGGCGAGGACCGCCGCATGACCAAGGCGCATCTCAAGGTCCATATGGGCGGCGTTCCCACGGCCATCGAGTTCTATCAGTCGGCACCGACGCCGAACCTGATCCTGCTGGAATCACGCAGTGAACCCAAGCAATTGCTGGAGCAGCTCGCCCAGCTCTCCGAACACTGCGATCCATCCTCGAAAGTGGTGGTTATCGGCCATTACAACGACGTCGGTCTCTATCGCGAGCTGATTCGCTCCGGCATCTCCGAATATGTCATCGCGCCGGTGTCGATGGCCGACATCGTCAGCGTCGTGTCGTCGATTTTCGTCGACCCTGAGGCCGAACCGCTCGGCCGTTCGGTGGCCTTTGTCGGTGCCAAGGGCGGCGTCGGCTCCTCCACCATCTCCCACAATGTAGCCTGGGCAATGTCCTCCCTGTTCAAGTCCGAGGTCGTCGTTGCCGACCTCGACCTCGCCTTCGGCACGGCCAACATCAATTTCGACCAGGACCCGGCACAGGGCATCGCCGAAGCGGTGTTTTCGCCCGAACGCATCGACGAAGTCTATCTCGACCGGCTGCTGACCCAGTGCGCGGAGCACCTGTCGCTGCTCGCGGCGCCCTCGACGCTGGAACGTGTCTACGACTTCGATCCCGATGCCTTCGCGCAGCTTGTCGATACCGCGCAGCGCAGCGTACCCCTTCTGGTACTGGACGTTCCCCATGTCTGGACGGGATGGGCCAAGAACACGCTGGTCAAGGCCGACGAGATCGTCATCACGGCGACGCCGGAACTGGCCAATCTGCGCAACACCAAGAACCTGATCGACATGCTCAAGCGGCTTCGCCCCAACGACCCGCCGCCGAAGCTCATCATCAACCAGGCCGGCGTCCCCAAGCGGCCGGAAATTTCGCCGTCCGATTTCGCCGAGCCGCTCGGCCTGACGCCGATGGCGGTCATCGGCTTCGATCCGTTGCTGTTCGGCAATGCCGCCAACAACGGGCGTATGCTCGGCGAAATGGATGCCAAGAACCAGATTGTCGCGACCATCAATGAGATTGCCCATGTGCTCACCGGGCGAAGCGAAATCCGGACGAAAAAGAAGGCCGGCTTGGGCAGCCTGCTCGGCAAGCTCTCGCGCAACAAGAAGTGATGCTTTGGAACCGGTAGTCGATCATGTTCGGTAAAAGAGGCAACGACGACGGCAACCGGTTCACACCGGAATTCCGCCAACCAGCACCGGCGCCGGCCGCGCCGCCAGTCGCGGGTTCGACGGATACGGCGGTTCTTGGCCGGGCCGCGGCACCGCCGCCAAGCGCAACTGTCGCTCCACCAGCCCGGCGTGCGGTAGAGGCGCCACCCATCGCGCCGGAGGCGAGGCGGGGCCGCGAAAAGAGCGAGACCTACTACGACACCAAGAGCCAGGTTTTCTCGGCGCTCATCGACACGATCGACCTGTCGCAACTTGCCAAGCTCGAACCCGAAAGCGCGCGCGAGGAAATCCGCGACATCGTCAACGACATCATCGCGATCAAGAACTTCGCGATGTCGATCGCCGAGCAGGAAGAATTGCTCGAAGACATCTGCAACGATGTGCTTGGCTATGGGCCGCTTGAGCCATTGCTCGCCCGCGATGACATCGCCGATATCATGGTCAACGGGTCCAAGAACGTCTACATCGAAGTCAATGGCAAGGTCGAGCAGACCACCATTCGCTTTCGTGACAATCAGCAGCTTCTCAACATCTGCCAGCGCATCGTCAGCCAGGTCGGCCGCCGCGTTGATGAATCCAGCCCGATCTGCGACGCACGCCTTCCCGACGGCTCCCGCGTCAACGTCATCGCGCCTCCGCTATCCATCGATGGAGCCGCACTTACCATCCGAAAATTCAAGAAGGACAAGCTGACGCTCGATCAGCTGGTCAAGTTTGGCGCCATTTCTCCGCAGGGAGCCGAGGTTCTCAAGATCATCAGCCGCGTTCGCTGCAACATCGTCATCTCCGGCGGCACCGGCTCGGGCAAGACGACACTGCTCAACTGCCTGACCAACTATATCGACCGCGAGGAGCGCGTCATCACCTGCGAGGATTCGGCCGAACTGCAGCTGCAGCAGCCGCATGTCGTTCGCCTGGAGACCCGACCGCCCAACCTCGAAGGCGAAGGCGAAGTGACGATGCGCGACCTGGTCAAGAACTGCCTGCGCATGCGGCCCGAACGCATCATCGTCGGCGAGGTGCGCGGACCCGAAGTGTTCGATCTTCTGCAGGCGATGAACACCGGCCATGACGGCTCGATGGGAACGATCCACTCGAACAGTCCGCGCGAATGCCTGAACCGTATCGAATCCATGATCGCCATGGGCGGTTACTCGCTGCCGCAGAAAACCGTGCGCGAAATCGTCGTCGGCTCCATCGATGTGATCATCCAGGCGGCGCGTCTGCGCGATGGATCGCGTCGCATCACCCACATCACCGAGGTCATCGGGATGGAGGGCGACGTCATCATCACGCAGGATATCGTCCTCTATAACATCAAGGGCGAGGACGCCAACGGCAAGCTTCTGGGCGAGCACGTCTCGACCGGCATCGGCCGCCCGCATTTCTGGGACCGTGCCCGTTACTACGGCGAGGAGCAGCGCCTCGCCGTTGCGCTCGAGGCCATGGAGAAACGCGCTGACTGACGTGGCGTTGAGGGCTCTGCTCGATGTTTGGAATTGACGGCACCGTATTGGCGTTTGTCGTGCTCGCCGGCTTCAGCGCCGGCGCGGTCGCCTATGCATTCCTGTTCAACCAGATCAGCAATGAGAAACAGGCCGGCAAGCGGCTTGAAACGATCAAGGCGGCGGAAACGGACCGCTCCATCGTCAAGGCCACCCGCGACCGCGCCGCGGACGCGGCCAAGCGCCGTAAATCTGTGCAGGATTCGCTGAAGGAGCTCGACGAGAAGCAGAAAGCCAAGGACACCGCCGTCAAGAAGCCGCCGCTGAAGGCGCAAATCCGGCAGGCCGGGATGAAGGTTTCGATCGAGCGCTTTTACATCTATTCTGCCATATGCGGCCTCGCGCTGACCATGGTCGCATTCATGGCCGGGGCGCCGACGCTCGTCCTGCCGGGCGTGCTGCTGGCAGGCGCGCTTGGCCTGCCGCGCTGGTTCGTTTCGTTTCGCCGCGCCCGGCGCGTCAAGGCATTCCTCAACGAATTTCCAAACGCCCTCGACATCATCGTGCGCGCGGTCAAGTCCGGCCTGCCGCTGAACGATGCCGTGCGCCTGATCGCCAACGAATCCCCCGAGCCGGTGAAGACCGAGTTTCGCCGCATCGTCGACTCGCAGCAGATGGGCCTGTCGATCCCCGATGCGACCTTGCGCATGCCCGAAACCATGCCATGCACCGAGGCGAGTTTCTTCGGCATCGTCATCCAGATCCAGTCGCAGGCCGGCGGCAACCTGTCCGAGGCGCTGGGCAACCTCTCGCGCGTGCTTCGTGACCGCAAGAAGATGAAGGCCAAGGTCCAGGCGCTGTCCATGGAGGCGAAGGCGTCGGCCGCCATCATCGGCGCGCTGCCTTTCATCGTCGCCTTCCTAGTCTACCTTTCGAGCCCGCTCTACCTGATGCCGCTGTTCAACACCAGTGTTGGCAATCTGATCCTCGGCGTTTCCGCCGTCTGGATGTCGATTGGCATCTTCGTGATGCGCAAGATGATGAACTTTGATGTCTAGGGCCGCGGCATGAGTGAACAAGTCATCAAGTCACTGACGGATCCGGCGTTTCTGATCGCGGTGTTGGTCGCCATCGCCGTGTTCGCGACCGTCTTTACGCTGCTGCCGGCGCTTGGCGGCAACCAGCTCAAGGCGCGCATGAAAACGGTCGCGCTCGAGCGCGATGAGCTTCGCGCCAAGCAGCGCGCGCGGCTTGCCACCGAGGCAGATCGCCGCCGCAAGGGCCTGCGCGAACAACAGTCGATCGGCATGCGCAACATTGTCGACCGGCTAGACCTACGGCGCGCGCTTGCCGACGAGAACACCTTGCAGAAACTCAAGGTCGCCGGCTTTCGCGGGCAGAACCCGCTGACGCGATTCCTCTTCTTCCGTCTCGTGCTGCCCTTTGTCGGCTTCGCGCTGGCCCTGGTCTACATATTCGTGCTTGGAGGCTTGCCGGACAAACCACTGGTCGTGCGGCTGTTCGTCTGCGTCCTCGTAGCCTATGGCGGCTTCTACGCACCGGTTGTTTATGTCAACAACCGCGCCACCAAGCGCAAGCAGTCGATCCAGATGGCGTGGCCTGATGCGCTCGACCTGATGCTGATCTGCGTGGAGTCGGGCATGTCGGTGGAAGCCGCGCTGCGCAAGGTTGCCGACGAGATCGGCGCCCAGTCGGTGGCTCTGGCGGAAGAATTCATCCTCACCAACGCCGAGCTTTCCTATCTGCAGGAACGCAAGCAGGCCTATGAGAATCTTGCCAGCCGTACCGGCCTGGAATCGGTCAAATCGGTGTCGCAGGCGCTCGTCCAGGCCGAACGCTACGGCACGCCCGTGGCGCACGCGTTGCGCGTGCTTGCCGCCGAAAGCCGCGACATGCGTATGAACGCCGCCGAGAAGAAGGCCGCCGCCTTGCCGCCCAAACTCACCGTGCCGATGATCTTGTTCTTCCTGCCGGTGCTCTTCGCCATCATCCTGGGACCCGCCGGTATACAGGTCAGCCAGCGCGGCATCTTTGGCGATCATTCCGGGGCGCCGGCGTCGACCAGCCAGTAAAAATCGCGGCAGGTTCTCGCCCAAAGACAAAAGCCGCGCTGCATGCAGCGCGGCTTTCAACGTCTGTCGGCGAAATCGTTGTCAGTTGGTTGCCGGTTTCGCCTTGTCCTGGTCCTTGAGCTGGGTCCAGGCATTCTGCTGGGCCAGCATCTGCCTGAGATAGGCGACATTGGCCTGTGCCTGTTCGGGCGATAGCTCCTGCGAGGCGATTTTCTCGGCTTCGTCGAAACGGCCCTGCAGACCGACGACCAACGCCAGGTTCTGGCGCACACGGCTGTCGGCCCCGGGCTGCTGGGCGGCCGAGCGCATATAGGTCTCGGCGGTGCGCAGATCCCCTCCCAGCACATAGGACATGCCGAGATTGGAGAGAACCGAGGGCTCGTTCGGCTTGAGTTCGAGGGCCTTGCGGTAAAGCTGGCGCGCGTCGTCCTTCTGGCCGAGCTGGTCAAGGATGGCCGCCTCCGCCGAGACCAGCTTCCAGTCAGGGTATTCCGGCGTCTGCGCGCGACGCACGGCGTCGAGCGCTGCCTCGAACTGGCCGTTGGCGGCCAGCGCCTTGCCATAGGCGGCGAGCACGTCGCGGTCCTTGGGGTAAGCGATCGCCAGCTTGCGCATCACGGCGAGCGACTGGTCGGCATCGCCATCCATCTGCAACGCGGCCGCGAAATTGGTCGCGATTCGCTTGTCGTTGGGGTTCCTGGCGTAGGACTGGCCAAGGGCGGCCGTGGCATTGTGCAGTTCTCCGGCCGACATGGTCTCCAGCGGTTTGCCGCCGGTGCGGCCGATCGAGCCGGTGGTGAGCTTGTCGGTTCCGCAGCCGGCGACGCCCGCCGCGAGCGCCAGCATGAGGGCCGTGGTGACGAGCCGTTTTCCCCTGGCATTCACTGTGCGGTCGGTCGGCATCGCTACCCAAGCCTCCATTCATGCGCGGCCATTGCGTGGCCATCTTTCCTCCCGCAGAAATATTCTGTTAACCCTAACGGAGAGTTAAGAAACGCCGACTCGATTTGGGTTCGGCATGGAGAACATCGAATGCCTGTCGAACTCGTCGAGAAGAAATTGGACGGCGCGTTGCCGGTGCACCTGGTGGCCAGGGACGGTCTGGAGGCCGCGGGCCTTGCGCCGTCCATGATCGCCTGGGCCAGGGCCAATGGCTTTTCCGGCGAGGCAGGCAGGACGCTGGCCGTGCCCGGCCAAAACGGCGCGCTTGCCGGGGCCTTGTTCGGCATTGGAGACGGTGAGGGGGCGCTGGCACTGGGTGTATTGTCCAGAAACCTGCCGGAAGGCGACTGGCATTTCGCCGCGACGCCGGCCGAGCCGGAACTCGCGGCAATCGCGCTGGCGCTCGGCGGCTATGTCTTTACCCGCTACGGCAAGAAGTCAGGCAAGGCGCTGCGCTTCGATCTGCCGGCCGGTGCCGATGCGGGGCGTGTTCGCCGCATCGCCGATGGCGTCTTCCTGGCACGCGACCTGGTCAACACGCCGACCAGCGACATGGGACCGGACGATCTGGAGATGGCGGTGCGGACCTTGGCCGGGGTTCATGAAGCCGAAGTCTCCGTCATCAAGGGTGACGACCTGCTCGCCCAGAATTTCCCGATGATCCATGCCGTCGGCCGTGCCTCGACCAGCGCGCCGCGCCTGATCGACATGACATGGGGATCGAAGGCCGCGCCGAAGGTGACGCTGGTCGGCAAGGGCGTCTGCTTCGACACTGGCGGCCTCGACATCAAACCGTCATCGGGCATGCTGCTGATGAAGAAGGACATGGGCGGCGCTGCCAACGTGCTTGGCCTGGCCTCCATGATCATGGCCGCGGGATTGAACGTGCGGTTGCGGGTGCTGATCCCCGCGGTCGAGAATTCGATCTCAGGCAATGCTTTTCGACCGGGCGACGTGCTGGCGAGCCGCAAGGGCATCACGGTCGAGATCGGCAACACGGACGCCGAAGGGAGGCTCGTGCTGGGCGACGCGCTGGCGCTCGCCGACGACGAGGAACCGCAGCTCCTGGTCGACATGGCGACGCTCACGGGAGCCGCCCGTGTCGCGCTTGGCCCCGATCTGCCGCCCTTCTACACCGGTGACGAGGCACTGGCCTCGGATCTGGCGGCGGCTTCCGCCGCGGTCGAGGATCCGCTGTGGCGCATGCCGCTGTGGCGGCCTTACGATGCGAAACTGTCATCGAAGATCGCCGACATCAACAATGTCACCACGGACGGGTTCGCCGGCTCGATCACCGCTGCCCTGTTCCTCAAGCGCTTTGTCGAGAAGACCGCGAGCTGGGCGCATTTCGACATCTTCGCGTGGAACCCCGCCGACCGCCCGCATGGTCCTGCCGGCGGCGAAGCGCAGGGTATCAGGGCTTTGGAGCAGGTCATTTCGAGACGGTTTGGCTAATTCCAGGAAAAGCGTGAAACGGTTTCCGTCCGGAATTGCGCAAAACAAATAGTTAGAGCAGTTCGTCGTTTCCGTGAAATGGTGAACTGCTCCAGACCCGCCAACGGAGCCGGCAAATTGCTGAAACTGAAACGGAACCGAAACAATTTGGCGTCATGCTGGTGCGATGTCGATTGCGATGCGCCCGAGCCAGGCCTTGCGACTGTGGCAGCAAGTGATGCTGTCGCAGGTGCGCGACGACGCACCCGACCTGACCATGCGCCAGACGGCGATCCTGTTCACCATCTATCTCGATCCGCCGCCACACACGGTGCGCGGACTGGCTGCTCGCCTCAACGTCACCAAGCCCGTCATCACGCGCGCGCTCGACACGATGGGCGCGCTGAAGCTGGTCTCGCGCCATCGCGACGAACTCGACAAGCGCAATGTCCTGATCAAGCGAACGGTCGAGGGCGCGCTCTTTGTCGAGCGCTTCGGCGATGGTATCATTGCCAGGGCGCATGAACTGCCCATCTGACCACCAGCCATTTGACCGGATTGCCGATTTGACCGCCAGGGATGCCCGCCTTCACGCTTTCCGTGCCGACCTTGCCGACGCAAGGCTGAAGGGCGAGGTCGTCGCCGACCGCTTCGTCGCCGGCCGGCCGGCGCGGATTTCGGCATCGGTGGCCGATATCCGCAAGGCGCCCAGGGCGGATGCGGGCATCAACACGCAAGCCCTGTTTGGCGACGATGTGCTGGTTTTCGAGGATGCCGAGGGCTGGGCCTGGATCCAGGCCGAACGCGATGGCTATGTCGGCTATGTCGACGCAACCATGCTGGGCGGACGGGACCACGCGCCCACTCATATCGTTTCGGTGCCCCGCACCTTCCTCTACCCCGGCGCGGATCTGCGCTTTCCGATCGCGGGACGGCTATCAATGGGATCGACGGTGACCGTGACGGGGAGCGCCGAGACGCGCGGCACGCATTATGCCGTCCTGCCCTCTGGCGAGGCGATCATCGCGGGCCATTTGCGGCCCATCGGCGAAGTCGCCGCCGACTATGTCGCGGTGGCCGAGGCCTTTCTTGGGACACCGTATCTTTGGGGTGGCGCGTCCGGCTTCGGCATTGACTGTTCGGGCCTCGTGCAACTGGGGATGCGCATGGCTGGCCGGGACGTGCTGCGCGATTCCGACATGCAGGCGGCAAGCATCGGCGAGCCGCTCGATCCAGGCCCGGACCATGCCGGATTGCGCCGGGGCGACCTCGTTTTCTGGAAAGGTCATGTCGCGGTCATGACCGATACCGAGACCATGATCCATGCCAATGGCCACACCATGCTGGTCTCGCGCGAAGGGCTGAAGGATGCCATCGCCCGCATCGGGTACCTCTATGGCGGCCCGACGGGGTTCCGGCGGCCGTAAGCTTCTTCCTCCTCCCGTATGGTGACGGGGAAGAGCGCTCCTCGATCCCCTTTTGTTCCGATTTCCCTTGGCGATTGCCCGTGGCCGCGCTACCTCTGGCGCGTGACAGTTGAGCCGCGCCTTGCCGAACAGAATGCCACCGTGGCCCTGCCCGAGCCATTCCTCAGATGGTTCGCGGAGAAGGGCTGGTCGCCGCGCGCCCATCAGATCGAATTGTTGGCGAAGGCTCAAAGCGGGCAATCGGTGCTGCTGATCGCGCCGACCGGGGCTGGCAAGACGCTGGCCGGCTTCCTGCCCTCGCTGACCGAACTGGCCGTCAGGCCAAGGCGAAGGCCGGGGCAGGCGCATCGCGGCATACACACGCTCTACATCTCGCCGCTCAAGGCGCTGGCCGTCGACATCGAGCGCAATCTCGGCAAGCCGGTCGAGGAGATCGGGTTGCCGATCAGCATCGAGACACGCACCGGCGACACGCCGTCGCACAAACGCCAGCGGCAGAAGCTGGTGCCGCCCGATATTCTGCTGACCACCCCCGAGCAACTCGCGTTGCTGATCGCTGCCGGCGATGCCAGGCGCTTCTTCGAGGACCTGCGCTATGTCGTGCTCGACGAACTGCATTCCCTGGTGACATCGAAACGCGGCCATCTGCTGGCGCTCGGCCTGGCGCGGCTGCGCAGCTTTGTGCCCGGCCTGCAGACAATCGGCCTGTCGGCGACGGTGGCCGAACCGGACGAGTTGCGGCGCTGGCTGGTCAGCCAGAATCCACCCGGCGACATGTCAGAATTGATCGTCGTCACGGGTGGCGCGAAGCCTGAGATCTCCATCCTCGATTCCGAAGAACGCGTGCCATGGGCAGGGCATTCGGCCCGCTACGCCACGCCGGAGATCTATCGCGAGATCAAGCGCCACAAGACGACGTTGCTGTTCGTCAACACGCGCAGCCAGGCGGAGCTGCTGTTCCAGGAACTGTGGCGGGTCAACGAGGACACCTTGCCGATCGCGCTTCATCACGGCTCACTCGATGTCGCCCAGCGCCGGCGCGTAGAGAAGGCGATGGGCGAGAACGCGCTGCGTGCCATCGTCGCCACCTCGACGCTCGATCTCGGCATCGACTGGGGTGATGTCGATCTGGTCGTGCATGTCGGCGCGCCGAAGGGGGCGAGCCGGCTGGCGCAGCGCATCGGCCGCGCCAACCACCGCATGGACGAACCGTCAAAGGCGATCCTCATCCCCGCCAATCGCTTCGAGGTGCTGGAATGCCGGGCCGCGCTCGACGCCAACTATCTCGGTGCACAGGATACACCCCCGCTGGTCGATGGCGGTCTCGACGTGCTGGCGCAGCATGTGCTCGGCTGCGCCTGTGGCGCGCCCTTCCGCGCCGATGATCTGTTCGAGGAGGTGCGAACGGCGGCACCCTATGCCAGCCTCGATCGGCCAACCTTCGACCGCGTCATCGATTTCGTCGCCACCGGCGGCTACGCGCTGAAGAACTATGAGCGTTACGCCCGGATCCGCCTGAACAAGGATGGCCTATGGCGGGTTTCCAATCCGCGCGTCGCCCAGCAATACAGGCTCAATGTCGGCACCATCATCGAAGTGCCGGCGCTCAACGTGCGTTACGTCAAGGCTGGCAGCAAAGGCTCGGCTACGCGAGGCGGCAGCGTTCTCGGCAAGATCGAGGAGGCCTTCCTCGAAACGCTGACGCATGGCGACACCTTCATGTTTGCCGGCAAGGTGCTGCGCTTCGAAGGCATTCGCGAGAACGAATGTTTCGTCTCGAACGCGCCCGGCAGCGATGCCAAGGTGCCCTACTATGGCGGCGGCAAGTTTCCGCTTTCGACCTATCTCGCCGAACAGGTCCGCATCATGCTGGACGATCCGCAGCGCTGGAAGAAGCTGCCCGAGCAGGTGGCCGACTGGCTGCGATTCCAGGCCGACAAATCGGTGCTGCCCAAACGCGATGACCTGCTGATCGAGACCTTTCCGCGCGGCAACCGCTATTATCTCGTCGCCTATCCCTTCGAGGGCAGGCTGGCCCACCAGACGCTCGGCATGTTGCTCACCCGCCGTCTCGACAGGGCAGGCGCACGACCACTCGGCTTCGTCGCCACTGACTATGCGCTGGCCATATGGTCGCTGGGCGACATGGGTGCGATGTTCAAGGCCCGCAAACCGTCGCTCGGTGCCCTGTTCGACCAGGACATGCTGGGTGACGATCTCGAAGCCTGGCTGGCCGACAGCTGGCTTCTCAAGCGCACCTTCCGCAACTGCGCTCTGATTTCGGGGCTGATCGAGAAACGCCACCCGGGTCAGGAGAAAAGCGGCCGCCAGGTCACCGTGTCGACCGACCTCATCTACGACGTGCTGCGCAGCCACGAACCGGACCATATCCTGCTTCAGGCGACACGCGCCGATGCGGCGGCCGGTTTGCTCGATGTCAGCAGACTTGCCGACATGCTCTCGCGCATCCAGGGTCGAATCATGCATAAGAATCTGGAGCAGATTTCGCCGCTCGCCGTGCCCATCATGCTCGAGATCGGCAAGATGCCGGTGAACGGCGAAGCCGACGAAACCCTGTTGATGGACGCGGCGACACTGGTCGAGGAGGCCATGGGGCCGGAGATGGTCAAGGAATGAATTTTTCGCTGGCGCGCACGTCGCTGATTGGTGAGGCCGACCTTGTCGGTATCGCCGGCGAGCGCGCGGTCTGCGATCCGCGCGGCGTGCTCTATTTTCCCGAGTTTCGGCTTCTGGCGGTGTCCGACCTGCACCTGGAAAAGGGCTCGTCGCTGGCAAGGCGCGGCACGCTGATCCCGCCTTACGACACCGGCGCGACCTTGCTGCGGCTGCAAGCGGTGATCGCGGATTATCAGCCTTCGATCGTCATCAGCCTGGGCGACAGCTTCCACGATGGCGGTGGCGCCGAGCGCATGCATGCAAGCTTCCGCGAGCGGCTGGAAGCGCTGATGGCAGGTCGCGACTGGTTCTGGGTCGCCGGCAATCATGATCCGGAAGCGCCGGCCGACCTGCCCGGCGAAACGGTGCGTGAACTTGCCATCGGTTCGTTGCTGTTCCGGCACGAGCCATCCAAGATGCGCGTCGAGGGCGAGATTTCAGGCCATCTGCACCCTTGCGCGCGGATCGTGCAACAAGGCCGCTCGGTGCGCAGGCGCTGCTTTGCCGGCGATGGCGGCCGCATGATCATGCCGGCCTTCGGCGCGTATACTGGTTCGCTCAATGTGCTCGACCGCGCCTATGCCGGCCTGTTCCGGCTGGAGACGCTGATGGCTTACATGCTTGGCACCCAGCGCATCTTCGCGATTTCCGGTTCGATGCTGCGGCCGGGCTGACTGTCAACGGCCGTAATAAAGGGTGACCGTATGCTTCGCCTCGGCGAAGAACAGCCAGCGCTCGACCAGCATGCCGGTGAACTGGACGATCGCCGCGAACCCTGAAAACACCGCCGCAAAGGGCCAGGGCAGGACGAAGGCGGCGGTGAGCAGCAGGACGGGCAGAGCGAAGGCCAGCAACTGCGTGATCCGGCGCAGCTTCGCACCGTGCTTGCGCGCGATGCGAAAGCCCATTTCCTTGAGCAGGTAGTTTTCCTCGGTATGCGGCCATTCCAGCGACCGCACCGTCCCGCCGGCCAGACCGGTCGCGGTGTTGGCGGTGGTTGGGATCTCGAGCCGGTCATTGTGCCGCCAGGTCGCGAGCTTCCAGCCCCAGCCGAACACCGTCAACAGCACGCACGCCGCCAGAAGCATTTTCGAGCCGATCGCAAAGCCCTGGCATAGTGCGTTCAGAAGCACACTGCCGGTCATTGCCGCGAAGATCAGATAGGCCGGCAAAGTGTAGCGGCTATGCCACTGGGCAATCGGCTTCAGTGACGCATAGATCATCCCTGTGGTGCAGACCGTGACGATCGCACCGATGGCGGCCAGCAATCCGGCAATGGCCACCCAGCCATCGGTGTGGCCCAGGAACACCCAGCCGATGCCGAACAGTCCCGCCGGGATGAAGGTAATGACCGACGACACGCCTTCGCGCGACAGCCAGGAACTGCGCCACTGCGAGAACGCTCGCCAGGCGCGCTCGGGTCGGCCGAGATGACCGGTCGAGGACAACAGTCCCGCCGCGATCAGGCCGAGCGCCAGCGCCAGGCCGACGAGGCCGAGCCAGAAATCGGCCGGGATGATCTGGAGCCCACCGAGCACGCCAAGCAGCGCGAGCAGGCCGTAGCCGGCCCCCGTGGCGGTGGTGAAGAAGACAACGGAGAAGGCTGGATGCATGGATGTCAGTTCGAAAGCATGCGGTCGACCCAGCCGAGGAAACCGCCTTCGGCCCGCACCGGCTCCAGTGCGGGGGCTGTCACCGATGCGGCGCGTTGCGTATGGGCGCGCGGGGGCAGGTATTTGTTGGTCGGGCGATAGCCGAGTTCCGGCATCAGGTCGACCCCGCCGCGCTCCGCCACCAGTTGCGAGACAGCCGAGAGGGGATCGCCGAGATCGCCGAAGTGCCGCGCGCTTGTCGGGCAGGCGGCGACGCAGGCCGGCACGCGGTCCTCCTCGGCCAGATTGTCGTTGTAGATGCGGTCGACGCAGAGCGTGCATTTCTTCATGACGCCGACATCGGTGTCGAATTCGCGCGCGCCATAGGGACAGGCCCAACTGCACAATTTGCAGCCGATGCACTTGTCCTCGTCGATCAGCACGATGCCGTCCGAGGCCCGCTTGTAAGAGGCGCCGGTCGGGCAGACGGTGACACAGGCCGGCGTCTCGCAATGCAGGCAAGAGCGGGGGAAGTTCACCGTGCGCCCACCCATCTCGGTGGTGTGCTCATAGCTGTGCACGCGGTTGAACCAGACGCCGTCGACATTGCCACCATAGGGATCGATATCGGTCAGCGGCGCCATGTGGCCGCCGGTGTTCCATTCCTTGCAGGCGGTGACGCAGGCCTGGCAGCCGACGCAGGTGTCGAGATCGATGACAAGGCCGAGCTTTTTGCCGGTTTGACTTGGCAGACAGGTCATTCGGCCGCCTCTCGTGCTCGGCGAAACTCGGCGCCGAAAGTCAGCTTGTCGGGCGAGGGTTCGAAATGCGGCGGCTGGCGGAATCGCTCGAATTGCGGCTCGGTGAAGCCGGCTTCCTCATCAGCGCATTTGACGATGCGCACACGCAGGTCGAACCATGCCGCCTGGCCGGTCACCGGATCGGAGTTGGAGTAGCGCTTGCCCTGCGCGTCGGCCGAGGTCTGGTCGCCGATGATGTGGTTGAGCAGGAAGCCGCGATTGCTCTCGGCGGCATCGTCCTTCAACCCCCAACTGCCGCGCCTTTTGCCGATCGCGTTCCAGGTCCAGACCGTGCTTTCGTTTACCCCGTCGATCAGCTTGATCTGCCCCTTCACTCTGCCATTGATGCTTTCGATCCAGACCCAGTCGTCGTCCACCAGACCGAGGCTGGCGCCGGTCCGGTGATGCAAGAACAGCCGGTTCTGGCTGGTGATCTGCCGCAGCCACGCATTCTGCGAGCCCCAGGAATGATACATGTGCATCGGCCGCTGCGTCAGCGCGTGCAGTGGGTATCTTTCAAGGTCGACGGCCGCTTCCTCGAAGGGCTTGTACCAGAACGGCAGCGGGTCCATGTAGGTCTCGATGCGCTGGCGTTCGCTCTCGGGCGGCACCACGCGGCCATGGCCGCGCGCGGCGAGTCGAAAACGCTGCATCGGCTCGGAATAGAGCTGGAAGATGATCGGCTCGGCCTTGGGGATAAAACCCATCTGCACCGCGAAATCGAGATAGGAGCGGTTGGCCATCTTGTAGTAGCGCTGGTCGTCGGCAAAGTCGTGGTGCCAGAAGCCGCCATTGTCGATGTAGCGCTGCAACTGGTTCGGATTGGCCTCGCCCTTGCCGATCGACGTCCCGTCCTTGCCGCGCCAGCCGGCAAGCGGTCCGATGCCTGATGTGCGCTCGTGGTTGACGATGTAGTCCGCATAGTCGGCATATTTGGCCGTTCCGTCGTCATTGACGAAGCCGGGGAGTCCCAGCCGCGCGCCCAACTCGATCAGCACCGACTGGAACGGCCTGACGTCGCGGTCCGGCTCGACGACGGGATGGCGGATGGCATCGCCCGGCCCGTCGGCGTGGCTGATCGGCCGGTCGAGCAGGCTGATGCAGTCATGGCGTTCGAGATAGGTGGTGTCGGGCAGCACCAGATCCGCGAACGGCACGGTCTCGGAATAATAGGCGTCGGAATAGATGATGAAGGGAATCTTGTAGTTCCCGGCCCCGTCATGGTCGGTCAGCATGGCAATCGTCTCGACGGTGTTCATCGAGGAATTCCAGGCCATGTTCGACATGTACATCATCAGCGTGTCGATCGGGTAGGGATCGCCCGCCCAGGCATTGCGGATGACGGTGTGCATCAGGCCGTGCGCCGCCAGCGGCGCGTCCCAGGAGTAGGCCTTGTCGATGCGGGTCGGCGTGCCGTCTTCATCGACCAGCAGATCGTCAGGCCCACAGACGAAGCCGAGCGGCATGCCGTCGAGCGGCGTCATCGGCTTGACGGTCTTGCCGGCGGGTTTCGGGCCAGGCGGCGCCGATCTGGGGTAGGGCGGCTTGAAGCGGAAGCCGCCTGGAACGTCCACCGTGCCCAGCAGCACCTGCAGCAGGTGGATGGCGCGGCATGTATGAAAACCGTTCGAATGGGCGGAGATGCCACGCATGGCATGCATCGAAACCGGCCGACCTTTGATCGTTTCGTGCCGCCGCCCGGCCCAGTCGGTCCAGGCAACCGGCAGTTCGATCGCCTGTTCGAAGGCGACATGGGCGAGTTCGGCGGCGATCCCGCGGATCGTATCGGCGGCAATGCCGCAGCGCTCGGCGACCGCATCGGGGGCGTAGCTTTCGTCAAGATATCGGTCGGCGATCAGCTGGAACACCGGCGTGCAGCGGCGTCCGTTGACTTCGAAGCTGCCGGTCAGCGCCGGCTTCGCCTCCGGGTCGGTTGCCTTGACGGCGGTCTTCGCCACCCTGTCCCAGGCCAGCGGATTGCCGTCGGCATCCCTGACGAACAGCCCGTCGTCGGAGGCGCCAGGCTCCTGCACGACGAGGATATGGGAGTTGGTGTAGCGCAGCAAATAATCGAGATCGACGCGGCCAGCCTTCAACAGCTCGTGGATGAGCGCGAAGACGAACAGGCCATCCGTGCCGGGCCGGATGCCGATCCAGTCGTCGGCAATGGCATTGTAGCCGGTCCGGCACGGATTGATCGAGACCACCTTGGCGCCACGCGCCTTGAGTTTGCCGAGGCCGATCTTGATCGGGTTGGAATCATGATCCTCGGCGACGCCGAACAGCATGAAATATCGCGTGTTGTCCCAGTCGGGCTCGCCGAACTCCCAGAACGAGCCGCCGATCGAGTAAAGGCCTCCGGCCGCCATGTTGACCGAACAGAAGCCGCCATGGGCGGCGAAATTCGGCGTGCCGAACTGGCTCGCCCACCAGCCAGTCAAGGATTGCGACTGGTCGCGGCCGGTGAAGAAGGCGAGCTTTTTCGGATCGTTCCGGCGTATCTTCGAAAGCCGCTCTGTGGCGATGGAAAAGGCTTCTTCCCACTCGATCTCGCGAAACTCGCCGGAGCCGCGCGGGCCGCTGCGCAGCAATGGCTTCTTCAGCCGGGCCGGGCTGTAGTGCTGCATGATGCCGGAACTGCCCTTGCCGCAGATCACGCCGCGATTGACCGGATGGTCCTTGTTGCCGTTGATGTAGCGGACCTTGCCGTCCTTGATGTGCACGTCGATGCCGCAGCGGCAGGCGCACATGTAGCAGGTGGTCTTGGCGATGCTGTCGGAAATGCCAGGCGACGTCTCGACACCGTCACCTTCATCAGGTGCGCGTGTGTCGGCAAGCGGGCGTTGCGATGGTGCCGAATTCGCGCCGCGCGGCGGTCGGTGCCTCATGATCCGGCGGAACCCCCGGACTTGGCCCGCGTCTTCGGCCCGGGGCCGCGCATATAGTGTTCCTCCGGATGATAGCGATCGCCGGCCAGCCGCCGCCTTATGCCACGGGCCCAATGGGCAAGCAGGGATCTGAACCGCCCGATCATTTTATTCGCTGCGACCTGAAGGCCAATTTTTTCTAACTTCGCCCGAAAAAGTAGAATAAAGACATCGATCCGTCTAATCAGTTGTTCTTGTAAATTCGATCGATATTGGTTCTTAATGCGCCCATGACCCTGGATCAGTTGCGCATTTTCGTCGCCGTCGCCGAGCGCGGCCACATGACCAAGGCGGCGGAGCTTTTGGGCATTTCCCAGTCGGCGGCATCGGCCGCCATTCGCGCGCTTGAAGAGCAGCACGGCGTCCATCTGTTCAACCGCGTCGGCCGCAACATCGAGCTTGCCCAGACTGGTCACCGGTTCCTGCCGGAGGCCAAGGCCGTGCTGGAGCGCGCCGCCGCCGCGCGCAATGTGCTGGAACATGTCTCTCAGACGGTCGCCGGCAGTCTGTCGATCGCCGCCAGCCTGACCATTGCCAGCTACTGGCTGCCGCGCCGGCTGGCGTCCTTCCACGAGGCCTATCCCGCGGTGCGGCTGAGCGTCAGCATCGGCAACACAAGGCAGGTCGAGGCCAGTGTGCTGGATGGAACCGCAGATCTCGGGCTGGTCGAGGGGCGCACCGAATCCGATATCTTGCGCCGCGCCAAGGTCGATACCGACCGGCTGATGCTGGTGGTTGCCGCCTCCCATCCCGGGATTACCGAAATTGCACCGGGCCGTCCGGATATCAGGGGCTTGCGCTGGATCATTCGCGAGGGCGGTTCGGGCACGCGCGAGGTGCTGGAGGACCTGGCGCGGCGCGAGGGGATTTCGCTTGCCGATTTGCAGATATTCCTGGTGCTGCCCAGCAATGAAGCCGTCCGCCAGGCGGTCGAGGCGGGTGCCGGCGCCACCATCATTTCGGAACTCGTCGTCGGACGCGCCGTGGCTGAGGGCAGTCTGAGGGCCGTGCCGATTGAACTGCCGAAGCGCGACTTCGCCATGATCACGCACCGCGATCGGCAGGCGAGCCTGGCCCAGATGGCGCTGAAGGCACATCTGGCTACAGAGATGAACGGGTCTGCGCCGGGGTAGGATATCAGTGAACCCGTTCAGCCGAACTTGCGCTGGGCGTCCAGAGCCAGGCCAAGCCCGACCGAACCGAACATGTCGCCGTCGATGACGGAAGCGTGCGGCACCAGCGACAGGATTTCCCGCCTCGCCAGCGGGATCGCGGTCGAGCCGCCGGTCAGGAAGACCGCCGTGATGTCGGCCGGCCTGACCTGCGCGTCGCGGATGGTCTCAGCCACCGTTGCGGTGACGCGCTCGATGTCCCTGGCGATCGTGGCGTCCAGCCCGTCGCGCGTGATCTCGGCGGCGAACTCCACGTCTGATAGCCTCACCGCGACTTCCGCCGATGACTGGTCGGTCAGCTCGATCTTGGCCTTTTCGACCAATGCCGCCAGCGCGTGCCCGTAGCGGTGCTCGACGATGTGGATGAAGCGGTCGACCAGATCGGCGCGCGCGGCCTCGTAGCGGATCTGGCGCAGATACGTCATCGCCTTGGCGGTGTAGACCAGGTTGATGCGCTGCCATGTCGCGAGATCGATGAAATAGCTGGCCGGCAGATTGCGCTTGCCGTCCCTGGTTGGGGAGAGATAGCCGAGCTGCGGCATGACATGGGCTATGCTGAGCAGCCGGTCGAAATCCGTACCGCCAATATGGACACCCCGGCTGGCCAGGATGTCGTCCTTGCGGTCCGGGGATCGGGCCCGCTCGGGCGAGACGCGCACGACAGAGAAATCCGACGTGCCGCCGCCCATGTCGATGATCAGCGCCAGTTCCTCGCGCGTCACCCTCTGCTCATAGTCGAGCGCCGCCGCGATCGGCTCGAACTGGAAGGCGATCTGCTTGAAGCCCTGCGCGTGCGCGGCCTTTTCCAGGTCGCTCTGGGCATTGGCGTCGGCTTGCGCGTCGTCATCGACGAACTGCACCGGGCGGCCGAGCACCACGGTCTCCACCTGGTCGCCGCCATCCTCCTCCAGCCTTTTCCTGAGATGTCCGAGGAACAGGCCGATGATCTCCATGAAGCCGATCGAGCGCGCCTTGATGCGTGTCTTTTCATGCGCCAGCGAACTGCCGAGCACGCTCTTCAGCGAACGCATCAGCCGGCCTTCCACGCTGTCGGTGTAGTTGGCGATCGCCTGGCGGCCAAAGAAGATGCGGCCATCCTCGAAATTGAAGAACACGGCACTCGGCAGCGTGACCTGGCCGTCCTCAAGCGTGACGAGGCGAGGTTGCCCGTTGCGGACCACGCCGACAGTGGAGTTCGAAGTGCCGAAGTCGATGCCGGCGAATGCTGGTCGCAAGGCAGCCTCCTGTCATTGGCGCCAGGCAGTGGATCGGCGCTCGCTGTAGACGCGTGCGCTGCGGTTTCGGGCGACCGAACCACTTTGCCGAATTGAATTGTGCGTGCTTGCCCGGTGGGCGGGGAGGTGCGGTCTATAGCATGAGGCGGGAAAGGGAAACCCCCTTTGGGATGCCTAGTCCTTGCGGAAGACCAGCCTGCCGAGCCAGCCTGTCAGCATGGCCAGCGATATGGCGAAGACGCCATAGAGGAAGGAGTAGTCGTGGGCGACCCGGAAGATCGACTGTTCGAAGCCGGACTTGCGGATTTCGAGCTGGGCCGAGCTCTCCTTGATGAACAGGCCGCTCCTGAACAGGAAGGCGCGCGCCTTGTGGGTGCCGACCGGCACATTCGGCGCAAGCCTGACGGTGGCGCGGAACAGGTTCTGCGACAGGAATTGCACCCCGCCGACATTTTCGCTGTAGAGGCCGGTCGCGGCCTTGCGTTCGCGCAATGCCGCGGTGAATTCCTGGATCGTTGCCGGACTGTCGCCGGCGTCGGCGGGCTGCATATAGAGGTTGGAGGCGCCGAGCGACAGCTGCTTGTAGCTGTTCGGTTCGGTGATGTCCTGCAGCGGCCGCGTCGTCGCCACCGAATAGGACATCGGCACGTTCTCGAAGGTTTCGGAATCGAGATTGACCCACACGCCAAGCACCCGGTCCTTGCGGCGCACCACCACCGGTCGCGGCGGGCCTTCGAGCACGACGATGACATCGTAGCGGTTCTGACGGGCTATAAGCGGGTCGGGATTTTCCAGCGAACCGAAGATAGTCAGGTCGGCGCCGGAAAAGCCGGCGGTGATCGAGACATTGTCGGTGGAGAGCCCGATCTGGATGCCTTCCGGCAGGGGCGACTGTGCCTTCGCCGGTGCGGCGACTGCAAGCAGTGACAGGAGGATGGCGGCTGCGAACGCTTTCGGGCCCGTCATCAGTTGAGGCCCACGCCGGACAGCGAATAGAGATTGGGCGGGGTGACGAAGAGATCGATGGCGAGCCTGATCGCCACGGCCAGCACCAGCAAGGCCAGCAACGCCCTGAGTTGCTCGCCGCGCAGCCTCTGGCCGGCCTTGGCGCCATATTGCGCGCCGGCCACGCCACCCGCCATCAACAGGAAGGCCAGCACGACATCGACCGTCTGGTTGGTGGTGGCGTGGACCAGCGTTGTATAGGCGGACGTGAAGATGATCTGGAACAGTGAGGTGCCGATAACGACATTGGTCGGAACCTTGAGCAGATAGATCAGCGCCGGCACCATGATGAAGCCGCCACCGACGCCCATGATCGACGAGAGGAAGCCGATGCCCGCGCCAAGGCCAAGCACCGGGATGACGCTGACGAACAGCTTCGACGCCCTGAAGCGCATCTTCAGCGGCAGCCGGTGGATCCAGTTGTGCTGGCCGGATTTCTTCAACACCGGGGCGGCACCGCTGCGTGTTGCGCGCAGTGCATTGATGCTTTCGACCAGCATCAGTCCGCCGACCGTGCCGAGCAGCACGACATAAAGCAGCGAGATGAACAGGTCGAGCTGGCCAAGCCGGCGCAGGAAGGCGAAGACGTAGATGCCGGCGGTGGAGCCGACGATGCCGCCGGCCAGAAGCACGCCGCCGAGCTTGAAGTCGAGCGTGCCTCGCTTCATGTGAGAAAGGACGCCGGAGACGGAAGAGGCGATGACCTGGTTGGCGCCCGTGGCAACCGCGATCGCCGGGGGAATGTTGTAGAAAATCAAGAGTGGCGTGATGAGGAACCCGCCACCGACGCCGAACATGCCCGACAGGAAGCCCACCGCCGCGCCCATGGCCAGCAGCACGAAGACGTTGACGGAAATTTCCGCAATCGGGAGATAGATGCCCACCCGTCAGTCTCGATCAGTTTGCCTGTCGGCGAATACAGCCGTTGTGAGCAGTCTCGCACCGAAAAGCCAATTTTTCCTTGCGCCGACGCGGCGGCGGGGTCAAACCCCGTCGCCGCGCCGAAACAAAAAATATCTCAATCAGTTAACAGGCAAATGTATGGCAAGAGCGTCGTGTAAACGACGCTTGTTCTGTTATTTGCGCGCCAGCAGCGCCCGGACCAGTTTCTCATCGACGGCGCCGGTCGCCGGCAGCTTGTTGTCGGTCTGGAAAGCGATGATCGCGTTCTTGGTCTTGTCGCCCATGACGCCGTCGGCGCCGCCGGCATCATAGCCGTTCTTGTTGAGGATGAGCTGGATGTTCTTGACCGCCTTCTTCATGTCGATGCCGGCGGTCGTTTGCGGCGTACCTTCCTGCCAGGACTCGGGAATGTCGGCCGAATTGGATGCCGCGTTGAGCGGCTTGGCCTTCCACAATTCGGTCGCGGCGCGCGCCCGCTCAAGCTGCTCGGGCCGCAGCGCGTTGGCAATCTCGTCGCGCTTGGCGGCCGCGTCCTTGTCGCCGGTCTTGGCGACGAGCGCGAACCATTTGTAGGATTCCTCGAGGTTCTGCTTCATGCCGACGCCCTTGGCGGCGAGGATGCCGAGATTGAACTGGCTGTCCTTGACGCCGAGGTCGGCAGCCTCCTGGAACCAGTGCGCTGCCGATTCATTGTCGGTCACGCCATCGGCGGCCATGGCGAACAGCACGGCCAGATTGTGCATGGCGCTGGCGTTGCCCTGTTCGGCGGCCAGCTGGTACCAGGTCTTCGACTTCTTGATGTCGCGCGCGACGCCGATGCCCTTCTCGTAGAAATTGCCGATGCGGTATTCGGCCGGCGCGAAACCGAGTTCAGCCGATTTCTCGTACCATTTGGCCGCTGCCGCCATGTCTTCCTTGACGCCGCGCGACTCGGCGTAGCGCGAGCCGATCTCGAACAGCGCCTTGGCGTCGCCATTGGCGGCGGCATCGCGCAGTGCGGCCGGGCCGGCATCGGCCGGAATGTCGAACTTGGTCGCGGCTGCCGGTGCATCCGTCGGCGCAACGGCACCGGTGGTGAGTTTGGACGTGGTCTCATTGGCCGCCGCCGGGGCAACCGCTGCCGGCTGGGCATCGGTATCCGCAACGGGCGCGGCTGGTGCCGGAGCCATCGCATCGGAGGCGGCTGCGCTCGGGCCGGAGGAGGCGGCCGAAGCCGCGGGCGCCGCAACCGGTGCTGTATCCGCCATTGCATCCATGTCCGACGGCATCGCCAGGGCGGTCTGCGTCACCATGTCGTCCTTGGTCGCGGACGGGGATGGTTCCGCCTGCCTGACGGCGCGGGACGGCGCACTGTCCGTTGCGGCCGACTGGGCGTCCGCCTTCGGCTGGCTCGTCGTGTCGACGGACGCCGTTTGTACAGGCCTCGCGGCGACGATCGGTGTCGCGTCATTGTTTGCCACCTGGGCGGGATCCGAGAAAAACGCCTTGCCGAGCTGCAGGCCGGCAAGCGCCAGCATGATCGCCGCCGCCGCCATCAGGATCGGCTTGCGCCGCGCCTTGAGCAGGTCGCCGATCCTGAGCGCCTTCACCGGTCCCTTCATCGTCGACTGGCGCTTCAAGGCGTCGGCCTCGGCCGCGGCGGCCTGGGCCGCGCGCCGTGCAGCGGCGATGAAGTCCGACTTCGCGGCGTCGCCTTCGCTGAGCTTGGCCGGCTGACCACGCTCGTCGCGCACCCGCTTCATGATGGCATTGAGGTCCGGCGCACCGGAGCCCGGCTCTAGCGGGCGATTGGCCACTTTCGGGTCGAGGGGCTCGTCGAGATCGACACTCGGGATATCGCTGCTCGGCGCCGAGCCGGCCAGTGGCGGAATATCCGCCGCCTTCTTGCCCTTGAAGGCGCGTGCCAGCCCGCCGAACATCGATTTGCGGCCTGCCGGCTGGTCCTTCTCGGCGATGGTGTCGGATCCGAGGGCCGCGATGGCGGCAGCCGCGGCGGCCTCCGCCGGCGTGCGCGTACCCAGGTCGCCGCGCGTACCCAGGTCGCCACGAGCCCCGTGCTCGTTGCGCAATATGGCGGCGGCGCGGCCGTCGAGATCGGCCATGTCGCCGGTCAGCGGCGTCGGCTCGTCGATATCCAGGGACGGCGCCTCGACAGCCATCTTGGCGGTCCGCGTGCGGCGCTTGCCGACCGCTTCGTCCGATCGCGTGTCCAGAAGCTCGCTTACCGCCTCGGACGGTTCGCTGGTCTCCAGCGAACCAAGCCTGTCGACGATCTTGAGCAATGTGTCGTGGATGGCTTCAAACGTTCTCGAATTGCGTTCGTCGGAACGCCGCGTCAGTGTTTCCAGCGTCTTCAGGTCCTGGGCGAGGCCGGAAACGGCGGTCGTGTTGGCGCTCGAGCCGGCCAGCGAACGCACTGCGTTCTCGGCCGCTTCGCGTGCCGCGCCGAGGATGGAATCGCGGGTGCCTGCCAGCGCCTTCTCGATTTCGTCGAGGCGCGGGCTGATGTCCTCGAATTCCGGCAGTGGGGTGCTCGGCCTGGAAAGATGGGCGGACAGGCCGGCGACCTGCGCTTCCAGGCTGCGGATCAGCGCCGGGTCGATGCCGGCCACCTGGGCCGCCGATGCGTCGAGCCGGCTGGAAATGTCCTCGAGCCGGCTTTCCAGGCCACGGATCGCTGCTTCGCCGGCCGGATCGGGAACGCGCGTCTCCATGCGCGTTGCGAGCGCGGTGAAGCGTGCGTCGATGGCTTCCATGATGCCGGCGCTGTCCACTTGCGGCATGATGCGCTGGTCGAGCCGGTCGGCAACCTCGTCCAGGCGACGCTCGAGATCGCGAAACAGCATGTTGCCCTGTTCGATGGCGTCGCCCTGTCGGCGTTCCATCATGCCGGACAGCACGTCGAAGCGCTGCTCGAGCCCCTGGAAGATATAGTCGGCGTCGGGCATGGCCGGCGCCTGGTCGATCTTGTCGGCGATGAGCGTGATCTGCTTGGCCAGCCGTTCCATCGCCTGTTCGGGAAGGTTGGCGCGGCCGGCGATTTCGTCGACCCGGCTCGATAGCGTGCTCAGCCGATCCATGACAGCGTCGCCTGGGCGATCCTGTGCCACTTCCTCGATCTGCCGGGCGAGCGAGTCGATGCGCTTCTCGATGCGGTCGAAGGCTTCGTGGTCGACCGAATTGGCCTGTGCCGCGACCGTCGAGGCCACGATGGCGCGGGAGATCTCGTCCAGCCGCTCGTCGATCATGGCAAGCGTGTCACCGCCGCGATTGTCCTGCTGCTGGCTGGCGAAGTGATCGACAGCGCCGGCCAGGGTACGGACCTTTTCCTCGAGCGAGCGCAGCGACAGCGATTCCGGCAGGTTGTTGACGGCGTTGCTGATCTGCTCCAGCCGGTCGGTCAGCGCCGCAAGGGCGGGATCGTCGGAGCGTTTGCGCTGGTCGGCGTCGACGCGGTCTTCGAAAGCCGTCCAGCGGCGGTCGAATTCGTCCCAGCGGCGGTCGACCTTCTGCACGCTCTCCTCGCGCGCCAGCGTGTCGAGCGCGGCCTTGACCTGCTCGAGCTCCAGCCGCAGCAGATTGACGCTTCTGTCGTCGCTCTTCTCCGACAGCGACTTGATGGCGCCGGAAAGCCGTTCGAACTCGACGCCGAGTTCGGCGCTGCCCTTGCCTGCCGCGCCGGGCTTGGCGTTCGCCTGGAAGGCGCGGTCGATATCCTTGCGCAGCGCATCGAATTCGCGCTGCAGGCCTGCCGTCATCTGGTGGCGCAGTTCCTCGCGCATGCCGCGCAGCTCGCCGGCGATCTTGCCGACCATGGCGACACTGTCTTCCTGGCCGCGCACACGGTCGATGTCGCGGGCGATGGCTTGGTAATTCTGGTCGAATGAAGGGGCTGGCGCCGGGCTCTGCGGGCGTGGTGCCGGTTGCGGATCCTCGTACCAGCGCTGCTGGCCGGTTGGCTGCGCGGCGGGGTAGCGCGGCTCCATGGCGGGATAACGCGGGTCGGCGCCGTATTGGAGCTGGGCCGGACGTGCCGTCACCTCCTCGCGGGTCTGCCCCAATCGCTGCTCCAGCGTCTCCAGCGAACGGTTCAGCTGCTCGAGCGTGGTCTGCGGCCTGCGCTGCCTGCCGGCGTTGAGTGTGTCGAGGTAGGACCGCTTGCTGTTCATCGGTGCGTCCGTCTTTCAGATTGGCCGGCTTGCGGCCAGCTCCCCAAGTCCCTGCCGGAACGAAGGCGACCGCGCTTCCATGCCACGGTGGAAGACAAGCTTCCCGGGGGTTCACCCGCGCTCCGAAAAACCGTGAAAAATTCGATACAGGATAAACACGGGTAGCCGACGCGCCCACATTTCCCTCAACGTGGTAAACAACGCGTTAACCAAGCTTAAGAAGTTGCAAGAAGTTGGCTGCCGCTGCCCGCGGTGCGGCATAAAGCGCCTTCATAGAACGCCCCTTGCGTCATGAGGCGGCTATCGGTATAGAATTGACGTAAACGTAAAAGGCGCATTTGAGTGTGC
This sequence comes from Mesorhizobium sp. NZP2234, assembly GCF_013170765.1. Lineage (NCBI taxonomy): Bacteria > Pseudomonadati > Pseudomonadota > Alphaproteobacteria > Hyphomicrobiales > Phyllobacteriaceae > Mesorhizobium > Mesorhizobium sp. NZP2234. The sequence continues at coordinate 6,712,248 of NZ_CP033364.1, read as the reverse complement.
TGTTTGCGATTTTGTTTGTCGAAACCACGGCCGGAAGCACGCCCCCGCTTCCAGTCAGGCGACGCATGGTCCAGGACCGCGACGCCACCAGACGGGGAAAGCCAGTGACCATGAAGCTTATCTCGGCCGGCGAGACCGCCGCCAATACCAATAATGTATCTGTCGAAGCCGGTGAGGACCTCGTCCGCATCGGCGAAATGGCCAAGAAATACGGCGTGACGCTGCGTACGCTGCGTTTCTACGAAGACAAGGGCCTGCTCAACCCGCAGCGCGACGGTTCGACCCGTCTCTACACACGCCGCGACAAGGCCCGGCTGAAGCTGATCCTGCTTGGCCGCAAGGTCGGGTTCTCGCTGCGCGACGTCAAGCAGATGATGGATCTCTACGATCCGACCGGTTCCAACACCAAGCAGCTGCGGCTGGCGCTGGACAAGTCGGAGAAGCAGCTTGCCCGCCTGCAGAAGCAGCGAGCGCTGATCGACGACGCCATCAACGAACTTTCCGGCTCGATGTCGGCGGTTCGCCAGATGCTGGCCGAGCGCACGGCGCCGCAGGCGAGCGTCGCAAGCTAAGCAAACCGCCGGTTCCGGCACGATCAAGCCGCGTGGCTCTGCCACGCGGCTTTTTCGCTTTGTGCATCTGCCTCTCTCCGATCCCTCGGCTCTGGCCCGCACGACGTTGCGCCGCTAGGCTCACCAGGCTTGGGGCAGGGGGAAATCTTGTCGCATCGAAAAAATTGACGTTTACGCAAACGTCAATTTTTGCTATCTCGGCTCCAATACGGGTCCGCATGCTGCCCTGACATGAATTCGGGGGCTTTCGGACCAGGTCCGCAGGGTGGAGAAAAAGCATGCCGACATACAGGGCTCCGGTTCAGGATACGCTGTTCGTACTCACCGAGGTGCTGGCCTATCAGCGCTATTCCAACCTTCCCGGATTTGCCGACGCCACGCCCGACGTTCTGGAAGCGATCCTCGCCGAGGGCGCCAAGCTCGCCGAAAATGTCATGCATCCGCTCAACCGCGTCGGCGACATGGAAGGCTGTGTGCGTCACGACGACGGCTCGGTGACGACGCCGAAAGGCTTCAAGGAGGCCTTCGACCAGTATCGCGAGGGCGGCTGGATGGGGCTGGCCGCACCGGTCGAGTTCGGCGGCCAGGGCTTGCCCTATGCCGTCCACACCGCTGTCGCCGAATACATGGTCTCGGCCAACATGTCGCTGATGATGTATCCGGGCCTGACGCAGGGCGCGATCGCGGCGATCATCACCCACGGCACCGATGAGCAGAAGGCGACCTGGCTGCCCAGGATGGTCGAGGGCTCCTGGACCGGCACCATGAACCTCACCGAGCCGCATTGCGGCACCGATCTCGGCCTGCTGCGCACCAAGGCGGTGCCGAATGGCAACGGCACCTACAGGATTTCAGGCCAGAAGATCTTCATCTCGGCCGGCGAGCACGACATGTCGGACAACATCGTCCATCTGGTGCTGGCCCGCATCGAGGGCGCGCCGGAAGGTGTGAAGGGCATATCGCTGTTCATCGTGCCGAAGCTCAAGCTCGATGCGTCGGGCAATCCGGGCGAGAAGAACACGCTCTCCTGCGGCTCGATCGAGGAGAAGATGGGCATCCACGGCAATTCGACCTGCGTCATGAACTATGACGAGGCCGAAGGCACGCTGCTCGGCGAGGAGAATGGTGGCCTCAAGGCGATGTTCACGATGATGAACGAGGCCCGCCTTGGCGTCGGCCTGCAAGGGCTGTCGCTGTCGGAGATTGCCTACCAGAACGCCGTCGCCTACGCAAAGGACCGCTTGCAGGGCCGTTCGCTGTCAGGCGCCAAGGCGCCGGACAAGAAGGCCGACCCGATCATCGTCCATCCCGACATCCGCCGTTCGCTGATGACCATGAAGGCCTTCAACGAGGCCGGCCGCGCGCTGGCGCTGTGGACGGCGATCAAGTCCGACATCGCGCATCGCTCCGCCGACGACAAGGACCGCCAGGCCGCCGACGATTACACCGGCCTGATGACGCCGGTGGTCAAGGGCGTGCTCACCGACAAGGGTTTCGACCATGCGGTGATGGCCCAGCAGGTTTTCGGCGGCCACGGCTATATCGAAGAACATGGCATGAGCCAGTTCGTGCGCGATGCCCGCATCGCCATGATCTATGAAGGCGCCAACGGCATCCAGGCGCTCGACCTCGTCGGCCGCAAGCTCGGCCTGAACGGCGGCCGCGCCATCCAGGCCTTCTTCAAGGAGGTCGGCGAATTCTGCGAGGAAAACCGTTCGGACGAAAAGATGGCGCCGTTCACCAAGGGATTGAAGAAGGGTCTCAACGATCTGCAGGCGGCGACCATGTGGCTGGTGCAGAACGGCATGGCCAAGCCCGACAATGCCGGTGCGGCCTCGACAGACTATATGCACCTCTTCGGCCTTGTGGCGCTGGGCTACATGTGGGCGCAGATGGCCAAGGTGGCACAGGGCAAGACCGGCGCCAACGGCACCCAGTCCTTCTACGACAACAAGGTGGTGACGGCGCGCTTCTTCATGGAGCGGATCATGCCGGAGACGTCGGCCCATCTCGCCCGTATTTCGAGTGGCGCGGACACGCTGATGGCCCTGCCCGCGGAAGCGTTCTAAAGATGGTTGCCCTCTCCCTCGAGGGGAGGGTCGGTTGAGGCCCGCGTGACGTGCGCCGACCTCAACTCTGACGATGCGCTCTGGGAGGAGTACCATATCCACATGACCAACCCCGCCGAAATTCTTGGCCTTCCCAAGCCCGCCTGGGCGGCGGACGAGGTCGGCATGCTCTACGACATGGCAACCCGCTTCATGGCGGAGGAGATCGCGCCGCGCTACGACGAGTTCGAGAAGAACGAGATGGTCGACCGCGAGAGCTGGCTGAAGGCCGGTGCCGCCGGCCTGCTCTGCGCCTCGATGCCGGAGGAATATGGCGGCTCCGGCGGCACCTTCGCGCATGAGAGCGCCATCATCGAGGCGATCGGCCATGTCGGCGTCGACGGTTTCGGCATCGGCCTGCACAATTCGATCGTCGCGCCCTACATCCTTCACTACGGCTCCGAGGAGCAGAAGAAGAAGTGGCTGCCGAAGCTCGCGACCGGCGAGCTGATCGGCGCCATCGCCATGACCGAACCAGGCGCCGGCTCCGACCTGCAGGGCGTCAAGACGCGGGCCGAGAAAGACGGCAACCAGTACCGGATCAACGGCTCCAAGACCTTCATCACCAACGGCCAGCTCGCCAACTTCATCATCGTCGTCACCAAGACCGATCCGGAAAAGGGCGCCAAGGGCACCTCGCTGATCGTCGTCGAGACCGACGAGGTCGACGGTTTCGAGCGCGGCCGCAACCTCGACAAGATCGGTCTGAAGGCCAACGACACGTCGGAACTGTTCTTCAACGACGTGCGCGTGCCGACCGCCAATCTGCTTGGCCACGAGGAAGGGCAGGGCTTCATCCAGCTGATGCAGCAGCTGCCGCAGGAGCGGTTGCAGATCGGCACCGGCGCCATCGCCATGATCGAGCGGGCGCTGGCGCTGACCATCGATTACGTGAAGGAACGCAAGGCCTTCGGCAAGGCGATCATCGACTTCCAGAACACCCAGTTCAAGCTGGCCGAGCTCAAGACCGAGGCCACCATCGGCCGCGTCTTCTACAATGATTGCGTCACCCGCCACATCAATGGCGGCCTCGATCCGGTGACGGCCTCGATGGCCAAATACTGGCTCTCCGACCTGCAGGGAAAAGTCGTCGACGAATGCCTTCAATTGCATGGCGGCTATGGCTACATGAATGAATATCCGATCGCCCGCATGTTCCGCGACGCTCGCGTCCAGCGCATCTACGGCGGCACCAACGAGATCATGAAATTGCTGATCGGACGCTCTCTCTGAGAGTGGCGGCCGGCAAACCCAAGGAGCAAGGAAATGGCTGAGGCTTACGTCTACGACGCCGTGCGCACGCCGCGCGGCAAGGGCAAGAAGGACGGATCGCTGCACGAAGTGCCGGCGGTGCGGCTTGCCGCCAAGACGCTCGAGGCGTTGCGCGACCGCAATGGGCTCGACACCGGTACAGTCGACGACATCATCTTCGGCTGCGTCGATCCGGTCGGCGAGGCGGGTTCGGTCATTCCGCGCGCCGCCGCCTTCGAGGCCGGCTACGACACCAAGGCACCTGGCATGCAGATCTCGCGCTTCTGCGCCTCGGGTCTCGACGCCATCAATTTCGGCGCCGCCAAGATCGCGCAGGGCGCCGATGAGATCGTCATCGCCGGTGGCGTCGAATCCATGTCGCGCGTCGGCATGGGCGCCTCGGGTGGCGCCTGGTTCATGGATCCCTCGGTCGGCCTGCCCGGCTGGTTCGTGCCGCAAGGCATTTCGGCCGACCTGATCGCCACCAAATACGGTTTTTCCCGTGACGACGTCGACGCCTATGCCGTCGAGAGCCAGAAGCGGGCGGCAAAATCCTGGGCCGACGGTCGCTTCAAGAACTCCGTCATTCCGATCAAGGACCAGAACGGGCTCACCATCCTCGACCATGACGAGCACATGCGGCCTTCGACCGACATGCAGTCGCTCGCCTCGCTCAACCCATCCTTCGTCATGCCTGGTGAAATGGGCGGTTTCGACGCGGTCGCGGTGCAGAAGCACCCCGAGGTGGAAGAGGTCAACCACGTCCACCACGCCGGCAACTCGTCCGGCATCGTCGATGGCGCGGCGGCCGTGCTGCTCGGCTCGAAGAAGGCCGGAAAATCCATGGGCCTCAAACCCCGCGCGCGCATCCGCACCTTCGCCAATATCGGTTCCGAGCCGGTGCTGATGCTGACCGGCCCGGTCGACGTCACCGAAAAGCTTCTGAAGCGCGCCAAGATGAAGCTGTCCGACATCGATCTGTTCGAGCTCAACGAGGCCTTCGCCTCGGTGGTGTTGCGCTACATGCAGGCCTTCGACATCCCGCACGACAGGATCAACGTCAATGGCGGCGCCATCGCCATGGGCCACCCGCTCGGCGCCACCGGCGCGATGATCTTCGGCACGGTGCTGGACGAACTCGAGCGCCGCGACCTCAACACCGCGCTGGTGACGCTCTGCATCGGCGCCGGCATGGGCACCGCAACGATCATCGAACGCGTCTGACGGGGAGAGAACAATGAGCTACATCAATTTCACCCTCGACACCGACGCTGACGGCATTGCGCTCGTCACCTGGAACATGCCCGACCGCTCGATGAACGTGTTCACCGAGGAGGTGATGGGCGAGTTGGACAAGATCATCGACCAGGTGGTGGCCGATGCCGGCATCAAGGGTGCGGTGATCACCTCGGGCAAGGACAGCTTCTCCGGCGGCGCCGATCTCACCATGCTCCAGAAGATGCTGGCGGTCTTTGCCATGGAGAAAGACAAGGATCCGGAGAAGGCGGCAAAGCTGCTGTTCGACAATGCCGGCCGCATGGGCGGCCTGTGGCGCAAGCTCGAAACGTCCGGCAAGCCTTGGGTGTCGGCGATCAACGGCACCTGCATGGGCGGTGCCTTCGAACTGTCGCTGGCCTGCCACGGCCGCGTCGCGGCTGACTCGGACAAGGTCAAGATGGCCCTGCCGGAAGTCAAGGTCGGTATCTTCCCCGGCGCCGGCGGCACCCAGCGCGTGCCGCGGCTGACCGATCAGCAGCAGGCGCTGCAGATGCTGACCTCGGGCCAGAACCTGTCGCCGCAGAAGGCCAAGGCCATGGGCCTTATCCACGAGATAGCCGAGCCAGCCAAGCTGATCGAGACGGCAAAGGCCATGATCAAGAACGGCCTGAAGGCCGTCCAGCCCTGGGACGAGAAGGGCTTCAAGCTGCCCGGCGGCCAGATCTATTCGCCGGCCGGCTTCAATCTCTGGCCGCCGGCCATCGCCATCCTGCGTCGGGAGACCTATGGCAATTACCCGGCCGCCGCCGCCATCCTGAAATGCGTCTATGAAGGCCTGCTGGTGCCGTTCGACACCGCGCTCAGGATCGAGCAGCGCTATTTCACCGAGATCATGCGGACCAGGGAAGCGGCGGCGATGATCCGCTCGCTGTTCGTATCGCTGCAGGAATTGAACAAGGGCGCGCGCCGCCCGGCCGGCGTGCCGGAAACCAAATTCAAGAAGATCGGCATTCTCGGCGCCGGTTTCATGGGCGCCGGCATCGCTTATGTCACGGCCAAGGCCGGTATCCCGGTGGTGCTGCTCGACCGCGATATCGAGTCCGCTCAGAAGGGCAAGGCGCATTCCGACAGCCTGGTCTCGGATCAGGTCAAGAAGGGCCGCGCCAAGCCGGAGGAGAAGGACAAGCTCCTGTCGCTGATCACGCCCACGGCCGACTATGCCGACCTTGCCGGTTGCGACCTCGTCGTCGAGGCGGTGTTCGAGGATTCCGCTGTCAAGAAGGCCGCCACCGAGCAGGCGGAAGCGGTGCTGAAGTCGTCGGCGATCTTCGCCTCCAACACTTCGACCATCCCGATCACCTCGCTGGCCAAGAATTCGGCGCGGCCGAAGAATTTTGTCGGCATTCACTTCTTCTCGCCGGTCGACAAGATGATGCTGGTCGAGATCATTTTGGGCAAGAAGACCGGCGACAAGGCGCTGGCGACCGCGATCGACTTCGTCCGCGCCATCAAGAAGACGCCGATCGTCGTCAACGACACGCGCGGCTTCTACGTCAATCGCTGCGTGCTGCGCTATATGTCTGAGGCCTACAAGATGCTGATCGAAGGCGTTCCCGCGCCGATGATCGAGAATGCGGCAAAGGCCGCCGGCATGCCGGTTGGCCCGCTGGCGCTGACCGACGAGACGGCGATCGACCTTGCCCAGAAGATCATGAAGCAGACCATCAGGGATCTCGGCGACAAGGCCGTCGACCCCAGGCAGATGGCGCTGATCAACACCATGGTCGACGACCATGGCCGTTTCGGCCGCAAGAATGGCAAGGGCTTTTATGACTATCCGGCCAAGCCCGCCAAGAAGAAGCTGTGGCCGGGGTTGAAGGACCTCTATCCGCAGCTAGAGCCCGAGACAGTCGATTACGAGGAACTCCAGCAGCGGTTGCTCGTCACCATCGCCCTGGAGGCGGCACGGGTGATGGAAGAGGGCATCGTCACCGATCCGCGCGAGGCCGATGTTGGGTCGATCCTGGCCTTCGGCTTCGCGCCCTATACCGGCGGTGCGCTGTCCTATATCGACGGCATCGGCGCCAAGCGCTTCGTCAAGATCGCCAAGGGGCTGCAGAAGAAATACGGCGCCGAATTCAAGGCGCCCAGGCTTCTCATCGACATGGCCGAGAAGGGCGAGACCTTCTACGAACGCTTCGACCCCTATGCCAAGGGTGACGTGAAGCAAGCCGCCTGACGCATGGGTAGAGTCGAAAGTGTTACAGCGTCCTTTGCGCGTCCAACAGGACGCGCGGCGCTGTAATGTATGTCTGGGCGCGTATGGCGCGCATGCTGGCCACGGCGCGAAGCCGTGGCCCCTATGTGATGGGCGGTGAAAGCCGGCTGGCTTTTCGCTGCCTGCCGACCGACATCGATTTCAACATCCATCTCAACAATGCGCGCTACATGATGCTGGCCGATCTCGGCCGCATTGACCTCTTTGTCCGCGCCGGGCTGATCACGCTGGCGCGAAAGAATGGCTGGGCGCCGATGATGGGCGGGCTGCAGGCGGTCTACGCACGCGAGATCCGGCTGTGGCGCCGGTTCGAAGTGGTGTCGTCGATCGAAACCTGGGAAGGTAGCCAGGTCATCGGCAAGCACCGTTTCGTCCTCGACAATGGCGAGACGGCTGCTTTGATCCTGACGACCGCCGGCGTCTATGACCGCAAGGCTCGCCGCTTCCTCGACATTGCCGAGGTTGTTGCAGCCCTTGGTCGCACAGCCGATCCACGACAGCCAACGGAGGCGGAACGGATTTTCATGGCTTCGCACCAGGGTTTGCGTACCCTCGCCAAGGCGGCCAGTTGATCCCGGGAATCCCAATGTCTAGGGTCGACACGAATGTGTGTCGGGTGAGCGGTGCTGGTGGACAAAGCGGCCTTCGCGGACTAGAACGAACAGGCATTTTTTCCTGTTTCGAAGGAGAGCACGACATGCTCTCGCACGACCGCGTCTGGGCCGCCATCGATGCTCTCGCCGAGCGCTATTCGCTTTCGGCTTCAGGTCTGGCAAGGCGCGCGGGGCTCGATTCGACTGCTTTCAACAAATCGAAACGCCTGTCGTCCGACGGCCGGCCACGCTGGCCTTCGACCGAATCGCTGGCCAAGATCATCGAGGCGACGGGTGCTTCACTCGACGAATTCACCGGGCTTATCGAAGGCCGCATGGGCGCCGCGCCCGCCTACCGGCGATCGGTGCCCTTGCTTGGCTTTGCCCAGGCCGGCGCCGGCGGTTTTTTCGACGATGCCGGTTTTCCTGCAGGGCAGGGCTGGGATCTGGTCGAACTGCCGGCGCAGTCGACCGAAAGCTCCTATGCGCTGCAGGTGCAAGGCGACTCCATGCTGCCGCTCTACCGCAATGGCGACGTCCTCATCGTCGAGCCGGGCGCGGCCACCCGCAAGGGTGATCGCGTCGTCGTCAAGACCACGTCAGGCGAGGTGATGGCAAAGGTGCTCGAGCGCCAGACCGTCAAGTCGATCGCGCTGGTCTCCCTCAATCCCGATCATCCCGACCGCGACATTCCCATGCGCGATGTCGAATGGGTGGCGCGGATTGTCTGGGCGAGTCAGTAGGTCCGAGCTGGTGCGGCTTCCTCATCTTGCCCTGGCGGTTGTGATGGTTCCGGTGATGGCGGCCCTGGTCGTCGCCGGCGGCCGTACGCTGAAAGGAAGCGAAAGCACCGTCGCGGTGGACCAGATCGATCCTGGCGTTGATACGATCTCTCAGGCAGGCACCGATGCCGGGCCGGAAGAGCCGGCCACGTCAGCCATTCCAGCGCCTGCCGCTCCGCCACCGGCAAAGCCGGCGGTGCATTCGCGGGCGATTGATCCGGAGGTCGTCGCGCCGCCGGACCTGCCCGCCGGAGAAATCGAGCGGATCGAGCCGCGCGAACCGCTGAGCAAGCTGGCGCTGGCCATGCCGCCAAAGCCGAAGATGCCCGACGACTGGAACGGCACGAAGCTGTTCCAGCCGGTCGCGCCGGCCGCCGGCCTTATCGAGGCGAAAGGCTATTCCGTCGCGGTTTCCGGCATCGATGTCGTCGCGCAGGACGAGGCCTGCACCACGGACGGCAAATCCTGGCCGTGCGGCATTCGCGCGCGCAGCGCCTTCAGGGCCTTTCTGCGCGGCCGCGCGGTGATTTGCACGGTCCCGCCTGAAGGCGGCCGCGACCGGATCGCGGCCGAATGCCGGATCGGCAAGCAGGACGTCGGCCAGTGGCTGGTCGAAAACGGCTGGGCGCGTGCCGCCAAGGGCGGGCCCTATGTCGAGGCCGGCGAAAAGGCGCAAAGCGGCAAGAAGGGCATTTTCGGGCCGGCGCCGGATCTTGCCGGCATCTCGGCGATGCCCGCCGCGCCCGCCCCGGCGCCTCAGGCGCCGGGCTCGATCCTGGAAGAGGGCTCGATCCTGAAAGAGGAGGGCGGCGCCCTCAAGCCAGTTGACCAGCCAGCGCCTGCTGAATGAGCGCACGGGTCTCGGCGACGCCGTAGAGCGCGGCGAACGATCCGAAGCGCGGGCCGCGCTCCTGCCCGATGAGCACCTGGTAGATCATCTGGAAGAAGGCGCCAGAAACGCCTGGGCCGCCTTCCGGGCTCTGCTTGGAATGGTCCTGATAGCGTTCGATCTTGCGCGCCACGTTGAGTGAAGCGTTCTGGATCGCTTCGCCGCTGGCATCCGTCGGCAGCGTGCCAAGCGCCGCGTCCAGCGCCTGCAGCGCCTCGCGCTCGACATCGTCGGCGGCGCGGAACGTTTTCGTCGGCTTTACGAAGTCGTCGAAATAGCGGATCGCATAGCCCGTCAGCCTGTCGAGTTCGGGATGGGTGGCCGGCGTCACGCCGGCGGCGTGGCGTGAGATGAAGCCCCACAGCACATCCTTGTTCTGCGCATTGGAAGCACTGACCAGGTTGAGCAGCAGCGAGAACGGCACCGGCATGTCGATGGCCGGCGGATTGCCGTCATGCATATGCCAGACCGGGTTGCCCAGCCGCTCCTTCCAGTCCTGCCGTGGGTAGGCGGCAAGGAAGGTGTAATATTCATCCACGGCCCGTGGGATGACGTCGAAATAGAGCTTCTTGGCCTGCCGCGGCCGTTGATACATGTAGAGCCCGAGGCTCTCGGTCGGCGCGTAGGTCAGCCATTCGTCGATGGTCAGGCCGTTGCCCTTCGACTTCGAGATCTTCTGGCCGTTCTCGTCCAGGAACAGTTCGTAGACGAAATGCTCCGGCGCGCGTCCGCCCAGGATGTCGCAGATGCGGTCATAAACGACCGCGTTGGTCTGGTGGTCCTTGCCGAACATTTCGAAATCGACGCCCAGCGCCGCCCAGCGCATGCCGAAATCCGGCTTCCATTGCAGCTTCACCCGGCCGCCGGTGATCGAAAGCGTGGTCTCGGTGCCTTCGTCGTCGAAGGTGATGGTGCCGGCCTTGGCATCGACATGCTTCATCGGCACGTAAAGCACGCGGCCGCTCTTCGGAGAAATCGGCAGGAACGGGCTGTAGGTCGCCTGCCGCTCCGGTCCGAGCGTCGGCAGCATCACTGCCATGATCTTGTCGTAGCGCTCGGCGGCGCGAAGCAGCATCGCGTCGAAACGGCCGGACTTGTAGTACTGCGTCGCACTGGCGAATTCGTAGTCGAAGCCGAACGTGTCCAGGAAGCGGCAGAGCATCGCGTTGTTGTGGTCGGCGAAGCTCGCATAGTCGCCGCCGAACGGATTGGGAACCGAAGAGAGCGGCTTGTGCAGATGCGGCTCAAGCGCTGCGCGGTCCGGCACGTTGTCGGGTATCTTGCGCATGCCATCCATGTCGTCGGAAAAGCACAGCAGCTTCGTGGCGACCTTGTCTTGCGTCAGCACACGGAACGCATGGCGCACCATCGAGGTGCGCGCCACCTCGCCGAACGTGCCGATATGCGGCAGGCCGGACGGGCCATATCCGGTCTCGAACAGGACCGTTTCGGGAAAGTCGGCGCCTTTGTAGCGCTCGATGATCTTTTTGGCCTCCTCGAACGGCCACGCCTTGCTCTCGGCGGCGGCCGCCAGCAGTTCGGGGTTGAGATCGAGGATGTTTGATCCCGCCATGGTGCTGTTTCCAAATTATTCGCCGGCCAGACTATTTTCGCTGGTTTGGCCGCGGTGTCGATTTTCAACCGGTCTCTAGGCGCGCGGGGCCGGAGCGTCAACGATTGCGGCGCTTTTTCCTTGCGGCCTCCGAGCGCCGTTCCTACCTTCGAAGCCCGTTCAAGGAGTACCGAATGCCATCGCCGACGCCGCATGAAGCCCTGATCTACCTGATGGTCATCACCTCGGCCTCCGATCGGGACATGACCGATGTCGAACTGGCCCGGATCGGCGATGTTGTCCGCTCATGGCCGGTGTTCGAGGATTTCAAGCAGGATAGGCTGGTTCCCGTCGCCCAGGCTTGCCAGAAGCTGCTGCATGAAAAGGACGGCCTGGAGGGTGTCCTGGCACAAGTCGCCGAAGCCCTGCCGGAGCGCCTGCGCGACACCGCCTATGCCGCTGCCTTCGAAGTGGCCGCCGTCGATCTCGAAATGCGCATGGAGGAAGTGCGCGTGCTGCAGTTGATCCGCCGGCAGCTCGATCTCGACACACTGACCGTCGCCGCCATCGGCCGCGCGGCCAAGGCGCGGCTGCGCACTCTGACCTGACTGGGTTACGGGCGGATCAGAAAACCGGAACCGGATCGGAAAAAACTGACCGGGACCGGATCAGAAAAAACTGACCGGGAAATAGCGCAGGTAGAATTCGGCGAAGGTACCTTTCATCGAAATCTCCTGCAGCGCGTAGTCGATCGCGGCGGCCAGGGCCGGATTGTCCGCCCGTGTGGCGATGGCCATGCCCGTGCCCAGATATTCTGGCGCCAGATAGGGACCGCCGGCAAAGCGGCAGCAGCCTGCGGCGTCCGAGCCGCCCAGCCAGAAGGCGAAGCGCATGCCGTCGCCAAAGGCCGCATCGATCTTGCCCGCCTTGAGGTCGGCGTAAAGGGCTTCCGGTCCGTCGAAGGAGACGACCTGGACCGTGTTGAAATAGTCGCGCAGCATGCGCTCATGCGCCGAGCCGGCGATCACGCCAACGCGCTTGCCGTGCAATTTGTCGAAGACCGGTTCCGTCAACGCCTTGCCCTTCGGCATGATGAAACGCGCCGGAAACTGCAGATAGGAGCGTGAGAAGGCATATGTCTGGCGTGCCTGTGGCGTTGCGGCGATGCCGGCGATGATGGCTTCGCCCTCGCCTTTCTCAAGCGCCCCTTCGAGCTCGGCCCAGGGCAATGCCTGGATCTGGCATTTGTCGATGATGCCGAGTTCGGCGCAGATGGCGCGTGCCAGGTCGATGTGGAAACCGGACAGCTTTCCCGAGCCGTCGAGGAAATTGAAGGGTGGAAAATCCGTGGTCGTCAGGAACCGCAGCCGTGGCAGGGCCGAAAGATCTGGCTTGGGCAACCGTTCCTTGGCGTCCCACAGCACCGGCACCTGCGGTTCCGCCGCGCGCGCGCCAGAAGCCGCCGGCAGTGCCGCCATCAGCAGCGACGCCAGGACCAGGAACCGCCATTGGAACGCCACGATAGAACTCCGCCGCACTCGTTTTCGCACTGGTTTTGGTACGAAAATGATACAGGCACAATGGTTTTTGATTTCAACGCGCCGATTTCAGGATATGATTTAGCGCGTTTGCAAACAGCGGTGGCTGCCTTGGTTGGGGGACCAGGGTCGAGAACCACAACCGGAAAAGTGCGATTGCAATCCGTGGTCGGTGGCAAAGTGCAGGCAAGGCATGGACCATCGGTCTCAATGCATGAGGCAACATGGGGTTGATGTTGCGATGGGTCAATTCGATCGTACGCTGGAATACATAGACCAACTGCAGCACGCCGGAACGGCGGCGGTGGTTTGCGAGAAGCTGTTGGGCATAACGTCGGATTTCGGTCTGACCGCGCTTATGGCCGGAACCGTTCCGCAGCCGGGCACGCCGGCCGGGCAGCAAAAGCAGCATGTGCTGCTGTGCGACTGGCCTGTCGAATGGCTGGAGCGCTACGTGTCGCGCAATTATGTCGATCACGATCCCGTGGTCAGCCACATGAAACAACTGCAGGCGCCGTTCCAGTGGCGGGAAGCCGCCGAGGGCATTCGCTTCGACAAGAGCAGCGGCGAAGTGATGGGCGATGCCGGCGCCTTCAAGCTGCGCGACGGCTTGGCTTTCCCGCTGATCACACTCGACGGCCAGATCGTCATGGTGTCGCTGGGTGGCGAGGCCGTGCAGCTGTCGGCGGAAGAGTTCGGCCTGGTGTCGCTGGTCTCCACCTATGCCGTTGGCCGCGCCATGCAGCTCCACACCATGGCGGCCAAGACCATCGACCATATCGAGTTGACTCCGCGCGAGCGCGAATGCCTGCAATGGGCGGCTGTCGGCAAGTCCGAATGGGAGATTTCGCAAATCCTCGGCATCTCGGAGCACACCTCGGAGAAACATCTTCTTAACGCCAAAAGCAAACTCGGTGCCGTCAACCGGGTTCAGGCTGTCGCCGAAGCGATAAGGCGCGGCTACATTAGTTAGGTCGGCCGTGCCGACCTAGAAATTCTTGCCTACGTGATCACGCAATTTTCTCACTGAAGCACGGCCGTATCTTCCTCTTAAACCCAGGAGACGACGGCATGCTTTTTTGTCTTACAACTCAGGAATTGATGGAACGTCCCGACCTTTGGGAGGCCGTCCATCGGCTGCGCTACCAGATATTTGTCGAAGAAATGGGGTGGGAGGACCTGCGGCGCCCGGACGGATTCGAGGTCGACCAGTTCGACCATGACGAGGCGGTGCATCAGATCGTCATCAGAGGCAACGAAATCGCAGGCTATCAAAGGATGTTGCCGACCACGCGGCCCCATCTGCTGACCGAAGTCCTGACCGACCTTTCCGAGGGAACGCCGCCATCGGGCCCAAACATCTGGGAATTGACCCGCTATGCGGTGGCTCCAGGCTTCCGCGATGGCCGTCGCGGCGTTTCGACGGTCGGCACCGAATTGATCGCCGGCTTCGTCGAGTGGGGGCTGAAGCGCGGCGTCGACAAGGTGATCATCGAGTTCGAGCCGATGTGGGTATTGCGCGCCTTGCAACTGCATTTCCTGGCGACGCCGCTAGGCTACCAGCGCACCTACGGAAATCAGCAGGTCGTGGCGACACTGCTCTCCTTCACCGAGCACACGCTGGATGTGGTGCGTTCGCGCCGCAATCATCATGCTCCCGTTCTGGCCAGGGGATATCCAGACATGTTCGGCCAAAGGAGGGCGTCATGAGATCGGAGATGGCCATGCACCCGCAACCGGAACTGCGCAACCACACGCTCATCGTCACCGTGTCGTCGAATGACGGCCGGCCGGTGCTCGACAGAAGGGCCTATGAAAGCCTTGCCAGGACGTTCCACGAAGCCGCCGACAATGATGAGGTTCGTGTCGTCGTGCTGCGTGGCCTGGCGGGCTGTTTCTGCCTCGGTGGCGACTTCTCCGAATTCCTCGACGCCACCAAGCATCAGAAGCTCATCGCCGCCGTCACCGACATGTTCCGCACGCTGGCGACGTTCCCGAAGCCTATCCTCGCCTGCGTCGACGGCGATGCCGTCGGCGTCGGCTGCACGATCCTGTTCCATTGCGACATGGTGATCGCCTCCAATGAAAGCACGTTCCGGGTGCCGTTCGTCGATTTCGGCCTTGTGCCGGACGCGGCGACCAGCATCCTGGCGCCGCAGAAGCTCGGCTATGCCGGCGCCTTCCGCTTCTTCTGCCTCGGCGACACGCTCCACGCCGAGGATGCCAGGGCGCTCGGTCTCGTCGCCGAGATCGTACATGACGGCGTGGAGGAGGCGACGCTCGGACGGGCCAGGCAGCTGGCCAAGAAGCCGGTCGCTGCCCTTCTGCAGACCCGTGGGCTGCTCAAGGGGAACACCGGCGCGCTGTGCGATCGCATCGACCAGGAGATATCGCTGTTCCAGCAGGCATTGC
This sequence comes from Mesorhizobium sp. NZP2234, assembly GCF_013170765.1. Classification (NCBI taxonomy): domain Bacteria; kingdom Pseudomonadati; phylum Pseudomonadota; class Alphaproteobacteria; order Hyphomicrobiales; family Phyllobacteriaceae; genus Mesorhizobium; species Mesorhizobium sp. NZP2234. The sequence goes on along the minus strand of NZ_CP033364.1, from coordinate 6,697,055 downwards.
AGGACGACACCACACTGCGGCGCCTGCAGCGCATTGCAAGGCTGGCGGCCTGAGGATCGCGAAGAATGCCGTGCCGCGTGGAGGCCACGCGGCACGGCGAATTCAGCCCTCCTTGCCCAGGAATGACGGTCCTTCGCCGATGATCTTCTTGTCTTCCTTGCCGATGATATCGAGATCGCGCCCCTCATAGGGCAGCGACAACAGGATGCGCCGCATCACCGCCAGCCGCGCGCGGCGCTTGTCGTTGGCCCGCACGATGATCCATGGCGCGAACGCCTTGTGGGTCCGCTCGAACATGGTGTCGCGCATCTTGGTGTAATCATCCCATTTGGTGATGCCGGCGACATCGATCGGCGAGAACTTCCAGCTCTTCAGCGGACTGTAGCGACGGTCATGAAAACGCTCGAGCTGCGTTTCCCGGCCGATGTTCAGCCAAAACTTGAAGAAATGGATATCGTCATTGACGATCATCCGTTCGAAATGGGGCGTCTCGTCGAGAAACTTCTCGTGCTGTTCGGGCGTGCAGAAGCCCATCACCGGCTCAACGCCGGCGCGGTTGTACCAGGAGCGGTCGAAAGTGACGAACTCGCCCGATGTCGGGAAGTGGTCGACATAGCGCTGGTAGTACCATTGTCCCAGCTCGGGCTGGGTCGGCTTGGTCAGCGCCACGTTGCGTGCCGTGCGCGGGTTGAGATACTGATGCACCACGAAGATCGTGCCGCCCTTGCCGGCGGCGTCACGGCCCTCGAACAGCGCCATCACCCGCTTGCCGGTCGCCTGCAGCCATGCCTGCGCCTTGACGAGCTCGATCTGCAACTTTTCGAGCGTCTCGTCATACTCGTCGCTTTTCATCTTCTTGTCGTAGGGGTAGCCTCCCGCGGTCAGCTTTTTGGCCTCGACCCACTCCGGAAGCTCGGGATTCTCGATGTCGAATTCCCGTTCCTTGCCGTCGATCCTGATCTTCAGCGGACCCGAAGCCGGCGCGGCGGAACTTTCCTTGGCATTTTTCATGCTGACGAACCCTTTCCAGCTTTCGGACTCATGCTATTGGGAGCCACTACAGACCGCGCGTCCGTCTGGACGCGCAAACGACGCTGCAGGACTTTTGATTTTGCGCATGATCCTTTCCGAGAATCGATTCCCGATTTACGGGATCATGCGCGGAGCGGTCCAGCGGAAGTTTCCGCTGCCGCACGACCGATGGGGCGCGGGCGCGCGAGCGAATGACTGATCTGGACGCAGGGCAGAAGGGCATGGCGCAAATCCTGGCCGCCCGGCTGTGGAACAGCCGCTGGCTGCTTGCTGCCGGTGTCGCCGCGGTTCTGATCGCTTTTGCCTTCGCGGGCGTGTCCGCCTACGCGCTGGTACCGGCGCTGCTCCTGTTGCTTGCGGCGGCGATGCTGCCGGCCGCGGGACTCGGCCAGTCCGCCGATGGTGCCGCCGCGATCGAGGCGATCGGCCTGCAGCGCCTGTCGGGCGAATATCTGGCGGCGGCCGTCGCCGACCCGCTCATCATCTTCGACCATGCCGCCACCATCGTGCATGCCAACGCCGCCGCGTTTGCCGCCTTTGGCGGGATCGCACCGGGCATATCGCTGCCGCTGAAATTCCGGGCGCCGGAAATGCAGACCCTGCTCGACAGCGTGTTGTCGGGTACTCTCGCCTCGGATGTCGTCGACTATACCGAGAAGCTGCCGGTCGAGCGGGCCTACCGGGTCAGCGCGTCCTCGGTCGGGCACGGCACCGATCTCTATGTGCTGGTGTTCAAGGATCAGAGCGAGACGCGGCGGATCGACCGCATGCGCGCCGACTTCATCGCCAATGCCAGCCACGAATTGCGCACTCCGCTGGCCTCGATCGCCGGTTTCATCGAGACGCTGCGCGGACCGGCCCGCAACGATCCGGCGGCGCGCGAGCAATTTCTGCAGATCATGCAGAACCAGACCGGCCGCATGGCGCGGCTGATCGATGATCTCCTGTCATTGTCCCGGCTTGAGATGAAGCCGTATCTGAAGCCCGGGACGGAGGTCGACCTGCGCCAGACCGTCGACAGCGTCATCGATTCGCTGGCCCCGCTTGCCCGCGAAAACAGCGTTGCCATCGAGCGTGATTTCGCCAAGGGGCCTCTCAATGTGCCGGGCGATCGCGACGAGTTGTTCCAGGTTTTCGAGAATCTCCTGGAAAACGCCTGCAAATACGGCCAGTCGGGCGGCCGTGTCCTGGTGTCGATCGCGCGCGGCGACCTCGATTCCGAACCCGGCATCGACGTGACGATCCGGGATTTCGGCCCCGGCATTCCCGAGGAACACATTCCTCGCATCACCGAGCGCTTCTATCGCATCGACGTCGAGACCAGCCGGACCCAGAAAGGCACCGGCCTCGGCCTGTCGATCGTCAAGCATATTCTGACGCGCCATAACGCCAGGCTGACGATCAAATCCGAGGTCGGCAAGGGCGCCGCCTTCTCGGTTCATTTGCCGACGCACTGATCTCGCCCTAGTTTTCCCCTGGACCGTTTCTTTTTTCTGTCATCCCGCTAGCGTATCAGCGGGGATTCGAGGAAACGACTCAAAGTAAAGAACCCGTGGGAAGGCATTTCATTCATGCAGTCCGTGCACATCATGAGCGCCTATGACGAGGAGCTGAAATATCTGTCGAAGCGCATCGCCGCTATGGGCGGCCATGCAGAGCGCATGGTCGAGCAGGCGGTCGCCGCTCTCGTCAATGCCGATCCGGGACTGGCCCAGAAAGTCATTCGCGATGACGCCGTGCTCGATGAAGGGCAGCGCGAGATCGACGACAAGGCGATCATCATCATCGCCAAACGCCAGCCGATGGCGACGGACCTGCGCGAGATCGTCGGCGCCATCCGCATCTCCGCCGATCTCGAACGGGTCGGCGACCTCGGCAAGAATGTCGCCAAGCGGGTGGTCGCCGTCACCGACGGCCGTCAGCCAACCAGCCTGTTTCGTGGCCTGGAGGCGCTGGCCAACCTGGCGCTGACGCAGCTCAAGGAAGTGCTCGACGTCTATGCCTCGCGCTCGGTCGACAAGATCGGCTTCGTGCGTGACCGCGACGACCAGATCGATGCCATGTACACGTCGCTGTTCCGTGAATTGCTGACCTACATGATGGAGGATCCGCGCAACATCACACCCTGCACGCATCTTCTGTTCTGCGCCAAAAACATCGAGCGCATCGGCGATCACGCCACCAACATCGCCGAAACCATCTATTACATCGTCACTGGCGACCAGATGCCGGCCGAGCGCCCGAAAGGCGACAAGACCGATAAGATAAGTCTTTCCGCGACGCTGACGGCGAAATGAACGCTCTTCCCCTCGAACGCTAGATCATATTGCGCTAAACTATCCCGGCGTTAAGCTTCTCAGGCCTTGATAAAGGTCCTGCCTTCAGGAGGCTGCGATGGAATATGTGCGAGAGTTCAAGCCTGCCATACCAACGTCAGGCATCATCGCCTCCAGTGTCTACACCGCCGGGCGGCGTATTGCCGATATTCCGATCGAGGAAGCCGGCGACTGGGCCAAGAAATCGGGACACGTCGTCTGGATCGGGCTGCTCGAACCGGACCGTGACCTTCTGCTGCGCGTCCAGGCACAATTCCATCTGCACGAACTGGCGATCGAGGATGCCGAGCATCCGCACCAGCGGCCGAAGCTCGAGCAATATGGTGACGCGCTGTTCATCGTCGCCCGCACCGCGCAGCTGATCGAAGGACGGGTGACCTTCGGCGAGACGCATCTGTTCGTTGGCTCGGGCTATATCGTCAGCGTCAGGCATGGCCCGTCGACCTCCTACGCCGCCGTTCGCCAGCATTGGGAAAGCTGCCCGCATTCATTGGCCAAGGGCGAGGATTTCGTCCTCTATGCCATTCTCGATTTCATCGTCGACAACTACATGCCCGTTCTCGAGCAGATCGAGGACGAGGTCGAGGCGATCGAAGACAAGGTCCTGCTGAAGCCGATGACCGGTCCCGACATCGAGCGGCTCTATATGCTGCGCCGCGATCTCCTGCGCCTGCGCAACGCGGCGCTGCCGCTGGTGGAAGTCTGCCGCCGGCTGACCAGCGCCGACCTGCCGCAAATCCATTCAGCCATGCACCCGCTGTTTCGCGACGTGACCGACCACATCCGCACTGTCCAGGAAAAGATCGACAGTTTGCGCGAGGTGCTGGCGTTCGCGTTCGAGGCAAGCCTGCTGGTCGGTCAGAGCCAGGAAACGGCGATCTCGAAGAAACTTGCCTCCTGGGCGGCCATTCTGGCCGTGCCGACGGCATTCGCCGGCATCTACGGCATGAACTTCACCGACATGCCGGAACTGAAGATGGAATATGGCTACCCGATGGTGCTGGCGACCATCGCGGCGATCTGCGCGGTTCTCTACTGGCGGTTTCGCAAGAATGGCTGGCTGTAAGGTAAGTCAGTAGAAATTAGTAAGTAGTGAAATTCACTACTCACTACTTGGCGCTCAGCGATTGCGCCTGCGCTCCGCCGCCGGCTGGAAGGCCACGCGGGCGTGGTATTTGCAATATGGACCGGTTTCTGCGGCTTCGTTGCCGCAGAAATTGAAGTCCTCCGACAACGGATCGCCGTTCGGCCATTTGCAGGTGCGCTCGGTCAGTTCGACGAGTTGCAGATGCCGAGAGATCGGTACCACCACATTCTCGACCGGGCGGATATAGTGTCGCGCCACCGGCTCGGCGTCGAATTGCGTCTGAAGGGCGGTCGCGCCGATCGATGCCGTGACATGGCGAGCCGTGGTTGCGGCGCGCGCCACCGATTTCTGCACGGTCGAGCCCTGTGTCGCCTTCTTCTGGCGTGCCGGCGTCGCCGTTGCGCGGCCGCGGCCCGACAGCTTCAGCCGATGCACCTTGCCGATGACGGCATTGCGGCTCACCCCTCCAAGCTGAGCGGCAATCTGGCTTGCGCTCAGACCCTCCGACCACAGTTTTCTGAGAAGTTCGACCCGCTCGTCAGTCCAGTTCATGAGACCGCGCTCCTGCTAAGCGTGCGGCAATCGGAATCCACTCCCGACCCAGCACCACTGCTGGGGCAGACACCACATATATCTGGTGATTAGGTCCGCCGCACGAAATCTAGTTATTTCTCGACTACAATTACCTTATGCGCTGACTCGGTGACAAGAGTCCCAAGTGCAACACGAATCGGTTTTTTCGGTTTTCCCCAACTTGCCCGGTCGCTTATGAGCCGGCATCGCGTTGGAGGGCTTGCCGCGCGCACTACGCGACGTTTTCGTTGACTTCATGGCCGAAAAACACGATAAGCCGCACAAGGCCGCCGCTTTGGCGGCTTTTTTGATTTTCCGGTACCGGAGACGCATATAATGAGCGGTTCGGCGCTTTACGAGACCTTTGCTCGCGCACCCCTGGCTTTCGACCACGGGGAAGGCACCTGGCTGGTTACCGACAAGGGCGAGCGATATCTCGATTTCGCCGGCGGTATCGCGGTCAATTCGCTTGGCCACGGCCATCCGCATTTGGTCGCGGCGCTGACCGAGCAGGCCGGCAAGCTCTGGCACGTCTCCAACCTTTATGAGATCCCGGGACAGAGCCGGCTTGGCGAGCGCCTGGCTGATGCCACCTTCGCCGACAAGGTGTTTTTCACCAACTCCGGCGCCGAGGCGCTGGAATGCGCGATCAAGACGGCGCGGCGCTACCACTTCGTCAAGGGTCATCCCGAGCGCTTCCGCGTCATCACCTTCGAAGGCGCCTTCCATGGCCGCACGCTTGCGACCATCGCGGCCGGCGGCCAGTACAAATACCTCGAAGGCTTCGGCCCCAAGGTCGAAGGTTTTGACCAGGTCGGCTTCGACGACATCGATGCCGCCGAGAAGGCGATCACGCCGGAAACCGCCGCGATCCTCATCGAACCGGTGCAGGGCGAGGGCGGTATTCGCCCGGTGCCCACACAATCGTTGAAGCGGCTGCGCCAGCTCTGCGACCAGCACGGCCTGCTCTTGATCTTCGACGAGGTCCAGTGTGGCATCGGCCGCACCGGCAAGCTGTTCGCGCATGAGTGGACGGGCGTGACGCCCGACATCATGGCGATCGCCAAGGGTATTGGCGGCGGCTTCCCCATGGGCGCGTGCCTGGCCACCGACGAGGCCGTGGTTGGCATGACGTCGGGCGTGCACGGCACCACCTTCGGCGGAAATCCGCTGGCCATGGCTGTCGGCAATGCAGTCCTCGATGTGGTGCTCGAAGACGGCTTCCTCGAGGATGTGCAGCGCAAGGCATTGCTGTTGAAGCAAGGCCTGGCGGCGGTCGCGGACGAGTTTCCCGATGTCATCGAAGGCATCAGGGGCACCGGCCTGATGCTTGGCCTCAAATGCGCCATGCCCAACACCAAGGTGAACATGGCGCTGCGCGACCAGCATTTGCTGGCGGTTCCGGCCGGTGACAACGTCATCCGCCTGCTGCCGCCGCTCACCGTCACCGACGCCGAGATCCACGAAGCGCTCAACCGCATCCGCGCTGGTGCCAAAGGCCTGGCGGACGCCATCGCCGTGGCCGCCGCGAAGTAATTCCGGAATATTGCTGATGTCAGTTCGCCATTTTACCGATCTTTCCACCGTTTCCGAGGGCGACCTGCGTTTCATGCTGGACGATGCGGTGGTGCGAAAGGCGCGCCTCAAGGCTGGTGAGCGGACCAAGCCGCTCGAAGGCAAGGTGCTGGCGATGATCTTCGACAAGCCGTCGACGCGCACACGCGTTTCCTTCGACGTGGGCATGCGCCAGCTTGGCGGCGAGACCATCATGCTGACCGGTACCGAGATGCAGCTCGGCCGCTCGGAAACCATCGCCGACACCGCCAAGGTCCTGTCGCGCTATGTCGACGCGATCATGATCCGCACCACCTCGCATGACCGGTTGCTGGAACTGACCGAGAACGCCACTGTGCCGGTGATCAACGGGCTGACCGACGACACCCATCCCTGCCAGCTGATGGCCGACATCATGACCTTCGAGGAGCATCGCGGTCCGGTTGCCGGCAAGACCATCGCCTGGACCGGCGACGGCAACAATGTGCTGCATTCGCTGCTCGAAGCGTCTGCACGGTTCCGCTTCAACCTCAATGTCGCCGTTCCCGAAGGCAGCGAGCCGGCGCAGAAGCATGTCGACTGGTCCAGGGCGCATGGCGGCAAGCTCCATTTCACCCGCTCACCCGAGGAAGCCGTCGACCAGGCCGACTGCGTCGTCACCGATTGCTGGGTGTCGATGGGCCAGGAGCATCGCGCCCGTGGCCACAACGTCTTCTCGCCCTACCAGGTCAACGCGAAGCTGATGGCGCATGCCAAGCCGGACGCGCTGTTCATGCACTGCCTGCCGGCGCATCGCGGCGAGGAAGTGACCGACGAGGTTATCGACGGACCCCATTCGGTGGTCTTCGACGAGGCCGAGAACCGGCTCCACGCCCAGAAGGCGGTGCTCGCCTGGTGTCTTGGTGCTTGAGATGAAGTGTCCGGGCGCTTGATCTGCGGGGGCGCGATGCCTATCTGCGCCGCATCACGCAAATCAAGCGCGTTTGGACGCATGCACCCCAGCGGGCGGCATGGCCGCGCCCTGGAGCTTTGTCATGTTGGAAACGCATCAAGTGACTGAACATCACCCCAAACTCGGCGAGTTCGGCTATGCCGGCGACGACCATGTCGTGCCTTTCGAGGTCGGCCCGCTCGACGTGCGCGGTCGCACGGTCCAGCTCGGGCCGATGCTCGACGCCATCCTCAGCCGCCACGACTATCCCGAGCCGGTCGCCCGCCTGCTGGCGGAAGCCTGCGTGCTGACGGTGCTGCTCGGCACCTCGCTCAAATTCGAGGGCAAGTTCATCCTGCAGACCCGCACCGACGGGCCGGTCGACATGCTGGTGGCGGATTTCACGACGCCTTCGGCGCTGCGCGCCTATGCGCGCTTCGATGCGGATAGGCTCGAGGCGCTGGTCGCGGCAGGAGAGACGTCCCAGCAGACGCTGCTCGGCAGCGGCGTGCTGGCGCTGACCATCGACCAGGGTGCCCACATGCAGCGCTATCAGGGTATCGTGCAACTCGACGGCGAGACGCTGGAGGACGCGGCGCGTACCTATTTCCGCCAGTCGGAACAGATTCCGACGGATATCAGGCTGTCTGTGGCCAAGCTTTTGACGCCGGGCCCTGGTGGCGCGCGCGAACAGTGGCGTGCCGGCGGCATCCTGGCGCAGTTCCTGCCGCAGTCCCCCGAGCGTATGCGCGTTCCGGACCTGCCCGGCGGCGACGGCGATCCACGCGAGGAGATCCACGATCCGGCCGACAATTCCTGGCAGGAATTGCTGGCGCTGCTCGGCACCATCGAACCGACAGAGCTGATCGATCCGACGATCGGCGCCGAACGGCTGCTCTATCGCCTGTTCCATGAGCATGGCGTGCGCGTTTTCGGCGGCGTCCCCGTCGCCGACCAGTGCTCATGCTCCAGGGACAAGATCCGCGGCATCCTCGAGGGCTTCTCCGCGCAGGAGATCAAGGACTCGACCGAGGATGGCGGCATCCACGTCGCCTGCGAATTCTGCTCGAAGCAATATGACTTCGACCCTGCGGAATTCGCTGCGCAGTGAGTCGAGCCTTCTCCCCGTGCAACGGGGAGAAGGACGCTAATTCACCGTCCGTCTCGTTCCCGGCAGATCCAGCGAAAAGGCCGGGATGGCGATGTCGAATGTCTCGCCGCGCTGGTTGCGCATCGTATAGCGTCCGACCATGATCCCTGACGGTGTCGAGAGCGGGCAGCCCGACGTGTATTGATAGCTGTCGCCGGGATTGAGTTCGGGCTGGTCGCCGACAACGCCGGAGCCGCGCACTTCCTCGACCCGGCCGGCGCCGTCGGTGATGTGCCAATAGCGCGACAGAAGCTGCACGAATTCGTCCGACTGGTTGTCGATCGTTATCTGGTAGCCCCAGACGTAGCGGTTCTCGGAAGGATCCGAACGGTCCTCGAGATAGAACGGCCTGACCTGCACTTCGATATTGCGCGTTACGGCGCGGTACATAAGCGGCTCCAAAACGATATCGAGCATGATCGCGAAAAGTGGAACCGGTTTTCTCGGTCAAACGCTTCCGGTTTGTTCAAAGGCCATGCTCAAACAAAATAAAACTCTCGGCCCTCCAGGCGAGGAGGTCAACGTGCGCGTCTTGACGCGCTCGTCCTCGAAAGGCAGGTGCCGGCAAAGAATGTCATTTAAGTGACACATGACAATGGTGGTGTGCGCGAACCGAGCGACTCGGCGCTCTGTCGAACTGTTGAAAGCGGCCACACCGCGGGCCGTCTCTTCCGGAGTGCCCAGACCTCGATGGAACTCACTCTCATAGCCACCTCGCTTTCGACTGCTCTTATCCTTTCCAACGCTGCCAGCATCGCGCTGGCCGCTTCGCGGCTGAAACGGCGCACCACGATCGCACGGCCAGCCGGCAAGTTGCCGCCGGTGTCGATTGTCGTGCCGTCGCGTGGTGTCGAGCCGTTCACGCACGAGACGCTGGAACGCGCCTTCTCGCTCGACTGGCCGCGCTATGAGTTGATCTTCTGCGTTGCCCACGCCGATGATCCGGTGGTCGGTTTGATCAGACAGGCCATCGCCCATTTCCCCGAGGTGCCGGCCCGGCTGTTGATCGGTGACGATCGCGTCAGCGCCAATCCCAAGCTCAACAATTGCGTCAAGGGCTGGGAGGCGGCGCGGCACAACTGGGTCGTCCTGGCCGATTCCAACGTGCTGATGCCCAGAGATTACATCCAGCATCTGATTGCGGCGTGGCGGCCAAACACAGGCCTTGTCTGCTCGACGCCGATAGGCTCACGACCGGATGGCTTCTGGGCCGAGGTCGAATGCGCCTTCCTCAACACGCTGCAGGCGCGCTGGCAGTACGCCGGTGAGGCGCTCGGCCTTGGCTTTGCCCAGGGCAAGAGCATGCTTTGGAACAAGCCGATGCTGGATGCCAATGGCGGCATCCGCGCGCTGGCAGCCGAAATCGCCGAGGACGCCGCCGCGACCAAGCTGGTCAATGGGGTCGGCCTGCGCGTCAATCTCGTCGCTTCGCCCTTCGAACAGCCGCTTGGCCGCCGCACGCTTGGCGAGATCTGGTCCCGCCAGGCTCGCTGGGCGCGCCTGCGCCGCGTTACCTTTCCGCTGTTCTTCGCGCCTGAAATCCTGACCGGCGCGGGGGTGCCGCTGGTGCTTGCGCTGGGTGCGGCGGCAAGCGCCGGCTTCAGCCTGCCGCTGACAGCCGTCGCCGTGCTTGCGGCCTTCTACCTTCCGGAATGCGCACTGGCCTGGTCCAAGGGCTGGTACCTGTCGCCGCGTATGGTCGCGGCGATGATTGTGCGGGACTTGATGCTTCCAGCCATGTGGGCGCGCGGCTGGCTCGGCGGCGCTGTCGACTGGCGCGGCAACGCGATGACCATCGGCACCAAGGCCGCCGAACTTGAAGAGACGCCGTCGCGCGCTTGAACCCGCCGCGGTCGACGCCGTCTGGACGGCCTGCTATTGGGCGGCTTTCAACGCCTGTGCGATGTCCTCCAGAAGGTCGTCGGTGTCTTCCAGGCCGGCCGACAATCTCAACGTACCGGGCCCGATGCCGAGTTCGGCGCGGGCTTCGTCGCTCAAATTCTTGTGCGTCGTCGTCGCCGGATGGGTGATCAGGCTCTTGGCGTCGCCAAGGTTGTTCGAGATCAGCACGATGTCGAGTGCATTCTGCAGGGCGAAGGCTGCCTGCTTGCCGCCCTTGACATCGAGGCAGATCAGCGTCGAGCCACCCGACATCTGCTTCTTGACGATATCGGCCTGCGGGTGGTCGGCGCGGCCGGGATAGATGACACGCGCGATCTGCGGCTGCTCGGCGAGAAAATCGGCGATCCTGCCAGCGCTCTCGGTCTGCTGGCGCACGCGCAGCGGCAGCGTCTCCAGGCCCTTCAGCAGCGTCCAGGCATTGAAGGGCGACAGGCTGGGGCCGGTATGGCGGAAATAGTCGTGCAGGTTCTCGTCGATCCACTTCTTGTCCGACAGGATCACGCCGCCGAGACAGCGGCCCTGGCCGTCAATGTGCTTGGTCGCCGAATAGACGACGATATGCGCGCCAAGCTGCAACGGCTTTTGCTGCAAGGGCGTGGCGAAGACATTGTCGACGACAAGCCGCGCGCCGATTGAATTGGCCAGTGCGGCGACGGCTGATATGTCGACCACTTCCAGTGTCGGGTTGGTCGGGCTTTCCAGGAAGAAGAGCTTGGTGTTGGGCCTGACCGCCTTTTCCCAATTGGCGATGTCGGTGCCGTCGACCAGCGTGGCCTCGATGCCGTATCGCGGCGCCAGCGTCTCGACCACCCAGCGGCAGGAGCCGAACAGCGCGCGCGCCGCCACGATATGGTCGCCGGCCTTGACGCTGCACAGAAGGGCCGCCGTGACCGCGGCCATGCCCGATGCCGTGGCGCGCGCATCCTCCGCGCCTTCGAGCGCGCACATGCGCTTTTCGAACATGTCGACGGTCGGATTGGCGTAGCGGGAATAGATGAAACCTGGTTCCTCGCCCTTGAAACGGGCTTCTGCCGCCTGCGCCGTCTTGTAGACATAGCCCTGCGTCAGATACATCGCCTCGGAGGTTTCGCCGAAGCCGGACCGCAGGGTTCCGCCATGCACGAGGGCTGTCTGAGGCTTCCAGTTGCGCTTCTTGGTGCTCATCGCTTTATTCCAGACACAAAAAAACCGGCCGCGAAAGTCGCAACCGGTCCATACGGCCTTGCGGCCCGACGGTCCTTTAGCGACTTGTTTAACGTGGCTGCAAGCCGACCGGCCAAATCACCACGGGATAAAGACCCTTTAGACCCGTCCCACGCTTGCGTCAATTGCCGGCTTCATTAAGAGGTTTGTACCAGGCGGGTTCGACACAGCCTGCCCTCTAGGAGCGAAGCCTTGCGAGAGACGGGCATTCTTCCCGATCAGGACATTTCGGCGCTGTTCCAGTCTGGGGCGCTGAAGTCGACGCGCGCGCTCGATGCCGACCAGATCCAGCCGGCCAGTCTCGATCTGAGACTCGGCGACAAGGCCTGGCGAGTGCGGGCCTCCTTCCTGCCCGGCCCCAATCACAAGGTTTCGGAGAAGCTCGACCGGCTGAAGCTGCACGAGATCAATCTTGCCGACGGCGCGGTGCTGGAAACTGGCTGCGTCTACATCGTGCCCTTGCTTGAAAGCCTGGCATTGCCGGCGGACATTTCCGCCTCGGCCAATCCGAAAAGTTCGACGGGGCGGCTCGACATCTTCACCCGCGTCATGACGGACCGTGGCCACGAGTTCGACAAGATCGCGGCCGGCTACAGCGGTCCGCTCTATCTGGAAGTCAGCCCACGCACTTTCCCGATCGTCGTGCGCACCGGTTCGCGCCTGTCGCAGATCCGCTTTCGCACCGGCAACGCGCTGCTCGCGGAAGCCGAACTGCATGAACTGCACCGCGCGCAAATGCTGGTCGCCACCGAGCCGCCGAATATTTCGGGCGGCGGCATCGCGCTGTCGATCGATCTCAAGGGCGACAGTGACGGGCTGGTCGGTTATCGCGGCAAGCATCACACCGGCCTTGTTGATGTCGACAAGCGCGCGGCGCAGGATGTCGTCGATTTCTGGGAGCCGATCCACAAGAGCGGCGCCGGCGAGTTGGTGCTCGATCCTGACGAATTCTACATCCTCGTCAGCCAGGAGGCGGTACATGTGCCGCCGCTCTACGCAGCCGAGATGACGCCATTCGACCCGCTGGTCGGCGAATTCCGCGTGCATTATGCCGGCTTCTTCGACCCAGGCTTCGGCCATTCGGCGGCCGGCGGTACCGGCAGCCGTGCCGTGCTCGAAGTGCGCAGCCACGAGGTACCTTTCATCCTCGACCACGGCCAGATCGTCGGCCGGCTGGTCTACGAGCACATGCTGAAGCGACCGCAGGCGCTCTACGGCACCGATCTGGGCTCCAACTACCAGGCGCAAGGCCTGAAGCTGTCCAAGCACTTCCGCGCCGCGCGGTGATCTTTACAGCCCGGTCTGCCTGACTTCGCTGGGATCAAGTCTCGGGCCTACCTTGCGCGTCCAGAAGGCCGCGCGGTGCCATGAGGCCGATCGATAGATGATGGTTGGTCTAAGCTACCGCTTGAGACTTGATCGGCAGGACAACAGCTTTGCTGCCTTCGGGAACCCGGTCGTACAGGTCTATAATATCCTGATTGAGCAGACGGATGCACCCCGAGGAAACCTTTGTGCCGATCGTCCATGGCTCGATTGTGCCATGGAGCCGGTAAAGCGTGTCGCGCCCGTTGCGATGAAGGTAGAGTGCGCGAGGGCCGAGAGGATTTCGCGGTCCTCCCGCAAGACCGTTGCGCAAGGGGCCGTAGCGCTCGGGATCGCGGCCTATCATGTCCTGCGTCGGGGTCCAGCGTGGCCATTTCTGCTTCCAGGCGATCACCGCCTCGCCTTGAAAATTGAAAGATTCCACCTTTCCCACACCAACGCCATAGCGTATGGCCCGGCCCTGTTCCAGAACCAGATACGCGAATTTTTCATTGGGATCGACAACTACCGTCCCGGGACGCTCGCTTCCTGCATAGGCCACTTCGCGGCGTAGATACTTCGGGTCGACGATCCGCGACAGGTCGATCGCGTCGACCGGGAACGGCTCGCCAGGTACGGCGGCGTACATCGAAAGATAATGTGGATCCGCCGTCGGCGGGGCGGTGGCCGGAAGCAAAGGCACGGTGGCGTTGGTGGCGCAGCCGGCAAGCACCAACGGCGTGGCGATCAGAAACCCTCTACGATTCAAGGTTATAATCTCCTTGGCAAATTTCGTCTTGATATGACCAGCCTCCTTGGCATAAGCAATGAGAATTGATTTATAGCTTCAATAACTGATTGGAATACTATGGACGTCGCTGCAGCCTTGAGGGCTTTCTTGCGGACCGTCGAGAGAGGGTCGATAACAGGCGCCGCGCGAGACTTGGCCATTTCCCAGCCTGCGGTATCAAAGCTTGTCTCGAACCTGGAGAAACATCTCCAGGCCCGGCTCCTGGAGCGTTCGGCGCGCCACGTCAGACCCACGCCGGAAGGCAGGGCACTATATGATGCGAGCCGGACTCCCTTGGCCCAGATCGACGCCGCTTTGGAAGGTGTGCGATCGGACGCCGGTGTGATCGAGGGCGGTATTCGTGTTCATACTCCCTCATGCATCGGGGCGAAAAATCTGCATCCAATCGTGATGGAGTTTCAACGCAGGCATCCGAAGGTGACGGTGGAGCTTGTTCTCGAAAACAGGATGGTCGATCTGGTCTATGAAAATTTCGACCTTGCAATCCGCTATGGGCGCCCGGAGGCGCAAGAAGTTATTGTTCGGCGCATCGGTCAGGTTCGTCGAATTTTGGTTGCCAGTCCGTCTTTCCTGCGAAGGGTCGGACCTATAGACACGCTCGATCAACTGGCCGTGGCTGATCTTGTCGTTACTCCGGCCGTACTGTCCTCCCGCAACATGCTCGCGCTCATCAAAGGTTTTGAGCAGACGGAAGTGGCGGTTCATTCGATCCTGCGTACGAACGATGCGAGCGTGATCGCAAATACGGTCCTGAGCGGCCATGCCGCTGGACCGGTTCAGCTTCTTCTCGTGTCCGAGGATTTGAAGGCTGGGCGGCTCGTTCGAATCTTGCCCGACTACGAGGTACGGCCAAGCGAATTGTTCATCGCTTACCCATCCATCCGGTTCATGCGCCCAGCCGTCAGGGCGCTGAGCGACCATATCATTTCTCGGTTGACGCAGGTCGACGGCGTCGACACGACCGGCGTCGCCCCGGCGGAAAAGGCTTTGGGGCCAAGCATTGCCCTTCTCGACGCACTCCAGTAACGAGCGCCTTACAGAGCCTTCACCGCGACCTTCACAGGCTTTTCGATCTCCAGCGGATTGCGCAGCGGCAGGCCGAAATCCCCAGCCTCGATCTCGAATACATCGCCGGCCTCGGTCTTGACGCCATCGGCGAAGGACAGCGTCGCTGTGCCGAACATGTGCACATGCACGTCGCCCGGCTGGCGGAACGCCGAATATTTGAAATGATGGTGTTCGAGATTGGCGATGGTGTGCGACATGTTCGCTTCGCCTGACAGGAACGGCTTTTCCCACAGTGTCTCGCCGTCGCGCACGATGCGCGACGTGCCCCTGATATCGGAAGGCAGGTCGCCGATCAGGATCTCCGGCCCGAACGAGGCATTGCGCAGCTTGGAATGGGCGAGGAAGAGATAGTTCACGCGCTCGGTCACGTGGTCGGAAAATTCGTTCGACAGCGTGAAGCCGACACGGAAGGGCGCGCCGTCGTCGCCGATGACATAGATGCCGGCCACCTCTGGCTCTTCCCCGGCGTCCTTGGCGAAGGCCGGTGACAGGAGCGCCGCACCTGGCGCCACGGCCATGGTGCCGTTGCCCTTGTAGAACCATTCCGGCTGCACGCCGACCTGGCCTTTGGCGGGCTTGCCGCCCTCCAGGCCCATTCGGAACATCTTCATGGAATCGGTGAGCTGCTCCTCGCCATCGGTGCTGAGCTTCTTGTGCATGGAATCGCGCGTCGCCGCCGAGCCGAGATGCGTCAAGCCCGTACCGGTGAGATGCAGGTGAGCCGGATCGGGATGGTTGATCGGCGACAACAGCCGCCCCTTCTTGTAGGCCAAGTCGAGATCGATCGTCTCGCCAAGCCCCTTGCGCTCGATCAGCGTGGCAAGGCCGACGCCGGTGCGGGCAGCTTCCATGGCCAGCGAATAGACGCTGCGGGCGCCGTTGATGATCCGGGTCTTGCCGCCGCTGCGGGCAACGACACGAATGGTGTCGGCGTCGTCGAGAATCTGCGAGATCAGCATGGTCAGTCCTCTCTCATGTGTCTTGGCCCGGCTGCCTCCTGGCAAACCTTGACCTGCGCGGCTCGGACCTAGCCGCGCCACGGGTTGAACTCTTCGTCCGGATTGCGCTCGCGGGCTTGATCCCCCGGGGGATCTCCTGATGCCGACAACTTGCCGGCAGCGCCGCGATCGTATGCCTCCTGCTTGCCTCGCCTAAACCTGTCAGGCTTTGTTCTTGTTGTAGACGTCGAAGATCACGGCGCCGAGCAGAACCAGGCCTTTGACCACTTGCTGCCAGTCGACGTTGACGCCCATGATCGACATGCCGTTGTTCATCACGCCCATGATGAAGCCGCCGACCACGGCGCCGATGACCTGGCCGACGCCGCCCATCGCCGAGGCGCCACCGATGAAGACGGCGGCGATGACGTCGAGCTCCGAGCCCAGACCCGCCGCCGGCACGGCCTGGCCGAGGCGGGCAGCGATGATCAGGCCGCCGAGCGCCGACAGCACGCCCATGTTGATGAACACGTAGAGCGTCAGCCGCTCGGTGTTGATGCCCGACAGCTGCGCCGCCTTGGCGTTGCCGCCCATTGCGTAGATGCGACGGCCGATGGTCATACGCTTGGTGACGAAGACGAACAGCGAGATCAGCACGCCCATGACTAGGAGTACCACCGGCAGTCCCCTGTAACTGGCGAACTCATAGACCAGGAACAGCGCCAGCGCGCTGGCGACCAGCGTCTTGACGACGAACAGGGGGAAGGGTTCGGCCTCATAGCCATGGCGCTCGCGCTTGCGCCGGGTGCGCAGCCCGAAATAGGCATAGGCCAGCACGGCGATCACGCCCAGCACGATCGTCGTCATATGCAGCGTCAGGCCGCTGCCCATGATGGTCTTGCCGGCGGCATTCACCGTCGGTGGGATCAGCGTCAGCGGGCCGATCACGTCCGGTATGAAGCCGGAGCTCAGCGCCTTGAATTCGTCTGGAAGTGGCCCCACCGAGGATCCGCCGCCCAGCAGCGCCTGGCAGATGCCGCGGAAGATCAGCATGCCAGCCAGCGTCACGATGAAGCTCGGTATTCGGTGATAGGCGATCCAGTAGCCTTGCGCCGCGCCGATAAGGCCGCCCACGATCAGGCAGACGATGGACACCACCAGCGGATTGCTGAGGGGCCCGAGCTGCCAGATGACCATCATGTTTGCCGCCAGCGCTCCGATGAAGCCCGCGACCGATCCGACGCTGAGGTCGATATAGCCGGAAACGATAACCAGCAGCATGCCCAGCGCCATCACGATGATGAAGGAGTTCTGCTGCACCAGATTGCTGAGGTTCACCGGCTTGAACAGCGTTCCCGACGTGGTGAACTGAAAGAACAGCATGATGACGATCAGCGCGATGATCAGACCGTATTCGCGCAGGTTCGCCGTCAGCGCCGAGACGGCGATGCGTGGACGTTGTTCTTCGGCGACGTTGCCCTGCGGGGCGGGGGCGCTTTCGGTGCTCATGCTGCTTTTCCTTCTCCCCGAACGATGGCGCGCATTATTTTTTCCTGGCTTGCGTCCGCCGCGGGCATTTCGCCCACGATGCGCCCTTCGTTCATGACGTAGATGCGGTCGGTGATGCCGAGCAATTCCGGCATCTCCGACGAGATGACCACGATCGCCTTACCTTCCGAGGCAAGACGCGCGATGATCGTATAGATTTCGTACTTGGCGCCGACATCGATGCCGCGTGTCGGCTCGTCGAGGATCAGCACGTCCGGGTCGGCGAACAGCCATTTCGACAGCACCACCTTCTGCTGGTTGCCGCCCGAGAGATTGCCGGTCATCTGATAGACGCTCGATGCACGGATGTTCGTCTTCTTGCGATAGTCGTTGGCGATGGCGAGCTCGCGCAGATCATCGATGACGCTGTGGCGCGACACGCCGCCGAGATTGGCGAGTGTTATGTTGTGCTTGATGTGGTCGATGAGGTTGAGACCGTAGGTCTTGCGGTCCTCGGTGACATAGGCGATGCCGTGTTCGACCGCCTTGCTCACCGACGAGACATCGATCTGCTTGCCCTTGAGCAGCACCTCGCCGGTGATGCGGCGGCCATACGAGCGGCCGAACAGGCTCATTGCGAATTCGGTTCGGCCAGCGCCCATCAGCCCGGCAATGCCGACCACCTCGCCCTTGCGCACGTTGATGTCGATGCCCTTGATCACCTGCCGTTCGGCATGGAGCGGGTGGTAGACCGACCAGTTCTTCACTTCGAACACGACCTCGCCGATCTTGGGCTCGCGCGGCGGGTAGCGGTCGTCGAGCGAACGGCCGACCATCGAGGTGATGATGCGGTCTTCCGAAATGTCCTTCTTGGCCAACGTCTCGATGGTGCGCCCGTCGCGGATGACGGTAACCTTGTCGGCGACCCGGTTCACCTCGTTGAGCTTGTGCGAGATCAGGATCGAGGTCATGCCTTGCCGCTTGAACTCGAGCAAAAGATCGAGCAGCGCCTGACTGTCCTTTTCGCTGAGCGATGCCGTCGGCTCGTCGAGGATCAGCAGCTTGACTTCCTTGCTCAGCGCCTTGGCGATCTCGACCAGCTGCTGCTTGCCGACGCCGATATTGGTGATCAGTGTCTTGGGGTCCTCCTTGAGACCCACCTTCTTCAACAGGGCGCTGGTGCGCTCCTCGTTGGCATCCCAGTCGATCACACCGTATCTGGCGTGTTCGTTGCCGAGGAAGATGTTTTCGGCAATCGACAGCATCGGCACCAGCGCAAGCTCCTGGTGGATGATGACGATGCCCTTGTGTTCGCTGTCATGGATGCCTTTGAACTGGCATTCCTGGCCTTGAAAGATGATCTGGCCGTCGTAGGTCCCCGCGGGATAGACGCCCGAAAGCACCTTCATCAGCGTTGACTTGCCGGCGCCGTTCTCGCCGACCACGGCGTGAATCTCGCCTTCCTCGACACGCAGGTTGACATTCGACAGCGCCTTCACGCCGGGGAACGTCTTGGTGATGTCGCGCATCTCCAAAATCGTCGAGGTCATTGGCGCAAGCTCCTCCGAGGCCGGCAGAAACAATACCGGGGTCGCTTGTGAACGAAAAGGGGCCCTGCGTTGCGCAGGACCCCTGACTTTACAACCGAAATTACTTCAGGTCTTCGGCCTTGATGTAGCCCGAGTCGACGACCAGCTTCTGGTAGTTCGACTTGTCGACCTCATGCGGCGTCAGCAGGATCGAGGGAACGACCTTGACGTCATTGTTGTAGGTCTTGGTGTCGAGGCCATCAGGCTTGCCGCCCGAGAGCACCTTGTCGACGAGTTCGACGGTGGCCTTGGCCAGATCGCGGGTGTCCTTGAACACGGTCGAGTACTGTTCGCCCGTGATGATCAGCTTGACCGAGGCGGTCTCGGCATCCTGGCCGGTCACGATCGGCCAGGGCTGAGCGGCCGTGCCGTAGCCAACGGCGCGCAGCGAGGCGGTGATGCCGCGCGACAGGCCGTCATAGGGCGACAGGACGCCATCGACGCGGCTGCCATCCGAATAGTTGGCCGACAGCAGGTTGTCCATGCGGGCCTGGGCGGTCGCCGCCAGCCAGCGCAGCGTGCCGACCTTGTCCATACCCATCTGGCCGGACTTGATCTTGATCGAGCCGTCGTCGATCAGCGGCTGCAGGACGGAAATCGCACCATTGTAGAAGAAGAACGCGTTGTTGTCGTCGGGCGAGCCGCCGAACAGCTCGACGTTCCAGGGCTTGGTGTTCGGGAAGCGCTCCTTGAGGCCCTTGACCAGCGAATTGGCCTGGATCACGCCGACGCCGAAATTGTCGAAGGTGGTGTAGTAGTCGACATTGGCGGTCTTCTTGATCAGGCGGTCATAGGCGACGACGACGACGCCGGCGTCAGCGGCCTTCTGCAGCGCATCCGACAGGGTGGTGCCGTCGATCGAAGCGATGATCAGCGCCTTCGGGCCTTTGGTGATTTCGTTTTCCAGCTGGCTGAGCTGGTTGGGGATGTCGTCCTGCGCGTACTGCAGGTCAACGGTGTAGCCGAGAGCCTCGAGCTGGGACTTGACGGCATCGCCGTCATTGATCCAGCGCTGCGAGGTCTTGGTCGGCATCAGCACGCCGACAAGACCCTTGTCGGCCGCGTGCGCCGAGTAGGTCATGGCAGCGATGCCAAGCGCCGCGACTGCGGCCAGTGTCTTGATGATTTTCACTTAACTCTCCCTGGTTGATGGACGCGGCACCCCGGGGGTCGCGGGCCGCGCAATCGTGCAGAAGCGCCAAGGCACTGCTGCCGTCATATCGATCTCCGGTATCCTCCCATGGCCCCGAAACGCTGATTTCAATCGATACGATTTTATCGTCGGCGACCGTCGCGTCTCGGGACGCGCTGACGTTGCCGCCCTTTTGCCATAACTGTCAAATGCGATCTTTGATGATTGCTATACCGCAAGTGGTATGTGTTATGATGCGTGATGGATCGCTGGCAGATACCAACGGGCCGCGAGCGGAGGTAAGGAAAGCCATGGCGACGTTGCCGAATCCGGTCGCGGTTTCAAACGTTTACAGTGACGTACCGGGCGACGGCGAAACCCTGCTGCGCAGCGGTCTCAGCCTGCGCCACATGCGCATGATCGTCGCCCTCGACGATCATGGCCGGGTGAGCGCGGCGGCGCAGGTCATGAACATCTCGCAGCCCGCGGCCTCGCGCATGATCGCCGAGATGGAGGCGGTGCTCGAGGTCAAGCTGTGCGAAAGGCTGCCTCGCGGCATCACGCTGACACCCTACGGCAAGGCGCTGGCCAGGCGTGCGCGGTCGATCCTGCTGGAGATGCGCGAGGTCGACCGCGAGATTTCCGAGCTCAAGGCGGGCAAGGGCGGATCGGTGTTCCTCGGCGCTGTGACGGCGCCCGCGATCGAACTGGCGGTACCGGCGATCCGCGAAATCCGCCGCATCTACCCGCGCATCGAGATCACCATGCAGGTCGAGACCTCGAATGTGCTGGCGCGCGAACTGATCGCCACACGCCACGATTTCATCATCGCCCGCATCCCCGACGACCTCAATCCGCGGCTGTTCGAATCGCGTGTCATCGGCGTCGAGAAAGCCTGCCTTATCGTGCGCCGTGGCCACCCGCTCACCAGCGGCGGCGTGGTGCGGCTGGAAGACACCGCCGCCTATGACTGGGTCTTCCAGTCGGGCGGTTCGCCCTTGCGCCAGGCGATGGAGAGCAATTTCCTGAACCGCAACATCGCCCTGCCGGACCGAATCCTCAACACCAGTTCGCTGCTGCTCACGCTGGTCATGGTCGCGCAATCCGACGCCATCGCACCGGTGTCGGTGCAGGTGGCGAAATTCATCCAGAATCCCGACGGGCTCGCCGGCGCCATTGACGTCGTCCAGACCGAATTCGACATCGAGGTCAGGCCCTACAGCCTGATCACGGTCAGGAATCGCGTGCTGTCGCCGGCCGCCAAGATGCTGCACGATTTCATCCTGCGGGAGGTCGGTTGATGCGTGGCCACATGATTGTCGGCGGGTGCGGAGGTTGCCATCTGGTGTATTGATCGGTTTACAATGACCCTGCAGATCCATTGCAGGACAGGCGGGTAGGGGACGTGAAAGCGAACGTCGTCGTTGTCGAGGATGATCCGCTCGTCGCCGCTCATGTCGGACGCGGCGTGGCGGCGCATGACGGCTTGTCGCTGGCGGGCATCGCGGGCACGCTGGCCGGTGCGCGTGCTCTGCTCGAGGAGAAGGTGGACCTGTTTATTCTCGATCTTGGCCTTCCCGATGGAAGCGGGATCGAACTGATCGAGGAAATCCGTGCACGAGGCGGTCTTGAGCCGAAAATACTCGTCCTCTCGGTGCTGGGCGATCAGGATACGGTGCTGGCGGCTGTGCTGGCGGGAGCGGACGGCTATCTGCTGAAAGATATCGACAGTCTCGACATCGGTCAGCAGGCCGCCGATGCGTTGACCGGTGGTGCGCCATTGTCGCCCAGCATCGCCGCTTATGTGCTGCGTCATCTGCGCCGGCAACGGGAAGATTCGAAATCGGATGATGCCGATCCGCCGCTGTCACCGCGCGAAATCGAACTGCTCCAGCTTCTGGCGCGGGGGTACAGCAACCGGCAGGCGGCGGCCGAACTGGAAATATCGCCGTACACGATCGGCGATCACGTGAAATCGATCTACAGGAAGCTCAGGGTGAGCAATCGGGGCGAGGCCATGGTACGCGCTTTTCGCAGCGGGCTGCTGCGCCTGTGACCATCATGCCCCGGCTGACGGGATGGCGCCGCGCGCTGGCTATCATTCTCGGCGCGCAACTGCTGTTCTGGTGCGCTTATACGCTCATCATCGCCAGTTTTCAGCCTGTGGGCACACTAGAGGAATATCGGTTGCCGGCGGCGCGGGCGCTGCTGGCGTCCGAGCCGACCGAGGTGGGCGCCTATGCTGCCGGGCTTTCAGGGCCGGCCATGCTGCGTATCCCAGGCTGGCAGCCCGTGGTCCTGCGGCCGGCGCAGGCGAGTCTGTTGTCGCGCGCGGAGACGTCGGCCGGGAATGAGTGGTCGCTCACCTGCCGGGGAAATCCTTGTCCGGGGGCCGCGACAGCTTATGCAGGGCCTTTCGACCGTATGGATGAGACCGCCGGTCGGGAGAAGTTCCAGCGTTTCGACATGGTATGGCTGGTCGTTGTGACGGAACTGATGATGGGCGCAGCGCTGCTCGTCCTGTTGCCGGTCAACGGCTTTTCGCGGCTCCAGTGCATCACCGGCCTGCTGCTCATATCGGTGGGCATCGACGCCTGGCTCACCACCTTCGGGGCGGAGAGCCTGCCCTATGTCTGGTTTCCGTTGCTGCGCTACGGCGTGGAATATCTGATGCTGACGTTAGCAGCGCTTGCCGTGAACGCCTTTGCCGACTGGCGGTCGCGCGAGGCGTGGGCAGCCTGCGGCTGCTTTGGCGTCGCCTTCGCCATATTGCTTCGGACCATGGCCGCAGGCGTCGGCTTTGCGACAATTGTGCCCTGGCTCGATGCGGTGGCGCTGACCCTGCTGTTGGGATATGGCGTTTTGGCCTTGCTGCGGATGGGACGGACAGCTCCCGGGCCGGCGATCCGGGTTCTGGCGATATTGCTGGTCGCTCTTGCCTCGATTGGCTTCGACCTGTTTCTCTTGCCGCCGCCCAACGGCTTCGCGCTGCAGGCGTCGGTCCTGGCACCGCCATTGACGATGTTCGGCATCCTGTTCGAGATCGCTCTGCAGGGGCACAGGCTCAACCAGGAGGCGGAGGAGGCGCGTAGCGACCTGGAACGTCAGGTGCTGGAGCAGGATGCGAGCCTGCTGCGCTCCTCGCGATTGTTGCGCCATCAGGAACGGTTGCTGGCAATCGACGCAGAGCGTCAGCGTCTGCTGCGCGACATGCACGATGGGGTCGGAGGTGTGCTGACGCATCTTCTCCTCGATGTCCGCGAGAATCGACTGACCTCACGGGAAATCGAGCAGGGATTGCAGTCTTCGGTCGATGACCTGCGCAACATGGCCAGTGCGATCGATGCGGGCAACGAACCGATCGACGAGGCGCTGGCGATGTTCCAGGAGCGCATGGCAGGCCGTCTTGCCCGATCCGGCATCACGCTGGACTATCGCTGCACGCTCCCGACCCCGGCGCCGAGCCTCGACGTGCGGCGGCTGCTCAGCCTCTATCGGCTGTTGCAGGAGGGTATCGCCAACAGCTTGCGCCATGCTTCCGCCACCAGGATCGA
Organism: Mesorhizobium sp. NZP2234; assembly: GCF_013170765.1. NCBI lineage: Bacteria > Pseudomonadati > Pseudomonadota > Alphaproteobacteria > Hyphomicrobiales > Phyllobacteriaceae > Mesorhizobium > Mesorhizobium sp. NZP2234. Next base: position 6,673,402 of record NZ_CP033364.1, on the reverse strand, counting down.
ACTCGCGATGAACCCCGGTGACGATGGCGTCATTCTCGTCATACTGTCGGACGACGGAATGGGGTTCGAGCCCGAGAGAGCCTCGGGCGCTGCCGGCGAAGGACGAGGCCTTGCGAACATACGTCGTCGGGCTGACCAGATGGGCGGACGAATAGCAATCGAAAGCGCGCCTGGGCGCGGCACGCAACTGACCTTGGCCATTCCGACTCACGCTGCGGGACGAAAGGCCTGATCGCTGCGTCAGAGGTGGTCGGAGCGGGGCTCGAGCGCTCGGCGGTCCGGCTTAAGATGACGGCCGACCGGATGCCGGTAAGCGAGTTGCCTGGCCGCCGGGCCAAATGCCGAAATTTGCCGTGATATTCTGCCGGTACCCCCTCGAACGCGGGATTGATGTATCCGCCGCCCCGGCGGAAAAGATCATCAACGACTCCCGTCCGGGATCGGGGAGCAAATCAATGAAACCGTGGTGCCGCCGATGGCGGCGCGGGGGAGGGCGTATGCCCGCGCTCCCTTGCGCCGACGCGCGGACGGCTGCCGTGGGGGGGCATGGCAATGAAGGCAGGGCGCGGCAATCGTTCGAGGACCATTTCGCTCGGCAGGCTGTCGGTCACGACCTCGACCCTCGCGCTCCTCGCCATCGCGTGCGCGCCTTCGACGGGCCATGCGCAACAGGCTTGTGACCCGGGAGGGGGACCGTATACCGGCGGTTTCCCGGTTTTCAACGGCGGCCCCACCAATGGTTGCAAAGTCGACGCCGATACAGCCGATACTTTTAGCGGCACCGTGGCCGCAACCTTCCGCAATGGCGCCGTCCTCAATGCGAACGCGGCCGGCGCCGTCAGCGGCGGCCTCGTGCAATTGCCGACCTTCGATGCCGTCGTGAATGCGAACGTCGCCAACGCCATCACCGGTGGCACGCTGACAATCAACGGCACCGTGAACGCACTGGCCACCGGCGCCATCGATGGCGCTTGGTTGAGGCTCGGTGGAGACGGCGTCGTCAACATATGGGCCGCCAACGCAACGACAGTGAATACCGACTTGGAGTTCGGCAGTCAGGCAGTGGCCGCGGGAGGTCTCCTCAACCTCAACGGCTACAGCACGACCATCGGTCGGATCACGAACTACATCCCCAGCGGGCAGATCGTAAACGGCGGCGCGACGGATGCCGTGCTGACGATCGATGGTTCGGCACTTGGAGATTCTTCTTTCGGTGGCGTGATCGCCGACGGCGCCGGTGGCGGCACGCTCGCTTTGGTCAAGCGCGGGTCGGGCGCGCAAACGCTTTCGGGCTCCAACACATATACCGGCGGGACGCGGATCGAAGCGGGCACCCTGGACCTCAAGGGCAACGGCACGCTCGGTGCGCCAACGGGGGAGCTCTACATCGGCAGCGGCGCCACGCTCCTTCTTGATACAACGGCCCTGACGGTCGGCTCGCTGTCGGGTGCGGGCACCGTCACCCGTTCGGACTTCAACCCCGGCCTGCTCACCGTCAATCAAGCCACCAACACCACTTTCAGTGGCGCCATCGCGGATTACTTCGACGAAATCAACGGCGTAACCACCATGACCGGGCTGACCAAGTCCGGGACCGGCACGCTCACCCTGAGCGGCAGCAACACCTATACCGGCACCACCAATGTGACGGGCGGCACGCTGCTCGTCGATGGATCCCTGGGCAATGTGATGTGGGGGCCCATTCTGTTGGGCACGTCGACGGTTGCGATTGCGTCCGGCGGCAGTCTCGGCGGTGCCGGATCGATCGCCGGCGACGTTTCCGTGGCGTCCGGCGGCATCCTCCTGGGCCGCACCGGCCAGACCCTGTCGATGGGATCGCTGGCGCTGAATGCTGGCTCGGTTATCGATGTCTCTCTCGGCGCACCGGGCAACACGCGCCTGTTCAACGTCGCTGGCAACCTGACGCTTGCCGGCACGCTCAATGTCAGCGACGCCGGCGGTTTCGGCGACGGTCTCTATCGCCTGTTCGACTATGGCGGGGCGCTGACCGACAACGGGATGACCATTGGCGCGACGCCAGCCGGTTATGCTGGCGGCGATCTGGCCGTGCAGACTTCAGTGGCTAACCAGGTCAACCTGCTGGTCGGGGCGGTAGCGCCCGGCTCCTACAGCTTCTGGAACGGCGCGCACACCGTGCCTAACAATATGGTCAACGGCGGCACAGGCACCTGGAGCGCTGCCGGAACCAACTGGACGAACGCGGGCGGCAGCGCGAGCGGCGTCTACGATCCAGCGGCCATGATGATCTTCCAGGGCGCGCCGGGCGTGGTCACGGTCAGTGCGGGCGGTGGCGCGATGGATTTGGGCGGCGGGATGCAGTTCTTCGTCGATGGCTATCAAATGTCCGGCGATGCGCTCAATCTCACCGGATCCAGCGTTCCGATCCGCGTGGGCGACGGCACCACGGACGGCGCGGGCATGTCCGCGACCATCTTGTCTGCGCTCACCGGCAGCGGTGGCATCGACAAGACCGACCTCGGAACGCTCATTCTTTCCGGATTCAACACGTACACGGGTGGAACCACGATCTCGGCGGGCACGCTGAAGTTCGACGTCGACCTGGGCGGCACGCTTGGCGCACCGACTGGTGCGCTTGCGATCGCCGGCGGTGGCACGTTTGATCTTACCGGTACCAACCAGACGGTCGGCGCGCTGTCCGGCGCCGGCAGCATTACCACTACGGTGTATGGCGGCCGGCAAAGCCCGCTCACGGTCAATCAGGCGACCAACACCAGTTTCAGCGGTGCGATCACGGACGGATTCATGACGGGCGCTGGGGACGGCGCCGTGTGGCTCATCAAGGATGGTGCGGGCACGCTGACCCTGACCGGCAACAGTGCGTTTTCGTTCACCACCGTCGATGGCGGCACGCTGGCGATCGCACATGGCGGTACGGTCGCGAACCTGACCAGCTATATCGGCGAAGTGGCCGGCAGCAATGGCACGATGCTCGTTACCGGCATCGGGTCAGTGTGGACGACGGATTATCTGCGCCTCGGCTATCAGGGTGCGGGCACGCTTACCGTCGCGGATGGTGGCAGAGTCAGCACCGGCGTCGGCACGGTCGATATGGTGCGCACAAGCTCCGCCAGTGGCACGCTGAATCTGGACGGCACGGCCGGAGCACGCGGGGTTCTGGAAACCGGCGGTGTCTGGAAAGGTCACGATGGCGCGAGGGTCAATTTCGATGGCGGCATTTTGCGCGCCACGAGTGCCGACACCGATCTGCTCGGGCATTTCGCTGCCGGCGATGTGACGATCAAGGCGGGCGGCGCCTTCATCGACAGCAACGGTTATGACGTCGAGATCTCTTCCCCGCTGGGCGGCGTCGGGGCGCTGACCAAACAGGGCGCGGGCGAACTGTACGTGATCGGAGCCAATACGTACGAAGGCGGCACCAATATCGAGGCGGGGAGGCTGTTCCTTGGAGATGGCGGCACGCTCGGCGCCCCGACCGGATCGCTTTTCGTCGCAAGCGGCGCCACTCTCGATCTCGGCATCACGTCGCAGACCGTTGGTTCGCTGTCGGGCGCGGGCGATATCACCAGCACGGTGGCGATGGGATCCCCCAGCTTGCTCACCGTGGATCAAGCCACTGACACCACCTTTAGTGGCGTCATCAGGAATGGCATGCAACTCGTCAGTCCCGGCAGCAGCACCCTCCCGGCGATTCTCGTGCCGACGGTCGTTGGGCTGACAAAATCGGGCACGGGCACGCTCACCTTGAGCGGTGGCAATACCTATACCGGAAATACCAACGTGACCGGTGGAACGCTGCTCATCGAAGGGGCCTTGAACAGTACCCAGGTCGCGGTTGCATCGGGTGCTGCGCTCGGCGGCACCGGCACGATCACGGGCACGGTCACGGTCTCCGGCCGCCTCTTCACTGGCCCGGTCGCATCTGGCGTCGGCATCGGCACGATGAACGTGGGTGCCGTCACCTTCAATGCCGGCTCGACCTATCAGGTCGCCGCGAACGCGGCCGGACAAGCCTCCCGTCTCGACGTGACCGGGCCGGCCACGATCAACGGCGGGACGGTCAGCGTGCTGGCTGGCGCGGGCAGTTACGGACCTCAGACCGACTACACGATCCTGTCGGCGACCGGCGGCGTCAGCGGTACGTTCGCCAATGTGATCAGCAATTTTGCCTTCCTCGATCCTTCGCTCAGCTACGACGCGGACAACGTCTATCTGCGGCTGCACCGCAATAACATCAGTTTTGCCTCGGTTGGCCTGGGCGCCAACCAGATGGCCACCGGTGGCGGCGCCGAGAGCCTAGACAGCGGCAATCCGCTCTACGACGCCATCCTGGGGCTACCCGCCACGGCTGCCGCTCGAGATGCCCTCGACCAATTGTCGGGCGAGATTCATGCCTCGGCCAAGGGCATGCTGCTGGGAGATGGCCATTTCGTCCGTGATGCCGCCACCAGCCGCATCTCTGCCGCCTTCGGCGACGACAGCATGGCCGCTCTACCGATCATGGCCTATGGCGAGGGTGGTCCCGAAATGGTCGCCGCCGACACCGATCGTTTCGCCGTCTGGGGTCAGGCTTTTGGGTCTTGGGGCAGCACGGACTCCGATGGCAACGCCGCCGCCTTTGATCGCTCGACTGGCGGCCTGCTGGCCGGCGCCGATGCGTCGGTCGGCCGCTGGCGTCTCGGTCTGCTTGGCGGCTACAGTCATTCGAGCTTCGGTGCCGATGATCGCAATTCGAACGGTAAGAGCGACAACTATCATCTCGGCCTCTATGGCGGTACCAATTGGCGCGCCATCGCCTTCCGCACCGGCGCCGCCTACAGTTGGAGCAGCATATCGACCAGGCGCTCGGTAGCCTTCGACGGTTTTGCCGACGCGCTCTCGGCCGACTATGGTGCTGGCACCGCGCAAATCTTCGGGGAGTTCGCCTACAAGGCCGATGCCGGACAATTCAACTTGGAGCCTTTCGCCAATCTTGCTTATGTCAGCGTGCACACAAACGGGTTTACCGAGCAAGGTGGCCCAGCGGCGCTGGCCAGCGCCGCTTCGACCACCGATGCCACCTTCACCACCCTCGGCTTGCGCGGTTCCACCGAATTCACGCTTGGCGGCGTCAACGTCACAGCGCGTGGCATGCTCGGCTGGCGTCATGCCCTCGGCGATATCACGCCGCTGTCGACCGTCACTTTCGCCGGCGGCGATCGCTTCACCATCGCTGGCGTGCCGATCGGCAGGGACAGCGCGCTCATCGAGGCGGGTCTCGACCTGCTGCTCGCCCCCAACGCCAAGCTCGGCCTGTCCTATACTGGCCAGTTCGGCGGCGGCGTTGACCAGGGCGCCAAGGTCGATCTCGGCGTGAAATTCTGAGGGCGCCGGCGTCGCGTTCTGCCGCCGGCCGCCAAGATGCTGCACGATTCATCCTGCGCGAAGGGGGTGATGGAACAAGAAGCGCAGTCGCGCGTTCGATCCAATCGACATGTCGCTGGAGCCTGTTTTGGGCGAGGGAACGAGGTGCCGATAGTCACAACTCTGGAGGTTTTTGATGGAACGTCGGTTGTTTCTCACTGGAATGCTGGGCGTCGTCGGCGCGGTGGCGGTTGCGAGCGTAGCCGGGCCCGGCCGGGCTGTTGCCGGTATTCCCCAAGGCAACGGAATTCTCGACAAGCTGGATAAGCCGGATCCGGCTGTCTTCGAAGGCGGTGAAGAGGTCGAACTGGAACAGGTTTCCCATCGTCGCGGGCATTACCGCTATCGTCGCCGGCATGGCGGCAGGCGCCGCGGCTGGAGACGGGTGTGCCGCAGTTACTGGCGCCATGGTCGTCGCCACGTCCGTTGCTGGCGCGAGCGGGTATGGCTCTGGTAGCAATTGGATTCTCGCTGACGCAAGCCGGCCACCAACAGCGTGGCCGGTGTCGTCGGGATGCACAACCGTGCAGGGCCAATGTATGCGTTTGCAAATCGGTACCCAGGTACCGATCAGCCGATCGTTACGGATCCAGTCACGTATTTTAGCTTAATCTAACGCGTATTTTAGCTTAATCTAAGAATCGGTGGAACCAAATCAGCCGTTACCCGTTAGGGCGCTGTTTATCGGGAATTGTGACCATGCCAGACGGCTACCGAAGAGAATCGCATTCCGCAATTTTGATTACAGGTCCACAGGCCAGAGGCAATCCGCACGCATGAAGGGCGTGGCGATAGTGACCGAAGCCCGCAGCGGCTCCGAATGGCTCGGCAGTCTGGCAAACAGCACGGGAATATTGGGCCGGTCAGCCGAATGGCTCGATTCGGACACGTTGGGCGTCAGGCCGAAATCCTTCGACGAACTCCTGTCCGCCGTCATTGATCGTGGCGGGACCGAAAATGGCCGGTTTGCCGTCAAGCTGTTTCCACGCCACCTTCACTGGTCGCAAGCGAAATATGAAGCCGACTTCCTTGCCGAGTGCATCCGGCGCCATGCCATGGGTGTGGTCTTTCTGGAGCGGCGGGACCGCCTTCGCCAAGCGATCTCCTATTGCCGGGCGAAGGCGTCGGGTCGCTGGAGAAGCACGATGGGCGGCGCGGATCGGGTTCCGCAATACGACTTCGCCGGAATCTGCCAGGCCTATTTCATGATCGGGCAGAGCTATGCTTTCTGGGAGGCTTATCTGCGCATGGCCGACCTGCCTTACGACCATTTGTTTTATGAAGATCTGCTGGACGACCCTCGTCCCTACGTCGCGTCGGTGGCCCGGCAGTTGTCGATTGAAGTGCCGAACTGCGAGTTCAGGACAAATCTGCGGTTGCAGCGGGACAGCTGCACTGAAGAGTGGGCCGAGCGGTTCCAGAGCGACGCCAAGTCCAAGGGCCTGCTGGCCCATCTCCCCAAGAAGGTGGCGCCGCGAAATATCAACAACCTTGCCCGATTCCTGCTCAAGAAGCAGATGCGCATCGGCCAGGCTTAGATGGGCCTGACCAATCCCGTACCGAACCGCCGGACCGGGCCGAGCACCCCAAGGCGCGTTTGAGATCGTCCGCGCGGCCTACTGGTCCGAAAACCTCACGCTCACCCCGCGCTGCCGAAAATAAGCCTGCATCAGTTTGCGGCCCGAGCGGTTGTTCTGCGCCAACTTGGTCGGATCGAACACAGCCTCTTTTATACCCTCTCGTGTCAGGGCTGCCTTAAGCGTCGCGATATGTGCGTCGATGTCGGCATTGTCCGCCCGCAGCGACGCATAGATAGTTTCAGTCGCCTCGGCCACGGTCGGTTCGCTCACAGGTGTCGTCCTTTGTTTGATTGGGCGGCGGCTCTAAAAAGTGTCGCCTTATCCGCCTGTTGTCTGGATGGTGCGCCGAAAGCTTGGAGCGGGTAGCGGGAATCGAACCCGCGCGTTCAGCTTGGGAAGCTGACAGGCTACCATTACATCATACCCGCGCGTGCCCTCGTTACCATGAGGTTCGGCCTTCGGGCAATCGCAAAGCGGCTCTCGAAACGCACTCTCCAGAAGTTCCCTCGGCGCGGGCCTGGGTTTTTATTTTGCCTTCGCGACCTTGTCGCCGGCGGCAAAGCTCGGCCAGTATTTCGAGATGGCGAGTATCGCGCCTGCCGAAGAGAAATGACCGTAGTCGAAGTAGAGAAATTGCCTGGTGCCGGCGTCTGCGTAGGAGCAGCCGGCCGCGTCGCACAGATAGGCCAGCGGGTCGATGAAAGTTGCCCCTTTGACGAAAGGCAGCACCTGCTTGTTGATGTCCGGATTCATGGCCATCGGCCAGGATGTGTTCGCCAGGTGCTCTCGCCGGGCGAAGAAGGCGATTTTCTGCACGTCGGCGATGAACTCCGGAGATTGCCCGATGACATAGACCTTGACGCCCATCCCGTTGAGCCGGTCGATGGTCTTCTGCAGGCCGTCGAAGCCCCTGGCCTGGTAGTCGGTCCATCGTCCACTCAGGATCACGGCCTGGATGTTGGCATCGCGGATGATCGACAGTGCCCGTTCGTTGAAGCGCGTGCAGGCCGGCCGGGCATAGGAGAAGTAGCTCAGGTTTGGCGGGCAGCCGGCATAGGTGTACTGGATGACATTGGCCTGGATTTTCTGCGCGTTGGCCTCCAGCCCCGATACGTAGTGAGCGGCGAAGGAATCGCCCCACAACAGCACATTGACTGGAAAGCCATGCGTTCGGGTGCAGTCGGCTAGGTTCCAGTTCTCGATCCGGCTCGCGCCCTCGTTGAAGCAGACGCCATTGCGCCAGTCACCCACCAGCACCCGCTCCGTCGAGAAGTCCGGGAACCGTTGCGGAAACCCCTTGCCGAGCGCACCGGCCAAGCCGCCGACGCACAAAAGGGCGATCGCTGTCGCCGAAAAGGCGAAGATGGGCAGCGGCGCCGTGAAGGTGCTTTTCCGGCGGAACGGCTGCTCGACATATTTCCAGGAGAACGTCGCCAGGGCGACGCTCGCCACGATCATTGCGAGGATCGTCGGCACGCCGATGGCTTTCAGCGAGAGATAGTGGACGAACGAATTGATCGGCCAGTGAACGAGATAGAGCGAATAGGAGATGAGGCCGACCCAGACCAGCGGAGCGAGCTGAAGCACGCGGGTGGCGACAGGGACGGGTCTGTCCGGGTGCATCTGGCCCGCATAGATCAGCAGCGCCGTCCCGATACAGGGATACAGGGCGTTGTAGCCCGGAAACGGGTCGCTCTCCGAAATCGTCAGGAAGCCGAATGTGAGCAGGCCAAAACCGGCGAGGCCGATCAGTTCCGTCACCGGGCGGCTGGCAAGTGCCGGCGGCTTTCTCAGCATCAGCATGGCGCCCAGCGCCAGTTCCCAGATACGCGTCGGCAGCAAGTAGAAGCCGGCGGTCGGCGCCAGCGTGGTTGCCATCACCGCCAGGGCGAAACTGCCGATGGCAATCGGCAGCAATATCGTCAGCCAGCGCTTCGCGGCGTATCGGTAGATCAGATACACAAGGACCGGCGCGAAGATATAATACTGCTCCTCGACCGAAAGCGACCATGTGTGCAGCAGGGGCCGCAGTTCCGCGTCAATGGAGAAATAGTTGGTCGTCTTCCAGAAATAGATGTTCGACCAGAAGGTCGAGGCCGCGATCACACTGAGGCTGTACTCGTGAAGGTCGGACGGCAGAAGGATGAACCAGGCGGCAATGCTTGCGAGCACGATGACGAAGGTCAGTGCCGGCAGGATGCGTCGTGCGCGGCGCCAGTAGAAGCGGCCGATCGAGAACTGGCCGCGCTCGAGATCGTCGAGCAGGCTGCCGCTGATCAGATAGCCCGATATCACGAAGAAGATGTCGACGCCGGTGAAGCCGCCGGGAATTGCGGAGACGCCGAAATGGAAGAGCACGACGGGAAGCACCGCAACGGCCCGCAGGCCATCGATATCGCGCCTGTAGTTCATTCGGCCGGTCCGTACGCCGTGGTTCGTGCGGCGGAACCTGACATGCTCCTCATGCTGCGATGTCCCCGTCGTACAAGAAAACGTGGCCCATGGTTTTATGGACTGTGCCCTGCAACATAAGTTTGCTGCACTGCAATATCCATGTCAAGCCGGATGCCGGGGTTTGGGCGCCGGCTGCACCGGCCCCTCGGGACGCTGCAAATCAGGTGCCGGGCAGGTAGATCACCGCATAATCGTCCGCATATGCCCGCTTCCACCCCAACTCCGCGAAGAAGGGGATGCGGGTGTCGTCGGCTGTAAGCAGCGCCCAGCCAATGGCGTATTTCTTCAGTTGGGCCTCGAGCAGCGGTTTTCCGTCGCTGCGTCCCGTTGCGTCGTCGGTTTTCGTGAAACCGCTCAGGAACAATTGGTCCGTCCTGCCGTCGATGTAAGTCTTGATGCCATGAAAGATCAGTGTGCCGCCGAAATTATAGGAATTCAGCACGTTGCCCGACAGGTGGTGATCCCCGGCGAATGCGAGGGCACCACTGGCGGATGTCTTCGGGCTCGGTGTCACCTGGTAGGCACTGCCGAGGATTGCGGCCGCCGCGACCAGAAAGACGGCCATGGCGCCGCAGACCGCGTAGAACCGGCTGGCGAAGAATTTTTCCAGCCCGTCACGCTTTTCCATCAGCCAGGTCGTGGTTGAGAGCGAAGGGTATTGCTGTGCGACCTCGACGGCGATCACCAAGGGAATCAGCAGGAAGGGCAGATATACAAATCGCAGATGGGTGAGATAGACATGCAAGGTGAAGATGACGAACAACGCCTTGGCCCAGCCGATCCGCAGCCTGGACACCAGAAGCCCGAAAAGCGCCAGCAGCATCACCGCTTCCTCGAAGATCTGCTCCTGGGCATTGAACGGCCGCCACTCCAGGATGAGTGGCACCGCCTCGTTGCCATAGGCCACGGTGAATGTCGCCAGGATGGCTTTCACGCCATAGGGGTGCATCAGGCTCACGACTGGGCAGAGTAGGCCGAAAGCCACCCATTTCGCCAGGAGAACGGGTTTCGACAAGCCCGAGCGCGTCAGCAGACCAAGCCCGGCAAAGGCGGCGATGACGAAGCTCAGGGTGAAGGTGGCGTGCAGGTTGGCCCACAAGACGACGAGTATGAGCAGCCACAGGGGCGGAGCCCTCTCTTCCCGCGCGGCGCGAAACAGCATTGCCGTCCAGACGACGATGATCGGCAAGGTGAAGACGTGGGGGCGTGCCGTATAGATCGGGGCGATCAGGAAAGCCACCACGAAGGTAAGCCCTATCGCCAGTATGGGCTTCAGCCATGTGCTGAGGAACCACCCCATCAGGAAGACCGTCAGACCGACGGTGGCGATGATCAGTGCGACGACGCCATTCCAGCCGCCCGCGCGGTAGGCAAGTGCCAGAAAGACCTGCCCCAGCCACTCCTTGGCGATCCAGGGCTGGCCGCCGAACGTATGGGAATAAGGGTCCACAAGCGGAAACGTCCGGTGTTCCAGGAAGTCCAGGCCAACTTTCACCTGCCACCAATTGTCGGGATCCTGCAGGATCGCGCTGGCAATGGCGCTAAGCACACAAGCAACCATGCAGGCGCACAGAAGGCAGAATATCAGCCTGATGCGTTGCGCGTCGCCCAGCGAAGGCGTTGCCATGGCGATTGCGGCGGCCTGGCTCATGTTGCGGCTCCGGGTGACGGCGTCGCCGTCACGACTGCTGCGGCCTGGTTCATGTCACGGCTCCGGGCCATCTCGTATTCGTTGCGGCGAAGGCGTCAGGATCATCCGCGCCGCCGGCGAAGACGAACCGGGCCGAGCCGAGATAGAAGATGACCGAATAGAGGCAGTTTCCCGCCAGGTGGACGAACGGGTTCTCGATGAAGCCGGCTGACATGGCGGCAATGACGATGCCCAGATTGGCGCCATAGGCAACGACGAAGGTCATCGCGTATCGGGCAACCGCGCCGGGGCCGCCTGCACGTCCGAACGTCCAGCGGCGATTGAGAAAGAAACCAAGGGTGAGGCCAGCGGTATAACCTGCCGCATTGGAAACGATATCGCCAAGGCCCAGCGCCAGCCCGGCCAGGATCAGCGTATATCCAAGCGCCGTGTTGAGAAGCCCGACAGCTCCAAAGCGCAGCACCCGCGAGACATCAGATGGAAGAGCCGACCGCATGCCGCCCACGCCGTTTCGGTTGCATCCTGTCGACCTTCGCCTCAGCCAGGCGCGACCCTTTCGCCATCTCCTGCAGGCGATGGATGGGCAGGTCGCTATCCTTGGTCGGCTGGTCGCGCGAAACGACCTCATTGACGAAGTACAGCGGCCGCCGCTTTGTCTCCATGTACATGCGGCCGAGATATTCGCCGAAGATGCCAAGCACCAGAAGCTGGACGCTGCCCATGATCAGCGTGATCGCGGCAAGGCTCGTCCAGCCGGGAACCACGTTACCCCTGGACCATTCGAACAGCGTATAGCCAAGCACGACCATGCCGAGCAGGCCGAACATCATTCCCAGCAGCGAGGCAAACCGCAAAGGCAGGATCGAAAAGCTGGTCATCGCGTCGACCGCAAGAAGTACCATCTTCTTCAGCGGGTAGTGGGTGGTGCCGGCAAAACGCCGGTGCCGCTCGTATGGAAAGGCGACCTGGTTCAGGCCGATCCAACTCACCATGCCGCGAATGAACCTGTAGCGTTCGGGCATCGCGTTCAGATGATCGAGCGCACGGCGGCTCATCAGCCGGAAGTCTCCGGAGTCCGAAGCGATCTCGACATCGACGATCCGGCCGAGCAATCGGTAGAACATCGAGGCCGAAGCCCGCTTGAACCAGCTTTCGCCGTCGCGCTTCACCCTTTGGCCGTAGACGACGTCGAAGCCTTCATCCATCTTGGCCATCATCGCGCTGAGCAGTTCGGGCGGATCCTGAAGGTCGGCGTCGAGAATGAGAATGCGCTCGCCGCGACAGAATTCCAGCCCGGCGCTGAGCGCGATCTGATGGCCGTAATTGCGGGCAAGGTCGATGGCGACGACATGGTCGTCCTTTTCGGCCAGTTCGAAAATGGCTTCGCGGGTGCCGTCGGTCGCGCCGTCGATGACGAGCACGATCTCGTAGGAAGCGTTTTGCTCAAGGCATGCGGCGCTGACGCGTCGGTGAAGCTCGGCCACGCCATCGCGTTCGTTATAGCATGGCACGACAACCGACAGCATGACCGCGCGGCGCGCGCCGATTTTTCCCGTTCCCACCAAAGCCTGGCTCCCGCTCTTGTAATGGCAATAGCGGCAATTGGTTAGAAAACAGATAAGTAAGGTGGATATGCAGGTTAACTCGGCGGCCAATATCCAGCAGCATCCAGCAGCGGTCAATCGGATTCCGCGGACAGAGCCCGCCGGCTTGATGGATTACCGGCAAGCACGTATCTCTGGGCGGTGCCCGTGAGTCTGGGCATCTCAATCGGGAGACGGCCTTGTCCGCACTGACGCGTTTTCTCGGCGACTCGCCGCTCAGGGTGATCCTGAAGCTGCTGGTGGTGTCGTTCCTCGTCGGCCTTGTCATGAATGCCTTCGGCTGGTCGCCGATGGATGTGTTCTACGGCATCCAGAAATTCTTCATTGACCTCTGGAACCTGGGCTTCCATGCCATCGACCGCTTCCTCGGCTACATCCTGCTCGGTGCCGCGATCGTCGTGCCGGCCTTCATCTTGCTAAGGATCGCCAACTATCGGAAGTGACTCTGGAGCAATTCCAGGAACAGTGTGAAACGGTTTTCCGTTCGGAATTGCATTAAGACAGACGGCTAGGCGTAACCCGAGGCGACCTCGAACAGCAGGGCATGCCGTGCGGCAAGTGCCGGCACGTCCGTGGAATAGCCGCCGCCGATGACGCCGCAGACCGGAATGCCTTGTGCGCGAAAATGGCCGATGACCATCTCGTCGCGAGCGCGCAGGCCGTCGTTGGAAAGCGCCAGCCTGCCGAGCCGGTCCTCGGCATGGACGTCGACACCGGCATTGTAGAAAACGATGTCCCAGCGCAGTTGGGCCGAGAGCTCCGGCAGGATCGTGCCCAGCCTTTCGAGATAGGCGGCGTCGCCCGTGCCGTCGGGCAGTGCAATGTCGAGATCGGAAGCGATCTTGCGCACGGGGTAGTTGCGCTCGCCATGCATGGAAAAGGTGAACACGCGTGGCTCGTTGCCCAGAATATCCGCGGTGCCGTCGCCCTGATGCACATCGAGGTCGACGACCAGGATGTTTTGTGCCGCACCCTCTGTGAGCAGCACCAGCGAGGCGACGGCGACGTCGTTGAAGGTGCAGAAGCCGGCACCTTGCGCGCGCCGCGCATGATGGCTGCCGCCGGCGGTGTTGCAGGCAATGCCGTGGCGCAAGGCAAGTCGCGCAGCCAACACCGTGCCGCCGGTGGCAAGCCGTGCGCGGAGCGAAACGCGGGGGCCGACCGGAAAACCGATCTCACGCTCGATTTTTTCCGGCACCGAACAGCCGATGACCTGATCGACATAGTCGGCCGCATGGGCAAGCTTCAGCCATGACGCTGGTGCGGGGGCCGCTGTGTTGAGCGCGTCGGGTCCGGCCAGGCCGCGTGCCCGCAAGGCCTCCATCAGGAGCGGATACTTGCTCATCGGGAAGCGATGGTTGGCAGCGAAGCCGGCGTCGTAGTCAGGATGGTGGACGATCTGCAGGGGCATGAACGGAATCCGGCGGGCTCGCGCCAGACCGGGATTTCGGTTGGCCATCGCGGGAAGAATGATTGCGCGGTGGTCGGAAAATGGGGCACATCGGCTCCTCGATCAAGCATCAATCAGCAAGGCAGCAATCCCTTGGACAAGGGTGCAATCCCAGCCGACGCCAGACCTTTTGTCGTCACCAACCGTTCCGTGCTCGCCATAGCGGTGCCGATGACGCTGGCCTATCTGACCACGCCAATGCTCGGCCTGGTCGACACGGCGGTTGTCGGGCAGTTCGGCGACGCGGCCCTTCTCGGCGGCCTGGCCGCGGGATCTCTGGTGTTCAGTGTCGTCTTCACCACCTTCAATTTCCTGCGCTCCGGCACCACCGGTCTCGTCGCCCAGGCTTTCGGGCGCGGCGACGCGCTGGAGGAACAGGCGGTGTTTTGGCGCGCCGTGCTGATCGCGGTCGTCGCCGGCATCGTGCTGGCAGCGCTTTCACCGCTGATCGCGGTCGGTGGGCAGTGGTTCATGGGCGCCGAGCCGCGCGTCAGCGAGGCGATGGGCGTCTACATCAGGATCAGGTTGCTTGCCGCACCCTTCTCGCTGATCAACTATGCGATCCTTGGTTATGTGCTGGGGCGCGGCGAGGGGGGGCTCGGCCTTGTGCTGCAGCTGGTGCTCAATGGCATCAACATCGCGCTTTGCTTCCTGCTTGGCCTGAAGCTCGGCTGGGGCGTTGCCGGCGTCGCCTGGGCGACCGTCACCGGCGAATTCCTGGCCATGCTGCTGGGTCTCGCCATCGTGGTGCTCCGCTTCCGCTCGACCCCGTCCCTGCCGCGCCATCGTCTGCTCGACATGAGCGCCTTCCGGATCATGCTGTCGCTCAACCGCGACATCATGATCCGGTCGTTCTCGCTGCTCGCCGCCTTCGCGCTGTTCACGCGTCAAGGTGCGCAGTTCGGCACGGTGACGCTGGCCGCC
This sequence comes from Mesorhizobium sp. NZP2234, assembly GCF_013170765.1. Classification (NCBI taxonomy): domain Bacteria; kingdom Pseudomonadati; phylum Pseudomonadota; class Alphaproteobacteria; order Hyphomicrobiales; family Phyllobacteriaceae; genus Mesorhizobium; species Mesorhizobium sp. NZP2234. The sequence goes on along the minus strand of NZ_CP033364.1, from coordinate 6,658,336 downwards.
AACGCGGTCTTGATGAACTTCTTCCTCGTCGCCGGTTATTTCCTCGACGGTTTTGCCACCGCCGCCGAACAGCTCGCGGGCCGTGCCGTCGGCGCACGTGCAGAGCAGCCCTTCCGGCGGGCGGTGCGTCTGACCTTGTTCTGGGGTTTCGGGCTTGCCGGCGCCGCGACGCTGGTGCTGCTCTCGGCTGGTGCCAATCTGGTCGCCGTCGTCACGACATCGCAGGAGGTCCGCTCGGTAGCCGACATCTATTTGCCCTGGGCGGCATTCACCGCGCTGAGCGGCGTTCTGGCGTTCCAGATGGATGGCGTCTTCATCGGCGCGACATGGTCGCGCGACATGCGCAACATGATGCTGCTGTCATTTCTCGTCTTTACCGTCGCGCTGCTGACGCTCGCGCCTGCCTTCGGCAATCATGGCCTGTGGGCGGCACTTCACGTCTTCCTGCTGACGCGTGGCTTCAGCCTGCTGGCGATTCTACGGCTGCGGCTGCGGACGGCGTTCAGCTGAGCGGCTTTGACGCCCACCGATCGAGATGGCTGTCGCGCAACGCGCGGATGGAGTTCAGGCTCTCCGTCTCGCAAAAGCGCGCCATGCCGGCGACGATACGGCCCGGCAGTGCCGGCCCTGCATAGATCATGCTGGTGTAGAGCTGGACGAGATCGGCGCCCGCGCGGATCTTTTCCAGCGCCGCATCCGTGCTATCGACGCCGCCGACGCCGATGATGGCGATATCCGACCCGAGCAGTTTGCGCATCCTGGCCATTACGATGGTCGAGCGTTCGAACAGCGGCTTGCCGGAAAGTCCGCCTGTTTCGCTTGTCGTGCCGGTGCTGCGCAGCGGCGGCCGCGAAATCGTGGTGTTGGAGACGATGACGCCGTCGATTTTCTTCTCGGTGACCTCGGCGGCGATGTCTTCCAACTCGGCCTCGACCAGATCCGGCGCGATCTTCAGGAAGACCGGCGGCTGCGCGGACGCCATGGCGCGTGCGGCCATGACCCGCGACAGAAGCTCGCCGAGCTGTTCGCGCGCCTGCATGTTGCGCAGGCCCGGGGTGTTGGGCGAGGAGATGTTGACCGTCAGATAGCTGGCATAGGGGGCGAAGCGGACGACGCCGCGCTCATAGTCACTGATGCGGTCGGTGCTGTCCTTGTTGGCGCCGATGTTGACGCCGACAATGCCGGAATGCCCCTTGCGGGCGGCAAGGCGTCTTTCGGCCGCCGCATGGCCCTCATTGTTGAAGCCCAGCCGGTTGATCACCGCTTCATCCGCCGTCAGCCGGAAGATGCGCGGCTTCGGGTTGCCGGCCTGCGGCAGCGGCGTGACCGTGCCGACCTCGGCAAAGCCGAAGCCGAGGCCAAGCAGCGCGTCAGGCACCTCGGCGTTCTTGTCATAGCCGGCCGCCATGCCGAGCGGGTTGGGGAAATCGAGGCCGCAAAGGCTGGCCTTCAACCTGGTATCGTGCACCGTCCGCGCGCCGACCGGCAGCCCGCAGCGCAGCGCCGCGATCGACAGGCCGTGCGCGGTTTCCGGATCGAAGGTGAACAGCAGCTTCTGGCCGAGCCGGTCGAGCACGCTCATTCGGCCTCCAGCGCCGGGAAGAGGTGGGTACCGTCGGGACCAAGCGGCAGCGGTCGCACCCACTTGACGGCTTTCAGCTCCAGCACGCCGTAAAGATGCGGAAACAGCGCACCGCCGCGCGACACCTCATATTTCAGGGCAGGCCCCAGGCCGGCGCCGTCGATGGCGACGAGCAGAAGGTCCGACTGGCCGGAAAAATGCTTTGCCGCCGTTTCCCGAACCTGCGCCGCCGTCGAGAAATGGATGAAGCCGTCGGTGAGATCGATCGGCGCCCCGGTAAAGCGGCCATTGGCTTCGGCCTCGCGCCAAAGCGCTTGCGGGGTTATCTTGTAGATAAACTGAGACATGGTTGCGCTATAATCCGAACCAGTCGTGCGGGGAAGGCCACGCCAAGGGTCTTCCCCATTTCCGGCGCAAACATGCGATATTTCAGGCCTTGGCCATGGAGGACAACATGCGTCTGCATCACATTTTGATCCCCGCCGCACTCGGTTCACTGATCGCGGTATCAGCCTATTCGGAAGAAACCGATCGCTACCGGCTGGAAAAATCCGACAACGGCTATGTCCGCATGGACACCCAGACCGGCGCGATGTCGCTCTGCGAGGAGCGCTCGGGCCAGCTCGTCTGCAAGATGGCGGCCGATGAACGCGCCGCCTTCCAGGATGAGGTCGACCGCCTGCAGACCTCGATGAAGGCAATGGATGAGCGCGTCACCAAGCTGGAGAATTCGCTCTCCGCCCGTCTCGAATCGAAGCTCCCGAGCGAGGAGGATTTCAACAAGACGATGAGCTACATGGAGCGCTTCCTGAAAGGCTTCATGGGCATCGTCAAGGATATGGACAAGGACAGCGGCGACGGCGCCCAGCTCAACTCGCAGAAAACCTGAGCATCCAAACCAGGAAAATGGGACGTGCCGGCTTTGCCGCTTGAAAACAGCGCGCGGCCCCTCATAATCGTCCGACTGGTCCCGAAAAGCTAAAAATCATCGACGGGATTCGGGGAGGAACATTTGCCGTCAGGCTATTCTTTCGTCATCGCCGACGATCACCCGCTGTTTCGCGGCGCGCTGCGTGAGGCACTTGCCGGCATCGGCAATGTCGCCGCCATCCACGAGGCCGGCGATTTCGAAAGTGCCAAGGCGCTGGTCGTGGCCAATGAGGATGTCGACCTTGTGCTGCTCGACCTGTCGATGCCGGGCGCCAGCGGCCTTTCCGGCCTGATCTCGCTGCGCGGTATCCATCCGGCGGTGCCGCTGATCGTTGTCTCTGCGCATGACGATCCGGCGACGATAAGGCGTGCGCTCGATCTTGGCGCCTCCGGGTTCATCTCCAAATCGGCGAGCATGGAAGAGATCCGCAACGCCGTGCAGTCGGTGCTGGCCGGCGACATAGCGGCTCCGGTTGGCGTCGATCTCGGCGTCGAGCGCGACCCCGAAATATCGGACCTGATCAAAAGATTGCAGGCGCTGACCCCGCAGCAGACCCGCGTGCTCGGCATGCTGGCCGAGGGCCTGCTCAACAAGCAGATCGCCTACGAACTCGGCGTCTCCGAGGCGACGGTCAAGGCGCATGTCTCTGCCATCCTGCAGAAGCTCGGCGTCGACAGCCGCACCCAGGCGGTTATCTTGCTGTCCAAGATCGGCAGCGATCCGTTGCAGCCGGCGCACTGAGTGACGGCGTGGCAACGGATTCAGGCGATGCGCTCCAGGTTATTGTTCAGCCTTGTCTGTCACCCTTGCTTGGCTATCGCCTGTGCGATCGCGCGCATCCAGATCGCAACGGCCGCGGCGCTGCCGTCCGGCGCGCCGACTGCCCGCTCGCCGAGATAGCTCGCCCTGCCAAGACGCGGCGACATCGAGGCGGTGGCGTCGGCCCCGCCTGCCGCGGCGAAAGGTCTTGCTCCGCTGGCAATCCAGACCGCGAACGATATCTCGAAGGCCCTGGCATAGTGCTTACCAGGCGGTGCGTATGAGTAAGACCTGATCTTACTCGGCCGACGCCATCGGCCTGACCCTGGCCATCATCGAGCGCAGCACCGCCGGTTTCAGCGGCTTGTTGATCATCGGAACGTCGAGTTCGCTGGCCGCCGCGCGCACCTCGTTGGAACGGTCGGCGGTCACCAGTATACACGCAAGATCCTGGCCGCAGGTCGCACGCAGGGTCCTGATCACGTCGAGCCCGGTGACGCCGTCGAGATGATAGTCGGCAAGCACGATGTCGGGCCTGCGCGCGCCAGGCCGCGGGAGCTCTCCTGATCCGGAAGCGGTGTCGACGGTGCACCCCCAGCCTTCGAGCAGAAGACGCATGCCGTCGAGGATGCGCGCGTCATTGTCGATGCAAAGTACTGTCAGCCCAGCAAGCGAGGAAGCGGCATGGGCTGGTGCTTTCTCGATCTCGCGCTGCGGCGCCGCCACAGCCGCCACCGGCAGTATGACCGAGAAACGCGTGCCCTTGCCCGGATTGGAGAAAATACGGATTTCCAGGCGCAGCACCCGGGCGATGCGGTCGACGATGGAGAGGCCGAGACCGAGGCCTTCGGCCTCGCGCGCGCCTTCGTCCAGCCGGGTGAACTCATGGAAGACCGTGTTCAGCTTGTCGCCGGCAATGCCGATACCGGTGTCGATCACCTGGATTTCCGCCAGTTCGCCGCGTCGCCGCACGCCGACCAGGATGCGGCCCTGGCGCGTATATTTGATGGCATTGGAGACAAGGTTCTGGATCAGGCGGCGCAACAGATTGCGGTCGGTCACCACCGTCAGCGAAGACGGCATGATCGTCAGGCCGAGCTTCTTTTCCGCGGCCATCGGTCGAAAATCATTGCCGATCTGTCGCAGCAATCCGTCGAGGTTGAAGGCGGTATCGTCCGGCTTCATCGCGCCGGCATCGAGGCGGGAGATGTCGAGCACGGCGCCGAGAATCGTCTCGACCGATTCCAGCGAGGATTCGATGTTGACCGCGGCCTTGCCGGCCGGACCCTTGCCGGCTTTCTCGATCAACGAGGAGCAATAGAGCCGGGCAGCGTTCAACGGCTGCAGGATGTCATGGCCGGCGGCGGCGAGGAAGCGCGTCTTGCCCAGATTGGCCTCCTCGGCCAGCATTTGCGCCTGCGCCAGTTCCTCGTTGACCCGGGTCAGCTCGATGGTGCGGGTCTTGACGCGCTGCTCCAGCGATTCATTGGCGCGCTTCAGCGCCAGATCCTGCTCGACGCGGCCGGAAATGTCGGCATAGGTGGCGACGATACCGCCGTCCGGCATCGGGTTGGAGCGCAGTTCGAGAATGCGGCCGCTGGTCTTCAGCTCCATCTGCCAGGGGCTGACGAAACTGGTCAGACGGTTGAGCGTCATCACGCGCTGGTCGGCGGGGATGTCGCCTCGCTCGGCGAGGTGGCGCAAGATCTGGTCGAGCGAGACGCCGACCTGGCCCATTTCGTCAGGCAGATCGAACAGCGCCCGGTACTGGCGGTTCCAGCAGATCAGGCGAAAGTCCTTGTCGAAGACAGTGATGCCTTGCTCCATCTGGTCGAGCGCGATCTGCAGCAGGTCGCGGTTGTGCTGCAGCGCCTCGGTGGCGTCGTCGAGCAGGCGGAAAGCATCCCGGGACTCGCGGTCATGCCGCCTGAACAGCAGCGACAGGATCAGCCGCGCCGAGGAGGAGCCGACGGCGCTGGCCAAAAGCTGCTCGGAGAAGCGGATGACGTCCATGCTCGCCTGCTCCTTGCCGTGCAGCGAGGTGCCGTTGGTCCTCTCGAACGACTGGAAAGAGCGCTCGGTGCGCTCGACGCCGAGATAGCGGCCGATCGTGTCCTTGAGGTCATTGACGGTGATGGCGGTGCGGAAGCGGCGCAGGCTCGGCATCGGGCCGGCGTCGCGCGGCACGAAGATCGATGCCTGGATGCGCTCCAGCGGCACCGACGCGCGCGACAGCGAGCCGAGCACGAAGAACACCGCGTTGATCGACAGGCTCCACAGCACGCCGTGGTTCAGCGGCTCGGCCACCGTACCGAACAGGGCTTGCGGGCGCAGTGCCTCGAAGCCGAACAGCCCATGCACGACGATGTCGGTGTCGGGAGCGACAAGCGAGGGCAAGAGCAGCGTATAGCTCCAGACAAGGATGCCGGCGACCATGCCGAGCGCGGCACCCCTGCCGTTGGCGCCGCGCCAGATCAGCCCGCCGATCAGCGCCGGCGCGAATTGCGCGATGGCCGCGAACGACATCAGGCCGATCGACGACAGCCGCGCGCTGTTGGTGCTCTCGCGATAGTAGAGGAAGGCGATGAACAGAAGGATGAAGATCGCTCCGCGCCGCACGTTGAGGATGAGCGTCGACCAGTCTTCGGTCTCCAAGGTCGAGGTCTTGAGCAGGCGGCGCACGAACAGTGGAATGACGAGGTCATTGGAGATCATGATCGACAGCGCCACGCTTTCGACGATCACCATGGCCGTTGCCGCGGACAACCCACCGATGAAGGCCGCCATGGCCAGCAGGTCGTGGCCGCTGAACAGCGGCAGCGACAGCACGTAGAGATCGCTGCTGGTGCCGGTGCCGACCAGCGACAGGCCGGCAAACGCGATCGGCAGCACGAATAGGTTGATCGCCACGAGATAGAGCGGAAACACCCAGGTCGCTGTGCGCAGCTCGGCCTCGCCGCGGTTCTCGACGATGGTGACGTAGAATTGCCGCGGCAGCATGATTATGGCACAGCCGCTGAGGCCCGTCAGCACCAGCCAGGTGGCAAGCGAGGTGTTGTAGCCCATCGCCTGCCGCACCTGCCCGTTTTGCGCCAGCTTGGCGAACATGTCGCCCGGGCCGCCGAAGATCAGGAAGGTGACCATCAGGCCGATCGCCAGGAAGGCGGCGAGCTTGACCACGGTTTCGACCGCCACCGCCAGCACCAGCCCGTCCTGATGTTCGGTGGCGTCGGCATGGCGGGTGCCGAACAGCACGGCAAACAACGCCAGAAGCATCGCCACGACCAGCGAGATGTCGCTGACGAACGGATCGAAGGAGGGTGGCGATCCCGTATAGTGCTCGACCATCAAGCTGACCGAGCCGGAAATCGCCTTCAATTGAAGCGCGATATAGGGTACCGCGCCGATGGTGGCGATCAGCGTGGCGATCGCCGCGACGGTGAAGCTCTTGCCGTAGCGCGCGCCGAGGAAGTCCGCGATCGAAGTGATCTTCTCGGTCTTGGCCAGCCGTACGATGCGGTTGAGCAGGGGAAAGCCGAACACGAACACCAGCACCGGACCGGTGTAGATGCCGAGGAATTCGAGGCCGCGTTCGGACGAGAGGCCGACGGAGCCGAAAAAGGTCCACGAGGTGCAGTAGATCGCCAGGCTGAGCGCGTAGATGAGCGGCCTTGCCCGGCCCGGCCCTGAAATGGCCGAGCGACGATCGCCCAGGCTGGCGATGGCGAACAGCAGCGTCACATAGGCGATCGCGATGATGACGATGAACAAGCCCTGCACGCCTGGAATTTCCTCCTTCGCCGCCTTTTTTATCCGGCTTGTCCGAACGCAATCACAGCTTGGGCCCCAAGTCCATCGCGGCTTTGGGCGCATGAAGGGCGCGACTTCCGGAGGTTGACGTGAGGGAAGGAGAAAGCGGTTGCTTTCTCCCTTTTACCCATGTTGCAACTTCAGGTTTTTGTTATTGTGCCCACGGTCGATGCCGAAGGACGGAACGGCAGCGCGACCGGTCATGACAAGGAGGGTCGAAATGCTGAAAGAATTCCAGGAATTCATTTCCAAGGGTAACGTGATGGACTTGGCCGTCGGTGTCATCATCGGCGGCGCTTTCAGCACGATCGTCACTTCGCTGGTCAACGACATCATCATGCCGATCGTCGGCGCGATTTTCGGTGGTCTGGACTTCAACAACTATTTCTTCGGCCTTTCCTCGGCCGTCAACGCCACCTCGCTTGCGGACGCCAAAAAGCAAGGTGCTGTTTTTGCATATGGCAGTTTCATCACCGTGGTGCTGAACTTCATCATCCTCGCCTTCATCATCTTCCTGATGGTCAAGGCGGTGAACAATCTGCGCCGTCGGCTTGAGGCCGAGAAGCCCGCGCCAGCCGCCGCGCCGCCCCCCGCCGATGTCGCCCTGCTGACCGAGATCCGCGATCTGCTCGCCAGGAAATAACTCGGCCTGCCATTGCTGGACCAAAACCCCGGTCGCTCGCGGCCGGGGTTTTCTGTTTTCGCATCTGGTAAGGAGCGCTGACCAACGCTTGAGACCGGAACAGACCCGCCATGACATTGATCGACAGCTTGCGCGCCGAAGCCCGCGCGGCACCTGAAAGCGGCATTGTCGCCGTCGTCAACTACGGCCGCCTGCGCGAGGGGTTGATCCCGCTTTGGGCGGGTGAGGGCGACCTGCCGACGCCGGCCTTCATTTCCGACGCCGCTGCTCGGGGATTGTCCAATGGTGAGACCTTCTACACTTGGCAGAAAGGTATTCCTGACCTCAGGCAGGCGCTTGCCCGCTATTATGCCAGGCATTTCGCCAGGACGTTCCCCGAGGAGCAGTTCATCGTCACCGGCTCCGGCATGCATGCCATCCAGCTGGCGCTCGACGCGCTGGCCGGAGCCGGCGACGAGGTTATCTATCTGTCGCCGGCCTGGCCGAATTTCGATGCTGCAGCGGCGATATCGGGAGCCGTTCCGGTGCCGGTCACGCTCGACAACTCCGGCAATGGCTGGTCCTGCGACGTCGAGAAGATAGCGGCGGCGATCACGCCGCGCACCAGGGCGCTGTTCATCAACACGCCCTCGAACCCAACCGGCTGGACCGCCGATCGCGAGACCTTGCAGGCGATTCTCGATCTTGCGCGGGCGAAGAACCTCTGGATCATCGCCGACGAGATCTATTCGCTGTTCCACTATGGCCATGGCCGTGCGCCGTCCTTCCTCGACATCGCGACGGCGGAGGACCGCATCCTGTTCGTCAACTCCTTTTCCAAGAACTGGGCCATGACCGGCTGGCGTGTCGGTTGGATCAAGACGCATCCGAGCCTGCAGCAGGTGTTCGAGAACCTGATCCAGTATTCGAACTCGGGTGTTGCCCAATTCATGCAGCGCGGTGCGATCGCCGCGCTCGACGAGGGCGATGGCTTCGTCGCCGAGCAGGTGGAGCGGGCGAGGAAGGCACGCGACCTGGTCTGCGGCATTCTCGGAGCCACCGGCCGGGCCCGGTTCACCGTGCCGCAGGGCGCTTTCTATCTGTTCTTCGCCGTCGACGGCATCACCGATTCGCGCGCGGCCGCTTTCGAGATCGTCGACAAGGCCAATGTCGGCCTGGCGCCGGGCACGGCCTTTGGTCCCGGCGGCGAGGCCTTCCTCAGACTGTGCTTCCACCGCCGCCTCGATCAGATCGAGGAAGCGGCGCACCGGCTGGCGAAGTGGATGAAGAGCGTTTGAGCCGAAGGCGGCTTTAGCCGCCCGGGATCAGCCGCCCGATTTTCAGCCGCCCGACTTGGGGACCAGGAGCGGAATGATGCGGTCGGTCTTGGCGACCGAAGGTTGGCCGGAACTGGCATAGGGAATGCCGAGCGCATCCCAGGTCTCGACCAGCGCATCCTGCAGTTCGGCGATCAGCGCATCGGAATGGAACGGTGTCGGCGTGATGCGCAGCCGCTCGGTGCCGCGCGGCACGGTCGGGTAGTTGATCGGCTGGATGTAGATGCCGTGGACGCCAAGCAGCCGGTCGCTCGCCATCTTGCAAAGCTCCGGATCGCCAACCAGCACCGGCACGATATGGGTCGCCGATTCCATCACCGGCAGGCCGGCGGCCGCCAGGATGTGTTTGGTTCGGCTCGCCTGCTGCTGCTGCGCGTCGCGCTCGGCCTGCGAACGCTTGAGATGGCGGATGGAGGCGGTGGTGGCGGCGGCGATCGCCGGCGGCAGCGCCGTGGTGAAGATGAAACCCGGCGCATAGGAGCGAACCGCGTCGATCACCGCGCTGGTGCCGGTGATGTAGCCGCCCAGCGTGCCGAACGCCTTGGCCAGCGTGCCCTGGATGATGTCGATGCGGTCGGCAAGGCCTTCGCGCTCGGTGATGCCGCCGCCGCGCGGTCCGTACATGCCCACGGCATGGACCTCGTCGATATAGGTCATGGCGTTGTAGCGCTCGGCGAGGTCGACGATCTCCCGGATCGGCGCGATGTCGCCGTCCATCGAATAGACGCTTTCGAAGACGATCAGCTTGGCGCGCTCGCGCCCCGCGGCCTGCAGCAGGCTTTCCAGATGCGCGACGTCATTGTGGCGGAAGATCTTCTTTTCCGCGCCCGAGCGCCGCACGCCCTCGATCATCGAGGCGTGGTTCAACTCGTCCGAGATGATCAGGCAGTTGGGCAAAAGCCGGGCAATGGTCGAGATCGAAGCTTCGTTGGAGACGAAGCCGGAGGTAAAGACCAGCGCGGCCTCCTTGCCGTGCAGGTCGGCGAGTTCCTGCTCGAGCTCGACCAGCGGGTTGGAGGTACCGGAGATGTTGCGGGTGCCTCCGGCGCCCGAACCCATCTTGCCGGCCGCGTTCTGGAAGGCGGCGATGACATCCGCGTGCTGGCCCATGCCGAGATAGTCGTTGGAGCACCAGACGGTGATTTCCTCGGCGCGGCCGTTGGAGCGCCAGATGGCGCGCGGAAACTTGCCCGCGATACGCTCGAGATCGGCGAAGACGCGATAGCGACGCTCCGCATGGAGCTGGTCGATCGCTTCTTCGAAGAACCGCTGGTAGTTCATGTCGGCTTCCCAATTTTGCGCGGGATCATAATCATTGCCCTATGGGTCGTCCACCAGGCCGTTTTGGTCAAAATGCCACGCCCCGCACCTGTTCCTAACGCTGGCGGATCGTGGCCTATTCCCAGTCCAGGACACGCTCTGTGGATCACTTTTGTTTCCACACGATGCCACATCAAGTGAACGCCGGTTACCAAGGGTTCTAATGGCCATGCGGAGGGCTTTCCAGTAAGGCGGTGTTTGAGACAGTTTCCGATAAATCTTGAGATGCGAGGATGCGGATGACGGTTTTGGTGACAGGTGGCGCCGGCTATATCGGCAGCCACATGGTCTGGGAATTGCTGGATGCCGGCGACAGCGTGGTCGTTCTCGACCGGCTTTCGACCGGCTTCGAATGGGCGGTTGCGCCGGAGGCAAAGCTCGTCGTCGGCGATGTCGCCGACAAGGAATTGGTCGGATCGATCATCCGGGACAATCAGGTCGACGCCATTATCCATTTCGCCGGCTCCATCGTGGTTCCGGAATCGGTTGCCGACCCGCTTGCCTATTATGATAACAACACCTCAAAGACGCGCACGCTGATCGAAACCGCGGTGCGCGAGGGTGTACCCAATTTCATCTTTTCCTCGACCGCCGCCGTTTATGGAGGCGCCGGGCTTGAGCCGGTGCGCGAGGACGCCCGCCTGGCGCCCGAATCGCCCTACGGCCTCTCCAAATTGATGAGCGAATGGATGCTGCGCGACGCGGGCCTTGCGCACGACATCCGCTACACGGCGCTTCGCTACTTCAACGTCGCCGGCGCCGACCCGAAGGGCCGCACGGGCCAGTCGACGCCAGGCGCCACGCACCTTATCAAGGTTGCCTGCGAGACCGCGCTTGGCAAGCGTCCCTTCATGCAGGTGTTCGGCACCGACTACCCGACGCCGGACGGCACCTGCATGCGCGATTACATCCATGTCAGCGACCTGGCCGCCGCGCATCGCCTTGCCTTGCAGCGGTTGCGCGAGGGAGGCACGAGCCTCGTCGCCAATTGCGGCTACAGCCATGGCTATTCCGTGCTCGAGGTGATCGACAGCGTGCGGCGCGCCTTCGGCCATGATTTCGAGGTGAGGATGGGCGATCGGCGTCCCGGCGATGCGGCGGCCGTGGTCGCCAATTCGGACCTCGCGCGAGCGGAACTCGGCTGGGCCCCGCAACGCGATGACCTCGACCAGATCGTCGCCGACGCGCTCGCCTGGGAACGCATCCTGACCAGCAAGAACTCCACACGCGGCTGAGCCAGGTTCCCCGAGGGCTCGCAACGCGCGCGGTGACACGCTATGGAAGCAGTCGCGACACGGCGTGGAAGCGCCGTGCCGCTGCGAGCTTTTGGGGGATGGCATGAAGATAACGGTGCTTGGAGCTGGCGTCGTCGGCACGGCGGCGGCCTATTATCTGGCCGCCGACGGTCATGAGGTCACCGTGGTAGAGCGCCATCCGGCGCCGGCGCGTGGCACCAGCCAGTCGAATGCAGGGCTGGTTTCGCCGGGCGACGCCACCGCCTGGGCCTCGCCGGCGGCGCTGAAGACCTTCCTGCGCGGGCTCTACAACCATGATCTCGGCATCAAGGTGCGGCTGCGCTTCGATCCTTATTTCCTTGCCTGGAGCCTGCGTTTCCTGCGCCAGTGCACCGTGGCCCGCCTGCGCGCCAACAGCCAGGTCAAGCTGCGCCTGGCACTCTATTCGCGTGAGTGCATCAACGCCATCTCGGCCGACACCGGCATCCACTATGACGAGCGCAAGAAGGGCATCCTCTATTTCTTCCGCTCGCAGCACAGCCTCGATACCGGCACCGACAATTACCGATACCTGGCCGAGCATGGCCTGCCGATCGAGATCGTCGGCCGCGACCGGCTGGTCGAGCTTGAACCGGGCCTTGCCGGCGTGAAGGAAAAGATCGCCGGCGGCGTCTACTCGCCGATCGACCAGACCGGCGATTCCCGGCAGTTCGTGGAGAAGCTCGCTGCCCATGCCGCCGAAAAGCTCGGCGTGAGATTTCTCTACGGCACGACGGTCGAAGGCCTCGACATCGAGGGCGGCCGGGTGCGCGCGGTGATGACCTCCGCCGGCACCGTCTCAGGCGATGCGGTGGTTATCTCGATGGGTCCGGAAAGCGGCCTGCTCGGCCGCCGCTACGGCATCGACCTGCCGGTCTATCCGGTGAAGGGTTACACCGCGACCATTCCGTTGGAAGACGAGAGCAAGGGCCCGACCATGGGTGGCGCCGATGAAGACCAGCTGATGGCCTATTCGCGCCTTGGCAATCGCTTGCGGTTGGCCTCGACCGCCGAATTCACAGGCTTCGACCGCACCCACAAGCCAAGCGACTTTGCCACCATGTTCAGGACCGCCAGGGATCTCTTTCCCGGCGCCTTCGACGAGAAGAAAGCGGAGCTGTGGGCCGGCCTGCGGCCAATGATGCCGAACTCCGTGCCGGTCATTGGCCAGGCGCGCTATGAGAATCTCTATCTCGACACCGGCCACGGCCATGTCGGCTGGACGATGGCCTGCGGCTCCGGGAAATTCCTGGCCGACCTTGTCGCCGGCCGCAAGCCGGAGATCGACCCGCAGGGGCTGGTCTACGGAGGCTAGGCATGTCGGGACCGCAAGTCGCCATCGACCTTGGCCGGATCGAGCGCAACGCCCGCACCATCGTCGAGCGCTGCGCGCTGTCGGGCATCAAGGTGTTCGGCGTCACCAAGGGCATGTGCGGCATGCCGCAAGTGGCGCGCGCCATGCTGCGCGGCGGCGTCGCCGGCATTGCCGAATCGCGTTTCGAGAACATCCGCCGGCTGCGCGACAGCGGCATCAACGCGCCGATCATGCTGCTGCGCAGCCCACCCATGGCGCGCGTCGAGGAGGTGGTGCGCACCGTCGACATCAGTCTGCAATCGGAACTCGCCACCATTCGCGAGATTTCGCGCATCGCCGAGCGCATGGGCCGCGTCCACGACATCATGCTCATGATCGATCTCGGCGATCTCCGTGAAGGCATCTGGCCGAGCGACCTGATACCCACCGTCGAGAAGATCCTCGAATTCAAAGGGGTTCGCATAGCCGGCATCGGCACCAATCTTGGCTGCTTCGGCGCCATCATGCCGACGCCGGAGAATCTTGGCCAGCTCGTCGCTCACGCCTACAAGACCGAGCGCCTGTCCGGCAAAAGTCTCGACTGGATCTCAGGCGGTGCCTCGTCGTCGCTGACGCTGCTGCTCGAGGGCAGGCTGCCCGCCGGCATCAACAATCTCAGGGTCGGCGAGGCTATCCTGCAAGGCGGCGTCGAGACTTTTCGCGAGATGCCATGGGCCGAACTCGAACCCGATGCCTGCCGGCTGACCAGCGACATCATCGAGGTCAAGCTCAAGCCGTCGCGGCCGATCGGCGAGTCCGGCTACGACGCCTTCGGCAACCAGCCGGTCTTTCCCGACGAAGGCGACAGGCTGCGCGCCATCGCCAATATCGGCCGCGAGGACGTGCTGGTCGAAGGGCTGACGCCGATCGCCAAGGGGATAAGGGTGCTCGGCGCCTCCAGCGACCATCTGCTGCTCGACGTCCAGGATGCCGATCCGCCACCCGCCGTCGGCGACCGCGTCGCCTTCCGCATGAGTTATGGCGCCATGCTGCTGGCGATGACTTCGGAATATGTCGAGAAGGCGCCGATGCACGACGTCGCGGACTTTTCCGGCCGCAAGATGGTGTCGATCTCGGCTGAAACGGAAGCCGCCGGCATCCTCGTCCGCGAGGGGACGGGCGGGCGGCTGGAGGCGATGAATTTCGACGTCGTCGAACTGGCCGATGTCGAGCGACCCCCCTCGGGGCTGATCCGTCTCACCGCGGGCGCCGACCGTCGCGTCGTCCACAAGGCGCTGACCGTGACGGCGCGCGCGACGCACTCCTTCGGCCTGATCTGGATCGATTCCATCGCCGCCCTGATGCCCGAGGACGAAGAGGGCATCGATCTGCCGGAGGCCTCGGTGCTGGCGCGTGCGCTCGGGCTCGACCACAAGGCCGGCGCGCTGCAGCCGCAGCTGTCGCCGGAAAATGTCGTTATCGTCGGCTTGCGCCATGCCGATCCGGCCGAGGCGCGGGTGCTGAAGGATTCGCGGGTGTCGGCCTTCACCATGACCGACATCGACGCCATGGGCATGCGCGACCTGATGCATGAAGCGATCCGCATCGCCACGTCGGGCACGCAAGGCTTTCATGTCAGCTATTCGCCGACAGCGACCGAATTCGCCGGCTGGGCTGCTGGCTCCGGCGGGCTGACAGTGCGCGAAACGCATCAGGCGATGGAGGCGATCGCGCTGTCCGGCGGCCTGCTGTCGATGGATGTCTCTAGCCTGACCAAGGATCTGGAGCCCAGGATCGGCACCGATACCGTCAATTTCATCATGTCGGCCTTCGGCAAGCGGATCCTGTAATCAGCCCTGTGCCGCGACCGCCGCGCGCCATGCGCTGACATAGTCCGCCCAGGCCGGGTCGGTCGGTGGTTCCAGCCTTTCGCCGTTGCCGTGCGTGGCGGCCTGATCCGATGCCAGCAATGCGGCGCCAATGCTGGTGCCGGTCGCGGCTTCCGAGGCGACGACGCTGCGGGCGGTGGCCGCCGCCAGCATGTGGACAAACAGCCGGTTGCGGGCAAAGGGTCCTTCCACGGTGGTCGGACCGTCGGCGCCGATCAGCTCGAGACAGGTCGCCGTCATCAGCGCAAGATAGAACGAGATGGTGGCAAAACGCTCGGCATTGTTCATGCCGTCGGCATTGAGCCATGCCGCCGCAAGGTGCGGAAACGGTCCCGAACCTTGCTGCGTCGACGGCAAAAGCAGCATCTTGTTGGTCAGGACCGCCAGCACGTCGCCGCCGCTGTAATCCTGCGACTTGCCGTCCGTCAGCAGCGAGAATTCGCGCCCGCCCATGAAACGAGCCGACGGCACGGGATTGCCGAGTGCATTGACATTGACCAGCGTATCGCGCGCCGGGTCGAGCTTGACCGGCCTCCCGCCGACCGCCATCGACACCACCCAGGTCCCGGTCGAGACAACCGAGAAGGGTGGCGCATCCGACAAGAGATGCGGCAGCAGCGAGGCGTTGGAATCGTGCAGGCCGCAGAACACCGGGGTTTGCGGATCAAGCCCGGTTTGCGCCGCGAGCGCGGGCAGGATCGGGCCGAGACGGTCTCTCGCCGGTCGCACCGGCGCCATCAGGCCGCGCCAGTCCATGCGGTCGACCAATGACGAGAAATCCACCTTCCATGGGTCCCAGAGATCCGTGTGGCAGCCCAGCGAGGTAACCTCGTTTGCGGTAACGCCGGTGAGGCGCAAGGCCCAGTATTGCGGATACATCAGCATCGCCGCGGCCCGCGCAAAATCGGCCGGAAAGCGTTTCTGCTGCCAGAAGAACTGCGCACCGAGATTGAGGCCGAGCGGCAGGCGCGGCGTGCCGGTCTCGGCGAAGGGCGGGCGGATCGCGTCATAGTCCGCCGCCAGCGCGTCGGGACCATCGAATTCATAGTCGAGTACCGGCAGCACCAATTCACCCAAGGCATCGACCAACGCGCCGGTCGCACCGTGGGTGGTGATCGAAATGGCGTCGATGCGCTGTTCGCGGTTGAGGCTGGCCAGGCTGTCGAGCATGAATATCCACAGCGCTTCGACATCATGGTGCGGGTAGGGCGCCTGCCGCACCGGCGCATTGGCCATCCGGCGCAGCGCGACTTCGCTCAACGTTGTGAGGTCCACCAGCGCCACCTTGGCGTTGGTCTTGCCGATGTCGATCACGGCGATGTGGCGCATCGCACTCATTCCATGTGGAACACGGTTTCCAGCGGCACCACCACCGGCTCGTTGTCAGGCCTGGTTTCCATGATGTCGGCCATGTCAGCCCACCAGCGCTGCATCACCGGATGCTTGGGCAATTCGTCCATGCCGTGGTCGTCGCGCCGCCACAGCACGCCGAACAGGGTGTTGGTCTCCTCGTCGAGATGGATCGAGTAATCGGAGACGCCGGCCTGCTTCAAGAGCGCGATCAGCGCCGGCCAGATCTCGTCGTGACGCTTCCTGTACTCGGCCTTCATGCCGGGCTTGAGCTGCATCTTGAACGCGTATTTCTGCGGCATCAGCGTCCCCCGCGCAGCCGCCGCCAGACGATCGGCAGCGCGATGACGATGATCAGCAGCAGGCCGATGAAGATCGACATGACGATACCGGGAACGTTGAGCAGGCCGAGGCCGAAGGTCACAAGCCCCATGATGAAGGCCGCGAGCACCACGCCGACAATGCTGCCGGCGCCGCCCAGAATGCTGACGCCGCCGAGCACCACCATGGTGATGACTTCCAGCTCATAGCCTTGCGCGATCGACGGCCTTGTCGAACCAAGCCGCGAAGTGATCAGCACCGAGGCGATGCCCGACATCAGTCCGGTCAGGCAGAACAGGATGAACTTGATGCGGCCGACGCGCACGCCGGAAAACTGCGCCGCGACCGGATTGTTGCCGATGGCGAAGACACGGCGGCCGAAGCTGGTGCGGTGCAGAAGGAACCAGTAGACGACGGCCGCGATCAGGAAGAGCACCAGTTCGAACGACACGACCCACCAGACATAGCCCTGGCCGAAGAAGGCGAAGCTTTCGGGGTAGCCCTTGTAGGCCTGGTCGCCGAGGATGATGAAGGCGATGCCGCGAAACAGGCTCATCGTGCCGATGGTGACGACGATGGAGGGCAGGCCGAGCCGTGTCACCAGCAGTCCGTTGAAGGCACCGCAGCCGAGGCCGACGACGATGCCGATCGCCACCAGCGCCGGGGTTCCGGCACCTGCCTGCACCGCCATGCCCATCATGGTCGAGGCGAGCGCGATGATAGCGGCCACCGACAGGTCGATCTCGCCCGAAATGATCAGCAGCGCCATGGCGAAGGCGATCAGGCCCTTCTCTGTGAAGTTGAAGGTCAGGTCCGACAGCGAATAGGGGTCGAGGAAATAGGGCGAGGCGAAGCTGTTGATGGCGAAGATGGCGACGGCCACCACCACCAGCAGCGCCTCCCAGGAAAAGATCGCTGAAGACAGCGGCTTGTCGAGCCGGTCGGGAATATGGCGCGGGGCGGGGATGTCGGTCATGCCGCCTCCACCTTTCTCAGGATGATGCGGCCCTGCTGGCGTTCGCCGCGAGCGTTGAGCACGACGGCCAGGATGATGGCGCTGCCCGAAATCGCCATCTGCCAGAAGGGCGAGATGTTGATGACCGGCAGCGCATTGGAAATGATGCCGAGGAACAGCGCCCCCAGCACCGCGCCGCCGACCGAGCCGATGCCGCCGGCGATCGAGATGCCGCCGATGACACAGGCGGCGATGATGTTGAGTTCATAGCCGTTGGCGACTTCGACCGAGGCGATCACGTAGCGTGAGATCCAGAGGTAGCCGGCAAGGCCGCCGATCATGCCGGAGATGCAGAAGACGATGAATTTCGTCCGGCCGACGTCGATGCCGGTATAGACCGATGCCGTCGGGTTGACGCCGATGGCGTAGATCGAGCGGCCGAGCGCCGTGCGTGTCATCAGGATGAAGAACAGCGCGATGACCAGTATGGCGATCCAGGACAGCACCGGGATGCCGAGGAAGGCGGCGCGCTGGAAGTCGATGAATTCAGGGCTCATCTTGTCGGCATTGACCCAGGCGCCGCCAGACAGCACGAAGGTGGCGCCGCGATAGATGGTCAGCGTGCCCAATGTCACCACGATCGAAGGGATGTTCAGCCGCCACACCAGAAGGCCGTTTATGGCCCCGAGCACCAACCCGACGGCGAGCGCGGTGACGATCAGCACCGGGATAGGGATCGCCGGGTGCGCGGCATTCAGCATCGCCACCACCATGCCGGTGAAGCAAAGGTTGGAGGCCATCGACAGGTCGATCGATCGCGTCAGGATGACCACCATCTGCCCAAGCGCCAGGATCATCAGGATCGAGGTGTCGTTGAATACCTGGCGCAGATTGCCTGGATCGGCAAAGGCGGGGAAGCGGGTCGAGATCAGCGCGATCAGCACGACGATGGCAGCGGCCAGCCAGATCTCGCGGTATTTCAGGAGAGCCTTCATGCCGCGATTCCCGCTGCTGTCCGAACCAGCGTTTCGGCGTCGAGTCCCTTGTTGTCGTAGACGGCCGCGACAAGCCCCTCGCGCATCACGACGACGCGGTCGGACATGCCGAGAATCTCCGGCAATTCCGACGACACCATGATCACCGACAGGCCCTGCGCCACGAGTTCGGCCATGAAGCCGTGCACGGCGGCCTTGGAGCCGATGTCGATGCCCTTGGTCGGTTCGTCCAGGATGATCACCTTGGGCGCGGTCGCCAGCCATTTGGCGATGACGATCTTCTGCTGGTTGCCGCCCGACAGCGTGCCGACATCCTGGCTGAGCGAGGAGGCCCTGAGGTCAAGCCGCTCGGTGTAGGAGCGGGCGAGCGCGAACTCTTCCGACAGCCGCAGCAGGCCTGACTTGGAAGTGCGCTTGAGTGAGGGCAGCGACACGTTCTGGAAGATCGGCAGGCCGATCACCACGCCTTGCTTGCCGCGTTCCTCCGGCACATAGACGATGCCGGCTTCGATCGAATCCGCTGCTGATTTCGGCGCGATTACCTTGCCGTCCAACGTGATCGTGCCGCCTGAGGCGCGGGTGATACCCGATATTGCCTGCATCACCTCGCTGCGCCCGGCGCCGACAAGGCCGTAGAAGCCCAGGATCTCACCCTTGTGCAGTTCGAAGCCGATATCCCTGAATTCGGTCGGGTGCGACAGGCCGGCGACCGAGAGCACCGGCGCGCCGATCTCGGCCTTGCGCTGCGGAAAGATATGATCGACCGAGCGGCCGACCATCATGCGCACGATCTGGCTCTGGCCGGCATCCTTGATCAGCCCTTCGCCGACCATTTCGCCGTCGCGGAACACCGTGTAGCGATCGGCGATACGATAGATCTCGTCGAACTTGTGACTGATGAACAGGATCGCTTTGCCCTCGCTCTTGAGGAATTCGATCAACAGGAAAAGCTCCTCGATCTCCTTCATCGAAAGGGCGGCGGTCGGCTCGTCCATGATGACGATCCGCGCGTCGATCGACATGGCGCGCGCCACCGCGACGAGGTGCTTGTTGGCAATGCCGAGGTCCTTCAGCCGTGCGTCGGCATCGATATGGCCGGCATGCATGGTGTCCAGCACTTCGCGCGCATTCTTGCGCATCGTGCGCCAGTCGATGGTGCCGAAGCGCGAGCGTGGCGCATGGCCAAGAAAGATATTTTCAGCGACCGTCAAATCATCGAACAGCACCGTTTCCTGATGGATGGCGGTGACCCCATGGCCGAAGGCGGCATGCGCGCTGGGCAGGGTGACGGCCTGGCCGTCGATGCTGATCGTGCCGGCATCCGGTTGGTAGATGCCTGTCATGATCTTGACCAGCGTCGACTTGCCGGCGCCGTTCTCGCCGATCAATGCGGTCACCTGGCCGGGGTAGAGCGACAGGCTGACATTGTGCAGCGCGCGCACGCCGGGAAAGCTCTTCGAGATGGCGGACAGCGTCAGGCGTGGGGTGGAGGCCAAGGGCCTCTCCATTGCCGCGCCGTGTTGGGCTGTCGTGTCCATGGTTGTGTATCAAGCCCTGAAACAAGGTCCGTTTAAAATCGCGGCGGGACGTGAGCCCCGCCGCGACAGCTTGAGAGGGGCCGAGATCAATAGATCTTGGAAAACTTCTCGATGTTGGTCTTGTCGAACTGGAAGGGCGGAGCCATCGCAGCCGAGTTGGTGTCGTCGAGCGTCACCTTGCCGACGCGGCCGATCGACAGCGTGGCGCCGGGCTTTGCTTCTTCCTTCTTCACCGCCAGGTCATGGGCGAGGTAGACGGCGGAGTAGCCGAGGTCGATCGGGTTCCACAGCGCGACCGCCTGGCTGGCGCCGTTGTCGATGAACTTCTTGAACTCGGACGGCAGCGCGAGGCCGGTGACGTTGACCTTGCCGATCAGGTTCTCGTCGGTGACGACCTGTGCGGCGGCAACGACGCCAACGGTGGTCGGCGCGATGATCGCCTTGAGGTTCGGGTACGACTTTAGCAGGCCCTTGGCTTCGTCGGTGCTCTTGGCCGAGTCGTCATCGCCATAGACGGTGGCGACGAGTTTGATCTTGGGGAACTTCTCCGGCAGGACTTTCTTTGCCGCGTCGATCCAGGCGTTCTGGTTGGTCGCGGTCGAGGAGGCCGACAGGATGGCGACATCGCCGCCTTCCGGCAGGTAGTCGGCGGCAAGCTTGATGATGGTCTCGCCGATCAGGCCGGTATCGGACGGGTTGAGGTGAAGCTGGCGGCCTTCCTTGGCGACACCGGAATCCCAGGAGATGACGGTGATGCCGCGCTCCATGGCCTTCTTCAGCACCGGCACCAGCGCGTCGGCGTCATTGGCGGAAATGGCGATGGCGTTGACCTTCTGGGCGATCAGCGAGTTGACCACTTCGATCTGCGCTTCGGCGGTCGCCTTGGTCGGGCCGGTGTAGATGATGTCGACGTCGCCGAGTTCCTTGGCCGCCTCTTCGGCGCCCTTGTTGGCCGCGTCGAAGAAGCCGTTGCCGAGCGACTTCACCACCAGCGCGATCTTGACATTCTCGGCATAGGCCGCATTCACGAACATGGCGGCGGAAAAGGCCGCGGTAACCATCAATTTCTTCAAGAAGCTCATCGTATATCCTCCCTTGAGCGTTGCATTTCCATCGCCGCTGCGGGCGTCTCAGGCCTGCAGTGAAGATTCTTCCTTTGCCGATTTGCGGGCGACGATCAGCGTCACGCCGGCGGTCTCCAACATCTTGGCTTCGCGATCCTCGATGCCGTCATCGGTGATGACCGTGGCGATGCGCGACAACCCGCACAGGATCAGGCTGGAGCGTTTGCGGAATTTCGAGGAATCGACCAGCACGACCAATTCGTCGGCCTGGTCGATAAGCTTCTGCTCGGCCTGGATCAGCAGCGGATCGCCTTCCATCAGGCCGAGCGGTCCCAGGCCTTGCGCCCCCATGAACATGCGGCGCGCGTAGAAATTGCGCGTCACGTCATTGTCGAAGGGCGACAGGATGATGTTCTGCTCGCGGTAGATGGTGCCACCCGACAGCATCACCGTGTTCTTGGAATGCTTGAGCAGATGCTCGGCGATCGGGAACGAATTGGTGAAGATCGGCATGCGGCGGCCGGTCAGGAAATGCACCATCTGGAAGGTGGTGGTGCCGCCATTGATGATGATCGGCTCGCCGTCCCCGCACAATTCCACGGCTTCTCGGGCGATGGCCCGCTTCTGCGCGGCGTTGATCGTTTCGTTGACGGAAAAGGGCCGGCCGGCCAGGCCGATGAATTGCGGCGGCGAGATCGCCTCGGCGCCGCCGCGCACCCGGCGCAGGCGCTTTTGCACGTGAAGAGCCGCGATGTCACGCCGGATCGTCGCCTCGGAGGACTCCGTCAGGTCGACCATCTCCTGCACCGTCACCACAGGCTTTTCCTGGACGGCGGACAGAATGATCCTGTGGCGCTCTTTTTCGTGCATGGTTCCTCCCTGCATTGCCATCTAGGCACTCAAAACAAGCACTGTCAATCATTTCCGATCACATAATTTCATTGTGCAGCGCAATATGATCGATATTGATCGTTTGTGATTGACAAGCGAGCCTCTTGCGTAGACATTCCGGGCAAAATGGACCGCGGCTTTTTGCGTCCCAGGGAGGATACCTATGCTCGACAAGCGCTCCGGCTCGCGCCTTGCCAATCTGTGGGACGATACGAAGGCCCAGGGGATGAGCGGGCCTGAGCTTCTGGTCTATCGCTCGAACACGCTCGGCTCCGACAAGCGCGTCACCAACTATGGCGGTGGCAACACGTCGTCCAAGATCTGGCAGAAGGATCCGCTCAGCGGCGCTGATGTCGAAGTGCTCTGGGTCAAGGGCTCCGGCGGCGACAGCGCTTCGATCAAGCTCGACGGTTTCGCCACGCTCTACATGGACAAACTGCGCGCGCTCAAAAGCCTCTATCGCGGCGTCGAGCACGAGGACGAGATGGTGGGGTATCTTCCCCACTGCACCTTCAACTTAAATCCGCGCGCGGCCTCGATCGACACGCCACTGCATGCCTATGTGCCGAAGCCTTTCGTCGACCACATGCATCCCGACGCCATCATCGCCATCGCGGCGGCCAAGGATTCCAAGGCATTGACGACGGAGATCTTCGGCGACGCCATCGGCTGGCTGCCGTGGAAGCGGCCCGGCTTCGAACTTGGCCTGTGGCTGGAGAAATTCTGTGTCGAACACCCCGCAGCCAAGGGGGTCATCCTCGAAAGCCACGGCCTGTTCACCTGGGGCGACACGCCCAAGGAATGCTACGAGACGACGATCTCGGTGATCAACCAGGCGATCGAGTGGTTCGAGCGCCGCTCCGAAGGCCTCGCCATTTTCGGCGGCGAAGTGGTCAAGTCGCTCGACGCCGCTGAGCGTCGCGCCATCGCCGCGAAACTGATGCCCAGGATTCGCGGCCTGATCTCGGAAAAGAGCCACAAGCTTGGCCATTTCGACGATTCGGCCGCCGTGCTCGAATTCGTCAACTCCAGAGATCTGCGCCCGCTGGCGGCACTGGGCACCTCATGCCCCGACCATTTCCTGCGCACCAAGATCCGCCCGCTGGTCATCGAGTTCGATCCGGCCAAGCCCGATGTCGATGCGGTGATCGCGCGCCTCGCCGACGACGTCGCCAAATACCGCGTCGGCTACCAGGCCTATTACGACAGCTGCAAGCATGCGGACTCGCCTGCCATCCGCGATCCAAACGCCGTGGTCTATCTGATGCCTGGTGTGGGCATGTTCACCTTCGCTGGCGACAAGGCGACGGCGCGGATCTCCGGCGAATTCTACGTCAACGCCATCAATGTCATGCGCGGCGCCTCGACCGTGTCGTCCTATGTCGGCCTGCCCGCACAGGAAGCCTTCGATATCGAATACTGGCTGCTGGAGGATCTGAAGCTGCAGCGCATGCCGAAGCCTAAGTCGCTGGCCGGCCAGATCGCGCTGGTCACCGGCGGCGCCGGCGGCATCGGCCGCGCTACGGCCAACCGCCTGCTGCGCGAAGGCGCCTGTGTGGTGCTGGCCGACATCGACGAGGCAGCACTCGCCAGCGCCAATGATGAACTGGCGAAGGCGTACGGCAAGGATTTCGTCCGGCCGGTGGTCATCAACGTCACCTCGGAGGATCAGGTCGTAGCCGGTTTCGCCGAAACGGCGGTCGAGTTCGGCGGCATCGACATCCTGGTGTCCAACGCGGGTCTCGCCTCCTCGGCGCCGATCGAGGAGACGTCGCTGGCGCTGTGGAACAAGAACATGGACATATTGTCGACCGGCTACTTCCTGGTCTCTAGAGAAGCGTTTCGGCTGTTTCGGGTGCAGAAGATCGGCGGCAATGTCGTCTTCGTCGCGTCCAAGAACGGCCTTGCCGCCTCGCCCAACGCCGCCGCCTATTGCACCGCCAAGGCCGCCGAGATCCATCTCGCCCGGTGTCTCGCGCTGGAGGGCGCGGAAGCGCAGATCAGGGTCAATGTCGTCAATCCGGACGCCGTGCTGCGCGGCTCCAAGATCTGGACCGGCGAGTGGAAAGAGCAGCGTGCGGCCGCCTACAAGATGTCCACGGACGACCTCGAGGAACATTACCGTTCGCGCTCCATGCTGAAGCGCTCGGTCTTCCCGGAAGATATCGCCGAAGCGATCTATTTCTTTGCTTCCGACATGTCAGCCAAATCGACCGGCAACATCATCAACGTCGACGCCGGCAACGCGCAGAGCTTTACGCGCTAGGCCTTCTCTCCTTCTCCCCGTTCACGGGGAGAAGGTGGCCCGAAGGGCCGGATGAGGGGCAGCGCCAACTGGCATTTGGGAGGAATAGCAGTTGTCCGAAACGATCATTTCCGCCGACGTCGTCGAAAGAAATAACATCGCCCGCAAGGCTGACCTCGAGCACGACTACGCCTCGCTCGGCGAGCGACTCGACCGTCGCGGCATCGCCATCGACGCTATCCGCGACAAGGTCGAGAAATTCGCCGTGGCCATCCCCTCCTGGGGCGTCGGCACCGGGGGCACCCGCTTTGCCCGCTTTCCCGGAGCCGGTGAGCCGCGCGACATCTTCGACAAGATCGAGGATTGCGCCGTCATCAGCCAGTTGACGCAGGCGACACCGACCGTTTCCTTGCACATCCCTTGGGACAAGGCCGACCCGAACCGGCTGAAGCAGGCGGCCTCGCGTTTCGGTCTCGGGTTCGATGCCATGAATTCCAACACCTTCTCCGACGCGAAGGACCAAGCGCTTTCCTACAAATTCGGCTCGCTCTCGCATGCCGATGCCGGTACGCGCCGGCAGGCGGTCGAGCACAATCTCGAATGCATCGAGATCGGCAAGACGCTCGGCTCCAAGGCGCTGACGGTGTGGATCGGCGACGGTTCGAATTTTCCGGGCCAGGTCAATTTCGCCAAGGCATTCGAGCGCTATCTCGATGCGATGAAGCAGGTCTATGCCGGGCTGCCCGCCGACTGGAAGCTGTTCACCGAGCACAAGATGTACGAGCCGGCCTTCTATTCAACCGTCGTGCAGGACTGGGGCACCAACTACATCATAGCGAAAGAGCTTGGCGACAAGGCGTTCTGCCTCGTCGACCTCGGTCACCACGCGCCCAACGTCAACATCGAGATGATCGTGTCGCGGCTGATTCAGTTCAAGAAACTCGGCGGCTTCCACTTCAACGATTCGAAATATGGCGACGACGATCTCGATGCCGGTTCGATCGATCCCTACAGGCTGTTTCTCGTCTTCAACGAACTGGTCGATGCCGAGCTTTCCGGCGCCGGCGGCTTTGACCCGGCCCACATGCTCGACCAGAGCCACAACGTCACCGATCCGATCGAAAGCCTGATGCTGTCTGCGGTCGAGGTGCAGCGCGCCTATGCGCAGGCGCTGCTGGTCGACCGCAGGGCACTCGAAGGTTTCCAGGACGGCAATGACGCGCTGATGGCGACGCAGACGCTGAAGGCGGCCTACCGCACCGATGTCGAGCCGATCCTGGCCATGGCGCGGCTGAAAGCCGGCGGCGCCATCGATCCCGTCGCCGCCTACCGGGCGGCTGGCTACCGCGCCAAGGTCGCGGCCGAGCGCCCTGCCGTCGCCGGCGGCTCGGGCGGGATTGTCTGACACGCCTGACATCTGAATTGATCCTTCCGGCCCACCATTGATGGTGGACTTGACGGCAGCGACAGGGTCTTCTGGGCACCCCGCCCAGGAGTACCGCCATGCGCCATGTCAGCCAAACCCTGATCGCCCTCAGCCTCTCTTTTGCGTTTGCGACAGCACCACTTCAGGTGACGTTTGCGGCGTCGCCGGCGCCCGCCAAAGGCGAACACGGCATGGTGGTGACGGCCCAGCATCTGGCGTCGGAAGTCGGCGTCGAGGTGTTGAAGAAGGGAGGCAACGCGGTCGATGCGGCTGTCGCGGTCGGCTATGCGCTGGCCGTCGTCTACCCCAATGCCGGCAATATCGGCGGCGGCGGTTTCATGACCATCCGTTTCGCCGACGGCAAATCGACTTTCCTCGATTTCCGCGAGCGCGCGCCGCTGGCGGCAACCAGGACCATGTATCTCGACAAGGATGGCAACCCGGTGAAGGGCGCCAGCCTTGACGGCTATCTCGCGGTCGGCGTGCCGGGCTCGGTGGCCGGTTTCGAAATGGCGCGCGAGAAATACGGCACGCTTTCAAGGCAGGATCTGATGGCACCAGCGATCGCCTACGCCAAGGATGGCTTCATCCTCGATCAGGGCGATGCCGCCTCTTTTGCCGGCAATGCGGGCCGGCTGGCGAAGGACCCGGCGGCGGCGGCCGCCTTCCTGAAACCTGGCGGCAAGCCCTACGCCATCGGCGAGAAGCTGGTTCAACCTGACCTTGCCGCGTCGCTCTCGGCGATTTCCGACAAAGGCCCCGATGCCTTCTACAAAGGCGCCATCGCCGACGCCATCGTCAAGGCAAGCAGCGCCAAGGGCGGCATTCTGGCCAAGGCCGACTTCGAGCAATATGCGGTGCGCGAACTCAAGCCGGTGACCTGTTCCTATCGCGGTTACGAGATCACGTCCTCGCCGCCGCCGAGCTCAGGCGGTGTCATCATCTGCGAAATCCTCAACGTGCTCGAGGGCTATCCGCTGTCCTATCTCGGCGCCGGCTCGGCCGAGACGGTGCATGTCATGGTCGAGGCGATGCGCCATGCCTATGTCGACCGCAATTCGGCGCTCGGCGATCCCGATTTCGTCGACAATCCGGTCTCGAAACTGCTTGATAAAGCCTATGCCAAGGACATCCGCGACAAGATCGATCCGTTCCGGGCCGGTGTGTCGCAGGACCTGATGCCGAAGGGTTTTGGCGAGTCGAAGGAGACCACGCATTATTCGATCATCGACAAGGACGGCAACGCGGTTGCAGTGACCTATACGTTGAATGGGTCCTTCGGCGCAGGCGTCGTCGCCGACGGCACCGGCATCCTGCTCAACAACGAGATGGACGATTTTACCCAGAAGCCCGGCGTGCCGAACCTTTATGGCCTGGTCCAGGGCGAGGCCAACGCCATCCAGGCGAAGAAGACGCCGCTGTCATCGATGAGCCCGACCATCGTGGCCAGGGATGGCAAGCCGTTCATGGTCATCGGCAGCCCCGGGGGCTCGCGCATCATCACCATCACGCTGGAAGCGATCGTCAACGTCATCGACCATGGCATGAACATCCAGGAGGCGATCGACGCGCCGCGCATCCACCACCAATGGCTGCCTGATACGGTCTATGTCGAGCCGTTCGGACTTTCGCCCGATACCGAAAGGCTGCTGGCGGGCATGGGCTATCACCTTGATCTCGGTGGCCAGACCTGGGGCCAGGCGGCCGGCATTCTCGTTGGAGGCAAGAGCCTGGCGGAAATCGAGAAAGGCGGCGGCGCGCGCTACAATGGCGCCATCGACAGCCGCGCGGCATCGGGGGAGGCTCTCGGATATTGATATCCGGGTAAACCCTTGGACAAGCGCCGGCTCATGGCCGGCCGGGCCGTCAGGTAACCAGCGTGATGGTCGATGCAATCAGCATCAGCGCGGCGATGCCGACGAACAGCGCATAGATGCGCGGCCGGTCGAGCAGAAGCGCGTTTCCCGATATCCAGGCCGAGGTAGCGCCGCCAAGCGCGAAGAGGAACCCGTTGCGATGGCCGAAGGTCATCGACGCGGCCATCAGCCCGCCAATGATCAGGGCGCCGAATACGATGATCACGGCGACCGCGTATTTTTCGAAGTCGTTGCCGCCGCCCATGGCCGGGCCGATTGCATTCAGATTCGGCAGGTCGTCCGGATCGAAAGACCCGTATTCGTCTTGACCGATGGATTCTCGCATCACTCGTTCTCCGCTGACCGGCAACAAACCATCAACACTTGCCGAGTGCAACCCGATCGCACGTTCCTCTCCATGTTGACCGCCGTCTTCAACACGTTCCGGCGGCACTTGTCATCGATTTTTCGGCCATCTGGCTCGAATGCGACACGAGTCCGCGCCCGGGGAACGCCGCCATCTCATGCCATTTGGACCGTGTTCGCGGAAAAAAATGATGTCGCCGATCAATTCGGCACGCTGAGGGTTCTGCACGGCTGCGGCGGCGAGTCGCAGTACCCGCCATTGCGCCATCATTCCCGTGAAGGGGAGGCGCTCAATCGACGATAGGGGACGCCGTCGAAGCTTGCCGTCACAAAATCGGTGACGGACATCTTGCGCTTGCGTCCGTCGCTGCAGGCGTAAACCGGCCAACCGGCATCGCTGCATTCGCTGGCAGCGCAGATACGTGCCAGGCAGTTGCCGATAGTCAACCGGAAGCCGCCCTTGCCGGCGAAGCCTTGCAACAAGCTGCCGTCCGCCGAGCGCCATGTTCGCGCACGGAATTCCGCCCGCAGAAGTAACGGCTCGAGAGAGACCGCAAGATTGGTTTCGCCCGCACGTCCCGCGAACTGCAGACGGAAGCGCGCCATTGCAGTCGTGTATGCGGTCACGAGGTCCGATTCGCGAAGATAGGAGATCGGCAGGTTGGAGCGGTCAAGCAGATGAGATACACGCTTGCTTGCCTCTACCGGCCCCAGCAAGGCAACAAAGGTAAGAAGGGCGAAGAAAGCTCGCGACATTTTCAGCAGCCATATCGATCCCGGCCTGCCGGTTTGCCCGGTGCCCCCCTGTAACATCCCGCCAATCGTCGCCCTGCGCAAGCCGCTCGGCTAAACGGTCCATAAGGCGGCCGAGTCTGCAATTCGCAAGGCCCCTGAGTTAAAGCGCTCGAAAAAGTGACCCGCATCAAAGAATTGCGCGGGCGATAGCGAGGTACAGCCGGCGTTGCGGCAAGGAGGAGACTTGCCACCAGCCGGGGATCCTCAGCTGGCGCGCGCCGGCGGCAGTTCGAACAGATTGGCGCCGTTCTCCTGGCCGCGCTCGACATAGCCGATGACGCTAAACCACCTGGCGACGTCGGGGCCCTGCAGCCAGCTGCGTGAGTGGATGGGAAGGTTGCCGGCGAGCGCCTGGATGTGGCGGATGTGCCGCTTGCAGAAACGGACGGTCGAGGCGCGGAAGAAATCCTCCTGCGCGGCAAACAGCGTATCGGCGGCGTCGCTGTTCTCATGCCAGGCGATGATCGCCACGGCCTTGTCGCCCTCGACAAGCGCGTGCGCACGGCCTTCCTTCAAATTCATCATCAGATTGTCGTAGGCGATCTTGCTGTCCTTGCCGGCCGCCGCGTATTCGTCCGACATCCGCTTGGACAGGCCATGGAAGACATCCTCGAGATCCCCAAGCGTCGCTGCACGTGCTCTCATATCACCTCCTGCAGCCCCTCCGGGAAGTTTGCCCTAAGGATGGGGGATCACCAAGCAAATCAATTCCACTGAAGGGCCGAGTAGAGCAAAGTCATTTCGTCTGGCGAGTCGCGACGTCGCTGATTTCGGCCGATCGGCTGGAATGGGCCGCAGGACGATGAAGTGAGTTGGTAGATGGTGGCCGGAGGCGGATAGGGCCCGGAAGCAAGCCTGTGCGTTGATTTGAGAGACGAATGGGGATTCGTGGTGAAAATCGCGCTCTCGCATCACCTCGGTGGCTGGATACCATCAAGAATACCACCACCGAGAGAGAGTTGTGACAGGCGCAATGGTTGCGTCAAAACCTATGACGAAAAACCAAGTTGCGAGAGGAAAATACAATTTAAAGCTGATGGTGCCCAGAGGCGGATTCCAAGTAAATGAAATCTGGTTTTGCTTTCAAATGTTTGTGGTTCGCATAGCCACGGCACCTACCAACAGGACTACCAACAAAATATTTCTGTGGATTAGTTTGGTTCCCAAACCTCGCTCTGCACGCTACGACGCCGGCATACCTGCACCTTATCTCACAAGCCGATAGCGGTTGCTACTTGGGGTGGCCCAGTTCGTCCCCCTCAATGACATCCCATGATGCGGGGGGTCGAGTCGGGAGACCGCTACATCGCGAGACCCACTATCGAGGAAGCACTCTTCTGCTATCGGCGACGCTCAGTCTAAAGCGCAAACGTCGCCGAAGATCGCCCGGAATGATGGTGGACGCGCGGGTGGTCTCGATTGGCTACCCGCACCTGTTGAAGCGCCCGAGTGGACGTTCCGACAGCTTGGCTTCACTAAGCCCTGGGTTTGCGTTTGGCAGGGGCCTTTTTGGCCGGCGTTGGTTGCGGTTTGCGTCCGAGCCCCGCAGCCTTCGCGAGCGTAGATCTTTGGGCCGCGTAGTTCGGTGCTCTATCGGGTAGTCTGGCTTCAATCCCCACTTTTCGCGGTATTCGTTCGGAGCCAGCCCATAGTGAACCGCAAGATGACGTTTCAGCGATTTAAATTTCTTCCCGTCTTCCAGGCCGATGATGTGATCCGGTGTTACCGACCTTTTTGGATTGACGGCGGGTTCCTGCTGAGACGGCCCAGGCACATTCGGCTGACCAAGGCCTGTAAGCGACGAATGATCGACGCGATGAGGTCTGGCAACCCAGCGACGGGCAGAGGGTTTTGGCTGACATAGGCAGAGACAATGTCTGCCGTCAGCCCGACCAGATCAGCCGTCACGGCTTCGTTTTGATCACTCAAGTATTCGCTCCTGGTATGGGGTCAAATCCGCATCGCCCATTTTCGTATACCGTAATTTTGGGCGATGCCGAGATAAATCTACCTGTCAGGCCAAAGCTCGGCTCAATGCTCGTTGGCGTGAGTCGTAGAGGATCCAAGTTCGCCGTCACAATGGGTGAAGACGGTTACCGTCTTCGCACTACACTCGTCGGTTCAGTGTGTTTGCAGTCCGGAAACTGATTGCATCCACGAAACATCGATCCGTCTTTGTTGCGCCGCTCCACCAATTGGCCGACGAGGCAGGCCGGGCATTGGCTCAATTCGGCTCCCTCAATCGTCTCGAAGCGGACTTCATCGCCGGCGATCTCGCAAAGCTCGTGGATATAGCGGGATGGCTGACGGCGATTGGTGAGCATATAGACCCCTCGGCTGGCACGCGTCAGCGCCACGTAAAACAGGCGCCGTTCTTCCGCGTAAGCGAAGGTCTCGGGGCGAGGAATCACCAGGTTCAACAGCTCGTCGTCTTCGATGCGGCTTGGTACGCCGTAGTTGCCCTCGCTGACATCGAGCAGCACCGTGTAGTCGGCCTCGAGGCCCTTGGCCCTGTGAAACGACAGCCCGGTCACCTCGATGTTGGCAAAGGACGGCGGCCGCCCCTCGAATGGATCAAGGACGTTGTAGCGCCACAAAACCAGAACCTTGAGCTTGCCGCGCTTTTCGCCGCGCCACCGGTCGGCGATGGTACCCAGAGCGGCATCAAGCCGTTCGAGCAGGCGCTGACATGCCACCGCAAAGTCCGGCTTGTCGCGTTGATCATCGATGGGAATGACACGGATTGATCGCGAGACGGCCGGGCGCGTCGAGCGGACCGACTTCTTGATCTGTTCGGGATTGCGCTGGACAAACTTGGCGGCCGTCTCGGCAATGAGCTGGTTACAGCGATATGTCTGCTCCAGGCGCCCCTGCCAACTGGTCCCGAAGTTCGCTTCGAACCGCGTAAAGATCGTGATGTCCGATCCGGCAAAGCGATAGATCGACTGCCAGTCGTCTCCGACCGCGAACACCTTGCTGAACGCTTTCTGCTGTTTGAGCGCCTTGATGAGGTTAGCGCGCGGCTCGGAAATGTCCTGAAACTCGTCCACGAGAATGAGGGAATAGGGGCTTCGATATCGGCCAGTCTCGACCAGACGCACCGCATCCGCGATCATCGAATCGAAGTCGATCCGCCCGGTTTCCTCAATCTTTCGGGAGTACCCTTGAGTGATCAGCCAGACCGCGCGCGCGAACAGCCTCCCACGCTCCTTGTCATGCAAGGTTTTGGCACGTTCGAGCAGCATGTCGAGCGTGAGGTGACTGGCACGTATGTGCTTCAAGCAGGTGGATATCAGCTGGTGATAGTGCTTGATAACGACCGGATCGAGCGCCTTGGTGATTTCGGCGTAGCTCTTTCGCTCGAAAGGTATTGAGCGACGCGTCAGTTCAGACTCGAGCGTGCTGAGCAGCGTCTCGTCGCTGGCTTGAGCGGAAGTGGTCTCGAAGAAATCGATCTCATTGCGGCGATATGCCTGCCGCTTGTTCTCGGCGTGCTCGGCGTAGTCCGCAAAGGGTGAGCTTCCGTCCGCATCGAGCGCGAAATGCTCATGCACAGTTTCGGTCTGCGGATAGTAGAAATCCGGATGCAGATGGCGGACGCTGCCACCGTCTTCCTCCACCGCAATTTGCCGTTCATATTCGAAGGCGACTGAATGCAGCCAAAGCCAGTTGGCGATCTTCTTCTCCTGCAACGACTTTACGATCACGGCGGACAAGGAAGCGATCGTGGCGCTACCCTTTCTAAGGGTGTCCGATACGTAGCGCTGATAGTCGGCCTCCCCGCCAAATACCTCAATCGGGATGTCGGCTTTGGGATGCACGACGAGAAGCTCGGCCCACATCCGGGCAAATTCCGGATCGCTCTCGACAAGGTTCTGGATTATCGCCTCGATGACCCTGGTTTCGCCAGCGGGATGATCCACCCAATTGGCGAGCTGCGGTGGCCGACCCTCGACCTCCTCAATGATTCCGCGCCCGAGCGCATGAAATGTCGTGACGCGACACTCCAAGGCGTCCTCCGCGACCTGCAACTGAGCCGCGATCCTCGTCCTGAGTTCATCGGCTGCGTTTCTGTTGAAGGCCAGGAGCAGGATCTCGTCGGGCCGATAGAGTTGTTTCTCCAGGACGTAGGCGACCTTGCCGACCATCGTCGCGGATTTGCCGGATCCTGCCGAGGCCACCAGGAGGTTGTTGTCCTCAAGGCGGATACAAGCCTCGCGCTGCTGATCGGAAAACGATCGCCGGTCGAGATCTTCGAAAAACGGCTGGAACCTCGTCAGTTCCGAGCTGACGAACGCCTCGTTGTAGGCATGGCGAACGGCCGGGTCCGTTATCATAGCGAACGAGGCCGGAAGGGAGGCCTTAAGTCCTACCGGCATCATGTCTGGGTTTAGAAGCGGGTGAGAGAGGGCGGCCGCTGCGGCGCCGGGGACGCCGGCAACAGCCCTGCCCAGATCGGCCTGTGCAAGATACTGTCTGTTGCCTTCGGTAAGCTCGCGAAGCCTTTCGTCGACATCGAGCAGGCGATCCTTCTCGGTGGCGATAAGCCCAAACAGGTGAGTGTTGATGAAGGCATGAAGGTCTGCGGCCAGTTGTGTGGCCGCGTCACCCGACAATGCCGAAAGGGTGCCTGTTCTGCCACGAGCTCGTATCTCGACGGTGTGCCACAGAAGCGCCTTGCTGGTCGAAATCGACACGATATCAAGGCAGCTAAGCTCCACCTCGCCATCTTGAGCCAGCCGGAAATGTCCTGAGATTTTCGGGTCAAGGGTCAGCTTCCATTTTCCCGCGGGAAACATCCGCGCAAAGAAACCTGGGCGATAGGTCCGCGAGCGGCCAGATAGCAATTTGGTCAAGGCCACATTCAATACGCCCGCTAAACAAGAGGTCTTGGAGGGCGAATATCAGCAACAGATTGAAATGTTCCAAATCATCGTGGAGGGCATTGCTCGGGCCGCAATGTAGGTCGTGGCTCTCTTTCGTCTCCTCTCACAGGAAACAGCGCAAGCGCGTCGGCGCGTCAACGATCTCATTAGATGGTTGCGGCGAGTTACGCCGTGCCAACCGCCGGGCTTTCCTTTTACATCCTACCGCGCCAATGATGAGAACTGGAGTGGGGGTAGTAGATGGCAATCGTTCGGCGAAGCTTCGATGCCATTCGAAGCAGGCTCACCGGCATCGGGTTCCTAAGTATTAGCGCGAGCTGGAATCCGCCAGTCGCACAACGGACGGTGATCTTGCGGCTGTTCAATTTCTTAGAGAATCGGCGTGTGCTCTACGTGCCGATGCATTTCGAGGTTCCGGACCAAGTAGATCAGTCGGTGATTCAGATTCGCAATGAGCTCACGCAAATCTTGAACGACCTTCCCGAGCATTCGCCAGCTGCACGCCGTGTCCGGCATCTGCGCACAGCCTCCCGGCGTTTTCTGGAGGATGCGCTGCCGGACTACCGAAACATCGCCTATCGCCTGCGCAACGACGTCGATAGTGGATCATCGATCCGGTGGCATGATCATGGCTACCGCCCGTTGACGCCCGGCTATTTCGTGGCGTTAGGGGAGTTGCGGGCAATCTTCGGATTGCAGCTTTCGGCGCTCGCCGCCGAATTCGAGATAGACGTGGAGGAAGACCTTGCATCGATCTTCCCCGTGGCTATCGAGCGCCATGATTGAATCGGTAGCGCTATAAGTCTAACGCCACGCTGACATGTGAGTGCGGATAAACGTCAAGGCTGGGGGACTATGTGATCGAACGTAGGGGCAAGGATTCAACCGGCGAATGGCCAACTATCGCCGAAAAGCATTGGTATGTGCTGTCGATCGTCAGTGCGACGTTCACGGCCGTAGCTATCGTAATCGCTTTTCTGTTCATTTTCAGTGACGGCTTCGATGGCGAGCATGATACCCGCTTGGCCCAAGCGCTCGCCCCCTTCGGTGTTGCACTGTTCGCGCTCGTAACTTTCTGCACGGTTAGCTGGCGGGGTTCCATTAGCGTTAGGCATGCCAATCAAGCTGAGAACGAAGGGCGCGCAAAACTGCTTCAGGAGGGAGCTAAACTTTTGAGCGAGCCAAGCAAACCATCCCATGTGTCTGCCGGTGTCGCTACTCTAAGTGTGCTCATTCATAGCGGGCAAGGGGACTACGCGCGGAGCGCAATGAATCTGCTCGCTGATTTTGTCGAAGATCACATGCGTAACTATCACGGCAACCGGCATCGAGAAGAGATTTCCGGCGTCATGCGGTCGGGAGACGAGGCCGGTTTTAATACCGGCCGAAGCATCACCTTCTACGTTGCAGAGCCAGAACAGGATTACCACTACGACGATGATCCTGTATACTGGCACTACATTCCAGGGTTTGCCTCAGTAAGATATTTCGGAGGGGAATTTCCCTTCGATGACGAATACGAAATTGATAGATTGGAAAATGCATCGTTTAACGGCGTAACAATAGTGGGATGGAAGCGCGTAACGGTTGACGGTCGATTTGAGAGATCCATGTTCAAGAACTGCGGTATCACTCGTGTCGACTCGATTGATTCAGTTAATTTTCATGCGAATTATAAATATGCTTTTGAGAAATGTGATTTTTCGAATTGCATATTCGCGGATGAGAAGATCCTCGCGGTGGATTTTCGAGAGGGCGAAAATTACTTTCGGGCTGATGCCCCTCCTACACTCGCTGGCGGAACTGCGGCAATCGACTGGGCTGCGTTACTGAATCGGAGAGGATGACTGAACGTCATAAATCAATAACCTCCCTTTTGGGCCTTTCAGCTTCAGGTCCTGAGGCTTGGCGGTTGTCCGCTTCGAACCAGTCGCCGCTTGGCTATCGAGGGATTCTACATGCTCTGTGACAATTTGGGGCTGATACGCTACCACGTCAGAACACAGGGGTTGTTATGGCTTCGTTTTCCCAAGAACAGCTGCAGGCAATTGCGGATGCACTCGCGGATACGTCGGAGGGATTGAGAGGCCCCGAAATTGGTCGCCTTCTGACGAGCTGTCGTATCAAGGATACCGATCCCGCCATCACGAAAAGACATCGCCTCTACAACGCCTTCGCCCATGAGCAGAATACGCGCCGCGATCGCACTCGCATCATTGGGTTCATCCGGAAGGCCATGAAGCCGGCGCGGTTTGTCCGCGAGCCTGAACGCTTCGAACCAATGCGTGCGAACCTCAACCGGGCGCTCGCGTTCACGGGGCTTTCGGTCGCCGCTTCTGGCGAGCTATCGAAGGCAGAAAAGGTCGAGACGCTCGGGCAGGCAGAGCGGCGAGCGCGAGAGCTGCGCGAAGACCTCGCTTCACGAGGCGTGCATCCGGACGTAATGAAGTTCTGTCGGCAAGAACTGCTGCAGGACAACTATTTCCACGCTGTGCTCGAAGCGGTGAAAAGCATCGCCGCCAAGGTGCGGTTCCGCACCGGGCTCGATGACGACGGCGCCGTGCTCGTCGACAGGGCGTTCTCGGGGACACCTCCGATGCTGGCAATCAATGCCCTCGCTACGAAAAGCGAGCAGGACGAGCAGAAGGGCTTCGGTAATCTCCTGAAAGGGACGTTCGGGATGTTCCGCAATCCCACCGCACACGAGGCGCGAATAAACTGGGCGATGTCAAAGGAAGACGCCGAAGACTTGCTGTCGCTTGTTTCGTTGATTCACCGTCGCCTGGACGCTGCCAGCATGCCTCCGCGGAGCTGATTGAAGGCGGTTGGCCTCTCCCTATTCGCCTAAGTCCGGGCGCCGCTTTCGACGTTCGCGCCACGCGCGATCTTCTCTTCGTAGGAGTGACTGTTTATGCCTTGCACGCACGTTCTTAACCGCGCGTCCGACCTTGGCGATATCGGCCCGCAGCCGATCTGGGGAAGCGCCCAAAGTCTCAGCTATGGATTCCGCCGTGGTGTTTTCCCGCATGAATTCGCGAGAAACCACCGCCATCTCGGGTCCAACGGGAAATATGCTGCGATGGATGTCGATGTGGTTACCCACGATTTCCAATTGGAAGGGGTTGTCCAAAGCCCGGATGAAACGATCCGGCGTCGGCTGATCCCCGAGCCATAAATCGTAGAGAGCGGATCGATGCAGCAAAGTCACATCATCGGTGACGTGGTGTGCCGTCTTTGCGTGCACATACCTGTCCTGGAAGAACCTCGTAACAGCAGACCAGTCCGTGAAGTAGACGCCATCCTGCAACCCTGGCAAAGAAAAAGGCAGCGAATTTAGTATGCAAGGGACGACCTCCTTGTTCGCAGCCTCAGGGCCAAATTCCTCGGTTAGGATATCTGGATATTGCCGAAGCGCGTCTGCTTGGCGCTGCAGTTGGCGCGCGTTGGAGCGGTTTTCGAGCGCGAAGTAATACGCCTGTGCGGGGTTTCGGCCCGAGAGGCTGCGATTCTTACACTCAAACAGAAAAACACGGTCGCCCCAGACAAGAACGGCATCGAATTCATATACCTCTGCCTCGCGTTTGACCTTAAAGCCCCGGCAATCCATTTCGCGGTCAGTGAAAAACTTGCGTACGCTGGTCTCGAAAGCGGCTCCCTTTCGTGACAGCTGCTCGCGGAGTCTGGAGAGGTTTGAGAGGACGACGCTGACAATATGGGTTGCGAGAACGGCCGGAGCGAAGAGAATAAGCTTGCCGCTAGAGGTCCTTACCAGCGGGCAGTCATACATATCGCGGCTGGTCCGTCCCAAAGACACATGCCCGAGAAAGATCCGTGTCGCCTCCGCAGAGAGCCCCACCTGCTGCAATCTGGCGGACAGCTCGGCCTCTTCGATAAGGATTACGCCAGCAGGGCTACTGTCGAAGCGCTCCTCCGCCAGGCCTTTCAGGAATGCGTAGCCACGCAGCCATTCGACCAAGCGGAGTTTGCCCGGCCGAGCAAGATCCTCGACCACCGCGTAGCCTAATATTGCGGACAACGATACGGCCGAATGAGCCTCCTCGGCCGACACGTAAGCATCCGGAAGCAGAGGAGCAGGGCCGGCGATGCCGCGTAATCCCTGACGCATTCGCGTTTCAAAGGACATCTCCAGGAATGTCTGCACCAGACGGTCCTGCAGCCGTTCGTTGGCGATGAAATCCCACAGCCACGTTTCCGTCGGGCCTGTGTCGATTACGCGCTGAATATTGTCGGGCAGCCCCTTTGGACGGGCCTCGCCCGTCAGTTCGGTCCACTCCGTCTCTAGAAATCTGCGGTGTTCCTCCGTGCGTTCCCACCGACCCCAGCAGATACCAAGGACTTCGGTGGAGCCCGCCTTGTAGATGGTTTCCTCATCCGCAGGTTCGAAATCTGGCACGACGAGCAGGCCATTCTTGTCGAACCAATCGTTGGTATACCCTTCCATCAACAGGGTGCTGGTCAGAGTCTTGACGATCGCGTCGGAGGCTGCATCAGGCGAAAAGTCGTTGCCATCGTCGTCCTTCAGGAGAACGCCTGCCATGGCCTCAAGGGTTTCTCCCTGGCGTATGGCTGCAGCGGCGCGCTTATTTACGTCCTTATACTGAGCGTTTGCGCGCTGTAGGTAGGCGGCTACCCTTACGTCTGGCAGCAACTTCGATACCTCAGCGCGAGCGAGCAATGTGAGAATGCCACGATAGCCATCCTCGATCGTCCGAAACGTCGCGCGGACGCTCTCAAAGCAAGACAGCGCGTCGTCTCCCAAGCGTTCCTTGAGATATGCGGCCAGTCCGTCGAGCAGCTGGTCTCGTAGCTTCTCGCGTTTCGGGTCTGGATATCTGAGAACTAACCGCCCGCATCGCCTTACGTGGCCCAGCAGTTCACCGGCGAGCGCTTCATCGAACTCGATCGCGTCCAGGTGAGTCTTAAGCTTTTGCCACGACAAGTCGTCGAGGGCGTCTTTGATCTCGCCTTCGCTAAGTTGCTTTTCCATGTGACTTATCTGCGGCTTGAATGCGCCGGCGTCCTTTTCAACCAAATGGGCTGCAATCTCTGAGCGCAGATCTGGTGTTTTCGCAAGGGCACGTGCGACATTCAGTTGAGAACTCTACACGGCTCACCGTGAAAATTATTGGTTTAGCTACTGAATGAGCCGATTAGAGTGCCAAGCGGGCTCTTGGGAATCTGTCATGATCATCGACCAGAAGCATGCCATCTCTTGGTCCCTCGTCGAGCGCGGCGCCGACGGCCGGAAAGTGATGACGGATCCCGCAATCACAAAACCATTCCTCTATCACATGCTGGAATGGCGTTACGCCAAGCTGATTTTCGAAATAAACAAACTGCGGCTCTCGCCCGTTCGATGTTGGCAGGACCCCTATGAGCGGTGGTGGTGCGATCGTCTGTTCAATCGCCCCGGTCCCTTGTCGGGGTTTCAATCGTACGGCTCGTGTTGGACCACAGGTGCACATGACGAACCGCGTTGGCGAATGGCAGGCTTTGGTCCCGAAAAAGAAACTCCTGTTGTCCGTATCCGCTGTCGTGTGGACGCGATGGTGAACGCGGCAAAAGCCCTCATCGAGAACAGCGCCGACTCCGCTTTTCTAGGCCGCGTCCAGTATCGTGGCGAGAGAACTCTTGTTCGTCTGGCTCAGTCGATCGCAGAAGGATCGAAGAAAGAAGTTACCCGGATGGCCGCGACCATGCTGTTGCACAAGCGGCGGGCCTTCAAGTTCGAAGACGAAGTGAGACTCCTTTGGCTGGACAAGCAGGCATTGAGAGAGGGTGTCTATATCGTCATCGAGGCGAAGACGTTCATCAATCAAGTGATGATTACACCTCATGCAACCCCCACTGAAACGGCGAACATCCAACGGGAGATGAAGCTTTTTGGCGTATCTTGCCTCGCGTCTGGCGTGTTGAAGTCGCCGCGTTAGGTCGGTCTGCGAATCCACAAGTGGCGACCACCTAACTTTTAAGGCCCGCGTTCAATACGGCATGTCGATCACGGCGCCCGGCTCCCGGTCAGCCAATCCCCAAAACCGCTGACCTTGCCCCAGTTTCTATCCAGTTTTGAGTTCGTTTCCGGCGTGGGTTGTGCCCTGCTGGGCGGGTGATGCGACGGGCGCTGGCGCGGAGC
This sequence comes from Mesorhizobium sp. NZP2234, assembly GCF_013170765.1. Classification (NCBI taxonomy): domain Bacteria; kingdom Pseudomonadati; phylum Pseudomonadota; class Alphaproteobacteria; order Hyphomicrobiales; family Phyllobacteriaceae; genus Mesorhizobium; species Mesorhizobium sp. NZP2234. The sequence goes on along the minus strand of NZ_CP033364.1, from coordinate 6,618,676 downwards.
CTTTGGCATAGCGCAGCGCGAGCGACCGTCGCGGATTGAAGGTGCTGGCGAACTCGGCCGGTGTCTGCCAGGCGATTTGGGAGTGCGGCCGCGCGGTGTTGTAGTCGGCGCGCCACAGGGCGATGGCTACGCGCGCCTGAGCCAGCGAGGTAAACAGCGTCTCGTTGAGCAGTTCATCGCGCAGTCGGCCGTTGAAGCTCTCGATGAAGCCATTCTGCATCGGCTTGCCGGGCGCAATGTAATGCCATTCGACGCGGCTCTGATCCGCCCATGAGAGGATGGCGTTCGAGGTGAACTCGCTGCCATTGACGATCATCCTCGGCCGGCCGCGCTCGGTAATGAGCCGGTCCAATTCGCGGGCAACCCGCATGCCCGAGAGAGACGTATCAACGATGAGTGCCAAGCACTCTCTCGTGCAGTCGTCGACGACGGCCATGATGCGGAAGCGGCGCCCGTCGGTGAGCTGGTCCGACACGAAGTCGAGCGACCAGCGCTCGTCGGGCCTCAGCGGCACCCGCATCGGCGCCCTGGTCCCGATCGCCCGTTTGCGGCCGCCACGGCGGCGAACGGCGAGCTTCTCCTCCCGATAGAGCCGGAACAGCTTCTTGTGGTTCACGACCAGGCCCTCCCGCCTCAGCATCACGAGAAGACGCCGGTAGCCGAACCGGCGACGCTCCTGCGCGATCGCCTTCATCCGCTCGCGAACCTCGCGGTCGTCCGGCCTGCTGGTCTCGTAGCGAACCGTCATGCGGCAACAGCCGATGGCTTTACACGCCCGCCGTTCGCTCATCCCGAAGCCTTCCTTCAGGCGAGTGACAGCTTTCCGCTTGGCCGCGGGCGTCACCATTTCTTTCCCACAAGATCCTTCAACGCGGCATTGTCGAGCATGGCGTCGGCCAGAAGCCGCTTCAGCCGCGTGTTCTCGTCCTCCAGTGCCTTCAGTCGCCGAGCCTCGGAGATATCCATCCCGCCGAAACGGGCCTTCCAGTTGTAGATCGAGGCGTCGCTGACCCCGTGCTTGCGGCACAGATCGGCAACCGATACCCCGGCCTCGTGTTCCTTCAAAATTCCGATGATCTGCTCTTCAGAGTTTCATGTCCTGGTCCTCTCGATGGGCCAGAACGAACTTCAAACCGGATTAGATCAGAGGGGCAAGGTCACCCGGGCCATCAGCACCGGCACCGCGGCGACGCCGGGGCAGACATTCTGCCGTTCGACATCATCTACCGGAGCTATATGAAACTGATGGAATTCTATCATGAGCGCAGAGTTTCCTTTCGCGAATGAAAGAAAGCTCGATTGACTCTCCCGCCCCATTCCCGTCTCGTGAATCAACGTGCGGTTGCGGCGTGCAGAGCCAGTCGACGATCGCGCTTCATGAAAGGAAACCCATGGCAAGGCATCGCACCGCTGTGCACTCGACTACGTTGCAGCGCCCCGACTTACGGCCAGGGCTTTTTTCGCGCTTGCTTTCAACGCCGCCGACAAGGACGTACTCGGGGCGTCCGACAACATGAAAGTGTCGTTCATCGGCGTACCCGTTCGCGTCGATGCGAACGTCGTGGGCACGCCGACCATCGACCGCATCCTGGACAACAAATCAGGTTCCCTCCTCGATTACGACCTCCGCCTCCTCACCACAATCGCCAATCTGCTTGGGCAGACAGTGAAGCTGCATCGCATGTTCCTGGCAGCGGGAGCGTCAATCGGCAGAAACGACTTTGACTGCTGCCACGGACAGTGTTTTTCCGCGGCGCCGTGGAAGAGCGGACCGGGCAACAAGGTGCTGCAACTGGGGCCGATGATGCCAGACAGGCTGGCCACGCGGCCGACTGAGGCTGCTCCTTCGGCCGCCGCTACGGTCCCGTCCGTCCTCAGCGACCAGGCACCGCTGGCGCCTGCCAGCGCAGCCTCTTTAAAGGTACGAGGCCGACCGAGGCAAATATCAGGGACAAATCAAGCATTGGTGGTTGGCGGAGCCTTGGCCCGATGACGAGTGGATGCGGACCTGAGGGTCGGGCCAATCCGACCCGGGAGGACAGCCCGCCCGACCTCACGGGATCAATGTGCTGACAACGGCGGTGAGAACGAACCGTCGGTCGGCCATCTGCTCTAGACCATCAGTTCATCCCGGATTCCCTCTGCGACTGAAACGGAGAAAAACATGTCCGATGCAAAACTTCAGAGTGTGCTTTCGTCTCTTTCGCAAGTGGCGAGACAGTTAGATGCTCTGCCATCCGATACACCAGCGCCGGATTCAAGTTGGGTAAAACTAAACACGAATGAAAACCCCTTCCCGCTTCCGGCAATCATAATGCAAAGTGCGATTGCAGCTCTCGAACGGCAGTATCTATATCCAGAAGACGATAACATCAGCTTGAGGGAAGCAGCCGCGAACGCCTACAACGTCTCCCTGGATCAGGTGATCGCCGGCAACGGATCGTCTGAACTGCTTGGACTTGTCTACAGAGCATTCCTTGCCCCGGGGGATAGCGTGGCGATGATGTCGCCAGGCTTTTCGTTCAACCGCAAACTTGCAACGTTGCAGGGTGCTCAATTTGTCGAAATCGAATTTAGCGAAGATAATTCCTTGCCGATGGAGCAATTGCTCTTCGGTCCTGCAAAGGACGCCAAGTTCATTCTGTTAGCCAATCCGAACAATCCGACTGGAACGTTCGTTCCGGTGGCCGATATCGAACGCCTGGTAGCGAAATCGGACCGCTTGATTGTGCTGGATGAGGCCTACGTCGACTTTGCACCCGAGAATGGTCTACGCCTCATCAATCGCTATTCGAACCTTCTGGTCTTAAGGACATTTTCGAAAAGCTATGCTGCCGCCGGCGTTCGCGTCGGTTTCGGTTTCGGTCACCCTGAAATTATCGGCAGGCTACGCAACATCCAGAACGTCTTCAACATGAATGTGATCGGGCAGGCGGTTGGTATCAGCGTCCTTGCGCACCGCGCCGCCTATGCAGACAACCACAGACACATCAGGCATGAACGACGGCGAGTGACGCTCGCGCTGTCGCAACTTGGATTTTCCGTAATCCCTTCCCACGCAAACTTCTTGCTTGCCCGCGTGCCAACGGGACAGGACGGCTCATGGTGGCAATCAGCCTTTGCAAGGCAAAAAATACTTGTTGCCGTCTTTCCCGATAAAGGTTTGGAAAATTACATCCGCGTCAGCATCGGTACAAAAGAGCAAATGGATGCGTTTCTTCGTGCCGCTAGTCGTATTAGTAGAATATTGAATATGTCAAGGCCCCCGAATTAGGTTGTTAAGGCTCTGCTTTAGCATTTCGCAGGCAATAATCCGAGCGATTACACAAGCGAGAAACCTTTAAATTGCTTGGAATACGCAAGCAGGACTTGTTGCGTCAAAAATGGAGACAATATCATGGATAAGGCCTTTCCTTCAGGCCTAGCTGTCGGAATCTTCGATCATCTGGACGAGGACGGCCCCGATATCGCCCGACAGTACGAAGATCGCCTGATGTTAGCGGAGGCGTGCGATCACCTTGGGTTCTATGCATATCATCTCGCAGAGCACCATTGTACCCCACATGGGAGAGGTCCCTCACCGAATCTGTTCTTGTCGAGCGTAGCCCAGCGAACCCGGCGCCTTCGTGTCGGACCTTTGGTAATGTTGCTTGCCCTCTATCATCCGCTACGTGCGTTCGAAGAGATCTGTATGCTGGACCAATTGAGCGGTGGCAGGCTCGAACTTGGGATAGGGCGTGGCTCGCTCCCGATCGAATTGGGTTACTTCGGGATTGGCTCGGACGTGGCGCCAAACCACTATGCGGAAGCCAGCGAAATTCTTATCAATGCGCTGAAGGGCGGCACGCTATCGTATCAAGGTCGCCACTTTGAGTTGAACAGCGTTCCGCTGACGCTAAGAACTCATCAGCGTCCACATCCGCCGACTTGGATCGCCACCAATCGACCGGAATCGGCAGTCTGGGCCGCTGCGAATGGCATGAACATCGCGTGCGTGGGACCTTCCTCTTCCGTTAGAAGAATCACTGATGCCTTCCGTCGAGAGCACACAAGTGAGGCGGACGACCAAACGCCATTTCTTGGATTGCTCCGAATGGTCGTGATTGGGCGTTCTGAAACCGATGCACGTTCACTCGCCGCACCTGCTTACGAACGGTGGCTCAAGAGCTTTAAATTCCTTTATGATCTCAATGGCATGCCGACTCCACCAAACCTGCCACTGACCTTCGATGCAGCAATCGAGAAGGAATTGTGCGTAGTAGGAACGGCAGCATCTGCGGGACAAGCTCTTCTTGATCAGCTGGAAGCGGCGGGTGCAAACTACCTCCTTTGTCAACCGGCGTTTGGGAATCTGTCGTTAGATGCTTCCCTATATACCGCAACGGCGATTCAATCCGCAATTATGGCTCGAGTTGGCTAACCCCGGTTCGAACGTTCGCTCACCCAACAACGTGCCAAGCGGCATGCTGTCGCTAGCGACGACTAGGTGCGGGTTTCGGATGACCCATCAACCGGTTGGCACAGAGGCATGCAGCTCCTCCTCGAAGCGGCGTGTTGTTCATAGGCGAAAGCGACCGTGTATGCCGCATTCTCACCCCGATAGGGTCTTCATGTCCTAGGAGTAGACCCACGATCGCCTGCCAGACTTGATCGGAGCGTTGGATACGTTCGGGCCGATCAGCTTATCGGCCCGATATCCTTCGATCCGGCAAGCGCATCGAAAACATGTTGCTTGGCTTGGCGCACGCTCGCTTCCAGCGACGCTCCAAGAGCAAGCGAGGCGGCGACTGCGCTGGCCATCATGCAACCCGTTCCGCGCATCTCTCGCGGCAAGCGGGGCGCCTCAAACCGAACTGCAGGTTGGTTCGGCTGCAAAAGCACGTCGACGCAACGGGTTCCTTGTGCATGGCCGCCCTTGACGAGTACGGCGGTCCTCACCGTCCTCGATAGCTCTTCAGCCTGACGCCAAGCCCCTTCTTCGTCCGCGGCCGGTGACGAGCCGGTAAACGCAGCCAGCTCGACCAGGTTAGGCGTTACAAGCCGGCAGATCGGCATCAGATCTTGGCGCAGCATATTAATGGCATCGTCCGCCAGCAGATTGCGTCCCGAGGTAGAGGCCAGGACCGGGTCGAGTACCACAGGCACTTGGCGGTTGACCAAAACAGCGCCGACTGCCTCAACACCCGCCGATGTCCCAATCATGCCTATCTTGACGGCCGCGACAGCGTTGGCAGCGAACGCGGCGCGCATCTGAGCAGCGACAAGCTCCGACGGCACAAGCTTGACGTGCTCGACAGCCGAGTGCGTCTGGACTGTCACGGCGGTGATGGCAAGACAACTGCGCAGCCCGAAGGCGGAAACCGTTTCTATATCGCGGGCAATTCCAGCTCCACCGCTGGAGTCCGACCCGCCAACGACAAGCACATGCGGTTCTCGCCTCAGCGCCATCGCTCCGTCTTTTCGATCCATTCTCGTGTGCGCGCTTCGGGATCGGCATTCAGCGTGATGTCGGTGACCACTGCCGCGCTGTCGGCGTCAGCCGCGAAAACACCGTCGAGCCTGTCAGGGTTGAGACCGCCAATGGCGACCAATGGGATTGGCGCTACCCGATGCTTCCATTCTCTGATCCGTTCGAGTCCTTGCGGCGCCCATTTCATCTTCTTCAGGATGGTCGGGTAGATGGGCCCAAGCGCGATATAGTCAGGCTCGGCGGCCATCGCCGTTTCCAGTTCGACACCATCATGCGTGCTCAGTCCGAGCCTCACGCCAGCTGCCCGTATCCGCGAACGGTCCGCGGTTTGCATATCCTCCTGACCGAGATGAACGAAGTCGCAGCCTTCCTCGATGGCCAGTCGCCAGTAGTCATTGATGATGAGCTGGCACCGGTATCGAGCGCACAAGGCCTTCGCTGTGCGGATCTCAGCGCGCAATCCGGCTTCGTCCATGGTCTTGACGCGAAGCTGCACCAGCTTGACGCCGAGCGGCACCAGCCGCTCGATCCAGGCTGCACTATCGACGATCAGATAGAAGGGATCGAGCTTCATGAAAAAACTGCCCTGCCGATCGTCGGCGTCGATGGCACGGCGACGTCGCGCGGTTCGAGCATTCCCGAACCGAAAGCCTCACGACCGGCCTCGACCGCCTTGCCGAAAGCTCGCGCCATGCCGACCGGATCGGCCGCCTTGGCGACCGCCGTGTTCAGGAGCACGGCGTCAAAGCCGAGTTCCATGACGGTCGCCGCATGCGAAGGCCTGCCAAGACCTGCATCCACAATCAGTGGGACATCGGGGAAATGTCCGCGCATCGAGCGCAGCGCCGTAATGTTGACCGGGCCGAGGGCCGAACCGATCGGCGCGCACCATGGCATCAAGACCTTGCAGCCCGCTTCCAGCAGCCGCTCGGCCACGACAAGGTCGTCGGTGGTATAGGGAAATACCGCAAAGCCGTCCTCGCACAGTATGCGCGCCGCTTCGACCAGCCCGAACACATCCGGCTGCAGCGTGTCGTGGTTGCCGATCACTTCGAGCTTGATCCAGCTCGTGCCAAACACTTCGCGCGCCATTTTCGCGGTCGTGACCGCTTCCTTGACGGAGTGGCAGCCGGCCGTGTTGGGAAGGATTCTCGTGCCGAGCGAGCCGATCAGCGACCAGAATTTTTCGCCAGCCCTGCCGCCGGCCATCTCACGCCGCAAGGAGACGGTCACGATAGACGTGCCCGACGCCTTGACCGCATCGGCAAGGATGGCCGGTGAAGGATATTGAGCCGTACCGAGAAGCAGCCGCGAAGGAAGCGTCGTTCCGAAAAGTTCGAACATGTCTAGCCTCCCTGCATGGGCGAGAGGATTTCGATCCGGTCACCGTCGCTCAACCGGAACTCCGCCCGGTTGGCCCGGTGCACGAGGTCGCTGTTGACGGCCGTCGCCAGCCATTCGCCTTCATAGTCGAGTGCGGCAAGCAGCTCGGCCAGCGTGGTGGCCGCAATCTCATGCGCTTCGCCGTTGACCATCAATTTCATGAGCAAGCTCCTTGGTTCCGTCTTGATTGAAAACCAGGTCGGCAGCCTGGCGCGCCATGGCGGGGGCGAGGAGAAAACCGTGGCGATAGAGCCCGTTGATTGCGACGGTGCTTCCGTGGGTCGCGACTCGCGGCAGGTTGTCTGGAAAGGCCGGACGGACGCCGACACCGGTTTCAACGATCTCGGCCTCGCCAAAGGCCGGATGGAGAGCGTAGGCCGCGCCCAAAAGCTCCATCATCGAACGCGCCGTCACCGGTCCCGTGGACCGGCTCTCGATCATCGTCGCGCCAACCATGAAACGGTGGCCGGTGCGCGGCACCACGTAAAGCGGAAAGCGCGGGTGAAGCAGCCGGACCGGGCGCGACAGCGACACATCCGGCGTGCGCAGGATCAGCATCTCGCCCCGAACGCCGCGCAGTCGGTCGTCTTCCGCCGCCATCCCCGTACAGTCGATCCGGCGATCGAAACGGGAAATGTGCCGGGCATCGACGCCGAAGCGGAATTCGACGCCCATCGCCGCCAGCCTATCATGAAGTGCCGCCATCGCCTGGCGCGGATCGAGATGGGCTTCGTCGGAGAAGAACAGGCCGCGGCGGAAGCGGCCGGCGAGGTCGGGCTCGAGCAACTCGATTTCATCTTCATCGACACGCCGATGACCCGAGGTACGGCTGGCGAACCGGTCGAGCTCGCCCATATCGCGCGGCGCGGCCACGACCAGCGTTCCCGCCCGTGTCACCTGGCCAGGCGTTGCCGCCTCCCACCAGTCTGCGGCATTGCATCCGAGATCCAGCACTGGCTGCTCGGCGCTTTCACGCTCGCACCATGGCGCCAGCATGCCGCCGGCGAACCACGACGCATTGCCGCCGAGGCCATGCCTTATCTCGGCAACGGTCACCGCCGCGCCGCGTGTGGCGAGCTCGAGGGCGGCGGTGAGGCCGGCGACGCCGGCCCCTTTGACCAGCACCCTCATGACGGCTCCGGCGCCCCTGTCATGAGTGCTACGCCGGTCTTGTCAGCCGGCATATAGAGATCGCCACCCGCGCGATATTTCGCCGCCATCGCCGCCAGGCCCTCCTTCTGTGCCTCGGCGCGGATGTCGTGGGAAATGCGCATCGAGCAGAATTTCGGCCCGCACATCGAGCAGAAATGCGCCACCTTGTGCGCCTCCTTGGGCAAGGTCTGGTCGTGGAAGGACCGCGCGGTTTCAGGATCGAGCGACAGGTTGAACTGGTCCTCCCAGCGGAACTCGAAGCGCGCGCGGGAGAGGGCATCATCCCTGAGTTTTGCCGCCGGATGGCCCTTCGCCAGATCGGCGGCATGGGCGGCGATCTTGTAGGTGATCACGCCAATCTTGACGTCGTTGCGATCGGGAAGGCCGAGATGCTCCTTGGGCGTGACGTAGCAGAGCATGGCGGTGCCGAACCAGCCGATCATCGCAGCGCCGATGCCTGAGGTGATGTGGTCATAGCCCGGCGCAATGTCGGTCGTCAGCGGCCCAAGCGTATAGAAGGGCGCCTCGCCGCAGACAGCGAGCTGCTTGTCCATGTTCTCCTTGATCTTGTGCATCGGCACGTGGCCGGGCCCCTCGATCATCACCTGGCAATCCTTGGCCCAGGCGATCTGCGTCAGCTCGCCGAGCGTTTCCAGCTCGGCGAATTGCGCCGCGTCGTTGGCGTCGGCGATCGAGCCCGGACGAAGGCCGTCGCCGAGAGAAAAGGACACATCATAGGCGCGGCAGATGTCGCAGATTTCGGCGAAATGCTCGTAAAGGAAGCTCTCCCGGTGATGGTGTAGGCACCATTTGGCCATGATCGACCCGCCACGCGAGACGATGCCCGTGACCCGGTCGACAGTCAGCGGGATGTAGTGCAGCCGCACGCCGGCATGGATGGTGAAATAGTCGACGCCCTGTTCGGCCTGTTCGATCAGCGTGTCTCGATACACCTCCCAGGTCAGGTCCTCGGCAATGCCGTTGACCTTTTCGAGCGCCTGATAGAGCGGCACCGTGCCGATCGGCACCGGCGCGTTGCGCACGATCCATTCGCGGATGTTGTGGATGTTGCGGCCGGTCGACAGGTCCATCACCGTGTCGGCGCCCCAGCGGATCGCCCAGACCATCTTTTCGACCTCTTCGGCCATCGAGGAGGTGACTGCCGAGTTGCCGATGTTGGCGTTGATCTTCACCAGGAAATTGCGACCGATGATCATCGGCTCGCTCTCGGGATGATTGATGTTGGCGGGAATGATCGCACGCCCGCGCGCCACCTCGTCGCGGACGAATTCGGGCGTGACGAAGTCGGGGATCGCCGCGCCGAAGGCTTCGCCGTCGCGTTGCAGCTTGCCGCGCAGGACCTCGCGGCCGAGGTTTTCGCGGATGGCGACGAACTCCATCTCAGGCGTGATGATGCCGGCGCGCGCGTAGGCAAGCTGAGTCACCGCCTTGCCGGCCTTGGCCCTGAGCGGCCGGTTGCGAATGGGAAATTCCGGCGTCAGGCGCTCGCCCACCGCGAAACCATTGTCCTCCGGCCGCACGTGGCGACCGTCATAGGCTTCGACATCGCCGCGCGCCGTAATCCATTCATGGCGAAGCCGGGCGAGGCCCTTTTCGATGCTGGTTTCGACAGTCGGGTCGGTATAGGGGCCGGACGGATCATAGACGGTGACGGGCGGCTCGCCGGCCGTTGGATGGACGGAGATTTCGCGCATCGGCACCCTGATCTGCGGGTGGATGGTACCGGGCTTGTGGATCTTCCGCGAGGCGGGCAGTGGTCCCGTCGACACGGCGGGGGTGAGGGCATCCATCTTGAGGCTCCTTTGCTCATGCATTGGAGACCCAGTTCTGTGCCGGAAGGATGAAAAGACGCTTCTGCCGACCTGCCGAAACAGGATCTCGGGCGTGGACTCCCGCAAAGCGCTTGCACCGTCCCTACGCCAGTATGAACTGGATCAGGTTCAACGGGTCACTGCGCCGCGAAAGCCAGCAGTATCTCAGCCCCTTGCCGGGACTCCCCTGGTGAATGCGTCGAATTGAATGGGCCGGCGCTATTTTGTCAAGCGCATTCGTCCCGCAGCGGTGATCGACGATCAAACAAACCCAGCGGAAAAGCATGGTAGTATCGAGAGCAAGTTACGCTCCAGAGGAGCGGTGAAGCGCCCCCAACAAGGCGAGCCCTCATGCGGATTCGGTGCCTTTTCCAGCACGGTGTTTTCGGGGCTTTCCGGAACGACGCTGCTGCCGCCAAGTTGGGTGAGATTGCTATAGATGTCTGTCTTGCTCGTCGTCGGCAATCCTTCGGCTAGACGCCCCGTCTGTTTCCCCAGAGCAGAACATGAAGCTGCGGCAGTACACGCGCCTCGAACCACCTGTCACGGGTCACCTTTTCAACTAGCCATTCCATGCGCCTCATCACACCGGCCATGTCGATGAACGCGTCTTCGTCGCCGGGACGCGGCGGCGTGTGATTGCCGGGCTGCAGATAGACGGGTAATTGCGGGTAGCGCGCCGCGGCGTCTTTGGCATAGGCATAGTCATCATCGTCGAAGACAACGAGCTTGAGCGCCATCTGCGGCTTATCCTGCGCCGCCTCTAAGCAGGCGTCGAACGCGGCCCAATCTGTCGTCATTTCGCTTGAGGGCGGCTTGGGGCTTAGTACCAGCACGTCGAGATCCGCGAACCATTGCTTAGACACCGAGCCTTGGGTTTCCAATGCAAAACGGTAGCCCTCACCATGCCCGCGGTCGATCAACTGGCTAAGCGGCTGGATGGCCGGATTGCCGCCCGACAGCGATACCATCACGGGCTGACCGCCGGAAAGCGCAATGACCTTTTGCCAAACCGCGTCGGGAGACATCATCTCCCAATCATGGCGGAAGCGACGGTCCACCGCATGCAGGCTGTCGCACCAGGAACAGCGATAATCGCACCCGCCGGTTCTTACGAAAACCGTCGGCAAGCCGATCAGCACGCCTTCGCCCTGAATGGTCGGCCCAAAAATCTCGCTCACCCGGATTCCGGGATGCAACGCGCAAGTCATGGCCGGTATTCCGCCCAGGTTTTCGGCGTCTCGCTCACCCGCACGGCGGAGGTTTCGGGTAGCCGCACCTTGCACCAGTCGTAGAAGTGCCTGGCCAGACATTCCGCTGTGGCATGGTCATGCCCCAGCACGTCGTTAAGATGCCGATGGTCGAACGTCCCATCGATGTAGTGCTTGAACGCCGCCAGATCTTGGTAGTCGCGCACAAAGCCGTGTTCGTCCAGTTCGCCACCTGAAAGCTCCACGACGACGATGTAGTTGTGGCCGTGCAGACGTGCGCACTGATGGTCGGGTGGCAAGGAGGTGAGCTGATGCGAGGCCGAGAAGTGGAACTCTTTGGTAATGCGGAACATCACGCGCTCCTTGTCTGGATAGCGTGGAGCCAGAAGTCCGCGTCCTCATAATCTGTCGGGTCGGCAATGCCGGCCAGATTGAATGCTTCGCGCCGTTCGACGCATGTCCCGCAGCGACCGCAATGACGTGCGCCGCCCTTGTAGCAGGACCACGTCGCCTCGAATGGCGTGGCGTACTTTGCCCCCTCGCTGACGATGTCGGCCTTCGACATATTCACATAGGGAGCGTACAGGCGGATATCGGCGTAGCCTGCGAGCGCATGGTTCTGCATCGTCTGAAAGGCGTCGATAAAAGCGGGCCGGCAATCAGGATAGATGAAATGATCTCCGCCGTGGACGGCAGTGGCCACCGCATCGGCCTTCTGCGCGGCGGCAACCCCGAAGGCGATGGCCAGCATGATGGCGTTCCTATTCGGCACCACCGTGATCCTCATGGAGTCTTCGGCATAGTGCCCGTCGGGCACGTCCACATTATCAGTCAGCGCCGAGCCGCTCAGGTTCCGGCCAACATCGCGGATATCGACGATCTGGTGCGGAACACCCAGCCGCTTGGCGCAGATGGCGGCAAAGCCGAGTTCCTTTTTGTGCCTCTGGCCGTAATCGAACGAAAGCAGGCCAATGAGTTTCTGCTCGGTCGCCACCTTGTGAGCGAGCGAAACAGAGTCCAATCCGCCGGAGCAGATGACGAGGGCATTCATGGTTTGAGTCCTTGTTTTGACCGGGTAAGGCTGCGACCGGAGATTTCTCTGCGTTCCCACTACTCCACGGAGCCGGTTTTGTGAATGGGGTGGACGCGATTGAGCGCACGTACCTTGTTGTCAGCGTCCCCAAGATGACTTTGCACGCGACTTGTCGCGCATCTTCGACCGCTGGGGGGCTGAGTCCGGCGCTGCGTATGTAGGCGTATAGACGATGCAGAAATCACTGCTGTGGCGCAGCAGCATTCCCGACACACCTTCGGCTTGTCCGGTTTGCCCCAGAACTTGTACGTCCCGAGTTTCGGCGACAACGCAAGGGTCGACCGGCAGTCCAGTGAAAGGCTTCTGCCGCGTGCTTTGCCGTTTTCTGGTCTGCGCATAGATCGCCTCGAGCCGCCGCGCCTCGTCATTGGTCAGAGCTGGGAATTCCTTTCCGAGGGCGCGGCTCGATAGGGGCCACCATTCTGGTTAAGGAAACGGAAGAGCAGATCGATCAGCCGCTCGGGCATGTCGATAAAGGCATTCACCTATTGCCGGAATTGATCGTAGCGCTGCAGAAAAGGCTGTTTCGTCAGGGAGGTACCGTTCGATCGTCCGCCGAGCGCAGGCAAAAAGAAATTCGGCGTGCGGGGTTGCATCGAAGTGTCAGTAGAAATCCGCGGTGTCATTCAGCACCCGGACGTTGAATTGCGGCGGCGGTTCCCGTTCGACCAATGGCAGAAGGCGCTTCGAATTGCTCTCCAGCACGCGCCTGTACTCGTCGATCTGGTCCAGGATCGCGGCCGAGACGGGAAACACCACTCCCGGCGATTGAAGCGGTGCATGGCAAGGACGTGGTGGATCAGGTAGCGGTGAATGCGGCCGTTTCCGTCCTCGAACGGATGGATGTAGACAAAGCCGAAGGCGAAGATTGCGGCGGCGACGACTGCATCAAGGTTTTGCGCTGGGCTTGATCGAACGCAATTCCAGAAACAACTTTCTGAAGGCGTCGCAAGGCAAGGCATTGTCGGCGCTGATCGTCGCCCCAGCTGATCCAAGCATCGGTTCCTGCTTGGGTCTAGCGCCCTAGGCGACGTCCTAGCGCCCTAGGCGACGCCATGGTCGGCGAGCGCTCTGGCTGACCTTAATCCAAATACCTAAGAATCACACGGTTCCATTGCGCTGATCGAGACGGCCTTCTAGCCCTATCCATGCCATGGATGCATTCCATCCAAACAACCAAGTTTACGGACCTGCCATGATGCTGCATAGCGAAATACCGGCAGGCACCGATCGATCACTCCACTGCCTTTGATCATTAGATGAGCGCGCCAAAAGATTCCAATAGAAGGAGAACTGTGGATGCCCCTGTGCCAGTGGATGCCCTGCTGTTCGGCGGAACTCTGAGGGGTCCTTACGCCACACCGTGTTGTAGAGACCGCATATCTGAACAGCAGGTGGCTGACAACGATGGCGCTTGCAATAGAAAGTACTAGCCCATTGCAACATGACCCCACCCTGCCTGTCCACTAGCAAAGCGAAATCATGAAATTCGGGTCAAGCGGCGTTCGAGGATTGGCTTCGGAATTGGTCGGCAAGGCCAGCGGACTTTATGCCGAAGCTTTCGCTTGGCGTTTGATTTCCAGCCGGGTTCAGCCGAATAGTTCGGTCTTCATAGGCCGCGACCTACGTGACAGCAGTCAGGCGATAGCCGACAATTGCATGGCGGCGTTGGCCGCAAATGGTTTCCAGCCGATCGATTGCGGCACCATACCTACGCCTGCCCTGGCATTATATGCATACAAACACGGCGCGGCGGCTCTTATGGTCACCGGGTCGCACATTCCAGCCGATCGCAATGGCATCAAATTCTATGGCCCGAATGGTGAAATCAGCAAGGCGGATGAGGCCGCGATTACGCGCTTTGTAGCCGAAAGATCAATTGCGTATTGCTTACCAACGGCTTGTCTGGGAACGACGTGGCCTATGCACCGTGAAGAAGCGATCGCCTCTTATCGAGAGCGCGCCCATGACATGCTGGAGCCGGGCTCACTTTCCGGCATGAGACTTGGTGTCTATCAGCACAGTTCGGTCGCGGCGGAACTGTTGGTACAGGTTCTTCGATCGCTCGGTGCCAGCGTGGTCGCCGTCGGGAAAACCGGGACCTTCGTACCTGTCGATACCGAAGCCGTGGACGCAGCAACAATCGCAAAATTGAAGAAGTGGGTCCGCGAATTCGGTCTCGATGCCATCGTGTCGACCGATGCGGACGCTGATCGGCCACTCATCGCTGATGAAAATGGCGATCTTCTTCGCGGCGACCTGGTTGGGCTTGCAACGGCTCTTTTCCTGAAGGCAGACACGATCGTGACGCCAGTGACCTCCAATTCGGGAATTTCGAAGGCCTTGGGTTTCGCGGTCCAGAGGACGAAAGTCGGGTCCCCATTTGTCATAGAAGCAATGGAAGCATTACACGGCGCCGGCGGCGTCATCGTCGGCTTTGAGGCCAATGGTGGTGTTCTGCTGGGCTCGGATTGTACGGTGAATGGGAAGACATTGACTGCACTGCCGACGCGGGACTCATTCCTCCCGATCCTGGCCGTCCTCAGTACCATGGCGTCGACAAAAAAGAAGCTGTCGCGACTGCGCGGGCTTTGGAATCTTCCTGTGTGCGCCAGTGACCGGCTTCAGAACTTCCCCGCGGAAAGTTCACGCAGATTGATGGATCATCTCGCAAGCCGGAACGCACTGCAGCACTTTCTTGCCTCGTTCGGGACCGTCGCCGAAGTTGACGAAACCGATGGCCTCAGGGCGCGGATGCTTTCAGGTGAGATCATACATCTGCGGCCTTCCGGCAATGCCCCGGAACTGCGCTGCTACTCGGAAGCTTCGACCGAGAGCAGGGCCATGGCGATCGTCGCCTCGACGCTGCAAGGGGCACAGGCATTCGCGCTTACAGACGAGATAGAGGACCTTTGATGAAAGTGGTTCCGGTCATCATCAGCGGTGGAGCTGGTTCGCGGCTCTGGCCCGCCTCAAGGCAATCGCACCCCAAACCTTTCCTCAAGGTGGCGGATGGACTTTCGCTCATCCAGCACACCGTGTTGCGCGCCGCTTCGATGCAGCATGTAGTGGAGCTTGTTACCGTGACGTCCACGGGGCACCTCTTCCTTACGAAAGACGTTTTCGACGAGCTGGATTCCGTTGTTTTGCCACGCACCTTTCTGCTTGAGCCTGAGGGTCGGGATACCGCCGCCGCCGTCGCTGCGGCAACCGTCCATGCCAAGGCAACACAGGGTCCCGATGCTGTTCTGTGTATTTTTCCCGCCGACCATATGATTGGTGATCTGCCCGCATTTCAAACCGCCATGAACCGGGCAATCGAACAGGCGCAGCAGGGGCGTATCGCAACCTTGGGCATAACCCCGGATAGGCCAGACACCGCATTCGGCTACATCGAGGCCGACGGTGAGAAAGTTGTCCGGTTCGTCGAGAAACCGAACGCCGAGACTGCCAAATCTTATGTCGCGTCCAAACGTTTCTTCTGGAACGCCGGCATCTTCTGCTTCAAGGCACAGGTCATGCTCGACGAAATGGCTGCGCATTGCCCGGAGGTGATCGATGCCGTTCTCGATAGCTATAATAACGCTCGCGTCAGCCACGGCGAACAAGTTGCCAGCGTCGAACTCTCATCTGAGCACTTCGCCATGGCGCCGCGTATTTCACTCGACCATGCGGTGATGGAAAAAACCCACAATCTCGCTGTCGTTCCCTGCGAAATGGGGTGGAACGACATTGGATCTTGGAACGCAATGGCCGAACTGGTCGCCGCTGACGCGAGCGGCAACAGGATTCGCGGCGATGTCCATGTGGTCGACACCGTGGGCAGTTACATAAGCTCGGACAAACGCGTCATCGGCACCGTCGGCATCAGCGACCTGGTGATCGTGGATTCCCCAGATGCATTGCTTGTTGCATCCCGCGATCGCGTCCAGGACGTCAAGAAACTCTTCGAGGGCCTCAAGGCTGCGGGACATGAAGCGCACTTGCTTCACAGTACCGTGCACCGGCCCTGGGGCACCTACACGGTTCTGGAGGAAAGCGAGCGCTTCAAGATCAAGCGCATCGAGGTGAAGCCGGGCGGACGCTTGAGCCTGCAGATGCACCATCACCGCTCCGAGCACTGGGTCGTGGTCAGCGGCACTGCGAAAATAGTCAACGGCGACCAGGAGCTACTCCTGACCACCAATCAATCCACCTATATCCCTTGCGGCCACAAACACCGGCTCGAAAACCCCGGCAATATCGGACTGGTGATGATCGAGGTCCAAAGCGGCGAGTATCTCGGCGAAGATGACATCGTGCGGCTTGAGGACGTATACGGTCGAACCTGACAGTCCAACGTTACATGCCCTACGGTGGCTGGCAGACCGAACCTGCGTCGGCACTGGGCTGTCAGGCGACCGGCGGCTAGGCAAGGCGGGCAAACCAGAACAGGTTTTATGAGTATAGCTAGTGAGCGATGTCGAACAATAGGCTGGCCGAATTGTTGAGATGGCAGTTTTCCGGCGAGATTGTCAGACGACACTTGCGCATACGCTGCAACGGCATGCGGCTACAGCCGCTCGAGTTGCGGAAGGTGATCGGCAAAATCAGTCGATCAGGTGCGCGATAAGGTTCGTTGCCATGTACGGCAGGCGCGACATGAGCGGCCTGGCGCTCTGACGGGGTAGGCCAGCATGCGCCGGGCCTGACTGGCGGGCTCGGAAGAGAAACGCGGCACTGGCTGACGAAGATAATACGCTCCTGCGCGCCGGTGACGGACCGGGGCCATTAGGCGTAGGCGCATCGCTATCGCCATGCCACGTGGACAATCCTATTCGGGCTGGGCAGATGGACGGTAATTCCAGCTTTCGACGGCGTTGACTTCGTCGATGCAGACCGGCCCCGATGCACCGCAGTCCTCGCATTTCATCACAACGCGCGCCTCGTCCGTCTCATATGGCCTAACCTCGCAGCTTGTGCAGAACGGGCAAGGGATCGCTTTCATCGTGACGAACCTTCCTGATGGCCTCGGGTGGTTTCGCCGAAATCTTTCGTCTAAGCGCTCGACTTCGCAAGCGCTGATCGTTGTGCCGTAGTTCGGCGCCACCATCGGGTAGGGATATTTTGTCCACATGCCCTCGTACCATCAACCGGCTAGCCGGTTCTCTCTATCCACAGATCTGGCCTCTCGTGCGGGCCAAGGTTACATCCGTGTCACCCAGCATGAGGCCGATCTTCCGCAGAGCGAATCGATTCCGTAGAAATAAGAATTCTGCCACCGCCCCGCCGCCGTAAGGGTATTGATATACCCTTGGGATTTTGATCCGACCTAGCAGGCGGCGGGTAATCTTCAGAGGCCGACGTCAGGCAGCATTCGGGATACCCCAGATTTCATCGAAGATACTCTCAGCCAAGCCAAGCGCCCGAGCGATCCGATCGCGATAGCCCTTGTCGAAACAATGGCCAGATTCGATCAGCCCGACCTCCTCGACTGTCAGACCGCTGGTCACGGCAACGTCCTCGGTCGAATAGCCAAGATGTTCCCGACATGCCTGAATTACGGGTTTTCCGTTTGAGATTGCGGTAAGCACTGCCTCGGGCAGCGCGAAAGGCGTTGCGGTCATTTTGCCTCCAAATGCAGAGAACGGCCATTCGATAACTCGAAACAAGCGGCGGCCGATGTTGGAATAGGATGCCGAAACAGCCCGAGCCGGCGGCATCCAAAAATGCGATCACTCTCGAACGTGTGAGAGGCGCTACGCTAATATGGCGGCCGCCGCCGTTTAGATCAAGAACCTTGGCTCGCTTTACGAGGATTGCTCCAGTGGCCACAATTCGACGACACAGTGCAGCGCCGTCATCACGCTCACATCGATGATTGCGCGGCCGCTTTAACGCGCCGTCGGCTTGCGGCGCGATTGAGGAGCCGCGATCTGGCGGTCGGGCACTAGGCGCACCAGCTCGCGGACCAGCGTCAAAGTATCTGCGGGGACTGTCTAGCGATGCTTGCCGGCGGCGTTCATCTTGAGCTTTAATACCGTGTGGTCCCCTCCCGCCCATGCAGGAGGCCGGGTGCCCATCGGACAAGACGCTGAGGGACCAACATCTCTCTGTTTCAGCCCGACTGTTGGCTGTCAGATCCGCGACACCGGAGTAGGGCTGCGCTTTGCTGCGAATTCCTTCAACCTATTGAATGATGACCAGAAAATCCCCCGGAGGTTCCTTCTGCTCAGTTGGCACGACTTTTGATGCTTCTCGAGAGGCGACAGGAGATACCGACTGGCGTTCATCGTGGGTGACATCGCGCAATGCAACGAAGGAAGACAATATGTCAGGTCCGCGTCAGAATCGATTTTATGCAAAGAGGATTGCCGCCTTTAGCGCAAAGCGTTCACGAACCGCATATCAACAATGGCTTCCGTGCAAAACGCAGGGAGATCACTTGTGAAAATCCTATTCACTACGGTGGCTGTCGCGTTGCCGGCCATCGCTTTTGCTGCGCAAACGATCCCCGTATACCTCAGAGAAACAGCACGGGCCACCTTCAAGGCTCTACCATCCATCACGCCGACAGTCGCCAACAACCCGATCACACCGGAGAAGATAGCCCTGGGCAAGGCAATGTTCTTCGATCCACGCGTCTCGGCGTCAGGCGTCTTGTCGTGCAATTCGTGCCACAACTTGGCCACCGGGGGCGACGACAATCATGAAAGCTCGATCGGCCATGGTTGGCAGAAGGGACCGCGCAACGCGCCGACGGTACTGAACGCTGTCTTCAACATCGCGCAGTTCTGGGATGGTCGTGCTGAAGACCTAAAGGCTCAGGCCAAGGCACCGATCCAAGCCGCTGTCGAAATGGCCAACACACCAGGTCAACTCATCGCCACGCTCAAGTCGATGCCGCAATATGTCGAGTGGTTCAATTCAGCTTTCCCGGGCGAAGCCGATCGCGTCACCTTCGAAAACGTCGCCAGGGCAATCGAAGCCTTTGAGGCGACACTGGTCACACCGGCGCCCTTCGATGCCTTCCTCAACGGCGATGACGCCGCTATGACTTCCGAACAGAAACAGGGCCTGACGCTTTTCATGGACAAAGGCTGCTCGTCCTGCCACGGCGGTATCAACGTGGGTGGGGAGGGCTATTCCCCATTCGGCCTCGTTGAAAAGCCCAACACCGATGTCCTGCCGGAAAACGACAAAGGCCGATTTGCCGTGACCCATGAAGCCGACGATTCCTATGTTTTCCGCGTGGCGCCGTTGCGCAACGTAGCACTCACCGCGCCATACTTTCATTCGGGCAAGGTTTGGGATCTGAAACAGGCCGTCGCCATTATGGGGACCACCCAGCTCGGCCAAGAATTGACGGAAAAAGAAGTCGACCTGCTCGTTGCCTTCCTTAATTCGCTGACCGGAAAAGTACCGGAGGTCGCCTATCCCGTCTTACCCGCCGAAACGCCGACAACGCCTCGACCTGTATTGCATATCCTCCCGCAATGATTGGCCGGAGCTGGCTAGCGAAGGTCGCAATCACGAATGATTGCGACCTTCACTGGGACGAGACGATCATGACTTCCGGCGAGGCCTATCCAACTGGAAAGCTAGGGGGACTTTCATTTCCGAATTCAATTGAAACGCCAAATGAAAACCTGACCCGTCGACGCCCACATGCGTCACGACAGCATGACCGCCTTGCCGGCCACGTCGATCAGACGCTCCGACTAGCCGACTGTGTCGTGATATGTCGCTGCATGCACCCCCCGCCTTAGATTCGCTGCCAAGCTCGCAACCACCTGATCGAGCCATCGCGGACAACATTCCGCGCGGCGTTGGCGTGCGCCCGGCAGAAACCGGATGCCTTCAGATCCACCTCCTTCAAAACGTGCTCGATGGCGTTGCGACGCGCGAGCAGCTGTTGCAGCTCTGCAAACGCACCGATATGAAAACAAAGCTGCGACCAGCCAGCGACGTGGCTCGAGCATTTGTCAATGCACACCGCAAGTGCCGCTTGCTCTCGGGCTATCTCATCCATATAGCTCGGCGCAACAGAGGAAGCGCCAGTTGTTCAGTCTTCGTCAGCCGCGACCTCCTGTGCAATTCGTTCCAACAAGGAAGAAACTATGAGGCGGCAGACCCGACCCTTCACTGTGGAGGTTAAACAAAAGCGCAATTATCAAAAACGGGGCCATTCCATCTGGAGCGATGTCGATCTCTCCGCAGCTATAGCCGACACAACAAGGGAGGAGCTCAAAGACATGGATCTGCCAAATCGTCGGCTGATTGACTCTAATGTCATAGCCCTTGATGCTGAACACGCGCACAAACCGCGAGCGGAGTATCTCATGGCAAATCCCCTAGACGCTGAATCAGTAGAAACTGCAACCGAACACGCTCCCAAAGGAAGGACGCCTGAAACGAAGAAGAAAACCCCACCGTCGCGGAAGGCAAAGACTGAGCCCGGTCGCAAGAATGGCGCCAATACGGCGTCCCCGGCGAAGGAAGCAACAGCAACAGCAGCGGCCGTGCGGAGCGCCCGGAAGGTCTACTCCGGAGAAGAGCGCGCCCAGAAGCTCGCTCAGGTCGAGACGTCGATCAGCGGCGGCACCACTCTCAAGAGCGCCGTAAAGCAGGCCGGTATATCGGAACAGACCTATTATCACTGGAAGAGGGCCGCGGCGCCTAGATCCGATGGCGACGATCTGAAGGACCTGGTCGCCCTCGAGAAAGAAAACAAGCGATTGAAGAGCCTGCTCGCGGAACGCCTGCGCACAGAGAACGCGGAACTGAAGAGGAAGCTAGGGCTGCAATAAGGCTTCAGAAGATGCCGCCATTCGACCAGACGGATCGTAGAACTGTGATCGAAGGCTCGCCGGCTGTCGGATGGACGGAAATTTCGCGCACCAGCACCCTGATGTGCGGGTGGATGGCACCGGGCTTGTGGATTTTCCGCGAGGTGGGCAGTTCGGCCTGCCTATTTTACAAGGTTTTCGTGCATCGGACCTCGCAAAGCGCCCGTACGTTCTACGCCAGTATGAACTGATCAGGCTCAATGGGTCACTGCGCCGCGAAAGCCAGCAATATCTCAGGCCCTTGCCGGGACTCTCCTAGTGAATGCGTCAAATCGAGCGGGCGATTGGCCATCTTGTTAAGCGCATTCGGCTCGCGGCGGTCATCGGCGGCCGGTCGAACCCGAGGGACGCTCGCGGCTGTGTCGGCGACAAACCAAGCTCCGGAAACAATGGGCGGATTAAGGGGACCGCCGTGCCGTCGGACTAATGATCAATCCAGCGCGGCGAATTCCTTATTGCGAGCACGGCTCGACAGGTGGCGAGCACGCCCCTGTGCTCGTTGATCTGGTCCAGTATCGCGGCCGAGACAGGAAAACCACTCCTGGCGGATTACATGGCAAGCACGTGGTGAATCAGGTAGCGGTGAATACGGCCGAAGGCGAGGATGGCGGCGGCGATGACGGCATCAAGGTTTACGCTGGGCCTTGAGCGAAGGCCACCATTCCATGATGGCCGCGGCGGATTGTCAGCGCGATGTCAATGGGACGCGGATGCTGCGGGATTATAACCCACCCATGCACAGGTACTTCATTTCGAGATAATCCTCGAGGCCGTGGCGCGACCCTTCACGACCAATCCCTGATTGCTTCATTCCGCCAAAGGGTGCGGCCTCGGAGGACATGCGTCCCGTATTGATGCCGACCATTCCGTATTCGAGGGCTTCAGCCACGCGCCACACACGCTTTAGATTGGAAGCGTAGAAGTAGGCTGCAAGACCGTAAATCGTGTCATTCGCCTCGCGCACCACCTGGTCGGGATTGTTGAAGCGGATTATGGGAGCCAGCGGTCCGAAGGTTTCTTCCTGAGCAACCCGCATTGTCCTTTCGACGTCGGTGATCACCGTGGGCTCAAAGAAGGTTCCCGATTCGCCGATACGGTTGCCACCGCAACGGATCTTCCCACCCTGCCGCACAGCATCGCGAATATGATCTTCAATCTTTGCAAGCGCGCACTTATCGATCAGGGGACCGATCGAAACTTCTGGCTCGAAACCGTCACCGACGCGCAATGCACTGACGCGCTTGGTGAATTTGTCGCAGAATTCATCATACACGCTGGACTGTACGTAAAGCCGATTGGCTGAAACGCAGGTCTGGCCGGCATTCCGAAACTTTGCCTGTACCGCACCATCGACGGCAGCGTCTACGTCTGCATCATCAAAAACAATGAAAGGAGCGTTACCACCAAGTTCGAAGCTGGTTCTTTTGATCTGGTCCGAACACGCCCTCATGAGCAGCCGCCCTACCGCGGTCGACCCCGTGAAGCTAATCTTGCGGACCTTCGGGTTCGAGCAAAGTTCACGCCCAACCGCATCGCCTTCCGATGCGTAGATCAAGTTTAGAACGCCATCGGGAAAACCTGCCATCCGGGCAAGCGTGAACATAGCACCCGCGACAAGCGGTGTTTGCTCCGCGGGTTTCAGAACAATCGCGCAGCCGGCGGCAAGCGCCGGCGAAATCTTGCGAGCCACCATCGAGGCGGGAAAATTCCAAGGAGTAATGGCACCGACAACACCGATCGGCTGTTTGATTACCAGCATACGCCTGTCGTTAGAAGGCGGCGAAATCGTCTCGCCATAGATGCGATTGGCCTCCTCGGCATACCATTGGAGGTAGGCTGCAGCATGGGCGATTTCAGACTTCGCCTCTGCAAGCGGCTTACCCATTTCGGCCGTCAAAATGGCTGCAAGATCCTCGCTGTGGTCGAGGATCAGTTGGTGCCATTCCCATAAGATGTCGGAGCGCTCGCGCGCGGTGAGCGCCGCCCAATGTTCCTGCGCAGCTTCGGCCTTGTCGATTGCCAAGGAAACGTCCCGGACATCCATATCTGGAAGCTCAGCCAACAGCTCGCCTGTTGAGGGATTGAACACCGAAAAGCGCCTCGTGGCTTGCTCCGCATTCCGACCAGGCACACCGGCCAGATCGTCAAATAGCTCGGGATTTTTGAGACGTCTCGTCAGCGACTGTGTCACGGTCAAACCGTGGTCCCCCTTCATGGCTAAGTTACTAGCTGCGCTAGTGTACTAATAAGCACACCTTGTGCCGGACGATCGGACGAGATCGACCGGCCCTCCGTCTTTGCAAAAGCACTTCCTGATTAGCCGAGAGCAATGACAGCCTCAATCTCGATTCGCGCTTCGGAAAGCTTTCACTTCATGACAGGCACACGCGGGACGGGCTCGTGAAGAGCATCGCGAACCCCTTTTGCGGTGCTGTCACGTTATTTGAGGTACGGGCGCGCAAGTTCCCGCTGTGGCTTTTCAGGCAAGCCGATAAGCAACGGCCCCTGTCGCGTCCGCTCTCGTTTTCGGTACGGAAGGTGGGAATTCTCTGCTCGGTTGTTCAATCCTTTGTGCGATCGGTGTTCCACGTTCGGCATGACCTGGCGTCTTGCCGCCCCGTAGGAGCGCAATTTGTCGGTGATCCGCTTTGGCGCGATGCCCTGGTTCTTCAGAAGCCGCATCAGCAAGCGCCTGGCAGCCTTGGTGTTGCGGCGCGTCTGGACGATCTCGTCGAGCACATAGCCCTCTTGATCGACTGCTCGCCACAGCCAGCATTTCTGACCGTTGATGCCGCACCACGACTTCATCGAGATGCCATATATCGTCCTTCGCCGGCGCCTTCCGACGTAAACGACGCGCATAGTTGGGTCCATGCTCTAATAAGGAGTTTTCGATTTCCATCATCAACTCCAGTTCCCGAGTTGCATCCTTGCCGGGACGCTGCGCGGATGAGGTCGCTCCCATGCATGCGGTCCTACGGAACCGCGAACACCAGTTCGACCCCACCCGTTCCAACGCAAACATGCGGCGATCCTTGCAATCGACCTCGGAGAGAACCCTGAGCCCGGCAGGCGCTGCACCAACGAGGAGAGAAGGAGCCTATTGACGAAGGCGATTAGAGAACTTCCTGAGACACGATCTCCGTTCGCAACGCTGCTGGCTATGCAACCTCTGCTGCACGCCTCATCACTGGCGCATAGCTGGTCGTTTTGCGCAAACCACTTCGTCTACTGGGGCTCCTCCAACCATTTGGGAGATGGATGGGTCTATCCAAAAAACTAATTTTAACTCTCTGTGAAAACTGCATAGCACATCCCTGCCGTGCGCCGTGATTTCTGCGCGGATATCGGTCCGGATGCCGACTCGAGTTTAGGGCTGCGCCGGAGACGCATAACATTGGTCTCGCCCTCGTGACGAAGGCACTGCGTTGATGAGAGCCCCTCATTTTGAAGGATTCGCAGGAGCAAAGAAATGCACATTCTCGATATTAACCAAATGACCCAGATCTTCGTGTATTCGCTTGAGATGGTTGTAATCTTCGCAACGTTATGCGCCGCGCTGGAGCTAACCTTTCCGGCCTATCGATACAGTTTTGCTTCATACGCTCGCGGCGTGCGAAATTATATTATTCGCCTCGGATGTGGTGCCTTTATGTGGCACTTCTACGCTGTGAGCGTGGGCTGGTTAGGGATAAAGCCGCTTGTAACGATCAATTTCGGTACGTTGCTTCACTCTGACAACGCAATCATTAATAATGGATTGGCCGTCCTTTCAGGCGTTTTGGTCGCGATTGCCGGCGACTTCTTCTACTACTGGATGCACCGCGCTCAGCATGCTGTTCCATTCCTCTGGCGCATGCACGCTACTCACCACTCGATCCGCGAATTGACGGCATGGAATTGCCATCATCACATTTCCGAGCCACTCGTTGCCGCAGGGTTGGTGTCACTACCACTCACGCTGTTCCACTTCGAATCTGGCGTAGTGCCTTTTGTTGCCATGACGCTGATTACTTTTCAGGTCCATCTTTCACACTCTAGCACCCGCATCAATCTTGGGCCGCTTCGATATATCATTGGCGACAACAAGTTCCACCGCATTCACCACTCGTTGGAACCCCATCACCAGCGCCGAAACTACGGGTTCTTTACAACTATCTGGGACACGATTTTTGCAACGGCATACTGGCCAAAAAAGAACGAGTGGCCGGAAGTTGGCCTCCGAGACCAATCCGAGCCGCTCACCGTGCGCGATTTCGTTATGTTTCCATTTGATCGACGTCGCTGGCGTAGAGCTAAAGTCGGAAGTGGTGAAAAGGCTGGGAATTAAACGAACGCAGCTTTACGCTTCTAATCCGATTGTCGAGGTCGGAACCCATCAACTGGACCTAGAAGGGGACGGATCCTTGGCGCTGGCCTTATCGGAGACGTAGGATCTGGAACTACCACAGGTGGGCAATGCGCGGACGACTGGCCTGCCACGGGTAGTTTCCCCCACCTGAGGAGTCCGGCCTCGATTGAAGGACGGACTGATGAAGAGAAAGCGGTTTACGGAAGAGAGCAGATCATCGCGGTTCTGCGTGAGCATGAGGCGGGAGCAAAGGCGGGCGACCTGGCGCGCAAGCATGGGATCTCCGAGGCGACGCTGTATAACTGGAAGGCGAAGTATGACGGGATGGACGTCTCCGATGCCAAACGGCTGAAAGCCTTGGAAGACGAGAAAGCAAAGCTGAAGCGCGAGCCCCAAACCTTTTCCGACCGGCTCCATTCCAAAAAAAGGGGGCGGCATTGCTGCCGCCCTTCGAGATTGGTGAGAGGCGCGGACCTTAGAAATCCATGCCGCCCATGCCGCCCATGCCGCCCATGCCGCCGCCGCCCATGCCGCCAGGCATGCCGCCGCCAGCCGACTCCTTCTTCGGAGCCTCCGCGATCATGGCTTCGGTGGTGACCAGCAGGCCGGCGACCGAGGCCGCGTCCTGGAGAGCCGTGCGTACGACCTTGACCGGATCGACGATACCCATGGCGATCATGTCACCATATTCGCCGGTCTGGGCGTTGTAGCCGAAGGTCGCGCCCTTGTTCTCAAGGATCTTGCCGGCAACGATCGAGGCTTCCGCACCGGCGTTCGACGCGATCTGGCGGGCCGGAGCCTGCAGCGCGCGGCGCACGATGTTGATGCCAGCAGCCTGGTCGGCATTGGCGCCGGTGGCCTTGATGTTGGCCGAAGCGCGCAGCAGGGCAACGCCGCCGCCTGCAACGATGCCTTCTTCCACGGCCGCACGGGTCGCGTTGAGGGCGTCATCGACGCGGTCCTTCTTTTCCTTGACTTCGACTTCCGTCGCGCCGCCGACGCGGATGACGGCAACGCCGCCCGCGAGCTTGGCGAGACGCTCCTGCAGCTTCTCCTTGTCGTAGTCCGAGGTGGTCTCCTCGATCTGCTGCTTGATCTGGGCGACGCGGCCCTGGATCTCTTCCTTCTTGCCGGCGCCGTCGACGATGGTGGTGTTTTCCTTGGAGATCGACACCTTCTTGGCGCGGCCGAGCATGTTGAGGCCGACGTTCTCGAGCTTGATGCCGAGGTCTTCCGAGATGACCTGGCCACCAGTGAGGATGGCGATGTCTTCCAGCATGGCCTTGCGGCGATCACCGAAGCCCGGCGCCTTGACGGCGGC
The DNA here is from genome assembly GCF_013170765.1 of Mesorhizobium sp. NZP2234. Taxonomy (NCBI): domain Bacteria; kingdom Pseudomonadati; phylum Pseudomonadota; class Alphaproteobacteria; order Hyphomicrobiales; family Phyllobacteriaceae; genus Mesorhizobium; species Mesorhizobium sp. NZP2234. Next base: position 6,592,035 of record NZ_CP033364.1, on the reverse strand, counting down.
GATCTTCAGGCCACCACGCAGCTTGTTGACGACCAGCGTGGCCAGAGCCTCGCCTTCGACGTCTTCCGAGATGATGAGCAGCGGCTTCGAGGTCTGCACGACGGCTTCGAGAACCGGCAGCATGGCCTGGAGGTTGGAGAGCTTCTTCTCGTGGAGCAGGATGTAGGCGTCCTCGAGATCGGCAACCATCTTGTCGGCGTTGGTGACGAAGTAGGGCGAGAGATAGCCGCGATCGAACTGCATGCCTTCGACGACTTCGAGTTCGGTCTCGGCGGTCTTGGCTTCCTCGACCGTGATGACGCCTTCGTTGCCGACCTTCTGCATCGCTTCCGCGATCATGGCGCCGACCGACTCGTCGCCGTTGCCGGCGATCGTGCCGACCTGGGCAACCTCTTCCGAGGTCTTGATCTTCTTGGCGTTCTTGATCAGCGTCGCGACGACGTCGGTGACGGCGAGGTCGATGCCGCGCTTCAGGTCCATCGGGTTCATGCCGGCGGCAACCGCCTTGTGGCCTTCCTGGACGATCGACTGCGCCAGAACGGTCGCGGTCGTGGTGCCGTCGCCGGCAATGTCGTTGGTCTTCGAAGCAACTTCGCGGACCATCTGTGCGCCCATGTTTTCGAACTTGTCTTCGAGCTCGATTTCCTTGGCGACGGTGACGCCGTCCTTGGTGATGCGCGGGGCGCCGAACGACTTGTCGATGACGACGTTGCGGCCCTTCGGACCCAGCGTGACCTTCACCGCGTCGGCGAGGATGTTGACACCGCGCAGCATGCGCTCGCGGGCATCACGGGAGAATTTTACGTCTTTGGCAGCCATTTTGTACTCCTGGGCATTTCGCCCGAAATTCAGATTGGATGGTACGGATGAAAGGCGGCGGCGTGTTAGCCGATGATGCCCATGATGTCGGCTTCCTTCATGATCAGAAGGTCTTCGCCATTGAGCTTGACTTCGGTGCCCGACCACTTGCCGAACAGGATGCGGTCGCCAGCCTTGACGTCCAGCGGGACCAGCTTGCCGGCTTCGTCGCGGGCGCCGGAACCAACGGCGATGATCTCGCCTTCCTGCGGCTTTTCCTTTGCCGTGTCGGGGATGATGATCCCGCCGGCGGTCTTGGATTCGGATTCGACCCGGCGAACGACCACGCGGTCATGAAGCGGGCGGAACTTCGACTTTGCCATTTTTTCTTCCTCGATGAGAACGGTGGGAAAAGCGTCCGGCAGCGCCGGACAACCTACAAAGCTCGGCTATGCCGGACCTACTGTTAGCACTCACCAAGGACGAGTGCTAACATGGTGACGGCATAAGGCCTAGGCTGGGGCTAGTCAAGACAAGAGGTGGGCGATCACGATATTCCGGGCGATGCAGGCCTGAAAGAGTTCGAGCGAATCGATGGTGTTCGGAAGCTCGGCCCGAAAGATAATATCCGCCCTTTCGGATCGCTAACCCCTTGGGCCTTCAGCGATGCGCAAGCGCCGTTTCGTTGCACCGGAGAGAGCGAGTGTGAGGCGCTGAGCATCTAGTAGCGACCGAGACGTGCCCAGCTTTTGCGTGGGGTGGCCATGCGGGATGTCTCCTGTAGCATTATCGCCCGCACCAGAGGCTTGCCCGTTTATTGGACTGTATTTCTATCCATAGGGTGGATGCATCTCATCGAAACAAACGATTTTCTCAATCTTCCGGAATCTCGCATTGACAGCACCTCACACGTCCTGATTGCCCGCTACCCTCATCGTGTGACAACTGCGAAAAAAGAGCCTGAAAGGAGAAGATCTTTCCATGAGCTCAGACGTGCGATGGAAGTTGCCGCGGGAAAATGAGCTGCAGTTGGATGCCAACGCCTCAGAGCAACCGGAACTCATCCGGTCTCCATAATCCGATTGGTGTTGGTGGGTTGCACAAGCCTGGTCAGGGACGATTTTTGCGACGTGACTGGCAGAGGTATGGCGCCGCACCCACGTCAAAAGGCATTGCTATGGAAAGGAACACAATGGCTGATCAACTCGCAACGGAAATCATTGCCACGATCAAGAACCGCGTCGAATCGGAGAGCGGCGAGAGTGCGTCCATCATCGGCGAAATAACGACTGCCACGGAACTGACCTCGCTCGGAGTCGATTCGCTGGGTCTGGCGGATCTCCTCTGGGATGTGGAGCAGGCCTACGACATCAAGATCGACATGAACGCGGCGGATGCCTGGTCGAATCTCAAGAATGTCGGCGACATGGTGGAAGCTGTCCGCGGTTTGCTCGCGAAGGGGGTCTGATTAGACAGGCGAGTCGTCATTACTGGGATGGGCGGGCTTTGCGGCCTAGGCAACAACGCCGCCTCTATCTGAAAAGAGATGCGCGAAGGTCGCTCCGCCATCCGCCCGATGGTCACTTCTGCGCTTCATGAGATGAAGGGCACTGTCGGTACCGAGATCAAGGAGCTGCCCAAGCACGACATCGGCCGCAACCAGCTCGTCTCCATGGACCGCCACAGCTTGCTCGCTGTGCTTGCAGCGCGCGAAGCCATGCAACACGCCGGACTTTCCTGCGATGAGGGAAATCCGTATCGCTTCGGCGCGACAGTGGGCGTCTGCGGCTGGGGAACGGTCGAAGAAACCTACCGCGACCTCCTTTTGGGCGGGGCGAAGCGTGCTGGCATTTACACTGCACCAAGGGGGTTGCCGAGCGCCGCTGCCAGCCAGGTCAGCATGAGTCTCGGCCTGCGCGGCCCGGTCTTTGCCATCGCCTCCGCATGCGCATCAGCCAACCATGCGATCGCTTCGGCCGCGGATCAGATCAGGCTCGGCCGGGCCGACGGGATGCTTGCCGGAGGCGCCGAAGCGCCGCTCGTATGCCTTCAGATGAAGGCATGGGAAGCAATGCGCTCGCTCGCTCCGGATACTTGCCGGCCCTTCTCCGCCGACAGGAAGGGAGTGGTGATAGGCGAGGGTGCGGGCATGGCCGTGCTGGAAAGCTATGAGCATGCCGCCGTACGCGGTGCCACAATGCTTGCCGAGATCGCAGGCATCGGCCTTTCCGGCGACGCCTTCCACATCGTCGCGCCGTCTATCGAGGGGCCGGAGGCCGCGATGCGCGCTTGCCTTGCCGACGACGGGCTGAATGCCGAGGACGTGGACTACCTCAACGCCCACGGCACCGGCACCAAGGCCAACGATCAGACCGAGACGGCGGCGATCAAGCGCGTCTTCGGAGACTATGCCTATTCGATGTCGGTCTCGTCCACCAAGTCCATGCACGCGCATTGCCTGGGCGCAGCGAGCGCACTTGAAATGATCGCCTCCGTGATGGCGATCCGGGAGGGCATCGTGCCGCCGACCGCTAATTATCGCGAGCCAGACCCCGATTGCGATCTCGACGTCACGCCCAATGCGGCGCGCGAGCGCAAGGTGCGCGTGGCACTGAGCAACGCCTTCGCCATGGGCGGCATGAACGCAGTTCTGGCGTTCAGGCAGGTGTAGAAGCCATGCGAGATGCCTCCAGTAACTCTATCTCTCGGATCCAAATGCTTGCCGGATTACGATTGTGAAGGACCTGCCCTTGGACCGCCTCGGTGAATGCGCCAAGTGGCAGCGGAAGCTGGACAAGCCGGGGCCCCATTTTTTGCAAAATTCTCAACTGTTGAAGCGACGTGGACGTACCGCTACCCGGAAGGTTAAGCGAAGCCCCTTCGAGTTCGGCTCGGGGGTTTGTCCAAAGCTCTACCCGATAATATCTGGAAGGCGCGTGGCCGCCAGTCACCGCTTCCGTGCGAAGCCGGTCCTTAGAAAAGGGAATCGATAAATGTTCGATCTGACCGGCCGCAACGCGCTCGTCACTGGAGCAAGCGGTGGAATCGGCGAGGCCGTGCACGGGCGCTGCACGCGCAGGGCGCAACCGTCGGCCTGCACGGCACGCGTGTCGAAAAGCTCGAGATGTTGGCTGCCGAGCTTGGCGGGCGGACAAGACTGTTTCCGGCGAACCTCTCGAACCGCGACGAGGTCAAGGCGCGGGGCGCAAACGCGGAAGCCGAACTCGAAGGCGTCGACATACTGGTCAACAATGCCGGCATCACCAAGGACGGGCTTTTTATCCGCATGTCGGACGCGGACTGGGTCGCGGTACTCGAGGTCAACCTGACCGCCGTGGTCCGGCTCACCCGCGAACTGACCCATTCGATGAGGCGCCGCCGCAACGGCCGCATCATCAACATCACCTCCGTGTCCGGCGTAACCGGCAATCCGGTCCAGGCGAACTATTGCGCGTCAAAGGCTGGCATGATCGGCATGTCGAAATCGCTGGCGCAGGAGATCGCGACACGCGGCGTGACGGTGAACTGCGTGGCGCCGGGCTTCATCGAATCGGCCATGACCGACAAGCTGAACGACAAGCAGAAACAAGCGATCATGGCCGCCATTCCGGCCAGGCGCATAGGCACCGGCGTGGAAGTCGCCTCGGCTGTGGTCTACCTGGCCTCGAACGAGGCCGCCTACATCACCGGCCAGACCATTCATGTGAACGGCGGCATGGCAATGATTTAGCCTGAAAAGTTCAGTGCGCCCCGATGACGCGTATCAACAGTGGAGGAAGGTTCCCACCCAGATAGCTGTCGGTTGGTCTGGCAACTGACGAGCGGGTCGGTCGGGGCAACTGGCCGGGTCGAAGCCTCGTGATAAAGGCTGCCTTTGGGGCCGCGGCTAGACAAGCTCTTTGAAACGCATGCTTTCCTATCCATAGCATGGATGCATTCATCGAAACAAAGGATTTTGCCCATTCTGCAGAACGTCGCATAGAAAGATTTCAAAGATGTAAGCCAAAGGTAATTATCGATGTTTGTATTGGCTCCGAGCTGTATTTTTCTGATGTACGCCTTCCGGCGTGCTCGGAACACAACGGAGTCGCATGTTCATTGCGGCTAGTTTCTACGGTGACCTGCGCAAGCTACATCGAGCCGGCTCGATGCGACAAGCGTCCCCCTGCTAGGCGCTTCCCCAACAAAACAGCAACAAAGATGAGGTCTTTCCATGTGCTCTGACGTGCGGTGGAGGTTGTGCTGGGAAAATGAGTTGCAACAGGCCGATCATGTCGAACTCTCCGAGTTTTTCCGAAAGACCTACGGACCGACTGGGGCCTTCAACGCAGAGCCATTCGAAGGCGGCCGTAGCTGGGCCGGTGCGAGACCGGAGCTCCGCGCAATCAGCTACGACGCGCACGGCGTAGCGGCTCATATCGGCATACTACGCCGATTTATCAAAGTTGACGAGGTCGAGCTCCTGGTGGCCGACCTGGGGTTGTACGGGGTGCGACCGGATCTTGAGGGACAAGGGATCAGTCATTCAATGCGCCTTGTATATCCAGTGTTGCAGCAGCTTGGGGTTCCATTCGCTTTCGGCACCGTTCGGCACGCGATGCGGAACCATATGGAGAGGTTCTGCAGAGACGGCCTGGCGGCGATTGTGTCGGGCGTTCGTGTGCGGTCCACTCTCGCAGATGTGTATCTCGACCTGCCGCCCACGCGCGTCGAGGACGTGCTCGTCGTGGTTGTGCCGATTGGACGCTCGATGAGCGAGTGGCCATCCGGCACCCTGATCGTTCGGAACGGTCCGGAGCTATGAAACATCTTGAAGGTGCCGGGTGATGGCGCTGAGGCACCAGAGCGGCGGATTTTCTGCTGAGCTACTCGGACTGAATACGCGTTCCCATTCACGTTAGCTGTGGATAATAAGGCTGAATTAACATGCAAAATCTGCGCATCTAAGTCGATCCGAGCACGAGGTTGCGCGCGCACGGACTTTGCGGACCTCAATCGCCGTCACCCTGAAATCGACGAGGCATCGGCTATCCCAAAATTGGGGCTTGACGTTACGTAAGGTCCCATGTTTTCCGATGTGCGGGAACGGCTTCCAGTCTCATCCTAAGGGCGACGAAAATGAGGGGCAGTAATGGTGGCTGGCGAACCTAATGACGTGCGCGTCAAGCGGTGCGGTGGGGGATGGGTCGTTCATACTGTTGAGGACGGCAAACTGACAGTTCTTCGGTTCAAGACACAGTCTCCCGCCGAAAATTTCGCCGATGGCCAACGAGCCAGGCTCGGCCTTGCTGCCAAGCCGCCGATCGACGAACGCTGATATGCAACCGGATCAGGCGTTAGATGGCTGGTGAGCCCATGGTGCCGGCGGGAAACACTTTGCCGAAGGCCCACCTCAGTGCTGCTTGCGACCGTTCGGCTAGCCATATTCGCGATGATGGTTGGCACCGCTGCCGATGCGGAAGACGATGGCCTGCTTGATCGACACGGCGGCAAAGATCATGAAAAGCCAGGTCGTCAAGGACCCAGCCGCGGCGCTTGAGAAGGCAGCAAGAATTTGCAAGCCGCCACCGCAAGTAACCTGAGACAAGGGTCAGACATGCAAACCGCTGTTCGCCGATCAGCAGATGCGAGACATTGCGCCATCCCACGAAGGCCCACGGTGCCCAAGGCGCAGTGGGCATCAGCCTTTCGAAGCTGAGCGTCAGCAACTTCGTCGAGTCTTAGACTAGACGCTCTTCAGTGCCGAGCACGTTGCAACGGGGCGAAGAGGCTCGCACATCTGTGGAGCGCGGCTCACGCCCCGGAGACCAGGGCAGGAATGACCAAAGGCTCATCCGCCTCGTCAAGAATCGCGAAACTGTAACGGCCGTCTGTGTCAATATCGACGGAGTAGCTCAGGCGGTCGAGTATGTGGTTATCCTGGTCGAACGTGACGATCCGCGGCTTCAGCGAAGTGATATGCGCTTCGTCCAGGTAGATGGAGCTGCAGACGATAATCGGGTCGTCGGGCTGACAGGTGCGAGCCGCCGCTCCGTTGAGGATGCAGCACCGTGAACCGCGCTCGCCGAGGATGACATAGGTCGAAATCCGCGCACCGGAATTCTTATTCCATATCTCCACGAATTCCATCGGCAGGATCCCGGCTGCCTCGCAGTGGTCGGGGTCGAGCGTTATCGAACCATGGTAGTTGAGGTTCGCTTCGGTGACGTGAATGCCGTGCAGCTTGCCGGCCACTATTTTTCGCATTGGTTCTGTTGTCCTCATCATCATACAAGGTGAATCTTGGCAGCTGGTTCGCTCGGCTAAATTCCGACGACGAGGGCACCGCCGCTGAGGCCCGCGCCCGCCGCCGCCAGAAGAATTTTCTCGCCCGGCCGAAACGGCTGCATCCGATGGGCCAGCGACAGCGAGAGCGGGATCGTTGCGGCGGAAGAATTGCCATAGTCGGCGATCGTCTTGACGATCGCGTGATCGGCTATGCCTAGGTTCCTCCCGACCGCGTCGAAAATGCGGGCGTTGGCCTGATGCGGCACGAACCGATCGATATCCTGCGGCCGCATTTGGGCTGTAGCGAGCGCGTCCTCCGAGCAGGCAGTCATCATCTCGACCGCCTTGCCGAACACTTCACGGCCGTCGGTGATCGTCATGCGGATCTGCTCGAGATCGAGGTCGCCATGGAACGGTCTGTTGCTTCCTCCCGCCGGAATCTGGATCAGCCCGTAGCGCGAGCCGTCGGAATCCACCGAAGCGCCGAGAATGCCTCGATCCGGGTCATCGCACGGACCAATCACCACGGCGCCGGCGGCATCGGCAAACAGCACGGCGCTGGCGCGCTCGGCCGGATTGATGCGGCGGCTGAGGATGTTAGCAGCAATGACAAGGCTCGCTTTGCCGTGGAGGCGGGTAAAGCCTTCGGCAAGCATCAGCGCATAGATGAAGCCGGCGCAGGCACCGGTCAGATCGATCGCTCCAGCACGACCCAGTCCCAGCCGATGTGCGACCAGTGGCGCGCTCGGCGGCAGGAGGTGATCGGGTGTCGAGGTGGCGAGCAACAGCAGGCCGATGTCGCTCCGGTTGATGCCCGCATTTGCCAGCGCCATGTCGCCGGCATGCGCGGCAAGGCCCGACAGCGTGTCTTCGTCCGTTGCCCAGAAGCGCGACCGAATCCCGGTGCGCCGCTCGATCCAGCCGGGTTCAAGCCCGAGACGATCTTCGATTTCCGGGTTCTCCACCTTGCGCGCCGGCGCATGATGACCAAACCCGAGAATGCGCGACGACCGGCTCATGGCTTTGAGCCGAAGCGTTCGCCGGCCTCCTCGATGGCGTCATAGAGCCCGTCCAACTCGTCTCCGGTGATGCAATAGGGTGGCAGAAGATAGAGGACATTGCCGAGCGGGCGCACAAGCAGGCCGCGCTCAAGGAAGAATGCGCGCAGTTTTGGCCCGATTTCGGCCAGATAGCCGGCAGAGTCGGTACGCAGATCGAGGGCGGCGATCGTGCCGGTCGCCCGGCTGTCGGAGAAATATGGATTGTCCCGGAAGCGTTGAAGCCCGGCGGCCTGCTTCGCGCTCAGGGCCGCGATCCGCTCGGCCACCGGCTCGTCCTGCCAGATCTCGATATTGGCAAGTGCTGCCGCGCAGGCGATCGGATTGGCGGTGTAGGAGCTCGAGTGGAAAAAGGTCTTCTTGCGGTCCTCGGAATAGTGAGCCTGGAAGATGGCGTCAGTGGCAAGTGTGGCGGCCAGCGGGATGGCACCGCCGGTCAAGCCCTTCGAGGTGCACAGGATATCAGGAGATATGGACGCCTGCTCGCAGGCAAACATGGTTCCGGTGCGTCCCCAGCCGGTCATAACCTCGTCTGCGATCAAGAGCGTGCCGGAGGCCTCAGTGATCTTCTTCAATTCAGCCAGAACCGAAGCCGGATACATCAGCATGCCGCCAGCGCCGAGCACGAGCGGCTCGACGATCAGCGCGGCGACGCGCCGGTCACGGCTGACAGCCTCGAAACGATCCAGCGTTTCCTGCTCGCGGCCGGCGGCCGGGAAGGGGATGGTGTCGACCTCAAAGAGCAAAGGCTCGTAGGCGGCGTTGAACACGCCGCGGGCGCCGACGCTCATCGTGCCGATGGTGTCGCCATGGTAGCTGTGCTCCATGACGGCAATGCGCGAGCGCGGCGCGCCGAGGTTGCGGAAATAGCCGAGCGCCATTTTCAACGCGACTTCGACGGAGGTCGAGCCGCTGTCGGAATAGAACACCCGGTCGAGGCCGGGCGGGGCGAGGCCGACAAGCGCCTCTGCCAGCTGCTCGGCCGGCTCGTGGGTGAAGCCGGCGAAGATGATCTGGTCGAGGCTCGACGCGGTCGTCTCGATGGCCTTCATGATGCGGGGATGGCGGTGGCCATGGGTGACGACCCACCAGGAGGAAATCGCGTCCAGGATGCGGGAGCCGTCGGCCTTGTGAAGATAGGCGCCTTCCGTCCGGACAATCTCGGGGATTGCCGGCTCGAGCGCGTGCTGGGTGAAGGGATGCCAGACTCGAGACTGCGTCATCATTCGCCTCCTGCGATCGCTGTGAGGTCGAAGCCGGCAACCATCGCTTCCCTCAGCGTCTCACTTGTCAGCGGATCGAGAAGCGGCAGTCTGCCAAGCTGGCGCACGCCGCTGAATTCCACGATCGTCCTCTGCGTATCGGCCACCTCATCGCCGATGAAGGCGATGCCGATGAGCGGGATGGAACGGGCCCTGAGCGCTTCGATCGACAGCAAGGTGTGATTGATCGTGCCGAGCGTGGTGCGGGCGCACAGAATGACCGGCATCCGCCACTGTGCGAATATGTCGACGAACTTGGTGCGCCGGTTGAGCGGCACCATCAGTCCCCCGGCACCTTCGATGACGATCGGACCCGGCAAGTCCGGAAGCGAGAGCTTTGCCACGTCTATCGCGACGCCGTCGAGTTCGGCTGAACGATGCGGCGACAGCGGCTCCTTCAGGCGATACACTTCGGGCAGGACGCGCCCCATCGGCAGGCCGGCGAGCCGTTCCACAACCTCGCTGTCGGTTTCGCCGTCGAGGCCCGATTGCACCGGCTTCCAGTAGAAACCGTCGAGCAGGCCGGCGAGTCCTGCCGAAAACACTGTCTTGCCAATTCCGGTATCTGTTCCGGTGACGACGATGCGCTTGGTCATGTCGGCTCCGGTCATGTTTGGGCCAACACCTCAACGAGCGCCTCGACCATGGCGGAAATGTCGGCTGCGCCGACGTTGAGCGTCAGCGAAATGCGCAGCCGCGACGTGCCCTCGGGAACGGTCGGCGGACGAATGCCACGTATGTCGAAACCGCGAGCCTGCAATGCCGCCGCCACCGCCATGGTGCGCCTGTTGTCGCCGATGACAAATGGCTGGATCTGCGAGCCGCTGGGTACCACGCCGCAACGCTCGGCCAGTTGGCGGCCCGCGAAGGCAACGCGTTCCTGCAACTGAACGCGGCGCACGGGCTCGTCGGACAGCATGGCGAGCGCTTCGCGCACTGCCACTGCCATCAGTGGCGATGGCGCGGTGGCGTAGATGAATGGCCGGCAGCGATTGACGAGATAGTCGCACAGCGTTCGTGGTGCGGTGACAAGCGCGCCGGAGGCGCCAAGCGCCTTGCCGCATGTATGGAGCGCGATGATGTTGTCACGGCCCTCGAACGCGGCGGCCAGCCCCCGGCCGTCCGGCCCCCAGACACCCGTGGCGTGCGCCTCGTCGACCACGATGAATGCTTCATGCCGATCGGCAAGCGCGACGAGGCTCTCCATCGGCGCGCAGTCGCCATCCATGCTGTAGAGGCTTTCGACGGCGATCCAGACGCTGCCCATGCCGCCGTCGGCGCGCCAGCGGGTGATCGCATCCTCGACGGCATCGACGTCGTTGTGCGCGGTGAGCTTGAACTCGGCGCGGCCACCGCGGGCCCCCTCATGCATGCTGGCATGAGCAAGCTCGTCGAGGATCAAGAGGTCGCCCTTTTGCGGCAGCGTCGTCAGCAGAGCGAAGTTGGCGATGTAGCCGCTGCCGAAGAACAGCGCGCGCTCGGCTCCGAAGAACGCCGCCGCGTCCGCCTCCAATTGCTCATGCTCCGGTGCATGGCCGCGCAACAGCCGCGATCCGGTCGCGCCCACCGGCGTGCCCCGCGCAATCGCCGCCGCAACCGCCTCGCCAAGTCTTTTGGAGGCGGCAAGTCCGAGATAGTCGTTCGACGAGAAGTCGAGCCCGGCGCGCGGCACAAGTGTGCGCAGCCGGTCCTTGCGCGCCAGTCCCTGCAAGGTCGCGTCATAGCGGGCAAGTTGTGCCCCGTTCATTGCGCCCCGAGTTCCATCGGCTCGATGCCGAGACGGCGGAACAGAAGGCTATCCTTGTCCTCGCCCGGATTGTTCGCCGTCAGCAGCGTGTCGCCGACGAAGATCGAGTTGGCGCCGGCAAAGAAGCACAGTGCCTGCATCTCGTCGGTCATGGCGGTGCGGCCGGCCGAAAGCCGGACATGCGATTTCGGCATCATGATGCGCGCCAGCGCGATCACGCGCACGAATTCGATCGGCTCGATGGGTTTAGCTTCGGCCAGCGGGGTGCCGTCGATCGGGATCAGCATGTTGATCGGAACGCTTTCGGGATGCTCCGGCAGATTGGCCAGCGTCACCAGCATGTCGATTCGGTCGATTGGCTCCTCGCCCATGCCGACGATGCCGCCGCAGCAGACCTTGATGCCGCTGTCGCGGACATTGGCCAACGTATCCAGCCGGTCGGCAAACGTGCGGGTCGAAATGATCTCGCTGTAGTAGCGCTCCGACGTGTCAATGTTGTGGTTATAGTAGTCGAGGCCCGCCTGTTTCAGTCGAGCGGCCTGCTCGAGATCGAGCATGCCGAGCGTCATGCAGGTCTCCATGCCCAGCGCCTTGACGCCTTCGACCATCGCCACCACCGCATCCATGTCGCGCGCCTTGGGGTTTCGCCAGGCCGCGCCCATGCAATAGCGGGTGGCGCCGGCGTCACGCGCCTTGGTCGCCTCGGCGATGACGCGCCGGACCTCCATCAGCTTTGACGCCTTCAACCCGCTTTCATGATACGCCGACTGGCTACAATAGCCGCAATCCTCCGGACATCCGCCGGTCTTGATGCTGAGCAGCCGGCTGAGCTGGACCTTGTTGGGATCGAAATTCTGGCGATGCACGGTCTGCGCTTGAAACAGCAGGTCGTTGAAGGGCGCGTCGTGGAGCGCCTGGGCTTCCGCTCGCGTCCAGGGGGGAAGCGCCCAACCGATTGGATCCGAGGTCAGGTCTGGGCTGAGTTCGTTCATAAGGTCTTGTTCTCCATAATCTTCCGTCCTTGGCCTGGAGCGTTGCAGTGGATGCTGAAGACAAGGCGCATGCCAGCGGGAAGTCTTCTATCGAAACGCGTGAGCGGACTCTCCAACTGCTGCCCGCAGGCTCAACTCACGTCATCCGTGGGGATTACGGTTTCCGTTATTTTACTCTGAGCACAGGAATGCTCCTTTCTGATCGCGTCGCAGGATTCGGTGAAGGCGACGTCCAGCAGATAACCCAGAAGTTCCAGCCCGTGAGAGGCCGCCAACTGGCGCATCTCGTCGAGTCGGCAGATGATGACGCCAAGGGCTGCGACGCGGCTTTCTGTGCCTTGCTGGCCCGTCCCTCCCGCCTCCGTTGTTGAAGCGTGTCGCTTGGCGCCGAGAAGGCTTGCGTCGGCTGTTGGTGGAACCGGGGACGTGCTGACGCAGGTTAGCCTGCCACCAAAAGAGTTCCTGCGATCCCGGTTCATGTCCTCTCCATCAGTTCAGATGCCTGTTGCAATTTCGGTCGGCCGGCATGTCGAGACCGATGTCGAGAATGGGCGCGCTGTGGGTAAGCCAGCCGACCGATATGAGGTCGACGCCGGTCGCCGCAATTGCCGTGGCGCTCGCCCGCGTTACCCGGCCCGAAGCCTCGGTGATCGCGCGGCCACCGACCATAGCCACAGCCTGCGCAAGGTCCTCGACCGACATGTTGTCGAGGAGCACGGCGTCGACGCCCGCTGTAAGCGCGATCTCCAACTGGTCCAGCCTGTCGACCTCGACCTCGATCTTGACCATGTGACCTATGGCGCTACGCGCCCGCTCGATTGCGGTGCGGATATCGCCGGCAATGGCGATATGGTTGTCCTTGATCAGTACGGCGTCATCGAGCGCGAAGCGGTGATTGGCGCCGCCGCCCGCTCGCACCGCATATTTTTCCAGGACGCGCAGGCCGGGCGTTGTCTTTCGCGTGCACACGATCTTTGCGTTATAGCCGCGCACCGCGTTTACGAGCGTAGCCGTTGCCGTCGCGATGCCGCTGAGCTTGCACAAGAAATTGAGCGCCGTGCGCTCTGCGGTCAGCAAGCTGCGGGCCGGCCCGCTTACGATCGCAATCGTCTCTCCGGCCGAAACCTTACCGCCTTCAGGACACCGCAGCTGCATGCTGATCCCGGGATCAACCAGCAGGAAGGCAAACATGACCAAATCGAGCCCGGCAACAACGCCGGCCTGCCGGGCATTCAACGCCAGCGTCGCTTTGCAATCGGCGGGGATTATCGCATCGCTCGTGATGTCGCCGGCTCTGCCCAAATCTTCCAGCAGGGCGTAGCGCACGATGGGCTCCATGATGATCTGTGGAAGCGGTGCAAGTGAAGTCATGTCAACGGCTCCGTTCGGATGCTTGCCATCTGAGCGTGACGGCATTCTCAAAAGCTGTGCAGAGCGTCAGTCGCGAAGGGAGGGCGGCGGCATCGCGCCCGGGGAAATCGGACCGATAATGCGAACCGCGGCTCTCTTCGCGTCGAAAAGCTGCGATCGCCATCAACAGTGCCACCAGGGCCGGATCGGCCGCGGCCGTCTCGCCGACAGAGATCGGCAGCAGTGTCGCGACCGTGTCGCGCAATGATTTCCCATTCCGAACAATGCCAAGCGCATTGGACACAATCGGGCGAATAGGTGAAGGGTCGGGCCGGATGGGAACAGTTGCCGGAAGCCTAGGCCACTGCCAACCCGCAGAGGTAGCCGCGACGCTTTCAGCCACCCAGGCGGCGGTTGCAACCGCTTCGGTCAGCGAGTTGCTGGCAAGCCGGTTGGCGCCATGCAGTCCTGTGCATGCGACTTCGCCACAGGCCCACAGGCCGCTAACGGAAGTTCGCCCCTCGGCGTCAACGGCCACGCCGCCCATGTGATAGTGAGCAGCGGGACGCACGGGAATGGGTTCCACCGCCGGATCGATGCCGGCATGCTTGCAAATAGCGTCGATTGCCGGAAAGCGCCTTGCGAATTTCTGCCCGAGACAATGTCGGGCATCGAGATAGACGCCATGCCCGGCGGCGAGCTGATCCGAGATCGCCCGCGCAACTACATCGCGCGATGCGAGTTCTGCCCCGGGCGTGTCTGCCAGGAAGCGATGGCCGTGCTCATCGATCAGCACCGCGCCTTCGCCACGCACTGCTTCGCTGACAAGCGGCATTGGCCGGCGCGCAATGTCGAGGGCCGTCGGGTGGAATTGCACGAATTCGAGATCGGCTAGTTCCGCGCCAGCACAGGCTGCAAGCGCCAGGCCGTGCCCGAATGAGGAGAGCGGGTTGGTTGTATCGCAAAACAGGCCGCCTATACCACCGGTGGCCAGCACCACGCGGCGTGTGGGCAATGCGAACACGGCGCCATGCAGGACAGTCAGCAAGCCCACAATGCTGCCTTCCGCGACAACCAAGCGAAGCGCTGTCATGCCTTCCATGATCGTGATCGAACGGGTTCGCCGCGCCACGCCGAGCAGCGCCCGAAACAACTCGCGGCCAGTTGCGTCGCCGGCGGCGTGCACGATGCGGCGACGCGAATGCGCCGCTTCCAGGCCCAGCCGTAGCCTCCCGTCTAGCGACCGGTCGAAAGGAGCACCAAGACCAATGAGGTTCTCGACGGCTTGAGGTACGGCCTCTACCACCCGCCTGGCCATTTGTTCGTCGCAAAGCCCATCGCCGGCAGCAAGCGTATCGGCGAGGTGCAGGTCGGGGCTGTCGTCCTCCCCCAGACTCGCTGCGAGCCCGCCTTGGGCGAGCGTGCTCGAGGCTTCGGTTCCGAGCGGGGTCCCGGACAGAAGGACGACTGTTTGCGGCGCCAAGTGTAGCGCCGTCATGAGCCCGGCGATACCAGCGCCGATGATGACCGGCGCTCCGCCAATGTGATGGATGTTCGCCGTCATACAAAGAGCATGCGTTCCACGGCCCAGCGGGCCCGTTCAGCGACATGAGGATCGATCGTGACGACGTGGCGGTTCTCCTCGAGCGCGGTCCGGATGTTGGCGAGCGTGATGCGCTTCATATGCGGGCACAGATTGCATGGGCGCACGAAATCTACTTCCGGATGCTCGACCGCGACGTTGTCGCTCATGGAACATTCCGTCATCAGCACCACACGCGCCGGCCTATGCCGCGCGACATAGTCGGACATCGCCGCCGTCGAGCCGGCGAAGTCGGCTTCCGCGACCACTTCCGGCGGACATTCGGGATGGGCTAGTATACTGATGCCGGGATGGGTCTCACGCAGCTCGCGGATGTCGGCCGCCGTGAAGCGTTCATGCACCTCGCAGCGCCCTTTCCAGGCGATGATCTCGACTTTGGTTTGCGCCGCGATGTTCTTTGCCAGATATTCGTCGGGCAGCATGATCACGCGCGGCACCCGGAGCGACTTCACCACTGCGAGCGCGTTGCCCGAGGTGCAGCAGATGTCTGACTCGGCTTTCACCGCGGCGGAGGTGTTGACGTAAGTGACGACCGGAACGGACGGATATCGCTGCCGCATCAGGCGTACGTCTTCGGCGGTGATCGAGTCCGCCAGCGAGCAGCCGGCGTTGAGGTCCGGGATGAGCACTGTCTTGTCGGGATTGAGCAGCTTGGCTGTTTCTGCCATGAAATGCACGCCGGCGATCACGATCACATCGGCGTCGACTGTCATCGCCTTGCGGGCCAGCGCCAGGCTGTCGCCGACGATGTCAGCCACGCAGTGAAAAATCTCCGGCGTCTGGTAGTTATGCGCCAGGATGACCGCATTCCGCTGTCGCTTCAGATTCAGGATTGCGTCGATATCCTCGACGAAGACCGACCACTCGATCCGTGGGATAACGCGCCGAACGCGGTCGTACAGTGAGGCGCTCGAAGGCAGGACGGCGCTCATCGAGCCTCCAGTTATAGTCCACCTGATTATAAGACGTTTATAATCGTTGTGACTATAAGGGGTGTCAAGCCCGTGCGAGCGGTAATTTTGTGCCGGCCACAGGCCTCTCGTCGAGAATAGTATGGTGGAAGCGGTAGAGCTGCGCAGGCCGGCCGCCGGTCTCGGCGGTCGTCGCCCCGGTCTTCTCAACCAGTTCCTGCTGCTCTATGAGCCGGCGAAAGTTCGGCTTGTTGATGAGCCTGCCGGAGAGCGCCTCCACAGTTCGCTGTAGCTGCAAAAGCGTGAAGAGCGGCGGCATCAGTTCGAACACAACAGGCCGGTATTTGATTTTGGAGCGCAGTCGCGCAATAGCCGTTGCCAGAATGCGGCGATGATCGGCGATCATCGATCTGCCCGGCACCGAAGCGAGGATGGCCGAAACTCCGCCGCGCTTCGCCTCCTCCACCAGGGTGGCTTCGTAGAGCAGCTCGTAGCGCTGCAGCGCGAGCTCTTCGTTCCATGCCCGGCCGTCCAAGGCGAAGGCAACCGCCGCTCGCCGTCGGCGATCGAAGCGCGTCGCGCCGTCGTCCGCGCCGTCCGCCCATTCGATAAGGCGCGGCCGCAATTCTTCCAGCACTATCGGGGGCCTGCCGGAGCGATGATCCTCCCAGGGGAAATAGTCGTACCAGCTGGCCCAACTGCGCCTGCCCGAGGCGCCCGTATCTTCTTCGCGGGTGAGTGCGAGATAGCTGATCGAGATCACGCGCTGGTTGGCGCCGACCCGATCGCGATCGGCAAAGGTGTAGAGCTGCTCGATATAACCGAGAGGCTGACCGGTCTGCAGTTCCACCCATGCCCTGAGGCCCGACTGGAGCGAACGATGAGCGAGCTCAAACGGGCCCGAGGGAAGGGCGCCGCCCTCTTCGATGGTCAGAACACAAGGTCCAGCGTCGTTCACGGCAACGACGACTGCGATGAGGTCCGCGTTGACGTCGTTGGTCTTGCCTATGGCTCTGCCTTTCCTTGGTCCCTTTGCCTGATCCATAGTTCCTGACCTACTTGGCAGAGCTCCGCCTGTCTAAACCGATTTAGTTCTGTTCTTTATCATACCACTCGTCGCGTCAACACCACGCGCTCTGGCGATTTTACCTCTTCGCACCTCGACAAAAATATGCCAAACGCGACACTGGCCGTGGGTGACGCTGGGTGAGGAGAGACGTGGATTGAGCGCCGCAGGTGTCGTCAAGGCGATCACGCCGCCGAACATCCGTGCGCGAAAGGGCAGCACGCCGCTGGTCTGCCTGACGGCCTACACCACGCCGGTCGCAAGGTTGGTTGACGGCCACTGCGACATCGTTCTTGTCGGCGACAGCGTCGGCATGGTTCTCCACGGCCTTCCCTCCACGCTCAGTGTCACGCTCGATATGATGATCATGCACGCCAAGGCGGTTCGGCGGGGAATGGAGCGGGCGCTCCTGGTCGTCGACATGCCGTTCGGCTCGTACGAGGAAAGCCTAGAGCAGGCCTTCCGCAATTCCGCGCGCCTTATGGCGGAGACCGGATGCGCTGCGGTCAAGCTCGAGGGCGGCGCGACGATCGCCGAGACGATTCGCTTCCTCACAGCGCGCGGAATCCCGGTCATGGCGCATGTCGGCCTGACGCCGCAGGCGGTCAACGTGTTTGGCGGATATCGCGTGCAGGGCAGGGGCGAGGATGCCGAGCGCATTTGGCGCGATGCTCTTGCGGTCAGCGAGGCTGGCGCCTTTTCCGTCGTACTGGAAAAAGTGCCCGAACCGCTCGCCCGCCGCATCACCGAGAAAATCCCAATCCCGACGATCGGCATCGGCGCCTCGGCGGCCTGCGACGGGCAGATCCTGGTCGTCGACGACATGCTGGGCCTGTTCGGCGACTTCCGCCCGAAATTCGTCAAGCGCTATGTCGAACTGGGAGAGGCCGCTTCGGCAGCGATCGAGGCCTACGCGTGCGACGTGAAGGAGCGCCGGTTTCCGGCGGCCGAACATGTCTTCGGCGATGAACCGAAAGCCATCAAAGGAGGAGAAGCGACATGAGCACACCGATCGTCCGGACCGCCGAGTCGCGCAAATCCGTGGCGGCATGGCGCAGGCAGGGCATGAAGGTCGCGGTCGTGTCAACCATGGGCGCCCTTGCATGAAGGCCATCTCAGCTTGGTGCGCGCCGCACTTCAGCGCGCCGACCGGGTGATCCTTACCCTCGTCGCAATTGAACGACGCAGACGAGAGTGGTTGCCACCGTGGTCTCGGTGAGAGGGGTGAGCGGCGGCCTGTGCGGCGCGGCCCAAGCCATTTCGACGGCGTGGGGGAGATTGGTGACGAAGCTCTTTTTCCAGACCGGCGCCGTCCGCCTTCTTCGGGGAGAAGGATTTTCAGCGTTGCAAGTGCCCCGGCTTGCCCGCGACCTCGACATACCGATCGGGATCATCGCCTTTCCGACAAGGCGCGAAGCCGATGGCTTGGCGATGTCGTCGCGCAACTCTCAGGCTGTCGGCCGCACAGCACAGAGCGTGGCGGCGCCAAAGCGAAATTCTCTTGAAGCGGCCGAGAGGTTGGCACCGCCACGCGAAGCTGTATTCGCCGCGGCGACGCGATCCTTGCCGCCGGCTACAGAGTCGTTGAATATCTCGAATTACGGGCCGGCGCCGAGAGGAGGCTGCACCGCCTCACCGAGCCGAACCAACGCACGCTTGATTTGTCCCAGCTCTTCGCCTCGCTCGCTATGTCGCGGCCCGACATACTGAAGTTCGACAGCCGGTTCAGAGATTCTTGATCTCGATACCGTATTTCCTCAGCGCGTAGCCAATCTGGCGCGGCGTCAGTCCAAGCAGGCGCGCTGCCTTTGCCTGTACCCAGCCGGATCTTTCCATGGCCGCGATGAGACGCTCGCGATCGGTCATCTGCGCGTCGCTTACGAGGGCTCCCCGAACAGGCGCTGGCAGTGCCTGCTGGCTGTCAACGGGCGGGGCCGCAAAGGCGGCCGAAGCAAAATCACCAGACGAACGCATGGCCGGGTTCAGTGGCGATGGTGCGATCGGCTCCGATTTCGGCGCAGTCTCCTTCGATGCGTGCTTCCATAGCATCGCGGAAAGGCATCGGCCGTGGCAGCAGTCAAAGTCGTTTCTGCCGATTGACGCTCCCGCTGCCAGGGTCGCTGTCCTCTGCACGCAATTTTCAAGCTCGCGGACATTTCCGGGAAAAGCACAGTTCATCAGCACTTCAGTCGCACTCGCATCGAAGACCATCGTACGGCCGTTCTCGCTGTTGAAATTCTTGAGAAACTCAGCGGCAAGAAGCGGAATATCACCGCGCCTTTCGCGCAATGGCGGCACCAGCAAGGGAACAACGCTGATGCGGTAATAAAGGTCGGCGCGAAACTCGTTCCTTGCAACCGCGTCTTCCAGGTTCCTGTTCGTGGCGGCAATCACGCGAACGTCGACCTTAATCGTCTGGTTGCTGCCGACGCGCTCGAACTCCTGCTCTTGCAGAACGCGCAGCAGCTTTGCCTGGAACGAGGCCGAAATCTCACCGATCTCGTCCAGAAACAACGTTCCCTTGTCGGCGAGCTCAAAGCGCCCCTTGCGCGAGTTGAATGCACTGGTGAAGGCACCCTTTTCGTGACCGAACAGTTCGGATTCCAGGACTGTCTCAGGGAGCGCTGCGCAATTGAGCTTGATGAACGGCCGCTTGGCGCGCCCCGACAGCTCGTGAACGGCCTTGGCGACCAGCTCCTTGCCGGTCCCGGATTCCCCGCGCAGCAAAACGGTGCTGTTGGACCTGGCTACTAACGCGACCTTCTCGAGCAGCCCGCGCAGCGCCGGGCTGTCGCCAACGATCCCCTTGACATTAGCCCTCTTGCCCTCATGCCCAGGCTGCTTGAGTTCGCCGAATTGCTTTTGCATCCCGATTTTCTCGGCCATCAGTCGCTCGCGGTCGGACGCGAACATGCGATGCAGCTTCACTGTCTGCCCAACCAGATTGGCGATTGTGGTAAGGAGGCGGAGGTCATGATCGAGAAGGGAACCTGATTTGTTGTCCAGGATGCGGTCGATGGTCAGCGTGCCCACGACGTTCGCATCGACGTGAATGGGTACGCCGATGAACGACACTTTCATGTTGTCGGACGCCCCGAGCACGTCCTTGTCGGCGGCGTTGAAGGCCGGATCCAGCGCTATGTTCTCGGCGACGAGCGCCATGCCCGTCGTTATGATTTGGTCGATCGCCGTCCGTGGCAGATGCTTCCGGTAGCGCTCATCGTTGTCTTCGCTCCAGCCGGCGCCGACGGTCATGTCCGGTATGCCGGTACCGTCGCAGAGCGAGATGATGCCGTGCCGCACCTGCACCAACGATGGCAGGAGATCGACGACGTTGGCCAACGTGGCTTCCAGCCCAGACGGAGCGGTGAGCGCTTTCGACGTTTCAAAGATGTCCAGCGCCCTCTCGTGCAACGGCACAATAGGGACCCCGTTATTCGTCTCGGACTTTGAATTGGGCCTTTTCATTTTTGGAAGCGATATGCAGCGTGACGAGATCTGCCTGGCACTTTACTCGGAGTTGCGAGCAGCGTGTTGCATGTGATCATCCATCTCGCGCCATGAAATCGATGCTCGAGGCAAGTGCGCCTATCCTCCAGCGCGTGGATGTCCTTGGCGGATCGCATTCGTGGGCGTCTTCGCTCCGCAGGCCACTGCACAATCGACGAGTTTGCTCGCCTCGACCTGGCACGCGGGGACTCATTGAAGCACGAAAAGGCGTTGATGAAGATAGTCGTGACGATTGATCCATCAGCAAGACGGACGTCTGCAGCCGGCTTTTCGCGAGCAATGAAATTGCCATCGAGATGATAGCTAATGTCGATGCCAGTCAGGCCCGGGCCGCGGGCAAGTGCGGTCCTGGCAAGTTGGGGCGGCGTCATGCGGTCGATCGCAAAGCGGAGCGATGCTTGACGCATGGCTTTCCTTTCTCTTCCATGAAGTGCGGGTCGTCGTTCTCGGCTGACTGGCTTCCGCCGCGCAGCAATCATTCGTTGTTAAACGAGACCGGAATGAGGCAGGTGAGTCAATCAAACTCCCGCTGCTTTTCTTTCATGAATGAAAGGAAATTAGGCTCTCATGATAGTATTTTATCAGTTTTTCAGATGTTTTCCGGCAGATAGATCTCGAACGGAAGAAAAGTCTGCCCAAGCGTCTCCGAAGTGCCGACCTTGATGGCCTGGGCCATCAGCGTCATCAGTTCCTGGCAAAGCAGGCGCTGGGGCGTGGCGACCGACATCGTGATCATGCCATCTGCGAGTGCAGCCCGTGACTCCGGCGTGATCTCGTTAACGATCGCGACGAGACCCCGGCTTTCGCCTTCTTCACGGAGCGCGGAGATCGCTCCCTCCATACCTCCGCCGGCCACATAGAAGCCGGTGAGTTCGGGTTCCCGTTGCATGAGATCCAGCGTGGCCTCGTAGGTGATCTGCCGTGCCTCAAGGTTCACGAGCGGATCGAGCAGCTCGAATGTCGGTGCATTCTCACGGAAATAGGAGCGAAAGCCGACCTCCCGCAGCTCCTGCCCCTGAAAACGGTGGCTGCCGACAAAAACCGCCACCTTGCCCGGCCGTCTTGCGACCTTTGAAAGCATCCACGCTGTCGTCCGCCCGACCTTGCGGTTGTCGAGGCCGATATAACCCTCACGAACACCTTCGGCGAAATCGGAAAGCAGCGAGAAAACGGGGATGCCTTTTGCCTTGAGTTCTTGGACGGCTGCCGTGATAGCCGGATGGTCCGGCGCCACCATGGCGATCGCGTGACATCGCGCGCCGAATTCCTTGAGCAGTGGAACAAGGTCGCACGGCATGTGCGACGGCGCGAATTCGATGAGCGAAGTGCCATGGAAGCACTTCGCCGCGTTGACCGCCGCTTCGACCTCACGCGCGAAGCCCTGGTAGAAGTGGTGAGTCGGTTTTCTCAAGATGAAGCCAAGCCGATATTGCGGCAGGTCCGGCTGCAGGCGCTGCTTGATAAGACCTGCGGCGTGATATCCGATGGCCTGTGCGGCCGCTAAGACCCGCTGCGCAGTCTCCTTCCGCACCGGATGACGGGCATTCAGAACTCGGTCAACGGTGGCAACACTTACCCCTGCTTCCCGGGCGATATCAGCAATTATAGGTCGCTTCGCCATTGTTCGAGTCTGATTAAACGACATCAAGAAGAAATCCGGCAAAGGTCGGTTCAGTAAAATCTGTCATTCCTGCATTGATCCTGTTCGCTACCGAATTCTTGTCGTGGCGTGGTGCGAGGTAGAAGCCGAAACGTAGAGCGTGGGCGAATTGTTCAGCCGTGCCGACGGCTCCGATCGAGCTCCGCGCCCGGTTCCACGAACCGTCGCAAACTTCGGAGGCATTAAGCGCATCATCGATGGCTTGTGTGTCGTGACCGGTGCAAGACCTTCGCAAGGCGCAGATGATTTTGCACCCACTGCATTTCGGGTTTCTTGATTTCATCGGCCCGCGAGAGTTTGTTTGGAACCCGCGGCCCGATCGTCCGGCGTTTGGGACCAGCCAGGCGATTCAACCGGCAGCGATGCTGCCGAGTTGCTCGGCGCGGGCGTTATCAGTGGCTGGCCGGTTGATGTCTCGGCAGGCTGGTGGCCGCAGAATGCAGCTTTCAATTGCGCCTGATCCAGTTCGCCTTCCCAGCGGGCGACGACGAGCGATGCCACCGCGTTACCGACCAAATTCGTCAGTGCCCTGCATTCCGACATGAAGCGATCGACGCCAAGGATCAGCGCCATTCCAGCAACGGGAACTGCCGGCACTACGGAGAGCGTAGCGGCCAACGTGACGAAGCCGGCACCTGTGACACCTGCTGCACCCTTGGAGGAAAGCATCGCGACGAGCAGCAGCAGGACCTGATCGCCAACTGACAAATCCGTATTCGTCGCCTGCGCGATGAAAAGGGCCGCGAGGGTCATGTAGATATTGGTGCCATCCAGATTGAAGGAATATCCGGTCGGGATAACCAGGCCCACGACCGAGCGCTTGGCGCCGGCCTTTTCCATTTTCTCCATGAGAGAGGGCAGCGCAGCCTCGGAGGAGGACGTTCCGAGGACCAGCAGCAGCTCTTCCTTTATGTAGCGGATAAGAGAAAAGATCGAGAAGCCGTTGTAGCGACAGACTGCACCGAGAACCCCGAATACGAAGAGGAAGGCCGTGAGATAGAAGGTCCCGACCAGCATCGCAAGGTTGGCTACCGAACCGATGCCATATTTGCCAATCGTGAAGGCCATTGCTCCGAAAGCACCGATCGGCGCGGCTTTCATCAGGATGCCGACCAATTTGAAAACGGGTGCAGTGAGGTCCTGAAGGAAGGAAAGAACCGATTTGCCCGATTCTCCGACCATCGCCAGCGCGATGCCGAAGAGGACGGAGAAGAACAACACCTGTAGAATGTCGCCTTCCACAAAGGCGCCGACAATCGTGGTCGGGATCATGTTCATGAGGAAGCCGGTCACGGACTGCTCATGGGCCTTTGAGGCATAGCCATTGACGGCTTGGACGTCGAGCGAGGTCAGATCGATGTTGAGGCCGGCGCCAGGTTGAATGAGATTGCCGACGATGAGGCCGACGATAAGCGCGAGCGTCGAGAAGGTGAAGAAATAGACCATCGCCTTGCCGGCAACACGGCCGACCTTCTGAAGATCGCTCATGCCGGCAATTCCAGTCGACACGGTCAGAAAGATAACGGGCGCGATGATCATCTTGACGAGCTTGATGAAGGCATCGCCGAGCGGCTTCAGGTTTTCGCCGATTTGCGGATAAAAATGGCCAACCGCAATTCCGAGGAGGATTGCGACAAGCACCTGCACGTAAGGCTTGGCAAAAAGGGTCTTGCGGGGTGCGCGCTTTACGCTTGGAGCCAGTGGGGTCAACATGTAAGTTTTCTCTCCCTGACCGGTTTGGGGCGGGCTGTTCCTCCCCGCGCGGCTTCTCCCATCGCGGCGCCCCGGTCGAACGCTGCTGCGTTGTTGACCGCAATAGCCGTGCCAAGCCAAGAGAGCGCGGAAATCGCCGGAGCCTCAGGTATCTTCAACAAATCGCGCAGCAAGATTGTGCGGTTTTCCGCACGGATCGCCTTCCCTTCTGGCGGAACCCCGCACTATGGTTCGTCAATGATCGGTTTTAAGAATACGATGGCAGAAGAAGAAGACATGGGTAATGGCGCCTTCCAGCGCGCCCCTTTGGTCTTCCCTGGTAGATCCGGCGGTCGATCTCTCTGGCTTGTGGTTTTGCTTGCAATTCTTGGTGCGGCGCTCTGTTTCGTCGTCTTTGCAACGGGACGCATCGCCGGCACCAGAGCAGAGTATGCCCTACGCGACCGTGCTCTTGCCGCGTTCCCGCTTGCAGCCGACAGTTTGAAAGGAGAGATCGAGAAGCAGCGAATGATTCCGCTGGTTCTGGCACGCGACGGTGCCGTTCAGGAGATGCTTCTCAGTCGGAGCACTGCCAACGAAGCCGCGCTTGATGACAAGCTTCGCGCCATCGCGCGCGACGCCGGCTCTTCTATACTCTACATCATTAATCCTGAGGGCGTAGCGGTTGCTGCGAGCAACGCCGGCGAGCCGACCAGTTTCGTCGGCAGCGATTACCGCTTTCGCCACTACTTCACCGAGGCGATGGCGGATGGCGCGGCTATGCAATATGCGCTCGGCACGGTTAGCGCGCGCCCTGGTCTCTATCTGTCGAGCCGGGTCGATGGGCCGGAGGGGCCGCTCGGTGTGGTTGTGGTGAAGGTGGAGCTCGACCGCGTCGAGTCGCGTTGGCTGGAGAGCGGCTTCGTGGTCTTCACGACCGATGAGCGAGGCGTGGTTCTTGCCACGAGCGTGCCCCAATGGCGTTTTGGCGCTCTCTCACCGCTTTCCGCAAAGGAGAAGCAAACCGCTCGCGATCGTCTGCAGCTACCGGGCGTGACTTTCGAGCCGGTGCCGCTTTCCCGCCGCGGCGACAACCTGGTCACCGCAACTCCTGAGAGTCGATCAGCCGGTTTCGTTGCGGTTTCGCAGGATCTCGGCAAAGCAGTTCCGGGCTGGCGCATGTCGTTGCTCATCCCCGCCGACACCGAGATCTCCTCGGCGGTCATGACAGCCCGCGTGACAACGCTGCTGGCCCTCGTTCTCGTTGGATTCGTCGCTTTCATCATTGTTCGACGGCGGCGGGCGGCCCGGCAGCGGCAAGAAGTGCTTGTGTTGCTGAATGCGGAACTGGAGCATCGCGTCGAACTGCGCACTGCGGAGCTCCAGCGCTCGAACGAAGCGCTCGCCGGTGAGATCGCCGAGCGAGAGAACGCTGAGGCAAGAGTGCGCCGCCTGCGCGACGAACTCGCCCAGGCGAACCGCTTGTCAATCCTGGGACAGATAACGGCCGGGGTCGCCCACGAGATCAACCAGCCGGTCGCCGCAATCCGCACCTATGCTGAAAATGCCGCGCGTCTTCTAGGGATCGGCCGGTCGCAAGACACCGCCGAGAATCTGACCTCGATCGTCGCCATGACCGGCAGGATCGGCACGATCACTGAAACGCTAAGGTCCTTTTCCCGCCGCGCCAGCGGATCGATGGGACCGATACTGGCGGACGACGCGATCGACGGCGCTCTGTCGCTTCTTTCAGGCCGAATTCGCGATTCCGGGGTGACGATTGAACGGAAGCGGATCGATCCGTCTCCAATTGTCATGGCAAGCCGCATGCGACTGGAGCAGATACTCGTCAACCTTCTCCAGAACGCGCTTGACGCTCTGAAGGATCAACCGGAGCCCCGCGTCGAGATAGCGCTCGCCGAAAACGGGGAAATGGTCGCTATTTCCCTTCGGGACAACGGCCCCGGCCTTGCCCCCGACATTCGCAGGAGCCTCTTCATGCCGTTCGTTACCAACAAGGAAAAGGGTCTCGGTCTTGGCCTGGTCATTTCGCAAGAGATCGCACGTGAGCTCGGCGGCTCGTTGCGGCATGATGATGCCGGCCACGGGAGAGGGACTTCCTTCACGGTCGAGCTGAGGCGAGCGGCATGAGTGCTGAATCAGGACCGGTCATTTTTATCGACGATGACGAGGATGTGCTTCGCGCAGCCACGCAGATGCTGAAGCTTGCCTCGTTCTCACCGAGCGTGTTCGGTTCGGCCGAGGCCGCACTCGCCAGAATCGACGGGAACTTCGATGGCCCTGTCGTGAGTGACATCCGTATGCCCGGGCTGAACGGACTTCAGCTCTTCGAGCGAGTGAAGGCGATCGACCCGGAAATTCCGGTTGTCCTGATCACCGGGCATGCCGACGTCGAGCTGGCCGTTGCCGCCATCAAGGATGGCGCCTACGATTTCATCTCGAAGCCATATGCGAACGACCGGCTTCTCGTGACGCTGCATCGCGCTTCGGAAAAACGGCGCCTGATCCTGGAAAACAGACGTCTTAGGGATGCTATTGTCCGATCTGCGGGCGATATCCCGCTGATCGGGGAGGCACCGACCATGATTCGATTGCGCGAAACTCTCCGCCAGATCGCCGATACCGATGTGGATGTCCTTGTGGAAGGCGAGACGGGCACGGGCAAGGAGGTGGTCGCGGATCTGCTTCACCGCTGGAGCAGACGACGCACGAAGCCCTTCGTTGCCCTGAATTGTGGAGCGCTGCCCGAAAGCGTCATCGATAGCGAACTTTTCGGGCACGAGGCAGGCGCCTTTACTGGCGCGCAGAGGCGCAGGACCGGTCGCATCGAGCATTCGAACGGAGGGACGCTCTTCCTCGACGAAATCGAGTCGATGCCGCCAGCACTCCAGGTGAAGCTTCTGAGGGTGCTTGAGACCCGGCAGATCACGCCGCTTGGCACGAACGAAACCCGCAGCATCGACCTTCGTGTCGTGTCGGCTACCAAGGCCGATCTCGGCGATCCGGCCGCCCGCGGAGATTTCCGGGAAGACCTTTATTTCCGGCTGAATGTGGTGACGCTCCGCATCCCGCCGCTTCGCGAAAGGCGCGAAGACATCCCGATGCTCTTTGGGCATTTCCTGGAACGCGCCTCCAAACGCTTCAGCAGGCCAGTTCCGGACATAAGCGCTGGCGTGCGCGATCGCCTCGTGAGCCACAATTGGCCCGGCAATGTCCGTGAACTCGTGCATTTCGCCGATCGCGTTGCATTGGGACTTGAAGGGCTAGGCACGCCCATTGCATCAGGTCGAAAGGAACAAGCGGTATCAAGCCTCCCCTTGTCCGAGAAGGTCAGCCTTTATGAGGCGACTGTCATCCGCGATGCCTTGCAGGAATGCGGCGGCGACGTGAGGCGCACGATCGAAGTCCTGGGAGTTCCCCGCAAGACCTTCTACGACAAGCTGAAACGACATGGGATAGACGCGGCCGATTATCGAAAAACCGCCATTGGCTGAAGCCTTCTTGCTCGCATGTCGCGGAAAAGAAATTTCGCCATTCTCGTCCGACTCAAAGGATGCACTATGGGCCAGGTTCTGCATGGAGCGCCACAACGACAGAGGCGATCCGTCGAGCGATACAACATAGTGAAGCGAGCCTGAGGTCGCTTTCGAAGCGCTATGGCATCAACCCCAAGACGGTCGCGAAGTGGAGAAGCGGAATTCGACCCGATCTGTCCGCCGGCCCCAGGGAGTCGACAGTTCTGTCTGCCGAGGAAGAGGACCGTTGTTGTGGCCTTCCGCCCCAACAGGCTGCTGCCGCTCGACGATTGCCTCTACGCGTTGCAGCCGACGTCCCGCATCTGACGCGCTCTTCATTGCACCGCTGGCTGCAGGCAAGCATCGGCCGATTGCCAGATGTCGACGGCGACAGGCCGGCGAGAAGAGTCGAGAGAATGAACCGGACCATCAAGACGCAACCGTCAAGCGCTTCCACTACGACGATCGCGACCAACTGCGTCGGCATCTTGCCGACTTCGTCGCGGCCTACAATTTCGGCCGCAAGCTGAAGACCCTCAAGGGCCTCACGCCCTGCGAGTTCATCTGGAAGGCATGGGCTTCCCAGCCCGAGCGTTCACTTTCAATCCGCTCCAGCAAATGCCGGGACTAAACATTTAGCAAATGGCGGATGAGGTGCACGATGCAAGTTAGCACGTCGCCTGGGGAACGGTGCGCGGATCGCCTCCCTCTTGGCCAACCAGTTCCAGCTTGCCTTACCAGGCCCCCGCCAATCTCGTTGCGTTCTTGTTTAGCGTTGCAACAGATCCTTCAAAGAAATTCATGGAATCTTTGCGAGCGCAAATCGCTGTCAATGGTACGCTCATCACAACTTTCGAGATCAGTGGCGGCAGAAATCTGGTGTCGTTTTATGTTCCGCCGCCAAACAGCATACGATACTCGATATTGGCTACGACGACGATGCCATCGGCTTTGATGGCCGAAGTTGCGCCGTCGTTCAGGCTCTCACTGGGCAGTCGCCCGACATAAGCCAGGGCGTTGATGAAGGACGATGGCAGGATCTCGAGCAAGGGCGGGATCAGGGCCTCATGTTTGGATTCGCATGTTTTCGATCTCCGACCGAAAGGCATCATCAAGATGCTTGATCTCTTACGCCCGATATACCGCAAGACGGGGACATACGGAAACTTCGGCCGTGAAGAGCCTGAGCTCACCTGGGAGAAGACGGAC
Source organism: Mesorhizobium sp. NZP2234 (assembly GCF_013170765.1). Classification (NCBI taxonomy): domain Bacteria; kingdom Pseudomonadati; phylum Pseudomonadota; class Alphaproteobacteria; order Hyphomicrobiales; family Phyllobacteriaceae; genus Mesorhizobium; species Mesorhizobium sp. NZP2234. The sequence goes on along the minus strand of NZ_CP033364.1, from coordinate 6,563,374 downwards.
AAAGCCGACGACTTGCTGCGTGAAGCAGGACCGGCAGCCGCGTGAGGGCTGATGGATCAAGCGCATGCGGCAACCCATTTCAACTCGCTAGGCCCGCGCCCGGCCGCGGCACGCGCTTCGACATCATGCTGACGGCTGTGTGATCGACACGGGCGGTTACCGGAAAGGCGACAAAAAAGTGCGTTACGAGATCGTTATCATCGGAGGAGCCATCGTCGGCTCTTCGATCGCCTACTATCTGCGTGAAGAAGGGTTTTCCGGCTCGATCGCGCTGATCGAGCGCGATCCGCAGTTCGCGCACGCGGCAACGACGTTGTCCTGCGCCTCCATTCGCCAGCAATTCTCGATCCCGCAGAACATCCGCCTGTCGCAGTTCACGCTGAAACTGTTCCGACGGCTGAAGGAAACCTTTGGAGCTGACGCCGATATCGGTTTCCGCGAGGGCGGCTTTCTCATTCTCGCCAGCGAGAACGGTCTGCCGATCCTCAAAGCCAATCACGAGGCGCAGAAGGCCGAGAGCGCTGACATCGTGCTGGAGGACGCCGACCAGCTTACCCGCCGCTTCCCTTGGCTGTCGACCGAAGATATATCCGCCGGCGCCTATGGCCGCAGCGGCGAAGGCTGGTTCGACGCGCATGCCATGCTGACGCTGTTCCGCAAGGCGTTGCGCAGCAAGAACGTGGACTTTATGACCGCCTCGGTCATCGGCATCGAGCGACAGGGCCACCGTGTCACCAGCGTCAGGCTCGACAATGGCGAGACGATCGAAGCCGGCACCGTCATCAATGCCGCCGGGCCGAATGCCGGCAAGGTCGCTGCCATGGCCGGGCTGGCGCTGCCTGTGGAGCCGCGCAAGCGCAACGTCTTCGTCTTCGAGGCGCGCGACAAATATTCTGATATGCCGCTGCTGGTCGATCCCTCCGGCATCTATGTCCGGCCGGAAGGCTCGGTCTATCTCACCGGCGGCGCCGAAACGGAAGAAGGCGACGGCCCGGCCGACCCCACCGATTTCGAGGTCGACTGGCCGCTGTTCGAAGAGGTGATTTGGCCGGTGCTGGCGACCCGCATTCCGGCCTTCGAGGCCATCAAGCCTACCCGCGCCTGGGCCGGGCACTACGATTACAACACGCTCGACCAGAACGCGGTGATCGGGCCGCACCCCAAGGTGAAAAATTTCCTCTTCGCCAACGGATTTTCAGGCCACGGTCTGCAGCAGGCCCCGGCGGTCGGCAAGGCGCTGGCCGAGCTTCTCGTGCATGGCGGCTACCGCACGGTCGATTGCTCCGCGTTTGGGTACATCCGTGTCGCCGAAGGGAGGGCGTTTAGGGAATTGAATGTGATCTAGCAACAACGGCGCCGCGACGGTCTCCTTTGGTGCCGGCGGGACAGAGGGGCGCGAAGGTTCGCGACAGGCGGTGCCCCGGTACAAAGGCCTTGATGTTTAGCTTGCCCTGTTCGGTTGGGATCTCCGCAATATCAATGTGGAAGAAGCCGATGCTTGCGCTGCAGACATAGGTGCAATGAAGAGCGCGTCAGATGCGGGATCGTCGGCTGCAAGGCCGTAGAGGCAATCGTCCAGCGGCAGCAGTGTGTTGCGGCGGAAGGCCACAACAACGGTCCTCTTCTACGGCAGACAGAACCTTCGATCTCGGCTCCCTGGGGCCGGTGGGCAGATCGGCGGTCGAACTCCGCTCCTCCACTTCGCGACCGTCTTGGGGTTGATGGCATAGCGCTTCGAAAGCGAGCTCAGGCTCGCTTACAGCTCGACGCATCGCCTCTTTCTTTGTGGCGCTCCCATGCAGAACCTGGCCCAGTCGAAACTTCGTGGCCGCGGCCCGCGCTCATGGCCGGCTCACTTAGGTCGATGCTGCGTGCTGTCACCGTGAGGTTCCGCTGGGGTTAGCGGTGCGTCGAGCACAGCGAGAGGGTTCACAGCCAACGCTCTGGAACCCATGTCACTAGCCATCCATGGCGTGGATGCGTTTCATCGAAACAGACGATTTTACCGATGTTACGGCACGATGCATAGAAAGAATTCAAGAATGTAGCAGCCTTAAGGAAAGTGGTTGATGTTTGCGTTGGCTCCGAAGAGCATTTTCTGGTCTGCGCGGAAGACCAGCCCAGGCGCGCGTCCATCGCGGCCAGGCACTTCCGCGACAGACGCAAGCTACATCGCATTGGCACAGCACGACAATCTTCCCCGAATTGCGCAGGCGCTTGCCTCAAACGCAGCAGCAAAGCTGAGGCTTGTGGTGTTCTGGAGAGAGGCAATTTAGATGCTTGTTGATCGCTCAAGGAACGATCGGTTCGTTGTTTCTCGACGGCGCACGGGTCTCGGTGATTGCCTGTGGTCTCTCGCGTCGGCTTGGGACTACGCACATCGGACGGGACGAGCTTTAGCAATAGATTGGCGCGGCTCTTGTTACCTTGACAACCCGTTTGCGAATGCCTTTCCAGCTTTCTTCAAGCCAATTGAGGATATCGGTGGTGTACGGGTCATTTGCGATGACCAGATCAACCACGTCTCATTCCCTGGTCCCTTCTTCCCGTCGTGGTGGAACAAGCCATCCATCGACTGCGTGTACCGTCCGGATGAACAGATTTTCCAAGAACGTGACGAGCTTAACGATCTTTTCCAGGCCCAAGATGATTGTGAAGCCAACACGATAGTGTGTGATGCTTGCTTGATGTGGCGCTGCGATGAAAAGGCCGAGCGAACCATATTTAGGAGCATCACACCGAGGGTCGAAATTGAGGATCGCATTGAAGCGCTCTACCAGGAACATTTTGACGGGCACAGCATAATTGGAGTCCATGTCCGCCACGGCAACGGCGAAGATATTATGGATCACGCACCTTACTGGGCTGATCCGAAGGTTGCCTTAGAGCAGGTATGCACTGCCATTCGTATGGCCAAGGCGCAACCGCATTCAAGACCTGTAAGGGTGTTCTTGTGTACAGACAGCGCCAAGGTTGTTGATCACCTGTCGGGCGTATTTCCCGAACTTTTCACCGTCCCAAAACGCTTTCAGGCGGATCAGGCCGGCCCCTTACACAGTGCAGCACTGGGCACCGACGGGGGTTTTTCCGCTCTCGTTGAGATGTATCTCCTCGGTCGATGCGACACTGTTATTCGCTTTCCTCCGACTAGCGCCTTCACCCGCTATGCCCGCCTCTTCGTGCCACGAATTGTCGAATTCGATTTGAATGACCCGCGTCGTTTGATCTTGATCGACAACTCTTTCGAACGTTCCCCGGCTCCATGAAAGGCTGGCATCCCGCTCGAACTCTCCCTTGCCTTCGCGCAGAGGCCCCCGTTCGCCCTGCCCAATGCGCACCTTTCTCGCCACGCAATCCCGCCGCAGGCGAGCATTTTCATGGGCGCGTCAAAATCAAAAGGATTCAAGCTTGTCAAAGAGAAAAGTCGCTTTAATCACCGGAGTCACCGGGCAAGACGGTTCCTACCTCGCAGAATTGCTTTTAGAAAAGGGCTATTCTGTGCATGGGATAAAGAGACGATCGTCTCTTTTTAATACGGGCCGTATAGACCATCTCTATCATGACCCTCATGAAGGTGGCGTTGATCTTACACTTCACCACGGGGACTTGACAGACTCGTCCAGCCTTACGCGCGTCATCCAACTGGTTCAGCCAGACGAAATTTACAATTTGGCAGCTCAGAGCCACGTTGCAGTCTCCTTTGAAGAACCAGAATACACCGCAAACTCCGATGCCTTGGGTGCGCTGCGTATTCTCGAGGCAATTCGGATCCTGGGGCTCGTCAAGCATACGCGCTACTACCAAGCCTCGACGTCTGAGCTCTACGGGCTGGTGCGGGAAACGCCACAGACCGAGACGACACCGTTCTACCCCCGATCACCCTACGCTGTTGCCAAATTGTATGCTCACTGGATCACCGTAAATTATCGAGAATCTTACAATCTTTATGCATGTAACGGCATTTTATTTAATCATGAGTCACCTGCGCGCGGAGAAACATTTGTAACGCGCAAAATCACACGCGCCTTGACTCGGATTAAGCTTGGAATGCAGCGCACTCTATTCTTAGGAAACCTTAATGCGCGTCGCGATTGGGGGCACGCTCGAGACTACGTCCAGATGCAGTGGTTGATGTTGCAGCAGGAGCAACCTGAAGACTTTGTGATCGCTAGCGGTGAGCAACATTCGGTGCGCGAATTCGTCACCGTCGCGGCCGCTGAACTCGGCATCGATGTTCGTTGGATGGGGGAAGGGGTCGACGAAGAGGGGTACGATGCAAAGACGGGAGCTCTGATCGTAAAAGTAGATCCCCGTTATTTTCGTCCTGCAGAAGTCGAGACACTTCTCGGCGATGCCCGCAAGGCCAAAGAAAAACTTGGGTGGCAGCCCAAAATCTCCTTCATCGAATTGGTTAGGGAGATGGTTCGGGAAGATTTGAGCATGGCAGAGCGTGAGGCAGTGCTGATGAAGCAGGGTTATTATTCACACAGTCCACGAGAGTTATGCTGACAACGGCGGAGCCATGCTGGGTTGTTGTCAGTGCTATGGTGGCCGTCTTAAGGAACGCCCAGAGCGTTATCAAAGGAAAACAAAAAGATGAAGAAAGTCTATGTGGCAGGCCATCGCGGCCTTGTCGGATCCGCCACAATGAGAGCCATCGAGGCATTAGGATCCTATGAGATAATAACACGTACTCACGACGAACTGGATCTATTTGACCGGAGCGAGACGCGCAAGTTCTTCATGTCGCGGCGGCCTGATTACGTCGTTATGTGCGCCGCAAAGGTTGGTGGTATACTGGCGAACGCTAGCTCCCCTGTCGATTTCCTTCATAACAACTTAGCGATTCAACTCAGTGTTTTTGATGCCGCTTACGCGTCCGGCGTCGAACGGATGATTTTTCTTGGCTCCTCGTGTATCTATCCACGCGACTGTCCGCAGCCGATACGGGAGGAATACCTTCTAACCGGTCCGCTTGAAGCGACGAATCGTCCCTACGCTTTGGCAAAAATCGCAGGAGTCGAATCATGCTGGTCTTTCAACCGGCAGTACCAGACACGCTATCTCGCATTGATGCCGACCAACTTATATGGTCCCGGCGATAATTATCACCCCGAAAATTCCCACGTTCTGCCTGCCCTGATACGCCGTTTTCATCAAGCTAAAATAAACGGCGACACCTCGGTGGAGATTTGGGGATCCGGAAAGCCTCGACGAGAGTTTATGTATTCGTCGGATCTAGGCGATGCCATTGCGTTCCTGCTTGGCCTGCCAGATTCGGATTTTGACGCCTTGACAGCCCCTGACACTGCGCCCCTGATTAATGTTGGCGTTGGCGAGGACGTCACAATTCGCGAGGTGGCGGAACTCGTCAAGGCGGCGGTCTGCTGGGAGGGCAAATTGGTATTCGACACGACGAAGCCAGACGGTACTCCGCGCAAGTTACTGGACGTAACGCGCTTGCGTAACCTTGGCTGGAAAGCCAAAACGTCTCTTGGTGCCGGGTTGCAAGCGACGTATGAGGATTTTCTTCGCATTCATGGGGCTTGATATGGGCGCATCCTGGTTGGACTGCATGTCCGACCGGGTGCAAGCTTGTTCAGTCAGGCCAAACAGAAGAGAGGGACGCATACATACCGAGGCGGCCGCAATATTGGCCTGTGCTAACGTTGCAGACCCGACCTCTCTGCGACCGGCGACGCAGAGGATCACCCAGAAGCTTGCCCAAGCCAATGGGAAGGGGGAAGGCCGCATAACCGGCCGCACCTGGAACGGCTGTGCGTGAGCGCCGTCCTCAAGCCGCCAGTTGGAACTGCTCGACCTCGCGGGAGCCGCTGCCTACGAAGCCGGCATCGACACGAAAGCCAACCAGGCCCGCATCATGCCTCGGGGCAGGCCTTATCCAAGGCGGTGCATGCGGAAATGGCGGACGTCGACGTATGCTTTTCAACTAGCGCTTAGCCGTTGTCCCGCTGCGTGGTGTAGCTGGCGGCATTGGTCGCCGTGCTCTCCGGCATGGGCCGGGCTGATCGGATTGGTTCAGTCTGCGTTGTTAGCGCCGGACTCACTCGCCTCAAGGTCATGGCGCCACAAGCGCGGATTCGCGGCGCCCGTGGTGCGGGCGTTTACAACTCATGCAGCAGCGGGTCTCGTTGATGGCGAAGCGGGCTGCCCTGAACCAATCGCTCGCGTGTGCAGCGCGCCAAGCTGTCGCGCAACGCGATCATCCTGACGCTCTGGGATGGCAGTGGCAGGTGACCGCCTATGCGGTGAGCACGCTTGGCCTTAGCTCGATTGGCATCGACCCCAACCGGCCCTGATCATCATGCCGTGCCACTGCTTTACGGCCAAGTGAAGCCGATCAGCTGCGACCGGTCGCCGCGACAACCATGGCGCCAGACTATGGTCTGCTCGGCTGGTTCGAGCCCGTCGCCGCTGTGTTCATCCGCAGCATCGAATGCCATATCCGCTGCAGCCTCGAATGCAATAACCGTCGTAGCTTTTCAGAGCGCCTCTCGGAGTTGTTGAAAAACCCGGAAGTCAATTGCCCGTTTTACCTTTTCGGCAATGTGGAGGCGTCTGGGAATGGCTCAAACGATTCCCCGTTTGGAATGCAATGTCTCGCCCAGTCCGACGAGACGGGCCGCGGCTTGACCCGTCGGCATGTCAATGACCGTGATTGCCCTTTCTGCAAGGAAGCGACGCTCGTTCTTGGTCAGCTGTGCTGTATCGATTGCCGCAAAATGTGGGCCATGGGAGCGCTTCATGATCTGTCGGGCATAGGTGCGCAGCATCTGATCATTGAAGCGGCAGCCGAGGAAGAAAAGACCACGGCTGGCTCGCCGTTCCTTCACCAGGTCAGGGATCGGCGTCTGGATGTCGATTTCGCTCAGCACTTCAACGTAGTCGGAATCTGCGACGAGGAAGTTTGCGGCCGGCCTGGCACCGCCGTGAGGGGCGTAGAGAACCGTCTTCGCCGCTGGTGCGGATTCGAGTAACGTCCCGGACAAATCGTAGGCTTTTGTCCAAATGTCACCGATCTCGTGCGCCCGTGTTACGCCCTGTATTTCGACGACGTCCGTTCGGCGGGTCTGTATTAGGGCCGCGCGCATGGCACCGTCGTACCAGCTGTCGACGATCACGGAGAGCGGCAGAGTTGCAAGCCAGGCATGTAAGATGGTCGGCACCACCGGGGCCGCGAATATTTCGGCCATCCAAACTTGAAGCGTCCGGCGGTGCCGGCGCTGTTCGATATACTGCGCTACCGACCACATGTTGGTGCGAATCTTCGAAGGGGCTGGCGCGCGCTTGTTGAGCGCTGCGGCAACGGCTTCGGGGGTATGGGGTACGGGCGGTCCCGCGGAGCGGATCTCAAGCAGACCCGGGCCGAGATAGGGAATGACCTGATCGGCCGCGAGCCCTTTCTTCAAAAGGTCAAGCTGCCTTTCGGCAAAACTGTCCCGAATGACGACGAGATGGCCCGAGGTCATTGTGTTCATGCTCGTATCCCTTTGCCGCTCTCTTTGTGTAAACCCGAAGGTCAGTCCTCGTCGGAAATCTTCCTTGCTTCGACGGTAATCGGCAAAGGCGTATCCCGCGGAAGGTCGGGCAGGACTAAGCGCCAGCCGTTCTTCAGCGTCACGGCCCCACCCCATAAGTGTTCGTTGTCGACCTTGATGATCGGCTCTTCGAGATCCTTTTTGGGAATATAGGCCGACAAGCCAGCACCGGTCCTGCGGATCATTACCCTCATCGGGCCGTTCCTTCGTCAAACCCAGCACCGATTTCGGCACTGCAACGAATCCCAGCCGTCTCAAGGCTCATAAGTTCACGCGCACGCATGCCGACGACGGTGCCGCGATCGACCCATTCGACCGCATAGATGTAGAACTGCTGGAGAAAGGTGCCGATGTCGCGCACATAGCCCTCGTCGCCTTTGCGCACCAGATTTTCACCGATCTCCTTGCCCGGATAGGTGCCGTCATTTTTTATGTGGCGTGTGGCGCGGACCCGCTCACCCGGCATGAATCGCGGCGGTGTACGGATTTCGATGTCCTGTTCGCGTCCGAGGCTCATGGCCGTTCCTTTCTCTCGGCTGCAGCTTTCCAACAGGAGGTCAATGGTCCTGCGGAGGCGCCTCGACCGTGTCGGTAGCCGAAATGGAGGTCAGGCGGGGACGCAAGTCTTCGACACCGGACATACCGAGGCGCATTGCTGCGTTTCGAAGGTCCCCTCGCATTCGGTGCACTTTATCGGATCGATCACGTAGGTCTCGCCCTTGAACTTGATCGCGCCCGAAGGGCATTCAAACTCACAGGCACCGCACTGGGTGCATTGGGAAGCGATGATCTTAAAGGCCATTTTCAACTCCAGTTCGGTTAGAATGAGGCGGCTCAGGCCGTCGCAGCCAGTGGCTCACTCCCAAACTCGGCGGCGTAAAGCGCGCCGATGGCGGTCTCGATGTAGTCATACCCGTAGGCATCCGTTGCTCGGATCCCACCTTCCTTGAGACGATCCTCGGGGCAATTTCCAATTCTCGCGCACAGCACGATGTCTACGCCTTCGAGCGTAGAGATGACGCCGTCGAGGCTCTTGTCCTCGGCCCGGCCGCCGAGGCAATACTGCTCGACCTTGCGATGACCGACGAAGCTGATCCCTTTCGGCGAGGCCTCATAAACCTGGAATTCCTTCGCATGGCCGAAATGTTCGTTGATGCGGCCGCCACCCTTGGTCGCCACCGCGACCAGAAGCGATTTGCCGGAGCCCGCGGTCTTGACCATCCCGAGCGCCTCGCTCTTGGCCGCCATGCGGTCGCCCCGCTCGCGCGCGACCACTGCCCGATATGTCTCGCGCTTGCTGGCGTCGTACGTGACCTTGTCGGGAAGCCGGTCGAGCGTGAATTCCTGGCCACGATCCTCGCCGAGCAGGCCGACAGCATCGGCCCGGCACTGCCGGCAGTGGCGCATCAACTTGGCGCCGCCTTCGAGACGATCCTGAAGCGCCTTCAGCTCCATTGCCTTGGGGCCGCGCTGCCCGCTCAGGCCGTAATGCGTACCGTGTGCCGGGTCGGAAATCAGCGGCATGACATTGTGCAGGAACGCGCCGCGCTCCTTGACCCATTTATTCACCTCGATCAGGTGCTCATCGTTTACGCCGGGGATCATCACCGAATTGATCTTGGTGAGGATGCCGCGCGCCGTCAGCATCTCCAGCCCCGACATCTGTCGTTCGTGCAGGATCGTGGCTGCCTCAACGCCGGTATAACGGCGGTTGTCATAGAAGATCCACGGATAGATCTTGGCACCGATCCGCGGGTCGACCATGTTGATGGTGATCGTCACGTGATCGACATTCATTTCGGCAAGCTCGGCGACGCGGTCTGGCAGCGCGAGCCCGTTGGTTGAGATGCACAGCTTGATGTCGGCGATTTCCTTGGCGACCCGTTCGAATGTCGCCTTTGTGTTCTTCCAGTCGTAACAAGCATCGCCCGGTCCGGCGATGCCAAGCACGGAAAGCTGCGGCACTTCGTTGGCAACCCCGATCACCTTGCGCAGCGCCTGGTCGGGCGTCAGCCTTTCCGAAACCACCCCAGGTCGGCTTTCGTTGGCGCAGTCATATTTGCGATTGCAGTAGTTGCATTGAATATTGCAGGCTGGGGCGACCGCCACATGCATGCGCGCGAAATAGTGGTGCGCTTCCTCTGAAAAGCAGGGATGATCCTTGATCTTCTCCCAGACAGCCGAGTCCATCTCGTGCGGCTTTGCGGAGGAGCTGCAGGATGAAGATGCGCAGGCACCGGATTTCGCTCCCGCCGGCAACTGATCGAAGACTGTCGTGCCGGAAAGGCTCTGTAGCGAAATCATCGGTGCGGACATCGAACGGCTCCGTGCGTGGTGTGAACATCGCACTTCAGAGCGCAAGAGATATGCCAACTCGAAAAGCGGTCTTTATCCGTCATGCTGGCTTTACGTCGGCCTTTTGTGTCCAATTGTGTCCGTTTCCTGCGACACGGTTTTGTCAGGTCGCCGACAACGGTCAAAACCAACGCGAAAGGTACCGTCTTGTCTCAGTTACGCCCAGTGCGGGGAGCAACCGCGCTCCCAAATGTGGTGTCATCAATGGCGTTAGAACTTCTTCACTTCGATATGATGCCGGCGCAGAGCATAGCCGACCTGCCGCGGCGTGAGACCGAGGAAACGAGCCGCCTTGGCCTGAACCCAGCCGGCTTTCTCCATCGCATCGATCAGTCGGTCGCGTTCCGTCAGACGCTGGTTCATTGCTGGGCAAGCTGGATGGTTGGGGTCGCAGGTCTCGCCGGGCGATGCCTCATTCTGGGAGGGGCCGACTCGCATGGCAGGCAGCGGCGATCCAACCGGCATCATATTGCCACGTGCGAACTCGTCGACGGCATAGGCGCCGTGCGAACGGCCGACTCCTTTCCACAGAAGCGAAGACAGGCACTGGCTGTTCTGGCAGGCGAAATCCGACGCAGTTATTGTCATTGAACGCGCAAGTGTGGCCGTCCGTCGCACACAATTCTCCAACTCACGCACGTTGCCAGGGAAATAGCATTGCGAGATCAGGTCAAGCGCCGACGGCGTGAAGGCAAGATCGCGATGGTTCTCCTTGTTGAATCTATCGAGGAGAGCTTTGGCAAGGCGTGGAATATCGCCCGGCCGCTCTCTGAGGGGAGGCAGGACTATTGGCACCACATTGATGCGGTAATAAAGGTCGGCCCTGAACTCTCCATTCCGGACAGCCGTCTCGAGGTCCTTGTTGGTGGCGCATATGAGCCGCACGTCAACTTTTAGGGTCCTGGTGCCGCCCACTCGCTCCAGTTCTCCTTCCTGCAAGACGCGCAATAGCTTGGCTTGAAAGGCAGGCGAAATCTCGCCGATTTCATCAAGCAGCAGGGTTCCGCCATTCGCCAATTCGAACCGGCCGGCGCGCTGCAGGATAGCTCCGGTGAAGGCGCCCTTCTCGTGGCCAAAGAGCTCCGATTCCAAGACGCTTTCGGGCAGTGCGGCGCAGTTCAATTTGACGAAGGATTTCTCCCTCCGATGTGAAAGCCTATGGATGGCCTGTGCAAAGAACTCCTTGCCGGTACCGCTTTCGCCTCGCAGAAGCACGGTGGAATTGGTCCTGGCCACGACCGAGACGATCTCCAGCACTTGCTTGAGTGCGGGACTTTCTCCGATGATTCCGTCGACCTTGACATGCGGATGTCGGGCCGGATGGGTCCTGTCCTCGTCGAGCGACTGCTCTGATCTCGATTGCTTCTCGATAAGTCGCTGACCAGCTGTGCTCAAAGTGCGATGCAGGCGAATGGTCCGGCCGACCAGATTGGCGACCATGGCCAGGAAACGTAAGTCCTCCTCGTAACGGAACTCGGTGGTACCGTTCCTGACCCGGTCGATCGACAGCGTCCCGAAGATCTTTTCCTCAGCCTTTAGCGGGACACCGATAAACGCAGTTGCGATCGTGCCGCTGGTCGATTGAGGATCAGCCTGAAACAGCTCCGACGTGCTTGTGTCTTGTATGACGATCGGCACTCCAGTAGCGACGATTTTGTCAATTACGGCCTGGGGTATGACACTGCCGATGGCTGACTGAGGTACAGCGCCGCCGGTAGTTGCGCTAATCTGCGGCTCTCCTTCAGCGTCCAGGACGACGATTGCGCCATGACGCATTTGCACAAACGAGGAGAGGATATTCGCGACATTGGCAAGCGTGATCTTCAGCCGGGTCGGGGCAGTCAGAATCTTCGATATCTCGTAGATTCCCCTGAGCAAGCTGTCCGCATTGCGCGCCGCTTCGACCGCAGGTTCAGGCGGGGTGTTCCGAGATACAATTTCACCGACCTGATCTGGAAGCATGTGAGCCATGCAAACACCTCAAGGGTTGTCCAAGGTGCTCCTCCCAAGCCCTTTTTTGTATTTCGAGTTCCAGAAACATAGTATTTTCAGCTTTTCGGGCAATTGTGAACAATATTGGCGGTCTTGTCCGCAATTGCGAGCCTCTCGTTTCTCGCTCTTTGCGGCAGTTATCCAAACTTGAAGAGAACGCCAAAGCCGCCGCGCGGGTAATTCCATACGATCTCACCGCTGGTCTCGCACAGCACGCGACAGGTGCCGCATTCCATGCAGCCGTCGGAAGTCGTCTCCACCTGTCCCTTGTCGTTCAACTCATAGCACTTGGCCGGGCAGATGTGTGTCAGCGCGAGCAGGTTCGCGCTCGGCCTCTCGTGCGGTCGCACTTTGATATGCGGGCGGCCCGGATCGACCAGATAGCGGTTCTGATAAAGCTTCTCCTCGACACGTAACTTCGTCACGGCCATCGTCATCCTGTTTCTCCTTCAGCGCCACGCGAGTGCCAGGCGGACCACATCGCTGATCAGCCCCCAGCGCGAACGCGCCTTGATGAAGGCAGCAGTGGTCGCCTTTTCCTTCTCGATTTTCGGGGTGCCGTCGACCCGCATGAAGTTCTGCGCGGCCTGCGACATCAACTGCGGGTAAGTCATGAAGAAATTGCGGGAATTGGTGTGTATCAGGGCCGGCATGTCCTTATATTTCATCAGGTCTTTGACTACGAAGGACTTGTCCAGCATGGTCTTGTAGAGGGCGAGGTTCCTCCTGATCATCGGCTGGTTGCGGCCCTTGATCTCAATGATTGCCTCGCCCGCGATGCGGCCGGAAGTCATGGCGAGGTTCGAACCCTCGCGGTGGATAGCGTTGTTCAGTTGGGCGGCATCACCGACCGCCACCCAACCGTCGCCGAAGAGCTGCGGAATTGCCTTGTAGCCACCTTCGGGAATGAGATGCGCGGAATACTCCTTGACTTCCGAGCCCGCGATCAGCGGCCGGATCGAAGCATGGTTTTTGAAGTTGTCGAGGAGGACGTAAGGGCTCTCCATTGTCTGGGCGAAATCGGAGACGAGGCAGCCGATGCCGAGAGAGATCGACTCCTTGTTGGTGTAGAGGAAGGCCAGTCCGGCCATGCTGCGGGAAATCGTGCCCGCCGCTTCGATCACGCAGCCTTCGTCGCCCTGGAGGCCGAACCGCTGCTCAATGACCTCATCGGGTAGGAAATGCATTTCCTTGACAGCGAGCGCCACGCTTTCCGGCTTCGGCATCTTGCGCAGGCCGGCCCGTGTACCGAGCAGTCCGTTGACACCTTCTGCGAGCACGACGACGTCCGCGTAGATCGGCCCGCCAGCCCGGTCGGTGCGCACGCCGATCACCTTGCCGCTGGCACTGCGGACAAGTTCGGTCACCGTCGTCTCGCACAGCACCGTCGCGCCGGCCTGGCGCACCTTGCGCGAAAACCACTTGTCGAATTGGGCGCGGATGATCGTGTAGCGATTGGGCTTCGCCTCGTTGAAATCGTCCGATCGATACTGCATCCCGGTGTGGGAGGTGTCGTCCATCACCCAGAATCGCTGCTCGACCAGATGCCGCTCGAGAGGCGCATCATCCCGGAAATCCGGAATGATTTGCTCCAACATGTCGGCGTACATGATGGCGCCTTGGACATTCTTGGAGCCCGGATACTCGCCGCGCTCCAACTGCAGCACCGTCAGGCCCTGGCTTGCCATGGTGTAGGCGGCCGCGTTTCCGGACATACCGGCCCCGACGACGATGGCGTCGAATTCTTCCTCGATCATGGCCCTCTCCCTTAGCTCGCAAGCTTGTCGTGGCTGTGCGGCGACAGCCGCCGGGTGAAAGCTTCCGTCAATGCCGGAAGGAAACGGATTGCATCGGTGACGATGCCGAGGTGGGCAAAGTCGAAGATCGGGGCGTTCGGGTCGGTGTTGATGGCTACGATCAAATCAGCCCCCTCCACGCCAACCCGATGCTGAATGGCGCCGGAAATCCCAGCCGCTATGTAGAGCTTTGGCCGGATGGTCTTGCCCGTTTGGCCAACCTGCCGATCGGCCGGCATCCAGCCCTTCTGGACCAGCGGGCGCGAACAGCCATATTCGGCGCCGATTGCCCGCGCTAGATTCTTCACAAGCTGCAAATTCTCCGCTGAGCCGAGACCGAGGCCTCCGGCAACCACGATGTCGGCGTAGGCGAGATTTGCCTTTGCCGATTGGCGATCGAGGTTGAAGCCAAGGACTTTGGTGATGATCTCTTCCTCGGTCATTGACAGCTTGTGCCGGATGACACGCCCGACCGGCTTATCCGTCCGCGGTGGCATGGCCATAACCCTCGGTCGTACGGTGGCCATCTGCGGCCGGTAGTTGAGCGTATAGATCGTGCATAGCAAGGAACCGCCGAAAGTCGGACGGGTCGCGGCGAGCGAACCGTCGACATCTACATCGAGTTCGGTACAGTCGGCAGTGAGCCCTGTCAGCAAGGTCGTCGCTACTGAGCCAGCGAGATCCCTGCCGAGCGTGGTCGCACCGAGAAGCAGGATCTCCGGTTTGTGGGTATTGACCAGATCCGTCATCGCCTTGGTGAAAGGCTCGTTGCGATAGTCGGCAAGCAGCGGTGCCTCGACCAGGTAGACAAGGTCGGCGCCGTAAGCAAAGGCCTCGGCAACGGCATGCTGCGTGGCCTCGCCCGGCGGTCCGAGCACGATCCCCGCAAGCTGGATGCCTAGCTTGTCGGCGAGCTTGCGGCCTTCGCCAAGCAGTTCGAAGGACACGGGATGGACCTCGCCGCGTTCCAGTTCGATGAAAACCCAGACGTGCCGATAGTCCCTAAAGTGCTCAGGCAATTCCCTCTTGATGCCGGCACGGCCGGCGGAAGGAGGGGCTTCACGGTTCGCGTTCGACATCGTCTCTCCTTGCCGTCCCGTCACTGGCCGCCGTCGAAGGCGAGTTCGTGTTCCAGCGCTGGCTGGCGGGTGAAGATTGCGGCGATCAGTTCGTCAGCGAGGTCGTGCTGCGTCTTATCGGTCATGTCGATCTGCGTCGCCTTTTCCGCCCGCGTGGTAGGGGCGAAAACGCGCTTGACGACCGTCGGCGAGCCGCGCAGGCCGCATTTGTTGAGGTCCTCAATGCCAGCTTCGGCCGCGCTCCATTTCACGATCTGGCTGCGCGCGGCGCGCATGGCGTCGTCGAGCGAGCCCCTGCGGATTTCGTTGGTGCCTTCCAGCATTGTGACGAGGCAAGGCAGCCTGCTTTTCAGCATCTGCGTACCGCCTTCCGAACGGCGCTTGACGGTGATCTCGCGCGCATCGACATCGATAGAGCCGATCTTCGCCACATAGGTGAACTGCAGGAGGCCGAGGCGTTTGGCGATACCGGGCCCGACCTGGGCGGTATCGCCATCAATCGTCTGCTTGCCGGCGAAGACGATGTCCGGCGCGCCAAAGGTCTCACCAATTCTCACGATTGCGCGAGAAAGCGCGAAGGACGTCGCCAGCGTGTCGGAGCCGGCAAAACAGCGGTCGGTCAAGAGTACCGCGCGGTCGGCGCCATAGGTGAGCGCCTTTCGCAGCGCATCTTCTGCCATCGGCGGACCCATCGTAAGCACGGTGACCTCGCCGCCATGGGCGTCGCGCAATCTCAGTGCCTCTTCGAGGGCGAACAGGTCGTAAGGGTTGATGATGGTCGGCACACCCTGGCGCATGATCGTGTTCGTCACCAGGTGGACACGTATCTGCGCGGAGTCCGGCACCTGCTTGATACAGATTACAATGTGCATTGCGTCTTTCTCGGCTCCAATCCGCAAGCGGCCCTGGCGTTCATCTCCTTCGCAGCATCATTCGTGCCAACCGTTTTGCGTTGCTCTGTTCCCTTTGACATGGGGTTGGTTTGTTCCGAAGGTGCCGTCGTGATGACCGGGTTTGTCGGCTTTTCGACCTTGTCGCGTCGCACTAGTGTCGCGTTCATTCTGTCCCGAACCGCCTCAGGATCGACTCGAACGGGACAAAGGCGTGGTCCCGAGTGGCCGGTTTGTCGGGATCGTGCTCTTTGAGCACCTTGAAGACCCGGTGGGTGAGTGGCGAGGATGTCGCGAAATCCTCATAGGCGCGTTCCAACGTCGCACGCGCCCGCGCGGCGATCACCCCATCGGGAAGACCGGCGAAATCCTCTTCAGCGAGGTATTGGCCCATGCGCTTCAGGATATGCAGCCGTGAGACATTGAGCACCTTCGGATCATAAGTGATGCCAAGGACTGCGAAGAACTCCTCCGCAGCCGACAGGCTCTTCAGCCGGGCGAGGATGTCGGTGACATCGATGGCACGGCTTTCAGCGAAACAACTGCGCATTGCTTTCTCCTGGGCCGGAAACGGTGGTCGGGTTTGCCTTGTCGCCCAGGCCTGGAGTTGATTGAAGTCCTCTCGCCTGGCTGGCAGATGGGGAAAGCTCACGCAGCTTCTTCACGATCCCGGGCATGACCTCGAGCACCCGGTCGACGTCCTCCTCGCCGTTGTTGCGCGAAAAGGAGAAACGGATTGCGCCGTGTGCCGCGCTATTGGGGATATTCATCGCCACCAAGACGTGGCTCGGCTCCAGCGAGCCGCAGGCGCAAGCAGAGCCGGAGGAGCAGGCGATGCCCTCGCGATTGAGGAAATGCAGTATGCCCTCACCTTCGATATGTCCAAAGGCGATGTTTGCGGTGTTCGGCAACCGCTTTAGCAAATCGCCGGCCACGAAGGCGTGTGGGATGCGCTGGAGAAGTTCCTTCTCCAGGCGGTCGCGCAACGCCTTTACCCGTGTGTTCGCGTCGTCCATGAATTTCAAGGCAAGATCGGCTGCCACGCCGAGACCGACGATGCCTGGCGTGTTCTCCGTGCCGGCGCGGCGGTTGCCCTCCTGGCCTCCTCCCTTGATCAGCGGACAGAAGCGCACGCCGCGCTTTACGTAAAGTGCGCCGACCCCTTTCGGTCCGTGTAATTTGTGACCGGAGAGAGACAGCATATCGATTGCCGTCGATTTCAAGTCGATCGCAAGCTTGCCGACCGCTTGCACCGCGTCGGTATGGAAAAGGGCGCCGACTTCCTTGGCCAACTCAGCAAGCTCGACCACCGGGAAGATCGTTCCGGTCTCGTTGTTCGCCGACATGATCGAGACGATCGCCACGCGCGGGGTGAGGGCGGCCTTATAGGTGTCGAGGTCGAGCCGGCCGTGGCGATCCACCGGGATCCTATGCACCTTGATGCCGCGCGCCTTCTCAAGGTGGGCGCAAAGCGTCAGCACGGCCGAATGCTCGACTGCGGAAGTCACGATCTCTGTGCGCTCAGGCATCACCTCGAGCGCCGAAAGGATCGCTGCGTTGTCGCCTTCCGTCCCGCCCGAGGTGAAGGTGATCTCGTCGTCGAACTCCGCCCCGATCAGCGTTTGCACCTGCAGGCGCGTCTTTCTCACCGCCGCCCGGGCGGAAGCGCCAAAATCGTGGCTCGACGAAGGGTTGCCGAATTGGTCGGTAAAAAACGGCAGCATTGCTTGAACGACTTCAGGATCGACCCGTGTCGTTGCGTTGTTGTCCAGATAAACAGGTCTCATGGATGTGATCCTTCTCCTGAGCGCAATCACGCAAGGCGCACGCCCGGTCTGTCATGATGATGATGATGGTTAGCCGAAGGAGTTGCCGCGGCCACATTCGGCCTGCGCGCTTCTTGGCGCCGGCGCGGTACCCCGCCTCGACCTTGGTGCGCCAGCGTTGCGCCGGCTCGGCCCCCGGCAAGCGCGGTCTTTAGGCCACGGCGTTTTCGGTGCGCTGGATCATGGACTGTCTCTCCTTCAGGCCGGACACGTTCGCGAAGAGCTACGCATGGACCGTGCCAAAGAAGGGAATCATTTCAAAACAACATGATGGCTCTAACACTGCTATGTCGCATTTCCGACATCGGCGGGAATTGTTCAACGCGGAACGCCGTTGAATCGGGCGTGAATTCCGCTTCGCGTGAGGAGCAATCCTGTCGGGCCGTTCGCCAAGGACGCCCGCGCGACCGAGGCGTCCTGTCGGGTTTGTCGAGTGCGCGACACGGCACTGTTACGCCCCGTTGCCCTGCTGAGATCTCGTTTGTCATTGTAGAATATGCAGAAAATTCTTCTGAGCTTCTTTCCGAGCCTTTGGCGCGGCTTTTGCGGTTCTCTCCTCGTAGGGCAGCGCGTGCCCGCGGCCGATATTCATCTCGCGGGTGACATCGCGATCGATGGAACGAAGGAAAGAAAGCAACATGTCAGGTCCAGATCAGCCACCCGCATTCCGCGCGATGTTTTCGTCCTCACGCAGACCTTCCATTTCGGGTTTCTTGAGACCGAGCGGCCTGCTGCGCTCGTACAAAGCCACGCGGCGTTTTCACATCGATCTACGCGGCGCCGCCTTTCGCGACGTTTTCGCCTTCACCATGCGCCACTGGAGCAAGCAGCCGGTCCGCCTCGCGATCATTATGATCGCGGTGCTGGTGGCAACGCTCCTTGACGTTCTGACGCCGCTCTATTCCGGACGGCTCGTAAACGCGGTCGCCCAAGCAGCGGCAGCCGACGCCATCGTGTGGGATGCGGCTCTTGCGGCCTTTTCAATGTTGATCGCGCTCGCACTTGGCGCCGTCGTCATGCGCAACATCGCCTTCATTGCCGTCAATGACTTCATTCTGAAGATGATGTCGGACATCGCCAGCGACGCGTTCCATCGCGTCCAGCGCTTTTCGACCGATTGGCATGCGAAAACCTTCGCCGGCTCTACGGTGCGCAAGATCACGCGCGGCATGTGGGCGTTCTGCCTCCTTAACGACACGATCCTTCTTGCCTTGTTCCCGTCGCTCATCATGCTCGTGGGGTCGAGCGTTCTGCTCGGCTGGTATTGGCCGATGATGGGGCTGATCATCGCTTGCGGCTCGGTTGGCTATGTGGCGCTGATCATTATCCTGTCGCTCGGCTATGTGGCGCCAGCCGCAAACCTCGCCAACAACTGGGATACGAGGCTTGGCGGCTCGCTTGCGGACGCGATCAGCTGTAACGCGGTGGTCAAAGGCTTCGGCGCCGAGGTGCGGGAAGATCATCGCCTCGCGAAAGTCATCTCCAAGTGGCGGCACCGCACCCTCCGGACCTGGGTGCGCGGGACGGTCAGTGCTGCATTCCAGGGGATCATGCTTCTTGCGCTGAGAGCGGCTTTGATCGGCTATGCCTTATTTTTGTGGTCGCGCGGCCAGGCTACCCCAGGTGACATCGCCTTGGTGCTCGGGTCTTTCACCGTCCTATATGGCTACTTGCGTGATGTTTCCATACACGTGCGCAACATCCAGCGCTCTGTAAATGAGATGGAGGAACTGGTCCAAACCTACAGCCAGCCGCCCGACGTGGCCGATGTTCCGGGCGCCAAGCCGATCCGGATCACGAAGGGTCACATCGATTTTGAGAGCGTCCATTTCCACTACGGCAGCCATTGGTCGCCCTTCTACAGCGACTTGTCGATTTCGATTGAGGCCGGCGCGCGGGTCGGTCTGGTCGGCCCCTCTGGCTCCGGCAAGACCACCTTCGTCAAGCTCATCCAGCGGCTTTACGACCTGGATGCTGGACGAATCTTGATCGATGGGCAGGACATTTCGCGGGTGACGCAGGGTTCGCTGCGCTCGCAGATCGCGATCGTACAGCAGGAGCCCCTTCTGTTCCACCGCTCGCTGGCCGAGAACATAGCCTATGGGCGGCCGGGTGCTTCTCGGTCCGACATCGAGCAGGCGGCGCGGCTCGCCAGCGCGCATGACTTCATTGCGCGCCTGCCGAACGGCTACAGTACGCTGGTCGGCGAACGCGGCGTGAAGCTTTCAGGCGGCGAGCGCCAGCGTGTGGCGATAGCGCGCGCCTTCCTCGCCGATGCCCCGATCCTCATTCTGGACGAGGCGACATCGAGCCTCGACTCGGAATCGGAGGTGCTGATCCAGAAAGCGATGGAGCGGCTCATGGTCGGGCGCACCACGCTCGTCATTGCGCACCGGCTCTCGACGGTGCGCGAACTCGACCGGCTGCTTGTCTTCGACCGTGGTTGCATCACCGAGCAGGGCGACCATGACGCGCTGATCCGTCGCGACGGCATCTACCGCCGCCTGTTCGAGCGGCAGGCCTTGGAACTGACAAAGGGGTGGGATGAGACCAATGTGCAACACGGTTGAACGCGGCGTGAATTCAGCTTGCCTCCCCAGCAATCCTGTCGGGCCGTTCCTGAACGGGCGGCCGCAACCTGTCGTCGGGCTTGTCCAATCCACGACACGCCTGGTGCCGGCCTGTCTTCCTGCCGCGCTCTTGAGCAAACCAATGAATGGGATGAAGACAATTTTTTATGAGCTGCGTCCTGCGTTCCCGGCACGGCGCTTGAGGCTTCCTCCTGAGGCGGCAGCCGCCGCGCGATCATTTAGATCCTGGTTGATGCGATCAATGGAGCCAAGGAAAGCAACGCGCCGGGTCCACGCGAGATCCGCATTCTCTGGCATAGGGGCGTCGCCAAAATCGACACCCTCACAATATGCGCTCACCGCCCGCGTCGACGTCGGGAACAAGATCCTGATTGTCGTCTGCGCTCAACCGCTCTTAAGCCGAGCTCGAAGGATACGGACCTGCGTCTCGCCGCGCGGGATTGCATAAGCTGGCCGCAGCGTCTCGCCTACCATCGGCATGACCGGTTCGGCTTCGAGACGTTCCGGAAACCCGCCGAGGCCGGCACGCCGGCGATGCGGTCGTGGCCATCGAAGCGCGTCCCGACATGGCGCGGGCGTAACGACCGGCTTGCGAGGAAGGGGATCATGTCAGACCTTGCGCTATTGCAGAAGAAGGTCCGCAAGCTGCAGTCGCGCGCGGGAGCCGCCAAGATGGAATTGCACGACCTTGCCGAGGACCTTCCGGTCAACTGGACCGAGATCAAGGCGGTCGCCTGGAAAGCCTTCGAGGTTTTTTCCGAGTTGGATGCGGCAAAGCAAGAACTCGCAGCGTTGGAGAATTCACAATGACGGGCGCTTTCGTCACCCGCGACGGCGCTCCCTGGACGCCGCACTATCTGACGGCGATCGATGGCGCGACCTGCATCGGCTGCGGCCGCTGCTTCAAGGTCTGCTCGCGCGAGGTCATGCACCTTCATGGCGTCGATGACGCAGGCGAAATCCTCGGCATCTGCGCGGGCGAGGACGACGACTTCGACGGCGAGCTCAACCGCATGGTCATGATCGTCGACCATGCCGGCCGCTGCATCGGCTGCGGCGCCTGCGGCCGCGTCTGCCCGAAGAACTGCCAGACCCACCTTGCGGCCGACAAGCTTGCTGCATGAGCTGGGGACAAGACCAGCAGAACGGCGCCACATTCGCCCATCACCGTGGCTGTTTTCTCACCAGCCAATGGCCGCCGACAGACCAGGCGGCGGCGTTCGACCGGCATGTGCTTGCCTGTGTTTTCTACCTCGCGTTCGAGGAGGTCGAGGCCGGCAAGGCGACCGCGACCGAAGCAACCGGCCTTTCGCGTGCCGACCTGCGAGGTGTCATGACACGCTATTTCCCGGCTGTTCCCGTCAACGCCTTCGCGCTGGAAAAACTGACCGATCCCGAGCCGGATATGGAGGAAGGGCTTCTGCGCGGCTTGCTTATTGGGCATGCCAGGCCAGGCGATCCGGCGAGCACCCTCTTCGCCAAGATCATCGCCAGGCGCAGTTTGCGCAATGACCATCTGTGGCAGGACCTTGGCCTTTTCAATCGGGCCGAACTCAGCCGCTTGATGGCCAGGCATTTCCCGGCGCTGGCGGCCGGCAACACCAAAAACATGAAATGGAAGAAGTATTTCTATCGTAAGCTCTGCGAGGCTGAAGGCTTTTCGCTATGCACCGCGCCCAGTTGTCAGGAATGCGGCGATTTCGAAAGCTGTTTTGGCCCGGAGGAAGGCGAAAGCCACTTGGCACGGATCAAGAACGGGCTCGCTTAAGAGCCGCTTTCGTCGCCGCCGCCGCCCGGGCTTGATTGGCATCGAAGACGCACGCGCTTTTCCCGGCGACGTCGCGCGGAGGACGGGATGTTCAGCGCCTCACGATATTTCGCAACGGTGCGGCGAGCAATGTCGATCCCGGTTTCCTTGAGCCGGGTGGCGATGTCGTCGTCGGAAAGCACTTCGTCGGGCGATTCCACGGCAACCATCGCCTTGATTTGATGGCGCACAGCTTCGGCGGAGTACGCGTCGCCGCCTTCCGAGGAGCCGATCGCGACAGTGAAAAAATACTTCAGTTCGAACACGCCGCGCGGGGTCAGCATATACTTGTTCGACGTCACCCGGCTTACCGTCGACTGGTGCACGTTGATCGCATCCGCGACAGTCCTGAGATTGAGAGGCCGCAGGTGGGCGACCCCATGTTCAAAAAAGGCGTCCTGCTGGCGGATGATTTCAGCCGCTACCTTGAGGATCGTCTTGGCGCGCTGATCAAGGCTGCGGATTAGCCAGTTCGCGTTTTGGAGGCATTCGTTGAGAAATGACTGGTCTTTCGAATTTTGGGCGCTTAGGCGGGAGACCTGGGCAAAATAGTTTTGGTTCATCAGCAGCCTGGGCAGCGTGTCTGGATTGAGTTCGATTTGCCACCCACCTCCGGGAGAGGGCTGGACCAAGACGTCGGGAATGATCGATTCAGGCCCTCCGGATTGGAATCGGTTTCCAGGCTTGGGATCGAGCGCGCGGATTTCGTGCAACATGTCGAGAAGGTCGTCTTCATCGACACCGCAATGGCGCTTCAATGTTTGAAAATCGCGTCGCGCCAGCGCTTCAAGATTGGCGACCAGCGCTGCCATTGCCGGGTCGAACCTGTCTAGCTGCCGCAATTGTATCTCAAGGCATTCGCTGAGAGTTCGCGCAAAAATACCCGGTGGATCGAACTGCTGCAAGGTTCCGAGAACCCGTTCCACAACAGCCTCCCGGACATTCAAGCTGCGGGCCAATTCCGAAAGGTTCACCGGAAGGTATCCGGTGTCTTCCAGATGACCGGCAAGCTCGCCAGCTATTCGCCGCTCCAGCGGCGCGAATGCGCTGAGAGCGATCTGACGAGCGACATGGTCGTGCAATGTTTCGATGGACGTCCAGGTATCTTCGAACGCATGGTTTCCCCCCGGTTGGACATTGTTTTTGCCGCGGATTGATTTCCACTGCGAGGCCCGATCCGATATTCCGCCCGTGGTCGGCCCGATGCGCGGGTTCCCGGCCGAAATCGACGGAATGTCCTTCGGCGCCCGGTTTGATGCCCGTTCCAGAAAGGGGTTCTTCTCGATTTCCTGCTCGACGAACTGATGCAGTTCGGGATGCGCCAGTTGCAACAGGCGAATGGATTCCATCATTTGCGGCGTCAAAACCAACGATTGCTTCTGACGCTGAAGCAGGCTTGCTGAGGACTCCATGGTTAGCGTGAAACTCCTACCGAGCGACCCTTCGCCTTGTGCAAGGGGATTTTCGAGACGTTGACTCGTCTAGATCATGCAGCCGTCACGGCTTTGGCGGCTCTCAGCGTTTCAAGGACGTTCTGCGGCGACGATACGCCATAGGGGTCGGCCTCGCAGTTGTCGCAGAAACCGTTCTCCTCGAAGCACTGCTCCACCACGCCATTGTTGATCACGGCAGCGTAGCGCCAGGAGCGCATGCCGAAGCCGAGATTGTCCTTCGCAACCAGCATGCCCATCTTGCGGGTGAACTCGCCCGAGCCGTCTGGAATGAGCTGGACTTTCTGCAGCCCCAGCGCCTTGCCCCAGGCATTCATGACGAACGCATCGTTGACGGAAACGCAGTAGATTGCGTCAATTCCCTCCTTCACGAACTCGTCGTAGAGCATTTCGAAATCGGGCAACTGCAAGGTCGAGCAGGTCGGGGTGAAGGCACCGGGCAGCGAGAACAGGATGATGCGCTTGCCGCTGAAATAGTCGTCGGATGTCCTGTCTTCCCAGCGGTACGGGTTTGGCCCCTCGATGGAATCATCGCGAACACGCGTGCGAAAGGTGACGAAAGGAACCTTTTTTTTGACCGTCATCAATGTGCTCCTGGAGGAAAACTGTTGCGCTGCTTTTTCGGTTGAAACTGACACGGCATCGACCTCGGCCGGCAATTCGGCCGAGCGCCGCGCGTTTTGTGTCGGCCTTGGATCAGCCATGGCAAAACCGCTCGCAAGCACGGGCGTCTGAAGAAAAGAGCTCTCGATTTGCGGCGGCAACGAGAACGGTACGCGCTTGTACGGGGCGTCGCGATGTCAGCAATGGTCTTACTCCTGGCCACCTTGTGATGGGTTCTGCCGGGTACAACGCAAGCGCCATGCCATTTGATTTTCAGGCTCGGGTTCACACTGTTTTTGCAGCGACACTCATTGCCTTGAGCGGCCAGGACCGTGCCTTCGCCGAGAGCGAGCGCGCCTATAATCACCTGATCGTGGGCTCTGGGCGGAGGGGATCCCCTTTATGGGTATCAAGCCGCGACCCTCTTTGTCCGAAGCTGGACAAAAATGTCGGAAGTCGGACCGGAGGGTCGCCAGATCGCCGGCGCGGAGAACAGGTGGCCCGTATTCGAAGCGAAAATCTGGGGCTCAAACTCGGAACGAGGGACAGGAGTCGATCGGGGTTAACCTGACGAGGTCCCTATGGCCTCCGTTCTCAGGATTGAGACGGCTGAAGGGCCTACGCCTCGCCCTATCGACGCTCGCGAGACAGCTTCTAAATCGGCAATGGGTACAAGAAGCCAGCACGTCCATTAGCAAGCTGGCCATGCCCATCTTCCTGAACTGCGCTTGCGTGGGGCGGGCACGGTCCCGAAGTGACGGGAAGGCCGCCTTGTGCTCTCGGAGCATTTTGAAGCTGCCGCGACTTTGCTGTCGGGTTTGTCAGGTCCGGGACACGGGCTCTGCTCCGCCAGTTTTGCGGCTGCGCATTCGTTCAAGCTGTTGAATGATGTGTAGAAAATCTCCTGCAGGGCTCCTTTCCGCGCCATTGGCACGACTTTTGAAGCTGTCTTGTGAGACGGCAGGAGATACCGACCGGCGTCCATTCGTCAGTGATATCGCGCTCAATGCAATGAAGGAAGACAACGTGTCAGGCCAGCATCAGTTCAGATTCTATCCGAAACGGGCATTGCCCGTGGAATGCAATAGCGACCGGCGTGACTGGCGTCACCGTCACAATCGCCCGGCACCGGCCAATGGCCACCGATCGACCTGGAGATACGGTTCGACCAGCATGTGCTTGCCCCTGTTCTCTCGCCGGCGCTCGAGGAGACCGGCGAGCACGTCGGCGGCCAACCGGCCTTTCGCGTGCCGCGCTGCGGAAATCCTTGAAGAGATGACCGACCCCGAACCGCTTTGGAGCAAGAGCTTCATTCCGGTTCGCCGTTCGAAGCTGGAAATCGCCGCGCCTCCGACGATTTCGCTCGTCGGCTCTTTGGCGGGCAGGCAGCGGTCTGGCCAAGAGGGTTACAAGTTGCCGGATGGCCAAGATGCAATGCCGCGCGGCCTGGTTAGTTTTTAGACGGCAGAATAAATCCAATGGCGCTCAACCCGGTTCCGGATCATGTCCCGCCCGAAATGGTGGGGGACTTCAGCCTGTTCACGTCGCCTGGCATGCTGCCGACGCCCGACGGGGACCCGCAGGCCGCCACTGCTTGCGTTCATGCCGGGCCACCGATCTTTTATTCCCCCTTTAACACGCGCGATGGCCGAGGCACCTGGGTCATCACTCGCGCCACAGACCAGCGCAGGGTGCTGCAAGACGCTGATAGCTTCTCCAGCCATCGAAGCATTTTCGCCTCCGCGCTTGGCGAGAACTGGCCGATGATCCCGCTTGAACTCGATCCACCGGCCCATGGCGTCTTTCGATCGCTACTCAATCCGCTGCTCTCGCCCAAGCGGGTGACGGCACTCGAACCGGCTGTCCGTGAGCGAGCGATAGCCCTGATCGACAGCATTGCCGCATCGGGCACGAGCTGCGACGTCATGCAGGATTTTGCCTTTCCTTTTGCGGTCAGCATCTTCCTTCGCCTTCTTGGGCTACCCGATCACCGACTCCATACATTTGTCGGCTGGGCGAACGACCTGCTCCACGGCGACGATGTCAAAAGACCGGCGGCGGCTCGGACGATCCTGGCGTTCATCGACGAGCTCGCGGCCATGCGCCGCGAGGAACCGGTCGACGATTTCATGACCTTCATCGTGCAGGCACAGGTCGAGGGCCGGCGGCTGACCGACGAGGAAGTCCGTGGCATCGGCGTGCTGGTGTTCGTCGCGGGACTCGACACGGTCGCTGCAGCGATTGGCTTTGACCTGGCCTTTCTCGCGCGTCATCCCAAAGAACAGGAACTGCTGCGGAGCGAACCGAACCGAATCGTGCTCGCAGCCGAAGAATTGCTGCGTGCCTATCCGACCGTGCAGATTATCAGGGTGGCAAGAAAAGATATCGACTTCGAAGGCGCGCCGATCCGTAAGGGGGACTATGTTTCCTGCGCCACGATGATTGCCAATCGCGATCCGGCGGAATTCGAATGTCCCGACACGATCGATCTCATGCGCGAGGACAACCGCCACGCCGCCTTTGGCTATGGTCCCCACCGCTGCCTTGGCTCACACCTTGCCCGGCGAGAGATTGTTATTGGCCTGGAGGAATGGTTGGCGCGCCTCCCGGCCTTCCGGATCAAGGAGGGTACAGCGCCCATCGCCTATGGCGGTCATGTGTTTGGGATCGAAAATCTGATTGTCGACTGGTCCTGACCAAGCAGCCTTAAGCCACGGCACAGACAATGGAGGAGCGCCATGCACATCGTCGTCCACAAAGCCAAATGCCAGGGTCACGCACGATGCTGGGCGCAAGCTCCGAACATCTTCAAGCTTGATGATGAGGGCTACGTCCTGCCTGGCGACATCAATGTCGCGCAAGAGGACGAACTGCTCGCGTCAGGGGCCGTGCGATCCTGCCCCGAAAGTGCGCTGGAAATCGATCGCACATCGGCCGCGCGGTTCGAACCAGCCGACATGCAACCAAGAGCTGGGGAAGCTTAGGTGGAATCGACGAGACGTGGCCCCATACCGCAAGGCAAGATGTCCGGCCGCTTCCCTGCTTATCTCCTCTCCGGCATCGAGACCTCAATGACACGCACGCGACGCGTGAAGTTCGTCTCCGTTCTGGCTTCTTCAGTTGCCGATCGGTTCGTCCTTACACGCACCTAGAGGCACGAAGCGCCTCTTCCAATCTCAAAATTTGCGACAGAGCGATGGGCCAGGCAAAAATCACCGAACTGCGCGACCGCGAGGCGATCCGCGACTGCCTTTATCGGTACTGCCGCGGCATAGACCGCGCGGATGAGGCTGCGCTGCGCAGTGCGTATTGGCCCGATGCGCATGACAATCACGGTGCCTATTGTGGCTCAGCCGAGGGCTTCTTTGAGTTTGCGTTTGGTCTCTTAAAGACCGGACCGCGCTTAATCCACCAGGTCACGAACGTATTGATCGAATTCATCGACCCGGCGGAGGCCGTGGTTGAAAGCTATTTCACCGCGCTGCAACGCGGACCAGACACCGACGGAGAAGCACGTCAGGTGCTTCTCTGCGGCCGTTACTGCGACCTGTTTCAGAAGAGGGAAGGGGCGTGGCGCATTGCCGAACGGACCGTCGTTTACGATTGGTTCGAAGAGCAAACCCCACCAGCGGTCCCCGAGGCAGAACGGTTCGGCTTACGGCAACCGATCGGAGCAGCGCATCCCAATGACCCGGTTTACGCGCTCAGGAAGCGCCGCAGCTCGTCATCAAAATGAAAATGCAATGCATGTCACCACAATGCTTTCCAAGGGCCCCAACTGGAGAGCCGCATCGCGGGAGCGGTCCCGGAACGCAACACGTCTGCCCGGTATGGAAACTTGCGGTCACCAGGACGTCTTGCAATGCCGCGACCGGCTGGCTCGCGTCGAGATCGCTGACGCTGGCTGTGGAGAGGTTCGTATGAAGCAGGCAGGACGCATCGTCATCATTACGGGAGCGGTAGGCGGGATCGGCCGTGCGCTGGTCGATATCGTTGCCGCTGATGGAGACATCGTCGTTGCGGTGGACCTTCCTGGCAGCGGCGTCCTTGAACTGGCCGACGGTCTCGGCCATCCGCATCTGGGCCTCGAATGCGATGTCTCGCGAAAAGAGGACATTATCGCGCTATACGGTCGCGTCGAAGCGCAGTTTGTGAAAATCGATGCTCTCGTCAACAACGCGGCGATAGGACCCGCCATGGCTGCGACTGTCGACACCGGTTTCGAGGCCTTCCGACGCGTGCTGGCAACAAACCTGATCGGGCCTTTCATCATGGCCGGCGAAGCGGCGAAGCGCATGCAGGCCGGCGCTGCCATTGTCAACGTCGCTTCGCTGGCGGGCGTGCTCGGCAATCCCAAGCGCAACGCCTATGCCAGCTCGAAGGCAGGCTTGATCGCTCTCACGAGGTCGCTTGCATGCGAGTGGGCCCCGCGCGGCATCCGCGTAACGGCGGTAGCGCCAGGATACGTGCGCACGCCGATGATGGCGGAACTGGAACGCGCGGGAAAGATGGACCTCGCGGCCGTGCGCCGCCGCGTGCCGATGGGTCGAATGGCGCGCCCCGACGAGATCGCTCGGGCCGTGCGTTTTTTGGCCAGCCCACAGACGGGCTACATCACCGGATCGGTGCTGACGGTCGACGGCGGTTGGATGTCGTTCAACCAGCCGGGCGACGCGCACCCGCCGGTCGACGAGACGCCTCGAGCCGAACTCTTCCGGCCGGCCGAACGAACCGGCGCGCGCACAGTGGTCGTGACGGGCGGCGCGAACGGTATAGGCGCCGCCGTCGTTCGCCGCTTCGCCGCGAACTCCGACACAGTCGTGATCGCTGATAAAGATGGTGCTGGGGCGGCAGAACTCGCTGGTTTGCTGGGCGGCAGGCACATGGCGAAATCCGTCGACGTGGCGGTCGAGAGCGAGGTGGTGGCGCTGTTCAAGGAAATACGGGGGCGCTTCGGTCGCATAGAGGCCCTCGTCAACTGTGCTGCTGTTGCCGATACGTTTGTGCGAGGGATCGAAATCCCGCAACAGATCGAGCGGGTGCTGGACGTCAATCTCACCGGCACCTTCACCTGCGCACGCGAGGCGATCAAGTCGATGGACGCCGGCGGCGTAATCCTCAATCTTGGATCGATCAATAGCTTCCTGCCCTTTGTGCCGCGCCATGCCTATGGGGCGTCCAGGGCGGCTATGAACATTCTGACCCGGTGCATGGCGGCCGAACTCGGGTCGGTCGGCATTCGAACGGCCACCGTCGCTCTTGGGTACATCCGTACGCCTGACATGGCTCAGTTAGTCGAGTCCGGCTGCATCGATTCCGCAGCGATCACACGGCGCATCCCGATGGGGCGGATGGGAGAGCCCGAAGACGTCGCCGAGGCAGTGTTCTTTCTGGCCTCGCCTGATGCCTCATACGTAAACGGCTCGACCCTCTACGTGGACGGCGGCTTGACCTCGTTGGCTGACGCGCGAAACGCCCAGTCAACCGATCAAGAAGATCCAACGGAATGTTCGCCGGCGACGGGTTGCGGTTCGTCGAAGCCGACGAGGTTCGAGCATTGAGACTGCGGCTGGATGGCACGTGCCAAGCGCGGCTTGCCAAGTGATCGCCTTCCTCGGTGACGGAAAACTGGTCATCAGGGTCGAACCATTAGCCAAGTTTTGGCGCTTGCCTGCGGCCGCCGAACGACAAGCGGCTTTGCGCAAGATCGTCGACTACGTCGCCGCCAGGCCGGATCGATACCGCGGCCCACCGCAATCGGCACAAGTCGAAGGCTTGATTGCCCACTTTGTGTAAACGAGGACACGCCATGGAATTCGCGACATTCATCTTGGCGGCCCAGCGAGGCTATCATCAATCGTGCGACAGCGTCATCGGTAACTCCATAGAACAGGCAATCGCTTCGGAGCAGGCCGGCTTCAACACCGCTTGGTTCGCCGAGCACCACTTCAACAATTACAGCCTGGTTCCCTCGCCCTTGATGATGGTGGCACACTGTGCCGGCCTTACGAGCACCATTCGGCTTGGCACCGGCGTGTGTGTGCTGCCGCTATATCAACCGCAGCGCCTGCTCTCCGAGATCGGCTTTGCCGATATCGTTTCGAACGGCCGCCTCGAACTCGGCGTCGGCTCGGGATACCAGCAGTTCGAGTTCGAGCGCTTCGGTGTCGATGTCGATCAGGCGCCGGCCGTGTTTGCGGAATACCTGGATATCCTTCTCAAGGGCCTCAACCAGAAGATCTTCGAGCACAATGGCCAGTATGAGAAGATACCTTTAACGGCCATTTCGCTGCGCACCGTCCAAAGGCCAGCCCCACCGATCTGGATCGCCTGCGGGTCCGCGCGAAGCATGTGCCGGGCCTATCGTGAGGGCCACAATCTTTTCGTCACGGCGTTCCACAACGGCTTGGAAAACGTGAGAACGCTGCGTGAGACCATCGTGGCAGCAGCGGCTTCGCGGGGTAAGGATGTCACCGCGGCCAAGATAGGGCTTCTGCGCTGCTGCTATGCCAGCGACGATCAGGCGGAGATCGACAGCTATCTCGACAACGCCCGCTTCCAGCGCCGGCTATCTGAAGCACTTCATCAGCGCCGCCAGCAGAGCCGAGACGGCTATCTGCTGCAGGAAACACCGACGCAGCAGGATCTGTCGTTCGAGACCATGCGCCAGAACCTGCCGATCGGCAGCGCAAGTCGCGTCATCGATCGCCTGCTGGAAGAGATAAGTATCCTGAAGCCGGACCAGATCGCAATTCAGACCCAATTGGGAGATTTCGACCAAAAGACGATGCTACGCCAGATTGAGCTCTGGGGAGACAAGATCATTCCAGCGATCAACAAGTCGCTTGGTCAGGTCAAGGCTTGAAGCTCGGAACGGCCGCTGGGGGAGCTGAAATCTCGCATGCCGATGCTCGACACTTCGTCCATGAGGCATGGATAAATAATCAAGCCGACTGGTGATTGCCGGGATCGAAGACCAACGTCGTCCGTCCTTGCCTGCACGGACCGCCGGTCTTCCGCTCCCTGGCCATCTCGCTTGAGACCGTTGACCGGCAGCCTCGGAACGGCCGCCATGGCGTAGACGAATAGCCACTCCCGCGACCCTTCTTGTGTCCGAAGTTGGACGAGGATGTCGGAAGCCCGACAAATGGTCGAGAGGGTACCTGGCCGCCGGTATGGAGAACTGGTGCGGCGTAGGTGGTTCGCCAATTCGGCACGCGCCTTGCTTCATTGATTCTGTATGGGTGCACGACAGTGGCAGATCGCCGATCGGTGGGCAGAGCGGTTCGCCTCTGAAAGTACTTCGTGCGGCAGGCGATGACAGGCTTGTCGGCTGGACAGCGTCGGTGGAGGTGAGACCGCATGGTGGAGAGGCAGTCTGGTGCGCAGACGCGCGAGAGCTTGCGCCGAATGATCGCGTCCAGTGAACTCGCCTTCGCAATGGAGGCTCATGACGGCCTTTCGGCGGCGATTGCCGAGCGCGCTGGCTTCAAGGCGCTCTGGGCGTCCGGCCTCTCGATTTCATCCAGTCTCGGATATCGAGATGCTAACGAAGCTTCCTGGTCCCAAGTCGTCGATGTCGTTGAGCGAATCACCGACACGGTGGACATTCCAGTCCTCGTCGACGGGGACAGCGGGTTCGGGAACTTCAACAATGCCCGTATGGTCGCCCGCAAGCTGCGCCAACATGGTGCGAGCGGCATATGTCTTGAGGACACGGCGTTCCCGAAAATGAACTCGTTCGTCGGTGATCGGCACCCGTTGGCCGATATTCCCGAGTTCTGCGGCCGGCTTAAGGCAGTGAAGGACCAAGTGCCGGATGCGGAGTTCGTTCTGGTCGCCCGGATCGAGGCGCTCATCGCCGGCCACGGAGAGGATGAGGCGCTGGCGCGGGCGCAAGCATACGCTGAGGCGGGCGCCGATGCCATTCTGATTCATTCCCGCAAGTCCAACGCTGAGCAGATTTTCGCCTTCACGCGCGCCTGGCAGAACCGCCTTCCGGTCGTGATCGTGCCTACGAAATATTATCGCACGACGGTCTCCGCGTATCGGGCGGCCGGAATCTCCACAGTCATCTGGGCGAACCATAACATGCGCGCGGCGATCTCGGCCATGCGCCAGGTCTGCGACCGCATCCTCCGCGAAGAAAGTATCGCCGGTATCGAGGACGAGGTGGCGACGCTCGACGAACTCTTCGATCTGCTCAATTACCAGGAACTCTCAGCGGCGGAAGAGAAATATCTGCCGCAGACGGCGACCGGCGTGCGGTAGCAGGCCCAGCCCGTCTTTTGAAAAGCAAAACGAAAACGGGAGCGCACATGCTTGCGCATCGGACAAACCTGTTTGGCACTTCGGGTACCGCCGCGGCGCGCGCTGCCGCAAAAGCGGCGGCCGATGCTGGCAAGGAGATCATCGATCTGACCGCCGGCGAGATCTGGAGCGAGCTTGCTCCCACGATTCGCGACGGCGCGATCGATGCCATCAATAAGGGCGTCAATCGCTATACCGATACGGTTGGCATGGTGGAGCTGCGTGAGGCACTGGCGCGGAAGATCTCCCTCGATACCGGACAGATCTGGAAGGCCGAGGAAGTTGCCGTGACGTCCGGAGCAAAGCAGGCCTTGTTCAATGCCGCAATGGTGCTGCTAAACCCGGGCGACGAGGTCATCATCCCGGCGCCTTACTGGACAACGTTTCCGGCCCAGGTGCTAATCGCCGGCGGCACACCAGTCTTCGTCGACACCAAATCCAACGGTTACGTCCCGCGCCCCGAGCACATCAAGGACGCGGTCACTGAGCGCACGCGGGCGATCGTCATCAACACGCCCAGCAATCCGGCCGGTGCGGTCTACGATGTTGAGACCCTGATGGCCATCGCTCAATTGGCGGTAAGCCGCAACCTGTGGATCATTTTCGACGAGTGCTATGGCGACTTCGTGCACGGGGGTCATACCCACCATCCAATCGTCTCGGTCGCTCCCGAAATTCGAGCACGCGCGCTGATCGTCAATTCCTTCAGCAAATCACTGGCATTGACCGGCTGGCGCATCGGTTATCTGGCGGGTCCAAAAGAGGTGATCAATGCCGTCAAGGCCCTGCAATCGCACACCACCTCGAATCCAAACGTAATTGCCCAGCACGCGGTGCTCGCCCATTTGCAAAGGGGTGGCTCGGACTATGAAGGCAAGCTGCGCTCACGCCTGACAAGCGCCAGACGGGTCGGTCTCGACGTGCTTGCTTCGTTGACGCGTGTACCGGTCGCCAGCGCGCAAGGGGGCTTTTATTTCTATCTCGACCTTTCCCATCTGCTGCGACCGGGATCGGAAGACGGCGCCTCAACGACAGCCGACGATATCGTGACGGGTCTGCTTGCCGAAGCTGGCGTCGCAGCTGTGTCGGGCACCGCGTTCGGCGACCCCGCCGGCCTGCGCCTGTCCTATGGAATTCCACCTGAAAAACTCGCGACCGGCCTGGCCCGGCTCGTCAAATTCCTCAACGCCTGGAAATGACACCGCAACACAACGAAAGAGGTGAATGAGATGCCTCCCGCTGCTCCCAGGAAAGCCGTCATTCTCGCTGCTGGCTTCGGCTCCCGCCTGCGTCCGCTGACCGATCTGTGTCCCAAGCCACTCGTCGAAGTCAACGGCACACCGATACTTCACAATGCACTGTGGAACCTTCAGGCGGTGGGAGTCGAAGAGGTGACGATTGTTGTCGGCTATCGCAAGGATGCCATTCGCCATGCCTGTGGCAAACGCTTCGGCAGACTTGACATCAACTATGTCGAGTCCTCAGTCTTCGACAAGACAGGGAGCGCGTACTCGCTCTGGCTGGCACGCGACACGCTTCTTTCCGGCGACTGTTATCTCCTCGAAGGTGACGTCTTCTTCGAAGAAGATGCACTGCGCCACCTGATCAGGGTCGAGGCGCCCAATGCCGCCGCGGTCGCGCCCTTCGAGCCATCCATGGAAGGATCCGCGGCCGTCCTTTCCAGCGACGGCTTCATATCCGAAGTCCGGTTGAAGCAGACGGCGGCAAATCTGGCATCAGGCACCCCGGTGCTCTTCAAGATGATGAACCTCACCCGGTTCTCTGGCGCCGAACTCCAAACGGTGATCGTCCCGGTCCTCCACGACCTGATCGGCTCGGGCGCAATCAAAGCCTATACCGAGGAGCTGCTCGCGCATCTCATCGAGCAGCGCGGACTGCAACTCGCCGCGGCGCGATGTGACGATTTGCGATGGTACGAGATCGACAGTGAACAGGACCTGCGGGTAGCGGAAAGGATTTTCGCCTTCGAGCGACCTCACAGACATCGTGCCGACGCGCCGGCCGCCGTGGCGGGGGTAGGAGGATGATCCGCTATCTGTTCGACGCTGCAAATGCCATTACGGCCCTTGGGCTGATCTTGGCCACCACGGCGATCTACTTTGCTTTGATCGGGCGCTTCGAGATTGGCATCTGTTTCGGCTTGTGGGCTCTTTTGGCAGATGATGCCGACGGCATGGTCGCGAAGAGTTCCCCGAACCGGTCCGCTTTGATGGCACAGCTGGGTGGCGCGTTGGACGGGCTGCTTGATTTGGTCTACGCAGCCGTCTTTCCAGCGGTTCTGATTTTGTCCTTCAACGCGTTCTCCGTTCCCGCATTGTTGGCTGCCTACTGCCTCATCCTGTCAGGGGCTCTGCGCCTCAGCTATTTTTCGACGTTCGGACTGGACGCTGACGGATTCGGCAGAGGATTGCCGTTGAACAATAATCTCTTCGTGTTGGCGTTCCTCTTCGTCGCCGACCATCACTTGCCCGTGCAAGGCCTGGGCAACCTATTGATCGGGGCAGGTTTTGTGCTGTCGGTCCTGCATCTTTCAAACTTCAAATTTCCAGGTACCGGCAGTGCGTTGCGCTTGGGTAACCTTACACTCGCCGCAGCCGGATCTGTCGCCTTACTCACAAAGTGAATCAGTTTGTAGCTATAGGGAAGAGAATACATGGAAAACTCTTTCGAGGCCGAAACTCGCACCGTCTTTGATCGCTACCAGCGCCAGCAGGAGAATGACGACCACATATTCGACAGGTTGGTCTCTCTAATCGAGGAGGAATATTTCGGCCTGCCTACCGGTAGCTTCCGCGGTCTTGATGTCCTGGACGCGGGCTGCGGCTCCAACGCGAATGCGTCCTATGCGTTTCTCGACAAGGGGGCACGAAACGTTGTTTCGCTTGAATTGAGCAATGATTGGATGGATTGCGCGCGCAAACGGCTCAGCCGATTTGGGCCGCGCTCGGAACTGGTCGCTGGCAGTGTGCTCGATCTGCCGTTTGACGACTTCAGTTTCGATTTTGTCCATTGCGCAGGGGTTTTGCCGCACACCAGCAATCCGAAAAAAGGCTTTGAAGAGCTTGCCCGTGTAACCCGCCCCGGCGGCAGCTTCTTTTTGACGATTATGGGTACCGCCAACGGCGTCATTTACCGATGCATCAATCACTTGCGAGAACTCTACCAAAGCGACGAACAATTCCGCAGTTCCATTGACAATCTGGATGCATCCACCGCAGGCCAAGCCATCAACTGGCTGTTGCAAATAAAGGACGGCGAAGAGAAAGAATATATACTTGGCGAAAACGAATTCTTTCGGAGTCTTTTTGATGATGATTTGTTCGTGACGATCCGGGATCGTTTCCAGGCGCCGACCTATCACGGGTTCGCCTTCACAGAGCTGCAAATCCGAGGCTGGTATGGCGAGTGCGGCTTCGAGAAGATCCGCAGGATCTCAAGGTATACAAAAAATTTCCATAATCTTCGGCGCTTTCTCGCTCCGATGTACCGTTATTACGACCACCCGCTGGCCCGCTTCTGGTTCGGCGATGGCTGCATCCAGATGATCGGCGAAAAGCCGAGCACGTAGTTGGCGTTATTCGTGCCAAGAGAGCGACCCCAATGTGCGGAATCTTTGGGATAGTCCTCAAAAACGAGGGAACACCCGTTTGTGCTGAGGCCGTTGAGCGTTGCGCTGAGGCTCTCGCTCATCGCGGGCCTGATGCCAGCGGCCTATACATTAATCAATCGGTCGCATTCGCGCATCGACGGCTATCGATTGTCGACGCTCATTCTCGCGCCAATCAGCCCTATCGCGATGACAATACCGGAGTGGTGGTAACGTACAACGGCGAGATATTCAACTATCGGGAAATTAAAGCTGAATTGAGGGATATGGGCTTTTCCTTTTCGACGGTGTCCGACACCGAGGTTCTAATTCTTAGCTATATTGCTTGGGGAAAGTCATTCTTAAACCGCCTTGACGGGATGTTTGCCTTCGCGCTTTTCGATCCCCGGAACTCGCTTGTTCTCATCGCCCGAGATCGTTTGGGGGTAAAACCCCTCTACTACACGATTTGCGATGTTGGGCTTCTGTTTGCATCGCAGCCGAACGCTCTCATTCGCTGGCCGGGCGTAATGCGCGGGCCCGACATGATCGGCGCGCTCAGTTTTCTTTCCTATCGCGCGGTTGTCGGCGCCAGGACGCTGTTTACCGGGATTTCCAAGTTAGAGCCCGGCCATCTCCTCGAAATAACAAACGGGCGACACACGTCGGAGCGTTGGTGGAATCTGTCCGAGCGCATTTCGCGATCGCAGCCGGACTATTCCGACATAAGCAGACTCCTTGGAAGCGCCGTCGAACGTCAACTGGTGGCTGACGTACCGGTCGCCGCATTGTTGTCCGGTGGACTTGACTCGAGCATCCTCGCCTATGAGGCGTCCGCCCGCTCCCAAATCCGTCCGATTTGCTATACCGGCAAGGTCGACACCCCCGATTATGACGAGACGGCTTATGCGATGGAGGTCGCCGCTGAATTCGGGCTCATTCACCGGGTCGTTCCAATTGGAGAACCTTCCGATATCAACGCTGTGTCAGAGCTGGTTCGCCTGCGTGGACATCCGCTTGGGATGCATAACGAAATCGCAATGTTTACGCTCGCAAAGGCGATTTCGAAGGAGCACAAAGTCGTCCTCACCGGCGAGGGTGCCGATGAGATTTTTGCTGGCTACAGCCGATTGTTCCGTACGCCGTATGATTACAATCGAAGCAAGATCATCGCCGCATTACCACGTGCTCTTGCCCAGGTCGCACGCTGGCGCCTCGGACTCGACGTCCATTGCAGTCAATTGCAGTTCTTCCTGGCGCGTTACAGCTACTTCCCGACCGATGAAATCCGCTCGCTTGCCATCGATGGGCGGATACGAAGGGAGCACGAGATGGCTCTGTTCGATCACTTCTCGACTCAATTTGCAGAGGCCGGCGGAGATTTCTTTAGCAAGATCTCATATGTTCTCGTCTCTACGCATTTGCCCGCATTGCTGGAAATGGTTGACAACACCACAATGGCGGCTGGGCTTGAAGCTCGCGTTCCTTATACCGATCACCAGCTCGTTACCGCCGCAATGGCGATGCCCGGCTCACAGCGGTTGAGGTGGAGGTCTCCAATCGCTTCGGTCCAGGCACTGTGGCATCCGGTTGCTTCCTTCAGCGAACGTCTCGATGTCTCAAAATTCCCCTTAAGAAGGGAATACCGGAGCGTCTTGCCCAGATCTGTTCTATCTCGCAAAAAGATGGGATTTCCACTGCCACTGGGTCAGTGGGCCGTTGGCGAGGGAGCAACGGAATATCGAAGGCTGCTGTTTGATAAGGACTCTCCACTGGGAGATTTGTTCGATCCTGCTGCTTTGCGGCGTTGGTTCGAGGCCGGACGACGAAATCCTTCAGACTCGTTTGGCCGGAAGTTCTGGCTGTTGGCCAACCTTGGGATATTCTTCAAAGAGGTATTCTCATGACGAATATGCGAGCCCGCAGGCGGTCGCTTGCGGGCATTTTACAGAAGACCCTTTGCCGAAAACGGGGCGTCGGACAATCCCAAGATCTGAGCAATGGTTGGCGTGAACTCTTCAGCGGAGCCCCAGGCAATATTGCAAGGTTGCATTCCAGGGATGCTCAACAGGCATATCCGATCGTCCTCCGCGCTGCCCGGCCGGAAACCGTGGGTGGACAAGTATCGAGGTCTGCCCGTCGGGCCAGCTTCTTGCGTGTCTCCAACGGTCTCCTCGAAGGAGTGTCCAGGAGGTGCGACATAGGTCGCTATGCAATCACGTTCATTTACCGGAACATGGTCGCTCGACCACGGCTCCACTTGGAAGCGCGCCAACAGTCCGTCTGCGATTCTGCGGTCATGAGCTCCGTCAACCAGGACATGGAGCGTCGCTCCTTCACTTTCCCAAAGCAAGTCAGGGATGATCGCATCCGGATAAATGGTTGTGTGGACGGCGCTATGTCCATGGTCACTTGCGACTACGATCGCGTAATCGTCTTCCCGCCCGACTCGCCTCAGTCCTTCGATGAGAGCGCCAATCATCATGTCGGCCGCGGCGATAGACCAATGCGCCGCCTCGCTTTCGTATCCGAACTGATGCTGAATCGAATCCGTCATGTCGATCTCGGTCAAAATGAGATCAGGCGGGTTCTCCGAGCAAGCCAGCGCTCCTGCAGCCCCGATCATGAGATGATCCGCGGCCAGGCCCGCAACGAGAGGAGTGCTCGCAACGGTGTCACTACTGGACGGGAAGCCGAAGAGATCGAGCACGCCGGCGGCTCGCAACCGTCCATTTGGATCTTTGATCATGCGCGAGCGAGCGATGCGGTTTTCGGGCAGGCTCTTAAATGACCGGCTTCCCTGGAGAAACCCTCGTTCCCACCAGGCCGGCACGAAGACATCGCAATCGGCTGGGTCGATCAACCCAGCGCCGATGGACGCGACATCAAGCCCGCTATTTTTGGCAAGCTTTGCAATGGTCGGAACCCGCAGATCAGACGCGTCGGCGCAGACAAACGAGCCATCTCGCACAATGTGGTTTCCGTAGATCCCGTTCGCTTGAGGCGCCGCGCCGGTTAGCATGCTTGCGCGCCCCGGCATCGACGTTCCCGGCACCGTTGAGCGCAGGCGAGTGATGGACAGACCGTCTCCTGCCAAACGAAGAAGCGTCGGCAACCGATGTTTGTGCTTTTCGAAATAGTCCGCGCTTACGCCGTCCATGAGGATCAGAATCGCTTTCGTAGGAGCGCGCGGCTTTATCGAGGCAGGCGTCTGAAAACGAGCGGTAGGCCTGGATGGATTGGTGTGGGTCATGTTGCACCTGGAAGAGACCGATCGAAACCAAAGCCCCCTATAGGCTTCGGATGACGCCGGTATGAACGCATCACGGGATACTTCGAGCGCCAGTGGGTCGTTTTGATTTTGGGAATGGGCGCTTCTACGCGCTCATTTTGTTTCCTTCAGAAGAAAGGAGTCCGAGATGGCCGATACGACCCGTGCTATTTTTATCCTCGATTTCGCAGGGCCAAAAATACATCTGTGGAGTGGCAGCTACGATGCACCGTTGGTTCCTATCAACGGTCAGCCGCTCTTGGACCGTCTCGTCAACGCCTGTGTCGAAAACGGCATTGAAGATGTCACTCTCGTTGAAAACTTGAGCAGCGGCACATTCGATGGGTTCCGCCTGCAGGACAGCACAAATACGCTTTCGTGGCACGACGCGCATGACGGCGATCTCATTGAGAAGTTTTGCCAACATGATGGCGATACCCTCCTGATATGGGGAACGCCGCTTTTCGACAGTGAGGTTCTTGACGGTATCGATGTCAACAAAGGTTTGCGCGGCTCCGCTTGGCGGCCCGACGCTCCGACCGGGATTTATCGATTGAGTGCTGATGTTCTACGCAATCTTCTGGCCGAAAGCCGCGCCGCGGCATCTCTGCATCAGGCCTTGAGTACGTTAGTCGCGGGCCTGTCCCAGCTGGACGTAGCGTTGCCTGACAATGTGCTGAATGTTGGCTCCAAGCTGCTCGATATTTGCGACGGTGTCGACGCATCCATCGCGGAATTTCGGTGTGACAAGGAGAACGTGCTGCGGCGTCTGGAAACGAGCGTCGGAGGTTATTGGCGCAAGCCAATCGCCGAGCACATGCTTCTTTGCAATACCCGCTTCCCTCCCAAGACTTTTTACGATCGGCTGGCGGCGAGGCTCGAAGGCGTGTTGACATGCTATCCTTCTCAGCAGATCGATATCGCTTCAGTTGTTGGCACGATGACCTCGCAGCAGCCGGACTTTATTGCAGTCGGAAACGGGGTGACCGATCTCATCCAGGCGCTCTATTCAACGCTGAACCCAACAATTGCGATTCCCGTGCCGACGTTCGCCGGCTTTCAAACACCACTCGATGACGAACAAAAGAACAACTTCGTCCTCACCCCGCCCTATTTCGATCTCGACGTTCGAGCTTTCCTGGAATTCGTACTGGCGACAGGCGCGGATACGGCAATCGTTGTTAATCCAAACAATCCGACCGGTCGACTTGTTGATCATGCTGACGTGGCATGGCTGGCGGAGGCCCTGGGATCTCGAGGGCGGCGGCTGATCGTGGATGAATCGTTCATTGATTTCCCCGCTGATGGCCGATCAAACAGCGTTGAGACTCTGGTGCCGTCCTGTGCCAATTTGATCGTGGTGAAGAGCCTTGGAAAGGTCTTCGGACTTGGCGGAATCCGGCTCGCCTACCTCATGGCTGGCGATCCCGCGCTCGTTGCCGCCGTGCGCCGGAAACTGCCGCTGTGGAACATTAACGGTATTGCGGAATACACACTGTTCCTGCTTCCCGAATTCGCAGAGGAACTGGAACACAGTCTAGAGATGTTGCGAGAAGATAGAGAGCTGTTCATCGAGGAGCTGCGGACGGTACCGGGCCTCGACGTCGTACCTTCGCAAACGAATTTCATCTTGTGCCGGCTGCCTGAAAATTCGGTATCCGCTGCCGAGCTCAAGCGCCGCCTCGTTCTGTTCGAATCCGTCCTCGTAAGAGAATGCGGCTATCAAGCCATGAACGACGCAGATCGATATCTGCGCCTGACGGTTCGAAGTCGGACGGAAAACGAAAGGCTGGCAAAAGCTCTGCGGCGCACCTTAAGCCGCTCAACGGCCTCTGAGAGTGACGCCCTGACGTGACATTTGCGCAGCGAACTGAATAGTCTTTTTTCGAATGCCGCGAGAGAGAGAAGCATGTCGCTAAGTTACAATCGTCATAAAAGGCTCGTTGAAATCATCCAGGCGAATGGCGAAGTGCGCATCCGAGACTTGATGCAGCGGTTCAATATTTCAGAAGAGACTGCGCGGCGGGATATCAAACGGCTCGAGCAGGATGGCTTGGTCGCACGGGTCCATGGTGGCGCGGTCGCAACGCAACAGCCAAAGCTGCTGGCCATCTCATCGCGAGCTGTTTCCGAGCGCGCGGAAAAAAGCACCATCGCTGAGATCGCCCTGGGTCTTCTGAAGCCCGGTCAGAATCTCTTCTTCGGGGGCGGCAGCACCATTCTGTCGTTGGCCAGCCGCATATCGGCCCTCCCGGAAATGCGCGTCGTCACCAACATGGTCGATACTGCCATCGCCGCGGCCGAAGGCTATCGGCATCGCGTTGTCATGCTGGGGGGCGATTTCAATGTCGATTTCCGGACCGTAACCGGATTCACCGCCTTGCGTACACTCCGCGAACAGCAGATCGACGTCGCATTTATCGGCGTCAATGCGGTGCATCCGAATGGCGTCTTCGACCATGAACAGGTCGGACAGGAGCTTGCTGCGACGCTCTGCGAGCAAGCACGGAAAATTGTCATTCTCGCCGATCACAGCAAATTCGGCTTGTCGGCGCGTTACCGTATCCTGCCCCATTCGGCGATTACCGCGATCATCACCGACCGGAGGCCTGCATCGGACGTGCTGGACAAGATCGAAGCCGCCGGTGTTGAAGTTCTATATCCGCAAAACCGTCACAACCCCGCACTGTTCTCTACTTGATCCTCTTCTTTCAGCCCTCACGGCTGCCCCAACCGTGAAACATTTTTTTCCTTTTGATTTCAATAACCAACACAATCCGTCTCAAACCTGCAAAAAACCGTCACATAACCGCGCTATGTCTCAGCCCGTCTCGGGAGCGGATTTCATTCGCTCCGATTGTCATCCCGACTGAAAGAGAGGGGATTTTGATATGCAAACGACACGTCGCAGATTTCTCGGCATGACCGCCATGGCGGCTGGCGCAATAGCATTGCCGAACACGATCATGGCGGCAACCGGCCGGCGGCCGAACCTCAATATTGCCGTTCAGGACCTGCGCACAATTCTGGAACCGGTGGACGGCTCCTCCATCGCCAACGTTTCCTGGCGGGTGCAATACAGCATTTTCGATCAGCTTTTACGGACCGACTACAACGACAATTTTCGCCTGAATTTCGCGCTCGCGACATCATTGAAGCAAATTGACGCCACGATCCATGAGATCAGGTTGCGCGACAATGTGAAGTTTCATGACGGTTCCACAATGACGGCGGATGACGTTGTCTTCTCGCTCGGGCCGGATCGACTGCGCGGCGAAAATGCGCCGGGCGCGGCCGTGTTTGCCAACTTCCTCTCCTCGCTTGCCGATGTGCAGAAGATCAATGATCGCACTGTCCGTTTGATCACCAGGACAGAGGATCCGGTCTTTGCCCAGCGGCTCGGCGCGTGGGGCACGCAGATCATCAGCGCCAGAGCACGGGCTGGCGCCAGCAGCTATGACGCCTGGGCGGCGAAGCCGATCGGGACCGGCCCTTACAAGATCGGCGAGGTCCGCAATGGGGACGAGATCACACTGGTGGCGCACGACGAATATTGGGGAGGCCAGCCGCCATTTGCCTCGATCCGCTTCAAGCGGCTGCCGGAAATCGCCGCGCGCATCGCCGGACTGAAGTCGGGCGATTACGATATCGTCACAGACATCACTCCGGACCACATTGCCGAAATTGAGGGTGTCAACGGCCTCTCGATCGTTGGTGGCGAAGCCATGTGGTTCCGCTTTCTCACATTTGCTCCGCTCAGGACTCCCATCCTGAAAGATGTCGATCTGCGTCGCGCGCTCGCTCTCGCTATCGATCGCGGTGCGCTGGCGGACGGCCTCTGGGACGGCCGGGCGAAAGCGCTGACCAGCTGGCAGCTACCGATCTTCGGCGAGATCAACGACCCCAACCGCAAGGGGGTGTCCTATGATCCGGCGCAGGTCAAGGAACTGCTCGCCAAGTCATCCTACAGAGGTGAGGAAATCCCATACCCTTCCGTCGGCACCTATTATCCGATGCAGCTCGCCGAGAACCAGGCGCTTGTCGAGATGTGGAAGGCTGCCGGAATCAACGTCAAGCTGATCAT
Source organism: Mesorhizobium sp. NZP2234 (assembly GCF_013170765.1). Classification (NCBI taxonomy): domain Bacteria; kingdom Pseudomonadati; phylum Pseudomonadota; class Alphaproteobacteria; order Hyphomicrobiales; family Phyllobacteriaceae; genus Mesorhizobium; species Mesorhizobium sp. NZP2234. Next base: position 6,520,153 of record NZ_CP033364.1, on the reverse strand, counting down.
GTGTGAAAACTGGACGCAGGTCGGCGACATTGGCGGCATCAATGACACGTCCGGCGGCGCCTTCTACGCCGATCCCGTTTCCATGCTGTGGCAGATTATCGGTCCGACCAATGACCTCCAGTCAACAGGTGGCTGGACCAATGCCGAGTTTAACGCGCGCGGTCACGAGCTCGAAACGACGACCGATCTCGCCAAGCGCCAGGCGGCCTTCAAACGGATGCAGGACATTGTCGAGATCGAGGACCCTTGCATCACGCCGCTGCATTCCATGCCCTTTATCTATGGGCAGCAGGCGGATGTCAGCTGGCAGCCCAACCCGTTGCCGCAAATGTATCTCGGTCCGAAGATGCCGCCTGAGCCGGTGGCCTGAGTTCCATGCTGCATAAGTCTTTCCAGAACAGCGCGGGCGCCGCGCTGTTGCCGGCTCATGGCATCGGGGCTTCCGCCACCAAACCTGCCATCAGCATTGCTGGCTTGAGGGTGGCGTTCGGCGATGTGCCTGTGCTGCACGGTGTCGATCTCGCTGTGAACAAAGGCGAGGCCTTGGGTATCGTTGGCGAATCCGGCTGCGGCAAGTCCGTGACTTGGCGGGCGGTTCTTGGCCTGCTGCCGAAATCCGCCGAGATCGGGGGCGAGGCCAGGATTGGTGATCTCGATCTTGTGGGCGCACGACAATCCGTTTTGGATCGGGTGCGCGGCGGACGCATTGCCATGATCTTCCAGGATCCGGCCAGCGCGCTGAACCCGGTGCATCGCATCGGCGCGCAGATCACCGAAGCGCTTCGCCTGCACCGTGGCCTCAGCGGTGCCGCCGCCCGTGCCCAGGCCTGCCGCCTGCTCGACCAGGTCGGGATAGCCGCTGCGGCAAGCAGGCTCAACGCGTACCCCCACGAACTGTCGGGCGGCCAGAACCAGCGGGTGATGATTGCCATCGCGCTCGCCGGCCGGCCCGAACTGCTGATCGCCGATGAGCCAACGACCGCGCTCGACGCTACCGTGCAGGCGCAGATCCTGCTGCTGCTCAAAGATATTCAACGCGACACAGGCATGGCGCTGGTCATGATCAGCCATGATCTCGCCGCGGTGGCGGCCGTCTGTGACCGGGCCTGCGTCATGTATGCGGGCCAGATCGTCGAAACGGCGCCGAAACACACGCTTCTGACCGCGCCGGAGCACCCCTATACACGCGACCTGATCGGTGCCATTCCGCCCTCGCACGGTCCGCGCATGCGGTTGACCGCCATTGCCGGCGCGCCGCCACAACGCAATCTGCCGCCGGGATGCGCCTATGCGCCACGCTGCCGGCACGCGATCGCGGTATGTCGCACGAGCCGACCGGAACCGCGGCAGGTCGCCGCGCGGCATTCGGTGCGTTGCCTTCGTTTGGACGCCGGCACGTATCAATGACCCTGCTGCGTCTCAACAACATCACCCGTCGCTTTCCGCTCGGCTCGCCACTCTACGGACCGCGGAAATATCTTGTAGCAGTCGATGGCGTGTCGCTGGATGTCGAGATGGGCCGGACGACCGGCATTGTCGGCGAATCCGGATGCGGCAAGTCCACCACCGGCCGTATTGCGCTCGGTCTGGAGCCGCCGGACAGCGGAGGTGTGTTGTTTCAGGGTTTTCCGCTGCCGCGCATCGACAGCAAAAAGTGGCGCGCGCAGCGGCGCCAGATGCAGCTGGTCTTTCAGGACACCTTGGCAGCGCTTGACCGCCGAATGACTGTCAGCGCTCTCATCGCCGAGCCGCTGGCGATTCACGGGATTGGCGATCCGGCAAGCCGCGAGCAACGTGTGGCCGAGCTTCTCCACGGCGTCGGCCTCGGCGAAGACCATGGCAGGCTCTATCCGCATCAGCTTTCCGGCGGCCAGCGCCAACGCGTCGTGCTTGCCCGGGCGCTCGCGCCAAAACCCTCGCTTCTGGTTTGCGATGAGCCGGTCTCGGCGCTCGACCTGTCCGTCCAGGCGCAAATCGTCAATCTGCTCATGGATCTTCAGCAGGAGCTCGGGCTCGGCCTCTTGTTCATCAGCCATGACTTGCGGGTCGTTCGCCATGTCAGCGACCGGATCGTCGTCATGTATCTTGGCCGCGTCGTCGAGCAGGGGCGCGCCGACGCCATTATCGATCAACCCGCCCATCCCTATACGCAGGCGCTCGTCTCGGCCATGCCGAGGCTTCCGGGCGGCTTCGATCATTATGTGGCGTTGCCAGGCGAGCCGCCGAGCCCCACCGATCGGCCCTGCGGATGCCCGTTTCATCCACGCTGTCCACTTGCGCGCGATGTCTGCCGCCAGAGCCTGCCCGAACTCCTGCCGCTAGGACCGGAACGGCAGGTCGCCTGCCATTTGGTGAGGCATTGATGAGTGCGGTGTTTCGTTTCGCCGGCCCCAAGGTCCTGCGGGCTGGCCTGTCGATCCTGATCGTAGTGACCTTTACATTCGTGGTGCTGCGGGCCTCTGGAGACCCGGCGCTGCAGATACTCGGTCCCAGCGCCCGCGCCCCGGATCTTGAGGCGTTTCGCCGGCATTGGGGGCTCGATCAGCCTCTGTATGTGCAATATGTCCGCTATGTCCTGGCGGCACTTCACTGCGATTTCGGGAATTCCATGCTCGCTGGAAAACCGGCCCTGCAGCTTGTGTTCGAGCGCGCGCCCCTGACATTGGCGCTGATGCTGCCGGCACTGGCGCTCACGATGCTAATCGGCATTCCGGTCGGCGCCTACGCCGCCATGCATCGCGACACCTGGGTCGACCGATCGGTGATGATGCTGACCGTGTTCGGCTTCACCGTGCCAAGCTTCGTGCTCGGGCTATTGCTGATCCTGATCTTTTCCGTGACGCTCGGCCTGTTCCCGTCCGGCGGCGCGGATCGGCCGGAAAGCTTCGTACTGCCGGTGCTCACGCTTGGTTTGGGCGGGGCGGCCATTATCGCGCGCTTCACGCGTAGCGCCATGATCGAAGTTCTGTCGCAGCTCTACATCGTGGCGGCCAGCGCCAAGGGCGTGACGTGGCGGCAGGTGGTTCGCCACCATGCCTTTCCGAATGCGATCATTCCTGTGCTGACGCTGTTCGGTCTGATGCTCGGCGGGCAGGTCGCGGGTGCCGTACTGGTGGAAAGCGTCTTCGGCTGGCCCGGCATCGGCCAATTGCTGGTGGTTTCGGTTGCGAACCGTGATCTCGCCGTGGTGCAGGTCATCCTCCTTCTCGTGGCGCTGACCATGACGTCGGCCAACCTGCTGATGGACCTGCTTTATGGCGTGTTCGATCCGCGCTTGCGTGGAACAAACTCAGGATCGCAATGAAAACGGCAACTGTAGAAACCAACCGTCCGTCGCCTCGCACGGTGGACCTGCCGACACTCCTTGCTGTGGGCTGGGTTCTCCTCATGCTCTTCACGGCGCTCGCCGCGCCGCTGATGGCTCCCTATGAGATCACTTCCATCGACCTGCGCCATCGCCTGACGCCGCCCGTCGGCTTTGGCGGAACGATGCTACATGCCCTGGGAACCGACGATCTGGGCCGTGATGTGGCCTCGCGTCTTTTCTACTCGATCCGCACCAGCTTGCTGGTCGCCTTCGGCGCCACTGCGATCAGCGTGTTGGTCGGTACCGGGATCGGCTTCATCGCCGCGTATTTCCGCGGGCTCGTCGAGCATGCGCTGCTGCTAATGATCGACGTACAGGCTTCGCTACCATTTCTAATCGTGGCGCTGGCAATGCTCGCCTGTTTCGGTAATTCGCTGACGCTGTTCGTCGCCCTGATGGGACTTTATGGCTGGGAGCGGAATGCGCGGTTGGCACGAGGACTGGCAATCACCGCCAGCGCGCAGGGCTATGCGAGCGCAACGCGCCAACTCGGCGCCCATCCGCTGCGTGTCTATCTGCGGCATATCCTGCCCAACAGCGCGGCGACGCTTCTCGTGGCGGCGACGGTGACCTTTCCGGAAATCGTCCTGGTGGAAAGCGGACTCTCCTTCCTCGGCCTCGGCGTTCAACCGCCGATGACCAGCCTGGGTGTCATGGTCGCGGCCGGCCGCGAGTATATCACCCGCGCCTCCTGGATGCTGCTCGCTCCAAGCCTCGTCATTGTCATCACGGCCGTTGCCGTTAGCGTCCTCGGCGACTGGTTGCGCGATAAGCTCGACCCGACCCTCAAATAACGGTTTCCCAATGCAAAGGAGCTGATCTCCACACTTGTCGACGGCTACGCTCTTGCACAGGACGGGGTGCCGAACCTTCGCCCGCGGCCGGTATCGACGTAACCGGAATACAGCATATGGATCTCGTCGCGGGCCCGCGTCAGGGCCAACATAGAACAGCCGTCGGCTTTCGCGTCGCGCCGCCGGCTGCTCGTTGTGCCAGGGCAAACCGCCCAGATCGAGTCCCACCATGATCACGACATCATCTTCGCAGCCCTTTGCCGAGTGCGGCGTCAACAGATTAAGATGGAGAGGCGACGCGTCGCGTCCACCGAGGCTCGCCAGATCCAGGTCGGCGAGCGGCCCGCCGACAGCGAGCGCCGCCGACATGCGCACCACCTGTTCGCGTTGATCGGCGAGGCTTGGCTCTGCCGCCATCAGCGCATCGAGCATTCCCGGCCGCAGCGCGCCGATTGGCGAAGTTTGTAATTTTGATCCGCGAAATTCGCACGGCGCCGTCCCCCCAGTTTTTTCTATTCGCGGACGCAATTGGCTCGCTCGGCGATATCGGCACATCGCGCCATCAGCGCTTCGAAAGGCTCCGCGTCTTCCAGAAGAAGCCCGTCGTCGACCATGCGGGCGTAGTCCTCTTCAAGCGCCTTCAGACCATCGCCTGCGGGCACAAGCCGCAGACCGCCGTTGACAGCCGCCGCGTAATCGATGGGCGTTCGATCGGGCGCTTTCTCGGCGAAGAACATGGTCTTGTGGCGCGCCACTGCGTTCGCCAGATCGCGATCAGCAAAGGCGGACGGGGTAAAACCAGTTTCGTCCAACCGCGCGACATTGTGCCAGTGACGAGCAAAGCGATCGCCGCGCCGGCGCTCCTGCAGCCAGAAGACATGGATGGCCGTCGCCTTCTCCCAGAAGGTTCGCTCCGCATGCATCACGCGTGGACGAGCCGTGGGAAAGGTCACGCCCTCGGTCAGGCCAGACGCGTCGCAGGCGATGTCGTTAGTCGGAGGCAACTATGAGCAGATCGCAAAAACGCGCCATTCAAAGCTATCGATCTCGCCTCAGCGAGCGCGGCTTGGCGCGCTTCGAGGTGCTTGGCCGCGATGCCGATCGCGACCTCATTCGATCTTTGGCTCGCCGCCTGGCCGAAGATGGACCGGATGCCTCTAGCCTGCGCGCTGCTGTCAGCCAGACCATCGCCGGCGAGCCACCCAAGCTTGGCGGGATTCTCGCCGCATTGCGTCGTTCGCCGCTCGTGGGAGCTGACCTCGATCTTTCCCGCCCCCATGAAGAGGGGCGGAAGATCGACCTGTGACACGCTACCTCCTCGATACCAACATCATCAGCGATGTCGTCAAATCGCAGCCTTCGGAATCGCTCCTGGCATGGATGTCGAGACAGCGTGACGAGGATTTGTTCATCGCTTCGCTGACCGTTGCGGAAATTCTTCGCAGGGTTCTGGAGAAGCCGCGCGGGAAAAAACGCGACGCACTCGACAACTGGTTCTCTGGGCCTGAGGGGCCGCAGGCGCTGTTTGCGGGCCGCATCCTCTCGTTCGACGACAAGGCAGGGCTGATCTGGGCGCGGCTGATGGCAGGAGGAAAACTGGCCGGCAAGCCGCGCAGCGGGCTCGACATGATCATCGCCGCTGTCGCCGGTGCGAACGAGTGCGTGCTGGTAACGGATAACGAAAAAGACTTTGCCGGGCTCAAGGTCGTCAATCCGATACGCGGAGCGGTCTGATGCGGCGGCGGGGTTAAGGAATGCTCGGGAGGGCAAGATGGCTGAAACTCAGATAGAGTGGACAGAATCCACTTGGAACGCTCGCGGATTTGGCTGATCCCCGCTCCTTCAGCGCGCCAAATCCAGCGGGACGAGCTCCCAGATGATCTACAGCCAAGGGAGGGTCTTCTCGAGCTCGGCGATCTTCTCGCTGTAGATGGCGATCTGCTGGAGGTAGAGACGACCAACGTCGCGGACGATCGGCTGGATGAGGCCTTCCTCGTCTTCGATTGCATCCGCAAGGCGCTTCACGTGGGCCGGGCCGTGTGGGGCGACGACCCCGTGCTTCGGCGAGGTGGCCGCGCAGGGCGTTTATCAGCTGCGTGCGCTGGCGCACCAAGAGGTCGCGCGTGCGGAAGATCATCGACCGCGCCTCTTGCTCCTCGGTTTTGACAGCCACGAAGCGCATTGTCGGCCTGAGGGCCGCTTCCGCGTGCCGCTTTACAAAGGACTTCACATAGACCGGCGGCAGGAGCCGGACGGCATGCCCGAGCCCGCCGATCGTACGCCCCCAGTCGTGGGCGGTCGCGCTTCCATCGCCACCGTGCACCGGGGCTGTCCGGCGAGAAACGGCAGCAACTGCGCGCGACAGCTTCTTGCGAAAGACAACCTTCCCGTCACTCGCCGCGCCGTGAACCTGGAAGACCGGCTTTGCGAGATCGATTCCAATGATGGTAACTTCCATGGATGCCGTCTCTGTCTTGGTCGATTCTGGCAATCACCAAACTGGCACATTGCGATGGCGTCGGGAGGGGGCATCTACTCCATCAGATTTTGACAACTAGCTTCTTTCCGGGCTCCGCGGCCGACGTCTTACTCAACGCCATCCGACATTTCCTGTCGCCTTTGTCAGGGCCGCGACACAAGTTTATTTAGCCAATTTAATATTTTTGCCAAATGTTAAACAGCTGAAAAGCAATCATAAAATTTCTTCTTCGATCCAACCGGCCGAATTGGCACGAGTTTTGAAACGATCGGTGCGAGGCGGCGGGATCTGCCGACCGGCATTGAAGTCGCGGTAACCGCTATGGATGGAAAGAAGGAAGGAAGCAACATGTCAGGTCTGCGTCAGATCGCATTCTACGGAAAGGGGGGCATCGGCAAGTCCACCACCTCTCAAAATACGCTAGCCGCCCTGGTCGACCTCGGACAGAAAATCCTGATCGTCGGCTGCGACCCCAAAGCCGACTCCACCCGGCTGATCCTGAACGCAAAGGCGCAGGATACCGTTCTGCATCTCGCCGCCCAAGAAGGTTCTGTGGAAGACCTTGAACTCCAGGACGTGCTCAAGATCGGCTACAAAGACATCAAGTGCGTGGAGTCCGGCGGCCCCGAGCCGGGTGTCGGCTGCGCCGGCCGCGGCGTCATCACCTCGATCAACTTCCTCGAGGAGAACGGCGCCTATGATAATGTCGACTATGTCTCCTACGACGTGCTGGGCGACGTGGTGTGCGGCGGCTTTGCGATGCCGATCCGCGAAAACAAGGCCCAGGAAATCTACATCGTCATGTCCGGCGAGATGATGGCGCTCTATGCCGCCAACAACATCGCCAAGGGTATCCTGAAATACGCCCATTCGGGCGGCGTGCGGCTCGGCGGGCTGATCTGCAATGAGCGACAGACCGACCGCGAGCTCGACCTCTCCGAGGCGCTGGCCGCCAGACTCAATTCCAAGCTCATCCACTTCGTGCCGCGCGACAACATCGTCCAGCACGCCGAACTGAGAAAGATGACGGTAATCCAGTATGCGCCGGACTCCAAACAGGCAGGGGAGTACCGCGCGTTGGCCGAGAAGATCCATGTCAATTCGGGGCAGGGCACCATCCCGACCCCAATCACCATGGAGGAGCTCGAGGATATGCTGCTCGACTTCGGCATCATGAAGACGGACGAGCAAATGCTTGCCGAGCTTCAGGCCAAGGAAGCGAAATTGGCCGTCGCTCAGTAACTGCCGCTACCGACAGGGGGCGCCGACCGTGACCTGGCGCCCCTTTATACGAAACAAGGCCTCGTTGGTGAGGCGTTACCCGAACCTTGAAAGGGGCAGGTCCCATGGGCCTCGACTATGAGAATGACGGCGCTTTGCATGCGAAGCTTATCGAAGACGTGCTGTCCCAATATCCAGACAAAGCGGCGAAGCGTCGCAAGAAGCACCTCAGTGTCGCAACGAGCAAGGACGAGGCCGGAGGGGAGGACAAGGGCCTTTCCGAATGCGACGTCAAATCGAACATCAAGTCCATTCCGGGCGTGATGACAATCCGCGGCTGCGCCTATGCCGGCTCCAAGGGCGTGGTATGGGGTCCGGTCAAGGATATGGTCCACATCTCGCACGGGCCGGTCGGCTGTGGGCAATATTCCTGGTCGCAACGCCGCAACTATTACGTCGGCACGACGGGCATCGACACATTCGTGACAATGCAGTTCACCTCCGACTTCCAGGAGAAGGACATCGTTTTCGGCGGCGACAAGAAGCTGGAAAAGATCATCGACGAGGTCGAGGACCTGTTTCCGCTCAGTGGGGGCATCTCGGTGCAGTCCGAATGCCCGATCGGCCTGATCGGGGACGATATCGAGGCAGTGTCGCGTAAGAAGGCCAAGGAGCACGAAAAGACGATTGTACCGGTGCGCTGCGAAGGTTTCCGCGGCGTTTCACAATCGCTCGGCCACCACATTGCCAATGATGCGATCCGCGATTGGGTCTTCGACAAGGACGATGTCGATTTCGAGTCTGGCCCTTACGACGTCAATGTCGTTGGCGACTACAACATTGGCGGCGATGCCTGGGCTTCGCGAATCCTGCTTGAGGAGATTGGACTTCGGGTGGTCGGCAACTGGTCGGGCGACGCCACGCTCGCCGAGATAGAGCGCGCGCCCAAGGCCAAACTCAATTTGATCCACTGCTACCGGTCGATGAACTACATCTGCCGGCACATGGAGGAAAAGTACGGCATCGCCTGGATGGAATACAATTTCTTCGGCCCCACCCAGATCGAGGCCTCCCTGCGCAACATCGCCAAGCATTTCGGCCCGGAAATCGAGGAGAAGACCGAAAAGGTCATCGCCAAGTACCGGCCCTTGGTCGATGCCGTCATCGCCAAGTACCGACCGCGCCTCGAAGGCAGGACGGTGATGCTCTATGTCGGCGGGCTGCGTCCTCGTCACGTCATCACTGCTTACGAGGACCTCGCTATGGTGATCGTCGGCACCGGCTACGAGTTCGCCCACAACGACGACTACCAGCGCACCGGCCATTACGTGAAGAATGGCACGCTCCTCTATGACGACGTCACCGGTTACGAGCTGGAGAAGTTCATCGAAGGCATCCGCCCTGATCTCGTTGGCTCCGGTATCAAGGAGAAATACCCGGTGCAGAAGATGGGCATCCCGTTCCGCCAGATGCACTCCTGGGACTATTCCGGCCCGTATCACGGTTATGACGGCTTCGCCATTTTCGCCCGCGACATGGATCTGGCCATCAACAACCCGGTCTGGGGTCTCTACCGCGCGCCGTGGAAAAAGATGAAGGACGCGCCGCCGACGGCGGTCGCCGCCGAATGAGGACTGGCCTCCCTCCCTGGCAGGGAGGCGGATAAATGCTTGGGGCGTGCTCGATCCACGCTGGATGCCCTTTAACGCTTTGATGTCCCTGTGCTGCCGCTTGCCGCAGCCAGATGGAAAAGGTGACCACCATGCCGCAATCGGCCGAAAAAGTTCTCGACCATGCTCCCCTGTTCCGCGAGCCGGAATACAGACAAATGCTTGCCGAGAAGAAACTGAATTTCGAATGTCCGCACCCTGATCAGATCGTCACCGACCAACGCGAATTGACCAAGACTTGGGAATACCGCGAAAAGAACCTCGCTCGCGAGGCGCTTGTCATAAACCCCGCCAAGGCCTGCCAGCCGCTCGGCGCGGTGTTCGCGGCCGCGGGCTTCGAGCGCACCATGTCTTTCGTCCACGGTAGCCAGGGCTGCGTCGCCTACTACCGCTCGCATCTGTCGCGACATTTCAAGGAGCCTTCGTCAGCGGTTTCCTCCTCGATGACCGAGGACGCGGCAGTGTTTGGCGGCCTCAAGAACATGGTCGACGGGCTCGCCAATACCTACAAGCTCTACGACCCCAAGATGATCGCCGTCTCGACTACCTGCATGGCTGAGGTCATTGGCGACGACTTGCGGAGCTTCATAGAGAACGCCAAGAACGAAGGCTCGGTCCCGTGCGACTTCGACGTGCCTTTCGCTCATACGCCTGCCTTTGTCGGCAGCCATGTCGATGGCTACGACGGCATGGTGAAGGGCGTGCTGGAGCATTTCTGGAAGGGCAGCGAGCGCTCGCAAGCCGCTGGGACCATCAACATCATTCCAGGCTTCGACGGATTCTGCGTCGGAAACAACCGAGAACTCAAGCGCCTCCTCAACCTGATGGGTGTCACTTATACCGTCATTCAAGACGCCTCAGACCAGTTCGACACGCCGTCGGACGGCGAATACCGCATGTATGACGGTGGCACGAAGATCGAAGACGTGAAAGGCGCACTCAACGCGGAGGCGACACTGTCGCTGCAGCATTACAACACCCGCAAGACGCTGGAATATTGCAACGAGGTCGGGCAGGCGACGGCATCCTTCCACTATCCGCTTGGTGTCCAGGCGACTGACGAATTCCTGATGAAGATCTCGGCGATTTCCGGCCAGGAGATCCCCGAGACAATCCGGATGGAGCGCGGCCGACTGGTTGACGCCATGGCGGACAGCCAGTCATGGCTGCACGGCAAGAAGTACGCAATCTATGGTGATCCGGACTTCGTCTACGCCATGGCCCGCTTCGTCATGGAGACCGGCGGCGAGCCGACACATTGCCTCGCGACCAACGGCACATCGGCCTGGGAGGCCCAGATGAAGGAATTGCTTGCATCCTCGCCCTTCGGCCAGGATGCCCAGATCTGGGCGGGCAAGGATCTCTGGGCAATGCACTCGCTGCTCTTTACAGAGCCGGTGGACCTGCTGATCGGCAATTCCTATGGCAAGTATCTGGAGCGCGACACCGGCACGCCGCTGATCCGGCTGATGTTTCCAATCTTCGACCGGCACCATCACCATCGCTTTCCCCTCATGGGCTACCAGGGTGGATTACGCGTGCTGACGACGATCCTCGACAAGATATTCGACAAGCTCGATCGCGAGACGAGCGAAACGGGCGTGACGGACTATTCCTATGACCTCACCCGCTAAGCCCGTACCGGCTTTTCGTCGAGGCCGACCATTGCCCAATGGACTTCGGAGACTGACGCAATGACCTCGCTCAGTGCCAAGATCCAGGACGTTTTCGACGAGCCGGCCTGCGATACCAACCGCGGCAAGGATGCCAAGGCGCGCAAGGAGGGCTGCTCGAAGCCGCTGACCCCCGGGGCGGCAGCCGGCGGCTGCGCCTTTGACGGCGCCAAGATCGTCCTGCAGCCGATTACCGACGTTGCGCACCTGGTCCATGCGCCGCTCGCCTGCGAGGGCAATTCCTGGGACAACAGAGGCGCAGCTTCGTCCGGGCCAACCCTGTGGCGGACAAGCTTTACAACCGACCTCACCGAACTCGACGTCGTGATGGGGCAGGGCGAGCGGAAGCTGTTCAGGGCGATCCGCGAGATCAAGGAAACATATGCGCCGCCGGCAGTCTTCGTCTATTCGACCTGCGTGACGGCGCTGATCGGCGACGACATCGAGGCCGTGTGCAAACGCGCGGCCGAAAAATTCGGCTTGGCCGTGGTGCCGATCAATGCGCCGGGCTTGGCCGGCTCCAAGAACCTCGGCAACAAACTGGCCGCCGAAGCGTTGCTCGATCATGTCATCGGCACGGTGGAACCCGACGACGCCGGACCCTACGACATCAACATCCTTGGCGAATTCAACCTCTCCGGCGAATTCTGGCTGGTGAAGCCGCTGCTTGATCGGCTCGGCATCCGGGTGCGCGCCTGCATTCCGGGCGATGCGCGTTACATCGACGTTGCATCCGCGCACCGCGCCCGGGCGGCTATGATGGTGTGCTCGAGCGCACTCATCAATCTGGCCCGCAAGATGGAGGAGCGTTGGGACATCCCGTTCTTCGAGGGCTCCTTCTACGGCATAACCGAGACCTCGGAGGCACTTCGCAACATTGCTGAGCTGCTGGTGAGGAAGGGCGCCGATGCGGAGATCCTCGATCGCACAGACACGCTGATTGCTGAGCAGGAGGCGATTGCGTGGAAGAAACTCGAGGCCTACCGCCGGCGGCTTCAAGGCAAGCGCGTGCTGCTCAATACGGGCGGTGTGAAGTCCTGGTCAGTCGTCCACGCCCTGATGGAGATCGGCATGGAGATCGTCGGCACTTCGGTCAAGAAATCCACCGTCGAAGACAAGGAGCGGATCAAGCGGATCCTCAAGGACGAAAACCACATGTTCGAGCAGATGGCAGCGCGCGATCTTTACGCCATGCTCTCAAAACACAAGGCCGACATCATGCTGTCGGGCGGGCGTACGCAATTCATCGCCCTGAAGGCCAAGACACCGTGGCTCGATATCAACCAGGAGCGCCAACATCCTTATGCCGGCTATGACGGCATGGTGGAACTTGTACGGCAGATCGACCTCGCCATTCATAACCCGATCTGGGGCCAGGTGCGGGAGCCGGCGCCATGGGATTGCCAGCCTGTCGGGGAGGACGATCTGGCGAGCACGAAGAACGGGACCGCGACTGTGAACGCTTTCAATGAATTCGCCGGCGCGATGGCTCACCGCTTCGGCGACCGATGAGGAAATCCGATGGTCCGCATCCTTCGCAATACCAAATCAGCGGCGGTCAACCCGCTGAAGTCGTCGCAGCCGCTGGGTGCCGCCTTCGCTTTTCTTGGAGTCGAGGGTGCGATGCCCCTGTTCCACGGCGGCCAAGGCTGCACCAGCTTCGCGCTCGTGCTCTTCGTGCGGCATTTCAAGGAAGCGATCCCCTTGCAGACAACGGCGATGGATGAGGTGGCAACCATACTCGGCGGAGCGGACCATCTGGAAGAGGCGATCCTCAACCTCAAAACCCGCACTAAGCCAAAGCTGATAGGAGTGTGCACGACCGCGCTGGTGGAGACCCGTGGCGAAGACTGCGCGAGTGATATCGCCAACGTCAAGCTGAAGCATGCGGAAGAGCTCGGGGGTACGGAGGTTGTGCTGGCCAACACGCCTGATTTCGGCGGCGCTATCGAAGAAGGCTGGGCCAAGGCTGTCGCGGCGATGATCGAAGGGATTACACGGTCGGGCGCACGGACCCGGCAGCCGAAGAAGATCGCGATCCTGCCCGGATGCAACCTCACTGTCGCTGACGTCGAGCATTTGCGTGACATGGTTGAAAGTTTTGGGCTCAAGCCGGTTATCCTGCCGGACGTCTCCGGCTCACTCGACGGCACGGTTCCTGACCGCTGGGTAACCACTACCTATGGCGGCACCAGCGTCGAGGAAATCCGCGAGCTTGGCACGGCCGCGCAATGCATCGTCATCGGCGAGCACATGCGCCACCCGGCGAAAACGCTGCACGGGTTGACCGGCGTGCCTTACGCGGTGTTCCAGTCGCTGACCGGATTGAAGGCCGTCGACCGGTTCGTCTCGCTGCTATCGGCGGTTTCGGGCGCGGCGGTGCCGGACCGGGTTCGCCGTCACCGGGCGCAATTGGAGGATGCATTGCTCGACGGACATTTCCATTTCGGAGGCAAGAGAATTGCGATCGCTGCTGAACCAGACCAACTCTATCAACTCGCAACCTTCTTCACCGGCATGGGCTGTGACATCGCGGCGGCGGTCACGACGACCGATATGTCGAAGATTCTGCAAAAAGTACCGGCGGAGTGGGTTCAGATCGGCGATCTCGGCGATTTGGAAGCTCTTGCAGCGGGCGCGGATCTTCTCGTAACACATTCCCACGGTCGCCAGGCGTCGCGACGCCTTGGCATTCCGCTCATGCGCGTCGGCTTCCCGATCTTCGACCGGCTCGGCAGCCAGCACAAGCTCACAATCCTCTATCGGGGGACCCGCGACCTGATCTTCGATGTTGCCAACATCTTCCAGGCCAACCAGCGCTCGCCGACGCCTGAGGCGCTTGATCCACTCCGGAAACGAGAAATGCCAGATGAGCTCCGTTCGTCGCCTCTCACTCGTCACTGACGAGGTTCACGCACCGATGACGGACCGACGGGCAGGCGCATTGCGCGTAGCCATCGCCACGCAAGACATGACGAATCTCAATGCCCATTTCGGGTCGGCCAAGCGCTTTGCTGTCTACGATGTGACGCGCGAGGAGTGGCATCTCGTGGAAGCCGTGGCCTTCGATGACATTTCCGATGAGAGCGGGAAGCGTCGGACCGAGGGCGATGACCGCGTCACGCCGAAGGTGGAGGCGCTGAAGGGCTGCCATCTGCTGTTTTGTCTGGCCATCGGCGGGCCTTCGGCAGCAAAGGTTATTTCGGCAAAAATCCATCCAATCAAGGTGCCGCAGCCACAAACCATCCAAGAGGTGCTGTTGCGCACGCAGATGATGCTGAGAACGTGTCCTCCGCCCTGGCTGCGCAAGGTGCTGGCCGAGGCTGGTGTCGCCGAAAAGAAACCCTCCTTCGAGGATGAGGACTGAAACAAGGAAAGAGCAAAATGATTGAAGTCGCGATCAGCCCTGCTGTCAACGATGACGAGGCGGCCCTTGGCAGCCCGTTCGTCAAATGCCTCGTGCGGCTGATCCTTGCTCAAGATTCCCACGGGTCGTGGGACGGCAAAGCGGACGCCGAGTTGCTGGCCGACTTCATCGTCAGCAAGGAACGGCGTCGCACGATCCCAATCATCGGCGATCCCGATCCGGACGTGCTGTGGAGGCTCGACAAGTTTTACACTGCCGTCGCCCTTGCGATCGAGGAGCGCTCCGGCCTGATGGCATCGCCGATGATCGAAATGAGCCATGAGGGGTTCGGGCGCGTGCTTTTCACTGCCGGGCGGCTGGTCGTTCTGTCCAAGACCGTGCGCGACGTCCATCGGTTCGGCTTCGAGACTTTCTGCAAACTCGCCGCGGCCGGTACGAAATTGGTCGACGATGCCATCGCAGCCATCGACGCCTATCCCGAGGTGGCACGGGCATGAAACCAATTTTCGAGCAAGAGGATCATGTCAGGCCTTGAGGAGCCGCGATGGCCAGCCCACGCGGCCGACGCGGTCGAGGCCAATGTGGTTCTCGGGGTAGCGCTGATGAAGCCACTCGTCCTGATCTGTTCGCAAGATGCGGAGTTCTATCTGTTCCTCAGCCACATACTGGAGGTGGACGGCTTCGTCAGTGAGCCGGCAGGCGGCGCCAAAGAAGCACTTGCAAAGGCCGACGAACGGGAATTCCAGGCCGTGGTGCTGGACTGCGGTCCGACGAGCCTTACCGGGTCCGCAATCTGCGCCCGGCTCAAGCGGGAACCCCGGACCGGCGGCCTGCCCGTCATTGCCCTGATCGCGCCCGGCGCCGAGAACCAGCACCTTGATCTGTTGAAGGCCGGCATTGACGAGAGCTTTGTGCGGCCAATGGCGCCGGCCAAGCTGCTCGATTATCTGCGGACGAGGCTGGCGCTGCCGAAGCCGGGTTCAAACGGGATTGAAAACGACAGCTGGCTTTCCTATGGCAGCCTTGAGATGAAGCTCGATGCCCACCGGGTTTGCGGCAATGGCCATGACATCCATCTCGGACCGATCGAGTTCAACGTGCTGCGGCATTTGCTCGAGGCTCCCGGCAAGGTCTTCAGCCGGGACGAGCTGATCGGCGGGGCCTGGCCACCCAATATCCATGTCGGTTTACGCACAGTGGATGTCCACATCAGTCGGCTCAGAAAGGCGCTGGAGACGGCCTCGACCGGTATCGTCATCCGTACCGTCAGGTCGGCCGGCTACTCGCTCGAGAAGCTGGACGGCTGAATCGAGTGCCGGGTCTGGTGCCACTCCCTTTTCCTCGCGCTGTGAGCCGGTCTTGCGGCCTGAAACGCCCTCCTCGAATACTCAGGAAGAAGCAGGAAAATGGGCTTTAAAACGGTACTCTGTTTGACCGGCGGTGACCATTCCGATCAGGACGTCAGAACTGCTGCCGGCTTGTGTGCGGAAATCGGCGCGCACCTTTCCGTACTGATCATACCCCCTCCGACGCTCCTTATGTCGCATCGGCGGATCGGAGATGGTGTCCCAGAGTGGCCGGTAGCACGTGGACAGGCAATTGCCAGATTGAACGATCGGTTTCGGCAAATCGATCGATTTACACAGAACGCGGTCAGACTGGAAAAACGCTCCAGAGATATTCAGAAACTGCTGGAATCTATGTCGCTCGCCTATGACGTTGACACCGACTATTACGATCCGGCCAGCCTCGGTGAAGTGGCACGACAGCGGGCGCTCTGCGCCGACCTCACGATCATCGGACCGGGGCTCCTCAACGACGAGAATCTCGGACCTCCTGTGGTCAACGGCTGCTTGTTCGATACGGGAAAGCCGGTGCTCGTTGTGCCGAAGGGGGCTGAGGCGACGCTGTGGCCACGGCGCGTCCTGGTCGGTTGGGATTCGCGAGTCGAGGCGTCCCGTGCGGTTCGAGAAGCGCTGGGCCTCCTATGCGTTGCTGAGGAAGTTCGTGTCGCCCTGGTCGATCCGAAGGCCAACTACAACGGGAACGGCGCGGAGCCTGGAGCCGACATCGCTGCCTATCTCACTCGGCACGGTGCTCGGGTGTCGGTTGACCTCCTACCAAGTGCCGGCAAATCGGCGGCCACGGTGCTTGCGCAGCACGCAATCGACATTTCTGCGGACATGATCGTCATGGGCGCCTATGGCAGCCGTCGGCTGCGTGAGCGGCTCTTTGGCGGTGTGACCAGATGGATCTTTGGAAAGCCGACATTGCCGCTGTTTTTGGCTCGATGACGGTTCCGGACCCGCACCGATGCTGTTCAAAGCTCTACTGTGACGCCTGCATTCATACGTAGATGGGCTCCATCGAAATAATCGATCTTACGAAGAGTAACGAACATGAAAAGCATTGCTCGGGAGGCGACGCCCGCCGGAAATCTCTCCAGTCATGCGCAAGGCGGAGGTGAAACGGCCAGAGCGTGACCAGTGTCAGCCTCGACAATGGCGACAGGCTGGAAGTCGGCATCGTCGTCAACTCAGCCGGGCCGAATGCCGGCACGGTGGCTGCCATGGCGGGGCTGGTGTTGCCGGTCGAGCCGCGCAAGCGCAACGTCTTCGTCTTCGAGGCGCGCGACAAATATTCTGATATGCCGCTGCTGGTCGATCCCTCCGGCATCTATGTCCGGCCGGAAGGCTCGGTCTATCTCACTGGCGGTGCCGAACCGGAAGGCGACGGCCCGGCCGACCCCACCGATTTCGAGGTAGACTGGCCGCTGTTCGAAGAGGTGATCTGGCCGGTGCTGGCGACCCGCATTCCCGCCTTCGAGGCGATCAAGCCGACACGCGCCTGAGCCGGCCATTACGACTACAACACGCTCGACCAGAACGCGGTGATCGGCCCGCATCCGCAGGTTAAGAATTTCCTCTTCGCCAATGGTTTTTCCGGCCACGGCCTGCAGCAGGCGCCGGCGGTCGGCAAGGCGCTGGCCGAGCTGATCGTGCACGGCGGCTACCGCACGGTGGACTGCTCGGCGTTTGGGTACAGCCGTGTCGCTGAAGGGCGGGCGTTCAGGGAATTGAATGTGATCTAACGCTGGCGGACAGCCCCCCTCTCTGGCCTGCCGGCCATCTCCCCCGCAAGGGCCCGCAAGGGGGGGAGACCGGCAGCTTCCCTGGCGGCTCCAAACTTCTAGCCTTGGAGATTGGCGAAGGCAGCGATGACGGCCAATCTCCCCCTTGCGGGCGCGGTCAGCGGGGTCCTTGCCTTTGGCGATGCATGTCGTGGCTGGACCGGGTGAGGTGAGTCCGGCCCGTCTACCCAGCCTCTGCGCCCGCCCCGAAGCCGCTCGCCCGCTCAGCGCTATGAGGGCGCGCTCGCGAGCGGCTTCGCGAACGCTGCGCTACAGCACGTGCAGGGACGCGACCCCAGTGAAGGCATACTCCAGCGTGGCTTCGCCGATTCCGTTTCGTTGGCCCCCCTCAAGACGGTCTTCCAACCGAAGGCCGAACGCGCCAATTCGCCAGCCAACTCCATCAACGATTGTCTAAATCCGCAACCTGGGGCGGTTCGCTCGTTTGCTTGAGCACGGCACAGACGGGATCGCGAGTACGATGCCGCGGAATGGGAACGCACCCATGCTTGGGCACGAGGGCCCCGAGCCAACGCGCATCGCGCCAATCGGCGTCGTCACGTTCGAGATACATCACCGGCTGTTCGGCGCTTTTACGCTCGCATATGCGCCGGCACGCCGCTGGCGATCGATGACGCATCTGCCGACGAGGCTGCTCGTTCCACGAAAAAGCGATAAGCGCGAGATCAATGGGCAACCTCGTCGGGATCGAAAAGAGCGCTAAACCGGGTTGCTAGATCAACCCAGGGTGCCGCGTCGCCGCTCTCTGAAGCTATTCGAACGACCGCCGCCAGATAATCGGTAAAAGCCTTCAGTCTTATGGCGCCTTGCTCTGAGAGGCAGTCAATGGCGTCAAGCCGCTGGTAAACGGCAGCGAGCATATGTTGCACCAAAAGCAGGGAGGATGGGCAAGGGCAATCGCTCTTACTCGCGAGGCGCCTGCACTCGCTGCAAAGCGGCGGAATGTCCTCTAAGGCTAGGTAGCTGGAAAGACGTTGTATGAGATTGTCAGTGGCGTTCCTTGTCGAGAAGCCGTCCACCAGCTCCCCATCGCGTTGGTTCAATGAGATATCACTGTAAAAGTTCATGGTTCTTCCTTTCCGATGGCGAGGCTAGGCTTCCGCGAGATAGTCGTGGATGACCTTCCCGAGCGCGAGCGTGAGATCTGCGACGAGGTGTACTGCCGAGACTACTTCCAGCACCGGCAGTTCGGCGACGGGGGCAAGCGCATGCGACCAGAGGTTCAGGGCTGCCGGGCCGGTCCAGGCGCCCCTCAAATGGACGTCCTCTAGATGATATTCCACGAGCTCACAGATGCGCGGCGTGCCGTCGACATGCGGAATAATTTTGAGGAGGAAATTCGGTTCAGCGAGCGAGGCCCTCACGCTCGCGAGGTCGGCGGCTCGGTGCTTGTAGCCCATGGTACCCGTCGCGACGCGGACCGGCCCGTAGTCCAGCGTGCCAACAAGGGTATCCGTCTCCGTTCGGAGCGTTGGGCTAGCGAGCTTCTTGGGAAAGCCCCACAACTCGCGTCCGCCCGCTATCGGCGGATGGTCGTCGAGAAACATGCAGTGGGTATAGCTCCCCCTGCGGCCACAGAAGGAGACAGGGATGACCTGTCCGCCTTCCGTGTAGTCGCCGAAGCCCGTCGAGTCCGGCATGCGAATGAACTCGAACTTGACCATAGGCTCGCACACCTGAAGCGGCTCCGGCACAAGGTCGCGCAGTTTCTGCGGATCGGTGCGATATGTGATGATCAGGTACTCCCGGTTGCGGAAGCGATATGGGCCGGCCGGGTAGGCCGGGCTGATCAGGGGCATGGCGAAAGCTTTCCCACGGACGGTATCTTGGTGCATGTTTGAAATTCCTTTGTGCTGGATCAGGTGGGCTTAGATCGGTCTGCATGATGGCGGCGAGGCTCTCCGAGGTGCTGTCGTAGCCTCGTAAGGGATGCATGGCGTAATCGCGCGTAGCCATTTGCGCTGGGCAATTGCCTTGGGGCGCGAGGCGATGGTCGCGGACGCGGTTCCATGGCTCCGGTTGTGAAAGAGAGGCAAGATTCGAGGTAAAGTGATTTTGTTCCTTATTTGAAGGCGCTGCTTCCCGTCTGCCCTCGTGGTAGGAGGAGGTGGAGTGGCGGCTAGCTCCGATTTGTCCTTGTGACGGGGTTTGCGGATCGACGCGCATGCGCCATGCCAAATGAGAAATCGTTCGGTGCCCGCAGGACAGACGGCCTCGGCGAGCCAGTCGAGAGAGAAGTTCTTCGCCTCACGCGGATCAGATACAAATTCCCGAGCACTGCGGTGATGTAGCAAGAAGGCCTGCGACGCCACCAAACCTCTGTCGCGAAAATATGAGGTGACGCGGTATCCGCCGTCTAGCCAAACAGCATACGCAGCATCCGGCAGCACGCACTCGACGGCCTAGCCCCATCGCCGGCTTCAGGACAAAAGATCAGCTATGAGCCGGCAGGCAGTCGCTGCACGCGGCGGTCAGGTCGTGTAGATCTTCCGCGCACACAGCCGGCGCCGAAATGATGCTAGATGATGAGCCGACGCCAACATTACCGCAGGGGAGACAGCCAAGTCTGTCCTCAAGCGTCTGAAATGCATGTCCAAAAGCTGACAGCGACAAAAAACATGTCTGGTCCAAAACAACCGGCCGCCTTGGGCGTGAGGTTTCTCGAAGCCTACTCGCGCAGTTGCTGCGGCTAAGCGCGCTGGCACGGCCTTTGCTGGAGATGCGGCAATATTGAGTCGGGGCTGACCGCATAAGAACGCGAGACGATTGATGGTCTGCTGCGCCATCTCGGCGGCGCGTTCGCTCAACGGTCACGGCTACACCTTGGCAACGGCTGACGCGCGACTTTGCGGTTGCGCCGCCCTGCCGCGCCGATGCGCCCAAAGTTCGTTGATAGTCCGCTCGGCCGATTGAGGTACCGGCTGTTGACTGCTGCCAAGGCGGAGATGGCTGGGCTCATTCGGACTGTCTTGACCGTCGGTGTCATGAAGCCAAAGACACCATACTGGACGTTATGCATGACCAAGACGAGTGGGAGTCACAACGAATGATTTTACCGGAACTGCGCTCTGCTATCCCAGCCGGCAGAGTTTTGGAGATAACGACGACCACAGGATGCATCGTGGGATGTTCATATTGTCCGCAGGACAAGTTCGCTGACCGGCAAAGAAAGGTATCTGATACGAAGCATCTTAGTCTTGGAGATTTCAAGCGCTGTCTGGCGCGCGTACCAGCCTCCGTCGACATTAGTTTTGCCGGGTATTCTGAGCCATGGCTCAATCCGGATTGCACCGAAATGGTCGAGCACGCTTCCGCCAAAGGCCACGGCATCAGGATTTTCACGACGCTTGTGGGAATGAAGGGGCAGGATCTACAACGCTTGCAGGCGCTGCGGTTGGGGGTATTCGTGGTTCATGTTTTTGATGATGGCGCCCACATGAATAGCCGCCTTGTCGGAGCCAAGTATCGCGATTTGGTTGGTCAACTCGTCGACGCCGACATCCCTTCGATCCGATTCGTGGTTTTGGGTGAGCCCCATCCCGATATCGCCGACATTATCCCTGCCCAAGCCCTAGTTCGCGCGCGACCGGTGAGCAGCAGGGGTGGAAGCGTAGACCCTAAGATTGTAGAACCACGGCAGCCAGTCGTCGGAGCGCTGATATGCGTGGACGAACGGCAGTATCGGAATGTACTCCTTCCAAACGGCGAGGTCACTCTCTGCTCCATGGATTTTGAGCGGCGTCACGTATTGGGCAACCTTCTATGCGACGAATATGGCGATCTCTTTAAAAGCCCAGTTTTTTGCGAAATCGTCGATCGCATGAATGGAGCGGCTGGTTTTCTGCTTTGCAGGATGTGTGAATTTGCCGATCCAAACGATAGAACTGACTGACGCCGGCTGACCGCGGCGGGCCTGAAATGCCGACGTCCCTGAAACGGCAAGATGCACATGCCCGCGAAGTCATCGTGTTTTCACGTCACGCTAACACGATCCCGTAGGCGCGGCAGTCAGCCTCGACCATTTCCGAGACGAACTCCTCGAAAGTGGTCTTCGGTTTCCAATCGAGTTTTGTCGGTTGCCTTGGAGGCATCGCCGATCAGCAGGTCAACCTCGATTGGCCCGAAACAGCGTTGTCGATCAGGATCAGCGCTTGATTACTCATGCGTTCACGGCCCACCTCGTCAACGCCTTCGTCCTCCCAGACGATCTCCTTTTCGACTCGCCTGAAGGCAAGCCCCGACAAAGGTGCGGACCGTGTGCGTCTCGCCGGTTGCCAGCACGAAATCGTCAGGTTGATGCCGCAAGATGCGCCACATGCCCTCGACATAGGCGCGCGCCGAGCCCCAGTCGCGCTTTGCTTCCAGATTTCCGAGATAGAGACAGTCCTGTTTGCCGGCCATGATCGAGCCACCGCACGCGTCACCTTGCGCGTGATGAAAGTTTCGCCGCGCGTCGGCCCTTCGTGATTGAACAGGATGCCATAGAGCCCGTATACCTCGCGGTAGTTCATGGTGCTCCAGTAGCCGTAGAGCTTCGCCACCGCATAGCCGCATCCGTCGTGTCGCCGTAATGCAGGACCATGTCGGGATAGTCCTCATGAGGACCTTGATAACGGAAATTCCTTTTCAGGGATCGACACTCGGCGCCGGGCCAGTCCTCGATGACGGCCGTGTGGAAAGTGCCAAGAGAGCCTGCAACGCTATGAAGTCGAAGAGTACGATTGCGTGCAAAAATCGGCGCCGGTGCAAGGTTTCGGCCTCAATGTCGGATACTCGACAGGATTGCGAACCTGCCTTCCGTTCCCTTTGCTGATGTTTTGCTCTGGCACGTTCGATGCAGGGGACCTCCCGAAAGCAGCAGCGGAGGTCTTCTATGATCAAACCCACGGAAAAATGCTGTCGCCGCATTGATGACCGTGCCCTCGCTGGTCGCCAAGCAGGCCGAAGGTCGGCTCATCGCGGTCGAGGCGGGCAACTGAGCCCAATTGCAATGAGGGATAGGTTGCAAAAGCATGTCACTGACCACGCGGGGGTCATCGAGGCGGGATTCTCGATGCCAGCCACGCGCAACATATCGCCGGCATGAGTGCCGATCTCATCACGGAGCCGGCATCCGCGGGCGTCACACCCGATACTACGAACGCGCGGACAAACTGTTGCAAGTCCTGCGGTGTCGACGATGCGTGCGGGAAGGGCAAGCCCAGCGGCCATGGCCGACATTCGCCGCATATAGCGCCTGATTGGGAGGCGTCAGCAGGAGCAGGACAACTGGATCTCTCTTGCATTGGGATCGGTGCTGGCCCGTCCAATTTGAGCCTTGCGTGTCAGATACACGAGCAAATCGGGCACGGGGCACTGTTCTTGGATCGGCAAGTCGACTTCCGCTGGCATCCAGGCAGTGCATTCGAGTCCTCAGAGCTCCAGGTCAGCCACATCAAGGATCTGGTCACGCTGGTGAATCCGCGGTCTGGCTACACCTTCATAAACTACCTGCACGAGAACGGGCGTCTGTATCACTTCCTGAATGCACAGTTCGATGCTGTGCTCAGGGCTGAGTTCGAGCAATACCTGAACTGGGCGTTCCGCAGAAACCCACTTGTGCGCGGCGGCGAGACCGTCCACGAGATACGCTATGACGGCGAGTTTCGGGTGCGCACGGACGATGCAGTTCTCAGTGCCAGAGACCTGGTGGTCGGCATCGGCAAGCAAGCGCGGATTCCACCTCAATTTCAGGGCTGGATCGGACGCAACCTGTTCCATTCATCCGATTTGCTGCACATCCATCCTGAGGTGCGACATAAACATGTTTGTGTCGTTGGTGGAGGCCAGTCGGGAGCCGAGGTGCTGTTGCATTTGGTCGGTGGGCCAAGAGAACGGCGGCCTGCCTCGATCACCTGGGTCTCGCAGCGCGAAAACTACCTGCCCCTCGACAACAGCCCGTTCACAAACGAGTTGTTCATGCCCTGTTTTTCGGATCGTTTCGCAGTAATGAGCGAGCCGCAGCGCAAGCTGTTCCTGCGGCGTTTCGTGCTCGCCTCGGATGGTATTTCGGATCGCACTTTGCGCGCGGTCTACCAGGCGCTGTATCGCCACGAATTTCTTGAGCCAGACCTATGTGACATCGCACTGCGGCCGGGTTGCAACGTTTCGCGCTGCATCAACGCCGGCGCGGGTCATAACTTGACGCTGCAGCGCGGCTTGGGCGACGTCGAAGAAGTCACCGCCGACATCGTCATCCTGGCCACCGGTTACGAGAACGCCGTGCCAAGCTTTTTGGAACCGATGGCGGATCGGCTGCAACAGACCGACAATGAGTTGGTCATCAACGAGGATTTTTCGGTGTGCTGGGACGGACCGCGTGACAGACGCATCTTCGTACAGAACGCCAATCCCGGGCAGCGCGGGCTGGCCGATCCGAACCTAAGCCTGCTGGCCTGGCGAGCTCGCCGCATTCTTGACAGCCTTCTACAGCGCGCGCCGTGCGCGAACCCTGAGCATCCTGGCTTTATCAGCCGTACCACCGTCGAGAGCTGGCCCGACCCGGTAGCCGAAGAAATGGGCAGCGGGATATGACTCAGCGACTACTGATCATCGGCGGTGGCATCCAAGGAATTTTATCCGCCTCCGCTGCGGCGACGACCGGAGTCCGCTCCGAACTCATCGTCACTGACCATGCCCTTGGACCTATGGGCGCATCGCTTTATTCTGCGGGCGTCCATTTGCCCCACGGTCGTCGAAACCATACCAGGTCGCTCACTCGAAGTGCGCAGTGGCCCTGGCGGCCATGGCTGCGTCGGCCGTCAGCGGAGGCTTCCGGCTCGTAGCGATGCGTGTGGTGGCTGGACCGGGTGAGGTAAATGATCGGGACGAGCTTAGGGAAGCCCTGGGCCCGGCTTGGCCTGGGATGGCCAGTCTAGCTCTGAACTCTCCGCGGATAGTATCCGTTCTTGGAGATCGATGGACTCATGCCGCCGACGTGCCCTCCCTGATCGGCCGACCGGACCGGGAACTTGTCGTAAACATTCGCGTGGCCCACGGCTTGCTTCGCGTCAAGCTGCACGAAAGGTCGCCTTATCGGGCAGTCGCACCAACAGCATGCTCGGCCATGACTCTTATGAAGACGTACCGGATCGACAAATCTTTACGAGCCTGGACAATCGCTCCATTGAGGAGGGACAACACAGCCTTGAAATCCAGCCGGAGCAGAATGCACTTAGCGTCGCCGCCCACATGCCGTGGAGTATCGTCTCCGTGGGCCACACCCTGGCCAGCGCCCAACTGCCTCTAACCGGAATGTTCGACCAACCACTTTTTTTCCAACAGGAGGCCTTTCGATGTTGACTGATGCACAAAGAGAAAAGTGGCAGAAAGACGGATACATCAGGCTCGAAAGGTTCTTCGATCCCGCGGCCGTGGAAGGTATATCCAGCTTTGTTGAAGACATATCACGCTGGGATGTCAGCGATGATAAATGGCTCATGTGGTTCGAGAAGACGACTGATGATCGAAAGATCACCTCTAAGGCCGAGAATTTTCTCGACTTCCATGACCCATTGCGTCTTCTCCTCCTAGAAGATCAGCGCATAAACTCTGCGGTCGAGGATTTGCTTGGCGAAGATTCGCGCAGACTCAAGGAGTTGCTGATCTTCCACTATCCCGATAGCGGCGGTTATCGCCCGCATCAGGACATTTATCACATTCCACACAGGCTGCCCGACCGGATGGTCCATGCGATCGTTGCCATAAGCATTGACGATTCCGACCCGGACAATGGTGGCCTTTTCTTCAGCCCCGGCAACCACAAGAAGGGGGTATTTCCCATGGATGCCGGCGGGGTGATTGATCCTGAGGTCGCCGAAACATTCTCCTGGGAACCCGTAGTGTGGAAGGCTGGTGACATCTTCATCTTCGACGATTATGCACCGCATTACTCAAAGCCGAATAAAAGCAATCGTTCGCGGCGGACGCTCTACTTGGTGTTCCAGCGTGCTTCAACCGGTGGACCGACCCGCGCTGAATATAACGTGCTTAAGCGCGCCCTTAATCCGCCAGAGGGCAAAGTGGCTGATCTCGACAACCTGAAGCTCCCAAACGGTATTTTCTATCGCGATTGAACTCACGGAACCAGGCGAGGCATGCACACGAAACTGATCGGCCGCTAGAAAAATGCGCGGAGAGGCGTTCTGATCGCTGGCTACTGGATCATCACCCGCAATCCGTTACGACGCTTCGGTATGTCGATTGTGGAGGTGTCGCCGGGCTGTCTTCTAAAGCCCTCCTGGCGCCCGTCGTCGCCCGCCTGGGGCCCCAGAGCCGGATTATTCTGACGGAGGCGAACGTGTCGGGCTACCGCCTCTCATCGCAACTTGCAGCAGAAGCTGTTGCGTTGGCAGCCGAAGATATCACTGTTTCAATAGCTGAGGTTCGTGATGCGCAAATCCACGTTTTCTCGAACGGAGCTGTCGCGGGCGTTCGGTATTGACACGGCTACGCTTGGAACGGGAAGCGCGGGCACCGGGTTTTCATTCGGCAAGGTGGCACCGGGCGTCACATCCGAGCCCCATCGGCACGACGAAATCGAGGCCTTCGTGATCCTGTCTGGAGCGGGCAAGGTCAGGACCGATCTTGGGGAGATCCCGGTCGCGGCCGGCGATGTCGTTCTGTTCCACCCTTTTGAAGTGCATGTGCTGCACAACGATGGAGAGGAAGACCTAAATTTCGTCGATGTCTACTGGCGCGACGGCAAGGCCGCTCTCGAAGCTGCGGCACAAGTCGCGACTCCCCACCAGCCGACCTTCGTCTTCTCCGCGCCACCGACGCCTAATGGCGATCTGCACCTGGGGCATCTTTCTGGCCCGTATCTTGGCGCCGATGTCTACACGCGTTTCCTGCACATGAAAGGGGTCGAAGCCTATCACCTGACTGGAAGCGACGATTACCAGAGCTACGTCGCCACGCATGCCGATGCCAATCAATCGACGCCCGCAAAGGTGGCGCGCCACTACGCCGGCGAGATTCAAGCCACGCTTGCGCTTCTCGACTGTGAGGTCCACAGTTTCCTCTCCACTTTGGGCGATAGCGCTTATGCAGAGTTTCAAGCCGCGTGTTTCCGTAGTCTTCTGAGCAGCACGGCGGTAGATCTGCGCCCGAGCCCTGCGCTCTTTGATGCTGTGACAGGCGACTACCTTTACGAACCGGATGTAAGCGGCCTCTGCCCCGATTGCGGCGGCTCCGCTGCTGGCAACATCTGCGAGGAATGCGGCGCGCCGAACCTATGCCACGACCTAGGTGCAGTCCGGTCGCGGCACTCGGCCGAGGCGCCGGTGGTCGGCTCCATGCGCCGTCCCGAACTTGCGCTGGAACGGTGCTACGTCAATATCGACCGGCATTTAAGGGAGTCGGCCGCCCCCGTTCGGATCATGGACCTCTTCGCGCGTCTACGCCAACGCGGCGACTTTTCCGTGCCCATCACCCACCCGTCGGACTGGGGGCTACCGGCCGAAGGGTTACCGGGGCAGGTGACCTGGGTCTGGCCAGAGATGGCGTTTGGTTTTCTTTACAACATCCAGGCGCTAGCTAGCTCGCTCGGTCGTGACTGGAATGCGGCCCTGCCCAGCAACGACTGGCAGATAGTCCATTTCTTCGGTTTCGACAATTCATTCTACCACGCGCTACTTTGCCCCGCCGTTTACGCCGAGGTCTTTTCCCACTGGACGCCGCACGTCAGGTATCACGTGAACGAGTTCTACCTGCTAGACGGCCAGAAGTTCTCGACCAGCCGCGGCCATGCGGTCTGGGGCAAAGAAGTTCTAGGCCCAAAGACAGTCGATGTCGTCCGTCTTCATTTGGGCCTGACACGCCCGGAGGGTGAGCGGACGAACTTCACGCTGGACGCGCTACGCCGCACCGAGAACGAGGTGTTCCAGGGGATCTGGCTGGATTGGCTCGATGCGCTGCACCGGGAAATCAAGCAGGACTTTGGCGGCTGTGTGCCCGACGCAGGCGACTGGGCTCCTGACGATCGCGCTTTCTTTGCTCGGATAGAGATCCATCGCGCGGCGATGGAACGCGCCTATTCGGACGATGGCTTCTCGGTGCGGCGCGCGGCCGCGCATGCCTGCGATTTCGTGAGCGATTGCGTAGTCTACCGACAGGCGCAAGACTATGAAGCGGCGCGACGTCTCTATCCCGCCCGCACCCGCACTTCGCTCGCCCTTCAGACGACGGCTGCTGCGATCCTGGCGCAGACGCTCGCACCGCTGATGCCCCGATTCGCCAGCACGCTGGCGCGAGGTATCGATGGCGTCTCAACCGAAACATGGCCCACGTCCGTCCGGCGCCTTGCGCCAGAAACGACCTTCGATCTCGGACCCGTGCTAGGCTTCTACGCCAGAGCAGACATTCCTGTTCTCGGTCAGGAGGAGGCAAATAGCCTATCGTAATTTCGACCAGATTTGGGGGCAATCAAAGCCGATCATGCCGAACCTTTACTTGCTACCGCTGGCTGCCGAAGGCCGCTCCCAGACCATAGACACAAACACTGGCCGGCCTTAACCAACAAATCGTCGAGACGCTGTCCGGCGCCTTGGAGGATTGCTCGGTTGACAGCTTTCGAGCACTTGTCATTCGTGCGGCAAATGCCGAGCGGGCTGCACTGCGCTGACCAACTTTTTCGGAATCGCGGAATTTCCGACCTATAGCCAGCCGATCAAGAAGGTCATGCGGTTCGGGGCGCTGGGTCGGCCTAGCTGTGCGCGCCCGCGCTTCGCCGGCGGCGAATGATGCTAGATGAGCCGACGCCAACATTACCGCAGGGCAGACAGCCAAGCCGCTCTCGCCCTCAAGCGTCTGACGCATGACGCGTGTCCAAAAGCTGACAGCAGCAGAAAACATGTCGGGTTCAAAACAACCGGCCGTCTTGGGCTTGTAAGGTTTCGAGGCGGAATCATGCATTTACTGCGGGCAACGCGCTGGCATGACGTTTGCTGGTTGAGATCGGCAATACTGAGTGAGGGCTGATCGCATGAGAACGCGCAAGACTTTGATGGTCTCCTAACCGGTGTGTTCCGTTCTGAGAGAAGAACCAGCTCGCGCATAAACATCAGGAAAGGTGCGGGAATGGAGAACAACATGTTGCGTAGAGAGTCCCCGGCTCCTCTGATCAAAGTGGACGACTGGCTGCGTGGCTAACCTCTCACGAACTTTCAGCCCGGCAAGGTGTCGGGATGACAAGTGGAATGGACCCCTGGTCAATTCGCCCATTTTCTGCGGCGCGCCCGCAGTAATTGTGTTCATGGAGCACAGGGTCGACGGTTTGCTCCAGGTCAGGGCTCGGACCTTAGACTTCCAACCGAATAGCCGCGGCGGCGATATTCGACGCGAATTTGGGCCGTCGTTGAAGACGTCACAGTCCAGGACCTGTTCAAGGTCGGCCACAGGGGCAGCATTCACGTGGAACCGGCCTGGCGAGGCCGGACGTCGGCTGCGTAAGCGGGCCCGAAGTCAGCGTAACCGAAAGCAGAAATCCTCCGTTGAGGACGAGACCTGAAATTGAGGAACGAAATGTCTCACGCAGCGCTTGGCCCTGCCGTCAACAAGGGTGGCGAGGCCCTTGCCCGCCCGCTGATCCGTGCTCAGGATTTCCACGGCTCATGCCAACGGAAATCGGACACCGGGCCTGCTGGCCGATTTCATTATCACCAAGGGACTGCGCCGGAATATCCAATCATTGGGAATCCGGATCCGGACGCGCTGTCTGGGCGCGACATGTTTTAGACCGTAGTGGAGCTTGCGATCGAGGAGCGCTCAGGCGTGACATAGTCAACAACAGAAATCAAACCGACCTCTGTCGAGACGTCTACCGGTTCGGCTTCGAGACTCTCCGGAAACTCGCGGATACCGGCGCGAAACTGGTCGGCGATGTGACTGCAGCTATTGCCTATCCCAAAGTGGCGCGGGCGTGAAGAAACCCATTTTCGAGAAGGATCAATGTCAAACCTGGATGAGATGGCGAAGAAAGTCCGAAAGCTTCAACTGCGCGCGGCAATTGCCAAGACGAACTTGCGCGACCTTGCCGAGGGTCTCCCGGTCAAATGGATTGAGATAGAGGAAGTCGCCGAGAAAACGCATGCCGTTTATGCCGAGTTGGATGGTGCCAGGAGAGAGCTTGCCAAAATGAAGACTTTGCGATGAGGAGCACATTCATCAGCCGCGACGGCTCCATATGGGTGCCGGAATATCTGATCGCTATCGATGGCAAAATCTGTATCGGCTGCGGCCGCTGCTTCAAAGTCTGCTCGCGCGAGGTCATGCATCTTTACGGCGTCGATGGCGCGGGTGAAATCCTCGGCGCCTGCGACAACGCCGATAACGATGATTTCGATGGTGAGCTCAATCGTATGATCATGGTTGTCGACCATGCCGGCCGCTGCATTGGCTGCGGAGCCTGCGGCCGCGTCTGCCCAAAGAACTGCCAGACCCATGTCGCGGCCGACCAGATCGCAGCATGAGCTGCATGATTTGACGAGACAAAATCAGGAGAACGGCATGCGCTTCATCATCTTTTGTCGGCTACTCGGGCTGGTCCTGTGCGGCAACGCTGTGACGGTTTACTTCGCCTCGCACTCTTTCCGTCTAGCAGTCGTCACGACGCTGGGCTGTTCGCTACTTCTTCAGCTGGGCTATTTCGCAAGTGTCCTCTTTCTGATTTGGCGATCGAGCTGCGCTGGCAAAGCCGGGCAAGGGGCTGAGCTTTTCGATAGGTCCCAGGAAGTTCGGTACCAGTCGCGCGACGATGAGCATAGGAATGAAACTCAAGATGTGCCCCAGCGCAATCAAACGCTCGGCATATCGCTTCTCCTCCCTTGAGGCGCCGTAACAAGATCAGAGCTCAGATTCATCCCTTTGTTCAAGTTTGATTATTCTGGCCATGGGTCCCTGGTAAGGTCGAAGGCGACGGCATTCTCATCGTTCTACCGCCCAGGGGAATGCAGTTTCGGTTCTCCGGGCGGATTCGCCGATGACGGTCCTGTGTTTCGGCGTGCGATTTTGACACCTGAGGCGGGGAATCGGCGTCCGACCCTCGGTTGGAGAGCGCCCTAGGGGTGGACCCTGATCAGGCTGCGGTTTTGCGCGTCTGCCGGATGTGTTGATCTCGCGATCATCTGCGCGACCGCATTCGCCGCGCCGTCTCTCGTGGCCCCGCCCTTTTGAATTGAAGGTACAGACAGTTCCTCTTCTAAAAGCGACATCCGCCCTATCCGTCAGCCGGAGAACAGTCGGAGCTAAAACCCGGTCACCACCAGTTCGCCAGGTCGAAATGGCAGCGAACGAGCTTGCGGGGGCGCTCGGGTTCAGGCGTAGGTCGATGCCGAGAGGCACGTTCGGCATTGTCCGATAACCGACAATGTCGGGTATGCAACGTAGAGGAAGCTGACTCTTGGGTGTTTTTTAAATGCTTTTTTGGCTTGGCACGGTACATGCTCTTTATTGCGCAACACGCACGGATTGAGTGGTCCCACCGCCACGAAAGTCGCTAGCTTACGCCACCTCCCAAGGCGAACCCGGCCCGGCAGGGAGTTCCGTCTCTGCCGGGCATGCCTTTCAGACGACTCGCGTTCAGAACAGCAGCAAGTTCACGTCAGCAACAATGACACAGATTACTAATCAGTTGCTGGATGCCGCTAGGACCGACACGCTCGTCAACTACAATCCGACGACTTACGGCCGCGGCGAGGCCAGCCTTTCGAGGGCATTGGCACCCGTTTCGATCAGGTAGACGAGCACTTCGATCGAGCAGCTGAAACCTCTGTGAGGCGTTGAGCGCCACAAAAATCGCCTCGCGGAATTAGGCTCGGCAACCGTGCAGTTCCTGCCGGTCCAATCGCAAACAAGAGCCACTGCGTTTTTATCGAAGTCTGTTGGTTTGGCGGTCTGGCTGCGCTCGCAAAGCTGGCAAAAACGCAGATGCCGACCGCGTGTCGTCGTAGGTTTCCTAGGCGATGGTCGCCTCATCGCAGCATGCCGGCATGTGGATCGCTTCGTTTCAATCGCAAGGAAAGCGCTGAAAATCCCCAAGGCCCTGATGGGAGGTCGAAGAGCGCAGCCGACCAATCCAAGCAGCGCTTATGGAACGAGTTTTGCGTGGCTATTTCAGCTGAATGATCATCGCCGGAGAGAATATGCTGAAAAAATTCGAGCGTTACCCGCTCACCTTTGGACCCACACCCATCGAGAAGCTCGACCGGCTCGGCAAGCATCTGGGCGGCAAGGTCGAAATCTACGCCAAACGCGAGGACTGCAACTCCGGTCTGGCGTTCGGCGGCAACAAGCTGCGCAAGCTCGAATACATCATCCCCGACGCGATCGCGTCAGATGCCGATAC
The DNA here is from genome assembly GCF_013170765.1 of Mesorhizobium sp. NZP2234. Taxonomy (NCBI): domain Bacteria; kingdom Pseudomonadati; phylum Pseudomonadota; class Alphaproteobacteria; order Hyphomicrobiales; family Phyllobacteriaceae; genus Mesorhizobium; species Mesorhizobium sp. NZP2234. Next base: position 6,488,048 of record NZ_CP033364.1, on the reverse strand, counting down.
CCTTGTCACCGTCGGCGGCGTGCAGTCCAACCACACGCGCATGGTCGCCGCCGTTGCCGCCAAGATCGGCATGAAATGTCTCCTGGTCCAGGAGAGCTGGGTTCCACATGAGGATGTCGTCTACGACCGGGTCGGCAACATTCTCTTGAGCCGCATCTTGGGCGCAGAGGTGCGTCTGGTCGACGATGGCTTTGACATCGGTATCCGCCGCAGCTGGGAAAAAGCGCTCTATGAGGTCAAGGCAAGGGGCGGCAGGCCCTATGCGATACCGGCCGGGGCGTCTGTTCACCCGAATGGAGGCCTCGGCTATGTGGGGTTCGCGGAGGAAGTACGCGCCCAGGAGGAACAACTTGGGTTTGCCTTCGACTACATGGTCGTTTGCTCGGTCACCGGTTCAACGCATGCCGGCATGCTCGTCGGATTCGCCAAGGACGGTCGGCAGCGCAACGTGATCGGTATCGATGCCTCTGCTACCCCGGCCAAGACCAAGGCGCAGGTGCTTAGCATTGCCCGACATACGGCGACCCTCGTCGAGCTCGGATCGGAACTTGCCGAGGATGACGTGGTGTTGCTCGAGGACTACGCGCACCCGCGGTACGGCATTCCATCCGAGGAAACCAAGGAGGCGATCCGTCTGTGTGCGCGGCTCGAGGGTATGATTACCGATCCCGTCTATGAGGGCAAATCGATGCAAGGGATGATTGACCTCGTTCAAAAAGGCTTTTTTCCAGCGGGCTCGAGGATACTTTACGCGCATCTCGGCGGCGCGCCGGCCATCAACGGTTATGGCTACACCTTTCGCAATGGCTGATGCTCGACAGATCTCCACGTGCTGTGCCTGCCGTAACAGCGCTGCGCCAAGTTTGACCGAAGGCCCGTTGGCAAACTTCAGCGGGCAGTTGTTAACAGCCGCCACGCCGTGGGGTCGTGGTGCTGGCATGCTTGGCAGCATTTGCCTGTACTCAATGTGTCCTGAAGCCGCATAAGAGGACATGGCCGTTTGACTTTTTTGTCATTTTGCGGTGCGGCGATAATCGCCGTAAATTTCATAAATTGTAAGCTACCGAAGATATCCGCAGGCGCGTGGTATCTACTTGAGCAGGTATGGAAGCTGTGACCAATCGTGCTCGAGCGGGTCGTCGTCGGCGAGCACATCGCCGGACACCGCCAGCGCGGCGGTGAACTGGGCCAGCATGGGGGAGGGTAGAGGCGTCCCCCGCGACGTGACAGCGGGCAGTCGGTATCCGGCTTAACGAGGGCTTGCTCATACCTATTGCGAGCGTCGACGAGACTGTCGTCCCTTCGGCAATTTTGACCGAAACGGCGCGTTCAGCCGGCGCGTTGCCTTCGGGCGGGTTCCTCCACCTGGCGCTCTTTTAGCACTACGTGCGGAGGGGGTTGGGGGCTACGACGTCGCTGAGCCGCTCTATACGGAGGGGCGCGCGCGGCGAGGCGACGATGAGGTCGAGTTGTCCCCCGATCGCCTCTACGCAGCTCTAAGTGTCGACAGATACATATCGGTTGTTGCTCGATCTTCGAGACAGAGGGCTGGTTGATCTTGAGGGTCGCGGCAAGCTCTGCCTGGCCTTGCCAGCCGCACGGCGCAGATCGCCGAGGCTCTCGACCTCCGTCCGTAGCTCTTCGAAACGTGCATCGACAGGCTCCCGACGCTCCTCGGGGAGGGCTGCGATCACGTCATCAAGCCTGCCTTCCATCACTTCCTCTCCTTCTTGTTCGCCGCCGCCCGGCGGTGAGATGCCCTTGATGGCATTTGTCCAATGGCGTGTTGATTGGTGGCCCGGAACGGGAAGTCGCATCTGGCCATTGCCATCGCCCGGGCGCTTATAGGCGACAGCGGGCGCGGCTACTTCGACGGAACAACGACCGCACTGCTCGATCCTCTCACGCATCACATCGAAATCGGACATGAATCCTGGCGCTCCAAGAACCGTACCTGATCACCACATCGCCCAAGACGATCCGCGCTCGCCGGGCTTCGCAACCCGGACCAGCTCCGCCCGGCCAGCGCTAAACGCGATGCGCTGCCGCCAATTTTTACCGGGATATTCGCTGCGGCCAAGCAAGAGGGACATCTTCTCAAAAAAAGCAAAACTGGGCTCATTATCGATGTAGCACCGCCAAAGTGCTCTACTGGGTGCATTTGCAGAGCGCGATTGACGAGTATCTGGGAGGGTTTTGCGCCGAGCTGGAACGGTCCGTGCAGTCCAAAATGCGTTCATAGGAAATATGATCACTTGGCGAAAACGGCTGTTTGACCCGAATCATTCTTTCAGTGGCTGAGCGGAGTCAGATTGGTCGATGTCTGCATCGTCATGGGTGTTGCAATCAACGATGCCCAAAATGGCGAGCAGCATCTGGCGGTCAAAGCCCTCAAGGGATTTGGCGGCCGAATCCTTGCGGTGGTCGACGACTTAGGCGGGGATACTTGTCGCGCCGTCCATGCCGTCGCTTCGCTGGTGTGATCTACATCTTTGCTTCCAGAAGAAGGCAGGGATGCCCAAGTGCGAAATCGATCTCGTTAAGGCGCGATTGAAGGCGGCATCGCGAAAACTATCGGAAAGGAAACAAAGTCATGACCGAAGAATCACCGGCGAAATGACCAGCGGCAACGTGTTTGCGGATTTGGGCTTTGACAATTCCGAAGAGGAATTGCGGAAAGCCAAGCTTGCCCGCGAGATCCGCGCCGTCATTATCCGTCGGCGCCTCACTCAAGCCAAACGGCTCGGTTGCTCGCTATGAAACAGCTCGACATATCCGCCGAAGTCATGGGCGAACAGGCAAGTTCTCTATAGATCGCCCGGTGCGCGGCCTCGATTGAGGGATGTTGTGGCGCGCCACAAGCCGCGCAAATCGGCACGAATGGCCGCAGAAGCAGCCTAATGGCGGAAGCGTGGGGTCCAGCTCTCGACAGGATCGTCTTCCTCGGAGATTTCCTTCTCCTCGTCCTCCTGGCCTATTTCGCTGGAAACGAGGATCATGAGTGCCGAACTGCCCTTGCGCCCAGTTTTCCTCCAAAAGCGGTCGTCGCCTCGCAGCGGTACGGATGACCTTATCCGGACGACGATGGCTCTTCCGATTCTTAAGTCCAAATGCTCTCTGGCGTAAGGATCTCAAACGGAACACTCCGCTGTTCGATTAGCCGTGTGTCCGTGCGTTCGATCATTCGCAGCATCATGTCGACGAGTTCTTCAGGCATCCTGTCGACCGGATGGCACAAGGAAGCAGTAATCAAGCCTTCGCTCAATCCCTTGCGTGTCTCGGGCCCGATGTCGCGGCAGACGACCCGGATTTTGCAATGCTCCACAGCGAGCTCGCGCATGGCACGCAGAACGCCGGAAATGCCGCCGCCATTGACGAAGATGCCCATGAGCTCCGGCTCCTCCGCTATCAGCCTGCGAACAATTGCATAGGCGTTCTTCGGCGCCTCATGGGTCACGAGGGTTTCGCTGACGTGGAACTCGGGCGCGTGCTCGCGCATGTAGGAGCGAAAGCTTGCATCCGATATGTTTTGGAACTGATAACGGTTGCTGCCGATGAGAGGAAAGACCTTGCCGGGCCGACCGGACGTCTGGCTGATAAACCATGCTGCGGTGCGGCCGGCCTTCCAGTTGTCGGTTCCCACAAAGCCGGCCCGGCTGGCGGCGGACAGGTCAGTGACGTAGGCGATCACCGGAACGCCTTTGACGCGCAACTCATCAATCGCCTGGCCGACGAGCGGGTGATCGGCCGAGATCACCGCGATTGCATCGGCGCTTCCGCCTATCTTGAGCAGACTGGCAGCAACCGCTTCGGGGGAAGGGTCGTCCTCGAAGAGCACGTAGGGCTCAATAACCGCATCTGTGCGTCGCGCGCAGGCACCGAGAAGCGCCTCGGCCCGGATCCGGCAGAGCGGCCGGTGCGATTGCTGCATGAGAAAGCTCAAGTGCCGATGCGGGAGATTGTCCCGCCTGCGTTCATGCAGCGGCCCCGAACTGCGGAAGCCAATCTGCTGCGCTGCGCTCAGGATGAGGTCGGCCGTCTGCGGTCGCAGTGTGCCAGTTCCGTGCAAGAGCCTATTGACCGTGGAAACACTTACGCCCGCGGCTTTCGCCAGATCGGCGATCGTTGGCCTGTTCATTAGCCCCCTCCCATATGCAATTCGTGAATGACGTCTTCCAAGTGCAGATGCCATGTCAGCGGCAAAAGAGGCGTAGGAGAGGCCTGACATGTTGCAAGAAAATCTCCGCGCCGCCTGACGCCCAATCCGCCAGATTGTTCGCCCGCAGCCGCCCGTTTTCCTCGAGCCACGCGCGCAGCGGCTGTGCGATCCGAAGCCGCGCGGCGCGCTGCAACGCGAAGGCGCCAATCTGGCTGACCTCAACGGACAGCGCTTTCGGGACCTCAACAACACTTTCGCCATCCTGATGCATAGGGATGGCTTCGCCCCCGCGCTTGAGGCGGCGCGCATCCTTCATGACGGCAACCGCCTTTTGGATTCGACAGCACATGAGATCGACGTTGCTGAATTGTCTGCGCGATTGTCTTCCGGCGGTCGAGCAGATCCATTTCGTCAAACATCGACACTGAGGCTGTGAGGATCAACCCTCGTATTCAGCCCAGCACAGCGATGTCTCATAGACTGTTACCGAGCACATTTGGCCAAGAAGCGGCTTGGTTTGGTCCCAGATCCAGACCGCAATGTTTTCCGCCGTCGGATTTTCGAGACCCTCAATCTGATTCAGACACTGATGGTCGAGACGTTGCAGAAGCGGTCCAAACACAGCCTCGACATCGAAGAAATCGATGACAAAGCCCGTGTCTGGATCGACGGGCCCTTCCAGACGCAGTTCCACACAGTATGAGTGGCCATGCATGCGGTGACAGCGGTGGGTTTCTGGCACCCGCGGAAGACAGTGCGCTGCCTCGAAGATGAAAGCTTGCGTAATTTTCATGGGATCCCGAGAAGTTTGTGGGTTTGAAGGCTCAAGCGCCAACGTGGGTTGGCAAGACAATAGGCCACTGCGGCGGTCGTATTCGCCTCGCCCTCGGGCCCATCGATCGGCTGAAGCAAAAGGTGCTCAAACGCGAGAACTTCGAAATGTTCGGGCTCCGCGCCAATCTGAGGATATACAAGCTTTAGCTCGTCCCCTGCCATGACCACGAGGCGTGCATTGCATTTCGGACTGACGCACAGCCAGTCGATGCCGGCGGGTGTGGGGATGGTACCGTTGGTCTCCACGGCAATTTCAAACGCCAAGCAATGCAGCGCTTCCAGGAGTTCTTCATCGATCTGGAGGAGGGGTTCCCCTCCGGTGAGCACGACAAAACGCTGCCCAGCTCCCGACCCGCGCCAGGCTTGTTCGATCGCCAACGCAAGCTGCCGCGCGGTGTCAAAATGTCCGCCACCGGGGCCATATACCCCAACGAAATCGGTGTCGCAAAATCCGCAGAATGCTTTTGCCCGGTCGCCTTCACGTCCCGACCAAAGGTTACAGCCGGCGAAACGACAAAATACGGCGGCCCGCCCGGCATTTCGTCCTTCACCTTGAAGGGTGTAGAAAATTTCCTTGACCGCATAGGGCATTGCTTAAGCGGCCTTCGAGTGAGCAAGGGAGCATCTCTGCTGGCTTACGAGACGCGGCAAAAGGTGGGAAATGTCCCACTGCACGTTTTGCAGCGCGTCCCACCGTCGAGGCTCGTTACCGAAAACCCGCTCGCCCGAACTCCACGCAGAATTAGGTTTCAGCGGGTGGAGACTGCGGGGAAGGGCCTCTCGCTCCTCGAAGCCTATCACCAAGAGAAACGCCTCGATCTCGCCGCTCATCGCGAGGATGCCTTGACGAGCACGAGGCGTGAGAATCCTGGTGTCTTCTCGAAAGCCTTCCTAACCGCACGGAAGAACTCGCTCATCAGCCGCACGCCGCGCTCCAGAATGAGGCGGTCGAGCGATGAGTAGGTCGTGTGCGGCGGCAGGGCGCCGAGAAAATCCGCCATGTCCTGATCGGTGATCTGAAGCGCTTCATCGATGGTCTTGCCGACGATGAATTCGGTAAACGTCGAGGAAGCGGTTATGGCCGAGCCGCGGCCGAAGGTCTGGAACGTTGCGGCAGTAATCGTCTCGGTCTTGGGGTCGAAGCCCATTATCAATTTAAGCCCGTCGCAGCAGGCAACGGCGCCGACCTCGCCGGCCGCATTGGGGATGTCCAAAGCCCCGACATTGTGCGGGTTGATGAAATAGAGCTTGTCGCTGAAGAGGTAGACGTTGTTGGTATTATCCCGCACGGCGCCGATCCTTGTCGTGATGGCGGCTAGCCGAAGGACTTGCCGCAGGCGCATTTGTCCCGCGCATTGGGATTGTCGAAGACAAAGCCCGAGGACTCCAGGCCCGTGACGAAGTCAACGGTCGTGCCGGCGAGATGGGGCTGGGAGCTTGCGTCGACGAACACCTTGACCCCGGCCGTCTCCATGACGGCATCGCCCTCGCGCGAGACGCTTTCCAAACCCATCCGGTATTTGAGGCCGGCGCAGCCGCCTGCCTCGACCATGATGCGAAAGCCTTCCGCCGGTTCGTCGGCGCGGGAAAGCGCGGCCTTGACGGCGGCGACGGCGTTTTCAGTGAGTGTGATCATGGGACTATTTCTTGCTGATGCATTCGCAAGTCGCACTGCACAGAACGTGCCAGAGAGGAAAATTCAATAGAAGGCATTGTTAGCGGATTTGGGGCCTGTCTCACATCCAACAATTGTCGGATGTCGGACAGAGTGAAACCTTGCGCACAGAAAGCGGCATCGGACAAATCGCCAGTGTCGTCGCCTGAGCCAGCGTTTTCGATCATATGAATGTGGACCGGGTGGGAACTTTTAGTCGTGCTCCGCTCCAAAAGCCGCGCCGTCGTCACCACCGGTGCGGTGGCGAACACCGGGGTTGATACCGCTTCGATCGCGCCTTGTCGAAGCCGCGCCGTCTGCGTCAGCTCGTGGGTGGTGAACACCACTCGCGTGCTCGGCCCGTGGCCTGCAGTGCGGCCGTCATCTCGCGACGGCCGACTGAGGCATTGTAAATGCCGTCAAGCCAGGTGGGCCAACGCGCCGCCCAGGGAACAGCCCAATCACCGGCACGGCGACCACGGCCTCGATTAGAGGCCGCGGTCAGTTCCCAGTTCTATCGCAAATCGCGGTCTGGCTCGTCCGCGTTCCAAAACGAAACTCGAGCGAGCACCGGTCTCGCCGTCACATCGAAGGAGCTGTCACAGCTACTCGTCGGCAAGGATCCCGTCACGGCCGACATGGAGAAATACCCAAGCATCGTGGTTGCAGTCATGCTGGAAAAACCAGTGCGGTTGTGTCAGTCGTCCCCGCCAACAACGCCGATAGCGTTGCCGCAAGGCGGGTACTGACTGTCACGCGATCGCTATCCAAAGCGTTGCAACAGATTCGTCAAACAAGTTTACAGACTCTTTGCGAATGCAAGTCGCTGACCATGATACGTTCGCTTTAAGTCCGATATTGGCCGTAGCCAATCGTCTAACTCAATGGTTTGGAATGCGTGAACATAGAACCTGCAGCGTTGACCGCGAGCCGCATACAGAGAGGCCCTTTAATGGATATCGACATTTTTGAAGCTTACGAGTCTAACGTTCGTCGCTATGGACGATCCTTTCCAACAGTCTTTACAAAGTCGCTTGGGGCGACAATCTGGGACGAGGCCGGCAAGCCCTATATTGATTTTCTTGCGGGCTCCGGCGCGCTCAACTACGGTCATAACAATCAAGATATTATGGCGCCGGCAATTCAATATCTCGCGGATAAAAATATTGTTTTGTCGCTTGATATGTACACAGCTGCAAAGCGTGATTTCATCGAAGTGTTTGTCGAGTCGATCCTGAAGCCTCGGGGCCTTTCTTACAAGATACAGTTTCCTGGGCCGACCGGGACGAACGCTAACGAAGCGGCGTTGGCGCTGGCGCGAAAATATACCGGCCGCTCGAGTGTCATGGCCTTCACAAATTCGTACCATGGCATGTCGCTCGGCTCCTTGGCGGTGTCGGGTTCAGCGTCAACCAGACAGCTTGGCGGCGTTGCTCGCCACGATGTGATCCGTGTCCCTTACGAGAATTATCCGAACCAAACTTTCGATTCCGCGAGTTACATTGATCACGTGTTGGGCGACCCAGGCAGCGGGATAGAAAAGCCGGCCGCAATCATCCTGGAGCCCATCCAGGCAGAAGGCGGCATGAACACCGCATCCGCACCATGGCTCGCAGAAATTCAGCGCATTTGCCGTAAGCGCGACGTTGTTTTCATCGTCGACGACATTCAGGCAGGTTCGGGACGAACGGGCGATTTCTTCTCGTTCGAGTTCGCGAAAATCGAGCCCGATATCGTGTGTCTTTCGAAATCCCTGAGCGGTTCAGGTAGTCCGTTGTCCATAGTTCTGATTCGCCCCGATTTGGACATATGGAAACCGGGAGAACATAGCGGGACCTTTAGAGGCAATAATCTCGCCTTTGTGACTTCCGCGGCCATGTGCACAATGTGGTCCGATAGGCAGTTTACTACAGCCGTCGAGCGGACGGCCGTCAAACTGCAAGAACACCTTGATCGCCTCGTTGCGAAATTCCCTGGGTCCATCGAACAAAAGCGCGGCCGTGGTCTGATGGCCGGCCTCAAGTGCCGTTCACAGGCCGTTGTTGGCCGTGTGCACGATGTCGCATTCGAAAACGGCTTGCTCATCGAGTCCTCGGGACCAAATCGCGACGTCATCAAAGTCCTTCCGCCGATAACCATCTCAGATGACGAACTCGATCACGGCATTGCCATCCTCGATCAGGCACTACAGGAGAAAACCAATGGCGACTAAGCAAGTACCTCAAACGCCGGCCATCTCGCCTCTTAGGATCAAAGAACGAACCGGCTCGATCAGCACTGCGGAGATCATCTCGGTCCTAAAAGGTGAGATCACGGCTTTGCACATCAAGCGAGCCTTCAGCACCGAAGTAGCGGAGGAGATCACCACGAACTTTGTTAGCAGTCCCGGTCTCAACGAGCGCAAAGATGGCGTCCCCGGACAATATGTCGGCGCATCCCACTACAGGAAGGATGCCGCCACCTATTTCGCGGAGTCGAAAAATGCGAAGCCTTTCGTCGACGCCCTTTTTGAGAATTTGGTTGATCCGGTCCGAGCAACATTCGACGCGTTGAAGCGCGGGCTTCACAACCAGGGTATTGAATTGCGGCTGGCTCGTTCAGAACACGGTCAGGCTAATGTTTGTCGCGCGCTCAGTTGGTCTGGCAGCGGCACGTATTCCTTGGATCCCCACGACGATGTCGCTCAAGTCTTGTGTGCTGGCAACGACTACGAGCTTTCTGCGGTGGCGGAGAACACCGTCGCGGCACTCAACTTCTATCCCAGCATGCCTGAGGAAGGTGGCAATCTGAGGCTATGGAGTCACAAGCCGACAGTCGCGGATCGAAAGTCGCAGGGTGTGGAGACCACGGGATATCCCTACTCCGCAGCTTATCTCGAGGCCGTGCCTAGTCGCGAAATCCAGCTCGAGGCGGGGGATATCGCGCTACTTGACGGCGGTTTCGTTCATGGGGTTACCGGTCAATCAGGCAACGGAAAGCGTCGCGTGCTGCTGAATTGCTTTTTCGGATTTGCACGGCCGGATCTTGTTCTCTGGTGGACTTGATGTTGGATATCGCAGCGACCGACCGGATTTCGCGAGCAGTTAAGGGTCAATGTCATCCGTTACGGTGACCTGGCAGGAGTGACCTTCTCCAGTTGGGAGTAGAGTCCGGCCCCGTTTGACGTACGGACCGATGAACAGAAAGCGGGCGCGGACGCCGTTGCTCGCAAGCGCGGCCCCTCTGAAGCAACGCTGTACAACTGGACCCATCCGACCCCAAGCGCCTGAAGACCCCTTGAGAAGGAGAACGCGAGGCTCAACGAGCTGCTCGCATTCTGATGTCGGATGCGGCGTACGCATCCGGTTTGGCTTTCGATTACCCACATCATCGGCTTGATCCAAAGGAGATGTCGAACGCGATGTCGTATCGCGTCCAACTCCCGAGCGGAACCGCCATGTCAACCGCATCAATGGCCTGCTGTTTGCACAGGGTGTCTCCGGCTACGAGCCGTTGCGGCGCGATCGGCGCAGGTGCCTTGAGGCGCTGAAGACCGGCGACGGGCGTCCGCTGCCGGACTATCTGAAGCAGCAGATTGATCGCGAACTCGAACGGCTGGAGCTGCTGATGGAACAGATCAAGGCGGTCGAGGCCGAGCGCGACGCCATGCTTGCGACCGAGCAGAGTGCCGCGCCAGCCCCGGCCATGCTGCTCGACCTGAAGGGCATCGGGCAGGAGTTTGCCGCCGTGCTGTGGACGGAGGGCCTGTCGCGGCACTACGACAACCGACGACAGCTGGCCGCCTACGCCGGCTTGGCGGCGACCCCCTGGCAAAGCGGCTCCGTCTCACACGACCAGGGCGTTTCGAAATCGGCAATCCAAGGCTGCGAACTACGCTGATCCAACTCGCGTGGCTATGGCTGCGCCATCAATCGCAATCGGCGCTCTCCTTGTAGTTCAAGGAGCGGGTGAAGCAGAACGGCGGGCGCCTCAAGAAGGCGACGATTGTGGCGCTCGCCCGCAAGCTACTCGTGGCGCTGTGGAAATACGTCAACGCTGGCGTCGTCATTGAGGGGGCGGTCATGAAGAGCGCCTGATCCCGATTGCCGCTCACCCATGGAATGTGAACTAAGCACTTCTTCAAGGGCCTGATCAGCCCTGGCGGATCCAGGTGGACGAACCGAAGGTTGGGATGGCCTGGAATGCCTCGCCACAAGAATGGTCCCGTCCTCCTGAGCCCGTACCCGCCGCAAGCGGGATGTTGGTGCCGCTGTTTCGAGCAGCGACCGTATATAAGTTGGATTGGGCTCGGATAAACGGGCCGCGTCATGCCATCGGGCTCGGACCATGGATTCCGCAACACATCGAGAAGGTGAAGAAATGTTGCCCTGACACACCCGTTCCGTCTTTACCGTCCTCATATAAGCTCAACCTGAGCACCGGCAGGAGCGGCATGATCCTCGATTTGGTGACCGAGCAGGAAACCCGGCCGACAGCGACCGCATGCTGCCGATGCTGGCGCGCCACGTCGGCATCTGGGCCAAGCGCCGCGGCAAGCGGCGGCCGATGGCGGCTTCGCCACTCGCAACAACCTGGCCACAGCGAGGGCGTGGGCGTCTGCGACATGGCCTTTCACAAGAAAGCCGGCCTCCGGATCGGGGACATGGTCAGAAGCAAGTGGGTCTATCGCACGCTACGCAACTTCCGTGTCGGCATCGAAGCCGGAATATCGTGCTTGAAGCGCGCCTACGGGCTGGCGCGCTGTACCTGGCGTGGCCCGCGCCTCAAGGCGACCTGACGCCAACCCGGCATCGCAGTTGCGTCGCTCCGGCCATTTGTCGCCCTCGTGGCGTGCGCCTGATCGTGCCAACGACAAGTCAGCGCCCATGATCCTTTCCATGCCGTCGTCAAGGCCAATAGGCCGGGTGTAACTCTTTGTAAACGCTGCGAAATGCGCACTTTTGTGGACGGAAACTAATCTAGCTTCTCAACCGCCGCGGAAAGATCTTCGATCGGCAAGTTGGTCATCAGCATCCAGTCGATCGGCTCGCGACCGGGTGGCGGATTTCTTCGAGGGCGTGGATGCGGACTGTAGCGCTTCTGCTTGCCCACCGGCCGGCAAGGTGGTGATGGCGGCGAACTTCACCTGCAGCCAGGTCGTCTCGTCCTGATCAACCGTAATGCGATGACGTCCCGCCCAAGGCACCGCCGCAAGTTGGGCAAAGACGCGATGAGTAGGATCGTGTGGGGTTGCACGGCAGGCCGCTCTGCCAGCCTGTTCGTCTGACCCGCACGAGGAAGCTGGTACCAAGGTCCTGCGCGGTGCAATAGAGCTCGTAATGTCGCTCTCCCGGTTACCCACATGCACGCAGCGCTCGGGCGCGCCAACGAGCGCGATGGACTGACGAAGGTTCTCCAGCCAGCGGTAGCTCTCCTTCGCCTCCATAGGCACGCACGTGGGATTGATGTGCCGCTTGACCGCGAGCGTTCCCTTGACTTTCGTTCGTGTCCAGAACTTCGCCGCCGTCAGACCGAGGAGTGCCGGTGAGGGTGACGGCCAGGCTCGAATGGAAGCACCCCGCACAAGGTCAGCACGTTGGGCTGCCCGGCGTTGATGGTATTGGTGAAGCCGATTTGCCCGGCTGCGCGCGGCTGTAGATGAATTCGGTCGTGTCAACGACGGGGCACATTTTGATGGGCTACTGCCAGTTCCGGCTGTTATGGGCGAAGCGCGACACCGACAGCCGGCGAGATCGCCATCGCGATCGCCTTGCGTGCGAGATGGTATGCGGGGCTCCTCCCGTAGGACGGCACGTTAGCTAGACGTGGTCTAGCATTAGGCGCACTATCAGCTTTTTGTGCATAAGGCGCGTCCGGCAGCGTCTGCTACGGAGGGCATCGTTTTCTTCAACACGCGAGGGCTAAGTTCGTTGCTCGGCTATGAGGTCCCGGCAGCCCTCGAAGGGATTGAGCTCTAATCATCGCCAGATGACAGTTCAGTGGCTGTCACCACTTCCTCCAGTTCGAGAATTCCGAAGCTCACGGCTTTGATCGCAGCGACCGTTCTGCTACCCGCGCCCAATTTTCGCATCACGTTTTTCATATGAAAGTTCACGGTGTTTTCGGAGATATTGAGTATCTTTCCCATTTCCCAGGAGGATTTACCTCTGGCGGTCCACAGTATGCACTCTCGCTCTCTCGTGGAGAGGTTGGGAATTTCCTCGATCGGGGGGCGTTCCATAGTCTCTGCTCCGCAGCCATTTGCACCGAATATTGTTGACTGCGCAAATAGCATGCCAGCCTCAAGGCTAGGCTCGGCGCGCCGTCCTTAACAGGTCGGCATCAAAGCTCAAGCAAATAGTTGCTACTCGAATAGTTGTTACTTTTAAAATTACATTGCGTCAAAATGTACAAATCGAGAAACTTGATTATTATATCTTTGAATGTGATTTATCTTGGCTAGATCTCCATAGAGGGCGTTATATCTCGTGGGAGATCGTCGTCTTTCGCCTTCTTTTGATTAGTATAGCTCAACATTCAATCTCCTGATCCATTGTCACTTGAACCGGTGATGCTCAGCGGCCTCGGAGACCTCTTTGGACCTGCCGGACAATATTCCAGCTTCGGCACCTCAGCCAGTCTGGATTACTCCGTTGGAGAGATATTCCATTCCCCCGGTGTCTTCTAACCCACGTCCAAGCAGGCAGAGACGCTGAGGGTGCCACATAAACAATGTGACCACGCCGAGCTGCAAAGTGCGATCTTGACCCGCATGCTACGCACGACCAACAGTGTAGCCGGAATGGCGGCAGCTCAGGTAAGTGTAGCGATGGTGGCATCCTATTCCACCGAACCTATCGCCCCGAGCCCAATTCTGCAACTTGATCGCTGATCGCTTGACGGTTGCTGAGGTGCCGAGTTCACGCAGGGTAGGCTCCCGGGGGGATGTGTTGGAAACCTGCCATTCACCGGGGCGACGTGGCCTTATGCTGCCTCTGGTTCCTGTTCAGATAATCGTGTTGCGATATTGTCCATTATGGAGAGTCGTCCGTCAGACGGTAGTCTCACCGAGCGCTCGCGATGCAGAAGTACGAAGCGTCGTTAACAGTTCGTCTCGCGTCAGCCAAACGAGCCAATCGTCGTCGTCTATACCGAACGCGGGCAAGTGCAGGACTGATCCGTGTGGCTCCTGATGTAGATACCCATATTGATCGACCACGCCTTTTTCTATGTGCCAGTCGGCAACCAGCGCATAGATGAAGTCCGGCGACCATTTAGCCCATGCCAGTCCGAATGCAATGCGCCCGATAAAAGTGGAGAGATCGCGACCCCTAAAGTCCTTCCGCAACCAGATGTCACCATGATAGGCGACCAGCCCGGTTATGCTGCGGGCAGTGGGCGCATCGCAACGAGACGAGGAGCCGGGCCCGGCTGTTAAGGTAGGATCCGTGAACCAGGCTCTCAATGACCCAAGTTGCTCGGCAACGTCTGTGTTGGACAGATGATCTAAACGCAGTGCTTGGACATGCGCTACTCTTCCGTCCCGATCCCGCCCGACGATCCAAAAGGCCTTTCCAGGCGGAAGATCAGAACAGTCGGGACGGAAGCTTGGATACGTCGGTGACTTCCCGGGAAGGCTGCTGGTAATTTCAACATACTTCTCAAAATCATCACCCATCGTAATGTGAAGGCCCATCTTGCGCCCCAACTCATCTGCCGCACAGATACACCTCGAAAGCTCTAGAGTCGTGACGCCGCTCTGCATGTTGATGCACCCTAACCAGTGCGCTGAACCCGCAGGGCATTTAGAGCTTCCAGCAAAGCACCGATACTATGGGATCTGGTAGTTGACGCATCAGCTTATAAAGCGGAGTGGCTTTTTAGCGTAGACAACAGGAAGCTACTAAAAATTGGAGACCCGCTCCGGAATCTTCCCGGTCGCATACGTCCCGATGCCCGGCAAGAAAGCGGCTGACTTGACGGAACCTCTGCGTACTAGGCGACAGTAGCGGACTGCTGCATCATGCGTCGGCGCTGAAGCTCATTGCGGCCCCTTATCTTAGAGGTTGAATGAAAGTCACGGTTGTCAGAAGGAGTCGCCTACGTGATCCGTTCATCACGCCGCCCTAGGGACGTTCGCTCCATGTTTCTTCATCCTAACTGATTCTCGGCATCTCACCAACTACTAGGGTGTAGTGTGGATTTCCCGCGGCAGCAAATATATTTGAAGCTTGACGAGTGGTCCCTTTGCTTGGGGAGCGCTGACAGTGCCCCTTATCCCTCGTCTAAGCATCATACGATGGTGGGAGGGTTGTGTTGGTTTTCGACTATATCGTGATCGGTGGCGGTTCCTCTGGATCCGTCATGGCGAGCAGGCTCTCCGCCGATGGACCTCGCGTACTGCTTATCGAGGCCGGTCCTGATACGCCCCCGAATGCCGTGCCTGAAGACATCCTGGACGGCAATCCAACACGTGCTTACTTCAATCCTGATTATCAATGGCCTTCACTCGACGCGACCACGGTTCGAGATGGCCGCAAGCCCATTCATTACGAGCAGGCCCGGGTCATGGGGGGCGGCTCCAGCATCAATGCCCAGGTGGCCAACCGCGGTGGTCCCGAAGACTACGATGACTGGGCCTCGAGCGGTGCAGCAGGCTGGAGTTGGGAGGAGGTTCTACCCTACTTCCGTCGCCTCGAATGCGATCTAGATTTCGGCGGCGAATTTCACGGCAACGCTGGTCCGCTGCCAATAAGACGGGTGCGGCGATCAGATTGGTCCGGCTTTATCCGAGCGGTATCGAGAGCGTATGAAAATGAGGGTATTCATTTCAGGCCGGACTTCAATGGTGGTTTTGGTGACGGCTACTCGGTCGTTCCCTTGACCAACCGAAACGGCCACCGTGTTTCCGCTGCGATGGCCTACTTGTCCGAGAGCGTCCGCGCTCGACCCAATTTGACAATCTTGCCGACAACGACGGTTGTGCGTCTGGCCTTTTCAGGCCGCGCCATTACGGGGGTCGAGACGGAAAACAACTTCGGCCAGCAGTCGTATCTCGCTTCAAACGTGATCCTCTGCGCGGGAGCTATCTACTCCCCCACCATATTGATGCGCTCCGGGGTCGGCCCGGCCGAGCAACTGACAAATCTCGGTATTTCGGTTGTGGCAGATGTAAGAGGTGTGGGCCAGAACCTTCAAGAACATCCAGGGATCGCCGTTTCTGCGTATTTGAAACCGAGGGATCGCATGGCGCCCAATGTGAGCGGCCACATCCAGATGCACGCCCGTTACTCGTCGGGCTACAATGGGTGCCCGTCGACGGACATGGCAATATCGGGGGTTGCCAAGTCGGCCTGGCACCCGCTGGGCAAGCGCCTCGGCTCCCTCTATTTGTGGGTCAACCGAGCTTACTCGACAGGGACGATCGTGCTCAAGGATCGCTCTCATACCGTAGAGCCGCAGGTAGATTTCAACTGGTTGAGCGACAAGCGGGACGCCGAGCGACTGAAGCAGGGGTTCTGTTTCATGGCCCGCCTGCTGAAGCAGGATTCACTGTCGGCGGTCGCGCTCGACCCGTTTCCGTCAGCGTGGAATGCACGAGCGAAGCAGGTCAGCAAGGTCAATTGCGTTAATTACGGGCTCACCTCGGTGCTTGCTTTTCTCATGGACAGTTCTCCACGCTTGCGCCGCGCCCTCATTAGCCATTTCATAACCGATGGTCATAGCATTTCAGATCTGATCAACAACGAGGAGCATCTGGACCGGTTTGTCCGACAGAACGCGACAGGCAATTGGCATCCGACGTCGAGCTGCAAGATGGGGCCAGCCTCCGACCCTGCTGCGGTGACAGATCCGTCGGGCCGGGTTCGTGGCGTTTCGGGCTTGAGGATTGCCGATGCTTCGGTGATGCCGTTCTGCCCCCGCGCCAATACAAACATTCCAACGATCATGGTGGCTGAGAAGATGGCTGACGCAATTTTGAAAGAAGACCGGGAATCGTCAGCGAGAAGGTGATCAAAAACTTCTTCTGGCGAGGATTCATCTTTCGCGAAGCCGATCGAGGTTTATGAGCTGTCAAAATGCCAGACAATTCCCGAAGAGGCAGAACTGGCTGTCACTTCCACTCACACGTGTTTGGCAATTCCGCCCCTATCGACATTCATACTGATGCTTGCTGTTGCGCATTGCGAACGAACTGGAGCGTGGCGGTCGTGGCGTCTATATCGACATCGCAAGGCGATGCGGGCTGCATGTACGCGGTCCGTACCGAAGGCCAGCGTGAAATTTAGGCAGATCTCCGCGCATATCCTCGAACAGGCTTTCGCGTTTGCAGGAAAGTGCTTCTTGAACTCAAGGAGGGCATAAACCTCGCCTGCTACCGATGTTAAAGGACGTTTAAATAAGTTGTACAGTAATTCATCATATTCTTAATGCATTTTGTGTTGCGCCGGTTCGGCAAGAATAGATATAGGTATGCAGTACAAGTTTTGGCTTAGGTGGCCCCACAAGGCACGGCACCGACGGAGGAGCGATTATGACTACACTACCACAAATCTCATTGGCGAGACTGTCATCCGATCCAACGCGACGTGAAGAGCATCAGCGATTACGCACGGCCTGCGAAGAATACGGGTTCTTCTACCTTATCGAGCACGGAATCCCGGAAGAACAGATAACAGAAGCGATCGACGCTTCCCGGCGCTTCTTCGCGTTGCCCCTGGCTACGAAGGAACGCTATGGTCACGCCTTTCAAAACGTTCACCCCACCACCGCCCGTGGATACAGTCCGTTGCACGGTGAGATGCTACATCCCGAGGCCGGGCCGGACCCAAAGGAAATGTTCGACCTCGGTATCGAGAATGAAAGCGACCGGCGTCCATTTGCCGGACGCACACGCCTTCCGGACGACGCCTTAGCTCCAGGTTTCGCGCGGAGCCTCCTTGCTTTGCAGGCTACCGTGCTTAATGGCGTCGTCCCGCAGCTCGGGAACGCGCTGGCCGACCTGCTCGATATGGAAAAAGGCTGGTTCCAACGCCATTTCAGCCCGCCGACGGTTCTGCAACGCGTGATCCGATATCCGTCTACCGGTGGCGCGGCCGCTAAGCATACCGACAATGGCTTTTTCACGCTGCTGCTGCAGGAGGAACTCCCCACGCGATCCTTGCAGGTGTGGTTCCACGGGCGTTGGATACCGGCGCCGAGCCTCCCCGACAGTCTCGTTGTCAATCTGGGCGACATGCTACAGGTGTTGAGCGATAACCGGTTCAAGAGTACGCCGCATCAGGTAGTGCACAGTGGTCCGGCCGAACGAATTTCCCTGCCCTTCTTTATCTATCCCGACATCGACGCTCGCCTGGCTTCGCGGCAAGGCAACACCTTTGGTGTCGCGGAGATGATGCTGCGAAACTACGAGTCAATATGGGAAAAGGGGAATGGGGCCGGGCGCGCGCGTGAGTTGCAGTAGGTGTTCGGCTTTTTGAAGCCTAAGCAAACTGCGGTGACGACGTAGCACACGCCGACTTGATCCCAAGAAGAACTCTCCGAGAAGCAATTCGTGCGCCGTCGAGTATAGCGCGGCAGCCTCTAGACCCTTGGAATGAGCCACCCAGGGATTGCCAAATTGTTTAGGTTGCGCCGAACGACTATCCTAGCGATTTCTGATACGGAAGCTGAGCGATCAATCTGGGATGGAATGAGATGATCAGAACCAAAGAGAGTGTTTGTCTGGGTCGAGCCGTGCCCGCACGAGGATTCGCGAACACTCCGGTTGGTATGTTTGTGAAACCGTGTGAACTCCAGCTTTCAAGGGGGGCATCTGTCAGGCATCGCCGGCTGGCCACCGACGGAAGCCATTTTTTGTGGTCCTTTTCTTTGCAGCGCAAGCCTCGCCTGACCAGGGGCAACCTCAAGGCCGATAAGGCGCATTCGAGATCCTGACAACCCTTCAAGGACATGAGAGAAACTAATGTGCGCGAGGCATGAATTCAACAACGCATTCGAAATAACTCAGAATTGGATCAGCGATCTGATGTGGAGACTTCGCTGGCACGATCGTGAGCGGGTCTACCAAGCTCTGATTGCGACGCTGCACGCTCTGCGCGACTGCCTGGATCGCGACCACGCCGTTTACATGGGCGCTCGGTTGCCAACTTTGCTTCGCGGCTTCTACTACGAGGGTTGGAATCCCGGCCGGCGCGCTAACGCCAGAAACCGGAATTCATTTCTCGAACGGATCCACGTCGGCGTCCAGCGAGACCCGGCGGTCGATCCGGAAGTGGTTGCACGCTTCGTGCTGGCCCAATTTGTCGACCGTTTGCCCACAGCAGAGGTCAAGCGTGCCAAGGCTGCCACTCCAAGAGTGCTGCAAAACCTTTGGCCCTGAGACAGGCGTCTGCCCACGAGCGCCCGATGTCCGCGTGGCACCTGTTTCCTTAACGCCGGCCTTGGTTCTGGCACGGATTGAGTTTGGCTCCGGAGGTGTAGGGGGCGGCCGCAAGGTTGGAACTGGAGGGGATTCCCCGATCCTAGTAATGCCTCGATCGAGCTCCAGAATGCGTTTGAGTGTGATTCAACAAGAATGACCGAATGAGCCAAAGCTGTCGATCGCCCTGGCCGAGTTCGTGCCACAGCAATGAACCGATCGGCTGGTGGTGCGAGTCGTCCATTCATCCGCCGGCGTCTGGTTGCTGACCAGCATGCAGGAAAGCCGCCAAACGGCTCCTGCCGTCAAGGTCGATGCGTAGCAGCGCATGCTGAGTGGACAGAACTGATTGAGCCCCCCTTTTGGAAGGATCAAACTATGTGGCGAGATGCAAAGCAATGACGGCAACCAACTTGATGACGGGCGAGCACGCCAATATCTATGTCCAGGGCGAGCTCCGGCCGGCCCATTCGTCCGCCCGGCTTCCGGTCGTGAACCCGGCGGATGAGCGGGAATTTGCGACAATTCCCGATGGCGACAAGGACGACGTTTCCGCCGCTGTGGACGCCGCACGCGCGGCGTTCCGGAATTCCGGTTGGCCGCAGCTGCCGCCGTCTGAGCGAGCCGTTTATCTGCGCAAGCTCGCGCGTGCAATCGAGGATCGCGCCGAGAAACTCGGCGCGATTGTCACCGCGCAGATCGGGATGCCCCTTGCAAGCTCGGTGCAATCGAATGGCAGCGGCACATCGAAGTACTACCGCTACTATGCCGAGCTAGCTGATCAGCTCGAAGTCGAATCCGAGCGCCTCGGACACGAGTTACGAACGGTCATTCGGAGAGAGCCGGTAGGAGTTGCCGGATTGATCATACCGTGGAACGGACCTCAGGGCGCAATCGCGTGGAAGTTGGCACCGGCGCTGGCCGCTGGTTGTACGACGGTCATCAAACCTTCACCGGAAGCATCACTGGACTCATACCTGCTCATCGAAGCGCTAGACGAGGCGGGCATTCCCCCCGGCGTCGTGAACATCGTCTTCGGGGGGGGCGAAACAGGAGCGTTGCTCGCGTCGCATCCGGGCGTCGACAAGGTGTCCTTCACCGGGTCAACGTATGCTGGCCGCCAGGTTGCACTGGCCTGCGCCAAGCGCTTCGCGCGCGTTACGCTCGAGCTTGGCGGCAAGTCGGCGGCGTTGTTGCTCGAGGATGTCGATCTTGACGCGTTTCTACCCTTAGTTGCGCCGGCGTGCATCCCGTTCAGTGGTCAGATCTGTCACGCCCTGACCCGCGTCCTAGCTCCGCGCGCACGATACGATGAAGTCGTCGAGGGAATTGCGAACGAGATGGCCGGTCTCGTCGTGGGCCACCCGCTCGATCCCGCCACACAGGTCGGACCATTGGTGGCGAAGCGGCAGCGCGATCGCGTCGAGGAGTACATCGCATCTGGACGGACACAAGGTGCGAAGGTAGTGGCCGGCGGTGGTCGTCCGCGGGGACTTGACGTCGGATATTACATCGAGCCAACGCTCTTCCGCGACGTCGACAGCTTGATGCGGATCGCCCAGGAGGAGATTTTCGGGCCGGTAATGTCAGTGATTCCGTACGACAACGAGGAGGAAGCGCTCGCGATATGCAACGGCACGACGTATGGCCTTGGCGGGGCGGTTTTCACGTCGGACCCCGAGCGGGGCATCGCGATTGCGCGTCGGGTGGAGGCTGGCGTCGTCGGCATCAACCGTTACACACTTCACATCGACGCGCCATTCGGCGGTGTCAAGGGAAGCGGCCTTGGTCGGGAACTCGGACCTGAGGGGCTGGCAGCATTCCTCGAGATTAAGTCGATCTTCCCGGCTCAAGGGTCGAGTGCAGTGTAATGCGGCGTGCCCAACTGCGCTGGATTAGTGAGATTGTTGAAGCGCAGGCATTGGCGTTGGCGCGAGAACCAGAACTTGAGCTCAAAATTTCCAGGTTCGCGTGCTTGTTGTTGGCTTCGCCGTCGGTGCGCCGCTTCGGCCCCCGTTGCCGCCAATGCCGAAGCATTTGCTCGTGGGCACGCTCGGCATTCTCGGCCGCGGCTTTCTCGCTGTCTCGCAACTCCTTCACGTTGTAGGCGTAAGCCGAACCGCGGCGACCTACACCGCGCTCGCCCGGCGCGCCAGCCTTGAGCGAGCTGCCTCTGCTTTCGCCGCCACCAGCGCCGGGCGAGCCCAGAAGTAGTCCTGCTCTTTTCTCAGCAAATGCCACATCAGCCTCGTGAGCTTGCGGGCGACCGCCACGGCTGCGACCTGATGGCCACGCTTGTTGCAGATGCGCAGAAAGAAGGCCCTGAGCGTCCGGGCGCCTTCGCCGCGCAGGCGGCCTCGACCAGCATGGCGCGGGCATGGGAACGCCCATGTTTGCCGATCCGCCCATATTGCGCCAAGCCAAGACCGGCGTAACGCACACGGGGAGTGAGACCGTGTAGCTCATTAGCTTCTGCGTTTCGCGGAACCGCCGGATGTCGCCGACGGCGGCGATGACACCGCTCGCGACGATGGCGTTGACGCCGGTGACCGTCTGACGCTGCCGGTTTGCACATCATCAACCGCTTCCCACGCGATGTCGCGATCGAGGTCAGCCAGATCTTCGGCCAGGCGATCTCGCGGATGTGGTGGCGAAGCGGCCCGCTCGTTGCCAGGAGGCACCTGCCGCTCGAGCCAGGCGCGACCCCGACGGTTGAACAGATCGGCATGCAGGCACTTTGGCACGAGGTGCGCCTGCAGGATGCCATGTACCCCGCTCTTCACGCGCGTCCGATGCCGCACGACCTGGTTGGGCGGCGGGACCAGACAGCGAAGCCGCTCGGTCCGCTCATCGGGAACCCAGACCTGAGGCAGAAAGCCGCTAGGAAACTGCGCCAGAACGACGGCATCGATCTTGTCGGTCTTGATACTGGCATGGGCGATCACCTTAACCTGCGTCGGATTGGCGAAAATCACCCGGCCGACATAGGGCGACAGAACCCGCACCACCGCCATGGCGTTCCCCGTAGCCTCGAAGACAACCCCATCCGTCCGTCGCAAACTGCGGCCAAAATTTTCCAGTCCCGAGCGGGTCATGTCGACCCGTCCATAATGGCGCGGCCATCTTCCCAAACCGCCACTTCCGCAAAGGTGCGGTTGATAATCCATCCCAATCACACGTCTGATCGGCTCCCTCTCCTCAAATAGTCGGGAGCCAACGGACGCGACAACCTACGGATCCGCGCTCTCGGCGCAACCGGGCAGGTCGCAGGGCGGCCAGCTACTAACGCGAGTCGCAGCTCATCGAATTGATCGGCCTGCCAGCACTTGGCATGCTCCCGGCGCCCCTGTCCCGGATGGTTGCACCACGCCGAAAATCGCTCATCTACAGAGGGATCGGATGGCGCCGTCATGATCATACCGGTTACAAACGCCACGAGGCGTCGAACCCAACGGGGTCACTTTCCTAATGCCCGCAATGAAGCTGCTATACTGGTTCTCAACCACGCCGCCGAGGAATGGAAACGCGCCCCGCGCGAGTGGTTCGAGGACACACAGTTCGCCTTCGTCTTCGGCGAAAGGCTCGTCTGCTATGAAGCCGCCTTTTCGCCTTCGCCGATTATCGCTGTATCCATGGGAACGTCGAGCACGTCACGAGGAGCGCGGCCCAACGCCTCGAAAACAGCGGCATGACAACGTATAAGCAGCAGCAGATCCTGTCGAAGCACGCCAACTAAAGCGGCTGAAGCCGAGCACCAGAGAAAATAGCCAGGTGATCGTCGGTCTCTTTGGTTCGTCGGTGAAGACGACATGTGGGGAAAGTCGACCAGGGCCTGCTCGCGGGGCCGGGTCTCGAAGAATCTCGTATCCGCGCTCCTATGCCTTTTCCCGCTCGTCAACAGTGGGCAATGGTGTTATCGACCAACCAATTGAGGCGACGGCACGCTGCACTATCGCTTTCGTCTGAGCATGGGTGGGTGAAGCGGCGACGACATGTCCGATGCAGTCTCGGTAATCGCCTTTCCTCACGATCGGCGCCTCAGGCTTAACATACAATCTGACCTCGGCGACACCTGTTACAGCAGCTGCCCGGCTGCCGTCGTCAGTCCAGTCGAGGATGCCATCGCTGTCGGCAACAAGAAATCGCCCAACCGCAATCTGTGATTCTCTTTTGCGCAAGTTCAGTTCACCGCCGATGACAAGCTTGATGTGCTCGGTAATAACATCGACACCGTAAGCAAGCATAATCAGTAGAGGAGTGGGCGCACCGCTAAGACGCGGATTGACTTCAATGACGACTGGGCCACGTTTGGTCAACCGGAGTTCAATACTTTTTGGCCCCCAGTCAAGGCCGAGAGCTGGCAAACAGCTCAGCGAAACATCGGCGATACGCTCATGCACCTCATCAGTTAGCGGGGCCGGAACAGTGCACTCCCGATACACGAAGTGCGGTGGCGGATGGTAGTCTGCGGCGACAATCCCAACAACCTCATGTCCCATTACTGCAGCGACATACGCAGGGCCTTCTGCGAATTCTTCGACCAGCACTCTTGGCGGAGACCGCCATATGTGCTTCCCCTCCAACAGATAGGCCGTATGTTCAGCCAACTCATCGATGCTGCGGCACAATCGGACACCCATGCTGCCACTGCCGACGGCTGGCTTAACAATTACCGGCAGGCCGATCTCGGCAGCCGAGCTTTCTATGTCCGTCGCATTCTCCGCCAGGCGATAAGCAGGCATTGCAACGCCGGCCTCTGCGAGGAGCTGACGTTGAACGAATTTGTCGTAGCATTGTTCAATCGACGCGGGGTTGGGACCCGGTAGATCAAAATACCGGCAGAGCTTACCAACTGTCGCAGAGACCGACTCGTCGTCGCCCGCAAAGCCGGTAATGCCGGCAATGCCAAAAGTGGCATGCAACCGGGAACATTCATGGATTAGCGCATCGAAATTGTCTATATCGACACAGATTGTCTGAAGGTTTTCCGCTACAAGATATTCGTACTGAGTCGGATCAGCCGACAGTGTAATCGGATGTAGACCAAGACGCTGAGCCGCTTGGACATAGAGTGGGCCATTACCCCTATGACCTTCGATCAGGATGAGCGCTTTCCTTGCCATTGGCTGTTTCCTACCTTGTGTCCCTGCGACCTGCAGGAGCAGAAAATCGGCATCCGCCCGTTCGGCTGTGCCTGACCTCAGAAGTGAAATACCATCGCCGACGATTTGCGGTTGCGAAGATTGTGTATATTTATGCGAAGGATCTGCAACGGCTGGACTATCGGAAACGCTGAGGGGAGCCGGGTGCCAAGTCGTCCCAAGTGAGCGAGCCGAACACGTGGATAGTCAAATTGAGCTTCGCGTCCTCAGGCATTTCATCCGAGTGTCCGAACTTGGCAGCATCAGCCGAGCCGCGGTCGAGTTGCGCATAGCGCAACCTGCCCTATCCAGGCAAATGCGCCGCCTGGAGGAAACGCTCGGGGTGCAATTGTTCATTCGGGATGGCCGCGGAGTGAGGTTGACGGAAACTGGCGCCAATCTCCGCGACGAAGTTGCGAATGCCTTGCTGCGGCTGGACAATGCTTACCTTCAAGCTCGGATCGATGAAGGAAGTCCCTCCGGTGTCATTCGCGTGGGAGTTCTGCCCAACCTGGGCCCAACCTTCATGGCGGAGCTTATTTTAAGCTGCCGTCAACAATTCCCCCGTGTTAAGCTGAAATTGCTTGAGGGGTTCACTTACCAAACCGCGAACTGGATTCAGAGCAAGCAGATCGATCTAGGCTTCGCTTACGATGTCGATAGTTATCGCCATCTGAATCCCGAATTTATCTTCAAAGAAAAGGTTTATTTGGTCGGATCAACAAAGAATTGGCCCTTCGGTGAGAGGGTCTTGTTGTCTGAATTGGAAGGCCTGCCATTGATTATTCCGGCGCCGCCGAGTTACACGCGGCGACGCCTGGAGATAGCCGCCCACGAGCAGCAGGTGGAATTGACATTCAAGTACGAGATCGACTCGATACCTCTCATTAAGCGAATGATTGCACTGGACGAAGGCTACGGGATTTTTAGTCGTGCGTGCTTATGGGAAGATCTCGAAGGCCCGAATCTGGCTGTAGCGCCGATTGATCGGTCTTCGCTAAGCTTTGAATTGGCCCTAACAACCGCATATGGGACAATACTGCCGCCCGCCGCACGGCACATTATATCATTTCTTGAGCAGATGGTTCGACGTTATGTCGAACTCGGGCGCTGGTCGGGCGAGTTTATCACTGGCGGCACGAGTTCATCGACCAATACCTGAAGAGGCTGGAGCACCGGCGGTACAGCGGGCTCACGACTAACCGACTATTTGTCATCGCCTGCAAGCACCTATTCGCGAGGTGGTTGCCGATCTGCGGTGCGCTACTGGTGCTTCCATTCTATTCGTCAATTGGCAGAGCCAATGATGCCTTAATTCGATCCATTACGACCATGGTTTTAAAGCCCTTGATATCGGGGTGCTCATGAAAAAAGCGACGGGTAAATGCCTCGTACTCGACCATATCACGCACCGAAATTGCGAGAACAAAGTCGGCCTCGCCTGTCACGTAATATCCGTTCATAATCTCGGGTGTGCGCCGGATCGCTTGTTTGAAACGATCGATGATGTCAGCGCGATCGCGCTCTAAAGTGATAGAGGCTAGCATGAGCATTGGCCTGCCGATCGCTTCTGGCGAGATTACAGCAACATCTGCCTGAATCACACGCGCATCTCGAAGCCGCTTCAATCGCCGCTGACATGCGGTTGCCGAAAGGCCTGCAAGTTCGCCCAATTCCTCTGTGGTAAGGCGATTGTTACGCTGCACGGCAATGAGGAGTTTCCGGTCAATTCGGTCCAAATCTGGCGGCGGGGTATGCAACATTGGGGGCTCCTCGCAGGAAAACTGCACCTTCTTGTCAATATTAGCCCAACTTCTGCGATATCTCGCTCATACCGATTCCATATATCTGTTATGCGTATGCGGTGGCTGTCTCCGGATCGGCTGACGGGCGAGGACGCCCAATAACCGCGTGACTGAGAGCGGCGCGGCTGCTACGCGTGAGGCCATCATCGCACTCGGTGCATCGGAAGAGGCATTGTATCGACTTCTTAAGGTGCGCCGGTCATCGGACCGCCTCCGTCGTCGTGGCGCTCCCACGAAGAACCTGGCCCAGAGCGCATCCCTTGACTCGGAGGACAAGGATGCCCATCAAAGCCTGGGATCAAACACCTGGTGGCTACCTTGTGAGCCGCAATTCACAGTTGCGCTCCGTCGCTTCGACTTCCACCGCGTCCTGGCGGCGCCGCATCCGATGCGGTGCTGCGATGATGAATGTACTCGCAACCAGCACTACTCGCTCAGCGAATTTGCAGAACTCTAGGCAATACTGTCAGCGGCGGTGCCACAATGCAGAACCTGTCTTT
Source organism: Mesorhizobium sp. NZP2234 (assembly GCF_013170765.1). Classification (NCBI taxonomy): domain Bacteria; kingdom Pseudomonadati; phylum Pseudomonadota; class Alphaproteobacteria; order Hyphomicrobiales; family Phyllobacteriaceae; genus Mesorhizobium; species Mesorhizobium sp. NZP2234. Next base: position 6,461,555 of record NZ_CP033364.1, on the reverse strand, counting down.
TCCGTTCCTTTGGTCCTGTCCAGCGGAGGGACAGGGCACGCAAGGGACCAAAAACGCCGGTTTCCTGCGCGATAAAGACAGCTTTGCTCAGCATGGCGACCACGGGCTTGGTAGGTTGGCGCTTCGCTGGCAAGCCTGCAGTTTCCGCACAGCACTTCAAGGCCTGCGGCTCGTCTTACGTCAAGGAAAAAGATGATCTCTGAACGCAGCATTACAGTCAGTGGTATCAGGACTTCATACTATGAGAGCGGAATAGGCGAGCCTATCGTATTCCTGCACGGTGCCGGCTTTGGTGCAGACGGAAAGAGTTCCTTTGTGCGGCAGCTCAACGAGCTATCCGATCAGTTCAGGGTTATCGCGGTAGATCAACTGCAGTGCGGCGGGACCGATTATCCCGCCGATCAAAAATTCGTAAACCGCCTTGGTCGTGTAGACCACGTGATCGGCTTCATCGAAGCGATGGGGTTGAAGCAGATCACCCTCGTCGGACATTCAGAAGGGTCATTCGTCGCCGCGCGGGTCGCGATCCTGCGTCCCGATCTTGTCTCAAGGCTTGTGTTGCTGACAGCCAGTTCCGTTTCTCCGGCCTATGGTGACGACCGCGACGAAACTTGGTGGCAGGCCTATACGGAAGCTTACGATAATTCCAGCGCGATGCCGAGCGAAGAGGAGTACATCGCCGCCTGGCGAAAGACCACGCGCGCCTATGGGCAGGATGTGGAAGAGGCTAAAAGAGAGGCCTATCGGCGGGCCGCGGCGCGCGGGCAATACGAGATTCTCCAGAACCTGCCCGAAGAAGAAACCAATCTCCGTCTGTACGTTGTGCTGCAGCAAACCTATGTGTTCCCGTACCTTGATCGGCTTCGGGCCGAGACATTGATTATCTGGTCCAAGAACGACCCCACAGTGCCGCCTGACCGCGGTGTAAAGCTGGTCAAGCTGATAAAGAATTCGGATTTCCACCTGCTGAACAATGCGGGGCATGACGTCCAGATCGACCAGAGCGAAGCTGTGAACAGACTCATTCGGTACTGGACTGCTAGATCACCAACCAGCGGAAACTAGCAACCGTTCGATCTCTGGGTGGTCTACGAGGCAAATACTGAAACGCTGTCCCAACTGTTTTCTGAGGAAGAGACATGCAGGACAACTCCTGCAGATCGATCAATCAAAGCTGATTGGGCAAGGGATGCCATGGCAATCTAGCAGCAGCCGCAGGGGCGGGGCTGTCCCCACACTTTGCCAGAAGCTTATTAATTGCGGGAGGTTTGGCGATGGATTTGACGGCGCAACTCATTAGGCACATTGTTGATTCGCGCGCAGAAACAATACCTAAGGAGTCGATCGAACGCGCGAAACTCTCCGTTCTCGACACGCTTGCCAGCGCGATCGGGGGATCGGATGACCCGATCGCGCACTTCGCACGTAGGCTGGGCAGCTTGTCCGGTGGCAAGGCGGAATGCACCGTCTGGGTTTCTGGAGAAAAGCTTCCGGCCTGCTTGGCAGCCCTTGTCAACGCCACCACGGCTAGAGCCATCGACTTTGATGATACCTACGAGCTTTGTATCAACGGCTGCCACGCCAGCGCTTACAATGTGCCGCCGGCGCTGGCGCTCGCGGAACGCGATCCTTCTATTACCGGAAGCGAATTGTTGGTCGCATTAGCGACGGCTATGGATTTGCACATGCGACTTGCGCGGAGCGTGACGACCCACTCATTGAAAACCGGCCGCGACAATATTGTTGCGGTGTGGGGCACCACTGCGGTTAGCGCAAAATTGCTGCGGCTCGATGAAGAGAAAACCCGAAATGCATTCGGCATTGCTTACGCCCACGCCGCCGGGGAAGTACAGATGTATGAGGAAGGCGCGCACACTGTGTCGCTGCAACAAGGATTGCGGGCGCGTTCGGGGGTGGAATCGGCCCTGTCAGCTATGGTGGGTTTCAACGGTCCTCGGGAGCCCTTCTTTGGTAAGTATGGCTTCTACAGGGCCTTCGAACCTAGCTACGACGTCGATTTGCTTATGGAGAAACTTGGTCAGGACTACGTGAACACTGAGATCAGCTTCAAAGCTTGGCCGGCTTGCAGGGCTATGCATCCCGGGATCGATGGACTTAAGCAATTACGCGATAAGTACGGCTTCAAGGGGGAGGATATTGTCACACTTGAGCTCGGGGTGAACCGTCTCGTCGCTGAGAGTTATGTGGTACAGCCGCGCGACCAAAAGTGGAACCCAAAGGACCCGGTCGTCGCGCGCTTCAGCCTACCTTACGTCATCTCTGTCGCGGCGCAACACGGCACAGTAGGAATTAGCGATTTCCGTCCGGAAGCATTTGAGGATCCGGCCGTTCGCCGGATCATGGCTGTCACGAAGATTGAAGTTGATCCAGAGATCGATCGTACTCACGGCCTGCATCAAAATTCGCCGACAGCAGTTACCGTGAAGCTAAGGGGCGGCGCAGAACATTTCATTCGGATTGACAAGCCATTCGGCCATCCGGACAATCCAGCTTCGCTCGCCGATGGCATGCGTAAACTCAAAGCTTGCGCCGAAACGTCCATGTTGCCGTTCTCCGATACACAGCTCGAGTTGATTGGGGAATTCGTCGAGGACCTTGATAAGCAGCCCTCGTTGGCACCGTTATTCGAGCTGCTTGTTGGCGGGAAGTAGCGAAAACAACGCTGATCTCGACCGCGGCAGCAGCGCGCTTGCGATAATCGAGTTGCTCGCCGACGAAGCCAGCCGCAACCGCTGGCGGCGTCGGCACGGCGTGGTTCTCCCTAGAAAAGCATCTCGTATTCAGAAGCCGCTTACCGAAGGTCGATCGGACGGACTTGTAAGGGGTTGAAGAGATTCAAATCGACGTATTTGGAGCGAGGGTCGCGTGTTGAAGTCTGGCCCCAGTCGCCTGCTCCTGGGGATGCCACCAAGAATTCGCGTGTCCAAAGCGACGGCTCAGGAAGACATGCCGCCGGTCGGCCTGCAAAGTTGGTTGACGCCTTCCCCGCTGCCCGATCACGTAGGCTCACGTGGACAGCCGCTTACGTTCAAGATGACTCCGCCGCAATTCCCGTTCCAGACCTCAAAACGGTCATCTTGGCGATCCTGCGCATATGACGGCTAAAACGCCGATTTCCTGCGCCGTCAGAAGGGCAATTCGCTCAACGCGGCACATTGGTGCTGGTACTGATACTCAAAATAGAGGCCGCATTGTCTGGCCCCATGGGAACATGTCTGAACGAGGAGCAACCAATGTCGCAGCAACTTGACTATCTCAGCCGCCGCGTCGCTGCCGGCCGACTGAGCCGGCGTGAATTTCTCGGTCGTGCTACGGCGCTCGGCGTGAGCGCCATCTTCGCCAACTCGCTTCTTGCCGGCGCGGTGAAGGCGCAGGTCCCGCACAAGGGCGGCATTCTGAAGGCCGGCCTTCAGGGCGGTCAAGCGACTGACACTCTCGACCCGGCTTTCTTCCCCGGCGCGGTCCCGATCGCCTTCAGCAAATGCTGGGGCGAGCTGCTGATGGAACTGACCCCGGACGGCGGCGTTGAGAACCGCCTCGCCGAGCAAATCGGCTCATCCAAGGACGCCAAGACTTGGACGATGAAGATCCGCAAGGGGGTCGAGTTCCACAACGGCAAGACCGTGACCGCGGATGATGTGGTGGCGACGCTCGAGCGGCACTCGGATTCCAAGTCAAAATCGGGCGCTCTGGGCGTGCTGGGGAGCATTGACACGCTCAAGGCAAATGGCGACGAGGTCGTCGTCACCCTGAAGGGCGGCAACGCTGACTTCCCTTATCTGATGACTGATTATCATCTCGTCATCCAACCGAACGGGGGCAAGGACAATCCGGCTGCCGGCATCGGAGCGGGGCCCTACAAAATTACCGTTAATGAGCCGGGCGTACGGCACGGCGGCGAACGATTCAAGAATTTCTGGCAGGGCGAAAAGCGTGGCCATGCCGATCAGATCGAGATCATCGTCATCAACGACGCCACGGCGCGTATTTCGGCCCTGCGAAGCAACCAGGTCCACATGATCGACCGCGTGGAGCCGAAGGTTGTGGACCTGGTCAAGCGTATCCCTGGCGTGACCGTCCAGAACGTTTCGGGACGCGGCTACTATTGCTTCAACATGTTCTGCGACACGCCTCCCTTCGACAACAACGATCTCCGGATGGCCTTCAAGCTCGCCATCGATCGCGAGCAGATGCTCACCCAAATCCTGCGCGGCTATGGCTCAGTGGCCAACGATTTTCCAATCAACGCTTCGTACCCGCTGTTTTCTGACGATGTCGAGCAGCGCACCTTTGATCCGGACAAAGCAAAGTTTCACTATCGGAAGTCGGGCCATAGCGGGCCGCTCCTGCTGCGCACCTCTGATGTCGCCTTCCCCGGTGCCGTTGATGCCGCCCAACTCTATCAGCAGAGCTGCGCCAAGGCCGGAATTGCCATCGAGGTCAAGCGCGAGCCGAGCGACGGCTACTGGTCGGAAGTCTGGTTAAAGCAGCCATTCGCCGCCACCTTCTGGACTGGTCGCGCGACGCAGGACCAGGCGTACTCCGTCGCGTATTTGTCGACGGCCGCATGGAACGACACGCGCTTCGTCAACGAGAAGTTTGACAAGCTTCTCATCGAGGCGAGGGCCGAACTCGATCAGGGCAAGCGCAAAAACCTCTATCGCGAGATGGCAATCATCGTTCGCGACGAGGGCGGCTTAATCGCGCCGTTCTTTAACCAGTTCATCGATGCGACGGGGCCTGGTGTTAAAGGGTTCGTAAAGCATCCAGCGCGCGATATGAGCAACGCCTCCGCCTTAGCCGTATGCTGGCTCGAATCCTGACGGCGGGACTTACGGCTCGATCCTGGTTGCCTAACGTGCGCTGGGCAACCGGCATAAGGATGTTCGACGTCAAGAGCGCACAAAACGTGTAGACGCTCTCGTCGTCGCTGCCCGCGCCGGCTTTACGCGGTTGAGGACGTGGGCCTCATCCATTGGCCGCGGATGGCCTCGATTCCGCATGAGCTCAGCAGTCCGTACTTTAACCGACCAGCCGCTCCTGCGCAGTGGCGCGGCTCAAGTGGCCGGCACCACGACGCGCGAAGCTGCGTTTCCTGCGAGCCTACCGGGTTTGGCTGTCATTCCTTCATCTCAAAGGGAAGGCAAGTCACTAGCGACTGCCTTCACCGGCAATAACCACCGCCCTCCTGACCCCCCTCTGACTGGCAGGAGCGCAGAGAAAAAATCTGCCTATACAGGACGATGGGCTTAATTGGAGGGGCGTTTGAATGTGACGAGAGGGTCATCCAGTTTGATCGTGATCACCTGGTGCCCAGCTGAACACCCCCTATTCTGAGCGGCAAGGCCACGGGAGGGATCCTGCGCGAATGGCGGCCAAAACGCCGATTTCGTGCTCGGATAGATGGGCGATACATGCAAAGCGGCACATTGGTGCTGGTACCAATGGTGCTCTAAATAGAGGCCGCATCATCCGGGCCCAAGGGAACGCATCTTAACCGAGGAGCATCCAAAATGTCGCAGGAACTCGATTATCTCAGCCTTCGCTTCGCTGCGGGCCGGCTGAGCCGGCGTGAATTTCTCGGCCGCGCAGCGGCGCTCGGCGTCTCGGCGACGTTTGCGAATTCGCTCCTCACTAGCGTTGCGCGAGCGGAGGAGCCAGTACGCGGCGGTATCCTTAAGGGCGGTCTTTCTGGAGGTAGCGCAACCGATAGTCTCGATCCGGCGACGTTCTCGACTTTGTCGTCAATTTTCGGCGCCTGCTGGGGCGAGTATCTGGTAGCGATGGTGCCAGACGGCGGACTTGAAAACCGCATCGCTGAGAGCATTGAGGCCAGCAAGGACGCCAAAACCTGGACGATGAAGATCCGCAAGGGGCTCGAGTTCCACAACGGCAAGGCGGTGACGGCGAAGGATGTGGCGGCGACTCTCGAGCGTCACTCTGACCCGAAATCGAAGTCCGGCGCGCTAGGTGTGCTGAAGAGCATCGACACCATAAAAGCGAATGGTGACGAAGTGGTCGTAACCTTGAAGGATGCCAATGCTGACTTCCCTTACCTTATGACCGACTATCACCTAATCATTCAGCCGAATGGGGGGAAGGACAATCCAGCCGAAGGCATCAGCGCTGGGCCGTATAAGGCCAGCGTCAACGAGCCCGGCGTTCGGTACGGCGGCGAGCGTTTCGCCAATTTCTGGCAGCCGGATAAAATGGGTTTTGCCGACCAGATTGAGCTCCTCGCCATCAATGACGCGACGGCTCGTATCTCCGCGCTGCAGGCCGGCCAAGTGCATATAATCGACAAGGTCGAGCCCAAGGTCGTCGATCTAGTCAAGCGGGCGCCCAACTTGAAGGTGGAGGCCGTCTCGGGTCCTGGCTACTATTGCTTCAATATGTTTTGTGACGCCCCGCCCTTCGACAACAACGATCTGAGGATGGCACTCAAGCTTGCTATCGACCGTCAGGAGATGCTCGACAAGATCCTACGCGGCTACGGCACGCTCGGCAACGACTTCCCGATCAACAACGCATACCGCCTGTTTCCCGAAGACATTCCCCAGCGCGAGTTCGATGCCGACCAAGCCAAGCATTATTACAAAAAATCCGGTCACAGCGGCCCGATCCTCCTTCGGGTCGCGAACGCCGGCTTCCCTGGAGCGGTCGATGCTGCACAGCTCTACCAGCAGAGCTGTGCCAAAGCCGGCATTACACTTGAGATCCAGCGCGTGCCGGACGACGGCTTCTGGTCGGAGGTCTGGAACAAGCAACCCTTCTGCAATACATACTGGTCAGGCCGAGCGACACAGGACCAGATGTACTCGACCACGTATCTTTCAACGGCGGTATGGAACGACACCCATTTCTCTAACGAGAAGTTCGATAAGCTTCTCATAGAAGCGCGCGCTGAACTCGATCAGGACAAGCGGAAAAATCTCTATCGCGAGATTGCCATCATTGTTCGCGATGAGGGAGGCGTGATCGTGCCAATGTTCAACCAGGCTATCGACGCTATTTCCGACAAGGTTGGCGGCTATGTCGCTTGGCACGACGCTCTGATGAACAGCTTGGCTTTTGCCAAATGCTGGCTGAAGGCCTAGTTCGTCGGCGCCGTTAACCTTCAGCTCGGACGCTACCCGGCCACTCTCTGGTTGTTAGGCATAGGTCGCATTATCCGACAGGGACAGCTTATCAGATCTTGTTAGTGGCGCGATGTAGGTCCCCTGGCTGCGCCCGAGATAAGCGCGCCAATTACCCTCACGCTCGAGGGTCGCTGGCCTACGCGTCCTGGGTGCGAATGCAACGTGACGGGCGCCTACCAGCCTGGCCTGGCCGGGTTGCGCTCATTTGGTTGGCCGCCTTGTCGGCCTTAACAGTATTGAGGAACGTCTCATGTCACTTAAACTCGACTATTTCAACCGGCGCGCCTTTGGCGGCGACTATACCAATCCGATGAATGACTGCGCGCTGGCCAAGTGCTGGCTGGCGGCGTAATGCGGTTTTCGGCGATGTCCCCCATTGTAAGACTAATCACCCAGCGCGTCGCGCTTGGAATCCTGCTCCTTTTCCTTGTCTCGATCCTAATCTTTGCCGGCACGCAAATCCTGCCAGGTGACGTTTCGCAAGCCATTCTCGGACAGTCTGCAACCCCGGAAGCACTCGCCAATCTGCGCGCCGAGCTGGGCCTTAACGACCCGGCGTATATCCGCTATTTCCGCTGGTTGGGCGGTGTGCTGACTGGCGATCTCGGCACTGCGCTCACTTCGCGACAGGAGATTACCGCGACGTTGCTGCCCCGACTGTGGAATACACTCTTCCTGGCCTTCTGCGCGGCGACTGTGGCTGTCCCGCTCGCCATCATCCTCGGGCTGCTGGCGGTGCGCTATCGCAACGGCGCAATCGACAAGCTGATCTCCGGATTCGCGCTTACCTCAACCTCGCTTCCCGAATTCTTCATCGGTTACCTCCTGGTCTATTTCTTTGCCGTGAAGCTGCAGTGGCTTCCAGGTATCTCCACTGTCTACGTTGGCATGCCGTTTCTGGAGCGCATGAAGGCCATCGCCCTCCCGGCGACGGTACTAACGCTCGTCGTGCTCGCACATATGATGCGTATGACGCGCGCTGCGATCCTGAACGTGATGCAGTCGGCCTATATAGAGACGGCCGAGCTCAAGGGGCTGCGGCAGATCGAGATTATCCGCCGCCATGCATTCCCGAACGCCATCGCGCCGGTAATCAATGTGGTGATGCTCAACCTGGCCTTCCTGATCGTAGGCGTTGTCGTCGTCGAGGTGATCTTCGTTTACCCCGGCATGGGGCAATATCTTGTCGACCATGTCTCAAAGCGCGACGTGCCGGTCGTGCAGGCCGTCGGCCTCATCTTCGCGGCCGTTTATATCGGCCTGAACATCATCGCTGACGTCGCCTCAGTCATCGCCAATCCGCGGCTCAGGCATCCTAAATGAGCGTTTCGTCAGCTCCACTCGCCAAACCCCGGCCTCGCATACCCCTCGGTGCCGCGATCGGCCTGTTCTTCACCGGATTGTTCCTCTTTGCAGCGATTTTCGCGCCACTGATCGCACCGCATCCGCTGGGCGAGATCGTCGGCGACGTTTGGATGCCCATGTCGGGCGAGCACTGGTTGGGCACCGACAATCTCGGACGGGATCTGCTCTCGCGCATGATTTATGGCGCCCGCACTACGATCTTGATAGCTGCCGCCGCTACCGCGCTTTCCTTTACGCTGGGGTCTATACTCGGCTTCACCGCAGCCGTCGTCGGTGGCTGGTTCGACATGACAATGTCGCGGTTCGTGGATCTGTTGATGTCGATCCCGACGTTGATCTTCAGTCTTGTCGTGCTGTCGGTGCTCCCATCCAACGTGGTGACGCTGATATTAGTCATGGGTACACTGGACTCTACCCGCGTTTACCGGCTGTCCCGCGCCGTGGCCGCCGACGTCAATGCGATGGACTTCGTCGAGGCGGCCAAATTGCGGGGCGAAGGCCGCGCCTGGATCATCTTCCGCGAAATTCTTCCCAATGCGCTGTCGCCGCTAGTCTCCGAACTCGGCCTGCGCTTCATCTTCGCCGTGCTCTTCCTGTCTGCCTTGTCCTTCCTTGGCCTCGGTGTCCAGCCGCCACAAGCCGATTGGGGCGGAATGGTGAAAGAGAACAAAGATGGCATTGTTTTCGGTATTTCCGCTGCCCTCATCCCAGCGGGGGCAATCGCAGCACTCGCCATCTCAGTCAATCTGGTCGCAGATTGGATCCTTAATCGGACCACCTCACTCAGGGGAGGGCGCGGCAATGCCTAAGGCGGTAATAAAACAACCTCATGACGAAAGTGGTCCGTTGCTCGAAATCAGGAGACTGCGGATCGAAGCAACCTCCTACTCGCCGGGCGGCGATCCGCAGAATACCGTGATCGTCGACGATGTTTCGCTAAAGCTGGAGAAAGGCCGCGTCTTGGGCCTGATCGGCGAGTCCGGCGCCGGCAAATCGACCATCGGTCTGGCCTCGTTGGGATATGGGCGAGGCGGTGTGCGCATCACAAGGGGCGAAGTTCTCCTCAACGGGCGCAACATTCTAGCAGGCGGCGTCTCGGGATTGCGCAAAGTGCGCGGCAACAAAGTCTGTTATGTCGCGCAGTCGGCTGCCGCAGCGTTTAATCCGGCGCTTCGTCTAATGGAGCAAGTCATAGAGTCCGCGTTGCTGCACCGTGTTGCGACCCGAGCCGAGGCGGAGAGGCGCGCCATGGCGCTGTTCAAAAAGCTCGGCCTGCCCAACCCGGAAACCATCGGCCGTCGTTATCCGCACCAGGTTTCTGGCGGTCAATTGCAGCGCGTCATGACAGCCATGGCGCTATGCTCCGAGCCCGACCTTATCGTCTTTGACGAGCCCACCACGGCGCTCGACGTGACGACACAGATCGATGTGCTCGCCGCAATAAAGGATGCGATCCGTGATACTGGCGTCGCGGCCCTTTATATTACGCATGACCTTTCGGTCGTTGCCCAAGTCTCGGACGAGATCATGGTGCTTCGTCACGGCAAAATGGTCGAGCATGGCGAGACGCGGCAGATCATCGAGGCACCGCGGACGGAGTACACCAAGGCGCTGGTATCGGTACGTTCGATCGAGCATCAGGAAAAGAGGCCGGCAGCCTGTCCGGTGCTCGAGGTGAGGAATATCACCGCGGCTTATGGCGGTCATGTAAAGGTGCTGCAGGACGTTTCAATAGAGGTCCATCCCGGTCAGACGCTGGCCGTGGTAGGCGAGTCCGGCTCGGGTAAGTCCACGCTCGCGCGCGCTATCACAGGTCTGCTGCCGCCCACATCCGGCATGATCACCTTTGCCGGCCGCACGCTTACGCCGAGGTTGGCGGAGCGCTCGACGGACGATCTGCGCGAATTGCAAATGATTTACCAAATGGCTGACGTGGCGATGAATCCGCGCCAGACAGTTGGCACCATCGTCGGCCGTCCGCTCGAATTTTATTTCGGGATGCGGGGTCGTGAGCGCGATGATCGCGTGGCGGAACTGCTCGACGAGATCGAGATGGGCGAGGGGTTCGTTGATCGCTATCCTGCCGAACTCTCGGGCGGCCAGAAACAGCGCGTCTGTATCGCTCGAGCGCTCGCCGCCGGGCCGAAACTTATCATCTGCGACGAGGTGACCAGCGCTCTCGACCCGCTTGTGGCTGATGGCATCCTCAAGCTACTGCTGCGTCTGCAGAAGATTGAGGACGTGGCTTATCTGTTCATTACCCACGATCTCGCGACGGTAAAGGCGATCGCCGATTCCATCGCAGTGATGTATCAAGGAAGGGTCGTGCGCTATGGCTCCAAGACTGAAGTGCTCACCCCGCCCTTCGACGCCTACACTGACCTTCTGCTCTCCTCAGTTCCCGAGATGAAGGTTGGCTGGTTGGAAAACGCCATAAAGGAACGCCGCATGGAAAGCGCCGGGAACTGAACGCCAGCAGCTTGAGCGCCGAGTTCGAATGCGGCCAGAGATGCACCAACGTCCACCTGCAGCTACGTTACAAGGCGGCTGCCCCCTCCATCAATCACTATTGTCGTGCCATTGATGTACCTTGCTCGGTCACCGACGATGAATCCCACTAGCTCCGCGAGTTCGTCGGCAGTTCCTATTCGCCCCACGGGATTGGTTTTGGCCACACGTTCGATGGCGGCATCTCGATTGAGGCCTTCGTCGACCATCAACGCCTCAATTCTCTTGTGAACTCTGCCCGTGTCGAAATAACCAGGCGCGACAACGTTCACGCGAACGCCACTTCCCGAAAGTGTGTCTGCGAGGTGCTTAGCTAATACTGCTATTCCGGCACGCATGACGTTCGAGAGGAGTAGGTGACCTGTCACCTCCTGCACGCCCGCCGAGGTAACATAGACGATATCACCCCCACGACCAGACGCTTTCATCGCAGCGGCTGCTACTCGAGTCACCCTTACTGCACTCATGAGAAGCGTCTCGTAGGAATGGTCCCAATCATCGTCGCTTAGGTCTTCGATGGTTCCGTACGGCATGTGACCGGAATTCACGATGAGGCAATCAATGCTCCCGAGGAGCTCCAAAGTGCGTTGCAACAACATGTCGGCATCTGCTCGCCGGGCTAAGTCTGCAACTACGCCATAAGCGCCAGCGCATCCCTCAATTCTCTGTAGATTACCTACGGCTTTGTCTAGTGTAGCCTTGTTACGACCGCAAATAACAACCTCCGAGCGGTTTTTAGCTAGTTGTTTGGCGATGGCGAAGCCAAGACCCTTGCTACTGGCCATCACCAGAACTTTTCGACCATGATCATTCATCGCGATGATCCCTTCCCGATTGAGAGTGGACGAGCCGGACCATGGCTCTCTCTCAAGACGTATCGCCTCAGCGCGATTTCGAAGTTAATAACTGAGCATTATTCGTCTATATATCTCAACGGACATTTCAAGTTGATCCAATTCAATGAACTCATTGTTCGTGTGAGCGCGATCGATGCTTCCTGGTCCAAGAACGATGCAAGGGATGCCGGCCAATGATAGCTGACTAGCATCCGTGCCGTACGGCACTCCAATGTACTCTCCCGTCCCGGCAACTTCGGCACACGCCTGTGCTGCCACGGAAGCTATCTTGCTTGACTCGGCACTGTCGGGAGCTGGATCTTCAAGCGCGGGCAGTAATGATCGGACCTTGATGTCTTCGCGATCACGCAAACCTTGCAGTATGTTCTCCACTTCTGCCAGCGCCTGCTCCGGTCGCTCCCCTGGAACGAGGCGCCGATCCACCCAGATGCGGCACGATGGAGGAACCGTCGTCAATTCCAGGCCACCCTCAATCAGACTTACCGTCAAAGTGGGAGGACTGACCAAAGGTTGGGTGCGCGAAGCGAGATTCTCGCCGTGTTCGTTGAGCGCCAATATCACCTTTGCCATGCCTGAGATTGCGTTGACTCCGAGGTGCGGCTTCGAAGTGTGAGCAGGGACACCCTGAACCTCGATTTGCCAGCGGACCGACCCTTTGTGGGCGACTACAAGCTCAAGCTCGGTTGGTTCGCCAACAACCGCGGCATCATACGACTTGCCGGAGAGAGCGATGGCGCGAGCGCCGATCTTGCGGTACTCTTCATCAATGCTGGCGGCAACGACAATCGTAGCATTCGGCTGACGGTCCCCCAAGGTACTCAGAGCGATCATCATTGCAGAGAGGGAACCTTTTGTGTCGCAACTCCCCCTGCCGTAGAGTCGATTATCCTTCAATTCGGGAGAAAATGGATCGGAAGCCCAATTATCAGTGGGCACCGTGTCCATATGGGCCACGAAAAGAAGGCGCCGACTAGGGTCTTTGCCCGAGATCCAGGTCAAGAAATTCGAGCGCCCGTCGACAACTTGCTGGAGTTCATAAGGCAGGTTTCGGTCCCGGCAAAACCTCTCAAGATATTCGGCGACCCGCTGTTCTCCGCTGCCGCTGGGTGAAAGCGAAGGGTTGACGCTTTCAATTTTGACAAGGTCTTGAAGAAGCGCCACGGTATCCGCGCTTTGCGATGACATAAATTTCTCCTATCCGGTTGCGATCCGGCGCAGCTAATTCGACCATTTCTTAACTATATCAATAACTTGGTCGACTTCCTCTTCGCTGTTGTAAAGATGCAGCGAGAACCGAAGGAGCCCTCGTCGCGTAGATGCAACGACCTTGTTTTCCGCAAGATAGCTGTGCAGCGACGGTATGTAGGCGGCGACTTCTCGCGTTCCGCCGAGTGCAGCCATGTCCCCAATCGCCACAATACTCCCAGTGTGGTCGCCAGGAGGCCCGCCACAGACAGGCAGTCCGGCTTCTAGCAGCCCTGAAGCCAGTCGAGTTGCCAAAGATGTCACGTGCCTGTCGATTGCTTCTGTTCCGATCTCCAGTAGTTGCCCCAAGGATGCGTGGGCGGCAATCATGCCTGGGAAATTGTAATGCCCGATGTCAAAACGAGGCGCTCCAGCCCGCAGCTTGGCGGCGTTGAGAATGGGAGCCGATTCGGGTGCGTTCCCGAGATCGACGCTAAAGCGAGCGAGGTAAGCTGGCTTTAGCTGATCTGCCCACTCCCGGCGGCAGTAGAGAAACCCCGATCCGTAGAGGCCCATCAATCCCTTGACAGTCGAGACGGCCAAACCATCTACTCCCAGCCGGTTGACATCGGTATGCAGGATTCCGACCGACTGAGTCCCGTCCGCCAAAAGGAAGGCGCCATGACGCCTGCACGCCTCCGCGACGGGTTGCGTGACTGTCCGGAAACCAGGAACCATTGTTGCGGTCGAAAGCGCCACCACGCGAGTCCTGGAATCAAGCGCATTGACAATCGCATCTACGGGAATGGCACCATTATCCGGCTCCATCAATTTGAGTTCAACATTATGTAGAGCTTTCACTTGGAGCCATGGCAGGATGTTGTTAGCATGTTCAAGTTGAGGGCATAAGATAACGCTGTCGCCGGCTCGCCAGTCAATCGCGTTGGCGATTATGTTAATGCTCTCTGATGCGTTCTTAGTGATGGCAATTTCATCTTTATCCGCGCCAACAAATCGAGCAAACCTAGCGCGTGTCTTCTCGATGTCCGCCAATTGGCTAAGCTCATCGTTTATCCCGTGCAATCTGTTATTTAGATGATCCTCGAACGATATTTTTGTGGTACGAGATATCAATCCTTGGTTGGCGACATCCATGTAAATAAAGTCTTGCGTCGCTGGGAAATCGTCCCGGATGCTGTTTAATGGAAGGATACTGCCGTTCATAATCATGGAGCTCGTCAATTGCGGTTTACCTTGGTCCAAACGCCGCGCACAGACTCCAAGCGCGAACGCGGCTGGCGGCAGCGGGGAACTAGCTTCGTCTGTACCGAATTGATCATATCCGTCAGACCATGGGAAATTCCCCCTATTTCTCACCCATGTTGAGGATTTTCTGCATAGATGCGGATTGCGTGCAGACTTTCGAGACGGGAGGGGGTCGCCAATCGTGCGAACAGGCACTTTGGCATCGGGAGGCCCGCGCCGTCAGCGCCTCGAGACAGTGAACGCGACTCCAGCCGTGACGGCAGCCGCATTCTTACCCGATAACAAGCTTGCCATCTCAACTGCCAGAACACTCCGACGGCCCGCACCCGCGCGCCGAGGCTGCCCGACGTGAAGCGATCTAAGCCGGCGAGGGGCCAGGTTCCGGACGCGGGCACAAGCTTCGCGCAGATTTCGCCCGGCCCGCCGCACGTTGGCCAGACATTAGGATTGTTGGAGGGTGGTTGCCGATGAAATAGCAATGTCTCCGAAGACGGAGGATTTTGAGCAATCAAAGGCAGCTCAACGCAGGTTTCCTGCGCGAACTCGGAAACGACGGCAACGTTATGCGCAGGTCAGATGCTAAGATACGCCGTCCAGCGCGTGGCGCGCCTCTTTGTTTTTGAAGGGCTCCGATGAAAGTTTCCGGCATAGACACCATAAAGGTAGAAAAAGACCTGGCTTTTACTATCCAGGAGTATCAAAGAAGGCTCAAGGCGGTCCGCGAAGGCATTGCAGCCCGGGATCTGGACATCCTCGTGGTGACCGTCCCCGAGAACATGCTTTACCTAAGCGGTTACAACACGCTCGGTTATGCCTCCGCCCAGTATCTGCTTATCCCGCCGCAAGGGGAGCCCCTCCATATCACGCGTGGCATCGAAGAGGTGAATGTCCGGGCGTATTCGTGGATAGACAACAGTACCAGCTACATGGACCACGAGGCCCCGCTCGAGCTGCTCGCGGAAACGCTGCGTAACATGGGGTTTGCAAAGGCGAAGGTAGGATTCGAGAAAAAGTCTTGGTTCTTCTCGATCGCCGATTATGAAGCCCTCAAGACCCTTCTCCCCGATGTCCGTTTCGAAGATGGCTCGATGATTGTCGAGGCGGTCCGCGTCGTCAAATCGGATGCCGAAGTAGACTATATCAGGCAGGCAGCCCGGATTGCCGAGGCCGGCATCGAAGCGGGCATCGACCAGATAAGGGCTGGAGTGAACGAGAATGAAATCGCCGCCGAAATCCAGCGCGTGGTCACGCTCAAGGGAAGTGAATACCCCGGCTACCCGCCGTTTGTGACTTCGGGCGTGCGCACGAGCTACGCGCACGGCACGTGGTCGGGCCGGCAGATTCAGCCGGGTGATCCTGTCTTCCTCGAACTGTCCGGCACCGTTCGCCGCTATAGCGCCGCGATTATGCGGGCTTCCGTGGTCAGTCCATCCAACCGTGAACTCGAGAAAATGGAGGACGTGTCACGCAGGGCGCTGGAAAACATGCTCGACGGCATACGTCCTGATCGCCCCCTCGGTGAGGTGTGGAGTATCTGGTCTCAGACCGTCAACGATGGAGGCTATGAAGGCCGCTTCAAGCGTACGGGGTATTCCATCGGCATTAGCTACCCGCCGGATTGGGGCGAAGGGCACATCCTGTCGTTTAAGCGAGGGGAAACGCGGATCCTCAAGCCCAATATGGTCTTCCATATCCCCTCGATGGTCAAGGCTTTCGGCTTTGCGGACGTCGGCACCAGCGAGACTGTTCGCGTGACCGAAACTGGCTGCGAGATTTTGACGAACTACAAACGTCAGCTTTACGTCCGCTAAAACCAGACGCAGACTTCTGACTTTCATGTTACCAGGCCGGGCCAATCGAGAACAACATCGGTGTGTTCTGATTGCGGCTCGGTTCGCTGCCAGGCCAGTAGACGCGCAATGTTAACGCACCTCCAAACGTCGCTTCGTCCAACACAGCAGCAGCTGGCGAACATGTGCGTGATCCCGATAAGTGCTTATCTCGGTCCGTTCTCCATCGCCCAAATGAAACGTTTTTTTCACGGGCGGTGTCGCGTTGATCAAATTATAGGCCTGATGAGGGCTGGATTTCATAAAATTAGCGATCTGCTGCCATGTCGTGATGGCATTAGCCGAAGTCAAAGGAGCGTTTTGATGTCTCAGGAATTCGATGATCTCAATCGCCGCGTTGCCGGCAAGTCATCGCAGTCCAATCCCGAGTTATGGCAGCTCGATCCGACGCTAGGCGCGCCTATGATCCCGCCCGACGAGTGGTCCTTTTGGCCTTATAGCAGATGGACATACTCGCACGTAAGCGAATCGACGCGAACCGCCCGGGTCTGGCGAGGGGCAGGACCGGTCCTGCCGCTTCCAAGCCGGCCCAGGGGGGATATCGGTGACATCGAAGTTGCGTCCAGCGACGGCCAGCGCGCCACTGTCCGCGAATACCTCGAGAGGGACTATACTGACGGGTTTCTGGTTCTGCACCACGGCGAGATCGTGTTCGAAACATACATGAATGGCATGGAACCGCATTCTCAGCACATCGCCAGATCGGGTTCCAAGTCCATCACCGGGACGGTGTTCGGGATTCTTGCGCACCGCGGGCTTATCGACCCTGAAAGTCTGGTAACACGGTATCTGCCGGAACTGCAGGCGACCGCGTATCGCGGCGCCACGGTGCAGCACTTGCTGGACATGACCGCGGGCGCCACTCTCAAGGGACTGTGGTACGTGCCAAACAACGATTACTTTAATTACGTTGTAGCCACAGGATACTTCGGCCCCCCGGAGGGACATCCTGACGCTCCTGCCGATATATGGCACGCCATTCTGCGGATAACCGAGCAGGAGGCGCCGCACGGCGCGCGGTTCAAGTACTTTGACCCCAACATCGACGTGCTGGGGCTAATCATGCAGCGCGTATCCGG
This sequence comes from Mesorhizobium sp. NZP2234, assembly GCF_013170765.1. Taxonomy (NCBI): domain Bacteria; kingdom Pseudomonadati; phylum Pseudomonadota; class Alphaproteobacteria; order Hyphomicrobiales; family Phyllobacteriaceae; genus Mesorhizobium; species Mesorhizobium sp. NZP2234. Next base: position 6,444,285 of record NZ_CP033364.1, on the reverse strand, counting down.
CAAGTTTCTCCCGGAACTGTACAGCAGCGAATTATGGAGTCCGATGGGGGCGGAGGAAGACGCCCGCCAAATCGTAGACAAGTCTCGTTTTTCGATGTCGTCCGGCGGATTCCAAGCCACACTCCGTGATTTCGCGCGCTTCGCGCTGCTGCATCTGCGCGGCGGCAGACTCAACGGCAGGCAGATCGTTCCATCTGAATGGATCGAGGCGATAAGACGCCCTAATTCTCAACTATTCCACTTATTCGCACCGAACGGTTCTTATGCCGATGCCACTTCAGACTTGCCCAATGGCGCTTATCACAATACATTCTGGATTGAAGACCAAGAGAGAGGCGCCTACATCGCGTGGGGGTATGGTGGCCAGGTGATCTATATTGATCCTCAAGCGGACTTCGCGGCGGTGAAACTCTCGCATCAGCCTGGCCAATCACCGGTGAAGCGGGCACAGTGGCCTGACCAAGTTTACCAGCCTCCCAAAGCCCTTCCCTTTGATGCGTTCGGGGCGATTCGCGCCATCCGAGATGCACTGGAAAATTAGGATTTGTTACCGGTGCACAATCGTAGCGGTCGGGCGGCAGGCCGAGTGCGGAGAACTAGCGGCGACAGCGCATCGGGCAGAACCTCGCACGAGATGATCCAGGCGCTGCCTTTCCTCCGCATTTGATCGCCTCGACGAAGCCCATCGCGTTGATGTCGGCGGCGACGGGGCGTGACAGCGGTACACGCGCTAGTCTGGAATCCGCTGCAACGTACGCCAAATCTCGATCGCTATAATTCGCTTACCTTCGTGCGGAACCCTGCCCCTCTGGCAGTGCTGCATCGCTTCCGACCTTGGTGTGCAGTGCCACAGGCCGGCTGCGGCAGCATGGTGAAAGAGAACAAAGATGGCATTGTTTCAGTATTTCCACTGCCCCTATACGAGCAGGCTAGCCGGCGCCATCGCAGCACCCGCAATCAATCTCGTTGCGGATTGGAATCCTTAACCAGACCACCCTTTCTCAGGGGGAGGGCGCGGGAATGCCTGAGGCGGTAATCAAACGAGATCATGGCGGAAGCAATCCATTGCTCGACATCAGGATGCGGATTGAAGCAACCTCCTACTCGCCGGGGGACAACCCGCAGAATGCCGACATCGTTTGACGACGTTTCACTGAAGCTGGAGAGGGCCGCGTCTTGGCCTCATCGGCGAGCCCCGGCGCCGGCAAAACCGATCGGTCTGGGCTCGATGGATTATGATCTAGGCGGCGTGCCGTAGAGCAATTACTCCCCGCAGCGGAAATTATGCGCAGATACCCGATTATGGCGGGGACCCGCCGAACCCAGAAATGCTTGCTCTAACAATGTCGGAGGACGACGTGGTCGTCGATGAGCAATCTGTCCGCCCACATGGCCGCCGGCGGCGCGAAGAACTCACCACTTTGGTGCGAGCAAAGGCCGACTGAATCATCAAGGCTCTGTGGGACTGGGTCAGAGCCGCAGGAGAAGAACTGGACTAGAAATGTCGCGCCCGTTGAGAAGGACCTCGGCACCGGCGATGCGGTATGGACCCCGCCCTCTAGGCGCGGTGAAATCTCGAACGCCAACTGCAACGAAGGAGGATGTCATGCAGGTCGTTCGAATAGGTCTGGATCTTGCGAAGTATGTCTTCGAGGTTCACGGCGTCGACAGCCACGGAAAAGTCGTCGTGCGAAAGACGCTGCGTCGCGATGCGGTAGCCCGCTTCTTCGCCGATCTGCCGCGATGTCTGGTCGGCATGGAAGCCTCGAACGGAGCGCATTATTGGGCAAGGGTGCTTTCCGATCTCGGCCACGAGGTTCGGCTGATCAGCCCTCAGTTCGTGACACCATACGTCAAGTCGAACAAGAACGACCGGAACGATGCGGAAGCCATCTGCGAGGCGGTCGGCCGGCCATCAATGCTTTTGTGCCGCCCCCGCAGCCTTGCCGTCATCGTCGGGAACGACGATGACGGCCTCAGCGACATGGTCCGTTCGCTCATGAGGGAGTTGCGGGCGGAAATGGCCGAACTCGATGATCGCATTGCAACCTATGACCGGCGGATACGAGAGATCTTCCGCACCAGCGAGCAGTGCCAGCGGCATGGAAAGATCGAAGGCATCGGCCCCGTAACGGCAACCGCCTTGATCGCTGCCGTGGGCAATAGAACCTGCTTCAAGAACGGCCGTCAGTTCGCGGCTTGGCTCGGCCTGGTGCCGAAACAACGATCCAGTGGAGGGCGAGCCCGCCTATTTGGTATCAGCAAACGCGGCGATCGCTATCTGCGCACATTGATGATCCATGGCGCTCGCGCTGCGCTCGGTAAAGCAGGCGGCAAGCAGGATCCCCGAAGCCTCTGGCTCGGTAAGCTGCGGCAAAGGCGGCATCCCAATGTCGCGGCTGTCGCGCTCGCCAACAAGAATGCGAGGATCGTGTGGGCCATGCTCTCGGGCAACACATTCTACGAGCCCGCACCGTCGGTGAAAGCAGCTTGAGGCGAAGCGGCAAACGAAGGAATAACAGAAGGAGGTCTCACCCCGGCAATTGCAGCAAAATGGTAGGAGATGGTGAAACGATCATTCCGTCGCTTCCCGAACCTGGTGTGTGGACCGGCTTGGTTTCGGCCAATGGCTAGGGGCCGATGAGGTGGAAGCGCGCGAAAATCCATCGGGGCTCGCGGCGAAGACGTTGTCCAGCCGCATCAGGAAGCCGGATTACGTCAGCAGTTGTGACCAACGATCCTGATCCAGCCGACCTGTTGCAATCGGGCGGGGTCCATATACGTCCACACATGAATCACGCTACGGGCAAAAAGGGAATCTGGAGAGTCCACACCGCCTAGCGCGTGAGCCGCCATTCTCCCGCCGCGCCATTACGGTGCTGTCTGGGGCCGGCTGTCCGGTACAAAGTTGCTGCGTCTCCACCAAGAGAAAAAGCGAGATGCCATTAGAGCCGGTTCTGGAGTTCGGGCAGGATCTTGCATAGACAACAGACGAGGCCGGAAATCGACCACTTGGAAGATCGGCGCACCTTCGTCCTTGTTGATGGCAACGTGGACCTTCAAATGCTTCATGCCGGCGATGCCGACGGCCGACCGAGTCAATCAGGGCGGCCGACAGCGCCTTGGCCGTCCGGTCGGAAAGCATCGCATTGTCGTGTTCGGCTGACGAGACCGGGCTTTTCCGCCTCGGCCACGCACTTCAGCACCTTGGCGATGCCTAGCGGCTCGGTCTGCTCGTCGGTTTCGATCAGAAAGGCGCGGTCGCCGCCGATGGCAAGCTCGGTGGGCAAGGTCTTCTGCGCCTACCGCGGACCAACGACGATCTTCACCGCCGGGCGCTGGCCTTAGCATCTGCGCTTGCTCGCTGCCCTCATGTCAAACGGAACATCGAGCATGCTCTTGTAGATGGGATCCTAAGCGGGAAACCTGTCGCCGCCGTCGATGGCCTCAGATCGCTCCTATCCCGCAGCCTATGGGAAGCGTGAGTGGTTGCCTTGCTCGGCTCGCCGTCACACTCTGTGCAAAGTACCTCGCGATCAGTCGTGAACTGGCCCAAGCGCTTCACAGCCTGTACAGCCGCTAAGGAGGTCAACGGTGGAGAAAAAAATGGGCCCACTGCTCGGGTTTGCGAGCGAGGCTCGTTGGCCGCTCGATCAAAAGCGTGATTGGCGGTGGAAGCTCCCCTTGGTGCAGGACGAGGGCCCTTTCGTCCAATTCCTTATCTTCCGTCGTGAGACGATGGTTTAGGCGAAGGTAGTCCGTCCAGGTCGGCGTGCGGAATGTCTCCGTCCATTGCATAGGCTTCTGAAGGTTGCGCTGAAGGGTCCAATTCCGAGCACCGACGCGGCTGTGGACATGCCTGCGCTGCCGCATGAGGTCGAGGAAGACCTCGACATTTTTCTCGGCTATCAGATATTCGACCTTGACCATGATCGGGCCGCTTCTCGGCTGCAGATTAAAAGCGACAGCGGGAGCGTCGAATGCCTCCAAGGGATCGGGTTCGGAATCGTGGCGTTCGCGCAGGGGAAACAGAACGCCGGCGACAGCGACGAGCAATATCGCACCCGCCGAACCCTCAAGCGCCCAGGTCAAGGAATGGTTCTCAGCGACAGTGCCCCACACCCAACTACCGGCCGCTATGCCGCCGTCTATCAAGGCATAGTAGATCGAGATCGTGCGCCCCACGACCCAGCGCGGGCTCGCCAGCTGCACGCTCACGCCAAGCCCGGACCAGGCGGTGACCCATCCCGCGCCCCCCAAGGCGAGCGTAATTGCCGCCACTGCGATCGAAGAGGTCAGCGCCAGGGAAAGGGAGCAGGCTGCGCAGGCGACGCAGGCAAGCGTCATCAGCCGTTCTTGAGACAAGCTCCGTCTGAATCTGCCATTGGAGACACCGGCGAAGACGGCGCCAGTCCCGAAGCCGGCCATGAGCGTGCCGTAGGCGAGCGGTCCACCCCCCAACTGATCGCGGACAACCAGGGGCAGCAGCGCGAGAATGGCGATACTCGCCAGGCCAAAGACGGTTCCGCGGGCGATCGCCGTCTTGATTTCCGACGACATCGCCGTGAAGCGCAGCCCGTCATAGATTGCCGTCCTCATCGACTCGCGCGGAAGAGGGGAGGAGCGAACCTTCCACTTGCAGCGCCATATAGTGCCCAGAGGGACCAGATAGCTGAGCATGGTCACGGCGAGAGCCGTCACAAGCCCGAACGAGGCAACCACCATGCCGCCGAGCGCCGGGCCCACGGTCCGGACAGTGTTGAAGCCGACGGAGAGCAGGGTAACGGCAGCGGGAACATCGCGTCGGTCCACCATATCGCCAACCGAGGCCTGCCAGGCGGGATCGTTGAGAGCACTGCCGCAAGCGATCAAGAAGCTGAAGCCGAGGATCATCCAAGGGTCGACAAAGCCCAGCGCCACATATGCGGTCAGCATTGCAGATGTTGTAGCCATGATGCACCGGCCGGCGAACATCACCCTGCGACGGTTGAAATTGTCGGCGATGGCCCCCGCAAAGACAGACAGAATGAACGCCGGCAAGTATGATGAAGTCTGTACCAGCGCAACCATTAGATCTGAAGTCGAGATTGTTGCCATCAGCCAGCTGATGGCAACAGTCTGCATCAGCCAACCAAGGCTGGAAACCTGCGTGGCGAGCCAGATCGAACGAAAGGCCGGGTTTTTGAGCGGCGCAAACGTCGTGGGCGAAATTGGATCTGCATCTGCGCGCACGGCCTTGCTCATATTCCGGAGCGTGGCCTCCCGTTTGACGGTTCGTATACCCTCGCCTGTGGAGAAGAATGTGCAGGCGCAGACAGTCACGTTCTGTAATTTCGTTCCAGTCCAAGATTGATCACCTGCTGACTTGCGTCAAATACAGGATCCATATTCTGGCCATCCAGCGCCGAGATGGCCCTGAGCTGGCCGGCTCTACTGCGCGACAACCAACACCCTCATCGTTGCCAGAGTCCCGTCCGCGCTGTTGGGTGGCCAGCGCCAGCCACTCGGCACATCGCGCGGAAGCTGCCCCTCAAGCCTTGGGATGTCATCGCCGACAAGACGGTCTAGACGTCATGTTCCGAGGCGGAGATCGGTGGCCCGCCCTTTCGTGCGATTAAAAGACTAGGGTTGCTCGGATGGGCCGAGCCGATCCTCACGCACGGAGGGCGAGCCATGGGAGAGTATAGCGAAGCATTTGTTGCGTTTGATGTAGCCAAGAAGAAGCACGCGGTTGCGATCGCGGAGGGCGGTCGCACTGGCGAGGTCCGGTTTGTCGGCGAGGTCGAGAATAGTCCTGCGGCGATAGAGCGGACGATCAAGAAGCTGGGAAAAAAGTATGATCGACTGCACGTCTGCTTCGAGGCCGGGCCGACCGGTTATGGGTTGTGCCGGCAGGTCCGCGATCTTGGACACGACTGCATGGTGGTTGCGCCGGCCCTGATCCCGAAGCGGCCGGGCGAGCGCGTCAAGACCAACCGGCGGGACGCGGTCACGCTGGCGCGGCTGCATCGGGCGGGCGAGCTGACCGGGGTATGGGTGCCGGACGTGGTCCACGAAGCTGTCCGCGATCTGGTCCGGGCCCGGGAAGCCGCAGCCGACGACCTGCGCCGCAAACGCCAGCAGCTACTTTCCTTCCTCCTGCGCCATGGGCGGATCTACGAGAACGGCGGTCATTGGACATTGGCGCACCGGCGCTGGCTTGCCCGCCAGAGCTTCGAGCATACCGCGCAGCAGATCGTGTTCCAGGAGAAGATCGACGCGATCGAGGACGCGGCTCAGCGACTACATCGCCTGGACGAGCAGTTGCGCGCCGTCGTGCCAACCTGGTCCATGGCGCGGGTCGTCGAGGCCTATCAGGCCATGCGCGGCGCCTCGTTCCTGGTCGCAGTGATATTTGCGGCCGAGATTGGGGATGTGCGTCGCTTCGATACGCCGCCGCAGTTGATGGGCCTTTCTCGGCCTTGTCCCGGGGGAGCGCTCGACCGGTGACACGGTTCGCCGGTCGAGCCTTACGCTCGCCGGCAATCGACGCGCCCGCCGCGCCCTGGTCGAAGCGGCATGGACTTACCGCTATCCTGCCAGGATCAGCGAGGCCCTGAGGGCCCGGCTCGAGGGGGTGCCCAAGGCTGTCCGCGATATTGCCTGGAAGGGGCAGGTCCGGCTCTGCGCCCGCTATCGCCGCCTCAGCGCCGCCGGCAAGAAGCCGCCGGTGGTCGTGGCTGCGATCGCACGCGAGATGGCCGCCTTCTTGTGGGCCATCGGCCGGGAGGTCGCGCCGTCTTAGACGAGTCTCGACCCAACCCGCTGCACAGTGCTGGGGGTGGGGCCACGGTGGGGAACTCCCGTCGCTAGTTATGTGGCCGAGCCGATGCGCCCGACGCCCGCCCTCTAGACCGAGGACAGCCCCGAGACGAAGACACGGAAGGCCGGTACCCAACCCGCGGATGAGAGTCTGATCAACCGTCGTCTCTGAGCTCCACCCCCAGCCCTGTGCAGCTTCGGCCGATCCGACTGCTTCGCAAACCTGCCAAGCAGGTGAGCCTTCTTGCCTTCAACCTTGACAGGGAACATGAGAGACTAGGGCCTGGCGTCTTCCTTCATGCACAGATCTTGAACCTGCCCTCGCCATTCCAGTTCTTCGTTGTGAACGTCGGAGCAGCGGCGGTTCCGCAGGCGCTGGCCATCTGAAAACGCGATGGTACCGTCCGGGACATTATATTGGCGAATTGAAGACAGCTTGGCGCACATTCGCAGAGCGGAGAAACGCACACCCGGCGCTAATTCGCCTGAAAACTCACACTAGGCTGAACAATGAGCGAAGCACCACATCTTACGTTTGATCTCGACAAGCCCGGCATCAGCAAAGGGCATCTTGTTGTTCCAAAAGGCGCCGATTGCGAAGCTCTTTCGCTCCCGGTCTTCAGCCTCAACAAAGGCGATGGGCCGCGGCTCCTTATAACTGGCGGATGTCATGGCAATGAATTGGAAGGGCCTCTTGTTGCGCGACGGCTTGTTGAGTGGCTGCCCGAAGCGCAAACCTGTGGACGGGTTATCATCGTCCCCGTGCTCAATCCCCCGGCCGTCCAGGCATTCACCCGCAATACGCCGATCGACGGATTGAACCTCAACCGAGTGTTTCCGGGCCGTGCCAACGGGTCAGTAACCGAACGAATCGCGGATGCCGTTTCGCGCCTGTTGTTGCCGACGGCCGACACTGTGTTTGATCTGCACAGCTTCGGACCAACGTGGGATTTTCCACCATCGACCACGACGCATCCCATTTCAGATCCCGCTCTCATGGCTAAGACGATCGGAATGGCAGAGGCGTTCAAATTGCCCATGACGTTGGTTTGGGATCATCCAGATACGCCTGGAATGTTCGATATCTCGGCTCATAATAAGGGTAAGGTATTCGTTTGTGCTGAACTTGGCGGGGGCACCGTTGGTGCGGAAAGTCTCGCGATCTACGAAGCCGGAGTACGCAACGCACTTATCTCGCTCGGACTCATCGAGGGAAAAGCCGAGTATCCGATGTTCCGTCAACGGAAGTCCAGCCAGACACTTCAAACGCGGCGCCCGGCCGATGAACTGAAATCGCCTGCGCGGGGCATTTTCGAACCTCGTTGCTCGATGTTGGATGAAGTGAAGCAGGGAGATCTCATCGGCATTCTGCATCCGATGGATTCTTCGTCGGCCGATTCCAATGATGTCCGGTCGCCTGGCCCTTCCATCGTCTGCGGCATTCGATCCGGGGGCTATGTCGAAGTCGACGAATGGCTGGCGCTCCTTGCGAGACCGCTAAATCGTTGAAATCACGTTCCCCTCGATCGCAATAAGGCGACATTAAGATGAGAAGGCGTTCAAGTGTCCTCTCTGACTGGGTCTTCGAGGTCAAGCTGCTCCTGTTGTTTTTCCGGATGGTATCGTCCGCGGGTCACGCGCTTCTCTTGTTTCAAGTCGCGAGAAGAGATGCGGCAGACCCATCCATAGTGAACCGGTGAGCGGGCCGCTGCATGGTTGGCTGCTTTCCAACTGTTTGAGGACATTACATCATGACATTTCGACCCCAAGCATCTCTCGGGATACTAACTTCCGACCAAGGGCAGTTGCCCAACTCTGCGAGGGGTATGGAACCGGGCGCGATCGAAAACCCTGAGACCCTTGGTTTTCCTGTCATAACAGAAATCGCAGAGGGAACACTGGGTAGAAGAACGCCACGCGGCGATCCGGTGCTTGAGCGCGGCTATGTTGAAGCGGCGCAGCGGTTGGTCCAGCGAGGAGCCGTCGCGATCAGTTCAAACTGCGGCTTCTTGATCCGATACCAGGCGGTTGTAGCCGCTTCTGTAGAGGTACCCGTGGCAATGTCGAGCATGCTCCTTTTGCCGACGCTAATCCGTCAAGTGCCGCCATCCGCCAAGATTGCCGTTCTGACTTATGATTCTAACGCTTTCGACGACGATATGCTCGAGGTCAACGATCCGACAGAGCGGTCTAGAGTTGTGGTAGGCGGCATTGAAGGCAGTAAGTACTGGCATGATGAGTTGAAGATTCCTGCGCCCCCGACCGATGTCGCCGCGATGGAAGCGGGTGTCGGCGCTTGCATCACCAGGCTGAGAGCCGCGCATCCGGAGATTGCAGTCATCCTTTTCGAGTGTGCGGGGTTCCCAGTGGTCGCTCCGGGAGTCCGCCGACTAACGAACCTGCCAGTCTACGATATCACAAGTCTGTGCCGGATGATGATCGCCTCGATCAAGTAACAATTTTTATTCGCCGAGGTAGTTAAAAAATAGGCATATATATTTTTATATACGCATAGTAAATATCGAAAGGTCAATCTATTATGAAAAGTGATCAGGCTGCGGACGTTACAGAAGCTGACGTAGTTCGCGACATCGGCTATGTATCCACGCAAGATGGTGCGCGCATCGCCTATATTTCATACCGTCCGAAGTCCGGCCGCCATCCGACAATCTTCCTCTATGACCCATATAATGCGAGTGCCGCACCCTTCGCGCTGGCGAAAGATTTTCTCGACGCTGGCTATGCTTTTGTGGGCGCCAGCATGACCGCGACAGGCTGCTCAGATGGTATCCTCGACCATTGGTTCACGCGAAAGGAAGGAGTGCATGGTGCCGAAGTAGTCGAGTGGATCGCTAAGCAATCCTGGAGCGACGGCAACGTGGGGATGGTTGGCAACTCGTCGGCGGGGTCGAGTCAGCTCTGGGTCGCAGCAGAACGCCCTCCCCATTTGAGGGCTATCGTGCCGACCGGCATCATGGATGATTACATACATGCGTTCTATTTAGGTGGGATGCTGCAAGTCGGGTATGTGCGATGGGCCTTTACGACGCAGTTCAAGACTCCGTTGTCCGGGATGGAGTGGCGCATCAAGGAGGGTGATGCTCACTGCGCTCAAATTCATGGGAGCGGAAGACAGATAATCAAGCAGCCATTTTTTGACGAGCTTCGAAAGCATCCAGTCAAGGACGAATGGTGGGATCTGGTATCTCCGGTCCGCCCTGACGTCGCAGGTAGGATTAATGTCCCGACCTTGATTGTTGCCATGTTTCAAGATCCCGGCGCGACAACCGAAAGCATAAAAATATTCACACAGCAAATGGCCAAGGTGGAGAATAAGAAACTCGTCATGATAAACGGTGATCATGGAAGCGCCAGACTTGGACCATGCGGCTATAGCATTGTAGATGAAGAGCGGATGAGATTCCTGAACCGTTGGGTGAAGAGCGCGAAGAATGGACCAGAAAACGAGCCGCCGGTGACTGTGTATTTTGAAGTTCAGGTGCCCGAGGGAGATGCTAAGAAGTCAGTCGCTGGGTGGGTAACTCACCATTTAACTTGGCCGGATCCCGTTGTCGAGCGTCGTCTCTTGTATCTGACGGCCGATGCTAAGATGTCCCCCCACCATCCGCCCCCTGGTCCAGACGACGGTGCGCGTCTCTATCTGTATCCGGCCGGTGTAGAGCAGATCTTTGATAATCGGCAATTCGCGGTCGAACCGCGTTCCGAGGGTGTTCTGAATTATAGAACGGCACCTGCGGCGTCGGATATGACATTGCTTGGAGCCCCCGAAATCACGCTATATCTAAGTATCGATAGGGGAGATGACGCTGACCTGGCTTTAACCCTGAAAGACATTGATCCCGACGGAAATGTGCTCTTTCTGCAGTCGGGCCTTCGACGCGCCTCATTTCGCGAGATTGATGAAGTGCAATCTCGCGTTGACGAGGTGGTGCCTACTTTCCGTAAGAGCGAGAAACTCGAACCGGAGAAGATCTATGAAATACGGATGTCCTTGCACGGACCGATCGCGCATGTGGTGAGGATAGGACACAGTCTCGAGCTGACCATCGGCGCTCCGAGCGCTGAGATCGGCCTTCCGGCTGGCGCAATTTCTATTAATAGAGTCTACCACTCAGCGAAGTACCCATCGAAGATTCTGCTCCCCGTTCTTCCCGGTGCTGTTGCCAAAGCGCCAGCACCGGAATGCGGCACGTTACGAGGCCAGCCTTGTCGCAAGGAAACGAGTTTCGTGCCGGGAGGACTACTGGCGATTCCGTAAGCTCATGGAGATAGGGTTAATTTCCCGGGATTAAACTGGTTTCCGATGCCGTCATTCTCGTTTCGCCCAAAACCTCCGCTTTCAACCGCCGCTCTATCAATCGTTCGCGAGAGGTTGGGCGCTGTGCAGAACAATACGGAGATCAGTCCCCGAAACGACTGCCGACTCGGGGTTGATGCGTAGCAAGCGCGTCCCGTTGGTGAACCCAACTGGTTCGGAAACACTCAGACCGCGCGCTGGAGTTTTGTTGCACCGGTCGGGCGCACCGTCCCCTATCTCACCCGTGTGCGTGACCGGTACCTTTTCCAAGCGATGACGCGATCACGATGGAGCCGGTGAATCCCTTGATGAGGATGCTACAGCATCCAAAGCTTGCCCATGTTGTCTAGATTGAGGAGAAATGCGATGAAGATCAGTGAGTATGTAGAATTCGACGCAACGGGTCTGGCCTCTCTTGTGAGAGCGGGCGACATGACACCCGCTGAACTAGCATGTCTAGCACGAGAAGGGCATGACCAAGTCAATCCGCGCATCAATGCTGTTATTGAATTTTACGAAGATGCTGAAACCGTTGGCGGAGCGGACGACGGTCTGTTTGCTGGCGTTCCATTTCTTCGGAAGGACATCGGGGCTACGGAAGCCGGTCGTCTCCAGGAACAGGGAAGCCGGCTATTCAAAGGCTATCGTCCCAGTATCGAAAGCTATTTTTTCCGCCGGGCGCGGCAGGCCGGGCTCCGAACTGTCGGAAGGACCGCAACACCGGAGTTTGCAATGTCCGGTGTGACCGAAACGATTCTGAATGGCATCACCTGTAATCCATGGGACTTGAACCGCTCCACAGGGGGTTCTTCGGGCGGAGCGGCGGCGGCGGTCGCTGCTGGCATCACTCCAATCGCACATGGCAGCGACGGTGGCGGCTCTATACGGCAACCGGCAGCCTGGTGCGGCGTTGTAGGGCTGAACCCCTCCCGAGGACGCATTTCTGGTGGTCCGCACCAACAGGACTCATCGTTTGGCCTCTCCCGAGAGTTTGTTGTTTGCCGGACTGTGCGCGATATGGCCGCCGCGTTGGATGTCTTTTCCGGCCCCCACCCTGGCGACCCATTCATCATCGTCCAGCCGTATCGCCCTTATTTGGATGAGCTTTCGCAATCCACTGGTCATCTCCGGGTCGGGGTTGCGAGGACGAAGTGGGGCCCCGTCAATCTTGATCCGGAAGTCCTGCAAGCGATAGAGTCGACCGCCTCACTTCTAGAGGAAATGGGACATTCTGTTACGGACATTGAACCGCCCTTTAACTTCGACGAGTTAACGAACATAATGCTTGGGCTGTCAGATCTCGGGGCGTGTTCATTAGACTCCGCAGCGCGCGCGATCGGGCGCACCATCTGCGCGGATACTTTGGAGCCGATCAATCTGAAGCTTTATGAACGAGGGCGGAATCGACCTCTATCGGTTTACGCAGAAACACATGAGGCTATCCGGCGCATGCGACACGATGTGGGCGAGGCAGTCGATGCCTTTGACATTATTTTGACTGCGAGTATGGCAACTGCGGCTCGACGGCATGGCGGCGTCTACACTCTGACCAACGCGGCAACTTCCGTGGAAGAATTCATGGAAGCGGACTATCGGGAAGGTAGTCAGTTGGCGGTATTCAATGTCACTGGACAACCGTCCATGTCGTTGCCTTTGGCGCAAAGTGCCAGCGGGCTGCCTATCGGACTTCAGATCGTTGGCCGCTTTGGCAACGAGTCCACACTACTCCGTGTTGCTCGAGATCTAGAGGAAGCCAGACCGTGGGGCGCCCGCCGTCCAGGTATTTTGGCCGGAAAACACCTGACGGCGACCTAGGAACGTCAGCCGAGTCCGAGGCGTACCCGAGCTTCCGGACTCTGCACGCGAAAGGCACCAAAGGGGAGAGGAATGACGAGGTCGGTTTTGGCAAGTTGCTTGTGCAGCCGGACCTATCTTCCCTCACTCCTTGCAAGTGCGAGCGTCGCAAACTGTTGTGGCATGCGGTAACAGGTGACAGAGAAATCTTCCCGGCAGCCTTGTGGCCAAGGGCATCGGCAATCCAACCTTTTCCGACCGTCCGCAGGTTCCGTGATAAGCAAGCTATGGTGGTTCCGGATCCCCGTCCTAGCCTGCGAGTTCGATGAACAGGTTGCGGTCGAGGCCGCGTGCGGCGCGATGTCGGCATTCTCGATCTGCGCATCGTGGCGGAGCCTTGCAGCTCTGGCGCGGGCTTCGAAACGCTTCGGCGGCGCATAGTGGCCTCCCGCTCAAGAGTTCTGATCTCTGAAAACTGGCTCGTTCGAAAGTGGAGTTTCCGTGGTAAACGTCCCTTGGCTGGGAGGGCATCAAAGCTCTCGGCAGGCGATCCGCAAGATGGTGAGCGACAATGTGACCACGGGCAGACGCCGCGCTCGCGCGAAGGTCGTCAATCGGCAACTGATGATCGACGCGAGGCCCAAGGATATCACGGTCTTAGACCACTCTGAATCTATCTCTAAATGAGATGGCGACGATACACAAACTGAATTTGACGTAGGTCGCGGAGCCACGGAACATAGATTGCATGGACACGATGCTGTTCAATCCAAAATAAACTCGGATTAACGCTTCGATTGGCAAAGGGGAACCAAGGCATGACGATCTCTCGACGCGACTTGTTTAAAGTAGGTTTGGCCGCCGGAACGGCTATCTCGATTCCTTCGGTCCTGCGGGCGCAGGCCTCGCCAGGCGTGGCGCGGATGGTGATGGGTGACCTCGCTGTGTTCGACCCGATCGTGACGACGATGACCCCTACCTTCACCCATGCCCTTGCGATCTACGACTCGCTTTTTGCATACGACTCCAAGTTTGTATCTCAGCCGCAGATGGTCGAAAAATGGGGCATTTCCGATGATAAGATGACCTACACGTTTGAGCTCCGCGATGGGCTGGGCTGGCACGACGGCAGCGCGGTCACAGCAGCGGACTGTGTGGCATCTATTCGTCGGTGGGGGCAAGTGAGCCCCGGCGGGCAGCTAATCATGGCGCATGCCAAGGATATCTCAAAGAAGGACGACAAGACCTTCACCATCGCTCTCAAAGAGCCCTTGGGGATCCTGCTCGATCTGCTCGGGAACTCCGATGGCTTTCCTATGATGCGCGAGCAGGATGCGGATCGTCCCGCAACCGAGCAGGTGACTGCGAACATTGGATCAGGTCCATTCAAGTTCAATCACGCGCTTGCCAAACCTGGCGCGAGCTTCACTTACGATAAAAACGAAAAATATATGCCGCGCAAGGAGGTGCCCGATGCTTACGCCGGCGGAAAGGTTGTCAAAGTCGAGCGCGTCATCTGGGAGATCATTGCCGACGAGCAGACTGCTTTCGCCGCCCTGCAGTCGGGCGAGGTCGATTTCCTAAATCTGCCATCCGCGGATCTTTATTCTTCCATCGAAAGCGATCCTGACCTTGCACTGCAAGTACTGAATACAGCGGGTGAGACATATTTCATGCGGATGAATTGCCTCCAGCCGCCGTTCGACAACGCCAAAGCGCGTCAAGCTATGCTTCACCTGATTGATCAGGAAGCATTCATGCGCACATCCTTCCCTCCAGAATACATTTCCACCGTCACATCCGCGTTTGGAATGCCCTATTCGAACGACGAAAACACGACATGGTTCAAGAAAGGTGGCGATCCCGAAAAAGCAAAGCAACTCTTCAACGAGGCGGGTTATGCGAGCGAGAAAGTCGTCATCCTGCAGCGCACGGACGAAGCTGGGCCCGGCAATATGGCGCAGTTGTTGGCGACCACGCTACGAAAAATTGGCGTTAATGCGGAGCTTGTCCCGGGCGACGGAGGGGCTGTGCGCGCCCGGCGCGAGAACAAGGGCTCGGTTGAGGAAGGCGGTTGGAGCATCTTCATCACAAGCGCTACGGATTTTGAATTTAGTGATCCGCTCAGCGCACCTTACCTAACCATGCCCGGCGAGAAAGGTTGGACCGGCTGGCCGAAGAGCGACGAGTATGAGGCTCTTCGGGCCAAGTGGGCGAATATCGAAACCCTTGAGGGACGCAAGATGCTAGCCCGCAAGTTGCAAAAAGTCTGGTGGGACTATGTTCCTCATGTTTTGTTGGGTCATACTGTTTTGCCGGTCGCACGCCGAAAGACGCTCACCGGTCTTATTGCCACGCCGACGCTAGTCCCATTGTGGAACCTTGAGAAGGCATCCTGATGGCAGTATTTATTGTTCGCAGATTGATTTCGACCATTGCCGTCATGGCGATGGTCGGGGTCTTCGTCTTTCTGCTGCTAAGGCTGGCTCCGGGTGATCCGGCGGCCATGATGGCCGGCGAGTCAGCCTCCGCAGAGATGATCGCCGGCATCCGCGAAAAGCTGGGACTAAACGCTTCTCTGCCGGTTCAGTTCGTCCATTGGGTGCGGGATATGCTTGGCGGCGATTTCGGCACGTCAATTTTTGCAGGACGACCGGTTCTCAATCTCATCTTGCAACGGCTTGAACCGACCATTTCCCTTTCCATCCTGACGATGATCCTTTCGGTCACGGTCGGGGTCTCCTTCGGCATCCTTGCGGCATCGCGCGCGGGCGGCCTCGTCGACCGCATCCTCACCGCTTTCTCCGCGCTCGGCTTTTCCGTTCCGGTCTTCGTCATCGGCTATTTTCTCATCTATTTCTTCGCGATCAGACCACATTGGCTACCGGTCCAAGGATACGTGCCGATCGAGGAAAGCCCGAGGCCATGGTTCGTGCACCTGGTCCTGCCCACGTTGGCTTTAAGTCTTGCCTACATTGCATTCATCGCCCGGGTTACCCGTGCGAGCATGCTCGAGGTCTTGTCGGAAGACTATATGCGAACGGCGGCCGCCAAGGGCGCTTCGTCCTATGCCATGCTTTTTCACCATGCCTTGAAGAATGCCGGGGTCCCGATCCTGACCGTGATCGGCATAAGCTTCGCCTATCTAATCTCTGGCGTCGTCCTCACGGAAACGGTGTTCAACATACCCGGTATCGGTCGTCTGGTCGTCGATGCGGTCAACAACCGCGATTACCCCATCATTCAAGGCGTGCTCATCCTGACTTCGGGTCTGTACGTTCTCATCAACCTCATTGTCGATTTGGCTTACACGCTGATCGATCCCCGTATCCGGTACTGATATGACCCTCCTCTTCGCACCAGTTGAAGCCGTGCCGACGGGGCGGCATCGACTATCCGGCCTTCCCCGTCTGGCAAGGCGACACCCGCTGGTCCTGTTAGGCGGCGGTTTGTTGGCGCTGTTGATCTTTCTGGCGCTCGCTGCCCCGCTTTATGCCGGCGATCCGGTGAACATGGATCCATTCAAGCGCCTCCAGCCGCCGTCCGCCGTGATGTGGTTCGGGAGCGACAATCTGGGCCGGAACGTGTTTGCGCGAACGATCTTCGGCGCCCGAATCTCCCTCATGGTCGGGTTGCTGTCGGCGGCGTGCGCGGCTCTTACGGGGCTTCTGATCGGTGTCATCGCCGGCTACAGCCGCAGCTTTGACAACGTGATCATGCGGGTCATGGACGGCCTGATGTCGATCCCGACGATTCTGCTGGCGATTGCGCTCATTTCTCTGACCGGCCCCGGCATCGGCATTCTCATCGTCGCCATCGCGATCCCCGAGACGCCAGCCGTGGCGCGGCTGGTTCGTTCGGTGGTTCTGGGTGTTCGAGAGCGTCCCTACGTGGAGGCCGCGCTCTGCGGCGGTGCGCGCCTGCCCAAGGTGCTGTGGCGGCATATCCTGCCGAGCACCATTCCTGCGCTGATGGTCCAGGGCGCTACTGTCTGCGCCAGTGCGATCCTGACGGAGGCCGGCCTGAGTTTCCTCGGCGTAGGCGTACCGCCCGAGATTCCGAGCTGGGGCAACATGATTGCCAGTTCGCGGCTGTATCTCGCCATCGCCCCATTGACGATCTTCGCCCCCGGTATCTGCCTTGCCGTCACAGTTCTTGCCGTCAACCTGCTTGGCGATGGCCTGCGCGACATGTTCGATCCCCGCTCAAAGCGGAGACGCTGACATGCTGATGCGAGAATCGGCAGGCGATGACGTCCTGCTTGATGTCCGAGACCTTGAGACGCACTTTTACGGCGAGGAAAGCGTCACCCGTGCCCTTGGCGGCGTCAGCTTTCAGGTGATGAAAGGCGAGACGCTCGGCGTCGTCGGCGAATCGGGATGCGGAAAGAGCGTCACCGCCCTCTCCATTCTTCGCCTGCTGCCGAAGCTGACCGCCAAGACCGTCGGTGGCGAGGTGCGCTTTCACGGACGCGACCTGCTTGAGCTGTCCGATCGGGAGATGCGAAAGGTCCGCGGCGACCAGATCGCCATGATCTTCCAGGAGCCGATGACGAGCCTGAACCCCGTTTATACAGTCGGCCATCAGATCGCCGAGGCGGTGCAGATCCACACAAATGCGTCCCACTCGGTGGCCATGGCAAAGGCCGAAGAGATGCTCCGGCTCGTCCGCATCGCGGATCCGGAGCGTCGCGTCAACAATTATCCCCACGAAATGTCGGGCGGCATGCGTCAGCGCGCCATGATCGCCATGGCCCTTGCCTGCTCACCGGAGCTGTTGATCGCCGATGAGCCGACTACGGCGCTCGACGTCACCATCCAGGCGCAGATTCTGCGGCTGATCGTCGATCTGAAAGAGCGCACGGGAACGGCTGTCATGTTCATCACGCATGATCTGGGCGTTGTAGCCGAGACCTGCCAGCGAGTGATCGTGATGTATGCCGGCCGAATCGTAGAACAAGCGAGCGTGATAGATCTGTTTGCGTGTCCCGCGCACCCCTACACCCAGGGCCTCATGCGATCGGTGCCTGATCGGCGACGCGGCCGCCAGCGCCGTCTTCCGGAAATTGCTGGGATAGTCCCAAACCTGCGCGAGCCCGTTGTCGGTTGCAGCTTTGCACCACGCTGCCCGTTCGCGATCGATATTTGCCGGGAAAAGACACCCATCCTGCGTGATGTCGGGCCGAGCCACGCCGCAGCTTGCTGGCGCGCCGAAGAGGTGATGGGCGCATGAACGGTCCCTTGCTTAAAGTCGAGAATCTGACCAAGCATTATCGGCTTGGCTCGGGCCTCTTCAAGAAAACCATTCCGGTGATCCGGGCGGTGGAGGATGTATCCTTTTGCGTCGAGGCGGGCGAGACGCTTTGCATCGTCGGTGAATCCGGTTGTGGCAAGTCCACCGTGGCGCGGCTCCTGATGCGGCTCGTAGAGCCGACGGGCGGGCGCGTGCTGATCGACGGGACCGATATTGCGGGCCTCAGGAAGGACGCGCTTCGCGCCTGGCGCCGTCGGATGCAGATGGTCTTTCAGGATCCTTACTCGTCGCTCAACCCACGCCTTACCGCCGGACAGATTATCACCGAACCCGTCGAGAATTTTGAGCGTCTCGGCCGAAGGCAGCGCCAGGCGCTTGCAACGGACCTTCTCCGAAAGGTCGGAATGTCGCCGGACATGATGCATAGGCTCCCGTCCGAATTGTCGGGCGGCCAGCGCCAGCGGCTCGGCATTGCGCGCGCCCTGTCCCTTAACCCCTCGCTAATCATCGCGGACGAAGCAGTGTCTGCCCTCGACGTATCCGTGCAGGCACAGATCTTGAATCTGCTTCTGGACCTTCAGCAAGAGATGGGCATCGCCTTCGTTTTCATCTCGCATGACCTCGGTGTGGTCGAACATATCGCCCATCGCGTTGCCGTCATGTATCTGGGCCGAATCGTGGAGCTTGCGCCTTGCGAGGCGCTCTTCGCGAAACCAGTCCACCCCTACACAGAGGCGCTGATCGCGGCTGCACCTGTGCCGGACCCAATCCGCGTTCGGATTGAGGCGCCCGTCGAGGGCGAGGTGCCGAGCCCCATCAACCCGCCCAGCGGGTGCGCATTCCACCCGCGCTGCCCGCTCGCCATCGAGCGTTGCAGGATCGACGTACCGTCTCTAGTGCCAATGGCAGATGGCCGGGTCGTGGCATGCCATGTGCGCGCTCCCGTCACGGAGATGCCGGCCCAGCTGCCTGCGGCGGCCAATGCTTCTTTCGTTGGGACTTAGCAGCGGAGCCTTTCACCTCACATCGAAGATCGCCGGGGCGGTGCTGACGAACACTGAGCAACGATGCCGGTACCGCAAAAGAAGAAATCAAGGAAAGTCTATGGAAAACGGGAACGATGGTCAGCAGGCCGACTGGGGTTCTGGCTTTGATGTGGTCGGTTCGATAGCAACGAACGTGGCCGATGGCTTCAAGATGGTAGCAGTTGGTGACCTCATCGTGTCTCGAGCGGTGACCAAATCGCAAGAGCCTGGGTTCGGTGCCGTCGCGCAAATTCTTGGTGATGCTGATGTCACGTTTGGCAACCTGGAAGTCAACATCGCCGATATCCGTTCGTTCAATGGATACCCGCAGGCTGAATACGGCGGTGCGTATCACCTCAGCCTGCCGGAGGTTGGTCCTGATTTGAAGGCGATGGGGTTCAACATGGTAGGTCGCGCCAACAACCATTCGCTTGATTGGGGCGTGGAAGGCATGCGCGAAACGAGCCGCGTGCTCGATCAGAGTGGGATCATCCATGCCGGCGTGGGCGAAAATCGTGCACAAGCCGGCGCCGCTCGGTTCTTAGAGACCGCACGCGGCCGCGTGGCGATGGTTTCATGTGCTACAACCTTCATGCCCATGGCTCGTGCCGGCGATCCCGCTGGGGAAGCGCCAGGCAGACCAGGACTAAATGCCCTTCGTTTGACGAAAAGCATCGTGGTTCCTCCCGAGATGCTCGAGAGTTTAAGGCAGATACGTGCTGTGTTGCCCTGCCACTGGCCTGGGGGTGAAGATCCCAGCGTGGTCGTGATGGAGGGAACGACATACATAGCCGGCGACACGGCCCGAGTCAGCTACGAACCCAATCCGCGCGATATTGCCGATATTCTTCGAAATGTTCGTCGAGGCAAGCAGTTCTCCGACTTCTGCATCGTCACCAACCACGGGCACGAGCCTGATAATTGCCGCCAGGTAATTCCTGATTACGAACCGTCCTTTGCACATCGCATGATCGATGCCGGGGCCGATGCATATATTGGGCATGGATCGCATCAGTTACGGGGCATAGAGATCTACAGGGGCCGTCCGATCTTCTATGGCCTTGGTAACTTCTTCGAGGACGACCTCGGGACTCCGTCGGGCGCCGATATGTTTGACGAATATGCTAAGGATCCACGGGTCGACACGGATGCCGAGGTGAAGGTCGCCGAAATGGCGCAAACATTCACGCACCCACTCTTCTATGAGAGCATTGTCACCGTTAGCCGATTCCAGCTAAACCAGCTTGCCGAACTGCGGCTATATCCGATCGAACTCGGTCACTCGAAGAGGTTTGCAAACCGCGGCGTTCCAAGTCTCGCACCCACGCGGCAAGCAAAAGCAATTCTTGAACGGCTACAGACACTCTCGAAACCATTTGGAACCGAGATCGCCATTGAGAAAGATATCGGCGTGATAAGACTGCGATCTAGCTCGCTCCGATGATCGCAATGACTCGTTGAACTGTTGAAGATGCCCGAACCACAGGCTGCCCTACATAGCAGCAGGCAGGATAACATGCGCGCAACCGAAATCCCCATCACCGGCTATCTCGATCGATTCTCGCATCGCCCGGGGGAAACGTTCGTCGCGCACGTGAGCGCGCGGGAGCCCGGTTCGTATCGCACCCGTCTCATGCGCGTTATCAGCGCTGATCCGAATCCTCGGGGCCCAGGAATGCGCTTCCAGGACTTGTCGCATCTTTTCGACCAGAGCCATGAGGGGCGCCGGCAAGAAGTCAGGCTCGGCTCTTATGGCATCATCGAGACCGGGCCCGCAAGGGAGCCGAGAGTGGCCTACACTTGGACGCTGCTGGTCCAGCCGGGGGTGCTCGATCCCTCGGCTGCCGTATTGGCCGAGGAGGCAGGTGACCACGCCATTATTCTTTCCATAGGCCAATCTGGCGCTGAGGCCTCAATCGCGTGGCCGGACGGGTCGCTTAAGCTTGTAACGAAGATGCCACTCAAACCGAAAGCTTGGTATCGCCTCTGGCTCACCATTGACCCAACCTCCGGACGCGTGATGCTCGGGCAGCAGCCGCTGGACAACGGCGAGCCTGTTGCAGTCGATGGGCATGCCGCAGGTGTGAGCCTACCTTCTTCGGGCACAGTACTTTTCGCGGCCGAGCGCGCGATCGCGCCGCAACGCCACTTCACGGGCAAGCTCGAGGATCCTGCGATTTTGCGCGGCTGCGTAGAAGCCTTTTCCAATCCCCTGGCGGATGTGGACCAGCTGGGTAGCGAATTGCTAGCCGCATGGGACTTCTCGCAAGGTATCGACAGTTCAAGAGTCGTTGATGTGGGACCGGGGAAACATCATGGGTTGCTAGTCAATCAACCGATGCGCGCGGTCGTCGGCGCGAAATGGAGTGGGCGAGAGGTGTGCTGGCGTCACGCACCCCGCGATTACGCCGCCATCCATTTCCACGACGACGATCTCGAAGACAGCCAATGGCAGCCTAGTTTCACCTGGACCGTTCCGGAGGACATGCCCAGCGGCGCGTATGCCTTCCAGCTTACGTGCCGTGCCGGTGAGGATTGGTTACCATTTTACATCCTCCCAAAGCGAGAGGGACCTTTCGCGCCAATCGCGTTTCTTGCTCCGACGTTCACTTATCAGGCCTATGCCAACGACCGGCGGAGCGGGGCTGACGCCGCTTACCACCAGCGGGTTCGCGATTGGGGCGCCTATCCGCACAATCCTGATCAGCATTGGGAGTATGGCGGCTCGACCTACAACTTACATCGGGACGGGAGTGGCATCGCCTTCACTTCGCGCCGTCGTCCTATCCTAACCATGCGGCCGGGCTTCCTCTCCATCAACGATAAGCGTGGCTCGGGTCTACGGCATTATCCGGCCGATACACACATCCTCGCTTGGCTCGAGGCTAAAGGCTTTCCTTTTGATGTTGTAACGGATGAGGATCTCGACGACGAGGGGACCGCTCTTCTCACACCTTATCGCGCTGTGCTGACGGGCTCGCATCCCGAATATCACACACTCGGGACGCTCGATGCTTTGCAAGCGTACACGGAGAACGGCGGGAGGCTGGCTTATCTCGGCGGCAACGGCTTCTATTGGCGCCTTGCGCGCGACAAAAACATACCGCATCTCCTCGAGCTCAGGCGCGCCGAGGGCGGCATTCGCTTGTGGGCTGCGGAGCCGGGCGAATATTTTCACGCGCTCGACGGTCAGTTAGGCGGGCTATGGAGGCGCAACCGGCGCCCGCCGCAGATGCTCGTCGGTGTCGGTTTCGTCGGGCAAGGTGAATTTGAGGGCACTCATTTTCGCCGCCTGCCGACATCGCGCGATCCGGCACATGCCTGGATCTTCGAAGGGGTGGAGGAAGACGTTTTCGGCGATTACGGGCTCTCAGGCGGTGGCGCTGCGGGCTACGAGTTCGACCGCTCAGATCCGGCGCTCGGGACACCGCAGAATGCCGTGATTCTCGCTCGATCGGAAGACGAGCCGGCTTCCGTCGAATTGGTACCCGAAGAACTAATTGTGCGTCGCTGCACACTTGATGGCGATCCCCCTCAGAGGGTTCAGCCGCAGGAGCCGCAGATTGCAGCTGAGATAGTCTATTTCGATAGGCCCGAGGGCGGCGCAGTTTTTTCGGTCGGATCAATCACTTTCTGCGGCAGTCTGTGGCAGAACGGCTTCGACGGACCGGTTTCGCGCATCCTCGAAAATGTCGTGAGCAGGTTCAGCGCTCCGGCTGACGCATGAGGGGCTCTCAAGAGGAAACAGGAATCGGATCTGCCCTGATAGATGTTTGGTCCCGGCATTTGCTGGAGCGGATTGAGTTTGAAGCGTTCCGTGTGTGACACCTACGCCTTACAAATGAACTCGCAGGGCGTGAGGCCTTTGAGGGTTTTGAGCCTGCGGCCGAAATTGTAGGCCGAGACGAAGTCGGCAAGGTGCTGGCGGAACTGGTCGTGGGTCCCATAGTTAGAAGCGCTTGACGGTGGCATCCTTGATGGTCCGGTTCATTCTCTCGACCTGGCCGTTGGTCCCCACGGGTGCCTTGCCTTGGTCGTCCGGTGTTCGATGTCGTTCCTGGCGCAGGCGTATTCGAAGGCGTGGGCGCGGAAGAGTTAGCCCTTTGTGATGGCCTCCTTGATCAGCGGCACGGCCGAACCGCCGGCGCCGGGGGGAACTGGATGCCGTTGTCGGTAAGCACGGTGTGGATCTTGTAGGGGACGGCCGCGATCAGCCGCAGTAGAAAGTCTCTCGATACGGCGGTGGGGGCCTTCTCGTGCAACTCGACGAAGGCGAACTTCGAGGTGCGGTCGATGGCGACGAACATGTGCAGCTTGCCCTGCTCGGTCCTGACCTCCGCTTCGATGTGAAATTAGCCGATCGGGTAGCTCTTAAATTTCCTCTTCGTCGGTTTGTCGCCCTCGACATCCGGCAGCCGGCCGATGCCATGGCGTTGCAGGCAACGATGCAATGATGAACGCGTCAGGTTCGGATCGTCGGCTGCAAGGCATAGAGGTATCGTCCAGCGGCAGCAGCGTGTACCGGCGGAAGGCGACGATGACGGCCTCTTCCTCGACAGACAGAACCGTCGATCTCGGCTCTCTCGGACCGGTCGGCACTATGCTGTATCGCTCGACGGACAGTCTCTGTCGTCGTGGCGCTCCCATGAAGAACCTGGCCCATAGTGCATCCCTTGATTCGGACGATAAGGATGCACCATCAAAGCATGGGATCAAACATCTAGAGAACGTGCGGCCCACACGCAGCGATCACCGTCGTGCGGGTTCGGCGGGATTTTCGCGCCCCGATCAACCCATTTGCCACGCCAGGAAAACGGATCGAGAAGGGCCGGTTTCTATGGCCGTCGCCGCGTGGTGGAGCTGGCGGCATTGGTCACTGTGCTCTCCGGCACGTGTATCCGGCCTGGAGATGTGACAAATGGACGAGCTCCGTTCGCTCGCATCGTTCAAGAGACCTTTACCGAACCCGGTCCGACCGGTTCGCCATCACATTTGTTTACCCTCGCAAGCTAGCGCCGTCCGACGGCGCCCAACTCGGTTATGCCACTGCCGCGCTGGCAGGGTGGCGATAGGTCGCGGCACGGGTGAGCATAGCCCACAATGCCTCCGCTTCTGCTTGGTGGACACGCATCAGCGTGAGGAGGTCGAGGCGCAGCGCCAGAACTACTGTATCCCTCCGGTCTGGCTTCCGATTACCCACATCGTCGGCTTGATCTAATGGAGATGCCGAAGGCGATGTCGTGCAAGCGGGTCATGCCGCGCCCGGCGACCATGTTGCCGGGAGGCGGATCATGGTTGCGGGCGAGATAGCCGCCAAGCATGGCGATTTTCAGCAGGTAAGCGGCGAGCGTTGTCAATCGGCTCGGAATTGGGACCCTGGATCGGCGCGCAAAAGGTTCCACGCCAAACACACGGTGCGTCCCAAGTCCTCGTCGATCACCTCAATCTTGCGGAATCCCCAGCGCCGCGCGACGTCGACCAGCTCACATTGCCGACGCTGGCTCTCGAGATTGAGCTGCACTTGCGCCTGCGTGGACTGAGGTACATAGACGACGGCCTTGCGCCTGAGGATGGTAGCCGGAATCAGATTACTGTTCGTCGTAGCGGCTCTCCTCCGTCACGATGCCGGCAGCGGCCATCAGCACATTGGCGAGCCGGGTGATCACGATCGTTCGTTGCGCTGCGCTCAGCCCGACCAGCTTGTGCGAGTCGAACTGCGTGCTGAGCTGGCGAATGATCATAAGAGATCGTGTCGGTGGCGGCAAGGTCCTCATTTTGCGTCTCCCCGATGATGAAACCATCCGGAGAGCCTCGCCGGAAACGGCGCTGGATCAAGAGCTTGTTCAGTTCAAGCAGTGCAGTAAGCGATGCGCGCGGGGAGCCCAGATCCATTGCTGCGCACGCCACGGGGTCTATCATCCAGGCCGGAGCGGCAATGACATGCCCCGGCACGATGACGAAATGAATGATCCGACCGTTGACGCGTTCTTCGCTGTTGTCGCAGCGAAGCCGGCGTCCGAAATACAGATGCCAGCTATAATGGACTTCGACCTCCTGTCCAACATGGGCAGAATGACCCCGAGATTGCAAAACCACGCAGAGCACGTTCGGCGGGTTGTTGGTGAGGCAGACCCGGCCGTCGCTGAGGAAGGACGTGAAGCCGTCCCCAGCGCTTCAGCATGTAGTCGATAGGCTCGGCAACCGGAGAACTGCGTGACAGTCTGGCCGGCTCGGTTCGCAGCCAGGCCCCAAGTTCGGTGTACAACCTTCACCGGCATGAACTGCGGCACCGATGGCGCGGAGATCTGGCACAGCTCTTTGCGCAAACGGAACAACTGACCGGCATGGATGCCCGCCGAGCGGGCGATCTCCGATACGCTGACGTTCGACTCCAGACACGCTGCAACCAGCCGTTCCTTCTCTTCACGAGACCACCGTCGGCGGCGCTCGACGGACGTGATCACCTCCAGAAGCTGCTTCGTCATAGGGCTGTTCCTAGGGCTACCACTAGGCTTTCAGCCTTCAGCCTACCTCAGCAAGGCGGCCGGCACCATGGGGATAGATACCCACCAGAACTGGAGCCTCGACCGGCCGCTCCAGAGTAAGCCGGGCGAGAGAGACAGGCGCTTGTCGACCCGTCGAGTTCCGGTAAGCCAATCCTTCTGCACATCCTGATGACGCTCAAATCGATCAATCGCGGTCATATCGAAACTAATTGTCAGCTAGTATTCGGAGCGTGATGGCAATTGCACCATGTTAGGTGACGATCAGCTCCTCAACCTCCGTGGGTGTGCGGATTTTTAACCGCCCAGTTTTGGGAATGGTGTGATCGACCAACTCATCAAGTCGACGGCACGCTGAAGTGCGACTTCGGTCTCAGCATGACTAGGAGAAACGGCCATGACATATCCGATACAATCTCGGTGATCGCCTTTCATGACTATCGAGGTCTTGGGTTCAATCTCAAATTTGACATCGACGACACCTGGTACAGCAGCCGCACGACTCTCGCCGTCAATCGAATCGACGGTGCCGTCGCGATCAGCAATCAATATCCGCGTGGCCGCACTGAGCGAATGGCTTCTGCGTAGATCTGATTCCTCGCCGATGACAAGCTTGACATGCTCCGCGGCGAGATCGACTCCGTAAGCCAATTGAACCAGGTTAGAATCAAGCGCACCCGCAAGGCGCGGATTGACTTCAATGACCACTGGGCCAAGCTTCGTCCACCGAAGTTCAATGTTTGTTGGGCCCCAGCTTAGGCCGAGAGCCCTTAAAGACTTCAGCGAAACATCGGCGATACGCTCATGCTCGTCATCACTAAGCACAGCCGGAAAGGTGAACTGACGGTAGACAAAATGCGGTAGCGGCCCGAAGTCAGCGGCACAAATTCCAATGACCTCACTTCCCAATATGTGAGCGCTATAAAGCGGACCTCGTGCAAATTCTTCCACCAGTATCCTCGGCGAGGACGGCCATATGTGCTTCCCGCCCAGCAGATATGTCGTATGTTCGGCCACTTCGTCAACGGTGCGGCACAATCGGACACCCCTGCTGCCCCTCCCTACGGCTGGCTTCACAATCACCGGCAATCCGATCTCCGCGGCAGAGCTTTGTACGTCCGTCCCACTCGCTACCAACCGATAGGCAGGTATTGGAACGCCGGCCGCGGCGAGGAGCTGACGTTGAGCAAATTTGTCGCAGCATCGTTCAATGTATTCGGGAATCGGTCCCGGTAGATCGAAATACCGGCAGAGCTTGCCAACTGTCACACAGAACGTCTCTGTGGGGCACGTAATACCAACAACGTCGTAAGTCGTACAAAGCCGGGAGCATTCGCGAATCAGTGCATTCAAATCATCAGTATCGACACGGAGCGACTCAATTCTTCCAGCGGAAATATATTCGTATTGGGTTGGGTCAGCCGAAATGGTAATTGGATGAAGACCAAGGCGCTGGGCTGCCTGGACGTATGGTGGGCCATTGCTATTGTGGCCTTCAATTAGGATAAGTACTCGTATCGCCATTGATTGTTTACTCCGATCTTGCATGCTCTGCGGCAGTCCGAGCGCAATCGACACCAGTTTTCGACCGTGCCTGACCTCAGACTTGGACTGAACTGTCATTTCACCTTACCCAATTTCAGGGATTGTGGTTGCGAAGATGTGCAAATTTGGTTGGAGGTTTTGTTGCATGGCTGATCCAAGACGCAGAAGGATTGGTTAGCTGCTGGTCGGGCGGCGAGGCTGACGAGTGATGTGTAGCCGAGCATGCGCCGCACACGGCGCGCCGCGCAGATGTCGTCGGCGATCTCGTAGACGAACGGTCGGACGACTGGCGACGTAAAGACCGGAGATGTAGTCGCTGTCGTTGTCCTCCCGCCACGCCATTAACTGCGCTCCGCAGTTATGACCCTCGCCTCGGGCCAATGCGTGCGATATTAGACTAGATTGCCTGCGACCACCGGTGCTCCTGCCGCCGCAGGCTCGCAGGACGGGTCGCGCCATCCCGGACGACGTGTTAAATTGTTGAGCCTGTTGATTATCAAGCGTGGTGTCAATCGCCAGGAAGCGCGTTCCCTCTTGCTCGGTACCCATGAGAAGCGTCTCACGCTTTTTCGGTGTGACGCACGTCTCGCGGCGGGCCGTCGCCACAGTCACGTTGATGCGGCCGGACTAGATGTTCATTCCAGATTTTGATGGGACGTCCTTTCCTTCGAACGTGTCGCCAGAGACCTCGGCGTCAGCGAATCGCTCCATCCAGGAACTGCCCTCGGTCTCGAGCCGAGGACGGCGTCATCTGGGTGTATGGGCCAAAAGATGACTTGGCCTTCGCCGATGGTCAAACTCGTCGTCGAAGTATATCATCGCTTCTCCCGTCGAAAGCTTGACCCAAGCACCGCGGTGCTCAGGTCCTCATCGCCACTAGATCCGCAGTCCGGATGCGTACGGACATTCAGCTCGTCAAGCCGATAAGATCGCCGACACTCACGAGTCGTTCGTGATGTGGAACCCTCTTAACGAGCCATTTCGGAGGGGTGTAGAGCGGCGGACGGTATAAAGCGCAATAAAGCCGCTCGAGTTGCTCCGCGCTGCGCGGAACGTCCGCCGATCCCAAGAGTTCGGTTATCATCCTTGTGGTATAGAGGCGAGCTTCGCGCTTACCCTCAGCTATGAGCGCAGCCTGAGATAGCGGGGTGGCGGATCCGTCCAAAAGACGGAGCCAAACCTCGCAGAAGAGCGCGTATCCATAAAGCTGTGCTCTGGTGTCTAGGGAGAAAGCTGTTTCCGAAGCCAGGATAGGAAACCGCAACTCACCGATAATATCTCCGCCATCCAGCTGCTCCGAAAGGTGGTGGACGGTCACTCCGAAGGTCTTATCACCGTTAAGTATGGCGTGCGTCCTCGCGCTACTGCCACGATATTGGGGCAGGGGGGCCGGATGCAGATTGATTCCTCCTCGATTGAACTGAGCAAGAATATGAGCGGGAAAAATATTGGGCCAAATCACGCTTACGAGAAAGCCTCCGTATTGGGAAATTTCTTCCATTGTCTCGCAATACGGTATTCCGTATCGATCTGCGATTTCCCAAAGCTCTTCAGTGGTTTCGCCGCTCCACCACGTTTTCTCGTGCCGGCGCGCCCCAAGGATGGCCGAGACTAACCCTTTGCCGCAACTCTCGATGATAAACAGGATGCAACGAGTTGCGAGTCCCCGAGTGCCAGCAAAAACGAGTCCGTCAGTGAAATTCGACATTTCTCAGCCTCGCACATTCTCACGCATCAGGCACTCTTGTTGAGATGCTCACCGAATAGGGCGGTGAGCTCGCCGAGTTCGGGTGCCAGATGCGTGATGCTTCGTTCGCGTCGGATAACGAAAAAGCCAGCTGTCCAAGAAGCTCTGGACAGAGCCTAAATTGAGAGCATTCGGCAGTGTCGTAAACTATCAGTTCTAGGAGGGTTGCAGTCCGGGCCTTGATCGACGGACGGACTGATGAAGAGAAAGGGGCTTATGGGAGTCATCGCGGTTCTGTGGACCATGAGGCGAGTGCGAATCGTGCCCCCGGGCACTCGAACCCACGCCGAGCGCCTGAAGGCAGCCAAGGTGAGGAAGTGCTGCTCGTAGAACGCTCCCCGCGCCGAGGCATCGATTCCGGTGGCTATGTCCAGACCTAGTGGGCGTCGCATGATTGCTCGCGCGTGAATTTCGCCATCGTGCTCATAGGCGTCACTGGCATGGCCACGCATGCTCAGCGGGAGAAATAGTGAATTGAAGATACTCAGCCGCCGCTTGCCGAGCATGTGCGAGCTTGGGTTCGTCCCACGTCCACTCGCATTTGCATTTGTGTCTCGCCGAGGAGACTGTAAGGTTAAGGCGCGAGCTGTTTGGAGCGAAAGCCGGTAGAAAGAGTTGGCTTTCCTAGAAGCCGCTGCCTCTTGCTTTCTCCAAACCAAACCAAACCAAACCAAGCCAAACCAAACGCGATCGCGTCCGATCGGTGTGATTTGCTATGATGGTTTTCGCCTAGGCCTCGAGCGTGCGAACCTGTCGCCGAAGCTCCCCACAGGGGGCTCAACGTGTTCGTTCCCGAGACGGACGCTTCGTTTCGGGTAGAACCCATCTCAGTTCAGACCAGTCTCCGCATAAAGGTGACGGCAAGGCAGTTTCTTTAGGCAGGGTAGCGGCCATCTCAAAACGCGATGGCATGGTCCGGGACATTATATTGGCGAACCCAACCGCCAAATGGCACATACTTGGCGGGAAACTGTGTTGAACTGAATCCCGTCAACACCGTCCGAAAATCGAGCGAACTGAAGTGCAAATCAAAGACGTGCTCCTCGCGCCGGGAAATGGCGCATTTTTCTACGACGATCAAGCTGCCATAAGAGCCGGCGTCTCGCAGGACGGCTTTGTCTATGTGGGCGAACCCGTGACGCCCAATTTCGAATCCATTCGCGTCCCGGCATCTTCGTTGAGCGTCGGGCTTGTCCTTACCGACGGCACCGTCGTTTGGGGCGACATGATGAGCGTTCAGTATTCTGGTGCTGGCGGACGCGATCCTTTGTTCGACGCCACCCAGATCTGGGATTTGACGTCGCGTGTCGTGGAACCTCGGCTTCTTGATGTCGATACGTCTCGATACCTTAGCGCGTGCTCGAAGGTTTTCGAGCCCTTCGAACACGAACGGCTACCGCTCGCGCTTGAGTACGGGGTCAGCCAGGCACTGCTTCGAGTTGCGGCCCACCAGCAGCGCTCCACCATGGCAGAGGTCATATGCTCCGAATTTAACCTACCGCTGCCGACGAACAAGGTTCCGATCTACTGCCAGAGCGGCGATACTCGCGAAATCAACGTTGACAAGATGATTCTAAAGGCCGTGGATGTGCTTCCCCACGGCCTGATCAACTCACGGCAGAAATTCGGCGTCGATGGCCAGACTTTCATGGAGTTCGTAAAGTGGGTTGCCACGCGGACACGTGAAATCGGCCGCCCCGGCTACAATCCAGTGCTGCATTTCGATGTGTACGGCTGGATCGGCCAGGAAATTGGCTTGGAATCGCAAAGGATTGCCGACTTCATCTGCAGGGTTGCCGACAGGGTTCCGGGTTTCACGCTCAACGTCGAATGCCCTGCTGACTTTGGTTCCACAGAAGCTCAAATTGAGAACTATGCCAAGATCGTATCGATTTTGGATAACCGGGGTTCCAGCGCCCGCATTGTCGTGGATGAGAGATGCAATACGCTTGAGGATATTAGGCTTTTTGCCGAAGCGAAGGCCGCGCATCTCGTACAAATCAAGACGCCCGATGTCGGCTCGCTTGCCGACACGGCGCGCGCAGTTCTCATCTGCAAAGAAAACAAGGTAGGGGCTTATGTCGGAGGCAGCTGTACCGAGACAGATCTCTCGGCCCAGGCTTCTGTCCACGTCTCGGTGGCAACCCAGGCCGACATGATGCTTGCGAAGCCCGGAATGGGTGTCGACGAGGCATTCTCAATCGTTGGGAACGAACAAAACCGGGTGCTGGCGATGCTGAACCATCGTCGGTTTCAAAACGAAAAATTGGATGAAAAAGCGGTGTGGCATGCAGAACGCTCTTGAGGGGATCACCGTCGTAGCCGTCGAACAAGCCGTGGCTGCGCCCTACGCATCGTCGCGCCTTGCAGACGCCGGCGCACGGGTGATCAAGATCGAGAGGCCTGAAGGCGATTTTGCCCGAAACTACGACAAACTGGTCCGGGGGCAGAGCGCTTACTTCGTCTGGCTCAACCGTGGTAAGGAATCGGTATGTCTGGACCTCAGATTGAAGGCAGACCGCGAGATCCTCGACACGCTCATTGCCGCTGCTGACATTTTTATCCAGAATTTGAAGCCGGGCAGCATCGAAAAACTGGGTTTCGGGAGTGCTGATCTGCGTCGCCGATTTCCGCGGCTGATCACCTGCGAAATTTCGTCTGGGGGGGGCGGCCTTATTCCCACTTGAAGGCTTACGATCTCATTGTCCAGGCCGAAACGGGTTTATGCGCAATCACCGGCAACCAACAGGGGCCAGCGCGTGTAGGAGTCTCGGTTTGCGACATCTCGGCGGGCATGGCCGCGCATAGCGCCATTCTTCAGGCGCTCTACCACCGCGAGGTTACCGGCGAAGGGGCAAGCATCCAAGTGTCACTGTTCGATGCCGTCGCCGACTGGATGAACGTGCCGGTTTTGCAACACGACTACAGCGGCTATCACACGGTACGCGCCGGCGTAAAGCACCCGTCGCTGGCTCCTTATGGCGCCTATAGGTGTGCCGATGGCAAGGAAGTCATCTTTTCGGTTCAAAATGACCGTGAATGGGTGAATTTCTGCGAGAAATTCCTGAAGCAGCCGAGGCTTACACGCGCACCTGGTTTCGCAGACAACATGGAGCGTCTCGGTCACCGCGCCCAACTTGACGAGATCATTGAACGGCGTTTTTTCGAATTGTCCTGCCAGGAAGCAATGCAGGAGCTTGAAGCGGCCGGGTTGGCATATGGGCGACTGAATGAAGTCGCCGATATTTCAAAGCATCCCCATGTTCGCAGGGTTGGGGTTGGCACACCTAAAGGAACTGTAGAGACGATAGCTCCGGCGGCGATCTTCAACTCGGAGCACCCCTCGCTGCGTCCAGTTCCGGCTCTTGGCGCCCACACGGAAAGTGTCCGCCAGGAAGTTTCGGCGCGTTTGCACGAAAGAGCTGCGTCAGCATGAGTGCGCTGCTTGTCGGAAGGGACGCATGCTTGCTCCGCCCTCCCAGAGCATCAGCAGCCGCCCGGCAACCTCACTGCGGCCGCCGTCGCTGATATCGACCGAGGCGTTTTATGATCAAGGACACCTTTCCAGCCGCCGTAAGCGCGCTTCCTGTACAGCGCTGGAGGTCACTACTCTTCGTTCCAGCTCACGTTCCGCGTTTTGTGGAGACGGCCCGTCAGAGGGGTGCGGATGGCCTCATTCTAGATCTCGAAGATTCCGTTCCTCAGGATGAAAAGGACGGGGCCCGGCGACAGCTTCCTCAATCCGTGGCAAAGGTGACGCGCACGGGCGCATTCGTTTTAGTTCGCGTGAATCGCGGTTTGCGTGCCTTGGCGGCCGACCTCAATGCAGCCGTGATGGTGGGTGTTGATGCACTTGTTCTTCCAAAGACGGAATCGGCAGAGTGGGTAGCAGAGATCGCGAGTGCGGTGTCGGAACTTGAACGGGAAAGAAATCTTCCGGTCGGACGCATACGGTTCCTCGCCCAGATCGAGACACCTGGCGCCTTGCCAAGGCTCGCGACCATTGCGTCGGCGCATCCCAGGATGGCCGCATTGGCGCTCGGTCCTGAAGACTTCAGTGCAGCTGTAGGCGGCTCACCGGAATTTGATCTGCTCCTGGCCCCGAACCTTGCCGTGCTGTTCGCTGCACGCACGGCCGGATTGCTCCCTTTGGGCTTTATTGGAAGCATTGCCGAGTTCTCAGACACCCATAAACTTCGTGAATCCGCGGCGCATGCGCGGCGACTTGGCTTTGCCGGAGCTTTGGCGATCCATCCAGCCCAGGTGGCCATATTCAATGAGGCTTTCTCACCAAGCCCACAGGAACTCGAGTGGGCCCGTCGTGTCCTCGCGGCGGAAAAAGATGCGACGGCGCAGGGCAGAGGCGCGTTCGCTATGGACGGAAAGATGGTCGACCCACCGGTTCTCCGAAGGGCCCGAGAAATCATCGCCGCGGATCCGGGCGCCGAGTTAGCCGTTTGAGGGGTCACCAGACTGGAACTACACGACAATAGGGCGTCATGCAACTCGGCACAATTATTGCTATCGCGCCATCACATTTCGAGATAGATTACATCAATTGCAGTCCGCCCTCGGATGAGCACCCGTGGAAATCAGGCAGTTAAGATACTTCGTCGGCGTGGTCGAAGCAGGCAGTTTCACGAAGGCCGCTGGTTTCCTTAATGTTGCCCAGAGTGCGCTGAGCCTGCATGTCCGTCAACTGGAGGAAGGCTTCGGCACTCAACTGCTGATACGCGACAGGACCGGCGTGAGCGTGACGGCGTCAGGAGCCAAACTGCTCGAGCGGGCGCGGTCAATTCTCAAAGAAATTCGACTTACCGAGGTGGAGTTGACCAACACAGCTGCTTCCCCTGCTGGGGAGGTGACTATTGGCATTCCGTCTGGAGCTGCTCGCGTCCTGAGCGGTCCGCTCCTTGAGGCGGTGAGAAACGAACTGCCCAAGGTGTCCCTCAAGATGGTCGAGGGTATGACCGGACCGCTTGAGGAGTGGATGGCGGCTGGACGCTTCAATTTGGCGGTTCTCTACCGCACCGCCGACAGTGTGGGGCGAATGACGGTGCTAGCGCGCGAAGACCTATCTCTTGTGGTGCCGTCCGGCGAGCCACCGTTTGAAGATGCGATATCTCTGGCCGACCTGCATGCATTCCCCCTGGCGGTTCCCATGCGCAATAACAATGTGAGGCGTTCGGTGGCTGACGTCGTCGCACAACACGGTTGCGCGCTGGACGTCAAGTTTGAAGTGGACTCGCTCTCAACGATCATCAACATGGTCATGGAGGGAAAAGCGTATTCTATCCTCGCCCCCTCTGCCGTTCAGAAAGAAGCCTCTCAAGGGCTGGTCCGGACTGTCAAGATCGTGGATCCGGTGATTACCCGCTCCGTGGTGCTTGCCATAAATCCCAAAGACGAGCGTTCTGCGGCCGTTTCTGCGGTCCGCAAGCTCATTCCGAAGGTCGCCAGAGAATTGATTGAAATCCGGGGCTGGGTAGCGGTGGCGCCTGAGGCGACCTGACGACTATTCAACCGAAAAGCTGGGGCGTGACCGCTTGCTGCCATAAGGATCTGAGCAATCTGGAATCCAGATGGATTTCGGCAATATTCGATATTTGACCCGCCGCGACCATCGCGATGAAACTGGTCCAGATAGGCGCTGTTTCGTTATCGAAACAGCACTCATTCGGCAAGAAATCAGTCAAGTGGAGACCGCGATGTCCGAGGCCAACAGCTACGAGCTCTTCATTAACGGCAAATGGCGAGCCGGTGGTAGTCGAGCCACTTTGCCGGTGATCAACCCTGCGACGGAGAAGGTATTTGCCTCGGTGGCCTCGGCTACGGTTTCAGACTTGGATGAAGCTCTTGCTTCGGCAGAACGCAGCCGCAAGGCGTGGTCCTCACGACCCGCCAAAGAGCGTGGCGAGATCCTCGTATCTGCCGCCCGCTGTCTTGCAGAGAAGGCCGGAGTCGCAGCCAGGGACCTGTCGTCCGAACAGGGAAAAACGGTTGGTGAAGCGACAGGGGAATATGCGCGCGCGGTCGACACACTGGAATGGAACGGCCGGCATGCCGATGAACTGTCGGTCCCCATTCCGTTAGGCCCGAACAGGATGATCGTCCCTGAGTCGCTCGGTGTCGTTGCTGCCTTCACGCCATGGAACTATCCCGCCGTTCTCATAGCCCGCAAGCTCGCCCCCGCCCTCGCGGCGGGCTGCCCGGTGATCCTCAAAGGGGCTGAAGAGACACCGAGCGTAGCTGTCCACATCGTGGAATCGTTGCGCCAAGCAGGCATTCCGGACGGCGTGGTCAATCTGGTCTTCGGTGTGCCGGTGCATATCTCGCGGCATCTGCTTAGTTCGCCAATCGTGAAGGTCTTGACTTTCACTGGCTCAACGGCTGTTGGAAAACAGCTGGCCACGCTCGCAGCTAACAATTTGCAGCGCTGTATCCTTGAACTCGGTGGGCACTCCCCGGTCATTGTGTGCCAGGATGCCGACCTGGCAAAGGCCGTACCGGCCATTTCGGAATACAAATTCGAGTGCGCTGGCCAGAGTTGCAATGCCCCCAGCAGGATTCTTGTTGCCCGATCTCGCTATGAGGAATTCTTGTCCCGGATGACGGATGCGGCTCGCAAGATCAAAATCGGGCTACCAGACGACCCTTCAACTGACATGGGTCCTATGGCGAACGCGCGGCGAATCGAGGCCATGCAGCGCCTGACCAAGGATGCGGTCGAACGCGGCGCCCGCATCGAGACCGGTGGCTCTCGGCTCGACCGGCCGGGCTTCTACTGGCCGCCAACCATCCTGACGGGCGTACCGAAAGAAGCCAGAGTGCTGCATGAAGAGCCGTTCGGACCGATCCTTACGATTGCGCCCTTCGACAAGCTAGATGACGCCATCGAGGAGGCCAACGCCACCGATTATGGCTTGGCAGCTTACTTCTTCACGGACGCTGCCAATGCGCAACGAAAGCTGATTAATAGTCTTTCGACAGGCGCTGTCAGTGTGAATTACCTGAAAGGGGTTGCCGCGGACGCGCCTTATGGCGGTGTCAAGCATAGTGGCTACGGATATGAAGGCGGCGAACAGGGGGTGCGAAGCTTCCAAATCCTCAAAATGGTCAACGGTCTCAGCTCATTTGGATGAAATCGGTGGGAAATAGAACACGGACCATCGCCGGCAAGGATATCACAAGGAGCGTTGCCGACGCCCTTCAGTACATCTCGTAT
Organism: Mesorhizobium sp. NZP2234; assembly: GCF_013170765.1. Classification (NCBI taxonomy): domain Bacteria; kingdom Pseudomonadati; phylum Pseudomonadota; class Alphaproteobacteria; order Hyphomicrobiales; family Phyllobacteriaceae; genus Mesorhizobium; species Mesorhizobium sp. NZP2234. The sequence continues at coordinate 6,408,074 of NZ_CP033364.1, read as the reverse complement.
TACCATCCTCCAGATTACATCCGGTCTCTTTCGCAGGCCTACGTGCGTGAACAGAGTCCAGCGGCGAAGAATGCCATCGGGCAGATCCTGGCTAATTCCCGCATGGCGGCCTTCGGACGGCGGCCGATGTGCCAGGACACCGGTCTTGTGGTGGTCTTCGCCAAGGTCGGCATGGACCTCCGCATCAACTCAGCGGCCAGCTTCGCAGACCTCGTGAATGAAGGCGTCCGTCAGGCATATCTCGACCCGGACAACCCGCTTAGGGCGTCGATCGTTGCCGATCCGCTTGCCCGACGGATGAACACCCGTGACAACACGCCGGCAGTCGTCCACGTTGACCTTGTGCAAGGCAATCAGGTTGAGATCACCATTGCGGCAAAAGGCGGCGGTTCGGAGAACAAGGCGCGTTTCACCACTCTGAACCCCAGCGCATCCGTTGCCGATTGGGTGATCGACACGGTAGCGACCCTCGGCAGCGGTTGGTGCCCGCCCGGCCTAATCTCTGTTGGCATCGGTGGTAGCGCTGAAAAGGCGATGCTGCTGGCCAAGGAGGCCATGAACGAGCCAATCGATATGGCGGAACTGATCGCTAGGGGGGCGTTAAGCCCGGAGGAGGAACTGCGGATTGAGCTTTATGAGCGGATCAACGCGCTTGGCATCGGCGCCCAAGGGCTTGGTGGTCTGACCACGGTCGTTGACGTCAAGGTTGCGACCTATCCTACTCATGCGGCTTCAAAACCCGTGGCGCTCATCCCGCAATGCGCGGCAAACCGGCACCTGAAGTTTACCTTGGACGGCACTGGACCCGTCAGGCTTGCCCCCCCCGATCTGAGCGAATGGCCAGAAATCGGAACAGACGAATTGAGTCCAGCCGGCGTGCGCAGGATTAATCTTGATACGCTTACGAAGGAGGAGACGGCATCGTGGCGCTGCGGTGAAACGCTCCTTCTATCTGGAAAGATGCTGACGGGCCGTGACTCCGCCCACAAACGAATGGTCGAGCTGATCAATGCCGGCAAGCCGCTTCCGGTCGATCTGCGGGGACGCGTGATCTACTACGTCGGCCCTGTCCGGGCAGTCAGGAATGAGATCGTTGGACCCGCTGGTCCAACAACCTCCAGCCGGTTGGATGAATTTACGGACAAGGTGCTCGCCGAGACCGGACTATATGCAATGGTGGGCAAAGCGGAGAGAGGACCGTTAGCCATCGAGGCGATTGTAAGACATAAAACCCCCTATCTTGCTGCAGTGGGTGGCGCTGCATACCTGATTTCAAAATCGATTAAGGCAGCGCGGATTGTTGCCTTTGAAGACCTGGGCATGGAAGCCATCTATGAATTCGATGTGCAGGACATGCCTGTCATCATGGCTGTCGATGTTGAGGGAAATTCTATTCACAGTTCAGGGCCTCTTGAGTGGCGCAAGCGCATGACGGCCGACAGCATCGCACGCAACATCGGCGTTTGAGTCTTCCCCGGCTGGGCGATTTCGCTGCCAGACTCCACCGCCTACTTTTTGGGTAACCCGTCTGACGAGGGGCATTTGGGGTGCCTGCTCTCGGCGAGCCGGACAGGAAAGGTCTCCAGCAGGAAGCTGTATGTGCCTAACTGATTACTGCATCGTGTATGCCGTCGCGCGATCGAGACTGCGAATGCAGTCGCGGTGTCGATCGGTACGGCTCGGAGATTCAAGATGGGTTATCTGATCAGGAGCCCCGCCGAACACGAATATACTCGCAAGGTGCGTCATTGCTCCAGGAATCGGAGGGTAAGCAAATCGCTTCTGGAGCCTGTCTCAGCTGATCGCTTCCCTCGTTTGATTTTCACAACCAATTTTGCCGAGATGCCTTCTGCTACATTCGGTCGGTTCAATTTTGATGATAGAATTGGTCGGCCCATCGCTCTGTCGATCACTGTTAAGAGCAAAAGGTTATGAAGTCGAAACCCGATCCCGTACAGCTCGACAGTTGGGACGTCCGGATTCTCTCCGAAATTCAGGCAGACGGTCGAATTTCAAAAAGCGAGCTTGCAAAGCGCATTCACCTTTCAGCGTCGGCCTGTTCGGAGCGGCTTCGAGCACTCAAGGCCGCAGGAATTATTGAGGGGTTCTACGCGCGACTGAGTCCTGCCCTCATCGGCGGCATGGTCTTTGTACTGGTGGAGGTCGTGCTGGATCGGCATCGTCTTGAGGACCAACGACACTTCGAAAATGCAATCCAAGAAATTCCAGAAATCCTGGACTGCTGGGCAATTGGGGGGCGCGTGGATTATCTGATGCGGGTCGCATCTCGTTCTATGGCTGCCTATCAAGATTTTATGGAGGGGCTGCTGCAGGCAGGCTTAGGAATCGATCAATACTATAGCCTGGTTGTTACAAAACCGGTGAAGTCCAATTCACCGATACCCTTGACCGCCCCGAGGCAACGGTAAACCTCGAAAGTTAGTTTCCACGGCCTCTGGTACGGATCCCGGGGATTCGTCGGCGTTTGCCAAATCATGGCATAAAGAATTTGCTGCCCCCGGATAAAATGGTTTTCTCCTACAATGAAATATCCAGGACTCTACAATAGCGCTGACGTGGCATCTAACGAGCAGCAGGCGACATTTCTTCGCCTGATTCGGGCAGAGTACGTTCTTCTTTTTTTAGCGTCGGTTCTCTCTTTGGACTTGTCGCCATCAAAACCCTATTTCGGTGTGTATGCTGCGGTGTTTCTTTGCTCAATGGGGATACTCGTTTTCCGGTCGGTCACAAAGCCCGAGCAGGTCTGGTATCAAGCTAGAGCTTTGGCAGAATCAGTAAAGACATTGACCTGGCGCTTTGCGATGCGAGCACAGCCGTTCAATGACGCTCGTGCGGTCGACGCTAGAGCTGATTTTCGCAAGCTCATGGAAGGCATTCTTGACAGCAATCGTCACCTTGGCAGCGCGTTGAGCGGCACCGATTCAGCATCACCCCAAACAACAGACGAGATGATGTCGATAATGTTCCCCGCTAAAAGAACGAAAAGAGCTATATCTGCAGAAACGAATTTGCGATCAACGCAAGTGGTACGAGAAGAAAGCGCGCTCGAACAAGAGATCCGCGAAAATTTGGATGGGCCTTGGCGTCATTGCTTACGCTGTGGGGTTCTCATTCATCGTAGTACGCATCGCTGACCCTGCGATGCCAGGCTGGCCGACAGAGCCGCTAATCGTGATCGCAGCTTCGCTTATCGGGTGGACCCAGATCAAGAAATTTAACGAATTGGCATCGGCATACACTTTGACGGCTCACGAGATCGGATTGACTGCCGACCTCATTACGGACGCCAACTCCGATGAGGCGTTCTCTTCGGCGGTGAACGAGGCCGAATTGGCTTTCTCAAGGGAGCGCACCCAGTGGGTTGCTCGTCAAAACAACTAAGAGACAAAAATGGCATACAGCGATCCGACCTATGTAATATTTGATGGCGATGAAGACGCTTGGGCATACCGTTTCATGAAAGGATGGAATTCGAGCGAGAATGTGAGTTTTGAATTCGCGAACGCTCACGATCTGGACAATATAACGAGCGCACGGGACGAAGACTATATGTAAAAAGCAATCTTCGTAACAGAATGAACGGATCGAGCCAGGTACTGGTCCTGATCGGTGAGAAAACGAAAAATCTTTATTGCTTCGTGCGCTGGGAAATGGAATTGGCACTTGATCTAGGTCTGCCGATAATTGCAGCAAACCTCAACGGTTCGCGACAACAAGATGCGAGCTGCCCGCCTATCATCAGGGACGAATGTGTTGTTCACGTCCCGTTCAAGATGAAGGCTATCAAGCACGCGCTTGCCAATTGGCCGAGCGAATTTCATCGGCTTTCAAACGCTCAGCGTGCCGATGGCGCCAGGAGCTATGGCGAAAGCACTTATCGGGATCTTGGATTATAATCGCCTGCCCACGCCTGAATGCCTCGCAATCCGCTTGCGACCGATTAACCTTCGCATCCTCTGCCGGCGTCTTCCAAGCTTGCCGCCGCTGATAAATAACCCACAGAGAGGTCCGATTTGCGAAGTTTGGCTGAAGCCTGCCGGATATGAGTGCAAGCATTAGGAGGCGCCCCGCTCGAAGCATCAGATCCAGTGATCACATGGCCGAGGAAGCTGGTGTCGAGAGGAAAAGGGGCGGCTGGTCGCAGTGGCGTTTCAGGCTGGAGCCAGCGTTTCTTGGACTGCACGATGGCCAGCATTGATGGAGGCAGCTTTTCCGGCAGCGCAAGAGTTCTGTCGGTTCGCCCCGTCGCGCGAGCCACAGCTCGGCTCCGCAGCCGTCCTGCGCAGCAACCACGAATATGCGATCGTAAGAAGAGCAGCACAGTGACGACAGAACTTTGACGGGGCTGGCCGGCTGCGAATCAAGATGTCGATAGCGGGGCGCTCTGGCCGCGCGTCTTTGCTGGGCCGACCTCCTGGCTTTTATTCTTTTGACAAGTTTGCCGAGCACCAGCCGCTGCACCGCTAAAGCGATGGCTATGTGCGCGAGACCCTCAGCCGTCTCGGCCCTGGCCGACCAGGTTGGAGCCTGTGCCGCGGCACTGAAGCGGGTGCATGCGCTCATCGGGCGAATTGCTTGCCCTGATCACCTGCGTTACCACCGCGGCGATGGGCGCATGCGCGTCGAAAGCTGTTCGTCTTTGCAGGACACGCTCTGGCGTAGCAAAATCAGTGAGATCCATTTCAGCGATCTCCAATCGGCCAAGCGAAGGTTCGCCTTAGTTTTCACGGCAATTGAGGCCGATCCCGCGAATTCCGCGGCGAATAACCTGCATTCCCGAGAAACTCGAGGAGACGCTTCCGGTATGCTATTCGCTAAACAGGTGGCTGGCCGAGTGCCCTCCGCCAATCCATCGCGAGGAGAGGACTATGCGGTTGAGCAATCTGGGAACCGAGCAACTCAGAGAGAAGGATCGAAGCTTCGTCTTTCATCCGTCTACGCATCTGGCCAAGCACAGCCGAGGCGAGACCCCAAATCGGATCATGGCCGGTGCAGAAGGCGTGTACATCTGGGATACTGAAGGCCGAAAGAGCCTCGACGGTTTCGGTGGGCTCTACTGCGTCAACATGGGATATGGCTGCACGGAAATTGCCGAGGCCATTGCCAAGCAAGCACACGAATTGCCGTTCGCCCATGTCTACGCAAGTCAAGGAACAGAGCCAGTCGCCCTCTTGGCAGAGGCCGTGGTCGAGTATTTTGGTCAGAACATGCGAAGGGTCTTTTTCGGCCTTTCCGGCTCCGACGCCAACGAAACCAACATCAAGCTGGTCTGGTACTACAACAACATTCTGGGCCGCCCCGAAAAGAAAAAAATCATCTCGCGAAATCGCGGCTATCACGGGTCTGGGTTGGTCACCGGGAGCCTGACAGGCCTTGCCTTCTTCCATAATTTCTTCGACCTGCCGCTGGATTTAGTGCGCCATACCACGACGCCGCACCACTATCGCCAGGCGCATGACGGCGAAAGTGAGCAAGCGTTCTCGACACGCTGCGCGGATGAACTTGAAGCCCTTGTCCTCGCTGAAGGCCCGGAGACCGTCGCAGCTTTTATTGGCGAGCCGGTGCTTGGGACAGGCGGTATCGTTCCACCCCCAAAAGGATACTGGACCGCGATCCAAGGCGTGCTCGACAAGTACGATATCCTTCTGATCGCCGACGAGGTGGTCTGCGGGTTTGGACGAACCGGTGAGCAATTCGGTTCCCACCTCTATGGCATGCGGCCGGACTTCGTGACCATCGCCAAGGGTTTGAGTTCCGCCTACCTGCCCATCTCGGGGTCAATCATTGGCGACCGGGTCTGGTCGGTCTTGGAACAAGGAACAGAGAAGCACGGCGCTCTCGGCCACGGCTGGACATATTCAGGTCACACGCTTTGCGCTGCGGCCGCGCTTGCCAATATTCGACTCCTAAAGGAAAGAAATATTCTGGAGCATGTCCGCGATGTCGGACCGTATTGGCATGCCCGCATGAATGCCGAACTGGCGGGACACCCCATCGTCGGAGAGGTTCGTGGTGTCGGAATCCTTGCCGCGGTAGAGCTGATGCGAGATCCAAAGCAGAGAATACCATTTGAATCCGATCTTCTGGTCGGCGTTCGCGCCGCCGCTGCTCTGTTCGAGAATGGTGTCATCGGCCGTGCCATGCCACACGGCGATATCCTCGGCTTTGCCCCGCCTTTGATCATCACCCGTAAGGAGATCGACATAATCGTCGACGCAACCGCGAAATCAGTCGAGACGACCTATCGCGCGCTGAAGGCCGAGGATGCGATATGAACGTGCGACTGCCGACGGAAGCGAGCCCAGGGTTCGACGCCGTCCCGGGTAAAGTGGTCCCTGGGAGGAACTTTCCCACGGACCAGACGCTTTGACGTCAGGCTGGCGTTAGGTCGCCCATTGGGGTCCCATTGGTGACGAGGGGTTGACGGCGCATTTCGCGCAGAGCCGACCGAAACTGCTAAACTTGAGCCGTCAGATTCTAAGCATGCTTCGGGATAACTTCGATCGCAAGAGATAACCAAATCAGTTCTGCCGCCGCTGTCCTGTTGCCCAACGACCAGGGTGTTTGTGCGGCGCGCCCTGCTGGTGTACCTCCCCGCCGGCGGGGCGCCTTTTTTGATCCGCTGGATCTGGGTGCCCCGCTGGACCTGCATGAATCGATAGTTCGAGAAGAAGGTCATCTGCATATCCGGATGGCACATCGAGCTTCGATATTTCTACTACACCATGGCAACCCCCACAATCGCAGCTTCGGACCCGCGGCTTACGGCAGCCGGCGTCGAGGTCGCATGCACCTCCTTTCCTATGATCGAAGGTCCGGGGATAGTCACCGCGGTGAATTTTCTCCAGCGTCGAATATCTCGGGGGCGAGTCTCCTCGCCCTAGCTGCCAAGAAGCCAGAAAGTCCCAGGTTTAATTGAAAACAGCCGCAGGAGAAAATGCAGCTCGTCTTCGAAACTTTGCTGGAACAGTTGTCTTTGAGCGTTGATGAAGTCGACTTCCATAACGCACTGGCCAGCGCCGCCGGCGCCTTCGACATCCCCGCATTCGCCTATCTGTCTCTGGTGTCTGATCGCGTCACAAAACCCAGGCTGATATCGAACTATCATTCTGGCTGGACGTCGCACTACTTGCGCCACCAATATGAAAGGATCGACCCGGTCATAGAATGGGCAAGATGCAGCGAATATCCCTTTCAGTGGGGACCGGATTTCGGCCATGCCGGCATTTCAACGCGACAGCAACAGCTTTTCGATGAGGCTGCCGAATTCGGCATCTGCTGCGGACTGACGATACCACTTATTGATCGCCGCGGCGGTGTCGCTGCGATGACCTTCGCGGCAGACAGGCTCGATCCGACCTTCCTGCGCGTCGCCGAGAAGTATGAGCAGGCGCTCGAGATTATGGCGATGTGCTTTCACATTGGCGTTCGCCGCAAGCTTTCGGGTGGTCTGGCAGTGGATGGTGTTTCGTTGACGCCCCGTGAGTACGAATGCCTGGAGTGGACGGCGAAGGGCAAATCCGCCTGGGAGATCGGCTGTATCTTGGGGATCAAGGAGCGCACGGCCGCTTTCCATTTGGACAATGCTAAGAAGAAGCTCGGCGTACGCACCAAAAATCAGGCAGTGACACTGCTGGCCTCCTCACGATCATCAATTCTCTGAGGGACAGAATCCCTCTTTGATCTGCCTGTGCAAATGCACAGGCAGTCGCGGCATGAAGGTTCGTCTCCAATGGCAGGGTCATACCTGCGAGGAGACCATCATGATTGAGCTTATTGCGCCGGGCTGGTACGGCGCCTTTGCCGACGAACTTCACGAAATGCACCGCCTGCGCTACCCTATCTTCAAGGAGCGGCTCGAATGGAACGTGCGCACGACGGGCGGCTTCGAGATCGATTCATTCGATTCCCTAAAACCGCCCTATCTTGTGTTGCGCGATTCCGCCGGTCGCGTCGGGGGCCGCGTACGCCTCCTGCCCTCGACAGGGCCGACGATGCTGCGAGATGTCTTTTCGAGGCTGTTGGAGGGGAGAACGGCACCCGAGGAACCCAGTGTCTGGGAAAGCAACCGATTCGCCCTTGATCTCCCACCGTCTGCACCGAAGGGCAGTAGGAGTATTGCTGTCGCGACCTATGAACTCCTCGCTGGCATGATCGAGTTCGGTCTGTCGCGGCAGCTCACCCATATCGTCACGGTTACGGATTTGCGCATGGAGCGAATCCTGCGTCGCGCCGGATGGCCGCTGGCCCGGATCGGTCCGCCCCCGACAATCGGCACCACGCGCGCCGTTGCCGGCTGTTTGGATGTCTCAGAGGCGAGCCTTGCTGCGGTCCGCCACAGTGGCAGTCTTGGCGGTCCCGTACTGTGGGCGCCGGCGCTCTGCAGGGGCGCCTGACATGGCTATGATAGCTAATGACGCCGACTGGCCGAACTGGCAGGATGAGAAATCTTATCGCTATACGCGGCACCTGACGCGACGCGGCTGGGCCTGGGAATTCCTGCGGCGCAATCCGGCCTTCCAGCGTGACTGCAGGCACGCGCTTGAGCACGCAGAATTTGCAGAAAGGTGGTTCGAGGTAGAACTGGTGAGATCGTCGCTCGATCTCACGCAGTGGGGGCTCCTGTTTCGCAAGCTCGTTGAGGCCTGATGCGGCTGTGTTCTGGTGCTCCCGCCAATGCCCGCATGTCCTGCCGGTCATTGCGAAAAAGGCACTGTCGCCCGAAACGCTTTCGTTTGATCTCGCTACATTGCCATGTCGGGCGGCACTCATGATCACGTCGGACTGTCGACAGCACATCATGCTGCGAAATGCTCACCGGGACCTCCAACTTGTCGTGGAGGGCGCGGACGTTTTGCGCCCCGTTCGGCTTTCCGTCGACGCGATCTGGCCCGCCGATCGGATGAGGCAGCACCTAAATGCGCTCGAATGCCTCAATGCTTTTCACGCGACTGGACAATTTCCCGACAGGCTGTTTCCCCCGGAAGCGCGCGCTAGCCGTCTGCGCTTTGTTCTTCAGGCGCTCGACGGCTCGCTAGGCGGGGCATCGCATCGCCAAATCGCAATGGCCCTGTTGGCTCGACAACGCGTCCAGGCCGACTGGACGGATCCGCGCAACCACCTTCGCGATCGAATCCGCCGTGCCGTCCGGCGCGGTCACATGCTCATGGATCGTGGCTATCGGGATTTCCTCGACTAAGATGATTGGAATAGCTCAACTGGAACCGGTCAGCGCGCGAACAGTTCTTTGTATCCAGTCGTAACCATCCAGTTTGCCCGATCGAGATGGCTGCGAACCGCCATTCGGGCGCGCTCAGGTTCTCTCATCGGATCGATGCCGAGGACGAGCTGCGCCATCTCGTCTTCGCTGGCATCGTCGGCGGACGCGTCCAGGAGCCTCATATAGATGGTGAAGTGCTCATTGTCGTAAGCGGTCAGGCTGTCCGACCAGGGGACTTCGTCTTGGACTTTGCGTTTCATCGCGACCCTCTTGCCGGTTTGGGGTTCGTTGTAATCGGGCACGGCTTCTCCTCGGTTGGCTCACCATAGCGAATAGGAACGATCATTCCTAGAACGATAGTTCCGGTTCTGGTCCCTATCTCGCCATGGACCTCACGGAAGTCATGGCGATCAACATGCGTCGTTTGCGCCATGATCAGGACCTGACGCAGGAAGAATTGGCTGCCCGCGCAGAGCTGAGCATGCGCTATGTGGGCTCGATCGAGCGTGCTCGGGTTTCCGCAAGTGTCAGTGTGCTTGGCCGGCTCGCAAAAGCGCTTGACGTTGATCCTTGTGAGTTGATTAGGCCGCCGCAGTAACAAAGGCGATCAGTCCATCCCGGATTGCCGAAATCGAACTGGATGGCGCGCAACCGCCGCCCATGAACTGAGCCCGCTTTCTTCGACATGGTCTCGACCATACAGTTTGCTCCATGGCGCGGCTTGCCTTGTGGATTGCAAATATATCCTAAAATGGGATAATCCGAAACTGGGATTAGTCGATGAGCCGGTTCCCTTCTGGCCGGTTCATCTGATGCCGAAATCCCTTCGATCGCCCCGCCAACGCCGGCTGCTGGAACAGCTGATAGCGGCGCGCAAGAACAAGGGCTTAACACAGGCCAAGGTTGCCGAAGCACTTCGCCGCCCGCAGTCTTTCGTGGCCAAGTATGAGGGCGGTGAACGTCGCATGGACGTCATTGAGTTCCTCGATGTAGCGGAAGCGCTCGAGATCGACCCTTGCGAGGTTCTCGCACGTGTGCGTCGCTTGCGTGACCGATAGCTTGTGCTACTTGGCAAGCGACAAGTCACCAAAATCGTAGCCCTGGATTTGCTGCCCCCGGCGGCAGATGGTTCGGGCACATCGATGGCATAAACCCACTGGCTTTGACTTGCTGACCTTCGCATGGAGCGCGCAAACTGGTCGGACGAAATGCACGCAGGATCAGGAAGAAGGCCGGCTTTACGCAGAAGCAGCTAGCCGAGATCTCCGGCTTCAGCCAGCAGTACATTAGCGGGCTGAAGAAGGGCAAAAGGAACCCCACTATCGTCACGCCCTCCGCGTCAGCCATATCGATCTGGTGCGACCTGACTGACCAGGGGTTAAGCGCTATTGGAGATGGCGCCGACGCGCCGCGGACATTTCGACAGCCGTATCCGTCGTGTAGATGATGCTGTGCACACTCGGATAGGGAAGAACGGCACGACCTGCTGCCGGCCGCGCCGCCAGCTCTGGGTGATCGCCGGGTATCGCCGACCTCGAAGTCTTCCAGAGCCTTCATGCCGGCTTAGCGTCCGCGCCCCGGCAGATGGCGCTGAGCGTCGGCACAACGGCTTCGCGACCTTTCGCGACACGAACTCAAGCAGATAGCGGATCAGGTGCACGATGCAGGTTAGCACTGTCGCCTAGGTAGAGGTGGCGCCGATCACCTCCCTCTCGGCGAAGCAGTTCGCCAGTTGCCGTCTTACCAGCACCTCTCCAATCTCGTTGCGTTCTTGTTTAGGCACTGCAACAGAACCTTCAAGCAAATTCATGGAATCTTTGCGACCGCAAATCGTTGTCAATGGTACGCTCACCACAACTTTCAGGTTCAGTGCGGCGAAAATCTGGTGTCGTTTTTATGTTTCGCCGCCGAACAGCATTTGCGAAGAGCGCGAAATGACAAAGCCGGCAGGACGAGGGTGTTCGATTCTCCTATTTGGCGTCGTGCTGACCAATGATGATACTTGTCGATCGCCTAATGGCAGCAGCACATCTTGATCGCCTTCGGATCCTGGGCCTTTGCGCGCATGCCGACCTGACTGTCTGCGAGCTAGCGGAAATTCTCGATCTTCGTCGGGAGCGCGTTGCGCGACCCGTCCGGATGCTGGCCAGAGCCGACATTCTTTGCGGCAACGGACAACGTCCTTGGTCCTCATATCATCTCTATGCAGGGGGCAAGGACGGAGGGTTGGTTCAATTCCTGGTCGATCTCCTGCCCCACGACGATGGGTGTCATAAGCGGGACCTGGAGCGGCTCGAGGCGGTACAAGACGCGTGGTCGAAGGAGACTGCTGCGTGATCGTGAAAAGATGTGCCCATATGGGAGCGCGAAACTACCATGAAGAACTCCGCTGACCTAGCCATCGCAGAGCCCGGCACATCTGGATGGTCTTCGTTGGTCCACGTCGATTGCCATGTTCACGAACTGCTTCTGAGACAGGAGCGGCAGGAGCGGACGACGCTCAAACTCATCGCATCTGAGAACTTTGCCTCCTCAGCCGTGCTGGAAGCGACCGGCTCGATCTTCACGAACAAATACGCCCAGGGGTACCTGGGTGAGCGCGACTACGCGGGAAACGAGATCATCGATGAGCTTGAGACGCTCGCGATTGGCCGCTTGAAATCGCTGTTTGGCAGTGAGCACGCTAACGTCCAGCCTTATTCCGGCTCACCAGCCAATCAGGCCATCTATCGAGCGCTGTTGAGTCCGGGAGACAAAGTGATGGGCTTGTCTCTCGCCGAGGGCGGCCATCCGACCCATGGTTGGGCCGGCAACTTCTCCGGCAGCGATTACCAACACGTCCCCTATGGGCTGCACGAACAGACTCAGCAAATTGACTATGACCGCTTGCGCGAGACCGCCAGGCGGGAACGGCCGAAACTGATTTGGGTAGGCGCAACTGCCTATCCGCGTGTCTTTGACTACGCGGCAATGGCAGAAATCGCTCTGGAGGCGAAGTCCTATCTCGTGGCCGACATTGCGCATATCAGCGGCCTGATTGTCGCTGGAGCGCATCCGAATCCCGTGGCCCATTGCGACGTTGTCACCAGCACGTCTCACAAGTCGATCCGCGGCCCCCGTGGAGGCTTTATTTTGTCGCAGAATGAGGATCGCTATCAGGCGCTCTATCATTCCACGAGTAAATACAATCTCGCCAGACGGATTGATCGCGCGGTATTTCCTCAACTGCAAGGTGGGCCGCACGTGAATATCATCGCCGCGCTAGCTGTTGCTTTGCACGAAGCCGCGACCCCCTCTTTCCGTACCTACGGTCACCAGATCGTCAGGAATGCCAAGGCTCTGGCCGAGGCGCTTCTGAATCGGGGTTATGACCTGGTCACCGGCGGGACTGACAATCACATGCTGATCCTTGATCTGCGGGACCGGCCGCTATCAGGCAAAGCCTATGCCGAGCGCCTGGCCAAGGCAGGCATCTTTGCGAATTTCAATATGGTCCCGGGCGACCGGCGGCATCCGGCGCTCACAAGCGGCATCCGCTTAGGCACACCAGCGGTGACCTCCATGGGCATGCGTGAGGGGGAAATGGTGCAGATCGCCGCGTTCATTGATTTGGTCTGCCGCAAGCCCGACGACGCAGATGTTCATGCGAACGTGCGAAGAGACGTTGCCGACTTCTGCACTGCGTTCGACGTTCCCGGCATCAGCGACCGGTAAGGCCGCCCCAATTCAGAACCTCCCCACCCAACTCCAACACTTGAAGCGAGGACATTCCATGACCAGGCAGTTCATGTTCTCTTCCGAATCCGTCGGCGCGGGACACCCCGACAAGATGGCAGACAACATCTCCGATGCCATCCTCGATGCCATCCTCCGCACCGACCCGACGGCGCGCGTCGCCTGTGAAACGTTGGTGAAGACAGGGATGGTCGTTCTGGCTGGAGAGATCACCAGCCACGCGGAGATCGATTACACTCATCCGGGTGCTGGAGGCGGCCGGGAGCCGCGGTGTTTCCGAGGGAACGCGTCTCAAGGTCACAACGGAAGAAAGTCCAAGAGGTCATCAGGTCGCGCAAGTCCTGGAGGTCGGCGATCAGACCGCGAGAACTCAGCTACATACGCGTTGCCAAGAAAGGCCCGGAAGTTCGGAGCATTCGCCTCGCATCGAGCCAAATGCGTTGGCCCTACCGAAATCGCGCCTCAGACAAAGAAAAAGCCCGCTACCGGGAGGAGGTGGCAGCGGGCTCGATTTAGAATGAGACGCGGGAGGAGGTGCGCCCCATTCAGCGTCGGCACCACATCTGCGAGGAGTAGATGGCCGACACCCTGATCATACCGATCGCCCGAAATTGCAACGCACAAATTTTATCTCGCGACTGCGAAATGATGCCTTATCCGCTTAGCCCATCGTGAAAAAGTGCGGTCAGGCTGCGGCTTTCTTGCGGGCACGCTTGGCAGGTGCCGTCGCTTCCGGTTCCTTCGGCTTGCGGCCCAGACCCATGGTCTTGGCCAATGCCGAGCGCGCCGCAGCGTAGTTCGGCGCCACCATGGGATAGTCCGCCGGCAGCCCCCATTTCGCGCGATATTCGTCGGGCGTGAGGCCATAGTGGGTGGCCAGGTGACGCTTGAGCGACTTGAACTTCTTACCGTCCTCAAGGCTGACGATGTAATCGGGCATAACCGATTTCCTGATCGGTACGGCAGGCTTGAGAGCTTCCGGCTTTTCTGGTGCGGCGCCACCAGCCGTGCCTTTCAATGCGATGTGGATCTGACCGATAAGCCCAGGCAGTTCACCGACGGGAACCGGATTGTTCGAAACATAGGCTGAGACGACATGGGCGGTGAGTTCGATGAGGCTGTCAGCTTTGCTCTCGGTTTCTTCGGTCATAAAAACGCTCCTGCGGGCTTAGACTAGGCGGTGAGAATCACTTCGAGCTTAATAGTGACGACCGCCTTTGATAGCAACCAAGCCATTGCATGATGTGTTGGCGGATCGCTGGTCGCCCAGGCCGCGGTCGCGGATTTCCTCTTGAACCGTCATCACCCTGACAACACATTGCGCCATGGTCGCCGTGTCGATGCGGCGCCTCTTCACCGCAGATTGGCTATTTAGAAAGTTGGGAGAAACCAATGAACGCTGAGGCTTTCAGCAGCCCGCTTTTCGTGAGGCGCGCAACGCACATCATCCAAGAGATTGCCGGCCTTGCGGATGCAATCGATTTTCTCAACGAATGGCCGGAAGATCGCAGAGACCTGATCCACGAAGCCGCCCTGAGGGCATGCTACGATGCATACGATGGGCGCAAGCCGATAAGCACGGCGCGCAATGCCTTTTTCGGCTTTGCGAAGCGGGTCGCCATATTGGAAGATCCAACCTCCGCCATGCAGTGGATCGCCGCCTGCAGATCGGGCAGTGGAAAAGTGCAGATGTAGACATCAACCACATGTTTGAGACTGGCGAGGCGCGTCAAACAGTGCATTATGTCCATGGTTCACAGCTAGACCACGCGAATGAGAAGCAGTTCCTCACCACCGACTGCAAAACCGCAGATCGCACGCAAGCTGACCATGGCCAGACGCGCCTCATGGCGATGGCTTGCTCGCCAATGGCCAGGCTCAGTGGCGCAGATGCAGCGGTCCCGTTCGGCTGAGTAAAGAAATGCGACCCGGGCTGTTTGCCGCATAGTGGCTGTGGAGAAGGGGAGAGATGGCCGGCTTGATCAGATTTGAGAGGCCAGTCGTTGTTCAGCTTAGCCGCCGCAGCTCGGAGCGTATCGTGTTCGACGTCAACGACGCGGCCGCTATCTTGCTCCGGGATCTGCATCATGAGACCGATAAACGCAGAATAGCGATGGACACCTGTCTGAAGGTGTTACGCGGTAAGACCCATCCCCCAGCCGCTCGACGAGCTTTCGTCGCAGCGGCACTCGAAGCACGCATTCTGCGCAGCGATTGAGATTTGGGATGCCGCTCGTGAATTTCGGCCATCGGCGCATCGGTATTGAGCGGGCTCCGAACACCCCTGCCGGCATCGGCCAGGAGCAAGCCAACCCCGCAATTTCCGCGACGGCTTTCCTGGTCCGGCGCCGGATCTTGACCATCAAAACACAAGGGGTCCGCCTGCCAGCTGCGGCCGCTCGGCTTCGCCTTGGCGGGTGATCGTCATTGGAGACAGAGGCAGACGGAGCCATTGAGTGGGAATTGGCCCGCTGCAGATGGCGGAGCGTCGATGCCGCCTCAAAAGTCTCCAGAAGTGCTGTTTGAACCTTCCCCCAGCTTGGCCCTGCATCCGGATTTCCCGGAACACGCTCCGGGGACCGGCGCCGCGTGATCGCCGATGCCTCTCCCGATGGTCGCGAGCGGGTTTCGGCGATCAAGATCGGGGAAAATAGTGATACTGGATGATCCCAATACGAAATAATCCGAAACGGGCTGGCGGAGAGCCTTCTCGTTTCTGGTCGGCTCATTTGAGGCCCAAGCCTCCTTCGATCGCCCGCCAACGGCAGCCTCTCGAACAGCTGACTTCGACGCGCCATGACAAGCGCCTCAGCCAGGCCAAGGCTGCTGAGGCGCTTCGTCACTGGCAGCTCGATTGCCTTGGGTGCGCCGGATGGACTCACCCCAAGATTGCCCGGTGTGTGGCGTTGCCGCTCACCGCCGGCGAGTGTCACCGAGCCCTACGCGGTCTGCGCTTTTTCCCGAATTGCGCGTGCCGCAGCCACCATGTTCATCAGGGCAGGGCGGACCTCCTCCCATCTGCGCGTCTTGAGACCGCAGTCGGGATTCACCCACAGTTGGCCATCCAGCAATCGCTCGCGCGCAAGCATGATGAGGTTGGAAATCTCGCCCACTTCCGGGACCCGCGGCGAGTGAATGTCATAGACACCAGGACCGATCCCGTTCGGATACTTGAAGCTTCGGAGCGTATCGAGCAGTTCCATCTGCGAGCGCGAGGTTTCAATGGAGATCACATCGGCATCCATTGCGGCAATCGCGTCCACGATATCGCCGAACTCGGAGTAGCACATATGGGTGTGGATCTGGGTCGCATCGCCGACCGCCGTTGAAGCCAGCCGGAAGCATTCGACGGCCCAGTCGAGATAGGCCTGCCAGTCGGCCTCGCGCAGCGGCAAGCCCTCGCGCAGTGCGGCTTCGTCGATCTGGATCATCCTGGCGCCGGCCTTTTCGAGGTCGCTCACTTCATCGCGAATGGCGAGCGCGACCTGGCGGCAGACGGCTGAGCGCGGAAGGTCGTCCCGGACGAAGGACCAGTTGAGGATCGTCACCGGGCCGGTAAGCATGCCCTTCACCGGCTTCGGCGTCAGCGACTGGGCATATCGCCACCAGTCTAGTGTCATCGGATTTTGTCGCGACACATCGCCAATGACGATCGGGGGTCGCACGAAGCGCGAGCCATAGCTCTGCACCCACCCATGTTGCGTGAAGGCGAAGCCGCGGAGCTGCTCGGCGAAATACTGCACCATATCGTTGCGCTCGAATTCGCCGTGGACCAGCACGTCGAGCCCGATCTCTTCTTGCCAGCGAACGGCGGCTTCTATCTCTTTCTTCAGGAACGCCTCGTAGTCGATGTAACTCAGCTCGCCCTTGGCATGGGCTGCCCGCGCCTTGCGAACCTCGGCTGTTTGCGGGAAGGAGCCAATCGTCGTGGTGGGGAAGGAAGGCAGGCCAAACGTGTCGGCCTGAAGCTTGGAGCGCACGGCGAATGCGCTCTTCCGGCGCGGCATGGCGACCTTGATGCTGGCGACCCGTCCTTCGACGAGCGGATCATGCACCTTCGCGGATGTCGCGCGAACGGCGGCAGCCTCAGCCGACGCCTCCAGTTCGGCCGCGACCGCGTCCCGGCCTTCGGCCAGGGCACGGGCGAGCACGAAGAGCTCGTCGGTCTTTTGCGCCGCGAAGGCGAGCCACGATTTCACATCCGCATCGAGTGCCGTCTCCATGTCCAGGTCGATCGGCACATGCAGCATCGAGCAGGACGGGGCGATCTCCACGCGGTCCAGCGGCCGGCCGGCGACGATCGGCTTGATGCGGTCAAGTATGGCAGGCAGGTTCGCGCGCCAGACGTTGCGGCCGTCGATCACCCGAGCGAGAGCACAAGGTCCTTCCGCGCGAGCCGGCCGACGGTCTCCAACTGCTCTGGAGCGCGCACGAGATCGACGTGCAGTCCCGCCACGGGCAGAGAAATCGCGGTCTCGAGGTTGTCTCCCAGCGATCCGAAATAGGTAGCGACCATGATCTTCAACTCGGGTGCTGCTTTCGCCAGCCGGCAGTAGGCGAATTGGAGCGCATCCCGTTCGTTGGGAATCAGATCCAGCACGAGCGCCGGCTCATCGATCTGTACCCAATCGGCTCCCGCGAGCTTCAGCCTCCGCAGGAGCTCCTCGTAGACGGCCAGCAGCCGTGGCAGGAGCGCGATAGGGTTGAAACCTTCCTCAGGTGACTTCGCCAACTTGAGAAACGTAACCGGTCCAAGCAGGACCGGGCGCGTGTGGATGCCGAGCACCTTGGCCTCGAGGAAATGATCGACCGGTTTCGCCGACGAGAGGGCAAAGGTCTGCTCGTCCGTGAGTTCCGGCACAATGTAGTGATAGTTGGTGTCGAGCCATTTGGTCATTTCCATTGCGGCAAGGCCATGCCCGTTGGCCGCATGCTTGTCACCGGCATGTCCACAATCCGCGGCCTGACCTTGGTTGCCGCGCGCCATGGCGAAATAGGTATCGAGTGGGACCTCGCCGTCAGTCCAAGCGTATCGTGCCGGCACGGCGCCGACCATGGTGACGGTGTCGAGCACATGGTCGTAAAGCGAGAAATCGTTGGACGGGATTTTCGACACGCCGTGATCGTGCTGCTCCCTCCAGCTAGCCTCGCGTAGGCCTTCGCCGTCGCGAGCAGGTCCTCAGCGGGAGATTTTCCGGACCAGTAGCTTTCAAGCGCGAATTTCAGTTCCCGCCGTCGACCGATACGCGGCACGCCGAGCGTTGCCACAGGAATTTGTTGAGAGACAGTCATGCCATACCCCGATGGTTGGGGCGTGGGGACAAGGAACGCGCGAGTAGGCGGCACGAAGCCGGGCTACCGCGACCACCGAGACACCCCGCCCGTGGACGTTGTTCGTCGTGGCTGGTCTCCTGGCTCGCGGGTCAAAGCCTCTGCCCGTCTTCCCGAGGCCGTTCGCCTCAGTGACATCAATGGGCTTGGCTCGCCGCTAACAGTTGCGGGGGCAGCGCCGGCATCGCACCGGCTTCCCTCTTAGCTCCGCTACGGCAGTGCCGCGCGGAGAACCACGACATGCGCACAATCACAGCCGCTTCGCTCCTTGTCAATACCATATAACGAGATGTTTATGTGATGATGCGAATGATGCCCTTGCGCTGATCGGTCTCTTTCGCCCAAAGCCGCGTACGATCCGGCCTCTCATCAGTGCAGGCTCGGAGAGGTCCTGGTCCCCATCGGCGACGCCGGATCAGATCGAGGTCGCCGGGCTCAAGGGCGTAAAGTCGGGCCAGGTCTTCACGGTCCGCCCGGAATCCCGGTAGTTGTTCCCCGCTCGGCTTCGCTCAGCGTGCTTGCGCATTCGCCCATCAGCGCGCTGATGACCATGGCCGGAAGCGGAAAGGAGAGGTGGCGCCTCAGGTCGGCGGGCTGGGGCTGGGCCGCCAGCGTGTCGAACGATTGCGCGGCGATCGCCTCGACCTGCTGCGCGAGCAGCTTCGCGCTGCGGTTGCTGAAGGCCGGCGCCACGAGCGTGCGTAACCGGGCATGCTCGCCCCCCTCGTGCGAGACCAGCCATCCCGGCGAACCGAGAATCACCGAATCCGGGGTGAATGCCGCACTCGCTAAGCGACGGAAGCGCGGAAGGTGACCGGCAGGCGTTGCGGGCAGCGAATGATGTAAGACGGCATGTAGACGACGTCCTCCGCGGCGATGGTCAGCGCCAGATCCTCCAGCCGCCCGAACAGCGCGGGGAAGGCGCAGCGCAATTCCAGGCGCGCCAGCGCAGCGCCCAGGCAGGAATGCGGCCCCTCGCCGAACGACAGGTGCGGGTTGTGCCGCCGGGTGACATCGAACCTGTCGGCGCCGGGACCGAAGGCCTTTTCGTCCCGGTTCGCCGCATGGAACGCCATCAGGACGGCATCGCCGCGGCGGACCATGCATCCGTCGATCTCCACGTCCTGGGTGGCATAGCGGAACGGCAGATTGGCCGCTGAGCTGCCCCAGCGCAGGATCTCCTCGATCGCCTGTGACCACGGAACTTGGCCGCTGCGCACCAGGTGCAGTTGCTGCGGATGCGTCAGCAATGCCAGCACGCCATTTCCGATGACGCCGGCGGTGGTCACGAAGCCCGCAGAGAGCACCATGAACAGCATGTCGATCAGCTCGGTGTCGGAAACGAGCTCGCCATTGTCACGCGCGACGATCAGGGCCGAAGCCAGATCATCGCCGAGCTGGCCCCGCTTGAGCGCGATCAGGCGACGGAAGAACTCCGGGATGCGCTGCCGCGTCTGTCGCACCTCTTCGGCTGTGGCGGAGGTGTTGGCCAGGCTGTAGGTGAGCGCGACGATCTCTTCGCGCTGTTCGTCCGGCAAACCGAACAGTTCGGCGATCACGTTGGTGGGCAGCGGAGCGGCGAACTCGCACATCAGATCGGCACTGCCGCCGCGCTGCGCTATCTCGGCCAGGAGTCGATCGACGCATTGTTCGACCCGTGGCGCCAGCAAGGCGATACGACTGGGCGCGAAGCTGCTGGACAGCAGACCGCGCAGGCGCCGGTGATCGGCGCCGTGCGCCGTGGTCATGTTGTCCACTTTGCATATCCCGATCAGCGGATGATCCTCGGGAATCTCGCCGTCCTGCAGCGCCCGCCACTGTCGCCAGTCCTTGTTGAAACGCTTGTCGGAAAGCATCTGCCTGAGCGTCTGGTGACGGCCTGCCGCCCAGGTCACCACATCGCCTGGCAGCGACACTCGCACCATCCCCCCCTGCTGCAGAATCGCAGAAGAAAGACGATCAAGTTGCGTGGGAGCGGCCGGCACACCGATCACGTCGCAATGATCGTTTTCTACGCGCATGCCAACAACTCCTTTAAGACCCATCGCGGGTCCACTTCTCGGCACGGATGATCCGCGCGCGGACTTCGAAAAGTGCCCCTTCAGGGTCCTTTCGACATTAGAAGCGGTAGGTGACACCTGCGCCTATCAACCAGGGATCGAGCGTGGCCTTGCCTGTGAGCTTGGCGCCGGCGACAGTGACGTCGAAGTCGGGCTTAAGGAAAAGCTTCTTCACGTCGAAGTTGACGCCCCAGTGCTGGTCCACCATGTAGTCGAATCCGACCTGCAGCGCGGCGCCGAATGTATTCTTGACCTTGAGATCATCGGCGCTGCCAACTTGCTGATGATAGAAGATCGTATAGTTCACGCCGGCGCCGATATAGGGCTCGAAGGCGCCGAAATCGGTAAAATGATACTGCAATGTGAGCGTGGGCGGCAGCAGCCAAACCTTGCCGACCTTGCCCAGCCCGCCGATCGCACCTTGGCCATCGATGTTGGCATAGGTGGTGCCGAGTATGAGTTCGGCGGCGATGTTGTCCGTGAAGAAATATGAGATATCGAGTTCCGGCGTCACGGTGTTCGAATACGAAAGACCGGAGCCGGGCACCGCATTGACATAGCCCGAATCCTCGGTGATCACCCCCAACGCACGCAGGCGGATCTGCCAGGGGCTTGGCGCTTCCGCGACCCAGGCTTCTGCCTGCGGGACGCTCGCGGCTTGATGAACATCTGCCGCGCCGGCTTGTCCCGCAACGATGAGGACGACAGCCGCTGTCATTGCCCGCGCCACGCCAATTCGCGCTCTCGACATACTATTCTCTCCTTGATCTTCAGAAGCGACGCACTGCGCCTTGATTGAATCCTGCTCACATCAATCGAGATTGACGGAGCGCTCATGCGGGTTAGCCCCCGCATGTGTCGTGCCAAATGAGAAAATCGTTGCAGAACAATGCGATCATTCCGATAGCGCTGTGTCACATGTCCGCCTTCGTCGAAGATCCGACAATGAGTGCAGCCGTAGCCGCCGCCGGGTAGCCGAATGCAGTCCCCAGTCGCCTCTTTTCTGGGACGGCAATGGGCTGCACGATGTCAAAACTCTCGGAGATTTCACGCACATATCGCAGAATGGGAACCCTGGACACCCCCAGATCGGCTTGCTGGGACGCGGCCATCTGCAAACGCGATAGTATCGTCCGGAATATTATATTGGCGAACTCAACACCACGTCGCGCATACTTGCAGCTAGCGGGACAAACGCCCATGCGGCCTCTCGGGTGCCTACAATGAGCGAAGTACCACACCTTACCTTCGATTCTCGATACGACTGGCGTGAGCACGGGGCCTGCTGGTCGGTAGTGATGCGGACGCGGCGCCTGGTCCTTCGGCCGCAGATAGCTCGCTGAGGCACCTGATAAAATCTGCTCTCCCTGCCGGGAAGCCCTTAGGAGTGGATCCAGATGATCTTGGAAATAAAACGCCCAAGGGCGGGATTTCAGCCTTTTTCATGAAAGAGGCGCCGCGCATCTGGCCAATACAATGCGGCAACAGTGAAGCATGTATCTGCGTTAAGGGCGGTAATCAAAGTCTGTGCTATAAATGTGCAATGGTGTTCAATATGTAAAAGTAAAATACGAAGACGTGATGCCACGATAAACTTTTAACTTGCCAAAATTGGCGTCTCGGATAGCTTCACAATGTGAAGAATGCGCTGAGATGTGCTTCTGTTTCGATCGTTGGTTGGGAGCAAGTCAGTCGTCCATCGACGTTCTCCCCATCTTTTATTGAGAGGCACAGGTTGAAACCGCAAGACGGCTGCTAGATCGCGAGCAAACGAAGACGCAACATTTCGCCGTCCTCCAAACCTCATGTCTTCAACGCTCTTTCGGCGGCTTGCTGAGGGGATGTTATTGAGAAAGCCACATATGTCCTGGTCGAGTGATCTTGGGGATGACAAACGCCAGACCGAGCTTTCAAGCTTTGTCATGAGGGAGGTGCAGCGCATTCTCGCCCAATGCGATGCGGCGAGGCAGGGTGACAAGGCTGCTGTTGCGCCTTCGGGTCCTGCTCCCGACGATTCCACCGCCGTGGCCGCCGAATTGCTTGGCAGGCTCGAGGCCGAAGCATCGCGACGGCTAAACGCTCAGGCGTTGGAGATCGCTTCGCGACCGCGGCCAGCCGATCATCCGCTCGGACATCCGGTTCTGAAAGATTTTCCGAGGGAAAGCGCGCGCATTGCGGAGTGGGCCGGTCCAGTTGCGGGGTCGACGCATCTCGAGAGACGATTTGGAATA
Organism: Mesorhizobium sp. NZP2234; assembly: GCF_013170765.1. Lineage (NCBI taxonomy): Bacteria > Pseudomonadati > Pseudomonadota > Alphaproteobacteria > Hyphomicrobiales > Phyllobacteriaceae > Mesorhizobium > Mesorhizobium sp. NZP2234. The sequence continues at coordinate 6,385,476 of NZ_CP033364.1, read as the reverse complement.
CCGCGGTCGACGCTGCATTGGTGGCAGCGGCACAATGATGTGGTTGCCTTTCGCAGAGGCTCCCGCAAGCATGTATTTCCCCTGGCTCAGTTCGTCGACGGCAGGCCTATGTCCGGAATCCGGCAGGTCCTTTCCTCGATCTCCGATCCTAGATTGGCTTGGCTATGGCTGATCAGGCCCTCGCCTCTTCTCAAAGATCGCGTTCCTATCGAATTGCTTAGGGAAGGCATGAACACAGAAGCTGTTGCATCGGCCGCCCAGGTTATTTCTCTGATTGGATCTGTCTGACGATTGGGGTCAGGCGTTCGAGACCGTTTGCGTACATTAGATGCGTACGCAAACAGTCAATGTACCAACCGTGCTATTTGTGCAAATGTATAGTTGTTCAATTTGTACAAGTAATATCGAAGATTTAGTGATAAAAATACAACTGATACTGCTACACGTGGCTGACAAACGGAATTTGAACTTGCACTATTCCGCCCGGTGAATAGCGTTCGAGCCGGGAAGGATGCATCGCGATGCGCATCTTTTTCGATTGTGGGGACAAGGAGCGGTTCGTCCATCGACGTCCTCGCCCTTTTCAAATCTTTGAATGGAGATCAAGTATGAACATCAAGAGCCTTCTTCTCGGCTCCGCTGCGGCCCTGATCGCAGTTTCCGGTGCGCGCGCCGCCGACGCCGTCGTCGTCGCCGAGCCGGAACCGGCTGAATACGTCAAGATTTGCGACGTTTACGGCTCGGGCTACTTCTACATCCCCGGCACCGAAACCTGCCTGCGCATCGGCGGCTATGTCCGTTACGACATCGGCTTCGGCGACGTCGGCTCGTACGACGGTGCGACCAATGAGGATCATAAGGACGGTAGCCGAAACCACACTTATTACAAGAACGCCCGCTTCTCGCTGAGGACCTGGAGCGGCCAGGAAACCGAACTCGGCACCTTGAAGACCTACACCGAGACCCGCTTCGATTTCGGCAATGATCAAGGCGACTTTGGTACCGCTCCCAATCCCGCGCACAACCAGGCCGTCAATCTGAAGCACGCCTGGATTCAGCTCGGCGGTCTGCGTATTGGCAAGACCGACACGGCTTTCGAAAGCTTCATTGATTATGCCGGTAACGTTCTCAACGATACGCTCGTGCCCTATGGCGACCACAACACCAATGTCATCCAGTACTACTTCGACGCTGGCAACGGCTTCTCGGCCGTCGTCTCGCTCGAAGAAGGTTCGGGCGTCAAGGGCACCATCGACAGCTACGTGCCGCACGTCGTCGGCGGCGTGAAGTACACGCAGGGCTGGGGCGCCATCACCGGCGTCGTCGCTTACGACAGCAACTATGAAGAAGTCGCCGGCAAGGTCCGCTTGGACGTCAATGTCAGTGAGGCAGTTTCGCTGTTCGTAATGGGCGGCTATGGGACGGACGACAACCTGTCGGATCCGACCTGGGCGATCCCGGGCCGCGGTCGCGGCATTTACAAGCAGTGGGGCGGTAACTGGGCTGTGTGGGGCGGCGGCACCTACAAATTCAATGAGAAGACCTCGTTCAATGCCCAGGTTTCCTACGACGAGTGGAAGAACCTCGGTATTGCGGCGAATATCGTTTACGATATCGTTCCCGGCTTCACGATCACGACCGAAGTCGATTACCTGCATGCGGGTCGCTTCGACGAATTCGGTGCTGGTTCTCCTGCTCCGGCCTTGGACTGGACCGGTGCTGACAAGAAGAACAGCGTAGGCGGTTTCGTTCGGTTCCAGCGCTCATTCTAAGGAATGAACGGCTCGAATCCCGCGTTCGAAGCGGGTAACAGCGAGCCTTCAATTTGGCTGTCGGCGCATTGCTTGATCACGGACCTCCAATCCCAGCATTTCGTCGATGAGAAGGGCGCCCTGTTCCCGGGGCGCCCTTTTTTGCGCATTGTCACGAGACTCGCGCAAGCGAGGTGGATACCGGGCAACTGTGAGGTCGACCGCTCTCTTCATGCCAGAACGGCATGATCCGCAAAACGGCGCTTCCCCGATGCCCCGGCAAGGAGGTCGCGACGCCGGGGCCAGCGCTTGCGGAATGTCATCCAGAACCGCTGAGCTCCACACTGTCAAATATCGGCAGGGTGATGTTGACCATCACAGCCGGCCAACTGAATCGACGGCGATGTGGCGCTTCCGCCGATAATCGTCTTGACGGTGGGGCACCCACTTGTTTCGGCTTGCGGAGCCTTGACCGACTGGTTGCCGATATGCCCGTTGTGGGTCGGCCTGGCGCCAGGCGAACTGTATGCCGCGCCAACTCGCGGAACCAGCCGTAGACCGTGTCGCAGGCGCCGAAACCGACCGGCTGCATTCGCCAGCCGCAACCTGAGCACACAAGGTAGCGCACCGCATTGATCACCTCACGGAAATCAACCTCTTGCGGACGGCTCAACGCCCAGGCTTGGGCATAGCGGCGCGATCCGCTCCACCTCCTCGTCCGTCAGATCGGCGGGGTAGCGCTTGGGTTTCCTGGCGATCTTGGCCATCCCGCCAAGCATTGAGCGTCGATTCGTGCGAGCTCGTAAAACCGCCGCGCAAGGGCGGGCATTCGCGAAATCCAACCGGCTCCTAGGGGCGCCCGCGCGCCTGACGGCGCGTGCCGGGTGCTCGTGAACCGAGCCCGCTTTTTACCTCGGCAAGGCGGCTTCACCGTGCAGTTGCGATGTGACCGGGTTGATTTTCTGTAAGAAGGTCCCCTATCTGCGCAATTGACCTCAAGTCATCCCGGAATACTGCATGCTTGTAATATTTATTTTGCATTTTTTATCATATTTTTGATGAAAAATGCTGTTCACTCGTCCGAGTTACTTAAAAGAGTGAGTCGGATCTGCGCGGATAGCAGCATGAATCGGGATTTGAGCACTAGCAGGAGAAAATATGCCTTCCATATCTACGCGCCGCGCCAACGCAACGGACGCAGGGACGGTCGTCCGTTTTATTCACGCGCTACTCGATGAACTCACTGGCGGGAAAGCGCCCGCGCCCGACGACGTCAGACAAAGCGCGGAGATAATGCTTGCCGACGCTGGCGTGGTCGCAGTGATCGCAAGTGCAGATGACGAGCCGGTCGGCATCATGGTGCTGAATGAATGCACGGCGATCTATGCAGGAGGCAAGTTCGGCTATATTTCGGAGCTGTATGTTCGACCCGAAAAGCGCTCCAAAGGGATTGCCCGTCATCTGCTTGAGGTCGCCTCGCGGGAAGGCCGTGCGCGTGGTTGGAAGCGACTTGAGCTTGCAGCGCCCAGGCAACCAAAATGGAAGCGCACGCTCGATTTCTATCTGCGCAACGGCTTCGAGGAACTCGGCCCTCGGCTCTTTCGGATTATGTAGACTAGAGAGTTTGCTATGGGCTGCTCAAAGCAACCTGCACGACCTCAGCGGGTTGAAGTCCGGCGTGGTCGCTGCCTGACGCTGCAATCGTACCAGCATCGTCATCGCAAATGTGTGCCTCAGATAATGCACGGTTCCCGTCACCCCGGCCGCCCGGAACGCATCGGCAAACCGACGTCAATCGGGTCACGCTAGCGGCGTTTCCTTGAGTGTTGAGGAACAGAGCCGAGGGCGGCAATTTTGCCAACCTACAGGGGCGCTGCATAGACGACCGCACCTGACTTGCACCCGGTTACGCTGCGTATAGCCGAATGGCGGATGATGGGGGTAGTCCTATGAAATTGCACGCGAAAGTCTTTGGTGGAGCGGCAGCGTTGCTCGCTGCCTGGCCGGCGATGGCCAGCGACGCGGTGGCGAGCGAACCGGCGCCCTACAATCCCAATTTCTCTTTCGTTGGCGGCGTCGGCGTCATCGACATCCAGGCCAACGAGCTGGTCTATCAGGCTCCCGGCAGCGGCTCGAAGCTGAGCCACCTTATCTGGGAAAACACCTCTGCGGTCATTTCAGCCGAGATGACGGCGCGCAGCGAGGCCGGCTGGACCGCCAAGCTTTCCGGCCAGATCGCCTTCAGCGGCGACAGCTACATGGAAGACTATGACTGGAACCCGTCATTCTCGACCAATGATGGCTGGAACGACTGGAGCAACCGTTCGCGCCATTCCGACACCGATCTTGATTACTTCTATTCGGCAACCGTCGCGCTCGGCCACGATTTCCAGTTCAGCGACCAGCTGCTGATCAACGTCAACGGTGGTTTCAAGTACACCTCGGTCAAGTGGACTGCCTATGGCGGCTCCTATGTCTACAGCGTTGCCGGCTTCCGGGATTCGGTTGGCGACTTCCCAGGAGACGCAAAGGCCATCAGCTACCAGCAGAAATTGCCGGTCGCCTTCGCCGGCATCGATGCGACCTATGTCCAGGATCGCTGGAACTTCGGCTTTGCGCTGAAGGGCGGCACGACCTTCTCGGCCGGCGATACCGATCATCACTGGATGCGTGACCTGCGCTTCGAGGATGATTTCGAATTGGCGCCGGTTCTGATGGTCGGCGGCAGCGTCGGCTACCAGTACAACGAGCGGACCAGCTTCTTCGTCTCCGGTTCCTACGAAAAGGTGTTCACCGCTCGCGGCGACTACAACACCTATGACATTGCGACCGGCGCAGAGACTGGCGGCGAAGACGACTGGATCGGCGGCGATTTTGCCGCGGCGACGGTGATGGTCGGCATCAAGACCTCGTTCTGATTGAACGAGTTCGACCGGAACGCCAAACCGATGTCCGCACCGCGCAGAAATCTGACGCGCCCGCGCGACTGGATTGGACAGATACTTAAGGAAAATCAGCCAGTTACGGGCCTGGTGCAAAGATCGCACACGAAAGTTCTGCTTCTCTCGCTTTTTCGTTCCCACCATGAAGCAACCGACAGCCCTTTTCGGACGCTCTTCTGCCGACGATATTGACCGCTTCAATGCTGCCGGCGGCGCTCGCCAGTCGTACGATGAGGTTTGAATGCTCTTTAGCTAGGGTGAGCGCCCTGAGCCAATCATCATGCTGCCGGCGAACCACCTACCGGCGGCTCAAAACGACGTATTTTGGACTTTCCGCGGCGCCCTCCTGGCGTTCTCATTGACAGGAGAGACATCGAATGATGGAATGTCCTTGGTCCTAGGACAGAGGACAAGCTGCAATGATTGGAATGAAAAGTCAGGATATCGTGGTGCTTCTGAAGCTCGTGAGCTTGCAGGAGCAAGGAGAGTTCGCGGGCCATGGGGAACAGCGTAGGGGCTTTGCGGGCGAGGACGCCTTCTCTGTTCGCGGGCTGGAATCCCTAACAGGTATCAGCAAGACGGAGATCAACGCCTCCTTAAAGCGCAGTCTCTCATCGGGGTTGGCCATTAAAGACCGGGATACGGGACGGGCCAATCCTCACCGCCGCAATCTCTATGAATTTATCGTCCACGGCCTGAAGTTCGTGTTTCCCGCGAAGGCAGGCGCGATGACGCGCGGTATTCCGACGGCGTTCGCCGCGCCGATGCTGAAGGGGCTATTGGTCAGCGGAGGCGAGTACATACACATATGGCCCTATGCCCAAGGGCGGGACATGGGGCAGTCGGTTGAACCTTTGTTCAAGAGTGTGCCTGAAGCAGTCCAGAAAGATGAACGGCTCTACGAATATCTTGCTCTCGTTGATGCCATCCGGCTCGGCAATCAGCGCGAAGCGGGCCTGGCTGGACAGCGGCTTTCGGAGAGGTTCCTGAAAAAATGACGGTCCGAGGCCAATTGCTCCTGATGCTGCAGACGGTGGCGGAAGCTTTGGGGGAAGACTTCCGGGAACGGCTGGTCTTTGTCGGCGGGTGCACAACCGCTCTTTTTATAACAGACGAAGTGACCCTTGAGGATGTGAGGGCGACTGATGACGTCGACCTCATCGTCGATCTTGCCGGTTATGGAGAGTGGGCGCAGTTGCGGGAAGAATTGAGGCAGCGAGGTTTCGCTGAGTCCCCCGAGGACAACGTCATCTGCCGGATGCGGCTGCGGGACCTCAAGGTCGACTTTATGCCGGACGATGCCGGCATACTCGGCTTCACTAACCACTGGTACGCAGCTGGGATCGAAACGGCAGTAACCCATGAATTGACCGATACGCTCAGGATCAAAAAGCTTTCCCCGGAGCTATTTGTCGCGACAAAGCTGGAAGCTTATCTCGGGCGCGGCGCAGGTGATCTGTTCATGAGCCGTGACATGGAAGATATCCTCCTCATCGTCGACGGGCGGCCGGAGATCGTGGACGAGATTCTTGCTGCAGAGGCCGAAGTCCACCGGTTCATCGCCGAACAGTTCACAGTCCTGCTTCAGAACGGCGACTTCGAATATTTCCTTGAGGGAAATGTCCGCGGCCCGGCAGGGCGGACCGACATAGTGCGAGACCGGTTTGTCGCCATTAGTCGTGGCGCCGGGTGAAGAGGATGGTGGCAGCCAGTGCAGGAGCACGTGTGATGATTTCGTTTGAGGTCGGCAGCAAGGGCGTGACGCTCGAATACGAACCGCACTTCGGTGGCAATGCCTGGGTGACGCGGGAGCTCAAGGCGGCGGGCAAGGTGACGCTGAGCCGGGTCTTCTTCTTCCGCAGTTCCGACCTCGTGGCGGAGACGGCGCACGGTGCCGCGCACGACGACGAGGCGGACGAGGACGATCGACCGCTCTATCGGTTTCGGTTCGCGACCACAAAAGACGGATATCACCGCATTCCCGGGCGGATCCTGGGGATCGACAACGATGTGCTGATCGTCGCGGAGGGGATCGCGCTGGACCGGAAGGTCTTTGTCGCCGAGCGCAATATCAGCATCTTTCGGCGCATTGCAAAGCTGAAGCCCGGCAGCGAAATCGTCGTTGGCGGCGACCGGGTCGACAGCATCGCCGTCGAGGCCTTCGGCGAGCTGCTCGAGAGGTTCCCGAACAGCATCGAGGTCGACCGCTATGCCGCGGCGCGCGTGGAGACCATCCTCGGCGAATTCTTCGACGGCGCGACCAGCGCGCGCGATCACTACGAAAGCTACCTGAATCGCCGGAACGCCGGTGCGCGCGGCCGGGCCTTGCGACGGGATGAGCTGCTTCGTGCCGAGATCGACAAGTTCGTCTATCTGCGCGAGACCCTCTCCTCCTGGCTCGCCAGGGCGGCAAGCTACTCCGAGAAGGAGTGGCAGAAGATGGTCGTCGGCGTCATCCTACTGCTGTTCCCGAAATATGTGGCGGTGTTGGAGAATGTTCGGATCGCCGACTTCTATTCGAGGCCGGGCAAGCGAAAGAACCGATACGTCGACCTTTGCGTGGTCGACGCCAACGGCAACATCGACGTCATCGAGATCAAGAAGCCTTTTGACGACATTCTGCTGAGCAGAGGAATTTATCGTGGCAACAGCGTTCCGACCAAGGAGCTGTCAGGCACCATCATGCAGGCCGAGAAATACCTGTTCCACCTCTCCAAATGGGGCGTTGAGGGGGAGCGCGAACTGTCGAAGCGATACGGGTCAGCACTTCCCGCCGGCCTCCAGATCCGGGTGACCAATCCCAAGGCGCTGCTTCTGCTCGGCCGCGATCGCCGAACGGACGGCACTGGCGGGCTCACCGAGAACCAATCGTTCGACCTGGAGGTGATCAAGCGGAAATATGTGAATATGATGGACATCGTCACCTACGACGATCTGCTCCGCCGCCTCGACAGAATCATCGTCTCGCTGACGGAGCGCGCGGGCTCGGCCGGAATGGGGCAACGCGCTGACAAGCGGGGCACAGAACGGCGGGATTGAACCGACAGGTGCGCGGGCGGCGGGGATGCGTCGGGAGCTGATGCGTGCTGAAGGGCGTTTCGACCTCTTTTGCTCAGCGGAGTTGAGGCATGTTCGCGGGCACGAAAGGAGACCTCGTCCATGAATGCCCAGGAACTTCTCGACAAGATTAAGGATTGCCCAACAAGCCGGTCGATGTGCCCACGCCGCCGGCGATCGAGCTCGTCGCCATGGTGGTGCGCTGGGGTCGCCATCTCAAGCAGTGGAAAGCCACCACGCTCGCCGACTTCGCGCGTGTCTCGCTGTCGACGGTCGAGCGCGTCGAACGCGCGGAGAAGGTGAGCGACGAGGCGCTCGACCGCATCGGCCAAGCGCTCGGCCACGCGCCGGGCGCGTTCACCACGCCGCGCCTGCCGATCGGTCCGGACAAGGCGGCCGAACACCTCGTCGAGGCGTATGGCCATCTCGAACCGGTGGCGGTGTCGCCGATGAAGACGCACAAGGCCATCCGCGATGCCGCGAAGTGCGACGCCTATCTCATCCACCGTCCCGGCGTGCCCGACACCCATGACGACCACATCGCTAATCTCGGCGAATGGCTCGATCTCGCCTCGTTCATCCTCTCCGACATCGTCGAGGAGCCATTGTCGTCGGGGCGAGGGCGGCGCCAGCTCTACAATGACATTCTTGCCGCGGTGTCCGAGCTGGAGCGCCGCGGGCTGACGGTCCTGTCCGGTGTCATGGCCGCGCCTCAGCCGGGCATGCCGGACTGGAAGGTCGCCATTGTCTCGGTGACGCCGCGCCTCACCGATCCCGGCGCGCCGAGGCGTCGTCACGTCATGGTCGACTGCCGGACGGTCGCCGTGACGCCGGGCTGGCTCACCGACGATTAGGGGATGAGGGCGAGGCGCTCGGTGATGAACTGGGCGATCTCGGCGGGATTGAAGCGTCGCGCGTCGACGTAGCCGTCGGTGCGGAACACGCCATCGACGGCGCCGTCGTCGACGCGCACGTACATGACGCGCTGCTCGTCCCAAGCCATGGTGACTTCGCGGATCGCGCGGAACTCGACGCCGCACCAGTCCTTGCGCTGATAGTCGGCGCCGATGAAGGCTACGATGAGCTTGGAGCGGTTGCGATAGATGTCCTGCAGCAGGGTGTCGAGCGATGGCCGGGCAAGCTGGGAGACGTAGTTGTTGTCATAGAAATAGGCGTTGGGGCCGAGACTCGCTTCGAGCTCGCCGGCCACCTGCTCGACCAGCCCGCGGGCTTCGTCGGGAAACGAGAGACCAGCATCGAAATGGTGCTGGGTAATGTCGACGGCGCGGCTGGCCTGCCGCGTCCACGAGGGCAAGGCAATGCCCCGCGCAGCGTGCAGTTCTTTCGGCAGGTTGACGTCCTTGATCGCCCAGTGCGTGCGATTCATCTCCCATTTGCCGATGTCGAGCTCGAAGGCGAGGGCGTCGAAGTCGGCCGCGCTGAAGGACGATAAACGGGCGATCTTCGCCGCCGCCGCGCACGCGCAACGCGCCGTAGACTATCTGTTGCGCTTCAGCGCCTCCGAAGCAGCCGCCGCGTGAGCGGCGGCCTTCTGGACCGAAGCGTCTACAGCATGCGACGGCTGGCCGTCGCTGCCACGCCGAGTGTCACGTTACGCGTCGGCGTGGGTATCGGCGCGCAAGAGAACATCGTCAAAAATAACGCCGGCCTCATCGCTTATGGCTGACAGGGCGACTTGATAGCGTGCATACTCGCCGGGCGCGAATTCCACTCCGAACCGGTCGACGACATCCTTTTGGGAAAGCCTGAAGCCGTAGGTGCGTAGCGACCGGCGCCCATTGGTATCGCGCGTCGTGACCGCAACCACTTTCCAAAAGACAAGAGGATACTGCACCGGGCCGGTCCCGAAATCTTCGGATGGATCGTTCGGGTTCAAGATCGGACCCGCTATGATGCAGGCGCGCGTGTCACCTGATTGCAAGTCGCGTTGAATGTGGTTTTCGAAACCGCCCCACAAGCCTTGAACTCCCGGCCATTGCTTTCCCGGTTGGGAGCGGTTGAAGGCCGCGTGCTGCGGCGTGCAATTTGAGAAGTGAAACGTGTCGGAATTGGCAAACTCGATTTCCGTCGGCGTATCACCCCAGGCATTGTCTTCCCTACGCACGATATGACCCCGGTCGATCTGTTTGGCGGGCGCGTAGATGTCGGGATCGCCCAACTGGTATTTCTGGGGAATTCGCGGGTCAACCACCCAACGATCTTGACCGAAGAAGGCGCGGCCGCTGGAGGTCCTTTTCGATGCATCGTAATCGACATTCACCGCCGACCACATCTGCATGCGCCGGGAAGCGTTCATCGCCAGGCTGAAGTGATGGTACTTGAGCACGACGATCTGGCCATTCTCCTTATACATCTCCTGGTCCCGCTCCTGCGAAATGCGAGGCAGCGGCACGGTGATATCGTTTTCGAGAAAGTCAGGGTTGTAGCCTTCTCGATCGTCGTAATTGGGGTCGAAGCGCAGTGCTTTCTCGAGCGCCTCGTCTGCCGCGACCGCGGCCGTCGCCTGTGGAAGCTGTGATGCCGGCACACCGCTACCAACGAAAATCGTCACTGGTCCGGAAAAATTCATGGTAACGCCGCCCATCACGTTTCCTTTCGTGTTTGCGAAAATTTTGGAGGGATCAGGTAACACAGGACTAAGGGCTTCTGGCGCGCGAGGCGTCGCTAGCTTCGCGACCTCATCGGTAGGATCGGTCGTGTTGGCCAGCAATTCGTCCAAAAGATGCTTGGAGGCGGGCGTGGTCGGTACAAGCCCGCCGAAGGCCCTTACCAACGCACTTATGCGCACACCCTCATTCGCGATCCAGTCTATCCCGTCATCCGGCTGGCCAGGTGACCATGCCGAACCGTCCTTATTGAGAATAGTATTGCCACGCATTTTTGGAATGGAGGCGTGGTGCAAACCGACGACCTCCCACATTTCCGAATAGCAGGCCGAGCCCGACGATCCTTCCTCGGTGTCGGTCTCGTACCGGAGGAAACCGTCCTCCCGCAGCTCGAGCAGCCGGCAATTCTCCATCGCATAGCGTTTTGGCCCGCCATCAGGATATTCGATCATCCGGATAGGCATTCCGGGCAGGATCTTTGACCGCGATCCATTGATCGCCAGGAAGTTGACAGAGGAGAGAAGCTCGCCGGTGATTGCCTTCGGCTTCACCGCGACGAGCGCGAAATCGAGATCCTCCGCCGAGAAGAAAAGGGCGTCCGGATCAAACTCGAAAATGATGCCGCGGGCGACACCTGATGCCGTCTCATCATGAAGAAAATTTGCGCCGGTTCCTCGTACCGAGCCGGGATCCGGAAACACATGCCAGTTTGTCAGAAGAACGTTAGGTGAAACCATGAACCCGGTCGCAAACCCGACCGGGTCGACCTTCGGATCGACGTTGGCCACGATGCGGGCGACCGGCCGGCCAGCGGCTCGGGCAGCATCGTCTGGCGGCAAGGTGTACCAGTCAAGGGTAGGCCCCATCTTCCGCTCGACGAACACCGGAAGACGGCCTTGTGCCTTCAGTTCGCTCGCCTGATCAAAGCTCGAACGGCGAGCGTCGTAGCGCGCCTGTTCCGATGGCGTCACTTGCGTCGTCGCAGGCGTTGGCGGCTGCGCTTTCCATCGTTTTGCAGCCGCAATCATTACCGCGCGGCGGCGCTCGTCGAACAAATTAGTCGCAACCATGGTAGATTCCTCCCTCCAAGGAATAGAGACAGTCTATGAGATTCTATTTGACGATAGGGATTGAAAGATTTGACATTAAACGATTTAATCTCCAGGAGAGTGAATAGTTCAAATGCGTCATATTTAAGCGGCTAACATATTTGCAAACGCAGTCCATTCTGACCCGCTATTCCTCTATCAATTTCTAAAAAGAATCCAAACAGCCTCTTACGTCACTATGCAACAAAGAGTAATGTGCGGTCAATGTGAAGAATAGAGTTCTCAACGAAGTTCCTAGGGCGGGATCGCTTGTTCGGTTGTCTTTAGCGGCAGGAGCTTCGGCGCCTGCCTGCGCATAGGGGCACCTGAAGGTCATTCGATCACGTAGAGATCACAAAGCGGTGATTTTCAGTGCCGCCGCTTCAACGGCTGCAGAGCATTCTTGGGGGAGACGTCCATGACAGCGCGTACCAGACCGGACACGAAGTTGCGTGTCGCTCACTTTGCTGCCGCCGCTCGTCGGTTCGTTCCGGTCCTTCTCATTTTGGTTGGCGTTTCGGGCTGCGAAAAAAATCTCTTCCAGGCGCCAATCCATGGTGGCACTGCCGATGTGCCGCCGGCACCCGTGTCGGACAGCGTTCTCACGCTGGTGGCGCAAATCCCGTATGAGACGCTAGTGCAAGCAGCCCAATCGAAGATACCGCAATCCGTTCCAGTGCAAGGAGATGGTCAAATCGGATGTGTCGGTATTCCTCATATTAATCCCGGACACGTGGGACATCATACTGAGTGCCGTTGGATCGGTGTCCGTGTTTGCGCTGAGGTGCCGGATATTACCGCTCCGAGCCTTGGCACTACGAACCAATGCGCCGACTTTCATTGGCATGCTGACATCGCAAGAGATGGCCCTCTTGTTGTGGCCCAGGCGGGCAATGGCGTTCACGTCGAACAGCCGCTGTTTGTCAGCGGTCAGGCCGGCGTAGGTGGCGACCTTGCCAAACTGCTTTCGCTTTCCGGAAAGAACTTCGAAGCTCGGCTGGTCCCCGGCGTCGATCTGCAGTTCGACATGAACGATAAGTGGTGCCCCGTCCTCTCAGGAACCCCGACCGGCAGATGGGTGAGCAGTGCTTCGGTGGAAGTCGTGGGCAAAAACTGTCTCGGCTTTGATTTTGGAAACCTGGGGCACCCCCAAGTCTGCGCAGGGCCAATCAATCTGGGACTGGCTGACGTGTTGAACGGCCAGATCAATGACCACCGCGCCAAGATACAGGATGCCATCGCCAAAGCTCTGCCTTGTGATGCGCTTCGGTCAAAAGTTGAGGCCCAATGGCACGCCATTGCGATCAAGATCGACCGCCCGGACAACACGCCCGTCTATCTCAACATCGTCCCCACAGCGGCGAGCTTTTCGGGCCTGGTCGGTGAAGCGCAAGGCATGAAGATGACCGTGCGTGTCGCGGCAAAGACCAGTCTTGCCGCAGAGCCAGTTGCCACACAGTCCCTGTCTCTGCCGCCATTGGGCAAAACATCAGCTGATCGAAGTCAGGCCGACATCACCGTGCAAGCAGCTGCTCCCTATGGATTGCTGTTGGACGAGCTGTCAAAGAACCTTAAGGGTCACGACTTCCAGCAGCAGACGCCGGCAGGCGCCGTCGATGTGAAGGTCGAGGATGTTGACCTCTATCCGAGCGCTGGCTCTGTCGTGGTTGGCTTGAAGGTACAGGCAAAGCTGCCGGGCGAGTTCCTGAATACGACCGGCTGGGTTTACCTCTCAGGGGTACCCCGCGTCGAGAAAACTGGCACAGCGATCTCGATCAATGAATTGCATTTCGCGACCGTCCTGGACAACGCCTTCTGGAAGGCTGCACAATCCCTGTTCGAAACCCAGATCCTGGCAGATTTAGAGGCTCATTCGAAAGTCGATCTCAACAAGCAGATCAACGACGCGTCCGATGAGATCTTGAAGGCCGTTCACAATACCAACGTTCCGGGGTTGAAGATTTCCGCTGACACTCCGTCGATTGAACTTCTGGATATCACTGTCGGGCCGGAAAATCTGATTGCCAGTGCCCGCCTTAAAATGAATTTCGATATGGCGCTATCAGCTGATTTGGTAGGTCAGTAGCCCATCTGCCAAACGAGCCGCGGCCATTCATAACGAACAAGAGGGTGCCAATGACCCAATCCCAGCTTAGCAAGGTTTGGTTTGTGGTCAGTGCGCTCCTTTTCTATTACGCCCTGAATTCTTGGGTGGTCGCGCAAGGCGGGGAAGAGATTTTCGGTCCAAAGCTGGTCATGAAGGCGAGGGTGCCTGCAGTAATGATCGCAATCCCGATATGTTCGATTTTGCTCGCCCTAACCTCACTCATTGGACGGGTCTATGCCCTACGCAGCGGCTCGCACTGGCATGCGCGGATACCGGTTGTCGGCTTCGACGCGATCGAGACGGGCTCGCGAGAAGGCCGCGTCTATCAAGGCGCGATGATTGTGGTCTTCTCTGTGCTGCCCGCGATCGCGCTGGTCTATTTCTGGTGTACGTTTCTCTCCGCGACGGTAATGCTGAACGACGGCAAGAAGGACCCAGGCGCGAGCCTTTGGGATTGGTCGGAACTCCGGACGCTGAACGATCCCGCTCGTATCTGCACTGAATTTGACAAGGGGCTCGACAAGCCGTGTATCGGCAGCGCGACGGTGCTGCCGGGCCTTGAGCCAACAATCTTTGGCGCGCTAACCCTCGCGGGCTTTATTGCGCTCGCGATGCACTGGCGTGCTGTGGCGATGGGTCAACGGCATCAGGCCTCACCGATCACGACCCACGGCAAGTAGGAGTCAGCGGATTGAAACTGTCAGTCAGTTGCGGGCGACGAAAGAGGCTTGCGGCCAAGCAATTCCTGCAAGGCGACCTGGCCGGTAACGGCAGATCCGGCAACCCACGCCAGCATCACCCACTCGGAAACAGTCATGCCGCCGGCGCGCGCGTAGAGCATTGCGCCTACCACGGCTGAGAACAGGCCTAACCCCACCGCCAACATCACGGCCATCTTAAACAGCGCGTGTGGCGCTTTCTGTCCGACAAACTGTCCGCAGGCGTACATGGCGGCAATGGGGATGCTCACAGCGATGATAAGAAGTCCGATTGTTGCAAAGAACACCATCTCTCTCATCCCTCCGCCTTTACGGCGTTTGCATCTGTGGCCGCTTCTTATCCAGCGCCATCAACAGAGTGTCTCGCAAGCAATTCCGTCGCCATCGCGATCCAGCTTGCCACCCCATGGACAGTTGTTGAGATACCATTGGGCTTCGTTGCAAGAGCTGATTTGCGAGCATGTCCGCCGCGGTTGGCATGAAAAGCTTTGCGCTACCTGTGAGCGGCTGATGATGCCAAGCGGCTGGCTCGACGGCCTCGCATCGCCGGCGTGCAAAGCCCGCCATTCCCAGGGTGCCTGAAACGTTCCGACCCAAAGACCGAGTTTCGCGGCCTCCGCCTTCGCCTGCTGCGCTGAATAGGCCCCGTGGCTGAAGCGGGGCCAATCCAGAGCCTGGCCGTGCTCGACCATCCAGGAGGCGACGCTGACGCCATCCGCGCGCTGGCAATCACCGACAAACCGGTGATATCGGTCCCAAGTTACGAAGGTGCAGTGCACCGGCCTGGAGGCCGCTAGAAATGCGTCCAGTGCGTCGGCTGAGCGGCGCCCGCAGGGATAGTCGAATCCCTTGGCGTCGCTGCAGTACTGCTTGCTCTCCGGCGCGTCGATGCCGTTAAAGCGGATCCGCTGGCCATGGACTTCGATCGTGTCCCCGTCGATAACGGACGCGACGCCGGCGATCGGCTCCGGCCTCGATCCGAACCAGTTCGAAACGCCAATGTCTGGTATTCGGTCGGTGTGCTGCATGGCTGATTGCGTGGCTAAGGCGGCAGCGGCAGCCACTGTCAGAAAGACCAGGCCCAACGGCACGCTTGCGCGACGCCATGCGCGTGATCGACCCACGCCATTGCCCTTGCGCCCCTGACCCGAGCGATTTTTGTAGCGAGATTTGTCCAAGCTATTCTCCCCATCACTAGAATGCTATCAAATTTGGCGCTGGTCTAGGTTTGGCGGGTGACAAGGGTTGAGAATCTTTCTGTATGGCCGGGAGCTGATCGATCGCGTCAACACAGTGTGTCAATAACTCTTGCGAACTGGAGCAAAAGGTAGCGGCCTCAAAGTACGCGATGAGAAAGACCATGGCCGGCCGCGCTGGTTGCAAGGAATCGCTCCGGAGGCCGAACCACTTCTTTAGTTTGCACGCAGCGCGTCGATGTACTATCGAGCACATTCAGAATGGGTTTTTTGCATTCTGCTGGGTGGGGCAAGCCGGATATGACCGACGCCGATTGCGGGATTGCTGCGCGATGAAGCGCGCGGCGTGCCGCAAGCATGTGTTTTCCAGGGTTCGATCGTAGGGGTAAAGACGTTGGTTGCGAGGTTTGAAGCGCTCGAGAAGCTGCGCAATCGGATAATGGAAGCGAACCACGACTATAGGGTGGGGGCAGACATTTTCCCGAGTCTCAACGTCGACAAGATTGCCCGGGACATGGACCTCGACGATCAGGGAACGGCGCATGGCGAAAAAGACCAGCCATCGTCCTCGTCCAAGGCCCTCGACGAGGTCGAACACTCCATCGTCGAAAGGGTGCAGGACGAGAAAAAGGCGGCCCACCAGATCCTTGAGGATCAGCTTCACCTCTTCTCCGGCCGCGTTGCGAACCTGGGCCTTGAGGAGCAGTTCGGCCTCCTTCAGCAAGCCAATACTTCAAGCCTGTCCGACTTCAAGGGAGAAATAGCGATCGGTTTGGATACCCTTCACGCCAAGCGAACCGACCTTCACGAGGCAACCACGGAGCTTTCCAGCTTCCGCAAGAACCACCGCTTGGAACGCGTTGCCAGGCTGCAGCAAGGAACAGCCCATCTTTTCAGGGTGGCGCTCCTTATTTTCCTCCTGCTGGTCGAGACGTATCTCAACGGATCCTTTCTGGCCAAGGGCAACGACCAAGGCTTCCTCGGTGGTGCCACGGAAGCATTCGCCTTTTCCTTCGTGAATATCGTGTCCGCGTTGATTTTCGCCATCTTCTGCGTGCGCTGGGTGACCCATCGGTCTTGGGGAGGGAAGCTTGTCGGAACCGTTTTCATCCTGCTCTATGCCGCTATTGCACTCGGGATCAACTTGCTGCTTGCGCACTATCGTGAGGTCAGCGGAACGCTCGCCGACGGAGCTGGCAACATTGCGGTCCAGAGAATGCTCCATAACCCGCTCGGGCTTGAGGAGGTGAGATCGTGGATGCTCTTCCTGGTCGGTCTGCTCTTTTCTATCATCGCCTTCATCGACGGCTGGTTCGTTCTCGATCCATATCCAGGTTATGCCGGCGTGGAAAAAAGGCGCCGGGAGAGGCGGCAGGATTACACCGATACCAAAGCCGACCTCATAGACCGCCTCATCGAATTGCGCGACGACCACAATACCAAGGTCGAAGACATCTTGAAGGGGCTAAGCAGCCGTAGGAGAGAACACGCTGCAATCCTATCCAGCCGTGCGCGGCTTTTGGCTCTGTTCAATGAACATCAAGAGCAGCTCGAGAGGAGTTGCAACCAGCTGCTTTCAAAATACCGCGAAGCAAACATTCGGGCGCGCAAAACTCCCGCTCCAAAACACTTCTCCCAGCCCTTTAAACTCCAAAAGACCAAGCCCATTGTCCAAAACGATGGTGAGATCAAGGATAGCGATCTTGCTTCATCAATTGCCGCGGCCCAGCAGGCGCTGAACGAGCAGATGCTGCAGGTGGGCAAGGAATGCGAGTCCGGGATCGAAAAGTATCGCGACCTCGACAAGCTGTATCCGGAGACGCTCGATGGCCAGGCCTAGAAGCCGTCGCAGGGCAGGGAGCTCGCGCGGGAAAGGCGTTGGAGCGATTGTCGGAACAATCCTGCTTGGACTTGCCTCGCTCGCAATGTTTTCCGGCTACGTCTGGCTCAACGTAAAGGCCCGGGACGTGGTGGAAACAGACGCAAAGACGGGCTGCCCGACAAAGGCGGGACCGAACAGCGTCACCGCTGTTCTTTTTGACACCTCTGATCCCGTCCCGCAGGCGACCATGGAGGATCTTGCCAACAAATTCAGGCAGATTGCCGGCTCAATCAAGCAAGGCGGCTACCTCTGGGTTGGCACCTTGACAGCGGTACCTGGCGACCTGAAAGAGCTGTACGCGCGTTGCAATCCGGGAGACGGCTCAACGGTTGACGTCTGGACCAGCAATCCCGGAAAGCATCAGAGAATCTGGGAAGAGGCCTTCGACAAGCCCCTCAAGGAACTGCCGGAGCACTTGCCGGCGGATAGCCAGGCTGATCAGTCGCCGATCATGGCTGGCATCCAGAAACTGAAGCTCAGCCTGTTCGACAACGGCATGTTCGACAATGTTCCAAAACGGTTGGTCCTCGTGTCGGACATGATGGAGAACACGCCCGCCTATTCCCAATACAAAGCGGGCGCCGACTACAACGCCTTCAAGAAAAGCCCAGCGAATTCGCGCTTCAGGACCGATCTTCTCGGCGCCGACGTAACCATTCTCTATTTCAACAGGCCGGAAAGGAAGTTCCCGTCCGTCGACCACGCCAATTTTTGGACGCAGTGGTTTTCGGAGAACGGGGGCAATCTCAGCGACTTTACAAAGCTGGAAGGGATGTAACCCATGGCCGCGCGTAGACAATCCTTCCTCGATACGTGGATCTTCCCGCAGGCTTTCTATATCGCGCTGACGGTAGGCGGGTGCGTTTTCATCGCCGTCACAAAGACCGCCGGCATAAGTCCCGTTATCTCGTCAACGGTGCCGATCGGCATCATGATCGGCTACTTCGCGTTTTCCTGGTACGTCGGGAAGTTGCGCGTTCACGACGAGCAGACAGGTGACAACCTCTATTACATGGGCTTCCTGTTCACGCTCTCCAGCCTGGGCACCTCGCTTTACCAGTTCGGCACAGACGCATCGACCGACGAAATCGTCAGGAATTTCGGCATTGCCGTGACGTCGACCATCACAGGCATCGCGCTGCGCATCTTCCACAATCAGGTCCGACGCGACCCCGCCGACGTGGAACGGGCTGCCCGTCACGAGCTCGCGGACATGACACGTCGCGTGCGCACCGAGATGGAAAGCGTAGCGCGTGAGTTCGCCGACTTCCGCCGGGTTTGCAATCAGATGTTGGAAGAAGGCTTCGACGAAATAGCCCGACAGGCGGAGAAGAACGGCGATCAGGTCCGACAGGCCTTCGAGGGTATGGCCGCCAAAGCGATAAAGCCCGTCCAGGAGACTTCGGAGAAGATAGCCAAAAGCCTCGATGACACGTTCGGCCGTATCGAAAGCAGGTTTTCAGGTGTCGCTGAAAAGGTCGACACAGTCGCAGCGTCGCTCGACACGGCGAATGCCTCCATGGCTGGCACGATCTCGAAGTTCGAGGCGCAGGCCGACATAGTTGCCGGGAAGCTCGCCAACGTGGTTATTCCGGACGAGGTCCTCAAGACGGATGTCGTCACAGTTCTCAAGGTGCTTGCAGCGTCTGTCGGAAGGTTCACCGAGCGGGCTGAGGCGCTTTCCAAAGAGCAGGGGGAAAGGACCGACAAGCTTTCGGATACCGTCTTGAGGATGGCGGCGCATCAGAAGCTCCTCCTGGAGAGGCTTGAGAAGCAGGCTGAGCAAAACGCCAGTACGACGAACCTGCTATCCCGCATCCTCGATCGCGATCGTGTGTCCGTCCCGCACGAAATTCCTCCGGTTGCACCTGTGCACGCCAATGAACCGTCTGTTGAACCTCCCATCTTCATCCCCATTTCGGCGGCAACTGCGCAGGGTGAGAAGCCAGGCGCAACGGCAACAGCCAACGGCGCTGATGCCGGGCAGCAGGCCTCCCAGCCGATCGTGGAGAAAGTCCAGCCGAGGCCGAGATGGTGGCGCTGAACGAACCCGGCGGAGCTTCGGTCGGCTACGAAAAGAAAGGCTATGCCCGCGGCTTGATCCTCGGGCTCACCATGGCCGAAACGATGCTCCTGCTCGTCTTCTGCCTGCTGTTGGTTGCAGGCGCCATTGTCGCAAAGAAGAAGGCCGAATTGGAAACTGCCCTTGAAAGGGTATCCCGCAGCGAAGCAGTGATTCAGCAACTCAAGCAGGAGAACAAGAACCTGCTGGCCCAGGTTGCCGAGCTCATGGAGCGCTTCACTGGGCACAAAGTGCCTGATGAGGAATGGCGAAAGCTCGTCCTCGCCAAAAAAGCGATCGAGCAGATCGAGCAAAAGGGACTGTCGGCCGACGAAGCAGTTCAGCTGGCGGAAGCCACAGTCGCGGTCCGAGACAACAATCTCTCAGCCGACGACGTACGCAAGCTAGTCTCAGCAGATCAGCGTGCGACCGAAGCCGAACGGAAGCTGGCTGAAGCCGAAAAGGAACTCGCTGAAACGACACGGCAGCCTAAGGATCTGCCACCGATCATCAATCTGAGCGAAGCCAAGGGCTATTCCTTCGAAGTCAGCAGTGCCGAACTCAAACCGGCCTTTAAGGCCAAGCTTGAGGGCGCTATTGCCGAGCAGATTGCCGATATCGTCGCAAAATACGATGTCGATGTCGTCGAGGTCATTGGCCACACTGACGAGCAGCGATTGTCGAGGCAGTCGAACATGGACTTCGTTCTGGGGCGCGTACTCTCTGGGGATGAGAGCGTCAGCGAAATGGAGCCGGGTGATAATGCCGGGCTAGGCCTCGCGCGAGCGATATCCGTCGCGTCCGTTCTGAAAAAGATACCGGCGTTTGATCATTTGAACATCCTACCCATGTCAGGCGGCCAACTGATCCTGCCGGATGATCGCCTCACGGATGGAGCTCAGTCAGGCGACGCTCCAGAAAGGCGTCGTATCGAGATCCGAGTACGCAAGAGCAAGCAGAAGCTGGCCGCCGAGGGGCATCACGAAGGCAATTAATAGGCAAACCATGTTGAGCCAAAGCGTGGGTTGCCATCCACCGGAACACGAGTAGAAAGCCCGCAAACTGCCGCGGTCCAGTGCCAGCGCGCCGCGCTTTAATTAGTCGGGCGCTCGCTGACGCGTTTTTTCCGCGCCGGAAGTCGAATGGAAAGCGCTTCAGGAAACCACGAAATGCATTCCAGTCGTGTGATCACCGCTGCCACAATGCATGGTGTCCCCTATTTCTGATGCTACACAATAATAGGTCAGGGCGAGGCAATTATTGATGCATCGGTGACTAATATTAACCAATAATCAGAGTTTTATTGGCAACCTCTTCTGCCGGGTCCGATGACTGTGTCGGAGGGGATGTGTAATGAGTCTGGGTGCCGCAGGGCTCACGCCCATAACGCCTGCTGCTTTCATCAAGAAGTGGAGGAAGTCGGAACTTGGCGAGCGGCAGGCAGCTCAAGAACACTTCCTCGATATCTGCTCGCTGGTCGGCCATCCGTCTCCGAGCGATGAGGACCCGACCGGCGCGTTCTTCGCGTTCGAGAAAGGTGCGAACAAGCTCGGAGGGGGTAAAGGTTTTGCTGACGTCTGGAAGAAGGGTCACTTCGCATGGGAGTACAAGCGTAAGAAGGGAAACATCGACGAGGCCCTCCTCCAGTTGATGCGATACGCGCCGGCGCTTTTGAGCCCGCCGCTACTCATCGTTTGCGACATCGAACGCCTTCGCATCCATACCGCTTGGACGAACACCGTTCCGTCCACATACGTGATCACCCTAGATGACCTGGCGGAACCTTCACTCGCCGCGGCCGCGACATGTGGATTGTGGATTTCGGCTGGGAGATGTCCGAGCAGGAGGCTGCCCTCTACGAGGCGCCGTTCCAGCACATTAGAGAGCATGTGTTTCCGGAGCGCTCAAAGAACAGGCGTGATGCCTACCGCGAGCGTTGGTGGCGACACGTGGAGCCGAGACCGGCTTTTCACGCTTCCTTGCAGGGCCACTCGCGTTACATGGCAACACCTCGCGTCGCAAAGCATCGGACATTCGTGCGGCTTGATCAAGCGATAGTGCCCGACTCCCGCATCTTCGCGTTTTCTCGGTCAGACGATGTCTTTTTCGGGATTCTTCACTCCCGATTTCATGAGGCTTGGAGCTTCGGAACTTGCTCGTGGCACGGCGTCGGCAATGATCCAACCTACAATAGTGCGGGGGTATTCGAGACCTTCCCGTTCCCCGAGGGCCTCACGCCGGATATCCCAGCAGTCCGATATGAAAAGGATTCACGAGCCATCGCCATATCACAGGTGGCCAAGAGGCTTGATGACTTACGAAACGCGTGGCTCAACCCGAGCGACCTTGTCCAGATCAAGCCCGAGGTCGTGCCCGGCTATCCGGATCAAATCCTTCCGAAGGACATCGTGTCGCACGCGATCCTCCGCGAGCGTGCCCTGACCAACCTCTACAACCGGCGTCCGCAGTGGTTGGTCGACGCTCACTCGGACCTGGATGCCGCCGTTGCCGGAGCCTACGGGTGGCCTACAGATATTTCTGAAGATCAAGCTCTGGCGAATCTCCTAGAACTCAATCTGGCGCGTGAGGCATTCAACGAGCACGCCAAATCCGGTCTGAAGACAAGAAAGCCACGTCGTCGTCCAACGCCGGAAGAGGTTCGACGTGCCCCGCAGATGAAGTTGCCCATTGCAGGTGGCCGCAAGTCCGTTGTCGGTCCGCAGCAATTGACCACCGAGGATCGCGAAAACCAGCCGACGTCAGCAGAGCGTCCGCGAAACACCAAACGCCGAACAAGCTGACCCAGGTCAGCCAAATTGTGCGAGACGCCCTTGCTCCAAGACCGATGATAGACCCATTCCAGTCATTTCCGTTACACCTCATCAAAAGCAGATCGAAGCCGGCCGCGCCTATGACCGCCTTCTCAAGCGCGGCACCCGGCCGAAGGGGCTCAAGGCCATCGTCGCATGGTTCAAGCGCCTGTGGATCAAGTTCATCGGCTAATCAGCGTGCGGCCGACGGCATCGCCTTTGCAGGCACAGATCAGGTTGCCGACGCCTTCGGGAAAGCCGGCCTCCGCGCCGAGTGCAACCATTGCGCCTGCAACAAGCGGCGTCTGTTCGGCAGGTTTGAGGATGACCGCGCAGCGGGCCGCCAGCGCCGGCGAGCTCTTGCGCAACCCTCGAGGCCGAGAAAATTCCACGGCGTGATGGTGCCAACAACGCCGATCGGCTGCTTGACCGCCAGCATGCGCTGGCCCGTCGAGGGCAGGGAGATCGTCTCGCTATAGATGGCTTTGGCCTCTTCGGGCGTCCCATTGCAGATCGCAAGCAGCGTGAGGGACTTCCGGTCCGGCTTCGGCAAGCGGCTTGCCCATCTCAGCGGTGAGAATGGCAGCAAGGTCGTCCGCATGGTCGATGATCAGCTGATGCCAGCGCCACAGCATGTCGCTGCGCTCCCGGGCGGTCATGGCCGCCCATCCAGCCTGCGCCATATATGCCTTGTCGATCGCTGCGCGCGTCTCCTCGATCCCATGTCGGGACTTTTCCGCCAGCACTTTCGCCAGTGGATGGATCAAGACCTCGAAAATTCGCTCGCCAGACGGCGTGCCGAGTGGCGGCATGCGGTCGATAGCGCCGAACAGCTAAGCAGATTTCAGGTGCAAGCGGTTGGCACAGAGGCACGCCTCGCGGGGACACCGGCGTTAAGTCCTGCGAGCTGATAAAACCGCAGCGCAAGGCATGGCGTCCAGGCATCCGGCAAGCGGCAGTCTGCCGGCACTTGATGACGCCCGCGCGCCTGACGGCGCGTGCCGGGTGCTCGTGAACCGAGCCCGTTTTTTCTTCGACAGGCTCAGGCGGCCTCGGCCAACCGGCTTCGCCGCCTCCGATAGCGCCAAGGGCGGACGGCCGCCCTTTGATACGGTGATGATGTTGAAGATCATGGTGCTTCAGGCGCTCTACGGTCTCTCGCACGATCAGGCCGAGTTTCAGATCCAGGACCGGCTGTCGCCGGTGGGCATGGCCCCCATATCCATCCCATGGATGCATTATATCCAAACAATCAAGTTTACCCATCCGTCATGATGCTGCATAGCGCCGTACAGGAACGCCAATGTCCCGTGCTTTCCAACTCACGTTCACGAGCGTGGACTTTGTAGGAAGACCAAGTCGAAACCGGCGCATCATAAGGGGCAGAGTATCCATGAACGCAATGGCGGCAGGGCAGGCCGGATCTGGGCGTTTTATTGCTTTAGAGGGGTTGAGGGGGCTGGCTGCAGTTGGCGTCCTCTTGTCTCACGCCATCTTTGCTGTCGAGCCAGGTATATTCAAAACCATGTACCCGTTGGCGCAAGCAGCGTGGCCAGAAATCGGATGGCCTGCTCAGCTTCTAACTCTCCCCCCATTCAGCATGCTTATCAACGGAAGCTTTGCGGTTTGTGTATTCTTCGTTCTAAGCGGCTTCGTCCTTACCAAGTCTTTTGCTGACACTGGAAATGCGTCGGTGCTTGTATCCAGGGCAATCCGACGGATACCCCGCCTCGGCATTCCAATCGCGGCTTCAATCGTTTTTGCCGGTACCATTTTTGCCATGGGGCTCATGAGAAATCTTGAAGTTGCTCCACTCACGGGCTCGATCTGGCTGACCTGGTATTACCCTAGCTCAATTACGGCCGCGACCATCGCCAAGGAGGCCCTATATGAGTCCTTATTTCTCGGAAAGAACAAGCTCAATTCACCACTCTGGACGATGTCCATTGAGCTCGTCGGTTCATACTTAGCCTTCATGTTCGCCTTCGCTGCGAGGTGGTTCACCTTCGCCCTCGTCACAGTTTTTGCCGCGGCTCTCTCTTTTGCGGTCCATATAGCTTACCTGCCCTTCGCCTTGTCGTTCGGGGTCGGCGTCCTCCTGACTCGCGTTTCTCCAGCGAAATGGCCTCACAAAGCCAAGATCGCAATCTTTCTTGCTGCCATCTATCTTGGCGGCTTCTCAAACGACATCTTGTATGAGCCGATCATCAAACTCTCCCCAATCGACTTTAATCCCCTGAAGGACGCAATGCACTGCGTCGGTGCAACCTTCCTTGTCGCTAGCGTTCTCGCGCTTCCATCGCTTCAGCGAGCCTTCTCGTCATACTTTTTCCCACTCCTGGGTCGATTGTCGTTCTCGGTCTACCTTCTTCATTTCCCTATCCTTTGCTCCCTCGGGTGCTTTGTCTATCTCTGGACTATCCAATGGGGGCATGCCATTGCGGCCAGTAGCACTGTCCTCATTGTACTTGTAACCACCATCATTGCTGCGGTGCCTTTTCAGCGCCTTGTAGACGTGAAGTCCATGGAAATAGCCAAGAGGGTGGACCAATACCTGAGAGGTTTTTTGCGTAAGACTGCGGAGGCGTAGACTGGCGCTGCGCTCAACCATTTGAGCGGGACAAACATAGCTAATCATTCTGACCTCAATAAACGAAAGGTGCCCTTCCTTGGAAGAATTCGTATCACGCATCGCCACCAATGTTGGCGTCGACCCGGCTCTCGCAGACAAGGCCGTTGGCATGATGTTGGGTTTCCTGCAACGCGAGGCAGCCGACGGTCCCGCTACGCGCATGATCGAGGCCATTCCCGGAGCTTCGGAATTAGTGGCGAAGCATGATGGTGAGGACGCAGAGGGCGGCAGCGTCCTCGCCGGAGGCGGCGTGGTGGGTTTCGGCCAGCAATTGATGAACGAGGGTCTCAGCCTGGGAAATATCGCCGGCCTTGCTAACGAGACGATCGCCTTCGCCAAGGAACATGCCGGCGACGAACTCGTGGACGAGGTCCTCAATTCCATTCCCGGCCTTCCCCAGTTCGCCTGATCAGCAGCAGCCGGGTGGCGTACGATGTCGTGCGCCCGTCTCGGCCCGTTTGCGCAGCTAGAGCAGATTCGACTTATTCCGGGTCATTGCCGTCTGCCTCGAAATAGTGCCTGCATTCCTAGGCTGTGAAAGCTGCGAGGCAGTTGGCCACGACCGACCAGAGTTCGTCGATGGTTCGGGTTGCAGCCTTTCTCAGGAGAGCCTTGAGCTTCGAGAAAGCCATCTCGATCGGGTTGAAGTCGGGCGAGTATGGCGGCAGGAACAGGAGCCGCGCCAACCTTCTCGATCACCTCGCGTCCGCCGCTGATCTTGTGGGCGGGCAGGTTGTCCATGACCACGATGTCGCCGGGGCGAAGCTCGGGTGCGCGGACCTGCTGCGCATAGGCGAGGAAGCCAGAACCATTCGTAGGGCCGTCGAGCAACATTGGCGCCGCCAAGCCGCCCAGCCGCAGGCCGGCCGTGAATGTGGTGGTCTTCCAATGGCCGTGAGGAACGGCCGCCCGACAATCGTTCGCCGCGCAGGCTGCGGCCACGCAACCGCGCCATCTTTATGGATGCTGCGGTCTCATCGATGAAAATCAGCCTCTCGGGGTCGAGATCGAGCTGGCCATCGAACCAGCTTCTGCGGCGGCGCAGGACATTGGGGCGCTGCTGTTCGGCGGCGTGCGCCGTCTTCTTTTGAAACGTGATGCCGCGCCGGTCGAGGTACAGCCGGACCGTGGACGACGCTGCCCGCACGCCACGCTCGGCGGCAAGGCGCTCCCCGATCTCAGCAAGCGTGATGTCCGGCGCGTCCTCGATGAGACCAAGAATGAAGGCCGCATGCGCATCGAGCTTCGAACGCGACGGCTGGCCCTGCTTGCGCGCTTCCATCTGGCCGGTCTCGTGATAGCGGCGATACCAACTCCCGGCCGTCGAAATACCGATCGGGAAGCGACGCGTCGCCTCCCGCGTCGAAACCCCGCCTTAAGTGGCCGCAATCACGCGCCCACGAAGGTCCGCCCTTAGGCTCCTCGTCATCATCACCTCCTCGCAAATCACCGGGACAGTGAATCAGACAGGACCTATCGGCCGATTCTTGTGTTCATCAAAGATGCTCGAGGCATTCTCCGCCGAGTGTTCCGTACGGACCCTGCCAGACCACCAACCGCCGGGCGCGCAAAGCGAATGAACTTTGGAGTTCATTCGTCTACCCCAAAATCGACTGCAGGCGTACCGATGTGCATAACTTTAGGCGGCAAAGGCTTATCCTGAACGCTTTCGATGAAGCCCGCGAGATAAGCAAATGTATTGTACTTCTCAAGTACCAACCGCTTCGCCTCTCGTATTGCATCGCGACGTTCCTTCCAGAGGTCCGAGTCGATGATTTCTCGGATCTTTTGAATTACGTTCTTGTCCTCTGGGTCAATCAGAACCATTGAGTCCGGCGGAAAGAACCGCGTGATTGCCGGGCTGCCGTAATAGATCGGCATTGTTTCAGCAACGAAGCAGTCCATAAGCTTCTCTGTAAAATAGTAATCAGCGCACGTATTCTCGAAAGCTATACTGTAGCGGTAAGGTGCAAGTGCGTCCCATTTATCTCCAATCAGTTGAAAACCTCGGCCGAACAGGTCGAACTCGAGCTCCCCTCTCAGCCGTTCCAAAAACGCCAGCCGATATCGATGTCCTTTAAGCATGGCGATGTTGCTGGTAATCCATGAGAGCCGACGCGGCTTGTCAACGACTTCGCTGAGCAGAAGTTGGTCATACGTCTTTCTTACAGACCAAGACCGAGTGATAGGTGGAGACAAGACGAATCGACGCCCTGCATTCTGCCGAGCTACCAGCTCAGCGTCAGACGTCAGAACGATGGTATTTTCCCCCTGCCCAAGATGGAGGGCGCGATGCGCTTTCGTCGGCGGTTCGCCGATTGCAAAAATGGTCCTGTTCGGGCTCGCCTCGATATCAACAGGAAGTCCAAAAACAGAAGGAGAGTTAAAGATTATATGCCAATCCGGCGTGAAGGACGTCTTGCGTACAAAAGCGACATTGTTCCAGATTCCACTGCCCTTTGGAGTGAGATGGTGGATTGCGTCTTCCAGACCGCCCCAAGAATCGAGGCATGCAGCAACAATGGGCGCCGGACGTTCCGTCAGCAATTTGGCGCTACACAAAGCAGTTCGACTCCTTCACTTCGGTGGTACCGGCAGTAATTTCTGCACGAGGGCCAGACCTCTCTGCGCCTATTCCCGTCGTGAGATGAAGCTAAAACGATCGGAATCGATGGCCAAACGGTCCGCAGGTAAACCCATCGATATCGAAAAGTTTGGGAGAGCTGTACAAAGGCTTCTAAGCCCTCCTCCTCCATCTCAATCGGCTTCCATAATTTAGCTCTGACTATTTTTTGATGCAGTTTGGGAGTTCTGTCCAGAGTCTTCTGCAAATTTGCGATCACGGTCGCCGGTGTTGGCGGGTCAGGCGCGGCGTCTTCAAGTAACCGCGGCCTTGGGCTGCTCCAGCTTGCGCAGCATCTCCTTCTTGTGCTCGGCCAAGCGCTACATGTTGAGACGCATGGCCTCCAGCCAGTTTTCGTGTTGTTTCGACGGCGAGCGCGCGGACGAGCCGCAGGCAGCGCTCGGCGCTGGGAAAGATGCGCAACACATGGGTGCGCCGCTTGATCTCCTGATTGAGCCGCTCCAGGATGTTGGTGCTCTTCAGGCGCTTGTGATGCTGGCGTGGCAGCCGGTTGAAGTGAGCGTCTCCTCGATGTTGTCCTCCACCCACTGGCACAGCTTGGGGCAGCGCGTCTCCCACTTGGCCAGCCATTGGGCGAGGTCGCGCCGCACTTTGGAAAATCCAGCCCAGTTCCTGCAGGCAGTCATCATCGATCCATTGGACCGGCAAGATGTCTCGCGAGCAGATCGAAGCCGGCCCGTGCCTATGACCGCCTTCTCAAGCGCGGCGCCCAGCCGAAGGGGCTCAAGGCCATCGTCGCATGGTTCAAGCGCCTGTGGATCAAGTTCTTCGGCTGATCAGTGTGCGGCCGACGGCATCGCCTTTGCAAGCATGGATCAGGTTGACGACGCCTTCGGGAAAGCCGGCCGCGCGCATTGCGCCTGCAACAAGCGGCGTCTGTTCGGCAGGTTTCAAGATCACGGTGCAGCCCGCCGCCAGTGCCGGTGAGATCTTGCGCGCCACCATTGAAGCCGGAAATTCCATAGCGTGATCGTGCCAACAACGCCGACTGGCTGCTTGTTCACCCAGCATGCCCCGGTCAGTCGAGGGCGGGGAGATCGTCTCGCCATGGATGCGGTTGGCCTCTTTGGCTTACCATTGCAGATATGCCGCCGCATGCGAGACCTCCGACTTTGGCTTCGGCAAGCGGCTTGCCAATCTCTGCCGTAAGAATGGCAGCAAGGTCGTCGGTATGGTCGATGATCAGCTGATGCCAGCGCCAGAGCATGTCCCCGCGATCCCGGGCGGTAAACGCCGCCCATCCAACCTGCGCCGTATAAGCCTTGTCGATCGCCGTGCGCGTCTCAGCGCCCATGTCGGGTAGCTCTGCCAACACTTCGCCAGTGGATCGATTAAAGACCCTCGAACTTTCGCACACCCCACAACGTGCCAGGCGTCGGCATGCGGTCGATAGCGCCGAACAGGTCGGGGAGTTTCAGATTCGCATCAGCGGCTGGCACGGAGGGATCCCGGCTTTCTCTTCAAAACGGCGGATGTTTTCTATTGGCTGCGTCAGGATGTGTAACCGCACTTCGCATAGGACCTCGAGCGACGGGGCCCTGGCGACCTGCCGACCGCGTTATGGAACAGGAACCACCGTTCCAGGAACGAGAATTCCTGTTCAGCGCCTTTCTCGCCCGCACGCCTGGCGGGGGCACCGAGCGTTGAGCCCTGCGACCTGATAACCGCAGCGCAAGGCATGGCGTCCAGGCCTCCGCGGGAAGCGGCAATTTGGCCAAAGCTTGATGGCGCCCGCGCGCCTGACGGCGCGTGCCGGGTGCTCGTGAACCGAGCCCGCTTTTTCTTCGCCAGGCTCAGGCGATCTCGGCCATCCGGCTTCGCCCCCTGGCGCGGGCAGCCTGTCGGCTGCTGACGGTCGCCGCCCTGTCGGCCGGCGCGGTTTGTTCGTTGGCCGTTCCCGGCGGCGCGGGGTGGGCGGCACTCCCTTCTAGGCCCGCCGCGGCATCCCGCAACCCTTCGCTTCGCTTCGGGTCCTCCTCTTCGTTCCGGTCCTTCGGATGCGGTCCGCCTCCGACGGCGGGCCTTTCCGGTCGCGTCTCGCCGCCCACCCCGCTTCCGGGGAAAGGCGCGGGATAGAAGAGCGGAGGACCAGACAATGTCTGCAAAATACCAGCGTTCCGGCAGCCGAGAGGCTGGCGCGGGCAGGGGCGGGCACACGGGCGCCAGCCTTTATCAGGAAATCACGGACCGCATCATTGCCGAACTGGAGCGCGGGACCGTGCCATGGGTCAAGCCATGGGGCAGCGCAAGGGCCAACCTCGGCCTGCCCAGCAACGCGGTCACCGGGCGCCGCTATTCCGGCATCAACATCCTCATCCTGTGGGGCGCCGTCATCGAGCGCAGCTATCCCGGCCAGAACTGGCTGACCTTCCGGCAGGCGCTTGTCCTTGGCGGCAATGTCAGGAAGGGCGAGCGCGGCACAACAATCGTGCATGCCGACCGCTTTGTTCCCAAGGACGAAAAGGAACGCGCCAAGGCCGATGGCGACGAACCGCAGGCGGTCCCTTTCCTGAAGCGCTTCACCGTCTTCAACGTGGCGCAGTGCGAGAACCTGCCCGAGCACCTTTACCGCAACGCCGAACCGCTGCCCGAACGCGAGATCATCCCGCAGGCCGAGGCGCTTATTCGAGGAAGCGGCGCGGATTTCCGCATCGGCGGCGATCGCGCTTTCTACATGCCGGGCACCGACACCATTCAGGTGCCGCCGCAGCCGGCATTCTTTCAGCAGATCGACTATTACCGCACCTGCTTCCACGAGCTTGGCCACTGGACCGGCCACCCGGCGCGGCTGGCGCGCGACCTCTCCGGCGCCTTCGGTTCCAAGACCTATGCGCGCGAGGAATTGGTTGCCGAAATCACTGCTGCCTTTGTCTGCTCGACACTCGGCATCGAGCCGACCGTGCGCCATGCCGACTATATCGGCACATGGCTGAAGGTGCTGCGCGAGGACAATCGCGCCATCTTCCGCGCCGCCAGCCTTGCCTCCAAGGCCGCCGATTTTCTTCTCGGCTTCAACGCCGAGGCCCAAGGCGCGCAACAAGACGAGATCGCGGCATGAGCGCGCGCGATCGCGACACCCCGGTGTCCGGCCGCTCACCAAGCGCGACCGCCTCGCCCTTTTGGCCGACGCGCCGATGCGCCCGCCCGCGGCGCAAAAGCCGCTCGATATCGGCTGCTCGATGGTGAGGCGGATCAGAGAAAGATCCAGTGAATCTTTCTCCCGCCGAACGCCAGAAATCAACGCGACTTGTTTTGAGAGGAGTTTTCCCATGATCCTGATCACCGACGACCTTTGCGCCCGGCTGCTCGCCAATGGCGCAACCGACACCGAAACCGACCATTTTCCGGTGGTAAAACTGTTCGATCCGACCGGGCCAGCCACCTGGCTTCTCACCGAACTCGACGCCGACGGCGACACACTGTTCGGCCTTTGCGACCTCGGCTTCGGCTTCCCCGAACTCGGCAGCGTCAGCCTTGCCGAGCTTGCAAGCGTCAAGGGGCGGCTTGGCCTCGGCATCGAGCGCGACCTCTGCTTCAAGGCGCGCTTTCCGCTCTCCGTCTATGCCGAGGCCGTGCGGAACGCCGGCCGCATCACCGAGGACGTGCGGCTTCTGCAGCAGGCAGCAGAGGCCCTTGGCAACGCCCATTCTAGGCTTCCGCCCGACACGGCGGAACAGACGCGCCGGTAAGGCGCGAAAACCGTCCCGCCGCGCCGGCTTGCAGCCTCTGCGGCGGGGGAATCCCACCCCTCAACCAAGGAGACAAACCATGCAGCTTGCCCACATTCCGCTTGATAAGCTCAACATTTCCACGCTCAACATGCGCCATTCCAAACGCGCGCCCGACGTGTCGGACATCCTGCCGTCGGTTCGCGCGCGCGGCGTCCTGGTGCCGCTTCTGGTGCGGCCCAACGGCACGCCGGAAAGCTTCGAGATCGTCGCCGGCCGGCGCCGCTATTTCGCCGCGAAGTCGCTCGCCGACGAGCGCGGCGAGGGCGATGCCTTGCCCTGCGCCATCATGGAAGACGGCGACGACGCCGACGCGCTCGAGGCCTCGCTGATCGAAAACTTCGCCCGGCTCGATCCCGACGAGGTGTCGCAGTGGGAGACGTTTTCGCGGCTGATCAGGGAAGGCCGCAGCGTTGCCGACATCGCCGCAACCTTCGGCATCACCGAGCTTCTGGTCAAACGCATTCTGGCGCTCGGCGATCTTCTGCCCAAGATCCGCGAGGCCTATCGCCGCGAGGACATCGACGCCGAGACGGCGCGCCATCTGACCATGGCCTCCAAGGCGCAGCAGAAGGATTGGCTGGCGCTTTATGCCGATCCCGAGCAATACGCCCCGCGCGGCCTCCAGTTGAAGCAATGGCTGTTCGGCGGCCAGTCGATTTCCACCAAGGTGGCGCTGTTTGCCGTCGAGGATTATCCCGGCCTGATCGTCTGCGACCTGTTCGGCGAGGACAGCTATTTCGCCGATGCCGACCTGTTCTGGCAAAAGCAGAACGAGGCGATCGCCGCCAAACGCGATGCCTATCTGGAAGCCGGCTGGCCCGAGGTGGCCGTGCTCGAACCGGGGCAGCATTTCCAGTCATGGGACCACGAGAAGACGCCGAGGAAGAAGGGCGGCAAGGTCTTCATATCGGTCTCGCATCGCGGCGCGGTCGAATGCCACGAGGGCTGGCTGTCGCGCAAGGAGGCCCGCCGCGCCCGCGCGCTAGGCGAGGGCGGCGAGCCCGAAGAAACCCCCGCCAAGCCGTCGCGGCCGGAACTCACCGGGCCGATGCAAAACTATCTCGATCTGCACCGCCACGGTGCCGTGCGTACCGCCATGCTCGACCATCCTTGTGTCGCGCTGCGCCTGATGGTGGCGCATGCCATCACCGGGTCGGGCCTGTGGCAGGTTCGCCGCGAGCCGCAGCGCACCGCCAATGAAGCGGTGGCGGCAAGCCTCGCAGCCTGCAAGGCCGAAGCTGCATTCGCCGAAAAACGGCGCGCGGTGCTCGCGCTGCTTGGGCAGGCCGACGAGGAGGGTGCGATAGCCGGCGGCAATGGCGACGCCTTTGCGCTTGCCGCCGTCTTCGCCCGTTTGCTGGCACTTTGCGACGACGACGTCGTGCGCGTTCTCTGCCTTGTCATGGCCGAGACGCTCGAAGCCGGCAGCGCCGTCGTCGAGGCCCTCGGCAACCATCTGGGCATCGACATGGGCGTGTGGTGGCAAGCGGACGACGCCTTCTTCGACCTGCTGCGCGACAGGGAGATCGCCAATGCGATGCTGGCCGACCTCGCAGGCAAGTCTGTCGCCGACGGCAATGTCGCCGAGAAGGTCAAGACGCAAAAGAAGATCATCCGCGATTGCCTCGCGGGCGAGAACGGCCGCGAGAAAATCGTCAACTGGCTGCCCAACTGGATGAAATTCCCGGTCGAAAGCTACACGAAACGCGGCGGCTTCCGCACCGCCGATCAATGGGCGAGGGTGCAGCCGCTGTTCGTCCGCGAATAGGTGCCAAGCCGGGCGGCGGCTCTTTCCAAGTGCCGCCGCCCCGTTTGCCTGCCGCTGGAATATTGGCTGATGCGCACGGCGGTCCGAACAGCATTTGCCATGCGCAAGGCTATTGTGCATTGCACAAAATCCGACGCGCGCCTAAACGTCCTTCCGCAGCGGGAATCGGGCTTGGACCAGCGGCGAGGCAGTGAGAATCGATGCTTCGTCGATATCGCATTTAGCTGAGGACCTTCATGACCCTTTCGAGCCCTGACAAATCTGGCGCCGCCAGTCTCGAGGCCATCGCGCGAAACGGCGGCGTGCTGCGCCGCATCGCCGTGCGCATTCCGACCTATCTGTCGGACATTCGCGAGAACCCGGCATGGCTGCCGATGTTTGTGCTCGCCCGCACCATGCCGGCGCGCCGGATGCACTGGCGTGGGGCAAAGCCGGTTCGCGTGTCGCAAAAAGCCCACGACACCATGTTTGCCGGCGTCGATCCCCAGGACATTATCGAGGCGCTGCGGTCGGACGGGCTGTTTTGCGGGCTCGTCCTGCCGACTTCCATCCATGAGGAGATCGCCGCCTTCGCCCGGTACACGCCTTGTTTCGGCAATTTCGATCGCCGTCTCGAATTCATGGCTGAGGACCATGCCGAGGCCGAGAAGCGTTTCGGCCGCTCCTTGCTCAGCGGCCACTTTTTCGAACACATCCTCGGCTGCAAGGCAGCGGTCGCCATCCAGAACGATCCGCTGCTGCTCGACATCGCCGCGCATTATCTGGGCGCTCAGGCGAAACTGATCACCACACGCGTGTGGTGGAGCTTCCCGACCAGCGAGGCTTCCGACGCCGACAAGAACCGTGCGTCGCTTGGCAAGTATCATTTCGATCTCGATGACTGGAGGATGCTGAAATTCTTCTTCTATCTGACGCCGGTCGACGAGGGCACCGGCCCGCATGTTTATGTGCGGGGCAGTCATAACCGCCGCGCCATCAAGCATCAGCTGACGCTGCTCGTCGGCCATCCGGCGCAGGAGGTTCTCAAGGTCTATGGCGATGACAGCCCCGTCACGCTGACCGGCGAAGCCGGTCTCGGTTTCGTCGAGGATCCGTTCGGCTTCCATATGGGCACCGTACCGTCGCGCACGCCACGGCTGATGATGGAAGTCGGCTTCGGCGTCTCGCCGCCCTCGCGCCGGCGCTTCCATGGCGAGCCGGTTATTCGCTGATCTCGCAAAAGTCCTTAAAACAGCCTTCCCCAGATCAGACGCCTGGTTCTTCCTTGGGCTGGCTGGTGCCATGGCGTCGTCATGCGATCAGCTGGCACATGACTGGATTGGATCGATGTCATCTGACGCCGGTTGGGCCTCGACTGACCCAGATCAAGGCCACGCCCTTGTCGGCGTGGTTTGATCGCCCAGTCCTTCACGGGAAAAACGCATGGGCTGACCGACAGTCTGCCGTCGCTCCCAACGTCTTGACAATCCAGATCATACAGCAGGCAAATGACGCTTCACCAGCCAGGAACCGACGTGAGAAACGCGCTTGAGGCGAGGCGGGCAATAGATCACAGCGCAATCGATGCACGACATGCGGCTCGACTCCCCCAACATCTCACGAACAGAACCGACGCGCTGGCGGCACGCTGATGGCCGGCTGTGACGACAGCTTCGACATTATTGTCGTGGGCGCCGGGCCGGTCGGACTTTCCTTCGCCGCATCGCTTGCCCATAGCCAGCTCAAACTGGCGGTTGTGGAAGGGCAGGCCCTGGAAAGACTGGCAAGTCCGGCTTTCGACGGCCGCGAGATCGCGCTCACCCACGCCTCGATTGGAATCCTTCGCGAGCTCGGCGCCTGGGATGTTATCTCCGCTTCGGACAAGTCACCGCTTCAAGGCGCACGCGTCCTCAACGGATCGAGCCCTTTTGCGTTGCGTTTCGATTCCCCCGGCGGATCCGCGGAACCACTGGGCGTTCTGGTCCCGAATTGCCAGATCCGCGATGCCCTGTTCAAGATCATCCGCTTGCAGGGCCACGCCCGGCTGCTGTGCGGCCACTCGGTCGTGCGTGCAACAAACAGCCGTCAAGGAGCAGTGATAACGCTCTCCAATGGCAGGCAACTGAGCGCTCGGCTTCTCGTTGCAGCCGACTCGCGTTTTTCCGCCACCCGCAATCTGCTCGGCATCGGCGCCGATATCAATCGGCTTGGCAACTCGATGCTGATTTGCCGGGTGAGGCACGAGCGCCCCCACCACCAGATCGCGATCGAATGGTTCGATCACCATCAGACGATAGCGATGTTGCCCCTCGCGCCAGGCGTGTCGTCGCTGCTTTTGACTTTGCCCTCAAACCAGGCCGACGGACTGCTTGCCCTCGACGACGAGTTGTTCCTGAGGGAGTTGACAAAGCGCTGTCGAGGGCGCCTCGGCACCATGAGCCTGGCAAGCCAACGTTATATCTATCCGTTGGCCACGACCTGGGCGCACAGGTTCCGGGCGCCGAGCGCCGCATTGATCGGCGACGCTGCCATCGGCATGCACCCGGTGACCGCGCATGGCTTCAACATCGGCCTCGGCGGCCAGAAGCAGCTCGCCCGTGGTATCCAGACAGCATGGCGCGACCGTCGCGACATTGCCGATCCCGACATGCTCCACAGATATGAAAGCCGACTGCGCCTGTCGGCGGCGCCGCTCTACCATGCTACGAATATCCTCGTCGGACTCTACTCAAGCGAGCATCCGGCGGCACGGCTTGCAAGGCATCTGGGGCTGCGCCTCGGCCAACATCTTCCCTTTGTCCGTCATGGCATTGCGGCCATGTTGAGACGGTGAACCGCAGTCATCATAGGATCATCGTCAGCGTGCTGGCGTCGTAGCAGGCGGGCGAGTGTGGTGCGATGTGAGCAGTGTGTCGGCCGGCGCCACCCAGACGTGGACCCAGCCACGCCCAATTCGGCCCTCAATGTGTTTACGGCGTGGATGGTTACATCCAAACAATCAATTTGCCAATCCTGCGGACCCTGTTAGGAGCGTGACCGAAATCAAGTGCCTCGGCCCGCAGGTCTGCCCGGTGCAGGAAGCGGCCCCGCTTCTCAGAATTGGTGTGCCCGGGTCCCGACGCTAGCGACATCTGACGGCATTTGCAGCGCCGGTGATTGCTGCCTTAGCGAGGTGGGAATTTGACCCATAAAATCGATCATGAACTGCTGAATCGAGAAATGGCCGCAGACGATCCATGGCGGCTCGATGGCAACCCGTTCGAGCGGGAGCGCCACACGCAAATTCTCCTTTTGTCACTTGCGCAAGGTCGAGTCGCAAATGCGCTCGAAGTCGGGTGCGCTGCTGGCGCTTTTACGGAACGGCTAGCCCCCATTTGCCAGCGGCTCACTGTGATCGATGTCGTCGAGCCAGCGATTACGCGAGCACGTTTACGCGTGAAGGAGCCGCCGCACATCAGCTGGATAATCTCCGATGTTCAACAATTTTCGAGTGATGAACTGTTCGACCTGATCGTCGTGGCGGAAGTTCTTTACTACGTCGGAGGCCTCGTTCAGATCGGCGCGGCAGTCCGCAACCTGGTAGGCCTGCTTGCGCCAGGTGGGCAGCTGGTCTTCGGGTCGGCACGTGACGCCAATTGCCAACGCTGGGGGCACGCTGCTGGTGCAGAGACCACTATCGCCATGCTGAACGAATCGTTGACCGAGATCGAGTGCATCGAGTGCCGGGGCGCGTCGATCAATGAAGACTGCCTGCTGGCCCGCTTCCAAAAGCCGATTTCCGCTTCCTGATGAAACGAAGCGCCAGATAATAACCCTCCTTGCTGTTCTCAATCACGCTTTCGAGTGAAGAGTAGGGTACATATGCATAGCCGCTGCGCATCAGCAGGAGCGGCGTCAGAACGCGCGACAGCCTTCCATTGCCGTCCTGGAATGGGTGGATTTCCAAAAAAACCACGATGAAAATCGCCACCACGAGCAAGGGATGCAGGCTTTGCTCGTTGAGTGTAGCACGCGTCCACTCGATAAGTTCCTTCATCCGCTTCGGCGTATCGAAAGGCGTCGCCGTTTCGAAGATGACGCCGATCTCGTTCCCGTCGGCATCGAACGCACTCACATTGTTTGCGAATGTCTTGTAGGCGCCGCGATGAGCTCATCCTTGTTGCTGAACGCCAGCAGGTCACGGTGTAACTGCGTGACGTGGTTTTCGGTCAGATCAATCGCATCGAAATGCGCGAAGACCGTTTCCATGACCTGCGCATATCCGGCGACCTCCTGCTTGGGTAAACCCGTTTCTTGATTTTTTGGGGTTTTTAGATTGACGAATTCAAAGGGGCTTTGCGGGCACTTGGCACGCTCGCGCCAGAGCGCCTATCCGCTTTGCGCCGTGTTGCCACCATCGAGACCATTGGCTCTTCTATCCGTATCGAAAGAAGTAAGCTCACCGACGTTGAAGTCGAGCGGCTGCTCGCCACTCGATATCAAATGTTTCGAATCCCGCCTTCGGCGGCGCTATGCTGACACTCCTACGGCTGCCCTTTTGACCGATCTCGTCGTTGCAGTCAGTCCCGCGTCCCGGCCCTCCGGCCGGCTGCTGACGCTCCTTAGGCTGCCTTTTCTGTGTGCGGCGATCTTTGATGGGGCGCGGGATTGAAGAGTTTGGGGCCAGCCCCTTCGCGCACTTCAGTCGGCCAAAACCTCAAATAATTCGTTCGAAGTAGCGCCATCCGGGCGCGCCCTCCTTCCCGCTCCAGGTGCTTTCGCCGACAGTCCGGTTGACAGGCGACACTCGAGAGCATTGACCAGACGATTCCTGTTGGCGAGCGCGACCATCGCGTCATTGGCATGCCGCCTTGCCGCACTTGTCGAGCCAGAGGCTTCGCGAAACCTGTTTGCCGAGGGCGATCCAGAGCTGCGCGATCGTGCGTCAACGGTCGCCGCGTTTGCTGACGCCTATCGGGCCCATCCTCCACTTGATCGCTGCTTCGCGACGAGGCGCAGCCACGCCGCTGGCGGCCGCTCTTGGGGCAGGTTGTGTCACCGACAGCTGCCATCGGTGCCGCCGCTTATCGGGCCAATCGAGCACGACCAGAACGTTCAGATCAGGGCCTTTGAAAGGCATGGTTTTAACATCCATAGCGTGGATGCTCGCGATCTAAACAATCAATTTTACCAATCCGGGAGGGTCGTTCATAGACCCATGACATGCACCGCCATTGCTCTACCGCGTGAGGTGCACAAAAGAACCCGAAAAAGAGGAAGTCTTCGCATGCGCCCTGACGTGCAGTGGAGGTTATGCTGGGAAAATGAGTTGCAGCTTCCCGATCACCTCGAACTCTCTGAGTTCTTCCGGAAGACCTATGAGCCGACCGGAGCCTTTAATGGGAAGCAATTCGAAGGCGGTCGAAGTTGGGCCGGTGCAAGGCCGGAGGTCCGCGCAATCGGCTATGATGTGCACGGGGTAGCGGCTCACATGGGCGTGCTGCGCCGATACATCAAAGTTGGCGACGTTGATCTGCTGGTCGCTGAACTCGGTCTATACGGGGTGCGTCCGGATCTTGAGGGGCTGGGAATCGCCCATTCGATTAGCGTCATGTATCCAGTGCTGCAGCAGCTTGGCGTTCCATTCGCTTTCGGCACGGTTCGGCAAGCGCTCCGGAACCATGTTGGGAGGTTCTGCCGCAAAGGCTTGGCGAACATTCTGACGGGCGTTCGCGTGCGTTCAACCCTCCCGGACGTGTACCCCGATCTGCCTTCCACGACGCGAGTCGACGACGACGTACTCCTCATGGTGCTCCCAATTGGACGCTCGATGAGCGAGTGGCCGGCCGGCACTTTGATCGATCGGAACGGTCCAGAGCTATGACCGCGGATCTGTTGTCCGCTCGCTTCCTCAAATTCACAGAAAAATCTGACATCTCATGACCCTGTTTGCCACAGCCAGTACTGTTGCCATCTGCTCTTATGCGCTGCTGTCGACCGTCTACAAAACCGCGCAGGTGTTTTATACCCTGCCTACAAACGTACCGCCGACCTCGGGCGACCCGCCCAGCGGTGAGCCTTGGCCGAGCGTCGATGTCATTATCCCGTGCTACAACGAGGTGCCTCGCACCCTCTCGGACTGCCTGGCTTCCATTGCAAGTCAGGACTACGCCGGCAAACTGCAGGTCTATGTTGTTGATGACGGTTCTGCAAACCGCGATGCCCTCGTGGGTGTACACGAGGAATACACGGGCGACCCGAGGTTCAACTTCATTGCGCTCCCAAAGAATGTCGGAAAGCGCAAGGCGCAGATTGCCGCCATTCGCCGCTCGTGCGGAGATTTGGTGCTGAATGTAGATTCGGACACGATACTCGCCCCGGACGTCATCACAAGGCTTGCGCTAAAGATGCAAGATCAAGCGGTCGGCGCCGCCATGGGCCAGTTGGCGGCTAGCAATCGCAGTGAAACTTGGCTGACGCGGTTGATCGACATGGAATACTGGCTCGCCTGCAACGAAGAGCGGGCAGCGCAGGCTCGGTTCGGTGCCGTCATGTGTTGCTGCGGTCCGTGTGCCATGTACCGGCGATCCGCGCTTGTTTCGCTGCTGGACCAGTACGAGACGCAGCGCTTTCGAGGGAAGCCGAGCGACTTCGGTGAGGACCGCCACCTTACGATCCTAATGCTGAAAGCAGGCTTTCGAACAGAGTATGTCCCGGAGGCCGTCGCGGCAACAGTCGTTCCCAACAGGATGGGTCCCTATCTGCGCCAACAGCTCCGCTGGGCCCGAAGCACGTTCCGTGACACGTTGCTGGCGTTCCAACTGCTGCGCGGCCTTAATATTTATCTCACATTGGACGTGATTGGGCAGAATATTGGCCCATTATTGCTCTCTTTGTCGCTCCTGGCTGGGCTCGCGCAATTCGTAACGACAGGTACTGTGCCCTGGACGGCATGCCTGACGATTGCGGTCATGACGATGGTTCGCTGCAGCGTGGCAGCGTTTCGTGCGCGCCAACTTCGATTTCTCGGGTTCTCGCTCCACACACTCATCAACATCTTTCTCCTGCTCCCTTTGAAAGCATACGCGCTGTGTACTTTGAGCAATAGCGATTGGTTGTCGCGAAGCTCTGCGGCCAACGTGCCAGACACCGGCGGCAGCATTCCAAAGCCCGACTTGGTTGGATCTGACGCAGCTTACAGCGAACAGCAATAGTCACGTGACCTTAGGTGGAAGAGTTTTGAGCCAGGACCAGAAACATCAAGTGTTGAGTCGGAAGTTGGGCCCAGAGGAATTGCGGCGGCTCGAGACTCCTGCGATCGAACGGGAGTCTCACGGGCAAACAAGCGCGAAAAGCTCCGTGCCTGACTCTGCGTCAACCGTGGCAGTCGATTTTGCCGGCGTAACCAAGTCGTATGGGAACAAGATCGTTGTCGACGAACTGTCGTTCTCCGTTGCGTCGGGAGAGTGTTTCGGCCTCCTCGGACCAAACGGGGCGGGCAAAAGCACGATTGCGCGTATGCTCCTCGGCATGACATGCCCTGACGCGGGCGCGATCACGGTGCTCGGCGTCCCGGTGCCGGCGCGCGCTCGGCTGGCACGCAGGGGCATTGGCGTGGTCCCGCAATTCGACAATCTTGACCAGGAATTGACCGTACGCGAGAACTTGCTGGTGTTCGGACGCTACTTCGGCATGAGCACTCGTCAGAGCGAAGCGGTCATCCCGTCGCTTCTCGAGTTCGCTCGCCTCGAGCGCAAGGCGAATGCGCGCGTCTCGGAACTGTCCGGCGGCATGAAGCGATGCCTGACAATGGCGCGGGCGTTGATCAACGACCCCCAGCTCATTGTGATGGACGAGCCGACCACCGGCCTCGATCCGCACGCGCGCCACCTGATCTGGGAGCGGCTGCGCGCCCTGTTGGCACGTGGCAAGACGATTATCCTGACGACGCATTTCATGGAAGAGGCTGAGCGATTATGCGATCGGCTGTGCGTGCTCGAAAAGGGCCGCAACATCGCCGAAGGCGGCCCGCAGGCGCTGATCGACGAGCATATCGGATGCCAGGTCATGGAGATTTATGGCGGCGATCCGCACGAGTTGCTGTCGCTGGTCAAGCCACATTCCCAGCGCATCGAGGTCAGCGGCGAAACCCTTTATTGCTATGCGCCAGACCCTGACCAGGTGCGCACGCAACTGCAGGGGCGAGCAGGTCTGCGTCTTCTTCTGCGTCCAGCCAATCTCGAGGATGTTTTCTTGCGGCTGACCGGGCGCGAGATGGAGGAGTGAACGATGATTGAAGGTTTTGCGGCGGCGCTGCCGGCCAATGCGTGGAACTGGGTTGCGGTGTGGCGCCGCAACTATCTGGCATGGAAGAAAGTCTCACTCGTGACGATTCTCGGAAACCTTGCCGATCCTATGATCTATCTTTTCGGCCTAGGCACCGGCCTCGGCATAATGGTCGGCCGCGTCGACGGTGCGTCCTATATTGCCTTTTTGGCGGCCGGCATGGTCGCGGTAAGTGCGATGACCGCCTCTACCATGGAAACATTGTACGCGGCTTTCGCTCGCATGCACTCTCAGCGCACTTGGGAAGCAATGTTGTATACGCACGTTACCCTCGGCGACATCGTTCTGGGTGAACTGGCGTGGGCAGCCACCAAGGCCTTCTTGGCCGGTACGGCAATCACCATTGTCTCCGCAACGTTGGGTTATGCAGCCTGGCCGTCCGTCCTCTATGCGCTGCCAATCATTGCTCTCACTGGGTGCGTGTTTGCGAGCCTCGCGATGGTCGTCACCGCGCTTTCGCCCAGCTACGATTACTTCGTGTTTTACCAGACGCTTGTCCTCACACCTATGATGTTCCTGTCGGGCGCCGTTTTCCCATCGGATCAGCTGCCTCACGCGTTTCAGCAGATAGCGCGATGCATGCCGCTGTCACATGCGATCGACCTCATTCGTCCGGTTATGCTTGATCGCCCGATCGGCGGCATTGCCCTGCATGTCGGTGTGCTCGGCCTGTACGCGCTGTTGCCATTCTTCCTCTCGATGGCGCTGTTGCGCCGCCGACTCATGCGCTGACGCGAAAGAGAGGGAGATAAGCAATGCGCAACGGACTTCGTGCTGCCAATAAGCGACATCGCCAACAGAAATCGGCATGCCACCCAGGGTCTTCGGTGGCATCCACTCAATCTATCAACTGGGCCGCCCGACACCTCGATCACAGGATCTCATGTTGATCCCCGGCGGAAGAGAATTTCTTTGAGGTTGGCGATGTCTGACTGGCGTTCGCGCCGGCGAACGACAACGCAGCCTGTGTTTTTGATCAAACGGCCTTGAGACAGGCCAATTCAGTCTTCCTATACGACAAATGGAGAGCGAGATGCTGTGTCTAGGATTGAGCGGCGGATTAGACAAAGTCTATGAAAACAGATTCCAGGTTCCGAACTCATTCATGCACGATGGCGCTGCGGTACTCGTCCGAGACGGACAGGTCATTGCGGCCGTAGAAGAGGAACGCCTCAATCGGATCAAACACTCCAACAAGCTCCCAATCAGTTCGGTTCAATACTGTCTTTCAGCCGCTGGGGTTCAGCTCAGCGAAATCGATCATGTGGCGTACTACGCTACCGAAGCCTATTGCAACGCCATGCTCGAAAACATGCTTGCTTCCGAGCCGGACGCCTCCATTCCGTTGGATGCCAAATTTTTGGTGCAGCAGCTGTTGGCGCAGGAGTTCGGTAGCGAGCTCGACCCTTCGCGTATCTCATTCGTAAGTCATCATCAGGCGCACGCCGTGAGTGCTTTTGCAATGTCGGGCTTCGAGCAAAGTCTGATTTTCGCGATTGATGGCTCTGGTGATTTCCAGTCGGGTCTTGTGGCGGTAGGATCTGGTGCTGAAATTTCGCAACTCGCGACTTTCCCAGAGAACAATTCCCTTGGGCTATTTTATCTCGAGGTGATCCGGTATCTCGGCTACGGCTTGTTCGATGAATATAAGGTAATGGGGCTTGCCCCCTACGGCGATCCCGTTCCCTATCGCGAGCTTTTCGAGCAGTTCTATGAACTGTCTGCAAACGGCGAGTATCGCGTCCACCTGGACCGCATCGGTCCGACTTTGCTTCGCAGCATTCAGGTCCGGCAAAAGGGAATGCCATTCACTCAGCAGCACAAAGATGTGAGTGCGTCGCTACAGGAAGCACTCGAACGCATCGTGTTTCACATTCTTCGGCATCATCGTGAGGCTACCGGGATGACGCGGTTGTGCCTGGCCGGCGGCGTTGCGCACAATTGCTCCATGAACGGCAAGCTGCTCTATTCAGGACTTTTCGAAGACATCTTCGTGCAGCCCGCGTCGCATGACGCTGGCTGCGCATTAGGCGCCGCACTAATCGTGTCTGGTGAGCTGGGCCGCCCCGCGCCGCGTGCGCGATTGCAGGAGGTTTATTGGGGGCCGGATCTCGCGAGCGATCATGCTGTCGAAGAGGAACTAAAAGCATGGGCGGGGCACCTGGAGTTTGAACGCACTGAGGAGGTGGCGGATAGGGCAGCCGAGTGGATGGCCGGTGGCGCCGTGATCGGCTGGGTGCAAGGTCGTTCGGAGTTCGGGCCGCGCGCGCTCGGAAATCGCAGCATTCTTGCCGACCCCAGGCCCGCCACAAACAAGGACCGGATCAACGCCATGGTCAAGAAGCGGGAAGGGTATCGCCCGTTCGCCCCGTCAGTGCTGGAGGAGGATGCGCGCGAATTTTTCGACCTCCCAGGCAGTGCGTGCGAATTTCCCTTCATGAATTTCGTGGTCCGTGTGCGCGACTCCAAGCGTGGTTTGCTCGGCGCCATCACCCACGTCGACGGTACGGCTCGGCTGCAAACAGTATCGCGCAAGGCCAGTCCGGCCTACTGGGACGTCATCAATGCCTTCAAGCAGCGCACTGGCATCCCAATTCTGCTCAATACGTCCTTCAACAACAATGCCGAGCCAATCGTTGATTCCGTTGCAGACTCGATTGCCACATTCCTGACGACAGAGCTGGATGGACTTGTGGTCGGGCCGTTCCTCGTCAAAAAACGGGCCGCAACGCTGCAGGATTGGACTGCGCTCGCGGTTTCATTGCCGCCTTATGTATCCCTGCATAAAGTCCGCGCATACACGGCGCAGGATCGCCAGGAGACCGTCTGCGAAATCCGAACGGATCACTCCAGCCGTGACTGTGCGCGTATTTCACATGACTTGTTCGATATGCTGACGCGGATCGAAGGCGAAGCCGTGCTCGCGGATCTCCTCGATACAATTACGCTGGATCAGGCCCAGCGCGAGACTCTCACAGGAGAACTGCGACGATTGTGGGAGCAGCGCCGCGTTCGCATGCGTCCCTCGCAAGCTGCTCGCGTCCATCAAAACTGATGCCAATCGCTGGACGAAAGATAGCAGTTGCCGAAACACCGGTCTGTCCAAGCATCTTCATATGACTGTGCCCAGGCTGCGAGCATGCATAACGCCTATGGCAGTCGAGGATCAGTAATGGATTTGCTTGCCGGTGGCTCAAGACAGCACCAATTCGTCGTTTCTCGACGGCGGACCCGGTTCGGTGACTGCCTATGGTCTCCGGCATCAGCCTGGTGTTACGCATAGCGGACGGGACGTGCGAGCGGGCTGCGCGGCTCGCGGGATAAGGCGGCGGCCCTACGGCGCGCCAAGCCGGCATATTCGTCGTTGAGATGCTTTTGGCAAAATGCGTTGGTGGGGCGACGATCATGTCTTAGCGCGCCTTGACCCTTCGGCCCCCTCGTTGGCGATGCCCGACATCTCCTTTCGGGCAATCGCCTGATCGGG
Organism: Mesorhizobium sp. NZP2234; assembly: GCF_013170765.1. Lineage (NCBI taxonomy): Bacteria > Pseudomonadati > Pseudomonadota > Alphaproteobacteria > Hyphomicrobiales > Phyllobacteriaceae > Mesorhizobium > Mesorhizobium sp. NZP2234. Next base: position 6,340,672 of record NZ_CP033364.1, on the reverse strand, counting down.
ATGCGAGTCGAGGAAGGGGAGCTCACCTAACCCACGGCCGAATGCCCGTCGCGCACCTGCGCGATCGCAAGCGCCGTGGTGCTGTGCCATTCCATGCGAAGCGTGAGAGTCCTTTTCAGCCCGCGCAGAACCAGGAAGGAGGACATGGTCGAGAGCGCCGCGCCGGTGATGTAGCGCAAGCCCGTTTCGTACAGCGTGTGGAGGGCTTCCGCGTCGCCGAGGATTGCGCCGCAAAGGCGGCGGCCTCATTCGCCGCAACACTTTCGATCGTAGGTCGAGCTCAGGAAGACGCGTGGTTGACCGGCATTGGGAAAACCAGCCGGATCGTAGCCGTGATGGATGGCGCGGGTAGCGAAGCCGAATTTGGCATCGTTCGCAGATGTGCCACTTTCCGGTCTTGGATTGCGGTCTCGGGCATCGGCTTCAGACGTGCTCTTGGCTTTCGGAAGGAGTGGCTGCAAACTGGTTGATATGGAATGTCCAGTTGGCAGGAAAAGAAATGGTCCAGTCTCCAGGTCCCGGTGCTTCAACCCGCTCGCATGGCATGGGCGCGCGCCAGATCTACGAAGCGCTTCGCGAGCAGATCCTCAGAGGCGTTTACGGCACCGGCAGCCAGCTGCCGTCCTCCCGTGGTCTCGCCGAGGAACTTGGAGTCTCGCGAACGACCGTCACCGTCGCCTACGAGCAGCTGGCCGCGGAAGGTTTCATCGACATCCGTCAAGGCGCGCGCCCTCGTGTCGCATCCTCACTGCTGGGACATGAGCTGACCGCCAATCCCCCAAAACGGTTCGGCCCGGTTCACTTGTCAAGCTATGGCGAACGGCTGCGTGGTACTCCGCGCTGGCCGGATTACCTGCCGAACACGCTGAAGGTTGATTTCCGCTATGGCGTCCTGGCGCCCTCAGATTTCCCCGCATCGGTTTGGAAGCGCGCGATGAACGCGGCGATGGCGCAGCGGCCGGCACGGCTCGCCTATGACGATCCGTGCGGTTCGAGCCGGCTCCGCCAAGCGCTTCAGGGCTATCTCTGGCGCGCCCGTACTGTGCGCTGCGACCCCGAGCAGATCGTCATCGTCAATGGTTCGCAGCAGGGCCTCGATCTCTGCGCGCGCCTGCTGCTCGACCCCGGGGACAGCTTCGTCATCGAGGACCCCTGCTACAGGATGGCGCGCCAGGTCTTTGCCAGTACAGGTGCCACGCCCGTTCCCGTCGAGGTTGACGATCACGGCATGCAAACGGAGCAACTGGCGGGGGTCGCGGCCCGGCTGGCCTATGTGACGCCCTCGCATCAGTTTCCGCTCGGCGGCGTCATGCCGATCCCGCGGCGGCATCAGCTTCTGGAATGGGCGCGGGAGCAGGGCGCCTATGTCATCGAAGACGACTACGACAGCGAATATCGCTACGATATCAGCCCCGTTCCCCCGCTGCATACCCTCGAGGATCATGGGGCCGTCATCTACCTCGGCACCATCTCCAAGACGCTCTCGCCGATGCTGCGGATCGGTTATCTCGTCGTCCCGGCGGAATTCCTGCAGGTTTTCGAAACCGCCAAGCAGCTTGCCGACCGGCATTCTCCGATGGCGGGGCAGGAGTCATTGGCCTCTCTGATCGAGAGCGGTGGCTATGAAAGCCATGTGCGCCGCGTGCGCCGCATCAACGGCGAGCGCCGGGAGGCATTGCTGACCGCCCTGAAGCGGAGTTTTCAAGGTCGGATCGCCGTCCAGGGGGCAGAGGCTGGACTGCACGTCGTCATATGGTTCAACGACCTGCCGCGATCGCGTGAAACGGCGTTGGTCGAAGCTGCCCAATACGCCGGTCTCGGTCTGCACCCGATTTCGCCGCTTTATCATAGGCAGTCGGGAGCAGGCGAAGCCGACCGCGTCGGGCTTGTCATGGGCTATTCCGCCCTGAGCATCCGGCAGATCGAAAAAGGCGTCGAGATGCTGCGGGACGTCGTCGCTCGACTCTGAGACGCTGACGGTTCCGCACGCGGGTTAGAACGCATTCGCGGCCGCTCATCATAAACAGTTCATCGTTGAATAGTCGCGCGGCCGGGCGACTGCCGCGCTCATGGCCGGCTGACTAAGGTTGATGCTGCTGCCGCCGTGAGGTTGCGCGCGATCCAAGCCTTTGTCTCATCTATCCGCAACGTGGATGCTTGTCATCGAAACAATCGATTTTGCCGATTCGACAGAACGTCCCATAGGAAGAATTCAAGGATGCAGCCCTAAGGAGATTGTCGATGCATGCGTTGGCTCCGAGGAGCATTTTCTGGTGTGTCCCTCCTGGTCTGCACCGAACATCGAGCGAGCCGATCCCCTTTTCGACCAGGTACATCGGTGATCGGCGCAAGCTGCATCGCGTCGGCTCTTCGCGACAAGCTCCCCCCGATAGCGTAGGCCCCTACCTCAAGGATCGGGGTTATGCCGATTGCGAACGGCCGACCGGTACAACAATTGACCGCAAGGGTTCGCAGCTATGAGACGTCTCGATGACAGATGGGAGGCGCAGAGTGAATGCGCTGACGGCACCGGGCGTCGAAGCGTTTATCTGACGTTTGACGACGGTCCCAATCCATGTTTCACACCACAGATACTCGATGTGCTGGCGCAAAATCGGGTGCCAGCGACATTCTTCGTCATTGGTGCTTACGCCGCAGAGCATCCGGATCTCATCCAACGAATGATCGCAGAAGGGCATGAGGTAGGCAACCACACGATGTCTCATCCGGACCTGTCCAAATGCGGTTTGGGCGAAGTGCAACGTGAGGTATTTGAGGCGAACCAGGCCATCATGCTGGCATGCCCGCAGGCCTCGATCCGCTACATTCGCGCGCCATACGGCGCCTGGAGCGAAGAAGTGTTCACTGCCTCAGAGATCGCGGGGCTCGCGGCCCTTCATTGGTCGATCGACCCAAGAGACTGGTCGCGCCCCGGCACCGACGCGATCGTCGATGCAGTGCTCGCCTCGGTACGCCCCGGCGCAATCGTGCTCTTGCACGACGGATGCCCTCCCGACGAGTCGACACGGAGCACTCAAGCCAGTCTGCGCAACCAGACCGTTATGGCGCTGTCCAATCTGATTCCTGCATTAGATGCCTGCGGATATGAAATTCGCTCGCTTCCAGAACATCACTGAAATGCGAGATCGCATGGACCTGCTTTCCCAGCCAGTACCTGTGTGGTCTCGCTTATGAAGGCTTACAGGCCGTTTACGCCCTGCGAACAAGCACATCGGACGAACTGGTCGGCTCCGACAGTTGGCTAAGCCTAGACGTCTGTTGTCACCTGCTACGATGAGGACCCGCGCACGCTCTCGGCATGGCCCAGCACCGCCGGTAGGTTCACTCTTCGACGATTGTTTGAATGTATGGTCCACTTCGCGTTGGATCGATTTCATTGGGCTTGCCGCAGGCTCACATAGCGCGACCCTGCGGGATCGCTGGCTGCGTCCAAAAGGTTTGGCAAGCAATTCGCATACCGTGACCGGCACCGGGGATTCCGGTGCTCTGATCCGGCGCGCGATGCCATCTTTCACCAACTGGACTACCTAAATAGCTTCTGACTGGCTGTTTCCAACGGGCCAGCTTGCCGATACCTGACTTGGTAACGCAAGGAGTTTCGCGATGTACATCCCTCCCGCTTTCCGCGACGACGACAAGGAATGCCTGCGCGCGACCATTCGCGCGGCGCTGCTGGCGAACTTCGTTACCGTCACGGCGGAAGGGCCGCTCGCAACGCCACTGCCCCTCTTCCTTGACGAAAGCGAGGGCGAGCACGGCGTGATCTACGGGCACCTGGCGAAGGCCAATCCCCAGTGCCGTGTTCCGCCGCTGGGCGACGGCTTGGCCATCTTCATGGGGCCGGACGCTTACGTGACGCCGGCATGGTATGCGACCAAGCGGGAAACCGGGAAGGTCGTCCCGACCTGGAATTACGTCGCCGTCCACGCCTATGGCCCGGTCGAGTTCTTCGAGGATGCGGGAAGACTGCTGGACGTCGTGAATCGGCTGACCGACCACCACGAGGGCGAGCGCGCCTCGCCTTGGGCCGTGTCGGACGCGCCGCCGGATTTTGTACAGGCGCAACTCCGGGGAATCGTCGGCCTGCGCATGCCAATCACGAGGCTGGAGGGCAAGCGCAAAATGAGCCAGAACCGGAACGCGGCCGACCGCGCTGGCGTGGCGGCGGGCCTTGCGGCGAGCGAGCGGGCATCTGACCGCGACGTCGCCGCTCTCATCCCAAAATAATCTTCGTCGGAATCGACCATCATGCCAGAACTGACCCCATTCGCCCTGTACCTCGCCGCGGCCTCCGTGCTCGCCATCACCCCCGGTCCGGGCATCTTCTACGTTGCCGCGCGCACGCTCGCCGGTGGTCGTCGGGAAGGTATCGCTTCTAGCTTCGGCACGGGGTTGGGGGGCATGATCCACGTCCTCGCCGCAAGCTTAGGTGTTTCCGCGATCGTGCTCGAAAGCTCGGAACTGTTCTCCGCATTAAAGCTGTTCGGCGCGGTCTACCTCGTCTGGCTCGGCTTTCGCACCTTTCAAGCCGCCCGCCTCAAGGGAGCGACTGGCGGCGATGACGGCGCCGCAGTGGGTCCAGTCGGACCCCGGCGGGCGTTTCGTGAAGGGGTACTGGTCGAGGCGCTCAACCCGAAGACGGCAATCTTCTTCCTCGCCTTCATTCCGCAGTTCGTGAATCCGAGCGCAGGGCTCATAGCTCTGCAATTCGTGGTGCTTGGCTCCGTGTCCATTGCGCTCAACACGCTCGCCGACATCGTGGTTGCCGTCGTGGCCAGCGGCATTCAAGACGGCGCGGCAGCGCGTCCCGGGTTGATCCGCCGCCTGAGGGAGGCGTCAGGCGGCGCGATGATCGCGCTGGGCGTCTGCCTCGCTCTGGCGAAACACCCTGCTGCTTGAGTTTGAATCTGATCGGTTGGGCATCTTTCAGGGTTGGCGGGTACCTTGCGGAAGCAGTTGGATGGCTGCGAGCCAGTTCGGTCATTGCACCTATTCAAGCCATGTCTCAGGAGGCGCGGCACCGCCGTTTGGGTGAACGTCGGCTCATAAATGAGAGAAAAACATAGCGTGAGAGAAACGTGAGTACGACTGCCTCGCCTCGCTCATGCCCATCATTTCGGCCCTCGCGAATCAACGCACGGTAGAAGCCAGTCAGCCGAGAATGACGCCCGTTTCATGGAAGGAAAGCCAAGCCATGCGCCAAGCATCGCCCCGCTTTGCACTCGATTATTTGGCGACGCCCGGACTTGACGTCAGGGCACTTTTCGCTTTTGCCCGCGACCAGGGCCTAACCGATGTCCAGATCCGCAGCCAACCGGGCAGCAATGCCATTGCACGCGGCATGCCGGCGGCGGACGTCCGGTCTGCGGCCGCCGACACAGGCGTTGGGATTATTTCCGTCAATGCCCTCCAGCGCTTCAATGAGTGGACCCCCGCCCGCAGGGCCGAGGCGAGCAAGCTCGCCGATTATGCAGCGGCCTGCGGAGCCAAGACGCTCATGCTGGTGCCGGTCAACGACGGCTCCTGGCCCGCCAATGTCGAGCGCCGCGGCGATCTCCGCGTCGCCTTGAAGGCGCTCAAGCCGATCCTCCAGTCGCGCGGTCTGATCGGTCTCATCGAGCCGCTGGGCTTCCGGACCTGCTCGCTTCGATCGAAGAACGAAGCGGCTAAGGCCATTGCCGCCATTGATGGCCAATCCGTCTTCCGCCTCGTGCACGACACGTTCCACCACACGCTTGCCGGGGAGACGTTCTTCTCCTCCGAGCTGACCGGTCTCGTCCACATTTCAAGCGTGAACGATCCGATCCACTGGATTTACCCGGATCGCGTCCTAGTCGGTTCCGACAATGGCAGCCAGATCCGGGCGCTGCTTGATGGCGGCTATGGGGGGCCCTTCTCATTCGCACCGTTTGTCGACGCAGCCCACCCGCTGGACGACCTCGCAGGCGCACTTGCCGCGAGCATCGCTCTCTTCCGACACGGGCTATTGACGCGAGTGCCGGCGTGAGACGCGGGAGTAAATTAGGGCTGCCTGGGGCGCCTTTTGGCGTCCCCCGGAGAAGTCATTCGAGACGCCTCCTGTAGCAATATCTCTCGCAGCCAGATGCTTGCCGGATCACTGTTGTGAAGGGCGGGCCATTGAAGGGCCTCGGTGAACGTGGGTAGTGGCAGCGGAAGGTCGATGATCCGCAGGGGGAAGGTTTTTTTGAAATGCTGAACCAGCCGGAAGGGCATGGTCGCTATACGAGCTGTGCCTGAGACCATCGGCGGGATCATGCTAAAGGCCTGCACAACGATCTCGACACGTCTCTTGAGACCATGCTCAAGAAAAAACCGTTCCTCGATTGAGGGCTTCAGCGTCCGCCCGAACTTGACCGCAACGTGCCTCATCGACATGTATCTCTCGAATGTAAGCTGCCGTGGCAGCTGCTTGTTCGTGGAGCAGCCCACGCACACGAGCGTCTCGTCGAACAGCGCCGCCCTTGGATGGGCGCTTGACATGAACAATTCTGGAAAAATCAGAAAATCGACGTCACCGCGCCGGAGAAGCTCATCGGGGTCGTCGTCGATAGGCAACAATTCGAAGCTGACGGCGGGTGCTTCGCGTGCAACCCGCTCCACGACCTTTTCAAAAAACACGAGTGTGGCGAAATCGGAAAGAATGATCCTGAAGCGGCGATCGGATTGAGCCGGATTAAACGGATCCCAAGAGATAATCGAGCACTGGATGTTCAGCAGTGCGCTGCGAACTGCGGGGGCGAGTGTTTCCGCACGCGGGGTTAGAACACGTTCGCGGCCGCTCGTCGTAAACAGTTCATCGTTGAAATAGTCGCGCAGCCGGGCGACGGCCGCGCTCATGGCCGGCTGACTAAGGTTGATGCTGCTTGCCGCCGCCGTGAGGTTGCGCGCGGTCAGCAGTGCGTCGAGCACGACGAGAAGGTTCAGATCAAGGCCCTTGAAGCGCATCTTTCACTTATCCATAGCGTGGATGCTCGCGATCTAAACAATCGATTTTACCAAACTTCCAGGGCGCTGCATAGATGACCGCACTTGACATGCGCCCGATCACGCCACTGCCTCTGCAGCGTGTGCTGGGAAATGACTTGTAAGTAGCCGATCATGTCGAACTCTCCGCCTTCTTCCAAAAGGCCTATGGGCGACAGGGGCTTTCAGGCGGTTGTAGCTGGGCCGGTGCAGGGCCGAAGGTTCGCGCAATCGGCTCTGAGGTGCACGGCGTAGCAGCTCACTAGGACCTGCTGCGCCATTTCTTCACGTTTGGCGAGGTTGATTTCTTGGTAGGCGAGCTCGGATCGTACAGGATGCATCTGGATCTTGAGAGACTCGGAATGAGTCATTCTATCCGCATCATGCGGCCGGTGCTGCAGCAGCGTGGCATTCCATTCGCTTTTGGCATGGTTCGGCACCCGTTGCGAAACCATCTTGAGAGGTTCTGCAGAGACGGCCAGACGACCATAGTGCCGGGCGTTCGCATCGCCACACATGCGACCGCCAATGCGCTCGAGGTTTGCGATCAGGCACTGGGATTTTGTCCGCTCGGTTGCAGCCAATCGGCCCTCCATACCACGCCGCGATCCGCGTGATTTTCGATCCTTTGCACCGCGCTCGCCGTGCCCAGAAACGGCAAGTAGCAACTGCAACAGATAGGCTGGAGTCTGATGCTTGATCACATAAGAGCCGGAGCGAAGGGACGCGGCTCGTGCCCAGCAGGGACAAACAACCGAGACCTAAGCTTTGATTTCGCCAAAGGCATACTCATTACTTTGGTGATAATTGGGCACTTGTTACAATATTTAATCTACCAGGGCACCGACGCTTTCTGGCTGTCGCCGTATTTCAAGTCGATCTACATGTTTCATATGCCTCTCTTTATGGCGATAAGCGGATACCTTTCTTCTGGGGCAATTTTGCGAAAATCGTTCACCCAGGGTGTCGGTGAGCGGGCAATGCAGCTACTACTGCCAATGCTATTTTGGTGTACGTTGATTTGGACGTTAAAGTCCGCAGTTATTTTTCCTACGAAGAGTTTGACTGATACTCTGTTATATTTGTTGACGGAAGTTATTGGAACTTACTGGTTCATATGGGCCGCATTTATTTCGTTCATTCTGATTAGAGTTCTTACAACGTTCAACCGTCTATCGATGTGGATCATAAGCGCATCTGCAATTGCGGTCGCATTCGCACCCATCACGTTATCAATAACCCCGTTGTTAAAATACACTTACCCATTTTATTGTTTAGGGTTCCTGTTTGCCCGGCCGATCGGATGGCAGAATCGCGTCATCTGGCGTTACAAATCGATTTTTGTTGTCTTATTTTCGATATCGGCTTTCATATGCTTCCTCTGGTGGGGCAAGGAGACTTATGCCTACAACAATCTCGTTTTAATTCATGATGAACAGTCAGCTAAACAAGTTTTTCTGATGTTCTCTGGCTCTTTGGCGGCTTCTGCGGTAGCAATGCAGTCTATGTTACAATGCTGGAGACTTGTCTATTCGACTAGAGTAGCTCGCTTTGTCGCGGTGCAGCTTGGTCAGAGCACGCTGCTGCTTTACCTGGTCCAGGGTGCCGTGTTTCGCCTCATGGATTTGATACAGTTTGGAGAAGTCTGGAATCTCACGACCAGAATCGCCTTCGCAACTGTGCTTGGAGTGGCGATTGTCGTCATAGCGATGGCAATTCGCAGTATTGCGCGCAACCTCGGATATGTGTCGCGGATCGTTGTCGGAGCGCCGCCACGCCCAAGTCTGCTCAAATCTCAATCTGTAATCAATTAGCCACGTGAAAAATTCGCATCTGTAATCGACATGTTTCATAGCTCCGGACCTATCCGATCGACTGTTGTACCGGTCGGCCATTCGCTCATAGGCCGCGCTATCCCCATAACTACGACGAGCACGTCCTCCACGCGCGCGGGCGGCAGGTCGGGACACAACGCCTCTGAGTGGGACCGTAAACGAGCGCCCATAATGGTCACGATGACAAACAACCACGTTACGGACAGATGAGGCATGCGTTTCAAAGGCCTTGATCTGAACCTTCTCGTCGTGCTCGACGCACTGCTGACCGCGCGCAACCTCACGGCCGCAGCAAGCAGCATCAACCTTAGTCAGCCGGCCATGAGCGCGGCCGTCGCCCGGCTGCGCAACTATTTCAACGATGAACTGTTTACGATGAGCGGCCGCGAACGCGTTCTAACCCCGCGTGCGGAAACACTCGCCCCCGCAGTTCGTGGCGCACTCTTGCACATCCAATGCTCGATTATTTCTTGGGATCCGTTTAATCCGGCTCAATCCAATCGCCGCTTCAGGATCATTCTTTCCGATTTCGCCACACTCGTGTTTTTTGAAAAGGTCGTGGAGCGGGTTGCACGCGAAGCACCCGCCGTCAGCTTCGAATTGCGGCCGCTCGACCACGACCCCGATGAGCTTCTCCGGCGCGGTGACGTCGATTTTCTGATTCTTCCGGAATTTTTCATGTCAAGCGCCCATCCAAGAGCGGCGCTGTTCGACGAGACATTCGTGTGCGTGGGCTGCCCCACGAACAAGCAGTTGCCACGGCAGCTTACATTCGAGAGATACGTATCGATGAAGCACATTGCGTTCAGGGTCGGCGGTGCCCAGATGCCCTCCATCGAGGAACAGTTTTTGCTTGAGCATGGTCTCAAGAGACGTGTCGAGATCGTCGTGCAGGCCTTTAGCATGATCCCGCCGATGGTCTCAGGCACAGCTCGTATAGCGACCATGCCCTTCCGGCTGGTTCAGCATTTCAAAAAAACCTTTCCCCTGCGGATCATCGAACTTCCGCGGCCACTACCCACGTTCACCGAGGCCGTCCAATGGCCCACCCTTCACAACAGTGATCCGGCAAGCATCTGGATGCGGGAGATAATGTTGCAGGAGGCATCCCGCATGTGAAGTCGCGGGCACTCCTGGTCTCAGTCTCGATTTACTCAGCGCCTCATACGGGTGCGAACCGGCGTGCAAAATTGGGTCTGACGCAAATTCGATGATTTTGCATGACGCGTGCCACGTGTTTCCCCACGCTGGCAGCCGGCAACACCAAAAACGTGAAGTGGAAGAAGTACTTTTACCGCAAGCTGTGCGAGGCTGAAGGTTTTCGCAATGCACTGCACCGAATTGCCGGGATCCTGAGCGTGAGATAACTCGTCGCGTCATCCTGCCGAATTCCGGTAAGCCGCCTTACCAAAGGGCAGGCGGCGCTTGAGATTCCGCCGCTGGAAAGCCGCGCGGGTCTGTCGACGTTCAATCGCGGCTGGATCACAGTTGGTGAATACAACTACGACATCGCCGAACGATCCTACTATTTCGGGCCGAATCAGAAGCTGCGGGGCATATTCGGCCCCGAGCTTCATGTAAGAGATCAGGCGCGCGATCCGCCCGATGCTCGCCGCAAGACAAAGCCGCCTAGACCGCACGCTCTGACGGTTAGCAGCGGCCGTGTGGCCACGTAGCGTGTTCTCGCCTGTTGGAGGATCTTTCAAAATTCAGGTGGTTATACCCACACTGCAGCGACATTGTCGCCGTGCCAGAGCGGTCGACGGCGAGGCGGTCCGGTTCGGCACTCTCTTAGTTTCTCTCGTCGGCACCATCATTCGAAACGCCCCCGCCGGTCGAAATCGACCGGACAACAACGTCCGATCACCCGGAGACGAGGCCTGCAACCGCCAAAAATCGTGTGTAGGATCGCACCGCGCGGCTGATGATTGCATCTTTCCCGCGCTGCACTGATGGCCTCTCTGTCAGGTGGTCTGGGGTTCGCGCTTCGGGCCGAGCAAGAACACTGTCAGGGCGGCGAGGAACGAGGCAACGGCGCTGTAGGCAAGGGCACTGGCGACGCCGGCATTGTCCATCAGCAGTCCGCCGAAAATCGCGCCCGCTGCGATGGCCACCTGGAACGTTGCGGCCATCAGCCCACCGGCGCTTTCGGCCTGCTCGGGAGCGGCGTGCAGTACCATCCATGTCTGCAGTCCCACCGGCACCGCGCCGAAGGCAAAGCCCCATACGGTAACCGCAATCGCCGTGGCCCAAGCCGATGCTCCCAGCGTCAGCAGCGAGACAGTGGCCATCGCTATGAGCAGGGGCGGCAGGGCCGCGGCTGCCTTGAGGCTGTGCTCGGCCAGGAATCCGCCGGCCAAATTGCCGAAGAAGCCGCCGATGCCAAAGGCGAGCAACACGAGCGAGATCGTCTCGATATCAAGCGCGGGAAACTTCTCAAGGAAGGCGCGGATATAGGTGAAGCCGGCGAAGTGCCCGGAAGCGACCAGCAGGACGACCAACATCGCGACTTTGATCATCGGATTCTTGGCCACATCCAGCAGACTGCGGAAGCTCGTCACTCCAATCGGAGCCAGCCTCGGAATGGTTATGAGTTGCACTACCAGCGTAACGGCGCCGACGACCGCAGCGATCATGAAGGCGGTTCGCCATCCCCAGATATCGCCGACATAGGCGCCGATTGGAGCCGCGCAAACGGTAGCGCAGGTAACGCCGGTGAGGATGATCGACATGGCGCGCCGCAGGAGGTGACTTGGAACGAGCCGCATCGCCAGCGCTGCCGAAATCGACCAGAACCCTCCGAGTGCTATGCCGAGCACGACGCGGGCGGCCAGGAGAACCGGCAGCGACCCCGCGACGGCCGATAGAACGTTCGACAGGATCAGCAGCAGCGTCATCGCCCATATGACGATCCTGCGGTCCAGGGGCCTTGTGATGACGGCCATCGTCGGCGCCGAGATCGCCCCCACAATGGCGGTCGTTGTCAGCGCCTGTCCAACTGCACCCTCGGTGATAGAGAGATCATGCGCGAGCGGCGTCAGCACGCTGGCAGGCAGAAACTCTGCCGTCACAAGCCCGAAGGTGCCTAAGGCAAGCGAAATGACTGCACCCCATGCGGGACCAGACCGTTGATCTGGCTGTTCTGGGTCATGCAGAACTCCGTCCATGAAGCCCGTAGCGGATTCGGTCATCAACAGGGTCTCCAGTTTGGATGTGCTGCAAACTCGGGTGGCTGCGTTGACCCGCATTAACGCCAGAAGCGCCATTCCCTGCGGCATTGCACGGACGAGGGGATGTTCATCGCTTCGCGCTATTTTGTGACGGTGCGGCGCGCAAATCGATGGCCCTTTCCTTGGGCCGGACGACGATGTCGTCGTCGGAAAGCATTGCGATTCGTCGGCGATTGTCGCCTTGATCCGATGGCGGACAGCTTCGGGGGGCCGCGCGTCGCCACCTTGGGAGGACGCGCTCGCGACGGTGAAAAAATACTTCAGTTCGAACACTTCGCGCGGGGGCTGCATGTATGTGTTCGACGTCACCCGGCTTACCGTCGCCTGATGCACGTTGATCGCGTCGGCGACAGTCCTGAGACCGAGAGGCCGCACTTGGTCGAGCCGTGTTCCAAAAGGCATCCTCCTGGCGGCGGAGGCGGGTAAGCGACAATTGGGCGAGCGCCACGGCTCCGTCAGTCTCGAACCAGCCATTGCAAATCAGATACCGGAGCAGGGACGTCTGGAGGGGGCGTTCGGCGCAAATGTGCACGGTCTCCTTGGGCGCTTGTATGGAACTTCGCGTTTTTGCCATGGTTCTGTTCATAGCTTTCTACGTGCTTTGATGGGCTCTAACGGATAACAGCAAGCGCTATGCCATTGCATTTGGGGGCACCGAATCGGACTATCTTTTGCCGAAGCCCTGTCGGCTTGAGCAGGGCGCCGTGCCTTGACCGAGACCGCGCGCGCCGCACAATCGCTTGGTCATCCGGACCGAGCAAAGGTGCTGTACTGTCGGAGTAGTCAGAACTACCGCACCGGCTAGGGAAGACGAAAACCGTTCCCGACGGGCCGAGCCGATGCATTGCCGCACGCCGGCGGGCACTGCATCGACCGCGTAAGGCTTTGTCTCTAGCGTGTAATTGCGTGCGCAGGCTGGCAACTTGCGAAGACGCGGCCGTCGCGCCTCTACCATCGCGCTGTTGCTGTTCCCCCTGTCGAGGAAGGTCTTTGACACCCTTGAGCTCTTCATCACGGCGCGCCGGTCTCCACGCGGTGAGGATCGAGTCCGGCTGGGCGTCACGGCGTTTTGCATGATTGAGATTCCTTGATTTGCTGCCTCGTGCGCGCCTATCCGAAAACATTGTTGTGTTCCGAAGGCGGACAAGAATGTCGCAAGCGCGACCACAACATCGCGACGGCCGGTCTGCCGGTACGGGGGCAATTGCAACCCGTGGCCTTCTTCGGAAATCGGGGGAGCAATACCCTTTCCTCGTCACTTCGGACGCGGGCTCAGCTGTGCCCGCCGCGCCGCTAGGAACGACCTAACCTTAGCGGATGGCGGCTGGCCGATCACCCCGGGCATGTCCGCGTCGATCAAAGGAAAGCGTCTGGTCTCAGCCAGGGGGACCTCGCGAAGGCAATCGGTATCAATGTGGTCGAGTTCCTCGATCACGCCGAGACGATCGGTTTCGCTCCACGGGAACCTGCTGACGCGGATTTCGACCAAGGCCCGGTCGCTGCTTACCCTCGAATGAGTCCGCCATGCCGAGGCGGCTCGTCGATAGCCGCGGGTTGGCGCCTCTCCGGGGCGCGTTGGCTGCACGTTCCGCCCCTTGGACCCCGCCTCCGGCAACAACATCCGGCCGCCAAAGCTCGCCCTTGTCAGTGCTCGATTACCACGCCGAGATGCCTGCTGGAGCTTCCGGTGCACGGGCACATTTATCGATCCGGCACGGTGTTGAGCGTGCGGAACCCGCCGCACGCGTTCCGATCGTTTGTTGTGCTCACCCGATCACGCGACCTGTCCCCACACGTCTTGAGGGCCATTCCCCTGCGGCTGGCTCATTGACCTATGGGCGGTTCCAGCCCGCCCGAAACCCTCGCCACCAGCTTTTTTCCCCGCCGCATGACGCGGCTTCCTCGCGCCGCTTCGCTTCAAAAAAGCTGCCCGCTCGGGTCCTTCGCTGCCGCTGCGGCCCTGCCGGGTTCGCGCGGTCCGGACGCGCCCATCACGGTCCGCCATCGCAGGGGAATGGTCCCCGGCGACAGCAAAAGGAGACAGGAAAATGACCGCGATCGGTTACGTCAACAAGCAGGAAAACGGCAGCTACAAAGGCCAGCTCAGGACACTCAGCGTCCGCGCCGACATCGACATCGTGCCCAATCGGAGCAAGTCCGCCGACAACCATCCCGACTTCCGGGTGCTGACGCAGGGGGTCGAGGTCGGCGCGGGCTGGATCCGAACCGGGGAGACTTCCGGCAACGACTATGTGAGCTTGTCCATCGCCGCACCGGAGTTCGGTCCGCGCAAGCTCTATGCCAATCTCGGCCGCGCCGCCGGCCAAGACGATCAAGACACCTACGCCGTCATCTGGAACCCGGCCGACTGACCGGCCGGCTCAAGCCCTCGCGCCGCAACTCGGCGCGGGGGTTTCCCGCCGACGCTCGCCCGAAGGGGCGGCGAAAACTCCCACCCGACTCTTCGCCCGTCCCCACGACGACCTCGCTCGCCGATCCTCGCGGTCGCTTGTCCGAACCGAAACGAGGACCATCATGGACGACGAAAACGACCGCGCGGCCCGCGCCAAGAAGGGCAGTCCGTTTCTGAACACCGCGCAGGCTGCCTTCTATATCGGCCTGTCCCAGCGCACCCTGGAAAAGATGCGGCTGACCGGCGGCGGCCCGAAATACCGCAAGCATGGCCGCTATGTCCGCTACCACATCGACGAACTCGACGACTGGTCGAAAGGCCGCCCGCCAGAACCCGGCTCCGACGATGACAAGGGCGGGTCCGGCTCAGCCGACGAGGGAGCCCGCTCATGAGCCAGCGGCCTTCCATCCATCTGATCGGCAGCCGTTTGCGGCGCGTTCGGGCGCGCAAGGCAATCGCCATCGCCGCCATTGGCCTGAGCCTGACAGGCTTCACGGCGCTCCCAAAGCCGTCTCCCTTGCTGGTCTGGAACGCCTCGGCTAGCGCGCCGGTCGGTCTCTATCGCGTTGGGTCTGGCACGCCTGCGCGCGGCGATCTTGTGCTCGCCCGCCCGCCTGGCTTCGTTGCCTATCTCGCCGACCAACGCGGTTATCTGCCTCGCAATATACCGCTGGTGAAGCGTCTCGCCGCGCTGCCGGACGAGCATGTCTGCGCCTTTAGTAATGCCATCATCATAGGCGGCGAGATCGTCGCCCGTCGGCTCAAAATCGACACGCAAGGCCGTCCGCTGCCCTGGTGGAACGGCTGCCGAGCGCTCGCCCATGACGAGGTTTTCCTGCTCGGCAACGAAAAAAATCACTCCTTCGACAGTCGCTATTTCGGGCCGGTGCCGGCCGAAAACATCATCGGGAGGCTGGTGCCGCTATGGACCGAGTGACCCTCCTGATGCTCGGCATGATCGCCGTCGCGCCATGCGCCTGTTCCGCCTCGGCCGGCGCTGAGCCAGCCGTCATCTCCCAAAGTCCGCAGCTGCAACGATGGCAGCACTTCGTATCGGAAGCAAGCGCACGCTTCCACATTCCCCAGGCCTGGATTTGCGCCGTCATCGATGCCGAAAGCCGCGGCAAGACCGTCCTCGATGGCCGTCCCATCACCTCCCGCGCCGGCGCCATGGGCCTTATGCAGGTGATGCCCGGCACCTATCAGGAGATGCGCGTCGAGCACGGTCTGGGAGCCGACCCGCACGATCCGCGCGACAACATCTTGGCCGGAACCGCCTATCTCAGCGCCATGTATAAGCGTTTCGGATTCCCCGGCCTGTTTGCCGCCTACAACGCTGGACCCGAGCGCTATGAAGGCCATTTGAAGCTTCGAAGGCCGCTGCCGAAAGAGACCGTTGCCTATCTGAAACAGCTTGAGGCGACGGGGATTTCGGCGGCCGACATGAACGAATTCAAAGGCCAATCCACAACTTCAAAGGGGCGGAACGCTCCCTCCGGACGCTCTTTGTTCTTCCTTCGCGGCGGTGTTCGCGCCGGTGAAACGAATGGCGGCCTTTTCGTGCCGCTCGGCAGGGATCGCCCGCGGCCAAAGAAGCACAATGGCTAGCGATGTTGAGGGCATCCGGGAGGGGCCAGGGACGCTTAAGGCGAGGGGCGCGTAAGGCAAGATAAAGGCACCGCCTCCATGAGGCGGCGAAGCCTTTGTCTGCACATCGTTTTTGCCGGAGGCTGCCGGCGGCGCCAGGAGGGTGGGCCAGCGAGACTCAGGTTTCGCTTGAATTTGCCCGGAGGCTGGTATGCAGGACGATGAGTTCAGGCCGAAGCTCGGCAAGATCGGCTCGCGCGGCTCGAAAGCAGGCAAGCGCTATGCCGGCCAGGTCAAGGCAGCGATCAACCGAGCCGGCGGCCGCCTCCAGCGCGGCGGTCGCTTCACGGGGAGCCGGACTGGCCGCGGCGGGGCGGCGGCCGCGCTGCTCAAGTCACGCGACCGGTATGCCGCCTTCCGGCAGCGGCGGGTGATGGTCAAGGCGCGGATTGTGAAGCTGGCCGGCAAGGGTGCGGACGGAGCGCGTGCGCATCTGCGCTACATCCAGCGCGATGGCGTCACCAGGGAAGGCGAACCCGGCAAACTCTATGGCCCCGGCAGTGATCGCATCGACAGTAAGGCCTTCGTCGATCGCGCGGATAGCGACCGGCATCAATTCCGCTTTATCGTCGCACCGGAAGACGGCATTGAGTATGACGACCTCAAGCCGCTGACGCGGCGGCTCATGGCGCAGATGGAGGAGGATCTCGGCACCAGGCTCGACTGGGTTGCCGTCGACCATTTCAACACCGGCCATCCGCACACCCATATCATTGTCCGCGGCAAGGATGATCGCGGCGAAAACCTCGTCATCGCGCGGGAGTATATTTCGAGCGGCATCCGCGAACGGGCGGCCGAACTGGTGAGCCTCGACCTCGGTCCCCGCACCGACCGCGAGATTGAACAGCGCTTGCGCCAGGAAATGGAGCAGGAACGCTTCACCAGCATCGACCGGCAGCTGCTGCGCATGCGCGATGAGGACCGACTTGTTTCTACGGACGGCCGCGACGCCTTTCGCCAGACGCTGCATCAAGGCCGTCTGCGCAAGCTCGAGCGGATGGGCTTAGCCGAGGAGGTCGACCCGGTCCGCTGGCGCCTGGATGATGAGCTGGAAGCCACGCTGCGCCGCACCGGCGAACGCGGCGACATCATCAAGACCATGCACCGCGAACTGACTGGCAAGGGGCTCGCTCGCAGTGCCGCCGATTACCTTGTCCACGATCGACGTGAAGAGCCCTCCCCACCGGTCGTCGGCCGCCTCGTCGCGCGCGGGCTCGCCGACGAAATCAACGATCGGCATTACCTCATCGTCGACGGCGTTGACGGCAAAAGCCATTGGATAGACATCGGCAAAGGCGAGTTGACAGAACCGACGCCCGACGGCTGCATCGTGCGTGTCACGTCGAGGGATACCAAGCCCAGGCAAGTCGACCGTACAATCGCCGACATCGCTACCGCACACGGCGGCCGTTACAGCGTCGATATGCACCTCAAGCATGATGCGTTCGCCACCGAAAGCTTTGCCGAGACGCATATCCGCCGGCTGGAGGCGATCCGGCGCTCCACCGGCGGCGTGGAGCGCGAGCCGAATGGCACCTGGATCATCGCGCCGGATCATCTCGATCGTGTCGCGGAATACGAGCGCCTGCGGGCCAGGGTCGAGCCTGTGATAGTCGAGAAGCTCTCATCAATGCCGCTGGAACGCCAAGTCAGCTTCGAAGGCGCCACCTGGCTCGACCGGAACCTGGTTGCCGAGAGACCGGAGCCGTTGCGCAACTCAGGCTTCGGGCATGAGGTGCGGGAGGCGCATGCCCGTCGGCGGCAGTGGCTGATCGCGCAAGGCCTCGCGCACGAAGAACAGGACCGGGTCGTCTATCGTGCCAACATGATTTCGATCCTGCGCCAGCGCGAGCTGAACCGTGTCGCCGGCCAGCTGTCGGATCAGCTCGGTCTCTCGTATGCCGAAGCGCAGCCTGGAGAACGAATAGAAGGCACGCTGCGCCGATCGGTCGAGCTTGCCAGCGGCAAATATGCCGTGATCGATAAGTCGCGCGAGTTCACGCTCGTGCCATGGAGGCCGGTGCTTGATCGGTACATCGGAAAGGAGGTGTCCGGGATCATGCGCGGGGAGGGGGTTTCATGGACCATCGGGCGGCAGAGGAGCGGGCCGAGTGTTTCGTGACATGGCTGCACGGAATCTTCGTCCGCGCAGCAGAAAGCGCGCTCCGTCGAGAGCTGCATGGTTAGCCGGCTTACTTAGAGGTATGGATATCGTGACGATTTAAACGGCTGATAATGCAAGATTATCATTCGTTTTATCACGCCGACAGGCTGTGCGTTTTGACATGAAAATAATAGCACAATGCGCACCGGCACTTTACCCTCCAAACCATGATTCGCCTCGATCCCGCGACCGCCAGCCCGCCGCGCAGCCGACTGTTCCAGCCTGGGCGCTTGCCGCCGGCGGCGGGCCGAGCGACGCTGACGCCGCTTTCCAGGCCGGCGCTGCCTTGGGCGCGCTCGACAGCCTCGCACGGGCGCAGCCTTCCTGGGCCGGCGCCTGGCGCCAGCGGCTGGCGCTTCGCTGTGCCGCCGCCGGCATGCGGCTGGCCGGCCGCGCCGAGAGCGAGGCCGCCTTGCGCGATGCCTGGCACTTGTGCCCTGCCGGAGCCGATCCTGGTCCTGCCGGCGCCATCTTCGGCACCTGGCGGCAGCTCCCGCTCGTGCCGCCAACCGCCGCCGTCGATCGCCTGGCACGGGTCACCGAGAAGCTCGGGCTGCACTGGGACGGCGAGGCGCTGGCCGAGCTTGGTGAGCACATCGACGACCAGGCGCGCTCGGGGCGGCCGGCACCGTTCGCCGCCGCGGCAATCGCCGCTTACGTCGTTGCCATGCGACCCGACTCCGAGCTTTTAGCCTGGTGGCTCGCCGACCTGGTGTTGGCGCAAAACCTGGGCTGGCCGCGCCCGCTGCCGCTGCTGATGGCACACTCTTTAGGCCCGACGTTTCGGTCCGAGCTTGGCGGCGGCAAGCGGATCCGGCCTGGCGAAAAAGGGTTTGAGCGGGCGGTGTGCCTGGCGCTGGCGCAGGCGGCGGCGGACGCCTGCCGGCTGGCTGCCGAGCTGTCGCGGCGCGCGGAGCGGCTCATCGCTGTCGCACCGAAGCTCAGGGCAAAGGGAGCAGGCGATGTGATCCAAAGACTGCTCGACGACGACGCCGTCTCCGGCTCGCTGACGACGAAAAGCCTGTCGCGTTTTGCGGCGCGACGACTGTTCGAGCGGCTGCAAAAACTCGATGCCGTGCGCGAGCTCTCCGGCCGCACCACCTTTCGGCTGTTTGGGTTGTAGCGATGAGCGAAGCGTCCGCCCGCCGCAAGCCAAACGGTCAGCCAGCTTTGCTGGATACCGAGCTGGAGCACCTGCCGCCAGAACTGCGCTGGCGCGAATGGATGGGCCGCGTCGAAGCAGTGGTCTTTGCGGCGAGCGAACCGGTGCCGCGCGAGGTGCTGGCGCGCGTAGTCGGCAAAAACTGCAATCTCGACCTGGTCATCGACGACATCCGCGCCGAGCTCGCCGGCCGCCCCTACGAGCTGGTCGCGGTCGCCGGCGGCTGGCAGCACCGGACCAAGAAAGCCTTCGGAGACATCATCCACGCCGCATTCGGTACACCTGCGGGGCAGGGTGCGAAGGAATTGTCGCAATCCGAGGCGCTGGTGTTGATGTGCATTGCCTATTTCCAGCCGATCACCCGCGCAGAGCTGTCGACCTTCTTCGGCAAGGAGGTGTCGCGCGATCTGATCGGCGTGCTGCGCGCGAAGGAACTGATCGCCTCGGGCCCGCGCAGCCCGCAGCCGGGGGCGCCTTATACCTATGTAACGACCAAAAATTTTCTGTCGCAGTTCGGGCTCGACACGCTGCGCCAGCTGCCGGATTTCGAGGCGCTTGAGGATGCCGGACTGCTGTCGAAGGAGAAGCTCCTGGCCCGCGACATCATGCCCGACTTTCCTTCCAATCATCAAAACGCCGATCCAGAGATCGAGGATTGACCGTCCGCTGGCACGAAGCAGCCGCTGGCAGTTGCGTGTCCGAAATATATTGGCGTTTTTCGGACAAGGGGCAGTTCCTGACAGAGGCGCTCAATCTGGTCGGCGATCTCGGAGGGGGCCTACCCGCAGCCAACTAAAACTGTGGGGAGCTTGCGGTCGAGGGCCTCCAGCACCTACCGCGGCGATCGCCAGCCATGGCAGAGTGAGTGGATCTGGTTCAAGGATCTGACAATGGCCAAGCGGCGCCCGGCTCACTGTGCACTGTGCGGAGAACTGCGACTGGTCACGCGGGAGCACGTGGTGCCTCGCGGGCTCTATCCGGATTCAAAGGCCAGTAGCCGCTTCCAGCGCATCGTGATCCCGACTTGCGGGACCTGCAACAACGGGACCTCGGACGATGATGCGCATTTCAGGAACGTCGTCAGCATTGCCGGCGACGCGAACGCTGCGGTCAAGGAGTTATGGGACGGGCCGATTAGGCGCAGTTTCGGGCAAGTCGATGGCCGAAGGCGGGCATTGGACATGTATGCCTTGATGCAGCCGGTGCTGCGGGACCCCAGCAACCGGTACCAGGTTTATCCGGGGCGTGACCCGAGGATCCTGTGCACGCTGCGCAAGATCGTCAGGGGCTTGAGCCACCACCATGGCTTTCGGTCCGCGGTGGGTGACGACGAGGTCTTCGCGGATGTCCTGAAGGCCAACGTGCCTGACGAGATCGTCTTAAGCCTGCAAGCCACGGACGCCGAGCCTGACATTCTCACCTACCGCTACGGGCGGATCGAGGACAGCGCCGGACTGGAATCTGGATGGCTGTTGCGGTTCTACGAACGGACGATGTTCATCGGTCTCGTCTTCGAAAGCGCCGAAGCGAAACGGCGGCTGGAAGCCGCAGGCGAGCTCGCACGGCTCCAGGCAGACATCGCGCAGTCGATTGGTTCGTAAGGGGAGGGGCGGTTGACCGCGGAACAGGACGCATCGTTCTATGAGGGCAAGCCGCACGGGCCTATCGAGCAGCCCGTCAAGGCTGTCGCCATCACTCTAGACGGCAAGCCGTTTGAGTTCCGGGATGCTTCGCTGCGGCTCGATGAGCACCTCGACCTTCAACTGACATGGACAGGAAGTCTCGGGGGCGGATTCAGAAGGATCGATCAGGATCTCAAAGTCACTTTCGAGGGAGGCACGACGGCCGAGTTTCTGATCATGAGGCATCGGTATCATGTTGTAGGACGTGAAGATTTTGTCGCGACATCCCGATTTTCGCCCTTGGAGTTGACGGGCAAATCGAGGGCCTGCGCGGGGGCCGTCATTTTGAACGGTCCATCGATTCACCCTAAAGCCGTCGAGATCGAGCTGCAGGCCGACAATCTGGCAGCAATCGTGCGGCCTTTTGATCACTTCCATGCTATAATAGGCGCAGGCGTCCGCCGCTGATGCGCACCACGTCCCATCGTATTGAGCTGCGTTCGCTGGACGGGCGGCCCCTAAGGGCCAAGAAAGCATACGATTTCCTCGGCCATGTCTGTGATTTTCTTGGGTTCATCAAAGGCACCAGGGTCGGATACGGCGAAGTCCGGAACGCAGCCAGGGACGGTTTCTGCTCCCTTGGCTTCAGCCGAGCCGATCGGCTGGACGCGCCAAAAAAATTGGTACCATTGGGCAATCCTGGACAACTTGCCGGCACTCTTTTCCGGCTATATGGCGGCCTTCCAGCTGTCAGAAGCCCATCGTGGCATCGGGCGGGCGCTCGCCTACTACAAGATTGCGAACCTCTCCCGCGCCGACGCTGCGGAAACTGCGGTCATCATGTCTGCAGCCGCGTTGGAAACATTAGCCGCTTACGTCCTGGGGACGAAGGGAGGCTGGACTCAGTCGATGCTCAGGAACGTCAGCCTGGCGGAGCAAATCCGGGCCTGTACCCGCTTGCTCAAGATCGAGGGCGATCCGACCGACCAGTCAGAGCTCCTGCGAAAGCGCCTGAAAGCCAAGAAGGGGCAGCCGGCCCGGGACGGATTTTCTCTGCTGACCGACTTTCGCAACGGTGTCACCCACTCGACGCCGTTCAAATATGATCTGGACATCTACGATGCATGGGACGCATCCCAGTGGCTTCTGGAAGTGCAGTTGCTGGCACTGTTCAACTATCGAGGCAAATACCAGGACCGGCGCCACCAGCGGCGAACTTATGCCGGAAACCTGGCAACAATGCCGATCGCATGAAGGATGGGCGTGACGGCAGGACTTGAACCTGCGACCTCCCCGCCCCTAGATAGCGGTGTCACGCACCACCCAGGTCGAAAGCGAGGCACTCTTCCTCTGAGCTACGTCACGATCTGCCTATTTTTCGTTATCCACGACCAGTTTCGGCTTCTTGCGCCGCAATCGGTCTGACCGCTCTTGGGCTGCCCGTTTCATTTCGGCGGCCTTCTCCAGCGCAAACGGCCTGGCGGCATCGATTAGACCGTCGAAGCGGTATTTATTGGTCATGCTGCCGTTTGGCGTGTGGCGCCGCTCTTCCCGGCCGAGCAGGCCGTGGGCCTCCAGCGCGGTAATCCTCTTCTGGATCGTGCGCGGTGTCACTCCGATTGCTTTGGCGATGGTTTCGACTGAAGGATGGGGGAGATTCTCGGGCAGCCACCAGTATTGGACCAGGTGGATGATGATGTTCATATCCAAGGCGTCCAGGCCGAGGGCCTGCTGCTTCTCGATGATGATGTTCGGGAACGCGCTCCAGCCGGTGGCCATCAACGCCCTGGTCCATTTCTTCTCGTTGGTGCGAAGCTTGTCGACATCGGCTTTGGCTGTCACTGGCTGCGCCATGGAAGGGCTCCTGGTGTTCAATTCTGCGATCAAATATCGGCGCTTCCTATCTCGAGCACAAGTGGGCAGGGGGCGAATTTTGGTTCGGGGGGTGGGCGATCCAGAATTCACCCGACGCTCGAACTCCCAGACAGGGGCTGGTGACGCGCACTTCGCCCAAAGAAGAGACTTGATAATACGAATTGTCGATTGATAATACGAATTGTCGATCAGACGAAGCTGTCGATATGCAACCGATAAGATAGGCCCCCCGTCCAGAGGCTCACCCGGGGTATTGACATGTGGTTTATGCACACAGATAGTTTCTATGATCATCAATTCGAGATTGGATGCAGCGGCGTTAGACGCCTGGCAACCGATCCCGTTACCGTTGAGGCGAGGTGACTTATGGATTTTACAGCTGACGTGCTTCATCGCCTCGAAAAGAACGCGAAGGCGGCAGCCGGCGTTTCGAAAAAGGCCGCCGACAAAGAGCTGAAAAAAATCGGAATACTAACCCCTAAGGGTAAGTTGGCATCGCCCTACCGCAATGAAAAGCCTAAAGCCCGCCCGAAGGCGAAAGTGGCTTAGAAACGCCCCTCTCGGCGTTTTTTCAGCTTACAGTAGGCGGAAAACCCCTTTTATGCAGTCGGGGTTGCGAATGCAGATTTGGATGTGGCTTTTTTTGAAGAAGCCTGAGCCCTCATAAAGTGCGCCGCCCTCTTGGTAGAGACCACGCAAGCTGTCGGCGGGCGGGTGGTTGATGTCTTTGATCATTTTATGCAAGGTCATGACCACAGCGCAATCCCGTCGCCTCAGCAGCGCATCCGTCCCGCCCTCGTTTATCGGCACGGGGTTGCCGCTGGAGGCGGACAAAGACACCAATTTGTCATACGCTTGGCTTAGCGCCTGAAGGCTTTGCTCATTCAGGGTATCGATGCAGTTCCCCAAGGTCAGCGCCGCCCCCACGACCATCGGTTTCTTTACGCGGCCCCATTTCACTTGCTGCTGAGCAAAGCTCAATGCGCGCTCCGGGTTCGCCTCCCAGAAGTAGATACCGTGACCCAGCCAATCGTAATCGTTCTCGCTTGGCTCGAACTTGTTTCCGGCAAGAATCTTCTCACCGACCGCTTCGTCGCAGCCATGATAGCCCAGTAGGAGATTGGTGCTGAGTGCGTGATACATGCAAATCGTAGTCCTGTCCGTTCTTCGCGGGCCTTCCCAGAGCCCGCTCGGTCAACATCAGGCGGCCGGGCGTGCTCGTGTCAAGGGCAAGCCCCTCCTAAGGCGTCAGATGCGAAGGGACGATTCTAGATATTTTATCCGCAAACGGTGACTGCGCCAGCTTCTGCGTTTCAACGCAGTTTTCGTCGCGACCTGTCGTGCCGAAGCATGGCCGTCAATTCCGGCTCGAGCGTCACGTCCCGATCACTTTCCTGATGTCGAACTGCGGGTCGCCTAGCGCGTCCTGGCCGCCATAATGGGGGCAGACATTGGGGATGTTCATGTAATGCGGCCGCTCGCTTAGGGCCACCGTCTGCTGATTACCATCCAGTTCGAGCCAGGTGTAGGACTCCCGGGCAGGCAGCCAAGGTGTGAGCATTTTCATGAAAGCGCCGACAGCAAGGCTTGCCAAGGTTCCGTTGGTCCACACGACTTGAGGATTGATGCCGGCGGCGCCATATCTGTTCTCCTCGATGGCAAGATTTTCCGGTGTCAAGAACCCGAGGCAGTGCATGCAAGGCTGCCCTGGAAGGCTTACGATCATCTGCCCGGCGACCGCGAAATGCCCGTCGGCGACCTGGGTGATGTCCATTCCGATATCGATTAAAGGCACCGCGAAGCGGCGCGCCGCGCGTTCGAGATAATCCCGCTGCTGGTAACCATCCACGCAGCCGAAAATCACATGGGCGTCGCGGATTAGGTGATCGGATTCTTGCCACGTCGTGTCCGCCGAGAGGACCTCAGCCCAGGGACGTATGCCCCTGATCAGACGCGTGGCGATGTCAATTTTCTTGGTCCCGGCGACAATGTCGCTCTCGGTTCCACCGACAAGCCGGTTCAAGTTGCTGGCCTCCATGGCGTCCGGATCGATAAGTCGGAAATGGCCGACGCCCGCATGCGCCAATTGTTGGGCGATATGAGATCCGCCGCCGCCGAGTCCGGCGACCGCCACGCGCACGTTGGCGAGGAGGTGTTCAGCTTCGGGCCCGAGGAAGCTTTGGCGTGAGAAATCCCTATCGACCGTCATATGTAAAACTCCGTGCTGCCGTCGCGGGCGGCCCGATCAATGACTAGGCGCGGACCGATGGTGCTGAACTCATCGATCTTCACTACCTGCTCGGGCGATAGCCAGACGCGACCCGCCGCAGTTTTCGGGTTCAGGACGATCGCTCCATGCGGCATTTGCGGACAGACCGTGAAGAAGTCCGGTAAGAACTTAACCTGCTCACGCAGGTCGATTCCGCTAAACCAGAGGTGCTTGGAAAGCCCGTGCATATGGGTGTGGAACACGCCGACACCCTTCAGGAGGGCCAGTTCGAGCGCCTTGCGGATTGCTTCCGACCCGATCATGGCCCCTACCGACGGATCTCTTACATAGTCGTCGTCAGCGACTGGGTAATAGTCCTCGGCAATCAAGGTGACTCCCTCCGCGCCTTCGGCAGCGCGAACCGTAATGAACCCGACGCGTTCATGGGCAAAGGCGTGACGGCGCTCGAGGTCCGCGCGGACGCGAGACAGGAAGGCTTCGGTTGCGCGGAAAGTGACCCTCAAGGCGGGAACGGCCGGGGGCGGGGAGGAGGTCAGCGGCTTATCGACAGCCCCTAGCTTCCCGAAAACTGTCTGATAGAGCCAGCGCAGGAACCTGTTCATGATCAGGCCGCCTTATCGCTGGCCAGCGGCGCCAGGTGCGCCGCCAGGATTTCATGATATGGCAGGGCAGGGCTGACGTCCCGCCATGAGAACGAGTGCCAGTAGCGTCCGAGTAACGGCACGTTTGCTTCGTTCCAATTAACCGGCCCGCCCACGTTCTCCGCCATGTACAATTTCGTCGGATAAGTCGGATTGTTATGGTTTAGGCAGAGAACCGCATCCGTGACACGCACCTGGTTGCCCACCCACAGGCGCAACTGCTCCATAAAAATCAAATTTCGCCACCCTTCGGTTTTGAAGTTGACTTCACCGGAGCAGAGTTCACGGATTTGATCCAATCCATCAGGAGGGTCGCCTCCCTCCTCGACGCCGGCGATGATCATGACGAACCTCCGGTGCGAGCATGGCTCATGAAGCGCGATCCGTCGCGCACGGCGACAGTGCTAGCATCATCGAGGTCCTTGAGGCCGTTCGGCGTGATTTCGGCAAGGATCTTGGCGGGGTCAACGCCGACCTGGGCCTTCAATTCGCGGACGATCCACTGGCCGCCGCGGACGCGCTTCTGCACATTATCGACGAGGATAGTGACCTTATCGTCGCCGTGGCCAGGGTTGCCGCCGCCGTGACCGGGATTGCCGTCACCGCCGCCGTGGCCTGGGTTGCCACCATTGCCGAGGCCGGAGTCGTCTCCGGCGTCGGGATGGCCTTTACCCTTCTCTTCGTCCTGATCGCTCATGTTAGTTCTCCTTGATCCAGAGGCCTATACGATATACAGTTTCTCAACTAATCAGCCGATATATACATAGTTTTTATAAGTGTCAATGGGGTGGTGCATATGAATGATCCGGATGTGCGCTGGACGGTGGCCCAGCGCTACGAATTCATGGAATGGCGTATTTACTGGACAGGTTCGGTCAACAGGAGAGACCTCGAGACGAGGTTTCAGATCTCGTCGCCTCAAGCCTCGGTCGACTTCCGGACCTATCAGGAGATTGCCCCCGGCAACATCGAATACGACGCATCGGAAAAGTCGTATGTGAAGACTCGGAATTTCCGCCCGGTTTTCCTGACGTTGTCGCCGGAACGTTATCTCGCACAGTTGCGCGCCATCGAGTCAGGCGCCGCGCGTCTGGCCGATACCTGGTTCGAAAAGACACCCCCGGTGGAGATCATCCCTGAAATATCCCGAGGCCCCGAGGCTTACGTCCTTCGGGCGGTGGTCGACGCGATCGAGACGCGCTCCCAGATCGACGTCTTTTATCAGTCGCTGAGTCGGACAGGCCGCAGAACGATATGCCCTCATGCTCTGGTTCACGACGGGTCGCGTTGGCATTGCCGAGCGTTCTCGGTCGACCGCCAAGAATTTAGGGACTACGTGCTCGGGCGTATCCTTTCGTTCTGGCCGCCCGAGCCCTGTGACATTGATCCCGCCGATGACTTAGAGTGGTCGACGGATTTCGTCCTTAAGATTAAAGCCCATCCAGGCCTTGATGCAGAGCAGCGAGCCGCCATCGAGCACGATTTCCGCATTGAGGGCGGTGAGCGCAAGCTAAAGATGCGGCTAGCGGTGGCGTTCTATTTCGTCAAGCGCCACAACCTCGACCTGCAGTCTCATCCGGACGTGCCGCCAGCACGTATCCAGCTATGGCTGGAGAACCTGGAAGAACTGAACAGGGAGATCGCGTCTGCGAAAGAACGCTCCAAGCGGCTCATTGCGGGCCGGGCGCCGGCGCGGTGATATCAGCAAGAGCGAACTAGGCTGCCCCGCCATTCATAGCGCGGCCGGCGAACGACTGCCCTCCGCTTCTTGTAGGTCATGTCGCGCTACCGCAGGTGCTCCGGCTTGTCGTGCAGCATGTGGCAGCGCTGGCAAAAGGCGCGGAGGTTCGCAGGCGCGTGGGCCTCGTGAAGAATCCGGGGTGTTGTCGTGGGCGATTGGAATTGAAGGATCGACAGCGCGCGCGAATCCCAGCCTTATGCGACTGCCTGACTTCTAGGCAGCTGTTGGGTTTAGACTGTTGATTGATTGTCGAATGCAAACAACAATCTGGAACAACCAGAGGGATTGGGGGAAATGTGCCGATGGCCAGGGGCGTACTAGTTAAGTTTCCGACGCCGGAAGCGCAGCTGAAACGCGCGGTCCGCCAGCATCTCAAGCGCCTTGGGTTCAAAAAGGGTAAGAACGGCTTGCTGTTGCCGCCGGGGCAAGACAAAGAGGCGGTGCGACAGCTCCATGGGGAGCAGCGTAGCGACAAGCTTGAGGCGAACACAGCGTTCCTTGCCCGATGTGCCGAGGAACTCCTGCCGCATTTTGCAGACGGCGACGAGATTGAACCTGCCAACATCAGGTTGGCGCTTCGGCGAGTGCGCAGCGATACCAAGGATGCCGACCTGTTCCGGCTAGCCGCGCTAACCTGGTCCGTACCTGTATCGGCGGGGTTTGGCCGCCGCCTGCGCTACCTGGTGTGGGACGAGGGTCACGACCGTCTGGCGGGGATCATCGCTTTGGGCGACCCTGTTTTCAATCTGTCGGTACGCGACAAGTTGATCGGTTGGAACTCCGCTGACCGTTCGCTGCGGCTGGTGCACCTGCTAGATGCTTATGTGCTGGGTGCTGTGCCGCCGTACTCGTTCCTGCTCGGCGGCAAGGCTGTGGCTGCACTCGTGCGGACGCAGGAAGTGGTGCGGGACTTCAAGGACACCTACGGCGAGTCCGTCGGCATCATTTCGGGAGCCGCCAAGCACGCCAGCCTGCTGATGGTCACAACCAGCTCATCGATGGGGCGTTCATCGGTCTATAACCGATTGGCCCTTGGCGGCACGCGGTACTTCCAGCCGGTGGGCTATACCATGGGCTGGGGGCACTTCCATATTACAGACGCCCTGTTCGAGAAACTACGGGCCTATCTCCGGGAACTCAGCCACGACTATGCCGATCACCACGCGTACGGCAAGGGACCGAACTGGCGGCTGCGCACTATCAAGGCGGCGCTGACGCGGCTGGGCTTCAAAGACTCGCTGCTAAAACACGGCATTCAGCGGCAAGTATTCCTGTGCAGCCTGGCAGCCAACACGGTCGACATCCTCCGTGGGAGCGGGGCCGATCCCGACTACGGCAACCTTTTGAGCGTCGCCGAGGTATCGGCGCTGGCCGTAAGCCGCTGGATGGCGCCGCGCGGCATCCGCGAGCCGGCTTATCGCAATTGGCGCAAAGACCGCGTGCCAGAGCTTGTGAGCGGCGCCGTTGCCGGTAGCCTTGTCGAGTTGAAGCAACAGTCTGCGCAACCTGCCAGTCGAACGGGCTGAGGGGATGTATTTCGCCATCGACGTTGCGAGCGGACAGCGGGTAGAGGCCTCGCTGGCGCAGCGGTACCGCCGTTACTCCTGTCCTGTGTGCGATGCGCGTGTCAGCCCCCGGCAAGGCACCTACCGCGATGCGCACTTTGCCCACGTCTCGGGTGCCGCGCGACCGGAGTGCTACCTTTATCACGCGTCCGAGGGATGGCAGGGACCAGGAGCGGAGCCGGCGGTGCAAACGCGGCCAGAGCCAGCGACACCTCAGTTGCCCCTTGCCCTTACTCTGCATGTGCAGCCGCCGGTCGGCAGGGTATCGGCCCGTTGGGGCCTTGAGGTGCAGATTCCGCGCGCGCCCACCCCGAGGGGCAGGTTAACCTTCGACGGCGGTGGCGACGGGTTCCGGGTCGAGGTAGCCTGTGCCCGGCTGCACGCTGGGGCGCAGGCCTACGCCGTCAACCCTGACTCCCCGACGTTCCGCGTGGCTTGGGTCAGCACGGACGTGGACAACGCCTTTGGCGTCGCCGTGCAGGAGCGCATACCCGGTTTGGATACCGTGCGGAGCACGGTCTTTTCGGCCGGAAGAGGCAGCCGACAGGCGTTGGCAACCGGCCTGGACTGGGGCGCCACCTATTATTTCGTGCAGCGTGCCGAGCTCGTCACAGGTGTGCCGCCGCAACTCGCAGTCAGCCGTCTGGCCGACCTGAAGCAGTGGAGCTGCCTGCTGGTCACGCTTCCGCAGGTGGCCGACGAAGGGCTGGCCGAGTGGATCAGGCGGGCTACTGGTTTGGCGGTGCAGCAGGCCAAACGTCGGTGGGGCGTGGTGTCACCGCCCATGCACTTCATTGACGCATCGGCGCGCCTCGTCCTGGACACCAAGGGCGAACTCACCTTGGCGGTCCACGCAGGCGATGGCCATGGTGAGGCAAACCTCCTCGCACGCAGCGGTGAAGACAGTGCCTCCGTACCCCTCGTACGGGGACAATGGCAATTCATACGGGTCAGCGGCTTTCCGGGGACCGAGCCGCCTGTTCTGGAGGCCGAGGGGCGGCTATTGCCAGAGGTACTGGTCAGACCTGTTGTGCGAGCTGCAAGGGGAGCTCTCCTGACCTTCGGTTCACGCTCAGTTTCGGCGAGCTCGGCCGATGCACGGCCCCTACTTGAGCAGGTGCGGGCCGGCTCGCTCGACCTTTCTGGCCTCAATGTTCCCCGTGGACTTGTTCCAAGTCTTCGGTCACGGCCGGCGGGGGCTGTCGATTGGGCCCAGCACGTCTTCGCGACCACCGCCGCGGATCTCCATTCGGCTGCCGAGGCAGTGACGACGGAAGCCCTCGCTGAACTCCAAGTCGTGCTGCGTGACACCAAACGCGACGTGGTATTGGACTTGGGTCCGTTCGGCGCATGGTGGTTCGAAATGCGGGAGGCCCCGGACGGGCCGACCCGGCACCTGCCGCCAGCCACGCGTGCGCATGCCCGTTGGGTTCTCGCCGCCGCTGGGCAGGCGGGCGTCGCTTCAAGGTCGCAGTCCGACGAGGCGCTTTCGACCGCATTGCGCGCCATGATTGCGCCGCGTTGGCTTGAGGCTCACCACCGTCTTGCCTTGACCCGGATTCGCGGAAACAGAGACGCAACATGACCCAGCCGTCGCCCACGCCACAGGCTGTCAAACGGCTACGCGCGCTCGGTGACCGCGAACTGCTGGCCTTCTTCAACGAAGTGACCAGCAAGACAAGCCGGGAACTGTTGAAGGTGCTGCCTAGCGTTGACGGCTTTCGCAAGGATAGTGCCGCCAGCCTCCCGAAGCGCAAGCAGGCGCTGCTCCATCACTTTCTCAAGAAGGGCGGTGCTCCCAAGGCCAACAAGGAGCACGCCGACCTCGCCTACTATTATCTGTGGCGGGCGTGGGCGGAACAGCATTTGAAGGATGTCGAGGGTCTCGCCGTGATGCTCGACGCGATTGAGAATGCAACAACAAAAGACCATCCACAGGTGGTCGCGGACCAGCCGCAAGCGGAGATTGAAGCACTGTTCCGCAGTCTGCATGAACAGTCGTTTCTCAACAATTGTGCTGCAGAGACGATCGCGCGCCTTCTCCAGTTTAGCCCCTTCGAAACCACCGATACGCTTGAGCGGCTGGTAAGCAGCGCCAAACCGCAGGTGGCGGTGGAGAGAGACCGGGCATTGTCCGTCCTGCCGAAACGTTTGGAGGGCCACGAGGAACTGTTGAAAAGCCTGCAGGGCGACGTTGAGAGGTTGTCAGGCGAGGTGGCGCGATTGGCGGAGACCGTGACCGGTCTCGTGGCCCGGCCAGCCCCGGTGGTCGAAGAGGGCGTCCCTAGGCGCGCACTAGAAGCGGTGCTTGCCGAACTGGCGGCTGTGCGGAAGGAGTTCGAAACCCATGGCCAGGCCGTTGCGCGCGTCAGCGACGCGGCAGACGGGCGCCTGAAGGCCGTTGAACGCAGCGTGGCCGATCTCGAGGCGCTCTGGAGCGACACCGAGGACCGGGCAGGCAAGCACACCGCGGAACTGCAACAACAGCTTGCCGACATCGCCGAGAGGGTTGGGCAACTGGGGCAGAACGCCAGCCCGGCTCCGGTGCAGACCGAGGCACCATCCGTGGCCTCCACCCCATCGCTACGGGTTGTGCCGCTGGAGCGACGACCGGATCCGATCAAGGCCCTGGAGACGGGTACAGAGGCTGCGGCCCTGCTGACATCGAACTACGCTGCGCTTGGCCTTAAGTCGCCGGGCGCTGCGGTCTTTGCAGAGGAAGTGCTCGCCGCTGTAGTCACTGGCAGGGTGCTGTTTCTCAAGGGATCATTCTCGACCGAGCTGGCCCGTGCGACGGCATTGGCGCTCGCCGGCAAGCATGTGGTGCGGGCGCGAGTGCCGGTCGGTTTTGTCGATGCAGCGACGCTCGACACCGATGTGGTGGCGGCACTTGGCAAACAGGATGGCATGATCGGGGCGCTGGTGCTGGAGCGGGTCAACAATGCACCCTTCGAACTGCTGGCCGATGCGATCGCGGACCTGATCCGCGACGCAAGCGTCGTGGTGGTGGCAACACTGGCGGACGGAGTTTCGACGTTTCCAGAGCAGCCGCTCTATCTCCAACTGGGGCCGGTGTTCGACGCGGATGTGCTGGACTGGAGCATCTTTCCGAAGGCCAACGCCACTGTCTCCGCGGGCGCGCTGGCGTCGCTCGATCCCAAGGTCTTGTCGATGCAACTCTCCAAAGGCAAAGCCCAAACGGAAGAATTGCTGAGGCTTTTGCGGAAGGATCGTTCGTTGCGCAACCCGCGCATCGAGCGGACTGCAACAGCCTTCATGTCCACGCTTGAGAGTTTCCGTACTTCAAATGCGCCTACCTCGCTCCAATCCACCTCCTATGGCTGGCTGTGGCCGTTTTGGCGCATGACGGGCTTGGCACCGGAGGACATCGAGGACGAACTCGATGGCGGGCGGATCGATAGCGAGGACCATGTAGACACACGGCTCCAACTCCTGCTCGACCTTGCTGGTATCAGGAGGGAGTAGCACCAAGATGGCCCTGTCACTGCGTGTCCTTTCCGCCTCCGAGGCGCTGGCGAGCGTGACGGTCGGCTTGTCGATCCAAGGCTCCCCGGAGGCGGTTCGGCGCGCGTTGATTGCGGCGCACCTGCACGCTGCGTGCGATGCAGACGGAGCGCGGGATGGTCACGGCGTGTTCACAGGGCGCCTCACCGACATGATCGAAACGAATCTTGGAGGCTTGATCGCGCCTGCCGAGGCGCGTCCGCTGGCTAACAAGGTGCTGGAGGCGCTCGAGGAAACCGGCGACCTTTGGCGGTCACCTGGAGGCTACTGGAAGTCAACACCTCCGCGCGCCGTTGCACTATCGGATAGCGTGTCCTTCTTGCTTGGCGCTCTCCCGCCAGGCGGCTTTGTCGCGGCAGGGGTCATGCGCTATGCGAATGCCGGCGTCACGCAGATGGTCGTGCAGAGCTTCGATGATTGGCTCGGTCGCACCGAACCCATCGGCGTCTGGATGGGCAAGGCGCTCAAGATCTATCGCCCACGTCTCCAGCAGGCGACAATGCCAGCCGACCACCTCGAAGTATACGCTCCGGACCAAGCTGTGCAGCAGTCGCGATCACGCTGGATAAATGCCCGTGAGGTTGAACTCGCCGGTGTCGCTTTGCGGCTGTGCCGCGCGCAGGCAAAGCCAACGTTACTCTACAACCGACCGTACTATCTCGGAGAGTTCGAGCCTACGGCCGATGGGCTACTACTTCGGCGTGCAGCAACGGTCGACCATGGACACGCGCGTCGGTTCCGCTTTGCCTACGATGACGCGCTTCGCGCTACACGCACATTAAATGCGAGGCGGGACAATGATCTGGTGCAGGTTACGCTGGCCAAGGATCTGCCCATGGAGGAGGCCCGCGTTCTCGCGCTTGGCTGGGAATGTGACGGCACAACTCCCCGGTCAGTCCGTTCCATGGCCTTCCCGGTCCGCGCCATGCCGTTCGTGACACATGCGCTTGGGCGGCTTGGGATAAAACTGAGAGGGGGAGCGCTGTGAGCAACGGGGTCGAGCAGAGCGAGCACGGCGTACACGCCACGGTTGGGCGGCTGGGCTCAAGCCTGCGCGGCTACATTGAGGCGCAGTACCACGTGCGCAACCAGGCACTCATCCAAGAGCGGCGGCTGCTGCTGCAGGAGGACGGCGCGGTCGCGCAGGCTCCATTTGTTGAGTCTACTCCGGTTTATGAACTGGGGGCTCCCTATGACCAACTTGATCTACCCCAAGCGGTGGCAAGTGTGTTGGCGGAGCTCGCAGCGGCAAAAGTCGGCTTGTTTCCCCGACCCTACGTCCATCAGGCACAAGCCCTTGAGAGGTATTTTGCGGGCTCCGATCTGATCGTCGCCACCGGTACGGGCTCGGGAAAGACCGAGAGCTTTCTGATGCCGATCATCGGCCAACTGACCCAAGAGGCACGCGACCGGCCAGCCACGGCGGCGCTGCCGGGCTGCCGTGCCTTGCTGCTCTATCCGATGAACGCTCTGGTCAATGATCAACTGGGCCGCATTCGTCGGCTGTTCGGCGACGAGGTTGCATCGGCCATTGTTTCGGCGGGTCGCGCCCGGCCGGTGCGCTTTGGCAGTTATACCGGCCGATCGCCCTATCCAGGGCTCCGCTCGGCCAAGCGCGACGGCGAGCGAATCGAACCGCTGTTCGAGAGCTTCTACCTGCCCCTGATGGCAACACCCGAGACTGTGTCAGGCCTTACCAAGATTGGGCAATGGCCGTCAAAGGACCTGACCGCGTTCTATGGCAAGCAACACGAGGAACTGAAGCCCAATCCAAAAGGCGGTGCACCACGGCGCTATCGTCACTGGGATCGCCGCCTCATCACCCAGCCTGGCGACCGCGAGATGATGACTCGCGATGAAA
The DNA here is from genome assembly GCF_013170765.1 of Mesorhizobium sp. NZP2234. Classification (NCBI taxonomy): domain Bacteria; kingdom Pseudomonadati; phylum Pseudomonadota; class Alphaproteobacteria; order Hyphomicrobiales; family Phyllobacteriaceae; genus Mesorhizobium; species Mesorhizobium sp. NZP2234. Next base: position 6,306,156 of record NZ_CP033364.1, on the reverse strand, counting down.
CCCAACGGGCATGCCCGGATATCCTTATCACCAACTACTCGATGCTCGAATACATGCTGATGCGGCCAATCGAGCGGTCCATCTTCCAGCAGACGAAGGAGTGGCTGCACGCCGACAGCGCCAATGAGCTGATTCTGGTGCTCGACGAGGCGCACATGTATCGGGGCGCTGGCGGTGCGGAGGTTGCTCTGCTGATCAGACGCCTGCTCGCACGTCTTGACGTGCCGCGTGAGCGCGTGCGCTTCATCCTGACCAGCGCCAGCTTGGGGCAGGGTACAGCCGCCGAGGCAGCGATCGACGAGTTCGCGCGCAATCTCACTGGATTGCCGCGCCAATCGCGGCGTGGGTTCGCGGTTATCACCGGTACGCGCGAACAGCGCCACGGCAGCGGCCAGCCTAGCGACCGCGTGACCGACTTGCTCGCGGTTTTTGATTTGGCAGCTTTCGAACAATACGCCACCCATCCGGAGACTGCGCGAGACGCGGTGGCCGCATTGGCTGCTGGGATGGGCTGGTCGGAACCGACGTCGGCGGAAGACTTGCCCGACTACGTGTTTACCAACCTTACTGGCTTTCCTGTGCTCGAAAGGCTCATCGAGCTTGTATCCGGCAAGGCTCTGGCGCTGGATGCCCTGCAGGAGCAACTGTTTGAGCGCCATCCCGACGGTACTCGCGCTCTAGCGGCCTTGCTTGCGCTGGCCCCCTTTGCGCGCCGCAAAGCGGACGACCGCGTACTGTTGCCTACACGCCTGCACATGTTCTTTCGCGGCCTGCCGGGGCTATTCGCCTGCGTCGATCCGAACTGTGCCCATGCACGTCATCAGGGACCTGGCCGGATTCTCGGCAGGCTCCATACCCACCACCGCCGGCAGTGCCAGTGCGGTGGACGGGTCTTCGAACTCCTGACGCACCGTGAGTGCGGTACCGCCTACTTGCGGGGTTACGCCGATGGACCGCAACCTGATTTCCTCTGGAGCACACCGTCCGGGCCGTTCCGTGAAGGCCGCCAGCCGCCGCTCGTTGAAGTGGAAGTGCTGATGGAACCGCCCAACCCGAGCTTTCTCGACTGCGTTTCCGCCTGGCTCGACATCCGGAGTGGCCGTCTTGATTACAGCGCCGAGCGGCCGGCAGAAGGCTTTACCCGCGTCTATCTGCCCACCCAGAACCAGGACTGGGTCAAGAACGGCGTAAGGTTTGGTAATTGCTGTGTCTGCGGCGAACCAACTCTGCGCAGTGAGACATCCACGATCATGGACCACGCCACCAAGGGCGAGGCGCCGTTCGCCAACTTGGTGAAGACGCAGTTGGACAGCCAACCGGCTTCGCGGACCGAAACCCGCGAGTATCCTAATGGTGGTCGCAAGGTGCTTCTCTTTTCGGACGGCCGGCAGAAGGCGGCCCGGTTGGCTCGTGATATTCCGAGGGAGGTAGAACAAGACATTTTTCGACAAGTGTTGGCGCTGGCCACACGGGAACTGCTCCTAGCGGGCCGCGAACCGCGGCCTGACCGCAGTCTTTACATCGCGGTGCTCAAGGTTCTGAGCGACAGCAATTTGCCAATCTTTGACCGGGAGGACGCGCAAACAATCGAGGATCAGGTGAGGCGCCTCCAAAAGGACCATGCAGACCAACCTATCGAGGAATTGCTGGCCGATTTCGACCCTGGACCGCCGCCCAGCCGCTACAGGATGGCTCTCCTCAAGCAGCTATGTGGCCGATATTACTCGCTGGCCGGCACGACGGTGGGTTGCCTCTTTCCGGCCCGGCGCGCGCTTTCCAAGCTTGTTGGCGCGGTTGCACCGTTGGTTCCAACACTCCCCGCCGCAGACATGGCAGGCCTGGCCGCCGCGTGGCTGATGCATGTGGCGGACGGCTACGCCTTTGACCATACCATCGAAGGCAACGTCCGTGGGTCGGCGGCAGGCCGCTGGAGGAACGCGTGGGGCAGCAACGGCAATTTTCCGAAGGCAATCCGGCCCGCGCTGGCCGCCGCCCTGCAGATCGACCTGACTACCCTCGGTTTGGTCGAGAAGGAACTCGCGAACGAACTGGGGCTGGCTGACTCCACCGGCGCGATCTTCATCGATCCCGCCAAGGTCATCGTTCACATCGACCTGGACATGACTTGGCATCACTGCGACGACTGTACCGCGCTATTGCCGATGACCGTTCATGGTCATTGCGCGGCTTGTGGTTCAGGATCCCTGGAGTCGGTCACGCCTTCCCAGAGCGAGTATATCAGGGCGCGCAAGGGCTTTTGGCGTGCCCCGGTGGAACGTGTGCTGACCGGCGGTGCGCAACTACGCAGCATTTCGGTGGAGGAACATACCGCCCAGTTGTCAAACCGCGACAATGCACGGGTGCACGCGACCACCGAACAATTTGAACTGCGTTTCAAGGACGTCCGTATCGCGAAGTCCGACAAGCCGATTGACGTGCTGAGCTGCACCACGACCATGGAAGTGGGTGTCGATATCGGCTCCCTGGTTGCGGTAGGCCTGCGCAACGTGCCGCCGCAGCGGGAGAACTACCAGCAGCGAGCCGGCCGGGCGGGACGCCGCGGCTCGTCGCTTTCAACTGTGCTGACCTACGCGCAGAATGGCCCTCACGACGGCTACTACTACAACAACCCAGAACAGATCGTCGCGGGCGATCCCCGCAACCCCGACGTCAAGGTCGACAACCCGAAGATCGCGCGGCGCCACATCGTCGCCTACCTCTTCCAAACGTTTTTCCACAACTACATGGACACTCACGATGTATCTGTCGGGGCGGGATCGTCTGCCCTGTTCCGGGCACTTGGCAAGGCTACGGACTTTTTCCTCGGCGAGCCGATGTCGGGGCTCGATATCGCAAGCTTCGACATGTGGGTGCGAAAGGAGCTTCTTGCGCCAACCGGCCAACTGCGCCCTTTGATTCGCAACTGGCTGCCGGACAACCTCCGCGTCGCCCCCCGAACGATCGACGCCTGGATCGGCGATGAGGCCGCAGCCTTGCTGGCGACTCTCGCCCGTTTCCGGGCTGAACTGGTAGCAGCAACCGCCGCAGGCGAAGGTGAGGTTGCCGCAGGCGGCGAGGAGGAGGACCGGCGTTCGGAGCGCGAGGCCATCGCTGATCAAGAACTGCTGGAGTTCCTATTCTCCAAGGGTCTGCTGCCCAGCTATGCTTTCCCCACGGACCTATCGAGTTTCCTTGTGGAGCGCCTGATTCAGCGCAACAACGAGTGGAAGATGGAGGTCGTCGAACGGCCGCAGCAGTCCATTGGGAAGGCATTGAGCGAATATGCTCCCGGCCGTCTGATCGTCATCAATAAGGAAACCTATCGCTCCGGCGGGGTGGTCGCGAACACATTGCCCGACGTCGAGAATCGCGCAGAGGCTATCTTTGAGGAACGCCACACGTTGGTGCACTGTGAGAACTGCAGCTTTGTCGCGGATTTGAATGAAGTGACACAGGGCGGGGCGCGTTGCCCGGTGTGTGAGAGCGACCTGAAACACACCCAAATGGTGGTGCCGCAGGTCTTCCTGCCGGAGGAAGGCAGGGCGCTCAAGGACGACGATCGCGATCAGGACATTACCTACGCGACGGCCGCGCAGTTTCCCGTCCCTGTGGGCAAGGATGATCTGCCCAGCCTGCGACCCGTCGGCCGCAACCTCATGTACGTGGTCACCACTGACCGCCAGCTGGTGACCGTCAACAAGGGACAGGAGACGTCCGACGGTCGCAGCGGATTCTGGATCTGCAGCCAGTGCGGACGCGCCTCGGTCGACGAGCAGCCGCACGTGTCACACAGCCGACCCTACAAGATTGAGTTCTCGTACGGGAAGCCGAGGCCGGGCCATCAGTGTGCTGGCACTTATGAAAACGTGTTCCTAGGCCACGTCTTCTCCACCGATTTGCTGTTGCTGCGTATCAGCCTACGGCAGCCGCTTGTCACCGAGACGGGCGACCCCTTGCAATTGAGGATACTCGAAGACGCCCTGTACTCGGTTGCCGAAGGCTTGCGCCTGGCAGCCAGCCGGCATCCACAAATCGATCTCGATCCTTCCGAGTTCGGTGCCGGGTTCCGTATCGTCCCGAACCGGGAGGATGACACGTTGCTGCTCGACGTCTACCTTTACGACACCTTGTCCGGTGGGGCCGGCTACGCCGATCTCGCGGCAAGGAACATTGAGGAAATCCTCCAACAGACCCTCGCGCTATTGGTGCAGTGTCCCGCCCACTGCGAGCAATCATGCGAGAGTTGCCTGCGGCACTATCACAACCAGTACCTCAAGGAACGTCTTGATCGGAACCTGGGTGCCGAACTGCTTCGCTACGCGCTCGACGGCACGCTGCCTAAGGAGAAGGCGCCTGCGGCGCAGGCCAATCTGCTGCGAAATCTCCAACGGCTGCTTGAACTGGAGGGCTTTGCGTGTACGGGGCCTGTCGAAATACAAGGAGTCACTGTCCCACTTGGCGTTGCGAGCTCCAACCAGCAAGTCGCTGTTGGGCTTCGCCCTGCTTTGCTTACGCCGGAATGGCAAGGGCACTCGTTCAGTAACCTGTCCCGAACAACGGCCTCAGTCGTCCTAAACGAATTCGTCCTGGGTCGTAATCTGCCAGATGAACATCAGATGGTGCGCAACGCAGTCCTATATGAGAAATAGGCCAGCGAGTAATCGCAGGCTCGCGACGGCGGCTGGAAGTTGGTCGGAGGAAGGTGATCGCCGTCATTGCAGCCTTCGAGCCCGCGGAACTCGGGACATGCCCGTGGAACGAAGGTCCGGATAGGGCATCGGGCCGACGGTGCACGTGGACGCTGTTTGAGTTCGGCATCTTGACGGATCTGGGCTCCTCGAGGGAGCTCGCGCCATTTTCGTCGAAGGCGCCAGACCAAGACTTTTCGATCAGGGCTTTCGAAAGGAGGGAAAAATTGCGGATATGCCAGCCAACGCGCCCAGCGCGATCATCAGGACCGCAGCTCCGGAGCTAAGCTTCCCGACAGCATTTGCGGCGATCATTCCTGGGCCGGCAGTCGCGATGCCGATCGCTACAGCTCGAATAGAAGCTAGGACAAGCGAGCCGCCGAAGATCATCTGGAGCGAGATGTCTTGGCGTACACGATCTTCTCCGTCGCCCTCTGCCGACAGGAATAGTCTGATACCGCTTACGCGCCTCATCACCTCCGGTTCGGCTGCAAAAACGTAGCGCTTCAAGTCATAACGTGAATCGATGACGCTGCGTTTGGCAGATGCAAACTGGATCGAATCGTCATTTGCCTCAGCGACCAAGGCAAGTTCCTTTGGCGTCGGCCGGGCACCATCAGCGTCAATGGAATGCTCGAACAACCTAAGGCAGTACACCTCGCATTCGTAGCGCTTGCCAGTCGAAAGTCGAAAAGCGCCCTGCTCGACAGCACTTGACCGAGGCCAAGTTCCAAACCAGCTTCGGCCCGAGATCTTGCTGATCTGACGTACAGCGAAGAACGCGCTTTGCTCGGCCGCGAACGATTTATGACGGCTCAATTGCTTTGCAGTCTCCTCAAAGGCTTCGAATGTCAAACGCTGGTGCGCTCGCCACTCAAAGTCGAGGGAGAAGCAATAGATCTCACTCGGCGCTTGGGCTGCGCTAGGCAAGCGCTCGCGACAGGCACTGATCGCTGCGCGCAATTCACCTGTTGTCGCTTCACCGACATAAGCATCGGCAGCAAGAGTAAAAATGTAAGACGTTCCGACGCTCTCAGCCCGAATAACGCGAGCAATGCGAATGGGTATGAGTTCATAGGGGATTGGATCACCGCTGCCGGCTACAAAACACACTAAGGCGTACTCGTCGGCGAGTTGCTCGTGGGGGACTCTGCTACGAACATCGCCCGCGAGCCACTTACCGTCGTAGCGGAACTGCATCTGGCCGCCACGTGGAAGCGCCAGCATCCGGATAATATCATCAGCGTAGCGGGCTCGGGCCGATGAAGACAGAAACACGATCATAGCGCCCGCCTTTTGGCCTGTCTAACGCACGAAATTCGGCTGCCCCGGCTTCGTTTCCCAAATAAGGTGGATCCAACCCTTAGGAATGTAGTGGGATAAGCCTTGACTGTCGAAGATGCGGTGGCCTCCGCTGTCGCTGACGTTGAGCCTCTGCGGGTTATCGATCCGGACTTTTGCACCCGATTCAAAATGGTATTCCCGCCACGCTTCGCTGGAGATGTCGCTGAAAACGAGATCGCTTTCGTTCTTGAATTCCGACGCCGTCGCAGAGGCCATGATGCGGTTCCGTCCTGTCTCTTTTCCAAATTTCATACAGTGATTTGGTCTTACGCGCAGCTTCATTCTGAGGTGGCGGTCCGTACTGGTTTCTATCGCTCGGACCTGATGTTCTCGTGACTAGGTCTTTGTCCTCCAAGAAGGCTAGCTTTGTGCCCCTCGTCCTTTCTCTGCAACGCTTTTCGAGGCTGGAGCCTTCAACCCCCCGAAAAATGCGTCGGGCGCAAAAGCCTCATGGGTTCACAATCCTGCCTCGATCTTTCGAGCAGAGCATTGTTCCGCCGTGAAGAGGCGGAGGCCGCCGCTCAGCTCGAGACGTCCAAAGTCGAAAAAATAATTATCGGTTTAGTGGCGAGATGGTGGCGATATGAAAGACGTCTGGCGGGAGAGCTGAGCAGAAGCTAAGTGCCTGGTTCTAAATGGTTGAACCGCCGCCCTCACCAGTGTGAAAGGGTGCGCTCTCTGTCGGTTGAATCTTCCCGTCAATGTGAAATACCATTTTTCACTCTATCGGACATGCCAATGGGTTTTTGGCATCAGCTCATGGGCCAACAGCGGAACGGCCGCATCATCATACTGTAAGCTGCTGGTCCGCTCTCGGCCCGTTCCAGCCATTGCTAATGCTCGCCGGAGCCGCGGAAATGTGCAGGGCCATTTACGTCGAAAACACACAACGTCCTCTCAACGTTCGCCTTTTGTGCTTCGAAAGTCGCATAAAAAGGCAGACTGGAATTCGGAGTGATGTCGAATAATTGGCATTGTCCAGTAGCCGCCCGGATAATCATTGGCGACGAACACCTCGAGATGGTCGACACCCTAACCTTCATCGGTGAATCATATTTAAGCGGCAAGGGATCCTTCCCGAAATCGAGCTGCAGCGCGGGTTTTGCCGGCCGGCCGCATCGACTCGCCACGCCTCCGCTAGATCGAGCGGCGTAGCGCCTCCAACATTAAGTTCGCGGTGGCGCTGTCCTAGCCGGCGAAGATCGTGTTCGTCATCCCCGCGGTTCGGGCGCCGGTGCACCCGCCGCTGGCCCTCATCTGATGCGCGCTTCGCCCTGCGGACAGCAGACAGCGAAGCCGCCACGGCCGCGAAAATCTCGCAATGTCGGCTCGATTCCAGGTCCCGTCCGCCACTTTTGCGGGGTGATCCATGCAGGTGCCTGGCGTGGATCGTGCCAACCATCCCCTGACCGCATCATTGCCAGCGTCCTCCTTCAGCCCGCCGAGCCTCGCGACGCCGGAATAACGATACTCTTCGAAGAACATTCTCTTTGTAGCAAGCGTGACGGTCTGCGCCGTCTTACCGAGTTTCAGCCTTTGCCATCGCCTCCTGCCCTCCCTGCCGCGCGTCACTCTAACCTGCTCTCATCGCCTCACCTCACGCGGAAAGAGTGTCGTTAACGTCATCCTGTGCGGGAAATGTCACAGCGATAAGACAGAACGCAGAAAAGCCATAATGGCGTCCTGCCAAGCAATGGGCATCGAGGATGCCGACGCCTCAGTCATCCATGAGTTCGATTCCTGCAAGCGGGCCGGCTCTTTAACGGGCCTTTCCTGGCGCTTCGCGCGCAGGCACTTCGCCACGATTACCTCCGATGTGGAGAAGTTGTCATGTCGCAATCCGCTGTCGGTCAGGGACTGGCACACAGCCAACAAGGCGCGTTCGGGGCTGACACCGTCAAGCTCGCAGGGCACCCCTAGTCAAGTCGTTGCAGCTCCCGTCGGCTTTCTGAAGTCGGTGACGGGCTTAAGAAGGTTCCTGATCGCCGTGCTGGGACATTATTCCTGACCCGCTCAATTGGATCACGCCGCCCTAACGACAGAAAAAGACTCGGCACAATCTGGGTGCCGGGTCTTTAAGGTCAAATGTGATTGGGCAGGTGCTGTGATGCTTCTTGGCTACGCCCCGCATGATTACGAGCCGCTAACTGTGGGTCATTCCTCAGCCTCTACTCGGCGACAAGAGCGTCCCGATAGGTCTCTTGGCGCCGAAAATAAACAATATGGCCCGGACAGTGCAGGGCTCGCTTGGCAACCCTATTGCAGAGTCCACCGGACCCGCCGGCGACATAATCAAGGAGCTCTCGCATAGGACAAGCCGGTGTTTGGTTTCTCCCGGATCATCTGCGATTTAAATCAAATCCGTCTGTGGATATTGACGATTGCGTGACCCTCACCTCGTAGACGGCTAACGCGGGCGGCAACTGAGAGGGTCATATGACAAGCGATTTTTCCGCCGCGCGAGTGCATCTAGATCGAGCGTATCATTACCTGCGAGGCGATGACCCGATGAGCCAGAGGGGGCGCGAAGCCTTGGATCTGCTAATTGAGGCAGTTGCCGTCGAGGAGTTCAGGCAGCCGAGCCAAAACGCGGAGGTGCTAATGTTTCCGATTGGGCGCCGCTTCTGAGGCGATCTCCATGGTGGCAACCATGAACGTGATGTGCAAACATCCTCAGAATATTGCCCGTCAAGGCATGAGCCGAGTCGGCAATCGAATGGGAGTCCGAAGCCTGTCGCCCACAACCTTCTGAATTTCGCTGCGCCTATTGTCATCGGCGGCAGCTATTCCGGAATGGCCGCCGCCCGGCAGTTCCGCCGCGCCCGCGCCAGGTTCTGGGGATCGACGCCGGGTTGCGGCGGAACGCTTTTTGCCAGCCATTCGCCTGCCTTCCTGTCCAAGGGCGGCGTCGATCCGGCCGAGATCACGGAACGGTCGCCTGAGTAGCTTTCGCGCTACGCGACGCCCTGGTACGACGGAACGGCCGAACGGGTGAGAGGAGCCGCGACGGTTTCGGGTCCTACTCGCTGACGGCCCTCCGCGGAGGGCCGTCGAGTCTTTTTCGCTGCCGGCGTTTGAGATGCACTGCCAAGGGTCAATGAGCTTGCGGAGATATGGGGGAACAGCATTCCACCGACCCTAATGTATGGCTGTGAACTCTATCGGGACGGCTCGGCGTGATTGGCGCCGATCCTGCTCGGCCCACCAGGCACTTCGCCTGTCCGAATGAGGAGGCGCCCGCTGCTTTGCCCTGCGGGGCGAATTCTCATTTTTCCAAATCATTGCATATATCAGTGCTAGGAAGGTCCGAATTGGAAACGAAAACAATGGGGCGAGGCTTATGAGCTGTAGCCGAGGCAAATCGCCTGCACAGCTTTTCCGCTATCTATCGGCCAAGTGGCCTGCGGCGTTCAATCCGAAAGCGCCCAGGCCGCTCAAGATCGGCATCCATCATGACATTCGGGTGCTCGACGGCGAACTGTCCGATGATGAATTGAGGAGAGCCCTGCTGGCGTATACCAAGATGGCCAAATACTTGGAGAGACTGGATGCCGGCGCTGCACGGGTCAATCTCGATGGCAAGCCGGCCGGCGTGGTCTCGGATGCGGACGCGGCGACCGCCAAGGCTTTGCTTTGCGCCCGCAAGGACAAACAAAAGGGCAAGCAAACGCCAGAGCCAAGGATAGAGCCTCAATCGCCACCCAAACCAAAACCGAAGCGAACCGCCGTGTTCAAGGCGAAGAATACGGCCGACAGCCCGACCGGCCTAATCGTTGAGACGAAGCGTCGCCGGTCATTCCGAAAGCCGATGACTTGATCGCCGCTGAGCGATAGCTCGCGCCGACCGGGACAGCCCTCAGGGTCGGAGCACATGGCGCCCGCGCCAATCCGAATTGCCGCGATCGCAATGGAGCTGCCGCATTCGCGCGAGAAAAACGGACTGGTCGGTCATCCCTTCTTCGGGATGAACGAAGGCCAGACGCTATTCCGATGGTCGTTCTGGCCACCGCTGCGACTGTGATATTTCGGGATGGCAGTCAGATCGATGCCGGCCCAGATTGACTGTGGCCATACTGCTGCTCAACCTCCTCTCAGTTGATGACGTTGGAAAGAATGGGAAGCAGATTGGGCAATTCAGCGCGCAGGCCTGATGGCGCCAGCTTCTGCCGGGCGATCGCCTTCAGGCGTGGCGGCAGGTGAACCCGAGCAGGCGGCAAAAAGCGGCGCCGACGGCGCTCTGGCCATGGCCGCTGTCGAATATTGGCCCTGAATCTCCACGTTGGTGCAGTGTCGCAGCACGCCCTTGATCATCGCGGCGACCTCCGAAGACGAACAGCGCTTGAGTTGCGAGAAAATGCAGGTCGAGCCCTTTTCGACATGCCAGTAGGTCATCACGCCGCGACCGCCATAGCGGACATGCCATTCCGTCATTTCACAAGCGCCGAACTTCTTGGACTCCGACGCGCAGGCCGTGCCGGCTTCGCCCCAGATGGCGGTGTTGCGGATAGCCAGTGTTGCATTGGCAACGCGCCCGCAAGCCGCCTAGAGCGCGCCCCTTAGCAAGCAGGTGAACCCCTGAGCCAACCTCCTATGGGTCAATAGGGTCAGGTGGCCTGCCATCATTCCAGGACAGGACAACTGACAAAGAAGGTGTCGCCTATCCGACACTCTTCTGTCGTCTTTGTTGGGTCCGCGACACCGGCCTATTTCGCCAAGCTCTTGTCTGGCCTCAGGCTAATCCGCTGAAAAGTAATCACAATGTTTTTCTTCTGCTGGGTCGGTCAAATTGGCACGAGTTTTGAGACTGCTTCGTTGGGAGCCGGGAGCCGCCGACCGACCTTCATTTCGTGGATGACACCGCGATCGATGAAACGGAGAAAGAAAAGCAAAATGTCAAATCCGCATCAGATAGCATTCTATGCAAGGGGGCCTCGGCGAAACCGCCCCGTACCCAAACAGGCTGCCGCCCTTGTCGACCCTTGCGCAGGAAATCTTGATGGCCGGCTGCGACTCAAAGGCCCACCACTCGTCTTATCCTGAACTCGAAGGCGCAGGATAAAGTTCTGCATCTCGCCGCGCGGTATGCCTAGGCAGTTACACGTTGGCCGATCTTGATAATCGAGTCGGGCTACGCCGCGCAGGACGTTCAATTGCCGTCCTACGTCATTCGCTGCCCGCAGCGCCTTCCGCCCTTCCATCGCTAGAGAGTGAAGTGCCACCATGTCCGAACAGCCCTTGCCGACGCTGCCGATGTGGCGCGTCGACCACATCGAGCCCTCGCCCGAGATGTTGGCGCTACGCGCCAACGGTCCGATCCACCGCGTGCGCTTCCCCTCCGGGCACGAAGGCTGGTGGGTGACAGGCTACGACGAGGCCAAGGCGGCGCTGTCCGACGCGGCGTTCCGGCCCGCGGGAATGCCGCCGGCGGCATTCACCCCGGATTCGGTGATTCTCGGTTCGCCGGGGTGGCTGGTCTCGCATGAGGGGGGCGAGCATGCCCGGTTACGCACGATCGTGGCGCCTGCCTTCAGCAACCGCAGGGTGAAGCTGCTCGCGCAGCAGGTCGAGGCGATCGCCGCGCAGTTGTTCGAGACGCTGGCGGCCCAGCCCCAGCCCGCCGACCTGAAGCGCCACCTCTCCTTTCCGCTGCCGGCCATGCTCATCAGCGCGCTGATGGGCGTGCCTTACGAGGATCACGCCTTTTTCGCCGGGCTGTCCGACGAGGTGATGACGCATCAGCATGAAAGCGGCCCTCGCAGCGCGTCGCGCCTGGCCTGGGAAGAACTGCGCGCCTACATTCGTGGCAAGATGTGGGACAAGCGCCAGGATCCGGGCGACAACCTGCTGACAGATCTGCTCGCGGCGGTCGAGCAGGGCAATGCGACCGAGGAAGAGGCGATCGGCCTGGCGGCGGGCATGCTGGTGGCGGGGCACGAGAGCACCGTCGCGCAGATCGAATTCGGCCTGCTGGCCATGTTCCGCCATCCGCAACAGCGCGAACGCCTAGTCGGCGATCCATCCCTGGTGGACAAGGCGGTGGAGGAAATCCTGCGCATGTACCCGCCGGGCGCGGGCTGGGACGGCATCATGCGCTATCCGAGGACCGACGTGACTATCGCGGGCGTGCATATTCCCGCGGAGAGCAAGGTGCTCGTCGGCCTGCCGGCGACGTCGTTCGATCCGCGCTATTTCGACGACCCGGAAACCTTCGACATCGGACGCGACGAAAATCCGCACCTGACGTTCTCGCACGGGCCGCACTACTGCATCGGCATGGCGCTGGCCAGGCTGGAACTCAAGGTGGTGGTCGGTTCGATCTTCCAGCGCTTTCCCGCGCTGCGCCTGGCCGTGGCGCCCGAAGAACTGAAGTTGCGCAAGGAGATCATCACTGGCGGGTTCGAGGAGTTGCCGGTGCTCTGGTGATGCACGGACGCCGCCGGGAATCGTGATCTTCTCCGCAATTTGCCGGCGCGCCTAGCGCGCGCCGGTCAGATCAGCCAGCCAACAGGTAACCAAGATGGACGTGCAAGAAACCACGGCAGCATGCCGGGACGCCTTCGCCGAACTGGCGTCGCCAGCGTGCATCCACGACCCGTATCCGTTCATGCGGTGGTTGCGCGAGCACGATCCGGTGCATCGCGCGGCGTCGGGCCTCTTTCTGTTGAGCCGCCACGCCGACATCTACTGGGCACTCAAGGCCACGGGCGATGCGTTTCGGGGACCGGCGCCGGGCGAACTGGCGCGCTATTTCCCGCGTGCGGCGACCAGCCTGTCACTCAAACTGCTGGCGTCCACGCTAGCGATGAAGGACCCACCGACGCATACGCGTCTGCGCCGGCTGATCTCGCGCGATTTCACCATGCGCCAGATCGACAACCTGCGGCCGAGCATCGCGCGCATCGTCGCAGCGCGCCTGGACGGCATGGCGCCCGCGCTGGAGCGCGGGGAGGCGGTGGACCTGCATTGGGAATTCGCGCTGGCCTTGCCCATGCTGGTCTTCGCCGAACTGTTCGGCATGCCCCAGGACGACATGTTCGGGCTTGCCGCCGGCATCGGCGCCATTCTGGAAGGCCTGAGCCCACACGCCAGCGATCCTCAGCTCGCCGCGGCGGACGCGGCCAGCGCCAGGGTGCAGGCCTACTTTAGCGACCTCATACAGCGCAAGCGCACCGGTCCCTGCAACGACATCGTGTCGATGGTGGTCGGCGTACACGACGACGATGCCGACACGCTGTCGGATGCGGAGTTGATCAGCATGCTGTGGGGCATGCTGCTGGGCGGCTTCGCCACCACTGCTGCAACCATCGACCATGCGGTCCTGGCGATGCTGGCGTATCCCGAACAGCGGCACTGGCTGCAGGGAGACGCCGTGGGGGTGAAGGCATTCGTCGAAGAAGTCCTGCGCTGCGACGCGCCTGCCATGTTCAGCTCCATTCCGCGTATCGCCCAGCGCGACATCGAACTGGGCGGCGTGGTGATCCCGAAGAACGCGGACGTGCGCGTGCTGATCGCGGCCGGCAATCGCGACCCGGACGCCTTCGCCGACCCCGACCGCTTCAATCCCGCGCGGTTCTACGGCACCACTCCTGGCATGTCGACCGACGGGAAGATCATGCTGAGCTTCGGCCACGGCATCCACTTCTGCCTCGGTGCGCAACTGGCCCGGGTGCAGTTGGCCGAGAGCCTGCCGCGGATCCAGGCGCGCTTCCCCACGCTGGCATTGGCCGAGCAGCCGACCCGGGAACCCTCCGCGTTCCTTAGGACGTTCCGCGCGCTGCCGGTGCGGCTGCATGCGCAGGGGGGCTGAGATGCGCGTCGTGATCGATCAGGATCTGTGCGGAACCACCGGGCAGTGCGTGCTGACGCTGCCGGGCACCTTTCGCCAGCGCGAACCGGACGGCGTGGCGGAAGTGTGCGTGGCGACGGTCTCGCAGGCGCTGCACGCCGCCGTGCGGCTCGCGGCCAGCCAGTGCCCGGTCGCCGCTATTCGGGTCATCGAAAGCGAGGCTGGCGATGACGAGCGCGCCAGCGCCGACCTTGCGCCTTCTCCGGCGGAGGCTGAGCGGCATGCCGCGAAAGACCAACGCAACCCAGGAGGACACGTGGGACGGTTTGAAGGCAAGGTGGCCGTGGTGACGGGCGCCGGCGCCGGCATCGGCAAGGCATGCGCCCTCGCCATCGCGCGCGAGGGCGGCAGAGTGGTGGTGGCCGACATTGATGGCTCGGCGGCCATCGCCTGCAGCGCGCAGATCGCGGCCGAAGCGGGCCACGCGCTGGCCCTGGCCATGGACATCGCCGATGCGCAGGCGGTGGCAGCGCTGTTCGAGACGGCGGAGCGGCACTTCGGTGGGGTCGACCTGCTGGTGAACAACGCGAGCGCCATGCATCTGACCCCGCGCGACCGCGCGATCCTCGAGCTGGACCTGGCGGTCTGGGATCAGACAATGGCGACCAATCTGCGCGGCACGCTGCTCTGCTGCCGGGAGGCCATCCCACGAATGATCGCCCGCGGGGGTGGCGCGATCGTCAACATGTCGTCGTGCCAGGGGCTCAGCGGTGACACCGCGCAGACGTCCTACGCCGCGTCGAAGGCGGCGATGAACATGCTGTCGGCCTCGCTCGCCACCCAGTACGGTCATGCACAGATCCGCTGCAACGCGGTTGCGCCGGGTCTCATCATGACCGAGCGTCTCCTCGCCAAGCTGGACGAGTGCATGCAACGGCATCTGAGCCGGCACCAGCTCCTGCAGCGCGTCGGCCGCCCCGAGGACGTGGCCGCGCTGGTGGCGTTCCTGCTCTCCGACGATGCTGCGTTCATCACCGGCCAGGTCCTGTGCATCGACGGTGGCATGCTGGCGCATGTGCCGACATACGCCGACGGTGGCAACAGCCGCGCCGCGCGGCCTGCTGGCGACACCACCGAAGCGGCCGCGGCGCCGCGCTGCTGATGGACATGCTGCTCAACCCGCTGGACCGTCGGCACCGGCTGCGGGACGACATCCCGGTCGTGCCCGGCGCTTTCCCCCTGGTCGGACATCTTCCCGCCATCGTATGCGACCTGCCGCGCCTGCTGCGGCGCGCGGAACGGACGCTGGGCAGCCACTTCTGGCTGGATTTCGGCCCTGCCGGACACCTGATGACCTGCGTGGATCCAGATGCGTTCGCACTGCTCCGGCACAAGGACGTGTCCTCGGCTCTGATCGAAGAGATCGCGCCCGAATTGCTTGGCGGAACGTTGGTCGCCCAGGACGGCGGCGCGCACCGGCAGGCGCGCGACGCGATCAAGGCGGCGTTCCTGCCCAAGGGGCTGACCCAGGCCGGCATCGGCAACCTGTTCGCGCCCGTCATCCAGGCGCGGGTGCAGGCGTGGCGCGACCGCGGCGACGTAACCATCCTGCGCGAAACCGGCGACCTGATGCTCAAGCTCATCTTCAGCCTCATGGGTATCCCAGCGCAGGACCTGCCGGGATGGCATCGCAAATACCGGCAACTGCTGCAGTTGATCGTCGCGCCCCCGGTCGACCTGCCCGGACTGCCCTTGCGGCGCGGCCGCGCCGCCCGCGACTGGATCGACGCGCAGTTGCGCCAGTTCGTCCGCGACGCGCGCGCGCAGGCCGCGCGCACTGGGTTGATCAATGACATGGTGAGCGCCTTCGATCGCGGCGACGATGCGCTCTCCGACGACGTCCTGGTCGCCAATATCCGCTTGCTGCTGCTTGCCGGTCACGACACCACCGCCTCGACGATGGCCTGGATGGTGATCGAGCTGGCGCGGCAGCCTGGGCTGTGGGACGCCCTGGTCGAGGAGGCGCAACGCGTGGGCGCGGTGCCGACCCGGCACGCGGACCTGGCGCAGTGTCCGGTCGCCGAGGCGCTGTTCCGCGAGACGCTGCGCGTGCATCCGGCGACCACGCTCCTGCCGCGTCGCGCGCTGCAGGAATTGCAACTCGGCCAACGGCGCATTCCTGCGGGCACCCCTCTGTGCATCCCGCTGCTGCATTTGTCGACCTCTGCGCTGCTGCACGAGGCGCCTGATCAGTTCCGCCTGGCACGGTGGCTGCAACGCACGGAGCCGATCCGGCCGGTGGACATGCTGCAGTTCGGTACCGGCCCACACGTCTGCATCGGTTACCACCTGGTATGGCTGGAAATGGTGCAGTTCTGCATCGCCTTGGCACTGACCATGCACAAGGCCGGGGTGCGGCCGCGGTTGCTGAGCGCCGTCGAAAAAGGTCGGCGCTATTTCCCGACCGCACATCCGTCCATGAAAATCCGCATCGGATTCTCATGAGCTGGCATCGCATGCCCCGTGTGGCGAGGCAACTGCGCCGGCGACGCGCGGCAATGCTGCACTCGGCGCGCGCGCTCGGTGCGACGCCGCCAACACCGCGGCGGCTCGGACGCTCGCCGTGGCCGTGCCAGGTACAAGGACATGAACGACATGCAGACCGCTTCTACGCTACACGACGACGCGCAGGCGCGCGGCGCATCCGGCAGGCTGCCGCCGGAGATCTGGATGCAGGACGGCGCAAGGCGGGTCGAACAGGCGCTGGCGCGTCTTCTCTGCGCCGAAGACGACGGTGAGACCGAGCTGATGGCGGCGATGCGCTACGCCACCTTGCATGGCGGAAAGCGCACCCGCGCCTTGCTCTGTCTGGCTACCGGCGCACTGGCCGACACGCCGGCGCACATGCTCGACGATGTCGGCGCCGCCATCGAGATGATGCACGCCTGTACCCTGGTCCACGACGACCTGCCCGCAATGGACGATGACGTGCTTCGCCGCGGCCTTCCGACCGTGCACGTCAAGTTCGGCGAAGCCACTGCGATCCTGGTCGGCGATGCGCTGCAGGCGCACGCCTTCCTGACCCTGGCGAGCCTGGATGCGCCGGGCGACAACCGTATCGCGCTCGTGCGCGAACTGGCGCAGGCGGTGTCCGCCGAGGGTGCCGCAGGCGGGCAGGCCATGGATCTGTCGCTGGTCGGAAAGCACGTCGAGCTGGACAGGATCGTGGCGATGCACCGGATGAAGAGCGGAGCACTAGTGCGCGCGTCCGTTCGCATGGGCGCGCTATGCGCCATCGCGGAAGATGCCGCCCACGCTGCGCTGTACTGTGCGCTCGATCGCTACTCCGCCTGTTTCGGCCTGGCGTTGCAGGTGGTCGACGACATTCTCGACGCGACAGCGGATACCGCGACGTTGGGCAAGACCCCCGGCAAGGACGCGGCGGCGCAGAAACCGACCTGTGCGTCGATCATGGGGCTGCAGGCAGCGCGCCAGTTGGCGCTGGATCTGTTGCGCGACGCCGGGGAGGCCATCGCCCCGCTGGGAACGCGTGCGGAACGGTTGGCGCAGATGCTGCAGCGGGCCAACGCGTATCTGTTCAAGCACGCGCCATGCGCATGAGCGCGCCCGTCCGCATGGAGTCGCCCCTGTGCCGCTGCGATCGATCGGCCGGCGTGAGCGGTGCATGCTGCACTGTGTCCAAGTCGGCGGCGGCGATCGCAGCGGTTGCCCAGCACAGCCGCGGCGCACGCGGCGCGCTGCGCCCAAGCCTATGCGGTGGACCGGCCCCAGCATGGGGCGCGTCGCCGCGCCGGAGCAGGGCGCCGTCCGGCGCTGCCCGTGCGCCGGGCCGCGACGGGCCTGCGGCGACGTGCGCGGCGTCTGCCCGATCCTGGTTCCCGTCAACTGTCTGCAGAAGGAACATACCGCGTGAACGCGCTGTCCCAACAGATCCTTTCCGAATTGCGCCACCTGCTGATCGAGATGAGCGACGGCGGCAGCGTCGGTCCGTCCGTCTACGACACGGCGCGAGCTCTGCAGTTCCACGGCAACGTCGCCGGTCGGCAGGACGCATACGCGTGGCTCATCGCGCAACAACAGGCCGATGGCGGATGGGGAAGCGCGGACTTCCCGCTGTTCCGCCATGCGCCCACCTGGGCGGCGTTGCTGACATTGCAGCGTGCCGATCCTCTTCCCGGCGCTGCCGACGCAGTCCAGGCTGCAACCCGGTTCCTCGAGCGCCAGCCCGATCCCTACGCGCATTCGGTGCCGGAAGACGCGCCGATCGGCGCGGAGCTGATCCTGCCGCAGTTGTGCGGCGAGGCCGCATCCTTGCTGGGCGGCGTGGGGTTTCCGCGCCACCCGGCGCTGTTGCCGTTGCGGCAGGCGTGCCTTGTCAAGTTGGGGGCGGTGGCGACGTTGCCGAGCGGCCATCCGTTGCTGCACTCCTGGGAAGCCTGGGGAACGTCGCCGACCACCGCATGCCCGGACGACGACGGCAGCATTGGCATCAGTCCGGCGGCCACCGCCGCGTGGCGTGCGCAAGCCGTAACACATGGGAGCACGCCGCAGGTCGGGCGCACCGACGCGTATCTGCAGGCGGCATCGCGGGCGACGCGCAGCGGCATCGAAGGTGTCGTTCCCAACGTCTGGCCGATCAATATATTCGAGCCATGCTGGTCGCTGTACACCCTGCATCTGGCCGGGCTGTTCGCGCATCCCGCGTTCGCCGATGCCGTGCGCGTGATCGTCGCGCAGCTCGACGCCCGCATGGGCGTGCGCGGTCTGGGCCCGGCCTTGCACTTCGCAGCCGATGCCGACGACACCTCCGTTGCGTTGTGCGTCCTGCGCCTTGCAGGTCGCGACCCGCCGGTCGATGCGTTGCGCGATTTCGAAATCGGCGAGCTATTCGTCACCTTCCCCGGCGAGCGCAATGCCTCGGTGTCGACCAACATCCATGCCCTGCATGCGTTGCGACTGTTGGGAAAGCCCGCCGCCGGCACCAGCTACTACGTCGAGGCCAATCGCAACCCGCACGGTCTATGGGACAACGAAAAATGGCACGTTTCGTGGCTGTATCCCACCGCGCATGCGGTCGCTGCGCTGGCGCAAGGCAAGCCCCAGTGGCGCGACGAGCGCGCGCTGGCGGCGCTGCTGCAGGCGCAGCGCGATGACGGCGGCTGGGGCGCCGGTCGCGCATCCTCATTTGAGGAAACCGCCTATGCGCTGTTCGCGTTGCACGTGATGGACGGGAGCGAAGAGCCGACAGGGCGCCGGCGCATCGCGCAGGCGGTGGCGCGTGCGCTGGAGTGGATGCTCGCTCGCCATGTGGCGCATGCATTGCCGCAGACGGCGCTGTGGATCGGCAAGGAACTGTATTGCCCCACCCGGGTCGTGCGCGTGGCCGAACTCGCCGGGTTGTGGCTGGCGCTTCGTTGGGGGCGGCGCGTCCTGGCCGAGGGAGCAGGAGCGGCGCCATGATCCAGACCGAACGCGCGCTGCAGCAGGTGCTG
Organism: Mesorhizobium sp. NZP2234; assembly: GCF_013170765.1. Taxonomy (NCBI): domain Bacteria; kingdom Pseudomonadati; phylum Pseudomonadota; class Alphaproteobacteria; order Hyphomicrobiales; family Phyllobacteriaceae; genus Mesorhizobium; species Mesorhizobium sp. NZP2234. The sequence continues at coordinate 6,286,825 of NZ_CP033364.1, read as the reverse complement.
GAGTGGGGGCGTTCCCTGACAGGGTTCGCCGACGAGCATGCCGTGGAAGCGGTCAGGGGCGGCCAGTACATCCTGCAGCGCATCCACCCGAGCCTGCGCGACACCAGCGCCCGCACTGGCCGCGATCCGCAGGCCGAAACGCTGATCGTGGCGTTCTATCGCGAACTGGCGCTGCTGTTCTGGCTCGACGATTGCAACGACCTTGGCCTGATCGCGCCGGAGGAGCTCGCCGCGGTGGAGCAGGCGCTGGGGCAGGGCGTGCCGTGCGCGCTCCCCGGATTCGAGGGCTGCGCTGTGCTGCGCGCTTCGCTGGCCGCGCTCGCCTACGATCGTCGCGACTATGCTCGGCTGCTCGACGACACCCGGTGCTACTGCGCGGCGCTGCGCGCCGGACACGCGCAGGCGGTAGGGGCGGAACGCTGGTCTTACGCCGAGTACCTGCACAACGGCATCGATTCGATCGCCTACACGAACGTGTTCTGTTGCCTGTCGTTGCTGTGGGGGCTGGACATGGCGACCTTGCGCGCGCGTCCGGCGTTTCGCCAGGTCCTGCGGCTCATCTCCGCGATAGGGCGCCTGCAGAACGATCTGCATGGACGCGACAAGGACAGGTCGGCGGGCGAGGCCGACAACGCGGCGATCCTGCTGCGGCAGCGCTATCCGGCTATGCCTGTGGTGGAGTTCCTCAACGACGAGTTGGCCGGCCATACGCGAATGCTGCACCGGGTGATGGCGGAAGAACGCTTTCCCGCGCCGTGGGGAGCGTTGATCGAGGCAATGGCGGCCATCCGCGCGCAGTACTACCAGACCTCGACCAGCCGCTACCGCAGCGACGCTGCGGGGGGAGGCCAGCGTGCGCCCGCCTGAACGGCGGGATGCGGCTGCGTGCGTGCGCTGCCGTCGGTCCGATCCGATGCAACGCCGTCCCCCGATGCGACGGATGGAGCGAGCATGAGCGATAGCGACAACATCCCGAGCCGGCGCAAGGACGACCATCTGGACATCGTGCTGGATCGGCGAACGGCGCCGGCCACGGTCGCCGCCGGCTGGGAGTACATCCGTTTCGAACACTGCGCATTGCCCGAGTTGGACCTGACGCAGATCGACCTGCGCGCCTCGCTGCTGGGCAAGACCATGCGCGCGCCGCTGCTGATCAGCTCCATGACCGGCGGCGTGCCACGCGCCGAGGCCATCAACCGGCATCTGAGCGAGGCAGCACAAGCCTTGGGGATCGCCATGTGCGTCGGTTCGCAGCGCGTGAGCCTGCAATCCCGCAACTCCCAGGGGCTGACGCGCGCGCTGCGCCGCATGGCCCCAGACATTCCCTTGCTGGCTAATATCGGCGCCGCGCAACTGCGCGAGGCCGACGGCCTGGACCTGGCGCGCCGGGCGGTGGATGCGCTGGAGGCCGATGGACTCATCGTCCATCTCAATGCGCTGCAGGAAGCGGTACAGCCGGAGGGCGACCGCGACTGGCGCGGCGTCCTGGCGCAGATCGCTCGCGCCGCGCGCAGCGTGGACGTGCCGATTGTGGCCAAGGAAGTGGGGTCGGGCCTGTCCGCCTCGGTGGCCTGCGCGCTCGTCAAGGCGGGCGTGGCGGTCATCGATGTCGCCGGCGCCGGCGGCACCAGTTGGGCCGCGGTGGAGGGCGAGCGCGCCCGCGATGCCGCCGACCGTGCAGTGGCGATGGCGTTCGCCGACTGGGGGATTCCGACCCCGGCCAGCGTGCAGGCGGTACGTCGGGCGCTGCCAACTGTGAAGCTGATCGCGTCGGGCGGGATCCGCGACGGCGTCGACGTGGCCAAGGCCATCCGCCTGGGCGCGGACATCGCCGGGCAGGCGGCCGGCGTGCTGCGCGCGGCGACGGTGTCCACCGAGGCGGTTGTCGCGCATTTCGAGATCGTCATCCGCCAGTTGGCCGTTGCCTGCTTCTGCACCGGCTCGGCTGATCTGGCGGCGTTGCGTCAGGCGCGGTTGTTGCCCTCGGCGCATCTGCCCGCCGGTTGATGCCGGCGTCGCCCGCACGTGGCGGCGGGCGCCTAGCAGGCTGCTGAATACCTACGCCAAAGATAGACTACTGATCCACCTTGGCGAGGCGGTTCAATGCGCGGGAGCTCGTGATCACCAGAAGGGAAGTCGATGCCCAGGACGTGGCTTGGTTGGAGACGCTAAGGAACGTCAAACTGACGAAATTGTAACGTGGTCGGGGATCGACAACGACAGGATCGAACCGGTCTCGTCCCGCATAGCGGAACGATAGCTCCACCGGAAGCATTCGGTTCTGCCACAGCTTCGGCCAGGCAAAAATAACTTGCGTTGCGCAGATAAAATGCCCTGATCCTGCCATTCCTCCATGGGCACGTGGGCGGGGAGAAATCTCATACAACTGGCAGCGAAGGGAGGCTCGGCCCAATGAGCGGGGTGGCGCGTGAAGAAGTTAATCCGGTGTCATCGGCAACGTTCGCGCCGCTCGAGAATTCAACTTTCCGTCCGATCTGGATTGCCACACAGGTATCCAGTCTAGGGTGGCTGATTCAAATGGTTGCCATCAGTTGGCTGATGGCGACCATTTCGACATCGGATGTGATGGTCGCCTTGGTGCAGGCTTCGACAACCTTGCCCACATTCCTCCTGTCAATTATCGCCGGCGCCCTAGCGGACAATTACAGCCGCCGCAATCTCATGTTCGCTGGCTGGTGCGTGATAGCATTGTCCTCGACGATGCTGACTGTTCTTGCAGGTCTCGGAATTTTCAATCCATGGATGGTTCTTGCATTCAGCTGTTTGGCCGGAGTAGGCGCCGCTTTCACCGACCCCGCCTGGCACGCGTCGGTTGGCGATATCCTGCGAAAGCGCGATGTTCCGGCCGCCGTCACGCTTATCTCGGTCGGATATAACGCCGTCCGAAGCATCGGCCCCGCTCTCGGTGGCGTCGTCGTTGCTTCCTTTGGCCCTTTGACGGCTTTCGCAGTGGCGACACTTACATATCTGATGCTGCTGTGGACCATAGGGCGCTGCAAATGGCATGTTCGCTCGTCACCGCTGCCGAGTGAACCATTGACCACGGCGATCCATGACGGAGCGCGCTTCACTGCCCTGTCATCCGAAATCAAGGCAGCAATTGCCCGCGGTGCCCTCTTTGGGCTGACGAGCATCTCTATACTAGCGCTCTTGCCTCTCGTCGCCCGCGATCAGCTGGGGGGAGGGCCAGTCGTTTACGGCATCCTGATGGCCGGCTTCGGGACCGGCGCCTTGTTCGCCGGCATCTGCAACAACATTCTGAGACGGAGGCTGTCCCAGGAACGTTTGACGACACTGTCGTGCATCGCCTGTGCGGCTTGTTGTCTATCGCTTGCTTTCACCCCCTCGGTGGCGGTGGCGGCTATCGCGCTGGCGCTCGGCGGCGCGGGCTGGGTCGTGACCTGGACCGGGCTGGACGTAAGCGTCCAGTTGGCGAGTCCAAGGTGGGTCGTTGGTCGCACGCTCTCGATCTATTATGCCCTTTCATCCGGCGGCATCGCGGCTGGCAGCTGGCTGTGGGGTACGGTGGCCGAGAGCTATTCGCTGAGCTCGGCTCTGGAGCTTTCAGGTGGCGCGCTGCTGCTGGTCGCTGGCACCGGCTTCCTGCTGCCCATCCGTCAATGGAAAGATTCCGATCAGGCTCCTCTTGGCTTCGAAACGCCTCAGGTTGCCCTGGATTTGAAGCCCCGAAGCGGGCCGATCGTCGCCAAGATCGAATATTCAATACCCGAAGCAAATGTCGAAGCGTTCCTGGAGCAGATGCGGGAACGGCGGCGAGTACAAAGCGGCGTTGGTGCGCGACACTGGAATCTCCAGCGCGACCTCCAGCAGCCTTCGCGTTGGACAGAAACCTTCCGCACCCCGACCTGGATGGACTACCTTCGCCTGAACCACCGCCTTACGGCAGCCGACAAGGAGTTGGACCAGCGTCTCCTCGCATTGCACCTGGGAGAGCTTCCTCCTCGAACCACGCTTGCGATCGAGCGGCCGACTGGAGCTGGCCGCAAGCGGGACCAATCGATGCGGTTCTTTTTCCGGCGTTGACATCCGTCCAGGCGTCCGCGCTGGTGAGACAGGATGGGTTGGAAACGAGCCAACGCTCTCACCATCCGTTTTGCAGATCGGCTTCGATCCATTCGGGTGGTTGCCGAGCCGGCATACTGGGCGGCTCAGACGTATCCTTGTCGGAGAGATTCCTCGGCACTCGAGCGTCTTGCAGCGCGTTGCGCTCAAGCTCACCGGCACCTGTTCGGTGCGTTCCCAAACAGAGCAATGGCTTTTCGCGCCGCAACCCCGAGGTGGGTAATTCTGGTTTTTGCTGGGTTTAACTCTACGAAATATGAACAGGATCGGCTTCACGGCCCGTCTGGTTCGCACTGGCCACAAAGGAATACACAGATATGGCGACCGGAACAGTGAAGTGGTTACAGCACCAAAGGTTTTGGCTTCATCCAGCCCGATGACGGCGGTCAGGACGTTTTCGTCCATATTTCAGCTGTAGAACGGGCTGGACTTTCAAACCTCGTTGACGGGCAGAAGATCAAGTACGAGATCGAGCAGGACCGCCGTAGCGGCAAGTCCTCCGCAGGTAGTCTCAGCAAGGTAGGCTGATTTTCTCGTCGGACCCGCAGAGCGCGAAGGATAAGTCAAGCCGAAGGTACCATCGTCATTCGCGGGGCGTATCGCGACGGACTCTCTTATACGAGACGATCCTGATGCGTCACGCAAACGGTGAATCACGAACGCTCTCGCCGCAAACCCCTTCCGCCCGGAAATCTGCCCCGGTTACGGCTCTCGGCGTATCCCAGAGTTGGGAGAAGCTTCTGCCAGACTACAACTGTAACCTCATATCGGTTTAGCAGGTCAAGCGTCGGTGGTACCCTGATTGGGTAACTTAACCACTTTGGAGGCCGAGCAATGGATCGCGATAACAAACGGGCACGCGCAGCTGCAAGTTCATCCCAAGACGTGGGGAATCGCAGTACCCTCCGTGACCTTCCATACGGACCATTGACCGATGTTGCAGAACGGCTGGTAAGCGCTAACCCGCGCGATACAGCGCGAAATCTTGGGACCTTCAAAGAACTCGGGAGGCGAGAGCGCATAGCCGTTCGGGGCACTCGAACCGAGCCAGAAACTGACCTCGCGAGATTTGAAACGCGGACCAATCAGCTTGGACGATCAGCCGTCGATCTGGGGGATAAATTGACTGCCGGGTTGGGACACACCTCGGATGAAGTAGCATTGGAGCAATTCAGAGCAGTCAGTAATGTGTCTCATTACCTTCGGCCAGAGACACAAGATAGTATTGTTAATCGCATTGGCAACATGGACCCACCTTCGCAAGCTATCGGAGCGCTTTACGCCGCGCAAAACTTCAGCAAGTTTAACGCTGAAAATAAAGCTCGCATTTTTGATCAGGCCGCTGAATTGGCTACCGATCCGGATGGCCACGTCAGGTCGACAGCATCCAATGCTATGTACGCGATGTATCACCAGTTAGATCCAAATCAACAGGCCCAAGCTCACTCAATTCCCGGCATGCAAGACATCTTGCCGCAGATGCCTCCTCCGCGGCATGCAGCAGAGGAACGCAGTGCGGATCTGGACGCCCACATAGCAGGTATTGGGGCTGCAGTCCGTGATACAGTTGGCCCTCAAACCTCCCACGAACAGCTGCAGCGGGGTGGTCAAGTCGGCCGGGACATAAGCCACTCCTACAATCACGCCCGAGAGGATCTAATGGAGGCTAGGAGAAGCAGAGATCGCACCGGCCGTTGAGGTCTCGGCCATGGCAGTAACGCTTCCTCTCCCGAATTCCGTTCACGGCCTTGCTGTTTCCAATTCCCTGGCCGTCGACGTATCTGCTTAGTGAAACTTTCAAAATCCACGTCTGCCGGGTGGCGCGATGCAAGCATCGCACCACCCGCTGCGGCATCGATCTGTCGAGCGTCGGCATCGCGACCTCGGTTCGGTGTCAAAAGCAAGCGCAGCATCAGCACGGCTAATTCGGCCATGGAACAATGTCTTCTACAAAAACGACGTCCCCCAACATAGCCATTAGCATCGCGTGCTCACTCGCCTTGGGGTTCTGTGCGGCGAGTCTGTACGCAACCTTCCGCCACGGGGGTAGCGGCGAGGCTCTGATGGCGTTTGATGTCCGTGCCTTTTGGTTTGAGACGCCCTTCTATTTGGGTTTCGCAACCCCCGTTTTCTATCAGGGCGCGGCTATCGTGCTCTCGACATCCGCGGTTGTCTTGCTGATTCAGCAGTTCGTATTGCGCCGCAAGCTCGAACACCACGGGACCGCTCGTTGGGCTCGAGTGGATGAAATGCGACGCACGGGATATCTGCGACGATACCGTGGCGTGACAGGGCCGGTCTTCGGGAAGACGAGTGGTCCTTTCTGGCCTGGCTATTACCTGACCAATGGCGAGCAGCCTCACAGCCTCATCGTTGCGCCGACCCGCGCTGGCAAGGGCGTCGGCATAGTCATTCCAACGCTCCTTACATTCAAAGGCTCAGTGATAGCTCTGGACGTCAAGGGGGAGCTCTTTGAGCTCACCTCTAGGGCGCGCAAAGCCGCAGGCCACGAAGTGTTCAAATTCGCGCCGCTGGATTCGGAGCGGCGCACCAACTGCTACAATCCGCTGTTGGACCTTATAGCGCTGCCTCCGCAGCTGCAATTCACCGAAGCCCGCCGCTTGGCCGCAAACCTGATCACGGCCAAGGGGGAGGGGGCGGAAGGTTTCGTCAGCGGCGCGCGAGATATCTTTGTCGCGGGGATCCTTGCCTGCATCGAGCGGGGCACGCCAACAATCGGCGCCGTCTATGATCTGTTCGCTCAGCCGGGGGAGAAGTTTAAGCTCTTCGCGCAGCTCGCCATGGAGACCCGGAACAAAGAGGCACAACGCATCTTCGACGACATGGCGGGGAACGATACAAAAATCCTAACCTCCTACACGTCCGTGCTCGGCGATGGCGGGCTCAACTTGTGGGCGGATCCGGCTGTCAAGGCGGCTACAAGTCGCTCGGACTTTTCGGTCTATGATCTTCGCCGTCGCAGAACGTGCATCTATCTTTGCGTTGGTCCGAACGACCTTGAGGTGATCGCGCCTTTGATACGCTTATTTTTTCAGCAAACCGTTTCAATTCTACAGCGGTCGCTGCCCCGCCAGGACGAAAAGCACGAGGTTCTCTTTCTGCTCGATGAGTTCAAGCACTTGGGGAAGCTGGAGGCGATCGAGACCGCAATTACGACTATCGCGGGCTACAAGGGGCGTTTCATGCTCATCATCCAAAGCCTTTCGGCACTAACGGGGGCTTATGGAGAGGCTGGTAAGCAGAATTTTCTCAGCAATACCGGACTGCAAGTGTTCATGGCCACGGCCGATGACGAGACTCCAACCTACATTTCCAAAGCCATCGGTGAATACACGTTTGAAGCCAAATCGATTTCCTACAGCCAGTCGCGAGCGTTCGACCGGAACATTCAGAATTCGTTTCAAGGTGCGCCGCTGCTGCGTCCCGAACAGGTTCGGCTGCTCAATGACGAGTACGAGATTGTTCTCATCAAAGGTCTGCCGCCATTGCAACTGAGGAAGGTGCGATATTTTTCGGACCGCATCCTTAAACGCATCTTTGAAAGCCAGACAGGCGCCCTCCCGGAGCCGGCACCCTTGATGGAAGCTCATCCAGATGACACTGACGGTTAAGCGCCCGTCTCGCGTATCCGTCCCTCGGCGATCAGAAACTCCACTACAGGTGAACGGCTATGGGAATTTGCATCTCCAAATCCTCCGGATCGACTCGACATGCCACATATGACACGGAAGAGTCGCCGCGAGAATCCACGGCAGCGCTGAGGGTCTCCGTGGGCACGCCTGCCGACAGGTTGCGACGGGGCGGAGATGCGCCTCTGGAGCCACATCAGATCCAGCAGGCCGCCTATCATATGGGAGCGTGTGTCGTCGGTGACGACGTCACCAGCCCGATAAGACTCGCGACAGCGGGGCAAACAGTTCACGACGTTCGCCTGCTGCTCAAGCATGGCCGGGGAAACGTTAAGGTGGACGACATTCCCTCTCACGGCCACAACAGCATCGGATCGTCGGTTGCAATGATGGGAGCAGACGACAACATTAAGGTTGCAGTGGCCGTAGTCATGGGAGCGGCGTGCTGCAATCAGACCGCTCCCCTTTCCGCTATCGTCCACGCCCCACACATGGCGGCCGACGAGCGGAGTACGACCTCTAGTGCTTCCGTGTCAATGAAAGAGATAACCGACGAAAGTGATGAGATCCCAGTCAAGACGGGTCACATTTGGAACGAACTGCGGCGCGGAAGCCGCGACCCGAGGTCGACCGTGGTTATGGATGCCTGGGCCAACGGTCCCGCTGTTCGGTTGAAAGACAGCGCATGGAGCGGAGTGCCGGTCAAGGAAGGTCATTGGTCGATGGACAAAAGCACCGCCGAATTCCTGAAAAACCGTGTTGAGGGGTTGATTCCGTTCGTGCATCCGGACACAAATGAACAGACTGCCAACGATTTGCGCCGGAAGCAAAACGCACCCGTATCGTGGAAAAAATATGCAGAAGTACAAGTGATCTCACTCGAGTTCGCTGATAGTGTACGCAACGCATTGTCCCGTATTCCTGAAGACCAACAAAAGGAAATCGCATCACTGATGATTCAGGGAGCCTACGGAATGGATCCTTCCTCGCGCACGCACCAAGACGCAGTGGAATCAGTTCTGGTGGCCGCCAACCAACTGGACTCGCTGCCCCGGCCTCCTGTCGAGCCGCCGGAATTGGCGGTGTATCACCAGTTCGACGCAAATCAACAGGCCCAAGCTCACGCAGTTCCCGGCATGCAAGATATCTTGCCGCACATGCCTCCGCCGCAGCATGCAGTAGAGGAACGGAATGCGAATTTGGACGACCACATAGCAGGTATTGCGGCTTCAGTCCGTGATACAGTAGGCCCGCAAACCTCCCGTCAACAGCTGCGGCGGGGTGGTGAAATCGGGCAGTCCCTAAGTCACCCCTATAATCACGCCCGCGAGGATCTAATGGCTGCCTCCAGAAGCAGAGATCGCTCCGGCCGTTGAGGTCTCGGCCATGGTAAGTGACGGTTTCTCCTCGAATCCCGTTCACGGCCTTGCCAGCCAGGCGCGAACGTTCGATTGGAACATTCAGAATTCGCATCAAGGTGCACCGCTGCTGCGTCCCGAACAGGTTCGGCTGCTCGATGAAGACTACGAGATTGTTCTCATCAAAGGCCTGCCACCATTGCAATTGAGGAAGGTGCGATATTTTTCGGACCGCATCCTTAAACGCATCTTCGAAAGCCAGACAGGCGCCCTCCCGGAGCCGGTACCCTAGACGATAGCGGACGAGGGGCTCTCGGCAGAATCTCAACTCGATGACCCGCTGCGTGAATTGGCGCAGGATTTTTGACGATACAGTTTGATGTGAGGCTAGTGTGGACCCGCGAAATAGTAATCCATCCCGTGTAACAGCTTTGCCGCAGGTGCAGGACGCCGGCTTGGAAGAGGATCAAGCGGTCCAGGCCAGGCAAGTGGGCGTTGAGCAGCACCTTGCCGAGGCCCGGAGGCTGTTCGATCAAGCTGACGAGTCGCCAACCAATCCAGAGGAGCTTCAGCGACTGGACCAGGGGCTCCGCGAAGTGCTTCAGCAATGGCAGGATGAGCAAGCCGCCTCGCCTTCTTTCAGCGCTGAGGTTCCCGAGGCGCTCCGGCCGCTCTTCGATGATCGAGCTCACCAGCCGCCAACCAATGCAGAGGAGCTTCTGCGACTGGAACAGGGGTTCCGCGAAGTGCTTCAGCAGCGGCAGGATGATCAAGCCGCCTCGTCTTCGCTCAGCAACCCAGGGATGCGTGCTGGACCGGAGGACCCCAATAGAAGCGTGTCGGAGGCTTTCGCAACATCTGGGCACGCCGGAGTTCAGGCCGCCGCCCCGCCAGTCTTGGCTGCCAGCCAACAGCAGATCCGGCCCTCGCCGGATGCGCTCGACCAGGGCAACCACCTGCCACCCCAGGGGGGCATCATCAACAATGAACATTCCACACCGCTGTTGCGGCCAGCGGAGAGGCAGAGGGCCGTGGATAGGCCGCAAGCCGTCGCCATTCAGCAGCAGCCGAGCGAAATCGGCAATTCAGGCGGCCGCATGCCGATGCAGCCCCCCATGCAGCAATTGGGTGAATTGCCATTGCAAGGGGTACCGGTTCAAGGGACAGGGTCCGAACACATCGGAAGGCTGCATGCGGGAGCCGCGCCCTCAGCAAGGTCCGAGGCGCCCCCGGCTGCGATCGAGGACTCCATAAACGTTTCGTTCGCCGTCCCCAAAGACTTCTCCCATGGGACTCAACGCGTCCCAGACGCAATGCTCTCTTTCTTGGACCGCCCTGGCCCCTTGCCGGATGCTAGCCAAGCGCGGCAAGCGGGCTTTGAGCAGCACGTGGCCGAGCCGCGCCGAGCCGACCCTTTTGCGAGTGGCGCCCGTGCTTCCCGCTATCACCATCTGTCCGACGAACACCGGGACCTTATTGATAGAGCGATCGCCCACTCCCAGGAAAAATATGGCGAGACCACGGCCCGAAAATACACGTTTGCACTTCGCCGGTTGGCGAATGATCTCAGCGCTCGTGGCCAAGCGACCGATCTAAGAAATCACAAATCCCTGGTCGATCACGTCGGTGCCTTCTTTCCGAAAGACGTTGATATGAAGAGCGCGTTGAAGGCCCTGCGTGCGTATCATGAGCCGGGCTATTCAGCGACTGCTGGCGGCCCTGCTGCCAGCTATCCCCATCTGTCCGCCGAACACCGGGATGTTATTGATAAGGCGATCGAACGCGCTGCGGCTCAGCAAAACCAGAGCGCGGACACGCTGCGAATATACTCGAATGCGCTTCGCCGATTGGCGAATGATCTCGGCGCTCGTGGCCAAGCGACTGATCTAAAAAATCACCAATCCCTGGTCGATCACCTCGATACTTTCTTTCCGAATGACCAGAGCATTAAAACGGCGTTGAACGTCCTACGTGCGTATCATGATCCGGGCTATGCAGCGACTGGCTGGTGGCCAGCGGCGGTGCCTTCAAAGCCAGATGCGCGTATCTTGGAAAAATTAAGCAGTGACAGCGAGTTGGCCTTAAGCACCCGTGTCGTCTATGGTCGTCTTCTTCGCAGATTTTCTGAGCAGCTTGAGAGTCGGGGCCAGACGATCTCTGGGCTGGATCACAATTCGCGGACCGAACTCGCCGAGGCGTTGTTTCCAGGCAACAAGAAACTCCGCTTGGCGCTGCAGCGGGTTCACAATGCGGAGATTCCCGAGGCCTTGCGGCCGCTGTTCGATAATCGAGCTCACAAGCCGCCAACCAATCCAGAGGAGCTTCTGCGACTGGAACAGGAGTTCCGCGAAGTGCTTCAGCAGCGGCAGGATGATCAAGCCGCCTCGTCTTCGCTCAGCAACCCGGGGATGCGTGCTGGACCGGAGGACCCCAATAGAAGCGTGTCGGACGCTTTCGCAACATCTGGGCACGCCGGAGTTCAGGCCGCCGCTCCGCCAGTCTTGGCTGCCAGCCAACAGCAGATCCGGCCCTCGCCGGATGCGCTTGACCAGGGCAACCACCTGCCACCCCAGGGGGGCATCATCAACAACGAACATTCCACAGCGCTGTTCCGGCCAGCGAAGAGGCAGAGGGCCCTGAATACGCCGCAAGCCGCCGCCATTCAGCAGCAGCCGCGCGAAATCGGCAATTCAGGCGGCCGCGTGCCGATGCAGCCCCCCATGCGGCAATTGGGTGAATTGCCATTGCAAGGGGTACCGGTTCAAGGGACAGGGTCCGAACACATCGGAAGGCTGCATGCGGAGGCCGCGCCCTCCGCAAGGGCTGAGGCACCCCCCGCTGCCATCGAGAACTCCATAAACGTCTCATTCGCCGTCCCCCAAGGCTTCTCCCATGGGACCCAACGCGTCCCAGACGCGATGCTCTCTTCCTTGAACCGCCCTGGCCCCTTGCCGGATGCTGGCCAAGCGCGGCAAGCGGGTTTTGAGCAGCACGTGGCCGAGCCGCGCCGAGCCGAACCTGTCGCGAGTGGCGCCCGTGCCACCGGCTATCCCCATTTGTCCGACGAACACCGGGACCTTATCGATAAGGCGATCGCCCACGCTGCGGCTCAGCAAAAATATAGCGAGAGCACGGTCCTAAAATACAGGTATGCACTTCGCCGGTTGGCAAATGATCTCGGCGCTCGTGGCCAAGCGACCGATCTAAAAAATCACCAATCCCTGGTCGATCACCTCGATGCTTTCTTTCCGAAAAGCGATGATATGAAGAGCGCGTTGCACGTCCTGCGTGCGTATCATGAGCCGGGCTATTCAGCGTCTGTTGGTGCCCGGGCTAACCGCTATCCCCACTTGTCCGACGAACACCGGGACGTGATTGATAAGGCGATCGCCCATGCTGAGGCTCAGCAACACCATAGCGCGCCGACGCTCCGAATATACTCGTATGCGCTTCGCCGATTGGCGAATGATCTCGGCGCTCGTGGCCAAGCGACTGATCTAAAAAATCACCAATCCCTGGTCGATCACCTCGATACCTTCTTTCCAAAAAACACTGACATAAAGGATATAAGGCCGGCGTTGAACGTCCTGCGTGCGTATCATGAGCCGGGCTATTCAGCGACTGGCCGGTGGCCAGTGGCGGTGCCTTCAAAGGCAGATGCGCATGTCTTAGAACAAGTGACCAGTGACAGCAGCTTGGCCCCAAGCACCCGTGTTGCCTATGGTCGTAGTCTTCGCAGATTTTCTGAGGCGCTTGAGAGGCGGGGCCAGACGATCTCTGGGCTGGATCATGATTCACGGATCAAATTCGCCGAGGCGTTGTTTCCAGGCAACGATTTTCTCCGCTTGGCGCTTGAACGGGTTCGCGATGCGAAGCCTGCGTCAGACAGGATCGTGGCGGACGCTTTGGCAGCGGCCGGCTCTGGGCACGCCGGAGTTGAGGCCGCCGCCCCGCCAGTCTTGGCTGCCAGCCAACAGCAGATCCGGCCCTGGCCGGATGCGCTTGACCAGGGCAACCTCCTGCCACCCGAGCGGTTCATCATCAACAATGAACATTCGACGGCGCCGTTGCGGCCGGCGGAGAGGCAGGGGACTGATAATCCGCAAAGCATCGCCATTCAGCAGCCGCCGAGCGAAGGCGGCCGCGTGCCGATGCAGCCCCCCATGCGGCAGTTGGGTGAATTGCCATTGCAAGGGGTACCGGTTCAAGGGACAGGGTCCGAACACATTGGAAGCCTGCATGCGGGAGCCGCGCCCTCAGCAAGGTCCGAGGCGCCCCCGGCTGCGATCGAGGACTCCATAAACGTTTCGTTCGCCGTCCCCAAAGACTTCTCCCATGGGACTCAACGCGTCCCAGACGCAATGCTCTCTTTCTTGGACCGCCATGGCCTCTTGCCAGATGCGGAAAAGCCGGAATGGCACTTCGATATTAATGGTCACGGCTACACCGCCCGGAGGCCGGAGGGGGGCAACGACGTTTGGCTCCTCCATCGCGGAGCGATAAGGGAAGCTGGAGCGGCAGCAGTACCGGCAAGGGCTCCGGGACCCGCCTTGCCAGCGACCGCCAGGCTCTCAGACACCCATCTCGGGGTTCCGTTGGTCGATCTGACCACCTCCTCCGATGCACACATCGAAGCCCTTCCGTCAGGCTCGTCCAATCTCCCCCGGGGGGCGGTGCTCGGGGCCACCCAACTGCTGGGCGACGAACATATCCAGAGGGATTACGAATTCCTCGAGCAGCAGCTGCAGCAGGCCGATCCAGCGCTCGCCGCCCGGACGCGGCTGGTCGATCCGTCGGTCTCCCATCTGCTGCGCCACATGGAGCAGCAAGACGCGCGAGGCACATTGCAGTCGATTTATAATCGAAACGCCGGCCCATCCGACTTCCTGTTCGTGCCAGTGAACGATGGGGTGGGTATTGACCGCGGCACCCATTGGTCGCTGCTCCTCGTAGATCGCCGCGATCCGGAAAGAGCGGTCGCCTATCACTACGACTCCATCCAGCAAAATGAACAGCGATACAACGACGCGCCTGCACGAAAGCTCGCTACAAGACTGGACGCGACCCTGGTAACACCCGACATGGCGCAGCAGAAAAACGCTGTTGACTGCGGCGTCTTCGTGGTGGACGGCACGCGCGAGCTGGTTCGTCGATTGGCGAACGAAGAGCGGCCAGACCAGCAGCTGCCGCTGCACCTCAACTACCTCGTCGCCGATCGGCAGGCGCTGCAAAACCGACTGAGAGAGGGCCGCTTGCCGCACGAGCTTGCCGCAAGCCCCGCCGAAGCTTTGGCAGCAGCCGGGTCGCAGGTGCAACACGCCGCGTTGCAAGAGCAGCAAGCCAGACAGGTCGCGCCAGCGCCGTTGGAACGGCACTTGGGCCAGACGCGCGAGGCCGAGGACAAGCTGACGAGTACACTGCACAGGAGCAACCGCGTGAACAGCGGGGGCGTCATCATCAACACTGAACGTTACACAGCGCCGTTGAGACCGGCGAAAAGGCAGAGGACTGACAATTCGCAAAGCCTCGCCATCGGGCGGCAGCCGAGCGACGCAAACACAACGTCCATCGGCCAAGCCTCCGATCAAGCCCGAGCGGACCTCATGGCTTCCTTCAGGAGCAGAGAGCGCTCCGACGCTGGGCGTTGAGCTCGACGGCTAAGCAGAACAGCTCTTTTGGCGACGGAGAGGCTGATGCGATCTCCGGACCGGTAGCTCTCGCCGCAATTGATCAGACTGGCACTGTTGGAAGGCGATGTAGGCCTGGAACTCGCCGATCGCCAGCGAGGCGCTGAGACGATCGCCCACCTCAATAAGATCGAGGACGATATCCGCGGCCGACCGGCCGATGAACGCCGTGCGACGCGTCGGGAAAATAGCCGCGCTATTGTCGCCATCTTGAACCTTGGCTGCGTGAAAGCTCGGCCTGATCGGTCAGAAGACCAAGGTCGCCAAGGCAATCCGCTACACGCTCTCACGCTGCGAAGGCCTCTCGCGCTTCGTTGACGACGGTCGCACCGAGATCGACAACAACACCGTCGAGCGCTCAATCCGTCCGCAAGAACGCGCTCTTCGCCGGCTCGAACGGCGGTGCCGAACACTGGGCGGTCATTGCGTCGTTGATCGAAAGCTGCAGGCTCGATGGTGTCGAGTCACTCGGTTATCTCGCCGACGTCCTCACCACCAGGATCGTCAACAGCCATCCCAGCCAGATCGACGAGATGCTGCCTTGGGTCAGACATCCAGGCGCCGAGCTAAGGGCCGCCAGAAAACACCGCCACGCTTCATCAGCCAATCTCCAGAATAGCTCCTGTCACGCGGCCAAGGTGCCTCCGTAGCTAACGTCTACGTCAGCGTTGAAGAAATACCCTGCACCACGGCATGTCTTGACTAGCCTTGGATTGGCCGCATCAGCCTCCAGCTTTCGGCGCAAGCGCAAGATTAGGACATCGATACTTCGATCGTAGACCTCTTCTCCACGCACACGGCTCGCGAGCAAAAGCCGTTCTCTGGATAGGACATTGCGGGGGTTCTCCAGGAACGCGATCAGCAGGTTGAACTCACATGCGGTAAGCTTGACTTCGCCACGCTCCGCACAGATCAGTCGCCGCTGCTTGACGCTGAGCTTCCAGGCTCCGAACCGAAATGAGCGATGATCTTTCGTTCGCGGACTGGAAATGCGCTGGCGTAGCCCTACTCGAATGCGGGCCAAGAACTCGCGCAGCCCGAAAGGCTTGGGAATGAAATCGGTTGCGCCGAGCTCCAGCGCAACGACTTTTTCCGCCTCATCAAGCCGGTCGCCGCTGATCACTATGATGGGTAAATCCGATTTCGTCGCGAGGTTGCGGACGATGGCAAGCCCATCCTCCCGGCCGAGGTTGAGGTCAACAACCACGAGATCGACTGGCTCATGCGATAGAACGTAGTTAAACTGCTTGCTATCGTTGACTGCGGTCACCTTCAAGGCATGCATCATGAGATACTGGGAGATGAGGCGTCGCATTGCGGCATCATCGTCAATGACAAGAACATGTTTCAACGGCTCACCTTCAATCTTGAATCCCCTTGTCTAAAGCTGTTGCCGAGCAACCCTTGGGGCACCGACGCAGGACAGCTGCCCCTTGCTACCACTCGCCGGTGCGTGCGGCCAATGTGAGGCCGTTGCTCGGCCTGGTCTTTTCATCCACAGCGAATTGACCGCATCCAGGCAGCCGGTGGCCACCACACAGCTGCAAGCGCCGGTATGACCCTGCCGAGTGGTCCTTCGCTTATTCGCGAGCTCCGCCGTTGGTGTAGGCCTGCCAACACCACTTGATTACGACGGCACGGACGCCCGGTCGCTTGCCATGTCCTTGCATCTTCTTCGCGTTTCTGGCGCTTGCGGACCTGGATCACCTCGAAATCCTCCCGCTCGTGCGTGCGGCTCCGACGCGGTGGAGCACCGCGGCGGTTGACTGATCGCAGAGGCGGTTGGCCGAAGAACGGCCGTGATTCGCTATAGTGGCCTTGTGCCACCGGTATGTCTCCTGCCCAAGGCAGGTCATTGGGAGGTGGCCGGCGGCGCCAATCCTGTTCCCGGCGATCGGCAGGTCCGGTTACGGTTACCTTGCGAGCTAACATTTCTCAGTTGATGCAATACCTTCCTTTTGAGCCTGTCACTGTACTTGTCGAGAGCGCTGTCGGACTGCGTCAATCCGCCTGCGGTTTCTGCCGATGGGACTGTGCGTGACCCACCAGTTCGCGGCGCGGCCGAACAGCTGAACCAGGTCTCGCACCAGGCCGGCTGCGCCGCCACGTCTTCCCAGTTGACCCTCGTCCCCGCGTATTTTGCGCCTCCGACGAGCTTCGCGGACGAACTCGCGGTTTCAACCAATGCCTGAGTATGCAGGGCGCATGGCTGTCTCTTGCAACAACGGCAGCATGCCGCAACATTGGGCAGCTCGGCGCCCTAGTCGGTTCTCGCGTTCGATCGACCCAAGCTTCCGCAGCCTGAGATGAACCCGCCAAGCTCCCCATTTTGTCCTTCGGCCAGGCGCTGACACAAGATTCCATCACCGCCCATGCCAAGTCGCAGTTGACGCTGCAGGAGCAACGGACGGCCGGGGCGGGCAATCCCGCGCAGGAATGGTCCACCACGATGGTCGAGATGTGCCGGCTGATCGCGCCCGCGCAACCCGCGCATGCGCAAGGTGCCCATGCACCCGGACATGAACAAGCTCTTTGCTTCAGTTGAAACCGAAAAGCTGAACTTGAACATCACGCAGTAACAAACCTGCCCGATAAGCGCGTGCCGGACAGGGCCAGAACCGGTCCGGACGCTTGGAAAGGTAGGGGATAGGAATGTTTATTGCAGCTTGGCCGCTGGCCATCGCCCTGTTGACATCCATGTCATTCCCCGCCGAGCCCGCGCCACTTTCGCCCCGTGAATTCCACCGCCTGTCGCGCAAATGCGCTCCCTGGGTTGCGCCGTCCACGCTCGCCGCGATTGCCAAAATTGAAAGTGGCTTTGAAACGCTGGTGGCTCATGACAACACCACAGGTGAGCAGCTTCGCTGGATAGACCGCCTGGAAGCGACGCGGGGCATCAAGAACCGCCTCGAAGCACAACATTCTGTCGATGTCGGATTGATGCAGATAAACAGCAAGAACTTTTCCTTCCTCAATCTCACGCCGGAAAAGGCTTTCGAGCCCTGCGCCTCGCTATCGGCCGCCGCCCACTTGCTTGAAAGCCGGTATGCCGGCGGCACGACTGCTCCGGCGCAGCAACTGGCGCTTCGCCGTGCCATCTCGGCCTACAACACGGGCGACGTCACGCGTGGCTTCACCAACGGTTATGTACGCAAGGTCGAGTCAGCCGCAAAGGACATCTCGAGTCACCCCGAGCCAACCCTGGAGCCGACCGCTCAAGATGCGCCACACCTTGAGGCACCCGGTCGGAAAGCCGTGCCGCCTCTGCTCCAACAGAGCCAACAGGCCAATGGAAAGCAGCCCAAACGAAATTCTTGGGACATCTGGGGCTCGTATGAGTCAAACCGCTCCGGGGCCGATCCCTCCGGTCCGACAGGCAGCCAGGCTGCGGAAGAGCGGGAATCCTCGAACCCGAACAAACTCGTATTCGATTGAACCATGGAGATACAATGATGACGCCACTCAAAATACTTCGTGCGCTTAAAACGCGTGTTCCTTCGCCTTTTTCCATGCTGCGCACGGCGGCTGAATATGTACCGGCCGCTGCTGCAGGCGCCGCGTGGACGGTCTTCTCCATCGGGCCAGCCTCGGCTCAGGTGACCGGAGGGACGGATCCCGCCAAGATGGTCCAGAATATCTGCACCTTCATACTTGGCCCCTTCGGACAATCACTGGCCGTGCTCGGACTCGTGGCCATCGGCATCTCTTGGATGTTCGGTCGTGCTTCACTTGGCTTGGTTGCGGGTGTCGTTGGAGGGATCGTCATCATGTTCGGCGCCAGCTTCCTGGGCAAGGCGCTCATAGGCGGTGGCTGATGAGCGACCGGTTGGAAGTGAGCACCCTCTATGTGGCGGCGACACGCCCCGCACTGTTTCTGGGGGTGCCGCTGACGCTGGCCGGATTGCTGATGATGTTGGCTGGTCTCGTCATCATTGTCCTTCAAAACCCACTTTATGAAATCGTGCTCGTGCCACTCTGGTTCGGGGCACGGCTGGTGGTTGAGCGTGACTATAACGCCGCAAGCGTCGCGCTCCTCTATTTGCAGACTGCCGGCAGAAGCGTGGACGGGCCGGTCTGGGGTGGCGCGAGCGTCAGCGCCAATCCGATCAGAGTGCCGAAACGCGGAAGAGGAATGGTGTAATGTTTGGCGCCAGTGGCCGGACCGAGAGATCTGGCGAGATCTATCTTCCGTATGTCGGTCATCTCAGCGATCAGGTTGTCCTGCTGGAAGACGGATCGATCATGGCCATGGCACACGTGAACGGCCTGCCCTTTGATTTGGAAGACGCAGAGATGCGCAATTCGCGCTGCCGCGCGTTCAACACTCTCTTGCGCAACATCGCGGATGACAATGTCACGCTATACGCTCATCTTGTGCGCAATAACGATGTGCCGGAGCCGGCATCGCGCCAGTTTCAAAGTGCATTTGCTGGCAGTCTGAGCGAGGCCTATGAGCGCCATGTGCTGTCGGGCAAGCTCTTTCGCAACGATCACTTCCTCACTATCGTCGTGTCCCCCCGCACCGCAATCGGCAAGATAGGCTGGCGCATTGCCAAATCCCCCAGACGGAATGACAACGATCTGGCCACACAAATGCGAAGCCTGGAGGACCTCTGGCAGATCATTGCTGGCTCACTCGGCGGTTACGGTCTGCGCCGGTTGGGTATTCGCGAGAAAGGCAACGTGCTCTTCACGGAAATTGGTGAGGCGCTTCGGTTGATAATGACTTGCCGGTTTCTTCCGGTTCCGATGGTTACCGGCTCGCTTGGCGCCTCGATCTACACTGATCGGGTCATCTGCGGGAAGCGGGCGCTTGAGATTCGAAGACCCGGGGATAGCTCCGTGGGATCATTGTTTTCGTTCCGTGAATATCCGGCGACGACGCGGCCAGGCATGCTAAATCCCTTACTGTCCGCCAACTTCCCGCTTGTCCTGAGCCAGAGCTTTTCCTTCCTCACTCGGCCACAAGCTCATGCGAAGCTTAGCCTTAAATCCAGCCAGATGACGAGCGCCGGCGACAAGGCTCTCACCCAGATCAATGAACTTGCCGAGGCAGAGGACGCACTGGCAAGCAACGAGTTCGTCATGGGTTCGCATCATCTGAGCCTGTGCGTCTATGGCGACAGCCTCAATAGCCTTGCAGATCGCGCAGCAAATGCGCGCGCAAGGCTGGCCGACACAGGCGCCGTTATCGTCCAAGAGGGTATCGGCATGGAGGCCGCGTACTGGTCCCAACTCCCGGGGAACAACAGGTGGCGCACGCGCCCCGGGGCGATCACCTCGTACAATTTTGCCGGGCTTGTCTCATTTGAGAACTTCCCCAGCGGTTCCAGCTCCGGCCACTGGGGCAAAGCTGTTGCGCGCTTTCGCACAAACGGTGGAACGTCTTTCGACTACATCCCCCATGAGAATGACGTCGGCATGACGGCGATATTCGGACCCGTCGGCAAAGGCAAGACGACGCTGATGACCTTTATCCTCGCGATGCTTGAGCAAAGCGTGGTCGATCGCAATGGTGCCATCGTCTTTTTCGATAAAGACCGGGGTGGTGAACTGCTGGTGCGAGCCACGGGAGGGACATACCTTGCGTTGCGCAGAGGCGCTCCGAGCGGCTTGGCCCCTCTGCGCGGACTGGACAACACCTCCGCCTCGTTGGACTTTCTGCGCGAATGGCTGATGGCCCTCATCGAGAGTGACGGCCGTGGTCCGATCTCGCCGGAGGAAAGCCGTCGACTGGAACGTGGCATTCTTCGTCAACTTTCGTTCGAACCCGCCATGCGCTCACTTGCGGGCCTGCGCGAATTCCTGCTGCACAGCCCCTCGGAGGGCGCGGGAGCACGGCTGCAGCGGTGGTGTAGAGGGAATGCGCTTGGATGGGCCTTTGACGGCGATGAGGACGAAGTCAGGCTGGATGCCTCCATTACCGGCTTCGACATGACGCAGCTCCTGGAATTTGAGGAGGTTTGTGCGCCGGCCGCCGCATATCTTCTTCACCGCGTGGGCGCTGTTGTCGATGGCCGTCGGTTCGTCATGAGCTGCGACGAATTTCGCTTCTATCTGCTCAACCCGCAGTTCTCGGCTGTTATCGACAAGTTCCTGCTCACCGTCCGCAAGAACAACGGCATGTTGATACTCGCAACGCAGCAGCCTGAACACGTGCTTG
The DNA here is from genome assembly GCF_013170765.1 of Mesorhizobium sp. NZP2234. NCBI lineage: Bacteria > Pseudomonadati > Pseudomonadota > Alphaproteobacteria > Hyphomicrobiales > Phyllobacteriaceae > Mesorhizobium > Mesorhizobium sp. NZP2234. Next base: position 6,265,863 of record NZ_CP033364.1, on the reverse strand, counting down.
AATCGCCCCTCGGAGCCAGTCTCGTTGCACAATGCATGACCAAGATCTTCTACCCATCACCGACGGCCGACCGGGCCGCGTATGTCGATGGCTTGAAGTGCACCACGCAGGAGTTCGAGGCAATCCGCCAGGGAATGGCAATTGGCAGCCGCAAGTTTTTGCTCAAGCGCGAGAGCGGGAGTGTTGTTTGCGAATTCGATCTTGGCCAGATGCGCGAGTATGTAGCCGTACTCTCGGGGCGGGCCAACACCGTGCGCTTTGTCGACCAGCTTCGTGACCAGCACGGAGATGCCCCAAGTGCGTGGCTCAACAAGTTCATGACTCGTTACCACGAAATTCAAGACTGACGGAGGAATATTCATGAGATTTCCCACGCTTGCAGCAACGACGCTTGCCGCTTCCTTTCTACTTAGCGGACAGGCCCGGTCGCAATTTGTCGTCATCGACCCGGCGGTAGTAACACAAGCGGGCTTAACAGCGGTTTCCACCGCGCAGATCCTGATAAAGTCAGCCCAGACGCTCGCTTCCACGATGGAAATGGTGGAGATACTAGGTTCGTCATTCGGTGTCACGGGGCTGCTAAGTTCACTGAACCAAGGAAATCACTACCCGTCGGGCAATCAGCTTGAGAGGCAGATGTTTGAGGGTCAGGCGCCAACTTCGATTAAAGCGCGTGCAATTGCGGACAACCCAAACCGGAAAGTCGACGGCACGGATTCGGAAGCGAAACTGTTACAGGGACAAATCGCTGGTGCCATCAATGCCGCAGCTCTTGCAGCCGACACTCTGGGCGTAATGGACAAGCGCCTTAAGGCCAATGACAACACGCTTGGTCAGCTTTCCCGCTCGGGAAATATTGTGCAGGCCACCGTCACCAACGGTCTGGTCCTCAAGCAGATTCATGATGCGATTATCCAAAATGTCCAGGCCACGAGTCTGCTGACGATGGCCACTGCACAAGCGAGCCTTCACGCCGCAGAGGAGGCCGCGATGCAGCGTCGCGAACGCCAGGACACCGCCAGAATGTTTGAGTAGCGACGCTTAGTTCATCCGGCTCATCTGCGCTGATCAGGGGCAAATAAGGTTCACGCAATGGTTTTCAGAATTCCTGCGCCATTCACGGCCATACACGCGATCTTTCATGGGGCCTTTACGGTGGGGCTGCACAAAGTGATTGGAAACGTCCAAGAGGCGGTCAGTGCGCCTCTGGTTGCGTGCGTCACGCTCTGGATCATAATCCAAGGCTTTCTGGTCATGCGCGGTCAAGTCGACGCGCGCGGAGGTATCTCGCGCGTAGTCACGGTATCGATTGTCGTCGCCCTCATCTTAGGGCAGGCCAACTATCAGCTGTACATTGAATCGGTCTTCGACGACACGATTCCAAAGCTTGCCCACCAGATCAGCGGAAGCACCTTGCCCTTCATCGGTATCCCCCAGAAGCTCGACGTAATGTTCGCTGCAAGTCAGAGTGCCTTTCAGCGGATTGCTTCCGAAATTGGGCCAATGAATCAGCAGGACATACTTGCCTTCCAGGGAGCGCAATGGATTTTGTACGGCTCGCTCTGGACAGCGTTCGAGATCTATGATGCCGTTGGAATTCTGACGAAGGTGCTCCTGGCGATCGGCCCCCTCGTTCTTGTAGGCTATCTTTTTGATCACACTCGAGACATGGCTACCAGATGGATCGGCCAACTGCTCTCATACGGGCTGCTGCTTGTCCTCCTCAACATCGTTGCAACGATAGTTATCGCGGCCGAATCAGTCGCGCTGGGAGTCATGCTTGCGGTGATCAAATACAAGGGTACGACAGCAGCCAAGATCATCGGGCTTTACGAGCTCGATATGCTTTTCCTAGCTGGTGACGCTTTGATCGTCGCGCTTCCGACGATCGCCAGCAGCATAGCCGGCGGTTCTTGGGCAGGTGCGAACCAATCTCTTAGCAGCCTCAATCGCCGCATTGCCAAAACGGCAGGTGGTTAATCAATCGACAAGCGCGGTACCTCAACATGAAATACTATCTACTTTTGTCAATACTGGCTTTGGCGGCCTGCAAGACAACCGATAAGCTTGCGACCTGCACGGGTTCGCCATTCCAACTGAACGTGGGACAATGGGAAACCTCCCCTGAAGATCTTCAAGTCGAATGTGCGAAAGAGCCCAAGTGAAATTTCCTGAACATGCCCTTCTGGTGGAGAGAGAAACGCTAGCCGCCCACTATAAGAAGGTGGAAGCGTTTCAAACTTCACGAGCGAAGTCTGCGCGGCGCCTGTCAAAGGCCCTCATAGCCTTTGCGGCAGCGGCGGTCCTAGGAAATGTTGCGCAGGCATTTACCATCGCTGCCATGGTCCCGTTGGCCAAGCTCGTACCTGTGTTCCTCTGGGTACGCCCGGATGGAACAGTTGACAGCGAAGTGTCAGTCTCTCGACTGCCGGCAACCCAAGAGCGAGCCGTCATAAATGCTTCGCTGTGGGAATATGTACGCCTGCGCGAGAGCTACACAGCCGATTCCGCCCAATACGGCTATGACCTCGTATCCAGTTTCAGCGCACCGGCTGTGCGGCAGCAATATCAAGATTTCTTCAATTATCCGAATCCCACCTCGCCGCAAGTCACAGTCGGCAAGCTCGGCAAGCTCGAAGTCGGGCATATTTCCTCAAACGACATCAGTCCGGACGTTCAACAGATCCGATACAAACGCACCCTTTCCATCGATGGGCAGATGCCGCTGGTGACCACCTGGACAGCAACCATCCGCTACGAGCGCCTGACAGATCTGCCTGCCCAATCAAGGCTCACCAATCCGGGAGGTCTACTCGTCACTTCCTATCAAACCTCGGAAGATAGCGTGTCGAACCTGGGTGACGTGCAGCCATGACAAAAAGAGCGTTTCTCGCCCTGGCCTGTTCACTACTCTTAACGCTGGAGGCTTCCGCGGAAGACACCCCGCTTGCCGGCAAGCATGATGCGCGGATGCGCTACTTGGCTTACCGTCCCGACGAAGTGGTGCGCCTGTCGACCGCGGTGGGGGCAACGCTGGTCGTCACATTCGCGGCCAACGAGACCGTCGCAGCCGTGGCCGTTTCCAATAGCAAAGACTTGGCTGCGCTCCCACGCGCCAACTACCTGTTCTTTAAGGCCAGCCGGATCCTGCCGCCGCAGCCGGTCGTCGTTCTGGCCGACAGTGAGTCCGGTACCCGCAGATATGTCTTCAGCATTTCAACGAGAGCGATGCCAAAACTAGATGAGCAGCAACCTGACTTATACTACAGTGTGCAGTTCACTTATCCCGGTGATGAGGCCGCTGCTTTGAGACAGGCAGCAGAAAAGCGCTCGATTCTTGGTCAGGCCCGGGCAAAGGTGCTGCAGGAACAGAGGGTTCAGGATTTGTTGAATCGGCCCGGTACAACTGCCAGTTCCGACGAAAGCAATTTTCACTACGTCGCAAAGGGCGATCGATCGCTGGCGCCGCTGCAGGTTTTCGACAATGGCTTTACCACCGTATTTGGCTTCGCAAGCAATTCCCGTATACCCTCCCTCTACATTATCAATCCCGACGGCAAGGAAGCCGCTGCCAACTTCACAGTCAAAGGCGACTATGTTGAAGTATCCGCAGTCGCCCGGGAATGGCGTCTGAGAGATGGCAATACGGTATTGTCGATTTTCAACAGGGCATATGATCCTGTTGGACAAGCGCCGGGGACCGGTACAGTGAGACCCGACGTGTGGCGCGTTTTGAAAGGCTCGGGCCGATGAATGAAACCGGCCCACAGTCGGGACACGATGTAAATGCATCCGGATCGTTGGTCTCGGAGCCGGCCCGCCGGCATGTTTCGGGATCACAGAAATTGGCCGTCGCCGGTCTTGTTCTCATCTCATCTCTGTCGCTCATCTGGCTCGGAAGTCGTCCCAGCACACAAGACGAACCATCTCAGCCAAACCCGCCAATTTCCCCGAACGCCGAGCCGTTCCGCCCCGTGCCTATTGAGCTTGCTCCCGAACCTCCAGCACCCGCAAAGGCGGCGCAGGCGGCAGATCCTGCGCCATCCACGCCGCAACCCGCGGCAGCTGAACCGCCGCCCGAGGAGTCACCAATTTTCGCCTACAGCAGCAGCAGTCAAAAGCCCGACGTGGCTCAGCGGAGCGAAGACGACCACAAGGATGCTCCCGCGACCGCGGATGAGATTTCGATCGGTGGCGACCTGTCGGGCCGATTGAAGCCAGACATACAGGAGCCGAGCCGGGCCACACTTTTGCCGCACCCTGATCTCGTGATTACTCAGGGAACGATCATTCCTTGCCTTTTGCAAACGGCAGTCGACACAAATTTACCCGGTTATGTGAAGTGCGTCTTACCTAAAGACGTCCGCGGCGCCACCAACAATGTCGTGCTCTTGGATCGTGGGACGACCGTGATTGGCGAGATCCAGCATGGTCTCGAACAGGGGGATGCGCGTGTCTTCGTGCTGTGGACGCGCATCGAAACACCTGACCATGCCCTCGTTTCGATAGCATCGCCGGGCGCTGACGAGCTCGGCCGCTCCGGAGTGCCTGGCACGGTGGATAATCACTTCCGGGAACGCTTTGGCGGAGCAATGCTGATGAGCGTCCTTCAAGGCGCGTTCCAGGCGGCCGGTCAATACGCGGCGAGCTCTGGCGGAGGAAGCGGCATCAACAGCTTCCAGAGCAATGGCGGACAAGCCGTCGAGACGACACTGAGAGCGACGGTCAACATCCCGCCAACCCTGAAGAAAAACCAGGGAGATGCTGTATCCATCTTTGTGGCTCGCGACCTCGATTTCTCGGATGTATACGGTCTCACGGCAACCGTCGTGGCGCCAGCCCCCCAACATCGCCAACGCCGGAGAGACAACAATGCGATCGGAGGCTGACCCTCAATTGCGTTTGCTTCTCGACCCCGTTCTGAAATGGCTTGAGGAGCCGAGGACCGAAGAGGTCGCTATCAACCGGCCTGGGGAAGCGTTTGTGCGACAAGCCGGCGTCTTCACGAAACATCCGCTACCACTAGGTTATAACGATCTGGAGGACATCGCGATTCTCGCTGGAGCGCTGCGCAAGCAAGATGTCGGACCGCAAAGCCCCCTCTGTGCGACTGAGCTGCCGAACGGAGAGCGGCTGCAGATCTGTTTGCCGCCCGCTGTTCCCTCAGGAACAGTAAGCCTGACGATACGGCGTCCTTCAAGTCGTGTGACCGAACTGAAGGAAGTTTCTTCTCGCTACGAATACTCACGCTGGAATCAATGGCGGTCACGAAAACAGCGCCAAGAGCGGCAGGACCAAACTATTCTTCAGCAATACGACGATGGTGACTTGGAGAAGTTTTTGCAAGCGTGTGTTTCGGGACGGCTCACGATGCTGCTTTGCGGACCTACTGGAAGCGGCAAAACGACAATGAGCAAGACTTTGATCAACGCTATACCCCCGCAAGAGAGACTGATAAGTATCGAGGACACGCTGGAGCTTGTAATCCCGCACGAGAACCATGTCCGGTTACTCTATCCGAAGGACCGAGCCGGCGTAGGTGCGGTGACAGCCGAGCAACTGCTGCAAGCGAGCTTGCGCATGCGCCCTGACCGAATATTGCTCGGCGAGATGCGCGATGATGCTGCATGGGCCTACCTTAGCGAAGTCGTCTCCGGCCATGCGGGATCAATATCAACGATCCATGGGGCTGATCCGGTCCAGGGCTTCAAAAAGCTCTTTTCCCTCGTCAAGAGCAGCCCGCAAGGAGCCGCTGTGGAAGATCGAACGCTTCTTGACATGCTGTCGGCTGCCGTTGACGTCATTGTGCCGTTCCACACCCAAGGTGACCTGTACGAGGTGGGAGAGGTATGGCTCGCCGCCGATGCCCGGCGACGGGGAGAGACAGTAGCCGACCTCCTTAACAAGCACTAAGGCTAGAACAACGTCTCGGGATCGATAAGTCCATTGTGATGCGACGCGTCGTTTTGTTCTGCTTCGATGTCTTTTGCCAGGCCTTCTCACACTTGCATAGAATGAGCGAGTCGGCGGCATCACGCCATCATCATTATACGAATCGCATGCTCTATTGTCCTGGACGAGACCGGTCTCGCTAGCCGAAGGACGAAGGCCTGATTGTCAGATGTGACCGGCGTGGGGTCGATGTCACCGATGACTATGAAAGGCACCGTCATGATGGCCGGGCATACGGACTCTGCCCGTCCTCGCTCGAGGAAAGGCGTCTTCGCCAAAATCAGCAGGTCAGCTGCCTTCCCGCTCTCGATCCAGCCGCAAAGACTTTCGAAGGTCGCGAAGCCGATCGGCTCATAACCCAGCGCGGCGATATTGTCCTTGTGAATCTCCAACTCTGCTGGATCGGGCTCCACGACTGCAATGATTCCGCCGTTGGCCGGTGATCCGCTGTATGGGCCGAAAGTGACGTCAGCGCTGACTGGCTCCTCCTCGGAGGCTGGCAAGTAGATATCAAAGCGCGTACCTCGGCCAACAACCGAGGTGACGTCTAGGTATCCTGCGAGCGCGCTCACGTGCCTGTCAACTGCAGCAAGACCTAGCCCGGTCCCGCCGACGAGAGAGCGCGTGGTAAAAAAGGGCTCAAAGACATGCGGAAGTATCGAACTTGCGATTCCTGGGCCATCGTCGCTGATGGAGAGGAGAACGTAATCTCCAGGTCTCAAGGTGCCCTGAGCCAGCGGCTTGGTTTGGCACACCTGGGCGCGAGAAACGCTAACCTCGACGCGGCCCTCGTTCAAGACAGCCTCCGACGCGTTCTTGCACAGGTTCATGAGAATCTGCTGCATCTCGGTTGGGCTGCCCTCGACCACCGTTTGCCACTCGTTGATCTTGAAGTTCAACTGAACACCCGCACGAACTGTAACCCGCAGCAATGGCGCAAGATCCATGACAATTTCGGAGACGTTGAAAGGCACTGCAACGCGCTTGCGGTTTCGGCTGAGTGACAAGATCTGGTCAACGATCAGCTTGGCGCGGTGTCCAGCTAAGATGATTTGGTCGATGTGGTTCCGTATTCTGGAGGGGCGACGCACCAGACCTTGGGCAATTTCTGAATATCCGATTATTGCGCCTAAAATATTGTTGAACTCATGTGTGGCGCCGCTTGCGATCGTGCCGACGGTCCTCAGCCTTTCCACCTGCTCCCATCGACTCACCAGAAGGTCGCGTTCGGCATTTACACGTTGCATTTCAAGATGGTTGCTCAAACGCACAATGGCACTGGCAAGAACCCACAGGTCGCCTGCTGAGGGGAGTGAGCGATCTCGTTCAAAAACAAGGATGCAAACCACAGCCTGCTGATCGGAGGCCCTGCAAGCAACAATTTGACAAACACCGGAAGTGTCTAGGGCGGTGCGAACCATTTCCGCCGCCGGAACGACGCGAAACACTGGCCGTCCGGCGCGGACAAGTGAAACGACTTCATCAAGAAGCGCGACGTTCCAGACACGCATGCACGTGTTCGTCACAAAGCACTCGGTATGCCTGCTGAGACTCGGATCCACCTGAGCAAGCGCGCAGTGATCCGCGTCGAAAGCGCGTTGAACAAGTCTAAGCGCTGCTTCCGTTGAAAAGCGCGGCGACGCGTTCTTTGCTTTACTTTCGTTGAAGCGAGCTTCGATCTCACGCATTGCCTCTTCAAGCTCCAGCCGCCTTTCCAACCGGTTCGTCCGCACATGCAGCCTTAAGGCCCGAATGATCGCAAACAAGCAGAGGCATATGGACACCGAGCCAAAGAAAAGTCGTGTGCGCTGCGCTTGCGCGCTGGCCAAGCTGTAGTCTTTCAGATATTCGCGCTCCAGTTCGGCGGCCTTGGCGAACGTGTTAAAGGATGCGATCCGATCGGCTGCGCGGTCCACTCTCGACAACGCGGACAGGATAGCGCGGCCGTTGCGGACAACATCGTGGGTGGCTTGGTCCTGGCTCGGAGGAAGTCGGCTGAGAGACTGATCGATCTGTGATGCGAGGCTGAATCCCGGTAGTCTGGCCGAAAACTGAAGGATCAAATTGGAGAGTTCAAGCCTGTTGGACGGCGCCCCCTCAAGGCGATTAACCGAGCGAGCAAACCGTACGAGAGAGCTTTGCAGAAGCTCATTTTGCGCAGCCGCTGCCGAGATGGCAGCCTCCGTGTTCTCGACGGACTTTTTGAGCTGTGCAAGCAACCTGGAGTGCGCTCCGGAGCTCTCATCGGGCGAAATCTCGGCAAGGCGTTGCAAGTTTGTAACGTTCCTTTGCAATGCTTGGAGGGTAGAATCAACGGGGCGGAAGTCCAATACCATGTCGGTTCGAGCGCGGGCGACATCGCGCTGGAGCAATGCGTAGTTGATCTGAATCGTTCGCAGTTCACTTAGGACCGCCTCGTCGACCTGTGGGTCCTGCCTCTGTATCCCGAACAAGAGCGCAAACGAGGCCGCCAGGGCGATTACAAAAACGTTGTCGGTACTGAGCCTTTTTTCACAACGAAACGGCGTTTGATGCGCGGTGCGCGCCTTGCGAAAGTCCGATCTGAATTCTAGCTCCTCATTGCTTCGGTGTGCGGCCGGATGCTGCTGGAACAGGAAAACCATGTGTACCTCTCCCCTCATAAAGACGGCTTAGACACCGTCGCACTTTGCCCCCGTGGCCCCGCTGACCCTCCGTTGAATTTCGCGGCGATTAGACTTCGACCGTTCTCCGAACTCTGGCCACTCGCGAGCTCGACGCGAACGTGGAAACTGAAGGCACGGCGTTACGGCACGTGAGAAACTGGGCTATCCGTGAATGCTGATTTGATAGTTGTTGAGAAGGGAAGGCACCAATGCCAGGCTGACACCGCGTGACGGATTCAATCGAGATTTGCCTGTTTTCGCGCGGCGAGTCGAACCACGCCGATGTTGAAGGTACCGTTGAGTCTCGTCATAATGACGGCAGGAACCGAATACTCGTGAGCCTTCGTTGCGTCAGTCCGCTCAAGCCATCACGCACGCGGCAGAGCTAACTTCCGGCAAGAGTTTCATAGCTGGGCCAACAAATTGCGCTCTATGCCTGACCAGAGTAAGCAGGACGTACGTACGATCGGCATGATCCCCGAGGAGCGTTCGCACTTCATCTCTTATCCGGTGAAGGATAGCCCATTGAGCAGCTCACCATCGGTTATGAGATCGAGGCGACACACAAGGCGGGCAACCGGTCGCAGTATTCGGAACTGTCTTCCGAGAGATCATGGAGGGACAGACAAGCCGCACGCTGCAGCAGCCTGGGGATGACACCGGTCGGCCAGCCATTATGCCGCTAACCCGCTTGCGATCTCTGTGCATTGTATCTCCTGCGTGCAGCCCCTGCATTAAGCCAGCGTCGACGACCAGAGCCCATGTTCCACCAAACAAGGGTTAGCTTTCAAGAAGCTGATTGAACAAATTGATTGTTTGGATCGCACGCATCCGAACAATGGATGCAGCTAAATGCAGCGGCGGTTTTCGTTAGATGCGAGCGAGCGTCTCTTGGCAAGAACCACCGCGGGGCGCGGGCGAGGTGAGGGGCTGCACGCCAAGCGCGTCGGGAGGGTCATCGAGGATCTGCGTGCGGGTTTGCAGCAGAAGATGTGCGCCGATCCTGCTCCACTGCATCTGCCGCTTGTTGGCGACCCGCTTGGAACGGCGTTGACGGTGGCCTTGACGAGGGCCGAAGAGATGCGATCTCCGGACCGCTAACGCTCGCCGTAATTAATCAGGCTGGCACTGTCGGAGGCGATGTAGGCCTGGTGAACTCGCCGATGGCGGTCAGGAACTTGCGCATGTTCGGCTAGCCTGTTTCGAGACCTTCCGCGTCGAATTGCAGGTCGGCGATTTCGTGACGGGCCCGATAGACGTCAACATGCCAGAGATGCCATTTGATCCTGCGCAGAGTTTCGAGCAGGTCCTGTCCGGTCTGCTCGTCCTGGTTTTCGAGCCCTTGCACGAACTGCCGAAGGACCCTGATGCGCACGGTGATATGGAACCAGTCGGCGATTCTTCCCCACCGTCGGTGATGAGGGTGATATCCTGATTGGCTTGGACGGGCTGCTTCTTGAGATGGTCGAGAATGCGCCGTTGCGGCTCGCGATCATAGCCATAGACGAAACCGATGTAGCGCGGAGCACCCTCTTCAGGCAGCGAGCGGCCTACGATCAGCTCGAAATTCTACTTCCGGTCGTTTGGTCGCGGATGAAAGTTCGATGCGGCTGCAGAACGCGTTTGCGATGGCCGCCCATCTTCCCGGCGCTACCGGAGCACGATAACGTTGCGACCATTTCACCACCGAAGAGACCGCAAAGCCAAAGCGCGACCAACCCGATCCAATTCTGCGCCGCCTAACTTCCATCTCGAACGGTGCGCGGAACGCCCGCGCGCCGGGTGCCTAACTAGCAGTGGCACTGGGCATGCCCTGTGCTCGGCTATTCGAGCTTCTCCAATGCCTGCCTAATGTCATCTCCGGCGTCCTCCGGCAACGGCAAAATAGGGCGCGGTGGCTGGACGTGCGCCAGACCGAGGTAGTCGGCGATGACGAACATAACGCGGAAGCTGCCGTAGTGTTTGAACAAGGTCCAGAGCGGCCCGAAAGCGCGGTTCAACCGACTGGACTCCACCGCGTCGCCGGACTGCGCTGCACGCGTCAGCGCAAGCGCCGGGACCGGCAGCAGACCTGCCGCAACGCTGTACCAGGTGTCACATCCGGCAAGCAGGGCATCCGCCGCGCCCCAATCGCCGCTGTATCCGATTGTGAACGTGTCAGGCGTCATCGACCGCAAACGTGCCAGTTCCCCCGCGTAATCGTCATTTGCCGCCAGAGGCATTTTCACCGCGACGATGTTGGACACCTCCGACAGCCGGGCGATCAATGCGTCGCTGAATGTGAAGCGCGTGGTGCTTGGATTGTTATATATGCACAAAGGCAATTCCCCCGCCTCGGCCACCGCGACGAAGTGCTGGAAGACTTCGTCCTCGTTCAGGGGAACGTAGGACATGGGTGCCAGGAGCAGGCCGTCAGCGCCAGCGGATTTGGCATCGCGCGCCAAAGCCTGAGCTTCATCGGTACGCAATGCACCCACACCCACGACAAGAGGCGTTTTGCCGCCGATGCATTCCACGGCAGCCTGAACGGCACGCTTGCGTTCTTCCCTGGTGAGGTAAGCATAACCGCCCGTGCTCCCCAGAAGGCCGATGGAGTCCGCTCCGGCGCGTTGAATACGCTCGAGAAAACGAGCCAGACCCTCGGTGTCGACATGCCCTTCCGCATCGGTTGGCGTAAGGGGGAACGCCGACAGGCCGCGAAACAAAGTCATCATCCATTCCTTTCGAAACTACATACGGGAAAGCAGCATACGCAGCCCGGCGAACGCGAAGAACATCGCCAACAGACTTTCGATCCAGCGGCGGCAGCGGCGATATAGAGCCACCATAGGCGGTGTGGAGAAGACAATGGCGTAGCCGCAGAATATCGTGACACTTAGGATGGCGCAGCCACCCAATATCGCCGCGATGCTTTGCCACGATGAATTCGGGCCGATCCCCAGCGTGACGAGCGCGATCCATGCCAGCACGGATTTTGGGTTCGCCAAATGCATCAAGAGGCCCTTCCTATAGAGCTCACCCCGCGAAAGAGCGACTTGGTCGGTCGATGCGCGCACCGCCAGCTTCTCGTCCGACGTAAGCGCCGACCGTCCCGCCCTGAAGGCGAGGAATAGCAGGTAAAGCCCCCCGAAAACCTGCAGAACGAGCAGTGCCTGGGCGTACCTGGCCAACAGGGCGGAGATGCCGGTGGAGGCCATAAAACCCCAAAAGATCGAGCCGCTGACGACGCCGGAGGCAAGCATGAGCGCAGCACCTCTGCCGCGCGCCATCGCAACCCCCATAATGCGCATGTTGCTCGGGCCGGGGCTCCCCGCGGCAATGACATATGCAGCAAAGACGATGAGCAACTGATGGAGATCGACATTCATTCTCTCAGCCCTTGATAATCTCGATCGGATCGATCGCGCCGGATGCCCCGGGCGGCCAGCGATCCGCTCGCTCGACCGGAAACCTCATCCGGCGATGGCAATTTCTTGGCTCGCGATTTTGCAGCCAGGCATCAAGGCATTCAGCCCTCCGACCATGGCATCCGTCGCCTCTGCCAATGCATCGTCCGGCATGGTCTCCAACGCCTCCAGTACGAACCACATCCGGCCTGTTAGGGTCTTCAGGCGGGTTCGAGTGCCCTGTCGCCAGTTCCAGCGTCGGCAGGTGACGCCAATGTCGTCGCGCCAGATGACCTCACCGGGCAAGGGAGGATCGTTGACCGCCTCTCCATTCATCATGGTGTCGAACGTCTCACTCCCGTCAGCGATCGTCAGGTGGGGTCTTCCGACATAGGCGTCAAAATTCTCTCCACCCACCGGGACTGCGTATTTCAGGCTGATGGCGTTGTAGAGATCGACGATCGGGTTGATCGTCGAAAGAGTGCCGTCTTTCAGAACCCGCTTTCTGAGGGCCTGGGCTGAGCACGGCGTACGGTTAGGCTTCGCGCCAAAGACGACGTAGGCGTCGGACCAACTCGCCAGATGAGCTTCTGCCCAAGCCGGGCCATCCGCCAACGCGCAATCGCAGGCTTCACCAAGCAATCGGGGATCGAAACGTCCTTCTCCAGCTGAAGTGGCATCGACGTAGACGCTCACGGCTCTAAATCCCGATGCAATATTCTTAATTCGACCGTCGATGATGGGACCCTCAAACATCCAGGCAACTCCATCAGTTCGAGCGCAAGCAATCCATGACCGGCGCGACCAGTCACGATCGCTTCCCTGACTGCAAGCCAATATTGCAGTTCACTGGTCCAAACTAAACTGCCACTTTTGGAGATTTTAATTGGTCCAGTATAAGGAGGGTTCTCGCAGCACGGGAGCGACGCGTCGAATTTATCAATCCCTGATCAAGCAGATCCAGGCCGGAGTGTACGGGTGTCGGTGACGCCACCCAGTTCTCCGCAAGCAAGCGGCCCACAAGTTCCCATGATCCGGTCATGCTGTTGTGAACCCTAGGGCATTATCGTGATGCCAGCGCCACCATGGTGGCGTCGTACTGTTTGAAACCCCCCGATTGTTACCGCGGTTTTGCTTGACGCGCGCGATGACCTTAGCTGAGGCCTAGGATGAAGCGCCGATTGGAGGGACGGATCGACCGCGCGTTAGATGCGTAAAGCGTCGTAAACCGCTTGATGTCTGCGGTGTCGACCTCGACCGGTTCCATTGCAACCATCCACTCCACGTTTTCGGTGCAGGGCGGAGTCGTTAATGATCCCTCATAGGTCCAGTAGCCGAGCGAGGCTGGCAAAAGCCCGTTGGGATCGAACTCGTCAACTGCCATCTCCTCGCCGGGCCGGGCCGGAAAGACCTTGGCGAGACCGGCAAAGCTGATATTTGTCGCGCCAGGCGTAAGAAGGGCGCTCAGCACACCCAGAGTATCGCTCTTTGTGTCTTTATGGACAAAATGCGCTTCCATCGGGAAGCTCCTGCCCGCCACGTGATGCTCGCTCGGCGCGTGGAAATGCAACTGTGCCAGTTGGTAGACGCGATCCCCGCGGGTCAAGGTGCTGCCTTCCGGCATGTTGATTTGAATGGTGTGGCCGTTGTTCACCATCCTGCCGCCGCCCTTGAGCCAACTGATGTCGATGCGCGGTATATCCGCCTTTACCGTGCCGGCGATGTCGATGGGTGACTGCTGCCTGCCCGCCGAACAGGCGAAATTTCTCGTGTCCAGATCGGCCCAATGCTCCGGCCCGACCGAGCCGCCATATCCCCAATGGGCGCTGGCCGCACGCGCGGTCTGGGCGCAGATCGGGCACACGCCCAGCGCGATGAATGCTCTAATCAGGTTACGACGATGCATATTGCCTCGCTCCTTGATGCGAACCTTATGTCCTTGCTTCCAATTGGTGCAGTCAAGGCACAGCCGCAAGGGCGGGCGTAGGTTGAGCCGCGCCACCAGCGTACACGCCAGCCAGTCCTCGTCGAACTGGTAAACTGGAAGAAGCGTCGCCGCCGGCGATCGTTGGAGGCTACGCTCGCCGGTCCGTGGAAATGGCTGGCGACGTGGCTCAGATTCACCGTGCCGCCGCTGATCAGGCCAACAACCAGCACAGCCGGCGTCGCCGGTCCGGCTGTTACTCGGCGGTATGTGGCGCGTAACGTTGAAGCGGGAATGTCGGGCAGGCAGTGCATTGCAAAGGATCCCCTCTTTGGCGAGACGAATTCCTCCATTCCAACTGATTCCCGACCTCTCGGCCACCCACTGTGTAGCCTGCCCGCCACGCTCTCCAAGACCATAAAGGCATGGATAAAACGCGCGAATACGCCTTGGAAAGCAGGTCTCAAAGGGCAAGGGGGCCTTCCATCTGGAAAATGCCAAGCAAAGCTCGCGTTCGGACGATCCATGCGGTTGCCAGGCTGGCTGCCTCCGGTCAGGCGAGATCCGGATCCTTCCGCGAGGATAGCTGTAAACGTCCACAGGCTGCATCGCTGTGCGCTTTGCCCTTCGATGGCGGGAACACAACCCGCACGGAGGCGACGAATGATTCAGCTGATCACACCTGGCCTCTACAGCGAATTCGCAGGCGAGCTCAAAGAGATGCACGGGCTCAGACATCGGGTTTTCAAGGAGAGGCTCGATTGGGAAGTTCAGACCGGAGGCGAAATGGAAACAGACACCTTTGACGACTTGAAGCCTGTCTATCTGCTGCTCAAGGGATCCGATTGGCGAATTCGTGGCTGCGTGCGCCTCTTGCCAACCACTGGGCCGACCATGTTGCGCGACACATTCCCGGCGCTGCTGGGTGAAGCTGTGGCGCCCGCGAGTCCCGACATATGGGAAAGCAGCCGTTTCGCGCTCGATTTGCCCCCATCAACGCCCAAGGCGGCAGGCGGCCTTGCCCAAGCAACCTACGAGCTCTTCGCCGGCATGATCGAATTCGGCTTGGCTAACAATCTCACCCGGATCGTGACGGTGACCGATACGCGTATGGAACGGATCCTTCGCCTCGCAACGTGGCCATTGTCGCGTATCGGAAAGCCGCAGCCCGTCGGCAAAACGGAGGCGGTGGCCGGGTTTCTCGAGATCTCTCACGCCAGCCTGTTGCGCATCCGCTGGAGGGGACGTCTGAATGGGCCGGTACTGTGGCGACCGATTCTCGGCCTGCCGCACGGCCCATGCGGATAGCTAAGACGTGGTGCGTGGCCCCAGGGATCGGAAGAGGGTTTGCTTCTCGTCGCCGAAAGGAGTCATTGCGTCCGGCCTGGAGAAGCAAACCGAGGAATGATGCATGAAGCAGCGTCCGCACAATTGAACGGCGAGATCAAAGAGTGCGCTGGGACTACCCATTCGCACTCGGCCCAAGTATTCCCCGTCTCCTCCGGCCGGCTTGCATGCTATTAACGCAGGTGAGGGCGCCGGCCATGATATGCGCAGCCCGTTGAAGGCGGAAGCGTACGCCCCGGTTCACATCACCCGCATTGGACTGAGGTTTAGTTCATCCATGGCGTGGATGATGGCTATCCCAACAATCAATTTTACCGAACTGACTGGATTCCATTAGAAGAATCTAACTGAGCGCATGCCGGGCGGCGTCCCTCGTCTGCGTCGGCTAAGGCTGCCGGGAAGAATTCGGAGAAGAACATGTGCGGAATTGTTGGCATCGTTGGGCAACAGCCGGTGTCGGAACGCCTGGTCGACGCATTGAAGCGTCTGGAATACCGCGGCTATGACTCGGCCGGCATTGCGACGATCACCGAGGGCACCTTGCACCGCCGGCGCGCGGAGGGCAAGCTCGTCAATCTCGAGAGGAGGCTCAAGGAAGAGCCGCTGGGTGGTACCATCGGCATCGCCCACACCCGCTGGGCAACCCATGGGCCACCGACGGAACGCAATGCACACCCGCACTTCACGGATGGTGTGGCCGTCGTCCATAACGGCATCATCGAGAATTTCGCCGAACTGAAGGACGAATTGGCGGCGACGGGAGCCGAGTTCCAGACCGACACCGACACTGAGGTCCTTGCGCATCTCTTGGCAAGGCACCGCCGGGAGGGCATGAGGCGTGGTGAGGCGGTGCATGCCATGCTGAAAAGCGTCAGGGGTGCCTACGCGCTTGCCATCCTCTTTGAGGATGATCCGTCGACCATCATTGCGGCGCGCAATGGACCACCGCTGGCGATCGGTCACGGCGACGGCGAGATGTTCCTGGGCTCCGACGCGATCGCGCTTGCTCCATTCACGAATGAAATCACCTATCTCATTGACGGTGACTGGGCCGTTGTCGGCAGGACGGGCGCTGATATCTTTGATTACGACGGCCACCCCGTCGCGCGTCCGCGCCAGACCTCCGTGGCCGTGGCCACTCTGGCCAACAAGGGCAGCCATCGCCACTTCATGGAGAAGGAAATCCTCGAGCAGCCCGAGGTCATCGCCGATGCGCTCGGTCATTATATCAATTTCATCGAAAATGGTGCCGATGCGGTTTTTGGCATCGACTTCGCCAAGATCCCGAGCTTGGCGATCTCTGCCTGCGGCACCGCATATCTCGCCGGGCTGATCGGAAAATACTGGTTCGAGCGCTATGCGCGCCTGCCGGTCGAAATAGATGTTGCATCCGAATTCCGCTATCGCGAGATTCCGTTGTCGCCGCAGTCTGCGGCTCTGTTCATTTCACAGTCGGGCGAAACCGCCGATACGCTGGCATCGCTGAGGTACTGCAAGCAGCTTGGGCTGAAAATTGGCGCTGTCGTCAATGCGCGCGAATCGACCATCGCTCGGGAGGCCGATGTGGTCTTTCCGATCCTTGCCGGCCCAGAGATCGGCGTCGCCTCCACCAAGGCCTTCACCTGCCAGCTAGCCGCTCTTGCCGCACTCGCCATCCACGCAGCCAAGGCCCGCGGAACCGTGACCGAAGATGAGGTGCAGGCGCTCGTCGAGAGCCTCACCGAAATGCCGCGCCTCATGAGGCAGGTACTGGACAGCATCCAGCCGGAGATTGAGCTTCTGTCGCGCGAACTGTCAAAGTGTCATCATGTCCTTTATCTCGGCCGTGGCACAAATTTCCCACTGGCGATGGAGGGTGCGCTGAAGCTCAAGGAGATCTCCTACATCCACGCCGAAGGCTATGCGGCGGGTGAATTGAAGCACGGTCCTATCGCATTGATAGACGAGAACATGCCAGTGATCGTCATCGCGCCATATGATCGCTTTTTCGACAAGACCGTCTCCAACATGCAGGAAGTGGCCGCCCGCGGAGGGCGCATTATCCTTATCACCGATGGAAAAGGGGCATCCGCATCGAAACTCGATACGATGCACACGATCGTGCTGCCGGCCACCGACGAGATTATCGCGCCGATGATCTTCTCGCTGCCGATACAGCTTCTTGCGTACCACACGGCGCTCTTCATGGGCACAGATCTCGACCAGCCACGCAACCTGGCAAAATCAGTCACCGTCGAATGATGTTACGCCTTCATTAGTCGCAACGCTCGCCCATTCGGAAAAAACTCCAAGCACTTCAACCGGCGCTCAAGCGCGCCGCTACCGCCTTGCCGTTATTTGCTGGAGCATGCCGTTTAGCGACGATTGGTTATCCCTTTGGCTCCCCTCACACTGCTTGGCTGTGCCTACGGGCAAACCCGGTCGAGAAAAGCATCGAATACGCAGCAATAGCGCTAACCACAAAGCGATCCTCCTGCCGCATGCGGATAAAACCCTTCGCTGTCCACTACTTCGTCCTCGCTCGATGATTGCGGCTCGCCGCGGTCTTCGTCGGTGAGACGGTTGCCCTTTGACTTTGCCAGGCGGCCAGCTGCGATGTGCGGGCTGTAGGAATCCCGTGTAACCTCGTTCTAGATCTAACGCTCACCGATAGGCCCGGCCAGTCGCAAGAGGACCGGGCGATGATCGGACACTTCCAGGAACCGCTCGATGGTTCGGTCGAGCGCGAGGATCATGAAATAGATTGGGCGAGATAAAGACATGGTCGATCAGCGACTTGAAGGGCGCCTTGACGCAGGTGATTTGCTTGTCCGAAGCATCCTGCGCGGCGAGCGCGGTCAGGCCGGCGGCGGTCAGCGCGGTCTCCGGAAGCCAAGGTTGCATTGAGTCGCCGCCGATTCAGTCGTTATCGAAGCTGGGATACTGGGCGAGTTCGGCGATTGCTTCGGCGATCACGCGCCCACCAATCTGCCGGCGGCCTCCACCGTGTCGCCGGACTGCGCCGCACGCGTCAGCGCAAGCGCCGGGACCGCCAGCAAACCTGCCGCAACGCTTTACCAGCTGTCACTCCCGGCAAGCGGGGCATCGGCGGCGCCCTAATCGCAGCTGTATCCGATTGCAAACGTGTCAGGGCTTATCTGCCGCAGGCGTGGCAGGTCCCCCGCATAATCGTCATTCGCCGCCTGAGGCCACCGAGATGAAGCTCTTCCTCCCGTTAGAATGAACGTTCGAAACGGAGGATGCCGCCGACACTGCTCTTTTTGTTGGCATTAGCCCAGCTAATGGAAGGGTCGACCTTGCCGACGGCGAAGTCGCCGTAGCGGTCGTAGTCGAGTTCGGCTGTAATTGTGAAATCTGCAAGAAACGCATAGGCAACGTTTGCAGCGACACCATAGTTCCTGAGATGATCACCTGAGAGCTGAAGATTCAACGAAGTTGTCTCATTGAGCTTGTAAGTGGCGCCGGCCCAGAAAGCCCAGTTACCGCCCCAACTTTTGTAGAACCCGCGACCATGAGCGTCGATTGCGTTAGTGACGTCATCGTTGAGCTTGCCGCTGGAGCCGTAGCCGAACATTCCGAATAGCGAGAGTTGGTCGGTAACATCGACGTCGATGCGGACCTTGCCGGCGACCGATTCGTAGTTGCTATCATAAGCGACAACGCCGGTGATCGCGCCCCAGTGTTGTGTGTATTTCACTCCGCCGACTAGGTGCGGAACGTAGCTGTCGATGGTGCCGACCAGGCCCGAGCCTTCTTCGAGTGAAACCACAGCCGAAAAGCCGTTACCGGCGTCAAAGTAGTACTGAACCACATTAGTATCGAAGGCGCCGTACGGGATAAGCATCTGATTGAGCACGTCGCCCGCGTAGCCAATAAACATGTCGAAGGCGGACCAGTCCTTGCCAACTCGGAGGCCACCAAGCTGAACCCAGGCGAAAGTCAACGTGATGCCTTGGCTGAAGGCATAGTATCGAGGACTGTCCGAACCGGAATAGGCGGTGTGCTTGCCGTAGGTCATGCGGGTCTCGATGTAGGTCTGCAATGTACCGAGTTCGGTCTCTTGCCCTGTCCAAGTTTTGAATGTGAAGCGCGTGTGGTTTTGCCATATGCCCTGGGCCTCGCCAGTCTTCACATCCGTGGTTCTGGCTTGGTCATACGATACGACATCGCCGAGGCCGATGTCGTAACGGACATAGCCGCCGATGCGCAGGCAGGTCTCGGTGCCGGGGATGTAGTAGTAACCAGCGCCGTAAACGTCGCAGATCTTGACGTATTCAACGGGCTCAGGCTCGGCCAGGACGATGGCGTCGGCGGCTCGGGCACAGGAAACGGCGATCAGGGCCGCAGCTGAGCCGAGCAGGAGGCTCCTGATGTTCATTCTTGATCTCCGTTCAAATATTGAAGAAGGGGACGTCAACGAACGAGCCAGCCCTTCCTGTCCCCAGAATCGAAAACGATTCACATCGCGCTGCGCCTATCGCAGTGTGACACGCGGATCATAATAATTATTCAACAACAGGGGCGATGAAGCTGAAATCATACTTCCACACGATAAGTTGTTGTTCTCATATCACCTGCTTGAAATGCCCGGGGAGGAATCAAACACTTCCGATTCGATCGCCATGATTATCTCCGATAGCTGCGGGCGTACCGTCACAACGGCTTCGAAAATCACCCCGCAAGTGACGTGCCAACCTCACGACCAAGCTACGATTGACACTCAAGTTTGCCGTCGGACCTTGGTTTGCGTTTCCTTTTTTGCTCTGAGGGTCAAGCTGAGCACGAAAAGCAAATGTTCGGACATGGTTCGTCTGTTCGCTTCGCGACAGTATCGTTCAATGGCGATATCTTTTGTTTGTTTTGAGCCTCGACATTGTTGACATCATGCGAGTGCACCGCTCGGTACGTCAGCCGAGATGCCCCACTGATGCCGACATGCCTAGGCGTAAGCGTCCTCGTTAGGGCGAAGGGCCAACCTCGGCGGTGGCGAGGTGCACCAGCTTTCCAGCTAGTCCGGACAAAGTGGTTCGGAAAGGCGGGAAGGTCGAGACGAGCCGTTGTAAGCCCCTCTCTGAATCGGAAGCCGTGCATGGGCCATTTTTGTTTTTACGGAAGCACATGCGAATTCGCTCGATTGTCAGTTGCGAGCGATGCTTGAGTTGCGCTTCACTCCGGCGCTTTGCCGGGCCACAGGAGCGCGATTTGTCGGTGATCATGCGCCTGGCGTAGCGCTACTTTCTAAATTGGTTCATCAGGCTTGCAGCCTTGGCAGGGGCGGACCTGGACGGTCTCCTCGAGCACAATTCCCGCTCTGACAGACGGTGCGCCACAGGCAAAGCCTCGTGCCGGCAATTAATACGACGAACTCATCGAGATGCCAGGTATCGCTACGTGACGCCGTCTTACGCACCAGCCGGCGAGCAAAAGTCTGGTCCCAACGCCGAATCGACTGGTCGGATGGGGCATGCTGCGTTCCATCGGACGCTGAAGGGAGGGGATAGGATAGGATAGTAGCACCAAACGGTGTGCGGGAAAGTCTCGACGGGAAACCCATGGCGCTTGTCGCTGACCAGCGCGTGCTCATACCATCGCTGTCCAGCCAAGGCTGAATGGAGCTATCGCTGCGAAATAATCGGGCCCAAAGCGGACCGGACTGATATAGCGCAAAGACACAGGAGAGCGCAGTGGTAAGGATGGAAGGCAACAACATGGGACGGTAACTGTTGCAGACCACAAAACATCGCGAAGCCCGCCTGCCTTGGTACACCATCTATCCGACTGTCGCGGAGTTCTCTGGGGCGGTCGGCGCCGACGCTTATGAGGAATGGCTCAGGAACCTACCGGCTAACGATCCGGCGTCACTCTACTTGCACGTTCCGTTCTGCCGATCAAAGTGCTGGTATTGCGGCTTCCCCACCACCATCACCCGCCATGATGCGCCGATCGTTAATTATCTGGCGGCGCTGCGTGACGAGATACGTTTGGTCTCGGAGCACGCGCCGCAGGCGCTGCCCGTGAGCGATGTGCATTTCGGCGGCGGAACGCCAACTCTCATGGGGCCAGTTGAGTTCCTCGCCCTGACGGAATTCCTGCGCCGCCACTTTGCGCTTGCGGAAACAGCTAAGATCGCCGTCGAGATCGATCCACGCACGTTCACGGCCGATATGGCCGAAGCCTTGCAAGCAGCCGGCGTGAACCGCGCGAGCCTCGGCGTGCAGAGCTTCGATCCCATTGTTCAAAAAGCGATCAACCGGGTCCAGAGTGAGGCGCAGACGGCGGCTGCCGTCGAAATGCTGCGTCGGCATGGAGTGACAAGCATCAACTTCGACCTCATCTTTGGTCTCCCGCATCAAACGGTGCAGTCTTGCGTCGAGACCACGAGGGCGGCGGTCGCCATGCGCCCCAACCGGCTTGCGGTGTTCGGCTACTCGCACATTCCGTCCTTTATTAAGAATCAGCGCCTCATCCAGGAGGCATCGCTTCCGGGCAGCGCTGCCCGCGCCGAACAGGATGCGGCCATTGCCGTGACGCTGATTGCCGCCGGCTACCGAGAGATCGGGCTCGACCATTTCGCCTTGCCGGACGACGATCTCGCGCTGGCACAGAAAACCGGTCGCCTGCGGCGCAACTCGCTGGGCTACTCGGCCGACACCTGCAAAACCCTGATCGGTTTCGGCGCGTCGGCTATCGGGCGTGTCGGCGAGGGCTACGTCCAGAACGAGGTTACACGGGATTCCTACTGCCGGCACATCGCAGCTGGCCGTCTGGCGACGTCAAAGGGCTACCGTCTCACCGAGGAAGACCGCGCGCGAGCCGCAATCATCGAGCGACTAATGTGCGATCTCGAGGCCGATGTGCCGGCAATCTGTGCCGCCCACGGATCTGATCCGATCCATTTTCTCGATTCAGCCGAACGCTTGGCGATGCTTGCCAAGGACGGGATTGTGGACATCGAAAAGGGTTTTGTCCGCGTACGGCGGCAGCATCGCTTTGCGATGCGCGTTGTCGCTGCCGCATTCGACGCTTTTCTCGACCGGGTTGCCCGCTGAGTCAGCCAAATAAGTGTGAGGAGGCCAAGGCGACGCCGAAGCGAAATTTGACGCCCATGCGGTTTCCTTTCTTCGAGGTCACGATTTCACAGCCTTCGCCGGCGTAGCAGGCCTCAAGCGGCTTCCCGCCCTCGAAGAAAGCCACGAACGATCAGTCGCCGACACCTGTGAACAAGCCGTGTGCGACATTGCAATCATCCATTTATTGGCTCAACTGCCCACATGGCCGTGAATGAACTGGATTTGTTGGTTTTCCAGATGGCAGTGGAAAGCGTCCGCTCACTCTGCTTGAGCTTTAATGACAAAGCGGCGGAGATAGCCGCGAGGAGCCGCGGAAACCTGCTTTTCGATGTGCGGATCGATGATGACGCCGAGGTCCAACGGCTCGCAGCCATCCGATATCGAGGCGGGCAGATTGGTGTGCTGGCGTTGGACAGACAAGGCCTTATTAGCCGCTACTGCGTCGTCGACGATACCTTCTCCCGCTTCATTGCACCGTTGGAGAATTGGACCAGCATGCCGGTGTCAATGCAGGCCAAAATCGATGTCACTCACCATGCCGGCCTCTTCCTAGGCGCGTTGCGAAATGCCGGTCATATGCTTGGCAACTAGGGCTGGCGGAACGCATCTGTGGATCTTTGCATCCGCCTGGGCGTTTGAGCCGGCGGCTCATCGAGGTTCTGCAGCGCGCGGATGTGCCACGGCCGGGGTGATAGCCGCCTCTGCCCAACAGATCGCCGGCGAGGGCTTGTCGGACAATGAATGTCGTCAATTCACCGTCCGAGAAATGGTGTCTGGCTCACAAGAAGCACAGCGAATTGAGACTGAAACGCAGTCCAGCTGGGAAACCCAGCGCGAAGGCCGGAAGGTAACTTATCTGCGATAGAGGCAACGGGAAGGCGCCTTCCACTTATAAGGCAGCGCCCAATATGTCGGTACTCGCCTGAGGAATTCCCATGGCGGGCAGGGCTACCTCGCGATCCGATCTCGATAGGCTTGTTGTACCTCAGACCGGACTCGATAGGCTTGTTGTACCTCAGACCGGACTCGATGTTCAGAATTTCCTCAGCGGCTTGCCCGCACGCCACCGCCGCTCCCCGACCACGTGCTCACGATAGGCACGACCGATAGTCCCCTCCGACTTAGCAGTCCTCGGGAATGCGCGAATATTGATACACCTCGAAGGAGAGCAACGGCGCGCCAAACAGCCTCTCATCGCACCAAGTCGTACATAGGGCGCATTCCTGTTCCGGCCGTCCCGGGCGATGCTCGATCCATCTCTCCAGAACAGCGGAGCAAGCCAGTGACGCCCACGAAGCTTCTGATTGGGCAGATCGCCATTGTGTTCGCCATCGTTCTCCTCGGCGTGTGGGCTGCCACGCAATGGTGCGCTCATATGCTAGCCTTTCAGGAACAACTCGGCGCGCCATGGTTTGTCGCGGCTGGCTGGCCGATCTACGAGCCGTGGAAACTGTTGGAATGGTGGTTCCAATTCGATGCCTATGCGCCCGAGGTATTCGACAAGGCGGGCATGCTTGCGGGCACCAGTGGATTCATGGGCTGTGCCGCTGCGATCGCTGGTTCCCTCTGGCGCGCGCGCCAGCGCGGCTTGGTCACCACCTATGGCTCCTCTCGATGGGCGGCGACGCGGGAGATCGAGAAAGCAGGGCTGTTTCAGCCGGCAGGCGTCTTCCTCGGCAAACTGAAGGACCGGTATCTGCGTCATGACGGGCCTGAGCACGTCATGGCCTTTGCGCCGACACGTTCCGGCAAGGGCGTCGGACTGGTTGTCCCAACCCTTCTCTCCTGGTCCGGCTCGGCCGTCATTCACGACATCAAAGGCGAGAACTGGCAGCTGAGCTCCGGCTGGCGGTCGAGGTTCTCGCATTGCCTTTTGTTCAATCCGACTGATCCGCGATCGGCCCGCTACAACCCGCTGCTGGAGGTACGCAAAGGTTCGGACGAGATTCGCGATGTCCAAAACATCGCCGACATTCTAGTCGATCCGGAAGGCGCGCTGGAGCGGCGGAATCATTGGGAGAAGACCAGTCATTCACTCCTGGTGGGCGCTATCTTGCACGTGCTCTACGCCGAAGAGGAAAAGACTCTTGCCCGCGTCGCCACCTTTCTCTCGGACCCGCAACGCTCGTTTGCCGCGACTTTGCGGCGAATGATGACGACCAACCATCTCGGCGCGGCCAATAAGCCTCAGGTCCATCCCGTCGTGGCCTCGGCGGCACGAGAGGTGTTGAACAAATCGGAGAACGAACGTTCAGGCGTCCTCTCGACCGCCATGTCTTTTCTCGGCCTCTACCGTGATCCGACCGTGGCGGCGGTAACATCGGACTGCGACTGGCGCATTGCCGATCTGATGGATGCGGAGTGGCCGATGTCGCTCTATCTGGTCGTGCCGCCATCGGACATCTCGCGCACCAAGCCCTTGGTGCGACTGATCCTGAACCAGATCGGCAGGCGGCTGACGGAGCGCCTCGAGGGTGACCCAAAGAAGAGCCGCAAGCATCAACTGCTGATGATGCTGGATGAGTTTCCGGCGCTCGGTCGCCTCGACTTCTTTGAGACCGCGCTCGCGTTTATGGCCGGTTACGGAATTCGTGCCTACTTGATCGCGCAATCGTTGAACCAGATCTCCAAAGCGTATGGCGACAACAACGCTATTCTGGACAACTGCCATTTGCGAATTGCCTTTTCCTCCAATGATGAGCGCACGGCCAAGCGAATCTCGGACGCGCTTGGCACGGCCACGGAACTCAGATCCATGCGCAACTATGCGGGCCACCGGCTGGCACCTTGGCTCTCGCATGTCATGGTGAGCCGCCAGGAAACCGCCCGCCCGCTGCTGACACCGGGCGAGGTGATGCAATTGCCGCCCGCGGACGAACTGGTGCTGGTTTCGGGATTGCCCCCCATCCGGGCCAAAAAGCTGCGATACTATGAGGATCACAATTTCACCGAGCGGGTGCTGCCTTCGCCGGTGTTGCGCGACGGACCCTACGCGGACTGCCCGATGTCGCGGCCGGACGATTGGACTGGGCAAGTACGCGGCGTCGACCGTCGTCTTGCGTCCGACGATGAAAGCGCTGGCGCCGCGCATGCGGACGAGGGAGGTGTTCAGCAGCAGCGCCATCCTGGCCTACCCGAAGAACATACCGCCGTCACGCAGGAACCGGACCAGGACGATCTGTCCAGACCCGCAGACGATGATAGCGAGGCGATGGCGGACAAGCGCGTCATGGACCGGATCTCCACCGTCGCAGGTGCCTATGGCATCAACGAGGGAAGGGGCGATGATAAGGATATCGTCCCCGGCTTCTGAACGCTTTCCGCAGCTCGAGCGTATCTCAGCGTAGATAACGGCCGTAAGCAATTTTGGGCATCTCGATAATGCTTGTTCCGCCGCCGGCCCGCCAGCGCCGGCCAGTTGGAACAAGCGCATGAAGCCCCACCGCATTCGTCACCAGTTTCTGCTCGAACCGGAATTGAGCGAGAAGCTGGACAACCTCAGCCGCGATCCCTCGACCACAAAATCCGCGGTCGTCGCGAAGGCCGTAGAAGCTTTCATCGAGCGGCGTGGCGAGAATGAACTCGATCGGCGCTATGGCATGAGGCTGGACCGTCTTTCCCGCGACCTCAGTCACGTCAGGCGCGATGTCGACATGACATTGGAAAGCTTGGCGCTCTTCATCCGCTTTTCGATCACGCTTCATGCCCACACGCCTGTTCCGGACAAGGCGACACAGGCGATTGCTCAGGAGCGTTTCGACAAATTCGTCGAGCAGGTCGGTCGCCAGATCGCATCGGGGAAACGCTCGCTTGGCAAAGACAATGGCGGAGGAGGGGAAGGATGAGCGCTCATCCAGAGGCCGACCACCGACGCCGCGCCATGCTGCGCACCGCCATGGGTCCGACGATCACTGAGGCGCTGGCCGATCCATTGGTCATCGAGGTGATGGTCAATCCCGATGGCGCGCTGCGGCTCGACCGGCTGGGAGAAGGCCGAATCGATACGGCCGTGCATATGCATCCTTCCGAGGCGGAACGCATCATCCGCCTAGTCGCTTCCCACGTGCGTGCCGAGGCGCATGCGGACAATCCGATTGTCAGCGCCGAATTGCCATCGGGCGAACGCTTCGAGGGACTGCTGCCGCCTGTCGTGCTGGCGCCTTGCTTTGCCATCCGCAAACCAGCCGCAAAGCTCTACACGCTGGCCAACTATGTTGCGGATCGCATCATGTTGCCGCTGCAGGCCGATGCGTTGATAAAGGCAGTCCGAGAACGGCGCAACATCCTTGTCGCCGGAGGCACGTCGTCGGGTAAGACGACGCTTGCCAATGCGCTGCTGGCCGAAGTCGCCGAATGCGACGAGCGAGTGATCCTCATCGAGGACACCCGCGAACTGCAATGCGCAGCAAAGGACTGCGTTGCCCTGAGAACCAGGCGGGGCTCGGTCACACTCGCCGATCTCGTGCGCTCGACGCTCCGGCTCCGCCCCGACCGCATCATCGTCGGTGAAGTCAGGGGCGCGGAAGCGCTGGACATGCTCAAGGCATGGAACACCGGGCACCCCGGCGGCATCGCCACGGTTCATGCCAATTCGGCGCGCTCTGCCCTCTATCGCATCGAGCAGCTTGCACAGGAAGCTGTCGTCACCGTGCCGCGCCGCCTCATCGCCGATGCCATCGATCTCATCGTCTTCATCGCGGGGCGCGGCTCGTCGCGCCGCATCGATGCAATCGCTGAGGTCACAGGTCTCGACGGCAGCGGCGACTACGCCGTCACCCCACTCACGCCTCCGCAACTCCAGCAACTCTGAAAGGCCCCCTTATGCGCAAGAAGCTCCGCTTTCTTTCGTTTGCCGCGCTCGCGTTTCTTCTCACAGTTCCGGCGCACGCTGCCGGCTCCGGCATGCCTTGGGAACAGCCGCTGCAGCAGATCCTGGAATCGGTGCAGGGACCGGTCGCCAAAATCGTCGCGGTGATCATCATCATCACCACCGGCCTGACCCTTGCCTTCGGCGATACTGCAGGCGGTTTCCGCCGGCTGATTCAGATCGTCTTCGGCCTGTCGATCGCCTTCGCCGCATCGAGCTTCTTCCTCTCGTTCTTCTCCTTTGGCGGCGGGGCGCTCGTCTGATGGCCGCCGGAGTGCAACATATCGAGGGCTTCGAGGTTCCCGTTCACCGGGCATTGACTGAACCGATCCTGCTTGGCGGCGCGCCGCGGGCGGTGGCGATCCTCAACGGCACGGTGGCTGCGGCCATCGGACTAGGCTTGCAGCAATGGATTGCCGGGCTAGTGCTCTGGCTTGGCGGCCACACGCTCGCGGTCTTTGCCGCAAGGCGCGATCCCGACTTTGCCAGCGTGCTTGTCCGTCACCTTCGCCTGAGGGGATGGCTCGCATGCTGAACCTTTCGGAATATCGCGGCAAGGCCGACCGGCTTGCCGACCATCTGCCCTGGGCAGCACTGGTGGCGCCCGGCATCGTGCTCAACAAGGACGGCAGCGTTCAGCGGACTCTTCGGTTTCGCGGGCCCGATCTGGAAAGCTCGACCGAAGCCGAACTCATCGGCATCTGCGCCCGGGCCAACGATGCGCTTAGACGCCTTGGCTCCGGCTGGACATTGTTTTTCGAGGCCGAGCGCATCGAAGCGCTGGGCTATCCGTCCTCGCGTTTCCCGGACGCGGCGTCATGGCTGGTTGATGAAGAACGGCGTGCTGCCTTCGAAGGCAAGGTCGCGCATTTCGAGAGCCGCTATCACCTGACCTTGCTGTCCATGCCGCCACCGGACGCCCAGGCGCGGGCGGAAAGCGCGCTCGTCGACAAGCATCATTCAGAAGGCGAAAGAGACTGGCGCCAGGAGATGGCGCGGTTCCGTGACGAGACCGACCGTGTGCTGGATCTTCTGTCGGGCTTCATGCCCGAAGTGCGTCCGCTCGATGACGCCGAGACGCTGACATACCTGCACGACACGATCTCGACCCGCCGCCATCCGGTCGCCGTGCCGGAAACGCCAATGTATCTGGACGGCATCCTGGTCGATGTGCCGCTTACCGGCGGCTTGGAGCCGATGCTGGGTGAGCAACATCTTCGCACACTTACCATCCTCGGCTTTCCGAACCTCACCCGGCCCGGAATCCTCGATGCCCTCAATCATCAGGATTTCGCCTATCGCTGGATGACGCGCTTCATTCCGCTCGGCAAGACCGAGGCCACCAAGACGCTGACCCGCTTGCGCCGGCAGTGGTTTGCCAAGCGCAAATCGATCGTCGCAATCCTGCGCGAGGTTGTAAGCAACGAACCCGTTCCGCTCATCGACAGCGACGCCGACAATAAGGCGCTCGACGCCGATGAAGCACTTCAGGCGTTGGGCGGCGATCATGTCGGCTTCGGGTATCTCACTGCAACGGTGACGGTATGGGACGAGGATCGCCAAGCCGCCGCTGAGAAACTTCGCGCGGTCGAGCGCATCATCAATGGGCTCGGGTTCACCACCATCCGCGAAAGCGTCAATGCGGTCGAAGCCTGGCTCGGCTCGCTGCCGGGTCATGTCTATGCCAACGTTCGTCAGCCGCTCGTTCACACGCTGAACCTTGCCCATCTCATGCCGCTTTCCTCGGTGTGGGCCGGTCCTGCGGCGAACGAGCATCTGGCTGAATTCACTGGACGAGAGGCCCCGCCGCTCCTCATCGCCGAAACCAGCGGGTCGACTCCGTTCCGGCTTTCTTCCCATGTCGAAGATGTCGGCCACATGCTGATCGTTGGACCGACCGGCGCCGGAAAATCGGTGCTGCTTGCCCTGATCGCCCTGCAGTTTCGTCGCTATGCCGGCGCGCAGGTCTATGTCTTCGACAAAGGCAATTCGGCGCGCGCGGCAACGCTCGCCATGGGTGGAGAGCATCATGTATTGGGTTCGGACGGTGCGCTTGCCTTCCAGCCACTGCGCAATATCGGTGATCAGGGTAGGCGCAGCTGGGCAGCTGAATGGATCGCCGGCCTGATTGCCCATGAGAACGTCACCCTCACGCCGGAGGTGAAGGAGGCGATCTGGTCGGCGCTCAACAGCCTCGCCACCGCGCCGGCGCAGGAGCGCACGCTGACCGGTCTGTCGGTCCTGCTTCAGTCCAATGCACTGAAGTCCGCCTTAATGCCCTACACGCTCGACGGTCCCTTCGGCCGATTGCTCGATGCCGACGACGATCGGCTGGCCTTGTCGGATGTGCAGTGCTTCGAGACCGAGGAGCTGATGCATAGCCAAAGCGCTGTGCTGCCTGTGCTCACCTATCTCTTCCATCGCCTTGAGGAGCGGTTCGACGGGCGACCGACGCTGCTCATGCTCGATGAGGCCTGGGTCTATCTCGACAATCCGCTTTTTGCTGCCCGCATCCGCGAATGGCTGAAGGTGCTGCGAAAGAAGAACGTATCGGTGATCTTCGCCACGCAGTCGCTTGCCGACATCGCCGGCTCTGCAATAGCGCCGGCGATCATCGAGAGCTGCCCACAGCGCATTTTTCTCCCCAATGATCGTGCCGTGGAACCGCAGGCACGGACTGCCTATGAGCGCTTCGGTCTCAACGACCGGCAGATTGAACTGATCGCCCGGGCCACGCCGAAGCGGCACTACTATTTGCAGTCGCGCTGCGGCAACCGTCTCTTCGAGCTCGGGCTCGGCCCCATCGCGCTTGCACTTTGCGGCGCCTCGGGTCCAGCCGCGCAAAGCCTGATCGACAGGGTCCTGTCCAAGCACGGGCAGGACAGCTTTGTCTTTCGCTTCCTCGGCGCCCGCGGCCTGGATTGGGCGGCCGAGCTTCTCCAGCAATTCCCTCAACCAACCAAGGAGCAATCGTCATGATGCGGCGCCGCTTTCTCTCGGGCCTGATCACCCTTTCGTTGATCGCCAAGCCGATGGCCGACTACGTGCAGCCGGCCTACGCGCTCATCGTGTTCGATCCGTCGAACTACGCACAGAACGTGCTCACGGCGGCGCGCTCGCTGGAGCAGATCAACAACCAGATCCAGTCGCTCCAGAACCAGGCGACCGTGCTGCAGAACATGGCACGCAATCTTCAGAGTCTGGATTTTTCTTCCGTGGGTCAGCTTACCGGCTCGCTCCAACGGATCGACGGTCTGATGGACCAGGCGAGTGGCCTGAGCTTTGATCTCAACAAGCTTCAGGACCAGTGGCGTAATCAATATCCGGAAAGCTACGACGCCACGATCAAGGTCAGCGATGTGGCGAGCGCCGCACGTGACCGCTGGCAAAGCGCAATGCAGGCATTCCGTCAGACCATGGGTGTCCAGTCGCAGATCGTCGAGAATGTTCGCGGTGATGGTGACCTGCTTGCCGATCTCGTCAACCGCAGCCAAGGCGCGGCCGGTGCGCTTCAGGCAAGTCAGGCCACTAACCAGCTCCTTGCGCTTTCGACCAAGCAGCAGATGCAGATCCAGACGCTGCTCGCAACGCAGTTCCGCGCTGAGGCCGAGGATGCGGCGCGCAAGGCGCAGTCCGAGGAGGCCGCGCGCGAGACAACAAAGCGCTTCCTCGGCACAGGCAGGGCCTATCCCGGCAACTGATCACCAATCTCTGACGACGAGGAAGGCGGCATGAACGACCTTGGGGTCATTGATCGCTTCATGGAGACCTTCATCCGCTACATCGATAGCGGGTTCGGTCTGCTCTCGGGCGATGTCGCCTTCCTTACCACGACCCTGATCGGCATCGACGTCACACTTGCCGGCCTCGCCTGGGCATTCGGCGGCGAACCCAACATATTCGGCCGGCTCATCCGCAAAGTGCTCTATGTCGGCGTCTTTGCCTTCATCTTGAATAACTTCAAGAACCTCGCCGACATCATTTATCGGTCCTTTGCCGGTCTCGGCATCAATGCGTCATCCGGCAACCTATCTGCCGACAATCTCCTGCATCCGGGCCGCATTGCCGCAACCGGTTTCGAGGGCGCCTGGCCGCTTCTCGATCAGGCAAGCCAGCTTCTCGGCTTCCCAGAAATCTTCGGCAACGCGCTCACCATCTTCGTGCTGCTCGTGGCCTGGTTCCTGGTCATCATCGCCTTCTTCATCCTCTCCATCCAACTCTTCATCACCATCCTCGAATTCAAACTCACCACTCTGGCCGGATTCATTCTTGTGCCCTTCGCGCTTTGGAACCGGTCCGCGTTTCTCGCCGAGCGCGTGCTCGGCAATGTCATCTCGTCGGGCATCAAGGTGATGGTGTTGGCCGTCATCATCGGCATCGGCTCCACGCTCTTTGGCGAGTTCGCTTCCGCGCTGCAAGGCAAGGAGCCGGATCTGGCCGCCGCCATGTCACAGGTCCTGGGCGCCTTGGCGCTCCTTGGTCTCGGCATTTTCGGACCTGGGATAGCCTCCGGTCTTGTCTCGGGCGCGCCGCAGCTTGGCGCGGGCGCCGCACTTGGAACCACGGCAGCCGCAGCCGGTGCATCGCTCGTTGCCGCAGGCGCAGCATTTGCCGGCGCGCGCATGGCAACCGGCAGCGGTCTCACCGCACTCCGTGCCGGCACGACCATGGGGTCAGCGGCTTCTACGGCCTGGCAGATGGGGCGCGCAACATCGCCCGAGTCCGGCCTGCCCGGTGTAGCTGCTGGAATGCATGGTGTGACCAGCGCCGCCGGCGGCGCCGCAATGCGGGCGGCACGATCTGCCGCAGGAGGCTTCGGGCGCAGCGTTGATGCCGGGCGCGAAGCTGCCTGGACCGCGACCGGTGGTGCGCCGACCGCATCCATGACCGGAAGCCCTACTGGTCCGGTCGCTGATGCCGCGCCCGGCTGGGCCAGGCGCCTGCGTTCCGAACAGACAGCCCGTGCCCACCGTCACGCCGCCATGCAGGCCGTCCGTGAAGGCGACAGGCCGGGAGGCAGCGCCAATCCCTCTCTCAACGACAAGGACGACTAAATGCTATTCAAGCGACCCATTCAACGTTACGGCAAGACGCCCGAGCCGGTCACGCCGTATCAGAAGGCCGCGCAGCTCTGGGACGAGCGCATAGGCTCATCTCGAGTGCAGGCCCGCAACTGGCGGTTCATGGCTCTTGGCTGTCTGACCTTGGCGGCCGGACTTTCCGGCGGACTCGTGTGGCAGTCGATCCAGAGCCGCGTCGTGCCTTACGTCGTCGAGGTCGACGGCTTCGGCGAGGCACGCGCCGTTGCACCGGCAATCCGGGACTACGAGCCCTCCGATGCCCAGATCGCGTGGCATCTCGGCCGCTTCATTCAGAATGTCCGTTCCGTTTCCACCGATCCGGTGCTGGTGCGGCAGAACTGGCTTTCGGCCTATGACTTCGCCACCGACCGCGCGGCGCTCTTTCTCAACGAGTACGCCAAGGCGAACGATCCTTTCGGCCAGATCGGCACACGCAGCGTGTCGGTGCAAGTGACCAGCGTGGTCAGGGCTTCCGACAGCTCGTTCCAGGTCAAATGGGCCGAGCAGGTTTTTGAGCGCGGCAGCCTTGCCAGCACGACGCGCTGGACCGCGATCCTCACCATCGTGATCCGCCCGCCAAGCAATACTGACCAACTGCGCAACAACCCGCTCGGCGTCTTCATCAACGCCATCGACTGGTCGCGCGAGCTCGACAGTGCTGCGCCGACGTCCGTTTCCCCAAAAGGAGTCCACCAATGAAGAATAGAATGTCGCCGGTCCGTGCCGTGCTGATCCTGTCGGCCTCTACAGCGGTCCTCTCCGCCTGCGCGTCGAAGCCGGTACCGCCGCCTGAGATTTACTATGATGCTGCCGATTTCAAACCAGCCGCAATCGAGAAGCCGCCGGAGAAGCCGGTCAAGATAGTCGAGGTGCCAAAGCCGCTGCCGCTACCCGGTCAGTTACAGCCCAATCCGGGCAGGGTGGCCGAAGACAAGCGCTCTCCTGAAGAACGGGTCTCCGATGCCAATAAAGCAGCGACGCAGCAACCCACCAGGTATGGGTACATGAATGCGGTTCAGGTCTATCCATTCGCCGATGGCGCGCTCTATCAGCTCTACGCCGCACCGGAGCGCGTTACCGATATCGCACTCCAGCCGGGCGAGAAGCTAACAGCCGTGTCGGCCGGCGACACGGTGCGTTGGGTGATCGGCGATACCGTCAGCGGCACCGGTGACAATCAGCGCACCCATGTGCTGGTAAAACCCTTCGCGCCGGGGCTTACCACCAATCTGGTGATCACCACAGAACGACGCACCTACCATTTGCAGCTTCAAAGCACCGAGAAAACCTCAATGGCGGCGATCTCCTGGACCTATAGCGAGGACCAGATCATCGCGCTACGCCAGCGCAACGCTCAAGCCGAGGCTGCCATGCCGGTAGCTTCGAATGTGGCGCTCGAGAATATCCGCTTCCGGTATTCAATCACCGGCGACACACCACCCTGGAGGCCGATGCGCGCTTTCGACGATGGCAGCAAGGTCTATATCGAATTCCCCCGTCGCATTGATCAGGGTGAAGCGCCTCCTCTCTTCATCGTCGGCGCCGATGGCAATGACCAGCTCGTCAACTTCCGTATGCGCGGCAACTATTACATCGTCGATCGCCTCTTTGCTGCCGCCGAACTGCGCCTCGGCGCCAAACAGCAGCAAGTGGTGCGCATCACCAGGACTGACGGCCGGCAACCGCCGCGGCGGATTCCGCTCTTTGCGCGGCCCAGCAGGTGAGGGGAGCGCTCATGACCGATACTTCCCGATCCGATGCGCCGCCGAAACTCGATCCCGAGCAGCTGCAATTGCGAGCCTCGCCCCGCCGCGCTGTCCGATTCAGGCGCGGTCTGATCGTCGCCATCGCTGCAGTCGGATCCGGTGCCATTCTGGGCGTCACGATGATGGCGCTTCAAGGACCGGCATGGCGTATCAAGCACCAGGCAGAGGACCGCTATAACACCGAGCGCAAGCCACCCGCCGAGGGACTAGAAGCGCTTCCCAAGGACTATTCCGGGATCATGCCGAAGGCCCCTGTGCTCGGACCGCCACTGCCCGGCGACCTCGGTCGCCCCATCCTTGAACGCCAACGTCAGCTCGGCATCGCGCCAGGGCAGGATATCTCCGCCGAGGAGCAGCGCCTTGCCCAGCAAGCAATTGAGGCGCGCGAGTCGCAAGTCTTGTTCCGGATCGACAATCGACCCAGACAGACAGATGTCGCCGGCGGCGGGCCGAGTGCGCAGCAGCCGTCTGAGGCGCTTCCGCAATCCGGAGCGACGCGCGTGTCAGCTTCCGTTGCCCCAGCCGAGGGTGACCAGAACAACCAACAGCGCAAGCTCGATTTTATCAGTCAGCGAAACACAAGCGGGATCTACAATCAGCACGCGCTGCAGACGCCGGCCTCGCCCTACCAACTGATGGCCGGCAGCGTGATCGCGGCCAGTCTCGTCACCGGCATAAATTCCGACTTGCCTGGCCTTGTCGTCGCGCAGGTCACCGAGAATGTGCACGACACAGTCACCGGCAGCATTGTGCTCATTCCGCAAGGCTCACGCCTCATCGGCACTTATGACAGCGTCGTGGCTTTTGGGCAGAGGCGCGCATTGCTGGTCTGGCAGCGAATAATCCTGCCCGACGGTTCCTCGATCGAAATCGACAATCTGCCAGCGACGGATACTGCCGGCTATGCCGGGCTTGAAGACAAGGTCGATTTTCACACCTGGCAGCTGATCAAGGGAGTTGCTCTAGCGACGCTACTGGGCGTTGGTACCGAGTTGAGCTTTGGGGAAAACGAAAGCGACCTAGTTAAGGCGATCCGGGAATCCACTCAGCAAAACATCAGTCAAGCCGGCCAGCGCATCACCGAAAAAAACCTGAATATTCAACCCACCATTATCGTCCGCCCCGGTTGGCCCCTACGCGTGATTGTACACAAGGATCTTGTGCTGCGCCCATACCCGACTTGAACAGGAGTAATCATGGCAGATCTGAAACTTGGAAAGCTTCCAGACCGGACACCTTCGAAGATGACCATCACCGTTAGCGCGGACCTGAACCAAGCACTCAAGGACTATGCGGCGCTTTACCGCCAGACCTATGGCGAGTCTGAAACGGTAGCGGAACTCATACCGTTCATGCTGGCAGGGTTTCTGGAAGGTGACAGAGCGTTTGCCAAGGCCAGAAAGGAAAGCTTGCCTGCCGCCGGCATGTCAGAGAAATCGCGACGCATGTCAGGTTCAGATTCCGAGTAATCGAAGCATAAAGTTGGTCAATTGGCGCAGCCGCCCGGGTGCCTAATTTCCCGGCGGTCGCGGCCTACCGATCCGTCATGTAAGGCCTATGCGCGAACTTCGAGCAGCTGGAGGTCAAGTAAGTGCCGGGGCGGCCCGGAAACCGCGAACAAGGCGCAGGGCGTGCTAGCCGCACTCATGCATGGTTTCAGACACGTGGGAACGCCGTGCGGTTGTTACTCAGAATGAGCTCATCTCAAAGGGGTATTCAAGAGCCGCAGCGCTGAGTAGCGGAAGCCGCAATGGGGTGCGTCGCTGACATTCAGTGAAAGACTGGGCCGAACAATCCAACCTGCTTTAAGTGGAGCCCTGCCTGCAGGGTTCCGGCGGGTCCCAGCCCTCTGCCATGCGACCCCCTTTGGGAAATACCCGTGTCGTCACACCATCGTAAAGTGGCGTCATATGCACTATCGAATTGTTAGCTGCTGGTTTCGGGGATTTTGAGGAGGTTCGCGATCGACTGAAGACGGTGACGTTCGTCTGTGGCACTCAGACTGCCACTGAGTGCCTGGCCGTTCCACTTTCGAAATATTTGTCGAACTTCGCTGCAATGCTCCTTACAAAGGGACGACTTTCCGCCGATACGACGTAACTGTCACCTTGGAGTTCAAGCGGTCGAGCAGGGTCGCCAATGGCGATGGAGCTTGCTTGGAAAAGAAGCTTTTGTCCGGCTTCCCCGAAGCGTTCCACCAGATCGGCTGCTGAAAAGCCGAAATCGCACATCAAGCGCTCGATGATCCAGCCGCGAACACGGTCATCTTCGGAAAACGCGATGCCGCGGACCGTGGCCAGATGTCCCCCCTCGACCATGCGTCCATATTCGGCTGTCGACGGCATGTTCTGCGAATAGCCCTGTCGAAACCGGCTGATCGATGACGGCCCGAGCCCGATCAGTGTTTCGCAGCGATCCTCGGTGTAGCCCTGGAAATTGCGGCGGATTGTTCCCGCGCGAGCCGAGACTGCAAGCGCATCATCCGGCTTGGCGAAATGGTCTATTCCAATCGCCTCGTATCCGGCGCCCATGATCAGACGGGCGGCAATTTGCCACTGAGCGAACCGTTCGGCCGGACCTGGCAACCATGCCTCGTCGATCATAGTCTGATGCTTCTTGAACCAAGGCACATGCGCGTAGCCGAACAGCGCCATCCGGTCCGGCTCCAGAGTCAGCGCCTGCGCCACGGTGGAACAGACGCTCTCCCTGGTCTGATGCGGCAGGCCGTAAAGCAAATCGAGGTTCACGGACCCTACGCCGCGAGAGCGAATGCCGTCGACAACCGCCTTGGTCTGCAAAAAGCTCTGCTCGCGGTTGATCGCCTTCTGCACCTTCGGATCGAAATCCTGAACGCCGAGGCTCGCCCGCGCCATGCCGATCTCGGCAAGTGTATCAAGGCGGGCTTCGTCCATGTCGTTGGGTTCGATTTCGACGCTGATCTTCGCATCGGCAAGAAAATCGAAGCTATCCCGCAGGACAGTTCCCAAGGCTATCATATCCTCGGGCTTCAGCATGGTCGGCGAGCCGCCGCCGAAATGCACGGCGCGGACATGGGCCTTGCCGCCGACAAGACCGGCGACAGTCGCGATCTCCGCGTGAAGCGAGCGGAGATACGAAGCCACCGGCTCGTAGCGGCGGGTCTGCTTTGTATGGCACGCACAGAACCAGCACAGCCGGTCGCAATAAGGGATGTGCAGGTAGAGCGAGACCTCGTCACCGCTTTCGAGCGCCTTCAACCAGCTTCGATAGACATCAGCGTCGACGCCAGGATGGAAATGCGGCGCGGTCGGGTAACTGGTATAACGCGGGACGTTCTCGCCAAGCCTGGCAGCTAAATTCGGTCTCATTTGGTGGTCCGCCGTTTTTGCCTCGCCGAAGTCTGGACGCGTCGAAGAGCCAATGCCCTGATTTCGGTCAGCCTCCAGCACGGACAAACTGCCGCAAGGATTTCTCTGCCATCGCTTGCTATCCTGCCGAAACTTGGGATCGGTAGCGCGAGCGTAATGACAGTACGGCAAGACATTCACAGCTCCGGCATTCCCGTTCTTTGCCTGTCTTGCGCAGCACGACATCGCGGCGTCTGCGGTGCGCTCGATCCAAACCATTTGGTTGGGCTCGCCAAAACTTCGTCGCGGCACAAGCTCGAGCCGGGGGTCGAACTGATCGCCGACGCCGAGGCCGTCGACAGCTATTCAAACTTGCTTTCAGGTGTTGTGAAGCTGACGAAGTGCCTTTCGGACGGCCGCCAGCAGATTGTCGGTCTTCGGTTCGCACCGGATTTTCTGGGACGGCCCTTCAAGGTGAAAAGCACGATCAATGTGGAAGCGGCAACCTCCGTCTCGCTGTGCTCGTTTCCGAAGGCGGCCGTTGAACGGATAATAAAGGAATCACCGGGACTCGAGCATCGCCTGCTCAAGCAGACGCTGGACGAACTCGACGAGGCACTTGAATGGATGGTGACTCTCGGGCGCAAGACCGCACCGGAGAAGGTGGCGAGCTTTCTCCTCATGATCGCCCGGAATATGGATTCCAGTATCGACCCGGCGGCTGGGTCGGCATGCTTCGATCTGCCGCTGACACGTGCCGACATCTCTGATTTCCTTGGACTGACGAACGAGACCGTGAGCCGCCAGCTTACGCGATTGCGGGCTGACGACGTGATCCGGATCGAGAACAAACGCCATGTAACGGTCGACAGCATGAGCCGGCTGGAGCAGCACTGCGGCGGCCGAGGCGCGCGGCAACCGGCCTTTGAATGAGACCTAAGCGTCGGGGCCTTCGTCGCTTATTACGATCCGCGGCAGGACATGCTCGCGTTCGAAAGCGATGTGTCGCCGCAAGCCTTCGAAGAAGCCGCGTAGCATGAATCCGACAGCTTCCGCGCTCTCTATCGGATCACCATGACCGATCGCTAGGAGCGTTTCGGCCACCTCGCCAGCGAAGCATTGATCCTCAAGGTGCTCGATGCGCAACCGGCTGGTAGAGGCAAGTTTGGCCTCGGCCGGAGTCAAGTGCGCCTCATACGCAGGGAAAATCACCCTCTCCTCAAACCCATGAATGTCACGGAGCAGCGGAACGATCTTCTTGGCCGTTCCAAGACATTTGAGGCGGTCGACGTTCGGCAGTGCATCGGCAATGCTTTCCAGCGAGAAGCAGAGCTCCAGCTTTTCCCGATGGGCAAGCTTCATGACCTCGCCCGGAATCGCCTCTGTGCCGACCTGGCGCGAGAAAGCCGCACTTGTCCACGAGCGGGTTGGCCCGTGCTGCGTTTCCTTGTTCAAATCGCCACCTTCTGATTGCACCGAACTCGATGCTGCCCGAAGCAAAATCGTGCGGCTCTGACATGGATCAGGGCGAGCAGGCGGCAACTACGGAATTAATGCACCGCGGATTTGGCGTCCGCGCATTGGAATCCTGGTCGGGGACATGTCATGAAATTCGGCACGGAGATCGTCGTTCTAAGCCTGTTTGCTTTTGCGGCCCTGGTGGCTGCCGGCTTCGGCGTAGAAGGACCTTTTCGCCAGCATATGGGGGTTTTGTTCTTCGCCGTGGCTGGCTTTACCGCGATCCTGCTGCGCAACACAGATTTCAAGCCGGCGGCTCCGATCGACA
Source organism: Mesorhizobium sp. NZP2234 (assembly GCF_013170765.1). NCBI lineage: Bacteria > Pseudomonadati > Pseudomonadota > Alphaproteobacteria > Hyphomicrobiales > Phyllobacteriaceae > Mesorhizobium > Mesorhizobium sp. NZP2234. Next base: position 6,226,713 of record NZ_CP033364.1, on the reverse strand, counting down.
CCTCCGCCTACATGGATGGCCCGATCCGCTACGGAGCCATTGCAACGGTATTCTGGGGCGTCGTCGGCATGCTCGTCGGTGTGATCATTGCCCTGCAGCTGGCATACCCTCACCTCAACATCCAACCCTGGTTCAATTTCGGCCGGCTGCGGCCGCTGCACACATCCGGCGTCGTCTTCGCCTTCGGCGGCAACGCTTTGCTTTGCACGTCTCTCTATGTCGTGCAGCGCACGTGCCGCGCCCGGCTGTTTGGCGGCAAACTGGCCTGGTTTGTGTTCTGGGGTTACCAGCTGTTCATCGTCATGGCCGCGACCGGCTACCTGCTCGGCATCACCGAAGCCCGCGAATACGCCGAACCCGAATGGTATGTGGATCTCTGGCTGACCATCGTCTGGGTCGCCTATCTCATCCTGTTCCTCGGCACGATCCTGAAGCGCAAGGAACCGCATATCTACGTCGCCAACTGGTTCTACCTGTCCTTCATCGTGACAATCGCGATGCTGCATGTGGTCAACAATCTGTCGATGCCGGCGTCGTTCCTGGGCTCGAAGAGCTACTCCGCCTTCTCCGGCGTCCAGGACGCCTTGACGCAATGGTGGTATGGCCACAACGCCGTCGGTTTCTTCCTCACCGCCGGGTTCCTCGGCATGATGTATTATTTCGTGCCCAAGCAGGCGAACCGGCCGGTCTATTCCTACCGCCTGTCGATCGTCCACTTCTGGGCGATCATCTTTCTCTACATCTGGGCCGGCCCGCACCACCTGCATTACACCGCCTTACCCGACTGGGCGCAGACGCTCGGCATGGCGTTCTCGATCATGCTGTGGATGCCCTCATGGGGCGGTATGATCAATGGCCTGATGACGCTGTCTGGCGCCTGGGACAAGCTGCGCACCGATCCGATCATCCGCATGATGGTGATGGCAGTCGCCTTCTACGGCATGTCGACCTTCGAAGGTCCGATTATGTCGATCAAGACGGTCAATTCGCTGTCGCACTACACGGACTGGACCATCGGCCATGTCCATTCCGGCGCGCTCGGCTGGGTTGGCATGATCTCGTTCGGCGCAATCTACTACATGGTGCCGAAACTGTGGAACCGTGAACGTCTCTATTCGCTGCGGCTCGTCACCTGGCACTTCTGGCTGGCGACGCTCGGAATCGTCGTCTACGCCGCGGTGATGTGGGTTTCCGGCATCATGCAGGGCCTGATGTGGCGCGAATACGACGAGCAGGGTTTCCTCGTCTACTCCTTCGCCGAAACCGTCGCCGCCATGCATCCCTTCTACGTCATGCGTGCCATCGGCGGTGCGATGTACCTCACCGGCGCCCTGCTCATGGCCTGGAACGTGACCATGACCATTCTTGGCCACCAGCGCGAAGAGCAACCAATGCCAGGTTCCGAGCCCGCCCTCCGGCCTGCCGAATAGGGAGCCAGACAATGGGCTTGATGGACAAACACGCGATCATCGAGAAGAACGCCACGCTTCTTCTCGTTGGCTCTCTTCTTGTCGTGACCGTCGGCGGCATCGTCGAGATTGCGCCGCTTTTCTATCTCGACAACACGATCGAGAAAGTCGAAGGCATGCGGCCCTACTCGCCACTGGAACTCGCCGGACGCAACATCTATGTGCGCGAGGGCTGCTACCTCTGCCACAGCCAGATGATCAGGCCTTTCCGGGACGAGGTCGAGCGCTACGGCCACTACAGCCTGGCCGCCGAGTCCATGTACGACCACCCCTTCCAGTGGGGCTCGAAGCGCACCGGCCCTGACCTTGCACGAGTCGGCAACCGCTATTCCAACGAATGGCACGTTCAGCACCTTATGGATCCACGTTCGGTGGTGCCGGAATCTATCATGCCTCGCTATGCCTTCCTGAAGGACGCTCCGATCGAGGTGAAGGACTTCTCGACGCATCTGGTTGCGAACGCGCGTGTTGGCGTCCCGTACTCCGATGACATGATCGCGCACGCCAATGCCGATCTGATGGCCCAGGCCGACCCGAATGCCGATGCCTCCGGCGTCGAGAAACGCTATCCGAAAGCCAAAGTCGGTGATCTGGACGGCAATCCGCAGCAGGTGACCGAGATGGATGCCCTCGTCGCCTATCTGCAAATGCTGGGAACACTGGTCGATTTCAAGACCTATGACGATGCAGCCGGCTACCGCTGAGGGGGACGCAATGAGCTATAATTTGATGCGGGAATTCGCGGACAGCTGGGGTCTGCTTGCCATGGCGCTCTTCTTCGTCGGCTGCATTGCCTTTGCCTTGCGTCCCGGCGGCAAAACACAGGCCGATCAAGCCGCCCAGATTCCACTCAAGGACGACTGATCATGAGCAGCGAGCATATCGATGAAGTCTCGGGCATCTCAACGACCGGTCATGAATGGGACGGGATAAGGGAGCTCAACAACCCATTGCCCCGATGGTGGGTGATAACCTTCTACATCACCGTCGCTTGGGCGGTGGCTTATACAATTGCGTATCCGGCTTGGCCGATGCTGTCTTCCGCGACCAAGGGTGTGCTTGGCTATTCCAGCCGCAACGCTGTCAAGATTGAGCTGGCGGCTGCCGAAGCCGCCAAGGGCAAATATGTGGCGGCCATCCAGCAGAAGACCGTATCCGAGATTGCAGCCGACGACGCGCTGCGTGAATTCGCGGTAGCGGCCGGCGGAGCTACCTTCAAGGTCAATTGCGTGCAATGCCACGGCTCGGGCGCCCAAGGGTCGAAGGGATTTCCAAACCTGAACGACGATGACTGGCTGTGGGGCGGCACGACCGAGCAGATCCAGCAAACGATCGCGCACGGCATCCGTTTCGCATCCGACCCGGATACTCGGCAGTCGGAAATGCCCCCCTTCGGTGACATCATCACGCCCGAACAGATCGCACAGGTCGGCGCCTATGTCGCCAGCCTCTCGGGCAAGGTCCAGGATGCAAGTCTTATCGAGCCCGGCGCCAAGGTATTCGCGGAAAACTGCGTCGCCTGTCATGGCGATAATGCGAAAGGCAACAAAGAGCTCGGCGCGCCCAATCTGACCGATGCGATCTGGCTCTACGCACCCGGCGAGACAGCCATCGCCGTCCAAGTCCGCGCGCCGAAGCACGGTGTCATGCCGGCCTGGATCGGGCGTCTCGGCGAGACCAAGGTTAAGGAACTTGCGGTTTATGTCCATTCGCTTGGCGGCGGAGAATAGGAACGGAAGCCTATTCTCGGCCCTCCCCGCCAAGCGACGGGGCCCGGCACGAGTCGGGCCCCGACACCATTCCGGCATGCGGCGATTGACCTGCAGCAAGGCGGCGCGGCCCACACGGCGAAGCGGGCTCACTGCAGACCGGACGTCTGTCGAAGCAGTCCGTCGCACAACGATGTCATAGGCCGCGCGCGAGTGGAGATGCACGTGCTGGATAAAACGCAGATGGAGCGGCTCGAGGCAAAAGCGGTCAACTCCGCCAAGACACGACAGCCGCTCTATGCTCCGCGCAAGAAAATCTTCCCTAAACGCGCCTCGGGCAGCTTTCGCCGCTTCAAATGGCTGGTGATGGCGGTCACGCTGGGCATCTATTATCTGATGCCCTGGTTGCGCTGGGATCGAGGTCCGTTTGCTCCTGATCAGGCCGTGCTGATCGATCTTGCCAACCGCCGTTTCTACGTCTTCTTCATCGAGATATGGCCGCAGGAATTCTACTATGTCGCCGGCCTTTTGATGATGGCCGGCATCGGCCTCTTCCTGATCACGTCCACCGTCGGCCGCGCCTGGTGCGGCTATACCTGCCCGCAGACGGTATGGGTCGATCTTTTCCTAGTTGTCGAGCGGGCGATCGAAGGCGATCGCAACGCTCGCATGAAGCTCGACGCCGGCCGCTGGACCGCGCGCAAACTGGTGCTGCGTGTGTCGAAACACGCCATCTGGCTGGTCATAGCGGCAGCTACCGGCGGCGCCTGGATCCTCTATTTAGCCGATGCGCCGACGCTGATCGGCGACGTATTCAACGGCACCGCCGCTTCGGTCGCCTACGTCACCATCGCGGTGCTGACGGCCACCACCTACACATTCGGCGGGCTGATGCGCGAGCAAGTCTGCACCTACATGTGCCCGTGGCCGCGCATCCAGGCTGCCATGCTCGACGAGAATTCGCTCACTGTGACCTACAATGACTGGCGTGGCGAACCTCGTTCGCGGCACGCCAAGAAGGTCCAGGCTGCGGGGCAGCCGGTCGGTGACTGCGTCGACTGCAATGCCTGTGTCGCAGTCTGCCCGATGGGGATCGACATTCGCGACGGCCAGCAACTCGAATGCATCACTTGCGCGCTGTGCCTTAATGCCTGCGACGGCGTCATGGACAAGCTCGGCAAGGAGCGCGGGCTGATCTCCTATGCGACGCTGTCCGACTACAACGCCAACATGGCGGTGGCGACCGCAGGCGGCTCCGGTCCCGTGAACCCTTCACTCGTCAGAACGGCCGACAGCACATTCTCCGCCAGGTTGGCGCATTTCCATATTCGCAAGATCTTCCGGCCGAGGACCTTCTTCTACATGGGCGCGTGGACGGCGGTCGGGCTTGCCTTGATCTATTCGCTGCTGACGCGCGACCGACTCGAGATCAACGTCCTGCACGACCGCAATCCGCAATTCGTGACCCTGTCCGACGGCTCGATCCGCAACGGTTACACCGTCAAGCTGCTTAACATGATCCCCGAGCCAAGGACGATCGTCGTCACGATGCAGGGCTTGCAGGGAGCCGAAATGAGCGTCGTCGGCAGTGATCTGCCGGCAGCTCGCTTCTTCGCCATCGCGGTCCAACCCGACCGGCTGAACATGCTCAAGGTCTTCGTGCGCCAGCCAGCGGGTGAGGTTCGGCACGCTGCACAAACCTTCAAGTTCCGCGTCGAGGACAGAGCGAGCTTCGAATCGGACGAATACACCGCCACCTTCAACGCCCCGGAGATCGCCAGATGAGCACCAATACGCAAAAGACGCGTGAGTTCACCGGCAGGCACATGCTGCTCACCATTCTCGGCTTTTTCGGCGTGATCATCGCGGTCAATCTCACGATGGCGACACTCGCCAGCACGAGCTGGACCGGCCTTGTCGTCGAGAACACCTATGTGGCCAGCCAGCAATTCAACCGAAAGGCCGAGGAAGGGCGCGCGCAGGCGGCACTCGGCTGGACCGGCAAACTGACGATCGCTCGGGGTGAGGTCCGCTACAGCTTGAGCGATACCACCGGCAAGCCGGTCCCCTTGCATGGCGTCAAGATACTGTTTCGTCATCCCGCCTACGAGGCTGGGGACAAGGCCGTCACTCTCGCCCTCGTCTCGGACCAGGAATTTGCCGCGCAGCACTTGCCAAGGGATGGCGTCTGGATCGTCGAAGTCGACGCCGATGCCGGTCTGACAGAGCCCTATCGCGACGTTCGCCGGATCATGATTTCGCAAGGAGCGCTGCAATGAGCTGTTGTGCACCCAGCGCGGAACTGGCGCTGGATCTGACCAGTACCACATCGGTCCTGCCGTCTAGCCAGGAGATCAGGTTGGCGAGCCGATCGCTTGGCGACAATCTTTGGCAGACCGACCTTTCAGTGCCGACGGTTCACTGCGCGGCCTGCATCCAGGCCATCGAGACGGCTCTCGGAAGGCTCGATCGCGTCGAAGGCGCTCGTGTCAACCTGTCGACGAAACGGGTCGCGATCCGGTGGCGTGGGGACTCTGTGCCTCCGTTTGTCGCCGCGCTGGGACGGCTGGGCTTTCAGGCGCACCTGTTCGAAGCCGACGCTGATAAGAAGGACAAGACGCTTGCCGAGTTGATCCGCGCCGTCGCTGTTGCCGGCTTCGCGGCAGGCAACATCATGCTGCTTTCGGTCTCGGTCTGGTCCGGCGCCGAAGGTGCAACCCGCGACTTGTTTCACTGGGTCTCCGCATTGATCGCCATCCCGGCGCTCGCCTTCGCCGGCGGCATCTTCTTCCGCTCGGCCTGGAATGCACTGCGCCACGGCCGCATGAACATGGACGTGCCGATCGCGGTTGGGGTGTCGCTCGCTTATGCCATGAGCCTCTATGAGACGATCAACCATGGCGACCATGCCTATTTTGACGCGTCGGTATCACTGCTGTTTTTCCTTTTGATCGGCAGGACCCTCGATCATGTGATGCGCGAACGTGCCCGCACCGCGGTGAAAGGCCTGTCTCAGCTGGCCGCGCGTGGCGCCATGGTGCAGCGCGGCGACGGCGCGCGCGACTATCTGCCGGTCGGCGAGATCGAACCAGGCATGCGGTTGTTGATCGCAGCCGGTGAAAGAATCCCCGTCGACGGCAAGATCATTCAGGGGGCGTCGGATCTCGACTGCTCACTGGCCTCAGGCGAAAGCACGCCAAAAAACGTGGCCCCGGGCGCAGCAGTACAGGCCGGCGTGCTCAATCTTACCGGCCCGCTGACGATCGAGGCGACGGCTGCCGCCAAGGATTCGTTCCTCGCCGAAATGGTTCGACTGATGGAAGCCGCCGAGGGCGGTCGTGCCCGCTATCGTCGTATCGCCGACCGCGTGTCGGCACTCTATGCGCCCGTGGTTCATCTCACCGCGTTGGTAACATTCCTGGGCTGGATGGCGGCGACCGGCGACTGGCACCGGGCGATGACGATCGCCATCGCTGTTCTCATCATCACGTGTCCGTGCGCGCTTGGCCTCGCGGTGCCGATCGTACAGGTGGTCGCCGCACGGCGCCTGTTCGAGAACGGCATCATGGTCAAGGACGGTTCGGCCATGGAACGCCTGGCGACGATTGATATAGCGGTGTTCGACAAGACCGGAACGCTCACGCTTGGCCAGCCCCGGCTCGTCAACGCGTCATCGATCGATCCCGCCATGCTGGCAGTTGCAGCCGACCTGGCAGCGCACTCGCGGCATCCGTTTTCAAAGGCCATAGCCGGTTTTGCCACGCCTGGCGGGCAACACAAATTCCGTGCCGTCACCGAGCATCCGGGATTTGGAATCGAAGCAACTGACGCCGGAAATACCTGGCGGCTGGGTCGACGCGGATGGGCTGGATGGAAGGCTCGAACCGGCGGCGAAGGCAAACATGGCTACGGCGGAACGGTTCTCACGAAGAACGGGATGATTGTCGCTTCCTTCGCTTTCGAGGATGCGTTGCGGGCCGATGCCGGGAGCGTCATGGCGCAATTGAACGATGCAGGGGTCTCGGTCGAAATGCTGTCGGGCGATACCGCGGACGTCTGTGGCGATGTCGCAAGAATATTGGGCATCGACCGTTTTGTTCCGGCGCTGCCGCCATCCGGGAAGGTTGAGCGGATCGAAATGCTGACCAAGGCCGGCCACAAGGTCCTGATGGTGGGCGACGGACTCAACGACACACCAGCGCTGGGCGCGGCGCACGTCTCGATCGCTCCCGCCACCGCCGCCGATATTGGCCGCAACGCGGCCGATTTCGTGTTTCTGCGTGAAAGCCTTTCGGCAGTACCCCTTGCGCTGGACGTCTCGCGGAAGGCAGGGCGGTTGATGCGCCAGAACATAGCCATCGCGATCATCTACAACGCCGTTGCCGTGCCGATCGCCATCTTCGGCCACGTCACGCCGTTGATCGCGGCGGTGGCGATGTCCGCCTCATCGCTGCTGGTGATCGGAAACGGGCTGCGGCTGCAGGGCTTTATGCTCGCCGAGCTGACGAGGGCTTCTTCGGCAACGCATTCTGGCATTCACCCATCAGCGCGGTCATCATGACGATACTCGTCTACCTCATGCCAGTCGCCCTATTTCTTGGCGCACTGGGGCTGACTGGCTTTCTGTGGGCATTGAAGAGTGGCCAATATGAGGATCTTGACGGAGCCGCTGAGCGCATCCTCCGGGACGACAAGCCGGAACGCTGAGCCAGACCGCTGTTCCCGACGCTGTGCTGACGCCGACTCGGAATAACGAATGAAGCTCCACAACCAATTAAGCCGCTTGACGTAGATTTGTGAAAAGCCCCTGTCCCTCGAAGGACTGCGTCGCCGGTTCCGCCCCAACATAGACGCGGCCAATGTCATAACGTACGCAAAGCTGATGTTCATGTTCACGATAGGTGCGGACACGGGGTTGCAGTTACACTTGGTTGGGTTCAACTGCAGGTTTCGTGCTCTCAATTTCGTTCCAGATAATCGGCCCACCAACTGCATCATACTGACGCGCTTTTCCCAGTGCTCCGCCCTGGCGTAAGCGCGCCGAACGTCGTTCTTTTCAATATGGGCCAGCTGTCTCTCTTGCGTCTGGATGCCACTTGCCGCATTCATTCAACAGAGTTGATGCCGTTGCTCGGGAACCGTGAGCCGTTGCTTCTTTCTTGCTGTAACCCATGCGACGCAGGGCGGCGTTAAGGGTATTGTCGGAAATCGGACGAGAACCCGATCGCGCAGTTGGAAACAGCAGCGCCTCGCCCTCGGAAATGTCTCTGAGATCGGTCAGGATTTTGATGGCCTGCCTCGAAAGTGCAACGCGGCGCGGCCGCCGCATTTTCTTGCCTGCTTCCGGGATGGTCCACACCGAGCCTTTGAAGTCGAACTCTTCCCATCCGGCGGCTCGCAACTCGCCCGGGCGGGGAAACAGTAGGCGCAGTTATGCGACGCTAAGTTTCCGGAAATAGCTTAGGAAACAGTTCGTCCAACGTGTCGACCGGGAAGCGTAGCGATACCGGTCCTTTCGGGGTATCGGACGCTAGCAGGCCAAGCTCGAGCACCTCGGTAAACACGCGGCGGGCCGTACGTTCCGGCAAGCCAGCGATACGTGAGGCCTCACCGCGATCGAACTCGCCGCGCAGAAGCGCCTCTTCGAGCAGCCGGAAAGCTTCCGGCTTCAGGTCGTAGCGTTGAACGAACCGCTGCAGGCGCCGGGCAAGTTGGTTCAAATCGAACAGGCTGGACATGAAACTGACCTGGTCGATGCATACGCGTAGAAACCATAAGGTAAAATCTGCCAGCGCCCGCATAGAAAGATTACCGCGGCCGTCGCGATCGCCTTGGCGTGGCATGTCGGCGTGATCCATCATGCGTTTATAGTCGCCGCGGCTTTCCAGACCCCGCGCCAGGCCTCGGGAAATCGACCACAGCCCGTGCGCGGCGATTCCTGCCTCATGGGCCATGGCGTGACTCATCAAGCGACTGACGCGTCCATTGCCGTCTGGGAAGGGATGAATGTAATTGAACCGATGATGCGCGGCCGGAATCGCCAATATCCTAGCCGCTTTGCCCGTACGTTGGAAGCGGTACCGGCTAGCGAAATGCTCCATGAACGCTTCGACGCGATCGCTTGACGGCGGCTGGTGGCGGCCGACAGTAACATCATGTTCGGGCTGTGATCGCCACCGACCCGGAACCATCAAGAATTCTCTGTCTGCGCCGCGAATGCGCAACATCGCCTCATCGGCGTCACGGTAGAATTCCGCATGCAGCCAGCGCAAAAAATCAAGCGAAGCCGGTTCTGGGAGCTGACCCTCCGCTGCCAGGCGATCGATTTCCCCCTGCAGTCGAACATGGGCCGCGGCTTCCACCTGCAGGTTGCGTCGTTCCTGGTCTTTGTCGAATTCGCCGGCGAGGGCGCGTTCGATGTCGCGGGGGCGCGTGTTGTGGCCCTCGATCAGGTTGCTGTAATAGGTGTTCATGATGCGCACGAGATCCGCCAGGTTCGCAGCCGTGCGCGGATGCAGCTTGGCGCCGAGAACCGCCGAGCTTGCTGACAGCTCAGCCAGCGCGTCGGAGATAGGCTCCGCAACGTCTTCCAGGCGCGCCGGCTCGATGCGCTGTACGGTCTCTTCCATGATTGGCCGATGTTAGATCGCGCTAAGTACGTATATGTCAACAGAAATTTTAGCTGAGCGCCCATAACTGGCCGATCATTTGGCCGATGTTAGCCGCTACCTCAGCTTCACCGAGACGGTTGATCGACGACGCCAATGCCGATGCCGATGATGGCCGATATTCGCTATGCTTAGCGCATTGATAGTATGTACAAATTTGCGATCGGTAGGTCGATTTGGCCGATCGCTTGGCCGAACTTCGCCGGTCGCGCTGACTAGGGACATATGACCAGGAAAATACAGGCGACTCCAAATGATTCTCCAGAGACTGCGGAAGCAGGCGACGCTGCGACCAGGCTGCGCGAGGACTCGAACGACCCGACAAGAGCAAATACACCTGTAAGCAACGTCTGCCAGTCATAGAGCGCGCCGATGAACGGATTGTGGAATTTCGGTAGCGACTCCGCGCAGCGCTCGAAGAAGCTCTTGGCAAGCGCGTTTTCGCAAATAATGTTCGGCAGATTCACGCTCTGTCTTCTGCTCAGGTGATGCAGTTAGGCAGCGTGGGCAGTTCAGTCAACAATTCTGCGAGGCGTCAGACATGCGGCGGCTCGCCGGCAATATATTCACCGGCGTTGGATGCCGGCAGTTGTAGCTCCGTTGCGTCCTGAAGGCCCGGTACGCGGTCGCTGCCATCAAGAAGCGGTGCCTACGGATCTCCCGCATCGAAGACCTCAATGACGCCTTCGAATTCATAGGCATCGTGCTCGACGACAAGCGCGACCGCATCCACCTGTCCTCGTACCGCCGCCGGCTAGACCAGGAGCAGGGCCTCATCTGTATGAGCGAAACGTGGTCGAAGCCGCAGATGTGGGGGCACTATGGCGAAATTTCGCGGGATGGTGCTTGGGTTTGACGTTTCGGAAGGGGACTTCTTCAAGGTCCGTTACCGCAAAACGAGGCCGCGCCTGGTCGACCTCGGACTGTCGTCGTATGCCGAAATAGGGCCTGAGCACCTTAAAGAGTTGGCGCGGATAAAGTCTGACGGTTGGGCGTATGAAGACGAGTGGCGCTGGCTACTGCCACTGGTGAACCCCGAGGTCATCCAAGGCCAGACGCACTACTTCCAGCCATTCGGGCCTGACCTGCGGTTGAAGAAAATCATTGCAGGTCCGAAGTTCCGCGAGCGTTCCTACGAGCAGATGCGGGAGATGGTGAAGGGGATGGGCGTCGAGGTGATGCTGGCACGGGTCGACTTCGCCAAGTTCGAGGTCACCCGTCAACGCAAGCTCAGTTTGTGGCCGCCTGTTCGTCCGCAGACTCCCTAACGGCGGCAAGGCGGTGGCAGTTCGGCTGGTGAGAGTGAAAAGAAGGCAGGCTGCCCGCCCGGGACGTACCTCAACGTCTGATATCACCGCGGTGGCCGGAATGTCATTCTGCATGCTACCCCATTGTGTCTGTCTGAAACGCGCCTCATGTCGGCCGTTGCTATGTGATCGTTGGTTCCTTAGAAGCGGACGTTGCACCTGCCTGAGGCCCGCTCGGGCAACCTATAGTCCAATTTCGCGGTGAGTGGGTATTCTCCCATTCTTATGGGATACTCTGTAAGATACCGCTCGCGATACGTCCTTTCAGCCACTTGTAGATCTGGTCGGCACCCATCCCGTCTTGTTCGAAGCGCTCAGCAGCTTCCGCACGCCAGACTAGGTCACCGGCCTGACTAAAGGTACGTCTCAGTTGCCGCAATGTCCGCAACGCCTGACCTGCCCATTCCCGAAACTCGTCGATTTCCCATAGCGACACGGTGTGGAGATGCGGAACCGCCCCCGACTTCGCCTTGGTCACCGGCGTGACCAGTACCGGCAGGATAATGGCATTATCGGGCAAAGCAACGTGGTCGCGAATCCAGTTGGGATGCGAGAAGGCCTGTCGCGCCTTGGTAGCGTCCAGCACATCGTTTGTTGCTCCGGCATGATCTTCGAACACGAAACACAGATCATCCGCCGCCCACCAGGGATCCGGCGACGCGTCGACTTCGCGTTTCCCCGCGTGGAAGCCGAGAATCTCGCCTAGGCGTACCTGCGCCTGCTCAAAACCGTTCTTCGAGGCGAGACCTTCCAGAATCTCCCGCTCGCGCTTGTTGAACTCCCGGTCGGTCACGGTGCCGAGCCGCTCCAGCACGCCCTCAACGCGCTCGATCTGTCGCAGCAGACGGGGACTGCGGCCAAGAGGAGCTTCCATGTCCGCGTGATAGCGGGCCAGCTTGACCAACCAAGGCAGATCGGTGGCGGCGCGCTTTGCATGATTAAAATGGCCGCGCGCCTTGACGTCCAGCGAGGCGATGCCGGCGCGTCCTCCATACCAAGCGGCTGAGCCGGCGAGGTAGTGCCACAGCGCTCGATAACCTCGGAGGTCCGGGTCGGTGAGTCCACCCAGCACTCCCTCCGCTGCTTCCACAGCGCCTTCGAAATCGCTCTGCCAGAGCCTGCTCTGAAATTCGATCTCCTGGCCGACAATCGCCTGCAACTCGCCCAGCGCTGGGAAGGGCTGTTGCACTGCCGCCGCCCGCTTGCGAAGGATATCGTTGTTCACCGCATCCCAGCGGGCGTCGTTCGCTAGGAATATCTCGAAATTCTCGATGATGTCGGCCATCGTCGTGCCGACCGACTGCTCGTTGCCGAATTCGAGTTCGGCCTGCAATTCCGGGTGAAGGTGAACGCGTCGCCGCCTGTCGGCGAGATAGTCAGGCAGCTCCTCGCCGGAGACTATCACCGCGGAATAGTCCTGCAGCGACCGCGTGCAGCGGCCGATCGCTTGCAGCACGCGCGTCTGCACCCGATCGTTGAACAGTTGCGACGCCCCCATTCGAAGCATGATGAACCGCTCTTGGAGGTTGGCAGCGCGAGGCAAGCCTTCGATGAACAGCAGACGGCAATCATTGCCCGGAAAGTCGATGCCGTCATAGCGGTTAGCTATCACAGCCACCGCCTGGGGCGTGGTAACGAACGGCTGCTTCGACTCCTCGATGGCCTCTGCGCCGAAGGTCGCGAAGCCAAGATTGGCCTTGACATCCTCTCGGACCGACTCAGCCTGTTGATCGCTGGGCACGAGGACCAGGCTCCGCCCGGCGCGTTGCATCAGCTGGTGGCGCAGCGTCACTACGTCATGGACCTCGAGCGAGCTGTCAGGAAAGATAAAGAACCTGCGCCCAATCCCTTGGCGATCCCAGCCGTCGGGCACTTGGAGGCGCTTGATCCTGCGGCGGCCTGTGAGGCGCTCCAGGTCGCCGCCCGCCCCGAGTGTGGCCGACATAAAGATGCGCTGCCGCGCATTCTGATACGGCGGATGCTGCCATGTCGGTGCCAACAAGGGGCGGATGAGAATTTCGGTCGCCGAAATGTAGAGGTGGCACGCAACGAGATGGCTTCGGATCATCGACCACGCCCACCGAATGTCCAGTTCTTCGGCATGGGCGTCGATCACCGCCGTGAGCTCGTCCTTAATCTCAGCGAAGACGGGCGTGGGCAGCTTATCGACCCAGCGTCGGTCCTCCGGATTGCTGTCCCAACGGCCCGTAAGTCGCGAAAAATCGTGGGCGTCCAGGTGCGGCTGCAGCACTCCACTCAGTGCTTCGAACAGCGCTCGGTGCTGCTGCTTGGTCCGCTGGATGCGGACAGTCCACATCTCACCGATATAGTTCTCGGCGGCATGGGCATCATCTATGATGACGACGTCCGGGTTCGAGAAAAACGGATTGGTGTTGAAAAGCGAGTTGTAGGTCGTCACAGCCACCCGGTCGGCGTTCTGATACTCGGCGCGGGCCTGTGGGTCGTAATCCCGATTGCTTCCCGTAAAGCCGTTCACCGTCAGCCCGTACTGTGTCCGGGCCTGTTCCACTGCCTGGTTCACCAGCTGCTTGGTGGGGCAGAGATAGACTACCCGCTCTTCGAACTTGCGGCGGCGCCACTCGGCAATTATGAGCCCGACCAGAGTTTTTCCGCTCCCCGTTGGAAGCTGCAATGCTACATCCGAGTCAGAGACTGCCTGAGCGGCGTAGCTCCGCATAATCTCGCCCTGATGCAGCAGGACGCCCGGGATCGTACGGCGCGGAAGCGTGAGAAGAATTTCCTCCGGGCTTGTTGGAACAATCTCTGTCGATGTCGCGCTTTTGAATGCCATTGTTTCCACTCCTACCAATCTGGCCCTTATCTGCTCTTCCGATCGGCCGCCAGAGACAAGGGCGATTCTCCACACACAGAGGAACTACCAGCCCGATGAAAGACCCCCGGCTGGTACCCGATAGATAGTTTATGTCCGATAACCCGCGCTGGGTCGCTGTACGCGTCACCGAGAGAGGCCATGTTACTGCAGCCGGGATTATCCCGATGCTGGTTGATAAACGGACGGCCTCACTTCGAATTCACGTTCCGTTCTGCTAATTGATAAGACTCGAGCGAATCTTGAGGTTGTACCGCACTTGTCGGCGGTTGGCAGAGAGATGGCGATGACTAGGGCTGATGAATGACCCAGGCGGGAGTACTCAGCATTGATAGTTCGACGTTCGCCATGCGGACGTCTTCGCCTGGACGATTGAGATCGCTCCTGATGGACAACTCCGAGCCGGTTCTTCTCTTGGGCGCCGGCGCCTCGATTACCTCCGGGATCCCTGCAGCGGCCAAAACGGTTGAGAAGGCCGCACGGTGGGCATGGTGCAAGGAGAACGGCCGTCACCCGGACGACTTCACCATTCGCCGGTCTGATTATTGGCCCTGGTTGGCCGCCCAGCCTTGGTACAAAACAGAGCTCTCCGCCGCCGATCTCTACCCCGAAGCAATCGACAACCTGCTAGGGGTGAAGAGCGATCGACGCGAGTTCTTTGAAAAGCTCATCAACCCGCCTGAGGTACCGCCCTCGCGCGGCTACGTTGCCTTGACGCAAATCCTGCACCAGGGATGGATATCCACCGTCCTGACAACCAACTTCGATCAATGCCTTGAACGGGCGGCGATTCAGCAGAACCGACCCCACCGACTGGTCAGCATCAGCACGCCGGCTGACTACGTGATGTTCAGCTCCGCGCCGCACGATCCGCAATTGGTCTTCCTGCATGGGTCAGTGAAGCACTACACCGATAGGAACTTGGCCGACGAGGTTCAATCCCTCGACCCATCGCTGGCCGAACGCCTGCGACCTCTGTTTCGCGACCATCCGGTTATCGCGGTCGGTTATCGGGGTGCCGAAGCGTCCGTGATGAAAGACCTTTTCTTGGCACAAGCCATGTCCGGCGGCTTCCTCCACGGCGTCTACTGGTGCGTCTTAGAGGATGATCTGGTCGGCCCTCATTCGCCTTGGGTCGAGCAGTTGGCGGGCGCAATTGGCTCCAACTTCCAGCTCGTACCAATTCGAGGGTTCGACGACCTCTTCGAGAAGGATCTACTGGCCAGCATGATCGCTGCAGGAGCACGGCCAACGCGCCGGCCTTCCGGCTACAGCGTCGGCGGCATGCCCGCAGACATGCGCCCGCTCAATGAGCTTGATGTCTCCGGCTTCGAACAGCCGCTTCTGCAAGCCCGCCTGCGGCAATATGCGGACCGAACCGACCTCTGGAGACCGGGAGACGTTGATGCCGCCTGGGTCGAGGAGATGACCGACCGGCTCGATCTGGTGCGGCCGGTCGGCGGGAGCGTCTGTCCGACGCTCGCGGGTTGGCTACTGTTCTCGCGTAATCCTTCTGTCGAATTCCCTCAAGCCCGGGTCGAGTTCCGTGCGACAGGACCCGGCCACTGGCTGCGGGGCCGCTTCGGCGAGGACATCGAACTTGAGCCGACTTCTCGTGAAGGCGAGTTCACGGTCCGGCGTACGATCACCGGCAATCTTTGGAGCCAACTAGACGATCTTATCGACCTTCTTGCCCTTGTGAACTTCCAGTTCCGGCTGAAGGCCGAGGTTTCGCGTACGGTCAATGCGTACAATGCAATCGCCATCAAGGAGATGCTCGTCAATGCGATCGTGCACCGCGACTACGATCGAGACGAGGCCGTCCAAGTCATCGTTGAGCCAAAATCGATTGCTGTCACGAGCCCTGGCGGCCTTATCGAGGAAATCGCCGTTCTAGTCGGCGGGCAGTCGTTCCAAGACGCGATCGCGGAACGAACCAGCCCGATCAAGGGTTACCGGAATCCCGCCATATCGGACCTTTTCTACGGCGGCGGCCAGATGGACCGGCGGGGATCAGGCCTCTCCGACATGGTCCTCGCCACCGTGAACAACAATGGGTCGGTGTCATTCGGGCCTTCTGCCGACAACGCTCAGTTCACGGTCATGATCGAGGCGCGGCCGGAAGCCGTCGACGAGATCACCAACACCGCATTGCCAATCGCAGAGGAGACCGTCCGCTACTCGTCCAACCTCGTCCCAATCGAGATCATGCCGGCGAAGGTCTGGCACGCCGCCACCAGCGCTGGTTCTAACCGAACCTTCTATCGCGACGCGGAGGGTCTCGCAGTCCCACCGGGCCATGTGAGCGACGGCCGCTTCTATTCTCTCTATGACCTGGAGGGGCTCGCCGAGTCGATGGTCACGCCGTTCGACCCAGGGGAGATCGAGGCCTTGGACTTCGACGAACTCATCCGATTGCCGGGAGGTGAATCGATCGCGCTGAAGCTGCTTCATGAGCTGCTGTTCGAGCACCTGAAGGCCAAGGATCTCCAGATCGAGTATGATCGACGGCGCGCCTACTTCGCGCGCGGCGACGAGCCTGAGCTTAAGGTTAGCTATCAAGGCCGCCTTCGCAAGGCTACCCGAACCGTGGTTAAGGCGCGCACCAAGCGCGAATCCGCCGACATCGTCTACTTCGAGCACAAGGCGGTCAGCTTCTCCGTTCTGCGCTTCGGTAGCGACTGGGCGGTTGTTCTGACCCCCGGGTACGCATTCACCCGGGACGGCGTGCGTAACCCAATCAGTCGGGAGCGAACGAACGCCCTCTCTACACGGCGCGCGGCGCGTGATTTCAATCCGAGCGTTCTGCAGGACGTCTCTTTCTGGCTCGCGGTCCTGTCCGGCGAAACTGAGGGCCTGTTCGCACTTGAGCAACGCCGGGATAACGACCTCACGCGGTTCGCTCCTTCCGTGCTCCTATCCCATCGCACGCCGACGATTTCGTTCAACGTGTCGGCGTTCGACGAGTTGGCCCAGCGCGACTCTGAGATCGACGAGGATCTCCAGAAGTTGGACGCCGAACTGGAAGCGCTTGCGCTTGAGCCTGACGACGAGGACAGAGATGGGTCCCGCCGCGACGCGGATGATCTAGGCCCAAGCGAGCCCGACGATGTCGATTGAGCTAGCCATCGTCGAGTTGTCCCCGCCGCGACTTCAGTTCGGCGGCGCGAGCACACATACCGATCCCAAAGTCGGGCTCCTGTCTGCGGGTCCTTTTGACCTTCGGTTCGGGTCGGCTCGGAAGGACAATATTCATGTCGGGGTCATTGGCCCGGCCCAGCAGGTAGCGGCGGCGCGGCGGTGGCTGGAGCGATGCAGTGGGGAAATCCCGATTCTGGGCGAGCCAAGCCTGCTCAAGAAGGCCTTTCCCGGCTTTAAGGAGGCGTTTCATAAACGATTGGTCGCCCCGGACGCGTCCTCGATCGCACTCAGCTCGGATAGCCACGACGAGCTTGCTCGTGCGTTGCAGGGCGACGCCTACCAGGCGTTCCAGCGCGTGGTCGACTTGTACGCTGACGCGCATTTGCGACTCGCGTCCCGTGACCTAAACCGTCCCGACATCGTCCTGATGTGTATCCCCGACGACATCTTCAACAAGGTTAGCTCAGTCGAGCGCAAAGCGACCGAAAGTGAACGCAAGCGCGCCAAGGAGATCCGGCGCGCCCGCCCGAGCAATCAGCTGGACCTGTTCGACACCCTCGATGAGGTCGAGCAGACACCCGAGGATTTCTTGAGACGGGACCTCAGGCTGGCCCTGAAGGCGCGGGCTCTACGGAGCCGATTGCCGATCCAGCTGGTCACAGAAGTCCTGCTCAGCGACACGGCGAGAAACCAAGACCCAGCCACCCGCGCCTGGAATTTTGCCGTCGGCCTCTATTACAAGGCCGGCGGCGTCCCTTGGCGATTACCGCCCACGGGGCCAGAAACCTGCTTCGTCGGCATCAGTTTTCACCACTTTCGCACGACGCGGCGCGCGATTGTCCGGTCCAGCCTTGCTCAGGCCTTCTCGAGTGATGGTGAAGGGTTCGCGATCCGCGGGGAAGGCGTTCCCGTCGAGCCCGAACAGGGTCGGAACGTTCACCTCTCCGAACAGCAGGCGTTCGAGCTGACGCAGAACGTCCTTGCCGAATATGAGCTGCGCACTGGGGGAGCGCCGCTCCGAGTCGTGCTTCACAAGACGTCCTATTTCGATCCCGCCGAACAGACGGGCTTCGCTGCTGCGCTCAAGAACACGCCCATCGTATCGATGGTCACCCTTGTTCCCAGCCTCTTCCGGCTGCTCCGGTACGGCGCCTATCCTCCGAAAGTCGGAACGGTCTGCACAGTCAATAACGACCGATCGTTCCTATTCACTTCCGGGTTCATGCCGGAGCTCGGCACCTACCCAGGACCGCATGTGCCCCAGCCATTCGAAGTTCGCTGTCTTGGCGCCGAGAACGCTGTCGCCGCCGCGCAGGACGTTCTCAACCTCACCCGGATGAACTGGAACACAGCCGACATCAGGGGAAAATGGCCGGTGTCCTTGTCTTTCGCCCGCCGTGTAGGCGGCATTCTGGACGAGTACGGCGACGATGATCTTGCCGAAACCTCGTTCCGCTACTTCGTTTAGACACTACGGGGTTGCACCGTCCGAGTGTCCGCGTTCGCATTTTGGATGTCTGAAGCGACCGGTCCGGTGTCGGCCCAAACCAGCCACGTTCGTCACGGGTTAATCGACCCTTCTTGTGGGACGACGAGACACCGCGGAGGGAATACTAATTTAGTCCTCCTCCTGGTCCTTAGGTTCGCCAGACCATACGAGAGAATACGAAGGAAATGCGTGGCCAACATAACGTATTGATTTCCTGTGGAAAACGATGACCCTCCGGGCCTGCAACATTGGTTGCCCAGTTTCGGTGTTTTCGACGGGGTTCAGTGTGATTTTCGGAGGTTGGAGGTTCGTCTCGTCGTTTGGCGAACCGTCGCTGTTGGCTTCCAAACTAGACCCTCGCGAGGATGTATGGACAGCAGGCTTGCCTCGCGTCCCCCGATTGAGATCACCCGCGAGTTTTTGCTCTCGAGTTCATCCAGATAGTCGGCCCACCATTGCATCATCCTGACGCGCTCTTCCCAGTGCTCTGCCCGGGCGTAGGCGCGCCGAACGTCGTTGTTCTCAATGTGGGCCAGCTGCCGCTCTACGGCGTCCGGGTGCCACTTGCCGCATTCGTTTAGCAAAGTTGATGCCGTTGCTCTAAAGCCGTGCGCGGTAGCTTCTTCTTTGCCATAGCCCATACGGCGAAGGGCGGCGTTAAGCGTGTTGTCGGAAATCGGACGCGAACCCGATCTAACACTAGGAAACAACAGCGATCCACCACCAGAGATTTCTCTAAGTGAGGTCAGGACGCTGACGGCCTGCCTGGAAAGAGGTACGCGGTGCGGCCGTCGCATCTTCATGCGTCCTTCAGGGATGCTCCACACGGAGCTCTCGAAATCGAACTCGTCCCATCCGGCCGCGCGCAGCTCGCCGGGGCGGGGGAACAGCAGGGCCATCAGCCTCAGAGCGGCTCGGGTTGTCGGCTGTCCGTCAAATGCATTAATCGCCCTCAGCAAGCCTCCCAAGGCCTTAGGATCGGTAACCGCGGCACGCGGCGTGACCGTCGGACCGACGAGTGCGCCCCTCAGGGCGATCGTCGGATCTACATCGGCGCGTGCGGTTGCGATTGCATATCGAAACACGCTGCCGATGGTGGAGCGCATTCGCCTTGCCGACTCGTATCGACCGCGAACCTCCACGCTGCGGAGAGCGGCAAGAATTGTGGCCGGATCGATCTCCCGAACGCTTTTGTCCCCAAACGTTGGATAGGCAAAGTCGAGCAACCATTTGACCTTGGTGATGGTCCGGTCGGCACGTCCCTCCTTCTTCAGCTTGTCGACATAGTCCTCCGCGATTGAGCGAAAGGTGTCCTCCGCCGAAGTCTTTTGCGACTTACGCTCCTGTGCGGGGTCGATGCCACGTAGGAGGAGACGTTTGGCGGTATCGCGCGCCTCTCGTGCCTCAGCGAGGGAGATGAGGGGATAGCTGCCCAACGCCAGAAGCTTCTGCTTGCCGCCAAAACGATAGGCGAGGCGCCATAGGCGAGATCCGGTAGGCTGCACCCAAAGCTGGAGCCCGCCACCGTCAGACAATTTTACGAGCTTAGAAATGGGTCGGGCATTTCGGCATTTTACGTCGGAAAGGGCCATTTTCGGGACCTCCATTTGGCTGCATCGATACCATCAGGATCTCCAATACCAGCGAAAATACCAGCCCCCCGCCTCGTTGGACCAACTGCGCCGAAATTCCACAAAACCCGACCATCCGCGCTTTGCGCGCCGAAATCAGTAAGGATTTCAGCTAGTTGACGAGATGGAAGCGTAGAGGCTTCGGCGAAAGAGACTGTCGGGAGAAGAGGGGATGGTGCCCAGAGGCGGATTCGAACCACCGACACGCGGATTTTCAGTCCGCTGCTCTACCAACTGAGCTATCTGGGCCTGTTCCGGCAAACGAATTCTCGTGAACCGGATTTCATGAGGGCGCCACGGGCGCCCCTTGAAAGCGCGTGGGTTATAGCACGGGAATTCGGCCTGTCCAGCGCCCAGCTGTCGATTTCTGGTAGGAAAAGAGATGCCGTCGAAAGGCGGCTTCCTCGGGTGCTTTCATCGCCGGAATGGCCTGAGGTCCGGCCCCTTGTGGCCAATTGGCCTCCGTTCCAGCGCTGCCATTCTTCACCGGCGCGACCATGCGATCGAGCTCGAACTCGAGTTCAGCAGGCGAAAGCGCGATGTCCAGCGCCCGCAGGCTGTCGTCCGGTTCGCCCAGGCTGGACGGGGGCGGCTTGCACGCGGCATAGTCGAGGCCGCATCAAGCCTGAACTTATGCCGGAGAGTGGCGTGGCAAGAAATCCCAGGATCACATTCATAGGCGCTGGCTCGACGGTGTTCATGAAGAACATTGTCGGCGACGTGCTGCAGCGACCGGCCTTGTCGGGAGCAACAATCGCGCTGATGGACATCAATCCGCAGCGGCTGGAAGAAAGCGCTGTCGTCGTCAACAAGCTGATCGCGACGCTCGGCGTGAAAGCAAGGGCCGAGACCTATTCCGACCAGCGCCAGGCGCTGGTCGGTGCGGACTTCGTCGTCGTCGCCTTTCAGATCGGCGGCTACGAGCCTTGCACCGTGACCGACTTCGAAGTGCCGAAGAAATACGGCCTGCGCCAGACCATCGCCGACACGCTCGGCGTCGGCGGCATCATGCGCGGCTTGAGAACCGTGCCGCATCTGTGGGCGATCTGCGAGGACATGCTCGCCGTCTGCCCGCAGGCGATCATGCTGCAATACGTCAACCCGATGGCGATCAACACCTGGGCGATATCGGAGAAATACCCTGACATCCGGCAGGTCGGCCTCTGCCATTCGGTGCAGGGCACGGCGAAGGAACTGGCGCACGATCTCGATCTTCCCTACGAGGAGATCCGCTATCGCTCGGCCGGCATCAACCACATGTCGTTCTATCTGAAATTCGAGCATCGCCAGCCGGACGGTTCCTATCGCGATCTCTATCCGGATCTCGTTCGCGCCTATCGCGAAGGCCGCGCGCCAAAAACCGGCTGGAACCCGCGCTGCCCCAACAAGGTGCGCTACGACATACTGACCAGGCTCGGCTATTTCGTCACCGAAAGCTCGGAGCATTTCGCCGAATACACGCCCTATTTCATCAAGGGAAACCGCCCCGACCTGATCGAGAAATACGGCATCCCGCTCGACGAATATCCCAAGCGCTGCATCGAACAGATCGAGCGCTGGAAGGGCCAGGCGCAAGCCTATCGTTCGGCCGACCGCATCGAGGTCGAGCAGTCCTCGGAATATGCCTCCTCGATCATGAATTCGGTCTGGACCGGCGAACCGTCGGTGATCTATGGCAATGTCCGCAACAATGGCTGCATCACCTCGCTGCCCCGCGATTGTGCCGTCGAGGTGCCTTGCCTCGTCGATGCCTCTGGCATCCAGCCGACCTATATAGGCGACCTGCCGCCGCAGCTGACGGCGCTGATCCGCACCAACATCAATGTCCAGGAACTGACGGTGCGGGCGCTGGTGAGCAAGAACCGCGAGCACATCTACCACGCGGCAATGATGGATCCGCACACGGCGGCGGAGCTCGATCTCGACCAGATCTGGTCGCTGGTCGATGATCTCCTGGAGGCCCATGGCGACTGGCTGCCGGCCTGGGCGCGGACAAGCCGCAAGACGCACGCGGCCTGATCAAAGGCAACCGCGGGAAAGACCTCACCGACGGCGCTTGTACTGACGTTCCCTTTGCATGTGATCAACCGCCACTGGCTCCGTGCCGATGGCCTGGCCTTATTTCGGCTCGTCGGCGTCGGGCTCTTCCTCGTCGTCGCGTGCCTTGATGACATAGGCACCCTTCAGCCAGCGGTTGAGGTCGATGTCCTTGCAGCGCGTCGAGCAGAACGGAAAGGTGTCGCGCGCCGATGGCTTGCCGCATTCGGGGCAGGGGCGCTTTCGGCGTAGCGGCGTGACCTTGGAGTCGGAGTTCATGGCCGTGCGGTGAGCCAGCTCTGATGGATCTTGAAGCCTTCGCCCGACAGCAGCGCCACCGTTTCATAGAGCGGCAGCCCAACGATGTTGGTGTAGGAGCCGACGAGCTTGACGACGAAGGTGCCGGCGAGGCCCTGGACGGCATAGCCGCCGGCCTTGCCGCGCCATTCGCCCGAGGCGACATAGGCGTCGATCTCCTCGCGCGGCAGCCGCTTGAAACGCACCCGCGTCTCGACCAGCCGCTGACGCAGCTTGCCGCCTGGCGTGATCAGGCAGATGCCGGAATAGACACGGTGCGAACGACCGGACAACAAGCCGAGGCAGTTGGCGGCATCATCGAGCGTTTCGGCCTTGGGCAGGATACGCCGCCCAACCGCGACCACCGTGTCGGCGGCCAGCACGAAGCCTGGCGCATAGTCCGTCTCGGTCTTCAGCGATGCGAACGCCTTCTCGGCCTTTTCCTTCGACAGCCGCTTGGCGAGCGAACGCGGATGCTCGGCACGCAACGGCGTTTCGTCGATATCGGCTGGCAGGATCCGGTCCGGCTCGATGCCGGCCTGCTGCAAGAGTTCGATGCGGCGCGGCGACCCCGAGGCAAGCACCAGCTTCTGCAAAATGCTCATCGCGGACCAGTCGGCCTTGATCTTACTTGAAGCGGTAGGTGATGCGGCCCTTGGTCAGGTCGTATGGCGTCATCTCGACCAGAACCTTGTCGCCGGTCAGCACGCGGATGCGGTTCTTGCGCATGCGGCCGGCCGTATGGGCGATAATCTCGTGTTCGTTTTCGAGTTTCACCCGGAACATCGCGTTGGGCAACAATTCCGTCACGACACCCGGAAACTCGAGGACTTCTTCCTTCGGCATTCGATACCTTTGCTTGGATGGCAGTTCCGGCGCCCAGGCCGAATTTCGGCGGAACCTATATGATAATCGAGCGCTTGTGAACACGCTTAATCCGTCGCGTTTTTTGCTTCCGGAGGCAAAAAACGCCGGCTTATGCGCAACTTCAGCCGCTCGCGCACGTCGCGGTAGGCCGCCATGATCTGCTCGCGCGTGCCGCTGGCACCGGTTGGGTCCTGCGTCGGCCAGTATTCGACCTCGACGGCGAGCGAGCGCGTGAGCTCCAGCGCGGCATGGTGCGCCTCCGGCGCCAGCGTGACGATCAGGTCGAAATAGTCGTCCTCGAGATCGTCGAGCGTCCTTGGATGACGCTCGCCCAGCGTGAGGCCCTCCTCGGCAAGCACGGCGTCGACGAACGGGTCGCGTTCGCCGGCACGCACGCCGGCCGAGGCGACAAAAATGGTGGCGGGCAGCATCCGGCGCGCCAGTTGCTCGGCCATCGGCGAGCGCACGGCGTTCATGCCGCAAAGGAACAGGATCGAGCGGGGCAGGGCGCCGGGTACCAGGGCTAGCCCCGCCAGTGCAGCACGCAGACCAGCGTGAACAGCCGTCGCGCCGTGTCGAAGTCGATGTCGATCTTGCCGGAGAGCCGGTCCATCAGAGTCTGCGAACCTTCATTGTGCAGACCGCGCCGGCCCATGTCGATCGCCTCGATATGGCTCGGCGTCGAGGAGCGGATGGCGTCGTAATAGCTTTCGCAGATCATGTAGTAGTCCTTGACGATGCGCCGGAGCGGCGTCAGCGACAGGATGTGGGTGACCACCGCGGTACCGTCCTCGCGCGCCACGGCGAAGACCAGACGCTGCTCGGCCAGCGACAGTTTCAACCGGTAGGGACCGACGCCGCTGTCGTTGACGGGCTGAAAACTGTTCTCCTCGATGAGGTCGAAGATCGCCACCGCCCGCTCGTGCTCGACATCGGGCGTGGAACGGCCGATCGATTCATCGAGTTCGACATCGATCAGCTTTGCGCGGGTTTGATCGGGGCCCGTCATCTCAGCCTACATGTTCAGCCGTATGGCGACGGAGCGCCCATGCGCCTCGAGCCCTTCCGCCTTGGCGAGCGCGATCGCCACCGGCGCCAGGACACGCAACTGCTCCGGCCCGAGTTTCAGCACCGAGGTGCGCTTGACGAAGTCGAGCACCGACAAGCCCGACGAGAAGCGCGCCGAGCGGGCCGTCGGCAGCACGTGGTTGGAACCGCCGACATAGTCGCCGATGGCTTCCGGCGTGTGGCGGCCGAGAAAGACGGCACCGGCATTGCGCATCCGCGACAGGAAACCTTCGGCATCGTCGATGGCCAGTTCGACATGTTCGGCCGCGATGCGGTCGACCAGCGGCAGCGCGGCCTCGATGGTCGCGACCTCGATCACCGCGCCGAAATCGCGCCAGCTCGCAGCCGCGGTCTCGCCGCGCGGCAAGCTCTGCAGCTGGCGCTGGACCGCTTGTTCGACTGCCTTGCCGAAGGCCGGATCGTCGGTGATCAAGATCGATTGCGCCGATACATCGTGTTCGGCCTGGGCGAGCAGGTCGGCGGCGATCCAGTCAGGATCGTTGTTGCCGTCGGCCACCACGAGCACTTCCGAGGGGCCGGCGATCATGTCGATGCCGACCGTGCCGAAAACCTGCCGCTTGGCTGCCGCGACATAGGCATTGCCGGGGCCGACGACCTTGGCCACCGGCCTTATCGTTTCGGTGCCATAGGCAAGGGCAGCGATCGCCTGGGCGCCGCCGACGCGATAGATTTCGGAAACGCCAGCGATGTCGGCCGCCACAAGCACCAGCGGCGGTATGGCGCCGCCGGAGGCGGGCACGCAGATCGCGACGCGTTCGACGCCGGCAACCCTGGCCGGTATGGCATTCATCAGCACCGAGCTTGGATAGCTTGCGGTGCCGCCCGGCACGTAGAGCCCGACGGCTTCGATCGCCGTCCAGCGCCAGCCGAGTTCGACACCGGCGGCATCCGTATAGCGATTGTCCTTCGGAAGCTGCTGTTCATGATAGGCGCGGATGCGGTCGCGCGCGAATTCGAGCGCCTTGATCGTCTGTGCGTCGGCGCCATCATAGGCACTGGCGATTTCGTCTTTCGATACGGCGATGCCGACGCTTTTCAGGTCGGCGCGGTCGAAGCGACTGGAATAGTCGATCAGCGCCGCATCACCATCGGCGCGCACCCGAGAGATGATCGCGCGCACCGCGGCCTCGACATCGGCGGATACTTCCCGCTTGGTCGTCAGGAAGGAGGCGAAACGCTGCTCGAAATCGGCATCGGACTGGCGAAGCGTGATGGCCATGGGGCGCTCAAGCCTTGTGGACGGGACGCGACGTGGCTTCCCACGCGCCGCCAATATCGGCAAGGCGTGCCTCGATGCATTCGACATCGAGCATGATGGTGCCGCCGCCCGAAAAGATCAGCTCGACGATGCCTGCCGGCTTGCTGATCTCGATGAAGCTGATCGCCAGCAGGGACAGCACCTCGGCGGGCTTGTCGCGGGCAATGCCATTGGTCTTGGCGCCCAGCACCCGATCGAAATGCAGAACGGCCTGCCGCCGCTCATTGTGCTGGCGAAACAGGCCCGACTTCGCCTCCCAGACGAAACGGTTCATGGTCAGCACGAAGCGCTTGGCCGAGGGCAGGTATTCGAGATCACTGACTTTCAGGACGGCGTCCTGGACATGAGCCGAAACGATGCTCAGATCCTGGTCGTCGAGCGCGATAAGCTTGAGGGCCATGCGGAATTTGCACCTGAAGTTGACGGTTCAGCCCTTCTGTTAGGCGGTCTTGGCGATCCGTGCAACCGCGCCAAGGGAGCTGCGACCGGTCAAGCTGCCGATCTCCCCCGCAAGGAGGGAGATTGGATGCAACATCTGCTTTCGCAAATCGCCAGCGCCGAAGGCAGGGTCGCCCTTGCTACGCCGAAATCCGCTCGATCACCGCGCCGCAATTGGAGAGCTTCTCCTCCAGCCGCTCGAAGCCCCGGTCGAGATGATAGACGCGGTTGACGGTGGTCTCGCCTTCGGCGGCAAGGCCGGCGATGACCAGCGAGACGGAAGCACGAAGATCGGTGGCCATGACCGGCGCGCCTTTCAGCTTCGCCACGCCGTCGACGATCGCCGTCTGGCCTGAAAGCGTGATGTGGGCGCCGAGCCGGGCCAGTTCCTGCACATGCATGAAGCGATTTTCGAAGATCGTCTCCGTGATGCGCGACTTGCCTTTGGCCATGGTCATCAGGCCCATGAACTGCGCCTGCAGATCGGTCGGGAAGGCCGGGAAGGGCGCGGTCGTCACGTCGACCGGCGAAATGCCGGCGCCGTTGCGCTTCACGCGGATGCCGGAATTGGTTTGTGTGATCTCGGCTCCCGTCTGCGAAATCACGTCCAGCGCGGTCTGCAGCAGTTCGGGACGCGCGCCTTCGAGCACGACATCGCCACCGGTCATGGCGACGGCCATGGCATAGGTGCCGGTCTCGATGCGGTCCGGAATGACGCGCACCCGAGCGCCCGACAGCGCTTCGACGCCATCGATGGTGATGGTCGGCGTGCCGGCGCCGGAAATTTTCGCGCCCATGGCGTTGAGGCATTCGGCGAGGTTGACGATTTCGGGCTCGCAGGCGGCGTTTTCCAGCACGGTTTCACCCTTGGCCAGCGATGCCGCCATCATCAGCACATGGGTGGCGCCGACCGAGACTTTCGGGAAGGCATAGCGGTTGCCGACCAGGCGGCCATTCTTGGTCTTGGCGATGACATAGCCGGTGTCGACGTCGAGATCGGCGCCGAGCGCCTGCAGGCCTTCGAGGAACAGGTCGACCGGGCGCGTGCCGATGGCGCAGCCGCCGGGCAGCGACACCTTGGCTTCGCCCATGCGGGCCAGCAGCGGGCCGATCACCCAGAACGAGGCGCGCATCTTCGACACCAGCTCGTAAGGTGCCGTCGTGTCGACGATGTTGCGGGCGGAGAAATTGATGGTGCGCGAATAGCCTTCATTCTGCTTCTCGCGGCGGCCATTGACCGAATAGTCGACGCCGTGATTGCCCAGGATGCGGATCAGCTGCTCGACATCGGCCAGATGCGGCACGTTTTCCAGCGTCAGCGTGTCGTCGGTCAAAAGCGAGGCGATCATCAGCGGCAAGGCGGCATTTTTCGCGCCCGAGATCGGAATGCTTCCGGCGAGCTTGTTGCCGCCGACAATTCTGATGCGATCCATGGAAGAACGTCCCTCTCGGCTCAAAAAGGCCGGTTCAATCGTTTGAGTATCGGCCCGTCTAGACCATTGGCCAATCTGGTTCAAGAAATAGGATTTCGCCCGCTCCGGTCCAAGAGTGGCCGATTTGAGTTAATCTTTTTGTATTTCCCTGGCCGTGCCGAGCCCATCCGGCCTCTGGTCGGCTTCCCCTGTACGGCGCGAGCGCGATTGCGCCTTGCGTTTCTGCAGATTGGCGCGCAACTGCTCGGCGAGCCGGTCCTTGCGGTCCGTGCCGCCCTTTTTCGGTGATATCGTCTTGTCGCTCATCGTCCCGTCCCGGCCGGCAGCCTGTCGTTCAGGGATAGCCAACATTGTGGCGCCGCCATGTCATTGAAAGCTATCCGGCAAAGGCTTTCACAGAAGCGTTGTTCTTGGCCTTGCGCTTACCGGTTCGATATGGCAGAAGCCCCGCCATCAGCGGCTGCGGTAGCTCAGTGGTAGAGCACTCCCTTGGTAAGGGAGAGGTCGAGAGTTCAATCCTCTCTCGCAGCACCAGTTCTTCCAACCAGTTTCAATGTGATGTCGTTGCCGGTCACTTTTTCCCGGCACTGGCAGGCGGACGAAGGCGCAGCACGGCATTTTGCCGGTGGAATTTCCACGGACTTTGCTCCCTTGCGTTCTCGCAACCCCGCGGCGTGATTACCTTACCTGCACCTGCCTTGAGATCGTGGCCGCTTGATTGACCTGAAACGATCCTAGCCACGCATTTCGGCAATCTCTCTTTCGACGCGAAATACAGCCTCCTGGAGGCTGCGTTCATCGGACATGTCGATGCTTAATGTTGATCTCTCTTTGCCGAGAAGGAGGCTTTTTACCCGGTGGATGATTGGTATCGATTGCAAGTTGGTTTTCGGATCTGCCTCGAACAGCCGCTCCATATAGCTCTGATGAAAGAGCCGGTCCTTCAGCCGTTTCGACAATAATGGTTCGGCGGCGTCCACACTTATCGCAAGATCCGAAGTGGGTATCAGATCCAGGACCGTTGCCAGTGACGCCGTGTCCGCAACTCCGCTAAACAGGCTAAGAGAGCAGACGGCCTGAATGAAACCCTGATCGAAAATCACAATTTCCCGATCGCCGACCGAATACTGCCAAGCCACTGATAGAGCAAGGATGTAGCGGCTGAACCTTATCAACCAAATCGGATTTTTCGGCGTTAAAGTTCGGACCAGCTTGACTGTCAGCCTGAGTTCATCCGCCTTGTTCAAGGGACGCAAGGCAAACGCGGCCGTTCGCAGTATCGCCCTGACAACACGCTGGAAAGCGTACCAAAGCCCGCCAGGGTCAAATGGTGTGGAATGGGCACCGGGTTGATAGGAAAGCACGACTTTCGCAACGTAGCCCTGAGCTTGCAGACGGCGCTGAAGTGCATGTGCAAATGTTGTTTTGCCCGACCCGGCAGGGCCAAATAACTCGACAATCACGCGATCCGGCTCCGGTGATATGTTCCAAGCCAAGTCCCCCGACCGGCCACGGGAACAACGACCAAGGGGCGAATTCGAACACGTTCTCGAAGCAACCAGCAGGCTGCTACGCACGTGAATTCGCACCATTTTTTGTTAGCCAGCTTCCTCCGTTCGCATGAACCGCTCCTTACGAATTTGTAAGGAATCGATCGGTGAGCCTGTCAGGATGGCTTGGGTTCAACGTCGAGGATGCGCTTGTGCTCGATGCATAGCCGCGATCCGCAATCAATGGCCGCTTCGCGCCTGATTGGAGACCTCGGCAGGCCGCGAGTTGATCAGTCTTTCAGGCCATGGCGAGCGCGGCGGCGATGGCATTTGGCCGCTCGGGCGTTGGATGGTTCTCCAATCGCAGCAGATTGAAATCGAGGTGCTTCTTCTTGAACATGGAGACCAGGGTGACGCCTGCTGAATTGGTTGCGAATGCGTAATCGGCTAGAAATGCGCCGGCAACTTCAGTCGGACTGCCGCGGCAGGTCGCCAAGAGCGGCCAGTATTTCCTTTTACGTATTTGACGTCTCGACGATTCGATCTCGGCCAGAGAATATCCCATGCGTCACAAACGTTCTGTGCCCGTGAGCGCTCCTTCAACTTGTCAATGTTGGGCTCCAGCGGGGTATTGGCAATCTGAACGAATCGATAAGGCAGCGATTCATCGAGAGCCGTCATTCCAGCCTTGAGGTCTCCTGCGACCGAAATGGCCCGGGCCTTCCCGACCTGAACCACGCGCTCCACGGCAGACAGAGCACCTTGAATGGCGTGGGACGCACTCTTGAAGCATACCGCTGGAGCGCCGGGACCGCCGCAATGGCAATCCGCGACAATGGCTTCAGCACTCGCATGGTGGCGGCGGTCTTCGGCGGACGCATGCCAAGCTCGGTGCAGACGCAGAGGCCACCACCAACGGAAGCGTCGTCGTCGGCCGCTACGAGGTTGGAGCGTGGGCTCGCCTGACAGGATCATCCCGGCTCGCCAATGGGCGGAAAGGCCGTTTCCTATATTCTCGCAGAACCAGTTTCCTGGTTCTTGAATCGGCCTGCCTTGGCGCCCCGGCCGTTGTCAGCTGTGCATATGCGTCAGTTCGAACCCGGCGTCATCCTGCGCGTCGGACAGGTGTTGTTCGGCGGACCGGAACATGTCCGAGAACTCCATCTCGTTCTCCAACATCACACCGCCGACCTTTATGGTGAGGGCATCCTCGGTGCCTTTTGGCGCGAAGTAGACCTGTGCGACACGCGTCCGGATACGTTCGCCGACTTCCTTGGCCTCTGCTTCCGTCGCGCCCGAGAGGAAAACCCCGAACATCGAGGCTCCGATGCGTCCGACCAGATCCTCCTCGCGCACCGACGACTGTATGGTCGAGACGATGAGCCGCAAGGCCTCGTCGCCCCATTCGAGGCCAAAGCGCATGTTGATGGATCGAAGGTGTTCGGGATGAATGATCAGGAAGGCGCCCGAGCGTGGTCCTGGTCCCGATCGCCTGGCGGCCCGTCGTTCAATCATCGACGTGAAGACCGGCCCGTTCAGGCAGCCCGTCAGCCTGTCATACGTCCCGGACTTGTTGAGTTCCTGGCGGTAGCGGTGGATTTCGACCCGGTTCCAGCCGATCAGCGCGAAAAGCGGCAGGCCGATGATCACCGGCAGCAGTCCCGCGGTGATCATGCTGCGGGCGAACGGCGTTAGCGTGTCGCTGAACAGGAGCAGGTAGTTCAGTCCAAGGGAAAGGCCGAGGCTCCCGGCGGTTCCCAGGAACGTCAGCCACGCGACGTGCTTCCAGGCCTGGGCAGTGGTGGTCGCCATTGGTCTCGTCATCGGCCGATCTCCTGTCAGATCGGCTGATATAAGGCCTGTCTGCCGTAATTTCGGTTTCGCCGAACCGTACAATTTGAACGATCCATCCTTGTCATCGCGCGACCTTGGCGACCGAGCCTGCCCCTCCCAGCCTATCGCGGTGGCCCGAAGATACCCATCTCGGCATCTTTGGCAATTGCTTCCGCCTTGCCATAGATGCCGCCCGGCAGCGCCATGGCCCAACCATTGGCGACGAGCCAGGCGCCGACATCCTGCTTGCCCAGCCGGCACGGCGCGGCGATGGCAAAGCGCTCGGCTTCCGGCGGCAGGAAACAGGTCAGCGCGCGCCCCCGCAGCCAGGCATTGAAGGCCGCGCGGGCGCGCAGCCCACAGGGCCAGGCTTCGTCGCGAAAGGAGCAGGTCTGGGCCACGTCGATGTCCAGGGCCCCGCTGATCGCCACTTTCCGCCCCATCGATTCGAAAGTCGCCGACGACGTTGCAATGGGATGGTAGAGCAGGGTTTCGCGCCAGTCTTGCGGCATTGGCGTCCTGGGGCGGATGGCGAGGCCGAGTTCACCGAGCGGCGGCCGGGCTTCGACCCGCTCGATTTCCGAGGCGTCAACCGGCGGCGGGGCGATGAGGCTCTCGGCAATCCGCCGTGCCGGTTCTCGTCTTGATCCGTCGACAGTGGCGGTGTCCGCCGGGGCCGCCTGCTTGCCGGAATTTTCCAGCGGCGGAGCAGGGCCGGGCCGGTCGACCGAAAGCAAGGCTCCGGCGTGCATGATCAGGACTATTCCGACCAGCAGTTCAAGGCTCCCGACCGCGATCATCAGTCGGACATGCCGAGGCGTGCCCATCAGGCCATCGCGGCGTTCAAGCAAGGTCCCCCCGGCAGCCGGTCAGAAACCCGACGTCGATTTGGCAACCAGTTTGAGCGCACCCTTTTCTATCCGATAGAATGGCATCGATCTTTGGCTGGATCCGTCAGCGCGAAAACGGAACAAACCTGTCGATCCGCGAAACCCGTTCGGGTTTTCGAGCACCTGTTTGCTGAAGCCGTCAGGTCCGACCGCGCTCGCTATCCCAGCTGTCAGGGCAACCATATCATAGGCATAGGCCACATTGACGTCGGCCGGGTAGTTGTATGTCGTCCTGAAACGGTCGGCGATCGGTCCGGTTTCGCTTGAATCGAGCGTGGCGATGTATGCCCCCTCGAACAACGGATCCATGGGATGTTCCAGCCAGCGGTCCGTTCCGACGACGGAGATTGCCTTTCCCGGAATGCCCTTTGATTTGAGAGCGGCAAGGACGGGCGAGGGGCTGCCGTCGCCGCTGGCAACGATGACCGCGTCGGGAGCGTCCACGAGCGAGCCCATCTGGTCGATGGCCTTCGCGCCGCCGTCACCGGCCGAATAAGGCAGGGTGACCGCGAGCGTTGCGCCATAGATGCTAAGGCCATTCGCCACCCGCTTCTCCACGGCGCTGGCGTTTGAGCCTTCCGCGACCAGCAGTACGAACTTCTTGCGGCCTTTCGCGGCGAGCCCAGCTGCGCCCGCCGCGGCGCTGTCGGCTTCGCTGAGACGCACGGCATAAACCCCAGCGCCGCCAGCGAAATTGTCGGCAAGCGCCAGGACCGGCGGCCGCTTCGATCCGGACAGCGTCGCAATATGCTGCGCCGCCGGCAGTTCGGTCGGACCGATGACCACTTTCGATCCCGTCGTTATGGCCTGCACGGCCTGCTTGCTGGCCTGTGCGCTGTCGCCCTTGGTGTCCTCGATCGTCAGCGTCAGCAATCCATTGCCGATATCGGTCATCGCCAGCTTGGCGGCGTCACGCATCTTCCTGCCGTTCTCCCCCGACGTCCCGGGAGCCGACAAGGGCAGCAACATCGTGACTTTGGTCGAACCGGTGCCGAGCGACTGGCTCGCCTGGGCCGGACCGGCGCCGGCGGCGCCGCTCTGGCCGGCGGGCGCGGCAACCGCGGCCGGATCGAGCACGTCGGAAACGCCGCCTTTCGACTGGCAGCCCGACACTATCGTGGCGAGCGCCAGGGTGATTGCCAAAATCGGCGGGTTGCGGACCTGCCGGCCTGCTTCCATGATTGCTCCACCCTATCTGTCGCCGGGTATTTCCCGGTCTGGTCTTCAATTCATGTTGCGGCGGATGTGCCGTGCTGTTTTGCCGTGCTCTTCAAGGAGGCGGGCCCTCACCGCCTTGAGCATTGGTCGACCTCGCCTGCGGCAGCGGGCGCGGATCACCCGGGACCCGGCTCATTGTGCCCGGCGCGATGCTTCGTGCGGTGGTGTACGGGCCGTCCGCGCCAAGTTCCACTGGACTGCGCGGCAAACGGGCGACGCTGGTCAGGGGGATTATGCCGGCGACCGCCCCCAGGATCGATCGCTCGGCTGTCATGACGGCCAACAGGCACGGCCTATCCGGTCAGTGCATGTACTCGACCATGCGATCGTGGAAGCACTCGCATTTGTTGAGTGTGTCTTCGTCCTTGTAGTTCGTCTTCAGATAGCCATAGGCCATGCCGCAGGCGACCTTGGCTTCCGATGCCCACACGAATGCCGGCCGGGATGAATTGATCCATTCCGAACTGTTGGCGACGGCAACCGACTCGTCCATCAGCTTCACCACCTGTTGCTTGAGATCGACGATATTGTCGGTCAGCACCAGGTTGGACGTGCCGACGGTGCGGCAATAGTCGCCTACAGGTCCCTCGATGATGTCGGCGGCGAAGCCCGTCGATCCAGCCAGCAGCAGCGCGGCGGCCGTAGCCAGCAATCTTCCACAACGCTTCATGTAAGTCCCTCTCCAAACTGCAATTTTATGTTTCGCTAATGCATAGCACGGGAGCACGGCCACGCATAAGTACTAAATCGTGGCCGTGTGCTGTTGATGCTGCGTGTCGTCGTAGAGGATGTTGATCGTCCCGGCGGCCGGCGTGTTCTGCAGAACGGCGACATCCACGAAGTTGGCCGTGTTGCCCGAGCCGCTGGTGTCGACGCTCACGGCGCCGGTCGCATTGTTGTAATGCACATAGTCGGCGATGTTGCCGACTGGCGCCTTGTCGAACAACGCGCTCAAGTCGATCTTGTCGCCTTCGCCGCTATGATAGTCCGAGATCAGGTCCTTGATGTTCAGATTGTCGATTTTGAAAGTGTCAGCGCCTGAAGTGCCGGCGATGGTCGACGTGCCCGCGGGGCCTGCACCATCGAAATTGCCGAAGCCGATGTCACCAACCGCACCTGTCTGGCCATCGGCGGTGGTGAAGGTGGCTTCGCCATAGGTCAAGACCGAGCCGTCTGCCGAAACCGAGTACTGATTGTTGCTCTCGAGACCGATCTCGACGATGCCCAAGGCGGCCAGTGACTTGAACTCGCCTGGATCCGATACGCCGTTGCCGTTGGCATCCTGCCAGACACCAAATTGCGCAAAGTCGTGATCGGCGGCGGTCAGCTTGCCGTCATGGTTCGTGTCGTAGAGCTGCTCGAGCGCGGCAAGGTCGGTCTTGGCACCAGGGGCTTGCTGGGTGAACACAAACTCCGGCGCATTGCTCACCTTGCCGTCGCCGTTGAGATCGATCGCCAGGATGCCGTCATGCTGGTCGACCCACGCGGTTTTCGAAGCGACGCCGTCGCCATTGTAGTCATACGAAACGGTGGAGTGCGTCAGATCGGTGGTGTGGATCCCGTCGTGGTTGAGGTCGAGCAAGATCGGAGCGGCAACAGCGAGAGGCGCCAATCCGTCTTTCACGTGGACTGAGAAATTGGCGGTCGTTGTCGTGTCCCCGTCGCCATCCCCGAGTTGCAGGGTAAAGGGGATCGTATGGTCGACACTGGTGGAAATCGTCCCGACGCTCGTCAGGTTGAGTTTCGTCGAGCCCGAGGACTCGTACGCATCGATCCAGGCAATCTGTAATCCGGTCGGCGATTGGATGGTCACCGACGTAGCGCCGGTCGCTGGAGTAAAGGCTTGCGATGTTCCGTCGACGTAATGGGCGACGAATTCAATCTTGTTGGTGACAGGATCAACCGCGCCAAAGGTGAACGTCGCATAGGAGACGTTATCCATGGTGATACCATTTGGCGCAACATAGGGGTTGGTGCCAGCTGGATCGGTGTAAGAGTTTGCGTAAGAGTTCGGCGTTCCGAAGTCGAAACGCATGAACTCCCCTTGATCGAAATTATTGTTGTCCAGCCCCCAACCGGCTGCCGAGCCGTTCACGTTGACGTCCTGCTTCAATACCGGGTTGCCCCCCGATAGCCACGCCGCTTCC
This sequence comes from Mesorhizobium sp. NZP2234, assembly GCF_013170765.1. Taxonomy (NCBI): domain Bacteria; kingdom Pseudomonadati; phylum Pseudomonadota; class Alphaproteobacteria; order Hyphomicrobiales; family Phyllobacteriaceae; genus Mesorhizobium; species Mesorhizobium sp. NZP2234. Next base: position 6,191,451 of record NZ_CP033364.1, on the reverse strand, counting down.
TGGCTTGGGGACATTGGGGATGAGACATCGCCTTTGTTATCGATAGACGCACCCCAGCCCGTCACCATGACGATATGCTCGTGGTTCGTCTTGCTCACATCCACAACGATGGATGCAGTTGGGCCTGCGCCGAAAGAACTGCCGCTCCCGATCGAAACAGGGGTCACCGTGCCATCGAGCGGCGCCAGCAAGTCGAACACATACTGCCCTGACGTGCCGGCGGTGGGATTGACGGTAAGGGTGAAAACCGCCGTATCGCCCGTGGTGAAGGTTCCGCTGCCGTCATTGTCGGCGTAGGCGGTCAAAACATTGCCTGACTGCGCCGTCACAAGGTGATGTCCCGCTGAGGTCAGACCAGTTGTATCGGCCGTGATTGTCATTGCTGATCCGACGCCATCGGCACCGGCGACAAAATGGAGCGTGCCGACCGCAGGCGTCTGCGAAGGATCATCGTTGGTCTGCTGATTCTGCACGGCGCCTAAAGTCGGAACGTCGTCGACGATCTCAATGGTGATCGCTGCCGAGGCATTGGCGCCGGTCTTGTCCGTAACCGTTAGCCCGAAGACGTCGGTTTCCGTTACGTTGGGCACATCGGTGGTTGGAGAGGTCAGGTGGTAGACATAGGTCGCAACCCCGGTTGCCGCATTGTAACTCGTGATCGTGAGTGTGCCGTGATCACCGTTGATTACATTGTTGTTGCCCAGATTGGCGATGAGGATGGTCGTGCCCTTGACGGTGACAGAGGCAACATCGCTCAGGCCGTCCGGATCCGAAACCTTGAATGTGCCGTCGACATCGATGGTAGTTGGACCGACCTTGGAGCCTGCGGGCAGGCCGGCTTCGTACACCACATCGTTGGCGCCACCAGGATTGCCGGTATCAACCGTGATCGTGGGTGTGTCATTGGTGCCGTTGATGACGACGGTGACCTGCTGGTCGTCCCAGGCGCCCTTGTCGTCGGTGACGCGCACCGTGTAGGTCTCGGTCACGCTCTGGCCTTGCGCCAGTGCCTGCACGGCGGCGCTGCCGTTGTTGAGGGTGTAGGTCCACTGGCCGCTGCTGTTGACGCTGAATGTGCCGTAGGCCGTGCCGGTGCCCTGCGGGCTGTTGGGGCTGACGCTCCAGGTGGCCGTGTGGCCGGTGTCGGGATCGGCCGAGGCCAGTTGGCCGCTGGTGGTCAGCGTGCTGTCTTCCGTCACGCCGCCGGCCGCGTTGCCCGCCGCATAGCTGATGACCGGGCTGTCGTTGGCGCCGGTGATGGTGACGGTCACGTTCTGGGTGGAGGTCGCGCCCTTGTCGTCCGTCACCGTCACGGTGAAGGTCTCGGTCACGCTGGCACCCTCGGCCAGTGCGTTGGTGGCGGGCTTGCTGTTGTCCAGCGTGTAGGTCCACACGCCCGTGGTCGGGTTGACGGCGAAGCTGCCATAGGTGCCGGCGGTATCGCCGCTCCAGGTGGCCGTGGCGCCCGCGTCGGGATCGTGCGCGGTCAGCGTGCCGCTCACCGTCGGCGAGCCGGCCGTCAGCGCGCCCGGATCGGTCGAGGTCGTGCCGGCAATCACAGTGCCGGGGTCGGCATTGCCGGCCTCGACGACCGCACCCGTGGTGTCGCCCGTGATCGTGGGTGTGTCATTGGTGCCGTTGATGACGACGGTGACCTGCTGGTCGTCCCAGGCGCCCTTGTCGTCGGTGACGCGCACCGTGTAGGTCTCGGTCACGCTCTGGCCTTGCGCCAGTGCCTGCACGGCGGCGCTGCCGTTGTTGAGGGTGTAGGTCCACTGGCCGCTGCTGTTGACGCTGAATGTGCCGTAGGCCGTGCCGGTGCCCTGCGGGCTGTTGGGGCTGACGCTCCAGGTGGCCGTGTGGCCGGTGTCGGGATCGGCCGAGGCCAGTTGGCCGCTGGTGGTCAGCGTGCTGTCTTCCGTCACGCCGCCGGCCGCGTTGCCCGCCGCATAGCTGATGACCGGGCTGTCGTTGGCGCCGGTGATGGTGACGGTCACGTTCTGGGTGGAGGTCGCGCCCTTGTCGTCCGTCACCGTCACGGTGAAGGTCTCGGTCACGCTGGCACCCTCGGCCAGTGCGTTGGTGGCGGGCTTGCTGTTGTCCAGCGTGTAGGTCCACACGCCCGTGGTCGGGTTGACGGCGAAGCTGCCATAGGTGCCGGCGGTATCGCCGCTCCAGGTGGCCGTGGCGCCCGCGTCGGGATCGTGCGCGGTCAGCGTGCCGCTCACCGTCGGCGAGCCGGCCGTCAGCGCGCCCGGATCGGTCGAGGTCGTGCCGGCAATCACAGTGCCGGGGTCGGCATTGCCGGCCTCGACGACCGCACCCGTGGTGTCGCCCGTGATCGTGGGTGTGTCATTGGTGCCGTTGATGACGACGGTGACCTGCTGGTCGTCCCAGGCGCCCTTGTCGTCGGTGACGCGCACCGTGTAGGTCTCGGTCACGCTCTGGCCTTGCGCCAGTGCCTGCACGGCGGCGCTGCCGTTGTTGAGGGTGTAGGTCCACTGGCCGCTGCTGTTGACGCTGAATGTGCCGTAGGCCGTGCCGGTGCCCTGCGGGCTGTTGGGGCTGACGCTCCAGGTGGCCGTGTGGCCGGTGTCGGGATCGGCCGAGGCCAGTTGGCCGCTGGTGGTCAGCGTGCTGTCTTCCGTCACGCCGCCGGCCGCGTTGCCCGCCGCATAGCTGATGACCGGGCTGTCGTTGGCGCCGGTGATGGTGACGGTCACGTTCTGGGTGGAGGTCGCGCCCTTGTCGTCCGTCACCGTCACGGTGAAGGTCTCGGTCACGCTGGCACCCTCGGCCAGTGCGTTGGTGGCGGGCTTGCTGTTGTCCAGCGTGTAGGTCCACACGCCCGTGGTCGGGTTGACGGCGAAGCTGCCATAGGTGCCGGCGGTATCGCCGCTCCAGGTGGCCGTGGCGCCCGCGTCGGGATCGTGCGCGGTCAGCGTGCCGCTCACCGTCGGCGAGCCGGCCGTCAGCGCGCCCGGATCGGTCGAGGTCGTGCCGGCAATCACAGTGCCGGGGTCGGCATTGCCGGCCTCGACGACCGCACCCGTGGTGTCGCCCGTGATCGTGGGTGTGTCATTGGTGCCGTTGATGACGACGGTGACCTGCTGGTCGTCCCAGGCGCCCTTGTCGTCGGTGACGCGCACCGTGTAGGTCTCGGTCACGCTCTGGCCTTGCGCCAGTGCCTGCACGGCGGCGCTGCCGTTGTTGAGGGTGTAGGTCCACTGGCCGCTGCTGTTGACGCTGAATGTGCCGTAGGCCGTGCCGGTGCCCTGCGGGCTGTTGGGGCTGACGCTCCAGGTGGCCGTGTGGCCGGTGTCGGGATCGGCCGAGGCCAGTTGGCCGCTGGTGGTCAGCGTGCTGTCTTCCGTCACGCCGCCGGCCGCGTTGCCCGCCGCATAGCTGATGACCGGGCTGTCGTTGGCGCCGGTGATGGTGACGGTCACGTTCTGGGTGGAGGTCGCGCCCTTGTCGTCCGTCACCGTCACGGTGAAGGTCTCGGTCACGCTGGCACCCTCGGCCAGTGCGTTGGTGGCGGGCTTGCTGTTGTCCAGCGTGTAGGTCCACACGCCCGTGGTCGGGTTGACGGCGAAGCTGCCATAGGTGCCGGCGGTATCGCCGCTCCAGGTGGCCGTGGCGCCCGCGTCGGGATCGTGCGCGGTCAGCGTGCCGCTCACCGTCGGCGAGCCGGCCGTCAGCGCGCCCGGATCGGTCGAGGTCGTGCCGGCAATCACAGTGCCGGGGTCGGCATTGCCGGCCTCGACGACCGCACCCGTGGTGTCGCCCGTGATCGTGGGTGTGTCATTGGTGCCGTTGATGACGACGGTGACCTGCTGGTCGTCCCAGGCGCCCTTGTCGTCGGTGACGCGCACCGTGTAGGTCTCGGTCACGCTCTGGCCTTGCGCCAGTGCCTGCACGGCGGCGCTGCCGTTGTTGAGGGTGTAGGTCCACTGGCCGCTGCTGTTGACGCTGAATGTGCCGTAGGCCGTGCCGGTGCCCTGCGGGCTGTTGGGGCTGACGCTCCAGGTGGCCGTGTGGCCGGTGTCGGGATCGGCCGAGGCCAGTTGGCCGCTGGTGGTCAGCGTGCTGTCTTCCGTCACGCCGCCGGCCGCGTTGCCCGCCGCATAGCTGATGACCGGGCTGTCGTTGGCGCCGGTGATGGTGACGGTCACGTTCTGGGTGGAGGTCGCGCCCTTGTCGTCCGTCACCGTCACGGTGAAGGTCTCGGTCACGCTGGCACCCTCGGCCAGTGCGTTGGTGGCGGGCTTGCTGTTGTCCAGCGTGTAGGTCCACACGCCCGTGGTCGGGTTGACGGCGAAGCTGCCATAGGTGCCGGCGGTATCGCCGCTCCAGGTGGCCGTGGCGCCCGCGTCGGGATCGTGCGCGGTCAGCGTGCCGCTCACCGTCGGCGAGCCGGCCGTCAGCGCGCCCGGATCGGTCGAGGTCGTGCCGGCAATCACAGTGCCGGGGTCGGCATTGCCGGCCTCGACGACCGCACCCGTGGTGTCGCCCGTGATCGTGGGTGTGTCATTGGTGCCGTTGATCTCGAATGTGATGGTCTTGCTGTCGGCGTCGCTGTCATGATCGGTCAGCGTGTAGCCGAGCGAGACGTTGATGGTATCGCCGCTGCCCAGCGCCTGCGTCGCGGGCTTGCTGTTGTCCAGCACGAAGCTCCAGGTACCGTTGGCATTCTGCGCCAGCGTGCCGTAGTCGGCCAGGTTGACTGTGTTGCCGTTCAGCGTGGCGGTCGCCGTGCCCCAGCCCACCGAGCCCGAAGCCGCCGGGCCGTCGGCGCCGAACGTGTTGTTGTAGTCGGTCGTGACGTTGCCCCCGACCGTGGTCGTGGCGCCGTCCTCGGTCAGCGCGCCGGCATTCGCATTGTGCGCAACCGGCACGTCGTCGACGATGACGATGCTGATGGTGCCCTCGCCATGGGTGCCGCCGATGCCGTCGACGGCGACCGCGACGCTGTCGGGCAGCGTGTTGTTGCCGTTGCCGGCAGGATGGGTCTGCGCGCCGTTGAGCGTATAGCTGTAGGCGAAGGTGGCTTCGGTGCCGCCGCCCGCCGGCGTCATGCCGGTGATCGTCAGCGTGCCTTCGCCGGTGTTGATGGTCTTGCCGACCCAGTCGGCCAGCGTGTGGGTCTCGGTGCCGATGGTCACGTCCTTGATGCCGTCGGTGGCCGTGACTTTGAATGTGCCGGTGTCGGTCTCGCTGGTGTCGGCAACCGAGGTCAGACCGTGTTCGTACACGACGCTGGCGGCGCCATCGGCATTGGCGTCGTCGCTCGGCGTGACCGTGACGGTCGCGTTGTCATTGGCGCCGTTGATCTCGAATGTGATGGTCTTGCTGTCGGCGTCGCTGTCATGATCGGTCAGCGTGTAGCCGAGCGAGACGTTGATGGTATCGCCGCTGCCCAGCGCCTGCGTCGCGGGCTTGCTGTTGTCCAGCACGAAGCTCCAGGTGCCGTTGGCATTCTGCGCCAGCGTGCCGTAGTCGGCCAGGTTGACCGTGTTGCCGTTCAGCGTGGCGGTCGCCGTGCCCCAGCCCACCGAGCCCGAAGCCGCCGGGCCGTCGGCGCCGAACGTGTTGTTGTAGTCGGTCGTGACGTTGCCCCCGACCGTGGTCGTGGCGCCGTCCTCGGTCAGCGCGCCGGCATTCGCATTGTGCGCAACCGGCACGTCGTCGACGATGACGATGCTGATGGTGCCCTCGCCATGGGTGCCGCCGATGCCGTCGACGGCGACCGCGACGCTGTCGGGCAGCGTGTTGTTGCCGTTGCCGGCAGGATGGGTCTGCGCGCCGTTGAGCGTATAGCTGTAGGCGAAGGTGGCTTCGGTGCCGCCGCCCGCCGGCGTCATGCCGGTGATCGTCAGCGTGCCTTCGCCGGTGTTGATGGTCTTGCCGACCCAGTCGGCCAGCGTGTGGGTCTCGGTGCCGATGGTCACGTCCTTGATGCCGTCGGTGGCCGTGACTTTGAATGTGCCGGTGTCGGTCTCGCTGGTGTCGGCAACCGAGGTCAGACCGTGTTCGTACACGACGCTGGCGGCGCCATCGGCATTGGCGTCGTCGCTCGGCGTGACCGTGACGGTCGCGTTGTCATTGGTGCCGTTGATCTCGAATGTGATGGTCTTGCTGTCGGCGTCGCTGTCATGATCGGTCAGCGTGTAGCCGAGCGAGACGTTGATGGTATCGCCGCTGCCCAGCGCCTGCGTCGCGGGCTTGCTGTTGTCCAGCACGAAGCTCCAGGTGCCGTTGGCATTCTGCGCCAGCGTGCCGTAGTCGGCCAGGTTGACCGTGTTGCCGTTCAGCGTGGCGGTCGCCGTGCCCCAGCCCACCGAGCCCGAAGCCGCCGGGCCGTCGGCGCCGAACGTGTTGTTGTAGTCGGTCGTGACGTTGCCCCCGACCGTGGTCGTGGCGCCGTCCTCGGTCAGCGCGCCGGCATTCGCATTGTGCGCAACCGGCACGTCGTCGACGATCTGGACCGAAAGCGTGGCGGGAGCGGAGGTGTCGCCGTCGGTGTCGGTCACGGTCACGGTCATGTTGTCGTAGATGGAATCGATGCCGGCGCCGGGATGGGGCTCGCTGTGGACAAGCGTGTAGCTGTAGCTCACCTGGCCGGTGCTGGCATCGTAGCCGGTGATGGTCAGCGTATTGCCGAGCGGCGTGGTGATGCTGACCGAAGTGGATGCGCTGTTGGCAAGCGCGGCACCCGAAATCACCTGGCCGGCGATCGTCAGCGAGCCGACGCCGTCGGGGGAGGAGATGGTGAACGTGCCGGTATTGATCTCACTGGTGTCGGGAGCCGAGGTCAGGCCCTTTTCGTACACGATGGTGTCTCCGCCACCGAGCTCGGGCGTCAGGCCGCCGATCGACGGTGTGGAATCGGGCTTGAGAAGAGACGGGAACAGCTCGCGGTTGTCCGGCTGGCCGAACGCCAGGTCCGTCGGCGGCAACAGTGCCGACAGGCCGAACCCGTCGCCGATACCGCCTGGGGGAACCGAGAAGTCTCCGCCTGCGCTCGATGTCGACCCTCCCGGGCCCGCCGACATCGACCCGTCGGCGCCAAAGGCGACATCGACATGGCTTGCTTCCAACGCCGCGATCAAGGCAACGCGCGGCACCTCGACGTCGCCTATGATGAAGGTCGGCACGTTGAGGGCGCCGTCCTTGATGACGATCACCGAACCGTCGGCCTGTTCGAGCACGAGATTGTGGCCGTCGACCTTGATGTTGTCGATCGAGACGTTGGCTGGCAGTTTCACCACGTTGCTGGTGTCGGCCACATATTCGTGCGCCGCCGCCGGGGCCTTGGCCTCCGCGGGTGGTTCCGGTTTGACGGGCGTGCCGTTGCCGACGTCGACCGGAACCGGTTCGGCGGCTGCCGGAGCCGCCTTTTGCGCCGTGGCTGCTTCCGCGACCTGAATCTGCGCCTGCGACGGCAAGCCATTGTGTTCAGAGTGCTCGTCCCAGGAATTCGAGACGGTGTCCAAATCGTTACTGTTCGTCATAGCCAAAACCCCTCCGGCATTTCCCGGAAAGAGACAGTGGCGCCTTCCACTTTGCAACTATCCTGCAATCTGTTTCATATATTCGGATATGCGGTCTTCAGGATTTTTTACGCGTGGTAAACTTGAAACATATAACCTGATATACATGGACTGGCATTAGATACGTCTTTCGCGGGTCGGCTCCGGTTGCTTGGTAAACACAAGTAAATTGCATAAATTTTTAAACAAAATGGGACTTATCAAGTACAGGAAACTTATCCACCTTCATTTGCAATAACTTGAGGCGGAATTGGTAGCGTCCACAGTCAAAGGTGGGCGTTATGAAAAAAGAAAAATCTGCCCTGGGGGCAATCGGGCTCAAGGCGCTGCTGCTGGCAATCGGAATCACGGGCCTGCCGCAGCCATCGTCCGCGAGCGCGTTCCCGAGCAGCGTCGGTCCGGTCGATTCGCTGTTGGCAAGGGTCGAAACGCCTCCCACCCTCGGTGGTATTTCGCTGCTGCGGCCGCAGCCCTGGCAGCCCGCCTCGGCCTACAGGATCGGTTCGGTTTTCGGCAGCTACGGGCCTGCCTCCATCGATCGGGAAAGCGGCTCTTCGGCGATGCAGGGCAATGTCGGGATCGATCCCATCCAGACGGCGTCGATAATTCCCGGCGTGTTTGGATCGGTTGCGCTGTCAATGCACAATTTCCCGGTTTCCGCGCGTTGGGCACCGGTCTACAAGGCCATCGTCGACTGTTCCACGGGCAGCGCGTGCGACGGCAAGAACAGCATCTTCACCGCCATCGTCAATGTTGCCAAGGACAAGCGGTTCATCGACAAGCTGTCCTTCATCAACTCAAGCGTAAACCACGCAATCGCCTACAAGAAGGACAGCGTGGTTTACGGCAAGCTCGACTACTGGGCCAAGCCTTCGGAAACTCTCGAGCGGCGGGCAGGTGACTGCGAGGATTTCGCCATTCTCAAGATGGCGGCGCTGTTGCGCGCAGGCATTCCGGCGCAGAGCATGTCGCTCGTTGTGCTGCAGGACCGCAAGCGCGGTTTCTTCCATGCCGTGCTGTCTGTCAGCACCGGCAGCGGTGTGTTCATCCTGGACAGCCTGAGCAACGTTGTCTCGCGCGACAGCGATCTCCCCGACTATGTGCCGTTGTACTCGTTCAGCACCGACCGCGCGTGGATCCACGGCGCCAGGGCCGGCGCGGCCCAAGTCGCCGATATCAAAGGCGGCCTTGCGACGGTCGCACCTGGCGAAGGCCTGCAGCCGTAAGCGCTCTGAGAAAGGCGAAGCGCCCGGTTCGGTGCGTCTTCGCCGTGAAGTGCGCCGGGTCGCAATGGATCCGTGCGAGGCGCTTCAGCTCCTGTTTTCGCGCCTGTCGCCTTCCCGGGACGGGACATTTTCGGACGACATGCTTCAGCCGCCGAAAACGAAGGCCATCAGCAATTCCGGCTCGAGCACCGGCGCCCGCACCGCGTTCAACTGCCCACGGTAGCGGCGGTCGCCCGCCCCGATGACGAAACCGGTGGCGACCGGCGTTTCGCCATTGGCGTCGAGCCGTGCGAATATGTCGGCGACATTGAGGTCCAGGGCGAGCTTCAGGTCGTTGCGCGAATCTTCATTCGGCGCCACCGGCAATTGACGCCGGACCAGTTGCTGGAACGGCGCGTTGAAGGTCAGGATCTTCTTCGACGAAGACAGTGCGAAAGCCGGTGACGGGCAGCTGACCAGAATGGCGCTGATCGTCTTGATCGAGGCGAGCCTTCGCAAGGTCTGGTTTTCGTCGGCCAATCCGCGCATGCAGGCCACACGAATTGCCGATGTCAGGTTTCCTGTGTTGGTATGGCTTTCCGCGATCTCGTCGATGAGCATGCCGATGGTGCATTTGCGGCTTTCGGCCATCTGCTTCAGCGAGGTCCAGAAAGCCCGCTCCAGACGAATGCCGCGTCGCGTACCGCCACGCGCAACAACCCGGAATTCAAGCCCGAAATCCTCTGTCGCCATGGGTGGAAGAAGCCGCTCGCGACCGGCGAGAGGGGAGGTGGCGCTATCGCTCACTCATTGCCTCCTCACGGGCCTTGTTGATCGGCTTCAGCAGATAGGTGAGGATGGTTTTGCGTCCGGTCTTGATGTCGACCGAGCAGATCATGCCGGGGATGATCGAATAGGTCTTGCCATCCCGGGTCAGTGTCGACCTCTCCGTTGCCACGCGCACCTGGTAATAAGGCTCGCCCGTCTTCTGGTCGACCAGGCTGTCGGCGGTGATGTTGGAGACCTTGCCTTCGATGCCGCCGAAGATCGAGAAATCATAAGCGGTTATCTTGATCAGCGCGTCCTGGTCCGGCCTGATGAAGGCGACATCCCGGGGTGAAACCCGCGCTTCGACCAGCAGCGTCTCGGAAGTCGGCACGATGCCGGCCACGACCGCGCCGGGCTGCACGAAGGCACCAAGCGTGTTGACATCAAGCGTGTTCACGATCCCGTCGACAGGGGAGCGAATGTCCGTGCGCGCCACCTTGTCGGTGGCCCCGCGTATGGTTTCATCGACAACCGAAAGGTCGGCCAGCGCCTGCGTCAGATCGCTCAGCGCCTCCTGTTGCAACTGCAGGCCGAGCTCGTTGACTTGAAGCTGGGCCTCGGTGATGGCCGCCTTGGCCTTCTTGATGGTTTCACCGGCGAGGTTCAGCTGCCCATGCAGTTCGGTCTGCTCGCGCTCGACGCGGATCTGCTCGGTCCTCGCCATCAGCCCCTTCTTGACCATGGATTCGACCAGCGCGGTTTCCCGGTCGCTGACTTCGAGGTTCTTGGTGAGGCGCTCGAGATTGGCGTTGGCTTCGTCCAATTCATTCGCGCGCTGATCGAGGCGCGACTTGAGAACCGAGAGCTTGACCTGGAAATTGTCGCGGCGCGCGCCGAGCAGTTTCTGCTCGTTGTCGCAGATTTCCGGCGCCACCTTCTGAATTTCGGAAGGGCACGGAAATGAGCCTTCGAGATTACCGGCCTGTTCAAACTTGAGCCGCGCGATGCGTGTCTCCAGAGCCCGCGCCTTGGCCTGCTGCTCGCCAAGACTGGAGGTGTTGAACGTATTGTCGAGGCGGATGATGAGGTCGTTCTTCTTGACGACCTGCCCGATAGTCACGGCAATTTCCTGGACGACGCCCGGCTCGCTGGCCTGGATGATCTGGGTTTTGGATGCCGGTATGATCTTGCCTTCGCCGCGTGCGATCTCATCGACCTCGGCAAAGGACGCCCAGGCGACGGAAGACACAAAGAGTGCCCCTACGATCAATAAGGACGCCGACGCGAAGAGCGGCGGCCGATCTTCCCTTGCAAGCATGTCATATGGCCCCAACGCATTGAATACGTTAAATAAGTTTGTTTTTCAGGCGTTTGTTTTCTGCAGCGCCTGTATCACTTGGTCCTTTGGTCCGTCGGCAACGATCCTGCCTTGCTCGATGACGATAAGCCGGTCGGCCAGCTCGAGCATGCTGAAGCGGTGCGTCGAAACGATCAGCGTCGTGTTCCGGTCGAAAGCCACTTTGAGCTGCTTGATCAGTTGCCGCTCGGAGGCCAGATCCATCGACCCCGACGGCTCGTCCAGGAAGACGATCTTGGGTTTGGTCAGCAACAGCCTGGCGATCGCCATCGTCTGCCTCTGGCCGCCCGAGAGATTGGTGCCGCGCTCGCCGACATTCATGTCGTAGCCACGCGGGTGACGGGAGACGAAATCGTCGACGCCGGCGGCCTTGGCCGCTTCGACAATCTGCTCATCGGTCGCCTCCGGACATGCCATCAGGAGGTTCTCCTTGATGGTGCCCGAAAACAGATCGTTGGCTTGCGCGACGATGCCGACCGCGGCGCGAACCTCCGATGGGTGATACTGGCGGATGTCGATCCCGTCCAGCAGCAGCTCGCCTGATGTCGGCAGGAAGAGCCTGCCGATCAGCCGGCCCATGGTTGTCTTTCCCGAGCCTATGCGGCCGATGATGCCGATCCGCTCGCCTGGCCTTACCGAGAAATTCAGGCCGGTCAGGACTTCATTTTCGGAGCCTGGATAGACAAAGCCGACGTTCCTGAACACCATGGCTCCATTGCGAATGGGCCGGTTGACGAAACCCACCGTGTCGGGGCGATCCTCCGGCTGCTCCATGATCGAGTTGACCATGCGCAAGGAGAGCATGGCCTGGCGAAGTCTGGACAAGGTGATGGCGATCTGGCCAAGGGGAGACACCGCCCGGCTGGCCAGCATCACGGTGCCGATGATGGCTCCGGTGGAGACGTGCCCTTCAGAGAAGGCGTAGGCGCCGGCAACGATCAGCGCGACGGTGACCATCTGCTGGATGGCCTGCGTTATATTGCCCGCGGCCGCCGACAGTTGCTTGATCTTTTCGGACGTGTTCGACGCGTTCTTGGAATGCTCTCCCCATTTTCGCAACAGATACGCCTCGGCCCGCAGCGACTTGATCGTCTCCAGCGTGGAGATGGATTCGACCAGCAGGGCCTGCCGTTGCGAGGCCTCGTTCATGGAGGCCGCGACGCGCTTGCCGATGCTCCGCTGCGTGACCAGTCCGACGATCACGGAAGCCACGAAGGCCAGCGCCGGTATGATGACCAGCCAGCCGCCTATCGCATAGATGACCAGGAGGAAGACGAACACGAAGGCCGTGTCGATGAAAACGCTGATGGTGTTCGACGTGAAGAATTCGCGCACGAACTCATACTGCGTCACCCGATTTGCATATTCACCCGTCGAGCCCGGTCGTGCCGACAGGGATGAGTTCAGCACTTTCTCGAACAGCATGTATGAGATGCGCAGATCCGCCTTGCGCCCGGCATAGTCGATGAGGGACGCCCTGGCGGTCTTCAAAAGCAGGTCGAAAAGGATGACCGCGGCGATGCCGAGCGACAGAACCCAGAGCGTCGATATCGCCTTGTTCGGCAGGATTCTGTCGTAGACATTCATGGTGAATATCGGCGAGGCGATGGCCAGCAGGTTGATGAATACTGCCGACAGGATGACCTTCGAATAAGTGCGCCAGAACGGGCCCATCGTTCCCGTCAGCCAGTGTCGCCGCTCGATCTTCGGCGCGGAACCGACGCTCATCCCTTCGGCTGCGTTTGCATAGGTTATCGAGAAGGAAACGCCGCCACTGATGTAGCTGGCGGCCAGCTCTGATCTGGTGATGGTTACGCGGCCGTCTTCCTGGGGAGCGGTGGTGAACGCGCCGTCCTCTGTTTCGGCCAGCAGGGCAACCGGCAATTGGCCGGCGCGAAACACAATGGCGGGAAGATCGAGACGCCCCCGAAGAAAGTCGCGATGGCTGAATTCGGTGATCTCAAGGCCGATGCGCTCAGCAAGATGCCGGATGGCATCGATGTCGATACGCGTGTCCGACAGCGGCACGCCGGCGAACAGCACCGTGTGCGCGCTCGGTCTGCCGAGATACCCGGCAATGGCCGAGAAGCAGGCTTTGAACGCCTCCTTCGGGGAGAGGATATTGGGTTGCTGGTTCACGATCCGCCCACGGGGACTTTCGATCGCCCCTTACATCCGCTTACTTTTTCCTGACCGGCGCCAGGATATCGAACGGCAGATCGTTCTTCTGTTCCGAAGGGGTGCGCGCGTAGGTTTCCGTGTCGGCCGTTTCCGGTGCGGCGAACTCGGTCCGCGCGTAGGCCGCGGCCTGCTTTGGCGGGCGGATGTCCATCGTCTTCAACAACTGTCCGGTCGCCGCCAGAAGCCGATACTGGGCAAAGAGCGAGGCATAGGAGGCGGTGTCGGCCAGCGTCGCCGTGTTGAACCGCGTATTCTGTGCATCCAGCACATCGAGCAGCGAGCGCTGCCCGACCTTGAATTGCTCGCGATAGGACGCAACCAGCTTCTCGTTGGAGGCGGCCTGCAGCTTCAGGGTCTTTGCCAGGTCGGCTTGCCGGAAGCGGCGATCCCAGGAGGTGCGAACGGCTTCCTCGATTTCCCGCAGCACCTGATGCATCGCGAGGCGCTGCTCGCTGGTGCGACGGATCTGCTCCTGCTCGTTGGCCTTGTCGATGCCGCCCCGGTACAGGTTCCACCGCAGCACCAGGCGTGCCTGCAGGTCGGATGTGTCACCATTGTCGCCGTCGATGTCATACCCGGCCCGGGCGACGCCTTCGGCGACGATCGAGGGGCCGTACTTCGCGCGGGCCGCGTCGACCAGGGAGGCTGCGGCGGCGATGTCGCTGTTGGCCATATGGACGCGCGGATTGCTCTCCCGCGCAAGGCCGATCGCATCGTCCAGCGACCTTGGCAGTGCGCCGGAAACATCGGCCGGCCTCGACGCATTGGTCAACGGTTTCCCGACAGTCTTGAAGAAGCGTATCCTCGAGGCCTCAAGCTCCTCCGAGGCTTCCTGCATGCGGGCCTTGGCTGCGAACAGCCGCTCTTCGGCCTGCTGCCGGTCGGCTTCGTTCAACCCGCCGCCGGCAATGCCTTCCTGGATGTCGTGCAGCATTGCTTGATGAAAGCCGAGATTCTTCTTTGCCTCTGAAACGATCGAGGCCTGAAGCATGTATTCGAGGTAGTCCTGGACAACCGAGAGGCCGATGAATTCGGACCGCTCCAAAACACGAAACGACGCGCCGTCGACGCGCGAGGCCTGGCGGTTCAGTTCGGCCCGTCTCGCACCGCTGTCATAGAGCGTTTGCGAAACCGTCAGATCGGTTTCCGCCGGATAAAGCGCGTCGTCCTGTATGGAGAGCACGCGTCGGGAGGAATTGTCGAGACGGCGAGCACCTGCCGACGCTTCCAGGTCGACGCTGGGAAGATAGAGCCCCTTGGCCTGACGCAATTCGAACTCGATTGCTTCGCGATTTTCTATGGCCTGGCCGATTTCGGGATTGGATTCGACGGCAACCGCCACTGCTTCCTTGAGCGTGAGTGCACTCGCGCTTCCGCAGGCCAACATCGTAGCCGCCATCAAAAGACCAAGGCGCCTGCCCATGGTCGACATGCTTGTCGTGTTCATCTAATCCGCCCCAACGTTTCCCAACGCTTTTTTCCAGCGCTAAAACCAAGCCTCAGCTCGCCTGATTATCCAACAATTTCACGCGATATGTGAGTGAATATTAAATTAGAAGCCAACAAAAGGAGAATTCTCACCATAAGGTTGTGAAATGTAGCAAAAATGGCACAACAACTGGCCCGTTGGGTGTGCCTGACCGTCTCCAGGAGCGGAAAGCCGAAAGGCACGGCGTGGTCCACGCGGGAGACTCTTAGGCCCGCATGAACTGAAAAGGCCGTCGCGGAAATTTGATGACGTTTCAGCCAAGATCACGCCGTGGCGGGACGAATGGACCGATGCTGAATTGCTGGCCGCCGGGATGAGCCCCCAAGCAAGCAGTCGCGCCCTGCGTTAAGCTTCACTCAATCTCTGCAGTCTATGCTGACGCCAGATTGTCGAGGATAAAATGAAGCGCAGGCCGATATTACTCTTCGCTTTTCCGGCTTTGATCCTGATGCTTCTGGCAAGCGAGCGAATAGCGACCCTGCTGCTCGGACGCTATGCCGCCAGCCCTGCCATGTGGCGGATCTGGCTTGAACTGCACCCCACGGCGATGTTCTGGCAACAGGTCCATCTTGGACTGGGCGGATCGATGGTCCTGGATGCCGTCATCCTGGTTGCGGCGGCGGCGGCGTGCTGGGGCGCTTGCCGTATGAGGCGGCCGGCCGCCTTCTTCCTCGCCAACCACGTCGCCCTGCTCTTTGCCGGACTGATGATCGCTTCCAGCAGTCATTCGGAGACGGCGAGCACTGTCGCGGCATTCCCGCTGTCGAACGGCCTCCAAGTCGCACTGATGGTCGAT
Organism: Mesorhizobium sp. NZP2234; assembly: GCF_013170765.1. Taxonomy (NCBI): domain Bacteria; kingdom Pseudomonadati; phylum Pseudomonadota; class Alphaproteobacteria; order Hyphomicrobiales; family Phyllobacteriaceae; genus Mesorhizobium; species Mesorhizobium sp. NZP2234. The sequence goes on along the minus strand of NZ_CP033364.1, from coordinate 6,176,102 downwards.
TTTACCTGGCAGAACAGTCTCGTGCTTGTTCTGGGCTTCGCGGCCTGTGCGTACTGCCATGTCGCGTTCCTCCGCGAAACGCGGCTGCGTGGAGAGTCTCCCGCCCTGCGTCTCATGACTTTGCGACGCGATATCTAGCCGGCGCACGGGGGCGTTCGAGAGAGTGCCAAATGATCCGGACATCAGCAGCTTCCCGGATCCGGCGGCTTCGACAAATCCGGAGCCGCCTCAATTGATCTTGCGATAATAGACCTTTCCGTCCGGCGTTTCGGTTCGCTGGTAGGAGGGGTTAGGGGCAGGGGGCGCGGTGCTCTTGCGCTTGGCTGGCCGCGGCGTATCGACAGCGGCGGGTTCGGCCGCGATATTGTTGGAGGATGCATCGGCCACGGTGCTGGTGGTGACGACGGCGGGTTCCGCCGCGCCCGCGCTGCCATCGTCACGCGCTGGCGGAGCGTTTTGTTCCAGCCGGGATATGTTGCCGTTGACTTCGTTGAAACTGCCCTGCAACTGGCTGTCCAGCCTTTCAAATCGGCTCTGAAAACCGTTGTTGACCGTGTCGAGCCGGGCAACGATCCGCTGCTCGAACGCGCCAAGCTCCTCCAGACGTCCCTCCACGGCGCGCAGGTCGGTGATGCCGCGATAGAGGTAGATGGCGGCGGTCGCGTTCAGCACCGCGAACAGTGTCAACCCGACGCCGACCACGACGGCCAGCCGCGACCGGCTCGCATCCTTGTCGAGCAGTTGCGGTTCGATGGGCTCGGCGGCCACGGTCGGCACGTGCGGGTCACTGATCGTCGTCATTGAACCACCACCTTGGTGCCTATTGGCACCCGCTTGAAAAGATCGATCACATCCGTGTTGGTAAGGCGAAAGCATCCAGATGTGCCGTCGAACCCCACGCCCGAGGGATCGTTGGTGCCATGGATGCGATAGAGCGTGTCGTGCCCGTCCCGAAGCAGATAGAGCGCCCGTGCGCCGAGCGGGTTATAGGGGCCTGAAGGCACCAGCTCCGGCAGTTCCGGCTGGCGGGCGCGCATTTCCCTGGGCGGGCGCCACTGCGGCCATTCCGTTTTCGCGCCGACCTTCACGACGCCGGTCCAGCCGAATCCGTCGCGTCCGACGCTGATCTGGTAGCGCAGCGCCTGGCCCTGACGGGTCACCAGATAAAGCGCCTTCTCGTTCTTGCGGATGACGATCGTTCCCGGCTGCTCCGTGGTTGCGAAGGCAACCGCCTTGCGCAGGCTGGGGCCCATCGCCGGCAGCGGTGGCCGATCCGAAAGCCTCGATCGCGCCTGGGCGAAGTCCTGGGCCGACAGCGCCAGCGCCAGGCCGAGCACGCCGGCGCCGATCAGCCTCGCGGCGGCGTCATGTCTACCGGGCAGCGTCATCGAGCCGCTCTTTGAACATCTTCTTCAGATCCTTGTTGAAGCGCGCCCGGCCGTCCACTTCGGAAGGCAGGATCGCCCGGTTCAAGGCATCGGCCAGAAGGGTGTTGTCCAGGGCCACCGATTTGATGTGCGGCGCCTTGAATATCTTCTCAAGCTCGCTGCGCGAGAAATGGTTTCCGAACCATTTGCGCTTGTGCTTGTTGGCGACGAGCGTGATGCTGACCGCATTGCCGCGCAGCTCGCGGATCTTCTTGTAGAGCCGCTTGCCTTGCCGCAGCGAGGCGACGTTGAGTTCGAAGACGATGAAGATCTCGTCGCTCGTCGAAAGCACCGAATTGTGCCACGGCGTTTCGAGATTGGGCAGGTCGATGACGATGTCGTCGAAGCGGTAGGCGACGAGGTCGAGCAGCCGGAAGACGAAATCGCTGCCTTGCGGCTCGAACGGCAGCTGCGGCCTCTCGAACGCGTAGAGGGTGAGACCCGACGGGCGCGACAGCTTGATGACATCCATCAGCTCGACATCGAGCCTTTCCGGCTGGCCGATGATGCCCGCCAGGTCGAACTGGTTGAACAGATTGAGGTAGGCGCCGCAATTGGCGCTCTGGAAATCGAGATCGACCAGGCAGGTCGAAGCCGCGCGCTCGGTCGATTTCGAGGCCAGGAATTCGGCCGCCGACAAAGCGAGCGTCGTGGCGCCGGCGCCACCGCTGGCGCTGATGAAGGTGATGATGCGGCTTTTGGTTCCCTGGTTGCCGGTATCATGGAAGGTCACCGCGTTGAGCAGTTCCTTGCCGTCGAGCGGCTTGTGCAGCCAGTCCGAAGCATTCATGCGCACCAGCACGCGCGTCTGTTCCGACGTCAGCTCATCGGAAACCGCGATCAGCGGCACCGACGCCCACAGCGCGCGTGCCTCGACAATGCCTGACCTGCCGAGCAGGGCGCCATTGCCCAGATCGAGGATGACGATGCCGGGGCGCGTATCGGCGGGCGGACCTTTCAGGAAATCATCCGTCTCGGAGATCCTGACATCATAGATCGCCAGGGCATCGAGCCGCGTCGCCACCTCGCGCTTGAAAGCCGGATCGGACGAAAACAACGCCACCTGCTTTCGCTTGGTCGGTGTAACCTTGGTGTTGATGGCATTCATGGCCAGGTGCTCTTCAGATCTTCGCCCGTGACCGTGCTCAGCATGGAGGGCATGTTGATGTTGGTGAAACCCATCAGTCCTCTCAGGAAAAAGAACTGGAAGGTGATATTCTGGAGATTGACGGTGATGGTCGGCACCGGGCCGCCTAGCCGGGTCTGATAGCCCAGGCCGGTGGCCGTGTAGGTGACGACGACGTTGCTGCGCAGCAGGCCCGGGAAGAAATGGCACATACCGGGCCGCTGGTTTGCGGCAAGCGCAGGGCAGACATCGTCATTGGTGTTTGCGGTGTCGCCACGAAAGATGCGGCTGAAATTGGCTGCGCTGAAGCCGCCACTGTTGCTACAGCCGCCCGTGCCGGCGGTGTAGGTGCAAACGAAGGGACCATAGGCGCCGGCGACAGTCGGGGCGCCGGGAGACGAGGTCGGGCCCGCAGTCGCGAGGTTGGTCGCCACAGCCTCCGATATCGAAGCCAGCCGGGCGCCGACCTGCACCGCCTTGGTGGCCGCGTTCCATTGATAGAAGGCGTAGCCGAAGTCGACGAAGCCCAATACGAGCGTAAACAGCAGCAACGATACGATGGTCATTTCCACCATCACCGCCCCGTCTTCCGATTTTGCGAAACGCTGGATCATGGTCAGAACCGGATCAACCGCTCGTCGTGGTAGCCCTGCAGCGTTATCGGACCGATGCCGATGAACGACAACATCCCGACACCGGTGTATGGGTAGGTACCGGACGCGCGGACGGTGCAGACCTGTGCCGTGGTGGAGCGATATTGGGTAACGCCGCCCACCACGGTGTCCAGGCAGGAATTGTTCGTGGTCACGGTGACATTCGATGTCTGCCAGCCGCTCACGCGCGGACTATCAGTCACGACGCCGTTAACAACCGTTACAGATGGCTTGCCGTAGACGGCGATGTTCGCGGCAATGGTGGAACAGTTGATCGCCGCCAGCCCGGAGTCGGTATACAATTGACTGTTGCAGCGCGCGGCATAGCGGGCGGCGTCTGTAAGTCCGGCCTCCATCAGCAGCTTGTCGTGGATCAGATTGCCGAACTCGAACACCCCGGCGGACAAGATCAGCATCAGCGGCGTGATCAGTGTCATCTCGACAATCACCGCGCCGCGTTGGTCGTGTCGAAATCGATCAAGATATCGGGACAGCGTCTGGAACATCGCGGTCATCGGTAAAGCTGGACCTCGTCACGAAGGAAATTGTCTAGCGTGCCGTTGCCGGCCTTTGTCGTGATGTCGATGATTTCACCCCAGATGTCGGCGTTCGGCGCGCCGCCAGCGGGCTCGGTGAGGAACACGCTCGCAAACGCCTGGACGGGGTAGTTTCCACCTGAGCCTTTGACCTGATTTGCGACGCAATCAATTATGGCGACGTAGATCATCCGGCGCTTCGGATCGGTGGATGCTCGTTGCGGGTTGCATTGCGGGGACGACGCTTCAGCGCCGGTCGCAGGGTGGGTGAGTTCGTAATTGTAGACCTCCCAGCGACTGGCATTAACATCGAGTCCGGCGGGCGGGAACGATCCGCCATGGGTGACGGCCCAATAGCCGGCTCGATCCCAGACGCCATCGCCGAGCCTGTCAGGTACGGCGGTATTGCAATTCGGCAAGCATGTGTCTTGTGGGAGTGCCTTATAGCTTGATGCCTGCGCCGCCGTTGGCGCCACGTAGGAGCAGTTGCCCTGGTTGTCGACCTGCTTGACCATGCCCTTGAGGACATTCGGGGCCGGGGGGTAGGTTGCCGGGTCGTATCCGTTCTTGGCATACATATCGAAGCGGACGTTGATGCCGTCATTTACCGGAGGAATGTTTCCCGGCTTGGTGTCGACGCCATCATCCTGGTAGCATGCCTGGGGTTTCGTGGAAGCGAACATGCCAGTGATATCCTGTGTCGCCGAACTTCCGGATGGCGTTTGAAGGAATCCGTAGTCGCCCGGGCCATACTGAACGCTGGCGCCTCCGCCCTGTATTTTGAGATGTATCATCGGTCGTTTATGTCCGCGCAGCGTCGCGCCCAAGGCATCCAAATTGCCATATGGGTTACACATGAACATCGGAGTGAAGTCACAAACCGAACTCGAAAACCCCGCGACGGCAGTTGCTCCGACGTTCATCGAATTGCTGGCCCCGGAAGACAAGAAAGTAGCAGGGAAGATCGCGGCGAAGCCGACTGGCGTGACCTTGATTTCGACGAACCGCGCCTTCGATGCGTCGGTCACTTCGTCGGTGATGACGTTTGCTGCTGTGATCGCTGCGCCATCGGTAGCAGGTAGGGATTTCAGGTAGCGCCTCGTCACGCCGGCCGAGGACAGAGTGGCCGGCCCACCGGGGGCGGTGGAAAATGTGTACTTGTTGCCGGTAACGATATTCGTCAGGGCTCGATCGGCCCGCGTGATACTGTCCGACCGACCGTCCAACTCGGCGGCGGTAGCCAAAGCCAGCGCATCGGCGCCCTTCTGCAAATCATTGTGGAGGTTATTGACCCGGCTCATGTCGATCGCCAGCAGCGAAAAGCCGATGATTGCCGGCAGCGTAATGCTGACGAGGATCAGCGCTATTCCCCTCTGGTCGCGCCAGAATGCGCGAATGGTCCGCAGCATGGTCCTTGCCCCTTGCTCCCCTGACGCCAGGACCCCTCGTATGGCCTGGCGCGCTGAAACCGCGTCCTTCTGTTCACTGCCCCGTAGTCACACCCGCCCCGCCGACATTGACCGTGATGGCCGGTGGCGGCGGCGGCGGTGGTGGAAATTTGTAGCTGTGCGCCACGGCGGCCGCGCGCGCACCGTCGCCTTCGATGTGCGTATTCCTGGACGCCGGATTGAATGGATCGACCGTCTGCGCCAGCGAGTTGTATTTCTGCGAGTCGCCGGCCGCCAAAGTCACTGAATCGTAGTGATTCAGATAGTCCGCGGCGCAGCCTGACAATGCGCTGGCGCACAGGATAGGGATCAAGATCCTATTTCTTGACATAGAGCATCTTGTCCTTCGATTTGAAGTCGAGCATGTGCCCATAGGGGCCGGTGACGCCGTCGCCGGTCTCATATTTTCGGATCATGTCCTTGTTCACCTCGAGCTGACCAAGGACGAAGAATTCCGGATCATTGGCCGGCCGCGTCTTGTCGAACGGCGTCGCCAGCTGCTCGCCGGGCTTCACCGGCCGCACGATGTGCGGCGTGACGATGACCACCAGTTCGGTCTCTTCCTTCTGATTGCTCGAATTGCGGAACAGCGTCCCGATGACCGGCACTTGGCCGAGCCAAGGCACCTGGTTCTGCAGCTTGGTGGTCCTGCTGGACAAAAGCCCGCCGACCGCGAAGCTCTGGCCGTCGCGCAGTTCCACGACGGTGGACAGTTTGCGGTTGGTGAAGATCGGATCGCCGGCGGTGGTGAAGCCGTTCAGGTCGCTGACTTCCGGCGCCAGGTTCATGTGGATCTTGCCGTCGTCGAGTACGACCGGCGTGAACAGAAGATTGACGCCGAATTGCTTGTAGACGATGCTTATCTCGCCATTCTTGTCGAGAGTCCGGATAGGGACTTCACCACCGGCGTTGAAGCTTGCCTGCTCGCCGGAAAGCGTGGTGAGATTGGGATTGGCAAGCGTGCGCACCGCGCCCTTGGCCTCAAGCGCCTCGATGATCAGATCGACCTTGATGTTGCTGTCGATCACTTGGGTGATCAGCGTCGCGAAAGGATTGGTTTTCGACAGCAGACCCGTCACCAGGGTCCCAGGGGCAGCGCCATCTGGAGTGGTAGCTGCGATACCCGTTCCAAACGCGGTTGCACTGCTGCCCCTGCTCCTGAGCGACACCCCGAGGTCGCGGCCGGAGTTGCGCTTTGCTTCCAGCACGCGCACTTCCAGATTGACCTGCTGGCTGTCGTCGACGATGACCGAGTTGATGATGGCGTCGGGACCATATTGCTGCGCGACTTCCATGATCGCCGCCAGCGTGGCGCCGTCCTTGACATGACCGGCAAGCCTGACCCTGCCGTTGACCGAGCCGACCTCGATGCGCGACTTGGGCGCCACCTGGCGGATCGCTTGCGCCATGTCGGAGACATCGACGCCGACCTCGACCTGGATGACGCCGAGCGAGCGCTTGTCGGTGGAGAACAGATTGACCGTGGTGGTGCCGGCGCCCTTGCCGATCACATAGAGGGTGCGGTCGGTCATCGGCTGGGCATCGGCGATCTTCTCGTCGCCGACGACGATATCGCCCAGGTTGGCATTCACCTGCAAAGTCACCGATTGCGACATCGGCAGGAAAACACGATGGACGCTGGGGTTCGACACGTCGATGAAGCGGTCGGCCGCATCGGCCGCAAGGCTCGATAGCGACAGTGCAGCCAGAGCCGACAACGCGGCCGCCCCCATCCTCACCCAAAACCCTTGCATCCCGGTCTCCCCAATCGCCGCTGGCGGCGGCGCCAAACTGGTCGCGGCGCCTTTATGGCTGCCGCGGCACGTCATATGTTTCGAGCTTCACACCTCGGAAGACGCCCACCGTCGCGCGCGCCGGCGGTTCCGGCTGCACGTACTTGACGACTTCCTTGACGACTTCGTGGACTTCCGGCGCCGACGTCACGGCAGGAGCCGGCTTCACCTTGCTCAACTGGTCGATCTGGCTGCCAACCCGCTCCACCGCCTGCGCAAGGCCGGCGATCTTGTCGTCCGCGCGCTTGCGCTCAGCCGCGGCCTCCGCTTCCGCCGCTGCCTTCTTGCTGAGCTCCGCCTGCCTTGCGGCGACGTCGGCCGGTGTTTCGCCGGTCAGGTCGGAAAGCGTCACACGTTCGGTGGTCTCGCCCTTGCTGGCCGCGGCCTGGCGAAGGGCCAGCGACAATTGTCCGGCGCCTGCCGCCAGCGTCAGCTTCTGCGCATCCTTGGTGCTGGCCTCGAGTGTCACCGATTTGACGACAGTCGGGCTGTCCTTGCTCGCATCCGCAACCTGGTCGACGGCGAGCACCTTCATGCTCTGCAGAAGCACGTCGACAAAACTCTGGTCCGCGCCATCATTGCCGCGCACGGTTCGCGTCAGCAACACGTCGACACGGTCGCCCGGAAAGACGAATCCGGCGACGCCGAGCACGTCGTTGACGCGGATGGAAACGGCCTTCATGCCCTCGCCGAGAACCGCCGAAAGCGTGGCGCGCTGGCCCGGACCCGTGATCTTGCTGGCGAGCACGGGTTCGTTGACGCCGATCGCCTGCAATGCCTGCTTGGGGGCTCCGCCGGCCGGAACGTCCTTCGTCAGGAGTTCTTCCGTGGTCTTGAATGCGCCAGCCGGAATCGCGCCCGACGGCCATGCGACCTCACGCAATTTGTCGGCGGACAGCGTGTCGCCGAACTTCAGCGCCACGGCGGCCACGACAACCGTGTCGCGCTGAACATCCTCCGTCCGCGCCATGGCGCTGCGCTGGTTGGCCAGCCAGATATTGGCGAGCACCACGGCCAGCACGCCGAACACGCCGGCAAGGACGATCATGATGACGGTGTTTGCGCGCATGGTTCCTGCCCTCGGCCGCTATACATCTGGAAGGATCCAGGCCCGGGCGCATGCTCAGGCCTGGATATCGACTGTCAATTGGCGGCGGTCTGAACCGGAGAAGAGCAGGAACCCAATCCGTCCTGACTTTCTCTTGCAAATGGTCCAAGCCACTTGAGCTTGGGTCGTTTGCCGGATCTCATCTTCAATGGCCTGTAAGGTTGTCGTTCAGGGCCGTCCACTTGGTATTGACCCACCCGCCGACCGTCACGATCGTCCCGATAACTGCCACGGTGATGATGCCGAGCAGGATCGTGTATTCGACCATGGCAGCGCCGTTTTCGTCGTCGCGGAACTGCCGGGTTACCATCATGAGCTTTTTCACGGAAACTTCCTCTTGTTCGGTCTGAACTGCATGAGAAGAGCGGGAACGAGTCCGTTCCGCATTTCTCTTGCAACGGACCTAAACCACAGGGGCTTAGGTCCGTTTGCCGATCTCAGATCAGTGGCCGTTGATCGAAGTGTTCAAGACCGTCCACTTGTTGCCGACCCAGCCGCCGACTGCCACGATGGTTCCGATCGTCGCCACCGTGATGATGCCGAGCAGGATCGTGTATTCGACCATGGCAGCGCCGTTTTCATCGTCGCGGAACTGCCGGGTCATCGTCATGAGCTTCTTCATGTCAATTTCTCCCTTTGGAGGTTGAACCCGACGAGACAGAGCCAAGGATGTACCCCATACCCAGCATCCCCCGTCACGTTGATCCTAGGTCGCGCAAAAAAGCAGAGTCAAACGAGATTAAGGGTCCCTTAACTTTCATATACCTGATTCGCCAAGAAAACAGCGGATCAACATCTTGGCAAGGTATTGATTCGTATCATTTTTCAATCCTTCTTAACCATTCGTTCACAATTCCGTCCTGCATGCGGCACGATTATGGATAAATTAGCAATACTGCATATTCCTTTATATCTAAGGGTTTAAGTGAGGCATCGTGGTGGTTCCGGGGTGGAGGGATGGCCGTGCACGGAAGGGGGGCGAATCGAACGATTGCAGGCCGCGAACCATATCAAATAAACAAAGGATTACCGGGCCAACGGCTTTAACTATGTTGAAAGTATTGGCTGTACGCAGGCCATCCTGGCGCTTGTGCCGGCGGTGGTTAACGTTTAGTTTCCACTAATATGCGTCTGAGAGGAATATAAGCAATTATGCTGGGGCGATTCATCAGGGGAGCAGGCGAACAGCAGGTGGCGACAAAGGCCGAGTCGGCGGCGGTGCTGCCTGTCACTCCGTCCCTTTCGCCAGCCGCTGATATCGAATCGCATGGCGACGATTTTCTGACGCTCAAGGTCGAACTTCATCGCCACCTTATCGATCGGTTCAACCTCGCCACTCTTGAAAATGCCTCCAAGGATGAGATCCTGGATGAGATCCGCCCGATCGTTCGCGAGTTCGTCCGAAACAGAAGCGTGCCGCTGAACGCACGCGAACTCGACCAACTGACCAGCGACACCGCCGATGAAATGCTGGGGCTGGGGCCGATCGAGCCGCTGCTGAAGGACGATTCGATTTCCGACATCCTGATCAACACCCACGATCGCGTCTTCATCGAGCGGCGCGGTGTAATCGAGGAGACCGCGATCCGGTTTCGCGACGAGGCGCATCTGCTGCGCGTCATCGGCAAGATCGTTTCGGCGATCGGCAGGCGCGTCGATGAATCGGCGCCGATGGTCGATGCCCGCCTGGAAGACGGGTCTCGTGTCAATATTGCGGTGCGGCCGGTCTCGGTCGATGGCCCGCTGGTGTCGATCCGCAAATTTTCCAAGAATCCATATTCGCTCGAACGATTGATGGCGCTCAATTCAATCCGTCAGCCGATGATCGAGCTGCTGCGCATCGCCGTGCAGGCGCGCAAGTCGATCCTGGTTTCCGGCGGCACAGGCAGCGGCAAGACGACCTTGCTCAACGCCCTGTCAGCCTACATCCCGTCCAGGGAACGCTTGATCACCATCGAGGATGCGGCGGAGTTGCAGTTGCAGCAGCCGCATGTCGGCCGGCTCGAGACGCGGCCGCCTAATGTCGAAGGCAAGGGCGAGGTCCGCCAGCGCGAACTTCTGAAAAACGCGCTTCGCATGCGGCCCGATCGCATCATCGTCGGCGAGGTGCGCGGCGAGGAAGCCTTCGACATGCTGCAGGCGATGAACACCGGTCACGAAGGCTCGATGACCACCATCCATGCCAACACACCGCGCGACGCCATCTCGCGGCTCGAGCAGATGGTCGGCATGGCCGGCATGCCAATGAGCCATGACTCAATCCGGGCGCAGATCGCGTCGGCCATCGACATCATCGTGCAGACGCAACGTCTCTCCGACGGCGGCCGGCGCGTGACGTCCATATCGGAAATCACCGGCATGGAGGGCAATGTCGTCCAGCTTCAGGAAATCTACCACTTCGTCCGGCGCGACATAGGCCCGGATGGCAGCATCGTGGGCGAATTCCGCGCCACCGGTGTTCGGCCGCGCTTTGCCCAGGAAGCGGCGACGCTCGGCCATCAGTTCGCCAAGGACGCCTTCAACCCACAGGTTCCACTCTGATGCTGACAGGGCAGGCTTTGCTCTACTTCATTTACGTGCTGGCGGCGGCGTCGGTTATCCTTGCCGGCGAATCCTTCTATCTGTCCTTCGCCGGAAGACGAGCGCGTGCGGGCGCGATCAACCGGCGGCTCAAGCGGCTGGGAGAAGAATCGACCGCGGAACAGAGCTTGCAGGGACTGCTGCAAGAGCGCGGCCTGACAGGGTCCGGCGATTTCAGCTTCGGTGCGATAGGGCTGAACCGGCTCTACACCCAGTCCGGCATCACCGGTAACCCACTGGCTTTCGCGGCAGTGTTCCTGTTCGCGGGCCTCGCGCTGGCACTTGTGATGGCTTTGCTTCTGGATTTTTCCGTTCCGGTCGCGGTCATTGTTTTTCTGCTTGTCGGATTCGCGTTGCCGATTCTGGTTCTGCGGCGCGCCCGGAACAAGCGTATCCAGAAATTCGCCACGCAACTGCCAGATGCGCTCGACATGATCGTACGCTCGCTACGCGCCGGCCACCCGACCACCGTGGCGATCGGGCTGGTCGCTCGTGAAATGCCGGATCCGCTGGGAACCGAATTCGGCATTGTGTCCGATGAAATCACATTCGGCCTCAGTCTCGAACAGGCGGTCCGAAAGCTGTCGGAGAGAGTGGGGTTCGAGGGGCTTCACCTTCTGTCCGTGTCGCTCTCGATCCAATCCAAGACCGGCGGCAACCTCACCGAGATCCTGGCCAACCTGTCATCCGTGCTGCGCGAACGGCGCAAGATGCGACTGAAGATAAAGGCGCTTTCGGCCGAGGGCCGTGTGTCGGCCTGGATCATTTCGCTGTTTCCAGTCCTCATGTTCTGCATCCTCTATGTCGTCGCTCCGAAATTTTATGGAGATGTGTGGGACAGTCCGCTCATTCTGCCGGTGTTTCTGATCTTTGGATCGTGGGCGCTGCTGGGCGATTTCATCATGTATCGGATGGTCAATTTCGATCTCTGAGGGGCGGGACATAGACTTCGTGACCAATATTGGAAATTCGCCCGTGCTGCTCTCTCTCGCCGTCTTTGGGGCGGCGGCGGCGCTTTTTTTGGTGGTCGCGTTCGTCATCACGCCAGTCCTCCAGACCAGAAGGCTGGTTGCCCGCAGCCTGTTGTCCGAGGGCATAACCAATCGCCGCTCGCTTTTGGGCCAGGAACAATTGGCCAGGATTTCGGCGCAGCGGCCGGTGGATGCCTACTTCCGCGCGCTGGAGAAGGAGCGCGGTCAGCCGAATGCGCTGGAAGCGAAATTGTTTCGAGCTGGATTCCATCAAGCAAGTGCGCCGATAATCTACACGCTGTCGCGGCTCGGTGCGGTCTGTATCGGTTTTCTGGCCAGTTACGCGCTCCTGTCCCGGCTGTTGCCGCCCCAATTGCCCGGGTTTCTCGCCTTTGCCGGTGCTTCTCTCTTCGGTCTCGCCTGCATCGTGGTGCCAAGCATCCTGCTCGACCGCTTCGAGAATGGGCAGAAGCAGATATATCGCCGCGGCTTTCCCGACTTCATGGACATGATGATCACTTGCGCCGATGCGGGCATGAGCCTGGAGGCGGCGGTTGAGCGCGTCGGCACGGAATTGGCCGGCACCCATAAATGGCTCGGCATTCAGCTATCGATCATGAATCTGCAATTGCGCGCCGGCAAGCCGCTGCGAGAAGCGCTGCATGAGCTTTCGGACCGTATCGGCCTCGAAGAGGCGCGGGCGCTGGCGGTTTTGTTCCGGCAGTCGGAAGAACTGGGCACCAGCCTGACGGACGCCTTGCGCGTCTACAGCGACGAAATGCGCGGCCAGCGGATTCTTCAGGCCGAGGAACGCGCCAATGCCTTGCCGGTCAAGATGATGATTCCATTGGGGCTCTGCATCTTCCCGGTGGTGATGATGGTTATCATGCTGCCCCTTATCATTCGCATGAAGGGCATTTTCTTCTGAATAGGTATATGCTTTGGTTCTAAAATAGAGTCGTGGACTCTTGGGGGCAAAAATGACAAGGCCAATGCGCCTCGCAGCCGCAGCCATTCTGTCGATGATGACGCTCGCCGGCTGTCAAACGAACGGGGCGGACACAACTGGTGGTGTCGTGCGCACCAACGAGCCGTCGAAAGGCGACGTCACGTCGTTTGGCGATGCCTTCGATGGGTTGAAGACCGTCAGTGACGTGGAATACTACGCCTCGGACCAGGCCGTGGCAGAAGCCAAGAACCAGTTCCGCGCGGAAAACTACGGCAATGCCGGCGCGCTGTTCTTCAAGGCGACGCAACTGGCCCCCAATGATGGTAACGCCTGGATGGGTTTGGCCGCTTCGTGCGATCGCATCCACCGTTTCGACCTCGCCGACCGGGCCTATGGCAGGGCTTTCAAGCTGGCTGGTGCGACGCCGGAATATTACAACAATGTCGGTTATTCCTATCTGCTGCGCGGCAAGCTGCAGGATGCACGCAGCAACTTCCTCAAGGCCTACGAACTGGCGCCCAACGATCCCACCGTGGCCAACAATCTGAAGCTGCTGTCGTCGAGCGTACAGAACATCGAGCGCTAGGGTGCCCGCATGCTGCTTGTCGCATCTTTGCTGCTGAAGGCTCTTGCCGTCCCTTTGCTGGCCAGGGTCGCCTGGCTCGATTTCACCACCCAGAAAATATCCAACCAGAATGTATTGCTGTTGCTTTGCATGGGGCTCGGGTCGCTCCAGCTTCTATCGGTCCAGGCCGGGTCATGGTGGGATATGGGCTTGAGTGCGCTTGCCGGCCTTCTCCTGTTTCTCGCGCTCTTCCCGTTCTGGGTCTTGCGCAAGGTTGGAGCAGGCGATGTCAAGCTGATGGCGGCCATGCCTTTCGTGATCGGGGGCAGTGGCCTTGCGGTCTTTTCTTTCCCCCTGCTGGTTTTTGCCCTCACCACGGCCTTGATCGTGAAAAATCCTTTCATGCTGCCTGAAGGCGCCTTCCGCCTTTATGCCCAGCACCTCGACCGCAAAGGTGTTGTGCCGTTCGGCGTTCCGATCTCGCTGGCCGCGATCTGCACGATAGCCTTCCTTATCTATGAAAATCTGGTGCAGGCGACCAATTCTGGAGTCCTGGGCCAGTTCAACTGAACCCTACAGGCCGGTCCCGCTGAATTCGCGCACCAAGACCGGTCCAGCCCGCGTGGGCTTTTCGCAGATGCCAATCCGGCACGGCGGGGAGCATCATCGCAACGACATGGTGACCGCTCCGCCTTGCGTCGGCGGTCATGTCTTGTCCAGCAGTCAATTCGATGGCTAGATGAACCATCCACAGGGGAAGGTACCATGGCACTTCACCTTTCGGCGGATGCCCCGGCTTCGGTCGCTGCCACGCCGCAAAAATATCTCTTTGGCCCGTTCATCGACTTCTTCATGCTTGGCGGAAGCGCGCTTCTGATCCTGCCGGTCCTGTACTTTCTGCCTCTGCGCTACGAAGCCGCCGTTACGCTGACGATGTTCCTGCTCTCGCACCTCATAAACCAGCCGCATTTCGGCCATTCGTACCAGATCTTCTATCGCAACTTCGCCCGCAAGGTGCGTGGTGAGGGGTACGGCCGCAATCTCCAGATCCGCTATGTTCTCGCGGGCATTGTCGTCCCGCTCGCCATGATCGCCTTCTTTGCCTATGGCTCGCTGACGGGCAACGTCCGTCTTCTGGGCTATGCGACCAACGCGATGGGCTTTTTCGTCGGCTGGCATTATGTCAAGCAAGGCTACGGCATGCTGATGGTGGATGCCGTGCTGAAGCGCAAATTCTTCAGCGATCAGGACAAGAAGGTGTTGCTGTTCAACGGCTATGCCGTGTGGCTGTTCGCCTGGCTTCAGACGAACGTGGTGATCACCGAGAGGCAATTCTGGGGTCTGGAGTACTACACCTTCGCGGTCCCGCCATGGCTCATCACCATCGCCATGTCGATTGCCGCCGCCTCGTCTGCCGCCACCGCCGTGATGTTCATCAATCGCTGGCGCAGGCATGGTGGGGCGCTGCCTTATAACGGCGTCGTTGCCTACGTCGTGTCGCTCTATGCCTGGATACTGTTCGTGACGCTGAACCCGCTCTGGCTGCTCGTCGTGCCGGCGCTCCATTCCTTGCAATACCTGGCGGTGGTCTGGCGCTACCAGACCAATGTCGAGCGCGACCGCGCGGATGCCGTCGCGAAGCCGGGATTGAAGGCCCTGTCCATTCTTGGGCCGCTCTACAGGCTGCGCGTCCTGGCCTTCATCGTCTTTGGCGCAATTCTAGGCGCGCTCGGCTTCTGGCTGGTGCCGATGGCGCTGTCCGCCATCGTTCCCTATGACAAGGCGGTGCTCGGCTCGTCGCTGTTCCTCTTCATCGCCTGGATATTCATCAACGTGCACCATTACTTCCTGGACAATGTGATGTGGCGGCGCGGCAATCCGGAAGTCTCGAAATATCTGTTTCGCTGAAGCCATCGATTGAATTCAGTCCGGGCAGCGGCCAGTGCGGAAAGGCCCATTCCCGGTACGGACACGATTCGTTAACCAAGATGCTGTTCATCGACAGGACGAGTTTGTGCGACGGCTGCTCGTCCGCCTGTTCAACCCTGCTTGTCAGGTCGAGGTTTAGAAAGAAGGCTCGGCGGCTGGCGAAAGACGTCAAATCGCCCGAAACAGAATCAATGTGCAAGGCATGAACGTGATTGAAAGCGAACAGAGCGCACCCGGCGCCTCCCATCGTTGGACATGGCTGCCGGCCATCGTGGTCGCATTCCTTTGCCTGTGCGTCACCAGCGCGTCCGCCGAGACGCGCGCCTTGAGGATTCAACATCTTCATACCGGCGAGAAGGCCGAGATCGTCTTCAAGCGCAACGGGCGCTATGATCAGGCGGGATTGAAGAAAATCAATTTCATGTTGCGCGACTGGCGCCGCAACGAGCCGACCAGGATGGATCCGCGCCTGCTCGACCTTGTCTGGCAGGCCTATCGCGCCAGCGGCTCGACATCCTACATCCATGTGGTCAGCGCCTATCGCTCACCGGCGACGAACGCCATGCTGCGCAGCCGCTCGAAGGGCGTTGCCCGGGAAAGCCAGCACATGGTTGGCCGCGCGATGGATTTCTTCCTGCCGGACGTGCCGCTGAAGAAGCTGCGCGACATCGGCCTCAAGATGCAGGGCGGCGGCGTGGGCTACTACCCGACCTCCGGTTCGCCTTTCATTCACATGGATGTCGGCAATGTGCGGCATTGGCCGGGCATCAGCCGGCAGGAACTCGCCAGGGTCTTCCCGAACGGCAACACGCTGCATGTGCCGAGCGACGGCCGGCCGCTGCCCGGCTATGACCAGGCGCTCGCCGCCTACAAGTCGCGCAAGTCCGCCGGCACGCCCAATATCGAGCTGGCAAGCGCCGACGGCGGTCAACGCAGGCCGGCGCGAGGCCTGCTGGCAACGCTTCTGGGCGGGCGCGGCGCGGACGAGGCGGAGGATGTCGCGGAGGCGGTGCCTGCGCCACGCAAACCGGCCAGGTCCGTCGAACCCAAGACCGCGGGACAAGGCATCGCCATCGTGCCGCCGCAGGATGCCCGGCGCGCGGACATCCAGGTGGCTTCCGCCGGTACGGCCGAGGAACCGCTCGCTGAGCAAAACAGCAAGACACCGGAAGCAATCGTCATGGCGATGGCGCCGGACTCGGTACCGCTGCCGGCCTTCGCCCCGCGTGCCACCGCGACGGCCAGCATTCCGACGCCGCAACCCGCACCGTTCGCGGTAGCCAGCGCGTCCTCGGCACGTGCCGAATTGGCGGGCGTCAAGCCGGCGGCAGCCAATGCCGAACTGCCCTTGGGCAAGACGGATGCCGCTCCGGCGGCCGTTGCGCCGGTCATGGTGGCGCTCAACATCCCCGTGCCGACATGGCGGCCGCAGAGCCGGACAAGCCCGGCGCCTCAGCCGGAAGCAGCCAAATCCGCTGATGCCGTCGCTGCCTTGCTGGCCATGCATCATCCCGACGATGGGCATGGACTGCCAGTTCGACAGGTTGCGGTCCCTGCATCGAAACCCGAGGATCGCGTCAGGACGAGCCCGAAGGCCGATCGTGTCCAGCCGCGTCTCGATCCCGAAGCCACCGCCATGATTGTGCCAGCCGCGTCAACCGGCCGGCCGCTTGCGGGACGCCTTGGCATGGCAGCCGGGCCGACGGCGGCACCTGTCATCGCCGCCAATTTCATCCGCACGGCGCCGGAGCAGGTCTATCTCGACGGATTCCAGCCGCGTGGACAGACGTCCGATCACCGCCGCTTCACCGGTTCGGCGGTCAAGTTCCTGCCCATCGCCAGCTTCAAATAGGGGCGGACGCGGCCGTTCGGCCGGCGTGGACAGATGTCGTGCAACACGGATGCTCGGGCCGTCACCCCTGCCGAAACCGCGCTGACGGTTCTGTAAGATATTTTCCAAATTTGACAATCTCACATGAAATTGTAAGGTAATCGTCTTCCCGTCAGCGAGAGGCGATGACCATGTCGATCCGCGAAGAACTGGCCAACACGACCTTGGCGTTCACGTCGGCGGAAGAAAAGATCGTCCAGGTCCTGCTAGCCGATTATCCGATGTCGGGGCTTGGAACAGCGACCCGTCTGGCACGGCGCGCCGGGGTCAGCGACCCCAGCGTGACACGGCTGATGACCAAGCTCGGCTATGTCGGCTTTGCCGATTTCCAGGCGCGTCTGCTCACCGAGGTCGAATCCAGGCTGCACTCGCCGCTGCTGATGATGGAGGCCAAGCGCCCGGGCGGCTCCAGCGAAGGCACGGCACTGGCCTATTTCCACTCGGTTTCCGACAGCCTGGAGCGCACACGCACGGCGGTGCCGCTGCAGGCCTATACGCGCGCGGTCAATTTGCTGCTCGAAACCAAGGGCCAGGTCGTGCTGCTGGGCGGCCGCTTCAGCCGGCATATCGCCTCCATGCTTGCCGGCTACCTCCTGCAATTCCGCTCGGGCGTGCGCGACATCGGTTCGCTCAGCCCTGCCGATTTCGATCTCCTGATCGACCTTGGCAGGCGCGACCTCCTCGTCGTGTTCGACTATCGGCGCTACCAGTCGGACGTGGTGAGCTTCGCGCAACAGGCGCACGAACGCGGCGTCTCCATCCTGTTGTTCACCGATGTGTGGCTGTCGCCGATATCTGATATCGCCGATCTGACCATGGTCGCGGCGATCGACGCCAACTCGCCCTTCGACACGCTGGCCACCGCCGTCGCGCAGATGGAAACGGTCTTCGCCCATGCGCTGGAAGGCCATGGCGCCGGGGTGCGCAAGCGCATCGAGGATATTGAGAAGATCCGCAGCGCCAATGCCGTCACCCTCGATGCCGCTCTGTCGGCACCGGAGAACGAAGCCGCCAAACCCAGAACCCCCAGGAAATAGCGTCGAAGCGACAGCGCGGCGATGCGAGGAAGGAACGACGATGCCCGACACCCAGACCATCATCGATGCCGTGCAGGCCGAGATCGAGGCCGACCGCGACTGGCTGATCGGGCTGACCCGCGACATGGTCCGCATACCCTCGGTCAATCCCAAATTCGAAGCCAACCCGGCGATCAACCGCGAGGCGGATGTCCAGGCGCTGCTCGAACCGATCCTCAAGCGGGATGGCTTCCGCACCGAACAATGGGATGCCTTGCCCGGCCGGCCCAATCTGGTTGGCGAGTGGGCTGGAAACGAAGACCGCAGCCTGATTCTGTGCGGGCATATCGATGTGGTTCCGGTGGGCGAGATGAAGGACTGGTCCGTTGACCCGTTCGGCGGCGAGATCACCAATGGCAGGCTCTATGGTCGCGGTGCGGTCGACATGAAGGGCGGCGTCGCGGCCTGCGTGGCCGCCGCGCATGCCATCAAAAAGGCTGGCATCACGCTGCAAGGCCGATTGGCGATCCATTCCGTCGTTGACGAGGAGGCCGGCGGCTTCGGCGCGATAGACGCGGTGAAGAAGGGCAAGCTCGCCAAGGCGGTGCTTGTCGCGGAGCCGACCTGGGGCGATGTCCTGCCGGTCGAGGGCGGTCTTGAATGGGCGCGGGTGACGATCCGTGGCCGTAACGCGCATTCGGCGCTGCGCTACAACGAGATCTATCCGCAGCGCCACGACAAGGACCGGCTGACGCCGGGCGTCAACGCGATCGAGATCGCGGCGCGCTTCATTGCGGCCGTCCGCCAGTATGAGCTGGACCGGACGCGGGCAAAGTCGCACCCGCTGCTGCCGCTCGGCATGAACACCATCAATATCGGCGTCGTGCATGGCGGCACGGGTCTTGGCGAGCATGGCTTGCCGACGGTGATGACCAACCCGGCCATCATCCCCGATGTCGCCGTGCTCGATCTCGACATGAAGTTCCTGCCGGACGAGAATTCGGCCGACTATCGCAGCGACTTCGAGGCGTTCGTCCATCATTTCGCCCAGACCGACGCCTGGCTGCGCGACAATCCGCCGACCATTCAGTGGGAGCTCGGCGGTCTTCATTTCCCGCCGATGAATACGCCCGTCGACCATCCGCTGGTGACGTCGCTGATGAAGCGCAAGGCCGCGGTCGGCAAGGCGCCGCAGGCACGCGGCTTCGTCGCCGTGTGCGATGCCGCGCACTATGCCGGCGCGGGTGTCGATGGCGTCATCTTCGGCCCGTCGGGCGACGGTTTCCATGGCGCCAACGAATATGTCGAGGTGGAATCGGTGGTCGAGACCGCCAAGGTGATTGCCGCTTCGGTGATCGACTGGTGCGGCGTGCGCTGAGCAGCGCTGCTGTTTCCGGCCGTCAGGCCGGGCGTTTGATCCGCCCGGCCACAGCGCCCCATGCGGCCTTGATCATGCCGGCCAGCCCGCTCGGATAGGCCAGCATCACACCGATGATCAGCACCGCCGTGATCATCGGGCGCCATGCCCCGAAATCGGCCATCCACTCGGCAAAGACGGTCAGCACGAAGGAGGCGATGATGGCGCCATAGATGGTGCTGGTGCCGCCCAGCAGCACCATCGACAGGATGATGGTCGCCAGACTCATGCCGAAGACGTCGATCGAGGCATTGCGCTGGTAAGCGGCATAGAAGGCGCCGGCAATGCCGGTGAAGAA
This sequence comes from Mesorhizobium sp. NZP2234, assembly GCF_013170765.1. Lineage (NCBI taxonomy): Bacteria > Pseudomonadati > Pseudomonadota > Alphaproteobacteria > Hyphomicrobiales > Phyllobacteriaceae > Mesorhizobium > Mesorhizobium sp. NZP2234. The sequence goes on along the minus strand of NZ_CP033364.1, from coordinate 6,156,395 downwards.
GGCGCTGGCGGCCAGCGTCAGCATGCGCTGGCGCACGATCGAGATGCCGCGGCTGATGGCGTATTCCTCGTTGTCGCGCAACGCCACGATGCTGGCGCCGGCACGCGAGCGCACGAACACGCGCAGGAACAAAGTGCTTGCCACCAGCAGCGCCAGGGCGATGTAGAAATAGGCTGATTTGCCGTCGCGGACCATGTTGTGGTCGAACCAGTAGAGTCCTGGAATGCGCACGATGCCTTGCGTGCCGCCGGTGATGTCGGACTGGCTGAGGATCACCTGCATCACCAGTTGCGCGAAGCCGAAGGTCACCAGGATGATGTAGATGCCTTTCAGCCGCAGGATCGGGATGGTTACCAGGATCGCCGCCAGCGTGGCGATGATGCCGCTGGCGAACAGCGCGATCCAGGGGTCGAGCCCGGCCAGCTTGGTCAGCAGGCTGTAGGCATAGACGCCGATGCCGAACAGCGCCAGATGGCCGAAATTGAAGACGCCGCCATAGCCGAGGCTGAGGTCCCAGTTCGAGGCGACGATGGCATAGATGAAGGCCATGATCAGGATGTGGCGGGCATAGGTGTCGCCGAAGACCAGCGGCAGCAGCGCGAGAAGCGCGAAGCCGAGCACGAAGCCGACGGCCTCATGCTTCCACGGCGTGCGGCCCGGCGCGATCGGGGTTCCCGCTGCCGTGCGGATTGGTGCCATCGTCGAGGTCGTGTCGGTCATGCGAGGCCTCGCGAGCGGCTGGCGAAGATGCCCTCGGGGCGCACCATCAGGGTCAGGATAAGCACGCCGAACAGCAATGCCGGCGTCCAGTAGAGGCCGAAATAGTAGCTGCAGGCGGCCTCGAAGAAGCCGATCAGATAGGCGGCGAAGATTGGTCCCGATATGCTGGATATGCCGCCGAAGACGACGACGATCAGCGCCTTGAGCAGCGGGTCGCTGCCCATGACAGGCGACATGAAGCGATAGCCGCCCATGAAGATGCCGGCGAGCCCCGCCAGCGAAGCGGCGATGGCGAAGGCCAGTCCGTAGAGCGCGGTGACATTCAGCCCGACCAGATGGCTGGCATCCTCGTTCTGCGCCACGGCGCGCAGCGCCAGTCCGAGCCGTGTGCGGTTAAGGAACATCCATAGCGCCGCCAGGATCAACGGCGTGATGACGATGATGGCGATCTGGTGCAGCGACACGCCGACGCCGCCTATGGTGGCGTTGCCGTCGATCAGTGCCGGGATCTGCTTCGAACGCGGCCCCCAGATGGTCAAGGCGCCGTTCTCGATCAGCGAGCCGGCGGCAAGCGTGGTGATGACGACGACCAGCACGATGTTGGGCCGGCCGATCAGCGGCCGCACGACGCTCGCCTGCAGGATCCAGCCGACGCCGGCCATGACGACGACGGCGACCGGAAAGGCCACCGCCGCCGGCAGGCCGAGTTCAACCAGTTGCCAGGCGACATAGGCACCGAGCATCATGAACACGCCATGGCTGAAATTGAACACGCCGATCGTCGTCCAGACCAGGGCCAGACCGACCGCCATCATGGCGTAGAGCGAGCCCTGGAACAGGCCGCCGAACAGGATTTCCGCCAATGCGCTCATGTTCGAAATCCTAATGGCCAAAATACATCGACATGATCTCGCCGTGGTCGAGGCTTTCGCCCGGCTTGATCTCGGTCGCCACCGCGCCATGATTGACGAGGTAGAGTTGCTGCGTCAGCTCGAGCAGGAATTCGATGTCCTGCTCGACGACGATCAGCGGCACGCCGCCGCGCGAAATGTCCATGACGGAAGCGCAGAGCTCGTCCTTGATCTTGGGTGCGAGGCCCAGCGTCGGCTCGTCGAGGATCAGCAGGCGCGGGTGGCTCATCAGCGCCGTGCCGATCGACACCATCTGGCGCTCGCCGCCCGACAGCGTGCGCACGCGCTGGCGCCAGCGTTCGGCCAGTTTGGGGAACAGCTTGACCACCTTCTCGCGGTTCTCCGCCTCATGCGGGCGGGCGCGCGACGAATAGGCGCCCAGCGCCATGCAGTCGGCGATGGAGAGGTCGGGAAACAGCCGGTTGCCTTGCGGCACATGGATCAGCCCGGTGCCGACGATGGCGCGGGCGCTACGGCCGGCGATGTCCTGCCCGTCGAACAGGATGCGGCCGCTTTTCGGCTGCAGCAGCCCGGAGATGGCGCGCAGCAGCGTCGTCTTGCCATGGCCGTTGGGCCCGAACAGGCCGACATTGCCGAAGCGGCCTGCCTCCAGCGAAATGTCGTGCAGCACGGTGACGCGGCCATAGCCTGCGGTCACGCCCTCGACGGTGAGAATGGGATTCACGCCACCGCCCTCCTGGTTCCGAGATAGGCTTCGATGACGCGCTGGTCGGCGATCACGCTCCCCGGTTCGCCGGCGGCGAGCACGCGGCCGTTGTTGAGCACCAGCAGGTGTTGCGACAGGCTCATCAGGAAGGTCAGCACATGCTCGATCAGGAGGATGGTGATCCCGCGTTCGGCGGTGCGGCGGATCAGGCCGATCGATGTCTCGATCTCGGGCTTGGTCAGGCTCGACGCCGGCTCGTCGAGCAACAGCATGCGCGGCTGCATGGCGATCGCGGTCGCAAGCATCAGGCATTTGCGCTCGAAGACGGACAGTTCGCCCGCCAGCCTCCCGAACGACGAGGACCCCAGTCCGACGAACTCCAGCGCTTCGGCGGCGGCTTCGCGGGCGGCCGCGGCCGCCTTTTCCTGCTTGCCGTAGCTTGCGCCGATCAAGGCGTTCTCGAAAACGGTCAGCCCGTCGAAGGAGGTCTCGCGCTGAAAGGTGCGGGCGAGGCCGAGGCGCGCGATGGCGTGCCCTGGTTTGCCGTTGATGGCGGTCCCGTCGAAGCGGATGCGGCCCCGGTCAGGTCCGAACGGGATGCCGGTGATGATGTTGAACAGCGTGCTCTTGCCGCTGCCGTTCGGGCCGGCGATGCCGAAAATCTCGCCGGCCTCGACCTTGAACGACACGCCATCGACGGCCTTCAGCGAACCGAAGGCCTTCGACACGTCGTCCAGTTCAAGCAGGGCCATGCCTCACTGCATCCAGGGCTGCGGCTTGAAGGCGCCGGTTGCGTATTTCTCCGGCGAGATCAGTGTGCGCTGGCCGTCCCAGATCTGGAAGAAGGTGATTGGGATATAGTCGTCGCCCTGCGTGGCAAGGTGGGTTGCGGGATCGAATTTCAACCGGCCCTCGGCGACCTGCTTGTCGGTCTCCGACAGCGCTTTCATGATCGCGGCGTGGTCCGATGCGCCACCGACCTTCTTGACCGCGTCGAAATAGACATTGGTCATTTCGTAGAGGCCGACGCCATAGGTCCCGCTCTCGACACCGTATTTCGCCTTGAACTTGGCCGCCACCTCGTCGGCGCGCGGGTTCTTCGGCGTCGTCAGCGCTCCGCCCAGGAGATTGTAGATGACACCGTTCGACTTCTTGCCGGTCAGTTCGACGAATTCCGGAACGCTCGGCGCATATTGCAGGAAGACCAGGCTCTTGGTCGGCTGCTCGAGGAACTGGTTCAGGAAGGATGCCGAATTGCCCGGCAGATAGTCGGTGTTGATGACGACGTCCGGGACATTCTCGCGCACCTTGGCGAGGATCGAGCGCCAGTCGGTCACTTCGCCGAACGGAACGATCTCGTCGACCGTGATGGTCCAGCCCTTCTCCTTGAAGGTCTTCTTCATGCCTTCGGAGATGGTCTTGGAGTAGGCGTTGTCCGAGGAGATGATGGCGACCTTCTTGGTCGGCAAGGTGATCTTGCCGTCGGCCGCGAGCTTCTCGACGAACAGGGTGACGTCGGTGTTGTAGGCGTCGAAGGATGGCGTCAGCGACCAGCAGCACATGTATTTGTCAGGGTTCGGCGCGATGATGTCCTTGGTCTGCTGCGAGGTGGCCGCGAGCATGTAGGGCATCTCTGCCTCGGCCATGTTGTCGATCTCGAAATTCGTCAAGCTGGCGTAACCGGTGAGCATGAACTGCACGCCGGGATCGCCGAGCAGGCGTTCGACCGCGCTGGTGACATTGCCGGCTGATTGATCCTTGACGTCGCCGACCACCAGTTCGAACGTGTTGCCGGCAACGCCGCCGGCCGCGTTTGCCTCGTCGATCGCCATCTGCACGCCGCGCTGGAATTCCTGGCCGTCCGCCGCGGCGGGCCCGGTGATGGGTGCGAGCAGGCCTATCTTGACGACGTCGGCGAAAGCGGGCGCGCTCGCCGTGGCAAACACGCCGATCAGCGCGCTGCTCATCAGCATATGGCGGATTCTGTTGCCTGCGGATTTGGATTTCATCGTGCGGTTCCCTGTTTTCCTCCCGTTCATCGGGAGTTGGATAATTGACAATCTACGCATAATTGTTCTTATTTGAAAAGGATTTTTCAACGCAACCTGACCGGGAAGACGGTTCCCGCAAAAGGTATGGAAGCTGTGGCGCTTTGCTGCGCATCTGCACTAAAACAAGGCAATTCCAGACGGAGCGGACCATGACGATCTCTCAGAAGACCCTTGAAACCAGCCACGGCAAGATCGCCGTTCGCGAGACCGGTGGCAAAGGCACCGCCGTGTTGCTGATCCACGGCAACTCCTCTTCCGGAGCTGTTTTCCGCAACCAGCTCGAGAGCCCTCTGGGCGAGCGCTACCACATCATCGCCCCCGATCTGCCGGGCCACGGGGCATCGGGTGATGCGATCGATCCGGACCGGTCCTACAGCATGGAGGGTTATGCCGATGCGATGACCGAAGTGCTGGGGCTGCTCGGTATCGGCAAGGCCATCGTCTTCGGCTGGTCGCTTGGCGGCCATATCGGATTGGAGATGATCGATCGCTTTCCCGGCCTGCTCGGGCTGATGATTACCGGCACCCCGCCCGTGGCGCCCTCGGAGGTCGGCAACGGCTTCAAGCCGAGCCCGCACATGCACCTTGCCGGGCAGGAAAGTTTCACTCCCGCCGATGTCGAGGCCTATGCGCGCAGCACCTGCGGTGAGCCGTTCGAACCATTTCTCCTCGACACTGTCGCACGCACAGACGGTCGCGCACGGCGCCTGATGTTCGAGAAATTCGCGGCCGGCACCGGCCGCAACCAGCGCGAGATCGTCGCCGGCAAGACGCCGCCGATCGCCGTTCTGAATGGCATCGACGAACCGTTCGTCAACACCGATTTCGTCGCGGCCGTGAAGATTTCCAACCTGTGGGAAGGCAAGGCGCATCTGCTCGACAATTCGGGCCATGCGCCGTTCTGGGATTCGCCCGACCGCTTCGATCCAATCTTCGCCCGCTTCCTGGCGAGCGTCGACAAGGGGTAACTTCGCGGGACGGCCTTCGCGACCGACAGCTGTCGGCAGGCAGAATACTGCGAGGCAATGGCTCCGATCTTGCCGGTGCCTTCAATAGGCGCATGCACGTAAAACCGTCTTCGGTTGCGAAGGCATGGCGCAAACAATCGCCAATATGCAAAGTATCGGCATTGCGCCAGTGGCTCGCCTGTGGTCGAAGGCGGCACTGGATGCCCGGCACCTCAGCAGTTGGACCGTTAAATGACCGTATTCACACGCCGCGGGCTTCTGAAAACGGCAGCGGTTGCTGGCGCCGGTGGGGTCGGACTCTCGGCCATCGGCAGGTTTGGCAGCTGGGCCGCGGCCAGTCCTGAACCGGTGGTGCTGCAGACGGCGAAAATCCAGGCCAGCCTGATGGACGTCGGCCCGACCAACAATGTGCTGACCTATGGCAGCGCCGGAATGCCGCCGGTACTGAGGATGAAGAAGGGCGAACCCTTCGCCGCTCGCCTGGTCAACGCCATCGACGATCCGACGACAATCCATTGGCACGGCATTCGCCTGCCGAACAAGATGGATGGCGTGCCCTTCCTGGTGCAGCCCTATGTCTATACCGGCGATCATTTCGACTACGCCTTCGCCCCGCCCGATGCCGGCACATTCTGGTATCACCCGCATTGCAACACGCTGGAGCAGATGGGCCACGGCCTGACCGGCGTGATCGTGGTCGAGAATCCGAACGACCCGAAATTCGACGCCGAATTCGTCCTCAATCTGCGCGATTGGCGTCTTGGCGACGACGGCCAGTTCATCGACCAGTTCCGGCCGCGCGATGCCGCCAGGACCGGCACCTACGGCACGGTGCGCACCGCCAACTGGCTCGATCAGCCGCAATATGACGCGCCGGCTGGCGGGCTCGTGCGTCTGCGGGTGGCGATATCAGATGTTACCCGCATCTACGCCTTTCGGGTCGACGGCGCCGAGGCGATCGTGATGGCGCTCGACGGCAATCCGGTGCCGCGGCGTTTTTCGCCCGATGCCTTGCTGCTGGGGCCGGGCCAGCGCATGGAGCTAGCCATCCGCATGCCGGATGATGAGGGCGCGGTCGTCAGCCTGCGAGACGTCAGGGGCACCAAGCCCAAGGTGCTCGCCACCTTGCGCGCGGTCGGCCGCTCGCTGAAGCGCGCCATTGGTGATGTTGCGCCGCTGGAGGTCAATCCGGTGGCTGAGGTGGACCTCACCGCCGCCCAGCATATTTCGCTGGCGCTCAGCGCCACGGCCGAAAACATCCCGAGCGATAGCATATGCGGTTCGCTCGGCTATGGTTTCTGGGCCATCAACAAGGTGCCGTGGCCGGGCGATACGCCGGACCCGACCGCGCCCCTGGCCGAACTGAAGCTCGGCAAGAGCTATGTCATCGACATGGAGAACCTGACGCCGCAGTCGCATCCGATGCATCTGCACGGCATGAGCTTCAAGGTGCTGTCGTCCTCGACACGGCAAGTGCAGCCGCTGATTTCCGACACCTATCTCATCCAGCCCAACGAGAAGGTTCAGCTCGGCTTTGTCGCCGACAATCCGGGCGACTGGCTGCTGCACTGCCACATCATCGAGCACCAGAAATCGGGCATGACGAGCTACGTCAGGGTGGCCTGACGCCGCGCGCCGTTGCCGGAGCCGCGTCGTCGGTGATCTACTTGCGCAGTTGCGCCTCGATCTCGTCGAGCACCTTGTCCTTGCCGATGCCGGTGAGGAAGGCGAGGCCCTTGATGACCGGCTTGGTCACCGAAGCCGAGATCGGGGTGGTGGCGACAATGAAGTCGACGCTGTCGGCCAGCCCCGGCACTTCGGTGGCTTTCGCCTGTTGCGCGTTGAAGGTCAGGCCGCGCTTCTTCATGGCCTCGGTGACCGCGACATTGACCGCCGTCGATGTCGCGATGCCCGTGCCGCAGGCAAAGAGAATAGTTTTTTGTCTGGACATCTCTTGCTTCTCCCTGGTTATCAGCCGAGCACGGCACGTACGTCGTCAAGCGTCCTGGCGGACCTCAAGCCGTCCAATGCCTCTGGATTCTGGATGGTGGCCATGACGGACTGCAGCGCTTCAATCTGCTTGTCCTTGTCATTGATGGCAAGCAGGAAGACAAAGCCGACCGGCAGCTTCTCGTCGGGATCTTCCATGTTGGCGAACGTCACCGGCTTTCTCAGCGTGCCCATCGCGATGCCGGGCTTCAGTACATGTTCGGGATCGGTATGCGGCACCGCGACATTGTCGGCGCGCTCCAGCGGCAGCCCCGTCGGGATGGTCATTTCGCGGCGCACGACCGCATCGGCATAGGAGCTTTTGACATAGCCAAGGCTCTCGAGCCGTTCGGCCAGGACGCGGATGATCTCCTCGTTGGTCGAGGCATCCGATCCGAGCACGATCGCTTCGGGATCCAGAAGCTGCATGAGGCTGTCGAACATGTTCTGCTCCGTCTATAAAAGTCGTGCGCCCGAGGAGGGCGCACGACGGTTTCAAGTTCAAGGCGCGATGGCGCTTAAGCGGTGCCTTCGGCCGGCTCGTCCTCGGCGCCCGCTGCCCGTTCCCAGCCGAGCGGGTTGCGGCGGTAGAGGATGAACAGCGCGGCGATGACGACGGCGATCAGAATGATGCCGACCAGCCCAAGCCCCTGGATCGCCTCGATGATCACGTAGGGAACCCACAGGAAGCCGTCGACCACCGAGGTGATCTGCAGCGCATCCGCCGGCAGCTTGAAGCCCGATGCGACGGCCGCACTGGTGAACAGCGGCGCCAGCGCGTTGGCGACATAGAAGCCGATGGCCAGCGTCACCGTGCCGATCACCACCATGCGGAACACATTGCCTTTGACCAGAGGCGCGGTCATGGCGACGATGAACGGGATGACCGCGAGGTCGGCGAACAGGATGACGCGGTTGCCCGGCAGGATCACCGACAGGATGATCGCGATCGGCACCAGGATCAGCGACGACGAGATCGCGGCCGGATGGCCGATCAGGATCGCCGAATCGAGGCCGACGAGCAGCTCGCGGTCGCCAGTGCGCTTGCGCACGAACTCCTGCGCCGCGTCGGAAACCGGAAGCAGGCCTTCCATCAGGATCTTCACCATGCGCGGCAGGAGCAGCATGACAGCCGCCAGTGTCATGCCGGTGCCCAGCACTTTGGCCAGCACCGTGCCGAGATCGCCCGCATTGTAGAAGGCGATGGCGCCGAGCACGAGGCCGATGATCAGGCCGAGCACGACCGGTTCCCCGAACACGCCGAAGCGGCGCTCGATGGTCTCGGTGTTGATGTTGATGCGGTTGATGCCGGGAATGCGGTCCATGATCCAGTTCAGGATGATGGCGATCGGCAGGATCTGCGCCGAGGCGAGATGCGGCACCGAAATGCCGGGCACGCCATAGAATTGCTGCACCGCGCGCGCCGACCAGTCGGCGAACAGCAGCGACAGCGCTGCGACCAGGGCCGCGATCGCGATGCCGTAGGCCAGATTGTTGGTGGCGGCGACGACGAGCGAGCCGACGAAGGCGAAGTGCCAGAAATTCCAGACGTCGACATTGAGCGTGCGCGTCATGCGCGTCAGCAACAGCACGATATTGACCAGGATGCCGACCGGAATGACCCACAGGCCGACCGACGAGCCGAAGGCGATCGCCGCCGCCGAGGGCCAGCCGACATCGATGATGTCGCGATGGATGCCGGTGTTGGTGACGATGGCCTTGGCGACGTCGCCGATCGACGTGAACATCAGCCCAAGCACAAGGTTGATACCGATGAAGGCGACGCCGATGGTGACGGCGGCACGGAAGGCCTTGCTGACCTTGGCCCCCAAGACCACGGCTATGATGAAAATGACGATCGGCAGCAGGATTGTCGCACCGAGCGTGTCGATGGCCCCCTTCAGGCCAGCGAGAACTGTATCCATTCTTCCTCCCCTGGAGCCCGAGCCTACGCCTCGCAATGCTCCTTGATCTCAGCCACGCCTTTGCCGCCAGCTTGGCGCAAAGGCACTCCCCAAATTGCCTCGCGGCGAACGCCCGTCGACCCATCGGTCCGATGAACATTTGCCTTTGTCAGCAAACGAATGTTTTATTTAGACTGTTCACAACAATGTCAATTGGCAACCCTTTGGGCCAATCGGTCGGGTGAGGGCGCCTTTTTCGGGCATTTTGGGCTGGGAATCGCGGCTTGCGAGCGGTTTCGTTGGCACACGGGACCAGTCCCTGCTAATGCGGCCGCAAATCAAGAAGCTGTGGACATCTGCATGACCAATGTCGCCTTGACCGGCCTTGCCCGCGATCTCGCCCAGCGTGCCGCCGAGGGCCGCCCGGTGCGCATCGGCGTCATCGGTTCGGGCGAAATGGGTACCGATCTGGTCACGCAAGGCATGCTGATGCCGGGCATTTCGGTCTGCGCCGTCTCCACGCGGCGTCCGCACACCGCGCGCGAGGCCATTCGCATCGCCTATGGCGATGAAGCGATGGCGGTCGAAGCCGACTCCGCGTCGAAAGTCACCGGCGCCATCGAGAGTGGCAGGATCGCCATCACGTCCAACGAGATGCTGGTCACCAATCCGCTCATCGACGTCGTCATCGACGCCACCGGCAAGCCGGGCGTCGCCGCCGATTTCGACCTGATGGCGATGGAGCATGGCAAGCATCTGGTGATGATGAATGTCGAGGCCGACGTCACCATCGGCTGTTACCTCAAGCAGCAGGCCGACCGGCTTGGCGTGGTCTATTCGGTCGGCGCCGGCGACGAGCCGTCGAGTTGCATGGAACTGATCGAGTTTGCTTCCGCGCTCGGCCTGACCATCATCTCGGCCGGCAAGGGCAAGAACAACCCGCTCAATCGTGACGCCGTGCCCGACGACTATCGCGAGGAAGCGATCCGCCGCAACATGAACCCGCGCATGCTGGTCGAGTTCGTCGACGGTTCCAAGACCATGGTCGAGATGTGCGCAATCGCCAACGCCACCGGCCTGGTGCCCGATGTGCCGGGCATGCATGGCCCGAAAGCCGACCGCGACGATCTCGTCAAGGTGCTGATCCCGCGCGAGGACGGCGGGCTGCTCACGAAAAAGGGCGTCGTCGACTATACCATCGGCAAGGGCGTCGCGCCCGGCGTCTTCGTCATCGTCGAGGCGACCCATCCGCGCATCATCGAGCGCATGGACGATTTGCATATCGGCCACGGTCCCTATTACAGCCTGTTCAGGCCCTATCATCTGACGTCACTGGAAGTGCCGCTGACCGCCGCCCGCATCATGCTTTTCGGCAAGCCCGACATGGTGCCGTTGCCAAGGCCCGTCGCCGAAGTCTGCGCCGTCGCCAAGCGGGATTTGGCCGCCGGCGAGATTTTCGATGCGATCGGCGAGACCTGCTATCGCTCCTGGACGATGACGGTCGAGGATGCTCGTGCCCAGCGCGCCCTGCCGGTCGGCCTGCTCGAGGGTGGCAGGGTGCTGAAGCCGGTCAGGAAAGGCGAACTGCTGACCGCCGACAACGCCGTGCCCGACCCGACGACAAGGCTGTTCGCCTTGCGCCGGCTGCAGGACGAGATGCTGTACGGGGCGACCTGAGTTTACTTCCCCAGCTCGATTGACCGCAGCCGCGCCGCCTCAACCGCTTCGGTGAGCAGATTGGTTAGCCGGTCGTCGCCCATCAGCACGCCAAGGGCGGCCGCCGTCGTGCCGTTCGGGCTGGTCACCTGCTGGCGCAGCACGCCTGGCTCCTCCTGGCTTTCGGCGGCAAGCGAGGCAGCGCCATAGACTGTCTGCATCGCGAGCAGCTTGGCGGTTGCCGGCGGCAGGCCCGCCTTCTCCGCGGCCACCGTAAGCGCTTCGATGAAGTGGAAGATATAGGCCGGCCCCGATCCCGACACGGCGGTCACGGCATCCATCAGGCCCTCGTCGTCGATGGTCGCGACTTCGCCGCTGGCCGACAGCAGGTCGGCGACGAAACGCTTGGTGTCGTCGGAAACCAGTTGATTGGAGAACACCACCATCATGCCCTTGCCGATCGAAGCAGGCGTGTTGGGCATGCAGCGCACGATCGGCGCGCGGTTTCCCAGGATTCCTTCGAAGGTCGCCACTGGCGTGCCGGCGGCGATGCTGACGAACGTGGTGCGCCCGTCGCCAAGGCGCTTGTAGTCGGCGGTGACGTCGCGGATCACTTGCGGCTTCACCGCGATGACGACCAGATCAGGCACTGCGTCGGCTGGAAGAGCGCCGGCATCTCCAGCCGTGCCGCAACCGAGTGCGGCGGCGCGTTGGCGAAGATCGGCGTTGGGTTCGACGACGAAAACCGCCGACGGCGCAAGCTTGCCGGATTTCAGCCAGCCCGCGAGCATGGCGTAACCCATATTGCCGCAGCCGGCGAGAACAAGCCTGATCGTCATCTGAAAGCCCTCCGAGGAAAGGCCTCACATAAACGTTCGCGCCGCGTCCGGAAAGCCCTGTCAGACTGGGCGGGCAGGCTTGCGCACCGCGATCGGACGCAGCGACACTTGCCTCAGGCCAAGCACGCCAAGCACGAAGAACAGCCAGACCGGATCGCCGCGATGGAAAAAGAAGCTTTCCAGGAAGGCGTTCAGCGCGGTGAACAGCACCACCATCATGAAGAAGTCGCCGAGATAGATGTTTTCCTTGCGCAGCGGAATGCGCATGTAGTCACGCAGCGGCGCGATGAGAAAGGTGTAGACCGCCACGCAAAGCGCCGGAACGCCCATCAGCACGGCGATGTCGAGATAGCCGTCATGGCCGTGCACAATCGTTCTGATGTCCCAGGGACGATCGAAGGGCTGATCTTGGTTGAGCAGCAGCGGCGTGCCCCAGAAGCTCTCATAGCCGTAGCCGGTCCACGGCTTCTTCGCCAGCATCGAGCCGGCGAACTCCCACAGCGTCGTGCGGCCGGTATAGGTCATGTCGGGGAAATAGATCGCCGCCAGATGTTTCACCGGCGGCAGGAAGACAATGCCCAGCGTGCCGACCGCCGTCGCGATGATCGCCAGCGCAAACAGGATCGGCGTACCGAGCCGCATGCCCATCAGGCTCGGCAGCACCACGATCAGGATCGAGAACGGCACCAGCCCGGCGGTCGTCTTGGAGCCGGTGTGCAGCATGAAGATCATCGCAGCGCAGAAGATGCCCGCGCCCCACCAGCGCTGTCCGCGCCGGTAGAGGTAAAGGCCGGCGAAACTGAAGCAGGCCATGATCGGGCCGGCGATGTTCTTGTGGGTGAAAACGCCGCGCCACAGGCCGGCATGTTCCGGCTCCTGCGAGTCGGCCGTGTGCAGCGCTTCATGCGGAAAGACGATCAGGCCGAGATAGGAAAGGCCCATGACCACGACGGCGGTGAAGATGATGACTTTGGAGAAGGATTCGGCATCACGCGGCAGCGCCAGGATCGTTGCCATGGTCAGGATGCCGATCATGGTGAAGGAAGCCGCGCGCATGGCCGAGGGCGGGTCGGTCGCCAGCACCACCGACAGGAAGAAGAAACCCAGCATCAGTATCCAGGACGGGCTGAGCAGCGAGCGCACGATGCGGGGATCGGCGAAAGCCATCAACGAGAAGATCGAAATGGCGCCGAGCGAACCAAAGCCGAGCTGGTTGACGATGTCGCCGCCCTCGCCGGTGAGTTCGGCGCCGGCCGGCTGGAACGGCCGGAAGGATACCATGATGACGGTGAACAGGAGCGCGGCGACCGCGGTCGCGACGCCGTCGCGCGTGAACGCGTCGCTGAGCGGGGCGCGCTCAGTTTTTCTCGGGCTGGCGATACTGCTCATTGGCATATCCAAATTCGGCCAGCACGCGGCCGAGCGCCACATGGATGGGGTAGACGGCGATCGCCGGCGATCCGGTCCGCGCCAGCCGGATCAGGCCGCGAAACGGCGAAGCGGCAAGCAGTGCCAGGCTCTTCGCGAATACCTTGACGCCGGCCAGCGGCGTGCCGGCGCGCTTCTTCTTCTCGACCAATGTCGAGATCACGCCGTTGCGCAGGCTGCGGGCCCGGATCCAGTCGGCTTCGATACGCCGTGCCGGAACGGTTTCGCGCACCTTTGCCTCGGCGCACCAGCCGAGCACGAAGCCCCTTTGGGCCGATCGGCTGAGGAAGTCGGAATCGCCGCCGCCCATGAAGTTGAACCTGAGATCGAGGAAGGGCGGCCCCATGGCGATCAGCACGTTGCGACCGACCAGGAGATTGCCCGACGAATAGAGCGCCGCCACGCGTCCCGTCTCCCGGTAAGGTGGCGCGAAGACAGGATGTTCGGCCCATTTCGCGTGGGCGGGGTCGGCGAAGACAGGCACCTGCGGGCCGCCGACAATATCGGCGCCGAGCGTCTCGGCGGCCAGGCACATGCGTTCCAGCCAATGCGGATCGGCGATCTCGTCATCGTCTATGACCAGCAGGTGCCTGAAGTTCGGGAAGTGCAGGATCGCCGTCTGCCAGCCCGCATTGTAGGCACTGCAATTGCCGCGCTCATGCGCGATGATGACCATGCCCGGTATCTCGCCGCTCTCGAACAGCGGCAGCACCGCCTTGGCGCCGTCACGCGCCTCGGCTTCATTCTCCATGACGATGACCGCAAAGCGCCTGCCGGTCCGCTGGGCGCGGAGCGAAGCCAGCGTCTCCAGCACCTGTTCGGGCCGCTTGAAGGTCGGCAAGGTGACCACCGCTTCGACAGCCTCCACGTCAAGCCGGGGAGACCGTCCAGCGATCGATACCGAACCATCCGATGGCAAAGGGATCATCCGTGTCCAGCCACATGGTGAGTCGCGTTCTGGTAGCACCACGGTGATAAGGTTTCGTTAATCACCTTGCATGGAGAAGCCCGTCGGGCAGGGGCTTTCGGGCGTCGATTGTGCTCGCTTAATCAAGGGTTCACCGCGTTTTGCTACCGGCTACACCACAGGATAGGTGAGATGCATCTGCTGTTCGTCACATCGATCGTGCCCGACGGTGCTCTCGCCTCGGGCTACGAGATCGCCAATGCCGCGATCATCGCCGCCTTGCGGCGGGCTGGCGCGCGCGTCACGGTCATCGGCTTCATTTGGCCCGGGAAAGCCGCTTCCGATCCTGAAAACACCGTGGTGCTGGGTGCGGTCGACGTTCGCACGGAAAGCGCCTCGGCACTGAAAAAGCTCAGCTGGGTCGGCAAGGCGATGCTGTCAGGCCTGACCTTCTCATCGGTCAAGTTGCGCGCGGTGTCCGACCGCGATGTTCGGGCCGCCATCGAACGGGCCGGTCCGTTCGATGGCTATGTGCTGAACTCCGTGCAGTTCGCCGGTGCCTTCGAAAAGCTTCTGGAAGACCGGCCTTCGCTCTTCGTCGCCCACAATGTCGAGCATCTCTCGGCGCGGGAGAATGCGGCCGCCGCCGGCGGCCTTTTCCAGCGCCTGCTGTTTCGCCGCGAGGCAAGGCTGCTCAAGATCGTCGAAGAGCGTCTCTGCCGCCGCGCGCGCTTCGTCTTCACGCTGGCCGAGGAAGACCGCGCTGCACTCGGCGTCGCCACCGATAACCGCTCGGCGGTGCTGCCGCTGGTGACCGGCGCCAGCGCGCCCGCGCTGAAAGGCCCGCGCCGGATCGAGTGCGACGCCGCCTTGATCGGCACCTGGACCTGGCAGCCGAACCGCATCGGCCTCGACTGGTTCCTGGCCAAGGTGGTGCCGCATCTGCGGCCGGATTTCCGCATCCGCATCGCCGGCCACATGCCTTCCGGTGTGACCTCGGTGCATCCTGGTGTCGAGTTTGTCGGCCGTGTCCCGGATGCAAGGGCGTTCGTAAGCGGCGCGGCTGTCATCCCGCTGATCAGCACCGCCGGCAGCGGCGTACAACTGAAGACCATCGAAACCTTCGAACTCGGTCTGCCGTCGGTCGCCACCGGCCGCTCGCTGCGCGGCATCGACCATCGTCCCGACAATTGCGTCGTCACCGACGATCCAGTCGCTTTCGCCAGGTCGCTGGAGGCTGCCGCGGCCGACATCCGGGACGTCGACGGCAGCGCATTCCATCGCCGGCAGGTCAAGGCGCTCGATACCGCCATCCAACTCGGCCTGGAAAAGCTGGGGGCAGTCAGGCGGGAGGTGTTTGCATGAACATGCACACCGCCCGCGCCGCATTCGGCCTCGACAGCCTGAAGACGGTCCTCGGCATTTCGGTGCTCGCCATCCGCTGGGACGATGCGATCGCCCTGCTGAACCGGCTGATCGCCGAGCGGCGCTTCACCAAGGTCAGTTTCCTCAACGCCCACAATGCCAATATCGCCTATACCGACCCGGTCTTCGCCGAGGCGCTCGATGATTTCCTCATCCTGCCGGACGGCATTGGCGTCGATCTCGCCGCCAAGCTTCTCTATGGCTCGCCGTTTCCGGACAATCTCAACGGCACCGATTTCGTGCCAGCCTTCCTGCAGGCCTCGACGCGGCCGCTGACCGTCGGGCTGCTCGGCGCGACGCGTGTCAATGCCGAGGCGGCGTCGGTCAAGCTGGCCGCCCTTGCCGTGCAGCACAATTTCGTGGTCGTTCATGACGGCTATTTCTCCGCTGAGCAGGAACCGGAGATCATCGGCCGGATCGCGGCGCTGCGGCCCGACATGCTGTTGGTCGCCATGGGCGTGCCAAGACAGGAACTGTGGATAGCGCGTCATATCGACGAGCGCCATTGCACCATGCCGGTCGCTGTCGGTGCGCTGCTCGATTTCCTCAGCGGCTCGGTGCCGCGCGCGCCGCTGTGGATGCGCCGCCTGCGCCTGGAATGGCTGTTCCGGCTGGCGGTCGAGCCGGGCCGCCTCTGGCGCCGCTATGTGGTCGGCAATCCGGTGTTCTTGTGGCGGGTCATCAAGCAGAGATGGTCGCGCGGAGCCGAGACGGCGGGAGAATTCCGTTGAACAAACGGTTCGTTCCAGACGCCCTTGCCGGCCCGGGCCTGTTGCCGAAAACGCCGACGGCGGCGGTGGTGACGGCAAGCTATGCGCCGGATTTCGAACGCTGCCGCCTGTTGTGCGAGACCCTCGACCGGCATGTCTCGGGTGCCGCGCACCATTACATCCTGGTCGAGCGTCGCGATGTCGCGCTTTTCCGCCAGCTGGAAACAAGCCGGCGCACTATCGTCGATGAGCGCGACCTGCTGCCGCGCTGGCTGCGCGCTTTGGACGACCCGCTCAGCCTGTTCCGCCGGCGTGTCTGGCTCAGCCTGAAGACGCAGCCGCTGCGCGGCTGGCACGTGCAGCAACTGCGCCGTATCGCCATTTCGGCCCATGCTAGTGAAGACGTATTGGTCTTCTGCGATTCCGACGTCGCTTTCCTCAAGCCTTTCCACTGTGCCGCCTTCTGGCGCGACGGCAAGGCGCGCCTGTTTCGCCGCGACGGCGTGCTGGCGGATGAGGGTCATGACGAGCATCGCATCTGGTCACGCAATGCGGGTTCGGCACTTGGCATCGACCCGTCCCGCATATCGGCCCACGATTACATCTCGACCCTGATTGCCTGGCGTCGCGACGCCGTGATTGCCATGTGCGGTCAGATCGAGAAGGTCCATGGCCGCGACTGGGTCGAGGTCGTCGGCTCGGCGCGCAGATTCTCCGAATGCATGATCTATGGCCGCTATGTCGACGATCTGCTGGACGGCGCCGGCCACTTCCACGGTTCGGAAGAATTCTGCCGCGTCCACTGGACGGGCGAAGCGTTGTCGGACGACGAGTTCCGCCGCTTCGTTGCCGGCATGGCGCCGGATCAGGTGGCGATCGGCATGCAATCCTTCATCGGCACCGATATCGGCCGCATCCGCCGCCTGATCGGGCTCGATTAGCCTCACCCGAATTCAGATTGCCTTCGCCGGTTTGCGCATTGCCGAATAGGTCAGCAGCATCGACGCGAGATAGAGCAACAGGAAGACGACATTGAGCGACAGCACCAGCTTCGACGTATCGGAGATGGTGGTCAGCACATAGGTCAAAAGCAGCGCCTTCAGTGCGGCGAGCAGGCCCAGATTGAGCGCCCGTACCAGCGTCTGGCCGCGCGCGAAGAGGAGTTCGGCCTGGTATTCGACCAGATTGCGCAGCCCCGGAACGCAGATCGCCAGCGCCACCAGCGGCGCGGCCTCGGAGACATTCCTGCCAAGCGCGTTGGGGAAGAAGTGCAGCACGATGCCAAGCACCAGCAGCGCCAGCGTCGAAACGAGGAAGACGCCCCCTTCGATGCCGCTCTTGACCGTCAGCCGCGACAACAGGTCCGGCGCGCGCATCATGCGCTGCACCAGCATCATGGAGAAGGTGCGGATCGGGATCGCGGTCAGGTCGACCAGCCGCATGATGATGGCATAGATACCGGCCAGATGCGGGCCGCCGATCGCCAGCACCAGCAGCTTGTCGAATTCCGATTGCAGATAAAACAGCACTTCGGCGCCGGCGACATAGATGGAATCGGCAAGCCGCCGCAGATAAAGCGCGATGCGCAGCCGCAGTCTTTGGCGCGGATAGAACCAGCTGAAGGCCAGTAGCAGCGAGGCGGTATTGGCGCCGATATAGAACCACGACCACGCCCAGATGCTGTGCTGCGCCGAGATCATGAACAGCACCGCGCCAAGCGCCCGCAGCGCCGTCGCCAGGATTGCCAGCACGGCGGCACGGCCGAACTTGCCCAGCCCGTTGTTGACGATCAGGGCCACCTCCACCGGCCGCCACAACAGCGCTTCGGCGAACACGATCGCCGAGAACACCGACAGAGGCACGGTGCCGGCGAAGAAGATCAGGTAGACGCCGAACGAGGCCGCGGCCAGCAGCGGCAGCGAGACGATGCCGAGCAGCAGGAAGCCGGCGGTGAAGGTGCCGATCAGGTTGGGGCGGATGGTGGCGGTGCGATAGAGCGCCGAGATGAAACCGAAGGCCAGGATCCGCGACAGCATCACGCCGGCCGCCGAAGCGGTGGCGAACATGCCGAACTCGGAGATCGACAAGGTGTTGGCGAGCGCGATGAAATAGGCCAGCGAAAACACCAGTCGCCCGCCGGCGCCGCTGATCGCCGAGAAATAGTCGCGGACCAGCCCCCGTCGCTCGGCCACGAAAGTGCCGATCCGGGCGAGAGCACGCCTTTGCGGTATGCCGCGAGCTTCGGTCATGTACCGGGAAGCCATAGGCGGGAAAGCTTAACGTGCCGTTCTGAGGCCCGAATGCCCGGAAAATCCGGCACTTGAGGTTATGAAAAGCTTGCACGCGGGCCTGCCGAAATTAACCTTTTGTTTCCTATGCTTGTTTAGCGTGGCTTAACGAATAGCCGACCGCCGCTGCCAAGTGGCCAAAGGGTAAAGCTCCAAGACAATGGTCGACAGGGAAAACCGTGAAGACTGGAGGCGCGAGCGTTCATTGCTGGCGCTCGGCCAGGCCATGCGCGGTGAGGACGACGCGTCCCTGGTCTCGATAGGGGATCGGGCGGACCCGTCATGGCGCGAAGATGCCGCCACGCGCCATCGCCTTGCCCGTTCACGGCGTGAGGCGCGGACGAACCCAACGCCATCCGCGGCCGCCGTCGAAGTTGAGCCGTTCCGGCCGGACGAGCAGCCGGAAGCGGCCGCACAGGACGATGCCTGGCGCTCGCGGGAGGACGCCGGCAGCGGCGATCTGCCGCCGGCCGTGCAGGGCGCACGGATGGCACCTGAAAAACCTTCCGGCAGCGCTCGATCTTATGACACATCCGTATCCCGCCGATCTGGCGAAACGGATGGCTCTTTCGGCGATCGTGGGGACGACCAGCATTGGAAACCGCTGATCGATCCGATGCAGGTGGTGCGCGGCATTGCCAGGTCAAAGCTGCTGATCATCACGACCACGCTGATCGGTGCCGGCCTCGGTATAGCGATCGCGTTGTCGACGCCGAAGAAATATGAAGCCACCGCCGAACTGATCGTCGATCCGCGCGACCTCAAGCTCACCGATCGCGACCTCACCCAGAATGTCGTCGCCTCCGACGCCACCCTTGCCATTGTCGAGAACCAGGTCAGGGTGCTGACCTCGGGCACCGTTCTCAACAAGGTCGTCGACAAGCTCAATCTGACCAACGATCCGGAGTTCAATGGCCAGGGTGCCGGCGGGCTCGGCATCAGGTCTCTCATTCGCTCGGTTCTGTCGCGCCAGGATGGCGCGAGCGGTGCCGACGAGGTTCGCCGGCGTGCGCTTGCCGTCGGCAATCTGGCCGAAAGCCTTTCGGTCGAGCGTGGCGGCAAGACCTTCGTCATCACCGTCAGCGCGACCACGCAGAATGGCGAGAAATCGGCTCTCATCGCCAACACGATGACGGATGTGTTTCTGCAGACATTCGGCCAGATCCAGTCCGATACGGCCGGCCGCGCGACCGACGAACTGACGGCAAGGCTCGATGAACTGCGCAAGGGCGTCGAGGCGGCCGAGCGCAAGGTCGAGGATTTCAGGGCTTCGCATGACCTCGTTGACGCACAGGGTCATCTGATCAGCGACGACGAGATGCTGAAGCTCAACGAGCAGCTGTCCATCGCCCGCGCCCGCACGCTGGAGCTCAATGCAAGGGCGGCTTCAGCGCGCTCGATCGACGTCAATTCGGTTCTTTCCGGCACCTTGCCGGAGGAGATCAACTCCAACTCGATGAGCGACCTGCGCTCGCAATATGCGACGCTCAAGCAGGAGGCCGACCGCGCCGCCATCCGGCTCGGCCCGCGTCATCCCGAACTCCAGGCGCTCAACGCGCAGATCGCCGGCGCGCGCGACCGCATCGCCGGTGAATTGCGCCGCATCGCTTCCTCGCTGCAGGTCGACCTGAAACGGGCCGTCCAGCTCGAACAGGATCTCTCTTCCCGCCTTGCCCAGCTCAAGGTGCGCAGCGGCGACGTCAACAATGACCTGGTGTCGATGCGTGAACTGGAGCGCGAGGCCAGCGCCAAGCGCTCCGTCTATGAACAGTATCTTCTGCGCGCCAAGGAGACCGGCGAGCAGAAGGACATCAACACCGCCAATATGAACGTCATCTCCAAGGCTTTCGCGCCGCTTGAAGCGAAAGGCCCGTCGCGGGCCCTGATGGCGCTTGCCGGCCTGGTCCTGGGTTTTGCCTCTGGAATTGGTCTCGGCGCGATGCGCGGCGCCTATGAAAGCCTGCGCGAGACCGCGACATCGCGGTCGCGCCGCGACCGCAAGCCGCCTCTCGAGGACCAGGCATTGCGGACGGCACCGCCGCCCGCACCGCCAATGCCGGCAGCGCCGGTGCCCCCAGCGCCGCCACCGCCGGCACCTGCATCGCCACCGCCTGCATCACCACCGCCCTTGGCACAGGCCGGAGCCGCTCCCGTCGAAAGGCCCGGCCGTATCGGTGCGTTCATGGCGAAGCTGCGCGATGCCGTGTCCCGCAAGCCCTCCGCGGAGGTGGATGATGCCAGCGAGTTCGCCGCCTTTGGTGAGAACGCGCGGCCGGCGGATGCTGCCATGCCTTCCGGCTTCCAAAACCCGGATGCCGCTTTCATGCCCCGGCCAGGGATATCGGACTATGCGCGGCCGCCTTTCCCGTCAGGCTTCGATGCCGCCTATTCCCAGCCGATGGGGCCGCCGTCGCGGTCGCCGATAATGCCGCTGCACCCGCTCTATCCGCCGCCGCCCTATCCCCATGCACAGCAGGCCGGCTATCCGCAAATGCAGCCGTGGCAGGCGCAGTCGCCGGCCAGCAATCCCTACGCCCAGGCCATGGCGCCCTATGCCGGGCAAATGCCGCATCCATCGCAGCCCGTTCAGCCGCAGCCACCGGCCTATCCGGCTCAGCCACCGGTGGAGGCTCCGCAGGCCGAGGAAAGCACAGAGCACGCGCCGATCGAGGAAATCCGCGCCAGCCTGCGCGAATTTCGCGAGGCGGTCCGCGAACTCACCGAGAGCCGCGCCCGCCGCCGCTACTTCTGAGCCACAAAGATACGTCGTCGAGGCCGAACAAAAGCGGCTCGGTTTCGCGTAAACGGCATCGGACGGCGTTTTGGCGGGATTGCGTGGTGGGATTTTCGTGACAATGCCGCGCTGCATGTTGCCGGCGCCGCTGCGTTGTGTTCCCGAAAGCGGCGTTGGACGAAACAGTGTTGAGGATGGTTCATGGCCGAAGTGATTGACGGAAAAAGCGTCGCCGAGGATGTGGTGCGGACGGTCAAGACCCTGACTGCCGAACTGGTCGCCAAGGGAAAGGCCAAGCCCGGTCTGGCCGTGGTCATCGTCGGCGAGGATCCGGCGAGCCAGGTCTATGTCGCCTCCAAATCCCGCACTGCCAAGGAATGCGGCTTTCATTCGCTGCAGCACACGCTGCCGGCCGAGACCTCTGAGCAGGCGCTGCTCAAGATCATCGCCGAGCTCAACGCCGATCCGGCCATCAACGGGATCCTGGTTCAGCTGCCGGTGCCTGCCCATATCGACGCAGGCAAGATCATCCAGGCCATCGCGCCTCAGAAGGATGTTGACGGGTTCCATTTCATCAATGTCGGCAAGCTCGGCACCGGCGAACTCGACACGGCCTTTGTTCCCTGCACGCCCGCCGGCTCGATGCTTCTGATCGAGCGCGTGCGCGGCAAGGATCTGTCAGGCCTCAACGCCGTCGTCGTTGGCCGCTCCAACATCGTCGGCAAGCCGATGGCCAATCTGCTGCTTGCCGCCAACTGCACCGTCACCATCGCCCACAGCCGCACGAAGGATCTGCCGGCCCTTGCTCGCACGGCCGACATTCTTGTCGCCGCCGTCGGCCGGCCGGAAATGATCAAGGGGGATTGGGTGAAGCCCGGCGCCACCGTCATCGATGTCGGCATCAACCGCATTCCCGCGCCCGAGAAAGGCGAGGGCAAGTCGCGTCTGGTCGGCGACGTCGCCTATGCGGAGGCGGCCAGGGAGGCTGGCGCCATCACCCCTGTGCCCGGCGGTGTCGGGCCGATGACCATTGCCATGCTGATGGCCAATACGTTAGCTTCCGCATACCTTGCGGCCGGATTGAAACGGCCCTCCTTCTGAGCCCGGGTTGAACCTGAAAGCCGCAGCTTTGCCGAACCCCTCTGTTTCCCAGGAACGGCCGGTCACGAGTGATCCCGTTCAAGGTGGCCGGCAGTTCGCCTTTCTGCTGGTCGATAAGTTCTCCATGTTCTCGCTGGCCGCCGCGATAGACACGTTCCGTTCGGCGAACCGTCTGCTCGGCCGCGATTTCTATGGCTGGACCACAGTGTCGGCCGACGGCGATCCGGTGATGGCCTCAAATGGCCTGCCGCTCAAGATCGACTACGGCGTCGCCGACCTGCCGCCGGTCGATATCCTCTTCGTCTCGGTTGGCCTGACGACGGAATTTCCAGGTAAGAGCAAGGTGCTGGCGGCCCTGCGCAGCTGGGGCCGGCGCGGCAACGCGCTCGGCGCGCTGTCGGTTGGTTCCTACCTGCTGGCGGAGGCCGGACAGCTCGACGGCTACAGATGCACCATCCATTGGGAGAACCGCGCCGGCTTCATGGAGCGCTTCCCCGACATCAACTGCACTGGCAATGTCTTCGAGATCGACCGCAAGCGCTACACCTGCGCCGGCGGCACCACCTCGATCGACCTGATGCTGGAGATCGTGCGTGGCGATTTCGGCTCGAACCTCGCCAATGGCGTCGCCAACCAGTTCCAGCACGAGCGCATCCGCTCGGCCGGCGACCGCCAGCGCGTCGGTCCGGAGCGCGACCTGACCGGCAAGTCGGAGAAGTTGAGGCGGATCGTCGAACTGATGGCCGACCATCTCGATGAACCCTTGTCAGCGGTGCAACTCGCCAAGTCGGCGGGTCTATCGGTGCGCCAGGTGGAACGTCTTTTCCTGCGCCACCTCAATGTCACGCCCGGCCGCTATTATATGCGGTTGCGGCTGGAGCGGGCGCGCGAATTGCTGCGCCAGACCAACATGCCGATCCTCGACGTGGCGATCGCCACCGGCTTCACCTCGCATTCCTATTTTGCCCAGAGCTACCGGCTGCAGTTTGGCCGTCCGCCTTCCGAAGAGCGCCGCACCACCTACTGAGCCGCCTGGAGGCAGCCCCGACTCCCAACCTTTCGCCGGGTTGACAGGCGAGACCGCCACGCCATTGGCCCAGATAGGCAAGGCGCAGCAGTTGAATCCGGAAACCCGCGCCATCATCGCCAACAGGGCGCTCATCCTGTTTAATGCCGGTCGCATCGACGACGCCGTGATGATCCTGCAGCAACTGGCCAAGGCCGAGCCGAATCTGCGCTCCGCGCCCTCTAGAGATTGCGGTCTGATGTCCGATACCGCGCCATCGTCGAGCACGAAAGTTTCAGGCCGGCTCCGCCGGTTGGCGCCTGAGCAACATGGCCGCGTCCGGTCTTGTGTCGCGACGCGCGCTCAAATAGTTTTGGGCCGCAGGCGGGGCGGCTACTCAGGAGATTTTGATGGCGGGACTTGCACGGAGCATCGCTGCGGCGATCCTCCTTTTGTCGATGACGACGTTCGGCTTTGCCGCCAACAAGGTCATCATCATTCTCGATGCTTCCGGGTCGATGTGGGCGCAGATCGACGGCAAGCCCAAGCTCGAAATCGCCAGGGAATCGCTGAGGACCGTGCTCAAATCGGTTCCCGTCGACGACGAAATCGGCTTCATGGCCTATGGCCATCGCGAAAAAGGCAGCTGCGATGACATCCAGCTGATCGTGCCCCCCCAGGCGGGCTCGGCAAGCGCCATCACGGACGCCGCCGACAGTCTGAAATTCCTCGGCAAAACGCCGCTCACGGCGGCCGTCAAGCAGGCGGCCGAAGCGCTGAAATACACCGAGGACAAGGCGACCGTCGTCCTCATCACCGATGGGCTCGAAACCTGCGGCGGCGACCCGTGTGCGCTTGGCAAGGAACTCGAGGCGTCCGGCGTCGACTTCACCGCCGACGTCGTCGGCTTCGGCCTGACCGCCGATGAAGGCAAGCAGATCGCCTGCCTCGCCGACAACACCGGCGGCAAGTACATCCAGGCCTCCGACGAGAAGGCGCTGCAGGAAGCGCTGGTGGAGACCGTCGCGGCTCCCGAACCAGCCCCCGCGCCGGCTCCAGCACCAGCCCCGGCTCCCGCGCCTGAACCGAAAGCAGTCGAGGTCGACTACAATCTGATCCCGACAGCGTTGCTGAAGGAAGGTGGTCAGGCACCAAAGACCGACGTCTACTTCGAAATCTTCAAGGATGACGCCAAGGGAAGCGGCGGCGACCATGTCGACTCCGGCTACAACGTCGTCAAGTTCCATCTTGCTGCCGGCAATTACGTCGTCGTCGCCACCAGCGGCGCCGCCAAGGCCGAGCAGAAGGTCTCGCTGACGGCCGACAAGGCGACGGAGGTGGCGCTTGACCTGAATGCCGCGGAGATTTCCATCCATGCGCGGCCGGCCCCTGGGGCCGATGTCGACCGCAATGCGCAGATCAGCATCGCCTATCCCGGCGGCACGTCGGACAGCAATTACGGCGAGGTCAAGTACGTCGTTCCGGCCGGCGAGACCAAGGTCACGGTGAAGCTGGGAGCCGGCGAGGCGAGCGAGACCATGCAGTTAGTCGCCGGCCAGGTCGTCGACAAGGACATCATCGTCGGTGTCGGCAAGGCCAAGGCCAACGCTTTCTACACGCAGGGCGGAGAGAAAGCCGAAACCGATGTGGGTTGGAAGGTGTACAAGGCCGCCAAGAAGCTCGACGGTACCCGCGATCAGGTGACCTACGCCTACGGGCCCGATAGCCAGTTCGACCTGCCTCCGGGCGACTATGTGATGGGCGTCGATGTGCAGGCCGTGTCCACGGAACAGCCCTTCAGCGTGACGGTCGGGCAGATGACCGATGTCAACGTGACGCTGAACGCGGGCGTCCTGGCCGTCGACGCGCCCGGCGCGGATGGCTTCAAGATCTTTGAGGCCAAGAAGAACATCCAGGGCGAGCGCAAGCAGGTGACCTACGCCTATGGAGAGAAGATGCAGACCACGCTGGGGGCGGGCGACTACGTGCTCGTAACCAATTTCACCACCGACAAGGCCGACAAGGAAACACCCTTTACGGTCAAGGCCGGCGAGCGGAGTGAGCTCAAGGTCGAGTAGCAGCCAGCTGAACAAGCAAAAAGGGCGGCTCAAGGCCGCCCTTTTTGTTGAAAAACCAGAAGACGATCAGGCGGTTCCGAAGGCGCTGGCGCCGTGGTCGGCACGGCCCACCAACTGGCGGAAGCCGGCGAAAAGCTCGCGGCCAAAGCCGAACTCGTTGCCGATGAGATCGGCTTCGGCGGTACGGCGCAGCGCGAACTCGGTCCCCGGCACCAGCACTTCGAGCGTGCCGGCGTCGGCGTCCAGCCGGATGATGTCGCCGTCATGGAGCCTGGCGATCGGCCCGTCCTCGACCGCTTCCGGTGTCACATGGATCGCCGCCGGCACCTTGCCTGAGGCGCCCGACATGCGTCCGTCGGTGACCAGTGCGACGCGCTGGCCGCGATCCTGCAGGATGCCGAGCACGGTGGTCAATTTGTGCAATTCCGGCATGCCATTGGCCTTCGGACCCTGGAAGCGGATCACGGCGATGAAATCGCCGGTAAGTGTGCCGGCCTTGAACGCGTCGTTCAGGCCCTGCTGGCTGTCAAACACCTTGGCCGGCGCCTCGATGACACGTCGTTCCGGCTTGACGGCGGAAGTCTTGATGACAGCGTGGCCGAGATTGCCAGCCAGCACCTTCAGGCCGCCGGTCGGCTGGAAGGCCTTGCCGAATGGCGCCAGCACCTTTTCGTCGCCGCTGATACGCGGCGACGCCTCGCGCACCACGGAGCCATCGGCGCCGAGCTTTGCCTCGACAGCGTAGGGCCGCAGGCCTTCGCCCCACACCGTCTGCACGTCCTCGTGCAGGACGCCTTCGTCGAGCAACTCGCGAATCAGGAAGCCGAGCCCGCCGGCGGCGTGGAAATGGTTCACGTCGGCAAGCCCGTTCGGATAGACGCGCGCCAAGAGCGGCACCGCTTCCGAGAGGTCGGAAATGTCCTGCCAGGTCAGTGCGATGCCGGCCGCCGCCGCCATCGCGATCAAGTGGATCGTGTGGTTGGTCGAGCCGCCGGTTGCGTGCAGGCCGACGACGCCGTTGACGATCGAGCGCTCGTCGATCATCCGCCCGACCGGCGTATAGGCATTGCCGAGCGCGGTGATCGCCAACGCCCGCTTCGTAGCCTCGCGGGTCAGGGCCTCGCGCAAGGGCGTGCCGGGATTGACGAAGGAGGCGCCCGGCGTGTGCAGGCCCATGATCTCCATCAGCATCTGGTTGGAATTGGCCGTGCCATAGAAGGTGCAGGTGCCCGGCCCGTGGTAGGATTTGGACTCGGCTGCCAGAAGTTCGGCGCGTCCCGCCTTGCCCTCGGCATAGAGCTGGCGGACCTTGGCCTTTTCATCGTTGGGCAGGCCTGTCGTCATCGGCCCGGCCGGGATGAACACAGCGGGCAGATGGCCGAAGGTCAGCGCCGCGATCACCAGGCCCGGTACGATCTTGTCGCAGACGCCGAGAAAGACGGCGGCGTCGAACATGTTGTGGGACAGGCCGACCGCCGCGGCCATGGCGATCACGTCGCGTGAAAATAGCGACAGCTCCATGCCGGGCTGGCCTTGTGTCACCCCATCGCACATCGCCGGCACGCCACCGGCCACCTGGGCGATGCCGCCGGCCTCGCGGGCCGCTTCCTTGATCAGGGCAGGGTAGGTCTCGAAAGGCTGATGCGCCGAAAGCATGTCATTGTAGGAGGTGATGATGCCGAGATTGGGCACCTTGTCGGCACCGAGCGCCAGCTTTTCCGAGGGACTGCAGACCGCAAAGCCGTGGGCGAGGTTGCCGCAGGACAGCACCGAGCGGTTGGCGGTCTGGTTCGACGCTTCGGCGATACGGCCGAGATAGCGCTCGCGGCCCGGTCTGGAGCGCTGGCGGATACGCTCGGTGATGGCTTCGATGTCGCGTCTTGCGGTCATGGCGGTCGGTCCTTTCAGGCGAGGTCCCGGAAACATCCTCCCGCAATTGCCGGGACCACTAACGTAAAATCAGGGCGCCCAGAAAACCTCTACGGGCCTGGGTGCGGCGTCGAGCACGGCACGGATCGGCTTTCGCGGTCCGGGCGCGACCGCGCCGTCGAAGGCGGTGCGCTTGTCCTCGCCCTCGATGTGCAGCGCGATGAAGCCGGCATCGATGATGCGCGCGAGCGTCAGAGTCAGCCGCGGTTCGCCCGCGCTGGCCGCATGAACCGGCAGGATGATCCTGTCGGAGGCCGGGTCGAGCAGCCTTGCCAGATCGTCGGCATCGGGAAAGAACGAGGCCGTGTGGCCGTCCGGCCCCATGCCGAGCACCACGACGTCGAGCGGCCAGGGCAGGGATCGCAGTGCCGCATCGTCGGATGCGGCGACATCCTCGATGCCTGATGCCTCATGGTAGAGCGGCACGAAGCGTGCTGCCTTGGCCGCGTTCTGCAACAGATTGGCGGCCACCAGCCCGGCATTGGAACGCGGCGAGGAGGCCGGCACGAAACGCTCGTCGACGAGCGTCACGATCACCTTGTCCCAGGCGATCGGCGCCACCGAAAGCGCGGCAAAGAACTTTCCCGGCGTCGTACCGCCGGAGACCGCCAGCACTGCCGTGCCGCGTTCGGCTATCGCCTTGGTCAGGCGATCGGCCACACGGCCGGCCAGTGCCGCCGCCAGATGCGGACGGTCTGGGAAAGCGTTCCAGTTGTAACTGGCGCTGTTCAATTGCTCTCGTGCCATGTCCGCCCATCACGTTCGATCAGCGCTATCGAGGCCGACGGCCCCCAGGTGCCTGCCGTGTAGCCCTGTGCTTCCTGCTTGGCGCCTTCCCAGGCATTCTGAATCGGGTCGATCCACTTCCATGCCGCCTCGACTTCGTCCCGGCGCATGAACAGCGTCTGGTTGCCGCGGATGACATCCATGATCAGCCGTTCATAGGCATCGGGCGCACGGCCATCGAAGGATTGCGCAAAGCTCATGTCGAGCGAGATCTGGCGCAGCCGCATGCCGCCCGGGCCCGGGTCCTTGATCATGATGAACTGCTTGACGCCTTCATCGGGCTGCAGGCGGATGACCAGCTGGTTGGCGAAGATCGGTCCGGCGCTGTCGCCGAAGATCGAGTGCGGGATCGGCTTGAACTCGATGACGATCTCCGAAACCCGGGTCGCCAGCCGCTTGCCGGTCCTGAGGTAGAACGGAACGCCCGCCCAGCGCCAGGTGCCGATCTCGGCCTTGATGGCGACGAAGGTCTCGGTGTTGCTGTCCTTGCCGAGCTCCTCGACATAGCCCTTCACCGGCCCGCCGGCGGACGCACCGGCGCGGTACTGGCCGCGCACCGTGTGTTTCGGCGCCTCGTTGCCGTTGATGCGTTTCAGCGCCCGCAGCACCTTCAGTTTCTCGTCGCGCACTGCGTCCGCGTCCATCGACGACGGCGCCTCCATGGCGACGAGGCAGAGCAGCTGCAGCATGTGGTTCTGCACCATGTCGCGCAGCGCGCCGGCCTTGTCGTAATAGGTGACGCGGTCTTCCAGGCCGACCGTCTCGGCGACCGTGATCTGCACATGGTCGATATGGGCGGAGTTCCACAGCGGCTCGTAAAGCGCGTTGGCGAAGCGCAACGCCATCAGGTTCTGCACCGTCTCCTTGCCGAGATAGTGATCGATGCGAAAGATCTGGCTCTCGTGGAAATCGTCGCCGACCAAATCGTTGAGCGCCTGCGCCGAGGCAAGGTCGCGGCCGATCGGCTTCTCCAGCACAATGCGTGAGTTCGACGTGATCAGCTTGTGCTCTTTGAGCTTATGCGAGATATCGCCGAACAGCGCCGGCGCAACGGCGAGGTAAAAGGCGCGGATGCTGTCGCTCTCGCCGATCGCCTTTTTCAGTTTGTCGAAGCCCGCACCGCTCGTCGCATCAGCCGAGACGTAGGAAAGCCGTGCCAGGAAGGTCTTCAGCTCCTTGGCGTCGATATCGGCCGGCTTGACGTGATCGGAGATCGCCTGGCTGGCGAAGGCCCGGAACTCCTCGTCGCTCATCTTCGAGCGCGAGGTGCCGATGATGCGCGTCGGCTCGGAGAATTGATGGTCGCGCTGGCGGTAGTAGAGCGACGGCAGCAGCTTGCGTTCCGACAGGTCGCCGGTGCCGCCGAAAATGATGAAGTCGAAAGGGTCGACGGGGATGATCTGGCTGGTCATGGTCTGTCCGCTTTGACGCCGGTCGCGAGTACGCGGCTGATATATTCTAATCGATTTAAATTTTCCAGTGCCATGGTGTCACATCAAGGACCAATCGCACGATATTGATTGGGTCCACATGTGCCCTTGACACTGGCGCTTGCCGGAGGCTTGTCGGTGGACGAAGACCCCGGAAGCTTTCGCAGTTGCAGCATAGAACGTGAATGTGACGAAAGCTAAGGGAGAAATGGCGCTCCGTCAGTTGCCGCATGGGCCATGGCGGTCGGCCGCTTTATTAATTCCTGGAAGACATCGATGAGCGGGAAAAGCATGCGTCTGGAAAACAAGGTTGCCGTCATCACCGGCGCCGCATCGGGATTTGGCGAAGGCATGGCCAAGCGCTTCGCGCAAGAAGGCGCCAGGGTGGTTGTCGCCGATCTCAATGCCAAGGGCGCGGAGCGCGTCGCCAATGAAATCGGCGAGGCGGCGATCTGGACGCAGACCGACGTTTCGCTGCGCTCCGAATTCGACGAGATGGTCTATGCCGCAAAAAGCGCCTTCGGCCGCATCGACATCATGGTCAACAATGCCGGTTACACCCATCGCAACGGCGACATGCTCAAGGTCGACGAGGACACTTTCGACCTGATTACCGCTGTCAATATGAAGGCGATCTATCACGCGGCCCTTGCCGTGGTGCCGATCATGGACCGGCAAGGCGGTGGCGTCATCCTGACCACGGCCTCCACCGCGGGCCTGCGGCCGCGGCCCGGCCTCACCTGGTACAATGCCTCGAAAGGCTGGGCGATCACCGCCGCCAAATCGATGGCGGTGGAACTGGCGCCCAAGAACATCCGTGTCAACTGTCTCTGCCCGGTCGCCGGTGAAACCGGCATGCTGGAGAAGTTCATGGGCGCCGACACCCCAGAGATCCGCGAGACATTCCGTGCCTCGATCCCGCTCGGCCGGCTTTCGACCCCGCTCGATATCGCCAACGCCGCACTCTGGCTGGCATCGGATGAAGCCGCCTTCATCACCGGCGTGGCGCTGGAGGTCGATGGCGGCCGCTGCATCTGATGCAACGCAAATCGGCGCGTCGCCTGCAACGTTTCCGGCGGCTCTTCATCCGATGAGCTTGTATCGATCAGGCTGCGGAGAAATCCGGAGCGACTTGAGACGTCGAGCGCGGCGCCATCGCGCCCTGCAGGCTCACAAGTAGCAAGGCAGGAGGCGTCGCTTTGGGTGGTCGCCTGGCGGTTTAAACCTCAGGTGCCGGGCTTGATGTAGCTCTTGTAGACCCAGCCGTGCTTGCCGTTGTAGACAATCTCGCACCACTGCTTGCAGCCCATCAATTGCACCGAAGTCCGGGCAGGCACGGTGTCGATGGGAGTAGCGCCCTTCTTCGGAGCATTGCGCATGGTCACAGCCCGCAGGACGCGGCCGGTGCCTGCCGCCGCCACTTTTCGCGGCTTCGCCTTGGCCGCGCCATCGTCGCCTTGTGCATTCGCGGGTTTTTGTTCCGGCACTTGCGGCTGCGTCTCAGGGATGGCGGCGGTCCGCGCGCCATCGGGCTTGCCGACATTCGCGGCCGGCGCCGGCGCGGCAACCTTGGCAAGCTCGTTAACGGCATCGGTGCTGGTTGACGGCTGCGCGAACGCCACTGCCTTGCCCGCCGGCGCAGCCTGTTTGGCCGTTTGATTGGGGGCAGTGGAGTCGGAAGCGGGCTTCGGCTGTGCCTCGGTCCAGCGGGGATCGTTGGCCGCAAGCGCCTGTATGCTTGCTTTTGCTGGCGCCACGGTCGATGAAACCTGGTCGGACTTGCGGGCCGGCACGACCGCCGCGGCCACCGTGGTTCCGCCAGGGACGATCTTCGTCGTCTTTACCGGAGTGGCCGGAATGCTCTGTTCCGGGCTGGCGGCTGCCTGCCGCTCGCTCGTCGGCAATGCCAGCCAGAGCGCCACCGCGGCGACGCCAAGCAGCGCGGCGGTGCCGACCGCGGCAATCACCAGATGCGAGTTCGAACGGACTTCCTGCCAGAAGGACGGCCGCATGTCGTATCCAAACTGCATGGCAAAGCGCCGACGTTCCGGCGCACCGAAACTGAAGGGCTCTCTCACTCTCACCACCTCCATAAGCGGGCCAATGTTCTTTCGATCGGTGCCGGAAGTCCGGCGTCTGATCGGCATCGGTCCCAAAATCAACGCGGGCAAGCCCGCAGCAATCCCCGAATAGTCGCCCAGAAGCGAGAACCTTTCACCCGCGATTGTGGCATCAGTACGCCATTATAAGGGATTCTGCCCCTTTGCCGGCATTTACGCAATGTGCCGCTAGGGCAACAAATGTTACAATGAATATTACAATATTACATCAGATCGTGACGGCGATCCGATCCCGTCCGAACTGCGTCGCGCCGAAACGGGTTCAGCGACGCGCTTCAAGCCTTCTTTTCGCGGATGTTGTTCTCCCAAACCGCGGAGCCAGCTTGGGGGACATTCACTAAACCCTGTCGCGAAGCGCGAACCAGTTGAGCGCCAGGAAAAGCAGGGGCGTACGGAAACGGCGGCCGCCTGGAAATGGCGGAATTTTCAGGTCCTCGATAAGCTTCAGCCGGTCGCGGTTGCCGGCAACTGTCTCGGCATAGAGTTTGCCGAAGAAGTTCGACAGCATGACGCCGTGGCCTGAATAGCCGCCAGCCGAGATCACATTGGGCATCACTTCGCGCACGAACGGTTTCCTTGGCACCGTGATGCCGACATAGCCGCCCCAGCCATGGGTGATCTCGATATCCTTCAATGCCGGATAGAGCTCCGCGATCTGACGGCGGATATGGATGTGGATGTCCTTGGGGTCGTTGACGCCATAGACTTCGCGTCCCCCGAACAACAGCCGTCCATCCCTCGACTTGCGGAAATAGCGCACGACAAAGCGGGAATCGTCGACCGCTTCGCCGCCGGGCAGCACTTTCAAATCCGCCCCCAAAGGCACGGTCGCGCCGATGAAGGAGCCGATCGGCATGATGTGCGCGGCACTCACCGGTTCGAGCGCGCCGCCATAGGCGTTGACCGCGATCAGGCATTTCTGCGCCGTCACGGTGCCTCTTGGCGTCGAAACCCTGACCTTGCCGCCGGTCGAAACGATGCCGGTCGATGGCGTTCCCTCGAACAGCTGCGCGCCCGCCTGCGCCGCCACCCGCGCCGTGCCGATCACCAGTTTCATGGGATGGATATGGCCGGTGCCGGTGTCGCGTGTACCGCCGAAATAGGCGGTCGAACCAAGCCGCTCCGCCGTCTCCTTGGCATCCATGAAAGAGATATGCGGGTAGGAGAAACGGCTGGCCATGATCTCCGCATGCGCCTTGTAGTCGTCGACATA
Source organism: Mesorhizobium sp. NZP2234 (assembly GCF_013170765.1). Classification (NCBI taxonomy): domain Bacteria; kingdom Pseudomonadati; phylum Pseudomonadota; class Alphaproteobacteria; order Hyphomicrobiales; family Phyllobacteriaceae; genus Mesorhizobium; species Mesorhizobium sp. NZP2234. Next base: position 6,123,535 of record NZ_CP033364.1, on the reverse strand, counting down.
GCGAGGCTTGTGCGCCACGGAGAGCTGGCCCGGCATATAATCGATATCGATCTGGTTGGCGGCGGCGAATTCGATGAGATGCGCCTTCGCCTCCTCGGCAAGATCGAACAAAGCCTTGGCACGGGACAAGCCGTACTCCGCTTCCAGGTCTTCGGCCCAGGCGCGCTGGCCGGTGCCGAGCTGCCCCCCATTGCGTCCGGAAGCGCCGTCGCCGAAGCGATACGCCTCGATCAGGACGACATTGGTTCCAGCCTTGGCCAGATGTGTCGCCGCCGACAGCCCGGTAAAGCCGCCGCCGATAATGACGACATCGCAGGCCCGGTCGCCGTCGAGCGCCGGGTATTCGGGTCTAGGTCCCGCCGTGTCTTCATACCATGAGCGGCCGGGAGAAATGGGGGATTGGTAAGGCATGGTGCTCACGGGGAATAGGGGAATAGGGGAATAGGGGAATAGGGCAGTAGGGCAGTAGGGCAGTAGGGTGAACCTATTCAGGGAACAATTTGCGGATCAGAAGCCGGGCACGGAGGTGGCTGCCCTGCGCAACTGAGCTGTCAATCCATAGATCTCTTCTTTGGGCCAAGCTCTTGTCGCTTCGTAGATTGATACAGCCAGGTCCATTGCCTGCTGCCAGACGATCAAATCTCTGTACGATTCGATCTTCGCCACCGTCTGTCACCCCCTACTCCCCTAAACATTCAGCAACAAATACTCCCGCTCCCACGGGCTGATCACTTCCATGAAGGTCTCGAATTCCGCCCTCTTGATCGCTGCATAGGTGGCGGCGAAGGACTTGCCCAGCAATGCGCAAAGCTCCTCATCGCCCTCGAACAGGTCGACGGCTTCAAGCAGGCTGCGTGGCAGGTCGATCTCGTCCGCATTGGCGGTCGTCAGCACCGGAGGCTCGGCCTTGATCTTCCGGGTGATGCCGATCAGCCCGCAGGCAAGCGATGCCGCCAGCGCCAGATAGGGATTGGCGTCGGAGGACGGGATGCGGTTCTCGACGCGTCGCGCCGCAGGGTCGGAGCGTGGCACGCGGAACGCGGTGGTGCGGTTGTCATAGCCCCATTTGTTGTTGACCGGGGCCGAAGCCGCCTGCGTCAGCCGACGGTAGGAATTGACATAGGGCGCGAACATCACCAGCGCGTTCGGCACGTGCTTTTGCATGCCGCCGATGAAATGGAAGAACTCCGGGGTTTCCGAGCCGTCCTCGGCCGAAAAGATGTTCCTGCCTGTCTTCTTGTCGACGATCGACTGATGGATGTGCATGGCCGAACCCGGTTGGCCCTGGATCGGCTTGGCCATGAAGGTCGCGTAGATTTCATGCTTGAGCGCGGCTTCGCGAATGGTGCGCTTGAACATGAACACCTGGTCGGCGAGTTCGATCGGGTCGCCATGGCGCAGATTGATCTCGAGCTGACCGGCGCCCTCCTCGTGAATGAGCGTGTCGATCTCCAGGCCCTGGCTTTCGGAGAAATGGTAGATGTCGTCGATCAGTTCGTCGAACTCGTTGACGCCGGCGATCGAATAGCCGGCGCCGCCGCCGATTGCGCGCCCCGAGCGGCCGACGGGCGGGGTCAGCGGATAGTCCGGGTCCGGATTCTTGCGCACCAGGTAGAATTCGATCTCGGGCGCCACCACCGGCCTCAGCCCAAGCTTGTCGTAGGCTGCAAGCACGCGCTTCAACACATTGCGCGGCGTGAATTCGACCGAGCGTCCGTCCTGGTGGACGAGGTCGCAGATGACGGCCGCCGTCGGGTCTTCTTCCCACGGCACCACCGTCAGTGTCGAAAGATCCGGCATCAATTTGAGGTCGCCATCATCCTCGGGATAGTGGAAGCCGTTGCCATCTTCGGGATAGCCGCCTGAAATCGTCGTCATGAAGACGGCCGAAGGCAGCGCCAGCGAGGTGTTGGAGGTGAATTTCTTCGACGGCATCATCTTGCCGCGTGCCACGCCAGCCTGATCAGGCGTGATGCATTCGATATCCTCGATGCCACGCCATTCCAGCCATTCGCTGACTTCCTTCCAGTTCTTCACACCACGCAGGTTTTTCACGAAGGCAGGCGTGCGCGCTCGTCCTCCGCGGCTCGACGGACGGACTTCCTTTTTTGCAGGCGGCATCATTCACCAGATTGGGTTGCGGATTTCGGAGTATAGCCGTGCCCCACTGTGGAAGGGAAGGGGAGCCGCTGCCGGCATTTGCCGCCGCGGTTGAAAATCGCACCCGGCTCGGCTTAGGCTCGGCCCGTCCCTGAACTCAAGAACTCGACGATGCGAACCAGTAGCGAAGTGACCACGATAGGCTTCGACGCCGACGACACGCTTTGGCAGAACGAACAGTTCTTCCGCATGACGGAGAAGCGCTTCGCCGCCATGCTTGCCGACCATGGCGAGGAGAAACAGATTTCGGCCCGATTGCTCGAAGCCGAACGGCGCAACCTTGCCGTTTATGGTTTCGGCATCAAGGGATTTACGCTGTCGATGGTCGAGACGGCGATCGAGGTCACCGACGGACGGGTCCCGGCTTCGGTCATAGCGCGGATCCTCGATGCCGGCCGCGAGATGCTGGCTCACCCGATCGAGGTCTTGCCGCATGTGCGTGAGACGGTGGAGAAGCTCGCCGGCGTGTACCGCCTCGTGATGATCACCAAGGGCGATCTCTTCGACCAGGAGCGCAAGCTGGCTGGCTCCGGCCTCGGTGACCTGTTCGATGCGGTCGAGATCGTCAGCGACAAGAACGCCGCGACTTATGCCCGCCTCTTCAGCCGCCACGGCGACGGTCCGGCAAAGAGCATGATGGTGGGCAATTCGCTGAAGTCGGACGTGGTGCCGGCCATCGAGGCCGGCGGCTGGGGTGTCCATGTGCCGCACGAACTGACCTGGGTGCTCGAGCATGTCGAGGCGCCGGTCGCCGACCCGCGATTCCGCCAGATATCCAACCTTGGGCAATTGCCCGAACTGATACAAAGCATCACGAAGCGAGATTGATCGCGCCTTGGTTAGCGGCTGATCAGGCGATCGATGACCGGTTGCAGCCGTTCGGGCGTGATCGGCTTCGCGACCACGACGTCGATCACGCTCGGCAGGCCCAGGCTTTCCGGCGTGCCGTTCTTGGTTGAAAGCAAGATGACGGGAGGAAGCGATTTGCCCGACGCCCGCCGCAGCGTTTCGATGCCGGACATCAGATTGTCGCAGTCCTTGTTGTCCGCGCCGCCGTCCAGGACAATCACGCTCGGCACAAGTGTTCGCAAGGTCTTCGCCGCCATGTCAGGCGATTCCGAGATTGGCCTGAGCCCGGATCGCTCGACGATCTTCGACACCACCACACGATTGATCGGCGATTTCCCGACAACAAGCACTTGCGAGGGACTGCGGATCGTTTCGGCGCTTGAACCCTGGGTCACCAGATTCGGATGTTTCGCGGTCTCCCCCTCGCTACTCACTGGGCACCCAAGTCGGCCAAAAGCTCGCCCCTATTTCAATGCAGAGTTGAAATCTGGGTGACAATTGGCGTGAGATCGCACTCCATGTCAAGTTGAAATAAAAGAGCTTGGAGACGCCTCCCCCAACAGTGGAGTCAAGCAATAGTACTGTACTGTCCTGTCCATGGATTGGTTGCATAAAAATAAAATTCACCTGCGCATCCGCTGCGCAGGTGAGAGGTCGGTTGCAACGATTGCCGGTCAGCCATGACTCTGCTGTGTGACGATTACCGGGATCAGAAGATCGCCCCAATTGCCATCGCCGCCATGGTGCCTGGCCGAGCGCACCAGCTCCACCGAGACGCCCGCCTCGACCGCCTTCATCACCGACTGGTTCAGTCTGTGCAGATCGTTGGCGAGCATGCGGATCGTCGCCTGCTGGTCGACGCTCATCGTGGTCGATTGCTCTTCCGCCCGTTCCTTGACGCGGCTTATCGATGCCATTGGTCTTCTCCTGTTTCTGAAGCCCTGCTGGGCGTTTCCTCGGTATTTTCCGAGCCGCTATTCGGCGGCCGGTTTGAATTGTGCGTGTTCGGTCGATTCATGCATGGCGGTGGTCGACGACTTGCCGCCGGTGATCGCCATCGACACGGCGTCGAAATAGCCGGTGCCGACCTCACGCTGGTGCTTCGTGGCGGTGTAGCCATTGGCCTCCGCGGCGAACTCGGCTTCCTGCAACTCGGAATAGGCTGCCATCTGCCGCGCCTTGTAGCCACGCGCCAGCTCGAACATTCCGTAGTTTAGCTGGTGGAAGCCGGCCAGCGTGATGAACTGGAACTTGTAGCCCATGGCGCCGAGTTCCTTCTGGAACTTCGCGATCGTCGCGTCGTCGAGATTCTTCTTCCAGTTGAACGAGGGCGAACAATTATAGGCGAGCAGCTTGCCTGGATGATGCTTGCGCACTCCCTCGGCGAATTTCTTGGCCTGCGCCAGGTCCGGCTTGGAGGTTTCGCACCAGATCAGGTCAGCGTACGGCGCATAGGCGACGGCCCGCGCGATGCAGGGCTCGATGCCGTTCCTGACCTGGTAGAAGCCTTCCACCGTGCGCCCGGCATCGTAGTCGACGAAGGGCTGGTCGCGCTCGTCGATATCGGATGTCAGAAGCTTGGCGGCTTCCGCATCGGTGCGCGCCACGACGAGCGTCGGCGTGCCCATCACGTCGGCCGCGAGCCGCGCGGCGTTGAGGTTGCGGATATGCGCGGCTGTCGGGATCAGAACCTTGCCGCCGAGATGGCCGCACTTCTTTTCCGATGCCAGCTGGTCCTCGTAATGGACGCCGGCGGCACCCGCCTCGATGAACGCCTTCATGATCTCGAAGGCGTTGAGCGGTCCGCCGAAGCCGGCTTCCGCGTCGGCGACGATCGGAGCGAACCAGGTCTCGACCGAGAGCCCGTTGCCCTCGGAGGTCTCGATCTGGTCGGCGCGCTGCAGCGTCCGGTTGATGCGCTTGACCAGCTCCGGCGCTGCATTGGCCGGGTAAAGCGACTGGTCGGGATACATCGCCGAGGCGGTGTTGGCGTCTGCCGCGACCTGCCAGCCCGATAGATAGATCGCCTTCAGCCCGGCGCGCACCTGCTGCATCGCCTGGTTGCCGGACATGGCGCCGAGCGCGTTGACGAAATCCTCCTCGTGGATCAGCTTCCACAGCCGGTTGGCACCCATTTCGGCAAGGCTCTGACGAATCTGGACCGAACCGCGCAGCCGCTTCACATCCTCCGGCGAATATGGGCGTTCAATGCCGTCGAAGCGACCTTCCGGCGCCGAGGGAACGAGGTTGTAAAAATCAGTCATGAGTCACTCCGAAGGATTGCTGTACTTTGTCCGCGCACCAATCTTTGGCGAGCTGCGATGTGACTGACTTTACATTGCGACGCAAAATCTCCCAGAAAAATCAGCAATCATAGTCGCAGATAAGGGAAAACCTGTGTTGCGTTTGACAGAAGGCTGCTGTAAATTTGTCATGTTTGTAAAACTGGTGAGGATCGAATTATCGCGGATGCCGTGTAAATTTCTGTCAAGGACAGTCGATGGCTGACCAGAAGATCTTCGCGGGGCCGCGCATTCGCCGCATCCGCAATGCCAAGGGCCTCACCCAGACGGCGATGGCCGAGGGGCTCGGCATCTCGCCGTCCTATCTCAACCTTATTGAGCGCAACCAGCGGCCGCTGACGGTGCAGCTGATCCTCAAGTTGGCCTCCGTGTACAAGGTCGATCCGCACGAGCTGCAGGGCGAGGCAAGAGGGTCGGTCGCGGCCTTGAAGGAGGTGTTCACCGATCCGCTGCTGGTCGGCGAATTGCCGGGAGATCAAGAGCTGATCGAACTTGCCGAGGCGGCGCCCAATGCGTCGGCCGCGGTGATAAAACTATTCCGCGCCTATCGCGAGCAGGCCGAGCGGCTGTCCGACCTCAACGAGCTTCTGGCGCGCGAGGGCCGGGCGACGGCGCTTTCGGGCGCCCGTTTGCCGATCGACGAGGTGCACGAGACCTTCGAGCGGCGGCCGAACCATTTTACCGCACTCGAGGAGGAGGCGGAGGCGTTCACCGCGGTCCTTGATCCCGGCGATGACCTGTTCGGTGCCTTGAAGGCCTGGCTGAAGCGCGAATACGGCATCGTCGTCAAGGTGCTGCCGGTCGCCACAATGCCGAACTGGCGCCGCCGCTACGATCGCCATTCGCAGCGCCTGTTCCTGTCGGAGCGGCTGTCGCCGTTCGACCAGTTGCGCGAAGTGGCGATGGAAGCCTGCCTGATCCGCATGACGGTCGTGGTCGCCGGTCAGATCCAGGCGCTCAAGCTGAGCACGGACGAAGCCCGTCGCCTTGCCCGCTTCGAACTCGGTCGCTATGCGGCGCATGCGCTGATGATGCCCTATCAGGCCTTTCATGGGGCGGCCGTCCGCGCGCGCTACGACATCGACGTCCTTCGCTCACGCTTCGGCGTCTCCTTCGAGCAGGCGGCGAACCGGCTGACGATGCTGCAGCGGCAGGGCGCACCTGGTGTGCCGTTCTTCATGCTGGAGGTCGACAATGCGGGTAACCGCTTCCGCAGGGCCGGCAGCCAGGGCTTTCCGCATAGCCGCTTCGGCGGCGGCTGTCCGAAGCTGCCCGTGCACGTCGCTTTCACCCAGCCCGGCCAAGTTTTCGTCGAAGCGGTGGAAATGCCCGATGGCGCCGAATTCCTGTGCCTTGCCCGCACGCTGGAGGGGCCGCAGGGCGCATTCTCGGAGCGTCCGCGCCGCACTGCGCTGCTGCTCGGTTGCGACATCGGCTTTCGCGACGACATCGTCTATGGCGCGGCGCTGCCCGGCGCGGCCGCCGGAAAGTCGGGAACAGGCGCCGTCGTGGCGACGCCGGTCGGACCCGCCTGCCGGCTTTGCGAGCGTGTCGGCTGCCTGGCGCGTGCCGAACCGCCGGTGACGCGCCCGCTCGGCCTCGACGAGATGGTGACGGGCCTGAGCGCTTTCGACTTCCAGTAACGCGGCGGCAGAGGTGCCACAATCGTCGCCTGTGTCTGGATCACCCGCGGGTCAAGTCTTTGCGTTACGCGAACAGGGCAGTTTTTTGTCGTCTCTTGCGCATCGTCCCGTCCACACAAGCTCGACAGTCGCGCCCATGACAGACGCAGCATCATCACCGGCCCTTGTCGCTTCGACCGCCTCGCCGCGCGAGGAACGCGTCGGCATGCTTCTGGTCTTCCTCTCGGCGCTGATGTGGAGTTTCGGCGGCACCATCGCCCGCTTCATCACCGTGGGTGACAGCTGGACGGTTGTCTTCTGGCGCTCGGTTTGGGCCGCCGCCTTCCTGCTCGCCTTCATGGCCTGGCGTGACGGCTGGCGCGGCATGCTGAGATCGTTTCGCGACATGGGCCTGCCCGGCCTTGCCGTCGGCTTCTGCTTCGCCATCGCATCGACTTCCTTCGTCGTGGCGCTCGCCTACACCACTGTCGCCAACATACTTTTGATGCAGGCCGGCGTGCCGCTTCTGGCGGCGCTGTTTGCCTGGGCGCTGTTTCGCGAACGGATTGGTGTCGTGACCTGGGTGGCGATTGCCGCCGTCATCGCAGGCGTCGCCATCATGGTGTCGGAATCGCTCAATGGCGCCGTCTCGCCCATGGGCGACGGGCTGGCGCTGCTGATCGCGTTCATGTTCTCGATCGCCACCGTCATCACAAGGCGGTTCGCCAGCGTCAGGATGACCCCGGCGACCTGTCTCGGCACGATCCTGGCCGCGGGCCTTGCCGCCTCGCAGGCGTCGACCTTCACGGTCTCGGCCGGCGACATGGGCTTTCTCTTCGCGTTCGGCGTGGTCAATCTCGGCATCGGCCTTGCCTTCTTCGCCACCGGCGCGAGGCTGATCCCGGCTGCCATCGCGGCACTGCTTGGCACTTTTGAGCCGATCCTTGGGCCGATATGGGTCTGGCTCATCCATTCCGAAGTGCCGTCCGGACGCACCATCATCGGCGGCGCGGTGGTGGTCACGGCGCTGCTTGTCCATATCGGTCTCGAGTTCAAACGCCAGGCACGGCCGCGGCGGGCAGGCGTCACTGGGGTGCCGTCGCCGAATTGATGCGGGGGCCGATGCTTTGCCATTGACAACCTCGCTGCCGCCCGGGCAGGCTGGGAACACGGCAACAACAAGACAGGCGTATCTTGCCAAGTCTCCCCGGCGGCCCGATCGAGACCGGACCATATTTCTGTATTTCTGTCCGCGCGGCGGCGAAAGCTTCTGACGGCACTGCGATTCCCCCCAGTCCGGGTCAATCGCGCGGCCGCGACCGGCGCGCCAATCGCCGCTTGTTGTCCCCTGGAAAGCTCAATAGTCTGAAACAAAAGTCCGGTCGCGCGTCGCGACGAGCCGGCGACGGAACACTCACCAAAGGAGAATAGCATGATCCGCAAAGCGCTCTGGCTTTCGGCGACCTCGGTATTTCTGACATTGTTCACGCCCGCCGGGCATGCCGAGGATCGCGTCGTCAACGTCTTCAACTGGTCGGATTATATCGACAGTTCGATCATAGACGACTTCACCAAGAAGACCGGCATCAAGGTCGTCTACGACACGTTCGATTCCAACGAGATCCTGGAAACCAAACTGCTCGCCGGCGGCAGCGGCTACGACGTCGTCGTGCCGAGCGGCAACTTCCTCGCCCGCCAGATTCAGGCCGGTGTGTTCCAGAAGCTCGACAAGTCGAAACTGCCGAACCTCTCCAACATGTGGGACACGGTTTCCGAGCGAACCGCCAAATATGATCCCGGCAACGAATACTCGGTCAACTACATGTGGGGCACGGTCGGCATCGGCTACAACACGAAGAAAGTGCAGGCGGCACTGGGCACCGACAAGATCGACAGCTGGGACGTGTTCTTCAATCCGGATAGTCTTGCCAAGTTGAAAGACTGCGGCGTCTACGTGCTGGACTCGCCGGCCGACATCATACCGGCGGCGTTGAAATATCTAGGCCTCGACCCGAACAGCACTTCGCCGGACGATATCGCCAAGGCCGAGGAAGCTTTGCTCAAGGTCCGTCCCTACATCAGGAAGTTCCATTCGTCCGAGTACATCAACGCGCTCGCCAATGGCGACATCTGCCTCGCGGTCGGCTGGTCGGGTGACGTGTTCCAGGCCCGCAACCGCGCGGTCGAGGCCAAGCAAGGCGTTGAAATCGGCTATTCCGTGCCGAAGGAAGGCGCACAGATGTGGTTCGACCAGATGGCGATCCCCGCCGATGCGCCGCATGTCGCCGAGGCACTCGAATTCATCAACTACATGATGACGCCCGAAGTGATCGCCAAATCGTCGAACTACGTGCTCTATGCCAACGGCAACAAGGCATCGCAGCAATTTGTCGACAAGGCGCTGCTGGAGGATCCGGCTGTCTATCCGGACGCCGCGACCTTGCAGAAGCTCTACACGGTCTCCCCTTACGATCCCAAGACACAGCGTATCATCACGCGCAGCTGGACCAAGATCGTCACCGGCCAATAAGCATCTGAAGCGACCCCGGCAGACAACTGCCGGGGTCGCGTATTTTTGGGGCACGAAGCAAGAAACAGCACGGAGTGGGGATATGAAATCGCTTGGCAGCATCCGCAGGGATTTCGCGCCATGGAACGACCCGAACGCCAAGCCATACATCCAGTTCGACAAAGTCACCAAGAAGTTCGGTGACTTCACCGCCGTCAACAATCTGTCGCTGACGATCTTCGAGCGAGAATTCTTCGCCCTTCTCGGTGCCTCCGGTTGCGGAAAGTCGACCCTGCTCAGGATGCTCGCGGGCTTCGAGGAACCGACGGCCGGCCGCATCCTGCTCGACGGCCAGGACCTGCGTGGCATTCCGCCCTATCGCCGGCCGGTCAACATGATGTTCCAGTCCTATGCCCTGTTCCCGCATATGACGGTGGAAAACAACATCGCCTTCGGCCTCAAGCAGGAAGGCATGCCCAAGCCCGACATCGAAAAACGCGTCGCCGAGATGCTGAAACTGGTCAAGCTCGAGCAGTTCGCCAAGCGCAAGCCGCACCAGCTTTCCGGCGGCCAGCGCCAGCGTGTCGCGCTTGCCCGCTCGGTCGCCAAGCGGCCGAAGGTGCTGCTGCTCGATGAGCCACTGGGGGCTCTCGACAAGAAGCTGCGCGAGGAGACCCAGTTCGAATTGATGGATTTGCAGCAGGAACTTGGGCTGACCTTCGTCGTGGTCACCCACGACCAGGAAGAAGCGATGACCATGGCCGATCGCATCGCCATCATGGACAAGGGTGAGGTCATGCAGGTGGCGACGCCGGCGGAAGTCTATGAAGCCCCGGCCTCGCGCTTCGTCGCGCATTTCGTCGGCAACGTGAACATGTTCGAGGGCAAGGTCGCCGAGCGCTTGGCCAACACCACCCGCATCACCGGCGCGACAGGTGCCCAGATCGTCGTTGAAAACAGCTCCGATACCGCAGCCGGTTCCGACATCGTTTTCGCCATCAGGCCGGAGAAGATCAAGGTGTCGTCGAAGAAGCCGGCGGACGCTGTCAATGCGCTGGAAGGCGAGGTCTACGACGTCGCCTATCTCGGCGACATGACCGTCTACCACATCAGGCTGGATGACGGGCAGATCATCAGGGCAAGCGCGCTCAATGCGGCGCGGGTGACCGACGATCCGCTGACCTGGAACGACCGCGCCTGGGTGTCCTTCCGGCCCGACGCCGGCGTCGTGCTGGCGCGGTAGGGGGCTGACATGTCCAACATCGCCGTCACCGATGCCGCCGGACCATCGACTGTCGCCACGCCGTTCCTGACGCGGCTGGGTGCCGGCTTCGTCAACCGGCTCGTCATAATCGTCCCTTACCTCTGGCTGCTGTTCTTCTTCCTCATCCCGTTCATCATCGTCTTCAAGATTTCCATGTCGCAGACGGCGATCGCCATGCCGCCCTACACGCCGGTGCTCGATTTCAGCGATGGCGTCTCCGGCTTCTTCGCCGGGTTCCGAGACCTCAATTTCGACAACTATGTCTGGCTGACGCAGGACGCGCTTTATTTCAAGGCCTATGTGACGAGCGTCATCATTGCCGCGATCTCGACCGTGCTGACGCTGATCGTCGGCTACCCGATCGCCTATGGCATGTCACGTGCACCGGCCACCATCCGCCCGACCCTGCTGATGCTGGTCATCCTGCCGTTCTGGACCTCGTTCCTGATCCGCGTCTATGCCTGGATCGGCATTCTCAAGCCCGAGGGGCTGCTCAACCAGCTATTGCTTGCCACCGGCATCGTCAGTCAGCCGCTGATCATCCTCAACACCTACACGGCGATCTTCATCGGCATCGTCTATTCCTATCTGCCGTTCATGGTGCTGCCGCTCTATTCGTCGCTGGAGAAGATGGACTATTCGCTGATCGAGGCGGCCAAGGATCTCGGCTGCCCGCCAACATCGGCTTTCTGGAAGATCACCTTCCCGCTGTCGCTGCCCGGCGTCATTGCCGGCTGCCTGCTGGTGTTCATCCCGGCCGTCGGCGAGTTCGTCATCCCCGATCTGCTCGGCGGATCGCAGACGCTGATGATCGGCAAGACGCTCTGGAACGAGTTCTTCGCCAATCGTGACTGGCCGGTGTCGTCTGCCGTGGCCGTCATCCTGCTGTTGTTGCTGACCGTGCCGATCATGCTTTTCCAACAGGCACAGGCGCGTGCCCAGGAGCAGGGCAAATGAACGCCACCTGGAGCCGCTTCAACGTCACCTCGATCGTGCTTGGCTTCGCCTTCCTGTACCTGCCGATCGTGCTGCTCATCGTCTTCTCCTTCAACGAATCCAAGCTCGTCACCGTATGGGGCGGCTTCTCGACCAAATGGTACGTGTCGCTGTTCCACAATCAGGGCCTGATGGACGCCACCTGGGTCACGGCGCGTGTCGGCGTCATTTCGGCGACGGTGGCGACCGTGCTCGGCACGCTGGCCGCGCTCACCCTGACGCGCTACACCCGCTTCCGGGGCAGGGTGCTGTTTTCCGGCATGGTCTTCGCGCCGCTGGTCATGCCGGAAGTCATCACCGGCCTGTCGCTGCTGCTGCTCTTCGTTGCCGTCGGCCTCGACCGCGGCTTCTTCACGGTAACGCTCGCCCACATCACGCTCACAATGTGCTTCGTGGCCGTCGTGGTGCAATCGCGGCTGGTCTCCTTCGATCGTTCGCTGGAGGAGGCGGCGATGGATCTCGGCGCGACGCCGGCGAAGACTTTCTTCCAGATCACGCTGCCGGTCATCCTGCCGGCGATCGTGTCGGGCTGGATGCTGGCTTTCACGCTGTCGCTCGACGATCTTGTGATCGCCAGCTTCACCTCGGGGCCGGGCGCCACGACGCTGCCGATGAAGATCTACAGCCAGGTCCGCCTCGGCGTGACACCGGAGATCAATGCCGCCTGCACCATCCTGATCGCCGTCGTCGCGGTCGGTGTCATCGTCGCCTCGATCGCCAACAAGCGGCGGGAGGTACAGCGTCAGATCGACGAACAGGCGGCGCAGCGCGGGTGAGCAGCTCGAAAGTGTGCCCTCGGGCTTGGCCCCGAGGGTGACAACCGGTTCTCGCACGAGGCGACGTTCAACTGAAGGGTGCGTGCTTCTACTATTCGCCCGAAACGCCGCGGCTTATCGGGGAAATGAACGGCGTGCTCCAGGTTCCGCCGACGAAGAAGGACGACTGGTTGGGCCCCTGCTGGCCGTTCTTCTGCGCCGCCGCCTGGTCAGGTTGGATGACGCCGCCCGACAGTGCCAGCCCACGCCCCGCATAGGAGGCGATGCCGGAAAGCCAGATCTTGTATTTCGCCGAATTGGCCTCGGCCTTGTCCAGCCTCGCCACGCCGCGCGAAATGGTCGCCTTCACTTCGGCGCCGTCGATCGGCAGTGTTCCGTCCGAAACATCGTCGAGCGCGAAGAAGCCGCCCTGTTCGGTATGCTTGAGAAAGGCCGCCAGGTTGAACTTGCTGAGCGCGCCGGGGCCGAAGGTCGCCGAGACCGAGCCATCGGCGTTTTCAAAGATCGAATCCCAGGTCCTGCCCGGTCCCTTGAGGATGACCGAAACGGTGCCCGTGCCAACCGGCACCAGCCGGGTCATTCCGGCGGCCGTACCGAACGCCCCGCCGTCGACATCGGAAGCAAGCAGCCGGATCTCGACCTGTGTTCCCTCGGGCTTGCGGTCGAAACGAAGGCTGGTCTGGATGTTGCCGCCAAAGGCCGACGCGTCGGAGATATCGAAGACGGAAAGACCGTCCTTGACCTGGGCGGTGGCGGCGACGTCGGCAAGCTGGATACTGCCAGCCGTGGCATGCGCCGCCGACAGTCTGAGATCGAGATTGACCCGATCGGCGAAGCTTGTGTCGACGTCACCCGGTCCAGCCCCGCTTGCCGGCCCCAGCGGCGTGAAGGCGGACAGGAACGATCTGAGGTCGAGCGTATCGAAGGCGAGCGTGCCAGATATCACCGGCTGGGCGTCGCCAAGCGACAGGTCCAGCGCGCCCATACCCGGATTGTTGTCCAGCGTGAGCGCGGTGTTCTCGAATTTGACGCGACCGGCCGACGCCGTGACCTTGCTGGAAATGCTGACGGAACCGATCGCCGCGCTCGGCGCGATACCGGCCTGCGACCATTCCAACACGCGGCGCAGCGAAGGTGCCGCGAACTTCACCTGGCCGTCGAAATAGGCGTTCTGGGACATGTTGGCGGTGCCGTCGAAGGAGAAGGTGGCGGGCGCTGCCTTGAAGGACAGGGTGAGCGGCGCCATGCCCCCGGCAAACAGCACCAGCGGCTTCGGCGAGGCCGCGTCCAGGGCGACGCTTTCGCCACGCCAGATACCGGTTGCCGACAATGTCGCATTGCTGTTCATCGCCGCCCAGGTCGCCTGGCCGCTAAGGCTGCTGAGGATTTCCACGTCCTTGCCGTTCACGGAAGCAACCATGCGGCCGTCCCTGAACTCGACCGTGCCGAAGGCGTCGGTCGGCAGCTTGTCGAGGTCGGGCTTGGCGGGATCGGCACTGACCACGCCGCGCGCCGTGTCGATGGAGCGCGCGATGCGCCCGCCCGTCGGCGCGGTGGGCAGGAACAGGCCATCGGTCGTGCGCTGCACGCGGATCGTCGGACGCACCAGTCGCGCCGTGGAAAACGCCACGTCGCCCTGCAATGCAGCCATGGCCGAGAGGTCGATTTCCACCCGTTCGGCCTCGACGACCGGCGGTGCATCGGTATCCGTCCACTTGGACAGCGTCACATCGGTCAGGATTGCCCGGAATTTCGGCCAGACCTCGATACGCGGCGAGCCTTCGATGGCGACCCGGAAGCCGCTCCAGGCGCTCATTTCCCAGGCAATGCGGTCGCGCACGATGCGCGTCGAGGCGATCAGCGGCAGCGCGGCGACCACCAGAGCAATGACGATCACGGCAGCGCCGATCGCCCATACTCCGCGGCGGATCAAGGATGATGGCATCTCGCCCTATATGCTTCCGTTCCGATTAATCGCCCGACGGGTGTGCCCCAGTCGTCACTACGACTTAGGACTGAGGCATTTCAAGTCTTTATGGCCCGGCGATGGCATTTGCGCACACCTGGTCGCCTCGGCCCAACAAAATCTTGCTCTGCTGCGCTGCGATATGCATAAGCGATGACGACCGTGGGAGGATCGATCATGGCTGCAGAAGTACCGCTCTGGACCCCGACGCAAGACCGGATCGAAGCTTCGCCACTGACGGCTTTCCTGAAGGCCGCGGAGGCGAAAGCCGGCGCCACGTTCTCCTCCTATACCGACCTTCACCGCTGGTCGATCGAGGATCGCGAGACGTTCTGGAGCCTGATGTGGGACTTTTCCGGCCTTGTCGGCGACAAATGGACCAATGGGAGCGAGCGCGTGCTGGCCGATGGCGACAAGATGCCCGGCGCTGCCTTCTTCCCCGACGCGACGCTGAATTTCGCCGAGAACCTGCTGAAGAAGACCGGTGCCGGCGAGGCGATTGTCTTTCGCGGCGAGGACAAGGTCGAGCGGCGGCTGTCCTGGAATGAGCTGCATGGCCTGGTCTCGCGTCTGCAGCAGCTTTTCCTGTCGCTCAAGGTGAAGAAAGGCGACCGTATCGCCGCGATGATGCCCAACATGCCGGAAACCGTCGCGGCGATGCTGGCGGCGGCCTCGATCGGCGCGGTGTGGTCATCCTGCTCACCCGATTTCGGCGAGCAGGGCGTGCTCGACCGCTTCGGCCAGATCGAGCCCGTCATCTTCATCGCGCCCGACGGCTATTGGTACAATGGCAAGGCGATCGAGGTCGCCGACAAGGTCGCGGCGGTCGCGGCCAAGCTCGGCAGTGTCAGCAAGGTTCTGCTCGTCGATTATCTCGGCACCTCGGTCGATGTGGCCGCGGTCATCGACAAGGCCATGGCGATGGAGGAGGCGCTGGCGCCCTTCGCCGTCAAGCCCGTCACCTTCGAGCGGCTGGCGTTTTCGCATCCGCTCTACATCCTGTTTTCATCCGGAACCACGGGCATTCCCAAATGCATCGTCCATTCGGCCGGCGGGACGCTGATCCAGCATGTCAAGGAGCATCGGCTGCATGCCGGGCTCGTCGACGGCGATCGCTTCTTCTATTTCACCACCTGCGGTTGGATGATGTGGAACTGGCTGGTGTCGGGCCTCGCGTCCGGTGCGACGCTGCTGCTCTATGACGGTTCTCCCTTCTATCCCAACGGCAATGTCCTGTTCGACTTCGCCGACGTCGAGAAGATGACCTTCTTCGGCACCTCGGCGAAGTTTATCGATTCCGTGCGCAAGGCCGGTCTCAAGCCGATCGGCAGTCACGATCTGTCGACCGTGCGGGCGATATCCTCCACCGGTTCGCCACTGTCGCCCGAGGATTTCCGCTTCGTCTACGAAGGCATCAAGAAGGACGTGCATCTGGCTTCGGTTTCCGGCGGCACCGACATCGTCTCGTGTTTCGTGCTCGGCGTGCCGACCGAGCCGGTCTGGGCCGGCGAAATCCAGGGTCCTGGCCTTGGCCTTGCCGTCGATGTCTGGGATGACGACGGCAAGCCGATCCGGCAGGAGAAGGGCGAACTGGTCTGCACCAAGGCCTTTCCGTCCATGCCGATCGGTTTCTGGAACGACCCCGACGGCAAGAAATACCAGGCGGCCTATTTCGAGCGTTTCGACAATGTGTGGTGCCATGGCGATTTCGCCGAATGGACTGAGCACGGCGGCATGATCATCCACGGCCGCTCGGACGCCACGCTCAACCCGGGCGGCGTGCGGATCGGCACGGCGGAGATCTACAACCAGGTCGAACAGATGCCGGAAATCCTGGAAGCGCTGTGCATCGGACAGGATTTCGACAATGATGTGCGCGTCGTGCTGTTCGTGCGGCTGGCCGTGGGCGTCCAGTTGGACGAGGATCTGGAAAAACGCATTCGTGCCAAGATCCGCGGCGGCGCGAGCCCCCGCCATGTCCCGGCCAGGATCGTCGCCGTGCCGGACATTCCCCGCACCAAGTCTGGCAAGATAACCGAACTCGCCGTGCGCGACGTGGTGCATGGGCGCGCCATCAAGAACAAGGAAGCGCTTGCCAACCCGGAGGCGCTGGAGCTGTTCCGCAACCTGCCGCAGCTTGCCGAATGACCGGCCCGTCATGGTTAACGGATCATGTCTCGGGAATTTACCTAGATTTCACGAGTGGTACACATTCGTAAATTTTTTGGCGACCCGGTAAGGACTTGTTAAGGCCCGACCCCGATAGTCGCATGTAACTTGAGGGAGAAATCCCGTTCCTCAGCCCCCGGAGGATCTGATTCGCTCAAGCCCCCGTTGTGACAGCAATCCCATCTCTTAAGGCGTCCTTTGGGCGCCTTTTCTTTTGGAGCCGCTATTCCGCGAGCACCCTGGTCGAGGGAAAAGCGACCTCGACGAGCGTGCCTTCGCCGGGTGTCGAATTGATGGTGAAGCGAGCACGGTTTGCTTCCACCATCGCCTTGGTCAGCGGCAGGCCGAGCCCGGTGCCGTCGCCGCGCCCGCGCTTCAGCGCATTGATCTGCTTGAACGGCTTGAGCGCCTGTTCGATCTCGGCCTGGCTCATGCCGATACCGGTGTCGCGCACCCGCATGACGACATCGCCCGAGGTCTCGTACGCGGTCGAGACGATCACCTGGCCGCCGGCCTGGGTGTAGCGGATGGCGTTCGACAGGATGTTGAGCGCGATCTGGCGCACGGAACGCAGATCCGCCACCACTTCCGGCAGCCGCGAGGCGAAGCTTGAGCGGATGATGACGCGTTCGCGGTTGGCCTGCGGCTGCATCATCGCCACGGTCTCGGCCAGCGTGTCGTTGAGCGACACCGCCTCATAGGCCATTTCCTGCTGGCCGGCTTCGATCTTAGAGATGTCGAGCAAGTCGTTGACCAGGTCGAGCACATGGTTGCCCGAGCGGTTGATGTCACGCAGATAGTCGCGGTAGCGGTCATTGGCGACCGGCCCGAACTTCTCGTCGACCATCAATTCGGAAAAGCCGATAATGGCATTGAGCGGCGTGCGGATCTCGTGGCTGATGCGAGCCAGGAAATCGGTCTTCTGCGAGGATGCCCGTTCGGCCACCGCGCGTGCTTGCGTCAAATCCTCTTCCGCTCGCTTCCACTGCGTGATGTCTCGCACCACGGCACAGAAGCCGCTGTCGTTGGGCAGCCGGCCGATGGTCATGAACAGCGGGATGAAGCGCCCCTGTGCTTCGCGCCCGATCACCTCGCGACCGTCATTCATCACGCTTGCCACACCGGGCTCGGACAGGCCGATGAGATAGTCGCGAGCCGCGCGCTGGCTCTCGATGGCAAACAGCGAGGCGAATGGCTTGCCGGTCACCTCGTCGCTGTCGAAGCCGAACAGCGCTTCGGCCGGGCGGCTGATCGAACGGATGGTGCCGTCGCTGCCGATCAGCACGACGCCGTCGGTGGCGGTGTCGATGATGGTGCGCATCTCGGCGATGCGTGCCTTGAGTTCGGAAATGTCGGGCTGCGTCGGCTCCTCGCCCACCACGTGCAGGGCCACAGGCGCGTCATCCTCGCCGGAACGGCGCACGACCAGCATCAGGGCCTTGCCGTCTCGCCAGGGCACGGAGCGCAGGATGGCGTCGATCGGGAATTCCTGGCCGTCGCGCGTCTTCAGCCGCAGCGTCCGGTCGCTCCCGTCGGAGGCGCCGTCATCCCCATAGGGGTCGGCAAACAGCGCGCCCAGGCCGCCGGCATCAGCGAGGTCCTCGAGTGCTGCGTAACCGGTCAGGTTCAGGAACTCCTCGTTCGCATAGTGCAACTGGTCGCCCGAATGAATGAGCAGCGGCACCGGCAGCTTGCCGAGCAGCAAGGTGTCCGGAGCCTTGCTTTCGTCGCCGACGGAAAAAGCCGATGGCACGAACCCTTCGGTCTTGAGCGGCGGCACCCGCAAGCGAGGACGTTCAGCCGCGCTCTCGACGGTGTCGGCTGCACTGGCGGCTTCACCGGTGAGTGCGGCGGCCTGCTCATCAGCGGCCGCGGCTTCCTCGCCGCCGGCCCAGTCCTCATTGTCCTCGGCATCGCGAAAATCAGCCGATGTCATGCTGTCGTCATCCTCGACGGCAGCATGCGTGGTGTCTTTGGTATCAGGTCCTTCGGCCGCGACCGGCTCGGTCCCCTGCGGTTCCGCCACCGCGGGTTCTGAAACCGGGGGCTCGTCATTGTTCGCGACAGGACCGGATTCATCGTTCCGGTCGGCGTAGTCGAGCAACGAGCCGCTCACACCTGGCAAGGTGCTGACGGGCTCCTCATCATTCACTTCGTCCGGGTGACCGCCATCAAGTCGTGCGAGATCGGCCTCGTCCTCGGCATCGGTCTCGGATGGCTCGGCCAGCGCCGCATCCTCCTGATCCGGCACGGCATCATGTGTCGCCGCGATCTCGCCGGCGGGTTCGATCGAAGCCTCTGTCTTCGCGGCCGGGGCCTCCGCCGTGGGCTCAGCCGGCGTCTTGATCGCCGGTTCCGTCGGGCTTTCGATGCCGGGCTTTTCGGTTTCCGGCGGCTCGGCCGGCGCGCTCTCCTTCTTCAGCCGCTCGCCGATCTCACGGAAGGCGCTGCGCTCCAGCGTCGACAGTCCCTTGTCATTGGCCGGTTGCCGGTGTTCGGCCAGCCGGATGACCTTGTCGGCAAAGCGCCGCTCCTGTTTTGGCACGATGGTCAGCGCCGGCACCTCGCCCTTGAACGGGTCCGCCGCGTTCGGCTCCTCGGTCTTTGGCTCTTCAGTGGGAGCTTCGACGGTTTCCGGTACGGACGAAGCTGAGGCCTGGCCATTGGGTACGAGGGCCATGCCGATCGCTTCCGGATCGACGACTGCGTCGCTGGCGCGGGCAACGCCGAAGCCGCGAAAACCTTCGAAGGCGCGGCTGCGGCCATAGACAGGCAAAGCCGCGAGGTCGACGGGAATCTTGAGGTCGGTGCCGACCACGGGCCACAGCACGGAGCGGCCTGACCAGGTGTCGCGTCGCTCCAGCAGGCCGGCTATCTCGCCGGACGCGTCAAGGCCGAAGGTCGCCGCGACATCCCTGAAACGCCGGCCGATTACGTCGGCGGCCGGCTTGCCGACGATGTCGGCGAATTCCGGCGACAGCGCGCTGAACCTGCCCTCGGCGTCGGTGCGCCAGACAAAGCGCAGCGGTGCCGCCGAGCGATCTATGGTGCGAGTTGGGGCTGTGGCCGATGCGGTCGGGGAGGCGGCCTCGTCCCTTTTCGCGCTGTCCGCCGAAGCCTCGGTGCCGATTGCTTCGGCCACGGCCTTCGGCTCCGGCGCGGCGGGCGCGTCGTCCTCACCGGCATTGAAGTACCAATGATCATGCTGTGCAGTCGTGCGGTCCGCCACCGGCTGATCATTGTCGGCGGCAGCTGGCGCTGGCCCGGTTGGAGGGAGGGCTGGCGGCTGCTCGGGCGCGGCATTGCCCGTCAGTCCCTCGATCGCCTTTGTCTTTGAAACATCCGCCGGCGGCTGATTGTCCTGGTGGGACTCGGATTCCGCGGAAAAGCTCTTGGCCGCTGTTGTCGCGCCGCCAATCCGGTTGGCGCGGCTTTCCGTCGCTTCGGACCGTCCGTCCGCCGGAGCTTCTGCGGCAGGCATGTTGTCCTCGAGCTGATCCTCGTCGATCACCACAAGGAGATGCCGCTCAGGCGTCAGCCGCGCGAGGCCGGCCGGGTAGGAGGTGCTGCCGCCCGGAACGAGGCGCTTGACGATACGCTCGCCTTCGGCGGTCACGTCCGCCACCAGGGCGGCCAGCGTCGCGGGCTGGATGCCGAGCCTCGAAAACCCGTCCGATGCCGCCTCGACATTGCCCCCCGCGTCGATGAAGGCGATGAAATGGCCGTCTTCGGTGAAGCCGCCGATCGCCCGGCTGGCGATCTCGGCGGCACTACGCGAGCCTGTCTGCGCGGCCGGTACCGCCAGCATGATCGCCTTCTCGCCATCGGGCAGCGTCACGGCACTGGCAAGGAAGCTGACAGCGCGGCTGGTCATTCCCGTTGCCAGCCGCACCATGATGGCGCGGTCGCTGCCGATCTCGGGAAAGCCGCTGGTGGCCATGATCTGGCGGCGGGCGATCAGCGGCAGCCGCGCCGAGGCGCCGATGATCGCTTCAATGTCGGGGTAGCCGAACACGGCTGCGCCCGGCCCGTTGGCCCAGATCACCTGCTCCAGGTCCCCCGACAGGATCGCGATCGCGTCGCCGGCGGCAAAGCGCTGGCGGACCGCGTCGAGCACGGCGACGTCGAGGAAGGAATATTCGGACGGCATGCGCTTGGCGAACCCTCACGGAGCGGCGAAATTGCAGTTAACGCTTTGTTAATAAAAGCCGCAGCCATGAAGGTCCACAAGCCAGAACGTGCAAAGGCTGGAATTTGGGCTCTTGGTTAACGGCCCAAAAGATTTTTTGTGCACTGCAACAAAGATATTGCAATGCACAAAATTTGCCTTTATATTGCCACCATACATGAACGAGACGGCTTTCTGTCAAAGCCGCTGCCGCTGAAAGGATGGAAAATGTCCAGGACCAAGACTGCCGAGACCATCGAAAACGTTGAATTCCCGAGCTTCGACGCTTCCAAGGCCACCGACCAGATCCGCGCTTTCGCCGAAAAGGGCGTTGAGCAGTCGAAAGAGGCCTATGCCAAGCTCAAGACCGGCGCCGAGGAGACCCAGAAGGCTCTGGAGTCGACCTACGAGACCGCCAAGACCGTTTCCAGCGACCTGTCGCTCAAGACCATCGCGGCACTGCGCGCCAATGCCGAAGCCGGTTTCTCGCATCTCGAAGCCCTTATCGGCGCCAAGTCGCTGTCGGAAGTCATCGAACTGCAGACCGCCTTCCTGCGCAAGCGCGTCGAGTTGTCGGTCGAGCAGGCCAAGGAGTTGCAGGCTGTCGCTTCCAAGGCGGCCGAAGACGTCTCCAAGCCGATCAAGACCGCCTTCGAGAAGGCGATCAAGGACATTAAGGCTGCCTAATATTTGCGCAGGATCAGGAGATGCAACAAAAGGTCGCATTTTCTTCAAACTGATCAGGCGTATGATGCCAGCCATCAAGGAATACCCGGCGAGTGGAACCTCCTCCCTCTGCTCCCGGGGTGACCAGCCAGCTCCTCCTCCCGCTGGCTCGTAACAGGAAAAGGCCGGCACCTCCTCCCGCCGGCCTTTTTCTTTGCCCGGGGGATACTGCTCGACGCGGCGAGATGTGGGGAAGTGGTCTTTGCTTCGCAAAAGCCTTGAATTAAAATCCATAAGCCCGTAAGGACGCATCGCCGAACGACAGAGTGGGTCAAGTGGAACGCGTTTCCGACGAGATCACGCCCAGGCAAATGTGCCGTTGTAGCTCAGCTGGTTAGAGCGCCGGATTGTGGATCCGGAGGTCGCTGGTTCGATCCCAGCCAACGGTACCACCGGCTTCTTCCGCAAGTTATTGGTTCTGCTGCATAAATTAGCGCTATCTGATTTCGCGCTTGCGCCATGCTGATCGCTTTCTGCAACAGAGGGGCGACCGCTTCCACCGACGAGTCCCAAAGGAGCTACGAGAGCTCGATGGTTGCGGTGCTTTCGTACGCCGCGCCTTGGACACCACTGACCGTTTGAAGGCGCGTACGTCACGCGATCTCCACGAAGCCGCCGACAACGCTATGGTCGTCTCTTATGTTGGGCGAAACCCAAAAGCTGCGCACATTCGTTACCAGCGCGCTATCAAGCGTGCAGAGGCGCTAGGGTTCGTCTGTCGGCCGCTCACCGACATCCTCGTTGCCGAGCCGCTGGATACCATCCTACAGCGGGCCGAGGCCACGATCGGAGAGCCTGCCAGCTCTCCCGTGGTTGACGCTGTTACTGGCATTGTGTCCCGTCCTGACGACAAGATTTCGGAAGCGCTGAAGCTCTATTTCGACGAGATCGTCCGCGACGGACTCCGCACCAAAAGTTCTGATCAGAAGAAACGATGGAAGGCAAAGCGCCAAATGAGCGTCGATGTCTTCATCACCTTTTCGGCGACAAGCCAATGGGAGAGATCACACGCGACGACGCGCGTGCGGTGCATAAATATTGGTTGGACAGAATTGCACCCGAGAAGGGGAGGCCAGACCGTTCGGCGTCGACTGGAAACCGAAATATGGGGAACTTGCGAACCCTTTATGGCGACTACTATCGTCATCTCGGTTCACCCGAACAGAAGAATCCGTTCGCCGATCTCTCATGCAGCGACAAGTCTAAACGCAGTCGTCCACCGTTCCCGACTGACTGGATTCTAATGCGGCATCGAAGCTTTCCGAAAATGGAAGGCGAGGTGACCTCGGTGAATTTCGCAGCGCCTAGCTTGGCGCCGATTTCGTACATCGCGGCCTTGACCACGTCGATCTCGCTTGAACCGACGAGCCTGTAAATGTTGGAGGCAACCACCTCACGATACAGTGCCTGTTGATCGAGCGGTGAGAATGTGGTCGGCCCGAATTGCCCGAGTTGATTTTATAACAAATTCGTCATAACATTTTTTGCTCACTCAGGAAGGATCTGGCTAGTGACCGAAATTGTCAGGCAAGCAGATAAGCCGATCGACGTGCTGATGGTCGGCTGCGGCAACATGGGCTACGCTCTTCTGGCTGGGTGGCTTCCAGGGGAAAGGATGGTCAAGGCCCATATAGTCGAGCCGGTGGTGGCGCTTCGGGAGCGCGCCGAGGCTATCGGCGCGACGGCCTCCGTCGATATCAGCGGACTACCGCCCGGGTTTGATCCGGCAGCCATCGTCTTCGCCGTCAAGCCGCAACATCTGTGCGATCTGCTGCCGGCCTATCTCCGTTTTGCGCAAGACGGCGCCTTCTTCCTCTCGGTAGCCGCAGGCATCGAGATCGCCGCAATGGCTGATGTTGTCGGGACAGACGTGCCGATCGTGCGCTGCATGCCGAATATGGCGGCCGCGGTGGGGGCCGGCATGCTCGTTTGCTGCGCCAACCTCATGACGAGCAAGCAGCAAAGGCATCTGGCGGAGCGGCTTTTGTCTCCAGCCGGCAAGGTCGTCTTCATTGACGACGAGGCGTTGATGCACACCGTGACGGCGGTCTCGGGCTCCGGGCCAGCGTATGTCTTCCACTTCCTCGAATGCTTGGAACGGGCGGGTACAGCGGGCGGACTTCCGGACGCTCTGGCACGGGATCTCGTTCTGCAGACGATTTATGGCGCAGGGCTGCTCGCTCGGAAAAGCAGCGACGACCCCGCCGTACTGCGCCGGCAGGTCACCAGCCCAAATGGGACGACCGCCGCTGCTCTCGCCGTGCTGATGGGTGAGGGCGGGCTCGATACACTGCTGGCGCGGACGGTGGAAGCAGCACGCGTCCGCTCGGTCGAACTCGGCGCGCATTGAGTTCGTCGCCGGCGCCCGCGTCTGCGAGGTTCGCTTCCCAGCTGCCGTCCTAGGGTGTGAAGCGCGTAACCCAGAGGATCGTAAAATCGGCATGGCGGCATTCTTCCACAGACTGATCAGTCCGGCGAACGCCAACGCGATCTGGATCGGTATCGCACTGATGCTGCTCGGTAATTTCTTCTTCGCCCTGAACGATGCGCTCGGCAAGATCCTCGTTGCCAGTTTCAGCGTCGGCCAGGTGCTGGCATCAAGGGCGATCGGCTCCTTCGTCATTCTCGGGCCAATGCTCTACCAACAGGGTGATCCAATCTTCTGGAAGGTCGACCGGCCAGTGCTGCATGTGTTGCGGGTCGCGCTGGCAACCATCGATTCCGGCCTCTTCTACGCCGCGGTCGTGCACCTTCCGCTGGCCGACGTCCTCACTTTCTACATGGCCGGCCCGATCTATGTCGCGGCGATGTCGCACGTCTTTCTCGGCGAGCGGCTAGGATGGCGGCGCTGGCTCGCCATCCTAGCCGGCTTTGGCGGGGTCGTCATCGCACTTGACCCTTCGTCGGCCTCGCTTACGCCCGACGCGATCTATCCGATCGCCGGCAGCATTTCCTATTCGGTTGCGCTGATGCTCAACAAGGTGCTGTCGAGGACCAGCGACACGACGCTCGGCGTTTTCCAGATGACCGGAGCGCTGATCGGCGGCATGGCCTTCGCGGTCTTCGACTGGATCACGCCGTCACCGGCTCAGGCGGCCTCAATGCTGCTGCTCGGCATCGTCGGTTGCCTGGCACATCTGATGATCACCCGTGCAATCAAGCTGGCGCCGGTGTCCATGCTAGCTCCGTTCCAATACACGCTGCTGTTGTGGGGCATCGTGCTGGGCGTCCTGGTCTTCGGCGATGTGCCGGGCAGTCGGATTCTGGCCGGGGCCTGCATCATCGTCTTTGCCGGCTTGTTCATATTCCACCGGAAGGTCGTCAGGCAGGAGCCGCTCGACGCCGACACCGTGCCCAGGGACGTGCCCTGACGCGCGGCAACGGCAAGGGAACCGCCACTGCCTGTTCAGGCATTCGCCAAGTTGCGGAAATAGAGCACTTCGATCTCGCGCAGGACCGACTTCGGCTCGGCTTCGTAACTTTCCGAGAACGTGCCGGAGGCGCTTTCCACGGTGATCGCCCAACGTCCGCGGTGCGGATTGAGAACGCAGTCGGGGAAGTTCATGTGGTGGTGCCAGGCAATGCCCTGGCTGTTGATCTCGACAACGCGGGCAAGCAGCGCCGATGTCCTTGCCAGTTCGCCGTTCTCGCCAAGCGTCGCCTGCACGTCCAGAATATCGTCGCCATGCAGCATCTTGACGAAGACCTTATCGACCTCGGGAAAGCCGTCCGAGGGGGCGATATAGACCACGCCGTCGGCATCGTCCTCTACGACTATGGCATAGAGGCCGTCGTAGGGGTTGAAATCGCACCCCGGTGACAGGACATGGGAATGCCAGCGCCGACCCGCCGCTTGAATCTGCTTCACCAGCTCAAGACAGTTTTCGAGGGGAACGACCCGGTAGTCGACGTTTCCGTGGGTGATCGTGCTCATCGAATCGGTTTCCTTCCGGACGGCCTCTGGAACGGGTTCACAGGGGATGGCTGATGCGGGCGGCGTCCAGCATGGCGGCGTGCAGGTTGCGGCAGGCCCAGGCATCGCCGACCTTGTATAGGGAGAATTGCCCGTCGGGGTTGGTAAGGATGGTCTGCGGGCGGGCATCGGCAAGCGCGCGCAGGTCCACCTCGCCCAGATTGCGCGAAAGCGGCTTCAGTGTGGTGTAGACATCGTCATTGGGCAAGGTACCGTTGTCGCCGATCACGTGGTCCAGCTCCAGTTCGCGTGTCTTGTCGCTGTAGGTGTTCTGGGTGACGGCGATGACTTTGTTGCCCTGCCTGCGCAAGGAGAGAAGCCGGGTGTCGGTCTCGATACGGACGTCGCGCTTGTAGAGTTCGGACATATGGGCACCGAGGTTAGTGCCGCCGATCTCGCGGCCGAATTCGCGGTCGGGGGTGATGATGCGGACGCGTGCGCCCTGCGCGGCGGCGAACTCCGCGCAGGAAGCTGCCGAAGCGGTTCCGTTTTCGTCGACCAGCAGCACATCGCCGCCAACGGCCTTCTGGCCGGATAGGACGTCCCACACCGAGGCGGCGAGTTCCGATCCGACAAAGCGGCCGACATTGGGCAGGCCGCCGGTAGCGATGATCACGGCGTCTGGTTTTTCGCCGAGCACCTCGTCGGCCTCCGCATAGGTGTTGAGCCTGACATCGACCTTCAGGACATCCATCTGCCGTGCCAGCCATGTCGTGACGCCGGCGAGGTCGCGGCGCCAGGTCGCGCGGGCGGCCAGCAGAAGCTGTCCGCCGAGTTCGCCAGCGGCCTCCATGAGCACGACCTCGTGGCCACGCCGCGCATTGACGCGCGCCGCCTCCATGCCGGCGGGGCCCCCGCCGA
The DNA here is from genome assembly GCF_013170765.1 of Mesorhizobium sp. NZP2234. NCBI lineage: Bacteria > Pseudomonadati > Pseudomonadota > Alphaproteobacteria > Hyphomicrobiales > Phyllobacteriaceae > Mesorhizobium > Mesorhizobium sp. NZP2234. The sequence goes on along the minus strand of NZ_CP033364.1, from coordinate 6,097,193 downwards.
CGACCATCACCTTCTTGCGGGTTTCGGCGGGGCGAACGATCTGCGGGATCGTGGCCTCGCGCGAGGTCGCGACATTGTGCGCACACAGCGCGTCGATGCCGCGGATGGCGCGGTCCACGCAGTAGCCGACGCCGACACACGGACGGATGTTTTCTTCATCACCCGCCTTCAGTTTGTTGATGTGGTAGGGGTCGGCTATGAGCGCCCGCGTCATGCCGACCATATCCACCGAGCCGCTCTTCAGCGCATGCTCCGCGGTCGCTGCATCGGTCATGCGCGCGGCGTGGAAAATCTTGACCTTGTCCTTCACCTCGTCGCGAATGGCCTTGGCCAGGGGCAGGTAGGCGGCGGAGGGCACCCACATGGTCGGCCAGATCCTGGCTTCCGACTGGTAGTCCACCGCCTGGGCCGCCACGACGCTGATGAAGTCGATCAGGCCGCTGCCCGCGTAGGTCTTGGCGATCTCGATGCAGTCATCTTGCGAGAGGCCGCCCTTCAACATCTCGTCTCCCGGCATCCTGATGCCGATGACGTAGTCGTCGCCGAGTCTGCGGCGCACCGCCTCGAGAATCTCCAGTCCAAAGCGCATACGGTTGGCCAACGTGCCGCCGTATCCGTCGGTCCGGTTGTTCATGGCTGGCGACCAAAACTGCTCGATCAGCGTACCGGCCTGACAGGATATCTCGACACCGTCGACGTCCCCATCACGAACGCGCGCGGCGGCCGCTGCGTAGTTGTCGATGGTCCTGCGGATGTCGTGGTCTTCCATGGTCGCGGGAAAGGTGCCGTGGATGATCTCGCGCAGTGGCGAGGCCGAGAAGGTTGGCAACCAGTTGGTCAGGTCCCAGCGCTCGCGCCGCCCACCATGCGTCAACTGCACGGTGCACAGGGCGCCATGTTCATGGATGGCCGCCGCCATCTTCCTGAACTGAGGGATGACCTTGTCGACGGAGCCGTTGATCTGGCCATAGTAGAATGAGTTTTCGGCCGAGACCGCCGTGGCTCCGCCAAACTGGGTCAGTCCGACCCCGCCCTTGGCCTTCTCGGCCTGATAGGCGATGTAACGGTCGGTGATGTCGCCGGCCAGCACGTAGCCCGGTTCATGGCTGGTGGAGAGAAATCGGTTGCGGATTGTCAGGTTGCGAATCCGCAACGGCTGGAAAAGAACATCGTAGTTTGCCATCACACGCTCCGGATCGAGAATATGAAGGACCAGTTCAGCTCAGTCCGAGCCGGTCCTTCGCCTGATAGTAAGGGAAGACCAGCCGCGCGGCGCGCGCCTTGATCCGCCAGAAGGGAACATCCCGGCGCGTTTCGGCTACCTCGACCGGGATGTCGTCGAGCGCCAGCTTGCCGGCCGCGAATTCACCCACGACCCGGCCCAGATTCTGCGCCAGGTTTACACCTCGCGTCGAGAAGCCGACGACGGAGAACACCTCGCGGCCGAGGCGCTGCATGCGCGGCAGGTAGCTGTCGGTGACCGCGCAATACCCTTCCCAATAGTCGTCGAATTCGACATCGGCGGCCGTGAGTTGGGGAAAGAGCAGCCGCATTCTCTTTCGGGCGTGGGCAATGCCGTAGGCGCGCTTGTTGCCGAAGGCAAAGACAGCGCCACCCGAGATCAGCCTCCCGTCGTCGTCGAGGCGGCCGAAGCCGCCCGATTTGCGCAGGTCCGTGAAGCAAAGGCCGCTGTGCAATATCTCCTTGCGCAGTTTCTGGCTAAGCGGCTTGGTCGCGGCGTGATAGAGATAGACCGGCACCACCGAACGCTGCACCTCGGGCAGGAAGTCACCCGTATAGGCGTTGGTCGCGACGATCACGCGGCGCGCGCGCACGCGGTTTGGCCCGCAGCGCACCACAGCGCCCTGGGGCGTATCGTCGATGCCATCGACCGGGCTGCGTTCGAAAATCCTGACGCCCTGCTGGCTTGCGGCGCTGCCCAGGCCTATCGCCAGCCCGTAGGGGTTGACCGTGCCGCCGCTCGGATTCGACCAGCCGCCCAGATAGCCGGAGGCTCCCACGAGGTCCGCGACGTCGGCCGCCGAAAGCCAGGAGATATCCGCGCCCCATGCCTTCCATTCGTCGAAGACCCGGCGGACCTTTCCAAGCGACGCCTCGGAATGGGCTGGCTGCACCCAGCCGTTCTGAACCGCCGAGCAGTTGATCTGGTAGGCCTCGATCTGGCGGAAAACGGCATCGGCGCCGTCAAGGACAAGGGCGGAAAGGCGCTCGCCTTTCTTTCGGCCGATCATCGCCTGGACCGCCGATGGCGTTATGGCGCCGGGGAATTGGGGGACATTGTACCCGCCATTGCGGCCCGATGCGCCGTTGCCGACGATGCCGGCCTCGACCAGCGCGACGCTCAGCCCCGCCTTCGCGGCATGGATGGCGATGTTGAGGCCGCAATATCCCGCGCCGACAACGACCAGGTCGGCTTCCTCGGTGCCGGAAAGAGCGGGATAGCGATGCACGTGCTCCTTCAGGGTGCGTTTCCACACCACGCCTTGCAGTTCGCTGTCGATCGGACTTGCCAGGGACATTGCACGCACGCTCACGTTTCGAATTGCGCGATCTGGATAAGATTATGCGAGTGCCAGGCTTTGACGGGCCCGGTCGAGCGCATCCCTGGCGGGAGGCTTGAGCTGGAGGCGCCTACTCTTGACCAGGCCGGTCTGCAGCGCGATGTCGGTCATCGTCTCAAGATACTTCAGCGCCACGGTGCTGGAATCGACGACAGGGACGCCGGTCCCAGGAATTTCCGTGTAGCCGGCGGCGCGCAGCAGCGGGCCATAATAGGCGCAGCCGATGAGGATGACGTCGGCGCCGTCACGAATGCATTCCTGCGCCACCTGCTCGACGCGCGGGATGAATTCCTTGTAGGGGTCGTTGACCGCTCCCGCCAGCAGATCGCCGTCGGATTCGGGGGCTATGCTGCGCACCGGCCGGGTGATCGCACGATCGCTGAGGCCATAGGCCAGCAGGTCATTCTCGATCGACACGGAGGTCTTCTGGGAGACGGTCACCACCGCGAAGCGCCTGCCCAGGGAAAGTGCGGCGAGCATGGACTGCTCGCTGACGGAGGCAACGGGGACATCGAGCACTTCGCGCGCTTCCCACAGAGGGTCGTTCCAGCAGCCCAGGAAGACGCCGTCGAAACCGTCCTGTTCGGCCTGCATGGCCGCCTCGACGATGTGGACAGAGTTGATGTGCTCGGCATAGAGGGAGCGGACGAAATTGCCGCTCCTGGGCAGAAAGCGGAACTCCAGTTCCGTCTCCTTGTTAAGCACGGGCCGGACCACCTCGTCGAGCTTCGCCCATAACGGTTCGAGGGCGTCATTACGGGTGGTTGGATGAATCCAGCAAATTCTCACGTCACGGCTCCGCTGCTCCCGGGTTGCCGCTAAGTGTAATATGTTATAAAACTTTTGCAACTCCGCCGACGAATCCGGGAACAAATTTCTGGACAAGTGGCGGAAAGAAGCGAATTTTCTTTATCAATAGGTCGGGCGCGATATATGTCATGACCGGGAATGACGCCAAGGGACGGTCCAATGGTCGAAGCGCTTGCCAATTTTTCTCCCTTTCCACGTACCGAGACGCTCGGCGTTCGGGTCCGCGAGCAATTGCGGCACGCCATAATGGCGGGTCTCTTCCAGCCAGGCGAAAAGCTGACGATGCGGGCAGTTGCCGCCTCGCTTGGCGTGAGCCTGACACCGGCCCGCGAAGCGCTGTTCAATCTGGCGGCCGAGGGCGTGCTCGAACTGGGCGACAACGGCTCGATTTATATCCCGCAGTTGGATACGGAGAAGATCCGCGAGCTGACCAAGGTGCGCATATCGCTGGAGAGTCTGGCGGCGCGCGAGGCGATGCCCAACCTGACCTCGAAAGACATCATCGCCATCGGTGCGCTGAATGACCAACTTATTGAAGCAAATCAACAAAAGAACTACCAGCTGCTGACGGAGCTGAACTGGAGCTTCCATTTCAGCATCTATGAAGCGGCCCGTATGCCGTTCCTGGTCAAGATGATCGAAAGCTGCTGGCTGAGGACCGGCTCCTACCTCAAGATCATCTATCCGGACTTCGCCAAGACGGACAATGGCGTGCTCAATCACATCGCCATCATCCGTGCCATCAGGGAAGCGGATCCCGAAGCCGTGGCGAAGGCGATCGCTCACGACATTGAATTTTCTTCCCAGGCGTTTTTTGAGGCTGTGAGCGAAGGGCGGTAGCTCCGACGCGCTGCGTTTTTCATCATTCCCGTCGCCGCCAACGCCTCCCCTTGCGGTGCTGGGGACGGCCTCGGCTAGGCGTGCTCGTCCACGGTGCCGTCAGGGACGCTCCTGCAGCGGAAAATTTGCACTTGACGTTTATGTGATATAACAAATAACATTGCTTTCACACCAAAGGCATGTAAGGAAGGGATCGCGGAATGCTCGAGAAGGGGATGCGGGCGCTCGTTACGGGCGGCAGCGGCGGTATTGGCGCGGCTCTGGTGAAGATGTTGGGCAGCCATGGCGTCGAAACGGTCGCTTTGTCGAATAACCAGGAGAAACTAGACGCCCTCAAGGGCATAGATAATGTCAAAACCGTCTTCATGGATGTCACCGACGCAGCCGCGCTCAAGGAGGCCTTCTCGGGACAGCATATCGACATCCTGGTCAACGCCGCCGGTGTTCTCGGGGTCACCGGAGCTCTCTATTCAGTGCCGACCAGTTCGGCCCAGCGCATCATCGATGTGAACGTCATCGGCGTGCACAACGCATTGTCGGCTGTGGTGCCGGGAATGGTCGAGCGCAATCGTGGGCATATCGTCAACATCGGCTCGCTGGCCGGGCCCTATCCGTCGGCGGGGCAGCCCATGTACAGCGCTTCCAAGGCGGCCATCCACAATATGAGCGCCAACCTCAGGATGGAGCTCTTTGGTACCGATGTGCGCGTAACAGAGGTTCGTCCGGGACGCGTGCGCACTGGGATGCACGCCGAGATGTTCGACGGCGATCACGCCAAGTCCGACGCGATGCTGTATGACCCTTACGAGTGCCTATGGCCTCAGGACATCGCGGACGCCATCCAATATGTGCTGTCGACCCCGCCGCATGTATGCGTCGCCCAGATCGAGGTGGTTCCGACCCACCAGGTTGTTGGCGGCACCAAGATGTTCCAGCGCTTACCCGCGGCCTGACGCCGCCCGCTTCACCGATGGACGCCAGGGACCATGCCAATGTCTGCACCAGGTGACACGCATATTGCCGTCGTGGGCGCTGGAATCGTCGGGATCTCCTCGGCGCTCTATCTTCAGAAGGCAGGGTTTAGGGTCACTCTGCTCGATCGCAACGAGCCTGGCACCGGCGCGTCCTTCGGCAATGCGGGCGCAATCGCCCCGCATGCCTTCGTCCCGGTCAACAGTCCATCCATACCGCGACGCCTGTTGAAGCTTATGTTCTCCGGCGGCAGTCCGCTCAGCATCAACTGGGCCTATGCGCCGCGGATGATGCCTTGGCTGATATCCTTTCTGCGCCACTGCTCGCATGACGAAGTGACCAGGATTTCGCATGCCCTGCATTCGCTGTTGTCGCGCAATCTCGAATTCGCCTTGCCGCTTTTCAGGGAAAGCGGCGCGGACAGCCTCATCCGGGGCGGTGGCTACCTGCATCTCTATGAAAACGAGGCCGACTGCCGCGATCTTTCCACTGAAATCCAGATGTACAGGGACCTTGCCGGCGACATGGAGGAGATCGATGCCGCCGAGGTCGGCCGGCTCGAACCGAACCTGGCGCCCGTCTTCGTCAAGGGGCTCTATTTCAAGTCTGCCCTGCACTATCTCAGCCCGGTCGACGTCTGCGCAACGCTGGCCAGGCATTTCTGTGCCGAGGGCGGCACTTTCCTGCGTGAGGACATTGCGTCGATCGACAAGAATACGGCCGGCAAGCTGGTTCTGAAGGGCGTACGGGCGCATGTCGTCGACCAGGCGGTGCTTTCCGCCGGTGCGCACTCCAGGCGGCTGTTTGGCACAACGATTGCGCCTGTTCCGCTCGAGACGGAGCGTGGCTACCACGTCGTCTTCGGCGGCCATGGCGGTATCATCAGCCGCACCTGTTCCAGCGCCACGGCCGGCTTTGCCATGACGCCGATGAATGAGGGGCTCCGCTGCGCAGGCATGGTCGAACTGGCTGGACTGGACAAAGGTCCCAATCCGGCTTGCCACGCCTATCTGGAACGCACGGCCCGGCGTTTCCTGCCCGACCTGCGAGAAAGTCCGTCGTCGACCTGGATGGGTTTCAGGCCCTCAATGCCGGATGCGCTGCCGGTGATTGGCCGATCGCCGCGAACCCCGGAGATAATCCTCGCTTTCGGCCATCAGCACGTAGGCATGTCCAGCGGCTGCGTGACCGGCCGCATAGTCGCGGCGCTGGCCGCCGACGAAACGCCACCCGTGGACCTCACTCCATTCCGGCCCGAGCGTTTCTGAGGAGTTGCCTGCCATGCTGCCATACTATGACAGGGACAAGATCGCCGCCGTGCTGGACACCGATGCGCTGATCGACGCCATGGAACAAGCACTGGTCGCTTTCTCGACCGGCAAGGTGATCCAGCCGGTGCGCATGCGGGTCATCGACGAGGAGGCGGGAGGCGACCTCTGCCTGATGCCGGCCGTGACCGATATCCTGGCGGTCAAGCTTGTCGGCAACTATCCTCGCAATCATGAGCGGGGGATCGACAGTCACAACGCCGTTGTCATAGTCTTCGATCGGTGGACGGGCTTGCCGCGCGCCGTGCTGGACGGCACCTATATCACCCAGATGCGCACGTCCGCGGTGTCGGCCATGGCGGCGCGCCGGTTGGCGTCGCCGGACGCCAAGGTCCTGGCGATCCTGGGTAGCGGAGCCCAGGCGCACGGCCATTTCGAGACCATGCGGCGGGTGCGTGCCTTCGAGGAAATCCGTGTCTGGAGCCGCAATGCCGACCATGCCCGCGCTTTTGCCGAGAAGACCGGCGCCCGGCTTTGCGACAGCAGCGAGGCGGCCGTGCGCGGTGCCGACGTGATCGCCACGACCACCTCGGCGCGTGAGCCGATCGTCAAAGGCGAGTGGCTCAAGCCCGGCGCTCATGTGAGCGCGGTCGGCTGGAACGGGCTCGATGGGCGCGAACTGGACGATACGGTGATGAAATCCCTCATTGTGGTCGAGTCCAGGGACGCCGCCAATCAGGAGTCCGGAAACATCCTCATGTCGGGCGCGCGCATCCATGCCGAACTCGGCGAAGTCCTCGCGGGCCGGGCCGTCGCCGATCCATCGAGCACCACGGTTTTCATTTCGGTTGGCATCGCCACCGAGGATGCCTACGCGGCCGATCTTGTATTGCGGGCTCTGGAGAGGAGCTGATGAGGCTTGCATGGGCGGGCGGACTTTGATAATTAATTTGTTATAACAAATATCGTACTGTCACTGTTGTCGCCCGAAGGTAAGCCGCATGAAGAACTCCCCATCGATTCCCGAAAGGCTCGAGATGCATCGCCGGATGATTCTCGTGCGGCGGCTGGAGGAGCGCCTCGGCGATCTTCACAAGGCTGGCAAGACGCGTGGCCCCATCCATCGCTGCGATGGACAGGAGGCAGTCGGAATTGGAGCGACCGCGATGTTGTTCTCTTCGGACTACGTGACCAGCACTCATCGCGGCCATGCCCACTATGTAGGCAAGGGCCTGGACGTGCACGGTATCGCGGCCGAGATCCTTGGCCGCGAAACCGGTTATTGCGGAGGGCGCGCCGGCCACATGCTGATCGGCGACAAGGCGAACGGCATGATCGGCGGCAATGCGATCGTCGGCGCCAGCATACCTGCGGCAACGGGAATGGCCCTGTCGATCCAGATACGCGGCGGCTCCGATGTGGCCATGTGCTTCTTCGGCGATGGCGCGGCGCAGACAGGGATCTGCCACGAGTCCATGAACATGGCTGGGCTCTGGAGGCTGCCTGTCGTCTTCGTGCTCGAACACAATCAATACGGTCTGACCGTGCATCATTCGGTGCAGTCTCCGGTCGAGGATCTCAGCATTCGCGGCGCCGGCTACGGCATTCCGTCCGAGATCATCGACGGCAATGATGTGGTCGCGGTCTACCGCGCGGTCGCCACGGCGGTCGAGCGAGCGCGTCGAGGCGAAGGTCCGTCGCTGATCGAGGCCAAGACTTACCGGATGCAGGGCTTCTCGACGTCCGACATGGGCGGATATCAGGGCGAGGAAGAGCTTGCCACCTGGGCTGAGCGGGATCCGATAGCGATCAGCTTTCAGTCGCTTGTCGATGCCGTCGGGGCCGAACGCCTCCAGGAGATCGAACGCGAAGCATCCGCTGAGGTCGAGGCGGCGATCGATGCCGCGCTGGCTGCACCATTCCCCGCTTTCGCGGTCTACGAAAAAACCGCCCCTTACGCAGAGGTTCTCTGACATGGCCAAGATGCGTTATGCCGAGGCGCTCAATCAGGCACTCCGCGAGGAGATGCTGCGCGACCCCTCGGTCTTCCTTTTCGGTGAGGACATCGCTCGCTATGGGGGCGTCTTCAAGGTGACGCGCGGACTCATGGACGAGTTTGGCGAAAGCCGCGTCAGGGACACGCCTATCTCCGAGCAGGCCCTGGCCGCCATGGCCGTGACCGCTTCGATGACCGGCACGCGCCCGGTGCTGGAGATCATGTATGCGGATTTCATGCCGCTGGTCCTGGACGCGCTGATCAACCAGGCGTCCATCTATGAATATCTCTGGAAGGACGTGTCCATGCCTTTCGTCCTGCGCACGCAGGGGGGCGGAGGCGCCGGCGCGGGCGCCCAGCATTCCAAGTCTCTGGATTCACTCGTTGCCCATATTCCCGGGGTCAAGGTCGTCGCGCCGGCGACGCCGGCCGATGCGAAAGGATTGCTCAAGGCAGCCATTCGCGACAGCCAGCCGGTTATCTTCCTCGAGCACAAGCTGCTCTATAATCTGCGCGACGAGGTTCCCGACGACGCTGATTTCATCGTCGACATCGGCAAGGCGAGAACGGTGTGCGAGGGGAATGATGTCTCCATCTTCGCCACGTCGCGCATGGTCCTGGAAAGCCAGAAGGCGGCCGAGACACTGGCCGGCGAGGGGATAAGCGCCGAGGTCATCGATCTCAGGAGCCTGCGCCCGTTGGACCTTGGGGCCATCACCTCGTCCATTGCCAAGACCCATCACGCGGTGGTGGTCAATGAAGGTTGGCGCTTCTGCGGGTATGGCGCCGAATTGTCGGCGACGATCATGGATCACGCTTTCGACGATCTCGACGCGCCCGTGGCACGGGTGACGTTGCCGGACATGCCGATCCCCTATAGCGAGTCGCTCGAGATGGCTGTTCTTCCCAACGCTGCCAAGATCGCCCAGGCGGTCCACGATACGCTGAAGTGAGGAGGACCAGATCGTGACCGACATCACAGTTGTGGGCGCCGGCGGGGAGTATATGGAGTCCGTCGTCGTCGTCGAATGGCACAAGAAGCCGGGAGACGCGGTCACGGCGGGCGAGCTTGTGGTCACCGTTGAAACGGCCAAGGCTGCGACGGAGATAGAGGCGCCGGCGTCCGGCATCCTGGCACAGATCAAGGCTGAGGTCGGCCAGGAGATCGAATTGGGCGGCGTTCTCGGCGTGATTGCCGAAGCGGGCGCCATACAGTCGCCAGGCGCAGAACCCGCCGAGTCCCTTGTGGAGCGGCCGACCCTGGCTGCGAAGGAGGTCGCGAAAACCGGCTCCCGTCGCCCCTCCGTCAATCGGGTGCTTGCCTCTCCGCTCGCCAGGCGCGTGGCCGCGCAGAAGAGCATCGACCTCTCCGAGCTGACGGCGTCGAGCGTGTCCGGCAGGATCAAGCTGCGGGATATCGAAGCCTACGAAACGACAGCACGAGGAATCGGCCGGCCGGCCGCGACCGTCGCGCCAGCAAGGCCTTCGAGCGGCGCCATCCATGTCACCCGGCGCGGTAAGCCAGGCGGAATCCCGATCCTGCTCGTCCATGGGTTCGGGAGCGACAGCCTTTCGTGGCAGCCGTTGGTGGCCGCGCTCGGCAACAGCGCTTCGATCATCCTCGTTGATCTTCCTGGTCATGGGAAGTCGCCACCGCCCGAAGGCAAGCCTTCCATCCATGGTCTTGCCGAAGTGCTGGCGTCGGCCCTGCGTGAATTGGGCATAGAAGGCGTCCACCTAGTCGGGCATTCGTTGGGTGGCGCGGTCTGCCTCGCACTGGCGGAAAGCGGCGCGCTGGAGATCCAGTCGCTGACATTGCTGGCGCCGGCAGGCCTCGGCCCCGAGATCGATGGGGCCTTCGTCGACGGATACAACAGGGCGACCCGGCCCGAGAGTCTCAAGCCGTGGCTGCTTAGGCTTTTCGCCGACGCCTCGATCGTGACGCCGGGCTTCGTCGCCGCCACGCTGCAGGCGCGGGGCGATGTCGCAAGGCAGCGGCAGATCGAGCTTGCCGCCGCGTTCTTTCCCGATGGAACCCAAGCATCGGAATTGCGCGGCGTGCTGAAGCGCCTGACCCAGCCGCAAAAGATCATCTGGGGCGAGCTGGACCGTATCATACCGATGCGGCATGCGCTGCATGCCGGCGCGGCGGCGGCTGTTCATTTCATGCCGGGCGTCGGCCACATGCCTCATGTCGAGGAGCCCTCGACGGTGGCGCGTCTAATCCTGCAGAATGTTTCGTGCGCAACATAAGGAATATAGCGGCATGAAACCGGCGGCTATCGTAACGGGGGCGACCGGCGGGATAGGCAGGATGATCGTCGGCCGGTTGGTGCGGTCGGGTTTCCCGGTTATCGCTCTTGGAACGAAGAGTGCCGGACTTGCCGCGCTGGGCGAGGAAACGGGCTGCCGCACGCTTGTCCTCGATATCACCGATGCCAGTGCAAGCCAGGCGGTGCTTGCAGGTCTGGACGTGGGCGTCCTGATCCATGGCGCGGGTTTACTCGGGCCGCAGGTGGCGCTCTATGACACATCGGACGAACTGGCCTCCAAACTGGTTTCCACGAACATACTCGGCACCGTGAACGTGCTGCGCGCGCTCGTTCCGCCGATGCTGCAACGCGACAGGGGAACGATCGTGCTGCTCGGGTCGATCTGCGCCACCGCACCGGGCACGGGACCTGCTCTGTACAGCGCGACCAAGGCGGCGATGCACTCCATGGCCGCGAACCTCAGATATGATCTGCGCGGCAGCCGGCTACGGGTCGGGGAGATCCTGCTCGGCCGCGTGCGCACCGGCATCCATGAGCAACTTGCAAGCGGCGAGGACCTCTACAGCGGATTTGAATGCGTCATGCCCGAGGACGTGGCTGAAACCCTTCTGCATATGCTTGAAACACCGCCTTCCGTGAGCCTGGGAACGATCGAGATGATGCCAACCAGGCAGGTTGTCGGCGGCGCGCACTTCTCCAAGGGATGAGGACTGGATGCCATCGCTGTTTTTTAATCTGAACGGGGCCTCGCACGAGGTCGAGCTCTATCCTGACCTGGCGCCGAAGACGATCGGCAAACTGGTCGCGTCGCTGCCGGCCAAGCTTGATATCCACTGCGCCAAGATCGCCGGCCAGCATATCTTCTGGCATGCGCCGATTGTCGCCGACATCGAGAAGGCGCAGGATATTCTCACCCTGCCGCCGGGTACGTTCCTCTATTGGCCGGAACGGCAGTTCCTGGAACTCATCTATGGCGAGTTGCAGGCCGAGAAGGCGCAGGTCTGCGTGCTCGGCCGCCTCAAGGGCGACATCGGCTGGCTCAAGGAATTCGGCCGCCACGTGGTCGAGAACCACGGCCAGGGGCTGATCCTGGCCGAATTGACGGCCGCCCCCGACGCGTTGCCGCTGGCCGCGAAGGAGAAGCCGCTGTCTTCGCCTGGGCTCGTTGCGCTGCGCGAGGCGCGCAAGGCCATCTGGCAGGAAGCGCCCGAAGAGATGTTCACGCTTCTGAAGCGCGAAGGCATGATGCTGCCCTATGGCCCGCTCGCAATGGCCGAGGGTGAATTGCGCAAGCTGCATGAACTGCTCTGGCGGCTGCGTGGCGGCGGTCACGGCATCGACGCCGGCAATCGCGGCGAGGTCATCGCCTTTCTGATCGAGGCGTTCAATGCGCGCATCGACGGCTTCTGCGGTCTCCACGAGATCGGTGCCAGGCTGGAATCGGCCAAATCCCTGCTCGCCCAGCCGGAAACAGTTGACGATGTCGTCGAGGAGTTGATCCTCTACACCGGCCGCGCGGCGGCATGGCTCGATGCCTACATTCCCTGGAATGCCCTTAACGTGGCCACGCTGGTCTCGCTGCAAAGGCAAGGGGTTCGATAGGGACCGTTCCTTCACTGTATTCGTGCACTACCAGGCCGGAGCGTATTTCGCGCTCCGGCCTTTGCTGTTCTCGGGAAGCCGGTCGCAACGGCGACAGTCTCGAGCGCGGAGCGGGTTGAAGCAGACTCAACTGAGGCTGGAACGGATGGCCCCGTAGCCGGCCTCTCAATACATCTTAGGCCTGAGGCAATCCCGGAAGGAGCGAACGGCTTTCCGTCCGCAACTGCATGAAAAAGGACGCGGAACGGTTCGGCGTTTCCGTGAAAACGGTGAATCGCACCATGGCCTCAGAGCTTCAGGCGCGCAAGGAAACTCTGCTCATAGTAGGTCACGATGCGCGTGACGCTGAACGCGATGAAGAAGTAGATCAGCGCCGTCGCGGTCAGGATCTCGATCGGCCGGGCCGTGGCGTCGGCGATCATCTGGCCTTGGTACATGAGATCCGCCATCCCGACCGCCGAGACCAGGGCGCTTTCCTTGAATAGCGTCACGCAGTTTGAGAGCAGGGTCGGCACCGCGCGCATGATGGTCTGCGGAAGGATCACATAGGGCACGCTGACTCTGGAGGGGAGGCCAAGCGCGATGCAAGCGTCGCGCTGCTCGGCGCCGATAGATTTGAGGGCGGCGCGGCAACTTTCGCTGGAAATCGCTCCCATGTAGAGCGCCAGCGTCGCGATGGTGGAGGTGACGTTGCCAAGATCGATGCCCAGAAGCGCCGGCAGGCAAAAGAAGAACCAGAAAAGCTGGACCAGGACCGGAGTGCCGCGGAATATCTCCACGTAGGCTGTCGCGATCGCCTTCAGGATCGGGTGGCCGGACTGACGTATGACACTGACGGCAAAGCCGAGCGGCAGCCCGATCGCCAGGCCCATGGCTGTAAAGTACAGCGTATTGCCGAGACCGGTGAACAGGGCCAAGCGGTAATCGTAGAGAAAGGAGAGCGATGTTGCCAGATCCATGGGAGTCGCTCCTCAGGCCAGACGGTCGCGAAGCCGCTTCTCGCAGTAGCCGACGATTTGCGACAAGGGCAGCGAGAAGAGGAAGTAGATGAGGGCGACGGCCGAATAGATCTCGATTGGCCGGTAGCTTTGCGTGGCAAGGCTCTTGCCTTGGTACATCAGGTCGCCGATCGCCACGATCGCCACCAGCGACGTCTGCTGCAGAAGGCCGATCGTGTTGGTGAGCAGAACCGGAATGGCAATCAGCAGCGCCTGGGGGAGGACGATGTATATAGTCCTTTTGAAGGCAGAGAGGCCGAGCGCCGTGCCCGCATCGTAGTGGGACGAGGGGATGGCTTGGATCGCCGCCCTGTAGGCCTCGGCGTTGAACGCCGTGATGTTCATGCCAAGCGCAAGGATCGCCATCGTGAACGGGTCGATGAAGATGCCGAAGAAGAATGGCAGGCAATAGAAGATCCAGATGATCTGGACGAGCGCCGGAGTGCAGCGGAACAATTCGATGAACGTGACCGCCAGCCAACGCAACGGCAAGAACCGGCTCATGGCCATCAGGCAGACCAGGAACCCGCCGACGAGCCCGATGACGGCGCAGATCACGGTCAACTGCAGCGTGATGGCGAGGCCGCTCATCAGTTGCGGCCAGCCCGAGGAGATGACGGAGAAATCCCAGCTATAGCCGTTCATGGCGTGCCCTCAGCAAATCGTCTCGACGTGGAGCACCTTTTTCAGGAAATCCGCTGTTCTGGGCTCGGCCGGATCCGAGAAGATACGGGCGGGCGTGGCGTCCTCCACGATGCGGCCGTCGGCGCAGAAGATGACGCGCGTGGCGATGCGCTTGGCAAACCACATGTCGTGCGTCACGATCATCATTGACATCTTCTGCTCGGCGAGCTCAAGCATCAGCCCTTCAACTTCGGCGACAAGTTCGGGATCGAGCGCGGAGGTTATTTCGTCGAAGAGCATGATCTTTGGATCGAGCAGCAGGGCGCGGGCGATGGCCACGCGCTGTTTCTGGCCGCCCGAAAGCATGCCTGGATAGGCGCCGGCGCGGTTCTCCAGGCCGAGGCGCTTCAACAGTTGCATGGCGCGTTCGGTCGCGGTCGCGCGGCTTTCGCCGCGTGACCGGATCGGCGCCAGGATCAGGTTGCCGAGAACAGTCAGATGCGGAAAGAGCGTATAGTGCTGGAAAACCATGCCGATCTTGGCACGGACAGCCGTGTCGATCAGATTGTCCTTGCGGCCGTTCGCCCGCGCCTCGATGTAACGCGCGCCTTCGAACTCGATACGACCGTTGTCGATCTTTTCGAGCCCCATGACACAGCGCAGGAGGGTGCTTTTGCCGCTGCCGCTGGGGCCGATGACGACGATGCGCTCGCTTGGCTCCATCTGGAAGTTCATGCCATCCAGGACGTGCACGTGCCCGCCATAGGATTTGCGCAAATTGTGTACGCTCAGGAAGCCAGACGCCATGACGCCACCCCTCTTTGTTTTTCTTTGGGATGAAGAACGGATGCCACCAAGGCGGCATCCGTTGCAAGGCGAGAGATCTTATTTCGCACCGGCGAGATAGATTTCGCTCCAGTGCTTCAGCAGCCTGTCAACCTCGCCGAGCGCAACCTTCTCCTCGAGGAAGATGTTGAGGACGTCGAGATCGCGCTGCGAGATCGTGGATGGCAGGCCAAAGGAGATGCCCTGCTTCATCAGAGCCGGCGACGCGTCGACAAGGCCGACCTTTTCGGGATTGGCGGTCTGTAGCAGCAAGTTGGTCGTGGAGTCCGCGCCCGCGACGTCCACACGGCCCGAGAGCAGGGCGAGATTGAGGCCGTTGGCGTCGGGAAGACGAACGATTTCGGCTTGCTTGAATCGTTCGGTGACCTTGTGATCCTGGGCCGAGCCGGACATGACGCCGACGCGGATGCCGGGCTTGTCGAAGGTGGAAAGATCGTGAGCCGGATCCTTTACCTTGGTATTGGCGAGCATGTAGGCGAAGTTCATCTCATCGTAGCCGGCGATCGCGCTGTAGTTGATGACGAGCGCGCGGGCAGGGGTGCGGTTCAGTGCGGGGGACATGTCCCATTTGCCGGCCTGCAAACCCGCGACGACATTGTCCCAAGTGGTATCGACGAACTCGACCTTGACCTTGAGGACGTCTGCGAACTGCTTGCACAGGTCGAGATAAGCGCCGCCATACTCCCCTGTTTTCAGATCCTTCATCACGTAGGGCGGAGAAATCGCGGCCGCGCAGCGCAATGCGCCACGATCCTGCACTGCTTTCCAGAAGCCGTCGGCATGAGCGGCCGGGGTTGCCAGCATGGCTGCGGCAATACTGGCCACGCCAAGCATGCCGGCCCGGGCACCGCGGCCGAAACGATCCGCGGTAAGTTTCCATAGATCTGCTATTTTCATGATCATAAATCCCCTTGTTCGTCGGTTAGCCGGCCATGGTCTCTTCCATCCGCCGATTTTTGTGGTTTTCTTATTTTGTTATATCATAATTTTCAAATCATGTCAAACGAAGAGTTTTGGCGGAACCGCAACCAGGCCGGGTGCGTCAATATATCAATTTGAAAATAAACGATTTTTTGATCCAAAAAGCGCTGTTGTCGCGGTTCTGGGATATTGGCGTCTGTCCATATCGCGTCTTGCAATGATGGCAGAAATGTAATTTGTTATATAAAAGATCGTGAAGGGGTTTCGATGAAACGGCATCAAGGCAGACGTATTCTGGTTACCGGCGCGGCCACCGGGATCGGCCTTGCGACGGCGCGCTTTCTTGCCGCGGAAGGGGCTAGGCTCTATTTGGTCGATCTGCCCGGATCATCGCTTGAGGAAAGCACCCTCGCGCTGCGCGGGCAAGGCGAGGTCGCGCTACTCCATCTTTCGGTAACCGACGAAGCGGCGGTGCAAGAGGCGGTGGGCGACATGGTCGCGCGCTATGGCGGTATCGACGCGGTGGTCAATTCGGCCGGCGTCGTTGCGGTCGAGCCGGCGCTTGAGGCTTCTTTAGAGACGTTCCGCCGTGTCGTGGACATCAATCTGACAGGCACGTGGATCGTCTGCCAGGCGGTAGCCCGGCAAATGGCCGACAACGGCGGCGGCGCCATCGTCAACATATCATCCGTCTACGGCTTTCAAGGAGCGCCCAAACGCACCGCATATTGCGCCTCGAAGGGAGCGGTGATCGCGCTCACCGATTCGCTGGCGGTGGAATGGGGGCCGTTCAATATCCGCGTCAATAGCGTGGTGCCGACCGGCACGCGCACAACCATGGTGCAGGATCTGATCGATCGCGGCATATACAACGTCGATGCTGTGTCGCGGCGTACGCCGCTAAGGCGGCTGGCTGAGCCGGAAGAGGTAGCGGCTGCCTGCGGTTTTCTCATCAGTTCCGAGGCCGGCATGGTTACCGGGCATCACCTTCGGGTCGATGGCGGTTGGCTGGCCAACGGCTATCTCATGTAAATTTCAATCATCGGAGACCTAAACCATGGCGAAGCGTCAGAACATCTCCTCAGGCTCGCAGTTCGAAAAGGCCTACGGCTATTCGCGCGCCGTCAAGGCGGGTGACACACTCTATATCTCGGGAACGATCGGGATGGACTATGCGGCCGGCGTCATGCCCGACAACGCCGTCGGCCAGGTCAGGCAGATCATCAAGAACTTCGAGCCCGCGCTGCAGGCGGCTGGAGGCTCGCTTGGCGATATCGTGCAGATCACGACCTATGTCAGCGCGCCCGAAATCTTCAAGGAGGTCGGTCCGGAACTTGGCGTCATCTTCAAGGACATCACGCCGACCAATGCCGCGCTCGTGGTCGGCTTCCCGGTGCCGGGAGTCCTGGTCGAGATCGCCGCCGTCGCCGTCATCGGTTGCGAATGACCGGGAACTGATCGGCCGGAAAGGATCGATGATGTGCAATTCCTGCAATGGAAAATTCGCCTTCGAGATGGCGGACAAGGACGCGATGGCCGCGGCGGCGAAATCTGCCCACGAAAAGCGGGAGGCATGGCATTTCCATGTGCTGGCGCCGAACTGCGCGTTCAGTCCGAACCCGAAAGCCTACACCTTCCTTCTTGAACTGACAGATCAGGATCGGATGGTCTGCTGCTTCTTCGATGAAAGGCCGGTGGCCGTAAACAAGGAACTGCTCGCGCTGCTCCATGGCACTGACGCCCTGTCGGACAAGAAGGCGGCCGAGGGCTCTATCGACGCCGCCGGCAGCGAATTGCTTGATATGATTGGTGCGGCCGCGACGGCGGGCAAGAGTTGGCACCATCACATGATGTTTCCGGCCTGCAAGCTCAACGGGGCGGATGGCAAATGGCGCCTTTTCGTCGAGGTGGAAGGCCAGCAACCGACCTTGCTCGACCACGACAGCGAACCATCGCTGGTCCTCAACCGAATTGAACGCCTCTATTTCGGCCTGAGCTAGGTGTGAGCTTTCGGGAGGTTGTCCATTCGGACCGGACCGGGGAGACTGGAGTTACCACGCTTCAGCACTCACCGGAGGTCCGAATGAACATCCACAAGAATGCCCGTCTCGCACCGCTACGTCGAGAGGAGATGGCACTGTCGGTGATATAAGGCGCTCTTTCCCAAGCCCATGCGGCGCGCGTCTATGGCGTGTCGGCCAAGATCGTGGCGTGCTGGGTCGAGCGCTACAAGGCCGAAGGGCGGGCCGGCATGATCGATCGTTTCCTCGCGGCCCATCCATATGCCACAGGCCACTGCTGCGTCGATCGCCGAGCCCATCGTGGCGCTGCGGCGGCAACGTTGGACCGGCAAGCACATCGCCTATGAGGTCGGCGTGTCGCCGGCCACCGTCAGCCGGGTTCTCAAGCGTGCCGGGCTGTCGCGGCTGAGCGACATCGAGCCGGCTGAACCGATCCGACGCTACGAGCGCGAGCATCCAGGCGAGATACGAGAAAAAGGAGAGCGCTATCGCCTTCCTCAAGGCGGCGCTCGCCTACTAAGCCTGCCTCGGCGTTTCGATAGCGCGCGTCATGACCGACAACGGCTCCCTGCTACAGATCGAAGGCCTTCGCCAAGGCCTGCCGCGATCTCGGTCTCAAGCACGTCAGGACAAGGCCATATACGCCCAAGACCAATGGCAAGGCCGAGCGCTTCATCCAGACGGCATTGCGAGAATGGGCCTACGCAATCGCCTATCCCACTTCAGATCACCGCGCCGCTGAACCGCCTGTCTGGCTGCACAGATACAACTGGCATCGCCCACACGGCAGCCTAAAGTCAAAACCACCCATCAGTCGCCTCGATCTTTCCCAGGACAACCTCTTGAGCTCCACAAGGCTCTACTTCGATGAGATCGTCCGCGACGGACTCCGCACCAAAAGTTCTGATCAGAAGAAACGATGGCCGATGGGCGCCGCTTGGGGCCGCGGGCTGACAGGTTATCGCCGTTCCTTGATCCCACCATGATCCTAGGACGCGTTTTGTCAGCGATCTGATCCGCCTAACGCGAGCGGGTTGGATGCTGCACAGGCCGTTCTACCGCAAGCTCGATGTGCGATCACGCCGCCGCGAAAGCTGATCCTGCGCATTGCGAATGCTGCACGATGTGAATGCAACAAAACCCCAGTGGGTCACAATTTGTGCATGGGGGATTGACGCAGGCCAACCCGAATGCTTCTATTCTCGATATTCAATAATGATTCTCAATAATCGAGAACAATGCAAATGGGACAATCATCTTCAGCCATGGTTCAGCCGCCAATGCATGTCGGCCTGACCGGCATATCCAAGACTTACGACGGTCATAGCTTCGTCGTGCGCGATCTCAACCTCGACATCGCCAAGGGGGAATTCCTGACGCTTCTTGGTCCTTCGGGTTCGGGCAAGACGACGACGCTCATGATGCTCGCCGGCTTCGAATATCCGTCTGGCGGTGAAATCACCCTGGATGGAAGGCCGATTCAGGACAAACCCCCGGAGAAGCGAAACATCGGCATGGTGTTCCAGAACTATGCCCTCTTCCCGCATATGACAGTCGCTGAAAATGTTGGTTATTCGTTGCGAGTGCGCGGCTCATCCAAGGAGCAGATCGCCGCTCGCGTCGGCGAAGCGCTGGCGATGGTCCAGCTTTCGAACCTTGCGCAACGCAAGCCGACCGCCTTGTCGGGTGGCCAACAACAAAGGGTCGCGCTCGCTCGCGCGCTTGTCTTCGAGCCCAGCCTTGTGCTGATGGATGAACCGCTCGGCGCCCTGGACAAGAAGCTGCGGGAGGACCTGCAACTCGAAATCCGTAGAATCGCCGACCGGCTTGCCCTGACAGTCGTCTATGTGACACACGATCAGCACGAAGCGCTGACGATGTCCGACAGGATCGCCATCTTCAACGACGGTCGCATCCAGCAAATCGGCTCAGCGCAGGATATCTATGGCCGTCCCGCGAACCGCTTTGTAGCCGAGTTCGTTGGTGACAATAACTGCCTCGATGCGAAAATCGTCTCGATCGAAGGCGATTTGGCCCGCGCAAGACTGGCCGGCGGTCAAGAAATCTGGGCACGCAGCAGCGCGCACGCAAAGGTTGATCGACGGGCAACGATCGCCATCAGGCCCGAGAGCGTCCGCGTCACCGGGCAGGACCGCGGCGGAACGCTCAGCGGGCAGGTCAGCGACATCATTTATTGCGGCGACCAGTTCCGGATCCACGTCGAACTGCCGGGCGGGGAACGGTTGATTGCGAAGAGCTCATCATCGGCCGGAATCCAGATGGAGATGGGCAGCCATGTCCGTCTCGACTGGGAGCCCCACGATGCCTGGGCGCTTGACGGCAGATAACACAACTGAAAATCCAGAGAGGACATCACATGTTGGGAGTGCGTTCGTTCAAACAGTCATGCCTTGTCGGGCTTGTCCTGACTGCGGCGAGTTTTCCAGCCCTGGCAGACGGCCTGACGGTCGTCTCCTGGGGTGGGGCTTTGCAGGAGGCACAGACAAAGGCTTTCCTCGATCCCTACGCGAAGGCAAAGAACATCACCTTGACCCAGGATACCTGGAGCGGCGAACTGGCCAAGCTGCGTGCCATGGTCGATAGCGGCAATGTCGCCTGGGACGTCATCGACGTCGATCCGCAAACGGGGGCGACCGCTTGCGACCAGGGGTTGCTCGAGAAGATTGGTGACGACGCGGCCTTCAAGTCCGCGGGCCTCGTGGAAGGCGCCCTCACCGACTGCGCGGTGGGAACGAGCGTCTACGCCACGATCCTGGCGTTTCAGAAACAGGCATTCCCGAACGCGCCCACCAAATTGACCGACATTTTCGACACGACGACCTTCCCGGGCAAACGCGGCTTCCGCAAGAGCCCGGTGGACACGCTCGAACTCGCCTTGCTCGCGGATGGTGTGGCGGCGTCCGACATCTATGCAACCCTGGCGACGCCCGCCGGCGTTGATCGAGCCTTCAAGAAGCTCGACACAATCAAGAAAGACATCGTCTGGTGGGAGGCTGGCGCGCAGCCGCCACAACTTCTCAAATCCGGCGAAGTGAAGATGGCGCTGGCCTGGAACGGCCGCATTGCCGATGCCAACGCCAAGGAAAACGCCGATCTTGGGGTCGCCTGGACCAATCAGATCCGCGGCTTTGACATGTGGGTCATCCCCTCCGGTTCGAAGAATCTCGCCGCCGCCAAGGAGTTCGTGGCTTTCAGCGTCAAGCCGGATGTCAACGCCACACTGAGCAACTACATCGCCTACGGACCAACGGTAAAGGCAGCCAGCGATCTCATAGCAAAGGACGTGCTGCCGAACCTGCCGTCCGCCCCTCAGAACAGCGAGGGCGCGCTGGCCCAGGACGGAGCGTTCTGGGCCAAGAACGGGGACGCGCTGAACGCGCGCTTCTCCAGTTGGATTTCCCAGTAGGCCGGGTGGGAGTTATTGGATGACACTGCCATACGGCGACGTGGGCTTGGCAATGACGCAGCAAGATGCCCTGACGGGAAACATCGCGTCATCGACGGCTGGTGTCGTCGTTCGGTCCTCGATCAGGAGCGACAACAACCGGAGGGCAACTCGGGCTGCCCTTCCGGCGGCGCCGCTCCTGATCTTCCTGCTTCTGTTCCTGGTGATTCCCATAGGGTCTGTCGTTCATACGGCGATATCGGACGGAGAAATCGCCAAGGCACTGCCACTGACGACGCAGGCACTTCAGGCCTGGGATGGCGACGAGCTTCCAGCCACTGCCATCTTCATGAAGCTCGGGCAGGAACTGGAGGCCGCGGGACATGTCGGATCCGTGCGCCCGCTAGCCCGTCGGCTGGGATACGAACTGACCGGTGGGGCGAGTGCCATCCTCAACGCTCAGCGGGCGCTTTCCGAGGATTTCGATCGCGCCGATCCGAAGGCCTGGAAAGCCCACTTGATCAAGGCAGACGGGGCGTGGGGACAAGGTGGCGTGTGGAGCATCATCAAGCAACATGACAGTCGCTACAGCGCTTTCTATTTGCGTTGGGCGACCGGCTTTCCCGTTAAGATCGAAGCCGATGGCAGCCTGTCTCGGGAATCGAGCTACGATTTCAGGTCGATCTATCTCAGGACGATCCTGATCAGCCTTGTCGTCACGGGCCTCACAATCGTGATCGGATACCCGGTCGCATACGTCATCGCCAATTCGAGCGGGCGAACCGCTGCGGTCCTCCTGTTCTTCATCCT
This sequence comes from Mesorhizobium sp. NZP2234, assembly GCF_013170765.1. Classification (NCBI taxonomy): domain Bacteria; kingdom Pseudomonadati; phylum Pseudomonadota; class Alphaproteobacteria; order Hyphomicrobiales; family Phyllobacteriaceae; genus Mesorhizobium; species Mesorhizobium sp. NZP2234. The sequence continues at coordinate 6,075,224 of NZ_CP033364.1, read as the reverse complement.
CCTTCCGTTCTGGACCTCGCTCCTCGTGCGGACAATGTCGTGGATAGTCTTCCTCCAGACCAATGGCGTTCTCAACAATGCGCTGGCCGGAACGGGACTGACATCCGAGCCGCTACCCCTTCTTTACACGCGCATGGCGACGATCATCGCGATGATCCAGATCCAGTTGCCGTTTACGGTCCTGCCCATGATCAGCGTGATGCGCGCGATTCCAGCGAACCATGTAAAGGCCGCCCGCAGCCTCGGTGCAGGTCCTCTTCTGGCACATGCGACGATTTTTCTGCCGCAGGCGGTTCCGGGCATCGCCGCCGGCGGACTTCTCACCTTCGTGCTGTGCCTTGGCTTCTATTTGACGCCAGCATTGGTGGGTGGACCGTCCGATCAGATGGTGAGCTTCTTCATTGCGAGGTTTACCAATGAAGATCTGAATTGGGGGCTCGCTTCGGCACTTAGCGTCATACTCATTTTTGGAGCGGGAATTGTGGCACTCCCCCTGGCGCGCCATGTCGCACGTCACTCATCGGATCGGATCTGACCATGGGCCGCCGCGTCTACACCGAGTTTCCCGCCTACATTCGCATACCGCTTTACGGATTTGTTGGGATCGCTCTTCTCCTGCTGGTCCTGCCGCTGGCAGTCGCTCTCCCGATTTCGTTCAATGCCGATCCCTGGTTCACCTACCCATTCCGTGCAGTGTCTCTCCGCTGGTTCGAACAGCTCTTTTCCTCGCCCCTGTGGATCGGGGCGATGATCAACAGTCTGGTGATTGCGATTTCGACCACCGTCGTTGCCACGACGCTGGGCACACTCGCGGCAATCGGCCTCGTCAATCCAAGGTTTCCTTTCCGGACGGCAGTAATGGCGCTTGCCATCTCGCCCATGATCGTTCCCGTCGTCGTGTTGGGTCTCGGCCTGTTCATTTTCTTTTCGCCGCTCGGCCTCAACTATTCCTACGCTGGCGTCGTCATTGCCCACACCATTCTGGCCTCGCCCTTCGTTGTCATCACTGTCACGGCGGCACTGACGCGCTTCGACTTCAACCTGATGCGGGCTGCGGCAGGTCTTGGCGCCGGCCGCGCAACGGCATTTCGAACGGTGATGCTTCCAATCATCGCGCCAGGCGTGGCCGCAGGGGCGGTTTTCGCCTTTGCCTCGTCATTCGACGAAGTGGTGATGGTCCTGTTCATTGCCGGACCTCAGCAGCGCACGCTTCCAAAGCAGATGTTCACGGGACTGCGTGAGCAACTCGATCCCACGATCCTCGCTGCGGCCGCGGTGATGATCATACTGACGAGTTGCCTGATGGCCGTAGCCTACAACGCCAACAAGAATAGGTAAGGTGATGCTGCACATCATGTCGCAAGAGACCGGGACGAGCGGGGCGGCGGAAGCCGGATTGTTCGCCGACGATTATCTCGAGGAGCCCTATTGGTGGTCGGCGGCGCCGCTGCCCTCCGTCAGCGAGAACATGGAACCGGCGTTGCTTGACGGTAGGGCGGACGTCGTCGTCGTTGGCAGCGGCATCACGGGTCTGGTCGCCGCGCTGCATCTGGCGCGCGAGGGTTGTGACGTTGCCGTTCTCGATGCGCAGAGGATCGGCGAAGGCGCCGCACGCCGCAATGCCGGTTTCGTTGGCCGCACGCTCAAGCGGTCCGTTGAATGGCTGACGGCAAAGTCCGGGCGCGACCACGCGGTGCGGGTCTATCGCGAGCTTGATGCCGCTCTCCGTGGGGTCCAGGCCTTCGTCGACCGCGAACGGATCGAATGCCACTACCAAACCTGCGGCCGCTTCATTGCCGCCAATTCGAACGCCCATTTTCGAGCGTTGGTTACAGAACTCGAACAGACCCGACAGGCCGTCGGCTTTGACTATTCCGTGGTCGAGAAGCATGAAGTTCGATCGGAGATCGCCTCTGACGGCTACCATGGCGGCGCGGTCATTCCAGACCTCGGTTCGATTCATCCAGGGCTTTATCACGCAGGCCTTGTCCGCAAGGCGCTCGAAGCCGGCGTCAGGCTGTACCCCCTCACGAATGTCGTGGGCGTCGATCATGACGCGCGTGGGAAGACCGTTCGAACGTCGAGAGGCGGCATTGCCGCCCGTCATGTCATTATCGCGACCAATGGCTATACGAGCCGCGACCTGAAATGGCTTGCAAGGCGGGTCATTCCGTTCCGCGGCTTTCTGATTGCAACCGAGCTGTTGCCGCCGGAAACGATCGACAGGGTCATACCGCACCGCCGTACCTATCTCGATACCAAGATGAATATCGATTTCCTGCGCCCGGCACCCGATTCGAGCCGCCTTCTCTTTGGTGGCATGACCGGTACGGCGAGCCCGACGGCGACGCCTCTCGCCGGAGCGCTACGCGATCGCCTGGTGAGGATTCTGCCTGATCTCAAGGGTGTCCGGCTCAGTCGTGCCTGGACCGGGCACTGCGCTGGAACTTTCGATTTCATGCCCCATATCGGAACGAAGGACGGCGTGCATTTCGCTCTCGGCTACAACTTCGCCGGCATTCCGCTCGGAACACATTTCGGGGAGAAACTTGCAGCCAGAATTCTTGAACGAGGAGACCCGTCGTCCGTCTTCGATGTCGAAAAATTCCCCACGGCCCCGTTCTATGGCGGCTCCCCGTGGTTCGTGCCCTTGGCTATGCGCTATTTCGACTGGCATGATGATCGAATCGCAAAGGGCTAGAGCGCGGACATCATGGACAAGAGCACATCGAGCAAGACGGCGACAGAAAAGCCGTTGGAACGCTATGTCCGTATTCTCGAGATCGTAGCCGGCTTTCCGGACGGCATTTCGGGAACGACCGTCGGCGAGATGCTCGATTTGCCGAAAGCCTCGGCCTACAGGCTGATGAAGAGTCTGGCCGATGTTGAGTTGATCGAGCAAAGCGGCCCAAAGACGGCCACCTTCAAGCTCGGGCGACGGCTGGAAAGGCTGCTCTTTTCTGGCGTCAGCGACGAATGGCTCAAGGTCGTCGCGCGGCCCACCCTCCAGGAACTATCCGAACAGACGGGGCAAGCCTGCTTCATCGCGCGACTTTCCGGCAATACCGTCCGCAGCGTGGACATGGTCTCGCCTGGCAATCTGGTCAGGGCCTACATCGTTCCAGGGCTTGAAATCCCGGCCCATGCCGGCGCCTCCGCCAAAGCGATCCTCGCCTTTCAGGACCCCGACTTTATCGCTTCCGTGCTTGACAGGCCGTTGAAGCGGTTCACCGCAGCCACAAAAATCGACTTCGCCCAGCTTCTGGGCGAGTTGGAGACCGTGCGCAAAACCGGCGTGGCATATTGCATCGGGGAGGATGTGGATGGATTTGCCGGGATCGCCGCCCCGATCAGGATCGAGGGCCAGCGTACGCTGCACAGCCTCTGCGTGACGGGCACGATCCATGGGATCCTGGAGGCCAATCGAGACCGTAACGTCTCGCTCATCAAGCGACTCGCGGAGAAACTTTCCAAGATACTCGAAAAGCAATTCCAGCTGACCGTGAAATCCAGCACTTGACTGGAAAGTAATCTCTCTATTTCGAAGCGCTGGGAATGCTCTATGGCGCTCTATTTGGCATTTATATTAAAGATCGACGCTCGTTGATTTGGGATCTTCGGGTTTCGTCCTGGTATTTTTCTAGGTAGGACTCTCCTAGATTAGCCTTTTCAGCGAGAAATCAACCTCTCGGTCGATTTTATATTGACACGAAACACGCCCTCAGCCTACTTTCTCGTAAATTGATTTATGGTATCGATTATCGAGAAAGGCAATTCAATGACCGTGATCGACTGGCGGCTGGCCGCCTCCAATCTCACCCTGCGCGGGCAATCCTTCATAGACGGCAGGTTCGTCGACGCTGTGTCCGGTGGCGTGTTCGGCGCGATCAACCCCGCTAACGGGACAACGCTGACCCAGGTCGCGTCTTGCGACGCGGCGGATGTTGACTTGGCGGTACGTTCCGCGCGGAGGGCTTTCGACTCTGGTTCCTGGTCGCGGCGCTCGCCGAGCGAGCGCAAGAAAGTGCTGCAGCGGTTCGCCGAGCTGATGCATCAACACGGTGATGAACTGGCCTTGCTTGAGACGCTGAACATGGGCAAGCCGATCTCCGATGCACGGTCCATCGACGTCCCGGGATCGGCCAATACGATCGCCTGGTACGCCGAGGCTATCGACAAGATTTACGACGAGATCGCTCCGACCGGCGGCGGCGCACTGGGCATGATCACGCGCGAGCCCGTAGGCGTTGTGGCAGCGGTCGTTCCATGGAATTTTCCATTGCTGATGGCATGCTGGAAACTCGGACCGGCACTTGCAGCGGGCAATTCAGTCATCCTCAAGCCAGCCGAGCAGTCGCCGCTTTCCGCCATTCGGCTCGCGGAGCTCGCGGCGGAAGCCGGCATTCCGGATGGCGTGTTCAACGTGGTTACCGGCCTTGGCGAGACCGCGGGCAAGGCACTTGGCTTGCACATGGACGTCGACGCGGTGACGTTCACCGGCTCGACTGAAGTCGGCAAGCTCTTCATGAGCTATTCTGCCCAGTCGAACATGAAGCGCGTTGCGCTCGAATGCGGCGGCAAGACCCCGCATATCGTCATGGCCGATTGTGGCAACCTCGATGAAGCCGCGACGGCGGCGGCCTATGGCATCTTTTTCAACCAGGGTGAGGTCTGCAACGCCGGCTCGCGCCTGCTGGTCGACGCCAAGATCAAGGATGTGTTCCTGGAGAAGGTTATCGCCGTCGGGAAAACGCTTACCATTGGCGATCCCCTTGACGCCGCCACGAAGCTTGGCGCCATGGTCAGCCAGGTCCAGATGGACCGTGTGCTCGACTACATCGACATCGGTGCCAGGGAAGGCGCAGAGCTCAAGTCCGGCGGCAAGCGTGTCCTCGGCGAGACCGGCGGCTACTACATCGAACCGACCGTCTTCGACAATGTCAGCAACAAGATGAGGATTGCGCAGGAGGAGATCTTCGGTCCCGTCCTTGCCACGATCTCCTTTTCCGGGGCTGAAGAAGCAGTCGCGCTTGCCAACGACACCATCTACGGCCTCGCCGCCGCGGTGTGGACCGATAACATCGACGTCGCGCTCTCCACCGCCCGACGGCTAAGAGCGGGTTCGGTCTGGGTCAACAATTTCGACGAGAGCAACATCACGATGCCCTTCGGCGGCTACAAGCAGTCGGGCTTCGGACGGGACAAATCGCTGCATGCGATCGACAAATACACCGAGCTCAAGGCAACCTGGATCAAGATCCGCGCCTAGAGCCGGATCATCCCCCTGACCAAGCACGTCTCCTCGCCCTATGATGCGAGGTACAGAAAGAGCCACGCATGCGGGATCCACGCTTCGATATCCTGTTCGAGCCGGTACAGATCGGACCTGTTGTCGCCCGCAACCGGTTCTACCAGACACCTCACTGCAACGGCATGGGCAATTTGCGACCGCAAGCCCATGCCGCGATGCGCGGTATCAAGGCCGAAGGCGGATGGGCGGTGGTCAACACCGAGCATTGCTCGGTTCATCCCTCTGGCGACCTCATGCCGGAGGTTCTGCAGATGCTGTGGGATGACGGCGACATTCCTCCGCTCGCATTGATGGTCGAAGCGGTCCACGAGCACGGCTCGCTCGCCGGCGTCCAACTTGCCTACCCCGCCTACTACAATGCCAATCGCATGACCCGCGAAGTGCCGCTCGGCCCGATGGACCGGCCCGTCAGCGGACACCATCCGGTCCAGGTTCGCGCCATGGACAAATCCGACATCAAGGCGCTGCTGGGTTGGTGGAAGGCCGCGGCGCAGCGTGCGCGCAAGGCCGGCTTCGACATCCTCAATGTCGACGGCAATTTTTCCACCATCGCCTTCCAATTCATCTCGCCCCGCAATCAACGAACCGACGAATATGGCGGCTCGCTGAAGAACCGGGTCCGCCTGCTGAAGGAGTTGATCGAGGCGACGCGAGAGGGTGGCGGCGATGCCTGCGCTGTCAGCGTACGCCTGATCATTGATGAGCTGTTTGGCCCCGAGGGCCTTCGTGTCGCGGAGGAGGGGATCGAGGCGATCAGCCTGCTCGCCGAACTGCCGGACCTGTGGGATCTCGTGGTAGGAACCTGGGCGGACGATTCACCAACCTCGCGCTTCGCATCGGAGAACGACCACGAGCCGTTCATGACCGGGATCAAGGGCGTCACCACCAGGCCGGTCGTGGGTGTAGGGCGCTTCACCTCGCCCGACACCATGGCGAGCCTGATCCGCCGCGGCGTGCTTGACATGATTGGCGCCGCGCGCCCGTCGATCGCGGATCCCTTCCTGCCGAAGAAGATCGAGGAGGGTCGCTACGAGGACATCCGCGAGTGCATCGGCTGCAATATCTGCGTGTCGAGCCACTTTGCCATGACGAACCTGCGCTGCACGCAGAATCCGACGATGGGCGAGGAATGGCGGCGAGGCTGGCACCCCGAACGAATTTCCGCCAGATCAAGCGATGCGACCGTGCTCGTGGTCGGCGGTGGACCGGCGGGCCTCGAATGCGCCCGGGCCCTCGGGCAGCGCGGCTACCAGGTAACCCTGGCTGAGCGGCAGAACCGTCTCGGTGGCCGTGTGACCCTCGAGGGCGAGCTGCCGGGCCTGCGTGAGTGGCTGAGGGTTCGGGACTGGCGCATCACGCAGATCGACAAGCTCAGGAATGTCGGGGTCTATCTCGAAAGCGATCTCGGATTGGCCGACATTCTCGAATTCGACGCAGATGAGGTCGTGCTGGCGACTGGGTCTCAATGGCGCGCCGATGGAGTAGGGCGCGCGGCGTTCAAACCGCTTGCCCTGTCGGCCGGAGTGCCTGTCTTCACGCCGGACGACATTATGGGCGGCAACATCCCTTCAGGGCGGATTATCGTCTATGACGACGACCACTATTACATGGGCGCCGTGATCGCCGAAAAGCTGGCGCTAGCGGGCAAAACAGTCACGTTGGTCACGCCGGCGGCCGACGTCTCCTCCTTCACCGTCAATACCCTTGAAAACATCCGCACGGCCAAGCGGCTCCATGAGCGCGGCGTCGGGATGGTTACGCATATGGCGCTGGCCGGCACCCGAGACAGCCTGGCACTCTTCGTCGATGCGCGAACCGGGGCAACGGCGCACAAGGAGGTCGACGCCCTTGTCCTCGTCACGGCTCGGCTGCCGCGCAACGAACTGTTTGAAGCACTGACCGCGCGTCTTGATCAGGGCAATGCAGGCCGCCTGCGCCGCGTCTCACGCATCGGGGATTGCGAAGCGCCGGCTGCCATTTATGCCGCCGTATACTCAGGCCACCGTTTTGCCCAAGAATTCGAGAGCGGCAACCCGACGTTGCGTCGCGAGCGGATCAACCTTGCCACCTAGAACCAAGCGATGAGCATTCTCATGTCAGCACCAGCGACACCAAATTCCGAAAAGCTCTATGCCCGCGCCCGCGAGGTCATGCCTGGCGGAAACACCCGTACGACTGTCTATCGAAAACCACATCAGATTTATGCCTGGCGCGGCGATGGGTGCCGGATCACCGATGTCGATTGCCATGTCCGGATCGACGCCTTGGGAAACTTCACCTCTCTGATCCATGGCTATGGCAACCGCCGGATTCTCGAGGCGGCTACACGGCAGCTCGAAGCCGGAACTTGTTTCGGCATGCCCACCGAGAGCGAGATCCGACTGTCGGAAATACTGTGCGATCGTTTGCCGTCCGTCGAGCAGCTTCGCTACACCAATTCCGGCACGGAAGCGGTGATGAACGCGATCAAGGCCGCGCGCGCCTATACCGGCCGACCGAAGATGGCAAAATGCGAGGGCGCCTACCACGGGACCTACGATCCGGCCGAGACAAGCCAGGACGCCAGCCCCGCTACCTGGGGCGATATCGACAGGCCGGGATCCGTGCCGACCGCCAAAGGGACACCCCAGGGCGTGCTCGACGATGTCGTCGTCATTCCCTTCAATAATACCCCGGTCGCCGAGGCCATTCTGCGCGCCAGCGGCAACAGCCTTGCCGCCGTGCTCGTTGATGTCATGCCCAACCGCGCCGGTCTCGTCCCGGCAAAGCCCGAATATCTGGCCATGCTGCGCCGCGTCACGCGCGAACTCGGAGCCTTGCTGATCCTTGACGAGGTCATCACGTTTCGCCTTGGTTACAATGGCGCACAGGGCCGTTTCGACATCGACCCGGACCTCACAACGCTCGGCAAGATTATCGGCGGCGGCTTTGCAATCGGGGCCATCGGCGGTCGCGCGGAAGTGATGTCGGTGTTCGATCCGAGCAAGGGCCAGCCCGCGGTGCCGCATGGCGGCACGTTCAGTGCCAATCCCATGTCGATGTCGGCCGGGATAGCCGCTCTTGAAGATTTGACGCCTCCTCTATTCGAGAAGCTCGAGGCGCTCGGCGATCGCTTCGACCAAGGGATTCATGCTTGTTTCAGCCGACATGGAATCAAGGGACAGGTGACCGGACTGGGTTCGCTGCGCCGTGTCCACCTGACGGACGCACCGTTGAGCGACTACCGCTCCACATTCGCGGCGGCCGATGGCGGCGCGCGGGTTGCGGCCCTCGCCAAGGCATTGTTCGACCAAGGCGTGATCATTGCGAGCAACGGGCTGATGGCGTTCTCCACCGTCATGGAAGACGCGGATATCGATGAAATAGTGCGGGCCTTCGACCGAGCATTGCCGGCATTCGCATGACGATCAGCGGCAAGGAAAACCTCCGGACAGCCAAGGAGCGGCGTATGAAAAGGCAAAAGGTCACCGTGACCAACAACTGGGGATCGGCTATCGGCTATTCCCGGGCGGTCCGCGCCGGAAACACCATTGTCGTATCGGGCACCTCTGCCTCTGGACCCAACGGCGTACTTCACCCCGGTGACGCGGAGGGGCAAGCCATCGTGGTCCTGGAGCGCATCGGCGCGGCGCTACGCCAACTCGACGCCTCGATCGAGGATGTCGTCGAGACGCGTATCTTCCTGCGCGACATGAAGGATTGGGAAGCTGTCGGCAGGGCCCATGGCGCCGTCTTTGGCGACGTTCGACCGGCCACGACGATGGTTCAGGCGGGGGCGCTCATCGACGACAGCCTGCTCGTCGAGATCGCCGCCACGGCTATCCTTGCAAGCTGAAAGAAATCACATGTCCAAGGACACCATCATTACCTGCGCCGTGACCGGCAGCCTCACGCGGTTGGAAGACAATGAAAATTTGCCGGTCACGCCGGAACAGATCGCGGCCTCCGCACTCGAGGCGGCCGATGCGGGCGCGGCCATCCTGCATCTTCATGTCCGCTATCCCGACGGCCGGCCATCGATGGTACTCGATCATTATCGCGAACTTGTTCGCCTGATCCGCGCCAAGAACACGGAGGTGATCCTCAATATCACCACCGGCCCCGGCGGCCGGTTCCAACCCGGTGAAGAGGATCCCAAAATTGCCGGCCCACGGACGAATTTCGTGACGGCCGAACGCCGCGTCGAGCATATCCGCGATTTACGGCCCGATATCTGCACACTCGATCTCAACACGATGACGTTCGGCAGCGAGGTCGTGATCAACACGCCACCCAACGTCAAGAAGATGGCGGAGATCATCTATGATTGTGGAGTCCGGCCCGAATTCGAGCTTTTCGACAGCGGGGACATCAATCTCCTCAACGACTTTCTCGCCAGCGGCGTGTTTCGCGGTCCACCACTCGTAAGCCTTGTGCTCGGTGTGAAGTACGGTTTCGCGACGACGCCGGAGACGATGATGTTCGCCCGCAACATGCTGCCTCGGGACGCCATCTGGACAGGTTTCGGCATTGGCCGGGCTGCTTATCCGATGTTGATGCAGTCCTACCTGCTCGGCGGCCATGTACGGATCGGCATGGAGGACACTATCCGGATGTCGCGGACCGAACTCGTGAAGAGCAATGCCGAACTCGTCGAGAAGGCGAAATGGCTCCTGGAAAAGCTCGGCGCGACTATCGCCAGTCCAGGCCGGGCAAGATCTGAGCTTTTATTGAAAACTTAGAGGGCATCGCCATGGCCGTCGACAAGAATGCATTCGTCTGGGAAGATCCCTTCCTGATCGAAGACCAACTGTCGGAAGTCGAGCGCATGGTGCGCGACGGGGTCGCCGTCTTTGCCGCGGACAAGCTCGCGCCATGGAAGGCCTTTGACCATTGGAACACTGAACATCCGCACATTCATATGCTGGTACGAGGGGGCGCCGACAATGGTGAGAACCTCGTCATCTCGCGCGACTACATCCGTCAGGGCATGCACAACCGGGCGAGCGACATCGCACGGTAGGTCGATGCCGAGCGCTGGACGCAGCTCGACCGTCAACTCGTCGCGCGCGCCCGTCGAAGTCGGGGAGGGCGGCTTCGCTCGCAACCTCATCGACACGCTACGCGATGGAGAGGTGAATGCGCTCGGCGCTCGACTCGCTGCCGAGACCGGACTGCCGTTGCGAGAGCTTCTGAAGCTGACCAGGTAGCTGGCATCTATCGACAGTGCTTTTCGCTCGCCTCCGGCCGCTTCGCGAGCATGTTTCCGGTGTTGCCCGCGAAGGAGGCGGAGTAGATTGGGCCATCGGAAGAAGCGAGCACTTGGGTTGTGAATCCAGACGACTGTCTGGCGAATTTCATGCTTGCAGCGGAATTTCCAGATCCGTAGTCAAACGACAGCCTTGCGTAGCATCTCGGCCGTTCAAATCAGCTTGTGCGTCATCTGAAAGCGGACTTTCGCATCGGTGGCGGAATGTCCGGGACTCGGCCCATTTCGGCGGCGAACGGGCGTTCGGTTGGCTGCGGGTAGGCTACGAGCACAGAGCGTACAACATCCGCGGTTCATGCTGCCGGAATATAGAACTGCTCGGCGGGTGATCGCGCCGGATTGTGGGCGCGTCTCGCGATGCCCGTGCACAGCTTCCAGCCGGCCCTATCCCGATCTGCCGTTTTTTCAGTTCGCTGGCATGCGTCGACGTCCATCCGCCATGCGCCCCACGATCATCTCCGCAATCGGGATCGCCGACGTGGCGGCGGGTGAGGGGGCGTTGCAGACATGCAGCATGCGTTCCGTTTGTGCGAATAGGAAATCGTGGATGAGGGCGCCGTCTTTGCGCACGGCTTGCGCGCGGATGCCTGCTTCGTGCGGGAGCAGGTCGGTGAGGTCGAGGCTCGGGCAGTATTTCCGGCACTCCTCCAGATAGCCTGGCTTCCAGAGCGAGTTACGGAGTTCCGCCAACGCCGATCCGCGGTTGGCGAACACGGTCTTCCAGAAGCCGGGAAACAGCGCGTAGTCGGCCATGTCCAAAACATTGAACGAAAGCCGTGGATAGCCCTCGCGGGCAAAGCCGATCACGGCATTCGGCCCGACCGTGACGCTGCCGTCGATCATCCGCGTCAGGTGCACGCCGAGGAAGGGCAAGGCGGGATCCGGGACGGGATAGATCAGATGGCGGACGATGTCGTTCTTCGATGCGGGCAGGCGATAGTATTCGCCGCGGAAGGGAACGATGCGATGCTCGATCGAGAGCCCAGCGAGCACGGCCAGTCGGTCCGATTGGAGACCGCCGCAGACCACCAGTTGCTTCGCCTGCCAGTTTTCGCCGACCGACGAGATGTCGACGGAATCCCTGGCTTCGCGAATGCCGGTGACGCGCGTCGACAGGCGGATCTCGCCGCCGAGCGCCTTGATGCGCCTGCCCATGGCCTGGCAGACGTCGGCATAGCTGACGATGCCGGTCGAGGGCACGAAAAGCGCGCCGAGGCCGCTGATGTTCGGTTCCCGCTCCTTCAATTCACCCTCGCTGAAGCTATGGACTTCGATCGTGTTCTGCTTCGAGCGTTCGTGGAGCGCCTCCATGCGCTGCACTTCGAGGGCGGAGGTGGCGACGAGGAGTTTGCCGCAGACATCGAAGCGGATGCCGTTTTCCTGGCAGAAGGCCTTGGTGGCATCCGCGCCCTTGCGGCAGAGTTCGGCCTTCAGGCTGCCCGGGGGATAGTAGATGCCGGCATGGATGACGCCACTGTTGTGGCCGGTCTGGTGCTTGCCGAGAGCCACCTCCTTCTCCAGGAGGATCAGGCTGCTGCCGGGATAGGTCTCAAGCAGCCGCATGGCCGTCGCCAGGCCGACGATCCCGCCGCCGATGACGCAATAGTCGAAAATCATATGCCTTGCCCCTGTCTGCCTGCTTATGGGTGTGCAGTCTGACGGTCGCCGTAGCCGAAATAGGCCTCTTCCAGCGCATGCCCGTCGGCAAGCTCGCTTGCCGAACCCTCGAGCGCGACATGGCCGTTGCGCAGCACGTAGATGCGGGAAGCGAGGTCGAGGATGCGGGCAGTGGACTGTTCGACGACGAGCAGGCTCAGCCCGCTGGCGTTAAGCTGGCGGAGGCTTTCGTAGACTTGGTCGATCACCAGCGGCGCAAGGCCAAGCGACGGTTCATCGATCATCATCAGCGACGGGCGCTGCAGGATGGCGCGGGCAATGGCAAGCTGCTGCTGCTCGCCGCCGGAAAGGTGGCCGGCAACGCCGCGGTAGCGGTTCCTGAGGATCGGAAAGGTTTCCAGAACCCGCTCCAGGTCGGCGGCCGCTTCGGCCTTGCCCTTGCGAACCATGCCGCCGAGCAACAGGTTTTCCCGCACTGTCAGTGTCCGGAAGATGCTGCGGCCTTCCGGCACCAGTGCCAAACCTTTCCGGCACAGCTTTTCCGGCGCCTGGCCGGCGATCGACTCGCCATTGAGAACAAGCGTGCCCCCCGTCGGCGCCATGAGCCCGGAAATTGACTTCAGAAGCGTGGACTTGCCGGCGCCGTTGGGGCCGACGACGAAAATAATCTCGCCCTTTCTGACCTCAAGATCGACCGATTTCAGGGCAGCAAGCCGGCCATAACCGGCGGTGAGGCCGCGTATTTCAAGCATGTGGTTCCCCTTTGACGGTCTATGGGCGCCGATCGAACTCGGAAGGGCCCCGCCGCATTTTTGCCGTTGACAAAAAAAATCTAACCCGCATTCTGTCTTCTGTCCACAGAGGACTATGTACAAATAATTGAAGCGGTGCACCGCTCACCGCCAAGGGGAACGACGATGAAATCTGTTGCTGTGGCCGCCTCGGCCGCAATCGCCCTTCTGTTGCCTATTGCTGGCGTGCGCGCTGAAGAGCCGATCAAGGTCGGCTTCGCCATCGCAGAATCCGGCTGGCTTTCGAACTACGACAGCGCGCCCTACAAGGCGGCGGTCATGAAGATCGAGGAGATCAACAAGGCTGGCGGCCTGCTGGGACGCCAGATCAAGTATTCCGTCATGGACACCAAGACGGACCAGGCCCGCGCTGCAACCGTCGGCGCGCAGCTCGTCGATAGCGGCGTCGACATGCTGGTCGTCTCCTGTGACTACGATTTTGGCGCCCCGTCTGCGCTCGCCGCCAAGCAGGCGGGCAAGATCGCCTTCAGCTTGTGCGCCGCCGATCCGAAGATGGGCGTGCAGGGCGTCGGCCCGCTCACCTTCACCGCCAACAGCGCGGCGCAGTCGGAAGGCATCGCGATTGCCGAATATGCCCAAAAGAAGATGAGCCTGAAGTCGGTCTACGTGCTCGAAGACCTGACGATCGAATACAACAAGTCGGCCTGCGCCGGATTCCGCGCGGCTTGGGCCGCGGGTGGCGGCGAGGAAACGATCCTCGGCAACGACACCTTCAAGAACGACGACCCGTCGATCGCCTCGCAGATCACCCGCCTCAAGGGGCTTGCAAAACAGCCGGACGCGGTCTTCGTCTGCTCGTTCACGCCGGGTGGCGCTTCTGCAGTGCGCCAGCTGCGCGCCGCCGGCATCGACCAGCCAATCCTCGCCAACACGGCGATGGTCGACAATTATTGGCTCAACGCCGTACCGGGCCTGAAGGATTTCTACCTGCCCGCCTTCATGTCGCTTTACGGCGATGATCCGCGGCCGGAGATGAACAAGTTCCTTGAAAGCCACAAGGCGCGTTACGGCGAGGCGCCGGTCTCCTCCTACTCGGTGCTGGGCTACAGCCTCATCGAGCAGTGGGCGTATGCGGTCGAGCAGGCGAAGACGACTGAATCCGAAGCGGTGGTCGGCGTCATGAACTCCTTCAAGGACCAGCCGTTCACGGCCGGCCCGACCTCGTTTACCGATCAGCTGCATATCCAGGTCGACCGCCCCTGGTTGATCATGAAGGTCGAGAACGGCTCCTTCCATGCCGTCGAGGTCTACCGGAACTCGTTCAAGCCGGACATGAAGCTCCTGTTCCGCGTCGGTCAGTAACCGGCAGCGATCCGCCGGCCGCATGGTGGTGCGGCTGGCGGAACCAAATCTCCTGGCAAATTCATAGTCGAGCTTACTGATAGGTCTCGCCCGGTATGTCACGTCCATCGAAAAGATCGGGATCGAAAGAGCGGCTGGAAGCCCGCGGTGTTGCCGTCGCCTTTGGCGGCATCCGGGCGCTCAGCGGGGTCGACCTCGAACTCAGGCGCGGCGAAGTCCTCGGCCTCATCGGCCCGAACGGCGCCGGCAAGACGACCATGGTCAATGTGCTGAGCGGCTTCCAGCGGCCGACGAGCGGCAGCATCCGCCTTGACGGCATCGACGTCTCGCGGCTGACCGCCCGCAAGATCGCCCGGGCCGGCATCGGCCGTAGCTTTCAGGCGGCGCGGCTGTTCCGGACGATGACGGTGGAGCAGAACCTCTCCGTCGCGGCGATCGGCAGTGGGCTGTCTCGTCGGGAGGCACGGGAGCGGGCGCTCGACATCCTCGACTGGATGGGCCTCGCTGGGAAGGCCGACCACCGTTGCGACAGCCTTTCCTATGGCGACGAGCGGCGCGTCGGCATTGCCCGAGCACTTGCCTTGCAGCCGTCCTTCGCGCTGCTCGACGAGCCGGCTTCAGGGATGAATGACGCGGAGTGCGACGCGCTGATGGAGGTCATCGCCGAGCTGCCGGCCCGATTCGGCTGCGGCGTGCTGCTGATCGAACACAACATGAAGGTGATCATGGGGGTGTGCCAGCGCATCCATGTGCTCGATGGCGGGCAGAGCCTCGCCGAGGGTTCGCCGCAGGATATCCAGATGAATCCCGCCGTGCGCCGCGCCTATCTGGGCGAAAAAGCGGCCGACAGTACCCTTGCGATCTAGGACCGGACGCCATGGCCAACATCGTTCAAGTTCTCGTCGATGCCATCGCGCTGGGCAGCCTCTATGCCCTTGTCGCGTTGGCGATCGGCCTCGTCTTCGGCGTCATGCGGCTCGTCAATTTCGCGCAGGCCGACTACATCACCATCGGCGCCTACGCGCTGGTCGTGCCGACGGCGAGCGTCACGCCGCCGCTGCTGCTCGGTGCGCTGCCCGCTGCCCTCATGATCGGCGGCGTGCTTTTCGTAGTTGTCGTGCTGGCGCTGCTGACGGAGCGCATCGCCTTCCGGCCGCTGCGCAATTCCAACCCGTCGACGCTGCTCATCTCCTCCTTCGCCGTCAGCTATTTCCTGCAGAACCTCGTCATGCTCATCCATACCGGCCGACCTAAATCGGTCGGGATCGGGCAGAGTCTCGCAAATGCGGTGGAAATCGGCGGCGTGCGCGTACCGGGAGTGCAGCTCCTGACCGTGGGGGTCACCGCCGGCCTGCTCGTCGCGCTGGTTCTCTTCCTCAAGAAGACACCACTAGGCATCCAGATGCGGGCGGCGGCGGAAAATTTCCAGATGGCCCGCCTGCTCGGCATGCCGGCGAACCGGGTGATCGCGCTCGCCTTCGCTATTTCAGGCCTGCTCGGAGGTGTGGTGTCCCTGCTGCTCACGATTCAGACGGGAACGCTCGACCTGCGCATGGGTCTGATGCCCGTCGTCTACGGCTTCTTCGCCACCGTCATCGGCGGTATGGGCTCGCTGCCGGGGGCAGCACTCGGTGGGTTCCTCGTGGGTGTCGCCAGCGTGCTCTTGCAAACCTACCTGCCGGTCGATCTGCGCCCCTTCCGCGATGCCGGTGTGTTCACACTCGTCATCCTGATCCTCCTCGTCCGCCCGCAAGGCCTGATCGTCACCAGCGCCGCGAAGGAACGTGTGTAATGAAGAGCAAGACCATGCCATCCTTTGCAGCGATCGGCCGCTTCTGGTTTCCGGTGCTGGCGCTTGTCGTGCCGCTTGCGCTCATCGTCGTGGTCACCGGACAGTTCGGCGGTCTGTCCCTGCAGCGCACCGTCATAGAAATGCTGATCAGCATTGTCATCGTCGTCGGACTTTACGTCTTCGTCGGCAATTCCGGCGTCATTTCCTTCGGCCATGCCACGTTCGTGGCGATAGCCGCCTATGCCTCGGCCTGGCAGACCTGCTGCGAGATGCTGAAGCCGATCACCATGTCCGGCCTGCCGCATTTCCTGCGCGACCAGAGCATTCCGCTGCTGCCGTCCGCCATCGTCTCGGTGCTGCTCGCCGGCACTGCCGCTTTCCTTACCGGCCTCGTCATCATGCGGCTCACGGGCCTTGCGGCGTCGATCTCCACGCTTGCCGTGCTCTTCATCCTGAACGTGGTCTATTCCAATTGGGACAGCGTCACGATGGGCTCCGCCTCGATCGTCGGCCTGCCGACCTATGTGACGGCCTGGATTGCGCTCATCTGCGCCGTTCTCGCGATCGTCATCGCCTATCTCTACCAGATTTCCGCCTTTGGCCTCGCAATCCGAGCGACGCGGGAAGATGAGGTCGCCGCTGCCGCGTCGGGCATCTCGCTCTACTGGTCGCGGCTCATTGCCTTCACACTCTCGGGCTTCCTGGTCGGCCTCGGCGGCGTGTTGCAAGCGCATTACCTCGGCACCGTGTCGATCAACAATTACTTCTTGAGCTTCACCTTCCTCGCGCTCGCCATGCTCATCGTGGGCGGCGTGGGCAGCCTTGCGGGCGCGGTGGTCGGCGTTGTCGTCATCACGGCGTTGGTCGATATCTTCCGCCGCCTCGAAGGTGGGATTTCGATCGGCGGCCAGCAGTGGTCTCTGCCTGCGGGCACGCAGGAACTTATCATCGCGGGCATTATGCTGTTGATACTGGTCTTCCGCAAAGACGGGATCATGGCAGGGCGAGAGATAGGCCTGCCGGGGCAATCACAGCGCGAGAAGGGGCTCATCAATGGCTAACAATCTCTTCAATACAGATGAGCCGATCGGCATCATCGACCACCGGATGCTGTCCGACCAGGTTTCGA
The DNA here is from genome assembly GCF_013170765.1 of Mesorhizobium sp. NZP2234. Lineage (NCBI taxonomy): Bacteria > Pseudomonadati > Pseudomonadota > Alphaproteobacteria > Hyphomicrobiales > Phyllobacteriaceae > Mesorhizobium > Mesorhizobium sp. NZP2234. The sequence goes on along the minus strand of NZ_CP033364.1, from coordinate 6,058,013 downwards.
CGTTACTCGTGCGCGAACTGATCTTCGGCCGACTCCAGCCCGGCCAACGCATCAACGAAGCGGAACTGGCCCGCCAGCTCGGGATCAGCCGCAACCCCATCCGCGAGGCGATCCGGCGGCTGGAGGAGCGCGGTCTGCTCGTCGCGGTTCCTCGCAAGGGCACCTTCGTTCGCACCTTCCTGCACAGCGATATCGACGAAATCTTCTCCTTCCGCGTCGTCGTCGAGCGTTTCGCGATGGAACAGGCGCTGCCGCAGATGACGGACGCCGACATCGACCGCATTGCCGGTTTCGTTGATGCCATGGTCGCTGCCGCCAATGCCAATGACGAGATGGCGCTTGTCGAGAACGACCTCGCCTTCCACCTCGAGATCTGCCGGCTCTCGAAGAACCGCCAGACGCTGCACGCCTTCACCAACATCCAGGCGGAAGTGCAGATGCTGATTACCATGGCGGAACGCCAGTTCGAGAGCCAGATGGCGGCGGCCGTCGATCACTGGCCGGTCGTCGAGGCGCTGCGTACCCGCAATCCCCAAAAGGCGATGGATGCCATCCGCGATCACATCCGCGATTCCTGGCGTCACCTTCTTGAAGCTTACGACCGGGAAAAGCCCCGCTCGTCCTGATCCTATCCATGAGAAACGAGGACATAATGCCTGACAGGAAAATCATCGGCATCGACATCGGGGGAACGTTTACCGACTTTGTTTCCTACGATGCGGCGACCGGCACCATCGAAAACTGGAAGAACCTGACGACACCCTCCGAACCGATCGAAGGTGTGCTCCAGGGGCTCGGACAGGTGGAGGATGTCGCAAGCGTCGACAAGATCCGTCTTGGCACGACGATCGCCACCAACGCGCTGCTGACGCGCCGCGGCGCGAAGGTCGCCTATGTCACGACCACCGGGTTTCGCGATGTTCCCTTCATCCAGCGTGGCGACCGTCGCAGCCACTACGACATTACCTGGATCAAGACCAAGCCGCTGATGAAGCGCGCCGACACCTATGAGATCGGCGGGCGTTTCAGCGCCAAGGGCGAGCTCGTCACCGCGCTCGATGAGGCGGCCGTGCGCCAGATGGCCGCAACGATCAAGGCCGACGGCACGATCGAGGCGATCGCCGTGTGCACGCTGTTCTCCTATATCGATCCGAGCCACGAGCAGCGCATCCGCGACATCCTCGCGGAAGAACTGCCCGGCATGCCGATCTCGATTTCGTACGACGTGCTGCCGAAGTGGAAGGAATACGACCGCGCCTCGACCACGATTGCCGACGCCTATCTGAAGCCCATCGTCTCCGACAATTTCCACCGCATGCAGAAGCGCCTCGATGGCATTGGCATCGGTGACAGGATCGGCGTGATCAAATCGAACGGCGGTGAATCGACGCTGAAGGGCGCTGCCGATGCGCCTGTGCAGATGACGCTTTCCGGTCCGACCGGTGCGGTCGTCGCCACCCGCGTCCTCTCCGAACTTACCGGCATCAAGAACCTCGTCACCTTCGACATGGGCGGAACATCGACCGATTGCTCTACCGTCGTGGACGGCATGGAGCATGTGACGACGAACTTCGAGATCGAATGGGGCCTGCCGATCCAGATCCCGATGATCGACATCCACACGATCGGCGCTGGCGGCGGTTCCATCGCTTGGATCGATAAGGGCGGCATGTTGCGCATGGGTCCGCAATCGGCGGGTGCGGCACCAGGGCCCGCCTGTTACGGCCGTGGCGGCGAGAGTGCTACCGTGACGGACGCCAATGTCGTACTCGGCCGCATCAATCCCGACTATTTCCTCGGCGGCAAAATGAAGCTCGACGCCGAGGCAGCGCATCGCGCGGTCAAGACGATCGCCGATCAGCTCGGCCTCGAGGTTGATGCGGCTGCCTTCGCCATGGTGCAGATCGCCAACAACAACATGCTGGGTGCGCTGCGTGCCGTTCTCCTCCAGCGCGGCCTCGATCCGCGCGACTTCACGCTCGTCGCCTCGGGCGGGGCGGGGCCGGTGCATATCTGCGACCTGATGGATATTTCCGGCATTCCGCAGGGCATAGTGCCGAACTATCCCGGCCAGTTCTCAGCCTTCGGCTTCATCATGACCGATGCGCGTGTTGACCGGCATCGCACGGTGCAGCAGATCTCGAAATACTTCGACGGTGCCCGCGCCACGGCGGCGATGACGGAACTGGTGGATGGCGCGATCGCCGAGCTGGTCTCCCAGGGTTATCAGCAGAAGGTGGAGGTCTACCGTTCCATCGAGGCCCGCTACTTCGGCCAGAATCACGAACTGGAACTGAGCTTCCCGGCCAACCAGTTCACCGAGGAGACCATAGCAAGCCTCTGGGAACGCTTCCACGAGGAGCACCAGAACCGCTTCGGCTTCTCCATTCCGGGTGAGACCATCGAGACGGTCAATCTCAAGGTCGTCGCCGTCGCCGTCTCCGAAAAGCCGAAGATGCGGGAGCTCGAAAAGGGCGAAGGCACGCCGGCGTCCTCGGGCAGCCGCAAGGTACGCTTCGAGGACGGCTGGCACGAGGTGAAGACCTACGACCGCGGCACGTTCAAGCAGGGGCAGACCGTCGCCGGTCCCGCCATTGTGGAGGAAAGCGCCTCCGTCACCATTTTGCAGCCGAAACAGACGCTCCGCGTCGACCGGCTCGGCAATCTGATCATTTCGGCCTGAGGAGTACCATCATGGACTTCGTTACGATGAACATTCTGGAATCCAGCATGGTCTCTCTCTGCAAGGAGATGGGGATCGTGTTGATGAAGACGTCCTATTCGACGATCTTCAACGAGGCGCTCGACTTCACTTGCGGGCTTGCCGACATGAACGGCGACATGATCGCGGTCGCCGACTATTGCCCGGCGCAGATCGGCGGCATGCCGCTGCTTGTCAAATCCTGCCTCAAGGAAATCCCGATTGACGAGATCGAGGAGGGCGACGTCATTCTGCACAACGACCCCTATCGCGGTGGCCTGCATACGCCTGAGCACACCTTCTTCAAACCGATCTTCGTCGACGGCGAGATCATGGGCTTTGCCGTCGCCATCGGCCATATCGCCGAAGTCGGCGGCATGGCGCCCGGCGGCTTCTGCGGCGAGGCGACGGAAATCTTCCAGGAGGGCCTTCGCATTCCGCCGGTCAAGATCAAGAAGCGCGGCAAGGACAATATCGAGGTCTGGAAGCTGCTTCTCGCCAACGTGCGTACGCCGCGCGTCAACTATGGTGATCTGCGCGCGCTCATCGCCGCCGTCGACCTCGGCGAAAAGCAGATGACGCAGATCTACCAGAAGTACGGTAAGGAGAAAATCAAGGAGACGGTCAACGACTTGCTGCTCTATTCGGAGCGCCGCATGCGTGCCGAACTGGAGGCGATCCCAGACGGCATCTATGCCTTCTCCGACAAGATTGAGAGCGACGGTATCGACGCCGACCGCACTTACACGGTCGCTGTCGAGGTGCATAAGCGCGGCGGCGAGATCATCGTCGACTATCACGGTTCCTCGCCGCAGGCCTCCGGCCCGATCAACGCAACGCTCGGCGTTGCCACATCGGCGGCCTACAACGCCGTGCTGCACATGACCGACCCGACGATCCCACGCAATTCCGGCTGCTTCCGGCCGATCCGCGTCATGGCGCCGCCCGGCACCATCGTCAACGTGGACTTCCCCGCGCCGGAAGTCGGCGGCAACACCGAAACCCATCCCCGCATCGTCGGCACGATCCTCGGCGCCATGGCCCCGGCGATCCCGAACCGGGTGATGGCGGCGGAGGGTGCGACCCACTGCAACTTCGTCTTCGGCGGCGTCGATGCCGACACAGGCGAGTATTTCGCCTGTTACGACCTCGAAGCGGTCGGCTGGGGCGGCCGCGCCTTTGCCGATGGCAATGACGGCGTCGACTCGATCAACGGCAATTGCCGCATCACGCCAGTCGAAGTTTACGAGACGCGCTTCCCCTGGCGCATCGAAAGCCTCGCCTTCAATGTCGATGCCGGCGGTGCCGGCGAATATCGCGGTGGGGTCGGCTATTCCAAGCAGATGCTGTGCCTTAACGACGAAATCATCTGCTCGCAGATGACCGACCGCCATCTGCTCGCCCCCTGGGGTCTGAACGGCGGCACGGAAGGCGGCGTCGGCGCGACGCTGGTCATGAAGAACGGCCGCGAAGACTGGCAGACGATGCGCGAGGCCTATGGCAAGGCCTCGACCAGCCGCTACTCCAACGTCTCCATTCGCCGCGGTGATCGCGTGCGGCTCGTCACTCCTGGTGGCGGCGGCTACGGCGATCCCGCAAAGCGCGATCCGGTGGCGGTCGCGGAGGATGTCCGCGAGGGCTACGTCTCGAAGGCGGCCGCCCACAAACACTACGGCTATCAGGAGGCCTGAGACCATGAAGTTTTCGCTGAACGGGCTTTACATCGAAAGCTACACGAAATGCGCCAACTGCGGCGTGCTGATCTATGAGGCGTCGGCCGAGGATTCCGTTCGCAGGAAGATGCATGACGGGAGCATCTATTGCTCTCAGGAATGCGTCGACTGGAAGATCGAACGGGACGCCCGCCGCGCCAAGGCCGCTGTCTAGAGCCGGATGATTTCAGGTCGTGTGGCCTGAAATCCTAATCCGCCTCCAAATCAATTGATGCGCCGGCCCCGTCCGTCAGGGATGGGGCCGGCCACTTGAAGCGCCGCGATAGCGCCGCACCATAACAAACTGTCCAAGGAGATACCCATGTCCACGAACGCTGCCTTCACGGCGCGGCGCGCTGCCGCCATTCCGGCTGGCCTGTCGAAACATCTCGACGTCTATATCGAGAAGGCGGAGAACGCCGAACTTTGGGACGTCGAAGGCAAGCGCTACATCGATTTTGCCGCCGGCATCGCCGTCAACAACACCGGCCATCGCCATCCGAAGGTGGTCGAGCGCGTGCGCAACCAGCTCGACAAGGTCACGCACACCTCGTTCCAGACCACACCCTATATCGACTATGTCGCGGTCTGCGAGAAGCTGAACGACCTGGTGCCGGGTGACTTCCCGAAGAAGACTTTTCTCGTCTCCACCGGCGCCGAGGCCGTGGAAAACGCCGCCAAGATTGCCCGCGTCGCGACCGGTCGCTCGGCATTCGTCGCCTTCTCCGGGGCTTTCCATGGCCGCACGCTGATGGCGATGACGCTGACCGGCAAGACCAATCCTTACAAGGCCGGCTTCGGTCCGCTGGTACCGGATGTCTTCCACCTGCCGTTTCCGATCCCCTATCACGGCATTTCCGAGCAGGAATCCCTGACCGCGCTCGACCGCTTCTTCCGCTCCGAGGTCGACCCGACGCGCGTCGCGGGCATTTTCGTCGAGCCGGTGCAGGGCGAGGGCGGTTTCTACCCGGCGCCGGTCACCTTCCTGCGCACGCTGCGCGAGATCTGCGACAGGCACGGCATCCTGCTGATCGCCGACGAGATCCAGACGGGCTTCGCCCGCACGGGAAAAATGTTCGCGATGGAGCATGCCGGCGTTGCCGCCGATATCGTCGTCATGGCCAAGGGCCTTGGCGGCGGCTTCCCGATCGCTGCCGTCACCGGCCGCGCCGATATCATGGACAAGATTCCGATGGGCGGCGTCGGCTCCACCTTTGCCGGCAATCCGCTATCATGCGCGGCGTCGATCGCCGTGCTGGAGATCATCGAGGACGAGAAGCTGATTGACCGCGCCAACGAGGTCGGCAGACGGCTGAAGGCGGTCTTCGAGGGTTGGCAGGAGGGCAACGAGTTTTCCTGCATCGGCGAGGTGCGCGGCCTTGGCGCCATGGTGGCGATCGAATTCGTGCGTGACCGCGAGACGCGCCAGCCTTGGCCTGAACTGGTGAAAGCCATCACGCACACCGCTGCCGAAAAGGGCCTGCTGCTGCTCTCCTGCGGCGTGCACGGCAATGTCGTGCGTGTGCTGACGCCGCTGACCATTCCCTTCGACCATCTCGACGAAGGCATCGCCATCCTCAAGGACAGCCTGCGGGCAGCGCTGGAAAAGGTGGAGAGCGGACAATGACACTCGCGCTGCTTCACGACCAGGCCTTCATCGATGGCGCCTGGGCCGGGGCGGACACAGGCGCGACCTTCGAGGTTCGCAATCCGGCGACTGGCACGATTATCGCGCGCGTCGCCGATCTTGCGGCCGCCGACGTCGAGCGGGCGATCCTGGCGGCCGAGCGCGCGCTCGTGGACTGGCGCCAGCGCCCGGCCAAGGAACGGGCCAAGCTACTGCGCGCCTGGTTCGACCTGATCACCGCCCATACCGAGGACCTTGCCCAGATGATCACGACCGAGCAGGGCAAGCCCCTCTACGAGGCACGCGGCGAGGTCGCCTTCGGCGCCTCCTTCGTCGACTGGTTCTCGGAAGAAGCCAAACGCGTCTATGGCGACGTCATCCCGTCGGCCGGTCGTGACCGGCGTTTCATCGTGTTGAAACAGCCGATCGGCGTTTGTGCTGCCATCACGCCCTGGAATTTCCCGCTGGCGATGATCACCCGCAAGGCGGCGGCCGCACTCGCCGCCGGCTGCACCATGGTCGTCAAACCCTCGGAGGAAACGCCGCTGACGGCGCTCGCAATGGCCGAGCTTGCCCGGCAGGCCGGCATTCCGGCCGGCGTGCTCAACATCGTGCCGTCGAAGGACGCCGCCGGCATCGGGCGCCTGCTCTGCGAGCATCCGGTCATCCGAAAACTCTCCTTCACCGGCTCGACAGCAGTCGGCAAGCTCCTGATGCGGCAGTGCGCCGATACGCTCAAGAAACTGTCGCTGGAACTCGGCGGCAATGCACCGTTCATTGTCTTCGACGACGCCGACCTCGATCTCGCCGTCGCTGGTGTTATCGCCTCGAAATTCCGCAATTCCGGCCAGACCTGCGTCTGCACCAACCGCATTTATGTGCAGGACGGCATCCACGCTGCCTTCGTGGCAAAGCTGACCGAGCAGGTTGCTAGCCTGAAAGTCGGTGACGGCGCCGCGCCGGAGGTGGTGCAGGGGCCGCTCATCAACGCGAAAGCCGTGGCGAAAGTGGCGGAGCTTGTCGGCGACGCCGTGGATCGCGGAGCGCGCATCGAGACTGGCGGCAAGCCGCATGCGCTCGGCGGTACCTGGTTCGAACCGACGGTGCTGAGCGGAATGCAGGCGCCGATGCGGCTGGCTCGGGAAGAAGCCTTCGGTCCGATCGCTCCGGTCTTTCGCTTCAAGGACGAAGCGGAAGTCATCCGCCTCGCCAACGACACGCGCTACGGCCTGATGGCCTATTTTTACGCCCGTCACGTCAACCGCATCTGGCACGTCCTCGAAGAGTTGGAGTTCGGCATGGTCGGCATCAACGAAGGCCTGATCTCCACCGAGCTTGCCCCTTTCGGTGGCATCAAGGAAAGCGGTTTCGGCCGCGAAGGCTCCAAGTACGGCATCGAGGAATATGTGGAGCTGAAATATGCCTGCTTCGGCGGACTGAAGGTGGGGTGAGGCATGGCGCTTATTATTCGCCAGACAGGAGCAGGGCCAGAAAGGGACTAGGATGCCAGATCGAAAAGTCGCTCTCGTCGTCGGGGCCTCGCGAGGGCTGGGTCTCGGGCTCGTTCGTGCCTTCGTGTCACGCGGATGGGAAGTGATCGCGACCGTACGCAGCGCGCATGGCCACGGCGCCCTGGAAACCGTTGCCGGCGATGGGCTGGTTTCCATAGCGCACATGGACATCAACAGACCAGAAGACATAACGGCCCTTCGCAAGACGCTCACGGGGCGCGCGCTCGACGTTTTGTTCGTCAATGCGGGCGTTGCCATCGACCCTTCCATCGCCGTGGAAATCGTCCCGACGCAGGACTTCGTGGACGTCATGGTCACGAACGCGCTTTCTCCCCTGCGCGTCATTGGAGTGCTCCACGATCTGGTCGATCCCGAAGGCGTTGTCGCAGCGATGTCTTCGGGCATGGGCAGCATCAACGACAATGCCGGCGGCGGATGGGAGATCTATCGCGCCAGCAAGGCGGCCCTCAATCAGATGATGAAAAGTTTCGCGATCCGCAAAGGAGACGGGCGAACCTATATCGCCATGTCGCCGGGATGGGTACGCACGGACATGGGTGGCAATGGGGCACCGCTCGACATAGAGACGAGCGCCGCCGGCATTGCCGAGACACTGATCGCCCGTTCGGGCGCTGGTGGCATTCATTTCGTCGATTTCCGCAACCAACCTCTTGCTTGGTAGCGCTGCGCAGAGGGAGTGACGTCGCGCGCAGTTGTTTCTGTCCACAGTGCGTCGCTCGGCCTTGCCGATCATCGTGCTCGCGCTGCTGGCTCTCATCGCTAAAAGCTTCGCCGGGCCATACCAGGCCGTTTCTTTCCGGCTAGTCTAGCGGTCGATCGGGTAACGGCCCGACTTTGCCAGATCCAGGCACGGCCAGCTTAGCGCCGCGTTTCGGTCATTCAGCTTGTCTTGGATCTTGCCGTAAAGCAGACGTATTCCACGAAAACGCTGACCGATTAGCTAATGGCGAAACTTCAGGTTTTTCGTAAAACTATTGATTACACCTTCCGAAGCTCAGCGATCGGCCCGCGGGCTTTTCCGCTCGATGGGCATCATTTTTCGGACTGATCCTAAAATGTACGGACAGCGCGCGCTAAACTTGGTCGTCAAAGCCGCGTTCGCCGATCTGCTCTCCACTTTGAGCGAGCTCCGATTGCCGCGACGCTCGTAACTCGTCTTACCGTGGCCGCCCGATACTCTCGACTGGCACCGGGGGCTCGTGCCGGCCCCGAGCCGGAGCACTCTCCGGCGGACAGGGAACGCCAGGGGCTGTCACAGTCCCAGTGCCGCGGCGACCCGTTCCTGGAAATACTGCACGCCCCGCTCATGCCGCCCCGAGAGCGGGCCGGAGCTATAGGCCCCTGCGGCATAGTTGCGATGCGTATCGGCGCAGATGGTGTAGTCCTCGCGTACCACGGCCAGAGTGCCTTGCACTGATTTCGCCCTGCTCTCGGATGCTTCAGCAGCGATATCGGCAAAGAAGAAATGGTAATGCTGGTCTGTGTGATGCGGTGAGGTCGGATTGATCCGGCTAACGTTCATGCCGCCATCGAAAAGCGACAGCGTCCAGTTCGGCCACATCCAAAGCCATTTGCCGCGATAGAACAGACCGTCTTTCGGCGGTGCGGTCATCCGGACATAGCCGGGATGGGCGGTGGTCTGGAAAGCTTCGAAGTCGATGGCAGCGTAGAACGAGGGATGCGTGCCAGGGATGTGGTAGCCTTCGACGAAATTGTCGGTGTAGATCTTCCAGTTCGCCGCAAAGCTGACAGTGGCCTGATCGGTGGCGGCATAGGTCTCCAACGGCTCGTCCGCCAGTTCGGCGGGCAGAGAGCCAAGTTGATCCAGAAGACTTTCCTTCGGGTCGAGTGCCGCGAAGAGCAGCCCGCGCCATTCGGACAACTGCACCGTCTCCAGCGGCCAGTCTTCGGCGATGATCGCGGGATCCTTGCCATACCATGGGGCCTGCACCAGCCGTCCGGTGTCGGCAAAGGACCATTTGTGATAGGGACAAACGATCAACCCACATTTGCCCGTGCCATCGGCCAGAAGTTTCGCACCCCGGTGGCGGCAGACGTTCTTAAATCCGCGCAAGGTCCCGTCCCGGCCCCGGATGGCGAAGATCGGCGTGCCGGCGATGTCGATGGCAAGGTATTGACCTGATGTCGCGACCGAGGCGACAGGCCCCATGAACTGCCAGGTGTGCGCGAAGATATTGCACCGCTCCTGCTGCCAGATATCATCGCGGACATAGAGCGACGGGTCCAAGTTCAGGTATTGCACGGGCGGAGTGTCGAGTGGCGGGTGGTCGGGTCGCAAGGTATCTGGCGTCATAGGCTAACCTCCAGTTGCGGCAATCCTGTCGTAAGCGGGGCGACATCGCAAGGGAACTGGCTCTGCTGCGCACGGCCTGTAAGCCAGCGTGCAATTTTGCTCAACGCAGATTTGCTGGAGTTGCGGTTCATCTCCGACACTGAAATCATGCTGTCCATCGATGGCTCGGCGCGGGGCGAGAAATCGCTTTGCCTATTACGGGTATACTGGGCCGGAATTCATGGAATGGCTGGCGCAGAAGAGCACGCAGCCGCATCGCACACTGATCGGCCGCAAGACTCTTGATGCTTTGAGCGGCATACCCGAAGCCTATCAGGATGACGAAGGCGTCGAGACGGACGAGCAGCTTGCCCTCCTGCACGACAGCCATTGCGACGAAATACAGGGCCATCACTTCAGCAAACTGATCAAGTCGAAGGCCATCGAGGATTTGCTTCGCAGCCAGAATGCCGTGCCTTAACCAATTACAAATCCGCGCCAAGTCGCGGACGCGCTTCGTACATGACTGTGCGGAGCCTTTCCGCGCGGCGGTCGATGGCGTCATCGGTCCATTCGTGGCGGCACCAATGCCATGTGGGCGCCGGGCACCTGTTGTGCCGATGCCCAAGACTAGGAGAGTTTTCGCAGCAAAAAGTCGAAAAATCTTTCGTCATCCGCCCGTGACACATTTATGCGGATCCCGGCGGCCATTGGACTCTGTTTGTCGACGCAAAAGACGCTTCCAGGCGCTATGAAAATGCTTTCCTTGGCGCCCAGTCGGGCGAGTTCTATGTCGTCGATGCCTCCGGGCAGCATGAGATAGAGGTAGTAGCCACCGCCATTGCCGGCGAAGATCGAATAACCATTCCGGCTGAGCGCTGAATGCACGCGAGTTGCTGCCGTCTCGATGCGTTGGGCAAGGCGCTTGAGGTGGCGATCATAGTGGCCTTCCGATGTCAGGCGGTGAAGGAGCCGTTCTACGTGGCCAGAACTGTTCACTGTTGTCAGCATCTTGAGTTCTGCAAGTGCGGCGACCTTGTCGGCGCGGCCTGCGATATGGCCTGACCTCAAGCTCGCGGACAGGGTCTTGGAAAAGGTGCCGATCGAAATCACGTGGTTGAGTTGGTCGAGCGTTGCAAGCCGATTGGGAGGAACGAGGGAGAGATCCGCAAAAGGATCATCCTCGATGATGGTTACGTTGTGCTTCGCCGCAACCGTGAGAATAGAGTGCGCGACAGACAGACTGATGGAGCCGCCGGTTGGGTTGTGGCCGATTGACTGCGTGAAGAACAGTTTCGGCCGTTCCACCGAAACCTTCTCTGCAAAGTCTTCGATATCTGGTCCGTCAGGCAGGCGCCGGACGCCAATGACTCGGACCTGCGCCAATTTGAGCTTGGCAAAGAGAGGGTAATATCCGGGCTCATCAACGAGCACGACGTCGCCAGGTGCCAGGAACGCCCGAACGACAAGATCGAGCGCATGATTGGCACCGAACGTGAGCAGGATTTCCTTTTCAGTGGCTTGAATGTGTTGGTTCACCAGGCGTCGCGCAATCTGCTGCCGCAGAGGAGGAAAGCCCCAGGCGGACCCGTAGGCGTCCGCCCCCGGGGAAGGGCCTCGACCGAACAACCCAAGATGACGCCTTATCTCGGACTCCTCGGTCCATGCCGGGGGCGGGCGGCCGTCACCAACTCGAATCTCGAAACTCTCCTCCAATTGCGCATTGAGAAGCGAAGCGATGTCGACGGCTTCCGATACGTGCTTTGGCCTCGTTCCGTTCGTTTGCGCAGTCTTGCTGACCGTGAATCCGGACCGTGCCTTCGGCGTCACATGACCGGATGCGGCCAATCTTTCGTAAGCCTCGACAATGGTGTTCTTCGACACGCCGTATTCGCGGGCCGCATTCCTGATCGAAGGGAGCTTGCTTCCTGGCGCCCGGTTGCCCGACGCAATGTCCTGGACCAGCCGCGCTGCGACATTCTCCGCAAGAGTTTCACCGGATTTGCCGCTTGGATTTGTCGCCCTCAACGTCGCCTCCTATGGGTACAGATTCAGACAAATTCTGCAATCTGTACCTTTCGAGAGATGGTAACAATGATCATGCTTGTTTCAAGAAGAAAAATTACACATCGCGTGGGAGGCGCCTGTGACCGATACAGAAAACGGCAGAACGCGTTCCGCCATAAATTCGCGCATCGAGAACCTGCGGAATCTCTCACCAGCTGAGAGACTTGGCCGGGTGGGCGATGTGATGTCGCTCACCGATACCGAACGCAGCGTTTTTGCAGGCGGCGGCCTCCCGATTGCGCTGGCCGATGGCATGATCGAGAACGTCATTGGGACATTTGAGCTGCCGATCGGCGTGGCCACAAATTTTACAATCAATGGCCGAGATTACCTGATTCCGATGGCCGTCGAAGAGCCATCGGTCGTGGCAGCAGCGTCGTACATGGCCCGTCTTGCCCGCAAGAGTGGTGGCTTCTTCACCTCGAGCACCGGACCGATCATGCGGGCACAGGTGCAAGTTCTTGAAGTGCGCGACCCGCACGGCGCGCGGGCCCGCATCCTGAGGGAACGAGAGGCGATCATTGCCGCTGCAAATGTCAAGGACAAGGTCCTGATATCGCTTGGCGGAGGGTGCCGCGATATCGAAGTACATGTGTTTGATCAGACGGCTGCCGGCCCCATGGTTGTCGTTCATCTGATCGTCGATGTGCGTGATGCCATGGGCGCAAACACCGTCAATACGATGGCTGAAGCCGTCGCGCCGATGATTGAAGCGATAAGCGGCGGCGTGGTGCGGCTGCGCATTCTGTCAAACTTTGCCGATCTTCGCATCGCCCGCGCAATGGTAACGGTCGCCCCCGAAACGCTGCAGACCGACGAGTACAAGGGTGATCGTATCGCCCGCGGCATTGTCGAAGCATGTGCCCTTGCGATCGTCGACCCCTACCGCGCCGCCACCCACAACAAGGGCATCATGAACGGCATCGACCCCATTGTGGTCGCCACTGGCAATGACTGGCGCGCCATAGAAGCGGGCGCGCATGTATGGGCTTCGCGCTCAGGCCGCTACACCTCGCTGTCGACATGGGAAATCGATGCCAAAGGCCATCTTGTCGGTACTCTGGAAATGCCCATGGCTCTGGGCCTTGTGGGTGGTGCTACAAAGACCCATCCGGCAGCCCGTGCCGCCCTCAAGGTCCTGGGCGTCGAGAGTGCTCAGGAACTTGCCGAGGTGGCGGTGGCAGTTGGGCTCTCGCAGAACATGGGAGCGTTGCGTGCATTGGCCACCGAGGGCATCCAGCGAGGCCATATGGCGCTGCACGCCCGCAACATCGCAATTGTGGCCGGCGCAACCGGTGATGAGATCGACAGAGTGGCGTCGACGCTGTCAGCGAATGATGACGTGCGCGTCGATCGCGCCAAGGATGTACTTGAGCTGATCAGGGCGGAAAAGGTCTGAGATCGTGCGATACCGCGATGCTGAAAAATCATTTGCGGTCGGTCGGCGATGCGGCGACCGGCAATGTTCATTGCGCGATCCAAAAATCCGGGCAGATATCTCCCAGGCCTGTTTTCCGGGAGAATGACGTGACCGAAACACTTCAGAATGACGCGATTCCAACACGGACGGGCCCCCTGAGCGGGTTGACTGTTCTCGACATCACACGTGTCGTCGCCGGCCCGTTCTGCTCGATGTTGCTGGCTGACCTTGGTGCGACCGTGATCAAGGTAGAGCATCCGGACGAGCCGGACTACGCGCGTGGCTTCCCGCCTTTCGTCGGCGAAGAGAGAGAGGAACTCAGCGCATTTTTTTCGCAGTTCAACCGCAACAAGCTCGGAATTACGATCAATCTCAAATCCGCTGAAGGTAAGGCGCTTTTAAAAAAGCTCGTACGCCGAGCCGACGTCCTGGTCGAGAATTTTCGACCGGGAACCATGGACAAGCTGGATCTCGGATACGAGGTGCTCAAAGCCGAAAACCGCAAGCTGATCTATACCGCGATCAGCGGTTATGGTCGCAACGGCCCAAACGCGTCAAAGCCTGCCTATGACAACACCGGGCAGGCTTCAGGCGGGTTGTGGTCGATGAACGGCTACGCGGACCGGCCTCCGGTTCGCGTGGGCACCATTATCGGCGACCTCGCGGCGTCCTTGTATGCTGCCATAGGCACTCTTGCCGCCCTGCGCGAGGCGGAAAAAAGCGGCCTCGGACAGGTGGTTGACGTCTCACAGCAGGACTCTGTGCTTACGCTAACGGAAAATGCCGTTGTCCGCTACACGGCGAAGAACGAGATCGCGTCACCACTGGGCAATGAACATCCCTTCGTGCGCCCCTACGGCCAGTTCCCCTGCAAGGATGGTTACGTGTTCTTCGGCGGCTACACGGACAAGTTCTGGGCCATCACATGCGCTCTGTTCGGCGAGCCGGACAAGGCGTGCGACCCTGCGATCGACACGATGGAGAAGCGCTTCGATCCAAGAGTGGCGGAGACGAAGGTCAATCCGCTGCTTAACCGCTGGTTCAGCCGCTACACCAAGGCCGAACTGGAGGAAATTGCGGGCGACAAGATCCCGCTGAGCGCGATCAAGACCATTGCGGAAGTCGTCGAGGATCCGCACATCGCCGCGCGGAACATGATCGTCAAAGTTCCGATTGCCGGCAAACTTATCGGCATGTTTGGGCTGCCGATAAAGCTTTCGGGAGCGGTTGAGGCCGCGCCCCAATCGGCGCCCGCGCCGGGAGAGCACAATGAACTGATCCTTGGGAAATTGGCAGGCCTTTCTCCAGAGGAACTGCATGCGCTCAAGGCCGGGGGAGTGATCTAGATGCCGATTGATCTTGCCCAAGACGGTTACGTCGCCACTGTCCGGATCAATCGACCGGAGAAGCTCAATGCGTTGACCTTGGCCATGTATGAGGATCTAGGCCGCGTCTTCAAGGCCGCCAAGGAGGATGATGCCATTCGGGTAGTCGTCCTGGCGGGCAGCGGCGAGCGCGCCTTCTGTGTCGGAGCCGATCTAAAAGAATCCATTCCGGCGCTTGCTGCGGATACTTTCGACATCTCTGCCTGGGACCCGGCCCATATTAAGTTTCCCGGGTTCTTCAAGCCGATCATAAGCGCGATCCGGGGCATGTGCTTTGGCGGTGGCTTCGAGATCATGCTCGCGACCGATATCCGGATTGTGGCGCATGACGCCATTTTCCAGCTGCCTGAAGCGACGCTCGGTTTTGTGCCTGCCGGCGGGACGCTGGTGCGCCTCGTCAGGCAGATCGGTTACGCTCACGCGATGGAGATCATGTTGACCGCGAGGCGTTTTACGGCGGCCGAGATGCTCGCCAAAGGCGTGGTCAATCAGGCGGTGGACAGCCAGGACGTCGAGCGCGTCGCTCTTGAAACAGCGCACCATATTGCAAGCCTGAGCCCAACCGCCGTCCAGACGATCAAGGAAGCAGCACTCACATTGCAGGATCTGCCGCTGACAGAGGCGTTCCGCCAAGAAGCGATACTGGGACAGCGGACTTTCAGGAGCGACGATGCCAAGCGTGGCCTTGCTGCTTTCGCCGGAAAGGGGAAGTGACCGTGTCCAGCACCCCTCAAAACCTGGCATCGAATGCCGCGGGCAAAGGCGTCGGCCATCGCATAGGCGTGACGCAGGAACTGATCGTATTCCTGGTCTCGATCGCTCTCTTCGCCTATTTCTCGATCACGCTCGACAACTTTCTCAGTCGGGACAACATCCTCAATCTGATCCGAAATGTCGCCATGCTCGGGATGCTGAGCCTCGGCATGGCTGTCGTCGTGATCGGCCGCGGTGTGGATCTTTCGCTGGTCGCGGTGATGGCCGTGTCGCTGACGTTCTCGATTGTTCTCGCCAACCAGGGCTACGCCTTTTCAACGGCCTTGGTGCTCGGCCTTGCATTCGTGATCGTCGTCGCGATCGTCATGGGCTTTCTGATTGCCTATGTCGAAATCCCCGCGATCTTCGCAACGCTTGCTGTTTCCGCGATCGTTTACGGACTGGGGCGCGGCGTGATCGCCACGCTCGATGTCAACAATGTGCCGGACAATCTGAGCTGGTTCCTGTTTCTGGGGCGCGGTAGCTTTCTAGGCATCCCGATCCCGATCTGGCTTTTCGCGGTGTGCGCCGCCGCCCTCTATTTCTTTCTTCGCAGGACAGGATTCGGACGGTTCATCTACGCTATCGGCGACAATATCTCGACCGCACGGATCACGGGTATTCCCGTCAGGCCGGTCATCATTCTTCAATACGTGCTCTCGGGCGTGATGGCCTTCCTGGCCGGTTGCGTGACGGCGGCCTCCGTCGCCAGCATGAACATGAGGATGGTCAATTCGACACTCATCTACGACGTTCTGCTGGTGGTCATTCTGGGCGGCATTGGTCTCACTGGTGGACGAGGGGGGGTCCGCAACGTGCTGGTAGGCACGATTCTGATCGGCCTCCTGCTCAACGGTATGACGATCCTCGACATCTCTTACACCGTCCAGAACCTGGTCAAAAGCACGGTGCTGCTTGGCGCCTTGATCGTGGACGCACTCCTCAACCCTCGCGATGAACAGACGTCGCAGCAGGGAGATATCTGACGCTCAATATCATCCAACGGGAGGAAACCAACATGATGATAGCAAAGTATGCCGCGGCAGCGGTGGTGGCCGGCATTCTCTCACTTGGAGCTGCCCATGCGCAGGACGGCATGGTCGACGAATTGAGACAGCCGACGCTTGATTCACTCGCCGGCAAGAAGGTCGTCTTCGTGCCGATGTCCATGAGTTTCGATCTGCCGGAGGGGTGGGCGGCGATCATGCAAAAGGAGGCGAAGCGGCTGGGCTACACCCTCGATATCCGCGACGCCAACTGGAGCACGGACACCGGCACGCGTGCATTGACCCAGGCAATCACCGAGAAGCCCGACGTCATCGTGGTGCAGAATTTCGACGTTGCATCCTACGCCCGCACGCTGAAGAAGGCCGAGGACTCGGGCATCAAGGTGATCCAGGTCAACATGAAGTCAAGTTACCAGACGGACGCCTTTGTAGGGGCGGACTGGTATGGCATCGGCCAGTATGCTGCCAATCGCATGATCGAGAAGTGCGGCAAGGCGAGCGGCAAAAGCGGCAAGATCGCGATCATCCAGGGGCCGGCGACAGCAGCGGCCAGCGTCTATCAGCTCAATGCGATCTCCGAGACGCTGAAGGGTCATGACGACATCAAGATCGTTTCCAGCCAGACCGGCGACTGGGATCAGTCGAAGGCACGCGGTATCGCACAGACGGTGATCCAGCAGAATCCAGACCTGTGTGGCATCATCGGGTTTTGGGATGTGATGGACGCCGGAACCGGCGCCGCGATCCAGGAGTCCGGCAAGGATATTTATCTCATCACATCCGGCGGCGGCAACAAGACGGCATGCCAGGGCGTGGAAAACGGAACGTTCAAGGAGGTCATTTCCTACGACGTCGAAGGCCAGGGGCGCGATCTCAACAACGCGATCAAGGTGTTGCTGCAATCGAAAGAAGCGGCAGGCGCCGTGAAGTTCGCGCTGTACACGCCAAACAAGATCATCAGCAAGGAAACGATGTCGACGAACAGCTGTTGGGATCTGGATCAGCTCAAAAAGTAATTTTGTATCGGGTCACCGCGTGGAAACGCGGTGATCTTCCCGACAATGTCTGCAGTTAGGATTTTAAGATGGAAGCGATCGAGCGCCTCTATTTTCGCTATTTTCCGGAAAAGGTGCTTGGCGAAGTGCTGACCAAGCGCTGGAGCGACAACGCCGTTCCCGTGCTTGCGACGATCATGACGATCAGCTTTTTTCTTCTCCAGAATCCGCATTTCTTCACGCTGTCGAGTCTAACGGAGACGTCGCGCCAACTGTCGGAATTTTCGCTGGTCGTCGTCGCCATGGGCGTTGTGCTGCTGGCGGGAGGCCTGGATCTCTCGGTCGGCAGCGTGTTTGCCCTGGCCAACATCACGGCCCTTGTTTGCATCACCTTACTGGAATGGCCGGTCTGGGCCACCGTGATAGCGACCTTGGCTGTCGGCGCCCTGTGCGGGGCGGTCAATGGCTTCCTGATTGGCTATTTGCGGATCCGCGCATTCCTGACAACGCTGGTCACGCTCATCATCATTCGATCGATCGTCGATATCATCCTCCTGCGTTACGCGGTTCAGATATCGGCGGTTTTCCCGGAGTCCGATCTCTGGTTCTTTATCGGAGAAGGCGAGGTCCTTGGCATTCCCTTCTCGTTCCTCGTCGCCATCGTCGTCATAGGGCTCTGGCACGTCATTCTCACCAGGGCGCGCGCCGGATGGCATATTACGGCTGTCGGCGGCAGCCGTCGTTCCGCCTACAATGCCGGCCTGCGGGTCAAGTTCACCATCTTCACCACCTATGTCTGGTCGAGCGTGCTTGCGTCGTTGGCCGGCGTGTTCTTCGCGGCACGCCTAGGCAGCGCCGGATCAGATACCGGAGTCGGCCTCGAAATCGCGGCGCTGACCGCGGCCGTCCTTGGAGGCAACAGTCTGGGCGGTGGCCGTGGGTCGGTGGTGAAATCCGTACTGGGCGCGGTGGTCGTGCTCATTCTGACCGACAGCATGGTTCGCGTCGGTATCAGCGGCGGCATCAGTTCCATGATCCTTGGAATTGTTCTGCTCGTCGTGGTGGCCATCGACGTCCGTTGGCTGAAGAACCGGCACAAGCTTCTGAACAAGGTGTATGTGTCACCCGGGTATTTCCGTCTCCCGGCACTTCCAGAGACCGACCCGGGATCTGACAGTCCCTACGCACTCAACGATCGGCTGAAGGATGTTTCGCTCATCGGCAAGGGCGAGATCGAAGGCCCGGAGGACGTTATTTTCGATCGGAACGACAATCTCTATTGTCCAAATCGGCACGGCGACATCGTTCGCTTCTTCGCGCCGGACTACACCAAGTGGGAGATATTCGTTCATATTGGCGGCCATCCCCTTGGCCTGGCCTTTGATGCCAACGAGAACCTGAATGTCTGTATTGGGGGGATGGGTCTCTATCAGGTTTCGCCGGATCGACAGGTCACGAAGCTGACCGACGAGACCAAGCGGACGGTCCTGTCGGTGATCGACGATTCCCGATTGAAGCTTGCCGACGACCTCGACATCGCGCCGGACGGCCGCATCTTTTTTTCTGAAGCAACCATCCGTTACGACATGCACGACTGGGCGACAGATGCGCTGGAGAGCAGGGGCAACGGCCGCCTGATCTGCTTTGACCCACGCGATCGTTCGACCAAAACGATCCTCAGAAATTTGCAATTCCCAAATGGGGTCTGCATGGCCGGCGACGGACAATCGTTTTTCTTTGCCGAGACCTGGGGCTGCCGTGTAAATCGATACTGGTTCGACGGTCCCAAGAAGGGCACGTGCGAAACGACGATCCCGAATCTTCCGGGGTATCCCGACAACATCAATCGAGCCTCGGATGGAAGTTTCTGGGTGGCTCTTGTCGGCATGCGATCGCCGGCTCTCGACCTGGCGATGAGAATGCCGTCGCTGCGCAAACGCATGGCCAAGCGTGTCGCCCGCGACGAATGGCTGTTCCCGAACATCAACACGGGGTGCGTGCTCAAATTCAAGCCGAACGGCGAAATCGTGGAATCCTATTGGGACCTTGGAGGCAAGAACCACCCGATGGTGACGTCGATGCGCGAGCACAAGGGATATCTGTATCTCGGCGGGCTCTACAATGATCGGATAGGCCGTCTCAAGCTGCCCGACGCTGATCCAACCTGGACGTCACAAGCGTCCTATTGGGGAGCAAACGCATGAACATGTCTGGTCGCATCGGCAGTATCTTCGACAAGTTCATGGGTGGGCGCGGCGATCATTCCATCACGGTTCCGGTCATGGATGGTGCGCTCAAGCCCAACAACTACCTGGAGCGCATTGCCAGCATCTCGATGATAGATGGAGCGGACAATCTGACGATTGCGAGGGGGCAAATGCTGCTCACGTCTGGCAATCAGCTGGTTGAACTTCACGACAACGGAAGTACCTCCATTCGGAGCACTTACGATACCGAGATCACCTTCCTATCCGCATCACCGCAAGGGGTCCTTGCCGTGGGCTTGGACAATCTTGGTATCGCGATCGTCGGTGGTCGGCATGACGGCAAGCGACTTGCCGCGAATCTGTCCGGCCAGCAGCTCAACTGTCCAACGGCAGCCGTTTTCCTGGATGAGGACACGCTGGTCGTTTGCAATGGTTCGAGCGCCCATTCGGCCCTCGAATGGAGCCGGGACCTCTTGAATCTTGGCCGCAGCGGAAGCGTCGTGAGAATTGATCTGGGAGCCGGAAACGCGAGCCTCATCAAAGGAGGCCTGGGATTTCCCTCGGGCATCACCGTAGCAAGGGACGGCAAGCTGGTCATTTCTGAAGCCTGGAAACATCGCCTTTTGGCGCTGGACGTTGTCGACCGCAGCATCGCAACGGTGCTTGCGGATTTGCCGGCATATCCCGGACGGATTCAGCCAGCCAGCCAGAATGGATACTGGCTAACGATGTTTGCGGTCCGCTCCCAGCTGCAGGAATTTGTGCTGCGCGAAAACCGCTACAGGCGCGAAATGATGGAAACCATTGCGCCGGAATATTGGATCGCACCTACGCTTTCGAGCGGACGCAGTTTCAAGGAACCGCTGCAAGCGGGTAGCGTCATCCGACTGGGCATCCACAAACCCTGGGCACCGAGCCGTTCATATGGCCTCCTGCTTCGTCTCGATGACAGCTTTCAGCCCATTTGGAGCGCCCACAGCAGGGCCGATGGCCGCCGGCATGGCATCACATCCTGTGTTGAAATCCGCGACAGGCTGTTTATCACCTCCAAAGGTCGCGGCGAAATCCTTGCGCTCGATCATCTCTCTCCGACCGAGCCGGACGACCTCTCGGTTCTCATGGGGTCGGCGGCATGACACCGATTGTCGAACTCAAGGCCGCTACAAAGGATTTTCGCGGCAATCCCGCTTTTTCGGACGTCGACTTTCAGCTGCTACCCGGCGAGATTCATGCGCTGCTCGGCGAGAACGGCGCCGGGAAGTCGACACTGACGAAGATCATCGCCGGGGTCTATCCGCTCAGCAGCGGCAAGATGTTCATTAACGGCCGTGAGGAGAAGCTCGCAACGCCCGCTGAGGGGCTCGCGAAAGGGATAGCCATGGTCTACCAGGAAAACAGCCTGGTTCCATCTATGTCGGTCGCTCAGAACATTTATCTGGGAAAAGAGAAGCCTTTGAACCGGCTTCGCGGCATTTATATTTCCGCTCAGCAATTCCTCCAGTCCCTGAACTTCCACGTTGATCCGTCTGCCATCGTAGGCTCTTTAGGCGCCGCACAGAAGCAGATGGTCGAGATCGCGCGAGCGGTGCATCACAAGGCAAAGGTAATTATCTTCGATGAGCCGACGGCGACCCTCACACCGGAGGAAAAGAGCTACTTCTTCAAGCTGATCAGGAAGCTGAAGGACGAGGGGGTCTCCATCATATTCATTTCGCATGCGCTTGAAGAGGCGCTCATGGTTGCGGATCGGATTACCATCCTGAGAGATGGCAGGCTGGTGGCCTCGGACAAGGCCGCCGCGTTCGATCGGCAGAAGATCATTCAGGCCATGGTCGGTCGAACGCTGACAGATGAGATCTACAGCGGTGCCTCGCGCATGCGCGCTCCAAGGCCGCGTGGCGCAAAAGTGCTCTCGGTGGAAAATCTCTCGATGGGCAATATGGTGCGCAACACATCGTTTTCGCTGTATGCGGGGCAGGTGACCGGGATTTTCGGCCTGGTCGGCTCCGGCCGGACCGAGACGCTGAAGGTGGTATCCGGGGTTCTGAAACGTGATTTCTTTCATGGCGGAGAAGTCAAGATCGATGGCCAGTCCAAGCGCTATCTGGTGCCCGCGCCGGCTGTGCGCGACGGCATTGTCTATGTGACCGAAGAGCGAAAGGCGGAAGGCTTCTTTGAGACGATGAGCATTGCCGAAAACATCTACATGGGCCAGCTCGGCGGACAATCCTTTGGCGGCTTCAACATCGTGTCCATGAAGCAAGCACGATCCGTTGCCGATGAATGGCGTAAACGTCTCACTGTGAGGGCCATCGACCCGGACGCGAAAGTCATCGAACTGTCCGGCGGCAATCAGCAGAAGGTCGTGATTGCCAAAGCGCTCGTCCAGAAGCCTAGACTTGTGGTCTTCGATGAGCCGACGCGCGGCGTCGACGTCGGCGCTATCGCCGAAATCCATACCTTCATAAACCAGCTTGCTGACCAGGGGATCGCAGTCGCGGTAATCTCGTCTTACTTGCCGGAGATACTAAGCCTTTCCGACCGCATCCTCATTGCCCGCCAGGGCAAGATCGTCGAGGAAATGGACCGCCGGATTGCCACGGAAGAAACGATCATGTACGCGGCCGTCCATTAATGAGCGGCGATCGCAAGGTCACGATTGTCGAGGTGGGCCCTCGTGACGGCCTGCAAAACGAGAAAAATATCGTCTCGACCGAGGACAAGCTGAAGCTCATCCGTCTGCTGGCAGATGCCGGTCTCTCTCGTATCGAGGTCACCGCGTTCGTCTCGCCAAGATGGGTGCCCCAGATGGCCGATCATGACGCGGTGATGCGACGGGCGCCGGCGCGGAAAGGCTTGATACGCTCCGTGCTGGTGCCCAACGACAAGGGTGCCATCGCCGCGATTGCCGCGGGCGCTGACGAACTGGCCGTCTTTACCAGCGCCTCGGAAACTTTCGCGTCCAGAAACATCAACTGCACCATAGCTGAAAGCCTGGAACGATTCGTGCCGGCGATAAGCCTCGCGAGGTCGCACGGCATTCCAGTTCGCGGCTACGTGTCTTGTGCCGTCGATTGTCCTTACGAGGGCGAAATCGCGCCCGAAGCAGCCGCAATGGTTTCTTCGCAACTGATGGACCTGGGTTGCCATGAGATCTCGGTAGCGGACACGATCGGCCGGGGATTGCCGGAACGCGTAAGTCTCATGCTGGAACGCGTGCTCGACCGGGTTCCAGCACCGATGGTAGCCTGCCACTTCCATGACACTTCCGGTCGAGCTCGTGCGAATGTGGACGTCGCGTTGGATTGGGGCATTGCTACGTTCGATAGTTCCGCGGGCGGCCTAGGGGGCTGTCCTTATGCTCCAGGTGCTGCAGGCAACATTGGCACCGGAGTTATCAACTCCCATCTAACACAAAAAGGTTACGCGACGGGAGTTGATCCCGACGGACTTCGACTTGCTGAAGAATTTGCTCGTAGCTTGAGGTAGAGCAATCACCCGCTAACTGTTTGTTTTCGTTGACGAGATGACTTCCCCTCCGGGCCCACCACCAGACGCACGACTCGATCCATCCTGCACCGCCAGCCGAACCTGGGGATGCCTCGCGCGAATAGAGCTCGGCATGATCGATATCGTCATGACCGAGAACGTCCATAAGGCCTCTGCTTCGGCCAGACAAACCCCGAGCGATTTGCTCAGTCCGTGCGGCGTCAGGCCTTTTGGGAGGGCGGCGAGCTTGCACCAATGCGCCATCCCCGTCAGCGACTTGGCGGAGAACGCCTCGCCATTGCCGTTGACCAGGACAGTCTCGCCGCGCCTATCGGCCGCATCCGGTGACCCCTCTGGTCCCAACGCAGACCCGCGACGTCGCCGCGACGGTTGCCAAGCCAAAGTGCAAGCCCTAGCAAGTGCGTGCCGCGGTGCCTAGCGGCCAACGGTTTTCGAATTGCGTCATCGCTTCGCGCGACCACGCTTTCCAGCCGGAATAGGCGGGCCGCCATTCGACCGCCGCTGTGGGGTCGATTTCGATCCAGTCTTGGCGTAGTGCGACATAGACCAGCTTGCGTATGCCCACCAGCAGATGCCTGGCCTCGAGAACATACGACGTATAGGAGCGGGCGCACCGGCCGCCGATCGTCCCTCCAAGGCCGCCAAAAGCGGACATCTTCAAGTCGAGGCCACAGGGTTGGCTGCTTCATTTCAAACGTCTTAACACCGCGCCCACATCCATTTATGCGAGCCCTACCTGGTTCGTCCCTGTACAATCCGGTCAATGATCATGGCGCACAGTAGGATCGCGAAGCCTGCCATAAGGCCCTGCCCCACGGCTGCGTATTGAAGGGCGTTCAAGACATCCTCGCCTAGGCCCTTCGCGCCGATCAGCGATGCGATGACAACCATCGAAAGGCACATCAGGATCGTCTGATTGATCCCAGCCATGATGGATGGCATCGCGAGCGGAAGGTCCACGCGTGTCAAGACAAACCATTTCGTGGCACCATAAGCTTGCGCTGCTTCCCGAATGGCCGGAGGGACGCCTTGCAAGCCAAGCGCGGTCAAGCGCACTACGGGCGGCGTACCGAAGATCAGCGTGGCTATGACTCCGGGCGGCTTACCAATGCCGAACAAAGCAATGACCGGGATAAGATAAACGAAGGCGGGCATCGTCTGCATGAAATCGAGCACCGGCCGCAGCGCCGTGTAGACGCGCGGCCGGCGCCCGCACCAGATGCCGAGGGGGATGCCGATCACCAGGCAGAGGATCGCGGCTGTGCCCAGCAGAGCGACTGTTTCAAGGCTCTTTTCCCAGAAACCAAGGACGGCGAGATAGGCGAGTGCCGCGGCGGTGAAGATAGCGACGCGCGGCCCGGCTAGTTGCCAGGCCAGAATGAGGATGATCGCCATGGTCACAGGCCACGGCATTCCCGTCAGCGCGTAGGACAGCCCGTCCAGCACCAGGGAGATGGCTCCGGTTATCGCACCAAAAAAGCCTTCTCCAGCATGGGAAATCCCCTCCATCAGCCCATCCAGGGTCGAGGACAGGGCAGCCTGCCAGTCGCGATTTGACGGCGCGACCGTAAGCCAGGCGGCCGGCGCCGCCCCGGCAAAGCGATAGGCTGAGAACCCGTAAGCCAGAATGCAGAAAACGAGAGCGCACAGCGAAAGAGGGTAGCTGATTCCGTGCCCCATCGTGGGCGTCGATCGCCATCGCGCAAACCGTCGCTCAAGCAACCGGTTGGCAAGAAAGCCGCTCGCAAGCTTGGCCAGCAGCAACGTGAAGAGGCCCAACCCTATCAGCAGGGGGGCCTTCCCCTTGGCTGCGTCCGCCTGCGAATTCGCGGCGTCTGCCGCCTTCTGCAGGGCTGCCGCCGACGATTTCAAGCCCGCGGCATTGTCCGCTCCCGCTGCCTCCGCGGCCTTTGCCTGTTCTTCGCGTGCTGTCGCCTGCTTGGTCAGCCGCTCGGCGCGTGCCTGTTCGGCCGTGCCAAGGTTGCCGGCGACGCCAACGCCGATTTGCACGACGGCGAACATCTCGAGGAAAAAAGCGATCCAGAACAGGACCACGATGCCACGGGCGGCGGCCCATACCGGCCCGAGCAGGGCTGCAGTGACATTGAACGGCCAGACGGAGTTGCGCGCGCGCCTTATGCGCGCGAACGCATCGACATAATAGGCCGGGTTTTGAACAACGAATTCCGCGACGAGACGATTCTCCGCCGATCGATCCTGCTCGAGCGGCTGTTTGGAAACCGGATCATAGGCGTTCACGACCGTCCGCCCTTTCGCAACCCTTCTAGAAGGACCTGCCGGTCGACGATACCGCCAACGACCCCGTCGCCGTCTATCACCGCGAGCGGCGCGGCATCTCGCGCCGCGAGTTCCACAAGCTCGCCCAGTGGCTGCTGGGAACTCACCTTGCGCAATCGCTCTAGGTCCAGCCCTGAAGGGTTCCGCCTTCTGAAGCTCTCGACAGGTTCCATGATGCGACCGGCGGTGATCACCTTCAGCCGCGATATGTCCGCGACGAACTTGGCGACATAATCGTGCTTGGGAACGGTGACGATATCCTCGGGCGTGTCGATCTGGATGATGACGCCATCCTTCATGATGGCGATGCGGTCGCCGATGCGGATCGCCTCGTCGAGATCGTGGGTGATGAAGACGACCGTTTTGCCCATCGAACGCGACAACGCCAGGAATTCATCCTGAAGCTGCCGCCGGATCAAGGGGTCGAGCGCGCTGAACGGTTCGTCCATCAGGAGAATCGCCGAATCCGCCGCGAGCGCGCGGGCCAGCCCTACGCGCTGCTGCATGCCGCCCGACAGTTGGTGGCAATAGCGGTCGCCCCAATCGGAAAGATTGACCTTGGCGAGCGCTGCCTCGGCAACATCAAAACGCTGCTGCTTGCTGGCCCCCTGGATCTCTAGGGGAAGCGCCACGTTGTCGCGCACGGTCCGGTGTGGAAGCAGCCCGAAACTCTGGAACACCATGCTGATCTTGCGCGACCGCAGCGCCCTCAGTTCGGCCGGAGCTTTCGCCATGATGTTCTCGCCGTCGACGAAAATCTCTCCGGCGGAAGGTTCGAGAAGGCGGTTGATGTGGCGGATCAGCGTCGATTTCCCGCTGCCCGACAGGCCCATCACGCAGAAGATCTCACCCGGGCGGACCGATATGCTTACATCGGCTACGCCCACGACGCAGCCGAAGCGCTTGATGACTTCGTCCCTGTCCAGCCGATCGCGCTGGATGGCTGCCATTGCCTCCGGCGCGCGGGCGCCGAAGACCTTCCAGACCCCCCTCATCGCGATCGCGGTAGCGGCCGGATGAAGGTCAGTTTTCAACGATAAGGCCATGCCAAGGGGCGCCCACGATTATCCCATCTGATTTATCTTCAGGCTGCCAAGGACCGGTCAGCCAGCGGGCGCAATTCCAGCGCTTCGCGACGATCAGCGGCCGAACCACTTTGCGACGTCGCCGGGGTGAGCCTTGATCCACTCCTTGGCCACCTCGTCGGCAGGCTTCTTGTCGACGATGATCGCATAAGCCCATTTGCTGATGTCGTCCGGATTGAACTGGGTCCGCTCCAGCGCGGCGGCCAGATCGGGCTGACGCTGTGCAAGCGAGGCAGCATAAGCGACGTGCACGGTGGTGTCAGCATAGGCCGATGAGACTTTCGACTTTTCGAACCATTGAGGGTCATCGTTGGGCTGCACGACGACAAATTTTGCCGGATCATTTTTCGGCTCGGTCAGGAAAGCGAGCTTGTAGCGGGCGAAATTCTGGTGCGGGCTGTAGCAGTAGCCGACCCATGGCTTGTCGGCTTTCGCGGCGCGGTCGAGCGAAGCTGCCGCCACCGCCTCGTCGGTCACCTGTAAGTCGAAGAAATCGGCAAAGCCGTAGTCGCGGGCCCGAACCTTCTCGATGTTGGTCGATTGCCAGCCCGATGCGCCGATCCACATTTCGCCCTTGCCGTCGCCATTGGTATCGAACAGTTTGGCATTGTCGGGATTGGCGAGGTCGGAGACATCCTTGATGCCGTATTTGTCGACGGTGACCTGGGTGACGCAGTAGCCTTGCTTGGCCTCGTAGCCGTTCTGCGCCAGCTTCACGGTGCCGGCACCCTTTACGTATTTGTCGACCAGGCCCTGCTGATTCGGCAGCCAGACGTCCGGCCAGATGTCGACCTCGCCCTTGTTGCGTGCCATCGCCTCCCAGATCACTGGAACAGCGGTTGTGGTGACGGTCGAGATGTCCAGCCCGAGTTCCTGCTCGGCGGCGTCCTTGATGACGTTCATGACCGCCGTCGCGGTGGCGTAGTTAGGATCAGGCATCGTAACGTCAGCGGCGATCGCCGATGAGACGGGCGCGAGAAGCAGGACGCCGAAAGCTCTTTCAAGAAGGTGGTATTTCATGTCGTTCCCCAATCGAAGTTGCGCTGAATTCGTTTCAGTCTATTCAGCAGGTTAGCGGAACGTGCAGCCAATCCGTCCTAAATTTCCTCGCATTAGGAAAAACGATGGACCGCATAAGGCTACACATCGCGATGAAACGTCCCGCTCAGAAATAGGCCTGGTCAGGCTCGCTCGCCTTGCGTCCAGCGATGAAGGCCTGCAGCGCTTCGTCGATTGCCGGGTCGAGGCCGGGATCTTGATAGTCGTCGAGCAGCCGCTTCCACTGCCGGTTGGCGCGTTGTGCGGCGTCGAGCCGCCCGTCCTCGTTCCACTGTTCGAAGGAATTGTTATCGCTGCTGGACGACCGGTAGAACGCAGAGAGGAAATTGGACTGCGTATGCGCACTGCCAAGGAAATGCGACCCCGGTCCAACCGCTTCGATCGCTTCCATCGCCTGCGCATTGACCGAGAGATCGATGCCCTCGAACAGGCTGGCGACCTTACCGCAGAGATCAGCGTCGATGATGGTCTTCTCGAAGCCGGTGACCAGTCCGCCTTCCAGCCAGCCGGTGGCGTGATTGATCACGTTGGCGCCGGCAAACATCGACATTAGAATGCCCCACGTCGCTTCCTGTTCGGCCTGGGCGTCGGGAAGCTTGGAGGCCGACAATGAGCCGACCGTGTGGAACGGCACACCAACGCGGCGCGCCAGCTGCCCGCATGCAAGCACCATCTTTCCCGCTTCCGGCGTTCCGAATGTCGGCGCGCCGCTCTGCATCGAGATGGTGCTGGCGAAGCTCCCCATCAGGCACGGCGCTCCCGGGTTGATCAACTGCACGAGAGAGAGACAGGCGAGCGCTTCGGCCAGCACCTGCGCCAGCGTGCCGGCGACCGTGCAAGGGCTCATCGCGCCGGCCAGCGTCCAAGGCGTGCACGCGACCGGCTGGTTGTTGCGAGCATAGACCTTCAAAGAGCCGGACATGTTGGCGTCGAGAACGAGCGGCGCATTGGTGTTGGCCACGTTGTAGAGCACGGCGTTGTTGGCGACGAATTCCTCGCCGAAGACGATCTTGGCCATGTCGACCGCATCCTGTGCCCGCTTGGAACCGATGAAGGCGCCCATGAACGCCCGGTCCGAATGACGGATATGCGTGTAGAGCATGTCGAGGTGCCGCTTGTTGGCCGGCAGGTCGACAGGCTCGCAGACGACGCCACCCGAATGGTGCAAATGCGGGATCATGTGGTGGATCTTCACCAGGTCGCGAAAGTCGCCGATCGTGGCATAGCGCCGGCCCCGGTCGAGGTCGTGGACGAAAGGCGGCCCCCAGGACGGGCATAACACGGTGTTGTCGCCGCCGATCATAACCGTATTGGCGGGATTGCGGGCATGTTGCTTGAACTGGGATGGAGCGGTGGCGCGGATGATCTTGCGGCACATGCCCGGCTCGAAGCGTACCCTCGTGCCCTGCACGTCGGCGCCCGCGTTGCGGAAGAGATCAAGGATTTCGGGATCGTCATGGAACTCCATTCCGATTTCCTTGAGCAGCCGGTCGGCGTTCGCCTCGATCAGGCTCAAACCTTCTTCGTCCAGGATATTGAAGGTGCCGATCCTGCGATTGATATAGGGACGGCGCGGCGCCTGCTGCGCGGTACGGCTGCCCTGTCTTCCAGCACGGCCCCCGGTTCGTGGCGCTGACGTTTCGGTCGTGATCGTCGCATCCTTGTCCATTTTCTTCTCCGATCTCAGGCAGGGGTCAAGGCAACCGGTTCGCCGGCACCGAGGCCGCGAACGCGCAAATTGCCGGGATCGTAAGGGGGTTCTGGCAGTTCTCGCGCCGGGAACTCCTTGCCCAGGATGGAGACGGTCAGCCCATCCGCCGAGATGCCTGGCCGCAGATAGGCAAGGGCAACGGTCTTGCCGATGCGGAAGCCGTGGGCGCCGGACGTGACGATGCCGACAGGCCGATCCGCCTGCATGACAGAATGGGCGTAGAAGGGCAGCTGTTGACCGTCATCGTCGATTTCAAGAAGAACCATTTTCCAGGCGCCGTCGCCAACGCGTGCGAGCATGGCCTCGCGGCCGACGAAAGCGCGCCCCTCGGTTTTGACCAGAGTGTCGAGTCCGGCTTCCAGCGGCGTTCGCTCCGTCGTCAGATCAGCGCCCCAGGCGCGATAGCCCTTCTCCAGCCGCATCGCGTTCAGGGCGTAGATACCGAACGGCCGCAGGTCGAAACGCCGGCCGGCCCTCGTAAGCGCATCATAAAGATTGCCGACCTGCACAAGCTGGACGTGGAGTTCCCATCCCAACTCGCCGGCATAGGAGACCCTGAGGGCCGCGGCCTTGATGCCGGCGATGCGAATGATCTGGGCCGAGAGCCAGGGGAAAGCAGGATTCGACAGGTCGACCTCGCTCACCGTTTCGAGCAGGTCACGGGCGCGCGGGCCCATGATGGCCAGCACGCCGCGCTTTTCGGTTACGTTCTCGATCGTGACGTCCGCAAAGGCGGCTGCGCGCACGCGCAGCAGATCCTCGTCGTGCCTTTCGGCGACCGCCGCGCTGGTGAGATAAAAGGCCTCGTCGCCAAGGCGCGTCACGGTGAATTCCGAGGCAACACCGCCCTTTGACGTCAGCGCGTGGACGAGGCCTATGCGGCCCTGGCGTGCCGGCGGCCGATTGGCGCCGAGAGAAGCCATGAATGCGCCGGCGCAAGCGCCGGTGATCTCGAACTTGGAGAAGGCCGACAGGTCGATGACGCCGACGCCGTCGCGCACGGCAAGGCATTCGTCCCGCACCGCATTGAACCAGCCGGGCCGGCGAAAGGTAAGCGGCACGTGTCGATCGCCTCCGCCGGCGGCGAACCAGTTCGGCCGCTCCCAGCCATAGGCGGCACCGAGCACCGCTCCCTGGTCTTTCTGCATGTCCAGCGCGGGCGTCGTGCGGCGCGGGCGTCCGGCTTCACGTTCCTCATTGGGAAAATGAATGCCGAATTGCAGGCCGAATCCTTCGACCGCCTTGTCGATGCGATAATCGCGGTCGGCATAATTGCCGAAGCGGCGCGGATCGATGGCGAGCGCATCGCTTGGCGGCGCACCGCCGACGATCCAATCGGCAAGGAAGCTTCCGGCGCCGCCGCCTTCCATGACACCCATGCTCGACCCGGTCAGCAGCCATGCATTGCCGAGACCGAAGGCCGGGCCGATCAGCGGATTGGCATCCGGCGTGAAGGTGATTGGACCATTGACCACCGTCTTGATGCCAGCGTTGGCGAGCGCGGGAACGCGCTCCATCGCCAGTGCAATGATGTGCTCCACGCGGTCCAGATCGGGCGGCAGCAGTTCCATGCCGAACGCCGGCGGGACGCCGTCGACCGCCCAGGGCTGGGCCGACTTCTCGTACGGGCCGACAATGTAGCCGTCGCGCTCCTGGCGAAGATACCAGCTCTCCTCCGGATCACGGATGATCGGCAGTTCCTTGGCCCCGGCGGCGATGCGGTCCGCAATCTCTGAAACGGTGTCGGTCACGACATATTGGTGCAGCATCGGCACGACTGGCAGGTCAAGACCCATCATGGTGCCAATCTCGCGGCACCAGGTGCCGGCGGCGTTCACCACATGCTCGGCAACAATGTCGCCTTGCGCCGTGCGCACAAGCCACTCGCCCGATGCCTTGCGCTCGATTGCCAAGACCTGATTGTGGCGGATGATCTCGGCACCTCGCGAGCGCGCGCCGACCGCCATCGCATTGGTCGCCAACGTCGGGTCGACATGACCATCATTGGGTTCGAAGATCGCACCGATGATGCCTTTCGTCACGCAGAGCGGATAGATGTCCTGGAGTTCACGCGGGCTCAGGATATGGAAATCATGACCGACGAACCGGCCGAGGCCTTGCACATGGCGGAATTCATCCATTCGATCCTTTGACCGGGTGATGCGCAGTGCGCCGCTTGGGTGAAAGCCGGTCGGCAGCCCGGTTTCGGCTGTCAGTGTTTCCCGGTAAAGCCGCACCGAATGAGCGCGCATCGCCATGATCGTGGCGTTGTGGGCGAAATGCGTGCAAAGCCCCGCCGCATGCCAGGTGGAGCCTGCGGTGAGCTCATGCTTCTCGACAAGGGTGACGTCGCTCCAACCACGCTTGGAGAGATGGTAGAGCAGGGACACGCCCATGGCGCCACCGCCGATGATCACGACGCGGGCATGCTGTCTCATGAGTTTCTCTCCTCGCGTGGGCGCATCCTGGCGCCAGTCGGATCATAGGGGGGCCTGTCGAGCGGCCGGAGCGCATGGCGTGTGCCGGCGACTGCGATTTCGTAGCGGGACGCCTGCATCCGCGCCGCTGTCTCGCCGGGCTCGCAAGTGATGTAGCCAAGGCAAAGGCTCAAGTCGGTGCGGAAACCAAGACCGCCCGACGTCGTCAAGCCGGCAAGCTTTCCGTCCCGGTAGATGGGTTCGTCATGAAGAAGGAGCGGGTTGGCGTCCACCACCGCGAAGTGCATCAACCGGCGCTTCACGCCTTCGGCCTTTTGCGCCAGCAGCGCTTCACGACCGATGAAATCGCCTTTCTTCCAGGATACGGCAAAGGATAGGCCCGCTTCCAAAGGGGTATCCTTTGGCCCGATATCGTGTCCCCAATGGCGATAGGCTTTTTCCAGCCGGCAGCCGTCCAGTGCATAGTGACCGCAGAAGACAAGACCGTGCGCGGCGCCTGCCGCCGCGAGCGTGGCCAGCAAATGTTGCGCGCACTCAACCGGCACGTAGAGCTCAAAGCCGAGTTCGCCGACAAAGCTGACACGCGTTGCCCGGACATCGGTCATTCCGATGTCGATGCGCCGCGAGGTCGAGAACGGAAACGCCGCATCTGAAAGATCGGCGTCGGTCAGGCTCTGCAGCAGTTCGCGCGAACGTGGCCCCATGACACCGAGGACGGCTTCGGACGATGTCAGGTCGAAGACCGAAGCATTGAGATCGAGATCCTGTGCATGATGCCGAATCCAGGCAAGATCCTTCTGTCTCGTCGCCGCGCCGGAAATGACCCGGAATGTGTCCTCGCCACTTCGCAGAACCGTCACGTCGGCCTCGATGCCGCCTCGCGGGTTGAGAATTTGCGTATAGACGGCGCGGCCTTCGGCGACATCGATGTCGTTGGCACACAAATGCTGCATCAGCTTCACCGCGTCGCACCCGGTGACCTCAAGCTTGGTGAAGGGAGAGAGCTCAAACAGGCCGACGCCTCGAGACATGCGGTCGACTTCGGCCTTGGCGGCAGCCCACCATTTTTGGGCGCCCACGGAATAGTTGGGGGTCCGACCGGCCTCATCCTGGCCGAACCAGAGCGGACGTTCCCAGCCGGTTGGCGCGCCAAACACGGCACCGGCATCGGCGAAGGCCTGGTGAAAGCCGGAACGCCTGATATCGCGTCCCGCGGTCGCCTGCTTGTAGGGCCAGTGCATGCGAAAGAGATCGGCGACCGCCTCCTCCATCCTGGCCCCGACGAAGGACCGCGCCGCAGCGGACCGGTCGAAGCGGGCAATGTCGAGCGCCCACAGATCGAGGCCGGGTTCTCCGTCGACGATCCATTCGGCCATAGCCTTGCCCGCTCCCGCCGACGACATCATGCCGGTCGAGTTGAAGCCGGCGGCGACATAAAAACCGCGCAGATATGGTGACTCTCCCATGAGCGGCCTTGTGTCGGGTGTGAAACTCTCCGGGCCATTCATGAAGTGCCTGATGCCGGTTTCGGAGAGCGCCGGCAGAAGCTTCAGCCCAGCCGACATGAACGGCTCGAACTGATTCCAATCCTCGGGCAATTCGAGGAAAGGCCTGCTGCCCGCCGGTCCGCGAATGTCAAAAATCTTGGCATTCGGCTCGAACCCGCCAAGGACCAGCTTTCCGGAATCACCCTTGATGTAAATGCATTCATCAAGGTCGCGAACGATCGGGAACGGATCCTGCAGGCCCGCAACCGGCTCCGTCACCACATACATATGCTCGACGGCCTGCAGCGGCACGGGTACGCCGACAAGAGCGCCGATATCGCGTGCCCAGGCGCCGGCGCAGTTCACGACCGTCTCGCAGTCGATAATAGTGCCGGAAGCGAGCTTGACGCCGGCGACGCGGCCGTTCTTCGTCACGAAGCCTGCGCAGGCCACCCCCTCCAGGATACGAATGCCGGCGACACGGGCGCGTTTTGCATAGGCCGCGCAGATGTCGACTGGATTGGCCTGACCGTCTTCCTCGACCCACAGCGCACCCTCGATATCGTCGACGACGATACCGCGCACGCGCTCCGATATGCTGGCTTGATCGACGATCTCGACCTTCAGTCCGCAGACATCGCCCATATGCGCGATGCGTTTCAGCTCGTCCATCCGCTCCGGCCGTCGCGCCAGCCAAACGCCGCCCGTCCGCCGATAGCCGGAGGCCTGTCCGGTCAGTTCCTCAAGGCGCGGAAACAGTTCCGTCGCGTACTGCGCAAGCTTCGTCAGGTTGAGGCTGGCGCGCAGCGGGCCGACGATCCCGGCGGCATGCCAGGACGTGCCGCTGGTCAGTTGGTTGCGCTCCAGCAGGACCACATCGGTCATCCCGAGTTCGGCGAGATGATAGGCGATGCCCAGGCCGATGACGCCGCCGCCAATGATCACGATGCGTGCGCTGTCATTCACCGAGTCGATACCTTTGTTGGTTGCAACGGCGCGATCTTTTCCATCGAACCACTTGCACTCAACCGAATTTTTGCAACATTAGGAAAACTTATGAAGCCTCGATGCGTTGGGAGTTGGTAAGTGAAGACCGGCAGTTTCGATTTCAATCTGTTCCGATCCATCGAGGTTTTCGCCGCCGTGGTCGAGACAAGACATGTCACCCAAGCCGCGCAAATGCTGGGCATGACGCAGTCCGCAGCGTCCCAGCATCTGAAGAACCTGGAGACCGCCCTTGGCGTCAGCCTGATCGATCGCAACCTCAGGCCGATCGAACTTACCAAGGCGGGAATAGCACTTCATCGGCGCGCCATCGTCATACTGGCCGAGGTCGAGGGGCTTCGCACGGATGCGCGCCGCGTCAATGCCGCGCCGCTGCCACTGCTGCGCGTCGCTCTCCTTGCATCCATCGCCACAACATTGGCGCCAGCCCTGTCCGTGCTTGCCCGCAAGACCTTCGGCATTCCCGAGCTCAGCCTCTTCGCGGGCCTGGCTACGGACCACGTTGCCTTGCTGCGGGCCAGGCGAGCGGATCTCGCCGTCACATCCGGCGAACTCTTTGAAATCGAAGGCCTTACGCGCTATCCGATCATGACTGAGAAGTTCTTGCTGGTGACGCCGAAAGGGTTCGCGGGGGATGTCGGTGACATAACGAAGCTTTCGAAGAAGCTCGCCTTCGTACGGTTTTCGCGCGAGACACCGGTGGGGCTGCGGGTCGATCAGCATTTGAGCCGGCTGCGCATCGAGATACCCCGCTCCATGGAAGGAGACCGCTCCAGTGTGGTGATGGCACCGGTCGCGTCCGGTATGGGTTTTGCGATCCTGACGCCAACACTGCTCATCGATGGCCTGGCCGAAGGCATGGAGATTGATGTACACCCCTTGCCCTTCACCGGACTGACGCGCAACATCCTGCTCGTCGCGCGGGAGCGCGAACTGGGGAACCTGCCGGAAGCCTTCGCCGCGCGCACCGCCGAAGTCCTGACCCAAGCGATCAGCGCACGCCTGCCCGACCTTCCCGCCGACTGCTACGTCGTCGACAGTCCCGCATCGCATGACTAATCGGCTCCATCATTTATCCTGATGGGCGATTTTGCCCCGTGCGCGCCCTTCACATTCTGTGTTCAATCCCCCCGGTTTCAAACACGCAGGAGGCGGGCATGAATGCTCCTCACGTTCATTCGAATCTGGAGGTCGACTGGTCGACCGAGTCCATCGTCGAGCGAAGGAACCGCTTCTATTCCGCTTCGCAGCGGAAGTTCGTTCCCTACAAGGAGCCGCTGATCCTGAAGCGTGGAAAAGGCCAATACGTCTGGGACGAAAAGGACCAGAAATACATTGACCTTCTTGGCATGAACCTTTGCATTTCGGTCGGCCATGCCCACCCGCAGGTGGTGAAGGCGGCCACCGAGCAACTGGCTGAACTGACCCACTGTACGACGATGTTCTATCATCCGGTTCCCGCCCAGTATGCCGAGGAACTCGCTGCAACGATGCCTGCGGGGCATGACTGGGTGGTGCATTTCACAAACAGCGGCGCGGAAGCAATCGATCTCGCCTTGCTGATGGCGCGCACGCATACGGGCAATATCGACATGCTTGCGCTTGCCTCGAGCTATCACGGCGCCACCTTCGGGGCTCAGTCGGTGACCGGAATCTCGGGATTTCGTCACCCCGTCCCCCAGCTTGGAGGCGTGACCTTCGTGGCCGAGCCCAACCAATATCGTGGCGCTCATGGCGAAGGGGTCGAGCCGTATCTGGGCGAGGTCGAGCGCGCCATAGCCAGTTCGACCAGCGGCCGGCTTGCCGGGATGATTGTGGAGCCGGTCCAGGGCTACGGCGGCATCGTACCGATGCCCCAGGGCTATATTTCTGGCGCTTTCGAACGCGTTCGCGCAGCCGGTGGCGTTTGCATCATTGATGAAGTGCAATCCGGCGTCGGACGTACGGGCGATGCCTTCTGGGCGTTCGAATCCCATGGCGTCGTTCCTGATATTGTCGTTGTCGCCAAAGGCGTCGGCAATGGCATCCCGCTGGGCGCCGTCATCGCGAAGCGAGACGTCGCCGAGTCCATGGCTGATAAATTCCTGTTTCATACCTACGGAGCCAATCCTGTCGCATGCGCTGCCGGACGCGCGGTGCTCAAGGTCATCCGTGAAGAACGACTGCAAGAGAATGCACGCGCCGTTGGCGGCGCCCTGAAGACGAGACTGGAGGAACTCAAGAAGCAGTATCCCTTGATCGGCGACATCAGAGGACAAGGTTTGATGCTTGCGATCGAACTGGTGAAAGACGGGACTACGAAGGAACCTGCACCGGAGGCGGCAATCGCGGTATTCGAGGAGACCCGACGCAACGGCCTCGTTGCGAGCCGCTCGGGTCCCTACCGGAACGTTATCCGTATGTGCCCGCCACTTTGCCTTTCGATGGCGGATGTCGAGGACGTAATGGACCGCTTCGTCCGCAGCTTCCGGACAGCGACACTCTGATGACTGATATCCGCGTTCGATGGGCAACGGAGAGTGAATCGAATAGTGGCCATCCGCCGATCCTCTCTCCAAGCCCGAAAGCTGCCGTACGCTCACCTTCGGGCGGCGGCTAACATGAACATTTTCCGACCGATAGCTTTTGGCAAAATCGGGCGTTGATAGCTGATTACAGCGAGGTCAGCCGAATTGCGGATTTGATTGCGCTCTGGTGGCAACATGATGCGCCGATCGGCCCGGATGAAAACCCGTATGGAGGAAGCGACCCCTCGCGAGTCCTGCAGCGGTTACTGGATTTTTGCCTCTCTCGCAGTCTTCACGTCGTTTAGGCCCTTCAGGGCCTCGCGGCTCCCAGTCCCAGCGGCGGCGCGGAAAACCTGCTCGGCATCGGCAAAGCGGCGTAGCTTCAGATAGGCATAGCCGCGCAGTACCATGAGGCCCGTGCGCTCCGGCGCAATGCGCGACCGCTCATCCAGCGCCATGATCGTCTCGACATAACGGCCTTGATCGAAGGCGCTGTTGGCCTGGTCTTCCAGGAGTGCTGTCTTTAGTTGCGCGCTACGGTCGGCATCTTGCGGCGCCTTGGACGCCGCGACCGCGGCCATATCCGACAGTCCGGCGCGCAGGTACGCTAGGCTTTGCCCGTAGGCGGCATCAGCGCGGGTCTTGCCGGTACCGTGCAGAGCCACTTCGAAAGCCGCGACCGCCTCCATCGGCCGGTTCGCGCCCATCAGGCACCAGCCCCGCGTCAACGCCCGAGCCGGCGCCAACCCGGTCGGGTCAAGTGTGCTGGAGCAGCCGCGCGCCTGCTGTTTTGTCATTCCGCCCACCCGCACATTGTCCTGGCCTGTGCCGGTCTGGTTTGTCGCCTGCTCCCGGCTGGCACGTTGACGCGCGCGCGCGCCGGTCCCCGCGCCCTTGCCGAACGCCGACGTCTCGATGCTTCGCTCGCCCACCGTGGGGATGCGTTCGGAACGTCCCGCCCAGGCGGCCTGTATGGCCCGCGCGCCGGCCTTGTCGCCGGTCTTCCACAGCGTCAGCGCCAGCCCATAGGCGGAAGGTTCGTCGTCTGGCTTCCAGTCAAGCGCCAGCTTGAACCATTGTGCCGCCGTTTGCGATTGGTTGAGGCCGTCCGCATACCAACCCAGTTGTTGCGCGGCGGCGGCGTCCTTTGCTGCATAGATGGCCTGGACCATGCGCTGGAGCACGTCCGGACTAATTGGCGCTTGCGGCGTCACCGCCAGCAGATTGGCTACCGCGGCCAGGTAGACGCGACGCGTGTCGTCGTTGGTGTCGCGCCAAGGATAGAGGATGTCCTCGGCATCGGCCGAGCGCTCCTGTTGGATCAGCGCCAATGCCAAGCCCTGCGAGGCGGCGGCCGTGTTTTCCTTGTCATGGGCCTTGCGAAACCAGTTTTCTGCCTCTTTCGGGTTCTCACGGCGCACGAAGTACCAACCCAGCAGCAGGTCGTCGG
Source organism: Mesorhizobium sp. NZP2234 (assembly GCF_013170765.1). NCBI lineage: Bacteria > Pseudomonadati > Pseudomonadota > Alphaproteobacteria > Hyphomicrobiales > Phyllobacteriaceae > Mesorhizobium > Mesorhizobium sp. NZP2234. The sequence continues at coordinate 6,019,764 of NZ_CP033364.1, read as the reverse complement.
AGGACAGGCCGTCCTGATCTGCCAGCGTCTGGACGGTGGCGATGTCCGTCGGCGCCACGATTAGCTTCGGATCGGCATCGCCATTGGCCAGGCTTTGCCTCGCAATGTCGTTGCGCACGCTTGCGAACTCACCTTTGCCGTCTGCTGTCTTCTGCTCGGTCGCGAGAAGCTGGTCCAGGTCCGCTCGTGACAGCAGCGGCAGCGCCTTTTGGATGGTGGCGACACGTTCCTCGGGTTTCTTGCAATTGTTCAGCACGTAAAGATAGGCGTCGCGCGCACGGTCCTTGCGGTCCGTCTGCGCGAAGGCTTCCGCGACCCGCCACAGCACATCGACATCACCGCAGGTCAACAGGCTGGAATTGGCCGACCCGATACGGATGACGGTGTCGTATTGCTTGAGGTCGGACGCGTTGACCAGTTGTTCCCTGGCCTCCGCGACGGCCAGCCGGGCGAGCAGATCCGGCGGGGCCTGCCAGCCCGGTTGCGCGGCCTGCCTGTCGGCGATGGCCTTGCGCACCTCGGCGAGCTTGCCCTCGGAATAGAGTTTCCAGATCTGGTCAAGTCGCGGGTCGCCTGCCTGGCTGGGCGCCAGTGGGTTCTCCGGCGGTGTCCATTGCGGATACAGTGCCTTCAACCTGGCGATCTCCGCCTCGAGCCGTCTCGTGTCGCCCTTGGACGCGAAATAGCGCAGCGCCGTTTCGTCAACTTGTGGCGGCGGCGTGGCAGCGGAATTCGCCGCTGGAGGACCGGTCGTGGACGCCGAATTCGTCGTTGGGGCAGTCGTCGTCGCGCTCCGCCCCGCCTGCGCGACCGTTGGCGGCTGCGAGTAGCCTGCCTGCGATTGTCCGCCGCCGGTGGCGATTTGAACGTCACTCGGAATCGGCGGAACCATATCGAAATAACCGCCGTGGAGCGCGACCGCTCCGAGTAGCCCTATACCGGCGGCCGTGAGCATGAACAGCTTCATAGGCACTCCGGTTCGTGACGCCGTGCATAGGAGAGCGCAAGCAGATGCAAGGTCGAGGGATAGTAGTCGGTCGGGGCAAATGACTGCACGCTGTCAGGCAGTTTCTTGCCGTCGATGACGCAGGCGACCAGCGCTGGGATGATGCGGTAGCCCGCATCGTCGAGCAGTTGCCGCGTCTGGCCGTTGGCGACGTCGACGATGCGCAGCCTCCCTTCGGGGTCGGCCATATGCACTGCGAACGGCTCCAGCAGTGCACGGTCGCGAATTCCCGCGCGGATGAGATAAAGCGGGATGCGGATCGCGTTGTAGCCAAAATCCTGGGGAAACCCGTCGGCGGCGCGTGGCGCAGCCTTCAGCGACACCCAGTCCGGCGGCAGGCCCGCTTCCCCGATCTTCATTGTGGTCGCGATCAGGGCGCGGCCATTGTTGGCCAGCTCGCGCCACGGACCGTCCGGCGCCAGCTCGGCCATCACCGGCAGTGCCTCGAACACCCAATAGGACGGGTTGACGACGGGACCATCCTGGCGGTCGGCGGCGCCGAACCCGGCATTGCCAGGCTTGAGCAGAACAGCATCGCCCACCCGTTCCAGGCCGCCTGCGGCCAGCGCCGAGGCGATCGTGGCGGCGGCGGTGGTCAGGTCGGGGCGACGCCAGGCGGATCCGGCGAGCGCCAGCCCATAGGCGATCAGCAGATCGCCATCGGTAGCGTTGTTGGTGTCGGTTACGCGCGGCGTCGCGGAGGGGTCCCATTTCCAGGCCGCCAACCCGTCATTCCGCAACAGCATCTCGGTGCGGGTAAATGCCCAGATGCGATCGAAATCACCCCTGTTGTCGGCAAGATATGACAAGAGCAGTCCGTATCCCTGACCTTCGCTGTGACTGATGCCGGCATTGGCATTGTCGACGATTCGGCCGGCCGGGTCGAGGAACTTGTCCCGGTAAAGGGTCCATTCCGCCGTGGTGATGGCTGCGCCTGCCACCGCGGGCGCGGATTGGGCGGTCAGGATGGAAACCATCGCTGCCAGCATCATCACCCTCAGCCTACTCATCGTCTCCTGCCCAGAGAACCGAGCAGAACGGATGTGGCGAAGCCAAGCAGGATCGACAGCACAATCAGCACCACGGCATAGGACAGCGCATTGGCTGAGAGCCAATTGGCGATGATCAGGCGATAGTTCGACAGCGAAAACGGCTGTGTCTCGACGAAGTCGAAACGGGTGGCGGGCATGGAAACAACCTTATCGTCTCCAGCATCCACAGAGGTGATATGACCCGTCATTTTGCGCCAGGCGCTCTGACCGCTCAAGGACCGCACACCGTCCTGCAACGCATTGACGGATGGCGCCGTGACCAGCGTCCAGGTTGCCTCGCCCGTTGGGCTCTCTTGCTGGGCCACGACGATGCCCACACTTCCCTGCGGCGCAAACGGTGCCTCCGGCCCAGGGAATATGCGTAACGAATTCATCGAGATGTTGAAAGTCCGACTCATCCAGTCCTCGAACGAACTGACCTGGCCGCGCCAGCCGCTGCCGCGCAGCTTTTCACGCCACTGGTTGAATGTCGCGTCGGTGTCGGGATGAATGGAGCTCACGCGTTCGCCCCATGTCGAGCCGGCGTCGCTCGCCACGCCCACCTGCGCCAGGACCGCCGCCGGCACTTGCGAAATAGCGCTGATGAACAGTGCATTCCTGTCGTTGACGGCGGTTGCCGCGCTCAACGTGTCGACCGGGATCAGGCGGCCCGCCGCGACCGACATGCGCGCCAAGAGCGTGACCCCGGCGGAGACCGTCTCGGGCTGTGTACGATCCATGATCAGCGGAGTCGCGTATTCGGCGATGCTGTAGGGATAGCCGGTTCCGCTTGTCCCCGCGAGATTGGGGATTCTGGCCACTCGCGCGAAGGCGGGCATCACGAATTCGGAGCTGTCGAATACGGCGAAACGTTGAGCGCCCTCCGCCGTGGCGCCGGGCGCGCAGATCGCGTCGACCCCGGTCATGAGTACAGCCTCGATGGCGATGGTGTTGTCGCCTGGTCTGAAGTGCCGCATCGTCACCTTGATCGGCAGGTGGCGCAGGATCTCGCCTCCCGAGGTGGTAATCGGCACGGTCGCCGCGATGCTGTCGTTGACATAGACGTCGATATGACTTCCCGGCAGCACTTGCTGCGAATAGGCGGCATCAAGCAGGATCGTCGCCTGACCGTAGGACTCGGCGTAGAAATCCGAAGGCACGCCCACCGCGAAGTCGGTGCGCACCCTGCGCCCGGCGAATTCGAGCGTGCTGACCCCCAGTTCGGAAAACGTCAATCGGCGTGGACCCAGCAGCATGGGGACGTCCGGCGTGCGCCATGTGCGCGTCGCAAGGCTGGTCCGCAGGCTGCCGCGCGGCCGGTCGACCTGCTTGGCGATGTCGTCGATAGCAAGGTCGACCGCCTGCCAACTCGGCCCGCTCACCACCAATGTCGAAGGGCCGAGCGTGGGATCGTCGATCAGCGTCGCGCTTGGCCCGGCCTCCGCGCTGGCTGGTACGGCCGCCAGCACCTTGGACAAGTCTGCGGCCGGCCCCAGGACGATATTTGCCACACCCGGCTTCGTCGCGGCGGGGCCGGCCTCGCTCACGGCGAAGGCCTGGTTGGGCATGTTAGCCATCAGCGCCATGGCCTCGCCAAGGCGCACCGCCGGCGCGGTGGAGACGGTCTGGCTCATCGACGGCACGATGAGGTTGAATGTCGTGGCGCCGGCTTCATCGACGCCGATGGCGCGCAGGTCCTCGACGCGTTTCCAGCGCCCGGCCTCGGGATCGTCGAAGGAAATGAAGGTCCTGCTCGTATCGATCTGCGTCCACAATTCATAGGTCGATTCGACGGTGCAATCGGTGCGGTGCCGCTGCACCGCGGACATGGTGATGTCGTTGAGGCCGGCATGCAGCAGCTTTGCCGGGATGGCGACAGACATATCGGAGGGATTGTCCGAGGAGGCGATCGGCGCATCGACGAGATCGCTGCCATTGACCGACACTTTCAGACGCGACGCTTCGGGCGCCACGACGACGGCGTTTTGATAGCCGAGGTGGAAGTCGGCCTTCGAAGCCGCCTGTTCCGGTGTCAGGAAGATCGACCAGGAGCGCCGCGAATATTCGCCGGAAAACACCAGTTCGGCGAACGGCACGACATAGCGTCGTGCGGAAGGCACGGCCGGTTGCGGCGTCGCGGCCGCCATCGGTGCTGTGCTACCCGGCGCGGACGCATCCGGCGGTGCAACAGGCGCGGCGGGTTGCGGCGCCGGCGTCACGATCGCCGGCGCTTCTTTCGACATGTCGAACGGGCTGGTCTGGGCCATGGCCGGCGACACGGCAAGCGCCAACAGCGCGATCGAAGCCAGACGACGTCTCATTGACGCTTCTCGGCAAGTGTTGCGACAGGTTCACCGCCGGTGCGGCCACGCAGGTCGCGCCAGAAATAGACCAGCCCGCGATAGGTCTGGAAAATCGCCAGCCGCAGGAACCATGCGGTGCCGCGCAGCAGGCCCGGGTTGCCCCGGCGCGAAAGCTGGAACTGCTCCCACTGCTTGGAGTTGGCGAAGATCAGATCGGCCACAAGGCGGTGGTGAACGGCTTCCGTCGGCTGGTAGAGGCAGCCTACCGCGATGCTGTCGGTTGTCCGTTCGAAGTTGCGGATTACCACCGGCAACACGGCTTCCGTGCCGTCGGCGAACAGCTTGAAGCGAATGCCGGCCGTGGCATCTTTGGCCAACTCTTCCAGGTTCGCGCCGAACACCAGCACGCGGGCACCGTTGGCGGACACATTCTCGATTGTGCCTTGCAGCCACCTGCCGCCGATCTCGAAATCGCAGCGCCGGCTGACCTTGACGCGCCTGGTCGCGGCGCGCTCTCCCCGCTCGGAGACGACGCCCAGTGCACAGCCGGCCATGATCAGGTTGATCAGGTTCCAGCCGCCCACCACCAGCGTCACGTCGGCCTTGAAAGGCTCGGCGTAAACCTTCCAGACCGTGACGAAGACGCCGACGAGCAGGATGCCGAAGATGGCGAAGAACGGCTTGCCTATCTCGGAAAGGCGGCTCGTCGCGATCGATTCATCCTTGGCGGTGACCTTGAAGGTCGGCTTTCGCGGATTGAGGATCACCGAAATCACAGCGGGCAGCAGATGCACCGTCTGCACATACTCATAGAGTTCCGAGACCCAGGGCCAGCGGAAGGCGCCGTAGAGGTAGTTCTGCATCATCAGATTCACGACCATGTAGGTGAGCGTGTAGGCCATGAACTCGCCGCCCGAGGCGGTGAATATCTGCAGGTCGAAGAAAAGGTAGAAGAGCGGCGCAACGAGAAAGATCGTGCGCGGGAACGGAAACAGCCAAAACAGCGTCGACGACATGTAGCACAGGCGCTGCGGTATCGAGAGGCCGCGCTTGAAGGGCGGAAACCGAAAGCGCAGGATCTGCATCATGCCTTGCGCCCACCGGCTTCTCTGGCCAATGAAGGAGGCGAAGGTCGCCGGCTGCAGGCCGGCAATCAACGGCTTATCGACATAGACGCTGTGCCATCCGCGCGAATGCAACTCAATTGCCGTTTCGCAATCCTCGGTGATGCTGACGCCGCTGAAGCCGTTGGTTTCCGCGAGCGCGGCGCGGCGCAGAACCGCGGCGGAGCCGCAGAAGAAGGATGCATTCCATTTGTCCAGGCCGCGCTGGATGATGCCATAGAACATCTCGTTCTCGGACGGCATCTTCTCGAAGGTGCGCAGATTTCGCTCGACCGGATCGGGGTTGAGGAAGAAGTGCGGCGTTTGCACCAGGAATAAGCGAGGGTCCTCATCGAAGTAGCCAACGGTCTCCTTGAGAAAATCACGCGCCGGCGCATGATCGGCGTCGAAAACCGCGATGAGTTCACCCGTCGAATGGGCAAGGCCGTTGTTGAGATTGCCGGCCTTGGCATGCTCGTTGCGGTCGCGCGTCAGATAGGTAACGCCGAGTTCCGCGCTCAGCTTCTTCAACTGGGCGTATCGCCGCTCGGCAATGTTGGCATCGCCGATCTTCTCGGAGTTGCGCTTTTGCAGCGTACCGCCATCGTCCAGCAGCCAGACCCGCACCTTGTCGGCCGGATAATCCATCCCCCTGGCCGCCGCCATCGTGTTGGCCAGCAGATCCGGGTCTTCATTGTAGGTGGGAATGAACACATCGACCTGTGGCAGCCTGTCGTTCATATTCGCTCGCGACGGGCGTGAGGGCAGCGGAAGCGCCACGACGAAAAGGCTGAGCGCCAGCATCATCACGCTGTACATTTCTGCGAGATAGAGCAGGAAGCCGGGGATGAAGTTCTCAAGCTGATTGATTGGCGGCAGCGTGCTGGTGGTGCGCCAATATACGTAGCGCATGACGATGGCAGTGCCGAAAGCGAGAGCAACCAGTCGCCAGATCCCATCAGGCCGGATGAGCTTTAACACCATCATGGCGAACAGCACGCACAGGCCGGTGACCAACTGGGTTTCCAGGCTGATCGGCAGCGTTACCAGTGTGATCACGCATACCGACGCCAGTGCCCAGAGGGCAATGATCAGCAATTTTCGCATTCATTGCGTCCTTGCATTCGGACACCCACCGCTTTTCAGTCGATGGCATCCCGGGAACCGGCTGCGAACCTGGCGGACGCCACATCTTGGGGGCATGACCACCGATGGCCGGTGTTTAATGGAAACACGCAATGGTTGATATGGGTTTCGTGTCCGCCAGCGAGTTGCGCTGGTGGTTAACAAACCGTATGCAGCGCCTAGTTGCACGTCCCCGACCCGTCGGCCGCCGCGCAAGGCGGGGGCGGAACAATCGGCGCCGCTGGCTTGTCGGCGGCTTTCGAGGGCACGGGGGGCGGAGACGGCACCAATGTCGACTGCGCGGGCGTGATTGCCGACGATCCAGGCGGCGGCGGAACGATCGGGCCCACGGGAGCAGGCAGCACAGGCAGCGGGTCGGCCACAACCTGCCTTGGTGAAAGGGCGGTGAGACGTGGCCGTGGTGTGGCCTGCGGTGATGTCACCGTCTCGAAGCGCGCAACCCCGACCGGGTAGATCGGTTGCCCGGGCTTGCCAAGCGAAGCCTCCGGCGCAGGCGGTTCACCGTAGGGGTTCCAGTTGCGCGTCTTGAAGGAGGACGTGATCGTGTAGCCGTACATGACCTCAAGCAGCTTCTGCTCCGGCTCGTTCTGGTCGCAGATGCGCAGGCGCACCTGGATTGAGCCCTTGTTACCGATCCAGGTCTGGGTGATGCCCGTCGAGCTGATACGTTGCCAGGCATAAAGACAGGTATCCCCGGAAGCCGAGCGGCCCGCCGCATAGCCGAACGGGCCGTATTTATTCTGCACGTAGTAGGGCGATGTCTGCATCCGGATGCCCGGCAGCGCCTGTCGGATTTCCGAGCCGATGTTGCCGAGGGCAAGATAGCCTTCGCGGAGCCGGCTCTCGCCAGCTGCGGCAGCGTCCACTGGTCCGAACATTTGCACCCGCAACATGTTCTGGCCGGGTGTGTGCGCCGAGGTCGACAGCAGGATTTCCTGCTGGGTGGCATTGGCGAACCGCCGCTCAAGCACCGCAGTGACGGCCGGGCCGCCGGGTGCTGGAAGCGCGAACGCGGTCTCGGGCGCGACGAGGCTCGTTCCGGTGGAATGCACAAGGGGGGGCGGCTGGGCACAGCCGGCAAGCATCAGCACCAGTGCCTGGCCAATCGCCTTCGCAACGGATGCCACGCCAACGCACGACAGCGCAGCGTCGCCATTTGGAGCGGCGGGCTTTCGTGCAAACAGGCAGATTGGGCGGGCCCAAGCAAAGTCCATGTCGGCGACGCTAAGAGATTCGCGCGCGTCGACGAAGAACTAATACGGAGAATCCGGACTTGCCCCCAAGGAAAGCGGAAGCTGAGTCAAAATTGCCGCGTTCGTGCCGTCAGAGGTCGAAACGCTCGACACTGCGGCAAGCCGATCCGAACTGGAATCGGCCAACGTCCTTAATTTCGGAATCTCCAGCAGGCCGTGTCAGCCTTTTGGGCCAGGTGACACCGGCCGTCCGCAATTACCTTTTCAAGGCCTGAAGCTGTCGTTCCGCTTGCGACCCCAACGACTACAACGACTACATTGCGGCCTTGCGCGGCATACGGAGCGTTATTGGCGTAAGGCTCCTGGCTTTCGCCGATAGCAAAGTCGCAACAGTCAACAGCCTTATCGTGAACTCGGTGTGGACCGGCGAGCCGGCGGTCATCTATGGCAATGTTCGCAACCATGGCTGCATCACATCGCTGCCGCAAAGCTGTGCGGTCGAAGCGCCAAGGCCGATACTGTGCGAGGATGATGCCCTGGCTTCGACACTCGCCTGCGGTCCGTTCGTTCGCCGAGAATGTGGTACATATTGTGCTACCGTTCGATCGGTCCGTCTGATTCCTGGCAGTGACGCTTGTGAGGTCGACGCCGCTTTCCAGGCCGGCGCCTTCGCTCGACCTGCTGGCCCGCGCGCAAGCCGGCTGGGCCGGGGCCTGGCGGCAGCGGTTCGCGCTCCGCTGTGCCGCCGCCAGCTTGCTGCTCGCCGGCCGCTTAGAAGACGAGGCGGCCCTGCGCGACGCTCATTCTCAGGAGTGCCGATCGCCGCATGTCAGCCGGCCTTGCCGCTAAGCATTTTCTTCGGTGGTTTTCGCGCCCTGAGCAAGGCTGCAGGGGCCGGCGTGCGCCAGACGACCTGATAGGCTTCCACTACATTGCTGACGGTGACGCTGAGACCGGGAAGCGCGATCCAGGGCGGCGGCTGTCTTTCGAGCAGACCGAGAATGGTGGCGATGCCGGCGGCAACGCCCTGGTCGTAAGGTAGCTGTGCGGCAATGCCCTTGATCAAGCCACCTGCGGCCAGGTCCGCCGCCACCTCATTGCCGAGGTCGACGGTTGTCACCGGGATCGTCTTTTCCGCATCGCGGATCGCGGCGACGGCGCCAGTCGCCGGCACGTCCCAGACTGCGAACAGGCCGGCAAGATCGGGATTGGCCTGCAGCAGGCCAGCGGTCGCGGCCTTCGCCTGCGATACATCGGCAAACTTGCCTCGCACCAGCGAGAGATCCGGCCGGTGGGCTGCCATCCACTTGCGGAAGGCAATCTCGCGCTCGTGTGTGGCGAAGAAATCCACGCCATAGGCCAGGACCCCGATCTTGCCACCTTGGGCCACATGAGGCGCCAGCAACTCCGCCCCGATCTGCCCCAGGCCGAAATTGTCGGTGGAGATGACGCTGACATAGTCCTTGCCGGGCAGCATCCCAGTCGGGGCATTGTCGAGCAGCAGAAGCTTCTTTCCGGCCGCCGGTATCGCACGATGGGCATCTGCCGCACGGCTGCTGCCGATCGGAATGGAGACGACGGCATCCACCTGTTCGGCGGCAAGCCGCTGCAATTCGGAAATCTGCCTGTCGATGTCGAAGGCGCAGTCGATGACCTCGACGACCGCCGCACCATAGCGGCCAAGCGTGGTGACGATTCCGGCCAGTTCCTCCTTGGCCCAGTCGCTCATCGTGGTGTGGAGAACGACGGCCACCGAAAAGTGCCGGTTGCGGGCGGCATCGGCGTCGGCATCCGACAGTCCGACCTGGTCGGCCGGAACCGCTCGTTCGCCATGCGGCCCAAGGCCGGTGATTGCCATAGTTCAATCCTCCTCAGGCGCCAGCAGCGCTCGATCGATTCCGCCGATACTATCCACGCGTCCCAGCCGGTGGCCGGGGTTTGGCCGGCCGGGTGCTGGTGTCGAGCGCGGCCCGTGAGAGAAATTCCTTGAATTCCGGATGCTCGCGTGGCGAGCCCAAGGTAATCCATCCCTGCAGGAATCTCGGATCGAACAGCGCTTCAGCCACGACCTGCGCGGCGCCGACCAGCCCGGCCGACCCGCCCATCTGAGAGCGCACGATGCGCAGGTCGCGCGTAACCACCGGATGCGACTGGCGATAGACCGCCTCGCGAACGGCCGCCAGCAGGATATCACCGGTCTCGGCGACGTTGCCGCCGAGCACGATCAGCGACGGGTTGAGCAGATTGGCCAACGGCGCCAGCACCTCGCCGACGGCGCGACCGCAACGCCCGAGCAGGTCGATGCAAAACGGGTCGCCCAACTGGGCGCCGTGGCCGGTATCGGTAACCGCAACCTCGCCGGCACGGGCCAGCACTTCGGCAAGATAGGGGCTGCGCCCGCTTTCGGCCGCCTGACGGGCCTCGCGCACCAGCGCTTCGCTGCCGGCGACAGACTCAAGATTTCCGCCCTCTATAAAAGTGTAGCCGATCATGCCGGCAGCACCCTGGGCGCCACGATGGAGCGTGCCTTCCGAGACGACGCCGGCACTTATGGAGCGTCCGAGCTTGACGAAGATCATGTCGGTCAGGCCGATGCCGCTGCCAGACTTCAGCTCACCCATCGTCATTGTCTGAACGCCGCTTCGCACCCAGACAGGTGCATCCACAAGCGTGGCCAACTGCTCCACGAAGGGAAATCCATCCCAGTTCTGAAACGCCTTCAATGCCGGCGCGAACAGCCGCTGGCCGTCGGGCTTCTCGACGGCTCCAGGGACCGCCAGCCCCACCCCCCAGATGCTGGCGTCGCCGCCGTGCTCCTCAAGCATCCAGGCAAACAGCGTCGCCAGCCGCTGCAGCACCGGCTCGGGTCCTGCCCCAAGTTCCACGGCCTCGTGATGTTCGGCCAGCAAGCGGCCAGACAGGTCGGAGACACCGACCGCCAGCGAGGAATGATCGAGTACGGCGGCAAGGATTATACCCATGCGTGGACGGAAGCGGACATGACGGGGCGCGCGTCCGCCGATGGCGGGGCCGAGTTCGCCTTCTTCGATAAGTCCCAGCCGAAGCAGTGTGGCAAGGCGGTCGGTGACAACGGCACGCCCAAGCTCGGACTGGTGCTCCAGCTCCTGACGGGTCGTCGCCGCGCCGGTGCGCACAAGGTTGAGCAGCGCGGCCAGGCTGCCATGCGCGGATTCGCTGGCGCGCGGCCGGCCAGCCGCACGACGTGGCGCGGCTACCTCGGTGCTGCCCTCGTCCATATCCTTGCCGCGCCTCATCCGCCGGTCCCGCTGTGCTGTCTGGTCGACGGCCAAGGTGTCTCCCTGCCGTCCCAGCGCAACGCACCATTTTGCCATGGGTAACGTGGCCTCATTTTCGGATCAAGGGATAACTTATGCTGTTTATCAACAAAAGTATGCCGACTTCTGCATTTTAATGATTGACGAAGGCCGAAAAGAGCGCATAAGTATCGGCAGGCTCGGAGGAGAGCCAAGGTTGGCAGACCTCGCGAAGGCGACGGATGCCGCACGAGTATCGGCCGAACAACAATGCCGGGATCCACGCTGGGCTGGGTCGCGCGCCGACTATGCACGGGAGGATACGAGATGCCGGTGAAACTCGCCTATCACGCCAATTGCTGGGGCCCGCTCGGCGGCAATGCCGTCGGCGTCACGTCGATCACCCAACTCACCTATCGTACCTTCGGTGACATGGAGCAGGCGATCCGCGACATCGGCGCGGCCGGATATGTCGGGACCGAACTCTTCGACGGCAATCTCCTCGACTATGAAGGACGGCTTGGCGACCTGCGTGCTGTCTTGAACCAATCCGGCGTCGCTCTCGTCGCCGGCTACTCCGGCGCGAACTTCATCTTCGACGATATCCTTGACGAGGAATTGGCGCGGATCGAACGCGGGGCGGCTGTCGCTGCCGAACTCGGCGCCGAACATCTGGTCGTCGGCGGCGGTGCCAAGCGCGCCAACGGCCGCCAGGCCGATGATTTCAAGCGCCTCGGCGCGGCACTCGACAAGGTCATCGACATCGCGGCCGGGGCGGGCTTGCGCGCGCACTATCACCCGCATCTGTCGACCATCGTCGAAGGCCCTGACGACGTTCGCGAGGTTTTCAAGCATACCGCGATCGATTTCTGTCCGGACACCGCGCATCTGGCGGCCGCGGGCGGTGATCCGGCCGCGCAGATCCGCGAATTCAGCAAGCGCATCAGCTACGTGCACCTGAAGGGCTTGCAGCGTGATCCCTTTGCCTTCACGCCGCTCGATCGCGGCGACCTCGACATGGCGCCGATCATCCAAGCGCTCAAGGACACCGGATTTTCCGGGTGGATCGCCACCGAACTCGACGCTTGGCCCGATCCTAGGGAAGGGGCGGTACTCAGCATGAACTATCTGAAAGAGGCGTTGAAACAGAGTTGAACCGACGGGTACTGCGCCCGTCATCAGGGAGGAGACCTAAGATGACACGTTTCAAGACAATAGCCGGGGCTTTCACGGCGGCATTGCTAGCCACCAGTCTCTACACCGCGTCGCCCGCCTTCGCCGACCCGGATTCCGCACTTGCCGAACTGCAGAAGACGGTGCTCTCCAAGGGCCCGAACGGCGAAACCCCGGCATCGGCGGCATCCATCAAGCTGACCGATGAGGAACTGGCAAAGATCAAGGACATGAAGGCGACGGTGGCGATCGTCATGCACTATGGCGGCAATGACTGGTCTCGTGCGCAGGTCGCCGGCCTCAAGGATCAGTTCGGCAAGATGGGCATCGACGTGATCGCCACCACCGATGCCGGCTTCAAACCGGAAAAGCAGGTCGCCGACCTCGAAACGGTGATGGCGCAGAATCCGAAGATCATCGTTTCGATCCCGACCGATCCTTCGGCGACGGCCTCCGCCTACAAGGCTGTCGCCGACAAGGGCGTGAAGCTGGTGTTCATGGACAACGTGCCGACCGGCTTCGTCGCCGGCAAGGATTATGTCTCAGTCGTCTCCGCCGATAATTACGGCAATGGTGTCGCGGCGGCGCATCTGATGGCCAAGGCGTTGGGCGGCAAGGGCGACATTGGCCTGGTTTTCCACGCTGCCGATTTCTTCGTCACCAAGCAGCGCTACGACGGCTTCAAGAAAACGATCGCCGACAACTATCCCGACATCAAGATCGTCGCCGAACAAGGCATTGGCGGCCCGGACTTCACCGGCGACGCCGACAAGGCGGCCTCGGCAATCCTCACCTCCCACCCGACCATCAATGGCATCTGGGCCGTGTGGGACGTGCCGGCTGAAGGCGTTATCTCGGCGGCACGCACCGCCGGTCGCGATGACCTCGTCATCACCACTTGCGACCTCGGCGAAAACGTCGCCATCAATATGGCCAGCGGCGGCTTCGTGAAGGGCCTCGGTGCCCAGCGTCCTTTCGACCAGGGCGTCACCGAAGCCTTGCTCGCCGGCTACGGCCTGCTCGGCAAGGAGGCACCGGCTTTCGTCGCCTTGCCGGCACTCCCGGTCACCAAGGACACACTGCTGGAAGGCTGGAAGGCCGTCTATCACACCGAAGCGACCGACAAGATCAAGAGCAGCATGTAGCGCGCCCGCGGCCGGCGCCCTCTCTGCCGGCCGCACCTTTTTCAATTCGACAGGAGACCATCATGACCAGGACGCTCAACGTGGCGATGATCGGCGGCGGCTTCATGGGCAAGGCCCATGCGCTTGCCTACGCGGCAATGCCGATGTTCTTCTGGCCGGCCCCCGCCATTCCCGTACGCAAGGTGGTGGTAGACGTCACCGAGGCGTTGGCCGACGAAGGCCGCCGCCGCTACGGGTTCGAGGAATCATCGGCCGACTGGCGCGCGGTGGTAAAGCGGCCCGACATCGACGTCATCGATATCGTGACCCCGAACGACAGCCATGCGGCGATCGCGATCGCGGCCGCCGAGGCCGGCAAGCACATCATCTGTGAGAAGCCGCTGGCGCGCGGCGGCGACGAGGCAAAGACCATGCTGGACGCGGTCAACAAGGCCGGCGTCATCCACATGGTCGCCTTCAACTACCGCCGCACGCCGGCAGTGGCGCTGGCCCGCCAGTACATAGAAGAGGGGCGTATCGGCACCATCCTGAACTTCCGCGGCACCTATCTGCAGGACTGGTCGGCCGATCCGGATTCGCCTCTGTCCTGGCGCTTCCAGAAGAAGATCGCCGGGTCGGGTTCGATCGGCGACATCGGCACCCACGTCGTCGACCTTGCCCGCTATCTGGTCGGCGAGATCGCCGAGGTCAGCGCGCTGGTGCGCACCTACAACAAGACGCGGCCGATCCAGCGCGGCAATCTCGACAGGCTGGGTGCAGCCGAGAAGAACATTGGCGCCGAACGCGCCGAAGTCGATGTCGACGACGAGGTGGTGACGCTGCTGAAATTCGCCGATGGCGCCATCGGCTCGCTGGAGGCGACCCGCAACGCCTATGGCCGCAACAATTTCATCACCTTCGAGATCCATGGCACCAAGGGCTCCATTGCTTTCAACTACGAACGGCGCGACGAATTGCAGGTGATGTTCGCCGATGACCCTGCCGATGCTCGCGGCTTCAGGACCGTCTATTCCGGTCCGGCGCATCCCTATGGGGCCGGACTGTGGCCGATCCCGGCGCTCGGCATCGGCTATTCAGAAACCAAGATCGTCGAGTGCTTCGATTTCTTCTCGGCCATCGTCTCGGGCAGACAACCTTCGCCGAATTTCGAGGATGGCTACAAGACCGAGCGGGTCGCCGACGCGCTGATCGAATCGGGCGAAAGCGGCCAGTGGACCAAGGTACGGTCATGACCTCAGCGACGCCTGTTCATGCGGTTGAGATGAAGGGCGTCACCAAATCCTTCGGCGGCGTCAAGGCGCTGGTCGACGTCGACCTGCAGGTGGAGAAAGGCGAAATCCATGCGCTGCTGGGCGGCAACGGCGCCGGCAAGTCGACCATCCTGAAAGTGCTGAACGGCGTGCATGTGCCCGATAGTGGCACCATTCTCGTCGACGGCAAGCCACTGACGGAGATCTCGCCCGAGGCCTCGCGCCGGGCGGGCATCGCCATGATCTTCCAGGAAATGAGCCTGATCCCGACATTGACCGTGGCACAGAACGTCTTTCTGAACCGCGAAGCCAAGGGCGCGTTCGGCCTGATCGACGACCTCGCCGCCGAAAGGCGCGCCAGGGAGCTGTTCGAGATGCTGCAGGTCGAGGTCGATCCGAAGGCGACGGTCGGCAATCTGGGCGCCGGCCAGCGGCAGCTGACCGAAATCGTCAAGGCGATCTCGCAGAACGCCAGGGTCCTGGTGCTGGACGAGCCATCCACGGCGCTGGCGGTGTCCGATGTCGAGCGGCTCTTCACCTTCCTGCGCAAGCTGAGATCGGAAGGCGTGGCCATCATCTATGTCTCGCACCGCATGGATGAGATCGCCCGCATCGCCGACCGCGCTACCATCCTGCGCGATGGCCGCCACGTCATCACCGCACCGCTGTCGGAATTGCCGATCGAGGCGATGATCGAGCACATCGTCGGCAAACGCTCGCGCGGCCTGTCGGATGTGGTGCGCGGCGAATCGAACATCGGCAAGCCACTCCTTGAGCTTGACAATGTTTCGGGAGCCCTGAAGCCCAGGAATGCCAGCTTTGTCGTCCACAGCGGCGAGGTTGTCGGCCTCGCCGGTCTGCTCGGCTCCGGTCGTTCGGCGATCGCGCGCGTCATTGCCGGCATCGACCCAATCGTTGAGGGAGAGATCCGCATTGCCGGCAAGCCGGTCGCGATCATCAGGCCAAGCGATGCCATCGAGGCCGGCGTGGCGCTGGTGCCGGAGGATCGGCTGCGCCAGGGCGTCATCGCCGAGCATTCGGTCGCTTCCAACATGACGCTCGCCGTGCTCGACCGGCTGAGCAGCAAGACGTTCGTGTCGACGAAGAAGGTACGCGACGTGACCGACGGCCAGATCGCAAGACTGCGCGTCAAGACAGCTTCGCGCGACAGCGCGGTGCGCACGCTTTCGGGCGGCAATCAGCAGAAGGTCGTTATCGGCAAATGGCTGTCGACCGAACCTGAAATCCTTGTCCTCGACGAGCCGACCTCCGGCATCGACATCGGCTCGAAGTCGGAGATCATCATGCTGGTGCGCGAACTCGCCAAGGCCGGCAAGGCAATCATCATGATCTCCTCCGAGCTGTCCGAGATGCTGTCGGCCTGCGATCGCATCATCGTCATCTCGGAAGGCCGTGTCATGGATGATATCAGCCGCGGCGATCTCGACGATCCGTCGGCGCCCAAGGACGATCCGATCGCGCGGCTGCAGGCGGCCGAGCGCAAGTTGCAGATCGTCATCCAGAACGCTCTGACCAAGAGCCAGGGAGGAACACATGTCCACTAGCCAGCCTGCCGGATCGACGTCCTCGCTCACGGCGAGGCTTGGCCTCACCAACTGGCGGCAGAATATCATCTACATCGGCTTCGTCGTGATCTTCGTCATTTTCGCGGTCACGCTGTTCGACAAAGGCTTCCTCAACCCCAACAACCTGCTCAACATCGTGCGTCAGACGGCAATGATCGCGGTGATGGCGATCGCCATGACCTATGTGCTGTCGGCCGGCGAGATCGACCTGTCCGTTGGGGCGGTGGCGGGACTGGCCTCGGTGACGACGGCAATGGCAATCGACGCCGGCGGACCGCTCACCGGTGTGATGGCCGGTCTCGCCACCGGTGTCATCGTCGGCACTTTCAATGGCCTGTTGACGACGCGGATCGGCATTCCGTCCTTCCTCACCACGCTGGCCATGATGGGCATTGCCACTGGCACCGCCATGTGGATCAGCGATACGGCGGCGGTGCCGATCATCTCGAAGAGCTATTCCTGGATTTTTGGCGGCGGCAATGTTGGGCCGGTGCCGGTGCTGCTGATCTGGATGCTGGTGCTGGGCGCTGTCGGCCATGTCGTGCTGAGGCGAACGAGCTTCGGCCGGCGCGTGCTGGCCACCGGTGGCGGCGAGATCGCGGCGCGCTATTCCGGCATCGACACCAAGTCGATCAAATTCCGTGTCCTCATCATCTCGGCCATGGCGGCGGCACTGGCCGGCATGCTCTACGCCGGTCGGCTGCAATCCGGACGCTTCCAGCTCGGCCAGGGCGACGAATTGTCGGTCATCGCCGCGGCGGTGCTTGGCGGCACCAGCCTGTTCGGCGGTTCCGGCACGGTGATCGGCACGATTGTCGGCGCGCTGATGATCGGTCTCATCAACAATGGCCTGATCCTGATGGGGCTGGAGTTCAGCCAGCAGCTGATCGCGCGGGGCGCCATCATCATCCTTGCCGTTGCGCTCAGCCAGGGGAGAAAGTGATATGACGGTTCCCTACACGGTCATCGGCACTGTCGTTGCCAAACCCGAAACACGCGAGGAACTGCAGGAAATCCTGTCGGGCTTCGTCGCGCCGACACGGGCCGAGGAGGGCTGCATCAATTATGATTTTCATGTCGACCCTGCCGACCCTTGCGTGTTCATGTTCTACGAGAACTGGCGCTCGAAGGACGATCTCGACCGGCATCTGGCGATGCCCCACCTGAAGCCGCTGTTTGGGCGCCTCGACGACCTCGTCGCACGGCCGGTCGATGTCCGTCGCTTCGTCATGCTAAGCCAGATGGCGAAGTAAACCCATGAGCAATCGTTTCGAACCCATTCGTCTGGGCATGGTGGGTGGCGGGCAGGGCGCCTTCATCGGCGCGGTGCATCGCATCGCGGCGCGCATGGACAATGATTTCGTGCTGGTCGCGGGCGCCCTGTCGTCCGATCCGGCGCGTGCCAAGGCGTCGGCGGTCGAACTCGGCCTCGATCCGGAGCGCAGCTACGCGTCCTATGCCGAGATGGCCAAGGCCGAGGCCAAGCGCCCCGACGGCATCGAGGCGGTTGCCATCGTGACACCCAACAATGTGCATGTGCCTGCAGCCAAGGCCTTTCTCGAGGCCGGCATCCACGTCATCTGCGACAAGCCGTTGGCAACGACACTGGCCGAAGCGAAGAAGCTGGCGGCGATCGTCGAGAAGACCGGCAAGGTGTTCGTGCTCACCCACAATTACACCGCCTATCCGATGGTGCGGCAGGCGCGCGAAATGGTGGCCAAGGGCGTGCTCGGCGACATCCGCATCGTGCAATCGGAGTACCCGCAGGACTGGCTGACCGAGGACCTTGCCGCGACAGGCCAGAAGCAGGCGTCATGGCGAGGCGATCCCAAGCAGGCGGGCGCCGGCGGCGCGCTGGGCGACATCGGCACGCATGCCTACAATCTCGCCCGCTTCGTTTCCGGACTGGAGCTGGATTCGCTGTCGGCCGATCTCGACGCCTTCGTGCCGGGGCGGCAGCTTGACGACAATGTCAACGTCATGCTGCGCTTCAAGGCGCCGGGCAAGGCGCATCCGGCCAAGGGCATGATCTGGGCCAGCCAGGTGGCGCCGGGCCACGAAAACGGGCTGAAGCTGCGCATCTATGGTTCGAAGGGCGGGCTGGAATGGGTGCAGGCCGATCCGAACTATCTCTGGTACACGCCGTTCGGCCAGCCCAAGCAGTTGATCACCCGCAACGGCGCCGGCGCGCTGCCGGTGGCGGGCCGTGTCAGCCGGGTGCCGTCGGGCCATCCCGAGGGCTACCTCGAAGGTTTCGCCAACATCTACCAGGAAGCCGCGCGCGCCATCCGCGCGGCGCGCCGCAAGGGCGGCAAGCCGGCTAGGGATGTGGTCTTCCCGACCATCGAGGATGGCGTCGAAGGCATGGCCTTCATCGAGGCCTGCGTGAAATCGTCCAAGAAGAATGGGGCGTGGACGAGGTTGGCTCCGATCTGAGATATGGTCTGCACTGCTCAGGCCCCTTGTTTGGGTTGCCGGCCATGCGAGAACATACGCATCCGCGCGTTGCTCATCGTGATCGCGATGCTGACCTTTGGTGTGATCAGTGTTTCCCAGCTGCTGCAACGGGCCATGGTACCAGGCCAAGGCGACGCGCGTAACAGTTTTGGAATTGGCTCGGGTTGACCATCACGGCGTGGTCACGATGAGTTCGCTTCGTGTCAGCTTCAGCTCTAGGTCCAGCCGGGCTGAACGTCCGCTTTTTGACGCGGCAACACCCGTCGTTTTCACCTATGCCAGTGTGGTTAGCGCACAGACCCGCGTCCAGCTTCCGCGCAGCCCAGCGGGGTTCGACAAGGCATCCTTCAAGCGATCAAGCAGCCCTTCCGGTCATTGACCAAGCCTGCGGGCCGCGGCAGCCAGCCGGCGCACCCCTTTGTGCAGCCGCTCGGGCGCGTTGAGCGTGAAGTTGACGCGAATGGCGCGACGGTCCTCGCCGGTCACGTCGAACACGCTGCTGAGCGTGACACAGACGCCTTCCTCCAGCCCCAACCGCATCAGCTCGTCTGTGTCGAGCGATGGATTGCGC
This sequence comes from Mesorhizobium sp. NZP2234, assembly GCF_013170765.1. Classification (NCBI taxonomy): domain Bacteria; kingdom Pseudomonadati; phylum Pseudomonadota; class Alphaproteobacteria; order Hyphomicrobiales; family Phyllobacteriaceae; genus Mesorhizobium; species Mesorhizobium sp. NZP2234. The sequence continues at coordinate 6,000,525 of NZ_CP033364.1, read as the reverse complement.
GCCGTCGCCCAGACGAACATGCCGCCTTGCGGCTTTTCCCAGGCGAAGAGCGAGCCCAGATGTCCTTCCATCGCCTCGCACAAGGCGTCGCGGCGCGCGCGGTAGAGCGCCAGGATTTGCGGCTGAATCCGCTCGGGCAATCCGGCGTTCATGGCGTCCAGCACGAGCCGCTGGCCGAGCCCGCGGGCACATATCCGAGCCCTGTTTGGCGACGGTCAGCGCCCGGATCATCTCCGGTGCGGCGACTACCCAGCCGACACGCAAGCCCGGCGCGACCTCCTTGGAAAGCGTGCCCGTGTAGACGACGGGTCCTCATCGCCATCTTGAGATTTCTTGCAGTTTCTCTCTATGATCAGCGTAAAGTGTGGTGAAATCAGCCATGACGATCCTGGATGCCATCGACCGCAAGATCCTGCGCGAACTGCGGGCCGACGCGCGCGTCTCGACGGTCGATCTGGCCGCGCGCGTCGGCCTGTCTCCGACGCCCTGCGCGCGCCGCGTGAAACGCCTGGAGGACGGCGGTGTGATCCAGGGCTACGCTGCGCGGATCAACCCGTCCGCGATGGGCTTGGCAATCTGTGTCATCGTCTCGGTGCGTCTGGGCAAGCAAGGCCCTGAAGGGGCCGGTGAATTCCTGCGCGAAGTCGCCAAACGGCCGGAGATCACCGAATGCCTGCTGGGACCGGGAACATCGACTACCTGCTGCGTGTCTGGGTCAAGGACATGGCCGCGCTCCGCAACTTCATCAGCAACGTCCTGCAGTCGATCCCGTCGGTAGCCGAGACCTCCACGATGGTGGTGCTGAACCTGGACTAGTCATGGCCCGGCTGGGTGAAGCTGTATCCGATGTCGTGGCTGCAGCCGGGTATGCACTTTCTCGGCGGCCGCGCGCTTCGTCATAGCGACCGTTTGGGAACAGATTATGGCGAATGTGGCCGTCCGTGGTGATCCACAGGCCGACAAAGGGGTCCTTGGCCCGATTGTTGGTCGCCACGCAGAAATAGCCGGCCGGATCCGGAACCTCCCGATCCTCGAACTTACTCCGCGCGATCCCTCGGAAAATCGGCGAGGGATGGCCCGACGACCACGCACGGAGCCGATACGTTGGCGCGTGGGGCCGACTGGTGCTTCAGATGACTTTTCCGCTTTCCGCGTCGAAGACGTGAAGGGCTTCGGCCGGAAACGACAGCCACAGACGGTCGCCGTCGCGCGAGGCGAAATCGGCCTTGACGATGGCGAGGATGTCGGTTCCCGCCGCGTCGACCACCAGATGCGTCTGCGGCCCTGTCGGCTCCGCCACTTTCAGCGTGCCGGCAAGATCGCCGGCCTGGCGGTCCACGATCACACTTTCGGGCCGAATGCCCAAGACGATGCGGTTCGTCGACGAAGTGTAGGCGCGGGCCGGCAGGGCGATCTCCGAGCCATCGCCAAGCACGGCCTTGATACCCGCCGCCGTCTGGCGAAGCTCGGCCTTGACCACGTTCATTGCCGGCGAGCCGATGAAGCCGGCGACGAACAGGTTGGCCGGCCTGTTGTAAAGTTCGAGCGGCGAGCCGACCTGTTCGATGTTGCCGCCGTTGAGGACGACGATGCGGTCCGCCAGCGTCATCGCCTCGATCTGGTCGTGCGTGACATACACGGCGGTCGTGCGGACGCGATGATGCAGGAGCTTGATTTCACCGCGCATCTGCACGCGCAGTTTGGCGTCGAGATTGGACAGCGGCTCGTCGAACAGGAACACCGATGGGTTGCGCACGATGGCACGGCCCATGGCGACGCGCTGGCGCTGGCCGCCGGACAGTTGGCCGGGCTTGCGGTGCAGGAGGTCGGAGAGGTCGAGCATGCGCGCGGCCTCCTCGACGCGGGTGGCGATCTCCGCCTTGCCCTTGCCGGAGAGCTTCAGGTTGAAGGCCATGTTCTCGGCCACCGTCATGTGCGGGTAGAGCGCATAGCTCTGGAAGACCATCGCCACGTTGCGGTCGCGCGGGCTGTCGTCGTTGACCTTGCGCCCGTCAAGCAGGATGTCGCCGCGCGAGGCGCTCTCCAGCCCGGAAATGATGCGCAGCAGCGTCGACTTTCCGCAGCCGGAGGGCCCGACGAGCGCCACGAACTCGCCATCCCCTATGCTGAGGTTGATGCCGCGGATGATGGCGGCAGCGCCGAATGATTTCTCGACGCCGCGCAGTTCGATGGATGCCATGGATCAGCCCCTCTCTTCCGGACCGTGTGGATGTCAGCGGACCTTGCGTACCGCGTCCATCAGCGCCTGGACCTTGGCCAGCACGACCCTGTCGCCGTGCATCTTGCCGTTGCCCTTGACGTAGCTGCCGACGATGGCGCCGTCGGCGACTGATAGAAGCTCGGCGGCGTTGTCGCTGCTGAAGCCGCTGCCGACCAGGATCGGCCCGACGGCGCCGGCGCGGATCTGCTTGACTTCGGCGGGCGCCGTCGGATGGCCGGTGCGGGTGCCGGTTGCGATCAGGATGTCGGCGCCGAAGAACTCGACGTCGCGGGCCTGGTCCTCGATGTCGCGGTCGCCGACGATGGCGTGGCTGCCATGCTTCACGTGCACGTCGGCCAACACGACGATATCCTCCGCGTCGAGTTCGCGCCGGTAGCGCATGGCCTGGGCCGAGGCACCCTCGATGATGCCCTCATTGGCCACATAGGCATTGGCCCACTGGTTGACGCGTACGAATTGCGCGCCCGAGCTCTTGGCGCAGGCAAGCGAGGCCTTGGCGGCGTTGGCGACGATGTTGAAGCCGAGCGGAAGCTTCGCGGCGCGGCGGATGCGATCGCCGATGACCGACATGGCGCCGATCGTCTCGAAGCCGATGTCGTCGGGCTTGCGGAAAGGGATGTCGCCGGCATTCTCGAGCAGGATCGCGTCGACGCCGCCTTCCTCGAGGATCAGCGCTTCCTCGACCGCCTGGTCATAGACAGCCTGCAGCGACCCGTTCCGGTAGTAGGGCGAGCCGGGTAGTGGCAGCACATGCACCATGCCGATGATGGGCTTGCTGGTGCCGAACAGGCGCTGCAGAACCGGCGTGTTTTTCGTGTCGAGATTCGACATCTTCTTCTCTCCTTGGCTTCCGGTGTTTGGGCGCGCCGACGACGACAAGTCAGCCGATGCGCCTTCGTGTTCTTTTGTCTTCAAGCGATGCGCCAGATGCGCGCCGCGTTCTTCCAGAAGACCTTTTCAAGGTCCTCCTCGCTGAGGCCGACGACGCGCAGCTTCTCCTGCTCGACGCGCGGCGACTGGTAGGGCACGTCAGAGCCATATTGCAGGCGGTCGACCGAGACGTTTTTCAGGAAGGTCATGATGTCGAACGGATAGGCCTGAGACATATCGACATTGATGTTGGGGTATTCCTGGCAGGCGAGGATCGCCTCCCATAGGAAGGCGTGCATGCCGATATGAGCGAGCACGAAGGTGACGTTCGGATAGGCCTTGGCCGCCTGCGCCTGGAGATAGGGCAGGTCGCGCGGCGCATCGCCCGAATGCATGAGGACGGTGAGATTGTGCTCCTCGGCCTTGTCCAGCAGCGGACCCATGACCTTCATGTCGTTGGGCCGGTAGAAATCATAGCCGGCGACCAGCTTCAGGCCGCGGCAGTTCCATTCGCCGACATAGCGGTCAATGAGCTCCTGGGTGTGCTTGGCGCCGAAGGTCGGGTCGATGCGGGCAACGCCGACGATGCGGTCGGGGTATTTCAGCGCGGCGAGGCCGACATCGCCATTGGCCTCGTTGTAGTCGGCATCCCAAGGCGGCGTCTGCCGGCGGTCGTGCGGGAACAGCACGCCATGCGACGCGCCCTGCTCGTCAAGCAGGCGGATGACGCTGTCGGGTTCGCCCCTGACCAGATAGGGGACGCAGGTGTTGGCGGCGACATTCTTGTCGGTGCCGTAGTGCATATGGGCGTCGATTACTCTCACAGCGATAGCTTCCTTCCAAAGTTTGCCTCGAAGCGCTGCGCCACGCGTTGCGGCGAGGGCAGGTTCGACTGGCATCCCCATTTCTCGATGATGAAACTGGCGACCGTGGCGCCGATGCGCGCCGCCGTCTCGTGCGAATGGCCGCCGATCAGGCCCTTCAGCGTGCCGGCGACGAAGGAGTCGCCGGCACCGGTGGAATCGACGAAGGCATCGGGCGCGACCGAGGGCATGTCCTGTCGGCCACCGGCGGTGTACCAGGCGCTGCCTTCGCCGCCGCGCGTCACGATCACCAGACGCGGACCATGCGTCAGTATGTCGGCCGCCGACGCGACGCCAAGCGCCTGCATCAGCGCGTCGGCCTCGCCACGGCTGAGGAACAGGACCTCGCAGGCTTCCAGGAAGCGTGGCGCAAGATCGCCAGCGGTGGCGACCATGCCGTTGATGGCGGTCAGCGCGCCGGTCTTGCGGGCGTGCTCGATGGCATTCAGCGTATAGGCGCCGAACATCTCGCTGATGACGACGGCGCCGGAACGGTCGATCTCGCCATAGGGCGTGCGCCAATCATCCTGCTTCTCGGCGACGCCTAGATGGGAGACGCAGAAGCCGCCATTGGCGGCGTCGAAGAAATTGAAGCTATGCCCTGAACGGGCGCCCTCGATCACCTCGACGCCGGCGAGGTCGACGCCGTTGCGGGTCATGTGGTCGGCGTAGCCCGAGCTGCGGAAATCGTCGCCGACGACCATGCCGAGCCCGACCTTCATGCCCAGCGCACCGGCAACCGCCGCGATGTTGGCGCTGCAATCGCCGAAATGGATGGTCTCGACTTCTTCCATGGGCATGTCGAGCGGCACGGTCTCTCCGTCGCGCGGCAGCCGCTTCATGCGCAGCAGATGGTCGAAGATCGTCCACGACCCGATGGAGAAGAGTTCCAGGTCCTTCATTTCACCGCTCCCATAGTCAGTCCGCGGGTAATCTGTTTCTGGAACAGCACGGCGGCGATCATGCCGGGCAGCGCCGAAACCATCGCCGAGGCCGCCATCATGCCCCACTTGATCTGGTCGAAGGTCATGGCCTGCAGAATGCCCATGGTGACCGGGCGCGTGCTGCCGCCGGCGAGCACGAGGCCGAAGATCATGTTGTTCCAGCTGAAGATGAAGGCGATCATCATGGCGCTGGCGATGCCCGGCCTCGCGATCGGCACGACGATCCTGGTGAGCATGGTCCAGATGCGGGCGCCGTCGATGCGCGCGGCCTCCTCGATCTCGATCGGCATGTCGCGAAAGAAGCTCGCCAGGATCAGGATCATCAGCGGCAAGGTGATCAACTGGTGCACGAGGATCATGCCGACATAACTGTCGTAGAGGCCGATGCGCGTGTAGATGACGTAGAGCGGCAGGATGACGGCGAGTTCGGGCGCGAAGCGGAACGACAGGAAGGTGAAACGCAGCTTGTCCGACGTCTTGTCCCGGCGCCTCGCCAGTGCATAGGCGGCGGGGATGCCGAGCAGCGCCGAGATCAGCACTGCACCGCCCGAGATGATGACAGAGTTCATCAGGAACTTGAGGAGGTCGGGGACCTGGCCGCCGGCGCGCTGCGCATCGTTGCCCAACAGCACCTCGACATAGTTTTCGAGCGTGGGCGTGAACAGGAAACGCGGCGGATAGGCGATGATGTCGCCGAAGTTCTTGATCGACATCATGAAGATCCAGACCAGCGGGAACAGCACGAAGCCGGCGAAGGCGAGGTAGCAAAGCGCGAGCGCGAGTTTTTGCGCGAGGGTGCGAAGGAACATGCTAGAGGCCACGGTTCTTCGCCTCCTGCTTCTGCCAGAAAGCCAGCAGCGCGCCGCTGATCGTGTAGCAGACCAGCCAGAGCACGAAGACGATGGTCATGGCGCGGCCGAGGCTCGACCAGCGATAGGCCTCCTCATAGGCCATGACATGCAGGGTTCGGGTGGCGTCGAGCGGGCCGCCCTTGGTGGTGGAGTAGATGATCTCCAGCGACTTCAGGGAATCGGAGACGCGAAACAGCGCGACCAGCAGCAGATAGGGGGCCAGCAGCGGCAGCTTCACGTAGCGGATGACCTGCCAGGCATTGGCGCCGTCGATGCGTGCGGCCTCGACGACCTCGCCCGACACGGACTGTAGGCCGGCGAGCAGGATGATGGTGGCCAGTGGGGTGAAGAGCCAGGTGTCGATCAGGATGATCGACATCATTGCCGTCGACGGGCTGGTGAGCCAGGACAGCGGCTCGATGCCGATCTGCGCCAGCAGCCAGTTCAGCACGCCGCTCTGGGGATGCATCATGGTCTTCCAGATGAGGCCGGCGACCACCGGCGGCACCAGCAGCGGGAGCACGACGGCGGAGCGGAAGAAGGATTGCAGCCGGCCGGGAACGTCCAGCAGGATGGCGAAGGCGAGGCCGAGCGGCAGCTGGATCGCCAGCGCCGCGCCGGCATAGATCAGCGTATTTGCAAGGCCATTCCAGAACAGCGGCGTCTCGAACAGGTTGATGTAGTTGTTGAGGCCGACGAATTTCGAGGCCGGGATGTAGAGCTTCTGGTTGGTGAGGCTGGTGTAGATGCCGCTCAGGAACGGATATGTCGTCGACATGAGCAGGATGAGCGCCGGCGCCAGCATGGCATAGAAGGCGGCCTTGCTCATCCATGTCTTGTCGGCTTGGGCTGTGATGCGGGCCATGGGAACTGTTCTGGTTGCTGGTGTCACATTGCCCGTGGGCGATTTTCGTCGAAGGGACGCCGTGTGGGAAGAACGATGCGGCGCGCGAGCGAGCTTGCGCGGGGCGGATCCTGTTGAGACCCACAGGGCGCTCCCGGGTCAAGCCCGGGAGCCGGGCAGGACGACTATTCGTCGAGCATTTTCTGGATGTCGGCCTGCGCGTTGCACAGATTCGTCTTCACGTCGCCCTGGCCGAAATAGGATTTCTGGATCGCCTCGGCCCAGCGGTCGAGCATGCGGGTCAACTCGGGATGCGGCGGGAAGCGGATGGTCGCGACCTCGGCTTCGGTCTTGGCGGCCTGGATGTACTGGCCGGGCGTCTCACCCCAGCTCTCCATCAGCTTCGCCACTTCGGGCGCATCCCAGGCCGATTTGCGCACCGGGTTCATGTTGCCGGCCAGATGCGTCTTGATCATCGTCTCCTTGGACGTCACCCACTGCATGAACAGCCAGGCGGCGTCCTTGTGGGTGGAGGCGGAATTCATCGACAGCGACCAGATCCATGCGGCGGCGGCGCGCTTGCCGTCGGGGCCGAGCGGGGTCGGTGCATAGCCGACATCGCCGGCAATGGCGGATTGCTTGGGGTCTTCATAGGTCGGTGCGAACAGGTTCGCCTCGTTGAGCGAGAACACATACTGGCCCGATGCGAAGCCCTGCATGGCCTCGTACCAGGTGAACGCGCCGGCGCCCTCGGGAGACGCCTTCTTGATCAGGGTGACGAAATCCTGCGTTGCCGCGATGCTCTTGTCTGAGCAGATCTGCAGCTTGCCGTCCTTGTCCAGCATCTCGACGCCATAGGATTGCAGCATCGTGCCGAAGGTCAGGTAGGGCAGGTCCCAGTAGCGATCGAAGCGGGTGATGATGCCGTGCATCTTGCCGTTGGGGCCATCGATGGCCAGCTTGTCGGCCATGGCCAGCAGGTCGGCATAGGTCTTGGGCACCTGGAGGCCGAGCTTCTTCAGAAGGCTCGGGCGATAGGCCAGCTGGTAGGATTCGAAATTGATCGGCAGCGTCCACAGCGAACCCTCGCCGATGCCCTTGAGCGGGGTGAGGTCCCAGCGGCCGGCCGACAGGATGGAGGGAATGAAATCATTGACGTCGTAGTCAGCGGCGGTCTTGTCGGTATTGGCGATCAGGCCGTCGAGCGGCTCCAGCCAGCCGGCGGCGGCATACTGCCAGTTGTTGAGCGGCGAGGTCATGAAGACGTCGTAGGTGCCGGTCTTGGATGACAGGTCGGCAAGCAGCTTTTCAAAACCGGACTGCTCGGCCAGTTCCTCATAGGTCACCTTGATGCCGGTCTTGGCGGTGAATTCCGGCAGCAGCGGCTTCAGGCTTTCGACGAACGGATGCGAGATCAGCATCAGGTTGATGGTCTGGCCGTCGGCGGCCTTCCAGTTCATCTCGGCGTTGGCCGGATCGGATGCAAGCGACAGGGCCGAGGTCGCGACGAGCGCGGCAGCAACAGTCACGCGGCTGCGGCTCAGGCCGCGCCGGAGTAAGGACGACAACATTGGCAGTTCCCCTTGTTCAAGGCGTGAGAGCGGACTTTGAATTTTTGTTGGCGGCGGTTGCACTTTGTTGCAATGGCTGCACAAATGAAGCTAGATGAGCTGAAAAGGCCGGTCAACCACAAATGTGCACGCTCTGCACGAAAGTTTACGCATGACGCATAATGAAGAAGACCTGCTGGTGCAGCTCGCCTGGCTCTATTACGTGGGCAACAAGAATCAGGAGGAGATCGCCAACCAGCTGGGCCTGTCGCGCTTCAAGATAAACCGCATGCTGGCGCGGGCTCGTGAAAAAGGGTTGGTCAAGATCGCCATCCAGCACGAGACGGCGCAATCGCTCGATGTTGCCGGTCGGATCCAGGCGGCGTTCGATCTCAGGGAATGCATCGTCACGCCGGCGATTGCGGTGCCTGGCGGCAATGCGGACGAGGACGAGAACAATGCACGACGCGCGGTCGGCATCGCGGCGTCGTCGTTCCTGGAGAGGCGGCTGCGCGTGCCGGAGCCGGTGACGATCGGCCTGGCGTGGGGACGCACGATCGCCGCGATGGTCGACGAACTTCCAAAGCTCTACAAGGCTGACCTGAAGATCGTCTCGCTGATGGGCTCGCTCAGCCGCAATGCCAGGACCAACCCGTTCGATTGCGTCCATTCCCTGGCACAGCTTTGCGAAGGCGAGGCCTATATCCTGCCGGCCCCGTTCATCGCCGACAGCGAGGCCGACTATCAGGTGATCATGAGCCAGAAGCTCGTCCAGCAGGCCCTGAAGCTTGCTCGCTCGGCCGATTTCTATATCGCCTCCTTTGGCGACTGCTCGAAACAGTCCTTCATCTACCATCACGACCTGCTGCACGACGACGAGATCGACCAGGTCATCAATGCCGGTGCCGTCGCCGACATGCTGGGCAAGTTCTTCGACAAGGACGGCGCCCTGCTGGACAATACGTTGAACCGCCGCACGCCGAGCGTGTCCTATGAGGATATTCGCAGCCGCGACGTTGTCCTGCTTGCGGCCGGCCTGTCCAAGGCGAAGGCGCTTGTCGCCCTGCTGCGCTCGGGCACGATCAACCGGCTGATCGTCGATGGCGATCTTGCGGCCGGCCTTCTTCCGCTGATCGGCCGCGGCTAGGTCCGTTTCTTCATCGCGGCCCGGTGACTGCCCCAGTCTTCGTGGCGGCCACCTGCATTTGCATGACGCCAAGGCGACCTCGCGCCTTGGCGCGTTCCGCAATGGGGAGGCGCTTCGGCGGCCTTGATCAAATGCCGGGTGTAGTAGGTCAAGGCCGCGGCCAAACTGAGCCGCCCTTCTATCCCTGAAGCACACCCGTGGACCATGATCGAAGAGCGCGGGTCGGTGCTGTCTTCGCCGTCGCGGTTGTCCTGGGTGGTTACGCGTTTCCTGAAGCGAGTTTCCCTGGTTGCGGGCCGGAGAAGCGGACCCGACGTGCGCGACCGGCTGTCGGTTCATTTGGAAAAGTTGACTGCATACAGGAATTCAAGTATGCGGCAAGCATCAACAGGAAGGATGATCCACACCGATGTCGACCGCTGAAATGGCTATGCGCGAGGATCTGGCGGCGGCCTATCGGCTGATCGCGCGGTTTGGGATGGATGACATCATCCACACGCACATATCCGCGCGTCTGCCCGAAGAGCCGGAGCTGCTGCTTATCAACCGCTACGGCGATCTCTTTCGGGAGGTGACGCCGGAATCGCTGGCGGTCATCAATCACCATGGCCAGCAGATGCGCGGCCAGCAGGTGCCGATCAACACCGCGGGTATCGTCATTCACACTGCCGTCCACGCCGCGCGCCCGGATGCGGTCTGCGTCATGCACACGCATACCGCGGCCGGTGTCGCGATCAGTTGCCTCGAGGAAGGACTGCTGCCGCTCAACCAGACCTCGCTGCTCTTCTACGGGCAGATCGGCTATCACGAATTCGAGGGCATCGCGCTCGATCCCGGCGAGCAGGAGCGCCTGGTCGCCGACCTCGGCGACAATCGCGCCATGATCCTGAGAAACCATGGGCTGTTGACCGTCGGGCGATCCATCGGAGAGGCTTTCTCCCTGATGTACAATCTCGAACAAGCCTGTCGCATCCAGCTTTCCGCTCTGGGCAGCGGACGCCCCATCCACCTGCCGAGCGAGGAAGTGTGCGAGCGCACCGCCAGCCAGTATGCGGCCGATCCCGATGGCGCGGCGGAACTGGAATGGCTGGCGCTGCGCCGGCTCGCCGGAATGCCCCTCGACGGGCATTGATCGATGCGGATCGTCATCGCCGATCCGCTTGCCTACAGTGCCCCCTTCGAGCGCGCGCTGCGCGCCGCGCTTCCCTCGGCGGACTTCGTCCGATGGCCCGACCTGGCGGATGGCGCCGAATACGATCTCCTGGTCGCCTGGAATCTGCCGAAGGACATGACCGCGCTGCCACGGTCGCTGCGCGCGATCTTCTGTTTCGGCGCGGGAACGGATCAGCTTCTCCACGATCCCCGCATTCCGCCGGACCTCCCGGTCGCACGCCTGCGGGATCAAGGTCAGGCCGAGCAATTGCTGGACTATGCGATGCACGCGGCTTTCGCGCGCCTGCTTGACGATGTTGTTGTCAGAGCGGATCAGCAGGCCCGCCTGTGGCGCCCGCCCGATCGCCAGAACCGGACCCGCGGGTCGCTGCGGATGGCCGTGCTTGGACTGGGTCCCCTCGGCCTGCATGTCGCGCGGGGGCTTTCGGACGCCGGCTTCCCGGTGTCCGCTTGGTCGAGAACCGCCCGTCGGATCGACGGCGTCGGTTGCCTGCACGGCGACGACGGGCTCGGCGCTTGCGTCGACGGCGCCGATGTCCTCGTCAATCTCCTGCCCTCGAGGCGCGAGACGAGGGGCATATTGTCGGACCGGCTGTTTTCCCGCCTCGCGCCCGGCGCTTACGTCGTCAATCTCGGCCGCGGCGACCACCTCGATGAGGAGGCGCTGCGCGCCGCGCTCGATCAGGGACGGCTCGGCGCCGCGTGGCTGGATGTCTTTGCCGTCGAACCCCTGCCGCCCGAACACTGGTTCTGGCGGCACGACCGGGTCCGGCTGACGCCGCATCGCGCCGGCCTGCCGACCCCTCAGGGTGCCGCGGCATCCATTGCCGCCGTCGCGACGGCGCTCGAACAGGGGCACGGCGTTCCGGAGCTGATCCGGCCTGGGAAGCTGGTTGAAAATTGAGCCGATTTCGCAACTGCACAAAGATTATGCTTGACTCGAAATGTGCCTGAATGCCAGCATACCGCCATGCTGAACTTGGGCACCTCACTCCTAGCGGATCAGAACGAGCGTCGAAACAGGATCTCGTCGAAGGCCTATGTCGAGTTGCGCGAGGCGATCATCACCGCGCGCGTCATGCCCGGCGCCAACTTCTCGGAAACGGATGTCGCGCAGTCGCTCGGCATCAGCCGCACCCCCGTGCACGAGGCGTTCACGCGGCTTTTCGACGAGGGTCTGATCGAGATCTCACCCCAAACCGGCACCCGCGTCTCGCTGATCGACATGGCGCGCGTCCGCGAGGCGGTGTTCATCCGCTCCACGCTTGAAAGCGCGGTGATCGCCAACAGTGGTGTCAAGCCGGATCCGGCCTTGCTGGACGAGGTCGAGCTGTTGCTTCGGGCGCAGGAGCGTCTCGTCCTCGGCGATGACATGGGTGCCCTGCACCGCGCCGACATGGCCTTCCATGCAGGGCTGCTCGGCGCTTTCGCGCATCCTCGGGCTTGGACCGCATGCCAGCACGTTTCGGCCGACATGATGCGCGTCCAGTTCCTGATCGGCATGAAGCCGGATCACATCCGCTCGATCATCGCCGAGCACCGTGCCATTTTCGACAAGGTGCGGGCCGGCAACATGGCCGAAGCTGCACTGCTGATGGCGGCGCACATCCGAAATGCCGATTTCGACCAGCTGAGCCTGGAGCGCGAACATAAGGAATTCTTCCGGACCGGAGACCTCCCGTGAGCGCCGCCGTCCTTCGCTCCCTCTCCATCGCGGAAGGCGCGCGCGATTTTTTTTGGCCCGTTTATGAAACCGGTTTACTGAATCGGTTATCTGCACATGTCTCGCGGGAGTGGAGCCGCTTGTCGGGAAGATTGAAGGTCACCATTCGTGACGTTGCGCGGGCCGCCGGCGTATCCGTCACATCCGTTTCCCGTTATCTGAACGGGCAGATCAGCCTGCCCGAGCCGACGGCGAGCCGTATCCAGCTGGCGGCGGAGCGCCTCGGCTATCACCCCAACGCGATCGCCCGCAGGCTCAGCAGCGGCAAGAGCGAGACACTCGGCCTCATCACCGCCGACATCGCCTATCCCCTGTTTGCCGAGATCGCCAGCGCGTCGGAGGCCGAGGCCGCGCGGCATGGCTACAATCTCCTGATGTTCAACAGCCGGAACCTGGTGGAGAAGGAAGTCTCCTTCCTGTCGCGCATCGAGGACCGGCAGGTCGACGGCATCCTGCTCCTCACCAACCATCATGATGACGGGCGGCTGTTGCGGCGGATCAACGAGACCGGAAACGTCGTGCTTCTCGACGAGGACGTGCCGGGCGCGAAGGCGCCGCGCCTGTTCGCCGACAACGTCCATGGCGGCCTCCTGGCGACACGCCATCTGATATCGCGCGGCCATACCCGTATCGCCGCAATCGGCGGGCCGAAGGGGCTTCTCAGCACCACCGAACGTCTCGACGGCTTCACGCGGGCGCTTGGCGAGGCTGGTCTTGATGCCGATCCCGCCCTTTTGAGATTCTGCGAATACGAGGAGGCGCCGGCCTCGATGGCGTTTCTCGACCTTCTGCGGCAGGACGAGCCGCCCACCGCGATCTTCACCTTCGGCGACATGCTGGCCACTGGCGCCATGCGGGCCGCGCGGCAGGCCGGGATCCGCATTCCGGACGACATTTCTCTCGTCAGCTTCGACGATATCCATAATGCGGACCTGCTGGCGCCGGCGCTGACCACCGTGCGTCAGTCGGCGGCCGAGTTCGGCACGCGCGGCGTCAACATGCTGCTCGATTTCATCGCCGGCAGGAAATCCGGAACGGCGATCGAACGGGTCGGCGTCGAACTCGTCATACGCGGTTCGGTGGCGCCGCCGCACGGCCGTCCGTCAGGACGTTCGATAGTGCATACCGGCACTGGAGGCCCAGATGGGCTCCCGATGCCGGCCAGGGAGGAGAAGCAAGAAAACTAGTCGCTTCCACGGACGTGAAAGGGGAACACACATGTCCATCAATCGCTTTGGTCAAGACGCAGCGTTGATTGCGCTTGATAAGTTCAAAACTGGGAAGATCGATCGCCGAGGCTTCATCACCGCCATGGCCGGCCTTGGTATCGCAGTCGCGTTCAAGCCTGGGCGGGCCTCCGCCGCGGCCTCGGAAATCGTTGTCTGCAACTGGGGCGGGGCCGCTCTCGAAGCCTTCCAAAAGGCCTATGGCGCGCCCTTCAAGGCCAAGTCCGGCATGGAGGTCGTCATCGATGGCACCGGCCCGGCGACCGGCGCGATCCGCGCCATGGTCGATTCCAAGAATGTCACCTGGGATGCCACGGATGGCGGCATGACGGACGCCGTCGTGCTCGGCAAGGGCGGTTACCTCGAGCCGATCGACTATTCCATCGTCGACAAGTCTCTTGTCGGCGAAGGGCTCTCGGCCGAGTTCGGCATCTGCAACTACACCTATTCCAATGTGCTGGCCTATGACGCCAAGAAGGTCGGCGCCACGGCCCCTTCGAGCTGGAACGACTTCTTCGATCTCGAAAAGTTTCCCGGCAAGCGCACCATGTGCAAATGGATCCAGGGGCAGCTCGAAGCCGTGCTGCTCGCCGACGGCGTTAAGCCTCAGGATATCTATCCGCTTGATGTCGACCGCGCCTTCAAGAAGCTCGAACCGCTGCTGCCCAATCTGATTTTCTGGGAGTCGGGCGCGCAGAGCCAGCAGCTCTTCCGCGACGGCGAGGTGGTCATGGGCAATATCTGGCATACGCGCGCCAACCTGCTGCGCAAGGAAAACCCGGACTACACCTGGACCTGGAACCAGAACCTGATGTTCGCCAGCGCCTGGTCGGTGCCGAAGGGCAATCCCGCCGGCAAGAAGGTCTTCGACTTCATCAATTCGTCGATGGACCCGGAAGGCCAGGTGACGCTGTTGCGCCTCATGGGAAACGGACCGTCGAACCCGAAGGCGCTGGCGCTGATGACCGACGAGGACAAGGCGGTCTATTCGCTGGCACCCGAGAACGCCAAGACAGGTCTGGCCGTCTCGGCGCAATACTATGCCGACAACGAGGCCGAACTGCAGAACAAGTTCCTCGACTTCATTTCGCGCTAACCATTGGAGACCACCACCGGCCATCGGCCGGTGGTGGTTCGAAAGACCATGACGTCATTCCAGCGTTGGGCCTTCTGCCTGACGGTGCCGGCGGCGCTTTTGACCCTGTGTCTCTACGTGCTGCCCATCCTTCAGGTGCTGGCGCTCAGTTTCACCGAGCCGACCTTCGGCATCGGCAATTACGTGGCTCTGTTTCAGAATGCCGCGATTGGCCGCGTCGTGCGCACGACCGTCTTCGTCTCGGCGGTGACGACCGCGCTTACGATCGTCATGAGCTATGCCGTCGCCTTCGCGCTGGTCCACATGCCGTCGGCGCAGCGCCGCGTCGCCCTGTTCATGGTCATGGTGCCGTTCTGGATATCGGTGCTGGTGCGCGCCTTTGCCTGGATCACCATCCTGCGCCGCAACGGCGTGCTCAATTCGGCCCTTGTGGGCAGCGGAGCCGTCGGTGAACCTCTCGAACTGGTCTACAACCAGTTCGGCGTCATCGTCGGCATGGTCCATTACATGATGCCCTTCGCCATCATGCTGCTCTACGCGAACCTCTCGGAGATCGACCACAGGATCATCCAGGCGGCGCGATCGCTCGGCGCGCGCCCGGTCACCATCTTCTTTCGCGTCTGGGTGCCGCTCAGCATGCCCGGCCTGGCAATCGCCAGCCTGTTCATCGTCATCTTCTCGCTCGGCTTCCTCGTCACCCCGGCGATCCTTGGCGCCGGCAGGGTGCTGATGGTCGCCGAGTACATCTCCGTGCAGATATCCTCGACCCTGCGCTGGGGCGTGGCGACGGCACTGTCGACGATGCTCCTGCTCGTCGTCGGCGCCCTCATCGCGCTGGCGATGCGCAGCCCGGCGTTGCGCGCCGCCTTCGAAGGCGGCCGCAAATGACGCCACGCACCCGCCGTCTGCTCGAACGCGCGCTGCCGAAGCTCTTGGCCTGGCTGCTGCTCGCCTTCCTGTTCGTTCCGGTGCTCGTGGTCATTCCCGTGGCGTTGACCGACCGGGACTATCTGTCGCTGCCCAACAACGGCATTTCCTTCGACCATTTCGCGGCCCTGGCCAACTGGCGCGCGGGCTGGATGCCCAGCATCCTCACCAGCCTCGGCATCGCCGTGGCCTCAAGCATCGTCGCGACCGCCGTTTCGGCGGCGTTCGCCATGGGCGCATGGGTCTATGTCGGACGCTGGCCGACGATCCTGCGCATTGTCCTGCTTTCGCCGCTGATCGTGCCGCCGATCATCTATGCGGTCGGCATGGTGCGCCTGTGGTCGAAGCTGGGCCTTCTCGACACATGGCTTGGCGTCACCATCGTCCATGTGATCCTGGCGATACCGCTCGCCGTGCTGGCGATAGGCGCTTCGCTGTCGAACCTCGATCCGCGTCTGGTGCAGGCGGCCCGCTCGCTCGGCGCGCGCCCGGCGACGATCTTCGGGCGCGTGATCCTGCCCAACATAGTGCCGGGCACGGTCGCCGGGGCGATCCTCGCCTTCATCGTCTCCTGGGACGAGATCACCGTGACGCTCTTCATCACCAGCCGCGGCATCGTCACCCTGCCGCGCAAGATCTGGACGAGCATCGCCGATGCCGTCGATCCCGCGCTGGCCGCGATCGCTACCGTCATGCTGGCGGTCACCATCGTCGGCCTCATCCTGCGCATGACCGTCTGGGAACGTATCGCCCAGCGCCGGTCATGACACGACCTTCAATCGCTTCGCTTGTTTCAGAAAGGAAATCGAAGACATGACTGCCCACAGCGCCGCAATGAGCGAGCACGAATACCGCGAGGCCAAGTTCTTTCAGACCTTCGGCTCCGTCCCGACGCCGGCTTTCCACGACCCGCAGGAGCAGACCCGCGTCTGGGGCCGGCCCTGGGGTTGCACCAATGATGTCGGCAAGCTGCGCGCCGTGCTGATGCACCGGCCTGGAGAGGAGATCAATGTCGTCGACAAGAACAAGCCCATGCCCGAGATCGGCGGTTTCGGCGATCCGGAAAAAGGCTGGTACTTCATGGGCAAGACACCGCCGGATCTCGCCGCCATGCAGGCAGCGCACGATAGCTTCACCAAGCTGTTGCGCTCCGAGGGCGTCGACGTCATCCTTACCGAGAAGGCAGCCCCCGGCGCTCTCAAGTCGACCTTCTGCCGCGACAGCGTCATCGGCGTGAAGGGCGGGGCGATCGTCACCCGCCTTGCCCGCCGGGCGCGCCGCGGCGAGGAACTGATGGTCACCCAGGCGCTCGCCAGGGCCGGCTGCCCGATCCTCGGCACGCTGCATGGCGAAGCGGTGTTCGAAGGCGGTGGGTTCGCGCTCCTCGACGACAAGACTGCCGTCTGCTCGGTCTCCGTCGCCTGCAACGCCGAGGGCGTGCGGCAGGTCGAGATGATCCTCAACAGCCTGGGCGTCGAGCTGATCAAGGTGCCGATGCCCGGCTATCGCATCCACATCGACGGCAGCTTCATGATGATCGACAAGGAGACGGCGATCATCAACATCAACGAACTGCCCTATGTCTTCATCGACTACCTCAACAAGCGCGGCATGAAGCTGATCGAACTCCCGCCGGAAGACAACGCCTTCTCGCTCAACTGCCTGGCGATCGCACCGGGTCGGGTCGTCATGCACGCCACCCGCACGCCGCGCCTGGCCGACCGGCTCGACGCCGCCGGCATCGAGATCCTGACGCTGGACTATGAATGTATCGAACTGAACGGCGGCGGCATTCACTGCTCGACAGGTCCGCTTGCCCGGGACCCGATCTGAATGTCCTTTCTCGACGTCCGAAACCTCCGCAAGGCCTACGGTTCGGCCGTCGCGCTCGACGGCATCGATCTGTCGATCGAGGCGGGGGAGTTCGTAACCTTGCTCGGCCCTTCGGGGTCTGGCAAGACCACGCTGCTGATGTCGGTCGCCGGGTTCACCAAGCCGGACGACGGCGCCATCCTGCTGGATGGCGTCGACATCACGCGCGTCGATCCGGAGGACAGGAATTTCGGACTGGTCTTCCAGGGCTATGCGCTGTTTCCCCACCTGAACGCCGCGGACAACATCGCCTTCCCCTTGAAGGTCCGCAAATGGGACAAGGCCAGGATCGCCGCGAGGGTGGAGGAGATCCTCAATCTCGTCGGCCTGGACAGGCTGGCCGCGCGCAAGCCGCGTGAATTGTCGGGCGGTCAGCAGCAGCGCGTGGCGATCGGCCGCGCGCTGGCCTTCGGCCCGAAGATTCTGCTGCTCGACGAACCGCTATCGGCGCTCGACCGTACGCTGCGCGACACCATGCAACGCGAACTCAAACGGCTTCATCGGCAGACCGGTGTGACCTTCGTCTATGTTACCCATGACCAGGAGGAAGCCTATGCCATGTCGGACCGCATAGCCGTCTTCCACAATGGCGCGATCGTTCAGGTCGGCACCCCGCGTGACATATACCGCGCGCCCGCCTCGCGCTTCGTCGCGGGCTTCCTCGGCGGCAACAACATCGTTTCGGCGCGCGCCGTCGATGGCGGCATCGAGCTGTTCGGAAGCCGGGCGCCGATGCCCGGTGGCTACGATGCGTCTCGGCATGGCCGATCGGCGCTGACGGTCTGGATGCGTCCGGAGGCCATAGCCATCGGCGAGCCGCTCCACGGGGCCATTGCCTTTCCCGCCATTGTCGCCGACATCTCCTTCGTCGGCTCGTCCGAGCGCATGACCATGTCCACTCTGGACGGCCAGGAACTCCTGGTCCTGGCATCCTCGGCGACGGCGCGCGGCATCGTTGCCGGCGACAAGGTCACCTGCAGCGTGCTGCCCTCCAGCATCGGCTTTCTTGCCGATGAATGACGTGCCGGCAAACAGGACGGCATCCGTCGCCGTCGCATCCAACTGACGATCGGCTTCAGCCGAAAATCCGCATTTCCTGACAGATTGAGAGACATGATGAGCATTAGCCTTCGCACCGTCGACATTCCCGATTTCGGCATCCCCGTCGAGCGCCCTGCCATTCCGCCAGCGACCTATGAGGCCCGTTGCGCCAAGGCGCTCGATCGCGCCGGCACGGACTGGCTCGCCGTCTATGCCGATCGCGAGCATGCCGCCAACATCGCCTTCCTGACCGGTTTCGAGCCGCGTTTCGAGGAGGCGATCCTGCTGCTCGGCAAATCGGGCCAGCGCATCGTCGTCACCGGCAACGAGAACCTCGGCTATACGCCTGTCGCCGGACTGCCTGGCATCATCACAATGCTGGCGCAATCCCTGAGCCTGATGGCGCAGGACCGCATGCAGAAGCCGGACCTCGTGGCCGTGCTGCGCGAGGCCGGCATCACGGCGGGCGACAGTGTCGGCCTGGTCGGTTGGAAATATCTCGAAAAGAAGGAATGGTCCGCGCCACGCCCCACCTTCTTCGTGCCGGCCTTCATCGTCGACGCGATCGCATTGATCGTGTCCGCCTCGTCGATCGCCGATGCGACGGCGGTGCTCATGCATCAGACGGACGGGCTGCGCGCCGTCGTCGATGCCGATCAGATCGCCGAGGCCGAATGGGGCGCGGCCCGGTCTTCAATGGCGGTGTGGCGTATCCTGAGCGGCTTCACGCTCGGAGACACCGAACTGACCGCGGCCTCGCGCATGGGGTATGCTGGCGAGCCGATGAACTGCCATCCGATGTTCGCGACCAATGATGCGTCCGGCCAGGTGATCGGCCTGCGCGGTCCCACGGCGCGCGTGCCCGGCCGTGGCGACGGCGTCACCACGGCGGTTGGCTACTGGGGCGGACTGACGGCCCGAGCCGGCCTGCTCGCCGAGCATGACGACGCATTTCTGGACGTGGCCAAGGCCTATTTCCGCGGCCTCATCGCCTGGTATGAGGCGGCCGGCATCGGCACCGAGGGCGGCGCGATCCATGAGGCCGTGATTTCGACCCTGGCGGCGGGCAAGCTGCGCCCCGCCCTCAATCCCGGCCATCTCGTCGGCCTCGACGAGTGGATGAATTCCCCGATCCGGCCCGGCTCGACAGAACGCATCGTCTCCGGCATGCCGTTCCAGGTCGACATCATACCCGTGCCGATGCCCTTTGGATGGACGCTCAATTGCGAGGATGCGGTGACTTTCGCCGATGTCGGCTTGCGTGCCGAGATCGCACACCGCCACCCGGCGCTGTCGAAGAGGTTCGAGGCACGCCGCCGGTTTGTCGCCGAGCGGATCGGCATCACGGTGAAGGAGGATATCCTGCTGCTGTCCGCCATCCCGCTCTGTCTGCCGCCCTTCTGGCTTACCAGCGGCAAACTTCTAGGCCGCGACTGAGTCCCGGCCGGCCGTCGATGTTGCCTAACCAGCGCTTTCCGGACCTTCGGCGGGCTTGCGAATAAACGGAAGTTGCGCACGTCGGCGAGAAGCTTCCTGCGGGCCATCAGATCGGGCAAGCCCAAAGCTTTTCTGCAAGGCCGCCGGGTCACAACGCTTCGTCGGTCGGCTGCTCTGTTATGACCCTGTCGGGACGCGCTCAAGATCGCTCGTTACGCCAGGGGCGCTGGCGCCAAGGTCGTCTCGATCGACTTAAACCCAAAAGCTGGCGGTCTGCTCACGGCCCATCGCGGTCATTCCGGAACGAGGCTCCGAACGGCCGCGCAAACCTCGACGTCGCTCGCCAGCCGCACCGCAATAAGCGACACCGGGAATGTGTTACGTATTGTGATGCAGATCGAGAGTTGCGGCCGAAAAAGTAAATAAAAACAATACATTGATGCGACAGGCGATCCCAGTCAACGGTGTCGTCGGCTAAAGGCCATAGCGGTCCGCGACCTTCATGAGGCTGCGGATATCCTCTGTGGGGCTGCCTTGCTGCTCGGAGAAAGCTCCCAAGCAGCACGGGTTCGCGACGGGCCCGCCATGTGGCGCGCATAATCCCTCGGCTTCGTTTGCCGGTCACCCTTCGCCCGAAATTGCGGGATCAGCGCGTGAACACCAGCGCGCGCGCCTGCTCAAGGGCGAACAGCGTTTTTTTGAAGCTCAGGCCCTCATACCCGTCATCATGCGGCTTGACAGCCTTTTATTTTGTATCCAATATCCTTTATAAATATGAAGACCAAGGGGAATGGTATGAAACTCACCGGGAATGTTGCGCGTGGCCTTTTCGCATTGACGGTTGCCTTTTCGGGATTGGGCGCGATGGAGACCCTGACGGCCCAAGCCGAGGAAGCGGCCTCAAAGATCGAGGGAACGGTATACTTTCTTACGCCCAATTCCCAAATCACGCGGTTTGAAGCCTATGACAAACCGGGGATGGATGAGGCATTGAAGAAATACGCTCCCAATCTCAAGCTTGTCGTTCTGAGCGCCGACAACGATCCGTCGAGGCAACTCGAGCAGGCCCAGGCAGCCGTGACCCAAGGCGCCAAGGCAATCATTCTGGCGCCGGCTGTGCCCAATCAAAGCCAGGGCATCGTGCAGGTGGCGCACGATGCCAGCATTCCGATTGTCGGGTATGCCTACAATTCCGACAACAGCGACATCGACTACTATGTCACCGTGCCGTTTGAGCCGATCGGCGAGGCGGCTGCCAACTTTGCGGTAAAGACGCTGGCGGATGCCAAGAAGCCAATCCGGATTGGCCTGATTACGGGCGACCCATCCTTCTTCTTTGACCGCGAGATCGTCAGCGGCACCGAGAGGGTGCTTGCCCCCCTGGTTCAAAAAGGCGAAGTCGAGATCGTCTGCAAGAGCGACAACCTGCAGCTCTCGGAGGAAAATGCCCGCGTCGCGACGGACGGTTGCCTGCAGCAGGCCGGTGGCGATATCGACGCGATCCTTGTCCACAATGACAGTTCCGCGAACGGCACCATAGCCGCATTGGCGGCACAGGATCTGCTTGGAAAGGTCAAGGTTTTCGGCGGCTATGACAGTCAGGCCGGAACGATCCAGCATCTTCTCGCCGGCAACATCGAGAACGATATGGTGCCGCCATATCGTGCGATGGCCGACAGCGCCGTCCGGCTTGTCGTCGCCCTTCTCGAGAAGAATGGCGAAGAAAAGAAGATGGTGAACGGGACCTACGATAACGGCATGAAGGCGGTTCCGGCGATCTTCAACGAGAACGTCTTCATCACCCGCGACAACGTGCAGGCGGAACTGATCGACAAGGGAATTCTGACACGTGAGGAAGTCTGCGCGGGCCCTGCCATCAAGAGCGCCTTGTGCACCAAGTGACGGTGAGCGCGATGGGTTCCACAAACACGAACAGCCAGCCCGTTCTTGAACTCATAAATATCAGCAAGCACTTCGGCGGCGTCCACGCTCTCGAAAGCGTATCCCTGGCGGTTCGTCCTGGAGAGGTTGTCGCACTGGTTGGCGACAATGGCGCCGGAAAGTCCACTTTGGTCAAAACCATTGCCGGCATCAACATGCCCGATGCCGGGGAAATGCGGGTCAACGGCGCAAAGGTCAGGATCACCGCGCCACATGATGCAATGCGGCTGGGTATCCAGACCGTCTATCAGGATCTCGCCCTGTGCGACAATCTCGATACGGTCCAGAACCTGTTTCTGGGGCGTGAACTGCAGGGCGGGATCCTGACCGCCGGCCGTTTGCGTCGTGCCGACATGGAGAGCCGGGCGCGGAAGGTGTTGCGCGAACTGGGGGTCAGTACTTTGCGCGACCTCACGGTGCCAGTGGGCAGTCTCTCGGGCGGGCAACGCCAGTCGGTCGCCATCTGCCGCTCGGTGCTCTGGGAGCCGAAAGTTGTATTGCTCGACGAGCCGACGGCGGCACTCGGGGTCGCCCAGCGCAAGGAGGTCATGGCGTTGATCATGCGACTTCGCCAGACCAATCATGGCGTCATCGTCATTTCGCACGACCTGGCCGATGTGCAGGAGATGGCCGATACGGTTGTCGTCCTGCGGCTTGGTCGCAAAGTGGCTGAATTCAGCCGTGGAACGTTCTCGCGTGACGATCTGGTCTCGGCAATCACCGGCCTGTCCGCATCAGCCGCCTAGGAAAGCCCATGAACAATTCAAAAGGCCTGCGGATAAGCAAGGGTGCCAATTTGCAAAATGATCGTACGGGCTCCCGGGATCTGCAGAGACGGATACTGAGTGGGGTCAGCGGCAAGTATCGGTTTATCCCCGTCCTTATCGCGATCGCGCTCGTCTGGGCTTTCTTCTATGCGATGAACGACCGCTTCCTCTCGCCGCGAAACCTGACGAACCTCGCCGTTCAGATCGTTGTGACGGCCATGCTGGCGCTGGGTCTCGTGCTCGTTCTCATCGTGAAGGAGATCGATCTTTCGGTGGCCGCACTTAGCGCGGTGGCATCCGGTGTCATGGGTTATTTGTTGGTAACGGTCGGCCTTCCGTCGTGGCTGTGCCTGTTGGCGGCAATTGTCACGGGATCGGCGGTCGGCTTGGTCCAGGGTCTGATCATCTCGAGATTCCGGGCGCCCGCTTTCATCGTTACCCTCGGCACCTCGCTTGCCATGCAGGGCGTGCTGCTGATGCTCTTGCCGAGGAGCGGGTCGATCCCGCTATCGGGGACCGATATCCAGTGGATCGCCAACAGCTTCTTGCCGCCGATGGCCGGCTACCTGCTTCTGGCCATCGGTATCGGCGTGGTTGCCGCGCTCCTTGTCCAATCGTCAAACCACAAGAGGCGTCTCGGCATCCACCAATCAATCCCGAGCAATGTTTTGCTGCCAATCGCGGCCTTGAGCCTCGCCGGCGGTCTCGTCGTCGCCATTCTCAACCTCGATCGCGGCGTTCCAACGCCGGTGGCGATATTGATCGTTCTCCTCTCGATCATGGCCTATGTCACGACCCAGACGAAGTTCGGCACCTATCTCTACGCCATTGGCGGAAACGTGGAGGCCAGCCGACGCGCCGCCATCAATGTTGGCCAGATCCGCATTTATACGTTCATCATTGCTGGCGCGCTGGCCGGCATTGCCGGCATCATCTCCGCGTCACGCACATTGGGCGTTTCCGCTCAATCCGGCAGCGGAACGCTCTTGCTCGAGGCGGTGGCCGCCGCTGTCATCGGCGGGGCCAGCCTTTTTGGCGGCCGTGGGTCCGTATGGGCGGCCCTCCTTGGGGCCTTGCTTATCGGCAGCATCACCAATGGGCTTTCGCTGCTCAGTGCCCAACCGAGATCAAGTACCTAGTTCAGGGATTGATACTGGTGCTTGCCGTCACCGCCGATGGGCTCCTGTCGCGGGATGCAAAATCATGAGTTTGGGCACGCAACCCGCTTCGGCCGCGGCTTTAGCCGGGTGTGCGGCAGCGTATGTCGAGGAAACACGGTGAAAATCCTAGGGTATTCAAGCCATGTGAGCATCCAGCCGGGCGGTACGATCGATTTCAAGGTCAGCGCGGCCCAGGCGCCATATTCGGTCGAGTTTGTCCGGCTGCATGGCGTCGCGATCAATGGCGATGACCAATCAGTGAGAGAAGAAAGCATCGGCAACGCGGCGGCCGGTCTCTATCAGGGGCGGCTTCAGGATCTTGCCCCGGGTTCGTACGCGATCGTGGTGCCCGCGTTTTTCCCGCTAATCTCAACTTTTGGTTTCGAGGTCTGGGTCCAGCCAACTCTCAAAGATCGCGAGTGCCAGACAATCCTGGCTGTCGCCACCGACCGGACCACGGCTTCCTGGTCTCTCGTCATCGCGAGAGACCAGCTTGAACTGCGCGTCGGCGGGGGAGAAGACGCCAGGGTTCTCTCCATGAACCTCGATGACCACGAGGGGAAGTGGATCCATATCAAGGGCGGGCGCAGCGATCGCGGCATCGCCCTTGAGTTTGCCGTCGATGGATTGTGGCCATCCCAACGTTTTGGGCAAACGCGGTTTCTCGCGCTGCCGGATACGCCCGAACCCACCCGAGTCGATCGCATTCTCATAGGTTCCAACCTGGATGAGCGCGACCGCCCGGTGGACCGGTTCAACGGCCGGATCGACAATCCCTCCGTGTTGTCCGCACCCGGAGAGGGGGCAAGGCCGATCGCGTCATGGGATTTTGCGATGGGGATCGACACACGCATCGTCACCGATGTTTCAGGCAACGGCCTGCATGGGACGCTTGTCAATCGGCCGGCTCGCGGGGTTCGGGGGCATCTGTGGAAAGGAACGAAGGTCCGCTATCAGGAAAATCCATCCGAGTGGTCCGCCATCCATTTCCATGAGGATGATCTGAACGATGCACGATGGGAAACTGACTTCAGTGCCACGTTTCCCGAGGCGACGCCGAGCGGCATTTATGCCGCCAAGCTCACGCAGGGCGATCAGGTCGAGCATCTGCCCTTCTACATCCAGCCGACCGAGCGATCCAAAAACAAGGTCCTGTTTCTGGCGCCCACCAACACCTATCTCGCCTATGCCAACGAGCATCTGGGATACGGTGAACGCGGCGAGGCTCACCAAAAGCGCATGCGCGACAAGATCCAGCTCAATGAGACGGATGTTTTCGTTCATACGCACCCCGAACTGGGGCTTTCGATTTACGATCGACATGCGGATGGCAGCGGGGTCATGCATTCCTCTTGGAAGCGGCCTGTCGTCAATTTTTCGCCTAACTACATCACCTGGCTCAACGCCGCGCGCCGGCACTTTGCGGCTGACTTTTACATCACTGGCTGGCTGGAGAAATCCGGCGTCGGTTTCGACGTGGCGACGGACGAGGACCTGCATCGAATGGGCCTGGAACTTCTGGCCCGCTATGATGTCGTTGTCTCAGGATCTCACCCGGAATATCCGACATCACTGGAGATGGATGCGCTGAAGGCCTATGCCGGCCAGGGCGGGAGCCTGATGTATCTCGGCGGCAATGGCTGGTATTGGGTGACGAGCTATGACGGCGACGACACCATGACGCTGGAGTGCCGGCGCGGCTATTCGGGTGAGCGCAACTGGACGTCTCATCCGGCTGAGTTGATGCATGCCACGACGGGAGAGATCGGAGGCCTCTATTCCCACCGAGGTCAAAGCAGCCGCCTGTTTTTCGGCGTCGCATCGGCTGGCGTCGGTTGGGGCACGGCTTCGGGCTATTCTCGCACGCAGGACTCGTACAGTCCCGACCTCGCCTTCATGTTCGAGGGCATCGGCGATGAGATGATCGGCGACTTTGGCTATGTCCTCGGGGGCGCCGCGGGCGACGAGTTGGACAGCGCTGACTTCGCGGCCGGGACGCCGGGCAATGCCCGCGTGATCCTGAACTCGCGGCACAATGACACCTACTACCCGTTCCTCGAGTCCGTCACGCAGGTCGAGCCGAATGTCAGCGGACCGAACAACCCGAATGTCAGGTCCGATGTCGTCTTCATCGAAACCGGTGCTGGCGGCGGGATATTCTCCGTCGGGTCGATCTGCTGGGCCGGGTCGCTTGCCTACGACAACTACGACAACAATGTTGCGACGCTGACGGGCAACGTGCTCCGTCACTTTCTGCGGAAGGCGTAGGCCACCCAATTCCGAAAACGGAGCTCTTCGTCCAAGGTTTTCGAACTGCCAGGAAGGTCGGGGCTAGACTCGAAAAATTGGATATTGTAGATTGGATATAATGATGGTGTGCGGTATGCCATCGAACGCAAGAGGAAAAAATGAACAACTGGACTGGGGTGTTTCCCGCCGTAACCACCAAGCTGAATCAGGACGGCTCGATCAATGTACAGGCTAATCAGTCTGCCATTGACAGGCTGATCGCCAACGGGGTTTCGGGCGTGATCGTTTTGCCGATGCTCGGCGAAAATGCCTGCCTCACTCCTTCCGAGAAGGAACTCGTCATCCGCAGCGCACAGGAAGCGGCGGGCGGGCGGGTTCCAGTTCTGTCCGGACTCGCCGAGATCACCCAGGCCGACGCCAATTTTCGTGCCCGTGAATTCGAGAAACTTGGTGTGGAGGGCCTGATGGCGTTCCCCACCCTTGGGTACAAGTCCGATGCTCGAGAGACAGCCGAATGGTACAAGAGCCTTGCCAGGGCCAGTGGGCTACCGATCATGATATACAACAATCCGATCGCCTATGGTGTCGACGTTACCCCTCGGGTTTTGCAGGAACTGGCGGACTCTCCGACCATCGTAGCCGTCAAGGAAGAGACCGGCGATGTCCGTCGCGTGACTGACATGTATGTTGCGCTCGGCAATCGGTATCAGATTTTCTGTGGCGTCGATGATCAGGTCGTCGAGAGCGTCGCGCTCGGTGCGGTCGGCTGGGTGTCGGGCATGACAAATGTATGGCCCAAGGAATGCGTCACGCTGTTCAACCTTTGCAACCAGGGGCGCAAGGATGAGGCGCTGCAGCTCTACAGATTGCTGACGCCGGCTTTCCACCTCGATACTCACGTGAAGCTCGTCCAGTACATCAAGCTCTCCGAGAGCCTAGTCTACGGCGCGCCCGAGTGGGTGCGTGGACCGCGCCTGCCGCTCGTTGGCGACGAGCGGGAATTCGTGACGCGCACAATCAAAGACGCGATCAAGCAGCTCGAAAACTACTCGCTGCCGCAGGCCGCATGATCTCTGGATCATCGTCATGATCTTCGGATCGTCATATTGAGAAGAACCTTGCGGACAGTGGCACTACGGTTGTCCGCCGGTTTCATCGCCGAATTTTGAAGCCGGAGTGAGACAGGTGCGTTCGAAGAAATACGATTATATTGTCGTGGGGTCTGGAGCGGCCGGCTCCATTGTGGCCGCCCGGCTCGGCGAGGACCGTAATGTCAATGTTCTCGTCCTCGAGGCGGGGCCGCACGACAATTCGATCTATGTTCGCATGCCCGCCGCAATGTCCTATCCGCTGACTGACAAAAAGCGGACGTGGGAATTCGAAACAGGGCCCGAGGCGGCTCTCGATGGCCGCATGGTCACCCATCTTCGCGGCAAGATGCTTGGCGGCTCGGGATCCCTGAATGGCATGGTCTATGTGCGGGGAAATCCGCGCGACTTCGACCGCTGGGCGGAAGATGGTCTTCCCAACTGGTCCTATGCCCATTGCCTTCCCTATTTCAAGAAACTGGAATCGTATGACAAGGGAAGCAATGAATACAGGGGCGGGCAGGGGCCAATACGGATCACGACGCTGAAGGCCGAGCTCGAGCCCTTCCGTGCGTTCCTGGAAGCCGGGCAACAGGCCGGGCACCCGTTGAGCGAAGACTACAACGCTTATCGCCAGGAAGGCGTCCATGCCTATCAGGCCAACATCGATAATGGTATCCGCGCGAGTGGGGGTAGGGCCTATCTTCGCCCAGCCATCAAGCGCGGCAATGTCGAACTGCTTTTGAACGCCCTGGTTCACAAGGTCGATTTCAGTGGGCGGAAAGCTGTCGGCGTCACCTTCGAGAAGGATGGCGTGGTTCAGTCAGTGGAAGCCGGGCGCGAGGTTATCTTGTGCGGTGGCGCCTTCAACTCGCCCCATGTGCTTCTCCTTTCCGGTGTTGGTCCCGCCGCGGAACTTGCCTCGTATGGGATCAAGAGCGTGGCTGACGTTCCCGGTGTGGGGAAAGGCTTGCAGGATCATGTCGCCGTATCCGTCAAGTACCGGGCCTCGCATAGAGGCGTGTCTCCGGCGGTCGACATGAACCTCATCAAGATGGCGTTCATCGGCGCACAATGGCTGTTCTTCAGGAAGGGCTTGGGCATTACCAATCTGTGGGAAGTCGGCTCCTTCTTCAAAAGCAGCGATTCCGTCGAGTATGCCAACATCCAGCACGAGTTCCTGCCGATGCTCGGCGAACTGATGCATGGAAAGGTCAACATCGAGGAAGGATTCCAATATCAGGTGTGCCTTGGCCGGCCGGAAAGCCGAGGGGCGGTGACGCTCAAATCTGCTGACCCGAGACTGCACCCGTCAATCGTGTTGAACTATCTCCAGCAGCAGCAGGACAGGCGGAATCTGATCGACGGCGTTCGTCATACTGACGAGATCATCCAACAAAGGGGTTGGGATAGCATCCGCGGCGAAGCCATCGTTCCCGGCCTGCGCAAGAAATCCGACGAAGAGGTCTTCTCTTGGCTCAAGGAGAATATGGGGACGCAATACCATCCGTGCTCGAGTTGCCGGATGGGCAATGACGATATGGCTGTCGTTGATGACGAAGGCCGGGTCCATGGTGTCGAAGGCCTCCGGGTGATCGATGCTTCTGTCATGCCGCGCATTCCCAACGGCAATCTCCACTGCCCGACAATGATGATCGCCGAGAAGATGGTCGATCGCGTGCGAGGTCGCCAGGCGCTGCCAGCGCAAGTGGCGCACTACGCCGACGAGAAGCGCTTGATCTGAAAATCCACCGGAGGCCGATCGGCCGCGGAGCCGGACTGCCTGGCCCGCGCCGCGCTCCATAAATGATTTGACTGCTGATTTATTATATCCAATATCCATTATAAAAACGTGAGTGAACCAACACGAAAGGGGAATGACATGGCGAAAGAACCGAAGACGTCTATGCTTGAAACAATCCAGTTCACCCGACGTACCGCGCTGCTCGGCCTGGCAGGGGCCGGCCTTGGAGTGTCGACGGGACGACTGTTCGTAACACCGGCCCGTGCGGCGGTTGGCGGCTCGTTGCAGATCATGGCGTGGGAAGGCTACGACATGACGAATGAGCTGCGGGAGTGGCGGTCGACCAATGGTGTCACCGCGGAAACCTCCTCGATAGCGTCTCAGGATGATGTCCAGGCCAAATTTATTGCCGGCAATCCTCCCCCCATCGATCTTGCCGAATATAATCAGGCCTACAGCAAGCTTTATATCAAGGATATGAAGATCGTTTCGCCAATCGATATGTCCAAGATACCGAATTACAACGCCGACAATCTCTTTGACGTATTCTTCGACAAGCCGACATGGTTCTCGGACGGAAAGCATTGGGGGTCGCCCTACATATGGGGCTTCAACACCCTCCTCTATAACTCCGACATGATTAAAAAGCCCACGTCCTACAAGGATCTGCTGGATCCAAGCCTGAAAGGAAAGATCGCGATAATGGACGATGCGACGGGCAACTGGCCGTTGATCGCCCGTCTGGTCGGCTTGGGAGACAAGTATCCTCTGCTGACCCGCGAGGAGTTAGGCAAGGCGTTCGAGAATTACGTCTTGTATCGAAACCAGGCGCGCCTGATCTCGATCAATCAGGGCGATGTTGCGAATTTCGTGGCATCGAAGGAGGTCGCGGCGGTTCTTGTCGCGGATCCGTCAATTATCACGCAGGTGCGCGCGCAAGGCGTGCCACTCGAAATGGCGATTCCCGAAGAAGGTCCGGTGCTGTGGGTCGACGCTTGGTTCATTCCCATATCGGCCGACAACATCGATACCGCGCACGCGTTCATCAACCAGTCTCTCGATCCCCAGATCCAGGCCAAGGTCGCGACGGCGGTCGTACAGGCGCCGGTTTCGAAGAAGGCCGTCGAGCTTCTGGATGCCGACGCTCGCAAGCGGATCGACTATTCGAAGATCAACGAAATATTCGCGTCTGGCTTGCCGGGTATTCCCCCCGTCGACGATGATGGCGAGCACGCGACCTATGCGGACTGGGTCCAGGCCTGGCAGGAATTCAAGGCAGGCTTGTAATCCACCGTAACCAGTCGTCGGGGCCGGTCGACGAGACCGGCTCTTGCGCTTTCTTGTTGAAGGAATTGCGATGACTCCATCACAAAGAACCGGAGGCGTTCTGGCCGCGCCGGCGGCAATCTACATGCTGTTGTTCTTCGTGGTGCCCGCTATATTGCTGTTCTCCTATAGTTTCTGGATGTCATCCGGCTTCCGCATCGTTCCAGACTTCGTGCTGACCAATTACATATCGGCGGTACGATCGCCGCTCTTCCTGCGGGTGACCTACAACGCAATCGTAATCGGTCTCGTCACCGCGTCCGTAACGCTCTGTCTATCGATCCCTGTCGGATATTACCTGACTTACGTCGCCAGATCGAAGATTATCTTCTATCTCGTTCTCGTCACGTGGTTCTCCAGCTACCTCGTCAGAATCTACGCCTGGCGTACATTGCTTGGCACCAACGGCCTGCTCAACGCGGTGTTGCTTCAACTCGGGATCGTCCACACACCCGTCCAGGCGTTCCTGTTCAGCCCATTTGCGGTCGCGATAACGTTGACCCACATCTATCTGCCATTCGCGATTCTGATGGTCGTTTCGGCGATGAGCGAGATCAAGGCGGAGCTTATCGAGGCGTCGCGCGATCTCGGCACATCGGCCTTGGGGGCCTTCTTCCGGGTTGTCGCTCCCAACGCCGCGCAAGGCCTTATCGGAGCCTTCATGCTGACATTCATCCTTGTCGCAGGCGACTACGTCACGCCGCAGATGGTCGGCGGGTCCTCAGGCCAAACGACCGGCCTTCTTATCGCGGATCAATTCCGAAAGACCGGCAATTGGCCGCTCGGTGCCGCCCAGGCCTTTCTCATGTTCCTTGTGTCGCTGGTCATCTATGCGCTCGTGCTTGCCCTAGGCCGCCTCACGGGACTCATTCCGGCCAGGCGTAAAACCAAACCTGCCAAGGAGGTTGCGTGATGTTGCTGAAGGCGGTCGTCTACGCGACCTTGGCGTATCTCCTGATTCCGCTCGTCGTGATCGTCTTGTTCAGCTTCAATGCGGAGCAATCGTTTTCCTTTCCCATCAACGGTTACAGTCTGAGATGGTACGCGCTGATCTTCGAGGATCCGCAGCTTGGCCAGGCTCTCGTCAAAAGTCTGATGATCGCCACGGCAACAGCTATCGTCACCCTTGTCCTTGGAACGGCCGCGTCCCTTGCCTGGTTGCGGCTAGGGAGGATTGGCCGAAGCGTTCTCGAAATCCTGTGCATCACCCCGATCGCCCTGCCTGGCCTCTTCCTTGGTGTCTCATTGCTGGTCTTGGCCGCGCAGCTGGGCATCCGTCTTTCGACGGTCACGATCGTCGTCTCTCACGTCGTTCTGTCCGTGCCGATGCTCATGATCGCCATGCGGGCCCGGCTTGCGCTTTTCGATCGAACACTCGAAGAGGCCTCCCGCGACCTTGGCGCCTCGCAGATCGGGACATTCAGGAGGGTAACGCTTCCGCTGATCGCGCCGACCTTGATCTCCTGCGCGATCCTGAGCTTTGCCTTGTCGTTTGACGAGTTCGTCGTCACGTCATTTGTTGCCGGCACCGAAACCACCTTGCCCATGTACATCTGGTCGATGATGCGCCGCACGGTCACGCCACTGATCAACTCGGTCTCGACGCTCGCCCTTTTGTTCTCGATCGCCGTCATGGCGATCGGCTTCCTCGTCGGGCGGTTCAAGCGAGCATCGGCCCTGTCAGAACGCGCGTCCTCTTGAGGCTACGAATGAACACTGGAATATCAACAGAAGCACCGTTGATTGAACTGTCGAACGGTCAAAAACAGTTCGGCCTTTTTCAGGCCCTGACCGACATCAATCTCACGATCAACGAGGGGGAGATCGTGACCTTGCTCGGCCCGAGCGGCTGCGGCAAAACCACCTTGATGCGCATCATCGCCGGCTTCGAGGCGCTCACATCCGGTACTCTGAAGATCGACGGCAAGGACGTCGCTGCGTTGCCCCCGGAAAAACGGCCGGTGAACATGGTGTTCCAACGCTACGCGCTGTTCCCCCATTTGGACGTCTTCGACAATGTCGCATACGGCCTCAAGGTCAAAGGTGTCGAGAAGGACGAGCGCCGCAAAAGGGTCCAGGCGATGCTCCGGACCGTGCAGATGGAAAGCCTTTCGCATCGTTTCATCGGCGAGCTCAGCGGTGGCCAATGCCAGCGGGTGGCGCTGGCTCGGGCCCTGGTGAATGGCCCCCGGGTTCTGCTGCTCGACGAGCCTTTGGCTGCGCTCGACCTCAAGATTCGCCAACATATGCTCGGAGAGATGAAACGAATCCAATTGGAGACGGGTGCTACGTTCGTTTATGTCACGCACGATCAGGATGAAGCGATGATCCTTTCGGACCGGGTTGTGCTGATCGATCACGGCCGGATCGTTCAGATCGACAGACCTCAGGATATGTACTTTCGCCCAAGATCGCTGTTTGCGGCAAAATTTCTTGGCGAAACAAATCTGTTCGAGGGAAGACTGACTGGGTCTGGCATCGGGCAGCTTTCGCTGGAGACCAGGGACGGACCGTTTGATGTGGTTTCGAATGATGTCCCGGTGTCCGCGAATGACGCCGCGGTAATGTCCGTCCGGCCGGAAGCGATGTCCTTCCGGCAATCCGACGCGCAGCTCGACTATGCGATGGATGCCGAAGTTGCCGACGTGATTTTTTCAGGCAGTCGCTCTTTCTTCCATCTGGTCAGCCGGGGCGGCCAAAAATTCCGGGTCCAGGTTCAAAACATGCCTGGTGCGGCCCTTCCGACGGCGGGCGACAAGGTCCATGTCTCGTGGCGAAAGGACAGCGCGACCGTTCTGCCGCTTGCCCGGACGTCATCGTGACATCCATTTGCACGTGCAGTACGGAGCGCCGCACTAGCGCTGCAATTCTATATCCTATATTCAATATGCTTGGAATTTTCCTGATAGGTCATAAATGGATCCGTCTGTCGCCATCAAGCGCCGCACCGTCACGTCTTCGGTCGTTGACCTGATCCGCGACAGGATCATATCCGGGTTTTACAAAGGCGGTCAGCAAATCAGGCAGGAAGCGATCGCCGAGGAAGCCGGGGTCAGCCGTATACCGATCCGTGAAGCTCTTCTGCAGCTCGAGGCGGAGGGACTTGTCGTCATTCACACTCATAAGGGCGCGGTTGTCGCGTCTCTGACCGTGGATGATGCGATCGATATCTTCGAAGCACGTCTTGCGCTTGAGCCGTTCATCCTGAAGAAGGCGATCGAACGGGCAACCGAGGTCGACATCGAGCATGTGCGACGCGCCCTGGATGACTATACCAGAGGGGTGGAGGCAAAGGAATCGCCAGCGAAGCTCAGTGAACTCAACTGGTCGTTCCACAAGGCGATGTCCCGTTCCGCAAGGCGGCCGCGATCTCTCGCCCTTTTGTCATCGCTTTACAATTCCGCCGACAGATATCTCCGTCTTCAGATCGATGCCCGATCGGCGCAGACCAAAGCCCTGGAAGACCACAAGGCGCTGGCGGTTGCATTCGCCGAGGGCAATCAGACCCTGGCGCAGAAGCTTCTCAGGAAGCACATCGAGGACGCTCGCGACGACGTGATGGCTGGCCTGCAGGCGCTGCCGGATTTCGAAAACTCCTGATCGTTGGGTGGTAATTTTTGGGCGAAGCCGCCATTGGCTATTGCTTGCTCTCAATAAATATTGGATATTGGATATAGAAGCCACTGGAGTCGGGCATGCAGTTGGATCGCGTTATAACTGTCGTTGGCGCACACGCCGAAGGTGAGGTCGGCCGGGTCATCACGGGCGGCATTCTCCCCCCGCGCGGGGCGACGATGTTCGAAAGGATGGAAAACCTGGAGCGCGACAGCTCATGGCTCAGGAACATGCTGCTGTTCGATCCGAGGGGCAGCGTGAATGCCGCCGTCAACCTCATCACGCCGCCAATCCATCCTGATGCCGACATCGGCATGATCGTCATGGAGTCCGATTACTTTGTGCCGATGTCCGGCTCGAATCTGATCTGCACGGTGACCGTCGCGCTCGAGGCCGGAATGATACCGATGAAGGAACCTCAGACGATCGTGCGGGTCGACACGCCTGCGGGATTGGTGGACGTGATCGCCGAATGCCGGGCAGGCAAGTGCCGGAGCATTACCTTTCGCAATATCCCCTCCTTCGTCATGCATCGCGACAGCATGATCGACGTTCCGGGGCTCGGTTCGCTGCGGGTCGATGTCGCGTATGGCGGCATGATCTACTGCATCGTGAATTCGGCGGATCTAGGCCTGACGCTCGCGCGCGGCGAGGCCAGGCAGCTTGTCGAGATCGGCGAGCGGATCAAGGCGGCGGCAGCCGTCCAGCTGCCGTCGATTCATCCCGAAAATCCGCTCATCCATACGATCAATCAAACCGAGTTTGCTGGCCCGGTGGAGGTCATCAACGGCGTCAAGACGTCCAAGAACGCGGTCGTCGTGTCGCCCGGGCGGCTCGATCGCTGCCCATGCGGGACAGGCACTTCGGCGCGCATGGCGCTTCTTCATGCCCGTGGTGATCTCGCTGTCGGTGAGAAGTTCAGGCACCTCTCCATTCTCGACACGGTTTTCGACTGCGAGATCATCGCCGAAACCAAGGCAGGTGATGTGCCAGCGGTCATTCCGCAGGTCTCTGGTCGCGCCTGGTTGACGGGTGTGAGCCACTACGGCGTGGATCCCGAGGATCCGTTCCCGGAAGGCTACCGCCTATCCGACACCTGGTTCAATTGATCGACAGGCACCCTTGTGGCCCAGGCGCTGACTGAGTGTCTCGGCACCACAGGCACAAACGAATGGGAAGGTGGGGAGATGGCGGAAGAACAGTTGAAATGGCTCAACGAGCCACCGCGATACACAAACGACGGCGCTCTCCTTCGTGTCACGACAGGCCACGAAACCGACTTCTGGCGAGAAACCTTTTACGGCTTCTGGCGCGACAATGGCCATTTTCTGTATCGCAGCGTCACCGGGGATTTCACCGCCGAGGTGACGATCAAGGGTGAATATGAAGCCCTCTACGATCAGGCCGGCCTGATGATGCGGCTCGGCGAAACACATTGGGTGAAAGCCGGAATCGAGTTTACCGACGGGCGGATGTACTTTTCCGTCGTTATCACAAACGATGTTTCCGACTGGTCCCTGGTTGCCATTCCGACGGACCCGGCGGGCGTGAGGATCCGCCTCACCCGGCATCGCGAAGCGGTTCGCGTCCAGTATCTGGACTCCGGCGACAACAGCTGGAAGCCCGTAAGGCTAGGCTATTTCCCGCCATCCGACCGGGTGGATGTCGGCATGATGTGCTGCTCTCCTCAACGTGCGGGATTCGAGGTGGCTTTCGCTGACTTCGTGGTCGGGCCGCCGATCTCCAAAGAGCTGCATGACTGACCTGAGCCGCAAGGGTGCGAAGCGTCTCCTGCCTTGCCGATCTTCATCGAGATTCTGAAATGACCAAACGTGAATACGGCATCTGGATCAACGGGGCTGCCGAGTTGCCGGCGGGAAGCGCTCTCTTCGAGAGAAATTCGCCTTCCACAGGCGAAAGCGTCGCCAGAGTTCATCTGGCCGGGACAACAGAACTTGACCGTGCCGTCGTACTCGCGAAGGAGACGTTCAGGAAAGGCGGATGGAAGGGGCTTGCGGCAAGCGAGCGCGGGAAGATCCTGCTGCGCTGGGCCGATCTCATCCTGGAGAATCTCGTAACGCTCAGCCGCATCGAGGCCGATGAAGCAGGGAAGACGATCGCTGCCGCCAAGGGCGAGATCGAGTGGTCGGTAGAGTTGCTGCGCTATGCTGCATCGCTCGCCTGGAGCATTCCCGGCCGTATCGTCAATCACGAGGGCGCCGAGAAACTGGGCCTCGTGACTTACGAGCCGCTTCCCGTCATCGGTATGATCCTTCCCTGGAATTTTCCGACGGTGACCCTGTTTCAGAAGTTGCCCTACGCCCTCGTCGCGGGATGTTGCGTCGTGATCAAGCCGTCGGAGCTCACAGCGGGCACTGCGATCGAATATGCGCGACTGGCCAAGCATGCTGGTATCCCCGACGGGGTTCTTGCGGTCCTGCCCGGCACGGGCGAGGTGGTCGGCCAGGGCATGTGCCTGCACCCGGACATCGACATGATCTCCTTCACGGGGTCCACCGCCGTTGGGCGCAAGATCGCCAGCCTTGCCGGCCAGTCGCTGAAGAAGGTGGCGCTTGAACTCGGGGGCAAGGGCGCCAACATCGTGTTCGCCGATGCGCATCTCGATGCGGCGGTCGCCGGTGCACTCGCTGCCTTCACGATCAATCAGGGTGAGGAGTGTTGCGCCGGCGGAAGGCTTTTGGTCCAGGAAACTATCGCATCGGAGTTTGTCGCGAAGCTGGCCGAAAAGGCCAAAGCGCTGAAGCTTGGTACGCCTGACGACGTCGATGCCGATCTCGGCCCGATGATTCATGCGCAGCATCAGCGGAAGGTCCTAGATTACGTCGAAAAGGCCCGGGAGGAAGGTGCGACGCTCGTGACAGGCGGGAGAGCGCCGACGAGCCCGGGGCTGCACGACGGCTATTTCGTCGAACCGACCATATTCACTGGCGTCGAGCCACACATGACGATCTTCAGGGAGGAGATATTCGGACCGGTGCTTGGGGTCACCACTTTCAAGGATGTTTCCGAAGCAGTCGCGCTGGCCAACCTGACACATTACGGCCTGGCCAATGGCATCTGGACCTCTAACCTCGACACCGCAATGGCTGTCTCCAGTGCCCTTGAAAGCGGGTTTGTCTATGTCAACACCTATCTTGAGACGGTTCCCCAGCTGCCGTTTGGCGGCAGCAAGTCCAGCGGACTCGGCAGGGAAAACGGTCCCGACGGGTTACTGGAATTCATGCAGGCGAAATCCACATTTATTCGCCTGCGTCCGAACCCGTGATCAAATGCAAGAGAGAGCAAGACGATGAAGCCGGTCCGTTTCGGTATTGTGTCGACAGCGAAGATCGCCCGCGACTGGGTGATACCGGCGATGAAAGCCGTACCGGAGTGTGAAGTTGTAGCCATCTCCTCACGCGACGGATCTCGTGCGGCCCGCGTCGCCTCGGAATTCGGTATTTCGAAGCACTATACGTCTTTCTCCGACCTGCTGAACGACGACGAGGTCGAGGCAATCTATATCCCGACGCCGAACAATCGGCACGTCGAAGATGCAATTGCCGCGGCGAGGGCTGGCAAGCACGTCTTGTGCGAGAAACCACTTGCCTTGGATGCGGCGGACGCCCTGCGCCTGGCCGAGGTTCAACTGCAGACAGGTGTGCAGATATCGGAGGCCTTCATGGTCCGATATCATCCACGATGGCTCGCCGCGCGGGAAATCATCCGCAGTGGCAGGCTCGGACGCGTAACACAGATCCACGCAACCTACAGTGTGACCAACGACAATCCGCAGGACATCAGGTTCCAGCCGGAACTCGGCGGTGGTGCCTTGGGAGACGTTGGCGTCTATCCGATAACGGCAGCCCGCTTTCTCTTCGAGGCTGAGCCGATCGCCGCGACCGCGACATTCGAAAAGCTTGCGCCCGATGGTGTCGATATTGCCGTCGCCGGCCTGCTCGAATTTCCCGACAACCGCAATCTTCTGTTCAGTGGCGCCCTGCTGCAGGCATGGGCACACTGGATCATGGTTATCGGTACGGACGGCTGGATGGAAATCCCGGTCGCCGTCTGGCCCTCGGCAAAACAAGAGACGATCATCAAGCTGCGCAAGCGTGACGATATTTATGACCGGGATGTCGAAGTCATCCGCTTTGCGCCGGCAAACCAATATGAAGAAGAGGTCCGCGAGTTTGCGCGCGCCATAAGGGGGGAGATCAAGCAGTCCTGGCCAATCAGCGACGCGGTGGCGGGAATGCATGTACTCGATGCCATCAGGCGGTCTGCCGCGGATAGGGCGCGTGTCCTGGTCCACAGGGACCGAGGATAGCCCCTTATACAGGCCCCACACACCGCTGCCTGCGGCGATGCCGGCTGCCGATGCAGCCGGATGCGCAATCACTCGGTGTCGCGGTGATCGAGGACTTCAAGCATGGTGGTCAGCATGCTTCCGACTTCTTCCGAGATTTCCTCGGGCCGAATCCCCGCCTTGATGGCGTCCGCGGTCGCTTGTTCGGCGAGTTTAGCCGCAAGGGCCGGATCGGCCCTCGAAAAAGGTGGAACGTTTTCCTCCACCCATTTCTGCAGGAATTCGATGCCGCGAGCGCTCATGACGAACAAAAGCTCGTTGGAGCGATTTCGTTCCGCCGAGGTGCATTCAAGAAAACGTCAGACCCTGTTGATCAGGGCCTGACGTCCCCAAGGCTCACGTTACGATGAACGAGGATGCCGTCAACGACAGGTGCGGAGAAAGAGTGGCGAACTGGATCTGATGTGCTCTGCCTGTCCCATCGCTGTCGAAAGAGAGCGCGCCGGTCAAGCTGTTGTAAATGATGTGGTCATTGCTGTCGTGAGCACCCGCGCCGGCGAAGAAGGCCGAGGTGGGAAGGGCGCCCTTTTGAAGGCCGGAAAATATAGAGTGGTCGAGCTGGATCTTGTCCTGGTACGCATTAAAGTCGGTGATCTTGTCGACATTGCCGGCCTTGAGGGCGGAATTGAAGACGAAGACATCCTTGCCTCCATGTCCGGTCAGTACGTCTCGCCCGCCACCTCCATTGATGACGTTGTTGCCGGCATTGCCCTCTATGGTTTGGGAAAACTCGTTTCCGGTGAGGTTGATGGCGGTGGTTCCGGATCGGCTCGTGGTGGCGAGATGTTCGATCTCCGACCCGGCCGACAACGCATAACTCACCGATGCCAGCACGGTGTCGTTGCCGCCGCCCTTCACTTCCACCACCTTGTCACCGACGTTGTCGACATAATAGGTGTCGTTGTAGCCACGGCCGGCCATCGTGTCGGCGCCGGTGGTGCCGTGCATTACGTCCGCCCCGCCAGTGCCGTAGAAGACGTGATCGCTGCTTGAAGGTGTGCTGGTCGTCGGGGGCACCGGCGTGGTTGTGGTGGGCGGCGGCGTCACGGTGGTGGTGCCGCCGGATGAACCGGTGCCGCCGCTTGACGACGTGCCGGCGTCGCTCTGGTTGTGCTGGAGGAAAAGGGCCTGCAGCGCCGGCGAGTTGCCAAGCGCCGTGTCACCCTGTTGGGAACCCCATGCATAGGCATAGTCGAAGGCGGGGGTCGGAACCAGCTTGGACCAGTGGTCCAGCATGGTCTGCTCCTGGGTGACGGAGGGAAGGACGTATTGGCCGCCGGTGTCGGTCGTGAAGCTGCCGCCGCCGAATGTCTGGTAAACCGGAACGATCTGGCTGACCGGAATGCCCGAGGCAACAGCCGCGGCCACGGTCCTGTCGATCATGTTGTAATCGACCGTGCTTGTTCCGGTGCGCACCGGATACGGGTCCAACCCGTAATAGTCGATATGCGTGTTGGCCGGATTATAGGTGTTCGAAAAATCAGGGTTTGCGGAAGACCCCATGTTCATCATGGTGATGAAGGTCTTGGCGCCCGGCAAATTCGAATGGATCCAGTCGGATTCCGCCTTCAAATTCGCGGCGGTGGCGTAGGTTCCCCATTTGCCGGTTGGGTCCGGTTCATCGACCAGGAAGAAGCCAAACACCTTCGGATTGCCGATGAAGGGCGTGACTTTCTGGATAAAGGACGAGGTCGCCCCATTGGCTTCATCGAGCCAGACCAGGCCTTTCGTGCCAGCCGGCAGGGCGTTGAGTTCGTCCACGGATGAAACGTCGACAAGGTTGAATCCGGCGGTTGCGACCTGGGAGGCCGACCCACCCGAGGCATAGTGGAGGGTTGTCATGCAGATATCCTTCGTCCGATTCGGTAGGTGCCCCACACCTGCCTAGTGGAGAGGATACATTAGAGACAAATCAAAAACCGGCGTCCCTTGATAGAATCGTTGATCACAGCGAGCAAAACGCCGCGGACTCGGACGGCCGACTTGGCTCCGAGGCCTGTTGACTATCCAAGGATATTTGGCGCTTCACGCTCGACTGCGGAGCGCTCATGGCGACCGTTTATTTGCTATGCGCCGCGCACCAGAAAGGCCCTTTCTATCAACGGACGGTTATGGCTGAGATAGGGTTCAATGAGCATGTCGAGGTGTCCGCCCACGATCGGGACTATGCTCAGATCGGCAACGAAAGCACTCCAGCCAAGGTCTGCCGGAACGCCTGTGCGCCTGCACCGGAACAAGGTGGCGGTAATAGGCAATGCGGGCTTCGGTCGCGCGAGCCACTGGCCAAATGCACGCATCCGCAGGATTTCCTCGAGCTCGAGGCGCAGAATGAATCGCGTCCTGGCCAAAGCCCCCCATTTCAGCCAGTCGATGCCCCTTGCCAGGACAGCCTCGGCACCAAATTGGGCAAACAATTTTGCGAGCGCCCGCAAGATCATGCGATCCACCGTCACTCTATGCGTGCGGATGCGCTGGACGGTGCGCGCGAGGGTTTCGCGGTAGTTGTGCCGCCCAGGCCCGATGTTGGTGTCGAGGATTCCCAGAAACGTGACCGATCGACCCGCGGCAGCAAGTTTGGCGGCAGCCTCGAACGCGACGCCGCCGCCAAGCGAATAGCCGATCAGATTCACATTGCCCTCCGGCTGGGCCTGGCTGATCTGCTCGACGACCGCATCCACCATTAGCGGTATTGTGTCATGGCCCTTGAGCAGATCGTTAAGGTCCCCGTAGCGCACCGCAACAACCTTGGCGACAGTGCCCATTTCGGCGCCGAAGGCCGCCAGGCTTGGACCGTAGCCGATTGATCCAGGCACAATGAACAGGATGGGCTTGGCGTCGGAGGCATCGACACGCGACTTGCTTGTATCTTGTCCCGGCGACGCGGCCCTGACGACATCTGCGAAACTCATCCCGACGGTGAACGCCTCCAGGTTGAGTTCACGTCCCAAGGCTGTCTCAAGTTCCATGACGAATTGCAGCAGCTTCAGTGAATCGCCACCGGCATCGTCCCAGTGGCTGCCAGCCGCTTTTTTACCCGGGAGTATCCTCTCCCAGACGGCGGCCGCGACGCCCGCGATGTCAAGTGGGTCGGCCGCCGGCCGGACATCTTGCGCGTTTTGGGCGTTTTGCGCATTCAGCGCGCGATCCAGATCCCGCAACTTGACGCCGTCAACCTTGCCGCCCTTGAGTTGCGGTATCTCGGCAACACTGTGCAGCCGCGTTGGATGAACCGCCGGCGGCAAGGCTGTCCTGATCAAGTCGCGCAATTCAGTGATGAACTCGCTTCCGCCAGCTCTCGCCGGGACGACAAAGGCCACCAGTTCGTTCGCGTCCGTCACCACCGCAACGGCGTCGTTCACTTGAGGCGCGCGGCGCAGGACGAGTTCCAGTTCGGCGGGCTCGACGCGTCTTCCATTAATCTTTATCTGGCGTCCCTTTCGTCCGACGATCCACATCCGTCCAGTGTCGTCGACCTTGACCAGATCGCCCGTTGCGAAGATCCGAAGTCGGGGATCGGCGGAGCTTGCCTGAAGAGGAACGTTTTCCCCATCCACCCAATAGCCCAGCGTGGTATAGTTGCTTTTGATCAAGAGCTCGCCCTCCTCCCCCGAGGCGACCTCGCATGCGTCTTCCCCCACGATCGTGTATTCGATGCCGGGGAGGACGAAGCCAACCGGGACCGTTGCGCCCTGCTCCGGATAATCCCTCGGCAGGAACCACTGCGTGCCTGTTGTTTCCGTGGATGAGTAGCTGATCTGCACAAAGCAGGACTCGGGAACGCTGGCGCGGAGCCGGTCGATGTCCGACCATAAGATCTTTTCTCCACCAACGCGCACGATCCGCAGCGAAGAGAATGTGTCGGACGCGGCACCATTCATCAGCACACGCAGCAGCGCGGGCACGAGATAGGCGACCGTCACCTGCCATCTCTTGAAATTGTCGCGGGCCGCGCGAATGCCGGCACTCTCTATATCCAGGAGATACAACGTGCCCCCACACAGCATGGGGGTC
Organism: Mesorhizobium sp. NZP2234; assembly: GCF_013170765.1. Classification (NCBI taxonomy): domain Bacteria; kingdom Pseudomonadati; phylum Pseudomonadota; class Alphaproteobacteria; order Hyphomicrobiales; family Phyllobacteriaceae; genus Mesorhizobium; species Mesorhizobium sp. NZP2234. The sequence goes on along the minus strand of NZ_CP033364.1, from coordinate 5,958,448 downwards.
ATCATCTCGCGGCATCCCGCGATTGTCGCCGGCCCTGTCAGCGGCATGAACACATCATCGGGGCCGATGTGGCAGGCATCCACATATTGCTGAACGCGGTGAAGGATCGCCCGTTGGCTGTTTACGACACCCTTGGGAGTCCCGGTGCTGCCTGACGTGTACAGAACGATTGCCGGGGCATCGACCGACGGATCGGACGGCAGCGCCGGAAAGCTGCCTTCCGTTGCGCCCATGCAGCTTGCCGCATCGATCCATTTCAGGGGCGAGGCATCCGGCCAGCCCGCCGGCCCACCTGGTCCTGGCTTGACGATCGCGGCCAGCCGCGCGCTGGTGGCAATTGCAGCGAGGCGCTGAAACGGATCCCGGGGATTTAACGGCACGGCAGGCCTGCCAGCGCGCATGGCGGCGAGCATGGCCACGGGATACCACAGCGCATTCCCGATAAGGAGCCCGACCGCCTTGCCCGGCGGGACCGAACCAGCGATGGCACTCGCCAGGTTTTGGACTGCGTTCAACAATTCCGCAAAGCTGAGCGATGTGGAGCCGTCACTGATCGCGGTTTTGTCCGGATATCTTTCGACAACTCGCTTCAGATGCCAGAACGCCGGTTTTTCGGAGAAATCGTCGCACATCCATTGGAACGGGTGGCTGGTTGGTCCGTCCACGTCCAGAGGGCGCGTCGATGCCTGTTTCCATGTGAAGCCGTCTGGAGGTCCGATTCCGATATTGGGGATAATCGCAACATCCTGCCGGCTTGCCAATCCGCCAACAGACGCCAAAGCGCGTGGAAACGGGCTTTTTGAACGCGGGCGCCCGAACGCTTCCAACGCAATTCCCCTTTTGCTGATTGGCTTTGCAGTGTCGTACGCGACCATGCTGGTCGTGGCATCGTTAGAACGAATGATTCCGGATCGGACTCGGCGATCCGATATGCGCCGACCTATCATCGCCGCATCGTCCAGCGCCTGCTTCATTCAAACAGACGAGGACAGCGGGAAGCCCTGCTCCTAGCGTGGGTTTGGTAGCGTGGGTTTGGGCGTTGTGCGTGTAGGGGCGATGAACCGGTCATGAGAGCGGATCCAAGAGCCAGCCATTTGATGCGGTCGGGATACTGCCGGCATCCTGGGGGCATGGGATGAACCCGCACCTTGTCTGCATCGGAGGCGAGGATCACCGTCTCAGAATCCCATTCCTGCTGGCGATGCGCGAGAAGGGTTTTCGAGTCACTGCCGTGTCGAGCGATGTGGGGGGGGTATTTTCCCTCCATGGCATCCCACATCGCCGATTTGGGTTCGACCGCTTTAGCAGCGGCGGCGGGGAATGGGGCGCTCTCGGAAGGGTCCGCAAATTGATGTCCGAACTGCGTCCGGACATCGTCCAGAGTTTCGACACCAAGCCCAACCTCCTGACGCCCTTGGCCGTGCGCGGGCAGGTTCCGGTCATCCGCACCATCAATGGCCTTGGTTGGACATTCTCGTCGCTGGAGCCGCGCGCTCTGGCGCTGCGTCCGGTCTTCTGCGCTCTCCAGGGCCTCGCATCGTTGTGGACAGCGATGACCGTTTTCCAGAATCGCGACGATCAAGCCTTCTTCGAGCGCTACCGGCTGGTGGGCAACGGCAAAGCGCGACTGATCCGCAGTTCTGGTATCGACTTGAATGCATTCTCGACAGCTCGGTATCGTGGTCCGTCAGCCGCCACTGTGCGCGAGGAACTGGGCCTTCATTCGGCCGAAGTCGTAATCTTTGTCGGTCGGCTGACCCGCCAGAAGGGGATCCCGACCCTGCTCAAGGCGGTTCCCCGCATCCTCTCCGAGAGGCCCAACGCGCGTTTCGTGCTCGTTGGCCCGCAGGATTCCGAAGGTCCATTTGCGGTCAACAAGTCCGATATCGAGCGATATGCTCCTCACGTGATCGCCTTGGGGCCAAGGCGGGATGTTCCGGCCCTTCTTGGCATGGCCGATCTGTTCGCGTTTCCGACGCAATATCGCGAGGGGATTCCGCGCGTGCTGTTGGAAGCGGGATTGTCCGGATTGCCTATCGTGGCCTCGAGAATGCCCGGCTGCAATGACGTGGTCGAGGATGGCTGGAACGGTTATCTCGTCGCGCCGCGCGACGCGGAAGGATTCGCATCCAGAATAATTGAGATCCTGTCCGACCGCGCCCGTGGAAAAATCATGGGCGGCCGTTCCGTCGGACTCGTACGGGAGCGCTTTTCGCTGTCGTGGGTCGTCGACCAGTATTGCGAGCTATACAAGACCGTGCTCGGTGGCAGCGGCAGTCTTGCTCGATCGGCCCCCGCGACAATGATGGAAGAGCGTGCGCGAAACCCCCGATTGGGTGAGGCGCGGCAATGATTCGTGATGCGTTCCTGGCCTTCGGCATAGCAATGTCCTACGCGGTGCAGCTCAGCATCCCGGGGCTGCCGTTCGGCTACAGCGAACTCTTCCTCACGCTCTGGATATTGCTGTCGATCACGCGGGTCCTTGCTGGCGGCCGGCTGGAGGTAACGCCGGCCCTGGCCAAACTTGCACGTTTCTGGCTGATCCTGACGCTTGCCCTGGGCGTTGGTTCCATCATCGGCTTTCTGACGACCACGCTGTTCCTCGATCCTTTGTTGCACGACACGATGGCGTATGCGTTGTTGGCCTGCGTCACCTGCCTGGCCGCCGCGGAGCCGAACGCGGCTGTCCGTTTACGTCGTATCGCCTGGTGGATGATCGCTATCGCGAGTGCTTGCTTTGTCATTCAGGTAGGGGTTGGTTTCGGCTGGATCCATCAGTCTGGCGTCCGTCCCTGGTACTGGGATCGCTTTTGCGGTTGGTCTGAGAATCCGAACCAGCTTGCACTCTACTGCGCTCTGCTTGGTCCCCTGGCCCTGCATCTTGCCATGACCACCAGCAATCCGTTGGGAAGATGCCTTGGGCTATTCAGCCTGATCCTCACCTTCTACGTCGGAAGGCTGACAAAGAGCGATACCTATCTCTATACGACAGTCCTGGCCTGCCTGATCCTTCTCGGATTGCGGATGCGGGCCTTGCTGGCGGGCGATGGCGGCAAGGCCAGCCTTTCGCGACAACTTGGCCTCCTGCTCGCTGTTGCGTTCCTTCCATTGGCGGTATCGATGGCGCCTTACGCCATCAGCGAGGCCGCCAGCGCCGAAGATTTCGCCAAGAGCCTCACCAAGGACAAGGGCGGGGAAGCGACCGCGGAAACCGCGGCACTTCGCCTTTACCTTTGGGACGCGGCATTGGACAAGGGGGCAAGATCCGGATCTCTGGGGCTGGGCCCAGGCCCACACCTTGATACTCCCCCCGTGGTCAATCAGCAGTTTCTGCCGCGACCCTTCGAGGCCCATAGCACGATCCTCGATCTCTACACCCAGGGCGGCCTGATTTCAGTCATGGCCCTGGTGTGGATCCTCGGCTCGGCCGCCTGGTCCGCCTGGCGTGCGAGGCTGGACGCTCTCGTGGCGCTTACAGCATCTATCGCTGTCTTCAGTGCTCCGCACCTGATCATCCGGCACCCGATCGTGTGGTTCTCTTTGACCCTCTGCCTCGTCGCTGGAACGCCTCAGTCGGTTCCCACGATCATTCGCCAGAGGAGATATTAGAATGTGCGGGATCGCCGGAATTCTCTTGGCGCCAGATGCAGCCGATACCAATGCCCTCAGGGCGATCGGGCCGATGGCGATGGCCCTTCGTCATCGCGGGCCCGATGGCGAGGCATTCTGGATGAGCCGTGAGGCCGGGATCGCCTTCGGCCACCGACGTCTGGCCATTGTCGACCTGTCGGAGGCGGGGCGCCAGCCGATGCATTCCGCGAGCGGCCGCTACGTCATCACTTTCAATGGCGAGATATACAATTTCCGCGATCTGCGTCGCGAACTGGAGGGGGAGGGCCATCATTTCCGCGGCACCAGCGACACGGAAGTCATGCTGTGCGCGATCGAGAGCTGGGGCCTCGATACGGCACTCCAGCGCTTCGCCGGCATGTTCGCTTTCGGACTATGGGATCTGAAGAAACGGATTCTTCACCTCGCCCGCGACCGAATGGGCAAAAAGCCGCTCTATGTCGCCTCGACACGTGAAGCGCTCGTCTTCGCCTCGGAGCTGAAGGCGATCACGTGCTTCCCGGCCTTCAACCCGGAAGTCGACGTCGATGCGGCGGCGACGATGCTTTCGAAAGGGTGGGTGCCGGACGACCTCTGCATCTGGCAGGGCGTGTTCAAGCTGCCGCCCGGTTCAGTTCTGTCGGTGACGGCGGCGGATTTCGCCAATGCCCGCGGCGCCGGGTCGCTTGCGCATCGTGTTCGCCGCTGGTGGTCGCTGGCCGATGTCGCCAGCAAGGCGCAACGGGATCCGATGGCCGGCAGCGACGAGGAGCTTACGACAGAGCTCGACAGGCTGCTCGGCCTTGCCGTCAAGGAACGGATGATTGCAGATGTCCCGCTTGGCGCCTTCCTGTCGGGCGGAATCGACAGCTCGGCGGTCGTCGCGCTGATGCAGGCTCAGTCCCGGAAGCCCGTTCGCACCTTCACCATAGCATTCGGTGAGAGCGGGTTCGACGAGGCCCCTCATGCGGCCGCGGTTGCTCGGCATCTGGGCACCGATCATACCGAACTTCACCTTTCACCGGCCGCGGCGCTTGAAGTCATTCCGGAACTGCCGCGGATCTGGGACGAGCCGTTCGCCGACGAGTCGCAGATACCGACGCTGCTGGTCTCGCGCCTCGCCAGGCAGCACGTAACCGTGGCTCTATCGGGTGATGGTGGCGACGAATGTTTCGCGGGCTATTCCCGGCACTTCCTGGCAACGCGCCTCAGAAGGCAGCATGAGCTGCCATCATCGTTTCGTCGAATGTTGGCAGCGGGGGCTGGATTGCTGGCCCAGGCCTCCCACCGAGACATCTTCGGCAGCCTGCCGCTTTCGGCGAGTATGCGGCACGGATTGCGCGGTGACAGGTTGAACCGCCTCGCCGGCCTGCTCGCGGCGCGAGACGAAGACGAGCTGCTTCGGCAACTGACGGGGTCTTCCACCAACAGCCTCCTTCATCGCAAGCCGCCGGCGTCGCTTGCCGTTGCGGCAGAGCTCGACGACCTGCTTTCGCGTCTCCTGTTCGACGACATGACAGGCTATCTGCCGGGCGACATATTGGTGAAGCTCGATCGCGCCACCATGGCCAACAGCCTCGAGGGGCGGTGCCCGATCCTAGACCATCGCGTCGTGGAATTCGCCTGGCGCCTGCCGACCAGTGCCAAGGTCCGAAATGGCAAGGGCAAATGGATCCTTCGCCAGCTCCTCGATCGGTATGTCCCGCGCTCGCTGGTCAATCGGCCGAAGCAAGGTTTCGACGTTCCGGTCGGAGCCTGGCTGAAAGGACCCCTGCGCGATTGGGCAACGGATATCATAGCCACGACACGCCTGTCCGGAGACGGGATCATCGACTGTGCGAAGGTCGACGCATGTTGGCGCGATCACCTGCGTGGCAACCAGGATCATTTCCGCGACTTGTGGCCGCTGCTGATGTTCCAGGCGTGGCGCAACGAAGCCATGCGGCCATCGGTGCCGTCAACACATCTTTCTTACGATATAGAACTGACAGGGGATTGAGATGGAAGGTTCCATAGCCAGCCGCGCCAGGCTTCCGCGCGCTACGCAAATGGCCGTCGCTACGCTTGACACCAATTCGCGGATGAGGCGACCGCCACGCGAGCATATGCAACCGTCGTCTCCCTTCCATCAGCTCGTCGTCACCCTGGCGACGAGAAAATGGTTCTTGCTTACCGTTGCCCTTCTGGGTGGCATCCTGGCCGGCTTGGCGGGTCTTACCCGTCCGGTACTGTTCGAGGCGACGACGCAGGTCATCATCGACGCCCCAAGCACCGGCAATCCGGGCGGCACGGCGCTCGTTCAAGACTCGCTGGATTCGAGCATAGATGACCATCTGACGATGCTCTCGTCGCAAGCCCACCTGCGTCGAGTTCTGGTCGCGCTACGCAAGGCTCAGGATGCCGATGCTGCCGGAAAAAACGGCGTCAGTGCCGTCCCGCCCGCCGCTGGCTCATTCGTGAGCAATCTCCTGAACCGGATCTGGTCGCAGGACAAGCCAGCGGCGGGAAGTCCGGAAGCGGCTGAGGCCGCCGATGCCGCCGAGCTGAAGACGCTGCGGAACGGGATGAGGGTCGGACAAGAGTTGCGCTCGCGCGTCATCACCATCGGCTTCACCGATGCCAGTCCGGCGCGTGCGGCGCTCATCGCCAACACATTCGCTCAGGTCTATATCGAAGACCTCGTGCAGAAACGCCGTGCATCGGATCAGCACGAGCTGGAGTCGCTGGTCGCCGGTCTGCCGCAAGTACAAAAGGATCTGGTCGAAGCGACCGATCGGCTGGAGACCTACCGGCTGACACACGGCGCCGTTGATCAAGGTGCGGCCAACAACGCAGCCAATGAAACAGCGGAACTCGGCCGGCAGATTTTCCTGTCGAAAGCCAATCTTTCCGCCTCGGAATCGCGCCTTAGCCATATCGAGGACCTGCGAAAGGCGGGCGCCCCTGTCTCGGCCATAGCCGAAGAGATCGGATCGCCTGTGCTGACGGACCTGATGGCACGCCAGCCGGCCGCCGCGAACGGCGATCCGGGCAGCGCGATCACCCTCGAGATGGAACAGGCCATCGCGCACATCGCCGCGGAGGCGAATGTCTACCGCGCGCAGGTCGCGGCTCTCGAGGACCGCAAGAGAGTGCTCGACGCGGCCGTGGCCGACACCGCGAGCCAGCTTTCCGGATTGCGTGCCCTCGAGCCGCAGGTGGCCATCGTGACACAGCACTACAACGAGCTCCTTGGCCGCCAGCAGGATCTGATACGGCGCATCGCCGCTCCTTCGCCAGGCGTAGCGGTTCTTTCAACGGCATGGCCGCCGTCAAATCCCAAGACCCTGTCGCCAATTTTCCTGATTCCACCCGGCATGATCGTGTTTGGCCTGATGGGGGCGGTGTTCGTTCTGATCCGCAACAATTTCAATCAGACCTTGCGCAGCGAAGCTGAAGCCGAGGCCGAGCTTGGGATTCCGTGCATAGGGCTGCTTCCCAAGGTTTCGGGACTTCACGCGAGACAGCTGCGGCATCTGGTACTGGGCCAGCAGAACTCACCGTTCAGTCGAGCCGCGACATCCCTTCTCGTCACCGCGGCGCCAACCCAGGGCAGGGGTCAGCCGCCGCATATCATCCTCGTTACGTCCAGCATCCAGGACGAGGGCAAGACAGAATTGGCATGGAGCCTGGCGCTGGCGGCAACCAGACTGGGCGGAAAGGTGCTTTTCCTCGACCTCGATCGCAAGGACGTGCGGCTCACGAACGAGTTTCGTGGCGAATTCAGCACCGTCAAGGCCCACAACTCCTTCGGAGACTATGTGAGTGAACGCTGCACGCTGCAGGATGCAATCACGAGAATGCCAGAAATCGGCATCGATCTCATGGCCGCTCCAGCCCCTTCGGATGATCTGCTGACGCTTCTGTCGACGGTCGACAAATCGCAGTTCACGGACGAACTGCTCTCGGTCTACGACGTCGTCATCATGAACGGGCCGCTGGGACTCGGCGGCCCAGAAACCAGACTTCTGAAGCGCTGGGCTGACGCGGTGCTTTTCGCCGTTCGCTGGGACAGGACGAGGCGCAGCATTGCCCGTGGTGTTCTGGAGTCGCTCCGGGGCGGTGGATCCGTCGCCGTTCCAGTGGGGAGCGTGCTCACCCAGGTGAATCTAAAGAGGCACGGCGGCTACCGGGTCGGGGACAACGCCGACCTCCTGTTGGCGAAGGTTTGATGGGCCGTCGCCTCCGCTTCCTGACAATACCACAGGGAACCAGGTGCGTTCCCACAATCGGACCTGACCCGGAATGATCATTGAATTTTTTGGACCGCCAGGATCCGGCAAGACAACCTTTGCACACGCGCTGGCGGAGCAATTGCGTGGGAAAGGCTATAACGCCAAGGTCGCCCTCAGCTATAAGCCCAGCACGAGGGCGGGAAGCCTTGATCTTGGAATCGTTCTGTTCATCACGAGAATCGCGTCGGCAATATTCTCGACTTTAAGAATATTGCTTTCGTCGGGGGGGATAGCGAACGATCTTTCCTTTTCGCTGTCGATTGTAAGATTGATAACGCCAAAGAAGAGAATCTGGCGCGCTCGTATCTGGCGATATCTTCTGCATCTTTCGCATTGCTGGAGCCGGGCCAAGCGATCGCCTGATATTATAATTTTCGACCAGGGATACGTTCAAGCGATTGGAACGCTGGCGACCTTCAATGGGAACACAGACAACGACGTGCTCGCAACGGCGCTCAGCCTCGCGCCGCGGGCCGATCTCACCATCAGGCTGGTGGTGCCGTCCGATGTCGTGGAGAACCGTTTACGGCAGCGGATCAAGCACCAACCGCCGGCGGAGCGGGTTTTTGAGGCCGACTTGAACGTGAATATGCTCTCCGTTGGTGTGTTCGAATCCATAAATGACCTCCTCGCGACTTCCGGCCGAAAAATCATTCCCGTCGACAATGTCGACAGTCAATCGACGTTCAAGGGTATTTGTACGGTCGAGAAGCAAGTCATTTCCGCGCTTTCGCGGATGGATAGGGGATTGGCAGGTCAAGACCGAAGAGAAGGCGTCCCCGATACCCACGTCATGGGTCTCGACAGTCGCGTGTCTCGAAAGGCTTCAGTTTATCCCGCCGCCCCTCCCTCAACAGCCACACCTCGACGGAACAAGGACGTCGGCTCGCGGCTCGCTCGAGCAAGCGTCTTCGCCCTTTTGATATATATCGGAGGTGCCGGGCTGACGAGCCTTGCACAGCTGGCCATTGCACGTCTCATCGGGCCCGGCAATTACGGCATCTACTCCTATGTTCTGGCTTGGACCTCAGTGCTCGCCTATCTGGCAACGCTTGGTTTCAATGTATCCTTGTTGCGTTTTGTGCCCGCCTACAGAGCCAACGGCAGGCTTGATCTGGCGCGGGGGGTGATAAAATTCGCCCTGCAGAAATCGCTTCTTGCGGCGACGCTATTCGGGATGACGGGCGCTGCCCTGGTCCTCGTCTTCTCGGATCATGCGCAATCGGATCACATGCGAAGCGGACTTGAGATCAGTATCGTGCTTGGCATGGCGGCCGTACCCTTGATTACCGCTTATGCCATTGGCGCTACGCTCATACGTGCCTTTGGGGGCGTCGTCTCGGCGCTCTTGCCGGAGCGCATCGTGCGAGATGGGCTCCTGCTGATATTGGTGGCGATCATAGCCAAGTCCGCACTACGGGTTGTGGACGCGCCGGCGGTGATGGTGGCGGTGCTGATCAGTTCCGCCTTCACGGTAGGGCTGGTGTTCATCACCGCGAGGAGGTTTGAACCACCTGGGCTGCGGCAGACTCAGCCTAGTTATGAATCAAGGGAATGGTGGTTTGCGGCCCCACCGCTCATGCTCATCACCGGGCTCGATGTTTTTGTCAGCCGGGCAGGGGTGCTGGTCTTGGGCTGGACAGACCATATTCGTGAAGCCGGTATTTTCGCCTTGGCGTTGAATGTCGCGATGCTTGTGGGGCTCTCTCGCATCGCCGTCGCTACCATGTTTTCGCCAACCGCGGCCGATCTGCATGCCAGGGGAGATCGTCAGGCCCTGCAGCTGCTCTTCGCACGAGCCACGTTGCTTTCCGCTGGTGGCGCCATAGCGGTGGCCATCCCCATGATGTTGATCGTCGAGCCGTTCTTGAGCTATTTCGGTGAGGGCTACAGCGCGGGAGCGCCAATCGCGCGTGTTCTTATTTTGGGATATGTCTTTGTCGCGCTGTGCGGGCCTCAGCAGAATCTCCTGACCATGACTGGAAACGAATGGGCCGCCGCAACGACGATGGTCGCCGGCGCCGCGGCCAACATCGTGGCCTGTGCCGTCGGCGTCGCGATGTACGGCCCGATCGGCGCTGCCGTGGGTGTCGCGCTTGCCTTGAGTATCTGGAGCGTTGCCATGGCCATCTATATCGGCAAGCGACTGAAAATCTTGCCGGGCTTGGTTTTTGCTCTGCTCTCGATCAGGCCGAGCGCGATTGACGCCCAACAGGGGAATTGGTTCTTGAGGGCGGGCAAATGAGGCACTTCATCCATCGGCGCCGGTCCGCGTCATCGAACAGTCGGTGAACGAAAGCCTGGTGCATGTTCATCGGCACGCGGCGAATGGGCTTGGCACCTCCGAGATGGCTGAAAGCCTGCTGGCAGGGCCATCATATTTTACGGGCAGTGTCAGTCATTCGAAGGATGCGTGAGTTCCGGACGGTCGTCACCGTGTTGTGGCAAGCTGCGGAGCATCCATGGGACAAGAACCAATGGAGTCGGCCTCGACGTCTTCGATGCGCCATCGGTCCGAAAGATCGACGCCTGTCGAGCCCGGTCAACGTCAAACCCTCACACAGGTCCAGGTTCTGCGCGCCCTCGCGGCAACTTCGGTTGCGCTGCGTCACGCCCAACATGATGCGGCGAGCCTGGAATTGGAGGCCGGCCGAACCTTTCAAGCCTGGAATCCGATACCATGGAGCGCTGGAGTCGATATCTTCTTCGTGATTTCCGGCCTGATCATGGTGCACACGTCGCGACAGCTGTTCGCAAAGACGGGTGGCGCGCGTCTCTTTCTTTCTCGCCGGATAGCTCGGATTATCCCACTTTATTGGTCGGTCACCACGCTCTATCTTGTCGTGGCGTTGCTCGCTCCCACCTTCCTCAACCAGACCTACATCAATTCCAGGTTCGTAATCGAATCCTACTTCTTCATCCCCGCCACTCGCCCTGACGGCGTCGTTCAGCCGCTCTACGAGCTAGGCTGGACACTCAACTATGAGATGCTTTTCTACGTATTGTTTGCGGCGGCGATCGTGCTCCCCATGCGCTGGGCCGTCACGGTGCTGCTCACGACCCTGGTTGGGATGGTGTTCGCGGGCCGTCTCGCGGCGCCTTTGCGAGAGCCATTCGCGTTCTGGACCGATCCGATCATTCTCGAGTTCGCCCTTGGCGTGATGGTCGGGATCATGTGCGCCTCTGGCCTGCGGCCATCCGGTCTCATCAGGGCCTGCGTCGCTGCAACGGGACTGGCCGCGCTGATGCTCGCGGCTGCATTTCCCGAAATCTCGGTCGGCATTGCCCGTCCCGTTGTTTATGGCATCCCGGCATCTCTCATCGTCTGGAGTGCCGCCTTGGCGCCAAGTGAGTTGAGGCATGAAAGCCGGGCCGCGCGATGGGGTGCTGGTGTTGGCGATGCGTCCTTCGCTCTCTACCTGCTGCATCCGTTCGTGATCCGCGCCATGCGTATCATCTTCTGGCGAACTGGCCTGATTTTGTTGCTTGGCCCATGGACCTTCATCGCGTTGGCGCTGGCGACCACTTTCGGCGTGGCACTCATCACTTACCGCCTGTTCGAGAAGCCGCTGACTGGCCGTGCCCGGCGCCTCTTGGGAGTCGGGTCCGGCGCCCGGCAGCAGTTGCGTCCATTTCCGGTGCCGGCGTATCCCAAGGCAGACTGATCGAGCGCCACAGTGCTGCCGGCCAGGGCAATTCCAGGGAAAACGGGTTTCCAGAAAAAATAATGAAAAACAAATAGTTAAGAGAAGTTCGCCATGTCCATGAGATGATGAACTGCTCCAGGGGGCAGGGCGAACGCCATCCGTTCGCACGTGGATCCCATGGGCTTTGGGTTGATGAACCGGCGTTGTCCTCTTTCCGGTTACCGCCAGCCACCCGCTGTCTTGTTCTATGCCGGAATGAACGCTTGCCTTTCCCGGCTGGCCTGCTTTCCGTGAAAATACCGGTACCATTCCACGAACCGTTGCACGCCGTCCTCGAGTGCGGTTGCCGGCGCGAAGCCGACAGCGCGGCGAAGATCGCCGACGTCGGCGCGGGTTTCCAGAACGTCGCCCGGAGGCAAAGGCACATTGACGCGAAGTGCGCGGCGGCCGAGCGCCGTCTCGATGATGGCGATCAGGCGGTTGATCTCCTCGGGCCGGTCATTGCCGATATTGTAGATCCGATAGGGCGCCGAACTGGTGGCGGGATCGGCTGCCTGACTGTCCCAATCGGGATCGGCGCGCGGCGGCGCGGCGAGCACGCGAACCACGCCTTCCACGATGTCGTCGATATAGGTGAAATCTCGCCACACGTGGCCGGCATTGGCGATTTCGATCGTTCGTCCCTCGGCTATGGCATGGGTGAATGTATAGACCGCCATGTCGGGCCTGCCCCAGGGACCATAGACGGTGAAGAAGCGCAATCCGGTCACGGGCAGGCCGAACAGGTGGCTGTAGGAATGCGCCATGCATTCGTTGGCGCTTTTGGTCGCGGCGTAGAAGCTGACCGGATGGCTGGCGCCATGGTGCTCGGAAAACGGTATGCTTCGATTGGCGCCATAGACTGAGCTCGACGAAGCATAGACGAGATGGCCGACGCCGGTGCGCCGGCAACCCTCCAGGACATTGAGAAACGCGACGATGTTCGACTGCACATAGGCATGCGGGTCGACGAGCGAATAGCGCACTCCAGCTTGAGCGGCGAGGTGCACAAAATGCGACGGCCGGAAGTCCGAAAACAGCGCTTTCACGAGCGCCTGGTCCGCGAGGTCCATCCGCATTGGCGTGAACCTCGGCTCGGCGCAGAGGCGTGCAAATCGCTCTTCCTTTAGCCTTGGATCGTAGTAGGGCGTGAAATTGTCGACGCCGACAACCTCGACGCCGTGTCGCAAAAGTCGTGACGCGACATGAAATCCGATGAATCCAGCGGCACCTGTGACGACGACCGGCCCAGCGCGCGCAAGTTCCGAGACAGCGCCGTCAGACTGCACGCGAGCGGCATCCGCCAGCTTCCGCCCTGTCGAATTCAGTTCGGCCATAGCAAGTCACTCCTGTTTCGAGACCCCAGGCGCTGCCTGTGTGCGACCGCATCGAAATGGTGAGAGAGAGCGGCGTCAGTTCCACGACCTGAGCAACGCAGCCGCCGGCTGCGTTGCAACGCTGGCTCCCGATCGTGTGGATCCGGACGGATGCTGATATCCGGCGGGGTTGCCTATCTCACGGCAGGACCGAAATGCGCCCCAGAAGAGCAACCAGCTCTGCCTGGCGCTTCGTCTCGGTCTTGGCGAACAGAGAGGCAAGCTGGGAGCGGATCGTCGTGCGGCTGAGGCGCCAACTGCGAGCGATCTCCAGCGGCGCATCGCCTTGAGCCAGGCGCAATGCCAGCTGCGTTTCCGCGCTGGTCAGGCCAAACATCCTTTGCAATGTCTGAGGATTGGCCGCTGAGGTGTTCTCCCGATCCAGCAAGGCGACGATGCTCGTCCCGTCGGGTGCGATGACACCCGTTTCATTCAGGATCACCGGCCTGTCGCCTCTGCTGCGGATCACCACCCATGACAGCGAGCCTGGCTGGAAATGGACCGGAACATTCGCGACCAGTCGCCTTAGCCCCGCGGAAAGCTCGCTGGCCGTTTCGGCCGCTTCGCCCTGGCGCTCTAGTGTGTCTTGAGCGGCCCAGTTCCATTCGATTACTTTTCTGTCGCGATCCAGCACCAGATAGCCGCAGCCTATGCGGTCGAGCATGCCGGTTATGGATTCCAAACTGCGTCGCCGCGCCCCGCCAATTCTGGCGTCCGATCGATCCGGGAGCTGTGTCGAGCGTGCATTGCGAGTATTCCTCAGTACGATGTATTGGCTGCCCGCAGCCACGTCGTTGTGCCTGTCAATCAGTGTCATAGCTTCTACCCCAACCCTAGTTGCTTCTGACGCAAGTAAATTACGCATTATTTACTTGCTCTAAATTTTACATATCGCCCAGAGCGCGCTCCTCTGTCTTGTGTTTCGACATAGTTGAAGAACTCCGCGGCAGAACGATTCTGCAGCGTTCGTCGAAATGTACGTTCTGATGAGCCCTTCCAACCCTCGATCTTATTCGCCGGGAAAAGCGTGGCAATCCGGCAGTGGTACTAGGTTGCCCTTTCATGGCCTAGTCTCGACGGACTAGACGGAAGGTTGTAGTCTGGCGCATGGGTTCATTTCTGCGCCGACTGAAATTGAATGTGTCAGGCTCCCCGTTAGCTCATGTAGCTTCGCTGTTGGTGCTGGCGGTCTCTTTAGTATTCGAAGCAGAAAATACAATACATGTTGGACAGGATGCAGCATTTATTGCATTTATTCCGGCGATTATTGTCATTGCATATCTCGAAGGGCGATTGCTCGCCATCGCCGCGACACTTCTCATGGCAGCCGCCGGCTTGTGGGAACGGCGCGTCCTGAACTCTCAAATCTCTGCGGAGGATTGGACGCGCGCCATCTTCCTTCTGGTTTCGGGTGGGCTGATCGCGTTTGTGTTTCACCGCCTGCGACAGGATTTGCGCGAGGCGCTTGAGGTCGCTGAGGCAAGGCTTGCTGCCATCGATGCCGCCGAGGGCCGCTATCGTTGGGCCTTCGAGCGCGCGGCTTTGGGTTTTGCGAATGCCAATCGAAGTGGCGAACTGCTGCAATCGAACAGACGTCTTTTTGAGATGACCGGCTACGGAGAAGAGGAACTTGCGCAACTGGAGCTGGAGGCGCTTGTTCTTCCTGACGATCGAGATGCCGTGCGGGATTTGTTGAAGGATCTGAGCAATGGCGCCGCGTCATCCGCTGCGGATGTTCGCCTGTTGAGGAAGGACGGCAAGGCATTCTGGGCTCGTCTGGCCCTGTCTTCGTCGCGACCCGACGAGGTCTCCACCGAGAGCGTGTTCGTGGTGATCGACGATATTTCCGAGCGCCGAGCCGCACGCGAGGCTCTCCGGGCTCAGAAGGAATGGCTTGATCTCGCCCTGTCTGCCGGACGCCTGGGCACGTGGCGTATCGATCTCAAGGAGGGGACAGTCACGGGCTCCGACAAGTTCTGGGACATCCTTGGCCTGCCGCCAACGCGCGTCCGCCCCCTGGAAGAGCTCTCGACCGTGATTCATCCGGCCGATTGGCTGAAGCTGGCGGCCTCGGCAAAACCATCGTCCGGTGTGAATTACGACATAGAGATCCGTGTCCGACGGACGGACGGCCATGTGCGCTGGATTGCCCTGCGTGGTCGGCAGGAAAAACACGGCGATCGACCGTTGCGCATCGGGGTGGCTGCCGATCTCACCGAGCGTCGACAAACCACGCTTCTTCGCGCTGCCGTGAAGAAGCGCGAGCGCATCATGCGCGAAGAACGCCATCGGTTCAGCAACCTGTTCCCGGTCATCACGGCCCTGGTGAAGATGATCAATGTTCCCGAGAACGACGTTGCCAAATACAAGGAAATGCTGATCGATCGGATCAGAACGCTGGAAGCGACTCACATGCTCCTTTCAGGCCACAGCAATATTTCAGGGCTGCTCCACGAGCTCGTGGCCCAGGAACTGCAGCCCTTCAAGGAAACACGGGATATAACGATCAGCGGCCCCTCCGTTTTAGTACCAGGTGGCGCCGCCGAGAGCTTTGCGATGATACTTCACGAACTGACGACAAACTCCGTGAAACACGGTGCGCTGGGTGACTCACAAGGCAGGGTTGAGGTTAAGTGGCAATTCGCACCCGCCGGCGCGGGCGACGATCTTGTGTTCGACTGGGTGGAATCGGGGCGGCGGAAGAACGCAAAGGTCGTGCGCCACGGTTTCGGTTCCATGATAATCGGAGTCGACGGCACGCCGCTTGTCGGCCATTCCCCGAAACTGGAAATATCGGAGCATGGACTGCGGTATTCATTGCGACTGTCGCGGAAGGAAATCGAACTCTGAAGCGCGCCATTTGCGCGACGGCCTCGTGATACGCTTTAAGTTCTCATACCGTGCATGTCACCCAAACCACCCGCCTTGAGCGATCCGTCGTCAGTTGACATTCCTCGACAGCCAGCTTTGCAGCAAAACGGCTGCTTCGGTCCGGTTTCGGACCCCGAGCTCGCGCAGAATGGCGGCAGCATGGATTTTCGTTGTCGCCTCGGCAATATCCAGATTGCGGGCGATCTCCTTGTTCGAATATCCCTCCGCCATCAGTTTGAGGACATCCTGCTGTCTCGGTGTGAGTCTGTCGAGATTGGCGCCGTTCACGCTCCGACGAATTGGATTTTTCGCCGGGGGCAAGGTCGGATATTGCCTCTCAGCCGACGCTCGAGACAACAGCGCCGGCACATAGATCCGGCCGGAGAGGATCTCGTTTACGGCCAGCACGACTTCCTCGTCTTTCTGCGACTTGACGATGTAACCGTGAAGTCCGATCGAAAGAGCGGTCAGTATCTCAGAGCGCGAATCATCCCCGGAAACGATCGCAAAGCGCGTGCCAGGATAGGCCGATAGAACGTCACCGAGAACCTCCTGATTGAACAGTCCGGGCATGTTAAGGTCGAGGATCGCAAGGTCTATGGATGCCTGCTCCTCAAGAAGATTGACCACGGCATCGAAACACGCAGCCTCGAATATTTCGGCATTCGGAATGCCAGCCATAAGTGCCAGCCGCAAGCCGCGCCGATACAAGCCGTGATCGTCAGCGATGACGATCCGATACATTGAACTACCCCAACGCTCACTCGGTTCCCGACGAGAAAACCCGCTGAAACCTCCCATTCCTCCGTGATGGACACAACTGTGGCGATGCTGAAAGTCGTGATCAACCACCTGTCGTGACATCACAGTGATATCCACGGCGTCCCCACCCGCGAACATCACGCATGGATAATATAATCCTAAATTGCGAAAAAGCTTCTGTTATTTTTTTTAACCCTGCGCGAGCTACCTGGCCTGCTGAGCGATATCGAGCACGAGAGGTCGCGGTGCCTCACGGCTTTTTGATGCCAGCACCTGCCTTCGCTGGGGCCCCAAGGGCCAATACCCGTACTCGGCGAACGCTGCTCGCGGCCAAGTCCTGACCGCTCAGGCAGGCCTCGATTTCGCGGAAAATTCAATACCGGAAAAGCGTTGGCTCGTTGCCATTCGAATGCACGACGACAGCCACCCCAGCTGTCACATACCCTTCTCGTATGATGTTCGGATTGCCGCCGAGGGTCGGACCGGATGCCAGTCCGAATGAACTCGAACACGAGATGCCCGGACAGAACCAAATTGTAATTCAGGGAGGATCGGATGAAAGCGGTGATTCAATGTGGCGGAATGGGCACGCGCCTTCGGCCCTTCACGTCGGTCTTGCCGAAACCCTTGATGCCGATAGGAGCCCGGCCCGTTCTTGAGTTGCTTCTCAAGTGGCTGCGGCGCAACGGCATAGAAGAGGTCTACATCACGACCGGCTATCTCGGGCACCTGATCCGCAGCGTCTGTGGAGATGGATCGCAATGGAATCTGAAGATCAGATACACCCAGGAAATGGAGCCGCTCGGCACCATCGGGCCTCTGTCCCTGATCAGGGAAGAACTGAACGATACATTTATCGTGCTCAACGGCGATGTTCTTACCGATCTAAGCCTCAGCCGGTTCGTGGCCGCGCACCGCATGCACAAGGATCCGGTTACGATCGCCACTGCCTGCCGACTGATCAAGATGGACTTCGGCGTCATCGACGAGGTCGACAATGCCGTTCAGCTCTTCAGGGAAAAACCGACACTTTCCCATCTCGTCAGCATGGGCATTTACTGCATGAACCCGGATGTCCTGCGGTTCATTCCTTCCGGCATCCCATTCGGGTTCGACGATCTGATGCTCCAGATGATGCAGGGCGGCACGGCCGTGCATGTGTACAAGCACGACGGTCTCTGGCTCGACATCGGTCGTGTTGACGACTTCCAGAACGCACAGGCGATTGCCTGGGAAGAGCAGTCGACCTCGATCGAGGTCGCCGCCGCGGCCGCGTGAAGACTTCAGATGTAGAGGCCGAACCAGCAAATAACAGTTCAGGAGGTCAAGATGCTCTTGGTGAGCGCACCAATTCTAGGTGTACCGGAGAAGGTAGCCCTATCGAAGGTGATTGATAGCGGCTGGCTTACCATGGGAGAGCGGGTACAAGCTTTCGAGCAGGCCTTTGCCGACATCCATGGCGCGCAGGATTGCGTTGCGGTCGGCTCTTGTACCGCGGCGCTTCATCTCATCCTGCATGCGCTGGGAATCGGCCCGGGCGACGAGGTGCTGGTTCCGTCACTGACCTTCGTGGCGACCGCGAATGCCGTGCTGTATGTCGGGGCCACGCCGGTCTTTGTGGACATAGAGTCGGCGGACGTGCCGCTGATGTCGCTCGCGGAAGCCGAAGCGCGGTGCACGCCACGCACAAAGGCGGTCATTCTCGTCCACTTCGCGGGCTACCTCCCCAATCGGGAGCAATGGCAGCGTTTCGCCCGGGCTAGAGGGCTGCATATCATCGAAGATGCCGCGCATGCCCCTGGCCTGAGGGAAGTGGGGACATTCGGCGCAGCGGCTGCCTTCAGCTTCTATGGCAACAAGAACATGACAACGGCGGAAGGGGGCGCCGTGATTGCGCGCGACCCCGATCTGCTCGACAGGATTCGCCAGGCCCGCGGGCATGGCATGACCACCGGGACACATCAGCGGCTGAACAGTCGTACGCCGCAATACGATGTCACCATGCTCGGGTTCAACTACCGCATGGATGAGCTGCGGGCGGCGATCGGACTGGTTCAGCTGCAGAACCTGCAGGAGTGGAACGAAATCAGGCGCATCCTGGCCGTACTGTACCGGCGCCTCATCGCGGAACGCTGCCCTGCCGTGACAGTTCCCTTCAGCGAACCCCGGACGTCGGCTTACCACATCATGCCGATCCTCCTGCCGCGCTATGCGAGGCGGCAGGATGTTATCGACGAACTGCGGACGCTGGGGATACAGACCACGATCCATTATCCGCCGGTGCACCAGATGACGTTCTATCGTGAGCGGTATCCCGACACTCATTTGCCGCGCACAGAGGATTTTGCTCAGCGAGAGCTGACAATTCCACTGCACCCCCAGATCACGTCACCTGTCGCGGAAGCAGTTGTGGCTGCGCTGGCAGCCGCGCTCAGCAGCGGCGCCCAGACAGGAACCGCGGCATGAATGCATCAGAC
Organism: Mesorhizobium sp. NZP2234; assembly: GCF_013170765.1. Lineage (NCBI taxonomy): Bacteria > Pseudomonadati > Pseudomonadota > Alphaproteobacteria > Hyphomicrobiales > Phyllobacteriaceae > Mesorhizobium > Mesorhizobium sp. NZP2234. The sequence goes on along the minus strand of NZ_CP033364.1, from coordinate 5,939,393 downwards.
CTCTCCCTCCACCGGCGTCTCGTCTCAAGCCCCACGCATGGCTTCGTGAGACGTTCGATCGATCTCGCGGTCGCCGGCGCCGCGTCCGTCATTTTGGCACCGCTGATGCTGCTGATTGCCGTGGCGCTTCTGCTCGAAGGTGGCCGCTCCGTCTTGTTCGTGCAAACCCGTATGGGCGCCGGCGGCCAACCCTTCCGCATGTACAAGTTCCGCAAGTTCAGGGTGGACTGCAGCTCCCAGGGCCTCGCCCTGACCATGGTTGGCGACAGCCGCATGACGACCGTAGGCCGGTTCCTCGCCGCGACCAAACTCGACGAACTGCCGCAGCTATGGAATGTCCTCAAAGGCGAGATGGCGATCGTTGGACCACGACCCGAGAGCCTGGCTTTCGCCGATTGCTTCCACGGTGGCCTGGAGGCCGTTCTGCGTTACAAACCTGGCCTGCTGGGCCCAACGCAGGTTCTTTTCCGGCACGAGGCGCGTTTCTTTCCCCAATCCGTGGATCCGATCCTGTTCTACCGGGAGGTCATTTTCCCGGCCAAGGCAAGACTCGACCTGTCCTACTATCCGCAGCGCACCATCGGCTCCGACATCATGTGGATGGCACGCGGCTTCCTGGCGGTTGTCGGCTGGGTTCCATCACCGCCGATCGACGTATGAACTCCAAATGGAAAGCGCTTCATCAAGTCAAGGGAATGCGCAGTCATGAGCTACAATGGCAAGAAAGTTCTGGTGACAGGCGCGGATGGATTTATCGGTTCGCATCTCACCGAAGCGCTTGTTCGCAACGGGGCGGATGTCACGGCCCTGGCGCTCTACAATTCCTTCGACAGCCATGGGTGGCTGGACGATTTGCCGGACAACATCCGCGGCCGGCTGAAGCTCGTCCGCGGTGACGTCCGCGACAGCGCCTTCCTGAACCGGATCATGCGTGGCCAGGCTGTTGTGTTTCATCTGGCTGCCCTCATCGCGATTCCATATTCCTATGCGGCCGCCCAGTCTTATGTGGAAACCAACATCCTGGGCACGGTGAACGTGCTCGAAGCGGCGCGCCAATGGGAGACGGAGCGGGTAGTGCATACCTCCACGAGCGAGGTCTACGGAACTGCCCAGACCATGCCCATTCGCGAAACGCATCCGCTGCAGGGACAGTCACCCTATTCGGCATCCAAGATCGGCGCCGACATGATGGCGGAGTCCTACGCCAGGTCGTTTGATGTTCCAGTCGTCATCATGCGGCCCTTCAACACATATGGTCCTCGCCAGAGTGAGCGCGCCATCGTGCCGACCATCATTCGGCAGGCCCTCGACCCCAACTGCCCGGCGATCATGGTCGGTGATACGAGCCCGATCCGTGACCTGACCTTTGTCGAAGACACCGCCGCGGCGTTCCTGACGGCAGGCTTGGCGGGGCTCGAATTCGGCCACGCCTACAATGCCGGCAGCCAACGTGCGGTGACCATCTCCGACGTATTGGACCTCGTCCTCGAATTGAGCGGTTCCAAAAAACCGATCCATCGCGACGAAAGCCGTTTGCGGCCGCAAAATTCGGAGGTTCGCGCCCTGCTCGCCGATTCCTCGCGCTTTGAAAGCGAGACGGGATGGCGGGCGCAGACCAGTCTGCGCGATGGGCTCGAGCGGACGATCGCATGGTGGCGCGCGCGCCTTGGCGAAGGCCGGGTGCGGCGCGAAAAGGGTTATATGACATGACCCTGCTACGCCGGCATGTGGTGGCACTGTTGCTGATTGCCGGTGCCGTATTCCTGAACTTCTACATGGCCGGCGGCCGGGCAAGCAACGCATCGGGCCCGCCGGTGGCGGCCAACCTTCCGGACTATCTCGGTGAAACAAGGGATCCGGCGTCCGGCACGGTCTTCTTGCGGATCACAGAACCCGGAATTCTCGGCCTGGCCGGTGTATGCGGGACGAAATACTGCACCCACCGCTATTCAAGCGCACAGGCCTGGAATGCCGACCAGAGCCTTCTTTTGATCGTCAATGGTTGCGGTGGCATGTGCTTTCTCGACGGCCACAGCTACGTGCCATTATTCCACCGCGACCGCTCGATTGAATGCGAATGGCATCCCAGGGATGCCCAGCTGATGATCTGCGTTGCCGGCCGGCAGATTTCAACCTGGGCGCCACGCACCAACCATGAGGATGTCGTGTTCGCCTCGTCGGCCTACAGCAAACTTCAGTTCGGGCCTAACAAAGGCAATCCGAGCCGCGATGGCAACCGCATTGCCGTGCGTGCGACGCGTAATGACGGCAAGGCGGTGGTCTTCGGCTACGACCTGAAGGAGCGGAAGAAGTTCCCGGATATCGATCTTGCCCAGCTTCCAGGAACCACCGGCTCCTGTTCGATCTCCCCGCTCGGGATCAACATTTTGTGCTCACAGGCATTGCCGGACGGCAATGAACCGAACTTCATCTTTTCCATCGACGGCGTCCTGCGCCAGAAGTGGATGGAGCACCACCGGCCCGGTCACGGCGACATGACGGTCGATGCCGACGGCAGCGAAATCTATGTCGGGATCAGCAAATCGGATCCCGACAAATATCAGGTGATCAAGCGCCGATTGGCTGACGGCAAGGTCACCTCGCTGATGAAATATGGCGAGGCCATGCATGCGTCGCTCAGGGCGCTGGACAGGCCGGGCTGGGTGTTTCTGAGCTATGGCGGTACGCCAGCCGAAATAGCGCAGCACCCGGATTGGGCGCCTTACGCTCAGCAGGTCATTGCACTGCGCCTGGACGGCAGCGGAGAGGTCCGCCGTGTCGTCGACACGCAAAACGCGCACTTCGATTACTGGAGCGAGACGCATGCCTCGCCGTCTCCGGATGGCTCACAGGTGATCTGGTCGAGCAATTGGGGCGTGCCCGGTGGCCCGGTATACGATTTCGTTTCTCGTCTTGAATGGCCTTCGGAGCCGGTGCCGAACCAGAAGGAGATTGTCGCAAATGGCCTTCACTAAACGAACCGTTCTTGCCTCGGTTGCCGGGATGTTCCTGACATCGATGGCTGCCGCCGGCGAGGTCGAGCCCTATCGCCTGTCACCTGGCGATACAGTCGAGATAGGGATAGCGCCAATTCCGGATCGGACGCAGCGAGCCGTGGTCCAGATGGACGGCAATATCGCCCTTCCCGAAGTCGGGATGGTTATGGTCGGGGGGTTGACCGCGTCCGAGTTGCAGAACCGGATGCAGACGCTTCTGCCGGCCACGATCTTTCACCTGCGTTTGCCGGATGGACGAGAGCAGATGGTTGTCGTCAAACCAGGTGATATAACGGCCATCATCGCCGACTATCGTCCGATCTACGTGACGGGCGACGTGCTTACGCCGGGACAGCAGGCTTACCGTCCGCTCATGACCGTGCGGCAGGCGCTCGCCGTCTCCGGCGGCTTCAGCCTCTTGCGGTCACGGGCGGGCCAGACCGGACCCGACCCGGTCGATCTCAGGCGTGATTACGAAACACTTTGGGGGGACTACACCAAGGAGTATTTTCACGCCGCCCGTCTCCGCGCTGAACTTCAGGACCAGGCGGATTTCGACAAGCAGACACCGCAGGGGTCGCCTCTGTCGCCCAGCGTCGGGGCAGCGATCGCCCAGGCTGAGGCGGATGCGTTGAAGATAGCGCTGAGCGACTTCCAGCAGGAACAGGCTTTCCTTGAGAAGGGCCAGAAGGACGCGGCCGATCAGATCGATCTTTTGCAGAAGCGCGAACAGGTCGAATCCGAGAGCGTGAAGGCGGATCAGGACGACCTGGCGAAAGTAACGAAGGCGTTCGACGCGGGCAATCTGACCAACACCCGGCTCGCCGATGTCAGGCGCGCCTTGCTTCTCTCTTCAAGCGGTGCGCTGCAAACCTCGGTCGAGCTCATGAGAGCGCGGCGCCAGCAGGAGGACTATGTCAGGCAGCGCGAACGCAATGACAATCAGAGGAAAGTTGGCTTGCTGACGGATCTGAAGGACACCAACGCGCGGCTGGGGGATGTCACCGCCAGACTCCGCGCCGCCAGCGAGAAGTTGCAGCCGACCGGAGCGTCCGCCCAGCCATTGCCGATTGCCGGCGAAACGATCCAGGCTCAAGTCACCATTGTGCGCAAGATAGGCGACGAGTGGCGCAAAATCTCGGCTGACGAAGATACGATTGTGATGCCGGGGGATACCGTCGAAGCCAAGTTCAGCAGTGATCTGCAAAGTGCCGCGATCCAATAGGCGGCTTCGATCCGCCGGCCGATAGAAGGGGGCTTGGGAAACTGTTCGATTGGAGGGTCGAACGAACCGAACAGGAGATCCTGGTGAGGCTCAGTTCCAAGCGAGATGCGAAGCGGAAATGGTTGACGAACACGGCTCGGATGGTGCAGCCGGCGGCTTATGCCGTCGATACGCCTTCGGCGGTTCGAATTCTCATGGCCGAGTCCCAACCCCGCAAGTGCGCAGTTTGGCAGGACCTGGCGTCCAGCCAACAGATCCACACTCAGGGCGACCGGGTGTCGGACGACTACAGGACCAGTCATTGCGCGCCGGGCTACGGCACGCACTACAACATGACGTACGAGTCCGGCTACTATGGTGCGTTGTGGGACAAAATCGAAAGGCCAATGATCCTGGACATTCTTCGCCCAATGGGCGGAGCCGGTCGAAACTGCCTCGATTTTGCATGCGGAACAGGCCGCATCACCAACGTCGCGGCTCAGGTTTTCGGCGAGGTGGTCGGCGTCGATGTTTCCAAATCCATGCTTGCCTGCGCGCAAGTTCCGAACAATGTGAAACTGCGCAACATCGATATGACGATGGAATCCCTCGAAGAGACCTTCGATGTCGTAACCGCTTTTCGCTTCTTTCTGAATGCCGAGGATCAGCTGAAACGGGAGGCGCTGAAAGCGATAAACCAGCAGCTGAAGGATGGCGGACGGCTCGTGTGCAACGTTCATATGAATGCGACTTCGCCCATCGGCCTGGTTTGCCGGCTGCTCAATTGGTCGCTTGGACGCACGGTTCGCAACACGCTAAGCGAAACCAGATTCAAGAAACTCCTGACCGCTTCGGGCTTCCTCGTGGAGGAGGTGATACCTTACGGCTATCTGCCTCGGCCGGGACGCTTCCTGCCGGGAATCTGTGAAGCACTGATCGAGCCATTCGAGAAGCTATCCAGAACCCTGCGCGTTCCCGGACAATTGGCGCAGCATTTCCTTGTTATCGCGAGGAAGCACTAGAAAGGCGAGATCGCTTACTCAAATGGTTCAGTGAAGCGGCTATGAGCCGGGCGCCGTGGCTTTGCCTCAGCGGCGACTCACCCCCAGGAAAAATGACGCAGGCTCGATTTCGTTTGCCTGAAACGCGATCTGTACAGCCACCCTCGCACCTTAAAACGGCAGTTTTCCCCTGGTTTGATGCGTCGATTCCCGGTTTTTCGGGCCAGCGTCACGATTTTGCTACATTTTGACCGAAGGCCACGTACGTTAGTGGGGCGTAATATTATAAGGCAAAAAGGGAAACGCTCCTGAAAACCAAAAAAATGTTGACGGCCGGCGGAGCCAGTGAACCTGCCCGACGACTTCTTACCGGAGGTCGCAAGCCATGAACCTTGGTGGAAACTCGCCCGATCTGCGTGGCGCTATGCTTGGCGCCGCGCCCGCACTGGTAGGCGTTGGCGTGTTCTCGGCGGTCATAAACATTCTCGCCCTGACCGGCTCTGTCTACATGCTGCAAGTCTACGACCGCGTTCTGCCTTCGCAGAGCGTTCCGACGCTGGTCGGATTTACGATCGGGATGCTGGGCCTTTACGCGGTTTACGGCCTGCTGGATTTCGTGCGGCTTCGCCTCCTGGTTCGAATCGGCAATCGCCTCCATAAGACTCTGCAGCAACGGGTCTTCGGGCTCTCATTGTCCTTGCCGCTCATCGGCGGGCAGGACGCGAGCCGGGTACAGCCGCTTCGTGACCTGGATCAGTTGCGCGGCTTCCTTTCCGGATTAGGGCCGACTGTCGTCTTCGACGCACCGTGGATACCGTTTTATCTACTGGTCATCTTTCTTTTGCATCCTTCGCTCGGTCTGCTGGCGACGGGCGGCGCGATTGTTGTCGTGCTGCTCACGGTTGTCGCGGAAATCCTTGGCCGCGGCCCGGCCGCGCGCGCCTCCGAGACGCTTGTGTCACAGCGCAATCTTGCCGACTCTGGCCGCCGCAATGCGGAGGTTGTCCGCGCGATGGGCCTTTCCGGGCGGCTCGCCCGCCGATGGGGGGAGGTCAATCACGCATATCTCACGCACCAGGAGCGCCTTTCCGACATCGTAGGCGCCACCGGTTCAACGTCGAGGGCGCTGCGGATGGCCTTGCAGTCCTGCGTCCTGGGACTTGGTGCCTATCTCGTGATCGGAGGTGAAGCGTCGCCCGGCGTGATCATAGCATCCTCCATATTGCTGGGCCGCTCGTTGGCCCCGGTTGACGCGGCGATGGCAAACTGGAGAGGGTTTGTGGCATTCCGTCAGAGCTATTCCCAACTGGCAAGGGCGCTGACCGCCTTCGGCAGCCATGACGAGCTCATGGAGCTGCCAGCCCCGCAGGCGATGCTTGCGGTCGAGGAACTGACAATTGCCCCGCCAGGCCAGCAAAAACCGACCGTGGCCAATGTCAGTTTCCGCCTGCAGGGGGGCGCGGGAATGGCGATTGTCGGCCCAAGCGGTTCCGGGAAAACGACACTTGTGCGCGCGCTGGTGGGCGTGTGGCAGCCGCTTCGCGGAACGGTAAGGCTGGACGAAGCCTCGCTCGACCAATGGGGTCACGAACAGCTTGGCGCCCATATCGGCTACCTGCCGCAAGATGTTGAACTGTTTGATGGAACGGTTGCCGACAATATTTCGAGATTTGGCGGCAAGGGCGACGCCAAGGGCGTGCTGGCAGCCGCCAGGGCGGCGGGCGTCGACAAGATGATCATGCGATTGCCGAATGGTTTTCAAACACGCGTGGGCGAGGGAGGGGCAGCCCTTTCGGCCGGACAGAGGCAACTCGTCGGGCTTGCCAGGGCACTTTATGGCGAGCCGTTTCTTGTCGTCCTCGACGAGCCGAATTCAAACCTGGACGTCGATGGCGATGCCGCCCTGGCCGGCGCGATCCTGGCGGTGCGCCAGCGCGGAGGCATAGTCATCGTCGTTGCGCACCGTCCTTCCGCCCTCACCAACATCGACAAGGTACTCGTAATGTCGAATGGGACGCTTCACTCCTTCGGCTCGCGCGAGGAGGTCCTGGCCAACGTTATCCGGCCCTTCCCCTCGCCCGCTGAACGGCCGGCGTCGGTTGTCCCGATGCAGAAGGGAGTAAGCGGTCATGCGTGAGGTGCTGCTCCGTGTCTGACGCGACGATGTTTTCATACGTGCCGCTCGGCGATGCGACCCGAAGGACCGAGGCGAATTCGGCCGAGACGCGGGATGATATCCGGGCCAACCTGATCCTGGGTGCGGCGATCACGGCCCTTTTGATTGTCGGCGGCGGGCTTTGGCTCGGTTTGACCAAGATCGCCGGCGCGGTGATTGCGCCTGCCACCGTGGTGGTCGAGAGCAACATAAAGAAAGTGCAGCATCTGACCGGCGGCACGATTGGCGGCATATTCGCGCAAGATGGCGATCATGTCCGGGCCGGCGACGTGGTGGCCAGGCTGGATGACACGCTGACGCGGGCCAACCTGCAGATAATCAGTGAGGATCTCGATCGCGCCACCGTTCGACTTGCGCGGTTGGAAGCCGAGCGACAAGGCCTGTCGGAGATGCAGCTTCCTTCCGGCCTCCAGACGCGGATGGGCGACCCGGAACTGGCCGCACTCGTCAATGGCGAGCGCGCCCTGTTTGAAAGCCGCGCCACGGCGTTGACGGGGCAGAAGGCACAGTTGCAAAGTCGCTCAAAGCAACTCGAGCGTCAGATCGATGGCCTCAAGGCACAGCAAGCCGCGGAAGACCAATCCGTGGTCTTGCTGGATGGGGATCTTGCCGACGTCCAGGCGCTTTTCACAAAAAAGCTGGTGTCCAAGGAGCGACTGAGCAACATCAGATTGGATGCCACCCGGGCGCACGGAGAGTCAGGGCGCCTCGCGGCGGCGGTTGCCGAGGCGCAGGCCCGGATCAGCGAGACCGAACTGCAAATTCTTCAGCTCGATGAACAGAGGCGCAGTGAGGTGACCAGCGAGCTTCGCGAAACCGAAGCCAAGCAGACCGAACTCGAAGAGCGCAAGGTTGTGGCGCAAGACGAATTGACCAAGACCACCATCCGCGCTCCGCAATCGGGAACGGTGCAGGAATCCTCTATCCATACAATCGGCGGCGTCATCGCCCCCGGCGAAGTGCTCATGATGATTGTCCCCGACACCGACAACCTCGTCGTCGACGCGCTGATTCCGCCGTCGCGCATAGATGATATTCGTCCCGGCCAGCGGGTCTCGATCCGGTTTCCTGCTTTCGACGCCGGCACCACGCCTGCTTGCCAGGGATCGGTCAAGCGCATCTCGGCGGACCTGATCAAGGATCAGCAGAAACAGCTTTCGTATTTCTCGGCGCGTATCAATGTCGAGAACAAGGCAGCCTGCCTGACCGACGCCAAGGTGCTCAAACCAGGCATGCCGGCAGAGGTTCATATAAGCACGGACGAACGCAGCGTCTGGTCTTATCTGCTGAAGCCTCTCACGGATCAGATGTCGCGGGCTTTCCGTCAGTGACGTGACGGATCGTTGCAACCGGGCCGCGGATATGGGCAGCCCTCTTCCTACGATGCGGTGAGCGCCCTGCGACGAACGCGGCGCATGGAGCGCGGTGTTCGCTCCGCCGTCACGGGAACCTTGGCTGCATCGCTCTTGTGCGGCAAGGCGTTCGCCTTCGTCGTCGCATGGAGCCTCTCAAGCGGCAGGAGTTCCCTGATCCTGGCGTTTACCGATGCAATTTCGGCCCGCAGGTCTTCGCATTCCTGCCGGCGGACATCGAGTTGTATCTGATCGGACGCCTGCTGCAGGGAAAGCTGTGAAAAATTGGCGGTTATCTTCGAGAGGTTCAGCTTGTCGGTTTCAGCCTCCTTGGTGAGAGCGGCCAACCTTTCATCCGCGACCTGCTTTTCCGCCACGGCCTCGCTCCATTGAAGCCTGAGCTTGGCGAGTTCGTTCGAGGCTTCGCTGTTTGCGTTTGATGCGAGTTCCAGTCGTGAATGGAGGTTCTGGATCTCGGAACGCGATCCTCGAATTTCGGCACGGCAGCGTTCGATCTCGGCGTTCTTCTCCGCTTCCATGATACGGGCGGCTTCCGTCAGCTCGGACAGTTTCGCCTGGGCGACCTCAAGCGACGTATGGAGTCGTGTCGCTTCCTTTTCGCTCTTGCCGAGTGCAGCCAGCAATTCGGAGTTTCGTGCCGCTTCGTTGGCATGGATCGTGGAAAACCCGTCGAGCCTGTGCCGCGCCTCGTCTTCCCGCTTCAGCGCTTTTTCGAGGTCGATCGACAGGCTGACATTCTTTTCCCGCAGCTGTTTGTTTTCGCGCGCGCGTCTGTCGGCCTCGACGGTAGCCGCTGCAAGTGCGTTAGTGAGGTCTCCGAATTCCGCTTCGTTTTTTGCGTTCGTGTTCGCGGCCTCCACGAGTTCCAGCCTTGCCCCGGCCAGTGCGCCGCGAAGCGCCTCACAGTCTTGAACCAGGCTTGCCTCGCGCTGCTGCAAGGCCTCCACAATGCCTTCCCGCTCGTGCTGCCTTCGATTCAGATCATTGAGCCTGTCCGACAGGCTCCTTTGCTCCGCGGTCAGGTTCAGATTCGCCAGCTCGAGTTCGTTGGCTCGCAGAATGTCGGCGTGAAGAATGTGGAACAATTCGCGGGTCAGGTGATGTGTGCTTGCGATCTCCGACAGTTTCGCGTTGATCTCCTCGAAATGGAGCTTCGCATCGCGAAACAGTCCATCGAACGAAGTCAAGGCGGCCATACGGCTCTGCGTATGAGAGGTCAGTCGTCGCGCGGGTTCCGCAGTGCCGGCACTGTCTCCGGTTTGGGCGCTCTTGTCCTGTTCGCTGTTGTCCTCTTGCATGGGCGTCTCGTCCGCGACGGCATCTCTTGCCTGCTCTGACAGATCGGACAAACCAAGGCACTCGTCGACGGCGTTCGCCAAGTCGGCTTCGAGATCCTCGAAGGACTTCTCGGCGTTGTCGGCACGCCTGATCAAATCTCTGAACTTCATGCCCTACATCCCCCTTCAGCATGCCTGGATCGAGCAAGGCGAGGATTAAGCTTCCCCTTTGTATCGAGAGGTCAGTTCGGCGTCTTCGTGCAATCAAACGATGCCGAGCGCCAGCGATTTCAGCGCCTTAACGGCAAGGAGCGGTCGAGATCATGAGCGACAGGCCAAGGTTTGGTCTCCTGCGTGGACTCAAGTGCCGCTCGCTTGCAGGCATCCGGGGCAGTCCGGGCCCCATGTGGATCAAGCGGCCCGACAGCCTCTTGGAGGGGGGCATCAGGCGGCCGGGCCTAACCGGCTGTTGGGTGTGTTTTGGTTTGCCGGCTGAGTCAACATGCGCCTCGGCTGGCGGAAGCGCATCATTCGAACGAACTGCCCGTCTTCAGATGTCTCTTGGCCGACCACGCAGGCTCCGCCACGGAACTGCGCCCTCTTTGGGCGACTTCGGACTTCAAGCACGACAGGTCGGCTTTCGATTAAGTCCATGGGCTCCTTCAAATGAACGATCAGCCCGTGGTCGGGGAGGGATAGCATGGCTCTCGTGTGCAATGGGGCTGGAATTCTGCAGGCTATGGGGCAAAGCCATGTGCGGTATCGTTGGAATCGTCGGCCATTCGCAGGTTGCGCCGCTCATCGTCGACGCGCTGAAGCGGCTCGAATATCGCGGCTATGACTCGGCCGGCGTGGCCACCATCGAGAAGGGTGAGCTTGGCCGCCGGCGCGCCGAGGGCAAGCTGATCAACCTCGAACGCCGGCTCAAGGACGAGCCGCTCGGTGGCACGATCGGCATCGGCCACACGCGCTGGGCAACCCATGGCGTGCCCAACGAGACCAATGCGCATCCGCATTTTTCCGACGGTGTCGCCATCGTCCACAACGGCATCATCGAGAATTTCGCCGAGCTGCGCGATGAACTGACCCGCGACGGCTATTCCTTCTCCTCGCAGACCGACACCGAGGTCGTCGCCCATCTGGTGGCGCGCGAACTGGCCAGGGGGCTGAAGCCGGTCGAGGCGGCGCACCAGGCGCTGAAGCGGCTCGAAGGCGCCTTTGCGCTGGCCATCATGTTCAAGGGCGACGAAGACCTGATCGTCGGCGCCCGCAACGGCCCGCCGCTGGCCGTCGGCCATGGCGACGGCGAGATGTTTCTGGGCTCCGACGCCATCGCGCTGGCGCCCTTCACCAATTCGATCACCTATCTGGAGGACGGCGACTGGGCGGTGGTGCGCCGCGACAGCGTCGCCATCTTCGACATCGACGGCGGACAAGTCGAGCGCAAGCGCCAGCAGTCGCTGTCGACCTCCTTCATGGTCGACAAGGGCAACCGCCGCCATTTCATGGAGAAGGAGATCCATGAGCAGCCCGAGGTGATCTCGCACACGCTGGCGCATTATGTCGACTTCGTCTCCGGCGTCTCGAAGCCGCTCGACCTGCCGTTCGACTTCGCAGGGATCAACCGGCTGGCGATCTCGGCCTGCGGCACCGCCTATCTCGCCGGCCTGATCGGCAAATACTGGTTCGAGCGCTATGCGCGGCTGCCGGTCGACATCGATGTCGCCTCGGAGTTCCGCTACCGCGAGATGCCGCTGTCGGCCAACGATGCCGCCTTCTTCATCTCGCAGTCGGGCGAGACCGCCGACACGCTGGCCTCGCTGCGCTACTGCCGCAAGGCCGGCATGAAGATCGGCGCCGTCGTCAATGTGCGGGAATCGACCATGGCGCGCGAATCCGATGTCGTGCTGCCGACGCTGGCCGGACCCGAGATCGGCGTCGCCTCGACCAAGGCCTTCACCTGCCAGCTCTCGGTGCTGGCCTCGCTCGCGGTGCGCGCCGGCGTGGCGCGCGGCACGATCTCGAAGGATGAGGAGAAGACCCTGGTGCGGGCGCTTTCGGAAGCGCCGCGCTATGCCAACCAGGTGCTCAAGCTCGAAGAGCAGATCGAGCGCATCGCGCGGGACCTGTCGCGCTATTCCGATGTGCTCTATCTCGGCCGCGACACCAATTTCCCGCTGGCCATGGAAGGCGCGCTGAAGCTCAAGGAAATCTCCTACATCCACGCCGAAGGCTATGCGGCGGGCGAGCTGAAGCACGGGCCGATCGCGCTGATCGACGAGAACATGCCGGTCATCGTCATCGCGCCGCATGACCGCATCTTCGAGAAGACCGTGTCCAACATGCAGGAAGTGGCGGCGCGCGGCGGCAAGATCATCCTGATCACCGACGGCAAGGGGGCGGCCCAGGCGAGCGTGAAGACGATGGAGACGATCATCCTGCCGGACGTGCCCGAAATCATCTCGCCGATCATCTATGCGCTGCCGATCCAGATGCTGGCCTATTTCACCGCCGTCTTCATGGGCACCGACGTCGACCAACCCCGCAACCTGGCAAAATCGGTCACGGTGGAGTGACGAGGATGTCGCGCTTTCCGGGGCAGGCCGCACCATCCGGCAACTGCTGACCGGATCCAGCACGACGCCCTGATTTTCCATCCATGTGGCGGAGGCGGGAGGCCGCTTCGGCGGTGATGGCAATAGTGGGTTTGCTTCCATCGACCATGTGCTGGCGGCGGTTGCAGTTCCCGCTGCTTCCTGCGTGGGCTGACGGTTGTTACTGTTACGTACTCCTTCGATGCAGCCTCAGATGCAAGCTTGGCAGCAACGCCAATCAGATTCGGGGGCTCCAATGACCGTCGCGAAGCAATCGCAGCTCATCTTGGCTCCTGCGATGATTCCGACCGCCAACGTCACCGCGCAGGAGCAGCGGTGGCGCCGCTTCGCGGCAAGCGCTACTTTGTCCGTTGTGGATCCGAACACACGCAACCTTCGGGCCAGACCAACAATCTGGCTGAGAGGTTGGAGGCACCTTCGGTGGCGATCGACGAACGACACCGGCTGTCGATGGACTGCTCGCTGAGTGATTGGGTGTCTTCGAAGATTCCGACCAAAATGAGCACGTGAAGAGGATCACTTGATGGCCGACCTGGTGAAACTGGCATTGAAAGTGGCGGTTGTTGCCTCGGCGATTGTGTTCGGCGATATTCGCACCCGCGCTGCTGATCTGGTTATTGCAATGCCGAACTGGTCGTCGGGCCAGGCGACGGCCAACATCCTGAAAGTGAGTCTCAAGAAGGAGTTCGGGCTCGATGCGGATGTGGTGGAGATGGGCACCATGATTGCATTCGCCGGTTTGGACTCCGGCCAGGTCGACATCCATCCGGAAGTGTGGCTGCCGAACCTCGACACCTTGGTCAACAAGTATGTCACTCAGGCCGGTACGGTCGCGATCAGCCCGATCGGGGTTCCGGCCTGGCAGGGCATCTGCGCCAACCGGACAGCGGCCGACAAATACGGCTTCAAGGATATTTCCGACCTCAGTGATCCGAAGAAGACCGAGGCGCTCGACACGGACGGAGACGGCAAGGGCGAGATGTGGATTGGCGCCCAAACGTGGTCGTCGACCATCATCGAGCGCATCCGCGCCAACAGCTACGGCTATGCCAGGAACCTGACGTTGCTCGAAATGCCGGAAGATGTGGGCATGGCGGCTGTGGATGCGGCGGAGGCCTCGGATTGGCCGATGGTCTTCGCTTGCTATGCGCCGCATGTGGTCTTCAAATTGCACGACATAGTCCGCCTGACGGAGCCGCCATACGACGCCGCCAAATGGAAGATCGTCCTGCCGACGGAAGACCCGCAATGGCTTTCGAAATCGAGCGCCGCGGTCGGCTGGGACACGGCCCATTACCACATCGCCTACGCGACCTCGTTGCGCAAGAAACATCCGGAGGTGGTTCGCTTCCTGGAGCACGTCGACTTCAAGCCGGAGGAGGCGATCGATATGAGCTACGCGCTCCAGGTCGAGCGGCAGGCGCCCTCTGCCTACGCCGAGCAATGGGTGGCCAGGAACGAGGCGCGCGTCGAAGGATGGGCCAAGCAATGACCAGACGCAGGAAGACAAGGTTCGGCACGGACGAACGGGCGGCGGGAACCGGCGGCAGGCATGCGGCAAGCCTCGCGGTTGTGCTGGCGCTGGGGTTGGTTTTTTCCACCACCGCGTCCCTTGCCGCGGGAACGCAGGTCTACGATCCCAAGACGCGGCAGTGGACGGATTACAATCGCACCAAGGCCTACCAGTACTACAAGCTTCACAGGCAGGTACCGGAATCCTTCCGCCCGCAGGTGGTCAAGTTCCGGACCGCCGAGCAGCCCGGCACCATCATCATCGACGGCAACCAGCACTTCCTCTATCTCGTCCAGCCCGGCCAGCAGGCGATCCGCTACGGCATCGGCGTGGGCAGGGAGGGCTTCGGATGGGCCGGCATCGTCAAGGTTGGGCGCATGGCGGAGTGGCCGACCTGGACACCGCCGGCCGAAATGGTTGCCCGGGATCCAAAAGCCCGGCCCTGGGCCAATGGCATGCCCGGTGGGCCCGACAATCCGCTCGGCGCGCGGGCGCTCTACCTCTATGAAGACGGCCACGACACCATCTACCGGATCCATGGCACGCCCGAACCGTGGACCATTGGTCTGGACGTATCGTCCGGATGCATCCGCATGAACAATGGCGACATCATCGATCTGCATTCCCGCATCAAGGTCGGGGCGAAGGTCATCGTGCTGATGCAGGGCGCGGCGCTCTACAAGGGTGTGTGAGCGAGGACGGACGTTCGATAAACACAGGGGACAACACCATGGTGACCGGCAGACAGATCAGGATGAGGCACTGGGCCGGAGCGGCCTTGATCGCCATCGCAACGGCTCTGGCGGCATGCCAGAGCGCGCCGACGCCCGACCAGATGTCGAGGACGACGGTCGAAACAGCACCGGCCGATCTCCAGCTTCTTTGTGCCGGCGCGGCGGCGAAAGCGAGCGGCGTCGATAGCGGCAAGGCGTTGCCGACCAGCTCGCGAAAGCTCGATTCCAAGAGCTTCCAGGTCGAACTGAACGTCGCGGGAAAACCAACCAGCTGCATCGTCGATACCGACGGTAAAGTGGCTTCAGTTCAGCCGGCCTGATTTTAAAAAACGCCGATAAGCATCGAAGAGCGGCGTCCAGGAGCTGAGCGTATTGGACGGGCGCGCTCGGCCGGGCTTTAGCCTTGACCGCCACCTACGCTGCCGGTCAGCGCAAGCCTTTCACCTTGTTCAGAATATCATCCGAAAGCGCTGAGACGAGCGCCCTGTCCGCGCCCTTGCTCGGGATGAGGACGAATTCCACATCCTCCAATTGTGGCAGGCTGCCGATCTCCTTCAGGCCTGAAGGCGACATGCTTTGCGGTTGCACCAGAACCCCCATCCCAGCGCGTGCGGCGGCCGTCAGCCCGCTCAAGCTTCCGCATGTGCAGACAATGCGCCATGGCATGCGATGTCGCTCGAGCGCTTCCAGCGCGATGCTGCGCGTGACGCTCGGCGGGGGGAAGGCGATCAACGGCAAGGCCGCGAGCGACAGGACGTGTTCCGGATCGCGGGCGAGCCAGACAAGCGGCTCACGATAGACGAGCCGGCCACGGCTGTCGCCCAGCCGGCGCTTCGCCAGGACGAGATCGAGTTCGCCATTATCCTGCATTTCGTAGAGCAAGCCGCTGAGAGCAACGGTCAGTTCGAGATCGACGGATGGGTGGGACCGGACGAAATCCTCCAGCACCAGTGGCAGACGGCTGGCAACCAGGTCCTCGGACACGCCGAGCCTCAACGTGCCGCGCAGCCTCTGCGCGGTGAACAGCGCCTGCACCTGCCCCTCTATGGACAACAGGGTCCGGGCATGGCCGAGCAGGGCTTCACCATCAGGCGTCAGCACCACCTTGTGCGTATCCCGGGCCAGCAACCGCCTGCCAATCGCGGCTTCCAGCTTGCTGATGTGCTGGCTGACGGTGGATTGCCCCAACCCCAGCCGCTCGGCCGCGAAGGTGAAGCTTCCCATCTGCTGGACGGTGACGAAACTGCGAAGTTGGACCAGATCGAGCATTGATATCTCAATTCACGATAACTGTTATTCCTTGTATCCTATTTTGCAATGCACGAAAAGACGACCTTGGACCCATTCTGGAGCGAACATGTCATGCGCCGCTATCTGCCGGACTCGTTTCTGATCCTGCTGTTGTGCACCGTTGCGCTTGCGTCTGTCGCGCCAGCAACCGGGGCGTTCGCGGGATGGTTCGCGGTTGCGACCAATCTTGCCGTGGCGCTTCTGTTCTTCCTGCATGGTGCGCGGCTCTCGCGCGATGTCGTGATTGCCGGCCTGATGCATTGGCGCCTGCACCTCCTCATCCTTCTGACGACCTTTGGCCTGTTCCCGCTGCTGGGTCTGGCGCTTGGCTATCTGCCTGCCTCGATCCTGCCCAAGCCGCTCTACCTCGGCATCCTTTTTCTGTGTGTCCTGCCCTCGACGGTCCAGTCCTCGATCGCGTTCACCTCGATGGCTGGCGGAAATGTCCCCGCGGCCATCTGCTCGGCTTCCGCCTCCAACATCTTCGGCATGTTCCTCACGCCCCTGCTCGTCGGACTGCTCTTCTCCATTGGCGGTCACGGCGGATTTTCATGGAATGCGGTGAGCCAGATCCTGGTGCAATTGCTCCTGCCCTTTGCGCTCGGACAGCTGCTGGAGCCGCGGATCGGCAACTGGATACGCTCTCGCAAGACGCTGCTGATGCCTGTCGATCGCGGCTCGATCCTGATGGTCGTCTATCTGGCCTTCAGCACGGCCGTCGCCGAGGGGCTATGGCATATGTTCTCGCTGCGCGACATCGCCGTGGTCGTTGTCGCCGACATGGCGCTGCTCGGCCTGGTGCTTCTGTTCACTGCCTATGGCAGTCGGCTTCTCGGCTTCGACAAGGCCGACCAGATCACGATCACTTTCTGCGGCTCGAAGAAGAGCCTGGCGAGCGGCGTCCCGATGGCCAACGTCATCTTTGCCGGCCAGGGCGTCGGCGCGATCGTTCTGCCGCTGATGCTCTTCCACCAGATACAGCTCATGGTCTGCGCCATGATCGCCCAGAAATATGCCAGTGCGGCGCACCGGTCCGCCGCACGGCAAGCCAAGCCGGCTGCTTCGGTGGCTTAGTTGGGTTTGCGTGTAGCAGGAGGATCGCGCGCCGCGGAGGGCTTCACCCCGAGCAGGCAATGCGGCAACGGGCTGGGTCACCAATCCGATCAGCCTCATATCCACAATCGAAGGCACCTGATCAATCGGCTTGGCGGTCCGCGGCCGGACGACGTCCGTCGATCCACAAGGCGAGCAACGTGCAAGCCGCGCCCGATAGCAGATAGGCGCCGGCGGCGATGAGGCCGAAATTGCCGGCGAGCAGCAGGGCCGCGAGTGGCGCGAAGCCGGCGCCGAACATCCATGCCAGATCCGAGGTTATTGCCGAGCCGGTATAGCGATGCTGCCGGGAAAAACTCGACGCAACGACGCCGGACGATTGACCGAAACTCAGCCCCAGGAGGATGAAGCCCAGCACCATGAACAGGGCTTCGCCGACTGCGCCGCCATCCAGAAGCTGCGGGGCAAAGCCGCTGAACGTCGCGATGGCGATCGCCGAACCGCCAAGCAGCGCACGGCGTCCAACGCGATCGGCCAGCGGCCCTGACGCGACGATCGCCGCAATGCCGAACAGTGCGCTCACCGCTTCGATCGCCAGGAAACGCGCCGGCCCTTCATTGGTGAACAGGAACACCCAGGAGAGCGGAAACACCGTCACCATGTGGAACAGGGCGAAGCTTGCCAGTGGCGCGAAGGCGCCGACGACGACATTGCGGCCTTCGGCCCGGATCGTGTCCCTGATGCGCGTCGGCTGCAGGTCCCCGCTCTCGTACAGTTTCGAGAATTCAGGGGTGACGACAATGCGCAGCCGGGCGAACAGGGCGACCACATTGATGGCGAAGGCGACGAAGAAGGGATAGCGCCAGCCCCAGGTGAAGAAGTCGTCGGCCGACAGGTTGGCGACGAAGAAGGCGAAGAGGGAGCTTGCCACGATGAGGCCGATCGGGGCGCCCAGTTGCGGGATCATGGCATAGAAGCCGCGCCGGTTCCGCGGCGCGTTCAGCGCCAGCAGCGAGGGCAGCCCGTCCCATGTTCCGCCTAGCGCCAGCCCCTGTCCGATGCGGGCAAGCGCCAAAAGCCACACCGCGACCGCGCCGATGTCGCCATAGGCAGGCAGAAACGCGATGGCCACGGTCGATGTGCCGAGCAGGAACAACGCGATCGTCAGTTTCGCGCCGCGGCCATAGGCGCGATCGACGGCCATGAACAGCACGGAGCCGAACGGGCGGGCGACGAAGGCCAGCGCGAAGATGCAAAAGGAATAGAGCGTTCCGACAAGCGGATCGTGCGTCGGAAACACCAGCCTGGGAAACACGATGACGGAGGCAATCGCATAGACGAAGAAGTCGAAGAATTCCGACGTCCTGCCGACGATCACGCCAACCGCGATATCGCCCGCGCTGACCTGGCCATGATGCGAGCCGATCAGCTCGCTATTCGTTTCGGCAGTCGAAGTCTGAGCCATCTTGTCCGTCGCCACCGCGTTGAATGAAGTGTCCGGGACCCAATTCTGGGGATTCCCCAAAGGTTCCATTGTGCGCTGCACACTGGGCCAAAGCCATGCCACCTGGGCATTGGACAAATTGTCCAATGTCACCGCGCCGCCGCGAGCAGTAGCCCTTGATCGATACCGCATTGCAACATGAACCGTTGCCGCGGTCCATCGAGGGCAGCGTTTGATGAAACGATTTGGAGCCTTGCTTCTGTTCCCCCTGGCCGGATTGTTGAGCGGCTGCGATCTGGTCGTGCTCGCGCCCGCCGGCGATGTCGCGGTCCAGCAGCGCGACCTGCTCGTGGTCTCGACCTTGCTGATGCTGATCATCATCGTGCCGGTCATGGCGCTGACCGTCTTTTTTGCCTGGCGCTACCGGCAATCCAACGCCTCGGCGACCTATGCGCCGGACTGGGACCATTCGACGAAACTGGAATTGGTGATCTGGGCCGCGCCCCTGCTCATTATCATATGTCTCGGGGCGCTGACCTGGCTCGGCACGCACCTGCTCGACCCATACCGCCGGATCGACCGGATCGAGCCCGGCCAGCCGGTCACGCAAAACCACAAGCCGCTCAGGGTCGAGGTCGTGGCGCTCGACTGGAAATGGCTGTTCATCTATCCGGACTACGGCATTGCCTCGGTCAACGAACTGGCGGCGCCGGTCAACCAGCCGATCGACTTCCGCATCACCTCGTCGGCGGTGATGAACTCCTTCTACATCCCGGCATTGGCCGGGCAGATCTATGCCATGCCTGGCATGGAAACGAAGCTGCACGCCGTCATCAACCAGCCGGGCACCTACAGCGGCTTCTCGGCCAATTACAGCGGCGCCGGCTTCTCGGGAATGCGCTTTGCCTTCCACGGCCTGTCCGACCAGGCTTTCGACCAGTGGGTGGCGCAGGGCAAGACAGCCTCGGCGGCGCTCAACCGCGAGAATTATCTCGAACTCGAAAAGCCGAGCGAGAACGAACCGGTCCGCCACTATGCCTCCGTCGATCCCGACCTTTACGGCGCCATCCTCAACCTGTGCGTCGAGCGCGGCAAGATGTGCATGAACGAGATGATGTCGATCGATGCCAAGGGTGGCCTCGGTCTTGCCGGTGTCCGCAACACGCTGCCGTTGCAATACGACAAGCTCGCCCGGCGCGGCGCGGTGTTCGGGAACGATCCGTCCTATGTCGCCAGCATCTGCACGGCGGAGGAGGCGGCTGCCGCGGCGCGCGCGGCCAGCAATGCCACGGCGACGGATTGGCCGGCCAAAAATCTTTCCCCGCTGCGCGGGGCGGGGCTGCTGAGGCCCGGGACCGAGAGCCGTCGCGCCGAGGCGGATGCGCCGTCGCTCGGCCTCCTGCGGCGCGAATTGTGAGAGACAGCCGATGCCCGATACGCTGACCAAATTCATCTTCGGCCGCCTCACCTGGGACTCGCTGCCGCTGCACGAGCCGATCGTCGTCGCCACCTTCGTCGCGGTGGCGCTCGGTGGCCTCGCCCTTCTCTGTGTGATCACCTATTTCAAGCTGTGGGGCTACCTCTGGCGCGAGTGGTTCACCAGCGTCGACCACAAGAAGATCGGCATCATGTACATGGTGCTGGGCCTGGTCATGCTGCTGCGCGGCTTCTCCGACGCCATCATGATGCGCCTGCAGCAGGCCATCGCCTTCAATGGTTCCGAAGGCTACCTCAATTCGCATCACTACGACCAGATATTCACGGCGCACGGCGTGATCATGATCTTCTTCGTGGCGATGCCCTTCGTCACGGGACTGATGAACTTCGTCGTGCCGCTGCAGATCGGCGCGCGCGACGTCTCCTTCCCCTTCCTCAACAATTTCAGTTTCTGGATGACGGTCGGCGGCGCGATCCTGGTCATGGCGTCGCTGTTTGTCGGCGAATTCGCCCGCACCGGCTGGCTCGCCTATCCGCCGCTTTCCGGCATCGGCTACAGCCCCGATGTCGGCGTCGACTATTACATCTGGGCGCTGCAGGTGGCGGGCGTCGGCACGACGCTATCGGGCATCAACCTCATCTGCACGATCATCAAGATGCGCGCGCCCGGCATGACGATGATGCGCATGCCTGTCTTCACCTGGACGTCGCTGTGCACCAACGTGCTGATCGTGGCGTCCTTTCCGGTGTTGACGGCGGTGCTCGCGCTGCTGTCGCTCGACCGCTATGTCGGCACGAACTTCTTCACCAACGACTTCGGCGGCAACCCGATGATGTATGTGAACCTCATCTGGATATGGGGTCACCCCGAAGTCTACATCCTCATCCTGCCGTTGTTCGGCGTCTTTTCCGAGGTCACCTCGACCTTCTCCGGCAAGCGCCTGTTCGGCTACACCTCGATGGTCTACGCTACGGTGGTCATCACCATCCTGTCGTACCTTGTCTGGCTGCACCACTTCTTCACGATGGGCTCAGGCGCCAGCGTCAATTCCTTCTTCGGCATCACCACGATGATCATCTCGATCCCGACCGGGGCGAAGATCTTCAACTGGCTGTTCACCATGTATCGCGGCCGCATCCGCTTCGAACTGCCGATGATGTGGACGGTGGCCTTCATGCTCACCTTCACCGTCGGCGGCATGACCGGCGTGCTGCTTGCCGTCCCCCCGGCGGACTTCGTGCTGCACAACAGCCTGTTCCTGATCGCGCATTTCCACAACGTCATCATCGGCGGCGTGCTGTTCGGGCTGTTTGCCGGCATTGCCTACTGGTGGCCCAAGGCCTTCGGGTTCAAGCTCGATCCGTTCTGGGGCAAGGTGTCGTTCTGGTGCTGGGTGGTCGGCTTCTGGTTCGCCTTCATGCCGCTCTACATACTCGGCCTGATGGGCGTGACGCGCCGCATGCGCGTCTTCGACGATCCTTCGCTGCAGATCTGGTTCGTC
Source organism: Mesorhizobium sp. NZP2234 (assembly GCF_013170765.1). Taxonomy (NCBI): domain Bacteria; kingdom Pseudomonadati; phylum Pseudomonadota; class Alphaproteobacteria; order Hyphomicrobiales; family Phyllobacteriaceae; genus Mesorhizobium; species Mesorhizobium sp. NZP2234. The sequence goes on along the minus strand of NZ_CP033364.1, from coordinate 5,917,778 downwards.
ATCGCCGCCTTCGGCGCGGTGCTGATCGCCGTCGGCATTGCCGCCTTCCTGATCCAGATCTTCGTCTCCATCCGCAGGCGCGAGGCGCTTGCCGATCCGACCGGCGATCCCTGGGATGGCCGCACGCTCGAATGGTCGACGTCCTCGCCGCCTCCCGCCTACAATTTCGCCTTCACGCCCGTCGTGCGCGACAACGACGCCTGGTGGGACATGAAGAAGGCCGGCTATATGAGGCCGCTCTCGGGCTTCAAGCCGATCCACATGCCCAGCAATACCGGCACCGGCATCATCCTGGCAGCCTTCAGCGTCGCGCTCGGTTTCGGCATGATCTGGTACATCTGGTGGCTGGCGGCGCTGAGCTTCGTCTGCCTCATAGCCACCGCGATCGGCCACACCTTCAACTATATCAGAGACTTCCACATTCCGGCTGCCGAGGTCACGCAGACGGAGGAGGCGAGGACGACGCTCCTCGCCGCTCAGGGCTAGGGTTCGAACATGGCTTCGATGGCAACCACGACCGGAACCGAACCGGTCTTTCATCTGGAAGAAGAGCATGCGCACGCCGAAGGCGGCAGCACCATGCTCGGCTTCTGGCTCTATCTGATGAGCGACTGCCTGATCTTCGCGATGCTGTTCGCGGCCTATGGCGTGCTCGGCACCAACTACGCCGCGGGCCCGGCGCCCAAGGACCTGTTCGACCTCAATCTGGTGGCGGTCAACACCGCCATGCTGCTCTTCTCCTCGATCACCTATGGCTTTGCCATGCTGACCATGGACAAGGGCCGGATCGCGGCGACCCAGGCCTGGCTCGCGGTGACCGGCCTGTTCGGCCTCGCCTTCCTGTCCATCGAGCTCTACGAATTCGCCCACATGATCCACGAAGGCGCCACGCCGCAGCGCAGTGCCTTCCTGTCGTCCTTCTTCACCCTGGTCGGCACGCACGGGCTGCATGTCACCTTCGGCATTGTCTGGCTGGTGACGCTGATGACGCAAGTCGCCCGGTTCGGCCTTATCGAAGCCAATCGCCGCCGGCTGATGTGCCTCTCGATGTTCTGGCACTTCCTCGACGTCGTCTGGATCGGCGTCTTCACCTTTGTCTATCTGATGGGGATGTTGCGATGAGCGCCCATGATCATGCCGCCGGTCACGACCACGCCCATGGCGGAGCCGCGCATGGATCGTTCAAAAGCTATCTGACCGGCTTCGTCCTGTCGGTGATCCTCACCGCCATCCCGTTCTGGCTGGTCATGACCGGCGCCCTCGACAACAAGCAGGCCACGGCGATCGTCATCATGGTCTTCGCCGCGGTACAGATCGTGGTCCACATGGTGTTCTTCCTGCATATGAACACCGCCTCGGAGGGCGGATGGTCGATGCTGGCCCTGATCTTCACGCTGATCCTGGTCGTCATCGTGCTGACCGGCTCGCTTTGGGTGATGTACCATCTCAACGCCAACATGATGCCCGGGCTTCACGACATGCGCGAGATGCCATGAGCCCGTCGCCGGGCGCGGGGAGGACCACTGTCGAGACAGGGATCGGACAGGCTGGCATCGGCGTGTCCGGCGCGCCGCGCAGGGACGCCGGCAGGTCGCCCGCGTCGCGATTTTTCCTTGGGCTGCTCGGCCTCCTCGGCGTGCTGGTGCTTGTTGGGCTCGGCATATGGCAACTGGAAAGGCGGGTCTGGAAGCTCGACCTGATCGCCCGCGTCGACCAACGTATCCATGCTCCGGTTGTCGACGCGCCTGGCCCAGGCGCCTGGGACGGAATGACCGCGGCCAGCAGCGAATACAGCCATGTGCGATTGGCCGGGCGCTTTCTGGGCGGCGCCAACACGCTGGTGCAGGCGGTGACGGAGCTTGGCGGCGGCTATTGGGTGCTGACGCCGATGCGAACCGACAGCGGCTTTGTCGTGCTGATCAATCGCGGCTTTATTCCCCAGGAGCGCAAGGCCGAATTCGAACGGGAGAGCGGCGGTTTTCCGTCGCCGGCCGTCATTGATGGGTTGTTGCGCATGAGCGAGCCCTGCGGCGGCTTCCTGCGCAGCAACGATGCCGCGGCCAATCGCTGGTATTCGCGCGACGTCGCCGCCATCGCAACCGCGCGCGGCCTGAGAGATGTCGCGCCTTATTTCGTTGATGCGGGGGCATCCGGCGACTGGCCGCGCGGCGGCCTGACAGTCGTGACTTTCCGCAACAGCCATCTGGTCTATGCTTTGACCTGGTTCACGCTCGCTGCGATGCTTGCCGCTGCCCTGGCCGCGCCGATGATCGGTCGCCGTCGGCGGCAAGGACCGGCAAGATGAGCGTCCCGACCCAAATGCTCCGCAACGACAAATCCTTCGCGGCGGCAACCCTTGCCGGCAAGGGCGGCGCGGTCGCCAATCCCGACGCGGCGAACAGGAAGAACCTGCTCCTGCTCATCCAGCTGCGCTGGCTGGCGGTGGCGGGTCAGGTCCTCACCATTCTGGTGACGGAATACTGGTTCGATATCCCGCTTCCGTTGCTGGAGATGGCGGGCGTGGTGTTTTTCCTCGTCGGGCTGAACATCTTCAGCCTGCTCGCCTTGCGCGGTCAGCGTCCGATCAGCAACGCGCAACTGTTCGTCGCGCTCATTTTCGACATGGCGGCGCTGACGACCCAGCTTTACCTCAGCGGCGGCGCCTCGAACCCGTTCGTGTCGCTCTATCTGCTGCAGATCACGCTTGGCGCCGCGCTGCTGACACCCTGGTCCACCTGGAGCCTGGTGGCCGCCGCTTCCGCCTGCTTCGTCTTCCTCACCTTCCAGTTCCAGCCTATCGCGATCCCGCATCACGGCGGCAGCGACCTGCTGGTTCTGCATATCAGGGGTATGTTCATCTGCTTCGTGCTGGCTGCTGGCTTGATCGTGATCTTCATGACGCGCATCAATCGCAATCTGCGCGAACGTGATGCCTATCTCGCGGATCTGCGCCAGCGATCGGCTGAGGAGGACCACATTGTGCGCATGGGCCTGCTGGCGTCGGGCGCCGCGCATGAGCTGGGCACGCCGCTGTCCACCATCTCCGTCATCCTCTCCGACTGGCGCCAGATGCGCAGCGTCACGCGCAACCGCGAACTCGCGGCGGACATGGCCGAAATGCAGGCGCAGATCGAGCGCTGCAAAAGCATCGTCTCGGGCATCCTGATGTCTTCGGGGCAGGCACGGGGCGAAGGCACGATCCGCACCAGCATCCGCCATTTCCTTGACGATCTTGTCGAGGAATGGCGTGTCAGCCGCCAGCCGCTCAATCTGCGCTACAGCAACGATTTCGAACCCGACGAGCAGATCGTTTCCGACACGGCGCTGAAGCAGGTCATCTTCAACGTCTTCGACAACGCCCAGGAAGCATCACAGGATTGGGTCGACGTCACCGCCGAGCGGCAGGGCGAGAAACTGGTGATTTCCGTACGTGATCGTGGGCCGGGTTTTGACCAGGGTATTCTGGCCGCGCTCGGCCAGCCCTATATGTCGAGCAAGGGACGGCCGGGCGGTGGCCTTGGTCTTTTCCTTGTCGTCAACGTGGTTCGAAAGCTCGGCGGCGACTTTTCTGCGCGTAATATGGAGCGGGGCGCCTGTGTTACCCTCTCGCTGCCGCTTGCGGCGCTGACCGATGGAGATGATCATGCGGCCTGATCGATCCCTGTTTATCGTCGAGGACGACGCCACCTTCGCGAAAACGCTGAAGCGCTCGTTCGAAAAGCGCGACTACGACGTCATGGTCTGCCATGGCAGGGAAGATTTGGCTCGCGCCCTCGAGACAGCGGTTCCGGCTTACGCGGTCGTTGATCTCAAGCTTGGCGCCGGCGGCTCCGGGCTGGAGTGCGTCAAGCTGCTCAGCGCCCGCGATGCTTCGATGAGGATTGTCGTGCTGACCGGCTTTGCCAGCATCGCCACGGCGGTCGAGGCGATCAAGCTCGGCGCATGTCATTACCTGGCCAAACCCGCCAACACCGACGATATCGAAGCCGCCTTCGGCCGCGCCGAAGGCGATGTTTCGGTTTCGCTGAGCAGCCGTCCCACCTCGATCAAGAATCTCGAATGGGAACGCATCCACGAAACGCTCGTCGAGACCGGCTTCAACATCTCCGAAACCGCGCGCCGGCTCGGCTTGCACCGGCGCACCTTGGCCCGGAAGCTCGAGAAGCGTGTGGTGAGATAGCTCTACCATCGCTCTTCAGTGTCGTGGTGCGGCAGGTCTATTCCGCAGCAGACCCAGCCAAGCCGCCGGCTTGATCCATAATTGTAGTGGGGCTGCAGCGAGGCTGGATCGTCGAACGTGCCGACATGCAGCGCGACTTCGTCGGGCGACGCGTCATAGGTCAGGCTGAGCGGCGATCCACAGGCTGAACAGAAGCCCCTTTGGGCGATTGGCGACGACCTGCGGCAGTTCGGCTCCGCGCCGATCCAGGTCAGGCTCTGAGAGGGCACCCACGCCAGAACCGCGAACGCGCTGCCTGTTGCTCGCCGGCACATATCGCAATGGCAGTAGTGCACCCTCGGTTCGCTTCGAACATTGAAGCGAACCCTGCCGCAGAGACATCCGCCGCTCAGCATCATCTTGGCGTCTCGTGGCCTCTCCGATGGTCTCATCCGAATGCAGCAACGGAAACGTCGATCGGTTGCGTTGGTTGCCGCCAGCCCACTCGGGGAACGAGTCCCGGCTTGTGACGTTCCCGTGTCCGGGACGGCAATGGGAGAAGTCCATGGGAAAGCGCCACCGGTCGGAGATGCCTTGATGTCGGTGCCGGGCTTGGCATATGGGCCGTTGGGGCACGGGTGCATGCATGTCTGCGTGGATATGCAGCGGCTGTTTGCCGAACCGTCGCCGTGGGCGACACCCTGGATCAGGCGTATCCTCCCGCAGATTGAGAGACTGGTGGAAACACGGGCAAGACAGACGGTCTTCACGCGCTTCCTGCCTGCGCAAAAGCCCGGGCTGGGTGTTGGTACATGGAAGCGCTATTATGAGCGCTGGGCCTCGATGGCGATCGACAATATCGGTCCGGAAATGGTCGAGCTGTTGCCGTCATTGGCTGCTTGCTGTCCGCCGGCGACGGTTATCGACAAACATATCTATTCGCCCTGGTTTGAAGGCCATCTTCGAGCCTTTCTGATGCAACACGAGATCGATACGCTGGTCATCACCGGAGGTGAAACCGACGTATGTGTCCTGGCCACGGTGCTCGGCGCCATCGATTTCGGCTATCGTGTCGTTCTTGTCACGGACGCGCTGTGCAGTTCGTCCGATGAAACGCATGACGCCTTGCTCTCCGTCTATCACCAACGCTTTGCGCAGCAGGTCGAAACGGTCGAGATGGAGACGGTTCTTTCCAACTGGACTTGATGGCACCAGGCGTCGAGGAGGCTGAAGCCTCAGGTGCTTCTTCGCGCGAACTCGGATACCTATCTGTCGAGACAGGACGGACACCAGACAGGCAACGGACTTGGCGCAACGATCGGGCAGTGCTGATCTTCCACTTCACGGGGGACGCGTGCCGAAATGGCTGGGCGACCGCATGACGCGTCTTGGCGCCGTCATGTGCGAGGCGATCATTCATCACTACGGTCGCAACGAGCTGCTAAGGCGTCTGGCGCATCCATTCTGGTTCCAGTCCTTTGGCGCTGTGATGGGCATGGACTGGCATTCCTCCGGCATCACGACCAGCGTCGTCGGCGCCTTGAAACGCGGCCTGACACCGCTGTCGGGCGAACTCGGCATTCATGTCTGCGGCGGCCGTGGCGCGCATTCGCGCAAGACCCCGCATGAACTTGCCGCCATAGGCGAGCGGATCGGCTTCGACGGAGCACGCCTGGCAACCGTCAGCCGGCTGGTCGCCAAGGTGGACAGTGCCGCTGTTCAGGATGGCTTCGACCTCTATCTGCACGGTTTCATCGTCACCGATGACGGCGACTGGGTGGTGGTGCAGCAAGGCATGAACGGCGACAGCAAGGTGGCGCGCCGCTACCATTGGCTGTCGGAAGGACTGAAGAGTTTTGTCGATCGGCCGCACGCCGCGATCGAGGGCGCCAACCAGGGCGAGATCGTCAATCTGACCGACCATCGCGCCGAGGCCTCGCGCCAGGGACAGCTGGATCTGCTCCACGACCTTGGGCCGGACCGCATTCTGCGAGAGTTCGCTGCCTTGGACCCCGGCACCGCATCCGCTTCCGACCAGCCGCTGCTGCCGCATCTGGTCATGCCGGCCCACCACGATGTTCGCGAAAGCGATGTCGTGATGCGTCGTCTTCACGGGAACATGGCGGCCGCCGCCGAACGCGGCCCGGAAGATTTTTCCGAGCTTCTGCTGGTTCCCGGCGTGGGCGCGCGCACGGTGCGCGCGCTGGCCCTCGTCGCCGAAGTGGTGCATGGCGCGCCGTGCCGTTTTTCCGATCCCGGCCGGTTCTCGCTGGCACATGGCGGCAAGGACAGGCACCCGTTCCCTGTTCCGCTCAAGGTCTATGACGAGACGATCGGCGTGCTGAAGTCGGCCGTGCAAAAGGCCAAGCTCGGTCGAGAAGAAGAAGTCGGCGCGCTGAGGAGGCTCGACGATCAGTCGCGGCGGGTTGAGCGATACGTCACCGGCCCCAGCCTGAAGGAAATCATCGCCGGCGAATTCGACCAGTCGCATCTGCTTGGCGGCCGCAGTGTCTTTGGCTGGGAACCGGCGCCGGACAAGCCGGCGGAACGGAACAAGAGGGCATGAGGCCAGCCTGCCCTCTGCTGTCCGAACTCGGAAATCACTCGTCCAGGTCGATCAACGCCACGCCCAATTCCGGACGTCTGCTGCGGCGCAGGTGGCCGGGAGCCTCTACCAAGGTCATTTCGAGCGTCGGTTGCACGATGGCCTCGGGCAGGTGCCCGCCGCGGGTCGTGCCGTCACTCAATCCCAGCACCGTATGGATGTGGAGGCTAGGATTGCCGTCGTCGCCCAGCGCCACATCGCCGATAGCGCTCAGCACTTCGCATTGTTCGTCGATCGGGATTTTGCGGTACGTCTTCGCATTGGGGTCGAACCAGCCCACAATCGCTCTTTCAAAGGCGCCGATCGCTGTCAGTGAAGCACTGCCAACCCCCTGGTCGATCGCGAAGGAGGTCAGCGCGCCGAACGCTTCTTCGCCCGGGTCGAGCACGACGACGAATGTTCGCTGTCCGCTGGTCTCATTGACAAGCCGCGATTTCATGCCCGTGCTCTCATCGTGGCAGCCTTTCAAGACAAGCCAAGGGGCTAGTCGTCGAGGTCAATGGGCGTGATGCTCGGCATTCCGCTTGCGCGTTGCCGCGGCTTTCCTCGCCGATTCCGACCGGCTTGCGGCAGAGCGTGAGGCCGATGCATTGCCGCCGCTCTTGCCGCCCTTGTGTGCGGCCGGGTGGCCGGTATGCTTGCCGCGCCCGGAGCCGCCTTCCTTCTTGCCGCCGCCGTCGTCCTTGTTGACTGTAGCCCAGGCACGGCGTTCGGCCTCCTTCTCCGAGACGCCGCGCTTCTCGTAGCCTTCCGCAATATGGTCAGCTTTGCGTTCCTGCTTGTCGGTGTACTTCGATTTGTCGCCTCGTGGCATGGCGGTGTCTCCTGTTGAACAGGGTCTGAACGTGAAGCCGGCGGGTGAGTTCCAAGCGATGCCTGAAAAGCGCAATGAACAGGCAAGGCGGACGCGTTGCGCGCTAGTCTTCCGGTGCCGTGGCGGGAGCCGTGTAGCGGCGGCGCACTGCGTCAAGCACACGCTTGCGGCTCTCCTCGGCCGAGAGCTTTTTATCGTTCTCCGCCTCGGCGGTTTCGCGCGCCAGGTCCTTGTCCCTGATCTGATTGCGGAACCACTTGGAATAGTCGCCGGCACGCAGGTGGAACTCCCAGGTCTTGTCGTCGATGCCCTCGGCGATCTGAGCGAAAATCATCAGGTTGTGGGCTCTGAGATTCATTGCATCGTCGGGGCCGTGGAAATAGAAACTGCCCGCCTCATCGAGTTGCCCTTCGGCATATTTGCGGCTGTGCCGCTTGAGCGATTGGCGCGGCTCTATAACCTTGACCTTGGCGATCTTCTTGCGTTTCCGCGGTCGCCAGAACAGCACGCGCTCGCCCTTGGGCGACGCCATGTCCTTTGGCGGGTCGATGTCGGTCTCGCTGCAGAAGACCTTGATGACGTCCTTCGCCTTGGGACCAAGGGCGATGATCGCGGTCACCAGGCGCAGCGCGTCGGTCGAGATCGCTTCGGGATGCACTGTAATCAGAACCGTGCCCGGCAATTCCAGGGACAGGACCGCGCGTGTATCGTCGCGCCGCTTGGGCAGAAGATGGTGCGCTTCGTCGATGACGAGCCAGTGCGGCCTTGCCGTTCGACGCCGAAAACTGCCGAGGCCAGGCAGCAGGTCGGCGAAGAAGTCCGGTCGTTCATTGACGCGCAGCGCCAGCCCGTTGATGACGACATTGCTGTCGGCTTTCTCGATAAGGTCCAGCACTTGTGCCTTGGTCGGTGCGCTCGAACCGTCGCCCAGACGCACGGCACCTTCGAGGCCGTCATAATCGCCCTCGGGATCGAAGATGCAAAATTGAAACCCGCCTTCGACGAAGCGTTCCGTGAGCGCTGTGGCCAAGGTGGATTTGCCGATGCCGGAACTGCCGGCGATGAGGACCGTGTCCGTCGGCGACAGATAGATGTCGTCGCCGCCGGCGGCGCCGAGCGCGATGCCGTCATGTCGCCTTGGCAGGATGTCGTGGTCGCGCTTGATCAATCGGTCGACCAGTTCCTCCACGCCTTTCCCGCGTGCGCCACGCGTGACCAGGTTCGCCGTGGTCTTGACCGCGGCAATTGCATTGTCGACGGCGACGCTGCAGCCGCAAGCCTTCAGGAAGGCATGGTCATTCTCGGCGTCTCCGATACCGACGACATTGTGTGGCGACAGCCGAAGATCCTGCAGCGCCGCGGCCAGGCCGGTGGCCTTGTTGATGCCGCTTGGCAGGATCATCACCGCGCCCTTGTTGAAGATGATTTCCAGTTCCAGTCCCGTCTTCTTGATGATTTCGAGCACCGTCGCCTGATGCGGCTCCCAGGTGGCGACGATCGACCGGCCGACCGAAAGCGGCTTGACGCCCTGCTTCTTCAATCTGGCGACGAACTTAGGATCGGGCGACGGCGAGATCACCCGCTCTTCCTCACTTGCCGGCGTGTAGATCAGCGCTCCATTCTCGGCGACCACCTTGTCGAACAGGCCGATCTCGGGAAAGACGCGCTTGAGGTCTGGCAGTTCGCGCCCCGTGACGAGCACCAGCTTGCGGCCGCTTTTCTTGAACCGTTCAAGGGCAGCAAGCGTCTTCCTGGAGACGATCCCGTCATGCGCCAGCGTGCCGTCGTAATCCGTCGCCAAAGCGATGAAATACATTGCACGGGACCTCAATAGCCGCCGATCACGGGCAATATCTCGCCCGTGATGTAGCTCGAGCAATGCGGCGAGGCGAGAAACACGTAGGCCGGTGCGAGTTCTTCCGGCTGCGCAGGCCGCTTCATCGGTGTGTCCGCGCCGAACTTCGAAACATCGCCCGCGTCCTTGTCCGAAGGGTTGAGCGGGGTCCATACCGGGCCAGGTGCGACCGCGTTTACCCGTATGCCCTTGGCAAGGAGATTGCCGGAAAGGGCGCGCGTGAAGGCATGGATACCGCCCTTGGTCATGGAGTAGTCGACCAGTGTCTTCGACCCGTCTATGCCGGTGACAGAACCGGTGTTGATGATGGCCGAGCCCGACTTCATATGAGGGACCGCTTCCTGCGCCATATGGAAATAGCCGTAGAGGTTCGTCTTCAGCGTCGTGTCGAAATGCTCTTCGGTCAGTTCGCCGAATTCTTTTGAATGAATCTGGAATGCCGCGTTGTTGACCAGCACGTCGATACCGCCGAATGCCTTGACCGTTTGCTCCACCGCATTGCGGCACTGGTCGCGTTCGCTGACGTCGGCTTTCACCAGGATGCAGCGCCGCCCTTCCGATTCGACGGCGGATTTTGTCACCTTGGCATCCTTGTCCTCGGCCAGATAGACGATGGCGATGTCCGCGCCCTCGCGAGCGAACAGAACCGCCACCGAGCGGCCGATGCCGGAATCACCACCCGTGATGAGAGCAACCTTGTCTTCGAGCTTTTTCGACCCGAGGTAAAAGGGCGCATCGTAGAGCGGCGCCGGTTCGACCGCCCATTCATGCCCCGGTTTGGATTGGTGCTGTTCGGGGAAAGGCGGCTCCGGATATTTTCGGGCGCCGGCCTGCATGGCGTGCTCGGCCTTGCCGTTCTCCCTCGATCTGTCCTTGGCATCGATGCCGCGCTGAATGTGACGTTGCTTGGCGGCTTCGCTGGCTGTCTTCTGCATGGCTGTCTCCTCGGCTTCGAGGAAGAACAACGCATGTCAGGCAAAAAGGTTTGCGCAAAAAAGGCCATCATGCCGCTCGCGTCATGCCACGCGGCGGTAGCTGTAGTGATCGCGGATGAATTCATTGAAGAAGCGGCCTTTCGAGACGGCCTTCCTGAAAGCGGCATAGGTCGCCGGGGCAACATCCGCGTAATCGTAGCGATGGCCGCTCGGCACGAACCAGACGGAGAGGGTTCTGGTCGCGGGATCGTATTGTGTGTTCCGGATCGCGGTCGACGGCATGTTGGCAACCTGACTGCTCAGCCAGATAACCCGCCAGCCGCAGGCCCGGTTCCCTGCCTTTGCTCATCGCATCACCCGTCCGCACGCGGCAAGGGCTCCGTATTGCCTTGCGGTCCAGTCCTCACCATCTAGGCGGGATGTCGTCGCTCAAATCGAAAGCCACCGGCCGCACTCCGGTGCTCCAGCATGATCTCTTTGGTGCCGCGGAGGATCTGCCCGAAGGTTTTGCCTACCAGCCCGGATTGATCACGCCGCGGGAAGAGACGGAGCTTGCCCGGCATCTCGAAGGACTGCCGTTCCAGGCGTTCGATTTCCACGGCCATCTCGCAAACCGTCGGGTCGTCGGTTTCGGTCTGCGCTATGACTATGACCGTCGCGAAGTCGTCGAGGCGCTGCCGATCCCCGACTTCCTGCTGCCTTTGCGTGAGCAGGTCGCGGCCTTTGCGCACCGGCCTGCCGAGGCCTTCGCGCAGGTGCTGATCAATGAATACCGGCCTGGCGCCGGTATCGGCTGGCATCGCGACAAGCCCCATTTCGAGGATGTCGCCGGCGTTTCCCTGCTGGCGCCCTGCAGCTTTCGGCTGCGGCGAAAGCATGGTGACAAATGGGAGCGCCGGACCATCGTCGTCGAGCCACGGTCGGCCTATCTCATGACCGGCGCTTCACGCACGGAATGGGAGCACAGCATCCCGCCAGTAGCCGAACATCGTTACTCGATTACCGTGCGGACGTTGCGGCCTCGGAATCCCTGAGGTTTGCGCGGGGAGTTGTTCGCATCCATCTTGACATGAGTGCTCAACCCGGCCCGCGTGTTGCGGGCGGGTTGAGCAATGTCGTGCTAGGTCAGTATCAGCACGATCTTGTAGGTATCCGGATCGACGATGACGATCCGGCCGTCGGCGAGAACAAAATACTCGTAGGCCTCGTAGGCCGGAACGATCTTGACGATGCGAGCCGGCAAACGATGCAGCCTGATCTTGTGCCGCGGAACTTCGATGCCGACGGAGACGTCAAAGTTGACGCTGGCGACCGGCTCTACCTTCGTCTCCCTGAACACCTGGGTGATCTGGGTCTTCTGTTCGACCGTCACATTGTTGATGGACGCGGTCGAGGTCTTGTCCTGCGCGGAGGCCTTGCCCTGGGCCTGCTGATCGGTCTGGACCTTGGTCTTGTCCTGGGCCTGCTGGTTCGTGGTGGCGCCGGCCTTGCCCTGGGCCTGCTGGTCGGTCTGGACCTTGGTCTTGTCCTGGGCTTGCTGGTTCGTGGTGGCGCCGGCCTTGCCCTGGGCCTGCTGATCGGTCTGGACCTTGGCCTTATCCTGGGCCTGCTGGTCGGTCTTGGTGGCTGCCTTACCCTGCGCCTGCTCGTCCGTCTTCGTCTTGGCCTTGCCCTGAGCCTGCTGGTCAGTCTGGGACTTGGTACCCTGGGCCTGGTCCTTCATCTTCGTGCCGTTCTGGCAGTTGGTCGTGCCGGAAGCGCAGTTTGTGTCCGCTCCTGATTGGGTTTCGGCGGGCTGCTGCGTCTGAGCCATCGCCGTCCCGCAGCCGAGCCCGATCGCCAGCATGCTGGTCATGAGAACATGTTTCATAGGAAATCTCCTTCGGAGAGTTCGTCCCTTCAATGGAGAGAACTTCGGCCAAAAAAGATTGTTCCGAACGGGATGCGTTAATGCCACCCCCGATGGCCCGGGACCTTCATGGCGCTACTTCACACCAATGCCGGCGGTCAGGCCGCCATCGATCTTGTAGTCCGCGCCGGTGCAGAAGCCGGCCTTGGACGAGCACAGAAAAGCGATGAGTTCAGCCACTTCCTCCGGCTCGCCAATGCGGCCAAGCGGATGGGCGGCGCCGAAGCGCCTGTAGGCCTCTTCGACGTCGGCATCGCTGCCATGGTTGCCACGCGCGGCCTTTTCGAGAATCGGCGTGCGGATCGAGCCCGGGCTGACCGAATTCACCCTTATGCCTGATGCCGCGTAGTCGAGCGCCAGCGAGCGGGTCAGCGTGTGGATGGCCCCCTTGGTCGTGGCATAGGCGGCGACGTTCTGCTGGCAGGCGAAGCCTTGCACCGAGGCGACGTTGACGATGGCCCCGCCGCCGCGCTTGATCATTTCCGGAATGCCGAAATGGGCAGTGAGATAGATCGAGCCGACATTGACCGTCATCGCCCGGTTCCAGGTTTCCCAGTCGGTCGTCGTCGCGGTTCCGTAGGGATGCACCGCAGCGGAATTGACGATGACGTCGATGCCTCCGAATTTCGCGACGCCGGCCGCGACCGCGTCGCGCACCTGATCGGAAACGGAGACGTCGACCGTTTGCACCAGCGCGTCCGCTCCGGCCTTGGCAAGGCTTTCCTGAATGGCTGCATTGGCGGCCCGGTCGATGCCGCAGGCGATGATCGCCGCACCTCCTTGCGCCAGCCGTCTTGCGGTGGCGAGCGCGATGCCGGTCGTCCCTGTCACCAATGCCACCTTGCCGTCGAAATCCTTCATCGCGGGAGCTCCTTCATGCGCTATCAAACCCGGTTCTGAGTTTGACACTCATCGGAGTCAAACAATAGGTTGCCGGTCTCTCGCAAAAAGGAAAGTTGCAATGGAACAGTGTTGGCGCTGGTATGGCCCGGATGATCCGGTGACGCTTGAGCATGTCAGGCAGGCTGGTGCTACCGGTGTGGTTTCGGCGCTTCACCACATCTATGATGGCAGGGCCTGGCCTGAAGCCGATGTGCTCGAGCGCAAGCGCATCATCGAGGCCGCCGGCCTGACATGGTCTGTCGTCGAGAGCATCCCGGTCCACAATTCCTTCAAGATCGGCGCGCCCGAACGCGAGCGCTACGCCGGCTACTATCGCGACAGCATCCGCACGCTTGCCAAGGCCGGCATCAGGACGATCTGCTACAATTTCATGCCGGTGGTGGACTGGACGCGCACCGACCTCATGTATCGCCTGCCGACAACCGGCTATGCCTTGCGTTTCGATGCCATCGATTTTGCCGCCTATGACCTTTTCGTGCTGCAGCGCAAGAACGGCGCGGCCAGCTATACGCCGGCGCGTATCGCCGAGGCCGAGAAGCGCCTGAAGGCGCTGACGTCGGAGCAGGTCGACCAGATCGAGCGCAACCTCATCGCCGGCCTGCCGGCGACCGAGCGCAAGTATGACCGTGACAGTTTTCGCGAGGCTTTGGCGGAGTATGACGGGATCGGACCGAAGGAATTGCGCGACAACCTCGCCTGGTTCCTGCGCAAAATCATCCCGGTCGCCGAAGAGGAGGGGGTACGCATGTGCATCCACCCCGACGACCCGCCCTTCTCGCTCTACGGCCTGCCGCGCGTCGTTTCGACCGCGCAGGATGCGCGCTTCATCCTCAATGCCGTCGACAGCCCGGCCAATGGGCTGACCTTCTGCACCGGCTCCTACGGCACGCGCGCCGACAACGATATCGTCGCCATGATCAAGGAATTCGCCGACCGCATTCATTTCGTCCATCTGCGCAACATCACCATCGAGGAAGACGGCTCGTTCTACGAAGCCGAGCATCTCGAGGGCGGCACCGACATGGCGCGGGTCATTCTCGCGCTGATGCAGGAGGAGGCGCGCCGCCGCAAGGAAGGTCGCGCCGACTGGCGCATTCCGATGCGGCCGGACCATGGCCATCTGCTGGCCGACGATATCGGCAAGAAGAAGATCAATCCCGGCTACTCGCTGATCGGCCGGCTGAAAGGTCTCGCCGAACTGCGCGGCATCATGCGCGCCGTGGAGACGTTCGGGTTGGCCTGATCGAATCCGGCTCCTAGTGCAGGTGCCTGAGCTTGTCGGGATTGCGCACGACATAGATGGCCGCGATCTTGCCGTCCTCGATGTTGGCGCAGCCATTGATCCGCGAAGCACGCAGTCTCACCGGTTTGATGAGGTGGCGGCGGCTGAGAGCTCGATGCGCACCAAGCGGCGGCCCACCATCTGGCTCAAAGCCCGCATAAACTTGCGCGATATCTAATATGGGAGCAGAATTGAAGGCGTTTGAAGGAGAACGGCTCATAAGCAAATCGGGAGGAAACCATGAACAGCATGAGCCTCACCACGCTTGATCGCGGCAAGACGACAGTCGACGCCGCAGCCATCGAAGTGCTTTCCGCACAATTGCGCGGCACGCTGCTCCAGCATGGAGATGCCGCCTACAACGAAGTCCGCACCATCTGGAATGCCACGGTCGACCGACGGCCCGGGCTGATTGTGTGTTGCGTCGGCGCCTCCGACGTCATCCGTGCCGTGAATTTCGCCAGGGAAAACAGGCTTCTTGTCTCCGTGCGCGGCGGCGGCCATAACATTGCCGGCAGCGCCGTCTGCGACGGCGGTCTGATGATCGATCTGTCGCCGATGAAGTCGGTGCGGGTCGATCCCGCTACCCGGCGGGCATGGGTCGGGCCGGGCGCTACGCTTGCCGATGTCGACCGCGAAACGCAGGCTTTTGGGCTGGTGGTGCCGACAGGCATCAATTCGACCACCGGCATATCAGGCCTGACGCTGGGCGGTGGCTTTGGCTGGATCACCCGCAAATTCGGCCTGACCATCGACAATCTTGTCTCCGCCGATGTGGTCACCGCCGATGGCAGGTTGCTGCGGGCCAGCGAGACGGAAAATCCGGACTTGTTCTGGGCGCTGCGTGGCGGCGGCGGCAATTTCGGCATTGTCACGGCATTCGAGTTTCAGCTCCATCAGATGGGTCCGCAGGTTCTGTCGGGGCTTGTCGTCCATCCTTTCGCCGATGCCGAGAAGGTGCTGGAGGAGTATCGCAAGGCGCTCGAAACGGCGCCCGACGAACTGACCTGCTGGGTGGTCATGCGGCAAGCGCCGCCGCTGCCCTTCTTGCCGGCCGAGTGGCATGGCAAGGATGTTCTAGTGCTGGCCATGTGCTATTGCGGTGATCTCCAGGCAGGTGAAAAGGCGACGAAGAAGCTTCGCGCCATCGGCTCGCCGATTGCCGATGTCGTCGGCCCCAACCCGTTCACCGGCTGGCAGCAGGCATTCGACCCATTGCTCACCCCGGGCGCCCGCAACTACTGGAAGAGCCATGACTTCACCGAGCTTTCCGACAGGGCAGCCGAGATCGTCACCGAAGCGATACGTGAGCTTCCTGGGCCGGAATGCGAGATATTCATCGGCCATGTCGGCGGTGCGGCGGGCCGAGTGGCGCAGAACGCAACGGCGTTTCCGCAACGCAGCTCGCACTTCGTCATGAATGTCCATGCCCGCTGGCGCGAGCCGGCGATGGACAGGGCCTGCATCGGTTGGGCGCGCAGCCTCTATGAGGCCGCCAAACCCTATGCCGCCGGCACGGCCTATGTGAACTTCATGCCTGAAGACGAGGTCGACCGGGTCGAAGCGGCCTATGGCGGCAATTACCAGCGGCTTCTGGAGATCAAGCAGCGCTATGACCCGCTGAACCTGTTCCGCATGAACCAGAACTTGCGGCCGAAACAAAGCCAGCGCGCAGCCTGAGCCGCCCGCGTTGCAGTGACGAAAGGCCCGCGCCTCGGCCAGAGGCGCGGGCCTTTCGCATAGCCATGGGTCACGGCGCTTCCATTCATGCCTCGAGAGACAGGACCGACCCGCCAGCGCAAATTGATGGAGCGCCCGTTTCGCGTTCACCACATCATGAAGGAGGCGACGTCCGCATCCGAGACCCTGCCGGCGTTCACGTCGGCGATCGCCTGGTCGACGATCGCCACGCCCTCGGCCACTTCGTCCTCGGTCAATGTCAGCGGCGGCATGAATTCGAGCACATTGGCCTTCAGCCCGACATAGGTGAAGGCCGCGCCCAGCTCATAGCCGCGATAAATGATCTTGGCCGTGGTCGTGGCAGGCACCGGCACGCGGGTGACGCGGTCCCTGACCAGATCGATGCCGATGGCAAGGCCGCGGCCGCGCACATCACCGATGATCTCGTGCTTTGCGCCAAGCGCCCGCAGTGCGTCTGAGAACAGCGTGCCGATCCGCGCCGAGCGCCCGACCAGGCCTTCGCTCTCGATCGTCTTCAGCACCGCATTGCCTGCCGATGTCGCCACTGGATTGCCGGCGGTGGTCTGCAAGGCGAAGGCCGGCGCATGGTCCATGATCTCCTTTGGCCCGACCACGGCCGACAGCGGCAGCCCGCCGCCGATGCCCTTGCCGAACACGACAAGGTCCGGCGTCAGTCCCTCGTGCTGGAAGCAGTGCATCATGCCGCTGCGGGCAAGCCCGACCTTGACCTCGTCGACAACGATCCTGATGCCGTGTTTGCGGCAGCGCTCCTGCAGTGCTTTCAGGAACCCCGGCGGCGGCACGATCAGCCCGCCATCCGACATCAGCGGCTCGATGAACACCGCCGCGACCTGGTGCGGTGGGCAGGTGGTCTCGAATTGGTAGTCGAGCAGGGCAAGCACCTCCTCGCCGCTGAAGTTCGGCCGGAACGGATCGGGGTAGGGCAGCAGCACCACGCCCGGTCGCGGCAGCGTGTGCGTCATGGCGGTGTGGCCGCTGATGCCCATCGAGCCGGAGAGGTTGCCGTGATAGGAGCCGATGAAGGAGATGAAGCGCGAACGGCCGGTGGCCGCCTGCAGTACCCGCACCGCGCAGTCATTGGCGTCCGATCCGGAATGGCCGAACCAGACGCGTCGCTCTCCTTCTCCCGGTGTGATCGCGAGCAACCGCTCAGCCAGCGAGACGGCGGGCTCGTTCGGATAGAGCAGCAGGCTGGCGCCGGCCATGTTCCGGACCGAGGTCTCGACCGCCTCGACAACAGCCGGATGGCCATAGCCGAGCACCGCTGGGCCGGCCGATCCTGACAGGTCAAGCAGCGAGCGGCCGCCTTCCTCGATCAGCCTGTTGCCCTGACCTCCGACGACGCTGAGCGGCGAGAAGCGCAGCTTGCCGATCCGCGCGATTGTCGCGGCGTCGCGTTCGCGCAGGCTCGGATTGCTCACGAAACCGTCTCCGTCTCGTGTGCCGGCAGTGCCGCCGCAAGGCGGTCCGCCCACTCCTCGATGCCGGCCCTGTTTGCCAGCAGATCCTGCCGGATTTCGATAAGGACGGCGGGGATGCCGCGATCGTCGCCGTGAACGGGCACGGCGTAATCGGCGTCACGGCTGATCACATAGGGCACGTTGGCCGCGACATTGAGTGCCGTGTCGGTGCGCAGGCCCGAAAGAATCGCTTCGGCGAGACCGGCGGCATGCTCATGCAGCACACCCGCATGCCATGGCCTGGCGACACCCAGGAAGACCGGCGTGAAAGAGTGGATCGTCACGATCCGAGTCGACCGCCCTTCGGCTGCCCGTCGATCGAGATGTGCGGCCACCCGGTCATGGAACGGCGAAAACATGATTTTGGCGCGTCGGTCCCGTTCCGCCGCATCGATGCCGACGTTGCCGGGAATGCCGGTATCTTCCGACAGAACCGGGATGCTGCCTGGCGTGTGCAATGGCCGGTTGAGGTCGATCAGCAGCCGCGAATAGCCGCTGAGGAAGGCGGGCGCATCGAGCCGTGCCGACAAGAGGCGCGTCACCTCCGCGGCGCCGATATCCCAGGCGATGTGGCGTTGCAGATGGCTGGCATCGAGCCCGAGCTGCCGATACTCGGCTGGCATGTGGTTGGACGCATGCTCGCACAGCAGGACAATATCCGAGTGGCCGTGCTCGTTGAGAACCTCGACGGCGTCGGGCCAATCTTTTTCAGTCTGCGCAGTCATCAATAAAGCGTCCGGTAGAGATCGCAGATGGCTGCCGGGTCGAGGCCGGCCAGACGCTCGGCCTCATGTCGCTTCAGTCCGACAAAGGTATCGATGAAGACAGGCGCGAACCATCCCGTGACGGTCTTGTCGGCGAGAAGCGCGTCCAGCGCCGCCGGCAAGGTCTCGGGCAGCCGCACCAGGCCGAGCTTAGTCCGCTCCGCCTCGCTCATCAGGGTGGGGTCGCCGGTGACCAGCGGCGGCGATGGCAGGTCCGCCTTCAGCCCTTCCAGCCCGGCGCGGATGATCGCCGCCAGCGACAGGTAGGGGTTGCCGGTGGCGTCGGCTGCCCGGTATTCGACATTGTATTGCCGCGCGGGATCACGTCCGCCGATCGTCACCGTCGGACAGATGCGCAGTGATGCTTCGCGGTCGCGGTCGGCGAGCCAGGTGTAGGACGAGCTCCAGCTGTGCGGCTTCAGCCGGTAGAAGGAAGATACGCTCGAGGCCGTCATGGCGGTGATCGCCGGGAGGTGACGCAGCACGCCGGCACAGAAGGCGCCAGCCTTGGCTGACAGGCCGCCAGGTTGCGCCGCATCGTAGGTCACCGGCTTGCCGGCCTCGTCGACGAAGCTGAAGTGGATGTGCACACCGTTGCCGACGGCATTGGGCGCTGTCTTGGGTGCGAAGCTCGCGCGCCAGCCGGCATTGCGCGCCACTTCGCGCGTGATTTCACGGATGGCGACAGCGCGGTCGGCCGCCGTCAGCGCATCGGCGGGCTCGTGCGTCACTTCGAACTGTTCGTCGCCGAATTCGGCGATGACCACCTCGGGGCCGACGCCCGCCTCCTCCAGTGCCGCCATCAGATTGGGGGCGAACGGATCGGTGCGGCGCAGCGCGGCAAAGGACATCGAATGCGCCGGCGCGAAGCTGCCGCCGGCAATGTGGAACTCATGCTCGAAGGCGGCGATGACGGAAAGGCCGGTCGCCGCCTTCAGCTCCGCCAACGCATCCCTGAGCATGGTCCGCGTGCAGCCGAGCCAAGGGCTGCCGTCGAGCTCGACGATGTCGCCGGCCACCATGTCGAAGCGCGTCCCCGCTCCGGTCCGTTCGGTGCGGAAGCGCGCCTTGAGATCGGGGATCAGCCGCAGGTCGCCGGACGACCCCCAGGGATTGGGATCAACGATGGAATTGAACGGCGTCATCGACAGATTGGCCTGCAGCCAGCCGACACCGGTCGCTGCGGTCTTCTGCAGCCTGCTTTCGACAACGAAGCGGCCCCGCGTGACGGCGCAGAGATCCGTGGTGACGACGGCAACGAGGGGCTCGACGGTCGATGTCATGCCTTTTTTCCCAGGGCGTTGAAACGGTCGACGACGGTGTCGGTGTCGGTGACCCAGCAATAGCCGCCGAAGGCCTTCAGCGCGATGTCGTGGCGCTCCTGGGTGATCGTGGCGCAGGCGTCCGACACACAGGTGACGAGATAGCCGCGGTCGGCGCCATCGCGCACGGTCATGTCGACGCATTGGTCGGTCAGCACGCCGACCACGACAAGGTAGCGGATGCCGAGGTTCTTCAGGAGATAGTCGACATTGGTCGAGTTGAAGATGCCGGACGAGGTCTTCGGCAGCATGATCTCGTCGCCGACCGGCGCCAGCGATGCAACCGGCAGGCCCTCGGGGAGGCTCGGCGCGACATGGATCGGCGTCAGCTTGTGGTCGAGCGAGCGATCGCGGCCGTCTTCGGTCAGGCTCTGGATGATGGTGTGCAGCACCTCGACGCCATTGGCGCGCGCCGCCGCAAGCAGCCGCTCCTGGTTGGGGATCGTCTGCGAGGATGTCTTGCGATAGAAATAATGGTCGGGGCCGCGCTCCGGATGCGAGGGATCGGCGCCCGGTTCCAGCCAGATGCGCTGCATGTCGACGACCAGCAGCGCCGTCTCGCCGGCACGGAAGGCTTCGTCTCGCCTGGGTAAGGTTTGGGTCATGCTTTGTCGTCCTGCTTTGGTGATTTGGGTCCGGGTGTCTTGCGTGGTCCGGCTGCCTGGCGTGCGCCGTTCTCTTGCGGGTCGCTATCGAGCGTCACCGCGTTGGCGTGCCGCACTTTCTCGATCCTCTCGATGCGAGCCCGGGCGTCGTCGCCCAGCGTCGAAACGATGTGGGCGGTAAGCGCTTCCATCTGTGCGATTGCCGGCGCCAGCGTGTCGTAGGGCGAGGCGACTTCGAGCGGGCTGACGATCGTGACTTCGGCGAAATCCGATATCGGCGACAGCCATTGGTCGGTGAAAAGCAGGATGCGTACATCAAGCGCCGCTGCCTGGCTTGCATAGGCCATAACGTCGAGCTGGTAGCGGCGATAGTCGAAGACGACGAGCACGTCACGGCGGCCGAGGTCGGCCAGCGTGTCGAACGCCTGGGGGGAGAGCACGCCGAGATCGCGGACACCGGTGCGGAACTGCACGAGGTATCCGGCCAGCATGCCGGCGATGTGGCGGCTGAAACGGCCGCCGACCAGCACGATCTCTCCCTTGGCCTCCATCAAAAGGCGAGCGGCCCGCTCATAGGTCTGCACCGGCGTCGCGGCGGTGGCCTTCTGCAGGGCCGCTGTGACGGAATCGAGATAGGCGAGCACGGCGCTGTCGCTGGAGCCGCTTTGCCGCTTTGCCTCCATCATCAACAGCGGTGAATGCAGCCTGGCCTCGACTTCGGCCAGAAGCTTTGCCTGGAAGTCCGGAAAGCCTTCATAGCCGAGCTTGACCACCAGCCTGACCACGGTGGGATCGCTGACGCCGGCACGTCGGGCGAGCGACGAGGCGGTACCAAGGCCGGAGGTCGGATAGTCCGTCAACAGCAGCCGGACGATCTTCTCTTCCGATGGCGTCAGCGCCAGATCCCCGCGCATCAGAACATCGCGTATCGCCATTGGCCTCCCCGAAATAGGTGTTGGGCTCTTAGCCTCGTTATGTCGAGTTTATTACAGGGATTTTAATTCAGGTCAACAATGAAGAGATGTTGACATAGTCGGAAGAGTAGCCTTACCTTGTCGGAAAGCAGCCAAGAGACTGTGGGGAACAGCCATGCGAAACGGAAGCGACGTCATCGTCGTTGGTGCTGGAATTGTTGGATCGAGCACCGCCTATCATCTGGCCAAGGCCGGTGCGAATGTCTTGCTGGTCGAGCAGACCCATCCCGCTGGTGGTCCGTCAGGCAAGTCTTCGGCGCTGCTGCATGCATTCTACCTGATGCCGGAATTGTCGCAGCTTTCCATCCGTGGCCGCGAGATCCTGGTGTCGCTGCCCGAGATCGCGGGCGAGGGGTCCTTCGTCACCGAGATCGGCATGATGTGGGTCTGCGGCAACGACAACAAGGCGAGTTGGA
This sequence comes from Mesorhizobium sp. NZP2234, assembly GCF_013170765.1. Classification (NCBI taxonomy): domain Bacteria; kingdom Pseudomonadati; phylum Pseudomonadota; class Alphaproteobacteria; order Hyphomicrobiales; family Phyllobacteriaceae; genus Mesorhizobium; species Mesorhizobium sp. NZP2234. The sequence continues at coordinate 5,896,053 of NZ_CP033364.1, read as the reverse complement.
CAACGGCCGCCGAACGCATCCGCGGCGAGGGCGCGCGCATCGAGACCTTGTCGCCACAAGCGTTTGCCGATGCAGCGCCCGGCTTCGCGCTGGACAATGTCGCGCTGGCGCTGTGGGAACCGGAATTTGGCTATGCCGATGCCTTCGGCGCCACCAACGCCATCGCCCGCGCCGCCCGTGCCAACGGCGCTAAGATCCTGCAGAACACGCTTGTCGAAAACCTTCGGCGGCAGGGAGACCGCATCGCCGGCGTCACCTTGACCGATGGCACGGTGCTGGAGGCCGATACGGTTGTGCTGGCCGCCGGCCCATGGACGCGCCGCCTGCTGGCGACGGTGGGCCTCGATCTGCCGCTGCATGTCGAGCGTCATCCGATGGCCGTGCTCGACGCTGCCGGCCAGGCCCGCAAGGTGATGCCGTTCGCCTGGTGCGATGACATTTCCTGCAACTACGCTCGGCCCGACAATGACGGCGTCATCCTGGCCGGCACCTGGGCGGGCGGCGGCACTGGCCTGCGTCACGAGCACGCCGGCCGGCCGCGTTTCGTCGAGAACCCCGACGCCTACATGGAAGGCGTCGAAGAATCCGAATCAGTCGAGATTCTGGAGACCTTTGCTACCCGTGTGCCCGCAATGGCCGAGCTTGGCATCCGCCCTGGCTATGCCGGGCTCTACGATATGAGCCCCGACGATCTGCCGGTCATCGGCGCCATGCCCGGTGTCGAAGGTCTGGTCGTTTCGGCAGGGTCCTCAGGTCACGGTTTCAAGACCGGGCCGGCAGTCGGCGAGGCAATCGCCAAACTGGTAACCGAAGGCCCTCAGCCGATCCTGGCGCCGTTTTCGCTCAGCCGTTTCAAGGCCGCGTGATGGCGGCGGTTATGATGAGCGAGAGCAAGCCGCGCGGCTTCATGCCGGCCGCGTTCCGCAACGCCACGGCCGATGCCTTGTGCATGGTAGCGGTGCTGCTCTTGGTGGCGCTTGCCGCCTTCATCTTCGGCGGCGCCGCCATGCAGCGCGTCGTCACCTATGCCGCGATCATGCTGACGGCCGTGCTTGGGCTGCAGATTTTCTCCGGCAATAGCGGCATCGTCTCTTTCGGTCAGGCCGCCTTTGTCGGCCTTGGCGCCTACGCCACCGGCATTCTCACCATGCCGAGCGCGCTGCAGCGCACGGCGTTGCGCGATCTGCCGGAATTCCTTGCCGGGTACCAACTCTCCTTCTTCGCGGCGCTGGCCGTCGTCCTGGTTCTGGCTGTCGTCATCGGCCTGCTGACCGGCACGCCCTTGCTTCGACTGACCGGATCGAGTGCCTCGATCGCCACGCTCGCCATGCTGATCATCGTCTACACGCTGCTGGTCGCCGGGCGCGAGATCACCCGGGGCAGCCAGCCCTTCTACGGTGTGCCGCGAGAGGTCGGGCTGTGGACCGCCGCGGCGATCGCCTCGGTGGCGCTGATCGCGGCGAGGCTGTTCCGCGAGACCTCCTTCGGTCTTGCCACCCGCGCCGCCGCCAATGACGAGCGCGGCGCCGCCGCCGTCGGCGTCGACCAGCGCACCGCGCGGCTGGCCGCCTGGGTGGCGGGCGTGGTCGCCGCCATGGCCGCCGGCGCCATGATGGCACAGTTCCTCGGCGCGTTCTCGCCACGCGACTTCTATTTCGATCTCGGCTTCACCATGCTCGCCATGCTGATCGTCGGCGGCATGACCTCCTCGCTCGGCGCCTTCGCCGGCGTCATCGTCACCATCGTGGTGATCGAGGTGGTGCGCCGCTTCGAGGGCGGCGGCGAGGTACTCGGCCTGCATCTGCCGGTCCTCTTCGGCTTGACCCAGGGCGTGTTGGCCATCGCCATGATCCTTGTCATCTGGCGCCGGCCCACCGGCCTTTTCGGCGAGCATGAGCTCAACCTTCTGCGCCGGTCCGGGCGCCAGGCGGACATGGCTTCGGCCGCGGTGCCGCAACAGGTTGGTGTCGACCGGCTGGTGGCCGACCATCTGTCGCGTCGCTATGCCGGCGTCGTCGCGGTGGACGACGTCAGCTTGAGCTTCGAGACCGACAGCATCACCGGCATCATCGGACCCAACGGCGCCGGCAAGACGACACTGCTCAACATGCTGGCCGGCGATGTGCAACCCAGTGCGGGAACCGTGTCCGTCGGTGGCGTGGTGCGGCAGGCCTCGGCCTTTCGCTTTGCGCGATCGGGCATTGCCCGCACCTTCCAGAACATCCGCGTCTTTGCGCACATGACCGTGCTGGAAAACGTCGTCGTCGCCGCCCGCCAGGTCGAACCGGATCTCGGCCGCGCCGAGGCCGCCGCAATGCGCGAACTGTCCCGCATGGGCCTTGAGAAGTCAGCCGACCAGCCGGCGGCCCGGCTCGCCTACGGCCAGCGCCGTCGGTTGGAAGTGGCGCGCGCCCTGGCGCTCAAGCCGCGCTTCCTGCTGCTCGACGAGCCGGCGGCCGGCATGAACGCCGTCGAGACCGCAGAACTCGTCTCCATCCTGTCAGCGGTGCGCGCCGAGCGCCGTATCGGCGTCGTGCTGATCGAACACGACATGCGGCTGGTGATGAACCTTTGCGAGCGCATCGTCGTCATCGACCATGGCCGCGTCATCGCCGACGGCACGCCGGCCGATGTCCAGAACAACCCCGCCGTCATCGCCGCCTATCTCGGCAGCCGCACGGCGCGCGCCAAGACCGCGGCACCTGAAAACCAGCCCGCATAGACCGCAACGACGACAGCCAACGATAACAAATCCAGAAGGAGAACCGACATGCCAAGCCTCTATCGCCTCCACCGCGCTGCCCTGTGCGCGGCGGTGTCCGGCATCGCCGCCGTTTCGACGGCGAGTGCCGAGGAGATCATCATCGGTGCGGCGACCGCGCAGACCGGCGGCCTTGCCCCCTACGACCAGCCGGCCCTTGCCGGCTTGCGCATGTCGCTTGACGAGCTCAACGCCAAGGGCGGGCTCGGCGGCAAATACACCGTCAAGCTGCTGATCAAGGACACGCGCTCCGACACCGCGCAGACCGCCACCGTCGCCCAGGAACTGATCGACGCCGGCGCCAAGGTCATGATCACGCCCTGCGATGCCGATCCTTCGATCTCAGCCGGCCAGCTCACCCAGCCGCTCGGCATTCCGACCCTGACTTTGTGCGGCTCCGCTCCCGTGCTCACAGGTGCGGTCGGCGACGTCATGTTCGGCACCTATCCGGCCGACAACGTGCAGGCGACGGCGGTGGCCGATTTCGCCGTCTCCGAAGGCAAGAAGAAGGTGTTCCTGCTGACCTCGCCGGACTCCACCTATACCGCCAATCTGCCGGAATATTTCGGCAAGGTGTTCGAGAAGAAGGGCGGCGCCGTCGTCGGCCGCGGCACCTTCACAATGGGCCAGCCGGACTTCTCCGCCGAGATCACCAATATCAAAGGCCTAGCCGATAAGCCGGACCTGATCATGACGGCCGCCTATGAGCCGGATTTCCCGGCCTTCATCCAGCAATTGCGTGGCGCCGGCGTTACCATCCCGGTCTATGGAGCCGATGCCATCGGCACGCCGACCATCAAGGCCCTTGGCAAGCTCGTCGACGGCGTCGTCTATACCGCGGCCGGCTATGCCGAGCCGGGCAGCAAGCTCGAGGCCTTCAACGCCGCCTTCACCAAATATGCCGGCCACACGCCGGAATCGACCTATGAGGTCAATGGCTACGAGATCGGGCTGATCCTCGACCAGGCGGTGAAGACCGCCGGCTCCGATGATCCCAAGGCCATCCGCGACGCCATCGCCAACCTCAAGGATTTCGAAGGCATCACCGGCAAGATCACCTATGCCGGAACCGACCGCATGCCGCTCAGGCCCGTGGCGCTGATGCGCTACGACGGCGGCGAGGGCAAGCATGTCGAGACCCTGATCCCCGCCGCCGCCGACGTTCCCGCGCCGTGATGCCATGCTGAGCGTCGAAGCCCTGAAGATCCGGTACGGCGAAGTCGAGGCGGTGCGCCGTGTCGACCTCACCGTCGACAGCGGCGAGATCATCGCGCTGGTCGGCGCCAATGGCGCCGGCAAGAGCTCGACGCTCGGCGCCGTCGCCGGGCTGGTGCCGGCTGCGTCCGGCAAGGTGGTGTTCGACGGGGCCGACATCACGGGCCTAGCTCCGGAGGCCATCGCCCGCAAGGGGGTCGCGCTGGTTCCCGAAGGCCGTCGCATCTTCGCTAGCCTGACGGTCGCCGACAATCTGCGTCTCGGCGGCGCGGTGCATCAGCCGGCGGCCGAGGCGCGCGTGCGCGAGGAGGAGATGCTGGAGCTGTTTCCGATCCTGCGTCGCTACCACCGCGTCAAGGGCGGCAACCTGTCCGGCGGCGAGCAGCAGATGCTGGCCATCGCCCGCGCCTTGATGGGCAAGCCGCGCATGATACTGCTCGACGAGCCGTCGCTCGGCCTTGCCCCGCAACTGATCGACACCGTCTTCGACCTGATCGCCGAACTGCGCCGCAAGGGCCTGACCATCCTTCTGGTCGAGCAGAATGCGGCACTGGCGCTGGAAATCGCCGACCGCGCCGTCGTGCTTGCCAATGGCGAGGTGGTGCTGTCGGGCACGGCTAAAGAACTCGCCTCTTCGGACCTCGTCCGCCAAGCCTATCTGGGAGCTTAAGAAGCATGGTCGCGCAGCAGATCATCAATGCGGTCAGCCTCGGCGGCGTCTATGCGCTGCTGGCGCTCGGCCTGGCCATTGTCTTCTCCATCGTCGGCCTCATCAATTTCGCCCATGGCGAGCTGATGACGCTGTCGGGCTATGCGCTTCTGGCGTCGCTGGTGCTCGGCTTTCCCTTCCCGGTGGCCGTGCTTGTCGCCGTGTCCTGCGGCGCGCTCGCCGCTGTCGCCATGGAGCGCATCGCCTTCAGGCCGATGCGTGGCGCCAGCGTCACCAGTCTTCTGCTGACCAGTTTCGCCGTGTCGAGCCTTTTGAAAGTTATCTTCCAGAACGGTATTTCGGCCCGGCCGCAGGCCGTCGCCATGCCGGGCTGGATGACCGGCGCCTTCTCCTTCGGTGATTTCACCATCGGCGTCGGTCCCAGCATCTCGATTGTCGTCTCGGCGCTGGCGCTGATTGCGCTGGAGGTCTTCCTGCGCCGCTCGGTGACCGGCACAGCGATGCGCGCAGCGGCGGAGGATTTCGACGTCGTGCGCCTGATGGGCATTCCGGCCAGCCGCATCATCGCCACCGCTTTCCTGCTCTCCGGCTTGCTGGCGGGGTTGGCGGCCATGCTGTGGGTGGCGCAACGCGCCTCGGTCGATCCGCTGATGGGCTTCACGCCGGTGCTGAAAGCCTTCATCGCCGCCGTGGTCGGTGGCCTCGGCAGCCTGCCGGGGGCTGTCGCGGGCGGTTTCCTGCTCGGCATCATCGAGGTGCTGCTGCAGGCGACGCTGCCGGCGGCGATCGCGCCCTATCGCGACGCCATCGTGCTGTCGGGTGTCATCGCCGTGCTGCTGCTGCGGCCGCAAGGCTTGATCCCGGCGGTCCGGGTCCAGCGTAGCTAGAGCATGATCCCGAAAAGTGGGAATCGGTTTTCGGATAGGATCATGCTCAAACAAGAAGAAGCTTCATGTACAGCAAGCCGGAATTCGCGCCTTTGTCGCGCGACGCCGTGTTCGGCCTGATCGAGGCGGCCGCTTTCGCCACGGTGGTGACATCAGGGCCGCAAGGGCTCGTCGTCTCGCATCTGCCGTTCGTGCTCGACCGCACGCGGGGCGCAAACGGAACACTGGTCTCCCATCTCGCCAGGGCCAATCCGCACAACGAGCTGATTGCGCAGGGCCTGGAGACGGTAGCCGTCTTCCAGGGGCCGCATGGCTACATCTCGTCCTCCTGGTATCCGCGCAACCCGGTCCGCGACAGCGCTCCGACCTGGAATTTTGCCGTGGTGCATTGCCATGGCCGTCCGGTGCCGCTCGACGCGCACGCCACTGCCCGGCATTTGCTGCAACTGGTCGACGTACTGGAAAAGGATCGCGAGGACCGCTGGCGCATGCGCGAACTCGGTCCGGGCGGCATGGAACGGCGCATACCCCACATCATCGGCTTCGACCTGCCGATCGAACGGATCGAAGCCAAATTCAAGATGGGGCAGGATGAGCGCCTTCATGATACGGGCGGAGCCATCAGCGCGCTGGAGGAGAAAGATCCGGCGCTTGCCGCGATGATGAAGACGCACAACGCGCATCGCCAGGACTGACCGGAACGCCGGCAAGGAAAACAAAATGATCCCCAATCTCAACATCGTGCCGTTCGTCAGCGTCGACCACATGATGAAGCTGGTGCTGAAGATCGGCGTCGAACGCTTCCTCGTTGAGCTTGCCGGCTATATCGAGGATGATTTCCGCCGTTGGGACCTGTTCGACAAGACGCCGCGCGTCGCCTCGCATAGCGCCGAGGGCGTCATCGAACTGATGCCGACCAGCGACGGCGAGGTCTACGGCTTCAAATATGTCAACGGCCACCCCAAGAACATGCGCGAGGGCCGCCAGACCGTCACCGCCTTCGGCATGCTGGCCGATGTCCACAACGGCTATCCGGTGCTCTTGTCGGAAATGACCATCCTGACCGCGCTGCGCACGGCGGCGATGTCGGCTCTGGCGGCAAAACATCTGGCGCCGGCCGGCTCCCGCAGCATGGCGCTGATCGGCAATGGCGCCCAGGCCGAATTCCAGGCGCTGGCCTTCAAGGCGCTGCTCGGCATCGACACATTGCGCCTCTACGATATCGACCGTTCGGCGACCGAGAAATGCATCCGCAATCTGGCCGGGCTCGGCTTCGACATGACCGCCTGCACGACCGCGCAGGAGGCGGTCGAGGGCGCCGACATCATCACCACCGTCACCGCCGACAAGCAGTATGCCACCATTCTCACCGACAACATGGTCGGTTCCGGCGTCCACATCAACGCGGTCGGCGGAGACTGCCCGGGCAAGACCGAACTGCACCGCGATATCCTGCTGCGCTCCGATATTTTCGTCGAATATCCCCCGCAGACCCGCATCGAAGGCGAGATCCAGCAACTCGCACCGGATCATGAAGTCACTGAACTGTGGCAGGTCATATCAGGCGCCGTTAAGGGCCGGCGCGATACCGGCCAGATCACGCTGTTCGATTCCGTCGGCTTCGCCATCGAGGACTTTTCGGCACTGCGCTATGTCAGGGATCAGCTGAAGTCGACCGGCCTCTACCAGGAACTCGACATGCTGGCCGACCCCGATGAGCCGCGCGACCTGTTTGGCATGCTGTTGAGGGCGGCCCGGCAGGATTGATGGCGATTGGGCGCGCCCAACGCCTGTCTGTCATGGCATGATCGCGATCATCATCAGTCTGGTCGTCCGAATGGAAAAATTGTTCGTCGCGGCTGCGCCGAAGGGCCGATCGTTTCTTTCCCGGCAATTCGAAGTCGATGAGACTTGCGCGCATTGATGGCGGCCATGGTCGCGCAAACGTGCCTGCATGTTCAATCGGCTGGGTTTTCCGAAGCGGTGATTTCAAACAACGCCCGGAAGGCACTGGGAAAGGAGCCCGATATGCCAAGAATAGTGCCCGTGCTTGATTTGAGCCGTCTTGAGCAAGGCGCGTCCGAGCGCCGGACATTTCTGGCGGACTTGCGCTCCGCTTCGCGTGACATCGGCTTTTTCTACTTGGCCGGACACGGCATCTCCTGGGCGGAGATCAGCGAGGTACTCACCGCGTCGCGTCACTTCTTTGCCTTGCCGGAAGCCGACAAGCTTGCAATCGAGATGGTCAAATCCTCGCAGTTCCGCGGCTATACGCGCGCAGGCGGCGAACTGACCAGGGGCAAGCAGGACTGGCGCGAGCAACTCGACATCGGCGTCGAACGTCAGACGATCGCGCAAGGGCCGGGAATTCCGGCCTGGACGCGGCTGCAGGGGCCGAACCAGTGGCCCGCGGCGCTGCCGGATCTCAAGCCGGCGCTGCTTGCCTGGCAGAGCAAGGTGACGGCCGTGGCGATCCGGTTGCTCAAAGCCTTCGCGCTGTCGCTCGATCAGCCCGAGGACGCCTTCGACCCGATCTATCGCGGGGAACCCAATCACCGCATGAAGATCGTGCGCTACCCCGGCCGCGATGCAACTGGCGGCGACCAGGGCGTGGGCGCGCACAAGGATGGCGGTTTCCTGACGCTGCTGCTCCAGGATGACAACAAGGGACTCCAGGTCGACTATGACGGCAGCTGGGTCGATGTCGATCCCATTCCCGGCACGCTCGTCGTCAACATCGGCGAATTGCTCGAACTGGCCTCCAATGGCTATTTGCGCGCGACCGTGCATCGGGTCGTGACGCCACCCGCCGGCGTCGAGCGCATTTCCGTGCCGTTCTTCTTCAGCGCGAGGCTCGATGCGACGATACCGCTGCTTGGCCTTTCCGAGGAACTGGCGGCGCAGGCGCGTGGACCGGCCAGCGATCCGGACAATCCGCTGTTTCGCGATGTCGGGACCAATGTGCTGAAAAGCCGGCTGCGCTCGCATCCCGACGTCGCGCGGCGCCATTATGCGGATCTGCTTGAAGGGGAAAGCCGGGTTGGTTGAGCGCCCTGCCGAAGAAGGAATAGAATTTTCGCAATTCTGGCCAATCTTTAGAAAATCGTCCGTCGTATCTGTCCGAGAATCGGTACAAAAGAGAAAAATCCGTTCGGTGTTTTCCTCCCATTTCGCCGAGCGGTGTTCCCCTCTGAAGGTTATGACCTTCTTTTTGGCCGGGCCGTTTTCGCGCCCGGCCATTTTTCTGGAGCAATTCCAGGTGCCTCGGCGTTGCCGCCGCCGCGCTGATCCGGCAAGCTTCACCCCCGTTCATTCGCCAGTCACCGACCGCGATCCGTGCAAGGAAGGAGAGGTCTCATGACATCCAATGTCGCCGTCATCGCCGGTGCGGGTTCCGGCTTGAGCGCCTCGCTGGCGCGCCTCCTCGCCAAGGAAGGGTTCAGCGTCGTTCTGGCCGCCCGCAACATCGAGAAACTCGGCGCATTGCAGGCTGAGACAGGCGCGCAGGCCATGGCAACGGATGTCTCCGACCCCGCTTCGGTGGAGCGTCTGTTCGATGTCGCCGACAAGGCCGGTCCGCTCTCGCTGGTGGTTTTCAACGCCAGCGGACGCGCTCGCGGGCCGATAGCCGAGCTTGATCCCGAGGCGGTCCGGCAGGCTTTGCTGGTTGGGGCCTATGGCGGGTTCCTGGTCGGCCAGCAGGCGGCGCACCGGCTCGTCGCCCAAGGGGCTGGCTCGATCTTCTTCACCGGTGCGACGGCAAGCGTGAAGGGGTTCGCCGGGTCCGCTGGTTTTGCGATGCCCAAATTCGGCTTGCGCGGGCTGGCCCAGTCCATGGCTCGTGAGCTGGCGCCGAAGAACATCCACGTCGCGCATTTCATCATCGACGGCGCCATCGCCTCGGTTTCGTCCGGGCAGGAGCCCGGTCCGCCGGATCGCCGACTGTCTCCGGGCGCCATCGCCGAAGCCTATCTCTCCATCCATCGCCAGCACCGCAGCGCCTGGACCTGGGAAATGGAGCTGAGGCCCTGGGTTGAGACCTTCTGATGGGGCGCGGGAGTGCGACTTTGGTGCAACCTGTGGGCACGGTTGGCAGGAGTCGACATTGCGGGAGGATATCACTATATAGCGGCGGCCTCGCTGGCTCGCGCCTTGAGGGCGAACGTCAAAAGGCGGCTGTAGCGACAGCCATTGAGATTAAGAAACGGACTGAAAGCCGTAAAAGGTAGAAGCAATTGCTCGGCGCGGGCCAGATCCCGCCAACGGTACAGTCCTTCAGAATCAGAAAATGTTCTTCACCCCTCGATTTCCTTCGGCTCTGTGGACCCTGGACGGCATTGACTTGCCGGCTGGCCGCGACTCGGCTGGAATGGGAAGATGCATCCTTTGCGGGATGCCGACGTTTATGATTACCAACCGGCTTTGCCGCCAGGGAACAGCAGTATGAGTGAACACGCCATCGAGTTCTTGCGGGGATGGATCGGCGAAAAGGTCCATTGCCAGTCCCAGGCCAGGATCGACAAGCAGGCCGAGACATTGGCCAGGGAATGCGCCGCCAAGGCGGCCGAGGTCGGCATCCCGCTGGAGGACATCCAGGAAGAAGTCGGCGATATCCAGGAGCTCATTGCTTCCCGGCTCGAGGAAGCGGCCGAGGCCGACGAGCACCAGCAGGCCTCCAGCAAGGCCGCGGAATAGATTTTAACGGCCATTCTGTCTGAATGCGCGGGCCCGTCGGCCCGCGTTGTCGTCTCAGCCGAACTTTTCTTTCAACCCGAACTTTTCTTTCAACCAGGTCTTCGGCAGTGCCGGCACGAAATTGCCGTCGCGCCCGCTCATGTCGTCATTGGCGACGAGGGCGTTGAGGATCGATTCCTCGACCGCCTGGATCACGGCATCGAAGAACGGGTCAATGTCCGTATCGGGAATGAAATCGGCATTGGCGATCCGGCCGGACGGCGCCAGTGCCGCGGCAGGATTGGCCGTCGTGAAGGCGAGAAAAATATCGCCCGAGCTGTGATAGCCGAAGCCGCCGGTCATGGCGACGCCGAGCGGCACACGGCGGGCCAGTCGCTTCATCTGGTGCGGCAGGAATGGCGCATCGGTGGCGACAACGGCGATGATCGAACCCTTTTCGGCGCGGGGCGTGCCTTCGCGGATCGCCGGTTCCGTGAGTTCCGGCCCGGCACGCAGGCCGCGAAGGGTAAAATTGCGCCGCTTGCCGAAATTCGACTGCACGAAGGCGCCGACCGTGTAGGAATGTCCCTGCCATCCAACGACGCGCGACGCCGTGCCCGCCCCGGCCTTGAAGCCGAAGGTGATCATGCCTGTGCCGCCGCCGACGCTGCCTTCCTCGACCGGCCCGCTGGTTGCGCCGTCAAGGGCTTCGGTCACGTGCTCAAAGCTCAGATGGTTACCGTTTATGTCGTTGAGAAACCCGTCATAGGTTTCCGCCGCCACCGGCAGGCCCCAGCCGCTGTCGAGCGCGGCCGGCAGCACTTGGTGCATCCAGCGCAGCGTGCCGTCGCGCGAAACGCCGCAGGAGTGCGTGTTGGTGATGGTGATCGGGAAGTTGAAGGCACCGGTTTCCTCGACGATGTGCGAGCCGGTCAACTCGCCATTGCCATTCTGGCTGAAGATACCGGCGAAGACCGGCGTGGCCAGATCGACGCGTGGCCTGGGCAGGATCGCGGTGACGCCGGTGCGCACTGGCCCCTTGCCGACGACGAGCGCACCTTCCCCGGAAATCAATGTCGCATGGCCGACAGCGACGCCGGACACGTCGGTGATTGCGTTGAACGGCCCGGGCGTACCGTCGAAGCCTATGCCGAAGCTCCGTGCGCGCGGCTTGCCGCCGGGCGTGGCCAGATGGTGCGGATTTCCGGTCGTGGTCAGAACAGCGATCCCTGGTTGCCGGGTTCCTTGGCCTTGGCCGCTGGCTTGGCAGCCGGCTTCGGCCGCGCCGCACCACTGGTTGCCACCGCATCCGCCGTGCCGTCGGCGAACTCCAGCGAAAGCGCCATCCCCGATGTTACGTCGGCGGCCTGCTTGATGACCGCGCCGTCGGCGTCCTTCACCAGCGCGAAGCCACGCGCCAGCACGGCCTTGTGCGACAGCGTGGTCAGCAGGCGCTCTGCCTGGCTCAACTGGCCGCGCAGCCGCTCGAGCCGCAGCGAGATGACGCGATCCTGCCGCCTTGCGAGCGCCGCCAGTGCATCGGTCTGCTGCTTCTGCCTTCGTGCGATCGGTGCCGGCGACAGCCGCGTCGCGGAGCGCGCAAAGCGCGCGCGTCGCTCGCGCACGATGGCGAAGAACGCCGCCTGAGCGCGGGCGAGGTCACGGCCGGTGAGCGTGCGGGCCTCGTTGATGCGCCGCGACAGCGTGGCCGGCGTCAGCCTCTGGCCCTGGAGCCGCGCCCGCTTGCGATCGACGCTGACGGACAGGCCGCGGCCGAGCCTCGATGTCGCCTCATCGAGGCGCCGGCGCGGCAGCGCCAGCAATTGATCGGGCGAGGGCAGTGCGCGCGCCGCCGCACGCGCGGCCTGCCGCTTGCGTTCGAAATTGCGTGAGACGGCCGCCTTGAGCCGCGCGCCAAGGCTGGCAAGCGTCGCTTCGAGGTCGGCCTTCACGGGCACTGCGATTTCGGCCGCGCCCGTTGGTGTCGGCGCCCGCACATCCGCGACGAGGTCGATCAGTGTCCAGTCGGTTTCATGGCCGACCGCCGAGATCACCGGAATTCCGGAGGCGGCAACGGCGCGGGCGAGCGCTTCGTCGTTGAACCCCCACAGATCCTCCAGGCTGCCGCCGCCGCGCGCGACGATCAAGAGATCGGGGCGCTGGATCGGGCTATCCCAGGCCAGTGCATTGAAGCCGGCGACGGCATTGGTCACTTCCACGCCTGACGTCTCGCCCTGCACGCGCACCGGCCAGACGAGCACATGCAGCGGAAAGCGGTCCTTGATGCGATGGATGATGTCGCGGATGACGGACCCGGTCGGCGAGGTGACGACGCCGATGATAAGAGGCATGAAGGGCAGCCGGCGCTTGCGTGCGGCATCGAAAAGCCCCTCGGCCTGCAGCCGGCGCTTGCGTTCCTCCAGCAGCGCCATCAGCGCCCCGGCGCCGGCCGGCTCCAGATTGTCGATGACAATCTGGTAGTTGGACTTGCCGGGATAGGTGGTGAGCTTGCCGGTGGCGATCACCTCCATCCCTTCCTCGGGACGGAATTTCAGCCGGCTCATCGTGCCTTTCCACACCACGGCGTCGAGCCGGGCGCGGTCGTCCTTCAGCGCGAAATAGGCATGGCCGGAGGAGTGCGGGCCCCGATAGCCGGAGATTTCGCCGCGCACCCGCACATTGCCAAAGACGTCCTCGACCGTGCGCTTCAGCGCGCCGGAGATCTCGCTCACCGTGTATTCGGTGGCGTTGGTGCGTGATTCGGATGCTGCTTCGCTCATCGGCCGATTGGGGGCTGGTTGGCGCCTCACGTCAAGGCGCGCGTATCCGGCCACGCGCTCAAGGCGCCTCGATTCTTCCCTACCAGCCGGGCAGGATCTGGTTCGGTCTCGTCCGCTTCATCTTGGCAAAGGCGAGTGCGGCGAAGTCGAATGTTCCCGTCTCCTCGCCAAGCGGCACCGAGATGTTGTCCAGGCTCTCCGAGATGTGGCGGGCAAGCGCATCGACGATCTCCGGCCGCGAGGTCTGGCCGCGCATGATGCCGATGCGGCAGTCGGGCAGGGCGCCGAAACCGTCGGCCTCGCCCAGCACCCGCATGCCGGGCCTGAGCGCGCATTCCGGCAGCACCGAGATCGCCAGGCCCGAAAGCACGGCGGCGGTGATGACGGTCGCCGAGAAACTGGTGAACAGGATGCGATAGTCGCGGTTCTGCTGGTCCAGCACATCGACGGCGGCGCGCCGCCAGATGCAGTTCGGCCGGCCGAAGGCCATTGGCAGTGTTACCTGTTCATGTGTCGCATGGTTGGCCGAGGTGACCCAAAGCAGCGGTTCGCGCCGCACCACCTCCGACTGGCCGCGCACATCGTTGTGCGTCACCAGCGCCAGGTCGAGATTGCCGCGCTTGATATGTTCGACCAGTCCCGGTGTGGGCTCGCAGATGACAGTCAGTTCGACACGCGGATTGGAGCGCGTGAAGCGCGCCATGATCTCAGGCAGGAAACGGTCGGCATAATCGTCCGGCGTGCCGATGCGGATCGTGCCCTCGAGTCGCTGGTCGTCGAAGGCGGCCAGCGTTTCGCGGTTGAGGTAGAGCAACCGCCTTGCGTAGGAGAGCAGCTTGTCGCCTTCCTCCGTCAGCCTGTTGCTGCGCCCCTCCTTCTCGAACAGCGGCTTGCCGATCCGCTCTTCCAGCCGGCGCATCTGCATCGATACCGCCGACTGGGTGCGGTGCACCTCTTCGGCTGCCCGCGTGAAGCTGCCGGTATCGGCGATTGAGATGAAGGTTTGCAACTGATCGAGATCGAGCGGCGCTTTCATCGGTCTAATCCATCATTGATGTTGATGCTAAAGATTAGAAACATTCGTTGGATTAATCAATCGGCCGATGGCAAGTTGGTATCGTCCACATGAAGCCAACGCATGTCGCCCAAAAGTGGACACCGGTTTTGGGACAACGACATGCATCTTTAAAAATGAATCGAAGCCGGAACGGCCGCTGTCGCCAGCGCCGATCGCTTGGCTTTGTCCGCTCGACTCCGAAGGAGACTGCTGTGACCACGATCGATTTCGCCACCGAGACCTCGCGCATCACCTCGCGTCCGGCTGTTGCGATGCGCGTGGCCAACACCGTCTTCAATTTCTACCGCGCCTGGAAAAACCGCCGCGCCTTCTATCGCCTTGGCGAGATGTCGGACGCCGAGCTCGCCGATATCGGCCTGACGCGCGCCGACCTGCATGTCGCCATCGACGTGCCGTTTGGCCGCGACCCGACGGCGATGCTGCGTGAAATCGCCAGCGATCGCGTGGAGACGATCGAGGATCTTGCCCGCAAGGTGGCCTGATCGGTTGAGTTTCGGCCGCGTTGAACCTTTTCAGGGCTCAGCGCGACCAAAGGTTCTGCAGGCTTCCCACTCCCTGCCGGTTCCCCGCCGGCCTGCCTGCACGCTGCCCGGTCCTCCCAAGGACCGGGCTTTTCTTTTTCCGGCGTGTTCGGAAATGGTTGCCGCCTTGGCGCCTACCTGCGATCCATATCGCGCTTGAACTGATCGAAGATCGTTTCCACGCCCTTCTGATAGTCGTCGCGCTGCTGGGCGCCGGTCTCGAACATCTTGCCGAACAAATCGTCGAACGGGTTCCTCGGCCTGCCGCCCGGGTTGGCCTGCGGTTGCGGCGCCTGGCGCGGCTGCGGTGCCTGAGGCTGAGGCGCCGGCTGCCCGCCGCCCAATCCTCCCCCGCCGCCCTGCCGCAGCATTTCCTCGAAGATCTTTCCCAGCGGATTGTCACCATACGGGCTCTGCGTCTGCTGGGGCTGCGGTCGGGCTTGCGGCTGCGGCGCGCCGCCACCAAACATGTCCTGCAGCACCTTGCCGAGCGGATTGTCACCATAAGGGTTGGGCGCTTGCTGCGGCTGGTTTTGCGGTTGTGGCGTGCCGCCGCCGAACATGTCCTGCAAGACCTTGCCGAACGGGTTGTCCATCGGGTTCTGGGGCGGCGGAGCCTGACGTTGTTGTGGTGCCGGGGCCTGCATGCCGCCTTGCCGCATCATCTGCTCGATGATCTCGCCGAGCGGATTGTTGCCGCCGCCGAAACCTCCCGCGGACTGCATCTGATTTGTCGTCTGCTTGAACAGGCCGCCCATCACCATCGAGGCGATCGCGGGCAGCATCTGCTGCAGCACCTGCTGGCTGACGCCGCTCGCTTGCGCCGCCTGGCTGGCCACGGCGCGTGACAGGTCCTTGGACCCGAACAGATGTCCGAGGATGCCGTTGCCTTCATCGACGCCTTGCGGCGAGAACGCCCGGGTCGCGTCTTCGAAATATTTGGCGTGCTGGCCGCTTGCCATCGCCGTCATGAAGGCGCCGAGACCGTAGGGATCGGCGGTGTTGCGTTGCAACCCCTGCGAAAAGGCCGGCAGCAGTGCTGCGACCGCCGCCTGTGTCTGTTGCATCGAAAGCCCATATTGTTGGGCAAGCGCCTGCATGCCGTTGCCGTTCTGGGCCTGGGTCAGCATGTCGAACAAGGTAGGCATCGGCTTCTCCTCGTGAATTCCTCGGAAGAGAGCCTAATTCGTTTCAACACTCGATTGAAGCAGCTTCTGCCGCTCCTCAACGCGCGCGGTTAATAGGCGTATTCCATGAACACCGGCTCGATCGAGCCGCCCCAGCGCGTGTGATAGGCCGAAAGCATCTCCTCGGCGCTGGTCGTGCCGCGCGCAACCACTTCGTCCAAAGTGTTGAGGAACGAGGTCTCGTCGTAGCCGTCACGGTTCTTCTTGGCGCGGTTCTTCAGCCCCGTGCGCGAGATTGCCAGCACATCGCGCGCCATCTCGCGCAGTGTGGCGTTGCGGAAGGGCGCGGAAATGCCCAGCTCCGGCACCGCGTTTCGCATGGCCAGCACTTCCTTGTAGGTCCAGCTCGAGGTCAACGCCTCGGCCGCGTCGAGCGCCGCCTCGTCATAGAGCAGGCCGACCCAGAAGGCCGGCAGCGCGCAGATGCGCCGCCACGGGCCGCCATCGGCGCCGCGCATTTCGAGGAAACGCTTCAGCCTGACGTCGGGGAACAGCGTCGACAGGTGGTTCGCCCAGTCGCCCATCGTCGGCAGCCCGTCCGGCACTTCGTTGCGCGCGGCGCGGGCCATGAACTGGCGGAAGGTGATGTGCGTCATGTCGTGATAACGGCCGTCGCGGATGACGAAATACATCGGCACGTCGAGCGCCCATTCGACATAGTCGGCGAAACCGAACTCGGGCGAGAAGCAGAATTCGAGCAGGCCGGAGCGCTGGTTGTCGGTGTCGCGCCAGATGTCGCCGCGCCAGCTCTGCAGGCCGTTCGGCCGGCTCTCGGTGAAGGGCGAGTTGGCGAACAGCGCCGTCGACAGCGGCTGCAGCTTCAGCGAGACCTGCATCTTGCGGCGCATGTCGACTTCGCTCTCGAAGTCGAGGTTAACCTGGATGGTACAGGTGCGGTACATCATGTCGAGGCCCTTGGTGCCGACCTTGGGCATGTAGCGCGTCATGATCTCATAGCGCGATTTCGGCATTTTCGGCGTGTCGGCCAGCGACCATTTCGGGCTGCCGCCGAGGCCGAGGAAGCGGATGCCCATCGGTTCGGCGATCTCGCGCACCTGCGCCAGATGCGCATTGCCCTCGCGGCAGGTCTGATGGATGGTCTCCAGCGGCGCGCCGGAAAGCTCGAACTGGCCGCCGGGCTCGAGCGAGATCGCGCCCTGGCCCGTCGGCTCGACCAGGCCGATGATGCGGCCGTCATCGATGATCGGGTCCCAGCCCAGCTTTTCCTGCATGCCTTCGAGGATGGCGCGGATGCCGCGCTCGCCGCCATAGGGCACGGGCGCGTTGCCATCGACATAGAAGGGGAATTTCTCGTGCTCGGTACCGATGCGCCATTTGTCGCGCGGCTTGTTGCCTTCGGCCAGATGCTCGACGAGTTCGTCGACACCTTCGATCGGCCGGAAATCGGTTGTGTCGCGCGCCATGATCAAGCCCTCCGCACATGACCCCAGAAATCGATCTTCGATTTTCGGAAAGGATCATGGGCCAAATGAAAATGCTACAGCGTCCTTTGCGCGTCCGAAAGGACGCGCGGCACTGTAGAGCGGCCAGTGGAGCCGCCGGCGGTAAATGGACGAAATGTCAGTAGCCGATCAAGCGAAAAATCCTGAGCCACAGGTCAAGAGGAATTGAAGGCCACGATCCGCCCTGCCTCTTGCAAGACATGACATCCTACCAGTCTCCGACAGTTGCCTGCATCACCGCAAGTGCCGCCACGGCCGCCGTGTCGGCGCGCAGGATGCGCGGTCCGAGCGGAATGGCGGTGACGAAGGGCAGGGCGCGCAGCATCTTGCGCTCGTCATCGGAAAAGCCGCCCTCGGGTCCGACCAGCAGCGCAAGCTTCTTCTCCTTCACCTGCTGCAGGGCAGGCAGCGGATTGTTGGTCGAGGCGTCCTCGTCGCAGAAGACCAGCCGCCTTTCCTTGTCCCAGCCGGTCAGCAGGCGTTCGAACTTTTCCGCCTCGCGAACCTCCGGCACCGCCAGGATACCGCATTGCTCGGCGGCCTCGACGACGTTGGCGCGCAGCCGATCGATGGACGGCTTGGCGACTTGCGTATGCTGGGTGATGACCGGCTGCAGGATGCCCGCACCCATCTCGACCGCCTTCTGCACGAGATAGTCGAGGCGGCCCTGCTTCAGCGGCGCGAAACAGTAGATGAGGTCGGGCAGTGGCGGCTGCGGCCGCTGCAATGCCAGCACCCTCAGTCTGACCGCCTTCTTCGACTTCGCCGCGATGGCCGCCGACCACTCGCCATCGCGGCCATTGAAGACCAGGATCTCGGCGCCTTCGCCAAGCCGCAGCACATGCATCAGATAATGGCTTTGCTGCTGGCCGGCGTCGAATTCGGCATCCGCTCCGAGGTCGTCGGGCACAAACAGGCGTTGCATCTTGTAATTGGCGCGCATCGCCGAGGAATGAGCGAGCCGGCCGCCTGCGTCAAGCCTCGGCCGATGCATGCCACACCGGCCGAAAGCCATGCCGCAGGACATTGAGCGTCGTCGCTGGAGTGAGCAGCAAAAGCGTCTTTTCGCCGAGTGAGCCGAAATCAGCGGGCGGGCCGTAACCGGGGAACGACCAGCGCAGTGCCTTGCCGCCGCGCAAGGCATAGGCTGAACCGCCATCCGCAACCATGGCGCCGTCCGGCAGGCCGCCAAGGTCTTCAACGGCAACCACAGGCGGCTCGCCCCCCGAGGCCAGCCGCTCCTGGTGCAGCAGCTTGTCGACCTGCGGGGCGCGCGGCTCGGCAATGTCGAAGGCTTCGCCGAAGCGCTGGACAAACTCCCTGGCCCGTTCGCGCTGGCAGAAAAAGCAGGGGCGGTGTCCCGCCGCCAAGGCCGTAACCTCGTCGAGGAAGAAAAGCTCGGTCCAGCCGGCCTTGCCGCCGGGCCTGTTGCGGCCCATCGGCTCGCGCCGCACATTGCGGAATCGGCACACGCAGACGATCCAGGCCTGAAGCGCCCAGCGTTTCTTCAAGAGCGTCCTGGTTTCGGGATCATGGATGATGCCGCGATTGCCGGTGAACAGGCCGCGCTCGGGCACGGCGTGGATGGCGCCGAACGGATCGACCCGGTTCTGCAGTGGCATAGTTCTCTCCTGGGATACGCATCTTGGCTGCTATGCGGGCGGCATGATATCGCTCGTCGCATCATTTTCATGTCAGCAGGGTTTTGCGATGCGGGTGCTGGTGGTCCAGAACTACGACAATACCGGCCTCGGCCAGGTTGGTGCCGCACTCGCGGAAGCGGGTGCCGATCTCGATGTGCGCCTCCCTTACAAGGGCGATCCGCTGCCGCGGGATGCGGCCGGGCACGATGCCATGGTGGTGCTCGGCGGCGGCCAGAATGCGTTGGCCGACGATGAATATCCCTATTTCCCGGCCTTGCTCGAACTGACCCGCGATTTTGCCGGCAAGGACCGCGCCGTGCTCGGCATCTGCCTTGGCAGCCAACTCGTCGCCCGCGCCTTTGGGGGTGAGAATCGCATCGGCGCCGCCAACGAATTCGGCTGGCGCGGCGTGTCGCTGACGCGGGATGCCAAGGCCGATCCGGTGCTGGCTGAACTGCCGGAAGAATTCCCGATCTTCCAGTGGCACGACGACACATTCGAACTGCCGCAAAACGCCGTACGGCTCGCCGGCAACGATGTCGCCGAAAACCAGGCGTTTCGTGTCGGCCGCGCCGTCTATGGCTTCCAGTTCCATTTCGAGGCCGATCGGCCGATGGTGAAGAACTGGAGCACCTCCTTCGCCCCCACCATTGCCGCGCGCCATCCCGACTGGGCCGGCAAGCTCGATGGCGAAATGGCCCGCAACGGACCCGACGCCGATGCCGCCGGGCTGGCCATTGCCCGCGCCTGGGTGGCGACCATCTGAGACACTCACTCGCCAGAGCGAATTTCGAAACAGCCTCTGAGCGTCCATCGCTGCCACGTGACATAATTGGCACGCGGCCGTGAAACCGGCTGGGGAAAACCTCTTTCCTTCTTGGCTTGTGTCCGCCCGCCATTCTAGAAGGCGCGCGCTCTGCATCTGAAGTGCAACCGCGATGAACCTTTTGTGTGACCCGTGCGACACACCCTCGATACAGAACGCGCCTAGAAGCGCGAAATCGTCGAAACTTTGAAGCGAATTCTCCGTTTCAACGCATTGGTAACCGCCTGGTGCACAGATGCAGAAAGCTCAACAAGAGATGACCTCCGTGAAAGCAGCGCTTCTGTCCTTTGCCATGTTGTCCGCCATCGTGCTTTGCGGTCTCGGCATCTATGCCGCCGATGCCGCCAACAACCACAACGCCGTCGACGGCTACGGCGTTACCGCTTCGCTTCGCTAAAGCCGGCTCGCTGGCGACGCTTCCCGCGGCGCGGCTCAAGCTTCTTTTATTGTCATTTCCAGGATGCGTTTGTCCGCTCCGTCGACGACGAGCGCGGTAAGCATGCCTGATTGCCAGGCAAGCGTGTCGACATTGACGCGGTTGGCCATCACTTCGGCCTCGGGGACCGGGGTGTGGCCATGCACCACGATCTTCGGAAACAGGCCGGTGTGATCATGGAAAATGTCGCGGATCCAGATCAGGTCCTGCGGGCTCTGCTTGTCCAGCGCAATGCCCGGCCTGATGCCGGCATGGCAGAAGAAGAAGTCGCCTGATGTCACCGAGAACGGCAGCGACCGCAGGAAATCGACATGGCTTTGCGGCACGGCTTCGAGCAAGGCCTGATGTCCGCGTCTCATCGTCTCCGTCTTGCCGAACCAGCTGGCGTCCGGGGTGAGGGAGACTCCGTAGGACAGCGCCGTCTGGACGCCGCCATAGCGCATGAAGAGCCCTTCCGGTTCAGGGTTTCCCAGAAAATCGAGAAAGCCGATGTCGTGGTTGCCGGCCAGCATCAGGTTGCGCGGATCGCGTTCTCGGGCTTCGATCAGAAAATCGATGACGCCCTTGGAATCTGGCCCGCGGTCGACATAGTCGCCGAGATGGATCACCCGCCAATCGCGAACCGGTTTCCATTCCAGCTCGCTCGCGATCCGCTGGTGCATGGCGGCCAGCAGGTCAAGCCGGCCATGCACGTCGCCGATCGCGTAAAGGCGCACATCCTCTGGCCCATGCGCGTCGAGAAAATGGATGCCGGGTTCCGCCAACGCCTCGTGGTCTCCGTGGTCAGGCTGTCACCGGGCCCTAGCGCCGGAGCTGGTCCTTGCCCATGTCGGTGACCAGACGCTTTCCGCACAGCGCCAGCGTGATGTCCATCTCCTTGCGGATGATTTCCAACGCTTTGGTAACCCCTTCCTTGCCGAGCGCGCCCAGGCCGTAAAGGAATGGCCGGCCGATATAGGTGCCCTTGGCGCCGAGGCAGAGCGCCTTCAACACGTCCTGGCCGGAGCGGATGCCGCCATCCATGTGCACTTCTATTCTGTCGCCGACCGTGTCCGCGATCTCTTCCAGCGCCATGATCGATGACGACGCGCCGTCGAGCTGGCGCCCGCCATGGTTGGAAACCACGATCGCGTCGGCGCCGGTCTTGGCCGCCATCAGTGCATCCTCCTTGTCGAGGATGCCCTTCAGGATCAGCTTGCCACCCCAGCGTTCCTTGATCCAGGCGACATCCTTCCACGACAGCTGCGGATCGAACTGCTCCGTCGTCCAGGATGACAGCGAAGAGACGTCACCGACACCTTTGGCGTGGCCGACGATGTTGCGGAAGGTGCGGCGCTTGGTGCCGGCTATGCCCAGGCACCAGCGCGGTTTGCTGGCCAGGTCGATGATGTTGGCCAGCGTCATCTTGGGCGGCGCCGAAAGCCCGTTGCGGACATCCTTGTGTCGCTGGCCGAGGATCTGCAGGTCGAGCGTCAGCACCAGGGCCGAGCACTTTGCCGCCTTCGCCCGGTCGATCAGGTCGAGCACGAAATCCTTGTCGCGCAGCACATAGAGCTGGAACCAGAACGGTTTCTTCGTTACCGAGGCGACATCCTCGATCGAGCAGATGCTCATCGTCGACAGGGTGAAGGGCACGCCGAATTCCTCGGCCGCCCGCGCCGCCAGCATCTCGCCGTCGGCGTGCTGCATGCCGGTCATGCCGGTTGGCGCCAGCGCCACGGGCATCGACACTTTCTCCCCGATCATGGTCGATTCCAGCGAGCGGTTGCTCATGTCGACCAGGACGCGCTGGCGGAACTTGATCTTCTGGAAGTCTTCTTCGTTGGCCCGATAGGTGCTCTCGGTCCAGGCGCCGGAATCTGCATAGTCGAAGAACATCTTGGGCACGCGCCGGCGGGCGAGATCCTTGAGGTCTGCGATGGTGAGAATGTCGCTCATGATGGTCCCCGCTTGATCGAAATGACTAGGAGCGTCTGCGTGCTGGTTCGCTATCGCCGGCTTCCGAACGCTGCCGCAGCCTCAGCCGCGACACCCGTTGCCAGTCGCCGCTGCGCTCGGCCTCGGCCATGGACCGCTCGACATAAATCATGTGGTCCATCGCCGCCTGCCGGGCCGCCGTGGGATCGCCGGCCTTTACAGCGGCATGGATTGCCTTGTGCTGCGCAAGCAGCGCCTCGCGCGCGCCGGGCACGCTGAACACCAGCAGCCGGTTCTGGAACACGCCTTCCGACAGCAGCCGATAGCAGGAGCGCAGCGTGTGCAGGAGCAGTATATTGTGCGCGCATTCGCAGATTGCTTGATGAAACTCGACGTCGATTTCAGCCTCGTCGTCGAAATCGCCGGTGCGGTGCGCCTCGTCCATGCGCGCCATGATGCGGTCGAGCAGCGCAAGGTCCTCCGGGGTGGCGCGCCGCGCCGCATATTCGGCGGCGATGCCCTCGATCTCGCGGCGGTATTCCAGATAATCGGTCACCGCCTTGCGATGCATCGAGATCAGGTCGGCCACCGGCTTGGTGAACAGCTGGCCGATAATGTCGGCGACATGCGTGCCGCCGCCGGCCTTGGTCGTCAGCAGCCCGCGCCCTTCGAGGGCCTTCAGGGCATCGCGCAGGATCGGCCGCGACACGTCGAACTGGCGTGCCAGCTCGCGCTCGCCGGGCAGGCGATCGCCCGTGCGCAGCACCCCTTCGAGGATGAGGCTCTCGATTTGCTGCACGACCTCGTCGGCGGTGCGCGAATGCTCAATCCTGGAAAAAATGTCGCTCAACGGAATGCCTGGACGGTGAACCGGTGTCGCATAGGATAAAGCCTGCGTCGCCAACTGGTCAAATTATTTATCCAATTGGTCGAAGCGCGTCGGTTTCACCGCTCGGCGCTCTGTGATCTTCGGCTAAACTTGCTGTTTGCGTCGTCAGGCGATTGGCCCTAGAGGGACGCGAACGCAAGAGGGTTCAGAGAAACCCGGGGGACAAGCCGTGTCAGACGACCCGTCCAATCTCGAGTTCCAGCCACGAGCCAAGGGCAGCGTCATGGGTTTTCCCGCGCATGAGGGCCGGCCCGGCGCACTCGGCGAGGTCCACGCCCGGCCGCATCCGCTCATTGAAAAGCCGCGCGTCCTCGTGCAACTCGCCTTCATGACGGAGGGCGGCTCCGGCGTCGACCACGCCGTGCTTTCCGAACTGTCGCGGCGCCTCGGCATTGCCGCGCCCGATCGCCAGGCCCGCCACCATGCGATGAAGTGGGGCAAGGGCTCGCTGCGCTGGGAGCGGCATACGGAATTCTCGACCTATCTGTGGGAAGGACCGCTTTCTGAAAATGGCAGGACCCAGGAGGATTCGCCCTTCGGCAACGGCTTTTCGCCGCCGGGAACCGTCATCTCGGGCATCCGGCTCGAAATCCGCAAATGGACGCAAGTCAGCGAGCGGCTGATCGCGGCTTTCGACCCGACCAGCCTGTGCTACTCGCTGGTCGAGCGCGGCAACGCGGCAATCGTCACCGATTTTCGCCAGGATGGCGACGGCATGACCCGTATATTGGTGCTTGATCGCGGGCTGACGCCGGCCCGTACCGGGGCGCTGTCGCAGCGGCTGATCGACATCGAGACCTACCGCACGCTGGCCATGCTCGGGTTGCCGCTGGCCCTGACCCTGTCGGGCCGCGCCCGCCGCATCGAGGACAGGCTGGCTCAGACCACGCTGGAAATGAAGGTCGCCGAGACCCGCGACAGCCAGACGTTGCTGGCGGACCTGACCGAACTCGCCGCAGAACTGGAGGCGGACGCCGCGTCGAGCCTCTACCGTTTCGGCGCCAGCCGCGCCTATGACGGCATCGTCGTCGAGCGGCTGGAAGCGCTCGAGGAAGGGGCCGTGCCGGGCTACGACACCTGGGGTGGGTTCCTGCAGCGCCGCGTTGCGCCAGCAATGCGCACCTGCCGTTCGGTCGAGGAGCGCCAGGCCAATCTGTCACGAAAGCTGACCCGTGCCACGACGCTGCTGCGCACCTGGGTCGATGTCGAGGTCGAAAAGCAGAACCGCGACCTGCTCGCCTCGATGAACAACCGCGCCCGCCTGCAACTGCGCCTGCAGCAGACCGTTGAAGGCCTGTCGGTCGCCGCCGTCTCCTATTACGTCGTCGGCCTCATCGGCTATGTCGCCAAGGGCGCCTCGATCTTCGGCCACGCCTTCGCGCCGGAGGTCGTCACCGCCGCTTCGGTGCCGGTGGCCATCCTGCTGGTCTGGTGGGGCGTGCGCCGCGTGCGCCGGATGCATTCCGAGCCGTCGAAGCACCCAGGCGAGTAGCGGCTGCCTCACTCTCCCCCTTGTGGAAGGGTCGGCTCATGGTCGTAGCGAAGCGAAGATCGCGAGCCGGGGAGATGCTTCATGAAACGCCGCGCTGACCCCCAGCCCGCTCGCTAGGTTCGCGACCCCGCCACAAGGAGGGGGAAACAGCGGCAGATTGCCGCTACGGAAGCTTCTCACGCGCCTTGCACGAGTGTCTTCACGCCGCGGCATTTGCAACCGGCTCGCTTAACTGGTAAAAGATATTGACCAGTAAAGCGAATGGGGCTGCTGATGTCCGGCCTGGCCATGCCGAAACCAGACGACGCCACGATGCGCCGGCGCGACGAGATTGTCGCGGATATGCGCATCATCGTGCCGGGCGAGGGCGTCGTTGACGCGACCAATCAAATGCGCGCCTTCGAGAGCGATGGCCTGACCGCCTATCGGCAATTGCCGCTGGTCGTCGTGCTGCCCGAAACGGTGGCGCAGGTCTCCCGCGTGCTGAAATACTGCAACGACCGCAACATCCGCGTCGTGCCGCGCGGTTCGGGCACCTCGCTGTCCGGCGGCGCGCTGCCGCTGGAAGACGCGGTCCTGCTGGTCATGAGCCGCTTCAACCGCATCCTTGCCATTGACTATCCCAACCGCACCGTTGTCGCCCAGCCGGGCGTCACCAATCTCGGCATCACCATTGCCGTCGAGCAGGAGGGTTTTTATTACGCCCCCGATCCATCCTCCCAGATCGCCTGCTCGATCGGCGGCAACGTCGCGGAGAATTCCGGCGGCGTGCATTGCCTGAAATACGGCCTTACCGCCAACAATGTGCTCGGCATTGAGATGGTGCTGATGAATGGCGAGGTGGTGCGGCTGGGCGGCAGCCATCTCGACGCCGAAGGTTACGACCTGCTTGGCGTCATGACGGGTTCGGAAGGCCTGCTTGGCGTCGTCACCGAGGTCACGGTCCGCATCCTCAAGCGGCCGGAGACAGCGCGCGCGCTGTTGATCGGTTTCCCCACCAGCGAGCAGGGCGGCCAGTGCGTTGCCGACATCATCGGCGCCGGTATCATTCCGGGTGGCATGGAAATGATGGATCGGCCAGCGATCCATGCGGCGGAGGATTTCGTCCATGCCGGCTACCCCCTGGATGTCGAGGCGTTGCTGATCGTAGAACTCGATGGGCCGGCCGTCGAGGTCGATCATCTCATCACCGAGGTCGAGGCTATCGCCATCCGCAATGGTTCGACCACCTGTCGCATCTCGCAATCCGAGCAGGAGCGGCTGACTTTCTGGGCTGGGCGCAAGGCGGCTTTCCCCGCCGTTGGCCGCATTTCGCCCGACTACTACTGCATGGACGGCACCATCCCGCGCAAGGAGTTGCCGCGCGTGCTGGCCGGCATGCGCGAGCTGTCGGAAAAATACGGGCTTGGCGTCGCCAACGTCTTCCATGCCGGCGACGGCAATCTGCATCCGCTGATCCTTTACGATGCCAATGTGCCCGGTGAACTCGACAAGGCCGAAAGCTTTGGCGCCGATATCTTGCGTCTCTGTGTCAAGGTCGGCGGCGTGCTCACCGGCGAGCATGGGGTGGGGGTCGAGAAGCGCGACCTGATGCCGGAAATGTTCAACCAGGCCGATCTCGACCAGCAGATGCGCGTCAAATGCGCCTTCGATCCCAACCATCTGCTCAACCCGGGAAAAGTCTTCCCGCAACTGCGCCGCTGCGTGGAGCTGGGGCGCATGCATGTGCATCGGGGACAGGTGGCGTTCCCGGATATTCCGAGGTTCTGAGGATGGCCTATCAGAACGGGGGTTCCTCGCCCCGCAATGCGGGGGCGAGGAACCAGGGACGGCCATGACCACCTTCACCCCGACCACGTCAGAAGAAGTCCTGTCCTCCGTTACCTCAGCGGTGGTGGAAGAGACGCCGATCGAAATCCTTGGTCACGGCTCCAAGCGCGGCATCGGCCGTCCGCTGCAGACGGAGCACACGCTTGACCTGTCGAAACTCACCGGTGTCACGCTTTACGAACCCGCAGACCTGGTGCTGTCGGCAAAGGCCGGCACGTCGCTGGCCGAAATCGAGAAGCTGCTGGCCGAAAACGGCCAGCAGCTGGCCTTCGAGCCCATGGATTACGGCCCGCTGCTCGGCGGCGAGCCGGGCAAAGGCACGATCGGCGGCGTGCTGGCCGCGAACCTGTCCGGGCCGCGCCGGCTGAAGGCGGGGGCGGCGCGCGATCATATCCTCGGCATCAACGTCGTCTCCGGCCGGGGCGAGGCCTTCAAGTCCGGCGGGCGCGTGGTCAAGAATGTCACTGGCTATGACATGTCGAAGCTGATGGCCAACAGCTGGGGCACGTTGGCCGTGTTCACCGACGTTACCTTCAAGGTGCTGCCGGCTGCCGAAACCGAGGTGACGCTCGCCGTGCGTGGCCTGCTTGACGATGCCGCGGCAAGCGCCATGGCCTTGGCGCTTGGCTCCAGCGCGGAAGTGTCGAGTGCCGCCCATCTGCCCGAGCGGATCGCCGCGCGCGTCGCGGGAGGCACGCTCGGCAGTGAAGCCGCCACCTTGCTTCGGGTCGAAGGTTTTGGCCCGTCCGTCGCCTATCGCGTCGCCGCGCTGAAGACGCTGCTCGGCAAGGCCGGGCCGCTGGAGGAGATTTCGGGCGAGGCTTCCCGGCTGATCTGGCAAGATGTGCGCGATATCAGGCCCTTCGCCGACGGCAGCGAGAAACCGGTCTGGCGGGTCTCGATGACACCTACCCAAGGTCACCAGATGGTCCTGACACTGCGCATGCAGGCCGCCGTCAGCGCCTTCTACGACTGGCAGGGCGGACTGGTGTGGTTGCGCATGGAACAGGGCGACCCGGAAGCCGCTCTGCTGCGTGGACTGTTGCGCAAACATGGCGGCGGCCATGCGACGCTGGTGCGCGCCGCTCCCGCTCATCGCGCCGCCCTGCCGGTATTCGAGCCGCAGGCGCCAGCACTGGCCGCGCTCAGCCAACGGCTGAAGCAGGAGTTCGATCCGAGGAACCTCCTCAATCCCGGCCGCATGGCCTAGGAAATCAGCGATGCAGACCAATTTTTCACTTGCCCAGCTTGCCGATCCGCATGTCGCGGAATCGGAGAAGATACTGCGCAAATGCGTGCATTGCGGCTTCTGCACCGCCACTTGCCCGACCTATGTGACGCTGGGCAACGAGCTCGATTCACCGCGCGGGCGCATCTACCTGATCAAGGACATGCTGGAGAACGGCCGCCCAGCCGACAAGGAGATCGTCACCCATATCGACCGCTGCCTGTCGTGCCTGGCCTGCATGACCACCTGTCCGTCGGGCGTCAACTACATGCACCTGGTCGACCATGCGCGCGCTCACATCCAGGAAACCTACAAGCGGCCGCTGCTCGACCGCCTGACCCGCGCCATGCTGGCCTTCGTTCTGCCCTATCCCACGCGCTTTCGCGCCGCGCTCAGACTGGCGAAACTGGGAAGGCCTTTCATTGGTCTGTTCGAGACAATCCCGGCGCTGAAGCCATTTGGAGCGATGCTCAAGCTCGCGCCGATATCGATCCCGGCGGCTTCGCCGACGGCCACGCCGGGCATCCATGCCGGACAGGGGGCAAAAAAGGGTCGCGTCGCCATCCTCACCGGCTGCGCGCAATCGGTGCTCGATCCGGCAATCAACGACACGACGATTTCGCTGCTCACGCGCCTCGGCGTCGAGGTGGTGGTGCCGCCGGGCGAGGGCTGCTGCGGCGCGCTGGTCCACCATATGGGGCGCGAACAGGCAGCCCTTGCCTCGGCGAGGCGGAATGTCGATGCCTGGACGCGTGCCATCGACCAGGGCGGGCTCGATGCCATCATCATAACAGCATCCGGCTGCGGCACGACGATCAAGGACTACGGCTTCATGCTGCGCCTTGATCCGGCCTATGCCGACAAGGCCGCGCGTGTGTCGGCGCTGGCCAAGGATATCACCGAATATCTGGCCGGTCTCGACCTGCCCGAGCCGGTGCGCAAGCCGGGCACTGTCGTCGCCTATCACTCGGCCTGCTCCATGCAGCACGGCCAGAAGATCGTCCGCCAGCCGAAGGATCTGCTGGCCAGGGCCGGCTTCATCGTGCGCGAGCCGCGCGAGGGCCATCTGTGCTGCGGCTCGGCCGGCACCTACAACATCCTGCAATCCGAGATTTCGGCCAAGCTGCGCGACCGCAAGGTGAAAAACATCGAGGCGACGGGAGCTTCCATCGTCGCCACCGGCAACATCGGCTGCATCACGCAAATTGCCTCCGTCGCCAGGATGCCGGTGGTGCACACGGTAAAACTGCTCGATTGGGCCTATGGCGGGCCAAAGCCGGACGGCGTTCTGGACGGGAGCCCGATCGCCGCCGAGTAGGGGTCGGCGCTTATTCCGCCGCGAGCTTGTCCGCCGTGCCGTAGGTCGCCTCGTACCGCGCGCGCTGCCGGCTGAGCGCCACCATCGTGTTGCGCAGCAGGATCGCGACCGTGATCGGACCGACGCCGCCCGGCACCGGCGTGATCCAGGAGGCGACTTCACGCACGCTTTCGGTGTCGACGTCGCCGACGATGCGGCTCATCCCATCCGGTCCGACCTCGGAATTGATGCCGATATCGATGACGGCCGCACCTGGCTTCACCATGTCGGCCTTGATCAGCCGGGGTTTGCCCACCGCGACGAACAGCGCGTCGGCACGGCGCGCATGTGCGGCGACCGACCGCGTCATGTGATGGCAGACCGTGACCGTCGCGCCTTCGCTCATCAGCAGGAACGCGATTGGCTTGCCCACGATTTCCGAATGGCCGACGATGACGACTTCCAGCCCCTTGAGGTCGAGGCCGGTTTCCTTGAGCAGTTCGACCGAGGCCGCCGCCGTGCAGGGCGCCAGATCGAGCTGGTTGTAGACGATGTTGCCGATCGAGGCCGGATGCATGCCCTCGACGTCCTTCAGCGGATGCACCGCCGCCTGCAGCGTCTTGATCGGGATATGGGCGGGCACCGGCCGTTGGATGATGATGCCGGTGACGCGTGGATCCGCGTTCAGGCCGTGGATGGCGGCTTCGAGTTCACCCGCGGTGATGGTGGCGGGAAAACGCCGTTCCTCGAAATCGATGCCGGCGAGCTGAGCCTTGGCGCGCTGGTTGCGCACATAGACGTCAACCGCGTCGGTATCGCCGACGGTGATCGAGATCAGCTTGGGCGGAAAACCCTCGGCTTTGGCGATTGCCGCATCCTCGCGCACGGCGGCGATGATGCGCTGGGCAACCGGGCCGCCCTTGAGGTAGCGGCTGTCATCGGACAGGGACATGGATGAACTCTTTCTTTCGTTGGCGCCGACATAGCAAAAGAACATCGAAGATGGCAGCACGAAAGCGAACCGCCATGCCTTTTGCGCACGCAACGACGCGGGCCGTGTCGCGGGCACCCGACGCCGATCAAAAAAGATAAGGGCAGCGCGGTCTCCCGCACTGCCCTTCTCGACCGACCGCATCCCCATACGGCCCGTCCCCCGTTATTCCTTCCAAATTCCGGAAACGACGTATTTCCCGGTCAGGTGATTCGCTGGAGCTATTATATCACCTCGACCGTTGTTCCGACATTGACCCGTTCGTAGAGATCGACAACGTCCTCGTTGCGCATGCGGATGCAGCCCGACGACACCGCTCCGCCGATCGTCCACGGCTGGTTGGTGCCGTGGATACGGTATTCGGTCGTGCCGAGATAGAGCGCACGGGCGCCAAGCGGATTTTCGATGCCGCCGGCCAGGTAGGTCGGCAGATAGCGGCCCTTGGCGGCCTCGCGCTTGATCATTGCCGCCGGCGGACGCCAGTCCGGCCACTCGCGCTTGTTGGTGATCTTGTGTGTGCCCGACCATTCGAAGCCGGGCTTGCCGGTGCCGACGCCATAGCGCCGTGCCTTGCCGTTCTTCTCGACCAGGAAGAGGAAATTCTGCGTCGTATCGATGACGATCGTGCCCGGCTTCTGCGGGCCGTCATAGGCGACTTCCTGCGGCAGGTAGACCGGGTTGATCTGTGGGCGCATCACCATGCGCTTGGCCGGCGGCTGCACGGCGGCCGTCTGCACCCGGTCGGGCTGTGCCGGTTGCGCGGTGCGCAGGCGCGGCTGCTGCACGATTTGGCGGCTCTGCCGCACGATGCCGGGCGCGCGGCCAAGCTGCAGCACCCAGGGGGCGGAAAGATCGGGGCTCACCATGACCGGCGGCCTGTCGGCATAGCGGTCGCCAGCGGCCGAGGGGGTGACGCCGGCAAATACAGCCACGGCGCCGAGCACGGAAAACAAAACTCTCTTCATCGGGAACGCACCTTGATCGTCTGATACAACCGGGTGGAAACGCTCCCGGTTCAGCGATCATTGGCGCGCAAGCAGCAACCGAAACATGAATCGGAATGCGTAAAATGCGGTTCTGCCAGTAAACCCTTTGGTGTGGTTACCGCCCGGTTCAGGAATCTGGTAAAGCCACGGTAAAAGCGGCGCGGAAGCGCGTTAACGGATGGATTTTTCGCAATGAGCAATGAAAACACCGGCCTGCTTGCCGGTCCCGACGGTGTCGCGCGCTGCTTCTGGCATGGCAACCTGCCCGATTATCTCCATTACCATGACCATGAATGGGGCCGGCCGGTGGCCGATGACCGCAGGCTGTTTGAAAAAATCTGCCTCGAAGGCTTCCAGTCGGGCCTCTCGTGGCTGACCATATTGCGCAAGCGCGAGAATTTTCGCGAGGCCTTCGCCGGCTTCGACTTCGACAAGGTCGCCGCTTTCACCGACAAGGATGTCGAGCGCCTGCTCGGCAATGCCGGCATCATCCGCCATCGCGGCAAGATCGTCTCGACCATCAACAACGCCAAGCGCGCCCGCGAGATGGTGGACGAGTTCGGCTCGCTCGCCGCCTGGTTCTGGAAATTCGAACCCGGCAAGGAGGAGCGGCCCAGAATTGTCGATCTCGCCCATTTGCGTGCCAATCCGACCACGGCGGTCTCGGTGCGGATTTCGAAGGAATTGAAGAAGCGCGGCTGGAGCTTTGTCGGCCCGACCACGGTCTATGCCTTCATGCAAGCCATGGGCCTGGTCAACGACCATCTCGAAGGTTGCGTCTGCCGCAAGCAGGTCGAGAAGGAACGGAAGGCTTTCAAGCGGCCGAAGTGACGTTCAGGTGCCGTTGGCGCTGGCCAGGAAAAGTCCGGCAATGATTGCCACCACCGTCGCCACCGTCGGATAGATGACCAGCAGCCCGGTCACCAGCGCTTCGCGCAGGGAAGTCCCGTTGTCGGTGGCGGCCGGCACATCGAACGGGCCCGCAGCCTGGCCAAGCACTTTCGGTGCATGGATGCCCGCCGGGCGCAGCCGCGCCGGCAGCGCGCCAGCGTCGCCATCGGCATGGAATTTCACTGCGCTGGTCATATTCCCGAACCCCTTCATGTCGATGCGCTGTATCGGCTCCGATTGTGTCGGTACGATGCCGCGCTCATGCGCGATTGTTTCATTTTCCGTGCGTTTTTGTTTCACGGAAGTTCGCTTCTGTCTTCTCTTGATCCGGGCTGGTCCGAGGCGGCGACCCTTGCCGCTCTGGGCTTCATCGGTTAGGACACGCGCGTTGCGAAAATCGCAACATTGTTGACCTGCAAGCATCACGAAACTCCGGGCAAGCATCTCATGGCCGATAAATCGGAAAAGACGAAAGCGCGGCTGCCGCGCGGTTTTGCCGACCGCAGCGCCGAGGACATTCGCGCCGTCGAGAAGATGATGGCGACGATCCGCTCGGTGTACGAGCTCTACGGCTTCGAGCCCGCCGACCAGCCGTTGATCGAATACACCGATGCGCTCGGAAAATTCCTGCCCGACCAGGACAGGCCCAATGAAGGCGTGTTCTCGTTCCAGGATGATGACGACCAGTGGCTGTCGCTGCGTTACGACCTGACCGCGCCGACGGCGCGTTTCGTCGCCGAGAATTACGAACGCCTGCCAAAACCCTATCGCAGCTACCGCTCCGGCTGGGTGTTCCGTAACGAAAAGCCCGGCCCCGGCCGCTTCCGCCAGTTCATGCAGTTCGACGCCGACACGATCGGCACGCCGGGTGTCGCCGCCGACGCCGAAATGGCGATGATGATGGCCGACGTGATGGAAGCGCTCGGCATCAAGCGCGGCGACTATGTGATCCGGGTCAACAACCGCAAGG
This sequence comes from Mesorhizobium sp. NZP2234, assembly GCF_013170765.1. NCBI lineage: Bacteria > Pseudomonadati > Pseudomonadota > Alphaproteobacteria > Hyphomicrobiales > Phyllobacteriaceae > Mesorhizobium > Mesorhizobium sp. NZP2234. The sequence continues at coordinate 5,863,421 of NZ_CP033364.1, read as the reverse complement.
TGCTCGATGGCGTGCTGGAGGCAATCGGCCTCGGCGGTGATGAAAATTCCGGACGCCGCCTGACCGTGCTGCGCGCGATCGACAAGCTGGACAAGCTCGGCCCGGAAGGCGTGAAGCTTCTGCTTGGGCCGGGGCGCTGGGATGGCGGCAAGGAAGGCGAGGGCGATTTCGCCAAGGGTGCCGGCCTGGATGACAAGCAGGCCGGGGCGGTTCTCCTGGCGACAGCGCGCAATGCACAGGGCCAGGATGCCAGCGTCAACGCCAACGCGACTTACCAGGAAGGCGTCGGCGAACTCGCGACGATTGAAGCCCTGGTCCGGGCCGCCGGATACGGCGAAGATCGCATCGCCATGGACCGCTCCGTCGTGCGCGGCCTCGAATATTACACGGGCCCGGTCTTCGAGGCCGAGCTTCTGGCCGAAATCCCCAACGAGGACGGCCAGATCGTGCGCTTCGGCTCGGTTGGCGGTGGCGGCCGCTATGATGGCCTCGTCTCGCGCTTCCGTGGCGAACCGGTGCCGGCGACGGGCTTCTCCATTGGCGTTTCCAGGTTGATGACGGCGCTGAAGAACCTCGGCAAGCTCGACAGCGCCGACGTGATAGCACCGGTCGTCGTGCTGGTCATGGACAAGGATACCGAGAGCCTCGGCCGCTACCAGAAGATGGTGGGCGAATTGCGCGCGGCCGGCATCCGCTCCGAAATGTATCTCGGCGGCGCCGGGATGAAGGCGCAGCTCAAATATGCCGATAGGCGCGGCTGCCCGGTCGCAATCATCCAGGGTGGCGACGAGCGCGCCAAGGGCGAGCTGCAGATCAAGGATTTGATCGAAGGCGCGCGCATGTCCGCCGAAATCACCGACAACGCCGAATGGCGCGCCGCCCGCCCGGCGCAAGTCACGGTGGCGGAAAGTGAACTGGTCGCCGAGGTGAAGAAGATCCTGGTGGCGCAGGCTGCCGATCGCGCGAAATAAGAGCGCGGCCAGTGACCTCGCGCTATCCCGCCATTGCAGCCGACATCACCAGCCTCTTCGCCGCGCGCGACACGCACGCGGTCGAGGTTGCCGTCCTGCAGCCGGCGGACCCGTTCCTTGACATGGCCGGAGAGGATCTGCGGCGCCGCATCTTCCTCACCGAAAGCGAGACCGGGCAAACATTGTGCCTGCGGCCTGAATTCACCATTCCGGTCTGTCTCGACCACATAAGCTCGCAGGCCGGCACGCCGCGCCGCTATTCCTATCTGGGCGAAGTGTTCCGCCAGCGTCGCGAAGGCGGCAATGAATTCTTCCAGGCCGGCATCGAGGATCTTGGCGACCGCGACACGGCGCAAGCCGATGCCCGCTCGGTGGCCGATGCGCATGCGCTGCTGTCGCTGGTGCTGCCCGGCCAGCCGCTGACGGTCACGCTCGGCGACCAGGGCATCTTCGAAGCGGTGCTGGCCGCACTCGGTCTGCCGCGCGGCTGGCGCATGCGGCTGGCCCGTGCCTTCGGCTCGGCGCCGATGCTGCAGGCGGCACTTGCCGATCTCGCCAACCCGCCGCGCAACGGCCAGCTCTCAGGCGATGTCGCCGCCCTTGTCCTCGATGGCGATCTCGAAGGTCTCTCGACCCACATCGCAGGCGGCATGGAAGAGGCTGGGCTTTCGGCAACGGCCGGGCGCTCACCGTCCGACATTGCGCGGCGATTGATCGAGAAGGCCGAATTGCGCAGCGTGAGGCTGTCGAATGAGGCCTTCGCGGCATTGAAAAGCTTTCTGGCGATCGACGTGCCACTCGATGGCGCGGCTGAGGCGCTGGAGACCTTCGCCGCTGGTGCCGGGCTTTCACTGGGTGCCGCGCTGGAAAAATTCGCCGCCCGTGCCCGGGCGATCGAGGCGCATGGCTTGCCGGCAGGAAACATCCGCTATGACGCCGCCTTCGGCCGTCCGCTCGATTACTACACTGGTGTGGTCTTCGAAATCGCGGTGCAGGATAACGAGCGCCCCTTGGCTGGCGGCGGCCGCTACGACCGGTTGCTGACATTGCTTGGCGCCAAGACGGCCATCCCCGGCGTCGGCTTTTCGGTTTGGCTCGACCGCATCGAGGCGTTGCGGGAGACGGCACCATGATCACCTTGGCCATTCCGTCGAAGGGCCGGCTGAAAGAGCTGGCGCTGGACGTGCTGGCCAGGGCCGGCCTCGCCATCAGCCTGCCCGGCGACGAGCGCAAATATCACGCCCGCGTCGAGGGTCTGGACAATGTCGAGGTCGCCTTCCTGTCGGCGTCCGAAATAGCGGGCGAGATCGGCCAGGGTGCGGTCGATCTCGGCATCACCGGCGAGGATTTGGTGCGGGAAAACCTGGCCGACTGGGAAGCGCGCGCGGAAATCGTCGCCCGTCTAGGCTTCGGCCATGCCGACGTCGTGGTGGCCGTGCCCGAGATCTGGCTCGATGTCGACACCATGGCCGACCTCGACGACGTTGCCGCCGATTTCCGCCAGCGTCATGGCAGGCGGCTGAGGATTGCCACCAAATACTGGCGGCTGACGCAGCAATTCTTCTCGCAGAAGCACGGCATCCAGGTCTATCGCATCGTCGAAAGCCTGGGGGCCACCGAAGGCGCGCCGGCGGCCGGACTTGCCGATGTCATCGTCGACATCACCACGACCGGTTCGACGCTGCGGGCCAACCATCTCAAGGTGCTGGGCGACGGCGTCGTGTTGAAGTCGCAAGCCTGTCTGGTCGCGTCGAAGAAGGCGCGTGCCACAGGTGATGAAGCCATCTTGCGCGACATCGTCACGAAGATGGCGGCGGCGGTCGGGTAACGATCGCTCCCCTCCACGGAACAAAACTCCAGTACCATCGACGGGATTTCCACCGTCCCGGCAGGCTGATAGGCTCGATGCGGCCTGGGAGGAGACAGCGATGCCGGTCAATCTCGACGAGCTGAAGAACGCCACCAATCTGCGCGGCCGCGGCGCGCGCGCCGGCAGCGTCTTTATCGCACCCGTCGATGGCAGGGCGCATGTCTCGGGCGAGCGCAAGGTACCGCTGCTCGACAAGACCATTCCGGCACTTTTTTCCGACACCGCCAGCAGATACGCCACGCAGGATGCCGCCGTTTTCGTCGGCCAGGACAAGCGCTTCACCTGGAGCGAACTGTCGGACACGGTGGATGCGCTGGCCGCCGGCTTCCTGGCGCTCGGTCTCGAAAAGGGTGACCGCGTTGGCATCTGGTCGCCCAACAGGTGGGAATGGCTGGTGACGCAGTTCGCCACCGCCCGCATCGGCCTGATCCTGGTCAACATCAACCCGGCCTACCGGCTGACCGAACTCGAATATGCGCTGAACAAGGTCGGCTGCAAGGCGCTGGTGACGGCCGCCAGTTTCAAGACCTCGGACTATCTCGGCATGATCGAGACGCTGGCGCCGGAGATTGCCAAGGCGACACCGGGCAAGCTCAAGGCAAGCAAATTGCCGTCGCTCAGGATCGTCATCCGCATGGGCGACGAGAATTCGCCAGGCATGTTCAATTTCGCCGACGTGCTGGCCATGGCCGGCCGCGACGAGCATGACAGTCTCGACCGCATTTCAGAGGGACTGAAGCCGAACGATGCGATCAACATCCAGTTCACCTCGGGCACGACGGGCGCGCCCAAGGGTGCGACGCTGACCCATTTGAACATTGTCAACAACGGCAATTTCGTCACCTCGGCGATCAAGCTCACCGTCGACGACCGGCTCTGCATCCCGGTGCCGCTCTATCACTGCTTCGGCATGTCGATGGGCACGATGGGCTGCGTGTCGAAGGGCGCGACCATGGTTTTCCCGGGCGAGGGTTTCGATCCCGGCGCGACGCTGAAGGCCGTGGCGCAGGAGCGCTGCACCGGCCTTTATGGCGTGCCGACCATGTTCGTCGGCATGCTCGATCATGCCGATTTCAGCGCCTTCGATCTCTCCAGCCTGCGCACCGGCATCATGGCCGGCTCGCCATGCCCGATCGAGGTGATGAAAAAGGTGGTGTCGCTGATGCATATGTCTGAGGTGACCATCGCCTACGGCATGACCGAGACCAGCCCGGTCTCCTTCCAGAGCGGCGTCGACGATCCGCTGGAAAAACGCGTCTCGACGGTTGGGCGCATCCACCCTCATGTCGAGGTCAAGGCCGTCGATTCCGACGGCGCCACCGTTGCCGTCGGCGCGCCGGGCGAACTGTGCACGCGCGGCTATTCGGTGATGAAAGGCTATTGGGACGACGAGGACAAGACCCGCGAGGCGATAGACAGCGACGGCTGGATGCACACCGGAGACCTCGCCACCATCGATGCCGAGGGCTATTGCAACATCGTCGGACGGGTCAAGGACATGGTCATCCGCGGCGGCGAGAATGTCTATCCGCGCGAGGTCGAGGAGTTCCTCTATCGCCATCCCAAGGTCAGGGAAGTGCAGGTGTTCGGCATTCCCGACCAAAAATATGGCGAGGAACTGTGCGCCTGGATCGTGCTCAAGCCCGGCCAGATCGCCACCGAACAAGAGATCAAGAACTTCTGCGCCGGCCAGATCGCGCACTACAAGATCCCCCGCCACATCCGCTTCCGCACCGAATTGCCGATGACGGTGACCGGCAAGCCGCAGAAGTTCCTGATGCGCCAGGCGATGGTGGAAGAGCTGGGGCTGGTGGCGCAGAAGACGGCGTGAGCAGGGGGGAAGCGCCGAGGGTTTCAGCATCGTTCCTTACCTCACATTTCGGATTTGAGGTGATCGATGAAGGCGCGCAGCTTGGGCAGGATCTGGCGTTTGCCCGGGTGATAGAGGAAGACGCCGGGCGTCGTGGCGGAGATGCCTTCCAGCACCGGCTTGAGTTTTCCCGCGGCGATCGGATTTTCGGCGACCGGTCGAGGGATCTGCGCCAGCCCTACGCCTTGCATCGCGGCCCCCAGCAATGTCGGATAGTCATGCGCGATCAGCGGGCCTGAGACCGCCGCCTCGATCGTTCCATTGCCGTCGACGAAGGACCAGGGCGCGATGGCGCCGTTCGAGCGGCGCAAGCGCAGGCAGGCGTGGTGGCGAAGGTCGTCGACGCGCTCGGGGCGGCCGCGGCGCTTGAGATAGTTGGGGCTGCCGACAACCACGAACGAGAATGCCGGAGTGAGCCGTACCGCGATCATGTCCGGTGCGATGAACTGGCCGAGGCGGATGCCGGCATCGAACCCGCCGGTCGCCAGGTCGACCATCTCGTCGCTCGCGGCGATCTCCAGTTCGATCTCGGGATAGGCTCGGCAGAACGAGGCGATCATCGGCTCCAGGATCAACGGCACGACGGCGCGCGGGACGGACAGGCGCAGCAGGCCGGTCGGGCGCTGGCCGAGATCACGCGCGGCCTCGCCGGCCGCGACGATCTCCTCGAAGGCGGGGCCGGCACGGTCGAGGAACCGCTGACCGCCCTCGGTCAGGCCGACGCTGCGTGTCGTGCGGACAAACAGCGCCGCACCGAGCCGCGCTTCCAGCGCGCGCACCGCCTGGCTCACGGCCGACGCTGTCACGCCGAGATCGGCGGCGGCGCGGCGGAAGTTGCGGCGCCTGGCGACAGCCAGGAACACCTCGACGCCGTCGAGCGCACCGTGCCGGATTGTGTAGTTCTGCTTCATGGGTTGTTGTGATTACAGCGGATAGTCGAACGATGGAAGCGGGTTTAGGTAAGAGCCCGAGAGACAGGAGCATCTTGCCATGACCAATGAACTTGATGGAGTGCGCGACCACTATCGCGCGACTGGCCTGACCGAGCGGCTGAGGGCGGTGCTGGCCGACCTCGGCCCGGAGGATCAGCTTCTCACGCCGCAGCAGCTGGGCGCCCTCGACCAGTTTCACACCCGCGGGCTTGCCGCGACGGCTGAGCTTGCCCAATTGGCTGACATCACCGCCGGCATGTCGGTTCTCGACGTCGGTTCGGGCGTCGGCGGGCCGGCGCGCTTCCTGGCTGCGACCTATGGCTGCCGGGTTACCGGCGTGGACCTCAGCGAGCCTTTCGTGGATGCCGCGCGCTATCTGACCGGGCGCACGGGGCAGGGTGGGCAGTTGTCGTTCCAGACCGCCAGTGCGCTGGAGCTTCCGTTCGATGACGGCTGCTTCGACATCGTGCTGCTGCAGCATGTGGCGATGAACATCTCCGAGCGGGCGCGGCTGTACCGCGAGATTCGGCGCGTGCTGAAGTCAGGCGGCAGGTTTGCAACTTTCGATGTCGTGTTGGGCAGCGGCCAGCCGCACTATCCGCTTCCCTGGGCGCGAACACCGGCGACGAGCTTCCTCCTGACAAGCGACGCGACGCGCAAGGCGATCGAACCGGCCGGCTTCCATATGCTGGCATGGCAAGACGACACGGAGGCCGCCAAGGCCTGGTTCGCGCAGTTGCGTGCGTCTGGTCCGCCGCCGTCGCCAAATCTCGGCGTGGTGATGGGATCGGACTTTGCCGAGCTTGCAGCCAATCTGGGACGAAATCTCATGGAAAGCCGGCTCGGAGTCCTGACAGCGGTGTTCGAGGCCGCATCGACCAACAGTTGACAGGAGACCGCAATGTCGACGGAAATCCTTTTCTAGACCCATCTCGTTCTGGGTTATGTCGCGTGGCTGCTTTGCTTCGCTGCGTATATCTGGCCGTGGCTGAGCTCGATCGACCGCGTCGCGGCGCAACGCGCGATCGCCACGCTGCACAGCTTTCGCTTCTTCGGGCTCGTCTTTATCCTTCCGGGCGTCGTCAGCCCAGACCTGCCCGCCAGCTTTGCCACCTTCGCCGCTTATGGCGACTTCGCAACGGGGGTGCTGGCCATGCTGGCGCTGCTCACGGTGCGGATACGCCAGCTCTTCCGGCCGTTCGTCGTCGCCTTCAATGTCGTCGGGGTGGTCGACCTCATCGTGGATTATTATCAAGCCATTCAGGCCGACCTCCCGGCCCATGCAGGATTGTTTGGCGCCACCTACGCCATCCCCGTCATCTACGTGCCGCTGCTGATGATCACGCACGTCACCGCATTCTATTTTCTGCTGCGCCCGCACCGGAACGCGACACGCACCGTCGCCAACGAGGCGACGGCTTCGTAGATTGTTTGGAGATCGGCTGGGCGTCCCGCAACCCGCCGCCGCTACGCCCCTTGCTGGCGACGGCCGGTCCGCATTTCGCTCGGTCGCGGCGCCGAACCCGGCTCCTGCACGAGCGGTCCAAGCAGCACCTCTCCGAACAGCGGCTGGTAGCTTCTGCGCACCGCCGGATCCTCCTTGAAGGACAGCGCGTACTGGCCGATCTGGTGGAAATAGGTGATGCGCGCCCTGACCAGGCTTTCATCCTCGGGATAGCCCATGGCGCGGAAGGAGCGGATCAGGAGCGCGATGCGCAGGTCGTCCATGTCCTTGACCTCCTGCGTCAGTTTCTTCGACGTGCGCGACCAGTCGCGTACCGCCAGGTCAAGCAGAGGGCTGAACGGCGCTTCGTCCACCCAGACATGCACGATGTCGGTGAAGAACTGCAGGCCGTCTATGTCGTGCATGTCGCGCATCGCCCAGAACGGCGCGCAATTGATGTCGCGCCATTCCTGCAGCAGGCTGTCGCGAAGGTCGGCCAGGCTGGCGAAGTGGAAGTAGAAGGAGCCGCGCGTCACCTTGAACTGTTGGGCGAGGCGGTCGATCTTGACCTCGCCGATGCCGCGCTTTTCCAGCACCTTGCGTGCCGCCGCGATCCAGGCCTCGCGACTCAGCGTCTGCCGCGCCGCCTTCGCAGGCGGGGCGGCTTTGGACGGTCTCTTGCCTCTGGCAGGGGTGCTGTCCGCTTTCATCTGATCAAGACCTTCATCGCCATGCCCAACGCCTGCAATCTGTTTGCCGGCTCCGATGCGCTTCGCGACTCTTCGAGTGTCCATCTATCGCGGAACGCCGGGCTCAGGGCAATGCGCTGATCCGCTCCAGCATGAGTTCGAAGAACGGCGCCGGGTCGATGCGCCGCAGCACGTTGCAGTTCTTGCGCCGGCCGGTCACGTGCCACCAGTCGACGACGGTCATGCCGATCGTCTCCGGCGAGACGATGTCGACCGTCACCGCGCACTGGCGCTGCTCATAGATCTGCGGCGCCAGCAGATAGCCGGTGACGCAGGCATCGTGGATGGGGCGCGCCGGCGTTTCGAATTTGTGCGTGCCGTACTGGCGGAAGAAGTCGGCCAGATTGGCCGCCTCGATCGCGGCGCGGCTGCCGGTGGCGCGCAGGCGGTCGAGCCACTCGGGCGTCATCAGCGCGGTGTAGGTGCAGTCTATGCCCGCCATGGTCACCGGCACGCCGCTGTCGAACACCTTGTGCGCCGCATGCGGGTCGACGAAGATGTTGAACTCGGCCGCGGGCGTGGCGTTGCCGCCCTGGAAGAAGCCGCCGCCCATCAGCACCACTTCGCGCAGCCGGGGCACGATCCTCGGCTCCATGGTCATCGCCATGGCGAGATTGGTCATCGGCCCGAGCGTGCAGACGGTCAGCTCGCCCTCCGGTGCATCCATGATGGTCCGCACCATGTAGTTGACGGCGTGTTCGTCCTGCAGCCGCGTCACCGGCTCGGGAAGGTCGGCGCCGTCAAGACCGGTTTCGCCATGGACATACTCGGCCGTGATCAGCTTGCGTACCATCGGCGCTGGGCATCCGGCATGGACCGGCACATCGGGCCGCCCTGCAAGCTCGACGACCTTGAGTGCATTCTTCGACGTCAGGGCCAGCGGCACATTGCCACCGACCGTGGTGATGCCAACCACGTCGAGCTCGGCCGGAGAGCCCAGTGCGAAAAGGATGGCGAACGCGTCGTCCTGGCCCGGATCGGTGTCGATGATGATCTTGCGTGGTGCCATGATGCCGCGACTCTCCTTTTGCCATCGAAAGCCTATTGATGAGGCCGTTCGGATGTGTAGAAATACAGTACTGTATCTTATGTTCAAGACAGGGTGTTCGAAAATGGATGCACAAGAGCGCGGCGATTTTTCCGAAATTCCGATCCTCGACGTTTCGGCGCTCTATGGCGACGACGAAGCCGCGATCCGGGCAACGGCGGCGACGCTGCGCCGCTATCTCGAGACGATCGGCTTCCTCTACGTGACCGGCCATCCCATTCCGCGCGCCGACGTCGAAGCCGTTCGCGAAGCCTCCAAGCGCTTCTTTGCCTTGCCCGAGGAGGAAAAGGCGAAGCTCAAGATCGACAAGAATTTCCGCGGCTTCCTGCCCTTTGCCGGCTCGACCATCGTGACCTCGTCGGTGGCGACCGTCAGCAAGCCGAACCAGAGCGAATCGATCTTCTTCATGCACGAGGTCGGCGCCGACGATCCTAGGGCCCTGGCCGAAAAGCCGCTGCAAGGTCCCAACCAGTGGCCGGACGAGGCCACGGTGGCGGGCTTCAGGCAGACGATCGAGCGTTATGTCGATGAGATGGGCACGCTTGCCCGCAAGATGGTCCGCGCCATCGCGCTCTCGCTGGGACTGCCTTCCGACAGCCTCGACCGCTATTTCGAGCAGCCGACGACCTTTCTGCGGCTGCTGCACTATCCGACCCAGCCTCAGGAAGAAGGGCTCTTCGGTTCTGCGCCGCATACCGACTATGGCTTCATCACCTTGCTGGCTCAGGACAATGTCGGCGGCCTCGAGGTCAAGAACAAGGCGGGAGATTGGGTTCCCGCGCCCCCGGTCCCGGATTCCTTCGTGATGAATGTCGGCGACATCCTGGCGCGCTGGTCCAATGACCAGTTTGTCTCGACGCCGCACCGCGTCATCAACCGGTCGGGACGCGAGCGCTATTCGCAGCCCTTCTTCTTCGATCCCTCCATGGACGAGATCATCGAGGCGCTGCCGGTCTGCGTGCCGGCCGGCACGCAGCCGAAATACGCACCGGTACTCTATGGCGACTATCTGATGGAGCGCATCGACAAGAACTACCACTATCGCAAGAAGAAGGCGGCCGAAGCGGCAGGCGCTTAAGCGAATGTCGAGCCCGAGCAGGTCCCTGAACGGAGGCCGGCTCGGGCTTTGCCTGGTGAAGACTGCAAACAAGCAAGAAAGGGGAACAGCATGAATGCATATCTGCGAACGGCCAGCCTTGCGCTGGCGATATCCACCATGGCCTGGGGCGGGGTTTCCCGGGCCGCCGAGGTTGCGAAATCCACCGACGTCAAGCAGAGCGGAACGCTCGCTGTCGCCAACACGCTGGACTATGCGCCGTTCGAATATCTGGATGCCGACGGCAAGCAGACCGGCATCATCATCGAACTCGCGGGCGAGGTGGCCAAGCTGGTCGACGCCAAGCTTGATGTTCAGCGCACGCCATTCCCCTCGATGATCCCCGGCCTGGCCGCTGGTCGCTTCAAGATCGCCTGGGAGACGTTCTCGGCCACGCCCGAACGGCTGAAGCAGGTCGATTTCGTCATGTTCCTGAAGGCCGGTCTCGCCGTCTCGACCTCGCCCGACAAGAAGGCGAGCTTCAGCGGCGACATGCCGCTTTGCGGCAAGCGCATCGGCGTTTCGGCCGGCAGCGCCTCCGACTTCCTGGTCGACAAGCTCGGCAAGGAGTGCACCGACAAGGGCCAGGCGGCCATCGAGAAGTCGGTCTTCAACTCCTCGACCGATATCGTCCAGGCCGTGCTGTCCGACCGTGTCGACGCGCGCATGGACGATGCGACCGCGTCGAGCTATTTCGAGGTGACGAGCAAGGGCCAGCTGGTGGTGTTGCCGACGCTTTACGAGGTCGCGCCGCTCGGCATGGCGATCGCCAAGGACGATAAGGAAACCGCCGACATGATGGTGGGCGCGCTCGCCGAGCTGTTCAAGAACGGCACCTACAAGGCTATTCTCGACAAGTACGGCATGGGCGCTTACGCCATCAAGGAACCCTACTTCGTCGGGACCATGGACGCGCTGCGCGCCGAATAGAAACGACCCGGCGCCTGATCATCGGTCAGGCGCCGGCCAGCAATCAGGAGACGATTGATGGGCGTGGCCCACCCGACCGAGATCGGCGTCGAGCCGGGCGTTGCCGCTGCCGTGTCGCGACTGACCGTCGTGCCGCAGCGCCGCTATGGCATCTGGATCGGCACGGCGTTCGCCTTGCTGCTGGCGTTCCTCATCATTCGCGCCTTCGCCAGCAATCCGGCCTTCGCCTGGAGCACGGCCGCCGGCTACCTGTTCCACCCCTCGATCATGCGCGGCCTTGGCAACACGCTGGTACTCACCGTCATCATCATGGTGTTGGCGATCGTGGTCGGCACTGTCATCGCCATCATGCGGGTATCGCCAAGTCAGGTGCTGCGCGCCTTCGCGGGCGTCTATGTCTGGTTCTTCCGGGGTGTCCCGGCGCTGATCCAGCTGATCTTCTGGTTCAACCTGTCGCTGCTGGTGCGCGAAATCTCGCTCACTGTGCCTTTCCTGGGCACGCTTTTTTCCGTACGAACAAATGATTTCATGACCCCGTTCTTCTCCGCTGTCGTTGCGCTTTCGCTGTGCGAGGCCGGCTACATGGCCGAGATCATCCGCGCTGGCATCAAGTCCGTGCCGTCGGGCCAGTCGGAAGCGGCGAGCGCGCTCGGCATGCCCTACCGCATGATCCTGAAGCGCATCACCCTGCCGCAAGCCATGCGCTTCGTGCTGCCGCCCACCGGCAACGAGGCGATCAACCTCCTGAAGATGACCTCGCTGGTGACCTTCATCGCCGTTGATGACCTGTTCTATACGGCGCAGAGCATCTATGCCCGTACCTTCGAGACGATCCCGCTCCTGATCGTGGTCGCCTTCTGGTACCTGGCCGTGGTCAGCATCATGTCGGTCGGGCAGCATTTCCTGGAGCGCCATTTCGGCCGCAGCGACACGCGCCGTGATCCCCTGGCGATGCGCGCCTTGCGCAACTTGATCAGCCTGCGCGGCGTTGCCCGATGAGCGACGTGAAGTCCGAAAATCGCGCCCGCTTCGGCGTCCCGGCCGATTCCATGGTGTTCGCGCGCGGCGTGCGCAAAACCTATGGCCAGCTTGAAGTGCTCAAGGGCGTCGACTTCGACGTGGCCGAGGGGACGGTGGCCTGCATCATCGGTCCATCGGGATCCGGCAAGAGCACGTTCCTGCGCTGCATCAACCATCTGGAAAAACTCAGCGGCGGCATCCTGTTGGTGGACAGCCAGTTCGTCGGCTACGACCTCCAGGGCGACAAGCTCTACGAGGTCAAGGACGATCTCCTGTGTCAGCGCCGGGCCGAGATCGGCATGCTGTTCCAGTCGTTCAACCTGTTCTCGCACATGACGGTGATGGAGAACCTGATCGAGGCGCCGACACAGGTGCGGCGCATCCCCGTCGACCAGGCCAAGGCCGAGGCGGAAGTCCTGCTTCGCCGCGTCGGCCTTGCCGACAAGGTCGACCGCTATCCGCGCGAACTGTCCGGTGGCCAGCAGCAGCGCGTGGCCATCGCGCGTGCCATGGCGATGAAGCCGAAGGTGCTTCTGTTCGATGAGCCGACATCGGCGCTCGACCCTGAACTGGTCGGCGAGGTGCTGCAGGTGATGCATGATCTGGCCGAGAGCGGCATGACGATGGTCGTCGTCACCCACGAGATCGGCTTTGCCCGCGAGATCGGCGATCAGCTCGTTTTCATGGACGGCGGCGTGATCGTCGAACGCGGCGTGCCGCGCGAGATGATCGCCAGCCCGAAATCGCCGCGCACCCGCGAGTTCTTGTCTCGGGTTCTCTAGGCAATTCCAGGAAAAGTGTGAAACGGTTTTCCGTCCGGAATTACGTCAAAACAAAGGAATAGAGTGGTTCGGTGTCTCCGCGAGACGATGAAACCGCTCCATCGTCCGGCTGGTCGCTTCTCACGCCGCCAGCATCGCCGCGCCGAGGCTGCGGATGATCTTGGCGAGTTCGACGCATTCACCATGCCTTGCATTGTTGCGCCGCCAGGCAAGGCAGATCATGCGTTGCGGCATCGGCTCCTGGAACGGCACGATCTTGAGGTCGGGGATGGTGCCGGCGGGTCCGGCCGCCATTTCGGGGATGAGCGTGACGCCGAGGCCATGCGCCACCATCTGCAAGAGCGTGGTCAGGCTGGTGGCGCCGTAGCTTGCCATCGCCACCGGACGGACATTGCCGCAGACCGCCAGCGCCTGTTCGCGCAGGCAATGTCCTTCCTCCAGCAGCATCAGCCGCTCCAGTGCCGGGCTCTCAGGCGGAACCGGCGGCGAGGCGAAGGCCGGATCGCCGGCTGGCACGGCGAGGAAGAACCGGTCCGGAAACAGTGCCTCGGTGGTCAGGCCCGGATGATCGAGCGGAAGTGCCGCGATGAAAGCGTCGAGCTTGCGTGATGCGGTGTCCTCGACCAGGGAGGTCGTGACGGCCTCGCGCAATTCCAGCAGCAAGGCCGGAAAATGCTTCTTCAGTTCGGGCAGGGCGCGCGGCAGAAGATAGGGCGCGACGGTCGGGATGATGCCCAACCGGAAGCGCCCCTCCATGGCCGTGCGGCCGCGCCGGGCTGTCGTTTCGACGTCGCGTATGTCGGCCAGGATGCGTTCGATACGCGGCAGAAGGGCAACCGCCTCGTCGGTCATTCGGACCGATTTGCCGCCGCGCTCGAACAGCCGGCAGTTCAGCCGTTGCTCCATCTCGGCGATCTGCGAGGACAGCGCCGGCTGGCTGACACCGGCGAGTTTTGCCGCGCGTCCGAAATGCAGCGTCTGCGCCAGCGCGTCGAAATAGTGCATCTGTCGGACAGTCAAGCCTATCATAAGAAAATCCTATCGAAATGAACAGGAAAGGCAATTTGTTTTTATCAGCAATGCGGCCTAGTCTGGAATCATTCCAGATTGGTGCGGTCGCTGGCCGGCCCCAAGATCTCGGCAAAATCAACCTCGGCAAAAACAAACCTCGGCAAAATCGGAGCACTAAGATGGACGCGAAAACCGACGACAACAGCGCGGGCAAATGCCCTGTGGCGCATGGATCCGCCGGCCGGGCCAACCGTGACTGGTGGCCGAACCAGCTGAATGTCCAGATCCTGCATCAGCAATCGTCTCTGTCCGACCCGATGGGCGAAGCGTTCGACTATGCCGAGGAATTCAAGAGCCTCGACCTCGACGCCGTCATCAAGGATCTGCATGCGTTGATGACCGATTCGCAGGAATGGTGGCCGGCCGACTTCGGCCATTACGGGCCGCTATTCATCCGCATGGCGTGGCACAGCGCCGGCACCTACCGCATCGCTGACGGCCGTGGCGGCGCCGGAGCCGGCCAGCAGCGTTTCGCGCCGCTGAACAGCTGGCCGGATAACGTCAACCTCGACAAGGCCCGCCGGCTGCTGTGGCCGATCAAGCAGAAATATGGCCGCAAGATCTCCTGGGCCGACCTTCTGATCCTGACAGGCAACGTCGCGCTGGAATCTATGGGCTTCAAGACCTTTGGCTTTGCCGGCGGCCGCGCCGATGTGTGGGAGCCCGAGCAGGACGTCTACTGGGGCCCCGAAGGCAAGTGGCTGGCCGACGAGCGCTACAGCGGCGACCGTGACCTGCAGAACCCGCTCGCCGCCGTGCAGATGGGCCTGATCTACGTCAACCCGGAAGGGCCGAACGGCAAGCCTGATCCGCTGGCTTCGGCGCGCGATATCAGGGACACCTTCGCCCGCATGGCCATGAACGACGAGGAAACCGTCGCGCTCATCGCCGGTGGCCACACATTCGGCAAGACCCATGGCGCTGGCGATGCGGCACTTGTCGGCGTAGAGCCGGAAGGCGCCGACATCGAGCAGCAGGGTCTTGGCTGGGCGAGCAAATTCGGCACCGGCAAGGGCGGTGACGCCATCGGCAGCGGTCTGGAAGTCATCTGGACGACGACGCCGACCAAATGGAGCAACAACTTCTTCGACAATCTGTTCGGCTTCGAATGGGAGCTGACCAAGAGCCCGGCCGGCGCGCATCAGTGGACGCCGAAGGGTGGCGCGGGCGCCGGCACGGTGCCGGACGCGCACAATTCGGCCAAGCGCCACGCCCCCTCCATGCTGACCACCGATCTCGCCTTGCGCTTCGATCCGTCTTACGAGACGATCTCGCGGCGTTTCCACGAGAACCCGGATCAGTTCGCCGACGCATTCGCCCGCGCCTGGTACAAGCTGACCCACCGCGACATGGGCCCGGTCGCGCGCTATCTCGGCCCGCTCGTTCCCAAGGAAGAGCTGCCCTGGCAGGACATCATCCCGGCGGTCGATCATGTGCTGATCGACGAGCAGGATGCCGAAGCGCTCAAGGCCAGAATCCTGGCCTCCGGCCTGTCGGTGTCGCAGCTGGTCTCGACGGCGTGGGCTTCGGCCTCGACCTTCCGTGGTTCTGACAAGCGCGGCGGCGCCAATGGCGCGCGCATTCGCCTCAGCCCGCAGAAGGACTGGGCCGTCAACCAGCCGGCCGAACTCGCCAAGGTGCTCGAAAAGCTCGAAGCGATCGCCAAGGACTTCAACGCCGCGCAGGCCGGCGGCAAGAAGGTCTCGCTTGCCGACCTTATCGTTCTCGGCGGCAACGCGGCCATCGAGAAGGCCGCGAAGGCCGCCGGCCACAGCGTGGACGTTCCCTTCTGGCCAGGCCGCATGGACGCCTCGCAGGAGCAGACCGACATTCACTCCTTCGCGCCGCTGGAACCGACCGTTGACGGTTTTCGCAATTATGTCAGCGGCACGCAGCGGCTGACCGTCGAGGAGGCGCTGGTCGACCGTGCGCAGTTGCTGACGCTGACGGCGCCGGAATTGACCGTCCTCGTCGGTGGACTGCGGGTTCTCGGCGCCAATGTCGGGCAGTCCAAGCATGGTGTCTTCACCAAGCAGCCGGAAACGCTGAGCAACGACTTCTTCGTCAACCTGCTCGACATGGGCACGGAGTGGAAGGCGACGTCCGATGCCAAGGACGTGTTCGAAGGCCGCGACCGCAAGACCGGTGAAGTCAAGTGGACCGGCACTCGTGCCGATCTCATCTTCGGCTCACACTCGCAGCTGCGCGCTCTTGCCGAAGTCTATGCGACCGCGGACGCCAAGGCGAAGTTCGCGAAAGACTTCGTCGTGGCATGGACCAAGGTGATGAACGCCGACCGCTTCGACATCGCCGGCTGATCAAGAAAGAGCTCTATCCAACAAAAAAGGCGCGGGCCACGGCCCGCGCCTTTTGCATTCAGGCTCTTGAAATCAATCCTTCTCGAAGACGCGCGCCTTGGCGACGACGCCGGCGATGGCGCCGCCGATAAGCGGTGCGACGATGAACAGCCAGAGCTGGCTGAGTGCGGTGCCGCCGGTGAACAGCGCCGGGCCTATCGAGCGCGCCGGATTGACCGACGTGCCGGTGACCGGGATCATGGCGAAGTGAATACCCGCCAGCGTCAGGCCGATGACCAGCCCGGCAAATGCTGTCGAGTGCTTTTCAGCGGTAACGCCAAGGATGACGGTGACGAAGGTGAAGGTGCCGATCAGCTCCCACAGGAAGGCCGAACTCATCCCCCATTTTGCCACGTCCCACCCATTGGCGCCGAAGTTGGTGATGGGTTCGCTGGTCTTGCCGGAGACGATGATCCACAGCGCCAGCGAAGCCAGGATGGCACCGATGATCTGCGCGATCCAATAGGGGATGACGTCCTTGGCCGGCAACCGCCCGGCAAGAAAGACACCGAGCGTCACCGCCGGATTGAGATGCGCGCCCGAAATCGGGCCGATCGCGTAGGCAGCGGCGATGAGGCCTATGCCGAACGCCAGACCGATGCCTTCCTGGCCGAGTGGCAGCGCGCCTCCGAAGCCGCCCGTCACCACCGACGCCGTGCCGATGAACACCAACAGAAATGTGCCCAGAACTTCCGCCAAATAAGTTTTCATTGCCCTCTCCTCGTAGCGATCCGCCGGTCCGCGTTTTCCACGCCGCGAATCATGGTGTGAAGAGTATTACCAACCGAAAAACTTGGAAAGCAGAGCGGTTGTCCCACAGGTCGTGCTTGCGGTCGGCAGTTGCGAACATTAGACACCTTGCATTTATTGATCGATCTGCTGTTGCCGGCGCGCGAGATTTATTGATCGGACAGATTTCGGACGGCCTCTTCGTCGCGAGACGGAGCGGGGTTCAATCCGGACGCGAAAGGCTCTAAGAGCAGGCGATAGATCACGATTTGATGGAATGACCGATGCGACTGGGCGGACGGCTGGCTGCGGCCATCGAAGTGCTGGAGGACATTGGCCGGCGTCACCGGCCGGTGGCCGATGCGCTGAAGGATTGGGGCCTGTCACATCGCTTCGCTGGCGGCGGTGATCGCGCGGCCATCGGCAACATCGTCTACGACGCGCTGCGCCACAAACGCTCCGCCGGCTGGTTGCTTGGCGAAGACACGCCGCGCGCCATCGGCTTCGGCGCATTGTTGCTGGAATGGAGCCAGACGGCGCAGTCGCTCAACGACACGCTCGACGGTGACAAGTTCGCACCGCCGCTGCTCAGCACCACCGAGCTGCAGACGATCGCCGGTCGCCGGCTTGCCGATGCCCCATCTGCGGTGCGGGCCGACATACCCGATTGGTGCCAGCCGCTTTTCGAACGGGCCTTTGGCGAGGCATGGGTCGGGGAGGGCGCGGCGCTGGCGACCCGCCCGCCGCTCGACATCAGGGTCAACACGCTGCAGGCCGATCGTGCCAAGGTCCTCAAGGAACTGGCCGATACCGGGGCGCAGGCCGCGCGGATCGCGCCGCTCGGTATCCGCATTCCGCCGATCGATGGCGACGGCAGGCATCCGAACGTTCAGTCCGAGCCGGCCTTCCAGAAAGGCTGGTTCGAGGTGCAGGACGAGGGCTCGCAAATAGCGGCGACGCTTGCCGGCGCCGAGGCCGGCATGCAGGTGCTGGACTTCTGCGCCGGCGCCGGCGGCAAGACACTGGCGCTGTCGGCATCGATGGACAATCGGGGCCAGATCTTTGCCCATGATGCCGAAAAGGCGCGGCTGGCGCCGATTTTCGACCGCATCCGACGCTCGGAAAACCGCAATGTGCAGGTCGTCACCAAGCCGGCCGAACTCGCTCCGCTCTCTGGCCATATGGATATCGTGCTGGTCGACGCGCCCTGCACCGGCAGCGGCACCTGGCGGCGCCGTCCCGATGCGAAATGGCGGCTGACGCAAAGGCAGCTCGATGCCCGCAAGGGTGAGCAATCCGCGATCCTCGATGCCGCCAAGGCGTATGTGAAGCCCGGCGGCCTGCTGGTCTACATCACCTGCTCTGTGTTCGACGAGGAGAACGGCGAACAGGTCGCCGCGTTTCGCGAGCGCGACAGTGGCTTTGCCCCGCTCGATCACCGCGCGCTCTGGGATAGCTGTTTTCCGGGCCACGAGGCGGCCGCGAGAATTGGCGCTGGCGTGGATATTTCGCTGTCTCCGGCGCTGAGCGGCACTGACGGGTTTTACTTCTGCGCCATGCGCAAGGTGAGTTGAACGCTGCCGTTGACAAGGAGCGCCGGTGCCCCAGTTGCAGATGCGCGGCGCCGTGTCGCTGTGGGGGTGGGATTCTTGAAAAAATATCTGTCGTTGCTGCTTTTCCTTGTCCTGGTGCTCGGTGGAGGCTTGCTGATCGGCTATGCGACGTTGCCGGGCGCCTGGTATGCATCGCTGGTGAAGCCGCCCTTCAATCCGCCCAACTGGGTCTTCGCGCCCGCCTGGACACTGCTCTACGTGCTGATCGCGGTGGCCGGCTGGAGAACGTGGGAGCGAGCACCGGCAGGAGCGGCGATGAAGATCTGGGGCCTCCAGCTCGCCCTGAATTTCCTATGGTCACCGACCTTCTTCGGCGCAAGGATGATGGGACCCGCCTTGGTCGTCATCGTGCTCCTTCTCGCCAGCATCGTGCTGTTCATCGTGAGAGCCTGGAACCGCGACCGGCTTTCGGGCTGGCTGTTCGTGCCTTACGCGGCATGGGTGGCCTTCGCCGCCACCCTCAACGCTTCGCTCCTGTGGTTGAACTAGGTCCCTCCAATGTCGTTTTGTTGCAGTGCAGCAAAAGCATTTGCCTGCCGCCCATGCCTCTGCGATAAGCTTCTCCGGCAAAACTGAAGGCAATTGCGATGGCAGCAAAGATCGTACCGGCTCCGGACTATGAGGATCGTGTCAGGGCGTCCTTCGCGCGCCAGCAGGCGATGGCCACGATCGGCGCCGAACTGACACTGGTGACGCCCGGCATCATCGAAATCGAGATGCCCTATTCCGCGGCACTGACCCAGCAGCACGGCTTCCTGCATGCCGGTGTCATCTCGACGGCGCTGGATTCGGCTTGCGGCTATGCGGCCTTTTCCCTGATGCCGGAAAATTCCGGCGTGCTCACTATCGAGTTCAAGGTCAACCTTTTGGCGCCGGGCAGGGGCGAGCGCTTCCTGTTTCGCGGCTCGGTGACCAAGCCTGGCCGCACCATCATCGTCGCCGATGGCCAGGCCTATGCTTTTGCCGTCGACGGCGAAGCCAAGTTGATCGCGACCATGACGGGGACGATGATGACGGTGGTGGGCCGCGATGGGATTGCGGGCTGATGGCTAATGTTACGCGAATTGGCGGCAGGGATGTCCTCTTCGTCATGGCGGCGCAGGCAGAATATGGTCCACATCTGCAGCGGCTGTTCACGCCCTTGATGACGGGCGTCGGCCCTGTCGAAGCCGCTGTTCGGCTTGGCGCCGAACTCTCCTGGTTGAAGTCGGAAAAGGCGTTGCCGGATCTCGTCGTGTCGCTCGGCTCGGCCGGCAGCCGGACCCTGGAACAAACGGAAATCTATCAGGCCGTCTCGGTCGGTTATCGCGACATCGATGCTTCGCCGCTTGGTTTCGAAAAAGGCGCGACGCCGTTCCTCGACCTGCCGGCCATCGTGCCGTTGCCGCTGCGGATACCCGAAATCAGGGAGGCCACGCTGTCGACCGGCGGCGCGATCGTCACCGGCGGGGCCTACGACACGATCGCGGCCGACATGGTCGACATGGAAACCTTCGCCTGCCTGCGCGCCTGCCAGCTGTTCGATGTGCCCCTGATCGGGCTGCGCGGCATTTCCGACGGCGCGGCTGATCTCAGGCATGTCGGCGACTGGACGGAATATCTGCACGTCATCGACGAGAAGCTGGCTGAGGCCGTCATGCGCCTCGAACAGGCGATCGGGTCGGGTCTGCTGCGGACTGCTCCATCCAATGGCCAGGCAAGACCCGTCTGAAAGTCAGGCTACGCAACCCATTGCGCAGACTCATTTCTTTCTCTAAACGCTCGCCATGACAACAGCCAATCACCCCGACACCGTCCTGATTGTCGATTTCGGCAGCCAGTTTACGCAGCTCATCGCCCGCCGCATCCGCGAGGCCGGCGTGTTTTCCGAGATCGTGCCGTTCCAGTCGGCCGAAGCCGCGTTCAAGCGCATCAATCCCAAGGCTGTGATCCTGTCCGGCGGTCCGGCCTCGACATCTGATATCGGCAGCCCGCGAGCGCCGCAGATCGTCTTCGATGCCGGCGTGCCGGTGCTTGGCATCTGTTACGGCCAGATGGCGATGTGCGTGCAGATGGGCGGTGTCGCCGAAAGCTCCAATCATCGCGAATTCGGCCGCGCCTTCGTCGAGATCGAGAAGGACAGCCCGCTGTTCGAGGGCCTGTGGGCGACGGGCCAGCGGCATCAGGTCTGGATGAGCCATGGCGACCGCGTCATCGCCTTGCCGCCGGGTTTTCAGGTCTTCGGTAAGTCGGAAAGTTCGCCCTTCGCCATCTTCGGCAATGTCGAGCGCCGCATGTACGGCATAATGTTCCATCCCGAGGTTGTGCATACGCCCGATGGCGCGAGGCTGCTCAGGAACTTCGTCCACAACATCGCCGGCATCGAGGGCGACTGGACGATGCGCGCCTACCGCGAGCACGCGGTCGAGGCGATCCGCAAGCAGGTTGGCAAGGGCAAGGTCATCTGCGCACTGTCGGGCGGCGTGGACTCCTCGGTCGCGGCGCTGCTGATCCACGAGGCGGTCGGCGACCAGCTCACCTGCATTCTCGTCGACCATGGCCTGATGCGCAAGGACGAGGCGGCGGGCGTGGTGGCGATGTTCCGCCAGCACTACAATCTGCCGCTGATCCTGGTCGATGCCTCGGAAAAATTCATCTCGGCGCTGGAAGGCGAGGTCGACCCCGAGAAGAAGCGCAAGACCATCGGCCGGCTGTTCATCGAAGTGTTCGAGGAAGAGGCCAAGAAACTCGGCGGCGCCGACTTCCTGGCGCAAGGCACGCTCTATCCCGACGTCATCGAAAGCGTCTCCTTCACCGGCGGTCCGTCGGTGACCATCAAGTCGCACCACAATGTCGGCGGCCTGCCCGAGCGCATGAACATGAAGCTGGTCGAGCCGCTGCGCGAACTGTTCAAGGACGAGGTGAGGGCGCTCGGCAAGGAACTCGGCCTGCCCGAGAGCTTCATCGGCCGCCATCCGTTCCCGGGTCCTGGCCTGGCCATCCGCTGCCCGGGCGGCATCACGCGCGAAAAGTTGGAGATCCTGCGCGAAGCCGACGCCATCTATCTCGACGAGATCCGCAAGGCTGGCCTCTACGACGCCATCTGGCAGGCCTTTGCCGTGCTCTTGCCGGTGCAGACCGTCGGCGTGATGGGCGACGGCCGCACCTACGAATTCGTCTGCGCGCTGCGCGCCGTCACCTCGGTCGACGGCATGACGGCGGACTTCTATCACTATGACATGGCCTTCCTGGGCGCCGCCGCCACGCGCATCATCAACGAGGTCCGAGGCATCAACCGCGTCGTCTACGACGTGACGTCGAAGCCGCCTGGTACGATCGAGTGGGAATGATTTGGGGACGTTCGCGGCCTATCGCGAACTATCGCCAACCCGCTCTAAGCTGCTGATTTAAAAAGCAGAAACCTTCATAATCGATCGCGGACTATCGCGTACAAAAGGACCGTTCCGACGGTCTTTTTGACGGTAATCCGTTTTCTTGTCCGTACGCCAAAATCGCAGCACCGTCAGGCCAATTCGACTGATGACGGTCTTTTTTTTGGAAGCTAAAACGCTGAATTCATTGGAGAAAGCAGCGTTCCAGCAGGCCGAATTTTGCCTGACGGTTTTTGGATCGCAAATCTGTCGATTTCCGCCAGAAACGGAGGTCATCTTGCTGACGGACACAGCGCTTAAACATCTGAAATCCAAGGCAAAAGATTACAAGGTTGCCGACCGTGGCGGTATGTACGTCCTGATCAAGAGCTCGGGCGCGTTGACCTTCCGGTACGACTACCGGATGAACGGCCGGCGCGAGACCGTGACGCTCGGACAATATGGGCCGGACGGCATAACACTCGTCCGCGCGCGCGAGTTGTGCCTCGATGCACGCCGCATGGTTGGGGAGGGTATCTCGCCCGCGCCGCCTGAGGGAAACAAAGAGCTTCGGGGAATTTGGGGACCGCTGGTTCAAGGAGGCACGGATGGCCGACAGCACGCGCGCGCGATGCGCCGGTCGATTTTCGATCGCGACATTGCACCGACCTGGAAAAACCGACTCCTCAAGGAGATTGCACCGGAAGACCTCCGAGCGCTCTGCGGGAAAGTGAAGGACCGAGGAGCGCCGGCGACCGCTATACACGTCCGTGACATCGTCAGGTCGACGATGAAGATCGACATGCCTCCGACCTCTTCTTCACCTGGTCGACCGGCGTGGTGCGGGCGAGCAGGATCATCAGGTCGGAATGCCGGATGCGGGAGATCCACACCTTCTGGCCATCGATGGCCGCCTATCCACTTTCGCGTCCGATGGCGCTCATCTTGTAGCCGCCGAACGGCGCCATGAAGCTGACGGCGCGATAGGTGTTGACCCGGACCGTGCCGGCCCGGATCCTGTCGGCCATGGTGAAGGCGCGGCGGACGTTCGAGGTCCAGACGCCCGATGCCAGCCTGTAGATCCTGTCGTCCTCGAAAGGAATGATCGAGAGGATCGGACCGAAGACATCTTCGCGGGCGATGCGCATGCTGTTGGAGACATCGCCGGAGAGTCGTACCCCTCTTCGGAACAGCCATACAATGCAGATGGCAAATCAACTGTCTTCCCGGCAGAGGGGTACCCGCCTATAGAGAATCAACCCAAGCCGTAACTGCCTTGTTCGTGTCTTCCGGCCGATCCTGCATGATCCAGTGCCCCGCGTTGCTCCAGACATCAACCTTGGACTTTGGATTGCTGAACCAATTTTGCATGCGCTCGGCTTGTCCTTGATCTCGGCAAAGATGATATAAGGGCACCGTTAGCCGTATGCAGAAATCTTCACTCGCTTTCCCGATACCTACTTGGTCGGGACCAAAGAACAATGGCCCGAATGATTCCCTCACGACGTGAGTTGGTGTCCCTTGGAGACGTCTTGCATGCCAGCGCGTCATCGCCGGTGAGGTAGCCGCGTCATAAGCGGACTTGAAGAGCGCCGGACCAACCACACCGGGATCGCTGACCTGCAAATCATCGGCAGTCCGTTTGAACACAGACGCCACCTCTTCCGAAAACCCCAAAGAGCCATCAACAGAGACAACGGCTGTCACAAGATCCGGCCTTTTAGCGGCCAGACGAGCAGCGATCTGACCGCCCATCGAATGCCCCATGACGATGAACTTCTGCCCTGCATATTTCCCGGACATCAAAGCTTCGATGTCATTGACATAATCTTCGGGAGCGTACCCACCGGAGGGCATAACCTGTGACCTGCCATGTCCTCGAAGATCGACGGCGACAACTCGGTATTTGCTCTCGAACACCGGTAGCTGCCAGCTCCAATCATGCGAGTCGCAGGACCATCCATGCAGAAGCATCAGATTCTTGCCGGTTCCGGTATCCGTCAAAAAAAGCTCGGCGGCCGGTTTCGTTGCCGCTGCTGAACCACTGTATGCGGAAGACAAGGCGACTGCAGCTCCGGTCAGCTTCATTAAAGCACGGCGAGACATCTCGAACGTTTTCGTGTTCATGCTATCCTCTTGACATGTTGCGCTCCTAAGCGTGTCCTGGCACTTTGGATGTCCTGAGCCGCCGTCACGCCAAAGCGCGATTCACCTAACGGCGGGACCGTTCGGTCTTCAGGTGATTATAGATTTCGGTGTGATCCGCTGACTTGCCGAGACGCGCGAGGCTCGCTTTCCAAAGTGCTGCGGCTCCTTCCAGCCCTGGTTCGGGCCTTCCCAGCCGGCGAGCAAGCTCGGCTGCCGTCTCGATGTCCTTCGCCATCAGCGCCATAGAGAACCCGGAGGCGAAGTCTTCTCGGATGATGAAAGGTTTGAGCTTCAGCTCGGTAGAGTTGTTTCGGCCTGTCGAAACGTTCAGGACGTCGACGAGAACGTCGGGCTCGATGCCGAACTCCTGCCCGATCAACAGTGCCTCGCATGCAGCTTGAAGTCCCGCAGCCGAGACGTAGTTGTTCAAGGCTTTCATTGCATGCCCGGAGCCGACCGCACCCGTCACTGTGATGCTCTTTCCCATCACGTTCAGAACCGGCATGACGATCTCGATGTCCTCCTCCACTCCTCCCACCATGATTGCCAGCGTACCGTCTACGGCCCGGCGGACGCCGCCGGAGACAGGAGCGTCGACCAATCTCAAACCGAGCGTCTTCAGGTCGTCTGCAAGTTCGCGAGTTTCGAAGGGCGCAGATGAGCTCATGTCGATGATGGGTGTGCCTGCCCGCAGACCTGCGGCGATACCAGCATCGCCAATTAATACTTCCCTTACGATCCGGCCGTTTGGCAGCATCGTGATTACTAGGTCAGCGGAAGATGCAAGATCGGCGATGTTTTCGACGCTCTGCCCGCCTGCATGGTCGAAATCTGCACGAGCGCCAGCAGAGAGGTCTGTTGCTACGACATCGTGACCTGCCTTGAGTAGATTCTTGGCCATCGGCAAGCCCATCATTCCGAGGCCGATGAACGCGACCACTGGTTTCTGAACCTCAGCCATTCTGTTCAATCTCCTGGAACACCTCCCGAGCGAGCCGAAAACTTTCGATCGCAGCTGGCACGCCGCAATAGATGCAGACCTGAAGGAAGACCTCCTGGATTTCTTCCCGACTAAGGCCGTTGTTAATTGCGCCGCGGATGTGCAGCTTCAACTCATGGGGGCGGTTTAGAGCCGAGATCATCGCAAGGTTTAGGACACTGCGGGTACGCCGGTCGAGACCTGGGCGATTCCAGATTTCGTCCCAGCAGTATTCCGTTGCCAGCTGCTGCATTGGCCAGTTGAAGTCGTCTGCAGTTGCTATCGAGCGATCTACATATTCCGGGCCAAGTACGGCTCGGCGCGTATCAAGGCCACGCTTGAACTTCTCACTCTGCTTCTTTTCCATGCAACGTCCCTCCTCGGGTTTCTGGCGCCGATAGCCCCTATCGTCAGCCGGAGCCGATCGAATGATCGTGCATAGAGACCAACTGGAGGGGCAGGCGCTTCGCATGGTGAGGCAGGAGCTTTGCATTTTGGGGCAGCGGTCAGGATCGCCCCGCGCCAGCAGCATGAGCGCGTGCTCGCCGCTATTGACACACATGGCATTCATTTGATTATTTGGGACAGTAGACATATTGGGTCTGGAAACGTCATGGCGATCCACGCCAAGCGACTGATTAGAAGTGCGACGCTGAGAGGCTATGCGGAAGCAGCATCAGCAGTAGGCCTTGATCCCACGGCCATGCTGGTGAAGGTGGGCCTGGATCCAAGCTTCTTCGACGACCCCGACAGAATGATTTCGTTCGATGACTGGCTCGAATTGCTGGCACAGTCCGCCGAGGCATCTGGCTGTCCGGATTTTGGAATCCGAGCCGCAGTAGCGCGCGGAATTCCGGATTATGGACCGGTGACACTCCTGATGCGTGAAGCCGAGAATGTCGAGGCCGCAATCCAGCTATACAGCTCCCATCTCAGCCTCCATGCCGATGGAACCTTCATCCAACTGGACAAGCGTTTTGAAAGTCCCTTTATCGTGATGGAGGTATGCGGCAACACGCTGCAACAGTCGATCCAGGGAACCCAATATTGCGTGGTCGGGGTAACGATGCAGATCCGGTGGCTGACGGGCGGTGACTTCCGGCCGGAGTTGGTGTCATTCTCCCATGCTAAGGGTGCAGGGAGCGTTTTTGCGCAGAGATTCTTCAACTGTCCGGTCACATACGGCCAAGTGCTGTCGGGCATGGTAATACCCCGCTCGATCCTGGCAAAGCCTCTTGTTACCTCGCCTCCGTTTCTGCGCAAGCTTGCGCTTCAGCACCTGGAGCCCGTCTTACATGGGCCGGCCAACAGTTTTTCCGTTCGGGTCAAGTTGATGATCAAACGCATGCTTGAGCATGGTGAATGCTCGGCCGAGGCCGTCGCATCTCGCTTCAACATCAACCGCCGCACCCTCAATCGGCGACTTGAACAGGAAGGGGAGAACTTCTCATCGATCGTGCAGCAGGTCCGCATCGAAGCGACGCAGCGCGCCATCGGTAGACAAAACTGTTCGCTGACGGAACTGGCAGACGCGCTTGGTTTCCAGAGCCTGAGCGCGTTTTGCCGCTGGTTTCAAGTAACCTTCGGATGCTCTGCCACAAAATGGCGAAAACAGTCGGGGGCCGGGAGAGGACGCAATGGGGCGTCGGATATAGTGCTTCCTATCACTGCGTCCTTGCTGGACAGCGCTGGGCATTAATCAACTGATTTCGCCGACGCAGACATATTTCGTTTCGAAGAGATCCTCGATCCCGTAACGTGATCCCTCGCGACCAATCCCGGAAAGCCTGATTCCTCCGAAGGGGGCCTGGGCGGTCGGGATCAGGCCGGTATTGATGCCTACCACCCCGTGTTCAAGGGCTTCGTATCTCGGAGGACTTCTTCAGATCGGATTCGATCCATCGTGACCCAACGAGTGCAGCATCCAGGAGGAGGGACATGTTTCCAGAACCATGTTTCCATCTTGCCCGCGCTACTGATCAATATGTCCAGCCCGGCCAGGCATCGGGAGCAGCGCGATCGTATTGCTTTGGGTAGTCGATCGACACGCCGAGTTCCCGAGCCGCCTTCCAAACCCAGCGGGGGTTTACGAGAGCCGCTCGGGCGATTGCGACCTGATCAGCCTTTCCGCTTGCGATGATGTCTTCAGCCTGTGTTGGCGTGACGATAAGACCGACTGCCCTGACGGCAATGCCGGTCCGTTGTCGGACTGTGTCGGCGAAGCCAACCTGGTAGTTTGGGCCGATGACGATCTTCTGAAGATGAGGATCGATCGCTCCGCTGCTGACGTCGACATAGTGGCACCCGAGATCCTTCAGCGCGCTGGCGAAGATGACAGCTTCGTCTTCATCGATGCCGCCTTCAATCCAGTCAGACCCGGTGATGCGCGCGCCCAGGGTGATCCAGTTCGGAACAGCCAGCGATATCGCCTCGAACACCTCAAGCGGAAACCTCATGCGGTTTTCGATCGGTCCCCCGTATCGGTCGCTTCGCAGGTTGGTGATCGGCGACAGAAACTGGTGAAGCAGGTAGCCATGGGCCGCATGAACCTCGATGACGTCGAAACCTATGCGCGCTGCCCTGATCGTGGCGTCGACGAAAGCGTTCTTGACCCGTATGAAGTCTGGCTCGGTCATCTCGCGTGGTACCTGCCATCCATTGCGGTATGGAATAGGAGACGGAGCGATAGTCTCCCAACCTCCCTGCCGTATCAGCAGCTCTCCACCACCGTTCCAGTGCACATCCGTTGAGCCCTTGCGTCCTCCGTGGAAGAGCTGGATCCCAAGCTTGGCCGAACCGAAGGATCGGAGTGCGGAAACCACCCGACGGAGCGCTGCCTCGCTTTCATCATCGTACAGGCCGATGTCGCCAGGCGTTGGCCGCCCAAACTCTTCGACACCTGTGGCTTCGATCATCACCAAACCGGCCCCACCCGTGACGAGACTGCCCCAGTGCATCAGATGCCAGTCATTCGCATTCCCGTTCACAGCGCTGTACTGCGCCATCGGCGCTATCACGACGCGATTGGAGAACGTGTTCGGACCGAGAGTGACAGGAGAGAAAAGATGAGCGCTCATGAACCTAAGTCTTTCAGAGTTGGCAGTTGAAGCTGATCTGCGTGGTACGCGCCCGGATGCAGGACATTTCGCGCGCCCGCGACGCGAAAAATTCCGCCATTGGTCAATAACCGGAAAGAGACCTGTTCTATCAAATGGAGTATGACGCCTCGCCGCCGCAGGACATCATGCAAATTCGAGCATGATCCGAGCCAAATCTTCGGCCGAGTCGATCATCAAATCGTGGCCGCCACTGAGAGAGAAGACGTGGTGGCCATCCTTGTCTCGGAATGACTCGTACTGGTCCGGAATGGGGCTCGGCAGACCGATGTCCCTTGAATTGTAAACAAAGACGTTGGTCTTAATTTTTCTGGAGGATCCGTTCAGCTTGATCGGCTGCGTGAAGCATGGAAGAGGATGCGGGGTGAGTCTGGAGTCTACCCAGACCTGATGGGATGCCCCCACGCCGAAAGTAGCCGCAGAGAGCGGCGCAACAAGCCTTCCACCGTGTCCGGATGCCAGTTTGGTGAAGGGAATGGCCAAATTGGGCAATACGGAGAAAAGGGTGTCCCCATCCTGTGGGATCATGCCGTCGATGTAGACAAGTGCTGCAATCCTATCCGGCACCCTGTCCGCAACTCCAGTCGTGACAAACGCACCGTATGAATGTCCACACAACACGACATCTCTGAGGTCGCGATGCTGTATGAGGTTGAAGATGTCAAGAATATGAGTCTCGAGATCAATGAGGCCTTGATGCGCAAGGTGCGCTCGCTCTCCGACGCCAGATAGCGTTGGGGTCAAGACCTTGTGCCCGGCCTGTTCCAGATGGGGCCGTAGAAGATCGTAGCACCAGCCGCCGTGAAAGGCGCCCGGGACAAGAACGAAAGTGGCCATCACGGCTCCTCGGTTTTCAATCGGACTAAGATAATCACGCAGACATCGCGTTGTTATCATTACGGGGCCACGATTTGATATTTTGGGACGGCCAGCTGATCCTGAAACCAGCACTGCAATGCACCGGGTTACGATCGTGAGTCGGGCAGCACCGCAACGCATCTCGCATCGAGAGCCTCAGCACCGCCCAGTCTCGGCCCCTGTCCTATTCGGGCAATGGCTTTCGTGCCCCCTCGCGAATGAAGAAGCTCGAAATCAGGCTCACCACACCGGCGAAGATGACATAGAAGGAGGGGGCGAGCGGATCGCCGGTTGCTTGAACCAGATACGTAGAGACAAGCGGCGCGAAGCCGCCAAAGATCGCAACAGCGAAGCCGTAGCTAACCGATAGGGCAGTGTAACGGATCCGCGTTGGAAACATTTCCGACAGCACGGCGCATATTACGCCGGTAACCAGCAGAAATATGAGTGTCGCGATTACCTGGGTCAATACGAAACCGGTGATGGTTTTCATCGAAAAGAGGAGGGAAAATAGCGGATACGCGAAGATGATTGCGAGGGTCGCGGAAAGGACCACAAGGGGTTTCCTTCCAATACGATCTGACAAAGCGCCTACGGCTGGCGCCAAGACGAGATACAGCACGACCGAGAACGTGCTGGCAAAGAATGTCGAAGATGTACTGAGGCTCAACTGCTGGGCAGCGTAAGTCGGGAGAAAGACGAAAAATTCCCAGTAAAGTACGCATGGCAGAATGCTAAATCCGAACGCTGCGATCATTGGCCCCTTTTGTGTGGCAAGAGCCTCCGTGAAAGGCGAACGGGTCAACTTGCTTCCACTTGCGGTCTTCGAGAACGCCGGTGTCTCGGCTACATGTGTACGAAGGTAATGTCCTATCGGGCCGAGGACAAATCCAAGTAAGAAGGGAATCCGCCAGCCCCAGGATTGCAGAGCTTCCGCGTCAAGAAAAAAGCTGACGCTTGCCGCAGTCACAGTCGCCAGCAAAAGCCCCAGTGCCGTACCAGCCTGCTGAAAACTACTAATGAATCCGCGACGATTGTCGGGCGCGTACTCAACTAAGAAGGCGGCCGCCCCACCCCATTCGCCTCCTGCAGAAAATCCTTGGAAAATGCGGCATATCACGAGCAGAATCGGAGCGGCGATCCCGATGGTCTGGTAACTGGGGATTAGCCCGATGGCTCCTGTCGAGAAAGCCATCATTCCGATCGTCACCACAAGCGCTTCGCGGCGCCCGCGACGATCTCCATAAGCCCCGATGACAACTGCCCCAAAAGGCCGGACGACAAAACCGATCGCAAACGCGGCAAACGTGCCAAGCAAAGCAGCTAGGGGGTCGCTGGACGGAAAAAACGCCTTTGCGATTGACGCAGCCATGAACCCATAGATGCCGAAGTCGAAGACCTCGAAGACTTGCCCTGCTGCACACGATGTCACGGCTCGACGAAGCACATTGTTTCGGGCATCGCCTGTCCCCTCATATCTCGTTGTCGTAGAGATTGTCATGGTGTTCCCCACACTTTATGGCTGATGAAACGCGTGGCGCACTTCCAGGCAGGAAGACCCACACGTGTATTGGAAACAGCACCACGACATCGTTCTTTGCAAAATGGGACGCTGTTTTCACGCTTCGGGGCACCCCTCGCTTTGTGCGGAAATAAGTGTGCCGGTTACAACTCCGGCTAGGTGGTCCCGAGCCAGCGCGTGACGGTTCGAGAAGCCAGGTCCCTCCGGCAGATGCATGGCTCTGCTGCCTGTCTGCCGCAGCACGCGAGCGATGCGTCGGAGTGGCCGTAGCGCAGAATTCCGAGGACGGACATCAGGGCCGACCAATGCTTCGTGAGTGCCGTCCCACTTGGCATAGTCGGCGCCCCAAATGGCACACCCATCCTCGTGTCCCTTGCTTTTATGCGGCAAAGTGTAGGTAGCGCAGAGGGATAAGATGGCAGAGCAGGAAAGTCTGAGTGATGTCGACAGGAAGATAAGGCTGGTGGCTCTTGGCGATATTATCTTGTCACGACCGCCGCATGACCCGAACAATGGGCTGTTCGGCATTATCTCCTCTGCGGATGTGGCAACCGGTAACCTGGAATTCACGCTTACCGGCGACCGCGCTCCTAATGAAAAGCTCATTGCCCTTCGAGCGGATCCGAAGGTTGCCGGGGACATCGCGGCCTGGGGCGTGAATGTTCTCTCTCTCGCGAATAATCACGCAATGGACTTCGGAACGGCCGGGCTTCTTGACTCCATCGCCGCCGTGAAAGCGGCGGGCATGGTGCCCGTGGGAGCCGGCGACACCCTGGAGCAAAGCCTGGATCCGCACATCATTGAAATTGGCGGATCCCGTATCGCCTTTTTCGGAATCTCCACCCACCTGCCGACTGCCAGCGCCGCTAGCTCCAGACGGGCCGGCATTGCTCCTGTACGCATTAGCAACCGGTACCTCATCGATCCCATAACCTTGGGCGAGACCCCCGGAATGGCCCCTTATGTGCAGACCGAAGTGGTCACGGACGACCTTGAGCGTTTGTGCGCAGCCATCTGTGACGTCTCGCAGCGAAGCGACCTCGTGGTCGTGAATATTCATTGGGGTGTTCCACTCGGGTGGACAGCCCTTCATCAGAATGAGCTTGCTGATTATCAACGACCTTTGGCGCATGCGGCGATCGAAGCGGGCGCTTCCGTGATCATCGGCCATGGCCCCCACGTAATCCAATCCGTCGAATTTCACCGAAACTCGCCGATCCTATACAGCATCGGCAACTTCATCATGCATGACATATTGCCCGAGACTGCTGCCTCGGCAGGCGCCTTTCCGAACTACGAGTGGGACTCCCTCCGCACGTTCTGGAACTCGATCGGTTGCATTGCACAGCTTGCCTGGCGCAACCCCCAGGAACTGCCGACCGTCGAGCTGTTGATTACAAAACTCGATGACAACGGCGAATCCCGGGCTGCGTCGAGCGACGATGCAAGACAGTTGCACGAGCGGCTGGCGCAACCATCTGGAAAAGTCGGCACGCTCGTCGAGCTGCGACAGATCGATGGCTACTGGTCACTGGCGTTCAGGCCTCTCAAGCATTGACCGTGCCGCGCCCCAGCACGGCGAACCGCTTCCAATAGTATGAGGAATTGAAGATGCTCTCCACGAACCTTCAAAGCTGGCTCGAAGAGAACCTTTCTGAGCTCGTCGAAATACGACGCGGTATCCACGCGAATCCGGAGCTCGGCTTCGAAGAGGAGCGCACTTCGCAGATCGTGGCGGCGAAGATGAGAAGCTGGGGAATCGAAACATCAACCGGCCTTGGGGTCACGGGCGTCGTTGGCACAATTCACGGGAAGGGACCATCGGGGAGGAGGATCGGGCTGCGCGCGGATCTGGACGCACTGCCGATCTTCGAGACGACCGGTCTGCCCTACGCCTCCACTATCCCCGGGAAGATGCATGCCTGTGGCCACGATGGCCACACCGCCATGTTGCTGGGCGCAGCCGGATACCTTGCAGCCCACAACGATTTCGCTGGAA
Source organism: Mesorhizobium sp. NZP2234 (assembly GCF_013170765.1). Taxonomy (NCBI): domain Bacteria; kingdom Pseudomonadati; phylum Pseudomonadota; class Alphaproteobacteria; order Hyphomicrobiales; family Phyllobacteriaceae; genus Mesorhizobium; species Mesorhizobium sp. NZP2234. Next base: position 5,830,967 of record NZ_CP033364.1, on the reverse strand, counting down.
CCGCTCACTTCATCTTCCAGCCGGCCGAGGAGAGCCTGAATGGCGCCAAGCGCATGATCAAGGACGGATTGTTCGATAAGTACCCCTGCGAGTCCATCTTCGGGCTTCACAACACCGCGGGAATGCCTGTCGGACAGTTCGCAATTTGCGAAGGCGCGATGATGGCCGCTGCCGACATCTGGGAGGTGACTTTTCGCGGCAAGGGTGGACACGGCGGTCTTTCCCCCCACCTCTCGACCGATATCACCTATGCCCAGGCGCATTTCGTACTGGGTCTGCAGGGCATCGTAGGTCGGACCATTGCTCCGCTGGATACCGCCGTGATCAGCGTTGGTTACATATCGGGCGGGAATACCGAAAGCTGGAACGTGGTACCGTCCGAACTGGTAATGAAAGGCACCGTCCGCTCCTTTTCTGCCGAGGTCAGGCAGTCGATACAGGACAGGATGGAAAGGCTGGCGACACTTACGGCGGACAGCTGGGGTTGTTCGGCGGAATTCAAGTTTGGTCGCGGACCTGGCGCGATCATAAACCAGCCCGCTGAGACAAAGGCTGCAATTGCAGCTGCCGAGGCTGTGGTCGGTCCGGCAAGCGTCAACAGGAATCTTCGCGCAACCACCGGATCAGAGGACTTTGCAGACATGATGGCGCTGAAGCCCGGCGCCTTCATGCGTCTCGGAAACGGTGTTGCCGAAGACGGTTCGTTTCACGCTCCGCATACACCCGAATACAATTTCAATGACGACATCATACCGCTGGGGATCAAGTACTGGATCAAGCTGGTCGAGCAAGAGCTCGTAGCCTGATTCTAGAGCAATTTTCGCCCTCCAGCTCTGTTGCAAGAAAAACGTCCATGCCTGTGAGAAACGAAGGCGCGTCGGCAAAGGTCGTTACCGCACCATGATGCTGTAAGTCCAAGAGAGATCGAGTGAAGGAAACCAACGTGAGCACAACGATCGAAGCGCTCTGCGATCAGGTAGACGGAAGCGCGATGCGCCGGCATCTCGAGGAGTTTGCGAAGTACGTGAAATTGTCGGGTTCGCCAGCGGAGCGAGAAAGCTTCCGGTATCTCGAAGCCACGCTCCAGGGGTACGGCTTTTCGACAAGCTTGATATCGCACCCTGCCTACATCAGCCTTCCTGTCAACGCGTCCCTGGAAGTGGCAGGAGTTGAAGTCGAGGCCATCACTCATTCCTTTTCAGTCTCGTCGCCAGAAGACGGTTTTCGCGGTCCGGTGGTCTACGTCGCTGACGGCGCGCCAGAGGACCTGGAAAACCATGATGTCGGCGGCAAGATCGTGGTGCTTGAAGGCATGGCACGACCGGCCGCTGCACTCCTGGCTTCGAAGGCTAACGTGGCTGCAATAATCCACGTCAGCCCGCACGAACACCTTCACGAGATGTGCGTCTCACCTGTCTGGGGAAGTCCTGGTTCGGCAACCTTCGGACGCCTTCCGACGACGATTGTCGTCACGATCTCGAAGGAAGACGGCGACGCATTGAAGGTCCGGCTCCAGAACACGGATCACGTTGAAGCGGTTATTCATGCCGAAGTCGACACAGGCTGGCGCGACACGCCCTTGCTTGAGGCGACACTTTCCGGTCGCGAGTCGGGGGCATCCTTCGTACTGTTCTCCGGACATCACGACACATGGCACTATGGCGTCATGGACAATGGTGGTGCCAACGCCACCATGCTGGAGGTGGCCCGCATATTCTCGTCATATCGGGATGAAATGAGACGGGAATTGAGGCTTTGCTTCTGGTCCGGCCATTCACATGGGCGATACACCGGGTCTGCATGGTATGCTGACAGCCACTGGTCGGAACTGGAATCGCGCTGTGTCGCTCACGTGAACGTCGATTCGACGGGCGGCAGGAACAACAATGTGCTCATCCACGCGCCTGCCTCGGTCGAACTCGTGGAGCTTGCTCGCGAGTCGGTTCAGACGCAGGGGAAGCAGACAATCAGCGGAAAGAGAGTAAGCCGAGCGGGGGACCAGTCGTTCTGGGGCATTGGCGTTCCCTCGATATTCATGGGGATCGGTGAACAGTCTTTGTCTGGTGACGCTGATGCATCCTCGACCCTGACGAAGGGAATGGACCTGCCAAGTTTTGGCTGGTGGTGGCATACGCCGGAAGACACGCTAGACAAGATGGATGACGAAGTGCTGGTCCGCGATACGCGCGTCTATGTCCATGCAATCTGGCGTTTGCTCACCGATGAGCGGCTTCCGATCGATCCTGGCGCTCAGGTGGATCAACTTCAGGCAGAGGTTAAGTTGCTTGGCAAGAAGATTTCGGATCGCTTCAACGTCACCTGCCTATTGGGCAGGATAGCCGCACTTCAACACGAACTTGAGAGCCGAAGCCTCACGGATCGTGAGACCATGGCTTTGTGCCGTGAGCTCGTTCCGCTCGACTACACGACCGGTGACCGGTTTGTCCACGATCCCGCGCTGCCTCAAAATCCCTATCCTGTCCTGGATCCATTGCGTGCTCTGGCGGCGGAAGGTGCCGGGAGCCCAATGATCCCATTCTTGAAGCTGGATTGCCGCCGCGCTTCGAACCGGGTCGAGGCGGCTCTGAACAATGCATTGAGGATCTTGCGCTCCGGCCCTTGAGAGCCGGGCAGCGCGCTCCATCACTTCGTGAACGGACAGGACGCATACTGCGCACTTTGACCCCGATCGACGCCAAGCCGGGGAACTGCAGGCAGGCGCCGGTCAGCAAAGCCCCGGTCTGGCCTTGTCTGAAGGTCCTCCAGGAATGCGCCGATGAAAGGCGCGTCCAAATCCCGTAGTGTCAACTGCGATGGGAACTTGCCAAGGTGCGTCTGCCGCGACTGCAAACAGGACCCGGAAGGTGTCGCGATAGGAGGCGATGGTGTTGGAGCTTACGCCTCGATGCCGCATGAGGCGATCGGTAACCCGCGACGACCTGGAACGCCATATCCAGCTCGTCCTGTCCGATCCGGTCGATCGGGAAGCGAACAATTACGGCCTGGCCAGCGCCACGCGGTGGCGCTTTGTCGTGGACGGCGATAGATGGCGGAAGATGCGTTTCCGAAATCTAGCCGAAAAAGCCAATGTTTTCAGGAGTGCGTTTTTCTGACGGTGTGCCTGACGGTATGGCGCTCCGCGAAAAATTATTTGATACGTAAAATCAACGACTTAGGTGCTACGAGATAATCGAGTGGCAATGACGGGATACAAACGGCGGAGCGCCACTTCAATCCTCTCATCGAGACCATGCGGGCATCGCGTTTGCCCATCGTGGCAGCCGTGAACGGCCCCGCGCCGGCGCTGCCGTGGGTATCGCGCTCGCCGCCGACATCGTCATCGCCGCCCGCTCGGCCTATTTCTATGAGCCTTTCGTCGGCATCGCGCTCGTGGCCGATGCCGGCAACCCGCTTTTTCTTTCACGCACCCTTGGCCGCGTACGCGCGTCCGGCATGATGTTGTTGGGCGACCGGATCACAGCGGAACGCTCGGCCCTGTCTGGGAGATCGCAGAGGACGACGGTATGCATGCCGCCGCTCTGGCGATTTGCGCGCGGCTCGCGGCTCTCGACGCGCAGGCGGTCGCGGCTGATTTCGGTGCGAGCGAACAGCTTCAATTTGAGCAGGATCTGCAAGGCGAGGCGGCCGTTCCCCGGCTATCAAGGCGCGCATCGCGGAGTTTTTCGCTCGGCGGAAAGAGTAGGATCCGGCAATGGAGACCGCGCTTCCTCAGGATGCCAGAAGGAACGGTGACGGCATATGACCATCCAGACGACCTACATCCTTTCGGGTGTACGTACCGGCATCGGTACTTTAGGTGGAAACGCTTAGCGGCGAGGAGCAGGCCGCGCTTGGCGCCAGGGTAGCCGCCGAAGCGATCAAGCGCGCCGGCATCGAGCCTTCCGAGGTCGGCCATGTGGTCTTCGGCAATGAAGCCGGTCGTCGCCTTGATCCGGGCGAGGCCGCGCGTGTCCGAATGCCCGGTGCGCTCCTGGCGAAGGCCGTGACCCGCCCGTTGCCCGAACGTGTCGCTGGATCCCAGCCGTCCCGTCATCGACGTGATCAGTCCAACGGGTGGGCAAGGCTTACAATGTCCTCGACGTCCTGGCGGCTGCGCGCGAAGCGTTTGAGCACCAGCGGATCGTGCCCCGGTACGATGTGAGCGGGCGAACTGGCAAGCTGCTTCATCCGTTCCACTCCGAAGATCACGTCGCTCAGTCGGTCGAAGACCGGAAAGGGCTTTTCGCGCTCCATATTGGCGTAGAAATGGGCTGCGTCGGACGCGATCACGACCGCGCCGTTGTCGGTTTCCACCCGCACCACCTGCAATCCGCGCGAGTGGCCGCCAACCTTGTGGAGCGTGATGCCGGGCGCGATCTTCGACTCGGGGTCGTGGAAGCAAACCTTTCCGGCAAAGACGCGCCGCACCATGGTGGTGACATCTTCGGCCTCGAAGGGATGGCGCATGGCATGGTGGCACATGCAGCGGCCGGTCGCGAACTCCATCTCCGCATCCTGCAGGTGAAAGGTCGCCTTCGGAAACAGATGATGGTTCCCGCAATGGTCGTAATGCATGTGTGAGACGATGACGTCGCTGACATCGGCGTGGTTGATGCCGATTGCCGCCAGGCCGTCATCGACGGGCCTCACGACACTGCGTCCGCGTTTGTCACCGGTCGGTTTGTCGAAACCGGTGTCGACGATGAAAGTGCGCTTCTCGCCGACGATCGCCCAGACGAAGTAGTCGAGCGGCATGGGAACATCATGTGTGTCTCCGCCCAGGAAATTCTCACCCGAGCGGCGTTCGAAATGGCCGTAGCGAACGGCATGGATCTCATAAAGTTCGGCGTCACCCATGATCAGCTCGCTTTGGCGACATCCGGGGTCTGGGCCGAGCCGACCTCCACATGCGCCCATGTCTCAACCGTCTTGACCATACAGGTAAAATCGGAATCCGGCCCGTAGAGCTGGTTCGTCACGCTCAGCAACTGGCGCACGGCACTGCCCACCACCATAGGCACGCCCATCGCCTCCGCCTCATCCACGCACAACCGCACATCCTTGAAGGACAGCCCCGTCGCGAAACCAAAATCGAAGGTCCGCGGCAGCACGGATTTCGGGAACTTGTCCTCGGTGGCACTGTTGCGGCCGCTCGACGCGTTGATGACATCGATCATGACCTTCGGATCGAGGCCCGCCTTCACGCCCATCACCACCGCCTCGGAGGAGACTGCAAGGGCCGCCGCCGCAAGCAGGTTGTTGGCTAGCTTCATGGTCTGGGCGGCGCCCTGAACCTCGCCCATGAAGAATATCCGGCCGAAATTCTCGATGACCGGCCTCGCGGTCTCGAAGGCGGCCTTGGGACCCGAGACCATGACGGCGAGGGTGCCGTTGCGTGCTCCCTTCAATCCGCCGCTGACCGGCGCATCGATCATGGCGATGTTCTTGGCTGCAAGGCCTTCGGCTACCCTGGCGGCCGTTCGCGGGCCGGTGGTGGAAATGTCCACGAAGATGCGGACCGCCTTGCCGTCGGCGATGCCGCCATCGCCGAGCACGATCTTTTCCAGGATCTGCGGGCTCGGCAAGCTGGCAAAGACGATCTCCGCGGCATCGGCAACCTCGCCTGCGCTGCCCGCGGCCCTTGCGCCCGAATTGGTCAGTTCCAGCACGGCGTTGGCGTCGATATCGTGGACTATCACCTCATAGCCGGCCTTGATGAGACGGGTGGCCATCGGCGTGCCCATTTTTCCAATGCCAACAAAGCCGATTTTCAGGGTCGACATGATCGCTCTCTCCTCCTTCGGGGCCTATTGCCCATGGTGCTTGGTCTCGATTTCCCGGATCGCATTCTGTCAGGTCGTTTCCACCGTGGGCATTTCGAGCGCCTGGCTTGTACGCGGCACGAGAAGTTCCGCTATGTCCACGACCTTCAATCTGTCGGCCACGCCGAGTGCATCGATCGCGGCTGTGTACATCACCTTGTCCTTGGGACAGGCGACGACGAAATAAGCGACGTCGCCCAGGCTCAGTGCCTCGCGGATGCGGTTCTCGCTCGGCCGCTCGGTCACGCCGTCGTCACCTTGCCAGATGCGGCCGCCGCCGGCGCCGCAGCAAAAGGAATTCTCCCGGCAGCGCGGCATGTCATGAAGCGTATAGCCGGCGGCCCGGATCAGTTCGCGCGGCGCATCGAAGCCGCCATTGTAGCGTCCAAGATAGCAGGGATCGTGATAGGTGACCCTGGCGCCGTCGGCGACATGCAGGTCGAGTTTTCCCGCCGCGATGAGTTCCGCCAGCAGCGCCGTATAGTGCAGCACCTCGAACGCCGCGCCGAAATGCTGATAGTCGTTCTTCAGCGCATTCAGGCTATGCGGATCGGTGGTCATGATCCGGTTGAAGCTGCACGCCTTGATCTCATCGATGTTGGACTGAGCGAGCGTCTCGAACAGACCTTCTTCGCCGGCACGCCGCACATCGTTGCCGCTGTTGCGCTCGGCATCGAAGAGAATGCCGAAGTCGACACCGGCCGCGGTCAGCAGTTCGGCAACCTTGCGGGTGATTTCCTGAACACGCGGATCGTAGGACGCGTAGTCTCCGACGAACCACAGAACGTCGACGGGTTCCTCGCGTGCGTCCTTGACTGGAAAGCCGAGTTCCCTGGTCCAGCGGGCCCGCATCTTGGAAGGCTTGCCCATGGAGTTGCCGAGACGGGTCAGGTTCGACAGCGCCTCCTGCAGACCGGGGCTGACACGGCCTTCGTCGACCAGATGACGGCGCATGTCGATGATCTTGGGCAGATGCTCGATCTCGACCGGGCATGCTTCCATGCAGGCACGACAGGTGGTGCAGGCCCACAGCGTCTCCTCGGAAATCACGCCGCCGACCAGTGGGGCCGCCGATGGTCCCGCGGCAAGCGCATCGCGCATTTCGGTGATCAGCAACTTCGGGCTGAGCGGCAGGCCGGCGGCATAGGCTGGGCAGACCGCCTGGCAACGGCCGCATTCGGTGCAGGACAGAAGGTCGAGCTGCTGTTTCCAGTCGAACTGTCCCAGGTTGTCGATGCCTGGAGCCTCGCGCGCTTCCGGGACCGCGGGTGCCAGGCCGCGGGGCTCGAGGCTGCGGAAGTAGATATTGGGCGCGGCAAGGAACATGTGCCGGTGTTTCGAACCGGGGATATAGACGAGGAACGCCAGGATGGCACCGACGTGAACCCAGTAGAACAGCTCTTCGCCCGCATGTCCCGGTATGCCGGCACGCTCGAGCAGTCCTGCCAGCGCCGACGCGACGGGCCGCCACGAGCCGTCGGCGCCGCCGGCTATGCGCGCCGCCGCCTCGAGCAGCAGAGACGCCACGATCAGAACGATCAACACGTAGATGATTGCCGCATCGCTGCCGTTCGAGCCATCGAAGCGGGCAGGCCTAAGCACGTAGCGCTGATAGAGTGCAAGTGCGACGCCGATCAGCATCAGCACCGAAAAGATATCCTGCAGAGCGGCAATCCAGGTTTCGCCTCCGATGGCCGCTAGCGAGAACCCGGGAAACAGCCGCGAGCCGAAGGCATCGATCGTGGCGGTGAACAGCACGAAGAATGAAATGAAGATGATTGCGTGGAGCACGCCGGAAAGCGGCTTGCGGAGCATTTTCCGGTGCATGCCGATGGCGACCATCACGCCCTGGAGACGCAGCATCGGGCGGTCGAAGCGGGCCGCTGCCGGTGCATTGGCGAGAGCAACCGCGTAACGACGAGAGCGCCAGGCCGTCAGCGCGAGTGCTGTGACGACCAGGATCCACAGTGGCAGGGTCGATGCCATCTCAACGGCCAGAGCCGGCCCGCAGCCTGTCGCTCAGATTGGCGACGAGATCGAACAGGTCACAGGTCGCGCCGTAATGCGCGACATTGAAGATGGGCGCCTTCGGATCGGTGTTGACGGCAATGATGAGCTCGGCCTGCGACATGCCTTCGAGATGTTCGGGCGCGCCGGACACGCCGAGCGCCAGGTAGAGCTTCGGCTTCACCTTCTGGCCGGATTTGCCGACCTGGCGCAGCTTCGGCAGCCAGCCATTGTCGACCACAGGACGGCTGCCGGCGATCTCCGCCCCCAGCATCGTCGCCAAATTGCGAGCAAGATCGATGCTTGCCTCGTCGCCGATGCCGCGGCCCACGCACACGATCCTGTCGGCTGCCGTCAGATCGACGTCAGCATAATCCGGCATGTCGATGGCCACCATCTTCACCTTGCCGCTGGTGAGTACGGGTTCGGCATCGATCGTTTGCACGTTCACGGCCGCGATCGGATCCGGCACTGCCGCTGCGAAGGCCCCTGGGTTGATCATCAGAACCGCGGGCAGCCGCACTTCGCATTCGGCGAGTATCTTGCCACCATACATCTGCGCGACGATCGTCAGGCTTTCGCCATGCCGCTTGATTTCATTGACATAGGAGATGAGCGGCCAGCCGGTTCGCGCCGCGATGTCCGCTGCCACGTCCAGTCCGTTTGCCGAATAGGGAACCAGGACCAGGCCGGGGCTTTCGGCGGTGACGACGTCGCGCAGAAGCAGCGTGTAGGCCTCGGCGGGAATGACATCCAATCTTGTGGAGCAGGCCACTATCAGGCGATCGGCGGCACCAAGGCAAGCGGATGCGCCTTCCGCGTCACGGCCGGCGAAAAAGGCAACGACCTCGTCGTCGGCCTGGGCCAGCGACCGCGCCGCGGCGATCATTTCAAGGGAGAAGGCTTCGATCTTGCCGGAATGGCCTTCGGTACAGGCAATCAATTTCATGGCTTAGTTCCTCGCCAGGCCTTTGGCTGCCAGGATGGTGATCAAGCGATCCGCGACTGTCTCGGCATTGCCGCCGAGGTTCTCGCCGGAGCCGCCCTGGACTGGCAGGCGCAATGTGATGATCTCGGCGGAACGCTCGAAACCCGACAATTCGGGCGTGGCGCGGCCGATGGGCGTCTTGGACGCCTCGCGAAGCTTGCTGCCCGAGACATAACGGGGCGCCTTCGACGCGGTCTGAACGCCGAGCACCGCCGGCGTGGCCAACTCATAGGTGACGGCGACACCCGCGCCGCGCTCTTGCGTGACCCGAAGCACGGCGCCGTTCGCAACGATACGGTTGGTTCCCGACACATGCGGCCAGTCGAGCAGCGCGCCGACATAGGGCGCGAGCTGGCCAAAGACATCCTCGGTCGATTGGACGCCGCACAGAACCAAGTCTGCCGACTTTGCCCTCGCCATCGCCGCGATGGAAGCCGCGATCTCTCGTGAGGAGATCATGGCGTCCTCCTCTGATTGAAGTGCCACGACTTCCTCGGCGCCGCGCGCTGCGGCCATCTGCAGGACCCGGTTGGCGCCTTCGCCAACGGCCACCGCCGTCACCTTGGCACCGCAGGCCTCCTTGAGCAGGATTGCTTCCTCGAGAGCATGATCGTCAAAATCGTTGAGCTGGAAATCCAGCCATTCCCGATCGATGCTGCGGCCGTCCTCGGCGAGTTGCAGCTCGCCCGCGGAATCCGGGATCATGCGCAAGACGACAAGAATATTCACGGCCTCTCCTCCGACGGAACGCACCTCGAGCGCCCAGCACCGACTGCTAGATAAGTCGTATTCCTCGCTCCTCCCAATGGCCAAAAAGGTAATAGCAGCTATTACAAGACGGCAGATTGACGATCGTGGGTAATCGACTGCTAATTTGCGTCAAATCGCGTCCAATCGAATTTTCCTGAGTTGGAGGTTGTCAGGAGAATGCTCGTGCGATTTGCCCGAGATATAAACATCTATTCTTTGTTTATAATTTCTCGTGTGCGAGAATTCCTGAGGAGAATTTTAAACGCTCTGTCGAGCGTTAAGGAGGAGGAACCAATGTCAATAAAGAGCATCCTAGACCACAAGATTTCCCGCAAGGGCTTTATCCGGGGCATGCCGGCCGTGGCGGCAGCCATGGCCGCCGCGCCGGCCATCCAACTCGCCCAGACCAGCGCGGCCGTCGCTTCGGAGACGGCGGAAAAGAAGCCTGGCTACTACGGCGCGCCGCGCACCTGGATGTGGAACCCCAATGCCAATACCATGGTCGACACCTCGAAATGGAAGAAGGCGGGTCCGTACACGATCGGGTTCTCCAATGCTTCGATTTCCAATGCCTGGCGCGTCGCCTTTCAGCATGGCGTTCTGTGGTCCGCCGGCCAGCATCGCGACGAGATCGCCCATCTTCTCGTCACCGACGCCAATGACGATCCTTCCAAGCAGATCGCGGATATCCAGGATCTGATCAGCCAGGGCGTCGATATCCTGCTCATTGCGGCCTCGACCGAGGACGCGCTCGATTCCGTCGTCGGCCGCGCAACCGAACAGGGCATTCCCGTCGTCATGGTCGATCGCAAGGTGAAGACGCCGGCCAACTACATCACCTACGTCACGGCATCCGACTGGGCGTTGGGCCGTCTCGAGGCGCAGTGGTTGTGCGAGACGCTGGGCGGCAAGGGCAACATCGTGATGCTGCCAGGCATCGCCGGATCGAGCGTCGCGGAAATCCGCATCAAGGCGAACGAGGAAGTGTTCTCGAAATTCCCCGGCATCAAGGTGCTGGAGAAGCAGTATTGCGACTGGAATCCGGCAACCGGCAAATCGGTGATGGCCGCGCTGATCCAGAAGCACGGCAAGGCCATCGACGGTGTCTTGGCCGACAGCGCCCTACAGGGCTATGGCGCGATCGAAGCGTTTCTTGACGCCGGCTACAAGGACGGCGAATTCCCGCCGATGACCGGTGGCGACGTTGCCCGGATGTATCAGCTGGCCAACCAGCACAACATCAAGATGGTCGGCATCGACTATCCGACGTCGATGGGCATCACCGGCATCGAGACCGCGCTCGACGTGCTCAAGGGCATCTCGGTCCCGGACAAGGTCGAGGTGAGCTTCCAGGTCGTCACGTCGCCCGGCGCGGATACGGTCTCTGTCAAGGGCGACAGGCATCTGCTCGACCATGTCAGCATGAGCGACCCGGGTGATCTGTCGCCAAGCAACGGGCTGCCTGCCGGCTACAATCCGAGCACATTCAATCCCGACTATCCGAAGTAAGCCTCCCAAGCGACCCGGTGTGCGCCCTCCTGGGCGCGCACCGGACGTGCATTGAACAGTTCGAGCACCGGATATGTCAGCGTCTGTTATTGAACTCAGTCAGATCGAGAAGGACTATCCTGGAGTCAAACCCCTGGACAAGGTTGATTTCGCCGTGCAACCCGGCGAGATTCATGCCCTTCTCGGCGAAAATGGCGCGGGCAAGTCGACGCTGATCCGCGTCATGGGCGGCGTGACCAAACCGAATTCCGGGACCATGACCTATCTCGGCAAGCCGGTTTCCTGGCAGTCGCCGAAGGAAGCACGCGCTGCCGGCATCCACGTGATCCATCAAGAGCTTGCTCTTTTTCCGGAGCTTTCTGTTGCCGAGAACATCCTGGTCGATACGCAGCCTCGCGGCATGCTGGGTCTCATTTCGAACCGCGCCCGCCACGTCCGCGCCGCTGAAATCCTCTCACAGCTCGGCGTCGACATCCCAACCCACGCCAGGATCGACGAATTGCCGCTTGCCGACCAGCAAATGGTCGAGATCGCGAAAGCCCTGGTCGGCAAGGTGCGGCTGCTCATCCTGGACGAGCCGACGGCGGTCATCGCCGGACGTGAGGTCGATCTTTTGTTCGAGAACATGCGCAGGCTGCGCAACGAAGGCGTCGGCATCGTCTACGTCTCCCATAGGCTGGAGGAAATCTTCGAGATCGCCGACACGGTCACGATCCTCAAGGACGGCCAGCTCGTCGGCACGAGCCCGGTAAGCGCGCTCACGCGCGAGGAGATGATCACCCGGATGGTCGGTCGCCGGCTCAGCCAGATCTATCCGCCTCGGCGTACCGCACGGGCGAGCGGCCCGGATGTGCTCGCCGTTCGCAATCTCAAGGCTGGTCCGCGCGTCCGTGACGTCAGCCTCAACGTCAAGGTTGGCGAAATCGTCGGCGTGGCCGGCATGGTCGGTTCAGGGCGCACTGAGGTCGCCGAGGCGATCTTCGGCACGCGCACCGTGGAGAATGGTGTGATCGAATTCGATGGCAAGCCATTTGCGGCGAAGCTTCCGAAGGGCTCGATACGCCATGGACTCGGTTTTCTGACCGAGAGCCGAAAGGACGACGGCCTGTTTCTCGGCCTGCCGATTTCCGCCAATATCGTAGCGCCCGACCTCGGCGGCATAACGAAACATGGCCTGATCGACCGCAAGCGGGAACGTGCGGTGGCCATGCGGCAGATCCAGGACTTTTCGGTCGCGACGCCGTCGCCTGACGTGAAGATCGGCAATCTCTCCGGTGGGAACCAGCAGAAGGTGTTGTTCAGCCGCTGGTCGCGCATCGCCAGCAGGCTGCTTATCCTCGACGAGCCGACGCGCGGGGTGGATATCGGGGCCAAGGTGGAGATCTATCGCATCGTGCGCCGGCTGGCGGATTCTGGCGTCGGCGTACTGATGATCAGTTCGGAACTGCCCGAAATCGTCGGCCTTTCCGACAGGGTCTTCGTGATGGCTCAAGGCTATGTCGTCGGCGAAATCAACGGCGATGCGCTCGGCGAAGAGGCGATCATGGATCTCGCGGTACGATCTGTCGGGCACCGCAATGCGGAAATCGATCAGCGTGCGGAGCCGGTAGGATGAGTGCCATCACGATGGATCTTCGCCGCAACCGGCTGATGCTTTCCTATCTGATCGTGGCGGTGCTGCTGGTCCTGCTTGCGGTCGCCGGCGGCTTCCTGTCCGATCGATTCCTGACCTGGCGCAACATCGGCAACCTGTTCCAGCAGCTCATCGTGCTGGGCATGGTCAGCCTAGGCCAGACGTTTGTCGTGCTGATGGGCGGCATCGATCTGGCGGTCGGTTCGCTGGTTGGTGCGCTCACCGTCTTTCTGGCGAACTTCCTCGAATGGCGCCCCGATCTGGTGTGGCTTGCACTGCCGCTCGCATTGGTCGCCGCGACCGCCGTGGGCGCGCTCAACGGGTTGTTGACGGTCGTGCTGCGTGTCCATCCGTTGATCGTCACGCTCGGCATGTCCTCGATCATCTTCGGCGGAACGTTGATGTACCGCAAGGAGCCCGGCGGCTCCGTACCGCGTGCCTTCGCGGATATTGCCTATGCAAAGGTCGGCGGCGTTCCGCTCAGCGCCGTCGTGCTCGTCGCGATTTTCGCGCTCGCCGGGCTTTGGCTGCAGCGCACGCGCACGGGCCGCAGCATCTACTTCGTCGGCGGCGACCGGGAAGCGGCGCGGCTGAACGGGTTGCCGGTCGATCGCATCGTGGTGCTTGCCTACGCGCTGTCGGGCCTGTGCGCGGGCATAGCGGCGATTTTCCTGACTGCGCGAACTGGCGTTGGCGACCCGCGCATCGGTGCCGCGCTGACGCTGCAGTCGGTAACGCCGGTGGTGGTCGGAGGCACCATCCTGGCCGGCGGGAGAGGCGGCGTGCTTGGCACTTTCCTTGGCGTGCTGCTCGTCACCATGCTCAACAGCCTGCTGAATTTCGTCAATGTCTCGTCCTATTACCAGTGGGTCATCCAGGGTCTTATCATCATCATCGCGGTCGGCATCCACACACCAAGGCGGAGATAATGATGGCGCCTCTCGATACACCGATGCCGCGATCGCAAGGCATTTCCCTGGCGTCTGTCTTCGAGCGCTACGGGCTGGTGGTCTTCCTGGTCGCGCTGATGATCGTCGCGGCTCTCGCCTCACCGACCTTTCTGCGGCCGGCCAACCTGGTCAATGTGCTGACCATCGCGGCACCGCTTGGCATGGTTGTGATCGGTCAGACCTTCGTCATCCTGGTGCGCGGATTGGACCTGTCAGTGGCCTCGCTGATGGCGACGGTGGCGGTGCTGGCGACCGCTTTCAAAGCCACCACCAATGAAGCGATTCCGATGATCTTCATCGCCGCGATCGCCCTGTCGGCCGTGGTGGGCCTGGTGAACGGCTGGCTCGTCGCCAAGCGCAATGTCAGCCCGTTTCTCGCGACACTGGCGATGATGATCATCCTGCAGGGCATTCGTTTCGCCTATACCGGCGGGGCGCCGATCAGCACCCTGCCGCCGGGCATGGGCTTTCTGGCCTCGGGGCGGATTTTTGGCGTACCGGTCAATCTGATCACCCTGGCGTTCCTGGCAATCGCGTTCGGCATCGTGCTGCACCGGTCACGCCTCGGCCGTGAGATATTCATGGTGGGAAGCAATCCGAAGGCCGCGTTCCTCAACGGTGTCGCGCCCGATCGCGTGGTCATCCTTTGCTACGTCATCTGCTCGGTCTGCGCGGGAATAGGCGGCCTGTTCCTGCTCGGCTATGTCGGTACCGTCTCGAACTGGGTCGGCCAAGGTTACGAACTGGACTCCATCGTTGCCGCCGTGATGGGCGGCGTGGCGCTTACCGGGGGGCGCGGCAACATTTTCGCGGCGCTGCTTGGCGTGGCTGTTCTGGTGGTGATCAACAATCTCGTGCTGCTGCTCGGATTTCCGATCGAGATGCAGCTCATCATCAAGGGCGTCATCATCATCGGCGCGGCGGCGTTTTACCGGACGCGGCTCGCCTGACCCGATGCTGCCGTTGGACCCCAAGGGAGGAAGAAAATGACCGTTGAAGTTCTGGCGGATCGCGGTGCACGGGCAAGGCGCGACGAGGAAGTGGATGTCGTGATTGTCGGGGCCGGCCCATCCGGCTCGGTCGCCGCGCTTCATCTGGCGCGTGCCGGCATTTCCGTTGTCGTGCTCGAACAGGGCGAATGGCCTGATTATGCCGACTATACCGGCGCGCGTCCGGAGCACGAGCTTGTCAGCACCAAGCTCTGGCATCCCAATCCCAACGTCCGTGACAATCCCAACGACTATCCCGTCGACACGTCGACGACGGACATCAACCCGCTGATGTTCGCCGGCGTCGGCGGCAGTGCGACGCTTTATGGCGCGCAATGGATGCATTTCCTGCCGTCGGACTTCCGCGTGCGGTCGATGGACGGCGTGGCCGAGGACTGGCCGTTCAGCTATGAGGACCTGCTGCCTTACCAGCTTGAGATCGAGCGCGAGGTGGGCGTTTCCGGTCTCGCCGGCGATCCGGCCTATCCGCCTCGCGGTGCCTATCCCTTCCCGGCGCTGCCCATCGGCTCCGTCGGTCTGCGCGGCGCGCTGGGCATGGAAAAGATGGGCTGGCACTGGTGGCCCGGCAGCAATGCCATACCGTCGGAGACGTTCGGCGAACTCAATCCGTGCGTGCGCCGCGGAACCTGTCTTACCGGGTGTCCGGAGGGCGCGAAATCCACGACCGACCGGTCGCATTGGCCGTTGGCATTGAAAGCCGGCGCGCGGCTGGTCACCCGTGCTCGGGTCAAGGAAGTCGAGACCAACGAGCAAGGGCTGGCGACCGGCGTCGTCTATATAGACGCGAACGGCCGGGAGCGGCGCCAGCGCGCCAAGGTGGTCATCCTGTGCGCCAATGGCGTCGGCACGCCCCGGCTGCTGCTGATGTCGGGAGGGTCCAGGAATCCGGACGGCCTTGCCAACTCATCGGGCATGGTCGGCAAAAGGCTGATGATGCATCCCTTCGCCAGCGTGCTTGCCTCCTACACGGATCCGCTCGATTCCTGGCGCGGCCCCTTTGGCCAGCAGGTCTATTCGCTCGAGTTCTACGAGACCGACGAAAGCCGCGGCTTCGTGCGCGGTTCGAAATGGAACTGCATGCCCTCGGGCGGACCGGTCGGCGTGTCCGGGGCAACCGGATCCAAGGTCTATGTCGCCGAGAGCGGCCGGTTCCAGGATTTCTGGGGCGCCAACCTGCACGAGAATGTGGCGCGCCGCTTCGGTCACTCGCTGATCTGGGGCATTGTCGGCGAGGATCTTCCCGAAGAGAGCAACCAGGTGATCCTGTCCAAGGATCTGACGGACTCCGACGGGCTGCCCGCGCCGCAGATCGTCTACAAGGTCAACGAGAACTCCAACCGGCTGTTGAAGTTCAATATCGATCGCTGCCTGGAATCGGTGCGCGCCGCCGGCGCCATCGAGACTCTGGTTTCGACACCGGTGCGTGAATCGGGCTGGCATCTGATCGGAACCACCGTGATGGGTGACGATCCGAAGCGCTCGGTCGTCGACCAATGGGGCGCCTGCCACGACGTGCCCAACCTCTACGTCATGGACGCGTCGACCTTCCCGACCTCGGGCGCCACCAACCCGACGGCGACCATCATGGCGGTCGCGCTGCGCAACACGCGCCGCATGATCGCCGAACGCCGCAACCAGAAGGTGGCCTGACATGTCGAACGAGAACATCTTCTTCGCGCTCGCCGATTTCCTGATCCCCGCGCATGGCAAGATGCCGAAGTTCAGCGACGTCTGCGGCTACGCCGACGTCGAGAAGTCACTGGATTTTCGCACGGACCTGAAGCCGGGCTTTGCGCGCGGCATCACGGTCGATCCGGCCAGCGGCGCCGAGGCTTGCCTGGAAAGCCTTAACGAGGAGGATGGCGAAGCCTTCTCGGCGATCACAACGATTGCCATCG
Organism: Mesorhizobium sp. NZP2234; assembly: GCF_013170765.1. NCBI lineage: Bacteria > Pseudomonadati > Pseudomonadota > Alphaproteobacteria > Hyphomicrobiales > Phyllobacteriaceae > Mesorhizobium > Mesorhizobium sp. NZP2234. The sequence continues at coordinate 5,814,400 of NZ_CP033364.1, read as the reverse complement.
CCACCTACTACATGACCCCGCGCGTGCGCGAACTGATCGGCTATCCCGGCCAGGAGAACGTCCCCTACGATTCAAAGGCGACGCAGATTTACCTGACCAACGGCTCGCTCGGCCACGTCATTGCGCGCGGCCGCAAATATCGGCCGACTCCCGGCCTTTGATCTCCCAATCAACGGAAAGGACAATCCAATGGGCAAAGATGTATTCGACAAGGGTTTTGAAATCCGCAAATCGGTTCTGGGCGCCGAATTCGTCGAGAAGTCCTTCGCCAGCGCCGACGATTTCAATCGTCCGCTGCAGGAACTCGTGACGGAATATTGCTGGGGCGCCGTCTGGGGCCGCGACACGCTCGACAAGAAGACCCGCAGCATGCTGAACCTCGCCATGCTTGCCGCGCTCAATCGTCCGCACGAGCTGAAGATGCATGTCAAGGGTGCGCTGACCAACGGTGTGACCAAGGACGAAATCCGCGAAGTCCTTCTACAGGTCGTGATCTATGCCGGCGTGCCCGCAGGCGTGGATTCTTTCCGGGTGGCGCGCGAAGCTTTGCAGGAAGTCGGAGCATGACAACCCGTCCGCCGCTCGCCACGGAAAAGCTCTCCATGCTGATCAGCGGCCGCCCGGCCGCCGCGCGGTCGGGGGATTATTTCGAATCCTTCGATCCCTTCACCGGCAAGGCATGGGCGCTCGTCCCGCGCGCCGGGATAGCCGATGTCGATGCGGCCGTTCAGGCAGCCGCGGCCGCGTTCCGTGGCGAGTGGCGGACAATGACCCCAACGGTGCGTGGACAGATCATGACGCGCTTTGCCGACCTCGTGGCGGAGGAGGCCGAGAACCTGGCCGTTCTCGAAACCCGCGACAACGGCAAGCTGATCAATGAAATGCGGATGCAGTGCAAATACATCCCGCAATGGTTCCGCTTCTTTGGCGGCCTCGCCGACAAGATCGAGGGGCGCGTCATCCCGATCGACAAGCCGGGCGTGTTCAACTACACGCGCCGCGAGCCGCTCGGGGTGGTGGCAGCGATCACTCCATGGAACTCGCCGCTGATGCTGGCGACATGGAAGCTTGCTCCCGCGCTCGCCGCAGGCAACACGATCGTCTGGAAGCCGTCGGAATTCTCCTCGGTGTCGGCATTGTTCTTCGGCCAGCTTTTCGAGAAGGCGGGCTTTCCCAAGGGCGTCGTCAACATCGTCACCGGCTTCGGGCACGAGATCGGCGACCGCCTCGTCACGCATCCCGATGTCGCCAAAGTGGCCTTCACCGGCGGCGACGCCACCGGCCGCCGCGTCTATCAGGCCGCCGCCGGCGGGCTCAAGAAGGTTACGCTCGAACTCGGCGGCAAATCCGCCAACATCGTCTTTGCCGACGCAAAGATGGACGCGGCCATTCCCGGCCTCGTTTCGGGCATCTTCGCCGCGACCGGGCAGACCTGCATCGCCGGATCGCGCGCACTCGTGCAGCGCTCGGTCTATGACCAGGTGACGGAGAAGCTGGTCGCCTTCGCAAAGACCGCGAGGATCGGCGATCCGCTCGATCCCGAGACCCAGGTGGGTCCGATCACCACCTTGCCGCAGCGCGCGAAAGTGCTCGATTACATCGGCATCGCCAATGGCGAGGGCGCTGCGCAATTGCTCGGCGGCAAGATACCCGAGGACACGTCGATTGCCGACGGCTGGTTCGTCGAGCCGACGATCTTCGGCAACGTGAAGCAGTCCATGCGCATCGCCCAGGAAGAGGTCTTCGGACCGGTGCTGTCGGTCATTCCCTTCGACGACGAGGACGAGGCGGTGGCTATCGCCAACGACACCATCTACGGGCTTGCGGCCGGGATGTGGACGCAGGACCTCGGTCGGGCGATCCGCCTGCCCGAGCGGCTCGAGGCCGGCAGCGTCTGGGTCAACATGTACCGCGCCACCAGCTATCTCTCCCCCTTCGGCGGCTACAAGCAGTCGGGTATCGGCCGCGAGAACGGCCAGACCGCCATCTACGAATATCTTCAGGAAAAAAGCATCTGGATCGATGCAGGGAATTCCATTCCCGCGCCGTTCGTCCAGCGCTGATCGACCAGATGCTTCGGGAGGAAGCCATGACCATACGTTTCGATGCCGTGCCGCCACTCGATCCCAAGGTGGCGGCGTTCGTCGGCGGCAGCCATGCGATGCTTGTCGGCAACGCGTGGCTCCCGGCGGCCTCGGGAAAGACGTTGGATGTGGTCGATCCTTCGAACGGCCGGATCATTGCGGCCGTGCCGGCCGGCGACAGCGCCGATGTCGATCTGGCGGTCCAGGCCGCGCGCAAGGCGATCGACGGCCCCTGGTCCAAAATGGTGCCGGCCGAGCGCGCCAGGCTGATCTGGAAACTCGCCGATCTGATCGATGCCAATGTCGATATGCTGGCGACGCTCAATTCCTATGAGAGCGGCAAGCCGATCGGTGATTCCCGCAATGGCGAGGTGCCGTTCACGGCCGAGACGTTCCGCTACTATGCGGGGTGGGCCACGAAGATCAATGGCGAGACGATGACGATCAATGCGCCCGGCGACTGGCACGCCTATACCCGCCGCGAGCCGGTCGGCGTCGTCGGTCAGATCATCCCGTGGAACTTCCCGCTCAGCATGCTGGCCTGGAAGGTGGCGCCGGCCTTGGCGGCCGGCTGTACGATCGTGCTCAAGCCGGCCGAGCAGACGCCGCTCGGCGCGCTCTATTTCGGCAAGCTGGTCCAGGACGCCGGCTTTCCGGAAGGCGTGGTCAACATCCTGACCGGTTTTGGCGAAACCGTCGGTGCGGCGATGTCTGCCCATCCCAACATCGACAAGGTGGCATTCACCGGTTCGACCGAGGTCGGCAGGCTGATTGCCCGCGCCGCGACCGGCAATCTCAAGAAGGTCAGCCTGGAACTTGGCGGCAAGGCACCGACCATCGTGCTTGGCGATGCCGATATCGACATGGCGGTGGCCGGCGCCTCGAGCGCGGCATTCTTCAATGCCGGGCAGAGCTGCGGCGCGGGAACGCGCTTCTTCGTTCACAAGAAGATCTACGACAAGGTCATGTCCGGGATCGCCGAGCGGGCCGAAAAGCTGAAGCTCGGCGCCGGGCTTGATCCTGCGACGGAGCTTGGCCCCGTCGTCTCTCAGCAGCAGATGGAACGCATCACCCGGCTGATCTCGGAAGGCAGGAGCGATGGCGCCGAGATCGTCACTGGCGGCGCGCGTGCGGGCCACGTCGGCTATTTCGTCAAGCCGACGGTCATTTCCCGCACGCGGCCTGACATGTCGGTGATCCGCGAAGAGATATTCGGGCCGGTGGCCTGCGCGATGCCCTTCGACGACGACGACCTGGACAAACTCGCCAAGGATGCCAACGACACCGAGTATGGCCTTGCCGCATCGATCTGGACCAACAATCTAGGCGCCGCGCATCGGCTGGCCGCGAAGATCAAATCCGGCACGGTCTGGGTGAACTGCCATAACTTCAACGACGTCACCATGCCGTTCGGCGGGTTCAAGCAATCGGGCTGGGGGCGAGAACTTGGCGAACAGGCGCTCCAGCTCTACACCGAGACCAAGACCGTCGCGATCCGGCTGCCATAGGCGAGGGGGCGGCCGATGTCCTGCTACGAGACGATCGATGCGCGATTCGGGGATTTGATCGATCCGGTCGCATTCCTCGAAACCATCCACACGGGAAATCGCTGGGCGGAGGGCCCGGTCTATTTCGCCGACCTCCGCTCGTTGATCTGGAGCGATATTCCCAACGACCGCATGCTGCGATGGGACGAGGAGACGGGGGCGGTTTCGCTGTTCCGAAGCCATGTCTCCAACCCGAACGGCAACACGCGCGACCGTAGTGGAAGGCTGGTGACCTGCATGCAGGGCGAACGCCGTGTCGTGCGTACCGAATGGGACGGCTCGATCACGGTGCTGGCCTCCGCTTACGGTGGCAAGCCGCTGAACTCGCCGAACGATGTGGTCGTGAAGTCCGACGGCAGCATCTGGTTCACCGATCCGAACTACGGGATCATCTCCGATTATGTAGGGCGCAAGGGCCTGCAGGAGCAGCCGGGCTGCCGCGTCTACAGGATCGATCCGCTATCGGGAAAGATCACCGTCGTTGCCGATGATTTCTCCATGCCGAACGGGCTCGCCTTCTCGCCCGACGAGAAGCACCTTTACATTTCGGACTCCGGTTTTCTAACCGACCGCGGCGCTCCGCATCACGTCAGGCAGTTTGACGTCGACGGCGACAGATTGGCGAATTCCCGCATCTTCGCCGACATATCGCCTGGCATTCCGGATGGTTTTCGCGTTGATGTTATGGGCAATCTCTGGATCAGCGCATGGGATGGCGTACAATGCCACACGCCCGAAGGTGAACTCATCGGGAAAATCCAGGTGCCGGAAATGGTTGCGAACCTGGCCTTTGGCGGGCCGCGCAACAATCGGCTGTTCATCACGGCGACAACATCGGTCTATGCCGTGTTTCTGAATGTCCGAGGCCAGAAGTACGCGTTCGGTACGTGACACGGACACCACTGGGGGGCTTGGAAGCGCTGCGGCAGCGGATGGTTGGGGTGAGAGTTGGACACGAAGCAGCTACAGGTATTCATCGCCGTCGGTGCGGCTGGCAGCTTCTCGAAGGCCGCACTCGACCTCAGCGTCACCCAGCCGATGGTCACGCGCCATATTCGCGGGCTTGAGGAGGAGCTCGGCGTCGAGCTGTTCTATCGCAACGGACGCGGTGTCGTCCTGACCGAGGCGGGCGTGCTCCTGAAGGCTCATGCCGACGAGATCGTCGAGCGGATGCGGCTGGCGCAGAATGCAGTCTCGAACCTCAAATCCTCGCCGAAGGGAAGGTTGGTGCTGGCCGTGCCGCCTTCGGTCGGCACCGTGTTGACGGTGCCGCTGGTCAAGAAGATCAAGAACGAGTTTCCCAATGTCGCGCTGCAGGTGATCGAGGGCTTCAGCGGCCATATCCTGGAATGGCTGATTGCCGGCCGCATCGACGCCGCCGTGCTGTACAATTCGCCGAACCATCCGTCCGTGCTGACTGAACCGCTGGCCGATGACGAGCTTTTTCTGATCGGACCGGTCTTGTCAGAGCGCGTGCTGCCGCGCGCGCCGGTCGGCCTCGACATCTTCGCCGAGTTGCCGATGATCCTGCCCAGCCGCCCGCACGGGCTGCGGCGGCTTATCGACAACACCCTGGCGGAGCATGGCATCTATCCGCGTGTCGAGATGGAGCTGGAGGCAATGCCGTCAACCTTGCTTCTGGTCGAGGAGGGCACAGGCTATACGGTTCTGCCCTATGCTTCCGTCCATCTCCTTGTCGAGGCTGGCCGCATCGAGGTCTGGCCATTCGACCCACCGATCACCCGACAGCTGATCCTCGCGACCTCGTCGCAGCGACCGATGTCCTCGAATTTTCGGCCGCTCTTCCGCGCGGTGCGCACGGAACTGCGGGACATCATGTCCACCCACATCTGGAAACCGACAACTTATCCTGAATGAGTGTTGGTGCCGTCATCTGCTGGCCGTCGCAGACGCGGCGGCCGGCTCGATCGACCGGGTCGCGGACATCGTCAAGGTCCTCGGACTTATCAACGCGTCCCCCAGATTTCACCGACCATCCCGCTGTCATGAACGGTTGTTCGGACCTGCTCGTTTCCGTGTTTGGAGAATAAGGCATGCATGCCCGGTCGACCATTGGAGCAGGTTCACTGCCCAACCAGATCACGGTGGAACTCGAGATGATCATTGCGCTCGCGGTCGATTGAAAATCGTGTGGTGGCTCGGCATCGCGCTCGCAAAACGGAAGCCATGCCTCGCCTTGATCCCCACGCTCCCCAATCATCTCCGCAGCGCATCGATGTGCGCGCTCTACATCTCCGTCACGAACTTCGTCCGCAGATAGGCGTCGAGGCCTTCGATGCCGCTCTCTGAGCCGTACCCGGATACGTTGACGCCGCCGAACGGCGTTTCCGGCGTCGACACCATCATGTGGTTGACGCCGACCATGCCGGCCTCCAGTGCCATCTCGGTCTTCTGCGCGAGGCTGAGATTGCGGGTGAAGACAAAGGAGGCCAGGCCATAAGGCAGCGAATTTGCCCGTTCGATCATGCCGTCGAAGGTTGAGAAGGTGGTGGTCGGCGCGATCGGCCCGAACGGCTCTTCGGACATGATGCGCGCGGCATCCGGAACATTCTTCAGCAAGGTCGGAGCGTAGAAATAACCCTTTTTGCCGATCCGCTTGCCGCCGGTGACGACGCTCGCTCCCTTCGCTGTCGCATCGCTGACGAAGCCGTCCATGGCGTCGAGCCGTCGCGGCGCGATCATCGGGCCCATCTGCACGTTTGCGTCGAGGCCGTCGCCGATCTTGAGCTTTTCGGCGCGTGAGGCGAAGCCTTCGATGAAGCGGTCATAGATAGCCTCATGCACGTAAAAGCGGGTTGGCGAGGTGCAAACCTGGCCGGCATTGCGGAACTTGAAGGCGACGAGCGTATCGAGCGTCTTGTCGAGATCGGCGTCCTCATAAACGATGACGGGGGCGTGGCCCCCCAGCTCCATGGTGCAGCGCTTCAGCGTATCTGCCGCCTGTTTCTGCAACAGCTTCCCAACGGCCGTCGATCCGGTCAGCGAGACCTTCTTCGGGATCGGCGAGGCGATCAGATAGGACGAGACCTTGGCTGGTTCGCCGAACACGATGTTGAGCACGCCTGCCGGCAGTCCGGCGTCCTGGAAGCAGCGGGCGATGGCGACCGCGGTCCCCGGCGTTTCCTCCGCCGGCTTCAGGATGATCGAGCAGCCGGCGCCGAGCGCACCTGAAATCTTGCGGATGACATTGCTGGCCGGAAAGTTCCAGGCGGCGAAGGCGACGACAGGCCCGACCGGCTCCTTGAACACCATCTGCCGCACGCCGGGCAGCCGGGCAGGGACGATGCGGCCATAGGCGCGCTTGCCTTCTTCCGCATACCAGCGGGTCGCGTCCGCCGCGAACTGCACCTCGCCGGTGGCCTCCGCCAGCGCCTTGCCGTTCTCCATCGTCAGGACACGCGCGATGGTCTCCTTGCGCTGCTCGATCAGGTCGGCGGCCTTGTCCATGATCGCCCAGCGCTGCATCGCGGTCATCGTCTTCCACAGCTTGAAGCCTTTGAGCGATGCGGCGAGAGCACGGTCGAGGTCGGCCTCCGTGACATGCGGCACGGTGGCCAGCACCTCCTCGGTGGCGGGATTGATCAATGGTTCGGACTTGCCGTCCGACCCTTGGCACCACACGCCGTCAATCAGCAGCTCGATCGTCTCTGGATACATGTTCCTGGCCCTTTCAGCCCGGCGGGCGCGGAAAGCCGCCGGCGGATTGCACGTCACAAGAAAATTTCCGCGATGGCTTGACCTGTACATTGTATACAGTATGGTGTCGACATGATTTTAGCGCGCATCCAGAAATTGTCGGTCGCCATCCCGGAGAATCTCGCTGAGATGCTCGAGGAAGAGATCATCTTCGGCCGCCTCAAGTCGCGGGAGCGGTTGACCGAGGAAATGGTCGCCGCGCGTTACGGCGTCAGCCGGTCGCCGGTGCGCGAGGCGCTCAGGCTGCTCGAGCGCGACGGCCTGGTAATGCGCGAGGCCAGGCGCGGCATCTGGGTTTCACCGATGTCGCAGCGCGATTTCGACGAGGTCTATACCTGTCGCATCGAACTCGAAGGGCTGGTCGCCAAGCAGGCGGCCGAATCCGCCGACATCGAAAAGAAGGCCGAATTCAAGAACCTCTTGTCGGAGCTGAAGCAGGCACAGGCCAGGAACGATGCACGGCAGTTCTTCATCGTCGACGTCCGCGGCTCTCTCCTGACCTACACGCTGGCCGGCAACAAGACGCTGACACGCCTGCTAGGGGGTCTGGAAAAGCAGGCCTTGCGCTACCGCTATCACGCCTACGAGCAGGATCCGAAGATCATCCAGCTGTCGCTGGACGACACGGCCCGCATCTATGATGCGATCACCGCAGGTGATGGCGAAAGCGCCAAGGCCATGACCGAAAACCTCATCCGGGAAATCTGGCAAAGCATGCGGGCCGGCATTCGCGACGCGTTCGGAGAGGGCTAGTCCGTGTCCAGCTTCTCGTCAGCGTTCAGCGTCATCGATTCCCATACCGCCGGCCACCCCACGCGCGTCATCCTCAGCGGCGTTCCGAAACTCTCCGGTTCGAGCGTGCGGGAGAAGCGGGACCATTTCCGCCGGCGCTTCGACCATCTTCGCCCGGCGCTGCTGCATGAACCGCGCGGCCATGCCGCCATGGTCGGTCTGGTGCCGGTCGCCTCCGATGTCGCCGATTATGGCGCGTTCTTCATCTCGTCCTATGTCTATCTCGATATGTGCGGTCACGGCACGATCGGCCTTGCCAGGACGCTGGCCTTCACAGGCCAGATCTCTGTCGAAACGGGCGACAGCTTCACGCTGGAAACGCCTGCGGGCATCGTGACCGTTCATCTGATCTGGAACAAAGACGGTTCGCTGGACCGGGTGCGCATAGCCAACGTCCCGAGCTATGTCGGGCTGGAGCGCTTGAGTGTTTCCGTCGAAGGCATTGGCAAGGTTGATGCCGCGATTGTCTATGCCGGCATGTGGTATGCGCTGGTGGACGCCGCGTCGCTCGGCTTCAAGCTGACCCCGGACAATGCATCGGTCTTGATGCAGGCCGGCGCCAGGATCAAGGACGCGATCAAGGCGGCGATGAAGGACCTGCCTCTGCTGGCGGGTGCTGCCGCGCCGAGCGTGCTTTTCCACGATGCCGACAGCGCGCATTCGGCGACGCATTTTCTTGTCCTGGAATCCAACAAGTTCGACCGCTCGCCTTGCGGCACCGGCACCTCGGCGCGCCTGACCTATCTGCTCGGGAAGGGGCTGATCAGCCCCGACCAGACTTATCGCGCCAGGAATATCTTCGGCATTCCGTTCGAAGCGCGCCTGCAAAGGCGCGTCGAGGAGCAAGGCCGCGAAGCGATGATCATCGAGATCGAGGGCTCGGCCTTCATTACCTCGACCCAGACAATCTACTTCGAGAAGGGCGACCCCCTCTCGAAGGGATTTCTAGCCCGCTAACCACAAATAACTCAGAAAGGGGAATGACATGAAATTCACGGTAATGCGTACGTTCATGGCCGCTTTGACCATCGGTCTTGGCCTGCTCACCGCGCCGATCGCTGCTTCCGCCGACGACAGTCCGTCCGCCGTCATCGACCAGATCCGTGCCAGCGGCGTGCTCAAGGTTCCTGTGATGACCGGCGAAGAGCCGGGCTATATCAAGGATCCGGCCACCGGCCAATGGAGCGGCTTCTACTACGAATTCCTGGGCGAGATCGCGACCCAGCTCGGCGTCAAGCTCGAGCCTGTCGAGACCACCTGGGGCAATCTGGCCGCCGACTTCCAGTCCAACAAGATCGACATCGCCATCGGCGTCAATCCGAACCCGAAGCGCGGTCTTGTCGTCGACTATCTATGGGAGCCGCTGTTCACCGACGCCTGGGCCGTGCTGACGCCTCCCGGCAAGCCGGTCAAGACCTGGGCCGAGCTCAATTCGCCCGACAAGACCGTCGTCGTCCAGAAGGGCAGCACCATGCAGGTCGTCGCCGAAGCGCTGCTGCCGAAGGCCAAGATCACACCAGTGGAAGATCGTGGCCTGGCGTTGATGGAACTGCAGGCCGGCCGCGCCGATGGCGTCGTGCTTTCCATCTTCGATGCGCTGCAGATCACCAACCAGAAGATCGGCAATGTCTCGCTGCCCGAGCCGATCCTGCGCAATCCGGCAACGCTGGCCGTCGCCCGCAAGCCGGGCAATGCCGGCTACATCAACTTCCTGACCAACTGGATCCTGCAGGAGCGTTCGCTCGGCCTTGCACAGGGCAAGCTTGCCCGCTCGTGGGAAGCCCGCGGCATCGACCTGTCGATCCTTCCGGCAGGGTTCTCCTTCTGATCGCAACAGCCTGACCGCCGCCTGGTGCGGCGGTCAGGCCACCACTGGACGTGCATCGAACCAGTGAGGACGCCATGTTCGACTATACAGTGATAACCAACAATATCGGGCTGCTCTGGCAGGGCCTGCTGATGACGCTCTACTTCACCGTCATCACCATCGGTGCCGGCATGCTGATCGGCCTGTTCATCGGGCTTATCCAGCTCAGCACGTTCAAGCCGCTGGTCATCCTCGGCCAGATCTATGTCGAGTTCTTCCGCAACATTCCGCTGCTCGTCACGCTGCTCTGGGTCTATTACGCCTTCCCGATCTTCGCCGGCATCAATGTCACGAAATTCTGGGCCGGCTTCATCGGGCTGAGCTGCTACGTCGGCTCCTTCTACGCCGAAATCCTGCGCGCCGGCGTCCAGTCGGTCGATCCCGGCCAGACGGATGCGGCGACCGCGATCGGCATGTCCTATGGCCAGCGCATGCGCCGGATCATCCTGCCGCAGGCATTCCGCAAGATGATCCCGCCCCTGGCGGGCCAGTCGATCATCCAGATGAAGAACACCACGCTGCTGTCGATGATCACGGTTCCGGACCTTCTCTATCAGGCGAGCTACATCTCGAGCTTCACCTATCGGCCGATGGAGGTTTACACCGCCGTCGGCGTCATCTTCCTGATCATCCTGATCCCGCTGACCCTCTTGTCCAGGAAACTCGAAAGAAGAGGGAGCCTGAAATGAGCGCCATTGAACCAAGCGCCGTGACGGACAAGAGCGACAAGCCTGTCCTGCGGCTGGACGGGATCTGCCTCAAATTCGGCGACAAGCGTGTGCTGAACGGCATCGATCTCTCGGTCGTCGAAGGCGAGGTGGTGGTGCTGATCGGCGCCAGCGGGTCGGGCAAGACGTCGTTGCTGCGTTGCATCAATCTGCTCAACATGCCGACCAGCGGCAGCATCGTCATCGATGACGAAACGCTGTTCGACAGGAGGGCCGATGGCAAGGGCGCCCAGATACCGGCCCAGGAGGTCAACCGCATCCGCTCCAAGACCGGCATGGTCTTCCAGCAGTTCAATCTCTTCCCGCACATGACGGCGCTCGAGAACGTCATGGAAGGCCCGGTCATCGTCAAGAGGGAGCCGAAGGAGCAGGCACGCCAGAAGGCGCTGCGACTGCTCGATCTCATGGGGCTGGGGCAGCACGTCGAGAAATATCCGCGCCAGCTTTCCGGCGGCCAGCAGCAGCGCGTCGCGATCGCGAGAGCCATGGCCATGCAGCCGAAGGTGATGCTGTTCGACGAGCCGACCTCGGCGCTCGATCCCGAACTGGTCGGCGAAGTCATGAAGGCGATGGTCGAGCTGGCCAGGAGCGGCATGACCATGGTGATCGTCACCCACGAGCTAGGCTTCGCCTTCGAGGTCGCCGACCGGGTCGTATTCCTCGATCAGGGGTTGGTGGCGGAGCAGGGGCCACCAGCCAAGGTGCTGCTGCATCCCGAACATCCGCGTCTGAAGACATTTGTCGGACGCTTCCATGAATCGGCGGATCTGCTTCGCCCGTTCCTCGAGGCGCGTGAAGCCGAGAAGGCGTGCTGAAGGCACGCCGCTTCACGCGAAAACAGCCAAGCGGACATCGTCGAATGCGCCCCCCTTTCGAGCTGGCCGCAAAAGGAAGACATCAATGACACTGAGTTTCGATCCGGCCACAATCGCCATTCCCAGGGGACATCATATCGGCGGGCAGTCCATTGAACTGCCTGGCGCGGAGATCGAGGTTCTGCGCCCTTCCGATCTCCAGCCCATGGGGTTGATCACCGATGGCGGGGAGGCCGCGGTGCAGCAAGCCGTCGATGCCGCGAAGAAGGGGCTGGCGCAAAGCCGTTGGGCGAAGATCGCGCCACGCGATCGCGCCGCCGTGCTCATGCGCTTCGCGGCGCTGATCGAAGAGAACGCGACCTATCTCGGACAGCTGGAAGCGATGGGGTCGAGCCGGCTGATCTCGATGACGATCGTCCGCGACGCGGTACGTACCGCCGGCGTCGTGCGCTACTACGCCGAGTTCTGCGACAAGATCGAAGGCACGGTCACCGCGACCGAGGCGAATGCGCTGAGCATCGTCAAGCATGAACCCTACGGCATTGTAGGCGCGATCGTTCCATGGAATTTTCCGATGATCACCGCCGCCTGGAAATTCGCCCCGGCGCTGGCCGCCGGCAATGCGGTGGTGATGAAGACGTCGGAGCTGACGCCGCACAGCCTTCTGGCATTGGCGGCGCTTGCCGCCAGGGCCGGCATTCCCGCCGGTCTGTTCAATGTCGTCAACGGCTATGGTCATACGACCGGTGCGGCGATCGTGCGCCATCCCGACATCCTGAAAATCTCCTTCACCGGATCGACGCAGACCGGTGCGGCGATCATGACGCTCGCTGCCCAGTCCGGCATCAAGCCCGTCACGCTCGAACTCGGCGGCAAAAGCCCGCAACTGGTGCTGGCCGATGCCGGCGACATCGATGTGGTGGCCGGCCGCGTCGCTGCGGCGTTCATGGACAATGCCGGCCAGGTCTGCACGGCCGGTTCGCGGCTGATCGTCGAGGACAAGATCGCGGATCAACTTCTAGAACGCGTCATTGCCCGGACCAAGGCGATCAAGGCGGGACCGACCTGGGACGAGACGACCACCTTCGCGCCGATCATCAGCCGCAAGCAGCTTGAGCGCATCGATACGATGGTGCGCGCAAGCATCAGCGAAGGCGCCTCGGTCATCACTGGCGGCACGGTGCTGGAAGGACGCAACGAAGGCAGTTTTTTCGCGCCGACGATCCTTGAAAATGTCGCCGACGACAATATCGGTTTCAAGGAGGAGTTCTTTGGTCCGGTGCTGACGGTGCGCACCTTTGCCGACCTCGACGAAGGCCTCGCCCTGGCGGCGCACCCGGTCTACGGGCTCGCCGCCAGCGTCCACACCACGGACATGAAGAAAGCGCTCAAGGCGGCCGATTCGATCGAGGCCGGCATGGTCTGGATCAACCAGCACGGGCGCGGCCCGGAGTTCACCTACCCGGCCGGCGGCTACAAGGGGTCCGGCTTCGGCAAGGACATGGGTCGTGCCGGCGTCGAGGCGTTCCTGCGCCAGAAGGCCATCTGGGCCAACTACGCCTGAGCGAGCGCAAGCACATGCAATTCGATTACATCATTGTCGGCGGCGGCTCGGCGGGTGCCGTGCTCGCCAGCCGTCTCTCGGAGAACGGCACGAAGCAGGTCGCGCTTTTCGAAGCCGGGCCCGACACGCCGCCGGACGACGTTCCGGAGGTGATCGCCGACAGCTATCCCGGCCTGTCCTATTTCGACCCGAAATACCATTGGACGGAGCTACGCGTCTTCAACCGCTCGCCCAAGCAGAATGCGCAGGTGGTCAAGACGGCCAAGCTCGAACAGGCCAAGGTGATGGGCGGCGGCTCCAGCATCAACGGCCAGTTCGCGGTGCGCGGCATGCCGCACGACTATGACGAATGGGAAGGTCTCGGCTTGCCCGGCTGGGGATGGGACGGCATGCTGCCCTATCTCAAGAAGCTGGAACGCGATCTCGATTTCGATGGCGAGCTTCACAACAAGACCGGGCGGATTCCGATCCGCCGCGTCTTTCCGCAGGACTGGGCCGGCTTTACCCGATCCGTCCTCAAGGTGACGGAAAGCGACTATCCCTACCGGCCGGACTACAATGGCAGTTTCGAGGACGGCTCGTTCCCGCTGCCTTTGTCGAACGAGAACGACCGCCGCGTCTCGACCGCGATCGGCTATCTGGACGCCGAGGCGCGTGCCCGCAAGAACCTGCACATCTTCGCCAATGCCTTCGTCGAGAGACTGGTGACCGAGGGGCCGCGCATCACCGGCGTCGAGGTCACGATCGCTGGCCGCACGAAGATTCATCGCGCCAACGAGACGATCGTTTCAGCTGGCGCCCTGCATTCGCCGGCCATCCTGATGCGCGCTGGCATCGGTCCGGCGGCGCAGCTGAAGCGGCTGGGCATCGACGTGGTCGCCAACCGCCCCGGTGTCGGCGAGAACCTGACCGATCATCCGCATCTGGCCGTCGGCGCGCATTTCAAGAAATCCGCGCGGCTCAAGCCCGGTCAGCGGCGCCACATATTTCTGGGCGTCAGATACTCTTCGAACCATGCCAACTGCCATCCCGGCGACATGCTGCTGATGCCCGTCAACCGTGCCGGCTGGCATCCGCTCGGCAAGGCGATGGGCGCGCTCAATGTCTGCGTCAACAAATCCTATTCGCGCGGCACCGTGACGTTGAAGTCCGCGGTGCAGACCGATGAGCCGATCGTCGATCTGAACATGGCCTCCGACGGCCGCGACCTGATGCGCCTTGTCGATGGCTTCAAGCGCATCTGCAAGATCATGCAGTCGCCAGACGTCCAGCAGCACGTCAACACCTGGTTCCTGGCCGGCTACAGCGACGAGGCGCGTGCACTCAGCGTCCGCAAGCCGTCGAACTGGATCAAGACCGCAACCGCGGCCTACCTCTTCGACTACGCGCCGTTCTTCCGCGAAACCTTGCTCAAGCGCAAGTTCGGCACCACCGACCGCATCCAGGCGATGCTCGGCAATGAAGAGCTGATCGCCGATTGGGTCAAGCAATCCGTCTGGTCGGGCTGGCATGTCTCCGGCACCTGCAAGATGGGCGCCGACGGCGATCGGTTGGCGGTGCTGGATGCCGAATGCCGCGTGCGCGGCGTGCAGGGCCTGCGCGTCGTCGATGCCTCGATCATGCCGACGATCATCGCCGCCAACACCAACATCACCACCATCGCCATCGCTGAAAAAGCGGCGGACCTGATTTTGAATTCCCGACAATAGCAAAGGACCTCAAGGCTATGCGCAAGAACAAGGTGAAGGACATCTGGGCCGCCGGCGGCGAAGTGGTGACGGGCTGGCTCGGCATTCCGTCGTCGATCTCGGCCGAACTGATGGCCCAGCAAGGCTGGGATGCGCTGACCGTCGACCTCCAGCATGGCGCGACCGACTATGTCGACGCCGTGCCGATGCTGCAGGCGATCTCGACGACCGATACGACGCCGATGGTGCGCGTGCCGTGGAACGATCCTGCGATCATCGGCAAGGTGCTCGATGCCGGCGCCTATGGCGTGATCTGCCCGATGGTCAACACCGCCGAGGAAGCTGATGCCTTCGTGAAGGCCTGCCGCTATTTTCCCAAGGGCGGCCGCAGCGTCGGCCCGCTGCGCGCCTCGCTCTATGCCGGGGCGGACTATTTTCAGCACGCCAACGACACCATCATCACCATGGCGATGATCGAGAGCGACCAGGCCGTGAAGAACCTGGAAGACATTCTGAAGACGCCGAACCTCGACGCCATCTTCGTCGGTCCCTCGGACCTTGCCGTCACAATGGGCGAGGCGCCCGGCTTCGATCCGCGCTATCCCTCGGTTTACGAGGCGATCGAATACATCGCCGCCAAGTGCAAGGAAGCCGGCGTCATTCCGGGCATCCATTGCGGCTCGGTGGCCTATGGTGTCGACATGCGCAAGATGGGCTACCGCTTCATGGCCTACCTCTCCGACTTCCGCATGCTGCAGCAGATGGTGGCGCGGTCGCTGCCGGCCTTCCGCGCCGGCACGCCGAGCGCGATCGCGCCCTGATCGGCACATCCGGATCGATCGCCATGACATCGACAAGCACGCCGCGCGGCAAGGTGACGGTCATCGGCGCCGGCATCATCGGCGTCTGCACCGCGAACTATTTGCTCGAGCAGGGTTTTGCCGTCGAGGTGGTCGATCCGGCCTTGCCCGGATCGGAGGAGCAATGTTCCTTCGGCAATGCCGGCGGCATCTGCCCGGGATCCTGCATCCCGAACGCGATGCCGGGTGTGCTTCGCAACGTGCCGAAATGGCTGATGGATCCGGAAGGTCCGCTGATCGTGCGGCTCGCCTATCTGCCGCACGCGCTGCCCTGGCTGTTGCGCTTCCTAGCCGCCAGCCGCAGACCGCGCGTCGAGGAGATATCAGCGGCGATGCGCTCGCTGCACCGCTACACATTCGAGTGCTACGAGCCGCTGATCAAGGCAGCCGGCTGCGAGGATCTTCTGCAGAAGCGCGGTCAGCTTTTCGTCCACGAAACGGCCGATGGCCCGTCGAAGGGTGCCTATGGCCTCGGGCTGCGGCGCGAGCACGGCGTCAAGGTGGACATCCTCGATGCCGATGAAATCCGTCAGCTCGAACCGGCCCTGGCGCCGATCTTCAAGAGCGCGGTCTATTTGCCCGAGCAGGGCCAGTGCCCCAATCCTGGCCGGCTTGTCGCCAGGCTCGCCGAACACGCGGCACGACAGGGTGCACGGTTCTTCAGGGCGAAAGTCATCGGCTTCGACATGGGGGCCAGCGGTCCTTCGGCGGTGCGACTTGAAGGTGGCGATCGCATGCCGGTTGAGACCGTGGTGATTTGCGCCGGCGCCCGGTCGGGCGAACTTGCCCGCCAGCTTGGCGACCGGATCCCGCTTGAAAGCGAGCGCGGCTACCACATCATGGTCAAGGGCGCCGATACCGGCTTGCGCATCCAGACCATCTCGGCCGACCGCAAGTTCGTCGCCTCGCCGATGGAAGATGGCCTGCGGATCGCCGGCAATGTCGAGTTCGCCGGTTTGAGGGCGCCCGCGAACATGCACCGGGCGGATGTTCTCCTGAAGCAGGCGAGACCCATGTTCCGGAAATTGGAGGTCGGCGAGGTCACGCGCTGGATGGGTCATCGGCCGGGAACCCCCGACAGCATTCCGGTCATCGACCGGGCGTCGCGGGCGAGGAACGTCATCTACGCCTTCGGCCATGGCCATCAGGGCCTGATCGGAGGCGCTGTCACCGGCAAGATCGTGTCGCAGCTTGCCGCCGGTTTGCCGACGGCGATCGATCTGGCACCTTTCCGGAAGGATAGGTTCTGATCCAGGACGCGTGACGCGGCTTCAGCGGGAAGTCGCGCGCCATTGTAACTCGACGACCAGCCCTGCCGGTCGGGTCGATTCCGGAAACTAAGGATCGCTCCCAGTCGCGCCGCCGCCATTGTTGCGATCGTAAGACAAAGCCCGGTGCCGGAAGCGCTTTGTTGCGCCCTCGATGGAACCGCTCGATGATGCGCGGCAGCTCATCGTCATCCACGCCTGGCCCCCATCGGAGATCGCCACGCCATTTCGGTCTAGGCTGCGGAGGGCGGCGGCGCCGCTTCGAGCGCCGCGAGCGCCAGCACTTGACGGACGATTCGGCTGGTGCGGTCGACAGACGTGACGATATGACGAAGCGCCTCTTCACGACCGGGACCATCAGGGGTTGCAAGCGCCACCTGTGCCTGGGTCTTCAAGCCCGCCAGAGGGGTGCGAAGCTCATGCGCTGGTATCTGGCATATGGCTTGAGCCTGCGGGATCTGTTCTATCGCTCAAGAGCTGACTGGCCGCTTCGGCCCCAAAGCACGCCAATCTTTGGGAAACTCCATAGCTTCTATCTTGGACCCTTCAGCCGAGAGATCTCCATAGCGAAAGCGTATAGAGCGCATTTGAAAAATGTATTACCTCCAAGGTCCTGATTGCCCGATAGTCCCTCGCGGGTTCCACTGAACTCAGCGTGCACACGGCTCAACGCCCGGCACTAAGGGAGGAAAAATTGACGACATTCGCAACCATGTTGCGATCGCTTGCCGTTGTCGCAACGATCGCCAGCTTCAGTCCGGCATTTGCCGGTGGCGTGGATGAGCTGCCCAAGAACATCCAGGACGAACTTTACAACAAGGACATGATGGATCCGATGCAGCCGCTCGCGGAGAGTGCGTATCGCGATTGGAAGCCAAAGAAGGGTCCGCCGTGGACGATCGGCTATGCAAGCTCATATGCGGGCAATACGTGGCGCGCTGACGTGATGAAACGTCTGCAGGAGGAACTCATTCCGAAATGGAAGAAGCTCGGCCTCGTCAAGGACGTGATCATTACCCAGTCGAACCTGAACGACTCCACGCAGATCCAGCAGATGCGGCAGCTTGTTGACCAGGGCGTCGACGCAATCATCGTCTGTTGCTCCAATCCGACTTCGCTGAACCAGACCGTTGAATACGCTCACCAGCGTGACATACCGGTGTTTTCGGCCACCGGGTATCTGACATCTCCATATGCTGTGAACTCCTCCGCGAATTTCGTGGTCGGTGGCAGCATGCTCGGCGAATGGATGGCCAAGCAGATCAATGGCAAGGGTAACGTCCTTGTTGTCGAAGGCATTCCCGGCGCTTCGGCATCGGATTCCCAGAACGTTGGCGTGCTGAAGGCACTGGCGAAATACCCCGACATCAAAGTGGTGGGTCAAGTTGCCGGCATGTGGACCGACCAGGTTGCCCAGTCCGAGATCCAGAAATGGCTGGCCACCAATCCGGGCGACCTGAACGGCATCATCATCCAGTCGGCGTCTGAGTTGGGTGCCTTGCGCGCTCTGCAACAGAGTGGACGCGACATGGTGCCGTTCTCGATCGGCGGCGAAATCGGTGCGCTTTGCTATTGGCGCAACAACAAGGATTTCGTCAGCCAGGCGGTCCAGGCATGGCCCCCAGGTGATGATTTTGAGTTCGCGTGGAACATCATGATGCGCACTCTTCAGGGACAGGGGCCGAAGGTCCAGTCCATCCTAACGAAGCCGCAGACGCTCACTTACGAGCAGCTCGAAAAGGCCGTCCCGGCCGACTGCAGCGAAGACTCTGACGGCTGGTACAACGTCGGCGCACAGAACTGGGCAAGCAAGGATTACCTGGACCAGTTTTTCCTGCGCCCGGCTGATCCCGAGACCTTCAAGGCGCAGTGACTGCCACCGGTCTGGCCACCCCTTCGACGCCGACGGGGTGGCATTTCCTTCATTCCATGCAAGTCTAGCCGACCAACGTCGGCCAACTGGACCTATGATGTCGTACCCCACGGTTGAACTCTCATCGGTCAGGAAGACCTTCGGGCCGACGGTAGCGCTCGGCGGGTGCAACCTGACGGCCTATGCGGGCGAGGTTCACGCGATCATTGGTGGTAATGGCTCGGGCAAAAGCACGCTCGCGAAGGTTATTTCGGGCGTTCTGATTCCGGATAGCGGCCAGGTCTCAATCCTTGGAAAGTCGGCAACGTCTCCACACGAAGCGCGCCAGCTGGGCATCTCCAATGTTTTTCAGGAGGTGCTTGTTGCAGATGAGTGCTCGGTGCTGGACAACCTTTACCTGGGCGCAGACAGCCTGCTGGGTTCATCCATGAACCGGGAGGAAAAGGAGGCCAAGGCAGCCGCGCTGATGCGCGAGCTCCTCGGCTTCGAAATCGACCTCTCCGGCCTGGTAGGCGAACTGCCCCTGAGCGTCAAACAGTGGGTCACGATCGCCAGGGCTCTCCTTACCGATCCCAAGGTCCTGATCCTCGATGAGTCGTCTGCGGCGCTCGACTTCGATTCCACGGAGAGGCTGTTTCGCAAGATGCGGCAGTTGAAGCAAGGGGGGGCGAGCATTCTGATCGTCACCCACCGTATCGCCGAGCTGGTGCGTATTGCAGACCGTGCGACAGTCCTGCGCGACGGCGTGGATGTCGGCAAGCTGGCTAAAGAGGAGATCACCGAGTCCAGGATTCTCGAACTCATTGCCGGCGCCGAGCGCAGTGGGACCAGCCGTGATCAGCCTTTGCCGACGCGTCTTGGCGACCGACCGGTTCTGCGCGCGACTGACCTTCGGGTCTGGTCAGACGCTGCAGCTGTCAATTTCACGGTGTACCCCGGCGAGGTCATCGGGATCACCGGCCTGGACGGGCAAGGGCAGGCGGACTTCGTAAGGTGCATCGCCGGCATCCAGTCTCCGATTGCCGGCCGGCTGGTGGTGGTTAACGACGGCAAGGCCAGCGAGGTTACTGATCTCGCATCGGCGCGACGAAACAACATCAGCTACGTGAGCGGCGATCGCAAGAAAGAAGGCATCTTTGCCAATCTGAGCATATACGAAAATCTGCTGCTCCCAGTGTATCGCGAATTCCGGTCCGGCGGTGTGCTGAACTTCGTCAACCGAACCAAGCTGACGCCGGTTTTCGAGTGGGAGTCCAGCAAACTGGCCGTCAAAATGGGAAGCCCCCAGAACCTGATCACATCGCTGTCAGGCGGCAACCAGCAGAAGGTGCTGATTGCCAGGGCCTTTGCCGAAAAGCCGGTGGTTTTGGTGCTCAACGATCCGGCCCGCGGCATCGACGTGGGGGCCAAGCTGGATCTTTACCGCAACCTCAAGGAATTCGCGGCCCGGGGCAACGCGGTGGTGTTCCTATCCAGCGAGCTCGAAGAATTCCTGAATCTGTGCACGCGGGTTCACGTGTTTCGCAATGGCGCGATTTCGGCTGATTTTGAGCCGCCGTTCGACGGACATGTCATCCTCAATGCCATGTTCGGTCGCCGCGCAACGGCGCGATTGCCCGGGGAGGCCGCCAACGAGAATGATCCGGACAACCCGATGCCGGTCGCAGATAGCCATAGTCCGAGACTTGAACAGGGCCGGCCGGTGCCAAGGTCTGTGACCCTGCTGAACCAGGAGGTGAACCATATGGCGGCAACACCATCTTTCGTGCTGAGTTGTCCGGATATTGCGCCGGGGCGCGTTATCCCCGACCGGTTCGCCGAAGACAACCGCCTCTCGCCCAGGTTGGTTTGGTCAGGTCCTCCGGAAGGCACGCGCAGCTTCGCGTTGGCCATCACCGATCCTGATCTGCCAGAGGCGTTTAATTTTCCCCGCTCGTTTGCACACTGGCTGGTGGCAAACATTCCGGCGGAACTTAGGGAACTGCCGGAAGGAGCGAGCGGGAGCCTGGGAATGCCGCACGGCGCTGTCGAGTTCAACAGCGACTTCGTGACATTCAAGATCCCGGGATTTGGCAAGGGATACGGTGGACCTTGGCCGCCGGATCGAGCGCACCGGTACTTCTTCACGCTCTATGCGCTGAAGGTGGACAAAGTCGAGTTGCCGGCCGAAGCCGATTTCGCGGTATTTGCGGCTGCAGTGATGCCGGTTGCGATCGATGCCGCGTCGTTCGTGGCAGTTTACGGGCCCGCAAAGAAGTCATTACCCGGTTAGGAACGGGCAGGAATTCCCCAATCAGGAGGATCATATGAGTAGATATGGAAGCAGGAGCAGCTTTGATCTGGAGTGGATCGAGCGATGGGCCAGAAAGGTCAACGATGACCGTATCTTACCGGTCGTCGGCCGTTTTTTTACGAGCAAATTCGTCCTGGGTTTCGATGACACCGAGTATCTGGTGGATGTTCGGGGGGGCAAGATTCAGAAGATTGCACAGGGTCTCACCCCCAATGACATGGGCGTGGAGTTTTGGCTCAAGGCTCCGAGCAGCGCCTGGTCGAAGTTTGCCCAGGAAATCCCACCGCCGATGTTCAACGACATCTGGGCGATGGCGCATCCGCTGCACAAGCAGCTGATTATTGAGGGCAATTCGCTCCCCTTCTGGCAGAATCTGCGGGCGCTGACGCGTATGCTCTCGCTGATGCGACAAGTTTAACGGCAGCGCAGGAGAGTTGTCATGAATACACACGATCCGATTGTGGGGCGTTACGTTTATGTCCAGTGCGAAGGCAAAACGTATCGCACGTACTACGAGGAACACGGCGAAGGCATTCCGATGGTCTGCCTGCATACCGCCGGCACTGACGGGCGCCAGTACCGGCATCAGCTTTGCGATCCCGATATCAGCCAGAATTTCCGTGTCATTGCCTTCGACATGCCTTGGCATGGCAAATCGATCCCGCCGGCAGACTTCCATCTGATGGAAGACGAATACAAACTCACGACCAAATTCTATTGTGAGTTCATCGTGGCGTTCTGCCGGGCGCTGGATCTGCGCAAACCGGTCCTGATGGGCCAGTCAATGGGAGGCAACATCTGCCTGGCATTGGCACTGCGCTATGAAAGCGAGTTTTCTGCCTTCATCGCTCTTGAAGCCTGCGACTATTCGCCGGGATGGTGGATCGATCCGCTGCATCACCCCCACATCCATGGTGGCGAAGTGGTCGCGACCTCGGTGTTCGGTCTGATGGCGCCGCTCTCTCCCGACGATTACCGGTGGGAGACCTGGTGGTACTACGCGCAAGGCGGCCCGGGCATTTTCAAGGGCGACCTCTATTTCTACAGCGTCGATTCGGATTTCCGCGACCAGTGCCAGAAAATCTCGGGGAAGGTGCCGATCTACTTCCTGACTGGCGAGTACGATTTCGCCTGTACGCCGGAAATGACCCAGCGTACCGCCGAAAAGGTCAAGAATTCCGAGTGCATCATCTTTGGCGGCGGTCACTTCCCGACGTCGGAAGACCCGGCGAAATTCAAGGAGGTCATCTCTCCCGTGCTGAAGAAAATCCTCAATGCGGATCCGGAAAGACGCGGTCAAGGCAGCAATGCCCTGTCGGGACGGAGCATTTCCGAAAGCCGGTCATCGTCCCGCAACGAGCGGCCCAACGAGGGCCGGAAGGTCATTGAGTTCTAGGTTGCGTTAGCAACGAAAGACAAATGGTAATGTCTCAGTCCAGGGCCTCCCAAAACACCTACCTGCTGGTCCCGATCCTGCTGATCGCGCTGCTCCTGAGCACTGCGGTCATCAGGGGGCCGAACCTCGTATCGTTATCGGGATTCGGCAGCGCGATCATCGTGTCGGCGCCCTTGATACTGGCGACATTCTCCCTTGTGGCCCTGGCTGTGGCGGGACGCGGCACTGTCGACTTGGCAGTCGGACCGCTGCTCGCTTTCATCAATGTTACGATCGTCAAGCTCAACGGGCTTGGCATCGTGACGGGTCCCTTTGGTGTCATCCTGGTCGCCCTTGGGATCGGCGTGCTCTACCAGCTCTTTTTCGCGCTCATCATCATATTCGTGCGTGTCCAGCCGATCATTGTAGCGCTGAGTGGCTTTCTGGCCCTGACCGGCATCAACCTCGTCATCCTCCCGAGGCCTGGCGGCACTGCGCCCGACTGGATGTCGTCCTGGGGCCTCGGCAACACCATCTTTTCACCGGTCCTTCTGATCGTGTTGCTGGCTATCGCGGCATGGTTGCTGTTCACCATGACCTCGTTCTACACAAACCTGCGTCTGATGGGTTACGATGAGCGCGCGGCCTACACCAGCGGCGTGCGCATCAACGTGGTTCGGATCGGTGCTCATGTCATCGCCGGTCTCTTCGTTGGCCTCGGCGCGATCTGCTATACCGCGCTGATTTCGTCCGGAGATCCGACACAGGGCACCACCATGACGCTGACGGCGGTGACCGCCCTCGTGCTCGGGGGCGTCAGCCTGTCCGGCGGGCGCGGTGGCGTGGCGGGCGGGCTGCTCGGCGCGCTCAACCTCTTCCTGATCGGCTATGTGCTCGCCACGTTCAATTTCGGCTCGACGCAAGCGTTTGTGACACAGCTTTTCTATGGGCTGATCCTCGTTCTCTCGCTGCTGCTGACCCTGCTCGTCCCAGTCATCGGGCGATACCTTTATTTCATTTCGCCCTTTGCGGCATTTGTCGTCCTGGGCTGCGTGGTTCTCGGCATCATGCTGTATGTCAGCACCCGCGACACCTATGGCGTGGCGGCGGTGGCCAGTGATGCCTTGAAGACCAATCCGGACGTGTTGACCCGCTATTTGCTGCTGCCCCCGCAGTCGGGAAGCGGAGTCGCGTTACCCGACCTTTCCCCGCTTCAAAAGGCCGTCTTTGGCTTCGCCGCGATACTGGCCGTGCTGACCCTTACGGTCCGTGTGGTCGTGTCTGAAGCCGTATCAGTGCGCCTCGGCGCGTTCATCTATGTGTTCGTCTCGGCACTCATCCTGCTCCTGTTTCTGGTCGTCGGCGAGCAAAGCCATGCGGCCGGCATTGCGGCGGCCGGACAATTGGTGGGGATCACGGCATGACCCAGACGTTTGGCGACGGCAGCCGCGGTGGCGGCTTATTTGTTCCGCGATCGCGCGCTCTGGTGTGGCTTAACCTGGCGGTCACGTTCGTAGTTGCCGCGATCAGCTTTGGCTTGGGATTCTGGCAGGGGATCAGCGCCCAGGTTGTCATTCTCTACACGGTCGTGCTGGCCGCTGTTCTTTTCTGCCTGATCAACTACATAGCGGTCATATTTGAGCCACGGCCTTCGTCACTGGACACCGGGAGCGCGCCCGCCGCTGCCGGCGGCGTCTGGGCCGGTAACCGGGTTCTGATCATCACCATGTCGGTGATGCTGATCGTGTACCTGCTGATTACCGCTACTGTCCCGTCTTTCAGAAGCCTTGGCAACCTGATCGCCTTCCTGCTGCTGGAAGCGATCCTGGTCTTCGCGTTCAAGGTCAGCAACCGTTTCGCTCACGGCCGGAGCGCGTTTATCGGGCTGATTGTCCTGCTGGCGCTGATTGTGATCAGCTCCTTCACGATCAACGGGTTTCTCTCAGCACCCAATATCAAGGCAATTCTGCTGTTTGCCGCTTTCCTGGGAATCGCCTGCGTTGGCCAAACGCTGGTTGCGCTGCTGGGCGGCTTGGACCTGTCGATCCCATTTGTGATCGGGTCCTCGAATATCGGGCTGCTCTTCCTGATCGGGCTCGGCGTGCCATCGTGGCTGGCAGTCGTCTTTGTGCTGCTCATCGGCGCCACTCTGGGTTTTCTCAACGGCGTCCTGTCATACAGGCTGCAGGGCCAGGCTTTGATCCTGACGCTCGGCATGGGCTTTGCGATTGCAGGTCTGGTCCAGATCCTGACCAGTATCGGGTCGTCATTTGGCGGCAATGTTTTTGGGACGGTGCCCAAATGGCTCCAGAACCTCGCTGCTATGAACGGTCGTACCTTCGGTTTGGCCGTTCCGCCGACAATCCTCCTGTGGATCGTCATCGCGATCATCGTCATTGTCGGACTGCGGTATTCCGCCTTTGGCAGGTATATTTATGCTCTTGGCGGCAATCGCCGTTCCGCCAAGCTCATCGGTGTCTCTGAGTTCAAATACTGGACCGTGGCCTACACCATAAGCGGCTTCTCGGCCGCCCTGACAGGATGCCTGCTGCTGGGATGGAGCGGCGGCGGATTCATAGGGGTCGGCGACCAGTATCTTTTCACAACCCTGGCTGCGGTGGTGATCGGCGGAACCTCGCTTATGGGCGGGTACGGCGGCTATGGCTACACAGTGATCGGGGTTCTCGTCCTGCAAGTCCTGAGTGCCTTCCTGATCGGCATCGGGCTCAAATACGAATGGCAACAGTTCATTTTCGGTCTTCTGATCCTGCCGATGGTCGCGCTCTACGGCCGCGCCCCAGACATCAGAGCCCAAGTTTAGGGAAAGCCCATGTTTGGAACACTCTTTCAGTCCAGCGCCGTTGTGAGCACCGCGCTCAGCGTTGCTACCCTTGCCACGTTTGCAACCGCTGCCTTGGCGATGCTGGGCCTGACGTGGACGTCCGAGCGGTGGCGGGTTCCGCTGGCGCTGTCAGGCGTCGCCCTTCTCGCATCGGGCATTGAATACTACGCTGCTTCGAACATTTGGCTGACGGGCCAGCAGCTCAGTGCGGCTTCGCGCTATGTCGCGTGGTTTGTGGTTCAGCCGATGCAGGTGGCATCGGTGTTCTTCTTTGCGAGCATTGCGGGAAAAGTGCCTGTAGGTGTCTTCTGGCGGACACTTGCAGCTGCAATCCTGATGGTTCTCGCACGATACTTTGGTGACGCACGGATTTTCAATCCGACCCTCGGCGTGCTGCTGTCGATCGCCTTCTGGCTCTACATTCTCGGCGAGATGTATTTCGGTGCGATGGCGGATGCCGTCAGCAAGTCGACGCGGCCAATCCGGCTCGGTTATTTCTGGATCAGGCTGATCCTGACCATCGGTTGGGCGATCTACCCGATACTGCACTTCGTGGATGTCGTCATCGGCACGGGACATGTGGCGCCGATCATCGTGCTCTACACCGTTGCTGACCTTGTCAATCTCATCGCCGTCTCAATGATCGTACTCGCCGTCGCCGGCGAGGAGCGTTTCTGAGGGCTGTCAATCTTCGCGCCAAAGTGCTCGGCGCTCGCGGTTAAGTGGAGGATCTTCCCATGAATGGCTCAGATGTGATCGCAGTCGTTATTCTCATAACGATCATCATCGCGATTGGTGTCTATCTGCTGCACTGGCTTTACAGACATTCGTCAAAAGACCAGTCCTTCGTCCGGACCGGCCTTGGGGGCGAGCGAGTGGTCATGGGCGGTGGTGCGCTGATCATCCCGATCGTCCACGACATCACCCGCGTCAACATGAACGCGATCCCGGTGGAAATCAGGAGGCTCGGCGAGCAATCCCTGATCACCAGGAACAAGATGCGCATCGATATCATCGCCGAGTTCTTCGTGCGGGTCGTGCCGACGCAAGTCGGTGTCTCGACCGCCGCCAGGACGCTCGGCGAGCGCACCCAGAATCCGGCCGCGCTAAAGGAGATCGTTCAGGGCCGGTTCGTCGACGCGATGTCGGCCATCGCTTCCACAATGACGATGGATGAGATCCACACCAACCGCGGTCGTTACATGAGCGAGGTCGCCGCTCTGGCGGCGACAACTCTCGGCTCCAACGGTCTCGAGCTTGAAAACGCCTCGCTGACCAACCTCAACCAGACCGCCATTTCCGTATTTGACCCGTCCAACGCGTTCGATGCTGAAGGACTGACGCAGCTGACCGAGCAGATTGAAGAGCGCCGTCAGCTCCGCAACCGCATCGAAAACGAATCGCGGATCGGTATCAAGCTCAAGGATTTCGAGACGGAGCAGCGGGCTCTGGAGATCGAGCGTGACCTTGAGTACGCCCGCATCGAACAGACACAGGCAATCGAAATCCGCAAAGCCTCGCAGCTGGCGGAAATCGAGGCAGAGCGGTCCAGCTCCACGATCAGTATTCAGAACGCCAGGATTCGCAGCGAGCAAGAAGGCGAGCGGATCCGGATCGCCAAGGACCGACTGATTGATTCCGAACGGATCACTACCCAGTCGGAGGTGCGGTCGCTGGAGATCAAGAAACAGCAAGAGACTGAATTGACGGAGATCATGTCGCGCCGCGAGCTCGAGATGCAACGGATCCAGAACCGCCGGGAAGTCGAGGCCGAGAGGATCGAAAACGAGCAGCATGTGAAGGAATCGGAAATCCGGTCGCGACAGGAGTTGTCGATTATCGAGACGACGTCATCGGCCGAGATCGACCAGGCCAGACTGCAGAGCCAACGGGTCACCGAGACACACCGTATCGAAACCGACAAAACCATTGAATTGCTGGCTGTGGCGAAGTCAAAAGAGGTTCGCATCAGCAATGAGCTTGCCGAAGCAGACCAGGAAAAGGCGCGCCTGCAGAAGCGTTACGATGTCGACGTCGAACGCTTGAGGGTTGACGAGGAAATCGTGCAACTCGAGATCGAGAAAAACCAGAAAATCAAGCTTGCCGAGACCAAGGCATTCCAAGAAATCCAGGACGCGTCGATCGAGGCCAACCGGCAGATTGATGAACTGCGCATCGCGGCGCGGAAGTTTGTCGATAAGTATGAGATCGAACAGCAGAAGGAGGTTGAAATCGTCGACAAGGAACGGCTCATCGCGGTGATCAACAAGTCGATCGAGGAAGCCTACGCGAAGACGGAAGCTGCGGAAGCCCTGAAAAAGCAGGTTGAACAGGAAGAACAGGTCAACAGCGCACGCGAAGAAGAGGTGGCCGAACGCATCAAGCGGATCGAGCTTATCCAGTCTTCGTCCAGGATCGAGCGCGACGCCCAGCGCGTGGTCTCTTCGGCAAGAGCCGAGAAGGAAGCTACGGAACTAAGGGCACAGGCGGAAATCGCAGAGTCCAACGCAGCCGAAATCCGCTACGCCAAGGACGCCGCCGGGCAGCGCATGCTCAACGAGTCGGAGAACACCCGTTCGGACGCCAGCAGGCGGAGTGCCATCTACGAGAACCTCGTCAGCAATCTGCCGAGTATTATTCGCGAGACGGTCAAGCCGATGGAAAATATCGAATCCATCAAGATCCTGCAGGTCGATGGACTGCCAGGCCTCAACAGTCCCTCGGAAACAGCTGGCGCGGGCAATGGCGGTTCGGGTGGCGGCAACATGACCGACCGCGTCGTGAACTCCGCCATGAAGTACCGTACCCAGGTGGCGTTCGTAGACGGGCTCATGAAGGACCTCGGGCTGCCGATCGAGAATCTCGGGAGCGCGGGCGGGATGTCGTTCCGCAACTTCCAGGGGCCGGACGCTCCTAAGGACAAGGACGACTGAACGCGGCCCACTTTAGCGAGAACTTTTCATGACCCCGCTCGGCCCAAATGAAACGCTAGACCGCCACGCCCTGGTTATGGCGTGCTGGTTGGCAGCGGCCCTGCCGGCCGCATTCTTGTTCGACTACGGATTCGGCCAAGGCGGGGCGCCCTATCTCCTCTCCGGGTTCGCGATTATTCTGGCGGGATTTGTGGCGCATGTGATCGTCAATGCTGTTTACGGCACAGGATTCTCGCCCCGCGAATTGGGACTTGGCCTCATCATCTATGGAATCGGCCTGCTCCTCTTCGTAGCTCTGTCGCTCGTTGGCGCGCCATTGGCCGTGAATAACTTCATGCCGCTCAGCGTCGGCTTTATCACCACAGGGGCCGTGGTGATTTTCTACCTGATCACCCGGTACGGCGCGCGACAGGCATTTGAAGGGTTCGACGCCATCCGCGACTTCCGTTCGGGTGACCGAGATTCAACCCGTTCGACGGGAGGCTCCGAATGACCTCCCTGCTTGTTTCCATGCTCGCTATCGTTGCGGTCTTCGGTCTCTATCTTGCAACCATCAGCGGCCGTCACACCCAGCAGGCGTCTGACTTCGTGGATGGCGGTCAATCATTGCCGCCTTGGGTGATCATCTTCGCTGGTGCCGGCATTACCTTGGCAAGTCTTAGCCTTTCGGATCACCTGGTTTTGCTCTCCATCTTCGGCCTGCAATACAATCAGATTGCTGTCGGGATCATCTGCGTCGCCCTCGTCGCAGCCCTTACGCAGAAGCGCCTTTGGCTCGCCTCGAGACTGACCTCGTTGCGAACCCTGGGTGACCTGCTCGGCGATTATTTTGGCAGCACCACCCTGCGCATTTTCATGCTTGTCTTGTTGTTTCTCTTCACCATCCCGTTCGCGGCGACGGCTTTGTCTCAGGCGGGCGAACTGGTGGAGGCTTCAACCGCGGGCGACATCCCGTCCGGGCTTGCAATCTGGGCGTTTGCGTTTGCGCTGTTCGTTTGCAGCGTGATCGGCGGCTGGCGCGGCACCGCCTATTTTGTTGCCGCCCAGTCCTTGCTGATCTTAGCCCTCCTCCTGTTCTTCGGCGGTTTCACGGGCTTCACAGTTGGCAAGCTCGCGTTTACCGCTGGCGGCATTGCGACCACCGGGGGCGTGCTGCCCGACATGATCCCCGGAGTGATCCAGTTCACAGCCGGTATCGGCAAGGAACTCCCGATCGGCGGCATCTGGACGACGTTTGCGGGATTGACGTTCGCACTCTCTTTGGGCGGCATCGCCATCAGTCCCGGGTTCAGCTTCCTCGGCATGACAAGTAAGCCGCATCGCGGCTTTGCATTTGGCCAGGTCTGGATGATCGCGGGGGTGGCGGCCGGTGCACTGATATTGGTCGGGCCGATCCTAGCCGGCGAGATCGCGGCAGGAAGGACCCTGACCGCCTTCACCACGCGCCTGGCGTCGCTCGACCAGATGGTGGCGGTGGGCTTCATTGTTCTTTTGGTGGCGGCATCCCAAATTGCCGTGGCGTTTTTCGCTGGATCGGGTGCTTCCATCTGCACGCTCGAACTCACGTCCCGCTATATTGTTCCGGGCATGGACCAACGCACGATGCGGTTTGCGGCACGTGTCACCTTAGCCCTCGTCTATGGCGCCGTCGCCATCGCCGCGAGTTATGCACCGCTTGGCGCGACGATCTTTTCGTCTCTCACGCTCAGTCTGTCCGTGCAGTTCCTGCCGGCAGTGTTAGGCCTTTGCTGGGTGCGTTGGATTAGCCGCAGCGGTGTGCTGACGGGGCTAATTGTCGGAGGTCTCTTCGTGGTGTTTACAGAGAGCTTCGGCTTGGTCCTGTTCGAGCGACTGTTCATCGACCTGCCGTGGGGTCGTTGGCCTCTATCGGTGCATTCGGCCGGATGGGGGCTGATCCCGAATTTTGCGGCGTGCCTGCTGGTCTCTCTGTTCACGCGAAGCGGTGCTGAAAGAGATCGCAGGGACCGCCTCCACGATGCATTTGAGAAAAGCCAACCGGCGCGCAATGGCAACCCTGCGGCCACGACCGCGAAATGGTCGCTGACCCTGCTCTGGGCGTTCTTCGCGCTCGGACCTGGAGCGATCCTAGGCAACAAGTTCTTCAGCGAGCCGATTTTTGCAGGAACTGTCGTGGCGCCGGGCGTGCCATCGCTGCTAATCTGGCAGGTGCTGTTCTGGTTCGTCGGCGTCTTTATCGTGTGGTGGCTAGCCTATCAGGGCCGGCTATCCGTGATAGATCAACCACCGCGCCACCAGATAAACCTCGTGCCTGACATCAACCCCCTGTTTGAGCCAACCACGACGCCGTGGATTGCCCGGCTCCTTGACCGTGTCACCGGCAGGTAGCGGGGAGATGGAGGGCATCGATCTCAGGCGCCTGCGCTATTTCATTGCGGTGTGCGAGCACGGGGGCTTTTCTCGGGCGTCCCAATCCATCGGCGTAGCGCAGCCTTCGCTGACGCGGCAGATCAAACTGCTTGAGAAGGAGGTCGGCGTTTCCCTGATCAACCGCAGCGGACGGGGAGCCGAGCCCACGGCAGAAGGCCGGTTCCTGCTGGGTCGATCCCGCCTTCACATAGATGGCCTGGATGACGCCGTTCGCGAGATGCGTCGGCGTTCCAATGAACTGAAAGGCGAGATATCGCTGGGTATCTGCCCAACTATCGCTTCGCTGTTCCTTGAGGACATCCGCAGTTTCGTCGGAGTTCAATGTCAGGGCGTGACACTGAACGTGGTCGAGGCCTACAGCGGCGACCTCGCCAGCCTCATGCGCGGCGGACGTCTCGACGCCGCGCTTACCTATCGGCCTACTTCGCCGGAAAGGCTCGACATCATCGATCTGTTCTCAGAGCGCCTTGTACTTGTAACGTCCTATGCCGGTGTGAAGCTCCAACCGCCGCGCCAGCTCAGCGACATCGGCCGTCTGAAGCTGATCCTCCCCAGCGAAATCCATGAGTTGCGGCGAATTATCGATCGGGTCTACCAGGCAAGGGGCATTGCCCTCAAGCCAGAGCTGGAACTCGATTCCCTTGGCGCGGTCAAAACCGTGATCGCGGATAAGGCCACGCAATATGCAACCATTCTGCCTCACTCAAGCGTGGCCCGTGAACTCTCTCAACACGCATTGAGTGCCTCCGCCATCGCCGACAGGGACATGACGCGAACCATCGCCCTGGTGCGGCCGCAGGAAAGCGCGGCCCAGCATGTCGTCCTCCCCATCCTGATTGACGAAATCCGCCGGTTGGCGCAGCGACTGAAGAAATCCCAGGGTAGCGCAGACACGGTGTCGTTGGGACAGGGCTAGAATAAGAGGCATTGCCTCGTGGCCTTACCATCACACCGTAGGGAGTCGAGTGTGCCGTTTCGCTATATCTCCCATTACAAAACGCTATTTGACGGAGGGACCCCTTCCGGTGCGATGGTATTGGAAAAGGACGTAAGGGAGCGAGCCATGCCAGGCGCGCTGGAGGGAACGGCCGTCACCTGAATCAAGGAGAGCCAAGATCGTGATGGAAACCGCCCCTGCAAGACGTGTCTCCGTTGCACGCCACGACACCAAGGGCGGTACCGACAACCCGGTGACGGCGACCGAACTCGCACAAAAAGCCCCCACGCAACTTGTCGCCGGCGGCAGTTCGGAAGGTCGCGCTGACGAATTAATGCCGTGCTTGGCCTGCCTACGACCGCTCGATACGTTCGCTGGGGGCACTTCGACGCCGGGGATGCTCGTCCCCAAGTCCGTACCGCGCGGAGCGCCTGATGCTTAAGCGCGGTCGCCAGCAATCCAGTAGAGGTGAATAGTCATGGCCGTATCAGCGACACTCCTAAGCAGGATCAAGGATAAGGACCTGGTCCGCGAAGCGGGATTGATCGGCAACGAATGGCTCGGTCGATCGCAGTCCGGCCAAACCTTCGACGTTACCAACCCGTCGACGAACGAGGTGCTGGCAACATTGCCGGATTTCACGCGAGTGGAAATCGCGAAAGCCATCGACGCAGCTCATGTGGCGCAGAAGGCCTGGGCTGCCCGTACGGGCAAGGAGCGCGCTGCCGTTCTGCGTCGCTGGTACGATCTCACAATCGCGAATCTGGATGATCTGGCCACCATTTTGACCGCCGAGATGGGCAAGCCGTTCGCAGAGTCGAAAGGCGAAATCCTTTACGGCGCGTCCTACATCGAATGGTTCGGCGAGGAGGCCAAGCGCGTCTATGGTGACACCATCCCTGGGCATGCTCGTGACAAGCGGATCGTCGTAATCAAGCAGCCCGTAGGCGTCGTCGGGGCCGTGACGCCTTGGAATTTTCCCTCGGCGATGGTGGCGCGCAAGATCGCTCCGGCCTTGGCGGTCGGTTGTTCGATGGTCTTCAAACCGGCAGCCCTGACCCCTTTGTCTGCCTTGGCACTGGCCGTGCTCGCGGAAAGGGCAGGGGTTCCCGCCGGTTTGCTGAGCGTAGTCCCGATCACCAAGAGTTCGGACTTCGGTGATGAGGTCTGCGAAAACGAAAAGGTACGCAAACTCACCTTTACCGGATCCACTGAAGTCGGCCGCACACTTATGGCGCAAGCATCCGCCCAGGTGATGAAGCTCAGCATGGAGCTGGGGGGCAACGCACCGTTTATCGTGTTCGACGATGCCGACATCGACGCTGCTGTCGAGGGAGCCGTGGTCTCAAAGTATCGAAATGCCGGACAGACCTGCGTTTGCGCCAACCGCCTATACGTGCAGACCGGCATTTATGAGGAGTTTGCGGAAAAACTTGCCCTTCGTGTGAAAGCCTTCAAGGTGGGCGACGGCTTCGCGGAAGGCACCGAGATCGGTCCCTTGGTCGACGATCGCGCCGTCGCCAAGGTCAGGCGCCACATCGAGAACGCCGTCGCTCATGGCGCCAACATCGTGGCTGGCGGCCCGAACCACCCCTTGGGCGGCAATTTCATCTGGCCGACCGTCCTGACCGACGTGACAGGCAAAATGGCGGTAGCCCGTGAAGAAACGTTTGGTCCCCTGGCACCCCTGTTCCGTTTCGATACGGTGGAGGATGTCATTGCCATGGCGAATGACACCGAGTTTGGGCTGGCGGCCTATTTCTACGCCAAGGATATGTCGCGCGTCTGGGCTGTGGCCGAAGCCCTTGAGTACGGCATGGTCGGCATCAACACTGGCCTGATTTCGACGGAAGTGGCGCCGTTCGGCGGCATCAAGCAATCAGGCTTTGGGCGGGAAGGCTCGAAATACGGCCTCGATGACTTCACGGAACTCAAATATCTCTGCTTCGGCGGTATCGCCTAACGCACGCAGGGTTGGCGAGCTGCATTTGGAATCCGAGGGGCGGTTGCATGGAACCAGGAATTGACGCGGCAGGTCTGATCCTGGCGATGCTCGAAGACCTTGGGTCGGAAGCAAGATGGATCGGAAGGACGGTGCGGAACATACCGCCCGCCGCCGTCTATGGCATTGCGCGGAAACCCGGCCGCTCTAGTCGCGCGTCGCTTCGATAATTTCTAACAGGCAATCGCCAGCTTGCGTGCGGCTGATGCCCAGATCCCGTACGCTGTTCATATGGTTCCGATCTTCCAGGGACAGGTTGCGGACACCGAGCCCGAGCGCGCGCAATCGCGTTGCGAAATCAGCCGCCTGCTTGTGGAATGGCGGCGTTTCTTGCGCACCTACCACGATCGTCACCGCGGTATCAGGATCGTGTTGCCGCGTCATCGGCGTGAAGGCCGCGGCCTCCTCGTCGGTGATGCCGATCATTGGCTCGAGGAAAGACGTCTGCAGGGGCTTCAGGTCGTAGAGGCCACCCAGCAGCAGCGCCGCATGGATGTGTGCCGGCGCAGGCGTCTTTTCAAACAGGAATGTCGCCAGATGCGCCCCGGCGGAATGGCCGCTGAGGCTTATCCGGCCGGGGTCGCCGCCATGGCTGGCGATGTTGTCCAGCACCC
Source organism: Mesorhizobium sp. NZP2234 (assembly GCF_013170765.1). Taxonomy (NCBI): domain Bacteria; kingdom Pseudomonadati; phylum Pseudomonadota; class Alphaproteobacteria; order Hyphomicrobiales; family Phyllobacteriaceae; genus Mesorhizobium; species Mesorhizobium sp. NZP2234. The sequence continues at coordinate 5,780,192 of NZ_CP033364.1, read as the reverse complement.
ATTGCTTGGCGCGCCGGACCTGATCCACGATCGCCGCCATCCTCACCTCGGGCATCAGCGCATAGTCGACGATCACCGCGATCGCGCCAGCCCTGGTCACGGTATCCGCGACATAGGAATAGTCGGCCTTGGAGAACATGCGCCAGTAGCCGCCATGGATGAAGATATGAACCGGAAGATTGCCGCCCCGGCCCGGCGGAAAGAACAGGTCGAGCTTCTCGGCGGGGTGTTCGCCATAGGCGAGATCGCCCGCCATGGCCAGCGTCGCCCGGGTCGCGGCGCTGCGCGCCACGATATCGGCCACGATGTCATCAAAATCGGCAACGTGGTCGCGGGTGCGGAAGGGGTCTTTCTGCATGGGAGCCCGATCAGAAGGTGACGGCGATGTATTTCGCCTCCATGAACTCAGCGATGCCGTGATGCTGACCGCCTTCGCGGCCAAGGCCGCTTTGCTTGACGCCGCCGAAGGGCGCCGCTGGATCGGACATCAGCCCGCGGTTGAGCCCTATCATCCCCGCCTCGATACCCGACGCCACACGCATTCCACGTCCCACATCGCGCGTATAGATATAGGCGGCAAGGCCATATTCCGTGTCATTGGCATATGCGATGGCCTGCGCCTCGGTTTCGAACATGGTGATGGGCGCGACCGGCCCGAAGATCTCCTCATGCGCCATGTCGGCTTCGGGCGATACCTGCGACAGCACGGTAGGCGGATAGAAAAAGCCTTCGCGGTCCAAAATAGAACCGCCGCAAAGCACCTTGGCTCCCCGATCCACCGCGTCCTTGACGAGACGGTCGATCTTGTCCACGGCCTTTTTTGTGATCATCGGGCCGCACTCGGTATCGGCATTGGTGCCCGCTCCCACTTTGAGCGCCGCCATGCGTTTGGAAAGCCCGTCAGCGAACCGTTCGTGGATGCCTGACTGGACATAGATGCGGTTGGCGGCGGTGCATGCCTCGCCGGCATTGCGCATCTTGGCGATCATTGCACCGTCGAGCGCCGCGTCAAGATCAGCATCGTCGAACACGACGAAAGGCGCATTGCCGCCGAGCTCCATCGAACAGGAGATAACATGCTTGGCCGCCTCGCCGAGCAAGGTCCGGCCGACCCCGGTTGAGCCGGTGAAGGAGAGCTTCCTGACACGCGGATCGGCCAGCATGGCCGATGTCAGCGGACCAGGACTGGTCGTGGTGAGGACGTTGATGACGCCGGCCGGCACGCCGGCCTCACTATAGAGCGCGGCCAAAGCGTATGCCGTCAGTGGCGTTTCGCTGGCGGGTTTCAGGATGACCGTACAACCTGCCGCCAGTGCCGGCGCAATCTTGCGGGTGGCCATCGCCGCGGGAAAGTTCCAGGGCGTGATCAGCACGCAGATCCCGATCGGCTCATAGTCGACTACGATCCGGTTGGTGCCGGATGGTGCGGTACCGAATTCACCGGTGATCCGGACGGCCTCTTCGGCGTTCCACCGAAAAAACTCGGCCGCATATGCCACCTCGCCACGCGCGTCCCGCAACGCCTTGCCGTTCTCCAGCGAGATCAGCATGGCGAGCGTTTCAGAACGCTCGACCATGAGTTCGAAACAGCGCCGAAGGATTTCCGAGCGCTTGCGCGGCGCTGTCTCTCGCCATCCCTTGGCGGCCTTGGCCGCGGCCTCGACGGCGGTTGCGGCATCGTCGAGCGTCGCATCGGGAACCGCCGCGATCACGGCTCCCGAGGACGGATCGACCACATCGATGAGCTGGCCATCGGAAGAGGGGCGCCACGTGCCGTCGATGTAGAGCCCGTGCGAAAACCGGCGCACGTCATAGCCATCCTGGTCGATTTGCTGGGCAAGGTTCATCGTCTTTTTCCGTTCGTTCAATTGGCGCAGGCCGCGAGGTCGCCGTCGTGGGCTGCCTGAACCAGGCGTCGCATGGCGGCGAAATCGAATGGGCGCGGATTGTTCTTGATGAGGCGGTCGATGCCGAGCGCCTGCTCGGCGGTCCAGTCCAGTTTATCGGCGGGTAGGCCAAGATCCGCCAGCGTCGAGGTGATGCCGATCGCCGCGAACAGCCGCCTGATCTCCTCTATGGCAGCGCCGGCCTGCTCGTCTTCACTGCGCCCATTTGCGGAGAGCCCGAGCGCGCGGCCGATCTCGGCCATTTCAGCGGCGGCCACACGCCTGTTATAGGTCATGACGTAGGGCATCATGGTTGCCACGCCCAAGCCGTGCGCGGTGTGCGTCAGCGCCCCGGCGGGATATTGCACGGCATGAGCCGCCGCCGTTCCGGCGGTGCCGAATGCACACCCTGCCGCCAACGCGCCCATCATCACATCGGCACGCGCATCGGCATCGGTGCCGTCCGTGCAGGCTTTCTGCAGGCCGCGACCCAGCAGCTTTATGGCCAGCAGCGCGAAATGATCGGTCAGCGCCGTCTTGCCGATGAACACGTGCTTTTGCGGCAGGTCCGGGTCCTCGCCGCGCCGCATGGCGGTGAAAGCCTCGATTGCGTGAGTCAATGCGTCGGCGCCGGCGATCGCGGTCAGCCCGGGCGGACAGGTCATCGTGAGGTCGGGATCGCACAAGGCAACCGCGGCGATCAGATACGGGCTCGATATGCCGACCTTGAGTGTCCGGTCGGGATCGGAGATCACCGCGACCGGCGTCACTTCGGAGCCAGTGCCCGCCGTGGTGGGCACGGCGATCAGTGGCAGCGTGGGACCGGGCACCTTGAACTCCCCATAGTAGTCCTGGAGTTTGCCGCCATGGCTGAGCAGCAAGGTGGTGCATTTGGCAAAGTCGAGGCAGCTGCCGCCGCCAATGCCGATCACCATCTCGGGCCGGAACCCCGTCGCCTCGTCGACGCAGATGCTGACTGTTTCACGCGGTACGTCGGGAAGGACGCGGTCATGCACCAGCACCTCTATTGAGGCGTCCTGGAGCGATTTGACGACCTCCGCGAACACCGCGGTGCCGGCGAAGCGCTCGTCGGTACAGACCAGCGCGCGGCGCCCGAACCTGCTGGCGACTGTCGGCAGCGCATGACGCTGGCCTTTGCCGAAAAGGATTTCACGCGGAAGCCGGAGGGCGGCGAAGAGGCTCATGATGATCTTTTTTCCTTTGACGGCGGCTCAACTGGGAACTGGGAAAGGCTATCGCGACATGTCCGCCGCCTGTCGGCGAAGGGCGTTGGACGCGCCGCGGCGACACCTAGGCGGCGGCCCAAAAACATATCCGCTTTAAAATCGTATAGGATATAGGATTGCATCGGCCGGAGCATCGTGTTAGCAGTCCTTACTGTCAAGAGGCAAAAAGATGCAAACCGCGAACTCACCCGATACGACCGAAACGATTGGCGCAGCGGGGCGTATCCAGCGCTCCAACAGCCTGGTCGAAGATGTCTACGAAGCCATCTTCGCTCAGCTCATGGCGCTGAAGATCGCGCCGGGTTCACGCATCACCGTCGATAGCCTGGTCAAGGAATTCAACGTCTCGCACACACCGATCCGGGAGGCGCTCGGCCGCCTCGAAGGTGAAGGCCTGGTGCTTAAGACGCATCTCATTGGGTACCGCGCGGCACCCCAGATTACCCGTCGCCGTTTTGACGAATTGTACGAGATGCGCCTTCTGCTTGAGCCGCATGCCGCGGCGAAAGCCGCCGCTGCCATGGACGAAGCGAAGCTCAGCACTTTGCTGGAAGCGGCCGGCGTGATGTCGCGGCGCGAAGGCAAGGATGATCGCCTGCGCTATTCGAATTTCGCCCGGCAGGACGCGATCTTCCACGACAAGATCATGGAGTTTTCCGAAAACGAACTCATTCGGGAGACGCTGAGCCACCAGCACACCCACTTCCACATCTTCCGCCTGATGTACCATTCCCGCGTGACCGAGGAAGCGCTCGACGAACATGAGGCGATTCTCGCCGCATTCGGTCGGGCCGACCCGGACGCCGCCCAAGAGGCCATGCGCGTCCATATCGAGCATTCCCGCGATCGCTTGCTTCCGGCATTCGATTGAGGCTGGAACCGATGTCCATTGCCGCCAATATCGCAGGGGAGGGAGGAAGCACGCTGTCCTCTGGTGACATGCCGGGCGCCGTCGAACCGGTGCTGCGCGCCGGGCACCTCTCGAAACAATACGGCCCGGTGACGGTGCTCGCGGACGTCACGCTCGACATCCTGCCCGGTGAGATCCACGCCATCATCGGCGAAAACGGGGCCGGCAAGTCGACATTGATGAGGCTGCTGTCCGGCTATGTCGAGCCAAGCAGCGGCACCTTGTCGATGAACGGCCACCCGGTGAAATTCACCAAGCCCAGCCAGGCACAGGATGCCGGCATCGCGCTGGTGCATCAGGAGATCCTGCTCGCCGAGGCGTTGACGGTGGCGGACAATCTGTTTCTCGGGCGTGAGCTTTCGCGCGGCCCGGTCGTGGACGACCGTACCATGCGGCGGCTGGCGGCCGAGAAGCTGGCGCAGATCGGCTGTTTCGTATCGCCGACAGCGTTGGTGCGCGACATCTCGCTGGCCGACCGGCAGATGGTGCAGATCGCTCGCGCGTTGCTTGACGACTACAAGGTTGTGATCTTCGACGAACCGACCGCCGTGCTGACCGGCGGAGAGGTCGAACGGCTGCTGGAAATCGTTCTGCAGTTGAAGGCCCACGGCACCGCCGTGCTCTATATCAGCCACCGGTTGGACGAGGTGCAAAGGGTCGCCGACAAGGTGACCGTGCTGCGCGACGGCAAGATGGTGGGCACCTATCCCGGCAGGACGCTGAACCAGATGGACATGGCGCGTCTCATGGTCGGCCGTGAGTTGGCCGCGCTCTATCCCGAAAAGACCGGTGCATCATCCGATATCCCAATGCTGAGTGTCAGGAACGCCACCGTTCCCGGCTATGTCGAGGATGTATCGTTCACGGTCCACAGGGGCGAGATTCTCGGCTTTGCCGGGATGGTCGGCGCCGGCCGCACCGAGCTGTTCGAGGGTATCGTCGGCCTGCGCCCGGCAACCGCCACGGTCGAGCTCGAGGGCAAGCCGGTCCACTTCCAGTCGCAGCGCGCCGCGATCGACGCCGGCATCGGCTACCTGACCGAGGACCGCAAGGGCAAGGGATTGCTGCTGCAGGAGCGCTTGGCACCCAATCTGACACTCTCCGCGCTTAGCGTCTTCCATCCCGGTCTTTCGATAGGTCGCCGGCGCGAAACGGAGGCCTTGGAAAAGGCCGTCGAGACTTATGACATCAGGGTGAAAAGCCCGGCCGCAAAGGCGGCCCAACTCTCGGGCGGCAACCAGCAGAAACTGCTTCTGGCCAAGATCCTTTTGACCAACCCGTCGGTGGTCATCATCGATGAGCCGACGCGCGGCATCGATATCGCCAACAAGGCGCAGATCTACGCCTTCATCCACGGTCTGGTCGCCAAGGGGAAGGCCTGCATCGTCATCTCCTCGGAGATGCAGGAGCTGATCGGTATCTGCGATCGCATCCTGGTGATGCGTGAAGGACATGTCACCGGAGAACTCAGCGGCGCCGAAATGACTGAAAGCAATGTGGCGCTGCTGGCAACCAGTGGCCCGAAGCCGGGGCCAAAGGCCAAGGGAGGAACAGAATGGCTGTCGTGACCGAATCCCCGACGACCCGCCGGATCAGCGATTTGAATCTCACCTGGACCGACGTCGGACCCTTCCTGGCATTGGCTGCCTTGCTCGTGGCGGGCTTTCTTATCAATCCGGACTTCCTCTCGGCCACCAACCTTGCCAACGTGATCACCCGCAGCGCCTTCATCGCGATCATCGCGGTCGGTGCGACGTTCGTCATCTCGTCGGGAGGGCTTGATCTTTCCGTCGGCTCGATGGCCGCTTTCGTCACCGGCATCACCATCATGTTCATGAACGCGATGGCACCGCATGCCGGCCTGTGGGCCATTCCCGCCGGAATGGTCGTTGCGATCCTGGTCGGGTTGCTGTGTGGGCTCGCCAACGGGCTGATCGTCACGGTGGGCCGGATCGAGCCGTTCATCGCGACGCTTGGCACGATGGGAATTTTCCGGGCGCTGATCACCTATCTGACCGACGGCGGCACGATCCCGATCGACCGGTCGCTGCGCGACGCCTACCGACCTGTCTATTTCGGTACGGTCGCCGGCATTCCGATCCCGATCCTGATATCCATCGCGGTTGCCGCCGTCGCATCCTTCATCCACTACAAGATGAAATACGGACGCAAATGCGCGGCTGTGGGCGCCAATGAGGATGTCGCGCGCTATTCCGGCATCTCGGTCATCAAGACCCGCACCATCGCCTACATAGTCCAGGGCGCGTGCGTGGCGATCGCCGCGATCTGCTACGTGCCGCGCCTTGGCGCCGCCACGCCGACCACCGGACAGCTCTGGGAATTGCAGGTCATCACCGCCGTGGTGATCGGCGGCACCGCATTGCGCGGCGGCAAGGGCCATGTGTGGGGAACAGTCGCCGGCGCGGTCATCCTGGAACTGATCGCAAACCTGATGGTGTTGTCGGACTTCGTCTCCGAGTACCTCGTGGCCGCCGTTCAGGGCGTCATCATCATCATCGCCATGCTCATCCAGCGGTTTTCCAATTCGAAATAGCCCGTGTCCGGACCACGCGGGAGCCAGGTTTTTGTAGGTCCATGGGAGAAGAGAATGTTGAGTAGAAAATGGATCGCGGCGGCCGCCCTTGGCTCGCTGCTGCTGGCTGGACAGGCCATGGCGCAGGACAAGAAGGTCGTGGCGGTGTCGATACCGGCGGCTGACCATGGCTGGACCGCGGGTGTCGTCTATCATGCCCAGCAGGCCGCCAAGGAGATCAACGCGGCTTTCCCGGGCGTGGAAGTGGTCGTCAAGACGTCGCCATCGGCCGCCGAGCAGGTCAGCGCGCTCGAGGATCTGTCCGCCAGCCGCAAACTGGATGCATTGGTCATCCTGCCGTACAGTTCGGAAGAACTGACCCAGCCGGTCAAGGCCATCAAGGGCGCGGGAACCTTCATCACCGTCGTCGACCGAGGCCTGACCGATTCCTCGATTCAGGACCTCTATCTCGCCGGCGACAACATCGCGGTGGGCTCCAATACCGCGAAGTTCATGATCGACAAGCTGGGTGGCAAGGGCGATCTCGTGGTGCTGCGCGGCATTCCGACGGTCATCGACGATGAGCGCATCAAGGGCTTTGAGGACACGATCAAGGGCACCGGACTGAAGGTGCTGGACATCCAGTACGCGCATTGGAACAGCGACGAGGCCTTCAAGCTGATGCAGGACTACCTGGCCAAGTATCCGCATATCGATGCGGTCTGGGCCAATGACGACGACATGCTGCTTGGCGTGCTCGAGGCCGTGAAGCAATCGGGCCGGACCGATATCAAGCTGGCTCTCGGTGGCAATGGCATGAAGGACATCGTGAAGAAGGTGATCGATGGCGACGCGATGACGCCGGTCGAGACCCCATATCCGCCGTCGATGATCAAGACAGCGATCTACATGACTGTTGCCAATCTGATCGGCCAGGCACCTGTCCGCGGCACCGTCAAGCTCGATGCGCCGCTGATCACCCAGGCCAACGCCAAGGAATACTATTTCCCTGACTCGCCATTCTGATCCGATCCCCAGAAGGCAAGGCGCGATCCGCGCCTTGCCGAGCCAAAACCGAGAGGAAGAGCCATGCCAGGCAAAAAGATACTGATGCTGACCGGTGAGTTCACCGAAGAATACGAAATCTTCGTCTATCAGCAGGCGATGGAAGCCGTGGGTCACACGGTCCACGTCGTGTGCCCGGACAAGAACGCCGGAGACGTGATCAAGACCTCGCTGCACGATTTCGAGGGCGACCAGACCTATACCGAAAAGCTCGGCCACTACGCGCTGATCAACAAGACGTTTTCCGACGCTGAGAAGCAGCTCGACCAATACCACGCGGTCTATTGCGCCGGCGGTCGTGGCCCTGAGTATATCCGCACCGACAAGCGCGTTCAGGCGATCGTGCGTCATTTCCATGAAGCCCAAAAGCCTATCTTTACGATCTGCCATGGCGTTCAGATTCTCATCGCGGTCGATGGCGTCGTGCGCGGCAAGAAGGTTGGCGCATTGGGGGCTTGCGAGCCGGAAGTCACACTCGCCGGCGGCACCTACATCGACCTGTCTCCGACGGAGGCTTATGTCGACGGGACGATGGTTTCGGCCAAAGGCTGGACGGCCTTGGCAGCCTTCATCCGGGAATGCCTGAAAGTGCTCGGCACGGAAATCCGGCATAACTAAAGATAGTCCAGGCAGAAAGTACTTGGAGCGGTTCACCACCCTGGTTTGAAGTTGCACCGCTCCAAGTGCACAAAGCCCTGGTCGAGACGCGCTGGTGATCCATACGTCAGCTGGTTGTACTAGCGCCCTGCGCTGCGCCACGCTTCGTACTCTGCGCGGGCGTCTTCATGCAGCGGATAATAGCGTTGCAGCGGCGCGCCCTGCATGAGCTTCTCTCGCGAAAACTCGTTCCAATCGTGATGCTTCTTCGAGTCTTCGATGACCTGCGCCGCCATCGCGACGGGAACCACCACCCCCCGTCGTCGGCAACGATAAAGTCGCCGGGGATCAACGTGACACCGCCGCAGGCAATCGGCGTCGATCACGCGGTCGTGGATCGATTACTGCTCCTTCTTGAACAAATCGCGCGACTGACGCCCGGAAGGTAGCCGACGCCCTGTCTCGAACGTACTGCCGTATCAATTACGCAGCCCGATATCCAAGTGGCGATCAGGGCGAGACGGTTGCCTGCGACCGCACGTCGAAATCGACCTGGCATCTCTGGCCTGCCGGAATTTGGTCATCGGGATTGGGAAGTTCCAATCGAACCCCGAACGTACCGCTGGCGGCGTCGAAGACCTTATCCACCACGGTGACCGCTGCTCCACGCCTCTGCTGGTCAGGCTGGTTGAGGATGATCGAGCCGTGAGTCCCGACGATGATCTTGCCCCACAGATCGACGGGAACATAGGCTTCGACAAAGAGGGGATCGATCTGCACGATCGTCATGATAGGGCTGTCCTGGCGGACGAATTCACCGGCGCGCAGGCTCTGTTCGGCGACAAATCCCTTGATTGGGCTGCGGATGCTTTGCCGATCAAGCAGTGCCTGCTGGCGCTGAAGCTCGATCTGCGCGAGCAGCATCTTGCGCTTCTCGGTGTCGAGGTCGCGCTTGGCGATCTCGACATTGGCTTCCAGCTCCTCGACCTTCGAGGTGGCGACGGATCCAGAGTTCACCAGCTTTTTCGAGCGCGACAGATCTGCTTCGGCCAGCGTCAGCCGTGTCTGCTGCGCATGCACGGCCTCGTCGGCCTCCGCCTGCGCCTTGGCAAGCGCGACATTGGCCTCCTCCACCGTCGATTCCAGCTTCGCCACCACGTCGCCAGGCAGCACGAGGGCGCCGCGACCGACAGCGACGGACGCCAACAGACCGGTGACCGGCGTACCGATCTGGACGCGCTGCGCCGGCTCGGCGACGCAGTCGAACGTCATGGCTCTGACGGCGGTGGCGGCAACGGAAAGAAGGGCGGCTGCAACGGCGACGATTGGCTTCATTGGTTCACTCTGGACGGCCGGAGAAGGCGAGGGTGCGGCTTTGTTTTTCATCGGAAGCCAACAGGTCCTTGCGCATGCCCGCGTGCACACGTTCGGCACGGCGCTGGGCATGGCGCAGCAACCAGCGCGACGGCCGTTCGCCGAGGATCGGAGCAGCTGCCCGGGCGAGGTTCTTGAACGCCCGGCTGGCAGCAAACTCGACAAGGGGATCGTCAAGCGACAGGATCGCCTGGAAGCACCCCGGCTGGCCTTGCCGACCGCTGCGACCGGCGAGCTGGTCATCGATGCGGCGCGCCTCGTGGCGCTCCATCATGATGACGTGCAGTCCGCCGAGTTCCTCGACGCCTTCGGCCAGATGGATATCGGTGCCGCGCCCCGCCATGCTGGTGGCGACCGTGATGCGGCCGAGTTCACCGGCCTGCGCGACGATGGCGGCTTCCGCGCTGTCCTGCGCGGCGTTAAGAACAAGGTGCGGAAGCCCGGCATTGGCAAGATGCTCGCTGGCGATCATCGAGCAGGCCACGGAGCCTGTGCCGATCAGAACCGGAACGCCACGTGCGTGCAGCTCGGCGATGCGGTTGACCGCGAGCTCCCATTTGGCCTCTTCGTCGGGCAGTACCCGATCGACCAGGTTCTTGCGCCGCCTTGGCCGGTGCGTCGGGATCGCCACCACCGGTAGCCGATAGACATTCCAGAATTCACGGGCGACCTGGCGTGCCGTTCCTGTCATGCCGGAAAGATGTGCGTAGCGGCGGAAGAAGCGCTGATACGTCATGCGGGCTATGGTGGTGCGCCGCGCCGAGGGCTTGCAGCCCTCCTTGACCTCGATCATTTGGTGCAGCCCGTCGGTCCAGGCGCGGTCGGGCATCAGGCGACCGGTGTGCTGGTCGATGATCTGCACCTTGCCGTCACGGACGAGATACTCCTCGGCGCGATGAAAAAGATGCAACGCCGACAGTGCCTGGCGAGCGAATTCCTCACGGACGATGACACCGCGCCATTCCTTGCCATGCGCCTCGGCGAACTCGGCGACACGTTCGCGGCCGGCATCGGTCAACACCACTCGCTTCTGTTCGGTCAAAAGCAGATAGTCGGTGCCTGCTTCCAGCGTGGCGGCGAGTTCCAACGCCTCCAGCGCCGCCTCTGCCGAGATTTCGCCCTTCGCTTCGCCCGAAATGACCAGCGGCGTTCGAGCTTCATCGACCAGCACGCTGTCGGCCTCGTCGACAATTGCAAAATGCAGGCCGCGCAGGCGCAACTTCTTCGAGCGCGGTGTCTCGTCCTGCAGGCCCTCGAGCTTCAATCGCAGGTTCCCGTCGCGTTGGCCAAGCACGATGCGGTCGCGCAGATAATCGAATGCCAGTTCCTTGTTGGTACAATAGGTGATGTCGGCACCATAAGCCGCCTGCCGTTCCTGCATCGATTGGCCGCTGACGACGACGCCGACGGACAGGCCGAGCGCATCGTAGATCGGCTGGGTAAGCTCGGCGTCACGCTTGGCGAGGTAGTCGTTAACGGTCACGACATGAACCGGCATGCCGGCGAGCGCCGCCGTGCCGGCAGCCAACGCCGCCGTCAGCGTCTTGCCTTCGCCGGTGGCCATCTCGGCGAGGTAGCCGCGGATCATCGCATATGCGCCGATCATCTGGACGGGGTAGTGGCGCCTGCCGCTCAAGCGCGCCGACAGTTCGCGGATGATTGCAAAACATTCGGCGACGGTTTCTTCCGGAAAGCCGCGCCTGCGCCTGAGCGACACCGAAACATGCCGCGCTCGCAGGCGAAGCGCTTCGTCCGACAACGCCCGCATCTCGCCGTCGAACGCATCTGCTCTGGGCACGATATTGGCGAGCCGGCGTGCACGGCGTCCCGAGCCCGCGACGACGGCATAGGCGAGGACACGCGAGGCGAATTCATCGAGTGGCGCCCGCTTGGCATCTTCGCGTTCGGCATAGAGGATCGGCAGCGGCGGCCTGATCAGAGCGGCGTCAGACATTGAAGCGGCTCAGGAAGGTTTGGCGCACGGTGCGCACCCAGCGCCAGATCAGCGGCTCCCTGCCGTGGTCGAAGCGAACGAAGACGCGGCTGCCCAGAAGCAGATGCTCGCCTGCCCGCTGGGGGGCAACGTCGAAAACGAACAGCCCTTCCAGCGCACGAGGCTTGCCGCTGGCGTCGTTTCCGGACCGCATGGCGACGGTTCCACCACCTTCCACGGAAAGCGCCAGGCTTGGCAGATCGAACTGGGCTGCCGGAACTTCCCGGCTGATACGGGCCGGCACCGGCTTTCCGAACTCGCCCGCGTACCGGACTTCGACGCCGTCAGTGCGCGCGCGCACCAGATCGACCTCGCTTTGCGGCACGATCACGCGCAACTGCGGCGTGGTGGTCGAGACGACATAGCCGACCAGATCGCCCTGGTTGAGGAACCGGCCGGGCAGGTTGGCCGCCTTTGGCAGGATGAATCGTCCCGCGTCATGGGCGCTTACCACCAGTCCGTCACGCCGCTGCTTCACCGAGGCGAGCACGCCCTCCATGTTTTTTATCTGCTCGAGCAGGACGTCCGCCTCGACGCGATCGGAGAACCGCACCGCCTCGTAACGCAATTGCAACTCGTGCCGCTGCGCCTCGATCAGTGCGACGCGGCCGCTAATACCTGGATCTTCCAGCCGCAGCAGCGGCGTTCCGGCCGAAACCATCGTGTCCGGTGCGGTGAGAATTTCGGTGACGATACCGGCGGTGTCGGCCCGCACTTCGGCGCGGTCCGGTATCCAGACCACACCCTGTGCCACCGTGCCGTACGGCATGGGCACGAACAGTACGAGCGTGGCCAGCCCGGCGACAGCGGCTCCGGTCAATGCGATGGCGCGTCCGCGCTGGCCTTGCAGGCGAGGCGTCGTCAGCAGGAATTTCAGGCCCTTGAAGATCGGCATCACGACGGTGCCGAAAACCGTGAACAGGGCAAGCAGGACGCCGATGAAGAACAACTTGGTGGCGACCAGCAATGCGATGGTGAGGCTGAGCATTATGCGGTAGCAGAAGGACAGCACGGCGTAGCCGAACAGCCATTTGCGTTCGCCCGGCGCCGAGGCCGGATTGTCGATATTCGTGATCCCCAGAAGGTAACGCTGGACGAGGTACCAGAAGTAACGGTTGGCGCGGGTGCCGAGATTGGGAACCTCGATCAGATCGGCGAAAATGTAGTAACCATCGAAGCGCAGCAGCGGGTTGCCGTTGAAGAAAAGCGTCGAGATGCCGCCGATGACCATGACGTTGAAGGCGGCGGCGCGGGCAAGGCCAGGCTCCGCGTTGACCCAGAAGATCATGGCGGCGGCGGCCAATGCGAATTCGACCATGATGCCTGCGCTGCTGACGACCACGCGGCGCCACTTCTCGCGAAAAGCGGTCGATGCGGTTGCATCGACATAGGGCGCGGGAACGAAGATGAGCAGCATCAGCCCGACTTCGTGCACCGCGCCGCCCCACGCTTTGGTGGCGTAGGCGTGGCCCGCTTCGTGGAACGTCTTGACCAGCGGGTAGATGGCGATGATCAAGGCGACATTGCCGGCGCTGAGCAGGCGATCCGATGCGTCGGAGCTCAGTTCGGACCAATGAAGCACCGCCAGCGCGATGCCCGTTCCGACCAGTGCCAGCCATGCGATCAGGCCATAGATCGTGAACAGTGGCCGAACCAGCGGCATGGTGAGATCGAGCCACCGGTCCGGATCGAACAGCGGCATGCGCAGCGCCATCGGATTGCGCAGCTTGTTGATCACCTCGTTGCGCGCCTGCTTGGCGGAGCGGTCGGTCAGTTCCTGGAAATCGGGCGGCAGTTCGCCCTGCAGAAGGTCCGAGGCGTGCAGTTCGGCAAGCAGGTGGATTGCTTCATCCTGCGTCGGCGGGTCGTCGCCGGCGCGTCGCCCGACGAGATCCCATATCTCATGCAAGGTGCGCCTGCCGTCCATGAGCGAGATCATCAGATTGGCGGACGCCGACAGCCGGTGGAAGCGCCCGGTCTGGTGGTCCTGCAAAACATACCAGATCTCGCCGCGGAATTTCTGCCGGTGAATCTGGGCATGCCTGCGTAGCCTGACTTTCAGCTCGGCGACGCGATACCAGGACGGGCTGAACAGCGACTTGGCCACGTCACGGCATCCAGCGCCAGCTTGCCAGGCGCCACCATTCCAGCACCGGCCGCGCCCATATCGAGACGAGCCGACGCTGGTCGATCGCGATCTTGGCGACGCCGATCATGCCGGGCCGCAGCCGCGGCGATGTCTGCGTCAGGCTGCCCTCTACCTGGAAAAGGTTCTTGCCATCCTTGGCCTGCGCCACCGGCGTGATCTTGCCCACGGTCAGCTCAAAATGCTCTTCCGGCAGGGAAGCGAAGATAACTTCGCCCTTCTGGCCCTCGCTGACGTCGGCGATCTGGCGTTCGTCGACCTGCATGACGACGCGGTAATCGGTCAGCGGCGCGATCTCGTAAAGCAGTTCACCGCGGCTGACCGAGCCGCCGATCCGCTGGCTGAGATCGCCGGACACGACGAGGCCATCGAACGGCGCCACGATCCTGGTGCGCGCTATCTGTTCGTCGATCAGCTTGAGCTGCGCGTCGGCCTGGTCGATCTGGCTTTTGACGACATTGATCGTGGCCGGCTGGCGGGTCGCCAGGGCCTTGTCGTATTCGAAACTGTATTGCTGCCGCTGGGTCGCCCAGCGCAGCCGCTCGAGTGCCAGTTCGCGGTCTTCGAGCGTCGCCAGTTCATCGCCGGATGTCACCACATCGCCGGCCCGCGCCTTGGCTTCCTGGATGAAGCCGTCATAGGAGGAAATGATCGCGCGGCGAACCGATCCTTCGATTTGCGCGTCGGCGTTGACGCGATAGGTGTCGGTGGCGAAGTAGCCAAAGGCCGCCGCCGCGGCGAGGCCGATCGCGGCGAGCTTGCGGCCGGTGTAGCCAGGCCCGAGTAGCCGCTTGATCTGCTGCCATAGCGATTCGCCGACCTTGAAGATCAGCCAACGGTCGTTCAGTCGTTTCTCGTTGAGAATGGGACCGATGGCGGTGGCGATCATGTCGAGGATCTGCACGATCTCAGGCTCGAAGGCATGACCGCGCCGGCGTTCGAACGTGATGGCGCCGACAAAGGCGTCGACGACGAACATCGGCACCGTGAGCACCTGGCCGTCATGCTGCAGCCGGGCGACTTCGCCGTGGGCGTGGGTGGCGATCGGCTCATCGACGCCGATCGGATAGAGGATGGAACAGCGCTGGTCGATGGCCTCGTCCATGGCCGCACCGATAGCGCGCACAAGGCCCATCTGGCGGCCGAACTGCGCGGTGTGCGAAATGGCGGCGATGCGGGCCGATCCGCGGCGCGTGAAGCCGACGCTGACCCGGGCGCAGTCGAAACGGATCGCGAGTTCCGTCGCGGCCGCCATGGTCGCGGGAGCAAATCGCTGGTGTTCGAGAACCGAAGCGATCAGGTCGAGCGTGGCGCGTGAACGGTCGAGCTGGCGCACATTGGTGCTGGCCCGCTGGCCGCGCAGATGATCGCGCAGCCAGGCCGAGCCCCACTGGATCTGGCGGATGGCGGCCCGCATCGCCTCCTTGGCCTGCGACGGCTTGGCGACGGCGATACCGACCGCAACCACCGCGATGACGGCATCGTCGAGAAGGATCGGAAAGGCCACGGAGGGACTGGCGACGGAATCGGCGGTCGTGCCGCGCGCCACGGCACGGCGTTCGGACAGGGCCAGTTCCGCCGTGCTCTTGAGGTCCGCTGGCTCGTCGTTCGCTTCGGGCCATGCCGACAGCAGGCGCATTCCTCCACGCGCCTCAACGAGCACAATGCCCTTCGACGCACCGGGGATCATGCTGCATTGCAAGGCGAGCCATGCGGTGGCCAGATCCTCGGATGTGCTTGCTTCGGAGAGGCGCTTCCAGAGCGCTGGCGCAAGAAGCGTCAAGGAACTGGCCGATGCGGCCTCTTCGGCCGCATCCGCATCGTCGCTTTGCGTGACCTTGGCCATTTTTCCCGGTCGCTTACTCGACGTTGAGTGACCCGTAGCGGGCCTCATGCTCGCGCAGCACGCCACCGAGCACGGTCCACAACCGTTTCGCCGCCAGGGGCGTCAGGATGATGCGATTGGACAGCTCGACCGAAACGGAGCCGCCATCCTCGACATTCCAGGTCCGGTTGGTGCCGAAGAACAGGTCGACCTGCTCCCTTGTGCCTTGAACGTTGACCACATTGGCGAAGTGGGTGGTCATCTGGTCTTCAAGCCACTGGACGCCCTTGCGCGCCGTGCCGTCTTCCTTTTTGGGTCTTGCGGGCTTAGCGGATGCTGGTGTCTTGGCCATTTGGTCTCCCATGCCTGTCGTCGCTGCCTCGATCGCGGTCGAGAACCACGGTCGTCGAATGCGCTGCCGGTTTTTACGATTCTCGCCCCGAGAAAGGCACCGACCATCTCGGTCGACACGCCCGAGGCGGACAATAATTCAAATGGGTCGGGACCGAAAGACGTCTTCGCAGCGTAAAGGGAGAAGCGGGAGGTAACGTTACCGCGGCCCGCGCACGGCTCGGACCGCGAAGAATCGCGTGCGAGCCGAGAGCCGGCCTCGGCTAGAAATGGTAGGCGAGGCCGATCCTGCCGCTCAGCAGCGACGGCTTCAGTTCGACCTGACCGATCTGGCTGTTGTTGACGGTGAGGCCATCGACCGCCTTGGTGTAGAGGCCTTCGACACGCAGCGACAGTTTGTCGGTCAGGGCGGATTCGATGCCGGCGCCGAGCTGGTAAGCCGACAGCATCTTGCTGTTGCCTCCGGAGTCGAGCGCGAAGAAGTCTTCATTGGCCTCGGTCAACAAGCCGGCAAAGCCGCCCTTGACATAGACCAACGTCGAAGGCGTGGCGAAATAGCCGGCGCGTACGGTGGCCGATAGCGAGCCTTTGACTGTGCCGAACAGTGTCGGCGAGTCCAACAGGAACGAGTTCCCCGCGGGATCCTCGAAACGCGCGTCGAGATAATCGAATCCCGCTTCCACGCCGATGAGATAGGAAGAACCGAGGACGACGTCATAACCAGCGAAAACGCCGGCGCCGAGACTCTGCGCTCCAAAAGGACCGACGCTCGACCCTGCGTCGTCGATCTCACGCTGCATGTTGCCGAAATTGTAGGAACCATCGACGCCGGCATAGAAACCGCCCCAATTCATATCGGGTGCCGATTGGACCGGGTAGGCGGAGCCGTTCTGCGCGTTGAAGCGATAGGACAGGCCCGCCGTCACCAGGAGATAGTGGGGATCGAAGGATTCGGCATCAGTGTTCGTGAACTTGTCGAAGGGGTGGTAATAATTCGCTTCGATCCGCCCCGTCAGATTGCCAAACAGGAAGGTTTCCGCGCCGATGCCGATCTCAGCCGCGCCAACAGTCTTGCTGACAGTGTCGAAAAAGCCTTGCTCGATATCGTCAAGCTTGATGCCGGCATATCCCAGCCGGCCATAGACCAGCGTCTGCGGCGTCACCAGGTAGCCCGCGCGACCGGATACCGAATAGATCGATTTTGCCTTGACCAGCGTTCCGAAGCCACCGGCGACGTTAGGCGAATAGTCGGCGTCGATCTGCGTATAGTCCAGTTCAAAACCCGCCACCCAGCGATTGCTGAACTGGTAATCGAAGCCGCCATGGACGCCGTAGGCGAAGTCCGCGGCGCCAAACTTGTAGCTGACGGTCCTATCTCCCGCAGACACCGGCAACTGGTCGTAGCCCATATTGCCGAAGGCACCACCGCCGTGCACGCCGACAAAGAATCCGGTCCACGACGGGCCGGTGGCTTCCTGGGGCGCGACGATTTGGTCTGCGGCTCGTGAAAGCGAGGTGACGGAAACGAGCGCGGCGATCGTGACCGACGCTGCGAATAGACTGCGGACCATAAAGTCACTCCCTCACCCAATGTTATTGCGACTAACACGCGGTTCTGAAATGTGTCAAAAAATTGTCCGCGGATTGGGCTCGATCCTATACGCTTGCGATGTACTGTGTTGAATCTGCCACAATAGATGACGATGCCGGTGAAAATAGACGGCCTTAACTGTCGAAAGCTCGAACCGATGAGGCTGGGCAAGTGGAACGTGGGCGAGGACTGGGCGTGATCAATATCGATCCGATACGGCAGGTAGACCGTTTCCTCGAAACCGAGATTGAGTCGCGGGCCCTGGCTCTCGCTTTGTCGCGTGGGCTGGTCGACCTGCTGGCTGGCCGACAGTCGGTGGCTCGAAGCGATATCTATCGCTTGGCTCAAATGCCCGAGACTGCTTTCGACTTCTTTCTTCAGTTGCTGGCAAGCAATGGAGTGGTTCGTGGCGAGGATCCGCTCCGCCTGACGCCGGATTTCCGCGAAGCGCTTGCCCACCGTGACCTGCTGGAGGCAAAGCTCTGGTTCGCCAATCTGGCGGCGCCGGACGTTCATGGCCTTTTTGCGGAACTGCTTTCGGATATTCCGCAGTTCATGGCGCGAGCCCAGGTGTTCGAGCTTTTCCGTTACGACCGTTGCATGGAGGTGACGCCGGAAAACCTCTCCGCCACGGCGCGATGGGTAGGCTACACCTCAACGCTCACCCGATACGAAGCGCCGGCCTGTCTCGACCGGCTGAACCTCGCCGGACACAGGAGGATCCTGGATGTCGGCGGAAACAGCGGTGAATTCGCCCGGCAGATATGCGAGCGCAATCCGTCGATGGAGGCGACGGTTTTCGATCTGCCCGTCGTCTGCGCGCTCGGCCGGCGCCATGTCTCAGGCTCGCCACAGGCGGCGCGGATCACCTTCGAGGAGGGCGATTTTCGCCGCGACCGGCTGCCGGCCGGCCACGACATCATCAGCTTCAAGTCGGTGCTGCACGACTGGCCGCGGGACGATGCCGCCACGTTCATGCGAGAAGCCGCGGCCGCGCTCGACCCCGGTGGGCGCATGGTGATCTTCGAGCGCATGCCGATCGAACCCGCCGGTATCAGGCTCCCCTATTCGATGGTCGCCAACCTTGTCTTCCTGCCGTTTTTTCGAAAGCCGGATTTTTACGCGGCCGAACTCGACAAACTCGGCTTTATCGATATCAGTGTCCAGTTCGTCGGGATCGAGATGCCTTTTGCGCTGATCACCGCGAGAAAGAAATGGCAATGAAGCGGGCGCCGATTGTCGCGATATCAGGCCACCCCGGCAGCGGCAAAACCTCTTTGACCAAGGCATTGCAGGATCGGCTCGGCGTGCCGGCCCTGCACTATGACGACTTCGAGACCATCACCGCATCCCCGCCATCAGAGATCAGGGATTGGATCGAACGCGGGTCGAACTACGACGAGATCATGCTGGAGCCGCTGGTCCGGGAGATGATCCGGCTTGCCGAAACGACGCCACCCCCGAAATGCGTCCTGCTCGACACGCTGCTCGGGCGCGCGCACGGCGCTACCGGCGAACTGATCGACACGTTGATCTGGGTCGATACGCCGCCCGACATAGCGCTGGCCCGCAAGATCGGCGAAGCGGCGGGCAGGGCACGCGCGACCCCTGGCGAAGCGCCGGCCTTCATGGGATGGCTGGAGTCTTACCTGGCGCATTACACGGGATTCATCGCCGGCACTTATGCCATGCAACGCGAACGGGTGCGGCCCGCCGCCGACATCATCATGGATGGCCAGGCTTCAGTGGACAGGCTTGCTGAAGAGGCAGTGCTTGCGATCCTGCAGCGGCTGGATCGGTTTGCCGAGGCCGGCGACCCGAAGCGGACGCCGATCGAAGCGCAAGGCAAGCGCATGCTTTCGCTGATCGAGGATTTGAACTGCCCATTCGGGCTCGAGCGATCGGCCAAGCTTGGCGATGGCGAGATCAACGAGGATCGGTTCCTCGCCATCGTGCACAAGGATTCGCTGGGAACCGATCCCAAGGCCGGACTTCGTTCGATTGCCCGCAAGCTGTCGCTGCCGGAAGCCATGCTTGCCATGTTGTGCGAACATCTTGGTGAGGCCGAGATCGTGCATTTCGGTTACGAGGGCGGCAAGGCCGGACTGTACAAGATCTATGTCGAGTTTTCCGGACGGGTCCGGCGCGGTCTGGCGAAGGGGGCGAAACCGGTGACCGAGCTGGTCCATGTCGCCGTCAAATGGCGACCCGACGACCCTCAATCCGCCAGGGTTTCGCGCTATCTCTGGCCGGCCGAAGCACGTGGTGTCGCCGCAATCCGGCAGCGTCTCGCCGGATTGCGTGCCAATGCCGCTGCCTTTCCCTCGGTCGATGCCGCCTTTGAGATGATCGAGGCGGCACGCCACCATTGCCCGGACGATCGGATTTTCTTCATGGAGGTGCAGGAAGACGGATCGCCTCGGCATTCCTTCGACATCAACTTCTACTCGGCCGGTCTGCAGGTTGCCTCGGTGGAGGACACGGTCAGGCGGCTGGGGCGTGCCTATGGTATCGAGCCGGCTAAGATTGATGGATGGCTTTCGCGGATCGCCGGCGAACCGCTCGGTCATCTGTCCGGCGGAATTGGACGCAATGGCCGGGATTTCGCGACGCTTTATTTTGGCGCATCCGCAAGAAAGGGCGTTGGCCGTGGCTGACTTTCTTGAGTGGACGCAGCCGGGTGACAAGCAGTTCGACTATTGCCTTTGGCCTTACGAACCGGTGGCCGCCACGGCGGGCAAGCTGCGCTCCTCGACGCTGCTCTGGCAATCCTTCGAGGCGCTTGGCGCTCCGCCCCTGCTGAACGAGATGGTGCGCGCGGTACAGGGCGAAATCGGTCCGTTCCGGACCGTGTGGGGCGTCAAGCAAAAAGGCAGCGATTTCAGCTGGGAGCTCTATTTCTACGACTACGAGCGCCTTGAGCGAGAAGTCTCGATAGAACGGGTGCTGGCTGCGTTGGCGCCCTATGCGCCGTCGGCGCTCGCCTTGTCGCCGAAGCGCCCCTACTTCATGTTCTCGCTCGATCTCGATGCCGCACTCGGCGCGCAGGAACGCGGGATCGAAGAGATCAGCGTCTATCTCGGCAATCCGAGCGGCGTGGTTTCGTCCGGGCTCTGCTACCAGCTCAGCCCGTCCGGCTTGCGCTTCGACAACCTCTATTATTTCTTCGACGCCAAGGATGATTGGGAAGACATTGTGGGCAAGGTCGCGGCGTCGGCGCATCTCGACCTCGACGGCCTCGATATCTCCTCCATCCTGTGGCCGGAACTCTGCGACTGCGGCATCATCGTCGTTGCCAACAAGAAGTACAATGACGGTGTTTATTTCTCCCGGATACGCATCGACCAACTGATCTGGTTCGTCGACAGGCTAGGCTATCCCGACGCCATCCAGGCCTTCCTGACCGCCAACAAAGCCCGGCTCGACCACATGCTCTATGATGTCGGCATCGATTACCGTATGATCGACGGCAGGCTGGAAATTCTCAAAAGCGCCTATTACGGCGTTCTGTAGATTTCTCATGGGCGCGTGATGGCAATCTACGATCATAGCAAATACGTGTCGCTGACGATGGAGTTCCGCTGCAACCTCAAATGCGTGCATTGCATGATCGAGGGCACGATGGATCGCCTTGCGCCCGAGAGCGATGACAGCTTCCGTGAGTTGCTCGCCCACAACAGCCGCACCCGCCAATGGACGGGCCTTATCCTCACCGGCTCGGAAATCACACTTCGCCGCGACCTGCCGGACCTGGCTCGCCAGGCACGTGCCGCCGGCTTCGACCATGTCCGTATTCAGACGCATGGCATGCACCTGGGCCGCCGGGCGTACAGTGAGAGCCTCGTGGAAGCGGGTATAGATGAATTTTTCGTGAGCGTCGCCGGAAGCGACGCCATGACCCACGACACGATAACCACGGTCAAGGGTTCGTTTGAAAAGACGGTACGCGGATTGGAGATCCTCGACGAATATCCGGGCGTCGCTACAATCACCAATACTGTTGTAACTGAAGCCAGCTATCGATTGTTGCCGGCCGTTGTTGACAGGCTTGCGCATCTGAAGCGGCTCACGCAGATGGAATTCTGGTTGTATTGGCCGATGGCCGAGACCGACGAGAAGGGCCTGGCCGCCAACCATCTGGACGTATTGCCCTACCTGAAGGAGGCGGCGCGCAAAGCGCGCGCATACGGTCGTTCGGTGGAGATCAAGAACTTTCCCGAGTGCCTGCTCGGCGACGATTCTTTACTTCTGGTTAACGATCAGCCGCAACTTTACATCGACCCTGCCTTCTGGGACGAGTTCGCAAAAAACGGCTTCTATCAATGCCCCTACAGGGACAGTTGCGCGTCAACACAATGCCTTGGCCTCAACAGCGCTTATGTCAAAAGATATGGCGATCATGCAGATCGACTGGTCCCGCTGATCAATTCTTCAAAAGAAGCTGTTGCCCTTGCGGAAACCATCGTCTAGTTTCCTAATAAAGGGTTTCCTTAATGTTTTTTTGGACGGAAGCCGAACGAGATCGTTCGGTTGCTTTTTTGTGCTGATACGGGTGGGGAATGGTTAAGCAACTTTTAATATATGAGCGCGCGGTACCGGTATCACGCCAAAGCCACGGCGACTTGTCGGTCAAGACCGGCAACAATTTTGCTTTCGCCAGGCAGGTTAACTCGGTGCCGCTGATGGCCGCCGAATTTTCCGGTGCCGCGGCAGAATATGCCGTGGTTTTCGCCGGACAGGGCGAAAGTATAATTCCTGTGGTTCTGCTCGGCGTGCGCGACGGTGAGAATCTCTTTGTCAATGAGGACGGATCCTGGGGCGGGCGCTATGTCCCGGCGTTCCTGCGCCGCTATCCCTTCGTCTTCTCGAGCACCGATGACGGTGCGAATTTCACGCTTTGCGTCGACGAGGAATTCGAGGGCTGCAACCGCAAGGGACGTGGCGAGCGGCTGTTCGACGGCGACGGCGAACGCACATTGTACCTGCAAAACGTGCTTGGTTTCCTGCAGGCCTATCAGGTGCAGTTCCAGCGCACCCAGGCGCTGACCAAGCGGCTCAACGATCTCAACCTGTTCGAGGCGATGCAGGCCCGCTTCACGTTGCGCGACGGCAAGACGCTGATGCTGTCGGGATTTTTCGCGGTCAACCGCGATCGGCTGAAGGCGTTGTCTGGCGATCAACTGGCCGAGCTTGCCAGGGCCGACGACCTGGAACTGATTTATTTGCATCTGCAGTCGATGCGCCATCTGTCGGCGACGGCCGAGCGCATGGGGGCGGGAGCGGTCGGGCTGAAAGATGAAGCGCCCGAGCCGGAAACTGCTCCGGAGCCTGCGGACGCATGATTTGAAGGAGGGCGCATTCAATGCGCCCTTTTTCGCCATTGGGCATGGAAATGGGCAGGGAATTTGGGGCGTTCCGCGCGGTTCATGAGATGAGCGCGCGAGCGGGGGGTAAGCGAAGATGGCATTTCCGTTCAAGTCGGAAGGCATTTCCGGCAGGCCTATATCGCACCGGCGGGCGAAGCTTTCTGAAATCCTGAAAGCCAAACTGGCGCGCTTGGTCAAGGGCTCGCGCGTGCAGCGCGAACTCGCCGACCGCATTCGGCTGATCTTCGATCCACTCGAGCCGCGCCTGCTGCTCAATGCCGACCTCAATGTCAATCTGGCAACCGACGGCCCGAACGTCGACCATGAAATCCTGGTCCGTCTGATCGAAGAGGTGCAGACGGTCAACAACGTCGCCACCACCATCCAGCAGGTCCAGATCATCGACCAGACCGATGGCGGCAAGGTGCTGGCATTCGGCGACCTGAGCACCATCAATGCCAGCGCAAACACGTCGTCGATCTCGATCACCGGCGGCAGCGGCAGGGATACGCTGAAAATCGACGAGGATTCGTTTGGCGCCAATACGCTTTCCAAGTCGATCCTGTTCGACGGCGGCGGCGGCAACGACAAGGTGGTGTTCGACAGCTCCGCCAACACCGCCTGGACGCTGAACGGCAACAATGCCGGCACCATCAATGGCGCGCATGTCGATGTGGCATTCACCGGCACGGAGAACCTGAAGGGCGCCGACGGCAACAACGACACCTTCACGATCGCGGCCGCGGGCAAGCTCAGCGGCACGATGGACGGTGGCTTCGGCGGGCAGGACACGATTGTCTATTCGGGAGGCCTGGCCGCCAGCAGCGCGACGCTGGGGGCGAACGGTTCCGGAAAGGTCACGTTCGCCAATCCGAACGGCTCGACGCTTGCCTTCGAGAACATGGAGCCTTTCGCCGTCGGTGGCGGCGTGCTCGTCGTCGACCGCTCGGCCACGGTTTCGGCGGCAGCCAACAAGAACGTCACCGTGCAGGCGAACGGCGCCAACTCCCTGCGCGTGATCATCGACGGCACCAATTACGATTCGGCGGCGACCAGCAAAGTCTGGCTCTATCTCGGCGACAGCGCCAATGTGACGACGCTTTCGTCATTGCCCAGCAATGCCGGCTTCTCGCTGATGCTGGATGCCGGCGAGGAGATCGCCGTCAATTCGGCCGTTTCAACCACGGGCAGCCTTGGCTTGAGCGCCGAGGACATCAACATCGGCTCCTCCGCCGTGATCAGCGCACAGTCGATCGACATAGAGGCCGTTGACTGGGCTCGCACATCGATCGACGCGGCCGGGATCGTTTCGACGCTCAGTGCAACGACGGCGACGTCGGCAACCGTCACCATCGCCGGATCGCTTGCGGCGGCCGGCGGCGCGGTGACGGTTTCGTCTCAGGTGTCCAACACGGTCAAGGCCCACGGCAAGGCTCAGAGCACCCTGCGCACCATCGCCGCGACGCTGACCGACACATCGACGGTGACGCTGGCTGCCACGGCGTCGCTCACCGGATCGGCGATAACGATAGCGGCCAACACCGGTGTCGATGTAGACCTGATGATCACCGAGGTTCCGATCCCCAACCTCCTCGGCCTTACCGAAGTCGTCGTGCCCGACAACGTTCTTGCGCTTACCAGCATCCCGCAAGACACGATCGCCCAGATCAAGGCCGGCTCCGGCGGCCTTTTCGATACCAGCTCGCAGGCTTTCAATGACGCGCTGTCGCGCGGCGAGATTGCCGCGGAAGACCTGGCGACGATGGCGAAGACCGTCATCAACGGTTTTACGAACTCGCAGGTTCAATCCAACGTCACTGTCACCAACACGACGGCAACGTCGGTCGATGCCGCAGCAAAGATCATTCAGACCGGCGGCACGATCAACGATGGCGTCACGGACGTGCAAATCTCGGCCGCCGACGACAGCCGCGTTGCGGTCGATCTTCAGACCGAAACCGATGTGCTGATTCCCGGCACCGAGGGGATAGTCATCTTCTCGGCTGTCAGTTCGGACACCAATGTCAATCGGACCACGGGCGTCACTGTCGGTCCCGCAACCGCCGCCGTCTCCACGCATCCAGTCGCGATCAGTGCCCATGGCGATGTCGCGGTTGCCGCGTCCAGCAAGGGCGAGGTGCGCAACGCCGTTGTCTCGGGCTCGCTCGGCTCGGTAACCAATGTCGCCTCCGATGCAACGAAGGCTCTGGCCCGTGGGATCACCGTGAATGCCGGTGGATTGGAGGTTACGGCCGAGAGTGCGACCACCTACCGTTCGACCGGTCTCGACGCCGAGAATCGCGTCACTGGCGAAACCAGCGCCGGGATAGACGAGAGCGTTGTCAACGCCGGCACTGGCGGCGTTTCTGTGCTGGCCGGCGACTATTCGACCTTCATCGCGATCGCGACACCCTTCCAGCCGCGCGTGAACCCCAACGACACAGCGCCCTCGACGCAGGTCGCGCGCGTCAGCGTCATAAACATGGTGACCAAGACGACCGCCGCTTCGATTTCGCAGTCGAATGTCGACAGCGACGGCACGGTCACGGTCGCCGCGATAAACCAGACCAACCTTTTGGCCTACTCGTCCTCGGCCCCGGTCGGTGAGGATGCGAATGCCCCGATTGTCGCCAAGACAGCGGTCGCCGGCGTTCTGGCTGTCAACGTCGTCAATGGCTCGACCACGGCAACGATCGATCTCAGCGATGTCCAGACGACCGGCACCGCCGACGTCGTCGTTTCGGCCACCGACAACAGCTTCGTCGACGCAACCATCTATGTCGATATAGACGGTCGTGGTCCGGTCAGCCTGGCCATGGGTTCTTCGAAGGCTGTGACCGGGCTGGAGGCGCTCAACGTCATCGGCTTCAATGTCGGCAGCACGGCCGCTGGTATCGCCAGGGCGACGCTCGATGTCCTGCTCGGCACCCAGTTCTGGACCAACGAGCAACAGGTCAAGGTCAGTGCCACGATCTCGGATTCCGTGGTCGCGGCAGCCGGCGCGCTGATGGTCACGGCACTTTCGAAAGGCGTCGTCAACGCCACCGTCAGCAATGCCTCGCGCAATGTCTCCGAAGGCGGCATTCTCTCCAGCGGCGCGAAGTCGATCGGCGCGATCCTGTCGAGCAACCAGGTCAGCAGGCTTGCCTCGGCGACGATCGACGGCGGTTCGACTTCCAAGCAGGTCAGCGCGAGCGGCGCACTCGATGTCAGCGCCCGGGACGACACCACGATCAATTCCAACACCAAGATCGAGACGGCGGCGATCGCCTCCAGTGACGGCGGGCTGCACGCGCTTGCGGATCTGTTCGATGACGGGCAGAAGCCCGACACAGACCGCTTGCTGACCGACGACAAGGTGGTGCCGCTGGCCTATGGCACCAAGGTCGGACTCGATTACGACGTCAAGACCGATGGCAACACCGGCTCGATCGACGTCAAGACCGGCGATATCGTCTATGTTTCGGTGCTGGGCGGCGCCGGCCATCTCTACAAATATACCGGCCCCGACAAGCATATCGATTTCACGCATAGCTCCACGACCGTCGATTTCGTGACCGATCCCGCCTTCGTCCTGCTGACCGGCGAACGCGGGCAAACCTACACCTATCTGGGCGCCGACAATCCGACGCTCGACCTGACGGATCCGAGCCAGGTCGATTTCACCGACAAGGATCTGTGGAAGGCCGATCTCGATTATTCGATACTCGATTTCAACCTGCGCGCGACCAGCGGCAGCGCGATCGGCGCGGCCATCGTGTTCAACGACGTGCGTGGCGGCGCGACCGCGCTCATCAACAAGGCCAAAGTTCAAGCAGCCACTGTCTCGGTGACGGCGGATTCGACCGGCGCCATCCAGGCCATGGCGGATGTGCTCAGCGAAGCCGAAGGCGGTTCGCCGTTCAACCAGGATGCGCTGGTCCAGAAGGCGCTCGGTTCGGTCAAGGGCTTCCTGTTCAAGGCAGGCGCCACCAGCGGGCAGAGCGCTATCGTGGCAACCAACCTTATCCAGGGGCAGACCTCAGCCAAGATCACCAACGCCACCATCGGTACGAGTGCTAACACGGTCGGCGACGTCACCGTCCACGCCGAGAACCATTCACTGATCGAGTCCGAAAACAAGACCGTCGCCGAAGTGGGAGAAGGCGAAAAGGCCGCGGCGTTCCAGATCGCCAACAACACGATCGGTTGGGAGCGCGGCAACTTCCTGTTCAACACGGTGGAGACGCTGCTCGGAGACGTCGTCGCCGATGTCGCCGGCGCGACGGGCGATACCAACACGTCGCTTCGCCATGAAAACCCGTTCAATGTCGAAGCCTCGATCACCAATTCCAACGTCACCTCCGATGGCGAAGTGCTTGTCGAGGCGGTATCGAGCGCGCTGATCACCGCGACGATCACCAACGAGGCCTCCGCCTCGGTCGAAGCCCTGTTTGACGGTGCGACGACCGGCTACGGCGCGGTCATTTCCGGCAATAAGGTCAGCAGCACGGCGACCGCGTTCATCAGCGGCGGCACGGTCGTCGCCAAGACGGTCGCGGTCAGTGCCGCCGACGAGGCCGGAATCGAAGCCACAACCGGCCTTGGCGTCAGTTCCCAGCTCGACAACACCAATGGTGTCAACATCGTCAACGAGATCGCCGGCGACATGCTGGACGATTACAAATACACGACGAAGTCGGGCACGCCTCATCTCAACCTGGGCGACACCGTTCGTATCAGCGACGCGGACGACTATGCGGGCACGGGCGAAAAGGGCGGCATCTACCAGTACATGGGACCGGACGGCGCGGCTGTCGATCTGGCGACGGCCAATTTCGACGATTTCGGCCTGTGGAAGAAGCTCAACAGCGACAACCTGATCCCGGCGGATCTGGCCAAGACGGGCCTTTTGGCGGCCGGCATGTCGGAGAAATCCGTGGTCGGCAATGCCACGGGCCTGGGCGGCATCTTCGACCGCAATCAGGTCAAGAGCAATGTGATCGCCAAGCTCGTCAACACGTCGGTGACCACGAACGGCGCGGTTTCGGTCACGGCGGATGAGTCCGCCACCATCACCGCCGTCGACACCAGCGTCATCGATTCCTGGGATTCGACCAGCGGCGTCTCGGTTTCCAATACCGTGCAGGGTGGTGCGTCGGCTTCCGTTGAGAACAGCTCAGTCACCAAGGCAACGAGTGGGATTGCCGGTAACGACCTGACCGTCAAGGCGACGACCAAAGCGACAATCGACGCAACGGCGCTCAGCCAGGCCTATGGCTCGGGCAGCGTCTACGGTTTCGTGCTCGCCTTCAACGCCGTCGGCTGGCAGCCGCAGAACCTGCTCTTCGATGCGGTCGACACGCTGATCGGATCACCCGAGATAGGCAAGGCGCTCGGCAACGAAACACCGGTGCTGACCACCGCCTTCATCACGAACTCCAGCATCGACATCGCCGGCGACATCGATCTGTCGGCCGTCAATGAGGCCGGCATCACCGCCACGACCGGCAACGAAACGGCGATGGACTGGACGAACACGTTCACGCCTTCCGCCAAATATGGCGTCAGCGGCACCGCGGCCGGAGCGATCCTGGCCAGCAACAAGGTCAGTTCGGGTGCGTCCGCCTATATCGACAACAGCGGTACCCCGGCCAGGACCGTCACCGCGGGCGGCGCGGTCGACATCGAGACCTCGAATGCGGCGACGATATCGGCCGACATATCGGTGGTGTCGACAGCCGCGCCGGGCAGCACGCTCGGCGCGCTGCAAGATGTCGTCAGCAAAGTGGCCGATGAACTGGGCGCCGGCGATTACAAATACACAACCAAGTCCGGAACACGCACGGTCGAGAACGGCGACAAGGTCCGTGTCGCGCTCGACTATCTCGACGCCAAATACGATCTCGACACGGTGAGCGGGGCCGTCGACATCACGCATGGCGATCTGGTCGAGAAGGGCGGCACTATCTACCGCTATCTCGGCGACGATCCGATCACCCAGACAAGCGGCATCACCCTGACCGACACGGCGCAGTGGAAGGCCCTCGATGTCAATTCGGGCGAGGTCTACAAATATATCGGCGACACGCCGTTCACCGCTGACCTCGGTGGCGGCTCCGTGGACTATTCCGACATCACGAAATGGCAGCAGCTGAAGACGTCCGACTTCGAGGACATCTTCTTCCCGGCAATCGGCAATGTGGTGACGACCAATTCCAAGGCGATCGGCCTGTCCATCGCCTACAACGACACCCGTGGCGATGCCAAAGCCTACATCAAGGGCACGACTGTCGCGGCCAATGGCGGCGACTTGACGGTTGCGGCCAAGGGCGCCTCGACGATCACGGCCTACACCACGAACACGGTTTCGGCCGCCGGCGGCAGCGGCATCGACGGCTCCGGCGACGTGCTCGGCTTCAGCGGCCAGATCGACACCAATGTCGTGCTCGGCAAGACCTCGGCCAGCATCGAGGACAGTTCGGTCACCGCCAGCGGCAACCTGGTCGTGTCGGCGGATAACGAGGCGCGCATCGACGCCAGGCTT
The DNA here is from genome assembly GCF_013170765.1 of Mesorhizobium sp. NZP2234. Classification (NCBI taxonomy): domain Bacteria; kingdom Pseudomonadati; phylum Pseudomonadota; class Alphaproteobacteria; order Hyphomicrobiales; family Phyllobacteriaceae; genus Mesorhizobium; species Mesorhizobium sp. NZP2234. The sequence goes on along the minus strand of NZ_CP033364.1, from coordinate 5,750,782 downwards.
TATTCGTCGGGCGTATCCGGCGCGACGGCTGTCGGTGTGACGCTCGCCTACAATTCCGTCGGTTGGGAAGCGCAGAACATTCTGTTCAACACGCTCGACACGCTGATCGGTTCGCCTTACCTCGCCGACAATGCCTTCGACGGCAATGTCGGCGCCGACGCCACCGCCTCAATTCTGAGGAGTTCCGTCGACGCCGATGGCGGCATCGACGTCTCGGCGCTCAACAACGCGCAGATCAACGCTACCGTGTCCAATGCGGCCGTGACCGACACGGCGGCGCTGTACGGGGCATCCGGCGCCTCCTACGGCGCGGTGATATCGGGCAACAAGGTCTCGGGGGCCGCCAAGGCGACCATCGACAACAGTGGCACGACCGGCAAGACGATCAGTGCCGGCGACACGATCTCCGTCACGGCCAACGATTCCTCCGGCATCTATTCGAATTCCAAGCTGGTCGCCGAGACCTCGGTCAGCACCGATGGCGGCGCATCGATCATCCAGGAGACCATCAACGACATCCTGCCGGCCGATTACGACACGAAGCCTGACGCAGGCATCGGCACCAAGATCCGCGACATCAAATTTGGCGACCGTGTGCGCATCGCCGACGACTACACCGGTAATGTGGTCATCAATCTCGACCAGATGCTGCCGCCGTCGAAATTCCCGATCTCGAACGGCGACGCGGTCCAGTTCGAGGCTCCCGAAGGCGAGGACAGTGGCCCGATCTACCGGTACAATGGCGAGGACGGCGTCATCGATCTCGAGGCGCTGGTCAATGCAATCGACGCTGGCACGGAAGACATCGACAACGATCCTAACTGGACCCGCATCGGCGGTAACGCCGGCAGCATCTATATCTACATGGGCGACAACTCGAGCGGTCAGGGGCTCGATCTCGCCAGCACCGACTTCACTAATCTCGGCTATTGGAAGGAAGAGCCGGAGGCGACTGTCCTGCTGCAGGATCTGAACCTGTCGGCGGCGCCCTCGCGGGCGGTTGGCGGCCTGGTGGTCATGAACGACGTGCGCGGCGGTTCCGACGCCTCGATCAAGAACGCCACCGTCTCCACCACTGCCGGCGACGTGCAGGTTGTGGCGCTGGAAAGCGCCGACATCAAAGCCAAGGTTGACACGTCGATCACGGCGAATGGCGGCAGTTCGATCGACTGGGACGGCGATTCCAAGACCGACGGCAGCAACGGCAAGCCGGCCGACACGGATCCCGGCACCGACCACAAGCCGGGCTCGCCGGCCGATCCGGCCAATCCTGTGACACCGGCCGATCCGAAGGAAGAGACACCGGCAGACAAGGTGTTGGCGATCAACGGCACCATCGCCACCAACATCGTGCAGAGCAGCGCCACGGCTACGATCTCCAACAGCGACGTGACCAGCGCCGGCGCCGTGACCGTGGCCGCGCAGAACGTGTCTGCAATCAAGGCCGATACGCAGAGTTCGGCCTACACAAGCGGCGGCGACACGGGCGGCGTGACGCTCGCCTTCAACACGATCGGCTGGAAGGCGAGCAATGTGCTCTTCAACGGCGTCGACGCCCTGCTTGGCGACGACCTGATCGCCGACGCGTTCGGAGGCCGCAATCCGGCGATGACGCAGGCGACCATCGTCGATTCCAACATCGCGGCCGGTGGCGCCGTTTCGGTGACGGCCGACAACAAGTCGATCATCGACGCTACGGTCGGCAACAAGGCTACCTCGTCCTCGACCTCGATTTCGGGCACGGACGGCAAGGCCTTCGGCTTCATCCTGGCGATGAACAAGATCGCCAGCGAATCCACGGCATCCATCGACAACAGCGGTGCCTCGACGGCCCAGGTCAAAGGCACGGACGTCACGGTGGCCTCGACAGACGATGCCTCGATCACGTCCGACGGTAAAGTTCAGGCGCTCGCCGAGATCAAGAACGATTACGGCGCCTCGGTGGTCACCAATCTGATCAATTCGGCGCTCGGCAGCTATCAGTTCACCACCAAGTCCGGTGTCCAGACTGTCAACAGCGGCGACCTCGTCTATATCGACGACGATACGGGCCTCAACGGTCCGGCAACCGGCGAAAAATGGGTTTATGACGGCCCCGACGGCGCGTCGATCGATCTGTCGAGCATCGATTTCTCGGACGGCAACTGGTCCAAGTTCATCGCTACCGACATTGTCGACTGGATCAACACCAACCTCGTGCCCAGCCTGGCCGGCGGCAGCGCCATCGCGGCGGGCGGCATTGCCACCCGCAACGACATTGACAGCGGTGCGTCCGCCACGGTCACGGCTGCCAGTATCATCGCCACCGGCAACGTGCTGGTCTCGGCGCTGCAAACCGGGATGATCACCGCCACCACCACGGCGCGCGTGGAAGCTACGGGCAGCGCCAAGGGCAAGTCGATCGCCGTCAACGGCGTCATCGCCACCAACAACGTCGTCAGCCATGCCACCGCGCTGGTCGAGGACAGTCACGTCGAAGGCGCCGACCTCGCCGTCACGGCGGAAAGCCACGCGTCGATCGACGCCTCGATCGACGCCGACACGATCGCCAAGGCGACCGCGGCCGGCATCACGCTGGCTTTCAACACGATCGGGCTCGCCGGGCAGAACTTCCTGTTCAACACCGTGGATGCATTGGTCGGCACCAATCTTGTCGACACCATCTACGGCCACGATCCGGCCGCGCAGGTCAGTGCGCGGATTTCGAATTCGACCACCGACATGAGCGGTGCCCTGACCGTCTCGGCGACGGCTTCGCAGACGATCAACGCGGAAATCTCCAACTACGTGAAGACCCTGCGCGGCGGTGCCCCGACGGCGGTCAGCGTGGGCGGCGTTTTCGCCCTCAACCGGGTCATCAATTCCGTCGAGGCGGCGATCGAGGACTCGACCGGCATCGACGCCGACGGCTTGGTCACGGTCTCGGCCAGCAACATCAGCGAGATCACATCGCATGTGGTCCTCCCCGTCATAGCCATCAACTACACTTACGGCCAGGATCCTGACGGTAAATCCGTTTCGATCGGGCTGGTGGTGTCGCGCAATGCGATCGACGCCACGGTTTCCGCCACCATCGACAATGTGTCCGACCTCAATGCGGGCAGCGTCTCGGTCACCGCTTCCCAGGCTGGCAAGATCGATGCCACGGCGGCGGCGGCTTCTGTGTCGGTGGCCGCCGGAACTGGCAGCGGGCTGGCAGTCGGCGTCGCCGGCACCATTGCCTTCAACACCATACTGGGCGCGGTCGGCGCGCTGATCCAGGACAGCGATGTGCAGGCGACCGGCGACGTCACCGTGTCCGCCACCAACAGCGCCGACATCGACGCCACCATTGCGGCCGCGGCCGCCTCGGTCGCCGGAGGTTTCAATTCGTCGGGCACCGCGATTGCCGTCGGGATCGTGCTTGCCTTCAACTATGTCGGCTATGCCGGCAGTATCGAAGCACCCGGAGTGGCGACACCGCTGAAAACCGAGGCGCGCATCCGCAATTCCAGCGTCGGCGGTTCCAAGTTCGGCGTGTCGGCGACGTCCGGCCAGACCATAGATGCGCTTACCGTTGCAGGTTCCGTCGCGGTCGGCATTTCGGCGTCCGGCAACGGCACATCCTTCAGCGCCGGTGGCGTGTTTGCCCAAAACAGCATCGCAGCCGACACAACGGCACTGATCGACGGCGGCACTGTCGCCAACGGCAAATCGACCATCACCGCCGGCGCCGGCGGCGTCGATGTCGAGGCAGTGAACACAAGCGAGATCCATGCGCTGGCCGCGGCCGCAACGGTCGCCGCGTCCTTTGCCGCTAAAAATGCGACCGCTATATCGATCGGCCTTGCCGTCGCGCTCAACGACATCAAGGGCAGCGTTGGCGCCGGCGTCGCCGACACGGATGTGACTTCGGACGGAGCGGTCAAGGTAAAGGCCGACAATCACGCCGTCATTGATGCCAAGGGCGCCGCGGCGTCGATAACGGTCGGTTTCTCCGGCAACAATTCGATCGCCATCAGCGGCGCGGGCGCCGCGCTGTCCAACATCATCAACGTCGATACTTCGGCTTCGATCGTGGACTCGGACATCATCGACAGCGCCAGCGTCGATGTCGAGGCGCTGAGCGGATCGACGATTACCGCCACCGTGCTTGCCGCGTCCGTCGGCATCGGCGTGGGCGCGAATGCCGGCATCGGCGCCTCGATCGGCGCCGCCGTCGCCATCAATCGCATCGGCGACTGGTCGGTCGAGGAAGAGGAAGACGATGCGAGCGGCCAGACCTTGCCGACAGGCAATGCAACGCTTGCCAGCGACGGCACCAACGGTGTGCGCGCCTTCATAAGCAACACCGATGTGAACAGCGACGGCCAGGTGAAGGTCGATGCGCATTCCACCGGTTCGATCGAAGCCATTGTCGCGGCTGGGTCGGTTGCGATCGCCGGCGGCGGGTCGACCGGTGTCGGCGTCAGCGTCGCGGGCGTCTACACGCTGAATTTCGTCGCGGTGGCGACCCAGGCCTATATCACCGACGCCAGCAGCGTCTCCGTCGGATCGATCGACATCTCGGCCAAGGACGAAACGACGATCAACGTGCTGGCCGGCGCGGCAAGCCTTGCCGCCGGCATGGCCGGCACCACCGGCGTCGCCGTGTCGATCGGCTTCGCCATGGCGCAGAACAAGATAGAGAACAACGTTGCCGCCTATCTCAAGAACGCCGACAGCGTGGACGCGACGGCGGGCGGCATTTCGATAAGCGCCGAAAACGCCGCCAAGATCCACTCGACGGTTGCCACCGCCTCCATCTCGGTGGCTATCGGCGGCTCCGCCGGTATTTCGTTCAGCGGCGGCGGCGCGGTGGCGCTCAACAACATCGCCACCGACACCAATGCCTTCATCGAGGCGAGCGGCATTTCACAGGCGGATTCCATCTCGGTCACCGCGAGCGGGTCCTCGACCATCAAGGCGGAGACGCTCGCCGTGTCGCTTTCGCTCGGTATCGGCGGCGATGTCGGCGGCGCGGCATCCTTCGGCGCGGCAGTGGCGGTCAACGAGATCGGCCATGGCGAGGCGGACCGCGACCAGGTGCAGGCCTATGTGCGCGGCAGTTCCATCGAAGCCACCGGCGCGCTTACGCTGGGCGCGACCTCGAGCGGAACCATCGACGCCATCGTCGCCGCCGGGTCGGCCGCGATCGGCGCCGGCACGGCCGGCGTAGGCATCAGCGGCGCCGGCGCCGGTACCCGCAACACGGTCGCGGTGCGCACCGCCGCGTTCCTCGACGATCCGAGCGATCAGGCCGGGTCCGTCATCACGGTCGGCTCGGCGGCTATCGGCGCCACCGACACGTCCCACATCAACGCGATCGTCGGGGCGGCGTCGCTGGCGGCCGGCTTCGGCGCCGTGGGTGTCGCCGTCACCATCGGTATCTCGGTCGCTCTCAACGACATCCACAACGACACCTATGCGGGCATCCTCGATGGGCAGACACTAACCACGACATCGGGCGCGATCTCCGTCAAGGCTACCCAGAACGCCACGATCGACGCCATCTCGGTGGCGGCATCGATCGGCATCGGCATCGGCGGCGCCGGCGGCATCGCGTTTTCGGGCGCGGGTGCCGCTGCCAAGAACACGATCAACGACAACACGATCGCGACCGTCGTCGGCAGCACGCTGGTCAGCGCCGGCGCGGTTACCGTCGAGGCGCTTTCGACATCCTCCATCACCGCCAAGATCGCCGCGCTGTCGCTCGCGGTCGGGGCGTCGGCAGGTCCCGGTATCGGCGCCGCCATCGGTGTCTCGGCCGCCATCAACCGGATCGGCAACTGGACTGTTCCCAACAATCCAGACAATGATCCGACCCTGGCGCCGATCTTCAACGCGACCGGCAGCGGTGGCGTCAGTGCCACGATCATCAACAGCGGCGTGACGGCGGGCGGCACGCTGACGGTTCATGCCAAGGCCGACCAGACAATCGACGCGTTGGTCATCTCTGGCGCCGTAGCGCTCGGTGCCGGAACCGTCGGTGTCGGCGTCGCCGGCGCGGGCGTCTACACCGAAAACATGATCGGCGTGCTGACCGAAGCCTCGATCACCGGCAAGTCCGCCGCCGACAAGGCGACGATCAGGGCGGCCAATGTGACGGTGGGCGCGGAAGATACCTCGCACATCACGGCCAAGGCCGGCGCCGCCGCGATCTCGGCGGCCGTCGGTCTAGTGGGCGCCAGCGTCAGCTTCGGTGTCGCGATCGCCAAGAACACGATCGCCAACGATGTCGACGCCCATCTCGATTTCGCCGATGTGGCGGTCACCGACATACCGATCCACAATCCGACTTACACCAGCGGTGTCGAGACGAACGTGCCGGCACCCGCCGCCGCACCGGGCACCATCACGGTCTCGGCTACGGAAGGTGCGACGATCGACGCCATTTCGGCCGCTGCCGCCGTCGCAATTTCCGGAGGTGCGGTGGCCGTATCCGTCGCTGGCGGCGGTGCCGTCGCGACCAACGTCATTCTCGGCGGAACCCGCGCCTACGCGCTCGACAGCGTCCTCGACGCGGGCGGCGACATTGGCTTCAGCGCCGCGAACACATCGGCCATCACGGCGGACATTGTCGCCGCGGCCGTTGGCGTGGCGATCGGCGGCGTTGCGGTCGGTGCCTCGCTCGGTTTCGGCGTCGCGCTGAATTCCATCGGCTACACGGTCGGCGGTGCGCGCTCCGCTGTCGAGGTTTCAGCCTATCTGAAGGACACCAATGTCGACACATATGGCGCGCTCGGCGTGTCGGCGAACTCCGACCAGTCCATCGATGCCAATGTCGCCGCCGCATCGGTCGCCCTCTCCCTCGGCATGTATTCCTTCAGCGCCGCGGGCGCGGCCGCCACGACGCTGAATCGCGTCGGGGCCGACGTGCACGGCTTCATCGAGGGTGGCATCATCAAAGCCGGCGACGTTGCCATCGAAGCGATCGACTCGTCTTCCATCGATGCTTTTGCCGGCGCGGCCGCGGTGGCCATCTCCGTCGGCTTCGGCGGCGGCAGCAGCGCGCTGGCGCTGGGCGTCGCCTATGCCGAGAACCTGATCTCCAACGACATCTCGGCCTACGCCGAGAACACCAACATCACCGCGACCGGCCAGATTCCGGTGCAGTCGAACGGCTATATCTACACCTTGCCCGGCGCTGTTCACCCGGGCACGGGCATCTCGACCGTGGTCAACAACGTGCTCGTCTTTATCCCGCCGGTGTACGATCGCGTCATGCCGGCCTATCAGGCCAAAACTGGGTCGCTGGCGATCACCGCCAGGGAAAGCGCCTCGCTCTCGTCCGCCGCCATCATGGCCTCGCTGGCGGCATCGACGGATATCGGCGTCACCGTCGCCGGTGGCGGCGCGGTCACTAAAAACACCGCCTCATCAAGCACGGCGGTCTCGCTGACCGGCAGCACCATCAACGTCAACGGCGCGTTCACCATGAGCGCGCGCGACGTAACCTCTGTGGTCACTGAGGTCGAGGCGATTTCGCTGGCGATCGGCATCTTCAGCCTTGCCGCCGGAGGCGCATCGGCGCAATCCAATGTCAATTCCAGCGTTTCGGCGGAGATTTCCGGCTCGACGGTCACGGCCGGGGCGGTCGATGTCGAGGCGGTCATGACACCGAAAGCGCGCTCGCAGGCGGCCGGCGTCAACGCCGGCACCGCCGCGGTCGGTGTGTCGGTGGCCAAGGCCTATGTCGACACGCATGTGAGCGCCCAGACCAGCAGCACCACGTTCAATGTGGACAGCCTGCGCATCGCCGCAAGCCAGACGCTGCCTTCGATCGGCGATACCGCCAACGCCAAGGCGCAAGGCCTTGCCGGCGGCCTAATCGGCGTCGATGCGACGATTACCGAAGCGATCAACACCAGCACGGTGGTCGCTCTGCTCGGCGCCGGCACGCTGATCACGGCGGCCCGCGGCGTCAGCGTCGCGGCGCAGAACGACAGCCGCCAGCGCGCCGATTCCAACAGCGCTGCCTACGGTCTGGTCGCCGCGGGCGCCACCAAGGCCAAGGCGCAGTCGCTGCAGCATTCCAACAATGGCGTGCCGGTGGCCAACACCACGGCCCAGGTGGCCGACAATGTCACGATCAGCGCTGGTGCGATGAGCATCTCGGCGCTGGGCAGCGACGACAACAAGGCATCGAGCTCGCCGGGCGCCGGCGGCCTCGTCGGCATCGCCGCTGCGGTGGCCGACACGACCTCCAACGCCGTCACTCAGGCGGTGCTGGGAAACAACACGCAGGTAACGCTGTCCAAGGCCGCTACCCAGTTGGCGGGCGAGAGCGCTGCGGCCTTCACCGCCTACCAGGGCATCGCCGGCCGTTTCGCCATGACCTCCGACCATCTGGCGCGCGCCAACACGGTGATCGTCACCAGTGCCTATGGCTTGCTTTCCGGTTCGGGCGCCGAGGCCGACAACAACATCAACTCGACCTCCAACGTGATCGTCGGCGACGGCGCCAAGGTTACCGCCTATGCGATCAACGCTACGTCGCTCAACCGGTTCGACAAGCCGAATATCGGTGACAACGTCAACGGCAGCACCGGCGGCCTGGTCAACGGCGCGGGCGTCAGCAGCGACACGCACCTGACGCTGAACACCAAGACGCTGGTCAAGAACAACGCCCAGCTCAAGGTGATCGGGACGTCGATCAACGCCGGCGAGTTCACGCTCGCGGCGCGGAACGACATCACCTTCTACGAGAACGTCTCCTACAAGGGCGGCGGTCTCGGGTCCGGCATCGGCGCAGAGAGCACATTTGACGCCGACAATGTCTTCGCGACCGTCCAGATCGGCACCAACACGGCCGTCGACAGCAATGTCGAGCTGAGCACCGTCGGCGAGATGGATCTCAAGGCCGACACCAACGCAAACGCGGAACTGCATGTCAGCGTCGACAACTATGGCGGCGTGACCGTGTCCGTGGCCGACGCCACCATCAATCTCAGCCCGACCAACAGCATCCTCGTCGGCAACGGCTCGCACATCAAGGCGCTGTCCGACGTCAACATGCTGTCGGGCATGGATGCCAACTCCAACCATGACGTCTATCGCGTGGCGGTCTACAGCGACACCTTCGCCGGCAGCGTCATCCCGATCGACCACGTGGTTTCAGACGCGCTCCTGTACCAGGAAAACGTGATCACCATCTATGCCGCCGCGCTGGTCGAAACGGGCGGAAATGTCAGGCTGTTCGCCGATAAATCCGCCTTCGCCGACATGACTTCGCAAGGCAAGGCGGTCAACTGGGCGTCTTCGCTGTCGGGCGCCATCGACAAGGCGCTGGGTGGCAATGCCTATGCGCAGTTCGACGGCACCGCGCACACCGATTCGCACGCCTTCGTTACCGTCGACGGCACGGTGAGGACCGGCCTCAACCGCAACATCAATATCACCATCAACAGCATCGGCGGGACCGCGGCCAACCCAACGATCGACTATAGCGGTCCCGGCTCCGAGACCGTCTCGCTGAGCGTTGATCAGGCGCCGCTGGTTTCCGGTTATTTCGACCTGATCGCCGATGCCGAAAGCAAGAAGGCCCAATACGCCGACAACCAGGACCTCGTCGATTTCTACGATCGCGAGATCGCCCGCATGACCAACGAGTTGCTCTTCCTTGGGCTTGCCAAGGTGGAAACACTGGTTGACGGTAACGGCAATCCGATCCTGGATTCGAACGGGCATGTCCAGACCGCGCTTTTCGCGGTCCAGAAAAAGGTGCTGACAATCCATGTCGACCCGATCCTGGCGGCGGCCGGGTACATTGATATCCGGGGCGATGTGCTGCAGGGCCAGGGCAAGCTCGACGCGCCCGGCAACGTCAACGTCACGATCGTCAACAACACGGTCGCCTTCCTCGACATCGGCGGCATCTATATCCCCGAGAACAATGGCGGCGTCTATTTCAACGGCTTCCAGAACGAGATTTCGCAGATCGACAATCCGGCGACCGATCCGGTCGTGGTGCGCGGCCTGCTCAACGGCGTAATCGCCGCCCAGAACCAGGCCAATGCCAACTCCGACAATTCGGACGGCCAGCGCGGCGGCGAGCCGGTGTTGGTGCCGGGCCTCGTCAACCTTGACATCACCCGTACCTTTGGTGTTGCGCCGGTCAACAAGGTGCTTATCCAGAACACGCTGATCGTCGATACCAACCACAACCCGTGGCCGGGAATAACGATTTCCGGCGACATCGACGCGATCTCGGCCGACGTCACGATCGACAACAGCGTCGGCTCTGGCAACATCACCATCACCGGCAGTATCCACAGCGCCTCGTTGAAGGTCATCACCGCCGGCATGGTGGTGATCGACCTGCCGCCGGGCAGCGTGCTCAACACCGGCGGCGACCCCTATATTGCCTGGAAGCAGATCACCAGTCCGGATGGTATGGGCGCGGCGACCGACGCCAACCGCGACGCCGAACTCGCCAAGCAGCCGACCAGCGGCATCTATGCCAGCCTGATCTCGATCAACGCCGAATATGTGAACCTCAACGGCCTGATCCAGAGCGGTTCGAGCGACTATGTCATGAACATCGGCGCCGACACGATCGCCGAGATCGACCAGATCAAGAAGGACATTGCCAGCGGCAAGATCCAGGGCGGCAAGGTCATGCTGAAGACCGCCCAGTACAACGAATTCAAGGCGTACTGGGATTCCGACCTCGGCAAGATCGTCATCCAGGAGTTCAGGACGCCGGCCGGATCGATCACGATCACCGGCAAGCTGATGAACACCGGCAACGGGCAGATCAAGGCGCTCGGCGCCTATGTCAACGTCACCGTCAACAATGCGTCTAACTACGACGTGCTGATCAAGCGGATCGACGTGACGGAGCGCGGCCTCGGCACGATCATCCTCAACGACAAGTCGAAGCGTACCGATGGCGGCTACACCCAAACCTGGTACCAGACGCAGATCGACGGCACGGTCGACGTGCGCGTTGTCGACTTCGCGCCGGTGCTGAACGCGCTCGGCGCAAATGGCCAGCCCGTACCGACCAAACAGATGGTCGAAGCCGGAGCGGCAACACTCAACACCTATACAGGCCAGCACAACGGCACCTGGGACTACGTCACGCAGTACAACCCGCAGGCGGGATGGCGCTACGGTTGGTCGGTTGCGACCAAGACACTGGAAAGCGTGACGACCACCTATGGCACGTCGGCCTGGCTGGGGATCGATTTCCTTGCCAGGGATCCGGACAACGTCGTCAATACGGAATACACGCTGCTCGAGAAGCCGACCCTGGTCCCGGGCAGCGATTATTTCTACCAGAGCAACGTCTCCGACCCCTATACCCACAGCTCGTCGACCGTGACGCTGAGCCAAACCGATCCAGTGCCTGGCGACAAGTGGACGACCAGCACCTGGTACGGCAAGAAGACCTATTATCAGAAATTCACCGTCGAGCGTCGTACGCAGACGACGGCGACCAATTCGATCAAGGCTGATCTGCCGGTGCAGATCAGCTTCATCGGCTACGAGGAAGCAACGGTTAAGGTCAATTCGACCGGGGCCGGCAAGGTCATCATCGACAACGGCATCTACAACGATACGGGCCTTACCCAGATCGTCTCCAACACCACGATCGAGGCCAGCAACGACGATTCCGTCGTGCAGGGCGTGCGCGTCACGCTCGACGGCAATCTGGGCGTCGGGACCGCCGAACGGGCACTGCAGATCGATCTCGTCGACCTCTATCCCCAAGGCTACAAGGGGCAGTCCGGCGTGAAGCCGACCGCCTACGCCTACCTGACCGGCCATTCCGCCAATGGCGACATCTATATCAAGGAACGCACCGGCGACATGTCGATCAATTCGGTCGTTGCCGACAAGGGCAATGTGACGCTGACGGCCCAGGCCGGCATCGTCGTCGCCGATTCCGGGCCCGGCACCTACCTGCAGGGCCTGGTGAAGGGTGCCAAGATCACGCTGGTCGCCGACACCTATGTCGACGGGCAGGGTGCCTTGCCGGCTGGCGCGCAGGGCGGCGTCGGCAATTCGGCGCTGCGTCCGCTGCTGCTCGACTCGGGCAATACCAACGACGACAAGGTCAATATCAGAGCGCAGGGCGACGTCTTCGTTTCCGAGGTTGCCGGTGACCTTCACCTTGAGCGCGCCATCACCCAGGGCGACGTCTGGATCCAGGTCCAGAACGGCTCGCTGCTCGATTGCGACGACGTCTCGGTCAAGGACAAGCGCACCTATGACGAACTGAAGGCCGGCGTCTGGACCGACCTGCAACTGACCGGGACCACCGGCGTGCAGGACAAGATCAACTCGACGCTGCTCGGCTACGAGTTGCTGAAGCGTGGCGATTACGACACCTATTGGCGCCTCAAGGCGAACTACGATCAGGTCTCGGGGACGGTGAAGCTCAGCGATGCCGAGCGGCAGTACTACGAGGACACGCTTTCCCCGGCCGACGCCGCGGCAGCGATAGCGACGCTTGAAGCCTCAAGGACAGCCCAGTTCACCGCTCTTGATGCCATCTACGCAAGCTACGGCTCCATCTACCGTGCGGACATCGAGGTCGCTTACAAACAATATTGGGCCTATCGCCATACACAGGCGAATTCGACGACCTACAATCCAGGCACCACCGTCGGCCTGACGGCGAGCCAACTCGCCGATTATGCCGACCTGCAAATGATGTTCGGCCGCCTCGGCGAGGCGCAGCAGGACACGACGCTGTTCATGAGCGCCGATATCAATGCCGACTATGACCGGTACTGGGGATATCGGAGCGGCCAGACCGATCCGACGAAGTTCGATCCCGAATATGTCGTGGCCATCACCGGCGCCGAACTGACCGCGCTCACCAGTGACTTGACCACGCAAGGCCAGCTTAGCGGTCTTTCCGGCAGCGCACTCGACGCCTATGTCGCCGATGGGATCCAGACCGAGCGCGATATCCGCACCACGGAATACCGCAAGCTCAACGAGCAGTTCGGTACGCTGAACGAGACGCAGAAGGACGCCAGCCGAACCTTCGGATACAAGCTCCTGTTTGCCGTGGGAGACAAGGCGACCGAACTCACCAGCACGATCAAGGTCTGGTCGGAGGCAGAACTGCTCAACGCGTTCGGATCCGGACTGACCAAGTCGGTGACCGATACCGAGGTGGTGATCGAAAGCGCCAACATCGTCGGCAAGAACATCGAGATTCACACCAGCCAGAACATCGGCGTCGTGCTGGGCGAACTCAACATCGATCTCAGCGATGGCAACAAGCACATCATCCTCACCGATGACCAGCGCGTCGCGCTCGCTGCCGCCGAGCGGCAGGACATCGTCTATGTAGGCGGCTATGAGACCTCGCCTGGCGTCGTCGCCAGCTCCTACATCGCCTCCACGGTCGTCAACTTTGCCGCCGTGGCCGGCGGCACACAGGGTACGATCACCGCTGCCAGCGCCTGGCCGGCGGGCATGTTCAAGCCGGGTGACCTGCTCTACATCGCCGGAAACACGCAGAACACGACCGAGGACGACGCCTATTTCACCGTTGCCTCGGTGGTCGGCAACGTGATTACGGTCAACCTGGCTCCCGATCAGTCGTTCGTCACCGAGCTCGGTCGCACGGTCACGCTCGCCGCCGTCGTCGACGATCCGCTGAGCACGACCGAGCGCATCACCCGCATCATCGTCAATCGCCGCGAAGACGTCGACGTGACGGTGGGCAACCTGCTTACGGCCAAGGCCGGGGGCGCTATCTATCTCGGTTCCGAAACCACCATCAAGCTCGGCAATGTGGTTGCCGGCGAGGGTCACGCGAACGGCGACGACATCCGCATCAAGACCAGCGGCAGTCTGATCAACGGCGCGACGAGCGGCGTCAATCTGGACGGCGCCAACATCCTGCTGGAAGCCAGCAAGGGCCACATTGGCGAGGCCGGCGCTGCCGTCACCGTGACGATGCGCGGCCAGGGCGGGCTCATCGCCAGGGCACAGGACGATGTCCGCATCACCGCTCCGACCAGCGACCTCAGGGTGGAATCCGTCTATTCGAAGAGCGGGGACGCCTTCCTGACCGCGACGGCGCAGTCGATCCTCGACGCGCTGCCGGGCTCGACCGCGACCAAGGTGCAGGCGCAGCACATATCACTCAGCGCCGGCGGAAGCATCGGAACGAGCACCAACGCGCTCGAGATCGACGTCACCGGCAACCTGTCGAGCGACCCTGCGATCAATGCGACGAACCGCGGCACGATCATCGCGATCGCGGGCGGCTCGATATTCCTGACGGAAACGCACGGCGACATGAATGTCCGCGGCATCCATTCGATCAACGGGGATGTCACTTTGGTCGCCGAAGAGGGATCGATCATCGATGCCGAGCTTCCCGATCCAAACTACAATCTCACCATTCCGGACTCGAATATCGACCCGTCGCATCCGACACGGGCGGTCGTGCTGCCGAAGGCCGACGTCATCGGCCGCAACATCAATCTCACCGCGCATCTCGGCATCGGCACCGTCGCCAACGAGCTTGATATCGACAGCTCCGCGTCCGGGCCGGGCACTGTCAGTGCGCACACCGATCTCGAGAGCATCTACTTCATCGAGACCTCGGGCGATCTCGTCCTCAACGAGGTCGGCGCCGGGATGGCCAATGCAGCGGCGTTCGCCGACGCGGTGGCCTTCATCACCGCGGTCAACGGCAGCATCCTGAACGGTCGCACCGACGGCCTTGCCAACGTCATTTCGAAGAAAACCTATCTGTTCGCTTCTAAGAGCATCGGCACGTCCTCGAAGCGCGTCACAACCTCTGTCGCCAACCTCGAATCCTGGTCCTACCAGAACGACACGTGGATTCAGAATCTCGGTGCGCTCGAAGTTGGCGGCGTGCGCGCCGAGACTTCCGGCGTCAATGCCGGGGGCGGCGCCTATATCATGGCGTCGAGCCCGATCCTGATCACCGAAAGCAGTATCGCCCAGCACGCCACGCTCGAATTCTGGGCCGAGGACGACCTTGAGGGCACACACATCGGCGATGACGACCTGCCGGACGACATCACCGTCGCGGCGGGCGTGATACTGGAAGCCTCGGTTGGCGATGTTCGTATCCTGGCGGGCGACAACGTCTATACGGATGCGACCTCGGTCATCATCTCGCCCACCAAGATACTGATTGCCGGCGACTATCAGGCTCCGGCTGTGACAGATCCCGATCCAGGCGTGGGCTCCAGCATCGAACTGCACGGCACGCTGCAGGCGCCGCAGATCGAGATCGCGGGCGGCGGCGACAAGGACAACATCCTGATCGACGTGGCCTCGCTGCGCGGCAACACGCTTGTCCATGGCGGGGGAGACGAGGATCTCATCACCGTCAACAAGCTGCCGTCGATGACCACCTACCTGGGCAAGGACGTGGCGCCGGGCGCCAACGGCCTGCCGGCGTTCGGTCGCGACGCCACCGGTCGCATCATTCGCGACGAACTGACGATCGACGGCGAGGGCGGCACGGATTCCGTGGTCGTCAACATCGAGGGCAATGCCGACTATGTCATGAACATCCATGACAGCGGCGCCGGCGGTGACGGCGTCGACACGCTGACAATCGAGGGCACGAGCGTCGCGGACACGTTCCTGTTCCGCAAGAACTTCATCGCCCACATGGTGCCGGATGGCAGCGGCGGCTACAGGTCCGCCGTCGAGCGCATCAACTATGATGCCAGCAGCAATGGCCGCGTCATCGTCGAAGGCAATGAGGGTGACGACCGCTTCTATTTCGACGACAATTCGGCGATCCTCACCGTTGACGGCGGCATCGGCAACGACTTCTTCCAGGTCGGCCAGATATTCGGGAGCTCACGCGACCAGAAAGTCGATGCGAACGGCAAACTCGACCCGAACGGCGCCTATGCCATCATCTCGGAAGAAGACCGCTTCGCCACGATCGAGACGACCCTTGGCTATCTGTCGCAAGGCATCACGGTGCCGGCCGTGCTCTACGGCGGCAGCGGCGAGGACATGTTCGTCGTCTACTCAAACCACGCCGACCTCAGGCTCGAGGGCGAGGACGGCAATGACGAGTTCATCATCCGCGCCTTCGCGCTGGCCGACGGCGTCAATGTCAAGGTCAATGGCGGCAATGGCGACGACGTCATCCAGTACAATGTCAACGCGCCCGTCAACATCGATGGCGGCGCCGGGTTCGACAGGGTCGTGGTGTTGGGCACCGAGCTCGCCGACACGTTTGTCATCACCAAGGACGGCGTCTACGGCGCCGGCCTGACGGTCAAGGTGAGCAACGCCGAGGCGATGGATGTCGACGGACTCGAGGGCGACGACACGTTCTACGTGCTGTCGACCGCCGACGACATCGTCACCACCCTGATTGGCGGTCTCGGCAGCGACACCTTCAACGTCGCGGGCGACGTAACGCAGACCGTTGTGTCGGACGATACCAATGGCGACAGCGGCACGATCACTCATACGGTGACCAGTGCCGACCCGCGCTACAGCGGCCTGTTCACGCCGGGTGTCGATCTCACCACCAAGGGCAGCACGGCCGTTGCGGTCAATATCGGCGACGGGCTCACGGTCAAGGAAGACGACGCGACCTCGGTGGACAGCTACACGCTGACGCTGCCGATGGCGCCGGTCGCCGGCACCATCGCCTATGTCACGGTTTCGGCCGCGCAGGCGTCGGCCCAGCAGCGTGCCAAGCAGGGCCAGACCATCCTGGTCTCGCTGACCGGAAACGCCGATGACTGGCACGAAGCCGTGACAGTCGCCTTCGACGGTTCGAACTGGCAGGCAGGGCGGCAGATCTTCGTCAAGGCGATCTCCGACAACGCCGAGGAGGGCAAGACTGTCGTTGCCATCAGCCATTCGGTCATCAATGTCGACAGCAATGGCGTCGCCCAGCCGCTTAACAATCTCGAGATCCCGAACGTGCTGGTCACCGTCATCGACGACGACAAACCGGACGCCATCATCACCGAAAGCGGCGGCTCGACGAGTGTGATCGAAGGCGGCGCCACCGATGGCTATACTGTCGTGCTGAACAAGCCGCCGGCAGTCGGCGAAACCGTCACCGTGACATTGTCCTCCAGCAGCAACCAGGTCGATCTATCGCGCACAACCATCAAGTTCGGGCTGGTCGCGGATGCCGCAAACAATGTCCTCGCCTGGAACGACGCGCAGACCGTGCTTGTGTCCTCGCCGACCGATTCCACGCCCGAGAACCGCATCGTCGCCACCATCAGCAATGTCGTCACTTCGGACAAGGCGGATGGCGTCTATGCTGTCGTCGATACCCAGAAGGTCAGTGTCGAGGTGGTCGATTCCGATACGGCAGCGGTTCGGATCATCGAAACCAATGGCAGCACCGTCGTGTCGCAGGCAGGCGAAACCGACAGCTACCAGATCGTGCTGACGACCAAGCCGACAGCGCCGGTCACGGTCCATATTGCCATTGACGGCCAGGCGCGCGTCGATCTTGCCGCTTCCCCAGGCGTGCAACAGGACGCCAGCGGCTATTTCGTGACATTCAACGACACCAACTGGGATCAGCCGGTTACCGTCAACCTGGTCTTCGACGCCGCCGGCCAGGCGCCGCCGGAAGGCATCCGTGTATTCTCCCAGCAGCCGCATGACCTGACCCGCATCGGCGGCCCCCTGTTCGTCGAAGGCGGCGTCGGACCGGAAGACCGTTCGCTGACGCCTTCGGTGGCGCTGCCGGACGAGTTCAACCCGGAAGTGATCCGGCAGATAGAGGTCGATGACGGCACTGATGTGGACCAGCTCGTCGTATTCAGCGACACCGCCCAGGCGCCGCTGACCGGCGTGTTGACCGACACGCACATTTCCGGCCTGGGCATGCCGGCGAACCCATTGTCGGTCGACTACAATGACGGCAATCCGCCGGTCGACGTGCCGCGCGGCATCACCTACACCAACCTGCAGGTGGTCGAGGTTCTGCTTGGCGTGGCCAACGACAACTTCACCATCAACAGCACCAAGGACCAGACCTTGACCGTCGTGCATGGCGGCGGCGGCAGCGATACGCTGACTGTCCACGACAGCACCGGACCGGTCGTCCTGTTCGGCGACACCTCGGCAAACGGGTTGCGGTACAGCTCGACGCCGGGCACGCCGAACGGCACCGCCTATTCGTTCCTCAATACCGGTGACGACATCATCGACGCATCGGGCGCCCATGGTATCGTCGTCATCGACGGAGGCGCCGGCAAGGACACGCTGACCGGTGGCCACAGCACGAACTTCATCGCTGGCGGCGCCGACGCCGACCATATCTTCGGTGGCATCACCGGCAAGAACTGGATCATTGGCGACTCGTCCTTCGACGTCGACTATCTCAACCGCACCGTCATCATCGATGATGACGGCATCAACGCCCAGGGCGTCACCGAAACGGCCGGCGCCGATATCATCACCGGTGGTGACACCGGTGACGTCATCATTGGCGATCACGGCATCATCACGCAGGTTGCGACCATCGCCGGTTCCAGCCTCGTTCTGGTGCCCGGCACGCTCGACATGATGGTTGACCGCGCGGTGATCAAGGTCGAGACTTCGAACCCGTCGGTGGGCGGCAACGACCAGATCGACGCCGGCAAGGGACCCAATATTGTCTTCGGCGGCTTCGGCGCCGACATCATCAAGAGCACCGGCGGTCAGGACCTGATCGTCGGCGACAATGGCAGCGCCGAATTCGCCAACGGTCTGCCGAAGATCGTCAAGACCACCTATCCGCAGTTCGGCGGCGCCGACCAGATCACCAGCGCCGGCGGCCGCAACATCCTGGTCGGCGGCTCGGCCGGGGACACCATCAAGGTCCTCGGCGGCAGCGCCATGGACATCGGCGACGTCGTGCTCGGCGACAATGGCGTGATCCTGTTCGACGCCATCGGCAATGTCACAAGCATCGAAAGCACGGACCCGATCTACTACGGCGACGACGTGATCGAGACGGGTGCGGGCGACAACATCGTGATTGCCGGCTCGGGCAACGACAAGGTGACCTCGCAGGGCGGCGACGATGTTATCCTCGGCGACAATGGCAAGGCGACGTTCGCAAACAACATCCTTCTCCGCATCGAAAGCACCTTCGCTGATTTCGCACCGCTTCTGAACGGCTTGCCTGTGCTGATCGGCTACAAGGATACGATCAAGGCCGGATCGGGCCGCAATGTCGTCTTCGGCGGCAATGGCGACGACGACATCACCGCCGGCGACGGCGACAGCGTCATCCTCGGCGACAACGGCCTGGCGATTTTCGACGCGACAGGCCGGCGTGTCTCGGTCGAGACGACAGATGTCACCTATGGCGGCAACGACACCATCACCATCGCCAGCGGCAATCATGTGCTGATGGGCGGTTCGTTCGCCGACAAGATCGTTGCCGGCGGCGGCAACGATGTCATCCTGGGCGACAACGGCATTGCCCGCTACGTCGGTGGCAAGATGACGTCAGTGCGCAGTGCATGGACCAAGGACGACGGCATCGACGATATCCAGGCGGGCAACGGCAGCCATGTCGTGTTCGGCGGCGGCGCCGGTGACAAGATAAAGATCGGTACCGGCAACAGCGTCGTCTTCGGCGACAGCGGATATGCCGAGTTCGACAACACCTTGCCGACGCTCGCTTATTCGATCGACACGGGCAAGGGTGGTGCCGACACGATAACGACCGGCGACGGCGACAACATCGTGGCTGGCGGCGCCTTTGGCGACACGATAACCACCGGAAATGGTGCCGATGTCATCTTCGGTGACAATGCCCGGTTCGAATTCGCGATCGCAACGGTCCTGGGACAGCGTGTTGCCAACCTGCAGAGAGGCTTCACCATCAATCCGCTTGATGGCGGCAATGACTTGATCAATGCGGGCGGCGGCAACGACATTGCGGTCGGCGGCACCGGCGCGGACGAGATCCACGGTGGCGCGAACGACGACCGCCTGTTCGGCGATCATGCGCTGTTCGACCTGACCTTGCCGGAAAACCAGCGGATCATCTCGATCTACACCACCAATCAGGACGGCGCTGGAAACGACACGATCTACGGCGATGCCGGCAACGATATTATCGTCGGCCAGCAAGGCAACGACCGGCTGTTCGGAGGCGACGGCGATGACGACATCATCGGCGGCCACAATGTAATCGGCGGCGCTGACGGCGACGATTATGTCGAGGGTGGGGCCGGGGAAGACGTCGTGCTCGGCGACAATGGCCTGATCGCCCGCAAGGTGATCGGCGGAACGTCTTGGAAGAACACCGTATGGCAACTCGATCCGGCAATTCCCGGAAAAGCGCCGTCGTTGCTTCGCGACGTCATCCGCTTCGATCTGATCGATGGTGTCGGCGGCAAGGATGAGATCCACGGCGGCGACGGCGATGACCGGATTTTTGGCCAGCGTGGCGACGACCGCCTGTATGGCGACAACGGTATCGACGAGATCGTCGGCGGCCTCGGGTCCGACACGATCGAAGGCGGCGCTGGGGTGGACTATCTGCTCGGCGACGAAGGCCAGATTCTGCGAGCTTTCAACCCCAACGGCACCGCGTTGCTGAACAGCGACGGCAGCTGGCACCGCGATGTGGTGCTGGAAGAAGTCGCCACGATGGTCAGCATCGTCTCGATCAGTTCCAGCAAGACGGTGTCGCGCGCCAATCTGGCATCGAACCTGCTCAGTCCCGACATGCTGCTTGTCGGCGGGGTCGTCAATGCCAACGGCGTCCAGGTGACGTTGGCTGGCGGGACATGGGACACGCAGGCGATCGGCATAGACCTTGAAGCCGCCTATGATGACCACATCGACGGTGGCGACGGCAACGATGTGATCTTCGGCCAGCGCGGCAACGACACGCTGCTTGGCGGGCTCGGCGATGACACGATCTTCGGCGACCGCGCCTCCAACGGGAGCGGTTTCCAGACGGACCTGCCCAAGATCGTCAATGCCTATCACATCATCGGCGCGGCGGCGGGTCTCAACATCTCGCTGCCGATCGGCGGCCAGCTGGTGGTGCCGGGTGCAAACCTGCTGCCATCGGAATTGACGAATTCCTTGCCGCAGCTGGAGATTCTGCCGGGGGCCAGCGGCTTCCTTGGCGAGTTCTCGGCCAAGAACGACATCATGCGCGTCGATGGAAAGCACATCGAGGTGTTTGCCTCGGTACTGTCGGATGTGACGCGGGTGAAGGACCTGGCTTACGGCAATGACATAATCGACGGCGGCGCCGGCAACGATAGCATTTTCGGCGACGACGGACGGATCACCGCCATCACCGAGACCGGCCTGGCGGCTATCGACAACGAGGTTGCCGGCCTGTCGGTTTCGATGAACGACCTGCTGCTCGACCTGTCATCGCTTGGATTTGCCAAAAATGCGCTCGATGCGGCTCCAAAAGCGGCCATCGTCAATGTGACGGTTGGGGCGGACCAGATCACCGGCGGCGATGGCGACGACACGATATTCGGCGATACCGGGACCATAATCGTGCCGGCGACCGCGCTGACCATGGTCGGCACCAACCTCACCGCTGGGGCGCTCAGCCTGCACAACTGGCTGATGGATTTCCAGACCGTGGTCACTGACATGTCGTACACGGCGCATGCCGCCGGCGAACAGGTGATCGCCGATTTCGGCGTCAAGACCAATACGACGAATGCCACCTTCGTTGCCGGTCAGTCGACGCTGCGGGGCGCAACCTATCGGCTGAACATCGGCAATGACGTCGTCCATGGCGGCCTGGGCAACGATTTCGTCGTCGGCGACAACGGCATCGTCGTGCTGCCGGCGGTGAGCGCGGCGAATTCAGCCACGCTGGCCGGCGTCTCGACGGCCGAACTCTCCGCCGTCAACGCCGCGCTGGCGGCGCAGGACAAAACCCGGACCACCGCTCTGGCGGCCCATATGGCGCGCGACCATGCCATCAACGCCAACGCCAACAATGTTGGCAACTGGGTGTTCGGTAACGGTCTGGGCTATGCGCTCAATGTCGGCAACGACCAGATATTCGGCGATGCCGGCAACGATGTCCTGATCGGCGACGTAGGACTGATCGAGCAGCCGATGCTGACGATCGCGAGCACGTCGTCGACCGCCAAGCCGATTGCCGACGGTCTGCAAGACGCCTTCTTCAAGACGATCGATCGGCTTTATCTGGGCAATATCAGCGCGACGCTGGCGCGCGCCGAGGCTTGGGGCGTACAGTCGACGCTTACGGCTTCCAAGACCATCGATTGGTCGCAGAACGGGTCAAGGAGTTCCTGGCTGCTCAATACCCAGGACAAGCGCCAGTCTCAGCGTCCTGCCGCCGATTACATCGTCCTCGACAGCGATGTCATGGACGGCGGCATTGGCAATGACCTGATGTTTGGGGATATGGCGGCCATCGTTCCGATCGTCACCGGCACCACGGGCGCCGGCATGATCCAGAGCATGCGGGTCCTGCCTGTCGGAGAAACCGCTGCTACGCTGACGGCGACGCTCCGTTACGTCTACAACTATGGCGCGTTCGGGGCCTTGCATGGCGCCTTGGCGACCGATGTGAACACGCCATCGCTGTTCAAGATCGATGCTGATCGGCTTATCGGCAACGACGGTGACGACGTTCTCTATGGTCTGCTCGGCGACGACTATATTTCGGGCGGCGCCGGCAACGATCAACTGTCCGGCGGCAACGGCTTCGATACCGTCAATGGCGGCATCGGCACCAACATCTATGCCTTCGATCGGACACGCGACAAAGTCGAGGCCGGCGGCGGCACGGATGTGGTCCGTCAGTCGCTGGATGCAGGCTCCAGCAGCCTGGTGCTGGGCAGCTCCTGGATCAGCCCCTTGATGACGCAACTTGGCGCCAATGTCAGGACCGCGGCAGCATCGCTGGACCCGATCGGATTGAATTCGGTCAGAGTTGGCGCCGCATCAGCCCCGGCAAATGGCATCAGCACAACGCCCAAAATCATCAACACGGTCGCTCAGCCGCCGGTCTATCGCCCGACCGCCGACTTGACGTTCATAAAGGGTTTCGATGAAACGACGCTGCCCAACGCGGCCGGACTCCTGATGGCGTTTGCGGCTGCCAAGCCGCAAACGGATGTGCAGGTTTCCGCTGCGGCGGTGAAGCCAGCGGCTGCTCCGGCAGTGGCAGCTCCGGCTGCGAAGGCTCCGGCTGCGCCTGTGGTGACAGCGGCAACTCCGGCAACGAAGGCTCCGGCTGCGCCTGTGGTGACAGCGGCAGCTCCGGCAGCGAAGGCTGCGGCTGCGACCATGGTCAAGACAGTGGCGGCTCCGGCGGCGAAGGCTTCGGTTGCTCCCGTTGTCAAGACGGTGGCGGCTCCGGCGGCAAAGACTTCGGTTGCGCCCGTGGTCAAGACAGTGGCGGCTCCGGCGGCGAAGGCTGCGGTTGCGCCCGTGGTCAAGACAGTGGCGGCTCCGGCGGCGAAGGCTTCGGTTGCGCCAGTGGTCAAGACAGTGGCGGCTCCGGCAGTGAAGGCTGCGGTTGCGCCTGCGGTGAAGGCTTTGGCTACCCCCGTGAAGAAGAAAAATACAGCGGCGCCGTCTCAACTGATATCGGGCATTCGCAGCGGCGACATCACCATCAAGGGCACCACAGTCGTTCCGACGCCTTCGAAAGATGTCATTCGCAGTGTTGGCAATGTAACATTCCGGATCAGGGAAGAGGCCGCCCCCTACATCGATCGCGACGTCCTGTTCTTCGATGCCGAGACCGGTTCGTTTGAGCTGCCCGCCGATCATGACGACGATATCGCTTTTCACTAAGTCTTGGATCATCGGATAGACCGAGCGCATCTGACGTGGCAGCAATTCCCATGCTACGCGCGGCGATGCACCTCGACACGGTGTTCACCTTGCCGATCATGACTGTGTCCTGCTGTATACGGACATCGTCGATGGCATCGATGCATTCTCCTATCGCCCCGACGGGAAGGGCGGCGTCGAACTCCACAAGGACAAGGGCAGTTTCGTCGAGACGGTGCGTGATGCGCTTGGTCTCAAAAGGATGCGCGTCGTTGAAACCAGCGGCAACGACTACATGCGTGAGCGCG
This sequence comes from Mesorhizobium sp. NZP2234, assembly GCF_013170765.1. Lineage (NCBI taxonomy): Bacteria > Pseudomonadati > Pseudomonadota > Alphaproteobacteria > Hyphomicrobiales > Phyllobacteriaceae > Mesorhizobium > Mesorhizobium sp. NZP2234. Next base: position 5,726,708 of record NZ_CP033364.1, on the reverse strand, counting down.
CCCAGTGGGACAGCGGCGCCGACCTTGTCTGTGCCTCGCCAGGCGTGGTGTTCGCCTATGATCGCAATACCTACACCAACACGCTGCTTCGCAAGGAAGGCATCGAGGTCATCACCATCACCGGTGCCGAGCTCAGGCGTGGACGTGGAGGTGGTCACTGCATGACCCGCCCGATCATCCGCGACGTCGTCGATTATTGACCGTCAAGGATCAAGACGCGGACGTTGTTGAGCCGGTCGAGGTGGGAACATGGCCCAACTCGACACTCCCGGTGCGCAAGAGGCCGCGGCGGCATCCTGTCAACCCATAAGTGCGCGGGCCTTTATCGGGCGGCTTCTGGCGCGCTTACGATTCCACCGTTTCGGGCTTGGGCTGGAGCGCAGGTGAATCAGAGACCGGGCACACATTTTTTGGACTTCCCGCTCATGCGTCGCCTGTTGAAATAGTAAATAATTCAAGATGATAGCTCTAACTCAGAGCCATAAAATCGTTCGGAGAATAAAGAAGGCGCAAGATTGCTGAAGCTTGAAGCCTATAAAAACCGCGCTCGATGACCACGCTTCGGCAAGCCGTCCGATCGTCCGGGACTGGTCGACGTCACTGCCCTGACCTTCGCTTTCCCCGGCTGGGGCGGTTCACCATTTGACGGAAACGGCAAACTGCTCCAGCTATTTGTTTTTACGCAATTCCCTGGGAAGCCATTCACGCTTTCCTGTAATTGCTCTAGAGCGTGTTGCTGTTGATTTGAATCGGTTGGGATTCACGCCGAGGTGATTTTGTGATTCAAGATGCTGGCTGGGCGGAGGCCAGCATCGGATGCCAAGACCCTATTCAAACGATCTTCGTGAGCGCGTTGCGGCAGCGGTTGCGGCTGGCCGGACATGCCGGGAAACGGCTGCATTGTTCGGGGTGAGCGTGGCGAGTGTTGTGAAGTGGTCGCAACGCCAACGATTGAGCGGAAGCGCATCGGCGTTGCGCATGGGGCGTCAATCCGGCCGGGATTTGGAGCCACATCGCGTGTGGCTGCTGGAGCGGGTAGCCTCACAGTCGCATGTGAGCGTGCGAGCGCTGTCGGCGGAGCTTGCCGAGCGCGGCATCGTGGCAGCCCCGGTGTCGGTGTGGCGGGTGCTGAAGGAGGCCGGGTTCAGCTTCAAAAAAAACGCTGTTCGCCAGCGAGCAGGACAGGCCGGCGATTGCGCGGCGCCGGGCACAATGGAGGAAGTATCAAGGCAGGCTTGATCCACGGCGCCTGGTGTTCATCGACGAAACCTGGGCAAAAACCAACATGGCGCCGCTACGAGGCTGGGGGCCTCGTGGGCACCGATTGGTCGCCAAGGCTCCGCATGGCAAATGGCGCACGCTGACCTTCCTGGCCGCGCTGCGCTGCGAGCGCATCGACGCGCCCTGCGTCATTGATGGTCCCATCAACGGTGCAAGCTTTGCGGCCTGGGTTGAGCAGTTCCTCGTGCCGACGCTCTCGCCCGGTGACATCGTCGTCATGGACAATCTTGGAAGTCACAAGGGGCAAGCCATTCGTCGTGCCATTCGCGCGGCCGGAGCCAAGCTTTTCTACCTGCCACCCTACAGTCCAGACCTAAACCCGATCGAGCAGGTCTTCGCCAAGCTCAAGCACCTCATGCGAAAGGCTTCAGAACGGACCGTCGAGGCCACATGGCGACGTATCGGAACACTCCTCGAAAGCTTTCAACCCGCTGAATGCGCCAACTATCTCGTCAACGCTGGATATGCTTCAATGTAAGTGAAACACGCTCTAGTTGGTCTTTAGCTTGCCGACGCGGTTCTCGGCGATCCAGCGGGCGGCCAGTACCAGCGCGCCCATGCTGAAATCCTTGCCATGCTTGGCCACCATTTCTTCCGACAGATTGGCAAGCCGTTCGAAAAAATCGTCCTTGCTTTTGTCCTCTGCGGTGAGTTCGGTCTGCATTTCATCCTCCTGTGTCATGCGGACAGCGTCCGCTATTTGAACATCTGCGCGGGGAAGGTGACGATCGCGGCGGTGCCGTCGACGGCGCCTATCGCCAGATGTCGACCATCGCCCGACCAGGCAAGCGCGGTTACCGCGCTGCCCAGCGGCCTGACGAGGAGCTCGTCACGCATGCCGACCTGGGCGACGGTGATGCGGCCATTGGCGTAGCCGGCCGCGATCAGCTTCTTTTCCGGGTGTGCCGCCACCACCTCGACCAGAACCAGCCCGGCGCGACCCGTTTCCAATGCACCCGAGGTTTCGCCACCAACCGGCGGGGCTGTCATCGACCAGCCGGCGATCCGGAACGCGCCCGAGGCAAACAGCGCATTTGCCGGCGAGCTCCAGCACACGGTCCGAACAGGCGAGGGGAATCCCTCGACGATGTCAGCTTGGCCACCGGCGATGCTGACCAGGCCAAGGCCTCCTGTCTCCAGCCCGCAGGCCAGCCACGTGCCGTCACGATTCCATCGGATCGACACCGGGCGTGCCGGGAGGGAAACATCGCGTATCAGGGCCGCGTCGTCTTCGATCGCCCAGATCGACAGCCCCTCGCCAAGGCCCAAGGCAAGGCCCCGGCCGCCTGGCGAGAAGGCAAGGCAATCCGTCGACGATGTCACATCGCGTTCCAGTCGCGTGGTGCCGCTTTCGCTCTGCGAGAGGAATACATCATGCCCGTTGCTGACCGCTGTCGTGCCAGCCCTCGCGCTGTGGTCGATCGCGACGATCGGCCCGTCTATTCTGATCAGGGGGTTCGCGACTTCACCGCCGGCGGTCAGATGCAGCACCTCGCCGCTGGCCGCGCCAACCAGAAAGCCGGAATGCGGATGGGTGGCGAGCGGGACGTCGCCCTCCGCGAATGCCGCCGTGGCAATCAATGGCAATGGGGGCTTTTCCCGGGGGCGGATCGTCGTCTGGCCGAGATCGTTGCTCACCCGGATCCGCGCTTCCGGCGGCTCGTTGTCCGCGACCGCGGCAATGGCGACGGTTCCGTCCACCGAAGTGAAAGCGACAGCAGAACCGTCGGCGCTGAAGCCCAGCTCCGCGATCGCCGACGGTCGCTGCCAGGTGCGCGCCAAGAGATCGAACAAGGTCAGGTTCTGCGTCGTCTGCTGGTTCATGCTGTCTCTCCCATCAGTCCTTGTTCGTCGTTGCGGCAAGCCGGCGATCAACGTCATCGACATCATCTTCGGCCGCGACAATGCGTTGTTCGCACGCCGCGCATGCCTGCATGATTGCCGCCGCGCTCTGCTCTGCGTCATGCAAGTCCCGCACCAGTTGCGCACTGGCCCCACTTCTGCCGATTTCCAGCTCCAAGCGCAGCACGTCCATTTCGATGCCGGCGCGCTTCTGGTTCAGCCGCAACGCTTCCGCGGTGAGAGCGGAGACGCTGGCGACAAGATCGAGTCGGCGCGCAAGCAGCGCGCCACGCCTGGCCGTTTCGGATCCCTTGGTCATTTTTCCCTCCCCAAAGGCCCGGCTGGTTTTTCGAAAGCCGAGAGCAATTTGGGCAGCGTGCCGGCCTGCGACTGGAACTGCTTTTCGGCCGTTTCGATATGGCTTTTGAGTTGGTCCCAGATGTCCACGCGGATCATCGACGTCGTGTCGCCCGTCAAGCGCTCGATCTCCTCGACACGGAACTGACGCGTCAGCGAAACACCTGAAAACACGAATTCCCGCAACAGGATCGCATGGCTTTCTATGAACAGATGGACCATCGGATGCGTCTCCGAGGTGACGCCGCCGGCGGTGAGTTCGGCCCGGATGAAGTCCTGGAAATGGGCCTGCAGGCGGTGCTGGCTCTCGCCCATGAAACGCATGACGAAGACCAGGTCGCGGGGCATCAGCTTGACAAGATCGCCGGCGATGCCGTCGGCATGGCTGGACATCGGTCCGGGCGGCCCGTTTCTGTCTTCATCGTTCGGCATGGTCTTTCTCCAGCGCGAAGCCCGTCGATGGGCTGTGGCTTTCAAATAATAGAGAAAGACGAATAATTAAACAGGTGATGTTGATTTTGATATTTGCTGCAATTGCTAACTAAATATGTTGCGAGTGCGAATATACACGCCAAATATTACAGCCGTAAGTTACAGGTGTAAAGAAACGTTACATTCGAATTCGGGGTTGCGCGCCGAAGGGGTCGCGATCTTGTTTTCAGTCCCGGCCATGAGTGCTATTCCGGAACTGGCACGCTGCTTGCTTTGCTCATTCTCATAAGAAGCCCATCGCGCTTGGCGCGGTGCCAAAAGAACGAAGGAACGGAGGAAGCAGAGACGCATTCCGCTTCGATACGCCCACCGCACATGCGGTTGGCGCCGCGGGTTTCTGCAAACGCCTCGAGAACCTTTGCCGCGATCCACTTGAATGGCTGGACCATGAGTCGCGCCTCGATGCGCGACCCCTTGTCATGCCGTTCGCACTCTCACTGGCGGCGTTTTGTGCCGCTTCATGCCGGGGTCAAGGGACCCGCGGCTCAAACCTGGTGGAGGCTTATGACCATGACGTCTCTGACGCTCAACAAGATTACCTCGCAGCGCGGAATCTCCGTCGGCGAGGCGACCAAGAAGATTGCCGACCTCGGCTGGAATCCTTCCTACGTGCAGGAAGCGATGACGTTTCCGACCGACTACAAGATCAACAAGACGCCGCGCGACCCGATGAAACAGGTTTTGCGGTCCTATTTCCCGATGCAGGAAGAGAAGGACAACCGCGTCTATGGCGCGCTCGACGCGGCATTGCGCGGCGACATGTTCCGCAACGTCGAACCGCGCTGGGTCGAGTGGATGAAGCTCTTCCTGGCCATCATTCCCTTCCCGGAAATCTCCGCCGCCCGATCGATGGCGATGGTTGCCCGCATCGCGCCCGGTGAGGAACTCAGAACCGGCTTCACCATGCAGATGATCGACGAGTTCCGTCACTCGACGATCCAGATGAATCTGAAGAAATGGTACATGGAGAACTACATCGATCCGGCCGGCTTCGACATCACCGAGGAAGCCTTCGGAAAGTGCTATGCCACCACCATCGGCCGGCAGTTCGCCGAAGGCTTCATCACCGGCGACACGATGACCGCCGCCTGCATGTACCTGACCGTGGTGGCCGAGACCGCCTTCACCAACACACTGTTCGTCGCCATGCCTTCGGAGGCCGCCCGCAACGGTGACTACGCGCTGCCGACCGTCTTCCTGTCGGTGCAGTCGGACGAGAGCCGGCATATCGGCAATGGCCATTCGCTGCTGATGGCGGCGCTCAAGGAGCCGGAGAACCATCTGCTGCTCGAACGCGACCTGCGCTACGCCTTCTGGCAGAACCACGCGATCGTCGATGCCGCCATCGGCACCTTCATCGAATACGGCACCACCAACCGCGACAAGAACAAGGAGTCCTACGCGGAAATGTGGCACCGCTGGATCTACGAGGACTACTATCGCACCTACATGCTGCCGCTCGAGAAATACGGCATCAAGGTCCATCACGACGACGTCCAGGCGGCTTGGGAGCGCATCACCAAGAAGAACTACGTCCACAAGGTCGGGCAGTTCTTCGCGGTCGGCTGGCCGGTCAATTTCTGGCGCATCGAGGCCCAGACCGACAAGGACTTCGAGTGGTTCGAGCACAAGTATCCGGGCTGGTACGCCGAATTCGGCGACTTCTGGAAATGGTACGCCAAGCTCAGCCACAAGGGCGAGAAGGTGCTGCTGTTCAACAGCGACGTCGGCTACGTCTATCCGCACCGCTGCTGGTCCTGCCTCGTCCCCTGCCTGATCCGCGAGGACATGGTGGTCGGCGAGATCAACGGCGAACTCTACACATTTGCTCACGAGCTCGACCGCTGGACCACGATGGTCGCCTTCAACGACGAGTATGAGGGCCGTCCGACGCCGGCGATGGGGCGTTTCAGCGGCAAGCGCGAGTGGGAGACGCTCTATGACGGCTGGGATCTGGCTGATGCCATCAAGGACCTGAACTTCGTCCGCTCCGACGGCAAGACGCTGGTTCCGCAACCGCATCTGCGCTTCGACGACAAGGAGATGTGGACGCTTGACGATGTGCGCGGCAACACGCTCGGTTCGCCGCTCAACGCCCTGCGTGCCATGTCGCCCGCGGACCGTGAGAAGCATCTGGCCGAATACCGGGCCGGCTTCACCATCAATCCCTGCAACTGATCAGGCCAGGGGGCGGGTTCGTCCCGCCCCTTGCTTTCACTGGAGGTCCGTATGTCGGAAACCCACACGGTCAGGCTCAGCCCAGTCGGTGTCGAGTTCGATGTCGAGAATGGCGAAACGGTGCTCAACGCCGCGTTTCGTCAGGGCATCGCGCTGCCGCACGGCTGCAAGGAAGGGCAGTGCTCGGCCTGCAAAAGCGTGCTGCTCGAAGGCGAAGTCGACATGCTGAAATATTCGACCTTCGCGCTGAACGACATGGAGAAGGAAAGCGGGCACGTCCTGTTGTGCCGTTGCATCGCCTACTCCGACCTGGAGGTCGAGCTTCTCAACTACGACGAGGAGATTCTGGCGAAGGCGATCGCCGTTAAAACGTACAAGGGCCGGATTGCTCGCATCGAGCAGCTGACCCACGACATTCGCGGCATCGAGATCGAACTCGGCTCGCCGATGAAGTTTTGGGCGGGGCAATATGTCGACATCACGGTTACCACGCAAAAAGGGGAGACGATTACGCGCTCGTTCTCCATGGCAAATACGCCGGACCAAACCCAAAAACTCTCCTTCATCATCAAAAAATACCCCGAAGGAAAGTTCTCGGGAGAACTCGATTCCGGAGGCATCAGGGCCGGAGCCGAAGTCACCGTCGTCGGACCCTACGGAACCTGCTTCCGCCGCGACGAACGGCAAGGACCACTGATCCTGGTCGGGGCCGGATCGGGCATGTCGCCGATCTGGTCGATCCTCAACGACCACCTGAAGAGCGGCGAGAAACGTCCGGTCTATTTCTTCTACGGCGCCCGCACCCGCAGCGACCTGTTCTATCTCGACAGGATCGCCGAGCTGGTCGGCAATCATTCCGACGTCACCTTCATTCCCGTGCTGTCGCACGCCAATGACGACGCCGAATGGCAAGGCGAGCGTGGCTTCGTGCACCAGAGTGTCGATGCCAAGCTCAAGCAACTGGCGGTCGACGGGCAGGGCGATGTCCATGCCTGCGGCCCGCCGCCGATGATCGATGCGCTGCAGCCGGTGCTGTTCATGAACGGCTTCGAGACCGAGCGGATCTTCTTCGACAAGTTCACCACATCGGCAGGCGCAACGCCGGCCCATTGAGGGCGGTCGTGCCAAGCCAACCACAACTGCAACAAGGGAGAGAGACTATGCCTGCAACCTCGAGTTCAGTCGGTTCCGGAGCCGCTGGTGCCGCGATCTTCGCCGACTCCGACAGCCGGAAATACCGGTACTTCGAGCCGAAAGGCCAGCGTGCCACACACTACGAGGACATGACGGTCGACGTTCAGCCCGATCCGGAACGCTACCTGATCCAGGACTGGATCATCTCTTTCGCCGACGGCAAGGGCGCCTATGTCAAGCAGAACACCGCCGCCCAGAGCTCCAACTGGCATGCCTTCCGCGCCCCTGACCAGGAGTGGGAGCGCACGCACTACCAGCGCCAGTCGAAGATCGAGACGATGGTGCAGAGCGTCATCAACAATGCCCGCAAGTCGGGTGCGCCGAAGACCTTCGACAAGGCCTGGGTCAAGATCCTGCAGACGCAGCTCGGCGCCTGGAAACATGCCGAATTCGGGCTCGGCACCTCGCTGATGCAGGCGCAGCGTTACGGCTACACCCAGATGATCAACAACGCGACGCTGACCAACTCGTCCTACAAGCTGCGGCTTGCCCAGGATATCACGCTCTACCTTGCCGAGATCGGCATGGACCTGCCGGGCTGGGACGACGAACTCGGCAAGAAGGCCTGGCTCGAGGACAAGAACTGGCAGGGCACGCGCGAAGCGATCGAGACCATCATGGGCGCGACCGATTATCTCGAGCAGTATTTCGCCATCAACATCGTCTTCGAGCCGCTGGTTGGCGAGGCGTTCCGCTCCGGTTTCCTGATGCAGATCGCCGCCGCCAACCATGACTTCATTACGCCCGCGGTGATCTCGGCGGCCGAGGCGGACTACGAGCGCAACCTCGCCAACACGATCGACCTGATCCACATGCTCGCCAACGACGAGAAATACGGCGCGGCGAACAAGAAGCTCTTCCAGGGCTGGGTCAAGAAGCACGGCGCACTCGCCGACAAGGCAGCCACCGGCCTGCAGCCGATCTGGTCGATGCCGCATTCCAAGCCCGTCGCATTCGTCGATGTCCGTGCCAAATCCGAGGAGCGGATTGGCCAGATCCTCGGCGAACTCGGCCTCAAGCGCTGAAACAGGAGAAAATCGTCATGTCACTATCTGCACGCGACGCAACGCATTCCAACATCTTCAAGGCGATGAAGGATATCACCTTCGAGCAGACGATTTCGCATCAGTGCGGCGTCACCATGAACGACTCGGTCGAGGCACGCGCCATCGCCGAATTCATGGGCCAGAAGCCTGGGGTGACCATCACTTATCAGCCGGCACTGATCCGCATCGACGGCGACGGCAAGCTGATCTTCAAGATGGACGCGATCGGCGAATATCTCGGCCGCGAGATGTCGGCCGAGACCTTCGAGGTCAATACCTCCACCCATTACGGCCGCATGGTTCGGGTCGACGACAACACCGTGATCCTGTTCGGCAACATGGACGAGATGTTCGAATACATCGAATAGCCATCGCCAAAAAATCCGGCGCGCCGCCGGGTGCGGCGCGCCCAACCCATCAACGCGATTGCTGCGGAGGAAAACATGTACAGAACACCGGAAGGCAAGGACATCTTCATAGTCGACGGCCACACCCATTTCTGGGACGGCAGCCCGGAAAACCAGAAGAACATCCACGGCAAGCAGTTCATCGAGTGCTTCTATGCCTACCACACGGGCTTGAGTCCGAAGGAGCAGCTGTGGGAGAAGAGCAAGTTCGAGAAATACAGCGCCGATGATCTCTATCGCGACCTGTTCATCGACGGTCCCGACGATGTGGCGATCGTCCAGTCGACCTATCTCAAGGACTTCTACAAGAACGGCTTCAACACGATCGAGCGCAATGCCGAGGTGGCCAAGCGCTATCCCGAGCGGTTCATCGTCAACGGCGCCTTCGATCCGCGCGATGGCGAGAAGGCGCTGGAATACATCCACTTCCTCAAGGAGACCTACAACGTCAAGGGCGTGAAGATGTACACGGCCGAGTGGAACGGCGCCTCCAAGGGCTGGAAGCTCACCGATCCCGATGCCTACAAATGCTTCGAGCTCTGCGACAAGCTCGGCATCAGGAACATCCACGTCCACAAGGGCCCGACGATCCTGCCGCTCTCGAAGGATGCGTTCGACGTTCATGACGTCGACCATGCGGCGACGGATTTCCAGGGCCTCAACTGGATCATCGAGCATTGCGGCCTGCCGCGCCTCGACGATTTCTGCTGGATCGCGACGCAGGAAACCAACGTCTATGGCGGCTTGGCGGTGGCACTGCCCTTCATCCACGCACGCCCGCGCTATTTCGGCGAGGTCATCGCCGAGCTTCTGTTCTGGCTCGGGCCGGAGAAGATCCTGTTCGGCTCGGATTACGCGATCTGGACGCCGCGCTGGCTGGTCGAGAAATTCTGGGCCTACCAGATCCCGCAGGACATCGCCGCCGAACGGGGCGTGCAGCTGACCGACGAGATCAAGGAGAAGATCCTCGGCCTCAACGTGGCTCGTCTCTACAACATCGATATCGAAGCCAAGAAGAAGGCGCTCGCCAGCTCGCCCTTCAGCATCGCGGCGGAGTAGGGGCCATGGCAACCGCCACCGTTTCCGGCGACCGCCAGAAGGAACTCTGGCGGCGCCTTGGGGAGGTCAATGACCCTGAACTCGACGAACCCATCACCGAGATGGGTTTCGTTGAGCGGGGCGAGGTGAAGGGCGATGGCAGCGTGGAGATAGATTTCCGGCTGCCAACCTACTGGTGCTCGCCCAACTTCGCGTTCCTGATGCTGGACGGTGTGCGCAAGGCACTCGACCAGCTTTCCTGGTCACCGGCCTATCGCGTCAAGCTGCACGATCACATGTTCGCCGAAGAGGTCAATCGCGGCATGGAGGCCGGCAAGGCGTTCGGCGACATCTTCGCCGTGCTTGCCGAGGATCAGGATCTCGGCGCCTTGCGCGAAACCTTCGCGATGAAGGCCTTCAGGCGGCGACAGGAGGCACTTCTGCGCGGCCTCAAGGCGCACGGTCTCACCGATCGCGAAATCCTCGGCATGGACCTGCCGGCATATGACGTCGCGCGTTTCGAGCCGGGCGAGGCAGCCAAACAGAAGCCGAGATACCGGGCGGCCCTGCTCGAGCGTTTTCCCGGCCGCAGGGCGGACGAACCCGTCTTCGTGACCTGGGAAGGGCGACCCGTACCGCCTGCCGCGCTCAGCGCCTACCTCGCCGAATTGCGCGGTGTGCGCATCAACATGGAGTTCAACGGCGCGCTGTGCCGGGGACTCAAGCAGACCAGGTACAAGGAACTGGATGTGGTCGACGGCGAACCAACGTTGGTCGATTTCATCATGGATCGCGTGCCGGTGCGAGTCGCACCAACCGCCTGAAGCAGAGCCGACAGCAACGGCCTCCCTTGCACGAGGCCCCTAACCAACAACCCGCCCGTAAGGCGGAAGGAGGAACCATGCCCAAGATAATGCTTCATAATTCCGAAGCCCGCCGCGCTCTCGCCCGTGGCGTCTTCCGGCTCGCCGCCGCCGTCGAGCCGACGCTCGGCCCCAAAGGCATGAACGCCATGATCGACCGGCCGATCGGCACGCCGATGGTGACCCGCGACGGTGTCAGCATCGCCTCCGAGATCGAGCTGCACGACCGTTTCGAAAACATGGGCGCGCAAGTCGTCCGCGAAGTATCGATGCAGACCAACGAGGTCGCCGGCGATGGCACCACGACGGCCATCGTGCTCGCCAATGCGCTGATCCAGGGCGGCGTCGAAGCGAACGAGCGCGGGGTGAAATCCGTCGATCTGTGCAAGGGCATCGACCTTGCCGTGGCGGCGGTGGTCGCCGCGCTCAAGACTTCCGCCAAACCCGCCAAGGGCAACGGTATCCTGGCGTCGGTCGCCAACATCGCGGCGACCAACGCCAGGCTTGGCGCCCTGGTGGCGGAGGCGCATCAGCGGGTGGGTGCCGAAGGCGTCATCACCACCGATTTCAGCGTTACCACCGAGACCACGCTCGACGTCGTCGAAGGCATGTCCTTCGAACGCGGCTATCTCTCGCATCACATGGTGACCGATCAGGAGAAGATGGAGGCGGTTCTCGATCGGCCCTACATCCTGATGACCGACCTCAAGATCAAGGAGCCGGGACAGCTCGATGCGGTTCGCCGCATTGCCAACGAGAATGGCCGGCCTTTGCTGATCGTATCGGAGGAGATGTCGCCGGAAGTGGTGGTGACGCTGCTCGGCAAGCAGGGGCCGGGACGATACCTCGTCGTTCATCCGCCGGAATATGGCCATTGGCGCAAGGCGATGATGGAGGATCTGGCCATCATCACCGGCGGCAAGGTGATCGCGCGCGATCTCGGCGGCCGGCTCGAGGATGTCACCGCCGAGGATCTCGGCACCGCCGATCGGGTGAAGACCAGTTCGTCCTACACCTCGATCATTCGCGGCGGCGGCGACCATGCGGCGATCGCCTCGCGCCGCGCTCAGGTCCAGCGGCAGTATGAAGCCTCGCAGCCGAACATCGACCAGGACAAGCTGCGCGAACGCCTTGCCAAGCTCTCGGGCGGCACCGCGATCCTCTATGCCGGCGGCGTCACGCCGGTCGAGCAGAAGCGGACCATCCAGCTGATCGAGGATTCCTTGAATGCGGTGCGCGCCGCATCCGAAGAGGGTGTGGTCGCCGGCGGCGGCTCGGCACTCGCACAGATCGCGCCGTTGCTCGACAAGGTGGCGGCCGGGGTCGACGGCGACGTCGCCGAGGGCGTGCGCCTGGTGCGCTCGGTCCTGACGCGACCGCTCTGGCGCATCGCCGCCAATGCCGGCGCCGATCCCGAAGCCGTGGTGATCGAGGTCACACGCATCAACGGCGGCTATGGCTACAACGCATCGACCGGCGCCTATCAGAACATGTTCGAGGCAGGGATCATCGATCCGGTTCGTGTCACCTACACCGCGCTCGCCAACGCGGCGTCGGTGGCGACGCTGATCCTGACCACCGAGACGCTGATTGGCGACCTCGCCGAGGATGAGGATCCGACGGCCGGTCCGGCGCGTGGCGGCGGCTCGGAAAAGCTCGGCCGCGCCTGAAGCAATCCAGACAATCCCGACGTTGAAGGATACGACCATGAAAGCTGCCAGACTCTACGAATACGACCCGAAGATGAACGTCCAGCTCAAGATCGAGGAGGTCAAGGCGCCGACAATCACCGCGCCCGACGAGGTGATCGTACGGGTCGGCGCCGCCGGTCTCTGTCGCACCGACCTGCACATCATCGAGGGTGTTTGGAAGCCGACCATGGACCCGGAGGGCACGCTTTTGCCCTACATCATGGGTCACGAAAATGCCGGCTGGGTCGAAGAGGTCGGCAGCGGCGTCAAATCGGTCAAGCGGGGCGATGCGGTGATCTGCCATCCTTTCCGCTCATGCGGCATCTGCCTCAACTGTCGCCATGGCGAGGACATGTATTGCGACAACGGTCAATTCCCCGGTCTTGGCATGAATGGCGGCTTCGCCGAATACTTCATCACCAGCGAACGCTCGCTGATCAAGCTCAATGCCAACATCACGCCGATCGAGGTGGCGCCGCTGGCCGATGCCGGCATCACCGCCTACCGCGCCGCCAAACGCGCCGCCAAGCTGCTACGGCCGGGGAGTTACTGCGTGCTGCTCGGCATAGGCGGGCTCGGCCACATCGCGCTGCAATCGCTGCACGCGATCTCGGGTTGCCGTATCATCGCCGTCGATCGAGAACCGGCGGCACGGGTGCTGGCCAAGGATCTCGGTGCCGACTTCATCCTTGATGGCGGGCCAAACGTCGTCGAGGAGGTCAGCCAGATCACCGGCGGCGGCGCGCATGTGGTCATTGACTTCGTCGGCGAACTCGGCGTCGAGAACATCTGCTGGAAGATGGTGCGCAAGGGCGGACAATTGTTTGTCGTCGGCTATGGCGGCAACATCAATGTGCCGACCGCGCATCTCGTCATCGAGGAGATCAACATCGGCGGCAGCCTGGTCGGCAATTTCACCGAGCTTGTCGAACTGATGGAGCTCAACGCCGACGGCAAGGTGAAGATGCACTACACCGAATACAATCTCGCCAGCATCAACACCGCACTCGACGATTTCAAGAACCGGCGGTTCACCGGGCGCGGCGTCATCGTTCCCTGACGCCCGGCCGGAATGCGGGCGCAGGCCAGTCGCCAGTCCGATCCATCAGCCGCAATTCCCCCAACCCCATGGCGCGAATGCCGTGGGGTTCTTCTTTTTGCTGCGTGTCAGAGGAACCCGCGCCGGATGTCGTACTGGCCGAGCTTGCGATAGAGCGTCGGCCGCGAAATGCCGAGCCTCAGCGCAACCTTGCTGAGATTGCCGCTCTCCGCGACAAGCGCATTCTTGATCGCCTGGCGTTCGGCATCCTCGAAGGTGCATACAGGTGCTTCGAGCATGGTCGCGGGATGGTCGCCATGCATGGCTATTGCGTCGCGATTGCCCGCACTGATTTCCCCGGGAAGGTCCTGGAGTTCGATCGTGCCGCCGCGCGCCAGTATATGCAGGCGCTCGACCAGGTTCTTCAATTCGCGCACATTTCCCGGCCAGCGATAGGCCAGCAGCGCGTCGAGGGCGTCGTTTGAAAACTCCAGCGGGTCGTTGCCCGCCAGCTTCGCGATCCGCCGGTTGAAATGCTCGACCAGCAGCAGAACGTCGTCGCCGCGTTCACGCAACGCCGGCACATGGATCGAAACCGCGCCGATGCGGTAATAGAGATCGCCGCGGAAGCGCCCGGCCGCCACTTCCTGCTTGAGGTCGCGGTTGGTCGAGGCGACCAGCCGCACATCCACCGGCCGGCCCCTGGAATCGCCGATGCGGTGGACGACACGTTCTTCCAGGACACGCAACAGGAAGGGCTGGATCTCGAGCGGCAACTCGCCGATTTCGTCAAGGCTGAGCACGCCGCCATTGGCGAGTTCGAAGATGCCCGGCTTGCCCTCGCGCGAAGCTCCGGTGAAGGCGCCGCCGACGTGACCGAACAATTCGCTGCCGAACAGTTCCTTGGTGATCGCGCCACAGTTCATGGCAATGAAAGGGTCGTTTTCGGTGCGTCGGCTGCCGGCATGGACAAGCCGGGCAAACAGCTCTTTTCCGACGCCCGTTTCGCCTTCTATCAGCAACGAGGTGACACCGTTCGAGCCGGCCACCCGGGAGGCGACATCGACGGCAGCCAGCAATTTCTCGCTTTCGCCGACGATCATCGCCGCGGCTGTCCGCAGATGCTTGTTTTCTTCTCGGCGGATCACCGTCATGCTCGAGACGGCCGGCACCGATGGAAACACCAGGGCCGCGCCACGAAGATCGCCGTCAAGCTTCAGCGGTGTGACATGGCAGGATCGCAGATGCGCCGGCAGCGCGTTGGCGAGATCGCTGTCGCAGCCGGAGGCCGGCAGGTTCATCAGCCATCGACCACGCCCCGGTTCCATCGGGCCGTCCATCATCTCTGTCGTGTCGCCATTGGGCACGTTGTTGCAGAAGATCGCGCGGCCGCGATGATCGACAATCACCAACCCATCTTTGCGGCGGTAGCTGGGTGCCGAGGAAATGAAGGCTTCGAGTAGGCGCGTGCGCTGTTCCTGCTGCTGTTCGGCCAGGGCCTTTTCGATCTGCCTGGCGGTGGCCGCGACCAGCGCCGTGTTGTGCGGCCGGAAGATCGGCGAATAGCCCGACAGGTCGACAACGCCGATGATCTTGCCGTCCAGGGGATCGCGGATCGGCGCGCCGGCGCAGGTCCAGGATTTGATGCCGGCGCAGAAATGTTCGGCGGCATGGACGAAAATCGGCTCTCCAGTCCACAGCGCGGTGCCGATGCCATTGGTTCCAACGGCATCCTCGTTCCATTTGCCGCCGATGCCCAGATGAATGTCCTGGCCGTTATGCAGGGTCTTCTTGTCGCCGATCGCGTCGATGAGCACGCCGTCGCTGTCGGCGAGCACCAGCATGGCTCCCGTCCCCTCCAGCAACGGGCCAAGGGAGGCAAACGATCGCCGCGCCGCCGAAAGCAGCTCGGCGTTGGCGCGGGTCAGATATTCGATCTCGTCACGGTCGCTGGAGAGCGGTGCCTCGATGCCTTGAGCGTCGATGCCGCCGGTGGCGCTGCGATACCAGGAATCGTGGATCAGCGAGCGGACATGGACCGGATCGCGGGCGCACTTCGGCGCGTCAGCCAGAAAACTTTCCCAGGCGCGCATGGTGGCGCGCTCGTCATAGTCGACGTTGTCCAGAACCAACTGTCCGGTGGCCATCGACGCACGCGCCGGAATAGCCTTTGTCTTCATCTGATCGGGGCCGTTCGCGTGTCTCATTCAGCCATCACAGTACCTTTTGAGGTATGCCATTTCTGTATGCTGTCGCGGATTGGGCATGCTCAGCGACGCCCAACAGCCTGCCGTCAGTCGATGCCGAGTTTCGCGCCGATATCGGCTGCAAGCTGCTCCTCGGTGTAAGTCGAGGTCAGCCGGGACCCGTCCAACTCGGTGAGCGCCTCGCCGATGGCTTCGTCGACCGGCGAGAAAAAGCCGTTCTGCTTTGTTCCCAGAACGAAGATCTGCTCTCCATCCCGATTGCGGATATCGCCTATATGATGCAGCTGGCGGCCGGTATTCTGGTCCTTGGAGATCACACGGCCATTCATGGTGACGCGGATGGACGGCTTGGCCTCGGCCACGGTGGCCGCGCCGCCGCCAACGTGGATGATCAGGCCTTCAGCCTTGGGTTGCTGGCGTGGCTTCCTGGAAGCCGAATAGCCGCCGCCGCTGATCTGGTCGGCAAGTCGAACGATGGTCGAGCGGTTCTGCTCGATCAGCCGCTTGACCTTAACATCCTCGCGACGCGGGCCGTCCCGCTTGGAGATGATCTCGACCATGAATCCTCCCAGATTCGTCAGCTTGGCGGTGCCGCAGGTACGGTCATTTTTATGTGCGGCAAACCCTACACTGCCATCGTCAGATGCGCCATTCACAATAGGTAGCGCCGAAATTCGCGTCGTTGGTAGCAGGTGGCTGCTACACCATTACCTGCCGTATCCTGCTGTTTCAAAAAAAGGTGAGCCGGACAGCTGGCCGAGCGGTTCGACACTCATTGCGGATGGTTCGGTCGTGAGGTAGTTTACACATTCGGATGAGGAAGGTGCCAGCTGCGGCGACAGGTTTCCGGTCTTGTTTCTGTCCCTGTCGCTGCGGATTGTGAGTTCTTCAACAGATCTTGATGCCACAATCTGGGGAGCTTGTGGTCGTCAGGTCGCGGCGGTTGAGGCAGTTGCCATGCTCCGGCTTTGCGGATTGATCGCGGTCGTCCTTGTCGCGGCCCTTACAAGTTTCGATGCGTCGGCCGATCGAAGGGTCGCCCTGGTGATCGGCAATTCCCAGTACCGGGAAATCCCTGCTCTCAAGAACCCCGACAAGGATGCCGAGGACGTATCCAAGACGTTTCGGCTGGCCGGCTTCGAAGTGTTCGTCGCCAAGGATCTCACAAAGTTGCAGTTCGAGAAGCAGTTCCGCAACTACCTCGCGGCGGCGGATGGCGCCGATCTGTCCGTCGTCTACTATTCCGGCCATGGCTTTCAGATCGGCGGCGAGAATTTCCTGATCCCCGTCGATGCCTCGCTAAAGAATGCGGCCGACATAGAGGTCCAGGCGGTCAAGCTGGACGATGTCCTGCAGCAATTGCGCGCGAAATCGAAGATCCAGGTGATCATCCTCGATGCCTGTCGCAACAACCCGTTTCCGCGCAAGGATTATTGGTTGAGGGATCAGCTGATCACGGCGGGCAATACCGGTCTTGCTCAGGTCAAAAGCTCGCTCAACACACTGATTGCCTTTGCCACCGAGCCAGGAGCGGTCGCTTATGATGGAGCGGGAGACCTCAGCCCGTTTTCATCCGCATTCTCGCATCGCGCGCTGGCGCCCAACCAGGAGATACGCACGGTCATGGCCGCGGTGCGCCGCGATGTGGTCGAGGCCACCGACGGCAAGCAGGTTCCCTGGGAGAATTCGTCGCTCATCGACGAGGTTGTCCTGATGCGCCGCGCCAGCCGACCTTCGCTGCCGCCGGTTCTCGAAAAAGTCGTGCCCTCGGGTGTCGGACCTGTTGCCCTGGATCTGCCGGAACCGGTCGATGTCGATGGCGGATCGATCACGGTCAGCATCGAAAGGCCGCCCGCGCTTGGACGCCTGCTGCTGGACGGCAAGGCTGTCGCGGTCGGCGAACAGATCGACGGCAGGGACCTGCCGCGCCTGAAGATGGATGTGCCCAAGGGCGTCGGTGCGCCCGAAGAGGTCGACATGCTGGCCTACGCCACGCATGACAATTGGGGCGGTCAGGCCCAGGGCATCATGGTGTTCCGCGTCAAGGACGGCCAGGGCGCCGAGGGCGAACAGATCGTGGCCTCGCTCGAGACGGAGCAGAAGCAGGAGGTGCTGGAGCGGGGCATCCACATCACCGGCGCCGCCGAGGCGATCGAAGACCGCGAGATCAGCGTTCCGGTCGGTGTCGGCCCGGTTCCGCTGAAGCTGGACTTCCCGACCCGGGATCCCGCGGTCAGCCTGAAACTCGCGAGCTACCCGGCAACGGGAACCCTGTCCCTGCCGGACCGTGCTCTGTCGCCAGAGTCGAGCCTGATGGCGGATGAGGTCGACCTGCTGCGCTACGAACCCCAGATTGGTGCTGCCGGTGCTGTCGAGGTCGGCTTCGAGATCCGGGCCGACAGCAGCTCCTCAAAGCCCGCTACGATGAAACTGTCGCCAAGCGTCGATCCGTGCGACCAGGCCGCCGGCGAGCCTCTCGATCTGCAAGGCGTGGTTCCCGGTCTGCTGCCGAATGAAATTGGCGCCGAGGCGGTCAAGGCCTGCGAGGCGGCGGTGAAGGCCTATCCCGATGTCGCCCGCTTCCGCTACGAGTTGGGCCGGGCGCTGCTTGCGGCCGGCAAGGTCGAGGACGCCAAGAAAGCGATCCAGGCGGCAGCCGACAAAGGCCACGTTCGCGCTGTGTTCGAGCTAGGCTACCTCAATGCGACGGGAACGGGAATGCCCGTCGACCGCAAGCAGGCCAATGGCTTCTACGCCGCCGCGTCCGACAAGGGCGATCCTTACGGGATGACGTCCTGGGGCCGTGCATTGTTCAATGGCTATGGTGTCGAGCGCGATACCGGCAAGGGGCTGGACCTGCTGCTCAAGGCGGCAGCCATGGGCCATACCTACGCGATGAACGATCTCGCCGCGATCTTCACGGAGGGCCGTAATGGCGTGCCTGCGGATCCGTCCCGCGCCGTGGCTTTTCTGAAAGCTGGCGTGGAGCGGCAGGACATGTATTCGATGAATCTGCTCGGCCGTAACTATTTGGCCGGCGTGGGCGTCGGCAAGGATCCCAGGCAGGCGCAAGGGCTTTTCCAGCAGGCCATGGATCTCGGCCAGCCTTATGCTCCGGCTAGCCTCGCCCGCATGTATCGCGACGGTGTCGGTGTAGGACAAAACCTCGATGAAGCGCAACGACTGTTCGAGCTGGCCACCGCTCGCGGCGATCAATCCGGTGCGTATGATCGCGCCGCGCTCGAGATGCAGAAGGGCGACAAGGCTGACCAGGCGAAAGCGGTGCGTTATCTGGCCTTCGCGGTCGCACTTGATCTTCGCAAGGAACTGCCGGGCGCCCAGACGGCGCTGACAAAATTCGGGGCGAAAACAAAAGCCGCGGCGCTCAAGCAGTTGCGCGGCGAACTCAAGTCGAAGATCCCGGCGAACGGTTCGCTGGACGACCAACTGGTCAAGGCAGCCAGAGCGGTTTGGGAGCAAGCCAACCCGCGACGGGACTTGTTTTGACGCACAAGGAGGTAACTGTGGGCAGGGCAGTGAAGCAGGCATTGATTGCGGCAGTTCTATCCGGTGCCCTTGCGGCGCTAACGGGCTGCATGTCCGTCGCGCCCAAGGCCGAACCGACGGTGACGACGACGAAACACAGGCCGAAGCTGGTTCGCACGACGTCCACGCCAAAGATCGGCCAGCAGAAGAAGGTCACCGCCAAGAAGGTGATCAAGCCGGTTGAGGAATCCATTGTTTCCCCGCCTGTCGTTCCTACGGCGGGTGGAGGCGGCGGCGCTGGCGGAAGCGGCGGAGGCAGCAGTGGTGGAGGCAGCAGCGGCGGAGGCGGCTGGGGAGGTTGAGCAAGCCTCGAGATTTTGGTCGTAGCCGACTCCCGTACCGTTTTCACAGAGGCTTAGTTTACGGCCTGCACGAATGCGGCAGTTCCTGGCCGATTTTCCGGTAGTATCGGGATTCTCGGGAGTTGCTCGCCAACCAGCCGCAAGTGCTCTATGCTCGCGATTGGTGTCGTGTCGATACGGTTGTCCTGGGCAGGGGCGTTCCATGTTCGAAGTCGTCGCATTCCGGTGGAAAACGGGGTCTGGGAACCTCACCCTAAGGGCTCTTGGCCGAGTCGTGGCTTTCTCCGGGCTGCTGCTGTTCGGATCGCAAGCGTCAGGCGCCGCGCCGAACTGGACGCTCGATCCCACCGCTTCGGTGATCACATACCAGTCGGTCAAGAAGAACACGATCGTCGAGACCAACAAGATCAGGAACATCACCGGCACACTGAGTTCGGCGGGTGATGCCAAGGTCACGTTCGACCTCAATTCGGTCGATACCGGCGTCGATCTGCGCAATGTCCGCATGCGCTTCCTGTTCTTCGAGACATTCAAATACCCGACCGCCGAGCTTACGGCGAAGGTGGATCCTGCCGCATTCGGCGACCTCGCGACAAAGCGCAGGGTGAAGGCAACGCTGCCCTTCCGCCTCAATCTGCACGGCGTCGACAAGGACCTCGAGGCCAGTGTCGTCGTCACCATGATCAGCGACACCATGGTGTCGGTTGCCTCGGAAGCTCCGGTCGCGGTCCATGTCGAGGATTTCGGCCTGTTGCCGAACATCGACAAGCTGCAGCAGGCCGCCAACGTCACCAACATCGTGCCAACCGCGTCGGTATCGTTCGATTTCGTTTTTACCGCGGACGGCAGCAAGCCGGCCGCCACCCAGGTCGCCGCGGCGAGTTCGGCCGATGTGGGTCCGGTTGCCACGGATGCCGCCAAGGCGAACTTCAGCGACGAGGAATGCCTGAACAGGTTCGCCGTGCTCTCGCGCACCGGCGCCATCTATTTCCGGCCTGCCAGCGCGCGGCTCGACGCGAAAAGCCGTCCCTTGCTGACCGAGGTTGAAGGCGTCGTCGGAAAATGCCCGAGCCTGAAGGTCGAGGTCTCCGGTTATACCGATTCAGACGGATCGCCGGAGGCGAACAAGCTGTTGTCGGAGCGCCGGGCCCAGGCGGTTGCGGATGCGTTGGTTGCCGCCGGCATTCCACGCAACCAGGTCAGTTCCACGGGCTACGGCGAGGAGCGGCCGGTTGCCGCCAACGATACCCCCAAGAACAAGGCGCTCAATCGGCGGATCGAGTTTTCCGCCACCAAGCTTTGAGGTCGCGGTGAAGTCCGATCCGATCGCCCGTTGCGGTGGCTTCTTTCGCGCCGCCTGTCTTGCGGCGCTCGCCTTGCTGTTGAGTTTGACGGGCGCCAGCGCCGAGCGCCGCGTGGCGCTTGTCCTCGGCAACGCCCAGTACCAGCACGCGGCGGCGCTCGCCAATCCGGTGCGCGACGCCCAGGTCATGGCCGAACGCTTGAAGAAGCTCGACTTCGAGGTCGTTTCCGGTTTCGACGAAACCAAATTGCAGACGCAGGCGACGATCGCCCAGTTCGCAAAACAGGTGCGTGGTGCCGACATCGCGCTCTTCTTCTATGCCGGGCACGGCTTGCAGGTTTCCGGCAAGAACTACCTGCTTCCGGTCGACGCCGCGCTGGAGGACGAGACCTCTCTCGACTTCGAGGCTGTGTCGGTTGATTTCGTTTTGCGACAGATGTCGCGGGAGACCAGCATCAGGCTGGTATTTCTCGACGCCTGCCGCGACAATCCTCTTGCCGAGGCGCTGGCCAAGACCGCGGGCGTCAACGGTGCGAGCAGCGGCCTAGCCGAGATTCCGATCGAGAATGGAGGCGCCGGCACGCTCGTCGCCTTCGCCGCCAGCCCCAACCAACTCGCCTATGACGGGTCGGGCGAGCACTCGCCCTTCACAGCGGCATTGCTTCAGCACATCGGCGAATCCAACGTCTCCATCACCGAGGCCATGAACAGGGTCACCAGCGACGTCTTCAAGGCAACAGCCGGCAAGCAGCGTCCCTGGATCAACGTTTCGCTGACCACGGAGGTCGTCCTGCACAAGGTCGATCTCAATGCGCCATTGATCGTTGGCGAGGCGAGCGCGCCTCAGGCGGAAAGCGGCTCCGAAGCGCGCAACACCGGCGCGGCGGCGAACCAGGGCGATGACCAGCTTGCGCTTGATGCGCTGCGTCGGAAAATCCCCAAACTGGCGTCGGATGCCCCGATCCTTTTCGACCATCCGATCGACTTCGGCGATGCGGCGATCGACGGCAAGAGCATCGCCGAACTGATCAAGGGCAAGCCGCTTTTCAGCCCGGTGGAGGGGTTGGACAAGTCGGTCTGGGAGGGCAAGCACTGCGACGGTTGCCACGAATGGAACGAGGCCCGGCTGTGCGATCAGGCGAAGAATTTTGCCGCCAACGATGTCTCGGTGCTGCGCCTGCAACATCCGCTGGGCACACGCTTCAAGGTGGCGCTTGCCAAATGGGCGCAGGGCGGCTGCAAATAGGCAGGAAAGTGGCGGCTCCAGTCGATTCCGCCGGGATGGCGGCCTTAATAGGCATCCGCCGATTGGCGCAACGCCTCGATCTCGGCCATCTGGATGCCCATGTCGACAAATGCCGAAAGCACGGCAAACCGGTCCGTGAGAGCGACACGGGCCAGTCCGGCCAGTATCCCCGCATTGACTGCATGGGCGGCAGGAAATGGTTGCAAGGCCGCCATCTCGGTCGTGGCCATGGCCGAGCCGCTGTCACGCCATCCGGCGGCGAGAGCGATCCAGCCGACCGGCGTTGTCGGTGGTGCGGCCGCGGCTGTGCCGACGGCTGCTCGATGGCGGGGATTGTCCGGTTCACCCACCCAGTCGCGAACATGCGCAAGCAGTTCTTGATCGGTTCCATCGAACAGGTCGGTCAAGTGGCTCAGGCATTCATGCGCCCACCAGACCGCGGCCCGCTCGGGAAGCAGGTAGGCACAAAAGGTGATCGCTTCCTCGGGAACGCGTCCGGCAAGGAGGTCGCGGCAAAATGCGATCGAGTCCTGTTCGGTTGGAGGTGTTCCCATGTCCCTGGCAATGGCGGGACAAGCCATGAAAAGATCCCGTGCCGTCTTGAATCGAAGCCCATTGGCCATGACCGCCACGCTTTCATCGAGAAGCCCTGGCCACTCAAGCCTCAGGCGCGGCGCGGGTCAAGTCTGAACCTCTGACGCCGCGGGACCCGTCGGCACTATCGTGCTCCAGCGTTTATCGACAGACAATTGCCTTGCGATTTGATATCATCACGATCGTCGAAATCGGATGCTCAAACAGGAGTAACCGCTATGCAGTGGGGCAGTACAGCCTTTGTGTTGGCGGTCGTGTTTTTCTCGACCCACGCTTCCGCCGATCCCGTTCAGAAATCAGAAGACATCGTGAAGTTTTTTGCCGGCGCGGCCGATCTAGGCAAGTCGCGCGGAATTTGTGTCGGCACCGAGGAGGAGTGCAAAAGCAAGAGCAAGGCGAAGGACGGGCCGGCCGAAAAATCCAGCCTCGATATGCTGATCAATTTCGGATTGGATTCGGCCGCGCTCGATACCACAGCGCGCGCTGAACTCGACGAGTTCGCCAAGGCTCTCAAGGACAGCAGGCTGAGCACCTTCAGCTTCGTCGTCGAAGGCTACACCGACGCCACCGGCACTGTGCATTACAACGAAGGCTTGTCACAACGACGAGCACAATCGGTGGCAGCCTTCCTGAGGGCCAAGGGGATTGAGGCAGCCCGCATTGACGCCATTGGCATGGGCGAAAAGAATCCACGCAGCCCCAACCCTTACGATCCGGTCAACCGCCGCGTGGAAATGCGGATAAAGACGCAGTAGCGCGCACCGGTCGCTGGTTGAGCGCGCCACCCCCGGCCACACCGGCGCCGAAGGTCAGTGCCCTTGGCATGAAGTCGTTGTTGCGCCCGGGTGGCGGGATCATCCCGCCGCACGGCCGCGGTTGCGCCACTTCTCAACGACCTGCAGGGCGTATGTGATCTTGACCCATGATGGGAGCCTCAAAGCGTATTCTGAATCGAACCTATGAGGGCGGTGACGGCCTGCTTGTATTTTTCGAACTCCGGCGATGTCTGGCGGATCTCCGTAGTCGTCGTCTGCGGGCTGGCGTCGGTGGCCACACGGCTCAGCTTTTGGCCCATCTTCCTTTCGGCCCAGTCCACCACATAGCTGGCTGTCTTGCCGGTGAGAAACGGGTTGGCCTGGATGACGGCCGACCCCAGCACGGCGCTCAGTTGCGCCGAAGCTGGCGCCGACAGCACCTGGTGCGCGCCTTCCATTCCCAGGAAATGACAGAGATAGAGCCGGCCGGCCGTGATCTGGTGGCCGCGCGCCCGAAGATAGGCCTCGCCTTCGCGCGCCAGATTGCGCACCATCTCTCGTGAAATGGTGGCGTCGTAGCGCAGAGCCAAGAGGTCGGCGGTCGACAGCGTGCGCGCGAGTTCCGGACGATAGGTATTCATCATCCTGATCCAGGTCTTGGTTATGAACTGGCCGGCGCCGGTCGCCGAGGAATTCGGGTTCTTGGCGCGGGCGCTGCCGCCGCTTTCGACGTGAACGATCCGCTCGGTCAGCGTTTCAACGGCGACATCGCCGGAATTGCCGGCATCATAGGTGGCGACCGTGGTGGAGGTCCCCAGCGGATCGATCGCCTCCCCATTCTGGTAGAGCTCGAAATGCAAATGCGGGCCGGTCGAAAGCCCGGTGGTGCCGATATAGCCAATGACGTCGCCGGCCTTCACCTTGGTGCCGACGCCGCTCGCAATGGCGAATTTTTGCATATGCGCGTAGCGCGTTTCGCGCCCGTTCGCATGCGAGATCTTCACCAGATTGCCATAGCTGCCGCCGTCGCCCTGGAAACTGATCTCGCCATCGAAGGCCGCCTCGACCGGCGTGCCGACAGGGGCTGCCCAATCGACACCCTTGTGGATGCGAACGACGCCGAGGATCGGGTGCTTGCGCGGGCCGAACGTCGAGGTCATGACCCCGTTCACCGGCGTGACCATGCCGTTGGCGACAGTCAGCGAGCGCACCTCGTCATTGCCCGTCACGCAGGCGAACTGGCCGTCGCTCTGCTGGAAGACGAAACAGTCGATGGTCTTCTCACCGCCCTGGACGCCGACATAAAGCACCCGCCCGGACGTCTCGTCCTTGCCGCGCGGCGTCTGCGAGTAGATCAGCACCAGGCGCTGGTCCTCGCTGGCGAAGGCGTCGAGGTCCTGTCCTCGCGACAGGTACATGATCGCCTCGCCGATGACGCCCGTCGGGACCTTGTTGCGCGCGGCCGTCGAATAGATCGCGTCGAGCAGGCGGTATTGCCGCTTGGGCCCGCCTTGATCGGTACCGGAATAGTTGAACAGGTCCTCGCGCACCCAGGGGTCGACACCCGACACGAAGGCGCCCGCGGCGTCGCGCGTCAGCGTGCCGACAAAGACATTCTTGGCGTAGACCGAAACCTGCATGAGCGACATCGTGGCCGTGCCGCGGTTCGGCCGGAACCCGCGCATGGCGACGACATAACCCGGTTCCAGCCCGTCCCGGTTGAAGAGCGCCTTCAGCGCTTCGCCCGCCAGTTTGGCATCGTCGGTGGAGAAATGTGCATCGAGCACAACGCTGTCCAGGCTGCGGTCGTTGAGGATCTTCACGAACGTGTCTTCGGTCGCCTCGAAGCGCTGGTATTCGTTGGTCACGGTTGCCACGGTCGTATTGTTCTCGATCTGGGTCTTCGTGAAAGCGGGCAGCGCTGCCTCGCCCTGATTGACGGTCTCTCCCCAGCCGGCCTCCGGGTCGTCGGCATCCTGCTTGGGCACCGGAACAGCCGGGGCCCCACCCGCATCGGGTGCCGCCTGAAGGTCGTTATTCAGGTCGCCCTGCTGGTCGTCCGGTGGCGACGCCGGGGCAGGCGGGGCGGCCTGCTCTGTGGGTGCGGCAGCCGGAGATGCCGGAGCGGTCCGCCGCTGCGCCTGGAAGAACGCGAAGTCCTCCTGCGTCGACGGGATCGTCGTCATGAACTTTTCGCTGGCGCTAAGCATCACGTCGGAGAGGATCTCGATCTGCGGCGAGGCGCCGGAACTGTCGAGCTCGGCCGGCCGTGCCACCGTATGGCCCTTGCTTGCGGTGTCGGCATCGGGTGCCAGGGTGATCCACATCGGATCTCCAGCCAGGTCTATGATGGCGGGCACGTAGACGGAGGCATCGGCCGGCACATCGTCCGCACCTTCGACGGCGTGCAATTCCTCGTCTTCGTCGCCGAACGACCAATAGTCCGCGGTTAAGTAGAAACCGGCGGCGATGGACAGCAGGATCACCACAGCGAAACCGGCAATGAGCCTGCGCCAAAGCGTGCGCCTGCGCAGCGCGGCTCGCGCCTGCTTCTTCTGCTTGAAGCTCGTGTCGATGCTGTGCGTCACGGACTGTTTCCGGTCAGGAAGAAGGTCCACCGCACCTGTTCAAGCGTATCGACTTCGAGAAATTGCGCCGCGATATGGCCACGCTGCCAGCAATCGTCGATGCCGCGTATCGAAAAGCGTCGTCGCTCGATGCACATCTCGGTCGATCCGGTAAGGATCGCGTGACCAAACACATCCGTCGCATAGATGTAGATGTAACGGTTCGTCAGTTCCTCGCGGATGACGTTCACGCATTGATTTGCGCCGATGGTCCACCAGCCGTCGGTCTGGTCCGCATTGTCGACCCTCTGGCCGACCGCCAGATTGACGACGTCGAGTGTCTGGTTGCAGACCGTGAATTCGGCGCGCGCTTCGCTGGATGCCAGCATGGCCAGCAGTGCCGCTCCCGCCATGACCGCGAGCTTGATGCGGCCAGTCAGGGCAGGCAGGGTTCGAGCCGGATCACGCTGCTCTATGGGCAGGCCGGCAGGGGGCAAACACGCGCGGCTGGGTTCCATCGGGCGCCCATGCTATCCGCCGAGCCGGAAATACTTGGCAGTGGCTGAAAACTGAGATCCGTCGGTTTCGATCTCCTCGAGAATTTTTGGCAGCAGCACCGAGGCTGGCGTTGGCGTGGAGAAGGCAGCAGCCTGAATATCCTGCGGGCCTGTGATCACCATTATGATCTGCGGCACGGCCTTCCCAGTGGCTTTGTCGGCGGCGCCCAGCCCGATCGGAATGCTGAAAGTGGCCTTGTCCGGTTGCACGACGATGCGGTCGTCGAGATTGAACACCATGCCCTTGTGGTCGATCAGCAGCACACTGGAAATGAGCCCGCCACGCGTCACCAGCGTACCGCGGATCGGCGTACCATCCGGCACCGATGTCCGGTCGAGAACAAGTTGCGGTCTGTCGGCCGCGGTCTGTCCCAGAAAGCGCAGAAAGTTGGTGACTTCGCATTGGCTCTGCTCAATGAGGCGGACGCTGATGTCCGGCTCGACACGGAATTTTGCCTGGAAAGCGCCCAGCATCCGTTCGAATGGCTGGACCGCCGTGCCAAATCCTTCGATCGCGGGGGGCTTGTCGGCTGATGACGTCATGGTCGCATAGAAACAGTCACCGCCGCTGAAGTCGCGAACCCAGGAGACTCGTTGCGCGCTGTCGTCGACAGGCGAGGGGATCGCTGGTTTGGGCACGTTCAACGCGACGACAGCTTGGTCCGGCTGTTTGGTTGACGGCAACGATGCGTTCTGACCCTCGGCGTTCGCGCCATCCGTCTGGCTTGCAGTGGGTTTGGGGGCCGGCGCAGCCGCCTCGAGTGCCTCCGGCCGACTGATCTGTGGCTCAGGCTTGGGGATCTGCACGGCCTCTGGCTGGGCCGGCGGCGGCGTTGCGACCTTCTCGGCTGGCGGGGTTGGAGCTGTCGTCCCGGATGCTGGGGCCGACATTTGGCTGTTGCTGGCCATCGTATCCGGCTGGATTGCCGGCGATGCCGTTTCAGACGGCTGCTTCACCTCCGCTGCGGATGGCTTCGGGGGTTCTTCGGTTTGCGCGGAGGCTGTGGGCTTCGCCGGCTCCGGCGCTTGCACCGGCTTGGCATCAGCCTGGCTTTCAGCCGACGGCGTGCCCGCTTCTGTTTGCGGTTGCGCCGCCATTGCCGACGGCTTCGGGGGTGCCTCGGCCGGTGAGAGAGCTTCCGCGGGTTTGGCCGGCCGTGGCTTTTGAGCCACCTCTGCCCCTGGCTGATTTTCAGCCGGAGCCACGCTGGCTTCCGGCTGTGCGGGCGGAACCGGCTTTGCCGGTTCCGGGGCGTTCGCGATCTTGTCGGCCGGGAGCGGCTTTGCCGTTTCCGCAGCAGGCTTTGACGGTTCGGACGCGGAAAGCGACGTCTTGCCCGCAATCGGCGGCGCAGGCGTCATGAAGCCGGCCAAGTAAAGGCCCGCGCCTGAGGCGACAGCCAGCATCGCCACGGCGGCGATCGCGGCGGTGCGGGTCCTTCCGGGTTTTCCTGGAGCGTTGCGTGCGGCAGCACGGGGCGGGCTGGGATTCGCCCGAGGCTGCGGTTCGGATAAAAGCGCGGGCCGGACATGCGGCACGAAGGGCTGCGCGCCCGCGCCCACTGCCGCTGGCGCACCGTGTCCCGGGACGTAGGATGGCTGGGGCTGCGCTCTGGGATCGGGAGCAAGGGTCTGCCCGGCTCGAGGCAAGCCCGGCCGGTCGCGGGGGGTGATCGACGTCGGCGGCGTTGTTCCTTCGTCCTCGTCGCGCGTCATCCTGGCGATATCCGCCATGCTGACCGGCCGGTCCCGCGGATCCGGTTGCAGCATGGCTTCGACAATGCCGCGAAAGTCCTCGTCGATGTCGGAGAGGTCGGGCACGGTCCGGCGCTTTTCGATGATCTCGAACTGCGATCCGCTCATGTCGATCGGCTTGCCGCGCAGGGCGGCGGCCAGCACCAGCCCAAGGCTGTAGATGTCGGACTGTTCACGGACGTCGCCGCTGTAAAGGCCGAGCTGTTCGGGTGAAACGTAGTTGTACTTTCCCGCGAACTTTCCGCCGATCAGCGTCTCACCGCCCACGGTCGCCGATCGCGCAATGCCGAAATCGATGATCTTTGCACGGTCGACGCGGCCTCCCGGCAGGATGATGTTGTCGGGTGAAAGGTCGCGGTGGATCGCGCCCGCCTGATGCACGGCGCTCAGGCCGGATGCGAGGCGATGGCAGAGCTTGCGCACCTCTTCCACCGGCATCGGCCCGCGTCGCATGATGTCGAACAGCGACTCGCCGTCGACGAATTCCATGGCAAGGTAGGGACGGCCGATCCCGGGATCGATGGTGAAGACGTGGTATCGCACGACCGCGTCATGCGACAAATGGTTGAGGATCGAGGCCTCCTTGCGGAACAAGGACAGGATCGTCTGGTCACGGGCAAACTCGGGCAGGACGATCTTGATCGCGACGTGATCTCCGGTCTGGATGTTGTGGCCACGGTAGACCTCGCCCATGCCGCCGAATGCGATCCGCTCGTCAAGTTCGTAGATGCCGCTGAGCTGCGTGCCCACGGCGGTGTTGGCCACCTGCGGCGATATTCGCGTCTTGTCGTCGGCGCTCATCAGCCTCAGCCCTCCACCCTCGACAGGTCAGCGCGGAGCGATTGTCCATTGCGCCCGTTTCCGATCTTGACCAGCACGATGGTGACATTGTCCGTTCCGCCTCGCGCCAGCACCGTTTCCAAAAGATTTTCGCAGGCCCCCTGCGGCGTTGCCGACACCACCGCTGCCTCGATCTCCGCGTCTGTGACATGCGCTGTCAGCCCATCGGTGCTCAGCACGAAAATATCCCCCGGCATCAGTTCGCCTTGCTGGAAGTCGATGATGAAGTCATCGCTGACGCCGACCGCATGCGTGATGACATTGCGGCGTGGCCAGGTGAGCGCCTCGGCTGCACTGATCATGCCTCGGTCAAGCAGTTCCTGCACTTCGGTATGGTCCTTCGAAATCTGCGAGATCGAGGCGTTGCGGATCAGGTAGATCCGGCTATCACCCGCCCACAGACAGGCAAACCGTCCGTCCATCGCCAACAGGGCGGCGACAGTGGAGCCGATGGTGATGCCGCGCGATTCCGATATCCTGCGGATCTCGGCATTGGCCCGGCTCAGCCTGTCCTCGAAGCGCGCCCGCAGGTCCGGAGCGGAGCTTGCGATGCCGATCGTGGCCAGATGGTCGACAATGCTGGCCGAGGCGACCTCTCCGGCATCATGCCCACCCATCCCGTCGGCCACCACCCAAAGCCCGGTTCGTGGCTCCAGCAGATAGTTGTCTTCGTTGACCTCGCGGACACAGCCTTTGTGGCTCACGCCGAAGCTGTCAAAGGGAAGGGCGACATTGCTCAACTTGCCACCAAACGCGTCTTGCGCGTCCTCTGCGGCGCACTCGCGGGCGCTCGCTCTCGCCACTTTGCCACAGGCTCGACCATTAAA
This sequence comes from Mesorhizobium sp. NZP2234, assembly GCF_013170765.1. NCBI lineage: Bacteria > Pseudomonadati > Pseudomonadota > Alphaproteobacteria > Hyphomicrobiales > Phyllobacteriaceae > Mesorhizobium > Mesorhizobium sp. NZP2234. The sequence goes on along the minus strand of NZ_CP033364.1, from coordinate 5,696,781 downwards.
GTATAGAAATTAAGGTCCGGGCGCGTGAGGCTCATACAGGCTGTCATTGTATTGAAAAGCTCGAAGCTCATTTCAAAACGCCTTCGGACAGCTGAATCCCGAGAGTGCGGGAAGGAAGAAGGGGTTGGGCCCGGAGCCGGTCTGGATCGTATAGGTGACGTCGCGCCCGCCGATCACGAAGCGCGCTTCGACATTGGGGTCGTTGCCGCTGATGGTCGCCTTGTCCAGCAGCCGTTTCAGCGCCCACGGCCCTTCGAACTTGAGGGCGGATTCGCGGCCTGGCATCTCCGGCGTCAGGCTCAGACTGGCGGATCCGGAAGCCGTGCCGCTCGGCCAGGTCACCGTGCTCGGCGTGTTGCCCGCCTGGTTGCTCTGGACGGTCTGGCCATCGACATCGAGGACCGCCGCGTCGGCGTCGCCATGCAGTGAGAACGGCGTGAAGGTGACGCTGACCGAGGGCACCGAACCGCCTTGGGGAAAAAAGGCGCTGCGGATTTCGGCCGCCAGCTGGAAGTTCTTCAGCGTCGACTTAGACAGGCCGCGCCCGAAGCGCGCATCCTGCTTCCAGCTCCAGTCCTGGCCCGTCATGTCGATCAGCGACGCGAGATTCTGGGCGAAGAACCGGTCCATCAGCCCGCCGGGGGCGAACAGTTTCGCGAAATCCGCCATTGCCATGTCCTCGGCACCATTGCCGGAGAAAGGGTAACGGCCGTTGACGGCCGCCTCGCAGGGCGCCGTGACCGATTGATCAAGCATCTGGTTCAAATTCGCCACCGAGGTCTCGGTGACGTTGCCTTCGAACTCGTCCGCCGTCGCATTGACCATTCTGGCGAGCTGCTTGGGCAGGCGTGAGGCATTGGCGCGAAGGGTGGCTATCTGGAGTTGCAGGTTTGCGTTGACGCGTTCCGTCTGGGAGGGAACGTCGGTCGCCAGTTTCAGGCTCTGGTAGATATCGCGGAAATTCTGGGTCAAGGCATCGATCGGGCGGTGTCCGGCAGGACCGCTCACCAAGGCCTGGAATGACCTGAACTGCGCTTCGATGTTGGCCCCGGGATTTTGGTTTTGCGCGTTTGCGGATCCTGTGCCGGCACGGCTTTGCGATTTTCCGGTGGCGATTTGTATGCCGATTCGAGCCAGGCCCCTGGCCATGTTTACAGCCTCCTGTGACTGGCCTTGAACCGTGCCGGCTTCGGTGCCTGAGTCCTGGCCGGAAGCAGTGCCTCGCGTCAGTGCTGTCTCGTCGGCGATCGCCGTAAACAGCTGTTCGATCGGCGAGGATGGCGAGGCGACGGCGGAAAGCGCGATATAATGCGGCTTGTCCTTCAGCATCGCCTTGAACTTCAACCCGTCGAGAACGCCGTTCCACGCCGTTGCGAACTCCTTCCCGTAACGATCGAGAAGTTCGGGGCCGAGCTTGAGCAACTCCTGGTCGATGCCGCCTTGCTCGCCGCCGCCGCCGAGCACCCACTGGTCGTCGACGAGCATCTGCGCAATGTGCGAAAGCTGTCCGAGATAGAAGTGGTTGAAACCGGCCCAGGTATAGAGGCCAGGCACGCGAAGGCCCGACAGATCGCTGCCATCGACACGTTCGAACAACAGCCGCGCTTCCGGTCCGCCTTTCATGGAAAGGGAAAAATCGTCCAGCGCCGCCGAATACACCGCCGACTTGATCAAGACGGAGGCGCGGTCGGCGAGGCTCATGCGCCCGAGCGAACGCTGAGCGGCTTCGATGAGGGGCTGGTTGAGTTCGAAAACCGGATCATAGGCGTCGTCCAGGGCAAGCATGGCGCGCAGGTGCTTTTCGAGTTGCTCGCGTCCCGCGCGGTTGTTCTCGCCTGGATACCGGTTTTGCTCCCAATCCTGCTTCATCCAGGAAACGATCAGCGCGTCGTCGACCTTCGGCGCCTTGCCGCCGAGCATCAGATAGATCTTCAACGGCTCGTAAAGCGCGGCGGGATCGGCCATCCTGGCCTGGATCGTCCGCTCGGCCTGGATCAGCAAACGCGACCGCAACATGCGTTCCAGCGCTTGCCGGTAAGCCGTCCTGGACGCCGAAACAAGTCTCTCGCGTTGGCCGAGGCCGAAGGTCTCCTCGATCGGTGTCGACACGTCGCCGATTTCGAACCCGGCCGGCAGATCGCGCAACTGGTCGAGCGGGCCGATGACGTTTTCGAGGTCGACGTCGGTGACCTCGGTAGTTTTGAGCAGCGCGTCCGCCGTCGCGCGATACTGGCCCATGGCCAGCGTTGTGGAGGCGATCAGCGACCTGTTGGCCGTGAAGCTCAGGGCCAAGGTGCCGAGGGCCGCCGCGGCGATCAACGCGATGGCGCAAAGTCCTGCAAATCTGGCGATCGCCGCACGCCTTACAGCCGATTTGTCGTAGGAGACCCATCCGGATTCAGCAAAAATGACGCCCGTCAGCAGATCATGCAAAAAGAAGCTTTTGCCGGTTCCCGAAAAATGGGCGCGGGAATTGCCGCCGAAGCTGCGGCCGATCGCGCCCAACACCTGATCGATTGGCGTTCCCTCTTGCGTACCTGACGAAAAATAGAGGCCACGCAGGCTGACATTCACCTGGCTGCGGGCCGGATCGAACAAGCCGGCGATAAAACGCGCAATTCGGCTCTTCAGCGCCCCAAACTGCGCCGGAAAGCCAAAAGCGGATATGCGCGCTACCGGATCGACCTCTTCTTGAAGGCGGTCCGGCATCTCTTCGACCAGGCGTCTTGCCAGCGCATCGAATTCGGCCGGGGCCTCGGCCGCCATGTTCTTGTTGCGATCCGTGGTTTGGAACGTCGCGCCCCAGACCTTGCGTCGGCGGGGCTCATCGAAAGCGCCGAAGTAATCCATGAACCCCGAAACGAGATCGGCCTTGGTGAACAGCAGATACACTGGAAACTGGATCTTCAGCGTCTCGTGGATTTCCCGCAGCCGGCTGCGTATCTCCACGACGTGAGCATCAAGCTGCTGATCGTCGAGGCTGATGAGATCGGCGAGGCTGATAGCCAGGATGACGCCGTTTATCGGCTGCCGCGTGCGGTATTTCTTGAGCAGCGACAGGAAGGCGAGCCAGCTCTTCTTGTCGCTCTCGGCATTGGAATCCTGCGTCGTGTAGCGTCCAGCGGTGTCGATCAGCACGGCCTCGTCGGTAAACCACCAGTCGCAGGCACGTGTTCCGCCGACACCGGCGACCGGCTGGGCATCACCCGAACCTGCCAGCGGAAAATTCAGACCCGAATTGACCAGTGCCGTTGTCTTGCCCGCTCCGGGCGGGCCGATGATGATATACCAGGGGATCTCATAGAGGAAATTGCGCTTGCCGCTCGACCGTTTGAGCGCGGCGATGGCTTCGTTCATGCGCGCCTCGAGCACCAGTGAGTCGTCATCCCTGTCATCATTGCGGGCAACGGCGGTCTCCAGCGCCTTTTGTGCCTTGCGCATCCGCCAGAAACGCAATCCATGGAAGAGCGCTACGGCCGCCACGATCACACCGATGATTGCCGCGCGCAGCCAGGCCGGCCCGAGAGGACGGCTATCGGCGAAGCGGATCAGAGGTCCGGCAAACCACACTGCCGCTGAAAAACCGGCCAGCGCGATCATGCTGAATATCCGCGGCAGCCAACGTGTCATCGGCGCATCCAACCGGCCCTGCTCACAATGTCTCCTCCTTGGCGATCATCACATCGACACGGCGGTTCCTGGCGCGGCCTTCCTGTGTAGCATTGTCGGCGATCGGCTCGTCCTCGCCCTTGCCGTCGACCGTCAGTCGCGAAGGATCGCTCAACTTCTGCGCCATCATGGTTTCGACGGCCTTCGCCCGGGCGACGGAAAGATCGAAGTTGGACTTGAACGGGCTCGACTTTCGTGGCTTCACATTGTCCGTATGGCCGACGATCCTGATTGGTCCGCGCTCCGGTTCCAGGGCGGCTGCGATGTCGGCGGCTATGGGCTGGAACTCCGGCTTCGCGTCGGCTCTGCCGGACTGGAACACCAGGAGATTGTTGATTTCAACGACGATGAAGTCGCCCTTCGTGCCGACGGTCAGCCCGCCGGCCTCGATATCCTTGGCCAGGGCCGAGCGGATGCGATCGATCTGCGTGGTCGTGGCTGCCGGAGGGGTGACTTTCGCCGGCTCGGCCAAAGGCGCCACGCTGGCGCGCTCGATGGTGATGGGTGTCGACGGGTTGAGGGCCAGCAATTCACCAGCGGTGGCGTCGCCTTCATTGGTGATGAAGACCCGCAACGCGAAGAATGCCGCCGTCAGCAGCGCCGCTGCCGCTGCCGCAACGGCCCAGAGCGGCAGGCGTGTCGAAGACTGCGTCATCGTTGCCGCCAGGCCCTGCCAGCGAGGCGAGATGTCTTCGTCCGCGCGCGGCCTGAAATAGCGAAGCGTTTCGTAGACGTCGCGCCGAACGCGTTCGAGATTGGTATCCTCGCGTGTCAGGCCGCGATATTGGCCCTCGTACCCCAGCGACAGGCACACATGCATCAGTTCGAGCAGATCGTAATGTGCCTCCGGGCTGGCCAGGATTTTGTTCAGCGCTTCGAAAAAGCCCGTGCCATTGGGCTCGACGTGGAAGAACCGCGATAGCATGCTGTGCCGCGCCCAGGCGTCCTTCCGTGGCCAGGGCAGGTTGCCGATGAGATCGTCGGCGGTTTCGCACAGGACAAATTTCGCAATCCGCGCATCCTCTTCGGCAACGCCTGCTTTCTCCAGTGCGCTGTCGAACTTGTCGATCGCCTCGGTGATGTGTTCCGCCAACGGCTCCGCTTGTCTCTCGACCGGGATAAGCCTGAACTGGCCGAACAGCATCAGCAACGGTGCAGCCGCGGCAAGGATCGGATTTGCCGCGGAATATCGGACACTGTCCGTGACATTGAGCAGGGTCTCCTGCGACAGAGCCGGAGCCGGCGCCGCCACGGGAGGAGTCCCCTGGTAAATCACGGTTCCGGATGTCCAACCGGGTGGTGTATGCTGGCCGACGCCGGGATCGAACACGGTCGAATCCTTGACCTGCGAGGGTTGTCCGCTATCCGCGACGGGAGGACTAGGGGCCGGTTTTCGCTCACGCCGTGGCGTGGCGCGAATGACGGTCTTGCCCGCCGGGCCGAAAGGATCGTCCTTCGAGCTCATCGTCGATCGTCCGTCCGTGCCTGGCTCCTGCGCCCTTGCCGGACAGGCGCAGAGCTTTTCGCGGTCGGGTAAAACAAAGCCGGGCCCTGCGTGGCAGGGCAGTATCTTGAGGACGGTTGGCTACATCTTGCTATCCCGCCGTAGGATGACATTTGCCGCAGACCCCCAGGTCGATGAGCCTTACCCGCTTGGCGAATTGTCGTATGCGATCGTAGTCTCAGAAACTCCCGATTGGAACCGGATGCCGCGCACCGAAGAGGTATCTTCGTCGGCTGCGGCGCCACGGCTCTCCTGAAGCGCCTATTTCTGCTTGTCGGCCTTGGCATAGGCTTCGCTGAAATAGGCCAGGAATATGTCCAGCATGCCGTTCTCGTGCGCTTCCTCCATAGTTCGCCAGGTCGCGACAAAAGCGTCCCAGGCCTGGCTCTTTTTCGACGAGAACGACGTCGGCGGAAGCTTTCTTCCGATCGCTTCGGGAGACAGGTCGTCGAGCAGCCGCGACAGCGCCGCTTGCATGGCGGCATAGGTGGCGAATTCGTGCGTCTTGAGATCGCGGAACGCATCCTCGATGCTGCGCCTGGCATCGAGATAGCCGGCACGGCGCCGCGCAAACATGATCTCGAGAATGTCGTCGGTTCCTGGGACGAACTTCAGGGGATTGTTGTCGGCCGCGCTGATCATCGTTCGTTGTGTGCTCTTGGCCAGCATTTTCGCGGCCGCGCGTGCTTTCAGCAGCAAGGTCACCTCCTCGACCACCGTCCGCAGCACCGCGCCGATTTCGGCGGCGACTTCATGCGGGTCGCGCGATTGCAGCAATTCCGGCGAGATACCGGCCGCGATCGCGATTTCCCGCAGCACCTCGTCTCGCGCCGAGGGAATCGGCGAGGGTTGCGACGAGAATGCTGGAGCCGCAACCCGCTGCCCGGACCGTTGCTCCGCGGGATCGAAGAAGGGCCCTTCTCCGAATTCCAGCGACCGATTTGTCGCGGCCTGCATTTCTCGCTGCGTCGAGCCGCGGCTGGGATGACCTGTCGCCGCGCGCTCGTCGTCGATCGACACGAAGATCACATAACGGCCGATTAGCATCCGGTCGCCATGACCCAGTCGATGCGGGCCGGCCATGCGCTGGCTTGATCCGTTGATGTAGGTTCCGTTGCGCGAGACATCGTGCAGCCAGAACGCGCCTGCCTCGTATCGGACCTCGCAATGCCGGCCCGAGATGAACTTGTCGGGGTCCGACAAGGTCCAGTCACACGCATCGCGTCCGATTTCGAAGCTGCGGTCGCGCGCCGCGTAGCCGGTCGAGATGCCGGCGGGCAAGGCGTCGACATTGTTGATTTGCAGACTGATGTACATCCAAGGATCGCCGTCGAACGCTGACCGATACTCCACATTCTAGCAGTTTGCACATACAACAGGACAGCAGTGTTTCGAGCCGATGCATCGACAGGGCAAGGTTTGGCCGCTGTGCGCCCTCTTTGGTTGGCAGGACAATATGTGGTAGGCTCAACATGGCCTGGCGCGGCGGGTCTTAAAGGTTCCTCAGCGGATGGAACTTCAGATCCACCGCGTCGGCGGCCGCGTCCAGGAGGGGCACGACCCATGCCGAACGAACGTGCCACGGTTGTACAGACACCGGTTGGCGCCGAGCTGTTGACCTTCACGCATCTTGTCGGGCGCGATGAGATCAGCCGTTGCTTTGCCTATACGGTCGGGTTCGTCAGCCCCAGCTCCGACATCGATCCGCTGAAGATGCTGGGAGGCGTGGTTTCGGTCGAAGGTGAATCCGATCCGAAACGGTGGTTCAGCGGCCTGGTGTCGGAGTTTCGCCTGACCCGCATCGAAGACCGGTTGGCCTACTACGAAGCGATCATCAGGCCGTGGCTCTGGTTCCTCGGCAATGCGACCGATTGCCGGATCTTTCAGAACATGACCGCTGTCGAGATCGTCGAAAAGATCTTCTCGAAATACGGTGCGGCGAAATTCGAGAAGCGGCTGCAAGGGTCGTATCCCTCGCGCGAATACTGCGTGCAGTATGATGAAAGCGATCTGGATTTCGTGCAGCGCCTGCTCGAGCACGAAGGCATCTTCTATTTCTTCGAGCATGACGAGGGCAAGCACACGCTCGTGCTGTGCGACGCCATGAGCAAGCTGAAGCCGGCGCCGGGCTACGAGAAGATACTGTATAATTTCGAGGGACATGGCTCGCGGCGCGACGTCGAATACATCACCGAATGGATTCCAGGCAGTTCGGTGCGGCCCGGGGCCTATGCCCATACCGACTATGATTTCCAGAAACCTGGCGCCGATCTGATGGCGAAGTCCGCCCAGCCGTTCAGCCACAAGGAAGCCTCCGGCGAGAATTATCGCCAGCCTGGGGCGCATCTCGATGTGGGGCGCGGCGACACCCTGGCCGGCATCCGGCGCGAGGAACTCCAGGCCGCGCATCAGCGCATCACCGCCGTTGGAACCGTGCGCGGCCTCCATTCCGGCTGTACCTTCAAGCTGGAAAGCTTTCCGCGCGACGACCAGAACCAGGAATATCTGGTGATCAGCGCCGAATACAGGTTGTTCGATCCGGGCTACAGGACCCAGAACGAGGCCCACAGCGAGAATTTCAAGGTCGTGCTCGGCGTCGCGCCGACTGCCTTGCCCTATCGCCCGCCACGGATCACGGCGCGGCCGATCATGCGCGGGCCGCAGACGGCGACGGTTGTCGGCCCTTCCGGCGAGGAGATATTCACCGACAAATATGCCCGGGTGAAGGTGCAGTTCCACTGGGACCGCCTGGGCAAGAAGAACGAAAACAGTTCCTGCTTCGTGCGTGTCTCGCAGACCTGGGCCGGCAGCGGCTGGGGCTTCATCCAGATACCGCGCATCGGCCAGGAGGTGATCGTCGACTTCCTTGAAGGCGATCCCGACCTGCCCATCATCACCGGCAGGGTCTACAACGCCTCGCAGATGCCGCCCTACGGCTTGCCGGGCAACGCGACGCAATCGGGCTGGAAATCCAACTCCTCGAAAGGCGGCGGCGGCTACAACGAGCTGATGTTCGAGGACAAGGCCGGCTCCGAACTGGTCAATTTCCAGGCCCAGAAGGACCACAAGCTGCTGATCAAGCACGACCGCGCCAAGCTGGTCCAGCACGATCAATCCGACCGCATCGACCACGACGCCAAGCACTCCGTCGGCCACAACCTCGACGAGGACGTCGGCAACAACAAGACGGTCAAGGTCGGCGTCGACCAGACCACGAATATCGGCTCGAACGACACCGAGACGGTGGGCAAGAACCGCTCACTGACAGTGGGGGCGAATGAGACGATCAGCATCGGTTCGAACTCGACGGAAACGATCGGCTCCAACCACTCGCAGACGGTGGGGATTGTCCAGACAGTGACTGTTGGCGCGGCGCGCATCGATACGGTCGGGGCCTCCGAGACACGAAGCGTTGGCGGCCCGCAAGCCAATACGATCGGCGCGACACGGTCGGTCACCGTGGGGTCAGCGCAAAGCCACGACATCGGGGCAGCCGACAGCTGGAACATCGCGGCGGCGCAAAGCGTCAATATCGGCGCTGATCAGAGCGTGACTATCGGCAGCGCCCAGACGTTCAACGTCGGTGCGGCGCGCAGCGCCAGCATCGCCGCCGACGATTCCACGACCGTCGGCGGCGCCCATTCCTTGGGTGTTGCGAAAGGCAGTTCGATCAACGTCGGCGAGAACAGCTCCATCAAGGTCGGCAAGAAGCTGGTGATCGACGCCGGTGACGAAATCCTGATCAAATGCGGATCGGCCAAGATCATGATGAAGAAGGACGGTTCGATAGGCATCGAGGGCAAGGACATTTCGGTGAACGGGTCCGGCAAGATCACCATCAAGGCTTCCAGCGACATTGTGATGAAGGGTTCGAAGATCAGTGAAAACTGAGGATGTGACGATGGTCGAAACACGTGAGCGTATCGAAGGGGTCGTGATCGGGATTTTCCTGGGGTTCGGAGAAGGTGCGCCGCTTGTCGTCTTCCCCGGCAATCCAGAAGAGATAGCCATCCCGGCCCGCAGCTTGACCGAACTCAGCTCCGAAATGATCGGTGCCGAAGTCGCACTGCTGTTTCAAGATGGCAATCCGGGTCGCCCTTTGATTGTTGGGCGCGTAGTCGAGCCGGCCCGCAAGGCGGCCTCGCCGCAGATCATTCGCGACGGCGAGATTGTGCGGATTGTGGGCAAGGAGCGTATCGAGTTGCGTTGCGGCGAGGCGGCGATCCTGATGGAAAAAGACGGCCGCATCACCATTCGCGGCACCTATGTCACCAGCCAGGCCAGCGCCGCCAATCGTATCCGGGGCGGATCGATCGATCTCAACTGATGTTGGCGGCACAGGACAAACCGAAAGCGGAAGGCGCGCCCGAGCGGCGAATAGTGCCGGATATCGTTCGGCAGCATGCCGAGCAGGCCGCGTTCTTCTGGGCGCAGCGCGACACGTTGATGGAGAGCGATCCGCCCGATGTCGATGTGGTCGCCAGCGTCGACAGGCGCCTGGAGGCCAACCTTGATGGTTTGCGCATCGCCGGTCCCGCCGCCTGGCCGTATATCTTGGCGGCGTATGATGACTTTCCCGAAAAGGGCGAACTGTTCCTCTACGGATGGATGGGGATCGAGCAGACCGATGGTCGCCGTGTTGCCGAGGCTGTCGAGTTCGGCCGTCAAGGTGGCGACGACGCTCGCGGGCTGATCGGTGCGCTGGCCTGGCACGAGCCGACAACGATCGCCCCCTTGGTGCGGGACTGGATCGGAGCGCCGGATGCGTTCAAGCGATTTCTCGGTGTATCCGCCTGCCTCGGGCACAATGTCGATCCCAGGCAGATGCTGGTTCGACTTGTCCGCGATCCGGATGCACGGGTTCGCGCCACCAGCCTGCACCTCGCCGGAAAGCTGAAACGTGCGGACCTTGTGGAGGAACTGAGAGCCGCCTTGAATGATGCCGACGAGAAGTCGCGGTTCTGGGCGGCCTGGGCGCTGACCGAACTCGGCTCAGGCGATCTGGCCAGCCCTGAATTGCGGAAGGTGGCGGTCGGTGGTGGTGCCGATGCAATGACGGCCTTGCGCGCGGTGATCAAGGCCGAGCCGGACAAGGATGTGCGCGGCTGGATGGGTGGATTGCTCAAGACGCCGGAAAACGCGCCCTTGGCCGTGCGAGGCGCGGGTATGCTCGGCGATCGCACCCTCCTGCACTGGCTCATCCACCAGATGCGCACACCGGCGCTGGCGGTGCCCGCGGGGGCGGCATTTTTAGAATTGTTTCCCGAGGCACGGCTGGAGGACAGCTTGTTTTCCGTCGAGCCGGCAGTGCTCGGTGACGCCTTCGCGACGTATTTCGAGGACAACCCACCCTACCTGCCGGTAGCGGACCGGGTGAAGGATTGGGCAAGGGGGCTGTAAGGCGATGCCGTCACACATCTCCGTCAACAACCTTGGCCTGACCTACAAGGGCACGGTCGGCCTCTCGATGGCGACAATCCCGGATGTCTGCAAGACGCCAAGCCCCGGCGGGCCTGTCCCGCTTCCCTACCCCAATATCGCGGAACAATCATCGCTCTCCGATGGAACGACGACGGTGTTCGCAAAGGGCAAGATGATTGCCATCAAGGGATCCCACTACAGCCGAAGCAATGGCGACGAACCCGGCACCGTTGGCGGCGTAAAATCCAACGTCAACATGAAGGCGACGGACTGGATCACCTACTCCTTCGACGTGAAAATGGACGGCCAGAACGCCTGCCGCCACACGGACAAGAAGTTTCACAACGACAAGAATACGGTGGATCTTGGGGGCAATGTGGATCCCCGGAGCAAGACCGAAGGCACGGTTCTGGTGATCCTGTGCGAAGACGCGCCGAAGGGAAAAACGAAATCCGGAAAGCCGCGCAAGAAGTACGACGAGTGCGAGCTGGAAGAGATATGCGCCAAGATCAAGGCGTACGATGCCGCGCTCAAGGGCAGAAAGAGTTCGGAGTTCACCGAGGTCAAGCAGGCCGGCAAGAGATACGGGCCGGATGGCGACGGAACGAGAAATTCCGGCAACAACGTCTGCAAGTCGATCAAGCGCTACGCCAGGCTGGGCAAGGGTCCGGGCGGGGAAGGAAAGCCCGAGGACATGGGATTCCATGACGTTTCCCCGGACTGTCAGAAGAAACTCAAGGAGAAGGCCGAGAGCACGCGGCCAAAATACAGGCTGTTCAGCCCGGATCACGTCCAGGAAATCCAGCACAACGGCCATCCTACCCGGGGATCCAATCTTCGTTGGATGTCACGCCGGCCGAACAAATGGATCGGTGGTGCGATGAGCGATCTGAAAACGAGCGGCCCGAACCGACATACGGGCGTTCGCGGGGACTGCTGCTGATGGAGCCGCCATGCTGAACGATCGAGAGCGCACGGATCTTGTGGCCCAGCTTTTGGAGGCCAAGCGGGAACTCGACATGCTCACGCTGGATGAGGACATGACCGATCCGCCGTCGAAGCCGGCAACGGAAAAGGACATCGCACGCTTCGAGAAGAAATGCGGGTTCCCCATCGAGCCGTCCTATCGCGAGTTCCTCTTGATGCATGACGGCTGGACCGACTTCGACGGCGACGCCGCGATCCTGGGGACGAGAGGAAGCAACGAGGAATGGTTCGAGGACACGCTCGAGATGGTCTGGGAGGTGTTCGAGGATTTTGGTGACGAGAATCCGGCCGACGACGCGGTCGCCGTCGTGCTCGGCGAGGACACCAACAATTACCTGTTCATGTGGCCGCCGCAGGAGGGTTCGGATGGCAAGGCGACGTTCAAGGAGTATGAGGACGGAAAGCTGACGCGCGAATACGCTGATTTTGACGAATACCTCACGGAGTTCCTGAAATCGTTGAGGCACTCCATCGAAGTGGAGCGCGAAGGTGCGGACCGCGGCGATGCCGACGAACAGTGATCCAGGAAAGCCCTTGCCGGGATTCCCCGCGGCGCTCTTGCGATCGAGAGTGGTCGACGATGCGCCACTCAACAAGATCCTGCTTGAGGTTGTGATCTACCCGAAACGATTGACGGTCGACGATTTCGACTGGATTCTGGATGTTTATGAGGCGGTGTGCCCGAAGAGCCGCATCAAGCTGTTCAAGATAGCGGAATTGCCCTTTTGGTCGTCGGTTGCGGATCCGGTTCTGACGCAGGCGGCGCGAAGCGCTGACCGATCGAACTATCGGTTCTTCGAAGCGGCAAGAAAGCGGATCCGCGAGGGCAGGGGCCTTGAGGCCCAGCTTTGGGACGGTTGTGAGATCGACGATGACCGGGGAACATTCAGCCTCAACATCGAGGCGATGAAGCGACGATCGCTGGGGTTGGCCTGGTATGTCCGTTTTCTCTTTCCGTTGGATTTTCCCGTCGAGCAATTGACGCGTCTTCTGCGCACTCTGGCGGATCGAATAGATATCTATTCGGGGCATGGCGGGCCCGTCTTCGCCTTCGCGAGGGACAAAAAGGACGAGGCCTTCACGGAAATCTACGCCAAGGCCCGACGGTTCTGGGGCGTCGATATCGACATGCTCGACCTCATTCCGTTCCGGATGCGAAGCGAACTGAAATCACCATGTTGGATCAACCTGTTGGGCACGTCCTTCATGGACGACGCGGGCGTGGCTGCCCGCATCCAGGACCTTCGTGCGGACGCCGATATCGCCATATTCGAGCAACGGTTCGGAACAGTGTTCATGTTGGCGGCCGAACCCGACTCGCTCGATAGAAACCGGCTGGCCAGGAAGGTGCTTGCCTATCAGCAAATGGCCAAAGTGATGGACGGCTTTGTCCTCAGCGGCGTCGGCCCGCTGGCCGGCGACGGTTTCATATCCAACGCCGAATCCACCGACGAGTGGCTTCACCGCTTCTCGATCGATTCGAAATGGCTGACCTTGCCTACCGTGCAATAGGCCGGGGGCCGTCAGCCCCGGAACTCGGCCGGACGCCCGGTGAGCCGAGCAGGGCGGCTGCGCGCGAGCCGTTCTCGGAACTTGCCCAGATCAGCGACAGCGGGCCTTTCTGATAGTTACGCGCTTGCGCCTCGGTGACGAGACTGACGTATAGCGGCCCGGATGCCGCGCCGACGTCGCCCCAGCAGTCGGCCGGGGTTTCGAAATCAGCGGCGTCTCGGAAGCGGCCGGGATTGCGGATCACCGCGAAGCCATATTCGTTTCCGCGGTAACGTTCCCCGTTCATGTCGCAGATGATGCGATCGACGGGGTCTGTCGGCGCATCCTCGAACAGAGTCCGGAACGCCGCTCCCAAGCCCTCGCCAAGCACCACGGTCTCCGTCTTGATCTTGTTTTCTTCGCCCGCGGCCGACGTCGCGACAACCTCGAGCAGCGGTTGCAAACCGAGCGCGCGAGCTGTCGCCAATGTGGTCAACAGGCAGAATCCCGCCGCCTCGCCAGGGCAGAATCCGTAGATATTCCCCTCCGAATGCAGCTGTCCGTTCTCATCGAGCCACTCAAGCGTTTCGGGTTCGAGATAGGTGTCGACCCCTCCGGCGAGGCACAACTTGGCCTTGCCTTCGCGCAGCAACTTGCACCCGTGGTAAATCGCTAGCAAACCGCCGGCGTGACCGCCCGCGGTCGAGCCCCCGCCCTCCAATATGACGTGCTGTGAAAGCCGCCTGCGCAGCTTGGAGTTCACTTCAGCTGCGAAGCCTTGCGGTTGACCCGGGCGAGGTTCGCCGGTGGAGAGTATGAGCGAAACCTCGGTCGACGGCGTGCTCGCCAGCAAGGGCCGAAGCGCATCCAGCGCCGGCGAGATTGCGATTTCAACGGCACGGTCCGGACCGTTGAGGGTGACATCGATCCCGGTGTCGCGCGTTACCTTCATCAATTCTCCGAAGCGGTCGACCATGAAAGGGTGATCCTGGATCGCCGAAAGACGGGCACGTACCGCTGCCGCGCTTGACGACGCGTCGAAGCCAAGAGGCGTGCGCGCGCCAACGCCGACCACCACGATGACCGCGCCCCCGGCCATCACGAATCCTCCGCCGACCACACTCCGGTGGCCGCGATTGTCGGTGATACACCGATCCGCCTCTTCAGCCGCACCGTCGTGTTTTTCAGATGCTCCTCGTCATAGGGGACCGGCAGGATTGACATCCACGTGATCGAGAACTGCCGCAAATCGGGTTTGATGCGCAGTGTGTGGATCGGCGCCTCGTCATGCCTTCGGTCCGCCCGGCCGTAGAACTCGGTGGTGATCACGAACGTCACGCGCGGCAGCAGGAACCGCCAGAAGCCGTCAGTCGTGAAGTTGCCGAGACGCACGTCCTCGTAGCCGACGAGCGGTAGTTTGGTCTGCTGGTCTTGAGGGGCGCATTGATAATACAGGCGGCTGAAATCATGCGGCAAAAGCGGGTCCCGTGTCTTTTTCCATTCCTCGCCATAGGTGCCGGCGTGCTTTGCCCGTGGCTGCCAATGCCGGGCCACCGGACCGAAAGCTGCCGGCTTGCCGCTGCGATGATCGCGATAGGGTGCGTCGGGATATTCAAAGTTCGGTGCCGTCTTGCCGACCAGTCTTTGCGGGTTCACCGCAAAGCCGGTGCCGAGCGGATTGCGCTGATCCCAGTCCGGCGTCGAGGCCTCCATGTCCATGCCGCCATAGGTTCGGCGCCAGCTGATCGGCATCTCGACAAAGGATTGCGGACGGCTCATGCGGACCGAAACCGGGCCGGGCATGAAGACACGGTCGCCGCTGACCCTGACGGTCTTGTCCAGATCGCCGATCTTGACGCGGGCGACGGTATCGAGGCTCGGCTGGCCGCCCGGTGCGTAAACATGCCCCTCGATCAGCACATCGGAATGTTTCTTTTCGATATTGAAATCGCTCTCGTCCAGCAATTCGTTTGGATCCGCGCCGTGAAGCGGAGCCTTGGTGACCGGGGTCTGGTCTTTCAGCAGCGTCTGTTTGCCGTCAGGATCGATCTCGAATGAGCCTTTGATCGCCACGAGCCAGACCTCATGGCCGCGTTCGTCGCGTGTCCAGTTGCGCTCTACGGCGAATGGCGTCTGGTTCGACAAAAGCCACATCGACGCGCTCTTTCAACCGGTCCCGGGTGGCGGCATCCCGCCGCGCGTGGCAGCGCGATCCGCCAAAGGCGCCTCGTCCATCAGCTGGTCTCCCAGCTGGCGGCGAGGATTTGTTCCAGCGTCGTTTGCGGCGATTGCGGATCGATGTCGAAAATGTCCGAATTGGCCGTCCACATCACCATGTTGCTGATGATCTCGTCGCCCGGCTCGACGGCTGGCACCGGCAGTCCGGCCAGCGCGGCATCCAGTTCGTCCGGCGTCAATTCGCCGTTCTGGGCGGTGACGGCCGCCGCTTCGATGCCGGAAAACCACGCCTCGGCGGCAGCCAGCTGAATGGGCGCTTCGGCAAGCTGCGCAACGACGCTCAAAGGGAACTTCCTGCCCACCCTGTCGGCGCTTTGCACGATGATGCCCGCCGAGGCGCCGAAGGACGCCGGGCCAGCCAGAAAGCGCAGCGCGGTCGTGCTTGGCCAGGATTGCGAGCCGAACAGCGGAACGAGGTGCTGCGCCAGCCAGCGATCCCAGCCGCGAACAAACTCACCCGACAGCCGCCGCGTCACGAAATCGCCGGTTGCGGGCATTTTGCCGTAGAAGCCGGGCTGGATCATATCTGCGGCGGACATGAGAATTTCTTGAACATCTGCAGATTGTAGGGGTTCTCGACGCTGGCGGCCTTGAGCTCGAAATCGGCATACATGCCCTTCGTGCCCAGGCGCAGGCTGTAAACATCGGACAGCTGCGTGCCGGCGAAACGGCCGCTGCGCAGCATCCTCAGCCAAGCCCAGCTGCCGGTCTCGTTGAGCATGATTTCAGGCGATCCGTCGATGGGCTGGAAGGCAAGCGAAATGACCCCTGTCCCATCCTTGCCGGGCCAGGTCATCGGTTGCGGCCGCGTTGCATTGTTGTAGTAGACGAGGGTCTGGCCGTCGAGATTGAGCGTGACGCGCGTGACGTTCGGAGACAGGTCCTTCGGTTCGAGCGTGAAGCTCATCACCGGTCCGGTGCCGCCTGGAAAAAGATCGTCGCGGATATGCCTGGCCTGCTCGAATGCCGCCAGCGCCGAGGGATCGAGGCCGAAATCGGCGCGCCATTTCCACGGCTGGCTGGTCGTGTCGACATAGTTGATCAGATGGTCGTTGATGAAACCGTCGATCAGTCCGGCCGGCCCGAACAAGCGGGCGAAATCACGTACATTGACGTCCACCGCGCTGTCGGCGCTGAACGGATAGCGGTCGTTCAGCGCTGCCTGGCAGAAGGGCAGTATGTCCGCCCGCCAGATGGCGTTGAGCTCAGAGGTCACCGCCTTCTGCGTCAAATTGCTGGTGTCGCCGGCAATCCCGCTGAGCCAGGCGTTGATAGGGTCGGGCAGGATCTGCGCCTGCCTGGCGACCGCGCCGGTCAGTTCGGCAAGGCCGCCCTGTTTCTTGATGGCATCTTGCGGATTGGGGTTAGCGGTGACGGTCTGCAGGACGTTCGACAGCGCGGTCAGCGCGACGACCGCGGCATCCAGTGCAGGCGGCTGGCCGTCGACCTCGGCAATGGTGCTCTTCAGCGGCTTGAAATGTACCGCCACCAGATTGCCGGTCAGGTCCACCTCTGTGGCTGATCCGGCGCGGGGAAGCAGCTTAGCCCCCGATGTCGCCAGCTTGCCGAGCTTGCCAAGCTTGCCGAGCAGTTTCGAAGCGCCCTTGGCCGCTGCCTTGTCGTCGGCGGGCGCTTCGTCGGAGCGCGTCAGTTCGGTCTCCTGCACGACCGCCGTCAGCAGACGTTTCAGGGCTGAATCGGCACTCGACAGATCCTTCAGATTCTCACTGGCGACATTGAGATCGGTCAATGGCGCGAGCCGCATGTCTCGCAGGAAGCTGTCCCATTGGGCGATGTAGTCGTCATAGTAGAGCTTCAGAATATCCTCGGACAGCGCCGAGACCGAGGTCTCGGAGTTTTCCGAACAGCCGCCGGCAAAAACCGCGCGATCGAGTGCCGCCTGGGCGGCGACATCGTCGATGCGGTCGAGAATGGCGTCGTGGAAACCGGCATAGGTGAATGCCCCCGCGATCCCGACGCGAAGTGTCTTGTCGGAACGCCGCGCAAACACCTTGCCGCCATTGGGGCCGGCGAAATTGGCCGGGATCCACTCCTTGAGACCGGCCACCTCCGGATCGGCCAGCAACTGCTTGTAGGCCCGCGCCGGCAACGAGATCGTGCAGACTGTTTTCAGCGCTTCGGCGACCAGCGCCTGGTCGGGCGCGACATAGCTTTCGTCGACCGCCATGCGCCGGATGGCGGCAAGCTGATGCTCTTCGGCGTCGGCGGTCGGAAACGGCGCCGCGGCCGCGAATTCCGGCAAGCTGTTCACCCACCAGTTCTGGGCGAAATCGGCATCCATCTGCGACAGGCCCGTCATCATGCGATAGGTCTTCAGCGCTCCCAGCATGAAATCCGGATCGCGGATCTGCCGCCACATGGTCGCCTCGAGCAGTGCGACCATGCGTGGCTCGAGAACATTGCGCAAGGCATGGTCGTATGTGTCGCTCTGCGCTCGCACCAGTTCGGCCGAGGCGGATGGACCCAGCAGATCCTGGGCGGCGCCCGGCGGTGCGGTCCGGGCATTCGCGACCGCGTCCATCGCTTCGAGCGCGCCGTCGAGGGCGGGCTGCTGCACCGATGCCGGGCTTGCGGCAGCCGAGGTCAGCGGCGCTTGCAACGATTCGAACTGGCTTGCCTGCACCGTGATCGCGTTGCGGTTGTCGAAATAGGACCAGGTGAACAGACCGCCGGCCAGCAAGGCGCCGGCCGCGCACGCGGCCGCGGCGCCCCGCCAGATCCAGGCGCGGCGGCGTTGCGCCAGCGGGTCGAACGTGCCGAGGCCGGCTTCCTTGAAGATGACTTCGGTGAGCAGGTTTTTCAGGAAGAAGCTGCGTTTCTCCACCCTTGGAGCGGGCAGGGCGCGTCGTGGCGGCAGGCCGAAGGACGACGACAGCGCCGCGGTCAGCCGGTCGATGGGCGCCCCCTCCTGCGTCGCCGATGTCAGGTAGAGGCCACGCAGCCAGGCGGCCTCTTCATACCGGCTTTCGCCGAACATCGCTTCGACCAGCACCTGGATCGGTTCGGACAGGCTGGACAACTGGGCGGGAAACCTGAAGATCTCGGCGCGGGCGGCGAGTTTGTCTTCGTCCTCCAGGCGCGGTACCAGCCGCCGCTCGAGTTCCGTCGCCAGTATTGAAATTTCCCGCTCGATGGTCTTGGCATCGACGCGCGCATCCAGCGCGAAGGTCGTTCCCCATACCTGTTCGCGCGAAGCGGTGGACAGGCCGCCGAAGAAAGCCTCGAAACCCTTGATCAGATCGGCCTTGGTCAGCATCAGATAGACTGGAAGTCGGATTTCGAGCCGGTCGTTGAGTTCGGCCAGCCGGCGACGGATCTTGCGGCCGTGTGCCTTGATGGCTTCGTCGCCCTCTGAAAGCACGTCGATCGAAAGCGCGACGATCACGCCGTTGAGCGCGCGGCGGCCGCGATGTTTCTTCAGAAGGTCGAGGAAGCCCAGCCATTCCGCCGCGTCGACATCGGGCTGACTTTCCTGCTGGACATAGCGGCCGGCGGTGTCGATCAGAACCGCGTTCTCGGAAAAGAACCAGTCGCAGTTGCGCGTGCCGCCGACCCCTTGCAGGTCGTCGGTGAGGTCGATCGGAAAATTCAGTCCGGACTGCCGCAGGGCCGTGGTCTTGCCGGTGGCCGGCGGCCCGACGATCACGTACCACGGCATCTCGCGCAGGAACTTGCGTCCGCCGAGCTTGCGGCGCTTCAGTTCGGCCATCACCTCGGCGAATTTGGCACCAACGGCGGCGACGTTTTCCTCGCCGGGGCTGAGCGGCTTTTCCGCCACCGGCGCCGCGATCTCGGCGACGAACATGCGGTTGGCGCGGATCGCACGGCGCTGGGCGACGATCAGCCAGATCAGCCAGAAGATGACCAGCAGCGCGATGATGACGATACGCACATTTTCGGAAGTGAATGGTTCGTAAGGACCGACCCTGACGATCGGACCGAACACCCAGATGACCAGGGAAAGCAGCGTGATGCCGACCAGCGTCCACAGCCAGCGCGATGTCAGGACCGCCCAGAGGAAGCGCAGGATGAACATCTCACAGCCTCTTTTCGACGAGCACCTCGACGCGGCGGTTCAAGGCTCGCCCCTCGCGCGTGCTGTCGCTGGCCACTGGATCGGTCGCCGCGCGACCCTCGGAATGAACGCGGTCCTGCGGCACCCCGTTCTGGACCAGCATGTCGGCGATCGTCTGGGCGCGGGCCTCCGACAGCCGCTGGTTGGTCGACAGCGGATTGGTCTTCTGCAGGGGAACGCCGTCCGTATGTCCGATCACCGTGATGTTCCCGATCAGCTCCCGATTGGCGAGGATGACCTTGGCGATCGAACCGATCAGCGGCTCGAAGCCTTCGGTCAGTTGTGGCCGCGACGACTGGAACAGTTCCGGGTTGGAGGCCTGGATGATCAGCTTGGCCAGCGAGACGCTCTCGGTGCCGCTCAGGGCGGACCTGAGGTCGGCCGGCGCCCCCGCCTGGAATTCCGGCAAGAGCGCGAAATCCACTTTCTCCGGTGGCGGAGCATCGACCTTGGGCGAGGTCCGGCTGATGTCACCGCGTTCAGGCGGCGGCAAGGTCCGAACAAGCGCTGAAAGCTCGACCGCCTGGCTGCTCAGCCCCATCGACAGCCCGATATGGACGGCCGTGGCGACAACCGCCGCACCGAGCGTCATGACCCAGATCGGAACGATGAAGCGCTGCGGCTCGTCGGAGGCGATCACCCCCTTCCAGTTTGGCGACAGGGGCGCGCCCTCGGCGTCGGCGTCGCGCAGGAAGCGTGCCGCGGCCACGCGAACGGCGTTGAGCGAGCGGTCGCCCGACCGGCCGGGCACGCGATATTTGCCGCGGAAGCCGAGCGCCATGCAGTCATATTGCAGTTCCAGCAATTCGCGATCGCGGTTGGGATGGCGTTCCAGTTCGTCGAGACGCGTGAAGAACTGCGTGCCGGCATCGACATCGCCGCGCAGCATGACCACGAGCGGCTGCCGCGGCCAGGCGCTGGCCCCGCCCCACGGCGTGTTCAGGGCGAGATCGTCGAGCAACGCCGCCACCACCCAGGCTGCCTGGTCGGCCCGCTCCAGCGAGGACCCCGTAGCCATCGCCGTGTCGCGTGCCCGAACCAGTTCTTCGAGCAGACGGGTGCGCAGCGCTTCCGGGTTCTCCGGCGCCAGCGCGCTTTCAAGCTCGGGCGCGAATTCGAGCAAGGGCGCGAACGCGTTGACAAGCGCGTTCGGATGCGTGCGCGATCGCTTGACCGCCGTGCCCGGCAAGAGCGGCGCCATCGGCCGTGGCATCGGCGCGCCGGTCAGCCGTATGCGGGTTCGTTCGCGATCCTCCGACAGTCCGAAAGGATCATCGCGGCTCATCATCTCACCTGTTCACCGAATAGCAGTCCACCTGCGGCTCGCTTGGCAACACGCCCGAAACGCCGATGACGAAGCCGGGAGCATCGAGCAGCGACGCCCAGTGCTCGCTCTTCTGGTCCAGTTCGAGGCATAGCCGATCGCCGTCGTAAGGGATCTCGCGCGGCTGGGAGTGGAGCGGTTTCAGCGGAATGCCGGGCAAACGCGATTTCCACAGGCCCTCGAACTGATCGGCCGAGCCGACAGTCGCCTGATTGACGAAGATCTTGCGCAGCGCGTCTTCCGACAACTCCGAGCCGACCCGGATGACGATGCGGCTGGCGACCAGCAACTTCGGATTGTCGATGCGGATTTTCCAGACGTTGGTCGAATGCCGCATGACCGGCAGCGCCCGCGATTTCGGCTCGATGTAGCGCAGGCTGAGGATGAGCGAGCGCAGTGCATCCGCCAGCGCCATGTATGCCGGCCCCGGCGCCATGTGATCGTAAGCCGGCAACTCGCCCAGCCGCCGCGAGCTGGATCCGTATGTGGCCATCGAACCGGCGAGCCCGGCAAGCTCCAGGTAAAGCTCGGCCGGATGGAAGACATCCTGCGCCAGCATGTGGGCCAGCCGCGGCCGCGCCGCATTGGCGAGGTTGAGCATCAGCAGGTCTTCGACGCTGCGCCCCGGTCCGCCCATCACCATCTTGCCATGCGCCTCGGCGATCTGATCGAGACCCGTGACCACTTCCAGAAGCAATTGCCGATACCAGGCCACCGCCCCGGTAACCAGTGTCGGTGGCAGGAAGGTCTCGTCCAGCGAGACGCCGCCATCGGCTCGGATTCCCTTGAGGTCGGCTATCGGCAAGGCCGTGTAGCCGCCGACCGACCTGCCGGGCGCAAGCAGCAGCGCCTGCGGCCGCGCGATTTCGATTTCTTCTGGGTCTGAACCGCCCTGGACGGCGTCGCGCACCGAAACGATCCGCCCATGATAGCGTGCTCCCGAAGCGGCCGCGTGTGCCGGATCGAAGCCGACACCGCCGGGAGGTTCCAGCGGCAAGGCGACCAGCACCGGTCCGGCGCCTGTGTCCGGGGTGACCGGCAACGGTCGCGGCGCATCCATCATGTCGGGAATGGAGAACGGCGTCCCGTCCGGGAAGATGCCCCGAGCGGAGAGGATCGAGACCTGGCCGGCTTCCAGCAATGCCTGGTCCAGCGTCAGCTGTTGAAAGCCGAACGTATGCAGTTGCCCGGCCTGCAACGCGCCGCGCACCGTCGCCTCGAAGAAACGATCCTGCTGCTGGAAATGCTGGGTCCGCAGGAAAAGGCCTTCGGACCACAGCACCCTGTTTGCATCGCTCATGCCGCTGCTCTCTGCATCGAGCTCTCCTTGCCCTGGCCGCTAGGCGGAAATACCGCCGCTGCCAAGCGTGACGTTGATTGTGAATTTGGATCCCGGGGACACCGACTTGGTCGTCCGCCAGTTCCTGCCTGTGGGCTCGCGGATCAGCGCAACGAAGCCCAGCGCCGTGGCATCGGGCTCGACGGTGATGGTTTTGGACGCGGATTTTCCCGGCCCGACGGCGATCTGGTCGGATCCGATAAGATCGCCTGCCAGCGCCGTACCGGCATCGCCCTGCAAGGCGAAATAGTCGGCGGAATTGAATTTGCCGGTGCCGCGCAGCCGCATCACGAGGACAGTCACTGGCCGGTCACCGCCGCCCGGTCCCGGGTTCATGCCGGCCCCGCCGGACACGTTGACGGTGATCACCGAAGGTTTTGGCGGGCCGCTCTGGCAAGCCGCAAGCAGCCCCGTTGCGCCAAGGGCAACGATAAATTCGCGTCGATCGATCATGTTTCACTCCTCCTCATATGCGTCCCGGAAATCAGCGCCGATTTCGCCAAGGAAGCTTTTCTCCGCGCTCTCGGCGATTTCACGATGGCGTTTCTGGTAGAGTTCCCACAGCTTGGCGCCGCGCCCGCCCGAAAGCAGGGTGCCGATCGCCGAATTCGATTTCAGCTCTTCCTCGATCGCCGCCGGGTCAAAGCGGTCGATCATCCGTCGCAAGGCGCCTTGCACGCCGCGCCAGGCGCGCACGTGATGCTGGGCGAGATCGCGAACCGCGTCGGCGATGGCCGCTTCGGCGGCGAGGAATCCGGGGCTGCGCTCGGCGATAAGCGTGACGATGGCGTCGTCGACCGTTGGCAGAAACTTGAGCGGATTGACCTCGGAAGCCCCGACCATGGTCTGGGCGACGCGGGCGTTTCCCTTTTCCTCGGCCCGCTTGCGCAGAAGCTGCATCAGGCCTTCCATCATCAGCCGGTATTCACGGCCGAATTTCTCCATTTCCGCGATGCTGTCGCGTCCGGGGAAATCGGCTTCCTCGACGCCCATGCCGCGCAGGAACGCGGAACGAAGCGCCATGCCTCCCGGCTGGGCCGCCGCCGGCAGGCGAGCGGGCGCGGCAGCGGCGCCCGCGCGCGCCGGAGACGGACCATCTGCCGCTTGCACGGGCAAATCCCAGGGATTGGCGGATCGCTGGACAACGCGCTCGCGCTGTCCGGCCGATCCGGCGCCGTTTGCCGACCCGGTTGCGGCGGCTGGCCCGAAACCAAAATCATCATTGAAATCGGACGGCTTTCCCCGAGCGAGCTGGGATCCGCGTCCGAGGGATGGCAAGGGCTCGAGGCTGAACGGGTCCGTTTGGTTCTCGTGGCCGCCGGGTTCGAGGTAAGGAGCGGCGTCTTTCGACACAGGCGTCGAAACCGGATCGAGGCTGAACGGGTCATCGAAAGCAGGCGAACTGCGCTGGCTGGACGCGGCACGCTCGAACGCGCCCGCAATCGGCTGCTCGAACGGGTTGGGCAGATCGGCCGGACGCGGCCGTCGCGGCTCTTCCTCGACCTTGGCGGAAAAGAAATCATCCCGGCCGATGCTCACCGGCGCCCGCGATGCCGGCGGCAGGCGTTCCGGAATGGGCAGGCTGGCTGCTTGTGCCTGGGCGGTTGGCGTCTGCAAGTCGACATGGACGACGTAGTCGCCCAGTCTCAGCCGCATGCCGTTTTGAAGGCGCGTCGACTTGCCGGGGCCAAGCGGGCTGTCGGAATCGTTTATGAACAGTCCGCTGCTCGACGTGTCGGTGACGAAATAACCGTCCCGCCGCCCGAAATCTTGCAATGAGCCCGGGAAACGAACATGTCGGGATCGTTTATCTGCCAGCCTGCGTCCGCGCTGCGGCCGATCACCAGCTCGCCCTCGTCCAGCCGGGTCTGCCGTACCGTCTGGGTGCGTGGCCCTTGCTCCAGCGTCAGCAGCAGGCTCATGCCGCGCCCTCCGCCATTTCCGGCCGCCATCCGACAATTGTCCGCAGCCGCAGATCGTCAGCATCCCCCCTTTCGGTGGGCCGCGCAAGCCAGGCGGTCCGGCCAAGCTGGACCGTTCCGATACAAGGCGGCGGCACGGCTTCACGCGCCAGCACGATGCGCAGGTCGACGTCGAGCGTTTCCCCAACCATGTCGCGAACCGCCTGCTTGAACAGTTTGAGGCGCGACCCTCCCGGCAGGAATGCCTTGAATTCCTCAAGCCCGAGAGGGCCGATGCGCAGTTCGATCCTGCTTTGGCGGTTGAAAACGCGCGGACCGATGGTCGCTCCCCGGCCGAGCCCCGCATAGGCTTTTGCGAGCCGGGTCTGGAGCCCCGTCGGGATGGTTATCCAGGCGGCGATGAATTCCTTGATTTGAACCGGTACCTTGAACGCTTCGGCCAGGAACAACGTGAGCCTTTCCGGTCCGTCGACCTGGTTGGCGAGCGCCGCGGCCTGGCGAAGCTTGACGGTGTCGAGATCAGGATTTTGGGTGCCGGGAAGCCCGATCCCCGCCATCGCCTCAAGCATGGCGCGAACGCGGCCACCCACCGCGCGCTCGACCTGGACAGCGGGATGCGCATCCGCCCAGGCCCGGTAGTAGAGGGCGATCATGCGGTGCTGAAGGATGTTGACGAAGTCCACGAATGTCGTGTCGCTGGTGTGCTGTGCGTCGGCGCCGGCGAACCAGCGCTGCGACAGGCGGTCGAGTACCCAGCGCGTCAGATGCAGCGGCATTGGGCCCTCGGGGCCCAACAGGCCGAGATTTGCAACCGTGACCCGTGCCGGCGCCTTGTCGTTGGCTTCGCGGAACTGAACCAGGTCCCGCGCGGAAAAGGCGAGCCGCACATGCTGGCCGAGCCTCGCGGGCTCGCGGTCGGGTCGTCCGGAATGGCCGAACAGACCGCTGCGCTGTTCAAGACGGCGCAGCAATTCGAAAAAGTCGAATGCTTCGGACAGACCTTCGGCCCGGTCCGGGCCAGTCTTGTCCAGCTCGGGTGTCTTGTCCGGTTCAGGTGTCTTGTCTAGATCAGGTAGCGATTGCCGGGCGTCATCGGCCATGGCACATCCTCCTGCTTCTGCAATAGCCGCGTGCGAGTTCGCACGAAGCCGTTTATTCCGGCATGACGGGCAAACAGCCGCGCCAGCAAGGCCGAAAGCAGCAAGGTGCTTTGCCCCGCCAGCACCGACTGATCGACATGCAGCGTCACTTCAGTGCCGCGCCCGAAGCACATCGGTCCATCGATCTGCAGCCGCTCGACCACCGACCGCGAGTCTATGCGCACGATCGAATGCACGTTGCGGGCAAGTCCGGGGTCGCCCCGGTCGGCATAGAGATCAAGCAGCGCGTGCAGCGGATCGACGCCGCGGCCTTCCCTGGCAAGGCTGAGAAAGTTGAGCGCCAGCTGCGCGACCAGCCGCCAGGCGAGATCGTCGGCGCGGGATTCACCATCGGCTCCGGCGGGAAGCGCCGCCGGGATGGCTGCCTGTGGCGGACGCAACGCACCAAGCAGCCGAACGGATTCGACCGGGTCACCGGCCTCGAGCGTCAAGGTCGGATTGTCGTCGAGGATCGGCAGGTCGCGATTGGTGCAAAGCGCCATGATGTCGAGACGCTTCAGCGGCCGGTTCGCGGGACTTGCGAGCGGCCGCGATACGGCCAGGAAAACGTCGTCCCCGGTGTATGATGTGCGGGTCAGGCCTTCGCGCCGTTCATCCTCCGTTGCTCGCCTAGGGCGTCGTTCCGTCGAATAGACCCAGCCACTGCCGCGGTTCTGCCCGAGGCTGAACAACTCCGGTATCTCGGCGTCGCTGCCTTCACTGTCGGCATCCTCGACGCGGATCACGCGATAAATCTCGAAGTCGCGCGCCCGTGTGCGGTCGGCGTGGATCACCTGCCGCGTCTTGCGCGCGTCGAGCTCTACGACATTGCACTCACGCTCGAACAGATTGATGATCGGCGTTGCGAAAAGTTCGAAATCCGCCGGCGTCAGGTCGGCGAGTTCGGGCACGGGGCGGCGGAACAGGAAGATGATCTCCAGGCCGGCCTCGCATTTGCGCACCACGGTCTGCAGCCCCTGGACCCGCACATAGTGAAAGCGCTCCGGCATGACGAAGTATTCGCGCAACAGGCGGTACCCTTCGAATGTCGGGCGGGTGCGCGGCATCAAGGCCTCGTCGTCGCTGATGCCGACCATTTCGGGTGCCGGCAAGGGCGACAGCCGGTTGGTCTTGCCTTCCGGCCGTGCGCCAACAGCCACGCAGGCGCCGAAGATCGCGTCGAACAGAAGCGGCGCCTTGGTGCGTCCGGCAAAATAGAGGTCAAGCTGGTCGAGCGCCAATTCGTCGAGTTTGCCTTTTCCCGTCCGCGTCAACCCCAGGCGCAGCGCCGCCGCGCCGCCGGTACCGCCGATCGGTCCTATGCCGGCCGCGGCTAGCGCGCTTCGATCCTGAGAATAGCTGACCGAAGTGATCGCTATCGGCCACAGCGTCATGTCCTGCGCGGTGGAGAAAGTGCAGCGCGTCGACAGTCCGGGTTGCAGGCTGGAGACCAGCCGCGTGTTGCGCTTGACGACGTGGCCGGCGGGCATGGTCTGCACCTGCTGGCCGGGTTTCAGCACGGCCATCGCCGTTGCCGGCGCCGGCGTGACCAGATCGGGATAGAGGACTTCGAGCACGCTGCGCGAAAATCGCGAACGCTCGGCGTCGACTTTCAGCCGGGTGCGCGCGGCGAGGAAGGCGACGCCGTCCAGCAGCCGTTCGACATACGGATCCGGGCAGGGCACCGTATCGAGGGAAAGGTTGCGCGCCACCGCCGGATGCATGTCGGCAAATTCCGCCGCGAGGCCGCGGATATGGGTAAGTTCCTCCTCGTAATATTCGACGAAGACCCGATCCATCTCAGGCGTCCCTAATTTCGGTCCGCGCCAAGCCGTTGTCGAGATTGATCGTGGTGCGCAGGCGCATGCGTTCCGGTGTGGGCGTCATGATCAGCACGGCGTCTATCTCGATCTTCAGGCCCACGGTCTTGTCGCCCAGGGTGACGGTAACCTTCGTCGCGCTTTCCTTGAGGCGGGGCTCGAAGGTGGCGAGCACTAAGCGGATTTCGCGCGCCAGCACGTCGCGGTCAAAGTCGCGGGACGACCGGCCCGAGAAGGAGGGCACGCCGTAATTGACCACGCTTCGACGGACCTCCGGAAAATCGGCGAGCGACGGCGGATTGTCCGCCATTTGCTCGTTTTCCAGGTCGGAAAGCAACGGCGTGGCCTCGAAACGCTCGGTGTTGAACAGAGCCTCGATGTCGCGCCGCACTGCTTCCCTGAGGACGCGCGCCGATACCACCACGCCACGGCTTTCGATCTCGGCGCGGTGCTGGGTCTGGAAGGCCAGGCGATGCAGACGCCGCTTCTGGTCTGGCGTCAGCTCCGCATCGGCGTCGATGGTCCGCGCACTGCCGGCAACGAAGGTGTCGAGGCGGTCCGCGCCAAGCTCGTCCAGCAGGACATGGCGCAGCCCGTCTATCTCCGAGGTCAGGCCCGGCAGGTCGTTGACAAGACGATCCCATAGCGATGGCTGGACGGCCTCGCTTTTTGCCCGCAAGCTGCCGGCTATCTGCTGCTTGCCCGCGCCGGGCCGCCGAACCTCACTTGCCGACATAGACATCCATTTCGGCTTCATCATTGCCGTCATAGACGAACTTGATCTTCTTGTAGGCGAAGCTGACCTCTTCCTGGATCAGGTCTTCCTCGTCCTCGGCCTGCGACATGTCGTATTCCATGATCGAGGCGTCGGTGAGCGTGACGACCAGGTAATCCTTGGTCTCGCCATCGATGGTCCGCCGTGCGGAGAACACCACTTCATCCAGCGCCTTGTTCTCGAACAACGCCTTTGCCAGGTATGGTGAGGACTTGTCGTAATGCTTGATGAACTTGATCATGCCCATCGACACGCGCCCGCGGCGTGAGAGCGAATTCGGGTCATAGGGCGCGACCATCTTGTAGTCGACGCCATGGATTTCGATTTCGTCCGAGTGGCCGTCGCGGGTGCTTGGGCCCTTGATATCGGGAACCTTCAGAAAACCATCAATCTTGACTGGCATTGTCTTTCTCCACCGCTTTCAAACAAAACAAGGTTTGGTTGCTGCAAATCAGGTCTTCACGGACGGCAGTTCCGATACCAGCCGCAGCGAGGCGTTGATGCCTTCCAGCTGGTAATGCGGGCGCAGGTAGAAGCGGGCGTTGTAGTAGCCCGGCCGCCCCTCCACGCTGTCCACCTGGACTTCCGCCGCCGCCAGCGGGCGCTTGGCGCGCGCCTTGTCGTCGGCGAAGGCAGGGTTGGCCAGCACGTAGCGGTTGATCCACTCGGTCAGCCAGATCTGCATGTCGGAGCGTTCCTTGAACGAGCCGACCTTGTCGCGCGCGATCGCCTTGAGGTAGTGCGCGAAGCGCGAGACCGGGAAGAGATAGGGCAGGTTGGCGCTCAGCCGCTCGTTCGACTGGGCATCGGGGTCGACTAGCCGGCCAGCGCGCGTTTCGTCGTCCTGCAGCGAATGGGCGCCGATGAAGGCCGCGAGATCGGTGTTCTTCCGGTGCAGGATCGGCATCAGGCCGAGCTTGGCCAGTTCGGCCTCGCGCCGGTCGTCGATGGCGACTTCGGTCGGACATTTCATCGCGATCGAGCCGTCGTCGGTCGGGAAGCTGTGCACCGGCAGGTTAAGCACTGTGCCGCCATTCTCAACGCCGCGGATCTGCGTGCCCCAGCCGAAAAGCTTGTGGCTGCGGTTGATGTTGACGCCCATCGGGAAGGCGGCGTTCATCCAGACATATTTGTTGTGATCGCCCTGCACCTCTTCCTCGAAGGTGAAGCCCTTCACCGGGACGGTATCGGTGCCATAGGGCAACCTGGCCAGGACGCGCGGCATGGTCAGGCCGATATAGCGTGCGTCCTCGCTCTCACGCAGCGACTGCCACGAGGCATAGGCCGGGTTGGAGACGATCTGCTGCAGGTCTTGCGGATTCGGCAGTTCCTGCCAGCTGTCCATGCGGAACAGGCGGGGCGAGGCGGCGGCGATAAACGGCGTGTGCGCCGAGGCGCAGATGCCGGAAATATTGCGCAGCAAGCCGACATCGCGCGGGTGGTTGGAGAATTCGTAGGCGCCGATCACACAGCCGATCGGCTCGCCGCCCAGCATCGAATACTCGTCCGTGTAGACCTTCTTGAAGATCGGGCTCTGGTCCCACATCTGGCCTTCATAGTCTTCGAGCGTGTCGGCCAGCTGTTCCTTGGAGATGTTCATCACCCGGATCTTCAGCTTCTGGTCGGTCTCGGTGTTGTTGACGAGATACCAGAGGCCTCGCCATGTGCCCTCCATCTCGCGCACTTCCGGCGCGTGCAGGATCTCGTTGACCTGTGTCGTCAGCATCTTGTCGATGCCCGCGATCAGCGACTTGATCGACTTGATCGCATTGGACGAGATGGTCGTGGTGTCGGAACGCGATTGCGCCGCGAGCGCGAGATTGCGCACGAGTTGCTGCAGCTTCTCGCTGTCGTCCTTCTTGACCTTGAAATCCTTCTCGAGGAGCCCGCTGAATTCGTCGAGGTTTATGGCTTCGGCATCAGCGGTGACGGCGGCGGTCTTTTGCTGTTCGGCCATGGTTTACTCCCCTGCCTTGTCGTCGTCGGCCAGTGCCTGGCTGGCGATCTTGCCAAGCAGCGGCTCGTTGTTCAGAAGCTGCGCGATGCGTTTTTCGGCGTCGACGCGGCCGTCCATGAAGCCAAGCAACTCTTCGAGCTGGCGGCGCATCTTCAGGATCTCGGCCAGTTGCGGCACCTGTTCGGCAATTTTGTCGGGGGCGAAATCACCCATCTTGGTGAAGGTGAGATCGAGCGCCAGTTCCTCGTCGCGCTCCTGGCCTTCGGCCTGCGGCAGCGTGTTCTTCACCCGGGCTTTGACGCGCGGCCCGAGCGCTTCCATGAATTTGGGGAAGCGGTTCGCGTCGGTCTCGACGAAGGATCGGTCGAGCACCGATTTCGATGCTTCCCTGGTCTGCGAAGCGCCGGAAAGGTCGGCCATCACGGCCATCACAAACGGCAATTCGATCGTCGTCGGGCTGCCGTAGGTTTCCACGTCGTAGGCGATCTGCACCCGCGGCGCGCGATTTCGTTCGATGACCTTCGCTTTGCTTTCGGCTGGCATGTGCTGTTACCTTTCATCCTTCTGAGCCGTCTTCTTGACATCGGGAACGCCGGCAAGAAGCCGGAATTCCTTCAGCCCAGACGGGGCGAGATCTTCCATCAGTTCAACGAAATCCATGTGCACCATCCGGCGCACGCGCCGCGCCAGATGCGGTATGGGGCTCGACGGTTCGGTGCGGTCATAGAAGGCGACGACCAGGTCCAGGCATTTGACCACGTCGTCGCGAGAGGAGATCCGGTCGGGAAGCCCCGTGCTCGAGTCCGCGTAGCTTGCCGCACTTGTCATAGTCTCGGCTCCATGACCGTTTCGAGCAGGTGTTACCGGTTCAGCCGGCTTGGCCACGCCATTCGCCACGGCGCCGGCTGCCGAATTCCGTTCGAGGGTCGTCAGCAAACGCTGCAGGAACCGTTTTAATTCCGGAACGGGAGCGCCGCCGCCTTCGAGACGGGCGTCCAGCGCCGTTTCGACCGCGTCGAGGGCCGCGATCGCCGCCCGGGCGTCGGCGACGAGCGAGACCATCTCCGCACCGGCCTGATCGATCTGTGCCGCGCATCCGGCGCGCACCCGGTTCAACAATTGCCCGTGTGCGCTGACCAGTGCGGCCTTTTCCGCGGTGTTCAATCCCGACGCGGCTTCCTGGAGCATGACGCGGTCGTCGAGCGCGCTTTGTTCCAGGTCGCGTCCGCTGACCGGCCCGATCGAGCGTGGCGTAAAGAAAATCATTTGCCTCAGGTTCGCCAACAACCCGTCCTGACTGTTCTGGAGGTCGAGCAGCGCGTTGATACGGCGCAAGGCGGCATCGCGAGGCGAAGCGTTGGGCCGCAGTGCCGGATGCATGGTTTCCCAATGCTGGTCGAAGGTCTGCGCAATAAGCGTCAGCCCCTGCGCGAGCCCGGCCAGTCCTTCTTCATTGGCCAGCGCGCGGGTGACGATGACCAGCAGCCGCAGGTCGCGGCCATGCGCACGCAATTCCCCCGCCTTCGCCAGCACGGCGGACCAGTCGACCGGAATGGTGCTTTGCGACGTGGGCTTGTTGTTGCCGTCGTGGACGACTTTGATCTCGGGTTCGGTCAGGCGCTCCAGCTCGTGAAAAGCCGGGTCGTTGCGCAAGTCTTCCCCTGACGGATTTTCACCGTCGAGCGGACTAAGCCAGAGTGCGACATCAATCACACAAACCCCCAGCGACCAGCCTCAAGCCATATGTGACGCAACGTTATCACACGGTTGCACTTTACCACAATTCAACGAGCGCTCAAAAATTAACAGAAGCTAAACGCGATCGCCTCACGAGCGCTGAAATCCACGGCGCGGTTGCCTTGGCAGCATGCGAACCGCGTTGCGGAGGGGCGTCCAGTGCCGTGGCTTTTTGCAGTCAAGGGTGCGGGACTTTCCACAAATGGAAAGGAGCCGGCTAAACCGGGCATCGGGACATCGTCCATGACGCTCTTTGTCAAGTGACGTCTTATGTGGCAGTTTATCAGCTGGCAGACTGCAGGAGCACGTTCGATGGAACAGCGCCGGTCATCGCAGACTTTCAAACGCAAGGAACTGGTCGGCAAGCTCAATCCTGTCGGTGTCCGCGCCTTCAAGGCTGCCGCCGATGCCGCCAAACTGCGCGGTAATCCCTATGTCGAACTGGTCCATTTCATCGAGCAACTGGTGCTTTCCGACCGCTCGGATGTGCAGATGATCATCGCCGATGCGGGCGTGGATGCGAGCCGGCTCACGGCCGACATGACCCGCGCCGTCGACAAGCTGCCTTATGGCGCGACCTCGATCGAGGAATTCTCCGACCACATCTTTCATGCCATCCAGGAGGCCTGGAACCTGGCAACGCTCGAGTTCGGCGTCGAGGAAGTCCGCAGCGCACATATTCTGCTTGCCTGCCTGAGGACGCCGGTGCTGGAAGGCCTGCTGTCGAAGATCAGCGGCGAGTTCGACAAGATCGACGCCGACGCGGTCATTGCGCGGTTCGCCGACGTCGTGGAAGGTTCGCTCGAAGCCGGCGCCTCGACCACGGTCTCCGCCCCTGAAGCGCCGCGGCGGGGGCCAGGCGGGGATTCGGCGCTGGCGAAATACGCCACCGACCTGACCCAGCGCGCCCGCGACGGCAAGATCGACCCGGTCGTCGGCCGCGATCCGGAAATCCGGCAGATCGTCGATATCCTGATGCGGCGCCGGCAGAACAACCCGATCCTGACCGGCGAGGCCGGTGTCGGCAAGACCGCGGTGGTCGAGGGCTTTGCCTTGCGTGTCGCCGCGGACGACGTGCCGCCCACACTGCAAGGCGTCAGCGTGCGCATGCTTGACGTCGGATTGATGCAGGCGGGCGCCAGCGTGAAGGGCGAATTTGAAAAACGGCTGAAGGCGGTCATCGACGAGGTTCAGTCGTCCGAGACGCCGGTCATCCTGTTCATCGACGAGGCGCACACGCTGATCGGCGCCGGCGGCGCGGCTGGAACAGGCGACGCGGCCAATCTCTTGAAGCCGGCGCTGGCGCGCGGTGAACTTCGCACGATCGCGGCGACGACCTGGGCCGAATACAAGCAGCACATCGAGAAAGACCCTGCGCTGACCCGCCGTTTCCAGGTGGTCAAGATCGACGAACCGTCGGAGGCGGTGGCCGTGCTGATGTTGCGCGGTGTGGCCGGCGTTCTGGAGAAGCATCACGAGGTGCAGATACTCGATGAGGCGATCGAGGCGGCGGTCGGCCTGTCGCATCGCTACATCCCGGCGCGGCAACTGCCGGACAAGGCGGTGAGCCTGCTCGATACCGCTTGTGCCCGTGTCGCCATATCGCAGCACGCGACGCCGGCCGAGGTCGAGGACATCATTCGCCGCCGCCAGGCGCTGGAGGTCGAGCGCGGCATCATCGGTCGCGAGGCTGCGATCGGCATCGAGGTGGCGGAGCGGCAGGCGCGGGTTGAAGCCGGGTTAGCCGAAACCGAGACCACGCTGGCTGCCGCCGAGGGGCGCTGGGAGCGTGAAAAGGCGCTGGTCGCCGAGATACTCGAATTGCGCGCGCGGCTGCGCGGTGAGGGCGTGCCGCTCGATGCGGAGGCGACCGCTGAGGCTGACACTGAAACGGCAGTGACGGACGCGGAAAAGACCAAGGTGCCCAAGACTGAGCCGCCCAAGACGGAAACGGCGAAGGCGGAAACGACGAAGACCAAGGCGGCCAAAGCCAGGGCCGAGGCGCCGGCGGCTGCCGATCCGGCGCCGTCGGATCCGGCGGCCGACCTTGCTCGGTTGCGCGAGCTGATGGCCGAACTGGCCACGGCGCAAGGCGAGACACCGCTGATCCTGCCCTCGGTTGACCGCAATGCCGTGGCCGCCGTGGTCCAGGACTGGACGGGAATCCCGACTGGACGGAT
The DNA here is from genome assembly GCF_013170765.1 of Mesorhizobium sp. NZP2234. Taxonomy (NCBI): domain Bacteria; kingdom Pseudomonadati; phylum Pseudomonadota; class Alphaproteobacteria; order Hyphomicrobiales; family Phyllobacteriaceae; genus Mesorhizobium; species Mesorhizobium sp. NZP2234. The sequence goes on along the minus strand of NZ_CP033364.1, from coordinate 5,663,182 downwards.
GTTGTCGAGCCAGACCGAAAAGGCGCTCAAGCTCGCCACCACGCTCTCGGAGCGGGTCGTCGGCCAGGATCACGCCATGGAGATGATCGCCAGGCGCGTACAGACCAGCCGCGCCGGGCTCGGTGCACCGGAAAAGCCGGTCGGCGTGTTCCTGCTCTGCGGCCCCTCGGGCGTCGGCAAGACTGAAACCGCGCTGGCGCTGGCCGAAACCCTCTATGGCGGCGAACAGAACCTGATCTCGATCAACATGTCCGAGTTCCAGGAGGCGCATACGGTGTCCACCTTGAAAGGTGCGCCGCCCGGCTATGTCGGTTACGGCAAGGGCGGCATCCTGACCGAGGCCGTGCGCAGAAAACCCTATTCGGTGATCCTGCTCGACGAGGTCGAGAAGGCGCATCCCGACGTCCACGAGATATTCTTCCAGGTTTTCGACAAGGGCATGATGGACGACAGCGAGGGGCGACGGATCGATTTCAAGAACACGCTGATCCTGCTTACCTCCAATGTCGGCTCGGAGGTCATCATGGAGCGGACCGGGAACGGCACTATACGGGCCGGACTTGACGATCTGGACATCGCCTTGCGCAGCCCGCTGCTGAAGGTCTTCCCGGCTGCCTTCCTCGGCCGGGTGGTGACCATTCCCTATTACCCGCTCTCGGACGGGATGATCGAAGCCATCACCCGTCACCAGTTTGCCAAGATCGCTCGCCGGCTGCGCACGACCAACGATGCGGAACTGGTAATCGGCGACGGTGTCATGGATCTGGTCAAGGCCCGCTGCACCGAGATCGAATCCGGCGGACGGATGATCGATGCCATCCTGACCAACACGCTGCTGCCGGAACTGAGCCGGGGCGTGCTCGACCGGTCGCTCGCGGGCGAGAAAATGTCAAAGGTCACCGTTGGCGCCTCTAAGGAAGGTTTCACCTATTCCTTCGAGTAGCTCGGGCGAATGCCGGTCAAGCAAGGATTGCCATGGTGGCGCAGCCGCTTCGAGTATAGCGTATCCGCGGCGATCATACTCCCAGAACGTGCTGGATTCTATCGAGAATCGGATTGATCAGGCGCTGCTGGCCGATGGACCATCTCTTGATGGCCAGTGATGCCTCCGAGGCGGCGGAACATGGTTCACGCTGGTTTCACGCCAACGTTGCGATACCGGGGCGTCAAACGCGAGCTTTGCAGGAGCAAGCAATGCCGGATCCGAAGACGTACCTGTTCGATTTGCCGGCCGCGGGCAGGCCGGCACCATTTGCGATCCCGGAGGTGCTCTATCCCGGCGTCCAAGATTACTGGGCGGGCTCGACGTCCTTGCGGCGTTTCGATCCGATCCTCGGCATCGAGGCGGTTGTCATTCATGCGACTGCCGGCGGCAGCTCGGCCGGGGCGATGTCGGTGATGCAGGCCGGCACCGCCAGTTTTCACTGGCTGGTTCCCGATGAGAACGAAAGCCAGCACGGAAACATTGTCTGGGCGTGTGCGCCGGAATCGCGGGCGGCCTGGCATGTAGGAAACGACAAGAGCCATCCGCGGGTCAATGGCGGCGCCAAGCGCGTCAATCACTGGAGCCTTGGCATTGAAGTCGTCAACAGCCAGGTCGCGGCCCCATTCTCGAGCTGGCAGGTCGAAGTGACGGCGAGGATTGTGCGCTATTGCTGGGCGAAATACCCGAACCTCAAGACCATCGTTTCGCATGCCGCGCTCGATCCGGCCCGCCGGCCCGATCCAGGCATGAGCTTCGACTGGAACCGTTTTCGCCAGCTCGTCATATCGCCTCCCGGCACGGAATCCGTGTCGTCGATGATTGGCGGCGTGACCCCGATGGGCAAACTTGCGCCAACTGATGTCCGGACCTGTTGCACCGGGTGATCGGCAGGCTTCAACCATGCATCTCAAGTCGGCCGGGGGGTCGGCGGCGGGACGGATTTTGGGCCTCCCAACATAATCCGTCCCGCCCTCGGACTGGGCCGTTCGGCCGGGGGCGCAAGATATGGCCGGCTGGCATCGCCGAGCGCGTGCGAATGGAATAGTCTTTGACGAAAAGAGGTGGTGATGAGACACGGCGAGTATGCGGCATATGAAACCCTGGTAAATCACCGCCGCGCGCTCAACGCGATGGCGAGGACTGCTGGAGGTCAAACCGTCGAAGCGGCAGGTGCGGACGCGGGCGACGCTCTTCGGCGCCGGCTCCTGTTTCCCGATCTCGCCGAAAAGCCGATAAGCCTCATGCCGGCTGGAGAAGATGGCTCCATGACGGAGAGAACCCAGGCGGCGCTCACCGACATCTCGAACTCCATGCTCGGTCCCATCGATTCCCCCGACCTCAGCGACAATCCCGCTGCCTATACCTATTTCGGCCAGTTCGCTTTTCACGACATCGTCTTTAGCCGCATATTTGGCATGCCGGGCGATCATGCCGGGCGCACCTTGAGGAACGCCGTCTCGGGCAGTCTCGATCTGTCGGGCCTTTATGGACGAGGCCTGGTTGTGGACTCGCATCTCTATGACTCCGCATCGGAAAGCGACACCACCCTGTGTCGATTCCCGATCGGCCTGCCCGGGGTCAGCGACAAGCAGGTCAAACTTCCCGTCGATGGTGCGGTCGAAAGGGCGCGAGACGTCCCGCGCGTCGACGCCTCCAGCGGTTTTCTGAGCGTGTGCGGACGAAAGGCGCCTTACCGTCCGCTGATCGGCGACCCCAGGAACGACGACAATCTCATTCTCTCGCAGCTGCAATGCTCGTTGATGCTGGTGCACAACCGTCTCGTCGATTTGCTGATGGCGCGACGCGCTGTACCGCCGCAGACCGCCTTCGACCAAGCGCGGCTTTACCTGACCGGTGTCTATCGCCGCGTCGTCGTCGACGACTATCTCAGGCGAATTCTGGCCCCGGCGGTCTGGGCGCACTTCTTCGATGGCGAGGAGTTTCGCGGACCCGGCGTCGCATCGCTGAGGCCGCTGGCGGACTTGCCGATCGAATTCACATTTGGCGCCTCGCGGTTTGCGCATTCGATGGTCCGCGACCGCTATGCCCTCAACAAGGCATTCGAAGAGGAAGCCGGCACCTTGCGCGAGATCCTGGCATTTTCGAGCCAGCGCCCGAATGGTGACGTTCCGGTCCGCGTGAATTGGGCCGTCGACTGGAGCCGTTTCATCGAGTCGGACGATGCGAAGGCGCTGAAGGCACGCCGTATCAGCCCGTTTCTCAACTACGAGATGGCGGTGGTTCAGCACGCCGCCGACTTCGACGGGGCCCCTCGGTCCATCGCCTTCATGGATTGCTGGCGCTGTTACGATCTAGGCATCGCATCAGGCCAGACGATTGCCGGCGCCGTCGCTGCTGCGCTTTCCGCGGATGTGCCTGTACTTTCCGGCGCTGCCATGCTGCCCACGCAAAGCTGCAGGAAGCGTTACAGCTTCCAGGCTGGCGCGCTTGAGAAGACGCTGCTGGCCCATCCGCAGTTCCTGACCGAGACCCCTCTGTCCTATTACATCATGCAGGAAGCCGCCGTGCTCGGCGATGACGGCAACCGGCTGGGACCGACCGGCTCGTTCATCGTCGCGGCCACCGTCGCCGCCGCACTGTTCAATGCCGGAGACAGCGAAATCCAGATGCCGCTGTCCCTGTCATCGGCCGAACCCGGCAATCTGGCGGGGCTCTTGGGGTTGGCCGACGACAGGCTGGTTTCAGACGACCAGCTCTACGAATACTTCCAGCGGTACGCTAACCTGGACATGCCGGGGCGGGCCTATCGAAGAACCGGCAACGTCGCAACCTGAAGAAATGGAGAGGGGTCATGGCCAAATTCGAGAATGTGCAGTTCGAAGCGTTGGGAGCCTTTATTCGAGAAGCCATAAAGGATCCCGCCACCATGGAGATATTCAGGAAAGGCACGCAGGACGAGAAGAAAGACCTGCTCAGAGGGTTCATGAACCCGCGCGGCAAGACCTGGGACGAGATCGAGATCATCGCGCATTTCGATGAAGAAAACGTCGTCAACATTGCCTTTCCTTTCACCGGGGACGTCGAGGAGACCGTGCGGACGATCGCGCCCGAGGTCGGCCCCGGAGAGGATTATCCTTTCCCGGCCCACTACAAATTCGATCCCAATGCAGGCGCGACGGTCGAGGAGAAGAAGGCAAACCGGCTCCGGGGCTACCGTTGCCGGCTTGGCGATTATGTCATGTCGCGCTGCAGATAGGATGCGCCGGGCTTCGGCCGCGTCATGCCAGCCGTGAGGCGCGGTCGATGCCTTCGCTCAGTCTCGCGCGGTCGGCATCCAGGCGGATCGGGAAGACGTTCTTGAACCAGTCGATCGCGCTTCGCCGGGTCGGGCGCTCGCCATTGTGCCATGCGGTCGTGATACCCTTCAGAAATATTCTGAAGTCGGTGGCGGCTTTCGCGTCATCGCCCATGAAGGCATGCGCGGCAGCCGACCAGCCTCGGATATCGGGAAACAGGCCGTCGCTTTTTTCGACAGCCTCGACGCAGCCCTGCAGGTCGCCCGCCAGGAATGCAACGGTCGCATGGTAACCGTGGTAGTGCGGCTCATGCAGCGGGTTGAGCTCGAACGACCGTCGCGACAGGTCGACCGCCCGCTGATGGTTTCCGATGAACGCGCTGAAAAGCGAATAGGCGATAAGGGTCGCCGGATTGGCGGCGTTGAGGTCGTGCGCCAGTCCGAAATGAAATTCCGCCAGTTCCCAGCGCCGCGCCAGGAGGTGGCTCCAAGCCAGGTTGACCTGGTTGCGATGATCGAGAGGATCGATCGCGACCGCCTTCTTGGCGAGGTCGAATGCGCGGTCGAGGTCGGCGCTCTCGACCGGATAGCCGGGCAGCACGATCCACCGCGAATTCAGGATCACAGCCAGGCTCGAATAGGCGCAGGCCAGGCTAGGGTCCTGGCGAATGGCTTCTTCGTAACGCGCGATCGCGATGGCGTCGGTGTCTTTGCGCCACAACGTCGAAAGCCGCTGTCCGTCGAGCCAATTGTCATAGGCCGAGATGTAGTTTGGCGACTGTTCGTCGATGCGATGGAGGCGCGTGGTGGAAATCACCAACTGGAGGCGTGAAGCAACCCGCGCGCAGATTTCATTGAAGACGGGTCTCCATGCCGCCGGTTCTCGAGGCGCGGTGGTGGAGAACTGCAAGACGCCCGTTGCGATCGTGCGGCATGAAATATCGAAATGCGGTTCGTCCTCGCCGTCGGACGCGGTTATGACCACGGCAAGGTCAGCGGTTTCCCCCACGGCGGCACGAAGCGTCTCGACAGACCCTGATCGTATCGTGTCGCGATCAAGCTCGGTGTGGATTGCGGTCCAATGCCTGAACCGCGAGAGGGTGGCGGAAAGTTCACTGACCAGGGCGAACTGAATGTGCGCGTCGGTGCTCCTGTGTTTTTCCGTGACGAGCACGATCGTCGGCCTTTCGACAAGCTGGCGCGGCGCGGCAGGGTCGAGGGCGACTTGCGGCTGCGCATCCGTCGCATCCACGGCCGCTGTCTTGAACCGCTCCAGTTGCTGAATGATTTCGCGTGGCGGTGCGAGATCGAGTTCCGATCTCAGATCGCTGACATAGCGTTCGAAGAAAACGCGGGCCCTGGCATAGCCGCCTTCCCGATGCAGCGCGCCCAACATGGTGATGACCGCCGATTCATGGAAAGGGTCGAGGCGCAAGATGCAGCCGGCGATCGCCTTGCGTTCCGCCAGGGTCGATTTTGCCTCGTTGAGCGATTTCGACAGTTGATGGGTCAGACCATCCGACCACTGGGTCGAAATCATCCCGATCCAGTTGTCGAATACCGGATCGCAATCCTGAAGCCCGATGCAAAGTGATCTGTCGCTTCGCGCCAGGATGCCGTCGACAGCCGGGAAATCCCGATCCCTGAGCGCATGGCGCAGAGCGGCGAGATCCGTGCGCAGGACATTGGGATCGATCCCGACGGAGAGCTTGTCGAGGACCAGAAACGGCACCCCCGTCGTGAGTTCGATCTGCTTCAGATCGCGAATGGATTGCCTCAGCGAGGCGCGTGCGTGTTCTTCATCGCTGTCGCTCCACAGCAGCGCGGACAAACGTCCGCGTGTTTCGCGCGTCTGTTCGGACAAAATGAGATAGGCCAGGATCGCGCAGGCCTTGCGTTTGTCGAGAGCATAAACCTTATCGAGGCTGCGTATCTCGAAATTGCCGACGAGTTTGATCTCGAGGCTTTTCCTGGAAGAGCCCCTTTCTCTCTGCCTGTGGATCATGGTTACTGACATGATCGACCCAAACGCCCTTTGGTCATTTAATACCAGAACCGGACTGACGTTAAGCGAAGATCGAAGAATGCGGTTAGAAAAAAGTCATTGGGAAGTGCTTTGCGCACAGCCGCATTCCGCAGTCGACTCTTCGAACACGGTGCTGGACAAGGTGCCCGATACAATAAGGCGGGATCTTCGGCTCGCGGGATTGGAGCTCCGGCCGGAAACGGATGTCGAGGCTTCCGATCGCCTGCGTCTGTACAGCTTCGCCGCCCTTCACGGCCTGATTGTCGATCTGTTCGAGATACCGGGCGGTATTCTGGCCGCGGCGAATCTCGGTCTGCCGTGGAGCGGCGGTATCCGCCAAGTGACTGTAAGCGGAAAGGGATACAGCCGGTCACAGGCCTTGTTGGGATGCCTTGGCGAAGCCGTGGAAATCAGCAGTTGGATGTATCAGGCCTTGGACGAGTGCACGCTTGTAGCGGCCGGCCAGGCCAGCGATATCATCCCGGCCGAAGCGGTACTGGGTTTTTCCAGGCGCCAGATACAGCAGCGCCGCCGTCTCAACCGCATGTGGGATGGCTGGGATGCGATTCCCCCGCCCCGGCAACTGCACGATCCCGATCGGCTGGCCCGCGTGCGCGACTTCGCGGGCTCGCGCACCGCGATGTGCCCCGCATTTCTTTGCTTCGGTGGCTTTGGCGACGCCGTCCATGGAGACAACAGCCTGAACGCCGATTCCAATGGCTGCGCCGCCGGAAGCACCATCGACGCCGCTATGTCGCGCGCCGTGCTCGAGCTCGTTGAGCGCGATGCAACCGGCATATGGTGGTGGCGAGGCTGCCGGCGTCGGCGCTTTGCTCCCACCGGGCACGATGCTTCCCTGGCAGCGGCCTTGACGGAGCACGCCATCGAAACCGGGCGGCGTGTCTGGTTCCTCGACATTTCAACCTTTCACAGCGCGCATGTGGCAGCCGCGATATCGTGCGACGGGGACGGCCGGCGCCTGGCGGTCGGATTTGCGGCGGCCTTCGATTTGCAGGCGGCGGCCAAGGCCGCGTTCCTCGAGATGATCCAGACCGAGCTCGCGTTCGATGCCCATGAGATGCGGGTCGCAACAAACGGCAATGCGCCGATGTCTGCCGCGGACCGTCGCGTCGCGGCCTGGCTAGAGCACGCAAACCTCGACACAATGGGCTTTTTGAGCGGCTCCGATCCCGGCTCGGCAACGCAGACAGGCCAAGCCGGGATGCTGTCGCGCCTGATGGAAGAGATAAGCAGCGCAAGCGGCGGCAATGTATGGTTCGCGGACTTGCAGCGGCCCTCATTCGAGGTCCCCGTGGTCAAGGCGATCTGCGTCGGTCTCGCGCATTTCAAGCCGCGGTCAGGGTGTAAACGGCTCTGGATGTTACCTCAACAACGAGGTTGGCAGGCAACTTACGGCCGCCGCGATTTTGAGCGGCTGATGCCCCTCCTCGTCTGAGGGTTTGGGCTCCGCCTGAGGTTGATTTCACGCTGAGTTCACGGTGCTCCTCCCAAATTGCCGCGACGGTTAGGGGAGGGGTGCGGCGATGAAGAACCGATACAGTTCGACCGACGTCAAATCTGGCGCGACGACAAGGGAGCCGGAAACCGCGGCGGCTCGCAGGATTGGCGAGAGGCGTTGCGCGGACGCGGTGGGCACCCGGTCACCCGCCGCGGGTTGGCGCAAGGCCCTTGCGTACGTTCTTCCGGTTCTCATCATATCGACCCAGCAGGCAGTCGCGCAGGGCAACGACATTCCGAATGCCTCCAACATCCTCACCGAATTGATGAAGGTGTTTCTGATCGCCGCGGTGTTCGAGCAGGCGTTCGCCGCAATCTTCAACTGGCGGCTCTATCAGGAGTTTTTTTCGGCGCGCGCGGTGAAGACGTTGGTGATGCTGGTTATCGCGGCTCTGTTCGTCGGCCTCTCCGGATACGATCCCGTCAGCAAGATCATCGGCTTTGCCAACGGTATCCAGCAGGTGCCGGCGACCATGCCGACAACGGTGCTGACCACCGTCCTGTCGGCGTTGATCATCGCAGGCGGAAGCGCCGGCGTGAACACCTTGCTGGTCAACCTTGGCTTGCGCACGCCCTCCGCCGCCGCCGAACCGCCCAAGCCGCAAACCGGTTCGGCGTGGTTTTCGGTGCGGGTGGTCGCCTCGAGAAGCGCCCCGCGGGCCGACTATGTCGTCGGCCTGACCTTGGCTGACCAATCAGTGGCCGGGGATCCCGTGCTTGGCGTGCTGGCCAGGCGCAGTGTGGGGGAGAGATTGAGGCGGGTCTTTTCACGCGATCCGATGCGTTACCCGTCGAGCGGCGGCTACACCGTACCAACGGGCAAGCCCTACGCGATCACGCTGTCGCAAGTCGTGCAGGATCCTCCGCCGACAAAGGGCGAAAAAGTCATCAAGACCACGCTCAAGCCGATCTGGAGCTGGACCGGGTCGTTTGCCGACAGGGCGATAGCGGACTTCGAAATCACGCTCGAGCGGAATGCCGGCGTCGACTTGAGCGCGGGAGGATAACGCCATGTATCGTCAATTCCTGAAGGCGGCCGCCGACGCAACCGACGAGCCGGATTCCAAAACGCTCGCACCGGACATCATCCGTTTCACGCTCGAATACGGCGCGCCGCCCGATCTTCCGGCGGAACGCGCGAAGCTGGCCGGACTGATTGGCAGCGAGCGCTTTGCTTTCTTCCCCTTGCCGCCCGGTGAAGATCCGCTCGTCCACGTCTTGCAGTTTCCCAATGTGCGGCGCGAGCAATCGGCGGGGTTCCTCTTCGAGGTCGCGCAAAATCTGATCGATGACTGCGGCCTGCGTTCCTGCGTTCCCGATGTCGATCCGGGCTGGATTGCCGACGACGAGCTTAACCGCAGTGCACCGGAATCGGTGGGCGGTATCGTCTGGACGCTTTGCAAGTCGAGCGCTCCGGTTCCCCCGACCATCCGCTGGGCGATCTCGGCGGTGCGGGCTGACCGGGCATGGGCCAGGTTCGGCACCACCGGCCAGGGGATTCTGGTTGGGCAGCCCGATACGGGGGTCGCCGATCATCGCGAATTGGATGGTGCGCTCGATCTGGCAAAAGGCACGGACATTCTGGCCGGCGGCGGCCTTCCGATCGACCCACTCTCCTCGTCGATGTCTTCGCCGGGCCATGGTACGGCGACGTCGAGTACGGTCGTGAGCCGTCCCTCATTGGCGATCGTCGGTGCGGCCCCCGGAGCGACGCTGGTTCCAATCCGTTGCGTCAATTCGGTGGTGATCGGCGGTGGCGCCGCCGTCGCGGCCGCCGTTGACCATGCCCGCCTGGCGAAATGCCACGTCATCACGATGAGTCTTGGCGGGCCTATCGAAGGCGCGGATTTGCGGCGGGCTATCGAAAGGGCCGTCAAGGCGGATATGATCGTTGTGGCCGCGGCCGGCAATTGCATACCAACTGTCGTCTATCCCGCCTGGGACCGCAACGTCATTGCCGTTGCTGGTGTCGACCTCAACGATCGACCTTGGAAAGGGACGTCCAGCGGCCCCAAGGTCGACATTTCGGCTCCGGGCGAGAATGTCTATGTGGCGCGGCGGAACCGGCCCATGGATGTCGACAAATCGGTTGTCGAGCCGGGCCAGGGGACATCCTTTGCCGTGGCTCTGACTGCTGGGTGCGCGGCACTTTGGCTGGCCAGGCACTCTCCTGCCGCGGTCAAGGCCGAGGCGGCCAGGCGCGGTGTGAACGTCCAGGAACTATTCCGCGCCGCCGTCAGGAAATCGGCGCGCAGACCGGCAAACTGGCCCGGCAGGTCCATGGGCGCCGGTGTGGTCGATGCGGAACAGCTGCTGGCATTGCCGCTTTCCGATATCCCGGCTGCCGCTCCCGTGGAAAGCGCACATCCCGGCCAGCCGATCCTCGAGGCCACGTCCGACCCGCAACGCTTCGTCGCGGAGACAGGCTTTCTGACGCTTGATCGGCGCCAGCGCATGGACCCCAAACGTGTTGGGGCACTCGAAAGCGCCGTCGCACCGCGCCCCAGCCGGGCCCTGGCGGCAGCCACCGGTACGTCCGGCGCTGCAGCCGCGCTGCTCGATCGCACCACCTTGCCGGGACCATCGGGACCGCTGACCGCTTTCGTCGGACCACGCACGCCGTCGGGTGCTTCGCAGCCGCGTCAAGGCTCCGCCTCCGAAAGCGCGGTGCCGCCGCCCATCACCGCGCGGACGATGCTTGCCCGATCCGGGAAACAGGAGATGCTCGACCGTATCGAGAAGGTCCTGAGCAGCCGAGGAGCGCGGGCTGGCACAACCGAATCCGCCCGCGCGGCCGGCCGTGTGATCATGACTCATGCCGAAGGCGTCGTCGACGCTTGGGCGAAGGGCAGGAGTATCGATGCCGGATCGGTGGGGGCCGTAAGGGCGACGGCGGAAGCGATCGTGCGGCTGACCGACCGTCCCGCGCTCCGGGTCGTGGCCGGGATGGTCGATCCCAAGGATCCGCAGCTGGAATTCTGGGCCGGCGATCTGGGGCCGCCGAGAAAGGTTCTAAAGCCGCTCATCGATGCGGTTGGCCGCATCGACATCGACGAGGCCGGCGGCCATTCGCATGTCGGCACCGGAACGGTAATCGCCAAGGGTCTGGTGATGACCAACCGGCACGTCATCGAGGCGTTTTCCGAGCCGGTTCCGTCTTCAGGCGGGCCGCGCCGGTTTGTGCTCAACGCGCCGGTGTCCATCTGCTTCGACGAGGCTGCAATCGACGAAAAGCGCCGCTTCCTGATCAAGAGCGTGCTGACGGCGGGGCCTTGGCAGATCGGCCAGTTCGCCGATATCGGCAAGCTGGACATCGCCATCCTCGAGGTGGAAACCACGAACGCCGCCGGCGCCAGCCTGCCGGAGCCGGCCCCTTCGGGTCCGCTTTTCATGGAATCGGCCGAGCAGTCCAAGTTCATCGCTGTCGGGTACCCGGCAAAACCCAACCTGTCGGCGGCCATCGATCCGGACACCGGCGAGGTCTCGACCGATATCTGGGACCGTTTCTGGGAGCTGTTCGGCGACGAGTATGGCACCAAATATGTCAGCCCCGGTCAGATCGTCAACAAGCCGGGAGAGATGGTCGGGGACCAGCACCGCTGGGCCGTGAGCCATGACGGCACCACCCTTGCCGGCAACTCGGGCGCCCCCCTTATCAGCTTGCGCAATCCTTATGGCATAGGCGGCCTGCATTTTGGCGGGCAGACGCTACGGCAGAACCTCGCCCACGATCTGGCCAGCATTCGCCATGCCGTCGACGGCGATGCGCAACTGCTCGATTTGAAGGCCTTTGGAAATTTTTTCAACGCCAGGTGATGTCCTCGGCTTTTTTCGATTGGAGAACTCATGTCCGCGACTGAACTTGTGACCGTAAGGATGGACCGGCGACCGCAGCTTCGCGATATGCGGCGGCTGCGCGGGCCGGGGAACGGGGCAGCTCTCGAAACGCACATTCGCAGTGAGGGTGCCATGGCCGAGCGCGCGGCTCGACCGCGCACGTCGTCGCCCCAGTCCTTTGCTGGCCGTACCGGCTTCGATCGGACTTTCCTGACCAGGTTCCCCATCGACCTGCCCAAGCCGACCGGCCAACGATCCCGCGACATAACGCCGGTTGGCGGCGATGCCAGCGGCCGGCTCGATTATTGCAACTTTTCCGTCGTCATGTGCGCGTCCCGGCGCATGGCCATGTTCACTGCCGTCAATATCGAGGGCGCCCGCTCCATTTCGATTGGGCGCGAGGACGACAAATGGGCGCTGGACGGCCGCCTGCCGGCCGAAGCGCAACTCGGTGAGGACCTCTATGCCGGCAATCGCCTCGACAGGGGACATCTCGTCAGGCGCGAGGATCCCAATTGGGGGGCCAACGCCCTCGTCGCCAATGCGGACACGTTTCACTTCACGAACTGTGCGCCGCAGATGGACATCGTCAATCAGAAGACCTGGCTCGGACTTGAGAACTACATCCTGCAGAATGCGCGGGCCTGGGCCGAGCGGTGTTCCGTGTTCACCGGACCCGTCTTCGGCGCCACTGATCTTCGCTACCGCGATGCGCTCATTCCGAAAGCTTTCTGGAAAGTGGTGTCGTTCATCTCCGATGACGGCCGTCCGTCATCGACGGCCTATGTGGTTGAGCAGGAAAAGGAGCTCAGTCAGCTGGAGGCGGCGTTCGGCGCCTACAAAACCTACCAGCGCAGCGTCAAATACGTCGAAGGGCTTTCCGGCCTCTCTTTTGGCTCGCTCGCCAATTTCGACGGGTTTTCCAATGAGGAAGAGATCGAAGGCGGGCTGTCCATTTCGTCGGAGATCAGGGTGTTGGGCGATGTGCGCGTCTAGGGCGCTTTCGCGAGGGGCATAGCCGCAAGGCAAAGGGGGATGGCATGAAGAAGATGAAGCTGGAAATGGTGGTGCTTCGCAGCCGCGCCCCGCGTGGTCTGGAAGCTGGGCTCGAAAGCACAAATCCTGAAAGCGTGCGTCGCGGCAGCCTGGACGAAGTCATGGACCCGCAACTGATTGCGGCCAGGAGGCCTCGCGCGGTTGCCCATGGTTTCGAGGATGTCGACGTTCAGGTGGACGAAATGAGCGCCGGCGATCGCCGGCGCTTTTCCGCCGATCCAACGGTGCTGTCGATCACGCCGAAGATGCCGGTCATGCTCATCGCGGCCTTCCCCACGGCGAAGGCTTCGCCGAAGGCCGCGACCGTCGGTTGGGGCATCGAAGCCGTGGCCGCTACAACGAGCCCGTTCAGCGGCGACGGCGTGACAGTGGCGGTGCTGGATACCGGCATTGACAGAACCCATCCGGCGTTCACCGGTGTCGACTTGGTCGGCCGCAATTTCATAGGTGGCGCCCCGGATGACGTCACGGACGCCGAGGGACATGGAACCCATTGTGCCGGCATCATATTCGGCCGGGATGTCGACAACTGCCGGATCGGTGTGGCCAGAGGGGTTAAGCGGGCGCTCATCGGCAAGGTTTTGGGTGAAGGGGGTGGGTCGTCCGAACAGATCGTACAGGCGATCCTGTGGGCCCAGCTTGAAGGCGCCAATGTCCTCTCGATGTCGCTGGGGATGGATTTTCCCGGCTACCAGCAATTGCTGATGACCAAATACCACTACGCGCCCGCGCAGGCCACGTCGCTTGCGCTCGCGGGCTACCGGCTCAACACGAGGCTTTTCGACGACCTGTCGCGCAGCATGGTCGATCACGATGGTCTGATGGCCGGGCAGGTCGTGACGGCCGCCGCCGGCAATGAAAGCCACCGGCCGGACTACTCCATCATCGTCGCACCGCCGGCCACCGGAGAGCGGTTTCTATCCGTGGCGGCACTTGGCCGCAAGAAGGACAAGACCTTCCGCGTCGCACCCTTTTCCAATGAAGGCGCGACGATAGCGGCGCCTGGAGAAGAGATCGTCTCGGCTCGGACAGGCGGTGGTCTCGTCGCCATGAGCGGCACCAGCATGGCAGCTCCCCATGTTGCCGGAGTGGCAGCGCTGTGGGTGGAAAAGCTCAGGCAGGGTGACCAGTTCACCGCCAGGAATGTCATCGACAAGCTCAAGGCGACGGCGTTGGGGCTTGCGCCGCTGTCCAAGCAGGATGTCGGCCAGGGCCTGGTCCAGGCACCGCAGATGAAATGAAGGGCCGGTTTCGGGCCGGGCCTATTCTATTCTGGCACCGGCAGTGCGAGCCCAAGTATGTGCGGACAGCCGGAATTTCTGAGGAAGGGTATTCTCATGGCCGAAAGTGTTTTCACGATAAATAGGCTGCATCGGGGCGGTTCGCGGTGGCAAAAAGTAATCCCATAGCCGACCTGACCATGTTCGTCCGGCGCCGGATTGCCGGGGGGGGCGAAGAAACGGGAACTGGCCTGTTGATCACGCCGCGCCTGGTCATGACCGCGCTCCACGTGGTCTGTCCTTTCGGGGGAGATCGTGTTGTCCCGGCGCATCATTTGCTGAAGCTTTCCGTACGGTTCGAGATTGCATCCAGCGTGGCGCCCGGGACCATTGTGAAGTTTTATCCGGCTCGGCTGGTATGGCCGCCTTCCGGCGCCGCGGCGTCGAAAGATTTCTGCGACATCGCGCTCCTGGCGCTCGACAATGAAGGCCTGAACGAAGGGGATGAAGGCTATCTTCCCGACGACTGGGTGCTCGCCGCGCAGGATTTGATCAGGCGTTATCACCTCGAGGAAGCCACAAGGCGGATACGTCTCGGCATCAGCGGGCATCGGCCGCCGGCGGTGGATTTCATGGGCTATCCCCTCGCTGGAGAAATAGCCCTGAAGACGGTGCAAAAGGCCATCGGCCGGGAAAACATTCCGCTGCCGCTGCCTATCGGCGGCGCTGTCCCTCTCGCGGATCCGCCCGAGGGCTATCTTATCTTTCTCTACACCACCCAGATCTGGCCGCCGACGCCCGAGCAACCGAACCCCTTGGTGGGCATATCCGGCGCGTCTGTTTATCGTGTGCAAGAGGCCGGGGAATACGTCGAGATCTATGGCGTGCTCAACCGCCTGTTGTCGAATGATGGCGCAACCAGCCTGTTGTCCGTCGCGCCGGTTCCGAAGCCCAATGGCAACCAGTCCGACGCTGACTTCTGGTCCTTCGTCCCGGCGGCCATGGCATTTGTCGAGGCGGACTCCCGGCAGCGTGCGCTGGACGTCATTCATCGGCTCGACCGCATCGAGCCGGTAGAGATTTACCTCGACGGATTTCGAATCAAACGCCCACGCAGTTACTTTTATGTCTTTGTCACCACGAGTTGGGACGGTCCGGACGCTCTATGCAGACGGCTGCAAGAGGTGAGCACAAACAGCGACAAGCCGCTATTCGACAGCTCCTTTGCCTTGAACCCACCGTTGGTGACCATTCAGAGCATGAATGGTGCGGCGGACTGCGCGCGGCTGTTCGCCACCCTCGCCAGGCAGATCGGGGCGCGGGCACCCGGCGAGAGTCCGGCCCAGCCGACCATCGCCGACAGGCTGGCAAGCGGCGCCGGGCCGCGCCTGCTGCTTTTCGACGTCGATGAGTCTCGGATTTTCGATGAGGATACGGGCGAGCGGCTGGAAGGCGCGGTCGCGATGCTGCGGCAGCTGATGCTGGAAATCGCCGGCTGGGCAAAGCAGGAATTGATCCCACAGGGCGGCATTTCATACCAGCGGGCAAACCCTCTTGTCACGGTTTTGCGGATCCAGGTGTCGTCGTCGTGCGAGGCTCACCAGGCCTTCAAACAGGCCAAGGATCTGACCCAGCGCGCCATCGCCCTTTTCCAGGACGAATGTGGATCCCCCGAAGGCATGCATTGCGAAGTGTGCAGTCAGCCCCTCGACGAGATTTCGTTTTCCGACTTCGGCTCCTGGTGTGAGCAGCAATTCCGCACCGCCGACTTTTCCGGCACGCTCGGCAACGCGATGGAGCCGCCATTCACGGGTGGCACGTTGCGCTTCAACACTATCTGGAAACGTCTCAACGCGCTGAAATAGAACAGGAGACAAGCATGATCGGTCTCGATCTTAACGGTGATCTTCTCAAGAACAGGCTCGACGGCGCTTCTTTCGGCGGCCGCGCCGCCGGCGCCAAGAAGCGGCCATATCTGCCCGACGACAGCCTGACGACAGCGGCAGCGCTCGCGGTCCTGCTTGGACAGCCCTTGCTGTTGAGTGGCCTGCCGGGTGTCGGCAAGACCGGGGCGGCCTATCATATCGCGTCCAGCCTGTTCGGAGAGGGCCAGGAGCCGATCCGCGTCACCGTCACCACGCAAACCACGGGCCGCGACCTCCTCTACAAGTTCGACCTTTTGACCCGTTTTCACGACAAGGATTTGCCGCTGCGACGCCTGTTGCGTTTCGAGGCGCTTGGGCGCGCTATCGTGACCGCCTGCGGCGGCAGCGCGCTGGTGTTGGACGCGGCCACGGATCAGCCGGTCACCGAGCCATCGCGCATTGCGGCAATCGTCGGCGACGTGGCACGGGAGCCGGGGCCGCTGCTGCTGCGCGACCTTTTTGAGCCGGCGGAATGTCCACCGGACAGACCCAGGCCCAGCGTCGTGCTGATCGACGAGATCGACAAGGCTCCGCGCGATACGCCCAACGATCTGCTCGAGAGTTTCGAGGCGATGCGCTTTACCGTCGATGAGCTCGGCCTGAAGATCGGCGCCAAGGATGCCGCCGGGGACGACACCGAGCGTCGTCGCTCGCGGCCGGTGATCGTTGCCACCACGAATGCGGAAAACAACTTGCCGGACGCTTTTCTGCGGCGTTGCGTGTTTCATGAAATCGCCATGCCTGACGAGGCGCAGCTGAAGCGGATCGTTTCCGAGCATCTGAGGACCATCGACAAGCTCGACGACGGCAAGGCCAATGACTTGGCCAATGCGGCCTTCGCCGTCGGCGACCAGGTGGCCAACCGGATCAAGGGCTCGTCACGGCCTCCAGGTACCGCCGAATACATCGCGCTTGCGCGTGCGGTCCATGTCTCGCCGATCAGCGCCGCCGAATTCCTGGCGGCCATGGACAGCAACGTCAAGACACCCTCGGTCGATCTGATCAAGGCCCTGCTTGGCGTCCTGGTGAAGACGGCTGACGATCTCGGCAAGGCGCTCGGCGTATTCCCGTCCCTATCGCAAACACGATGACCGGCCCGCGCGAACCGAGCACGCCGCAATCCCACCCGCTTCAGGGGTGTTGGGACGAGCTTGGCGGTCGCGGTGACATCGAGCACCTGCTGTCGGAACTGGCCGGTATTGCCGGCGTTGCGCTTGGCGTCGACCGGGTGACGAGGCTGGGCGTTGCATTGGCGGTTCTTGCGGGCCGCGACGTGCGGTTCGCATCGGCGACCGAAGCCGCCGATGTGATGATGCCTCTGCTCACGGTCAACGGCGAAGCGCAACTGGCTGGGCGTGCCGCCATAGCGACTTTCTGGAATCGGCAGCAATCGGGCCCGCCCATATGCGATCAAGAAAAGCAGGCCTTGCCCGTGCCGTGGCATGAACGGCTCTACAAGCTTCGCTATCGCAGTTTGCTTGTCGCGGCGCTGATCGCCATCCTGGTGCTCGCCGTGGGCTATGTTGTTTTCGAGGTGCCGCATGCGGCGGTTGAAATCACGCCGAAGTCGCCCTCTGTCCATCCGCCGCCTTCGCCGCAGCCATCCGCCACCTTCTGGCCGTGGCTGGCGGAGCTCTTCATGCAGGACCTCCTGCATCGTCTGTTTGCCATTCTTGCGGTGCTGTGCCTTGCCGCGCTCTGGTGGGGTTATGCCGGCAAGCGGCGCGACGAGCGCCTTGCTCGTGACAGGAAAGACGGCACCGTCGCCTCGACGATGTCGCCGGAAGCCAGCGAGATTTTGTTTCCCACTGCGGTGGTGCGGCGGGCTGGCCGTCTGCTGCGCCGGCCGGTTCGCGTTGCCGGCCACCGCATCGATATACGCCGCAGCGTCGCGGCGTCGATCGAGGCCGCCGGCTACCCGACTCTGGAAACGGGCGTGGAACCGCGTGCTCCCGATTGCCTCATGCTGATCGAACGCCTCGGCAATGACGACCATCTGGCGGCTCTTGCCGACGCGTTGGCTAAACGGTTGCGCGATGGTGGCGCTGATCTGCTGCGCTACGAATTCCGGGTCTTTCCCGACGTGCTTGAAGCCGTCGGGCGCCGTTTTGGCGGCCAACCGGTGGTTTCGCTCGCCGCCCTCTCGCGCCGCCACCCGGGAGCTCGGGTCGTCATCGTCGGCACGGGGCGCGGTTTTTTCGAGCCCTATGAACAGAACAAGCTGCGGCGCGGCAAACCCTTCTTCGGCGAGCCCGAAGAACTGCCATGGGTCGACTACCGTGACGCCGACCGACAATTACGGCAGCTGCCGCGCGCCCTTCCGGCCTTTCGCGAGCCCCCGATCCTGATGACGCCGTCTCCGCCCGATCGTTGGGGGCCGGCAGAGCGGGCCTTGCAGGAGGCCGGCTTCGCCGTCATCAGCCTGGGCCTTGCGGAGGACTCGAACGCCGGCCTGGAAAGCGCGGTCGAAGCTATTGTCACAAGCAGGCGATCGCAGGCCGTCGATCGTGGCGTGATGGCGCAGGCCACTCCCGGTTATGATCCGCTGCTGCTGGAACTTGATCGTGCCGACTTCGCGAGCGACATACCGCCCGTCGACGATGCCTTCCGCGACCGGCTGGCGCGGCGCGTCACCGCCTATGCCTGCGCCCGCATAGGCGAGCTGGAGGAAGGCGAACTGCCTGACGACCCCTACCAGCAGGACGATTTCGCGTTGCGGGCGGGAGCCGGGCTGGCGGCACTGGCCTTGTTTCCCAGGCTGGATCCCAATTTCACGCCGGCGCTGTGGCGGCAGGCAACCGGGCAGGCGCCGAGCGCTGCCCGGCTCGCACGACTTGCCCGGCTGCCCTGGTTCCGGGTGGGACGCATGCCGGACTGGTTCCGCTCCGACCTCGCCAGGTGCTTCCAGCGCCAGACCGAACGGCTTGCCAGGCAGGATCTCTGGAAGAAACTCCGCACCGACCTCACCGTGTTTGCCAATCTGTGTCTGGTGAGGTCGTCGGCGGCATTCGGGACCCAGGTCTATCGCCCATCGACGACTGCCGAGAAATTGCTGTCGCAGATGCGCGAGCTGCGAAAAGGCGCCGACCCTGCTTCTCGGGCGCTGGTCGAAGAACGATTGTTCCTGACCTTCGTCGAGAGCGGCGAGGTGGCGGACGCGGATCTCGCCGTGCACATCCCCGCGCCGGACCGGCTTACGCCGGCAATGCGCCTTTCGCTGTTGGGTTTCGGCATTGCCGCGCTCGTTGCGGCCGCATTCGCGCCCTGGGGCCTGAGAGCAGCATATTCATGGGCGGCGGTGAGGTTCGATCTCAATCGCGACCAGCCTACCACCCAGGTGTACATGCTGCTCGCCTGCCTGCCGATCCTGGCAGTAGGGATCGGTCTGTCGTTCAGGGACATTTTTCGTATAAGAAATTATCCGACAACCACATATGCATACGGATTTTATGTCTGCGTATTGTTGGTTGAGATGGCGTGTCACACCATTCAGTACGCAGCGGTTTCGTCGATAAGGTCCGGTGGAGACGCATTCGACATAATTCAATACGCAATTTTCTATGGATCATTTCTGGGTGTGGCGGCACTTTTGCCGAGGCTCATTTTCAAATCGCCGGCGGAGGTGGAGTTTCCCGAGACGGGTAAGGCAAATTCGATCTCCATCAGGTTTTCGATAGCCATCTCTTCGCTCTTCGCCCTCCTTCCCATATCCCTGAACAATTTTGTCGACGAACTTGCCGCTTTTATCCCTGCGGCTATCATGTCGTTCTTGTTTGCCTTTTCGGCAGGATCCAATGTCTCAAAATCAAGGGTGACGTTTGGTGTATTCATCCTGTTCTGGCAGATAACGATATTTTTCCTCTTTACCGACATTGCAAATTCAGTAATATATAAATATAATGACGTATATTATGAGTACTATAAGCTTCCATTATATATAGCAATTTGCCTTCCTTTGATCGGAGCCGCTTCCTTTGCTGGCAATGATTCCGTAAATCTGAAACGCATCCTCTTCGTCTTCGTGTCCACCACGTCGGCGGCCTTCGTTTCACTGCTGTATTACCGAACGTTTGCCTCGACGGCGGCCTTGTCGATCCTGGGTCTCCTGGCGAGCGCCATCGTGCTCTGTTGGTACCTCGTTTTGAGGAACCGGCGTATCGGGCTGCGTCTGGCGATATATGCCTTGAGGTTCCTGACACTCGGTGCAGCCGGCCGATTTGGGTCCGCCTGGATCAGCCTGTTCCTCAAGGCTGTTCTAGGCGGCACCGTCGTTGCCTTTGTCGCCAATGCTGTCGTTGCTCTCCTGCTGTTGCGAACTGGCATAGTGTCCACCACGCAGCCGATGCGGTTGCCGGGCTTGGCGTCGAAGGTTGACCCGCAACTGCCGGCACAGGCCGCCGCCGTGATTTCGCTCCTCCTGGCCAGCTACGTACTCTGCCGTCTTGCGATGAAGATCTATCCGGTAGCGAAGGCACCTGTCGCGGCCTTGGCGCAGAGACAGCAGCAACCGGCCGTTGCGCGATGGTTGGTGGTGCTTGCCCTGTGGGCCGTCGCTGTCCTGCCGCCGTCCCTGCACAACTGGCTCTCGACCGCTGACCTGATGAACATCGGGGCACTCAGCAAGCTTGGCGCGCAAGGCTTCGGCGCGATCGATTCGACGACAGCGGCGCTTACCTGGATGCTGCAGGTCCTGTTCTGGCTCGGCGGCTCGACATGGTCCTGGCTGGCCTATCTCGCCTTGCCGGCGGCATTCGGCCTTGGCCTGCGCAATGGGCCCGTTGCGGATCGGGCGATCTTCCTCGGATTGTTGCCCTTCCTGCTGGCCGTGACCATCCCGCCAATGTCGACGCCCGGCGGGGTTTGGATGGTTCCTCTCGTATTCCTGCTGCTGCGCCTCGCGCGCGAGCCCGCTCTGGCGCAGCGCCTGCTGCGCTTCGGTGGAGGTTTTGGCGGCCAGCCCGCCAATTCCTTTGTCATCTTCGCGCTTATCTTCTCTTTGGTGCTGCTGCTGTCACCGGCTTTGACCAGCGGATCCGAGACCAGCGGCTTGACAGTGAGGATCGATCCGGACCTGGTGAGAGTGGCTGTCCTCGTGTTGATCGGCGCCATGCGATTGCCCCGCTGGCCCGTGCTCGTCGCCCTTGGTCTGCACGTCGCTCTCGCTGGCTTTCCTGTCGGCAAGCTCAGCCATGCTTTGGCTGACACCAGCATCGATCTCGGCCTTGGATTATCCCCTGGCGAGGCGCTCGATCTGGTGCTCGCCTACTTTGCCGTGCCGATGGCCAGGAGGTTGCGGCGCGCGCCGCTGGCCGCAGGTGCGATCCTTCTCGGCGCGATGATCGCGGCGGCAATCGTCCTGAGCTTCGGCAATGGCGGGGTGTCCGTGGGCACGTTCATTCAACTGCCGACAGGGGTTCTGTACAAGCCCACGGGAGCAACCGTAGCCATACTATCCCTGACGATCGGCCTGTTGAGCCCTCCTGGGGAGCGGATGCGGTTTCTTCTTCTTGTCGTTGGCTCGATCATGGCCGCCGTCACTGCACTGGCGCCGTTCTATGCGGCGCTGGCAAGCAGCGGCTCATGGACCGGAGTCGTTTTCGTGACCCAGCCGGAGGCTCTGACGTCGCCTCTCGCCGATCTGGTGGCCTCGATCCCCGCCATGGCGCTTGCCGCGGCCTTTATCCGGTTCGGTCAAACCGCGTCGGATATGATGCTTGCCCGCCGCGAGGAAAGCAGGTGGTCGTTGTCGGGCGCGCCCCGCCGCTTGAGCGAAGCCATTTTCGGAAGCGTGCGAGAGGAAGTCGCCGGCCGGGAAGCTGTCTTCGGTTCAGACAATGAGGCTGTCTCGAATCCCGCGAACACCACCAGGGAAGAAGCGGTGCGCCAATGACTGAGCTGACAACACCGGACCCCGATCGGGATGGCCTGCCGGCAACTTCATTTCCAAATCTCCTGGCCTTCCTGCTGGCCCTGCTCGGTCCTTGGGGAATTACAACCGCTATGGGGGCGCTTGCTCTGGTGCTTCTTTGCTTTGGCCTTGGCGTGGCATGGCAAGCTTCACCCCGGCTGCCCGCGAATTCCGCCAACGACATTGTCCCGCCTCCGATCGATGGCGCAGTCGGTTCGGACTCAGCGCAACAGCCATCGCCGGCCCCACCCCCGACGCCCGGCGGCCAAAAAGCAAAGTAGGGTCAGATCCTACAGACCACCTCCTTGTTTTGACGCAATTCCCTAGGGAAAGCGCTACGCGCTTTTCCCGGGAAAACCGTTTCACGCCTTTCCTGGAATTGCTCTAGTAGTGTATCGGCCCGATGGTCCCGCCGCCGCAGGCGATCGCATCGCCGTTGATGGCGACGCTTCGCGGCGAGGCGAGGAATGTGACGACATCAGCGACTTCGGCCATATCGACCAGGCGGCCGATCGCGACATTGGCGGCAAGTCGCCGTTCGATTTCCTCGGGCGAAACGCTTGCCGAAGCCGCGCGGGCGGCGACCAGGGGAGCGGTCTTTTCCGTGCGCGTCAGGCCAGGATGGACCACCGTCACGTTGATCCCCTTCGGGCCCAATTCGTCGGCGAGATTCTTGGTCAGGGCAGAGACGGCAACATTGCGGATCGAGCCAATGATCGAGCCTGTCTGCCGGGCAGCGAGCCCGCTTACGTTGATGATCCGGCCCCAGCCGGCGGCGGCCATATGGGGAGCGGCCTCACGCGCCGTACGCAGATAGCCCATCACCTTGACGTCCACGTCATCCCAGAACAGGTCGTCGGTGATCTCGGCCAGCTTGGGCGGTGGTGTCTGCCCGCCCGGCTTGGCCGCGGCGTTGACCAGGATGTCGAGGCCGCCGAGCGCCGCGATCGTTCCTGCCACTAGCGCTTTGACCGAACTGTCGTCCTGTGTGTCGACGCCTAGTCCGACGATCTTGCGCCCGGTTTCCGCAGCCAGTTCGCGCTCGGCGATGTCCAGATCGGCAGCGTTGCGGGCGGCGATGACAAGATCCACGCCTTCCAGGGCCAATTGCCGGGCGATGGCGCGGCCAATTCCTTTGCTGCCGCCTGTGATCAGGGCGCGTTTGCCGTTTAGTTGCAGATCCATGGCTTGGTCCTCGGCTATGCGGGCGGCTTCTCCGCGAAGGCTGGATATTGCCGCGAATTTACCTGTGTTGGGAGCTTCGCCTCTTGCCTAAACCGCCAGGAGCTTGCGGACCGCGCCGACGATCGCCTCGTCCTGCGGCTCCGTGTCGGAACCGAACCGGGCGACAACGACCCCCTTGCGGTCGACCAGAAACTTCTCGAAATTCCAACTCACTTCGCCGGCCGCGGGCGCGGCACCCCTCCCGGCCAGCCGGGTCACCAGCGTGCTGTCCGGCTTGAAGACAGCCTTTGGCCGCGCCTCGATCAAGGCTTGATAGAGCGGATGCTTTCGCGGTCCCGTCACCTCGATCTTGGCGAACACCGGGAACTCGACCCCATAGGTCAACCGGCAGAATTCCTGGATTTCGGCATCTGTTCCCGGTTCCTGTCCGGCGAAGTCATTGGCCGGAAAGCCGAGCACCACAAAACCCTGGTCGCGATACGAGCGATAGAGTGCCTCCAGTCCGTCATACTGCTTGGTGAAGCCGCATTTGGAGGCGACGTTGACGATCAGCAAGACTTTGTTGGCATATTCGCCCAGGCTTGTGGTTGAGCCGTCGGCGCGGCTGAACGGAATGTCGTGGATCGAGGCTGTCATAAGCAAATACCCTGCAGGTGAGATCGCCCGGTACATTGGTGGCTTTCTGGTTCCCGTCAAGGAAAGCTGTTCTCCAGAGCTGAGATTGCCGGGTTTGCAAGATCACGTTTTCGCCACCCTCACGCCGTGGCTGATGCTCTGCCATAGCGGTCTTATGGCAAAGGTCGTGGTGAGCTTCACACCTTAAAATTGGAAGGGATCAGCCAAATCAGAAGCTAGGTTGTTGACGGCGTCTTTGATGTAAAGCGCTATACGCTTTGGATACGGCAGTAGCATAGAATGACGTGCAATTCGGCGGGTCCGCGGCCCGGCGCCAGTCCGCGAAACGATGTGGAGAATTCGATGCGGAACACGATGCTGGGCTTCATGGCACTTGCTCTCGTCGCGTGCCAGTCGGCTCCCGCGGGGCCGCAACCCGCCGCTCCGGAACCTGCGCCGGATCCTGTTGGCACTCCTGCTCAGCCTGTCTCGAGTATCGCCGCGGCCTCAGCGGGTTCGGCGATCATGGATCCATCCGTCACGATCACTCCTCCTGCGAAGGGCGTTCCAACAAAGTACGCCGCTTTTTCGGGCATGTGGGCCGGGCGATTGGAGGGCGCGTATGAGGCCAAAGTCGCCGTGCAGACGATTTCAGCAAACGGCAAGGTGACGGTCACTTTTGCCTGGGGCAATCTGGGCGACAACAATCCGGGCGAGGCCGCCGGTGAAGGAAGAATTGTCGGGAGCACATTGAAGCTCGGGCGCCTGCCGAATGGCGCGGACATCAGTCTGACGATGATGCCTGACGGGACCCTGGCCGGAACCTATGCGCTCGCTGGCCAGACCTATAGGGGCCCGTTCATCAGGCAATGATCAAAACCCAACCGGTCGCCTTGCGGCCGGCCTGCATCCGTCAGCCGGCCATCCAGCCGCCATCAACCATCAGGTTGATGCCGGTGACGTAGCTTGCCATGTCGCTGGCAAGGAACAGCGCCGCTCCCGCCACATCGTTCGGGGTTCCAAGCCTTGGCCAAGGCGTACGACGGAGCGAATAGTCGAGCGCGTCGGGGTCGTTGGCCACACCAGGCTTGCCGGTGATGATCTTGCCGGGCGCGATGGCATTGCAGACGATCAGATCGTCGGCGTGGTCGACCGCGATCTGCCGCGTCATCTGCACGATGCCGCCCTTGCTCACCGAATAGGGAAGGTCGCCGGGGCAGGCCACCATGCCATGCTGCGAGGAGATGTTGATGATGCGGCCGCGCACGCCGTCGACAGTCGTCTGTGTGAGCATTTGCATCACCGCCCGCTTCGAGCAGTAGAAGAAGCCGGTCAGGTTGACGCCGATGACGCGGTTCCATTGCTCCGGCGTGGTGTCTATCAGGTTGGTGCTGGTATAGATCGCGGCGTTGTTGACCATCACATCGAGCCGTCCGAATTGCTGGACCGTCGCACCGACCAGCGCGTCGACGGCGTTCCAGTCGGAGATGTCGGTCCGGATGTAAACGGCAGCTCCGCCGGCCGAGCGGATCAACTCCACGGTGCTCTCACCACCCTCGATCGGTTGCTCCACCGTGTCGGCGATGATGACGTTCGCCCCCTCGGTCGCGAATTTCAGCGCGATCGCGCGGCCGATGCCGGAACTGCCTCCGGTGACGATGACGGTCTTGTTGGCGAGCAGGGGCATGGTTCTCAGCTTTCCCGGGTGACGATGTTTCCGACGTTCGGGTCGATCAGTTTTCCTTCGCGCACGATCTCGCGACCGCGCAGGAAGACGCTTGTCAGCCGCGCCTGGACGGTCCAGCCGTCGAATGGCGTATAGCCCGCTCGCGATACCTGATCGGCGTTGGCGATCGTGCTGGACTGGCGCGGATTGAGGATGAGCATGTCGGCGTCGTAGCCGCTGGCGATCTTCCCCTTGCGCCGGCCAAGCCCGAAGCGCTCGGCCGGATTGCGGGCGCACAGGCGCACCAGGTCGGGCAAGGCGATCAGGCCTTCATCGACCAGTTTCAGCATCGCCTGCAGCAGTGTCTGCAGCCCCGGCATGCCGCCCGGAATGTCGGCGAAAGCCGCGTAGGGCGCCGCCTTCTCGGCTGGCGCGTGCGGCGCGTGATCGGTGGCGACGATGTCAATCAGCCCCGCGCCGAGTGCCGCGCGCAGCGCATCCACATCATGCGGCGAGCGCAGGGGTGGCGAAGCCTTGAGATTGGCGCCCTGCATCTCATAGTCGCCGGCGTTGAAGAAAAGGTTCTGCGGCGTGGTTTCGACGCTGGCGTCTGCGATCCCCCGCAGCCGGCTCCACGTCTCGACGCCGAGTTCGGAATTGATCTGGCGGACATGAATTCTGGTCTCGGCCGAGGTGGCGGCGACAAGCGCTCGGGCGATGCCGTTGGCCTCGGCGAGCGGCGGCCGGCTGGCCTGAAAGGCGGCGATGGTGCCTGAGCGGTCGCGCATCGTGCTGCCGGCCAGGATCGATTGATCGCCGGGCGAGATGCCGATCAAAGTGTCGGTGCCGGCGAAAGTCCGCAACGCCTCGGCCACGGCGTCGAGCGTCGCGAAGAGGAAGTCATCGGGCACATCGGCGGTGAACAGCTCAAACGAGACCGGCGCGAGATCGAGCAAGCCCGGTATGCGCGACAGTTTGCGGCTGATGACGGTCTGCAGGCCCACATCGACATGGATGCGGGCCTCGGCCATCGCCATCTTGTCGGCAAGCTGTTCGGCCGTGGCCGTCCATGGCTCGTCGGTCGGCATGTCGAGCACCGTCGTCACACCGCCAAGGGCCGCCGCATGCGTGCCGGAGGAAAAATCCTCCTTGTGCGTCAGGCCCGGCTCGCGCAGATGCGCGTGCGCGTCGACCAGCCCGGGCAATAGATAAGCACCGGCGGCATCGAAAACGGTCCCGGTCGAAGCCGTCTCGCCCGGCGCGACGAGTGCTACGATCCTTCCGTTGGTGATGCCTACATCGCGCCGCTCGAACCCTTCGGCGTTGACGATGGTGGCTCCCCGGATCAGCGTTTCGAACATGCCGCCATTCTCTTTGCCCTTGTCAGCCGCGCCGCTCGAAGCCGGCATGGTTGGCGAGCCAGAACCGGGCGATGTCTTCGCGCCGCATGAAGGCAGCCGCCGGGTTCTGTTTCACGTGCTCGATCACCTCGCGCAGACCGGAAGCCCGGTTGGGTTGGCCCATCCAGCGCGCATGGATGCCGATCGTCAGCATGCGGCCACCAGTCTCGTCAGCCTCGTCGAGCATGTAATCGATGGCCGAGCGGCAATCCTCGGCGAAGTCGCGCGGATTGCTGTAGCCGGGCGCCACCAGATAGCGGCTGTCGTTGAGTGTCTTTGAATAGGGAACGACCAATATCTGCGTGCCTTGGTGATCGGCGAAGTAGGGCAGATCGTCATTGCAGGGGTCGGAGTGGTAGAGGAAGCCACCTTCCTCGACGAGCAAATCGCGCGTGTTGACGCTGGGCAGCGAGCGGCAGTTCCAGCCCAACGGGCGCCTTCCCAGCAGCTTGTCGTAGAGGGCCACGGCTTCATGCAGGTGGCGCCTTTCCTCGCTGCGTTCCATCGTCGTGTAGTCGATCCAGCGCAGGCCGTGGCCGAGCAGGTCGTGTCGCCGCGTCTTCATCCATTCGACGAAGGGAGGGTTTTTCTCCAGCGCCACCGCACAGGCGGAGATGGTGATCGGAATATCATGGCGGTCAAACAGACGCACCAGGCGCCACACGCCGGCCCGGCTGCCGTACTCGAAATGCGTCTCGGTGCCGAGGTCGCGCACCGGCGGGCTCGCGGTGAGATTGTACTCTCCCCAATTATCGTTGCGGCCGTCTTCGAGCCAGGAATACTCCGAGCCTTCCTCGTAGTTGAGCACGAGGTTGATGGCGAGCTTGACGCCGCCTGGCCAAGTCATGAAGGGCGGATGCGGACCATAGCCGACGAAGTCGCGCGGCTGCGACGGTTGCGAGGCGACGCTCTGCGTCATGACAATTTCCTCTCAGATCGTTTCGTTGGCTTCTATCCAGTCCATGTAAGCGTGGAAGGCTTCCTTGCCGGGACGCGGCCGCCATGTGGTGTCGCGCAGGATGCGGGCGATGTCATACGCCCCCCACATGCCGCCTTTCAGGCTCACATCCTGGACGATGTTGGCGTCTTCTCCCGATGTCACCTCGACTTTCAGTCCGGGCACCCGTTCCCTTGCCCAGCCGATGATCTCGCCGATGGTCTGGCTGGAGCCGGAGCCGATATTGTAGTGGCGGTAATTGAGGCGTGGCGCATCGATCAGTGCGAGGATCGCGGCGGCAACGTCGGTCGAGGCGGCGTAGTCACCGACCGGCTCCAGGCTGTTCGGCCTGATCGTCTCGCCGGCCAGGGCCATGTGTGCGACGCGGTTGGGAACATGGCGAAAGTTGCGGCTCTCGGTGGCGCGGTCCATCGGGCCATAGACGGAAGCAAGCCGCACCGAGACTGCCGACAGGCCGAACAGGTCGGCATAGCGGTTGGTCACCATTTCGGAGGCGAATTTCGAGATGCCGTAGAGCGTCAGCGGCGCGACATAGCCGTCTTCAGGCAGCGGCTCGCCGCTCCAGTCGGGGCCGTTGTGGCGGTAGACGGATCCGGAGCTGACATAGACGAAGCGCTTGAGCCCCTTTCTCGCGCGCGCCCAGTCCAGCATCCGCACGGTGCCCATGAGATTGACGTCGACGATGCGGGCAGGGTCCTCGGCCTCTGGTTGGCGTTTTGCCTCCGAGGCGCTGCCGCGCGAGATCGGCGTGATCGTCGCGCCATGCACGATTGCCGTGATACCTTGCTCGTCAAGCGTCGCGGACCAGCTCTGCGGGTCGAGCACATCGGCGGCGATTACCGTGAGCCGGTCGCGCACCGGGGCGAAATGCTTCTCGGCCGCCGCGTCGAGGCCGGACCGGTCGAGGATCACGGCACGGGCTTGCGGGTCACGGTCCAGCCATGCGCGTGCGACCACACTCATGACAAAGCCGGTGCCTCCGGTGACGAGCAGCGTCATGCGAACTCCTTTGAAGTTGAATGAAGAAGGTCAGCGCGTCGCATAGCCGCCATCCACCAGCATGTCGGATCCGGTGACGAAGGACGCGTCCGATGACAGAAGGAAGGCCGCCGCCGCGGCGATTTCATCCGGCTCCGCGATGCGGCCGAGCAGATGGGCGGGTCCAAGACTTGCATTGGCCGCCTCGAAGTCCGGAAATCTGCGCAGCAGGCGCGTCGTCGCCACGGCGCCCGGCGACAGGCTGTTGACGCGCACCTTGTTCGGCGCATGGTCGACCGCCATCGCCTTGGCGAGATGGATCAGTCCCGCCTTGGCGGCACAGTAGGCGACGGCCTTGGTGGTCGCGACCCGTCCGAACTGCGAGCCGATGAACACCACCGAACCGCCGCCGCCAGCCGCGATCAACGGCACCGCGTACTTGCTCATCAGGAACGCACCGGTCAGGCTGACATCGAGCTCGCGCCGCCAGGACTGTTCGTCAAGATCGACGACGGTGGCGTTCGTCGACGGCGCGGCGGCGTTGTGCACCAGTCCGTCAAGCCGGCCGAATTTTTGTCTCGCGAATTCGACGGCGTCCCGTGCGGAACCGATGTCGGTCACGTCACATTGGCAGGCGGCAGCCGAAGGACCAAGTGCATCGGCAAGCTGCGTCGTCGCCGCGAGATCATAGTCGGCGCAGACCACGCTGGCGCCTTCCGCGACGCAGCGCCGGGCAATGGCGGCGCCAATGCCGCTAGCGGCGCCCGCGATCAGGACAACGCTGCCTTGCAGTCGGTTCATTGCGGTGACCTCAAGCCCGTTCCTCGACATTTTGCATGACCGGCGCCGTGAGCGGCCGTCGCAGAAGATTGTAGCAGGCCGCGAGCGTGACCAGGGCAGCGCCGCCACCGAGCAGCAGGAACATGGCGGGAGGGCCAAGATGCGCCATCAATCCCGCGGCGACGCCCGGCGTCGCCACATTGCCGATCGAGTAGAGCAGGAGCAGCGTGCCGGACGCGGCGACCATGTGCCGGCTGTGAAGCTGCGATGCGCCGAAGGCCATCGCCACCGGATAGATCGTCAGTGCCGTGGCCCCATACAGAAAGAACAGCACGAACAGCAGCGGCACCGACAGGGCGCCAACCCATGCGATCGCGGCGCAGGTCGTCACCGACACCAGCCCTTGCACGAGCAGCATCAGGCGGCGGTCGAACCGGTCAG
The DNA here is from genome assembly GCF_013170765.1 of Mesorhizobium sp. NZP2234. Taxonomy (NCBI): domain Bacteria; kingdom Pseudomonadati; phylum Pseudomonadota; class Alphaproteobacteria; order Hyphomicrobiales; family Phyllobacteriaceae; genus Mesorhizobium; species Mesorhizobium sp. NZP2234. The sequence continues at coordinate 5,633,428 of NZ_CP033364.1, read as the reverse complement.
ACAGCCAGCCGACCGGGGTCTGCGCGAGCATGCCGGCGATGCTAATCGTGGTCACCAGCCAGACCGTGGCCACCGCCGACAGTCCGATCTGCGTCCCGTAGAGAGGTGTCAGCACGAAGATGTTCATGTTGGTGATGCCGGCCTGGAAAATGGCGACAACCGTCACCGGCGCCAGCCTGAAAAGCGCCAGCGGTCCGAGCCGCCTGTCTGCCTTCGCTCCGTGCGCGGGTGCCGGATCGGCTGGCACCGAAGGCAGCGTCGGCCAGCGTAGCCCGGCGAACTTTGGCGCGAAGGCCAGAAGCACTGTCGCTGTCGCCACCAAGAACAGATGCGGAGATTGTGGACCGACCAGCGCGACCAGGATCTGGCCGAGCAGCACGGCGATCGCTGTCGTCAGCATGTAGATCGAGAACATCGCGCCGCGATTGTGCTGTTCGGCATAGAGATTGATCCAGCTCTCGCAGACGACGAACATCGAGGCCATCGACATGCCGCCGAGCAGCCGGAAGCAGAACCAGCTTGGCATGAAGTCGGTGAAGATGAAGCCCAGGGCCGACAGCAGCGCGGTTGTCAGGATCAGCAGGAAGGTCCGCTCATGGCCATGGCGGGCGACCAATGGCCGCGTCATCAGGCATCCGATCAGGAAGCCGACCGGATAGGCGGTCAGCACGATCTGCACGACGTCGGGGTCGACGCCAGGTTTGCCCAGATGGAACGAGACCGCGGTTGTCAGCATGGCGCTGCCGATGCAGGCGAGGCAGATGCTTGCCATGATCGGCATCGTGGCGCGGGAGCGCTCGGCATTCCGCCAGAAGCGCATCGCGGATTGAGCGATCGACCCCATGACTGCCGCCGTCAGCCGGCTAGGACAGGCGCCGACGATCGCAAGCAGGGTCAATGACCGACGCTGAACCTTGATGCATTGCGACGGCTCCCCTTGGCAGTCACGCCGGCCTGCGGCTGCTCTCCCAAGCAGAAGCTACACTTCGGCATGCATGCCACAAGCGAAGATTGACACGGCTATGGCGTGATTTTTTTTGGCCATCCCGGTGGCGGAAAACGGCCTTGCGCCCTGCGACGGGCTTTACAGCCCTTTTGCACGCTCCCTACGATAGGTCACCCGCCGAAGATCGAGAGGAGACCAGGGGATGACGATCGAACGTCTTGAGAACGGGCAACGCTTCTGCCGGGTGCTGCGCTATAACGGCACCGTCTATGTCTCCGGCCTGACCGCGGACGACCTTTCCGGCGACACGACCGCGCAGACGAAGCAGATTTTCGCCAAGATCGATACCCTTCTGGCCAAGGCCGGCAGCGACAAGTCGAAGCTTCTCAGTGCCCAGATCTGGCTGCGCGACATCGCCGACTTCGAGATGATGAATGCGGCATGGGACGCCTGGATCGACCGCAGCGCCATGCCGGTGCGCGCAACGGTCGAGGCGCGGCTTGCGGGCGACCAGTATCGCGTCGAGATCATGGTCACGGCGGCCGTCGGCTGATGCCGATTGGGGTGGGCAAACCGAATGCATGAGCTGGTGATCAAAGGCGGAAGGGTTGCGCTCGACAATGGTTGGGCCGAATGCGACATCGCCATCGACGAGGGCCGCATCGCCGCCATTGGAACCGGCCTGGCCGGTAAATCCGTGATCGGCGCCGGCGGTCGTTGGGTCATGCCCGGCGGCATCGACGCCCACTGCCATCTCGACCAGCCGGTCTGGGGCGGCGCCGGCAACGCCGACGATTTCGAGTCCGGCACCATCTCGGCGGCCTTCGGCGGCACCACATGCATCGTCCCGTTCGGCATGCCGGGTCCGGACATGACGACGATTGGCGCCGTGGACCGCGCTCTCGATCGCGCCACGGGGCGCGCGGTGATCGACTACGGGCTGCACGCGGTGGTGACCATGGGCACCGGCCCCGATGTCGAGCAACAGCTTTCACAGCTCGCCGGACGCGGCATCGCGTCGGTCAAGCTGTTCATGACTTATCAGGGCTTTGCGGTCGACGACGATCTCTTCTTCAGGGTACTCGACGCCGCGCACAGGCTTGGCTGGATCGTCATGGTCCATGCCGAGAACGATGCCGCCATCCGCCGCACGCGCCAGCGGCTGATCGATCTTGGCCGAACCGACATCCGCTACCATGTCGTTGCCCACAGCGAGACGATGGAGCGCGAGGCCACGCATCGTGCGCTGGCCTTCGCCGAAATGACCGGCGCGCGCATGACCATCGTCCACGTCTCTTCCTGGCAGTCGGCCGAGGAGGTGGCGCGGGCGCGGGCCCGTGGCGTGGATGCGATCGCCGAGACCTGTCCGCAATATCTGTTCATCGGCGCCGCCGACCTCGACCGGCCGGCCCTGGATGCGGCGCGTTTCGTCTTTTCACCGCCGCCGCGTTCGCCGCGCAGCCATGAGCATCTTTGGCAGGCGCTGATCGCTGGCGGCATCGATCTCTGGTCCTCCGATCATTCGCCCTATTTCTTCGCCGACAAGATTGCGCGATCGCAAACACCCGGTTTTACCACCACGCTGAGCGGCATCCCCGGCATCGAGACCCGTCTGCCGCTGCTCTTCTCGGAAGGGCTGCTCTCCGGCCGCCTGACGCTGGAGCGCTATCTCGATCTCACCTCGCGCAATGCCGCCGCGATCTATGGTCTGGCCCACGCCAAGGGCCGGATAGCGATCGGCCTCGATGCCGATCTGGCGCTGTGGGATCCCACGGCGACCTGGACGCTCGGCCATTCGGCCCTGCATTCACGCGTCGACTTCACGCCCTACGAGGGCAGGAGCGTGACCGGCAAGCCGACCACCGTGCTGGTGCGCGGCGTGCCGGTGGTCGCCGACGGCGTGCTGCAGGTGCGGCCTGGGTTCGGACAATTCGTAGAGCGCAGCGCGGCCGATCCGGCCCGCTCGGGAAAACCAGTCGAGGAGACGACGCCATGGCTCGATGCCTGACCATAGCGGTCGCCCAGACCGGACCCATCCAGCGCAGCGCTTCGCGCGCCGAAACTGTCGATCGCCTCGTCCACTTGCTGGAACAGGCCGCGGCCGCAGGGGCGGAAATTGTGGCGTTCCCTGAAATGGCGCTGACCACCTTCTTCCCGCGCTGGCGCATCGACGATCAGGCGGAGATCGACGCTTTCTTCGAACAGTCGATGCCAGGCTCCGAAACGCAGCGCCTCTACAATGCCGCCGCGCGCCTCAAGGTCGGCTTCGCGCTCGGCTATTGCGAGATTGCTGGGGAAGATGGCCGGGCGCGCCATTTCAACACCATGGACCTTGTCGGCCCGGACGGGCGTTTCATCGGCCGCTACCGCAAGATGCATGTGCCGGGGTCGAGCGAGCCGGAGGAAGGCACCACCACGCATCTCGAACGCCGCTATTTCGAGCCCGGCAATCTCGGCTTCCCGGTCTTCGACTATCGCGGCGTCCGCGTCGGCATGGCGATCTGCAACGACCGCCGCTGGCCGGAGACCTATCGCATGCTTTGCCTCAACGGCGCCGAGGTCGTGCTGCTCGGCTACAACACGCCGCTGCTGCTGGACGAGGCGCCGGCGCTGGCACATCTCAGAATGTTTCACAACCATCTGCCGATGCAGGCCGGCGCCTACCAGAACACGCTATGGGTGGCGGCCGCAGCCAAGGCGGGGCTGGAAGACGGCCAGGCGCTGATCGGCGGCTCCTGCATCATCGCGCCGACCGGCGAGATTGCCGCGCAGGCGATGTCGCTCGGCGACGAGATCATCGTCCATCGCGCTGACCTCGACCTGATCGAGACCTGCCGGAAGGTGAACTTCAACTTCGCGCTCTATCGTCGCCCCGATCAGTACCGGCGTATTTCGGAACCGGTCTGAGATCGAAACGAGATGGGCCTGATCGAAGCCAGCCATAGCCAAGCCGCGATGATGCTCTCGACCGATCCACTTTCGCTGAGCGAGATCGTCGAGAACGGTCTTTGCATCGGCTGCGGCCTCTGCCGATCGATCGCCGGCCCCGGCGCCGTCGAGATGGTGATGACGCCGGAGGGCCGCGAGCGGCCGGTGGCGAACCAGGCATTGGACAAGTCGACGCTGATGCGGATCAACGCCGTCTGTCCGGGAACGCGCATCGCCGGTCCGCCGCCTGCGCAGGCAAGCAATGCCGCGTTGACGGACACCGTCTGGGGGCCTGCCGAACGGCTTGTGCTCGGCCGCGCGGGAGATCCCACGGTGCGGTTTGTCGGCTCGGGAGGTGGGGTGCTGACGACGCTTGGCCAATTCCTGCTGAACTCCGGACGCGTCAAGTTCGTGCTGCATGTCGCCGCGTCGCATTCCCAGCCGATGCGCAGCGAGCGTCGGCTCAGCTTTGATGCCGCTTCGGTGCTTGAGGGCGCCGGCTCGCGCTACGGCCCGGCTGCGACCCTGACGGATTTCGGCGACATCCTTGATCGCGGCGAGCCCTTCGCGCTGATCGCCAAGCCTTGCGACATCACCGCCGTGCGCAACCTGGCGCGGCTCGATCCCCGCGTCAATGATTTGATGCGGTATGCCTTGGCCTTCGTCTGCGGCGGTGCCTCGGATCTGTCGAAATCGGAACAGGTGCTGCAGCGCTTCGGCCTCGGCGAGGACGAGCTCAGATTGTTCCGCTATCGGGGTCACGGCAATCCCGGCCTCAACCGAATCCAAACCAGCGACGGGCGCTCCTTCGAACTCACCTATCGGCAGCTGTGGGAAGACGAGGACAAATGGATGATCCAGCCGCGCTGCAAGATCTGCCCGGACGCGATCGGCCAGGTGGCGGATATCGCGGTTCATGACGCCTGGTTGAACGGCGGGCCGGCGGTCGAGGACGAGCCGCTCAACGGCATCATCGTGCGCACCAGGCGCGGCCTTGAGTTGTTCGACGCGGCGGTCGAAGCCGGCGCGCTGGAGATCAAGCGTGAAACCAGCATAGCCGAAATCAGCGAATTGCAGTCGCACCAGGTGCGCAAGCGTCGCGCCGTCTGGGCGCGGCTGAAAGGCATGGCGATCGCCGGCAAGCCGATACCTTTTGTCACCGACCTCGCACTTGAAGATTGCGCCGTACAGAATTCGTTGGCCGAGAATCTGGCCGAGGGGCGCGGTGCCAGCGACCGCGCCCGGCGCGGACGCCTGGGTGAGCCGCCTGCCGTGCCGCGTGAACGCAAGGCTGTGCATCATGTTGAAGCGATGGGCGTGTTGAAGGATGAGCTGATATGAGTGCCGCCGAGCAAACCGAAATCATCATCATTGGCGGCGGCATGGCCGGCGCCGGCGCCGCCTTCGAGATTTCCCACTCCGCCAAGGTGGTCGTGCTCGAGCGGGAAAGCCATTGCGGCTACCACACGACCGGCCGCTCGGCGGCGAGCTTCACCGAAAACTACGGCAACGGCATCATCCGCCGGATCGTGCTGGCGAGCCGGTCCTTCCTGACCGAGCCGCCGGCTGGCTTCACCGATTATCCGCTGCTCAGCAAACGCGGCATGATCACGGTGGCGCGCAGCGATCAACTCGACCTCCTGCGTGAGGATATGGAGGCCGCGCAGGCGCTGGTGCCCTCGATCGTCGCCATGACGCCCGCCGAGGCGATTGCGCGCGTGCCGGTGCTGCGCGCGGACTATCTCGCCGGCGCCTATATCGAACCGCATTCGATGGACATCGATGTGAACGGCCTGCACCAGGGTTTCCTGCGTGGCGCCCGTGCGCATGGCGCCAGGATCGTCACCAATGCCGGCGTCAACGCCATCGGTCGGCAAGGCGGCCAGTGGCGGGTCGAAACCCCGGCGGGAACATTCCTCGCGCCACGGATCGTCAATGCCGCCGGTGCCTGGGCTGACGAGATCGCCGTCATGGCCGGCGTCCGCCCGATCGGCCTGCAGCCGAAGCGCCGCACCGCCTTCAACATCGCGGCGCCTGCCGGGGTCGACATATCGGAGTGGCCGCTGGTCAACGATGTCGGCGCCGAATTCTATTTCAAGCCGGATGCAGGGCAGTTGTTCGTCTCGCCTGCCGATGCGACGCCCTCAGCGCCGATGGATGCCTACGCCGAGGATATCGATGTGGCGATCGGCGCTGAGCGTCTCGAACGGGCGACGACGATCGAGGTGCAGCGCGTGTCACGCTCATGGGCAGGCTTGCGGACCTTCGTCGCCGACGGGTCACCGGTGGTCGGGCCGGATGACGAAGTGCCTGATTTCGTCTGGCTGGTTGGGCAGGGCGGCTACGGCATCAAGACCTCGCCGGCGCTGTCGCGCGTCTGCGCCAGCCTGATCGCGGGCAAGGGCTTTCCAGACGATGTCGCAAGGCAGGGCGTGTCGATGGACGATCTCACGCCACACCGGCTGCGCGATGTCGCGTCCCAAGCCAGGCAGGTTGCGTCATGAGCGATGCCGTCCTCACAGCTGGCGGCAGGCTGGCTGGGCATCTGCTGGACAGGCTTGCGAACGCCACCACCGATGCGCCGGGGATCACACGCATCGCCTACGGACCTGGCGAGCGCTTCGCCCATGATCTCGTGCGCGACGAAGCGGAAAAGCTCGGCGCCACGGCGGATGTCGATGCCGCCGGCAATCTCTATTTGACGTTGAAAGGCCGCGACCCCGATCTGCCGGCGATCGTCGTCGGTTCGCATCTCGACAGCGTACCGCATGGTGGCAATTTCGACGGCGCCGCGGGCGTCGTGGCCGGCCTGGCGGTGATGGCCGAACTGGTCGGGCAAGGCAGCCAATTGCCGCGCGATCTGGTCGTGCTGGCGACCCGCGCCGAGGAAGCGGCGTGGTTTCCGTTGTCCTATCCCGGCAGCCAGGCCGCACTTGGCCTGCTTGAGCCGGCGGCGCTGGACGCGAAGCGGTCGGACAGCGGACGCACGCTCGCGGATCACATGCGTGAGGAAGGCTTCGACCCCGACGCCGTGCGGCGTGGCGTGCCGGGCATCGATGCCGGCCGCATCGCGGCTTTCGTCGAAGTGCATATCGAGCAGGGGCCGCGCCTTGTCGCTTCCGGCGCGCCGGTCGGCATCGTCACCGGTATTGCGGGCGGCTTCCGTTACGTTGATGCGAAATGCCTTGGCGCCTACGCGCATTCCGGCGCCGAGCCGCGTTTTGCCCGCCGTGACAGCGTGCTCGGCTTTGCCGATCTGGTCGCCGGTCTTGAAGCGGAATGGGACGCGCTCGAGCGTGAAGGGCATGAGGCCACCATCACCTTCGGCCGGGTGGAATCCGATCCGAGCCATCACGGCGGCAGCCGCGTCCTGGGCGAACTTCGTTTCACGCTCGATGTGCGCAGCGCCGAGGCCGCTGTTCTGGACCGGATCGAGGCAAGGCTGCACGCGCTCTTCGCCGAAGTCGGCACGAAACGCGGCGTCAGCTTCGAGGCCGGACCACGCTTCAGCTGGGAGCCGGCAACCATGTCGCCGGTTCTGATTGCGAAGCTCGACCGCGCCGCCACCGAACTGCGGATGCGGGCGCCGCATGTGCCGAGCGGGGCGGGGCATGACGCAGCCACCTTTGCCGGCGCCGACATTGCGACCGCCATGATCTTCGTTCGCAACGAGAACGGCAGCCACAACCCGCATGAAGCGATGGAAATCGCCGATCTCGATCAGGCGATTCGTCTGCTTTTCCAGTTCGTCATTTCCTTCGATCCCAACAGGAGAGAGCCATGAATCTTGCCAAGACCGCGATCATGCCCATCGATCTTCAAAACGAATACCGGCCCGGTGCAGCCTGGCCGATCGTCGACTACGACGGGGTGCTCGCCCGGACCGCTGCGATTCTCGAAGCGGCACGGGCCGCTCAGGTGCAGGCCTTCCATGTGCAGGCATGGGTTGGCGAGGACAAGAGGTCGAACTACGCCCGCCTCAACGAGGGCGTGTCGGACGAGTTCCGCTACGCGGTGGCCGGCAGCGCGGGCTCCGACATCTGCGAGGAGGTCGCGCCGGTGCCGAGCGAGATCGTGGTGCGCAAGACATGGCCAACGGCTTTCAGGGATACGAGTCTCCAGAAGGATCTCACCGACCGCGGCATCGAGAACCTTATTGTCACCGGTATCCTGACCGACAGTTGCGTGCGCGCTACCGTCTTCGACGCCGTCTATGCGGGGTTTCGCGTCTGGCTGGTCAAGGACGCCATGGGCAGTATGACCACCATGATGCATCGCACCGCCACCCTCGACATGGCAAATCGTCTTTACGGCGGCGGTGTGCTGACGACGTCGGAGGCGATCAAGTTGCTGCGGGGCGAGCCCTATCAGGCATGGCGCTGCACGCGGCCGGTGGAGTTTGCCTACACGCTCGAAACGGTCGACCGGATTTACGAGGCGCTGTGATCGGCGCCGCAGCCGCATGCGCCCCTGACGACCTTTGAGGCCGAGGGCTTGAGCACTGTGCCAGGCAGTGCCCCGGTCGCCCTGCCGCCGCGCCATACGGATACGCCGTTGACGATGACGTGCTCGATGCCGGCGGCGGGCCGGCGCGGCTCCTCGAACGTTGCGGTGTCGATGACCGTATCGGGATCGAAGACGACAAGATCGGCGAAATTGCCTTCGACCAGCAGCCCCCGTTGCGCGATGCCGAATTCCTTCGCGGGCAGCCCGGTCATCCGGAACACGGCTTCCTCCAGGCTGAACAGGCCGACATCCCTGGCATAGTGGCCAAGCACGCGCGGAAAAGTGCCCCACAGGCGCGGATGCGGGTGGATATCGTGCGGAAGGCCGTCCGAGCCGATCATGGTGCGCGGATGGGCGATGATGTTGCGCACATCCGTCTCGTCGAGCTGGAAATAGACAGCGCCGGCCGGCAGCAGGCGCTCACCCGCCTCGCGTTCGCTGCAATTCCATTCCCGCGCGATGTCGGCGAGCTCGCGCCTGGCCATCTCCGGATGCGGATCCGACCAGGTGACGAGGATCTTCAGGCCCGTGTCGCAACGTTCCAGGCGAAGCACGGTAGAGCTTGCGGCATAGGGATAGACATCCATGCCGATGTCCATCGTCTCGCGCGCCCGGTCGATCCTTTCCAGTGATGGACGGCTCTTGCCGAAATTGGCGTGGCCGGTGCACTGGTGGTGCGAGATGAACAGCTTGCCGCCGGCATGATCGGCAATGTCGATCGCTTCCTCGATCGCCTCGTCCATCGTCTCGAAATAGTTGCGTGTGTGGGTGACATAGGGGCCGCCGAGGCCGGCCGCCATGGCTGCGAGCGCCTTGACCTCCTCGGTCGAGGACTTCACGGCGGGCGGATAGTCGAGCCCGGTGCTGAGGCCGAAGGCGCCTTCGGCCATGGCCTCGGCGACCGCCTCCTGCATCGCCGCCGTTTCCGCTGCGTTGGCCGGACGGTCGGTCACCGGCATGCAGCGTTGGCGCAAAGTGGTGTGGCCGACCAACAAGGCCGCGTTCGTGGCGATGCCGCGCCGCTTGAGCTCGGCGACATAGTCGGCGAAGCGATCGAAGCGGAAATTTTCGCGGCCGCCGACCAGCGTGAAGGGCGGCGGTGGCGTCCTGTCGAGAAGCAGCGGCGCCAGGCTGACGCCGCAATTGCCGGCGATCACCGTCGTCACGCCCTGGCTGATCTTCGGATCCATGCCGCGGGGCGCCAAGAGCGCACCGTCGTCATGGGTGTGCACGTCGATGAAGCCGGGCGCGACCACCTTGCCCCTGGCATCGATCTCCTCGATACCAGTCACGTCGTCCAGCCGACCGATGGCGGCGATCCTGTCGCCGGTGACGGCGATGTCGGCATCGAAAGGTTTCGAGCCGTCGCCGGCGATCAGCGTCGCGTGGCGGATGACGAGATCATGGGGCATCGGGTAGAAATCCTAACCTTCTGGATTGGCGGCGATCTCCTCGCGCCGGCGCGCGACATAGGCGTCGAGCTCCTCGCGGGTCGCGGGGTCCATCACCGGTTCTTCGTAATCGTGCAGCGCCTGCTGCCAGAGCTCCGTTGCCCGCTCCAGCGCATCCTTGCCGCCGGCCTCCTCCCAGGCGCCATGGTTCTGCCAGTTGGAGAGCATCGGCTGGTAGAACGCGGTGGTGTAGCGCGACATGGTGTGCTCGGCGCCGAAGAAGTGGCCGCCGGCCGGCACCGACTTGATCGCTTCGAAGCCCAGGTCGTCCTCCTGGAACGGCAGCGGCCGCAGGAACTCCATCATGTTCTGCAGGATCTCGACGTCCAGCACGAGCTTTTCATAGGACGCTGTCAGCCCGCCCTCCAGCCAGCCTGCCGCATGGTAGATCAGGTTGGCGCCGCCGAGCACCGCGCCCCACGTCGCCATTTCCGTCTCGTAGGCGGCCTGCAGGTCAACCACGTTCGAGGCATTCGCATTTGAGGTGCGATAGGGGAGGTTGTAGCGCCGCGCCAACTGGCCGGCGATGATGTTGGCCTTGGCATTCTCCGGCGTGCCGAAGGCCGGCGCGCCGGACTTCATGTCGACATTGGAGGTGAAGGCGCCATACATCACCGGCGTGCCGGGATTGACGAGCTGCGTCAGCACCACGCCGAATAGCGCTTCCGCATTCTGCTGGCAGAGTGCGGCGGCCAGCGTCACCGGCGTCATCGCGCCCATCAGCGTGAAAGGCGTGACGGTCACCGGCTGGCCGTGCTCCGCCATGGCGATCAGGCCCTCCGCCATTGCGTCGTCAAACAGGCGCGGCGAGTTGATGGAGATGATCGTGGTCACGCCAGGCGAGGCGCGCATCTCCTCGACGGAGATGCCGCGCGCGATCGCCATCATGTTGATGCCGTCCATGGCCCGGGCGCGGCCGATCGCGGTGCAGTGGAAGGAGAGATCGCTCAGCGTCAGATTGGCATGGTAGGTGTCGAGATGGCGCGCATTCGCCGGCAGCTCCATCGGCGCCACCACCTGGTTGCCGATGATGTGGATGGCGTTGAAGTGGTGCGCCAGCCGGATGAAGTTCTGATAGTCGGCAAGATTGCCCTGACGGCGGCCGTTGATGCGGTCATGCACGTTGGGCGGGCCGGCCACCAGGCCGAAGACCAGCGAGTTGCCGCCGAGATGGACCTGCTTTTCCGGATTTCGGCTGGTCAGCGTGAAGGAGGACGGCACCGCCCGCAGCGCCTCGCGCACGAGGCTCTCATCGATGCGGATGGTCTTCTCTTCGCGATCGACGATGGCGCCGGCGGAAGCAAACAGGTCCATCACCCGCTCGCTCATGACGCGGATGCCGAGTTCGGACAGGATACGCATCGAGGTGTCGTGCAGTTGCTGCATCCGCTCTTCGTCGAGAAGCTGCATGGGCGGATAGGGATTCTTGACGCTCTGCCACGGCAGTTGCGGGATGCCGCCACCGCTGCGCCCGAGCTTCGATCTGCGGCCGCCGCCGCGCCTGTCCTGTGACATCGGATTTATTCCTTCCCGATTCTCTTTCTCGCAATTCCGGACGGAAAACCGCTGCACACTTTTCCTGGAATTGCTTTCAATAGCCGCGCTCCGGACTGATCACATTTTCCAGCGGCTCGCCGCGGCGATAACGCGCCAGATTGTCGGTGAACATGCGCACCGACTTGATGTCCCAGCCGTCATAGACCGCCGCGCAATGCGGCGTGATGGCGACGTTGTCGTAACCCCAGAGAGGATGCTCGGCGGGTAGCGGCTCGGTCGCAAAGACGTCGAGCGCCGCCCCCTTGATACGCTTGTCGTCAAGGGCTTCGAGCAACGCGGTCTCATCGACCACGCCACCGCGCGAAATATCGACGAGCACGGCTGAAGGCTTCATCGCGGCGAAGGCCGCTTTGCCAAGCAGGCCGCGCGTGGTCGGCAGCAAAGGCACGCAGCAGACAATGAAATCGGCACGGCCGAGGAGTGGCAGCAGCGCGTCAACGCCATGAACCTCATCCAGGCTTGGTGTCGGCTTGGGGCGCGCACGGATGCCCAGCGTGCGCATACCCATCGCATGCGCCCGTTTGGCGACGGCTTCGCCGGTCTTGCCAAGGCCGATGATCAACACCGTCTTGCCTTCGATCGGCTCGACGGGGCCGCCACCCCACTGTCGTGCCTGCTGGCGGCCCGCAAAGCCGCGCAGGTCGAGCGAGAAGGACAGCATGGAGCCGAGCGCATATTCGGCAAGCATGCCGGCGGCGACGCCCGCGGCGTTCGTCACCGTCAGCCGCTCCGGGTCCCAACGTCCGAGATGATCGGTGCCGGAGCCGCCGACCGAGACCCATTTCACGGTCACGCTTTCGACCAGGGCCCGGCGCGGGAAGCGCGGCGTGCCGTCGAAGCGGACGGAATAAACCACTTCAGCCGCCACGCGCCCGATCAGTTCGGGCAGGGCGGCGTAACTGTCGCAGGCATGCACCGCGAGGTCCGGATGCGTCTCCATCAGCACGGCCAGCGCCGCGCCCGGCCGGTCTGTGTGCAGGATGACGGATGGTTCAGCCGACATGATGCTGCTCAGTTCCGTCCAATGTGATCTGCCGACGAGCCGAGCGCAGCGAGCAGCTTCTCACCGCCTTCGAGCGTTGCATTCTCGTGCGGAGCGCGCAGGTTCAGCCAGCGCCTGTCGCCGGAGCGCACCGCCAGCACGGCCTTCATCGCCGGGATCAGACCGGCATCCTGGATGATCTTGCGGAATGCCTTGATCGCGGCATCCGCTTCGGCAACGTCCTCCCCGGCCAGCGTGCGATCGTAAAGGGAGCGGATGGCCGCGGCGTTGAGGTTGACGGTGGCCGAGATGCAGCCTGCCGCGCCGCTGGCCAGGCCCTTGGTCAGTTGCGCTTCGGAACTCGGGAACACCGCAACCTTAGGTGCCGCGGCAATCACCGCTGCCGTGTTGTTCCAGTCACCGGCGCTATCCTTGTAGGCGACGACCGTTTCAGGAAACGCCGCGCTGAGCCGGGCGGTCAAGGCCGGGCTGACCGGCACGCCGGAGTTCTGCGGGATATGGTAGAGGATCATCTTCATTGCCGGATTCGCTACCTGCTCGATCAGTTCGCCGTAGTAGCGCGCCTGGCCGTTATCGCCGGCGGCGGTGTAGAAGAAGGACGGCAGCACCATCACTCCGGCGCAGCCGAGCCCGACCGCGTGCCTCGACAGTTCGACGGTTTCGGGCAGCGCGGTGACGCCGGTGCCGGGCATCAGCCGGTCAGGCGAAATGCCGGCTTCGATCAGCCACTCCAGAGCCCGCATGCGCTCGCCCAGCGAGAGCGACAGCGCCTCGCCGGTGGTGCCGAAGGGGGACAGGAAATGCGCGCCCTGGTCCAGCACCCAGCTGGCATGGGACACAAAGAGGTCGCGTGCGATGCTGCCGTCGTCAGCGAATGGCGTCAGGATCGGTGCGATCGTTCCTTGCGGGCGGGTCATCTGTGTCCTCTGTGCGTGATGGTATTCGATGCCGTGTGTGACCGCCGCGGCCGCTGTCCGGCGCTACCACGCTGGCCGTTGCAGCATCCTGGTGATCACCGGAGGATCGTAGAGCAATGCCGAGAGATCGCTGAAGAGGCTGTCGCGGTCGCCGAGCGACAGCACCGTGTCGCGGATCGCCTCGGCGCGGCCCTGACCAAGCACCGGCGCGGCGAATTCCATGTACTTGGCCTCGATTTCAGCTTGCGTCAGCGGCGCCTCCGGTCCGCCGCGCGCATGGACGTCGCCCGAAGCGAGGATCCGCCCATCTGATGTCGTGATCGCCACGTCGGCCCAGCGGCCCGCCGGAAAACGGGCACTGTGGCGCTCGGATTCCAGGACAGTGATGCGGCTCAGCATATCCGCCACGGCAGCATCTCCCAGGCCGCTGCCGGAAATGTGCTCGAGTCCGATACGGCCATGGACGATAAAGGTCGCGACGGCGAAGCGCAGGCTGTACTGCGCCTTCGAGGTCGTGTCCGGCATGCCGTCGAAAAGCGTTGCGGCGTAGTGAAAGCTGTTCACCTCGACATGGCTGATGTCCGAGGGCGCCAGATGATGCGCATGGCAGAGCCCGCGCGTCGCGTCGATCGCGGCATGCGCCCAGCGGCAGATCGGGTACGGCTTCACATACTGATGCAGCACCTGCCAGAAGGCGCCGAGATCCTGCCAATGCGGCGCGACCTCGGGCTCCTCGATCGTGATCGCCGGCGCGCCGGTAAAGCCGCGTTCGGCGAGCACGACCGCGGACAGGCCGACCAGCGTGCCGATGCCCGAGCCGTCATGCAGCATCGTCGGGTTCGCGATCTCGCGCATCATCTGGCTGCGTGGGCCGTGATATTCCGCAATGCCAAGGGCCTGGCGCAGTTGATCGTCGCCGAGCCGCCGCAACCTCGCCGCCACCGCGACGACGCCCAGCGCATTCCAGGCACCCGATGTATGGTAGTCCGACACGGTCGCGTGCAGCGCGATGCCCGCCCGCCCGGCAATTTCGTAGCCAACGACCAGGGCCGCCAGTGCCTCCGGCCCGCCGAGGTCGGGGCGTGCCTCGGCAAGCGCTGCCAGCGCCGGCACGACAGCGACGCCGATATGGCCCTTGGTCGGGCTGTATCCGTCATGGCCGTCGAGATTGTCGATCTGCGTCGCGGCCGCATAGGCGGCTCCCGCGATGCTGGCACGGCGTCCATCGAAAAGCATGCGTGCCGAATGCCGCGGGTCGGCCGAAGCGTAGAGAAGTACTGCGGTGTCGCGGGCAATGCGGCCCGCTTCCATCGGACCGGCGGCAATGGCAATGCCGATTGTGTCCAGCAGGAGGTAGCGCGCCTGCTCTAGGACAGGGGCGGGGAATGCCGCCGCGGGCCGCCGTAACACGAAATCAGCCAGGCGGACGGTAACGCTGGTACTCGCGTCAGGCCCTTCACGCCGATGCGACGGCACAGCCACTTGCATTACTCCCCTCTGCGTCACGACATCATTAATTTGGGTTCATCGTGCTTTCACGCAATTAGTTCGGCGGCATTGGCCAAAAAAATTCACGTCTTGTGGTCGGTCACGATTGAACGCCAGCCCGTCTGTGGGATAGCTATCACTGCGTCTTGCAGGAGTTAGCGATGAAGCCGCCACCCCCGTTGAACTATATCAGATCCTTCGAGAGTTCGGCCCGGCATCTCTCCTTCACCGCCGCCGCCAACGAACTCGGATACACGCAGGCGGCGGTCAGCACGCATGTCCGCGCGCTCGAACATTACATCGGACGGCAATTGTTCATCCGCTATCCGCGCAGCCTCAAGCTCACCGAAATGGGCGAGGCCTTCCTGCCGACCTTGCGCCAGGCCCTCGATCAGATCGACCAGGCGACGGAGGCGATCGTGACCTCTTCGCGCAATCGCACCGTGGTCGTCTCCTGCCCGATGAGCCTGGCGGAGAATTGGCTGGCGGGCTGCATGGCGGCGTTTCGCAAGAAACATCCCGAGATCGAGATCGTGCTGCACGGCACGATCTGGGAGGATATCAGCGAACAGATCGCCGACATCACGATTTCAACGCGGCGTTTCGACGACCGCCCGCCTGCCGGCATCCCGCTCTGGAACGACGAACTGCTCTTGCTCTGCGCGCCTTCGCTGCTCGAAGGCGAGCATGCCGTGAAGGCGCCCGCAGATATCCTCAAGGTGGACTGGATCTTCGTGCATGGCCGCCAGGAATACTGGCAGGTTGTTGCCACCGCGCTTGGCGTCGACATGGACGACCACGACAAGGGGCTGTCGACGAACGCCTCCAACATCGCGCTCGAACTCGCCGCCATGGGCGCCGGACTGGTCGCCACCCAACGGTCGCTTGCCCATGCCTATCTGCGTCGCGGACTGCTCGTCGAACCCTTTCCGGTCCGGCCGCCAAGCCCCTGGAATTACTACCTCACCGAGAGCCAACTCTCGAAAGGAAACATCGCTCGCATCGTGCGCGAATGGATCCTGTCGCGAGCGCGCGAAGACGGCGCCTGACAGCCGTCCGCGAGCGGGCGGCAGGCCTGCGCTCAAAAATTTGACACGCCAATGGCATCGTTTTTTTAGGCCTTTAGGGCCGGGTTTTGGCGGTTCTTCACGGCTCGAGCCCTTCCGGGATTTTTGCATCGCCCCTAACATGGATGTCGCAAGGGGAATGTAACGGGCGGAAAGCCCTGAACCGGAGAACAACGATGACAATGTTCAAGAGCAACGGTGACCGCGTCCCGGCGGTCATCGAAAGCTACGCAGCCGAAGTCAAAAGCGGCCGGATGGATCGCCGCGAATTCCTGGCCATGGCAAGCGCGATGGGCGCTTCCACGGCGTTCGCCTATTCGATGGCGGGCATCGCCCCGGCCAAGGCCGCGACGATCGTGCCTGGCAAGAAGGGCGGCATCCTGAAGATGCAGATGATCATCAAGGACATGAAGGATCCGCGCTCCTGGGACTGGTCCGAGATCGCCAACGTCATGCGCCAGTGCAACGATTACATGATCCGCTACACCACCGACTTCACCTTCGAGGGACATCTGGTCGAGAGCTGGGAAGTGAGTGACGACGCCACGCAATACACGCTGCATCTGCGCAAGGGTGTGAAGTGGTCGAACGGCGACGACTTCAACGCCGACGACATCGTGCACAACATCGAACGCTGGTGCGACAAGGCGGCCGAGGGCAATTCGATGGCCGGGCGCATGAGCTCCCTGATCGATCCCGCAACCAAGAAAGCCGCGGCCGGCGCCATCACCAAGGTCGACGACCACACGGTGAAGCTGAAATGCAATCAGTCCGACGTCACCATCATTCCGGGCTTTTCCGATTATCCGGCGGTCATCGTCCATCGCGACTTCGACAAGAACGGCGCCGACATGCTCAAGACGCCCGGCACCGGTCCCTATGAGCTGATCTCGTACAAGGTCGGCGAGTCGGCCTCGGTGCGGCGGCGCAAGGACTTCACCTGGTTCGGCGGCGAGCCCTATCTCGATGGCGTCGATTGGACCGACTACGGATCGGACGCCTCCAACCCCGCCATCGGCAGCGCCTTCGAGGCCGGTGAGATAGATTGCAACTACCAGACGGTGGGCGGCACGGTCGACCTCTATGACAGCATGGGGCTCGTCAAGGAGCAGGTGGTCACCGCCGGCACCATCGTGCTGCGCACCAATGTGACCAACAAGCCGTATGACGACAAACGCGTGCGCAACGCCATCCAGCTCGCGGTCGACAATGAGACGGTGCTGAAGCTCGGCTACAGCGGCCTCGGGCAGGTCGCTGAGAACCACCATGTCTGTCCGATCCATCCGGAATATTACGCGCTGCCGAAAGTTCCGCGCGATCTCGCCAAAGCCAAGGCACTGATGGCCGAGGCCGGCCAGACGGATCACGAGTTCGAGCTGATCTCCTACGATGCGGACTTTGTGAAGGACCCGGCCGACGTCGTCGCCGCGCAGATGCGCGAGGCCGGCTTCAAGGTCAAGCGCACCATCATTCCGGGCTCGTCGTTCTGGAACGACTGGACGAAATATCCGTGGTCGACCACCGATTGGGGCATGCGGCCGCTCGGCGTCCAGGTGCTGGCGATCGCCTATCGCAGCGGTGAGGCCTGGAACGAGTCGGGCTACGCCAATCCGGAATTCGACAAGAAGCTCAGCGCGGCGCTTGCCGTGGCGGACGTCGACAAGCGCAAGGAACTGATGAAGGACGTCGAATCCATTCTGCAGGACTCCGGCATCCTCATCCAGGCGTTCTGGCGTTCGCTCTACCGGCACCACGCCACCTATGTGAAGAACCTTGGCATGCATCAGACATTCGAGCTGCAGCTGGATAAGGTCTGGCTCGACAAGGCATAGGCCGTTCAGCCACAGCAAATATCTCGGGGGCGCATGTTGCGCCCCCGAACTCGCCGGGCGACTGCGATCGACCAGTCAGCTAAGTCAAACGCCAGTCGCCGTACAAAGGGAAGAAACATGCGTACTCATGCACAAGCCGTCGTTATCGGCGGCGGTCTGATCGGCTGCTCGATCCTCTATCACCTTGCCAAGTTCGGTTGGACGGATGTCGTCCTCCTCGAGCGCAGCGAACTGACCTCCGGTTCCACCTGGCACGCGGCGGCCAACATCCACGGCCTGCATGATTCCACCAACATCAGCCGCCTCCAGCACTACACCATGGCGCTCTACAAGGAGCTGGAGGCCGAGACGGGCCAGGGGTGCGGCATCTTCCAGCCGGGCTCGCTCTATCTCGCCCAGACCGAGGCGCGCGAGCATCAGCTGAGGCTCCAGGAAGCCAAGGCGCGGCGCTACAAGATGAATTTCTACGAAGTCGCGCGTGACGAGGCGGAGCGGCTGCATCCGCTGGTCGACTTCGACGGCATACGCTGCATCATGTACGAGCCGGAAGGCGGCAATGTCGATCCGTCCGGCGTCACCGCGGCCTACGCCGCCGGCGCGCGCCAGCGCGGCGCCGAGATCCATCGCTTCACGCCGGTGACCGCGACCGAGGCGCAAGCAGACGGCAGCTGGATCGTGCGCACGCCAAAGGGCGACATCCGCACGCAGTGGGTGATCAATGCCGCCGGCCTGTGGGGCAGGGAGGTCGCCGCCATGGCTGGCCTGCAGCTGCCGCTGATCCCGACCGAGCACCAGTATTTCGTCACCGAGGCCATCCCGGAAATCGCCGCCATGGGCCGCCGCCTGCCTTCGGTCGCCGATCGCGACGGCGAGTACTATCTGCGCCAGGAAGGCCTTGGTCTGCTCATCGGCGCCTATGAGCGCAAGATGAAGTTCTGGGCCGAGGACGGCACGCCGCTGGACTTCGGCCACGAACTGTTTCCCGACGATCTGGACCGTATCGAAGAGAACATGCTGCGCGCGATCGCGCGTGTCCCGGCCGTCGGCACAGCCGGGGTCAAGAAGGTGATCAACGGGCCGATGATCTGGTCGCCGGACAGCGCGGTGCTGTTCGGGCCGGTGCCCGAACTCAGCAACTATTTCTGCTGCAACGGCATCATTCCCGGCTTCTCGCAGTCGGGTGGCATGGGCAAGCTGGCAGCCGAGTGGATGATCGAGGGTGAGCCCTCGCTCGACATGTTCGCCTGGGACATGGCGCGCTTCGGCCACTGGGCCGGCAAGGCCTTCACCAAGGCCCGCGTCCAGGATCAGTACAGCCATCGCTTCAAGATCCATTTCCCCAACGAGGAACGCGCCGCCGGGCGACCGGTGCGGACCAGGCCCGTCTACGACATGCAAAAGGGAATGAACGCCGTCTTCGGCCTCAATTTTGGCTGGGAGCACCCGCTGTGGTTCGCCGCCGAGGGCGAGCCGCACGAGGAGACGATCGGCTTCACGCGCCAGAACTGGTGGGAACCGGTGGGCCGCGAGGCGCGCATGCTGCGCGAACGCGCCGGCATCATCGACATCTCCAATTTCGCCAAATACGAGGTCAAGGGCATCGGTGCCGAGGCCTGGCTCAATGCGCTGTTCGCCAACCGCATGCCGGCAAAAGTTGGCCGCTCCTGCCTCACGCCGCTGATCGGCAAGCGCGGTGGCATCGCCGGCGACTTCACCGTGACCAGGCTCGCCGCCGACGAATTCATGGTCATTGGCTCCGGCATGGCCGAACGCTTCCACCAAAGGTTCTTCAAGGCCGTCCCCTTGCCCGAGGGCACGACTTTCCGCTCGCGCACCGAGGAGCTCTGCGGCTTCAACGTGGCGGGACCGAGTTCGCGCGACCTGCTGCAGCGCCTGACCAATGAGGATCTGTCGAACGAGGCATTCCCCTTCATGCAGTCACGCCGGATCACCGTCGCCGGCATCGATGTGGTGGCGCTCAGGGTGTCCTTCACCGGTGACCTTGGCTGGGAACTGCATTGCAAGTCCGCCGACCAGGTCGAACTCTACGACGCGCTGCTCAAGGCCGGCAATGAAGTCGGCGCCGGACCGGTCGGATCGCGTGCGCTGATGTCGCTGCGCGTTGAAAAGGGCTATGGCAGCTGGAGTCGCGAATATTCGCCCGAATATTGGCCGCAGGAGGTCAAGTTCGATGGCCTTGTCAAAATGGACAAGGGCGCGTTCCTCAACCGCGATGCCTATGCTGCCATCGCCGGCAAGCCGGCGCGCGATGAACTCATCATGCTGTCGATCGATGCCAGGGATGCCGACGCAACCGGCGGCGAACCGATCTTCCTCACCGATGGCACGCCGATCGGACAGGTGTCTTCGGGCGCCTATGGCTATTTCGTCGAGAAGTCCCTGGCGCTCGGCTATGTCAAGGCCGGCTCGGCCAAGGCCGGAGACAAGGTCTCGGTCGCCATACTCGGAAGGCCGCATGAGGCGATCCTGCTGCCGCATCCGCCCTTCGACCCCGAAGGCAAGCGTTTGCGCTCATAGAGCCCGGCCATCCATCCATTCGACGAACCGACGCAAACCGTGACCGGCCGGAAACGCCGGCAAAGCTGAACGAGGAAGATTTCGACCATCTGAAAACAAAGGGGAATCGCATGATCAAATGGCATCTGCTGGGCACCATGCTTGCCCTGGCCCTCACATCCTCCGCGCATGCGGGAGACGTCAAGGTCATCAATGAAGACGCGTGGTTCGCCGAAGGTCCGATCTGGTATCAGGACAAGCTCTTCTACGTCGAATACGGCCGCGGCACGGTGACCGTTTGGGACGGCAAGAAGAACGAGATCTTCTGGAAGATGGACGGTTGTGGCCCTTCAGCGGTGTTGCCGACGACCTCTGGCGAGTTTCTTGTCACCTGCTACGACAGCAACTCGATCGGCCGCATCTCCGCCGACGGCAAGACGCTGCCGGCCTATGACAAGGATACGGACGGCAGGCCGTTCAGCGGACCGAATGACTTCGCGCCAGACAAGGATGGCGGCATCTACTTCACCGGGTCCGGCAAGGGCGGACCGCTGATCGACGCCTCTGCCTACTACATCGGCAAGGATGGCAGCGTGAAGAAGGTTGCCGGCGACCTGCACAATGCCAATGGCCTGGTCATGTCGAACGATGGAAAAATCCTCTATCTGGTCGAGACCGAGGATAACAGGATCATAGAGTTCGACGTCCAGGCCGACCACGGCCTGAGCAACCGTCGCGTCTTCCTGCGCCTCGATGATCTGTTCCCGAGCCAGCCGCATATCTGGCCTGACGGCATCAAGATGGACAAGGCTGGCGAGATGTATATCGGCCAGAGCCCACGCTCGCTCGACGCGCCAGGCAAGATCATCGTCGTCGACAAGGACGCGAAGCTGTTGCGCACGCTTTCGGTTCCGTCGCCATCCATGCCGAACTTCGCCTTCGGACCCGACGAGAAAGAACTCTACGTGATGGCGCTAGACCAGATCGATGCAGCACCCTGGCATGGCAAGGTCTATGAGGTTCCCAATAAGTAGGGTGGTGGCCGGCTGCCAGAGCAATTGCAGGAAAAGTGCGAAGCGGTCTTCCGTCCGGAATTGCGTCAAAACAATGCCGCCGAATGCTTTCTCAGCCGAACCGATCCAGCCAATGTTGGGCAAGGTCGGAGCGGCGGCAGATCCATATGTCGGGATTGGCCTTGATCTTGTCGAGGAAGCGGGCGAGCCCGATCATGCGGCCCGGCCGGGCCGCCAGCCGGCAGTGCAGCGAAACCGTCATCATGCGCGGCGTCTTTTCGCCTTCGGCCAGCAGCCAGTCCACGCCATCGCTGACATACTCGAAGAACTGGCTGCCGGTCTCCAGGCCGGAGCCGCGCGAGAACCGGCTGTCATTGTTGTCGAAGCTGTGCGGGACGACCAGATGCCGCTTGGCGTCGACGTCGACAAAATAGGGCAGGTCGTCATTGTAGTCATCGCAGTCGAACAGGAAGCCGCCATGCTCCGCCACCAGCCGCCGGGTGTTGAGACTGGGCCGGCCGGTGTACCAGCCGAGCGGGCGAATGCCGGTGATCCGCTGGACGGTGTCCACCGTCATCGCGATGTGATTGCGCTCCTCTTCCTCGCTCAGCGGGGCGTAGTCGATCCAGCGCCAGCCATGGCAGACGATGTCGCTGCCGAGTGCCGCGATCGCCTTGCCGGCCGCTGGATTGAGCTCGAGCGCTCGCCCGACGACGTAGAAGGTCGGGATAATGTTCTTTTCCCGGAAAAGCGAGGCCAGCCGCCACACGCCGACGCGTGAGCCGTATTCGTAGAGCGATTCCATGTTGCGGTTGCGCAGACCCGGCGCCGCCGGGGACACCGCGAGGTCCGACAGGATCGCCTCGGAGACGCCGTCGCCCTCGCCGATGCTGTATTCGGCGCCTTCCTCATAATTGACGACGATGTTGAGGGCCAGCTTGGCCCCGCCAGGCCACTGCGCGGCAGGCGGCTTTTCGCCATAGCCGATGAAGTCTCGGACGGGCAGGTACGGCATTTCTCAAATCTCCCAGGATGCAGGTCGCAGAACATGCGGTCGCCGGATCTAGTCGCCGCGCATGTCGATCAGTATGCGCAGCGCCCGATCCATCATCTCTTGCGGGCCGACCGTCGCTCGCAAACAGTCGGTGAGGCCGTAGCCGCCCAGGCTCCGCACGATGATACCGGCGCCGCGCAAGGTTTTCTCGACGGCCTCCGCGGCAGCTGCGCCGGCGAAGCGGATCAGCACGAAATTCGCCCGGCTTTCGGGAACATGGTATCCGGCAGACCTCAGATCCTGCGCAAACCGGTCGCGAATTCCGGCCGTGCGGGCCACCGTTTCGCGCATGTAGGCCTGATCCTCCAAAGCCGCGACGGCCATGGCGAGGCTGGGCGTCGTGACCTGGTTCGAATTCTGTATCTTGCGCACTTGCGCCGCGACCGAAGGCGCAAACAGGCCCCAGCCGACGCGTGCCCCGGCCAGACCATAAGCCTTCGAGAGGGTGCGCAGCACGACGGTATCGCCGCGCGCGACAAGCGCAAGGATCTGCCCGGGGTCTTGGTCGTCGAATTCGCCATAGGCCTGATCGATCATCAGGAGCACGTCCGGCCGCAACGCCGCGCGTAGCCGCAGCAGTTCGCTGTTGCGGATACGGGTGCCGGTCGGATTGCCCGGATTGCAGACGAAAACGATACGCGTTGCGGGCGTGACGGCAGCCAGGATGCTGTCGATCGAAACGATGAAATCGTACTCTGCTGCCTTGACGTAGGCCGCACCGACACGCGCGGCGGCGGATGCGGCGAAATTATAGGCATAGGAGGTGCCCAGCACCTCCGCGCCTGGGCCCGCAAACGCCGCGATGGTGCAATTGATCAGGTCCATTGAACCGGCGCCGCACAGGATCATGTCGCGCTCGACACCATAGGCTTGCGCGATCGCCCCGCGCAGTGCCGTCCAGTCCGGATCGGGATAGAGATGGCTGCGGGCAATCGCGTCCTGGCCAGCGGCAATGGCCATGGGGCTGGGCGGAAAAGCGCTTTCATTCTGAGCAAGGGTTGGCCCGTCATAGCCGCCGAAATTCGCAAGCGCGAAGGCGGACATGGCCTCGATATGAGCTACTGCTTTCAGCGGCACGCTGCATCCATCGGGATTTGGATGTCGACCATCTCGCGCACCACCTTTGTTGGACCGGCTCGTGCGCAGGCTACAATCCGCCAGCTTGTTCACAAGCAAAAACTTACCGCGCAATGGCTGCGAAATTCTGGCCCTTGTTTTGCGATGCGCTTGTCATCCGTAGCGCAGCAGGCCGTTGTGCACGGGCCACAGCACGGTGGGGATATCGCCGTCAATGCCATCCGGCGCATAAGTGTCGGCCGATGTGCCCGCTCCATCCATCGTCAGCGTTGTTACGCGCATCACGTCGGACGACCCGGACCTGCACTGGGTGACCCTCAATGGTTTGGCCCTTATGGGGATGATTTTCGGCAGCCGCCTCGCCTGGGAACCATGGTCCAATCCATCAGGGTTGCCGCGATCCCGGCCCATGCCGTAGACAGGCGGCCGTGAAGGACGTTTGGCGGAGAAGAAACACATGTCGGACCGGATGAAGACCATCTCCTCGGCCAAGTCGCATGGCGGCGTGCAGGGCGTCTATTCCCACGCTTCGGATGTCTGCTCCTGCGACATGATTTTCGCCGTCTTCGTGCCGCCGCAGGCTCGCGAAAAACCTTGTCCTGTCGTGTGGTACCTCTCCGGCCTCACCTGCACCCACGCCAACGTCATGGACAAGGGTGAGTACAGGCGGATGGCCGCCGAGCTTGGCCTGATCGTCGTCTGTCCCGACACCAGCCCTCGCGGCGCCGGCATCCCCGACGAGAAGGACAATTGGCAGTTCGGCGGCGGTGCCGGCTTCTACCTCGATGCGACGCAAGAGCCCTACGCCAGGAACTACCGCATGTATTCCTATGTCACCGAGGAATTGCCGGCGTTGATCGCGCGGGAATTTCCGGCTGACATGACGCGCCAGGCGATCTTCGGCCACTCGATGGGCGGGCATGGCGCGCTGACGATCGCGCTCAAGAATCCCGGACGTTTCAAAAGCTGCTCGGCCTTCGCGCCGATCGTGCAGCCGAGCACCGCCGGCTGGTCGCGGCCGGCTTTCGAAAAGTATCTCGGCGCGGACGAGACATCATGGCGGCCTTACGACACCACCTTGCTCATCGAGGATGGCCACCGTTTCCCGGAGTTTTTCGTCGACCAGGGGACATCTGACGGATTTCTCAATGACGGGCTGAAGCCCTGGCTTCTGGAGGCTGCCTGCGCCAAGGCCGGCATTGCGCTGACCCTGCGCATGCAGGATGGCTATGACCATTCGTATTTCTTCATTTCGACATTCATGGACGACCATCTGAGATGGCATGCCCAGAGATTGTCTGACCTGAAAGCATAGTTTTTCTCGCGACCCGTAAGCCGCCAGGCCATGCGGGCTCCGCGTCAGATGCCGAACCGATCCTTCAGCCGCCCGGAAAGGATCGCGGCCTTCACCCCGAGCGGCCAGAACCGGTGAAACCGGATTGGCTGGAGCGGCGATATCGGCATGGGAAACGGCGGCGTCTCTTTGCCTCGCAGGCGCTGCGCCAGGGCAGCGCCCATTGCCGATGCCATGGCGACGCCACGGCCATTGTAGCCAAGGCAGATCAGGACGCCGTCTTCCGGCTCGTGAATGTGCAGAAGATGGTCATTGGTGATCGCGACCCGGCCGTTCCAGCCATGTGTCCAGCGAACCCCTGCAAGCGCTGGCCAAAGTCGCAGCGCATAGTCGGTGAGGTAGCGGATGGCGGAAGCATCTCCGATGGGCCTCATCGGTCCCCGGCCGCCCATGAGAAGACGGTTCTGGGCGTCGATGCGGTAGTACACGGTGATGTTGCCGGCCTCGTAGACGACAGGCCTGTCGGGGAGAATCTGGGTCGCGGCCGCCGGTGAAAGCGGTTCGGTCGCCGCGATCGCGCTGAACACCGGAACCAGGGACTGCCGCAGGTCCGGCCACAGGCTTCCGGTATAGCCATTGGTCGCGACAAGCACCTTCTCGGCGCTGACTGAGCCGTTCGCGGTTTTGAGGACCCATCGCCCGGCCTCCCTCTTCAGCGAGAGGACTTCGCTGCCGCCGAATATCCGCGCGCCGGCGTCCCGCGCGGCGGCTGCCAGCCCAAGGCTGTATTTCAGGGGATGGAGGTCGCCGCCGCGGGCGTCGAACATGCCGGCTATGTATCTGTCGGTTCCGGTGCGCGCCGCCATCGCCTGTGCGTCCAGCATTTCGACCGGCATTCCCCGTCGTATGCATTGCGCGGCCGTGGTCTGTGCGGCGGCTTCCGGCTTCGGCCGGATGGCCGCGCGTATGGTGCCGTTCTGCCGCGCCTCGCAGGCGATCGACAGGCGCCTGATTAGATCGAAGGTGAAGTCCGGCGCGCCATAGGAGAAATCGACCATCCGAGGCCCAAGCTCAGGGCCGAACATCGCCTCGATCGTGTCGGGATCGTATTTGAGGCCGGGATTGACCTGGCCGCCATTCCTGCCCGACGCGCCCCAGCCCGGCTGTCGGGCCTCGATCACGGCAACGTCGTCGCCGGCTTCCGCCAGATGCAGGGCAGTCGAAAGGCCGGTGAAACCTCCGCCGACAATCGCGACCCTCGCCCGCTGCGCGCCGGCGAGGGCAGGGTAGCAGCCGGTGCCGCCGGCCGTTTCGCGGTAGAGGCTCTTCGGTGGGTTGCTCTCAAGCATGCTGGGCATCGTCAGGGTGACCGGGGAGGAAAACAGGCCCGGGAGGCTGGATGAAGCCGTCGGGCGAAAGGGGATGCGCCACCTGCGAAAAACTCCATATGGCAACGGCAGACCGTCGGCCATCGTGCCCGGTGCGCGCCAGGCAATTCAGCATGGCTTTCGGGAAATCACAACAGCTGCGACAGCGCCGCCATGAAGTGGTCATTCTCCGCTGGCGAGCCGATGCTGACACGCACGTAGCTGTCAAAACCTTCCTGCTTCCACGGCTTGACGATGACACCTTCGCGAAGCAGGCCCTCGGCGAAGGCGGAGGCATCTTGCCCGCAGTTGAAGAACAGGAAATTGCCTCGGGAACGGGCGACTTCGAGGCCCTTGCTCACCAGGAAATCTTCGAGACGGGCTCTCTCCGTCCTGGCCAGCGCGACGACCTTGGCGAGGTGTCCCTCATCCGCGAGCGCTGCCAGCGCGGCCGCTTGCGCAACGCCATTGGCGTTGAACGGTGTGCGCACCCTGTCGAGCAGCGCACGCAATTCCGGATCGCCGACGATGCCGAAGCCGATCCGCAATCCGGCCAGGCCGAACGCCTTTGAAAATGTCCGCAGCACGATCCAGGGCAGATCGCGTTTGCAGAGGTAAGGCATTGACGAGGCGTAGTCCTCGCCTAGCGCATATTCGGCATAGGCTTCGTCGATGACAACAAGCGTCTCGTCACCGACGGCATCCAGCACCTTCGACAGATCGCTGCCGGAGAGCCAACTGCCGACGGGGTTCATAGGGTTCGAGAACATCAGCAAGCGCGGCCTTTCGCGCACCGCCTCGATCAGGGCGTCGACATTGATCGTGAGATCGTCGTTGACGGCCACACGGTGGATGGTCGCGCCCATCAGCGTCGCATAGTCCTCGTGCAGCGGGAACGACGGATAGAGCGTGACGACGGCGTCGCCGGGCCGCAGCACGGCACGGCTGATGACGGAGAGAAGGTCCTCCGAGCCATTGCCGAGGATGATCTGGTCCTCGCCGAATTCATATTTGGCTGCGATGGCCTGGCGCAGCTTGCGCCCGGCCGGATCCGGATAGAGCCGGAACATCTCGGGGCCGGCCTGCATCATCGTGGCGAGCGTCGGGCTCGGGCCAAGC
This sequence comes from Mesorhizobium sp. NZP2234, assembly GCF_013170765.1. Classification (NCBI taxonomy): domain Bacteria; kingdom Pseudomonadati; phylum Pseudomonadota; class Alphaproteobacteria; order Hyphomicrobiales; family Phyllobacteriaceae; genus Mesorhizobium; species Mesorhizobium sp. NZP2234. The sequence continues at coordinate 5,606,292 of NZ_CP033364.1, read as the reverse complement.
GGGTTTTCGTTCGAGCCCAGCTTGGCGATCCTGGCCGGAGCATATCGCTGCATGACCTCGCCGATGGTCAGTCCGGAATTGTAAGGCGACAGGCGTGTGACTTCGGTTCGGACCATGTCTGAAGCTTTCGACACGAGCGGGCTCCTCTGTGGTCGGTCGACAGACACCTGTCCGTCGATCGGGTTCTCAAACATTGGTTTCGCTGCATCGCCCCGCGCGCGCCTGGTCGTCGGCGGCGGCTGGTGCAGCGAATTTTGCCAGGAGTAGCGTAGCCGAAATGGTTTGTATATGCTTGTATATGTAACTTGATCTGATAGTCTCGCTATGGAAGCGCAAGCCGACACCGGCAAGGAGGATCACATGCGCAATGCTTCTCTGTTCGATCTCGCCGGCAGGAAGGCGTTGGTCACCGGCGCCAGCCGAGGTATTGGCCGCGGCATCGCCGAGGCATTGAGCGCTGCCGGCGCCGACGTCGCGGTCACCGCGCGCAGCCTGGCCTCCCTCGGGGAAACGACAGCGGCGATCCGCGCGGCCGGCGGGGTGGCGCATGCCGTCGCCCTCGACGTCACCGATGTCGGCCGCTGCCATGCGGCCATCGCCGAGGCTGCCGGCCTGCTTGGCGGTCTCGACATCCTCGTCAACAATGCGGGGATGGAAGAGGTCCGGCCCTCGCTCGACGTCGACGAGGCGCTCTGGGACCGGATCGTCGACACCAATCTCAAGGGGGCGTTCTTCTGCGCGCAGGCCGCGGCGCGACAGATGCGCGACGCCGGGCGTGGCGGCGCCATCATCAATCTCTGCTCGCTGACCTCGGAAGTCGGCATTCCCACCGCGGTGCCCTATGGCTCGTCGAAGTCAGGCCTGCTCGGCATGACGCGAGCGCTTGCCGCGGAGTGGGCCGATCTCGGCATCAGGGTCAACGCCATCGCCCCGGGCTATTTCCGGACGGCCATGACCGATGTGTTCTACAACAACGAGGCATGGCAGCAGTCCATGCTGGCCAAGATCCCGCAGCATCGCTTCGGTGATCTCGGCGATCTGCACGGCGTTGCCGTGTTCCTTGCCTCGGACGCCGCGGCCTACATAACCGGCCAGTCCATTCCGGTGGATGGCGGTTTCCTGGCATCGATCTGAGGCAGCTCGCCACTGGTTCGAAATCAACGTCTCCCGCAACGTAACCTGCCGGCACGTTGCGCTCCAACAAAGAGGAATACCCATGTCCGACATCAGCTTCCACGATCTGTCATCGCTCGATGCCAGCCAGCGGGCCGGCCTGCTGAAACGCGCCGAGGCCGATCTGTCGGTCTTCGTCGAAAAGGTCCGCCCGATCATCCAGGCCGTCAAGGACGAGGGTGACGCCGCGCTGATCCGCTTCGCCAGGGAACTCGACAAGGCCAATGTCACGGAGGGCGGACTGAAGGTGTCGGAAGCCGAGTTCGACGCGGCCTTCGACAAGGTCGAAAAGGACGTCGTGGAAAGCATCGGCTTCGGCATCGACAACATCAGGCATTTCCATGAGGAGCAGAAGCCGGAGACGATGTGGCTCAAGGAAGTCCGGCCGGGCGCCTATGCCGGCGACCGATACACGCCGATCGCCTCGGTCGCGCTCTACGTGCCACGCGGCAAGGGTGCCTTTCCTTCGGTGACGATGATGACGTCGGTCCCGGCGGTCATTGCCGGTGTGCCGCAGATCGCCATCGTGACGCCGCCGACATCGGACGGTTCGGTGGATGCGGCGACCCTTGTCGCCGCTCGCCTCGCCGGCGTTCACACCGTTTACAAATGCGGCGGCGCACAGGCTGTCGCCGCCGTCGCCTACGGCACCGAGACGGTGAAGCCCGCGCTCAAGATCGTCGGTCCCGGCAGCCCGTGGGTGGTGGCGGCGAAAAGCGTGCTGTCGTCGATCATCGACACCGGTCTTCCGGCTGGTCCGTCGGAAGCCATCATCTTTGCCGATGACAGTATCGACGGCGGCCTGGCCGCGCTTGACCTCTTGATCGAAGCCGAGCACGGGCCGGATTCCTCGGCCTATCTGGTGACGCACAGCCGCAAGGTTGCCGAGGCGGCACTTGCCGCACTCCCGGAACACTGGTCGCGGATGACGGAGCAGCGCGTGGAATTCTCACGCGCGGTGCTGACGGGAAAGCGCGGCGGCATCGTGCTGACCGCATCGCTGGAAGACAGCTATCGCTTCATCAACGACTATGCGCCCGAACACCTGGAAATCCTGTCGAAGGAGCCGTTCGCGCATCTCGGACACATCACCGAGGCCGCCGAAATCCTCATGGGTCCGCACACGCCGGTGACGCTTGCCAACTTCGTCCTTGGGCCGAACGCGGTGCTGCCGACCAGCCGCTGGGCGCGAACCTATGGACCGCTTTCGGTGACGGATTTCGTCAAGCGCTCGTCGGTCGGCTATGTCACCTCGGCCGCCTACCCGGAACTGGCGAAACATGCCCGCAGGCTCGCCCGCTACGAGGGCTTCAGTTCGCATGAAAACGCGGTCTCGGAGATCCGCGACCGCTATCTCGCCGGCTGAACGGAGACGATCGCGATGAAGGCGGCACGGCTTTATGGACCCGGCGATCTGCGCGTGGAGGATATCGCCGCACCGGGCATTCCGGATGCGGGCTGGGTAAAGCTCAGCATCGATGCCGCCGGCATCTGCGGGTCGGACCTGCACAATTTCCGCACCGGCCAATGGATAAGCCGCTCGCCTTCGACGGCCGGCCATGAGCTGACCGGCACGGTGATTGCCGTGGGCGAGGGCGTCGACACCGTCGCCGTCGGCGACAGGGTGGTTGCCGATTCCCGGTTCTGGTGCGGAGACTGCGCGCAGTGCCGTGCCGGCAGGCGCCATCTCTGTGCTTCGCTGGGCTTCATCGGCGAAGTCTGCGACGGCGGCTTTGCCGAGCAAGCCGTGCTGCCCGCACGCCTGCTGCATGTTGTCGATGCCGCGCTTGACGAGCGGGTCGCAGCAATGGCCGAGCCGCTTGCGGTGGCGCTTCACGCGGTGCGGCGCCTGCCGAAGACGGCAGGCTCGGTGCTGGTCGTTGGCTGCGGGCCGATCGGCGGTCTTGCCGCGCTGCTGCTGTCCCGGAGCTTTGCCGGCACGGTGCTTGTCGCCGACCGCAACCAGGCGCGCCGTGCCCGCGTGGCGAAGGTGACCGGAGCAACAAGCGTCGACCTCAACCGTGAGGCGATTGCCGCCGCGACGGCCAATGCGCCGCTGCTGGCGGCCGTCGAGGCGACCGGCAGCATCGCCGCATTCACTCAGTTGCTCGGCGTTCTCGATTCCGGCAGCGCGGTGGCGATGGTCGGCATTTTCCATGGTCGTCTCGACATCGACCCAAATCTCCTGGTCGAACGCGAGATCGCATTGTTGGGATGCCATGCCTTCGCCGACGAGCTGCCCGACGCCGTTGGGATGCTCCGTGAACTCAGCGAACCGTTGCTCGCCCTGATCGATCGCGAGATCGGTCTCGACGACATTCCGGCCGCCTATGAGCGGCTGTTGGCGGGGGAGAGCGATGGCTTGAAAACAATCATCCGCATGCGGCAACCTGTTGAGCCGGCGTGATTTCCGATAAATTGCCGGAAAGGACTTTGAAATGATCGATTTGCCCGATACGGCGAGCCCTCTTTACGAGAAGGTGAAGGACTACATCCTGGCCAACATCGGAACGGGCCGGTGGGGCAAGGATCGCAAGCTGCCGTCCGAGAACGAGCTGGTGGTTTCGCTTGGTGTCTCGCGCATGACGGTCCACCGCGCCTTGCGGGAACTGACCGCGGCGGGGTTCCTGATCCGGCTGCAAGGTGTGGGCACCTTCATCGCGCCGCCCCGGCCGCAATCGACGCTGATCGAGATCAACAACATCGCGGCCGAAATCGTCGAGCGCGGCAACAGGCATCGCTCCGAAGTCCTGGTGCTCGAAACCATCATGCCGACCAAGGAGCTCGCTCTGTCCTTCGAGTTTCCAAAGCGGGTTTCGATCTATCACTCCGTCGTCGTCAATTTCGAGAACGATTTGCCGGTGCAACTGGAAGAGCGCTTCGTCAATCCGAGCCTGATCCCCGACTACGACAAGCAGGATTTTTCAAAGACCGCGACCTACGACTACCTCATGCAGAAGACTCCGGTGACCGAGGTCGAGCATATCATCTCGGCGATTCCCGCCGATGCCGAGACCGCGCGGCATCTGAACATCGATGTCGGCAGCTGCTGCCTGTTCCTGCATCGCCGCACATGGACGGGCGCCGTCGTGGCGACGATCAGCAAGCTGACTTATGCCGGCAGCCGCTATTCGCTCGGCAGCCGGTATTCACCCTCCAGGACCCACTGACTTCGAAAGCGGATGCGGATCACGAAGCTTTCGACGCAGATGTATGTACATGCACTGATAAGAGCCGTTTCCTGCCTTGCGGTCGGAATCGCTGGAAGGGACGACCGATGATGCAGAGCCGCACGGCGCGGATCCGCGCTCTCGCACAGCACGATGTCGCCGAGGCGCAGCGCGCGCTGATGACATTGCTGGCCGATCTGTTCGGGCTGAGCCCCAGCAATGTCCGCATCAATTTCGACAAATACAGCCTCAATTCGTTGAACGGCTTTTTTGACAGCGACGGTCAGGCCTACTTCTTCAAGTTCCATCAGGAAGAACGCGAGGAGGGCATGACCGGCGAATACTACCGGGCCGAGATCCTGTCGCGTGCAGGCCTGCCGGTCGATCAGCCCGTCCATATGTCCGCCCAGCCTGGCGAGCAGATCCTTGTCTATCGCCGCCGCACGGATCCGAGATTTTCGGACGTGCTGTTCGCGCTGGATACCGAGGATGATGCGGGCAAGCGGCGCGAGGCGGTTCATGCCGAGCGCGAGCTTTCGGCCAGACTGCTCGAGGTCTATCTCGAGACGCTGCATCCGGTGACCGTCGCGCAGGTCGCGGCGGAGCCTATCCACCGGCTGTTTCATGAGCGGCTGATCGACGCCGATACACGCTCGTCGCCGGGCGGCCGACTGGCCGATTTCTATATCGGCAAGCCGTTTGTCTTCCCAGATCAGGAACTGGACTGGGAGCAGTTCTCCCGGCTGAAATTCGTCGTCAACGGCCGGCCTTACACCAGCAGCATCGGTGAGCTTTTCGACGCCGCGGCCGCGCGGCTGCGGCCGGACCGGCTTGCCGATGCCGGCGGCGTGGTCGCGCATGGCGATGCCCACAATGCCAATGTCTGGTACACGGCGAAGGCGAGTGGGGCGGAACTGTCCTTCTTCGATCCCGCCTTCGCCGGTTCGCACATCCCCACGCTGCTGGCGGAGGTGAAGGCAACGTTCCACAACATCTTCGCCCACCCGTTCTGGCTCTACGATCCGGCCATCGCGACGGAGGTTTTTCGCGCGCGGGCGCGGCTGGACGGAAGCCTCTTTCATGTCGACACGGACTGGGATCTGAGTCCTGTCCGCCGCGACCTGCTGGAGGTCAAGGCGACCGCCCTGTGGCGGCCCTTGCTGCTCGAGCTCAATCGGCGCGGCATGCTGCCGGCCGATTGGCGCGCGGTTCTGCGCGCAGGGCTTTTCCTGTCGCCGACCCTGGTCATGAACCTGCGGGCCGGCGCGCGCAGCCACACGCCGGTCTCTTCCCTGATTGCCTTTTCGGTCGCGGTCATGGTCGGCAGCGAGCCCGTCGCTGGGGTCGATCGGGTCACCGATTTCCTCGACCGGATCGATCCTGAAGGGACGGGCGGACGCGCCTGATCACAGGGCAAAATGGAGTCACGCCAACTTGTATATGCATGTATGTATTTTAGCCTTGACATCCGCTGCCGCTGACGCTGAAATATCCTTGCACTTCACCACGAAGTGGTGGGCAAGACGCCGGGGCTCATTGCCGCGAGAGCAGAAACCCACAGTCTCACCAGACCGGATGCCTGGGTATAAAAGCGGTCTGATCATCAAGGGGAACTTAGAGATGATGCGTAACCTAGCAGGACAATTTCGCGCGCTCATGATGGCCGCCGCCGTCGGGCTCGCCGCCGCCCCAGCGGCCTACGCGGCCGATGCGGCCATTCCCACGACGCCCGAGGCCGGATCGTTCAAGATCGGCATCGAGCCCTGGCTTGGCTATGGCCAGTGGCACGTCGCTGACGCCAAGGGCCTGTTCAAAGCAAACGGCCTGTCGGACGTCCAGATTGTCAATTTCGCCGAGGACAAGGACATCAATGCCGCCTTGGCCAGCGGCCAGCTCGACGCGGCCAACATCGCCACCCACACGGCGATGGGCATGGTCGCCGCCGGCCTGCCGGTGAAGATCGTGCTGCTGCTCGATGTCTCCATGACGGCCGACGCCATCATCGCAGGCAAGGACGTCACCTCGATCGCTGACCTCAAGGGCAAGCAGGTTGCCTTCGAGGAAGGCACGACGAGCGACATCCTGCTCAAATACGCACTGGCAAAAAACGGTATGTCGGTCGCCGATATCCAGCCGGTTCCAATGCCGGCCGCCGATGCCGGCGGCGCCTTGATCGCCGGCCGCGTGCCGGTCTCCGTTACTTACGAGCCGTACCTCACTGTCGCCATGGCACAGAACAAGGACGTCAAGCTGCTGTTCACCGCCGGCGAGGATCCCGGCCTGATCAGCGACGTGCTGGTGGTGCGCGACGAAGTGATCAAGTCGCGGCCCGGTCAGGTGCTGGCCATGATCAAGAGCTGGGACGCCGCGCTCAAGGACTATAATTCAGACACACCCGGCGGCCGCGCCATCATCGCCAAGGCAGTCGGTTCCGACGTCAAGGACCTGAACACCGCATTCGACGGCGTGCGCTATTACTCGCTCGCCGAAAACAAGACCGCGCTGACCGGCGATTTCACCACCAAGACATTCGCCGATGTCGAAGCGGCCGCCAAGAACGCCAAGCTGCTTCAGGCGGATGTGACGCCTGAGCAGATGATCGACCCGTCCTTCGTCAAGGCGGCGGAATGACAGAGGCCGGATCGCGGTGGTAACGCAAATGTCCGGAGAGCCCCCCGCGAAAACCGGCCTGACCCGTCCGGCAGCGGGACCGGTCGCGAAACAAGCAAGGCGCCGCCGATCCTCCGGGATCGGCGTGCCCATCGCCCGCTCGCGTTTCCTGATGATCGCGGTGGCCGTCTTTGTCGGGCTTGGCCTTGCCTGGTGGGCGGCGACCGGGCTGGAATGGGTAAAGCCCATCTTCCTGCCGTCGCCCGGCAGCGTCGCGACCCAGATCGCCAAGCTCGCCACCGACGGCACGCTCTGGATAGATCTCACGGCCTCGGCGTATCGCATCTCCATCGGCTTCCTCATCGCCTCGGCCCTGTCGATCCCCATCGGCGTGCTGATCGGCAGCTTCCGCTCCTGGGAGGCTGGTATCGAGCCGCTGGTGGATTTCATCCGCTACATGCCGGTCGTCGCTTTCGTGCCGCTCTCCATTCTGTGGGCCGGTACCGGCGATACGCAGAAATTCCTGATCATCTTTATCGGCACCTTCTTCCAGCAGGTGCTGATGGTCATGGACAATGTGAAACGGGTTCCCGCCGATTTCATCGGCCTTGGCCGCACGCTCGGGCTGCCGGACCGCAAGATCCTGACGCGCATTGTCGTGCCCAGCGCCTTGCCTGGCATATGGGATACGCTGCGCATCAGCCTGGGCTGGGCGTGGACCTGGCTGGTGCTGGCCGAACTCGTCGCGGCGACGTCCGGCTTGGGCTATCGCATCACCGTGTCGCAGCGCTATTTCCAGACCAACACCATCATCGGCTACATCCTGCTTCTCGGCGTGCTCGGTCTCATCACCGACCAGGTCATGAAGGCCCTGGAAAAGGTTCTGTTCCGGCAGGAAGGCCATTCGCAATGAGGAACCGCCGATGACTGTTCCCAAATTGCGCATCGCAGGTCTCGACAAGAGCTTCGGCACGGGCGAGCGGCGCACGGAGGTGTTGCGCGACATCAACCTCGATCTTGCCGACAATGAGTTCGTCTCCCTTGTCGGCACGTCGGGCTGCGGCAAGAGCACGCTGCTGTCGATCGTCGCCGGCCTGCAGGACTTCGACGCCGGCGATCTCAGCATCGATGGTGTGCCGATCCTGCAGCCTGGTCTCGACCGTGGCGTCGTCTTCCAGTCCTACACGCTGCTTCCCTGGCTGACGGCGCGGCAGAACATCGAGTTCGCCCTCAAGGCCGCCGGTTACGACCGCACGGCCTGCCGTGAGATCGCGCTCGAGCATCTCGACCTCGTCAAGCTGTCGCAGAGCGCCGACCGCTTTCCGTCCGAACTGTCGGGCGGCATGAAGCAGCGCGTCGCCATTGCGCGCGCGCTGTCCTATCGGCCGAAGATGCTGTTGATGGACGAGCCGTTCGGCGCGCTCGATGCCTTGACCCGGCATCAGATGCAGGAACTGCTGACCCAGATCTGGGAAGAACATAGGCTGACCGTGCTCTTCGTCACGCATGACGTTGAGGAGGCGGTCTATCTGTCGGACCGCATCGTTGTCATGGGGATCGGCCCGGGACGCATCATGCAGACCTTCAACGTGGACATCGAACGGCCGCGCAGGGAAGAGGTGATGGAAACCCCGGCCTTCATGGATTTGCAGCGCGACGTCCACAAGGCGATCCGTGAGGCATCAAGACGCCCCGAAATCGCCTAGCATCCGGGCCCTCGACATTCCCGAGCCCGACGGAACCATGGCATTTGCTTGCGACACTGCGCATGGGAACGCGGCCCGGCGCAGTGCGCGACACAGGCGTCCCGGAACATCCGGATCGCCTGTCTTGCTCAGGCCGGCGGCGGTCAGCGATCAGGGGCCGTGGGGACCGCACAGGTCGAGCGTCCACGCGATGGTTCCGCAGAAGTCGCCGGCGTAGCCATGGTAGCTGCCGTAACCGTTGTAGTAGTTGTCCATCCAGCCATTGCCGGTCGCCGAATTGTCGCCGGTCCAGCCGCCGCCAACCCAGCCGCCGTGACCTCCATGCCTGCCATTCGAATGGCCGCCATGGGCAGCGGTGAGGTGGACATAATGATGCTTGACGACGGCGGCATCGGCGACGGTTGCAAATGGGATCGCGCTGGTGACCAGGGTCAGCAGGACGGAGCTGAAGAATACGAGTTGCCTTTTCATGGGATGGCTCCTTTCCGTTCCAGAGATATGGGAAGGAAAGCCGTGCGCGTCGGACACGTTCCTTCACGAAATCGGGACGGGCGCTCGCTGAACCGCGCAGCGTCTTTGGGTGACGTCGCCGGTCCAGCCGGTGCCCAGTTCGCTCACGGCGCCGGTCAAGATTTGTTGACTTCCGGCAGGGTGGAAAGGACTACCCCCAACCTATTTGTCGGACCATAAGACGGCCGTGCGATCAGGCTCCGGCTGGCTGGCACAAGTGAGGCAATCTTGCCTTTGAACTAGGATGCGCCACTTGGCTACGACCTATAAGCAGCCTGCATGATGGAATTGGCCGGAGCATTGGAACAGCCTCAATTTGCCACCGAGCGCGATCCGCGGCTGAGGCTGATCATCCCGATCATCGTCGCCATCGCCTTTCTGATGGAGCAGCTCGACTCCACCATCATCACCACCGCGATCCCGGCCATCGCGCACAGCCTCGACACGACGCCGGTCCGGCTCAACCTTGCGATCACCACCTACATTCTGACGCTCGCCGTGTTCATTCCCGTCAGTGGCTGGTTCGCCGACAGGTTCGGCGCGCGAAGAGTGTTCGCGCTGGCGCTGTTCACCTTCACCCTTGGCTCGGCCCTGTGCGGCATGGCCGACAGTTTCGGCATGCTCCTGGCCATGCGCGCGCTGCAGGGGTTGGGCGGCGCCATGATGACGCCGGTCGGGCGGCTCATCCTGCTGCGCAGCTTTCCGCGCAGCGGGCTGATCACCGCCATGACCTACATGACCTTGCCGGCCATCATGGGGCCGGTCATCGGGCCACTGCTCGGCGGCCTGCTGACCACCTACGCCTCTTGGCGCTGGATATTCTACGTCAACGTGCCCTTCGGTTGCCTTGGCATCCTGGCGGCGCTGCGCTTCGTCGACGATTTCCACGAGGAAGCGGTGCAGCGCTTCGATTTCGCCGGGTTCCTGATGGTGGGATGCGGCGTGGCGCTGCTGCAATTCGGGCTGGAAAACATCGGCCGGCCGATCATCCCCGTTTCAGCCACAGTGCTGGTCCTGGCCGCTTCCGTCCTGCTGCTGCTCGCTTTCGGGCGCTATGCGCGCCGCGTCGTGGCGCCGGCCGTCGACCTGACGCTGTTTCGATTTCGCTCCTTCTGGGTCGGCACGCTTGCCGGTGGCCTGTGCCGCGTCGGTCTCAACGGCGTGCCGTTCCTCATGCCGTTGATGTTGCAAGTCGGCTTCGGCATGAGCCCGGTCACCTCGGGGTCGCTGACATTCGTCGGCAGCTTCGGTGCCTTGCTGATGCGGCCGCTGCTGTCGCCGCTGCTGCGGCGCTTCGGCTTCAGTGTAGTGCTGATCGGCAGCGCCGTTGTCGGCTCCGCCACCGTGGCTGGTTTCGCCCTGATGAATGCCGATACGCCGCATTGGATGATCGGCGTTTATGTCTTCCTGTTCGGCATCGTCCGCTCGGCCCAGTTCATGACCTCCAACACGCTGTCCTATGCCGACCTGCCTGCGGACAAGCTCAGCCGCGCCACCAGCCTTGGCGGCGTGCTGCAGCAGCTCAGCGTTTCGCTTGGCGTCTCGATCGCAGCCATGCTGCTGGGCCTGATCGCGGGGGAGACCCACGTGCTCACGCCGGAACGTTTCCACCGGGTGTTCCTGCTGACCGCGACCATCCCGCTGCTCTCCATTCCCGGCTTCCTGTACCTGCGCGCCGAGGACGGCGTGCAGGTCAGCGGCCACGTCAGGCGATCCCGCAAATAGATCTCTCGGGGAGGGGCAGGGCGATCGGTTCGAACCGCTCACGTCGCTTTGCCGACCGCCGCGTCCATTCCCATCTCTTCCTCGGAAATGTCGTCGAACGAGGCGTAGTTCATGTTGTAGAGGCGGGCGTAGAGGCCCTTCCTCTGCATCAACTGCTCGTGGTTGCCGCTTTCGACGATCTCGCCATTCTGCAACACGATGATGCGGTCTGCGCCGCGGATGGTGGCCAGCCGATGGGCGATGACCAGTCCGGTGCGGCCCTCCAGAAGCTTTATCAGCGCCTTCTGGATCAGCATCTCGGTGTAGGAATCGATGCTGGCCGTGGCCTCGTCGAGCACCAGAATCTTGGCGTCGGCCACCAGCGCGCGCGCAAAACTGATCAGCTGGCGCTGGCCGAGCGAGAGATTGCCGCCGCGCTGTTCGAGCTCGGTGTCGTAGCCATCGGGCAAGTGCTCGATGAAGTCGTGCGCACCGACCGCCTGTGCGGCGCGCACCACCTCTTCGCGGCTGGCTGATGTCTTGTGGTAGCGGATGTTCTCCAGCACCGTGCCGGAGAACAGGAACGGCTCCTGCAGCACCATGGCCACCTGATCGCCGAGCGAATCCTGCGTCAGGTCACGCACATCATGGCCGCCGACCAGAACCTCGCCTGACCAGACATCGTAGAAGCGGTGCACCAGCGCCATCGAGCTCGACTTGCCGGACCCGGTTGGACCGACAAGGGCCACGGTCTCGCCCGGATTGACGCGGAAGGAGATGTTCTTCAGCACCGGCTGGTTCTGCCGGTAGCCGAAGGTGACATTCCTGAACTCGACCGAGCCGTCCATGTCGCGCGACAGCGCCACCGCGTTTTCCTTGTCGCTGACATCCACCGGAACGTCGAGCACTTCGGAGATGCGCTGGCCCGAAGCCATGGCGCGCTGCATGACGCTGTACTGCATGGTCAGCGAGCGGATCGGGTCGAAGAAGCGCTGGATATAGAACAGGAATGCCACCATGACGCCGACATCGAGGCTGTGCGACAGCACCATCGAACCGCCGACCACGATGACCGTCGCCATGGCGATGCCGGTCAGCGTGTCGACGATCGGCACCATCACCTGAGCGTATTTCGCCGACCGCAGATGGGCATTGAGATTGGCCAGCACCTTCTCGTCGTAAAGGTCGAAGTTGACATGCTGGCGCTCGAGGCTCTGCACGGTGCGCACGCCGTGGATCCCTTCGGCCAGAGCGCCATTGGCGATGGAGTTGGTCTCGTGCGCGGCCATGAAGGCGACCTTGGCGCGCGGCAGCCAGAACAGGCGCACGATGAACAGCATCGGCATGGTCGACAGCGTCAGCAGTCCGAGCCGAAAATCGAGCCAGAGCAGGACGGTGACAATGCCGAACAAAAGCACGATGTCGCCCACCGACATCACCGAGGTCTCGAGGAATTCCTGCATCGAATTGACGTCGCCCTGCAGGCGCGACATCAGCCGGCCGACCTCGGTCTTGTCCATGAAGCTCAGTGACACCCTCTGCAGGTGGCTGAACATGGCGCGGCGCAAATCGGACAGCACGTTCTCGGCCACCTTGCCGACGACGCTCTCTTGCACATGGCTGGCAGCGTAGTTGACGAGAATGATCACGGTAAAGGCGGCGATCGCGGAGATCATCACCGAGCGGTCGAGCTTGCCCGGAGCCATGCCGTGGTCGATGGCGTAGCGGATGACCAGCGGGATCGCCAGCTGCGTCAGCGTGAACACCAGCACCGCGGCGACCGAGATGAAGATCCGGCCCCTATACGGTCTGACGAAACTCCAGATGCGCCTGATGATGCGAGGGTCATAGGCCTTGCCGAAAACCTCTTCCTCGTCGCGGTGTGAGCCGACGACTGCCTTTGTCGGTCGTCCGCTTTTGTCATCCTTCTCGTCTTCGTCCTGCGTCGGCATCATGCGGCTCCCTCGAGCCGATCGTCGTCCGGCCGCAGTTGCAGATCGTAGAGCTTGCGATAGCGACCGCCGAGCGCCAGCAATTCCTCATGCGTGCCGCGTTCGACGATGCGGCCGCCTTCGACGAACAGGATCTGGTCGGCATGCATCAGCGAGCTCAGCCGGTGCGAGATGATCAGCGTCACACGATCCCTGGCGAAGCGCTTCATCGCCGCGCGGATGCGCTGCTCGGTGCCGGCATCGATGGCCGCGGTGGAATCGTCGAAAACCAGGACCGATGGCCGCAGCATCAGGCTGCGCGCGATGGTCAGGCGCTGGCGCTGGCCGCCGGAAAGCGACGCGCCGCGCTCGCCGACGACCGTGGTGTAGCCGGCCGGAAGCCCGATAATGTAGTTGTGCAGCTGGGCATACTCGGCGGCCTGACCGATACGGGTCTCGCGCGCCCATGGGTTGCCATAGGCGATGTTGTTCTCGATCGAGGTGGTGAACAGAAACGCGTCCTGCTGCACGACGCCGACCACCTTGCGCAGCGATTGCAGCGTGACCTTGCTGATGTCCTGGCCGTCGATGGTGATCGCGCCCGAGGTCACGTCGTAGAAGCGCGGGATCAGATGCGCGATGGTCGACTTGCCGCTGCCGGGCGGACCGACAATGCCGACCGTCTCGCCGGACTTGGCCTCGAAAGAGATGCCGGACAGGGTCGGGCGGCCGCCCGCGCCCTCATACCGGAAGCCGACATTGTCGAAACGCAGCACGCCCTTGGTGATGTCCAGTTCCCTGGCGTCAGGCGCGTCCTTGATGTCGAGCTCGGTGTCGAGCAGTTCGAACAGCCGCGTGCCGCAGGTCGAGGCGCGCGCGAACGAATTGACCATCAGGCCGAGCTGGCGCACCGGCATCTGCAGGATGGTCATGAAGGTGAGGAACTGGGCCAGCGTGCCGACGCTGATCTGGCCCGCGATCACCTTCTGGCCGCCGAACCACAGCACCAGCCCCATGGCGGCGAGGAAGGAGAAATTCATGGCACTGGTGTTGGAGACGCGGATGTCGACGCGTTCATTGGCCAGCTGGAGAGCATCCTGCTTGGCGCGGTCGAACTTCGCCAGCTCATGGCGCTGCGCCGCGAAGGCGCGCACGACGCGGATGCCGCCGAGATTTTCGTCCATCACCCGGCTCAGCACCGACAGCCGTTCCTGCAGGGTCAGCCAGGTGCTGCGCAGCTTGAGCTGAGTGACCGAGGAGCGCCAGGCAACGAACGGCACGAAGCTGAGGCTCAACAGTCCGAGCACGAGATCGGTGCTGATCAGGAGGTAGGCGCCAACGCCGATCAGCACGCCGAGCAGCACCACGCGCAGGATGCCGGTGGAAAAGAACATGCGCACGCCGTCGAGATCGAGCAGCCCGAGCGTGATGAGATCGCCGGTATGGACCCGGTCGTGGAAGGAGAAGCTCAGGCGCTGGATCTTCTCGTAGAAGGCGAGCCGCAGTTCATAACCGGTCTGGTGGCCGACCGCCTCACCATAATAGTTCTGCGCCATGGTGCAGAGGCCACGCAGGATGCTGACGACGAGCAGCGTCAGCGCCGTGTTCCACAGCGCCTGCTCGGCCGCGGTTCCGGCACCCGCGGCCATCACGCCCTGAGCCTGGTCGATGGCGCGTCCGAGCAAGCGCGGAATGAAAAGCTGCAGCGTCGCGGCGATGAAGGTCGAGGCGAGGGTGATGGCGACTTGCCAGGGGTGGCGCAGCGTCATGCGCACGATCCGCAGCAAGGTGCTGAGGCCCTTGCCCCAAGAGGCTTCCGCCACATGGGCAAACGATTTGCCGCGCTTCGCCACGCCGGTGGCTGCATCCGTGCTCAAAGGAAAATATCCAGTCCAATCCGGACATTAGCCCGGATGAATAAAGCAAACTCAGTTCTGATGGCGCGATGTTACGCGTGTCGGACTTGACCCTTCAAGGGGCCAATGGCGGCATCGCACTGTGCCTGAAAAGGCGATCGTGTCGCAACTTGCCGCCGGTTTGCCGCCAGCGATCGATCCGGAACCTTTCCGGGCCGATAGGTTCTGGCTATTCAGGATGCCCTGCTGCCGGTAGCAGGGCTTGCCGCATTTGCATGGGGGAACGATGTGACCACAAACACCAGCACACAGGTCGCGGATCTGATCGATCCGCAAGCCGTCTACACCGTGCTGATCTGCGATCTGGTCGGCTTGCGCCTCGGACCCGACGGCAAGCCTGATCCGAGCGAGGCGCGCGCCCATATCGAGGCCAAGGGCGGCCGCTTCCACCTGTCCGCGCTTGGCGACAAAGCCGATCTCGAACAGGGCCGGGTGCATTTCTTCTACCGGCCGGACCTCAGCACCCGGGAGGAACTGATCGAAGCCGCGGGCGACGGACGCTATGACGGCGTCATCGCGGCGGCGACCTTTCTGCCCGCCGAGACCGTTTTTCCGTTGGCCGGCGTGCGCATCGGCGCCGGCACCGGCAATATGGGCTCTCGCTCCTGGGGCGGCGGCAGCGGCGAGGGCGGCACCGCGGTGCTGATGAACACGCCCGGCATCAACAGCCGCGCCACCGCGCAGATGGTGATGAAGGCGATCCTGAAAGTGCTGCCGGATCTCCCGGTCGCCTTGCTGCACGACCGGGTGGCGCGCGGCGCCTTCGATACCGGCAGGGAACTGCGCGATTTTCCGACCGAGAAGCTCGAAGGCAAGACGATCGCGATCATCGGCTATGGCAATATCGGCCGCGAGGTGGCCAAGCTCGCCCGCGCCTTCGGCATGCGCGTGGTGATTCATGCACGGCCACGGCACCGCGACTGGATCGAGGCCGAGGGTTTCGCCTATGCGGCGGACCTTGTCGATGCGGCGGAAGGCGCCGATGTGCTGAGTGTCCATGTCGGCCTGGGCAAGCAGGACGCGCGGACTGGCCGCTACGCCAATGCCGGGCTCATCGGTTCGGATGTCCTGTCACGCATGAACAGGGGCGCGGTGCTGGTCAATTACGACCGCGGTGAACTCGTCGACGTTGCGGCGCTTGGCGACGCGCTGGATGCAGGGCAGGTGCGCCACGCCGCCATCGATGCCGATCTCTTCAGCGATATGTCGACCGGGCGTCTCTCCGGCCCGATGCTGCCCTATCTCGGCCTTGTCGAAAGGCATGGGGCCAGGCTTGAACTTCTGCCGCACGCCGCGGCCGATACGGACCATCCCTCGCGCGTGGCCGGCGCCAAGCAGGCCGTCGACCAGATTTTCGATGTCATCCGCCGCAAATCGGTGACCAATGCGAAAGGCACCGTGCCGGAAGGGTATCTTTCCCTTGGCGCGACGACGCCGCCCGGCATCGGACCGGTGACGGCGGATCATCTCCTGAAACTGGCCGCCAGCGAATGCTCCGAACTGGCTGACGTCTGTGACCGGCAAAGCCGCTTGTGGAAGGCTCTATCGGAGGCGCCGCCCGCCGAGCGCGGCGCGATTGTCGGCGAACAAGGCGAGGAACTTGTCCGGCTGATCGACCGCTTCTGCCTTCTGGCCGAGAAGCTCAATCTCAGGGGCCCTTACCAGTAGGGTCAGACCGGCCGGGTTTAAAAATGGCGCTGGCTCAGTATCTTGGTCCCGCCACCATCCGCGCCACCCGCGTCATGTCGGCGCTCATCTCGCGGTCGTCGTCGAGCGGGCTGACGAGCGCGCGGACAGCGGCGAAGGTGCGCTGCGGCCCGTCGCCCATGCTGTCGACGACGCCGCGCAACTCCACGCCTGTCGCCGCGAAGATCAGTTCCATGGCAACGAGATAGCGCATGCGCTCGATGATCTCGGCCGTCTTGGCCACCACGCGCGGCGCCATCGACGACTGGTCCTCGATGCCGTCCGAAACCGCCAGCGGGCTGAGCGACATCGGGTTGGCCAGATGCCGGATTTCGGCTTCGAGCGCTGACAATGGTTTCTGCAGCTCCGCATAGCCCTGACGGCTGCCGCCTCTCGCCGACAGGAAGCGCGGCAGGTCCGCTATGGTTGGCGACATCAGCTTCATGCAGCGGTTGGCGGTCCCGACGGCGCAATGCGCGAGCGCCTGGCCAAGCTGTTCAAAGGCCAGCGTCATCGCCGTCAGGTCGAAATTGCCGTTGGAAACCACCCGTTCGCCCTCGGCCAGGATGACGGGGTTGTCACCCGAATGGGTCAGTTCGATCTCCGTTGCCAGCCTTGCCTGTTCGAACGCATTGAGCAGGCCGCCCCAGACCTGGGGCACGCAGCGATAGCTGAGCGGATCCTGCAGGCGCCGCGCCGCCTTGTCCTGCCACAGGCCGCTGCCCACAAGCTCCTTACGCAGCCGCGCGCCGATCTCGCGCTGGCCGAAGGCCGGCCGCGCGGCAAGGGCATCCGCGTCGATCGCGGTGAGGGAGGAGCGAAACGCCTCATAGTTGAGCGCCACGGCAGCCAGCGCCCAGTCAATGAGATGGGCGATGTCTTCGAGGCACAGGCACGCCGTTCCGGTCGACAGGCTGTTGGCAACGATGATGGCGTGGCCGTCTTTTTCGCGCAGGTCGAGCGGTTCCAGTCCGGCGAGAGCCAGCGCCTCGGCGGAGGGCATGATCCTGCCCTGGAACTCCGCCTCGCCATCGCCGCGCAGCGACCTTGCCATATGGCCGAGATGGGCAAGGTCGGCCGCGCCGATCGATCCCCATGTGGGGATCACCGGATGGACGCCGGCGTTGAGCGCGGCGACAAGACCCAGGACCACGCGTTCGGAGGTGCCGGTGCCGCCGGCCGCCATGCCCGAAATGCGTGCGGTCATCAACGCCCGCACCGCTTCGGTCGGCAGGGCAGGCCCGATACCCATGCTGTGGCTGAGCGGCACGCTGTGCTGGAAGGCGATCAGGTCGGCCTGCGCGAGCGGCGTGTCGACACAGGCGCCGAGGCCAGTCGTGACGCCGTACATCGGCTTGCCAAGCCCGGTGAGATGCTCGATGAGGGCGCGGCTCGCCCGGATGCGGCGCATCGCCTCTTGGCCCACCATCAGGCGGGCTCTGCGTCGGGCAATCTCAGCCACATCCGCGACGCCGAGCGGATTGGCGTCGAGCACTATCATTCGGGCTGTCATGTCTCGCTGTTTCCTGTGACCAGACGCCCGGACCAAACGGCATGGGCATCGCCGTTTGTGGCGGCTTGCTGGCTGGACTGCAAGTCATTCCCATTGTGGCAGCGGCGAGAAGGCAGGCAAGGGAGGGGCGAGATTTTTGGAACTACACCGGCTGCTCCGCGACAGCATCGGGTACCACCACCAGCTTGCCGACAAAATCCTTGGCAACGAAATCCGCCTGCGCGTGGTGGAAATCGGAGAGCCTGTAGACGCCGCCGACCAGCGGCCGGATTTTTCCCGCCTCGATATATCCGACGATCCGGCGGAAATCGGCGCGCGTGCCCTGGCTGGAGCCATGCAACTGCAGCTGCTTGAGATACATGGTCCTGAGATCGAGCTGCACGACCGGGCCGGCGATCGCACCGGCGGTGGTGTAACGGCCTTCGGGCCTGAGAATACGCAGGAGATCGTTGAAGACCGCGCCGCCGACGAGATCGGCCACCACGTCGATGGGCTGGCCGCCGGTCGCCTCGGTCACGGCTTGCGGCAGGTCGGCGACGCCACGGGCGATGACCGCCTCGGCGCCGATATCGAGCACCGCCTGCTCCTTGCCCTTGCCGACGACGGCATAGGGAATGGCGCCGCGCGCCCGTGCCAGTTGCACGATGCCCGAGCCGACGCCGCCGGAGGCGCCGGTGACCAGCACCCGCTCGCCGGCCTTCAGGCCCGCGCGTTCCAGTATCTGTTCACCGGTCAGGTAGGCGCAGCAGAAGGTGGCGAGTTCGACATCGGTCATGTCCGTGTCGACGACATGCGCGTTCTCGGCCGGCACGGTTTGATACTCGGCATAACCACCGTCGCGGCCGTGGCCCATATAATCTATGTCGGCCAGCGAATCGTCGTCGCGATTGTAGATCGAGAAATCGACCATAACCCGCTCGCCTATACGGTCCGGCGAAACGCCATCACCCACCGCAACGATGGTGCCAACCGTGTCGGTGCCCTGGATGCGCGGGAAAACAAGCGTGTTGCCCTGCCGCCGCCAGGTTGACACGGCGGAGGCGTCTTCCTCCGTGCCATAGGCGCCCTGGCGCACCCAGACATCGGTGTTGTTCATGCCGCAAGCTGTGACCTCGACCAGCACTTCGCCAGGCGCGGGTGCCGGCACTTTCACATCGGTGCGGTAGACGAGCTTTTCCGGTCCGCCGTGCCCGGTGAGCAGCACGGCGGCCATGGTGGCGGGGAGATTTTTTGTCATGGCATTCATGGGTTCGATCTTAGAGATTGGCAAACACGCTTTTAACCGCATCGGCGGTCCTGGCCACCACGATGTCGGCTTCTTCGCGCGTCAGGCAGAGCGGCGGCGCGAAGCCGAGTATGTCGCCCTGCGGCATGGCGCGGCCGATGACGCCGCTGGCGGCAAGCGCCGTCGCCACTTGCGGACCGATCTTTTGCGAAGCATCGAAGAACACCCGGTCGTCCTTGTCGGCGACGAACTCGACCGCCGCCAGCATGCCGTCGCCGCGCACGTCGCCGACATTCATGTGGCTACCGACGGCCTTTGCCAGTTCGGCTCGGAAATAGGCACCGGTCTCGCGGGCATTTGTCACCAGATCCATCTCGTCGATCAGTTCCAGATTGGCCACGCCCGCGGCAACACAGATCGGATGCGCCGAATAGGTCCAGCCATGGCCGAGCGAGCCGAGCTTGTCG
The DNA here is from genome assembly GCF_013170765.1 of Mesorhizobium sp. NZP2234. Classification (NCBI taxonomy): domain Bacteria; kingdom Pseudomonadati; phylum Pseudomonadota; class Alphaproteobacteria; order Hyphomicrobiales; family Phyllobacteriaceae; genus Mesorhizobium; species Mesorhizobium sp. NZP2234. Next base: position 5,586,681 of record NZ_CP033364.1, on the reverse strand, counting down.
GAACCTTCGACCAGCACCTTCCACACCTTGTCGGCGACAATGACGCCCGAAAGCGGTGCATAGGCCGAGGTCAGCCCCTTGGCGATGGTCATCAGATCCGGCTTGATGCGGTAGTGATCGGAGCCGAACATGGTGCCCAGCCGGCCGAAACCCGTCACCACCTCGTCGGCGACCAGCAGCACGTCATACTTCTTCAGCACGGCCTGGATCTTCTCCCAGTAGCCAGCCGGCGGCGGCACGATGCCGCCCGTGCCGAGGATCGGCTCGCCGATGAAGGCGGCGACGGTTTCAGGACCCTCAGCCAGGATCATCTCCTCGAGCTTGTCGGCGCAATGCTGCGAGAACTGCTCCTCGCTCATCGAGCGGTCGGCGCGGCGGAAATAGTAAGGCGCTTCGGTGTGCAGGATCGGCGCGCGCGGCAGGTCGAAGGCATTGTGGAACAGGTCGAGCCCGGTCAGCGATCCGGTCATCACGCCCGAGCCGTGATACCCGCGCCAGCGCGAGATGATCTTCTTCTTCTCCGGGCGGCCCAGCACATTGTTGTAGTACCAGATCAGCTTGATGTTGGTTTCGTTGGCGTCCGAGCCGGAGAGGCCGAAATAGACCCTCGACATGCCCCTCGGCGCGCGGTCGATGATCATCTTGGCAAGCGTGATCGAGGCCTCGGTGCCGTGGCCGACATACGCATGATAGTAGGCAAGGTTCTTCGCCTGGGTTGCGATCGCATCGGCGATCTTCTGGCGGCCATAGCCGACATTGACGCAATAGAGGCCGGCAAAGGCATCGATGCTCTTCTTGCCATTGTTGTCCCACACGGTGACGCCTTCACCGCCGGCCATGATGCGGGTCGGGCTCTCACCCCGCGCATGCGTGCCCATATGCGTCGAGGGATGGAAGAAGTGGTCGCGATCCCAGGCGGCGAGTTCGTTGGACTGGTCGAGCATTTTTCTGACTCCTTGAGGAAAGCGAACGCGACTTAAGATGTGTTGAGATTCAGGTCAGGCCGAGCCGAAAATGTCAGGTTTCGAGAACCGGAGCGGAGCGTACTCAAGTACGTGAGCACCGGAAGCGCAGAAGCCTGGCATTTGCAGGCCGGCATCACCTGAATATCGACACATCTTAAGCTACGTCCAGACAGAGATATTTCAGATCGGTGAAAGCCTCCAGCCCATGGCGCGAACCTTCGCGGCCGATGCCGGATTGCTTGACGCCGCCAAACGGGATCGCCGCGCCGGTGATCTTGACGCGGTTGACGGCGACCATGCCGTAGTCGAGCGCGCGGCCCATGCGCTGCTGGCGCGCGCCGTTCTCTGTCACGACATAGGCGACCAGGCCGTATTCGGTGGCGTTGGCGCATCCGATGACCTCGTCCTCGCTGTCGAAGGGCGCGACCGCCGCGACCGGCCCGAAGGTCTCTTCGTGCATGATCGACGCCTCATCGGTGACGTCGGCCAGCAGTGTCGGCTGGTAGAACAATGGCCCGGCCTGATGGCGCTTGCCGCCGGTGAGACAGCGCGCGCCATGGGCAAGCGCATCGGCGACCTGCTCCTCGACCTTAGTGACCGCGCGCTCATGCATCAGCGGTCCGATGTCGGTTTTCTCGGCGAGGCCATTACCGGTCCGCAGCGCCTCGATGCGTCTCGCAAAGGCGGCGCAGAAGCGATCGTAGAGCGGACGCTGGACGTAGATGCGGTTGGCGGCAAGGCAATCCTGGCCCGATGTGGCGAATTTGGCATCGATGGCGATGCTCACGGCCTTGTCCAGATCGGCATCGGCAAAGACGATCAGCGGCGCGTGGCCGCCAAGCTCCATCACCAGCCGCTTCATCGTCGGCGCACTCTGTGCCGCGATCAGCCTGCCGATCTCGGTCGAGCCGGTAAAGCTCATGGCACGGATTCGCGGATCCTCGCACATCCGCCCGACGATCGTCGCGGCCTTGCCGGTGACGATGTTGAAGACCCCGGCCGGCAGGCCGGCGCGCTCGCCAAGTTCGGCCAGCGCCAGCGCCGACAGCGGCGTTTCCGAGGATGGATGCGCGACGATGGTGCAGCCGGCTGCAAGGGCGGCGGCCGCCTTGCGGGTCAACATGGCCGACGGAAAATTCCACGGCGTGACGACGCCGACGACACCGAGCGGTTCGCGTCGCACCATCATTTCCGCGTTCGGCAGATGGCTGGTGACGCTCTCGGCGTTGAGGCGCTTGGCTTCCTCGGCGTACCATTCGACGAAGGAGGCGGCGTAGTCGATTTCGCCCAGCGATTCCTGCAGCGGCTTGCCCTGTTCCAAGGTCATCAGCAAAGCCAGATCATCTTTCGCTGCGATGATCAGCTCGAACCATTTTCGCAGGATTCTTGACCGCTCCTGCGGCAGCAGCGACCGCCAGGCAGGAAAGGCTCGTGCGGCGGCATCGATCGCCTTTGTCGTTTGCCGTGCATCCAGCGCGGCAACGAAGGCAACGGTGGTGCCGGTCGCCGGATCGGTGACCTCGAAACTTTCGGCGGCCTCGCTCGCCGTCCAGTGGCCGTCGACATAGGCGAGCTCGCGCAGCAGCCGGCGGTCGGCTAGGCGGTCGAGCGCTTCGTGGCGATGCGAGCGGGCGAAATGCGCGGACATGGTCGAGGCCTCCCGGTTCGGACTGATGCGGGAAGACTATCCGCCATGCGTAGACAGAGAGGCTGTTTGGGCACCCGGAAGGAGAGAGATTCTCTCTATTGCACCGTCCCGGCAGACGATCTCTCCGGTACTACGGTGACGCCGGCAGCAACTCGGCGATGGGAAGCGCGATCTCTTCCTTCACCGTCTTGGTCACGATGTAGGTGAAGTAGCGATCGATTCCGATCTCGCGCTCGAGCAGCCCGTCGACCAGCCGCTGGTAGGCGTCGATGTCGCGCGCCATCACTTTCAGCAGATAGTCGACGCCGCCACCCACCGACCAGCAGGAGACGATCTCGGGGATGTCGCGGATGACGCGCTCGAAGCGGTCGAAATCGGCCTGGCGGTGGCTGGCCAGCGTCACCTCCATCAGCACGGTGGCCACCGGCGCCACGACGCGCATGGCGATCCGGGCGTGATAGCCCGCAACGATACCGGCCTTTTCCAGCTTGCGCAGCCGCATCCAGCACGGCGTCGGCGACAGCCCTACCTGCTCGGCCAGTGCCAGCTTGGTGATGCGCCCGTCGCGCTGGATGGCGTCGAGGATTTTGAGGTCGATAGCGTCGAGTTTCGCTGCGGTCATCAGAGCCCACTTTTTCGTCCACGGTACCATGAGGGCGCATTATTTCGATTGTCAATTGCACTGATTTCGATCTCTAATAAGTCATGACATTGTGGCAACCAGATCCCGCGCTCATCCGGCGGCCAGCCTATCAATCGCTGGCCGATCAGTTCGCGCGCGCCATCCATGACGGGCGTCTCGCTAATGGCGCCCGTCTGCCCACGCATCGCCGGCTGGCCGATGACCTCAAACTGTCGGTGCAAACGGTCAGCCGCGCCTATGAGGAGCTGATCCGGCGCGGCCTGATTTCGGGCGAGATCGGCCGTGGCAGCTTCGTCCAGACGCAGCGCCGCGAACCGGAGCCACCCTACCTGCCGGAGCGTCTTGGCGAGGTCATCGACCTGTCCATCCTGAAGCCGGTCTGCGAGCCGATGCATCTGGAGCGGCTGAAGCAGGCATTGGGGTGGCTCGCCGAAAACCTGCCGTCGAGTTCGGCGCTATCCTTCCGGCCCAACATGGTGTTTCCGCGCCACCGTGCCGTGGCGGTCGAATGGCTGAAACTTTGCGGGCTGGATGCCTCCGCGCAGAATATCAGCCTGACCAACGGCGCCACCGCCGGCATGACAGTGGCGCTGATGAGTGTGGCGCCGCCGGGATCGACCGTCGCCACCGAGGCGATCGGCCATCATACCCTGGTGCCGCTGGCGCGCTATCTCGGCTTCAACCTCGAAGGCCTGCCGATCGACGATAATGGCCTGATCCCGGAAGCGCTGGACGAGGCCTGCAGGCTTTCCGACATCCGCGCCGTGTTTGTGCAGCCTTCGGTGATCAATCCTACGGCAACGCTGATGGATGCTGGGCGCCGCGCCGAGATCGCCGCGGTCGCGCGCAAGCACGACATCGCCATCATCGAGAACGATGTGCTGGGGCCGCTGGTCGAGGACCGGCCGCCGCCGGTCGCCGCCTTTGCCCCGGAGCGCACGCTCTACGTCACCTCCTTCACCAAGATCACCGTGCCCGGCCTGCGCATCGGCTATCTCGCCGCGCCCGACCGCTATGTCGCCGCCGTCGCCAACCGGCACCTGGTCTCCAACTGGATGGCAACGCCGCTGGTGGCCGAGATCGCCACCAAATGGGTGACCGACGGCACCGCGATGGAACTCGTCCGCTGGCAGCGCACGGCCCTGCGGCGGCGGCAGGATATCGCGGCCGAGGTGCTTGCCGGGATCGACTATCGCGCCCGGCGCGACGGGCTGCACGTCTGGTTGCAACTGCCCGACGACCGCGCCGAGGAGGGCTTTGTCGCCCAGGCCCGGCTCCAGGGCGTGGCGATCGCGCCTGGCACGTCCTTCCGCATTTCGGATGCGCCGTGGCATCCGGCTGTCCGTATCTCGCTGGGCTCGACCACCGAAGGGGAACTGCGCGCCGGCCTCGGCGTTGTCACCAAGCTCTTGCTTGGCGATCCGGAGCATCTGCTGCTGGCGATTTAGGCCGCCCATGCTTCGAAATTGTGCGGAATCAGAATAATTGTCATGATATTATTTTCCCAATTGACATGATTTGGCGCGTTCCGCATCGTTAAGGGCACAGGCTTCTCCAGGACGGGGAAATTCATTTGTCCGCACCCATCATCAAGGTCGATGCCATTTCGAAGAGCTTCGGCGCCTTCAAGGTGCTGGACGGCCTGTCGATGCAGGTCATGCCGCGCGAGAAGCTGGCGCTGATCGGCCCCTCCGGCTCGGGCAAGACGACGATCCTGCGCATCCTGATGACGCTGGAGCGCATCGACGGCGGTCACATCCAGATCGAGGGCGAGCATCTCTACCACATGGAGCGCAACGGCCAGTTGCTGCCGGCCGACGAGCGGCATCTGGCAAGGATGCGCCAGAAGATCGGCATGGTCTTCCAGCTGTTCAACCTGTTTCCGCACAAGAGCGTCATCGACAATGTGACGTTGGCGCCGATGCTGACCAAGGGCACGCCGCGCGCCGCCGCCGAGAAGCGGGCGATAGAACTGCTCGACATGGTCGGCATGGCCGACAAGGCCAAGGCGATGCCAGCGCAGCTGTCGGGCGGCCAGAAACAGCGCGTGGCGATCGCCAGGGCGCTCGCACTGCAGCCCAGGATCATGCTGTTCGACGAGGTGACATCGGCGCTCGATCCGGAGCTGGTCGAGGAGGTGTTGAACGTCTTGTGGCGACTCTGCGCCGAGACCGACATGACCATGCTGCTGGTCACTCATGAGATGGGCTTTGCCCACGACTTCGCTGACCGGGTGCTGTTCTTCGATCGCGGCAAGATCGTCGAGGAAGGCAAGCCCGACGAGATTTTCCGCCATCCCAAGCAGGAGCGCACGCAAGGCTTCCTGAAGAAGATCATCGCGGCCGGACATCGCGTCTGACCGCCATGCCTGCGGGAAGGCGTAGCCGTCCCGCAATCAAAACCAAATGACAAAACCAAGAAACAAGGAGTTGGGAACAATGAAGAAACTTGGCATTCTGGCCGGCGTCGCCGGCCTTGCACTGACGGCGGTGCTGGCCGCCTCGATTCCGGGCTCGGCCGACGACAGCAAGCTCGAGCAGCTCAAGTCGCAGGGCTTCGCCCGCCTCGCCATCGCCAATGAACCGCCCTATACGGCGGTCGCCGCCGACGGCAAGGTTTCGGGAGCCGCGCCCGACGTGGCGCGCGAGATATTCAAGCGGCTGGGTGTCGCCGATGTCGTTGCCTCGATTTCCGAATATGGCGCCATGATCCCCGGCCTGCAGGCCGGTCGCTTCGACGTCGTCACCGCCGGCCTGTTCATGAAGCCGGAGCGTTGCGCCGCGGTTGCCTATTCCGAACCCGTGCTGTGCGATGCCGAGGCGATGCTGGTGAAAAAGGGCAATCCAAAGGGCTTCAAGAGCTACGAGGACGTCGCCAAGGACACGTCCGCCACCATTGGCGCGCCCGGCGGCGGCACCGAGGAGAAACTGGCGCTCAACGCCGGCGTGCCGCGCGAACGTGTCATCGTCGTGCCGGACGGCCAGAGCGGCCTGAAGATGGTACAGGACGGCCGCATCGACGCGTATTCGCTGCCGGTCCTGTCGATCAACGATCTGATGAAAAAGGCCAATGATCCGAACCTAGAGGTCATCGCGCCGGTGCAGGGCGCGCCGGTGTATTGCGACGGCGCCGCCTTCAAGAAAGGCGACGAGGCGCTGCGCGATGCCTTCGACGTCGAACTCGCCAAGATGAAGAAGTCGGGCGAGTTCGCCAAGATCATCGAGCCTTACGGCTTCTCGGCCGCCGCCGCGATGTCGACGACGCGCGACAAGCTCTGCGCGGCGAAGTAGGCGCCTTCTTTTTCCTTCTCCCCGCAGGCGGGGAGAAGGAAGCTAAACGCCAACGTTGGAACCTACATGACCCAGTGGTCCGGCTATTTCGGCCTGATATTGCAGGGAGCGCTTGTCACCATCGAGCTGACGCTGATGGGGTCGGTGCTTGCCCTGATCATGGCCTTTCTTGCCGGCATGGGACGGCTGTCGCGCTTCCTCGTGCTGCGCGCGCTCGCCACCGCCTACATCGAGTTCTTCCGCGGTACCTCGATCTTCGTGCAGCTGTTCTTCGCCTATTTCGTGTTGCCCTTGGTGGGTTTCGAACTGACCCCGCTGCAAGCCGGCGTGCTGGCACTCGGCTTGAATGTCGGCGCCTATGCCGCCGAAGTGGTGCGCGGCGCCGTGCAATCGATCGGCCGCGAACAGCATGAAGCCTGCATCGCGCTCAATCTCGGCCGTTGGCAAGGCCTGCGCCACGTCATCCTGCCGCAGGCGTTTCTTGTGATGCTGCCGACCTTCGGCAACAACGCCATCGAATTGCTCAAGGCGACTTCGGTGGTCTCGCTGATCTCGCTCGCGGATCTCACCTTCCAGGCGCAGGTGGTGCGTGCACAGACCGGCAATACCATGGTGCCGTTCGCCACCATCCTGGTCATCTATTTCATCCTGGCGCTGCTCATCTCATGGGGCGTGCGCTCGCTGGAGCGCCGCATGGCGCGCGGCCTCGACGGAGTGCGTGTCTGATGGTCGGGGCGCGCTGATGGCAAAGGTTCGCTGATGGATTGGGATTGGGATTTTGTCCGGCAGATCCTGCCGACGCTGATCCAGGGGGTGAAGATCACCATACTGGCGACGCTGCTCGGCTCGGTGCTGGCGGCGATCGTGGGGCTGGGCATTGCGCTGGCGCGCCGGTCGCCCAACAAGGTGCTGTCGCGTAGCGTCGGCTGGGCGGCCGAATTCATCCGCGGCACACCGCTCCTGGTGCAGCTCTATTTCATCTTCTACGTGCTGCCCGACATCGGCATTCTTCTGCCGCCGCTCGTTGCCGGCGTCATCGGGCTTGGGCTGCATTACGGCACCTACACGGCGGAGGTCTACCGCGCCGGCATCGACAATGTGCCGCGCGGCCAGTGGGAGGCCGCCAAGGCCTGCAACCTCAACGCCCGGCAGACCTGGACGCACATCATCATCCCGCAGGCCATCCCACCGATGATCCCGGCGCTGGCCAACTATTTCATCGCCATGTTCAAGGAGACGCCGCTGCTTTCTGCGATCACCGTATTGGAATTGATGAACCAGGCGAAAAGCGTCGCCAACACTTACTATCGTTATCTGGAGCCGATCACGCTGGTCGGCGCCTTCTTCCTCGCCATCAGTCTTTGTTCGGTCGTGCTGCTGCGCTGGCTGGAGCGTCGTTACGGCAAGATCGAGAGGTAACCGATGAAACCCTTGCCCGAAATCACAGTCCATCCGAAGCGGCCATTGCTCGACGATCGTCCGCTCGACAAGCGTATCGGCCTGATCATCCTGGCCACGGATCACACCAGCGAACCGGACTTTCGCCGCATGGTGGCAAGCGATCGGATCGGCGTCTATGTCGCGCGCATCCCCTATGCCAATCCGACGACGCCGGAAAACCTGCGCAAGATGCAGCCGGCGCTGACGGCAGGCGCGGCATTGATCCTGCCCGGCGAGAAGCTCGACGCGATCTGCTATTCCTGCACCTCGGCCTCGGTGGTGATCGGCGATGCCGAGATCGAGGCGGCGATTCAGTCCGCCAAGTCAGGCATTCCCGTGGTCACGCCGCCGATGGCAGGCGTGCGCGGGCTGAACGCCTTCGGCGTGCGTCGCATCAGCATCCTGACGCCCTACACGGTCGAAACCTCCAGGCCGATGGCGACGTATTTCGCTGCGCGTGGTTTCGAGATCGCCAGCTTCACCTGTCTCGGCTTCGAGGACGATCGCGAGATGGCGCGGATTCCGCCAGCGGCGCTTGTCGATCTTACGCGGCAAGTGACTCACCCACAGGCCGACGCCCTGTTTGTATCCTGCACGGCGCTGCGCGGCGCGCTTGCGGTCACAGGGATGGAAAAGGCGATCGGTCGCCCGGTGGTTACCAGCAACCAGGCCAGTGCCTGGAATTGTTTGCGGCTGTGTGGCGATGACACAGCCCACCCTGAATTCGGCCGTCTGATGACGCTGCCTTTGCCGCGCGACTGACGACTATGGCGACAGTGACCCTCAGCGATATCCATGCCGCGCGCGAGCGAATTCACAACAAGGTCGAGCGGACGCCAACCGTGACGTCCCCAAGCCTTTCGCAACGCTTTGGCGTGCCGGTTTACCTCAAGCTCGAGCACCGCCAGACCACCGGCAGCTTCAAGCTGCGCGGCGCCTCGAATGCCGTCGCGTCGCTCAGCGCGGAGGAGAAGACGCGGGGCGTCGTTGCCGCCTCGACCGGCAATCACGGCCGGGCACTGGCGCATGCGGCGAAACTCGAAGGCATGCGCGCCGTGATCTGCATGTCGCGTCTGGTGCCCCGGAACAAGCTCGACGAAATCCGCCGGCTCGGCGCCGAGGTCCGCATCGTCGGCAACAGCCAGGACGACGCGCAGCAGGAGGTCGAGCGGCTGGTGGCGCGGGAGGGACTGGTGATGCTGCCGCCCTTCGATCATCCCGCCATCATCGCCGGGCAAGGCACGCTCGGGCTGGAGATGATCGAGCAGGTTCCTGATGCCGGTCTCGTACTGGTGCAACTTTCCGGCGGCGGATTGGCTTCCGGTGTAGCTGCCGCCGTCAAGGGTGTCAGCCCCGGAACAAAAATCATCGGCGTGTCGATGGCGCGGGGTGCCGCGATGAAAGCGAGCCTTGATGCCGGCCGGCCTGTGCTGGTGGAGGAATTGCCGACGTTGGCGGATTCGCTCGGCGGCGGCATCGGCCTCGACAACAGGCTGACTTTCACCATGTGCCGCGACCTGCTCGACGACGTCATCCTGCTCAGCGAGGACGAGATCGCCGCCGGCATACGCCACGCCTATGCGCGGGAGCGCGAGATCGTCGAGGGCGCCGGCGCCGTCGGCATCGCCGCGCTGCTCGCCGGCAAGGTCAAGACGAAGGGGCCGGTGGTGGTGCTGCTCTCCGGCCGCAACATCGACATGAACGCGCACCGCAAGATCATCTGCGGTGAGGCGATCGCGGAGCGTGCCGCATGAGCCGGATGACGATCCTCACCGAGAGAGAGCTGCGCAAGATCGTGACGCTCGATCTCGATGCCGTTGCCTGCGTCGAGAACGCTTTCCGCGCACTTGCCACTCTACCGGTGGCGATGCCGCCAATCTTGCGGCTCGACATCCCCGAGCGTCGCGGCGAAGTCGACGTGAAGTCCGCTTACGTACCCGGTATCGACGGCTTTGCCGTCAAGATCGGCTCCGGCTTCTTCGACAATCCAAAACTCGGCCTGCCGAGCGGCGGCGGCATGATGGTGCTGCTTTCGGCAAAGACCGGTGTGGTCGAGGCGCTGCTGCTCGACAACGGCTACCTGACCGATGTCCGCACCGCCGCCGCCGGTGCGGTCGCGGCCAAACATCTGTCGCGCGAGGACTCCACCGTGGCGGCGATCTTCGGCGCCGGTTTGCAGGCAGGTCTGCAATTGGAAGCATTGCGCCTTGTCAGGCCGATCAAGGAGGCCCGCATCTGGGCGCGCGACGCCGCCAAGGCCGAAGCCGCCGCTGCCCGCTTGCACGAAAGACTGGGCATTGTCGTGCGCGCCGAGCCCGACGCGGCAAGCGCCGTCGCCGGCGCCGACATCATCGTTACCACCACGCCGTCGACCGAGCCGCTGATCAAGCCCGGCTTCGTGTCCGCCGGCCAGCACATCACCGCCATGGGTTCGGATGCCGAGCACAAGAACGAGATCGCGCCGGCGATCCTGCGCATGGCCGATCTCTATGTCGCTGATAGCGCCCGCCAGACACGGCGGCTGGGCGAACTCCACCATGCGATCGCGGCGGGAGTGATGCCGGCTGATGCTGAAGTCATTGAACTCGGCCAGGTCATCGCCGGCGTCAAACATGGCCGGCGCTCGGCCAGCGACATCACCATCGCCGACCTGACCGGCACTGGCGTGCAGGACACCGCGATCGCCACGCTCGCCCGCGACCGCGCGCGGGCGACCAACTCCGGAACCATTTTTGAAAGCTGACGCTGGTCGCAGGAGCACGATCCGGAAAAGTGGAAACCCGTTTTCCGAAAGGATCGTGCTCAAGCTCCCACAAACGAGGACCAAGAACAATGCAACCAAACCTGAAATTCTCGCGCGGCGAATTTGCCGATCGCCTCGCGAAAACGCGGAAAGCCATGGAGGTCAAGGGCGTCGATCTCCTTGTTATCAGCGACCCCTCCAATATGGCCTGGCTGACCGGCTATGACGGCTGGTCGTTCTATGTACACCAGGCGGTCATCGTGCCGCCTTCGGGCGAGCCGGTGTGGTATGGCCGAGGCCAGGACGCCAATGGCGCCAAACGCACCGCCTATCTCGCGCATGACAACATCATCGGCTACGCCGATCACTACGTGCAGTCGACGGAGCGCCACCCGATGGACTTCCTGTCAAGCGTGGTGATCGATCGCGGTTGGGGCAAGCTCACCATCGGCGTCGAGATGGACAATTACTGGTTCTCGGCCGCTGCGTTCGCGTCGCTGCAGAAGCATCTGCCCAATGCCCGCTTCGTCGATGCCACCGCCCTGGTCAACTGGCAGCGCGCGGTGAAGAGCCCGACCGAGATCGACTATATGCGCAAGGCCGCCCGCATCGTCGAAGCCATGCATCAGCGCATTGTCGACAAGATTGAAGTCGGCATGCGCAAATGCGATCTCGTCGCCGAGATCTACGACGCCGGCACGCGGGGCGTTGGCGGTATCGGTGGCGACTATCCAGCGATCGTCCCGCTGCTGCCGTCGGGCGTGGACGCTTCGGCGCCGCACCTGACCTGGGACGACCAGCCGATGAAGCGGGGCGAGGGTACCTTCTTCGAGATCGCCGGCTGCTACAACCGCTACCATTGCCCGCTGTCGCGCACCGTGTTCCTCGGCAAGCCGACACAGGAATTTCTCGATGCCGAGAACGCGACGCTGGAAGGCATGGAGGCGGGCCTGGCGGCCGCAAGGCCCGGCAACGTCTGTGAAGACATTGCCAACGCCTTCTTCGCCGTCCTGAAGAAATACGGCATCGTCAAGGACAACCGCACCGGCTACTCGATCGGCCTGTCCTATCCGCCGGATTGGGGCGAGCGCACAATGAGCCTGCGCCCCGGCGACCGCACCGAACTCAAGCCCGGCATGACCTTCCACTTCATGACCGGCTTGTGGCTGGAGACGATGGGTCTGGAAATCACCGAATCCATCTTGATCACCGAAACCGGTGTAGAGTGCCTGGCCAATGTGCCGCGCAAACTGGTGGTGAAGAATTGAGCCCGCTGTCCAGCCTCCGCCCGTCGCCGATCGCACCGACCGTCGATTTCGACCGCGACGGTGTCCAGCATGGTTTCCTGCGCCTGCCCTACAGCCGAGACGACTCTGCCTGGGGTTCGGTGATGATCCCGATCTGCGTCATCCGCAACGGCAAGGGACCGGCGGCGTTGCTTTCCGGCGGCAACCATGGCGACGAGTATGAAGGGCCGCTGGCGCTCTACGATCTCGCCCGTACGCTCGATCCCGCGCAAGTCAGTGGCACGGTGATCATCGTGCCGGCGATGAACTACCCGGCTTTCAGAGCCGGCACCCGGACATCACCGATCGACAAGGGCAACATGAACCGCAGCTTTCCCGGCCGGCCGGATGGTACGGTGACCGAGAAGATCGCCGACTATTTCCAGCGCGAATTGCTGCCCCGCGCCGACATCGTGTTCGATTTTCACTCTGGTGGAAAGACGCTGGACTTCGTCCCGTTCTGCGCCGCGCACACTTTGCTCGACAAGGCGCTCGAGCAGAAAGCCTTCGATGCGGTGGCGGCATTCTCTGCCCCGTTCTCGATGCGCATGATCGAGATCGATTCCGTCGGCATGTACGACACGGCGGCGGAGGAAATGGGCAAGGTCTTCGTCAGCACCGAGCTTGGCGGCGGCGGCACCTCACGCGCGCAAACAGTGCGTATCGCGCGGCGCGGCATTCTCAATGTGCTGCGCCATGCCGGCATTGTTGCTGGTGCGGTCGAGAAGGGCAGAACTCAGTGGCTGGACATGCCGTCCGGCGATTGCTTCTCCTTCGCCGAGGACGACGGCATGATCGAGACCATGGTCGATCTCGGCGAGTCCGTCCAGGAAGGCTCGGTGCTGGCGCGCATCCATTCCGTTGGCCGCACCGGCGTCGCCCCGCAGGAAATCTGGGCAAAAATGTCGGGCATGCTGGCGGCGCGGCATTTTCCAGGCCTGGTCAAGGCCGGCGACTGCGTGGCGGTGGTTGCCGTGCGGGTCGATTGATCAAAGCGGTTCCCGGCCAAGCCCAATCCTGTACACGAGGATACTTATATCCTCGATGCTTTTCCACTAGGCTGATGCCATCCGAGGTGGGAGCATCGATTGCGCGGATTTTCCGAAGGCCTGATTGAGAGGCCGCAGACCGTGGCGGAACAGGTTGCCAATGTCCTGCGCGAGGCCATAGCCAGCGGGACGCTGAAGGCGGGAACCGCGCTGCGCCAGGACGACTTGGCCGAGCAGTTCGGCTTCAGCCGCATGCCGATTCGAGACGCCCTTCGCCAATTGGAGGCGGAGGGTATTGTTTCCATTCACCCGACCAAGGGCGCGCATGTCGCCCGGATGGACGGCGCCGAAATAAGCGAGATCTACGCCGTGCGCGAATTGCTGGAGTGCGAAGCGCTGCGGCTGTCCGTGCCGGCTTTGTCGGACAGCAAGCTCGATGAGGCCGAACAGGCGCTCGACCAGATCGATGCGGAGCGCAATGTCGGCCGCTGGGGCGCGTTGAACCGCACCTTTCATCTGTCGCTCTACAATGCCTGCGGCAACCAGCGCCTGCTTGGCCTGATCGAGGCGCATCACAACGCCGCCGATCGCTATGTCCGCATCCTCTTGTCGAACCTCGACTATCGTACGCGCTCGCAGAGCGAGCATCGCGACCTGTTGGCCGCCTGCCGCCGGCATGACGGCAAGGTGGCCGTAAGCATTCTGCGGCGACATCTGCGCGAAGGAAGCGAGACACTCGTCAAAGCGATAGAGGGCGGCGGTCTGTCGCGAAAAATACGAGCCTCGGCAGGCAGTACCGAGGGCTGATCAAAACCGGTACGCCAAGTGCAGTTGCGTCAATATCCGTTCACTGCCACATATTGCAACATCAATGCCCTCCGCGAGGATCGCCATGTCTCCCGTCAGTCACTTGCCGGCGCGCGCCCTTGCCCCGCGCCGCCACGACGAGATCCTCAGGCGGCTGGGCGCCCAGGGTTCCGTCAGCGTCGCCGAACTGGCCGAGTTCTTCGATGTCTCGCGCGAAACCATCCGCCGTGACCTGAAGCTGCTTGCGGACCAGGGCAGGCTCGGCATCGTGCATGGCGGTGCCGCCCGCTTCGAGCCGAGTGAACCGGCGATGAGCCTGCGCAGCCAGGAAAATACCCCAGGCAAGGCGGCGATCGGCAAGGCGGCCGCCGGCCTGATCAAGGACGGAATGGTTGTCTTCCTCGATTCCGGCACCACCACTTTTGCTGTCGCGCAGGCCATGGCTGGCTTGCGCGACCTCACAATTTGCACCGCCAGCCTGAAGATCGCGCTGCATCTGTGCCATGTCCCCGGCATGCGCGTCCACATGCTGGGTGGCGAGATCGATCCGGGCGAGGAAGCGGCTTCCGGCATCGACACGCTCGATGCCATGGCGCGCTTTCGCGTCGACATCGCCTTTCTGGGCGGCGGTGCCCTGTCGCCGGACGGAGAGGTCACCGACTTCACTCGCGCCGGGGCCGAGCAGCGTGGCCGTATGATCGCGCTCGCCGGCAGGGCCTATTTCGTGCTCGACAGCAGCAAGTTCGGCAAGCTGACGCCGCTCAGGATTCCAAACTTCGACCGCGCTGCCGGAGTGATCGTCGACGCCAGTCCCGAACCGGCGCTTGTCGAAGCGCTTTCGCAAAAGGGGCCCGGACTCATCGTGGCGATGTTGATGTGATATTTTGTGACTTTTTGAGTTGATATTTGACTTTCCTGTGCTAATGTGCCGGCCATCCCTCACATGGCGGAACGCTCATGGCACATGAATTTCCAACCCAGGCACGTGTCGTCATTGTCGGCGGCGGCATCATCGGCTGTTCGGTCGCCTATCATCTGACCAAGCTTGGTTGGACCGATGTCGTCCTGCTCGAGCAGGGCCAACTCAGCGGCGGCACCACCTGGCATGCCGCCGGCCTGGTCGGGCAGTTGCGCAGCCACTCCAACATGACCAGCCTGATCCGCTATTCCACGCTGCTCTACAGCGAACTGGAGGCCGAGACCGGTCTTGCCACAGGCTGGAAGAATTGTGGCTCGCTGTCGGTTGCGCGTACCGCCGACCGGATGACAGTGCTGAAGCGCACGGCCGCTTCGGCCCGTGCTCAAGGGGTGGAGATCGATGTCATCTCGCCCAGGGAAGCCGGAGATCTATGGCCGGTGATGGCGACGGACGATCTGGTCGGCGCCGTCTGGTTGCCGGGCGACGGCAAGGCCAATCCAACGGATCTGACGCAATCGCTGGCCAAGGGCGCGCGCAACCGCGGCGCCAGAATATTCGAGCGGGTCAAGGTCACCGGCATCAGCGTGAAGAACGGCGTTGCCTGCGGCGTCGAAACGGATCGCGGCGACATCGCCGCCGAGATCGTCGTCAACTGCGCCGGCCAATGGGCCCGCAAGGTCGGGTTGATGTGCGGTGTCTCGGTGCCGCTGCACTCGGCCGAGCACATGTACATCGTCACCGGCAGGATCGAGGGTGTGCATCCGGACCTGCCAGTCATGCGCGATCCCGACGGCTTCATCTACTTCAAGGAGGAGGTCGGTGGCCTTGTCATGGGCGGCTTTGAGCCGCATGCCAAGCCGTGGGGCATGAACGGCATTCCCGAAAACTTCGAGTTCGCGCTGCTGCCCGACGATTGGGACCAGTTCGAGATCCTGATGGAAAATGCGCTCGTCCGCGTACCGCAACTGGCTGAGGCCGAGGTCAAGAAATTCTACAACGGCCCCGAGAGCTTCACGCCGGACAACAATTTCATCCTGGGCGAGGCGCCGGAACTGAAGAATTTCTATGTCGGCGCCGGCTTCAATTCGATGGGCATCGCCAGCGCTGGCGGCGCGGGCAGGGCGCTGGCCGAATGGATCGTCAACAGCGCGCCGACCATGGATTTGTGGCCGGTCGATATCAGGCGCTTCGCCTCCTTCAACAACAATCCGCGTTGGCTGCATGACCGGGTCAAGGAGACGCTCGGCCTGCACTACGCCATGCCGTGGCCGAACCGCGAACTGGATACCGCACGGCCGTTCCGCCGCTCACCACTCTACGACCGGCTCGCCGTCAAGGGTGCCTGCTTCGGCTCCAAGATGGGATGGGAGCGTGCCAACTGGTTCGCCGCCCCGGGAGAGAAGGCCGAGAACGACTACGCCTTTGGCCGCCAGAACTGGCACGAGGCAGTCAAGCGCGAGATGAAGGCGACGCGTGAAGCGGTCGCCATCTTCGACCAGACCTCCTTTGCCAAGCTGCTCGTCCAGGGCCGCGATGCCTGTGCGGTGTTGAACCGGATCTGCGCCGCAGATGTCGATGTGCCGGTGGGAACCTCCGTCTACACGGCCGTGCTCAACGCGCGCGGCGGCTATGAAAGCGATCTTACCGTGATGCGGCTTGCCACGGAGAAATTCCTCATCGTCACCGGCTCGGCGCAGGCGGTCCACGACGCCGACTGGATCGTCAAGAATATCCCATCCGATGCCCATGCGATCCTGACCGACGTCACCTCGTCCTATGCGGTGCTGGCTGTGATGGGGCCGCGTTCACGCAATCTGCTTGGCAAATTGTCGTCAGCGGACTTTTCCAACGCCGGCTTCCCCTTCGCAACCATCCGCGAGATCGATATCGGCTACGCCACCGCCTATGCCAATCGCATGACCTATGTCGGAGAACTCGGCTGGGAACTGATCGTGCCGACCGAATTCGCCGTCGGCGTCTACGAGGCGCTGCATGAAGCGGGGCGTGAATTCGGCCTCCTGGATGCCGGCTACTACGCGCTCGACGCCTTGCGCATCGAAAAGGGGTTTCGCGCCTGGGGCAGGGAATTGACCCCTGATATCAATCCCTGGCAGGCCGGGCTTGGCTTCGCTGTCGCCATGAACAAGCCGGGCGGCTTCATAGGCCACGAGGCGTTGGTCAAGGCAAAGCCGTCGGCGGCACCGGCCAGGCGCATCGTGCTGTTCACGCTCGACGATGCCGAGCCGATGTTGTGGGGCGGCGAACTGATCCTGCGCGACGGCAAGCCTGTCGGCGAGGTTCGCTCAGCCGCCTACGGCCACACGCTCGGCCGCTCGGTGGCGCTCGGGCTGATCGAGAATGAAGCCGGCGTCGATGCCGCGTTCCTCACCGACGGCCGTTTCGAAATCGACCTTGCCGGTGTGCGCCATGCCGCCATGGCTCATCTGCGCAGCCCCTACGATCCGAAGTCGGAGCGGGTGAAGGCGGATGCGCTGGAGATCAGGGCCGCCGCTTAGTCCGCCGACATCGAGCGCGCCATGTCGAGAAAGGCACGCACGAGCTTGCCGCCGCTACGCTCGCGCAGGCAGATCAGCGCTTCGTCCATCAGGGTTTCGGGCGCGTCGATGGCGATCGCCACCAGACGCGAATCCTGGCCGAACTCGGCCGCCGAGACAAAGCCGATGCCGGCACCCGAGGCGACGATCTCGCGGACGGCTTCGCGGCCCTCCGCCTCGATCACAGGCCTGAGTTCGACCTTCGACGCCGCGGCCAGGTCCTCGAGCTTCTGGCGCGTCTTCGAACCGCGCTCGCGCATGACAAGTGGTTCCTGCGCGAGTTGTTTCAGCGTCAGCGACTTCTTGTCCGACAGCGGATGGTCGATGGAGGTGAAGGCGATGATCGGTGTCGAATTCAGTTTCAGCACCTCGAAATCGCGCCCGGTCGGCACCTCGCCCAGGACACCAATATCGGCATCGTAGCTGTAGAGGCTGCTGATCACCGTTTCGGTGTTGCCGGCGCGCACCGAAACCTGGACGCCGGGATAACGAGCCCGGAAGCTGCCGAGGATGTGCAGCAAATGGTGCGCTGCATCGGCGACGATGCGCAGCGTGCCGGAACGCAGCGCGCGCGACTCCGTCAGCAGTTCCAGCGCCTGCTGCTCGGTATCGAACATGCGGTGGGTTATCTCGAGCAACTTCTGGCCCGAATGGGTCAGCGTGACCTGCTTCTTGTTCCGGTTGAAGAGCAGAACGTCATACTCTTCCTCCAGTTTGCGCACCTGATCCGATATGGCGGGCTGGGTCAGGAACAGCGCTTCGGCGGCGCGCGAAAAACCACCTGAGATAGCCACCTGGTGAAAGGCCCGCAGCTGAACGTAGCGCATCTTCTGTGCCTCCGAGACCCTGGGATCGCCGACAGCTTAGCATAAGGCACACTAACTGAAAGATAGAAACGAACGATTTGACTTATGTTCAGCCCGCCATCAGCCTGAGTGTGGGTCGACGTCCTGCCGGCCGTTGGCATCGGAGGCACGGCCATGCAATTCTCCATCATCCTGCTGCATCTGGCGGGCGCCGTCATGCTGCTGCTCTGGGCGGTGCGCATGGTGCGCACCGGAGTGGAGCGAGCCTGCGGCCCCGTACTGCGCGATGCGTTGAGACAAACCCGGGGCGCCCGGATCAGGTCGGCGGGTGTCGGCACGCTGCTTGCGGTACTGCTGCAAAGCTCCACCGCCGTCGCCATCTTGACGACCGGCTTTGCCGCCAGCGGCATGGTGTCGGTGTCATCAGGGCTGCCCATCCTGCTTGGCGCCGACCTCGGTTCGGCGCTGGTCGTACAGGTGCTGTCGTTCGACCTTAGCTGGCTGGTGCCGGCGTTGATCCTGGTCGGCGGAGCGATGTTCCTGAAGTTCGAGGCGCGCGGCATCAGGCAAGGCGGGCGCATCCTGATGGGGGTGGCCTTCGTTCTGCTGTCGCTGCATATGATCGGCGAGGCGACCGCGCCAATGCGGCAGAGCACATTGCTGCCGCTGGTGATTTCCTATTTGCGCGCCGACTACTTCACCGCCTTTGCCGCGGCGACCCTGTTCACATGGCTGATCCATTCCAGTGTGGCGGCGGTCCTGCTGTTCGTCACACTCGCCGCGCAAGGCGTTTTGCCCGTCGAGGTCGGTCTGTTCTTCATCCTCGGCGCCAATTGCGGCGGTGCGCTCATCGCGGTGTGGCTGACGCGCGGCGAGGCCGTCGCGGCGCGTCGTGTCCCGCTCGGCAATCTGATCTTTCGTGGCACGGCGGCGCTCGCCGCCTTGTTTGCGCTTCAGGCCGTAGCGTTTCCGACGGATATGTTCGGCGCAACCGAAGGCCGGCAACTGGTCAATCTGCATCTCGCCTTCAATCTGGCACTGGTCGTCTGCTGCCTGCCCTTCACCGGCATGATGGAGCGGCTGGTGACCTTGCTGATCGCCGACAAGCCGCCGGCAAAGGCAGGCGAGGACACGGACCTCATGTCGCGTCGTGCCAGCGCGCTCGACCGCAGCGTCATGCGCACACCGGGCCTTGCTTTGGCCAGTGCGACGCGCGAGTTGCTGCGCATGGGCGAGGTCGTCGAGGTGATGCTGCGTCCGGTGATGGATTTCTTCGATGCCGGCGCTGCCGAGCAGATCCGACAGGTGCAGAAGCTCGATGACGAGGTCAACCGCGCCCACACCGAGATCAAGCTCTACATTGCCGAGGTCAATCGCGGCAGCATGACCGCGGCCGAGGCCCAGCGCGGCATCGAACTCACCGACTTCGCCATCAATCTCGAACGCGCCGGCGACATCGTCGCCAAGAACCTGCTCGTGCTCACCCAGGAATTGCGTGACAAGAACCTGCGCTTTTCGCGCGATGGCTGGAGCGAACTGGCCGGGCTTCATAACCGTGTCATGGCCAACATGCAGCTTGCGCTCAACGTGCTGGTATCGAGCGATCTCGATTCGGCGCGGCAACTCGTCGTCGAGAAGGAGAGGATGCGCAAGCTGGAACGCATGAGCCATGACCGTCATCTCAAGCGCCTGCAGTCGGGAATGCCGCAAAGCATCGACACCAGCGACATCCATCTGGAGGCGGTCAGGGCACTGAAGGAAATCAACTCGCTGATGGCTTCGGTCGCCTACCCCCTGTTGACGCAGAGCGGCGATCTGCTCGAGAGCCGGCTGGCAAGGGGCAGTGAGGCGACAGGCGAGATGGCGTCCGCCGTGGCGTGGCAAGGCTGAATTGCTCCATGAAACCGGCAAAGAAGCTCATCGCCTAAATCGATACTTCGATACAAAATAACGATTTTACAAATATGTCGTTCGGGCCAAGAATGAGGCCACATCAAAAAGCAGCGATCTGTCGGAGGACACCATGCTCGCCGAGACGAAATTTGCCGCGGAGCCGCTGGCCAGGCCGGCGCTGGGCGAGCCGTATCTGTTGACCCCGGGGCCGCTCACCACGGCCTATTCGGTCAAGCAGGCCATGCTGCGCGACTGGGGATCCTGGGACGGCGACTTCCGTGCCATGACATCAGACTTGCGCCGCCGCCTGCTGGCACTGACCGGTGACGCGAACGACGAGTTCGATTGCGTGCCGATGCAGGGCAGCGGCTCCTTCTGCGTGGAGGCGATGCTCGGCTCGTTCGTGCCCAGGGACGGCAAGGTTCTGGTCCTGGCCAATGGTGCCTACGGCCTACGCGCCGCGCAGACCATGCAATATCTCGGCCGCGCCTATACGCTGATCGACAAGGGCGACTACCTGCCGCCATGCGGCGACGAGGTGGCGGCCGCTCTCGATGCGGACCCCGCCATCACCCATGTCATTGCCATCCATTGCGAGACCAGCTCGGGCATCCTCAACCCGGTCGCCGAGATTGCCGAAGCGGTCCATGCAAAGGGCCGCAAGCTGCTGGTCGATTCCATGAGCGCCTTCGGCGCCGTTGCGCTCGACGTCAACGAGATCCGCTACGAGGCGATGGTTTCCTCCGCCAATAAATGCATCGAAGGTGTGCCAGGCTTCGGCTTCATCATCGCCCGCAAGAGCGAACTTGAAGCAGCCAAGGGCCGCAGCCATTCGCTGTCGCTCGATGTCCATGCGCAGTGGGCGCACATGAACAAGACAGGCCAATGGCGCTACACCCCGCCGACCCATGTCGTGGCCGCTTTTCTCGAAGCGCTGCGCCAGCACGAGGCCGAAGGCGGCGTCGCCGGCCGTGGCGCCCGCTACACCAGGAACCGTGATGTCATGGTCGCCGGCATGCGCGAACTTGGCTTCGAGACTCTGCTGAAAGACCGTTGGCTGTCGCCGATCATCGTCACCTTCTTCAATCCGGCCCACGCCAACTTCGCCTTCGATCGTTTCTACGAACTGATGAAGGACAAGGGCTTCATCATCTATCCGGGCAAGCTGACGGTCGTGGATTCCTTCCGCGTCGGCTGCATCGGCCAGATGGACGAACATGTGATGCGCCGCGTCGTCGAGGCGGCGGCACAGTCTCTGAAGGAAATGGGCGTCGACACCGCCGCCCCACCCGCCGCGGCAATCGCCGAGCGCGCCAAACTCGCCGCCTGACGCGGCCGATTTCGAGGATTTTCGATGAACCAGATGTCTCCCATCAACGTCGCCGTCAACGGTCGCACCTACGCCTGGCCACGTGTGCCGGCGATCGCCATCTGTCTTGACGGCTGCGAGCCGGCCTATCTCGACGAGGCGATCAAGGCCGGGCTGATGCCGGCTTTGGTCAGGATCAAGCAGAAGGGCACGGTGCGCTTCGCGCACTCGGTCATTCCAAGCTTCACCAACCCCAACAATCTGTCGATCGCCACAGGTCGCCCGCCGTCGGTGCATGGCATTTGCGGCAACTATCTCTACGAGCGCGAGACCGGCAAGGAAGTGATGATGAACGACCCGCGCTTCCTGCGCGCGCCGACCATTTTCCAGGCTTTCTACGATGCCGGGGCCAGGGTTGCCGTGGTCACCGCCAAGGACAAGCTGCGCGCGTTGCTGGGCAAGGGACTGGCTTTCGATGAGGGCCGCGCACTGTGCTTCTCGGCGGAAAAGTCCGACACCACCACCAAGGCCGAGCACGGCATCGACAATGCCTCCAAGCACTTCGGACTGCCGGTGCCTGAAGTCTATTCGGCTGAGCTGTCGGAATTCGTCTTCGCCGCCGGCGTCCGGCTGCTCAGGGAATTCCGTCCTGATATCATGTACCTGACCACCACCGACTATGTGCAGCACAAATATGCGCCCGGCGTGCCCCAGGCCAATGACTTCTACGAGATGTTCGACAAGTACCTGGCCGAGCTCGATGCGCTGGGCGCGGCGATCGTCGTCACCGCCGACCATGGCATGAAGCCCAAGCATAAGGCGGACGGTTCGCCAGATGTGGTCTATGTCCAGGACCTGCTCGACGAGTGGCTTGGCAAGGACGCTGCCCGTGTCATCCTGCCGATCACTGACCCCTATGTCGTCCACCACGGCGCGCTCGGTTCCTTCGCCACCGCCTATCTGCCCGATGGCGCCGACCAGGCCGGCATCATGACGCGGCTCGCCAAGACAGACGGCATCATGCTGGTCGTTGACAGCCCGACCGCCTGCGAGCGCTTCGAGCTTCCTGCCGACAGGATCGGCGACATCGTGCTGATCTCGACCGAGAACAAGACGATTGGCACGTCGGAGCATCGCCACGATCTGGCGGCCCTCAACGAGCCGCTTCGCTCGCATGGCGGGCTGACCGAGCAGGAGGTGCCGTTCATCGTCAACCGCTTACTGCCCGACCTGCCGAACGAGCCGACGCTGCGCAATTTCGACGCTTTCTACTACGCGACGATGGCGGCGGCGCTGGCGTGAGGGTTGAGTTGGGTGGCCAGTAGGTGATTGCGCTAGTCGACCCCCACTCCGACCCTTCGGGCCACCTCTCCCCCGATCGACGGGGAGAGGAAAGGCGCTGAGCTTGCCAGCCTTGGCTCCCTTCCTCTCCCTCCGGAGGGTGGTGGCGCCGCGAAGCGGCGACGGAGTGGGGGAAGCTATTGATGAGACGCGATGGCCTAGCCGACAAAAATCAATGTTGCTCACTGAGCACCGGGAAGACTCACATGACCAAGCTTGACCCTGCCATCAAAGTTCGCCACGAGCCGATGCGTATCGCCGGCAAGAAGGTTGATGCCGATGATATCGTCGAAGTGCGTTACCCCTGGAATGACACCGTCATTGGCACCGTGCCGGCCGGCCGCGCCGAGCATGCGCGACGGGCATTCGAAATCGCCGCCGGCTACAAGTCGAAACTGACACGCTACGAGCGCCAGCAGATCCTGTTTCGCACCGCTGAAGCGCTGGCGTCGCGCCGAGAAGAGATCTCCGATCTCATCACGCTCGAACTCGGCATCTCCAAGTCCGACTCGCTCTATGAGGTTGGCCGCGCCTATGACGTGTTCACGCTGTCGGCGCAGATGTGCATCCAGGATGACGGCCAGATCTTTTCCTGCGATCTCACCCCGCATGGCAAGGCGCGCAAGATCTTCACCACCCGCGAGCCGCTGAAGGCGATCTCGGCGATTACGCCGTTCAACCATCCGCTCAACATGGTCTCGCACAAGGTGGCGCCGGCGATCGCCACCAACAATTGCGTGGTGGTGAAGCCGACCGAACTGACGCCGATGACGGCGCTGCTTCTGGCCGACATTCTCTATGAGGCCGGCTTGCCGCCGGAAATGCTGTCGGTGGTGACCGGCTGGCCGGCCGATATCGGCAGCGAGATGATCACCAATGAGAACATCGACCTGATCACCTTCACCGGCGGCGTGCCGGTCGGCAAGATGATCGCCCGCACCGCCGGCTACAAGCGCCAGGTGCTGGAACTCGGCGGCAACGATCCGCTGATCATCCTCAACGATTTGTCGGACGATGATCTGGCGAAGGCGGCGGACCTGGCGGTGGCCGGAGCGACGAAAAACTCCGGCCAGCGCTGCACTGCGGTCAAGCGCATCCTTGTCCAGGAAAGCGTCGCCGACCGTTTCGTCCCGCTGGTGCTGGAGCGGGCGAAAAAAATCCGCTTCGGCGACCCGATGGATCGCTCGACCGATCTCGGCACCGTCGTGCACGAGAAGGCCGCGGCACTGTTCGAAACCCGCGTCCACATGGCCGCGGAGCAAGGCGCCGAAATACTCTACAATCCCGGCCGGCAGGGTGCGCTGCTGCCGCCGATCGTCGTCGATCGCGTGCCGCACACATCAGAACTGGTGATGGAAGAGACATTCGGGCCGATCATCCCGATCGTGCGCGCGCCGGACGATGACGAGGCGCTGATCGCACTCTCCAATTCGACCGCCTTCGGCCTGTCGTCGGGTGTCTGCACCAACTCCTTTCCGCGCATGCAGAAATACATTGCGGGCCTGCAGGTCGGCACGGTCAACATCTGGGAAGTGCCAGGCTATCGCATCGAGATGTCGCCCTTCGGCGGCATCAAGGATTCGGGCAATGGCTACAAGGAAGGCGTCATCGAAGCGATGAAGAGCTACACCAATGTGAAGACATTCTCGCTGCCTTGGTCGTGACCGGACAGCGTCGACTGGCAGATTAGTCGAGGGGGCGTTCCACGCTCCCTCATTCGCGTTTCGGAGACGATGATGGCCGCAATATCAGAGCTTGTGCATACCGAGGGCGATTCCAACACGACGGCGGCACGCGGCCGCTGGGACGCCGGCCAGGATGATCCCCGCATCCGCGGTCTGCTCGATCGCGACGCGGCCGCCTTCATGCATCAGAGCCTCTCCAGCCCCTGTCTGTCGACGATCGCCAAGGCGGAAGGCATCTGGATCGAGGACACCGCCGGCCGTCGTTTCATGGATTTCCACGGCAACAGCGTGCATCACCTCGGCTACGCCCATCCCAGGCTGGTGGCAGCGATCAAGAAGCAGCTCGATGAACTTTGTTTCGCGCCGCGCCGCTTCACCTGCGAGCCCGCTGTCGAACTGGCGGAGAAACTGGCGGCGCTGGCGCCCGGCGATCTCGGCAAGGTGCTGTTCACGACAGGCGGCTCGGATGCCATCGAAGTGGCGCTGAAGATCGCACGCGCCGCGACCGGCCGCTTCAAGACAGTGTCGTTCTGGGATGCCTTTCACGGCGCCGGCTTCGGCGCGGCAAGCGTTGGCGGCGAGGCGACCTTCCGCTCCCACATATCAGGCCCGATGATGACCGGTACCGAGCATGTCGCGCCCTGGGACGGCTATCGCTGCCCCTATGGCCACGATTCCCTTGAAGCGTCCGGGCTCGCCTGCGCCAACATGATCGCCTATGTGCTTGACCGCGAGCAGGATGTGGCCGCGGTCGTCGCCGAACCGATGCGCGCGACACCCAACCCGCCGCCGCCGGGCTTCTGGAAGCGCGTGCGCGAGGCCTGCGACCGGCACGGAACGCTGCTGATCTTCGACGAGATCCCGACTGGTCTCGGCAAGACAGGTAGGTTTTTCGCCCACGAGCATGACGGCGTGACACCCGACGTCGTCGTTCTCGGCAAGTCGCTGGGCGGCGGTATCCTGCCGATTGCCGCCGTCATCGCGCGCCGCGACCTCGACGTCACCGGCGGCTTCGCCATCGGTCACTACACCCACGAAAAGAACCCGGTGACGGCGCGCGCCGCGCTGACCACCATCGACATCATCCTCGAAGAGGGGCTGGTCGAACGCGCGGCCGAGCTCGGTCGGCATATGCTTGGACGCATGCAGGACTTGATGGCGCGTTCGCCTGAAGTCGGCGACGTCAGGGGCAGGGGGTTGATGGTCGGCGTTGAACTGGTCGAGGATCGCGCCACGCGCCAGCCGGCGCGTGATCTCGCCGAACGCGTCTTCTACGCCTGCCTCGAGCAGGGCCTGAGCTTCAAGATCAGCCATGGCAATGTGCTGACGCTGTCGCCGCCGCTGGTCATCTCGAAAGCCGATCTCGACCGCGCGCTCGACATCGTCGAGCGCGCCGTGCTCGCGGCCTGATCATGAAGGCCGTGCGCACCGACCGGGAACTCGAATGCCCAGGCATCGATGCCGGCTTGCGGGCAAGCGGCGTCGACCTGGTGACGCTGCCGGACGGCATTGCCGAGGCGGACTTGATGCACGCCGTTGCCGACGCCGATCTCCTTCTCATGTGCTACACGCCCATCACCGCGCCGGTGATCGACGCAGCGCCGAAGTTGAAGGGCATCGTCAAATACGGCGTCGGCATCGATGCGATCGACATCCCTGCCGCGATGCGGCGCGGCATTCCCGTCGTCAACGTGCCGGAGTATGCCGAGGAGACCGTCGCCGAGGGTGCGTTCGCCCTGATGATCGCGCTGGCCAAGCGATTGCCGGCTATCACAGCGGCGGTATCGCGTGACGGCTGGGTCTGGCCCGAGCAGCGCTGGCTCGGCCGAGACATGTCCGGCGCCACGCTGGGGCTCGTCGGCTGCGGCAAGATCGGCCGCAGCATGGCGCGCATGGCAGGCCAAGGGTTTCGTGCTCGCGTGCTTGGCTTCGATCCTGGTGTCGATGCCGCAACCCTGCAGGCCGCCGGCATCGAAAAGGTCGATGATCTCCATGCCATGCTGCGCGCCTGCGACTTCGTTTCCCTTCATTGCGTGCTCAATGACAAGACGCGCGGCCTGATCGGCAAGGCGGAACTCGCTTGCCTGAAGGCCTCCGCAATCATCATCAACGTCTCGCGCGGCGCACTGATCGACGAGGCGGCGCTTGTCGATGCGATCGTTGCCGGCAGTATCGGTGGCGCCGCGCTTGACGTCTATTCGGTCGAGCCATTGGCGAGGTCAGGCCATCCGATGAGCGCCCTGTTCGATCGCGACAATGTGATCCTGTTTCCGCATCTTACCTTCTTCACGCATGAGGCGATGCGGCGGCTTGAAGACGACACGCTCGCGCGCTGCTTCGAGATCCTCGAAGGTCGACCGGTGACCATCCGCTCGCATGATCCGCGTTTGCGGGTGCAGGTCTCGGGCGTCTCGTTCGCCTGATAGACTATATTTTTCAAATAGATAGAAACTTCCCGCGCAGCCAGGATCGTGCCTGAGACAGGGATGCGACAGTTCCATGACAAATATCAGTAGAAGCTTGCCTGTCATAAAATAAATAGATTTTACTTATCGATCCCCAATCCTCAAAGTTGTCACAACGACGACATCCAGCCGGCTCAACGTCCGCCAGAGATCCGAAGCCGATTGGTCCTAGTGCATCGAAGAATGTGCCAACAATCACAGGGGAACTGATCCATGAAATCGCGCAATGCAACCATAGCCATGGCTTTCGCCGCGTCGCTCCTGGCGTCGTCGGCTCTCGTCGGACCGGCATTCGCCGACGGCGTCGTCACCATCTATTCCGCCGACGGCCTGCATGACGGCAATGGCAGCTGGTACGAGACCGAATTCGCTGCCTTCACCAAGGCGACCGGCATCACCGTGCAGTATATCGAGGCCGGCTCCGGCGGTGTCGTCGAGCGCGTCGCCAAGGAAAAGTCGAATCCGCAGGCCGACGTGCTGGTGACCTTGCCGCCCTTCGTCCAGCGCGCCGCCGCCGACGGTCTGCTGCAGGATTACAAGCCGGCAGGCGCCGACCAGATCGACGGCGGCGCCGACAAGTACCGGCCGCTGGTCAACAACTACATGAACTTCATCTACAACAGCGCCGTGCTGTCGGAAGCGCCCAAGAGCTACAACGATCTGCTCGACCCTAAATTCAAGGGCAAGATCCAGTATTCGACCCCCGGCCAGGCCGGTGACGGCACAGCCGTCATGCTGCAGATCATCCACGCCTTCGGCGGCGAGGACGCCGGCTTCGAGTTCATGAAGAAGCTGCAGGACAACAATGTCGGTCCGTCCGCCTCCACCGGCAAGCTGACCGCACTGGTCAACAAGGGCGAACTGCATGTCGCCAATGGCGATCTGCAGATGAACATGTCGCAGATGGCCGACAATCCCAACATCAGGGTTTTCTGGCCCGCCGGGCCGGATGGCACCCGCTCCACCTTTGCGCTGCCCTATGAAATCGGTCTGGTCACCGGCGCACCCAATGCCGACAACGGCAAGAAGCTGATCGACTTCCTGCTTTCCAAGGAGGCCCAGTCGACGGTGAGCTCGGTTGCGCTCGGCCTGCCGGCCCGCAAGGACGTGAAGCCTGATGACGCCAACTTCGCAAAGGCGCAGGAGGCGATGAAGGGCGTCACCATCTGGTCGCCGAATTGGGACGAGGCACTGAGCAAGCTTCCAGACTACGTCAAGAAGTGGAACGAGGCGACCGGAAGCTGACACCCGAGGGCAAAGATCCGGAGGACCAAGCCATGTCGGCCGCCGCCTTTACTGGTACCAATGTCATGGACATCGACGCCGCGAAAATTCGCGGCGCCGGCTCCAATGTCCACTTCGACAAGGTCAGCGTCGCCTATGGCGCGCATGTCGTCCTGCATCCGCTGACCCTGGACATCGCGCCGGGTGAAATCCTGGCGATGATCGGCCCGTCCGGTTCTGGCAAGACCACCGCCTTGCGGGCTGTCGCTGGTTTCGTGCGGCCGGCAAGTGGCCGCATCCGCATCGGCGCCACCGATGTGACAGACCTGCCGCCCTACGAGCGAGGGCTCGGCATGGTGGTGCAGAACTATGCGCTGTTTCCGCATATGCGGGTGGAAGACAACGTTGCTTTTGGCCTGCGGGCGCAAGGCGCCGACAAGGCGCTGATCGCCGAGCGGGTCAGGGATGCGCTCGGCACCGTCGGCATGGCGACCTTTGCCCGGCGTTATCCGCGCGAGCTTTCGGGCGGTCAACAGCAGCGCGTCGCGATTGCCCGCGCTTTGGCTGTTCGGCCGCGTGTGCTGCTCCTCGACGAGCCTCTGTCGGCGCTCGACGCGCAGATCCGCCGCAACATGGTCGAGGAGATTGCTCGCCTGCACCGTAGCCTGCCGGGCCTGACCATCCTCTACGTCACTCACGACCAGACCGAGGCGCTGACGCTCGCCGACAAGATCGCCATCATGCGTGACGGCAGGGTCTGTTCGCACGGACCGACAACCGAACTCTACCGCCGCCCGCCGAACCGGTTCACCGCCGAGTTCCTCGGCCGCGCCAACCTCCTGCCGGTGACGGTCGCCGAGGGCGTCGGGTCGAAGGGCTTTGCCACGGCAAGGCATGGCGATGCGGTGCTGACTGGTGCCGGTCGTGACGAGAAGGCCGGCGACAAGAGCTTGCTCTGCATCAGGCCGCAGCATCTCAGCCTGACGGCCGACAGCGAGCACACCAACCGCATCGTCGGCACGTTGAGGGAGGTGCACTGGCAGGGCGAACTCACCCATCTCGTGCTCGATGTCGAGGGCACGCCGGTTCGCGTCTCGGCGACGAAGCTGCCGATCGCCTTGCCCGAACCCGGCGCCCGGGTGCCGCTGTTCTTCGCCCCTGCCGACACTTCGCTGCTGCCGGAAGACGCCGGTGTCTGAGGCGGTCGCCCTTGACGTGCCGGCGATCAGGCGGGAACCCGGCAAATTCTGGATCGTGCCACCGGCTGCTCTGCTGGCGCTGCTGTTCTTTTATCCGCTGGCGCTCATTGCCCGGCAGGCTTTCCTTGACGACAGCGGCGTCGCCAATGCCGCCGAGATTTTTCGCGTCCTGCATTCGCGCTTCTTTCTCAACGCGCTGATCAACACAGTGACGATCTCGGTCACGGCGACGGCCGGATGCTTGATCGTCGGCCTCGTCCTGGCGCTGATCCTGGCCTTCGTGCCGTTCCCTGGCAGTGGTTTCATCGCCCGGCTGATCGACACCTTCATCGCGCTGCCGACCTTCCTGGTGACACTTGCCTTCACCTTCCTCTACGGCTCTGCCGGCATGCTCAACACCGGGCTGATGGAGGCCTTCTCACTGCCGCTGCCACCCGTCGATTTCCTCTATTCGACATGGGGCGTGGTGCTGGCCGAAGTCACGGTCTACACGCCCTTTATCCTGCGGCCGCTGCTCGCTGCATTTTCGCTCGTCGACCGGGGCCAGATCGAAGCGGCAAGCGTGCTCGGCGCCAGGCCGTTCCGCATCGTGCGCCAGGTGATCCTGCCGGCGGCGGTGCCCGCGCTCATCGCCGGGGGGAGTCTCTGCCTGCTGCTGACCGTCAACGAGTTCGGCATCGTGCTGTTCATCGGCGCCAAGGGCGTCATCACGCTGCCGCTGCTGATTTACGGGAAAGCGATCCAGGAATCGGCCTATCAGGTGGCCTGCATCATCGCAGTGGTCAACATCGCGCTGTCGCTCGGCCTGTTCGGCCTCTACCGTTTCGCGGCCGGCCGGTTGGGGGTCTAGCCATGCTGGTCTGGTCCCGCCCTGGTCGCATCGTGCTGTGGTTGCTTTTCGCGCTGATCTTCGGCGTCCTGTTCCTGGCGCCGCTGGCTGTCATCCTTCTGTCTAGCCTTGCCGACCAGTGGAACGGCGTGCTGCCCAACGGCCTGACGACGGAGCACTACACCGATGTCATCAGGGGGTCGGCCTGGAACTCGGTCAAGGCCAGCCTGATCACCGGCTTCCTGGCCAGCGCGCTGGCGCTGGTCAGCGGCACCTGGGCGGCCCTTTCGCTTCGCCTTCAAGGGCACGCATTGAAGCGCCTGCTGGGCCTGCTGTTCTTCATCCCCAGTGCGGTGCCTTCTGTGTCGGTCGGCCTTGGCCTGCTGGTCGCCTTCAGCCATCCGCCGCTGCTGCTCAACGGCACGGTGGCGATCGTCATGATCGCGCATTTCGTGCTGATCTCGGCCTTCACCTTCGGCAATGTCTCGGCCGGCCTGGCACGGCTTTCGCCCGACTTCGAACAGGTGGCATCAAGCCTCGGCGCGCGTCCGGCCTACCGGCTCTGGCACGTCACGCTGCCACTGCTCGCCCCCTATCTCGTCGCCGCCTTCGGCTTGAGCTTCGCGCTGTCCATGGGCGAACTCGGCGCCACCGTCATGGTCTATCCGCCGGGCTGGGTGACGCTGCCGGTATCGATCTTCAGCCTTACCGATCGCGGCGACATCTTTGCCGGCGCGGCCCTGACCATGATCCTGGTAGCGGCCACGCTGGTCCTGCTGCTTGGGCTCGAGCGTATCACCGCACGCGCCACCGGTTCTTGAGATTGAGTGAGCTTCAGCCCTGCGCCGGCTTGCGTTCGACGATGTAGATGTGGTCGGCCGCCAGCACCACTTCGCCATGCTGGTTGACCACCTCGCAGCGTTCGATCACGCGTCCGGAACCCGGTCGCTTGGGATCGTCTTCCCTGGACGTGATGGTGGTGCGCGTGCGGATCGTGTCGCCGATGAACACCGGCTTGATGAAGCGCAGCCGGTCATAGCCATAGGAGAAGGCGACCGGGTTGACGATGCTTGCCGTCAAGCCGATGCCGACCGAGAACACCAGCGTGCCATGCGCGATGCGCTGGCCGAACGGCGTCGTCTTCATATATTCGGCGTCCATGTGGTGGGGGAAGAAATCGCCGGTGTGGCCGGCATGGACGATGAAATCCGTTTCGGTGATGGTGCGGCCGCTGGTCAGGCGCGACGAGCCGATCTCGTAATCCTCGAAATACTGGATCTGTTCCATCAAGGTCTTTCCGCGATCGGCGTCGCCGGCGCCGCGCTCGATTTATAGGCGGCTTCCACCAGTGCCATGGTATTCCAGGCGTCCTCGACCGAGCTGACCAGTTCGTGGTCTTCTCCGGCCGCAAAGCGCTGCACATTGGCCATGCGTCCGACGAAGGCGTCGGGGAACCATTCACCGGCAAGCGGCACGGTGACCCAGTCCGTTCCACCCTTTGGATGGATTTCCAGGATATCCGGCTCGCCAGTGGGATAATCGAGATTGAGGCCAAGCTTGAGGTAGGCCGCCCCTTCGGTGCCGCAGATGCGGAATTCGCAGGCCTGGTGACGGCGACCGAACTTATGGTCGTGATTGATCGACAGCGCGCAGCGCACCGTGTCGCCATAGTCGAGAATGGCGCTGGTGCGCGTCTGCGCCACCTTGTGGTTGGGATGGCCGAGTGTCTTGGCGTGCACGCCCTTGGGGTCGCCAAGCAATTGCCTGACGAGATCGAGATAATGGATCGAGTGCATGGCGATCTCGACGCGGGGCGCCTTGAGCAGGAACTCCCACAATTGCCACGGCGTCGCCAGCGCCAGCCATGCGTCGAAATCGACGACCTCGCCGAGCCAGCCCTTGGCGATGGCATCCTTGAGCGCCAGCATCATCGGCGCGAAGCGCAGCTGGAAGTTCACGGCCGCCTTGAGGTTCTTGGCGCGGCAGATTTCGAGGATTTCGGTAGCCTCGCCGAGATAATTGCCCATCGGCTTCTGGATCAACGCGACCGCGCCGTCCGGGAGAGCTTTCAGGATCTCGGCGTGCCGTCCCGGCGGCGTTGCCAGATCGAAGATCGCATCCTTGACGGTGGCCGCTTCTTCCACCGAGCGGAATGCGGTGACCCCCCATTTCTCGGCCAGGGTCCGCGCCTTTGTCTGATCCGGATCATAAAGTCCGGCAACCGGAAAACCTGCTTTTCTGTAGGCCGGGAAATGCGCATCTCCGACGATCGAACCTGCGCCGAAAGTGACGATCGGCCGGGGCTTCGAGGGTTTGGGCCAGGACTGGATGAGCGAGGCAGGGTAGAAACCGCCCTCAGTCATGATGGAAGACCTCGTCCATCGAAGCCCACCATTCGCCCTCCTTGCGGGTCGCCAGCGGTTCCTGGCACGGCATGCAGACCGCCCACCATTCCTGCGTCTTCGGGTCCGCTGCCATCTTGGCCATGTCGGCCGCGTAGTCGGTGCCGTGATATTCGAAATAGGAAAACAGGAGGTTCTCGGGCCGCTTCAGGTAGATCGAGTAATTCTTGATGTTGCAGGCCGAGATCATGGTCAGCACGTCGGGCCAGACGGCGGCGTGGAGGCGGACATACTCCTCCACCTTTTCCGGTTTCAACCCCAGCACCATCCCCATCCGCTGCATATCCGTCTCCTATTTGGTGATCGCCGTGGTGAATTCGGCGATGCTCATGGCCTTGACCGCGTCCCAGTCCCAATCGATGCCGATGCCGGGCTCGTCGGGCGCCAGTGCGTGCCCATCCTCGATGCGCATATGCTTGCCGGTCAACTGGTCGAGCTGCGGAATGTACTCGACATACCGGCCGTTCTGAACAGCGCAGGTCAGGCTGACATGCAATTCCATCAGGAAATGCGGGCAGACCGGAATGTCGAAGGCCTCCGCCGTGTGGGCGATCTTGAGCCAGGGCGTGATGCCGCCGATGCGGCCGACATCGACCTGGACGATCGAGCAGGCGCCTTTCTGCATGTATTCGCGGAAATGGCGCATCGAATAGAGCGACTCGCCGATCGCAATCGGCGTCGGCGTCGAGTTTGACAAACGCAGGTGCCCGTCGATGTCGTCGGCCGGCAGCGGCTCCTCGATCCAGGCAAGGTCGAGTTCGCGCAGCCTCGCCGCACGCCGGATCGCCTCGTCGACGGAAAAACCCTGGTTGGCATCGGTCATGATCTCGTAGCCGTCGCCGACAGCCTTGCGCACGGCCGACAGGCGCGCCAGGTCTTCCGAACCGTGCGGCTTGCCGATCTTCACCTTCGAGCCGCGAAAGCCCTTGGCCTTGGCGGCCAGCGCGTCATCGACAAGGGCGGCCGTCTCGATGTGCAGCCAACCGCCCTCGGTGGTGTAGAGCGGGCAGCGGTCCTTGGCGCCGCCGGCAAGTTTCCACAGCGGCAGGTTCTGTTTCTTCGCCCTGAGATCCCAAAGCGCCGTATCGATCGCCGCGATGGCGATCGCCGTGATCGCGCCGATCGTGGTGGCGTGCGTGGCGAATTCGAGATCGTGCCAGATCGCCTCGATCATGTCGGGATCACGGCCGATCAGGCGCGGCGCCAGATGATCGGACAAGAGCCGCATCACCGACGAACCCCCGGTGCCGATCGTGTAGCTGTAGCCCGTACCGACCGCGCCGTCGCAATCGGTGATCGTGACGATCGGCGTTTCCTGGCTGACGAAGCTCTGGATCGCGTCGGTGCGCTTGACCTTGGGCACAAGGTCCACCATCCGCAGTTCGATTTTCTCGATTCTAGCCATCGATCAGCTCCGCAATGTCTTTCCGGTCTCAATGGCAAACAGATGCGCCTGCGACAGGTCGAGGCTCATCGCCACCCGCTCACCCGACCGGAGCGGCCTCGGGTTCAGCATGCGCGACACCCAGTCCGTGCCGTTGAATTCGACGAACACCAGCGTCTCGTTGCCGAGCGGTTCGGTGACGGTAACCGGCAGCTCGATCTCATGGACGTCAGCCGCTCCGCCGGAACTGATGCCGTGGCCGGTCGGATAGATGTCGTCGGGCCGCAGCCCGAACACTATCTTGTCGCCGGTCGTGACATTGGCCTTGAACTGGCCGGGCAAAGGCAGTCTCTCGCCGCTGGCGAAGATCATCTGGCCGTCATCGATCGTCGCCTCATGCAGGTTCATCGGCGGCGAGCCGATGAAGCCGGCGACGAAGCGTGTCGCCGGTCGCCGGAACACCTCGTCGGGCGTGCCGACCTGCTCGATATGGCCGTCGCGCATGATGACGATGCGGTCGGCCAGCGTCATCGCCTCGACCTGATCGTGGGTGACGTAGATCACCGTCGACTGTACCTTGGCGTGCAGCTTCTTGATCTCGGTGCGCATCTGCGTCCTGAGCTTGGCGTCGAGATTGGACAGCGGCTCATCGAACAGGAAGACGTCGGGGTCGCGCACGATGGCGCGGCCCATGGCGACACGCTGGCGCTGGCCGCCGGACAGTTGCGACGGGCGGCGGTCGAGCAGCGTGTCGAGGCCGAGAATGGCCGAGGCCTCGGCGACGCGGCGGTCCATCTCTTCCTTGGCAGCACCGGCGATCTTCAGGGAGAAGCCGAGATTCTCGCGCACCGTCATGTGCGGATAGAGCGCGTAGGACTGGAATACCATCGAGATGTTACGCGAGCGCGGCGGCAGGTCGTTGACGACGCGCCCGCCGATCTCGATCGAGCCGCCGCTGATCTCCTCCAGCCCGGCGATCATGCGCAGCGTCGTCGACTTGCCGCAGCCGGACGGACCGACCAGCGCGATGAATTCGCGGTCGGTGATATCGAGATCGATGCCGTGCACGATCCCGGTATTGCCGTAACGCTTGGTCAGCTTTTTGAGAGAAACCGTTGCCATGGGATCAGCCTTTCACCGCGCCGGAGGTCAGGCCGCCGACAAGGTGTCTCTGGACGATGTAGGTGAGGGTGAGCGCCGGGATGATCATCACCACCGCGAGCGCGCACATGCCGCGCCAGTCGATGGTGAACTCGGCCGTGTAGTCGAGCAGGCCGACCGGCAGCGTCTTGGCGCTGACCGAGCGGGTCAGCTGCGAAGCCAGCGCGAATTCGTTCCAGCAGGTCAGGAACGCAAAGATGGCGGCCGAGGCGATGCCAGGACCGGCGAGTGGAAACTCGACCTGCCAGAACGCCTGCCAGCGCGTGCAGCCGTCGATCTGGGCGGCCTCTGCCAGGTCTTTCGGCACCTGGCGGAAGAAGCCGTCGATCAGCCAGATCGTGAACGGCACGTTGAGCGCGACATAGGCAAGGATCAGCCCGAAATGCGTGTCGATGATGCCGAGCCGCACATAGAGGAAGAACAGCGGCAGCGACAGCGCGATGCCGGGCACCGTGCGCGTCAGCATCAGGCCGAGGAAGACGCTGGACTTTCCGCGAAAACGATAGCGCGCGAAGGCATAGCCGCCGGCCATGCCGATGGCGACCGCGATCACCGTCGAGGTCACCGAGATGATCAGCGAGTTGCGGAAATATTCGATGACTGGGATGCCGCCCTTGCCGATGCCTGAGAACATCGAGACATAGGCGTCGAACGAGACCTCTTGCGGGATCCACACCGGCGGCTTGGCCATGATCTCTACGGTCGGCCGCAGCGACGAGATGACGATCCACAGGCCCGGCAGGCAGATGATCAGCATCGCCAGGAACAGGCCGATGCGATAGACGATGCCGAGCAGCCGGCGCTTCAGGCGGGCGGAAGAATTCTCGTCCATCACCACTCCGCACCGATCTGCGTGCGCGCCGCGGCGAGCTTGTTGAAGAAATAGACGGTGAAGGCGATCGACAGCAGGATCGAGAAATAGGCCATGGCGTTGGCGATGCCCATGCGTCCATCGCTGTAGGCGGTGCGCGCAACCAGCGTCCACAGCAGCTCGGTGCGGCCCGCCGGTCCGCCATCCGTCATGATCTTGACGATGTCATAGGCGCGCGCAACGTCGAGCGAGCGGATGGTCATGGCGATATAGGCAAAGGGCATGACGAACGGCCAGGTCACATAACGGAATGTCTGCCATGGCGTGCAGCCGTCGACGCGCGCCGCCTCGATCGGCTCCTTGGGCATGGCGAGCAGGCCGGCCAGGATCAGGATTGCGAAGATGGCGGTCGACGACCAGATCTCGGCGATCGAGATGGCGATGAAAGCGAGATGGCCCTCGATCAGCCACGGTATGGCGTCCTGTGTGATGCCAAGCGACTGCAGGGCGTTGTTCACCAGCCCGATATTGTCGTTGAACATGAACTTGAACTGGAAGCCGACGAGGATCGGCGAGAACATCATCGGAAACATCATCAGCGTGCGCAGGATGCGCTGGCCGCGTGTCGCCTTCTCGACCAGCATGGCAAGGCCGAGGCCAAGCAGCATTTCGAGATTGAGCGCGATGGTCAGCAGCAGCACCGTACGGCCGAAGGCCCACCAGAACTCGGTATTGGCCAGGATCGAGAGATAATTCCGGACGCCGATGAAGACATAGAATGTCTCGGGCTTGGTCAGGCGGAAGGGTGTGAAGCTGGAATAGAGCGACAAGAGCAGCGGCACGACGACGACCGCCGCCAGCACGATGAAGGCCGGGAGCAGCAGCAGGAACGGCGCCGATGGCTTGAAGCCCTTCATCAGAATCCTTTGGGGTTTTGCTTTGCGTGGGTGGGGCGCCGAAAGGCGATTTGCACCGCGGAGCCTCCGACAAGACGCGATCGCCTCCCCCATCACCATGGGGGAGGCAGCCTTGGGAGACGGTTCTAGAGCTTGCCGGCGTCCTGCAGGATCTGGGTCGCCTTGGCGGCCGCTTCGTCCAGCGCCTGCTTGGAGGTCTTGTCGCCAAGGATCGCTGCCTGCAACTCGGGATAGACGGCATTCGAGATCTCGATCCATTCAGGTGTCTGCGGCACGGCGAAGGCATGCTTGGCTTCTTCCTGGAAGGCGGAGAGAACCTCCTTCTTGTAGGGATCGTTTTCAGCCTGCTTCAGGTCCCAGTCCCAAACCGCGGTGCGGGTCGGAAGCGGACCCGCGGCGGCCTCGAGCTTCTGGCTGTCCTCATTGGTCAGCCACCAGACCAGGGAAGCTGCGGCTTCCTTGTTCGGGCAGTTCTCGGTCACCGAGAAGCCGTGGAAGCCGGACCAGCCGGTGCGTTTGCCGGAAGACCCCTTCGGCGCGACTTTCACGCCGACATTGCCGGCGACCTTCGACGATTTCGGATCGTTGAAGAAGCCGGCCCAGCCCGGCCAGTCCAAATTGATGGCCACCGTGCCCGAGGCAAATCCCTGGCCGAGATCGTCCCAGAGGTAATTGGTGGTGCCGGCCGGCACGGCCTTGGCCTTGTAGAGGTTGACGAACCAGTCGAGCGCCCGGATGCCGGCCTCGGAGTTGAAGACAGGCTTGCCGTCCTTGTCGAGATATTCGCCGCCTTCGGCGACCACCATCTCGTAGAAACGGCCGTTGATCGCCTCTTCCTTGCCGGCGAACTGCGTGCCGTAGAAATTGGGCGGGTTGGCGAAGAACTCAGCCTGGTCGGTGACCTCCTTCCAGGTATCCGGCGGCACCAGGTCGTAGCCGTATTTCGCCTTGAACTTGGTCTTGTTATCGGCGTTTTCGTAGAGGCCCTTCTGGTAGTAGAGGGCAGAGACGTCGAACTGGGCGCGCGGCAGCATTTCCAGCTTACCGTCGATGGTCGCCGCCTTGATCGTTGACGGTACGAAGGCGTCGATCTCCGCCTTGGGCAGCAATTTGCTAAGGTCGGTGTAGAGGCCGGTGTACTGCGGCGCGAACGACGAGTGGTTCCAGCCGACACACCAGTTGGTGCTGCCCGAGGCGATATCGGACTTGAGCTCCTTGTCGATGTCGAAGCCGTTCTTCTTGGTCAGGATGTTGACCTTGGCGCCGGTCGCCTTCTCCCATTCGGGAATGCGCTCGTAGAGCTTCTCATATTGCTGGCCGCCGATCAGCTTCACGTCGACGGTCACGCCTTCGAACTTGCCGGGCAGGTCGCCGGCAAGGGCCGTGCCTGCACCAAATGCAAGCACCAATGCACCGGCGGAGACGCCGGAAAGCAGTCTGTTCATTGGTTTCCTCCCTGGGTGCGCCTTGGCGCGACCGCAACTTGTCCGCGTGACAAGAAGTGCTACATTCATATACAAACAAAACATTCATACGTACGTCAAGGCGAAATTTTGTTTCCGCCGGTCACGTTCCTGCGTATATGAAGGGCAGAATTCACTGGAGAAGTGCCCATGGATGACAGCGAAGACGAGCGCTATCGCGCGCCGGCGCTCGACAAGGGGCTCGACATCTTGGAACTGTTGGCCGGCGTCGATGGCGGCCTGACGCAGGCGGAAATCGCCAAGAGACTCGACCGCAGTCCCAACGAATTCTACCGCATGCTGGACCGGCTGGTGCGGCGCGGCTACGTCACAAGGCTGGACGGCGACCGCTACTCGCTGACGCTCAAACTGTTCGGCCTGGCGCAATTGCATGCCCCTGTGCGGCGGCTGGTTTCCTACGCCACGCCGCTGATGCGCGAACTGGCCGAGACGTCGCAGCAGGCAAACCAACTCGTTGTTTTTGATCGTGGTTCCGCCGTCGTGATCGCCCAGCAAGAGGCGCCGAACTACTGGGGCATCTCGATCCGGGTCGGCTCCCACATCAGCCTGTTCGATACCGGTTCAGGCCATGTGCTGCTCGCCTTCCGCTCGCAGGAAGAGCGGCAGATGATGATCTCCGAGCACGTCCGCAGCACCGACAAGACGGCGCAATCGGCCGAGTTCTTCACCCGGCTCGACCAGATCCGCGACCGTGGCTACGAAATGATGGCGTCGATGCAGACCGCCGGCGTCTTCAACCTGTCGGCACCGGTGCGCAGTTCCGACGGCAAGGCGATCGCCGCCCTGTCGATCCCCTACATCACCGTCATCAACACGCCTGCCGCGCCTGACATTACACGGACCATCGAACTCCTGCTGGCAACATGCGAGAAGCTGTCGCATCTGGCAGGTTCGACCGTTGGCTCATCGGTATGAATTCTTATTTGAATGAAGAATTCCTCCGTGAGATGATTTGACAACGCTGGGGGAGGAGCCTCGCCATGATCATCGACACTCATCTGCATCTCATCGATCGCTCGGCCTTGCGCTATCCCTGGCTTGCCGGCGTGCCAGCGCTCAACCGCGATTTCTCCTATGAGGACTATGCCACGGAAGCGCGGCGCGTCGGCGTCGAGCGCGTGCTGCATATGGAGGTCGATGTCGATCCGGCCGATATCGAGGCAGAGACCGCCCGCGTCCAGGGCCTGTCGCGGCAGGCGGGCAGCATGCTGGCAGGCGTGATCGCATCGTGCCGGCCGGAAGAGGCTGGCTTTGCCGCCTATCTCGAGCGCCAGCAGGCAAATCCGTTCGTCAAGGGCTTCCGCCGCGTGCTCCACGTTGTGCCCGACGACCTCTCGGAAGGCGACCTGTTCCGTGGCAACATCAAGCGGCTTGGCGGCACCGGCCTGACCTTCGATCTCGTCGTGCTGCCGCACCAGATTCCCAAGGCGGTCGCGCTGGCCGACCTGGCGCCCGATGTCCAGTTCGTCCTCGACCATTGCGGCGTTCCCGACATCAAGGGCAATGGCAAGCACCCATGGCGCGAGCACATGAGCGAGATCGCGCGACGCCCGAATGTCATGGCCAAGATCTCCGGCGTCGTCGCCTATGCCGATCCTGGCAACTGGACGGTCGAGACGCTGCGGCCCTATGTCGAGCACACCATCGCAGCGTTCGGCTGGGACCGTGTCGTCTGGGGCAGCGACTGGCCGGTCTGCACGCTTGGTGGCGGGCTCTCGACCTGGGTTGCTGCTACCCATGCGCTGCTTTCCGGCTGCAGCGTCGCGGAGCGCGAGGGATTGTTGTCTGGTAATGCCCGCAGGCTGTGGCGGCTTGAATAAGCTGGGTCGCCTCGGCTTCTCGCTGGGTCGTGGCCTGCAAACATCGGCCCTTCGTTTGTTTTCGTTCAGGCTCCTTCACCGGCAGCGCCGGATACCTGTGCGAGGGAACTCTCCCGGAACAGGCGATTGAGATCGGCAACGACCTGGGCGGCTTTGTGCCCGGAAGTCATGCCGGAAAGGATGCGGTCGGACGCTGCTTGCTGGAACGCCATGTAGCCGTCATGGCGCGGCCGCACCCATGCGCCCTCGAGCGTTGCGCGTGTACCGCGATAGAAATTGCCGGTCGCGGCGTTGACGGTCTGATCCTCCCAGCCCGCGGCATGACCCGGCTGTCCGCCGGCGGCGGCATACGGGCCGCGCTGGACATCGCCGCTGGCGACCCAGTAAGCGAAATCGATCGCGGCTTCTTTTGCCTGGGAAAAGGCCGACACCGCTATGCCGGTGCCACCAAGCGCCGAGCCGATTGGGCCGTTGGAGCCGACGGCCGGGATGTCTGCAAAGGCAAGCCGGTGCGCGCGAAACCCTGATATCGCATAGGACACATAGCCGTAGATCAGCGGCGCGCAGACGATTTTGGAATCCGCCTCCGCCATACGTTCGGAAACCGCGATCGGGTCCATCTCGAAACAGGCCGGCTCGACCAGCGCGGCGATCGCGCGCATGGCCTCGAAAATTTGGCTGCCGGTTTCGATATCGATGAGATCACCGGAAGGATCGGTGGCGCAAGCGTGTCCGAGATTGCCGGCCAGCGTGTAGAAAACCATCAGCACATGCGGCGGCCTCAACGGCAATAACACGCGGCCTTGCCGGGCGAGATCGAGCACCTCGCTCCAGCGAGCCGGCGGCGTATCGAGCGCATCCGGCCGCCAGCCCTGGACCTGGCTGGCGGCATCGATCGGGAAGGCCCATTGCCGCCCTTGCCAGCTATAGCTCGGATAGGATTGGCCGACGCTGCCCGAAGCGAGCGCGGTGCGCTCCGCTTCGCGGCCGGCGACATCCAGTGGCGCCAGGCAGCTTTCCGCCGTGATCTGGCCGACATGCGGATGGTCGATGACGATCAGGTCGTAGGCGCGGGCCAGCTCCTCGACCGGGAAGGATTCGAAGTCCTGCAGCGAGCGCTTGTCCCACTCGATAGCGACGCCGGTTTTCCGCTGCCAGAGAGACGAGCAGGCAACCATCGGATCATAGCCGCGCGGATGGCTCCAGGTCATGCCCTTGAGCGTGGTCAAAGGCCGAACTCCGCGCGGATCGCCGCGCTGTGTTCGCCGATGCGCGGTGCGGCGCGATCGACCTTGGCCCTGATGCCGTCGACCCTGAGTGGCGAACTGGTGGTGAGGATAGAGACATCGTCCTCGCGTGTCACCGTCTGCAGCATGTCTAGCGACTGAAATCCCTCGCTTGCCAGCATCTCCGGCCAGGTCAGTACCCTGGCGCACCAGATGTCGGCTGGCTCGAGAATGGCAAGCCATTCGTCGATGGTCTTGGTGGCGATCCGTTGCGCGATGATCGCCTTGATGTCGTCGCGCGCGGTGAACCACGAGGCCGGTTTGTCGCGATAGGGCGCCAGCTCATTGAGCGACAGCAGATCGGCGAGTTTCGGGATCGGCGTCATGGCGATGGAGAGATAGCCATCCTTGGCCGGGTAGACGCCATAAGGTGCCGAGAGATAGGCATGCGCGCTGCGGAAGCTCGAGCGTCGCGGCAGGCGGCGGCCGTCATTGAGATGCGTCGTCAGCACCTCGAACTGGAAGTCGACCAGCGCCTCGAGCAGGCTGGTTTCGATATGGCTGCCCTGGCCGGTGATGCCGCGCCGCACCAGGGCGGCCAGAATGCCTTGCGCGCAGGCAGCACCCGCCAGCATGTCGCCGATCGCAAGCCCGAACGGCACCGGTCCCTGGTCCTCGTCGCCATTCAGCCACATCACGCCGGAGCGCGACTGCGCCAGCAGGTCCTGGCCGGGCCGCTTTACCCATGGACCCTCTTCGCCATAGCCGCTGATCGAGGCATAGACGAGCCTTGGATTGATCTTGCGGACCGCCTCATAGTCGAAGCCGAGCCGCTCGATGACGCCTGGCCGGAAATTCTGGATCAGCACGTCGGCCTTGGCCAGAAGCCCGCGCAACGCCTTTAGATCGGCCTCGTTCTTGAGGTCGATGGCGAGACTTTCCTTGGCCCGGTTGATGGCGTGGAAGATGGTGGAGTCGCCACCGATCTCGGTGTCGCTGAGATAGAGCCGGCGCGACAGGTCGCCACCGTCCGGGCGTTCGATCTTGATGACGCGGGCGCCGAGATCGAGCAGCCGGAGCGAGCAATAGGGCCCGGACAGGAACTGGCTCATGTCGACGACGACGAGACCGGCGAGCGGCAATTCGGCTGCTGCCGGCATCCTCATTTCTCCGTCTTGCCGACGAAATCGGCGGGGTTGCGATACTTCACCGTCTGCAGGTGCTCGCAATACAGAACGAGTTCGCCTTCGCCCTTGAACACTTCGTAGCTGGCGCGGATCAGCCCCATCTCCTTGTAGCGGGGCTTCTTGTCGAGGTTGGAGCGGATCGAATAGATCGTGTCGCCAATGAAGACAGGCTTTATGAAGCGGAGCTTGTCATAGCCGTAGGAAAAGGCGTTGACGCAGTTGGTGGCGACCAGCCCGAGGCCCGCCGAAAAGACGAAGGCGCCGGCGATCAGCCGCTTGCCGAAAATGCCTTCGCTCTCGGCGAACATCTGGTCTTGCACGTAGGGGTGGATGTCGAGCACCAGCGTGTTGAACAGATGGCTGTCGCCCTCGGCCATCGTGCGCCGCAAGGAGCGGATTTTCTGGCCGACCGGCCAGTCTTCGTAGAACCAGTTCTCGGCATTCCACACCGGCAAGGCGGCGTGCTCCTCGGGCATGTTCCTCGGGTGCGTCGAGGCGACCCCCACGGTCGGGGCGAAGTCGGTCATGGCTGGCTCCGGCGGTCTCGCAGGAGGCTCCGGGCAACCGCTTGAATACCGCTGAAAGCGCTTGGCTGCACGGCGTCTCCTCCCGTCAATCTTCTTTTGTAAATAGTATTTTCACATATGGGGTTGCGTTGCAAGCGAGGGCAGGCGAAATTTTGACCGGCCCCGCACGCCCAGGCGCAGGCGGGCAGGGAGGAATCATGAGCACGGACTGTCTGGTCTTCGTCGGCAGCCTGAACCGACACCGGACGCGCCATCGAGATCGGCACGCCGATGTGCGTCAGGATCGTGCGCTGAGGGGCTTGCAGCGCCCCTCCGGATGAACTGGCCGGGC
The DNA here is from genome assembly GCF_013170765.1 of Mesorhizobium sp. NZP2234. Classification (NCBI taxonomy): domain Bacteria; kingdom Pseudomonadati; phylum Pseudomonadota; class Alphaproteobacteria; order Hyphomicrobiales; family Phyllobacteriaceae; genus Mesorhizobium; species Mesorhizobium sp. NZP2234. The sequence continues at coordinate 5,543,395 of NZ_CP033364.1, read as the reverse complement.
TCAGGCCTGCTGTATGGCCGAGAGTTTCCAGCTCGAGCCGTTCTGACGCGTGAATGTCCATAGCTCGGTCGTTTCGGTCGGATGGCCCTCGTCGCCCTCGACGACCTTGCCGCTGGCCCGTTCGCGCATCACGTCGCGAGACTCGTAGCGCAGCGCCGCCGTGGCGTAGTCGCGGTCATCCTCGCGCCAGCTTTCGGCGATGTCGGCCTGCAGCAGAGTGATGTCAGAGACCTCGTTCCTGAGACCTTTCTGGGCATTGTCGGCCAGTTCTTCCGAGAGATAGGACACCATTTCGGGCGTCGTTGCCTGGCGCAGGGCGGCATGGTCTTCGCGCCCGAAAGCTTCCTGGACGTCGGTCAGCAACTGCTGAAACGCATCGAGGTCGCTCTGAGCCAGTGTGATCTCCTCGGAGACAGCAGTGGCCGGAGAGCCTCCGCCCGAACCAAAGCCGGGGATTGAGAACGAGCCTGCCGCCTGCTGCTGTCCCGTTGCGCGGTTCTCAAATCGCGACGCCTGGACATTGCCGGCACCGGCGAGCGCTGGCGCGGGGCCACGCGCGGATTGCGAGCGGAAGAAGCGGATGGCCAGCATGATCGCGCCACCGATGAGCAGGGCCTGGAGCAGGAAGCCGAACATGCCGGCCAGGCCGCCGAAGCCTTGGCCCAGGAGCAGCCCGATCAGGCCACCGATCAGCAGTCCGCGCATCATCGTTCCGCCGAAGCCGCTCATGAAGCCCGGCCTCTGCGGGCCGGCCTGAGGCTGCCGGGCGGCAGGGTTCACGCCGGTGTTGGGCGTCATCGAACGCTCGACCGGAGCGGTCGGCGCCGGAGCGGTCCTTGTCGGCGGCGCCGACTGGAACGTGCGCGTGCCGCGGCTGCCGAAACTGCCGCCGCGCCGCGCTTCGGCATGATCGATCGCGACCATGGAGAATGCGAGGAACAGTCCGGCAAACAGGGTTGCAAATCGGCTGGTGCGAGACATCATCGGAAATGAACCTTTATCGATGTGGTTTTGGAAATTTTCAGCAAACGTCGGCCCGGGCTCCGGAGCCCGGTCAATCGAACAATTCTTCGAAGAATGATTTCTTCCGCTTGGGATAACGGTGACCCTGCGAGCGCGAATAATCGTCATCGCGGCCATGGCCTTGCTGCGGCTGCGAGAAGGCTGCCGGCTGCTGCTGCAGCGCGGGCGACGCCTCCCTGCCGGAACGCTCGATGATCTTGTCGAGTTCGCCTCGATCAAGCCAGACGCCGCGGCACTGCGGACAGTAGTCGATTTCGATACCCTGGCGTTCGCTCATCACAAGCGCGACGCGGCAGGAGGGGCAAACCAGGCCAAGGAGGGAAGATGTCATACGGGGCTCCAAACCGAAAGGATTGAGCCCGCTTGACCTAAAAGGATGGAAACGGGCCCGTTAAAGCGGTCCGACATCACGGTCGCCATTGGCGACAGTCAGAGGGGCCCGGCCCGCACCAGTCAGTTAGGAACGCGGAGCCGCGCCTTCAAGGGCGATAGTGCCGGCCCGGGTGATTTGTTTGCCGTTGCTCAGACCGTCACCACGATCTCAGATCGTCACTACGATCTTGCCGAACTGGTCGTTCGATTCGAGATGGCGATGCGCTTCGACGATCTGGTCGAAGGCAAAGGTCCTGTCGATGATTGGCCTCAGCGTGGCTGTCTCCAGGCCCTCGAGGATGAACGTCTTCGCTGCCTCCAATTTCCTCGGGTCGCCGGTGATCTCGTGGACGAGGTAGCCACGCAGCGTCAGCGTCTTGCCCAGCACGGCAGCCAGGGGAAACGGCGTCGGCTCGCTGCTGAGGCCGCCATATTCGATCAGGATGCCGCCCTTTGACATCGCTGCCGTCAGCGGCCCGAAGATCGGGCCGCCGACTGCATCCAGCACGACGCGCACGCCTTTCGGTCCCACGATTGTGTTCAGCCGTGCGGTGAGATCCTCCTCGGCTAGGGTCACAACTTCAGCCGCTCCGGCATCGAGCAAGGCCTGTTTCTTCGTCGATGTCCGCGTCACCGCGATGACTGCCGCGCCAACCTTGTTGGCGATCTGGATCGCGGCAAGCCCCACGCTGCTTGAGGCCGCGGTGATGACGACGGCATCCCCATCGCCAAGTTTGGCAATGTCGATCAGCGCGCCATAGGCGGTGAGGTATTGCATCCAGACAGCCGCCGCCGTTTTCCAGTCGAGCGACGGTGGGTGCTTGACGAGCAGCGCGGCGGGATAGGTGACCAACTCGCCATAAGCCGGCCAGCGCACCATCGATTGCGGCGGGATGACGCTGACAGCGTCGCCCGGCGCGAAACCCTTCACGCCTTCGCCCACTGTTTCGACAACCCCCGCCGCCTCGAGGCCAAGCCCGGAGGGCAGGGCGGGTGTCTCGATATAGGTGCCGGCGCGCAGCAGCGCTTCGGCGCGATTGATGCCGAGTGCCTTGATACGGATTTGAACCTCGCCCGGAGCCGGTGGGGAGAGGTCGACATCCTCGATGCGCAGAACCTCGGGACCGCCATGCTGGTGGAAGCGGACAACACGTGCCATTCGGGTTACTCCAAATTATCTGAACCGAATGAGCTATGCAGATAAAGGTTTCATGGATAAATGGGCGTAGTGATAAAGCAGTAGAAACCAAGGGTTTCGAATATGGATCGACTCGAGAGCATGGCCGTGTTCGTCAAGGCGGCCGATCTTGGCTCGTTCGCGGCTGCTGCGGTCGCGCTCGACCTGTCCGGACCTATGGTGGGCAAGCACGTCCGCTTTCTCGAGGAACGGCTGGGGGTGCGCCTCATCAACCGCACCACGCGCCGTCAGAGCCTGACCGATTTCGGCCGTGCCTATTACGAACGCTGCCGGGTCGTGCTGGCCGAGGCGGAGGCCGCCGACGCGCTGGCCGCCGACCAACTCTCCGAACCGCGCGGAAAACTGCGCGTCACCATGCCGGCGCATTTCGGCCGCCACTGCGTCACCCCCGTGCTGCTGCAACTGGCACGGCAATATCCGATGCTGGAACTAGACCTGTCGCTCAGCGACCGCTTCGCAGATCTTGCCGAGGACGGCTACGATCTCGCCATCCGGACCGGCGATCTGGACGACAAGGCTGGCGTGATCGCGCGCCGTGTCGCGCGCCAGGGCATGATCGTTTGCGCGGCGCCCTCCTATCTGCAACGCCATGGCGAACCGCGGCGGATCGAGGATCTCGCCGACCATCAGGCAATCGTCTATCGCCGCCTCGGCCAGGTCGTTCAGCCCTGGCTGTTTGCGCGTGAAGGGCAAACTGCGCGGGAGATCGTGCCCAGCGGCCGGCTGCGGCTCGACGATCTCGATGCCATCGCCGATGCTGCGGTCGAAGGCATGGGGCTGGCGTGGCTGCCCTGGTGGCTGGTGCGCGAGCGCATTCGAACCGGTGCGCTGGTGGCGCTGTTGCCGGACCAGCCGCGCTATCCCTACGACTGCCACGCCCTTTGGCTGCGGACGCCGCATCTGCCGCTCAAGGTGCGGCTCGCCGTCGACGCGCTGGCGGCCGCCTTGCCGAAATTGATGGCGTGATCGCGAGCCGTGCCGGGCCTCTCAGTTGAGGTCGCGCGGATACTCCTTGACCTCGCTCCGGTCGACGACCACCTCGTTGCGATCATGCGCGGTGATGTGGGTCTCGATCCGCCAGACATCGCGCAGCGCGCGCACCGTCGCCTTGACCGAAACACGCGCTTGCCAGTCGCCTCTGCCGTAGGATTTCTCCCATGTGCAGGTGCCGACCGCCGTGTTCGGATCGTCGGGGTGGATGGTGAAGCGGTCGACATGCCTTGCCGAAAGGGTCATTCCCGTATGCGGGTGCCGCACCGTGCCGCCGTCATTGATCACCTGGTAGACGGTTTCGCCGGTGACCTGGTCGGTCGACACCGAGCGCTGGAAGCCGTCGCCCTTGGCCAGCACCTCCTGCTCCATCGGGCTGGCGCTCTCCGGGCCGAGAAATGCTCCCAGCGTGTCATCCAGCTTCTGCGGCGCGCGCACCGGCAGGATCAGCCGGCTGTCGCCGCAATGGATCGACAGCGTCGCCTGTTCGGCCGTCGGGAAGACGATCGGCCAGTGCGACGTCGCCAGCGCCAGCCGGATGCGCTCGCCGGCCTCGAAACGCTGTCCGCAGCAGCGCAGCTTGATGCGCGCTGTCTCCGCTTGCCCTGGCACCAGCGGCTCGATCTCCAGGTCGTCGTTGCGATGGCTGAGGTTGAGGATACCGTAGCTGACGCGTGAGGCCGCACCGTCCGCGAACACCTGCGACAGGGTGGCGGAGAGGAGCGCGACCGGTTTGTCGGAGGCGAGCTTGACCTCGAACTCGGGGAAGCCGAGGATCTCGACCGCTTCTGTCAACGGCGCCGTCTCGAAGATCAGGGCGTTGCCTTCCTCGCTCCGCTGGTCGACCGGCAAGGTCGGCATGACGCCGTAGCCACACCAGGCGCCTGAAGACAGTCCGGCCGTCTGTGGCGATGAAATCTCCAGGATCGCGTTATCGCCCTTGGCCTCGCTCAACACATGTGGAGCAAGGTTCAGCACCTTTTGCCCGACGCCCGGCCCTGGCCAGGAAGGCTCGGCCACCCAGCGGCCGGGCCGCTCATCATAGATCGCGGCCGGCCGCGCCGGATCCTGGATCCACGCGCGCAGCATCGGCTCGTCGGCAATGCCGGTATCGATCCCCTTCAGATACTGGTCCCACCAGCGCAGGCATTCCTGCAGGAAGCCCATGCGTGGGCCGGGCATGGCGAAGTGGGGATATTTGTGCCCCCAGGGGCCGATCAGGCCCTTGCGGGGACCGGGCAGGTTTTCCAGCATGCGGAAGATCGGGTTGGGATAGCCATCGGCCCAGCCGCCCACGGCATAGACCGGGATTTCGACATCGGCATAGTCCTCGCAGATCGAGCCATGCTTGTAGAAATCGTCGCGGCGCTGGTGTTCGAACCAGTCCTGCATCCATATGCCGTTGCCGTTCAGCCGCTGCTCCCACAGGTCACGCCAGCGGTCGCCGACGATCAGCGGATCAGGAGGCGTCATGGCGATCGCCCAGGCCGTCGTTCCCCACATCAGATTGTCGCACATCATGGCGCCGCCGAGGTAATGCACATCGTCATTGTAGCGGTCGTCGGTCGAGCACAGCGAGATGACAGCTTTCAGCGCCGGCGGGCGCCGGGCGGCGACCTGCAGCCCGTTGAAGCCACCCCAGCTGATGCCGATCATGCCGACGCTGCCCGAGCACCAGGGTTGCCGGGCCAACCATTCGATCACCGCCAGGCAGTCGTCCTGTTCCTGCTTCAGATACTCGCCCTTGCACAGCCCTTCGCTGTCGCCCGAGCCGCGCATGTCGACACGCACGCCGGCATAGCCGTGCCCGGCGAAATAGGGGTGCGTCAGCGCATCGCGTTCCACCGTTCCGTCGCGCTTGCGATAGGGCAGGTATTCAAGGATCGCCGGCACCGGATCGGCGTCGGCGTCTTCCGGCAGCCAGACGCGCGCCGCCAGCTTGATGCCGTCGGGCATCGGAATCCAGAGGTTCTCGATCTCGCGCACCTTGCGCGGAAAATCGGTGATGACGCGGATATCTTGCATGCGGCTCCTCTCGACGCCCCGGCCAATAGTTGTGCCGAGGGCTGTCCTTATGTGTTCAGCGGGAAATGGCAGGTCAGACGGCTGTCGCCCACAGCGGCCGGGATAGGGGCATCGACCGCGCAACGGTCCCGTGCTTGCGGGCAGCGTGTATGGAATTCACAGCCCTTCGGCCGCGCCAGCAGCGACGGCACGTCCGCCGGCAGGGTGATGCGCTGGTGCATCCTGTCGGGATCGGGCTCCGGATTGGCCGATAGAAGTGCCGCTGTATAGGGATGGTGCGGCGCGCGGAAGATCGCTTCGGTCTCGCCCTGTTCGACGAAACGGCCCAGATACATCACCGCCATGCGGTCGGCGATCTGGCGCACGACATGCAGATTGTGGGTGATGATCAGCATCGACAGGCCCATGCGGTCGCGCAGATCGTTGAGCAGGTTCAGCACCTCGCCCTGTACGGAGACATCGAGGCCAGCCGTCGGTTCGTCGGCTACCACCAGCACGGGATCGAGCGCGATCGCCCGCGCGACGCCGACGCGGCGTGCCTGGCCGCCGGACAGCTGGTGCGGATAGCGGTCGGCGAACTCGCGCGGCAGCCCGACCAGCGTCAGAAGCCGCGTGACCTCGGCGTCGAGATCACGGTTGGAGAGCCCATGGATGACGAAGGGCTCCGACAGCAGCGACCGCACGCTGAGCCGTGGCGACAGCGACCCGATCGGATCCTGGAACATCATCGGCATGCGCCGCCGCACCGGCTTCATCGCGGCGTTGGAGAGACCCTGCAACTCCTGTCCTTCGAACAGGATCGTGCCCGATTTGACGGGCTGAAGACCATTGATCGTACGTGCGAGAGTGGTCTTGCCGGAGCCGGATTCGCCGACCAGCGCGAAAGTGGTGCCGCGCTGCAGGTTGAAGCTGACACCGGAGACCGCTTCGATCTCAGTGGCGCGGCCAGCCAGCCTGGCGGTCAGCCCGCCTACCCGGAACGAGACGCGTAGATCGCTGACGCGGAGCAGGTCATCGGAGCTCATGCGCTCATCACCCCCAGGGGAACGTCCGCGTGCCAGCAGCGGGCGATGTGGGATCCGCCAAGTGGAGCGTCGGGAGGCGTCGTCAGGCATTGCGCATCGGCGCGGTCGCAACGCGGCTGGAAGACGCAGCCGCTCGGCCGCCGGCGCAGGTCCGGCAAGGTTCCGGCGATGGTCGGCAGGCGGGCGACCCGTTGCGACAGCCGCGCCGGATCGCAGGCGAGCAGCTTTTGGGTATAGGGATGACGCGCATCATGAAAGATCTCGCGGGTCGTGCCGCTCTCCACCACTTCGCCGGCGTACATGACGATCATCTCGTCGCAGAGTTCGGCGATAACCCCCAGGTGATGCGAGATGAAAAGCACCGAGCAGCCGATCTCGCGCTGCAGGTCCTTGAGCAGCTCGATAGTGGCCACCTCCAGCGTCGCGTCGAGCGCGGTGGTCGGCTCGTCGGCAATCAGCAGCGCCGGTTCCATCATCAGCGCCATGGCGATGGCGATGCGCTGCTTCATGCCGCCGGAGAATTCGTGCGGAAACTGCGCCAGCCGGCTTTCCGGATCGGGAATGCGGACCTTGCGCAGCATGGCGACCGAGCGCGCGTCCTTGTCCCGTTTCGATAGGCCTGAGCGATACTGGATGTCACGCATCTGCCGTCCCACCGAAAGCACGGGATTGAGCGCGCCCATCGGATCCTGGAACACGGTGGCGATCCTGCGGCCACGCAGCCCGCGCATCGCGGTCGGGTCAAGCCGGGTGAGGTCATTGTCGCCTTCGAAGACGATCTCGCCCGACGAGATCTCGCCATTGTCGGCGAGCAGGCCGAGTATGGCGTTGATCAGCGTCGACTTCCCGCAGCCGGATTCGCCGACCACGCCGACGCTGCGGTTGGAGGGTACGGAAAAGCTGACGTCTTTCAGCGCCTCCAGCCGGCCGCTCTCGGTGTGGAAGGCAACGCTGAGATTCTTCACCGCGAGAACCGTCATGACCGCCCCTTCAGCCGGGGATCGAAGAGATCGCGTAAGGTCTCGCCGAAGAAGGTGAAGCCGAGCGTGGTCAGCACGATCGGCAGGCCGCCGGCGATTACGATCCAGTAGGAATCACGGATGTTGGCGAAGCCGTCATTGAGGATTGCGCCCCAGCTCGGCGTCGGCGGCCGCACGCCAAGCCCGAGGAAGCTCATGCCGGCCTCGATCGCCACCACCACGGGGATGTCCATCGACACCAGGATCAGGATCGGGCCGATGATGTTGGGCAAGATATGGACGCGCAGGATGCGGCCGGCGCTTGCGCCCATCGAGCGCGCCGCCATGACATGTTCGGCGGATTTGAGCACCAGCGTCTGGGTGCGGATGATGCGCGCATAGCCGGGCACGTTGACCAGCATCACCACCAGCACCACCGCATAGAGCGAGGGCCCGAACAGGGTGACCAGCGTCAGCGCCAGCATGACGGTCGGGAAACTCTTCACCGCGTCGAAGATGAGCAGCAGCACATTGTCGAGCCATCGCGGGCCATAGCCGGCGATCAGGCCCAGCACCACCCCGACAATCAGCGACACCAGGGTTGACCCCAGCGCGATCATCAGCGCGACGCGTCCGCCGTAGAGAACCCGGGTAAAAAGATCGCGGCCTAGATGGTCGGTGCCGAGCAGGTGCAGAAGGCTGGGCGAGGCGAAGCGCTCGGCTGGCGAAATCTTGCTCGGCGTATAGCTGGTCAGGACACTGGCGAATACAGCCGAAAGCACCACCACCGCAACCAGCGTCAGGCCGATGGCGCCGAGCGGCTCGCGCATGATGCGGCGCACGGTGCGCCACACGCCGCCGAGGCGGCTGCCGCGAAAGGACAGCTCAGTTGAAACTTGATCTGACACGGGGATCCAATAGGCCGACCAGTATGTCTGCCGCTACGTTGACGAGGACGAAGAAGACGGTGGTGACCAGCACGGCTCCGGAGACGATGGGGTAGTTGCGCACCGAAATCGCTTCATAGACCAGCTTGCCTATGCCGGGGCGGGCAAAGACGATTTCGGCGAAGACCGAAGACGACAGCATGTGGCCGATGCCGACGCCGAGCAGGGTGATGGTCGGCAGCACGGCGATGCGCAGCGCGTAGGTGTAGATGATGCGGTGTTCGGGCAGGCCGAAGGCGCGCGCCGTGCGGATATGGCTGGCCTCCAGCGTCTCCAGCATCGAGGCGCGCACCATGCGCGAGATATAGCCGATCCAGCCAAGGCCGACCGCCAATGACGGCAGGATGAGATGCTGAAGCTGGCTGGCGAGGTTTCCGGGGTCGCCGGCACCGATTGCCGGCAGCCATTGCAGGGCAACGGCAAAGACCAGTAGCGAATAGATGGCGACGACGAAGGACGGCACCGCGATCATCGCCACCGACAATACGCCGATCACCTGGTCGACGAAGCCGCCGCGCCGCACCGCCGCGATGCAGCCAAGCGGAATGCCGAGCGCCACCGACCAGGTGATGCCGCCGATGATGAGCGCCAGCGTGAACGGGAGTTGCTCCATCACCACGTTCAGCACCGGGCGGTCGGACAAGACTTCCGTGCCGAGGTCGCCATGCAAGGCTGATCCATAGAAGTTCACGAATTGCCGCCAGACGGGCTGATCCAGGCCCATGCGCTCGCGCAACGCCTCCTTCATCTCCGGCGTCGCGCGTGGTCCCAGCGCGACGGACGCCGGATCGCCGGGGATGAGGTAAACCATGGCGAACATCATCATCAGCGCGAAGCTGATGATGATGGCGCCCAGCCACAGACGCTTGAGAGCGTAGCGGATCATGTCATTACCCGTCGGAACGTCTCCGGCGGGGGCAGGCCCCCGCGGGTCGATGTCATGCCGGTTTGAAATCGGTGAACACCGGTTCACCGTTCGGCTTCAGGCCGGCCGCGACCGAGTCGCGATACATGACGCCGGTGACTTCGTGGGTGAGGAAGACGTAGTTGCCGTTCTCTTCCATCAGGTCCTGCAGCTTCTTGTAGATGACGTCGCGCTTGGCCGGGTCGAGTTCGACCATGCCCTCGGCATTGAGCTTGTCGAATTCCTCGCTGGAGAAACGCTCCCAGTTCCAGACGCCGATCTGGTCGCGTGTGAACCACGCGGTGGCCCAGCTTGGGTCCGGCTGCATGGAGAAGCGGCTGATGATCATCTGCAGCTTCTTCCAGTAGTCGCCTTCCTTGGCACCGAGCGTCCAGAAGGTGCCGCTGTCGTTCTGCTTGATCTCGACGTTGAGGCCGACATCCTGCAGGTTCGACTGCACGACCTGAGCGGCAGTCAGGCGCTCGGTCTTGTTGAGGATGTCGAGCGTGATCGTGGTGCCGGCGAGCCCCTCCTTGGCGATCATGTCGCGGGCGCGGTCCGGATCGTAGTCGAAAAGGTTCTTCTCGCGGTGGCCGGGCAGGCCGGGCGCGATGATGCCGGTCGCGGTGGCGGCTGCGCCGAAATAAGCCGCATCGACGACCGCCTTGCGGTCCACCGCATATTGCACCGCGCGGCGCATGTTCGGATTGTTGAACGGCGCGACATCCTGGTTCATGCCCAGCCAGACAAAGGCCAGCGACGGCTTCTCGACGACCTTGGTCTTCGGCGGCGGCGTCTGTTTCAGCCGCGAGATCGAGGAGACCGCGGTCCAGGTGTAATCGAGATCGCCGGCCTCGTAGCCGAGTTCGCCTGTCTTTTCGTCCTCGATCGGATGGATGTGGATTTCGGCAAAGCCGCCCGGCTCGTACTTCCAGTCAGGGTTGCGCACCAGCACCGTGCGCTGCTTGGGCAGCCATTCCTTCAGTATGTAGGGGCCCGACTGCGCAACCGGCTTGACGCCCAACTTGCCGCCGAGTTCGGTGATGGCTTTCTTCGACAGGATGGTCCCGGACGGCGTCGGCAAGGTGGATGTCCACAGCGGCGCGAAGGCCTGCTTGAGATGGATGATGCCCGAGAGCTTGTCCTTGACCTCGACCTCCTTGAGCGTCGCCCAGTCGCCGGCATAGGGGCTCTTGTTGGCCGGGTCGGCGATGCGCTCGATCGAGAATTTGACGTCTTCCGCCGTCATCTGACCATAGCCGTCGGTGAAGCCGATATTGTCGCGCAGTTTGAAGGCGACCGTCAGGGGGTCGAGTTGCGTGATCGTCTCCGCCGCCATTGGCCGCCAGCCCCAGCTCTCGCCAGGCGTGGTGACGACGAGGCCGGCGAAAATGACGCTGGTGATGTCGCCTTCGGGCGCGGCCAGCCGGAAGCAGGGGTCGAGCGTCTGGATGTCGGCGTATGAGCGCACCTTCAGGATCGGGCCATCGGCCGACCAGGAGATTTTTGGATTGACCATCGAGGCAAGACCAAAGGCTCCGGCTCCAGCCAGCAGGCCGCGTCGCGAAACCCTGGTGTCGGTCAAAATGGACATGCTCTACCCCTCTGCTGTTTTAATTGTCGTGCTTGATCTGCTGGCTTTTTCGAACCGCGCCGAATTTATTGGTCAGCTAAAACTGCTAGGGATAGACATGTATGTCTAGCGAAATTTGCTGGCATGTTCAGATCTTGGATATGGCGCGTCTTGCGCAAAATTCCGATATCCGATCCGCCCTGCCGGCACTCCGGGCGGGGCGAATGCGGTCGGCCCCTGGCAAGCTGGCCCGCCGGTCGGCGGAAGCAAGAGCTGAAGCGCAGCCCGTGTTCTCGACTACTTCCAGATCTCGCTCGCGAGCCGCATGAAATTGCCGCCCATGATGTCGCGCACCGCATGCTCCGATTGGCCACGGCGCAGCAGCACCTCGGCCAGTTCGCGCATCTGGCCAGGGGCCGAGTAGGTCGTGGCACCTTCGGGATATTCGTTCTTGGGCCAGAATTGCGGGTTGTCGGAGATGATGCGGTCGATACCCTTGACGTCGACCGGGAAGGCGTAGTCCAGCCCTATGCCGACATGGCGCGGGCCGATCAGATCGACGAGATATTCGATGTGGTCGGCCAGCCTCTCCGAATCCGTCCGGCCTTCGCCGAGGAAACGATTGAGCCCGACGATCGCGACAATGCCGCCGGTGCGTGCGCAGGCCTTGATCTGATCGTCGGTGATGTTGCGGCCGTGACCGCAAAGCGCCTTGGGGTTGGAGTGCGAGAAGATGACCGGCCGGTTGGAATACTCCATGACCTCCATTGAAGTGCGGTAGCCGGTATGGGTGACGTCGACAAACATGCCGAGACGGTTCATCTCGTCGATGACCTCGCGGCCGAACGCTGTCAGGCCGGTCTCGACGTCGTGGCAGCCGCCGCCGGCAAGATTGTTCCTGTTGTACGCAAACAGGATCTGGCGCACGCCGAGCTGGTGGTAGAACTCCACCATCTCGATGCGGCCGTCGAGCGCGTTCATGCCCTCTATGTCGAACGTGATCGCGAGTTTGCCCTCGGCCTTGGCCTTGCGGATTTCCGCGACCGAGGAGACGAGGGTGTAATGCTGGGAATTGGAAAGGATCCAGTGGCGGAAATTCGCCAGCGTCCTGACGGTCTGCTCCCAGGGCAACAGATCGAAGCCGACGTCGATCGACAGATAGTCGATGCCGGCATCGCGCCAGATCTGCAGATTGTTCAGGTCCGCCGCCGGATCCGGCATGAAGCCGGAATGCGCGTCCCAAATGATTTCACTGTCAAAAATTGCCCGGGCGGCATTCGAAACGGTCACTTTTTCCTCGCTCTCTCGGCAGTACCAACATCTCGGAACGCCGGATCAATCAGCGTTCCGGTCGCATGATCCAGATGCAGCGCCTATCAACTATCAGGCCACAGACACATGTGTCTAGACAGCTCCGATTGAGCCTGTATGGTCGCCGTCGTTGCCATCAGGTCAGTGCGGCGCGGCTCCGCGCGGTGGTGTCCGCAGCGCATGATTATGAGGGTATCCGATGCAACGGGATTTTCGCTCCTCGGCGGAATTCGAAGCCGTCCATGGCTTCTACAGCGATCTTCTTGGCGCCCCCGGCCACGTCTTCGGCGGCCGCTCGCTGTGCGGCCATCATGGCGCGGGACAACTCCATTTCATCGGCCAGAGTTTCGAAGGAACGATCGAGGATGGACCCGCGAGCAGGCTCTACCAGGTCGCACGCGGTGGCGGTCCGCTCAAACGTCTGAGCGAAAGGGAAGCGCGGCAGATCCGTTTGTCGCCTGACGGGGCGCGGCTGGCATTCGCCTGCCAGGGTGACGGTCCCGCGACGGACCTGATCGAGATATGGTCCGACAGTGTCGTTGTCGCGAGCGCCGCCTTGCAAGGGCGCATCGAACAGCTCGACTGGTCGCCGGACGGCAAGAAACTTCTTCTGGTGGTTGCCGGAACCGCGGCCGACCTTGCCGGTATCCACGGCGGCTATGCCCAGAAACAACAGGCGGAAGCCGTTGCCTGGCTGCCCGAGGTTCGGCTGGGCGAGGGCGAGGACCTTTGGCGCCGCATATGGATCTGGGATATCGAGGGTGCCGCCCGCCCGCTCACCGCCCCGCCGCTGAACGTCTGGGAAGCGAGCTGGTCCGGCAACGGCAGTATTGTTGCCCTGGTCAGCGACGATCACAGCGAGGGCAGCTGGTACAGGGCGCATCTGGCGCTGGTCGATGCCGGCTCGGGCTCCGCGCGGACGATCCACACGCCAAAGGACCAGATCGGCTGCGTCAGGGGCGGTCCGGGCGGCGACAAGGTCGCCTTCGTCCAGGCATTCTGCAGCGATCGCGGGCTGGTCGCGGGTCTGCTTTCCATTCTCGATCTGAAAACCGGTGCGGTTGTAATTGCCGACACGCCGGGCATCGATGTGACATCGGTCGAATGGCGTTCGGCAACGGTCATCCATTTTGCCGGTGCTGGTGGCCCAGAAACCGTGAGCGGCGATTTCTCGCTCGACCGTGCGGTCGCGACGCAACATTGGGCGTCGCGCGAACTCACCCATGGCGAGTGGGTGCCCGCGTCTCACCCGATCGGGGACAGGGGCTCGCTGTTCATCGCCGAATCCTGGTCGCGCGCGCCGTTCCTGGCCGAAGAGACGGATGGCTCCATTGTTGAACTGGCCTCGCTGGCCGCGCCCGGTGCCGCCAAGGCGATGGCCGCCTGCGGTATGGTCGAGCCCTTCGAATGGCCGGCGCCGGACGGGCTGACGATCCAGGGCTGGCTGGTGCGGCCGTCTGGCGCGACGGCCCCGACGCCGCTCCTGGTGGACGTTCATGGCGGGCCGGTTTCGGCGCACCGCAACCGCTGGCTTGGCCGCTCGCGGGCCGGCGCCATTCTTGCCAGCCGTGGCTGGATGGTCCTGTTCCCGAATCCGCGTGGCAGCACCGGGCGCGGCGACGACTTTGCCCGTGCCGTCAAGGGCGACATGGGCGGCGCCGACGCACAGGACATCATCAGCGGGGTAGACGCGCTGGTCGCGCGCGGGCTGGTCGATGCCGCGCGCGTCGCCGTCACCGGCACCAGCTATGGCGGCTTCATGTCAGCCTGGCTGCCCTCGCAGAGCGACCGCTTCGCCGCGGCGGTGCCGATCTCTCCGGTTGGTGACTGGTATAGCCAGCACCGCACATCGCAAATCCCTGAATTTGACGAGATCATGCTGACGACGTCGCCGTGGCAACCCGGCGGCGAGTATTTTTCGCGGAGCCCCGCGTTCCACAGGCAGAAGAAGATCGTGCCGTCGCTGATCATGGCCGGCGCCATCGACAAGAGCACACCGCCGGGACAGGCCGAGGAATGCCATTTCGCGGCCCTGAGGTCCGGAGCGCCGAGCGCTCTCGTCATCTATCCGAAGGCTGGGCACAGCCTGCGCGGTTACCCCGAATACATCGACAGCGCCGCGCGCATCCTGTGGTGGCTGGAAAGACATATCGGCCCCGCCGGGGCGGGACCGGGCTATCAGTGAAGGGAGAACAGAAGAGATGAGCACAAACGGCAACCACACCGGAGGCGGCAACCGGCATATCGCCGTGATCGGCGGTGGCATCATCGGCTGCAGCGCGGCCGTGCATCTGCTGCGGTCCGGCGTGCGCCGGGTGACCATCATCGATGCGGGTCAGCCGGGCGCGGCGACCACCGGCGCCGGTGCGGGGTTCGTCTCCCACTGGTCCGCGGGCATGATCCCGCTCGGCGAGGAAGGCTTTCAGCTGCAGCAGTATGGGCTCGATTTCTATCGCCGGCTGCACGAGGTCGGCGTCGAGATCGGCTACCGGCCGAACGGCACCTTGATCATGGCGCTGACCGAGGATGGACGCGAGCGCTTCGTGCGTCCGGTGCTGGACTCTCCCTACGCGCCGCCGGAAATGCAGGATCTGAACGCCGCGCGGATCGGCCAGAAGATGCAAGGCCTGATCGATCCGGCGCGCGTGCACTCGGCGGCTTACAACCCGCACGGCATCCAGCTGGATACCAGCCTGGCGATGAAGGTGCTCACCGGCCAGATCGGCGAGCTTGGCGGTGTCTTCCGCAACGGGACGCGCGTCACCGCCATCCAGGATGCGGGTGACCGGGTGACGATCGAAACCGACCAGGGCAGCATTGAGGCCGATGGCGCGATCGTTGCCGCCGGCGCCTGGAACAACCAGGTGATCGCGGGCCTTGGCTGGCAGCTGCCGCTGCTGCGGGTCGTCGCGACGCGCATCGTCACCGACAACAGGGGGTTGCCGTCAACGATCCCGACAGTCCAGTGCCGCGAGTTGCGGCTGTGGCTGCGCGAAACATTCGGCGCTGTCATGTGGGGCACCGGGCGGCACTATCAACCTCTCTACAAAACGGCCGACAGCGACATCGAACCCGGTCAGCCGCACAATCTGGAACTGATGCAGGCGACATCCGAGCAAGAGCTTGCGGAATTGCAGACGATTTTCCCGCCGCTGCGCGGTTCGAAGATCGCGAGTTGGGCGCAAGGCGTGCCGTGCTACACACCTGACAACAGCCTCGTGGTCGGTAAGGTCCCGGGCAGCGACAACGTCGTGATCGCCGGCGGCGACAATGAGAGCGGTGTCACCCATGGCCCGGGCCTTGGCCGGCTCGCCTGCGAACTCGCCCTCGGTCAGGCCCCGTTCGTCTCGCCCGGACGCTTCCGTGTCGACCGTTACGCTTCCGATGCCTTCAAGTCCGAAGCCGAGGTCGAGGCCGCCATGCCGGCCTGGGGCGCGCGCCACGACGCCTCAAGGTTTGGCCGCGAAGCCTGATCCCTCAGCTGGTGCCGACGCTGCCAAGCAGCGCATGCGCCACCGACCTGACCAGCGGACCGGCATTCTTCCGCGTCACGATGTGGAAGGAGCCGGCGTGGCGACGCGAGGCCTTGGTCAAACGAATGAGCTGGCCGCGGCGAAGCTGTTCATCGGCGAAGCCGGCCCAGGCCAGCGCCGCGCCGCGCCCGGCGATGGTCTCGTGTATCATCGACATATAGCTCGTGAACCTGGGCCCCTCGAGCTTGCGGTCGGTTCCGATCCACGATTGCCAGCTGTCGATCGCCCTGGGCGGCGTCGCCTGATGCAGCAGCGGCACGTCAAGGAAAGTCTGCGGCTCTTCCGTCGCAAGCGCCGGATGCCGGGCCAGGAAAGCTGGCGCGCAGACGGGATACCATTCTCCGTCGAACAGCTTTTCGGTAACAAGATCAGGCCATTGTTCGGGCTCGCCGAAGCGGATCGACAGTGCCACTTCAGGCTGGTCGAAATCCCTGTAGTCGTTGGATGTCTGCAGCAGCACCCGGCCTTCGGCGACAAGCGAAGTGATCAGGCCGAAGCGGGGCATCAGCCACGCTTGCGCCAGGTCATGGCTGCAGCCGACGACGAATGTGTCGCTGTCGTGCTCGGTCAGCTCCTCCACCGCTTGCCTGATGGTCGTCAGCCCTTCGCGGATCGCTTCGGCCAGCGCCATGCCGGCTCCGGTGATGGCGACGCGGTTGCCCTGACGCGTGAACAATTCGACCGAAAGTTGCCTCTCGAGATTGGCGACGTGGCGGCTGACCGCGGATTGCGCGATGTTGAGTTCCTGCGCGGCGGGTGTCAGCCCGCCATGCCGCGCGGCCGCCTCGAAGGCGACCATGGCGTTCAGAAGCGGAAGTGACGTCTTGAGGGTCTTCACGATTCGAGCCCGGTTCTGCCTTCATGCCTTTTCGATATGAAGGTCTACCATTTCTGTATTTGCCGCAACCGTTTTGGCATCGCAAACTCTATCGAAACATCATCCTAACGCCAGCGTGCAGAAAGGTGTTCGCCGTGCAGGCCAACACACCGAACAGCCAGCTCATCGATCGAAACGAGATTGTCCGCCTGATTGACCGGCAGCGTCAGGATTGGTCGCTGGAACAGGCTTTCTATACAGACCCGGCCATCTTCGCGCTGGAGCGGGATCTGTGGTTCCCGCGCCAATGGGTGCTTGTCGCCCATGCCAGCGAAGTGCTCGAGAAAGGGCGCTACATCGTGCGTCAGTTGTTCGACGAGGAGATCATCGTTGTGCGCTTCGGTGACGGCGAGGCGGACATCGCGGCCTACTACAACGTCTGCACCCATCGCGGCTCGCGGCTCTGCACCAAGGATGGCCGCGGCAAGCTTCTGGTCTGTCCCTATCACGCCTGGTCGTTCAGGCTGACCGGCGAACTGCAGTCGCGGCAGGATCTTCCGCCAAGCGTGGACCCGGAAGCGCTCGGACTGCATCGCGTGCCCTCGAAATGTTTCGGCGGCCTGGTGTTCTGTGGCCTGGACGCCAATTCCTTGCCCGATATCGAGCCTGTCGCGGCGGGGCTGACGGATGGGTTGCGCGAAAACGGCCTCGACCAGGCGCGCATTGTCGCCCGCAAGAACTACCTGACCAAGGCGAACTGGAAGCTGGTGCTCGAGAACTTCCTCGAATGCTACCATTGCCGGCCGGCGCATCCCGAATATTACCGCGTCAACGGCCATGTCAAAGTCACCGCGACCCGCGATGCCGACAAGGCGGTCGAATGGCAGAATGAAATCGAGGCGTGGCACAGCGTCATCGGCGATGCCGAATTCCACAAGGGCGCATGGCAGCCGGGCGACCTCGACACCATGCCGTTCGCCATGCACCGCAAGCCGATCGGCTCGGGCCGCAACACCTTGTCCAACACGGGCGAGGGGGTCTCGTGCCTGATGGGCGGCCGCAGCGCCTATGATGGCGGCGAAAGCGGCTTCCGCCTCGGGCGGCTGTCCTTCGCCAGCGCTGCCAACGACTATGTCACCCTGTTCCAGATGATACCGCGCAATGCCATGGAGACCGACGTCATCCTGACTTGGCTCGTCGACAAGGACGCCGATCAGGACGTCGATGCCGACGCCATCAGCTGGATGTGGGACGTGACCACGGTACAGGACAAGAAGATCACCGAGGACAATGCCGACGGCATCCTGTCGCGCGCCTATAGGCCTGGCCCTTATACGCCGCTGGAAAGCCAGACCTCCTTCTTCGTGCAGACCTATCTGTCGGAACTGCGCTCGCTGATCACCGGCACGCGCGGCGCACCAGCCAGCCAATGGTCCGCGCCGGCGCAGCTCTTTGCATCGCCCAAGGCGGCCTGCTCGACGCGCCTTTGACCCGCGAGACGTGGATTCGGGTCTCTTCTGCAAAATGAGTGCGCGCTTCAGGTCTTTGAGGCGGCGTTCCGGTGCCATATGAAGGTGGCTGACGGAATGTGCGCACTGCAGGAGACGGTTGATGACCAAGGGTTCGGATCTGTTCGTGGCGGCCCTCGAAAACGAAGGAGTCGAGCGGATTTTCGGCATTCCCGGCGAGGAGAACCTGGATATCGTCGAATCCATTCGTCGCTCTTCGATCCAGCTGATCCTGACCCGCCACGAGCAGGCGGCGGCCTTCATGGCTGCTACCTACGGCAGGCTCACCGGCAAGCCGGGTGTGTGCATCACCACGTTGGGCCCCGGCGCGCTCAACCTGACGACCGGCGCGGCCTATGCGCTGCTCGGCGCGATGCCGATGATCATGATCACCGGCCAGAAGGGCATCCTGTCATCGCGGCAGGCGCGCTTCCAGATCGTCGATATCGTCGCGGCGATGAAGCCGCTGACCAAGCTGTCGCGCCAGATCGTCTCGCCCAAGATGATCCCTTCGCTGGTGCGTGAGGCCTTCCGCGTCGCGCAGGAGGAGCGCCCGGGTCCGGTGCATCTGGAATTGCCGGAAGACATAGCGGCGGCCCAGTGCGATCCGGTCGCGCTGGTGCCGACGCATCCGGTCGACCTGCCCATCGCCGGCGCGGACGCGCTGGATCGGGCTGCCCGGATGATCATGGAGGCGAAGCGCCCGCTGTTGATGTTCGGCGCGGCGGCGTCGCGCCCGCGCGTGACCCCGGATATCGCTCAGTTCGTGCTGCGCACACAGATACCCTATTTCACCACACAGATGGGCAAGGGCACCGTGCCTGGCGGCACCGAACTCTACATGGGGACGGCGGCGCTCTCGGAGCGCGACTATGTGCACGAGGCCATAGAACAGGCCGATCTGATCATCACCATCGGCCACGATACGGTCGAGAAACCGCCCTTCATCATGGGCACCAACGGGCCGAAGGTGATCCATGTCGGCTATCACTCAGCCGATGTCGAGCAGGTGTATTTCCCACAGGCCGAGATCGTCGGCGACCTTGGCCCCTCGCTGGCGCTGCTGGCCGACCGCGTCGAAGGCAGGATCCCCAATGCGCAGGCCTTGCTGCCGCTGCGTGAAGGCATCTTGAGCCGCATAGCCGCGCGCGCCACCGAAGACCGCTTCACGCCGCAGCGCATCGTGCATGACGTGCGCGCCGTGATGCCGGCGGACGGGATCCTCGCCCTCGACAACGGCATGTACAAGATCTGGTTCGCGCGCAATTACCGCACGCGCATGGCAAACACGCTGCTGCTCGACAATGCGCTGGCCACCATGGGCGCCGGCTTGCCGTCGGCGATGATGGCGGCACTGCTCTATCCCCAACGCCGCGTCATGGCCATTTGCGGCGACGGCGGCTTCATGATGAACAGCCAGGAACTGGAGACCGCCGTCCGGCTCAAGCTGAACCTTGTCGTCCTGCTGCTCGAAGACCATGCCTATGGCATGATCCGATGGAAGCAGGCGGTCGACGAGTTCCCGGATTTCGGCATGACCTTCGGCAACCCCGATTTCGTTAAATACGCCGAGGCCTATGGCGCCAGGGGAACCAGGGTCGGCGAGATCGCCCAATTGCGGCCGGCGCTGGAACAGGCCTTCGCGGGCGGCGGCGTGCATCTCGTCGTCGTGCCCATCGACTATTCCGAAAATACCAGGGTGCTTGTCGACGAACTGCGCGAGCGGCTGCCGGCGCCACAGAAGCCCTGACGGCGGCGGCAACGCCGCCATCAGGATTGGTCGGGCGAGGGCCTACACCTTGCAGTAGGGCGTGACCGGCGCGATGGTGCCGAAATCCTTGACGATCTCGTAGCTGATGCCGTCGGCCGCAGCCTTGCCGACATAGGAATGGCAGAGCGTGTGGTTGTTGGAGGCATCGACGCGGATCTTGCCTTGCGGTGCGTCGAACTCGATGGTCGGCAGCGCCTTGAGCACATCGTCGTCCTTCAGCGATCCGGCCTTCTCGGCGGCCAGCGCATAGAGATGCAGGCCATTGTAGCCGGCCTCGCCGATGCCGTTGACCATCTTTTCCTGGCCGAATTTTTCGCGGAAGCTCGAGATGAATTTCTTGTTCACCGGATTGTCGAGCGCCATCCAGTAAGGCTGCGGCGCATAGGTGCCGGCGGCGACGCCGGGCGGCAGCGCGTCCTTGTTGAAGACCTCGTCGAGCGGCGCGATCAGCGGCTGCTTGATGTCGAAGCTGCGATACTGCTTGAGCTGGGTGACAGCGTCGTTGCCGACCACCATCGACCAGACGACATCGGGCTTCAGAGACTTGATCTTCTGGAAGGCCGGGCCGAAATCCGTGGTGCCGAACGGATAGTAATCGGCGCCGATGATCTTGCCGCCGGCCTTCTCGTAGGCAGCCGTGATCGCCTCGGTCATCTTCTGCGGCCAGGCATAGTCCGAGGCCATGATGTAGATCGTCTTGCCGAGGTTCTCGGCCACCCACGGCATCATCGGGTCGACCTGCTGCATCGGGATCGGGCCGGTGGCGACGAAATAGCGGTTGCACTCGCCGCCCTCGAAATTGGTCGGGTAGAAGAACAGCTTCTTGGCCTTCGACGTCACCGACAGCGTCGCACTGCGTTCGGGCGAGATGATCGTGCCCATGATCACGTCAACCTTGTCCTCGTTGAGGAGCTTGCGTGCCTTGTCGATGGCACCCTTGGTGGTGGTCTGGTTGTCCTCGATGAAAAGCTCGACCTGGCGGCCGCCAATGCCGTTGGCGGCGTTGAGTTCGGCGGCGGCGAGCTTGTAGCAATTGAGCAGCGTCTCGCCGAGGATCGCCTGCAGGCCGGTGATCGGGATCGACAGGCCGACCTTGACGGTGTCGGCGGCGCGCAGGATCGATGGCGCGCCGACCATGGCGAAGGCGGCGGCAGCGCCGCCGGATTTCAGGATAGTTCTTCTGCTTATCATTTTTGTGTTCCCTTCCAGTCCAGGCGCGCCCCATGCACGCCTTACAAAGCCAACAGGTCCCAGGCGCGCTTCAGTGGCGCCTCATAGGGCCAACAAATCCTTCAGCAGGCTCTCGTCGGCGAACGCCTCCGGCGTGCCTTCATGCACGATCCTGCCCTTCTCCATCACCAGGCAGCGGTCCGCCGCCTTGAGAACGAGATCGAGATTCTGCTCGACCAGAACGATCGCGATGCCGCGCTCGCGGGCGATCCGCGGCACCAGTTCGGCGATCGACTGCACGATGTTCGGCTGGATGCCTTCCGAGGGCTCGTCGAGCAGCAGCACCGACGGCAGGCCGCACAGCGCGCGGCCGATCGCCAGCATCTGCTGCTGGCCGCCCGAGAGCGTGCCCGCGATCTGTGCCTCGCGTTCGCGCAGGATCGGAAAATAGCCGAAGATGTCGGCCGCGATGCCGCCGTCGCCGCGATCACGGGCGGCACGCGTACCAACTTCCAGGTTTTGCCGCACGGTGAGTTGGTTGAAGATGCCCCGGCCTTGCGGCACATGCGCGATGCCCGCCCGCGCGCGGCGGAAGGCCGCTGCATTGGTGAGATCCTGGTCGCCGAGAACCACGGCGCCGCCACTGGCCCTCAAAGCGCCGGCGATGACGCGCAGCAGCGTCGTCTTGCCGGCACCATTGCGGCCGAGCAGGCCGACGACTTCGCCCGGCGCCACGCTGAGGTCGATGCCGTTCAGCACCGGGAGCGGGCCGTAGCCGGCCGAGACGGCAAATGTCCGCAACATGGTCAGCGCCTCCCCAGATAGACGTCGCGGACCATTTCGTCGGCCTCGATGTCGTGGAAAGGACCGCTGCGCAGCCGGCGCCCCTGGTGCAGCACCAGCGTCTCGCAGTTCAGCGCCCGCACGAAGCGTATGTCGTGCTCGACGGCGACAATCGAGAACTCGCCCTTGAGCCGCAGCAGCATCTGCGCGGTCGCCATCGTTTCCTGCGGCGTCATTCCGGCCGTCGGCTCGTCGAGCAGCAGCAGCCGTGGTTCGATCGCCAGCGCCATGCCGATCTCCAGCCATTGCTTCTGGCCATGCGCCAGTTCGCCGGCCAGCGTGGCGGCTCGATTGGTGAGCGCCACCAGCTCCAGCAATTCGCCGACCGGGCGAAGCGGCGAGGGCGCACCCCACCGTGCCACCTTCAGATTGTCTTCGACCGAGAGGTTCGGAAAGACCGACGGGATCTGGAATTTTCGCGCGATCCCGAGCCGGGCGATGCGGTGCAGCGGCAGGCCGGCAATGTCGTGGCCGAGGAGGCGCACGCTGCCGCTGGACGGGCGAAGCGTGCCGGTCAGCACGTTGAGGAAGGTGCTCTTGCCGGCGCCGTTCGGCCCGATGATGCAGCAGAGTTCCTTGTCGCGCACCGTCAGGTTCAACCCTTCCAGCGCCTGGAGGCCGCCGAAGCGGATGCCGACATTCTCGGCTTGAAGCAGCACGTCGCTCATTGCGCCTGCCTCCTGCCTTTGAACAGGCTCTTCAGCCGTGCGTAGATCGACAGGATGCCGTCCGGCAGCACGAAGACGATGATGACGAAGACGCAGCCGAGCAGCAGCGGCCACAGGCTCGGATTGAAGCTGCTGATTGTCTGCTGCGCGCGCTGGATGGCGATGGCGCCCAGCACCGGGCCGAGCAGCGTACCGCGCCCGCCGACCGCCACCCAGACGATGACTTCGGTCGACAGAAGCAGGCCGGACAGGTCGGGGGCCACCAGCCCGGCCATGCAGACATAAAGCGCGCCGGCAAGCCCGGCCATCGCGGCCGACAGGACGAAGGTGAGGAGCAACCGTAGGGGCGCGTTGTGTCCGAGCGCGGCAGCCCGGACCTCATTGTCCTGGATGGCGGTCAGCACCGTGCCCCAGCGGCCACGGCTGATCGACCACAGCGCCAGCACGACCACCGCGACGATGCATGCAACAAAGATGTAGCTGGGCAAGTCCTGGCTGAGATCGACATGCATCCCGCCAAGATCGAATTCGATCGGCGGGATGCCGATCAAGCCGCTGTCGCCGCCGGTGACCGAGCTCCAGGAGATCGCGGCCTGCTGACAGATGACGCCCATGGCGAGCGTGACGATGGTGAAATAGCTGCCGCGGATGCCGCCAAAGAACAGGAAGTAGCCGATGACGGCGGCCACGAAGGCGGCACCGGCCACCGCGCTCATGATGCCGAGCAGGCTGCCGAAGGGGATGGCGTCATTGAGCGTGATGAGCGCCATGATGTAGCCGCCGATGCCGAAGAAGGCGGCGTGGCCGAAGCACAGGATGCCCGTGCGGCCCCAGAAGAAGTCAAGGCTGGCGGCAAACAGGCCGAAGATCAGCGCATCGCGGATCACCGTCAGCTGATAGCCGTCGGCGAAGAAGGGATAGACGATGGCGAGTACGGCGCAGACGGCGAAGATCAGCAGCCAGTTACGGTCCCGGGCGATCATCGTGATGCCCCGTTGAACAGGCCGTTCGGCCGTAGACGGACAGCTACGATGGCCGCCAGCAGCACGATCGCCTGCGCCAGCGACGGCGAGATCTGGTAGTTGAGCACGCTGGTCAGGCCGCCGACGAAGACGCTGCCGGCGACGAGGCCGCCGATCGAGCCGACGCCGCCGACAATGACGACGAAGAAGGCATTGGCGAGATAGTTGACGCCCATCTGCGGCAGCACGATCGCCAGCGGCGCGACCAGCCCACCGGCGAGCCCGGCGATGGCCGCGCCGAAGGTGAAGGCGATGGCGTAGGTGCGCCGCGTGTTGATGCCGACGCCCTCGGCCATTTCGCGGTTCTGGATGACGGTGCGGATGTCGAGGCCGAACGATGTCCGGCTGATCAGCAGCACGACGCCGAGCAGGGTCAGCATGGCGATGGCGATCAGGATCAGCCGGTAGGCGGGATAGACGGTGAAGAAGAGGTCGAACGTGCCCTCGATCGGCGGCGTCACCGGCTTGGCGCCGAGACCGAAGGTCAGTTCCAGCCCTTGCTGCAGGATCAGGCTGACGCCCCAAGTGGCAAGCACGGTCGAGACCGGCCGCGAATAGAGATGGCGGATGATGGCGAATTCCAGGAGGCAGCCGACCACCGCGCCGGCGATGGGGGCGGCGGCCAGCCCCAGCCAGAAGGAGCCGCCGATGCTCTGGACGAAATAGACCGCGAAGGCGCCGACCGTGACGAACTCGCCATGCGCCAGATTGGTCACGTTCATCAGGCCGAAGCTGATCGCCAGCCCGAGCCCGACCAGCATCAGGATACTGATCAGCGTCAGCGCGTTGAGGAGCGTGGTAACCAGAAAATCCATCGCGTCAGGCAGCACTTGCGAGGCGTTGGCGCAAGCCGGCGAGCAGGCCCTCGGCGGCATCGATCACCGCGGCCTGATGCGGCTGCAAGTCCTGCCCGGCCCACTCGTCGATATGATCCGACAGGGGATCGGCCACTTCGGTGCGGTGGTTTGCCAGTGTCTCGATGACGGCATGGCCGCAGAACGGCACATAGCCTTCGGAATAGCCGCCTTCATGGGTCATGACCAGGCGTCCCTGTGACGTCTCGGCCGCGAGCGCCACCATGCGCGCGGCAAGGCGCCGGAAGCACTCGCTGTTGAGCATCATGCGGCCGAGCGGATCGAAGCCCGACGCATCGAAACCGGAAGCCACGATGACGAGGTCCGGTTTGAAGGCACGCAACGCCGGGGCAACGATGCGGTCGAAGGTCGCTTCATATGCGCCGGTGCCGCTGCCGGCCGGCAGAGGGATGTTGATGTTGTAGCCTTCACCTTCATCCTTGCCATTATCGGCCAGCGCGCCGCGTCCGGTCGGGTAGAGATTGTCCTGATGCAGCGAAATCGTCAGCACCGACGGGTCGGAATAAAACACCGTCTCGGTGCCGTTGCCGTGATGCACGTCCCAGTCGACGATCGCCGCGCGGCCGAGCAGGCCCTCGTGCTGCAGCCGGCGCACGGAGACGCCGATGTTGGAGAACAGGCAGTTGCCCATCGCCTGGTCGGGCTCTGCATGGTGACCCGGCGGGCGTGCCAGCGCATAGGCGTTGTCGACACGGCCAGTGAGCACGGCGCGCATTGCCGCATAGGTGGTGCCGGCGGACAAGAGGGCGATGTCGAAACTGTTGAGGCCGATCGGCGCCTGCGGCCCAGCGAAGCCCGAACCGCGCTCGCTCAGTGTCCTGATATCGTCGACGTGGCGCTGCGTGTGCACGCGCAGCAGGTCCTCGACCGTCACCGGCTCGGGGATGATCGGCACCAGATGGCGCCCCAGGCCGCTGACCTGGATCAGGTTGTTGAGCCGGCGCTTCGACCCGGGCGATTCCAGATGCCGTCCGGGTTCCACGAAACGGCCGGGAGGCATCATGTCGGCGCTGGAGCCGGTGTCATGCCACATCAGCTGTTCGTGAAAAACGTAACCTGTCGCCATACGCAGCGTCCTCTGCAATCCCGGATGACGCTAGCAGGCTAACGATGCCATGGCCCGACCCGAAGGAGGGGGTTGGGCCAGATGTCTATGCCCCTCCTTTCGAAGGGGGCCGAAGGTTGGCGGCCGCCTGCGCGGCGCGCACGGCCTGGACTCGGTTCGATACGGAGAGCTTGCCGAAAATGTTCTTCAAATGCCATTTCACCGTTGTTTCGCCCACCGACAGCGCGACCGCGATATCGCGGTTGGACATGCCTTCCGACAGGTAGCGCAGCAATTCGGACTCGCGCTGGGTGAGCTGTTCCTTTTCGGGCGCGGATGCGGCCGGCTTGCGCGTTGGCACAGGCATGGTCTGCGCGGCATGGATGATGCGCGTTGCATAGGCCGACAGGGACGGCTCGGTCTTCGCTTGCGCCGCGCGCAGCCGCATCAACCCTTCCATGACAGGCCTGCCCTCGTCGACGAAGGAGCGGATGAAGCCGGAAGGCTGGGCAAGGCGCAACGCTTCGAGAAGATAGCGATCAGCTTCGCGCTGGTCGTGGCCGGCGCTCCTGGCGCGCAGGATCAGCGCCAGTATGTGGCGGCGCATGCGTCCGCTGCTTTTCGTTCGCTCCAGCAACGTGTCAAAAATGGCCGCCGCCGCTGCGTAGGATTTCTCCGCCGTCAGCAGCCTGCCTTCGGCGAAGAACTCGAATTCATTGGCGACGGTAGGGGCGGTTTCAGCGCTTTCGCGGCGATGCTCGCTCAGCAGAGAGCGCGCCTCGGCGACGCGGCTCTGGTCGATGAGCAGCCGGATGCGGTCATGCACCAGCACCGAAGCGAGGCGGCGATAAACGGAACCGCGCACACGCTGGTAGACGCGCTCCAGCATGTCGAGGGCCGCGTCGCCACGACCGGTCAGCTGCAGCACACGAGCATAGGTCGGCACGCTGGCCAGCGGATAGACGATGACGGCGGCGCCCTCGATCAGCGGCCCGAGATTCTCGACCAATGTCAGCGCCTCGCCGGATGCGTTGGTCTCATAGGCGAGTTCGGCAAGCAGCGTTCCGGCAAGCGCCTCGGCATATGAGTTCGCGCCGATCCGCGTCCTGGCCTCGATGATCGTGTTGCGCAGCAGCCGTTCGGCGGCGGGCAGGCGGCCGGCCGAACGCTCGATGACGGCCATGTAGCAATTGGCGATGGTGACGCCGAGCAGGCTGCCGCTTCGCTCATGCGCCTTGCGCGCGGCGTCGGCCGCAGCCCGAGCCCCTTCGAGATCGCCCAGCGCATAGAGATTGTAGCCGATGACGTTGGCCGTCGCACCCTCCATGAACCAGGCGTCCGGCGCGATGATGCGCAGGGCGGACAGCGCGGTATCACGCGCGGCCTCGAACTGCTCCAGCGTGCTGTGCACAGCGGCATCGAGGACCGCGATCTCGGCCTCGATGGTGGTGCCGGTCAGCGTGCCGGGATCCTTGCCGTCGGCCGGCCCGGTTTCGACGAGCTTGCGCGCATTGGCGAGCGTCTGCTGGGCAATTTCAGGCTGGCTTGAGTGCACCGCCAGCCACAGCACGATGAGTTGCAGCCGGATGCGCTGGTCGACCAGCTTCCGCGGCAGCAGTGCCAGCAACTGCCGCACATAAAGCAGCTGGCACTGGGCGATGAGTTCGAGCGCATTGTTTTCGACGAACACCGCTGCGCGCGCCTGGTCGCCGGCAGCGAGCGCGTGTCCGATGGCTTCGGTCAGCATCTTGCGTTCGCCGAACCATTCGGCGGCGGCCAGGTGCAGGGGAGCGATCATCTCCGGTTCGCGCCGTTCCATTTCGCGGCTGAGGAAGTCATGGAACAGATGATGGTAGCGGAACCAGCGCCGCTCCTCGTCGAGCGGCACCAGGAACAGGTTGCGGCTCTCGATCTCTGTGATGTCGGCCTCGGCGTCGGCCGCGCGCAATACTGCCCGGCAGGCCTCGGCGCTGAAGCGCTCGAAGATCGAACTGTGGAGCAGGAACTTCGCCAGGGCCGGCGGCAGCTCCAGGAACACTTCCCCCATCAGGAAGTCGGCGACGTTGCGGTTGGCGCCGGTGAAATTGCCGATGACGGTTTCTGGCGTATGCGCGGCGCTCAGCGACAGCGAGGCGAGCTGCAGGCCGGCGGCCCAGCCTTCGGTCCGTGAACACAAGGTTTCCACCGTGCCGCTGCTGACGCTCAGGCCCAGCTTGTCGTTGAAGAAGGCCTCGGCCTCGGACGAGGCGAAGCGCAGATCGTCCGGGCCGATTTCGAAAACGTCGCCAAGCACCCTGAGCTTGCCAAGTTGCAGGTCTGGCAGGTTGCGCGAACCGATGACGAAGGCGGCGTTGGCCGGTGCCTGCCTCGTCAGGCGCTCCATGAACCGCTTCACCACCGGCGCCTCGATGGCGTGGTAGTCGTCAAAGAACAGGGTGATGTCGGCGTCGCGCGCCGCAAGACCCGCTACAAGGGCCGATAGCACGACGTCGAGCTGCGGGATCGGGCTCGACTGGAAGGCGAGGTCGAGTTCGGCGGGATTCTGGACGAGATGGCGCAACGCGCCCACCAGATGCGACAGGAAGGCGCCTTCGTCATTGTCCGTCGCCTCGCAGGAGAACCATGCGGTTAGTCGGCCCAGACGCGCGACTTCCGCGGCCCACTGCGCCATCGTCGTCGACTTGCCGAAACCGGCGGGCGCGGCGAACAGAACGATGCGCGTGTCGATGTGCCGCTCCAGCCTCGACAGGATGCTTTCGCGCCGCACCCACCGGCGATGGTGAGACGACGAAAGGCTGGCAGGTTGCGAAGACGGTCTCATCTGGCGCCGGGCACCCATTCCGTTTCGATCAACGGGATTTGCGGGGCCACATCGCGCGGCAAGGTTCCCTTGATCCGGGGATCGTCGGTGATTTCGAACCCCGCCGCAAAGGGTTCGAACCCGCAAGCTCGGTAGAACCCGATGACGCTGTGATGGTCTATGCTGCTGGTGTGCAGCCAGATACGCTCCGGGCCGAGGCGCCATGCCTGGTCGAGCGCTCCCGCCATCAGCCGCTTGCCGAGACCCCGGCCGGTCAAGGCGGGGAACAGGCCAAAATAGGTGATCTCGATCTCGTTGCCGTCCGCCACGCGGAATTCGGCCATGCCGACATGGCCGCCACGTTCATCATGGCCGTAATAGAGATGCTGGCGCGGGTCGGCGAAATGCGCGGCGACTTCAGCATCCGACATTTCGGCGGCGCGATCCCAGAGCCAGGGAGCGCCGATCTCGAGGAAGATCGCGCGGTAGGCGGTACTGTCGGGCTTGGTGATCCGGGTCATTGCCAGGGGTTGAGCGAGACCCGGCACCGGTGCGCGCGCTTCCATCCATGTCACGGCATTGACGATCTTGCCGGCCGGCACGCGCCGGTAGCCGGACGAGAGAACGGTGATTTCATCCGGCAATGGGCCTTCGGTGACCAGCATCTGTCCTCGATCTTCGCCATGCGGTTTCGCCAGCATGCAGGAAGCTGATGCCAACTCTGAGCCCGCCTGCCAAGAGGTTCCCGGGTTGGGCCATGGTTTTGGCCCGACCTGTCTCCTTGCCTTTCCAGGAAATGGCATATGAGATATGATACACCATTCACGAGAAAGCGGAATATCATGCCTGAGCGAATTGCCGACGAAGCCATTTTGCGCGCGGTCGATGACGGCTTCGCACGACAAGTCGCATTCCTGGCGGACCTCGTGCGCTTTCCCTCCCAACGCGGCGAGGAACACGCGGCGCAATCCTTCATGGCGGCGGCCTATGAGGCCGATGGTTATGCAGTCGATATGTGGCGTGTCGATGTCGATGCGATTCGCGACCTGCCGGGGTTTTCTCCCGTGGCGGTGTCCTACGATGACGCCTTCAATGTCGTTGCCACCCACACGCCGAGAAACGCCACCGGCCGCTCGCTGATCCTCAACGGCCATATCGACGTGGTACCCACGGGGCCGCTCGACCGTTGGGTGCGCGATCCCTACGATCCCGCCATCGAGGATGGCTGGATGCATGGTCGCGGCGCCGGCGACATGAAGGCAGGCCTGTCGGCTTGTCTCTACGCGCTGGCCGCCTTGCGCGGCCTCGGCTATCAGCCGGCCGCCAACGTGTTCCTGCAGTCGGTGGTCGAGGAAGAGTGCACCGGCAATGGCGCGCTTGCCTGCCTGCAGCGCGGCTACCGCGCCGATGCCGCCTTCATTCCCGAACCGCTGGAACCGCGATTGATGCGCGCGCAGGTCGGACCGATCTGGTTCAGGGTCGAGGTCGACGGCGATCCGCAGCATGCCTCGGGGGCTTTCTCGGCCGGCGCCAATGCCATCGAAAAGGCCTTCGTCATCATCCAGGCACTGAAGCAGCTCGAAATCGTCTGGAATGCGCGCAAGGTCGATGATCCGCATTTCTGCAATCACCCGCATCCAATCCGCTTCAATCTCGGCAAGATCGAAGGTGGCGAATGGACATCGAGCGTTCCGGCGCGTTGTGTCTTCGAGATGCGGGTCGCGACCTATCCCGGGCAGAAGCTCGAAGATGCCAGGGCCGAGCTCGAAGCCTGCATCGCCGATGCGGCCCGTGCCGATCCATTCCTGGCCAATCGCCCGCCCAAGATGACCTATAACGGCTTCATGGCCGAGGGCTATGTACTGGAGGGCGCCGACGAGATGGAAGCCGTGCTGCGCCGCAGCCATGTCGCCGTGTGGGGCGAGCCGCTGACGGAACACGTCACCTCGGCGACGACGGATGCACGCTTCTTCGGCCTCTATGCCGATACGCCGGCGATCGTCTATGGCCCGATCTGCCGCATGCCGCATGGTTACGACGAGGCCGTCGATCTCGATTCGGTGCGCAAGGTCACCCAGACCATTGCACTGTTCATCGCCGACTGGTGTGGCCTCGAGCCCATCGATCCGGAGGTGAGCGCATGAATGCAGCCGTGCCCGACGGTTTCGGTGAAACGCTCGCCGAGGACGCGCCTGACGTTTCGATCGCCGACGCGCTAGCAATCTTGCGCCGGCACTACGGCCTCACCGGCAGCGCGCGTCCGCTGCCGGGCGAACGCGACCACAATTTCCACGTCCAGACCGAAGGCGATGGCGAGTTCGTCCTGAAGGTTTCCCACCCGGCAGAGGAGGCTGGCTTCACGGACTTCCAGAACAGGGCGCTCGACCACATCCTTGCCGTCGACCCGACCTTGCTGGTTCCTTCGGTGCGCAAGAGCCTGGAGGGCGAAGCGCAGTTCACGGTCGGCGTCGGCGGATCGGCGCCCCGCATCATCCGGCTGGTCACCTATCTGCCCGGCCAGTTGCTGTCGCGCTCGCCGACGTCGGCGGCGCAGGATCGCAATCTCGGTATCTTCCTCGCCCGCCTTGGCCGGGCACTGCGCGGCTTCTTCCATCCGGCGGCCGGCAGCGACCTGCTCTGGGACATCAGAAAGGTCGCCAAGACACGGCCGATGATGGCGCATATCGCCGATGCCGGCCATCGGGCCATGGTCGAGCGTGTGATGGATGCCTTCGAGGCGCATGCGGCGCCGGTCATCCCGAGCCTGCGCGCCCAGATCGTCCACAACGACATGAATTCCTACAATGTGGTGATGGACGCTTCGCGGCCGGAGGTCGTGACCGGCATCCTCGATTTCGGCGACATGATCCATTCGCCGCTGATCTGTGACCTTGCCATCGGCGCCGTCTACCGCTGGCCGGCGCAGGGGCATCCGCTCGCGCCCGCCGCGCGCTTCGTTGCCGGCTACCAGTCGGTGCAGCCGCTCGAGGCCGAAGAAATCGGCATCCTTTTTGATCTGATCCGTGCCCGCCTTGCGCTCATCGCCAACATCGCCAGCTGGCAGGCCGAACGGTTCCCGGCCAAGCGCGACTATGTGCTGCGCCTCATCACCGAGGTCTGGGCCTCGCTTGAACGGCTCGACGGGCTGTCGTCCGCGGATGCCCGCCGCTTTTTTCTAGATCATTCCAATCCGGAGTAGATGCTCGTGTCCCAGTCCTCGCCATATCCTGCAAATGCGGTACCGACGGCATCCGAGCAAGCCCTGATCGAGCGCCGCGCCAGGTTGCTTGGGCCGACCTACCGCGCCTTCTACCGCAACCCGATCCACCTGGTGCGCGGCAGCGGGGTCTGGCTCTACGACGCGCAGGGGCGCAAATTCCTCGACGCCTACAACAATGTCGCCTCGGTCGGGCACTGCCATCCGCGCGTCGTCGAGGCGCTGTCGGGCCAGGCCGCCACGCTCAACACGCACACGCGCTATCTCAGCGAGATCATCCTCGACTACGCGGAAAAACTGCTCGGCACCGTTCCGGCCCATCTTGGCCACGCCATGTTCACCTGCACCGGAAGCGAGGCCAATGATCTCGCCATCCGCATCGCCCAGCATTCCACTGGCAACAGCGGCGTCATCATCACCGACTTCGCCTATCACGGCGCGACGATCGCCACCGCGCAGCTGTCGCCTGCGGCGGTCGGGGCGAAGGGCGTGCCCGCGCACCACCGGACCGTGGCCGCGCCGGACACGTTCCGCGACCATGGCCGCGTCGCGCATGATTTCGCCAGGAATGTCGCCGCCGCCATCGAGGACATGCGCGCGCAGAATATCCGTCCGGCGGCGCTGCTGCTCGACTCGGCCTTTTCCAGCGACGGCATTTTCTTCCCCGATGCGGCGGTCATGCGCGAGGCGGCGGATCACGTCAGGAAAGCCGGCGGCATCGTCATTGCCGACGAGGTCCAGTCCGGCTTCGGCCGGCTTGGCCAGGGCATGTGGGGTTTTGTCAATTATGGCCTCGAACCCGACATCGTCACCATGGGCAAACCGATCGGCGACGGCCATCCGATGGGCGCGGTGCTCGTGCGGCCGCGGCTTGTTTCATCCTTCGGCTCCAACACCGGCTACTTCAACACCTTCGGGGGCAATCCCGTCGCGGCCGCTGTCGGCATTGCCGTGCTCGAGGTGATCGAGGGCGAGGGTCTGATCGAGAATGCGCGCAATGTCGGTGCCTATACCGGCGACCTGCTGCGCGCGCTGCAGGGCCGGCACGGCATGGTGGGCGATGTCAGGCACAACGGCCTCTATTTCGGCGTCGAACTGACCGCCGACGTGGACGAGGCGCTGGCCGCCAGCAAGACATCGGCGGTCGTCGAAGCCATGCGCGAGGATGGCGTGCTGATCTCGTCCTGCGGTCCGCGCGGCAATGTGCTGAAGATCAGGCCGCCGCTGCCGTTCGCCAGGGACAATGCCGAGCAACTGGCCGAGACGCTCGATCGCGCTTTGTCGAATTGGTGATCGGAACGCGGCGCGCATGCTGAAGCTCGAACATCAAACCCTCAACGACCGCGCCTATGGCGCGCTCAAGCAGGAATTGATTTCGGGCGGCTTCAGCCCAGGCCAGACGCTGGTCATCCGCAAGCTCGCCGAGACCTTCGGCATTTCGACGACGCCGATCCGAGAGGCGCTGCAAAGGCTGGTCGCCGAGCGACTGCTCGAGATGCAGAACAACCGTTCGGTCATCGTGCCCTTGCTATCCGTGCCTGCCTTCGAGGAGCTGACGCGCATCCGCATCGCCGTCGAGGGGCTGGCGGGCGAGATGGCGGGGTCGCGGATCGCCGAAAGCGGGCTGGCCGACATACAGGCCACGCTCGCCGGCATGCAGGGCGCCATCGAGGCTGGTGACGCCAGGGCCTATCTCGCGCTGAACGAGGCGTTTCACTTCGCCATCTACCAGCATGCCGGTGCGCCAATCCTGTTGAACATGATCCGCGATCTCTGGGGCAGGGTCGGGCCGTATCTCAAGCTGCTGATGCAGGCCGATCGCTATATTCCGCAATCGAACGACGCGCATCGCAGGATTGTCGCCGCATTGGAGCAGCGCAATGGCCCTGACGTTCGAGCATTCCTCGAAGAGGACATCGCCGTGGCGGCCGCGATTCTCGCCGAAAATCTTCGCACGACCGATCGATCGTCCGCAGACCGGACATGATCGCCTTATCGGGTTTCGTCCAACCGGTCGCGCAACATGCTCCAGCCAAGCAGCATGTTGGGCGCGTGCCGCAGCAAAGCGTGGAACGGGATCGGTGCCGGCAGCCCAAAGGGCAGCGGCAGATCACGCGCCTTGGTCCCGGCGGCCCAGTCGGCCAGCACCTTGCCCATCGCCGTCGTCATGGCAATGCCACGTCCGTTGCAGGCGCGACCGGCGATCAGCCCTGGTCCAAGATCCAGAAGGTGCGGCAGGAAATCCGGTTCGACCGCTGCCATACCCGACCAGCCATAGGCAAGCGGCGGCAGGTCCGGCAAATCGAGATGTCGGGCGAGCCGCCGCCAGATCGCTCGTGGCACGCGCGTATCGGCGCCGGCGTTCAGAATATGCATGCCGCCGCTGATCAACCGGTTCTCGGCATCGAAGCGGAAGGTGAAGAGATTGCGCCTGGTGTCGCCGACGCCTTGCCCGCCGGGGAGCAGCCGTGTGCGCACCTCGCGCGGCAGGGGCATGGTCGCGATCTGGAAGACCTTCAGCGGAATATAGGTCCGTTGCAGCAACGGATTGAGCGACCCGCCATAGGCGTTGGTAGCGACCAGCACCTTGCCGGCACGCACCGAGCCCGATGGCGTTTTCAGCGACCAGCCATCGGCCACACGGTCGATCGACGCAACGCGCGTCCGTTCGAAGATCCTCGCGCCAGCCTTCTCCGCCGCATCGGCGAGCCCGCACGCATAGGCAACCGGATTGAGCACGCCGCCCGAACGATCCATCCAGCCGCCGACATAGCCGCGCGCGCCCGTCAGCGCCCCGACGTCCCGCCGATCCAGGGTAACGGCTGGCCGGCCGCGCCGTGCCCATTGCCCGGCGCGCGATTTGACCTTCTCGAAAGCTGCCGCTGAATGCGCCGGCTGGATCCAGCCGTTCTGCACGGCGTCGCAGTCGATGCCGTGCCGCCGGATCAGGTCGAAGACAAGGTCGGCGCTGCCGGCGGCAAAGTCGATCAGGCGTTCACCGCGCTCGAGGCCGAGATGTGCAAGGATGTTGTCCGGGTCCATCTTGGCGAAGTTCGGCACGATGAAGCCGGCATTCCGGCCTGTCGCCCCCCAGGCGATGATTTCGGCTTCCAGGACCGCGACGGAAAGTCCTTTCCCCGCGGCATGCAGTGCTGTCGAGAGGCCGGAAAAACCGCCGCCGACAATGGCAAGGTCCACATCGATCTCGCCCTGTATTGGCGACCGCTGGCGGCGGTCGCGGCTGACAGCGTGCCAGAGCGAAACGCCCCGTGCCTCGTGCCGGGTCACGGCATTCATGAGCCGGAACTGCCCTTGGTCGCGGCCGCCTTTGCTCGCTTGTCCAGCCGTGGCCGCCGTGGCCTGTCGCCAAACAGTCCGTTCGGCCGGATCAGCAGGATGACGCAGAGCATGACGCCGATGGCGACGATCTGCAGCGAGGCCGCGCGCGCCTGCTGCTCGGGCGCAAACAGCACGCTGGTCAGCGTACCCGATCCGGCCCATATCCCCCACACCAGGACGCTGCCGATCACGGCGCCGAGATTGCTGCCCGAGCCGCCGACGATCAGCATCACCCACACCTGGAAGGTCAGGATCGGCAGATAGTTGTCCGGCGCGATGAAGCCGGTGAAATGCGCCTGCAACGCGCCTGCGAGCGCCATGATTGCGCCACCGACGGCAAAGGCCTGGACCCGGTAGAAGCGCGCGCTCTTGCCCAGCGAGATCGCCGCTCGCTCGTCCTCGCGCAGCGCCTTCAGCACGCGTCCCCACGGGCTGCGCGACAGATGCTCCAGTGAGAGATAGGCGATCAGCGTCACGACGCAGATAACGGCAAGGTTCGACAGGTTGAACAGCAGCGGCGTCTCGGCAAGGCCGCCGAAGGGACGAGGGATGAAGCCGATGCCGAACGGCCCGCCGGTGAGCTTCTGCGCATTGAGCGCGACCAGTTGCACAACGACGGCGACGCCGAATGTGGTGATCGCCAGATAGTCGGACCTGAGCCGCAATGTCGCCATGCCGGTGAGCGCAGCGGCGATACCGCCGACGACCATGGCGCCCAGCCAGCCGACAAGGATCGGCAGGCCGAAACCGCCAAGCCGTGCCGCATCATCCGGTGTGGTCAGCAAGGCCGAGGTGTAGGCGCCGATGGCGACGAAGCCGGCAAGGCCGACATTGAACAGCCCGGTCAGCCCCCACTGCAGATTGAGCCCCAGTGTGACCAGGGAAAAGATCAGCGCGGTGGTCAGGAAGAAGGCGCCGTAACCGATGAGATCGATCATCTTTCCCGAACTCCGAAAAGGCCGATCGGCCGCACGAACAGCACCGCCATCAGGATGATGAAGGAGACGGCGGCGCGCCATTCGGCGCCGATCAATTGCACCGCCCCGGCTTCGGCGAGCCCGATGATCAGGCCGCCGAGCACGGCGCCCGGGATGCTGCCGATGCCGCCGAGGATGGCCGCGGCGAACATCGGCAGCAGCATGTCGAAGCCCATGAACGGGCGGATCTGCACCAGGATGCCGATCATCACGCCGGCGACGCAGGCCAGCGCCCCGCCGATGATCCAGGTGACGCGCACCACGCTGGCGACGTCGATGCCGACGATGCGTGCCAATGCCGGGTTCTGACTCAATGCCTGCATGGAGCGGCCGGTCTGCGTGCGCGTCATCAACAGATGCACGCCGAGCACGAGTATGGCGGTCAGCAGCAAGAGCGCGATCTGGTCGGGGGTGATGCGGATGCCGAAGCCGACCGGCATGGCGATCTGGATCGCCCGGCTGAAATAAGTCGGCCGCGAGGTGAAGGTGAATTCGAGCAAGCTTCTGAGCGCCATCGAGGCGCCGAAGCTCGCCATCACAACGATGATCGCTTGTCCTTGCGAGCGCAGCCGCGAAAACAAGACCTTGTCGAGCAGCAGCGCCAGCAAGGCGGTGAAGGCCATGCCGACGACCAGCGCAACCAGGAGCGGCCAGCCGAAGGACAGCGGCGCGATGGGTGCTACCTTGCCGAAGGTCGCACCAATGGCGCTGACAACGGCCAGCGTCGCGTATGTGCCCCAGGCCATGAAGTCGCCATGGGCGAAATTCGAGAAGCGCAGGATCGAATAGGTCAGCGTCACGCCGATGGCGCCAAGGCCGATCATCGAACCGGTCAGCAGTCCGTCGACGACAAATTGCAGGCTCATGCCGCGCCTCCCTTGCCGACGTGAGAGGGGCGCTGGCCGAGATAGAGTTCGGCGACCACAGGATCGTTCCACAGTTCGGAGGCAACACCCTCGTGCCGGTCCTTGCCCTCGACCAGCACATAGGCGCGGTCGCCTATCGCAAGCGCCGCCTTGGCGTTCTGTTCGACAAGAAGGATGGTGACGCCGGACTTGCGGATGCCGGCCAGCATCTCGAACACCATCGACACGAATTTTGGCGACAGGCCGGCCGACGGCTCGTCCAGCACCAGCACCTTGGGATGGACGATCAGCGCCCGGGCGACTGCCAGCATCTGGCGCTGTCCGCCCGACAGATTGCCGGCGGCGGTGCGGCGCTGCCGGACGAGGTCGGGGAAGGCGGCGTACATCTCGTCGATGCGGCCGGGGATTTCGCGCCGTTCGAGGACGCCGCAGGCAACCCTGAGATTGTCCTCGACCGACATCAGCGGGAAGATGTTCTCGGTCTGCGGCACGAAGGCCAGGCCAAGCCTCACCATGGTGTGGGCGGGCGCGGCGGTGATGTCCTTGCCGTCCAGGAA
Organism: Mesorhizobium sp. NZP2234; assembly: GCF_013170765.1. Classification (NCBI taxonomy): domain Bacteria; kingdom Pseudomonadati; phylum Pseudomonadota; class Alphaproteobacteria; order Hyphomicrobiales; family Phyllobacteriaceae; genus Mesorhizobium; species Mesorhizobium sp. NZP2234. The sequence continues at coordinate 5,506,060 of NZ_CP033364.1, read as the reverse complement.
CACCGTGCCGCCTGTGATCGGGACAAGGCCGGCGATCGCCTTGATGAAGCTCGATTTGCCGGCGCCGTTGGGGCCGAGAACGACGACGATCTCGCCCTTGCGGACAGTGATCGAGGCGCCGCGCACGATCGGCACGCCGGGTTCGTAACCGGCCTCGAGATCACGGACATCGAGGACGGTCTCGCTCATGCGGTGCCCCCGAGATAGGCCTCGATGACACGCGGGTCGCGGGCGACTTCTTCCGCCGTGCCTTCGCTGAGCAACTGGCCGCTCGCCATGACCAGCACGCGGTGGCAAAGCCGCGTCACCATGTCGATGTTGTGTTCGATCAGCAGGAAGGTGATGCCGCGCGCGTTGATGTCGCGGATGCGGTCGATGATGACCTCCAGCAGGGTCGCGTTGACGCCGGCGGCGGGTTCGTCGAGCAGGATGATCGCCGGATCGGCCATCATGACGCGGGCGAGTTCCAGCAGCTTGCGCTGGCCGCCGGACAGCACACGCGCCGGCTCATGCGCGAGATGGGTGAGGGTGACGAGATCCAACAGGTCCAGCGCCTTCGCCCTGGCCGCTTTTTCCTCCGCCGCCACCCGCCACGGCGTGACGAAGTTGGCGAGCAGCCTTTCGCCGGCCTGGCCCTGCGCGGCCAGCATGATGTTTTCGATCAGCGTCAGATTGGGCAGCGGGCGCGGGATCTGGAAGGTGCGGCCAAGGCCACGGCCGATGCGCAGATGCGCGGCTTCGCCGGAGACGCGCACGCCATTGATAAGGATGTCGCCGCTGGAAGGCAGGATACTGCCGGCAAGCAGGTCGAACATCGTTGTCTTGCCGGCGCCGTTCGGCCCGATCAGGCCAAGGATCTCTCCTGCTTTGACGTCGAACGAGACATCGTTGACGGCGACAAGGCCGCCGAACCGTCTGACAACCCTGCTTGCTGTCAGAACCGACGCACGGGCCTTCTGCCCCTGGCGCTCCGCTGCCTCGCTCATCAACCCTCTGGCCGGAGACGGTCGTTGCCGTCCCCTGGTTTTTGATTTGTGATCACACTTGCGTTGATCACGCTATTCGGCTTTAATTTCGTCCGCAAGCCGAAAACCGGCCAGGAACGGGATTCCATGCAAAAGGCTGCCATCGAAAAGAACAACGAGGCGATCGCTGCCCAGCTTGCTCCGGTCGGCCGCGAAACCGTGCAGGACCGTGTCTATTCGGAATTGCGCCGCGCCCTGATCGGCGGCCTGTTCGAACCGAGCCAGGTGCTGACGATCCGTGGGCTTGCCGATGCGCTGGTCACGTCGACCATGCCGGTGCGCGAGGCGCTTGGCCGGCTGATCACGGAGAAGGCGCTCGAAGCGCTGCCCAACCGCTCGGTGCGTGTGCCGCCGATCACGCTGGAACGGCTCGACGATCTCCTTCGGGCCCGCATCCTGATCGAGGGTGAGGCGATCGCGCTGGCCGCCGCCCGCATGGGTTCGCGCCAGATCGCCACCATCGAGACCATTCTCGGCGAATGGGACGAGATGCGGGCGCTGAAACACAAGAAGGATGTCGATCGCGAAGTGACGCTTAACCAGAGCTTTCATTTCGAGATCTATCGCTGCTGCGGTTCGGCGGTGCTGATCCCGATGATCGAGAGCCTGTGGCTGCAATCGGGGCCATGCATCCGCGTGGCCATCTATGCGTTCTCGGAGGCCGGCGAGGTCGACACCGCCCATTACCACCGCCGCATCGTCACGGCGCTGGCAACGCAGGATGCACAGGCAGCGCGCGAGTCGCTGGTCGCCGACATCAGCCGGCCTTTCACCTTCCTGCGCAGCAAATTGCAAGCCGCCGCCGCGAAGGATCAGACATGACCGCCATCAGAATCACCGAGCCACGCTCGAAGCTTGCGGTCACGGCGCTGTTGCTGCCCGAAAAGGCGCCTGAAAACGCCGCCTTCCTCAAGGCATATCTCGACACGCCGCGTGTCGTTCCGGGCATCCACGCCATGTGGACGGGACCGGAAATTTCCTGCCCGGTTCCCGCCGCCGATATCGAGGGGCAAGCCTATGCCAGGCCATTGCCGGCTGAGAACGCGACGTTGACGCCGCAGCCCGGCGATATCGTGCTGTCCTATGTGCCGCCGCGCATGTGGGGCGGCAATCCCAACGCGATCTTCGACATCGGTCTGTTCTATGGGCAGGGCGCGCGCCTGCTGTTCCCGATCGGCTGGCTGGCCGGCAGCGTGGTGGCTCAGGTGCGAGCCGATCAGCGCGACCAGTTCGCCGTTGCCTGCGGGGTGATCCGCCGCAACGGCGCCTGCGACATCACCTTCAGCCTGGTGGAGGCCTGACATGGCCGACGACGGTTTCGAACTCTTCGACCTTCGCGTCGAGGCGGTCATCCCCGAGGGCAAGCCGATCTATTGCGGCGCCAAGGCCGGAGACTATTTCGAACTCAAGGGCGAGATGCTGTCGATGCCGGCGGGGCAGGGTTTCTCGATCTACTCGCTTGCCGCCGTGCTTCCGCTGCTGGCGGCAAAGCAACGGCCAACCCATCCAAATGACTGGATGACATCGGACGCCGAGATCGCGTGTCCCGATCCCAATTGCGCCAGCCGGCTGCGGATCGTCAGGACCGGCAAACGGCGGTTCAGCCATGCCGAGACCACGGCCGTACCGCTGCCGAAGGAGAATGAGCAGACATGACCGCCAAGACCTTCGAACTCGGCCCAGGCTACACGATCTCCCGCGTCATTCGCGGCGGCTGGCAACTGGCTGGTGGGCACGGGGCCATCGACCGCGGCCAGGCTGTGACCGACCTGATCGCCACCTTCGACGCCGGCATCTGGACCTATGACTGCGCCGACATCTACACCGGCGTCGAGGAACTGATCGGCGCCGCCCGCTTGCGGCTGGCCAGCGAACGCGGCCTCGATGTCGCGGCCAGGATGAAGGTACACACCAAGCTGGTGCCCGACCTCGAAAGGCTGACCGGCATCAGCCGGGATTACATCAGGGGCATCGTCGACCAGTCGCTGCGGCGGCTGAAGACCGAGCGTCTGGATCTCGTGCAGTTCCACTGGTGGGACTATGACCAGCCTCGTTATGTCGATGCGATGGGCTGGCTCGACGAGCTTCGCCGGGAGGGCAAGGTGCGCAATCTCGGCACCACCAATTTCGACACGCCACGGCTCGCCGAAATTCTCGCCGCCGGCATTCCGCTGGTCAGCCAGCAACTGCAATATTCCGTGCTTGACCAGCGACCTGCACACAGCCTCGCCGCGCTTGCGAAGACAAACGGCGTCAGCTTCCTTTGCTACGGCTCGGTGGCGGGTGGCTTTCTCAGTGACAAGTGGCTCGGCGCGGCTGAACCCGCCACGCCGCTCGAAAACCGCTCGCTGGTCAAATACAAGCTGATCATCGATGACTTCGGCGGCTGGGACCTGTTCCAGCAACTGCTCCAGGCGTTGAAGGCCGTCGGCGATCGCCACGGTGTCGACATCGCCACCGTCGCCAGCGCCTGGGTGCTGGAGCAGCCGCAAGTCGCCGCCGTCATCGTCGGCGCCCGCAACCAGGCGCATGCTTTGGCCAACGCGGGCATCATGGAGGTCACGCTCGATGCCGATGACCGGGCCAGGATCGCGGCCGTGATCGCGCAAAGCCGAGGCCCCCTGGGCGACGTCTACACGCTGGAGCGCGACCGCCACGGCCGCCACGGCTCGATCATGCACTACAATCTCAATGCAGGCCGCACATGAGCGCCACCAACGCGACGCTGTTTTCGCAGGCCAGCGCCGAGGTCACCGGCCTGCATCGCTTCTTCGTCGACTGGTTTGTCGCCGCGCGCGCGGACACCGTGGATTTCATGCGCTTCGAGCGTGCCATGGGCGACGGCTTCAGCATGGTCGCGCCGAACGGCAAAGTGCTCGATCGCGCTGCTGTCGTCGATCATGTCCGCTCCAGCCGCGCCACGTGCGATGACGGCTTCGCCATTTCGATCGAGGACATCCGGCCCGGTTGGCAGGATGCGAACACGATTGTCGTCTTGTACGTCGAGGCGCAATTGCGTGGCGGCAAGCACAGCCGCCGCCAGTCGAGCGCCGTCTTCACCACCAGTTCATCGGCGCCCAACGGCGTCGAATGGCGGCACCTGCATGAAACCTGGCTGCAGGTGCCGGAACGCTGAACACGCTCCAGAGATCAAATTATTGCCTGACAACCCAAGGGGAACAACAATGAGAAAGACGATACTCCAACTCACCACCGCGCTCGCTCTCGTCACGTTGGCGGGCGCCGCGCAGGCCGCCGATTGCAAGATCACCGTCGGCCTCGTCATGGAACTGACCGGCCCGGCCGGCGAATATGGCCAGGCCGGTGCCAAGTCGGTCGAAATGGCCTTCCGCGACATCAATGAAGCCGGCGGTGTCCGCGGCTGCGACCTCGCGACCGATACGCGTGACAGCCAGAGCCAGGGCAATATCGCGGTCGACGCCGCAACCCAGCTGGTTCAAGTCAAGAAAGTGCCGGTCATCATCGGCGGCATCATCTCCTCGGTGTCGATCCCGATCCTGACCTCGGTCACCGCACCGGCCAAGATCGTCCAGGTTTCGCCGGCATCCTCTTCGCCGACGCTGACCGCGCTCGGCCGCGACGGCAAGACCAACGGCATCTTCTTCCGCACCATCACCTCGGATGCGCTGCAGGGTGTCGCCGCCGCGAAATACGCCATCGACAAGGGTTTCAAGAAGCTGTCGATCATCCATGTCAACAACGACTTCGGCGTCAACATGGTGGCTGAGTTCTCGCGCGCCTACAAAGCGCTCGGCGGCACCATCGTCTCCGACACGCCCTACAACGAGAAACAGTCCAGCTATGCCTCGGAAGTGACGGCTGCGATGGCGGGCGAGCCGGACGGGCTCTATCTCGTCAGCACGCCGGTCGACGGCGCGACCGTCGCCCGCACCTGGATTTCGCAGGGCGGCGTGCAGAAATTCCTGCTCAATGACGGCATGAACAGCCCTGATTTCATCGAGTCGGTCGGCGCCGACTATCTGAAGGACGCCTATGGCACGTCATCGGGAACCAGCCCGACCGCATCGACCGAGTATTTCACCAAGAACTACAAGGCATTCTCCGGCATCGAGCCGTCCAACCCGGCGGCCGACCGTTCCTATGATGCCGGCGCCATCGTCGGGCTGGCCATCGCCATCGCCGGTTCCGAGGATCCGGCCAAGATCAAGGACGCGATGTACAAGGCCGTCGACCCGGCCGGCACGCCGATCTTTGCCGGCAAGGAGGAGTTCGCCAAGGCACTTGGCCTGATCAAGGACGGCAAGCCGATCCGCTACGAAGGCGTCATCGGCCCGGTTGCCTTCGACAAGTATGGCGACATCACCGGCCCGTTCCGGCTGTGGAAGATCGTCGACGGCAAGGTGACGACCGATGGCGAAATGACCACCGACGACGTCAACGCGCTGCAGGCCAAGCTTCAGTAAGCTGAAACGGCGCTTCCGGCATCGATCGCATCTTGTCGCGACTTGATGCCGGCATCGCCTGGGGCAGGCCGATATCGCTTGCAAGGCAAGCGATCAAGAATAGGATCGGCCAGCTGCAATTGAAGGATGGCGAGCGTGTCGGATCGAATACTCATCGGACCGTCCGATCAATGGATGCAGACGCTGCGCTTCGCCACGCAAGCGCCTGATCCCGATGTCGCCTGAAACGGAACGACTTCTCTCCGCGCTCGGCGATCGGCTGGGCGAGGGCGGCGTGCTTGCCGGCTCCGCTGTCGAACAACGCTATCGCGACGATCCCGACGGCAAGCTTGGCGTGCTGCCCGAAGTGGTGCTGCGCCCGCGCGATACCGTCGGTGTCGCGGCGGCACTCGCCGGGTGCAACGTTCTCGGCCAGCCGGTCGTCGTCCAGGGCGGACGCACCGGGCTGGCCGGCGGCACACGCGTCCAACCTGGAGAGATCGTGCTGTCGCTGGAACGCATGAGCGGCCTCGCCGCGCCGGACGCTCAAGCCGCCACCGTCATCGCCGAAGCCGGTGTGACGCTGCAGGCGGTGCAAGAGGTGGCGGATGGTGCCGGGCTCATGTTCGGCGTCGATATCGGCGCGCGCGGTTCGGCCACGGTCGGCGGCAACATCGCCACCAATGCCGGCGGCATCCGTGTGCTGCGCTACGGCATGTACCGGGCGCAGGTGCTGGGACTGGAAGCCGTGCTTGCCGACGGCAGCGTCCTGTCCTCGCTTAAGGGGCTGCCCAAGGACAATTCCGGCTACGACCTCGGTCAGCTCTTCATCGGCGCGGAAGGGACGCTCGGCGTCGTCACCCGCGCCGCGCTCAGGCTGCATCCGAAGCCGGCCTCCGAGGTGAACGCCTTCTGCGCGCTCGCTTCGCTCGATGCGGCGATCGCCCTGCTTGGGCTGCTGCGGCAAAAGCTCGGCCCTTTATTGTCCGCCTATGAGGTCAACTTCGCGCCGCTCTATGACATCATGGTTGGCAGTATGGCGATGTCGGCGCCGTTGCCGGCCGGCTCTCCGGTCTATGTGCTGGCCGAGATTCAGGGCAGCGAGCCCGAACGCGACAGCGAGCGCTTCGCGGAAGTCCTGATGCAGGCGGTCGAGGACGGCGTGGTCGATGATGTCGTCGTCTCTCAGTCGCCGCGCGAATTCCGGGCGCTTTGGGACGTGCGGGAGGACGCCAATCGCGTTCTGTTTTCGATCAAAGGCCTAATTGGCGTCGACATCAGCATCCCGCTGGCACGGATGGGGGCGTTCCTGCAAGAAGCCGAGACCGCGATCCGCGCCTTTGACCCCAACGCCGACATCTATGTCTTTGGCCATCTCGGCGATGGCAATCTGCATTACCAGGTGCGCACTGTCGATCCGGCGGCGGCCTACGGCATCGTCTATTGCGGCGTGGCGGTGGCGGGCGGCGCCGTTTCGGCCGAGCACGGCATCGGCCTCGACAAGAAGCAGTGGCTGCATCTGGTCCGCAGCGACACCGAGATCGCCACGATGCGGCGGCTGAAGACGGCGCTCGATCCGAAGAACATTCTCAATCGGGGGCGTGTCTTCGATCTCGATCCGACGGCCTTCGCACGATGATGCGCGTTCGATAGCTCAGGTCCGCTCCGCCGCCATCTGCCTGGGAATCAGGAAGCGGGCGGCGAGCACGCAGAGCAGCACGGTGAACATCAGGATCAGCGCCACCAGTGCATTGATGTCGGGTGAGAAACCAAGCCGCATCATCGCCCACAGCCTGACCGGCAGCGTGCTTTGCGTGCCGGTCACCAGGATGGTGATCATTGTCTCGTCGAAGGATAGCGCGAAGGCCAGGATGGCGCCGCCGACCATCGCGCTCGACAGGTTCGGCAGGATGATGCGCCAGAAGGTCTGCCAACCGGTGGCGCCGAGGTCGTAGGACGCTTCGACCAGCGTGCGGCTCATCGACTGCAGGCGCATCAGCACGGTTCGGTAGACGATCGCCAGCACGAAGACAGTATGGCCGATGACGACCGTCAGCAGCGAGCGCTCGAGGCCGATCTCGCGGAAGAAGATCAGCAGCGCAAGGCCGCTGATGATCGGCGGCATCAGGAAGGGCAGGAAGATGATGAACTGCAGGATCGACCGTCCGGAACGGCGGCCGTGATAGTACAGCGCCAGCAGCGTTCCGCTGACCACTGAAAGGATGACGGTGCAGATACCGACGATAAGCGTGGTGCGCAGGGCAGCCAGGATGTCGTCGTTCCCGGCCAGCGCCCGATAGGTCGAGAGGGTGGGCGACGACCAGTCGACATCGCCATGCGAGATGGTGAAGAAGGACGACACGATCGGCACGAACAGCGGGCTGTAGAGCAACACCGCGACCAACGTTGTGATCGCGGCCAGGAAGATGGTGGCGGGCCGGGGCAGGGCGCTCATATCGACGTCCCCCGGCTGCGTCCGAAGCGTTCGCCGATGAGGATGGCGCAGATCACCACGATTGCCAGCGCCACCGAGAGTGCCGCGCCGAACGGCCAGTTATAGGCCGTGCCGAATTGGCTGTAGAGGATGCGCCCGAATGTGAAGCCGCTGATCCCGCCGACCATTTGCGGCGTCAGGAAGTCGCCGATCGCCAGCACGAAGACGAAGCTCGCCGCCGAGGCGACGCCGGGCAGGCTGAGCGGCAAGGTGATGCGCAGGAATGTCTGCAGGCCGCTGGCGCCGAGATCATCGGAAGCGCGCAGCAAGGTCTGCGGAATGCGCTCCAGCGACAGGAAGATCGGCAGGATGGCGAAGGGGATCAAAAGCAGGCTCAGCGTCAACAGGATGGCGTTCATGTTGAAAACGAAAAGCGTCGACGGCTGCTGCAATATGCCAAGCGCCACCAGCGCCTTGTTGAGGAAGCCGTTGAGGCCGAGAATGCTGCGGATCGCGTAGATCTTGATGACGTAGCTCATCAGCAGCGGCACCAGCAGCAGCATCAGCAAGGCATAGCGCCACCGCCCTCTGAGGGTGGTCAGGAAATAGGCGGCGGGATAGGCGAGCAGGATGCAGATGACGGCCACCGACAAACACAGCACGATGGTGTTCCAGAATACGGGCAGAAAGATCGGGTCGGTGAAGAACCTGACATAGTTGCCCAGCGTCGGCGCGTAGACGATCGTGCCCTGGTCGACGCTGAAGAAACTGTAGACCAGGAAGATCGCCAGCGGCACGAGCACGAAGATCACAGGCAAGGCGAAGGCCAGCACCGTCACCAGCAGCGACAAACGCCTTTCTGGGGGCTGTATCGTTGCGGCCGCGCTCATGCCAGCACCAGATGGCCTTCATGCGGCGCAAAGCACAGCGAGACCGTCTCGCCGGATCTCAGCACGCTGCCGCCGATCCGGCTCGGCATGCGCAGCCGCAGGCGTTGCGCGGCATTGCCGGCATCCGAGGCGATCGTGGCGACGGTTGACGAGCCGGCAAAGGCCATGTCCGCGATGGTGCCGGAAAAGCGGTTGCCGCTGTCCTTGGCGTCGGCAAGATGCAAGGCTTCGGGACGGAACGCCGCGAAGGCGGCGGCGCCATCCGGCGCGGCTTGCAAATGCGGCTGACCGCCGATCGAACAGACAAGGCGCCCAAGCGCGGTCTCGATCGATCGCAGGTCGCCCTGGACGGGACCGAGTTTCCCGGCCACCAGGTTGTTCTCGCCGAAGAAGCGCGCCACGAACTCGCAATTCGGCTTGTAATAGAGGTCGTGCGGCGTGCCGAGCTGGCGGATGTGCCCCGCCTGCATGACGCAGATCCGGTCGGCCATGCCGATCGCCTCCTCCTGGTCATGGGTGACGAACAGGAAGGTGGTCTTGATCTCGCGCTGGATGGATTTCAGGAACTCCTGCATCTGCCGGCGCAATTCGAGGTCGAGTGCCGCGAGCGGCTCGTCGAGCAGGATCAGGCGCGGCTGGCAGATCAGCGCGCGGGCGAGCGCGACGCGCTGGCGCTGGCCCCCGGAAAGCTGTGCCGGGAAGCGGTCGGCGAAACGACCGAGCTGCACCAGTTCCAGCGCCTCCGCGACACGGCGCGCGATCTCCTTGCGCTGGACATGGCGCACCGAAAGCCCGTATCCGACATTGCCGGAAACGGTCATGTGCGGGAACAGCGCATAGTCCTGGAACACGGTGTTGAAGGGCCGCTTGTTGATCGGCATGCGGCTGATGTCCTGACCGTCGAGGCGGATCTCGCCTGACGTCAGCGGCTCAAGCCCGCCGATCAGCCGCAGGACGGTCGTCTTGCCCGAACCCGAAGGCCCGAGAACGGTCAGGAACTCACCGTCCTTGATCGACAGGTCGATGTCGTGCAGCACGGGAACCGTGCCGTAGGATTTCGAGACGGACCGCAGCGTCAGCAGGTCGGTGTTCTGGTTCATGATATAGTCTCGCATACGCTGCGGCGGTCCGGTACGTCCGGACCGCCGGGTCCTTCGAAATCAGGTGCGGAAAGGATCAGGGCGTCGCCTTGACCTCGTTCCACATATCCGAGCGCTTGAGCGGGTCCTCGACATTGTTGAGCCAGACCAGCTTGTCGTTGCTGCCGGCGCTGCTCGACTCGACCACGGTGTTGCCGAAGCCGGTGCGCTCGGAAAGCTCGCCGCTGACCTTCTTCGTCAGCATGAAGTCGATCCACTTCTCAGCCGCCGCATTGTCGCGGACGCCCTTGGAGATCACCCAGTTGTCCAGCCAGGCCAGCGCTCCCTCGCTTGGATTGATGTAGGCGACGTGGGCACCGATCTTCTGCAGTGCCTTGACCTGCTGCTGGCCGTAATTGGCCCAGATCAGGGCAACGTCATTGTTCTGGTAGATCTGCTGCGCCTCGTCGGCGGTGGTGTAGAAGCTCAGCACATTGCGCTTGAGCTCGACCAGCTTGGCCTTGACCGCCGCCATCTGCTCCTCATTGAGGTTGAACGGATCCTTGTAGCCGAGCGTCAGTGCGGTGAACGAGAAATTGTGTTCGCCATTGTCATAGGCCAGGATCTTGCCCTTGTAGGCCGGATCCCAGAGCACCGACATCGAAGTCGGGGCCGGCTTGACCTTGTCGGTGTCGTAGATCAGCCCGATGGAATCGAAGCAGAAGGGAATGCCGTAGACCTTGCCGTCCTTGGTGTCGCCGCTGACCTGCGACAGGTCACGGAAGCGCGGCAGCACTTCCTTCTGGTTGGGCAGCTTGGTGATGTCGATCGGCGACACCAGATCGGCCTTGATGTAGCGCTGCAACTGGGCGGTGTTGACGGCGAAGACGTCGAAATCCTGCCCTTCGCTGCCCTTGATCTTGGCCCAGATCTCGTCGTCGCTGCCGATGAAGACGACATCGACGCCGATGCCGGTGGCGGCCGTGAAGTCCTTCACCCAATCCGGGTCGGCGTAGCCGTCCCAAGCCAGAACCCGCAGGTTCGCGGCCAATGCGGCCGATGTCATCAGGCCGATGCCGAGCCCGATTGTCGCCAGTCTTAGAAACACTTTCTTCAGTCCCATTTTTAATCTCCCATTGTCGTTCTGGTGGACCGTAATTGTCGGACTTTCGCCGTCACAGCTGGGTGACGGTGACCAGCCCCTCGTCCGGCACCGACACCATTCTGTTGCGGAGCGGCTTGCCGAATGTCTGTGCCTGGATTTCATACTCGTCGCCGGAAGCCGTCTTGACGCCGGAGGCGTAGCTCATCACCGCCGCCCCGAAGAAATAGGCGTGCAGGTCACCCGGCCTGCGGTGCATCGGGTAGCGGAAATGGAAATGCTCGAGGTTGGCGATCGAGTGCGACATGTGCGCCTCGCCCGACAGGAATTCCTGCTCCCAGATGACGGTGCCGTCGCGCAGGATGCGTGAATAGCCGCGCACTTCGTTCGGCAGCTCGCCGATCAGCAGTTCGGGGCCGATCGAGCAGGAGCGCAGCTTGGAATGCGCGAGGTAGAGATAGTTCTCGCCCTCCGTCACGTGGTCGGAGTATTCATTTCCGAGCGCATAGCCGATGCGGTGGGGATGGCCGTCCGGACCATTCAGGTAAAGTCCGACGATCTCGGCTTCCTCTGCCCCGGCTTTCGCGAATGCCGGCATCGGCAGCGGCGCGCCAGGCGGCACAATGCAGGTGCCGACGCCCTTGAAGAACCACTCGGGCTGGATGCCGATCTTGCCGGCGCCGGGTTTACCGCCCTCCAATCCCATGCGGAAGATTTTCAAGGAATCGGATTCCTCGGCACCTTCGCCATGCGTCAGAACATGCATCTGGTTGCGTGCGGCGGCACTTCCGGTGTGGGTCAGGCCGGTGCCGGTGACCAGGAACCGCGCCGGCTCCGGGTGATCCAACGGGGCGAGCACGCGGCCATCGCGCAACAGCTCGTCATAGTCGACTGTCGCGGCGCCCGTCCGCTTCTCGACCAGCGAGGCGATTGATACACCCTCGGCGATCGCCGCTTCGGCGAGGTCCAGCACGCTGGCCGTCTTTTCGAGCGGATGCAGGCGGTTGCCGTCATCGGAAACACGGCCGACCCGCCTGCTGCCATCCGGCATTCTGAACTGAACAAGACGCATGAAATACCCTTCTTCCCTTGGAGCCGCGCGGGTTACACCCAGCCGGCATCGACGATGAACTGCTGGCTCGTGCACATGCGGCTGTCGTCGGCGGCGAGGAACAGCGCCATGCGCGCGATATCGGAGGGCTGCAGCCGGTCCGGCAGGCACTGCCTTTCGTCGATCTGGCGTTCGCCGGCCGGGTTCAGCCACAGCCGCATCTGGCGCTCGGTCATCACCCAGCCGGGCACCATGCAGTTGACTCGGATGCGCTCGGGGCCGAGTTCACGGGCCAGCGCCCGCGTCATGCCGTAGACAGCGGCTTTGGCGGTGACATAGGCCGGGCAATCGGGATCGCCGACCATCCAGGTGATGGAGCCGAAATTGATGATCGAGCCGCCGCCCTGCGCACTCATCTGCGGGCGCACCGCCTGCGCAGCGAAGAACTGGTGGCGCAGATTGACCGCCATGCGGTCATCCCAATAGGCGACCGTGACGTCCTTGGTCTGATGCCGGTCGTCATTGCCGGCATTGTTGCAAAGCGCCTGGATCGGACCATTGTGCCGTGCTGCCTGCGTTGTGGCTGCCTGCAGCTCTTCGACATTGCGCAGGTCGCAGGGAATGAACAGCGGTGCGCTATGTCCTTCGGCCGCGATCGCATCGACGAGCCGCCGAGACGGCTCCTCGGCCAGATCGACGAAAGCCACACGGCTGCCTTGCGCGCAGAAATGGCGCACCAGGCTTTCACCGATGCCGCTGCCGCCGCCGGTGATGAAGACGCTGCGGCCCTTGAGGCTTGGGTAGGTCGCGTAGCTGCCGATTGGATCCGTCATCGTGCGTCTCTAGTGGGAGTGCCGGGGAATGCCGGCATCGCGCCGGCCGACGAGAAAGTCGAAATCGCAGCCCTTGTCGGCCTGCAGAACACGCTCGACATAGAGGCTCTGGTAGCCGCCTTCGGGCGGTGCCGGCGGCTTCCAGTCGAGACGGCGGATCGCCAGTTCCTCGTCCGATACCAGCAATTCCAGACGGCGGCCGGCAACGTCGAGCTCGATGAGATCGCCGTCGCGCACCAGCGCCAGCGCGCCGCCTGCCGCCGCTTCAGGCGCCACATGCAGCACGACGGTGCCGTAGGCCGTGCCGCTCATGCGTGCGTCCGAAATGCGCACCATGTCGGAGACGCCCTGCTTGAGCAGCTTGGCCGGCAGCGGCATGTTGCCGACCTCGGCCATGCCGGGATAGCCGCGCGGTCCGCAGTTCTTCAGCACCATCACCGAAGAGGCGTCGATATCCAGTTCCGGGTCGTCGATGCGGGCGTAGTAGTGCTCGATGTTCTCGAAGACGACAGCCTTGCCGCGATGCTGCATCAGCTCGGGCGTCGCCGCCGACGGCTTGATGACCGCCCCGTTGGGCGCCAGATTGCCGCGCAGGATCGAGATGCCGCCTTGCTCTGTCAGCGGTTCGCTCAGCGGACGGATGACCTCGCGGTTGTAATTGGGCGCGCCGTCGACCAATTCACCGATCGTCTTGTCGCTGACGGTCATGACGTCGCGATGAAGAAGCCCCACTTCATCAAGCGACGCCATGACCGCAGCTAGCCCCCCGGCATAGTAGAAGTCTTCCATCAGGAATCTGCCCGACGGCATCAGGTCGACAATCGTCGGAACGTCGCGCCCAAGACGGTCCCAGTCCTCGAGGCTGAGATCGACACCAACCCGGTTTGCGATGGCGATCAGGTGCAGCACCGCATTGGTCGAACCGCCGATCGCGCCATTGACGCGGATGGCATTCTCGAACGCTTGCCTGGTGAGGATCTGCGCTATCGTCACGTCGCGGCGGACGAGCTCGACGATCTGGCGTCCAGCCAGCTGGGCAAGCACGCCGCGGCGCGAATCCACCGCCGGAATCGCGGCATTGTCCGGCATGCCGATGCCGAGTGCTTCCACCATGCTGGCCATGGTCGAGGCCGTGCCCATCGTCATGCAGCTGCCGGCCGACCGGCTCTGGCCTTGCTCGGCGGCGAGGAAGTCGGCGACCGGCATGCGCCCCGCCTTCACCTCCTCGGCGAATTTCCACACATGCGTGCCCGAGCCTATGTCTTGTCCGCGGAACTTGCCGTTGAGCATCGGCCCGCCGGAGACGGTGATGGTCGGCAGGTTGCACGAGGCAGCCCCCATCAGCAGCGCCGGCGTGGTCTTGTCGCAACCGACAAGCAGGATCACGCCGTCGATGGGATTGCCGCGGATGGATTCCTCGACATCCATGCTCACCAGATTGCGGAACAGCATGGCGGTCGGGCGCATGTTGCTCTCGCCCAGCGACATCACCGGAAACTCCAGCGGCAGGCCGCCGGCCTCATAGACGCCGCGCTTGACGTGGTCGGCCAAGGCGCGGAGATGCGCGTTGCACGGGGTCAATTCCGACCAGGTGTTGCAAATGCCGATCACCGGGCGGCCGTCGAATGCGTCTGCCGGGATGCCCTGGTTCTTCATCCAGCTGCGGTGCATGAAGGCGTTCTTGCCTTCACCGCCGAACCAGGCTTCGGACCGCAGTTTGCGTTTGGTGTCGGTCACGATTGCTGGCCCCGATCGTTGCGGCGTTTGTTGCGGTTCTCGACGCTGCGGCGCACGTCGTCCTCGGCATTGTCGATGAGCACCAGCAACGCTTTCTGCGCACCGAGCGCGTCGCCGGCGGCGATCTTCTCGGCGACCTCGCGATGCAGCGGCAAGGAGTGGCGCTGTCCATCCGGATTGTCGTTGGAGAGGCGAAAGCTCATCACCAACGCGGTTTCGACCAGTGCGGCCAGCGAGCCGATCAGCTCATTGCCGGTCATGCGCAGGATGGTCTGATGGAACACCAGATCGGGCTTGGCGAAGCGGTCGCCATCGTCGCTCACCGCTTCCATTTCGGCGAGTGCCGCCTGGATCTCGGCGATCTGCGCCGGGTTGGCGCGCTGGGCGGCGAGGGCTGCCGACATCGGCTCGATGGCGCGGCGCAATTCGAACAGCGCGCGCACATCGTCGGCGCTGATGCCGCCGGCGTAGCGCCATGACAGCACGTCGGGGTCGAGGAAATTCCAGTCGGAGCGGGGACGCACGCGTGTGCCGGTTTTCGGCCGCGATTCGACCAGCCCCTTGCCGGCCAGCACCTTGATCGCCTCGCGCAGCACCGTGCGACTGACGCCCAGCATCTCGCTGGAATCGTCCGCATTGGGCAGGGCTTCTCCTGGCAGGAAGTCGCCCTGGACGATGCGCAAGCCAATCTGCTCGACGACGGTCGCGTGCAGCGCGGTGGAGCCGCTGGAGACCGCCACGGCAACCCGTGACGTACGCGCGGTGCTGAAAGATTTCTTATTCTTCATACTATTCATATGATATGTCTTATAGCCATGGCGATTGGAGTCAAGGGATGGGGGATGCCGATGACAAAGAATTCCGCTGCCGTTGCCGCGCAGCAGACCGAACTGGTCTCGATCAGCGACGGCATCGCGACTGTCGACATTGCTCCTGCAGCCGGCGGCGCCGTGGCATCGTATCGGTGGTGGCAAGATGGCTCTGTCGTGGATTGGCTGCGCCCAGCGGATCCGCTGGCGATCAGCCGTCGCGATGCCGGCGCCATGGCCTGCTTCCCGCTTGTCCCCTATTCCAATCGCGTAAGAGGCGGACGCTTCGAATTCGCGGGCCGCACGGTCCAACTGCCTAGTCGGCCGGAGGACCCGCACCATGAGCACGGCCATGGCTGGCGCCACCCTTGGACGGTCGTGAGGCACGAAGCCGGCACGATCGTCCTGCGCTATCGCCACGCCGCCGATTCCTGGCCATGGAGCTATGAAGCCGAGCAGGAGATCACGCTGGCTGACGGTACGCTTTCCATAACCATTGCCGTACGCAACCTGTCGGACGCGCCGATGCCGGCTGGCTTCGGCCTCCATCCCTATTTCCCGTCGACGCCGTGGACGCATGTCCAGGCGTCGGTGTCCGGCATGTGGGAGACCGACGCGGAGATACTGCCTGTCCGTCACGTCCCGCCACCGGCAGGGGCCGATCCATCCATCGGCTTTGACGTGTCGGAGGTGGATTTCGACACGGTTTTCACCGGATGGACGCGCCGTGCCCGGATCTCCTGGCCGGAGCATGAGCGGCAACTGGACATGGAGGCCGAGGCACCGCTCGATTTCCTCGTCCTCTACACGCCGCCGGGTGAGCCGTTCTTTTGCGCCGAGCCGGTCAGCAACATCACCGATGCCTTCAACCGCGTGAACGACGAGGACACCAACACTGGCTGGATAATGCTGGCGCCCGGGCAGAGGCGATCCGCCTGCGTTCGCTTCACGCCGTCACGGGGCGTCTGACGTCGTTGCCGGTGACAAACTTGGCGGCCTCGCGGCGAGCCCGGCACGACATGGCCGCGCGGATCACCGTTGCGACGCGCGGGCCGCAAGCTTGGAAACGAACCGATCGGCTATCTTCTCATCGACGGTCGGCCGCCCGGTCGACATGCAGGTCCGGCCTTGATGCATGAACGCGCCGAAGGTCAGGCGCCCGGCCTTGCGGCTTCGCGAATGGTCTGCAGCAGGATCGTGAAGGCGGGCGAGGGCGCGGTGTCGGTGCGCATCGTCAGGCCGACCGGCCCTTTGGTTTGCTCGGTGTCGACCGGCAAGGCGACGAAGGCGCGGCTCGCGAGCTCGTTGGCGACCACGCCGGCCGAGATGATCCACACCGCATTGCTCTGCCGCATGAAGGAACGCCCGAAGGAATCCGAGACCGTCTCGATCTCGGTTGCCGGCGCGGTCATGCCATTGGTGATGAAGAGGCGATCGACAAAGGGACGGATGACGGATTCCCGGGTCGGCATCAGCACCGGGAATTCGTCGAGCCTGGCGAAGATGTCCGCTCCCGGTTCCAGCAGCGGATGCCCGGCGCGCACGACGAACAGCACCTGTTCCGAGTAGAGGTGCTCGAAGAAGAAACCGGTCATGTTTTCGGGCGCCGCCAGCCGACCGACGACGAGATCGAGCGCGCCGCTGCGCAACTGCTCGAGCAGCACGGCGTTCTCCCCGGTGACGATCTTGATCGCAGCTCCGGTGTTCTCCTTGAGGAACAGGCTCATGGCTTGCGGCATCACCTTCGTCGACACTGTCGGCAGCGCGCCGATGCGGATCGGGTGGCGATGGATGGTACCGTCCTGGCGAACGGAATCGATGCCCCGCTTCAACGCCGATATTGCCGAGCCGGCATGGTCCAGGAAGATTTCGCCAAGCCTGGTGACCCGGATGCCACGCCCGTCGCGCTCGACCACGGCGATGCCGAGCGCCTCTTCCAGTTCACGCAGGGTCTTGGTCACCGCCGGCGCGCTGACATGCAGGAAGTCGGCGGCGCGGGCCACGCTGCCCTGCCGGGCGACTTCCAGGAATGCCTGCAGGTGACGGAACCGGATGCGGCTGTCGGGCATGAATTTGATAACCCCCGAGTTAATGAAACGGCGCAAAATATCATTTTACCGAACCAAATGCGGCGTGCAATGTGGAGATGGAGGATCGAAATCGTGCCATTCGTCACCATTGGCGGCATCACGCTGCACCACCGATATGTCGAGGCGGACGGCAAGACGCCCCCGATCGTGTTCATCAATTCGCTCGGCACCGATCTGCGGATCTGGGATGAAGTCGTTGCGCTTTTGGCCGGCGAGATGCCGCTGCTCGTCTATGACAAGCGCGGCCACGGTCTCTCCGACATCGGCAGCGGCGTCCACTCGATTAACGACCATGTCGACGATCTGCACGCCCTCGTCGACCACTTCGGTTTCGACAAGGTCGTGCTGTTTGGCCTGTCGGTCGGCGGCATGGTGGCGCAGGGCCTGCATGTCCGCCGCCCTGAAAGCGTCCTGGGCCTGATCCTCAGCGACACCGCCCACAAGATCGGTACCGCCGAAAGCTGGAACAGCCGTATCGCGGTCGTGGAGCGCTACGGCATCGAGGCGATCGCCGATGGCGTGATGAAAGTGTGGTTCACGCCGGATTTCCATGCCGGGCGCCCCGCCGACCTTGCCGGTTGCCGCAACATGCTGACCCGGCAGGCGCTGCCGGGCTATATCGGGACATGCAAGGCTGTCCGCGACGCCGATTTCACCGAGAGCGCGCGCCGCATCGCTGTCCCGACACTCTGCGTCGTCGGTGACCAGGACGGCTCGACGCCTCCCGATCTTGTCCGCTCGCTGGCGGATCTGATCCCCGGCGCACGTTTCGAAATCATCCGCAACGCCGGGCACATTCCGTGCATCGAGCAGCCGGAGGCGCTGGTCGCGCTGATCCGCGGTTTTGTCGCATCGCTTGCCCCTGGAGAAACCCATGGATGAAGTCCCCGGCAATACGGCAAGATATCGGACAGGCCTTGCCGTGCGACGGTCGGTGCTCGGCGACCGCCACGTCGATCGGGCCAATGTCGCGGCGACCGGTTTCGACCAGCCGTTCCAGGAGCTGATCACCGAGGCCGCCTGGGGGACGGTGTGGGCGCGGCCGGGCTTCACCAGGCGCGAGCGTTCGATCGTCACGCTGGCGCTGCTGGCCGCGCTCGGCCATGATGAGGAAGTGGCCATGCATGTGCGCGCCACCGCCAACACCGGCGCCACGCGCGACGACATCCGCGAGGCGTTCCTGCATGTCGCCATCTATGCCGGCGTGCCGGCCGCCAACCGTGCCTTCAAGATCGCCAAGGACGTGTTTTCGGAGATGGACGGAGCCGACAATGCCCGCTGAGTCCGGCTCGAACCGGAGGCCCGAGACCGGCGCCTTCTTCCAGCGCGACCGGACATGGCACCCGCCGGCGCTGACGCCAGGCTACAAGAGTTCGGTGCTGCGCTCGCCGCGGAAGCCGCTTTTGTCCTTCGACAACACGCTGTCGGAAATAGCGGGACCTGTCTTCGGTCACGCCATGCTGGGCGAGTTCGACAACGACCTGATCCATAATTTCGCCAGGCCGGGCGAGAGCGCCATCGGCGAGCGCATCATCGTCCATGGGCGCGTGCTCGACGAACGCGGCATTGGGGTGCCCGGCGTGCTGCTCGAATTCTGGCAGGCCAATGCCGGTGGCCGCTACCGCCACAAGAGGGATGGCTATCTCGCGCCGCTCGATCCGAATTTCGGCGGCTGCGGCCGCACCATCACAAGCGAGGATGGCTTCTATGCCTTCCGCACCGTCAAGCCCGGGCCCTATCCGTGGCCGAACGGCCCCAATGACTGGCGCCCCGCGCATATCCACTTCTCGGTGTTCGGCCATGGCTTTGCCCAGCGGCTGATCACCCAGATGTATTTCGAGGGCGATCCGCTCATCTGGAAATGCCCGATCGTTCGCGGCATCGCCGACAAGGCGGCCATCGAGGCGCTGACGGCCGTCCTCGACACGCAGGCGACGATCCCGATGGATGCGCTCGCCTACAAGTTCGATATCGTGCTGCGCGGGCGCCGCTCGTCGCTGTTCGAAAACCGGCTGGAGGGCAATTGATGGCCGAGTTGCCTGACAGGCTCAGGGAAAGCCCTTCGCAGACGGCGGGCCCTTACGTCCATATCGGGCTGACGCCCAATTTTTGCGGCATCGGTGGCGTCTATGCCAGTGACCTTGGCGCGACCATGGTCAACGAGAAGACAAAAGGCGAGCGCATCGGCCTGCGCATCCGGGTGCTTGACGGCACCGGGACGCCGCTCAAGGACGCTCTGATCGAGATCTGGCAGGCTGACGCGGACGGACTCTACAATTCGCCGGCTGAATTGCGTGGTGTCGCCGATCCGAACTTCTTCGGCTGGGGCCGTTGCCCGACCGACATGGACACTGGCGTCTGCGCCTTCGAGACGATCAAGCCCGGCCGCGTGCCGTTCCGCGATGGCCGCCCGATGGCACCGCACATCACGCTGTGGATCGTCGCGCGCGGCATCAATCTCGGCCTGCACACAAGGCTGTACTTCTCCGATGAGGAAGAAGCCAATGCCGGGGATCCGATCCTGGCGCGTATCGAGCAGCGCGTCCGCGTGCCGACGCTGATCGCCGAGCGCCAGGGCGACACCTACGTCTTCGATGTCCATCTCCAGGGGGAGAAGGAAACGGTCTTCTTCGACAGCTAGGAGATCCGCGATATGACCATATCGGCCTTCGACCATCCATTGCTTTCCGCCTTTCTCGGCGACGAGGAGGCGGCGAGGCATTTTTCCGTCGAGGCCGAGATAGAGGCAATGCTGGCGTTCGAGAGCGCGCTGGCGGAAGCGGAAGCCGAAAACGGGATCATCACCAGGGACGCGGCGGTGGCGATCGGGGTGGTGCTGGCCTCGTTCCGGCCGGACACGACCTTGCTGCGCGCCGCTGCCGCCAAGGACGGCGTCATCGTGCCGGAACTGGTACGCCAACTCAGAGTGGCGGTTGGCGAGCCGCACGGCGACAAGGTGCATTTCGGTGCCACAAGCCAGGATGTCATCGACACTGGCCTGGTGCTTCGACTGAAATCCGTCGTCGACCATCTCGGCCTGCTCCTGACCGAGACCGTTTTGCGCCTCACATCGCTTGAGGAGCGTTTTGGGGGCAGGGCGCTGACCGGCATGACCCGCATGCAGCCCGCGATCCCTATCCAAGTAGCTGATCGCGTGAACGCCTGGCGCGGGCCGCTGCGGCGGCATCGGGAAAGACTATCGGAACAGTCTGGGCGCCTGCTGGTCGTGCAGTTCGGCGGCGCCGCCGGCACGCTGGAAAAGCTTGGCGACAAGGGACCGGCGGTGCGCGCGGCGCTTGCCGCAGAACTCGGCCTTGGCGATGCGCCGCAATGGCACAGCCAGCGCGACGCGCTCGCCGATTTCGCCGGCTGGCTGTCGCTGCTGACCGGCAGCCTCGGCAAGTTTGGTCAGGACATCGCCCTGATGGCGCAGGGCGGCGCCGACATCACGCTTTCCGGCGGCGGCGGCTCGTCGGCCATGCCGCACAAGCAGAACCCGGTGAAAGCCGAAGCGCTGGTGGCGCTGGCCCGCTTCAACGCCACGCAGCTTTCCGGCATGCATCAGGCGCTGGTGCATGAGCAGGAACGTTCGGGCGCGGCATGGACGCTGGAATGGCTGCTGCTGCCGCAGATGGTGGTCGCGACCGCGGCATCGCTGCGCCTTGCCGCCGAACTCGCCGCGCAGATCGAAAGTCTCGGCCACTGATGCGCACGCAGGTCGTCATCGTCGGCTCGGGACCCTCCGGCCTGCTGCTTGGGCAACTTCTGGCCGGCATCGGTGTCGAGACGGTCATTCTGGAACGCTCAAGTCGGAACCATGTGCTTGGCCGCGTGCGGGCAGGGGTGCTCGAACAGGGCACGGTCGATCTGCTTGGGGAAGCCGGTGCTGCCGCAAGGTTGCATGCCGAAGGCTTGCCGCATTCCGGCATCTCGCTGGCCTTCGACGGGCGCCTGCACCGCATCGATCTCGCCGAATTCACCGGTGGCAGGCATGTCACGGTCTACGGCCAGACCGAGGTGACGCATGATTTGATGGACAGGCGCGAGGCGGCCGGCCTTGTCACCGTCTACGAGGCGTCGGATGTGGCACTGCATGATTTCGGCAGTGCCGCACCATTCGTCACCTACGACAAGGACGGCATCACGCGTCGCATGGATTGCGACTTCATTGCCGGCTGCGATGGCTATCATGGCGTCAGCCGCGGATCGGTGCCGGAGCGGGCGCTGAAAACGTTCGAGCGGCAGTATCCGTTCGGCTGGCTCGGCGTGCTGGCCGAAGTGCCGCCAGCGGATCACGAACTTGTCTACGCCAATCATGAGCGGGGCTTTGCGCTGTGCTCGATGCGCTCGACGCACCGCAGCCGCTACTATGTGCAGTGCCCCGAGGGTGACCGAGTCGAGGCCTGGTCGGACGATCGCTTCTGGGACGAGCTGCGCCGCCGCTTGCCGGAACAGACGGCGGCCAGCGTCACCACCGGGCCATCCTTCGAAAAGTCGATCGCACCGCTGCGCTCTTTCGTTACCGAGCCGATGCGCTTCGGCCGGCTGTTCCTGGTCGGCGATGCTGCTCACATCGTGCCGCCGACCGGCGCCAAGGGCCTCAACCTCGCCGCCAGCGACGTGCGCTATCTCTTCAACGGGTTTCGGGACTTCTATCAGGGAAAATCCGGAGCGGGTCTCGATGCCTATTCCGCCAAGGCGTTGGCTCGGGTCTGGAAGGCTGTGCGTTTTTCCTGGTGGATGACGACCATGCTGCACCGCTTTCCCGATACCGGGGACTTCGGCCAGCGCATCCAGGAGGCCGAACTCGACTACCTCGTGCACTCGCGCGCCGCGTCGACCGCGCTCGCGGAGAACTATGTCGGCCTGCCCTATTGAGGATAGCGGTGCGCGGATTTACCGGCCCAGCAGGTTGCGCTCGACGGTTCTCAGATGCGCCAGCATGGCCTGGCTGGCGCTCTCCGGGTCACGGCGCAGCAGCGCATCGAGAACGATCTGGTGCTCGCTGCAATAGATGCCGCGGCGTTCTTCGGAAAAGGAACGCTTTTTCATTTCGAACCATGGCGCCTGATTGCGCAGGATGCGCATCAGATTGTGGATCTCCTTGAGGAAGTCGTTGCGCGAGCAGGCGAAGATGCGGTGGTGAAACTCCGCATCCCAATGCTCGAAGGTCGGCATGTCCTGCGACTCCGAAGCGATCTTGTGCGCCTCGCGCACCGCGTTGAGTTCCATGGCGCTGGCATTGGTGGCGGCGAAGGCCGCCGCCGCCGGCTCAAGCAGCTGCCTGATCTCCATCATGTCGGCCGGGCTGGTGCCTTCCATCCGGCCGACAACCGCTGCCATCGAACCAGGATTGGTGGCGGTCAGGAATGTGCCGCGCCCGACATGCCGAACCACGGTGCCGTCGTCCTCGAGGAAGGAGACGGCGCGGCGCACCGTGTTGCGCGCCACGCCGAATTCGCTCGCCAGATCGCGTTCCGGCGGCATGCGGCCATTCTCGATCCATTCACCGGAAGAAATCCGCTTCTTCAGCGCGGTGGCGATATCGCTGGCGACGAGCTTGGGCATGTCCGGTCACTTTTATCTGATCCGATACTGAACCATTGATAGCAGCTTCAGGTTCCGTCGTCCATCGCATGGCAGCGGTCGATATCCTGTGAAGCGGTAGGGCTGGCAACCAGATCCTTTTTGGTGCGACCAACCCAGATTCTTCTTGCGGGCTAAACCAATCGGCGATAGCGTGTAACAAAAGAGCGAATAATTGGCTCAGTATTGGTTCAGGGAGGATCTGGATGCGGGTCGCGACTTTTTCGATCGCCGGCGAACGTCGCGTGGGGCTTGTCGATCTCGACGCCCAGACGATCGCGCCCTTCGATTTTTCCGTTGATCAGGCCAAATCAGGCATTCTGGCTTTGATAGAGCGCAACGGCGCCGGCATGCCGCGCACCCTGTCGCCCATCCCGCTGGCGCAGGTGGAAATCGAAGCGCCCATCCCGCAACCGCGCCGCAACATCTTCTGCGTCGGCAAGAACTATCACGAGCACGCGCACGAATTCGCCCGCAGCGGCTTCGATTCCAGCGCCGGCGCCGGCGCGATTCCGAAGCATCCGATCATCTTTTCCAAGGTTCCCGAATCGGTCGTCGCCAACCATGCCAGCGTGTTGATCGATCCATCGGTCTCGACCGCCATCGACTATGAGGCGGAGCTGGCCGTCATCATCGGCAAGGGCGGGCGCGGTATATCGAAGGAGAACGCGCTCGACCATGTCTGGGGCTACACCATCGTCAACGACGTCACGGCCCGCGATCTGCAAGGCAGATACAGCCAGTGGTTGATCGGCAAGTCGCAAGACACGTTCTGTCCCATGGGCCCGTGGGCGGTGACCAGGGACGAACTCGACCTGGCAACAGCCGGCATCCGGTGTTTCGTCAACGAGGATCTGCGCCAGAATTCCCGCATATCGCTGCTCATCTTCGATATTCCGACCATCATCGCCACGCTGTCGCAAGGCATCACGCTGAAGCCCGGCGACATCATCGCCACCGGCACCCCGGTCGGGGTCGGCATCGGTTTCGACCCGCCGAAATACCTCAAGGCCGGCGACGTCGTGCGGATCGAGATCGATGGCATCGGCACGCTGGAAAACCGCTTCACGGAGCATGCGCAATGACCACGGTGACGGTTGGCCAGGTCGTTGCGGAAGTTGTCGGCGAGGGCGCCGCCGTGGTGATGATCCATGGCCTCGGCGGTACCTCGAACATGTTCCAGCCGCAGATGGCGGCGCTTTCCGCCTATCGCGTCATCCGGCTCGACCTGCCGGGCTCCGGCCGCTCGCCGCGCCCGATCGAGCCGCTGACCGTCGAAGGGATGAGCGAGGCCGTGATCCGCGCCATGGCCGGCATGGGGGTTGCTGCCGCGCACTTCGTCGGCCATTCGATGGGCACCATCGTTTGCCAGCAGATCGCCGCGACGCAGCCATCGCTGGTTACATCGCTGGCGCTGTTCGGCGCCCTGGCGGAACCGACGGACGCAACACGGCAAGGGCTCGCCAACCGGGCGCGTCTGGCGCGTTCGGGCGGTGTTGCCGATATCGCCGACCAGATCGTCGCCAACGCGATTTCCGCGCACACAAGGGAAACCTCGCCGGCGGCAGTTGCCTTCGTGCGGGAATCGATCACGCGTCAGGATCCCGAATCCTACGCCCGCACCTGCGAGGCTCTGGCCAAGGCGACCGCGGTCGATGCGCGCAGGATCTCGGCGCCGACGTTGCTGGTCACCGGCGACGCCGACACGGTCAATCCGCCGGGGGTCGCCCAGGCGCTTGCCGACAAGATCAAGGGCGCCGTATTCTCGTCGCTGGATCGGTGCGGGCACTGGGCCACGGTGGAAAGCCCGCGCGAAAGCAGCCAGAAGCTCGCCGATTTTTTGAGACGGGTTGATAGGTGAGGATTTCTGATCGAGCGTAGAACTGTGCGCTCGGCAAGTTGGGAGGCTTGTGATGGCAGACGACAGCTGGAACGGCAACGGTTCGGGCAGCACGCTGTTCACCAATGTGCGCGTGCTCGACGCATCAGGTGAATATCCTTACACCGGCGAGGTGCTGGTGCAAGGCAACCGCATCAAGCAGATCACCAAGGGCTCGTCGCGCTTCGGCTCGTCCTCGTCGTCCTCCTACAGCGGTGGCGCGGCAGGAGGTGCAACCGTCATAGACGGTATGGGCGCGACACTGATGCCGGGCATGATCGATGCCCATCTGCATCTGTCCTGGAACAACGCGCCCGGCATCGACCCCATCCAGATGATGGAAATCGAGGAGCACATGCTGGTCACCATGGAGATGGCCAAGCTGGTGCTTGACGCCGGCTTCACCGCCGGCCGGGGCGCGGCGGCCGCAAAGCCGCGTCTCGATGTCGTCGCCAAGAAATTCATCAACCAGGGTCGTTTTCCGGGACCGCGCTACCTCGCGGCGGGTCCGGAAATCACCACGGTCGGCGGCCTCGGCGATTCCGCGCCGTCGCACATCCCGCATGAGGGGCTGAACCTCGGCCTCGTCGTCTCGGGGCCCGAGGAAATCCGTCGCACCGTGCGCCGGCTGATCAAATACGGCGTCGATTCGATAAAGCTCAACCTGTCCGGCGAGAGCATCACGGGCATGGGCGCCGAGGAGACGCCGATGTCGGAAGAAGAGGTCGCCATGGCCGCCTCCGAGGCACGCTGCCGCAACAAGGTACTGTCGGCGCATGCGCGTTCGTCGGGCTCGGTCAAACAGTGCATCCGCCACGGCATCCAGAACATCTACCATGCCTCCTTCGCCGACGAGGAAGCGCTCGACATGCTCGAAGCGGCCAAGGACAAGCACTTCGTCGCGCCGGGCATCGCCTGGCTGATCAACACGGCACGTCACGCCGAGCAGTGGGGCATCAAGCCGGGCTCGCCGCTGTCGCTCGAATACGAGCGCGAACTCGAAATGTGCATCGAGACGATGAAGAAGATGCACCGGCGCGGCATCCGTGTCTGCATCGGCGGCGACTATGGCTTTGCCTGGACGCCGCAAGGCACCAACGCAAAGGACATCCAGACCTTCGTCGAGATGCTGGGCTTCTCGCCCATGGAGGCGATCCAGGCCGGCACCAAATATGGCGGTCAGATCATGAACATGGGCGACGAGCTCGGCATGATCAAGGAAGGCTACCTCGCCGACCTTCTCTTGATCGACGGTGATCCAATCTCTGACGTGCGCATCCTGCAGGACAAGAACCGCATCCTCGCCATCATGAAGGACGGCAAGTTCCACAAGGCGCCGCGCATGAACGAGCAGCGCCGGCGGCTGACGGCATGAGCCTGCTCGACCAGCCATCTCAGACGCTCTCCGAGAGCGGCGGCATCACCGGCCGGCAGGCATGGGGCCTCGTTGGCCTGCTCGCCGCCGCCGTCGTCGCATGGCTGGTCTTCGCGGTCTGGCCGGATTGGCTGAACGCGATC
Source organism: Mesorhizobium sp. NZP2234 (assembly GCF_013170765.1). Classification (NCBI taxonomy): domain Bacteria; kingdom Pseudomonadati; phylum Pseudomonadota; class Alphaproteobacteria; order Hyphomicrobiales; family Phyllobacteriaceae; genus Mesorhizobium; species Mesorhizobium sp. NZP2234. The sequence continues at coordinate 5,479,603 of NZ_CP033364.1, read as the reverse complement.
CTTATCTCGAAGAAGGCCTTCGTCAGCGCCATCCTCAACGGCATCACCCTGGCCGGCCTCTATTTCCTCGTTGCCAGCGGCTTCACCCTGATCTTCGGCCTGATGCGCAACGTCAATCTGGCGCATGGCTCGCTCTATCTGCTTGGCGCCTATATCGGCTACGAAGTCACCAACCGCACCGGCTACTGGCTGCTCGGCGTCGCTGCCGGCTTCGCGGTGCTGGCCATCGTCGGTGTCGTCATGCAGGTTTTCGTTTTCCGTCGGCTGGAGGGCGACGATCTTCGCCAGACCCTGGTCTCGATCGGCATCTCGATCGTCGCAGCCGACCTGATGCTGGCGGTGTGGGCCGGCGGCACTTACCAGATCACCACGCCCGAATGGCTTGATGGCGCATTGACCTTGCCCGTTATAACGGCGGTGCGCTCCAACGGCGCCTCGGTCTTCCTCACCTATCCGCTCTACCGCATCGTGGTGCTGGCGGCGGCGATCGTCATCGGCGTCGGTCTTTGGCTGATGCTGCACAAGACCCGCGTCGGCATGATGATCCGCGCCGGCGTCGACGACCGCGCCATGCTGCAGGCCTCGGGCGTCAATGTGCATGCGGTGTTCGCCATCGTCTTTGCCGTCGGCGCCGGCCTTGCCGGCTTTGCCGGCGTCGTCGGGGGCTCGGCGCTGTCGGTCGCGCCAGGCGAGGATGTCCGCTATCTCCTGGCCTCGCTGGTGGTCGTCATCGTCGGCGGCATGGGCTCGATCACGGGCGCCGCCATCGGTGCGCTGCTGATCGGCCTGGCCGAGCAGATCGGCCTCGTCTACTTCCCGACCTATGGCATCGTGCTGACCTTCGTCATCATGGTGGTGACGCTGGCGGTGCGGCCGCAAGGCATCATGGGGAAGGCACGATGAGCCTGGCCATCGCCACCACCAGCGCCACGCCGCAGCGGAACTGGCTGGAGAAGCTCGGCGCCGGCCACATCATCCTTGCCGTCGCACTGGTGCTTTATCCATTGGTGGCGACCGATTTCTTCCTGACGCAGATCGGCGGCTATTCGCTGATCTTCGGCATGCTGGGCCTGTCGCTGATGCTGCTCGCCGGCTATGGCGGCATGGTCAGCCTGGCGCAGATCACCGTCGCCGGCATAGCGGCCTATGCCATCGCCATCCTTGGCAACAACAACTCCAGCATTCTCGGTCTCGGCTGGCCGTGGTGGCTCGCGGTTCCGTTCGCCGTTCTCGCGGCGGCCTTGGCGTCGGCGCTGATCGGCTGGATCTCGGTGCGCACCGAGGGCATCTACACGATCATGATCACGCTGGCGATCGCCACCGCGACCTTCTATTTCGCGCAGCAGAACTACGCCATCTTCAACGGCCATTCCGGCTATGCCGGCATCCGTGCGCCGGTCTTCTGGAGCGTCAATTGGCGCGATGCCAAGCCATTCTACTATCTCTGCCTGGGCCTGGCGGCGCTGTCCTACGCGGCGGTGCTTTACGGCTCGCGCTCGACCTTCGGCATGACCTTGCAGGCGATCCGTGACAATCCGCGCCGCATGCGCGCGCTGGGGTACCATGTCACCGCGCACAAGGTCTTCGCCTGGCTGCTCGCCGGTGTCATCGCCGGACTGGCGGGCGTGCTGCTGGTCTGGTTCAACGGCCGCGTCTCGCCCGGCACCATCGGCGTCGATGCCGCGATCGACGTGCTGATCATCGCCGTCATCGGCGGCCTGCGCCATCCGATCGGGCCGTTTCTCGGCGCGGTCGTCGTCGTGCTGATGCAGACCTTCGCCATCGATATCGTCGGCGCCGAGCGCTTCAACACGCTGATCGGCATGGTGTTCCTGGTGATCGTCTTCGTCTCACCGGATGGAATTCTTGGGTTGTGGGGGAGGATCAAGCCACATCTTGCCCAGGAGTCCTTGCGTCCAGGCCCATAGGAGCCGGGATGGATGAACCACTGCAAAACCAAATCAAAGGGAGGAAAACGATGAGAATGCATAGACGGACATTGCTGGCGCTGGCGGTATTCACCGGGCTGACCGCGCCTTCGATGGCGCTGGCTGCCGACGACACCATCAAGATCGGCCTGCTCGCAACCTTCGAAGGCCCGTTCACGGTGCTCGGCGAGGACGGCGAGCGCGGCGCCATGACCGCCGTTGCCGAGATGAACGGCACCGTCGCTGGCAAGAAGATCGAGATCGTCAAGGGCTCGTCCGATGCCTCGCCCGACAGCGCCGTGCGCGCGGCGCGCAAGCTGGTCGAGCAGGACGGCGTCAAGGTGCTGGTCGGCCCGCTTTCGGGCGACGAGGGCATCGCCGTCAAGGACTACGCCAAGACGCAGCCGAACGTGACCTTCATCAACGGCACATCGGCGGCGCAGGACACCACGCTGCGCGACCCGGCTGAGAACTTCTTCCGTTTCTCGACCGATGGCGCGCAGTGGATGGCCGGCCTCGGCACCTATGCCTTCAAGGACAAGGGCTACAAGAAGGTCGCCACCGTCGCCGAGGATTACTCCTTCCCCTACACGCAGGTGTTCGGCTTCATGGCCGAGTTCTGCAAGGCCGGCGGCCATGTGCCGTCGAAATCCTGGGTGCCGATCGGCAACAAGGACTTTTCCTCGGTCATCGCCGCCATTCCTGAGGATGTCGACGCAATCTACGTCGCGCTCGGCGGCGCCGATGCGGTCAACTTCCTGACCCAGTACCAGCAGGGTGGCGGCACCGCGCCGCTGATCGGCGGCTCGATCACTGTCGACCAGACCGTGCTGACGTCGAAAGGCAAGCTGAAGGAAGTGCTGAAGGGCACGCCATCCGCTGGCCCGACCGCCGACACCAACGACGCGCCGGCCTGGAAGGCCTTCGTCGAGGCCTACAAGAAGCAGCCGGGTGCGTTTCCGTCGCCCTCGCTGTTCGCTCATGGCTACTATGTCGACATGAAGGCGACGCTGCTTGGTCTCGACCAGGTTGGCGGCGATGTCTCCGATGGCGGCAAGAAGCTGCGCGACGCGCTGTCGAAGCTGTCCTTCGACACGCCGACGGGCAAGGTGTCGCTCGACAAGAACCGCAATGCCATCGCCGACATCTTCCTGACCGAGGTCACTGAAGGCGCCGACGGCAATCTCCTCAACAAGCTGGTCAAGGTCGTGCCGCAGGTCAACCAGACGCTCGGCATTCCCGAAGACGAGTTCATGAAGCTCGGCGCGGTCAACCGCGACAATCCGAGCTGCCCGTAACACCACGATTGAGTGCAGCCGCCAGTGACCGAAAGCTTCGCAGCAAACCGTCTCCAGAGCACCGGCGCCTATGCGCTGGAGCTTGATGGCGTGGCGCGGCATTTCGGGGCGCTGGTGGCGCTCTCGGGCATCACCATGAGGATCGCGGCCGGCGAACGGCGCGCGGTCCTCGGCTCCAACGGCGCCGGCAAGACGACCCTGTTCAACGCCGTCACCGGCGATTTCCTGCCGACGGCGGGGCGCATCCGCTTCTTCGGCGAGGACATCACCGATCTGCCTCCCCACGAGCGCATCCGGCGCGGCCTGCGCCGCACCTACCAGATCTCGCAACTGTTCAAGGGCCTGTCGGTTCTCGATTCCATCTTTCTCGCCTGCCGGGGCGTCTCGCGTCGGCGGTTTTCGCTGCTGCGTCCGGCCACGACCGACGTCAACATGGTGCAGGCGGAATCGATCCTCAACGCCGTGCACCTCGAAGCCTATCGCGACACGCTGGTGGCGACGCTGAGCCATGGCCAGCAGCGCCAGTTGGAGATCGCGCTGGCGCTGGCGGGCGCGCCGCGCTTCATCCTGTTCGACGAGCCGGCGGCCGGCCTGTCGCCGACCGAACGTCGCGACCTCGTCGCCATCCTCAACGCGCTGCCGAAGCATATCGGCTACATCATCATCGAGCATGATCTCGATGTCGCGCTGCGCGTCTCGGAATATGTCTCGATGATGCACAATGGCCGCCTGTTCAAGGAAGGCACGCCGCGGGAGATCGAAGCCGATCCGGAAGTCCAGGAGATCTATCTCGGGGGCAAGCATGGCTGAGCGTCCCGGAAAGATCGCGAAGGCAATGCTGCGCATAGACGACCTGCAGGTTTTCTATGGCGAGAGCCATGCGCTGCAGGGCGTGTCGCTGACGCTGGAAAGCGGCGTGCTGTCGGTGGTCGGCCGCAACGGCATGGGCAAGTCGACGCTCTGCAACACCATCGTTGGGCTGAAACGGGCGAAGTCAGGTTCGATCCGCGTCGATGGCCGGGAGATCACCTCTCTTGAGCCGCACGAAATCCACCGCCTCGGCGTCGGCTATGTCCCGCAGGGGCGCCGTGTCTGGCCGAGCCTGACCGTCGACGAGCATCTGCGTCTGGCCGCCGGCAACAGGCGCGATGCCAGCTGGACGGTCGAGCGCGTCTACCAGACCTTTCCACGGCTCGCCGAACGCCGCGCCAATGGCGGCTCGCAGCTGTCGGGCGGCGAACAGCAGATGCTGGCGATTTCGCGGGCGCTGCTCAGCGATCCTAAACTGCTGGTCATGGACGAGCCGACCGAAGGCCTGGCGCCGGTCATCGTCGACCAGGTCGAGCGCATGCTGATCGACCTCGCCGCCGAAGGCGAGATGGCGGTGCTGGTCATCGAACAGAATATCGGCGTGGCGACCGCGGTCTCGAACCAGGTCGCCATCATGGTCAATGGCCGCATCAACCGGCTGATGGACGCCAAGGCGCTCGCCGCCGACCGTGAGTTGCAGCAACGGCTGCTCGGCGTCGGCCGCCATGCCGAGGAGGCACCGGTCACGCCGGCGGAAGCCGCGCAGGCCCGGGACCAACTGGCGGAAGTCTATCGCGTCGACAGGGCTGGCGCCGGTACGACCGAACCGATGCCGCGGAGCGGCGTCTATCGACCGGTCACCGAAATGCCCAATCGCTGGAACGTGCCGGTCACCGAATTGCGACAGGCCGCGGTCGACAAGACCGCACCGCAGGACGACTTGAAGAAGGTCTTCGCCATCCCCTTCGCCGAACGCATCGGCAGGACCGTGCTGATCGTCGGCACCTTCGACACCAAGGGCAAGGAATTGCGCTTCGTTGCCGACCGGCTGAAGTCGCTTGGTCTGCCCGTGCGCACCGTCGACCTGTCGACATCGGGAAAACCGGCCAGCGCCGATGTGCCCGCCATGCAGGTGGCCGGCATGCACGCGCGTGGATCCTCCGCCGTCTTCACCAATGATCGCGGCGGCTCGGTCAGCGCCATGGCGGAAGCTTTCGCACGCTGGATCGAGCGTGAGCCACGCATCGGCGGCGTCATCTCGGCCGGCGGTTCCGGCGGCACAACGCTGGCGACGGCAGGCATGCGCGTGCTGCCGGTCGGCATCCCCAAGCTGATGGTCTCGACGGTGGCGGCCGGCGATGTCGCCAAATATGTCGGCGGCGCCGACATCATGATGTTCCATTCGGTCGCCGATGTTCAGGGGCTGAACTCGATCACCGAACAGGTGTTGTCCAACGCAGCGCACGCCATGGCCGGCATGGTCGCGCAACTGCCCAATGCCGAGGCCTGGGAAGCAAGACGCAAGCTGGCGCGGCCGGCCGTCGGTATCACCATGTTCGGCGTCACCACACCTTTGGTGCAAGCTGTCACGAAACGCCTCGAAGCCGACTATGACTGCCTCGTCTTCCACGCCACGGGCATTGGCGGGCGGGCGATGGAAAACCTCGGCGACTCCCGGCTGCTGTCGGCCTTCCTCGACCTCACCACCACGGAAGTGGCCGACATGATCGTTGGCGGCGTGTTCCCGGCGACGGAGGATCGCTTCGGTGCTGCGATCCGGACTGGTTTGCCCTATGTCGGTTCGACGGGCGCGCTCGACATGGTCAATTTCGGGCCGCGCGACGGCGTGCCGGAGAAATTCCGCAGCCGCAAATTCGTCATCCACAATCCCAACGTCACGCTGATGCGCACCACGCGCGACGAAAACCGCGCCTTCGGGGAATGGATCGGCACGCGGCTCAACGCCATGAACGGTCCGGTGCGCTTCCTGCTGCCGGAGGGCGGTGTCTCGATGCTCGACGCGCCCGGTCAGCCCTTTCATGACCCGGAAGCCGACAACGCTTTGTTCGAGGCGATCGAGAAGACGGTGCGCCGCACGCCCTTGCGCCATGTCGAGCGGGTGCGGGCCAACATCAACGACACGCCTTTCGTCGACGCGGCGATCGCTGCATTCCACGCGGTCACGCCGAAGCTGCAGAGGCGGGCATGAAGAATTGGACTTCGCCACCATGCGGGTGGATGTTTGAAAATATCGCCGGTCGCCCCGTGCCGACCGCATTGTCTTGGGGAGGATAGATCATGGACGCGCAGACCTTTGGCGCTTTCCTGTTGTGGCTGATCATTGCCGCGGTCGTCGTGGTGATCGCCGTTTACGTCTTGCGCTGGCTCTATCGCCGCTCGACCAAGGAGACGGCGTTCGTGCGAACCGGCTTCATGGGTGAGAAGGTGGTGGTCAACGGCGGTGCCTTCGTCATCCCGGTCCTGCACGAGATCACTCCGGTCAGCATGAACGTGCTGCGCATCGAGGTGCGCCGCGAGGATGCGCTGGCGCTGATCACCCGCAACCGCATGCGCGTCGACCTGATCGCCGAGTTCTTCGTGCGCGTTGGCGCCAGCCGCGAACTGGTGGCCGCTGCCGCGCAGACGCTTGGCCGCCGCACGCTGCAGCCCGACAGCCTGCGCGAATTGCTGGAAGGCAAGTTCGCCGGCGCGCTGCGCACCGTCGCCGCCCAGATGACGCTGGAAGAGATGCATGAGTTGCGCGGCGACTATGCCGCCAAGGTGCGCAGGCTCGCCGAGGAGTCGCTCGCGGCCAACGGGCTCGAGTTGGAGAGCGTCGCCATCGTCGACCTCGACCAGACCAGCCTCGAATATTTCGATCCCTCCAACGCCTTCGACGCCGAGGGTCTGACGCAACTGACGGAATCGATCGAGACCCGCCGCCGCATGCGCAACGAGATCGAACAGCGCACGCTGGTCGACATCCGCAACCAGAACCTCGACACACAGCGCAAGGTGCTGGAGATCGACCGCGACACCGAATACGCGCGCCTCGAACAGGAACGCGAGGTCGAGATCCGCCGCGCCGCGCAGCGGTCTGAATTGGCCATTGAGCGTGCGTTGCGTGACCAGGAATCCGAGCAGGCACAGCTCTCGTCGCGCGAGGCCGTCGAAAAATCGCGGCTCAACCAGGAGCGCAACATCACCGAGGAGCGCATCAAGAGCGAGGAAGACACGCAACGCCGCGAGATCGCGCGCCGCCGTTCGCTCGACGAGACCGAGATGAAGATGCGCGAACTGACCGAGCGCGAGCAGATCGCGCTCGAACTGTCGTTGGAAAAGGCCCGCATCGAGCGTGAGGGCGCGCAAAGCAAGCTCGAGATCGAACGCAAGAAACTGCTCGAAGTGGCTGAACTGGAACGCCAGATCGCGCTCGCCGAAAAGGCGCTGGAAGTGACCCGGGCCGAGGCGGAAAAACGCCGTGCCGAGATCGTCGAGAACCAGGCCACCGAGACGGCGCGAATCGCGCAGGAACGGGTGGTGGACGAGGTCCGCATCGAACGCGAGCGTCACCTTGAAGCGCTGCAGATCGCCAAGCGCCAGGCGTTCGAGGAGGCCGAGATTTCGGCGAGTGAGGAGGTCGAGCGCGCCCGCATCACCACCGAGCGCGGCATAGAGGAAGCGCGGCTGATCAAGGATCGCGATATCAGGCAACTCGGCGTCGAACGCGACCAGAAGATCGAGATCGCGGAGATCCAGAAGGCGATCGACATCGCCAAGAAGACGCAGGAACGGTCCTCGGCGATCGCGGCCTCCGAGGCGGTACGCGCCAAGGCCGTCCAGGCCGAGGAACAGGCTTTCACCGCCCGCGAACGCGAGATCGCCGAGCGCCGCAAGCTGACCGACCTGATCGGCGCGCAGCGCGAGGCAGAGCGCGAGGCGCTGCGCATCACGTCCGCCGCGGATGCCGAGATGAAGGCGGCGAAAAGCCTGGCGGAAGCGCAGAAGATCGCCGCAGTCGCTTCGGCGGAAGCGGAGAAGATCCACGCCCTTGCCGCGGCCCAGCGCTACGAGGTCGACGCATCGGGCCATCGCCAGCTCAACGAGGCCGAGAACCTGCTGTCGAACGAGGCCCGCGCCGGGCGCCTGCGCGGCAAGCTGCTTGACCACATGGAAGGCATCATCCGCGAAAGCGTCAAGCCGATGGAGAAGATCGACGGCATCAAGATCCTGCATGTCGACGGCCTCAACGGCGGCACCGGCGGCAACCGCAACGTCACCGACGAGGTCATCGACTCCGCGCTGCGCTACCGGGTGCAGGCACCGATGATCGACAATCTGATGAAGGAGATCGGCATCGAGGGCGGCTCGCTCGGCCGCATGACCGACGTGCTGCGCGATGCCAAGGACATTTCCAGCCTGACCCGCGACAAGAAGGGCAAGGGAAAGGCCGCCAAGGACGACGATGACGACCGCGATCATTGAGGTGAGGGCGGTGTTCTCTTGCGTTTGGTTGGGCCGTGCGAGACCATGTCTTGCGCCTGATCGCCATGCTGCGTCGGTTCGCGATGACTGCCAAGCAAGGGTCGAGCTGGCCCGGGGCGAGACAATGCATGCGCGAACGGCCATGCCCACAGCCGGCTCGCAAGCATGACCAAGGTCTATGTCTCTTCGGTCATTCCGGCTCCCGCCGCGGAAGTCTGGAAGCTTGTGCGCAACTTCAACGCATTGCCGAGCTGGGCGCCGTTCGTCGCCGAGAGCCGCATCGAGCAGAACGCGCAGGCCGACCAGATCGGCTGCATCAGGAGTTTCACGCTCAAGGACGGCGGCCGCATCCGCGAAAGGCTGCTGGCGCTGTCCGACTACGACCTGTCGTGCAGCTACGCGATCCTCGAAAGCCCGATGGCGGTGGAGAACTATGTCGCCACCCTGTCGCTGACGCCGATCACCGACGGCAACCTGACGCTCGCCGAGTGGCAGGCGGAGTTCGACTGCGCGCCCGATCGCGAGGCGGCCTTGGTGCATCAGATCGGCAATGGCGTCTTCCAGACCGCACTGAGAGCGCTGAAACACCGGTTCGGGCGCTGACGCCGGCCGATGGTCAAGGTTTGCCAGAGCACGATCATCGAGGCACCGGTTGACGAGGTCTGGGCGATCCTGCGCGATTTCAACGGCCATGACCGCTGGCATCCGGCGATCGCCTTCAGCGAGATCGAGGGCGGCGAAGCGGTCGATGCGGTTGGCGCCGTGCGCCACTTTCGGCTGAACGACGGCGGCGAATTGCGCGAGCAATTGCTGGCACTATCCGACAGGGACCGCCGGCTGAGCTACTGCCTGCTCGAAGCGCCGCTGCCTCTGATGGGCTATGTCGCCTCGATCCGGCTTAAGCCGGTGACCGACGGCAATGCCACCTTCTGGGAGTGGCGCTCTGAATTCCAGCCGCCGGCGCATCGCCGCGACGAACTGGTCAGGCTGGTCACCGAGGACATCTATCAGGCCGGCTTCGCGGCGGTGCGCAATCTTCTGAAGCGCAGGAGCGTAGGCTCGCCAGTCGAGACGAGACCGTCCCAGGCAATTGTTGCGCCGGGGCCGTCCATCGACATGGCGCGTGCGGCGCCAAGGATCGCGCCTGGCCAGACCGCAACGACCCCTGCGATCGTTGTCGAGCGTTACGGCGGACCGGAGGAGTTGCGGCTCAGGGACATCGAACTGCCGCCGCCGGCGCCGAACGAAGTGCGGATCCGTCACACGGTGATCGGCGTCAATTTCATCGACGTCTATTGTCGCACCGGGTTTTTCGACCTTTTGAAGCCGCCCGGCGTGCCCGGCATGGAAGCGGCCGGCATCATCGAGGCAGTCGGCTCGGCGGTGTCCGGCTTTTCGGCCGGCGACCGCGTCGCCTATGCCTGTCCGCCGGTCGGCGCCTACAGCGAGCGGCGCAACATGGCGCCTGAATTGCTGGTTCATCTTTCGGACGACATCACCGATGAGATCGCCGCCGCAGGCCTGCTCAAGGGCGTGAGCGCGAGCTTCCTGCTGCACGACGTTCATGCCGTCAAGCCGGGCGAAATCGTCCTCATCCATGCGGCGGCCGGCGGCATCGGCCAGTTGCTGGTGCAATGGGCGCGTCATCTCGGCGCGACGGTGATCGCGACCGTTTCGAGCGACGACAAGGCACGCACCGTCGAACGTCTCGGCGCGCACCATGTCATCGTTTATTCCCGCGAAAATTTCGCCGATGCCGTCATGCGGCTGACAGGGGGCAGGGGAGCCGACGTCGCCTATGACGCCGTCGGCAACGACACCTTCGCCGGCTCGCTCGCGGCCCTTGCCGTGCGCGGCCATCTCGTCAGCTTCGGCCAGGCCTCCGGGCCGATCGGCAATTGGGATATCGGCCGCTTCGCGTCGAAGTCGCTGACCATTTCGCGGCCCAACTATGCCCATTTCACCGACACACCGGAAAAACTTGAGCCGCACGTCGCCAGGTTCTTCCAGGCGCTTCGCCAGGGCGTGGTCAAGGTTGAGGCACCGACGCGCTACGGTCTCGCCGATGCCGCCAATGCGCACCGCGATCTGGAGTCGCGCCGCACGACTGGCGCGCTGGTCCTGATGCCCAGGCCGTAGCCATGGTCAGCCGGTTGCGCGCGCGTAGATGTCGAGAACGTCCGTTACGCTGGCGATCAGCAATTCTCCGGCTTTTGGCGCCACGGACCGGGTCGCCACCGCGCCGTCGAGACGGCCGAGATACTGGCTGATGAGGGGCAGGGGGATGTCACGATCGCCGAGCGCCTGCATAAGCGCATCCACGGCCTGCTGGGCCGCCGGCGCCGGCCAGTAATAGCGGATGCGGTCGCTGTAGGAGAAATGGCGTTCGATCCGTTGCTCAGCCTCGGAGCCGTGATAGTAATTCTTCCAATTGTCCGGCGCCGCCAGCATGACGCGATCCATCGCCGCCGGCAGGGTTTCGCGCGTCCGGTCGGGAACCAGAACCTCGGCGATATGGCTCAAACCGTAGAGCGCTTCGCGCAGCGCGAAGGTCAGCCATGGCCCGACCTTGAGGATGGCGAAGCCGTCATCGACCAGCGCGGTCAGCGCCGAAATCGGCTGGTAGTCCGTCGAATGCGCCTCGAAGACAAATTGCGGCAGGTCCCGCAACGTATCGCCCAATGCACGGGCGTGTTCCGGTTCATAGGTGATCACCTCGGCATTGCCGAATTCGACACCCGGCTGCACGACGACACCGATCGCCCGCGAAAAGGCCTGGTCGAGACCTCGCCGGCTGAAGGCATCGCGGTGGACACGCACGGTTTCACGCGCGGCTTCCGGTGTGGTCACCGCCAGATGGTCCATTGCTTCCAGGGCGCCGCCCGGCACCGGCACTTCGGTGCCGATGACATAGACCGGCTTGGGGCCGCCGCTGCGTTCGGTCGCGGCCTCGGCCACTTCCGCCAGTTCGGCGGCGCGCGCGGCGACCGTCGCATCGGCAGGTGCGGCACCTTCGCCGGCACAACCCATGCTGGCGTCGAGATGGATCTTGGTGAAGCCGGCCTCGGCATAGGCGTCGACCATGCGCGAGGCCTTGGCCATCGCCTCGGGCGCCGGCAGGTGTTTCCATGGATTGGGGCCGAGATGGTCGCCGCCGAGCACCAGCCTCTCCAGGGGGAAGCCGACCTTGCCGGCGACCGTCTCGACGAAGCGGCGGAAATCCCTTGGCGTCATGCCGGTATAACCGCCCTCGTGGTTCACCTGGTTGCAGGTGGCCTCGATCAGCACATCGGCGTCGCGCGCCTTGCCGTGGCGCAGCGCCGCTTCGATCACCAGCGGATGAGCCGAACAGATCGAGGTTATGCCACGGCGTTCGCCCGCCGCCCGGTCCGCCGCTATGGCCGACAACCCGTCCGTAGCCCGGCTCATACTGGCGCTCCGGTCTTGGCGGTCGCAAGGAAGGCTTCGACGGCGGCAAGCGAGGCGATGCCCTCCATCGGGCCCTTCTTGGTCACCGCCAGCGCGCCGCAGCTATTGGCGATGCGCAGCGCCTTCTCGGGCGCTTCTGCGCGCAGCCAGAAGGAGACGAAGGCCGCGGCGAAACAATCCCCGGCGCCGGTCGGGTCGATTTCGTCGACGACGAAGCCCGGTGACGCGGTCCGTCCGGTCTGGTCGTAATGAACGGCGCCTTGCGCGCCTTTCTTGACGACCACGGTGGAGATACCGCGATCCAGCATTTCACGCGCCGCGTTTTCCTCGTCGGCCGCTTTGGCGAAGATGAACAGTTCCGGACCGCTCGGCAGGAAGACATCGGTCTTCGACAGCACGAAATGCAGTGCATCGCGCAGGCCCGGCAGATCGAGCATCTCCTTGCGGATGTTGGGGTCGAAGGAAACGGTACCGCCGCGCGCCTTGACAGTTTCGATCCCGTTGCGCGCCACCTCGATCACCTCGGGCGAGAACAGTGACGTGCCCATGACGTGAAAATGGTCGGCGCCGGCCAGCAGCGCGCGCGCCTCGGCGCCGATCTCGATAAGGCCGGCGGCACTCTGCTTGATGTTGTAGACGAAGTGCCGGCTGCCGTCGGTCTCATAGGTGACGAAGGCTGTGCCCGTGGCGGCGCCACGGTGGACCTTGATGGCCGAGATGTCGGCGCCGTCGGCGCGCAGGCGCTCGATGTTCAAATGGCCGAAATCGTCATCGCCGACGGCTGCGATCAGGCCCGCCGGCTGGCCGAGCCGCGCCGCCTGGTCGATGAAGATCGCCGGCGCGCCGGAGGGAAACGGGCCGACCAGAGGGCCGGGGGCAAGGAAACTCTGGCCGATCCGCTCGGCCATGATCTCGACCAGGATCTCGCCGGCGCAAACCAGTTTCTTCATGTCCTCACCATTCCCAGACTGCCCCGCGGCCGGTTGCCGAGCGCCTTCTCCACGTCCGTACAAGGCCAAAGCCTAGGTTGCGGTTTTCGGAGCGTCAATAAATAATTTGACGTGCGCAATGCTTTTGCATTGTAGTGGAAACGTGAAAATTTGACTGAACAAATTCGGTCGAGCAATGCTGCCTGACGGCAACGGTCGCAGGACTGATTCTGGCCCGACCGGAAGGTTGTCGGCGGGCGCGGGGCAAAGGGGCTGGAAATATCGATGGCGGAGAAGACCCACCGCACGATGGATGATTTCGCCAGGGCGTCCGGCGTATCACGGCCGACCCTGTCGAAATATTTCGACGATCCGGCGAGCGTGAAGCCGGCGACCCGGGCGCGCATCGAGGCAGCACTGCGTTCATCGGATTATCAGCCGAATGTTTTCGCGCGCAATCTCAACCGCAAGCGCACCCGCAATGTCGGCATCGTCGTGCCGGCGCTCACCGATCCATTCTATGCCGAAATGGTCAGCCGCATCGAACTGCGCTGCCGCGACGAGGGGTTCTGGCCGATCGTCATCTCCTCGCACGGTTCGCCGAAACTGGAGGCGGAATCGGTCAAGACGCTGCTGTCGCTGAAGGTTGCCGGCGCCATTGTCGCTCCGCTGGGGTTGGTCTCCGAACCCGGCGTCTTCGAGCGGATGAGCGAGGACATTCCGATCGTCTATTTCGACACCTACATCGAGGGCGACACGCCTTTCGTCGGCAACGACAACCACCAGAGCATCTCGACCATCGTCGACTATCTCTGCCGGTCCGGCGAACCGCCGGTCTATGTCGACATTCCGCACGTCAACCACAATTCCGGGGAACGCCTGCAGGGCTACATCGAGACGATGCTAGCCGCCGGCCTGGAACCCGTCATTCTCAAGGCAGCGGGCGACTACAGCTGGGATTTCGAGCGTATCGGCCATGAATGGATGGACAGGACACTCGAGAAGGGCGGCCTGCCGGCCCGCACGCTGTTGTGCGCGAACGACCGTCTCGCCTTCGGTGTCATGTCTGCCGCCTTTTCGCGCGGGCTGAAGATCGGCCGCCGGGCCGATTGCGATTTCCGTGTCGCCGCCCATGACGATCATCCACTGAGCCGCTACACCTGTCCGGCACTGACCACCATGGCGCAGGATTTTGCCGCCATGGCCGGCCGTAGCGTCGAGATCCTGTTGGCCTTGCTGGACGATGCGGGTTCACCCGGGCAGGAGATGGCGCGCAACGTCAAGCTCGGCGCGACGCTGGTGATGCGTCAGTCGGCCTGAGCGCGCGTCTGCAACTGCAGCCAGGCCGCCGCCTCGCTCACCGCTTGTCGCGCCGCCAGAATGTGACGTCCCATCGAGACGAAGCCGTGAATCTGACCCGGCCAGTGCCGCAGGACCAGCGGCACCCCTTCGACGCGCAGGCGTTCGGCATAGGCCGTCCCTTCGTCGGCGAGGATGTCGTGGCCGGCGATCACGACAAACGCCGGTGCGGCGCCAGCCATGCTTGATGCAAGCAGCGGCGAGACGCGCCAGTCCGTGATGTCGTCCGGCGTTCGCACATAGTGGTCGCGAAACCAGGCCATGGTGGCTGCCGTGAGCCCGAAGCCGTCGCCGAAACGTCGGTAGCTGTCCGCCGTCTGGCGCGCATCGGTGTTGGGATAGATCAGGATCTGGGCGGCAAGCGGTGGCGCTAGCCTGTCCCGGGCGAGCAAGGCCAGAACGGCGGCAAGGTTGCCGCCGGCGCTGTCACCAGCGACGGTGATGCGCGCCGGATCGATGCCAAGCTCTCCGGCGTTTTCCGCCATGAAGCGGAGCGCCGCCGTGCAATCCTCGAGCCCGGCGGGAAACGTGTGCTCCGGCGCCAGCCGATAATCGGGGCAGACGATGACGGCGTTAGCCAGATTGGCGAGCCAGCGGCAGATCTCGTCATGCGAGCAGAGATTTCCGATGACCCAGCCACCGCCATGCAGATAGAGTACTGCACGCGCCCCTGTCCGCGGCGCTCCGATGCCGCGATGGACGCGGATCGTGACCGGGCCGTTCGGCCCGTCGATGTGCCGCTGCGAGGTTGCCGCGACCGGCTCGTGCTCGCCCTGCTGCGTCGGGAAGGAAGCGCCGTAGGCGGCCCGTGCCGCCGCCACACTGCCGTTCTCGAACGGCTCGCCACCGGCCGCACGGCCGATTTCGAGGGCGCGCAAGGCATCAGGATCGAGCGTCATCGCCATCTCCGTCGAAAGCAATTCCAGGAAAAGTGTACGGCGGTTTTCCGTCCGGAATTGCGTGAAAACAAAGGGCCTATGCGAGCAGGCTGCTTGCCTCGTCCTCAGTCAGCAGCGCCGGCTGGACGACGTCGCCGGCAATGGCGACCGAGCTTTTGGTTTCGCCCGAACGCAGGATCGCTTCCATGATCTCAAGCACATGCAGCGCCAGATTGCCGGAGGCGCGAGGCGTTGCTCCTGTCTTCATAGAGCGCACGAGATCGGCGACGCCGAGCATGCGGTAGTTGGCGCGGTCGGGTGCTGCATAGGGCCAGTTGCGAGCGCCGTAGAGTTCGCTTTCGCTGGCGAAATCCTTCCACTCCGCGCCACGTTCGGACAGCGAGACGGTGCCGCCGAACGTGTCGGGATCGGGCAGGCGCAGCGAACCTTCCGTGCCATGCAGTTCGATCGGATGGTTGGAATGCTTGAAGACGTCCCATGAAGCGCCGAAGGTAATGGTGGCGCCGGAACGGAATTCGAGCAGCGACAGCACATTTGTCGGCGTGCCGACCTTGAAGGTGGTGTTCTTGAACGGTCCCTCGGCGGTGATCAGGCGTTCCTCCTGGCCGCGCGTCGCCATCGCCATGACGCGCGAGACGGGGCCAAGCAGATTGACCAGCATGGTCAGATAATAGGGGCCCATGTCGAACACCGGGCCGCCGCCTGGCTGGTAGTAGAATTGCGGGTTGGGGTGCCAATGCTCCATGCCGCGCCCCATCATGAAGGCGGTGCCGGTGACCGGGCGGCCGATGGCGCCCTCATCCATCAGGCGCCGCGCCCGGCGGCCGGCGGCGCCGAGGAAGGTATCAGGCGCCGAGCCGAGCAGGACGCCCCGCTTGGCCGCTTCCGCCACCAGCCGCCGCCCGTCGCTGGCCGACGTCGCGAGCGGCTTTTCGGTGAAGACGTGTTTTCCCGCCGAAAGAGCGGAAAACGAAATGTCGAAATGCGCGGCGGGAATGGTCAGGTTAAGCACAAGATCGATCTCGGGGTCGGCCAGCAGCGCATCGACGCCAAGCGCCTCGATGCCATATTCCTTCGCCCGCAGCGCCGCCATGTCGGCGGAGATATCGGCGCAGGCGCGCAGTTCGATTCCACCAAAGAGGGCGGCATTGCGCAGATAGGTCATCGAGATGTTGCCGCATCCGATAACGCCGATTGCGAGCTTTGCCTTTGATTTTGCCTGCATTTTCGATCGCTCCTCCCTACATGGTCATGCTTTCTCGAATCCACTGCCCTGGCAATGGATCGCCTTCGAAAAACGCTATACAACATTTTAAATATTGACGCGCGTAAAATTTTTATAGAACATGCGAAAATGCTGGCGCGACATCGGGAGGCTGCCAGCCCTAGGAGGAGAAAATGACAGATATGAAAAAACGGCCGACCGCCGCACCTAAGCCTGTGGGTCATGTGACGATCGCCGATCGTCGCCAGTTTCTCATCGGTTCCGCCGGCCTGCTCGGCGCGGCCGCATTCGGGGCGGGGACGTCCCTCGGCATTGGCCGCGCCCGTGCCCAGTCGCGCGCCGAAATCAGCTTCGCCAGCGCGGCCTTCTTCGGCAAGGAGACCTTCGGCGACTTGATCAAGGCCTTCAACGAATCGCAGGACCGCATCCTGGTCAAGAACATCGAGTTGCCGCCGCCGAGCTCTTCGACCGAAGTCTACCAAGGCCTGGTGCAGCAGCTCGCCCGGCGCAACGGCACGCCCGACGTCTTCAGCCAGGACGTGATCTGGATCGCCGGCTTTGCCGCCGCCGGATGGGCGCTGCCATTGGACGAGTATTTCCCGGCCGACAAGCGCAGCGCCTACTTCACTGGAACCCTTAACGCCTGTACCTATGGCGGCAAGCTCACGGCCCTTCCCTGGTTCATGGATTCGGGCATGTTCTATTACCGCAAGGATGTGCTGGAAAAGCATGGCGGCAAGGTGCCGGAAAACTGGGCCGACATGGCCACCATCGCCGCTGCGGCGCAAAAGGCCGGTGATGTCGACTTCGGCTATCTCTGGCAGGGCAAGCAGGCCGAGGTCCTGGTCTGCGACGCCGTCGAGATCATCACCTCCAACAATGGCGCGATCCTGGCGCCCGACGGCAAGTCGTCGCTGATCAACCAGAAGGGTGCGGTCGAGGCGATCCAGTTCCTGCACGACACCATCGCAACCACCAAGATCAGCCCGCAGGACGTGCTGTCCTGGGACGAGGAGCCGTCACGCCAGCCCTTCACCTCCGGCAAGGCGATGTTCATGCGCAACTGGTCCTATGTCTACCCGATCGCGCAGGATGCCAAGGCTTCGCAGGTCGTTGACAAGGTTGGCGTGGCACCGCTGCCGTCGTTCCCCGGCGGCAAGAGCTCGGCCTGCCTCGGCGGCTACCAGCTTGGCGTCAATGCCAACTCCAAGCAGCGCGAGGCCGCGATCGAGCTGCTCACCTGGCTGTCGTCGACCGAGACCCAGCACCGCATCGCGCTGAATTTTGGCCTGGCGCCGACACGGCCGGCGTTGTTCCAGGACGAGCAGATCAAGAAGGAACAGCCCTTCATGGCGAGCCTGGAGAAAGTGTTCACCGGTGCCACGGCGCGGCCGATCACGCCGCAATACGCCAACGTGACGCTTGCCTTGCAGTCCGGCATCTCCAAGGCGCTGGTTTCGGGCAAGGTCCAGGCCGAGATGGACACGCTCGCCGACCAGATCAACAAGATCGTCGCCTGACCATGACCGCGGCCGCCACCATTCCAGGCGCCGGCCGGCCGCGGCGGCTTGGCAGGGCGCTCCCCGGCGCCTTCTGGGCCCTCATCCTGCTGACGCCGGCCTTCGTGTCGCTGGCGTCGGTCTCCTTCTACCCGATCGTCAACGGGCTCTATCTTTCGCTCACCAACACCTCGCTGATCACGCAGGATCAGGATTTCATCGGCTTTTCCAACTATGCGCAGCTGTGGGGCGACCCGCAGTTCTGGAACGCCTGGTGGCACACAATGGGGTTCACTGCCGCCTCGACGGTGCTGGAGACGGTGATCGGGCTCGGCATGGCGCTGATCCTGTGCGAGGCCTTCAAGGGGCGAGGGCTTGTCCGCGCGGCCATGCTGGTGCCCTGGGCGATGCCTACCGTCGTCACCTCAAAGATGTTCGGCTGGCTGTTCGACGGCCAAAACGGCATCGTCAACTACATCCTCCTGCATGCCGGGCTGATCGACCAGAACATCAACTGGTACGGCTCACCCGACACGGCGATGATCACCATCATCATCGCTGATGTCTGGAAGACGACGCCGTTCATGGCGCTGCTGCTTCTGACCGGTCTGCAGACGGTGCCCAATTCGCTGATCGAGGCGGCACGCATGGACGGCGCCAAGGGCTGGATCACCTTCTGGCATATCCGCTTGCCGCTCCTGATGCCAACCTTGCTGATAGCAGGCCTGTTTCGCGCGCTCGATGCCTTCCGCGTTTTCGACCTCGTCTATGTCTTGACCGGCGGCGGCCCCGCCGATTCCACCGAGACGCTGTCGACGCTGTCCTACAAGGTGCTCTTCTCGACGCTGCAGTTCGGCTACGGCTCGGCCGTGTCGACAGCGATGTTCATCACCGAGGGCATCATCGCGCTGGTCTTCGTCGTCTTCCTTGTCCGCCAGATCAGGAGGGCGCAATGAACGAGACGCGCTCACCGCTGCAGAGCTTCGCCATCTATGCCGGCGCCTTGCTGATCCTCATCTGGTCGGGCGGTCCTTTCCTCTGGCAGTTCTCGACCTCCTTCCAGCTCGACAAGATGCTGACCTCGGGATCGCCGTCGCTGATCCCGCATCCCTTCACGCTGGAGCATTATTACAACGCCTTTTTCGAGAAGCAGCTTCACCGCTATGTCTGGAACTCGCTGGTGGTCTCGCTGGCGACGACCTTCCTGTGCTTGTTTGTCGGCTCGCTGGCCGCCTTCGCGCTGTCGCGGCTCAACATCAAGGGCCGCTTCGGCGTCCTCATGGTCATCCTGTCGGTGTCGATGTTCCCGCAGATCGCGCTGGTCGGCCCGCTCTATCTCGTCGCCACCAATCTCGGCCTGCTCGACACCTACACGGCGCTGATCATCACCTATCTGGCGCTCGGCCTGCCGCTCGTCACCTGGGTGCTGTTCGGCTATTTCGAGACCCTGCCGCGCGAGATCGACGAGGCGGCGCGCATGGATGGCGTCAGCGTTCCCGGCCTGCTCTGGCGCATCATCCTGCCGATGTCGCTGCCGAGCCTGGTGACGACAGGCCTGCTTGCCTTCATCACCGCGTGGAACGAATTCCTGTTCGCGCTCGCCTTCACTTCCAACATCGACCGGCAGACGATCCCGGTCGGCATCGCCAACTTCACCAACCTCTATTACGTCCCCTGGGGCGACATCGCCGCGGCCTCCGCCGTGGTGACCGTGCCCCTGATCCTTCTGGTGCTGTTCTTCCAGCGCCACATCATCGAGGGATTGACCCAGGGCGGCGTCAAGGAATGAACGACATGACACAGACGAAGCTCAAGGTCGGCTGCCAGACCTTCACCTGGGAAATGCTTGGAAAAGCCTGGACCGGCGGCCCCGACGATCTGTTGAAGGCGATCGCCGATGGCGGCTATGCCGGCATCGAGATCACCGACACCATGATCGGCCGCTATGCCGATCGGCCGTCGCAGTTCGCCGCCGCGCTGAAATCGTCCGGCCTGACGCTCGTCTCCTTCGCCTTCGGTTCGAAGAGCGGTTTCACGCTCAAGGAGGAGATCGGCGCCGACCTCGAGGCGGCGCAGCGCTGGATCGATTTCGCTTCCGCCTTTCCCGGCGCGCTGGTGTCGATGGGGTCGGCAACCGTGGTGTCCGAAGGGCCGCGCGATGACAAGTTCGCCATCGCCGCCGAGATTTACAACAAGGCCGGCGAGCTTGGCCGCAAGGCGGGCGTCCAGGTGGCGGTGCATCCGAGCTCGCATCACAACACGCTGCTGTTCGACCGCGCCGATTACGACAGGATCTTTGCCTTGCTCGACCCCGACCTGGTCGGCTGGGTGCCGGACACCGGCCACATATTGCGCGGCCACAAGGACATGGCCGACACGCTGCGCACCTACCGCGACCGCATCCGCTATATCCATTTGAAGGACGTCGACGCCGACGGTACCTGGGCGATGCTGGGCAAGGGCGTCTGCGACACCCAGACGGTCATCGAGATCGCGAACACCGCGCCGCGTTTCAACGGCTGGCTGGTGCTGGAAGAGGAATCCGAGACGGCCGCCGCCGATCCCGCCGGCGCGGTCAAGACCAACCGCCAGACAATGCGCGGCTACGGCGCCTGAAGAACGAGACGATGATCAAGAAACAAGACAGACGCCTCAGGGTCGGTGTGCTCGGCTGCGGCCCCATCGCGCAGTTCGCGCATTTGCAGTCCTGCGCGAAGGCCGGAAATGCCGACCTCTACGCCATCTGCGACGCGGCGCCCGACCTGCTCGCCCGCATGGGCGCCACCTACGAGCCTCGGAAGATGTATGCCGATTATGACGCGATGCTCGCCGATCCCGAGCTGGAGGCGGTGATCGTGGCGACGTCAGACGCCTATCACGTGCCGATGTCGATCAAGGCGCTCGATGCCGGCAAGCATGTTCTGTGCGAAAAGCCGATCGGCACCTCCGTCGAGGAAGGCGAGGCTCTCGCGGCAGCGGTGAAGCGCTCCGGAAAGGTGCTGCAGGTAGGTCACATGAAGCGCTTCGACCCGGCGCTTGAGGCGGCCCGCGACTTCGTCCGCGACGAGATGGGCGAGGTGCTGGCGCTGAAGGCCTGGTATTGCGATTCCACCCATCGCTACACCAACACCGACGCCATTCAGCCGCTGCCCGTCACCAGCAAGCTGGCGAGGAAACCTTCGGGCAATCCAAAGGCCGATTTGCGGCAGTACTTCATGCTGGCGCACGGCTCGCATCTCGTCGATACCGCGCGCTTCCTGTGCGGCGAGATCACCGCCGTGCGCGCCCGCCTCAACGAGCGTTTCGGCGCCTATTGCTGGTTCGTCGAAACCGAATTCGCCAGCGGCGCGCTCGGCCATCTTGATCTCACGGTGGCCGTACGCATGGACTGGCACGAGGGGTTTCAGCTTTATGGCGAAAACGGTTCGGTCATCGCCAAGACGTTCAACCCCTGGTACTTCCGCGCCAGCGAGGTCGACATCTTCCATGAGAAGGACGCGACCTCGCGCAGACCACTCGGCGCCGACGGCCATTTTTTCCGCCGCCAGCTGGAAGGTCTTGCCGATACCGTACTGAACGGCGCGCCGATGCGCGGCGCCAATGTCGAGGACGGTATCGCCTCGATCCGCGCCATGGTGGCGATTGCCCGCTCGGTTGTATCCGGCGAGCGGGTCGAACTCGCCTCGGTTTCGGGCGCGGTCTGATGCGCCTCGGCATTTTCGCCAAGACTTTCACGGGCAGCGACCCGGCCGCTGTGCTGGCCGCGGTGAAGCAGGCCGGATACGAGACGACGCAGTTCAATCTCGCTTGCGCCGGCCTGCCGTCGATGCCGGATGCGGTACCAGAACAAGCTATCTTAGCCATTCGCGCTGCCGCGCAATCATCAGGCGTTTCGCTCGTCGCCCTGTCGGGCACGTACAATATGGCGCATCCCGACAAGGCCGTGCGTGACGATGGCCTGCGGCGCCTTGCCGTCGTCATCGAGACGGCTTCTGCCCTGGATATTCCCTTGGTCACGCTCTGCACCGGTTCGCGCAATGCCGCCGATCAATGGGCGTATCATCCCGACAATGCCACACCGTCCGCCTGGTCCGACATGGCTGCCGAGATGGCGAAGGCGCTGGCGTTGGCGGAAGAAGCCGGCGTCGATCTCGGCATCGAGCCCGAGCAGGCCAATATCGTCACCTCCGCCGCGGATGCGACGCGCCTGATCGCCGACATGGGCTCCAGCCATCTCAAGATCGTGCTCGATCCGGCGAACCTGTTCGAGCACGCGACGCCGGACGAAGCGCGTGCGATCGTTGCGGACGCGATCGAGGAGGCCGCCGGCCATATCGCCATGGCGCACGCCAAGGATCGGCATGGTGACGGCCGCTTCGCCACGGCAGGGCAAGGCATCGTCGATTTTCCGGATTTCGTCGCGCGGCTGAAGGGAGCGGGTTTCGATGGTGCGCTCGTCACCCACGGCCTGTCCGCTGGTGAGGCGCCTGGTGTCGCCGCCTTCTTGCGGGGACTGCTGTGATGAGCGCCGCGCCGACGGTCATGCATCGCGACGATGCCGCCCTTCGTGTCTTCGACACCGGACAGGGCGAGCTTCCCGTCGTCTTCCAGCACGGCCTCGGCGGCGATGCCAATCAGGTGGCGCAGAATTTTCCTGACGGCCCGTCGTGCCGCCGGCTGACCGTCGAGTGCCGCGCGCAGGGCGGCTCCGGCGCTGGCAGCAAGCGTCCGTTCTCGATCGCGATGTTCGCCGATGACGTGTTGGCGGCCGCCGATGCGGCCGGGCTTGACCGCTTCATCGCCGGTGGCATCTCGATGGGTGCGGCGATCGCGTTGCGGCTTGCCGCCTGCCACCCGGACCGCGTGCTTGGCCTGGTGCTGGTGCGTCCCGCCTGGGCCTTCGCTGCGGCGCCGCAAAACATGCGCCCTTACACGGAGGTAGCGGACCTCATCCGCCGGCTTCCACTGGCTGAGGCCCGGGACACCTTCGCATCCTCCGCGACATCGGCCCGCTTTCGCACGGAAGCGCCGGACAATCTCGCCTCGCTGCTCGGCTTCTTCCAGCGCGAAAACGCTGATGTCTTTGCCGAGGTGATGCAGGCGATCGCCAATGACGGGCCCGGCGTGACGCGGGCGCTAGCCGCCAGCCTCGCAAGACCCACGCTCATCATCGGCAGCGGCATCGACCTCGTCCATCCCTTGGCCACCGCCCGTGAGCTCGCCGAGACCATCCGCAATGCGGTCTTCGCCGAGGTCACGCCAAAGGCCACCGACAAGGATCGCCATTTCGCCGAAATCCGCGCCGCCATCGGCGCCTTTCTCGACAGAAATTTCAACAACCAGGACCAATCATGACTTCAAAGCCTCTGTCAGGCCCGGCCGCCATCGCCGCATTGCCGCGCGATCGCCTGATCGCCGAATTCTCGCTCTGGTCGGCCAATCTCGCCAATTTCGAGAGCGACCTGAAGCGCATCGAACCTTATGTCGATCTGCATCACATCGATGTGGCGGACGGCCATTTCGCGCCGTCCTTCCTGTTCTTCCCCGATCTCGTCGCCCGCATTGCCGGCCTGACGGCGAAGCCCATCCACGTCCATCTGATGGTCGATGCCGCAATCGTCGAGGCGCAGACGCGCCAGTTCATTGAGGCCGGCGCCGACATGATCAGCGTCCATGCCGAAAACGGCGAGGCGGGATTGCGCGCCGCACGGCTGGCCCGTGAGCTCGGCGCCGAAGCCGGTGTCGTGCTGAGGCTGGAGACGCCGGTCGAGGTGATGAAGCCTTTCGTCTCCGAGGTCGCCTTCGTCACGCTGCTGGGCACCGCGATCGGCGTGAAGGGCCAGGGCCTGTCGGAGACGGCCTGCGACAGGCTGGGTGCTGCCCGCGCCATCCTGCGAGAAGCTGGTCGCGAGGACGCCGTCGTTCTTGCCGCCGATGGCGGCATCCGCCACGAGACCGTGCCGCTGCTGCGTGCCGCCGGCGCCGAGACCGTGGTGCTCGGTTCGCTTGCCTTTGGCGACAAGGATCTGGCCGGTCGCATCGGCTGGCTGCACGGGCTGAAGGTCGCGGCATGAGCACCGAGGCCGCCCTCGCGATCGATCTTGGCGGTACCGAGCTTCGTGCCGCGCTGGTCGACCGCGACGGCAAGATCCTGGCCTTCGCCGCCGTGCCGACGCAGGCGCAGGCCGGCCCCGACGTGGTGATCGGCCAGATCGAGGCGTTGGCCGCCTCCGTGCATGCCGAGGCGCCGGGGCTTGCCATTGTCGGCGTCGGCGTCGGCGCGCCTGGACCGCTCGATCCGCTGGCCGGCATCGCCGTCGGGCCGCCGACGCTGGCCGGCTGGCAGGACGTCCCGCTGGCCGACATGCTCGAGCGGCGGCTTGGCCTGCCGGTGCGGCTGGAGAACGACGCCAACGCCGCGGCACTTGGCGAATGGCGCTTCGGTGCCGGCCATGGCGCACGCTCGCTGGTCTTCGTCACGGTCTCGACCGGCATCGGCGGCGGTGTCGTCGCCGATGGGCGCATCCTGCACGGCCGTCGCGGCCTTGCCGCCGAGATCGGCCACATGACCATCACCAATGAAGGCGAGCGCTGCATGTGCGGCGTCGTCGGCTGTTTCGAGGCCGTCGCCTCGGGCACGGCACTTGGCCGCCGCGCCAACGCCGCGACGTCGGCATTCGATGGCTCGACGCTGCGTCGCCTTTCGGCCAACGCCGAGGTTACGGGACGCCATGTGGTCGAGGCGGCGCGGTTGCAGGACGATCTCGCTTTGGCCCTGCTCGAGGAGGAAGCCCGCTGGCTGGGCGTCGGCTTCACCAATCTTCTGCATCTCTATTCGCCCGACGTGCTGGTCGTCGGCGGCGGCATCGGCAATGGCCTCGACCTGATGCATCCGGTCATCGAGGCGACCATTCGGCAACGCGCCATGCGTGCCTATCGCGACGTGCCGGTGGTCCAGGCGCAGCTCGGCCGCCATGCCGGGCTGGTCGGCGCCGCCAGCCTTGTGCTGTTTGATGATTTGGATGCGTTGGCCGCCCGCATGCCTGTCGGGCCAAGCATCTATCCGGACAAGAGGAGGGACTTCAATGGCTGAGCTCAAGTTGCGCGGCGTGCGCAAGTCCTATGGCAACGCCGAGGTCATCAAGGGCGTCGACCTCGATGTCGGCGACCGCGAGTTCGTCGTCTTCGTCGGCCCGTCCGGTTGCGGGAAGTCGACGCTGCTGCGCATGATCGCGGGGCTGGAGAAGATCACAGCGGGCGAGCTCATGCTCGACGGCGCGCGCATCAACGAGGTCGATCCGTCCGAACGCGGCCTTGCCATGGTGTTCCAGTCCTACGCGCTCTATCCGCATATGACGGTGGCCGAGAACATGGGCTTCGCGCTGAAGATCGCCGGCCTGCCGGTGGCCGAGCGAGACGCCAAGGTCAAGGCCGCGGCCGACGTGCTGCAGCTGTCGCATCTGCTCGGCCGGCGGCCCAAGGAACTGTCCGGCGGCCAGCGCCAGCGCGTCGCCATCGGCCGCGCCATCGTGCGCCAGCCGAAAGTCTTCCTGTTCGACGAGCCGCTGTCGAACCTTGATGCGGCACTGCGCGTCAACATGCGGCTGGAACTCATGCAACTGCATGAGCGGCTCGCCGCCACCATCGTCTATGTCACGCACGACCAGACCGAGGCGATGACCATGGCAGACAAGATCGTCGTCCTCAATGGCGGCACGATCGAGCAGGTCGGCTCTCCGCTCGATCTCTATAACCGCCCGGCCAATGTCTTCGTTGCCGGCTTCATCGGCTCGCCGAAGATGAACATACTGCCGGTGCGGGTCGTGTCCGCGGATGGGAATGGCGTTGCGGTCGCCTTGCCGGGCGGTGCCAGCCTGGTCGTTCCAGCCGCTGCGGGCGGGCTGGCGCCGGACAGCGAACTGCTGCTTGGCATCCGGCCGGAGCATATCCGCATCGCCGATGCGGGCCAGTTCAAGGGCGAGGCGGTGCTGGCCGAGCGGCTCGGTGGCTTGACTATCCTGCATGCCGATATCGGCGAGACGGCCAGGCTTGTCGTGCAGACCGAAGGCACCGACACTACCCCGCTGCACAGCCCCGTCGCGATGCAGGTCGATCCGTCCCACTGCCATCTGTTCGCCGCCGATGGCAAGGCGCTGGCGCCACTTGGCGGAACGCGCGCCGCCTGACGTCTTCGAGGCATGAAATGGCCGGAGGCAATGCCTCCGGCCATTCGCTATCGTGCGTTCCCGCGGGATCACTCGGCTGGAACGATGTCCGCCGGCAGGCTGTCGTCGGCCGTACCCGCCAGGGCTCTCGCCAGCTTGGCCTCGTCGAGTTCGCCTTCCCAGCGCGCGACCACCAGCGTGGCGACGGCGTTGCCGATGAAGTTGGTCAGCGCCCGGCACTCCGACATGAAACGGTCGACGCCGAGGATCAGCGCCATGCCGGCGACCGGCACGGAGGGGACCACCGAAAGCGTCGCGGCGAGCGTGATGAAGCCCGCGCCGGTAATGCCGGCGGCACCCTTCGAGGACAGCATGGCAACCAGCAACAGCAGGATCTGGTCGCCCATCGACAGGTGGATGTTCGTCGCCTGCGCGATGAACAGCGCGGCCAGCGTCATGTAGATGTTGGTGCCGTCGAGGTTGAAGGAATAGCCGGTGGGGATGACCAGGCCGACCACCGAGCGCTTGGCGCCGGCCTTCTCCATTTTCTCCATCAGCGAGGGGAGGGCGGCTTCCGACGAGGAAGTGCCCAGCACCAAAAGCAGCTCTTCCTTGATGTAGCGGAGCAGCGACAGGATGGAGAACCCGTTGTAACGGCAGACCGCACCCAGCACGACGAACACGAACAGCAGCGACGTCGCGTAGAATGTGCCGACCAGCATGGCGAGGTTGATGACCGAGCCGATGCCGTATTTGCCGATGGTGAAGGCCATGGCGCCGAAGGCGCCGATGGGGGCGGCCTTCATCAAGACGCTGACCAGCTTGAACATAGGCGCCATCAGCGCCTGCAGGAAGTTGAGCACCGGCGCGCCCCTGTCGCCGACCAGAGCCAGCGCGATGCCGAACAGCACCGAGAAGAACAGCACCTGCAAAATGTCGCCATCGGCGAAGGCGCCGACGATCGTGCCGGGAATGATGTTCATCAGGAAACCGGTGACCGACTGGTCATGCGCCTTGGCGGCATAGGTGTTGACGGTCGAGGCATCGAGCGTTGCCGGGTCGATGTTGAAGCCGGCGCCCGGCTGTACGACATTGGCCACGATGAGGCCGATAATGAGCGCCAGCGTCGAGAAGGTGAGAAAATAGAGCATCGCCTTGCCGGCAACGCGGCCGACCTTCTGCAGGTCGCTCATGCCGGCGATGCCGGTCGCCACCGTCAGGAAGATGACCGGGGCGATGATCATCTTGACCAGCTTGATGAAGGCGTCGCCGAGCGGCTTCATGCTCTCGCCGATCGACGGATAGTAATGGCCGAGCAGGATGCCGACGGTGATCGCCACCAGCACCTGCACGTAGAGTTGGGCATAGAGGGGCTTGCGCTGCGCGGCGGCCGCGCCCGGTTGGTCTGCGATGTGCATCGAACTCTCCCTGGCCGGATGGACGGAACCCGTCCTGCGTGACTTCTCCCATCGCGGCGTTCCGGTCGCCCGCCGCTGGAGGGAGTTTTGCAAGCGCTGTGCCAGATCGGGGAAAGCCCGGAATCCCGGGATTCCGGGCATTCTTCGGCTGCCTTCGGTGGAGGCGTGTGCGGATTTCCGCACAGGAGGCGTTTGCCTGGGCGGAATTTCGCATTAGAGTGTGGCCACAAGGCCGCGAGAAAAGGGAGAGGCAGACGCCGCAGGCACGCACTGATAGCGGCTCGGCCGGGTTCGCCGGCGGCGAAGCGCTGCGCGAGGCGGTTGGCCGGCTGCGCGAAGGCCGCTGGCTGATCGTCGTTATCGCCCTTGCGATACTGGCCGGCGCGATCGCCATTGCGGGACGCATCGCCACCGGCCAGGCGACCAGTGACCTGCGCGACACGGCACTTGCCGCCCTGCCGCTGGCGGCGGGGACGCTGACAGGCGAAATCGAGAAACAGCGCCTCGTCCCGCTGGTGCTGGCACGCGACGACGCGGTGCGCGGGGCCTTGCGCCGGGCCGGGACGATGCAGGAAGCGGCTCTCAACGACAAGCTCAAGGCGATCGCCGGCGATGCCTCGGCCTCCGCCATCTACGTCATCGACACGGCGGGCATCGCGATATCGGCCAGCAATGCCGGCGAGCCGACCAGCTTTGTCGGCATCGACTATAATTTCCGCCACTATTTCAACGAGGCAATGGCGAAAGGCTCCGCCAGCCAGTATGGCCTGGGCACGATCAGCGGCCGGCCGGGTCTCTATCTTTCGAGTCGCGTCGACGACAACGGCAAGCCGCTGGGCGTCGTGGTGTTGAAGGTCGAGCTCGACGGTGTCGAGGCCAATTGGCGCTCCAGCGGGTTCCTGGTTTTCGTCACCGACGAACGCGGCGTCGTTCTGGCCACCAGCGAGCCCGAATGGCGGTTTCACGCGCTGGCGCCGCTCTCCGCCCAAGATGCCGCCGCTGCCCACGAGCAGTTGCAATTGGCCGATGCCGCCTTCGAACCGCTGCCGATGCGGCGCGCTGCCGGCGACGGCCTGGCGACGATCGAGGGCTCGGGAAAGCCGCGCCAGTTCGTCGAGGTGGTGCAGGGCCTGCCCGATGCGGTCCCGGGCTGGCGCCTCTGGCTGCTGACGCCGGCCGACGCCGCCCTCTCGTCCGCCGCCAACACGGCGCGCCTGACGACGCTGCTTGGGCTGCTGCTGACCGGCTTGCTTGCCTATGTGCTCACAAGACGCCGCCGCGCACGCCGGCTGCGGCAAGAGGCGCTGGCGCGCATGAATGCCGAGCTCGAAAGCCGGGTGTCCTCGCGAACCGCCGAACTGACACGCTCCAACTCGGCACTCGCCGGCGAAATCGCCGAGCGTGAGAGCGCCGAAGCCAAGGTCCGCCGGCTGCGCGACGATCTCGCCCAGGCCAACCGGCTTTCCATCCTAGGCCAGATTGCCGCGGGCGTCGCGCATGAGATCAACCAGCCGGTCGCCGCGATCCGCACCTATGCCGAGAATGCCGGCCGCTTTCTCGAAGGCGGCAAGACAGAACCGGCAACCGGCAATCTGACGTCGATCGTCTCGATGACCGAACGCATTGGCGCCATCACCAGCACCTTGCGGACTTTCGCCCGCCGGCCCGGTGTCGCCGCTTCGCCGCTGCCGGTGCGCGAGGCGATCGACGGCGCACTGTCGTTGCTCTCCGGCCGCATCCGCGATTCCGGCGTCACCATCGTCAAGCCACGCGGCAATGCATCGCCGATGGTGATGGCAAGCCGCATCCGGCTGGAGCAGATCCTGGTCAACCTGCTGCAGAATGCGCTCGATGCCATGAAGGACCAGCCAGATCCCCGCATCGAGATCGATCTCGCCGAGCGCGACGACAGGGTGCTGATCTCGGTGCGCGACAACGGTCCCGGCCTCGGGCCGGAAGCGGCGGGCAATCTGTTCATGCCGTTCCAGACCACCAAGGAGAAAGGGCTCGGCCTCGGGCTGGTGATCTCGCAGGAGATCGCCCAGGAACTGGGCGGCACGCTGCGGCTCGATCCCGACAGCGCCGCCGGGGCATCCTTCACCATTGATTTGAGGCGAATTGAATGAACGAGGGACCAGGGCTGGTGGCGCTCGTCGAAGACGATGCCGACCTGTTGCACGCCACCACGCAATTGCTCGAACTCGCCGGCTTCACGGTGGTCGCGCGCGACGCCGCGGAGGCAGCGCTTGCTGTCGTCGACAGGGACTTCGATGGCGTCGTCGTCAGCGATATCCGCATGCCGGGCATGAACGGGCTGCAGCTGTTCGATCGCATCAAGGCGATCGACCCTGATATACCCGTGATCCTGGTCACCGGGCATGGCGATGTCGACCTTGCCGTCGCCGCGCTCAAGGACGGCGTCTATGATTTCATCCCGAAGCCCTATGCCGGCGATCGGCTCGTCGAGGCGCTGAAACGGGCGAGCGAGAAGCGACGGCTGGTGATGGAGAACAGGCGCCTGCGTGAAGCCGCGGCACAGGCTGCCGACGGCCTGCCGCTGATCGGCGAAGCGCCCTCGATCCGCCGCCTGCGCGAAACCTTGCGCCAGATCGCCGACATGGATGTCGATGTGCTGGTGGAAGGAGAGACCGGGACCGGCAAGGAAGTGGTGGCCGACCTCCTGCACCGGTGGGGCCGGCGCCGGGCAAAGCCCTTCGTGGCGTTGAACTGCGGTGCTCTGCCCGAGACCGTCATCGAAAGCGAGCTGTTCGGCCACGAGGCCGGAGCGTTCACCGGCGCGCAGCGGCGGCGGATCGGCCGCGTCGAGCATTCCAGCGGCGGCACGCTGTTCCTCGACGAGATCGAATCCATGCCGCCGGCTCTCCAGGTCAAGCTGCTGCGGGTGCTGGAGACACGCAGCTTGACCCCGCTTGGCTCGAACGAGACCCGGCGCCTCGATCTCAGGGTCGTGGCGGCGACCAAGGTCGATCTCGGCCGGCCCGACCAGCGCGGCGACTTCCGCGAGGACCTCTATTTTCGCCTCAACGTGGTGACGCTGCGCATTCCGCCGCTGCGTGAGCGGCGCGGCGATATCCCCATGCTGTTCGGGCATTTCCTCGGCAAGGCGGCGGAGCGCTTCGGTCGGCCGGTCGCAAAGGTGAACGCCGCGGTAAGCGATCATCTCCAGTCGCATGACTGGCCGGGTAATGTGCGCGAGCTCGCCCATTTTGCCGATCGCGTGGCGCTCGGTCTCGGCCCGGACGACGAAGCCGAGGCGCCCGCGCGGCTTGCGGAACCCTCGGCGGCGTTGCCGGAGCGGGTCGGGCAATATGAGGCACAGCTCATCCGCGATGCGCTGCGCGACCATGGTGGCGATGTGCGCGGGGCCATCGACGCGCTCGGCGTGCCGCGCAAGACATTCTACGACAAGCTCAAGCGCTACGGCATCGCCGCATCCGAATTCCGCAATGGCGGAGATCCGCACCCTGTTCGAGAGCCGACATAGACATTGCGCCAGGGCTTTGCGCCTCGTAACGCTTCACTCCCATCCAGCCGAGCTTTCCGGAAAGAGCCATGAAGACGAACCTAGAAACAACGGCAAACCCCTTGCCGGAAGAACTGGCCTTTCTCGGCGAGCGCCTGACGGTGTTCAACGATGGCGATGTCGGCGCGTCCGAAAGGAAACCGCTGGCTGTGTTCGTGCGTGACGAGGATGGCGCGATTGTCGCCGGCATTTCGGGCTACACGGCCTGGGGCTGGCTTTACGTGCAATGGCTGTGGGTCGACGAGAGGCTGCGCGGCCAGCACATGGCCGGCAAGATGCTGGACGCGGCCGAACAGGAAGCCGTGGCGCGCGGTTGCCACGGCGCGTTGATCGACACCTTCAACCCGAACGCCGACAAGGTCTACCGGCGCCAGGGCTATCAGCCCTTCGGAACGCTGGCCGATTTTCCGGTCGGGCGCAGCCG
The DNA here is from genome assembly GCF_013170765.1 of Mesorhizobium sp. NZP2234. Lineage (NCBI taxonomy): Bacteria > Pseudomonadati > Pseudomonadota > Alphaproteobacteria > Hyphomicrobiales > Phyllobacteriaceae > Mesorhizobium > Mesorhizobium sp. NZP2234. The sequence continues at coordinate 5,448,191 of NZ_CP033364.1, read as the reverse complement.
CATCTTCCTGCAGAAGAAACTGGTTTAACCGGCAAGCTTTCCGCCGCGCATCGGCTGCGGCGCACCCGTGGTGCTCGGAAAACTGATCGGCAGGCCGCGCAGCACGCGCACCGCGAGGAAGGCGAAACACTCGGCCTCCACCGCGTCGCCGCTCCAGCCGAGGCTTTCGGCCTGCACCACCTCGACACCGGCGCGGCTGGCGAGCATGGCCATCATCGTCGGATTGTGGCGGCCGCCGCCGCTGACCACCAGCTTCTTCGGCCGGTGTGGCAAGAGGTCGAGGGCCTTGCCGACGGCGCCGGCGGTGAAGGCGGTGAGCAGGGCCGCACCATCCTCGACGTTGAGGCCATCGGCCATGGCGGCGCCGAAGTCGAAACGGTCCAGCGATTTGGGATAGGGCTTGCTGAGATAAGGATGCTGCAACAGCTTGGCGAGCCTTGCCTCGTCGACCGTTCCCGCCCGGCCAAGCGCGCCGTCGCGGTCCATTTCGCCTAGCCCCCTCGACTTGATGAAATCGTTGAGCGGTGCGTTGGCGGGGCCGGTGTCGAAGGCGACGACATTGTCGGCGCCGTCCCACCAGGTGATGTTGGCGACGCCGCCGAGGTTAAGCACGGCGACCTCGCCGCTGGCGCCAGCGCTGCGCATCAGCGCGGTGTGATAGGCCGCGGCCAGGGGGGCGCCTTGCCCGCCGGCGCGCATGTCGGCCGACCGGAAATCATAGGCCACCTTGGTGCCCAAGATGGCGTGCATCAGCTCGCCGTCGCCGAGTTGCCGGGTCTGGCCGAGCCGTCCGACCTGCGGCGCGCGATGCAGCACGGTCTGGCCGTGGAAGCCGACGACGCCGATATCGGCCATCGTCATGCCGTAGCCTTCGACCAATTCCTTCACCGCTGCCGACTGGGCACGCGTCAGCGCTTCCTCGGCCTTGCGGAAGATCGCCGGTTCCGGCCCGACGAAGTTCCAGGCCCGTGCGGCCGTCAGCGTCTCTTCCAGCAGCGAGCGGATCGATTGGGGATAGGGCATCAGCCGATACGTGCCGAAATCGTCGATCCGCTCGCCGTCGGTCTTGATCAGCGCGACGTCGATATTGCCGTCAAGCACGGTGCCGGTCATCAGGCCGACAGCCCAGATTGGTTCCATCATCTAGCTCCTAGAGTCCATTGACGAGATCGCCGACCGTCTGCCGCAGCGAAGCGATTCCGCTGTCGAAATGACGTGTCGGATGGATCCGGTTGGTGAGCAAGGTCCAGGCCCTGCCTCTGTCGAAATCGACCCACAGTCCGGTGCCCGTGAAGCCGGTATGGCCGATCGTTCCCGGGCTGCACAAGGACCCGCCGGACCAGCCCTCGTACGGGCGCTCCCAGCCATGAGTACGAGTGGCGGACAAGGGCGTGCGCATCAGCGCGATCGAATTCTTGGAAGCGCCGGTCAGCAGCTCCTGCGCGAAATCCAGCACCGAAGCGGCCGTTCCGAACAGGCCGGCATGACCTGCACCCTGCAGGGCCGAGCAATTATCGTCATGGACTTCGCCGGACAGCACGCGATGACGCCAGGTGCAGTCCTCGGTCGCCGCGGCGACATCCGGCTCCGTTGACCATGCAAAGCCGGGGCCAGGATCCAGGTCGCGGATGGTGTTGCCCGAAAGCCGTTCCAGCGCAAAGCCGAGCAGGATGAAATTGATGTCGGAATAGACGGGGTCACGGGCGCGCCATTCGCGCTGCAGGATGAAGGCGCGCAGCAGGTCGGGGTCACGCCCGTAAGTGTAGATCGGCTCGACGGCGGGGAACGGGGTCTGGTGGCCGAGGCATTGGCGAAACGTCACCTGCCGCTCCCAGGCCCCTGCGTCATACTGGCGAAGGTCAGGCAGAACCGAGATCAGCGGCGCGTCGAGATCGATGACGCCGTCCTCCGCCAGCGCCAGGATGCGCGGCGTGGTGAAGATGACCTTGGTCAGCGATGCAAGGTCGAACCAGGTTTCGACCTGCATGGAGCGCTGCCTCGGCACCAACTGCGCCGAGCCGATCGCCCTGGCGATGCGGTGGCCATTGCTGTCGACAATGCCGAGCACGCCGCCGGGAATACGCTTGGCGGATACAGCTGCTGCTAGTGGCGCAAACACCCGGTCGAAGAGCTGTTGAAGATCGCTGGAGGGAACTGAAGTCACGCCTCAACCCTTGCTCGATGGTCCGGCCCAAACTGCTCCCACCGCGCCGGCGTCGGTTCAAATCCCCGAGGACGCACAAGCGAAGGCACTTGGCGTGTGTCCAGTTCGAAATGCTCACGCCGCCGCTCGATGGTTGGAACGGCTGATATCAGCTTCTTCGTATAGGAATGCTTCGGCTTTGACAGCACCGAGGCCGCGTCGCCGATCTCGACGATCTGGCCGGCATAGATGACGGCGATGCGATGAGCGATCCGCTCGACGACAGCCATGTCGTGCGAGATGAAGAGATAAGCCAGCCCGAACTCGCGCTGCAGGTCGACCAGCAGCTCCAGCACCTTGGCTTGCACCGAGACGTCCAGCGCCGACACTGCTTCATCGAGAACGACGACCGACGGATTGAGCATCAGCGCGCGGGCAATGCAAAGCCTCTGCCGCTGGCCGCCGGAGAATTCATGCGGGTAGCGCCCTAGGCTGTTCCTGGGCAGGCCGACGCGTTCCAGAAGGTTCGCCATCCTCGCCAGCGTTTCCGCATTCACCCGGCCGCTGGTGGCGATCACCGGTTCGGCCAGGATGCTCTCGATCGTCAGCCTCGGGTTAAGTGAGGCATAGGGGTTCTGGAACACCATCTGCACGGGCTTGGTGCCGCGCTCGGCGGAAGCCGCTCGGGTGCCGACCGAGAAGCTGCCGCGTGTCGCGCGCACCAGGCCGAGAACCGCCTTCGCGGTTGTCGATTTGCCAGAACCGCTCTCACCGACGATGGCCAAGGTCTCGCCCGGCATCAGGTCGAAATCGACGCCGTCGACGGCGTGCACGGCGCCGGTGGCGCGACTGAAGAAATTACTCTTGAGGGGGAACCTCACGACCAGTCCGTCGACCTTCAAGGCCGGTTCTGCATGTGCGTCCCCGGCGCGCTGTCCGTCCGCGCGCGTAGCGCTTCCGTTGGCGAAATGCGGCACGTCCTGCAGCAGATGCTGCGTGTAGGGATGCCGCGGGTGATCGAGGATCTGGTTTAGCTCGCCTTGCTCCACGGCCTGCCCGTTCTGCATCACCATCACCTTGTCGGCGATGCCGGCAACGAGGCCGATATCATGGGTGATGAAGATGACAGACATGCCTGTCTCGCGCTTCAGTTCGGCCAGCAGGGCCATGATCTGCGCCTGCACGGTGACGTCGAGCGCCGTGGTCGGCTCGTCGGCGATCAGCAGGCGTGGATTGCAGGCCAGCGCGATGGCGATCATCACCCTTTGCAGCATGCCGCCGGACAACTGGTTGGGCGTGTATTTCAGCCGCCGCGCTGCGTCGGGAATGCGCACGCGGTCGAGCGCATCCTTGGCCGCGGCCGTGGCCTGCCTGCCGGTCAGCCCGCGGTGCAGGCGAAACGATTCCTCGATCTGCGTACCGATGGTCAGAACCGGGTTGAGCGATGTCATCGGCTCCTGGAAGATCATGCCGATCTCGGCGCCGCGAATGCCGGTCAGTTGCGGTTCGGTGGCGGCCATCAGGTCGAAGAGGCTGCCGTCGGTACGCTTCAGTTTCATCGAGCCGCCAATGATGCGGCCGCCGCCGAAATCGATCAGCCGGTTGATCGACAGCGCTGTGACGGATTTGCCGGAGCCGCTTTCGCCGACAATGGCCAGTGTTTCGCCGTCGGCGAGGTCGAAGCTGACGCCGCGCACCACTTCATTGGCTTGAGGATTGCGGCCGAAGCCGACGCGCAGATCGCGGACGGACAGCAGCGGCGTCATGCCGGCGCCCTCCGCATCCTGGGGTCGAGGATATCGCGCAAGGCGTCGCCCAGAAGGTTGAAGCCAAGGATGCTGATCATGATGGTCAGGCCTGGAAAGATCATCAGCCAGGGCGCGGTCTCCATCAGATTGCGGCTGTCGCTCAGCATCAGGCCGAGCGAGGCGGCGGGCGGCTGTGTTCCCAGACCGAGGAAGCTCAGGCCGGCTTCGGTCAGCAGCGCCCAGGCCAGCGCCAGCGTCACCTGCACGGTCAGCGGCGCCACCAGATTGAGCAGCAGGTGCCGCGTGACGATGTAGCTCGAACTGCTGCCGAAGGTGCGCGCGGCGTCGACGAATTCGCGCGCCTTGAGCGACAAAGCAGGGCCGCGCACCACGCGGGTGAAGATCGGCGTGTAGACGATGCCGATGGCGACGACACTGGTCCATGTGCCCGGCCCGGCGACGGTGACGATGAGCAATGCCAGAAGGATCGCCGGGAAGGCCAGCAGCACGTCCATGATGCGCATCACCACGCCGTCCCAGCGGCGTCCGAGCCAGGCTGCCGCCAGCCCGAGAACCGTGCCGGCAAGGGTCGCGAAGGCAACCGAGAAGAAGGCGACCGTGAAGGACTGCCCGATGCCCGCCATCAGCCGGCTGGCCACGTCGCGGCCGAACAAATCGGTGCCCATCCAGTAGGCGCCGCTTGGCGCATGCAGCCGGTCGACGCGGAACTGCGTGATCGGATTGTGCGGCGTCAGCCCGGCGAGGCCGAGGATGGCGATCAGCAGGTAGATGCCGACGATGACGCCTCCGATGCGGCCGCTGCCATGGCCGAAAATGGCGCGCAGGATACGCATCACTGCTCTCCAAGCCGGATGCGCGGATCGAGCCCGACATAGGCGAGGTCGACCAGGAGGTTGACGATCATGAAGTTGAAGGCGATGAACAGCACGCTGCCCTGCACCAGAGCGTAGTCGCGCTGCAGGATGGCGTCGAGCACCATGCGTCCAAGCCCGGGCAGCGCGTAGATTTGCTCGACGATGACGGCGCCGCCCAGGAGATAGCCGAATTCGATGCCGCTCAGCGTCACCACCGGGATCAGCGCATTGGGCAAGGCATGCCGCCAGATGACGCTGCGCGCCGGCGCGCCCTTGCTGCGCGCGGTGCGCACATAATCGTCGCTCAACACGTCGAGCATGGCCGAACGCGATATGCGGGTGACGGACGCGGCGAAGGCGAAGCCGAGCGTGATGGCGGGCAGGATCAGCTGGCTGAGATTGCGCAAGGGATCCTGCCAGAGCGGCGCGAATTCGCCCATCGCCGGCAGCACGCCGAAGCCGGCCGACAGCGCGTAGATGATCAAGAGGCCAAGCACGAAGCTCGGCGTCGACTGGCCGATCATGGCGACGATGCGCACCCCAAGGTCGGATGGCTTTTCATTATGCGTGGCGGCATAGATCCCGGCCGGCATGCCGACGGCGAGCGCGATGATCATCGACAGCAGAGCCAGTTCCAGCGTCAGCGGAAATCGCTCGAGAATGACGTCGAGAACCGGCCTGCCATAGGTGACGGAGATGCCGATATTGCCGTGCAGGATGCCGCCGATCCAGCGCCAGTACTGGACGAACCAAGGCTGGTCGATGCCGAAATAGGCGGCGAGCGCATCCCGCTGCGCCGGCGTCAGCAGGCCGGCTTCGGTGCCCAGCATCGCCGTGATCGAATCGCCCGGCACCATCCGGATCGCCACGAAGACCAGGATGGACACGCCAAGCAGGACGAGAGGAAACGTCGCCAGTCGCCGCATCAGATAGTTCACGCGAAGGATACCTCTCGTCTAGAGCATGATGCCGAAAAGTGTGAAGCGGTTTTCGGACGACATCATGCTCTATCCCTTTGATCTAGAGGCGGATTCAGATTTCAGGTCGATTCGGCCTGAATCATCCGGCTCTAGTGCCTGGCAGGGCTACTGCTGGATGGTAACCTTGCTCAGGCTGAACAGCGTGCCCGTCGGCGTCGGCACGAAGCCGGCGATGTTCTTCTGCTGGGCCGTGTAGCTGTAGGACGTGTAGAGCCAGATCCAGGGCGACACCTCGGCGAGGTGCTTCTCGAACGCGGCGAAGATCGCCTTGCGTTTGGCCGGGTCGGTTTCGGCGCGGCCCTGCTGCATCTGGCTGTCCAGCGTATCGTCGATGTAGTTCGCCACCTTCTGCAGATTGCCTGCCTTGGTCCAGTAGCGGTTATACATGGTGTAGGGGTCGGCGCGGCCGCCATTGAGCGCGATCGCCATGTCGAAATCGCCCTTCAGCCAGGCATCGACATAGACGTTGAGCTCCATCATCTTGATGTCGAGCTTGACGCCGATTTCGGCGAGCTGCGACTGGATGACCTGTGCTTCCGCCGCCGCCGTCGGCGGCTCGCCGGTGGCGCCGATCACGGTCGCCGAAAAGCCATCGGCAAAACCGGCCTCGGCCATCAGCTTCTTGGCCTTTTCCACGTCGCGCTTGTAGCAGAACAGCTGGCTCGGATCGGTCGCCAGCGCCGGGATGGTCAGCGGTCCGGTGACCTTGCCTTCGCCGAGCGAGGCGGTGTCCAGCACCTCCTGCCGGTCGATGGCGCAGGAGATCGCCTGACGCACCTTGAGCTCGGTCATCGGCTTGCGCGAAGGGTTGAGCTGCAGCACGTGGTAGGCGAGAACCGGCACGCGGTTCAGCTGCAGGCTGGCTTCCTTCGGCACCAGCGTGGCGACCAGCGGGTCGTTGAGCAGCGCGAAATCGATCTGCTTGGTGCGCATGGCGGCAAGGATCGCGGCCTCGTCAGGCAGCACGCTGATCTCGATGCCGTCGACGCCGGTCGCGCCACCGGCCCAACCCTTGTTGGCGCTCAGCACTTCCTTGGCGTTGGGATCCCATTTGTCGAGCTTGAACGGGCCGGAGCCGAGCGCCTTGGTGCCGATCGAGCCGGCCTTGATTTCGCTGGCCGGGACGATCGCCGCGTTGACGTCGCTCATCGCCGTCAGGATCGGCACGTCGGGTTGTGACAGATGAAACACGACGGTCGCCGCATCGGGCGTGTCGATGCCGGCGATCGACAGGAAGTTGGCGCGGGCCGCCGCTCCTGTCTTCTCGTCGAGGATGCGCTCGAACGAGGCCTTGACATCGGCTGAGGTGACGGCCGCGCCATCCTGGAATTTCGCCTTGGGGTCGAGCTTGAAGGTCAGTTCCTTGCCGTCCTTGGAGAACTCCCAGGACGTGGCGATGGCTGGAATGATCCGCAGGCTGGCATCGACCCGCACCAGCGGCTCATAGATCAGTTCCAAAAGCCGCAGCGACGAGAATGCCGTCTGCTTGTGCGGATCAAGCCCGGTGGCGTCTTGCGACCAGGCCATGTGCAACGTCGCCGCCTGCGTCGGAACCGTCGCGATGCCGAGCATCGCTGCCAGGGTGATACCCGACAGCAGCGTTCTTGTGAGATGCCCTATCATTTTCGTCTCCCATTATGATTTGACTTGATGCCTTGCAGTTTCCGCGAGCCGCTTCCAAGACACACACGCTTTGGAGTATCGGCCCAGTCTATGCGGCTTCGCGCCGTCTTGTCTCAAGCGGTGTCACACCGCGCTCTCGCTGATCGCCCTTCGCAGGAAACCTCCGGCCTTCGCGAGGGCGGCCTGAGCCGCCTCGACATCCATGCCGGTGATCGTCACCAGGATCGCCAGTTTCACATCGTTACCTGTCTGATGAAGTGCCTGTTTGGCCCGCTGTACCGTACAGCCCGTCGTCTGCATGACCATCCTGGTTGCCCTCGCCACCAGCTTCTTGTTGGACGGGTTGAGGTCGACCATCAGGTTCTGAAAACTCTTGCCGATGCGGATCATCGAGGCCGTGGTCAGCATGTTGAGCACCAGTTTCTGCGCGGTCCCGGACTTCAGCCGGGTCGAGCCGGTGAGGACTTCGGGGCCAACGACCGGCGAAATGGCGATGTCGGCGATGCCGGCAATGGTCGACGCCGGATTGCACGACAAGGCGACCGTCGTTGCGCCCACTTGCTTCGCATAGGTCAATCCACCGATGACATAGGGCGTGCGCCCACTGACCGCGATGCCGACGACCACATCGTTGGCCGTGAGGCCAATATCTTGCAGCGCCCGCGCCCCCATCCTCGGATCGTCCTCCGCGCCTTCCGTCGACCGAACCAACGCGTCGGGTCCGCCGGCGATCAAGCCGATCACCATATCTTCGGACACGCCGAAAGTGGGCGGGCATTCCGAAGCATCGAGAACGCCGAGCCGGCCGCTAGTGCCGGCGCCGATATAGATCAGCCGCGCGCCTTTCTGGAAGGCGAGCACGATGCGGTCGACCGCTGCGGCAATTTCCGGCAGCACCTTTTCAACAGCCGCGGGGACAAGCCTGTCCTCGTCATTGATCTTGCGCAGGACATCGATGGTCGGCAGCAGGTCTATGTCGACGGTGCGCGGGTTGCGGCCTTCGGAAACCAGCCGGTCCAGCTCGGACATCAATCCTTGTTCCGTCATTCCAATGCTTTCAAAAAGTCCTGTCGCACGACCGGCGTCGAGCACGGCCCCAACCGGCGCCAGCACTCAGGGACGCTCCGGCCGGCCCGATCAGTTTTCCCTCGTTAACTTTTTAGAATTTGATATTCACATCGTCAACAAATATCTGGAATATTTTATTCCTTTTCAGTGAAGCTTACCGTGCGCGGTGCGATCGTTTGGCAAGGATGATCGCTCCTGATACGGCGTCACCGTCGGCGGGTTTCAGCCGGCGCCGGACATCGGGCGCAAGCCAGGGTTCGAGCGGGCTGGCGAGGCCGCCCAGCAGGGTTATACGCGGTGCGCCTTTCTCGAACAGCACCCGCACCAACGTGTCGATCTGCTCGGCGGCACTTTGCACGATGCGCCGTCCGGCCGGATCGCCCTGGTCGGCGTGGCGCATCACCATGGGCGCCAGGGCTGCGTAATCCGTGGCGCTGGCGCGGTCCATCCAGGCGACCGCTTCCGTCGGGTCGCCGTCGAAGCGCTGCATCACCTCCGCCAGCAGCGCCGTCCGCTCGTGCCGGCCGTCATGGGCGCGCAACGCCAGCTGCACGGCCTTCAGCCCAAGATCGGCGCCGCTGCCTTCGTCGGAGATCGGAAAGCCGTAACCACCGACACGCAGGTCGCGCCCCTCGACAAAGCCGAGCCCGATCGAGCCAGTCCCGGCAATGACGATGGCGCCGTCCTGGCCGGAATGCGCACCCAGGCAAGCGCCGACCCCGTCGCTGACGAAGTCGATGCTGGCAAAGGGATGCGCGATCGCCCGCAACGCCCCCAGCGCGCCTTTGCGGCCGATGCCGGCAAGGCCGATGCCGGCGCGAATCCCTGCGGTCTCGGCCGGCCCGAAACCCGTCTCCTCGAGTGCCGCGCCAAAGGCCTTGGCTATGGAGGCCCATGCCGCTTCGATGCCGAGCCGCGTTGTCGCCGGGCCGGACAGGCCTTGTCCCAGCACGTTGCCTTCCGCATCCTCGATACGGGCCCGGCAACCGGTGCCGCCACCGTCGACGCCGAGAAAACAGTCCGGGCCGCTCATGGGCTCAGCCGCTCGATGTCGGCGCCGCAAAGGCGCAGCTTGCGGTCCAGCTGCTCATAGCCGCGGTCGAGATGATAGACGCGGTTGATGATCGTCTCGCCTTCGCTGACCAACGCCGCCAGCACCAACGACACCGAGGCGCGCAGGTCGGTGGCCATCACCTGCGCGCCATGCAGTTTCTCGCCGCCGCGAACCAAAGCCATCGTGCCTTGCAGCTTGATGTTGGCGCCGAGCCGCATCAGTTCGGGCACATGCATGAAGCGGTTCTCGAAGATGGTCTCGCGCAGCAGGGAGGCCCCGTCGGCGCAACACATCAGCGCCATGAACTGCGCCTGCAGGTCAGTCGGAAAACCCGGATAGGGCTCCGTCGTAAGATCGGCGGCCTTGAGTGGCCGGTCGCGCGACACGATGAGTCCACGGTCGCCCGGCCAGACGCTGACGCCGGTGGCCTCCAGCAATTGCACCACCGAGGCCATGTGTTCGAGCCGGGCTTGGGTGAGCTCAAGCTGGCCGCCGGTGATCGCCGCGGCAATCGCATAAGTGCCGGCCTCGATACGGTCCGGTATGATGTCGTGCCGGGCCGCGTGCCAGCTGGTGCCGCCGGCGATCAGGATGCGGTGCGTGCCGGCGCCCTCGATGCGCGCGCCCATCGCGTTGAGGCAAGCGGCGAGATCAGCCACTTCCGGTTCGCGTGCCGCGTTGAGGATCTCGGTTTCGCCCCTGGCTATGGTCGCCGCCATCATGGCGGTTTCGGTTGCCCCGACCGATGGCGAGCTGAGCACGATGCGCGTGCCGAGAAGCCCGTTCGGCGTGGAGGCGACGATCAGGCCGTTCTCGATGGCGATCCTGGCGCCCAGTGCCGCAAGCGCGGCGACATGCATGTCGACCGGCCGCGCGCCGATCGCGCAGCCGCCGGGCAGCGAAACCCGCGCATGACCGAAACGGGCCAGAAGCGGCGCCAGCACCAGCACCGTCGCGCGCATTTTCCGCACCGTGTCATAAGACGTTTCCTTCGAAACGGCGGCACTCGTATCGATCGTCGCGGCGTGGGCCGACCGTGTCACGTCCGCACCGTGAAGCCGCACCACGCCGAGCATGTTTTCGACATCGGTCACATCGGGCAGGTTGGTCAGTTCGAGCGGGTAGGGGCTGAGCAGGGCAGCCGCGATCTGCGGCAGGGCCGCGTTCTTGGCGCCGGATATGGTGACCGCGCCTTCCAGTCTTCGTCCGCCGACGATCCGCAATCTGTCCATGGCTGAACCCTTGTATGTCGAAGCCGGGCGGCGGGTCCGGTCTCTCCGGAAGGTCCATCCGATTCCGAACCTGGCCGGTCCGGTTCGAGAATTAATTCCGCATTCTTGGCTGTCAATCGAATTTGGAATATTTTATTCCTCTCAGCACCGAAACGCTCCAGAGGGTTCATGTCCGTTCTCAAGACGATCAATGCGAAGCTCGACGGCATGGCGCCAGGTGATCGTGAGATCGGCCAGTACATCGTCGACAATCCCGACCAGATGCTGCGCCTGTCGACGGCCGCCCTTGCGGCCAAGATCGGCCGCAGCCAGTCGAGTGTCGTCAAGTTCAGCCAGAAGCTCGGCTATGCCAGCTACCAGGAGCTCAAGCTCGCCGTCAGCGAGGCCAAGGCGCAGGACTGGCAGGTGCCGGCCGGTGTCATCCACGGTTCGATCGAGGTCGGCGACACCTATCCGGTCATCCTGAGGAAGCTGATCGGCAGCAAGCTGCTGTCGATGCAGCAAACCGTCGCCGCCAACAGCGAGCGCATCATTTCCCGCACGCTGGAACTGCTCGATGGCGCGCGCCGCATCCATCTGGTCGGCGTCGGCGCCTCCTCGCTGGTGGCGCGCGACTTCTCCTACAAGCTGATGAAGCTCGGCCGCAATGTGCTGCACGACAGCGACAGCCACATCCAGATGGCCAATGCCGCGACGCTCGGACCTGGCGACGTGCTGTTCGCGCTCTCCTATTCCGGCGCCAGCATCGAGACCTTGCGCATCGCCGAGCTTGCCCACAGGCGCGGCACGATGGTGATCGCCGTTACCGGCCTGCACGACAATCCGCTGAGCCGTGTCGCCGACATCCGCCTCTACACCATCGCCGACGAGGAGCGAGCGCGCTCCTCCTCCATCACCGCGCGCGACGCGCAGCTGACGCTGACCGACCTGTTGTTCATCCTTTTGGTGCAGAAGCAGCCCGACGCCAACGACTATGTCCACAACAGCGAGGCGGCGGTCTCGGTGCTGAAGGCCGAATGATCCCGGGAGTTCGAGGCGCTCAGCCTTGGCGCGCCGCGCCCCTGGCAAGCAGGTAGACAAGATACGGGCCGCCGAGCAGTGAAGCGAACAGACCGGCAGGCAGTTCGTAGGGAAAGGCCGCCATGCGCGACAGCCAGTCCGAGACGATCATCAGCAGGGCGTCCAGAAGCATCGCGCCGGCGAGGTGAAGCCGTGCGCGGGAAAAGCCGACGAGCCGGACAAGATGCGGCGCGATCAGGCCGACGAAGCTCCAATGCCGATGGTTAGTTGCGCTAGACGCTCTCGAGATAGGTCTCGATCTCGAAGTCGCTGACATTGAGGGCAAAGGTGTTCAATTCCTGGCGTTTGCAGGCGACGAAGGAGTCGCGCAGGATCGACGGGAAGATTTCCGCCACATGGGTCCCGCTTTCGAAGGTGGCGATCGCGGAGGCCCAGTCCGGCGGCAGCTTGGCTGGTGTCACGCCTTGTCCGTCGTTCCCTGTCGGCTCGCCCGGCGACATCTGTCTTTCGATGCCGATCAGGGCCGCGCCCAATATGGCGGCAAGCACCAGATAGGGATTGGCGTCCGCTCCCGACACGCGATGCTCGATGCGGCGCGCCCCGGTCGGGCCGCCGGGAATGCGGATCGCGACCATGCGGTTTTCGTAGCCCCAGGCGACCGCGGTCGGCGCATAGGAGCGCGGGCGGAGCCTGCGGTAGGAATTGAAATGCGGCGCGAACACCAAGGTGCTCTCGGCCATCGCGGCCAGCAGGCCGCCGACCGCGTGGCGCATGGTTTCCGAGCCCTGATCCGTGCCGTCGTCGAACACGTTGCGGCCTTCAGCGTCGACGAGGCTGAAATGGACGTGAAAGCCGTTGCCGGCACGGTCGCCATAGGGCTTCGCCATGAAGCAGGCGGCAAAGCCGTGCTTGCGGGCAATGCCCTTCACCGTGCGCTTGAACAGCACGGCGTCATCGGCCGCCCGCAAAGCGTCGGCGACATGGTTGAGGTTGATCTCGAACTGGCCGACGCCGTTTTCGGCAATCGCCGTGTCGACGGGAATGCCTTGCGCCCGGCAGGCCTCGTAGACGTCGTGGATGAAGGCTTCGAAGTCGTCGATCTCGTCGATCGACAATGCCGCATCGGAATCGAGACGCCGTCCTGTGACCGGCGAGACAGGTCCGACCGGCCGCTGCGACTGCGGATCGACCAGATAGAATTCAAGTTCGGTCGCCGCGACCGGGGTCAGGCCAAGCGCCTTGTAGCGGTCGAGGATACGGGCCAGCGCTCGTCGGGGATCGCCGAGATAGGGCGCGCCGCTCTCATCGGCAAGCCAGAGAGGAACGAGCGCCGTCGGATGCGCGGTCCAGTCCACCGGCAGGATGCCGCGTCCCGTCCATTGGCAAAGGCCATCGGCATCGCCGGTCGAGAAAACCAGCGTGTTGCCTTCGATGTCCTCGCCCCAGATGTCGAGCCCGATCAGCGAGTAGGGCATGCGCAGCTTGCCTTCGAGCGCCTTGCGGGCCTGCTCGACCGGGATGCGTTTTCCCCGCATGACGCCGTTGAGGTCGCACACCGCCGCCCTCAGGCTCTGGATGTCGTTTCTGCTTTCAAGCCAGCTCAGAACGTCCGCAACTGCATCGCTCAATTTTAAAACCTCTGGTTTTCGAAGGCGCCCAAGCCGTGCCGGCTGCGCTATCCCTGGTAAAGATGCTTGTGAGTTTTCGGAAAAATATCCGGCCGCCGCCGGGAATTTTTCCTTATTTTTTCAAGTCACTAGCTGGGATGTCGGGAGGCATTTCAAAACCAATTGCGCGATCTGCGATCGCAACATAGAGACAAGAGGGTGGAAAGCCAAGGGGCATTCGGTGTGCCGGGTTCGCCGCCGAGCCGGCATGATCGGCCTCTGGGTTCGAAAGGCTGTTGCCGGAATCCTAGGTTCTGGCGTCCGGAAATCTGGCCTGCCGCAGGATGTGTGCGGCACCCTCGTCGATGTCGCGCACGATGGCCGCGCGGGCGCGCGCCGCGTCCCGCGCCTCGATCGCCGCGACGATTTCCTCGTGATAGTCGATGGCGAGGATCAAGGAGAGATCGTCCTCGAACCCCATGGCGAGATTCCTGAGGAAGGGGCCGACCTGCATCCACACGGTCTCGACCAGGAAGATCAGCTGCTCGTTGCCGCAATGACGATAGATCGAGAATTTGAAGGCGTAGTTCTTCCTGAGATAGTCACCGATATCGCCCTTGCGCGCAGCCAAGGTCAATTCCGTGCAATGGCGGCGGATCGTCCTCAGATTGTTGCCGTTGACAAGCTTTGTCGCGAGCTCCGTCGCCGAGCCTTCGAGGATTGTACGCACGGCGGTCAACTGCGAGAACCGGTCGGCGGAGATCACCGGTACCTCGACGCTGCCGTTCGGCATCGGGCTCAGCGCCCGCAGCGCCTGCAGCCGCATGAAGGCGCTGCGCACCGGCATGTCGCTGGTGCCGAGTTCCTTGGCGAGCTTGCGCGAGGTCAGCTTCTGTCCGGGCGTGAACTGACCGGACATCAGGGCCCGCACAAGCTCCAGATAGACCTTCTCATGCAGGGGCACGGTGTCGACCGCGCTCAACCCGAATTGTGTTCTGTCGGCCATTGGCGGGGCACTACTTCATTCGTTCTGAAATCTACCCCTGATAACCGCGGACAATCCCGTCTGGGCGGAGCACGGCGGGACTCCGGCGAGCAATTTGTCACCGTATGATAGACGCTTCGATCGCGGCGCCGCAAGCTGTGTCGGCAAAGCAGCCGGGGCGAGTAGCGCTTCCGCTCTCCGGTACGAATGCCGTCCTTTAGCGCGCGGCTGCGGCCTTTTTCGCTTTCTCGAGAACCGCCTCGCTCGCTGGCTCGAAGATGATCATCGCCACCGTCGCAGAAAGGTTGCCGCCGCCCTCGCGGATCGCGGCGGGCTCGACCCTAGTCCATTTCGTCAGGCGCCGGAATTCGCCGCGCCGCTCTGGTTGAAACGATGGGCCGCTCCTGGCCTGACGCTCAATCGAACTCGGCGCGGCGGGTCTCTTCGCGAATGGACTTCAGCACTTGCGCCTGAAGTTCGAGGACGTCGCGGTCATGCTGAATGCCGGTCGGCCTCGGCCTTATGGAAGGCACGGTGATGCACTCCTTGATGCGACCAGGGTTGAGGCCCATGACGAAGATGCGATCGGACAGATAGACCGCCTCCTCGACATCGTGGGTGACGAAGATCACGGTCAGGCGATGCTCCTGCCAGATCTGCATCAGCAGTTCCTGCATCTGGCCACGGGTGAGCGCGTCGAGCGCGCCGAAAGGCTCGTCCATCAGAAGCATCTTCGGCCGGTAGGAGAGGGCACGCGCAATGGCGACCCTTTGCTTCATGCCGCCGGAAAGCTGGCTCGGAAAGCTGTCGGCAAAGCGCGAGAGCTTCACCAGGTCGAGATGCTGGCGCGCCACTTCGGGGATGTCCTTGGCATCATGCCCGGTCTCGCGCAGCGCGAACTCGACATTCTGCAGTGCCGTCAGCCATGGCAGCAAGGTGTAGGACTGGAAGGCGACGCCACGGTCGCGGCCCGGCCCGTTGATCGGACTGCCGTCGACCAGCATCTCGCCTTGTTCATAGTCCTGCAGGCCGGCGATGATCGACAGCAGCGTGCTCTTGCCGCAGCCCGACGCGCCGACCAGCGAAACGAACTCGTTGTCGCCGACTTCGAGGTTGATGTCGTCAAGCACCCTGATCGTCGAACGTCCGTTCGTGAACGATTTTTGCAGATGCGAGATCTTCAGCTTGGGATGCGCCTGCATGTCAGGACTTCCTCTCATATTTGAAGAAATGCCGACCGAGGAAACGCATGATCTGGTCCGTCGCCAGCCCCAGTATGCCGAGCACCAGAATGTATCCGATCGCCATGTCGGTTTGCAGGTAGCGCTGGGCGACCGTGATCCGGTAGCCAAGCCCCGAATTGGCGGCGACCAGTTCGGCCAGCGTCACCCAGGTCCATGCCCAGCCCAGCGAGATGCGCAGCGTGTCCCAGATCTGCGGCATCGCCGAGGGCACGACAATGCGCATCAGCACGCGCAAATCGCTCATCCCCAGTGTTCGCCCGAAGCCGATGAAGTCCGTGGGAACGCGCTTGATGTTGTCCTTGAACATCAGCGCCTGCTGGAAATAGGTGCCGATCCAGATGATCAGGAACTTCTGGATGTCGCCGGTGCCGCTCCACAGGATGGTCAGCGGCACGAAGGCCACGACCGGCATGTAGCGGACAAAGTCGAGGAACGGTTCGATCGCCGCTTCCCAGAAGCGGTAGGCGCCGATCAGGATGGCCGTCGCCAACGCCATCACCGAGGCGATGAGGAAGCCGACCATGATGCGGTAGACGCTGTTGCCGATATCGCTGGCCAGCGTTCCATCGGCGGCCAGCTTTCCAAGCTTGGCAACGACGGCGGCGGGCGAGGGCAGGAAGATCGGCTTCGCCACGCCAAGCCCGGTCGCCAGGAACCACGCCGCGATGAAGAGCAGGAAGGCGCAGATGGCGATGAAGAGATAGGTCGAGCCGGAAATCTCCGCCGCCATGCTCAGCAACGGTTTGCGCTGGGGACGTTGCATGGTCTGCTTGGAGATGGTTGTGTCGTTCTGTAGGGTCATCGTCGTCTCACGGGCCGGTGAAAGGGCTGCTGTTCGACAAGATACGGTCGCGGATCTCCGAGACCGAATTCGCATGCGCCATGAAGCCTTCATATTGGGCGAAGGTGCGCGCCGCCGGCGCCAGCCTTTGATAAGCCGCCTGGGACAAATAGGCGATCGAGGAGCGCTTCATGAAATCGAAGACGGCGAGTGGCGAGGCGGTGTTGGCGCGCCCGCCCGTCGGCAGGACGTGGCTCGGTCCAAGCACGAAGTTTGCGATCGGAATTGCCGAATGCGGACCGAGCAGGATCTCGCCGGCGTTCCGGATCCTCGGCAGCAGCTCGAAGGCCGATGTCGACAGCACGGCCAGATGCTCGGCCGCGTAGTCGTTGATGAAGTCGAAAGCCGCTTCGATCGAAGGCGCCAGCACGATGCCGCCATTCCTGCCGTTGAGCACCGTGCGGGAAAAATCGGCGCGATACTCCCCCATCGCCTCCCAGAACTGCGGCACCGCGGCGGCGATGGCCTCCGCCAGGGCTCGATCGGTCGTCACGACAAAGGCGGATGAGTCAGGGCCATGCTCCGATTCAACCGTCAGCTCCAATGCGGCAAGTGCGGCCGGAACCGAGCTGTCGGCATAGACCAGCAACTCGCTCGGACCGGCCGGACTGCCCGGATCGATCCGGTTCGACAGAAGCTGGCGCGCCGCGCTGACCCATGGACTGCCTGGGCCGACGATCTTTGCGCATTTCGGCACGGTCTCGGTGCCGTAGGCAACCGCCGCCACCGCCTGGGCGCCGCCGCAGAGATAGATGTCCTCGATGCCGATCAAGGACGCGATGAAGCGCGTGGCGGCGTCGGCCGAACCGTCCGGCCCGGGTGGCGTCACGATGACCACCCTAGGCACGCCCGCTACCTTGGCGGGCACGGCGGTCATGATCGCGCTCGACGGAAAGAAGCCCTTGCCGCGGGGCACGTAGCAGGCGACGGAATCGATCGACGTCCAGCGGTCGCCGATCAGCGCGCCTTCGGTTTCCTCGCTCAGCCAGAGATTGTCGGGCATTTGCGCCTCATGGAAGCGCCTCACCTGCGCCACCGAGAGCCGGATCGCCGCGACGATCTCGGGATCAAGTTCCTTCTCGGCGCCGGCGATCTGGCTCGCGGACACCTTCAACGCCGTGCGGTCCAGCGTCACGCCGTCAAACTTGGCGGCAAGCTCGACCAGGGCGTCGTCACCCCTGGTCCGCACGGCGGCGATGATCGGCTCGACCTTGCGGATCGTGTCGGTGAGATCGGCCTCGGTCCGCTCGAGCAGGCGTGTGCGCGCCTCGGAGGACATGTTGGCCAGGTCGTGGATTGCTACAGGTGACATTCTATTTCCTTCGTGCTGTCGAAACGCCCCTCACGGGGCGACGCGCGCGGCCAGCCAGCCGCCGTCGATGTTCAGGATATGGCCGGTGATGAACTGGGCGTCCGGACCGCACAGGAACAGGATGCCGCCGGCGACATCCTCGGCCGTGCCGACGCGCCGGATCGGCGTGGTTTCTATCATGGCGCGCCGGTACCAGGCGTCCGAAGCGATCCGCTCGGCGACGATCGGCGTGTTGATGACGCCGGGCGCCACGCCATTGACGCGGATCCCGTCGGCCGACAGGTCGGCGGCCAACTGGCGCGTCAGTTGCGACAATGCGCCCTTGGACGCGGCATAGGGCGCGGTGTTGGGAAACCCGATCTCGCCGAACACCGAGCAGACATTGACGATGCAGCCGCCGGGTTTCGTCAGATGGGGAAGCATGTCGCGCGTCAGCCGCATCGCCGCGCGCACGTTGATGCCCATGACATGGTCGATCAATGCGTCGCTGCTGTCGGCCAGCGCCTTCGGTCCGGCGACGCCGGCATTGTTGATCAGCATGTCGACGGTTCCGAACCGCGCCTTGGCGGCAGCTATGATCCGCGTCGGGGCATCGTCCTCTGCGAGATCGATCGTCAGTTTCGGTGCCGCGCAATCCGCCAGGTAGTCCGCGTTCCAGTCGACCGAAAGCACCTCCGCGCCTTCGGCCTGCAGGCGCCTGGCCGTGGCCAGGCCGATGCCGTTGCCGGCGCCGGTCACCACTGCGGTCTTTCCCAGAAATCGCCTTTCCATCGTCAGCTCTTTTCTAAGTCTCTAGATCGTCTGCCCACCGTCGATCGTGAATTCCGACCCGGTGATGTATTCGCTGCCGGGCGACACCAGGAACGCCACGAGATGCGCGACTTCCTGCGGGCTGGCCAATCGGTTGAGCGGCACGGAGGCGGTCATCGCAGCCAGGTTTTCAGCGGTGTTCTCGCCAAGCATCGGCGTGTCGACCAGGCCCGGATGCACCGCGTTGACCCGGATGTTGCGGCCGGCAAGTTCGCGGGCTGCGACCTTGGTCATGCCGCGGATCGCCCATTTCGAGGTCGAATAGGCGAAGGCGCCGCTGAACCCCCTCAACCCGCCCGTCGAGCAGACATTGACGATCGAACCGCCCTGCGCCGGCATCAGCGCCGCGGCAGCGCGCATGCCGAGGAACGTACCTAGCTGGTTGACATCGGTAACGGCTTGGAAACCGGCAACGCTTTCTTCCAGGAACGGCACCGGATTGAAGATGGCGGCGTTGTTGACCAGCGCATCGAGATGACCGAACCGCTCGGAAACCATGTCGGAAATGGCAGTCCAATCGGCTTCGTCGGCGACATCGAAAGAGGCCGACAGGATCTGGCCGGCACCGGTGGCCTGTTCGCTTACACCGGTGAACGACCGGTCGAGCGCGATCACGGTCGCGCCTGATGAGGCGAACAGCATCGCGATAGCCGCGCCGATCCCGCCGGCGGCCCCCGTCACGATTGCCGTTTTCATCTGGCCAACCTGTTATCGCCGGCATCCGCGGGCAGCGAAGGCGAACGCCCTTTGCGCCAATGCCGCACATAGTCCTGGCAAGTCGTGAAGCCGGCGCGCTCATGCGAGGCGACATGGCGGATGAATTCTTCCAACATCAGCAGCCTGTGGCCACGTCCCATGATCTGCGGGTGCATGGTCACCACCATCACGCCGCTGCCGATCCGCTGGTAGAGGAAGTCGAACTCGGCCTTCCAGATCTCAAGCGCCGTCGACGGCGCGCGGCCGCCTGGCAGATAGCCCTTGTCGGTCGCCAGGAATTCGAATTGTGGAAAATCGTCGAGATGCCAGGCGACAGGCATTTCGACGAGGTCGACCGGCAGGCCGAAGCGGAATTCTTCCGTGGTCGACCATGCGTCACCGATCCGGCACCAGTATGGTTCGTGGTCGTTGCCCATCATAGAGCTCTCGTATTCGAAATCGAACTCGAGCAGCAGTTCGACGGTGGATGGGCTGTTGTCCCAGGCCGGCGACCGGTAGCCGGAGGGCCTGACGCCGGCGACCTTGTCCAGTGCTTCCAGGCCTCTCAGCAGGACGGTGCGCTCTTCCTCGCGCGTCAGCAGCACGGGGTTCTCATGGACCCAGCCATGATGGCCGATCTCGTGGCCGCCATCGCGGAAGGCGCGCACCACCGGCGGGAAGGCCAGCGCCGAATGGCCAGGCACGAAGAAGGTTGCCGGGATGCCGGCCCGTTCCAGCACGTCGAGGATGCGGCGCGCGCCGATCGGATCGAACTCGCCGCGCGAGAGCATGCTCGGCGACGTCGCTCGATGGCTGCCGATCCATGTCGAATAGCCATCGAAATCGAACGTCAAGGCCACTTGAACGGCGGTGCTGGTCATGTCTGGATTTCTTCCCGCCATTGACGGGCGAGCCGCATTGGCTCGCCCGCCGGTCTGGCAACGCTTACTTCGAATGTGCCACGGTCGGGTCGATGGCGGCGTCGTAGGCGATATCCTTGTCGATCAGCTTGGCGGCGATCGCCGCCTTGACGATGCCGGGATAGGTGTCGGACTTGAACACGCCGTTCAGTGCCTTCTGGCTTTCGCCGACCGAATAATACGACACGCCGTCGAAGGCCGTGGCGAGATCCGCCGGTTCGGCGCCGACGCCCTTGGCGATGATCGCGCGGCCTTCCTCGGTGTGGGCGCGGTAATAGTCGAGCGCCTGGTCCCAGCTCTTCAGCATGGCCTGCACCTGGCCCGGCTTCTTCTTCAGCGTCTCCTCCGGCACGGAAAGCACGTCGCTGATCAAGCCTGGCGCCTCGCCGGCCTCGGCCAGCACCTTGATGTTCTTGTCAGCGCCGATAGCGGCCGAAATATACGGTTCATAGGTCACGGCCGCCGGCACGGTGCCGGAAATGATAGCCGTGCCGGCGCTGGCGGCCGGCATAGGCAGGACGTTGACGTCGTCGATGGTCATGCCGTTCTTCTGCAGCACGTAGTTCAGCAGCAGATCGCTGGTCGAGCCGCGCTCGAAGGCAACCTGCTTGCCCTTGAGATCGGCGACGGTCTTGATGTCGCTGTTGACCAGGATGGCATCGGCCTTTGTGCTGGCATCGAGCAGCAGCACGCCCTTGATCGGAATGCCGGCCTGCACCTTGGCCAGCAACTGCTGGATGGACTCATTGTCGCCGTCGACCTGACCGGCGGCAACCGCCGCGCCCATGTCCTTGTCTTCGACGAAATTGGTCAGCTCGACGCCTTCCAGCCCGTTGGCTTTGAAGAAGCCCTTTTCCTGGGCGATGTACCACATGCCGTAGCCAAGCCACGGCGATATTGCGAGCTTGAACACGCCCGGTTCGACCGGCAGGTCCTGTGCCCTTGCCGTTTGTGCCGCGAACGGCATTGCGGTGGCGAGTGCCAACAGGGCGGCCGCCCCGATGAAATGTTTTCTCAATCCCATGATCCTGGTCCTTGTTCCCAAAGTGTGATGTTGAAATGTCGCTATGCCGTCGAACCCGATCGGGCGGCGGGTTGGCCCCCGCTCTGTTGCTGTCGGTCCGGGTTCGTCCGGCTCTTTGCCGCCGCCAGATGCGTCAGCAAATTCTTCGTGATCCTGCCGACGTCGTTCATGGCATCGCCGGTCGGCAGCGCGCCGCACCAGGCGACCGAGCTTGCGCAAAAGATCAGACCGCCCGAAGGCAGATGGCGCAGCGTCATCTCCGCGCAGCGCCGCGATGCGCGTTCGTCCACGCCACCCTCGTACCAGCGTGTCGCGTCGTGGACGAAGCTGTCCGGAAAGTCGGTTGCGCGCGCAATCACCATCGTATCGGGAGAGGTGCCGAGATGCGGATCGGTGGCATCGACCTCGTAGCCCGCCGCGCCGCCAAGCACGATGCCCTCGTCGCCGAAGGTCTCGTTGGCGACCCCTTTGAACAGCCACGCGGCTGAAGGGTGATGGCTGTCCGGCGTACGCGTGAAAGGCCGCGCACCATCGAAGCCCATGAGCGAGATGGCGACGCCGGTCAGCGAGAATTCGCCACGCCCGCTGGCGCGAAGATGGCCGCCCGGCTGGTTGGTGATCGACAGCGACTGTTCGGCGATCGGCCCGTCCCAGGTGCGGCCCGCCTCGAGCGGCGAACGGCGCAACTCCATCAGATCGTCCTGGAATGCCACCTTGCCGGCAAAACCATTGCCGCCGAGATAGGCGATGGCGCCGCCCGTCGCGGCGAACTGGCGCAGCGCATGTTCCATCTCGACCGACATGTATTCGGGATGGCTGCCGGTGATGACCGCTTGATAATCCTGCAAGCCGGCAACGCCCCGCTCATGCAGGTCGCGGTCGGTGATGAGGTCGAAGGCAATGCCGTTATTGTGGCAGAAGCGCAGGAAATGCAGGTCGACCGGCAGATTGTGCGGGCAACCGCAGAGCGGGTAATTATAGTCGTCGCGCAGCGTCGCCTTCGGCTTCTTGTAGGAAGCGATCGACACGCCGCTGAGATCGCTGTGATAGTCGTAGAGCGACTTCAGGTTGTTATCGATCGCGAAGCGGTGGCCACGATCCTCGCACATCCATTCGTAGAGATGCGCCGGCAGGAATTCATCCGCATAGGCGAGATAGGTGGCCGTCGGTACGAGGAACAGCAGCGCCGTACGGCGCACGGATGAGGTGATGAAGAAGACGATGCGCTCCGCGCCTTCGTCATGGCCGACCTCGAAGGCATAGACGCCCGCGGGCGCCTCGTCGGGGACATGCACATGGTACGAGGCCGGCCACTGCAACGCGCCCATGTCGTCGTCATGGCAATGCACCGCATCGTAATGCGACGGCACCAGCCGGGGGTCGAAACTTGATCCATCCCAGCGCCGCGAGGTCATGCAGAATGCCGGCTGGTTGACGGTTTCCAGCAAGAGGACGCTGTCTCCGCCGGCCGAGGCGATCGGGCCGCTCGGCAGCAAGGTGGGGAACGTCCAGGCGATGTGTCCCGTCGCGGTCTGCAGCGCTATCGCCGAGAACTTGGCATTCAGCGTTTTGACATCGTTCGCCGCGCTGGCGCCGAAGACCATGTCGCCGATGGGAGACCAGGGCCGATCGAATTGACGATGCAGGCGATATGGCGACAAGAGGTCGTCCGAGCCGATCTTCAGGATCGTCGCATTGCCATCGGACGAGATCTCGACCGTCAGCCACGTATTCGCCGGCAAAATCTCGCCGATTTCCTGCGGCTTGCCGTCATGGCTCGATGTCAGACGTCCGTCCTGCAACCCAAGGCGCAGATTTCCGCATTCGAAGAGCACGCGGGCGCCGTCATTTCGGGTCAAATACACTTCGAAGGCGACGCCGCTGATCTTAGTGGTCTTGGCCAGTTCCGTTGCCGCGATCCTGGGGAAGGACCCGTGGTCGAAGTCGCGATGCGACGCGGCATTCCCTGTCGGTTCGACACGCCAGTCCATGAATTCGGCCGTGGGCGTATCGAGCCGCACGATCCGCACGTCGCGCACCGGCCGGGACGAGGAGACATGAAGCGCGACCGGCGCTCCGGCGGCTATGTGCCAGGGAACCGTGTAGCCCGAAACGGCCATGGCGCCATGATCGACGGGGCGTTTCATCGCGGCAAAGATCCGCGCCGCGATCCCGGCCTGTGCGCTCTCTTGAATGGCATGCTGGACAATTCTCTCGTACCCCTGTTTTTTTTGATTTACACTACGGGCATCGTTTCTTGGGGGTATATACCCCCATTGGGGTATGATTGGTGACAAAGTCCATCTTTGAAGGTCTGGCGCTGGCCATCGATGCGATCGGCAAACGCGAGTTCTATCCGGCTGTTACCGAGTATCTGCGGCGTTGCCTCAGCTACGACAATGTCATCGTCATCGTTTTCTCGGGTACCGCTGTACCCAACGTGCTCTACAAGAAGATCTATGGTCCCGATGTGTTTCGCTATCTCGCCGAACAATATCTGCCGGCCGCCTATCTGCTTGATCCGATCTATCATTTTCACCTGAGGCGCGGCGCGCCGGGGCTCTATCGTCTTCTCGACGTGGCGCCTGACCAGTTTCGCCGCAGCCGCTATTTCAAGTGGTATTACGGGCGGATCGGCATCACCGACGAAATATCGGTCGTGTTGCCGATCGGGGAGAACGCCACCATCACCATCTCGATGGGCAAGGACGGTTCTTCCGGCCAGGCCTTCGCGGCCAAGGCCGAGGACTGCCTGCGCGCGCATGAGCCGGCGATCATGTCGCTGCTGCGCGCGCATTGGGTTGCGTCCGAAGCCCCGCCCGCGGTCGCTCCGCGCCCGATGTCGATCACCGACAGCCTGATCGCGGCGATGCGGACGCATCACAATGTGCTGTTGAGCAAGCGTCAGGCCGAAGTGGCGCTCCTCATCTTGCAGGGACACTCCTCGCCATCGATCGGTTTGAACCTCGGGGTCAGCCCGCAGACGGTGAAGGTTTTCCGCAAACAGCTCTACAACAGATGCAGCCTGTCATCGCAGGCGGAGCTGTTCGCGCTGATGATGCCGATCCTGGAGCGGGCGACCAGCCAGGTTCCAGAGCGCAAGGCGCCCTGAAGAAGGCCGGATCAGGGTCAATCGCCCGGGATCGGACAGCCGGTCGCACGATGTCGGCCCCTTCATCACAAATCTTGAGCTTCCACGCACTTGCACGTCCGGCCTCTCTCTGGCTTTTTGGGGCATCCATCCGAACGGACTGATTCGCGTCATGCCGCTCGATTGCAATGTCTTGCAGGCAATCCGCGGGTGGGTCGTGAAGCGCGCAATTGGCGAAGGAGAAGCAGGCATGGCCGAGTTCAAGAAGCCGGAAATCTCCGAGATGAGACCCAAGATCACCGTTATCGGCGTCGGTGGCGGCGGCGGCAACGCCATCAACAACATGATCGCGGAGCAGCTTCAGGGAACCGAATTCATAGCCGCCAACACCGATGCCCAGGCGCTGACCATGTCGAAGGCGACGCGGCTGATCCAGCTTGGCGCGCACGTCACGGAGGGGCTGGGCGCGGGATCGCTGCCCGAGATCGGCCGCGCCGCGGCCGAGGAATCGCTCGACGAGATCATGGACCATCTGGCCGGCACGCATATGTGTTTCGTCACCGCCGGCATGGGCGGCGGTACCGGCACCGGCGCCGCACCCATCATTGCGCAAGCGGCGCGCAAGGCCGGCATCCTGACGGTGGGGGTCGTCACCAAGCCCTTCACTTTCGAGGGCAGGCGCCGCATGCAGATGGCCGAAGAGGGTATCGAGCGACTGCGCGAAAGCGCCGACACGGTCATCGTCATCCCGAACCAGAACCTGTTCCGGATCGCCGATGCCAAGACCACATTCGCCGATGCCTTCGTCTTCGCCGACCGGGTGCTTTATTCCGGCGTCAGCTGCATCACCGATCTCATCGTCAAGGAAGGCCTGATCAATCTCGACTTCGCCGACGTCAAATCGGTGATGCGCGGCATGGGCCGCGCCATGATGGGAACCGGCGAGGCGTCAGGCGAAAGCCGGGCGATGAAGGCGGCCGAAGCCGCGATCGCCAACCCGCTGCTCGACGAAGTATCGATGAAGGGTGCCAAGGGCGTCCTGGTCTCGATATCGGGCGGCCGCGACATGACCCTGTTCGAGGTCGACGAAGCCGCCACCCGCATTCGCGAGGAGGTCTATGAAGACGCCGACA
The DNA here is from genome assembly GCF_013170765.1 of Mesorhizobium sp. NZP2234. Taxonomy (NCBI): domain Bacteria; kingdom Pseudomonadati; phylum Pseudomonadota; class Alphaproteobacteria; order Hyphomicrobiales; family Phyllobacteriaceae; genus Mesorhizobium; species Mesorhizobium sp. NZP2234. Next base: position 5,422,785 of record NZ_CP033364.1, on the reverse strand, counting down.
TCATCGTCGGCGCGATCTTCGACAAGAGCATGGAAGGCCGGTTCAGGGTTTCCGTCGTGGCGACCGGCCTCGATAGGGCGATCGGCGCGGAGGATCTGGGCGTCGCGCACGACCGCGCCATGCCGTCCGCCGCAAGGACCTTGCAGTAGATCTTTTTCCTTCGAATTGACCGGCCACCGGGCAGGCGGCCTGCGAAGTAACGCAGGCGCGGCGCACTCGCGCGCGCTCTCCGTGTCCCTGGGCGGCCAGGAGCCCTTTTGAACCTCCGTGCACGACGGGGGAAGGCTGGCGCTTGACTCTGATCGAGTCGTGTGAAAAATTTTGCAACAACTGATAAAAATATCAAAGGGTGGAAATGGTAGGGTTTGGCAACGGCCTCCTGCGCGACGACGAAACCAGCATGGCGACGCGCGCCGCGTGGCTTCACTATGCCGGCGGCCTTACCCAGTCCGAGGTCGCCAAGCGGCTGGGGCTGACCAGCCTCAAGGCCCATCGCCTCATCACCAAGGCCAACCAGGAAGGGCTGGTGAAGGTCTATATCGACGGCGAAGTCTCCGAATGCGTGCAGCTCGAGGACGAATTGTCCCGCCGCTACGGCCTCGATTATTGCGAGGTGGTTCCGGATTTCGATTCCGAGGATCTGCCGCTCAAGGCGCTCGGCATTGCCGGCGCGCAGTTCCTCAAGCGCGAGATCGAGCGCGGCGAGGAGGCGCTGATCGGTGTCGGCCATGGCCGCACGCTGACCGCCTGCGTGGAGTATCTGCCGCGCACCTCGACCGACAAGATCCGCTTCGTCTCGCTGCTTGGCGGCCTGACGCGGAAATTCTCGGCCAACCCGCATGATGTCATTCACCGCCTGGCAGAACGCACCGGCGCCGAAGCCTATGTGATGCCGGTGCCGATGTTCGCCAATACCGCCGAGGACCGGACCGTGCTGCTCGGGCAGAAGGGCATCAGCGAGGTCTTCGATCTCGCGCGCTCCGCCGACCTCTTGTTCGCCGGTATCGGCACCGCCGAGCGCGAGGCATCGCTGGTTGCCACCGGCATGATCGAAAAGGGCGAGATGGAGGAGATCCGCCGCAATGGCGGCGTCGGCGAATTGCTCGGTCATTTCTTCGACGAGGCCGGCAAGGCGGTGGCTACCACCGTTTCCAACCGGGCGCTGGCGCTGACGCGGGAGGACATTGCCAGCCGCCGGATCGTCGCCGTCGCCGGCGGCAAGATCAAGGTTCGCGCCATCAAGTCGGTGCTCGAAGGCCGCTATCTCAGGGGCCTGATAACAGACGAGCGGACGGCGCGATCGCTCGTGGAGGAGACGCCGGTCGGGTAGCCGGCATCAGTTTGGTTGAAACTACCCTGTGGAGGAGAAGACGAAATGCATGAGAAAGAGAAAGACCTCATAGACGCCTTCCTGCGTGGACAGGTCGACCGTCGCGGACTGATCAAGGGCCTGGGTGCGATGGGCCTTGCGGCCGGCACCGCCGGCACGCTGCTCAATCTGGGGCAGACCCGCGCACTCGCCGCCGATTTCGACTGGCAGGCGCATAAGGGCAAGACCATCAAGCTCCTGCTCAACAAGCATCCCTATGCCGATGCGATGATCGCCGACCTCGAGAACTTCAAGAAACTGACCGGCATGAATGTCGTCTACGACGTGTTCCCGGAAGACGTCTATTTCGACAAGGTCACGGCGGCGCTTTCGGCAAGCTCGCCCGAATACGATGCCTTCATGACCGGTGCCTACATGACCTGGACCTATGGTCCGGCAGGCTGGATCACCGACCTCAACGAATGGATCAAGGACCCGGCCAAGACCAACCCGAACTATGCTTGGGACGATATCCTGCCGGGCGTGAAGTCGTCCTGCGCCTGGAACGGCAAGCCGGGCGGTGCGCTGGGCTCCGAAGACGCCAAGCAGTGGTGCATTCCGTGGGCTTTCGAACAGAACAACATCACCTACAACAAGGGCATGTTCGACAAGGCCGGCGTCGGCGTTCCCGGCAATCTGGATGAGATGATCACCACCGCTGCCAAGCTGCAGAAGGACATTGGCGGCGGGGTCTACGGCATAGGCGTTCGTGGCTCGCGTTCCTGGGCGACGATCCATCCGGGCTTCCTGTCGGCTTACTCGAATTTCAACGAGAAGGACCTGACTGTTTCCGCAGATGGCAAGCTCGCGGCCGCGATGAACACGGCCGGCTCCAAGGCCTTCCACGCCAAATGGGTGAAGATGATCCAGGAGAGCGGCCCCAAGGACTGGTCGACCTACACCTGGTACCAGGTCGGCACGGACCTCGGCGCCGGCGCCTCGGCGATGATCTTCGACGCCGACTGCCTCGGCTACTTCATGAATGGCGGCGACAACAAGATGGCCGGCAAGCTTGCCTATGCCGCCTTCACCGCCAATCCTGAGGCCAAGGCCTCGACGCCCAACATCTGGATCTGGTCGCTGGCGATGTCCAACTTCTCGAAGGACAAGGACGCGACCTGGTACTTCCTGCAATGGGCCTCCGGTCCTGAGCACGGACTGTTCGGCGCCACCAAAATGGATTTCGTCGATCCGGTCCGCCAGTCGGTCTGGAAGGACGAAATGTTCCGCGAGAAGCTGAACAAGAGCTATCCGGGCTACGTCGAGATGTTCGACGCCTCGGCGGCCGGTGCCTCGATCAAGTTCACGGCGCAGCCGCTGTTCTTCGACCTCACCACCGAATGGGCGGCGACGCTGCAGAAGATGGTGGCCAAGGAAGTGCCGGTCGACGAGGGCCTCGACAGGCTTGCCGAAAGCATCAACGGCCAGCTCAAGGAAGCCGGTCTCGGCTAGGCCGGACCCCGGAGACTGGCCTGCTGCGGCAGGCCAGTCCTGCCCACCATTTCAGGACTGCGATGCGGCACCGCGAGGTTGCCGCCAACTCGCCCACCGGCCGTCCGGCTCCCTCGGGCGGCCGGCAGGGCGAAGCAACAGGGATCACGGAGCAGCGGATGACCGCCGTCACAACCCAAAGGACCGGGCCATCCGGCTTCAGGATCAGCAAGCGGGTGCTGCCCTACGTGCTCAGCCTGCCGGCCTTGCTTGTCTGTATAGGCATACTGATCCCGTTCCTGACCTCGGTCGTCTATTCGTTCCAGCGCTATCGGCTGAGCCAGCCCTGGGCGCGGCAGTTCAACTGGGGCGACAACTACATCTCCTTCTTCACCGATCCGAAGTTCTGGAACACGCTCAAGGTCTCGCTGCTCTATGCCGGCACCACCGTCGTGCTGGAACTGCTTCTCGGCCTTGCCATCGCCCTGCTGCTGCAGAAGCGCTCGACGCTGAACAACTTCATCTCGATCATGCTCCTGATGCCGCTGATGACGGCGCCCGCGCTTGCGGCATTGATGTGGAAGCTTATGACCAATCCCGGCTTTGGCGTCTTGAGCTATCTCGCCAGCCTCATCGGGCTGCAGGATTTCCGCTGGGCCTCGTCGCCGTCCACGGCGCTGTTCACCGTCGTGCTCGTCGACATCTGGGTCTACACGCCCTTCATCATGATCCTGCTGCTCGCGGGCCTGCGCAGCCTGCCGACGCAGCCCTTCGAGGCGGCGGCGCTCGATGGCGTGCCGAGGAGCTTTGTCTTCTTCCGCATCACGCTACCGATGCTGACGCCCTACATCCTGACGGCGACGTTGTTTCGCCTGCTCGATTCCATCCAGCAGTTCGACATCATCTATGCCATGACCCAAGGCGGGCCAGGCGACACGCTGACCGTCTTCCAGGTCGAGGCCTATCTCAACTTCTTCCAGTCGACCAATGTCGGCCGCTCGGCGGCACTGATGATCATCCTGTGGGCGATCACCTACTTGCTCTCCAACATCTTCATCAAGAACTGGCTGCGGCTGCGCGAACGCGCCCGTGGCCAGGCATAGGAGGCCGGGATGGAACATACCTCGCTTCTCGAACGCATCCTGCGTGGCATAGCCCTGACGCTGGTCGTGATCTTCTTCATGTTCCCGATCGTCTGGATCTTCATGATGTCGTTCCAGACCAACGAGACCATCTTGCGGATCCCCCCGCAGCTTGTCTTCGAGCCGACGCTCGCCAATTACACGGCGCTGATCACCGGCAAGCTGATGACCGCCGCCGGCACGCTCGACATCGCCTTCATGCGCAATCTCTGGAATTCGGTGTTCCTGTCGGTGACCTCGGTCGCGGTCTCGCTGCTGCTCGGCGTGCCGGCGGCCTACGCCTTCGCGCGCCATAAATTCCGCGGCTCGGAGGACATCGCCTTCACGCTGCTGTCGTTCAAATTCGCGCCGGCGCTCCTGGTGCTGTTGCCGCTCACCCTCTATTTCCAGAAGCTCGGGCTCGCCAACACCTATATCGGGCTGATCTGGGTCTACCAGCTGATCTGCCTGCCGCTGATCCTGTGGATCGTGCGCGGTTATTTCGAGGATATCCCGGCCGACATCGAATATGCCTACCGCATCGGCGGCCATTCCTGGTTCGCCACCTTCCGCAAGATCGCGCTGCCGCTCGCCGGTCCCGGCATCGCCGCCGCCGGCCTGCTCGCCTTCATCTTCGCCTGGAACAATTTCGTCTTCGCGTTGGTGTTGGCGTCGGCCGACAAGCAGCCCGTGACGGTCGGCGCGCTCGCCTTCATCACCTCCTCGGGCATCCAGTACGGCCAGATCTCGGCGGCCATCGTGCTCTCGATCACGCCGACACTGGCGCTCGCCCTCTATGCGCAGCGCTATCTGGTCGAAGGCCTCTCGCTCGGCGCGGTGAAAGGATAGACATGGCCAGCCTCGAACTCAGAAACATCGTCAAGCGCTACAAGAGCCAGACCGTCCTCGACAATCTGTCGTTGACCGTCGCCGATGGCGAAACCCTTGTGCTGTTCGGACCCTCTGGCGCCGGCAAGACGGTGCTGCTGCGGCTGGTCGCCGGGGTCATCGATCCCGATGAAGGCAAGATCTTCATCGGCGGCGACGACATGACAGATGTGGATGCGGAATTCCGTGGCGTCGGCATGGCTTTCCAGAATTTCGCGCTGTTTCCGCATATGAGCGCATTCGACAACATCGCGACGCCCTTGGAAGCCAAGCGGTCGTCACCAAGCGCGATCAAGGCCGGCGTCGAAAGCGTCGCCAAGCTGTTGAAGATCGGCCATGTGCTCTCCCACAAGCCGCGCGCGCTCTCCAACGGCCAGAAGCAGCGTACGGCACTTGCCCGCGCGCTTGTCGGCTCGCCGCCGCTTCTCCTGCTCGACGATCCCTTGCGCAATGTCGACGCCAAGCTGCGCTTCGAGATGCGGCTGGAACTGCCGCGCCTGCTTGCCGATCGCGGCGCCACCGTCGTCTACGTCACCCAGGACTACAAGGAAGCCATGGCGCTTGGTGACCGTATCGCCGTCATGTCCCAAGGCGTCATCAGGCAACTCGGCACGCCTGAGCAGATCTATCGAGAGCCGGCCAATATCGAGATCGCTCGGCTGTTCGGCGACCCCACCATCAACCTGCTCGACGTCAAGCCCGCGCGGGATACCAGGGGGATTTATGTCGGCCTGTCCAATGTCCAGGTCCATCTGGCCGGCGCCTATGAGACGGCGGTCGGCCGCGACTGCGTGATCGGCCTGCGGCCCGAAGCGCTGAGCTTCGTCGAGGAAGGCATCCCGGGCGCCATCCCCGTGACGGTCGAGGCCGAGACGCCGCTCAACGAAAAGATCGTCACGCTGGTGCGCACCGTGCGCGGCCGCGAGATCCTGGTTTCACGCCCGGCCGGAACGCCCGGCCGCAGCGAAGGCAAGGCTCATATCGCCGTCGACGGCAAGAGCGCCTTGCTGTTCGATCACGCCAGCGGCGAGCGTATCGGCTCGAAGAACGTTGTCGCTTTGCGCAATGGAGAAGCGGCATGAGCCAGAGCGCACTCGCCATTTCGGGCGTCGACAAGTTCTATGGCCCGATCGACCGGGGCGTCCACGCGGTCAAGAACCTGACCATGGAAATCGCCAAGGGCGAGATCGTGGCGCTGCTCGGTTCGTCCGGCTGCGGCAAGACGTCCACGCTGCGCATGATCGCCGGCTTCGAAGAGGTCTCGCGCGGCGCGATCGCTGTTGGCGGCCGACAGGTGCACACCTTGCCGCCGGTCAAGCGCAATGTGGCGATGGCTTTCGAAGGCTATTCGCTCTACCCGCCGCTGACCGTGCGCGAAAACATGGCCTTCGCGCTCAAGGCGGCAAGGCTGCCGAAGAGCGAGGTCGACGCCAAGGTCGCCAGCATCGCCAAATTGCTCGAGATCGAGGACATACTGGAGCGCTATCCAAGCTCGATCTCCGGCGGTCAGCAGCAGCGCGCCAGCCTCGGCCGGGCGCTGATCCGCGAGGCCGATCTGCATCTGCTGGACGAGCCGATGGGACAGCTCGAACCGCAGCTGCGCGCCGTGCTGCGCGGCCGCATCAAGCACTTCATCAAGGAGCGCGGCCTGACCGCGATCCTGGTCACCCACGACCAGACCGAGGCCAACGCGCTGGCCGATCGCATCGCGGTGATGGAGGGTGGCGTGCTGCAGCAGTTCGACACGCCGGACAGGATCAAGGAGCGCCCGGCCAACCTGTTCACCGGCACGTTCGTCGGCGAGCCGCCGATGAACGTCTTCGAGGCCTATGTCGCGACAGCCGCCGGTCGCATCAATCTCAGGCTGCCCGACGGCCTTTCGCTCGACTACGACAAGGACGCCTTCAGCGCGCCGGTTCGCGATCAACTGCTCAGCCGCGAGCGGGTTGTCATCGGCATCAGGCCTTATGCGGTCCGGCGCTCGAAGGAAGGTGTTCCCGCCAGGGTTTCGGCCAACCAATGGCTCGGCGACCAGACGCACATAGCCGCCGACTTCGCCGGCGGCTCGCTGGTGCTGGTCGAGCATGATCGCACCCGCCTGGATCTTGGCGCGCCGATCAATGTCAGCATCGATCCGAAGAACCTGCATGTCTTCGACCAGGCCAGTGGCAAAGCGATTTCGCACGGCATGGAGCTTGCGTGATGCGCGACATACTGATCGGCATCGATGCCGGCACCTCCGTCATCAAATCCATCGCTTTCGACACGGCGGGCAGGCAGATTGCAGCCGCGGCACTGCCCAACCACTATGAAACGCTGCCGGGCGGCGGCGCCGAACAGGATTTGGCGCGCACATGGAGCGATGCCGCCACGACATTGCGCCAGCTCGCCGACAAGGTGCCCGATCTCGCCAGCCGGACGGTGGCGATCGCGGTGACAGGGCAAGGCGATGGCACCTGGCTGATCGATGCCAAGGGCGAGCCGGTGGCCAAGGGCTGGCTCTGGCTCGACGCGCGCGCCGCGGCCATCGTCGAGGAGATCCGTGCGCGTCCCGAGGACCGGCTTCGCTTCGAAAAGACCGGCAGCGGGCTTGCCGCCTGCCAGCAAGGTTCGCAGTTCGTCTTCATGAAGCGCACCATGCCCGAAATGCTCGGCAAGGCGGCGACCGCCTTCCACTGCAAGGACTGGCTCTATTTCAAGCTGACCGGCGAACGCGCCACCGATCCCTCCGAGGGAACCTTCACCTTCGGCGATTTCCATACTCGCGACTATTGCGACGATGTGCTCGACGTGCTCGGCGTCGCCGATCTCAGGCATCTGCTGCCGCCGATCGTCGACGGCACCAGGCACGGCACCGGGCTGTCGCAGGCGGCGGCCGGCGCCACCGGCATGCTGGCCGGTACGCCGGTGGTGCTCGGCTATGTCGACGTCGTCTGCACCGCGCTTGGTGCCGGCCTGCTCGACCGCGAGCGCAAGCCCGGCTGCTCGATCATCGGCTCGACCGGCATGCATATGCGGTTGGCCGAGACACCCGACGATGTACAGCTGAACGACGCGGCGACGGGCTACACCATGGCGATGCCGGCGCCCGGCGTGTTCGCGCAGATGCAGTCGAACATGGCGGCGACGCTCAACATCGACTGGGTGCTTGGCCTTGCCTCCGGCATCCTCGCCTCCCAAGGCATTTCGCGAAGCAATGGCGAGATGATCGCGCTGGTCGATGCCTGGATAGCGGCCTCGCAGCCCGCCTCGCTGCTCTATCAGCCTTATGTGTCGGAGGCGGGGGAGCGGGGGCCGTTCGTCGATGCCAATGCGCGGGCGGGCTTCGTCGGCATCTCCTCACGGCACGGCTATGCCGACCTCGTCCGCGCCGTCTTCGAGGGCTTGGCCTTCGCGGCGCGTGACTGCTACGCCGCCATGGGGCCGTTGCCGCGCGAAGTCCGCCTGACAGGCGGCGCGGCCAGGAGCCCGGCACTGCGCAAGATCCTGGGTGCGGCGGTCGGGGCCGACATCCGCACCAGCGCGCGCGAGGAGGCAGGAGCGGCTGGCGCGGCGATGATCGCCGCTGTACGTGTCGGTCTCTACCCGTCCATGGACGAATGCGTCGGCGAATGGGTGACGCCGCTGCTTGGCGAGGCCGAGCCAAGCGATCGCAGCCTCGCCGCGATCTACGACAAGATGACCCCATCCTACATGTTGGCGCACCAGGCATTGCGGCCGGTCTGGCGCGCGATGGCTTCAGTGCAGGCAAGTTGAGAAATCGAGTATGCGTAAGAGAATAGCGATCATCGGCGACAACTTCATGCTTCCGGAGGTTTTTCGCGCCAAAATCGAGAAGGTCGCGAGCGGCGACCTCGATATCAGGACATTGCAGACGGCCTGGCCCGACGAGCCGATGGAGTTCGGCGATCCGGCGCTCGGCCTCGACAAGATCAAGGAGTATTTCGGCCACCCCGACGAGGTCGTCGATTTCATCGGCGATGCCGAAATCCTTGTCACCCAGTTGGCGCCCCTGTCGGACGGCATGATGCGGCGCCTGCCGGGTCTCAAGCTGGTCGCGGTTTCGCGCGGTGGCCCGATCAACATCGACATGGCCGCGGCCAAGGCGCACGGCATCACCGTGGTCAATGTGCCTGGCCGCAACGCGACCGCGGTGGCCGAGTTCACCATCGGCGCCATCCTGGCCGAGACGCGGCTGATCCGGGTCGGCCACGAGGCCTTGCGCAAGGGCGAATGGCGCGGCGATCTCTACCGCGCTGACCGCACCGGTCGCGAACTCAACGAAATGACCGTCGGTGTCATCGGCTACGGCAATATCGGCACCAAGGTCGTCCGCCTTTTGCGCGCCTTCGGTTGCCGTGTCCTCGTTTGCGACCCTTATGTTCAATTGAGTGTCGACGACCGCAATGCCGGCGTCGAACTCGTCGCGCTGGACGATCTGCTGTCCCGCTCCGATGTCGTCACGCTACATCCCCGGGTGACCGAGGAGACGCGCGGCATGATCGGCACGGACACTATCGCGCGGATGAAGCCGGGAGTGATCTTCATCAACACCGCGCGTGGGCCGCTGGTCGACTATGACGCCCTCTACGAGGCGCTTGTTTCAGGCCAGATCGCCAGCGCCATGCTGGAGACGTTCGCGGTCGAGCCGGTGCCTGCCGACTGGCCGTTGCTGCAGCTCCCCAATGTAACGCTGACGCCGCACATTGCCGGCGCTTCGGTGCGCACCGTCACCTATGCCGCCGAACAGGCCGCCGAAGAGGTGCGCCGCTACCTCGCCGGCCTGCCTCCGGTCAATCCATGCTGAGGCAATGGCCATGACGCATCAAATCGGCATCGAGGCCATGGCGACATGAGCGGTGGCGCTGAAATCGTCGACCTCTTCGTCATCGGCGGCGGCGTCAACGGCGCCGGCATTGCGCGCGATGCCGCCGGCCGCGGCCTTTCCGTCATCCTGTGCGAGAAGGACGATCTCGCCGAAGGCACCAGCTCCCGCTCGGGCAAGCTCGTCCATGGCGGCCTGCGCTATCTCGAATATTACGAATTCCGCCTGGTGCGCGAAGCGCTGATCGAGCGCGAGGTGCTCCTGGAATCGGCACCGCACATCATCTGGCCGATGCGCTTCGTGCTGCCGCATAGCCCGGACGACCGGCCAGCCTGGCTGGTGCGGCTCGGCCTGTTCCTCTACGACCATCTCGGCGGCCGCAAGCGGCTGCCGGCGACGCGCACGCTCAACCTGCGCACCGCGCCCGAGGGCGCGCCGATCAAGGACGCCTTCCGGCGCGGCTTCGAATATTCCGATTGCTGGGTCGACGACGCCCGCCTCGTCGTCATCAACGCGCTCGACGCCGCCGAGCGCGGCGCCAGGGTTTTCACCCGCACCGCCTGCACCGCCGCCCGCCGGGAGAACGGCCTGTGGGTTGTCGAGATGCAGGACGGCAGGACGGGCATCAGGACGATGGTTCGGGCCCGCGCGCTGATCAATGCCGCCGGCCCCTGGGTCAACGACATCGTCAACCGCGTTGCCGGCCAGAACTCCAGGCGCAATGTCCGCCTGGTCAAGGGCAGCCACATCGTCGTGCCGAAATTCTGGGAGGGGCGTCAGGCCTATCTCATCCAGAACAGCGACAAGCGTGTGATCTTCATCAACCCCTATCAGAACGATCTCGCCCTGATCGGCACCACCGACATTCCCTATGATGGACGGCCTGAGGATGTGGCGGCGGACGGGAGCGAGATCGACTACCTGATCAGGGTGGTCAACCGCTATTTCAAGCGCGGACTTGCGCGCGGCGATGTCGTCTATTCGTTCTCCGGCGTCAGGCCGCTCTACGACGACAATGCCGACAACCCCAGCGCCGTCACCCGCGATTACATTTTCGAGCTCGACGCACCGGACGGGCAGGCGCCGCTGCTCTCTGTCTTCGGCGGCAAGATCACCACCTTCCGCAAACTGGCCGAGCATGCGCTGGACAGGATCGCCCCGTTCTTCCCCAAAATGGGCAAGCCGTGGACCGCGAAGGCGCATCTGCCCGGCGGTGACATCGCCAATGCCGATTTCGAACAGTTTCTTGGCGACCTCGGACACGAGTATCCTTGGATACCGGCATCGCTGCTCAAGCATTATGGTCGGCTCTACGGCACCAGGACACGAGCTTTGGTTGGCGCGGCCCGTTCGATAGATGAACTCGGACGCTGCTTCGGCAAGGACTTCTTTGAGCGCGAGGCCAATTATCTCTTCGACCGGGAGTGGGCTTTGACGTCGGCCGATATCCTGCAGCGGCGCACCAAGCATGGCCTGCATCTGTCCGCCGAGGAGAGGACGGCTTTCGAGCACTGGTGCGCGAACCGGCTGGCGAAGGCAGGCTGATGGGGGGGCTCGTCAATACTGGAACCAGTGAATTCCGCATGCTGCGCTCCTTGTCGGCCAGTATCGGCGCCGATCCGCTGCTGGTCCAGGGCGCCGGCGGCAACACCTCCATCAAGCAGGCCGGCGTGCTGTGGATCAAAGCCTCGGGCACCTGGCTGAAGAACGCGCGCGACGATGAGATCATGGTGCCGGTCGCGCTGGCGCCACTGCTGGACGCCGTGGCGCAGCGCAGCCCGGCGGCCGAGACTGCCGGTCAGTTCACGCTGGCGGACCTCAATCCTCGCCAGCTGCGGCCCTCCATCGAGACGACGGTACATGCTCTGCTGCCGCAGAAGATCGTCGTCCACGTCCATTGCGTCGAGACGATCTCGATCGCCGTGCAGGCCAATGCCGAAGCCCTGCTGGAGGAACGCCTGCGCGGCCTCGATTGGGCCTTCGTGCCCTATCGCAGGCCCGGCTTCCCGCTGGCGCAAGGGATCGCCGAGCGGCTGAAGCCTGCGACCAACGTGCTCGTGCTTGGCAATCATGGGCTGGTGGTCGCCGCCGACACGGTCGCCGAAGCGGCCTTGCTTCTACAACGGGTGACCGGGCTGCTCGCGAGGCCGCCGCGGCCGGCCCCAGCCCCCGATCTCGACGCTTTGCTGAGGCTCGCCGCCGGCAGCGACTACCGGCTGCCGGCGTCGGCCGCCGCGCATGACGTCGCGACCGACCTCGCCAGTTGCCGCATCGCGGCTTCCGGCAGCCTCTACCCGGATCATGTCATCTTCCTTGGCGTCGGCTCGGTGATCGCCGGTCCCGGAGAGAACGCGGCGGCGATCGTCGCCCGCACCGCAGCCGCGCCGACGTCCCTCCTGTTTCCCGGCAAGGGCGTGCTGATGCGCCGGGACGCCAATGCCGGCGCCGAGGCGATGGCGCGTTGTCTGGCCGACGTCGTCGCCCGCGTCGATGGCGCGGCGCGCGTCAATTATCTCAGTCCTAAGGAGAATGCCGAACTGTTGAACTGGGACGCCGAAAAATACCGCCAGCAACTCAACCGCGAGGGGGCGACGTTGCAATGACGGCACTGTTCGCCACCAGCCAACGCTGAAAGAGGGAGCGCGCCTTGGCCTTCACGCTCTCCCTCAACACCAATCCGCTGGTGAACCGTTTTGCCGATCCGGCTGACCTGATCGACACCATCGCCTACGACATTGGCATCCGGGACGTGCAACTCACGCATGAATTCGTCAATCCGGGTTGGCCCGCGGCGACGATCGTCAAATTCGTCCGCCTGTTTCGCGGCGCACTCTCCCGCACCGGCGTGCGTGTCACCTCCGGCATGACCGGCCCTTACGGCCGGCTCAATCATTTCGGCCACCCCGACGCGGATGTGCGCCGCTACTATGTCGACTGGTTCAAGACCTTCGCCGACATCTCGGCCGAGCTTGGCGCCAGCGGCATGGGCACGCAATTCGCCATCTTCACCCATCGCGACTTTGACGATCCCGAACGCCGCGCCCAGCTGTTCGACATCGCGCTGGACTGCTGGCGCGAGGTCGCCCAGCATGCCCGCGCGGCCGGCCTGAGCTACCTGTTCTGGGAGCCGATGTCGGTCGGACGGGAGTTCGGGCACACCATCGAGAACTGCCGGCTGTTGCAAGACGCGATCGACGCCGCGGGCATGGCCATTCCGCTCGAGATGATGGTCGACATCGACCACGGCGACGTCACATCAAGCAATCCGGCCGACATCGACCCCTATGCCTGGGCCGGGGCCTTTCCCAGGAAGTCGCCGATCATCCACATCAAGCAGTCGTCGATGAACAAGGGCGGCCATTGGCCCTTCACATCAGCCTACAACAGAGACGGCCGCATCACGCCGGAAAAGCTGCTGGAGACGGTGCGGCGTGGCGGCGGCACCGACAACGAGATCTGCCTCGAACTGTCGTTCCGTGAGCGTGAGCCGGTCGACCACCAGGTGGTGGCCATGATCCGCGAGTCCGTCGACTATTGGGCGCCGTTCATCGAGACAGGCAGGCCCAGCCTTTTGCCAAGGGCCGAATAGAGATCGGGCAGGAGCCTGTGTGGCTCCTGCCCGAAGATGAAGCCAGGTTTTCGGTCGGTGGCACTCAGCCGAATTTCGGGTCGAGGCTGCCTGATTTGTAGCGCTTGGCCATCTCCGAGACCGGCAGCGGCTTGATCTTCGGCGCGTTGCCGGCGGTGCCGAACTGCTCGAAGCGCTCCTTGCAGAGCTTGCGCATCGCCGCCATCGCCGGCGTCAGATATTTGCGCGGGTCGAACTCGCTCGGGTTTTCCGTCAGCACCTTGCGGATCGCGCCGGTCAGCGCCATCCGGTTGTCGGTGTCGATGTTGATCTTGCGCACGCCGTGCTTGATGCCGCGCTGGATTTCTTCCACCGGCACGCCCCAGGTCGGCTTCATCTGGCCGCCATATTTGTTGATGATCTCCTGCAACTCCTCCGGCACGGAGGACGAGCCGTGCATGACCAGATGCATGTTGGGCAGGCGGCGGTGGATCTCCTCGATGACGTTCATCGCCAGCACCGCGCCATCCGGCTTGCGCGAGAATTTGTAGGCGCCGTGGCTGGTGCCCATGGCCACCGCCAGCGCATCGACATGAGTGTCCTTGACGAACTGTACAGCCTGCTCGGGATCGGTCAAAAGCTGGTCGTGGCTGATCGCGCCTTCGACGCCGTGGCCGTCCTCCTGCTCGCCGCCGCCGCTCTCCAGTGAGCCCAGCACGCCGATCTCGCCTTCGACAGAGACGCCGCCCCAATGCGCCATGTCGACGACGCGCTTGGTGATGCCCGAATTATAGGCGTAGTCGGCCGGCGACTTGCCGTCCTCCTTGAGTGAGCCGTCCATCATCACCGAGGTGAAGCCGTACTGGATCGCGGTGACGCAGGTGGCTTCGTTATTGCCATGGTCGAGATGCATGCAGACCGGGATGTCGGGGTGGATCTCGACCAGCGCGTCGATCAGCTTGGCCAGCACCACGTCATTGGCATAGGCGCGCGCACCGCGGCTTGCCTGCAGGATGACAGGCGATTTGGTCTCTTCCGCCGCCTCCATGATGGCGAGGCCCTGTTCCATGTTGTTCATGTTGAAGGCCGGCACGCCATAGCCGTATTCGGCGGCGTGATCGAGCAATTGTCTCAGTGTGATGCGAGCCAACGAATAGTCTCCCGTATCTGGTTTCGAACCTGTGGTTGCGGACTGTCCGCGCATCGTCCAGCCCCCGATGCTTCTGGCCGGATTTCGGCGCAACCGCAACCGTGACGGACCGTCCCGGCCGCAATTCTTGTTACAGCGCCGCGATCAGGGCAAGCGAAATATCCCAAGAAGTTGTCCCATTATCACAAAATGTCTGTCACTTTTGCGACGATAGGTGTTATCATTTGAGTTCGATCAGGGAGCCACGCGTTGGCGGTCAGCGGCAATGAAGAGCGATATCAGGCGTCAAGGGATCATGGAGTTTCTGATGGACGCCGGTCAGGCCGGCGTCGACGACTTGGCTTTGCTCTTTGGCGTCTCCAAGATGACCGTGCACCGCGACCTCGACGAGCTTGAGGAAAGCGGCTTCTTGCGCAAGGTGCGCGGCGGCGCCTCGATCCAGCCGAGCGGTTTGTTCGAAAGCGATTTCCGCTACCGCCAGAAGCAGGCGACCGAGGAAAAGCAGCGCCTTGCGGCTGCCGCCGTGGGCATGATCGAGCCCGGCCAGACCGTGATCATCGACGATGGCTCGACGGCTGGCGGCATTGCGCGGCATCTCGCCGATCTGCGGCCGCTGACCGTGATCACCAACAATCTGGCCGTCATCCAGGATCTGGCAGGCGCGGGCGGCATCAGCCTCATCGCGCTCGGCGGCCAGTACAGCAAGAAGTTCCACGGCTTCTTCGGCCTGCTGGCCGAGGCGTCGCTCAAATCGCTGCGTGCCGACGTCGCCTTCCTGTCCTCCTCCGCCATTCACGGCGCTTCCGCCTTCCACCAGGACCAGGAAGTGGTGCAGGCCAAGCGGCTGATGATGGCGGCGGCGACCCGCAAATATCTGCTGGTCGATCACGGCAAGTTCGGCCGCACGGCGCTGCACTTCCTCACCGATCTCAGCGCGTTCGACGCGGTCTTCACCGGCCGCGCGCCCGAGCCGGCGATGCGTGCCGCGCTGGATGCCGCCGGCGTGTCGCTGACGGTGATCGACAAGGGATCATGATCCCGAAGGCGTCAACTGATCGCTGGACAAAAGCAAGGAGCAGTACGCGTGGTTTACTGGGTCGGCACAAGCTGGAAGATGAACAAGACGCTCGCCGAGGCGATGGCTTTCGCTGAGCGCCTGACCGGTTTCATCCCAGGCTTCGATGACCGCATCCAGCCTTTCGTCATCCCGCCTTTCACGGCGGTGCGCGAGGTCAAGCAAGCGCTGTCGGCGACGCGCGTCAAGGTCGGCGCTCAGAACATGCATTGGGCCGATGCCGGGGCCTGGACCGGCGAGATCTCGCCGCTGATGCTGAGGGATTGCGGACTCGATCTGGTCGAGCTCGGCCACAGCGAACGGCGCGAGCATTTCGGCGAGACCGATCATGCTGTCGGCCTGAAGACGGCGGCCGCCGTGAAGCACGGATTGATACCGCTGATCTGCGTCGGCGAGACGCTGGCCGAGCGTGAAGGCGGCAAGGCCGATGCCGTGTTGAGCGCCCAGGTCGAGGGCGCTCTGCAATTCCTCGAGGGCGAGGCGAAGGGCGCGAAAATCCTGTTCGCCTATGAGCCTGTCTGGGCGATCGGCGACAGGGGCATTCCGGCCGGCTCCGACTATGCCGACAAGCAGCAGAGGTTGATCAAGAAGGTCGCCGGCGGCCTGCTGCCGTCCGTGCCGCCCGTGCTCTATGGCGGCTCCGTCAATCCCGGCAATGCCGCCGAGCTGATCGGTCAGCCCAATATCGATGGGCTCTTCATCGGCCGCTCCGCCTGGCAGGCGGATGGCTACATCGACATCCTCGGCCGCGCTTCGGCGGCGATCTGAAATCATCCAAACACGAAAGGGAAACCATGAGAATAGCCATCGGAGCCGACAGCGCCGGCAAGCCGCTGCTCGATGTCATCGCCGCACACCTTGCCACCAAATCCGGCCTGAAGGTCAGTGATCTCAGCCAGGCCGGCTACTATGCCGACCTCTCGCAAAAACTCGCCCAGACCATCATCGACGGCGAGAACGATCGCGGCATCCTGTTCTGCGGCACCGGCATCGGCGTATCGATCTCTGCCAACAAGGTGCCGGGGATCCGCGCCGCGCTCACCCACGATACTTATTCGGCCGAGCGCGCCGTGAAATCCAACAACGCCCAGATCATCACCATGGGCGCCCGCGTCATCGGCCCGGAATTGGCCAAGGCGATCGTCGACACGTGGCTTGCCTCCGAGTTCGACGAAAAGGGGCCATCGGCGGGCAATGTCGAGGCGATCAACAGGCTCGACGCGGTGAAGCCTGCATGAGCCGCGGGCCCGTGGCATAGCCGGGCGGGCTTGTTCCGCGCCGTGCATGCTGCGATGCCGGCCTACTTCTGTCTGCCGAGCCTGGCGGCGAGGGAACGCCGCACATCCTCTTCCGCTCCGTCCAGCAGGTCGATCAGCACCTTGCTGGTGGCTACCGAGTCGCGCTTTTCGATATTCTCGACAATCTGCCGATGCAGGCTGAGCGAATGGCGCTGACCGGCTGGGTTGTCGTCCGAAAGCCGGAAGCTGATCACCAGCGCGGTCTCGATCAAAGCGGCGAGCGAACCGATCAACTCGTTGCCCGACATGTGCAGGATCGCCTGGTGGAAAGCCAGATCCGGCACAGCGAAACGTTCGCCGTCATCACCGGCCTGTTCCATCTCTTCGAGGATTGCCCGCAAATCGGCGATCTGCTCCGGGCTGGCGCGCTGCGCCGCCAAGGCCCCGGCTGTCGGTTCGATCGCGCGGCGCAGCTCGAACAGGGAACGTGCCTCCTCTGCTGTCGTTCTCGAGCCGAAGCGCCACAAGAGCACATCGGGATCGAGGAAGTTCCAATACTTGCGCGGGCGCACCCTGGTCCCGGTCCGGGGGCGCATTTCCACCATGCCCTTGCCAGCCAGAACCTTGACGACTTCACGCAGGCCCGTGCGGCTCGCGCCATAGGAGGCGCTCCAATCGTCGCCATTCGGCAACTGGTCGCCGGGAATCAGTTCGCCACGCACGATGCTGAGGCCGATCTCATTGAGCAGTCTGCCGTGAAGACCGGAATGCGACGAGCCGGCCATGCGCGACGTCATCCGGGACGCCCGAGAGAGAGGGGCTGAATTCTTCATACTATTCCAATTATTCATATGATTGTCACGTCCCCGCCCTAGTGAGCACATCGTTGAACTCTCCACCAGAGCGATCGACGAACCACAGCGCAGATAGCACCCGAAGAGCCACAAAACCTCGTGTCTTGCCATCGCCGGCGATTGCCAGCGTCGTTGGTCGATGTCGTGCGCGTCGAGCCGTCGATTACAAACACCAACAGGAACGCGTCAGAAATGTCTTCCAAGATGATCGATCACGCCAGCAAAGCCGCCCTCAAGGGGACGGCCTGTCTTCCGAAAACCATAGCCTCCTGCATCGTTCTGTCCAGCGCGCTCGCCATGACATCGGTGCCGGCGTTTGCCGTCGAACCCTGGATCATGGTCGAGAAGACGACCTTCACCGGCGACGCGATATCCGCGAAGCAACAGGGCGTGACGACGGACGGCACGAACTGGTATTTCTCCGGCACCAATATTCTCGAGCGCACTGACAGGAACTATAACCCGTCCCTGACTGTCTCGCCCGCCATTCCCGATGTCCTCAAGCTTCCGTCCCAATATTCCGATATCGGGCTGAACCACATCGGCGACATCGATTATGCCGACGGGCTTCTCTATATTTCGCTGGACTCGAGCCAGCGCGACCCAGTCACCGGGGGCAAATACGAAAACCCGGTTTTCGCGGTGTATCGCGCGAGTGACCTGAGCTTCACCGGTCAGGCATTTTCGCTCAATCCGCCCCATGGCATCCATGATATTGCCAGCTGGGTGGCCGTCGATGCCAAGAACGGCCTCGGCTACGGCATGGCCTATGAGAACGCGACGGAGATAGCGGTCTACAATCTGTCGGATTGGAGCTTCAAGGAATACATCCCGCTGACGCACACCATCGACCAGGCACAGGGCGGCAAGCTTCTGGACGGCTGGATGTATTTTTCGACCGACAATGACCAGAAGATCATCTACCGGGCGAACCTCAAGACCGGCGAAGTCGAGAATCTGGGCAATCTGAACATCGGCCGCGAACAGGAAGTCGAAGGGCTTTCCTTCAACCAGACGAAGGACGGTTGGTCGATGTACATCCTCAATCGGGAAGCGCTGGAGAGTGACCCCACCGTGGAGGCGGTCGGTTTCTATCGCTATCTGCGTCCCTATGGAAACGCGCTTTCCGGCGAGATCCACACCGACATCAGCGGCGCTCTGGTGGAGGACAGCCGCTTCGCGCGGGATGCCGCCAGCAGCCGAATTCGCTCCGCCTTCGATGCGGTCTCCGCACCGGTCCTGACAACCGCCAGCATCGATGCCGGCGGCGTGCATGCCGCGCCCGCCAATGCCGATGGCATCGTGATCTGGAGTCAGGCGCTGGCAATGACGGGCGATACGAACGGTTCCGGCGATGCCGCGGCCTTCGGCCGCAACACGACAGGGTTCATCGGTGGCGCCGACGCACCGGTTGGAAGCTGGCGGCTTGGCGTGCTCGGCGGTTACAGCCATTCGAGGTTCGATGTCACCGACCGGGCTTCATCCGGTTCGAGCGACAACTACAATCTCGGCGTCTATGCCGGCACGCAACTGGGACAGTTCGGTTTCCGCGCCGGCGCGATCTATGGCTGGCATGACATCGAGACCAGGCGCAGCGTGGTCTTTCCTGCCTTCAGCGAACAGGTCTCCGCCGACTACAATGCCACGACGGCGCAAGCTTTCAGCGAACTGGCCTACCGGTTCGACATCGGCCACAATGCCTTCGAACCCTTCGCCAACCTCGCCTATGTCCATCTGAACACCGATGGTTTCGCCGAAACCGGCGGCGCGACTTCGGCGCTGACGGCACAGAAGGCGACGACCGAAAACACCTTCTCGACATTTGGCGTTCGCGCTTCGACCCAGTTCGACACGGGGGTGACCGGGGCCGCCCTGCACGGCATGCTGGGCTGGCAGCACGCCTACGGCAACGTCGGCCCGACCTCCGATCTGGCCTTCAACACCGGAGCATCCTTCACCATTTCGGGCGTGCCGATCGCCAGGGATGCCCTGGCCGTCGAAGCCGGGTTCGACGTTCTCCTGTCGTCCAATGCCAAACTCGGCGCATCCTATTCCGGCCAGATCGCCAAGGACGCCCAGGGACATGCCGTCAAGGTCAGCTTCGATCTGAAGCTATAGGGCCGACACTGTCGCGTATCGCGCTGATCACGGTGACGGCCGACGCCGCCCCCGGGTCGACGTGCCCGAGTGATCGCTCGCCGAGCCGCGAGGAGCGGCCCTTGGCGGCGATCATGTCCTTGGTTGCTTCCGCGCCGCGCCCGGCGGCGGCAAGGGCCGCTTCGAGGCTCTGAGCCAAGTTCTTGCCGGCAAGATTGGCCGCGGCCGCTGCTTCGGCCGCCGGCTGCCAGGCATCGACCATCGTCTTCTCGCCAGGTTCCGCCTTGCCGCGATCCTTGATGCCTTGCGCCATTGCCTGGAACAGGGTGATGAAGTCCGCCTCCGCCAGCGTCGCCTTGCCCTTGGCGGCGGCGGCGGCGCGCATGAAGGCCGTTGCATAAAGCGGACCCGAGGAAGCGCCGACGGCATTCAGGAACGATTTCGCCGCCGTGTTGAGCAGCGCCGTCGGCTCGATCGAGGCAAGGTCGAGTGGCGCCAGCGCATCGCGCACGGCGTTGAAGCCGAGCGCCATGGCAATGCCGTGGTCGGCGTCGCCAATGACCCCGTCAAGCTGGCAGAGCCTGTCCCTGTCGGCCTCGATCGCCACCGCGATCGTATCGAACATTCTTTTCAAGTCGGCGGCATCGATGGTCACGGGAACGCTCCTTCGTCAGCCGGCACGGAACATGGCGCAGTCGCAGGGGTGGTCGAGCATGATCTGCAGCTCCTCGTCGAGATGAAAAAGCGTCACCGAGGCGCCGGCCATTTCCAGCGAGGTGCAGTAGTTGCCGACCCAGGTCGCGTGGATCGAAACGCCGATGTCGTCGAGCCGCTGCTTGACCCGGCGGTTCATGATGTAGAGTTCCATCAGCGGCGTCGAGCCGAGCGAGTTGACCAGCACCGCGACCTTGTCGCCGCGCTTCGGCGCCATCTCGGCGAAAATCCTGTCCAGCATCTCGTCGGTGATTTCGTCGGCGCTCCCAAGCTTGCCGCGAGCGATGCCGGGTTCGCCATGGATGCCCATGCCGATCTCCATTTCGTCGGCGCCGATCTCGAAATTCGGCCGCCTTGTCTGCGGCAGCGAGCAGGGTGACAGTGCCACGCCCATGGTGAAGGTGTGGTCGTTGGCCTTGCGCGCGATGCGCTCGACCTCGTCCAGGGAGAGCATGAGGTCGCAGGCGGCGCCGGCCGCCTTGAAGATAAAGAAATTGCCGGCGACGCCGCGGCGCTTCTGCCGCTGGTCGCGCGGCGCCGAGGCGACGTCATCGGTGGTCAGCACCGTGCGCACCTCGATGTCGTCCATCGCGGCCATCTCGGCCGCCATGTCGAAATTCATCACATCGCCGGCATAGTTGCCGTACATGAATAGCACGCCGGCGCCACCGCTCACCGCCTTGGCGCATTCCAGGATCGGATCGGGTGGCGGCGAGGCAAAGACGTTTCCGATGGCCGCCGCGTCCGCCAGTCCCTTGCCGACAAAGCCTAGAAAGGTCGGTTCGTGGCCGGAGCCGCCGCCGATGACCAGCCCGACCTTGCCGGGCCGCGGCCCGTCGCGGGCGATGATCGAGCGCGGGCTGCCGTCCGCGCTCATGAGGTGGCGAGGATGCGCGGCGAGGATCCCTTCGAGCATCTCGTCGACGGCGCGGTTGCCGTCATTGATGATCTTCTTGGTCTGCACCGGCATCCTCCCCGAACTCGGTATTTTCGCAAATACTACCGGGTGTTATCGCGATTTCCACCCGGCCGGGAAGATTTCATGCCGCGATCTTTTCCCGGGCGGCGAGAATCTGCACGCAGGCGTTGGCCGCTTCCTTGCCCTTGATCGTGAAGTGCTCGAAGAAGAAGCGGTGATGCTCGGCGCTGTCGTGAAAATTGTGCGGCGTCAGCACCGCAGAAAGCACCGGCACACCGGTCGACAGTTGCACGTTCATCATGCCGTCGATGACGGCGCCGGCGACGAACTCATGCCGGTAGATGCCACCATTGACGACGAAGGCCGTGCCGAGGATCGCGGCATAGCGGCCGGTCTCAGCCAAGGTCTTGGCGTGCAGCGGGATTTCGTAGGCGCCGGGCACATCGAAGACATCGACGGCGAAGCGGTCGCCTCCTAGTTCGGCGAGTTCCGTTTCGAAAGCCCTTACGCACTGGTCGACGATATCGGCATGCCAGCGCGCTCGAATGACGGCGATGCGGGTTGTTTCATAGTCTTTGTGGGAATGCTGATTCATGGGTCCATCCTTCCGTTTCGAACCAGAATCAGGACGCACGACACGGAATCCGGCCCGCCGATGCGGTCCGTCTTCCGTTTCGTCCTCTTTCATCCGGACTCTAACCGTCGGCTCCGGATTCACACCGGATCTGCTGACCTTTCCAAACTGGAAAGCGCTCGCGGGCTTGGGTTTGAGACCCTTACCGCCGGTGGGGACTTTCACCCCGCCCTGAGAACATTAACGGGCTTTTGTATGGAGGGGCGGGGGTGTCACTGTCAACCGGGCGAAAGGCCGGTGGCCAATCACGTTCCGTCGACTGGAGCAATCACGTAAAAGAAGCGATCTGTCGCGTGCGCCACGCTGCCGCCGCTGCGGCAACCAGCATCAGCAGTGCCGCAACCATCGCGCAGACCGCAAAGCCGAAGCTGGAATAGAGCGGCCCGAAACCGGTGGTGCCGACAAAGACCGCCAGATAGGTTACCGAGCTGTTCAGGCCCATGATCGTGCCACGCCGTGAGGGATCGAGCGCCGAAAGGCTCATCACCAGGACATTCAGTCCGAAATGATTGGCAAGCCCCCAAACCGCCACCATGGCGAGCGTCAGGCCGAAACTGTGGCTGCTCGCGGCGATCGCGACATAGACGATGGCGACTAGAAGATAGGCGAATGGCATGACGCGGCGTGCGCCCAGGCGATCGATCACCCCGTCGAGGAGAGCAGCCGTGCCGAAGCCGATGCCATAGGCAAGGGCTACCCATCCATTGGCGCTCACCGGTTTGCCAAGTCCGCTGTGCAGGTGGTCGCCGAGATAGCCATAGACACCGTAGAAGGCGGTCATGAAGGCGGCGCAAGCGATGAGAAGCGGCACGATGCCGGGAATGCCGAGCGCCGCCAGCGGCGTCGGGGCCGGGCCGCTCTTCCTGATGTCGCTCAGCGAGGTCATCGTGAGACTGGTCAGCGCCAGCATTGCCAGTACCGCGACGGCCGCGAAGACGGCGCGCCAGTGCACGAGATCGGCAAGCACGGCCGAGAGCGAAACACCGGCCACCATGCTGAGCGTCCATCCGGTCAGCACGACGCCGATGGTCCCGCTTTCGCGGCCGGGCGGCGCGATCGCCGCCGAACTCGCATAGATCGCCGGCATGGCGACGCCGGCGGCAATACCTGCGACCAGCTGGGCCGCGACCAGCACGGTCAGTATCGGTGCGGCCGCGCTGGCAACCAGGGCCATGGCCAGCAACAGCAATGCCCCCTGCAGCATCCGGCGGGCGCCGAGCCGGTCGATATAGCGGGCCAGGAACAGGGCACTTGCCGAGGTCCCGAGCCCAAAGGCGGCCGCCGCGATCATCACGGTCGGGACGCTGCTCGCGAAGGACGACGCCACGGCCGGGGCTATCGGGCCCAGGACCAGCGAATTCGAGCCGATCACGGCGATGCATCCGGTCAACAGATAGGCGAGGGCCGGGATCGGCGGCCTGGCATCCGTTGGCAGGGCTGTTACTTGATTGCTGTTCGACATATGGCCATAATGACCGTATTAAATTCTGTGGCAATCAGGATTGTCGATATGGATGAAGAAACAGATACCATTCCGCGGAACACGCCGGCGCCCCGCGATGTCGACGAAATTGACAGAAAGATATTAGGCGTTCTCGTCGACGATGCCACGGTCAGCTATGCGGAACTCGGCGATCGGGTCGGGCTTTCGCCGCCAGCCGCGCATGAGCGGGTGAAGCGTCTTCGGCGCAGCGGCGCCATTCGCGGCACAGCCGCGATCATCGACCCCAAGGCGGTGAAGAAGCCGCTGCTGGCCTTCGTGCATATCGACACCAGGGGCTGGGGCAAGACCCCGGAGCTGATGGCGGTTTCGCAATATCCGGAAGTCGAGGAAATCCACACCGTCGCCGGCGACACCTGCATGTTGCTGAAGGTCCGCACCGAAGACACGCGGGCGCTGGAAGGCCTGCTCGCTCGCCTCTACGAAACGCCCGGCGTCACCTCGACCCGCAGCTATGTGGTGCTGTCGACCTATCTCGAGCGCCCGGTGCAGCCCGGCGTCACCACGCAATGGCCAACGCCCAACCACATGAGCAAGCCGCTGTACTAGCCGGCATGGGTTATGCCCGTTCGGGGAACATCGCCTTCAGGCCCTCGCGCGATGCCTTGGCTATGCCGCGTTCGGTGATCAAGCCAGTCACCAGCCGCGCCGGGGTCACGTCGAAGGCCGGATTGGCCGCGGGCGTCGCTTCGGGCGAGATGCGCACCTGGGCGATCTCGCCGCTGGCGGTCTTGCCCCATACCAGCGAGACCTCGTCGGCCGAGCGCTGCTCGATCGGGATTTCCTTGAGCCCATCATGCACCGTCCAGTCGATGGTGGGCGAGGGCAGCGCGACATAGAACGGCACGTCATTGTCGGCGGCGGCGAGCGCCTTCAGATAGGTGCCGATCTTGTTGCAGACATCGCCGTCGGCGGTGGTCCGGTCGGTGCCGACGATGACCATGTCGATCGCCCCGCGCTGCATCAGATGGCCGCCGGCATTGTCGACGATCAGAGTGTGCGGCACGCCGTGGCCTGCCATCTCCCACGCGGTCAGCTGGGCGCCCTGGTTGCGCGGTCGGGTCTCGTCAACATAGACGTGGACCGGAATGCCGGCTTCGGTTGCCAGATAGATCGGCGCGGTGGCGGTGCCGTAATCGACGGTGGCCAGCCAGCCGGCATTGCAATGCGTCAGGATGTTGACCGTCTCACCCGGCTGCTTGCGCGCCGCGATCGCCTTGATGACGGCAAGACCGTTCTCGCCGATGGCGCGGTTCAGACCGACATCCTCGTCGGCGATCTCACCAACGCGCCGATAGGCGGCTTCGGCGCGTTGTTCTTTTGGCAGCGGCTTGAGGAAGCGCCGCATCTCATCGAGCGCCCAACGCAAATTGATCGCCGTCGGGCGCGTCTCGTGCAGCGTTTCCCAAACGGCATCGAGCGCTTCGTCGGATGGGTCGTCGGCCATCTGCAGGGCGACACCGTAGGCGGCGGTGACGCCGATCAGCGGCGCGCCGCGCACCCACATGTCGCGGATGGCGGTGGCGATGCCGGAAACCGTGCCGATCGTCTCGACGCGGAAATCATGCGGCAGCCAACGCTGGTCGATAATGTCAACCGAACGTCCGTCGTCGCTCAGCCAGATGGTGCGATAGTGGCGCTCGCCGACGTTCAAATGCTGCTCTCCTGTTCGATCAGCGCGGCCAGATTGTTGACCTCGTCGATGCTGTGTATCCGCCGCCGGTTGACGGCGATGTGACGGCCGAATTTGAGCGCCTTCGCCTCGCAGGAGGCGCGCAGATCCTCGTCGGCAATGGTCTCGAAATCGGCATTGTGGGCAAGGCCGAGGATGCGCCTGTGCACCTCGATGCCGGCAAAGCCGAGAAGATCGGTCCAGATCTGGTGCAGAACGTGATCGAGCGCCTGCTCCGCGGCGAGTATGTCGCCCTGATCCTCGAACAGGCTTCTCTGATAGAGCATTCCGGTGCGCTCGGTGCGCCACAGATGCGAGAACTCGGCGCGGAACACCGCCCATGTCTGTGCGGTGACCCCGAGCAGATAGGTGCGCATGGCGTCGCGCTTGCCTTTCTGCTCATGTCCGCGCTGCGAGAAGAAGGACATCCAGAAATTGGCGAGCAGCATGCCGACATCGAAGGCCATCGGCCCGTAGAAGGCGAACTCCGGATCGATCATCCGGGTCTCTGTGTCGGTGACCATGATCGAGCCGGAATGCAGGTCGCCATGCAGCAGCGTCTCGGCATTGGCGGCGAAGATGTGCTTCAGCCGTTGCGCCTCCACCTTGAGGTCGCGGTCGGCACGCAGGTCCGCGACCAGACCGTCGAGTTGCGGCGAGGTATGCCGGTTCAACTTCGCGTCGAAATAGGGATCGGAGAACACCAGGTTCTCGGTGATGTCGCAGAGGTCGACATTGTCGGCGAACAGCGCCAGATCGGCCTTGCGATCCCTGGTCACCATCGACAGGTCGGACCCGCGGAACAGCGTACGGGCCATGAACAGGCCGATATCCCTGGCAATGTTGGGCAACTGGCGCCCGTCGATCAGCGCGCGCCTGAGAATGGTATGTGGTGGCGCCAGATACTCCATGATGATCAGCGCCTGGCCTTCATCGAAATGATAGATCGCCGGCACCGAGCCCGGCGCGCGCGCCTCCTGACGGGTCAGCGCGTGATACTCGAAGAAGGATCGCTTCAGCGGTAGCGGCCAGCTGTCGCCGACCAGCCGGACATAGGGCAGGGCCTGCTTGACGATGGCGCCGCCGCCGGCACCCTCGACGATGAACACCAGGTTCAGATTGCCGTCGCCGACTTCGCGGACCTTCCATCGTGTCGTGTCCTTGCCGATCTTCGCGCACAGCGCCTCGTTCGTGCCGAGGCGCGTTGCAAGCGTCTCCACCGACAATGCTTCGAACGGCAATTTCCCAGTCATTCGTCTCCCTCCCGCCTGTGCGCTCCGATCATAAGGGAGCCTTAGCGGCGGGGCCAAGCTAGGAAGCTGTCTGGCAATTGTCAATCGTGTTGACAATTGCCGATATTGACCATAGCGTCGAGGTCAGGGAGGAACGCATGGTCGGCAATGCCGTGTTCCGCGTAGAGGGACTGAGGAAATCCTTTGGCCGCAACGAGGTGCTTGGCGGCATCTCGCTCGAGCTGCATTCCGGCGAAGTGACCGTGCTGATGGGCGCCAACGGCGCCGGTAAATCCACCCTCGTCAAGATCATCAGCGGCGTCTACGAGCGTGGCGGCGGCACAATGACGCTTGCCGGGCAGGACTTTGCGCCGAACACGCCGGCCGAAGCGATCCGCTCCGGCGTCGTCACCGTGCATCAGAACATCAATGACGGTGTCGTGGCCGACCTCGATGTCGCCACCAACCTGACGCTCGACAGGCTGAGCGGCAAGGGCGCGCCGACCCTGTTCAATCCGGCCCGGGTGCGCCGCGAGGCCAAGGCCGTCGCCGACCGCATGGGGTTGGCCATCGATCTCAAGGCCCGCGTCAACGACCTTTCGCTGGCCGATCGCCAGATGGTGGCGATCGCACGCGCCTTGGCGCACCAGCCGAAGGTGCTGATCCTCGACGAGCCGACCTCCTCGCTCTCCAGCGCCGAAGCCGACCGTTTGTTCGCCCTGGTCGACAGGCTGCGCGAGCAGGGCGTGGCGATCCTCTATATCTCGCACCGCATGTCCGACATCAGGCGGCTTGCCGATCGCATCGTCTCCATGCGTGACGGCATCGTTTCAGGTGCCTTTGACACCAAGCCGCTCGATTATGAAGGCGCGGTCAATGCCATGCTCGGCCGCAAGATCCATCTCGACCAGATCGTTGCCAGAAGTTCCGCCAAGCCGGTCCTGACCGTTGAAGGCCTGCGCATCGCGCAGGGCGCCAGGCCGATCTCGCTGACGCTTGGCGATGGCGAGGTCGTCGCCATCACCGGCCTCGTCGGTGTCGGCAAGACCGCTTTTGCCGAAACGCTGTTCGGTGTGCGCAAGCCGCTGTCGGGTACGATGACGATGAATGGCAGGCCCTACGCGCCGCGATCCGCCGGCAATGCGATCGCGGCCGGCGTGTTCCTCGTCGCCAAGGACCGCGCTACCAGCGGCATTGTCGGCGGCTTCAACATCGAGCGTAATGTCAGCCTGCCGTTCCTGAAGCGGATGTCGAACATGGGCGTGCTCAAGCGCCGGCTCGAACGCACAACCGCGCGCCGGCAGATCGAGGAACTCAGCATCGTCTGCCGCTCCGAGAAGGACGAAATGTCGGCATTGTCGGGCGGCAACCAGCAGAAGGTGATGGTCGCCCGCTGGATGGCGCAGGACGCCGCGCTGTTCATGCTCGACGAGCCTTTTCAGGGCGTCGATATCTCGGCCAGGCGCGACATCGCCGCCAAGCTCAGGGCAAGCGCCCATGGCCGCGCGACGCTTTTGTTCGTCACCGAACTCGACGAGGCGCTGGAGACGGCCGACCGCATCCTGGTGATGTCGGAACACACGATCGTCGGCGAACACCGCAACGCCGAAGTCGATCTCGATCGCCTGCTGGCCGAGGTCGCCGGCGGGCCGCTGCACAGCGCTGCCTGAGCGTGGCGGTCGATGGAATTGGAATGGAGAGACCATGGGTTCGAGTTGGCTAAAGTGGGCAGCGGCGCCGGGGTGCGCTGAATGATGCTGCGCGACCACGCAATCCGCTACGGGTTCATCGTCCTGCTGGTCGGACTCGTCGCTTATTTCGCGATCGCGGCCGACGGTTTCGTCTCGCCGCAAAGTGCCGTCTTCATCTTCCAGTCCGTCGCCATCACCGGCGTGCTGGCGCTCGGCGTCACCGCCACGCTGGTTGTCGGCGGCTTCGACCTGTCGATCGGCTCGGTCGCCACATCGGCCATGATGGCGGCTGCCTATGTCATGGTGGTGCTGGAGCAGAATGCCGTCGTCGCCGTGGTCGTCTGTCTGCTCATCGGTGCCATTGTCGGCCTGA
This sequence comes from Mesorhizobium sp. NZP2234, assembly GCF_013170765.1. NCBI lineage: Bacteria > Pseudomonadati > Pseudomonadota > Alphaproteobacteria > Hyphomicrobiales > Phyllobacteriaceae > Mesorhizobium > Mesorhizobium sp. NZP2234. The sequence continues at coordinate 5,394,433 of NZ_CP033364.1, read as the reverse complement.
TCAATGGCTGGCTGATCGTCTATATGCGCGTGCCGGACCTGCTCGCCACGCTCGGCATGATGTTCCTGCTTGTCGGCTTGCAGCGCATCCCGACCGAGGGCCGCTCCATCGCCACCGGCATGACCATGCCCGACGGTTCGGTCGCCAACGGCAAATTCTCCGACGCCTTCCTTGCGCTCGGCCGCCACCGCTTCGATTTCTTCATCCCGAACCTCATTCCGGTGTCGGTGGTCGTATTGCTGGTACTTGCCGTGCTGATCTGGTTCTTCCTTGAATACACGCGCTTCGGCCGGATGATGTATGCGGTCGGCAGCAATGAGCGCGCCGCTGAACTCGCCGGTGCCCCTGTCAAGGCATACAAGATCTGGGCCTACGTTATTTCAGGAGTTTTTGCCTCGATCGGCGGCATTTTGCTCGCTGCCCGGCTTGGACGCGGCGATATCGCCTCGGGTAATAATTTGCTGCTCGATGCTGTCGCCGCGGCGCTGATCGGCTACGCGGTGCTTGGCGCCGCCAAGCCGAACGCCTTCGGCACCGCCGTCGGCGCGCTGTTCGTCGGCATCCTGCTGCAAGGCCTGACGATGATGAACGCGCCTTACTACACGCAGGATTTCGTCAAGGGCGTGGTTCTGGTCGTCGCCCTTGTCTTCACCTTTGCCTTGTCGGGCAGGGGCCGGAGATAGTTTCGGCCGGATAGGTTTTTGGGCTCAACAAGAGTGGAGGAAAACAAGGTGAACATCACAAGAAGACTTCTGGGGAAGGTGGCGCTCGGGCTGGCCGGGGCAACCATGCTGATGCAGTTTCCCGCGCTGGCCGCGGACAAGCCGGCGCCGTTCGACAAGCCCGGCGTCAAGATCGCGCTGGTGCGCTATCTCTCGACTGGTGACTTCTTCCAGGCCTATCTCTCGGGCGTCGAGGCGCAGTCGAAGGCGCTCGGCATCGATCTGCGCGTGCTCGACAGCCGCCAGGACGCCGCCCTCCAGTCCGACATGGTCGACCAGGCGATCGCGCTCGGCGTACAGGGCATCATCATCCAGCACGGCCTGACGGAATCGATGAAGGACGCCGCCCAGCGCGCTGTCGACGCCGGCATCAAGGTGGTGGCTTTCGACGTCAATGTCGAAAACCCCAAGATCCCGCAGATCGAACAGTCGGACAAAGACCTTGCCCGCCTCGCGCTCGAGCAGGCGGTCAAGGACAATGGCGAAAGCTGGAATGCCGGCTATGTCTATGTCGCCGGCATCGCGCCGCTCGACCGCCGCAACGAGACCTGGGTCGACGTGAAGAAGAAGTATGCGGGCATCAAGGAAGTGGCCATGTTCGGCACGCTCGACAACCCGATCGCCAACTCCGTCGCCAACCAGGCGCGTTCGGTGCTGTCGGCACATCCCGATATCAAGGTGATGTTCGCCCCCTATGACGAATTCGCCAAGGGCGTGAAGATCGCCGTCGACGAAGCCGGCTTGAACAAGGGCATCAAGATCTATTCGGCCGATATCTCGACTTCGGATATCGCGGCGATGCGCGAGCCCGACAGCGCCTGGGCAGCGACCGCGGCGACCAACCCGGCCGTTGTCGGCCAGGTCTCGGTGCGCGCTCTGGCACAACTGCTCGCTGGTGAGGACCCCGGCCACAACGTCATTGTGCCGCCGACGCTGATCACCCAGAAGGAACTGATCGACAAAGACATCAAGAACATGGAAGACCTGTCGGCCAAGCTGCCGCAGTTCGCCCATGCCGATGTCGCCATGCCGGCCTGGATGCCGAACCCGAACGCGAAGTAAGGATCGTCACGACAGATATGAAAAGGGCGGCCGTGAGCCGCCCTTTTTTGTTGTCAGCCGAAAATGCCTACCGCAGCGCCGCCGCGATGTTGCCGCCGTCGACAGTCGTCACGTCAGCGGTGGTGCGTTCGGCCAGCGCGTGATGCAGGAAGGCCTGAGCCACGTCCTGTGCGGTCACTTCCTGGCCGAGCAGATTGCCGGACATGTAGTCCTTCTCCGAGACGCCGCGCGCGCCGGAGCGGCTGGCGATCATGGCGTCGGTCAGAAGGCCGGACCGGATGCGATCGGCGTTGACGGCGTTGGAGCGGATGCCATGGGCGCCGTAGTCGAGCGCATATTGCCTGGACAGGAACAAAGTCGCCGCCTTCGGTACGCCATAGGCGCCGAATTTTGGACCGGGGTTCACCGCCTGCTTGGAGGTGTTGAACAAAAGCGCCCCGCCTGTGCCCTGTTCGAGCATGATGCGCACGGCGTTCTGCGCCGCCGACTGGTGGGCGAAGAAATTGAGCTCGAAGCTCTTGCGCAGAAGCGCATCATCGAGTTCGCCGATCCGGCCTTCCCAGGCAGCTCCCGCATTGGAGACCAGGATGTCGACGCCGCCGAAGACGGCAACCGCTTTGTCGAAGGCGGCACGCACCTGGGCTGGATCGGTGATGTCGGCGGCGACGCCGATCGAATTGTTGCCGGCCTTCTTTGCGGCATCAGCAGCCTTGTCGGCATCGAGATCGACAACGACGGCATGGGCGCCATTGTCGGCGAACAGTTTTGCCGTTGCCGCCCCGATCGCGCCGGCGCCGCCGGTGATCAGGACCACTTGGCCGGTCAGCGGCTTCGGCTTGTTGGAGGCAAGCTTGGCCTGTTCGAGCGACCAGTATTCCAGCGGGAAGAGGTCAGCCTTGGACAGCGGATGGAACCGTCCGACCGCTTCCGCGCCGCGCACCGCCTCGATCCACATTTCGCCGACGTCGGAGGCGATTTTGGCATCCTTCAGCGTGCGGCCATGGCCGAACATGCCGAGGCCCGGCACCAGCGTCAGCCGCGGCATCGGGTCGAGCATGATGCGCTTGACGTCGTCGAGCGCGTCATTGGTCTCGAAATAGGCGCGATAATCGTTGGCGAAGGCGTCGACATGGCTCTTGATGATGGCCTTGTAGTCGCCCGCCTTGTCGGCATCGGGCGCCGGCACCGCCATCGGGCCTGTCTTGATACGGATCGACAGATCCGGTGTCGACACGCCGCGTCCGGCATAGTCGGCGATCGCGGCCGAGTTGATGAAATCGACGATCGCGTCGGAGGTGCGAAAGTCGGAGATCATGCGGTCGAAGCGGCCTTCGCCGCGCGACACCGCGACGGCGCCGCGCAGCATCGGAGCGATGGAGGCCGGCGTCGCGAGCCTTGCCGGCAGCGCGGCCTTTGCCGCCTTCGGCTTGGCGTGCCTGGCCACATAGTCCTCGGCGACGTTCACATAGTGGATCATCCGGTCATAGGCCTGTTTGGCATCGTCGCCGAAGGTGAAGATGCCGTGCTTGTCGAGGATCAGCCCTTCAACGGTCGGGTCGGCATCGAAAACGTCGGCCGCCGCCTTGGCAAGGTCGAAGCCTGGCATGATGTAGGGCACGTAGCCCATCTTGCTGCCAAAGACCGTCTTCACCAGCGGCTTCGAATCTTCCTGGTCGACGATGGCCAGGATCGCGGTCGAATGGGTGTGGTCGACGAATTTGTGCGGCAGGAAGGCATGCAGCAACGTTTCGACCGAGGGATTGGGCGAAGAGGGATCGATCAGGTTCGCCCGCTGCAGCGCCACCATGTCCTCGTCGGAGAGCTTGTCCAGCGCGCGCGCCTTGAGCAGGGCGCCCATCTTGACCGCCGGCAGGCCTTGCGGCTCGATGACGGCCATGTCCCAGCCGCTGCCCTTGACGCAGAGCACGTCCCATTCATCGCCGACGAGGTCGGTTGCCTTGATCTTGCAGGAGGTGTTGCCGCCGCCATGCAGGACGAGCTGCGGCACGCCGCCCAGCAGCCGCGTGGTGTAGACGCGCAAGGCCAGGTCGCGGCCGACGCCCTTCTTGGCATAGTCGGCGACAAGTTTCTCCGCCGCTTCGTCGTTCCACAGGTTCTTCATGTTCGCTTCGTCCAGTTGCTGTCTTGGGTGGTGAAACAGGATGCCGCGACGCCTTGATGACAATGCGCCGGCGAAAGGTTGCTGGTTCAGGATGCCTTTTGGGTTGCCGCTCCGGCATGATCGAGCAGCCGCTGCGCCATATGCGCGCCGACCACCAGATGCGTGCAGAGCCCGCCAGCGATCGCCGCGAGCAGCGGTTCGAACTTGCTGTCCTCCTGCACCACCATCAGGCGTTTTTCGATGGCGCGCAGCGAGGCAAGCTCGGCGGAGATCACCCGGCGGTTGTAGCTGCAGTCGAGCACCTTGCCCTCGGCGTCGATGATCTGCCCGGCAATGACGCCCGCGGCACCTCGGCTGCGCAGCTCCGCCATCTCGCCCGATGTCAGCGCGCCGCACTTGACCAGATGGCTCTCGGCGTCGACCGCGCCGACCGAGTAGAGTGCGAGATCGCAGTCCTTGATTCCCGACAACTGCTCGCGGATCACCGGTTCGTCCCGCAGCGCGCGCGCCAGCTCTTCCGTCGACAGCACCAGCGGCGCATAGAAGTTCAACCCCTTGGCGTTGAGCCGGCGTGCGATTTCCATGGTGCACTGGTCGGGCCGATAGGAGTAGGGTGCGCCGAGGTTGCCGCAAAGCTGCACCACCGTGACCTCCTGCAGGTCGGCATAGGACATGATGTCGGCGATCATGTAGACGGTGCGGCCCCAGGCGACGCCGATGCGGTCACCCTTCTTGACCAGTTCCAGAAAGACGCTCGCCGCCAGCACGGCGATATCAGTCGAAGGGTCGGGGATGTGGCCGTTCTCCGGCGCGATCCAGACCGCGTCGAGGCCCAGCGCGTCCTCGAGCTTGCGCGCCATGACGTCGTCGGTGAACAGCTGGGTCGAGGTCGAGATGTTGACGATGCCGGTCTCGCGCGCCTTGCGCAGATACATGGCCACCGAAGCACGGGAAATGTTAAGCTGGCTCGCAACCTGGTCCTGCCGCAGGCCATGCGCATAGTAGAGCCAGGCGGCCTTGTGAATGAGCTGTTCTGCCGGTCGGATCGCCATGCCGTCTCCTCGGCTGACATTAGTCACGGCTCTCGACAAAAGTCAAATTCAGATGCGGGGACACGATCGTCTCTCGGCAAGGTGCATCCGGGATCGCCGTTCTACAAAGCCTGCATAGCATAGCATTTTCGGCCCTCCGGGGGGATGGCCTGACAAGAGTCCTGGGGTTAGAAAGCTCGAAAAGAACTTTGGGGAGACCGGGATGGGCAATCGCTACGAACAGGATCTTGACAGGAACGCGGCCAACCATCAGCCGCTGACGCCGCTTACCTATCTGGAGCGGGCCGCAAAGACCTATCCTGATCATGCCGCCATCATCCATGGCGGCCAGCGCACCTCCTATCGTGATTTCTGGCGTCGCTCGCTGAAGCTTGCCTCGGCGCTTCAGAAGCGCGGCATCGGCAAGGGCGACACGGTCACCGTCATGCTGTCCAACACGCCGCCAATGCTGGAGGCGCATTTCGGCGTGCCGATGACCAGGGCGGTGCTGCATTCGCTCAACACTCGCCTCGACGCTGCGGTCATCGCCTTCCAGCTCGACCATGCCGAGACCAAGGTGCTGATCGTCGACCGTGAATTCTCAGGTGTCGTCCGGCAGGCGCTTGACCTGGCCAAGGTCAAGCCGCTGGTCATCGACTATGATGATCCCGAATACGCCGCCGACGCGCCCTATCCGAAAGGCGAGCGGATCGGCGCATCAGACTATGAGGATTTTGTCGCTGGCGGCGACGAGGGCTTCGCCTGGTCGATGCCGGACGATGAATGGGACGCCATCTCGCTCAACTACACCTCCGGCACGACGGGCAATCCGAAGGGTGTCGTCTACCACCATCGTGGTGCGGCGCTGATGGCCTACACCAACACGATCCATGCCGGCATGGCCAAGCACGCCGTCTATCTGTGGACGCTGCCGATGTTCCATTGCAACGGCTGGTGCTTTCCTTGGACGCTCGCCGTCCAGGCCGGCACCCATGTCTGCCTGCGCTGGGTGCGGCCGAAGCCGATCTACGATGCCATTGCCGATCATGGCGTCACCCATCTGTGTGGCGCGCCGGTCGTGATGTCGGTGCTGATCAATGCCCGGGATGAGGACAAGCGCGAATTCCCGCAGACCGTCACCTTCAACACCGCGGCCGCGCCGCCGCCGGAAGCCGTGCTGTCGGGCATGGCCGATGCCGGCTTTGCCGTCACCCACCTCTACGGCCTGACCGAGACCTATGGTCCGGCGGTGGTCAACGAATGGCACGGTGAATGGGACAGTCTGGCAAAAGGCGAGCGCAGCGCCAAGAAGGCAAGGCAGGGCGTCCGCTACGCAGCCCTCGAAGGCCTGACCGTCATGGATCCCGAGACGATGCAGACGACGCCGGCCGACGGCGAGACGATCGGCGAGGTCATGTTCCGCGGCAACATCGTCATGAAGGGTTATCTGAAGAACCGCAAGGCAAGCGACGAAGCCTTCGCCGGCGGCTGGTTCCACTCGGGTGACCTCGGCGTCATGCATCCCGACGGCTACATCCAGCTCAAGGACCGTTCGAAGGACATCATCATCTCGGGTGGCGAAAACATCTCCTCGATCGAGGTCGAGGACGCACTCTACAAACACCCGGCTGTGGCGTCGTGCGGTGTGGTTGCCCGCGCGGACGACAAATGGGGCGAGGTGCCCGTGGCCTATGTCGAACTGAAGCCCGGCAAGACCGCGACCGAAGCCGAGATCATCGAGCATTGCCGTGCACTGCTTGCCCGTTTCAAAGTGCCGAAAGCGGTGATTTTTGCGGAGATACCGAAGACGTCGACCGGCAAGATCCAGAAGTTCCGGCTGCGGGAGATGGCCAAGGTGGCGTGAGCGCACCGTCATTTTTGCTAGACCTCGACAATTTGCCGCGGACCGGCGACTTCGTCATTCTAGGGTGGAGCAGGAGCGAAGCTCCGTCGCGGAAACCCTAGGATCCATGCCGTGACCTCGCGGCCGTGCTCCAGCGGTTGGGAATGGCTCGCTGCGGGCCTTTTGATGTAACATATTGATCCGCAGCATTTTTTGACCGACGTCATGGAATGGATCCTAGGGTCTGCGCCGCGTCGCTGCGCTCCTTGCTCCGCCTAGGATGACGAACTCATCAGCGACTGCCTCCTATCGCGAGCGCCGGTTGTCGCGTCAGCCTTCTGTCACCATCTGTCACCAATTATACGCGTACGTCGATTTCGCGTTGACATCGCCCTCTCTTCAATTTACGAGTGACGAAAATTAAAATTCGTCACTCGTAAAACGACAGGGACCCATGTCCGAAGCAGCCAACATCATGGCCGATGCCGCCAGGCAGGAGAATGTGACACGCATTCTCGACTGCGCCGAGCGCCTATTCCGGCACTATGGCTACGGCAAGACGAATGTCGCGGACATAGCCCGCGAACTTGGGATGTCGCCGGCCAACATATACCGTTTCTTCGCCTCCAAGGTTGAAATCCACCAAGCCGTTTGCGGCCGGATGCTCGGCGCCAGCTACAAGATGGCCTACGAGATCATGCACCTGCCGATCAGTGCGGAGGAGCGGCTGCGTCGCTACATTCATGCCCAGTACAAGATGACGCTCGAGACCATGCTCGACGAGCAGAAGGTCCATGAAATGGTCATAGTCGCGCTCGAGCGCGACTGGAGCGTCATCGACAAGCACGTCAACAGCATTCACGACCTGTTCGCCGAGGTGATCCGCGAGGGCGTCGAGACCGGCGAGTTCAGGGAGCAGGATCCCGAAGCCGCCTCGCGCTGCTTTGGCGCCGCCACCGTCATTCTCTGCCACCCGCAGATGGTGGCGCAGTGCCTTGCCAAGACCAACCGGGCAATGCCCGACGAACTTATCGATTACGCCATCAGAGCCTTGAAATAGCCGCCGGTCGCCGGTGTCGACAGTTCGCCTCAGTCGGGAGTACCAGATGTCTTTGTCCAATTCCATCATCCGCCGGCTGCCGGTCGCGGGCTTGGTCGTTGCAGGGCTCACGCTTGCCGGCTGCAGCCAGGAAAAGGCGGAGGTCAAGGAGATCATCCGCCCGGTCAAGGTCGTCGAGATTGCCCAGGCGCATGACACTCGCACGCTTTCCTATTCCGGTTCGGTGCGGGCCCGCACCGAAAGCGCGCTGGCTTTCCGCGTCAACGGCAAGATTACCGAGCGCCTTGTCGACATCGGCCAGCACGTGGCGCCGGGCGATGTGCTCGCCCGCATCGATCCCACCGACTACGACCTTTCGGTCAAGAGCGCGCAGGCAGCTCTTGATGCCGCCGAACGGCAGGTCGAGACGACAGAGCTTGCGCGCAAGCGCGCCGAGCAGCTTTTCGCCAAGAATTTCTCGCCGAAATCGCAGCTCGAACAGGCGACGCTGACCTATGACCAGGCGGTCGCCACGCGCGACTCCGCCCGTTCGTCACTTGCACAGGCCAAGAACCAGGTCGGCTATACCGACCTCAAGGCCGACAAGGACGGCATCGTCACGGCGGTGAATGCCGATGTCGGCCAGGTGGTCGGCTCCGGCGCGCCGGTGGTCACCGTCGCGGTCGACGGCGAGAAGGAAGTGCTGATCGCGGTCCCCGAAATGGAGATCGCCGAGTTCAAGCCGGGCAAGCCGGTCAAGGCCGGCTTCTGGTCCGACAACACACTGACGCTCGACGGCAAGGTCCGCGAGGTTGCCGGCAGCGCCGATCCGCAGTCGCGCACCTTCGCCGTCCGCGTCAGCCTGCCCAACGACCAGCGTGTGCTTCTCGGCATGACCGCCAATATCGAGGCTTCGGCGGCCAACGAAAAGCAACTCGTATCGATCCCGCTGAGCGCGTTGGCTGAGAAAGATAACCAGTCGATCGTCTGGACCGTCGATCGTGGCGCCGACACCGTCCACGCCCGTCCGGTGAAGGTTGCCAAGTTCGCCGCCGATGGCGTGCGCGTCGCCGAAGGATTGAATCCCGGCGATATCGTGGTCGCCGCCGGCACACAGTTCATGACCGAGAATCTGAAGGTGAAGCTCGCCGGCGGCATCGCGCAGCAATCCGCCTCGGCCGATGGTGACGACGCCAGCCGACTGCGCTGACGACAGACAGGTCGGCCGCGCGTTCCCGCGGCCGCAGGTTTCCGGGCGGCGTGCGCCCGAAGGTCGAGACGTCAAGGCCGATGTACCCCCGCATCGACCCTAGCGTCCCACCGCGATGAGTGTCTCTCCGCTCGGAAAGCCTCGCCGCCCGGAAGCCAGTATCGAACGCAACTGATTTCGTTTTCGCGCGCCGCGCTTCTTCGAGGCACCAGGCGCCGGCAAACAGCAAAGTGGACAGCACCGATGACGACCTCCACTGAAGAAAAGCGGCCCTTCAACCTTTCGCGCTGGGCCATCGGCCACCCCTCAATAGCGCGGTTCCTGTTCGGGCTGATCATCATCGCCGGTGCGCTCGGCCTGATGCGCATGGGCCAGAAGGAAGACCCCGACTTCACCTTCCGCGTCATGGTCGTGCAGGCGATCTGGCCGGGCTCCTCGATCCAGGAGATGGAGGACCAGGTCGTCAACAAGATCGAGCGCAAGCTGCAGGAAACGCCGCATCTCGACTTCGTGCGCTCCTTCACCCGCGCCGGCAGCGCCATCATCACGGTGCAGATCAAGGGCGATACCAACGCCGCCGAGGTGACGGACGCCTTCTATCAGGTGCGCAAGAAGGTCGGCGACATATCCGGCGACCTGCCGCAGGGCCTGCTCGGCCCCTATTTCAACGACGAGTTCGGCGACACCTTCATCACGCTGCATTCGATCAGCGGCGATGGCTTCTCCTATCCCGAGCTGAAGAAATTCGCCATCCAGGCGCGCGACATGCTGTTGACCACGCCGGGCGTCGAAAAGGCCGTCATCATCGGCGACCAGCCGGAAAAGCTCTATATCGACGTGTCGTCCAAGGCGCTGGCCGAACGTGGCCTGACGCTGACCGACCTGCAGAATGCGATCAAGGGCCAGAACAATGTCGATCCGGCCGGTGCCGTCGACACCGGCGTCAATTCGGTGCGCATTTCGGTCGAAGGAGACGTCACCAAGGCCGCCGATATCAGGGAACTGCGCCTGCGTGCCGGCGGCCAGGTCACCAGGCTCGGCGACATCGCCACCGTGACCTCGGGGCTCGAAGATCCCTTCCAGCGCAAGTACCGCTTCAACGGCCACGAAAGCGTGCAGCTTGGCGTCGTCATGGCCAAGGGCTTCAAGGTCACCGATGTCGGCAAGGATGTCGAGGCAACCTACAAGCGCTTCGAGGAGGCGCTGCCATATGGTGTGTCGGTCGACCAGATTTCCGACCAGCCGGGCGTCGTCACGGACGCGGTGGCCGAATTCATGCACGCGCTCGGCGAAGCGCTGCTGATCGTGCTTGTCGTCTCCTTCCTGTCGATCGGCTGGCGTTCGGGCCTTGTCATCGCCATCGCCATTCCGCTGGTGCTCGCAGCCACTTTCGCCATCATGTACGAGCTCGGCATCGACCTGCAGCGCATTTCGCTGGGCGCCCTGATCATCGCGCTCGGCCTGCTTGTCGACGACGCCATGATCGTCGTCGAGATGATGGAGCGAAAGCTGGAGGAGGGCCTGGTCAAGATCGAGGCGGCGAGCTTCGCCTATACATCGACCGCCTTCCCGATGCTGACCGGCACGCTGATCACCACCGCCGGCTTCATTCCGGTCGGCTTCGCCGCCTCCACGGCCGGCGAATATGTGCGCACGTTGTTTTATGTCGTCGGCATCGCGCTGATCGTGTCGTGGTTCGTCGCGGTCTATTTCACGCCGTGGCTCGGCAACATGATCCTCAAGCAGCGCAAGCACGCCGGTACCCATCACGATGCATTCGACACCCGCTTCTACCGCCGGCTTCGCTCTACCGTCGGCTGGGCGGTGCGCCATCGCATCATCGTGCTTGTCATGACGCTGGTAACCTTCGCCACCAGCCTGTGGGCGTTCCAGTTCATTCCGCAGAACTTTTTCCCGCAATCGTCGCGGCCGGAAATCCTCGTCGACCTCTGGCTGCCGGAAGGCACCAGCATCAAGGAGGTCGAAGCGCAGGCCAAGGCGCTTGAGGCCAAGATGATGGACGACAAGGACAAGCGCTTCATCGCCACCTATATCGGCGAAGGCGCGCCGCGCTTCTTCCTGCCGCTCGACCAACAGCTCAGCAATCCGAATTTCGCCCAGATGCTGGTGATGGCCAATGACGAGCCGGCCCGCGAGCGGCTGATCGTCAAGCTGCGCACGGTTCTGGCCGAGGACTTCCCCTCGATCCGTGCCAAGGTCGACCGTCTGTTCCTCGGGCCGCCAACCGGCTGGCCGGTGCAGATGCGTGTCATGGGCCCGGATCGCCAGGAGGTGCGCCGCATCGCCGACCAGGTGAAGGCGAAGTTCCGCGAGAATCCGTTGCTCGGCGCGGTCCATGACGACTGGCTCGAACCGGTGCCGGCGATGAAGCTGGTGATCGACCAGGACCGTGCCCGTGCGCTCGGCGTCACCTCGCAGCGCATCCGCCAGATGCTGCAGGCAACCATGTCCGGCGCGCCGCTCGACAATTTCCGCGACGGCGAGGAGACGGTGTCGATCGTCGCCCGCGAGCCGGACGCCAGCCGCAGCCTGCTGTCGTCGGTCGACTCGGTCTATATCCCGACCGATTTCGGCGGTTTCGTACCGCTGTCGCAGGTGGCCAAGGTGGTTCCGGTGCTAGAGCAAGGCATCGAGTGGCGCCGCGACCGCCTGCCGACGATCAGCGTACGTGCCACGCTGCCCGACGGCGTGCAGTCCAACGACGTCGTCACCAAGATGTACAAGGACATCCAGGGCCTGCGCGACGGCCTGGCGCCCGGCTACAAGATCGAAATCCAGGGCGGTGCCGAGGATTCAGCCGAAAGCCAGGCTTCGATCGCCGCCAAGGCGCCGATCATGCTGGCCATCATCGTCGTGCTCTTGATGATCCAGCTGCAGAACTTCGGCAAGGCGATGCTGGTGCTGGCCACCGGTCCGCTCGGCATCATCGGTGCGGCCGCGGCCCTTTTGATCAGCGGCGCGCCGTTCGGCTTCGTCGCCATTCTCGGCGTCATCGCGCTGCTCGGTATCATCATGCGCAACTCGATTATCCTGGTCGACCAGATCGACCAGGACATCGCCAGAGGCATGGAGCGCTCGGAGGCCATCATCGGCTCGGCTGTGCGCCGTTTCCGGCCGATTGTGCTGACGGCGATGACGGCGGTGCTGGCGCTGATCCCGATCTCGCGCGCCGTGTTCTGGGGGCCACTCGCCTATGCGATGATGGGCGGCATCGTGGTCGCCACCGTGCTGACCATCCTGGTGCTGCCCGCCGGCTACGCCCTGTTCTTTGGCCGCGAGCCGAAGAAGCGTGGTGTCGACGCCGTCGCAGAAGCATCCGCGACGGAACTGCCGGAAAGGCCGCAACTGGCGCTGGCGGCCGAATAGCGCGGCGCGGATCATCCGTCGTCGCTGATGTCGATGGCGGATGATCCGGCGCGACGGCCGATCCCATCACGCCGATTAAAATGCTCCCTGGCGCCGATTCTGCAAAACAGAATTCCTTCCCAGTGCGGCCAAGCGGTTCCATGCTGAGCGGCACCGGAGCGGTACCGCTCGTCCTTATCAGGGTGTCTTCCCATGGCAGAAAAAAAGCAATTGCGGCTCGGCGCCTTCATGCGTCCCGTCAGTTTGCACACCGGCGCCTGGCGCTATCCGGGCGCCTATCCCGACGCCAACTTCAACTTCGCGCATTTGAAGCGTTTCGCACAGACGCTGGAGGCGGCGAAATTCGACGCTTTCTTCATGGCCGATCATCTGGCCGTGCTGAACATGCCGATCGAGGCGCTTCGGCGCAGCCACACGGTGACCTCGTTCGAGCCGTTCACCTTGCTGTCGGCGCTTGCCGCCGTCACCGATCACATCGGGCTGGTTGCCACCGCATCGACAACCTTTGACGCGCCCTATCACATCGCCCGTCGATTCGCGTCGCTCGACCATATCAGCGGCGGGCGCGCCGGCTGGAACATCGTGACGACGTCCAATCCCGATGCGGCGTTGAATTTCGGGCTGGACGAACATGTCGAGCATGACGAGCGCTATCACCGGGCGCGGGAATTCTACGATGTCGTCACCGGCCTCTGGGACAGCTTTGCCGACGACGCCTTCCTCCGCGATGCCGAAAGCGGCCTCTATTTCGACCCCGCCAAATTGCATGTGCTTGACCATAAGGGCGAACATCTCTCCGTGCGCGGACCGCTCAACATCGCGCGACCGGTACAGGGTTGGCCGGTCATCGTGCAAGCCGGCGCGTCGGAGGCCGGGCGGCAGCTGGCCGCGGAAACGGCGGAAGTCATTTTCGCCGCCCATGGCGATCTCGCGTCGGGCCAACGCTTCTTCGCCGATGTAAAAGCCAGGGCGCAGAAACTTGGCCGTTCCCGCGACGACATCAAGATCCTGCCTGGCGCCTTCGTCATAGTCGGCGACAGTGTCGAGGAAGCGCGGGCCAGGCGGGCGAAGCTCGACAGCCTGGTCCATTACGAGAGCGGCATTGCCTCGTTGTCGATCGCTCTTGGGCATGACGCGTCGGCCTTCGATCCCGACGCCGCTCTGCCGGAAATACCGGAGACCAATGCCTCGAAGAGCAGCCGCGAGCGCGTCATCGAACTGGCTAGGGATGAAAACCTGACGGTGCGCCAGCTGGCCCAGAGACTGGGTGGCTATTCCGGCCTTGCTTTCGTCGGCACGCCGAAAACGATTGCCGACGAGATGGAGGAATGGCTGGTCGCCGAGGGATCGGACGGCTTCAACATCATGTTTCCCTATCTGCCCGCCGGGCTCGACGACTTCGTCGAGAAGGTGGTGCCCGAGCTGCAGCGGCGCGGCATCTTCAGGCTGAAGTATGAGGGCTCGACGCTGCGCGAGAATCTCGGCCTGAAGCGGCCGCCCAACCGGTTCTTCGAAGATACGGAAGCGTCGATCCGCAAGGCTGGGTGAGGTGAAGGCTGGTGGCCGAAAAGCATCGGGCGCGCCGAAGCGCGCCCGATATTTGTCAAGTTGCCCTGTCAGATGACGAATACCCAGTTGGCGATCAGCATCACCACCACGCCGGCGACCAGCGTCAGGTAGGGCAGCATGCCTGCTTTCTTCACCGAGAGGTCGGTTCCCGTCATGCCGAGATCGGCCAGCATGTGGTCGGGGAACTTGCCCTTGTCCTGGATGTAGTGGCGGAAGCAGAACACCGGAATGATCAGCGCCGCGGTGATGAGCCCGGCCCACAACGCCATCGGGTTCCACACTTTGGCACCGGCGCCCATGAAGATCGCGTTGACATAGGCGAAGATCGCTCCGATTGCGAGCAGCCAGGTCGGCGCCTTCCATGGCCGTGCGATATGGCCGTTGTCGATGCGGTGGATCCAGCCGGCATTGAGGTTGAGGAAGTTGAAGATGATGTAGCCGCAGTTCGACACGGCGAGGATGAAGAAGAAGCTCGTCGCATCGGCCGAGGCGATGGCCAGCACGATCAGGTTGAAGCAGAGGTCGGTCCACATGGCACGGGTCGGCGCGCCATGTTCGTTGACGTGGCTGAGATAGCGCGGCAGCCAGCCGTCCACCGAGCCCTGGTAGAGCGTGCGCGAGGAGCCGGCCATCGCCGTCATGATGCACAGCACCAGCGCCAGGATCATCAGCATCACCAGGAGGCTGTGGATGAGCTTGCCGCCGCCGACCATGCCGGCAAGCGCGTCAGCGACGCCGGAGCCGTCGACGATCGGCGTTGCAAGCATGCCGTTGAGGCCCAGCACGCCCTGGAAGGTGAAGGGCACCAGGATGAACAACAGCATGCAGAGCAGGCCGGAATAGAAGATGGCCTTGAACGTGTCGGTGCCGGGATTCTTGAACTCGGAGGTGTAGCAGACGGCGGTCTCGAAGCCGTAGGTTGACCAGGCTGCAATGAACATGCCGCCGAGCACCAGCGTCCAGCCGGCGATATTCCAGGCGCCGGGATCCGGCGCATAGGCGGCCGCCAGCGGCACCAGCGGCGAGAAGTTGGCCCAGTTGATCTGCCCGGTGAAGATCGGCACGACGCCGACGATCAGCATCGGGATGATGACCAGCAGGCCGATATATTTCTGCACATTGGCGGTGCCGAGGATGCCGCGATGCTGGATCGAAAAGATGATCAGCATCAGTACCGCGCCGATGAAGAAGGTCGCATTGAAGGTGAAGGAGACCGGACCCAGCGTGTGGCTGTACAGCGTCCAGTTGCGGATTGCCGGCGTCGCGGCGGTCGTCACCGCTGCAATCGCGTCGGCGGGCGCCGTTCCGGCATGCGCCGCGATATAGGCGACGACTTCCGCCGAGGTCTCGGTGAACAACGGCACCGGCGCCAGCGCATTGAGGACGTAGGCGGCCGCGATCGAGCAGCCGAGCGACAACACCGGCGACCAGGCGAACCAGTTGCACCACACAGACAGCGGCGCGATGAACTTGGAATAGCGCAGCCAAGCCGTTGCGCCGTAGATCGAGGCGCCGCCGGACTTGTTCGGGAACAGGCCGGCGATCTCGGCATAGGTGAAGGATTGCAGGAAACCCATGATCATGGACACCGTCCAGATCAGGAAGGCCAACGTTCCGGTCGTGCCGGCAATGCCGCCGATCGAAAACAGAACCAGTGCCGGAACGCCGCTTGCCACCCAGAAGGCGCCGCGCCAGTCGATATGCCTGAGCAGCTTGCTATCGGCAGGCTGCTCCAGGGCCGTACTTATGGTGCTCATGTCAGTGACTTCCCCTTTTTCGATGTTCCCCGCCGGCGATGCCTCGACTTTGCGAAGCTTGCTCCCCGGCCCACGACAA
Organism: Mesorhizobium sp. NZP2234; assembly: GCF_013170765.1. Taxonomy (NCBI): domain Bacteria; kingdom Pseudomonadati; phylum Pseudomonadota; class Alphaproteobacteria; order Hyphomicrobiales; family Phyllobacteriaceae; genus Mesorhizobium; species Mesorhizobium sp. NZP2234. Next base: position 5,378,612 of record NZ_CP033364.1, on the reverse strand, counting down.
CACGACTCTAATGTTTCCACTCAGTCGTATTTTTTTCTTAAGAGTGAAGATTGATCCGGCGCGCTTTCAGGTCAAGCGTTTTGTGAAACCGTACACATCACGCTTGCGCGCGCACGCGACAATAAGGCTCGCGGCACTGCTGGTGCGCGGTTTTGCCTGTCCTGGAGGCAATGCTCAGGAACGCGGTCTGGTCTTGTGCGGGTCGTAGTGGGCGAAGGCGACGACACGCGCCGGCAGCCTTTTGGCATGGCCGTCGAGCTTGCCGATCTCGACCTCGGTGCCGATGGCCGCATGGGTGACGTCGAGCCGCGCCAGCGCGATGTTCTTGTTCAGGACCGGCGAACGCATGCCCGAGGTGACGACACCGATCTGGGCACGGCCGACATGGACGCAATCGCCATGGCCGACAGCGACATTGGCGTCGATGTCTAGACCGACCAGTCTGTTCCGCGGGTTTTCCTTGCGCCGGATCAGCGCCTCGCGGCCAATGAAATCATCGGTCTTGCTCTTTAGCGGCACGGTAAAGCCGATGCCGGCCTCGAACGGGTCGGTCTGGTCCGAGAATTCGTAACCGGCGAAGATCAGTCCAGCCTCGATGCGCACCATGTCGAGCGCTTGCAGGCCCATTGGTTTCAGCCCATGCGGCTGGCCGGCTTTCCATATGGCGTCGAACACCTTTTCGGCGTCGCGCGGATGGCACCATATTTCGTAGCCGAGCTCGCCGGTATAGCCGGTGCGCGAGACGACGACCGGTACGCCGTTGCCGCCGCCGATGCGGGCGACGGCGAAGCGGAACCATTCGAGCTCATCGATTGATGGCTGTAACGGTGATGTCCAGATCACGTCCCTGAGGATGTCACGGCTTTTCGGGCCCTGCACGGCGACATTGTGCATCTGGTCGGTCGATGAGCGCACCAGCACGTTGAGATCGAGCTTTTTTGCCGTCTCGCGCAGCCATTCGCCGGAAAGATCGTCGCCCCCGACCCAACGGAAATTGTCCTTGCCGAGCCGGAGTAACGTGCCGTCGTCGATCATGCCGCCATGCTCGTAGCACATGGCGGAGTAGACGACCTGGCCGACGCCGAGTTTCTTCACATCGCGGGTCAGCGTGTATTGCAGCAGCGCTTCGGAATCCGGGCCGGTGACTTCGAACTTGCGCAGCGGCGACAGGTCCATTATCACCGCGTCCTGCCGGCAGGCCCAGTACTCAGCTATCGGCCCATCCTTGGCGAAGGCGTTGGCCAGCCAATAGCCCCTGTACTCGGCGAAGTTGCGGGTGTGCTTGGCAAAGCTCGAATGAAAGGCTGTCTCGCGGGTCATTTTCGGTTCCGAATCGGGCGTCATGCGTCTGGCGATCGCTCGCGAGAATTTGTGCTGGCCGGAATAGGTCCGCACGTGGATGTCGGTCAGGTCCCAGCCATTGGCCGGCGTCGTGTCGTCGGGGCAGGCGGAGGAGACGCAGACGATGTCGGTCAGCGCGCGCAGCAGCACATAGTCCCCGGGGCGCGACCACGGCTCGTCCGAGACCATGATGCCATGCGCGTCGATCGCGGTGTTGAAGAAGAAGTTGATCGCCATCCAGCCGGCGCGAGGACTGACACCCTTGCCGGCCAGGGCGCCGTTGAAATTCTCCGAACAGTTGGTGTGGCCGGGATAGCCGATGTCGTCATAGTACTTCGCCGCGCAGGCGAGTGCGAAGGCATCATGCCGGCCGCACGTATCCTGCACCACCTCGACCAGCGGCTCCATGTCCTGGTCGTAGTATTTCGAGTGCAGGCCCGGCATCGGATAGCTCGATCCCATCAACGTGCGCGTCGTCGTCACGTCGAGTGGATGGTCGAGGCCCTTGTCGAGCTTGCGCGCCGAAAAGCACTGGAAATCGGTGCACTGGCGCCCGTCGACATCGATGATCTGCAGATAGTCGCCCGCCTTGACGAAATAGGATTCGGCGGTTGCCGAATGGACGCGTAGGTCGAGCACCGGATCGGCGAGGGGATCGGCAAGCTGCGATTTTGTTTTCAGGCGGATCGTGACGCGCCGCACGACAACCGTAAGCGGCGTTGCCGTGTCGTGGCCATCGACCAGCATCGGGCCGCCGGGGGCGGCGATGATCATCGAGCCGTCGCGAGCGACGGTAAAACCCTGTTCGGTGCCTGCAGGCGTGGCACTGCCGAAGACGCGGACTGCCTTGGCCTGGTCAAGCTGAACTTGCCGGCGCGCGATGCCCCGCCGCAAGGCACCGAGACTGTCATCGCCAGCGGTCAGCAAATCCTTGATGCCGGCGGCATTGCTGTTGGATCTTTCGCCGAGGATGGCGGCATCGGTGACGCCCGTGGCGTCCCAGGCCAGCAGTTCGCAGGCCTGGCCGCCCTCGACATTGCGGACCGTGATCGTATCACCCGCCTCGACCTCGATCAGCACCGCGCCATTGCCCTGGATCGTGTAGCGTTCCATGCCCGGCGGCAGCGCGATCTGGCCAGGCCTCAGGATGAGGCTCGGGCGCGGCGGTCCTGTTGTGATCGTGGGGTAGGGCGACTGGCTCATCTCAGCCTTGCGGTTCGAGAAACAAGTTTGCCTGTGTGTAAAATTATTTTAGCAGCAAGAATAGCAGTGCGGTTGCGTTTGGCAAGGTGAAGCGCCCATCTTCCCTTCTCCCTTGTGGGAGAAGGTGGATCGGCGCGGAGCGCCGAGACGGTTGAGGGGTGCGTGACGGATCACCGTCATTGCCAAGCTGTAGCACCCCCCATCCGACCTCGCTTCGCGAGGCCACCTTCTCCCACGGGGGGAGAAGGGAAGGCCACGGTAAGGTGCTAGACTAGGTCAATTCCTCGGAATGCCCGATGTTGACGCCATACTCCACAGCCGAGTCGAGCATCGTATGCCACAGGCTTTCGGCAAAAGTCGCAAACACAAGAACGTTGAACACCGCCTGGCCATCCGCCCGGTCATTGCCGCGCCAGATCGTGACGCTGGTGTGATCCATCGAGGTTGCGGCCGCCGTCCCAACCGCGAACGTATCGGGGTGCAGATCGATCGAAGACAGCTTGGCCAGCATTGCGCGTGCCTTGGCGCCGGAGGCGCTGATCAGCACGCGCGCGTGCGATTGGTCGGACAGCGACGTCGATGCGGCAAAGGCAGGCGCAAGCGCCCCCGTCCCATGCTTGCCGCCTTGCGACAGGACGAAAAACTGATCCGGCCCCGACCAGATCAGTGTTGCGTCCGCCGTGGTGACCGCCTTCGGCGTTTCCGGAGCGGCGACGCCGAACCTGCCCTTCGCGGCCTTGGCCATGTCGGCTGCCTTGCCGCGTCGCGCCATCACCTGGACGAGGTCGAAATTGCGGATCTCGGTCAGCAAGACGCCGGCATCGCCACGTGCGCCATACGCACCCGACACGAGCGCGCGGTCAAGCGGACTGCGGATGTCCCAGGAAAACTCAGCCACGCTGGCGCCCTCCATCCGGATCGTAGAAGACGGGATGACACAGTTCGACATCATAGTCTTCGCCGCGAATCGGGTCGTGCGCATGGACGATCTCGCCGATGCGTTCGCGGCCGCGCTCGACGAGCGCGAGCCCGATCCACTGGTCTGATGTCGGCGAGAAGCAGACCGAGGTGACATAGCCTTGGTCGTTGCCTGGCCCGGGCGTCTGCCCCTTCGGGATAATATGCGCACCGGAGCGCAGCCGGCGCGCTCTGTCGGTGGGCCTGACTCCGACGACGACCTGACGGTCTGGCGCGACCAGCGCCTCGCGCCCGGCCATGACACGGCCGATGAAATCTTTCTTGGTGGACATCATCTTGCCGAGGCCTAGGTCGGCGGCCGTCGTCGTGCCGCTCAGTTCCGGTCCGGCGATATGGCCCTTTTCGATGCGCATCACGCCAAGCGCCTCGGTGCCGTAAGGCGTGACGCCGAAAGGCCGGCCGGCCAGCATCAGATTGCGCGCCATCGCTTCGCCGTAGCGTGCGGGAACGGAAATCTCGAACGCCATCTCGCCGGAGAAAGAGATGCGGAACAGCCGTGCCTTGATACCGCCGCGCAAGGCGACTTCCCGCGCGCCCATGAACGGGAAACCTTGGTTGGAAAGATCCTCCGCCGGGTCGACGACCTCCTTCAGCAGATCGCGGGTCTTCGGTCCGGCGATGGAGAACTGTGCCCATTGGTCGGAGACCGAAGTCAACTGGACGTCGAGTTCCGGGAACAGCACTTGCCGACAGTATTCGAGATGCTGCATCACCAGCCCGGCCTTGGCGGTGGTGGTGGTGAGGAAGTAGTGGTCTTCGGCCAGCCGCGACGTCGTGCCGTCGTCGTAGACGATACCGTCCTCGCGCAGCATCAGCCCGTAGCGTGCCTTGCCGACGGCGAGGTTGGAGAAAGTGTTGATGTAGACGCGGTCGAGGAAGGCGCCGGCATCCGGGCCGTGCACGTCGATCTTGCCGAGCGTCGAGACATCGCAGAAGCCGACGCCGCTTCGTACTGCCTTGACCTCGCGGGTCACAGAGTCCAGCCAGTCCTTCTCGCCCGCGCGCGGATACCACTGCGCGCGCTTCCACAGGCCGGTGTCGACGAAAACGGCACCCCGTTCGGCTGCCCAGTGATGCGACGGCGTTAGCCTTGTGGCGTGGAAAGTCTCGTCGCGATGATGGCCGGCGAAGGCACCGATGGCGACGGGCACATAAGGCGGCCGGTAGATCGTCGTGCCGGTCTCGGGAATGGAGCGGGCGCTCACCGCAGCCATGATGGCGAGGCCGGCGACGTTCGAGGTCTTGCCCTGATCGGTCGCCATGCCGAGCGTCGTGTAACGCTTCAGATGTTCGACCGATTCAAAACCCTCGCGCTGCGCCAGCTCGATGTCGGAGGCGGTGACATCGTGCTGGTAGTCGACAAAGGCCTTGCCCTTGCCGGCAACGTGCCAGAGCGGCGTCAGCGAGAACGCCTCGTCGCCGGCGAGTGGGGCTGAGCCGGTCTTGCCGGCACGCCCGGCATCGCGCGCTGCTGCAGCACCTGCGGCGAACCCTTCAGCCAGGCAGGCGCCGAGGCCGAAGGCACCATTGGCGGCACCCGCCGCGACCATGCCGGGCGGCGCGCCGTCGGGAACGAAGGCGGCGATGTCGTCGCGCCATTTTGGCCGGCCGCGATGATAGGAGGTCAGCCCGACCGCCGGATTCCAGCCACCGGAAACCGCAAGCCCGTCAGCCTCGACCTCGGCGCGCGCGCCCCCGGTCAGCGACACGGCGATTTTCCTGACGCCATCCTTGCCGCCGTCAACGCCGCTGACAGCGCCGTGCAGCACCGGGAAGCCGCCCTTGGAGGCAAGCGAGCGATGGGCAGGGGAGACGTCGGCCCGCGCGTCGATCACCGCGGCGATCCGCAGTCCGGCTGCGAGTGCGGTCTCGACCGTGCGCCAGCCATCCTGGTTGTTGGTGAACAGCGCGACGCGTTTTGCGGGAGTGGCGGCGTAGCGCTTGACATAGGTGCGCATCGCCGAGGCCATCATCACACCGGGCGTGTCGTTGCCGGCAAAGACGATCGGCCGTTCGATGGCGCCGGCCGCGACAACACAGCGCTTCGCAACGATCCGCCACATCCGCTGACGCACCTGGTGTTCGGGCGGCGAGGGCAGGTGGTCGTTGACCCGCTCCAGCGCGCCATAGGTGCCCCCATCATAGACGCCGAACAGTGTCGTGCGGGTCATGATGCGGACATCGGGCATTGCCGTGAGCTCAGCCAGGGCCCGCGACAACCATTCGGCGGCCGGCAGGCCATCGATCGTGCCGCCATCCGACAGCAGCCGCCCGCCGGGCGCAAAATCCTCTTCGCACAGGATGACGCGGGCGCCGCCGCGGCCGGCGGCAAGTGCCGCTGCCAGACCAGCCGGACCGGAGCCGGCGATCAGCACGTCGCAATGCGCCCAGGCCTTGTCGTAGTGGTCGGGATCGGCAACACCGGCGGCGCGGCCAAGGCCAGCGGCGCGGCGGATCGCCGGCTCGTAGATCGCTTCCCAGAATTTCGCCGGCCACATGAAGGTCTTGTAGTAGAAGCCGGCGACGAAGATCGGCGCGAACAGCTGGTTGACCGACATGACGTCGAAGCGCAGCGACGGCCAGCGGTTCTGGCTGGCGGCCTCGAGCCCTTCGTAGAGCTCGGCCGTCGTTGCCTTGGTGTTGGGCTCGCGCCTGGCGCCTGTGCGCAGTTCGACCAGCGCGTTGGGCTCTTCCGAGCCTGATGTCAGGATGCCGCGCGGGCGATGGTATTTGAACGAGCGGCCGACCAGCTTGACGCCATTGGCAACGAGTGCCGACGCCAGAGTGTCGCCCTGGAAGCCGGAAAAGCTCTTGCCGTCGAAACGGAAGTTCAGCGGCGCCGTGCGGTCGATGAGACCGCCATTGTCCAGCCGGTTTTTCTGCGCGCCGGCCATCACGCGTCAACCTTCGCCGCGCCGGCACCCGGCGCCGGTTCGACCGCGGAAATCTCATGCGTCAGCGTGTTGCGCGTGACCTTCAGCCAAGCCCGGCATCCGCCGCCATGGTACCAGTTCTCGTTCATCACGCCGGCGATGTTGTCGCGCAGATAGACATAGTCGAAGACGGCATCCTCGCCGGCATCCGCCGCCGGCCGCACCGGTTTGGCGTCGCCGAGATAGGTGAACTCGCCGAGTTCGCGTTCGCCGCAGAAGGGACAGACAATACGCATGATTTTCTGGCCGTCCTCAGTGCAGGTTCGGTTGGGCGCCCTGGCCCTTTTCGTCGATCATGGCGCCAGTCCGGAACCGGTCGAGGCGGAACCGTGCGGCCTCCTCATGCGGCGTGTCGCGGGCCAGCAGATGGGCAAAGACAAAGCCCGATCCTGGCGTTGCCTTGAAGCCGCCATAGCACCAGCCGGCGTTCAAGTAGAGGCCGTCGACCGGCGTCTTGTCGATGATGGGCGAGCCGTCCATGGACATGTCCATGATGCCGCCCCACTGGCGCAGCAGGCGCACGCGGCCGATCATCGGCATCAGCGCCATGCCGCCCTCGCAGACGTCTTCCATCACGGGCATGTTGCCGCGCTGGGCATAGGAGTTGTAGCCGTCAATGTCGCCGCCGAAGACCAGCCCACCCTTGTCCGACTGGCTGACATAGAAATGGCCGGCGCCGAATGTCATGACGTTTGGGATCAGCGGCTTGATCGCCTCGGAAACGAAGGCTTGCAGCACATGGCTTTCGATCGGCAGGCGCAGGCCCGCCATATCAGCGACGCGCGACGAGGAGCCGGCGACCGCCATGCCGACCTTGCCGGCGCCGATCCTGCCGCGCGAGGTCTCGACGCCGGTCACCTTGCCGTTGGCGTCCCTGACAAAGCCTGTCACCTCGCAATTCTGGATAATGTCGACGCCGAGACCGCTCGCCGCATGGGCGTAGCCCCAGACCACGGCGTCGTGCCGCGCCGTGCCGCCGCGCCGCTGCAACAGCCCGCCTTGCACGGGAAAGCGCGCATTGTCGAAGTTCAGGAACGGCATCATCTTCTTGACCGCCGCGAGGTCGAGCAGTTCGGCGTCGATGCCGTTGATGCGCATGGTGTTGCCGCGTCGCGCATAGGCGTCGCGCTGCGCGTCCGAATGGTAGAGGTTGATGACGCCGCGCTGGCTGACCATTGAATTGTAGTTGAGGTCCTGCTCCATCCGCTCCCACAGCTTCATCGACAATTCGTAGAAGCCGGTGTTGCCCGGCAGGCCGTAATTGGAGCGGATGATCGTGGTGTTGCGGCCGGCATTGCCGGAGCCGATCCAGCCCTTTTCCAGCACGGCGACATTCCTGACGCCGTATTCGCTGGCGAGAAACCAGGCCGTGGCAAGGCCATGGCCGCCGCCGCCGATGATCACCACGTCATAGCGATCTTTCGGCGTGGCGTCGCGCCAGGTGCGTTGCCAGTTCTTGTGGCCGGAAAGGGCGGCCCGTGCGAGCGAGAAGATCGAGTATTTCATCAGTTCATTCCGAGGTCGCTCGCACCGCTGGTACGGCTAGATGTCCAGCGTGTGGTCGCGCTCCCATTGCGTGAAGTGCGAAGCATAGGAATTCCATTCCTGGTGCTTCAGCTTTAGGTAAGCCGACGAGAATTCCTCACCCAGCGCCGTCTTCAACGATTTGTCCTTGTCGAACTCGCGCAGCGCGTCGAGCAGGTTGAGCGGCAGTTTCGGCGCGCCCTTCACCGTGTGCCCGTGCTGGTACATGTCGATGTCGTAGCGCTTGCCCGGATCGGCCTTCGAGCGGATGCCGTCGAGGCCGGCGGCGATGATGACGGCCTGCAACAGATAAGGGTTGGCCGCGCCGTCCGGCAGGCGCAGTTCGAAGCGGCCGGGGCCTGGCACGCGCACCATGTGGGTGCGGTTGTTGCCGGTCCAGGTGACCGTGTTCGGCGCCCAGGTCGCGCCGGAGATTGTGCGCGGCGCGTTGATGCGCTTGTAGGAATTGACCGTCGGGTTGGTGATCGCGGCAAGCGCCGAGGCATGCTTCATGATGCCGCCGAGGAAATTCTTGCCCTTGGCCGACAGGCCGAGTTCCATCGAATTGTCGGCAAAGACATTGGTCTTGCCCGTCTTGTCCCACACCGAGATATGAGCATGGCAGCCATTGCCGGTCAGGCCCTGGAAGGGTTTTGGCATGAAGGTGGCGCGCAGGCCGTGCTTCTCGGCCACTGACTTGACCATAAACTTGAAGAACGAGTGCTTGTCGGCGGTCGCGAGCGCATCGTCGAAGGCCCAGTTCATCTCGAACTGGCCGTTGGCGTCCTCGTGATCGTTCTGGTAGGGGCCCCAGCCCAGCGCCAGCATGTGATCGCATATCTCGGCGATGACGTCGTAGCGGCGCATCACGGCCTGCTGGTCGTAGCACGGTTTCGAGGCCGTGTCGTATTTGTCGGAGATGACGCTGCCGTCCGGCGAGATCAAAAAGAATTCGGCCTCGACGCCGGTCTTCACATGCATGCCGTCGCCGGCAGCCTCCGTGATCAGCCGCTTCAGCGTGTTGCGCGGCGCCTGGTCGACCTCCTTGTCGTCCATGATGCAGTTCGCGGCGACCCAGGCGACGTCGGGCTTCCATGGCAACTGGATGACCGAATCCGGATCCGGCACCGCCAGCATGTCCGGATGCGCCGGCGTCAGATCGAGCCAGGTGGCAAACCCTGCGAAGCCGGCGCCGTCCTTCTGCATGTCGGCGATGGCTTGCGCCGGCACCAGCTTGGCGCGCTGGCCGCCGAACAGATCGGTGTAGGAGATCATGAAATATTTGACGCCGTTCTCCTTGGCGAATGCGGCGAGATCGTTCCCCATTATAGTTCCTCGCTTATGGTATTTTCGGTGTGCTGTTTCTTCGTTCGAGCGTGATCTCTTCCGGAAACCGGAATTCACTTTTCAGGATCATGCTCTAGAAGCCGTTCTTCCCCGGTATCCAGTTGGTGCCGGCCAGCGGTACGCCAGCCATGGCGGCGGCTTCGATGGTGAGCGCGACGAGATCCTCGGGCTCAAGATTGTGCAGGCTGTTCTTGCCGCAGGCTCGCGCGATTGTCTGCGCCTCGAGCGTCATCACCTTGAGGTAGTTGGCCAGCCGGCGGCCGGCGGCCACTGGGTCGACCCGCTTCATCAGTTCGGGATCCTGCGTGGTGATGCCGGCGGGGTCGCGGCCTTCATGCCAGTCGTCATAGGCGCCGGCCGTGGTGCCGAGTTTGTTGTATTCCGCCTCCCAGCGGGGGTCGTTGTCGCCGAGCGCGACCAGGGCTGCCGTTCCGATCGAGACGGCATCGACGCCGAGCGCCAGCGCCTTGGCGACATCGGCGCCGTTGCGGATGCCGCCGGAGACGATCAACTGCACCTTGCGGTGCATGCCCAAGTCCTGCAGTGCCTGCACTGCCGGCCTGATGCAGGCGAGTGTCGGCTGGCCGACATTCTCGATGAACACTTCCTGCGTTGCCGCCGTGCCGCCCTGCATGCCGTCCACCACGACGACATCGGCGCCGGCCTTCACGGCGAGCGCGGTGTCGTAATAGGGGCGGGCACCGCCGACCTTGACGTAGATCGGCTTTTCCCAGTCGGTGATCTCGCGCAGTTCGAGGATCTTGATCTCGAGATCGTCCGGGCCGGTCCAGTCGGGATGGCGCGAGGCCGAGCGCTGGTCGATGCCTTTCGGCAGCGTGCGCATCTCGGCGACGCGGTCGGAGATTTTCTGGCCGAGCAGCATGCCGCCGCCACCCGGCTTGGCGCCCTGGCCGACAACGACCTCGATGGCATCGGCGCGGCGCAGGTCGCGCAGGTTCATGCCGTAGCGCGACGGCAAATATTGGTAGACCAGTTGTTTGGAATGGCCGCGCTCCTCCTCGGTCATGCCGCCATCGCCCGTCGTGGTCGAGGTGCCTGACAGCGTCGCGCCGCGCCCGAGCGCTTCCTTGGCCGGGCCCGACAGCGAACCGAAGCTCATGCCGGCGATGGTGATCGGGATCTTAAGCTCGATCGGCTTCTTGGCGTGGCGCGAGCCGAGCACGACCGAGGTATCGCAGCGCTCGCGATAGCCTTCGAGCGGATAGCGCGAGATCGAGGCGCCGAGGAACAGCAGGTCGTCGAAATGCGGCAGCTTGCGCTTGGCGCCGGCGCCCCGGATGTCATAGATGCCGGTCGCCGCGGCGCGGCGGATCTCGGAAAGCGTGTAGTCGTCGAAGGTCGCGGATTTGCGCGGCGTCGTCGGCGGGTTGCGATAGGTCATGCTGCCTCAATACGCGTCGGCGTTGTCGATATTGAAATTGTAGAGCGTGCGCGCCGAGCCGTAGCGCTTGAACTCCGACGGCTTGACGCCGGTGATGCCGGCGCGGTCGAGCAGGCCTTGCAGCAACTCGAGATGCTCGGGCCGCATCTCCTTGGCGATACAGTCGGCACCCAGGCTGTCGACCTTGCCGCGCACGAACAGCCGCGCCTCGTAGATGGAATCGCCCAGCGCATCGCCGGCATCGCCCAGCACCACCAGATTGCCGGACTGCGCCATGAAGGCCGACATGTGGCCGATATTGCCGTGCACGACGATGTCGATGCCCTTCATCGAAATGCCGCAGCGCGACGACGCGTTGCCCTCGATGACCAGCAGGCCACCCTTGCCGGTTGCGCCGGCATACTGGCTGGCATCGCCTTTCACGATGATCGACCCCGACATCATGTTCTCGCCGACGCCGGGTCCCGCCGAACCATGGACGGTGATGGTGCTGCCCGAATTCATGCCTCCGCAGTAGTAGCCGACGCTGCCGCGCACATCGATGCTGACAGGCTGGTCGACCCCGACGGCGACCGAATGGCTGCCCTTCGGGTGCAGCACTTCCCATGCCGTTTCATTCGAGCCCGGAGCCAGGTTGTGCAGCGCCTGGTTGAGCTCGCGCAGCGACGACACATCGAGATCGAAGATCCGGGAGGCGTGGTCTTGCGTCGCTGCCTTCGAAAGTTTGGTTGCCGGCATGAACTCAATGCTCCCAGAAATAGACAGTTGCGGGTTCCGGTTCCCAGACCCTCGCATTGTCTATGCCGGGCAGCTTGGTCAGCGCGCGATATTCCGAGCCGAAGGCGACATATTGGTCGGTCTCGGCCATGACGGCGGGCTTGCAGGCAATCGGGTCGCGCACGACGCCGAAACCGTTCTTGGTGCCGACGACGAAGGTGAAGAAGCCGTCGAGGTCGGAAAGCGTGCCTTCCAGCGCTTCGCCGAGGTTCTTGCCATGCGCCATCTGCGAGGAGAGGTAGGCGGCGGCGACCTCTGTATCGTTCTCGGTCTCGAATTTCATGCCTTCGCGAACCAGTTCGCGGCGGACATTGTTGTGGTTGGAGAGCGAGCCATTGTGCACCAGGCACTGGTCGGCGCCGGTCGAGAACGGATGCGCGCCCATGGTCGTCACCGCCGATTCCGTTGCCATGCGGGTGTGGCCGATGCCATGCGTGCCTGCCATCTTGCGGACATCGAAGCGATCGACGACCGCTTCCGGCAGCCCGACTTCCTTGTAGATCTCGACCACGTCGCCGGCGCCCATGATGCGGATATCGGGGCGCAGCGCCTGGATCGCCTCGCGCGCTTCGTCGATCTTGGCAGGCGCTGTCCTGACGACGGCATGAGTCGATTTCACCGCTATGCTCACCGGCACACCGATCGCCTTGGCAAGCTCGCTATCGAGGTCGCGAAAATCGCGCGCCGGCTTCGCCGACTGGATGGTTATCTTGGCTTCATTCCTGGAGGGCGCGCCATAGATGGCGATGCCGGCACTGTCCGGGCCGCGATCGCTGAGCGAGACCAGCATCTCCGACAGCATCGCGCCGAGCTTCGGCTCCAGCGACTTGTCCTTCAAAAACAGTCCGACAATTCCACACATGTCAGCCTCCCGGCGTTTGCAGCTAAGAGATGATGTATCGAATGCGTTGTGTGAATTCAATCATATGAAAAAAATTTTCCTCTAGTTACGTATGTGGCGCAATGCCGCCATGCGAATTCTCGCTGTCCTGCACGGCATTGTGAACCCATCGGGCGTGGCGGATGCGGGCGAGCTTGTAGGCGTCGAGGATCGACAGGGCATAGATCAGGAAGCCACCGGCATGACGGCCGATGAAGCCGGCGTCCGGCGGCGCGATCCTGACGGTCACCCAGGCCAGGATCATCATGAAGAACAGAAACTGCAGCCCGCGCACCGGCACGCCCAGAATGACATGGCCGCTTGCCGGCAGCACGATGGCCGAACCCAGGACGAGATAAGGGCTCACCGGGGCTGGCTTGGGGATTGGACTGGTCATGCGGCTTGCCGTTCGCTGCGATTGATGGCGTCTCGCAGCTCCGAGAGGGAGACAAGCAGCCGCTGAACAAGCGTCGGATCGATCCGAGCGTCAACGAAGGCGGCCTGCCGGAAAACGCCGTAGCGTGCCCGCTCGGCCTCGGCCAGCAGCCAGACGATGCGCGCACCTCCGGGGGTGATCAACAGTTCCTTGGCGCGTCCTTCCGAAAAGGGTTCCAGGTGGTCGGCGATGATGCCTTGCGGGAAACGCGTGCCTCGACGGTCGGTGCGCAGCACCGCCTCGGCTGGAAATCCCGGAGCCTTGGGCAGCGTATGCTGGAGATGGTCGAAATTGGAGAAGGTCGTCGGCGAGCCCGGCCGCATCATCATGTCGAACGTGGCCTGCACCGCGACCTTTTCGATGATCGAAACGCTGAGCCAGCGGGCCGGGAGTTTTCTTGTTGCCAGCGTATCGACAATGGTGCGCAGTTGAACGCGTTGGCCGCTCCACGATCCTTCCCAGGTGATGACACCGGCGGTGCCGTCAGAAACATCGGCGGCATCGGCGATGACGGTTCGGACGGCGGCCTCGTCGGCGGCAAGCGCCGCCAGAACCCTGTTGCGGCCGCGACGCGCCAGCCACGCAAGATGGAGGGCGAGAGCCAGGACAATGGCCCCGGCGAATAGTGCTGATGTCACTTCGGACATTTTGTCATGCCAGGCTCACCCCGAATCCGGACAAGCCTACTCCCATCAATAGCCCTGAGGTTTCGGCCAGGGCATGGTGAACTGGTCGCCACGCCGCACGAATTTGTAGCGGTAGAAGTGGAACCACAACGAGATCAGGAAGTAGAACGCGACCATGGCGCTCAGCTGCGAACCGAAGCCGAGGAAGATGGCGAAGAAAGTCACCACGCACAGGCAGAACAGCACGATCGCCGGCAGCGGATGGAAGGGATGCGTATAGCCGCGGCGGATCGTGCCGAGCGGCCACTTCTTGCGGAACATCATGATATTGATGCTCATGAAAGTGTATTGCAGCACGCCTGACAGGATCGAGAAGGTGATCGCCTGGTTGAGGTCGGCGATGAAGGCGAAGGCGAGCGCGATTGGCAGCAGGAACAGGATCGACCGGTAAGGCGTGCGGTATTTGGGATGCACGGCCGAGAACCAGCTCGGCAGATAGCGATCGCGACCGAGCGAGAACCAGGCGCGTGCCGCGTCGTTGATGCAGCCATTGGCCGATGCCAGGGCCGCGAGCAGCGTGGCGACGAACAGCAGGTTCTCGAGCAGCGGGCTGCCGGTCAGCCTGCCGGCGTCCCACAGCGGGTAATAGGTGATCCCGAGATATTCCCAGGGCATCAGCGAGGCGCAGACATACCAGGTCATGGCGGCGGCGATCAGAAGCGTGATCATGCCGGCCATGGTGCCGTAGGGCAGGGAGCGCGCCGGCGAGCGAACTTCCTCGGCGGCCTGCGTGGTGCCTTCGATGCCCAGATAGAACCAGATGCCGAACTGGAAGGCGGCGATGACGCCGATCCAGCCATAGGGCAGGGCATTGGCGGGTGTGACCAGCTCGTTCAGCTTCAGCACGGCACCTTGCGTCCACGGGCTGACCGAGAAGAACAGGATGACGATCGAGACATAGGCGATGGCGGTGATGACGAAGTTGACGTTGAGCGTCATCAGCACGCCGCGGTAATTGAGCCAGGCCAGGACGACGATGGTCGCGGCGATGAAGGCATTGTGGTTCAGCCCCTCGACCCCCGCCTTGGCGACGATCGTGTCGCCGAGCAGGATAGCGTCCGAAACCTCCAGCATGGTGTAGGCGAAGACCAGGAACAGCGCGACGTTGAATGCCATCAGCGGTCCGACGATGTGCTTTGCCTGCGCGTACTGGCCTCCGGCGGCGGCAACAGTCGACGTCACCTCGGAATCAATCATGGCGACCGAGGTGTAGAGCAGTCCGACGATCCAGCAGACGATCAGCGCCGCCAGCGTGCCGCCCTTGTCCGCGGCAAAATTCCAGCCGGTGAATTCGCCCACCAGAACGATACCCACGCCGAGGGCCCAGACATGGGAAGGGCCAAGTACCCTGAGCAGCGAAACCCGGCCGCCATGCACTACCGTTTCTGCCGTTTCAAGCGCGACCGTCATCGTTCAATCCCCACTCAGATCCGGTGTTTTTCGGAAACGGCTTCAAGCTCGCCTTCGCGCGACGAGGTCAGAACGTCCTCGGAATAGGTCGTATCGACCTTGAACCAGTCGTAGAGCATCCAGATCGCGAGCAAGATCGAGATGCCCCAGCATGCGTAAGAAAGTGCCATCCACATGATCGTGTCCCCGATGACTCGTCGCCAGAACTTTTACTTGTCGTCGAACTTCTCGTTGATGACGTCGCGATATTCGCGATCGGATGCACGGAACAGGAAGACGAAATAACCGATCAGCACCGCCGCCATGATGATCAGCGTCGGCCAGTCGATGACGTAGTGAAAACGGTTCTGGATGATGTCGTGCGCGGTCTCGGGCGTGTAGCCGAGCTTTTCCCAGATCGAGGCCATCGTCGGGTTCTGGCCAAGCGCTTCCCAGGTCTTGGCGTCAAGCGCGTCGATGGATTTGGCGGCTCCGGCAAGGCCCAGTTTCAGCGGCAGCCACAGCGCCACGAAAATGGCGACCACCACGACCACGATGTCGAAAACCTGGCCGGTCTTGCTCTGCTCCGGCGGCGTGTAGCGGGACATGCGTTGTACCCCTCAGGACTTGCGGTTGCGGGAGGCGTCGGCGTTCTTGATATCGAGACCGTAGATGAAGTCCTTGTCTTCCTTGTAGTGCTTGACCATCGCCAGGATCGCGGCCGTGTTGAAGATCAGCACGGCGGCGGCGGCAATCGCGACGACGGCCTTGATGCCGTCGTGCGGAATGTACGGCCATGTCATGAAGAGCACGAAGAGGATCGTCGCCCACAGGCAGATGATCAGCAACGCGGCTCCGCGCAAGTCGGAACGGTACAGCGCTTCGATGCGCTGCTGCAGGTCTGACATCGGTTTTCCCCTTTTCCGGGCGCCCGGTTCCGAATCCTCCGCGCGCCGCTCTCTTTCAAGAGAGTGAAATTTTTTTCATAAATTCAGGCCGTTTCCCGCAATTGTCAAGATGAATTTACGTGGGTTAACCATTTGCTTGGGGCGGTCAATTTTGCCTGACAATGAAATTATTTGCTTTCAGGGGATTGCGGCTCTCCTGCGTTTGCGGTCAATATTCAAGCCAAAGCTCCGGCCTCCGCGCCAAGGAGCAGGGAACAGTGGATTTTTGAACGGAGGACGAGCGGATGACGGCATCCTGGAGATTTTCGACCCTGGCGGACCGCCACCGCGCGCTGGGTTCGAAGCTCGAAGACTGGAGCGGCATGGGGACCGCCTGGACCTACGACAAGGACGCCGACGAAGAATACATCGCCATCCGCACCAAGGCCGGTCTGATGGATGTGTCGGGGCTCAAGAAGGTTCACATCACTGGGCCTCATGCCTCGCACCTCATCGACCTCGCCACCACGCGCGACGTGGAAAAGATCTATCCGGGCAAGTCGGCCTATGCCTGCATGCTGAACGAGGCGGGAAAATTCACTGACGACTGCATCCTCTACCGTACCGGCCCGAACAGCTGGATGGTGGTGCATGGTTCGGGCACCGGCCATGAGGAGTTGCAGCGCGCCGCGATGGGCCGCGATGTCTCGCTGCGCTTCGATGACAATCTGCACGATCTGTCGCTGCAGGGACCGACCGCGGTCGATTATCTGGCCAAGCATGTGCCCGGTATCCGCGATCTCAACTATTTCCATCATATGCAGACGCAGCTGTTCGGTTTCCCGGTAATGATCTCGCGCACCGGTTACACCGGCGAGCGCGGCTACGAGATCTTCTGCCGCGGCCAGGACGCCGGCACGATCTGGGACAGGATTCTCGACGAGGGCAAGAGCGCCGGCATCATTCCGTGCCGTTTCACCACGCTCGACATGCTGCGTGTCGAAAGTTATTTGCTTTTCTACCCCTACGACAATTCCCAAAAATATCCGTTCGAGAACGAAGGCCCCGGCGACACGCTGTGGGAACTCGGCCTCGACTTCACCGTCAGCCCCGGGAAGACCGGCTTCCGTGGGGCCGAGGAGCACTACCGGCTGAAGGGCAAGGAGCGCTTCAAGATCTATGGTGTGCTGCTCGACGGCAAGGAGCCCGCCGACGAAGGCGCACCGGTCTACCGCGACGGCAAAAAGGTCGGCGTGGTGACATGTGCCATGTATTCGCCGCTGGTCAAGAAATCGATGGGCATCGCCCGCCTCGACGTCGACTGCGCGGTCAAGGACACCAAGCTCGAGATCCGCAACAAGAACGGGTCGATCAAGGCGACGGCGCAGCCCTTGCCTTTCGACGATCCCAAAAAGACCAAGCGCACGGCCAAGGGTTGAGGCATCATCAACGGCGAGGGGTTCGAGGCACGAAGACTTAAATGGCAGCCAAAAGCATCATCAGCCGGCCGGTCTACGGAACGCTCTCTCCGCAGCCCGGCAAACACCATCTTTTCATCGCCGATGCCGAAGGTGCGCTCGCTATTTCAGACATGGCCGCAGGAGCGCCGGCCGGGTTTTTCGACGGCGCCGAAATCGTCTTCATCCCGGGCCCCGACGGCAAGCATGTCGACGCCCTCGAAGCGCTGAAGCCGGGGCAGTTTCATCAGGCGCCGTCCTTCGCAAGCGTGCTGCCGCGACTGAAGCAGACACTGAGCAATGCCCATATGGGGTTGCGCCTCTACCTCGCCGGCACCGAAGGCCTGATCGGCCAGGCCACGCAAGTAGCGCTCGAAGCCGGCATCGACCATACCTCCATGCAGACCGAGCATCGCGGTTCCCTGGCACGGCGCATGCAATGCGTGCACTGCAAAGGCATCACCGAAAACGTGACGACGCAGCCCGCCACCTGTTCGCACTGCGGGCTGCTGCTTCTGGTGCGCGATCATTACTCCAGGCGCCTCGCTGCTTTCCAGGGCGTGTGCATCAACGCCGAGGATCGCTCCGAGATTCCTCCGATGGAGGAGGCCTTCCCATGAGCACCGGCACCACCAAGCTCGATGTCGTGGTAAGCGACGTCGTTCCTGTCAACGAACTGGTCACCCGCTTCCATTTCCGCCGGCGCGACGGGCAGATGTTGCCGACCTTTTCCGGCGGCGCCCATGTCGTGGTCGAGATGCGCGACGGCGATCGCACCCGGCTCAATCCCTATTCGCTGATGGGCTCGCCGCTCGACACGCGCGAATACACGATCTCCGTGCGCCGCGACGATGTCGGCCGCGGCGGCTCGCTGTTCATGCATCGCAGCGTCAAGCCGGGGCTGGAGATGGTGATCAGCTACCCGGTCAATCTGTTCTCGCTCGACCTGCGTGCAAGAAAGCATCTGATGCTTGCCGGCGGCATCGGCATCACGCCCTTCATGGCGCAGACCGCGCAACTGGCCGGCGAAGGCGGAAACTTCGAATTGCACTACACCTGCCGCACCGCCTCGCTCGGTACCTATGCCGATGTGCTGCGGGAGCGTTACGACCGCCGGATCAGGCTCTACCATGACGACCGCGACGAGCGCATCGACCTCGACCGGCTGCTGTCGACGCAGCCGCTCGGCACGCATCTCTATGTCTGTGGCCCGGCCGGCATGATCAACTGGGTGCGCGACCGCGCGGCTAGTCTGGGTTGGCCGTCGGAAGCCGTGCATTTCGAGCATTTCGCGGCACCCCAGCCTGGACTGCCCTTCGACGTGACGCTGGCCGTCAGCGGCAAGACGATCCGGGTCGGCGAACAGCAGAGCCTGCTCGAGGCCATCGAGGCGGCCGGCGTGGATCCGCCGTATCTCTGCCGCGGCGGCGTCTGCGGCCAGTGCGAGACCAACGTCATCTCCTACGATGGCAAGTTCATCCACAATGACCATTGGCTGAGCGAGGAAGACCATCGTTCCGGCTGCAAGATCATGCCGTGCGTGTCGCGCTTCGAGGGCCGGTCACTGGTCTTGGAGCGGTAGAACATTTTGCAGCCAAGTGGATACACTTGGCGTCGCAGAAATGCGGCTAAACAAAGAGATAGAGCGGGCATCTCGCTCTAGGAGGAAATCATGGGCATCACCTTTCGCAAGGAAACGTTCCGCGACGATTTCACCTTCAGGAACAGCCCTGAGCATATCAGGCGGTTCCCGTTCCCGTTCCACGAAGACGCCTACATGTATGCGGTCAACATCGAACCGCATGTCGTCGGCCCCAAGGGCAGCGTGCTCGAGAACCTGATCGACGTCGACGAGCACTATGTCGCCGAGATGCAGGACCGCGCTTTGGTGCTGGCCGAGGATCCGCTGCGCTGCCAATCGTTGCCGCACATGACGCTGGCCGGCTGGGACCTGCTTGAGCTTTTGATGGAGCAGCAGGCGCTCGGCTATCCCGAGCATTTCACGCTGACGCGCGACGGTGACCGCTGGCGCTGGATCAACCGGCCGCTCGGCATCGACGATACCTTCACCTTCGGCGACACCTCGACGCTGCCTTACGGCCCGATGGAATATATCACGAGGCAGAGCCAGGGCGATTTCTGCATCCTCGACCAGCGCGACGGCAATCTGTGGATGGATGCCGGCATGGTCACCACCCAGGCCGACTGGTCGCTCGATTTCGACATAGGCATGAATTTTTTCGAGTGGCACGCGCCGGTACCGCTGGCGCATGAGAAGGGGATTTTCGTCAGGGCGCTGAAGTTCCTCACCAACATCCAGCAAGGCAAGCCGGCACGTCGTCTCAACTGGACGATGACCATCAATCCGCGCCTCGACACCAGCCCGGAGAATTATCACAAATGGGGTCCGGACCGGACAACCGTGACACCGGAGAATGTCGGCGACAAGGTCCATCTGCGCGTCGAATTGCAGAGCTTCTGGCGGCTGCCGCGCTCCAACGGCATCGTCTTTCCGATCCGCTGCTACCTGATCAAGATGGACGAGTTGGTGACGCAGCCGAAATGGGCGCGGCGCCTGCACCGCGTCATCCGCGACCTGCCTGAAGAACTCGCGACCTACAAGGGCCTGACGCGCTACCGCCCCACATTGGTGGAGTGGCTGTCGAGGCTGGATGATGGCAGCCCGACGAGCCCAGGGTTTGGGCCGGATTAGAGCTGCCGTCGAAGCTGCCAAGATGGGCACGAAGGAACGCGAACCATCGAATTCGTCATCTTGGGCGAAGCAAGGAGCGAAGCGACGCGGCGCAGACCCTAGGATCCATTCCGTGACGTTAAAGCGTTGTAACGGTTGAGGATTCTGCTCCGTTGCACCGTCGGCGAAGGTCGCGGCATGGATCCTCGGGTCAAGCCCGAGGATGACGAAGCGCGCGGTTTGAGCCGGTGCAAGCAAAGACATGCCGAGGGCGCGCCCCTCTGTGCTACCGTACATCACTCCCACGAGAGGGCGATTAGCCAATCACCCGGAACTGCCCTGCGGATAGCAGATAATCGACAGATACCGCATCGGCAGCTTCGTCAGCTGCTCCGGGCCATGCGGCGCGTCGGCGTCGAAGAACAGGCTGTCGCCGGGCTTCATCGGATAGAGGTTGCCGCCGTGCCGGTAAACGACTTCGCCTTCCAGCATGTAGAGGAATTCCATGCCCTCGTGCTGGAAGGTCGGGAACACGTCCGAATCCTCGGTCAGCGTGATCAGGTAGGGTTCGACGACGACGCCGCTGGTGTTCGAACCGATATGGCCGAGCAGATTGTACTGATGACCGGCACGTGTGCCGCGGCGCTCGACATCGAGGCCTTCGCCGGCCTTGACGAAGACAGCACTTCGCTCTTCCTCGAAGCGACGGAAGAAGGCGGTGACGGGAACGCCGAGCGCCCGTGACAGCGCCTGCAAGGTGGTCAGCGACGGTGAGGTGATGCCGTTCTCGATCTTCGACAGCATGCCCAGCGAAATGTCGGTGGCGACCGCCAGGTCGGCGACTGTGATCCCGAGCTTCTTGCGGAACGCCCGCACCTCGCGGCCGATCGCGACCTCCAGCACTTTCTCGCGTGTGTCGCGGATGGCGTGCGGGTTCTGCGTCAGCGGCGCGCGGATGGTCTTTCCGTCCGCGGAGACCTTTGCCAACGGCTTGGCTTTTGCAGGACCATGACCGGCCTTCGAATCCGAAATTGTCTTTGCCATCTCGCCCCCGCAACCTCAGGATTTATTTCACTCACGGTGAACATCTCAGGTGCCGATACAGGAGCGCAACCGCGACGGCAAGCCATCTTGTGTCGCAGGTGCCGGCTCGGCGGCTGCAATCGCCGCAGGTTTTTCGCCAGGAATCCGCTGCGCGCAAATGCCGTTCCAGCAGATGTCTGTTGACAGCACGGAAGGGCCAATTACTGTCACTCTCAGTGAAATTTGTTTCGCTGGGGAAATCAAAAAAGAGGAGGCCCTGAAATGAAAACTCGCGTTGCCGTCATCGGAGCCGGACCGTCCGGCCTGGCACAGCTCAGGGCCTTCAAGTCGGCTGCCGACAAGGGCGCCGAGATTCCCGAAATCGTCTGCTTCGAAAAGCAGTCCGACTGGGGCGGCCTGTGGAACTACACCTGGCGCACCGGCCTCGACGAACATGGCGACCCCGTGCACGGTTCGATGTACCGTTACCTCTGGTCGAACGGACCCAAGGAATGCCTGGAATTCGCCGACTATACCTTCGAGGAGCATTTCGGCCGGCCGATCGGCTCCTACCCGCCGCGCGCCGTGCTGTGGGACTACATCAAGGGCCGCGTCGAGAAGTCGGGACTGCGCAAATGGGTACGCTTCAACAGCCCGGTGCGCATGGTCACCTTCTCCGACGAGACAAAGAAATTCACCGTCACCGCGCATGACCGCACCAACGACGTCACCTATTCCGAAGAATTCGACAATGTCGTCGTCGCCTCCGGGCATTTCTCGGTGCCCAATGTGCCTTACTTCGAGGGTTTCTCGACCTTCAACGGCCGCATCCTGCACAGCCATGATTTCCGCGACGCGATGGAATTCAAGGGCAAGGATATCCTGATCATCGGCCGCTCCTATTCGGCCGAGGATATCGGCTCGCAATGCTACAAATACGGCGCCAAGTCGATCACCTCCAGCTACCGCTCCAAGCCGATGGGCTTCAAATGGCCTGAGAATTGGAAAGAGGTACCGCTCTTGCAGAAGGTCGTCGGCAAGACCGCGCACTTCAAGGACGGCACCACCAAGGATGTCGACGCCATCATCCTGTGCACCGGTTATCTGCATTCCTTCCCCTTCCTCACCGACGACCTGAAGCTCAAGACCGCCAACCGCATGTGGCCGCTCGACCTCTATGAAGGTGTGGTGTGGGAGAAGAATCCGAAGCTGTCCTATATCGGCATGCAGGACCAGTTCTACACCTTCAACATGTTCGACGCGCAGGCCTGGTTCGCGCGCGATGTCATCATGGGCCGCATCAAGCTTCCCTCGGCCAAGGCGATGGCCGAACACAGTGCCAAGTGGCGGGCGCGGGAGGAGACGCTGGAGGACGCCGAGCAGATGATCTGGTTCCAGGGCGACTACACCAAGGAACTGATGGACCAGACCGACTATCCCGGCTTCGATGTCGAGGCGGTCAACCAGACCTTCATGGAATGGGAACACCACAAGGCGGAAGACATCATGAGCTTCCGCGATCACGCCTATCGCTCGCTGATGACCGGCACCATGGCGCCGCTGCATCATACGCCGTGGCTGCAGGCGCTGGACGATTCGATGGAGAGCTATCTCGAGGTGAAGGGCGTCGCGGCGGAATAGGCCGCGGCGCGTCGTCCTGCCCTATCCCAGCCTTGCCCGCGCTTTCGCCGTCCAGGCGTTGAACAGCCGGTCGGCGACGATGCCGATGAAGGCTATTGCCAGGCCGGCGACGATGCCACGGCCGGAATCGGCCTTGGACAGCGCGATGAACACCTCCTGGCCGAGGTCGCGTGTGCCGACCATGGCGCAGATGATGATCATCGCCAGCGCCATCAGGATGGTCTGGTTGACGCCGAGCATGATCTCGGGAAGCGCCAGCGGCAATTGCACGCGAAAGAAAGTCTGGCGCGGCGTGCAGCCCGACACCTTGGCCGCCTCGATCAATGCCGGTGGTACCTGCCTGATGCCATGATTGGTATAGCGGATGGCCGGCACCACGGCGAAGGCGATCGTTGCGATCATGGCGGTGACGTCGCCGACCCTGAACAGCATCACCACCGGAATGATGAAGCAGAAGGACGGCAGCACCTGCAGCGTGTCGATGATGGGCGTGACGATCTTCTCGAAGCGGTCGCTGCGCGCCGCCATCAGCCCGATCGGGATGCCGATCAGGCAGGCGATGAAGGCCGAGATGCCGCAGAGATATACGGTCGCCATGGTTTTTTCCCACAGCCCGGTGACGGCGCAGAAGAGGGTCAGTGCCGCGACCAGGGCGGCCAGGCGCGGACCCGAAAGCTGATAGCCGGCGAGGCCGAGCAGGAACACGGCCCCCAGCCACGGAAAGCCTTCGCAGAAGGTACGCACCGGGTTGAGCACGTTGAGGATCAGCGCCACGCGAAAGGCTTCGATCGCATCGAAGAAGTTGATCGTCACCCAGTTCACCGCCGCCTTCCACAGCGGCGCGGTGGTGAAGGTGATGGCCTTCGGCACCGCGGCGAAGACCGGCACGAACAGGCCGAGCAGCGTGGTGACGGCAAGGATGGCGATGGCCAGCGTCAGATTGGGGTAGCGCCGCCAGAAGCTCGGGTTCACCGCCTGGTGAACATAGCCCTTTGCCTGCTTGTGCGCGATGGCCTGGCTCAGCCGGTCGAGCGCGATGGCCAGCGCCACAATGGCGAGACCAGCCTCCATGGCTTCGCCGACCTTCAGCGCGCGCAGCGCCAGAAGCACATCGTAGCCGAGGCCGCCGGCGCCGATCATCGAGGCGATGATCACCATGTTGAGCGCCAGCATGATCACCTGGTTGACACCGACCATCAACGTCGGCCGCGCCGACGGCAACAGCACCCGCCACAGTTTCTGCCGCGCCGTGCAGCCGGCCATGTCGCTGAATTCGCCGATCTCCAGCGGCACCCGCGTCAGTCCGAGCATCGTCGCCCGCACCATCGGCGGCGTCGCGAAGATGGCGGTGGCGATCATCGCCGATACCGGGCTGTTGCCGAACAGCAGCAGCATCGGGATGAGATAGGCGAAGGTCGGGATGGTCTGCATCAGGTCGAGGGCAGGGGAGACGATCAGCCTTTCCGCCCATGGCTTGCGCCAGGCCCAGATGCCGGCGAACAGGCCGGTGACGATGCAGAACGGCACGGCTATGGAAATCAGCGCCAGCGTCAGCATGGCGCTGGTCCATTGGCCGAACAGAGCGATGTAGAGGAAACAGCCGCCGACCAGCAGGCTGAGTTTGCGACCGCCCACGGCATGCCCGGCGAGGAAAGCCGTGGCGCACACCCCGACCCAGGACAGGCGCGGCAGGACATAGGCGTCCGCGCCGTGGCCGACCTTGAAGTTCTTGGCGAGCAGATTGAGCGCGAAGTCGAGTGGCACGCCGAGCACCGCGGTGATCGAGCGGGTCAGCCACGATAGGTTCGACTTGATCCAGCCCATCAGCGCGCTGACCCAGTCCGCTACGGGAACGACCGCGTTGGCCGGATAGTTGACAGCCCAGGGGACGCTGTCCTGCAGCAGGAACACCGCCAGCACGGCGGCAAGTGCCGCCGCCCAGACCAGCAGCCACCGCTGAAGCGGTGGCCTCGGCTCGCTGGCGCTTGCCGTCACCGTCATGTGCCGGTTCTCGTATGTTCGATGCCGGCCAAAAGGTCGATGACCGCTTGCGGTGTGACTTCACCGATTGGCTTGCCGGTGCCGTTGACCACCGCGAACGGCTTGCCGGCGGAAACGATGCTGGCGGAAAAACTGGCGATCTTGGCCTCCGGCGCCACCGTCCCGCCATGCTCTGTGCCGTCGCAGGCGCGCATCAGGCTGCGCGCCGAGATCACCTTGGCGCGGTCGACGTCGCGGGTGAACTCGGCGACATAGTCGGTCGCCGGATTGACCACCAGTTCTTCCGGCGTGCCGGTCTGGATGACCTCGCCGTCCTTCATGATGGCGATACGGTCGGCGAGCCTGATCGCCTCGTCGAAATCATGGGTGATGAAGACGATGGTCTTGTGCAGCATGGTCTGCAGCCGCATCAACTCGTCCTGCATCTCGCGGCGGATCAGCGGATCGAGCGCGGAGAACGGCTCGTCGAGGAACCAGATCTCCGGTTTTGTCGCCAGGCTGCGGGCGATGCCGACACGTTGCTGCTGGCCGCCGGAAAGCTCGCGCGGATAGAAATGTTCGCGGCCACGCAGACCGACGAGTTCGATGACCTCGCGGGCGCGCGCCTCGCGTCTCGGCCTGTCCTGCCCCTGTATGCTGAGCGGAAAGGCGATGTTGTCCAGGACATTGAGATGCGGCAGCAGCGCGAAGTTCTGGAACACCATGCCCATGCGATGGCGCCTGAGTTCGATCAGCGCCGCGTCGGAAATCTTCAGCAGGTCCTTGCCTTCGAACTCGACCTTGCCGTGGCTCGGCTCGACCAGCCTCGACATGCAGCGCACCAGCGTCGATTTGCCGGAACCCGACAGACCCATGATGATGAAGATTTCGCCTTGGCGGATTTCGAGATCGACCGCCCGCACCGCGCCGACCAGTCCGGCAGCCGTGACATCGGCCATGCTGGCCTTGCCGTCGTGCTCGCGAATGAAATTGGCCGCGTTCGCCCCGAACAGCTTCCACACATTGCGGCAGGCAAGTTTCACCGGACGGTCATCCGTGCCCGGTTGAGCCGACCTCTGTTCAGTCCTGTCCGTCATCCAATCGTCCTTCTGGAACCATCAAGATTTGAGACCCGGCCGATCAAACGGCCAGGCCCCATTTTCCAGTAGGAACGATCACTGCGCCCAGGCTTTCCAGTCGGCTTCGTGCGCGGCGATCCAGGCGGCGGCGACGTCTTCCGTCGTCTTGCCGTCAAGGTCGATCTCGCCGCTCATCTTGTTGAGCTCGTCGGTGTCGATCGTATAGGCCTTGGCCACCTTGTAGGCGACCGGCCATTTGTCCTTCATGCCGTTCCAGGCATATTTCCAGATCTCGCCGTGCGGCTTGCCGCAGTCATATTTGGCATCGGGGTTCACGCCCCATTTCGGGTCGTTGTAGCATTCGGGCGTGTATTCGGGGAATTGCACCCATTCGCCCTTGTATTTGGCCGGCGCCCAATGCGGCGAATAGATCCACAGCATGATCGGCGCCTTGCGCTGATAGGCTGAATCGAGTTCGGCGAACATCGCCGCGTCGGTGCCGGCATGAATGACCGTGAAGGGCAGTTTCAGTGCGGCGACGCGCTCGTCGTCAAAGCCTTCCCAGGTCACCGGGCCGCCGAGATAGCGGCCCTTCGGCGCCGTCTCCGCCGTCGAGAACGATGCGGCGCATGTGGCATCCAGAAGGGCATGCCAATCCGGCAAGGTCGGGCATTTTTCCTTCATGTATTCGGGAAACCACCATTCTTCCTTGGCTTTCGGTCCGAGCTTGCCGAGACGTTCGGTCTGGCCGGTCGCATCGGACGCTTTCATGGCTTCGCCGGCGGTGGTGTCCCAGAATTCCAGGCCGACATCGAGGTCGCCATTGGTGAGGCCGGTGGTCAGGCTGGAGAGGTAGTCGGCGGTCGGGTATTCAACCGTATAGCCAAGCTTTTCCAGGATGCCGCCGAGGATCTTGGCGTTCAGGTTGACGCTGGTCCAGTCGAACAGCGCGATCTTGATCGGGTCGTTGGATTCCGGTGCGGCGGCGTGGGCGGAAGGTGACAACAGGCTTAGTGTCGCGAGCGCGACGGCACTCATCGATAACTTCGAGATATAGCTGCGAAATGACATGCTTGTTCTCCTTCAAGCTGTGGCGGTTATTGTTCGTTCCCTTCTTGCGTCTTTTTATGATTGTGGTGGAAAGACTGGTCGTTGCGCAAGGCCCTTGCCGCCACGTCGCGGCTAAAGCCGGCGCAGGCGAAATGATGCTGAATTTCGGTGATGGTGGAGTATGCCGGGAGGGTCAGCGTCATGACTGCCGATGCATCGCTGCGGGAGCGATCATCCGCGGATCAATTGCCAGTCTTGCGGCGCCCTGCAAGGTGCGAGCCATCAAGGTCCCATGATCTCGGCTACCGGCCTGGCAAGCCCCGTCTCGCCAACGCCGTTTCATGGGGTGAAATTATATATACCAACGTTCATCTCACGCAACGACTAACGCCTCGCGGCTGCACAAATTCAGACTGCAGGCGAAGATGCGATCTTACCAGCAGACGTAGCCGCCATCGACGATCAGATCGAGGCCGGTGACGAAGCTCGACGCGCGGCTGGCCAGGAACACCGTCGGCCCGACCATTTCCTCCGGCGCGGCCATGCGCCCCATCGGCGTGTCGCGCTTGAAGATCTTGATCTCCTCAGCCACCTCCGGCCGCTTGTTCATCGGCGTCAGCGTGTAGCCGGGACTGACGACGTTGACGCGCAATCCGCGATCGGCCCACTCCATGGCGAGGCTCCTCGACAGGTGAATGACGGCGGCTTTCGAAGAGTTGTAGTGCGCCTGCGTCAGCCCGCGATTGACGATGGTGCCCGACATCGAGGCGATGTTGATGATCGAGCCCTTGCGTCGCGCCAGCATCTTGCGCGCCTCGGCCTGGCAGGACAGGAACACGCCGGCGACGTTGACCTCGTGCACCTTCTGCCATGTCTCCAGCGACAAGGTCTCGGCCGGTTCCGAGCCGGCGATGCCGGCATTGTTGACGGCGACGGTCAGTGCGCCGAGTTCGGCCTCCATGCGATCGATTGCCGCCACGAGATCGCTTTCGGATGTCACTGTGCCGGTCAGCACCAGTGCCTTGCGGCCAAGTGCCGTGATCCGGTGCGCGGTCTCCTCCAGCCCGCCCTTCGATGCATGACCGAAACAGGCGACATCAGCCCCTGCCTCAGCCAGTCCGATCGCGATTGCCTGGCCAATGCCGCTGCCGGCGCCGGTGACCAGCGCGACATCGCCGTCCAGCTTGAAAAGATCCATTGATAGTCCTCCCTGCCATAGGGAAGGTATGCGCGGAGCCGCCTTTCTATCAAGCCTTCGGCGCGCAAGCCGACTAGGGAGGGCGGGCGATGCCTAGAAATAGCCGCTGGATGCAGCCGTGAATTCCTTCGGTATCTCGACGCCGTCGACCAGGATCTTGTCGACCAGTTCGTGATGGAAGCAGACCAGCCCCTTGATGCGCTCGGCCTCGTGCACCGGCTCCGGATAATACCAGACGAGGTTCTCGTGCCGCTTCTTGGGCGTCGTCACGTGATAATAGTTGGAGATGCCCTTGTAGGGGCAGCGTGAAATGTAGCGGCTGGGCGTAAACATATCGAGCCGCGTGTCCGAGATCGGCAAGTAGTGACGCACCGGGTGGCCGGTCTCGAACAGGAACACGCCGCGGCGTGAATCGGCGACCTGCTCGCCGTCGAGGATGACCTGTACCCGCCGCGACGACGGCAGGCAGTCGACCCGGCGGAACGGATCGCGGGCGTGGACGAAGATCTCCTCGTCCTCCTCGTACCAGTGCGTCATCTTGGGCCAATAGAAGGACATGTAGTCCGACAGGTCCGGCGATCCCTTGACCGGATCGAGATAGCGCCAGGCGGCATCCTCGACCAGCGTGATGCCGGTGTTCAGCGAATAATGCATGGCGACGCCCTTGAACGGGCTCTCGGTCGTCGTGGTGCTGGGCAGCAGGAACTCCTCGCGCACATCGCCGATCGGGAAGTAATAGACCGGCAAATGGTCGGATTCGTAGAGCACCAGCGCCTTGGTCGTGTCGGCGACGATCATCGATCCCACCTGCACGCGCAGCCGCTTCTGCATCGGCATGGTGAAGGCGACATAGCCGGGTTCCGATTCATACTGCACGATAGTGTCGAGCAGGGGGAAATGCGGTCCGCGACCGCGCAAATGAGGCTTGCGAATGGTAGTCTCCCGTTTCTTTTCTTTTGTCATCGAGCGTTGGCGCAAAGCGAGATGAACCTGGATTGAGCCATGGTGTCGGAGGGTTTCCGGGCGGCGGGTTTCTCTTGCATCGAGCGGCTCGAGCGATGGCCCCCCATCGCTCTTTGCAGCCTGCCAGGGGATAGCCGCACCGCCCGAAAGACAGAATTGTCCAATCCGGCCTCTATCCCAGCGATACGCGATCGAGCAGCAGTCCGGCCGCGATCGGCGGCAGGCCGCTGACATTCTTGCGCACCGGCACCAGCAGATCCGGGAAATAGCTGAAGATCACCGGCGTCTCGTCGAGCAGCAGTTTCTGGATGTCGGATGCGGCCGCGCGCTGCGCGCCGATGTCGAGCGCCTTGAGATAGCTGGTAACCATGCCGTCATAGGCCGTGCTCTTGAAATGCGCCGCGTTCCACGGGCCGTCGCTGACCAGCGGGCTCTTGAGGAAGACGTTGGGCACGCTGCGATGCGCGTAGTCGGTGATCCCCAACGGGCTGTCCAGCCAGTCCGACTGGCCGAATACCGCCTTGCCGTAATATTTGTCCTGGTCCTCGATGTTGAGCGCGATGCGGGCACCGATCTCCTTGACGAAATTCTGGAACAGCTGCGCATAGCCCGGGATGTCGGAATAGCGCAGCGTCGTCAGGGTCATGTCGAAGCCGTTGGCGAGGCCGGCCGCTTCGAGCAGTTGTTTGGCCTTGGCGATATCCTGGACACGCTGCGGCACGGACTTGTCGGTGGCGGGGAAGGCGGGCGCGAACGGGCTGTCATTGCCTGTTGCCGCCATGCCGCGGCAGAGACCATCGACCAGCTTGGAGCGGTCGATGCTGAGCGCCAGCGCCTGGCGCACGCGCTTGTCGGTGAACGGGCCGGTGTCGCAACGCATGTGCAACTGGCGATGCGCGGTGGAGGCGACGCGCAGCACGGTGATGTCTGGGCTGTTGAGCACCACCTGGCTGACATCGAGCGGTACTGCGTCGAGGACATCGACCTCGCCGGCCTGCAGCGCCAGGATGCGCGGCTGCACGTCGCCGTAGAACTTGAATTCGAGCCGGTCGGGCAAGGCCTTCTCGCCCCAATAGTCCGGATTGCGCGCGAAGGTCGCGCCTACCTTTGGCGTGTAGCTCTCCAGCCGGAACGGGCCGGTGCCCTCGAAGGTCTTTTCGTAGTCGCCCTTGTAGCTCGCCGGCAGGATGACGGCGTTGTAATTGTCGATCGACACCGAATAGGGAAAGCTGCCGTTCGGTTGATCGAGATGGAAGGCGACGGTGTGGTCGTCAATCTTCCGCGTGCCGCCCTTCGACAGCAGGCCCTTGAACACCGAAAGCGCGTTAGAGGCGCCGTTGGGGTCCGCGAGGCGATCGAAGGTCGCGACCACATCGTCGGCCTTGAAGTCCTCGCCATTGTGGAATTTCACGCCCTTGCGCAGCTTGAAGGTCCATACACTGCCATCGGCGTTCGGCGACCAGCTCTCCGCCAGCACCGGCTTCAGGGTGAGATCCGGTTGCGTGACGCACAGAAACTCGGCGGTCTGGAAAACCAGCTGGTAGCTGCCGCTGTCATAGTAGGTGACGGGATCGATGGCGCCGCCCGGCGTGGCGACGCCGGCGCGCACCGTGCCGCCCGGCTTGCCCTCGGCGCGGGCCTTTTGCGTGCCGAGGCCGGCAGCGGCGACAAGGCTGCCCAGGAACGGCAGGGAAAGGCCAAGAACGCTGCCATGACGCAGGAAATCGCGGCGGTCGAGCCTGCCGGCAAGCAGTTCGTCGACAGCGGAATTTTCGATTGCGGTCAGATTTTTGCGGGTGGCGTCGATCGTCACGAGAGGCCTTGGCATGGCTGCATTCCTCGCTTGCCCTCGGGGGATCGGCCATTTAGGTCATTGTTGACCGCGATCGGAAAGCGATATTTTTTGATAGGGGTCATCGGAATTTTCGATGCGAGGTGTGGCCATGGATACCGAGAACCTGCGCAGTTTCCTGGAAGTCGCCGAGCATGGCAGCTTCACAGTCGCGGCCAGCCGGCTCAACCTTGCGCAATCCACGGTCAGCGCGCGGATCAGGGGGCTGGAGGAGCAGTTGGGGCGCCGGCTTTTCGTGCGCGATCGTGACGGCGTCACGCTCACGCCTGCCGGCCGGCAGTTCCTGCCGCACGCCTCTTCCATCACCCGCACCTGGGAGCAATCGAGGCAGGATATCGCAGTTCCCGATGGCTATGACAGCCTGCTGCGGCTGACCGCACCCGCCTATCTGTGGGAGCGCATCACCTCGCCATGGGTCGAGTGGATGCGCGCTAGGCGGCCGAACGTGGCGCTACGGCTCGAGGGCAGTTTCCCGGATCTGGCCATCGACCAACTGGCGGAAGGACTGCTCGACATCTGCATCCTCTATCTGCCGCGCCCGCATCCCGGCATCGTCTATGAAACGCTGGCCGTCGATCAGGTGGTGCTTGTCCAGCATGCCGCGCAGACCAAGCCATGGTCCGAAAACTACATCCTTATGGACTGGGGGCTCGAATTCCGCATCGAGCACGACCGTGCCTTTGCCGGCATGGTCAAGCCGGCCATTTCGGCCGGGCTGGTCTTCATCGGCCTGCAGCATGTGCTGTCGCAACAGGCGGCCGCCTATTTGCCGCTCAGCGCCGTAAGCGGTCATATTGAACGCGGCGAGATGCGCCGCATCGACAACACGCCGGTGTTCCAGCGACCGATCTACCTTGCCTATCCGAGCAACCCGGTTTCGTCTGATGTGCTGGATGTCGCACTGACGGGTTTGCGTGCGCTGGCCAGGGATTGGGCCAAAGGCCAGGGCTTTTCGGAAGGTGACCGATCGCTCGGCATGGCCGGCCAGGTGTAGCCGACCGGCGCATGCGGTCATCCGCAGCGATGCCTTGCTACGCCGGCTCGGTCACGCCCCCCTTCTGCAGCCTCGCCAGCTCCGCATAGGGGATGTGACAGCGGATCGAGTGTCCGGGCTGGGCCTGGGCCAGTGGCGGCTCCTGCTGCTCGCAGATCGGGCCGATCTTGCGCGGGCAGCGCGTGTGGAACACACATCCCGAGGGCGGGTTGGTGGCGCTGGGGATCTCGCCGTCGAGCCGAATGCGTGCCGTCTCGGTCTGGTCGAGCTTGGGCACCGCCGACAGCAGCGCTTCCGTATAGGGGTGATGCGGTCCGGAGAAGACTTCCTCCGATGGTCCAATCTCCATGATGCGGCCGAGATAGAGCACGGCAATCTTGTCGGAGAGGTAACGCACCACGCCAAGGTCGTGCGAGATGAAGATGTAGCTGACGTCTTCCTTGGCCTGCAAATCGGCGAGCAGGTTGAGGATCGCCGCCTGGACGGAGACGTCGAGTGCCGAGGTTGGCTCGTCGCAGACCACGATGCGGGGATCGCCGGCGAAAGCACGCGCGATGGCGACGCGCTGCTTCAGCCCGCCTGAGAGCTGGCGCGGCTTGACGGCCAGATGCCGCTCGGTGAGGCGCACCGAGCGGACGAGGTCGTCGAGGCGCGCCTCCTGTGCCTTGCCTGAGAGGCCGGCCAATCGCTTCAAGGCGCGGCCGAGGATATGGCGGATCGAATGCGCGCGATTGAGGGCCGAGTCCGGGTTCTGGAAGACGATCTGCATCGCCTTGACCTGGTCGTCGCCACGGTTCTCCAGCTTCGGCGCCAGCGCCTTGCCCTCGAGCTCGATGGTGCCGCCGTCATCGGGCGGGACAAGGCCGAGCAGCAGCCTGGCGAAGGTTGTCTTGCCCGAGCCGGATTCGCCGACCAGCCCGAGCGTCTCGCCGGGGCTGAGATCGAGCGAGACGTCCTTCACCGCGCGCAAGGGATGGCCATGGCTGGCATAGGTCTTGTTCAGTCCGGCGACACGCAGCACCGGTGCGGTTGCCGGCTTGGGCGCTGCCGCCACGTCGCTCGGTGTGGCGCGTGGCAGGGCTTGCGCCCTGTCGTGATGGAAGCAGCGCGACAGGCGCTTGCCTCGCTCGTCGCTCAGATCATAGAGCGGCGGCAATTCGGTGCGGCAGCGGTCGTCCGCCAAGGCGCAGCGGTCGGCGAAGGCACAGCCTTTGATGTCGGCGCCAATACCCGGCAGGAAGCCCGGAATGGTGTCGAGCCGCCCCTGGTCCTTGCGCTGGCCGCCGCGCGGCAGGCAGCGCAGGAGTGCTACCGTATAGGGATGGCGCGGGTCGTTGAAGACGACATCGGTCGGTCCCTCCTCGACCAGCATCCCGGCATAGAGCACGCCGACGCGGTCGCACATGTTGGACACGACGGCGAGGTTGTGGCTGATGAACAGGATCGAGGCCGACAGCTCTTGCCTGAGCTGCGCGATAAGGTCGAGCACCTCGGCCTCGACCGTCGCATCGAGGCCGGTGGTCGGTTCGTCGAGGATCAGCATCGAGGGATCGTTGGCCAGCGCCATGGCGATCGCCACGCGCTGCTGCATGCCGCCGGAGAGTTGGTGCGGATAGCGCTGCATGACGCTTGGCGGATCGGAGATGCGCACCCGGTTGAGCATGGCGATGGCGCGATCGGTGGCCGCCTCGCCCGTTATGCCGCCAAGCTCGAAGATCTCGGTCAGCTGGCGGCCGATGCGGATCGACGGGTTCAGCGCCTTGCCGGGATCCTGATAGACCATCGAGACGCTTTCGGCGCGCGCGCGCCGCAAGGCCTCGGCGTCGAGCTTCATCACGTCCTTGCCGTCGAGCGAGATCGCGCCGCCCGATATCGAGCCGTTCCTCGGCAGATAGCGCACGACGGTGAGCGCCACGGTGGATTTGCCGCAGCCGGATTCGCCGACGAGCCCATAGGCCTCGCCTTGCCCGATGTTGAGGCTGAGGTTGCGCAGCACGGCCCGATTGCGCCCGGCCACCCGGTAGGCGACCGACAGGTCGGTGAGTTCGAGCGCGTTTTGCGCCTTCGCGGAGTTAGTCATTGAGCGCTCCATGAACGCCGTCGGCCACAAGGTTGACACCGATCACCAGCGAGGCGATGGCGAGTGCGTCGAACAGCACCGTCCACCAGAAGCCGCCGCCGATCATGCCGTAATTGCTGGAGATCGACAGCCCCCAGTCGGGTGAGGGCGGCTGGATGCCGAAACCCATGAAGGAGAGCGTGGCGACCGCGAAGATGGCGTAGCCCAGCCGCACGGTGGTCTCGACCAGGATCGGCGGGATGACGTTGGGCAGGATCTCGACGAACATCGTGTGGAAGGCGCTCTCGTGCCTCAACTGCGCGGCTGCGACGTAATCCAGTTCGCGCTCGGCCAGCACCGCCGAGCGCACGGTGCGGGCGATGATCGGCGCGAAGCTGAGCCCAATGACGACGATGACGGTGGCCTTGGAGGTGCCGAGCGCGACGATGGCCAGCAACGCGACGATGACCACGGGGATGGCCATGAAGGCTTCCAGGACGCGGCTGACGACATCGTCGACAATGCCGCGGAAATAACCGGTGAGCAGGCCGAGCGCCGTGCCGGCAACCGTCGCCAGCAAGGTCGCCAGTGGCGCGACGGTGAGGATGTCGCGCGAGCCGACAATGACGCGTGAGAAGACGTCGCGGCCGATCTGGTCGGTGCCGAACCAGTGTTCGGACGAAGGCGGCGCCAGCGCGTTGATGATGTCGTCGGCAAGCGGATCGTAGGGTGCGAAGTGCTCGCCGAAGAGCGCGCAGGCGACCCAGAACAGCACGATGAAAAGGCCGACGAGGAAGGTCCGCGAGCGCATGAGCGAGAAGAGGACTTCCGCGAGGGGACTGCGCCGGCGCGTGCCGTCTTGTGGCGGAGAGGTGGTCTGCACGGCGCTCATTGGTCTGACCCCAGCCGGATGCGTGGATTGAGCACGGAATAGAGGAAGTCGGCGATCAACGTCGCCACGGCATAGACGATGCCGATGGTCAGGATGCCCGATTCCAGCATTGGAAAGTCCTTGCCGCGCGCGGCGGTGAAGATCAGCGAGCCGATGCCCTGGTAGCGGAACAGCGTCTCGATCACCACCAGGCCGCCGATGAGATAGCCGGTCTGGGTGGCGATGACGGTGATGGTCGGCAGCAGCGCATTGCGCAGCACATGGCGCCAGATCACCGTGCGCCAGGGCAGGCCCTTGAGCACCGCGGTTCTCGTATAATCGGAATCAAGCGCCTCGATCATGCCGGAACGCGCCATGCGCGCGATATAGCCGAACAGCACCAGGAACAGCGGCAGCGACGGCAGGATCAGATAATAGAGCTGGGTGAAGAAGCCGGCATCCTTCGGCCATGCCGCCGAGATCGGCAGCCAGCGCAGCCACACGCCGAAGATCAGGATCAGGATGATGCCGGTGACGAATTCCGGCAGCACGGTCACCGACAAGCCGCCAAGGCTGATGATGCGGTCGAGCGGCCGGTTGAGGTTGAGCGCCGCCACGACGCCGCCGAGGATACCGATCGGCACCACCAGCACGAAGGCGACCGCGGCCAGCTTCATCGAATTGCCCAAGGCATCGATGACGAATGGCGCCACCGGCGAGCGGAAGATGTAGGACGTGCCCATGTCGCCGCGGACAAAATTCCAGATCCAGGTCGCATACTGGGTGAGCAGCGGCCGGTCGACACCGAGCGTATGATTGAGCGCGTCGACCGCGCGCTGGTCGGCAAACGGCCCCAGGATCGCACGCCCGACATTACCGGGCAGAACCTGGCCGCCCAGGAACACCATGATGCTGAGCAGGAACAGCGTCACAAGCGACAGCGAAACACGCCGGGCAAAGAAGGAAAGAATGGCTAAGCCTCCTTGTGATGGGGCTGCGGTCCGGCCAGGCCGGGCACATCGGCTAAACGCACTGTGGCAGGCGGATCGAAGGCTGTCACCGGGGGGACGGCTCCGTCAAATCGAGATACCTCGACCAGCGTCGAATTGCAGGTCGGTGATTGGGCAAGGCGCGACGTTCCCCGGTCGGGCGTCAGCACGTTCGGATTGCCATGCCTTTCCAGACTGTGCGGCTGTCCTGGCGTGGAGGGGTCAAACCATGCACCGGTGGGCAACTGGACGACGCCGGGGATCAGTCCATCCGTCAGCACCGCGCCCGCGAGGCACGCTCCGCGATCGTTGAAGACGCGCACGACGGCTCCGTCCACGATACCGCGCGCCGCGGCATCCGCCCGGTTGATCCACAGCGGCGCGCGGTCCGACACCTTGCCTGCCCGGCTGACCGAACCGTGATCGTACTGGCTGTGCAGCTTGTCGGCGGGCTGTGGTGACAGGAGATGCAGCGGGAACCGGCTGGCAAGCTCGCTGCCCAGCCATTCCCTCGGCTCCCGCCAGACGGCATGACCGGGACAGTCGTCATAGCCGAAAGAGTCGATCGTCTGCGAGAACAGCTCTATGCGGCCCGATGGCGTCGCCAGCCGCTGGCGCTCCGGATCCGCGCGGAAGGAACCGAGCAAAGTCTGCGACGTCAGCTGCCGGGCAAGGTCGGCGTGGCCGTCATGCCAGAAACGGTCGAAGGGCGGCATCTCCACTCCGGCCGCATTCGCATTGTTCCTGGCCTGCTCGTAAAGCAAGGGAATCCAGTCGCTGGCCGCGCGTCCTTCGGTGAAGGCTTCGCCGGTACCGAGCCGCGTCGAGAGGTCGGCAAAGATCCGATAATCGTCGCGTGCTTCCCCAACCGGGTCGATCGCTTGCTTCATGGCGACGACGAGGTTTTCCCGGTTCGAGAAGGCGAGGTCGTTTCGCTCCAGCGGCGTGGTGACCGGCAGCACGATGTCGGCATGGCGCGCCGTGGCCGTCCAGAAGGGCTCGTTGACGATGATCGTTTCAGGCCGCTGCCAAGCCTCCACCAGCCGGTTCAGGTCCTGGTGATGATGAAACGGATTACCGCCGGCCCAGTAGACCAGCCTGATGTCGGGATAGGTCATCGCGGCGCCGTTGAAGTCGAAGGAACCGCCCGGGTTGAGCAGCATATCGGCCATCCGCGCGACCGGGATGAAGTCCGGAACCTGGTTCCTGCCTTGCGGCACGGATGGCCACCGGAATCCCATCTCCGGTCTTCCGGCGCCGTTGGTCGACGAATAGCCGAAGCCAAGGCCGCCGCCCGGCAGTCCGATCTGGCCGAGCAGCGCGGCAAGCGTGATCGCCGCCCAGTATGGCTGTTCGCCGTGGTCGGCGCGCTGCAAGGACCAGCTCACCATCAACATCGTGCGCTTGGTGGCCATTTCCCTGGCCAGGGCGACGATCCTGTCCTGCGCCACGCCGCTCAGGGCGGCAGCCCATGCTGGACTTTTCGGCTGGCCGTCGGTTTCTCCCAGGATGTAGGCCCGCACAGCCTCGAAGCCGGTGCAGTAGCGCGCCAGGAATGCCTCGTCATGACGATGCTCGCTGAGCAGGACATGGCACAGGGCCAGCATCAAGGCGGTGTCGCTGTTCGGTCGCAGCGCCAGCCATTCGGTCTCGACGCCACGCGGTGCGTCATCGCGCACGGGCGAGACATTGATCAGCCGGGCGCCGTTGGCGACAGCATTGCGCAAGGCCGCGGCGGCCTCGTGACGGGCCGCGCCGCCGCCTTGTATCTGCGCATTGCGCCAGGGCAAGCCGCCAAAGGCGATGATCAGTTCGCTATGCCGTTCGATACCGTCCCAGGTGGAATGATTGCCCGTCAGGCCGTCGGTCCCGCCAAGCACATGCGGCAGGATGATTTCGGCCGCGCCGTAGGAATAGCTGAGCACCGAGCTCGTATAGCCGCCGATCGTGTTGAGGAAACGGTGGACCTGGCTCTGGGCATGGTGGAACCGCCCCGCGCTCGCCCATCCATAGGAGCCCGCATAGATTGCGCTGTTGCCATGCTCGACGCGAACACGGTCCAGTTCGGCCGCCACGATGTCCAGTGCCGTTTCCCAGGAGACTTCGACTAAAGCCTCGCCGCCGCGCCCGCCCCTGCCGCCGGACCTGTTCCCTTCCAGCCAGCCGCGCCGGATGGCAGGACGGGAGACACGCAGGTCGCCCTGCACGGTGCCCAGCATGGACTTGCCGATCGGCGATGGATCGGGGTCGCCGATCCACGGCTCGACGCTGACGAGCCTGCCCTTCTCGGCACGGACTTCGTAGGTCCCCCAATGCATGGTGGTGAGCAGGGTCTCGGACTCCATGGGCAACGATCGATCGTCCCGCAACGCGAGGCTCCGCGTCCGGCCGGCGCGCTCGGCCTGGCAGCGAAAGCGCCAGCCCCACTGGGGGCTGGCGGTCGCGGGATGGGCTTGTCTGCCTCCGCTTAGGCCTTCGATGCCTTTTCGAGGAACAGCTGCGACATGGCGGTCGGCTGTACGCCGGCCACGCCCTTCGCCGTCGCCGTCAGGTAGTCGTAGAAATAGCCGAAGATAACAGGCGTTTCCTCGAGCAGCAGCTTCTGGATCTTGCCGGCATCGGCCTTCTGCGCCTCAAGATCAAGCGCCGCGATGTAGCTGGTCGCCAGGGCGTCGTAGTCCTTGTTCTTGAAGTGCGCCGCGTTCCAGGTGCCTTCGCTCTTCAGCGGGGCAGCGAGATAGACATTCGGCACGCCGCGGTGGCCATAGTCGGTGATGCCCATCACCGAATCCAGCCAGTTCGATTTGCCGAACACCGCGTCGCCGTAATACGCGCTCTGGTCGAGGATGTTGAGCTCGAGCTCGATGCCGATCTCCTTGACCCAGTTCTGGATGAGCTGGGCATATTCGGGGATTTCGAGGTAGCGCTCGGTGGTCAGCGTGATCTTGAAGCCCTTGCCGACGCCCGCCGCTTCCATCAGCTGCTTGGCCTGTGCGATGTCCTGCTTGCGCTGCGGCACGCTGGTATCTGTGGACGGGTAGACCGATGCGAACGGGCTGTCATTACCCGCCACGGCGCGACCCTTCATCAGGCCGGCGACCAGCTTGTCGCGATCCATGCTGAGCGCGATGGCGCGGCGCACGCGCGCGTCCTTCAACGGGCCGTCGTCGCAGCGCAGGTGCAGTTGCTGATGCGCTGAGGACTTCAGGCTGATGATGTCGACGCTCGGATCGCTGAGCAGGGCGACGCCGGCCAGGACCGGCATCTGGTTGATGATGTCGACCTGGCCGCCCTGCAGGGCCAGGATCATCGGCTGCACATCGGTGAAGAAGGTGAATTCCGTGCGATCGGGCAGGGCCTTCTCGCCCCAATAATTCTCGTTGCGGACGAAGGATGCGCCGACTTTCGGCGTGTACTTCTCGACCTTGAACGGCCCGGTGCCGTCGAAGCTCTTCTCGTAGTCGCCCTTGTAGCTCGCCGGGATGATGACGGCGTTGTAATTGTCCGATGAGAGCATGTAGGGGAAGTTGCCGTTCGGCGCGTCGAGGTGGAACTCCACCGTATAGTCGTCGACCTTCTTGCTGGCGCCTTTCGACAGGATGCCGGTGAACACCGACAGCGCGTTGGACGAGTTTGCCGGGTCCGCAAGGCGGTCGATGCTGGCCACCACGTCCTCGGCCTTCATCTCGCCGCCCGAATGGAATTTCACGCCCTTGCGCAGCTTGAAGGTCCACACCGAGCCGTTGTCGTTCGGCTTCCAGCTTTCGGCCAGTGC
The DNA here is from genome assembly GCF_013170765.1 of Mesorhizobium sp. NZP2234. NCBI lineage: Bacteria > Pseudomonadati > Pseudomonadota > Alphaproteobacteria > Hyphomicrobiales > Phyllobacteriaceae > Mesorhizobium > Mesorhizobium sp. NZP2234. The sequence continues at coordinate 5,339,206 of NZ_CP033364.1, read as the reverse complement.
CGGCTTGAGCACGAGGTCCGGGCCATCGACGCAGAGGAACTCGGCAACCTGCTGCATGACCAGCAGGCCGCCGGCGTCGGCGATGGTGACCGGGTCGATGGCTGCCGCCGGCACGCTGCTGGCGACACGGATGGTGGCGCCGGGCGCGCCCTGGGCGCGGGCGAGCGACGGCATGCCGCCGAGGCCGGCGGCCGTGGTGATGCCACCCAGGAGTGGCAGCGACAGGCCGAGCAGGCTGCCGTGGCGGATGAAGTCGCGGCGGCTGACGCGGCCGTCGACGAGACCGTCGATAAGGTGATTTTCGAGCGGCGAGCGGTTGCGCCGGATCAGGTCGAGAATGCGGTAGTTCTTGCTCATGGGTTTAACCCTTTCCCCTTGTTTCTTATGGCTGAAGAATGCACTTGCGGTTGACGAAATTCCGTGGAGTTCTCCTGTCCCGGCCATCAACGAAGTCGGTCGACCGGGACTGTAGCATGCTGTCTTTTCTGGTCCATCCGATCCTTGCGGCGCAGGGTCAGATTTTCTTGAAGCAATGCTTCCACCCGTCAGGTGCTACCTTGGCGATCCAAGTCGCTGCGGCGCCCCTTGTTGTCGGCTAGTCTCCTTTCCTTCTCTGTCTCCTAGTTCAGCGGCAGGCGGCGGTATGTTCCGGGCTTTGCCGGGTCGTGATATTTGTTGCACGGGCCGTTCTCGGTGAAGTCGCGATGGCAGGCCGCGAGGTTTTTCCGCGACAGGGTAACGCCGAGGCCGGGGCCTTCCGGCACGCGCACGACATTGTTCCTCGGCGAAAACGGCCCTTCTTCGGTGATGTCCATCGGCTGCATGCGAAACAGCGACTGGTTCGGCTCCCGGATCCAGCCGAGCGCCGCGCACAGATGAAGATAGGCCGCGCTGCCGATGCCGCTGTCGCCGCTATAGCACCAGAAATCGACGCCCGCATGTTCGCAGGCGCCGACGAAGCGCAGCAGGCGGCCGATGCCGCCATGCGCCGTCGGATTGCCGACGAAGGCGTCGGGAACCTTGAGGTCCATGGCGCGCGCGATATCGATATTGTGGGTCGAGAACGGGATCGAGCAATGCTGCCGCAACTGCCTCATCTCCTCGATCGTCGCCACCGGGTCCTCCCAGTTGCGCACCCCGAGGTCTTCCAGCGGCCGCGCCAGCCGCCGCGCGGTGGCCAGCGAATAGGCCTGGTTGGAATCGATGCGGATCATCGCCCCGTCGCCGAGCTTTTCGCGGATCAGCTCGACCATTCTCAGCGAGACTTTCGGGTCCTCGGTCGAGAATTTGCCTTCGAAGAAGGTCGTTCCATGTGTCTCGTTGAGTTCGACGCAATAGTCGGCGACTTCTTCAGGCGTCGTCTCGCCTTTCACCTTGGGCCCGTCGCCGCGCAACGAAAAATAGTCGGTGAACGGAATGTCCTTGCGCACGGCGCCGCCGAGCAGCTGGTAGAGCGGCTGCTTCCACGCCTTGCCGCGCAGGTCCCACAACGCCATCTCGATGGCGCCGAAGGCCATGATACGGGTGCGATCGTTGATCGACTGCACACCGGTCCAGTAGGGCAGGCAGACATATTCGGCGCCGGCGATGTCGAAGGCATCTCGTCCGACCAGGCGCTCGGCCAGGACATCGTTGATGATCGCGGCTGCCGCCGGCGTTGGCGCTTCGCCGAGGCCGATCAGCCCATCCTCGGTCTCGACCTCGACAATGGTCTGCGAAAAGCCGTCGAGCTCGCCAAAGACCCAGCCATAGGGCGCTTCGAGGCGAAGATTGATCGGCGTGGCCTTGATGCTGCGGATTTTCATCTCAGCCGACCTCGAAGAAAGGCTTGCCGAGCAGGCTCGGGTCCACGTCGATGCCGAGGCCAGGCCCATCCGGAATGCCCATATGGCTGCCGGTGACCGGCGGGGCGTTGAAGGCCGTGCGCACCGTCACCCATTCATGGAAGGCAATGGCATGCAATCGCCGCTCTTGCGGTGTAGACAGCGACAGATGTGCCATCGCCGCCGTGTCGATCTCGGCGCCGCCCGTGTCCTCGACCGTGATCATGAAACCGAGGTCGACGGCAACGTCACGGATCTGCCGGGTCCTGGTGACGCCGCCCAGCCGCGAGATTTTCAGCGTCAACCCGTCGGCCGCGCCCAGGCGGTGGATCTCCAGCATCTCTTCCAGCGACGTCACGGATTCGTCGAGCACCATCGGCTTGTCGAGCATGCGGCGCACCGACATGTTCTCCTCGATCGTCGTGCAGGGCTGCTCGAACGTGTAGTCGATGCCACGCGTGGCATCGGCGAACTGCCGTGCCTGATAGGGTGTCCAGCCGGCATTGGCGTCGCAGAAAATCACCGTGCCTTTCGGCACGGCCGAGGCGACCGTCGCTACCCGCTCGATGTCGTCGTGCACATTGCCGCCGACCTTGACCTGCAAACGGCGACAGCCCTCGGCGATGATCCTCTTTGCCAGGGCCGCCATCTGGTCGAGCGTGCCGTGGGTGACGACCCGGTAGGTCTCCGCCATATCGCTCTCGCGGCCGCCGAGCATGGTCACCAGGGGCACGTCGGCGGCGCGTGCGGCCAGGTCCCAGCAGGCCATGTCGAGCGCCGATTTGATGTAGGGATGGCCTTTGAACACCGTGTCCATCAGCCGGCCGATGCTGGCCAGCCCGCGCGGGTCCTGGCCGATGAGATGCGGCGCGATCTCCGGCACGCCCGCGCGTGTCCCTGCTGGAAACGCGGCCGAATAGAAATTGCCGAGCGGCGCCATCTCGCCCCAGCCGGTCACGCCGCTATCGGAAGTGATGGCGACGATGACGGCGTCGAAGCAGTCGGCGACCCGCCCCTTTGACATGCGGTAGGGGCCGTCCACGAAGGGCTGAACGACATGGTAGGCCTTGATGGATTTGATCTGCACTATTGTCTGTCCGCTGTCGGTGATTTCAGGAAAGCATCGCCGTGATGGCGAGGGCCTCAGACGTTGTTGTTCCGTCCGGCTCGATCGGCCTTGGCGCCCTTCGATTCCCGTTGCTCCAGCCCGCGCGCATAGGCGAGCAGCTCCTCGAAATCGATGTCGATATGTTCGCGGGCATAGCGCTGTGCGGCGCGCATATCCTTGCCTTTCATGAGCCGCACATAGGTTTCGTGCATGTCCTCGACCGGCACCGGCTCGTTGCGGGCATGCAGATGGAGCGCGAAATACATCTGCAGCCGGCTGGTCAGCCGCTGCCAGGTTTCCAGCAGCACCGAATTGTCGGCCCATTCGTAAATCAGTCCGTGCAGTTGCAGCGCGGTCTCGATTTGGCGCGTGGTGTCGAGAGCCCGCGTCGCCTGCTTCACCGCCTCATGGCGCCGGTCGATCTCGTCGAAGAAGCGCTGGTCGCGTAGCGGCCAGGTGCGCTCGATGGCGAATTCGTCCAGAACCTTGTTCAGCGAATAGGCATCGTCGATGTCCTTGGCGGTGACGTCGACGACGAAGGTGCCGGCGTAGGGAATGCTGGCGAGAAGACCCTCCTGCACCAGTTCGCGCATCGCCTCGCGCAATGGCGCGCGGCTGACCCGCATCTGCTCGGAAATCCTGAGTTCGTTGAGCTTCTGGCCGGGCTCCAACTGGCCGGTCAGGATAGCGCGCCGCAGCAGCGCCACGATCTCGGCGCGGCGCGTCGTGTCGGCAATCGGGCTGAAATCCGTCTTCACCATCCGGCCCACTCCAGCGAGAACAGACAGCAAGACAATCAGATTGTCGACAATCTAACAAGGTCTCATTTTCGGATTTTTCTCGGCGCCGCGCAAAATCCGACCCGGATGCGGTGGAGGGCGGTTCAGGCCGCCCGGCCGTAGAAGCCGACCCGTTCCTCGGCGCTGAACATCACGCCGGGTTTCTCGTAATAGGAGAAAACCGCGATCATGCGCTCGCGTTCGCCTTCGACGGTGGTGACGCGGTGCGCGGTGTTCTTGCCGCGGAAGACATTGAGCGTACCGGGCTTCATGCGCAGGATTTTTGCGTCGGGGTCCCGCCCTTCGAGCAGCCTTGCGACGCCGTCATAGTTTGGATCGTCGTCCGAGCGCAGATCGGTGCGGTATTCGAGGTCGCCGCCACTCTGCGCCTGCTGCAGCAGAAGCGTCGTGGTGAATTCCGAGCGGTCGAAATGCCAGTTCAGCGCCTCTCCGGCGCGGTAGGCCATGACATTGGTGCGGGCCAGCGGATCCTGCATGACATGCAGTTCTGTCTTGCCCATCGTCGCTGCGAGGAAACGCACAAGGGGTTCGTATTCGTAGATGGCAAGCACGGTGCTGTCGGGAAGCTGGTCGGCACAGACAGTGTGGCTGATGGTCTCGACCTTGCGCAAGGCGGGATGGTCGGGCGCCAGTTCGGGGATGCTGGGCTTGAAGTAGATATTGTGCATGCGCTTGTGGATATGGGACTGCGTGTCCATGACCGGCTTGATTTCCCGCACTGCCTGTTCGGCGACGCCGGGCCGCAAAAAACCTTCGAGATTGAACATGCCGTCGGCTTTGAGCGCCGCGACGGACTGTTCGACGAGGCGCTTCCAGTCGGCGCTGCCTTCGCGGTCGAGCGGATAGCGGTCGAGATCGAGAATGTCTTTCATGTCACGTGCTCCAAAGGTTGAACACAGAAGACGGCAAAAAATTCTTTCTCTCAACGTGGAAAATTATTAGGATTGACCAAGAAAATCTTACGGAACCTGGCATGGAAAAACTACCGCCGCTGAACGCGATCAAGGCCTTCGAGGTCGCCGCCCGCTCCGGCAGTTTCACCCTGGCCGCGAGCGAGCTTGGCGTGTCCTCGGCGGCGGTCAGCCAGCAGATCCGCAATCTCGAAACCTGGTTCGGCAAGCAGCTGTTCGTGCGCACTGGCAACCGCATCACGCTGACCGACGCCGGCCACGCCATCTACCCGCAGACCGCGCGTGCGCTTGGCGACATCGCGGCCATCGGCCAGCGCATGCTGGAAGGCGGCCTGAGAACGCGGCTGGTCGTCAGCGTGCCGTTTTCGCTGGCCGAGCTATGGCTGGCGCCGAGGCTGGCTGCGCTTCTCGATGCCTTTCCGCACATGGCGATCGACGTGCGCGCGGAAGACGATCCGATTGATCTGATGCGCCAGAATGTCGATCTGCGCATTTCCTATGGCGACTATCACTATCCCGGTTTGCGGATGATCCGCCTCGTCCATGACGATGTGCTGCCGGTCTGCGCGCCGGAATTCTGGAACCGGCACGGCAATGGCGATCCGGGTCTCACGGACCTGCATGAGAGCCTGTTCATCCACACCAATTGGGGTCCGAACTACGCCTCGCACCCAACCTGGGCCGACTGGTTCGCGGCATGCGGCGAGAGCCGCTCGCCAGACCCGTCGCATGGGCGCCGTGTCGGCTTGTCCAGTCTGGCGATCGCCTCGGCGAGGCTCGGCCTGGGCATTGCCCTTGGCCAGCGGGTGATGGCGCAAGCCGATCTGGAGGCGGGCCGCCTGGTTGCGCTTTCCACTGTTTCAGTGCGCCTCGGCCATCCCTATTGCGCCTTCATGCCACCGGCCAGGGCCGATCGCGCCGATGTGGCCGCCCTTGTCGGCCTGCTCGTGAAAACGGCGCCCGCGACCTGAGAAAAGGTCGAGGGCGCCGCGCGGAAACCGGGCCTGCGGGGGATTCAGGTAGCCGGTTTCTGTGGCAGTGGCGAGATCGGCATTCCCGGTCCGATCTTCTGCAGATTGCCTGTGATGATCTGGTCGCCTTCGGCGACGCCGCTCAGGATCGCAACCAGATCGCCGCTGGTCGGGCCGAGCGAGACCAGGCGCTGGTCGACCGTGTTGCCCTTGCCGACGACGTAGAGATATTTGCCGAGCTGGCTCGAACCCAGCGCCGTCTGCGGCACCATCAGCGCGTCGGGCTGCTGCCTGATATGCAGCCGCACGCGGACATACTGGCCAGGCATCAGCGTGAACTTCGCATTGCCGATGGTGGCGCGTGCGGTGATGGTTCCGGTCGAATGGTCGACCGTGTTGTCGATGAAGGTGAGTTCGCCCTTCTGGCTGGCCTCGGTCTCGCCCGGAAGCAGAACCTCGACCTCGATCGGGCCGGCCGCGCGGGCCTGCTCGATCTCGGCCAGATCCGTCTCGCTCGGATTGAAGGTGACATAGATCGGGTCAAGCTGCACCAGCGTGTTGAGCACCGTGCCGGCGACGCTGACCAGCGTTCCGACCGAAGCCTGATTGCGGCCCAGGCGCCCGGTGAACGGCGCATGGATCTCGGCATAGCTCAGATTGAGCTCCGCCGTGCGCACCGCTGCCTGGTTGAGCGCCAGCGACGCCTGTGCCTCGCGCAAGGTGCTTGTGCGCTGGTCGAAGCTGTCCTTGTCCAGGTAGCCGCTCTTGGCGAGCTCGGTGCCGCGGCCGAGATTGGAACGCGCATAGTCGAGTGTCGCCGTATCGCGCTGCACCTGGGCTTTCGCCTGGTCGAGAGCTGCCTGGAAGTCGTCGGGCGAGATCTTGTAAAGGAGGTCGCCCTGCCGCACATCCGCGCCATCTTGCGCGGTCTGTTCCTGCAGGTAGCCCGGCACGCGCGCTTGCAGCGTGATGCTGCGGATCGGCTCGATGCGGGCGGCATAGTCGAGATAGATCGGGATCGTCTTCTTGACGACGCTTGCCACCGGCACCGGCATGACGAATGCCGCCGGAGCCGGCGTCGCCGCTCCCGCCGTGGCGCCGCTCAACCTGAGGTTACCCATGTCGAGCAGGTGGACGCTGGCCACCGAGATCGCGCCCAGTGCGACAGCCGTTCCCAACGCGATTTTCCATTTACGCATGATTAGTCTCCAATCTTATTCGGCCGCTTCCGCCAGGGGAGGGAAGGCGGGTTCGGCAGTTGGTTCAGTGTGCTTGGAGGCGGGCTCGCCGCTTTCGCGGCGCTCCCGCAGTTGTTCAATGACCGCGTAGAAGACCGGCACGAACACCAGCGACAGGATGGTCGCGGCGACCATGCCGCCAAACACGGTGGTGCCGATCGACTGACGGCTCGCGGCACCGGCGCCAGTGGCGAACATCAGCGGCAGCACGCCGAGGATGAAGGCGAAAGCCGTCATCAGGATCGGCCGCAGCCTGAGCCGCGCGGCTTCCATCGCCGCCTCGACGATGCTGAGGCCCTCCTCGCGTCGCCGTCTTGCGAACTCGACGATCAGGATGGCGTTCTTGGCCGCCAGGCCGATCAGCATGACGAAGCCGATCTGCGAGTAGACGTCGATCTGCATGCCGCGCGCCCAAAGTGCGGCGAACGCGCCGAACAGGGCTAGAGGCACCGCCAGCAGCACCATGAACGGCATTGCCCAGCTCTCATACTGAGCCGCCAGGATCAGGAAGACGAAGACGATGGCGAGGCCGAAGACGACGGACGCGATCGATCCTGCCTTGAGCTCCTGGAAGGTGATGCCGGTCCATTCGAAACCGAAATCCCTGGGCAGGGCGGTGGCGGCCGCCCGTTCCATGGCGGCGACCGCCTGGCCCGAGGAGAAGCCGGGTGCGGCACCGCCATTGATCGAGGCGGAGGCGTTGTTGTTGTAGTGCGGCACGGTTTCGGGACCGACGAAGGGCACGAGCTTGCCCAGCGTCGAGAGCGGCACCATGCCGCCGGAGGCGTTGCGCACATAAAGCCGCGAAATGTCGGCGGCGCCCGCACGTGCATCCTTGTCGGCCTGGATGGTCACCCGGAAGGTGCGGCCGAACAGGTTGAAGTCGTTCACGTAGAGCGAGCCGAGATAGATCTGCAGCGTGTTGAAGACATCGGGCAGGTTGAGGCCGAGCAGCTTGGCCTTGCTGCGGTCGAGGTCGTAGTTGAACTGCGGCGTCGAGGTCGAGAACGGCGAGAACAGCTGCTGCGGGTTGATCTCCGGCTGCTTGCGCGCCTCGGCGATCACGGCTTGCGTCGCGTCGTTGAGGGCGGTGCTGCCACGACCGGTCAGGTCCTCGACGACGAATTCGAAGCCGCCCGTGGTACCAATACCCGGGATGGAAGGCGGATCGAAGCTCAGCGCAAAGGCTTCCGGAATCTGCATCAGCTTGCCGCGCACGTCGGACACAAGCTTCGATGCGCTCTGGTCGGGGCCACGCTCTTCCCATGGCTTCAGGATGGCGAACTCGACCGCCGAGTTCGATTGCGCGGCACTGGTCAGGAAGTTCAGGCCGCTGATCGAGCCGACGATGTCGACGCCGGGCGTCGCCTGCAGGATGTCGCGCGCTTGCTTGGCCACCGCGTCGGTGCGTTCCAGCGAGGCGCCGTCGGGCAACTGGATGACGACGAAGAAATAGCCTTGGTCCTCGACCGGAAGGAAGGTCGACGGCAGACGCTGCCAGACGAAGTATGTTGCGACCAGTCCGGCCGCGAACAGGCCGAGCATGATCCAGCGCAAGCGGATGAGGAAGCGCACGCCATGGGCATAGGCATGCGACAGCCTGTCAAAGCCGGTGTTGAACCAGCGGAACAGCACGAACTGCGTCGGCTGGCGATGCTTCAGGAAGGCGGCACTGAGCGCGGGGCTGAGCGTCAGCGAATTGAAGGCGGAAATGCCGACGGAAATCGCCACGGTCAGCGCGAACTGGTTGTAGAGCCGGCCCGAAACACCGGGAATGAAGGCAACCGGCACGAACACGGCCATCAGCACCGCGGTGGTGGCGATGATCGGGCCGGTGACTTCGGCCATGGCGGCCTTGGTCGCCGCCAGTGGTTTCAGCCCTGCCTCCAGTTGCCTTTCGACATTCTCGACCACCACGATGGCGTCGTCGACCACGAGGCCGATCGCCAGCACCATGCCGAGCAGGGAGAGCATGTTGAGCGAGAAGCCCAGCATCTCCATGACGACCAGCGTCGCCACCAGCGATACCGGAATGGCGATGGTCGGGATGATGGTCGTGCGCCAGCTCTGCAGGAAGACGAACACCACGGCGACGACCAGCACCAGCGCTTCGCCGAGCGTGATCAGCACGTCATGCATCGACGCCGAAACGAAGCGCGTCGTGTCGTAATGCATCGCGTAGGATACGCCCTTGGGGAATCGGCCGGACAGCTCCTGCATCTTGTCCTTGACGCGCTGCTGAAGGTCGAGCGCGTTGGAACCAGGCATCTGGTAGACGGCGAGCACCACGGTCGGGTCCTTGCCGAAGAAGGCCGAGGACGAATATTGCAGCGCGCCAAGCTCGATCCGGGCAACGTCGCGCAGCCGCACCAGCGAGCCGCTGTCGGTGTTGGCGCGCACGACGATGTCGCCGAATTCCTTCGGGTCGCTCAGGCGGCCGACGGCGTTGACCTGCATCTCGAAGGCGGTGCCTGCCGGCGCCGGAGACTGGCCGATCTTGCCCGCCGCCACCTGGACGTTCTGTTCGGCGATGGCATTCTGCACGTCGACGGCGGTGATGCCGAGATTGGCGAGCTTGTCGGGATCGAGCCAGACACGCATCGAATAGCGCCGCTCGCCGAAGATCTGGACGTCGCCAACGCCTTCCAGCCGCTTCAGCGGATCGACGACCTGCAGATAGGCAAGGTTCGAGAGCGCCACCGGATCGACGGAGCTGTCGGGCGAGGTCAGGTTGACGATCAGGACGAAGTTCGGGTTCTGCTTCTTGATCGTCACGCCGCCCTGGTTGACGATCGCCGGCAGCGACGATGCCGCCTGCGAGACGCGGTTCTGGACGTCGACGGCGGCGGTGCTCAGGGAGTAGCCGACATCGAAGGTGATGGTGATGGTCGAGGAACCGTCATTGGAGCTCGTCGACGACATGTAGGTCATGCCTTGCACGCCGTTGATCTGCTGCTCCAGCGGCGTCGTCACCGTGTCGGCCACCACTTGCGCGCTGGCGCCCGGATAGTGGGCGCTGACCACGACCTGAGGCGGCGTGATGTCGGGAAACTGCGAGACCGGCAGCAGGAAATAACAAATCGTCCCGGCGAGCACCATGATGATGGCAATCGACGAGGCGAAGATCGGGCGGTGAATGAAAAAGTTTACCACGACACACATGCCTCGCCGGCTGCTCTTGCCCGCCCGAAGGCACTGGCAACCCTGGACAACTGGCCGTGCCCGTCACGGGACGCTTCCCGTGAACGCAGCAACGGCACCTCGCGACGCTGCCCATCGGCAAGCGAGCGAAGCATTTTCTCGAAAGCGCGGGGGTCGACCCCATCTGCTTTCATGACCAGCCGGATCATCGGATCCCGGACGGCCTCATCTATGGTAAGATCGCGGCGCTGTGGCATTGGCCGGCTCCTTGTCTGTCGATTCGCAGCCCATGCTCGCGAACCGTTTTCATTTCTTCACCGGCCGAGGCCGCATGATTGGCAGTTTCTCGTCCCTCTCATCTGGCAGGACCAGTTCACGGCCTTGTTATTGACGGCGGACGACATAGGTGTTACCAGTAAGTAACATTCTGGAAGTTACAGACCGGTAACACCCTAGTCAAGAGGTGGCCGAGGGTTTTTTGGAAACGAAAGGAGATCATGATGACAGACGGCGTCGTGGAGCGCTCTCGTCCCCGGGATCGAATCCTGGAGACGGCACGCGACATGTTCCACAAGCACGGCATCAAGGGCGTCGGCGTCGACGCCATTACCGAAGCTGCCGGCACGAACAAGATGACGCTCTATCGTCACTTCGAATCCAAGGACGAGCTGATCGTCGAGTGCCTGCGCGCCAACGCGGCCAAGGCGGGCGCCATGTGGGACACTTTCGAGGCCGAGTTCCCTGGCGACAAGCTTGCGCAACTGCATGCCTGGATTCGCAAGGCAGCTGCCATGCTCAATGCGGATGGTCGCGGCTGCGATATGGCCAATGCCGCCGCGGAGCTGACCGAGCCGGACCATCCGGCCAGGCTGGTGATTAAGGAACTCAAGGAGGCTCAGCGCGAGCGCCTCGTGACGTTATGCCGGGATGCCGGCATTGGTCAGGCCGAACTGCTCGCCGACACGCTGTCGCTTCTGTTCGAGGGTGCGCGCGTCAGCGTGCAGACGGTAGGGGCCGAAGGTCCGAGCACCCAGTTCGTGCGCATGGCCGAAGGGCTGGTCGTTTCCTTCCGGGGCGCTGCCGCTGGTTGAGTTTAGTCGCCTCTGTCGGTGGTTTTCCGGTCATAAGACCGAGGCGATGCCTGGCGCCGTTCGACGCAGGCTGTGCCGCCATCCCTGATAGCAGAACGAAAAAAGCCCGCTGCCGGGAGGAGGTGGCAGCGGGCTCGATTTCGAATGTGATGCGGGAGGAGGTGCACCCCATTCAGCATCGGCATCGCATCTGGGAGGAGTAGATGGCCGACAACCAGAAAGTATGAGTTGCCCAATGATTCGGCAACAATGAATTGTGCATAGCTGCTGTGCAGATTTGCCGTGTCGTCCGCAAAAGCCGGGAAACACGGTATCATTGCACCGGAACGTTTTCCCTGAAGATCAGTCGTGGCTCGATGAATTTTCGCGTCAGATAGGGCGCCGATGAGGCGATGGAGCCCAGCAGGCGAATGACCGACTGTTCGGCGATCAGCCTGGCGTTCTGGTCGATGACGACATCGGCGAGGTCGTCGACGAGGTAGCCGCGCGTTTCTCTCGTCAGGTCGTGGCAGATGAAGACCGGCTTGCGGTTGGGCCTGGCTTCCCGGATGGCTTTTGCAACGCCGGAGCGCCCGGCCCCGACACAATAAATGCCGAGCAGTTCCGGTTCGTTGTGCAGCGCCTTCATGGTTTCGGCATAGCTGGCATCCGGCTCATCGTTGATCTCGACGGCACTGGTTACGGTGAGGTTGGGAAATTCCTCGCCAAGCACGGAGCGAAAGCCCATTTCACGTTCCTCATGTCCGCGATAGGAGCGCGAGCCGACGACCATCGCAAGATGGCCCTCGCGGCCGCCGAGGAAGCGTCCCATCAAGAGCGCGGCCGTCCGTCCCGCCACGCGGTTGTCGATGCCGACATAGGCCGAGCGGGGAGCGGCCGGAATATCGGACACCAGCGTCACCAGGCGGATGCCGGTGTCGACAATGTCGCGCAGGATGTTGCGGGTTCGCGGATGGTCGATGGCGATGACACCAACGCCATTGGCCCTCAGCGACAGGTTTTCGACGGCCCCCTGCAGCGCATTCGGCGCGATGCCGGCGAGGTTGTGGATCCGGCAGGAGGCGACCAGCGGCAGGCGTGATGCATAGTCCTCGATGTGTCTTGCCAGATCCTGCATGAAGGCATTGCTGCCGATCGGCAGGAAAAATTCGAGATTTGCAGGCTTCGAGGGAAGCGTCACCTGGTCGGCGACCGGCAAATAGCCAAGCTGCTTGGCCGCCTCCATCACGCGCTGCCGGTTGGCTGCACTGGCACCTGGCCTGTTGTTGAGCACCCTGTCGACCGTCGCGGTCGAGAGTCCGCAGTTCCTGGCGATGTCGGAGACGGTGGCCTTCATGCCGCAACCCTATGCGCCGATGCTATGGCGCGCCAGACAAGCGATTTGGCGGCCGATGCGATATTAGGGACGGGTGATCGACACCCATCATCGCGATGCGCATTCGGCTGCCTCGACAAGATGGCTTCCGCCCGTCCTCAATGTGACGGCTTGCCGTCGGCGATGGCGTCGCGGATTTCCTTGTCCGACATGCCGGTGATGATCCGCTCGACTTCCGTCACGGTTGTCTTCTTCGGGTCGATGTCGTCGGCGACCACCTTGCCCCGGCGCATGACGACGATGCGGTCGACCACTTGGAAGACATGATGAATGTTGTGCGCGATGAAGATGCAGGAATGGCCGGAATCACGGGCGTTGCGTACGAAGCTCAGCACGCCCTGCGTTTCGGCGACGCCGAGGTTGTTGGTCGGCTCGTCGAGGATGATGAGGTCGCTGTCGAAATGCATGGCGCGCGCGATCGCCACCGCCTGGCGCTCGCCGCCCGACAGCGAGCCGATCGGCGTCGTCGGCGGGATGTTCTTCGAGATGCCGACCTGTTTGAGCAGGTCGCGGGCGACGGTGTTCATCGCCTCTTGGTCCATGCGGTTGAGGAAACGCGGCGGCTTGATCGGCTCACGCCCGAGGAACAGATTGCGGGCGATCGACAGTTGCGTGACCAGAGCCGAGTCCTGGTAGATCGTCTCGATGCCCTGGGCGATGGCGTCGCTGGTGCTGCGCAAGGTCACCTTCTTGCCGCGGATGAAAATGTCGCCGCTGGTCAGCGGCACGGCGCCTGAGAGCACCTTGATCAGCGTCGATTTGCCGGCGCCGTTGTCGCCGAGCAGGCCGACGATCTCCCGCTCATTGACATGAAAATTGGCGTCCTCCAGCGCTTGCACGCGACCATAGGACTTGCGGATATTCTGCATGCGGATCAATGGCTCGGCCATGGTTCAAGTCCCTGCCTGATGCCGGCGTTCCAGCCATGAGTGGAGCGCCATCATGCCAAGGATGATAGCGCCGATGAAGATGTTGTAGGCGAGGCCCGGCACGCCGATCAGCACGATGCCGTTGCGCATCACCCGCAGGATCAGGATGCCGAGCACGGTGCCGATGATGGTACCGCGCCCGCCGGTCAGCGCCGTGCCGCCGATCACCACCATGGCGATGACTTCGAGTTCGTAGCCGGTGCCGCTGTTGGGATTGGCTGCGGACGTGCGCAGCGAGGAGATGACGCCGGCCAGCGAAGCCATGACCGAGGAGAGCACGAACAGGCCGATCTTGACGCGGTTGACATTGACGCCGCGGGCCCGCGCCGCGTTGGGATTGCCGCCCGCCGCCTGGATCCAGTTGCCGGTCCGGCTCTGCGTCAGCACATAGCCGAGCGCGATCGCCGCGGCGATGAACCAGAACAGCGACATGTAGATGCGGAACGGCCCGATGAAGAAGTCGCCGACCAGCGCTTCCGCCAGCCAGCTGCCCTCGGCGCTCCAGGTGCGTTGCGGAAAACCGTCGGTGATGAAAAGGGCACTGCCGCGCACCACTAAAAGCATGCCGAGCGTCACCAGGAAGGAGGGGATCTTGAGCTGGGTGACGAACCAGCCATTGACCAGGCCGATCAGGGCGGCGACCAGCAGCGCGGCGACGAAGCCCATTTCCAGCGAGGTGACGCCACTGTTGAACAGCGTCCACATCAGCACCGGCGAAAAGCCGAACAGGGAGCCGACGGAAAGGTCGAATTCGCCTGACGTCATCAGCAACGTCATCGCCAGCGCGATCAGGCCGAGCTCGACGGTGAAGGCCAGCGTGTTGGAGATATTCTGTGGCGACAGGAAGTCGTGGTTGAAGCCCCAGAAGACACCGATCTCTACGACGAGCAGCACGAAGGGACCAAATTCAGGCCGCGCGATCAGGCGTTGGACAAGCGAATGATTTTCCACAGGGAACCCGCGACATGGTTGGAACGGGCCGCGATCCCACCGCATCGGGCGGGCCAGTCGCGGCGCAAGGGAAACCTGGCGCCGCGTGCCAGAACGGTGCGGCGCCAGGATCGCGGTTATTTGCCGGACAGGATCTTGTCGTAGACGCCGGCCGTGTCCTTTTCGTAGAGCGCGCCGGTGATGACGTTGAAGCCCGGAGGAATGCCTGACGCGGCCATGTTGGCGAGCGACAGCGCGACATAGCTGGTCGCCTGCGGGTCCTGCCACTGGCCGGCATTGACATAGCCGTTCAGCACTTCCTGCGTGGTGTCGAGCGAATTGCCCCAGCCGACGACCGGGATTTCGCCCGGCTTGACGCCGACCTGGTCGAACACCCGCTTGATCGAGCCGGTGACGAGGTCGCCGAGGCCGATGATGGCGTTGACCTTGCCTTTGTGGGCGGTGAGGTAGTCGACCATGCGGTTGATCACCTCGGCCTGATCGAGCGTCGCTTCGGTCACTTCATAGGTGATGCCGAGCGGTCCGAACACGCTCTTGATGCCTTCTTCTTCCTGGACGCCGTAGGTGGCGCCGGGAATCTCGACCGGCATCCAGACGAAGTCGCCCTTCTTCACCAGGCCCTTGTCGACCAGATACTGCGCCCAATGCTTGCCGAAGGTGACGTTGTCGCCGCCGACATAGGCATTGAAATTGGCCTTGGGATCGGGCGTGTTGAAGTTGATGATCGGGATGTTGGCGGCGCGGGCTTCCTTGACGATCTCGACAAGGCTGCCCGGATCGGGGCTGGTGGTGACGATACCGTCGGCCTTGGCCGAGAGGGCGGCGCGAACCGCTTCCTGCTGGGAGGCGACATCGCCATTGTGGAACGAGGTGTTGACGGTATTGCCGGTGTCCTTGGCCCATTGCTTGGCACCGGCCAGGAAGTAGGTCCAGACCGGGTCGGCCGGGCCGCCATGTGAAATCCAGTAGAAGGTCTTGGCCTGTGCCGCGGCGGGAATGACCGTCAGCGCGACCAGCAGGCCGTAGAGCACAAGTCTCAGTCTTGTCAGCATTTGATTTCCTCCCGGTTGAAGATGATCCGTCCCTTGTTCCGGCTCGGCCGGATTGCGTCTTTTGCCAGCGCCGCTCGGATGCCTAAGAGCATTCCCTTTTTCGACGAATGGCAAGCCTCCATCTGCAGATGTAGTCGGCGCCTGACGCGCCGCCATCAGCGGACCCATCAGATTGCATCAGTTGGGAGGATTTTTCAGGGCAGCCGGATGATCGGCGAAGGGGCTCGGCCCGTCAGCACCTTTGTCAGCGTTGACTTGCCGGCGCCGCTTTCGCCGACCAGCGCGTGGATCGAGCCGCCCTCGATCACAAGGTTCATGTCTTCGAGCATGACCGTGCCGCCAAGGCGACTGGCGACCTTGCGCACGAACAGGATCGGCGAATCGGACATCGGAGCGGCCCCCTGACCGCACCGCGACCTTGAAGCGGATCGCGTCCGCAGTCATCCAGTTCCGCGCAAAATCATGTTGGTTGCGGCGGTTTGGGCGAAGATTCTAGAGAAGATCAGCTTTCGCCAGGTCGCGCATCAAATGGCTGGCGCCGTAGGTCCAGTGCGGGCAATCGGGCGACAGCCGCACCCGGTTGACCAGCGCGCCGAATTTTTCCGACGAGATGGTGACGATGTCGCCGACCTTGTGTGTAAACCCCTTGCCTTTCTCGCCGCGGTCCTTCGACGGCACGAACATGGTGCCGAGATAGAGCGCCAGCCCGTCCGGATACTGATGGTGCGGCCCCATGGCCGCGGCAACCAACTCTTCCGGCGAACGGCTGATCTCGGCCATCGAGCTTGCGCCTTCCAGCGAGAATCCGTCCTCGCCCTCGACTTTCAGGCGCACCACGGCCCGCTTCACGTCGTCGATCGAGAACGTGTCGTCGAACAGGCGGATGAAGGGGCCAAGCGATGCGGAGGCGTTGTTGTCTTTGGCCTTGCCAAGCAGCAGTGCGGAGCGTCCTTCCACGTCGCGCAGATTGACATCGTTGCCGATGGTGGCGCCGACGATCCTGCCGCTCGAGGCGGCGATCATGGCGATCTCCGGTTCCGGATTGTTCCAGGTCGACACCGGATGCAGGCCGACATCGGCGCCGAAGCCGACCGAGGCCATCGGTTGGCACTTGGTGAAGATCTCTGCGTCGGGGCCTATGCCCACTTCCAGATATTGCGACCAGGCGCCGCGCGCGATGAGCTTGGCCTTGATCTCCATGGCCTCCGGGGACCCCGGCTTGAGCTTCGACAAATCATGGCCGATCAGTCCGGCAATGTCGGCGCGGATGGCATCGGCCTTTTCCGCCGAGCCGCGCGCCTGTTCCTCGATCACCCGCTCGAGCAGGCTGACGACGAAGGTGACGCCCGATGCCTTGACCGCCTGCAGGTCGACAGGGGAGAGGAGGTGCGGTTTTGCCGGATCGCGCCCGGCCTCGAAACTGTTGGCCGCGATGTCATCGAGCGAGCCGATCGGCTTGCCCCTGGCCGAGCGCACATGCCCTGCCGGATCGGCCATCTCGCAGATATCACGCACGGTCGGCGCCGCGCTTGATGTGATGTCGAAGACGGTGCCGTCACGTACCGTGACCACCATGGGATGCGAGACATCGCCACTCCTGGCGCGGCCGACAAAAAGACCCTCGGTGGGCAGATGCGTCGGGTTTGTCATGCGCGGGATCCTCTGATCATCGAAATTGCGGCTTGCCGGATGGGCGCGGCACTTTCACCGGATTCCGCTCAAAGGTCTATCCCATCGATGGTGATCCAAGCTGCCGTGCTTTGGCTGTGAAACCTCGGATCCGCGACAGCTCGGTCTTGCCAGGCGGCACAAAACGGCGAGCTTTTTCAAGAGGATGAAACGCCCAATGGATTTTCATGCCGGACAAGTAAGCCCGTGCGGCTCCGGTCTCGCCGAATTCGGGCGTTGATCCCAACCATCAATGCCAGCGGGATTCTGCTTGACAGTTTCACAAATATGAAAAAATCTCAGCCAATTTCAGAATCTCGATGGAACAGGTCCATGTCGACCCTGGTTGCAACAGAGGTGCCCGAATCCCGGTCCTTGTCGGGCTTCCGGCTCGCCATGCTGCTGCCGGGGGCAATGGTCACGTTCCTGGTGATCCTGTTCGCGCTTGGCCTGGTGCTGTTCCTTGCCTTCCGCGGCAATGACGGCTCGCTGCTCGGCGTTGGGCTGACCGTCGAAAACTTCACCACCGTGGCAACCGATCCGCTCTACTGGACGGTGACGCTGCGCTCGCTGGTCATTGCCGGTCTGGTGACGCTGGCAACCGTCGTCACCGCCTATCCCGTCGCCTACTATCTCGCCTTCCATGCCGGGCATCGGCGCGGCCTGCTGCTTTTCCTGGTCACGCTGCCGTTCTGGACCAGCTATCTCCTGCGCGTCTTCGCCTGGAAGATCGTGCTGGCTTATAATGGCGTCTTGAATTCGGCGCTGATCGAAAGCGGCATCTGGTCCGAGCCCACGCTGGCCTTCCTCAACACGCCGGCGGCGGTGGTCGTCACGCTCGCCCATGCCTACGCGCCGTTCGCCATCCTGCCCATCTATGTGGCGCTGGACACGATCCCGAAATCGCTGCTCGAGGCCGCCTCCGATCTTGGCGCGCGGCCGTTCACCGCGTTCCGCCGCGTCGTTTTGCCAAACTCCATGCCCGGCGTTCTGGCCGCGGCCCTAGTCGTCTTCGTGCCGACGGTCGGTGACTATGTCACGCCGGCCATGGTCGGCGGCCCGGCCAGCACCATGATCGGCACGCTGATCCAGTCACAGTTCGGCAAGGCCAATGACTGGCCGTTCGGCGCGGCGCTTTCGGTCTGCGTCATGCTGGTCATTCTCCTCGTTGTGCTGGTCGCGCGCGGCGCCGACCGCAGATTTGGCAGCCGCACATGAGGGCCGAACGCGCCGGTACAAAACGGGATAGCCGCTGGCTCGGCCTCTACGTACTTGCCTATCTGGTGTTCCTCTATCTGCCGGTTCTGCTGATCCCGCTGTTTTCCTTCAACGATTCCATCCAGGCGGCGTTTCCCCTGCAGGGCTTCACGCTGCAGTGGTACGCGACGCTCTACGGCAATCCGGCGCTTTCGGGCGCGCTCGCCAACAGCCTCGTCATCGGCGTCGTCGCGGCTTCGGGCGCCACGCTGTGCGGCATCACCGTGTCCTATATGGATCTGTATGGCCGCTCCCCTTTGGCCGTCACCATCAGCGCCATCGCGCGGCTTCCGATCCTCATCCCGGGCGTCATCGTCGGCATATCGTTGCTGATCCTTGTCAACCTGATCGGCCTCGGGCCATCGCGCATCGCCATCGTTCTCGGCCACATACTGGTGGCTCTGCCGACCACCGTGGTCATCATGCGCAGCCGTTTCGCCGCCATCCCCAGGACCGTTCGCGAGGCGGCCCTCGATCTTGGCGCTTCCGACTGGACGACGTTCCGGCGCGTCATGCTGCCGCTCAGCCTGCCGGCCGTGCTGTCGGCCTTCATGCTTGCTTTCCTGATCTCCTTCGATGAATTCATCGTCGTCTTCTTCCTCGCCGGAACCGAGCCGACATTGCCGCTCTACATCTGGAGCCAACTGCGCTTTCCCCGATCGTTGCCGACTGTCATGGCGCTGGGGACGGTGATCCTGGCTGTTTCCTTCATCATCGCCGGTACCGCCGAGATCCTGCGCCATCGCGGGCTTGGCGCCGCGCGCCGCAATCCAGCCTGACCATAACAACCAAGAGGAGAACGAAAATGGCATTCCTGAAATCGATAACCGGACACAAGGCCCGGGCCGGCCTCGCGGCATTGGCGCTCGCCCTGTCCTCGACCGTGACGCTGGCCGCCGAAAAACTTCAGTATTTCACCTGGTCGGGTTACGAATTGCCCGACTTCAACAAAAGCTTCCTTGCCGCGCATCCCGATGGCGTCGAGGCCTCGATCTTCGGGGACGACGACGATGCCTTCACCAAGGTCAAGGCTGGCTTCCGTCCTGACATCGCCCATCCCTGCTATGACAAGGTGGCGCGCTGGAACAAGGAAGGCCTGCTGCAGCCGATCGACACCAAGCGCATCAAGAACTGGGATTCGATCTTCCCGGTATTCAAGAACCTGCCCGACCTGCAAGCCGGCGACGGCAAGGTCTGGATGGTGCCGTGGGACTGGGGCAACACCTCGATCCTCTACCGCACCGACCTGGTGAAGAATCCCGAGGCGAGCTGGAACCTGCTCTGGGACAAGCAATATGCCGGCCGCATGGCGACCATCGACGCCGTCCATGACACGCCGATCGTTGCCGCGCTTCTCGCCGGCGTGAACCCCTTCGACATGACGCCGGCTGAGATGGACAAGGTCGCGGCAAAGCTGCGCGAACAGCGCCCGCTGCTGTCGAGCTACACCACCGACATGACCTCGGTCGAGCAGGCGCTGGCCAGCGGCCAGCTGGTCGCCGCCATGACCTGGAACGCATCGGCCACCTCGCTGAAGAAGCAGGGCGTGCCCGTCGAGTTCATGAAGCCGAAGGAAGGCATGCTGACCTGGGCCTGCGGCTTCGTCATGCTGAAGGACGCCAAGAATGTCGATCTCGCCTATGACTTCATCAACAGTCGGCTCGACGCCGACTCCGGCAAATTCCTGATCCAGTCCTATGGCTATGGCAGCTCGCTCAGCACTGCTTTCGCCGGCGTGTCGAAGGACGAACTGGAGAAGCTGCAACTGCCGTCCGACCCGGAGGTGATGCTGAAGAGCACCATCTTCACCGGGCCGATGAAACAGAACGACGATGTGGCCAAGATGTTCGAGAAAGTGAAGGCTGGCGGGTGATGCTGGTTCTTCCTTCTCCCCTTGTGGGAGAAGGTGTCGCCGAAGGCGACGGATGAGGGGTGCTCCAGCTTGGCGCCGACGGTGATCCGTCACCCACCCCTCATCCGTCTCGGCGCTACGCGCCGATCCACCTTCTCCCACAAGGGGAGAAGGAAGAAGCAAACGAGGACGAATGCATGGATGTTCTTGACGAAGCGGCGGACAAGCCGAAGGATGATGCCGATGTGCGGGTCGGCCGACGCGTGCGGGCGCTCAGGCTCGAGCGCCGCCTGTCGCTGGCCGAGCTGGCCGTGAGGGCGGGCGTGTCGATCGGCGCGCTCAGCCAGATCGAACGCGGCATGTCCTCGTTGCGCGTCAAGGTAATCTGGCCGCTCGCCGCCGCGCTCGACATCGAGCCTTCGGCGCTGATTGCCGATGGCAACGAGGCCGTCAACGATCTCTATTGCGTGCGCGCCAACAGCCGCCGCGCGATTCCGGTGAAATCCGAAGGCATCGCCAAGGCACTGCTGTCGCCGCCTGGCGCGACGCTGACCGGCATGCTGGTGACGGTGGAAGCCGGTGGCGGCACGGCGGAAGCCTACGCCCATGCCGGCCATGAATTCGGCTTCGTGCTTTCGGGCGAAGTCGAACTGGTGGTGGATTCGACAAGATATGGGCTGAAGACCGGCGACAGTTTCGCTTTCAAGAGCACGCTTTTGCACGCCTTCCGCAATCCCGGCGCGGAGCAGTGCCAGATCCTGTGGGTCAACACCACGAAGCCGTCCGAGGTTCGCGATGGCGCCTGATCCACTCGTCCGGCTGCAGGCGGTTTCCAAGGTTTTCCCCGGTGGCATCGTCGGGCTCGATGCTGTCGATCTCGACATTGTCAGCGGCGAATTCATCACGCTGCTCGGGCCGTCGGGCTGCGGCAAGACCACCAGCCTGCGTGTCATTGCCGGCTTCGAAAGTCCGTCGAGCGGCAAGGTCTTGCTCGAGGGCCGTGACATCACGGCCCTTCGGCCTTTCGACCGGCCGGTCAACACCGTGTTCCAGGACTACGCGCTGTTTCCGCACATGGACGTCGCCGAGAATGTCGGCTTCGGCCTGTCCTTGCGAAAACTGTCCGGCGCCGAGCAGGCTAAGCGCGTCGGCGAAGCCCTGGAGATGGTGGGTCTCGCCGACAAGCTTCGCGCTCGCGTCCTGGAACTTTCGGGCGGCCAGCGCCAGCGCGTCGCGCTCGCCCGCGCCATCGTCTGCGAGCCGCGCGTGCTCTTGCTCGACGAGCCGCTGTCGGCGCTGGACGCGCATCTGCGCGAACAGATGCAAGTCGAGTTGAAGCGGCTGCAGTCGCGGCTTGGCACCACCTTCGTGATGGTCACCCACGACCAGACCGAGGCGCTGTCGATCTCCGACCGCATCGTCGTCATGAACAGGGGCCGCATCGAGCAGATCGCACCGCCGGCAACCCTCTATGATCGGCCCGCAACAAAGTTCGTGGCGAGCTTCATCGGCACCATGAATCTCCTGCAATCGCGTTTTGTCGGCCGCGATGGCGATCGCCTGCGTTTCACTGCCGGCACCTTGCCGCTGGAGGCCATTTCCGAAACCGGCCAGTCCCCCGGCGAAGGCGACATGCGCACCATCGGCGTGCGTCCGGAGGATCTGCTGGCGACGACCGAGGCCGCGCCCGGCACGGCGCCGGCACGTGTCAACAGCATCGTATTTCACGGTCGTACGCTACGCCTGCATGCCGAACTCGGGCAAGGGTTGCCGGTCGTGATCGATGCGCCGCGCAAGGCAGAGGGGTTTCAATTCAGCGTCGGTGATGTGGCGCATATCAGCCTGCGTCGTGGCGCCAACTGCCCTGTGCTGCCGGGCTAGGCTGACCACCTCGCAAGGTCTGCACACAACTGCGGGGGCGAAGCAGGTCTCGATCGACTATCGGACCGGGCACGTTCGGGGGCGGATATGCAGGTTGTGCGATCCATGGCTTCTTCGAGATCAAGGGCATCATCGGCGACGGTGACTTCGAGAGCCCTGCCTGACAGGGCTCCCTCAATCTTGAAGTTGCAGGCGCTGATGCGGAGAGCATCGGCGCCTGTTTCGTTTCAACTTGATTTGTTCACTTTATGTTCTATATTTCTCGACTGGATTCAATTTGCCGACGAGTTCCGTCATGAGTAGGCAACCTGCATTCGCAAAGAACGGTCAGACCTCTTTCCCATTTGAGGAACCGAGTCCAATCCGGGAGCCACATCTGTTCTACGCGTTTCTGGTCGAAGCCCCAGTCAACGTGATGCTGCGGCGCAGGGCAGAGCGCTACAATCGGGAACTGGGGTTGCGAGGATGGCTGACGCCAACCGATCAAATACACATAACCCTGATGGGCCTTGGCGACGGCAAACAGGAGCGTGTGGTGGAGATCGCCCGCCATGTCGGCTTGCTAATACAGGCTGCGCCATTCGAAGTTTACTTCGACTGCCTGTCGGCCTTCGGCGGCGGAGCGCTGGTGCTTCGCAGCAGCGACCATTCGCTGGCCCTGCAAGCCTTCTGGCGAAAGCTCTCCGCTGTGATCGACGACAGCCCGCTGCAGCCGTTCGTCACGAGTTCTTTGGAGCCACATGTCACGCTGCTTCGTGACAGAAGAGGCATGCCGAAAGTGCGGGAACAGATTGTTGAGCCGATATTCTGGACGGTGCGCAGCTTTGCGCTGATCCGCAGCTATCAGGGCGAATACGAATGTCCGGCGATCTGGCAATTGACCGGTCAGGACGATTCCCTTGCGGGTATGTAAGCCGCCGCAGCAAATCTCGTCACACGGCCGCGCTATATCCATCGTCCTGACACGGCTTGTCAGCTGTCATGGGGGCAAGGGTGGCGGGCCGGCAAGCACTTCCTTACTTCGAGTGCGTCTGAACAGGAGGAACACAAAATGACCATCGCGGAAATTGCCAAGGATTTCACCGAGCTCCTCAAGCAGGGAGACCACAACGGTGCCGCCGAAAAGTACAATGCCGATGACATCGCCAGCTACGAGGCCATGGAGGGACCGATGGCCGTCAGCCACGGCAAGGAGGCCCTCAGGCAGAAAAGCCAATGGTGGCAAGAGAACCATGAGGTCCACGGTGGAACGGTCGAGGGACCCTATGTCAATGGCGACCAGTTCGCGGTGCGCTTCACATTCGACGTCACACCCAAGGCCACCGGCCAGCGTGTAACCATGGACGAGGTTGGCCTCTACACGGTCAAGAACGGCAAGATTACCGAAGAGCGTTTTTACTACTGAGGCAGGAGATGCCTCCAACTTCGAAGCCTGCTCTTCGCTTCGAGATAGAAGCATTGCGGCCGGGACGGCGTCCGGGTCGCAATGTGCCGCTCAAATCGTCTTCACATACTCGGCAAGCTGGTCGGCCACCGTGCCCCAGCCATCGAAGAAGCCCATCTCCTCATGGCTGTTGCGGGTCGCCTCGTCGCGGTGGATGGCGGTGGCGGTG
The DNA here is from genome assembly GCF_013170765.1 of Mesorhizobium sp. NZP2234. Taxonomy (NCBI): domain Bacteria; kingdom Pseudomonadati; phylum Pseudomonadota; class Alphaproteobacteria; order Hyphomicrobiales; family Phyllobacteriaceae; genus Mesorhizobium; species Mesorhizobium sp. NZP2234. The sequence continues at coordinate 5,315,545 of NZ_CP033364.1, read as the reverse complement.
TAGCGCGTGCCCCGGCCATCGGGCTGGAGAGAAATGACCGCGGTGATGAACGGTTCGCCTGACGGCCGATAGCCCGGCAGCAGCGCATCCGTCCACACCAGCCGCGCGTTCGGCACGATTTCGAGATAGCAGCAATGGCGGTCGTTGACCTCCTTTCCGTCGGGCGACTGCATGCGTGTCCTGAACAACCCGCCTGGCTTGAGATCGATCTCGCAGTCGGTGATCATCCACGGCTTCGGCGTGAACCACTGCTTGACATGCTCCGGCTTCGTCCACGCCCGCCACAACAGGTCGCGCGGCGCATCGACGACGCGCTCCAGCACGAGGTCCAGCCTGGGATCCGGCTTGAAGGGATAGCTCATTTTTCCTGCTCCTTGAGGGTCATCACATAGGCGTCGAACTGGTCGAGGCGGCGCTTCCACAGTGTCCGCTGTTCGGCCAGCCAGTTCTCGGCAAGCTTCAGCGGCTCGGGTGCCAATTGGTAGGTTCGGGTGCGGCCGATCTTTTCCGATCGCACCAACCCGCAGCCCTCCAGCACCTTGAGGTGTTCGATGAAGGAGGGCAGGGCCATCTCGAAGGGATGCGCCAGCTCGCTCACCGAGGCCGGGCCGCGGTTCAGCCGCTCGACGACACTGCGCCGCGTCGGGTCGGCAAGCGCGCGGAAGATGCCGTCGATGGGCGGAAGGTTCGGATTGGCAGTCTGGAGGCTTGTCATTGCTCGGTCCCAAAGCGTCGTCAAAAGCGACCCAAAAATACTTAGGAAAATTCCTTAGTATTGGCAAGTCCGAAAATTCCGCGGTTTCAGGCCTGGGCGCTGGCAAAGCGGGAAGGGCGGTTTTAGGCTGTGGGAAGGATTCGATTGTCAGCCCAAGGGAAACGCGCTTTGACGACTACGATCTACGGCATCACCACCTGCGACACGGTCAAGAAGGCGCGCGTCTGGCTGGAGGGCCATGACATTGCCTATCGCTTCCATGACTTTCGCGCGGAGGGGCTGGACGCGAAACGGCTGGGTGGCTGGGTTGGCAAGGTCGGCTGGGAAAAGCTGCTCAACAAGAGCAGTACCACGTTCCGCGAACTGCCGGACGCAGACAAGCAATCGCTCGACGAAAAAAAGGCCAAGGCGCTTATGCTGGCCAAGCCGACCATGATCAAGCGTCCGGTACTTGAAGTCGGAGACCAGATCTTGGTTGGGTTCAAGCCGGATGTCTATGCTCAGGCGGTTGGCAAGTAAGGGCTGTATTCGCCCACTTCGTCATTGCCTGAAAGCGGGGCTCCGAGGCGGTCTGATTCCTCGGAGCTGTTGACGAAGCTGTGGCCAACGATGGCTAGAGCACTTCACCGTTTCACGGAAACGGCGAACCACTCTAACTCCTTGTTTTTACGAAATTCCGGACGGAAAACCGCTCACACTTTTCCTGGAATTGCTCTAGTGAACGCCTGCGAGATACCCCGCCAACGCCACCGCATTGTTGTGCGCTTCGTCATGCGCACTGTAGAGCAGCGTCACCTTGCCATGGCGGAGCAGGCCACGCAGTCGCGCCACCGCCTCTTCGTTCTCATCGAGCTCAGCGCGATACCGCTTCTGAAATTCCGTCCAGAGTTCGGGCTTGTGCCCGAACCACTTGCGCAGATCGTCGCTCGGCGCGATCTCTTTCAGCCACAGCGCCAGCGCGGCATGCTCCTTGCTGACGCCGCGCGGCCAGATGCGATCGACCAGCACCCGTTGGCCGTCGGCCTTGTCGGGTGCTTCGTAGATGCGCTTGACCGCGATATCGAAAGTCATCCCGCCCTCGCAGGCTGGCAAGCCGTCAGGCCCACTCGCCCTTGCGCATGACCGCCACGCGGCTGCCGTCCTTGTGGACGCCGTCTATGTCGATCTTGTCCGAACCGATCATCCAGTCGATATGGATGAAGCTCTTGTTGCCGCCGCGGGCCGCGATCTCGTCCTGGCTGAGCGAGGCGCCGTTGACGAAACACTTCGAATAGCATTGGCCGAGCGCGATGTGGCAGGCGGCGTTCTCGTCGAACAGCGTGTTGAAGAACAACAGGCCGCTGGCCGAGATCGGCGAGGAATGCGGCACCAGTGCGACTTCGCCCAGGCGGCGCGATCCCTCGTCGGTGTCGAGCACTTTCTTCAGCACGTCTTCCCCTTTCGAAGCCTTGGCCTCGACTATCCGTCCGGCTTCGAACCGCACCGAGATGTCGTCGATCAGCGTGCCCTGGTAGGACAGCGGCTTGGTCGAGGAGACATGGCCTTCGACCCGCCTGGCATGCGGCGTGGTGAAGACCTCCTCGGTCGGGATGTTGGGATTGCAGGTGATGCCGTTCTTGGCGGTCGAGGCGCCGCCCATCCATTCATGGCTGTCCGCCAGCCCGACCGTCAGGTCGGTGCCCGGTCCGGTGAAATGCAGCGCGTGGAAATCATGGCCGTTCAGCCATTCGGTGCGGCCGCGCAGAGCGGCATTGTGCGCCTTCCAGTTGCCGATCGGGTCCTCCACATCCACCCGCGAGGCGGCGAAGATGGCATCGGCGAGCTTGACCACGGCGACATCGTCGGCATCGCCGGGAAAAACCTGCTTGGCCCATGCGAGGTCCGGATAGGCGATGATGTTCCAGTTGATGTCGAAGCCGGTGATCTTTTCCAGCGCCGGCTGGTAGGCCATGGAATTCGCCTTGTTGGCGCGCGCCACTTTCGCCGGGTCCTGCGCCGACAACAGCGAGGGATCCTCGCCGCGCACGGCAAGCCTGGCCGCATTGTTGGAAAAGGCCTTTGCCATGCCTTCATAGAGCCAGCCGGCGGCGTGGTCGAAACCGGCGTCGGCGCCGAAGCGGTAGCGCGCCAGCGTCATCTCGTCGTCGTTGAAGATCGGCGTCACCAGTCCGGCGCCGGCCTTGTAGGCGTGTTCGACGATCCGCCTGGTCAGCGGCAGGGCCGCGATCGACGAGGTCAGCACCAGATCCTGTCCCGGCTGCAATTGCAGCCCGACCTTGATGGCGACTTCCGCCAGCCTGTCGAGCTTCACCGGGTCGATCGTTGCGGAAACGCCGCGCGAATGTGTGGTCATGATCCTGCCTGCCGTAGTTGGATATTCGACTCTACATAGACCGGGGACACGGTGCTTTCCACCGCGATCGCGCTGGCGGGACCTGTAGTCGTCGCTCCGAATTGCGCCATCGTCGCTTCGATCTCTTCCTTGATCCAGATCTTGAAGTCCCGGACCTTGCGGCTTTCCGCCTTCGTCGACGACGTCACCAGCCAGTAACCGAGCCCGCTCTGGGCACGGATTCCGAACGGCGCCACCAGCCGTCCATCGGCCAGCGCATCCGCCGCCAGCAACTGCCAGCCCAGCATCACGCCATGGCCGGCAATCGCCGATTCCAAGCATAGCATCGGATCGGTGAAGCGGGCGCCCTTCTGGAAGGTGACGGGCGCAACACCGGCGGCGGCGAACCAGCTGTCCCAGTTGATCATTGCCCGCTCGTCGGTGATGGCGCAGGTCCGGGCAAGGTCCTCGATCGAGCTCAGTTTCCTGGCGATGCCGGGCGCGCAGACCGGGAAAACTTCCTGCGCCAGAAGCAGTTCCGCGCGTCCGCCCGGCCATTTGCCGTCGCCAAGCCGGATGGCGATGTCGATGTCGGAATGATCCAGATTGGCCAGCCGCACCGAAGCGTCGATGCGCAGCAGCACATTGGGATGCCGGTCGAAGTGACGCGACAGTCGCGGCAGCAGCCATTTCGAGGCAAAGGCCGGCGCCACCGAAACCACCAGGGTGCATTGGGTCGCTTCGTCCGCCAGCGCCACCGCCTGGGCAAGCTCGCGAAATCCAGCACCAAGACGGGCCGCGAAGACAGCGCCGAATTCGGTCAGCGCGAGACCGCTGGCCGTGCGCTCGAACAGCGCCTGGCCGAGCTGCTTTTCGGTACGGCTTATCTGCTGGCTGACCGCGCTGACGGAAACGTTGAGCTCGCCGGCGGCCGCTGCAAGCGAGCCGAGACGGGCAACGGCCTCGACGGCCCGAAGGCCGTTGAGATGGACGCGATTGAGCATGGCCATTTGAGATTTTCTAAACTGGTCCGGCCGAAATCTCAATTGAAACTCATATCGGGACGGCAGACTTTGTTGATGGGAGACAGACCCGCGGAGCCGGAAATGCTGAGGATGGTGTCGTCGTTGAAGGTCCTGTTCGCCGCGAATGCCTCATGCGCGCCTCGCTCCGGGAGCGAGGCGCAGGGATGGCTGACAGACCCGCTGTCACATCCTGTGCTGAACGCCATGTCGGAGCGCGAACTTGGCGACATGCCGTTCAGGCTGACGGCACGAAGGACCGAGCACGAGACCTGCTCACCCCATGCCGGTCTGGGTGAACGCCGCTGAGTTGAAGGCCACGCGGTCCGGCCTGAGGAATGTCGGACAGAGCGTGGCGCATTGGCGGTCGTATTGGCCCAATGAAATGCGGGTTGTTTCAGCAATGCCGGCATTTATTGTGCGCCGCGATGACATCGACCTCAGCAGCGCTTCGCTTCACCGTCGCCGGCATGATCGCGCTGGCCGTCGCCATGGGCATCGGCCGCTTCGTCTACACGCCGATCCTGCCCGGCATGATGGAAGAGCTGCATCTGTCGCCGGCCAATGCCGGGTGGATCGCTTCCGCCAATTATCTCGGCTATCTCGTCGGCGCGTTTGCCGCGGCCGGTGGTTGGGCGCATGGCCGGGAACGTCTGCTGATGTTGACGGCTCTTGGCGCCAGCACTGTCCTGGCCGCGCTGATGGGGATGACCGACGCCATGCCCGCCTTTCTCCTCATCCGCTTTCTGGCCGGTCTGGCCAGCGCCTTCGTCATGGTCTTCATGGCCAGCATCGTTTTCAGCCATATCAATGCCGCGGCTCGTGGCGATCTGCAGGCCTGGCATTTCGGTGGTGTCGGGCTCGGCATGGCGATCTCGGCGGTGATGATGGCGGTGCTGGTCACTGAACATGCCGGCTGGGCGGCGGGCTGGTTGTGGTCGGCTCTGATTTCGGCTTGCGGCTTGATCGTCGTGGCGCTGCTGGCGAACGAAGGCCCGCTCGTCAACGGCGAAGCCGCCCGAGAGCCGGCCCTGCCGAAAGCCCGGTCGCTGATGAAGATCATCGTCGCCTACGGCCTGTTCGGGTTTGGCTATGTGGTGACCGCGACATTCCTGGTCGCCATCGTCCGCCAGGGCGGCGGCAGCCGCGTCTTCGAGGCCATGGTGTGGCTGGTCGCCGGCCTTGCCGGCTTTCCCTCGACGTGGCTGTGGCAGAAGATCGCCGCGCGGATTGGCCTTTACGCCGCCTATGCGCTGGCATGTTTCACAGAAGTGATCGGCGTCACCGCCAGCGTGGCGCTTGGCGGATATTCGGGGCCGCTGCTCGGGGGCCTGCTGCTCGGCGGCACCTTCATTGCCATAACCGCGCTGGGCTTGCAGGCCGCCCGCCAGCAGGCGCCAAGGGCGCCCCGGCGGATCTTTGCGTTGATGACGGCGTCGTTCGGCCTGGGCCAGATCATCGGCCCGATCGCTGCCGGTTTTTTGGCGCAGATATCAGGTGATTTCTTCCTCGCTTCGCTCCTCGCCGCGGCCATGCTGGTCGTCTCCGGCGCCATCGCCTGGTCGGCCGCGCCAAAATCGCCATGATTATGGTCTTGCTGGCGCTGGGCATCGGGCAGGCATTTTCTTTCCCTCTAATGTGTGACTTTATGCCCGCTGTTGTCAGCTGATTTGCGCCTAAGGCAAGGAATTCGCCCAGTGTTCGTATCCTTCTTCCCGCAGCCGAAGCTCTTCTTTTCTTCGGCCGCCATCTGGAGCCTTGCGGCGATCCTGTTCTGGTTTTTCGGTGGTGAGCAATTGGGCGCCGTCTTCGGCCTGCCGGCGGCGGCCGCCGACGCGCCGCCGATCATCGGCATTGCCGTCCTCGTGTCGAAGCCGTTCCTCTGGTTCTATATCTATTTCGTGGTCTGCGTGGCCATCTTCTACGCGTTCTGGAGCTGGTATTCGCCGCATCCCTGGCAACGCTGGTCGATCCTGATGACGGCGGTCATCTTGTTCTTCATCTATTTCAATGTGCAGGTCAGCGTCGCCGTCAACGCCTGGTACGGGCCGTTCTTTGACTATGTGCAAGGGCTGATGTCAGGGACCGGCAAATCGACCAACGGTGAATTCTATACCGGACTGGCCGATTTCTCATGGCTCGCGCTGGTCGGCATGAATGTGCAGGTGGTCAATGCCTTCATCGTCAGCCACTGGATCTTCCGCTGGCGCACGGCGATGAACAACTACTTCATCGAGAACTGGGCCAGGTTGCGCCATATCGAGGGTGCCTCGCAGCGCATTCAGGAAGACACGATGCGGTTCTCGCAGATCATGGAGGATCTCGGCTCCAGCTTCGTGCAGTCGATCATGACCTTGATCGCCTTCCTGCCGGTCATGATCCAGTTGCAGGCCCATATCAGCGAGTTGCCGATCATCGGCGCGATCCCCCAGCCCCTGGTGGTCGCGGCACTGGCCTGGTGTCTGTTTGGAACGATCTCGGTGATGATAGCCGGCCTGAAGCTTCCGGGGCTGCAGTTCCGTAACCAGCGCGTCGAGGCCGCTTACCGCAAGGAACTGGTTTACGGCGAGGATCATGCGGACCGTGCACAGCCTGCCACCACCGCCGAGCTGTTCGCCAATGTCAGGCACAATTATTTCAGGCTCTATTTCCACTACATCTATTTCAACGTCGTCCGGTACACCTACCTGCAGGCCGACAATATCTTCTCCCTGCTGATCCTGGGTCCGTCGCTGGTCGCCCACAAGATAACGTTCGGCGCGCTGAACCAGATCTCGAACGCCTTTGGCAAGGTGACGGGTTCGCTGCAGTTTCTGCTCACCTCCTGGTCGACCATCGTCGAGCTCCAGTCGGTCCACAAGCGCCTACGCGCCTTCGAGGCCACGCTCCTGGGCGAGCCGCTGCCCGAGATCGACCAGCGTTATCTGGCAAGGCATGGCGCCGAAGACCCGGCTTGAGAAGATTTGGGTTTAATCCGAAACGGGTTGGCGGCTCAGCCGCCGACCGTTGCCTGTTTCTGGCCAGCGCTTTGCCGCGTCACATAATCGCGAAAACTGATGCATTCGACATCGGCCTTCACGCAGACCTCGCCGGCAAACCGCTCAAGCGCGTCCCAATACGCGCCGTCATTCATCAGCGTGAAATGGAAGCCGAGTTCCAGCGGAATGCGCTTGCCCTGATACTGCGCGTCGAAAGCAGCGCGAAACGCCTGATAGGTCCGGCCGGCGAACTCGCCCGCCTTGCTCGGCCGCTCGAAGCCGCCGGAATGCCTGACATAGAGATTGTAGTCCATCGCGATCACCGGTCGGGATTTCGGCCCTTCTGGAATCTGCGGCAGTGAAAAGCGGGTGATGCCGCCGACAGTCGGCGGCAGGGCAGGGCCCTGCGACACGCCACTGGCGTCGAACTGGTAGCCGGCGGCAGGCAAGGCCTCGTAAAGCGCCTTGTTCGTCGACAGATATGGCGCGCGGAAGCCGACAACCGCATGCCGGGCGAATTCTCGCCAGCCATCCGGCTCCGACGCGATGCCGTTGATCGCATAGGCGTTCTCGAGAATGTGCTCGAACGAAGCGAACTCCTTCAGCCAGTCGGCCTTGCTCCAGTCCTTGCCGTCGAAATGACCGCAGGCATGGCTGGCAATGTCGTGGCCTTCATGCGCGGCAAGGCCGATCTGTTCGAGCCGCTCAGTCACTTCCTGCTTGGAGGCGGCAAAGCCGATGTTGGATGTGCCTGATGTCTTGCCGGGTGCGGTGTATTCCTTGCGCGTCTCCGGCGACAGCAGGAAGACGCAGGAGAGAAAATAGGTGAAATGCGCGCCGGTGCGCCGCGCCAGCGCCCGGCTGCGCGTCCATTGCGAGATGTCGCGCGCGCTGTCGAAGGAGATGATGACGACCTGCTTCGGCTTTGCCGGCATTGGCGGCGCGGGCGGATCGGCCAGAGCCGCGCCGGAAGCGGCGAGCGAGGCAAGAGAGAACGCAACAACGCGGGACAAACGAGGCATCGGCAAACTTACAGGCTCCGGGCGGTCAGCAAGCCGGCTATCCCCGAAATGTGGCGTGGATGCGATTGGGCCATTTTGTCGTATTCCCCGGGGCAAACATCCGTTTGCCCCGGGGAATAGGCGATTTTCCGCTCGAACCCCTTCCATGCCGACAAAATTTCGCTAAAACGCGGGCTCATGAACCGCCCCGGCCCGGGGCAAAAGTGGTTTTGATTGATGTCCGACGACAGTTTTATCCGTGAAGTCAATGACGAGATCCGTCGCGAACAGGCGCAGGCGCTGTGGGACCGTTTCGGCCCGGCCGTGCTTGTCATTGCGGTCCTCGTGGTGCTCGGCACCGCCGCTTTCGTCGGCTATCGCTATTGGGACGAGACGCGCGCCAACCGCTCCGGCGATGCGTTCTCGCAGGCGCTGAAGCTTGCCAATGACGGCAAGAACGACGAGGCGCTCGCCGCGCTCGACCAGCTCGAGAAGGATGGCTACGGCGCCTATCCCCTGCTTGCCCGCATGCGCGCCGCCACCGTCAAGGCGAGCAAGGGCGACACCGATGCCGCCGTCAAGGATTTCGACGAAGTCGCCGCCGACACCGCCATACCCCAGGGCATTCGCGACATGGCAAGGCTGCGGGCGGCGCTCCTGCTCGTCGACCACGGCTCCTTCGCCGACGTTTCCAGCCGCGTCGAGGCGCTGACATCGGACACCAACACGCTACGCCATACAGCACGCGAGGCGCTCGGCCTTGCCGCGTGGAAGGAAGGCAAGACCCAGGACGCGCTGAAACTGTTCGACCAGATCGCCGCCGACGACGGCGCCCCGCGCAACACCCGCGAGCGGGCAACGCTGATGTCCGAGCTGATCCGTGGCTCGGGCAATGCCTCGTAAATGCATGTCGCCCAAAAGTGTGCAGCGGTTTTGGGACAACGACATGCATGATTGTAGGACCGTATGACCTTCAAAGTCGCCATTATCGGCAGACCTAACGTCGGCAAATCGACTCTTTTCAATCGGCTGGTGGGAAGGAAGCTGGCGCTTGTCGACGACACGCCGGGCGTCACCCGCGATCGCCGTGTCCATGCCGCCAAGCTCTATGACCTGCATTTCGACGTCATCGATACAGCCGGTTTCGAGGATGCCGCCGCCTCGACCTTGCCTGGGCGCATGCGCGCGCAGACCGAGATCGCCATTCACGAAGCCGACCTGATCTTCTTCACCATCGATGCCAAATCCGGCCTGCTGCCGGACGACAGGACCTTTGCCGAAATCGTGCGCAAATCCGGCAAGCCGGTGGTTCTGGTCGCCAACAAGGCCGAGGCGAAGGGCGCCCAGGGCGGCATGCTGGAGGCCTGGGAACTCGGCCTTGGCGAGCCGATCCCTGTTTCGGCCGAACATGGCCAGGGCATGCCCGATCTGCGCGACGCGGTGATCGCGGCACTCGGCGAGGCGCGCGCCTTCGGTGAGGAGGAAGAGGGCGAAGACGACGAGATCGCCGCCACCGAGGTGCTGATCGGCGAGGACATCGCCGATCCCGACGCCGAGGATACGCACAGTTACGACGACACCAAGCCGATGCGCATCGCCGTCGTCGGCCGTCCGAATGCCGGCAAGTCGACGCTGATCAACGCCTTGATCGGCGAGGAGCGGCTGCTGACCGGACCGGAAGCCGGCATCACCCGCGATTCCATATCGGTCGATTGGGACTGGCGAGGCCGCCGCATAAAGCTGTTCGACACTGCCGGCATGCGCCGCAAGGCCAGGATCCACGAAAAGCTGGAAGTGATGTCCGTGCAGGACGGCTTGCGCGCCATCCGTTTCGCCGAGATCGTCATCATCGTGCTCGACGCCACGATCCCCTTCGAGAAGCAGGATCTGCAGATCGCCGACCTGATCATCCGCGAGGGCAGGGCGCCGGTGATCGCCTTCAATAAATGGGATCTGATCGATCATCCGCAGGAGCTTCTGGCGGAACTGCGCGAAAAGACCGAGCGGCTGCTGCCGCAGGTGCGCGGCATCCAGGCCGTTCCGGTCTCGGCCGAGACAGGGCGTGGCCTCGACAAGCTGATGGATGCGGTGCTGAGGACCCACAAGGTCTGGAACAGCCGCGTCTCGACCGGGAAGCTCAACCGCTGGCTTGAAGCCATCCTGGCGCATCACCCGCCGCCCGCCGTTGCCGGGCGCCGGCTGAAGGTCAAATACGTCACGCAGGCCAAGACGCGGCCGCCGGGCTTCGTGGTCCAGTGCTCGCGCCCGGATGCGATGCCGCAATCCTATGTGCGGTATCTCTCCAACAGCCTCCGCGAAGCGTTCGACATGCCGGGCGTGCCGATCCGCATCGCACTGCGCACCTCGGACAACCCGTTCGCCGGCCGAGCCAAGAAACGCGGCTGAGCCTGGCGCTCGTCCGATCAGGCCACGGCGCGCAGGCCTGCGGTCCGCGCATTGTCGGGTAGTGCCTGTCGCGCCGCCTCCAGCAATATATCGGCGAGGCGCGCCGCCACCGGCTCGAGTTCGGCATCCCGGCGATGCAGGTACAGCGCCATTTTCGGCAGCGCCGGCAGGCCGGCAATCTCCGGCTGGATCGTGCTGACGCTGGCTGGCAGGCCAATGTCGGTGCGGATCGTCAACCCCAGCCCCGCGGCCACGGCCGCCCAGATGCCGCCAAGGCTCGGGCTGGAGAAGGCCATGCGCCAGGGCAGTCCGGCGCGGTCGAGCGTTTCCGTCGCCACCGTGCGCAGCAGGCATGGCGCCTCGAGTGCCACCAGCGGCAGGGGTTCGCCGTCGAGCAGGCTGGTCTCGATGCGCTTGGCCGGACCGATCCAGCGCATTGGAACGTCGGCGACGTGCTCGCTATAGGGCAGCATCGTGCCGTTATGCCAGGCAAGCGCGATATCGAGACTGCCTGAGGTGATCTTGTCGGCAAGTTCGGAACTGCGCGCGATCCTGGCCTCGATCTTGACCTTGGGGTGGGCACGGGCGAAGCGGCCGAGCACGTCCGGCAGCACCGCTTCGCCGAAATCCTCCTGCAGGCCGAGCCGCACCCAGCCCTCCAGCTCGACATCATGGATTGCCGCCGCCGCCTCGTCATTCAGCTCGAGCAGCCGGCGCGCATAGCCGAGCATGGTTTCGCCGGCCTCCGTCAAGGCGAGGCCGCGTCCCGATTTGCGGAAGATCGGCGTCGCTGCCTGCTCTTCCAGTTTTTTCAGCTGCGCGCTGACCGCCGAGGTCGACCGGCCAAGCCGTTCGGCGGCCCTGGCAAAGCTGCCCAACTCCATGCCGGTGACGAAACTGCGGAGAACGTCGAGGTCGAAGGTCACGCGTTGTTGCATAAAGGAATATCCTGTTTTTCAGGATTGATAATCAAAAACTTCCTGATTTTAAGGACGAATCTATGGCGCTAGACAGATGGCGTCAAGGTCCATGCGACTGGAACCCATAGGAACGAAATCATGTCCGCCATCGCCGACTGCGCCGACCAAGAGCCAACACAAATCCTGCAGAACAGGGCTGCCGGCCCCACCGAAAGGGTGTTCAGCCCCGGGCATCGCTGGAAGGTCCTGGGCATCGGTGTCGCCGCGAACGCCAGCTTCTCGGCCACCTTCTCCGGCATACCGGCAACGGCCGTCGTGCTTCGGCAGGGCTACCAATTGAGCAATGCCGAGCTTGGCCTGGCGCTTGGCCTCCTCGGACTGGGCGTTGCGCTCAGCGAATTGCCCTGGGGCTTGCTCACCGATCGCTGGGGCGATCGCCGCGTGCTTCTGATCGGGCTTGGCGCGACGGCGGCCTGGCTGCTTGCCATGGCCATGCTCGTCGTGCCGACGAGGTCAGGTGTTCCCGATGTCACGCTCCTGTCGGCAAGCCTGCTCATCACCGGACTATTGGGCGGCAGCGTCAACGGCTCGAGCGGCCGCGCCATCATGGGCTGGTTCCGGGAAAACGAACGTGGCTTTGCCATGAGCATCCGTCAGACGGCGGTGCCGCTTGGCGGTGGCCTGGGCGCGCTTTTCCTGCCGTCGCTCGCCCTGGTTTTCGGCTTTTCCGCGGTGTTCGGGCTCCTCGCCGGCACATCCGCTCTCTCCGCCCTGTTCGCCTGGCGGTGGCTGCACGAGCCGCCGACCGTGGATCACGTCGTTTCGCCGGCCGCGGCCGGATCGGCGCCGCTGCGCAACATCGAGGTCTGGCGCATCGCGACCGCTATCGGCTTGCTCTGCTTCCCTCAAGTGGCGGTGCTCACTTTCGCGTCTGTGTTTCTGCACGACTTCGCAGGGCTGGGAACCGCCGCGATCAGTGCGAGCCTCGCGGCCGTGCAGATCGGCGCCATGGTCATGCGCGTCTGGAGCGGCCGCTTTACCGACCGCCACGGCAATCGCCGCCAGTTTCTTCGCAGATGCAGTGCGTTCAGCGCGCTCGCCTTCGTGGCGCTCTGGGTATCGGTCCTGGCCAGCCCCGCCATGCCGGGCGGCCATTCTTTCCTGATCGCTGTTCTTCCCCTGGTGCTGATTGCCGCGGGCATCTCGGTCTCCGCCTGGCATGGCGTTGCCTATACCGAGCTTGCCACGCTTGCCGGCGCCGGCCATGTCGGAACCGCGCTCAGCCTGGCCAACACCTTTGTTTTCGTTGGCTTCTTCCTGGTGCCGGTGGCCATCCCCGGGCTGCTGCACCTGTGGTCCTGGTCCGGCGTCTGGCTGTCGGCCGCCATCTGCGCACTGATCGCATGGCCGATCTTCCTGCGGCAGGTGGATACAACGTCAGGCGACGGCACCGACGGCACCATGCGCGGATAAAGGTGCCCGCCTGGTCATCGGGAACTTTTGCCTGGCCCAGTCCATACCGGGTGTCTCCACGGCTCGATGGAGAACGATTGAAAAACCAAGGCTTAGCATGCCTGCCGAGATCGCGGCGACTGTCGGACCACAGTGCTGCCTGATCTCGAAGTTGTAGGCCAGGACGTGGATGACAACCTGATGGATCATGTAAAATGCGAAGCTGATCTCTCCACAGAAAACCAGCACACGGCACGACAGGACGCGCGTCAATGAGCCTGACTGATGTGCGAAGACATAGACGATGGCAGCGAATAGCGGATACAGCCCAAATTCGCGATAGGCGACGGACGCCATCAGCGATGCATGATCAGCGATAAATTGCGTGATCTCGGCATGTACGCATGCCCAAAGCATCAGGCACACCACCGCTGCAACTTGGCAGAACGTCACCCAGTCATTGGAAATGCGTCGGCTACTGAACAGCCGATAAACGGCTATCCCGGACAGGAATTCCACCATGCGCACTGGCGGGAAGAGGTGAACCAGAGACGCATCCGTGACGTAGAGGTCCAGCCAGGGCTTTTCGGAAGGAGGAGGAAATACGGGCCCGGGTAAAGTCGCGGTGAGAGCGATCAGACCAAGGACGGCAACTGTCCAGCAGCAGACCACCAGCATGACCTGATTTGGCCGCAAGATCACAATGAACGGCAATGCCAGATAGAAAAACAGTTCAACCGATATCGACCACGAAACGCCGTTGTATGCGTAGGCCGTTCCGTAGGTTGGAAACCATGACCCTTGGAGTGTGGCCGCCAAGTATGCGGTGAAGAGGCTGGTCGGAGGATGACGTGCCACGAGGGCAAGGAAGAAACATAGCACGTGGACGGGCCACAGCCGGAAGAATCTCTGGAAGATGAAGTTTCTTATATCGTGCCAGCCGAAGAATCGTCCCGAGAAACTGTACGCCAGCACGAATCCTGAAAGGACAAAGAAGAACGAAACAGCACAGCCGAGATACATATCCCGAATGGATCGGGATGCATCGATTCCCAGTTCCGTCAGATGGTGGACGAATATCGCCAGGGCTGCGAAGGCGCGCAGGGCGGTCAGATTGAGAAGCATCGGGCGCGCCGTTGCTTTCGCCGGTTGGGCGTCATCCACGGCAAGATTTCCCGCGACCGCTGTCATCCGTCCGCTATGCTGAACCGCTGTTTGAAGCCAACTGCCATATGGCGGCTGGAAGATGGATATCCCGTTAAGCTCATTTCTCTGGAACAGCAGACCTGCGGGCTTGGTCCTGCAACGTCTGGTCGTTTACGACCTGGAGCCGGCCGGGAAAACCCGACCGATCCCGTTAACGTCCCATCAAGGTTAATGCATCATTTTGCTCTCCAGTGGGGTCAGTAGCGTTCCTGGAGAGAGTTCCGTGCATCGACGCGTCTTGAAGCGGCTTGCTGCCGCCGCCGGTGAGAAGAAGCGCAATTTTGTGTCTCCGCTCATCATCGGCCTCGGCATCTGGATCGGTTTCCCGACCGTCGCCGCCTACCAGGACATGACCAGCCTGGTTTCCGGCCTCGAATCGCCGACCGCGCGCTGGAATTCCTATGTCGAGAGATCCGTCGCCGGTTCGGTGCATGCCGCCGAAATGCCGTTCGTCGATTCCGATGTCACCGGCTCGATCTCCGGATCGGGTATTCACCTGGCGGGCGTCGGCTCTGTCTCGTTTCGTGGCAAGGGCGGCAAGGTCAGCGGCTCGCCCGACGAGGATCGCGTCATGCGCGCCGACAAGAAGGGCCGCATCGTCCAGGTGTCTCCCGTCGCACCGCCGAAGAACTTCAACGCCGGTTCGATCTTCCAGCGGACCTCTTCCTTGATGCGGCCGAGCATGGACAGCGACCTGAAAATGGCCTTTGCCAAGCCCCAGATCAAAGGCAAGGAAATCCAGATCGCCGCGGAATTCCATGCGCGCGAAGACAAGAAGCGGGATCCCGGCGTGCCGGCCATGCTTGCGGCCCTCGTCAACAACGATCATCCCGATGTGCTGGCAACGGCCTATGCGCAATCCGAGCCGGACTATGCCAAGGCCTCGCCCTTCGAAGCCCTTCTCCAGGACGAGCAGCCCAACAGCGGCCGCTTCATTCCGCCGATGGCCAAGGGTGACCATTGGTGGATCCAGAATCCGCTGCCTGAAAGTGTCTTCTCCAAGAAGGAGCAGGCATGCCTGGCCAACGGCATCTATTTCGAGGCGAGGAGCGAGTCCGTGCGCGGCCAGGCCGCCGTTGCCCAGGTCATTCTCAACCGCGTCCGCAATCCGGCCTATCCCAATTCGATCTGCGGCGTGGTCTACCAGAACGACAGCTGGTTCAACCGCTGCCAGTTCTCCTTCGCCTGCGACGGCAGGAAGAAGCGCATCGACAGCCCGGTCGCCTACAAGACCGCGCAGGACATCGCCATGGCCGTCACCGCCGGCAAGATCTTCATCCCGGAGGTCGGATCGTCGACCCACTACTATGCCCAATATGTCCATCCGGGCTGGGCGCGCACCATGCAGAAGATGACCAAGATCGGCCTGCATATCTTCTACCGCACCTATGGCGGCGGCTGGAGCTGAGGGTTGTCGGCCGCCGGTCTTTTCCACCGGCCACGGGCCCGATCAGCGAGCCATTGCCCGGGGGATTCGCGCAACCTATCCCCATCATCGCGGCGGGCACGATGTCGCACCTCTCTAATTGATTGATTTTATTGCCTAAAATACATGGCAATGAACTTCCGCCCGTGGCTTGACGGGCGCAACCCCTCTAACTATGTTGCCGGCGACTTTAGAAGCGGACGGACGGTGACGGTCTGACCGGGCAGGGGGGTTGCGATGGCCGACAAGAATGGGCCAGACGGAACCGGAGAAACCGGCCGCGGCAAGCAGCATGAAACCGGCATCCGCGACGACGATCTTGAGCGACGTCGGCGTGAACTTGAAGCATCGCTTGCGACAAGGCTGCCGAACCGGCTCGAGGGGAAAGACGACGCGAAAGCGGGCAGTGCGGCCGGATACGGCCAGGCGGTCAAACTCTCCAGTGAATTTATCGCTGGCGTGGTGGTGGGCGCCGGCATCGGCTGGATCATCGACCGTATGGCGGGGACTTCGCCATGGGGGCTGATCGTTTTCCTGCTGCTTGGTTTCGGCGCCGGCGTGCTCAATGTCATGCGTTCCGCGGGCGTTGTGGCAGAATTCGGACAGGGCGATAAATCGCGCTCTGGCCGGGACGACAGGAAATGACCGCCCTTCAGGCGGCATTTGGAAATAGCCGCCTCGTGCGGCAATGGTAATTTGGCCGTTCGCGGCATTGACGGGGTTAGAACGTGGCAGCTGACAAGGTCGATCCGATCCACCAGTTCCATATCATCAAGCTGGTTCCGATTAACATCGGCGGCTATGACCTGTCCTTCACAAATTCGGCATTGTTCATGGTCGCGACCGTGGTGGTCGCTGCCGCGTTCCTGTTCCTCACGACGTCGAGCCGCAGCCTGGTTCCCGGCCGGCTGCAGTCGATCTCCGAGATGGCCTACGAATTCGTCGGCAACATGTTGCGCGATGCCGCGGGCACGCAGGGCATGAAGTTCTTTCCGTTCGTGTTCTCGCTGTTCATGTTCGTGCTGGTCGCCAACCTGCTCGGCCTGTTCCCCTATTTCTTCACCGTCACCAGCCATATCATCGTCACCTTCGGCCTTGCGGCGCTCGTTATCGCGACGGTCATCGTCTATGGCTTTGGCAAGCATGGGCTCGGTTTCCTGAAGCTGTTCGTTCCGCACGGCGTGCCGGTGTTCCTGCTGCCGCTGGTGGTGTTGATCGAAGTCATCTCCTTTGTGTCGCGCCCGGTCAGCCTCTCGGTTCGTCTGTTCGCCAACATGCTGGCCGGCCACATCACGCTGAAGGTGTTCTCGGGCTTCGTCGTCAGTCTCTCCGCGCTCGGCGCGGTCGGCGTGGCGGGCTCTGTCCTGCCGCTGGCGATGGCCGTGGCGCTGACAGCGCTTGAACTGCTGGTCGCCTTCCTGCAGGCCTACGTCTTCGCGGTGCTGACCTGCATGTACCTCAACGACGCCCTGCATCCCGGGCACTGAGCCAAAGAGTTTCCGGCCCAAGAGTTTCCAACATTGGCGCCGGATGGAATACAAACGGAATTTCAGATCCAAAGGAGTTAACAAATGGACGCAGAAGCAGCAAAGTACATCGGCGCCGGCATCGCTTGCCTGGGCATGGGTGGCGCGGGCATTGGCCTGGGCAACATCTTCGGCAGCTACCTCTCGGGCGCGCTGCGCAACCCGTCGGCTGCTGATGGCCAGTTCGGCCGCCTGATCTTTGGCTTCGCCGTGACCGAAGCTCTGGGCATCTTCTCGCTTCTCATCGCGCTTCTGGCCCTGTTCGGCTGAAGCAACTGGGAAGATTGGACAGGCCGGCCGCGAAAGCGGCGGGCCTGATATCTGGGGATAGTCCATGTTCGTGACATCTGCCTTCGCGCAAGAGTCAGCGCCCGCCGCCGATACCAGCCATGCCGCGACCGGAGGCGACACGCATTCCGGCACCAGCGTGCCTGCCGAGGCACATGGCGCATTTCCGCCGTTCGATCCTGCGACCTTCCCGTCGCAGCTTCTGTGGCTGGCGATCACTTTTGGGCTGTTCTACCTCTTCCTGAAGCGGGTCGTGGTACCGCGCGTCGGCGGCATCATCGATGTCCGCAACGACCGCATCAGCCAGGATCTCGACCAGGCGAGCAAGTTGAAGGGCGAGGCCGACGCCGCTGTTGCCGCTTACGAGCAGGAACTGGCGGAAGCCAAGAAGAACGCCAACTCGATCGGCCAGCAGGCCAACGATGCGGCCAAGGCGGAAGCCGAGACCACGCGCAAGAAGATCGAGGCGGCGCTCGACGAGAAGCTTGGCGAGGCCGAAGCACGCATTTCTTCCATCAAGGCCAATGCCATGAAGGAAGTCGGCAGCATCGCCGAGGACACCGCTTCGGCAATCGTCGAGGCACTGGTCGGCGGCGGCAAGGCCAGCAAGACCGAGATCGCGGCCGCGGTCAAATCCGTGGCTCGGTGAGGAGCGCATCATGGACGCCACATCTCTCGCAACGCTTTGGGCAACGATAGCCCTGATCATCTTCCTGGGCGTCGCCATCTACATCAAGGTGCCTGGCCTGATCGCCAAGGCGCTCGATGCCCGTGCCGCCAGGATCAGCAGTGAACTCGACGAGGCGCGCAAGCTGCGCGACGAGGCCCAGCAGCTGCTCGGCCAGTACCAGAAGAAGCGCAAGGAAGCCGAGCAGGAGGCTGCCGACATCGTGGCGGCCGCCAAGCGAGAGGCCGAACTGCTCGCCGCGGAAGCACACAAGAAGACCGAGGACTACGTTACCCGGCGCACCGCTCTTGCCGAACAGAAGATCGGTCAGGCTGAACGCGACGCGGTCGCCGAGGTGCGCGCCAGCGCCGTCGACATCGCAGTCGAAGCCGCCCGCGCGCTGCTGGCCGCCAAGGTCGATGTCAAGGCCGGCGCCGACCTGTTCAAGGCTTCGCTCGCGGATGTTAAGGCCAAGCTGAACTGAGCGGTTCCCGAACCGCCGACATGGAGCCGCCCGGGCAACCTGGCGGCTTTTTTGTTGTGGCGCGGATAGTCTCCCCCCTCGAGGGGGAGATGTCGCCGAAGGCGACAGAGGGGGTCGGTTCGACCGGTCTCAGCGCAATTTTGCGGCGTAGAACAGAACAATCTTTGCGGCGTAGAATAGAAACAGTCGGCGCTTCCATGAGCGGCGACCCCTCTGGCCTGCCGGCCATCTCCCCTCGAGGGGGAGATTACGCGCTTGGCTCAATCCAGCCCGGCCAGGCTCTCTTCTTCCGTCACCTCGGCCCCGCCCAGCCTGAAAGGCGCAAACGACACGCGGTGCAGCCGGGCGACGGGGCCATGCGCCTCGATCGCCGTGCGGTGGCGGGCCGTGGCGTAGCCCATGTGGACTTCAAAGCCGTAGCGGTCGTGATGGCTGCCGCAGCCGCACATCATGCGGTCGCGCATCACCTTGGCGACGATCGAGGCGGCGGCGATCGACTGCGAGCGCTGGTCGCCCTTGATCAACGCGCGACCGTCGCACGGCAGTCCGGGCGGCACATCGCGGCCATCGGCAAGCGCGAGTTTCGGGCGGACCGACAGCCCGACCAGCGCGCGCCGCATCGCCTCCAGGCTCGCCTTGAGGATGTTGCTGCCATCGATGCCTTCGGCACTGATGGAGGCCATCGAAACCGCCTGTGCGGAGCCAAGAATGCGCAGGAACAGCGCCTCGCGCTGCAAATGACTGAGACGTTTGGAATCGTCGAGGCCTTCGGGAATATTGGCTGGATCGAGCACCACCGCGGCCGCGACCACCGGCCCGGCCAGTGGGCCGCGGCCGGCCTCATCCATTCCCGCGACGGGCCATAACCCGTCAGCCATCGCCTTCGTCTCGAAGGAGAAATCGGGTTTCTCGACGATTTCGAAGAGAAGCGGAGAATCGGAACGCGCGCGAGCCATGTTGCGGCGAGGTTCGCATCGGCTCCGATTCTCCGCAAGTCCCTCCGGGTCGGGTGGGGCGCCGGACCGGGAGGGCACCGTCTGCAGGCCGGGGCAGGCCGGACGGGATTCTTTGCCGCGACCGCAATAGGCGGCGGTGACGGGGGCGTTCAGAGCAGCATCAGCTGCTCCTGATCCTTTCCGGCCGCGACGAACTGGTCGGTGCGCAGCGTGCGCCGCTCAGCGTTGAGACCGAGCCGTTTGGCGGTGATCTCGAAGCGGCGGCCGATCTGCCAGGCGTAGGGTCCGGCGCCCTTCATGCGCTTGCCCCATTCCGAATCGTAATCCTTGCCGTCGCGCATCGAACGAATCAGGGACATCACGTGGCGGTAGCGGTCGGGGTAATGGCGCAGCAACCAGTCCTTGAAGATCGGGCTGACCTCCAAAGGCAGGCGCAGAACGACGTAACCCGCCTCGCGCGCACCCGCCGCGTGCGCCGAATCGAGGATCCGTTCCATCTCCTGGTCGGTGAGGCCGGGGATGATCGGCGCCACCATCACCGAAGCCGGAATGCCGGCATCCGAAAGCTGCCGGATCGCCTCCAGCCGCTTGGTCGGCGTCGACGCTCGGGGCTCCATGGTGCGCGCCAGCATGCGGTCCATTGTCGTCACCGACAGCGCCACCTTGGCCAACCCGCGCTCGGCCATGCGCGACAAGATGTCGATATCGCGCGTCACCAACGCGGACTTGGTGACGATGCCGACTGGATGGCCACGCGCTTCCAGCACCTCGAGGATCTCACGCATGATCCGGTACTGTTTTTCGATCGGCTGGTAGGGATCGGTGTTGGTGCCGATGGCGATGGTGCGTGGCTGGTAGCCGTCCTTCGACAGCTCCTTGTCGAGCAACCGTGCTGCATCCGGCTTGGCGAACAGCTTGGATTCGAAATCCAGGCCCGGCGACAGGCCCATGAAGGCGTGCGTCGGCCGTGCGAAGCAATAAACGCAGCCATGTTCGCAGCCGCGATAGGGGTTGATCGACCGGTCGAAGGAGATATCGGGCGATTCGTTGCGGGTGATGATGGTGCGCGGCTTTTCAACCTGCACCTCGGTCTTGAAGGGTGGCAGTTCCTCCAGCGAATCCCAGCCATCATCGAAGACATGGCGGCTGACCGGCTCGAACCGGCCGGACGGATTGATGCCCGCCGACCGGCCGCGATTGCGGTCCGGACGGATACGCATGCCACTCTGCTCGATCATCGCATTGGCCATCTCGGCTCGTCCAGCTCCGAAGGCTGCAATGTCGGCGCGCACGATCGGTTCCATCTTGGCCCGCTCCCAGGGACTGTCCATGTTGTTTCGAATCGCTCGGTTCATGAAATTATTCCTATTTTCTTGATGAGAACAAATCAAGAACTTTCTATGTTGCGCTGCAAAAACTGGCGCTGTGCGCTGCTTTCCGCTATTCGGCTAAACATGCTCAGTGTTCTCATTGAAACGCGCAATGACGAAGAGGCTCTCGCCCGTACGCTCGGCTCGCTGGTTGGCGGCGCTGTCGAGGGTGTCGTGCGCGAGGTCGTCGTCTGCGACGCCGGCTCCACGGACCAGACGCATCATGTCGCCGAGCATGCCGGCTGCCAGTACGTGGCGAGCGGCGGCATTGCCTTGGGGATCCGGCAGGCCAAGGGTGACTGGCTGCTGCTGCTGGAGCCCGGCGCGCGGCTGGTGGAGGGCTGGATCGAAGCGGTTGTCGCCCACACGGCGCGGCAAACCATGGCGGCGCGATTCTCACGCGCGCGGGGCAGCCGCACACCGTTCCTGGCTCGGGTCTTTTCGGGGAACCGCGCGCTCGCCGACGGTCTGGTGATCAGCAAGCGGCAAGCCGCGTCCTTGTCTAAGAGCGCCGGTAGCGCCGAAGCGCTGGCGCGCGGCCTGGCGACAAAGAGGCTCGACGCCGAGATCTGGGTAGCGCCGCCAAAGCAGCAGCACCGCTTGCCAAAGTGATTTTTTTGCATTTGCTCTGCCTATTGTGCATTGCACAAAACGTGACGCGGGGTTAGCCTCTCCCCGAGGTGGTGAATTGGGTTTGGGTCATACGAGTGGTGGGCGCCGATGCGGCATCGGGTTCACGCTCATCGACGAGGATCCGATGAACCTTTCAACCTCTGAACAATCCGGCGCCGCCAGCCTTGAGGCCATTGCCCGCAATGGCAGCCTGTTGCGGCGCATCGCCGCGCGCATTCCGACCTATCTCACGGACCTGCGCGAAAACCCTGCCTGGCTGCCGATGTTCATGCTGGCGCGCACCATGCCTGGGCGAAGGATGCATTGGCTGGGTGCAAAACGCGCCCGTCCTGCCGGCAATGTTGGGGATACGATGTTTTCCGGTGTCGAGCGGGCGGCGGTGGTCGACGCGCTGCGCTCCGACGGCCTGTTTTCAGGCCTGGTCCTGCCATCGGAAATTCATGAGGAGATCGCGCGTTTCGCGGAACGCACGCCTTGCTTCGGCAATTTCGACCGCCGTCTCGAATTCATGCCGGGCGAGCATGCGCAAGCCGAGAAACGCCTGGCTCGGTCGTTGCTCAGCGGACACTATTTCGAGCGCATCCTCGACTGCCCGGCGGCACTCGCCATACAGCGCGACCCGCTGCTGCTCGACATTGCCGCGCACTATCTCGGCGGCCAGGCGAAACTGATCACCACACGCGTCTGGTGGAGCTTTCCAACCGGCGAGGCCTCCGACGCCGACAAGAACCTCGCCTCGCTCGGCAAGTATCATTTCGACCTCGACGACTGGCGCATGCTGAAATTCTTCTTCTACCTCAGGCCTGTCGACGCCGACACCGGCCCGCATGTCTATGTCAGGGGCAGCCACAGGCGCCGCGCCATAAAGCATCAGCTGACCCTGTTGGTCGGCCATTCCGCCCAGGAGGTCCTGGACGTCTATGGCGAGCAAAGCCCGGTTACCCTGACCGGAGAGGCCGGCTTCGGCTTCGTCGAGGACCCGTTCGGTTTCCACATGGGCACCGTGCCGGCCCGCACGCCCCGGCTGATGATGGAGGTGGGCTTCGGTGTTTCGCGCCCGTCACGCCGGCGCTTCCATGGAGAGCCGGTCATCCGCTGAGCGCGATCAATCGAAGCTGATCTCGCCCGGCATCCAGCGGAGGCGACGCCTGGCAGCGCGTTGCTCTCTGCTTTCCCCGTCGAAATTGACAGGGAGAGGCTCGCGGCTGAACGCCTTTTGGTCGTCCAGGGCATTGATGATGACGATTGCCTTCGTGTCGTCTCCGGTGATCGCGGCGACATAGACGCCGCAATCTGAGCAGATCAGATAGTCGGCCGTCCTCAACCCGAAGCGGTATCTGCGCAACCGCGCGATATCCCTGACCGAGATGGTCAGCCTGCCGTCCGGATCGGCCACGGCGCGCGAGCCATGCTTGATGCAGAACGAGCATTGGCAGGCGCGGACCTCGATTTGCGATGGATCGCGTTCGGTTGAAAATCGAAGGCCTATGTTGCCGCAATGGCATCCGCCGGTATGCTCGTTCATCGCATCGTCCTCGCCGGGATCGGCTATTGCCGTTCCAGGAAAAGGTACTTTCTCCGGCATCCGCTTTGGAATGGCGTTTCGAAGGCGCCGGCGCCGTTCTGCCTGGCAAACGCGGCGTGAACCGGGCTTTGCCCTCGGCTTTTACGGAGCCGACTTGCCGCGCCGCAGATGTTCGTCCAGGCGCGGCATGATCTCGACGAAGTTGCACGGCATGTGGCGGTAGTCGAGCTGCGCCTTCAGGATGCCGTCCCAGGCGTCCTTGCAGGCGCCGGGCGAGCCCGGCAGCACGAAGACGAAAGTGGCGTTGACGACGCCGCCGGTCGCCCGGCTCTGGATCGTCGAGGTGCCGATCTTGTCGTAGGAGATGCGGTGGAACACCTCTGAAAAGCCGTCCATGCGCTTTTCGAAGATCGGCTCCAGCGCCTCCGGCGTCACGTCGCGCCCGGTGAAGCCGGTGCCGCCGGTGGTGATGACGACATCGATATTCTTGTCCCGCGACCACGCCAGGACCGTGTCGCGGATCTTGTCGCGGTCATCGGTGACGATGTCGCGGGCGGCCAGGATATGGCCGGCCTCGGTGATGCGATCGGCCAATGTCTGGCCGGATTTGTCGTCGGCAAGGCTGCGCGTGTCGGAAACGGTCAGCACCGCGATGCGAACCGGAATGAAAGAACGGCTCTCGTTAATCCCAGCCATTTCATTCGGCCTCCGATGCGATGCTGCGCGTCGCCGCGACGAACCAGTCGGGCTGGCGGCCGCGTATTTCGGCTGCCGCCCGCTTGGCGACATTGCCGGTCTCGAACAGGCCGAAGCATGTCGCGCCCGATCCGGACATGCGTGAAAACCCCGATCCGGCCTTGTCAAGCCACGACAGCGCCCGGCCTATGGCGGGCTGCAGCGCCACTGCTACCGGTTCGAGATCGTTGCGGGTGACCTCCAGCCAGTTGCGCAGGCTGTGAAAATCGATGCTGCGCGGCAACGGCGCCAGTGGTTCATTGTCGCGGCGCGACAGGGCTGCGAAGATGTCCGCCGTCGAGACCGGCGTGCCCGGATTGACCAGCACCAGTCCAAGCGCCGAAAAATCCGGCACCATCGACAGTTCGTCACCAATGCCGCGCGCCACCAGCGGCTTTGCCGCCAGGCACATCGGGACGTCGGCGCCAAGCGAGAGACCGATCCGTGCCAGCCTGGCGTCGTCGATGGCCAGGTCCCATGTCCGCACCAGTCCGCGCAATACGGCTGCCGCGTCACTCGATCCGCCTCCGACGCCGGAGGCGACCGGCAGGTTCTTTTCGAGTTTTATGGCGACGGGCGGAGTTCGCTCTGAGCCAGCCTCTCGTCGCAGGGCATCGCGCGCCCTCAGCGCGAGATTGCTGGCATCCAGGGGAACTGACGGCGCATAGCGGCCGGACACGGTGAAATCGTCGCTGTCGGCGAGTGCGACTTCGACCCGGTCGCCAAAACGCGTGAACACCGCCAGGCTTTCAATCAGGTGATAGCCGTCAGGCCGCCTGCCGGTGACATGCAGCGCCAGATTGATCTTGGCATGCGCGGGCCAGGTGCGCGAACCGATCTCGGTGTCCACGGCGTCAGTCGTGTGGGGGATGATGCTCAGTCCTTGGCCAGCCGGTATTCGCCGGTCTTCGGATCCTTGACCAGCGTCCCCATGGCGCCGTTGGCCGCCTGCTTTTCAGTCCGCCGCACCTTGGCGGTCACGCGCTCGGCTTCCCGGACGAAAGTGCGGTAGCCGAAATAGGCGGCGACGCCAACGACGGTGAAGAAAATGATCTGCGGCATGTCAAAACTCCTCCCACGCTGGGCCGGCGAAGGCGGCCGGTCGGGTCGGTTGATGCATGTTGCCCAAAACTGCGTTCGGTTTTGGGAAAACGACATGCATTAGACTACAAGCGCTCATGCTAGACGGTTTCGCCCGGTTTTCAAAGCCCGAAGCGAGCCCACAGCGCGCGCTCTTCCGCCGCATCGATGATGCCGCTGGCGGCAGCGCCGGCGATATCGGGCGCCGAAAAGCCCTTGCTCGAGCCGAACAGGCCGAAGCGGCTGAGGAAGCCGCGCGGCGCCGAGACCAGCCTGAGTTGGGTCTTTGCCCCGAACCGGGTCTTCAGCACGGTGCGCATGTCGCCGAGCGCATCGACGAGGCCGAGTTCCAGGCCTTTCTTGCCGGTCCAGAACAGGCCGGTGAACAGGTCCGGATCGTCCTTCAGTCT
The DNA here is from genome assembly GCF_013170765.1 of Mesorhizobium sp. NZP2234. NCBI lineage: Bacteria > Pseudomonadati > Pseudomonadota > Alphaproteobacteria > Hyphomicrobiales > Phyllobacteriaceae > Mesorhizobium > Mesorhizobium sp. NZP2234. Next base: position 5,290,413 of record NZ_CP033364.1, on the reverse strand, counting down.
CGTGCCGCGCCGCTCCTTGACCAGATCGATGAACGTGTCGTGCACCTCCAGCTGCAGTGCCTTCAGCCGCTCGACGTCCTCCTTCTTCTCGGGCTTGAACGGATCGAGCACAGCCTTGTTCTGGCCGGCGGTGTGGACACGGCGCTCGACGCCGATCTTCTTCATCAGTTCAGGAAAACCGAACGAGGCCGAGACTACGCCGATGGAGCCGACGATGGAGGAGGGATCGGCAAAAATCTCGTCACCGGCGACCGCGATCATGTAGCCGCCGGAGGCGGCGACGTCCTCGACGAAGACCAGAACTTGTCTGTTCTTTTCGTTCGCCAGGTCGCGGATGCGCTTGAAGATCAGCCGCGACTGCACCGGCGAACCGCCGGGCGAATTGATCGAGACGGCGACCGCCGGCGCGTCGAAGGAAAAGGCCTTTTCGATGAGGCCGGCGGTGGAGGCCAGCGACAGGTTCTGCCTGAACTGGCCGCCCGACATGATGGTGCCGTGCAGTCGGATGACCGGAATGGTGACGACGGTGGAGCGCCAGGATTTCGGCAGCAGGCGGTTGAAAAGACGTTTCACGAGGACGCGGTCTCCGGTCGATGGGTTGCAGGCATGTAGGGATTTCCCGGCCAACGGCAATGTGGCGGCCAGGAATAGCTCAATCTCCAAACAGCGAGGCGAGACCGTTGGTGATCATTTCGCTGCGTTCGTCGGGGCCATTGCCCGATTGCGCATGCAGCATCAGGGGCGGACGGATGGCGAGTTTTCCGCGGGTTCCCAGCGCGGCGCGTACGACGATGCGGATCGCCGCTGCGTCGGGGCGAGGGTGCACGGCGAGCATCTCGGCATCGCCGAAACGGCCTGCGATCGCGTCGAGGATGGCGCCGAGCTGTTCGGGCCGCGCGATGACGGCCAACCCGCCGCGCGGCTTGACCACCGCCGCCGCACTTCGGATCCAGCTTTCGAACAGCCCGTCCTCCATGACATGGGCTTCCTTTCTCAGCCGGTCAGGCGTGGCGCGGTCCCGGGCGGGGTTGAAGGGCGGGTTCATGATGACGTAGTCGAAGTCATTGTCGGCCAGACCTGCCGCCGCCCGGGCCTGGCCGGATACCGTGACATCGGCGACGAGCACGGATGCACGATCACTGAGATGGGCATTGCCGGGATGAGCAAGGGTGGCCGCCGCAAAGGCCGCCATTTCCGGCGCGCGTTCGACCAGCACGGCCTGGGCCGCCGGGCATCGCGACAGCACGGCCAGGCCGGCGGCGCCTGCGCCGGCGCCGAAATCGGCGAGGCGTCCGCCAAAGGCGGATGGTACGGACGCCGCCAGCATCATCGCATCCATGCCAGCGCGATGGCCGCCATGCTTGGGCTGCACCAGCCAGAACCGGCCGCGATGGAAGGCGTCGACCGTATGGGCCGGCGTGTCCGGGCCAAGGGTGTCAAGGGCAGGGGCGGCTGGCGCGGCCGGCATTATTTTGTGCGGATCTCGTTGGCGATGCCGGCGTCCGTCAGGATACGCCGCGCGGCATCGACCTGATCGGCGTCGACCATGACGCGTTTCTGCAAAAGGCCGATCGACCCTTCGAGAATGCTCATATTCTGATCGGCGACAAAGCAGGCGATGCCGGCGTCGCGCATCAGCGATTCGACGAAGGAGATGATCACGGCATCGTTTGTGCGGACAAGTTCTATCATCCGATGAAACTCGCAGTTTGCGCTATTGATGTAAACGGGCGGAGATTCCCTGGCCGGGCCTCGCTCCTCCAGCGGTTGACAGGCTGTTACCGGCGCCGCGCCAATTCGCCACTTGCCGTGGCCGTGTCCGCCGCCCTAGAGTCCGTATCGGGACTAAGGGTGCCGTCGCACGCGTTTTACCAAGACGGGAGTGATTGTCGTGGGTGTCGTTCTCAACATCGAAAACGGGAAGCGGGAACCCGCCTCCATCAAGGATCTCATCGATCTGACGGCCACCGATATGGGGCGCGTGAATGAATTGATCCTGTCCAAGGCCGGCTCCGACGTCGAGATGATTCCCGAGGTCGCCAACCATTTGATCTCGTCCGGTGGCAAGCGGCTCAGGCCGATGCTGACGCTCGCCGCCGCGCAGATGTTCGGCTATGCCGGCGAAGGCCACGTCAAGCTCGCCACCTCGGTCGAGTTCATGCACACGGCCACGCTTCTCCACGACGATGTCGTCGACGAGAGCGGCATGCGACGCGGCAAGAAGACCGCCCGCATGATCTGGGGCAACCAGGCGAGCGTGCTGGTCGGCGACTTCCTGCTCGGCCAGGCCTTCCGCATGATGGTCGACGTCGGCTCGCTCGAGGCTCTCGACATCCTGTCGAGTGCTGCCTCGATCATCGCCGAGGGCGAGGTCATGCAGCTTGCCGCCGCCAAGAACCTCGAAACCACCGAGGATGAGCATTTCGCCGTCATCAAGGCCAAGACCGCCGCGCTGTTTTCGGCCGCCGCCGAAGTCGGCCCCGTCATTGCCCAGGCGACCCGCAACGATCGCGCGGCCCTGCGCTCCTACGGCATGAATCTCGGCCTTGCCTTCCAGCTGATCGACGATGCGCTGGATTATGGCGGCACCAGCAAGGATTTGGGCAAGAATGTCGGCGACGATTTCCGCGAGGGCAAGGTGACACTGCCGGTCATTCTCGCCTACCGGCGCGGCACCAAGGCCGAGCGCACCTTCTGGAAACGTGCCATCGAGGACAACATCGTCGACGATGCGGGCCTGGAAAAGGCGATCGGCCTGATGACCCGCCATGGCGCAATAGCCGACACGATCGGGCGAGCCCGCCACTTCGGCGAGATCGCCCGCGATGCGCTGGCGCCGCTGGAAGAAACGCTGCAGAAGTCGGCGCTGATCGACGTCATCGATTTCTGCATCAGCCGGGTGAACTGAGAAGGCCGGCCTTTCCCGGAATTCCTGGTTTGCGCTGGGGAGAACGCCGATGAATACGGCCTCGCCGTCTCGACAAGCTGCCCTGCCGCAAATTATCTATAAAACATGGCAAAGGGCACGGACGACACCATCGCGGTGCGCATCAGCAAGGTGCTGGCGGACCGCATCATCTCCGGCGCGATAGAGCCGGGGGCCAGGCTGCGCCAGGATCATATCGCCGAGGAATTCCATACCAGCCATGTTCCCGTGCGCGAGGCGTTCCGCCGTCTCGAGGCGCAGGGCCTGGCCGTTAGCGAACCGCGCCGCGGCGTGCGCGTCGCCGCCTTCGATCTTGGCGAGGTCAAGGAGGTCGCCGAAATGCGGGCGGCACTCGAGGTGCTGGCACTGCGCCACGCCGCGCCGCATCTGACGTCAGCCATTCTCGATCTCGCCGAGGAAGCGACCAAGGCCGGAGACAAATCCCGCGACGTCAGGTCATGGGAGGAAGCCAATCGCGCCTTTCACCGGCTGATCCTGGCGCCATGTGCCATGCCCCGCCTGCTCGCCACCATCGACGATCTGCACGCCGCCAGTGCCCGCTTCCTGTTCGCGGCATGGCGATCGGAATGGGAGACGCGCACCGATCAGGACCACCGGGCAATCCTGACCGCCTTACGGCAGGGAAACACCGAATCGGCCGCTGCAACGCTGGGGCGCCATGTCCAATGGATCGGCCGCAAGCCGGTCAGGACGGCCTCGGGCGCGACGCGCGAAGCCTTCGCGATCGTGGGCTAGGCAGTCTTTGCACAGCCAGGGCTTGCTATCTCCTGGGAAATGTGGATTCGATAATAGATCGAAAAAAGAAATTATCTATAATTTCAATCGGTCGAAGGAAATCCCTATGACAGACATCGCATTCACGTCCCGCAAGCCGTCCTTCAGCCCGCTTCGGCTCCAGGATCGCTCGCTCGCCTGGCAAGTTGGAGCCGTCGTGCTCGGGACGCTGTTCCTGGCGCTGTCATCCTACATCGAAGTGCCGATGGTGCCGGTGCCGGTGACCATGCAGACTTTCGCGGTGACATTGATCGGTGCGCTTTATGGCTGGCGTCTTGGCGCGATCACCATCGCTGCGTGGCTTGTCGAAGGCGCGGCCGGCTTTCCGGTCCTGGCCGGCGGCGCTGCCGGCGCCGCGCATTTCGTCGGGCCGACCGGCGGCTATCTCTTCGCCTTCCCGGTCACCGGCGCGTTGGTCGGCTGGCTGGCCGAGCGCGGCTGGAACGGCAACAGGGTGGTGCTTGCCTTTGCCGCCATGCTGCTCGGCAATCTGGCCTGCCTGGCTCTCGGCACGGCATGGCTTGCCGTCATGATCGGTGCCGAGCAGGCCATAACCTTCGGCTTCCTGCCGTTCATCGTCGGCGGATTGCTGAAGTCGGCGCTCGGCGCGGCGACACTCATGGCGCTTCGCGGCAAGGCCAAGCCGGCCAATCCGTGACGGTCAGGCTGCGCGCCCACCACCTCCTTTGCCTGCTCACCTATGTGGGCAAGGGATACAGCCCCGCCTTCACCGCCAATTATGACGCGATCGCGGAGCGCCTGAGCCGGGGCGAGGACATCCTCCTCGTCTCCGGTCCGGATGATGTGTGCGCGCCGTTGCTCGACGGGCCGGAACCGCATTGTCTCAACGAGAGCGTCAGCGAGCGGGACCGGCTAGCGGCACGCGATGTCGAGGATTTGCTGGCCCTGCCAATCCAACCCGGCGTCCGCCTCGATCTCGATGCGGCAACACTGGCACGGATGCGCCGGGCGTTTTCGGCTGGCGGCGTACGCAAGGCTTGCTGCGGCTGCGAATGGAACGAGTTGTGCGGAGCGATAGCGGCCGGCGGCTTTCCCGATACCAGGGTGCAGCGGTCCGCCGTACCGCGCTGACCTTGACGCGGGCTTTTCCCCGGTCGAAAATCTGTTCCAGCCATGGTTTGTTAATCGGCTGACCCGATTGTGAATTTCAGGCGGATTGAAGCGCGACCCCAAAAAGGCCATGCTTTGCCCGGAAAGATCGAGTCTACGTCGATCCCGCTGACGCGGAGATGGCGCCTGGCTGAAAGGGATACGATGCAGCAAGGACGTGCGCGCTGGCTGACAAGGCTGGCAATTGTGACGGGCATGGCGATCTCGGCTTTGCCTGCCTATGCCAAGCAATCCACCGAACCGGTCAAGATTTCCTCGTTCTCGGGTGCCTATCTGGCTGCCCGGATCGCCGAAGGTGACAACGATCTCGACAGCGCCATCGCCTACTACAAGCAGGCCCTGGCCTTTGACCCGAGCGACACCGGCCTGCAACAGAGCCTGATGCTGTCGCTGATCGCGCAAGGCCGCTTCGACGAATCCCTGGTCTATGCCGACAAGCTCAAGGAAGTGCCCGATGTGGAGCGATTCTCGCGCCTGGCGCTGGCTGTCGATTCCTTCCACAAGAAGGATTTCACCAAGGCGCAGTATTGGCTCAAGCTGTCGCTGGAATCCGACCTCGACCGGCTGATCTCCGGCGTCATGTCCGGTTGGGCCCAACAGGGCGCCGGCCAGGCCAGCGATGCAATGGCCTCCATCGACAAGCTTCAGGGCCCCGACTGGTTCGGCCTGTTCAAGGCCTTCCACCGCGCGCTGATCGCCGATGCCTCCAACATGCCCGAGAAGGCCCAGGCGATCTACGCCGCGACGATGCAGGACACGGCCGCCGGCGGCGCCGCGCCTGAAACCTGGATGCGCAATGCCCAGGCCTATGCCTCGTTCCTGGCCCGCAAGGGCGACAAGGCCAAGGCGATATCGGTGCTGGATCAGGCTGAAACGTTTTCGCCGGGCAAGCTCGAAATCGTCTCCTTGCGCGACAGGATCGCCAAGGGCGACAAGATCGCGCCGTTTGTCTCGGGTCCGTCCGATGGCGCTTCCGAAATCCTGCTCGATCTCGCCACCGCGCTCAACCGTGGCGGTGGCGAGCCGTTCGTCCGTCTTTACCTGCAATACGCCCTGGCTCTGCGGCCCGACAGCGACGCTGCCCTCGTGCAACTCGCCGCCGTCGCCGAACAGCTGAAGGACGGCGAGGGCGCCATCGCGCTCTATCGGCGCATCCCTGATTCTTCGCCGCTGAAAGAGCTTTCGGACTTGCAGCTTGGCCTCAACCTTGCCGATCTCGATCGCCATGACGAGGCGATCACTCACCTGAAGGCTTTCGTCGACGCCCATCCCAACGACATGCGCGCCTATCTGGCGCTCGGCGGCGTCTATTCCTCCAAGGACGATTTCCGCTCCGCCGCCAACCTCTACGACAAGGCTGTCGAGGTGCTGAAGACGCCGACCGCGGCCAACTGGAACATCTTCTACCAGCGCGGCATCGCCTATGAGCGCCTGAAGGAATGGCCAAAGGCCGAGCCGAATTTCCGCAAGGCGCTGGAATTGCAGCCGGACCAGCCCCAGGTGCTGAACTATCTCGGCTATTCCTGGGTCGACATGAACACCAACCTCAAGGAAGGCCTGGCGATGATCCAGAAGGCCGTCGACCTCAGGCCGAGCGACGGTTACATCGTGGATTCGCTGGGTTGGGCCTATTTCCGGCTCGGCAGGTTTGATGACGCGGTGCGCGAGATGGAGCGTGCCGTATCGCTGAAGCCGGAGGATCCGGTTCTCAACGATCATCTCGGCGATGCCTACTGGCGCGTAGGGCGCAAGCTGGAAGCCACCTTCCAATGGAACCAGGCCCGCGACCTGAAGCCCGATCCCGATGTGCTGGCCACGCTGCAGCAGAAGCTGATGAAGGGCCTGCCGCCGATCGAATCCAACACGGCGCAGGAAACACCGAAGGTCAAGCCCGAGCCGGTGCCCGCCCCGAAGGGGTGAAGTCGGCTTTTTGAATGCGAACGGGGCTTCTTTGGCAGCCCCGTTTTCCATTTCGGGCGTGGGCTTGCCAGAATTCAGCTCGGGCCGGCATCACCTGAATATCAGCTGACCCTGGAACAGGGGACGAAGCAGATCGCAGTCTTCCGGCAAACCTTCAACGTTGCGCGGCACCCTCTCGGCGTCCGCATCCGGCGTGCCTTGCTTGACGCTTCGCCGTCGTGTCTCTAGGACGTGCCGGCAAGCTAGCCTTTGCTGTCGAGGCCACCCGTGACGATTGAAATTCCCGCCCATATGCATCCCAGCCGCTCGTTCCAGGGGCTGATCCTGACCTTGCACAATTACTGGGCCGCCTATGGTTGCGTCATTCTCCAGCCCTACGACATGGAGGTCGGCGCCGGCACGTTTCATCCGGCAACGACGCTGCGCGCGCTCGGACCGCGTCGTTGGAACGCCGCCTATGTCCAGCCTTCGCGCCGTCCCAAGGACGGCCGCTACGGCGAGAACCCGAACCGGCTGCAGCATTACTACCAATACCAGGTGATCCTGAAGCCGAATCCGCCGAACTTGCAGGAACTCTATCTCGGTTCGCTCCAGGCGATCGGCGTCGACCCGCTGCTGCATGACATCCGCTTTGTCGAGGACGACTGGGAAAGCCCGACGCTGGGCGCCTGGGGTCTTGGCTGGGAATGCTGGTGCGATGGCATGGAAGTCTCGCAATTTACCTATTTCCAGCAGGTCTGCGGCATCGAATGCGCGCCGGTGGCCGGCGAACTGACCTATGGGCTGGAGCGGCTGGCCATGTATGTGCAGGGCGTCGACAATGTCTACGACCTCAACTTCAACGGCCGCGAGGGCGCCGACAAGGTGACCTATGGCGACGTCTTCCTGCAGGCCGAGCAGGAATATTCGCGCCACAATTTCGAATACGCCAACACGGCGATGCTGCTCAGGCATTTCGAGGATGCCGAGGCCGAGTGCAAGGCGCTGCTCGATGCCGGTGCGCCGGCCTCGAACGACAATCTGCCGATGCACAAGATGGTTTTCCCGGCCTACGACCAGTGCATCAAGGCCAGCCACGTCTTCAACCTGCTCGACGCGCGCGGCGTGATCTCGGTCACGGAGCGGCAGAGCTACATCCTGCGGGTGCGCAATCTGGCGAAGGCCTGCGGCGAGGCCTTCTTGAAGACGCAGGCTGGTGGTTTGGCGGCCTGAGTCAGGCCCCCTTCATCATTTCGAGGGAAGCGTGGGCCGGCGACAGGATCTGGCCGCTTTGTCCGGCCATCGTCCGCAGCGCCTGCCGTACGCCCGGCATCGAGAAGGTGCCGTGGACCTGCGCGGTGAAGCAGGCGCTGAGCGCGAGGATCTGCAGAAGTCTGGATGCCGTTTTCATCGTCGTTCAGCCAATAGTTCCCTGCCTGAGCGTGGGTCGCTTCAGCGCCGCGTTCGGTTCATGGAAATCTTTGATCCAAGGACGGGCCGGATCGCCGCGTCCCGACAGGGCAGCCAAAGTTTCTGGAAATCAGCCGAAGTCGGCGATCACCTCGCGGAAAGGGTGACAGCGGCCAGCCGAGTTGCTATGCCCTCTTACCTCCCCCTAGATGGGGAGGTCGCCGCGAAGCGGCGGGTGGGGGTGCTGGCGCGACTTTCCATGCCGAAACTCGATCGGTTCAAGCTGCTGTCCGCGCAACGGCTTCGTGCGGCAATGACCGACGAGGAGCGCATCTTGTGGCGGCATCTATGGCGCATTCCAGTCGAAGACACTCATTTCCGCAGGCAAGCGTCGGTCGGTATCTACTTCCCTGATTTCATCTCACATCGGCTGAAGTTGATCGTCGAGGTGGACGGCGCCCATCACAGCCTCGATGACCCGCAACGCCATGACGAGCGTCGAACAAGATGGTTTGAGAGCCAGGGTTATCGCGTGATCCGCTTCTGGAACCATGAAATCAAAAACGAACTGGATTCCGTGCTCGATACGATTTATGCGGCGGTGGAAGAACGAAAATCCCACCTTGGCCCGCGAGACGCCGAAGGCGCTTGAGACCGAGACGCCGCCACCCCACCCCGGCGCTAACGCGCCGACCCTCCCCATCAAGGGGAGGGTGAGGAGCTAACCATGCCTGACCTGCTTCTAGAACTCCGCTCGGAAGAGATCCCCGCCCGCATGCAGCGCAAGGCGGCTGGTGATCTCAGGAAGATGCTGACCGACGGTCTGGTCGAGGCGGGGCTGACCTATGAGGCGGCGCGCGAGTACTGGACGCCGCGGCGTCTGGCGCTCGACATCAGGGGCCTGACGGCGCGCTCGAAGGATATAAGTGAAGAGATCAAGGGGCCGTCGACGACGGCGCCCGAGCAGGCGGTCCAGGGGTTCCTGCGCAAGGCCGGCCTGTCTTCCATCGCCGAGGCACATGTCCACTCCGATCCGAAGAAGGGCGACTTCTATGTCGCTCACATTTCGAAGCCGGGCAGGGCGGCTGAAGAGATCATCGCCGAACTGGTGCCTGGCATCATCCGCAATTTCCCCTGGCCGAAATCGATGCGTTGGGGGCCGGCCTCGGCCAAGCCCGGCTCGCTGCGCTGGGTGCGGCCGCTGCAATCGATCCTGTGCACCTTCGGCCCGGAGACCGAGGAGCCTGTCGTGGTCGATTTCGAGATCGACGGCATCCGCTCCGGCAACACCACCTATGGCCACCGCTTCCTGGCGCCCGGCGAAATCACCGTGCGTCGCTTCGACGATTATGTGAGCAAGCTGGAGGCCGCGAAGGTCGTGCTCGATGCCGACCGGCGCAAGGAGATCATCCTCGCCGACGCCCGCAACCTCGCCTTTGCCAACGGGCTCGACCTGGTCGAGGACGATGGGCTGTTGGAGGAAGTGTCCGGGCTGGTCGAATGGCCTGTCGTGCTGATGGGTGAGTTTGAGGAGGCATTTCTCGCCATTCCGGCCGAGGTGATCCGGTTGACCATCCGCGCCAACCAGAAGTGCTTTGTCACGCGCCCGCAAGGTGAAGGCGAAACGCTGTCCAACCGCTTCATCCTCACTTCCAACATCGAGGCCAGGGACGGCGGCAAGGAGATTGCCCACGGCAACGGCAAGGTGGTGCGCGCGCGCCTCTCCGACGCGCTCTATTTCTGGACGACCGACCAAGGCGATCTGCCGGACCTCGGCCAGCTCGAAGCGTCGGCAAAAAAGTTTGGGCTCGATCTGAAGAAGCCGCTCGACCAGCGCATGGCCCGCCTCGACCATCTCGGCGTCACCTTCCACGCCAAGCTCGGCACGCAAGGCGAGCGGGTGGAGCGGATCCAGCGATTGGCTGGGGAATTGGCGCCGAACGTCGGCGCTGAGCCGGCGCTCGCCGCCCGCGCCGCGGTTCTCGCCAAGGCTGATCTCACCACCGAGGTGGTCGGCGAGTTCCCCGAACTGCAGGGGGCCATGGGCCGCAAATACGCGCTGCTGCAGGGCGAACACCCCTCCGTGGCCGCGGCCATCGAAGAACACTACAAGCCGCAGGGCCCGTCCGATTATGTGCCGAGCGACCCGGTGTCGGTCGCCGTCGCGCTCGCCGACAAGCTCGATACGCTGGTCGGCTTCTGGGCGATCGATGAAAAGCCGACGGGGTCAAAGGATCCTTATGCGTTGCGTCGCGCAGCGCTGGGCGTTGTGAGGATTTTGGTCGAGAATCGAATTCAATTGCGGCTCACTTCCCTTTTTGCAAAGGCTGGTGCCCGGTATGCGGGGGGCGGCGTGGAGCAGATCCGAGACCTCCTGGCCTTCTTCCACGACCGCCTGAAAGTCTACCTCCGCGATCAGGGCGCCCGGCACGATCTCATCGACGCCGTCATCACCCCGCAGTCCGACGACCTCCTGCAGATCGTCCGCCGCGTCGAGGCGCTCGGCTCTTTCCTTGACACAGAGGACGGCAAGAACTTGCTCGCCGGCACCAAGCGCGCGGCCAACATCCTGGCTGCCGAAGAGAAGAAGAAAACGGCGGTCGCCGAAGCCGTTGAGCCGGCTCTGTTCAAGGAGAATGCCGAGAAATCGCTGTTCGCGGCGGTGAATCAGGCCGAGAAGCAAGCCGGCGAAGCGATTCAAAACGAAGACTTTTCCGCCGCCATGCTGGCGCTTAGCGCGTTACGCGAACCCGTTGATTCATTCTTTGAAGGCGTTCTCGTGAATGATGAAGACCTGGCGGTGCGGGCCAACCGTCTTGCGCTTCTCACGCGCATCCGCGCGGCCACGGGGCAGGTCGCTGATTTCTCGAAAATCGCCGGTTGAGCGCCCAGGAAAAATATCTTCCGGCCGGCCGTTCGAGCCGGCTTACAGTCATATGACGATGATCTCTGCGTGGCAAAAGGGACATGTTCCCCAACCCAACGGAGGCTTCCATGAATTCCGATCACGAAATCGAAGTGACTGAAGAAACCTCGGCCGGCGCCGAGGCGCTTGAATCCGCTTCCGAAACCGCCATCGATCACGCCGCCGCCGCCGCGGTCGAAGCCGCCGATCTGTCGGATGACGACGATGCCGATGACGAAGAAGGCGACGATGAAGACGGCGAAGATTCCGACGAAGACGACGATGAAGCCGTGAAGGCCGAAGGCGACGACGCCGAGGACGAAGAAGACGCCGAGTCCGACGAAGACGACGACAAGGAAGAAGCGGCCTGAGATTTCAATCCGGTTTTGTCGGGAAGAAGGGGCGGCGCATCGGCGCCGCCGTTTTTGTCGGTCGTCCCGAACTGACTTGTCAGTTCTCCAGGACGCTGACCCGCACGCTGTTTTCGTAGACATCGACCTGGATCAGCGGTTCGCCGTTGACGATGGCGCGCTTGGTCGAGGAACTCATCGCGCCGGGACGTTCCAGCATGCGCTGCAGATCGGCGCGCTGGTCGTTGGTCCCGAACCAGGCATCACCCTCATCGTCGCGGTCGCGGCGATGGAATTTGTGCCAGTTGGCGCGGTCCTGCCGCACCATCTGCGCGGCGCTGTCCAGCGCATAGCCGTCGCTCGCCTGGTGATCCCGATCGGAAATACGCGCCACATAGGATCCCAGCATGTCATCGGCTTGCGCCGCGCTGGCACCCAGCATCGATGCCAGCAAAAGCGCGACCACGGTAACTGTCTTGGATAGTCTCATGATCAACCCCCTTTGAACGACGAAGTCGTCTGCCAGAGCCGCCCCTTGGCCTGAATCGCTTGACCAAATCCAGGCGGCTTCGAGCGGTCAGATACTTCAAGGCGAACTCGCGCAGCAATGGTGCGCAGGGCGCCGTCAAGCTGTCAACGATCTGGCCAGTCCAGCAATTTGTGGCCGCTACTTGACCTTGTTGGCCCCGGGAGCGGGCGTTGGTATGGCTGCCCGTGCGGTCGGCTTCTTCTGCGTGCCCGACGCCGGAACCGCCGAGGCGGTCGCCTGGGCTGGAGCAGGAGCGGGGGTGGCGGTCGTGGCAGGTGCCTTGACTAGCGTCGGTTTCGAGAAGTCGCCGCCGGCCACGCCGCCACGAATGATCATCGGGCCCTGTATGAAACCGTGCCGTGGCTCGGGCGCGTTGGGGATCGCCGCCACCTTTTCATCAGTAACCTCGGGTTCGCCGAGCTCGACGACGGACAGCACGTCGCTTGCTCGGATGCCGTCCGCCTTCACGACAAGGATGGAGGGCGTCGCGGCCGGCGCGCCGGGAAAGACAAGTGACGAGGCCTGAACTCCGCCGCTCAACGCCGCCAGAGTGATCCCCAACAGGATACGCACAGACACGATGACCACTCCCCTTTGCCCAGGCCCTGACGGTAGCGGACCGGAATTGATGCCGGCTTTCGCGAAAACGTAGCATTTTAGGAATTGATAATTCGCCAAGACCCTCTCTTGCCCAACAGCCGGCTTGCCCAATAGCCGCCATCGTACTACGCAGCCGGCATCTGCGAGGTGACGAGAGTGGCTGAGATACTTGCCGTCGACGAAGCGTTGGAGCGGGCGCTGGCTCTGCTTCAGGGCGGCGATGTCGTGGCCATCCCGACGGAGACCGTCTACGGGCTTGCCGCCGATGCCACTAACGGCATCGGCGTGGCGCGCATCTTCGAGGCCAAGGGGCGGCCGCGTTTCAATCCGCTGATCGCCCATGTCGCTGACATGGCGATGGCCGAGCGCATCGCAATATTCGATCCGCTGTCGAGGAGACTGGCGCAGTCGTTCTGGCCGGGTCCGCTGACGCTGGTGCTGCCGCAGCGGCCCGGAAACGGCATCCATCCGCTAGTCACGGCCGGGCTCGATACGATTGCCTTGCGCATGCCGAGGGGCTTTGGCGGTGACCTCATCGCAAGACTCGGCCGGCCACTTGCCGCGCCCAGCGCCAACTCATCCGGCAAGATCAGCGCGACGACCGCACAAGCAGTGGCGGCGGATCTCGGGACGCGCATCAAGCTGGTGGTCGATGCCGGCGCGACGCCGGTCGGGCTGGAATCGACCATCGTCAAAGCCGAAGGGGCAGGAGTGCGCTTGCTTCGGCCAGGGGGCGTCTCCGCCGAGGAAATCGAAGCGGCCATTGGCGTGAAACTGTTTCGTGGCGGTGCCGCCGGCATCGAGGCGCCGGGCATGCTTGCCTCGCACTACGCGCCGGGGGCAGGGGTGCGGCTCAACGCCGGAACGGTAGGCAAAGACGAAGCCCTGCTCGGCTTCGGGCGCCAGCGGGCCGAAGGCTGGCGTGATGCCGCAGCGTTCCTCAATTTGTCTGAAACCGGTGACCTGCGCGAAGCGGCAGGCAATCTTTTCGCCTATATGCAGGAACTTGACCGCAGCGGCGCGCGCACCATCGCCGTCGAGACGATTCCATTCGACGGGCTTGGCGAGGCCATCAACGACCGGCTCTCGCGTGCCGCCGCCCCTCGTGACAATGTACAGCCCGCACCGTAGTTTTCCCACATGACCGACATTTCGCAAAAACTCGATCCCGCTCTCATCGATCGCTTCGCCGCCATCGTTGGCGAAAAATACGCGCTGCGCGACGAGCAGGATATCGCGCCCTATCTCATCGAGCGGCGCGGGCTCTGGCATGGCGTGACATCGCTGGTGCTGCGGCCGGGCAGTGTCGACGAGGTCAGCAGGATCATGCGGCTTGCGACCGAGACGGGAACGCCGGTCGTGCCGCAAAGCGGCAACACCGGCCTGGTCGGCGCCCAGGTGCCGGACAGATCCGGCCGCGAGATCATCCTGTCGCTGTCGCGGCTGAACCGCATCCGCGAGATCGATGTCCTGTCGAACACGGTCACGGCGGAGGCCGGCGTTATCCTGCAGACGCTGCAGGAGGCGGCCGACGCCGCCGACCGGCTGTTTCCGCTGTCGCTCGCCGCGCAAGGCTCCTGCCAGATCGGCGGCAACCTGTCTTCCAATGCCGGCGGCACCGGCGTGCTTGCCTACGGCAACGCGCGCGAACTGTGCCTCGGGGTCGAAGTGGTGCTGCCCACGGGCGAGGTGTTCGACGATTTGCGCAAGCTGAAGAAGGACAACACCGGCTACGATTTGAAGAACCTGTTCGTCGGCGCTGAAGGCACGCTTGGCATCATCACCGCCGCAGTGCTCAAACTGTTCCCCAAGCCGAAAGGGCGCGAGGTCGCATTCGTTGGGCTGTCGTCGCCCGAGGCGGCACTGGCGCTGTTCAGCCTGGCGATGGACCGCGCCGGCGCTTCGCTCACCGCCTTCGAACTGATCGGCAAGAGACCTTACGATTTCACCCTCAGGCATGGTCAAGGTGTCGTGAGGCCGTTGGCCGAAGATTGGCCCTGGTATGTCTTGATGCAGGTTTCCTCAGGCCGCTCGGATGCCGACGGCCGGGCTCTGATCGAGGAGGTGCTGGCGGATGGTCTCGAGCAAGGCATCGTTGGCGATGCCGTGGTCGCGGCAAGCCTTGCCCAGGGCGACGCTTTCTGGAATTTTCGCGAGACGCTCCCAGAATGCCAGAAGCCGGAAGGCGCTTCGATCAAGCACGACATTTCGGTGCCGATAGCATCGATCCCCCGGTTCATCGAACAGGCGGCCGGCGCGGTGGCATCGGTCAGCGCCGGTGCCCGCGTGGTCTGCTTCGGCCATATGGGCGACGGCAACCTCCATTATAACATCTCGAGGCCGCTCGAGGGCGACGACGAGGCGTTTCTCGCCCTTTATCATCCCATGAACAAGGCCGTGCATGATGTCGTGCGGTCCTTCCACGGTTCGATCTCCGCCGAGCACGGCATCGGCCAGTTGAAGCGCGACGAACTGATCGCCACCGCGCCGCCGATGGCCATCGATCTGATGCGCCGGGTGAAGGCTGCCTTCGATCCTGCCGGCATCATGAATCCCGGTAAGGTTATCTGATCCTTTCAACAGCTTGTGCCCGGTGGCATTCCGATAACCATCCCTGAGATCAGCAAAATTTAACCGACTTTCTTAAGCGCGGCGGTAAGGAGCCCACGCTACTGTTTCCCCATAACGAGGCCGGGAAAACTGGCCCGGAGAGAACCGGACACCGGCTCTCAGGAGACAGACAGGAAGGCACTCTATGAACACTGGACTGAAGCCAGTCTGGGCGGGACGCAACATGCGCCTCGACCCATTCCGCCTGCCGCAGGTGGTTAGCTACGCCACACGCGACGACTATGGCGACGTGACCTTCACCATTGACCAGCGCGGCGCTGTGATCCGTCGCATGCTTGAGATGAGCGGCGTGCCGGCGATCATCGCACTGCCCGCCAATGCGTTCCGCGGCGTTGCCGCCCGCGCGATGGAGGATCCGGACGGCAACGTCACGGTTACCCTCGAACTCCTTCACAACGACCCCATGCTGTCGGTGCCTCTGCTGGTGGCCGACGACCTCGATGATGTCGCCGCCGACTGGCGCGCCTGGGCCGATGCCTACCGCCTGCCGATGCTCCTGATCGAATCGGATGGCGTTGCCCGCACGCTGGAGGAATCGCTCGGCGCCGCCATCAAGACGCTGCCGCCGCAGGATCGCCGCAAGGGCCGCATTTCGACCACGCGCCGCCCGCGCTTCCTCGCCCGCCGCAGGGCCGGCAACCTTGGTCTCAGGCTGGTCATCGGCGGCCAGGAGATCATTTCAAGGGATTGAGAAGCGTTTCGCGCAGCGAACGAAAAGCCAATTGCTTGGCTTTTCGAGCTTCGAACGGCCTGAGCCTGCGAAGGGCTGGGGCGCGGAAAAAAGTCACTACACCAGCGGCTTCAGGGCCACCCACAATGCGCCGCCGATCAGGCCAAGGAAGATCAGCCAGCCGACCTGGTTGTTCGACCGGAACAGCCGCAGGCATTGGTCCGGATCGTTGATATCCAGAACCGCGATCTGGCGGGCCATGTGGGCGCCGGCGGCGATCAATCCCGCCAGCGCCACCACTGGTGCCTGCGCCGAGGCGAAGGCGATGGCGAAGCAGACCAGCGTGCCGCCATAAAGCCCCGCCAGCCACGCCTTGGTGTTGTCGCCGAACAGCCGTGCCGTTGAACGCACGCCGACAATGGCGTCGTCTTCCTTGTCCTGATGCGCATAGATCGTGTCGTAGCCGATCACCCACAGGATCGAGCCGATATAGAGCATGATGGCGGGGCCATCGAGATCGCCGAACTCGACCGCCCATCCCATCAGCGCACCCCAGGAAAAGGCAAGGCCTAGGAACAGTTGCGGCCAGTTGGTTATCCGCTTCATGAATGGATAGATGGCCACGATCGCCAGTGAGCAGACGCCGAGCAGAATGGCGAAGCTGTTGAACTGAAGGAGCACGGCAAGGCCGACCAGGGCCTGCAGCACAAGGAACAGCCAGGCCCGCCGCCGCGTGGTCTGGCCGGACGGCAGCGGGCGCGAGCGGGTGCGCTCGACCTGGTTGTCTATGCCTTCGTCGACGATGTCGTTGTAGGTGCAGCCGGCGCCGCGCATGGCGATGGCGCCGACCAGGAACAGCACGAGATACCATGGCGCCGGCAGCAGCGAGAGCAGCGGGTCGCCGGGGCGCGGATAGGCGCTCGCCGCGAGCGCCGCCGACCACCAGCACGGCCACAGAAGCAATTGCCAGCCGATCGGCCTGTCCCATCGCGCAAGTTGCGCATAGGGCCAAACCGCGCGCGGCAGCACGCGGTAGACCCAATGGCCGTTCGGCGCATCGGCGACACGGCCCTGGGCCGCTTTCGATTGGATAGGTTCCATGTCCATGGAGTGGCAGCAGGCGCGGAACCCGTCAAGCGGCAAGCGGACGAGGGGCGACTGTCACCCGTCATGAGGTAAAGATATCGCGGGTCGAAGACCAGGATTTTGCCGCCTCGACGAACGCGAGTGCCGCGTTCGACACGCGCTGATGCGTGTCATAGGTGAGAATGATCCGCTGCATCGGCAGCGGGTCCGACAGCGGCTTGCAGATCAGGGGCAGGCCGTCGTAGCTGCGGTCACCATGCGGCCGGGTGTAGCTGACGGCGACACCAAAACCGTTCGCCACCATGCTGCGCTGGAGTTCGAACGAACTCGTCGCCTTGTCGGCCACTGGCGAGAGACCACGGCTGCGGAACAGATCGAGCATATGCTGCCAGCTCTGCGGCTGGTTCGTGGTGATCAGCGGATAGGCGGCCAGATCCGCGAGGCTCACTTCGGGGCGACCCGCTAGAGCATGGCCCGCCGGCAACAGCGCGTGCGGTCGCAGTTCGTGCAGCAGGATGCGGGCGAAATGCGTGGGCAGACCGAGATCGTAGCTGAGCCCGAGATCGATGGCTGCGTCCGCCAGGCGTCGTCCGAGCGTCTCGAATGTCTCGTCGCGAACGATGACGTCGACACTTGGATGGCGCTCGGAGAAAGCGCGGATGAGACCCGGCGCGAAATAAGGCGCCAGATCCTCGAAACATCCAAGCACCAGCTCGCCGCCGATAACTGAATTGCCCGAACCGAGACTCATGAGTTCATCGGTCTCAGCAAGAACCTGTTTTGCCTTCGCCACGACGACACGGCCGAACGAGGTCAGCGAAACGCCGCTTCCGCGCTGGCGCACGAACAGTTTTTGGCCGAAATCCTTTTCGATGGCGTCGATAGCCACCGAAATCGACGGCTGCGAGATATTCAGAGTTCTGGCCGCTCCGGTGACGCTGCCGTGGCGGGCGACAGCGACCAGATAACGCAACTGGGTGAGGGTGAGGTTCATAGTTTCAGTCTATATGTCAGATGAGAAGTTATTATTTTACTGAATAAGCGATCGTTGCGATAGTCGTCTCGATCCTGAAAGGAGGACACAATGGCTTCCCAGACTGCTGCCCACGCAATCGACACCGATATCATCGACGCGGATATAATTGCCGACTACCAGCGTGACGGCGCAGTCTGCATTCGCGGCGCCTTCAAGGGTTGGGTCGACACGATTGCCGCCGGCATCGAGCGCAATATGCAAAACCGCAGCGCCACCGCGTCCGACATCGCCAATGGCAAGGGCAGTTTCTTCGACGATTACTGCAACTGGGAGCGTATTCCCGAATTCGTCAGGGTGGTGCGCGAATCGCCGGCCGCCGAACTGGCGGCGGCGGTGATGCAGTCGCGCACCGCGCAGTTCTTCCATGATCATGTGCTGGTCAAGGAACCCGGCACCCAGAAGCCGACACCCTGGCATCAGGATATCCCCTATTATTTCGTCGATGGCCAGCAGACGGTGAGCTTCTGGATCCCCATCGACCCGGTAAAGGAGGCGACGCTGCGCCTGATCGCCGGCTCGCACAAATGGGACAAGATGATCCTGCCTGTGCGCTGGCTCGACGACAGCAATTTCTACGCCGGCGAGGGCGACTACCTGCCGGTACCCGATCCCGACAACGATCCGTCGATGAAGGTTCTTGAATGGGAGATGGAGCCAGGCGACGCCATCTTGTTCGACTTCCGCACAGCGCACGGCGCGCGCGGCAACCCGACCGCGGCACGGCGCCGGGCGCTGTCGCTGCGCTGGGTCGGCGACGATGCCCACTATGTCGAGCGGCCGGGCCGCACCTCGCCGCCCTATCATGGTCACGGCATGCAGCCGGGCCAGAAATTGCGCGAGGACTGGTTCCCGGTGGTTTTTCCCGCCTGAAGCGGGCTAGAAAATCGGCGGCGATGGCCGGCGCCGGGTTTCGGCCGGGATAACGTTCCCGTGTGCAATTTTGATCAAAACACCCTGGTGTCTTGACCCGTCGCCCGGAGAGCAATAGCGGGTGCTCTCCAGGGTTTGCATCAAGAGGTGGCCATGAACGTTCTTCTTCTCGGCTCCGGCGGCCGCGAACATGCGCTTGCCTGGAAGATCGCCGCCTCGCCGCTGCTGACCAAGCTCTACGCGGCCCCCGGCAATCCGGGCATCGGCAGCGATGCCGAGCTGGTGAAGCTCGATATCACCGATCATGCCGCCGTGGCCGCCTTCTGCCGGGAGAAAGAAATCGACCTCGTGGTGGTCGGCCCGGAAGGGCCCCTCGTCGCCGGAATTGCCGACGACCTGCGCGCGGAAAACATCCGCGTCTTTGGGCCTTCGAAAGCCGCCGCGAGGCTGGAGGGTTCGAAGGGTTTCACCAAGGATCTCTGCGCGCGATACAACATCCCGACCGCCGCCTACGGCCGTTTCGGCGATCTGGCCTCCGCCAAGGCCTATCTGGAGAAGACTGGTGCGCCGATCGTCATCAAGGCCGACGGGCTCGCCGCCGGCAAGGGCGTTACCGTCGCCATGACGCTGGACGAGGCGCTGGCGGCACTAGATGCCTGTTTCGAGGGATCCTTCGGCGCCGCCGGCGCGGAAGTGGTGATCGAGGAGTTCATGACCGGCGAGGAGGCGAGCTTCTTCTGTCTCTGCGACGGTACCACCGCACTGCCCTTCGGCACGGCACAGGATCACAAGCGCGTTGGCGACGGCGACGTCGGCCCCAACACGGGTGGCATGGGCGCCTATTCGCCGGCCCCGGTGATGACGCCTGAGATGGTCGAGCGCACCATGCGCGAAATCATCGAGCCGACGATGCGCGGCATGGCCGATCTTGGCGCGCCCTTCGCCGGCATTCTCTTCGCCGGGCTGATGATCACCGACAAGGGGCCGAAGCTGATCGAATACAACACCCGTTTCGGCGATCCGGAATGCCAGGTGCTGATGATGCGGCTGAAGGACGATTTGCTGGTGCTGCTCAATGCCGCCGTGGACGGCCAGTTGGCGCACACTTCCATACGCTGGCGCGACCAGGCGGCGCTCACCGTGGTGATGGCCGCGCGGGGCTATCCCGGCACGCCGGAAAAAGGCTCCGTCATCCGCGGCGTCGAGCAGGCGGCGGGCGAAGGCGCCCAGATCTTCCACGCCGGTACCGCCATCAATGGCGGCGCGCTGGTTGCCAATGGCGGCCGTGTCCTCAATGTCACGGCAACCGGAGCCACGGTCCGCGAGGCGCAGGCGCGGGCCTACGCCGCGCTCGACCGGATCGACTGGCCGGACGGATTCTGCCGTCGCGACATCGGCTGGCAGGCCGTGGCGCGCGAGCAGGCGAGCTGAAATTAGGGCGTAGCGGCCTATTGCTGACCGCGGTCGATTTCGGTCGAAGCGGTGCTGACCGGATCGGCCCCGGCGAAAGCGGCGTCGAGCTGCTCGGGCGAACGCTGTTCGGTTCGCTTCCAGGCGACATATTGCACAATGCCGAAGCCCGGCCTGCGCGGCACCGTCTTCACCACAGGCATGTGGAACCCGTCGCGGAATTTCGACCAGCGCGAACCGAGCACGGCGACCATTTCCTCGAACGTCGGAGGCGTTGCCACATCCGCATAGATCAGGGTCGCCTTGCCCGCGAGCGCTGCCTCGCGCGAGAGCGGCACCGGCACGCTGGCAAGATAGTCTGATGGCACGTCGATCAGCCCGCCAAACGGCCATTGCTGGCGCAGCGTGGCGGCATCGGTCGGCGCGACGTTGACGTCGATATCGTTGGGCGTGCCGGCAACCCTGTAGGGGCAACGGAAGCGGCCGCAATTGGCCTGCGCGGAAAATTGCCAGAGCGCATAGCCTTGCCAGTTGCCCATCGGAAAATGCACGTCGATATCAGGCCTGTAGCGCGCGTACCAAAGCGGCAGCCGCGACAGAAGCCGGTACTTGTAGCGATTGTCGGCGATGTACTGGGCCGTCTTGCCGTTGGTATAGAGCACCGGGAAGCGGCCCATGCGCCGATGCACCTGGCGCACGAACTCCTCGGCATCGTCGAGCGACATCCACTGCGAGGGATCGTTGCCCTCGAGGTCGAGAACCATGAGATCGTCCGGCGCGGGATCGGCAAAATCGAGGAAATTGTTCGCCTGCTCGACCGGATTGCCGGGGCGGGCCAGGTGATAGGCGCCCCACTTCATGCCGAGCGCCTTGGCCACGACCCGGCGCGTCTGGAACAGTTCGCGGGTCACCGCATGGCGTTTCCACAGCGCCTTGCACAGCTTCACGTCTGTATCGCTGCCAGAACAGAAATAGGGCGGCGGCATGCCGTCGGAAGCCTTGTTGATGAATCCGACGATGCGCTTGTCGGTGGCAAGTTGCGCCCAGTCGATGGAATTGTATTCATAGGCATCGACCACCAGGGCGCGGTCGGCATTCTTCCACGGCTCGGAGAAATTCGAAGCCTGTGCCGCCATCGACAGCCCCAAGGCCGCCGCGAAAGCCAGAGGCGTCAGTGCGTGTCGCCAGAAAATATACAGAGGTTTCAGAGAAGCGGCATGCCCAGGGAAAAAGGGTCTGGCGAGCGTTGGCACAGCGCTCTTTGAACGGCGATGGAAACGCCTTTGCAATTTCAAAACAGGGAATCCCCGTTGATCAAAGGCAAATCCTGAACCGTCATGGTTAAGGAATGCTTCTCGATGCTGGGGCAGCCCGTGCCAGATTAGAACACACCGCCAATCCCAATACCGCCACTGATGTCGGGAGGGGGCGCGGCGGGACGCGACGATGGCGATCGTGAGGGCGTGGAGGCCTTTCTGCTCGGCGCTCCCTTTTTGCGCAGAGCGGTGTCCGAGGCGACCTTCGCCGGTTTGACTTTCACGATGACCGGATCCTTGCAGACGCGGCCGGAGTGCAGGAAGAGATCGCCCAGAAGTTCAACCGTTGGCTCGGTCGCCGACGCGGCCCGCTTGGTGTTCTTGTAGTAGGTGTTGAGAGCCTGGACCGAGTGCTTGCCCCAATCTCCATCGACCGTCATGCGATAGCAGCCCAAGCGGCGCAATTCCGTCTGGATGTTGCGTGCGAGGTCGGTCGCTTTCGCAGGGTCCGGCTCGCCTGCCGACGTGCCGACGATCAATGTTTCAAGACCGGAAACCACGCTTTGCCGGGCTCCTTCAAGGCTGGCAAGCTGCGTACCTGCCGGTTCCGGTGAAGCGCCGGGCGGGACTGAAATCTCGGCCGATCGCAATGTCTGTCCCACGATAAGCACGGCGGTCTGCAGGTCGTTGGAAGC
The DNA here is from genome assembly GCF_013170765.1 of Mesorhizobium sp. NZP2234. Lineage (NCBI taxonomy): Bacteria > Pseudomonadati > Pseudomonadota > Alphaproteobacteria > Hyphomicrobiales > Phyllobacteriaceae > Mesorhizobium > Mesorhizobium sp. NZP2234. Next base: position 5,268,214 of record NZ_CP033364.1, on the reverse strand, counting down.
AAGCTCGAGCTGCAGTTTTTTCTTGGCGGCCGGGTCCGACAGAATGCGAGACAGGCTAGCGCTCAACTGAGCCGGGTCGAGCTCTTGTTGCTCGGTGAAATAGAACTGCTCGCGAAGGTTCGACTGGTCCCACGGAACCTGACGACCTGCGGTGAGTGCCTCTGTCTCGTTGCGAACGCGGATCATCATATCCGAGATGCTGAGCCCGGGAATCTCAACATTCCTCAACAGGGCCGTGGTAAAGGGGCTGTTGTCTCCCGAGCCATCGGCCGTGATGTTGCCTGGCTGGGTCGCGAAGGCGACAAACGTGTTTTCGCCCACTTCGACCTGGGCAAGGCCATCCATGACGCTGGCGCCCTTGCCGACCGGGTTGTTGCGGCAAGCGTCGAGAAAAATAAACGTCTGCCTCTCCCGGTTGGAAAACTTTGCGATCACGTCGTTTAGCCTGATCGCGCCCGCGGTCAGTTTTTCCAGGGTTTCAGGATCGGGTGTATCGACGGGCAGGAGATAGTTCTCTCCCTGCAACTGAACGCCGTGACCGGCGTAGAAGATCACCACGGCGCTGGCGGTTGCGAGTTTGCTGTCGGCGCTGTCGAAGAGCTTGGCAAACCCGTCCGACGAAAGGTCGAGCCCCGTCAGCACGTCGAAATTCAGCCTCTTCAGACTCTCGGAGAGTTGTGTGGCGTCGTTTACCGCATTGGTCAGATGTTGAAGGCGGGCGCTTTGGTAATGCGAATTGCCAATGATGATGGCAAGCCGCTTGCTTGGCTTTGATGCAAGCACTTCCTCGACCGCGGCTTGGGCGGCCATCGAACCGAAAAACACGACCAGCAGAACTGCAGCGAAGTGCCGGAAGAAACTGTGGGTCATGTCACGGGCTCGTTTCAGCTGCGACAACGTTCGCGCCGTCGAAGTGTCCGTCCGGCTGATGCGCCGCCCCCTTGGGCGCCGGAAACCCGTATCTCCGAAGACCGCTGAATTTTACACCACAAACCGCCTCAAAGAAAGGGCGAGGGTCTCGCGACCCGCGTTTGATCGGCCAAGCGGGACGGCGCTAACCATCGTCTTATAAGCGCTTCAAAAGACTCGTTTGGCAAGGACCGCGGCCGCGCCGGCATGCGCAAGCCGATTCGACGCTCGAAGCCATATCTTCCCAGGGCATAGCCTGTTATAATCACCATAGTGCAGTCGCAGTATGTTGAGCGCGCACGCTGAGGCTGGATGGATATTTTGAATATCGTCGGCGAATTGCATCCCTGATTATTATTGTCTTACTTGTAATAAAGAGGGGAAATGACAATGACAGCAAAGAAATGGTATCTTGACCCCGTCAACGCGATTGCGCTCTCGATCGGTGCCCTGGCCGTCCTCCTGCCTTCCAAGGCCGCCGCCTGCATCTTCGTTGGCGAGGGAACTGTTCTGTCAGGGCAGTGCTATCTCAACGGCATAGCCAATGGCGCGGTTGTCGACACGTCCCTGGATGCGCTTCTGAGTGTTGTCGATAACGCGATCGAGTCGGATGTCGGCTCTGCGAGCGGCCCCGCGCAAGCTCTGTCGGCGCCGTTCGGCGTCTTCGCTTCGGGCCAGTTGGCGCACACGAAGCACGACGGCTTCACGATTTCACAGGGGCCGACCGTGATTACCGGACCGGACTTCGACGTTGACGAATTTTCCGCCGCGGTCAGCGTGGACTTCAATGCTGCAAAGCACTTCGGTTTCGACAATGAGCACGGACTGAACCTGGGGCTGTTTGGCGGTTATGCATCGGCCAGCGTAGACGCCAATGCGTTCGGTTTCTTTCCTCCCAACGGCGAAGCCACCAACAGAAGCGGTATGTTCGGCGGTTATGGGCTCTATCGTCGCGGCACCAGCTATATGCTCGTGGCGGCATCGGCGTTCCTCGGCAACACCGATGTCGAAAGCACAGGCCTTGGCTCCGGCACGTATGACACACAAGGCTACGCCGTGACGGGATCGGTCGGCCACATCTTCAACTTGACCGATCGGGTGCGCTTCGATCTGCGTGGTGGATTGCTTGGTGTTAGTTTCACCGGCGACGAGTACACGGACAGCTCTGGCGTTTCGTACGGAAAAAGCCGCCTGTCATTTGGCGCAATCAAGTTCGAACCTGGAGTTTATGCAGATTATCAACTCGGAAACGGTATGGTGATCAGCCCCTACGCGCGAGCCGATCTGCAGCAGCGCTTCGGCTATTCAAACACCGCGAGCGTATCCGGTATCGAGAGTGACTTCGAAGATGCGGACTTCTCGGCGGCGGTGTCGGCAGGCTTCAATCTGAAAATGTCCCAATCGACCACCCTCAGCAGCGAGATCCGGGGCAAGTGGTCCCAAGACAGTTCAACCGTCAGCGGCAAGCTGGGCGTAAAGATCGCCTTCTGAACATGGACGACCAGATGATCGTTTCGGTCGCCGGCAACGCAAGATGCTCGGCGGGCGGTTATGAGGCTAGCGCCGGATGCCGGGCGGAAATTCAAACGGGTCGGGCGCGGGCTCCTGCTGCAGCGTGCCTTCGGCGGCGCGCTTGCGGTGGTGGGCCAGCGAGCATTGCGGCGAGCACAATATGCCGCGATCCGACCAGTAGGCCGCACCATGTTCCAGCCTGCCCTCATGATACCAGAACCCGGGTGCGCGATAAGGCAGGCCGCATTCGATGCAGCGGTAGGCGTCGGGTCTGGCGAGCATGGGATGTTCCGGTCGGCTGATTCTGGTGTATCGCCGGTCGATTTGATCCGGCTTCGACGGAATTTAATACAGGCCGGCGCGATTGCAAAATCCGCGTGACAAAGTTTGACGTTTACGTAAAAAGACGATGGGAGACCGCCCAAAGGCGGATGGTTTTGTGGCGGCACTGGCTCTAGGGTCGGCGAGGCCGATGCATCAGGAGGATCGAACGGCATGTATCGGGCACCGGTCGAGGATATCGCCTTTACGCTGAAGCACGTGGCTGGGCTCAAGCAGGGGCTCGATGCCGGCGCATTTGGCGATCTCAGCGAGGATCTGGTCGATGCCGTTCTTGGCGAAGCTGGCCGTTTCGCCACCGAGGAAGTGGCTCCCCTCTACAAGATCGGCGACGAACACGGTGCGGTGCTGAAGGACGCTGCCGTCACCACGCCGCCCGGCTGGAAGGAGCTCTATCGCCGCTGGATCGATGGCGGCTGGAACGCGCTGTCCGGGCCCGAGGAATATGGCGGCCAGGCGCTGCCGACCCTGCTGGGCGTCGCCGCGCTAGAAATGTGGAATTCGGCCGCCATGGCCTTCGGCATCGGCCCGACGCTGACCATGGGCGCGGTCGAAGCGCTGGACAAGCATGCTTCGGAAGAGCTCAAGGCAAAATATCTCGAAAAGCTCGTCTCCGGCGAATGGATGGGCACCATGAACCTGACCGAGCCGCAGGCGGGCTCGGACCTCGCTGCCTTGCGCGCCCGCGCCGAGCCTGCCGGCGACGGCACCTACCGCATCTTCGGCCAGAAGATCTTCATCACCTATGGCGAGCACGATTTCACCGACAACATCATCCATCTGGTGCTGGCGCGGCTGCCCGATGCGCCTGCCGGGACGCGCGGCATCTCGTTGTTCCTGGTGCCGAAATTCCTGGTCGGCGACGACGGCTCGCTCGGCGTCCGCAACGATGTCTTCTGTTCCGGCCTCGAGCACAAGCTCGGCATCCATGCCTCGCCGACCTGCACCATGATCTATGGCGATGGGTTCCAGGGCGCCAAGCCCGGCGCCATTGGCTGGCTGATCGGCGAGGAGAACAAGGGCCTCGCCTGCATGTTCACCATGATGAACAATGCCCGCCTGGCCGTCGGCATGCAGGGGGTCGCCGTCGCGGAAGCCGCCACCCAGAAGGCGGTCGCCTATGCCAATGAGCGCCGCCAGGGCAAGGCGGCGGATTACGCCGGCGCCGGCATGGCGCCGATCGTTCACCACCCCGACGTGCAGCGCAATCTCTTGACCATGAAGGCGCTGACGCAGACGGCGCGGGCGATCAGCTATTCCTGTGCCCATGCGATCGACATGGCGCGGGTCTCGGACGGTGACCAGGCCGGGCATTGGCGTGATCGTGCCAATCTTCTGACACCGCTGGCCAAGGCATTTTCGACCGATGTCGGCGTCGAAGTGGCCTCGCTCGGCCTCCAGGTGCATGGCGGCATGGGCTTCATCGAGGAGACGGGCGCGGCAGCTCTCTACCGCGACGCGCGCATCGCGCCGATCTACGAGGGCACCAACGGTATCCAGGCGATCGACTTGGTCACCCGCAAGCTGCCGCTCGGCGGCGGCGAGCATGTGCATGGCTTCATTGGCGAACTGGCTGTGGCCGCCAACGCCGTGCGCACCTCGAACCTGCAGGGTTTCGGTCGCACCGCGGATGCGCTCGACGCAGCACTCGGCGATCTGACGCAGGCGACGCGTTTCCTGCAAAAACTGTCGGCGGACGGTCGGGCGGAGGAGGCGCTGGCGGGTGCGACGCCTTATCTCAGACTGATCTCGCTTGCCGCCGGCGGCGCCTATCTGGCGCGGGGCGCTCTTGCCGATCAGGGCCGCATCGGCCTTTGCCGCTTCTTTGCCGAAAACCTGCTCGGCGAGACGGGTGCCCTGAAAGGGCGTGTTGTCGATGGCGCGGAAAGCCTCGTGGCTGCCGGCAAGACGCTGATTTCAGTCTGACGTTCACAAGGAAAACACTGTGACAGACCATATCCTCGTCGAGCGCCAGGGCGCCATCCAGATCATACGCATGAACCGCCCGGACAAGAAGAACGCACTGACGCGCGCCATGTACGCCAAGATGTCGCAAACCTTGGCCTCGGGTGACGCCGATCCGGCGATCCGCGTCCATGTGTTCCTCGGCGTGCCTGGCGCGTTCTCCTCGGGTAACGACCTTGCCGATTTCATGGTCGTGGCCACGGGTGGCGATGGCGGCACGGAAGTCTGGGATTTCCTGATGGCGCTGGCCAGGGTCGAAAAACCCATCGTCTCCGGCGTCGACGGCATCGCGGTCGGCATCGGCACCACGATCAACCTGCATTGCGACCTGACCTTTGCCACGCCGCGCACTGTGTTCAGGACGCCTTTTGTCGATCTTGGCCTGGTGCCCGAGGCGGGATCCAGCCTTTTGGCGCCGCGGGTCCTGGGGCAGCAAGGCGCGTTCGCGCTGCTTGGCCTTGGCGAGGGCTTTTCCGCCGAGCGTGCGAAGGCCGCCGGCCTGATCTACGACGTGGTCGAGGAGGCTGCGCTGGAGGCCTCGGTGCTGGCGGCTGCCGGCCAGATCGCGGCCAAGCCGCCGCAGGCGCTGAAGATCGCGCGCGATCTCATGCGCGGCTCGCGCGACGACCTCGTCGCGCGCATCGGCGAGGAAAGCGAGCATTTCCGCGAGCGGTTGAAGTCGGACGAGGCGCGCGCGGCGCTCACGGCGTTCATGACAAGGAAGAAGTAGCAATTCCTCAGGGATAGAGCCGCGTCTTGTCCCAGCCGCCCTTGGCGTTGCGTGAAAAGACCACCCGGTCATGCAATCGGAAGGGTCGGTCGTGCCAGAACTCGATCGTCTTCGGCACGATGCGGAAACCCGACCAGTGTCTTGGCCGCGGAATCTCGCCGATGGCATAACGCGCCGTGTATTCGGCGACCGCCTTCTCCAGCGCGAAGCGGCTTTCGAGCGGCCGTGACTGTTTCGATGCCCAGGCACCGATGCGGCTGCCGCGCGGCCGCGTCGCATAATAGGCATCGGCCTCGGCGTCGCTGACGATCTCCACCGGGCCGCGAATGCGTACCTGGCGGCGCAGCGATTTCCAGTGGAAACACATCGCCGCCTTCATGCTGCCAAGAATCTCCTGGCCCTTCGCGCTCTCGAAATTCGTGTAGAAAACAAAGCCGCCTTCATCGAACCCCTTGAGCAGCACCATCCGCACATCCGGCATGCCCTCGGCATCGACGGTAGCCAGCGCCACGCCATTGGCGTCATTGATCTCGCTCTTGGTGGCGTCGTCCAGCCATGCGGCAAAGAGGCGAAACGGCTCGGCCGCCTCGGTAAAGTCACTGCTTGTTAACTCTGTGTCACTCATAGTTTTTCTCAAATTGTCACGAACCGGGGGAGGTTGCCGATTGTCGCGTATCGCGCAAGCTTTTGACAGCAGGCAATGGAGCGTTATCGCTTCGGCCAGCGCGAAAGCGGCGATCGTGGCAATCGCCCTGCCACTTGTTGGCTGTGGCGCAGGTGGATTCAGCCTGGAAAAAGCCGAAGTCGACCGCTCGATCCTGACCAGCAGCACCTCGGCTTCATCCGCCCCCGCCGATTCGGATCGCGACTCCGATCAGACGACGATCGGTAATGCGGTGTCCTCCGCCGATATCGAGCAACTCGGCGGCCGGGCCGTGCCGTGGGCGAATGCCGGCACCGGGTCGCGTGGCTCCATCACCGAGCTGGCGGAGTTGAAGGACAGGGGGCAGACGTGCCGCCGCTTCAAGGCCTCACGCGAAAGCTTTGACGGCGTTGCCATGTTCGAGGGTGAACTGTGCCTCGCCGGCGCCGGCGGATGGCGCATGCAGGGCTTCAAGGCGCTCTGACTTTCCGCTTTTGATATGACGGTCCGCCACTGGAATTTCTTCCTATGCGAGCGCATATAGGAGGCAAGTATGGACTCAACTCTTCTCCAGGGCAGAACGCATGCGCGACCCGTATGAGGTGCTGGGCGTTGCAAAGAACGCATCGGCCAAGGACATAAAATCGGCGTACCGGAAACTCGCCAAGAAACATCATCCGGACCAGAATCCGAATGATCCCAAGGCGAAGGACCGTTTTGCCGCGGCCAATCAGGCCTATGAGATCGTCGGCGACGAGAAGAATCGTGCCGCTTTCGATCGCGGCGAGATCGATGCCGACGGCAAGCCGCGCTTCCAGGGGTTTGAGGGCGCCGCCGGTGGTGGCGACCCCTTTGCAGGGTTTCGCCGCCAGCAAGGGGCCGGTGGTTCGCGATTCGAATTCCGGTCAGGGCGCCCGGGCGGCGATCCTTTCGACGGCAACAGCGATATTTTCAGCCAGATTTTCGGCGACGCCTTTTCCGGTGCGCGCGGCGCGGGCGCAGGCGACCGTCGCCAGCCGGCGACGGCGGCCGATCTGAACGTCACGCTCGACATCACCATCGAGGAAGCGGCAAACGCCGAAAAGGTGACGGCGATGTTTCCCGATGGCCGCAAGGTGGCTGTCAAGCTGCCGACCTTTGTCGAGGATGGTCAGACCATCCGGTTGAAGGGGCAGGGCGAGCAGGGGCCGGGCCAGCCTGGCGACGCGCTGGTCAAGATCCATATCCGCCGTCACCCGCGCTACCGCATCGAAGGCCGCGACCTGCATGCCGATCTGCCGGTGCCGCTGGCGGATGCGGTGCTGGGCGCCAAGGTACCGGTCGAGACGCCGACCGGCCGGCTCGCGGTCAACGTTCCCGCCTGGTCGAGTTCGGACAAGGTGCTGCGCCTGAAGGGGCGGGGTCTCCCGGAAAAAGCCGGCGGCCATGGCGACCTCTACGCCCATGTGCGCATCATGCTGCCGGAAGGCGGCGACAGCGCGCTGGAAACGCTGTTGCGCGGCCAAAAAGGCTGATCCGGCGCTTTTGTCCCCTGAACTGTCCGGTTTGAGCGCTTGAAGGGGCAGTGTGCCTGTGCGATAGGCACTCCACAAAGCACAAACCTTGCGGAGAGCGCTCACATGGCGGGTGGACAGGGCCTGATGGCCGGCAAGCGCGGCCTCATTCTTGGCGTCGCGAACAACAGGTCGATTGCCTATGGCATCGCCAAGGCCTGCGTTGATCATGGTGCCGAAATCGCGCTGACCTATCAGGGCGAGGCGTTCAAGAAGCGTGTCGAGCCGCTGGCGGCGGAACTCGGCGCCTTTGTCGCCGGCCATTGCGACGTCACCGACCCGGCGAGCCTCGACGAGGTTTTCGCCAATGTCGCCAAGCATTGGGGCAAGCTCGACTTCCTCGTCCACGCGATCGCTTTTTCCGACAAGGACGAGCTGACCGGCCGCTATGTCGAGACGACGCGCGACAATTTCCTGCGCACCATGGACATTTCGGTCTATTCCTTCACCACCATCGCCAAGCGCGCCGAAGCGCTGATGACCGATGGCGGCTCGCTGCTGACCCTGACCTACTATGGCGCCGAGAAGGTGATGCCGCACTACAACGTCATGGGCGTCGCCAAGGCCGCGCTCGAGGCTAGCGTGCGTTACCTCGCCGTCGATCTTGGCGCCAAGAAAATCCGCGTCAATGCCATCTCCGCCGGGCCGATCAAGACGCTGGCCGCCTCCGGCATCGGCGACTTCCGTTACATCCTGAAGTGGAACGAATACAATTCGCCGCTGAAGCAGACGGTCACGCAGGAAGAGGTCGGCGATTCCGGCGTCTATTTCCTGTCCGACCTGTCGCGTGGCGTCACCGGTGAAGTGCATCATGTCGATTCCGGCTATCACGTGGTCGGCATGAAGGCGGTCGACGCGCCCGATATTTCGACGGTCAAGGATTAATCCCTCCGCTCCTCCTCCGCCCAGGCCCTGGCCCGACCTCCGGAAGACCTGATGTACCCGCTGGTTTATATCGTGCGCCACGGCCAGACTGCGTGGAACGCCGAGTTCCGGCTTCAGGGCCAGGCCGACACCGACCTCAATGCCCTTGGCCGCGAACAGGCAACCGGAAACGGGCATCGGCTGGCCCAACTTGTCGGCGATGTCAGGGATTTCGATTTCGTCGCCAGCCCGATGCGGCGGACGCGCGAAACGATGGAGCGCATCCGCGCCGCGATGAAGCTCGATCCGCTCGCCTATCGAACCGATGTCAGGCTGGTTGAGGTCAATTTCGGCGATTGGCAGAGCTTTACCTTTGCCGAGCTCGAGACGCAGTCTCCCGGAGCAAGCCGGTCACGTGCCCTGGACAAATGGAATTTTCAGCCACCCGGCGAGGGGGCGGAAAGCTACCAGATGCTGCTCGAACGGGTGAAGCCTTGCTTCGACGAACTCGATCGCAGGACGATCTGCGTGACGCATGGCGGCGTCATGCGCACCCTGTTCCGCTTCGTGCTTGACATGGCCGAGGACGAGGCCGCGAACCTGGAGATACCGCAGGATCGCGTGCTCAAGCTCGAAGGGCATAGTCTGGAGTGGCTTTAAGCCGCCTGAGCTAGTTCGTGTCGCTGTCCGGCAACTGCATATCGGTCACGACATTCTCGCCATTGGTCACATCGTAAGCGATTACGATGTCCATGCCCGGCTTCAGGGAGTCGAGATCGGTTTCGGCGTTCAGCTTGTAGGATTTGCCGTCGTCCAGCGTCAGCGTCAGCGCATCCTTGTCGATCTTCTTGATCAGGCCCTCGGTCTGTCCGGCGAAGGCGGCGGTGGAACAAAGCAGCATGGCGGCAACAGCGCCAATCAGGGTACGCATGATTGTCCTCTTTGGTCATTGCGCCGGCACTGTGGCGGCGGATCCTCAACGGCGGATGGAAGAAAGCAGAAACCAGCCGAATGTGTCAAAACTTAAACGGCGGGGATGACAGTTTGACCACCGCAAAAAACGCCAATAGAAGGCAGGCTTCAACCGGCTCGACTGCCGGGCAGGGCAGTTTTCCATGTCTCACAACACGTTCGGCCACCTTTTCCGCGTCACCACCTGGGGCGAAAGCCATGGGGCAGCGCTCGGCTGCGTGGTCGACGGCTGCCCGCCGGGCATCCGCTTCACGCGGGATGAAATCCAGGCCGAACTCGACAAGCGCCGGCCGGGCCAGTCGCGCTTCGTCACCCAGCGCCGCGAGCCAGACGAGGTGAAGGTGCTGTCCGGCTTCGTCCTCGACGGGGACGGCCAGACGATGATCACCACAGGCACGCCGGTCTCGATGCTGATCGAGAATGTCGACCAGCGTTCGAAGGACTATGGCGAGATCGCACGCCAATACCGGCCAGGCCATGCCGACTACACCTATGACGTCAAATACGGCATACGCGACTATCGCGGCGGCGGCCGCTCCTCGGCCCGCGAGACGGCCGCGCGCGTTGCCGCCGGGGCGCTTGCCCGCAAGGTCGTGCCGGGCATGGTGGTGCGCGGCGCTTTGGTGTCGATGGGCGAGAAGTCGATCGATCGCGCCAACTGGAACTGGAATTTCATCGGTGATGCCGAGAACCCGTTCTTCACCCCCGATCCCGCTTCTGTTCCCGTCTTCACGCAGTATCTCGACGGCATCCGCAAGGCCGGTTCGTCAGTCGGTGCTGTGATCGAAATCGTCGCCGACGGCGTTCCGCCAGGTCTCGGCGCCCCGATCTACGCCAAGCTCGACCAGGACATCGCCTCCGGGCTGATGTCGATCAATGCCGTCAAGGGCGTCGAGATCGGCAACGGCTTCGAGGCCGCCCGTATCACCGGCGAACAGAATGCCGACGAGATGCGCATGGGCAATGACGGCAAGCCGGTGTTCCTGTCCAACAATGCCGGCGGCATCCTCGGCGGCATCTCGACCGGACAGGCGATCATTGCGCGCTTCGCAGTCAAGCCGACTTCATCGATCCTGACGCCGCGAAAGTCGATCGACAAGGACGGCAACGACGTCGAGGTAATGACCAAGGGCCGCCACGACCCTTGCGTCGGCATCCGCGCCGTGCCGATCGGCGAGGCGATGGTTGCCTGCGCGATCGCTGATCATTATCTGCGGCATCGAGGACAGACGGGGAAGGGAGGGGGATGAGGCGGTAGGGCAGTATGTTACGCTGCCTGCCGAAACAGCCAAAACCCTCCCTTTCCCAACTGCCCTATTCCCTACTGCCCTGCGAGCCAAGCGAGCGCCCATGCCTTACGATCAAAAGAAGATTGTCGAAGCCATCCGAGCCTTCGAACGTGGCGAGATCGTCGTCGTCATGGATGATGACGGGCGCGAGAACGAGGGCGACCTGATCGTCGCCGCCGTCCATTGTACGCCCGAGAAGATGGCCTTCATCGTGCGCAACACCTCCGGCATCGTCTGCACGCCGATGCCGCGCGAGGAGGCCAAGCGGCTCAACCTGCAGCCGATGGTCGCCGACAATGATTCCGCCCACACCACGGCCTTCACCGTCAGCGTCGATTTCAAGCATGGCACGACGACAGGCATTTCGGCCGACGACCGCACGCTCACCGTGCGCAACCTCGCCAACGGCAATGTCGGCGCCTCCGATTTCGTCCGCCCCGGCCACATCTTCCCCCTGATCGCGCGCGAAGGCGGGGTGCTGATGCGTTCGGGCCATACCGAAGCAGCCGTTGATCTCTGCAAGCTCGCCGGCCTGCCGCCGATCGGCGTCATTTCCGAACTGGTCAATGACGACGGCACCGTCAAGCGCGGCCCGCAGGTGCAGGCTTTTGCCGAGGAGCATGGCCTCAAGCAGGTGTCGGTCGCCGACCTCATCGCCTATCGTCAGCGCAAGGAAACGCTGGTCGAGCGCGTCGCCTGCTCCGATATCGACACGCTCGGCGGCAAGGCACAGGTCTTCACCTACACGCTGCCGTGGGACACGATGCATCACGTCGCTGTCGTTTTCGGCGACATCCGCGACGGCGAGGACGTGCCGGTGCGGCTGCATTCCGAGGATGTGGTGACCGACGTCTTCGGCCCTAGCCATCGGTTGGACGGCATCATGAAGGCGATGGGCGAGCGCAAGCGAGGCGTCATCGTCTATTTGCGCGAGGGTTCCGTCGGCGTCGCGCATCAGGAACGCAAACGGCCTGCAAGCGGCGACCGCGAGGATCATGAAGAGGCCCGCCGGCGCGAGAACGAATGGCGGGAGATCGGCCTCGGCGCGCAAATCCTGAAGGACCTCGGCATTTCCTCGATCAACCTGATCGCCTCGCGCGAGCGCCACTATGTCGGCCTCGAAGGCTTTGGCATCCACATCGCGAAGACCGAGATTCTCTAGGCCATGTTGATATTCAGGAGGTCGGCCTGACGTGAATCTCGACATGGCCAGGCTGTCACTCGGCCGGAACGGCAGCGGCGTCGCATTCCTCCAACTCGCATTTACGGGTGGCAAGGCTGCGCTGGCCGAGCAGCACGGTGGCCAGCGCGATGGTGCCTGCGGCCACTGAAACCCAGAACCCGCTCTGGGCGCCGAATGCGTCCACCACGGCGCCGGCGGCGAAGGAGCCGAGCGCCATGCCGATACCGATCCCCGTGGTCACCCAGGTGATGCCCTCCGTCAGCATCGCTTCCGGCACATGCCGTTCGATCAGGCCGAATGCCGTGATGAAGGTCGGCGAGATGGCCACACCGCTGATGAAGACGGTGAGTGCCAGAAGGGGCACGGTGCCGGCGGTGAGCGGCAGCAGCGTGCTGACCGCGATGACGGCTACCGCGATGGCCAACTGGCGTTGCAGCGGTGTTTTCAGATTGAGCGCGCCGACAATGATGCCGAGCACGAACGACCCCAGCGCGTAGACGCCAATGACGAGGCTGGCGGCGCCGGGTTGGCCAAGTTCCTTGGTGATAGCCACGGTGCTGACTTCCGTCGTCGCGAAGGTGGCGCCGATGAAGATCAGGGCGAATGTGATGATCTGTACCGGGCGCAGGCGAATTGCGGAGCCGCTCGAGCCTGCACCCATTGGCCGCACTTGCGGCTCGGTCGAGCGCTGCAGGATGAACGCCGTCGAGCCCAAGGCAAGGAACAGCGTGCTCGCCAGCATGCCCGCTTCCGGGAACAGGGCGGCACTCAAGCCCACCGACAGCGATGCTCCGGCGATGTAGACCAACTCATCCGCCGCCGACTCGAAGGCGAAGGCGGTGTTCATCTCGGGCCGACCGCGGAAAAGCTCGGTCCAGCGTGCGCGCACCATCGCCGGCATGCTGGGCATTGCGGCGGCCAGCAGAGCCGACACGAACAGCGTCCAGACTGGCCAGTCCTGATTGGCCGACGCAATCAGCGTCAGGAATGCGAGCACGGAGATGATTGTGGTGGGCACGACGATCCGGGTCTGGCCAAGGCGGTCGACCAGTCTTGATATTTGCGGCGCCAGGAAAGCGTTGGCCAATGCGAATGTCGCCGAGACAGCGCCGGCCAGCCAGTATTCGCCGCGCGTCTGTGACAGCATCGCCACGATGCCGATAGGCGCCATGGCGATCGGCAGGCGCGCCAGGAAACCGGCGGCTGCGAAGCCTTTGGCACCGGGTGCGCGAAAGATCTCTGAGTAAGGGTTTTGCATGATCCGGTTCCTCGACAAAGGGCGATCTGACAATTACATACGGAGCGTATGAGAACTAGATAGATCATACGCGGCGTATGTCAATTGGCATACGGGGCGTATGTAAGTAGGGCCAGAAGATGCACAGACCCCGCAAGGAGATGATCGCCGAGACGCGCGCCAAGCTGATCGCAGCTGCGCGCCAGGCCTTCGGGACGATCGGATATGCCGAAGCGTCGATGGATGATTTCACGGCATCAGCCGGACTGACGCGCGGCGCGCTCTATCATCACTTCGGCGACAAGAAGGGACTGCTGGAGGCGGTTATCGCCGAAATCGACGGCGAGATGGCGGCTCGGGTGAACGAGGTCGCCTCGAGAGCGCCGACCCGCTGGCAGCGTTTCGTCGACGAATGCACCACCTATATCGAGATGGCGCTGGAGCCGGAAATCCAGCGCATCATGTTCCGGGATGGCCCGGCTGTGCTGGGCGATCCGGCGCAATGGTCGAATGCCAATGCCTGCGTTGGCTCAATGACCGATCACCTGACAGCCCTGCAGGGGGAAGGGGTGGTCGTCCCGGGCGTCGACCCTGAAACGGCCGCACGGCTTATCAACGGGGCGAGCAGCCAGGCGTCGCAGCGGATCGCCAATTCAAACGACCCCGAAGCCACGTCGAGGAAGGTGGTGGCGGCGTTCAAGCAACTGCTTGAGGGGCTGCTCAAGGAGCCGGGTCCGCAATCGAACTGAAGTCCCGTCTGCTGCCTGGTGCCCGCCCATGATTGACAATCCTCGGGGTGAGCGCATGCTCCGCAGCCATCTCTGAGGGGAGATTCGGGGCATGTGGGATTTCGAGATCGGCAGGTCGGTGTCCATCATGGTGCGGACCTGGCCTTTCATTGTCTTTCGCATGATCGTCTATTTCGGCATCACGCTGGCCTACATCATGGCGACAGGCACGGGCGCCTCGGTCGGCTATGGCGTCGGCCATATCTCCACCGATCCAGATGGGCCGCTGTCCTTTGCCCTGTGGGGCGGCGTGGTCGGCTTCGGCATCGTCTCCATCGCCGTCTACTGGATCCGCGAATACATCCTCTACGTCGTCAAGGCCGGCCATATCGCCGTCATGGTCCACCTGATCGACGGCCATGATGTCCCTGACGGCCAGAACCAGATCGCCTATGCCCGGCAGGTCGTGACCGAGCGTTTCGCCGAGGCCAACATCCTTTTCGTCGTCGACCAGCTGGTCAAGGGCGCCATCCGCGCCATCACCGGCCTGCTCGGCGGCGTCGCCGCCTTTCTGCCCATTCCGGGCCTGAGCGGCCTGGTCTCCTTCATCAACACGGTGATCCGCCTGTCGCTCACCTATATCGACGAGATCATCCTCGGCTACAACATCCGCATCAACTCATCCTCGCCTTTCGAAACCGCGCGCCAGGGCGTGGTTCTCTACGCCCAGAACGGCAAGACCATGGTCAAGAACGCCGTCTGGCTGGCGGTCATCATGTGGGGCGTGTCGTTCGTGATCTTCCTGCTGATGCTGGCCCCGGCCGGCGCCATTCTGTTCATGATGCCCGGCCAGCTCGCCGGCTGGGCCTTCGTGCTGGCCATCGTCTTCGCCTGGGCCTTCAAGGCGGCGTTCATCGAGCCCTTCGCCATCGCCTGCCTGATGCAGGTCTATTTCAAGACCATCGCCGGCCAGGTGCCTGATCCGGCTTGGGATGCCCGGCTGGCCGAGGCGTCATCGAAGTTCCGGGAACTCAAGGACAAAGCGCTTTCCTCCTTCGGCGGCTCGCGCTGGGGCACGGCCGGCGCGACGCGCTGATCAGCCGGGCTGGCCTGTGCGGTATCGACGGCTTTCAGGCGCGCCACCGCTGACTTGAGCGGTGCCTCGCCTTTCCCGCAAAAGGTCTCGCTCATGATCAGTTCGGGCAGGGGCAGGCGCCGGCCCCAGCCATGCGTTTCAAGGTCCGGTTTGGGCGCGAACTCGGAAACCCGGCCGACGCAGAGATAAGCAATCGGCGTTACATGGTCGGGAATGGAAAGCAGGCTTTTCAGCGCCTGCGCCTCAATGATGCTGACCCAGCCGACGCCGACGCCTTCGGCGCGTGCCGCCAGCCAGAAATTCTGCACCGCGCAGACCGTGCTGTAGAGGTCCATCTCCGGATTGTGCCAACGTCCCAGCGGCGAGCCCTTCGAGCGCTGTCGGTCGCAGGTGATGCAGATGTTGAGCGCGCTTTCGCAGATGCCTTCCAGCTTCAGCTTGCGGTAAAGCGCCTGCCGATCTTCCTCGATTTCTGGCAATTCCTGTTCTCGCGCGGCCAGGAACAGGTCGCGCACCTTCTCCCGTCGCGCGGCATCGCGGACGACGATGAAATTCCACGGCTGCATGAACCCGACCGATGGCGCGTGATGGGCGGCAAGCAGCAGCCGCGCCAGCACCTCATCGTCGAGAGGAGCAGGCAGGAAATGACTGCGCACATCGCGCCGCGTGAACATGGCGCGGTAGACTGCGTCGCGCGCCATCTGGTCAAATCCGTCGCCGACAGGAGCGGTCATAGCATCCGGCATCGCTTGTCCCCTTGCGATTGCAAACCCATGTCCTCCGCCTGACCATGCGGATGACGGTGCCTGCCAGGCCGGTCTTCTGGCTCAGGATCAACCCGCGTCCGGTGCCTTCCCGTCATCGACAGTGGCATTTACCGGCGCGGTCCCCCTCACAGCGTTGGGCACGCCACGGAATTCAACCGTGTTCCCGATTCTCCCGCTTGCGGCGGGCACCAGGCAGTGAAGGCGACCTTATGCCGAAGCGTCCGCGCCGCCAATCCCCACAGCGACGCCAATGGACGCAGAAGCGATTTTCCCCAGCCATTGGGCCGCGACGCATGGCCATCACGGCGTTGGGGCACTAGATAGGGACGATGGCCACTCGTCTCTACACGCATCCGATCTTCCTTGAACACATCACGCCCCCCGGTCACCCCGAGCGGCCGGACCGCTTGCGCGCCATCGAGCGCGTGCTTGACGACGAAGCCTTTGCCGAGCTTGACCGCGTCAAGGCGCCGGAAGGCGACGAGGCCACCATCCTTTACGCGCATCCGGCCGATTTCGTCGCGCGCGTGCGCGCCGCCATCCCCGACGAGGGCATTGCCCGCATCGATGCCGACACCACCGCCAGCCCGAAGAGCTGGCAGGCGGTGATAACCGCGATCGGCGCCGCCAACGCCGCCGTCGACGACGTCTTCGCAGGCCGCGCCGACAATGTCTTCGTCGCCGCCCGGCCACCCGGCCACCATGCCGAAAAGACCACGGCGATGGGCTTTTGCTTCTTCAACACGGCGGCGATCGCGGCCCGCTATGCGCAGAAGAAGCACGGCGTCGAGCGTGTCGCCGTCGTCGACTGGGATGTGCACCACGGCAATGGCACGCAGGATATTTTCTGGGACGATCCCTCGGTGCTCTATTGCTCGACTCACCAGATGCCGCTTTATCCTGGCACTGGCGCAAAGAGCGAGACCGGCGCCGGCAACATCGTCAATGCACCATTGGCGCCGCGGACCGGCAGCGAGGTGTTTCGCGATGCCTTCCTGTCGCGCGTCCTGCCGGCGCTCGACAATTTCGCGCCCGACCTCATCATTATTTCGGCCGGTTTCGACGCGCATCACCGTGATCCGCTGGCCGAGATCAACCTGACCGAGGACGATTTCGACTGGGCGACCGGCCAGCTGATGCAGCGCGCTGCCCGCCACAGCGGCAACCGGCTCGTCAGCCTGCTCGAGGGCGGTTACGATCTGCAGGGACTGGCATTTTCGGTCGCCGCCCATGTCGGGCGACTGATGAAAGGATGAATGATGGCTGCTGAGACCAACGAAGACGTCAAGGCGATGAGCTTCGAACAGGCACTCGACGCGCTGGAGAAGATCGTCGATGATCTGGAGCGTGGCGACGTGCCGCTCGATCAGTCGATCCGGATCTATGAGCGCGGCGAGGCCCTGAAGGCGCATTGCGACCGGCTGCTGAAGGCGGCCGAGGACAAGGTCGAGAAGATCAGGCTATCGCGCGATGGCAAGCCGGTGGGAACAGAGCCGCTCGACGCGGACTGAGGCCTGGCCGCGAACCATGGTCTTGCCTCACCGGTTTTTGGACACGATCATGATTGAAACTCGTCCCGATTGAAACAGCTCCAGGACAAGAGGAGATACGGAAGCGATGTGCAGAAACATCAAGACCCTGTTCAATTTTGATCCGCCGGCAACCAATGACGAAGTGCGCGACGCAGCCCTTCAATTTGTCCGCAAGCTGAGCGGAACGACGCGGCCCTCGAAACAGAACCAGCATGCGTTCGACCACGCCGTGGAGGCCATTGCGGCATCGGCGCGCGAACTTCTCGATTCGCTCGAAACCAACCAGCATCCGCGCAACCGCGAAGAAGTGGCCGCCAAACTGCGGGCAAAAGCGGCGATCCGCTTTGCCTGATGCCGCCAAGGCGGTTGCCGAACGCTGATAAGGAGAGTTCATGAGCTTCTTCCCGGGGAAAGACCCTGAAGCCGGCGACGCCTTTGCCAGCGACCAGATCGAACTGATGGTCATCCCGAACGCCAAGGACATTGGCGGCTTCGAGGTCCGTCGCGCTCTGCCGACCGCCAGGAGGCGGCTGGTCGGGCCGTTCATCTTCTTCGATCGCATGGGGCCGGCGATCCTGCGTGCAGGCCAGGCGCTCGACGTCCGTCCGCATCCGCATATCGGCCTGTCGACGGTTACCTATCTGTTCGACGGCAAGATCAGGCATCGCGATTCGCTCGGTACCGAAATGGTCATCCAGCCGGGTGACGTTAACCTGATGACCGCAGGCCGAGGCATCGTCCACTCCGAGCGTACGCCCGAGGAATTGCGCGGCGCGCCGATGTCGATCTCCGGCCTGCAGACGTGGCTGGCATTGCCGGACGGCAAGGAGGAAGTGGCGCCCGTATTCGAGAACACCGCTGCCTTGCGGCTGCCCGAGATCGATGCCGAAGGCGTCACGGGCCGCGTTGTGATCGGTGACTTCCAGGGACTGCGTTCCCCGGTACGGGCCGACGCCGACACGCTCTACGCCGACCTCAGGCTGGCGGCCGGCGCCAGCATAAAGATCCCGGCCGATGCGGAGGAGCGCGCCATCTACACACTGGAAGGCGAGGTCACGATTTCGGGTGACGTCTTCCCGGCTGAACGCCTGCTGGTGTTCCGGCCCGGCGACGAGATCATCGTGTCGTCGCACACCGGCGCGCATTTCATGCTGTTCGGCGGCGCCTCGCTCGGCTCGCAGCGCTACATCTGGTGGAATTTCGTCTCCTCCTCCAAGGAGCGCATCGAACAGGCCAAGCAGGAATGGAAGACGGGCCGCTTCGATATCGTTCCTGGAGACGAGAAAGAGTTTATTCCGCTGCCGGAGAACTGAGGAAAATCGGCGAGGGGACCTGCTTGATCCGCGTCACCGACACGCATTTACTTTCGCAGGCCGGCGGCCTATCCCGCCGTTGAACAGAAAGCCCGAACTCCCGTGAACGCAACGCCGCATACGCCGCTTCTCGACAAGGTCCGCATTCCGGCGGATTTGCGTGCGCTTGACGAGAGCGAACTGCCGCAACTGGCATCAGAACTCCGTCTCGAACTGGTCGACGCGGTGTCCCGCACCGGTGGCCATCTTGGCGCCGGCCTTGGCGTGGTCGAACTGACGGTCGCGCTGCACTATGTCTTCAACACCCCGGACGACCGGCTGATCTGGGATGTCGGCCATCAGGCCTATCCGCACAAGATCCTGACCGGCCGCCGCGATCGCATCCGCACGCTGCGCCAAGAAGGCGGCCTGTCCGGCTTCACCCGCCGCGCCGAGAGCGAATACGATCCCTTCGGCGCCGCCCATTCCTCGACATCGATATCGGCGGGCCTCGGCATGGCCGCGGCGCGCGACCTCTCCGGTGGCCGCAACAACGTCATAGCCGTCATCGGCGACGGCGCCATGTCGGCCGGCATGGCCTATGAGGCGATGAACAATGCCGGTGCGCTCGACGCCCGTCTCATCGTCATCCTCAACGACAACGACATGTCGATCGCACCGCCGACCGGCGCGATGAGCGCCTATCTGGCGCGGCTGGCCTCGGGCAAGGCCTATGCCGGCCTGCGCGACTTCGGCAAGAAACTGACGTCCTATCTCGGCAAGCGCGCCGATCGTGCCATTACAAGGGCGGTCGAGCATGCGCGCGGTTACGTCACCGGCGGCACCTTGTTCGAGGAACTCGGCTTCTACCATATCGGCCCGATCGACGGCCATAATCTCGAGCATCTGATCCCGGTCCTGAAAAACGTCCGCGACAATGGCGAAGGCCCGGTGCTGATCCATGTCGTCACCCAGAAGGGCAAGGGCTACGCACCGGCGGAAGCCGCCGCCGACAAATATCACGGCGTCAACAAGTTCGACGTCATCACCGGCGCGCAGGCCAAGGCGCCGGCCAACGCACCGGCCTATACCAAGGTGTTCGCCGAAAGCCTGATCCAGGAGGCCCGCGAGGACGACCGCATCGTCGCCGTCACCGCCGCAATGCCGAGCGGCACGGGGCTGGACCTGTTCGGCGAAGTGTTCCCGTCAAGGACCTTCGATGTCGGCATCGCCGAACAGCATGCGGTCACCTTCGCGGCGGGCCTGGCGACCGAAGGCTACAAGCCGTTCGCGGCGATCTATTCGACCTTCCTTCAGCGCGCCTACGACCAGGTCGTCCACGACGTCGCGATCCAGAAACTGCCGGTTCGTTTTCCCATCGACCGCGCCGGCTTCGTCGGTGCCGATGGCGCCACCCATTGCGGTGCCTTCGACACCACTTTCCTGGCAAGCCTGCCGGGCTTTGTCGTGATGGCCGCCGCCGACGAAGCGGAGCTGCGCCACATGGTGCGCACCGCGGCAAGCTATGATGATGGCCCGATCGCCTTCCGCTATCCGCGCGGCAACGGTGTCGGCGTCGACATGCCGGAGCGCGGCTCGGTTCTCGAACTCGGCAAGGGCCGCATCGTCAGGGAAGGCACAAAGGTGGCGCTGCTGTCCTTCGGCACGCGCTTGCAAGACTGCCTGATGGCTGCCGAGGAACTCGGCGCGGCCGGGCTTTCCACCACCGTCGCCGATGCCCGCTTCGCCAAGCCGCTCGACGAGGATCTGATCCGGCGGCTGGCCCGTTTGCACGAGGTTCTGGTTACGGTGGAGGAGGGCGCCATTGGCGGCTTCGCCAGCCATGTGCTGCAGTTCCTCGCCCATGAAGGACTGCTGGAAAGCGGCCTGAAGGTGCGCCCGCTGGTGCTGCCCGACGTGTTCGCCGATCACGCCAAGCCGGAAAAAATGTATGCCGATGCCGGCCTCGATGCCGCCGGCATCGTGCGCACCGTTTTCACCGCGCTCGGGCATACGGCCCGGGCCCAGCGCGCCTGAATCAAAACCTCAAGCGCTTGAATCAGTTTGCCGGCTTGATTTATTAACGCATTGTTTACGCTGCCGTTTGGCGCTTTGCTTACCGTGTCTCTTGGCCGTTTTTCAATGGCGCCCTGCTAGATCGACGTCAGGCAGGGAGACAATAACAATGAAGACGCTTTTGTGCGGCGTGGCACTTTTAGCCATCATCGCGACACCCGCCGCCGCCGAGACGCGTTATGACCGCAATCTCGAAAAGGCGGCGATGGGCATCGTCGCGAGCAAAATGGGCGATCTCAGAGGCGGCTTCTCCTATAAGCAGGTGCCGCAATTGGTGGTCGTGTCGGAACCAGCGCCTGCGTCCGCGGGTGCGGGTGCGGCTGAGCCTCCACGGGAGCAAGCTTCAGGGGATCGGCACGACGGCTTGTCTCCTGCCGTCGAGCGCCAGGTGTCGCGCACTATCTTCTAGAACCACATGTCGCGCACGCAGCGGCCATCGCGCGGCAGGTCGTCGAAAGTGTCAAGACCATCGAAATGGTCGATCGGCAGATCGGCCACGGCCTCGAGCGGCGCCAGCCGCACATTGACGGCGATACGCGTTCGACCGGAGGCATCGGCGCGCAGGCCGCGCCAGGCGAGCACGCAGGCGCAGGTCGGGCAGAACAGGATTTCGAGCGAAGGCGTATCCTTTCCGGCGCGCGTGTAACTAGCCATCGGCCCCGCGACGCGAATGCGCTCATCGGCATAGTCATAGGCCCAGAGCACGCCATAGCGGCGGCAAAGCGTGCAGTTGCAGGCGGTGATCGGCCCCGGATCGCCCTCAAGGGTCCAGTGGGTTGCACCACAGTGGCAGGTTCCCGTCAGCATTCTTTGTCCCCGGGTTCCGACGATGGAGGTTCTCCTCCTCGATTACCATTTTGCCGAACCCGATGCGATGCGTGCAAGCCGCGGCGCGGCCTGATGCGCTCGCCGCTCTTTCCTTGTTCGGTCCAATGTCCTTGCCTTCGCCGCCAGCTTTCGCCATGAAGGCCGATGAACTCGCCTCTGCCAGCCAGCACCCGCCAGCGGCTCGACGACCTGCTCGTCCAGCGCGGCCTGTTTGCCAGCCGCTCGCGTGCCCGCGACGCGGTCGAGCGTGGCGCGGTGACGGTTGATGGCACCATTGCCCGCAAGCCCGGTCAGAACGTTTCGCCGCAATGCCTTGTTGTCATCGATGATCCGGCGCAAGGCTATGTCTCGCGCGCGGCACTGAAGCTGATCGGCGGGCTCGACCACTTCAGCCTCGACCCAGCCGGCCGCGAAGCGCTCGACATCGGCGCCTCGACCGGCGGGTTCACCCAGGTGCTGCTCGAACGCGGCGCCGCCCATGTCACGGCAATCGATGTCGGTCATGGCCAGATACATCCTGATATTGGCAAGGACCCGCGGGTGACGGTCGTCGAAGGGCTGAACGCCCGCGATATCACCATCGCTGACCTTGCCGGCCGTGTTCCAGGTTTCATCGTCTCCGACGTCAGCTTTATCTCGCTGAAGTTGGCGTTGCCGCCGGCGCTCGCCATTGCGAAGCCCGGTGCCGCCGGGATCTTTCTGGTCAAGCCGCAATTCGAGGCGGGTCGCGAGGCGATCGGCAAGGGTGGTCTCTTGAAAGACCCCTTCGATGCCGCCCGGGTCGCCGGCCTGCTGCAGGATTGGCTGGACGCCGTGCCCGGCTGGCGCTCGCTCGGCCTGCATCTGTCGCCAATCGAAGGCGGCGACGGCAATCGCGAATTCCTGCTCGGTGGAATCAAGGATCGATGAGCGCGCGCTTCACCATCAAAAAGCTTGGCGCCCAGGGCGACGGCATTGCCGAGACCGAAGGCGGCGATCTGTTCATTCCCTTCACGCTGCCCGGCGAGACCGTCACCGCCGCGCGCGAGCGGGATCGCGCCACGTTGATGGCGGTGCTGGAGGTTTCGCCGCTGCGCATAGAGCCGGCCTGCCGCCATTTCACGGAGTGCGGAGGCTGTGCCCTCCAGCATTTCGAGGCCGAAGCCTATCGCCAGTGGAAACGCGAGAAGGTGGTGCACGCCCTGAAGGGCAAGGGCATCGAGTGCGACATCGACGCGCTGGTTGCCTGCGCTCCGCAGACGCGACGCCGTGTCGTGCTTGCCGCGCGTCGCAGCGATACAGGCATGCTGCTCGGCTTCAATCGCCATCTGTCGCCGGAAATCATTTCCATATCGGAATGTCCGATCTCGCTGCCCGAAATCGTCGGAGCGCTTGGCCAGTTGAAGGCGCTCGCCGACTTGATATGCGCCACCACCAAATCGTTCCGGATGGCGGTCACCGTGACCGGTTCCGGCCTCGATGTCGCGGTGCATGAGTCCGGCAAGCTCGGCGAACACCAGCGCCGCATCGCGTCCAATTTTGTGCTTGCGCAAGGCTTTGCCAGGCTGTCCATCGATGACGAGATCATCATCGAGCCGAGAAAGCCCGTGGTGATGTTCGGCAGCGTCGCTGTCGCCGTGCCGCCGGGTGCCTTCCTGCAGGCAACCGAAGCAGCCGAGCAGACCATGGCCGAGATTGTCGGCGGACATCTGAAGCGCGCCAAGAAGATCGCCGATCTCTTCGCAGGCTGTGGCAGCTTTGCGCTCCGGCTTGCGGCGAAGTCGGAAGTCCATGCGGTGGAGGGCGATGCGGCGGCACTTTCGGCGCTCGACCGGGGATCGCGCTTCGCGACTGGCATCAAGCGGGTGACGGGCGAACGCCGCGACCTGTTCCGCCGACCCTTGACCTTCAAGGAGTTGAACGCCTTTGACGGCCTTGTCTTCGATCCGCCGCGAGCGGGTGCCGAGGACCAGTCGAAGCAGATCGCCCGCTCGGATGTTCCATTCGTTGCCGCGGTGTCCTGCAACCCGGTGACGCTGGCTCGCGACCTGCGCATCCTCCTCGACGGCGGCTACACCCTGAAAAGCGTGACGCCGATCGACCAGTTCCTGTGGTCGCCGCATGTCGAGGCGGTCGCCCTGCTGGAAAAGCCCAGGAAAAGGCGCGGCTGAGCCGGACAATGATCACGTTTCGTTGAAACCGGGCAATCGACCGCTCGATACCGAAAGACGCCGGATTAACGCCGCAAAGCCGCCTTTTTGCGCAAGCCTAGTCTGGGCTCTGGGGCGGAAGCATCTTACCTGACGGATGATCGTAATGCGGACGGTCTTGAAATTCCTCGCTTTCTTCCTCGCTCTCTCCATTTTGGCATTCGGCTCGACGGCCGGGGCGCTGGCGCAAGGCGAAAAGCGCCTTGCCTTCGTCATCGGCAATGCCGCCTATCCCGCTAGCGCGCTGACGACGCCGGCCAATGATGCGGGCTTGATCGCCCAGACATTGCAGGCGGCCGGGTTCGACGTGGTCGGCGCGCGTGACGTCGACCAGGAATCGCTGCGTGGCGCCTATCGCGATTTCCTCGCCAAGGTGACCGCAGCCGGCCCCGACGCGGTGGTGTTTGTCTATCTGGCCGGGCAGGGATTGCAGTTCGAAGGCGAGAACTATTTCGCGCCCGTCGATGCCGAGATCGCCAATGCGGCTGACGTGCCGATGGCCGCGGTGCGGGTTTCCGACCTCACCAAGCCGCTCGCCGCGCTGCCGACGAAGGTCAACATCGTCGTGCTCGACGCGGCGCGGCCAAATTCCTTCGCCAAGTCGAACCAGCCGCTGGCCGGTGGCCTCGCACTGGTCGATCCCGACCCGAACATGCTGATTGCCTTCAACGCAGCCCCGGGCACGGTCGCGCCGGAAGGCAAGGGACCCTATGGGGCCTATGCCCAGGCGCTTGCCGAGATGATCAGGGATGGTGGCCTGCAACTGGGCGATGTGTTTGACCGCACGCGGCTGCGGGTCAATGAAGTGACTGATGGCGCGGAGGTGCCTTGGAACGCCTCCAAGATCACCGATCCCTTTGTCTTCTTCGACCGCGGCCCGGATGCTCCGGCGCCGCAGGTCTCCGCCGCCGAGGTGCGTACCAACCGAACCAAGGAGATACGCGATTTCGACGCGCATGATGCCTATATCGCGGCTCTCGATCGCGACACGATGCGCGGCTACGAAGATTTCATCGTTGCTTATCCGCATGACCCGATGGCCAAGCGCGTGCGCGCGATCCTGGCGGCGCGGCGCGAGGCGATCACCTGGCGCCAGACCTGGCTCAGGGACACGCCCGAAGCCTATTGGTCCTATCTCGATCGCTATCCGCATGGCCCCCATGCCTGGGATGCCCGCCGCAGGCTCGAGCATTTCGACGCTGCCCTGGAGCCGCCGCAGAATTTCGCGGTCTATGACTATGACGTGCCGCCGCCACCGCCGGAAGAGATCGTCTATGTCGACCGGCCAGTGCTCTATTTCGACGATCCGGAATTCGACTTCGACCCGCCGCCGCCCGTGGCGGTGATATTCCTGCCGCCGCGGCCGCGCGACTTCATCGAATTGCCACCACCGCCGCCGCCGGTCGGGATATTCGTGCTGCCGACGCCTGTCTTTGTGCCGGTGCCTGCCTGGGTCAACCCGCCGCACGACATCTACCCGCCGCCGAACGACGTCATCTTCAACAACATCCACAACACCACGATCATCAACAACACGACGATCAACGAGACCAACAACCAGGGCGGTGGCCTCACCACCGGCCAGAAGCTGACTGCTGGCGCCGTGGGCCTGGGTGCTGCCGCCCTGGCGACCAAGGTGGCGTTGCCGGCTTTCCTGCAGAAAAAGGAAACCGTGCTGTCCAAACAGAACCCCGGCGGCCTGCCGCTGAAGCTGGGGCAGGGTGGCCAACAGCCGGGTGGTGCCAGGCCGTTGTCGAAGACATTGCCTGCCGACAAGCTGACAGGTCATGCCTTGCCCGGCGCTGACGGCAAGACCCTGCCGCTCGTCAATGGCAAGCCGGTGCTGAATGGACAGAACCTGCCCAACAACAAGTCCAGGAAGCTCTTGAACAAGCAGGTCACGGCAGGTGGAAACGCCGCCGTGACCGGCAACCCGGTGGTGAATGGGCAAAACGGGACCAATGGCCAGGGCAATGGGCAGGGCCAGAACGGTACCGGCAAGAAGCTCCGCAAGATCCCGGGCGTCAACGGCACGCCTGCGGCGAATCGAGCAAACAACCCATCGGCGCTCAATGGCCAGAATTCAAGCCAGAATCCGCCTAACGGCAAGTTCAGGAAACTTCACAATCAGGGCGGCGGCCAGACGAACGCCCAGGCCAATGGGCAAGGCAATGGGCTCAAGGGCGATGGCAAGGCTCCCAAATTCCGCAAGTTGCCTGTCAACGGCAACACTGGCGGCAATGTCCAGCAGAAATTCAAGGCCAACAACGGCAACCCGCAGCTGAAGGTGCAGGTGCAGCCCAGGCCGCAGAGGCCAGAGTTCCACGCCCAGCCGAGGCAGCAGATGCAGCCCAGGCCGCAGAGGCCAGAGTTCCACGCCCAGCCGAAGCAGCAGGTGCAGCGGCAGGCACAGCCAAGGCCGCCGCAGCCGCCAGCTGCCAGGAAGCCGTCTTGCGGGCATCCCAATGAGCCCGCTTGCAAGAAATAGCGCATGTCCCCCCAAGAGGTGATCCGCTTGGGTCGGGACATGCATAAGACAAAGGCTTGAAGCGCGTTGCTGGTCGCGTGGTGTGGGGTGAGTCGGCTTTGCCGGCCGGCGGCAAAACATGGCGGGCCGCGGCGGCGACCTGCGATCACATCACAACTGCGTGGTTGGCCACGGCCAAGATTGCGCAGTGCCTCGGCTCGCTGTTACCAGTCAATGCCGGGGGCGCTCAAGGGAGTGACCACAATGAGGATTGCAAGCGTTCTGACGTCCATCGCTTTGGCCGGGTTCATTGCGACGGGAACTGCCGCGGCAGCGACGACGGCGGCGACCACGACGGCGCCGGCCACCACAACGGCCGCCCCCGCGAAGAAGGCAAAGACGACTGCCATGACGCCTGAAAAAACCGCGATTTCGAAGCAGTGTTCCGCGCTCGCCGACGCCCAGAAACTGCACGGCAAGGCCCGTGAAAAGTTCCGGGCCGACTGCAAGAAGAACGGCGGCAAGGCCGGCTGATCAGCCGCCTTCGCGGGTGAAGGTTTCGCCGCCAGCCTGCCAGCAAGGCTGGCGGCAATTCCGGAAAATGTGAACCGGGTTTCCGTCTGAGATCTGTTCGCCTGGGCCAGATCAAGGGCGGATGAAACCCACCAAACGCCTGAATGGCTGGATCGCCAGGCCGTTCAGTTCACGAGTTTGGCAACATTCGTGATGGCCTTCGGCGTGCCACCTCGCTGGTTGATCGACACCCAGACATTCGGGTTCTGCTGCGACTGCCGTTTCAGGAAATAGTAGCCTGTTGCGTTCCAGGGCCTGATTTCGTCGACCAGATTGTCGAGGACCAGATCGCCTTTGTCGGTTTTCACCGTCAGGATAGTGTGGCCTTCATTGTCAAGGTCGTGCACCACTGTCATCAGCAGCGCCTGCCGGGGAAATCCAGCCTCCTGAAGAAGCTTGCGCTTGTAGAGTGCGTAGATCTTGCAGTCGCCCTTGCCGTCAACCGGGTAATCCCAGTGGTCCGTCATCGTGCCCCAGTGGTCGAAATTGCTGACGGGTTTGATGGACCTGTTCGCCTTCTGGTTTATCCGCTTGAGGGTGCGCAGGTTCTGCGCGGTCAGCTTGACGCTGGCGGCCGGGAGAGCGGGCACCTTGCACTCTTTTGGTCGGCGATGGCAGAAATCGAGCCAACCGTAGGGGACGCTGGTGGAGCCGCCAACGGCGGCGGAGAGTGACCCATCCGTGGATGGGCGCGTCGATATTCGCTTGAACAAGGTCGACTGCGCCGCCGCCGGGCTGACTTGCAGCGACGTCGCACCGATCAACGAAACGAAGCCAAGCAGGATAGACGAGGTCAGGACGGAGGAATGCCGCATTGCCAAAACCACCACCGCAACGAGGGAACTGGTGCTGCGTTCGTGCGCAAATGCAGCCCAGGCAGTTAAACACTTAACAATTTCCTAACTTGGATTGTGTTCACTTCAAGGTGCCGGCCAGGATTCAGGCCGGAAAACGTCTGCGTCAGCCCGCCGCCGAGAGAATACGTTCGACGAAGGCAGGCACCACTTGCGTCGCCGGTCCTTCCATCTGGTCGTCGAAGCGGGAGGCCTAGCCGGCGCATTTCAGGTTGAGTTCGATCGTCAAGGCGCCGGCGGCGCGCGCCTCCTCGACAAAACCCGCGGCCGGGTAGACGTTGCCGCTCGTTCCGATCGCCACGAACAGGTCGCAACGCGTCAACGCCTCGCCGATCTCTTCCATGCGGTAAGGCATCTCGCCGAACCAGACCACGTCGGGCCGCAACCGTCCCTTCGCACCGCAGGCTGGACATCCGGACTGAATAGCGATGTCGCCGGCCCAGGCGCTGCTTCCGCCACAGTCCTGGCAAAGCGCGCGGCCGAGCTCTCCATGCATATGGATCAAGTTTCGCGAGCCGGCGCGCTCATGCAGATCGTCGATATTCTGGGTGACGAGGAGGACGTCGCCTCGGATTTCGCGCTCCAGCCTGGCCAGTGCCGCATGGGCCACGTTCGGCTCGACGCTGTCCATTTGTCGCCGGCGCATGTTGTAGAAGTCCTGCACCTTGACGGGATCGCGGGCAAAACCTTCCGGCGTCGCAACGTCTTCGAGGTTGCATTTCGTCCAGACACCATCGGGATCGCGAAAGGTCGCGACGCCCGATTCCGCCGAAATGCCGGCACCTGTCAGGATGACGATCCTTGATCTGGGCATGGCCGGGCCGCCTGCATCCGGAAACATCACTTTGGCCGATGATGTTACCGAAACGGCTCCAAGGCCTCAAACCCTTGTGCCGCCAACCGTCATCTGGTTCATCCTGAGATGCGGCTGGCCGACGCCGACCGGCACGCCCTGTCCGGCCTTGCCGCACATGCCGATGCCATTGTCGAGCTTCATGTCGTTGCCGACCATCGAGACGCGGTGCATGGCATCCGGCCCGTTGCCGATCAGCATCGCCCCCTTGATCGGCTGCGTTACCTTGCCGTTCTCGATCATGTAGGCCTCGGTGCAGCCGAACACGAATTTGCCCGAAGTGATGTCGACCTGGCCGCCGCCGAAGGAGACGGCATAGATGCCGTTCTTGACCGAGGCGATGATCTCGTCCGGCTCCATGTCACCAGAAGTCATGTAGGTATTGGTCATGCGCGGCATCGGCTGGTGCGCGTAGCCCTCGCGCCTTCCGTTGCCGGTGGCCTTCATGCCCATCAGCCGGGCATTCTGCCTGTCCTGCATGTAGCCGACCAGCTTGCCGTCCTCGATCAGCACGTTGCGGGCCGACGGCGTCCCTTCGTCGTCGACGGTGAGCGAGCCACGCCGCTCCGGGATTGTGCCGTCATCAACCACGGTGACGCCCTTGGCGGCGACCTGCTGGCCCAAAAGGCCGGCGAAGGCCGAAGTCTTCTTGCGGTTGAAGTCGCCTTCCAGCCCGTGCCCGACGGCTTCGTGCAGCATGACGCCCGGCCAGCCGCTGGACAGCACGATGTCGAAGGTACCGGCCGGGGCGGGAATGGCCTCGAGATTGACCAGCGCCTGACGGAGCGCTTCCTTGGCGGCATGCTTCCAGCTGTCCTCGATCAGGAATTCGCCAAAGGCCTTGCGTCCACCCATGCCGTAGGAGCCGCTTTCCTGGCGGTCGCCGTCGCCAACCACGACCGAGACGTTGATGCGGACCAGCGGCCTGATATCGCGCACCACCTGACCGTCCGCGCGTACGATCTCGACATGCTGCCAGGACGCGGCGAGCGAGGCCGTCACCTGGCGCACGCGCGGATCCTCGGCGCGCAGCCAGGCGTCGATTTCCTGCAACAGCTTTGCCTTGGCCTCGAAGGAAGGCGAGGGGATCGGGTTCTCGTCGCCGTAGAGATGGCGGTTGGTGCGGGCGGGCGGCGTGGCAAGCGTACCGGAATAGCCGCCCTTGACGGTCGCAACGGCAGCGGCCGCGCGCAGCAGCGAGGCCTCGGAGAGGTCGCTCGAATGAGCGTAGCCACTGGCCTCACCGGCGACCGCGCGCAGGCCAAAGCCCTGGTCGGTGTTGAAGTTGGCGGTCTTCAACCGGCCATTGTCGAACATCAGCGCTTCGCTCTCGCTGTATTCGAGAAACAGTTCGCCGTCGTCGGCGCCGTTTATGGTGTCGGCAACGATCTGCTTGATACGATCGTCTGACATGTCGAATTGGCCGATCAGGCTGTTCATGGCGTGCACCCGTGGGAAGATTGCTTTCCCCCGATGTAGGCGCGAAGCCGCCCCCGCACAATCGGCAATGAAGATCGGTGTCGACGAATGGGCGGCGGCCGGTTGATGCAAGCCCCGCTTCCGATCACGAAAGCCGCGTCAGCATCCGGGTTTCCGAAGGACGGGGTCAGGGAAGGGCGGCGAAACCCTCGGCAAATCCCTTGAGATCGACAGGGATGCCTATGCCTTCTTCAGGCGTCTGGAAGACGATGAACGTCGCCGACGTGCCGGTCTTCAGCGTGTCTAGGAGCGGCTTTTCCAGGATGACCTCGGCGTAGCAGCCGTCCTGGAAGCAGCGCACGAAATAGGCGCGGCCGATATCCTTGCCGTCGACGTTGAGGCCGAGACCGTTGGGCAACAGCACGCCGAGCGGCGCCAGCACGCGCAGGATCTCGGCCTTGTTGTCGGCGGTGCGCAGCACGACCACCGACAGGCCCATCTCCGGACGGTCCTCGGCAACGACATTCTGCATCATGACACATTGCTCGGAGGTCGCGCCTGCGGGCGTGTCGCAGATGATCGACCACGCGCCATGCGTCGAGCGCACCGTGCCGCTCGGCTGGGCCGCATCGGCCTCACTCGCGACGAACAGACCGGCTGTGGACAGGACGGCGAGAAACATGACCTTCGCCAGGGCTGTCGAAAGCCCCGGTCTCGTGTGCCTCAGTCTCGAAAGCCAAGAGTTCATGACGGCTCCATTGCGAATCACGGCACTTTAAGCCGCGCCAATGCCAAGTAAAGGACGAGACCGCGTCCGAACTGTCCCGAAACAGGCAATACAGCGCTTTTTACCGCCAATCTTGCCTGAATTACGACGCTTCGCGCACTCCGCCCGCATGAGGCGGGCGACCCGCCCGAGCATACGCGATTCGCCGCTGCGGCCGCCGCCACGGAAGAGCCGCGCCAGCTTGCGCGCAAAAATGCCGCACAGTTTCGTCCGCTCCTTTCTTGCGGAGGGAAAAAGAGTATGGTTTGAACCACCTTGAGACTGTCGGGATTCCCGTCCCGGCATTGTTCGTTATTCTCGTTGGCGCAGCCGCGAGGAACTGGGAGACGAAGAGGGCGATGAGAAATTTCCGAGCTGGCGCCAGGTTTCTAGCAAGTGCCAAGTTTCTGGGTGCTTGTGCCGCTGCCACGATTTTTGCCGGCACATCCGCCCATGCCGATCAGCCCGTGGCGTGGGAGACGACCTTCCAGGCGCCGGCGACCGATATGATGCGGCAGATCGAGTGGTTCGGAAACTACACGATGTGGTTCATCGTCCCGATCACCATTCTGGTGCTGCTTCTTCTCGCCTACTGCATCGTGAAATTCCGCGCGAGCGCAAATCCGGTCCCCTCCAAGACCAGCCACAACACGCTGATCGAGGTGATCTGGACCGTTGGCCCGGTCGTGGTCCTGCTCTGCCTCGCCATTCCCTCGTTCCAGCTCTTGACCGCGCAGTACACGCCGCCGGAAGAAGCCAAGCTGACCGTCAAGGCGACCGGCAACCAGTGGAACTGGGACTACGAGTACCAGACCGACAACACGCTTTCCTTCAATTCGGCCATCCTCCAGGATGGCGATCGCGCCAAGGCGGGCAAGGAGGATCGCAAGGTCTATCCGCGCCTGCTCGCCGTCGACAACGAGTTGGTGGTGCCGGTCAACACGATGACGCGCGTGCTTGTCACCGCGACCGACGTGATCCACTCCTTCGCCATGCCGTCCTTCGGCATCAAGATCGACGCCATTCCGGGACGCACCAACGAGACCTGGTTCAAGGCCGAGAAGGAAGGCCTCTATTATGGCCAGTGTTCGCAGCTTTGCGGCAAGGACCACGCCTTCATGCCGATCGCCATTCGTGTCGTCTCGGATGCGCAGTTCAAGACCTGGCTGGCGGCAGCCAAGACCGACCTGCCCGGCGCCAACAAGACGCTCATGGCCGAGGTCGAAGGCCAGAACAAGGTAGCGGCCGCCGGCAATTGATGCCGCGGGTTAGCAAGATTTAGGGAACGGAGCGGAACATGGCAGACGCTGCAGCTCACGACGGGCACGACCACAAGCCTTATCACGGTTGGGTGCGCTGGGTTTATTCGACCAACCGCAAGGACATCGGTACGCTCTACCTGATCTTCGCGATCATGGCCGGCATCATCGGCGGTGCCCTGTCGGTTGCCATCCGCATGGAGCTGCAGGAGCCCGGCATCCAGATATTCAGCGGCCTGGCGCAGATGGTCTACGGCATGAACGGTGACGCCGCGATCGATGGCGGCAAGAGCATGTACAATGCCTTTGCCACCGCGCACGCGCTGATCATGATCTTCTTCATGGTCATGCCGGCCCTGATTGGCGGCTTCGCCAACTGGATGGTGCCGATCATGATCGGCGCTCCCGACATGGCTTTCCCGCGCATGAACAACATCTCCTTCTGGCTGTTGCCGCCGGCCTTCATCCTGCTGCTCACCTCGATGTTCGTGCCGAGCGCGCCGGGCGCCTACGGTGTCGGCGGCGGCTGGACGCTCTATCCGCCGCTTTCGACCTCGGGTCAGCCCGGGCCGGCCATGGATCTGGCCATCCTGTCGATCCACATCGCCGGTGCCTCGTCGATCCTCGGTGCCATCAACTTCATCACCACCATCTTCAACATGCGCGCTCCGGGCATGACGCTGCACAAGATGCCGCTGTTCGCCTGGTCGGTGCTGGTCACCGCCTTCCTGCTGCTGTTGTCCCTGCCGGTGCTCGCCGGCGGCATCACCATGCTGCTCACAGACCGCAATTTCGGCACCACCTTCTTCGCGCCTGATGGCGGCGGCGACCCGCTGCTGTTCCAGCACCTGTTCTGGTTCTTCGGCCATCCGGAAGTGTACATCCTGATCCTGCCGGGCTTCGGTATCATCAGCCATATCGTCTCGACCTTCTCGAGGAAGCCGGTGTTCGGCTATCTCGGCATGGCCTACGCCATGGTCGCGATCGGCGCCGTCGGCTTCATCGTGTGGGCGCACCACATGTATACGACCGGCCTGTCGCTCGACACCCAGCGCTACTTCGTCTTCGCCACCATGGTCATCGCGGTGCCGACGGGCGTGAAGATCTTCTCCTGGATCGCAACGATGTGGGGTGGATCGATCTCCTTCAAGACGCCGATGCTGTGGGCGCTGGGCTTCATCTTCCTGTTCACCATCGGTGGCGTCACCGGCGTCCAGCTGGCCAATGCCGGTCTCGACCGCTCGCTGCATGACACGTATTTCGTCATCGCCCACTTCCACTACGTGCTGTCGCTGGGCGCGGTGTTCGCGATCTTCGCCGGCTGGTACTACTGGTTCCCGAAGATGACCGGCTACATGTATTCGCCCGTCATCGCAAACACCCACTTCTGGGTCACCTTCGTCGGCGTGAACCTGATCTTCTTCCCGCAGCATTTCCTTGGCCTGGCCGGCATGCCGCGCCGCACCATCGACTATCCGGACGCGTTTGCCGGCTGGAACTATGTGTCGTCGATCGGCTCCTACATCTCGGCCGTCGGCGTGGCGATCTTCCTCTACGGCGTGTTCGAAGCCTTCCAGAAGAAGCGAATCGCCGGTGCCAACCCATGGGGTGAGGGCGCCACCACGCTCGAATGGCAGCTGCCTTCGCCGCCGCCTTTCCACCAGTGGGAGCAACTGCCGAAGATCAAGTAAGGCGGCTCCCGCCTGATACAGAACCGCCGGCCCGCCGGCGGTTTTGGCCAACGGAATGATGGACTGAGTACGCATGGCCCTAGTCGACGAAACCAGCATTGACGAAGCGGGCTTCCGCATGTCGGAAGCGACGGCGGGCGATTTCTTCGCCCTGCTGAAGCCGCGCGTCATGTCGCTGGTGGTGTTCACAGCCTTCGTCGGGCTGGTCGCCGCACCCGTGACGATCAATCCCCTGCTGGCGGTGATCGCCATCCTTTCGATCGCCATCGGTGCTGGCGCCTCTGGCGCGCTCAACATGTGGTACGACGCCGACATCGACGCGGTCATGACCAGGACGGCCAGCCGTCCAGTGCCGTCCGGCCGGATCCAGCCGCACGAGGCGCTGAGCTTCGGCCTGGTGCTCTCGGTGCTTTCGGTGATGACGCTCGGCGTGCTGGTCAACTGGCTGTCGGCGACGCTGCTGGCCTTCACCATCTTCTTCTACGCCGTCGTCTACACGATGTGGCTGAAGCGCTGGACGCCGCAGAACATCGTCATCGGCGGCGCGGCCGGCGCGATCCCGCCAGTCATAGGCTGGGCCGCGGTGACCGGCTCGGTCAGGCTCGAAAGCATCATCCTGTTCCTGATCATCTTCCTGTGGACGCCGCCGCATTTCTGGGCGCTCGCGCTGTTCAAGTCCGAGGACTACGAGCGCGCCGGCATCCCGATGATGCCCAATGTCGCTGGCCAGGCGTCGACCCGCCGTCAGATCTTCGCCTATGCGCTGGTGCTGGCCCCTGTTGGCGTGCTGCCGTGGCTGCTCGGCTACACCACGCCCTTCTATGGCGTGGCCGCCATACTGCTCGGGCTCGGCTTTGTCTGGTACGCCTGGAAGGTGCTCGGCATGGCCGACGACGACCGCGCCATGAAGCCGGCCAAGGCGCTGTTTGCCTATTCGCTGCTTTATCTCTTCGCCATCTTCGCTGCCTACTTGGCCGACAGCGTTGTCGAACGCGCGCTTGCCATGGGTGGAGCATGATCATGGTCGAGGAGAAGCTCGAGACGGTCACCCTGACCGATCGCCAGAGGAAGGCCCAGCGCAGCCGGTCCATCGCCATAGGCCTGGCGCTGGCGGTGCTGGTCGTCATTTTCTACATCGCGACGATCGTGAAGTTCGGCCACAATTTGTCGGGCAAGATGTGATGAGCGTCGAGACGCCCAAAAAGACGGCCGGCAAAAACAGCAACCGCATCGTCGCTGCTGTTTGCCTTGCCTTCTTCACCGGCATGATCGGCATGGCCTATGCCGCCGTGCCGCTCTACAAGATGTTCTGCCAGGCGACCGGCTATGGCGGCACGACGCAACGTGTCGAGAAGCAGTATGCCGGCCGCGTGCTCGACCGCGAGATCACCGTCCGCTTCGACGCCAATATTGCCGGCGTGCCGTGGGAGTTCCAGCCGGTCCAGCGCTCGATGACCATGAAGATCGGCGAGACAGTGCAGGCGCACTATCAGGCGACGAACAAGTTCGATCGCCCCGTTACCGGCCGCGCCACCTTCAACGTGCAGCCGGAACTGGCGGGTCCTTACTTCAACAAGGTCGAGTGCTTCTGCTTCACCGATACGTCGCTGAAGCCCGGCGAGACGCTGGACATGCCGGTCCTGTTCTATGTGGACCCCGACATCGTGAATGTGCCGGAACTGAAGGACGTGAAGACGATCACGCTGTCCTACACGATGTTCCCGGTCGAGAAGAACAAGCCGGTCGCCTCCTCGGAGCCGGCCAAGGGCAACAGCAAGACAGTTTCAGATACCGAAGCAAATCTCGGGGGTTGATATGGCAGACGCGCACGCAAAACATCACGACTATCATCTCGTCGACCCGAGCCCATGGCCCTTCCTGGGCTCGATCGGGGCGCTCGTCATGGCCTTCGGCGGTGTCTGCCTCATGGAGTACCTGAAGGGCGGCTCTTTTCCGATATTCGGCTTCAACATCGCCAACCCGTGGCTGTTCTTCATCGGCCTGGTGATCGTGCTCTACACGATGTTCGCCTGGTGGTCGGATACGATCAAGGAAGCGCATGAGGGCCATCATACGCGGGTCGTGTCGCTGCATCTGCGCTATGGCATGATCATGTTCATCGCCTCGGAGGTGATGTTCTTTGTTGCCTGGTTCTGGGCCTATTTCGATGCCAGCCTTTTTGCCGGAGAGGCACAGAACTACGCGCGCAAGGCATTTACTGGTGGCGTCTGGCCGCCCAAGGGCATGGAGGTTCTCGATCCCTTCCACCTGCCGCTCTATAACACTGTTATCCTTCTCCTGTCCGGCACCACGGTCACCTGGGCGCATCATTCGCTCATCCATGGCGATCGCAAGGGGCTGATCAACGGCCTGGTGCTGACCGTCGGCCTGGGCATGCTGTTCACCATGGTGCAGGCCTACGAGTACATGCACGCTCCGTTCGGCTTCAAGGATTCCATCTACGGCGCGACCTTCTTCATGGCGACCGGCTTCCACGGCTTCCATGTCATCATCGGCACCATCTTCCTGCTGGTCTGCCTGATCCGGGCGATGAAGGGCGACTTCACCCCCAAGCAGCATTTCGGCTTCGAGGCTGCTGCCTGGTACTGGCACTTCGTCGACGTGGTCTGGCTGTTCCTGTTTGCATCGATCTACGTCTGGGGATCGGTCGGCGCGGTGATCGAAGGCCACTGATCCGGGCGTTCAGCATTTGGATTTCTGGAAGGCGGCCACGGCGACGGGCCGCCTTCTTCTTTTCGGCGCAATGATCGCCGATCGGTTGCCGATGCGGCGGACAGTTTCCTGGGCGATTTGCGCATTCATTCTCCTGGCATTCCCGGTCCTTGCGGCTGAGAAGGTCGATCTGGTGCGTGTCCGCAAGGCGGAACGGCGGCTCGAACTGGTCGGTGACGGCAAGGTCCTGCGCAGCTACGGCATCGCGCTCGGTGGAAATCCCTTCGGCCACAAACGCAAGGAGGGCGATCAGCGTACGCCCGAGGGCCGCTATATTCTCGATTGGCGCAACCCCGACAGCATCGCGCACAAGTCGATCCACATCTCCTATCCCAATGCCGACGATCTGGCGGCCGCGAAGGCGCGCAATGCCGATTCCGGCGGCATGATCATGATCCATGGCCAGCCGAATGGCTTCGGCTGGTGGGGCTGGCTGCTTCAATTGGTCGACTGGACCGATGGCTGCATTGCCGTTACGGATTCCGACATGGACGAAATCTGGGCAATGGTGACCGATGGGACACCGATCGAGATCGAGAAATAACCATGAATGACGACAAAGCGATCTGGCCTCCGATCGATCCGATTTCGGCCGGCCTGCATGGCCGCTGCCCACGCTGCGGCGAGGGGCGGTTATTTTCCGGGTTCCTCACCGTCGGCAAGCGCTGCATCAATTGCGGCTTGGATTATTCCTTCGCCGACGCGGGCGACGGGCCGGCGGTCTTCGTCATCCTGATCATCGGCTTCATCATCGTCGGCCTGGCTCTCTGGGTCGAAGTGACGCTGAGCCCGCCGCTCTGGCTTCATCTGCTGATATGGATTCCGCTGGCCCTGGTGCTGTGCCTGACGGCGCTGCGGCTGATCAAGGGTGTGCTGCTCACCCTGCAATACGCCAACAAAGCGGCCGAAGGCCGGCTGGACCACGGCGAATGAGCGAGGCCTCCGTCAAGGATCGTGGCCGTTCGCGGCCGCGATCGGCGTTGCTGCTCGGCCTTGGCCTGCTGCTGCTTTTGATCCTTCTGGCGCTCGGCACCTGGCAGGTCCAGCGCCTGCACTGGAAAGAAGGCCTTCTGCAGACCATCGATCGACGCACCCACTCGGTGCCAGTGCCGCTGGCCGAGGTCGAGAAGGAATTCGCCTCGACCGGCGACGTCGACTACACGCCGGTCACGGTCTCCGGCACATTCCTGCATTCGGGCGAGCGCCATTTCTACGCGACCTGGGAAGGTGACGCCGGCTTCAACGTCTACACGCCGTTGGCCCTCGACGACGGGCGCTTCGTGTTGGTCAATCGCGGCTTCATCCCCTACGACCTCAAGGATGCAGCCAAGCGCGCCAAGGGGCAGGTGACGGGCAGGGTCACGATCACCGGGCTCGCTCGCAATCCGCTGCCGGCGAAAC
The DNA here is from genome assembly GCF_013170765.1 of Mesorhizobium sp. NZP2234. Taxonomy (NCBI): domain Bacteria; kingdom Pseudomonadati; phylum Pseudomonadota; class Alphaproteobacteria; order Hyphomicrobiales; family Phyllobacteriaceae; genus Mesorhizobium; species Mesorhizobium sp. NZP2234. The sequence goes on along the minus strand of NZ_CP033364.1, from coordinate 5,230,494 downwards.
CGTCGATGATGCTTCCCGACAATGACGTGGCGAAGAACATTTTCTATTGGAAGGACCGCGACGTCATGGCGGCGAGCGCCGGCCTGCCGGCCGGGTTCACGCTGGTGCCGATCTTCATCGACGCCGACAAGACGCCGAATCCCGGTGGTCTGCCGATCGGAGGCGTCACCATCATCGACCTGCCGAACAGCCACCTGCAATATGCTGTCACCTGGTATGGGCTTGCCGCGGCACTCGCAGCCGTGCTCATCCTGGCTTCGCCGTCCCGCGAAAGAGGAATGAACGCGCGAGCCGCCTTTCCACCGCCGCCCCACCGCCGCCCCTTCTGCCGATGCCCCTTTCTACCGATGCCCCTTTTCTACAGATGCCCTTGACAGGGCCCGCTCTTGACAGAACAGGGGTAGGCACCTCATTTCGGCGGTGACGAACCGGCTAGGATTCAATGCTTCAGACAATCGCCAAGCCTCCTCTGACGATACGGCTCTGCCAGCCTCGCGGTTTCTGCGCCGGCGTCGACCGTGCCATCCAGATCGTCGTGCTGGCGCTGAAGAAATATGGCGCGCCGGTCTATGTCCGCCACGAGATCGTGCACAACCGCTACGTCGTCGAAGGACTGCAGAGCCTTGGCGCCGTCTTCATCGAGGAGCTTTCCGAAATCCCGCCCGAGCATCGGCAGTCGCCGGTCGTCTTCTCGGCGCACGGCGTGCCCAAATCGGTGCCGGCGGACGCGCAGGCGCGCAACCTGTTCTATCTGGACGCCACCTGTCCGCTGGTCTCGAAAGTCCACAAACAGGCGATGCGCCATCAGCGGCTTGGCCGCCATGTACTGTTGATCGGCCATGCCGGACACCCAGAGGTGATCGGCACGATGGGGCAATTGCCCGAGGGCGCGGTCACGCTGATCGAGACCGAGGCCGATGCGGCCAGGCTTGTGCCGACCGATCCGAAGGCGCTTGGCTTCGTCACCCAAACCACGCTTTCGGTCGAGGACACCGCCGGCATCATCCGTGCGCTGCGGGACCGTTTTCCCGACCTTCAGGCGCCCGCGGCGGAATCGATCTGCTATGCCACCACCAATCGCCAGGAAGCGGTCAAGGACACCGCGCCGGGGGCTGATCTCTACCTGATCGTCGGCGCCCCGAATTCCTCCAATTCGCGCCGCCTTGTCGAGGTCGCGGAGCGTGCCGGCGCCACGATGTCGCTTCTCGTGCAGCGCGCCGCCGAGATTCCGTGGAATGAGATCGGCAACATTTCGACCCTTGGCCTGTCGGCGGGTGCATCGGCGCCGGAGATCATCGTCGACGAGATCATCGACGCGTTCCGCCAGCGCTTCGATGTGACGATCGACCTGGCCATCACGGCCACCGAAACAGAGGATTTTCCGGTCATGCGGGTACTGCGCGATGTCGAACTGACGCCGGCCGACATGGCCTTCGTCAATGGAGCCGCGTAAGGCACATGGCGGTCTACACCGATGTTGCGGAGGGCGAACTCGGCGCTTTCCTGAAGCACTACCCGGTCGGCGATCTCCTGTCCTACAAGGGCATCGCCGAAGGCACCGAGAATTCGAACTTCCTGCTGCACACCTCCACCGGCTCCTACATCCTGACGCTCTATGAGAAGCGCGTCGAGAAGGCGGACCTGCCGTTCTTCCTTGGGCTGATGGGCCATCTCGCCAACAAGGGCGTGTCCTGCCCGCTGCCGGTGACAGCGCATGACGGCAGCGTCATCGGCACACTCGCCGGCCGTCCGGCGGTCATCATCACCTTCCTCGAAGGGCTTTCGCTGCGACGGCCGACAGCGACGCATTGCGCCGAAGTCGGCAAGGCGCTGGCCGCCCTGCACCTGGCCGGCGCCGATTTCTCGATGACCCGTCCCAACGCGCTCGCCATCGAAGGCTGGCGCAAGCTGTGGACCGCAGCCCGCGGCCGGGCCGACGAGGTTGAGCCGGGCCTGGCGGCCGAAGTCGATGCCGACTTCGCCGATTTCGAGCGGAACTGGCCAAAGGGTCTCCCCGAAGGCATCATCCATGCCGATCTTTTCCCGGACAATGTGTTTTTCCTCGGCGAAAAGCTCTCCGGCCTGATCGACTTCTATTTCGCCTGCAACGACCTCTACGCTTACGACGTCGCCACCTGCCTCAACGCCTGGTGCTTCGAGAAGGATTTTTCCTTCAATCTCACGAAGGGCAAGGCGCTGCTCGCCGGCTATCAGAGCGTGCGGCCCCTGAGCGATCAGGAAAAGGCAGCCCTTCCGATCCTGGCTCGCGGCTCGGCCCTGCGCTTCATGTTGACCCGGCTCTACGACTGGCTCACCGTTCCCGATGGTGGCCTGGTCATGAAGCGCGATCCGACCGAGTACATCAGACGGATGCGGTTCCATCGGGCAATCAAATCTGCTTCGGAATATGGATTGGCCGAATACGGGGTATCATGAGCAAACAGGTTGAAATCTTCACCGACGGCGCCTGTTCGGGCAATCCCGGCCCTGGCGGCTGGGGTGCGATCTTGCGCTTCAACGGCACCACCAAGGAACTTTCGGGCGGCGAGGCCGAGACGACCAACAACCGCATGGAGTTGCTGGCCGCCATCTCGGCGCTCAATGCGCTGAAGGAGCCTTGCACGGTCGAGCTTCACACCGACAGCAAATATGTCATGGACGGCATTTCCAAATGGATCCATGGCTGGAAGAAGAACGGCTGGAAGACCGCCGACAAGAAGCCGGTCAAGAACGGTGAACTGTGGCAGGCGCTCGACGAAGCCAACCGGCGCCACAAGGTCACCTGGAACTGGGTCAAGGGCCATGACGGTCATACCGAGAACGAACGCGCCGACGAGTTGGCCAGGGAAGGCATGGCGCCGTTCAAGAAAGGCTCCTTCAAGCCGGTGGGGCCGAAGCCGGATGTCCAGGCAAGACAGCCGCCGGCCACGAAAGCGCGTCGTTCGACACAGAGCTATTGATTTCCGGCAACTGCTCCGTGCTCAGGTAGTAACCTCTCGACCATGCCGATCCTCTACTATGTGACGCATCCCCAGGTTCAGGTCGATGCCACCGTTCCCGTGCCGGAATGGGGTCTATCGGACGTCGGCCGGGCGAGAGCCGTTGCCATGCTTGATCAACCGTGGGTCGGATCGATCCGGCGCATCGTATCTTCCGCTGAACGCAAGGCGATAGAAACCGCTGAGATCCTCGCAAGCCATGTCGGCCTTGCCGTCGATGTGAGGGAACGGACGCATGAGAATGACCGGTCGGCGACAGGCTTCCTGCCGCCGCTGGAGTTCGAAGCGGTCGCCGACGAGTTCTTCGCCAATCCGCGCAAAAGCGTTCGCGGGTGGGAGCGGGCAATGGATGCGCAACATCGTATCGTGAGCGAGGTCCGCGCCGTGCTCGGCACGCATGACGCTGGCGACATTGCTATTGTGGGCCATGGAGGCGTGGGAACGCTCCTCCTTCTCTCCCTCGGCGGGCGGGAAATCAGCCGCGACGCGGATCAGCCGGCCGGCGGCGGCAACTATTTTGCCTACGATATCGGCGTGCGTCACGTCATCCACGGATGGCGGCCGATCGACAGGCTGGAACAGCCCTGAAGCCTCAGCGGATCAGCAGCGCGGTGCTCCAAAGCCCGAGCGCGAACACTGTGTGCGAAACCAGGTTGAGCGCCCGGATCCGCATGGGATTGGGTCGTTTCGACGCTGCCCATCCCGCTCCCATGCCGGGCGCCAGCAGAAACCAGCCGGCACCGACGGTGACGATGCCGAGGATGAAGGCCGGCAGGAAGGTCGGCGCGGCAAGCCAGCCGGCACCAGCCACCACCACCAGGATGATGCCGTAGACGATGCCGACGAAATAGTGAAAGGCCCAGCCCAACGCCACTTCGTGCGCGTAGGGCGCTGCATCGCCGATATCATCGTGAAAGACCTTGTCACCGAGATGCCAGACCCAGCGCCCGACCGGTCCCCAGTTTGGCCGTGGCTGGCCGAACGCCTTGTGCAGGAAAATGGCCCAGAGATCCATCAGCGCCGTGGCGCCGACGCCGATCGCGATAACGCGCCAGAAGACGTCAAACATTGTTGGGACCCCCGAAAAATCGGCAGCTCTGGAGTGCAAGCGGTTCGGGCGAGGCCAGCCGTCGCTGCCTCGCCCGATGCAATCGTAAAAGTTCAGAGCTGTCCGAGAATGTGAGCCGCGCCGGACTCGTCGACGCCGGGCTTGGTCTCGACATTGACCGCGGTCACCTTGCCGTCGTCGACGACCATCGAAAACCGCTTCGAGCGCAGGCCCATGCCGCCACCGGAATAATCGGCATCGAGGCCGACCGCCTTGGCGAAATCGCCGTTGCCGTCGGCGAGGAACAGGATCTTGCCCTCACCGCCGGTGAAACGGGCCCAGGCGCCCATGACATGAACGTCGTTGACCGAAACGACTGCGATGGTGTCGACGCCACGCGCCAGGATGGCGTCATGGTTTTCGAGATAGCCGGGCAGATGGTTGTTGCTGCAGGTCGGCGTGAAGGCGCCGGGAACACCGAACAGAACCACCTTCTTGCCCGGGAAAATCTCGGCTGACGTGATCGCCTTGGCGCCATCGGCGGTCATTGTCTTGAAAGTCGCCTCGGGCAGCTTGTCGCCAACGGAAATGGTCATGAGTTCCTCGCTTGGGGAATGGGAAGAGTGCGTGCTTGCGTAGCGAACTCGGCGGCTTCCTGCAACCATCGAGGCATCAAGGGAAAGGCAGCAGTCCTTCGACCGCACCCGCCGAACTCGTCAGTGTGTAATGAAGCCCGCCATCCGTGGGCGTTGTCGAAGGACGGTCGAGGATCGGTACGGTGAAGATCAGCTTGCCATCCTTCTCGCTGCGGGAGGGGGCGCCGAACATGTAGTCCCGCTCACCGGCGACGAAGAAATCCGCCGCCTCCGGGTCACCGGGAAAGCTTGCCTCGACAACCAGCGTCTCGTGGTCGCCCGGCAGCACGTTGATGCCGAAATCAGGCCTTGCCTGCGCCGGCAAAGCCGTGAAACTCGCCTTTACCAATGCTGCGTCGTCAGCATTGTCGGGATCGGAAGTGGGGTCGACGGTCAGCCGCGTCTGCACCGGGATGCAGATCGTTTCACAAATGCCGAGAAAGATATCTGCGTCGATGACCGCCGGTTGGTTCGGGGTCGCCAGCGTGAACGTCACGGGCAGCGAAACCGGATAATTGTAGCCGGCCCATTTGCCATAACCATCGTCGTGGCGCTGGGGCGCCGGAAACGAGAGGGCGGCATTGGCGATATTGGTGCTGGCTGAAATGTCGAGTTGCGGCGGCACGCCAGCGTCGCCTGGATCGCGCCAATAGGTCTTCCAGCCGGGCTTGAGCGCTATGTCGAGCACGCCCTGGATGCGGCCGGCCTGGTCCGGTTTGCCTGATGTCACCAGCCGCACCTTGCCGCCTTCGCTGTTGTACCAGGCGGATGAGGAAGCGGAGGCGGGGAGGACGGTCACCAATCCGATGGCGGTGCCGAGCACCAGGATTTTTAAGCTTTGCATGGCGGTGATTTGATCGTCCGTTCGCGGCGGTGCAATGATTTCATGGCCTTGCCGGCATCATATTTGCGTGACCCCCGGTGGCAAGCAAGGCCCACCGGCAACATGGGCTTTGGTCGAATCCGGCGCGGCACATCTTTTCGGCGCCCGGGAAACACGGTACCCTCCCTGCCATGGATTTGTTGCGCCACAAGAAGACGGCCGCTGGACGCGGCTTTCTCGACGATCAGTTCCTGATTGCCATGCCCGGCATGAAGGACGACCGTTTCACGCGCTCGGTCATCTACATCTGCGCGCACAGCGATGAAGGCGCGATGGGCCTGATCATCAACCAGACACAGCAGATGCTGTTTCCGGACCTTCTCGTGCAACTCGGCATCATGAACGAGCAGGAGGCGATCCGCCTGCCGGCGCAGGCGCGCGATTTCGTCGTGCGCAATGGCGGCCCTGTCGATCGCAGCCGGGGCTTCGTGCTGCATTCCGGCGACTATCGCGTGGAATCGTCGCTGACCGTTTCCGACGATATCTGCCTGACGGCAACGGTCGACATCTTGCGCGCCATATCGTCGGGCCGCGGCCCGCGCCATGCGCTGATGGCACTGGGTTATTCTGGCTGGGGCGCCGGCCAACTGGAAACCGAGATCGCCGAGAATGGCTGGCTGACCTGCCCGGCCAGCCCCGGGCTTCTGTTCGACGCCGATATCGAGCGCAAATACGATCGCATCCTCGCCTCGATCGGCATCGATCTGGCGCATCTTAGCCTCGCCGCCGGTCACGCCTGAAGCTGCCGAAGCGTGGACGCATCACGCCTGCGTCAGCGGATATTGTTCCTTCAACGTCTTCAGCACCTGGTCGCCCGGCATCGGGGCGCCGAACATGAAGCTTTGGACGTATTCGCAACCCATCTGACGCAGTTCCAGCGCGTCGCGCTCGTCCGATATGCCCTCGGCGACCACCGACAGGCCGAGCTCATGCGCCATGTTGACCATGGATTTGAGCAGCACAGCGCGCTTGGGCGTGTTGTCGTCGACGAAACTCTTGTCGATCTTGATGGTGTCGAACGGGAACCGCGTCAGATAGGCAAGCGAGGAATAGCCGGTGCCGAAATCGTCCAGCGACAGCCCGATGCCGAGTTGCTTCAGCTTGGTCAGCACATGGGCGGTCTGCTCGGGATTATCCATGACAAGGGACTCGGTGAGTTCCAGCCGGAAGCAGCGCGGCTTCAGATTGGCCCGCGCGATGACCGAGCGGACATCACTGACCAGGTCGCGGCGGATGAGCTGACGGCTGGACAGGTTGACCGAGACCGACAGCGGCGCATCGCCGATCTGCTTCTGCCATCCAGCGAGATCCTCGGCCGCCTGCTGCATGGCGAACAGCCCAAGCTGCACGATCAGCCCGCAGCTTTCGGCGACCGGGATGAAGTCCGCCGGCGGGATCATGCCGCGACGCGGATGATCCCAGCGCAGCAAGGCTTCGAAGCCGGCAACGCTGCCATCTTCCAGGCGCACGATCGGCTGGTAGGCAAGCGTGAATTCGCGCCGCTCGATGGCGCGCCGCAAATCGGATTCGAACTGCAGCCGGTCGGTGCCGACGGTGCGGAAAGCCGGGCGGAACGGCTCGATCCTGTCGCCGCCAAAACGCTTGGCCTGGTGCATGGCAAGCTCGGCGTCCTTGACCATGTCCTCGGCAGAGGTCTGCGCTGATGTCCAGGTGATCAAGCCGATCGAGGCGGTCAGCACGATCTCGCGCTTGGCGAAGGTGATCGGGTTGTTGATCGCGTGCTTGATGGCATCCGCCACACCGGCGATGCGGGCAGGGTCCTGTTCGGACAAAAGCATCAGCGCGAACTGATCGCCGGCGAAGCGCGACAGTGAATCCTTCGGCTTCAGCAGCCGGTGCAGGCGGCGCGCTATGGTGAGCAGGATGGTGTCACCGGCCGAGATGCCGAGCCCGTCATTGACCTGCTTGAAGCGGTCTATGTCGATGACGAAGACGGTCGGACGTACCTTCTCTTCGGTGCGTGCGATCGAGATGATCGCTTCCAGCCGGTTCATGAACAATTCGCGGTTCGGCAGGCCGGTCAGGTTGTCGTGCACGGCGTCGTGCAGCAGCCGCTCCTCGGACTTCTTCTGCTCGGTGACGTCGACCATGGTGCCGACGCAGCGTATGACCTCGCCGTCCGATCCGATGACGGGGCGCGCGCGGAGGGCGAACCAGTGGTAATGCCCGTCGGCGCCACGCAGGCGGAAATTCTGCGCCACCCGGCCACGGCGATGCTCCAGCACCACGTCGAGCGTCGTGCGGAACGTGTCGCGGTCGTCGGCATGCAGCACCGGCAGCCAGTTGCGCGCCGCCCCCCCCAGGCTGTTGGGCGCCAGGCCGAGCTGGATGCTGACATCGGGCTTGGTGACCACACGGTCGCGCAGGACGTCCCAGTCCCACACCGTGTCGCCCGAACCGGCAACCGCCAGCGCCTGGCGTTCGAGGTCGGAGAACAGCCCCTGATGCAGCGCGCCGCCGGCAAAGGCATGTTGCATGACGGTGAAGCCGATCAGCAGGATGATCAGGATCAGCCCGCCGCCGAGCGCCGGCTGGGCGATGTCGTTGTCGAGCATGCCGGTGATCGCCATCCACGACCCGCATAGCCACAACAGAACCATGACCCAACTGGGCACCAGCATGATCGCACGATCATAGCCGCGAATCCCGAGGAAGATGATCAGCCCGAGCCCGGTCAACGCGGTGGCGGCAAAGGAGATACGGGCGATGCCGGCGGCGACCGCCGGATCGACTATGGCGACACCGGCGATCAGGAGCAGCCCAAGGATCCAGACCAGGGCGCCGTAGCTGAAATGGCCGTGCCATCGGTTGAGGTTGAGATAAGCGAACAGGAACACCACGAAGGTCGCGGCAAGCGCCACCTCCGTACCAGCTCGCCACATCTGCTCATTGCCGGGCGAAATCTCGATGACCTTGTTGAGGAAGCCGAAATCGACGCAGATATAGGCAAGCACCGCCCAAGCAAGGGCTGCGGTCGCCGGGAACATGGAGGTTCCCTTGACCACGAAAAGGATGGTCAGGAACAGTGCCAGCAGACCGGCGATGCCGATGACGATGCCGCGAAACAGCGTATAGGAGTTGACCGAGTCCTTGTAGGCTTCCGGCTCCCAGAGATACACCTGCGGCAGCTTGGGCGAGGCGAGCTCGGCGATGAAGGTGATCACCGTTCCCGGGTTCAGCGTCACCCGGAACACATCGGCATCGGGGCTGGTCTGGCGGTCGAGCGCGAAGCCCTCGCTGGGCGTGATGGCGGCAATGCGGGTGGCGCCAAGATCGGGCCAGAAGATGCCGGAATTCACCAGTCGGAAATGCGGCGCCACGATCAGCCTGTCGAGCTGCTGGTCGGTGGTGTTGGCCAGCGCGAACACCGCCCAGTCACCGGTCGAGCGCGCGTCATTGGCCTCGACCTCGATGCGCCGCACGATGCCGTCTGGCCCGGGCGCCGTCGACACCTGGAAGTTCTCACCCTGGTTGCGGTAGATCTCGAAGGCGCGCGACAGGTCGAGCGCGACGTCGTCGCGGGCGATCTTGATCGGTTCGACGGCAAAGGCCGACGATGCCGCGCACAGCGTCAGGATTGCCGCGAGGACAAAGGCGAACAGCGGCCCGTTGCGCAGGAAATTCGTCAAAAATCAGTCCTTCGTTCCAGCGCTCGGCGGATCGTCCGCGATCCGGGCGTAGAGGTAGTGGTCCTGCCAGATGCCGTTGATCCTGAGATAGGATCTTAAGAGTCCTTCGCGCCGGAATCCGGCTTTTTCAAGCACGCGGACCGACCGGATATTGTCGGGAATACAGGCCGCTTCGATCCGGTGCAACCTCAGCGTATCGAAGGCAAAGCGGGCCACGACCTTGACCGCGTCGGTCATCAGCCCGCGGCCGCCGAAGCGCTCGCCGATCCAGTAGCCGACATGGCCGCTTTGCGAGACACCGTGGCGTATGTTGCCGAGCGTGATTCCGCCAGCCAGCTTGCCGCTCGACTTCTCGAAGATGAAGAAGGCGATCGCGGTGCCTTGCGCATAGTCCTCGCGGTAGCGGGAGATGCGCAGGCGCCATGCCGTGCGGTCGAGTTCGTCGGGCGTCCAGCGCGGCTCCCACGGCTCCAGGAATGCCCGGCTTTCGCCGCGCAACGTCGACCATTCACGGTAGTCATTGGTGAATGGAACGCGCAGCGTAACGAGGTTGCCCTTTAGCGCCGGCAGGTCACGGCGAAAGAAAGGGAGCGCGAACACGACGCTTTGGGGACTTAGACGGCGAGCCTGCGGGCCGTGGTCTGCGTGCCCGGAAGCGAATCGAGAATCGCCTCATATGGCGCCAGCGTACCCACGGGCCCGACAGCGGTAAGCGTCGGCTTGGTCGAGAACATCCGCGACGACAGGTCGGTCAGCCGCTCCACGGTCAGCGCCGAGAGGCGCTCCATCAATTCCTCCTTGGCGATCGGCCTGCCGAACAAGAGCAGTTGCCGCGCGATCTGCGAGGCCCGGCTGGCCGGGCTTTCGGCCGACATGATCAGCCCGGCGCGATACTGGGCGCGCGCCCGGTCGAGTTCTTCCTGCAGGATGCTCTCTCCGGCCTTCTGCAGTTCGTCGATGATGACAGGTACCAGTTCGGCAATGTCGCTCTGGCCGGTCGCGGCGTGGACGCCGAATATGCCGGTGTCGGAAAAGCCCCAGTGGAAAGCATAGACCGAATAGCACAGGCCACGTTTCTCACGGACTTCCTGGAACAGCCGCGACGACATGCCGCCGCCGAGGATCATCGACAGCACCTGCGAGGCGTAGAAGTCGCGCACATGGTAGGCGCGGCCCTCGAAGCCCAGCACGATCTGCGCATCCATCAGGTCGCGGTCCTCGCGGAAATCGCCACCGACATACTGCGCATATTGCGGAATGGTGCTGTCGGCCTTGCTGCGAAAGCCGCCGAGCTGCTTCTCGACCTCGCGCACGAAATTGTCGTGCTTGATGTCGCCTGCGGCCACGATCACCATCCGCTCGGCGCCGTATTGGCGTTCGATGAAGTCGTGCAACTGCTTGGAAGTGAAGGATTTGACGGTTTCCGGCGTGCCCAGAATGGAGCGGCCGATTGTCTGGTGGCGAAAGGCCGTCTCGGTGAAACGGTCGAAGACGATATCATCGGGTGTGTCGTGCGCTGCACCGATCTCCTGCAGGATCACATGCTGCTCGCGTTCGAGTTCCTGCGGGTCGAATTCGGACTCCTGCAGTATGTCCGCAAGGATGTCGACCGCCAGCGGCACGTCGTCGGACAGCACCCTGGCGTAATAGGACGTGGTCTCGACGCTGGTGGCGGCGTTGATCTCGCCGCCGACATCCTCGATTTCCGAGGCGATTTCGAAAGCGCTTCGCCGCTTTGTGCCCTTGAACGCCATATGCTCGAGCAGATGGGCCATGCCATGCTCTTCGTCACGTTCATTGCGGGCGCCGGACTTGACCCAGGCACCCAAGGCAACCGATTCGATACTTGGAAGGGTTTCGGTGGCGACTGTCAGGCCGTTCGACAGACGGCTTACCTCAACACCCATATGGCTCGTACTCCCTAACGCGCCGCCCGCGCGCGGCGGCTGACGTAATCTTCCACCATTTTCAGGTCGGATGGAAGTACCGTGTATTTTTCCTCAAATGTCATCAATCCCCCTAGCCATGCGGGCAGGGCGGGCGAGACGCCGCTGGCGGCTTCGACGGCGGCCGGAAATTTCGCCGGATGGGCGGTGCCCAGTACCACCATGGGCACGGCGCCTGATGTTTTGCCGGCCGCGACATGCACGGCTGCGGCGGTATGCGGATCCAGAAGATAATTGCTGGCCGCGAGCGTCGAGCGGATGGTGGCGGCGACCTCGTCCATGGTGGCGCGGCCGGCGTCGAATTCGGACCGCATCCCATTGATTTCGCGGGTTTCAATGGTGAAGGCGCCGGACTGCTTCAGGCCATCCATGTAGCGCCGCACGGTCGCCGCGTCACGGTTCGAGGCCTCGAACAGCAGGCGTTCGAAATTCGACGACACCTGGATATCCATCGATGGCGAGGTGGTGGCGAAGACGCCCTTGGTGCGGTATTCGCCGGTGGCGAAGGTGCGGGCCAATATGTCGTTGTCGTTGGTGGCGATGACCAGCCGTTCGATCGGCAGGCCCATCTTCTTGGCAGCGTAGCCGGCAAAGATATCGCCGAAATTGCCGGTCGGCACCGTGAACGACACCGGCCTGTCCGGTGCGCCGAGCGACAGGGCCGAGGAGAAATAGTAGACGATCTGGGCCATGATGCGCGCCCAGTTGATCGAGTTGACCCCCGACAACGCCACCCGGTCACGGAAAGCGTGGTCGTTGAACATGTCCTTGAGCAGGCCCTGGCAGTCGTCGAAATTGCCTTCGATCGCCAGCGCATGGACGTTTTCAGCCTTCGACGTCGTCATCTGCCGCTGCTGCACCGGCGAAACGCGGCCATGCGGGAAAAGGATGAAGATGTCGGTCCGGCTGCGCCCGGCAAAGGCGTCGATGGCCGCGCCGCCGGTGTCGCCTGAAGTGGCGCCGACGATGGTGGCATGCTGGTCGCGTTCGGCAAGCACATGGTCCATCAGCCGGGCGAGCAGCTGCATTGCCACGTCCTTGAACGCCAGCGTCGGTCCATGGAAGAGTTCGAGGACAAACGTGTTGGGGCCGGTCTGGACCAGCGGGCAGACCGCTTCGTGGCGGAAGGTGGCATAGGCTTCACGGACCAGGCGTTCGAAGACCGGAGCCGCGATCTCGCCGCCGAGGAACGGCGCCAGCACGCGTATGGCAAGGTCGGGATAGGCAAGGCCTCGCATGGCACGGATGTCGGCTGCCGAGAAGTGCGGCCACTCGCGTGGCACGTAGAGTCCGCCATCACGGGCCAGGCCGGCCAGCACGGCATCGGAAAATCCAAGCGCGGGCGCTTCGCCGCGCGTACTCACATATTGCATGTCCCAGTCCCGTTGCTGCTCGGCTCTTCCGTTCACCACAAGGTGGTTAATTTCTGTGCCGGCTCCAGTCGCATTTTTGCCGCGCCGTTGATATACGTCACCAGCTTTACGAGAGGGAAGTGCAGTTTCATGGCGTTTCGTACATCACGTGGCCGCTTTTTGGCGGGTCTTGCGCTCACCGGCTTTATGCTCGCCGCCGCCGGCTGCCAATCGGGCGACAATGGCATCCTTGACCTCGGCTTCGGCAAGAAGAAGGACCCGGCAGCGCCACCGCCGCCGCAGGATCCCAAGGTCCTGGCCAGCCAGTTGAACGCCTATTGCCCGAGGGTGACGGTGCGCGACGGTACGGCCTTCTTCAACACCTATGCCAACGAGGTCAAGAAGGCCAAGCCCAAAGTCAAGAAAACAGGCGACGCCGCGGCTGATGCCGCTGCTCAGGCTGCTGCCGACGCCGCAGCCGCCACTCCGCCCGACGATTCGGCGAGGATCATTTACCAGGCGTCGATTGCCGACGTGACCCGTGATTGTGGCCGTGCCGACGGACAGATGACCATGAAGATAGCGGTCGCCGGCAAGATCGTGCCGGGACCCAAGTTCTCGCCCGGCACCATCACCATGCCGATCCGCACCGCGGTGATGCACGGCACCGAGGTGCTCTACTCGCAGATCCACCAGTATCAGGTCCAGGTCACCGATCCCTCGGTCGCAACCCAGTTCGTCTTCACCGATTCCAATGTCGTCGTGCCGGCGCCGACGGCGCAGGACTATCAGGCCTATGCCGGCTATGACGAAACCGCGCCGAAGGGGACGACCGACAAGCCGAAGAAGACCCACAGGAAGAAGGCCGCGGCGACGAACTGAGCGGCCATGGACACAGCGTGCGTCCGCCCGGGCGCCCGCGTCTCAGGCGTCAGCCGACCATTCCGATAGTGCCGCGATAACGCTTTTCAACTCGGCCCAGCGGCGGATCACCGTCTCGGCGCCGGCCTCTGTCAGCGCGTCGGCATGGCCGGGATAGCTGTGGCTGGCGCCGGTGAAGCCGATCACGCGCATGCCGGCTGTCCTGGCGCCGGTGACGCCGTGCACGGAATCCTCGATGACGAAGGTGTTCGCCGGGTCCGCGCCTAGTTTTTCCGCCGCGAACAGGAACACGTCCGGGGCGGGCTTGGTCTTTTTGCTCGGGATCTCCAGCGCCGAGAAGATACGGCCGGCGAAAAACGGCAGCAGATGCAACTTCTCCAGCATGAATTCGATCCGCGCCGAACGTGAGTTGGAGCAGATGCAGCGCTGTGTCGTGACCGAGGCCACCGCCTCGCGCACGCCCTCGATGGCGCGGACGTCGCTTCGCAGTTTGCGGTCGACCAGATCCTCGGCGCGATCGATCAGTGACGCCTGGAACGGGATCTTGGACTTCTCCTCGATCCGCATCAGGATGTCCTTGAACGTGAGGCCCGCATAGGTCTCCGCGATCTCCTCGGCCGAGATTTCGTATCCGGCCAGGGTTATCAACTCCGCCTCGACCCGCGCGGCGATGATTTCGGAATCGACGAGCACGCCGTCGCAATCGAAAATGACAAGGTCTGGCTGGGGCATGGTGATCCGGAATAAGGAGGGTGGAGGAATGGCCTCTCGGCTCAAGCGGCGCGGCATACACCAATGGCCCGGTCTTCGCAAACCTGACGGATGATCGCGCCGGCCTTCACCGAATATTTACGCTGATCGGTAACCATAACGGGGAGTAAACAGTAACGCGTGCCTCGGGTGTAAAAATGTCTGCCGTGCGTCTTCTCGACGAGCTTTCCCTTGCCCCCCAGCAATCCGAATGGCTGGACACGATCCTGAAAGGCGACTGCGTCGCGGCCCTCGACCGCTTGCCGGAAAAATCGGTCGACGTCATCTTCGCCGATCCGCCCTACAATCTGCAGCTCGACGGCGATCTGCATCGCCCCGATCAGTCCAAGGTCAACGCGGTCGACGACGACTGGGATCAGTTCGAGAGTTTTGAAGCCTACGACGCTTTCACCCGTGCCTGGTTGCTGGCGGCGCGGCGAGTGCTGAAGCCCAACGGCACGATCTGGGTCATTGGCTCCTACCACAACATCTTCCGGGTCGGCGCCAAGATGCAGGATCTGGGCTTCTGGATCCTCAACGACGTGGTCTGGCGCAAGACCAATCCGATGCCGAATTTCCGCGGTCGCCGCTTCCAGAACGCCCATGAGACGATGATCTGGGCCTCGCGCGACCAGAAAGGCAAGGGCTACACTTTCAACTATGAAGCGTTGAAGGCGTCCAATGACGATGTCCAGATGCGCTCCGACTGGCTGTTCCCGATCTGCACCGGCGGCGAGCGGCTGAAGAACGACAATGGCGACAAGCTGCACCCGACACAGAAGCCTGAAGCGCTGCTGGCCCGCATCATGATGGCCTCGACCAAGCCGGGCGACATCGTGCTCGATCCTTTCTTCGGCTCCGGCACGACAGGCGCCGTGGCCAAGCGCCTCGGCCGCCATTTCGTCGGCATCGAGCGCGAGCAGGCCTATATCGACGCCGCCAATGAGCGCATCGATGCGGTGCGGCCGCTGCAGGATGCCGATTTGACTGTCCTGACCGGCAAGCGCGCCGAGCCGCGCGTTGCCTTCGTCAGCCTGATCGACACCGGGCTGGTGATGCCGGGCGCCACGCTCTATGACGCCAAGAAGCGCTGGGCGGCCAAGGTGCGTGCCGACGGTACGGTGGCGATCGGCGACAGCGCCGGCTCGATCCACAAGATCGGCGCCGAAGTGCAGGGGCTGGATGCCTGCAACGGCTGGACGTTCTGGCACTATGAGCGCAGCGGTGGGCTCACCCCGATCGACGAACTGCGCCGCATTGCCCGCCTCGGCATGGAGCGGGCAGGGGGTTGACCCCTGCCGATTGCCGCTTTCACGTTGATTCAAGATCCGAGCGGATCGCCGCAAGCGATTCAGATCACGCCTTGATCCCGAAGCGTTCAAGATCCGCTTTAAGCGTCCTGGCATCGGTGAACAGCACCGATTGCCAGCCCGCCGCCCGGGCGCCGTCGACATTCTTCTGGCTGTCGTCGATGAACAGCGTAGCCGATGGTTCGAGGCCGAACGCAGCCACGTGATGGTCGTAAATGTCGCGATCCGGCTTGATCTTGCCGATCTCGCCGGAGATGGTCACCCCACGCGGGCGCTCAAGAAAATCGAAGCGTTTGCGGGCTTCGGCCAAAGTGTCGGAGGCGAAGTTGGTCAGCATGGTCACATCATGGCCGCGCTCGATCAGGCTGAGCATGATGGCGACGCTGTCGTCATAGGCATGCGGCACCATTTCGTGCCAATGGCGGCGGAAATTGCGGATGTTTTCCGAATGATCCGGGTGCTCAGCGATCAGCAGCGCCTCGGCCTCTTCCCAGGTTCGTCCGCGATCCTGCTCGATGTTCCAGTCATGCGTGCAGACATTGTCGAAGAACCACTGTCTCTCTTCGGCATCGGGAATGAGGCGACTGAACGGGATGTTTGGATCGTAGTGGATCAGCACACGGCCGATGTCGAAAACGATGTGGCGGATTTCAGTCATGGGGCCTCTTTGCTTTGAGCGGTGACGGCTTTTTCGTCGCACCGGGTATCGCAGCCTCGATTGCCTTTTTCATGACAGTGGGCAGCGCCTCTCCGGCAATCTCATGGGCAGGTGACCAGAAACATCCTGCCGGCGCATCATCTTTTATGTTGGCGCGAAAGACGTCGAGCTCGAGGGCGAAATGGGTGAAGACATGCGTGATTGTCCCGGCGCGCCGCCAGTCGCCGGAAAAGGGCGCCGCCGCCGCTGTGGTGTCCCCATCCACCCGCGCCGTCCAGGCCGTGGTCGGCACCTCCGTCATGCCGCCCAGCAAACCTTTCTCGGGCCGTTTGCGCAGAAGAAGGGCACCGTCCTCTCGCACGGCCACGAAAGCAGCGCCGCGCCGCAGCGGCTTGTCGGCTTTCGGCAGCCGCACCGGGAAGTTTTCGGGATCGCCTGAAACGACGGCGCTGCAATCCTCGCGCAGCGGACACAGCATGCAGCGCGGCCGGCGCGGCGTGCAGATCGTGGCGCCAAGGTCCATCATCGCCTGGGCGAAATCGCCCGGCCTTGTCGGCGGCAGCAGGCGCTCGACATGGGCGCGTATCTCTGCCTTGGCTTCGCTGAGAGGCGTCGTGATCGAAAACAACCTCGAGATAACGCGTTCGACATTGCCGTCGACAACCGCAGCGGGACGGTCGAAAGCGATCGCCGTGATGGCGGCCGAGGTGTAGGCGCCGATGCCAGGCAGGTCTCTCAAGGCAGCCTCGGTGTCGGGAAAGCGGCCGCCACGCGCCGCCACCAGATCAGCGCAAGCCTTGAGGTTGCGCGCGCGGGAATAGTAGCCGAGCCCCGCCCAGGCCTTCATGACGTCCTCGGTTGGTGCCGAGGCCAGTGCCTCGACATCCGGCCATTTCTCGACAAAAGCACGGAAGTAGGATTTCACCGCCTCGACGGTGGTCTGCTGCAGCATGACTTCGGACAGCCAGATGCGGTAGGGATCCGGCCGCACGCCGCGTGCATGCTCACGCGGCGTCACGCGCCACGGCAGTTCGCGGTGGTGTACGTCGTACCAGGCAAGCAGCCGCGAGGCGGCATCGCCTGTCATTGCCTCGTGGGTCTGGGCCTTGCGGGTCTGGTCTGCTGGTGCCATTGATCTTGTGTTGGCCTTGCGGATATCGGGTGAGGTCGTGGCTGGAGAACGCACATGGCAGGGAAAAGGCGCTTCGGCAATCCTGTTCCGGTGAGCGATCTCGCCACCGAGATCCTCGATCCGGTGCTGCGCAAAAGGGCAGGCATCTCGATCGGCCTCGTCCAGTCCTGGGAAGAGATTGCCGGACCGCGCCTTGCCAGCCGCTCGCGGCCCGAGAAGATCCAGTGGCCGCGTCGCCTGCACGAGGACGATCCGTTCGAGCCGGCGGTACTGGTTATCGCCTGCGAGGGGATGGCGGCGCTTCATCTGCAACATGAGACCGGCGAGATCATCAACCGGGTCAACGCCTTCCTCGGCTTTACGGCAATAGGCCGCATCAGGATCGTGCAAAAACCGGTGACGTCGGACAAAGGACGGCCTAAACCCAGCTTCAGGCCCTTGACGGCGGCGGAGAAGACGAAATTGTCCAGCACGGTCGAACTGATCGAGGATGAAGGGTTGCGCGCCTCGCTGGAAAGGCTTGGCGCCACCATCCTGGGTGAAAGGAAGTCAAAAACCCCTTGAAGACAGTCATGAATTTGTCGTCAACATCTCGCATTCGTGATCGCCTTTATCGGGTTCCGCGATTGGATTGGAGATGGAGATGCCTTAATTCGCGCCAACTCTCGCCTTTTCGTGCCTTTGCATTGCAAAATCCAACCCTTGTCAGGTGATTCGTATGAACCGTCCTCCGTTCGGCAAAAGTCTGTCTCGCAGAAACGTCCTGTCTTCGCTGGCCGCAATCCCGGCGGTTGCCCTGCTTGCCGCCTGCAGCGACTCCGGCGAAGAGGCCAAGGCTGCGGATGTGAAGCCTGCTGATCCGGCCGCACCGGCAAAGCCGGCAACACCGGCGGCTGTCCAGGTGCCGGAAGCGCAGGGCACCGTCGACATGGCCGAATTGCTGAAGCCGGGCGCGCTGCCCGACAAGCAGCTCGGCAAGGATGACGCCAAGGTCACCATCGTCGAATACGCATCGATGACCTGCCCGCACTGCGCGCATTTCGCCGAGACCACCTTCCCGGATCTGAAGACCAAGTACATCGACACCGGCAAGGCGCGCTATATCCTGCGCGAATTCCCGTTCGATCCGAGCGCGGAAGCCGGTTTCATGCTGGCGCGCTGCGCCAAGGATAACTATTTCCCGATGGTGGACGTGCTGTTCCGGCAGCAGGCGAACTGGGTTGGCGTGTCGAACACCAAGGATGCGCTGCTGCAAATCTCGAAGCTCGCCGGTTTTACACAGGAGTCCTTCGAGGCCTGCTTGACGGACCAGAAACTTCTGGACGATGTGAGATCTGTCCAGAAGCGCGGCGCCAATGAATTCAAGGTCGACTCGACACCGACCTTCTTCATCAACGGTAAGACCTACAAAGGGGCGATGTCGATTGAGGAAATGTCGGCCATCATCGACCCTCTGCTCTGACATCAGGTCAGCGCTGAAGCGGCAGCGTTTCGGCGCTCGCCTCAATGGGGCGCGTGAATGAAGTTCTCGCGCCTTCGCCTCCTTGGTTTCAAGTCGTTCGTCGAGCCCGGCGAGTTCGTCATCGAACGCGGCCTGACGGGTATTGTCGGGCCGAACGGCTGCGGCAAGTCGAACCTTGTCGAGGCGCTGCGCTGGGTGATGGGCGAAAGCTCCTACAAGAACATGCGCGCGTCCGGCATGGACGATGTGATCTTTTCCGGCTCGGGTACGCGGCCCGCGCGCAATACCGCCGAAGTCACGCTTTTTCTCGACAATGCCGACCGCTCGGCGCCCGCCGCGTTCAACGATGCCGACGAATTGCAGGTGTCGCGCCGCATCGAGCGCGAGGCCGGCTCGCTCTATCGCATCAATGGCAAGGAAGCGCGCGCCAAGGACGTGCAGCTTCTGTTCGCCGACCAGTCGACCGGCGCGCGCTCGCCATCGATGGTCGGGCAGGGCCGTATCGGCGAGTTGATCCAGGCCAAGCCGCAGGCGCGCCGTGCGCTGCTGGAAGAGGCGGCCG
This sequence comes from Mesorhizobium sp. NZP2234, assembly GCF_013170765.1. Taxonomy (NCBI): domain Bacteria; kingdom Pseudomonadati; phylum Pseudomonadota; class Alphaproteobacteria; order Hyphomicrobiales; family Phyllobacteriaceae; genus Mesorhizobium; species Mesorhizobium sp. NZP2234. The sequence continues at coordinate 5,211,225 of NZ_CP033364.1, read as the reverse complement.
GCATTTCCGGCCTGCACACCCGTCGCCACGAAGCGGAACTGCGGCTGAAGGCGGCTGAACAGAACCTCGAACGCCTGGACGATGTCGTCGGCGAGCTGGAAAGCCAGATCGAGAGCCTCAAGCGGCAGGCGCGCCAGGCGTCACGCTTCAAGAACCTGTCGGCCGATATCCGCAAGGCCGAAGCGACATTGCTGCATCTGCGCTGGACGCTGGCCAAGACACAGGAAGGCGAAGCGCGTTCGGCGCTGGCTGCCGCGACCGCCCTGGTTGGCGACCGCGCCGCCGCGCAGATGGCCGCCGCCAGGGAACAAGGGATCGGCGCTCATCGCTTGCCTGACCTGCGGGACGCGGAAGCCGCCGCCGCCGCCGCCTTCCAGCGCCTGTCGATCGCCAAGTCGCAGATCGAGGAGGAGGCCGGCCGCATCCGCAATCGCCAGGCCGAAATCGAGCGTCGGTTGCAGCAACTTGACGGCGATATCGCCCGCGAGGAGCGGATGGTGCGCGACAATGCCGATGTTCTTGAACGCCTGCGCACCGAAGAGGCTGTACTGAATTCCGAGAACGCCGGCGCCGCGGAACGGGAAGCCACCACCCGCGCTGCATTCGAGCAGGCGGCGTCGACGCTTGCGCAGAGCGAAGCCAAGCTCGCAGCTCTGACAGCCGAACGGGCCGAGGCCGCCGCCTCGCGCCATCAGATCGAACGGATGCTGCGCGAAACCGCCGAGCGCCGCGACCGCTTCGCCCGCCAACTCGCCGAGGTTGACCGCGAATTGTCGGACATCCTCTCCAAGGTGGCTGGCCTGCCGGATCCGGCCGAGAAGCGGGTGCTGGTCGAACAGGCCGTGGCGTTGCTCGAAGAATCCGAGGCAGCGGTGGCGCAGGCTGAGCAGTCGGTCATCGATGCCCGTGCCGCCGAAAGCGCTGCCCGGCCGCCGCTTCAGGACGCCAGGGCAGAGCTGGCGGGCATCGAGACCGAAGCGCGTACCCTGGCCAAGATACTCAATGCCGCCAGCGGCGATCTCTTTCCTTCGGTGCTGGAGCAGATCAGCGTCGAGCGCGGCTTTGAGACGGCGCTGGGTGCGGCCCTTGGCGAAGACCTCGACGTACCGCTCGACCGCAGCGCGCCGGTGCATTGGGGCGAAAGCCAGATCCAGCCCGGCGACGCGGCCTTGCCGGACGGCATCAAGAGCCTGGCCAGCGTGGTTCGTGCCCCCGCGCAATTGGCTCGCCGACTGGCGCAGATCGGCATCGTCGAGGCCGCTGACGGCCGCCGGCTGCAGGCGCTGCTTGCGCCGGGCCAGAGGCTGGTCAGCCGCGAAGGCGCGCTCTGGCGCTGGGACGGTCTCACGGCCAGCGCCGATGCGCCGACAGCCGCTGCACAACGGCTGGCGCAGAAAAACCGGCTTGCCGAACTCGATGCCGAAGCGGTGCAGGCGACGCTTGTCCTGCGCCAGGCCGAGGAGGCTCTGGCACAGGCCGAACAGGCGCTTCGCCAGGCAAGCGACGCTGAACGCAACACGCGCCAGGCCGGACGCGACGCCCAGCACCGCCTGGACGCTGCCCGCAATGCGCTGGCCGACGCCGAAAAGGCGGGCGGCGAGCTGTCGAGCCGGCGCGCGGCACTCGATGAGGCCCGCGCGCGCATCGTCGACAGCCATGAGGAAACCTCGGCGGCCTTCGTCGAGGCCGAAATGCTGCTGCAGGACGCGCCTGATCTCGGCGACCTGCAATTGCAGCTCGAACAGTCCTCGGCCAATGTCTCGCGCGACCGCGCCACGCTTGCCGATGCGCGTGCCGTCCACGAGGGATTGCGGCGTGAGGCCGAGGCACGCGCACGCCGGCTCGATGCAATCGGCGCCGAACGCAGCAACTGGCTGGTGCGTGCCGAAAACGCCTCGACCCAGATTGCATCGCTCGGCGACCGCAAGGCCGAGGCCGAGGCCGAGCGCGAACGCCTGGCTGATGCTCCCGACGAGATCGACGCCAAGCGGCGCGCGCTGCTGTCGCAGCTCGCCGAGGCCGAGACCTTGCGCAAGGCGGCCGCCGATCGCCTGCAGGAAGCGGAGAACAGGCAGGCCGAACTGGACAAGCTGGCCACATCGGCCATCCAGTCGCTGGCCGAGGCGCGCGAGACCCGTGCCCGTACCGAGGAAAGGCTGACGGCGGCCGACGAGCGCCGGCTTGAGGTCGAGGCGCGCATCCAGGAGACGCTGAACACGCCACCGCATCTGGTCATTCGCCATACCGGCCTCGAAGTCGACGCTCCGATGCCCGAGATGGCCGAGATCGAACGTCAGCTCGACCGCTTGAAGATCGAGCGCGAACGGCTCGGCGCCGTCAATCTGCGCGCCGAGGAAGAGCAGAAGGAGCTCTCCGACCGGCTGGAGGCGATCGTTTCCGAGCGCGAGGACATCATCGAAGCGATCCGCAAGCTCAGGCAAGCGATCCAGAGCCTCAATCGCGAAGGCCGCGAGCGGCTTCTCGCCGCCTTCGACGTGGTCAACAGCCATTTCCAGCGCCTGTTCTCGCACCTGTTCGGTGGCGGCACGGCGGAATTGCAGCTGATCGAATCCGAGGATCCGCTCGAGGCAGGTCTCGAAATTCTTGCCCGCCCGCCGGGCAAGAAGCCACAGACCATGACGCTGCTGTCGGGCGGCGAGCAGGCGCTGACGGCGATGTCGCTGATCTTCGCCGTCTTTCTGACCAATCCGGCGCCGATCTGCGTCCTCGACGAAGTCGACGCGCCGCTCGACGATCACAATGTCGAACGCTTCTGCAATCTCATGGACGAGATGGCCAAGACCACCGAGACGCGCTTCGTCATCATCACGCACAATCCGATCACGATGGCCCGCATGGACCGGCTGTTCGGTGTCACCATGGCCGAGCAGGGCGTGAGCCAACTCGTATCGGTCGATCTGCAGGCGGCTGAAGCGATGCGCGAGGCGAGCTGATACATCCGGGCTGATGGCGCTCCGCCGTCAGGACAATGTGCGATTGGCGCTCAGCCTCGATGGCGCGTGAGCCAGGTTGCACAACCCGCCACCACCAGCCCGCAGGCGATGCCGATGCAATCGGCAACCCAGTCGAACACATCGAAATCGCGGTCTATCTCCGACGTCCCCTGAAGGACTTCGATCGCAGCTCCGACCGTGGCCAGGAAAATCACCAGCCAGAGCTTGCGCCTGGGCCAACCCAGACTGCCAAGGGCAGCCAGGACGGCGAATGCGCCGGCATGGTTGAGCTTGTCATCGCTGAAACCGATATCGATGCCGAATTCCTCAAGCCAGGACACCGGCAGCAGCGCGAGGACAAGAACCGCGACGAACGTAACGACAAATGCAGTCCGTAAGACGACTGAACAGGATGTCATTGTGCCCCAACAGCGATTTCGACCGCCCTTGAGGTCGAAGCCTGCCGACTGAGCCCGATGCACCAGGCAGGCGCGGAGCGCCACGATTGCATCGGATCGTTGGAAAAGCAACGACGTTTCGCTGGCATGGAAGGGTCAATTTTCCCGTTTTTTGGGAAGGTCAGTGCCCGCCAAAGCGGGTTCCGTTTCATTTCGGCAAAGATAAGCTCTCTTCGTGAACTGGAGCTTCTTGACGATGGCAGACGCGGAAACCGGGATTTCTCGCACGGGTGATGGTCCGGCGGATCTGGCGGCACGGCCGCGGATTCTCGGGGATCTGTCGAGGCAAGATACGTGTGGACGCATCTGCGCGACGTGTCCGATGCGAAGCCAGAACTGCTCCTCATCGGCCCTCGATAGTGTCGCCGTGAGGCGAAATGCCCGGTGAGCGAAAAAGAAATGGCAGGGCGGCGCCGCGGCAGGCGCCGCCGTGTTGTCCTTGTAATCAGGCGGCGAGCCAAGCCTTGGTGAAATCCTGCTCATAGGCCTGATGCATCTGATAGCCCATCAAGGCAGGTTTCATATGGCAGAACAGCTTTCGCCAGTAAGGCTGAACGATAATGCCGGATTCCTGCAGCATCAGCTGCAATTCCTTCATCACCGCGCGACGCTGATCCGGATCGGCGATGGCATTGGCCTTGTGAACCTTGGCATCGAACGCCGAATCGGCAAACCCTGTCTCGTTCCATGCCGAGCCGCTCTGATAGGCAAGCGCATAAGTCTGGATGCCGAGCGGGCGGGCATTCCAGTTGGTCGTCGCGAAGGGATATTTGGTCCAATCGTTCCAGAATGCCGATTCCGGGATGACTGTGCGCTTCACCTTGAAGCCGGCGTCGCGCATCTGCTGGGCGACGACGTCGGAGCTTTCCTTGCGGTAGTCGGCTTCGACCGAGATCAGATCGAACTCGAAATCGAGCTGACCGGCTTCCTCCAGCAGCGCCTTGGCCCGGACCGGGTCGCGCTTGATCGGCGGCAGTTCGGCATGCTCGGGGTGCATCGGCCCGACGTGATCGTTCTGCGCCACCATGCCCATGCCGTTGGCGCCCAGCTGCAGCACCGCCTCATTGTCGACCGCAAGCTGAATGGCATTGCGCACACGCTTGTCGTCGTAGGGTTTGGCATTGACGTTGCAGCGCGAGACGATGGTGGCGGCGGTGACGATCTCGCTCTTCTTCAAGCCCAGTCCGTCGAGCATCGCGACGTCATAGGACTGCGTCTGGCCGTTCAAATCGATCTCGCCCGATTCGAAAGCGGAGACGGTGGCGGCCGAGTCGGTGCCGTAGTCGATCCAATCGATGCCATCCAGGAACACCTCGCCGCCCCACCACGAGCCTTCCGGCCGCTTGCGCACCGATGCGGCGACCCCGACATCGAGCTTCTTGAGTTCGAACGGCCCCGTGGAAATGGGATTTGCCGACAGGGGCGCCTCTTTCGGATTGAAGCTGCGATGGACGATCAATGCCGGGTAATCCGTCATCGCCGGGATGATGGTGATGTCGGGTTGCGACAGTTTCAGCGCCACGGTGTGGTCGTCGCGGATCGTGATCGCGCCGGCCCGTGCCACCTTGGTATCGGGATCGATCAGCGAACTCATGCGCCCGGCCATGGAATTGCCGGCGGCACCCTTCTCGCACCAGCGCGTGATGTTGAAGGCAACGTCGGTGGCGGTGAAATCGTCGCCGTTCGACCATTTCACGCCTGGGCGGACCTTGAGCACATACTCCGTGGCGTCCGCATTGATTTCCCAGCTCTGCAGCAGGACCGGCTCGAAGGTGAAATCCGGCTTCCAGCGCACCAGCGGTTCGAGAAATTGCATGGCGATGTTGCCCATCTGCGAAACCTTGAAACTGCGCGGGTCCTCGAGTTCCATCACCTGCATGGCGACGCGTACGACACCGCCCTTCCTGGGCTGGGCCGCTTCTTCAGCCAGAGCCGGAACCGGCTGGCCAATGAGGCCGTAGGCCACCGCCGTGCTTGCGCCAAAGGCGCTGGCCAGCGCCAGGAATTCGCGGCGGCTGAGCGCGCCATTTTTTGCCCCCCGTGCAAAGGCGTCGATCGCTGGATGAAGAGGCTTGGATGTCATATCGTTTCTCCCATTGTTGATTTTACGTCCAAATTCGGTGGAATGCCCTTACCGCACGATCGCCGGGCGCTGTCTTCTGTCGGAAGACGCGAAGGGTGGAACAGACGCGGCGGCGAGGGGAAGCCAGGATGAATCTTCTGACGGCCATGCGGGTGTTCGACCGGGTCTGCCTGCTGGGCAGCCTCTCGGCGGCGGCGCGCGATCTCAATATGTCGACCACGGCGGTCAGCCGCATGATCAAGGATCTGGAAGAGGACCTTGGCGTGCGTCTCATCAACCGCACCACAAGGCGCCTCAGCCTCACCGAGGCCGGACGTGACTATGCTCCGCGGGCCCGCAGCCTGCTGGACGACATCTCGGAATTGCAGGATTCGACGCGCGGCCTGCACAAGGAGACGCGTGGGCTGATCCGGGTTTCCTGCTCCAATGTCCTTGGCCACACGCGCATCACCAAGCTGGTGCCGAAATTCCTCGAGGAAAACCCTCTCACCAGCATCGAGTTCGACCTGACCGCGCGCTACGTCGTCGGCATTGTCGAGGAGGGCTACGATGTCGCCATCCGTTTCGGCGGGCAGGCCGATTCCGCCCTGATCGCGAGGCGCCTTGGCGAGGTTCGCAACTATGTCTGCGCCACGCCGGACTACTGGAACAGAAATGGCCGGCCGACCCATCCGGACCAACTGGCAAGCCATTCCTGCGTGTTGAGCAACTTCGCCAAGCGGCTGGGCACATGGCCGTTCATAGGCCCCGACGGGCCGTTCGACGCCGCCATCGGCGGGCGCATCTCGACCAACAGCGTGGAGGCCGCCTATCAGATGACCGTCGCCGGCTTCGGCATCGGCAACCTGCCGAGCCTCCTGGTCGATGCCGCGATCCGGGACGGCCGTCTGGAGGTGCAGCTTGACGAGTTTCGCCCGGGCTCCAGCCCGATCTATGCGCTCTATCCGCACCGCACCTATATCGCCGCCAAGGTGCGCGCCTTCGTCGATTTCCTGATGCGCGAACTGTCGGCGGATTTCACCGCCTGAGACGTTGCGAGGTCGCTGGTGAACGCAGTCAGGGGCCCGGCGCGAACGCCAGGCCCCCTCTGCCCCCGTCGCCCGACGCGGCAATGTCATTTCCACCAGGCGGTGGTGTCGTACATCGGTCCCGGCTCCTCGAAGAGTTTTTCGTATTTGCACAGCGTCGGCGTCTTGCCGAGCGGCACGGAGACGCCATCCCGGAACGCCCATTCGCCGCGCTGCGTCGAATCCGCCCGCACATAGCTCGACAGGGCGAAGGCGCGGTCGTGCTGCGATTTGTTCGGCGAGGAGCCATGCACGGTAAGCAGCCCCCACATGGCAAGGTCGCCCGGCTCCAGCACCAGCGGAACGATGGTCGCCGGATCGATGCCGACCTTGCGCAACTCCTCCTCGGCGGTCAGGCCCTTCATCAGCTCGCCGGTCCCCTCGTCCGAGAGGCCGAGATAGCCGAGCTTGTGGCTGCCGGGTACGACCTGGAGGCAGCCATTGTCGAGCGTCGCGCGGTCGACGGCGAGGCCGGTGGTGACGGTCGCATCGGCGACATTGTCGAAGGCGGCCTGGTTGCGGAAGCGCAGGTCCTGATGGAAGCGGTAGCCCGTGACATTGGCGCCTGGCGGCTTCCAGTGCAGTTGCTGGGCGATTTGCCTGATGTCGCGGCCAATCAGGCCCTCGAGCAGTTTCAGATAGTCCGGGCTGCGCCGGAATTGCTCGAAATAGGAATTGATCCAGGAGAACCAGTAGGCCTGCAGCACGTAACGCTGGCCGAAATCCGACTCGGGCAGAATCTGGAAGCTGAGATTGCCATGCCTGTAGGTGGCGTGATGCTTGAGCCCTTCGGCGTAGACATCATCCGTTTCCTTCTTCAGCCGGATCATCTCGTCGCCGTCGACGAACTGTCGAACGATCGCATATCCTTCCTCGCGGTACTGCTCCACCGCCTCGCGTGCCTGCTTGTCCGTCAACATGTCTTTGACAACCCCTGTCTGGTGATCCGTGGCGATCGTAACAAAGGGATTGCGGACGATAAGTCGTGGATTCTGGCATCGACTTTCCCGAATATCGGAAAAATGCCGTCGGCTAAGGCGGGCGTGAATCCCGCGGCGTCTGGCTCGGATGCCGCCGCATCCAGCACGCCATATGCGGCTGATGCGGGAACCCGCGGTATTGCTGGCGCTGGTCGTGTCCACGATCTTTTGCCGAAGCGCTGCCGATGGCGGTTGCTGTCCGGCTATCTGCCTGTCGATTTGTTCGGCCGAAGTGGTGCAGCCGGCGAGCTTGAGCGCTGCCGCAACGATAGCTAGTCTTGTAAAGGATTGCCCCCAATGATGTTCCCCAGCGGGAAGGAATCATAGGGTGGATTCACCGTCAAGGCGTCCAGCTAGACACGCGGCGTCAATCTAGCCATGTATCTACAGCCTAAATGACCTGTGTGGATCATCCGCTGGCTGTAACGCTTGGCATTCACCAATATTCGCTAGGTGATTGAAAAATCAGGAAAAATAGATATGGCTGGGGCGCCAGGATTCGAACCTGGGAATGTCGGTACCAAAAACCGATGCCTTACCACTTGGCGACGCCCCAATAGCCGTCAGAGTCGCTTGTGCGGCGCGTTATTAGCAGAGCAGCCGAAAAGCACAATGCTTATGAGCGACCGCGAGAACACTCGGCTGGCCCGCGGGGCGTTGCCGCCGGACGGTCCTTGAACAGGCTATTGGGACCACACTGCGAGCTCATTGCCGGCCGGATCGACGAAATGGAAGCGCCGGCCGCCGGGAAATGCGAAGATCGGCTTGACGATCGTGCCGCCGGCGCTTTCGACGGCGCCAAGCGTTTCCTCGAGGTCGTCGCTGTAGAGCACGGGCAGCGGCTTGGCCGGTGCTTCCGCCGCATCGGCCTGGAAACCGCCATCCAGGCCCTCCGCGAAGGCCGAATAGGTGGGGCCATAGTCGGTGAACGACCAGGCAAAGGCGGAACTGTAGAAAGCCTTCAGCCGATCCAGCGTGCCGCCCGTCGCCGGCATTTCCAGATAGTCGAGTTTTCCAGTCAGTTTCATGGGGCACCTATTTGTTCCCTTTATGTTCTAGCGGTCGAGCCGTGAGGTGGCAAGTCTTTTTGCCGCATGTCCGGGCCGGGCTTTTTCTTAATCGATTGTAGCGGCGGAACGGCTTTTCCGGTGCTTGCCTTTCGCACTGCAGCATCATATCGCTCCAAAGTCGGACCAGGGCGGAACTTTCCGTTTCGCCAATCTTTCCAATCTCCTGCAACCGGAGAGCAAAGCATGACCAAATGGGTTTTCACCTTTGGCGATGGTGCGGCGGAAGGCCGTGCCGGCGACAAGAATCTGCTGGGCGGCAAGGGTGCCAACCTTGCCGAGATGTGCAGCCTGGGTCTGCCGGTGCCGCCGGGCTTCACCATCACCACCGAGGTCTGCAATGCCTTTTACGCCAATGGTCGCGCCTATCCGGCGGGGTTGGAAGCCGATGTCGCGATCGCGCTCGATCACATTGGCCGGCTGACCGGCCGCCAGTTCGGCGATCCGTCGAAGCTTCTGCTCGTGTCTGTACGTTCCGGGGCTCGCGCGTCGATGCCGGGCATGATGGACACGGTGCTCAATCTCGGCCTCAACGACGAAACCGTCGAGGCGTTGGCGACGGATTCCGGTGATGCGCGCTTTGCCTATGACAGCTACCGCCGCTTCATCCAGATGTATTCCGATGTCGTCATGGGCCTCGATCACGAGGTGTTCGAGGAGATCCTGGAAGACCAGAAGGCCAGCCTCGGCCATGAACTCGACACCGAGCTGACCGCCATCGAATGGCAAGGCGTGATCGCGCTCTACAAGGCCAAGGTCGAGGAAGAGCTCGGCAGGCCGTTCCCGCAGGATCCGCAAGAACAGCTCTGGGGTGCCATCGGCGCCGTGTTCTCGAGCTGGATGAACAACCGCGCCATCACCTACCGGCGTCTGCATGACATCCCCGAAAGCTGGGGCACGGCGGTCAACGTGCAAGCCATGGTGTTCGGCAATATGGGCGAGACCTCGGCCACCGGCGTCGCCTTCACCCGCAATCCGTCGACCGGCGAAAAGCAGCTCTATGGCGAGTTCCTGGTGAACGCGCAGGGCGAGGATGTCGTCGCCGGTATCCGCACGCCGCAGAACATCACCGAGGCGGCTCGCATTGCCGCCGGCTCCGACAAGCCGTCGCTGCAGAAGCTGATGCCCGACGCCTTCCAGTCCTTCGTCACCATCTCCGACAGCCTGGAAAAGCATTACCGCGACATGCAGGATCTCGAATTCACCATCGAGCGCGGCAAATTGTGGATGCTGCAGACCCGCTCCGGCAAGCGCACCGCGAAGGCGGCGCTGAAGATCGCGGTCGAGATGGCCAGGGATGGCCTTATCTCGAAGGAGGAGGCTGTCGCCCGCATCGATCCGGGCTCGCTCGACCAGTTGCTGCATCCGACCATCGATCCGAAAGCCGCGCGTGACGTCATCGGCGTCGGTCTGCCTGCCTCGCCGGGTGCCGCCACCGGCGAGATCGTCTTTTCCTCCGGCGATGCCGAGGATCTGAAGACGCAAGGCCGCAAGGCGATCCTGGTGCGCATCGAGACCAGCCCCGAGGACATCCACGGCATGCATGCGGCGGAAGGCATCCTGACCACGCGCGGCGGCATGACCAGCCATGCCGCCGTTGTCGCGCGCGGCATGGGCAAGCCTTGCGTGTCGGGCGCCGGCTCGCTGCGCGTCGACTACAAGGCGGGCACGCTGATCTCGATGGGGCAGACCTTCCGCAAAGGCGACATCATCACAATCGATGGCGGCAATGGTCAGGTGCTGAAGGGCGCGGTTGCCATGCTGCAGCCGGAACTGTCGGGCGATTTCGCCGCCATCATGGAATGGGCGGACGCCGTGCGCCGCATGAAGGTGCGCACCAACGCCGAAACGCCGCTCGATGCCCGCATGGCGCGCTCTTTCGGCGCCGAAGGCATCGGGCTTTGCCGTACGGAACACATGTTCTTCGACGGCGACCGCATCGTCGCCATGCGCGAGATGATCCTGGCCGACACCGAGAAGGACCGGCGCGCCGCCCTGGCCAAGCTTCTGCCCATGCAGCGCTCGGATTTCCTGGAACTTTTCGAGATCATGGCGGGCCTGCCAGTGACGATCCGCCTGCTCGATCCGCCGCTGCATGAATTCCTGCCCAAGACCGAGGCCGAAATCGCCGAGGTCGCCGCCGTCATGAATATATCGGCCGACAAGCTCAGGCAGCGCACCGAGGCCCTGCACGAATTCAACCCCATGCTTGGCCATCGCGGCTGTCGGCTGGCCGTCTCCTATCCGGAAATCGCGGAGATGCAGGCCCGCGCCATTTTCGAGGCCGCCGTCGAGGCCGGCAAGAAGGCGGGCGCGCTGGTTGTGCCCGAGATCATGGTGCCGCTGGTCGGCCTGGTGAAGGAACTCGACTATGTGAAGGCGCGCATCGATGCGGTCGCCAAGAGCGTCATGGACGAGACCGGCGTCAAGATCAACTATCTGACTGGAACCATGATCGAACTGCCGCGTGCGGCGATCCGTGCCCATGTGATCGCCGAGTCGGCCGAGTTCTTTTCCTTCGGCACCAACGACCTTACCCAGACCACCTTCGGCATCTCGCGCGACGATGCGGCCTCGTTCCTGGAGACTTATCGCCAGAAGGGCATCATCGAGCAGGATCCGTTCGTCTCCCTCGACATCGACGGTGTCGGCGAACTGGTGCGCATGGCCGCGCAAAAGGGCAGGGCGACACGGCCGGAGATCAAGCTCGGCATCTGCGGCGAACATGGCGGCGATCCCTCGTCGATCCGTTTCTGCGAGGAGGTCGGTCTCGACTATGTGTCGTGCTCGCCCTATCGCGTGCCGATCGCCAGGCTGGCGGCCGCGCAGGCAGCGGTGCAGGTAGCAAGGACGGGGCGCGGATGAGCCGATCAAAGCTTACGGTTTTGTATGAAAACTCACGCGAACGTGCTGAAGGCATTGCGTAATCTCGACATTGTTCCTGCCCAATTTGCGGACGGCCCGCCAATTGTCCCGGGAATCAAATGTTGCAGATATCACCCGCGCCGTTCCGCTCGATCCTGGTCATTCAAACGAAGTTCATAGGCGACATCGTCCTCGCCTCGACGCTCGCCAGGAACCTGCAACTCGAATTCCCCGGCGCCAGGATCGTGTTCCTCTGCGAAGCGCATTTCGAAAGCTTCGTGGTCGCGCATGGTATCGCCTCGGAAGTGGTCACGTTCAGGCGATCCCGCATGCGCGGCACCGCGCTGGAGCGTGGAAAAGAGCTCTATGCGATGGTGCGGGCCCTACGCGGCTTCCGCTTTGATCTGACGATCGACCTGACCGATTCAAAGACCTCGCGCATCATCAGCGGGTTCGTCAACGCCAAGACCCGCGTCGGCTACAATCCTCCCGAACGGCCTCTGAAGCTGCTGGAGCGGCAACCAGCCAACGTGTTTGCCAAGCCGTTCGGATTTGGCGGCCAGCATTTTGTCTACCGCTATCTTTCGCCCATTGAAGCGCTCGGCCTCGACCTGCGCGTGACGGTGCCGAGCATTCAGCCTCTGCCGTTCGAGACCCTGAAAGCCTTGGCGCTTCTGGGCAAGCATGGTCTCAACCCACACGGTTTCGTCGCGGTGCACGCGGGAGCAAGTTTCAAGGGCCGGCAATGGCAGCCCGAACGCTTTGCCGAGGCGATCGACGAAATTGCAACCGGCACCGGATTGGGCTTCGTGTTGGTCGGAGGGCCCGAGGAGCAGGGGACAGCCGCGCGGATCATCGCCAGGACGGCCACGCCGGTCGTCGACCTTGTCGGGACGCTGTCGCTGAACACCTTGCTGGCTGTGCTGAAGCAGGCGCGGCTGTTTCTCGGCAACGAGAGCGGCCCGATGCATATCGCGGCGGCCGCGGGCATACCCGTTGTCGGCCTGTTCGGTCTGACGAACCCGTCGCGCTGGGGCCCTCTCGGCGTGCCCAGCATCGCGCTTCGGCCACCGATGCCGTGCGACTGCGTGGCCAAGGGCTTGTGCCGCCGGACCGACCCCCGCAAGGCATGCTGCGTCTGGCGCCTGAAGGTGAGGCCTGTCGTCGAGGCGGCGCGCGAGATCTTGGCGCGCACCGAGATGAAGCGCGAGCGCGCTGTCTGAACTGCTGTCGCCCGATGGATCGTTCGCAAGCCGGGCGGTCAAATTGCCGCGCCAGGCATTTTTCTGCTACCCATCGTCCCGATTTCCGCCTTCATGCGGGTCTTGGGATAGCGGCTTGAAATCGCTCCATGGGAAATGCTCCAAAACAAAGGGCTGGTTGCCGCTTGCGTGAAACGGTGACCTGCTCCAGTCGGGAATTCGGTTCGATGCGTCTGCTGCAAAGACATCTCTGCATGATCGCCATGTCGCTGGCGGCGCTATCCAGTGCCCAAGCCGCGCCGCTCGTCGAGCCCACGCTGCACATCAAGCCCGCGGCAAGCGGGGCGGGCCATGTCGCGCTCACGCTCGATGCCTGCGGTGGACAGACCGACACACGCATTCTCTCGGCGCTGGTGGAAAACAAGATACCTGCCACCATCTTTGTCACCGGCATCTGGCTGAAGCGCAACGCCGCGGCCGTCGAGATCATGCGGGCGCATCGCGACCTTTTCGAATTGGAAAATCACGGCGGGCGCCATATTCCGGCGGTCGACACGCCGCGGAAGATCTATGGCATACGCAGCGCCGGCAGCCCGGATGCTGTGCTGGCCGAGGTCGAGTCGGGGGCCGCGGCGCTTGCCAGGACAGGTGAGCCCGCGCCGAAATGGTTCCGCGGCGCAACCGCCGAATACAGCCCCTCGGCGATCGCGATGATCCGCAAGCTCGGTTTCAAGATCGCCGGCTTTTCGATCAACGGCGACGGCGGCTCGCTGCTGGGCGCCAAGGAGACCGCCAAGCGCATCGCCGCCGCCAAGGACGGCGACGTCATCATCGCCCATATCAACCAGCCCACCCATGCCGCCGGCGAGGGCGTGGTGCAAGGCCTGCTGGCACTCAAGGACAAAGGCATGACCTTCGTGCGCCTGGACGATGCCGACGGTACCGGCAATCACGGCACCACCGACTGAGGGTGCGTGGATATTCAGGTGAGGCCGGCCTGTTTCGACTCGACCTGAATCTCAACGCACCCCAATGCCCTCGAGTTCGAAGCGTTCAGCCCGGCTTGGCTTCGATGCTGACCTTGCTGGCGTAGAACGCACCGTGGTCGCGGATTTCGGTCATTTCGTCAAAGGGCCGCTCGTAAGCCCACATCGCATTCTGACCGGTTTCGCCGGCAGGCAGCACGCTCCAATAACTGGCATCGCCCTTGTAGGGGCAATGGGTCGAGTGTTCGGTAGCGCTCAGCTTGCCGAAATCGATGTCGGCGAACGGAATGTAGAAGGCGGCGGGGTAGGGAGCCTCCGTCAGCACCTTGGCCTTCGTGGACGACGCGATGACCGTACCGCCGGCGCGCACCGTAACGGTGCCGACATAGGGCTCGATGGTGATGATCTTGTCGGGATTGCGCTGGAAGCCGGGTGCCGGGTTGGCGATCTTGTCCATGCTGTTTCTCCTTGCCTGGCTCCCTAAGGTGTGGCGGGCACAGCCGTTGCGCAAGGTCCAGTTGCATCACGAAAACAGGCGCACCAATCGCCGCGGCGTGGCGCTTCGCGCTTTCGGTATCCGCCGCGGCTCAGGCGGCGGTCTTGAATGCGTCCATCAATCCGGCATAGGCGGCTGCGATGCCCGCCACCGGGTTGCTGCTTCTCGAAACGGTTTCGACTTTCAGCGAGCCACCGACGGTTGGCAAGGTGAGCAGCAGGAACTGGCGGTTGCCGCCGTCGCCGACTGATGCCGCCGCGACGTGCTGGCCTTCGCCTTCGTTCTGGACGCACATCTTGAACAGCAGCGTACCGCCGACCGCTTCGAGCGCGCCGCCGACAACTTCAACAAATTCGTCTTCGGAAACACTCTTCTCGTCCGGCACCAGATCGGCCAGGCTTTCCGCAAGTGTGCTCTCAAGGGCCTTGTCGTCGAGCTGCGCGTCCATGCGAACCTCTTTCAGTCGCCAATCGCCCCTTGCCCGTTAACGAAACTTAACGCCGACGATGGCCGGATTGTGGCGGATTTCAAGTCATTTCGCCGGATAAGGCACTGCCGCCACCGCGATGATTTTGACCCTCCTGCCATCCCGGTGGCACGAGTGCCAGGAGACGGAAGTCCAAAACATGTCAAGATTCAACCGCTTGCCGTTGCGGCACGGGCGCTGAAATTCGTTCGCCGCGCAAGCGGGTGACTGGACAATCCGCCGGTTCGCTTCACAATGGTTCGAGGCTACGACGCAAAATGCGCGAGGGAGGAGGAACGGGATGCTGGGGCTGATGCAGGAATGGCCGCTGCTGTGCCACAAGCTTATCGACAACGCCGAACGGCAGCATGGAGTGCGCGAGATCGTGTCGCGCTCGGTCGAGGGACCGATCGTGCGCACCACTTATGCCGACATCCATCGTCGTTCCCTCAAGGTCGCCCAGAGGCTGGAGCGGGACGGCTATGGGTTGGGCGACCGCATCGCCACGCTGGCCTGGAACACGGCGCGCCATATCGAGGCCTGGTACGGCATCATGGGCGTCGGCGCGATCTATCATACACTCAACCCGCGCCTGTTTCCCGAGCAGATCGTCTGGATCATGAACCACGCCGAGGACAAGGCCGTCTTCGTCGACCTCACCTTCATACCGCTGCTCGAGAAGATCGCCGGTGCCGTCAAATCGCTGAAAAAGGTGATTGTGCTGACCGACAGGGAGCACATGCCGCAAACGACCCTGCCCAACGCCGTCGCCTATGA
This sequence comes from Mesorhizobium sp. NZP2234, assembly GCF_013170765.1. Lineage (NCBI taxonomy): Bacteria > Pseudomonadati > Pseudomonadota > Alphaproteobacteria > Hyphomicrobiales > Phyllobacteriaceae > Mesorhizobium > Mesorhizobium sp. NZP2234. Next base: position 5,195,824 of record NZ_CP033364.1, on the reverse strand, counting down.
GGACTGGCTTGACGAGGTCGATGGCGATTTCGCCTGGAGGACCTTCGACGAAGGCACCGCCGCCGGCATGTGCTACACGTCGGGCACGACAGGCGATCCCAAGGGCGTCGTCTACAGCCATCGTTCGAACGTGCTGCACGCCATGATCGCCGCCATGCCCGACGCGATGGGCCTGTCGTCACGCGACACCATCCTGCCCGTGGTGCCGATGTTCCATGCCAACGCCTGGGGCCTTGGCCAGAGCGCACCGATGATCGGCGCCAAGCTGGTCATGCCCGGCTGCAGGATGGACGGCGCCTCGATCTATGAATTGCTCGAAACCGAGAAGGTAACCTTCAGTGCCGCCGTGCCGACCGTCTGGATGATGCTGCTGCAATATCTGGAGGAGACCGGCAAGAAGCTGCCCTATCTGAACAAGGTCGTCATCGGCGGCTCGTCATGTCCGCGTGCGATCATGACGAAGTTCGAGGACAATTACGACGTCCAGGTCATCCATGCCTGGGGCATGACCGAGATGTCGCCGCTCGGCACTCTGTGCACCTTGAAGCCGGAATATGCGGCCCTGGAGAGGGAGGCCCGGCTCGACGTCAAGCAGAAACAGGGTTACCCGCCCTTCGGCGTCGAAATGAAGGTGACCGATGACGAGAACAATGCGCAACCCTGGGATGGCAAGACCTTTGGTCGGCTGAAGGTGCGTGGACCGGCCGTTGCCCGCGCCTACTACGGTGGCGCCGGTGCCGAGCAGTTCGATGAGGAGGGCTGGTTCGACACCGGAGACGTCGCTCACATCGACGCCGGCGGCTACATGCAGATCACCGATCGAGCCAAGGACGTCATCAAGTCCGGCGGCGAGTGGATTTCGACCATCGATCTCGAGAATCTGGCGGTCGGCCATCCAGACGTGGCGGAGGCGGCGGCAATCGGCGTACATCATTCGAAATGGGGCGAGCGGCCCTTGCTGGTCGTGGTCGCCAAGCCGGGCAAGGAGCCGAGCAAGGCTGACATTCTCGGCTTCATGAACGGCAAGGTGGCCAAGTGGTGGATGCCGGACGATGTCGCTTTCGTCGGCGAGATACCCCATACCGCCACCGGCAAGATCCAGAAGATCACCTTGCGCCAGCAGTTCAGGGACTACCGCCTGCCGACGGATTGAGGGGATGTTGCTTGTTTCGGCTTCAAGCCGACGCGAAAAGGCACTAAACCTCCGTCCGGGTTGGGGCAGCGCAGAGAACAATGGTAAGCATTCCCGAACGGCGAACCTCGAAGGCTGCCGGCTGGTCGCGGCGCACGGCCGCATTTTCAGCGGTGCTTCTGCTGACCAATTTTGTCGGCCACCGCTTCGATCTCGTCGAAACGCCGGTGTTCCTGTGGGTGCTGGGCATCGTCGCGCTGCTCGCCGCGCTGGCGCTGTTGTTCGCCGCCTTCGCCTTTTCGAGACTATGGAAATTTGGTGATCGTGGCGGCCGTGACCTGACCGTCGGCGCCTTGCTGGCCCTGCTGGTGCTCGTTCCCTACGGCGTTGCCGCCTATTGGGCGACGATCTATCCGCCGCTCAGGGACATCTCGACCGATTTCGATGATCCGCCCGCGCTCGATGTCAGCGACCGGACAAAGGACATGAACGTGCTCTCGCCGTCGACGCCGGGCGAACAGCGGCTGCAGACCGATAGCTATCCGCTGGTCACCGCGCGCAGCTATGACCTGCCATTCGAGACCATCGTCAATGCCGTCGAGACCGTGCTCGACCGGCGCGGCTGGGATCTTTCCGAACCCTATCCCGACCTTGCCGGGCAAAGCGACGTGACCATTACCGCTGTCGCCAAGAGTTTCGTGCTCGGCCTTCCCGCCGATGTGGCGATCCGCGTGACGGATGATGGCGATACGGTGATCGTCGACATGCGGTCGGCCTCGCGTTACGGCCGCTACGACCTTGGCGACAATGCCGCGCGCATCACTGATTTCCTGGCGGAGTTGGACCAGGAAGTCGCCGGCCAGGTCGGAGCAGCTTCGGCCGAGTAGACTCTCCGCCGATCCCATGCCTGCTGGGAGGGTATGCCCCCAGGATAGGCCTATCGGACCGGCGTGAAAATGCCGTCGATGGCGGGAGCCGCGTCCGTCGACACCATACCGCGGGCCACCAGATCCTCGAGATGGGCAAGCACCGACAGTCCGGCGGCACCATGCAGCCGGGGATCTGTATCCCGGTAGATCGCCTTGACCATGTCGGGAACCCTCCGGTCGCCGGCTCTGACCCGCTCCAGAATGGCCCGTTCGCGCATCTTGCGATGCGTCTTCAATCCGCGCATGAAAGCGCGCGGCGCCGTTACCGGCCCGCCATGGCCTGGCAGCAGCATGCGGTCGTCGCGCTCGATCAGTCTGTCCAGCGATGCCATGTAGTCGGCCATCGCTCCGTCCGGCGGCGCGACGATGGACGTCGCCCACGCCATGACATGATCGGCCGAAAACAGGATGCCGGTTCCTTCCAGCGCGAATGCTGCGTGATTGGCGGTGTGGCCGGGGGTTAGAACCGTGCGGATCGCCCAGCCGTCGCCGGCGACCAACGTGCCGTCCGGCAGGGCGGTGTCGGGAACAAAAGCGGTGTCGGCGCTGGCGTCGAGCGCGTTGGTCTCGCCGACATGCAGTGGCCTTGCCGGCCGGTGAGGCCCCTCCGCCACCACCAGGGCACCGGTGCGATGCTTCAGCCGGGCCGCCAGCGGGGAATGGTCGCGATGCGTGTGGCTGACGAAGACATGGCTGACCGGCCTGCCGGCGATCACGTCGAGCAAGGTCTGAAGATGGGCGTCGTCATCGGGCCCGGGGTCGATCACCGCCAGCGTGTCGCGACCGACGACGTAGCTGTTGGTGCCATGAAAAGTGAAGGGGCTGGGATTTCGGACCGTGACGCGCAGCACGTCCGGTGCCACGCTCACGCCCTGGCCGTAATGGGGATCGAAGCTGGTATCGAATTTGAGAGCCATATCGGCGCATTGTTCCCGGAACGGCAAAACCGATTGCCGCATAGCACGCAAGCCAATATAGGAAAACGCCAGACCGCGATTATCGGATCGCGACAGATCGGATTGGGGAAGACCATGGCAACTGCAACGACGATGCGCCCGCTTGTTTCTCTGGCCTTGCCGCAGGATGGCGCGGCGCGACTGGCAACACAGCTTTTCCTGGCGATCGCCGGAACGCTGCTGCTGACCCTGTCGGCCAAGACCAAGGTTGTGCTGGGCCCCGTCGACATCTCGATGCAGACGCTCGCCGTCTTGCTGATCGCCGCCGCCTTCGGCATGCGTCTCGGCGTCGCCACGCTGCTGCTCTACATGGCGGAAGGCGCCATGGGCTTCCCGGTTTTCCAGGGCACGCCGGAGAAGGGCATCGGCATCGCCTACATGCTTGGCTCGACCGGCGGCTACCTCGCTGGCTTCGTGGTCATGGCGGCGATCGTCGGCTGGGCCGCGGATCGCGGTTGGGATCGCCACCCGATCAAGCTTTTCAACGCAATGCTGGTCGCCGAAGTCGTCATGATGGCGATGGGCTTCGCCTGGCTGGCGCTGCTCATCGGTCCGGAAAAATCCTGGCAGTTCGGCGTCGTGCCGTTCATCGTCGGCGACCTGATCAAGGTTGCACTGGCGGCAAGCCTTGTGCCGGCCGTCTGGTCGCAGCTGAAGCGCTCCTGAGGTCTTCAGGAAGCTTGGCGTGCCATAGACGTCAGGGGTCCATTCCCGAGGACGGGTGCTTCTGATGAAGGTTCTGGTCACCGGCGTCGCCGGGTTCATAGGCTATCATGTCGCCAAGCGGCTCCTCGAGCGCGGCGACGAGGTTGTCGGTATCGACAGCATCAACGAGTACTACGATCCGGCGATCAAGCAGGCGCGGCTGCGGCTGCTTGCCGAAGCAAGCCGAAGCACCAATGCCGGCTATCATTTCATCCACGGCAATCTTGCCGACAGGGGCATCGTGGACGGCTGCTTTGCCGACCACGCCTTTGACCGGGTGATCCACCTCGCCGCGCAGGCCGGGGTCCGCTACAGCCTTGAAAACCCGCGCGCCTATGTCGAAAGCAACATCGTCGCCTTCACCAACATGCTGGAGGCCTGCCGCGGCAGCGGCATGGCGCACCTGACCTACGCCAGCACCTCGAGCGTTTACGGCGCCAACACCGACATGCCGTTTTCCGAGCATCGCCCCGCTGACCATCCGCTGCAGTTCTACGCCGCGACCAAGCGCGCCAACGAGTTGATGGCGCACAGCTACAGCCATCTGTTCGGGCTGCCGACCACCGGGCTGCGTTTCTTCACCGTATACGGCCCCTGGGGGCGTCCCGACATGGCGCTTTTCCTCTTCACCAGGAGCATCCTGGCCGGCGAGCCGATCAAGCTGTTCAACAATGGCAACCACACACGCGATTTCACCTATGTCGATGACATCGCCGAAGGTGTGATCAGAAGCAGTGACAGCCCAGCCACAGGCAACCCTGCCTGGGATTCCGGCCATCCGGACCCGGCAACGAGCAGCGCCCCGTGGCGTATCTTCAACATCGGCAACAATAACCCGGTGAGGCTGACCGCCTATGTCGAGGCGCTGGAAAACGCGCTTGGCCGCAAGGCCATTATCGAGCTCTTGCCGCTGCAGGCTGGGGACCTGCTCGATACCTTCGCCGACATCTCCGCATTGCAGGAGGCGGTCGGATATCGCCCCGGTACCTCCGTGTCGGAAGGGGTAGGGCGATTCGTCGAGTGGTATCTGGCGTATTTTGGTAACGACTCTGCGGTAAAAGCCGGCGCTGGCAGCAGCTTTTTCAGGGTGTAGTATGGCTCCCACTGCCGCCGAGGGGATTTGGGCATGTCAGGGAGAGCTTCTTGAAAGGAATTATCCTTGCGGGAGGTAGTGGAACACGCCTTTATCCGCTGACATTGGCAGTCTCCAAACAAATTCTTCCGGTATACGACAAGCCGATGATCTATTATCCGCTAAGCGTGCTGATGCTCGCGGATATCAGGGAGATTCTGGTTATTTCGACGCCGCGGGACCTACCCGTTTTTCGTGATCTACTCGGCGACGGATCGGAGTTCGGGCTGGATATTTCCTATGCAGAGCAGCCGCACCCCAATGGCCTTGCGGAAGCTTTCATCATCGGCCGCGAGTTCATCGGCAAGGACAGTGTGTCGATGATCCTGGGCGACAATATCTATTTTGGCGATGGGCTGTCGCAGCTTTGCCGCACCGCCGCTTCGCGCGACACGGGCGCTTCGGTTTTCGCCTACCGCGTGGATGATCCTGAACGGTATGGCGTCGTGTCCTTCGACAAGGTCACCGGAACCGCGCTTACGATCGAGGAAAAGCCGCAGAAGCCGAAATCCAACTGGGCTGTTACAGGGCTCTATTTCTACGACAACTCTGTTGTCGACATCGCCTCGTCCATTCGACCTTCGGCGCGCGGCGAACTGGAGATCACGGCGGTCAACAACGCCTATCTCGATCGCGGCCTGCTGCATGTGCATCGATTGGGGCGCGGCTATGCCTGGCTCGACACGGGGACCCATGACAGTCTGAACGACGCGTCTTCCTTCGTGCGCACGATCGAACATCGACAGGGCATCAAGGTCGCGTGCCCCGAGGAGATCGCCTTCGAGCAGGGTTGGCTGACGGCAGAGCAAGTGCTGCAGCGCGCGACACGGTTGGGAAAAAATGAATACGCCGCCTATCTGCGCCGGCGTGTCGCCGATCTGTCGGAGGGCTAGGCGTTGGAGATCAGGTCCCTCGGCATTGAAGGCGTGCTGGAAATCGTTCCAAAGCGGCACGGCGATGCGCGCGGTTTCTTCATGGAAACCTACAATGCCGAGCGGTTTGCGCAGGCTGGAATAAATTTGCTTTTCGTGCAGGACAACCATTCTTATTCGGCCGAGGCAGGTGTCCTGCGCGGGCTCCATTACCAGCTTGCGCCCCGGGCGCAGGACAAGTTGCTGCGTGTTGTGCGCGGCCGGATTCTGGACGTTTGTGTCGACATTCGCCGCAGTTCGAAGACCTTTGGGAAATGGACCGGCCACGAGATTTCGGCTGAAAAGGGCAACCAGATTCTGGTGCCCAAGGGCTTTGCCCACGGCTTCCTGACCCTGGTGCCCGACACCGAGGTCCTCTACAAGGTGACCGACACCTACTCGCCCGAGCACGACCGGTCTATCCGCTTCGACGATCCCGCGATCGGCATCGAATGGCCTTCGGTGGCCGGCGGGTTCCAGCTCTCGGACAAGGACGGCAAGGCGCCGATGCTCGCCGACACCGAGGTGTTTGCCTGATGAGGACAGCAGCATGAATTTTCTGGTGACAGGCGGGGCCGGCTTCATCGGCTCGGCGGTGTGCCGTCATCTGTGCGCCAATCCGGCCTACCGCGTGACCAATCTCGACAAGCTGACCTATGCCGGAAACCTGGCCTCGCTGCGGCCGATCGAGAGCGCGCATAATTATCGCTTCGCCCATGGCGATATCGGCGATGAGAGGACAGTGCTCGATCTGCTGCGCCGTGACGATATCGACATCGTCATGAACCTCGCCGCCGAGAGCCATGTCGACCGCTCGATCGACGGGCCGGGCGCCTTCATCGAGACCAACATTGTCGGCACCTACCGGATCCTCAATGCGGCGCTCGAATATTGGCGTGGCCTTGCCGATGACAGGAAGGGCCGCTTCCGCTTCCACCATGTCTCGACCGACGAGGTGTTCGGCGATCTGCCATTCGACGGCGGCATGTTCGTCGAGGAGACGCCTTACGCCCCGTCCTCGCCCTATTCGGCTTCGAAGGCGGCGTCGGACCATCTGGTGCGCGCCTGGCACGAGACCTACGGCCTGCCGGTCGTGCTCTCCAACTGTTCGAACAATTACGGCCCCTATCATTTTCCCGAGAAGCTGATCCCGCTGGTCATCCTCAACGCGCTCGACGAAAAGCCGCTGCCGGTCTATGGCGCCGGCGCCAATGTGCGCGACTGGCTGTTCGTCGAGGATCACGCGCGGGCCCTGGAACTCATCGCCACGAGAGGGCATCCGGGCGAGAGCTACAATGTCGGCGGCAATTCGGAGCGCACGAACCTCGCCGTCGTCGAGACGATCTGCGACCTGCTCGACACCAGGCGTCCCCGGACCGGCGGCAGGCGCTATCGCGAGCTGATTTCCTTCGTCACCGATCGCCCCGGCCATGATCGCCGCTACGCCATCGATGCCTCCAAGATCGCCCGTGAACTCGGCTGGGCGCCGACCGAGAATTTCGACAGCGGCCTGGCCAGAACCGTGGATTGGTTCCTCGACAACAAATGGTGGTGGGGGCCTATCCGCGAGCAGCGCTACGCCGGAGAAAGACTGGGCGAAGCGCGCAAGGGTGGCGCGTGAGGCTCGTCGTCACCGGACGCGAAGGCCAGGTCGCGGCAAGCCTGCTGGAGGCAGGCCAAGGAAAGGCCGGCATGGAGGTCGTCGCCATCGGCCGCCCGGAACTCGACCTGGAAAGACCCGAGACCATCATCGACGCCATTGCGGCCGAGAAGCCGGATATCGTGGTGTCGGCCGCCGCCTACACGGCGGTGGATCAGGCCGAGGACGAGCCCGACCTCGCCTTTGCGATCAACGCGACCGGCGCCGGCAAGGTGGCTGAAGCGGCTGCTCGGCTCGGCGCTCCCGTCATCCATCTTTCGACCGATTATGTCTTCGACGGCAGCGCTTCTCACGCCTATGTCGAGACCGACGCGACGGCGCCCCTCGGCGTCTACGGCGCCTCCAAGCTCGCCGGGGAACTGGCCGTGGCCGCCGCCGGCCCGCGCCACCTGATCCTGCGCACCGCATGGGTCTACAGCCCGTTCGGCAGGAATTTCGTGAAAACCATGCTGCGGCTGGCCGCCGACCGCGACGAGATTTCGGTGGTGGCCGATCAATGGGGAAATCCTACCTGCGCGCTCGATATGGCCGACGCCATCCTGCATGCGGCCACGGTGCTGCATGGCGACAAGAACGCCGGCGCGTTCGGAACCTATCATCTGGCCGGCACCGGCGAGACCAACTGGAGCGGCTTTGCCCGTCACATACTGGACACCAGCCGAGCGTGCGGCGGTGCTTGGGCGCAAGTGCGCGACATTGCCAGCAAGGACTATCCGACCAAGGCGCGGCGCCCCGCCAATTCGCGGCTGTCGAGCGCGAAGTTCGCTGATGTATTCGGATGGAGCGCGCCTGACTGGCGGCAGTCGACGGAGGCGGTGGTCCGCCGGCTCCAAGGCGGGCAGGCCCCGGCAGGATGACCAAGCGTCCTTGAGGGCGCCTCGCTGAGTTTCACAAGCCGTGCCTTTCCGCGGCCCTCAACGTCGACGGCTGTCGAGTTGGTGATAGAGATCGGCGTACGCCTTTCCCATCCGGTCTGATGTAAAGAGGCTGGCATAGCGATCTCGGGCGGCTCGCCCCCACGTCGCTGCTTCATCAGGCGAGCCGACGAGCCGGTTGATCGCTTCGGCAAGCCGTGCTGGATCTGAAGGCGGAACGACCAGCCCGGTTTCGCCGGCCTTGTTCACATAACTGGTTCCCGTTCCGATCTCGCATGAAATCATCGGCTTGCCGCACATTGCCGCCTCGACCAGCGATAGCCCATAGGCTTCCGACCTCTGGTTCGAAGGAAAAACGAAGCCGAGGCAGCCGTGGAGGAGCGCCATTTTGTGCGGTTCCGAAACTTCGCCCAGGAAAACCACATTGTCGCGCCGCAACGTCCTGGCCTGCAGCTTGAGCTGCTGCTCGATCGGCCCCGAGCCGGCGATGACGATCTTGCATCGGACCCTGTCCGCGGCCTCGATCAGAACATCAAGTCCCTTGTAGTAGCGCAGAACGCCGACGAACAGGACGAAGGGCTCCGCCACCGCCGACCGGCGCCAGATGGTGTCGGATTCGGTCGGCGCGGGGTAAGCGGTTTCGTCGATGCCGATGGGAATGATCGTCGATTTGGCCTTGAAGGCTTTGAGAACAGGGCTCGATCCCAGATAGTCCGGGGATGTCGCAACGATCGTGTCCACGTCCTTCAGGAAACGCAGCATCAGCGGTCGATAGAAAGGCAGTATCAGCCTCTGTTTGACGATGTCGGAATGATAGGTGACGATGGCCGGTTTGCCGTGTCGGGAATGAAAATGCACCATATCCATCAGCGGCCATGGAAAATGGTAGTGCAGCAGGTCGGCTTTCCCGGCGAGTTCCGCGAATTTCCGAAAAACCGCGCGCGAGAATCCGGTCGAGGCGAGTTCGAAATCGAGCTTGGCCTTGTGGGCCATATGGCCGTCAAACCATTGGGTGTTCTCGGCCGGAGTGGGGCTCAATGACAGCACGTCCGTTTCGATGCCATGGCTCGCGGTGCTCTGGGCAATGGCCTGTATCGTGCGCTCCACCCCGCCGAATGAATCCGGCCAGTAGGTCTTGAAGAAGTGCAGGACTTTCAAACGCGGGTCTTCCGTCTTTGCTTGATGGCTTGTTCAAAAATCCGCAGCATGCTCTTGGCGTGGTTTTCCCAGGTGAAGCGTTCGGCATTCCTTTTCGCGCCCGCGGCGATGCCGTTTCGGAATTCCGCATCGACGCACAACCGGTGGAATGCGGCGGCGATCGCCACGGGATCGTTCGGGTCGACGAGGACGGCATTGTCGCCCGCCACTTCAGGCATGGATGACGTGTTCGAGGTCAGCGCCGGCTTGCCGAAAGACTGTGCCTCGACGATCGGAAAACCGAACCCCTCGTAGAGAGATGGCATCGCCAGGAACAGGCAATTCGCATAAAGCGTGGCAAGCGTCATGTCGTCGACGAATCCGGTAAACTTGATATTCGCCTCCAGCCCGCCGGCGCGCACCTTATCGGCAAGGCCCGTCTGTTTCCACCCCGTGCCGCCGACGATGACCAGATCGCAGCCGGACCGGATGCCGGCCGGCAGCAAGCCGTAGGCCTTTATCAGATTGCCGAGGTTCTTCCTGGGTTCGACCGTGCCGACAAAGAGCGCATAGGGCTTGCCGATGCCGAGCGGCCGCAGGCTCGAAATATCGCCAGGGGGCGGCAGGGCGACCGTGCCGGGATGAACCGTGCTGACCGGCGATTTCAGCCAGGGGAATTCGGCCGTCAAGGCGGTGGCCGTGGCTGTCGAATCGGCAACCACGGCATCGGCGGTCCGCAGCGCGGGCTTCATCAGCAGGCGGTCGCCAACCCAGGTCCGGGTCCGCATGGTCCGCGCGGCGTGCAACCAGACGAGGTCGTGGATAGTGACCACCCGAGCGATGTCGCCGCCGAGAGCAAAGGGCAGACGGTGCGATGGTCCCCAGAACACCTCCACGCGGTCGCGCCGGGCCAAGGAGGGCAACACGGCCTGGCCCCAGAACGTGCGGGCGACGGGTCCCTTGAAGTCGGCGATCCGCACGCGAACGCCAGGCGGAAGATCGTAATCCGGATTGATCCTGCCAGGGGCATAGACAACAACATCGACGCCCAGAGCCGCCAATGCCTTCACGGCATTGTGGACGAACCGGCCGATCCCGTCGGTAGCCGATCCGAGATTCCTGCCATCGATCCCGATCCTCAAGCGTGTCTCCGGAAATGAACTGGGCAAGGGATTCCGGACATTCTTACGATGGCGGCAGGACGGGTGTGTGGAAGCGTGGTCGCTTCGACCGCGCATTGCGAACCACCTGTAGCATACATCCAGCTGAATCGGTAACCTCAGGGCTGGCCGTCATGCAGCGAAAGCCGCTCCACGGCATGAGGCACGGTAGCGTCGAAGCTTTATGCGTCGTCGGCAAGCCGATAGACTTCGGTTGCTCTGGAGATAAAGCTAAGCTAAAGCCCTCGGCGCAACTGGAAGACTATGCCACATGGCCCACCAGAATGGCTGCGGGTGAGCTTTTTGCCCTCACAACAAAAGCCTGGCATCGCTGTCGTCATCCCGAGCTATCGGGTGCGCAATCATATTCTCGCCGTTCTCGGCCAGATCGGCTCTGAAGTCACCGCCATTTATGTCGTCGACGACGCCTGTCCGGAGGACACTGGCCGTTTCGTCAAGGAACATGTCACGGATCCCCGTGTGAACGTGCTGTGGAACGACGAAAATCTCGGCGTCGGTGGGGCGACTCTCGCGGGGATGAAGCAGGCTGCCGCCGACGGCGCCGATGTGATCGTGAAGATCGACGGCGACGGCCAGATGGACCCGGCTCTCATTCCGAGCTTCGTCGGCGTCATTCTCATCGGTGAGGCGGACTATGCGAAGGGCAACCGCTTTTTCGATCCGGAAGGGGTGGCTTCCATGCCTTTAGGCAGGCTGATCGGTAATGCGGGCCTTTCCTTCCTCGCCAAGATGTCGACCGGATATTGGCACAGTTTCGATCCGACAAACGGGTTCTTCGCAATCCACGCCAGCCTGGTCGGTCTTCTGCCGCTGGAAAAGATATCGAGGCGGTTTTTCTTCGAATCGGATCTGCTTTTCCGCCTGAACGTCCTTACCGCGCGCGTCGTCGACGTGCCCATGCACTCACACTACGCCGACGAGGTAAGCAACATGAAGCCGCATCGCGAAATTCCGCGATTTGCGCTCGCGCATCTGAGGAATTTCGGCAAGCGTATCTTTTACAACTACTTCATCCGCAATTTCAGCATCGCGTCGTTGGAGCTTGTGTTGGGATTGGCGCTTTTGCTGTTTGGCGTTGTGTACGGCCTTTCGAAATGGGGCACATCCGTGCCGGCCACCGCCGGCACCGTGATGATTGCAGCGCTGCCGATCATCGTTGCGACCCAGCTCCTGCTTGCTTTCATCAACTACGATATCCAGTCGGTTCCGCGGTCGACACTGCACTTGCGGCTGAAGACCTCGTTGTTGCCGCGAAAGGCCCTGGTGCATCAGGGAGCAGTGAATAGTAAAGCAAAGAAACGTAACTGATGTAAAATTAATTGGGCGACGAGTCGAAATGAAAAAGTATACTCCTCTTCCAGATTACGAAGAGATGGTCAAAAGATGGCTGTCGAATTACGATACATCCAACTATCAAGGCGGATTGTCGGCTTATGTTTTACGAGAGACGCACTCGTTGATCGAGAAGCCATTTAACAGCGACGTCCACCTCTCTCAAATATTGGAGGTGGGAGCGGGTACTCTCGCCCATCTGCCGTTTGTGCGTCACAGCTTTGATCGGTACATCGCATCAGATTTCGACGATACTGTCCTGAAATCCGTTTCTGGGCGAAAACTGCCGCATGGCGTTGAGCTTATGAAACTAGATGGTGCCGCTCTGCCGTTCGAGAGCGACAGTTTCGACCGGCTCATAGCGACCCATGTGTTGGAACATGTGCCTTTCCCGCATATTGCGATCGAGGAGTGGGTGAGGGTGTTGAAACCAGGGGGGGTACTCTCGGTTTTGCTGCCATGCGATCCGGGGTGGGCATGGAGAATAGGGCGCGCATTTGGGCCTAGGAAGCAGGCGGAACGAGCGGGTCTGCCCTATGATTATTACATGGCCCGCGAACACATAAACAGTATATTTAATCTGAGTGAGATATTGAATTTTCATTTTCCCGAGCGTCAAATAACCTGGTGGCCATCGAGGATCCCTGTTCCTGATGTAAACCTGATTTACGCTGGAAATTTCTATGTTTAATATAAATTATATTCTGATTTCATCATCTGTTTTGGTTATAGCTTTCGGGCAGGTAATATTCAAGTTTGCCGCTAGGAATTTCAAAATAGGCGCAGGGGGTGGTTGGTGGAGTGTGGCCCAGCAGAATGTGACGCCCATAGCACTCATACTTCTAGCCCTATTTCTATACTTTTTATCCACTATCGCGTGGGTGCAGGCGCTCAGAACCGTTCCGCTTTCGGTAGCCTTTATGTTCAACGCGCTGGCCTTCGTGATCGTCCCATGCGCAGGTTTCTTCTTGTTTGGTGAAAGCGTTCCCAAATACTTTTATCTGGGTATGCCGCTCATTCTCTTGGGGATTTTTCTGATTTCGCGGCCCTGATGTCTCCAATTGGCTAACCCTCATGCCGCGTGGGATGCACCTTGTCTTCCTCGGAATATCCATCCGGGTCGTGGAATCGATAGTCGGCTGTTCGCCCATTCCGCGGGTTACCGCCGTGGAAGGCCCTGCGCTGGTCGGGCTAGCCGATCCTCTATTTCGCGATGCTCGGTCAGTGACAGCCTGCTCAACACCGTCGTAGCGCCACCACGGCCTTACATGCTACAGCACCGGCCAATCCAATTTGGCGCCTTCTTTGTATGTATGCCGTTCGTAGAGGAGCCTGCTATGATAGGCAGCCATCTTGTGGCGAGTGATCCCTTTTTCCCACTGATGGAACAATGATACTAAGCTTGCAGAACATTACGAGTTACCGCCGCTCTATACCGTCTTCAGCGCTGAGGTTTTTTTTAGTAGCATTCGTCGGTATCGCCGCCGTTGCTGTTTTGCAGCGTCCCATGATTCTCAATGGGTTTTCCGTACTGCCTGGAGATCGGTACGACGGCGTTATCAGTGCTGCCATTCTTGAGCATTGGTATCGAGTATTCACGCGAACAGCGCAGAACTGGGCTGATGCGTCCTACTTTTACCCTTACTCAAAAACCATCGCGCAGACCGATGCGTTTTTCATCAATTCCATTCTTTATGCGCCATTCCGGCTCGTTGGCTTCGACCCGTTTCAGTCGATGTATCTCAGCGGCGTTCTTCTTAAAGTCGTTGGGTTCTACTCTTTCTATTTATTATGTCGCCGATTCAAGCAGATATCATTCGGCTGGGCGCTGCTGGCCAGCGCGCTTTTTACCTTGTCGAATGGTATGACAGTGCACAGTTCCCGAATACAATTTGCGACCGTTGCGCTCGCTCCGGCTCAAGCATTGCTCATCTGGAACACCTTCGAAGCTCTGTATGCCTCTAACCGCAAGAATGCACTGATTTGGGGTGTCAGTGCCTGTGCGTTGTTTGGGGCTTGGTGTCTGTCGTGTTTCTATATGGCTTGGTTCTTTGCGTTCTTCTTCTTGGCAACTCTGATCGTGATGGGTGCCTTGGCGCCCCGTAAGAGTCTTGGTTTTTTGTCGGCGGCATCCAGACAATGGCCTGTAGTAGTCCTATTGGTCGTGGCAGGGGCGGCATGCATGTTTCCCTTCATTTATGTGTTCTTGCCAAAGTCGGTTGAGACTGGTGTCCGTACCTATGGACAAATAAAGACGATCCCGATTTACGAAGTAATGCAGGTCGGAAATGAAAACCTTTTGTACGGCGGTTTTTATAACAAAGCTCTGAAATTCTTTTATCCAACGTATGCGCCTGGGGGTGAATATTACAACTGCGGCTTCAATGTTGTTGTGATCGCGCTCTTTCTGGCCGGGTGCTTCTCGGTTGTTCGATGTGCTACAAGTGAGACCAGCCAATTCGTGTTGAAGTCGATTGCACTGTCCGCGGTCATCACCTGGATATGCACGATAAGCATCGGCGGTCATTCGCTTTGGTTCTATGTCTTCCATTCCGTGCCAGGTGCCAAGGCATTCCGAGTCGTTGCGGGGTATGAGATATTCCTGGCGATGCCGGTGTTTCTCGTTGTGGCAAGCTATCTCTCGTCAATCAGAATGCCAGCCGTGATCGGCACGATTTTTGTCGGCCTTCTTTTGGCTGGCGAATTGAACGAGCAATATACCAACCTCCACGTGGATGCGGAAAACGCCCGCATTGCGAACGTTCCCATTCCACCGGAAGCGTGCAAGGCTTTCTATGTGTCGGGGTGGAAAGGACAGGGCGAGCGGGGGTCGGCGGTCGCCGTTCACATCGAGAATCTGTATCAGCATAATGTCACCGCTATAATGCTGGCGCAAATGCTGAGCATACCGACCGTCAATGGATTCGCTTCCTTCAACCCGCCGGATTGGGATTTTGCCTCTCCGAACAGTCCGGACTATGAAGCCAGAATTGCAGCTTATGCCAGGCGCCATCAAATATCCGGCCTCTGCAGGCTTGATCTCAACAATAAGAGCTGGTCGCAGCCGCAAAGTTGAACGTGTTCAACGGCAAAATTCCGATCTCGTTAGGATCAGGTCGCTGACAGTCATATTCGTGTCAGGATTTACGCGCGACGCGGAGCCGAGCGCCATGTTCGAGGGCCTATCACACGATAAAAAGTATTATGAAGAAACGCTAATGTAAATTTCGTGGGCTTGGGAGCTTGGAATAGGAAGACTGACTGCGCGGGCAAAATCGCTTGCACCCCTGCCTGATGATGGTAGATGCACGGAGAACGCAAATTCGAGAGCAAGCCGCTGCCAAAACTGATTATCCAGATTCCTTGCTATAACGAAGCCGAGACCCTCGCGATAGCGCTGAATGATCTGCCGCGGACCGTTGCCGGTTTCGACAGCGTCGAATGGTTGATCATCGACGACGGAAGCAGCGACGCCACAGCCAGGGTCGCGGAGGAAAACGGCGTCGACCACGTCATACGCCATACCAGCAATCGTGGCCTTGCCTACGCCTTCATGACCGGCATCGAAGCCTGCCTCGCGCGAGGCGCCGATGTCATCGTCAACACCGATGCGGACAACCAGTACAACGCGGCCGACTTGCCGGCCCTGACAAGGCCGGTACTTGAGGGACGCGCGGACATGGTCATCGGCGCTCGGCCGATATCGGAGATCGAGCACTTCTCCCCGTTGAAGAAGCTGCTGCAGAAGCTCGGCAGCTGGGTGGTTCGCGTCAGCAGCGGCACGGATGTGCAGGACGCACCGAGCGGATTTCGCGCGATCTCGCGCAACGCTGCCCAGCGCCTGGTCGTCTTCAACAATTACACCTACACGCTGGAAACCATCATCCAGGCCGGCCGCAAGAACATGCGCGTGGTTTCGGTGCCGATCCGTGTCAACGGTGATCTGCGACCGTCGCGGCTGGTCAAGAGCATCCCTTCTTATCTCAAGCGCTCGATCTTCACCATCGTGCGCATCTTCGTCATCTACCAGCCGGCCCGGTTCTTCGGCGCGGTCGCGGCCGTTCTTTTCGGCCTCGGTTTCCTGCTCGGCCTGCGCTTCCTCTACTTCTATCTGGTCGATGCAAGCAGCGGTCACGTCCAGTCGGTGGTCCTTGCGGGCGTGCTGATGTCGATGGGCTTCCAGGCACTTCTGGTTGCTTTCCTGGCCGACGTGATCGCTGCCAACCGCAAGCTTCTGGAGGACATCAGATATACGCAGCGCGCGGCGCAGGGGGAGATCAAGCGACCACAGCTGAAGCGGCAGGAAAGCAGGCTGGGCGAATGAAGGTAGCTGGCGGAAAGGCAGAGGACGGCGTCGTCATAGGCAACACCTATGACAAATACGGCACGCGAAATCCTATCGCCCGCCGGATGGTCGCCGGCTTCGACGATGCTTTGTCCGGCTTGGTGGCAAAGGCGAACCCCGCTACCATTCACGAGGTCGGATGTGGAGAGGGCTATTGGGTCATGCGGTGGCTTGGCCAGGCCATCGATGCGCGGGGCACCGATTTCTCCACCCAGGTTATCGGCATGGCAAGGGAGAACGCCCGTGGACGCGGCATGGACCCCGGGCGTTTCGCGGTCCGCAGCATTTATGAAGTGAAGCCGGAACGCGATAGCGCGGATCTCATCGTCTGTTGCGAGGTGATGGAGCATCTCGAAGACCCGCAAAAGGCCCTGCAGGCGCTGCAGCGGGTTGCAGGATCGGACCTGATCCTCAGTGTCCCTCGCGAACCACTCTGGCGGGCACTTAATCTTGCGCGCGGCAAATACATTTCGGCCTTGGGAAATACGCCCGGTCATCTGCAGCACTGGTCACAGCGCGGCTTCGTCTCGCTCGTCTCGCAGTTTTTCGAGGTGGTTGAAGTCCTGTCGCCATTGCCTTGGACCATGTTGCATTGCAAGCCTAGGAAAAGGCGCTGACGATGGCGCTCGGCCCGGGCGCGAGGACTTGGCTCAACCGCATCGGAGCTTTCCTGGGTTTGGCCGGCCTCGTTTTCGTGGGGATGCGACTTCACAGTTACGCTGGCGAGATCGATTTCCGACGAATTGGTCTCGGCGGATACGTCGCAATTGCCGCGCTGGCCTGTCTGTACGGAGTCTCGAATCTGCTGCTTGCCGTTGGCTGGCGGCGTCTCCTGGTCCATCTCGGAGTTTCGGCCTCTCGTTCCTGGGCAATCCGCGCCTATGCAACCTCGCAACTCGCGAAATATGTCCCCGGCAATATTTTCCAGTTCGCCGGGCGGCAAGCCATTGGTGTGGCGGCGGGTATCGGCAATCGGCCGCTGGCCAAATCGACTGCGTATGAACTCGCCATCCTCATCGTTGGCGGAGCTCTCTTTTCGCCGCTTCTGTTATCGCTGATTGTCGCCGACACTCCGGACTGGCTCGGCTGGGTTTGTTTCGCTGCGGTCGTGGCGGGCGCGCTTTGGCTGGCCTCAAACAGAGGCGTGGATTTTGGTGTGGCTGCTATTTGCTATCTCGCCTTTCTGGCATTTTCCGGTCTCGTTTTTGCGGGAGCCTATAACCTTGCCGGCGGTTCAGTCGGACCGGCGCTTTATCCGGCGATTGCAGGCGCCTACGTGCTGGCGTGGCTTGCCGGGCTGGTGACCCCAGGCGCGCCGGCCGGTATTGGTGTCAGGGAGGCGGTGTTGCTCTTCCTGCTCGGTGGACTGAGTTCTGGCTCCGTCATTCTCCTGGCGGTGGTGATCGGAAGGATGGTCACTGTCCTGGGCGATCTTCTCTTTTTTGCCGGCGGACTGATTGTCGGTCGTCTGCACGGAATAACCAGTCAACGAAATTGAACAAGGCAATGCTCCCCAGGATGCGATCAAAAACGCTCAAGGCCGCTGCACTCAAGATACCGCAGATCAGGAGGCTATGGGAGGATCGCAAAAATCTCTTGGCGGAGCGGGATGTCCTTGTACAGCAGAACGAGCAGCTGCGAACATCAGGGAAACTGGAACCGGATAGCGTATTTTTTCACTACAACTGCAGTTTCGATGCGATTGAGACGATCAATCGCCACGCGCGCCAAAATCTAACTGCAGATCCGTCTCACGTCACCAACTTTCTCGGCGTGAAAATTTCGCCGCGTTTCTTCCCTGGCATCCTTGACGGCAAGGCCGGCACCATCGAGCCAATTCCGATCCCCGCCAACTGGCACGCCGACATAGCCGAGTGGGCGGCCGCACTCAGGGCTGTCGACTTGGCCTCAGGACGCTTTCGCGCGGTGGAACTTGGATGTGGTTGGGGGTGTTGGCTGAACAATACCGGTGTCGCAGCGCGCAATAAAGGACTGGCGGTGGAACTCATCGGCATCGAAGGAGACAGTGAGCATGTCGCCTATGCCCACGAGGCGATGGAGGCAAATGGCTTTGCGAGCAACGAGTTCCGCATTATTCATGGTGTCGCTGCACCCAAGAAGGGGGCAGCACTCTTTCCGATAGTCAAGAATGCAGGGGCGTCCTGGGGCTCGGAGCCGATCCTGAACGCGACGGCGGCACAGATCAGAGAAGCGTCTGCGTCGGGCCAGTATCAACAACTTGATGCCTTCCCTTTGGCCGAGATCGTCAAGGGCGAGCCGGTCGATCTTCTGCATATCGACATCCAGGGTGGTGAAGCAGACTTTGTTGAGGCGGCCATCGGCGACCTCAATAAATTCGTCCGGTACATTGTTATCGGCACGCACTCTCGCGAGATCGAAGGGCGGATCATGAATACCCTTCTGAATGAGGGCTGGAGACTCGAAATGGAGCGCCCAGCAATCATTCGGTTGATCAACGGACGCCCGCAGATTTCCGTTGACGGCGTCCAGGGTTGGCGAAACGCTTCCTAGACTAAAATCACGAATCCTACACGGCCGTGCCGTTGTTGTTGTATGTTTGATCCGGAAGAAGCCTCCTGATTTGGGAGACCGAACTCCTCAGGTGTCGACGTCTGAGAACCCTGGCTGTCGGCTATTTGATTACAGTCAGAGATTTAAGAAGAATACCAAGCATTCGAGTGTCTTTGCTTCCGAATGACGATGGCGAGCGCAACTGGTCGACTACGAAATCCAATTGACCGTTCGGCGCTAAGCCGGCTCGCGGAAGTTCGGCGGAGATCCAGCCGGAAACGCCACAATAGCTGCGATTCAACATCACTGCCGTTCCGCTGCGAATTTCGACTGTCGTGCACGTGTGTTCCGGTGTGAAGACCGAAAATGTGACGCCCAATTTTCCTCCGTTCGGAATATCGTCAAGGTCGACTAGGATTGACGCCTGCCTTTCGCGAGACCATGTCCCGATGGGTTCGGATGGGTACCATCCGCGTCCGGCCAGATAGTTTTCGCCGATCTCGCCAGTGACGAAATTTACCGGTTTGCCCAGATTGATTGGAGGCATTGTATTCCAAACCGATAAACTACCTGCTGGGTCGAGCCCATGTGCAAGACGGATGATAGCGTAGTTTTGTGTAAAAACCGCATCGTAGCGATCCTCGGCGTCGAGAGACTTGGCGATCGGGGAAAGCTCCTTTTCCCTGTCATTTGGGGCCGGCCACTCATGAGCCGCTCCAAGCAAATCGATGTACGGAAGAACAATGGCATCGGCTTTGCCGCTTTCAAGAAACGCCTTTACTTTGATGGAAAATTCAGGAGTTATCTCTCCTTGCCCAACATTGGTCATCTCGTCAGGCCAATTGGCCATAGCTGCAGCGAGATTCTTGTCGCCTCCTATATTGTAGGTACGAATGTCCAGTTCGCTTGCGATATAATTAATGAGGAAGTCGTTGCCGTAGGGTAGGAAAGCAACGGTTTCGCCATGGCGAAAATGCGGTTTCCACGATGCGACCTCGGCAGTCACTTCGTTGACTACCCCACGGAAGTGCGTGTAGGCATGAAGTTGCTGACTGCTAGGTATGTTGAATACAAGCAAAAGCACAAGTAGCGCGGCTCGGACATTTATGGACAGCTTGCCGCTTGCCAATATTACCATAAAGACGGCCCAGGCACCGAACATTCCGAGAGCCGTCCAGCGATAGCTCGCCCGTATGTTTTTGAATCCGGGCAGATATTCCGAAATCCATGCATTGCCAGTTTCGAACCATCCATAGGAAGCAGGCATGAGTTGGCTGACGCCCGCAGGTCGATATGTGAGAAATTTTACAGTCGGACCAAGCGCCATATAGAACCCAGCTGCAGCGATCAGCCCAAAGACTATTGAGAGGAATTTTCTCTCCTTCAGCACAACAACGCCGTAGATCGCCACGAGCGCGATTCCAGCGCAGAACGTCGAAATGAATGTCGACGCATCGCCAAAATAGTCGTCTTGCACCCTCGATACGCTGAGACCAAGGAAGTCCGGAGCCGCCAATATGCCAGCTGTCGGAACAAAAAAGAATTCAAGGCTGGCGCCCCATCCGCGGAAGAAGTCAATCCGCTCCGCGCTGAAGCTTGTAGTCTTTTCGTAGAGAGCGTATGCCATATAAGATGCGAAGAAGGAAAAAGATATTACAATTGCACGGGGAAAAAAATCAAAATTGTTCCTATCGCGCATAGTTTTGCATAGGAATATTATTGATAAGCCAGAAGCAAACATCATGAATGTATATCCGTCCATAAAAACGGATATGAATGAGGTAATAAAAAGGGAGAGGGTCGATATAATGGAAAGGCGGCCGAATACAACATTCATCGCGGAAAGATGATACAGTGGGAGGAGCGCTATTCCAAGCGCCAATGTAGAGAAGCTATTGTTTTGCCACACGATTGGAAATGTGCACCATATCGCGGCGCTTAATAGGGATGCCGGCCGGCCGACTCCAATGTACCTCGCGAAAAAGAACGCGCCTGTGAAAGCTACGGCAAGCCAAGCGGCAAAAACTGCTGCATAAGCATTAGCTGGCGATACACCTATCTTCAAAAGGACTGCTGCAGGTAACGCAGCTGACATTCCGAAGGATATGGCGGCTGGGTCAGGAAATCCGAAATTGTGGGCGTAGAGAGAGCCGAAATTCGCGAACGACTTTGAAAAGCCGAGAAGCCAAAACACTTGCGCAGTCGTCGGGCTCATATACCCGGGAATTGCTCCATTAGTGATGAGTACGAGCGGGAACAGGACAACTCCCGCCAAAAAAGTCTTCAGGCTGTTCGACATGCGGCGGCAATCACTTTACTATCTGGATCACCAATCCAGATGGCACGAAAGGCTCCTCGGCACAATGATGTGTTCAGCCCGGTTTGCGTGCGATCATGACCCAGCCGATCGCGCCAGTTTCCTCGGCGAAATGGTCGATTTCGAAACCGCACCGCTTCACGCATTTTGAAATGAAGTCGGCGCTCCATCCGCTTTCGAACCAGCCAAACTTGCGGATGCAATAGACTGAAATCGGATCGGTGCGAATGCCCCAGTGTTTCCAGATGTCGTTCACCGGTTCGCCCGCCAGCATGAGTTTTCCGCCTGGTTTCAACCTGCTGTTGACGAGCGACAGCGTCTCCCACGGCTTTATGGCGTGGTGGAGGCTCTCATAGTAGAGCGCGGCGTCGTAGAGTTCGTCGCCGGGAATATTCTCGAAGCTGCCCAGAATGGCATTGACCTTGTGGCCGATCCGCTTTGCCCTGGCGTTCACCAGTTCGACAAAGCGCGGATTGATGTCAAGGCCGGTCACCTCAAGTCCGCAAAACGCCATCAATTCGCAACTCGTACCCCAGCCGCAGCCCATGTCGAGAATGCGATCGCCAATTTGCAGTCCCGAATACTGGATGGCACGCGCGACACGCCCGGCATGCATCCCCACGGCGGTCGGCGGCTGATGGGCGTAGGGATTGGCGCCGGCGATATGGTCCGCCATCGCGAAGTCGGTTTGCTCGTTCGCGTGCTGATCGACGTCTCGCCTGGCAATCTCCCGATATACGGCAATTTGCTGTGCGACATATTCTTCCCCGAATGGGTCCAGCTTCTGGTTAACCCTGGTCTCGGGAACATATTGCATGCCGCGCCAGAACTGCTCGACTTGCGGTGAGCCTGGCGGGCCAAGCTTGTCGGAGCAGGCTACAAAGGCATCGAGATTGCTGGGCGTAATAGCCTTCCCGTATTGCCAGGTCGACGGTTGCGCAGTTGAGATCGGATTGACGGCCGACAGGCTTTTCTTGGTTTGATATTCTTGCGACTGTCGGATGCTGTCGCGGAACGCTTCGACGTTCTTGTGGGCCGTGAGATGCCCGGAAATGACGTCATCCGACTCAGGCATGCGATCAAGGAGTTCCTTGTAGCCTGCGATGATATCGCTGCGTCCGATCATGCGTTTCTGCTTCCTGCTCAGCCAGCTCACGAAATCACCCGACTACAACGTCACGCGCAGCGGACTGCCAAACCACCGGACGCCCTCCTGCAGGAGCTCGATATCGACGAAGGCGGCGCCGCGCTCACGCCAGGTAACGGGAACATTGACAGCCAGATGGATCGTGTCGCCTGGTATCAGCACAAACGGAATGTGAGTGCGGGCATTGTCATACTGAAGAAGCTGGCCTGCTGCGTCGAGCACATGATAGCTCAGCACCACGCCCATATTGGCGTCAACCGGGCCGCGGCTCGACCAGGCCATATCGGAGAGGTTGGTCACATTGACGACGATCTTCGACGCGGCGCCGTCATCGGTCACATATGGACCCTCCACGAGCTCCAGGCGATGCGCGCGCTGCTCCTCCTCGAGAGACGCGGTGACCCGCGTGTCGCCAAGGTCGTTCAGTGGCGCGAAAGGCTTAGGCGAACTCGGCTCGTAGAGCTTGTACCATTTCTGCCCCACGACGACGCTTTCCAACTGCGCGGCGCTCTCGGACCATGTCGGCCATGAAACTTTGCTCGGCTTGGATATGAACGGCCGCTTCAGGAAGCTCTTGACCGCGTCGGCCAGGGCCGCTGACGATCCCATCTCGAAGAAATGCGCTGCGGCCGCACCCTTTCCCACCTCTCGGAACACTGGAATATCGCTGGCGAGAACCGGCTTGCCAAAATGGCCCGCCTCGACGATGGGCAGGCCAAATCCTTCCGCGAACGAAGCCGCGATCAGGGCGTCGCAATCGCTATAAAGGGTACCAAGATGTCCGTCATCGACGCTTGCGTGCAAATGCAGGCGATTGCCAAACTCCACATGGCGCTGAATGCGGTCGACGAGATGCGAAATGCCCCAACCAGTCCTGCCCACGACGACCAGTTCGATATCAAATCCGTCGGCCCACAATGCCTCGAATGCATCCAGTGCAACACGATGGCCCTTGCGGGGCTCCAGCGTTCCAACCATCAGGAAGCGAGGTCGCATCACGCTCCTGCTTCGCGGTTTCGATGGCAACGCGTCCATCGCGAAATCCGCGCCGAGTTGCCAGTAGCCAACCTTCATTCGGCGCGGAAACCGGATGCCCGCCAGCAAATCCAGCAATTCGTCGGCGACTGCCCGGGAAATGCAGACAAAGCCGGTGGAGTAGGCGAGTGCGGTTTGGAACCATGCACTGAACAGGGGCGGCATGCCTTCATGACAGAAGGCGGCGGAGCGCAAGGGAACCGTATCGTAGAGGCAGGATACGACCTCCGCCCCCTTGATGAGAGCCGGGCGCAGAAATGCCGGATGCAGGGTATGAAAAGGCCACGAACTGTCCAGCATCAGGATTGTATCGCCGGCGTTCGGCCGCAGCCGGTTCGATGAATGCTTTGTCGGCGGCCGTCCCGTCCACTCTCTTGCCGCGTACCAGCCGGATTGGTCGTCGCAAAAGGAGATGTATTTGCTCTCGCCCTTTGATCCGCGTGGGAACATGCTTTCACAGATGCGCCGAACGACGCGTTGAATGCCTGTCCGATGGTCCTCCAGAAGTGTCGCCGTGGCGTCTACCAGAAGTCGTCGCTGCGTAGCCTCCGGTTCGGCGAGAGCCATCAAGGTCGAAGCGTCCTGTTCGTCGCCTCTCTTGACATCGAGTGCTTCGACAAGCCCGAGCCGCTGCGGAGCCGCGCGACTGTCCAGCCCTTGCAAACCCTGAACGACACGATCCGACACCCTTCGCCAGCTGAATGTGTCGATTCTTTCTCGCGCCAGCTCTTTCAGCTTGCGCGCGTTGAGTTTGCCCGCGGCGGCGATATCGATCTTCTCCGCAAGATCCAGCGGGGACGTTGGATCAAAGAGCAGCCCGTCGTCTCCGACAACTTCGGGAAGCGCCCCGGCTCTGGCGGCGAGGGCTGGTGTTCCGCAGGCCATTGCTTCCAACGCCGTCAACCCGAAACCCTCCATGAAAGAGGGTTGGATCAGCGCCAGCGCTCCCTTGTACAGACGCACCAGCGTTCTATCGTCGACGGCGCCCGCGAATACAACCTGGTCAGGTCGCAAGCCATGAGACTGCCAGAGGTTGAAGTACTCGACCCTCTCCCGGGGTGTGATTTCCCCGGCAATCACAAGCTTTAAGTTATGGCGGAGTGATTCTGAAAGATTGACGATTGCTTGCGGTATTAAATCGAGATTCTTTCTCCAATCGAAGCCACCAACATAGAGGAGATAATCGTATTCTTTATGATGGATCTCGTTGCTTTCGCCGATCAGGTCGACGAAATTTTCCGATATGCCGGTTCCGATATATTTATAATTAGAATTTTTGACAAGTTCTGTAAATTCTTCAGAAGAAAACTCAGAGATTGTGAAGGTGATGTCAAAATTACCATACCCTGAGAGGCGCCTGTGAAAATATTCTCGCTGACGAGTGTCGCGCATGTACTTTTCGGGAAACCTGAATGGGATCGCGTCGTAGAAGATGGCGGCTGTTTTGACCGTCGCCAAAGAGCCACCTCGATAGGGAACCGCGGGGTCGACGGCCCCCTCGAACGGACTTGCGGACAACGCGACATCCGGGTTGAGTTGGTTGACGTGATGAATGAGGGCAATCTCGCTGCGGCGGCGCCAGGGCGTGTAACCGAAATCGGCCTCGCCCCCTTCAACCTTGCCGTGCCAGACATGAATTCGATCCGGGGGAACGATGCCAGAAAGCAATGATCGCGCGGCAATGGCTGCCTCGGGCATCGCCGCATTCAGCGATACCTGCAGTTCGATGTCGCCATCTTGCGCGGAAAGGGCTTGGAGCAGATCCAGCACGTAGCGGCCGATGCCTCGCTTCCGGCTGTGGGTTTGCAGGCACTGACCGTCGACCCAGAGTTTCAATGGCTGGGCATTTGTCATTTCGACTTTCCGGTCATGAGAAGCTTGCTCCAGGCCCGGAAGGCGACAGGGTCCGGATCAAGCATCCAATCCTTGTCGATGATGATCAATCCGCTTCGGGCGCGTGCGAAAGCCAAAAGGCGGCGCTCTATCGGCGGAGCCAGCCGCACTGCGCGCCGTACGGAAGCGGCCAGGCGCGGCCTCAGCCGCAACCACAGCAGGCCATGGTGCATCAGAAGCCTGGTATTGGCACCAGGCGCCAGCGTCCACGCGGGGGAGGGGGCGGCGAGGTCACGGCTATTGTATTTTGGCCGCTCTAATGCAGTGCGGTACAAGTATTTCATTGCTCGGATGGGAGCTGCGAGTTTCCACGAGGTCGAGTTCTTGAAGGCGTCCGTAAGCGCCGAGAGTTGCTCAACCTGTTCGGCCAGCGCCGCCATGCTTTGGCTCAGGCGGGCAATCTCGGCGTCACGCTCCTCTATGACGGCATCCTTGAGGAAAGACTGTTCTCTCGCCGTGATTTCTTCCTCGGCAAGATGGTGACGAAGGCGCTCGATCTCGGTATCGCGCGCTGCCACGGCTCTGTCCTTGATGATGTCCTTAAGCTGTTTGCCGAGAGAAGCCACGGTGTTTGTCAGCGCGATATTGCCCGTTCGCATCATGTCGGACTGGGCAGCCAGATTATCGGTCAGTTGCTGAAGCTGGAGCGCGGTCGAAGTCATCATTGCCTTGACGCCTCCCGATATGTCGACGACTTCGTCATCGGCGGAACGCAGCCATTGCTTTATCTGCCTTGTGTCCGTGGGCACCATTTGCGATGCGCTCTCGACAAACGCCGCAAGTGCATTGGGTCCTTCCACGAGGTGTTTTCTCGCCAGACAGGCATAGTCGCGCGCCACCTCGAACATCAGGTGAATGCTGCGTTCCATCGGTCCGGCGTCGATCATCGGGGCGCCATTCAGCCTCAAGATCGCGGTCTCCGCGAATTCAGCTTGTCCCACCAGAAATTCCAGCAAATCCGGCGGCAGGGGACGCTTATGCGTTGGGTCGAGATGGAAAGTATGCGTACCGACCGAGATATTTTCCGGATTGGGTGTTTCCAGGATCAGCAGGCCGTCATCGGTCAGCACTCTGTTGCATTCATCCAATAGTCTGATCAAGTAATCCGTCGGTACGTGCTCGACCATATGGAAAGCCGAAATGACGGCCACGCTGTTGTTCGGCCTGCCGCCGAGATAGTCGATCGCGTCCTGCAATTCGATCTTGAGGCCATGGTCCGTGGCCTCCTGTGCCATACGCGCATTGGTATCCACACCCGTGGCATCGAACCCAGCCTCGGCGAGTATCTCGAGCCATTCGCCGCGTCCGCAGCCAAGATCGATCGCCAGGGTCGGTCCCTCGGCCTGTCGCGGTACCTGCGCCAACAAGGGCAGGTAGATCTTCAGCCGATCCTTGACGAGTTCCCTCGAGCCGCGAAAGCGATCCTCGAAGGCCTTGTAGAGATCATCGAAAGTTTTTTTCATCTGACGATTTCGAACACGTGTTCAAGGCGGCTCGTCCCGACAAAAAACGGGCGGTCTGAATTGATGACGTCGAAAACCTCGACGTTTTCGATCCAGTCGAAATTGTTGTCGATGTGAACGTCTCCCGTGTGGAGCGAAATGGAAAGTCCGTATGAACCCTGGCCAAGCGCGCAGGCAAGACGCAGGTTGCATTCCACCTTGTCTCCGGCCTTGATGCCTGAAAGCACCTGGCCCGTATGCCAGGTGTTGGTTCCCCAAACTGTGTGGCCGGCGCGGTCTTTCAGCATGAACCCGATGACCAGTTCCGGAATGTCCTCCTTCGCCTCTATCCGGGCTCGAATTGTCACGCTCTGTCCTGAGATGGCGGTCTTGATCGGCTTCCCGTTTTCGCCGTCGATCAGCGCGACGGATTCAACCGCGGCCGCCTTGGTTCCGCTCCTGCTGTAAAGCCAATCGTCCCTTTCGCGCCGTTGCTCGATGGTCAGCTTGGCGTTCTCCTTGGTCGCGATCAGGGCGTTGTAGTAGTCGACCACTTCGTCGGGCGGCCCGTCCTTCAGCACGCGCCCCTTGTCCAGCAGAATCACCCGGTCACACAAGGATCTGACGTCGCCCATCCCGTGAGTGACCAGAATGATCGACGTGCCGGCGGCCCTGAAGCTGCGTATCCGGTCGAAGCTCTTGTGCTGGAAATAGCTGTCGCCCACCGAAAGCACTTCGTCGACGATCAGCACCTCGGGCCGTTCGGCGGTGGCGAGCGCGAAGGCCAGCCGCGCCTGCATGCCGCTCGAATAGGTTCGCAGCGGCTGATCGAAGAAGTCGCCGATCTCGGCAAAGTCCTCGATATGCGGCATCAGTTCGGCAAGCCGCGTTTGCGATAGTCCCATCAGTCCGCCGGCATGGTAGGCGTTCTGGCGTCCGGTGAATTCGGGGTTGAAGCCGAGCCCGAGTTCGAGGATGGCGCTGATGCGGCCGCCAACGCTTGCCGTGCCCTCGGTAGGCCGAACGGTGCCGGTGATCAGCTTCAGAAGCGTGCTCTTGCCCGCACCATTCTGGCCGATGAGGCCCAGTGCCTCGCCGGCCGCCAGGGAGAACGAGATGTCCCTTACCGGCCAGAATTCCTCCGTGGGCTTGACGGGCGCGCCGAACCAGCCGGCAAACCTTTCCAGATTGCTTGCGTAGCTCGCATAGCGTTTCGACAGATGGCTGACGGAAAGCACGGTCATGGCTACAACACGTCGACGAGTTCGGGGCTTGCGCGCCGAAAGAAGATCATTGCGAAAGCCATGCTCACAATTCCAAGTGCCGCCGGCACGATCAGGCTTTCAGGGTTCGGCCAGCGGTTGAACAACAACGCGTCCTGATAAAGCGCCACCAGCGGTGCGATCGGATTGAGGCCGATCAGAAAAGCATATTTTTCGGGCAGAACATTGGCGGGATAGACGATCGGCGTCAGCCAGTACCAGAGCTGCAGCACGATCATCATGACTTGCGCCACATCGCGAATGAACACGTTCATCACGCCGAGGATCACGCCAAGGCCGAAGCCGATCGCTGCAATCAGGATGATCCCGATCGGCAGCAAGACCAGGGCGCGGCCCGGAATATGGCCGAGGAAGATGAAGATGACAAACAGGGCGATGAGCAGCAGCAGATGGTTGATGAGCGCCGTGCCCCCCACGATGACGGGCAGGCACAAGCGCGGAAAGGCGATCTTCTTCATCACGGGTGCCTGCTCGATGAAGACGGTCATGCTGCGTGTCAGAATCTCGCTGAACAGCGTCCAGGCCGCCATGCCGGACAGGAGATAGATCGGATAGGCCGCGGGGCTGTCCGTGTCCGGGAGCCTTGCCTTGAGAACTTCCGAAAGGACGATCGAGAAGATGAGCGCCTGCGCAAGCGGATGAAGGATGAACCACAGGCCGCCCAGACGCGACCGCACGAAACGCCCTTTCAGGTCGCCCCTGATGGAGGAAATGATGAAATGGCGGTACTGCCACAGGCTTCGAAACATGTGCTCAACCTTTGGCGCGCTGCGGTGATGTCATCATCGAGCGTTGCATAGCCGGTGCCAATACCCGAAAACGTCGGCTATTGTCTGCTCGAATGGCACCAAAGGCCGCCAATTCAACTCGGCGCGTGCCTTTGAAGCATCACCTGATGCGGTGGGAATCTCGTTCGAGCGCAGTTTTTCAGGGTCGGCACGTACTTCGATGTCGATGCCCGACTGCGCAACAAGCGTATCCAGGATATCACGGATTTTCCGGGGTTGTCCCGATGCGATGTTGTAGACTTGGTCGGGTGCGGCATCCAGATTCAGCACCGCGGAACTGGCATACGCGCGCACCACGTCGCGAACATCGAGGAAGTCACGCTCCGCCTCGAGATTCCCGACGTGAATGACCGGCTCGCTCTTGCCGGACACGATCTCGGCGACCTGGCGTGCGAAGGCGGAAACCACATAGGCATCGGACTGGCCGGGGCCGGTGTGGTTGAAGGGACGAAAGCGCACGGCGCGCAGACCTTCATATGCCATTTGCCCGACCATCAGGTCCGCGGCCGCCTTGGTGGCGCCGTAGACCGTCATCGGCCGAAGCGGCACGTCTTCCGTCACCGGACCTGCCGCGCTCAGGAAGGAAGCGCCATACGCTTCGGAACTACCCACATAGACGAACCGGGCGTCCGGCGCGTGGTGCAGCATGGATTGAGCGAGGTTCATCGTTCCGTTGAAATTGACGTTCCAGGCATGCCGTGGCGCGTTGCGTGCATCGGAAGGAGCGGCGACCGCGGCCAGATGGATGAGCGCGGTGGGCTGCACCTCGCGGATGGCCTCGTCGAGCCCCTTTCGGTCCTGCAGGTCGATCGCGTTTCGTTGGCCCGCGCCATGGCCAAGCGGGAACACCTTGCAGTCAGCGTGTTCCCGCTCCAGCAGCCGCAACAGTGCCGTGCCGACAAACCCTGTTGCCCCGGTTATCAGGATGCGATGCGTCAACCTATCGACCATAACGCAAAAAGGGTTCTCCGCTCAACTCAGCGCTTGGCGGTACCGGCGTGACGTTCGAGATCGGCGTCCACCATTTCACGGATCATGTCTTCCAGCGAGATCGTCGCCTCCCATCCCAGCTTCTGCTTTGCTTTCGCAGGGTTTCCGAGCAGAATTTCGACCTCGGCCGGTCTGAACAGGTCCGGATCGATCACCAGGTGATCGTCGATCTTGAGCCCGACATGTTCGAACGCGATTCGGCACATGTCGCGCACGGTCGTCGTCCTGCCTGTCGCGACGACGTAGTCGTCCGGCTGGTCCTGCTGCACCATAAGCCACATGGCACGGACATAATCCTTGGAGTGACCCCAATCGCGCTTGGCATCGATGTTGCCGAGCCGCAACTCCTTTGCCAGGCCTTTCTTGATGCGCGCCACCGCGTCCGTGACTTTTCGGGTGACGAACTCAATGCCGCGAAGCGGAGATTCATGATTGAACAGGATGCCGCTCGAGGCATGCAGGCCGAAGCTTTCGCGATAATTGATGGTAATCCAGTGGCCATAGAGCTTAGCGACCGCGTAAGGCGAACGCGGATGGAAAGGCGTTGTCTCCGACTGCATGGGCTCCTGGATAAGACCGTACATTTCCGAGGACGACGCCTGGTAGAAACGGGCTTCGGGCGATTCGAGGCGAAGTGCCTCGAGCACATTGGTCACGCCTATGCCGGTGACATTGCCCGTCAGGATCGGCTGCTGCCAAGATGATTTGACGAAGGATTGGGCGGCAAGATTGTAAACCTCGTCGGGCTTAACATCGCGCATGGTTCGAGCCAGGCCGGACAAATCCGTCAGGTTGCCATCAACGATCCGGACATCGTTTTCGATGCCAAGCCATTTCAGGCGCGTTGTATTGACGTCAGCCGTGCTCGATCGCCGCGCCAGTCCGTGGACCTCGTATCCCTTGGACAGCAGCAACTGCGCCAAATATGCGCCATCCTGCCCGGTGATGCCGGTGATCAAAGCTTTCTTTGTCATCAATGCTCTCGATTGTATCTGGTGGTTGCTCGCCAAGCATCGCGAGCCGGGGGATTGTCAGGCGCGACCATATACGTCATCGAAGCGCACGATATCATCTTCGCCGAGATAATCGCCGCTTTGCACTTCAATGATCACCAGGTCAATTCTGCCGGGGTTTTCCAGCCGATGCTTATGGCCGCAGGGGATGTAGGTTGATTCGTTTGTTGCCAGGAACAATTCCTGGTCGCCATTGACGATTTTCGCGGAGCCGCTGACCACGACCCAGTGCTCCGAACGATGGTAATGCATTTGCAGGCTCAAACGCCTGCCAGGTTTCACCTCGATGCGTTTGATCTTGAATCGCTCGCCTTCCTCCAGAACCGTATAGGTACCCCAGGGTCGGTGTACCGTGCTGTGAAGGAGATGCGCCCCATGTCCGGAAGCCTTGAGACCCTCGAACAGCTTTTTGACGTCCTGAACGCGGTCGCGGGATGCGACAAGCAACGCATCCGGGGAATCGACGATTATCAGGTCGTTGACGCCGACGGTGCCGATGACCCGCCTGTCGGAGCTGATATAGCTGCCTGCGGTGCCGATCATGTGAATATCGCCGCGTATCCTGTTTCCGTTTTCGTCGGGGGCGATCAATTCGGCCATCGCGTTCCAGGATCCGATGTCGTTCCAATCCATGTCGCAGGGTATCACGGCAAGATTGCCGGCCTTCTCCATGACCGCGTGGTCGAGAGAGATCCGCGGAGCCGAGCCGAAATGCTCGGGCGCGAGTTCGATTTTGGCAAAGCCTTCGCCGTCGCTGAAACGGGCGTTCTCATAGCTTCTGGAAACCGCCTCGATGACCGCGGGACAATGCAAGGCCATTTCATTGAGCATGGTTTGGGCGCTGAAGCAGAAGATGCCGGCGTTCCAGAAGAAACGCTTGGATGCGAGATAGGCTTGAGCGGTCTCGAGGTCTGGCTTTTCAACGAAGCGGACAACTTTTTCGCCGTCGGCCTCGATATAACCGAATGCGGTGTCCGGCCTGGTTGGGTTTATGCCCAGGGTCGCGATTCGGCCCAGCTTCGCGTAGTCGATGGCCCGGCCCATGACATTCAGAAACGCAGGCAGATTGCCAATCATGTGATCCGCGGGAAAGACGCAAAGGATTGCGTCAGGTCCCTGCGTCGCCTTGGCGTGGACCGTGGCGGCGGCAACGGCAGCGGCCGTATCCCGGCCTTCCGGCTCAAGCAGAAATGTGCGTGGCAGCACGACCGAGTCCAGTTCGTCGAAGTCGTCCTTGGTCAGGAAGAGGTGGTCCCCTGATGTCACCGCAACGAGTTCCACGACGCCCTCGATCGAGGCCGCGCGCAACACGGTGTGCTGAATAAGAGAATGTCCGTCCGCCACTTTGAGGAAAGGCTTGGGGTGCGATTGCCTCGAGGCAGGCCATAGCCGCGATCCGGCTCCCCCGCTGATGATGACGGGAACCACTTTCATTAAACGACCTCTGTTTCGTCTGTGGATGTGATTGCCCGCGCCCTTTCAAGCGTAAGCGCCACGATCGCTTCCGCTCTGTCCTGGTTTGCAGCCTCCGAATAGCACCGCAGTTCCGGCGCGTTGCCGGACGGCCGCAAATGGATGATCTCGCCATTCGCCATTCGTGTCCTGAGGCCATCGGTCTCATCGACGTCGGCGACAGTCCCGAAAGGGGCCAGAAATCGCTGCAATTGTTCCCGGTCGGCGAGCCGAAGCATCAGGCCGCTCGAACTTTCCACCGGGAAGTTCTCAAGGCGCTCGCTCGCGCACACCGGGAGCTTCCAGAGTTCGCGCAGATGCGACACCTTTTTTCCTGTCGACGCAACCGTGCCAAGGACGGCAAGGATCGGGAGCATCGCATCTCGCGTCGGCAGTGCCGTCAATGTTCTCCCGTGCAGCGAGCAGTCCGACCCAAGGAGCACGCCGCCATTGGCCTCAAAGCCAAGGACGAGGCCGCCGGTACGGTATGAAGCTTCCATGGCTTCGATGACGAACGGAGACCCGACCTTCGTCCTCAGCACCTCAAAACCGAAGGTTTTCGAAATGCCTGAATTGGACGTTACCGGCGTCACGACAACATCTGCCCGCAAATACAAGGCTACGGCGAGGCCAATCAGGTCGCCGCGAAACAGATCGCCGTTCTCGTCGGTGACGAGTGGACGATCGGCATCGGCATCCGTCGACACGATGGCATCGAGTTTGAATTCTCGCGTCCAAGCCCTGAACTTTGCAATTGTGGCGGGGCTCACAGCTTCTGTGTCAACGGGCACGAAAGTGTCGGATTTCCCGACAGGCGTCACGCAGGCGCCGAAGGATCGGAGAATCTCGACCAGGAGATCCGCCGCGACCGAGCTGTGCTGATAGACGCCGATCCTCAACCCCGAAAGGGAGCCGGGCTTCAATATATCCTCGGCGCGTGCGCGATAGGCGGCCATCGCCTCATCATGGTGTGTCGGAAATGCGGTTTCTGCAGACGGCGGCGAGCGATAGGAATCCGACTTTTCAGCGGCATACTGTGCGATGGCGGCTTCATCGGCTTTGCTGATCTCGCCATGCGGGCTGTAGAATTTGATGCCGTTGCGGTCGGCGGGAATATGCGAACCCGTCACCATGAGCGCCGCCATGCCATGCTGCAGGCCATAGAGCGCCAAGGCCGGTGTCGGAATGGCGCCGCAATCGATCGGTTGAAGTCCGCTTGCCGCCAGTGCCGCCATGCAGTTGGCGGCAATGGTGGGACTGCTGTCGCGTAGGTCGCGGCCTACCAGGACCCTGGCTTTCGGCTGGCACCCGCCGGCGGCCAGGCGCCAGGCGAAAGCCTCGGTATAAAGTCCACTCGGCTTCCCGACCAGTTCCGAAGCCAGGCCTCGAAGGCCACTCGATCCAAATTTCATCACTTCGCTTTGGCTGGTGAAGGAAAGGCCGTCATATTGCAGTAGGCTCCTCTGTCAACCAAAAATCGCTTGGCCAGCAGTCCAGCGTTTCCCTTGTGATCTTCAAAATAGTGCGTTGGCAATGATTTAGACGACACTTGGTACGTATCGGTCCGGGAGCCACGTGATTTGTATAAGCGGGAGCTACTTTTGCACTTGCTGTTGCACGCGGTCCTGATCGATATGCGCGGTCCTAATCAAACCGCCTGTGAAAAAATCTCTGGCGATGGCCTCAAGTCCACGCTATGCGATAGAGAAGGCGGGGGCCGAGGATTTGGCGCTAATAACAGGTGGCCGGTGACGAATGGTATTCGATCTGGCTCCGTACTAGTGTTGAAGTTCTCACGCCCGGAGTTCAGTACTGCCTGATGACATCCCATATAGAAGCCGTATCCGGACTTCGACCGAAGGTGCGTCGCGCTATCATCATGGTTCTGGATATCGTGATGGTCCTGATCGCGGTGGCGCTCAGCCTGACGTTATCGCAATCGAGACTGTCGTTCGAAGCCTTTTCCTCAGCGGGTTTTGCTTGCTGGGCGAGCATCATTGTTCTCAGCCACCTGCTGTTTAGATATTGCGGCCTTTACAACACCGTGTGGCGTTTCGCCTCGACGCCGGATTTCTTCAATATCTTGAAGAGTTGCGCAATTTTGACTGTCACGCTTTATTGCGTTTCGCTCGTTGTCCGTTCCTTTCAGCCTGTGGCGGGCCTTAACGAGCGCCAGTTTATTGTCTTTTTCCTGGTTTCTTTCACCATCATCTCCGCGCCCCGGATTTTCTATCGGTTCCTTCGCGACGGTGCGAGTTGGCGCATCTTGAGCCGCGGCACCGGCAAGACCTCGATCAAGCGGGCGATGTTCGTCGGCAAGTTGAGCGAGGCCGACGTAATCATCCGTTTCACCCGCACAGCCCAGCCGGCGGAGTATTCCATCGTCGGAATCTTGGCGATCGAAAACGGGGCTCCCGAGGGTACTCGTATCCAGGGCGTGCCCGTCGTGGCCATTCGCCCCCGCTTGGTCGAGGCGCTGGAGGAATACGCAAAGGGGACGGCAAGTCTCGACCTGCTTATTTTCGGCAGCGGTGCCGAGCATGAGATCGAAGAGTATTCCGAACTCGTTCGGGTCGCCCGGCATGGCGACATAGCGGTCGTGCAGTTCTCGGGGCTTTCGCAACTGGGGCAGGAGGGAAAGCTCGTTCTCGACGCTGTCGAGATGGAAACGATCCTGCGTCGCTCGACGGTGCCGTCCGATGTCAAACGCATCAGCGCCTTCGTCGGTGGTAAGCGTGTTCTGGTGACGGGTGGTGCCGGTTCCATCGGTCGAACCCTCGTCAAACGGTCGCTGGAGCTTGGGGCCGACGCGGTCCTGGTTGCCGACAATTCCGAGTTCGGCATCTTCCAGTTGAGCCAATATATTGACGAGCAGCACCATGACCGCCTCAAGGTCCGCATCGCCGATGTCGCCGATCGGCGCCAGATAACGCGCGTCGTCTCGGAATTCAAACCGGATATCATCTTCCATGCGGCGGCGCTGAAGCACGTTCCGCTGCTCGAGGAGAATTGGGACTCGGCCATCCAGACCAATGTTTTCGGTACACTCGTCTGCGCAGAGGTTGCCGCCAGATGCGGAGTGGCGCAGTTTGTCCTGGTGTCGAGCGACAAGGCCGTGGATCCGTCGTCCGTGCTTGGCATAACGAAGCGGGCTGCCGAACAGATCGTCAGCGCCTTGCATGGGACCCCCCCGAGCGATCCTGGTGGGCGCCGCCCCGCCACCAAGTTCATCGCCGTCCGTTTCGGCAACGTCTTTGGCAGCAACGGTTCCGTGGCGACCATATTCCAGTCGCAGATCGAGGCCGGCGGACCCGTCACGATCACCGACCGGCGTATGACGCGCTACTTCATGACAGTGGCCGAAGCCGTCGATCTCGTCATCATGTCGGCGGCCGATGCCGCATCGCGGCCAAGCGGCGAAGATTATGCCGTCTACATGCTCGACATGGGCAAGCCGGTGCCGATCCTCGAAGTGGCCGAAACGATGATCCGCATGTCGGGAAAGAGCCCGTACACGGACATCCCAATCCGCTTTACCGGCATCAGGCCTGGCGAGAAGCTCCATGAAACGCTGCATGGTGAAGACGAGGAACTCGTCGAACTCGGCATTTCGAAGATTTTTGGCTTGAGCACGGACGTTGTGGAGTGGTCGGACGTCCAGGTCGCACTTGCCGCGCTTCAGCAATCGGTGAAGAACCAGGGCAAGGCCGCTTCGCTCGCCGTGCTGGCGGGTCTCGACCGCGCCAAGAAGGCGCGGGGGAGCACGGACCAGCGGGCAATCCCGAAAACGGCTGGGCAGGCGACTTAATCTGTTGCCGGGCGATCCTTGAATCTTGAGATCTGGTCGGCGCTAACGCAAAAGCTATGTCCATCAGCTTTTTGCCGGGACCAAACGGCACCCCCAAATGTCCTGAACCTGAATGGCCGCGCGGTGCGCTTGGTCGAGAGGCGACCACGTGCTAGGTCGACCGGATGACGGCTTCATCAGCGGTGTTGTCCCGCGAGGCTTTTGGCAGGGAGCACGATCGACCATTCATGAAGGCAGCCAAGAAAATCTTCGATCTTGCCGGCGCGACCCTGCTGCTGGTGGCCACATCTCCTGTTCTATTGCTCGCCGTGCTTGCCGTGCGGGCATCGTCACCCGGTCCAGCAATTTTTTCCCAGACACGGGTCGGTCGTGACGGCGCGTTGTTTCGCTGCCACAAGTTGAGGACTATGGTGCAGGGGACGCCGTCCTTGCCCTCGCATGAAGCGCCGGCGAATGCCGTGACTGCTGTCGGAAGGACCTTGCGGAAGTTCAAGCTCGATGAACTGCCGCAATTCTGGAATGTCCTGAAAGGCGAGATGAGCCTGGTCGGGCCGCGTCCCTGCCTGCCGACACAGACGGAATTGATCGAGTACCGCAGGCGGCTGGGGGTTTTGACAGCACTTCCAGGCATAACGGGCATGGCCCAGATCAGGGGCATCGACATGTCGAACCCGCGCCTCCTGGCCGAAACGGATGCCGCCTATCTCAGGGCGGCGTCATTCTGGCTTGACCTTCGTATCCTGTTTGGAACGCTCTATCGCAACGGAGGCGATTGAGCGTTTGCGAACCGCGTCATCTCGACCAGTCGTTCCAGCGTGCCGGTTTCCGGCAGCCAGCCCTCGGATACGAGCAGGGCAGGGTCGCATATCTGCGTCGCGGTCATGCTGTCCCAGAATATCCGCTTGCCCAAGAGGATCGCGGCTGCCCGCAACGGCGCGGCCGGCACGGTCATCAGGCGCCTCGGCCGTCCAAAACCGCTGCGAAAGGCGCCCACAATGTCAGCGATCGAAACCGGCGGCACATCGCTGGCAATGTAGATCGGGCGTAGCGATCCCGAACGGCCGAGCAGATGACATATCGCTCCCGGCGCTGATTGCGATGACAGCAGGGAGCGGGTTGCCGTCAGGGCACCGGTCGGCAGCGGCAGGGCCGTGTCGGCCAGGCGCATCAGCGTTGCCAGGTTTCCCTTCATGCCGCTTCCATAGACTGGAGGCAGCCGCAATACGGTGCCGTCGGAACGGCCATGCGACGCATAGGCGTCCAGCACCCTGATTTCGGCTTCGCGCTTCGAGCGCCCATAGGCACATTGCGGATCGGGGATCGTGTCTTCGTTGATCGTTGCGCTGACGCGCGCGCCGATCACGGCCCGGATCGAGGAGAGCTGGATGAAGCGTCCGCTTGCTTGCTCGGCGGCGGCCTGTGCCAGCCGCGCGCTCAATTCCGCATTGGCCGCCCGGAAATCGGCTTCGGTGGCGTTGCCTTCATCGTTGTTCAGGCCCGCGCAGTGGACGACATGCGTGACATCCCTGGTAAGCGCCAGGAAGGCGGCGGTCGGCGCATCGAAACCGGGCATGCGCATGGCGTCATGTCCCGAACCAAGCCTCTCGGGATGGCGGGACGCGAGGCGAAGCTCGACACCTGCCTCGCGGAGCCGGTGAACCACCTGACGGCCGATGTAGCCCGTCGCGCCCGTCACCAGAACTTTCATGACCTTTGCCCGGAACAGCTATTGGATGGCGGATGGAAGCGCCTGCTCTTCCATCGTCGGCGGAAGAATTTGTTTTTCCGTCGCAGGCGAAAGTGCCCGGTCCTTTGCCAACGGTGCCTGACGCCCAGAGGCAAGATAGGTTCCCGACACCAGGAACACCATCAGCACCGAATCCAGAATGTCATGGCCGATCAGGATGCCCGTCATCCCTGCGGTTAGATAGGTGATCAGAAGGATGACGATCATGGTAGCGCCGAACCGCTCGATGGGATCCGTGCTGTTGCGCAGCACCAGGGCGGCATTCCTGGCGGCAACCACGAAGATCGCCGCCAGCGCCACGGCGCCCAGTATTCCCGCCTGCACCAGGGCGGTCAGAAAGCCGTTGTGGAAATGACTGAAGCCGGCGTCCATGCCGAACTGATCCTGGAAGCCCTGCTTTATCAAGGTCTGGGTGGCACCGACTCCATGGCCGAACAATGGCATCTCATGAAACGCCTTGAGGCCGATATCCCATAGAGCGGCCCGCAATCCCAGGGGTGTCGTGTGGTCGCCATGGGTGGCGAGCGCATCCCAGTCGGAGCGCAGAAACTCGACCCGCCCGGATATGGTCTGGAAGCCGACAGCAGCGACCACGGCGCCGACTGCCAGCAACAGCAACAGCAGGCGCACGGCATTTCTCCCCCTCAGTTTCTGCTGGTTGATCAGCAGAACGGCGATGCCGGCGATCAGCAGTGCCAGCCAGATGATGCGCGTTTGGGAGTAGATGATGGCGATCGTCCCGCCGAGTGCCGCGAAGACGAGGGCCATCCGGCCTCGCTCGATGCCCGACAGGGCACCGGCCACACAGACCATCACTCCAAGGCACAGGACCTCCGCGAACACGATTGCGTTCCCGGCTCCGCCCTCGGCGCGCTTGCCAAGCCAATACTGCTGGAAGACCGCCAGAAACAGCGCCACAAAGCAGGCCGCCATGCTGCTCAGCACGATGATGCGCACAAGCGTTGTTTTCCGTGTAATGCTCCAGGTCGAATAGGAGATGGGGAAAAACAGGAAGGTGACGAGCGGAATCAGGTGCGACGCGTCCCTGGCGATCGCGTTGTTGACGATGGAGGCCACGAGATTGGCCGCGCAATAGGTATAGATCGCGATCGTCAGCATCATCATCGCCGGGTCGGTATTGAAGCGTCTTTTCCTGAATGCGATCAACAGGATGGACCACAGGCCACCACCATTGAAGACAAAGCTGACCGCCGACCCCAGAACCGGGGGAAAAAAGAAGCAAACGATGGAAAAGTAGATATTGATCCGCGAAGGCGTGAATTGCTGTCTTACAGACGAAAGCCGGTCCAAGTTTCGGGCTCGCTATTCTCGAGTAGCTTTATGCGGCACATCCCGTTTAGCGGAACCGAATGTGCTCGCCTCGAAATCGCCCATGCCTCATGATGCATCTTGCCCGCTTCCAGAGGCTTGTATAGCGGCTGAGCTGTCTTTTCGATAGTGCGGCGGGGCTGCTTGTCACCGAAAATCGGCGACCGGCGGCCGTCGATTGGGAAAGGGTTCCGGAAGCGTTTGCCGTCACATTCTCACGAGCAATATTTTCCCTGCCTTTTCTCGATT
The DNA here is from genome assembly GCF_013170765.1 of Mesorhizobium sp. NZP2234. Taxonomy (NCBI): domain Bacteria; kingdom Pseudomonadati; phylum Pseudomonadota; class Alphaproteobacteria; order Hyphomicrobiales; family Phyllobacteriaceae; genus Mesorhizobium; species Mesorhizobium sp. NZP2234. The sequence continues at coordinate 5,156,504 of NZ_CP033364.1, read as the reverse complement.
GGAGGCCCTGCGAACAGAAATTTCCGGGTTCTGGCGCAAGCATGGAAAATTCATTCTCGAACTGACCGCTGCCTGGCTCGTCTTGCATTGTTCTGCCGTGCGCCGATCTGCTAGAACGCCCGCACGAAAACACTTTGTCCAGAAGCGAAGCTTGAACCGGGCGCAAAACGCTCGATGATTTGACGCAAGGTCTTCTGTCAAGGCACGAGAGAACGCTCACAGTCCATGACCATAGCGCTTACGCATCTGCAGCGGCTTGAAGCCGAGTCCATCCACATATTCCGCGAGGTTGCGGCCGCCTTCACCAAGCCGGTCATGCTCTATTCGGTCGGCAAGGATTCATCCGTGCTGATGCATCTGGCGATGAAGGCGTTCTATCCCGCCAAGCCGCCATTTCCATTTCTTCACGTCGACACCACCTGGAAATTCCGCGAAATGATCGCTTTTCGCGATCAGATGGCACAAAAACTCGGATTCGACCTGCTGGTCCATGTCAACGAAGACGGCGTGCGCGACAACATCAATCCGTTCGACCACGGCTCGAACACCCATACCCATGTGATGAAAACCGTGGCGCTGCGCCAGGCGCTCGACAAATACGGTTTCGATGCCGCCTTTGGCGGCGCCCGCCGCGACGAGGAGAAGTCGCGCGCCAAGGAGCGCATATTTTCGTTCCGCAATGCCCAGCATGTGTGGGATCCGAAGAACCAGCGCCCCGAAATGTGGAAGATATTCAACACTCGCATCGCATCGGGCGAATCGATCCGCGTCTTCCCGCTGTCGAACTGGACCGAACTCGATATCTGGCAGTACATCCTGCAGGAGAACATCCCGATCGTGCCGCTCTATTTCGCCAAGGAACGGCCGGTGGTGGAACGCGACGGCATGCTGATCCTCAAGGACGACGACCGCATGAAACTGCGTCCCGGCGAGACGGTCGAGAACCGGCTGGTCCGGTTCCGCACCTTGGGCTGCTATCCGCTCACTGGCGCGATCGAATCCGATGCCGACACCCTTGAAGCCATCGTTGGCGAGATGCTGACCGCGCGCACCTCTGAACGACAAGGTCGCTTGATCGACCGTGATGAGGCAGGCTCGATGGAAAAGAAGAAGCGCGAGGGGTATTTCTGACCATGCGTCATATCATGGCAAAAAGCCTTGCTCCCACAGATAGCGTCCGCGATTACCTCGCCGCGCAGGAGAAGAAGTCGCTGCTGCGCTTCCTGACCTGCGGTTCGGTCGATGACGGTAAGTCGACGCTGATCGGACGCTTGTTGTCCGACACCAAGCAGATCTTCGAGGACCAGCTCGCCGCGCTCGAGCGCGATTCGCGCAAGCACGGCACCACTGGCGACGACATCGATTTCGCGCTGCTGGTGGACGGCCTCGAGGCCGAGCGCGAGCAAGGCATCACCATCGACGTCGCCTACCGCTTCTTTGCCACGCCGAAGCGCAAGTTCATCGTCGCCGACACGCCCGGCCACGAACAGTATACCCGAAACATGGCGACGGGCGCCTCGACCGCCGACCTGGCGATCGTGCTGATCGATGCAAGGCAAGGGGTGCTGCGCCAGACAAGGCGCCATTCGATAATCGCTTCGCTGCTCGGCATCCGCCACATCGTGCTGGCTGTCAACAAGATCGATCTCGTCGATTTCGACCAGGCGGTTTTCGACCGGATCGTCGAAGACTACGGACAATTCTCGCGTGCTCTCGGTTTCCAGACCATCGTGCCGATCCCGATGTCGGCCCGCTACGGCGATAATGTCAGCGTCCGCTCTGACAACATGCAATGGTATGCCGGCCCGACGCTGATCGAGCACCTCGAGACCGTTTCGGTCGAAGAGGCGGCTGTCGAGCAGCCGTTCCGTTTTCCGGTGCAGTACGTCAACCGCCCCAATCTCGACTTCCGCGGCTTTGCCGGCACGATCGCGTCCGGCGCCATTGCGCCAGGCGACGAGGTGGTGGTCGCCAAATCCGGCAAGTCCTCGCATGTCAAACGCATCGTCGCCCATGGCGGCGATCTCAAACAGGCGGTGGCAGGCCAGGCCATCACGCTCGTTCTTGACGATGAGGTCGAGGTCTCCAGAGGCAACATGCTGGTTTCGCCGGCCGCCAGGCCGCAGGTTGCCGATCAGTTCGCCGCCAACATCGTCTGGTTTGACGAGCATGCGCTGCTGCCGGGCCGGTCCTACATCCTGCGTACCGAAACCGACCAGACCAGCGCTACCGTCACCGACCTGAAATACCGTATCAATGTCAACGACTTCGCGCATGAAGCGGCCAAGTCGCTTGAAATGAACGAAGTCGGCATCTGCAACATCTCGACGCGGGCGCCGATCGCCTTCGATCCCTTCGCCGAGAACCGCACCACCGGCGCCTTCATCCTGATCGATCGCATCTCGAACGCCACCGTCGGCGCCGGCATGATCGTGCACTCGCTGCGTCGTGCCGAAAACATCCACTGGCAGTCGCTCGATGTCGGCAAGCGCGTGCGCGCCGACATGAAGAACCAGCGGCCCGCCGTGTTCTGGTTCACCGGGCTTTCGGGGTCCGGCAAGTCGACCATCGCCAATCTGTTCGAGAAGAAGCTGTTCGCCACCGGCCGGCACACCTATATCCTGGACGGCGACAATGTCCGTCACGGTCTCAACCGCGATCTCGGCTTCACCGATGCCGACCGGGTCGAGAACATCCGCCGCGTGGCCGAGGTGGCCAAGCTGATGGCCGATGCCGGGCTGATCGTCATTGTCTCGTTCATTTCGCCGTTCAGCGCCGAACGGCGCATGGCGCGCGAACTGATGGCCGATGGCGAGTTCATCGAGGTGTTTGTCGACACGCCTTTCGAGGAGTGCGCCAGGCGCGATCCGAAGGGCCTCTATGCCCGGGCGCTGAACGGCGAGATCAAGAACTTCACCGGTGTCGATTCCCCTTACGAGGCGCCGGAAAAACCGGAAATCCATCTAAAGACGCTCGGCAGATCGGCTGAAGAGATGGTAGATGCCCTGGAACACTGGCTGAACGAGCGTGACATTGCCGAAGACCAATATGACAACGGCGGCGGTATCTGACGACAAGTCGATGCTCGATATCTTCGAGCAATTGGCCCTGGCGGCCGGACGCGAGGTCATGCGTGTGTTCCACGCCGGCTGCGCGGTTGACCGCAAATCAGACTCCTCGCCGGTGACCGAGGCGGATCGCGAAAGCGAGAAGATCATTCTCGCCGGCCTGCGCGGCGCATTTCCCGAGATTCCCTGCGTGGCCGAGGAGGAGGCGGCGGCCGGTGTCATGCCGCCCGATCTTGGCGACGCCTTCTTCCTCGTCGATCCGCTCGACGGTACCAAGGAATTCGTCAATCGCCGCACCGACTTCACCGTCAACATCGCGCTTGTGCGCCATGGCGTGCCGGAAGTCGGCGTCGTTTTCGCCCCTTGCACCGGCCGTTTCTTTTCCGGCCTGCCGGGCAGGGCGGAGAGCCTCGAAGTCGATGGTGATTACCAGATCGTCGCGCGCCGGCCAATTTCAGTGAGAACGGCAGCAGTGCCGTTGGCCGTGGTTGCCAGCCGCTCCCACAACACGCCGGAAACCGAAGCCTACATTCGCGACCTCGGCGCCGCCGAGATCGTCTCGGTCGGGTCCTCGTTGAAATTCTGCCTTCTGGCGAGTGCCGAGGCGGATGTCTATCCGCGCTTCGGCCGCACCATGGAATGGGACACGGCGGCGGGCGACGCGGTGCTGCGCGCGGCGGGCGGCATGACACGCACGCTGGACGGCAAGCCCTTGGCCTACGGCAAACGCGACCAGGCCGACGACGAGGATTTCGCCAACCCGCATTTCATCGCCAGCGGCAGGCTGGAGCCGGCAACAGCGCTTGCGGGCGCCGTGGTGAAAAATTCCGGTCGGTAGTTTATCCTGTGCCGACAGTTGCTGAGTCGGTAATTCGATGTCCTTTTTCAAAAAATGCCGTGCCGTTATCTTCGGCGGATTTCCAGTATATACCAAAAATAAAGATGAAATAGTCTTCCGGATATTGGTCGGCGTTTATACCGTCTCTCCTGTCTTATTCGTCATCATAGAAATGTCTCCGACTGCCTTGGCATTCATCGCCGCTCTCGCCGGAGTTCTTTCCCTGTGGACCACGCGCTCAAGCTTTGACGAGGGAATAAAAACCCTTGCGCTAGCTCTCGGTGCCTTGTCTTTCTTTGTCTGCTTGAGCGTTCTGTGGTCAGTCGACAGGGCTCGCTCTCTCGCGGCGGCGAGAGACGTTTTCAGCTATTCGATCGCCGCTATCCTGCTGCTTCAGTGCATCCTCACGCTTCCAAACGCGCAACGTGACCGGCTGGTGAAAGCGTCATTGGCAGGCTTGCTGGTCGGCGTATTGGCCGTGACGGGTCGAGAATTGTATTTTGCGTTTTGCACCGAGAATCCACGATTTGTGGGAAATGTTTTCACGCTCCATAAGATTACGGTCTACGGAGCGTTTTTTGCAGCCATACTCCTTTCCCAACCGGTGCTGCTTTGGAAGGGGCTTGCTGCTGTCTTTGCCGTGCTGACCTTGCTGTACGGTCAATCGACAGGTGTCGATGTGGCAATAATCCTCGTGGCGGTGATTTTCGCCATTCCGGCGAGATTCCGCCAACCCGCTTTCGTCGTCTTCTTTGCTGCGTATATAGTTTTCGCCTTAATTGCGCCGTTCGTTGTCTCCTCGCTGTTCACCTTGCTCGAAACGAAGGGATTGTTGGCTTTCCACCCTGGAACCTTTGCCGCGCGGCTTGATCTCTGGCAGATGATTTCACCCCATATTGCGGAAAAGCCGATTCTTGGCCATGGCGCGAACACTATGAGAAACGCGGTCGGCGTTGTCGTGAACCCCACATACTACGCGCTAACGGATCTCCCAAGCGCGCATAATGTCGTATTCGATTTGTGGTACGAACTGGGAGTAGTCGGTATCACCGCTTATGCTTTGGTGCTGGCCGCGATCATGAGGATGATTGGTCGTCTGAGAGGCCCATCCCATTTCATGTCCGGCAGCTGCCTGATCATAGCCGTTGTCGAGTTGTCGGTCGACCATCGGATCTGGCTGTCATGGGTTTTGGGAGCTTTGGTCTTCACGGCGAGCCTTTGCATACTGCACAGCCATTCGATCATCCGGCCGAGAGCGGATGATCGGATCAAGGTCGGCATCGCGCCATTGCGCGAATAGTTATGCCGAGCGGGGGCCTGCGAGTAATCGACCGTCGGTACCGCGAGCGATGCGCGTCGGAACCTGATGCTTGCGACGATTACTCGGCCGCGGCCTGCGCCGAGTTCGAGCCGATATAGTTACGGATCGTCTCGATGATCCGGTCCTGGTCGGCTTCACTGAGATAGGGGTGCATCGGCAGGCACAGGATGCGCTTCGGCAGGTCCTCCGAAACGGCAAGGCCGGTCGGTGTGCGCGGGTAGTCGCGATAGGCGACCTGGGCATGCAGCGGCTTGACGTAGTAGATGACGGACGGAATGCCCTTCTCGCCGAGATGCGCCTTCAGACCGTCGCGCTTGGGCGTCTCGATCGCGTATTGGGCCCAGGCGGAACGGCTGCCATCGAGATTGCGGGCGGCCGTGACGATGTCGCCGAGCCCTTCGGCATAGCGATTTGCCACCACCTGGCGCGCGACCATCTCCTCTTCGAGGATGGCGAGCTTTTCGATGAGGATCGCCGCCTGCAGCGTGTCGAGCCGCGAATTGATGCCGACGCGAACATTGTCGTACTGGGTCTCGCCCTTGCCGTGGAAGGCGAAGGAACGCAACTTGTCCGCCAGCGCGTCATCGTTGGTGAACATCGCGCCGCCGTCGCCATAGCAGCCAAGCGGCTTGGCCGGGTAGAAGCTGGTCGAGCCGACATGGCCGAAGGCACCGCACATCTTGCCGTCATGCGATCCGCCCATCGACTGGGCGGCGTCCTCGATCACCAACAGTCCTTCGCGGTCGGCAATGGCCATGATGGCCTCGTAGTCGGCGGCAAGCCCGAACAGGTCGACCGGGATGATCGCCTTCGGCTTCAGCCGGCCTTCCTTCTTGATCATGGCAATCGCCGCCTCGAGACTGGCGATGTCGATGTTGTAGGTTGCTGGATCGACATCGACGAAGACGGGTTCCGCCTTGGCCAGCGCCACCACTTCGGCGGTGGCGGCGAAGGTGAAGCTCGGCACGAAGACCGCATCGCCCGGGCCAATGCCGGCCGCGAACAGCGGCAGCAGCAGCGCATCGGTGCCGTTGGCGCAGGCCACGACATGCTTGGTGCCGACATAGGCGGCGAGCTTCTTCTCGAATTCCGCGACCTGGGGGCCGAGGATGTAGCGGCCGTCCTCGACAACATGGTCGATCGCGGCTTTCAGCCGGTCGCGGATGCGTTCGCGCTGCGCGCCAAGATCAATGAACTGCATGTCGGCCTCAAAAACGTTTTTTAACAAGGCGGTTTAGCCAGATAACGGCCCCGCTGGTACCAGAGTTGCGCCTGCCGAGAAAGCGCACAGTCGGGGCCGCCGATTGCCCGGCTGTCGCGGTCTGTTACCACTGCTTGCCGGCGGATACTGGCCAGATGCCGGAAATCCGGGCCTCGTCGGGCGCGATCCGGCTCTTATAGCCCTCAGGATCGGTCCTGCGAAACATAAAGTGATCGACTGGCTCAACTTATGTTGAACGTTGCTCAGGCGATCTCGTGCCGCCACGGTGGATTGGCACCGGCGCGTGATACGGTCACCGCCGCTGCCTTGGCACCAAGCGCCAGAGCCTTGCGGATCGCGTCTTTCGTGAGGCCGCCGATGGACGCCTTCGTCAGCAGGCCCTGTTCATGCAGCGAGGCGAGGATGCCGGCGTTGAACGTGTCGCCCGCACCGACCGTGTCGACCACCTCGACCTTTTCCGGCATCACGGTGACGGCGTGGTCCTTGGTGTAACCGACGGCGCCTTCGCTGCCATGGGTCACGACGATCAGCTTGGGACCGCGCTCAAGCCAGTTTCGCACGACATCTTCGTGCGAACCCGCTTCGCCGAACCAGTTGAGGTCTTCGTCCGACAGTTTCACGATATCGGCCATCGCCATCATCTCCCGGATGCGCCTGAGGTGCTTGGCCTTGTCCGGGATGAAGTTCGGCCGGATGTTGGGATCGAGCATCATGACACGGCTCGCATGCTCGCGCCGCATGAACTCTTCATAGGCACTGCCGGCGGGCTCCGAGATCAGGCTGATGGCGCCGAACAGCATGGCCTCGATCTCGTTGCCAAGCGCCGGCAGGTCATCGATGGTAAGCAGGCGTCCGGCGGTGTTCTCGTCGTAGAAGGTATAGGTCGCCTGGCCGTTGGTGAGCTTCACGAAGGCCAGCGTCGTCGGCCTGGGCGAGGTATGGGCGTAGGTGGAGCTTACCTTGCTCGCCCCCAGCGCGTCCCTGAACTGGCCGCCGAAAAGATCCGACGACAGGCCCGAAAAGAAGCCGGCCGGCGCGCCGAGCCGCCCAAGCGCGATCGCCGTGTTGAACACCGCGCCGCCGACATAGGGAGCAAAGGCAGGTTCGCCCTGCGTCGTGGTGCGCGGCAGCATGTCGATCAGGGCTTCGCCGCAGCAAAGGATCATGGTTTCCTCGTCTCCGGCGGATAGATCACGCCCTTGCGGATGATGATGTTGGCGTAAAGCCGTGGCTCGCTTGTCGCGACGATGGCATGCGCCGATTTGACCCGTGCATAGAAGTCGGCGCCGGCCAGCGCAACCACCTTGCGGCCGGGAGCGCGTTTGGCGCAGATCGCCTCTATCTCGTGATGGACTGGATCGGCGCGCGACGGGTCGCCTTTCACGGATGCGCGGAACAACGCTTCCGGCACCGCGTCGTCCACCGGCAGGACGCTCAGGATCGCGTCAAGCACCGGAATGAGCGGATGACCGTCGGCCCGGACGAGGCGCTTTGCCTGCTCCTCTGCCGGATAGTTCCCGTCGACCAGGGCGATCTCGTCGCCATGGCCCATGGCGCGCAATGTCGCCAGAAGTTCCGGACCGAGCAGCGCCGGGATCCCGATCAGCATTCAGGCGCTCCTGGAAATCGTCGTCGAACCGATCAGGAAGCGTTCGGACAGCGGCAGGCTGGCGCCGCCGAGCGCCCGGGCATGGATGCCGACGGTTCCCTCGCGAACCGCGGGCAGTTTCAGGCCTTCGCCGTCGATTGTCGCGATGGCCGCGATAATGGCGTTGACCAGCCGACGGCGCACCGCCCGCGGCATCCAGCCGTCGATCACCGCCGCCTCGAAATCGATGACCGAGGATGCCGCGACGATGGCATAGGCAAGCGCCCGTGAGGCACTGGCGATCCAGTCGTCGAGTTCGGAGCCGATCTCGCCCCAGTCCTCTGGTGACGTCCACAGATGCGAAGCCTCGACGCCGCGGGCATTGAGCGCCTTTTCCAGCATGGCGATCGACGCCACGTCGATCAGCTGGGTCGGCTTGCCGTCCGGCCCCGGCACTGGCATGGAGCCTAGCGCGCCGGCATTGCCGGTCGGGCCGCCGAACAGCCGGCCGTTGAGCACGATGCCGCCACCGGCGAAGGCGCCGATGTAGAAATAAACGAAGTCACGCGCGCCGCCCGCCTGGCCGAAGACGAGTTCCGCGCCGCAGGCCGACGTGGCGTCGTTTTGCAGATACACCGGAAAATCGCATTGCGCCTGGATATCGCCCCTGATGTCGCGGCGGCGCCATTCGTTCATGACGTCGCGCGGCGCGCCGGCGGTATCGGCCCAGTTCCACAATTCGAACGGCATGGCGATGCCGAGCCCGGCAATGCGCTTGTCCTGCGCCGGCGTCAGTTCGCCGCGCATCTTTTTCATGCCATCGGTGACGAATTCCACCGTCTCGCGCGGTGCCGGATAGCGATAGGAGTGCCGCAGCATCGAGCGCACATTCCCGAGGAAATCGATCAGCACCAGTTCAGCGCTACGGCGGCCGATCTTGAGGCCGATGAAAAAGGCGCCCTCCGGATTGAGCGCCATCGGTATCGAGGGCTGGCCGATCTTGCCGCGCAGCGGCGCCTGGCGCACGAGCAGGCCTTCTTCCTCCAGCTCGCGCATGATGACCGAAACCGTCTGTGCCGACAGTCCGGTCATGCGCGCGATATCGGATTTCGCCAGGCTGCCATGCTGACGCACCAGCGAGAGCACCAGCCGCTCGTTGTGGTCGCGCATGCCGCTCTGGTTGGTGCCGCGGTGAATCAGGCTCTCATTCGCTTCGGGCGAACCGTGCCTCGCAGTGGCGGTTTCCACCCTGTTCCTCCCGTCGTTTCCCCTCAATGCTTTTGGGCCAGAATGAGTGAAGGACGCAAGGCTGTCAATAATAAATAAGAGTGATTTAATTATTGACAGAGCCCTCGGTCTGGTGTCTGTTGAAGGGGCGTCCACGCTGGGAGAAATTCGTTGGATGCGCCGTAGATGCCGGTTGGCCGGCATCCGGAATGGTTCCACTGGGAGGAAGATCGTGACCAATACAAAACTGTTGAAATCGACCGTGTTTGCCGCGGCTGCCCTGGGTCTGATGGCGCTTGCCTCGTCCGCATCCGCGGCCGGTGTCGGCGCCTGCCTGATCACCAAGACCGACACCAACCCCTTCTTCGTCAAGATGAAGGAAGGTGCCACGGCGAAGGCCAAGGAGCTCGGCGTCGACCTCAAGACCTATGCCGGCAAGATCGACGGCGACAGTGAGAGCCAGGTGGCGGCGATCGAAAGCTGCATCGCCGACGGCGCCAAGGGTATCCTGATCACCGCCTCCGACACCAAGGGCATCGTGCCGACCGTCAAGAAGGCCCGCGACGCCGGCCTGCTGGTGATCGCGCTCGACACGCCGCTCGACCCGATCGACGCGGCCGACGCGACCTTCGCCACCGACAATCTGGAAGCCGGCAAGCTGATCGGTGCCTGGGCCGCCGCGACGCTCGGCGACAAGGCCAAGGACGCCAAGATCGGCTTCCTCGACCTGACGCCGTCGCAGCCGACGGTGGACGTGCTGCGCGACCAGGGCTTCATGATGGGCTACGGCATCGATGTGAAGGATCCCAACAAGATCGGCGATGAGACCGATCCGCGCATCGTCGGCCACGATGTCACCAACGGCAACGAGGAGGGCGGCCGCAAGGCGATGGAGAACCTTCTGCAGAAGGACAACACCATCAACGTCATCCACACCATCAACGAGCCGGCCGCTGTCGGCGCCTACCAGGCGCTCAAGGCCGTCGGGCTTGAAAAGCAGGTGCTGATCGTCTCGGTCGACGGCGGCTGCCCCGGCGTGAAGTCGGTGACAGAGGGTGTCATCGGCGCTACGTCGCAACAGTACCCGCTGCAGATGGCAGCACTCGGCATCGAGGCGATCGCCGCCTTCGCCAAGGATGGAACCAAGCCGAAGCCGACCGAAGGAAAGAATTTCTTCGACACCGGCGTCAACCTTGTGACCGACAAGCCGGCCAAGGGCGTCAAATCCATCGACACCAAGGAAGGCCTCGCCAAGTGCTGGGGCTGATGCCGGTCTGACCGGTAATTACCTAACTCGAGCGGTCGGGGCTTGATCCCCGGCCGCTTCGGGTGGACGATGGCTCGCGTGACCGCGAACAATCCCGGCGATAGACCGGAAAGGCGTGGACGGGCGTTGGCGCGTGGCTGACACCCTACGGGGAGGAAACATGTCTCAGGCTCAGGAATTCGAGAAAGTTCTCTCGAGCAGCGACACCAGCGTTGCTGCGTTCGACGAGCACAAATCGGCCGTCAGGCGTATCCAGCATTTCCTGCATTCGACACCGGCGGCGGTGCCGCTGATCGTGCTGGTCCTGTCGATCGTCATCTTCGGCATCACCATTGGCGGGCGCTTCTTCTCGTCCTACACGTTGACGCTGATCCTGCAGCAGATTGCCATCGTCGGTATTCTGGGTGCCGCGCAGACGCTGGTCATCCTGACCGCCGGCATCGACCTGTCGATCGGCGTCATCATGGTGATTTCAGCCGTGATCATGGGCAATTGCGCCGTCAGCTACGGCCTGCCGAGCGTGCTCGCGGTGGCGATCGGCCTTGCCGCCGGTGCTGCCTGCGGGCTGCTCAACGGGCTGCTGGTCGCCTACATGAAGCTGCCGCCTTTCATCGTGACGCTGGGCACCTGGAACATCGTCATGGCCACGAACTTCATCTATTCGGCCAACGAGACGATCCGAGACACCGACGTCGACACCCAGGCGCCGCTGCTGCATCTGTTCGCTCTGAGCTTCAAGGTCGGAACCGCGGTGCTGACGCTCGGCGTCATCGCCATGGTCGCACTGGTGCTGCTCCTCTGGTACGTGCTCAACCACACCGCTTGGGGCCGCCATGTCTACGCCGTCGGCGACGACCAGGAGGCGGCCAAGCTGTCAGGCATACAGACCAAGAAGGTGCTGGTCACTGTCTACACCCTTGCCGGGCTGATCGCCGCTTTCGCCGCCTGGGTTTCCATCGGCCGCAACGGTTCGATCTCGCCGTCGGCGGCAGTCACCGACTACAATCTGCAGGCGATCACCGCGACGGTGATCGGCGGTATCTCCCTCTTCGGCGGGCGCGGCTCGATCCTGGGCACGCTGTTCGGCGCCATGATCGTCGGCGTCGTCTCGATGGGACTCAACATGCTGGGCGCCGATCCGCAATGGAAAGTGCTGCTCACCGGCGTGTTGATCATCGGCGCCGTGGCGGTCGACCAATGGATCAGAAAGGTTTCGGCATAGTCATGACCCAGGAGCCCATTCTCACCGCGCGTGGCTTGGTCAAGCGCTATGGCCGCGTCACCGCCCTCGACAATGCCGACTTCGACCTCTACCCCGGCGAAATTCTCGCCGTCATCGGCGACAACGGTGCCGGCAAGTCATCGCTCATCAAGGCGATTTCAGGCGCCGTCGTGCCAGACGAAGGAGAAATACGGCTTGAAGGCAAAACCGTTGCCTTCAAGTCGCCAATGGAAGCCCGCGAAGCCGGCATCGAAACCGTCTACCAGAACCTGGCCCTCTCGCCGGCACTGTCGATCGCCGACAACATGTTCCTCGGCCGCGAGATCCGCAAACCCGGCTTTCTCGGCCAATGGCTGCGCATGCTCGACCGTCCGGCGATGGAAAAGCGCGCCCGCGACAAGCTCACGGAACTCGGGCTTATGACCATCCAGAACATCGGCCAGGCGGTGGAGACGCTCTCGGGCGGCCAGCGCCAAGGCGTCGCGGTGGCGCGCGCCGCTGCCTTCGGCAGCCGCGTTGTGATCATGGACGAACCGACGGCCGCCCTTGGCGTCAAGGAGAGCCGCCGGGTGCTCGAACTGATCCTCGACGTCAAGAAGCGCGGCCTGCCCATCGTTCTGATCTCGCACAACATGCCGCATGTCTTCGAGGTGGCCGACCGTGTCCACATCCACCGCCTCGGTCGTCGTCTCGCCGTCATCGATCCCAAGCAGTATACGATGTCCGATGCGGTCGCCTTCATGACCGGCGCGAAGGCGCCTCCGGAGGCCGCGCTGGCCGCCTGACCGTCAAATTGCCGCAAGGTAAGCTGGCGGAGCTTCATCTAAATCGATTGAATGTATGCTGCGATGCGGTAACATGGGCTGGGATGAATGGTGAAAGCCGGTATGATCGTTGCAACCGCACGAGAGGCAGCATGACGCGCGCGATGACATCCGAAACCCTTCCGCCACTGCTCGAAAATCCAGATCCGAAGACGCTCGCAAGGGAAGTCTTGATGGCCCTCAAATACAGGGTCGGCAAGGACACCACCGTCGCGACGCAATATGATTGGCTGACCGCCTCGATCAAGGTCGTGCGCGACCGGATCGTCGATCACTGGATGCAGGCAACCAAAGAGGCCTATGACCAGCAGGAAAAGCGAGTCTATTACCTGTCGCTGGAATTCCTCATCGGCCGCCTGATGCGCGACGCCTTCTCCAATCTCGGCCTGATGGACAATATGCGCGAGGCGCTGTCGTCTCTCGGCGTCGACCTCGACCTCATCGCGGCGCTCGAGCCCGATGCCGCGCTCGGCAATGGCGGCCTTGGCCGGCTCGCCGCCTGCTTCATGGAAAGCATGGCGACCGTCGACATTCCCGCGCATGGCTACGGCATCCGCTACGCCAACGGCATGTTCCGCCAGGAGATCCATGACGGCTGGCAGGTCGAACTGCCCGAGACCTGGCTCGATCACGGCAACCCCTGGGAATTCGAACGGCGCGAACGCTCCTTCGAGGTCGGCTTCGGTGGCTCGGTGGAGTCCATCACGTCAAAGGATGGCCGGCTCGAGCGCCATGTCTGGAAGCCGACCGAGCATGTCCTGGCTGTTGCCTACGACACGCCTGTCGTCGGCTGGCGGGCAAACCGCGTCAACACGCTGCGGCTGTGGTCGGGCATGCCGGTCGATCCGATCCTGCTCGACAAGTTCAATGCCGGCGACCACATCGGCGCGTTGGCCGAGAGCAACAAGGCCGACGCTTTGTCCCGCGTGCTCTATCCCGCCGATTCCCACGTCGCCGGTCAGGAACTCAGGCTGCGGCAGGAATATTTCTTCTCCACCGCCTCGCTGCAGGACATCGCGCAGCGGCATCTGAGCCAATATGGCGACCTGAAGTCGCTGCCCGACAAGGCGGCGATCCACTTGAACGACACCCATCCGGCGATCGCGGTGCCGGAGCTGATGCGGCTCCTGATGGATGTCCACGGCATGGACTTCGACCTGGCCTGGGACATCACCAAGCGCACCTTCGGCTACACCAACCACACGCTCCTTCCCGAGGCGCTGGAAAGCTGGCCGGTGCCGTTGTTCGAACGGCTTTTGCCGCGCCATATGCAGATCGTCTACGCCATCAACGCGCAGGTGCTTCTGGAGGCCCGCGCCACCAACCAGTTCTCGGGCGAGCAGATCAGCCGCATCTCGCTGATCCAGGAAAACGGCGACCGCCGCGTGCGCATGGGCAATCTGGCTTTTGTCGGCTCGCACTCCATCAATGGCGTCTCGGCGCTGCACACCGAGCTGATGAAGGAAACGGTGTTCGCCGACCTGCACAAGCTCTATCCCGACCGCATCAACAACAAGACCAACGGCATCACGCCGCGGCGCTGGCTGATCCAGTGCAACCCCGGGCTGACCTCGCTCGCCCGCGAGGCGATCGGCGACCGGTTCCTGGACGACATCGAGGCCATCAAGGGGCTCGACAGCTTTGCCGATGACAGCGCGTTCCGGGAGAAGTTCGCGGGCGTCAAGCGGCAGAACAAGGCGCGGCTGGCCAATCTGGTCGCCGACCGGCTCGGCATCAAGGTCGATCCGTCGGCGCTGTTCGACATCCAGGTCAAGCGCATCCATGAATACAAGCGCCAGCTTCTCAACATCCTCGAGGCGGTTGCGCTTTACGACCAGATCCGCTCGCATCCCGAGCGTGACTGGATGCCCCGCGTGAAGTTTTTCGGAGGCAAGGCGGCGCCCAGCTACCACAACGCCAAGCTGATCATCAAGCTCGCCAATGACGTCGCCAAGGTCATCAATCGCGACCCGGCCGTTCGCGGTTTGCTGAAGCTGGTGTTCGTGCCGAATTACAATGTCAGCCTGGCCGAAATCATGATGCCGGCCGCCGACCTGTCCGAGCAGATATCGACCGCCGGCATGGAGGCGTCGGGCACCGGCAACATGAAGTTCGCGCTCAATGGCGCGTTGACCATCGGCACGCTCGACGGCGCCAATGTCGAGATCAAGGAATGCGTCGGCGACGACAACATCTTCATCTTCGGCCTGACAACGGCCGAGGTCGCCGAGCGGCGCAACAATGGCTACAACCCGCGCGCCGTGATCGAGGGTTCCCCCGAGCTGGCGCAGGCGGTCGCTGCCGTATCCTCCGGCGTCTTCTCGCCGGACGACCCGGACCGCTACCGCGATCTCATCAACGGCCTCTACGACAGCGACTGGTTCATGGTCGCCGCCGATTTCGATGCCTACACCGCTGCCCAGCGCGAGGTCGATGCCGTCTGGCGCAACAGCCCGGACTGGTACGCCCGGGCGATCCGCAATGTCGCGCGCGTTGGCTGGTTCTCTTCCGATCGAACGATCCGCCAATACGCGAAAGAAATCTGGAACGTGCCTGTCTGATGTGATTGCATGAGGCCCACGAACAAAGTGGTCCAGGTGATGCGGGTTGAATGCCAGCTCACATCACCAGAAACAAACACCTGGTGCCCTGGGAGGGACACTGCCTGATGAGGAAGCCGCGCGCGACCGCTGCGACAAGCGGGCCGGACGGACTGGCGCCAGCCAGCGATGTTGCGGCGATTGTCGCCGGCACGCACGGGAATCCGTTCGCAGTCCTTGGCGTCCACGAGATCGGCAAGAGCCTGTTTGCCCGCTGCTTCGTTCCGCATGCCGAAACCGTCGCCGCCTATACGCTGACGGGCATCGAGGCCGGAGAGTTGTCCAGGCGCGATGACGCCGGCTTCTTCGAAGGCAAGCTGTCGATCAGGAAGCGGCAACCGCTGCGCTACCACGCGCGCAATGCCGGCGGCGACTGGTGGCTGACCGATCCCTATTCGTTCGGCCCGGTGCTCGGGCCGATGGACGACTACTATATCGCCGAGGGTTCGCACCTCAGGCTGTTCGACAAGCTTGGCGCGCATGTCATCGAGCACGAGGGTGCCACCGGCGTGCATTTCGCCGTCTGGGCTCCCAATGCGCGGCGCGTCTCGGTGGTCGGCGATTTCAACGACTGGGATGGCCGCCGTCACACGATGCGCGATCGCCGCGATACCGGCATCTGGGAATTGTTCGTGCCCGACATCGGTGCCGGCCGACCCTACAAATACGAGATCATCGGCCCCGATGGCGTCAGACTGCCGCTGAAGGCAGACCCGTTCGCGTTCAAATCCGAACTGCGTCCGGCCACGGCTTCGGTCGTTGCCGTGCCGCCGGGGCATGAGTGGGGCGACGAGGCCCACCGCAATTTCTGGCGCAATGCCGACCACCGGCGCGAAGCCATTTCGATCTACGAAGTCCACGCCGGGTCCTGGCAGCTTGGTGACGACGGCACGTTCCTGTCATGGGACGAACTGGCCGACCGGCTGATCCCCTATGTGGTCGAAACCGGTTTCACCCACATCGAGTTCATGCCGATCTCCGAACATCCCTATGACCCGTCCTGGGGCTATCAGACGACCGGCCTCTACGCGCCGTCGGCCCGCTTCGGCGACCCGGACGGCTTTGCCCGTTTCGTCGACGGGGCGCACCGCGCCGGCGTTGGCGTCATCCTCGACTGGGTACCGGCGCATTTCCCGGTCGACGCGCATGGCCTGGCCCATTTCGACGGCACCGCCCTCTACGAACATGCCGACCCGCGCAAGGGTTTTCATCCCGACTGGAACACCGCGATCTATAATTTCGGTCGCCGCGAGGTGGTATCTTTCCTGGTCAACAACGCGCTGTTCTGGGCCGAGAAATACCATGTCGACGGTTTGCGCGTCGATGCGGTCGCCTCGATGCTCTACCTCGACTATTCGCGCAAGGCTGGCGAATGGATCCCTAACGAGAAGGGCGGCCGTGAGAACCTCGAAGCGGTCTCTTTCCTGCAAAGGATGAACAAGGAGGTCTACGGCCACCACCCGGGCGTCATGACCATCGCCGAGGAATCCACCTCATGGCCGAAGGTCTCGGCGCCGGTGCATGAGGGCGGGCTGGGCTTCGGATTCAAGTGGAACATGGGCTTCATGCACGACACGCTGGAGTATTTCTCCAAGGAGCCGATCTTCCGCAAGCACCACCACAACGACCTGACCTTCGGCCTGACCTACGCCTTCTCGGAGAATTTCGTGCTGCCGCTCTCGCATGACGAGGTTGTGCACGGCAAAGGCACGCTGCTGGGCAAGATGGCCGGCGACGACTGGCAGAAATTCGCGACCTTGCGTGCCTATTACGGCTTCATGTGGGGCTATCCCGGCAAGAAGCTGTTGTTCATGGGACAGGAATTCGCGCAGCGCCGCGAATGGAGCGAGGCACGCGCGCTCGACTGGAACCTGCTCGATTTCCGCCCGCATCGCGGCGTCTGGCAGACGGTGCGCGATCTCAACTATCTCTACCGGTCGCGCCCGGCGCTGCACGGCCGCGACTGCGAGCCGGAAGGGTTTTCCTGGCTGATCGTCGACGACAGCCAGAATTCGGTTTTCGCCTGGCTGCGCAACGCGCCGGGCGGCAGTCCGGTGGCTGTCATATCCAACTTCACGCCGGTGCCGCGCGACAATTATCGCGTTCCGTTGCCGAACGCCGGCAAGTGGCGCGAGATCATCAACACCGACGCATCCGAATATGGCGGCTCCGGCATGGGCAATGGCGGCATGGTCGAGGCAAGGGCGGAAGGCAAGAGCATCTTGGCAACGATGCTTCTGCCGCCGCTGTCGACGATCATGCTCGAACTCGTTGCCGACTGAACCGTCAAGGCCGGAACAACATGGCGAGACTGAGTAATTTGGGAGGGTGGAAATGGCAGACTTGAAACGGATCCAGCCGCTGGCGCGTGATGCCATGGCCTACGTACTGGCCGGCGGCCGCGGCAGCCGCCTCAAGGAACTGACCGATCGTCGCGCCAAGCCGGCGGTCTATTTCGGCGGCAAGACTCGCATCATCGATTTCGCGCTCTCCAACGCGCTCAACTCGGGCATTCGCCGCCTCGGGGTCGCCACCCAGTACAAGGCGCATTCGCTGATCCGCCATCTGCAACGCGGCTGGAACTTCCTGAGGCCCGAACGAAACGAAAGCTTCGACATCCTTCCCGCCAGCCAGCGCGTGTCGGAAACGCAGTGGTATGAGGGCACGGCGGACGCCGTCTACCAGAACATCGACATCATCGAGGCCTATGGCCCGGAATACATGGTCATCCTCGCCGGCGACCACATCTACAAGATGGACTACGAGATGATGCTGCGCCAGCATGTCGACGCCAATGCCGACGTCACGGTCGGCTGCCTCGAAGTGCCGCGTATGGAAGCGACAGGCTTCGGCGTCATGCATGTCGATGCCAAGGACAACATCATCGCCTTCGTCGAAAAGCCGGCCGATCCGCCCGGCATTCCGGGTAACCCGGAATTCGCCCTGGCCTCGATGGGCATCTACGTCTTCAAGACCAAGTTCCTGATGGAGCAGCTGCGCCGCGACGCCGCCGAGCCCGGCTCCAGCCGCGATTTCGGCAAGGACATCATTCCCTATATCGTCGAGCATGGTAAGGCGATCGCGCACCGCTTCACCAAGTCCTGCGTACGCTCGACCGCGGAGAACGAAGCCTACTGGCGCGATGTGGGAACGGTCGACGCCTATTGGGAAGCCAATATCGACTTGACCGACGTGACGCCCGAGCTCGACCTCTACGACCGCGACTGGCCGATCTGGACCTATGCCGAGTTGAAGCCGCCGGCAAAATTCGTCCATGACGAGGATGGCCGGCGCGGCTCGGCCGTTTCCTCCCTGGTCTCGGGCGATTGCATCGTCTCCGGCGCGACGCTGAAGAAGAGCCTGATTTTCACCGGCGCGCGCATCAATTCCTATTCGACGCTGGAAGAGGTCGTCATGCTGCCCGACGTTCATGTCGGGCGGAACGCAAGGTTGAAACGCGTCGTCATTGACCACGGTGTAAGGATACCGGAAGGGTTGGTGATCGGCGAGGATCCCGTGCTCGACGCCAAGCGCTTCCGCGTTTCGGAAAAAGGCATCTGCCTGGTCACACAGGACATGATCAACAAACTCGGGCTCTAGAGCAATTCCAGGAAAAGTGTGAGAACGGTTTCCCGTCCGGAATTGCTCACAACAGGATCGGATAGACGCATGCAGGTTCTGTCGGTCACGCCCGAGATCTTCCCGCTGATCAAGACCGGCGGACTGGCCGATGTGACCGGTGCGCTGCCCGTGGCGCTGGCAGCCAAGGGCGTGGCCATGCGCACGCTCATTCCAGGCTTTCCCGCGGTGATGGAAGGCTTCAAGAAAAGGAAGGCCGTCTACCAGTATCCGTTGCTGCAGGGCGGCAAGGCCTCGGTCCACTCTGTCGAGCTTGCCGGGCTCGATCTTTTCGTGCTCGACGCGCCGCATCTGTTCGACCGTCCCGGTGGTCCCTATGGCAATGCTTCGGGCGCGGACTGGCCGGACAATTGGCGGCGCTTCGCGGCGCTGAGCCAAGCCGGCGCCGATATCGCCGGCGGCGCCATCTCGGGCTACCTGCCAGACATCGTCCATGCCCATGACTGGCAGTCGGCGATGACGCTGGCCTATATGCGCTACGGCAAGGCGGTGGGCACGCCGTCGATGATGACCGTCCACAACCTCGCCTTCCAGGGCCAGTTCGGCGCCGGCATCTTCGGCGAGCTCGGTCTGCCCGCGGTCGCGATGGCGCTTGACGGCGTCGAGTATTATGGCGGCGTCGGCTTCCTCAAGGCCGGCCTGCAGGCCGCCTGGGCGATCACCACCGTCAGCCCGACCTACGCGCAGGAGATCCGCTCGCCGGAGTTCGGCATGGGTCTCGACGGACTGATCAACATGCGCTCCAGCGATCTCTACGGCATCGTCAATGGCATCGACACGGCCATCTGGGATCCGGAGACAGACAAGCATCTGGTGTCCAGCTATACGGCCGCCACGCTCAAGGCGCGGGCCCCGAACAAGGCCGCCGTGGAGGATCGCTTCGGCCTCGACCGCGACGACAGCCCCATCGTCTGCGTCATCAGCCGGCTGACCTGGCAGAAGGGCATGGACATATTGGCGACCGTGATCGACGGTGTCGTCGCGACCGGTGTACGCTTGGCCATACTGGGCTCGGGCGATGCCGGCCTGGAAGGCGCATTGCTTGCCGCCGCCGCCCGCCATCGTGGCCGCATTGGCGTGGTCGTCGGCTATGATGAGGGGCTGTCGCACACCATGCAGGGCGGCTGCGACGCCATCGTCATCCCATCACGCTTCGAACCCTGCGGACTGACGCAGCTCTACGGCCTGCGCTACGGCTGCGTACCGGTGGTTGCCCGCACCGGCGGCCTCGCCGACACCATCATCGACGCCAATGAAGCCGCGATCGCGGCCGGCGTGGCGACGGGGTTCCAGTTCGCACCCAACAACGGCGGCGCGATGCTGCACGCCATAAACCGCCTGGCCGAAGCCTACGCCAACCCCACGGTCTTCGAAACCATCCAGCGCCAGGGCATGAAGACCGATGTGTCGTGGGATCGAAGCGCCGAAAAATACGTTGAACTCTATCGCCTGCTGCTTTCGAAAAGGGTTGCCTGAAGCATGATACGCACCGTCCCCACCAAACCCTACTCCGACCAGAAGCCCGGCACGTCGGGCCTGCGCAAGAAGGTGCCCGTGTTCCAGCAGGAGCACTATGCCGAGAATTTCATCCAGTCGATCTTCGACGCGCTCGACGGGTTTAAGGGCAAGACCCTGGTGATCGGCGGCGACGGTCGCTTCTACAACCGCGAGGTCATCCAGAAGGCGATCGCCATGGCCGCCGCCAACGGCTTCGGCAAGGTGATGGTCGGGCAGGGCGGCATCCTGTCGACGCCCGCCGCCTCGCATGTCATCCGCAAATACAAGACCTTCGGCGGCATCATCCTGTCGGCCAGCCATAATCCGGGCGGCCCGCACGAGGATTTCGGCATCAAGTACAATGCCGGCAATGGCGGCCCGGCGCCGGAAAAGTTGACCGACGCGATCTTCGAGAAAACCAAGGCTATTTCGAGCTTCAAGACATCGGACATCGATCCGATCGACATCGACACGATCGGCACGGTCAAGGCCGCCGGCATGACGGTCGAGATCATCGATCCGGTCGCCGACTATGCCGAGTTGATGGAAAGCCTGTTCGATTTCGACGCGCTGCGCAAACTGTTCAAGTCAGGCTTCCGCATGCGCTTCGACGCCATGCACGCGGTGACCGGTCCCTATGCCAAGGAAATCCTTGAAAACCGGCTTGGCGCGCCCAACGGCACCTGCCGCAACTTCAAGCCGCTGCCCGATTTCGGCGGTCATCATCCGGATCCGAACCTGGTCCACGCCAAACACCTCTATGATGAGATGATGGGTGCGGATGCGCCGGATTTTGGTGCCGCTTCCGACGGCGACGGCGACCGCAATCTGATCATCGGCAAGGGCATTTTCGTCACTCCGTCGGATTCGGTGGCGATGCTCGCCGCCAATGCCCGCCTGGCGCCCGGCTACAAGGACGGGCTGAAGGGCATCGCCCGCTCGATGCCGACCAGTGGCGCGGCCGACCGGGTCGCTGAAAAACTCGGCATCGGCATCTATGAGACCCCGACCGGCTGGAAATTCTTCGGCAATCTGCTCGATGCCGGCATGGCGACGATCTGTGGCGAGGAAAGTGCGGGCACCGGCTCCAACCATGTCCGCGAGAAGGACGGCCTTTGGGCGGTGCTGTTGTGGCTCAACATCCTCGCCGCGCGCGGCGAAAGCTGCAAGCAGGTGGTCACCGAGCACTGGGCGGCCTACGGACGCAACTACTATTCGCGGCACGACTATGAGGAGGTCGAGAGCGACCGCGCCAACGCGCTGGTCGACGAACTGCGCGCCAAGCTCGGCTCGCTGCCCGGCACCAGCGTGCGCGGCCTGAAGATCAACAAGGCCGACGACTTCGCCTATCATGACCCGGTCGACGGCTCGACCAGCGAGCACCAGGGCATCAGGGTGCTGTTCGAAGGCGGTTCTCGCGTCGTCTTCCGTCTCTCCGGCACCGGTACTTCGGGTGCTACCTTGCGCGTCTATATCGAGCGCTACGAGCCGGACAAGGCGCGGCACGATCTCGACACCCAAGCCGCACTCGCCGACCTCATCGCCGCCGCCGACGACATTGCCGGGATCAAGAGCCACACCGGCCGCAACAAGCCGAGCGTGATTACTTGAGGGTGGCGGTGAGGGCTTTCCCTTCTCCCCTTGTGGGAGAAGGTGGCCTCGCGAAGCGAGGTCGGATGAGGGGTGCTCCAGCTTGGCGCGTTCTTCGATCGAGATTGCCAACGCCTCGTTCCGTCACACACCCCTCATCCGTCTCGGCGCTGAGCGCCGAACCACCTTCTCCCACAAGGGGAGAAGGGGAGGCGCTGGCATGACCCGTCTCGGCGCCACAATCACCCCCGAAGGCATCCGCTTTGCCGCCTGGTCTTCGTCGGCCCGTCGCATCTGGGTCTCGATCTTCGACGAGCAAGACAATCGGGAAATCGACCGGGCGGAACTCCAGCCGGAAGGCGAGGGGATGCATGCGCTCTTCGTTTCAGGCCTTGCCGCGGGCTCGCTATATGGTTTCCGTGCCGACGGCGACTATGCGCCCGAGCTTGGGCTGTGGTTCGATCCCGACAAGCTGCTGACCGATCCCTACGCCGTGGAAATCGACCGGCCCTATGCTTATCACTGGCGGCTCGCCGCGCGGCGCAACGAGGGCGCGGACACCGCGCCGTTGATGCCCAAGACCGTGGCAAGGGCCTTGCCCAGGGCAGTGCCTGTGCCGCCGCCGCTGTTTCGTCCGGGCGGCCTGATCTACGAACTGAACGTCCGCTCCTTCACGAAGCTCCACCCGGATGTGCCGGACGAACAGCGTGGTACCCTCGCGGCGCTCGCCCACCCCGCCATCATCGCGCATCTGAAGCGCCTCGGTGTATCCGCCGTCGAACTGATGCCGGTGACGGCGTCGATCGACGAGCGGCATCTGCCACCGCTGGGCCTGAGCAACGCCTGGGGCTATAACCCCGTCACCTTCATGGCGCTCGACCCACGGCTGGCGCCCGGCGGTCTGGCAGAATTGCGCGAAACCGTCGCGACGCTGCGCCAGGCCGGCATCGGCACCATTCTCGATCTCGTCTTCAACCACACAGGCGAAAGCGACAGGCTGGGGCCGACGCTGTCGTTGCGCGGCCTCGACAATCAAGCCTACTACCGGCACCAGCCGGATGGCAGGCTGGTCAATGACACCGGCACGGGCAACACAGTCGCGTGCGACCATCCGGTGGTGCGCGACATGGTGCTCGACACGCTTCGCCATTTTGTCCGCCATGCCGGCGTCGACGGTTTTCGCTTCGATCTGGCACCGGTGCTGGGCCGCGTCGATGGCGTGTTCGATCCCGCCGCGCCCTTGCTCGAGGCTATCGCCGGCGATCCAGTCCTTGCCGATCGGGTGCTGGTCGCCGAACCCTGGGATATTGGTCCGGACGGCTATCAGCTCGGCAATTTCCCTGCGCGCTTCCTCGAATGGAACGATCGCTATCGCGACGATGCCAGACGCTTCTGGCGTGGCGATGTCGGCGCGGTCGGAGCGTTGGCGACCCGGCTTGCCGGCTCATCCGATGTTTTTGGCAAGGCCGGCCGGCCGGCTAGCCGCACGGTCAATTTCATCGCCGCGCATGATGGCATGACGCTGGCCGACATCGTCGCCTACGAGCGTAAGCATAACGCGGCCAATGGCGAGCAGAACCGTGATGGCCACAACGACAATTTGTCTTGGAACAATGGGGCCGAAGGCGAGACGGACAACGCGGCGATCGGCAAGGCGCGCTTCGAAGACCAGTGCGCGCTGCTTGCCACGCTATTTGGCTCGCGGGGCACCATAATGCTGACCGCCGGCGACGAATTTGGTCGTACCCAGAAGGGCAATAACAACGCCTACGCGCAGGACAACGCCATCACCTGGCTGGATTGGACGGGCCGCGACCAGGCGCTGGAGCGTTACGTATCGGCGCTGGCCACACTCCGCCGCGCCGTCCCGGCATTGTCGGACACGCATTTCCTGACCGGACAATCGGCCGAGGCTTCAGGCATCCCCGACGTCGCCTGGTTGACCGAGACCGGCATGCCGCTTGCGGAGGCGGACTGGAACGATCCCGGCCGACATCGCCTCGTCATGCTGTTGGGCGATGCGGGCGGCGGCCGCATTGCCGTCATCATCAATGGTGATCGCCGCCAATGCGTCTTCACCTTGCCCGCGCGGGAAGGGTTTCAATGGCAGCCGGCGGTCGAAACGCAGGCGGTCGACCTTGCGCGGCCAATGCCGGGCCGCGGCGTCAATTTCATGATCGAGCGCCGAACCGGAAAGGGCGGCGCCAGGAAGGGTTCGTGATGGCCGATGAAGATGCCAACTCTTGGGCCGACCCGGGAGCGGGGCGGGAGGCCGAGTGGTGGCGCGGCTGCGTCATCTACCAGGTCTATCCGCGTTCCTTCCAGGACACGACCGGCGATGGCAGCGGCGATCTCAGGGGTATCACGGCAAGGCTGGCCCACATCGCCTCGCTTGGCGTCGATGCCGTCTGGCTGTCGCCCTTCTTCAAGTCGCCGATGGCCGACATGGGTTACGACGTGTCGGACTATCGCGACGTCGATCCGATGTTCGGTTCGCTGGAGGATTTCGACACACTGATCGCCGAAGCGCACCGGCTGGGCCTGAAGGTCGTCATCGACCAGGTGCTGTCACACTCATCCGACAAGCATGAATGGTTCATCGAAAGCCGCGCCAGCCGCGACAACCCCAAGGCCGACTGGTACGTCTGGGCCGATGCGAAGCCCGACGGCAACGCGCCCAACAACTGGCTGTCCGTCTTCGGTGGCCCTGCCTGGGAGTGGGATTCGACCCGCCGGCAGTATTACATGCACAATTTCCTTGCTTCGCAGCCCGACCTGAATTTCCACAATCGCGAGGTCCAGGATGCGCTGCTGGACACGGTTCGCTTCTGGCTGGAGCGTGGCGTCGACGGTTTCCGGCTCGACACCGTCAATTACTATTTCCACGACCGCTGGCTACGCAGCAATCCGCCCTTGGCGTCGAGTGTCGCTGGCACCAATGGCGAGACAAACACCTACCTCTACCAGGAGCATCTGTTCGACAAGACGCAGCCGGAAAACCTGGCTTTCCTCAGACGTTTCCGGGCATTGCTGGACCAGTATGAGGGCCGTGCCGCGGTTGGTGAGATCGGCGACGAGGGCCGCTCGCTGCAGACGCTGGCCGCCTATACTTCCGGCGGTGACAAGCTGCAGATGTGCTACACTTTCGACCTGCTCGGTTCGCAGTTTTCGGCGGCACATGTGCGCGGCTGCGTCGAGGCTTTCGAACATGCGGTCGTCGACGGTTGGGTCTGCTGGGCGTTCTCCAACCATGACGTGGTGCGCCATGTCAGCCGCTGGACAGCACCTGACGGCGATCCCGACACGGTGGCCAGATTCTCGATCATGCTGCTCGCCTGCCTGCGCGGCTCGATCTGCCTTTATCAGGGCGAGGAGCTTGGCCTGGAAGAGGCGGAGCTAGCCTATGAGGATCTGCGCGATCCGGTCGGCATCCGCTTCTGGCCCGGCGTGAAGGGCAGGGATGGTTGCCGCACGCCGATGGTCTGGGAGGCCGGCGCCGACAATGCGGGCTTCTCGACGGGCAGGCCCTGGCTGCCGGTACCGGCCAGCCATCGCGCTCGTGCCGCCGATGTGCAGAACGGCAACGACCAGTCTGTGCTGTCCGCCTACCGCTCGACGCTTGCCTTGCGCGGGCGTCATCCAGCGCTGGTCAGCGGTTCGATCCGCTTTCTCGACGCCGAGGGTGATGTGCTCGCCTTCATCCGCGAAGGTGGCGGCGAGAGGCTGCTCTGTGTCTTCAATTTCGCCGGGGAGCCGGCGAATTGGCAATTGCCGGGGGGCATCGGAACAATTGCGGCTGTCTTGGATGGCGAAGCTGCTGTCGGGGACGAAGCGCTCTCGCTGTCGGCTCTCGGTCACTTCCTTGGCCGGCTGGACTGACTGGCGATCAGACCGGGTTTCGGCCAAGCGGGCTGTTTGAGCACAAATGCGCTACTGGACGAGCACTGCCCGTCCGCAGGTTGCTCCGGTGACACGCACGTCGGCCTGGCCGACGCCGACACCCAGGGCCGCCAGCACATTGTAGAGCAAGTCGTCGACGGGCGCCGTTACGGTGTTGAGCAGGGCCACAACTGCTGGTTTGACCGTTCCGAGCAGGGCCGTCAGATCGATGCCGAGACCGAGCGCCTTGACCGAAAGCGACAAATTGTTGACCAGCGACGTGGTGAGCGACTGCGAGATGTTGCGCGTCGAAACGGTCTTGATCGTCTTGTTGGCGATGTCGGTCGCGTTGAAGGTCAGGGTCTGCGGGCTGTTGTTGGTGATCGCGGTCGCGGCCGA
This sequence comes from Mesorhizobium sp. NZP2234, assembly GCF_013170765.1. Taxonomy (NCBI): domain Bacteria; kingdom Pseudomonadati; phylum Pseudomonadota; class Alphaproteobacteria; order Hyphomicrobiales; family Phyllobacteriaceae; genus Mesorhizobium; species Mesorhizobium sp. NZP2234. Next base: position 5,130,323 of record NZ_CP033364.1, on the reverse strand, counting down.
ACCCATCACCTGGATCAGCTGTATCAACAGCAGCTTCACATCGGCGATGTCCGCATCGGTGAAGGTCTGTGGCTGGCTGAAATCGGCGAAGCCGGAGGGATTGTTGCTGTTGGCCAGGTTCAGCTGGGCAACACCCGGGTGTGCGGCGATGGAAACGCTGATGCTGGACGGTCCTGTTGGACAGGTAATGTCGGTCAGCTTGGCTTCGGCATAGGCGACTTCAACATTGAGCGGCAGATTGACGGCCACCAGATTGACGCCGCCGCCGATGCCCGGCGTGCCGACACCGACTGAGGCCGTCAGTTTGATGCGCGTCTGGGCGGTCCGCACGACGGTGCCGATGCCATCGACCGCCAGCCAGGGCGAGGATTGCGCCGGCTCGCCAATGGCGATGTTGAGCTTGGTGGAGAGCAGCCCGGGGATGGTGGCGCCGAGATCGACCGCCGCCTGGTTGGTGCCGTTTGCGAGCACGGCGGCGGCGGTCAGCATCCCCATGGCGCTTGCGTCGACCCCAAGGCCAGACGGCTGTTGTCCGAGGCCCAGGCTGCCGACGGAACCAAGGTCGATAAGGCTGCTGAGCGGGATCTTGACCGTGCTCGTCGACCTGGTGGCGATGGTCTGCAGGGCGACCTTGGCCGTATTGCCGAGACCAGGAACGTTGGCCATGGCGGTGGCGATCTGGCCGACAGTCGCCTTCGAGGCCAGCACGTTCGAATAGGTGCCGGCGGTGATGTTCAGTTGTGTGGCCAAGGCACTGACAAAGGAGAGCACGCTGACGTCGGCCGAGATCAGCCCATTATAGTCCATGACGCTGAGTGAAATGTTGCCGCCGAGAAGCCCGCTTAGAAGCGCGTTGAGGATGCCGCCGTTGACGCTGAGCAGTCTCGACCCGACCGAGAACGCGGCCTGCGGCGTCATGCTGGCCGTGGCTTGGGTGCCGATGACCGGAGTGGGGATGAGCGAGCTCGCGAAATAGCGGGCGGGGATTTTCGCCAGCGTGACACGCACTGCATTGTAAGGTGTCACGCCCGCCTGGAAGCGCTGGGTGACATTGGCGGTTGATGAGGCATATCGGCCCTTTGTGACCGTCACCACCGTCTTTCCGACGGCCGGGGAAATGGTCTGGTCCGAGGCTTGAACGACGACACCCGGCATGCCGTTGTCGGTGAGCGTGGTCACGACCGCCGTGTTGACATTGTTGATGTTCGAGGCGGCGGTTATCGCCGCCAGATCGACCATCGCCTGGGCCTCGCGGCGTTCGGTATAGATCGAGGCTTCATCGATAGCCACCGCGGCCAGCGCCAGCGCGACTGGTGCGCTCAGTGCCGTCATGACGGCAAAGTTCGCATTCCTGTCTCCCAGCATCGATCGTACAAGCCGGCCGATGCCCTTGCCCCGACGCTGCGGCATTCAGATACCCCCGACCCTGATCGTTGACTGGCGCTTGATGGTGGTCCCCGGCATGGCTATGCCCGGGAAGAGATTCCAGATCGGCAGGTTGCGCGCATCGTAGGAGATGGACACCACGAACTGGCTTCCATCGGCTGTGCTGTCATTGGCCTGGTAGGTTAGTTTGCTGGCGTCCACGAAGGGGTAGCCGCCGGCATTGTTGGCGAGGAAGGAGGCCACCAGCGTTTGCCGCTCGGTCTGGTTCAATCCGGCAATGGCCGTCCTGGCGGCGTCGGCCGCGATCTGCTGGATCGAGTTGGCGGCGCCAAAATAGATGCCGTATGCAACCATTCCGAGTAGCAAGAGGATAAAGAGCGGCGACAGTAAAGCGAATTCGACCGCCGAAGTTCCCGAATTGTCTGTTCGGAATGCGCGCTTTCGGGCCCTGGAAATGAGGTTCTGAACCATGATAGCAGCATGCCAAAATGCGCATGCAGAAAGCGAAAACTCTGGGTGCAACCAGAGGGTGCGTACAATTGAAAAAGCCGCTCTAATTTAGCCGTTGCTTCTTCGGTTGGAAGGATTGACTTAGGGTCAATCAGTACTCGGTTGAAAACAGCTTACCGCCTGTCTAGTCTCCTGCCACCAGCTGCCGGAGGGAACCGGCGGCGCGCTTGAAGGAACCAGATATCGGTCCCGGGGCGTCAACACGAAAAGGCGCGCCGACGGCAGCGCCGACAGGGAGAACTTCATGCTGAAAAAAATGCTGAAGGCGACGGTGTTCGCCACCACCATGGCCGTAGCCGCCGGTGCATTCTACACACCGGCTTTCGCGGAGACCGTTTATAACAGGGGCACCGCCGCCGAGTCGGAATCGGTCGATCCGCACAAGACCTCGACGGTCTATGAGGCCAATGTGTTGCGTGACCTGTTCCAGGGGCTGGTCATGCAGGACGAGAAGGCGAACCTCATTCCGGGCGCCGCCGAAAGCTGGACGGTATCGGATGACGGCACCGTCTACACGTTCAAGCTGCGCAAGGACGGCATGTGGTCGGACGGCAGCCCGGTGACGGCCGACGACTTCGTCTACGCCTTCCATCGGCTGGAAGACCCCGCGACCGGTGCCGAATATGCCTCGATGCTCTATCCGGTGAAGGGTGCGGAGGACGTCAACACCAAGAAGGGCAAGCCCGAGGACATGGGCGTCAAGGCGATCGATGCCAACACCCTGGAAGTGACGCTGAAGGCGCCGACGCCTTACTTCCTGGAGATGCTGACCCATCAGGCGACCTATCCGGTCAGCAAGGCCTCGATCGAAAAGCTCGGTGCTGACTGGATCAAGCCCGGCAACCTTGTTTCGAACGGCGCCTATACGCTGGCCGAATGGGTCCCCAACGACCATATGAAACTGGTCAAGAATCCGAAATTCTGGGACGCGGCGACCGTCAAGTTCGACGTCGTCAACTACATCCCGACCGAAGATCGCTCTTCGGCCATGAAGCGCTTCGAAGCCGGCGAGCTCGACAGCTATGACGATCTGCCGACCGAACAGCTCGCCGACCTCAAGACCAAGTTCGGCGACCAGATCCATGTCGGCCCATATCTCGGCACCTATTACTACGCGATCAAGACCGACAAGGCGCCGTGGAACAACCCTGAACTGCGCAACGCCATTTCGATGGCGATCGACCGCGACTTCATCGCCGAAAAGGTCTGGCAGAACTCGATGCTGCCCGGCTATTCCATGGTGCCTCCCGGCATCGAGGGCTACACGCCCGCAATGGCCAAATACGCCGACATGCCGCAGATCGACCGCGAGGACGCCGCCAAGAAAATCCTCGAGAAGCTTGGCTACACGCCCGAACATCCGCTGAAGATGGAAATCCGCTACAACACCTCGGAGAACCACAAGAACACCGCGGTTGCCATCCAGGAGCAGTTGAAGCCGCTTGGCGTCGACGTCACGCTGCTCAACACCGACACCAAGACCCACTACTCCTTCCTTGAGCAGAAGGGCGACTATGACGTGGCGCGTGCCGCCTGGATCGCCGATTACAAGGATCCGGAAACCTTCCTCGGCATCTCGCGCAAGGCGAGCGGCAACAACTACTCGAATTACAACAGCCCGGCCTATGAAGCGGCCATGGACAAGGCGGCCGCCGCCGGCGGCAAGCCCGAGGAGCGCATGAAGGAGCTCTCCGAGGCCGAGCGCATTCTTGTCGACGATGTCGGCCAGATTCCGCTTCTCTACTACAGCTACCACGACATCGTGTCCTCGAAGCTGCATGGCTTCGTCGACAATGTGATGGACGTCCATCCGTCGCGTTTCGTCAGCAAGGACTGATCCCTGGCCAAGCCGCCGCGCATTCCATGCGCGGCGGTGCTGGTTTGCCATCGCATCGGCCGGGAAGCGCAATCGATTTTCGGAAGATCCGGTGCGAAGATTTGAAGGCTGGAGCACAATCATCCAACGGGATGGGCGTGTTCCGGATCAAGCGGGGCACCGATGCTGCGATACGTATTCCGGCGGCTTTTGACCGCCATACCGACGCTGTTCGTCATCGTGACGATGGCGTTTTTCCTGATGCGCGTCGCGCCAGGCGGCCCATTCAACCAGGAGCGGGGGCTGAGCCCCGAGATCAAGGCCAACCTTGAAGCCCAGTTCGGCCTCAACGACCCGCTCTGGCTGCAATATCTCCACTATCTCGGCAATCTCTTGCGCGGCAATTTTGGCCCGAGCTACAACATGCCGGACTTCACCGTCACCGAATTGTTCGCCAAGGGCCTGCCCATTTCGGTGCAACTCGGTGCGTCGGCGCTGATCCTGGCGTTGCTGCTGGGTTCCTTGCTCGGCACCATCGCCGCACTCAACCAGAACAAGCTTGGCGACTACACGGTGATTGCGCTGGCGACCGCCGGCAGCACCATCCCGACCTTCGTCATCGCGCCGGTGATCCAGCTCCTTTTCGGGCTGACCTGGAAGCTTTTGCCGATCGGCGGCTGGGGCGATGGCGCCTTCATCAACAAGGTCGGCCCGGTGCTCACCCTTGCCTTGCCGCAGATCGCCATCGTTGCCCGCCTGATGCGCGGCTCGATGATCGAATCTCTGCGCTCCCATCACATCCGCACGGCGCGCGCGCTCGGCCTTTCCGACTGGTCGGTGGTGGTCAAGCATGCCCTGCGCGGCGCTATCCTGCCGATCGTCTCGTTTACCGGCCCCGCGGCGGCGGCCCTTTTGACCGGTTCGGTCATTGTCGAGACGATCTTCTCCATTCCCGGCGTCGGCCGCTATTTCGTCGATGCGGCGCTCAACCGCGACTACACGCTGGTGATGGGGACGGTGGTGGTGATCGCCATCTTCACCATCGTTTTCAACCTGATCGTCGACGTCATGTACGCGGTCGTCGATCCGAGGGTGCGCTATGACTGACATCGCAGCCGCGGCTCCCACCATCGTTGGACGCTCGCTCTGGGGCGATGCCTGGGCGCGCCTCAAGGCCAACCGCGCCGCTATGTTCAGCCTCTACTATCTCGCTTTGATCGGGATCGTCAGCGTGTTCGGCCCCTGGTTCGTGCCGCATCAATACACGACCATCTATGCCGACTATGTGCGCATGCCGCCAAGCCTGTCGGCCTACCCGAAGCCAGACATGATTCAGGGCACACTCACGGACGCCATCAAGCGCATGCGTGTCGACCTCAAGGAATGGCATCAGGAAGGCAGCCGCGTCACGGTCAGGGTCACCTCGACCAAACCGATCGATGATCGCAACATCCGCTACCTCGACCGCTCCGATGCCTTTGACGACACCAAGATCGAGAACAAATCGCCTGACGGGCTCGAGGTGACGATGAGCACATCGGTCAAGCAGCAATATTTCCTGTTTGGCACCGACAACACCGGCCGCGATCTGCTGTCGCGCACGCTGATGGCTGGGCGCATCTCGCTTGCCATCGGCCTGCTCGCCGGTGTCGTCGCGGTGGTGATTGGGGTGATCTATGGCGCCGCCGCCGGCTTTTCCGGTGGCAAGATCGACGAGGTGATGATGCGCATCGTCGATGTACTCTATTCCTTGCCGTTCATCTTCTTCGTCATCATGCTGGTGGTGTTCTTCGGCCGCAACTTCGTGCTGATGTTCCTGGCCGTGGGCGCGGTGCTGTGGCTCGACATGGCCCGCATCGTGCGTGGCCAGGCGCTGTCGATCCGCCGCCAGGAATATGTCCAGGCGGCCGAAGCCATGGGCGTCGGCCAGCGTGGCATCCTGTTGCGCCATGTCATCCCCAATCTGCTCGGTCCGGTGGTGATCTACATGACGCTGCTGGTGCCGCAGGTCATCATCCTGGAGAGTTTCCTGTCGTTCCTCGGGCTCGGCGTGCAGGAGCCGATGACCAGTTGGGGCGTGCTGATTTCGGTGGGCGCCAAGAACATCGGCACCGCCAACTGGCTGCTCCTGTTCCCCGCCTTCTTCCTCGTCTCGACGCTGTTCGCCCTGAATTTCGTCGGCGACGGCCTGCGCGACGCGCTCGACCCAAGGGATCGCTGAGATGGGGACCGGTGATATGGCTACTCCCGAAACGATCCTCAGCGTCAAGGACCTGCGGGTCCGCTTCCGCACGCTCGACGGCGCCGTCGAGGCGGTCAAGGGCATCAGCATCCATGTCAACGCAGGCGAGACCGTCGCCGTGGTCGGCGAATCCGGTTCCGGCAAGAGCCAGACCATGATGGCGGCGATGAGCCTGCTGGCCTCGAATGGCGAAGCCACGGGCCATGTCGACTATCGCGGCCGCAACCTGCTGACATTGAGCAAATCCGACCTGAACAAGGTGCGCGGCGCCAAGATCAGCATGATCTTCCAGGAGCCGATGACCTCGCTCGATCCGCTCTATTCGATCGGCAACCAGCTGATCGAGCCGATCCGCCGGCATCGCGGCCTGAATGCCGCCGAGGCACGCGAGGAGGCGCTCAGGCTCTTGCGGCTTGTGCATATTCCCGATCCCGAGCGGCGGATGAAATCCTATCCGCACGAAATGTCCGGCGGCCAGCGCCAGCGCGTGATGATCGCCATGGCCCTGGCCAACGATCCCGACATCCTGATCGCCGACGAGCCGACGACGGCGCTCGACGTGACGATCCAGGCGCAGATCCTGATGTTGCTCGCCGAACTGCAGCGCAAGCTCGGCATGGCGATCGTCTTCATCACCCACGATCTTGGCATCGTCCGTCGTTTCGCCGACCGTGTCTATGTCATGCGTCAGGGCGAGGTCGTCGAGGAAGGCGAGGCGGAAGCGATCTTCGCAAACCCGCGGCATGCCTACACCAAGATGCTGCTGGCGGCCGAGCCGACGGGAACCAAGGCACCACCGCCGGCCAGCGCGCCCGTGGTGCTCGAAGGCAGGAATGTCGAAGTCACATTCAGGATCGGCGGCGGGTTTCTGGCCGGCGAGCCACTGATGCTGCGTGCCGTCGATGACATTTCGATCCGGCTTCAGCGCAACCAGACCATCGGCATCGTCGGCGAATCCGGTTCCGGCAAATCGACGCTCGGCCGCGCTCTGCTGCGGCTGCTACCGAGCGATGGTTTGATCCGTTTTGGCGATCGCGACATTTCCACGGCCGACCGGCAGGCGATGCGGCCACTGCGGCGCCAGATGCAACTCGTCTTCCAGGATCCGTTCGGCTCGCTGTCGCCGCGCATGACCGTCGGCCAGGTCATCACCGAAGGCCTTCTGGTGCATGAGCCGAACCTTTCTGGCAAGCAGCGTGACCAGCGCGCGGTCGAGGCTTTGCGCGAAGTCGGGCTCGATCCCAACGCCCGCAACCGCTACCCGCATGAATTCTCCGGCGGCCAGCGGCAGCGCATCGCCATTGCCCGGGCGATGATCCTGAAGCCAAAGATGGTCGTGCTGGACGAGCCGACCTCCGCGCTTGATCGCTCGGTGCAAAAGCAGATCGTCGAACTGCTGCGCAAGCTGCAGGCCGACCATGAACTGTCCTACCTCTTTATCAGCCACGACCTTGCCGTGGTGCGCGCCATGGCCGACTACATCATCGTCATGAAGCAGGGAAAGATTGTCGAGCAGGGGCCGACCGAGGCGATCTTCAGCAATCCGCAAGCGCCTTACACGCAGACGCTCATGAACGCGGCGATCGACGTGACGCGCTTTCGGCTGAGCGCCTGAGGCGGCGCTTCAACTGAAGGCAATAATCGTGGCGGCCTCCGTTCGCTCAGCCCGCGGACCTTGGGCACTTGCGTGCACGCGCAGCGGTTATGGCATCCTGCTGCTGTTTGAGCCGGTCTATCCTGGCTGTTTCCCGATTGGCGACGGCGTTTTTCACGCGTGAGCCACCAAGCAGCCAGCGCGGAACATTGGTGCTGGCGACCTTGCCGCGCGTAATCGCGGTTTGCGAGATTTCTCTGGCGGTTTCGCCCAGCGCGCTGTTGAGCTCGACACAGGTCATCTTGTCGTACTTCGCCGGATCTATCGTTCTGCTGATCGAGGAGCAGCCGGCCACGAGAAGCACGGCAATCACAAGAACCGGTGTCGAGGCTGTCGTCGAGATAAAATTCATGTCCGCATCCGGTCGCCAGCTTACCGGCTTTCATCGAATTGCCTAGAGCCGATGTCCATTTCGACAAAGTTTGCGCCTGCTGTCGAGCCTGATCGCAATCCGCGCCGGTCGTGACGAGATGCCGTCTGCCGGCGCTCGCTCGTTCGCGCGGCTTGTCGGCCTGTCATCTTCAGGGGATTCTCATGCAGTCTCGGCGACAAGCCCGGCCATGGCGGCGTCACCGCGGAGCACGGTCTGGGCGATATCACTCTTGTTTTCATCGACATGCGCCGTCACCAGGACGATCCCCTCGGCGACGCTCCGATCGTCGGGTTGGGCAGCAGTCGTGATGAATGAGCCGATCAATCCGCCAGCACCGCCACAGACCGCGCAAATCACGGCTGTTGCCGGTAATCCGACCTGAAGGGAAGTGATACCGTAGACGGCCATGGCGCCAAGGCACGCCAATGCCGCACCGACCAAACCGAAAATGACGCTCGGAGACTTCAGAACTCCGACTTCATCCTGGTAGGGGCCGATAATGGCAATCTGAACGTGAGGAACACCAGCCGCCACCAGTTCTCCAGCAACCCGGCCCGCTTCGGCATGGGAATCAAAAAGCCTGCTGATAGTCCGCATGGTCTCAGGGCGTTTCCTTGTCGAGCAACGTGTCGGTCACGAAGGACGCGGCGATCAAATCGTCGCCATCGATGCCGCCCTGTCCGTCTTCCATCATGGCCGCTACCTTTTGGAAGGTCTTCATTTCGCTCATGGTAATCCGGGCTTGCTGCATCCTGGCCTTGAGGTCGGCTACGCGCGTCCCCAATGCATCGGATCTTGCGGCCTCACTGTTCGACATGGTGACTTTCATCCAATTCCGCTTGATCGCCCTCGCGCCCAGTCAACCGAACAGGGTCGAAGCGCAATCGTTCCCTGGTTGGGCTTCGGTCCGATAGGGCGCCGGACTTAAGTCTGGCTGTAAAATGCAATGGTCCTACCGGTGATTCTGCCCGGAACAGCCCCCGTCCGCAGTCGTTGTCCGCTGCATGTTCGGGAGGAAGTGATGGAGAAGAGTGTTGACCAAGCACGCTGGTTGCTCGCGTTGATCTTCGCTGTGGCCATCACCTTCATGGCGATTGGATTAACTCTTGGCTGACCCGAGCACGAATGTCTTGCAGATTGGCGCAGCTACGTCCCTTCCTGCGCCGATAGGGTTCGCCCGCCGCTACCATGGCGGCGAGCGAACCCTCAGTCTCAAATCGGAGAACGGAAGAAGGGCTGAATGGCGGCCACGCACCTGCGCGGACTTCCGTCACCAGCCCGATGCCAGGCCGGAATCGCGGATAGTGAACCAACAAATCACGCTCGATTAACGCTGGCCGCTCCACACATTACATTCGAGATATCCATGCGGCACGCAAGTTGCTTCACAGCATCATTGGGAGGCGAATATGGCACTTTCACCGGACCGGTATGACGATGACATGATGATCCAATGTCCTCGATGCAACCGAATGATGATCCGTAAAGGCCGCCTGATAAAGAGCGTCAAGTCTCTGACCTGTGAAGGTTGTGACAATCAAATTCAGATGACATACAGCCGCAAGATCGACATCTTCGAAAGACGCCGCCGATCGCACCCCTGACCCTGGCGGCCCAGCCTGCCGATAGGTAAGTCAAGCTCAGCGGCGACTAACGAGGCGAAGGGGAATGGGCCAGTACCGTCGCGCAGCGTGGAAGAAGGGCTGAATAGCGGCCATCACTAAAATGGCATGTCACGCGTTGGGCTGAACGATCAGAACTTCCACAACAAGTGGTGGGATTGCACGGACTTCCGCGACCAACCCACTACGAAACCGCAAACTGGAATCCCGTTCCCAGTCAGGGCCCTGGACAAAGCCGAGTTGGCCCGACTCCTTGTGATGAGCCGGGCCAGCGGCTGCTTATCAGTAGCCGCTGTTCTCGATCACCACGGGATGGCGGTGATGGTGTGTGGAGACGGAACCGCTGACCACGAGGGCATCCCGACGATGGTGATGATACCGGCGGCCATGGTCATAGAACGCGACCGTGCCGTGGTGACGGTGATGCAGGCGCTGTCCATCCTCGTTGATGATCCTGACCTGGTGGTGGTGTCGATGGTGGGTCCTGATAACCACATCGGCCTCGGCGGCCGAGGCCACGACCGGCAATCCCACGGAAAGCGCCAAAGCGCACATGATCATTGTTTTCATTGTAGTTTCTCCACTGACTTGAATAGCCCTTCGGTGGATACAACTGCGGCTGGCCGCTTTGGTTCCAGGGTTTTCCCAAGGCTGTAGGAATGCCTTTGGACAGTCGAAGTTTGGGCGATCGCAGTGCCCGGGGGGAGAGAAGAGGGCGCTTTTCGAAGTGGCCCGATCCATCGGTTGCGCTTGTTCAGTCGGCACGACGATCCGAACTCGAAAATTCGCAACATCCGGCTTGCCATGCTGTGGAACATTAGGCCCATCTAATAGTTCTACTCCCTGCGGCGGACGCCTCGGTGTCTGCCGAAGATCGGCCGGCAAAGGCTGATCGGCCCGCGTCCTCCGCCAGAGGCGCGGGCTTCCCAGGCGACAGGAGAGAGATCATGAACAACATCATCTGGCTCGTTGGAGCTATAGTCATCGTGTTGGCGATATTGAGCTTCTTTGGCCTCCGGTAAGTGTGACGGGAGTGAGGTTCGTCGACACTTTTTGTCGGCATGTGATCAGCCAAAGCGGATGCTGGGAAAGCGCCGTAGGCTGACGGCCGAAAGCCAATGGCGGCAGGGAGCCTATGGCTCCTCTTCTTGCGTAGCGCGTTGGTTATGGCTCTCAGCCAACTCAACTGAGGATGCGTATCATCTCGCCAGGTTTTGAGGTGTATGTCAGTTCAAGCGCCAAAGTCGGGATGCGCTAACACGTTGTTTTTCTGGTCGGAGTGGCAGGATTTGAACCTGCGACCCCCTCGTCCCGAACGAGGTGCGCTACCAGGCTGCGCTACACTCCGTGACCAGACGGCGGGCTTATAGCTGCCACACTTCATTCCTGCAAGCGGCAATGGCAGCACTTCTGTCGCATTTCATCAGCTTTCGCCGCGCAGGCCGCTGATGCTCCAGTTAAATGCGCGCGCCCAATCGGCAAAACCGTGCCAGCGCACTTCGGGGAACTCCCTTTGCAAGGCGGCGATGTCAACGTCGTAGCCGACGCGGTCGAACCATTCGAACATCAATGCCGCGTCCTCGCTCTGCTGGCGGGCAGCCGCGATCGGGATCTCCTGATAGCGGATCGGGCGGCCGATGGCCTCGGACAGGATTCTTGCCTGCTCTTCACCGGACAATTCGTCCCCGGCGAAATCGAAGCGTTTGCCGAAGACGCTTTCGCGCCGCTCGGCCAGAGTGGCGACGAACGCCCCGATATCCGCCAGCGAAACCAGCTGCAGGACGCGCTTCGGCGGCATGGCGAAGGCATGGCTGCCCTGGCTGAGCGCTGCGATCGACCACGGGGCGACGACATTCTCCATGAAGGCGACCGGCGCGCTGATCGTATAGGGAATGCCGAGCTGCCTGACATGCTGCTCGACCAGGTATTTGCTTTCGAAATGCGGAATCCCGGTCTTCTTGTCGGCGTCGGCAACCGATGAGTAGATCAGGTGTCCGATGCCGGCGGCCTTTGCCGCATCGGCGGCAAGAATCCCCTGGCGGGTTTCCTCCTCGAGACCGGCCTCGTAGCTGTTGCCCATCAGGAACATGGTGTCGGCGTCTTTTGCGGCCTTCACGACAGAGGCCGCGTCGCCGAGATCGCCGGCGGCGATGTCGGCGCCCGCGGCCGCCAGTTGCCGTGCGGCCTCGCTGTCCGGCTTGCGTGTCAATGCCTTGACGCGATGGCCCCTGGACAAGAGGGCATGCGCCACCGCCCCGCCTTGCTGGCCCGTGGCACCGGTCACAAGAATGTTTCGTTTGCTGGTCATCTGATCTGCTCCATCTGTTTGTCTGGAGCAAAGCTAGCGCCTATCGCATTGATGCATAATTGTATATAGTTGGAAAACTTTGTCCCAGTTTTGAATGTAATGATCGACCTCAACGATATCGTCGTGTTTGCCCGCGTCGTCGAAGCCGGAAGTTTCACCGCCGCGGCGCGCCTGCTCGCCATGCCCAAGACGACGGTCAGCCGCCGTGTCGCCGCGCTCGAACGCGAGGTCGGCGTGCGCCTGCTGCAGCGCACCACGCGCAGCCTCAACCTGACGGATGCCGGGCGTCTCTACTATGAACGGAGCAGCCAGGGGCTGCGGACGATAGAAGAGGCGAATCTGCACCTCGCCGAGGCGAGGGCGGAGCCTTCGGGCACGATCCGCATCTCGGCCCCGGTTGGTTTTGGGGGGCACTTCCTCATCCGTGCCGTGGTCGACTTTCTGACGCTGTATCCGAAGACCAATGTCGAACTTCGCCTCACCGACGACAAGCTCAACCTGGTCGAAGACGGCATCGATCTCGCCTTCCGTACCGGGAGACTCGAGGATTCGACGCTGATTGCCCGCAAGCTCGGCTCCACGCACAGGCTGCTCTGCGCCAGCCCCGCCTATCTCGCGCGATACGGGATGCCGGAAAGCCCGGCCGATCTCGCCCGCCATCGATGCGTCATCGCGGGCCAGTCGGCCTCAGGCGCTCATTGGGTGCTGGATGGCCCGCAAGGCCAGGAAACTGTCGTGGTCGCCGGGCGCTTCGCCGCCAATGAGATGCAGGCGGTGGTGGCGGCCGCGCTCGCGGACTTCGGCATCGCTCAATTGCCACAGCCGATAGCGGAGGGATTGATCAACGAGGGGCGGTTGCGGCGCGTGCTCGACGGCTATGCGACACCGGCCGGTGGCCTGCACGTTCTCTATCCCAGCAGCCGGCACCTTTCCCCACTGGTCAAGGCCTTCATCGACTTGGCGGCCGAGCGCATTTCCAATCGGGTAAACACGGCTTAAAGGCATGGTTTCTACCCCAGACCAACTTCCGAGCGAGACCCGAATGAGCCAGCGCATCGTCAGTTTTGTCATGAGCGGCGGCGTCGGCTCGCGGCTCTGGCCGCTGTCGCGCGAGGACAATCCCAAGCAGTTTCACGACCTGTCCGGCGACGGTTCCATGCTGGCCAAGACCTTGCGCCGGCTGACGGCAAGGCCCGCGGGCCAAACGCCGATCTTCCTGATCGCCTCCGAGCGCCATGCCGAGCGTGTCCATGCCGACCTGGCCGGCCTGGATCTTGCGGGCGGGGGTCCGCTGTTCGAGCCCACGGGGCGCAACACCGCCGCCGCGATCGCACTGGCAACGCTGCGCACCCTGTCCGAATTCGGCGACAGCCTCGTCCTGGTTGTGCCATCAGACCACGAAATATCGACCGCAGGGCAATTCTGGCAGAGCATCGAGGCCGGCGCCGAGGCGGCGGCGGCGGGGCGGCTCGTGGTGTTCGGCATCAAGCCGACGCAGCCCGAGACCGGCTATGGCTATATCGAGGTGGCAGGTGCGCAGGGCGGCATCTTCGACGTCACGCGCTTCGTCGAAAAGCCGGACCTTGCGACGGCGCAGAGCTATCTCAGGGCGGAAAACTTTTACTGGAACACCGGCATCTTCCTGTTTCGAGCCGGCGCCATGCGCGATGCCTTCGCGGCGTTCCGGCCGGACATCTGGCGGGCCACCGCGGCCGCCTACAAGGCGGCGACATCGGACCTGTCCGGCCTCTATATGCCGCTGGAGCTCTATGAGGCCATCCCCTCGATCTCGATCGACTATGCCATCATGGAGCGGGCGCAAGGCATTGCCATGGTGCCGGCCGACTTCCGCTGGAACGATCTCGGCTCCTGGCAGTCGCTGCTCGATGTCGGTCCGGCCGACGAACAAGGCAATGTCGTCATCGGCGATGTCGTCGCCATCGATTGCGAGAACTCCTACATCCGCAGCGACGGCCGCCTGTTGTCGGCGATCGCCATGAAGGATGTGGCGATCGTTTCCACCGCCGATGCGACTTTCGTCGCGCCGGTCAGTCACAGCCAGCACGTCAAGAAGATCGTCGAACAGCTCGAGAAATCAGGCCGCCTGGAAACCAGGTTCACGCCGGCGCATGACCGCGTCATCGAAAGCGGCGCCTGGCGGCGGCGTGTGCACCACTGGCTGTTTCAGGAGACGTTGCCGCTGTGGTCGACATCGGGCGTAGACGAGCGCCATGGCGGTTTCCATGAAGCGCTGGGCTTCGATACCAACCCGCTCATGAAGCCCAAGCGCATGCGGACCCAGGCCAGGCAGGTCTATGCCTTCGCGGTCGCCAGCGCGCGCGGCTGGCATGGTCCGGCCGACCGGCTGATCAGCCATGGTATCGAGTTCATGGCCAGGAATGGCCGCACCGACAAAGGCGGTTGGGTGCGTACGCTCCATGTCGACGGGTCGGTCGCCGATGCCACCGAGGATGCATACGATCATTCCTGCGTGCTCTTGGCGCTCGCCCATGCCCATATGTCCGGCAATCCCGATGCCTTGCGGCTCGGCGAGGAGACCTTCGCGTTCCTCGATGCGCATCTCGAGGATCATCGCATGACCGGTTTCCTCGAAACATCGGACGGGAAGGGCGAGCGGCGCTCCAACCCGCACATGCATTTGCTCGAGGCGTTCCTGGCCTGGCACCAGGCAACCGGCGAGCGTGCCCACCTGCGCCGGGCGGCACGCATCATCGATCTCTTCCGCAGCCATTTCTTCGACCGGGAAAGCTGGACACTGGGCGAATATTTCGATGACGAATGGAGGCCGGCTGGTGAGAAGGGCGCGTGGACCGAGCCCGGCCATCACTTCGAATGGGCTTCTCTGCTGGTCGATTTCGCCGGACGCAGCGGTCAGGCCGAACTGAGCGGCTTCGCCCGAAAACTCTATGCCTCGGCCATCGCCAATGGCCTCAACCGCGCCACCGGCCTTGCCTACGGCGCGGTTTCGCGGCAGGGCCTGCCGCTGGACCTGATTTCGCGCAGCTGGCCGCAGGCCGAAGCGGTCAAGGCGGCTATCGCGCTGGATGGTTCGGGCGGCCCCGATCTCAAGCCGGAGATAGAGGAACGGGTCGGCCGGCTGTTCCGCTGGCACATCGACCCGGCGCCGCTCGGCCTGTGGATAGACCGTATAGACGAACGCGGCCGCTCGCTGGCGTCGGATGTCCCGGCCAGCATATTTTATCATCTGGTCTGTGCGCTGACGCAGTATCTGGACGGCACGGCGGAGAAGACGGCTTAGGCTGGGCTCAATACGGGCTCGCCACGTCCCCCGTCTCGACATAGATCGACTTCAGCTGCGAATAGAGCGCCAGTGCCGCCAGCGAGTTCTCGCGGCCGATGCCGGACTGCTTGAAACCGCCGAAGGGGATTTCCACCGGCGTCAGATTGTAGGCATTGATCCAGCAGGTGCCCGCCTGCAATTCGGCGATGACACGGTGGGCGCGCGGCAGGTCGCGTGTGAACACGCCGGCGGCGAGGCCGAATTCGGTGTCGTTGGCGCGGTCGATCACCTCGTCCTCGCCGTCGAATTTCAGCACACTCATGACCGGCCCGAAAATTTCCTCGCGGGCGATGCGCATCATGTCGGTGACACCGGTGAACACCGTCGGCTCGACGAAGAAGCCACCGTCGAAGCCTTGCAGCGAAGGCACGTTGCCGCCGCAGGCCAGAACAGCGCCATCCTGCTTGCCGATCCCGATATAGCCGACGACCTTCTCATGCTGTGCTTTCGAGACCAGCGGCCCCATCTGGGTCTCGGGGTCGAGCGGATCGCCGATGCGGATCTTTTTCGTCCGCTCAATTAGCCGGTCGACGAAGCGGTCATGGATGCCGCTTTGCACGAAGACGCGCGTACCGTTGGAGCAGATCTGGCCGGTCGAGTAGAAATTGCCGAGCATGGCGCCGCCAATGGCGTTTTCGATGTCGGCGTCGTCGAAGATGATCAGCGGCGACTTGCCGCCAAGCTCCATCGTCGCGTGCTTCATCTTCGAACCGGCGAGCGACAGCACCTTGCGTCCGGTCGGCACCGAGCCGGTCACCGAGACCTTGGCGACGACATCGTGTCCCACCAGACCGGCCCCGACATCGGCATAGCCCTGCACCACATTGAACAACCCGTCGGGCAAGCCGGCCTCGCTGTATATCTCGGCCAGCGCCAGTGCTGAAAGCGGCGTGTTTTCCGACGGCTTGAACACCATGGCATTGCCCATGGCCAGCGCCGGTGCCGATTTCCAGCCGGCGATCTGGATAGGATAATTCCAGGCGCCAATGCCGACGCAGACACCGAGCGCTTCGCGCCGCGTGTAGGCGAAAGGACCGCCGAGATCGACGGCCTCGCCATTGTAGGCGGCGACCGCGCCGCCGAAATATTCAAGGCAGTCGGCGGCGGAAGGCGCGTCCGCCACCAGCGTCTCCTGGATCGCCTTGCCGGTGTCGAGCGTCTCGATGCGGGCCAGATCGGCGTTGCGGGCGCGCAGAATGTCGGCGGCGCGGCGCAGGATGCGGCCGCGCTCGACCGGTTTCAGCCGTGCCCAGGCGGGCTGCGCGGCCCGTGCGGCCTCGATGGCGAGTTCCAGCACGTTCGGCGTCGCCGAGCGCAGCATGGCGATGGTCTCGCCGGTTGCCGGGTAGATGACGGGCAGCGGCGCGCCTTGTTCGTCGTCGATATAGCGTCCGTTGACATAGTGCGATGCCGTGGGTTGGGCGCGCATGGGAGTCTCCGATGGTCCGGCGCCGCGAAATTGGGCGGCTCAATCTATGCGTGGATCATGCTCTATCTGTCCGACGCCTGCCAGCGTGGATTGATCCATGGTTCCTGGTTGGACGGCGCCAGCGGCGTGCGGCCAAGAATGTGGTCGGACGCCTTTTCACCGGTCATGATCGACGGTGCATTGAGATTGCCGTTGGTGACGCGCGGGAAGATCGAGGAGTCCGCGACCCGCAGTCCCCCGACACCGATCACCCGGCATTCCGCATCGACGACACTCATGGGGTCGTCGGCGCGGCCCATCTTGCAGGTGCCGCAGGGGTGGTAGGCGCTTTCGGCGTGGTCGCGGATGAAGACGTCGAGATCGTCGTCCGACTGCACATGGCTGCCTGGCGAGATCTCCTGGCCGCGATAGGCGTCGAAGGCCTTCTGGCCGAAGATTTCGCGCGTCAGCCGGATACAGTGGCGGAACTCCGCCCAATCGTCGGGATGCGACATGTAGTTGAAATGGATGACCGGCTTGGCTTTGGGGTCCGGCGAGCGCAGCGTCACCGAGCCGCGCGACTTCGACCGCATCGGTCCGACATGGGCCTGGAAGCCATGCGACTTCGCCGCCGCCTTGCCGTCATAGCGCACTGCCGCGGGGATGAAATGGTACTGGATGTCGGGATAGTCGACGCCGGCCTGGGAGCGCACGAAGGCCGCCGCCTCGAAATGGTTGGTGGCGCCGAGGCCGGATTTGAAGAACAGCCATTGCGCGCCGATCATCGCCTTGGAAAACGGGTTGAGCACCGAATTCAGGGTGATCGGCTTGGTCGATTCCTGCTGGATGTAGAGCTCCAGGTGATCCTGCAGATTGCGGCCGACGCCGGGCCGGTCGGCCACGACGGCGATGCCGTTTTCGCGCAAATGCTCAGCCGGCCCGATACCGGACAGCATCAGGATCTTTGGCGAGTTGATCGACGACGCGGCGACGATTACCTCGCGTCGCGCCTTAACGACCTGAATCTGTTTGTGAGCTTCGATTTCGACGCCGATGGCGCGTTGATTCTCGATGATCACCCGGCGCGCAAAGCCCTTGACCAGACTCACGTTTTTCCGCCTGAGCGCCGGCTTCAGATAGGCTGATGCGGCCGACCAGCGACGACCGCCGCGAATGGTCTGCTCCATTGGGCCGAAGCCTTCCTGCTTGGCGCCATTGTAGTCGTCGGTCAGTTCGAACCCGGCCTGGCGGCCGGCCTCGACGAAGGCGCCATAGAGCGGGTTTTTACGCGAGCCGCGCTGGACATGCAGGGGGCCGCCGTGCCCGCGCCAGCCGTCCTCGCCGCCATCGGAGTCTTCCATGCGCTTGAAATAGGGGAGCACGTCGGCAAAGCTCCATCCGGCAGCCCCTTGCTCGGCCCAGTGATCAAAATCGCGCGCATGCCCGCGCACATAGACCATGCCATTGATCGAGGACGAGCCGCCGATGACCTTGCCGCGCGGCGTCGCCAGCACGCGGCCACCGAGATGCGGCTCCGGCTCGCTGGCAAACCCCCAGTCGTAGAGGCTCATGTTGAGCGGGATCGACAAGGCCGACGGCATCTGGATCAGCGGTCCGATATCGCTGCCGCCGAATTCGATGACGATGACCGAATGCTTGCCGTCCTCCGACAGGCGATAGGCCATGGCCGAACCGGCCGAGCCGGAGCCGATGATGACGAAATCCGCTTCAAGCATGGTTCATATGCGCCATAAAATCGGCGAGCGAGACATTGCCGCCGGTAGCCACAACAAGGACGTTTCTGTCCTTCACATCCACCTTGCCGCCGAGCAGTGCCGCCAGTGATGCAGCCCCGGACGGTTCGAGCACCAGTTTCATGCGCTCGAAAGCAATCCTCATGGCGCGGCGCACCGATTGATCGTCGACGGTGATGCCGCGAACGCCAGCGGTCTTGACCGCGGCGAACGGCGCATCGCCCGGCCGCCGCGACATCAGCCCGTCGCAGATCGACCGCGGACCGATCGGCATCGTCTCGATGCTGCCATGCGCCAGCGACGAACCCATGCCGTTGAAACCTTCCGGCTCGACGCCGATGATCTCGGTTGCGGGCGACAGATAGTGGAAGGCGAGCGAAACGCCGCCGATCAGTCCACCGCCGCCGACCGAGCAGAACAACAGGTCGGCGCTGGCGTCCTTGGCGGCAAGCTGGTCGAGCGCTTCGAGGCCGGCCCCCGCCTGGCCGGCGATGATCTCGGGATCGTCGAACGGATGTAGCAGTGCCAGCCCTTCCATCTCGGCGATCTCGCGGGCCTTGGCGGCGGCTACTTCCTCACGCGCGCGCTCGCCATGGTCGGTCAGCACGACGCGTGCGCCGTAGCCGGCGGTCGCGTCACGCTTGGCGGCGGGCGCATCGATCGGCATGACGATGGTGACGGGAATGCCGAGCGCCTGGCCGGCGGCGGCCAGCCCTTGCGCGAAATTGCCGGAGGAGTAGGCAACGACACCCTTCCTCGCCTCGTCTGCCGAAAGTCGCTTCAGCCGCCAATAGGCGCCGCGTATCTTGAACGATCCCGCCCATTGCAGCGATTCCGGCTTGATGAAGACGCGGGCCGCACCGGTTTCCCTGGCGAGTGCGGCCGATTCCAGCAGCGGCGTGATCTGTGTCGCCTTGGAGGTGACGGCATAGGCCTGCTTGAGATGGTCAAGGGAGGGGACGAGAAGGTCTGCCATTCATTCGCCTCGCGGAAACCGCTTCTGCTCTTCGAGCACGTTGAGATCCATGTGGTTGCGCATGTAACGTTCCGAAGCCTTCTGCAGCGGCTGGAACTCCCAGGGGTAGTGCGTGCCGTTGCGCAATGCCGGATAGACCACCCAGCGCCGCGCCTGGCTGGCCCGCACGGCAGCATCGAAAGCCGCCATGTCCCAGCGCGCGCGGACCTTTTCCGTGAAGGCCGCCACCAGATCCGCATGCGCCGGATCGGTTGCGAGATTGCTCAATTCACGTGGGTCGGCTTCGATATCATGGAGTTGCGGCGGATCGATTTCGCAGTGGACGAACTTGTAGCGGCCGTCGCGGATCGCCACCAACGGCGCGTTGGAGCCTTCGGCCGCATATTCCATCAGCACCGGCGCCGTACGCGGCTTGCCTTGGAGCAACGGCAGCAGCGACTGGCCGTCGGTCCATGGCGCGATCGCGCTCATGTCGATGCCGGCGAGGTCGCACAGTGTCGGCGTCACGTCGAGATTGGACACCGGCGCCTCGATCAGTCCGGCCGGCACACCCTTGCCGGCGATCATCAGCGGCACCCGCGCCGAGCCTTCGAAGAAGCACATCTTGAACCACAGGCCGCGCTCGCCGAGCATGTCGCCATGGTCCGAGCAGAACAGGATGATCGTGTCGTCGAGCATGCGCGTGCGCTCGAGCACCGACAGCAATTCGCCCACCTTGTCGTCGAGATAGGAGATGTTGGCGAAGTAACCCCGCCGCGAGCGGCGGATCTGCTCTGCCGTGATGTCGAAACTGTCGTAGTCGGAAGCCTTGTAGAGCCGTCGCGAATGCGGGTCTTGGCGGTCGTAGGGGATGAAGCCCACTTCTGGTTCGAGCGCCGGGCAATCCTCGTAGAGATCCCAGTACTGCCGCCGTGCCACATAGGGGTCGTGGGGATGGGTGAATGAAACCGTCAGGCACCAGGGCCGGTGCGCGGCATCGTCGGAGACGCGGGCGAAGTCATAGAGCTTCTGCACCGCGTGGAAGGCGACCTCGTCGTCATACTCCATCTGGTTCGAGATCTCGGCGACGCCGGCGCCGGTCACCGAGCCCAGATTGTGATACCACCAGTCGATCCGTTCGCCGGGCTTGCGGTAGTCCGGCGTCCAGCCGAAATCGGCGGGATAGATGTCGGTCGTCAGCCGCTCCTCGAAGCCGTGCAACTGGTCGGGGCCGACGAAATGCATCTTGCCCGACAGCACGGTGTGATAGCCGTCGGCGCGCAAGTGATGGGCAAAGGTCGGGATCGACGAGGCGAACTCGGCGGCATTGTCATAGACCTCGGTGCGCGACGGCAACTGGCCGCTCATGAACGAAGCGCGGCCCGGCGCACAGAGTGGCGACGCCGTGTAGTTGTTGGCAAAGCGCGCCGAACGCGCCGCCAAGGCTTTCAGATGCGGCGCGTGCAGAAACGCGGCTGGCCCATCGGGGAAAAAAGTCCCGTTGAGCTGATCGACCATGACGATCAGGAAATTGGGTCGCTTCGCTGTCACTGTTTTTGCCGCTCGCCGAGTTTGGTTTCGAGATAGTCCTCGACCAGCGCGATCGCGGTCGCGGCGTCGGGCACGCCGTCCTTCAACGCCCGCCTGATGTAGAGCCCGTCGATCATCGCGGCTGTCGCCTCCGCGGCGCGGTCAGCCTCTGCCCGGGGCAGGATGCCGGTCAGCCCGCTCATCAGATTCGAATGCAGCCGCCGCGCATAGATCCTGAGCAGCCGTCGCAAGGCCGATGATTTCTGTGCCTCGACATAGAAGGCGAGCCATGCGGCGATGGTTTCGGGCTGGAACTGGATGTCGGAGAAGTTGACGGCAACCACGGCGGAGACGCGTTCGCGCGGGGAGGCGGTGGATTGCAGGGCACGGCGCATATCGACGGTCAGTTCAGCCAATATGTGCCGCATCGTCGCGAACAACAGCTCGTCCTTGGCGCCGAAATAGTGATGGGCAAGCGCGGACGACACGCCCGCACGCCCGGCGATCTCGGACATGGTCACGTCAAGCGACCCGCGCTCGCCGATCGCCGAGATCGTCGCGTCGATGAGCGCCTTGCGGCGCAATGGCTCCATTCCGACTTTCGGCATGTTGTTCCCGATTTTTGCGCGGAGGTTATTTTTTATTGACGGGTCAATCAACAAAAAATCGACGTGGGCGCGACCTGCACCAAGCGATTGTCTGCTTGCGGCCCTTCACGGCTTGGGCGAGAATGTTTATATTTGAACAATAAAAGGCGAGATGTGCCGTAAGCCCATATGCTAGCCTCGCGCCAAGGATGGAGATTGCCATGACCGCATGCATCGTCGGCTGGGCGCATTCGCGCTTCGGCAAGCTTGAGGGCGAGACGCTCGAGAACCTGATCGTCAAGGTCGCGACGGACGCGCTCGACCATGCCGGCATCGGCCCGGACGAGGTCGACGAGATCGTACTCGGCCATTTCAACGCCGGCTTTTCGGCGCAGGATTTCACCGCCAGCCTAGTGCTTCAGGCGGACGACCGGCTGCGTTTCAAGCCGGCAACGCGTGTCGAGAACGCCTGCGCCACGGGATCGGCGGCGGTCAGGCAAGGCATCCGTGCCATCGATGCCAACGCGGCCCGCATCGTGCTGGTGGTCGGCGCCGAGCAGATGACGACGACGCCAGGCCCCGAGATCGGCAAGAACCTGCTGAAGGCGTCCTATCTGCCGGAGGACGGCGAGACGCCCGCGGGCTTCGCCGGCGTCTTCGGCAAGATCGCGCAGGCCTATTTCCAGCGTTATGGCGACCAATCGGATGCGCTGGCGATGATCGCCGCCAAGAACCACAAGAACGGGGTCGACAATCCCTATGCGCAGATGCGCAAGGATTTCGGCTATGAGTTCTGCCGGCAGGAGAGCGAGAAGAACCCCTTCGTCGCCGGTCCTCTGAAGCGCACCGACTGCTCGCTGGTCTCCGACGGTGCCGCCGCCCTTGTCCTTGCCGACACGGCAACGGCGCTGAAGATGCGCCGCGCCGTCGCCTTCCGCGCCAACGAACATGTGCAGGACTTCCTGCCGATGTCGAAGCGCGACATCCTGTCCTTCGAGGGCTGCGAACAGGCGTGGACCCGCGCGTTGAAGAACGCCGGTTTGACGCTGGACGACCTGTCCTTTGTCGAGACGCACGACTGCTTCACCATCGCGGAACTGATCGAGTACGAGGCTATGGGGCTGGCGAAGCCCGGCGAGGGCGCCAGGCTGGCGCTGGACGGCACGACGGCGAAGGACGGCCGCCTGCCGGTCAATCCGTCCGGCGGGCTGAAGGCCAAGGGCCACCCCATCGGTGCGACCGGTGTCTCGATGCATGTGCTGACCGCCATGCAGCTTGTCGGTGAAGCCGGCGGCATCCAGGTGCCGGGCGCCAAGCTTGGGGGTATCTTCAACATGGGCGGAGCGGCGGTCGCCAACTACGTTTCCATTCTCGACAGGATCAGATAAACCGCCCCGACACTCGTTGGAGGTGGCATGGCAAATCCGGTTCTGATCGAAGTCTTGCGCGGCGCGATCGTCGAGAGCGCGCATCGCGGTGCTGTCGCGGTCTTCGATGCCGACGGCAAAGCGGTCCTGGAGATCGGCGACACCTCGAGGCCGGTGTTTCCGCGCTCGGCGGTCAAGGCCATCCAGGCCCTGCCGCTGGTCGAAAGCGGCGCTGCCGATGCCTATGGCTTCGGTAACCGCGAACTGGCGCTGGCCTGTGCCTCGCATTCGGGCGAGCCGGCCCATGTCGAATTGGCGCGCTCCATGTTGGCCAGGGCCGGGCTGGACGGGTCGGCACTCGAATGCGGCACGCATTGGCCCTCGAACCATGACGCCGAGATTGCGCTCGCCCGCACCGGCGATTTGCCCAGCGCGTTGCACAACAACTGCTCGGGCAAGCATTCCGGGTTTCTCTGCACCTGCGTGCACTCCGGCATTGCGCATCGTGGTTACGTCA
The DNA here is from genome assembly GCF_013170765.1 of Mesorhizobium sp. NZP2234. Lineage (NCBI taxonomy): Bacteria > Pseudomonadati > Pseudomonadota > Alphaproteobacteria > Hyphomicrobiales > Phyllobacteriaceae > Mesorhizobium > Mesorhizobium sp. NZP2234. The sequence continues at coordinate 5,106,972 of NZ_CP033364.1, read as the reverse complement.
AGGCGGGGCACGCCCTGCAGGAAATGGTGCGCGATGCCATGCAGGCTGTAACCGGCGCTGTCCATGGCCCGGATGAGCGAGCGACCGACGGCTGCTCGATCCCGACCTATGCGGTGCCGCTCAGGAGTTTCGCGCTCGGCTTTGCCCGCATGGCGACGACACATGGTTTCGGTCCGGAGCGAGCCAAGGCGGCGAAGCGCCTGCTTTCCGCCTGCATGGCGGAGCCCTTTTTTGTCGCCGGCACGGGCCGCGAAGACGTCGCGCTGATGGAAGCAGCACCTGGCCGCATCTTTGCGAAAGGCGGCGCCGAAGGCGTCCACTGCAGCGCGATACCTGAACTTGGCCTCGGCATAGCGATCAAATGCGACGATGGCGCCGGCCGCGCCGGCGAGGCCATGGTCGCCGCCGTCCTCGCCAGGCTGCTGCGTGCGGACGAGGCCCTGTCGGCGAAGCTGCGCGAACTGGCCAACGCGCCGATCGAAAGCCGGATCGGTGCCAAGGTCGGGGCGCTGAGGCCGACACCAGCCTTGAATTGAAGATTGCTCTCAACTGACGCGGTTGCGCTCGACCGTCAGATGCGCAAAGCCGCTGTTGCTTGACTGGGTCAGGTCCGCCGTCACCGGCTGCGCCCAGCGCTGGCCGACGACTGCGCCGTTCAACGCGCCGTCGATGACGTTGTCGGAGATGACGGCCGTGCCGGCACCCTCGACCACGCTGACGACGATGCCCGTGCCTGCCTTGCGGATGATGTTGCCGGTGGCCACCACATTGCGCAGATACGGGCCCCAGCCGATCGACATGCCGTAGAGCGGCGCGTTCTCGATGACATTGTTGGAAACGGTGGTGTCGGCCTCGACGCCGATGCCGACGCCGAACCCGGGTGGATCGGCGCTATAGGGGCCGCTGGTCGACAAATTGCGCACGATGTTGCCCGAGCAGACACCCATGCGGCCGCCTTCGTTGAAGTTGACGATCGATATGCCATTGGCCGCGCCATCGACGATGTTGTTGCTGATGACGGCGCCCTCGAAGGAGAATTCGGAGTAGACCGCGGTTTCACCCGAGCGTGAACAGGTATTGCCTGATATCTGCAAATTGCTGGAACTGTTGGCGCGGATCGCCGAGAAAGCGCAATCCGAGACGACGTTGCCCGAGATGATGACGTTGCCGGCACGGAAGGCGTTGATGCCATTGCCGTTCTGGCCGGTCCCGCCGCTGCGCGCGCCGATGCGTTCGACGCGGTTGCCGGTGACCATCGTGCCGTCTTCGGCCGCCTGCCAGCGATGCACGAGGATGCCGCCATTGGCGCAATCGGAGACGGCATTGCCGGTGATTGCCAGTCCACCCGCTTCGACCGAGTAGATGCCGGCGTCCGCCGCGCCCGATATGTCGGAGCGTTCGATGCGGCCCGCCGCGTGTTCCAGCGCCAGTCCGTTCTTGCCGCTTCCGGTTATCTGGCAATTGTCGACGACGAGATGGCCGACCCTGCGCAGATCGAGCAGCCCTTGCGCATAGTCACCCATCGAACGGTTCGAACCGTCGAAGACCAGCCCGGCGAGCTCGATATGGTCGGCTTGTTCAGCCATGAAAAGATGGCCGTCGCCGCCATAGACGATCCGCGTTGCCCCGGGCACGCCGGAAAGACGCACACGGCTGGGCAACGAGAGATTGGACACCACATAGGTGCCCGCCGGCAGGAACACCGGTATGTCCCGGCTGTTCGCGTCGCGCAGCAGCTTGGCAAAGGCCTTGCTCTGGTCGTCGAATGTCCCGGGCTGCACACCAAGTTCGGTGGCATTGATAGAGCCGCGCATCGAGGCTTTTTCGATGCCGGTCAGGTTGGCGGCCGCCGCCTTGCCAAGCGCAAGGCCTATCACGGCAAAGCCGGCCGTTTGCGTCAGCAGGGTCCGTCTGTTCAACATCGGCACACAATCCCAGTGTTCGACCCTGACACCGCAGGAATCGTGCCAGACGTTCTGTTCCACTCGACGAGGTATCGACAATGGCTTGTCGAGCAGCCATTCGGCGCCTAAGTTCAGGCAATGAGCAGAGCTTTTACCCGCGAAGAAGACAGCGAAAACGCAATCGCCGGCGTCGGCGAGCGGCCGATCAGCCCGCACCGCAATCTTGTGACGGAACGCGGCCTGGCGCAGATCGAGGACAATCTGGCCGATCTGCGTGACGTTCTGGCGAAAGCAGAAAGGAAAGCCGACCGCGAGCGCATCGCGGTCGTGTCACGCGATCTGCGCTACTGGACCGCGCGGCGCGAGAGCGCCGAACTGTCCGTACCGGAGCCCGGCAGCGACGTCGTCCGCTTCGGCATGGGTGTCACGCTGGAAGGCGATGATGGCAAGAAGGTGCACTGGAAGATCGTCGGCGAGGACGAGGCCGATCCCACCAAGGGCAGCATTTCTCATGTTTCGCCGATGGCCGTCGCGCTGTTCGGCAAGAAGGTCGGCGACGTGGCCGCGGTCAACGGCAAGGAATGGGAAATCGTCAAGCTTTCGGATAGCTGACAACAGCTACTTGGCAACTTTGCAACGCGACCTCATATTTGTCCATGACATCACGACCAGCGCGCATCCGCCGTTCGACGTCGTTGCTCTCCACCGGTCTTAGAATGAAGCCGAGCATTTCCGTGGCAAGATCACGGCCCCCGATCCGTCGTCGAGCTTGTGGATGAGAGTCTTCAAAGCTGTTACCCATGGTTGCGTCCGTCATTGTGGCGCAACCTTTCCGGCAATGCAGAGTGTTTTCGCTCAGCCCGATAGCAGCCGGTCCATCAGCCGGTCAGCCGCATCCGGGATGACGGTGCCCGGTGGGAAGATTTCCGCCGCGCCGGCCTGCAGCACCGCGTCGTAGTCCTGCGGCGGGATGACGCCGCCGGCCACGATCAGCATGTCGCCTCGGCCCAACTTTTTCAGCGCGTCGCGCAATTCGGGGATCAGCGTCAGGTGCCCTGCCGCCAGCGATGAGGCGCCGATAATATGGACGTCATGCTGGACCGCCAGTTTCGCGATCTCTTCCGGTGTCTGGAACATGGCGCCGACAGTGACGTCGAAGCCGAGATCGGCGAAAGCGGTGGCGATCACCTTCTGCCCTCGGTCGTGGCCGTCCTGTCCCATCTTGGCAACGAGGATGCGCGGCTTGCCGCCGTTTTTCTTCTCGAAAGCGCTGATCTTGTCCTGCAGCCCATCGACCACGGGATTGTCGCCAAGCGCCTTGCGGTAGACGCCGGAAATGGTCTGCACCGTCGCGACATGGCGGCCAAAGGCCCTTTCCAGCGCGAACGAAATCTCGCCGACCGTGGCGTTGGCGCGCGCGGCGCGGATGGCGAATTCCAGCAGGTTTTCGTTGCCCTGCGCGGCGCGGGTCAGCGCATCAAGCGCGCTTTCCACGGCAGCGACCTCGCGCGTGCCTTTCAGCCGTTGCAGTTTCGACAATTGCCGCGCCCTGACCTCGGCATTGTCGATCTTCAGCACGTCGACTTCGATGTCGTTCTCGGGGCGATGCGCATTGACCCCAACCAGCATCTGCTCGCCGGAATCGATGCGTGCCTGCGTGCGCGCCGCTGCTTCCTCGATGCGCAGCTTCGGAATGCCTTGTTCGGTCGCGGCCGCCATGCCGCCTAGAGCCTCGACCTCCTCGATATGGATCAATGCGCGCGCCGCCAGATCATGGGTCAGCCGTTCGAGATAGGTCGACCCACCCCACGGGTCGATGACGCGCGTGGTGCCGGATTCCTTCTGCAGGATGAGCTGCGTGTTGCGGGCGATACCCGCCGAATGATCGGTCGGCAGCGCCATCGCCTCGTCAAAGGAGTTGGTGTGCAGCGACTGCGTATGCCCCTGAGTCGCGGCCATCGCCTCGATCATGGTGCGGATGATGTTGTTGTAGGGGTCCTGCGCCGTCAGCGACCAGCCGGAAGTCTGGCAATGGGTGCGCAGCGACAGCGAGCGCTCATCCTTCGGTGCAAAATTCTTCTTCATCAGGGTCGCCCACAGCAGGCGCGCGGCCCTGAGCTTGGCCACTTCCATGAAGAAGTTCATGCCGATCGCCCAGAAAAAGGAGAGGCGCGGCGCGAAGCGGTCGATGTCGAGGCCCGCCGCGACACCGGCGCGGGCATACTCGATGCCGTCGGCGATCGTATAGGCGAGTTCCAGGTCGGCCGTCGCGCCGGCTTCCTGCATATGGTAGCCGGAGATCGATATCGAATTGAACTTCGGCATGTTCTTCGACGTGTAGGAGAAGATGTCCGAGACGATCCGCATCGAGGGCTTTGGCGGATAGATGTAGGTGTTGCGGACCATGAACTCCTTCAGAATGTCGTTCTGAATGGTCCCGGCCAGGTCCTTCTGCGCAACGCCCTGTTCCTCCGCCGCGACGATATAGAGCGCCATGATCGGCAACACCGCGCCATTCATCGTCATCGACACCGTCATGTCGCCGAGCGGAATGCCGTCGAAGAGCTGTCGCATGTCGAGAATGGAATCAATGGCGACGCCAGCCATGCCGACATCGCCGGCGACGCGTGGATGGTCGCTGTCATAGCCGCGATGGGTGGCGAGATCGAAGGCGACAGACAGGCCTTTCTGGCCGGCGGCAAGATTGCGCCGGTAAAAGGCGTTGGACTCTTCGGCCGTCGAAAAGCCGGCATATTGCCGGATCGTCCACGGCTGCTGGACATACATGGTGGGGTAGGGGCCACGCACGAATGGCGGCAAGCCCGGGTAGGTGTCGAGATACGGCAGGCCCTTGAGGTCGCCCTGATTGTACAGATGCTTGACCACAAGCCCTTCCGGCGTCACCCGCTGGCCCTTGACCTCGACCGGTGCGCGGCGCGGCGGCACCCAGCCGATCTGGCTGAAATCCGGAATCAAGGGACCGCCCCGATGGATTGGTCGATGCGGGCCGGAAACAGCGGTTCGCACAGGACGACACCTTCGGTGAAAGCCGGCCGCTGCTTTGCGTCCAGTGTCTCGACCGGGCGCTCGGCCTTCTGTGGATAGAGTGTGGTGCCGATGATGGCCCGCTCGCCGGACCTGAAGGCGGCGTCGCGACGAGCGGCCGCGGTGCGAACGCGCTTCTGGATGTGCCCGTCACGGAGGCTGGACAGTATTCCTCCTTCGGCCTCGATCGTCTGCAACTCCGCCCAGGCGGCTTCGCAAAGATCTGATGTCAGCGCCTCTACCGCGCCTGAACCACAGGCGGGATCGGCGACGTGATCGACATGGCTTTCATTGGCCATGATCAGCTGCGCGTTGCGTGCCACGCGGCGGGCAAAGGGAGCCGGCAGGCCGTGCGCGATCGTATGCGGCAGGATGGAGATTGAATCGGCTCCCCCCGCGGCCGCTGCGAAGCAGCCTATCGTCGTGCGCAGGATGTTGGTCTCCGGGTCCAATGCCGTCATCATGCGGAATGATGTCTCGGCATGGATGTTGGCCGTGGAATTGGGGATCGAGCAAGCCTCCTGCACCCGTGCCCAAAGCCTGCGCAGGGCCCGTACCTTGGCCATGGAGAGGAACTGGTCCTGGTCGACGCTGAGTGCGAAGCCGATATGAGGCGCGGCATAGACGAGTGGCTGCCGCGCCTTCTCGAACATTCTGAGATACGAAACCGCGGAAGCCAGCATGATCCCGAGCTCCTGCGCTTCCGTGGCGCCGGCATTGTGGAAGACGCGCCCGTCCGCTTCCAGGAGCACGCCCGGCACGCCCATCGAGAAGAAGTGCGCCAGCGATTGCGGCATCGATTCCTGCAGCGCCTCGATCGACATGCGCAGCCGGCCGGTGCCGGCAAGGATCGCCGCCGGATCGATGCCGAAGGACAGGTTCAGCTTTGCCGGATCGGAGCGGCGCTTGCCCAGAAACGCCACCAGCCAGTCGGCCATCGGCCGGCTCCACGGGTGAGTGTCGATGCGTATCTGCATCCGGTTGAGGGGTACGCCCTCCAGCACCGTCTCCAGCGCCTGCGCGGTCCTCGGCAAGCCGTAGCCGAATGCGTTCGGCGCACCTTCGAAGACGAGCGACAACCCTGTCGCCCCTTGCGCGATATCATCCAGGACCTGCGCCTTGGCACGATCGACATCGGGATCGTCGACGCGCTGGCTGACAATCCACGGCGACCGAGGATTCGCGCGCACGATCGGCTCGGCCCCGGCCGCACGGTCATAGAGTGGCTCGATGCGGATGCTGTCGTCGGTATGCGAAACCAGCTTTTCCTCGAAGGATGCGCCGGCCAACGCTTTTTCCGCCAAGGCCAGCCATCGCTGGCGTTCGGCATCCCCCGGTTCAACGTCCCTGGTCAAGGCTCCAGCGCCCATCCATCTTCCTCGTTTATGTCGCCGCACCAGCCCGGAGCAGCTCAGTCTAAGGTCCCCGGTCGGTTATCGCAATGCGCGTCCAGGGTCTGAATTCGATCCATCTGATATAGGGCGCTTGCGTGGACGGACCATGAACGATTGCCAAACACCAACAAAATCCGCAAGTTCCAAAATCCGATTTCGGCGATAGGTCCGATTGGGGCAATTTGGACGATTGGCCCCGCTTTGGACGATTGGCATTGTCGCTGTGCAACAGCCTCACTATACCTTCGGCCAAAGGCTGCCTTTTTAGACACATCAGTTTGCGGAGACCCTATATATGGCTGACGACACCAGTATTTTCATCGGCGCCAGCCGCAAGCCCGATGACAGCTATCAGCGTCCCGAACAATTGCTGCTGCAGTACGGGAATCGCCATGGCCTGGTGACGGGCGCCACCGGTACCGGCAAGACGGTTAGCTTGCAGGTCCTGGCCGAGGGCTTTTCGAATGCCGGCGTACCGGTGTTCTGCGCCGACATCAAGGGCGACCTGTCCGGTATCGCCATGATGGGCACGGCTCAGGATTTTCTCGTCAAGCGGGCCGCACAGGTCAAGCTCGATCCCTACGATTTCCAGGAATTCCCCGTCATCTTCTGGGACCTGTTCGGTGAGCAAGGCCACCCCATCCGCGCAACGATATCGGAAATGGGACCGCTGCTCCTGTCGCGGCTGATGAACCTGACCGACGCGCAGGAGGGCATCATGAACATCGCCTTCCGCATTGCCGATGAAGAGGGCCTGCTGCTCCTTGACCTCAAGGACCTGCAGGCGCTGCTTGCCAACATCGCCGGGCGCGCCGAAGAGATCAGCGCCCGCTACGGCAATGTCACCAAGCCATCGGTCGGTGCCATCCAGCGCACGCTGCTGGTGCTGGAGCAACAGGGCGCGGCCAATTTCTTCGGCGAGCCGGCTCTGCGCATCGCCGACATCATGCGCACCACGCGTGATGGCCGGGGCGCCGTCAGCGTGCTGGCCGCCGACAAGCTAATGATGAACCCGCGGCTCTACGCGACCTTCCTGCTCTGGCTGATGTCGGAACTGTTCGAGGAACTGCCCGAGGTGGGAGATCCCGACAAGCCGAAGCTGGTGTTCTTTTTCGACGAGGCGCATCTGCTCTTTGACGAGGCGCCGAAAGTGCTGATCGACCGCGTCGAACAGGTGGTCCGCCTGATCCGCTCGAAGGGCGTCGGCGTCTATTTCGTCACGCAGAATCCCCTGGACATCCCCGAGAAGGTGCTGGCACAGCTCGGCAACCGCGTTCAACACGCTCTGCGCGCCTATACGCCGCGCGAGCAGCAGGCGGTGAGGACGGCGGCGGAAACGTTCCGCCCCAATCCCGACTTCGACTGCGCCTCCACCATTACCCAGCTCGCCACCGGCGAGGCGCTGGTCTCGACGCTGGAGGCCAAGGGCGTGCCGTCCATGGTACAGCGCACGCTGATCCGTCCGCCGTCGTCGCGGCTTGGTCCAATAACCCCGGCCGAGCGGCAAAAGCTGGTCGCGGAAAGCCCCGTCTCCGGCCAGTACGACCAGGTCATCGATCGCGAGTCGGCCTTCGAGATACTGCAGAAGAAGACCAAGGACGCACAGGACGCCGAAGAGCAGGCGCAGCAGGCTGGCACCGGTGGCTCGCGCTGGACAATTCCGGGCTTCGGCAATGACGATCCCGCCCCGCAGTCGGGTGGCCGCCGCGCGCCGGCACCGCGCCCCTCCAATCGCCAGACGGTCGCCGAGGCGGCGATCAAGTCGGTGGTGCGCTCGGTCGGCTCGTCGGTCGGACGTGCGATCGTGCGTGGTATCCTGGGCAGCCTGTCGCGGGGGCGCTGAGCCCTGCGGCAAAGTCTATGCTTTATAGCGCCGCGCATCCGCTTGGACACGTGGCGCCGAGCATATTCCCTGGGCGAAGCCGGATCAGAAGATCGCGTTCGTGACCGCTTTGACGGGGCCGAGCAGGACAGATCCGTCCGGCACCCCGGCATCGATCGGGATCGCCTTGTGGTTCGCGGTCGCCGCGGCCGCCATCGGCTGGCTGGCATCGCTGGTCACGATGACCGGGCTTTTCGACGGCACCCGGTCGTAGAGGTCGATGATGTCCTGGTTCATCAGGCGCACGCAGCCCGATGACACCGATTTGCCGATCGAGCGCCATTCCGGCGAGCCGTGCAGGCGGTAAAGTGTGTCCACATTGCCCTGGAAGAGATAGAGCGCACGGGCACCTAGCGGGTTCTTCAGCCCGCCGGGCATGCCGCCATTGTCGGCGCTGTACTGCTTCAGTTCCGGCTGCCGGGCGATCATCTCATCCGGCGGCGTCCATTTCGGCCATTTCTGCTTCCATTGGACGACAGCGTCGCCCGACCATTCGAATCCGGCGCGGCCAAGGCCGACGCCATAGCGGATCGCCTGACCGCCCGGACGAACCAGATAGAGGAAATGGCCCGTCGTATCGACGACGATGGTTCCTGGTTTCTGCCCGGTTGGGTCCGGAACGACCTGACGCAGGAACTGCGGATCGATCCTGTCGACGGGGATGGCCGGCAGGTCGAAGCCGCCATCGCTGACGGCCGCGTACATTGACGCATAATCGGCAAGCGGTGGCTCGACATAGGTCGGCGGCGGTGGCTCGACCGGCGCTGGGCCGGTGGTGGCGCATGCGGAAACCGCGATCGATGCGGCGCCCAATGCTGCGGCGTTGAGGAAGCCGCGACGGCTCAGGCGATAGGATTCGATTTCGGTTATGGACATGACTGCCTTCTTTAGGACTCAAATCGCAACAAAGCGTCAATACGCCGATCGCCGCTGCAGGTGCCTGACAACACTTGGCGCGATAGGCGGTTCCGATTCTGGCCCGAACGTGGACAAACAAAGGCGAAGCTGTGACCGTGCCGCAACTGTGGCGCCAGGGCAACAGATGGATAGCTTAGGCGGTGACCAAGGCTTCGAGGGTCGGCAGGATCAGGGTTGGCGGGAAGTCCCGATATTCCTCGGGCTGGTTCGAACGGTTGATCCACACCGTGCGGAAGCCGAATTTGGTGGCACCCGCAATGTCCCAGCGATTCGAGGACTGGAAGGACACCGCGCCGGGATAGAGGCGCCAGCCGGTGGCGACCATGTCGTAGACCGCCGGATCGGTCTTGAAGCGGCGCACCGCGTCGACGGAATAGATGTCGTCCAGAACCTGATCGAGCGCGGCGGACTTGACGGCAGCTTCCAGCATTTCGGGCGAGCCGTTGGAGAGGATCGCCAGCCTGGCTCCCGAGGCCTTGAGCGCCTTCAACACGGCCGGCACCTCAGGATAGCAATCCAGCCGCCAGTAGGCTTCGAGCAGCCTGGCCTTCAGGCTTGAATCGGCCGAGGGGACCTTGCGCAGGGCGAAGTCGAGCGCCTGCTCGGTCAGCTGCCAGAAATCGGCATAGGCGCCCATCAACGTGCGCACCCAGGAATATTCGAGCTGCTTGGCGCGCCAGATCTCCGACAGCAACTGGCCGTCCGGCCCGATCCGGTCGGCATGGCGGCGCACGGCGGCATGCACGTCGAACAGTGTACCGTAGGCATCGAAAACATAGGCGGCGTATTGCATGGCGACAGTTTTGAGGGGAGGCGGGGCGCGGTGCAAGCCTTGATTGCACCGCGCCCGCCGCTGGCCTCAACAAAACTCCCCCGATGCCCGTTGACGGCGGCGGCCAAAGCATCATCCAATGTCATCACACAACATTGATTGGAACGGGACAACGCAATGACACTGGCGGCAGCGGCGCAATCCGCGACATGGACCTTCGTCGACGGGGACTGGTACGAGGGCAATGTCGCCATATTGGGGCCGCGCAGCCATGCGATGTGGCTCGGCACCAGCGTGTTCGACGGCGCGCGCTGGTTCGAAGGCGTGGCGCCCGACCTCGACCTCCATGCCAGGCGGGTGAACGCCTCGGCGATCGCGCTTGGCCTCAAGCCGAACATGACGCCCGAACAGATCGTCGGGCTGACCTGGGATGGGCTGAAGAAGTTCGACGGCAAGACGGCGGTCTATATCAGGCCGATGTACTGGGCCGAGCATGGCGGCTACATGGGCGTGCCGGCCGATCCCGCATCGACCCGTTTCTGCCTCTGCCTGTATGAATCGCCGATGATCTCGCCGTCCGGCTTTTCGGTCACGGTGTCGCCGTTCCGGCGCCCGACGATCGAAACCATGCCGACCAATGCCAAGGCCGGATGCCTTTATCCCAACAATGGCCGCGCCATTCTCGAGGCCAAGATGCGCGGCTTCGACAATGCGCTGGTTCTGGACATGCTGGGCAACGTCGCAGAGACCGGGACCTCGAACATTTTCCTGGTCAAGGATGGACATGTCTTCACGCCGGCGCCGAACGGAACCTTCCTGTCCGGAATCACGCGTTCGCGCACGATAAATCTGCTCGGTGAGTATGGCTTCAAAGCCACCGAAAAGACCTTGTCGGTGCGCGATTTCCTCGAAGCGGACGAAATCTTTTCGACCGGCAACCACTCCAAGGTGGTGCCGATCACGCGCATCGAGGATCGCAACCTGCAACCCGGACCGGTGGCCAAGAAGGCGCGTGAACTCTATTGGGAATGGGCGCATTCGAAATCGGCAGGCTGACGCGCCAGTCTGGCCGTTTTGTCGCTGCACGCCTCACCGCAGGAAAACCGTGTGACAGTTTTCCGGAACCCGCTTAGAAAGGGAACCGGCGCTTCACTTCCGGAGTTGTTCCAGCTCAATCCAGACCTATCTTAATCCGGTATCGACACCGGATTTTTCCACGAGGGAGTACTACCCATGGCTTTTGAATTGCCCGCTCTGCCCTATGACTATGAGGCCTTGCAGCCTTACATGTCGAAAGAGACGCTGGAGTATCACCACGACAAGCACCACAAGGCCTATGTCGACAACGGCAACAAGCTGGCCGCCGAGGCGGGCCTTGGCGACCTGTCGGTCGAAGAGGTGGTCAAGCAGTCGTTCGGCAAGAATGCCGGCCTCTTCAATAATGCCGCGCAGCATTACAACCACATCCATTTCTGGAAGTGGATGAAGAAGGGCGGCGGCGGCAACAAGCTGCCTGGCGCGCTGCAGAAGGCTTTCGACAGCGATCTCGGCGGCTACGACAAGTTCAAGGCCGACTTCATCGCGGCAGGCACGACACAGTTCGGTTCGGGCTGGGCCTGGGTTTCGGTCAAGGACGGCAAGCTGGCGATCTCGAAGACGCCGAACGGCGAGAACCCGCTCGTTCATGGCGCCTCGCCGATCCTCGGCGTCGATGTCTGGGAGCATTCCTACTACATCGACTATCGCAACGCGCGGCCGAAATATCTCGAGGCGTTCGTCGACAGCCTGATCAACTGGGATCACGTGCTGGAATTGTACGAAAAAGCTTGATCGACCTGCAGAAAAGCCCCGGCATTCCGGGGCTTTTCTTTTTGGAGAGCCGAGATCTCCCCAGTCACTCACCGTTCGGCAAAATCGGTCGGAGGAAGGGAATAATCCGTCCGCGACATCCGTTAACGTCGAGTCCTGAAATGCCTTCATCATGGAGCCAAATGAATGAGAAAGCTTGTCATCGCCATCTCAACGCTCGCCTTCGCCGGTTCGGCGGCCTTTGCCGATCCGATCCTCGACCGGCAGGCTCTGATGAAGGAGCGCGGAAAGATCGTCGGCGGCCTGTCGAAAGTGGCCAAGGGCGAGGAGCCCTTTGACGCCGCTGCCGTGCTGACGCAGTTGCAGGCGCTGCAGGCGAATGCCGAGAAGTTCGACGTCGATGCCTTGTTCCCGAAAGGCAGCGATACCGGCGACACCACGGCGGGGCCGAAGATCTGGGAGGACACGGCCGGCTTCAAGGCCGCCGAGGACAAATATCTCGCCGACGTCAAGGCCGCGGTCGCCGCGGCTCCCGCCGATGCCGACGCGCTGAAGGCCCAAGTCGGCACCCTCGGCTCGGATTGCGGCGCCTGCCATCAGGGCTACAGGATCAAGAAGGGCTGATTGCCTGATATGGCATGGCTGAAGAAGCTCGCCGGCGCGGCCCTTGTTCTGGGCGGTGTCGGCGCGGCCGCTGGTTGGCTTTTGTCGGCGCCGGTCAGGCTGGATAAGACCGCCCTGGCGCAACTCGGACCGGGCGATGCTAGCCGGGGCAAGCGCATTTTCTATGCCGGCGGCTGCACATCCTGCCACGCAAAGCCCGGCTCGCAGGGCGATGCGCGGCTTCAACTGGTGGGCGGCCTCGAACTCAAGACGCCGTTCGGCACCTTCGTTCCGCCCAACATTTCGCAAGATCCCAAGGACGGCATCGGCGCATGGTCGGTCGAGGATCTCGCCAACGCCATGCTCAAGGGCGTGTCGCCGTCTGGCGAGCATTTCTATCCGGCCTTTCCCTACGCGTCCTACGCCCGCATGAAGCCGTCTGACATTGCCGATCTCTATGCCTTTCTGAAGACGCTGCCCGCGGTCGCCGGCAAGGCGCCGGCCAATACGCTGGCTTTCCCATTCAACATCCGCCGTGGCATCGGCCTGTGGAAACGGCTCTATCTCAGCGATCAGCCTGTCATTGCGTTCGCCAATGGTACGCCTGATCCGGTCATGGCCGGGCGCTATCTGGTCGAAGGACCTGGCCATTGCGGCGAATGCCACACGCCGCGTGATCTCGCGGGCGGGACCAGGAAAGGCGAGTGGCTGGCGGGTGCCGTGGCCGCAGAGGGCTCAGGCGTCGTGCCCAACATCACATCGGGCAAGGGCGGCATCGCCAACTGGTCGGAAGCCGACATAGCCAACTATCTCGAGACGGGCTTCACGCCCAACTTCGATTCCGTCGGCGGCGCCATGGTCGACGTGCAACGCAACATGGCCGAGCTGACTGCCGGGGATCGCGCGGCGATCGCCGCCTATCTCAAGGCAGTACCGCCGCATCCCAATGGTTATCCGGCGCGCAAGCCGGCTGCGAATTGAGTGTCCAGGCCCAGATCATTTTTGCCAGCGCGTCGAACAGCGCCAGATTGAATCCTGGGCGTCGTCGACGATGGCATCGGACGGTGGCGAAAACTTCGCCACCACCATCCTGTCGGGCCGGGCAATCGAAGTCTCCAGGCCCGGCTTTTAGGAGCCATGTCCCTATTTTCAGACTAGAGGTGCCGGTCGCCGAGGAAATCGAAGCCCGTCTCGAAGAAAAGATTGTAGTTGCAGGTCAGTTCCTCGCCGGGTGCGATGTCGCGCAAGGCGTATGTTTCCTCGGGCGAGGAGACATCGCAATTCGGCTCGTCGTCATGGTTCATGTAGCGGGCGTCGTCGGCTTCGAAGACGATATAGGCCGGATCGCGCCGGTCCGGGTAGGAATAGCGGTCGAGATAGTTCTTCACCGGCCCGGTTTCGCCCTCATAGGTCTCGACATCGATGATCCGATCGAAGCGGGGGTCGAGCTTCCAGATCAGCGTGCCCTTGGGGATGTGGTGCTTGGCAAAGACGCCAATGCCCTGGATCGGCGATTTGTCGAGATAGACGTCGACGAGCAGCATGGCATACCCCAGTAGCAAACATGGCAAGCGCGGCTTGCGAAAAGCCGCGCACTGGTTAGCGCGGGGCTGGCACAATTGCGAGCGCAAATAAGCAAAGCGGAATTCAAAAAGTCATGATCGCCGAACCCAAAAGTGAACGTGCTGTCCGAGCCCTCAGCGTTGCTGCAACGCCAGACGTACGCCCAGGGCGCAGTAGATGCCGCCGACAATCTTGCCCTGCCATTTCAGCACGGTCGGATTTCGGCGCAGGAAACTGCCGAGGCGACCGGCGCTCACGGCAAAGACGACCGTGCTGAAAAGACCGAGCACGACGAAGACAATTCCCAATACGGCCAATTGAAGCATCACCGTTCCGTTTTCGGGTCGCACGAACTGAGGCAGGAATGCCAGGAAAAACAGCGCGGTCTTGGGGTTGAGCACTTCGGTCAGGACAGCCTGCCGAAACGCCTTGCCGGCGGAGATGGCGAGCGCGCCGGCAGAGGGGTGGGCCGGCGTTTTCTCGATGATGGCGCGAATGCCGAGGTAAACAAGGTAGGCCGCGCCGATATACTTTACGATGCTGAACAGCGTCGCCGACGTGGCGATGATCGCAGAGATCCCGACCATTGCCATGACAGTGTGAAATATGTCGCCGGCCGCGATCCCGGCGCCGGTCGCGATCCCGACCTTTGTCCCCGAACTCGTTGCCCGGGCGATCGTCAACAGCGTGGCCGGACCCGGGATGAAGACAAAGCCGAGCACGACGGCGACATAGGCAATCAACGTGGACAGATCGATCATTTGAGTGTCGCCCCGGCAAGCTGCGCCTTGCCCGTTACCTTCAGCGCGAAGGCATAAGTATAGGCGATCTCTTCCAGGCGTGAGAACCGGCCGGACGCACCGGCATGGCCGGAATCCATGTTGATCTTGAACAGCACCGGATTGTCGCCGCTCTTGCGGTCGCGCAGCCGCGCCACCCATTTGGCCGGCTCCCAATAGGTGACGCGCGGGTCGGTGAGGCCGGCAAGCGCCAGGATCGGCGGATAGTCGAGTGCCGCGACATTGTCGTAGGGCGAATAGGCGGCGATCGTCCGGTAGTCGTCGGCGGACGCGATCGGGTTGCCCCATTCCGGCCATTCCGGCGGCGTCAGCGGCAGGGTCGCGTCGAGCATGGTGGTGAGCACGTCGACGAACGGAACCTCGGCGACGATGCCGCCAAAGCAGTCCGGCGCCATGTTGGCGACGGCGCCCATCAGCATGCCGCCGGCCGAGCCGCCTTGCGCGACCATGCGGTCATGCGCGGTATAGCGTTCGGCAACGAGGTGGCGCGCGCAGGCGATGAAGTCGGTGAAGGTATTCATCTTGTGCTCACGCTTGCCGTCATCGTACCAGCCGTAACCCTTGTCCTTGCCCCCGCGCACATGGGCGATGGCAAAGACGAGCCCACGGTCGACCAGCGAGAACCAGTTGGTGTTGAAGGCGGCCGGCACGGTAATGCCATAGGAGCCGTAGCCGTAGAGCAGGCAAGGTGCCGATCCGTCCAGTCGCGTGTCGCGGTGGTGCAGAAGCGAGATCGGCACCAACTCGCCATCGGTGGCGGGGGCCATCAGTCGCCTTGTGACATAATGGTCCGGATCGTGGCCCGACGGCACTTCCTGGGTCTTGAGCAGCACCCGCTCGCGGGTGCGCATGTTGTAGTCGAAGACCTGCGACGGCGTCGTCATCGACGAATAGGAAAAGCGCATGATGTCGGTATCGTATTCATAGGAACCCGACAGGCCGAGCGAGAAGGCCTCCTCGTCGAATGAAATCAGGTGCTCCTCGCCACTGGCGCGATCCCGCACGACGATGCGCGGCAGGCCCTCCTTGCGCTCGAGCCGGACCATATGGTCCTTGAAGCCGATCACCGACAGGATCAGCCGGCCCGGCTCATGCGGAACCAGCTCCCGCCAGTTGGCGCGAACTGGATCGCTTGCCGGCGCCGTCATGATCTTGAAGTCCTTCGCGCCGTCCGCATTGGTCAGGACGAAGAAGACGTCGCCGCCTTCCTCCAACTCATACTGAAGCCCGGTTTCGCGCCCGCAAACCAGCCTCGGCTCGGCAAACGGATCGCTGGCGCTCAGCAGGCGATATTCCGAGGTCTCGTGATCGTTGATGCCGATCATGATCCATTGGTTGTTGCGGGTGCCGTCGACATTCATGAAGAAGCCGGGATCGGTTTCCTCATAGATCAGGCGGTCGTTTTCAGGGTCTTGTCCCAGTGCGTGGAAGAGCACCTTTGACGGCCGGTGGTTGGGGTCGAGGCGCGTGTAGAAGAACCCGTCATTGCCCGCGCTCCACACGCCCGAACCGCCGGTGGCGGGAATCTGGTCGGCCAGTTCCTTGCCGTCGGCAAGGTCGCGCACGCGCAGCGTGTAGAACTCGGAACCCTTGTCGTCGAAGGCCCACAACAGCTTGCCGTGATCGGCCGAATGGTCGACACCGCCAAGCCGGAAATAGGCTTTGCCTTTCGCCTCCATGTCGCCGTCGAGCAGGATCTGCTCAGGCCCGCCGTCGCGCGACATGCGGAAATAGCGCGGCTGCTCGCCGCCGAGCTTGAACGAAGAACCATAGGCATAGGGCCCGTCCTTCATGGGAACCGATGAATCGTCCTCCTTGATACGGCCTTTCATTTCCTTGAAAAGCTGCTTCTGCAGATCCGATGTGTCGGCCATCAGCTTCGACTGATAGGCGTTTTCGGCTTCGAGTTCGGCGCGGATGGCCGCATCGAGCAGGGAAGAATCCCTGAACATCTCCTGCCAGTTGTCGGCCCGCAGCCATGCGTACTCATCGGTTCGCGTGATGCCATGATGGGTATCGGAAACCGGCCGCTTCTCGGGCGTTGGCGGGCTGACGATCGGAAATCGGGGAGTCTTGGTCATTGCGTCTCGCTGGGGGATATCTTGAATGGTGAGTGAACACGCCGATCAGGGTGGGTTCAAGGGTTGCAGCCTAGAGGTGGTGTCGGCTCCTTGAGATGGGCCGGGAGGAAAGATGATGACCATTCGGTCTCGGATTGCGGCGACTTTCGCCGCTGCTTCGCTAACACTGGTCTTTGCTGGCCAGTCTCATGCGACCGTATTCGCGGCTTGGCAAGTGGCCAATGTGCCGTTCGGCGACACGCTCAACGTGCGTAAATATCCATCAGCCACATCCCGGAAGCAGGCCGCATACCCGAACGGTACCATCCTGCAAATGACCGGACGATGCACCGATGGCATAAACCTGCTCGACATCGTCAATCAACCTGCATGGAAGCAGCGGCAGACTGTTCGCTATCGCTGGTGTGAGATCTGGCATGATCCGGCCAGGAACGGCACCTTCGTCAAGGGCTGGGCCTATGGCAAGTTCATCACCCCGTATTGATCGAGCGGCATCGATTGGCCCCGAGGCGGCAGGCTGGCGGACATGCCGCCTGATCGCCTGCATGAAAGGTGGGCGGCAACCTATGGTTTCGCGGGCGGATGTGACAACCAAGACTGTTCACGCGATGGCAAAGCAAACCGGAGCATTGAAAGCCTGTTTTGTGAGTTGTCGCGAATGTAACGATGATCTGACGTAACGTCAGCCTTTGTCGGTTTGGCGCGCGAAATATCGGAAAATACATAACGCACGAAAGATTGAAGCTGACTGGCCAATATTTGATCAACTTTCGCAAATACAACGCGAAGAGCGAATTGACTTACTTGCTCTCAGGTCGCATTGATGTGACCTTGACACGAATCACTGAAATTCTACCTTCATAAAATTCGTGCAATGCCCTGCCTGAAAAGGGGCGCAAACCGATGTAACTCTTGTTGGGGCCTGAAGATCATGGATATTGTCGAAACACCTTCCAGAAACAATGATGCGCTGATTGAGCTGACCGCCGATGTGGTGGCCGCCTATGTCAGCAACAATCCCGTACCGGTCGGCGAACTGCCGAACCTCATATCCGATGTCCATGCCGCTCTCGGGCGCGTGGGCGGAACCGCCGAACAGCCCCCTGCCGACAAGCAGAAGCCGGCTGTCAATCCGAAGCGCTCGGTCCATGACGACTACATTGTCTGTCTTGAAGACGGCAAGAAGTTCAAGTCGCTCAAGCGTCACCTGATGACCCACTATGATCTGACGCCGGACCAGTATCGTGAAAAGTGGAACCTCGACCCGAGCTACCCGATGGTTGCCCCGAACTATGCGGCGGCCCGCTCGCAGCTTGCCAAGAAGATGGGCCTTGGCCGCAAGCGCAAGGCGCGGTAGTCGCTGCTGTCAGGTCGAAGCGACGTTGACGGCGCCTCCGGGCGCCGTTTGACTTTTGGGGAGAGGCTTGTTGTGGCCGACAGGGGCGTCAGGCGGTTTGCCTGAGTGCCGCCTCGGCATCGCGCTTGATGCGCTTGACCATCGAGCGGAGACCATTGGCGCGCTGGGGCGACAGGTGTTCGTCCAGGCCGAGCGCCTTCAGCGTCGCTTCCGCATCGGTTTTCTGGATTTCGCTGGCGGTCCTTCCGGAAAACAGCGCCAGCATGATCGCGACCAGCCCCCGCACGATATGGGCGTCCGAATCGCCGGTGAAGGTAATGACCGGATCGCTGCCCGGTCCCTTTTCGGTGGTCAGCCAGACCTGGCTGACGCAACCAGGCACCTTGTTGGCGGCATTGCGTTCCGCATCGGGAAAGGGAGGCAACGCTTCGCCGAGCTCGATGACGTAACGATAGCGGTCCTCCCACTCATCGAGGAAGGAGAAGTCATCGCGGATCGTCTGGATCGTGGTCGCCATGACCCGGATATAGTCATGCGGCAGTGCCGCGTCACGGAAAAAACAAGAACACCGCGGGCGTCGAGAGGGCAGACGGCCCGCGGCGTGCCGTCGAGACGGCTTAACTGTTCATGGGCAGCCTAGTTCTTTACCGGCAGGTTGACGGTCTCGGGCAGGACGATCTCTTCCGGCACGCTGCCCGTCATTGTCGAGGTGTCGGGGCCAGCGGACTTGTCGTCCAGCATGGCGGCCGCGATCTTGGCCGTCTCCTTGGCGCGTGCGGTGATGGTGTGCATCGCCGATTTGCCGGTTTCACAGACATCGGGCTTGCGCTCGCAGATGCCGGCAATGTCACCCACCGCGTCGCGTGCCGCGAACAGGGCCTGGATCGGCCCGACGCTTTCCTGCCCGGGTTCTTCGGAACCGACACTCAGCGGCAGCGCAAGGAGCACCAGTGAAAACCAGAAAGCCATTCTTATCAGGAAGAACATGCCTCGCCTCTCGTCGTGACCGGATCATGCATCATGTGGCATGACCTCTTTTATGGGCAGGATCTTGGCACACAGGCACAAAGGACGGCTTGCAGGTTCGCAGAGAATTTTCCTCAAATTTTAGGCAAATTCGAAACAAAGCGTTTTGCAGTGGATTTGTCTCATATCGGGAGGATTTTCGTTACCATCTGATAACCATCCATCTGCTTGTTTCTATTCATGTTTCCTCGGATTGGGGCGGTTCTCTTCCCATCGACGGTCCGCTGACGTCGGGCGTTCGGAGATAACCCTCCATTTACTATGGCGGCATTTGCCCGGGTTTTCGGCCGCCTCCGTCCCGATATTTGCCGCAGGCCGGGCTTTGGTCGGCCCTGCCTTATCCATTCCTTAAACGCTGGATGAGAGTTTCAGAGCCAATCAAAACAATCTGCAAAGGCAGAGCTGTTCACGACGAGTGCGAGTGCGTTGAGTTGATGCCAATTAAGGCCAGATACGCTGAATTGCCTGGCGCGATTGCCGCCGGTTGCGAACGTATGGTCCATCCCTCCATTCTTGGGCAGAGCGGCCGCGAACGCCAACGCCGTTTCATCGGCGTCATGCTGGCAGCGCCATTCTTTGCCGCTGGTGCGGCTGTCACGCTGGTCACATCAGGCATGGGCGCCGCTGTGACCATGGCCGCCATCTTCGCCGCCTTCGGTCTGTGCTGGTTCGTCGCCTTGCTGGTGGCGGCAACCGGCAAGATGGCCGCGGCGGCCCCGATCGCCCTGGCGATGGCGGCTGTTGCCCTTGGCGGCCTCATCGCCGCCGCCGGCGGGTTGAGCTCTCCCGTCGCCATGCTTGCCGTTGCGCTGCCTTTCGAAGCCTGGTGGATCGGCGCTTCGCGGCGGGCGGCCCTGTGGGGAGCGGTCTCGGCCATTGCCGCCATTGCCCTTCAGCCTCTGGCAGCGGCCTTCCTGCCCTTCGCGGGCGCGCAGATCGTGGCCTGGCATTGGCTGGTGCCGTTGGCCTGGGCCCTGACGCTCATCCCGCGCGTATCGGCGTTTTGCGATACCACCGGTGCGGCTGATGCGCTGGATCCCGGCGACCGGCTGGAAGACATCATCGACGCGGTGATCCTGCGGGTCGCTCGCCACGGCGAAGTCCTGGACGCGTCCGCCAAGGCGCGCACGCTTTTGAAATTGCCGCCTGAACTGCTTTCCGGAACCGGCTTTTTCGACCGTGTCCATCTGTCGGACCGTGTCTCCTATCTCAGCGCTCTTGCCGACATGCGTGATGGTGCCCTGTCGCGCCGCCTCGAACTGCGCATCAGGCTGCCCCAGAACGGCAACGGCCAGAATGACAATCGCCAAAATGACAGCCGCTTGATGGCCGACAACTATCGGCCGTTCCTGCTCGAACTGGTGCGCGGTGAGGAGCAGGGCGATGTCTTCACGCTGGTCCTGCGCGAAAATGACGAAACTGCCCGGCTGCGCGGGGAACTCGCGCAGGCCAATGAGATGGCAGCCGCCGCCGAAGTGGCCAAGGGACGGTTCCTGGCGGTGGTGAGCCATGAACTGCGCACGCCATTGAACGCCATCATCGGCTTCTCGGACATGCTGCTGCATGAGATGTTTGGCGCCTTCAAGGATCCGCGCCAGAAGGAATATGTCGGCCTGGTGCGGGATTCAGGCCAGCACCTTCTGGCCGTGGTGACATCCATACTCGACGTGTCGAGGATCGAATCGGGCGCCTACACGGCGGAACCGGAGCCGTTCCGGTTCATGGAAGCCGTCGAGATGTGCCAGTCGATGATGCGGCTGCAGGCGCAGGCCAAGAACATCGACCTGCAAACGCAGATCGCTCCCGACGCCGGCGACATCAACGCCGATCGTCGCGCGGTGCAGCAGATCCTCATCAATCTCGTCTCCAATGCGATCAAGTTCACGCCCGATGGCGGCGATGTCGTCGTTGGTGCCAAGCGCATCGGCTCGCGCCTGCATTTCTGGGTCAGGGACACCGGCATCGGCATCGCCGAGGAGGACTTCGCCAACCTCGGCAAGCCTTTCATGCAGATCCAGAACGACTATACGCGCCGTTTCGAAGGAACCGGTCTTGGCCTTTCACTGGTGAAGGGGCTGGTGGCGCTGCACGAAGGCACCATGTCGATCGAAAGCATGCCGGGCGAGGGCACCACGGTGACCATCAGCCTGCCGGTCAACGGGCCGAAGGGGCGCCCGGCGAAGGAGACAGCGGTGCTGACGATGCCGGTGACGAGGGCGAAAGGGGACAGAAGTGGCTCGCTCCGCAAAACAGCCTAAGGCGGTCAAACGCCGCAGCAACGCCTTCCAGGACGGCGCGTTGGCCGTCGGCGGCATGATTTCGCGCAACCCGGTCCTGGTGGGTGGATCGACGGCATTCCTGGTGACGCTGTTCTATGTCTCGGCGAATGCGCTGTGGTATCAGCCTTTCCCGCATGCGGGGGCGTTCTTCGCCACCCGCAATTTCCAGGGTTTTCCGCACACTGCCTCTGACGAGCCGGAGACGACGATCAACATCGTGCGGCCCAACGCCGCGCCCGCCCCGATGAAGGGCGACCCGGTGGTCGAGCAGGTGCAAGGCATATTGAAGGATCTCGATTTCTATTCCGGCACGGTCGACGGCATTTCCGGCCCCAACACGCGCAAGGCCATACAGGCCTACCAGCAGAAGGTCGGGCTCAACGCTTCCGGCGAGATCGATGCCTTGTTGCTCGATCAGCTTGGCGCAACGCCGAAGACCGCCTCCGTGCCCAAACCGCAGCCTCGCCCCGATACGCAGGCCGCCGTTCCGGTGTCCCTGCAGACAAATTCCGGGCAGGCGAATGCCGGACAGACGGATACCGCCCCGGCCCAGGGACCCGACCCCCGCATCGTCAAGATCCAGGCCGGGCTCAAGGCGTTCGGCAATGACGACATGCAGCTGGACGGTGTCGTCGGGGCGCGCACCAAGGCGGCGATCAAGGAATTCCAGTCGCTGTTCGGCCTGCCGCAGACCGGCGAACCCGACGAGATCGTTTACGTCAAGATGCGCGAGATAGGCCTGACCAACTGATCGGGAAATGACGGCTCGCCGAGCGGCGGAATTATCGCTAGATAGCCCGCACGCTTTCGGAGCTGTCTCATGCGCGTCACATCGGATCTGTGGGTTTCGGCCTTGGTGCGCCGCGTTTTCGGCGCCGGCGGATTTGCCGCCGTGGTCAACCGTGGCGCAACCGAGGCCGGTGCTGTTTTCGTGCTGACGCGGGGCAGGCTGGGTGACGTCGCTCTCTACGGGCCCGCGCCGCAGACAAGCTATGATTCGGCCAAACCCGATGATCGTTTCTTCAGCCTTCTCGGCGCCAGCGATGATCCGGCGGTGCTCGATGCCCGTCTTGAAAAGGAAAAGAAGTTCGATCCGGACATCTGGGTGGTCGAGATCGAGGCCGGGACCGTTCCGGTGGAAGAACTTATTTCCGTGAAGACGCCCTGAGGAGGGGGGCGACATCGTCGCTGTTCGAGGCCTTGCGGCCGTCGCGATTCGCCGACGAGGCGTCACGAACCATCCTGGACACGGTCTCGGCCTTCCATACCCGCACCTTGTCCAGTGCCACATCGCGATGCAGCAGGCGGTAGCGGTCGAGATAGGTTCGGATGGCCTGCGGATGCGGAAACAGGCTGGGATAGATGGCGACCGTGATCAGGAAGGCCCGGTCCTCGCTGAGGTCGAGCGAACGCAGCGCCGCAAGCAATGAGGAGTAGCTCTGGTTGGCGGTCAGCGAACGCGCGGTCGAGAAATCAATGTCGAGGGCATCCGCAAGCGCCGTTTGGAAGAACGCGGCGTTTCCCGTCAGCGCCGTCTCGCGCAGTTTGACATAGGTATCCGAACCGGGGAACGCATCGACCCTCGCCGCCAAGGCTTCGTCGCCGGTGCGCATCATGGAGCGCAGCCTGCGTCGTGCATTCTCTGCGGCAATGCCGGGAGCCTGTTGTCTTGTCGCGCTGTCCTCTGCCGCTTGCGCATTGACGGGCGCGGCGGCTGGTTTCGTGGGGGCCGATACCTCCGGATCCCGCACCCGCACCAGCGTCGGTCTTTCGAGCACTCTGATCAGATCAGCGATGGTCGGGTTCAGGTCCTTGCGGCGCGCGATGGCGCGCGCATGCGGCAGTCCGTGCCGACCGATCAGCGCGATCAGGTCGATATCGCTGACGGCGCGCGAGCGGATCAGCAGCGGCGCGGCAATGTCGACCGGTTCCTCGCACAGGCGCCGCACCAACGCGGCGGGGGCATATTCGCATTCGGAAAGGGCGGCGGCCACGTAGCGTCGCGATTCGACGGACACATCGTCGAACAGCGGCAGCGTCAGGTCCTCAAGCTGGCCGATCTCGCGGCGCGATGGGCGCGTCAGCGAGCAGAACGCCGACACCGCGGCGCGGAACAGCCTTTCGGCCTTGCCCGATTCCGTCCGTATCGCGATTTGCCTGAAGTCCGAAGATGACACGAAGGATACCCGATACTCGATACACAGCCTTGATCACGCTCAACCGGGACCATGTCGGTTTGGCGATTGCCTCGGTCAGAACGTCCAGACCTCAAGACAAAGATCAAGTTAGCGGTGATCCGTTAGCGTTCCGTTAACCCTCTGCCGGCCTTAATGATATTGGAGGCGTTGCGTTGTGCTCCGGGGAAACCGAGAGGAATGCGCGAATCATGGGCATGGTACTGTCTTTCGTGCCGCGTGCGGCACCGACCAATCGAGCCAAGCAAACCACCGAAATACCGGCGGCGGTCATTATCTTTCCCGGCATCCGCTATGAGCGGTCCAGCACCGGCGAGGCGCGGCCTGCCGGACCCGACAAGCCGGGATCGCCACGGACGCCGGTGCCGCATCACTGAGTTTTCCTGACGCGGCAGACTGGCTCATCAGGCAGCATTCGCTGCCGGCTGTTCTGATACGGATATCAGG
Source organism: Mesorhizobium sp. NZP2234 (assembly GCF_013170765.1). NCBI lineage: Bacteria > Pseudomonadati > Pseudomonadota > Alphaproteobacteria > Hyphomicrobiales > Phyllobacteriaceae > Mesorhizobium > Mesorhizobium sp. NZP2234. The sequence continues at coordinate 5,082,897 of NZ_CP033364.1, read as the reverse complement.
CCCTATCCGGCCTAGAAATCCTGCAGTTCGCAGGAACTCTGATCGAGAAAGCGCGACACGATCGGCTTCCAGCTGTCGTCCGGTACGAAGCTGCGGATGACGAAGATGCCCTCGTCGATCGGCGCCTCGACGAAGATCGCCCCCTGCAGATCCTCGGGCAGGTCCTTGCGCACATCGATCATCTGGGCTGGCGTCAGCACCACGGCATCGAGCTTGCCACCGGTCGCCGTATGGTCGTTGAAGGAATAGACATTATGGCCACTGCGGTCATAGACCGAGACCGACCAGAAGGGGACGTTCCCCGGCGCCTTGATCCGAACCATTCCTTCCTCCAGGTCGAACCGGCAGGCCGTGGCATAGAATAGCGGGTCGACCGATTTCACCACCGGCGCGCCCCCCGCCTCGGCATCGAGCCGATTCATTCTGTAGAGATCGGACGCCATGGACAGGCGCGACCAGGCGTCGCGTTCAGAAAACTCCGGCACCAGAAGCAGCACCACGATGTGCACGATGCCGGCGCCGACAAGGCCGAGCAGGACGGCATGGAAAAGACGGCGCAGCGCGGCTGGGACATTACGCATCGCAGCCGGCCTTCACGATCCTGGGCAGCGAAACGTCCGACAGGCCGGTGCTGCTGGCGATCGGCGTGTCGTAGAAGGTCAGGACGAAGTACATCCGGCCGGAACCGTCGGTCAAAAGCCAGTTGCCGGGCATCGGGTGATGGCTGACCGAAATGATCACCGAATTGTCGGCCTGGCGCAGCACCTCGTAGGACTGAAGGGCCGCAAGCCGCGGCTTGCCGGTCTCGACGACGCCGAGCGATTGATCGGCGGCGTAGAGCGTCCAGAAGCGGGCTGTCGGAAATCCGCCCTCTATCCTGTAGCTGCATTCCCGCTTGAGCTGGTCGCCCGCGGCATCATTTTCCGCGACGAAGGACAGGCCCTCGGCGCGGCCGAGCGCCAGCACGCCCTCGCGCGCCACGCGCGCCTTGGAATAAGGGTCGGCGGCCGGTGTGCCGATGTCGGGGAAGGCGGTCCATTGGCCGATGCGGATCGCCCCGACGCCGTCCTGGATCTTCAGCGCATACCAGACGCTGGCGCCGCCGCCGCCAATGGCTATGGCAAGCGAAAGCAGCATCAGGAAGGCATTCTTGAGCATGAAGGGCCGCGTGCGCGAAGGATTGCCGTTCGGGGATATCGCGGCGCGGGGTCTCGTGGCAAGCCGGCGTGGTGGATTTGCACCTCGGCTGGCCCGCGCCGGGGCGGATGTCACAGTGCCGAAAGCGTTTCGGGCGGGGTAGGTGCGTCGAGTTTGGGCGCCGATTGGAACAGCTGGGTCATATCCCTCAGCGTCTGCGTGGTCCGGCTCGACAGCACCGGCGGGCGTTCGGCCGCCGCCTCGGCCGCGGCCTGTTCCTCGCTCTTCTTCTGCGCGTCCGCGGCCTTGGCCGCGATCTGCTCGTCGACGAACGGCTTGTCGATGCCCGGGATCGGCTTCAGGTCGATGTTCTGATGCGCGTAGACCATCAGGCGCTGCCAGACCATCGCCGGCAGCGAGCCGCCGGTCATGTTCTTGGTCGGGGTAAAATCATCATTGCCCAGCCACACGGCCGCCGTGTAGTTGCCGGTGAAGCCGACGAACCAGGCATCGCGGTAGGATTGCGTCGTCCCGGTCTTGCCGGCGACGACGATGTTGGGAATCTGGGCACGCCGCGCCGTACCCATCACCGGTACTGCCGTCAGCATGGTGTTCATGGATCTCAGTGCCTGCTCGGAGAGCACCCGGTGTGGCGGCGGCGCATCCTTGGTCCAGTCATACACCACGTCGCCGGTGCGGGTGACGAGCTGGGTGATGCCGTGCCGGGAACCGACGAAGCCGTTCTGGGCGAACACGCTGTAGCCCGTCGCCTGGTCCATCACGGTCATGCCCGAAGTGCCGAGCACCATGGTCTTGTGACCCTCCAGCGGCGATTCCACCCCGAATGATTCCGCCATCGCCTTGATCGGACCGATGCCGAGATGGTCCTTGGCCAGCCGCACCGGCACGGTGTTGATTGACTTGGCCATCGCCATCAGCAGCGTGATGTTGCCCGCCGACTCGCCACCGTAATTGTGCGGCGACCAGTTGCCCCAGCTGATCGGTCCGCCCGAAATGACAGAGTTCGGTGTGAAGCCGTGTTCCATCGCCGTGGCGTAGACGTAGGGCTTGAACGAAGAGCCGGTCTGGCGCAGCGCCTTGGTGGCGCGGTTGAACTGGCTGGCGCCGTAGTCGCGGCCGCCGACGATCGCCCGCACCGCGCCATTGGTCTCGATGACGACCACGGCGCCTTCGGTGACGTTGTACTCCTTGCCGAACTGGCGCAGGTGGAACTCGACGGACTCTTCCGCCGCCTTCTGGATGTTGGCGTCGAAGGTGGTGTGGGCAACCAGCGAGTGCTGGCCAGGCTTGGCGATCTTCTTGACCTCGTCGAAGGCCCAGTCGAGGAAATAGTCGGGGCTCTTCTGCTCGCCGCGATCGACAACGTCGGCCGGGTGCAGCCTTGCCTGCAGCACCTGGCCTTCGGTCATGAAACCGGAATCGACCAGGTTGGACAGCACCACATTGGCGCGGGCACGCGCTGCCGGCAGGTTGATGTGCGGTGCGTATTTGGTCGGCGCCTTGAACAGGCCGGCCAGCATCGCCGCCTCCGCAAGGTTCAGGTCCTTGACGCTCTTGCCGAAATAGAAGTCGGCCGCCGCCTCGATGCCGAACGTGCCACCGCCCATATAGGCGCGGTCGAGATAGAGCTGCAGGATTTCCTTCTTCGACAGATTGGCTTCGAGCCACAGCGACAGGAAGGCTTCCTTGATCTTGCGCTCGAAGGTCCGTTCATTGGTCAGGAACAGGTTCTTGGCCAGCTGCTGGGTGATGCTGGAGCCGCCCTGGACGACCGAGTTCGCGCGTACATTCTCGAAAATCGCGCGCGACAGGCCCAGAACATCGATGCCGTAGTGATCGAAGAAACGCCTATCCTCGGTGGCGAGCACTGCCTTGATGACGTGATCGGGCATCTCGTCGACCGGCACCGAGTCGCGCTGGATGATGCCACGCTGGCCGATCTCATTGCCATAGCGGTCGAGGAAGGTGACGGCGAAATCGCCCTGGGCGCGCCAATCGCCGGCCGTATCCTGGAACGCCGGGATGGCCAGCGCCAGCATGACCACGATGCCGCCGGCGCCGAGCGTAAAACCTTCGCTCAAGATCTCGATGATGCCGCGCCGCCAGCCCTTGAGACGGAAGCGCCGCGAGAAGATTGTCGCCGCCTCCCAGAACTGGCGCGCCTTGAACCCGATCTCGTAGAGCGAGGAATCGATCCAGGCATCCAGCGCCAGAAGGCGGGAGGCGATCGGACCTCTTCTCTTGCGCGGTTCAGGGCTGACCATTCAAAAACCCGGCTCGGCTGTGGCGCGACCTGAAAACCGCAAGCGGGCAATTTCAGGGCGGCGCCCTGTTTGGACTATTCATCCATTTTGCCGACGCTCACAAGGGCGGCGAGGACACAGCCGCAAGGTTTGTTGATGGCGGAGCGGGGGAACGGCCGTAACCGATCGCCCCGCCTGGAAGGCCTGCGCTATTCAGGCCGCTTCGCGCTTCAGGGCCTGCGCCATGCAGTGGATGCCGCCACCGGTCTTGGAGATCTCGCTCATGTCGACGGCCGCGACCTCGAAGCCGCGCGCCTTGAGCTTTTCGATCAGCGTCTTGCTGGAGGTCGGCGCGATCACCCGGTCCTTGCCGAGCGACATGAAGTTGCAGCCGAGCGCCATCGTGTCCTGGAAGGGGACATCGATGATCTCATGGCCCTTGCCCTTCAGCCAGTCGACAATGCCGGGCTCGGTGCAGGCGAGGCAGACCGCGGTGAGCTTTTCGGCGATCGGCACCACCATCAGGTCGATATGGACATAGTATTCGTCGATGAAGGCGATGCGCGTCTCCCAGCCCTCCTTGTCGAACCAGGCCTGTACCTGGCGGGCGCCTTCCTCCTGCGTGCGGGCGCCGCCGCAGCCGATCAGCACCACGCCGTCCTCGATGACGTTGAAGTCGCCGCCCTCGAAGGTACCCGCCGTGACCATGTCGTAGATCGGGATGCCGAGCTTTTCGTAGGTGCGGATGGCGGCGTAGTTCTCGCCGCGCCGCCACCAGTTGGCCATGGCGGTGATGATGGCGCCATAGGGCGTCATGACGCTGGAATCGCGGGAATAAACCTGCATCGGCAGTTCCGGCGTCGGCTCGTGCCAGTGGATGTTCACGCCGAAATGCTCATAGGCGGCAACCAGGTCCTTGTGCTGCGCCTGCGCGATCTGGACGTTGCACGGCGCCTCGCGCAAATGTTTTCGTGACAGGGAACTGGTCGACAGATGGCGCAGGAAGTTCGGCGATCCGAGCAGCACGTCGGTCAGCACGTCGGTTTCGTTGGCGAAGCCCCAGGCGGTCAGCGGCTTGGTGCCGCCGGCCGGATTGCGGCGCTGCAGCGAAAACGGCTCGGCGACGATGCGATCATGAACGGTCATGGTGTTCTCCTCGTGGGCTTGTTCTCAAGGGTTGGTCGGGTCATGCGTTGCTTGGGATCCACCAGTCGCGGCCGCGCGCCGTGGTGACATATTCCGGCCAGCGGAAATTGATCGGTGGTTCGTAGTCGCAGAGCGGCGCGATCCAGTTCGCGCCGCCAATGCCGCCGCCGGTGCGAGTGACGAACTCATCCATCGCCGCATCGCGGGCTTTTCCGTCTTCGAGCAGGCGCAGCGCCGACAGCGCGACCGTCTTGGCCGCACAGGTGACCATCGGGTCGATGGTGGCGGAAATGCCGCCCAGCGCATTCATCACCCAGGAGGGATAGGCGTGGCCATTCGCCGAGCGCAGCGCCGGGCGCGCGACATAGAAGCGCGCGGTCGGCGCATGCCAGCTCATGTCGGTGTAGTCGTCGGAGGTCGAATTCACCTGCGAGGGCGGCAGGTCGCGGCGCAGGATCGCTTCGGCCTCTTGCGGCGAAATCAGCCTCTCCAGCTCATCGATGAAGGGATTTTCGGTTGCCGCGCCACCGGCATTGACCTGGATTTCGCGCGCGACCGCCTTCGCGGGCTCGTCCCAGTGTGGTGCTCCGACCGTCGAGAGCGCGTCATAGGCGATCCCGGCCATGGCGTGATTGGCCAGCCCGGGCCGCGACTTCGATACCCAGTGGCGCTCGTATCGACAGCCGCTGATCGCGGCGGCGGCCGCGGCGTTGCGGTCGAGCACGGCGGTGACCTGTTCGGCCATGCCGATGGTCGGGACGCGGATCATGTACTGGATCTCGGCCAGCCCCGCCGGCAGATTGTCGGCGGTTGCCTGGCCGGCGGTCAGGATCGCCTCGCTGATCGACCAGCCGCCCTGGTGCGGCAACATGGAATCGCGCAGCGCCTTGGAGGCCATGTACATCGTCATCAGCGCGTCGTTGGCGCCGGGCGCCCGCACGGCAGAATGCGCCTGCGGGATCGGTGCTCCATCGCCCGCGCGAACCCAGCTTTCGGGCTCGTCGCACACGAAGCGGTAGATCATGGCGTAGGCAGCGCCGCAATGCGTGTCCCAACGCGCCGTGTTGCAGAGCGGCAGCATGTAGAAGGGATGGAAGGAGATCATGCCGGCAAGGCCGTCATAGTAGCCCCTGGCCGCATGGATCGGCTTGGAGCCGCGTACCTTCTCCGCCGGCTCGCCGGTGAAACGCAGCGTGCCTGGAATGCCGTGGCGCTGCATGGCCGCCTTGGTCGCAAGCAGGCCGCCGAGGCTTGCCATGCCGAGCCCCGAATGCGGATCGGTGTGGCCGCCGGCCTCGACGCCAAGGCCGGGCCGTGGCTGTTTTACCGTCACCGCGTCCTGGCAATTGCCGGGCACGGCGTCGTACTCGGCGTACATGCCGATCGTCGGCCCGGCGCCATTCGTCCAGTGAGCGCAGAACGCCGTCGGCATGCCGCCCGAGCCTTCCTCGACGGAAAAGCCCTCATGCTTCAGCCGCGCCACATACCAGGCGGCCGACTGGTACTCGCGCCAAGCGGTCTCGCCGAAATCGAAAATGGTCCGCGTCCATTGCGACAGCGAGGGCTGGATGCCATCGAGGCAGGCAAGCGCGGTCGCTTGCGCTGATGTCGTCACCGGTTTGTCCATGGCATCAAAGAAAGCAGTGAAGCGGCTCGCCAAAAAGTGATATGTTTTCCCGGTTCGTGCAAATTCGGTTCACCTCTTGAGAATTCCCTCCACACAGGCGCTGCGCGCCCTCGACAGTTTCGCCCGCCACGGCAGCGTCTGGCGCGCCGCCGACGAACTGCACCTCACGCGCAGCGCGGTAAGTCACCAGTTGCGGCTGCTTGAGCGCGACCTCGGCTTCGATCTGCTTGAGCGCATCGGCAAGGGCGTCGCGCTCACCCCGCGCGGCCAGCGCTATGCCAGTGACGTGCGCAAGGCGCTGACCGTTCTCGGAGATGCGGTGACGCGCGATGCCGGCACCGGCGTCGGCGGTTCGTTCGCCGTCTCCTGTACGCCGGGCTTCGCCTCGCTTTTTCTATGCACCCATATTGGCGAATTCCGGCAGATGTACCCTGATGTGGCGCTGCGTATCCTGACGCCCAGGCGGCTCGACGATGTCAGCAACGCGGAGGCCGACGCCTTCATCGCCTTTGGCGTCGGCAACTGGCCGAACCGCATGGCCGAGCTGCTGTGCGAAATTTCGTTCACGCCGCTCTGCAGCCCGACGCTGCTGAACAAGGTCGGCGGCTTTTCGAAACCGGCGGACGTGTTGCGGGCCAACCTGCTCCATCTCGATGATACCGAGGATTGGGCGCGCTGGCTGGCCCTGTCCAAGGTCGAAAACCCCGACACCGAGGGCGGCATCTTCTTTTCCGACATGAACCTCGTCTTCTCGGCGGCGATAGCCGGCCAGGGCATCGCCATGGGCGACGAACTGACCAGCCGCCGGGCACTCAGCGAAGGCCGGCTGGTCCGGCCGTTCGACATCGCGATCAAGTCGCCGCGCTCCTATTTCCTGGTCTCCGAACACGCCAAGGCTTCGCACCCGGTGCTGGATGCGTTCGCGGGGTGGCTGAGGTCGAAGCTTTCTGAGAACCGCATTCAGCCCTATTGAGGGCGAAATGGCGCCAGCCGCCCAGACGTGAATCAAATTTGCCGATCAGGCGAAAACTATTCGGTTGCGGTGAGCCGCCGGCCTGCCTACGATTTCCACCTGGGACTGAGGAAGAGGCAGGATGCAGCAACCCGGCCGGGCCGCAGAGATCAAGGCAATCGGGATCGGCAAGAGCTTCGGCTCGTTCCGTGCGTTGGACAATCTGACGCTCAATATCGGCCGCGGCGAGTTCCTCACGCTGCTCGGCCCCTCCGGCTCGGGCAAGACTACCTTCCTGATGATCCTGGCCGGCTTCGTGCAGCCGACCGAGGGCCGTCTCCTCAGCGATGGCGCTGACATCACCAACCGCCCGGCCGAGCAGCGCGCCGCCGGCATGGTGTTCCAGGGCTATGCGCTGTTCCCGCATATGAGCGTCGAGGCCAACATCGCTTTCCCGCTCAAGGTCCGCAAGAAATCGGCCTCCGAGATCAAGAAGCGCGTCGGCGAGATGATCGAGCGCGTCGGCCTGATCGGCCACGAGAAGAAGCTGCCCGCGCAGCTCTCCGGCGGCCAGCAGCAGCGCGTGGCGCTGGCCCGGGCGCTGGTGTTCGAGCCGGGCGTGCTTTTGCTCGACGAGCCGTTCTCGGCGCTGGACAAGAGCCTGCGCGGCCAGATGCAGGCAGAGATGAAGCGCCTGCATCAGGAAACCGGCACCACCTTCGTCTTCGTCACCCACGACCAGAGCGAGGCGCTGGCGCTGTCCTCGCGCGTCGCCATCTTCAATCATGGCAAATTGCTGCAGGTCGGCGCGCCGGACGAAGTCTATGACCGGCCGGACAACCGCTTCGTCGCCGAGTTCCTCGGCGAAATCAACATGTTGCCGCTGAAGGGGGTCAAGCCCGCCGACAATGGCTCGACGGGCCTTTGCGAGGACCGCGCGGTCAGCATGCACTGCAAGGCCGAGAAAGTCCGTGGCGACGCCATCCTGGCGATCCGGCCCGAACACATGTCGATCGCGCGCGAGGCGGCGGCCGGCGAAAACGGCATTGCCGCGACCGCCATTGCCTCGACCTATATGGGTGCGGCGACCAAGCTCGACCTGACCACGCGGCAAGGCGCGAAAGTGACCGTCTCGGTGCCGAACGAGGTCGCGGCCGCGGCGCTGAGCAAGGGCAATTCCGTCTGGCTGACCTGGCCGGCGGAAAAGGGTTTCCTCCTTCCGGATGGAGGACAATGAGCGCCGGCGCGGCTTGATCCGCCGCACCGGCTTCCGGATTGAAATCAACTAAAACAAAGGGGAACTGACATGAACGACACCAAGAAACAGGCAATCGAAACGCTGTCCGAAAGGACCAGACGCGGCGAGATCTCGCGCCGCCAGTTCACGCAGTTGGCGGCCCTCGTGCTTGCCGGCACGCCGATGCTGCTGCGCTCGACCGGCGCCTTTGCCCAGGCCAAGGAACTGGTGCTGGTCAACTGGGGCGGCGACGCCATCACCGCCTATGATGCGGCCTATGGCCAGGCCTTCACCAAGGAAACCGGCATCACCGTGAAGATGGACGGCTCGGGCCCGACGGAGGGCGCCATTTCGGCGCAGTTCAAGAGCGGCGCGCCGACCTGGGATCTGGTCGACGTCGATCCGTTCTCGGCCATCACGCTCGGCGCCCAGGGGGCGCTCGAGCCGATCGACTACAAGATCGTCGACAAGACGAAGATGCGGCCCGGCTTCGGCTGGGAGTATGCCGCCTCGACCTATTTCTTCTCCTATGTCATCGCCTACGATTCAGAAAAATACGGCAAGGATGCCCCGACAGGCATGGCCGACTTCTTCGACGTGAAGAAGTTCCCCGGCAAGCGCTCGCTCTACAAATGGGGCGTGTCGAGCTGGGAAGCGGCCCTTCTGGCCGACGGCATCGCGCCGGCTTCGCTCTATCCGCTCGACCTGAAGCGGGCACATGACAAGATCGCCGCCTTCAAGGAAAATGTCGTCGCTTACTGGGGCGGCGGCGCCGAGAGCCAGAGCGTGCTGCTCAATGGCGAGGCCTCGATGGCCATCGTCTGGTCGACCCGCGCTTCGCTGATCGAGCAGGATTCCGGCGGCAAGATCAAGTTCATCTGGGACCAGGGCCTGATCTCGCCCGGCGCGTTGGCCGTGCTCAAGAACAACCCCGGCGGCAAGGACGCGGCGATGAAGTTCATCGCCAGCGCACAGGATCCGCAAAAGCAGCTCGTCATGTTCGAAAAACTCGGCCAGGGTCCGGCCAATCCGGCGGCCGACGCGCTGATCCCCGCCGACAAGAAGCGCATCAACCCGGTCGATCCCGAGAACATGAAGAAGCAGATCGCGCTCGACATGGAGTGGTACGCCAAGAACTACGGCGCGGCGCTCGACGAATACACCAAGATCATCTCCGCCTGACAGCGGATGCTGACCTGAGATGAGAGGTGTTCTCTCCGACAGGATGGGCGCGGCGCTGTTGATGGCGCCGCTGCTCCTGTTCCTCGTCCTGGCCTATGCCTGGCCGTTTCTCGGCGTTGTAAAGTGGAGTTTTACTCTGCCGACGCCGGGGCTTGGCCAGTATGAAGCGTTGCTCACCGACGATCTGGTCCAATCGGTGTTCGTCCGCACGCTGCGCATCGCGGCGATCGTCACTGTCGTTTCCGTCGCCGCAGCCTATGCCATCACGGTGGTCTGGGTGCGCGGCAGCCCGGCGCAGCGCCTCATCGCCGAGTTCTGCATTCTGGTGCCATTCTGGATCTCGGTGCTGACCCGCGCCTTCGGCTGGGTAGCGCTTTTGTCCAATCGGGGCCTGATCAACACCTGGCTGCAATCGATTGGTTTCATCTCCGAACCGCTGACCCTGGTGCGCAACGAGTTTGGCGTCGTCGTCGGCATGACGCATTTCCTCATTCCCTTCGCGGTCTTTCCCCTGGCATCGGCCATGCGCAGCCTCGACGACCGCGTGCTGCTTGCCGCGCGCGGGCTGGGCTCCAGCCGCATGCGCACCTTCTGGACGGTGTTCGTGCCGATGACGCGCTCCGGCATCATAGGCTCGGCGCTGATCGTCTTCGTCTTCTCGCTCGGCTTCTTCGTCACGCCGGCGATCCTCGGTGGCGGCCGCAGCGTAATGATCGCCGAACTGATCTATCTCAGGATTTTCCAGAGCCCGGACTGGGGGCTGGGGGCTGCGATCAGCGTCGTGCTGGTGCTGTTCGTGGGCGCGCTGATGGCGCTGCTGTTCCGCTATGTCAGACCGAAGCAGTTGATCTGATGCCGACCTATCGCCCCGGGCCCGTTTCGCTGATCATCGCCGCTCTGGTGGCGCTGTTCCTGCTGATGCCGCTGCTCGCCGTCATTCCGGTGTCGCTGACGCCGAGCCGCATGCTGGCTATGCCTTCGGGTGAGCTGTCGCTGCGCCACTATCGCTCGCTGATCGAGGACCCGCGCTGGATCCAGTCGATCCTGCTGTCGCTCCGGATCGGGATCGTCAGCAGCGCGATTTCCACCGTGCTGGCGCTCTGCTTCAGCCTCGGTGTCTGGATGTTCCAGCCCCGCTTCACCGCCGCGCTCGTGGGGTTCGTGCTGTTGCCGATGGTGGTGCCGCCGGTGGTCTCGGCGATCACGCTCTACTTCCTGCTGACCTCGATCTCAGGCGTAAGCTCGTTCTTCGGCTATGACACCTGGCTCGGCGTCGCCATGGCGCATTCGGTGATGACGGTACCCTTCGCCACGGTGCTGATCCTGGTCTCGCTCAGCCAGATAGACCGGCGCATCGACCTTGCGGCGAGGGGGCTAGGCGCCAGTGTCTGGGAGCGTGCCACCCGCATCATCATGCCCAACATCAAGTTCGGCATTATCACCGCGGCGCTTTTGTCCTTCGTGCTGTCCTGGGAAGAGATTGGCGTTACCTTGTTCATCACCTCGGTCAATGCCATCACGCTGCCGCGCCTGATGTGGATGGGCCTGCGCGACAACATCGACCCGGCGATCGCGGCCCTGTCGGTGATCCTGATCATCATCACCGTGCTGGTCCTTGCGGTGCGCAGCTTCGTGGTCAGGTTGCGGACCGGAGCCTAGACAAACCGTACCGACACGCGGCCGAACCGGCCCAAATCGCCAATCACTTCGTCGCCGGCCTCGACGCTTATCGGCGTCACGCAAGTGCCTGTAATCACCACCTGTCCCGGCTCAAGTGCCATGCCCAGGCCCGACAGTTCATTGACGATCCATGTGAGCGCGATCCAAGGGTCGCCCAGCACTGCCGCGCCCGTTCCATCGTGCCGCGATTTGCCGGAAACGAACCCGATCACCGGGTGTTCCGCGAGGTTCACGTCGCGCCAGCCGTCTTCTATCGCCTCGCCGATGACAAACAAATTGGCACAGGCGTTGTCGGCTACCAACTGCGGCGCCCCGACGGCGCAGAAATCATCATAGCGTGAGTCCGGTATTTCGATCGCCGGGTGCAAGGTCGCCACGGCATCCATCACCTCGGCGATTTCATAGGGTACTGGACGCGGCGGCAACTGGCGGCCGAAGCGGAAGGCGAATTCGATCTCCGCCACGCGCATCTTGCTCGTCGCGAGCGAAACGGTGCCGCCAACCTCGACCGATTTCTCGGCGATGAGACGACCGGCCATCGGGCCGTCGACGTTGATATGCCTTTGTCCGGCGAGGCTGGTTGCTGCAATCTTCCAGCCGAAAAGCGGGGCCGCTGAGCGATCCATCACATGCGACTGGATGGCGTAACCGTCGATCCGCGTTCGCGGCCGCAACTCGAGGGGTATGGCGTCGAGACGGGTGCCCTTGTCCCAATGGTCGACCAGCAACCGGGACGCGGCTCTGGCCTTTTCTGGATCGAGCATCGTCAGCTCCGAGAATCTGCTGCGGAAGATGCCCCCATTGCCCGGCCAGAACTGGCAAGGAACATTCCATCGTGAACCGGTCCATATGAGGCAAGATCGCGCGATCAGGCAAGCGGGACACCAAATTCATGCGCCACCTGACGGGCGGCGCAGATGCTTGATGCGCGCCTTCCTGGTCTGGCTCTTGCGCGTCTATCGGTGGGATTGTCGGCAAGTCGTATTTTCGAGATCATCGGCACTTATAATTCTTATGACGAATCGCCATCGTTTTCCCGTAGCCAACGCTATATCTGGCAAGGCATAGGGAAACCGGCAGACTTGGAAACGCATTGTCGGTTGCAGAGCAGCTCGAGGAATGAATATGACAGCGCCCGGCGATTTGCTGCAGGCACTCTTTCTGAGGCTCAAAACCGACAAGTCGTTGTCGGCGCTGCTCGGTGGCGCCGGGCTGCTCGAAAGGGCGGCCGACAATGCCGCGTTCCCTTATGTGACTTGTGGCCAGACCAGCGCCTTTGACTGGGATACCGGTGCCGAGAACAACGATGATCAGCTGATCACGCTGCACGTCTGGTCGAAAGCTCATGGCGAAGACGAAACCCTTGCCATCATGGCCGCCATCAAGGCCCGCCTTGCCAACGCCGCGCTGGTGGTCGGCCGCCGCGGCAAGACACGCCTATCGCTCGAATTCACCGAGGCCCGTTACGACGAAGATCTCCTTGTCCATCACGGGCTTCTGCGGTTTCGTGCGCTGACGCAGGAAAATGCCTGATACGCTTCCAATCTGACCGAAACGGAGTCTAGACTGGCATTTCAGGGATTTCGTCGGGTTGGGCGTCGAAATCACCATCTGGCGTCTCGCGTTTCAGGGGGAGTATCGGGCATGATTTTCGTGTCGATCACTGTTCATTTCACGTTCAGCACCGATGCGTTACAACGCTGGCCATGAAAACGTTTCGCTCCCTCTTTCGAACCGCGACCCTGGCGCTCAGTGCTGCCGGGCTGCTCGCGTCGCAGGCGATGGCGATGCCGGTGATCGCGCCAGACCAGGCCAGCCCGATCGTCCTGGCTGCGTCCGACTGCTACGCGATCGGCCAGCAGGTGGCAGAGCAGAATGGCGGAACGCTGGCCAAGGCCTCACAGTCGACACGAGGCGGCCAGCCGGTCTGCGTCATTGTCGTGCTGGTACCAGGCAAGGACGGGCAGCGTCCGCGTCGTTCCGAGATCGTCGTCCCGCAAAACTGACCCAATGCCCCATCTTACGGGCCACGTTTCCCAGGCCGCCGGAATCGGCCTATATCTGCCCAGTCTTCGATCTGCCCAAGTCTTCAATCTGAGCGAACTCTTCAACAGGTGTCGATCTCCGCATGCGCGTACTCGTCGTCGAGGATGACAAGGATCTCAACAGGCAGATAGCCGACGCGCTGGTCGACGCCGGCTATGTCGTCGACCGCGCCTTTGACGGCGAGGAAGGCCATTTCCTCGGCGATACCGAACCCTACGATGCCGTCGTGCTCGACATTGGCCTGCCGCAGATGGACGGCATCAGCGTGGTCGAGCGCTGGCGCCGAGGCGGCCGCAAGATGCCCGTGCTGATCCTGACGGCGCGCGACCGCTGGAGCGACAAGGTCTCCGGCATCGATGCCGGCGCGGACGACTATGTCACCAAGCCGTTCCATATCGAGGAGGTGCTGGCGAGGGTCAGGGCGCTGATCCGCCGCGCCGCCGGCCATGCCTCGTCGGAGCTCACCTGCGGGCCGCTGCGCCTCGATACCAAGGCGTCGAAGGCCGATGTCGACGGCGTGCCGCTGAAGCTGACCTCGCACGAATTCCGCCTGCTTGCCTATCTGATGCACCATATGGGCGAGGTCGTTTCGCGCACCGAACTGGTCGAGCATCTCTACGACCAGGATTTCGACCGCGATTCCAACACCATCGAGGTATTTGTCGGGCGGTTGCGAAAGAAGATGGGCATCGACATGATCGAAACCGTGCGTGGCATGGGCTACCGCATGCGTGAGCCGGAGGCGTAACTCGGAACCGATCAAACCAACCGCAAGGGCGCCGCTTTCGCTGCGTTTGTGGCCGCGTTCGCTGACGTTCCGCGTGATCGCCTTTTCCACTGTATGGGCGATCCTGACCCTTGTCGTCATCTTCACCCTGATCACCACGCTCTATCGCCAGGCCAGCGAGCGTGGCTTCGACAGCCTTTTGTCGGCGCATCTGTTCAACCTGATCGGTTCCATCGGGATTTCAGACACGGGAGCGCTCACCGGTGCTCCCGACCTCGGAGACCTCCGCTTTTCGGAGCCGAATTCGGGCTGGTACTGGTCGGTTGAGCCTGCCTCGGAAGGTGTGCATGGCGACCTTCACTCGTCGTCGATGACAAGCAAGATCCCGTCGCCGAGCGTGGCCGAGGTGCCCTTCAATGCCAGCTTCCAGCGCAGCTATGCGGCCGAAGGCATTGACGGCGAGCAACTCGAAGTGTTCGAGAGCGAATTCGTCCTCGACGCCAAGAACCGCGCCGCGCGGTTTCGTGTCATGGGCAACCAGAGCGAACTCGAACAGGAGATCGCCACCTTCCAGCGCCGCCTGCTGACCTATCTCAGCCTGTTCGGCGTCGGCATGATCGCGATCAACGCGATCGCCATTCTGCTCGGCTTGCAGCCGCTGCGCAGGGTCAGGAACGCGCTTGCCATGGTGCGCGAGGGCACCGCACAGAGGCTCGACGGCCGCTTCCCGGCTGAGATCGAACCGTTGGCCAACGAAACCAACGCCTTGATCGAGAACAACAGACGCATCGTCGAGCGCTCGCGAACCCAGGTCGGCAATCTCGCCCATTCGCTGAAGACGCCGCTTGCCGTGCTGCTCAACGAGGGTAGGGCGCTTGGCGGCGCCAAGGGACAATTGATCGCCGAACAGGCCGCCTCGATGCAGAAGCAGGTCGACCATTACCTGCAGCGCGCCCGCGTCGCTGCGCAGCGCGACAGCGTCGTCTATCGCACGCCGGTGGCGCCGCTGGTCCAGCGCATGGTGCGGGTCTTGCAGAAGCTCAACCCGCAGACCGGCCTGTCGCTGTCGCTGCCGGCCACCGAGATCGTCTTTGCCGGAGAGCGCGAGGACCTTGAGGAACTGCTTGGCAATCTTCTCGAAAATGCGATGAAATGGGCAAAAAGCGCCGTGTCGGTCTCGGTTGCGTCCCTGGCCGGCAAGGATGACATTTTTTTCGAGATCATCATCGAGGATGACGGCCCGGGCATCCCCGAGGACAAGGCGCGCGACGCGCTGAAGCGCGGAAGGCGCCTGGACGAGACAAAACCGGGAACAGGTCTGGGGCTTGCCATTGTCGCCGACCTTATCAACGAGTATGGAGGCGTACTGGCGCTCGAACGGTCCGACATGGGCGGGCTGAAGGCGGTGGTGCGATTGCGGAGCCTCCAGTAATGCTACTCAGGGCCGATCGGCAGCGATGGACGGCGCATATCATGGCGGCATATCGATTGATCCCGGAGCGGTCTGCAGCGGCCAAATTTCCGACAAATATCAATACTATGGCCACGCCTACTTCTCCGATGACGCGGCCCCCGGCGCATCCATGGCAGGCTCCAATTCAAGAAAATCGGTTGTTGGCATGAAGATTCGCGTCGCGCTCGTTTCCGCCCTCCTGGCCGTGTCCGGCTGCACCACCTTGAGCGGCAAGGGCCCGACGTTGGCGCCGACACCGGCGTCGACGCCTCCGGCGAGTGGCAAGGTTACCAAATCGATCATTTCGGCGATGGGTGGCGGTCTCATTGGCGGTTCGATCGGCGCCGGCCTCAGTGAATCCGAAAAGCGCAGCGCTCTCGAGGCGGAATACAAGGCGCTCGAATATACGACGAGCGGCCAGAAGGTGGCGTGGAAGGGCGATCAGGCATCCCGCTATGGCGAAGTCGTTCCGGCCCAACCCTATCGCGTCGGTTCGCAGGATTGCCGCCAGTACACGCAGACCGTCTTCACTGGTGGAGCCGGCGTCACGGCGCGCGGAACCGCTTGCCGCAACGCCGACGGCAGCTGGACGCCGCTGACCTGAGAGCTGCATGCCGCCCAAAAGTGCGCAGCGGTTTTGGGACAACGGCATGCATAAGGCGTAGATGCATGTCGCCCAAAGCGCGCGGCGGTTTGGGACAACGACACGAACAAAACAAAGATCGGATCGGCTCCGATTGGAATCTGGCCGGTTGATGTCCATCAAGGACATTCGGCGCACCGACCGTCAAAGCGTCGCAGGATGCCCGTGTTGGCAGGGCAAGGCTCTGCCGTTATTGGAAGAACCATGCTGTTCTGGGTCATAGCCGCGATACTGACGCTCGGTGCGAGCCTGGCGGTGCTGCTGCCGCTGGCCGGAGGCGCCAGGGGCGCGTCGTCGAGCGGCGATCACGATCTGGAAGTCTATCGCGATCAATTGTCCGAGCTTGACCGTGATGTCGCACGCGGCTTGATCCAGCCGGCTGAGGCGTCCGAGGCGCGCGCCGAGATCGCGCGCCGCATCCTTCGCCTCGACAATGCGGATGCGGCCGGCAAGACGACGGCCGGGCATGCTTTTTTCAACGCAAGACTTGTCGCGACAGTGGCCGTGCTGGCTGTACCGCTGGTCAGCTGGGGTCTCTACAGCCAGATTGGCTCGCCCGATTTGCCGTCGCAGCCGCTCAGCGAGCGGTTGACCAAGAATCCGGCCGACAGCTCGGTCGACGAACTGGTTGCGCGGGCCGAGGCTCACCTTGCCGCCAATCCTTCCGACGGCCGGGGATGGGATGTGCTGGCCCCGATCTATCTGCGTATGCAGCGCTTTTCCGAGGCGGTGGCGGCGTACCGCAACGCCATCCGCCTCGACGGAGACAGCGCGGTTCGCCAGGCCGGCCTCGGCGAGGCGATCGCCGGTGCGGCGGGCGGCATTGTTTCCGCCGATGCCCAGGATGCCTTCGAGGCGGCGCTCAAGCTCGATCCGGCCAACGCGAAAGCCAGCTTCTATCTGGCCATGGCCTTGGCGCAGGAGGGGCGAAACAAGGACGCGGTGACGGCCTGGCAAACCATGCTTGGCACCTTGCCGCCCGACTCGCCTTGGCGCGACGCCGTCGAGCAGGCGCTGGCCAAGGCCGCCAGCCCCGAAGTCGCTTCCGGCGCGGACGCGAAAGGCCCCGAAGCCGTGGATGTCGACGCGGCTTCGTCCATGTCGCCGCAGGATCGTGAAGCCATGATCAACACGATGGTCGCCGGCCTCGATGAAAAACTGCGGCAAAATCCGCGTGACCCGGAAGGATGGATGCGGCTCGTTCGTTCCTATGTCGTGCTGGGCAAGGCCGATCAGGCGCGCGGGGCGCTGGGGCGCGCCATTGCCGTCTTTGGCGCCGGCAGTGATGAAGCCAAGAAATTCACCGCCTTTGCCGCCTCGCTCGGCCTGGCGGCGACGGAGTAGAACGTGTCATGACACGCAAGCAGAAGCGGTTGTCGGTGATTGTCGGTGGGTTGGCTTTCCTGGGCGCCGCCACCGGTCTGACCTTCTACGCGCTTGGCCAAAAGGCGTCCTATTTCTACATGCCGGCGGACCTCACCACCGCCAGTGTCCAGCCCGGCCAGCGCATCCGGCTCGGCGGTTTGGTCGAAAAAGGCACCGTACAGCGCGGGCAGGGCGCGACAGTCGCCTTTTCCGTCACCGACACGCATAAATCGGTCAAGGTCACCTATACCGGCATCCTGCCTGATCTTTTTCGCGAGGAGCAGGGCGTCATCACCGAAGGCACTTTTGGCCCGGACGGGGTCTTTGTCGCCGACAGCGTGCTGGCCAAGCATGATGAGCGCTACATGCCCAAGGAGGTGGCCGACGGGCTGAAGGCCAAGGGCGTCTGGCAGGAGAGCAAGAGTGAGTGAGTCGGGCGGAAGGGCAGGGGTCAATCATGGTTGAAACCGGACATTTCGCACTGGTCCTGGCGTTCGCGCTTTCGCTGGTGCAGACGATCGTGCCCCTGTTCGGCGCGCGGCTCAACAACCAGCGCCTGATGGCTGTCGGCGGTCCTGTCACGATAACGGGTTTTGCGCTGACGGCGCTGTCCTTCGTCGCGCTGGCGGGCGCCTACGCGAACTCCGATTTTTCGGTGGCGAGCGTCTGGGAAAACTCGCATTCGCTGCAGCCGCTGATCTACAAGATCACCGGAACCTGGGGCAATCACGAAGGCTCGATGCTGCTCTGGGTGCTGATCCTGACCTTCTTCGGTGCCCTTGTCGCGGCTTTCGGCTCCAACCTGCCGGCAACGCTGCGCGCCAATGTGCTGGCCGTGCAGGGCGCCATTGGCGCTGCCTTCTTCCTGTTCATCCTTGCGACGTCCAATCCTTTCATCCGGCTCAACCCGGCGCCGATCGAAGGCCGCGATCTCAACCCGATCCTGCAGGATCTCGGCCTCGCCATTCATCCGCCGCTGCTCTATCTCGGCTATGTCGGCTTCTCGATCTGCTTCTCCTTCTCGGTCGCCGCCCTTATCGAGGGCCGCATCGATGCTTCCTGGGCGCGCTGGGTGCGCCCATGGACGCTGGTCGCCTGGATGTTCCTGACCGGCGGCATCGCGATGGGGTCCTATTGGGCCTATTACGAGCTCGGCTGGGGTGGTTTCTGGTTCTGGGACCCGGTTGAGAACGCCTCCTTCATGCCGTGGCTGGCGGGCACCGCGCTGCTGCATTCGGCCATCGTCATGGAAAAGCGCTCGGCGCTGAAGATCTGGACGCTGCTGCTCGCCATCCTCACCTTTTCGCTGTCTCTGCTCGGCACCTTCCTGGTGCGTTCGGGCGTGCTCACCTCGGTGCATGCCTTCGCCACCGACCCGACGCGCGGCGTCTTCATCCTGTGCATCCTGACGCTGTTCATCGGCGGCTCGCTGGCATTGTTCGCGCTGCGCGCCTCAAGGTTGACGGCCGGCGGACTGTTCCATCCAATCTCGCGTGAAGGCGCGCTCGTCCTCAACAATCTGTTCCTGACCACGGCGACCGCCACCGTGCTCGTCGGCACGCTCTATCCGCTGGCGCTGGAAGCGCTTACCGGCGGCAAGATCTCGGTCGGCGCGCCGTTCTTCGACCTGACCTTCGGCCCACTGATGCTGCCGCTTCTGGCCCTTGTGCCGTTCGGGCCGCTGCTCGCCTGGAAGCGTGGCGATGTCTTCGCCGCGGCGCAGCGCCTGATGGCTGCCTTCGCGCTGGCGCTGGCTGCGATGCTGGTCACTGGCCTGTTTATCGACGGCGCTTCGGTGTTCGCCGCCCTCGGCATCGGCCTTGCCGTCTGGCTCGTCGCCGGAGCCCTTACCGACCTTGCCGTCAAGTCCGGTGTCGGATCGGTTGCAGCGGCCGTCATGTTCAGGCGCTTCGTCGGCCTGCCGCGCTCGGTCTTCGGCACGGCATTGGCCCATCTCGGCCTTGGCCTGACGTTGCTCGGCATTGTCGCCACGCTGTCCTTCGGCACCGAGAAGATCCTTACCATGCGGGCCGGCGAGACGGTGGAATTGTCAGGCCATACGCTGCGTTTCGTCGGACTTTATCCGGCCCAGGGCCCGAACTACAGCGAGGATCGTGGCCGCTTCGAGCTGATCGGCGTCAGCGGCAGTCGTGTCGGCGAGATCAGTTCCGCCAAGCGCTTCTATCCGGTGCGGCAGACGACGACGACGGAGTCCGGTATCAAGACCCTTGGTTTTTCCCAGCTCTACATTTCGCTCGGCGATGAGGGCAAGGACGGGTCGGTGGTGGTGCGCCTGTGGTGGAAACCGCTGGTGACGCTGATCTGGGGCGGCGGCCTGGTGATGATGGCGGGTGCTGCCATGTCGCTGATGGACAGGCGCTTGCGTGTCGGCGCGCCGTCGCGGCGGCGCAAGCAGGCCGATGCCGCAGCGACCGCGAGCCTGCCATGAAGGCAAGGTTCTCTGTCGGATTGCTTGTCCTGATGCTGGCGCTCGGCTTCGCCGGCTCGGCGCTGGCGGTGAAGCCCGACGAGATGTTGGCCGATCCGGTGCTTGAGGCGAGGGCCCGGACACTCTCGGAAGGCCTGCGCTGCATGGTCTGCCAGAACCAGTCGATCGATGAATCCGATGCCGATCTTGCCCGGGACCTGCGTATCCTGGTGCGCCAGCGTCTCGTCGCCGGCGATACCGACCAGCAGGTGATGGACTATGTGGTGTCCCGCTACGGCGAGTTCGTGCTGCTGAAGCCGCGTTTCGATCTGCGCAACGCGTTGCTTTGGGGCACGCCTGTGCTGTTGCTGCTGATCGGGGGCGTCTTCATTGTACTCAGCGCACGGTCGCGCAGAGTCCTGGTGACCAAGTCCCTGTCTTCGGATGAACAGGCGGCATTGGACGCCATCCTCCGCCGCGACTGACGGCTGCTGGCGCCCGCCAACATTACCAAAGTTTCATGCGTCGGAAATGGCGCTGTAATGTGGGCCGCTCTAATTCTCTCTTCGAGGATGCCGATCAAGGCGCGTCCGTTTGAAAGAGGATACGAGACCCCATGAATATTGCCCCCAATTCATATTCCCGCACCCGCAAGCGTCTCCTGGCTGCTGCCGCGTCCATCGCCATTGCCGGCGCGATCGGTGTTGGCGCGTTGACCAGTGGAACCAGCCCCGTTCTGGCTGACGCAGTCCGCGTCGAGGCTCCGCAGGTTCCGAGCTTCGCCGATGTCGTGGAGCGCGTTTCGCCGGCCGTGGTCAGCGTCAAGGTCAAGGCCAAGATCCAGCCGACCGCAGATGATGGTTCCGACGACCAGGATGGCTTCGACAATCTTCCCAACAATCCGCAGTTGCGCCGTTTCTTCAAGGAATTCCGTGGCTTCGGCGACCAGGGCGGCCAGAATGAGGACGGCCACCGTCGCTTCGGTCATCGCGACCGCAACAATGACCAGCCACGCCCGGTGGCCCAGGGCTCCGGCTTCTTCATTTCCGAGGACGGCTATCTCGTCACCAACAACCATGTGGTCGAAGAAGGCACCGCCTTCACCGTGGTGACCAATGACGGCAAGGAACTCGACGCCAAGCTGGTCGGGACCGATCCGCGCACCGATCTCGCCGTACTCAAGGTCGATGGCGGCGGCAAGTTCACCTATGTCGATTTCGCCGACGATTCCAAGGTTCGCGTCGGCGACTGGGTGGTGGCCGTCGGCAATCCGTTCGGTCTCGGCGGCACCGTCACCGCCGGCATTGTGTCGGCGCGTGGCCGTGACATCGGCGCCGGCCCCTATGACGATTTCCTGCAGATCGACGCCTCGGTCAATCGCGGTAATTCGGGCGGCCCGACCTTCAATCTCAACGGCCAGGTGGTTGGCATCAACACCGCCATCTTCTCGCCCTCGGGCGGCAGCGTCGGCATCGCTTTCGATATTCCCGCCTCGACCGCCAAGCAGGTTGTCGGCGATCTGATGAAGAGCGGGGCGGTGCAGCGCGGCTGGCTCGGCGTCGAAATCCAGCCGGTCACGTCTGATATCGCCGAGTCGCTTGGCCTGAAGTCCAACAATGGCGCGTTGGTATCCAGCGCCCAGGACAACGGCCCCGGCAAGAAGGCAGGTATCACCGCTGGTGACGTCATCACCCAGGTCGATGGCAAGGACGTCGCGTCGCCGAAGGAACTCGCCCGTCTGATCGGTGCGTATTCGCCGGGCAAGTCGGTTGATGTCACCGTCTGGCGCGACGGCAAGAGCCAGACGGTCAAGGTCGATCTCGGCAAGCTGCCGGCCAGCGACAAGCAGGCTTCGAACGACCAGCAACAGCAGCCCGCCGCTCCGGCAAAGCCCGATTCGCTGGCCGATCTCGGCCTCACCGTCACCAAGTCCGAAAACGGCAAGGGCCTTGTGGTCACCGATGTCGATCCCGACAGCGATGCAGCCGACCGCGGCATCCAGCCGGGCGATATCATCACCGCCGTTAATTCGAACGAGGTGAACGGCACCGAGGACGTCACCAAGGCGATGACCGACGCGGTGAAGTCCGGCCGCAAGGCGGTGCTGATGCAGATCACCCGCGACAACACCAATCGGTTCGTCGCGCTGCCTGTCGCCAAGGGCTGACAACGACTTTTCCGATGCGGCGGTTTCAACACCCCCGAGCCGCCGCATGGGAAAGCATGGAGCCGGGTACGTTAGTCAGTCATCGTGCTCTCCTCCAGCGGCAGCGGGCCTCCCATCGCCCGCTGCCGCACATTCTGGACGCCGCCCAAAAACACTCGCCCGGACCTGGGACGAGAGGATGTGGTGATTTCAGGATCATGCCCGAAAGCAGGCATGTCCGGGATGAAGACCACCAGAGAACAAGATCGCGCGTGCTCTCGATCATCTTGATCGCGATGCGCTTTGGCAAAGGCTAAAATGCAGATGCCGGCTACTCAACCTTCCAGCGAAATCGCGTATAACGGCCCTATGAAGATTCTCGTCATAGAAGATGATCGCGAGGCCGCGGATTATCTGCAGAAAGCCTTCGCCGAGGCCGGTCATACCGCCCATGTCGCCGGCGACGGCGAAACCGGTTTCGCGCTTGCCGATGCCGGTGACTATGACGTGATGGTCATCGATCGGATGATGCCGCGTCGCGACGGCCTGTCGGTCATTGCCGGTCTTCGCTCCCGGGGCAACACCACGCCGGTGCTGATCCTGTCGGCGCTGGGCGAGGTCGATGACCGGGTCACCGGGCTGCGCGCCGGTGGCGACGATTATCTGACCAAGCCCTATGCATTCTCCGAGCTTTTGGCCCGCGTCGAGGTGTTGAACCGGCGCGCCAGCGCCAAGGAGGCCGAAACCGTCTACCGGGTTGGCGACCTCGAACTCGACAGGCTGTCGCATTCGGTACGCCGTGCGGCGCGCGAGATCACGCTGCAGCCGCGCGAATTCCGCTTGCTGGAATATCTGATGCGCCATGCCGGCCAGGTGGTGACGCGCACCATGCTGCTCGAGAATGTCTGGGACTATCATTTCGACCCGCAGACCAATGTCATCGACGTCCATGTCTCGCGGCTGCGCGGCAAGATTGAAAAAGGCTTCGACAAGCCGATCCTGCATACGGTTCGCGGCGCCGGCTACATGCTGAAGGGCGGCTAGGCGGCAGCATGGCGCTTTCCGTGCCCGCCATCATGAGGACGACGGCAGCGCGGCTCTCGGCGCTCTACCTTCTGCTCTTCGCGCTCTGCGCCGTGCTGCTTGTCTTCTACATGACCTCGCTGTCGGCGCGCATGCTGACGTCGCAGACACAGGAGACCATCAACGACGAAGTGCTCGGTCTTGCCCGGGCCTATCAGCGCGGTGGCCTGCCGGTTCTGGTCAGGGTGGTGGAGGCCCGATCGCGCCAGCCAGGCGCCAATCTCTATCTGATCGCCGACGCCAATGGCCAGATCCTGACCGGCAACGTGCAGAGCCTCGAACCGGGGGTGATCGACACCGAGGGCTGGACGACCGAGCCGTTCTCCTACAAACGCTTTGGAGAAGGCGAGCTTGACCGCCTGCGCAGCGGAACGACCGACCAGGCGACCCCTCCCGCAACTGGTGACAACGCGGCGCAGCAGACCGAAGGCGCGCAGGGCCACAACGCCATTGCACTGGTGCTGCGGCTGCCCAACCAGATGATCATGCTGGTCGGCCGCGACCTTGGCGAACCGGAACGTTTCCGCGCCGTCATCCGCCGTGCGCTGACGCTTGCGCTTGGCATGATGGGCCTGGGCGGCCTCCTGATCTGGTTCTTTGTCGGCCGAGCCGCGCTCAAGCGAATCGACAGCGTTTCGGAGGCCAGCCGCCGCATCATGGGCGGTGACCTGTCGGGCCGGCTGCCGGTGACCGGCGCCGGTGATGAGTTCGACCGGCTTTCGGAAAACCTCAACTCCATGCTGGCCAGGATCGCGACGCTCAACGAAGGCCTGAAGCAGGTTTCCGACAACATCGCGCATGACCTGAAGACGCCGCTGACCCGGCTGCGCAACCGGGCCGAAGCGACGCTTTCCGGCAAGCACAAGCCCGCCGATTATCGCCAGGCGCTGGAAGGCACCATCGCCGAGTCCGACCAACTGATAAAGACCTTCAACGCCATCCTGATGATCTCCCGTCTGGAGGCAGGATATTCGTCCGAACACACCACCCGTGTCGATCTGGCGGCGGCGGTTCGTGATGTCGTCGAACTCTATGAGCCGGTGGCGGAAGAAGCTGGCGTTTCGCTCGAAGCCGAGACGAACGGCGCTTTTCTCGTCGACGGCAACCGCGAGTTGATCGGCCAGGCATTGTCCAACATCGTCGATAACGCCATCAAATATTCGTCGGATTCCACCTCCAGGCCGGCGGTTCGTGTGACGCTCGAGCGGACGCATGGCGAGATCAGGCTTTGTGTCGCAGATAACGGCCAGGGCATTCCGGACGATGCCGATCGCGCCCGGGCGACCGAACGTTTCGTGCGGCTGGAGAAGAGCCGTTCGCAGCCCGGTTCCGGACTTGGCCTCAGCCTTGCCAAGGCGGTCATGACTTTCCATTACGGGCGGCTTGATCTCCTGCCTGGCAATCCAGGACTATCCGTGGTCATGAGTTTCCCCGCACGGGAGGATCACTGATGGCTGCGGTCGCGAAACGGACGGTCACGGGCTGGCTGCTGAAGCCGGCGGTTAGGCTTGCCCCTCTCGATGATGGCCAGGCGCGACAGGAATTGGCCGACATTGTCGCGGCGGCACGCGAAGAAGGGCTGACAAGGCTGGCCAAATTCCTGACCGCCGAGGGGGAGGGCCAGGATTTCCTGGCTGCTGCCTTCGACCTCTCGCCGTTTTTGCGCGATACGGCGCGTCGCCGGCCGCAGATCCTGGATGCTCTTTTCGACCAGCCGGTCGAGGCCCGCCTGAAAGCGATCACCGACGCGATCGACCAGGCGCCACTGGCCGAGACAGTTTCCGAATCCAGCCTGATGATGGAACTGCGCCAGTGCAAGGCCGAGGCGCATTTCCTGATCGCGCTGGCCGATCTCGCCGGGGAGGCGGAAACGTCGCTGACGGTGCGGCGGCTGAGTGATCTTGCCGACGCATGCACCCGTGCGGCCGTCGATTTCCTGCTGCGCGACGCGCACGGCCAGGGCAAGCTCAGACTGCCTGATCTGGACAACCCCTCGCGGCAATCGGGTTGGATCCTGCTCGGCATGGGCAAGCTCGGCGCGCATGAGCTGAATTTCTCCTCCGACATCGATCTTGTCGTTTTCTTCGATCCGGAAGCGCCCGCCCTCGTCGATCCTCTCGACGCCACCGAGCTGTTTTCGCGGCTGACGCGACGGCTGGTGCGCATCCTGCAGGACCGCACCGAACACGGCTATGTCTTCCGAACCGATCTGAGGCTGCGCCCCGATCCCGGTTCGACCCCACTGGCGATCCCGGTCGAAGCCGCGCTGCGCTACTACGAAGCGCGTGGCCAGAACTGGGAACGCGCGGCGATGATCAAGGCGCGTCCGGTGGCCGGCGATCTGGCCGCGGGCGCCGCCTTTCTCAAGGAACTGCAGCCCTACATCTGGCGCAAATACATGGACTACGCGGCGATTGCCGATGTCCACTCGATCAAGCGCCAGATCCATGCTCACAAAGGGCACGGCGAGATCGCGGTGAAGGGACACAACGTCAAGCTCGGCCGTGGTGGCATCCGCGAAATCGAGTTCTTCGTCCAGACCCAGCAACTCATCGCCGGCGGCCGCTTTCCGGAACTGCGCGGCCGCGAAACCGTGCCGATGCTCGGCCAGCTTGCCGCACGCGGCTGGATCACCGCCGATGCGCGTGATGCGCTCGCCAGCCAATACTGGTTCTTGCGCCGTGTCGAACACGCCATCCAGATGGTGGCCGACGAGCAGACGCATACACTGCCGGAAGACGATGAGGGACTTGAGCGGATCGCCCATATGCTGGGCTTTGCCGATGCGGCTGCCTTTTCCCTGGCGTTCCGCGCCTCGCTCCAGCAGGTCGAACGCCACTATGCGGCGCTGTTCGAAACGGCACCCGAGCTTTCGGCGGGTATCGGCAATTTGGTTTTCACCGGCGATGTCGACGACCCCGACACACTGCAGACCTTGCACGGTCTCGGCTTCCAGCGGCCGAGCGACATCTGCCGTGTCATCCGCGGTTGGCACTTCGGGCGCTACCGCGTCACCCAGTCGGCGGAGGCGCGCGAGCGGCTGACGGAATTGACGCCGGCCTTGCTCAAGGCCTTCGGCCAGACGCGCCGGGCGGACGAAGCCTTGATCCGTTTCGACGAATTCCTTGCCGGCCTGCCTGCGGGCATCCAGCTGTTCTCGCTGCTGCAGTCCAACCCGGCACTGCTCAAGCTGATGGCGACGATCATGGGTGCGGCGCCCCGGCTTGCGGCGATCATCACGCGCCGGCCGCATGTGTTCGACGGCCTGCTCGACCCCGCTCTTCTCAGCGAACTGCCTGACCGCGCCTATCTCTCGGCACGTCTTTCCGCCTTCCTCGAAGGTGACAGGGTCTATGAGGAGGTGCTCGACCGGTTGCGCATCTTTGCCTCGGAACAAAAGTTCCTGATCGGGGTGCGGCTGCTCGCCGGTTCAATCGATCCGGCCCGGGCCGGCCGCGCCTTTTCCGATCTCGCCGATCTCACCATCGAGGCTGCCCTGCAGGCGGTGACCGCCGAATTCTCGGCGCGCCACGGCACGATCGCGGGCGGTGTGGTTTCGCTGCTCGGCATGGGCAAGCTCGGCAGCCGCGAATTGACCGCGGGGTCGGATGTCGATCTCATCCTGCTCTACGACCATGACGCGAACGCCGAGGATTCCGACGGCGACAAGCCGCTGGCGCCTTCCCACTACTACACCCGAATGACGCAGCGGCTGATCTCGGCGGTATCGGCGCCGACGGCGGAAGGGGTGCTCTACGAACTCGACCTGCGGCTGCGGCCGTCCGGCAACAAGGGGCCGGTGGCCACCCATATCGATGCCTTCAAGAAATATCAGCGCCAGGAGGCCTGGACCTGGGAACACATGGCGCTGTCGCGGGCGCGCGCCATTGGCGGCGACGCCGGCCTGTGCGCCGAGGTCGAAGCGGAAGTTGCCGCCGTCCTTGGCCAGCCGCGCGACGCGGCGAAGGTTAAGACCGAGGCCGCGGATATGCGCTCCATGATCGAGAAGGAGAAGCCGGCGCGTGATCTCTGGGACATCAAGCTCATCCCCGGCGGGCTGATCGATCTCGAGTTCATCGCTCAGGTGGCTGTCATCACCGGGCAGGTCGAGGCCGGGCCGCGTTTCACCGGTACGGCCGAGATCTTGTCCCGCCTCGCGCCTGGCTTCGCCGATGCCGGCGTCAGGCAGGAGCTTGGTGCCGCCTTCGCACTTTATCTGGCGCTGACCCAGATGACCCGGCTTTGTCTCACCGGACCGTTCGAGCGCGACGACGTTCCTCCAGGGCTTTCGGATCTGCTGCTGGCGGTTACCGACCTGCCGGATTTCGGCGTGCTGGAAGCCCACCTCAAGGAAACGTCGCAACAGGTCAGGAAGGACTTTGACCTTTTGCTTCGTGCCGGACGACCGTGAAGTAGCCGTCGAAGCATCGGACCCAAAAAGACCGGTTTGGGAAGATCCGATGCTCGAACAAAGAGATGGAGCGGCAACAGGATCGAAGATCCGCCGCCTCGCGTCGGGGGTGACGATGCAACAGGAGAAGACCATGAGAAAGTCAACCAAGCTTGCCCTTGCCTTCGCGGCACTTGCCGGCGCCGTCGGCACCACAGCCTACGCCGAAAACAATGCCAGCGCGAAAATGCGCGACAGCATGATGGCCCGCCTCGACAAGGCGATGAGCGACTCAGACGGCGCCATCACCTTCGACCAGTTCTCCGACGCCATGAACGTGCGGCTGAAGAAGCTCGTTGCCGCCAATGGCGGCAAGCTGACCGTCGCCCAACTGGCCGACGCGCTGGAGAAGGCGCGCTTCGAGCGCATGGCCAGGCGCATCATCGCCCGCTACGACACCAGGGGCGACGGCACGCTGACCACGGGTGACATCACCGGTCGCGAGAAGAAAGTGTTCGCCATGCTCGACAAGAACAATGACGGCAAGATCGAGAAGAGCGAGCTGCCTAAGGGCGGGCGCTTTGGTCGGCAATCGGATGACGACGACAGCGTCCGATAAGATCGCTTGATCCAGGCTTCAGCGGCATCGCTCGGAGCCTGCTGCTTCAAGCCGCGGCTTTCACCGCCGCCGGCGCCTTCTTCACCGGAATGCGCACCGACACAATCGTGCCGACACCTTCGGTCGAACGGATCTTCAGCGCGCCGCCCTGGAGCTCGGCCAGCGAGCGCGAGATGGCGAGGCCAAGACCTGATCCGGCATGGTTCTTGGAAAACTGGTTCTGCACCTGTTCGAAGGGCCGCCCGAGCTTGCCGAGCGCCTCCTTCGGGATGCCGCAGCCATTGTCCTCGATGGTCAGCACCAGGGCTCCCGATGTGTTGCGGGCCCTGACCGATATGTGGCCGCCCTGGCCGGTGAACTTCACCGCGTTGGACAGGAGGTTGATGACGATCTGCTTGATCGCGCGGCGGTCGGCGAACAAGGTCAGCGCGTCGGCGATGCGTGTTTCCACGGTGATCGCCTTTTGCGCGGCCTGCAGCGAGACGACGCGCACCGTCTCGCTGATCAACGGGCCGAGGTCGATCTGTTCCTGGTCCAGCGAGAACTGGCCGGCTTCGATCTTGGACATGTCGAGAATATCGTTGATGACGCCGAGCAGATATTTGCCGCTGCTGTTGATGTCGGTGGCGTACTCTTCGTAGCGCTCCGACCCCAGCGGGCCGAACAGCCCCTGTTCCATCAATTCGGAGAAGCCGATGATGGCGTTCAGCGGTGTACGCAATTCATGCGACATGTTGGCCAGGAATTCGGATTTGGCCCGGTTCGCCGCTTCGGCGCGCTCGGTTTCCTTCATGTATTTGCGGTTGAGGTCGACCAGTTCACGAGACCGTTCCTCCTCGGCCCGGCGGGCGAGGCTGAGATCATGGATCGTCGCCATCAGCCGGCGTTCGCTGTCGACCAGCTTCTCCTGATGCAGCTTGATCTGGGTGATGTCGGAGCCGACAGAGACGATGCCGCCATCCCTGGTCTTGAGTTCGTTGACCTGCAGCCAGCGGCCGTCTGACAACTGCCGCTCGAAAGTGGCGCCGCCTTGTGGACCATTGGTGTTGGCGAGCCTGCGCTCGGAAGCAAAAGCCAGCATCCGCTCTTCCAGGGAAGCGCGCGTCACGCCTGGCATTACGTCACGATCCGAGAGCCCGTTGTCCTGCTGGTACTTGGAGTTGCACATGATCAGCCGCTGCGTCGAATCCCACAGCACGAAGGATTCGTTGATGTTCTCGATCGCGGTCCTGAGGCGAAGGTCGGCCGCCTCGGACCGCAGTGCCAGATGGCGCTGCTCGGTGACGTCGACGGCAATGCCGATCAGCTGGATTTCCGGTGCTTCCGGATCCATGACCTGTGCGCGAGCGCGCATCCACACCCATTGGCCATCGGCATGCCGCATCCGGAACACCTGGTCGATGTGGTCGATCTCGCGGGCGACAATTCTGTTGGCGAGTTCGAACAGGTCGCCGTCCTCGGGATGGATGATCTCGTCGACCTCTCCGAAGGACAGCATCGTCTCGCAGGGCTCGTAGCCCAGCATGTCGTACATCGAGCGCGACCAGTACATCTTGCCGCGCACCATGTCCCAGTCCCACAGGCCGCAGCGGCCGCGCACCAGCGCCATGTCGATGCGCTGGTGCGCTTCGAGGTAGATGCGGTCGGCGGACTGCGCGCGCGACGCCTGCCCGAAATAGGCATAGAGGATGATGATCAGTACGCCGGCCGTCAGCACGAACAGGGTGACGTTGAGCGAGACGGTCTTGCGCCATGTGTCGAAGACCGCTTCCTGCGGCACCAGAGCCGCCGCTGCTCCCTTCCGGTCCTTGGCGACGCTGACCGCGGCATACCAGTCCTGGCCGCCGATATTGACCTCCATGACGCCGGCGCGGTCGCCGAACATGAACAGGGGCTGGCCGCCCTGGACGAGGCCGTCGAGCGAATGCCCTTGCCAGGGGACCGAGCGCGGTGTCACCGCGGTGATCTTGAAGGCGGTGTCGGTGATGACGAGCACATGGCTGCGGCCCATTGCGCCCTGACGGCTGGTGGTCTCCAGCAAGTCCTGGATGGCGCCGGGCAGGGTGTCCGAGGTGGTGGCAAGCGAACTGGCCAGCTGACCCGCCGCCAGTGTCAGGATCGCCTTGGCATCACGCTCGACGTCGTCGCGCTCGTTCATCAGCGACAGCATGCGAAGCGCCGCGATGACGAGCAGGAAGATGATGATGAGGGCCGGTATCGACCGGCGCAGCAGCGGTTCGGCGGCCAGAAGCCGCTTGTAGGCCGGTTCGGCGATGAGCCGCGTATTCCCGGCAAGGCCGTCGCCGCGCGTCTCGCGACGCGCAAAAGCCATCCCACCGGGCGCGCCCCACGCGTCCGCCTTCGCCATAAATGGCACTCCCCGAATTTGCCTATGCTGCTTTGTGATCCGGCAAACGCCGCACTTCCGAATCGTCAGTAAAGAATCAAAGGTGATTCGCCTTGTCCAGTGGTCCGGCGAAAAAAGATTAAAAATCGACTAAAATAATCGGTTTTGGAGGCGCCGCGCCTCGGCCTTTCCCGCTCGGGAGAAGGCCGAGGGTAGCTAGGCCAGCGTGCGCTCGACAATATCACGCAGGTCCGCCGACAGGTTTTCGGCATTGGCGATCGAAAGCAGGGCTTCCCTGGCCTTGGCCTGACGGCCCGGTTCGAGCGAACGCCATGATCTCAGTGCCGTCGCCAGCCTTGCCGCCACTTGCGGATTGCGCTTTTCGACCTCGAGCACCGTTTGCGCGAAGAACCGGTAGCCTTCGCCGTCGGGGCGATGGAAGCCGGTTTGGTTTGCGCTGGAGAAAGTGCCGATCAGCGAGCGTACCCGGTTAGGGTTTGCCATCGAGAAGCCTGCGTGAGCAGTCAGGGCGCGAACTGTGTCGACAGCCTGCGGCCCCGGTACGCTGGCCTGGATCTGGAACCATTTGTCCATGACCAGCGGGTCGGACGCATAGGTCTTTTCGAAAGCCGCCAGCGCTTTGTTTGTCTCCGGCGAACCATGGTGACGATGCGCGAGCACGGCAAGCGCGGCCGCCCGATCGGTCATGTTGGTGGCGGACTGGAAATGTCCGGCGGCAAGTGCCGCGCCGCCCGGCAGCAGCGAGAGATAGTCCAAAAGGACGTTGCGCAGGGCGCGGCGTCCGGCGCTTGTCGCATCCGGGCTGAACGCGGCCGTGTCCGCGAGGCGATCATACAGTTGCGCGAAGGGTTCCCGGTTCGCCCTGGCGATCGCCAGCGCAAGAGCCTGTCGAGCCGTGTGGATGGCGTCGGGATCGATGTTCTTGCCGATGTCGCGGGCGATATCGGCATCGCCAGGCAGCGACAGCGCCAGCGCCCGGTAGGCGGGCTCAAGTGCCTCGTTGGCGGCGATGCGGCCGGCAAGCTCGGTCAGCCGGGGCGTGAAGTCGGGCTGCTTGCCGCCAAGGATCTCGCGGAAAGCGGCGATCAGCGCATCGGTGAGGAGCGTATTGAAGGCTTGCCAGCGCGAGAAGGCATCGCTGTCATGGTGGGCAAGGAAGAACTGATCGTCGGCCTTCTGCTCGACAGACAGCGTCACCGGCGCCGAAAAGCCGCGGTTGAGCGACACGGCCGGACGTTCGGCAACGCCTGAAAAGCGCACCATGTGGCGGCGCTTGCGGACATGGATGACGCCATCCTCGACGCTGGCGCCCTCGACTCCGCTATACGCCACAGGCTTGCCGCCAGCGCCGATCAGGCCAAAGGCGAGCGGTATATGCATCAGCCGCTTGCGGCTTTCGGAGGGTGTGGGCGGCACCGACTGCTCGATCTCGAGCGTGAACTCCCGCGCGGCCGGATTGTGCGTCGTACTGATCGTCAGATTGGGCGTGCCCGCCTGATGATACCAGAGCGCGAACTGCGACAGGTCGCGGCCCGACGCATCCTCGAACACCTTGATGAAATCCTCGATCGTGGCCGCTTCGCCGTCATGCCGCTCGAAATAGAGGTCCATGCCGGCGCGAAAGGCTTCCGTCCCGAGGATGGTGCGGATCATGCGCACCACTTCGGACCCCTTTTCGTAAACGGTCGCCGTGTAGAAATTGTTGATCTCGCGGTAGCGGCGCGGCCGCACCGGATGCGCCAGCGGACCCTGGTCCTCGGGAAACTGGTGGGCGCGCAGCGTGCGCACTTCGGCGATGCGCTTGACCGCGCGCGAGCGCTGGTCGGCGGAGAATTCGTGGTCGCGGAAAACCGTCAGCCCTTCCTTCAGGCAAAGCTGGAACCAGTCTCTGCAAGTGATTCTGTTGCCTGTCCAATTGTGGAAGTATTCATGCGCGATGATCGCCTCGATATTGGCGAAATCGGCGTCCGTCGCGGTCTCCTGATCGGCCAGCACATATTTGTCGTTGAAGATGTTGAGGCCCTTGTTCTCCATCGCGCCCATGTTGAAGTCGGACACGGCGACGATGTTGAAGACATCGAGGTCGTATTCGCGACCAAATGCCTCCTCGTCCCATCGCATCGACCGCTTCAGCGCGTCCATCGCGTAGCCGGCGAGCTTCTCCTTGCCGGGCTCGACATAGATGCCGAGTTCGACCTCTCGACCGGACGTGGTGACAAAACTGTCGGCGACCTGACCGAGATTGCCGGCCACCAGCGCGAACAGATAGGACGGCTTGGGGAAGGGGTCGTGCCATTCGGCATAGTGCCAGCCGTCGCCGAGATCGCCCTTGTCGACCGGATTGCCGTTGGAAAGGAGCAGTGCCGCCTCGTCGCGCAGAGCCTCGATCCGCACGGTGTAGACGGACAGGATATCGGGCCGATCCAGGAAGTAGGTGATGCGGCGGAAGCCCTCGGCCTCGCATTGCGTGCAATAGACGTTGTTCGAGCGATAGAGACCCATCAGGGCTTCGTTGCCAGCCGGCGCCAGTTCGGTTTCGATGAGCAGATGGAAGCGGCGCGTGGCCGGCGGTTTGAGAATGGTGAGTTGGTCAGGTGTCACCAGCAGGTCCGCCGGTCTTGCCAGCTTGCCGTTGATCTCGATGCGCTTGAGGATCAGCCCGTCGCCGTCGAGCACCAATGGCGCCGCCGCGGACACGCCGTCACGACGTTCGAGCGTCAGCGTTGCGGTGACGATCGTGGCCTCGGGCGCAAGGCGGAAGGTGAGGTTGGTCTGCGGAATGAGATAGTCGTTGGGGCGATAGTCTTCGAGCTTGAAGACCTGGCCGGTGTCCGTGCGCATTCCGTTGTTTTTCCTGTCGATTGCGTTGGAAGCGGACAGTTCCCGCTGTCCAAGAAATTTGAAGTCCGCGCTCTTTACACGAAACGATCCCTCGACAAAACTCAACCGACGCCTATTTCAGGCGTTCATTCTCCACATCGTCACGAGGCACCCATGACCGTCGTCACACCGAAATTCGGCATGGGCGCTTCCGTGCTGCGGCGCGAGGATGCGGCATTCATCCAGGGACAGGGCAGCTATACCGATGATATCAAGCCGGCCGGCGTCTTGCATGGCTATGTCCTGCGATCGCCGGTCGCCAAGGCAAGCTTCAGAATCGGCTCGACGGAAGCGGCTAAGCAAGCACCCGGCGTCCATCTGGTGCTGACTGGCAAGGATCTCGCTCATCTTGGCGATCTCAAGTCCGGTGTCATGCAGGCACAGCCGGACGGCACCAAGGCGCCGACGCGCGACATTCCGATCCTGTGCCGGGACCGCGTCAACTATGTCGGCGATGCCGTTGCTTTTGTGGTCGCCGACAGCCGTGCCCTGGCGCAGGACGCCGCCGAACTGATCGATGTCGACTACGACGGCCAGGACGCCGCTTCCGGCACGGCGACGGCACTTGCCGAAGGCACGCCGCTGGTCTGGCCGGAACTCGGTTCCAACCGTGCCTTCACCTACCACATGGGCGACAGCGCGAAGACGAAGGCGGCCTTCGCCAAGGCGGCTCATGTCACCCGCATCGAATTCGTCAACAACCGGCTGGTCTGCAACTACATGGAGCCGCGCTCGGCGATAGGCGAATGGAATGTCGAGGAAAACCGCCTGGTGCTGACCACCGGGTCGCAGGGCGTGCATTCCATGCAGTACATCCTGGCCAGCCTGTTCAAGATCAAGAAGGACCGGCTGCGCGTCATCACGCCCGATGTCGGCGGCGGGTTCGGGCCGAAGAGCTTCGTCTACCGGGAATATCCGTTGGTGCTCGAGGCCGCTAAGCGGCTCGGCCGCCCGGTGAAATGGGCCTGCGACCGTACCGAACATTTCCTCACCGACGCGCAAGGCCGCGACAACGCCGTTACGGCTGAAATGGCCATGGACAAGGATGGCCGCTTCCTCGGCATGAAGGTCGCGCTGCTCGCCAATATCGGCGCCTATGTCTCGCAATACGGCCCGTTCATCCCCTATATCGGCGTCACCATGTCGACCGGCGTCTATGACATCCAGGCGCTCGATGTTTCGGTGACCGGTCTCTACACCAACACCTGCCCGGTCGACGCCTATCGCGGCGCCGGCCGGCCCGAAGCGGCGTTCTTGCTGGAAAAGCTGGTCGATGCCTGCGCCCATGATCTCGGCCTGCCTGTCGACGAAATCCGCCGCCGCAACTTCATCCGACCCGAGCAATTCCCTTATCGCACGCAGACCGGCCGCCTGTACGACAATGGTGAATTCGAAGGCCATATGGACCGCGCCATCGAACGGTCCGGTTGGAAGACGTTTGCGCAGCGGCTGGAGCAGTCGAAGAGCGCCGGCAAGATCCGCGGCATCGGCATGGCGACCTATATCGAGGCTTGCGCCTTCCCGGGCTCCGAACCCGCCTTTGTCGAACTCAACGGCGACGGCACGGTGACGCTCAAGATCGGCACCCAGACGAACGGCCAAGGGCATGCCACCGCCTATGCACAGTTCCTGTCGGAAAAGCTCAATCTCGACATCGACAAGATCCATGTCCGCCAGGGCGACACCGACGAATTGAAGTCGGGCGGCGGTACCGGCGGCTCACGGTCCATTCCATTGGGGGGTGTATCGGCTTCCCGCGCGGGCGAGGACCTTGCCAACAAGATCAAGCGCATCGCGGCCGACGAGCTGGAAGCCTCGGCCGGCGATATCGAACTGGCCGATGGGGTTGCCCGCATCGTCGGTACCGACCGCGCGATCGATTTTTCCAGCATCGCCAAGGCCGCGAAAAACCCTGATGATCTCAAGGGTTTCGGCGAGTTCGTCCAGGACGAGTGCACCTATCCGAACGGCACCCATATCTGCGAGGTCGAGATCGACCCCGACACCGGCACGACCGACATCGTGCGTTATACGATCGTCGACGATTTCGGTGTTACCGTGAATCCGATCCTGCTCGCCGGCCAGGTCCATGGCGGCGTCGTGCAAGGCATCGGCCAGGCGCTGACCGAGGAAACCATCTATGGCGAGGACGGACAGTTGCTGACGGCGAGCTTCATGGACTACGCCATGCCGCGCGCCGACAATTTTCCGTTCTTCCATTTCGAGACCCGCAACGTGCCGTCGACCACCAACGCGCTGGGCATCAAGGGCGCGGGCGAGGCCGGCACGATCGGTTCGACGCCGGCCGCGCTCAACGCGGTGACCGATGCGCTGTGGCGTGCCTACGGCATCCGGCATATCGAGATGCCGGCGACGCCGGCGCGAATCTGGGCCGCCATCAGGGGCGCATCGCCAACGTGACATCAGGGGCGGGGGCGGAACCAGGAACGACGGGCGGCCACGGTACGCTGAGGGGCATCGCGCTCAAGATCGTCTCGGTGGCGGTTTTTGTCGGCATGCAAACCTGTATCAAGGCGGCCGGCGACGTGCCGGCCGGGCAGATCGTGTTCTTCCGCTCCTTCTTCGCCATCTTCCCGATCATTGCCTTCCTGGCATTGAAAGGGCATCTGGCGACGGCATTCGTCACCAAACGTCCCTTCAACCACGTCGCGCGCGGCGTCGTCGGCGTCGGTGCCATGGGACTTGGCTTTTTCGCGCTCACCCGGTTGCCGCTGCCGGAGGCGATCACCCTGAACTATGCGCAGCCGCTGCTGGTCGTGGTGTTCTCTTCGGTCTTCCTCGGCGAGACGATCCGCGTCTATCGCTGGAGCGCTGTCGCCATCGGCCTCATTGGCGTGCTCATCATCTCCTGGCCGGAACTGACCCTGCTCAATTCGGATGAAGCGCTCGACGACCAGGAGGTCCTGGGCGTCATGGCCGCGCTGGTGGCCGCGGCCATCTCGGCTGTCGCCATGCTGCTTGTGCGCAATCTCGTGCAGACGGAGAAGACGGCGACCATCGTTTTGTGGTTCTCGTCGACCGCGAGCGTGCTCTCGCTGCTGACGCTGCCTTTCGGCTGGCAATCGCTTACGCCAGTTCAAGCCGCGCTGCTCGTCATGGCCGGCTTCTGCGGCGGCCTCGGCCAGATCCTGATGACCTCGGCCTATCGCCATGCCGAGGCGTCGGTGGTGGCACCGTTCGAATACACCTCGATGATCCTCGGCGTCGTCGTCGGCTACTTCGTTTTCGGCGACGTGACCTCGCTCAGCACGCTGGTCGGCGGCCTGATTGTTATCGCGGCCGGCATCTTCATCATCTGGCGCGAACGGCAACTGGGCCTGGAACGCAAGCGAACGCGCAAGGCGACGTTGCCTCAGGGCTGATCAGGACCGTTCGGCGCGCTCCTTGGCCAGCCGCACCAGCACGGCCCTTGTCTGCTCATCCGCCGGGAAGAAGGATTCGATCGCCAGTTCCGACAAGGTCACGTCGAGCGGTGTGCCGAACACGGTGATGGTGCTGATGAACGACAGCACCTGACCGTCATGGGCAAGCCTGAGCGGATGCACGATGGCGTTCGGCTCGACGGGTGCCGGCCGACCGCCTTTGAGGCCGGAAGGGTAGCCGCGCAACTCGCGCTCCAGTTCGACCAGCACCGGGTCGCCGGTCGCATCGTTCTGGTGCTTGAGACGCTCCAGCAGATGCGTGCGCCATTCCTGGAGGTTTACGATGCGCGGTGCGATGCCGCCCGGGTGCAGGGAAAGGCGAAGCACATTGACCGGTGGCGCCAGCAGTGAAGCGTCGCTGACATCGACAAGGAACGGAGCGATCGCGGCATTGGCCGAAACCAGGTTCCAGTGCCGGTCGACGGCCAGTGCCGGAAACGGTTCATGCCCTTTGAGCACGGTCTCGACCGCCGCCATCGCCGGCGCCAGCGTCGTGTCGGTGAGCGGCCGTTCGCCGAAGCTCGGCGCAAAGCCCGCGGCCAGCAGCAATTGATTGCGTTGCCG
Source organism: Mesorhizobium sp. NZP2234 (assembly GCF_013170765.1). Lineage (NCBI taxonomy): Bacteria > Pseudomonadati > Pseudomonadota > Alphaproteobacteria > Hyphomicrobiales > Phyllobacteriaceae > Mesorhizobium > Mesorhizobium sp. NZP2234. Next base: position 5,045,517 of record NZ_CP033364.1, on the reverse strand, counting down.
CAGCGGGATCGAAAGCTGCTCGGCCAGGTGCAACACCATATCGCGCGAGGGCGCGGCGCGTCCGCTCTCGACAAAACTCAGGTGCCGCTGCGAAATCTCGGCCTCCATGGCGAGGTCGAGTTGGCTCATGCGGCGTCGCGTGCGCCATTCGCGGATGAGACTGCCGGCGGAGGTTTGGGCTGATGTCATGGGGGATGGCTAGGCCGACAGGGACGGCATTTCAATTACCTGCGAGGTTATCGCCAGAGCATGATCCCGAAAAGTGGGAGTGCTTCAGTCCAACGTCATTTCGATCTAGGAGAGTGAGCGCAGCTTCGCCTTTACCTCGAGAAAATCCCGCCATGCCAGCTTCTTGTGCGCCGGCGTCCGCAACAGATAGGCCGGATGCAGCGTCGGCATGGCCGGAATGGCGGTGCCCGAGGCCGTGGTGTGGACGCGCCAGTTGCCGCGCAGCCGCAAAATGCCTTCCGAAGTGTTGAGCAAGGTCTTGGCCGACGGGCCGCCGAGATTGATCAGGACCTTGGGATTGACCAGCTCGATCTGGCGCTCGATGAACGGTCGGCAGATCTCGGTCTCGTGCGGGGTCGGCGTGCGGTTGCCAGGCGGCCGCCAGGGAATGACGTTGGCGATGTAGACCGATGTGCGGTCGAGCCCGATCGCGGCCAGCATCCGGTCGAGCAGGCGGCCCGAACGTCCGACGAAGGGCAGGCCCTCAATGTCCTCGTCGCGGCCGGGTGCTTCGCCGACCAGCATGACCGCGGCCTCCGGGTTGCCGTCGGCGAACACTAGATTCTTGGCGGTGGCCTTGAGATTGCAGCCATCGAAGGCGGCCATGTGCTGGCGTAGTTCTTCCAACGTCGAGGCGCTTGCCGCCATTTGCCGGGCGAGAGCGGCCTGCGCCTCGTCGGGTATGGCGGAGGGCATGGTGCGCGCCGGCGCATCCGGCACCTTGCTTGCATCCAACCCGGATGATGTGGCGAGCCGCTCCGGCGCCCTGTCCTCGCGAGGGGATGCCACCGGCGCCGGCGTGCGCTCCACAGGCCTCGGCGCCGCCTCGGCGAAACGGTTCACCGGGGCGTCTTCCAGCGCCTCATCGACGCCGGCGCTGGCGTAGAAGGCCAGGATGTCGGCAATATCGGTCGGGCTGTTGGGGGACGCGGCGGTCATGGGGCGCACATTCGTCCGCGTGGCTGCAATTTGCAAGGCCGGCCGCTCGACCTATCCCGTCGGGATGCGCGGATCCTGCACCAGATAGAAGGTCCAGCGCGGCGTGTAGTCGGTCATCAGGAACTCGAAGCTGGCGGTCTTCAGCGGATCGACCTTGCCGTTCTTGAACAGCAACCGGTCGTAGGGTTCGAAGTCGCGGTCGAAATCGGCGAAATTGCTGGACCAGATATTGTCGGGCGTCTTGTTGCGTTGGTCGAACGAAAGCCCGTCGCCAAACACGCTCGGCTGGTCCAGTATCTCCTGAAGCTCGAACTGGAATTCGATCCAGGCCTGGCCGCTGTTGTTGAGCACGTCGATGCGCATATACATGATGCCGTTGGCGAACTCGCCCGCCTTGCCGAATGTCTGGATCGGCTTGGTGGTGCGGATGGTCAGCGTCACCGGCGTCGCTGAATTCAGCTCTTCCGTTATGACCAGCGGATCGTCCTTGGTTCCGATGCCTGAGGCTCCGGTGATGCGGAAGCCGCCGAGCTCGTCGGAGAAGGAGTAGGCGCCCGTCGCCCAGACTTTCACCTCGTCCGCGGCGGCATGCCCTGGCGCCGACGTCAGAAGGGCCAAAAGAATCGCCCGGCAGGCCCGGCCGGGCGTGAAAACAAAGCGCGTCGAAGGAAAGCCTGCTGGCCCAGGAATGCGCATGGCGGGAAGTATGGCCGATAAGCAAGCCGTCGAACAATTAAAAAACGCGGGGACAGCGGTTCTCGCGGGGTGCTGACGGCTATCATGCGGCGGGATGCGCGACTTTTTGGCCAAATCCGCATTGTCACGTATGCGCCGGTTTCCTGTCGCCAATTGATGCGCTATGCAGCGCAGGAGCCAGCAAGATACGCAACAGCGGCAAGCCAGTGCGGAGGGGTTGATGAGCGATATCGAACGCGAGAGCATGGAATTCGACGTGGTCATCGTCGGTGCCGGTCCGGCCGGCCTTGCCGCGGCCATCCGCCTCAAGCAGGTGAATCCCGAGCTTTCCGTCGTCGTGCTGGAAAAGGGCGGCGAGGTCGGCGCTCACATTCTCTCCGGTGCCGTCGTTGATCCTGTCGGCATCGATCGGCTGCTGCCCGGTTGGCGCGAGGAAGAAGGCCATCCTTTCAAGACCCCGGTCACGGCGGACCATTTCCTGGTGCTCGGCCCCGCCGGCTCCTTCCGTCTTCCCAACATCCTGATGCCGCCTTTGATGAACAATCACGGCAACTACATCGTCTCGCTCGGCAATGTCTGCCGCTGGCTGGCGACCAAGGCCGAGGCGCTTGGTGTCGAGATCTATCCGGGCTTTGCCGCTTCCGGACTGCTCTTCAACGAGGAGGGCGCCGTCACCGGCGTCGTCACTGGCGACATGGGCGTCGAGAAGGACGGCACGCATGGCCCGGGCTTCGCGCCCGGCATGGCGCTGATGGGCAAGTACGTGCTGATCGGCGAGGGCGCGCGCGGCTCGCTCGCCAAGCAGCTGATCGCCAGATACAAGCTTTCCGACGGCCGCGAGCCCGGCAAATACGGCATCGGCCTGAAGGAACTCTGGCAGGTCAAGCCGGAGAACCATCGGCCGGGCCTGGTGCAGCATTCCTTCGGCTGGCCGCTCGACATGAAGACCGGCGGCGGTTCCTTCCTCTACCATCTCGAGGACAATCAGGTGGCGGTCGGCTTCGTCCTCCACCTCAATTACAAGAATCCCTATCTCTCGCCATTCGAGGAGTTCCAGCGCTTCAAGACGCATCCGGCGATCGCGGGTACCTTCGAGGGCGCCAAGCGGCTGGGCTATGGCGCGCGTGCCATCACCGAGGGTGGCTGGCAGTCGGTGCCGAAACTGTCGTTCCCCGGCGGCGCGCTGATGGGTTGTGCCGCGGGCTTCGTCAACGTGCCGCGCATCAAGGGTTCCCACAATGCAGTGCTGTCGGGAATGCTCGCGGCCGAGCATGTCGCCGAGGCGATTGGCGCGGGCCGTGCCAATGATGAGCTTTCCACCTACGAGGAAGCCTGGCGCGCGACCGACATCGGCAAGGATTTGAAGAAGGTGCGCAACGTCAAGCCGCTGTGGTCGCGCTTCGGCACCATCGTCGGCATCGGCCTCGGCGGCCTCGACATGTGGTTGAACACGCTGTTCGGCGTCTCGCCCTTCGGCACGCTGAAACACGGCAAGGCCGACTATGCCGCGCTCGAGCCCGCCGCCAAGCACAAGAAGATCGCCTATCCGAAGCCTGATGGCGTGCTGACCTTCGACCGCCTGTCCTCGGTGTTCCTGTCCAACACCAACCATGAGGAAAACGAGCCGGTCCACCTGCTGGTCGGCGACATGGAACTGCAGAAGCGCTCGGAGCACGATGTCTTTGCCGGGCCTTCGACACGCTATTGCCCGGCAGGCGTCTATGAGTGGGTCGACAAGGATGGCAATGCCGCCGCCGATCCGGCGGCGAAAGACGTCCGCTTCGTCATCAACGCGCAGAACTGCGTCCACTGCAAGACCTGCGATATCAAGGACCCGAACCAAAACATCAACTGGGTGCCGCCGCAGGGCGGCGAGGGGCCAGTCTACCAAGGCATGTGACCCGCGCTGGCAGGCCTCGATCCGGCGGAAAAATACCGGACATGTGGACGGCCCCGGCCTGTCTGTCGCCTTCGCGAGACTGGGACGTTGCTCAGGGCCGTTGAAGCGCCTCGCCGAGTGTGGTCTGCTTGGCCACCCACAAAGGAGGCGGACATGCGCCTGACCAGCCTGACGATGCTCGCCGCGGCCTGTGTGCTGTCCTGCGTATCAGCCGCGTCGGCGGGCACGAAGCTCATCGTTCACGTCCGTACCTATGATGTTGCCGGAAAGACCGGAGCCGACCTCGTGGAGGCCATGGACCGGCTGGGACCGAAGCACGGCTACATGACACGCGCCATCGCCGAAACCGGCTACACGGTGCATTGGGATCTCGATATCAGCCGCCAGGACGGGACCTGTCGTCTGCGGCAGGCCAACGGCAAGCTCGACCTGACCTACACCTTCCCGCGACGGCTATCGCCGGCAAGCCCCGGGCTGCGCAAGCGCTGGGACGGGTTCATGGCTGGCGTCCGCAGGCACGAGCACACGCATGGCCGCATCGCGATGCGGATGATGAGGGCCACCGAGACCGCGCTTGCCGGCCTGGAGCGCCGGGACAACTGGTTCTGCACGGGCACACACCTTGAGGCGAGGCGGCGCATCAACGCCACCTATGCCGAATACGAAGCCAAGCAGAACGCTTTCGATGCCCGCGAACATCGGGGCGGCGGCCATGTCGAGCATCTTGTCGACGCGCTGACCAAGCTTGATTGATGCGCACCGGGAGCACTGGTGCCGTTCTGCTTCGCTCGGGATGACGGGATCAGCCCCGCGGCTTGCTTTGAGACCCGTTCGCCGCGAGCGCCGTGGCGTGATCATTTTCAGGCTGCTTGTCGCCAGGCCTTAACGTGAACTCGACCAGCACCGGCAGGTGGTCGGAGCCGGTATCCTCCAGCCGCGTCGAAGACAGGATCGTCAGGCCGCCCTTGCTGAACACCTGGTCGATGGGCAGGCCTGCATAGCGGCGCAGGAAATCGGGCAGTGTCCGGTGGATCCAGGTCGGTCCGGCCGACGGCATGACGGTCAGCCTGCCGAGAGCCGCGACCCGCCGCACCGCCGCGCTCCACGGCACGGCGTTGCAATCGCCGGCCATGATCGCGGTCTCGCCGAGCCCGGCCAGCGGTTCCGCCAGTTCGCCAATCTGCCAGTACTGCTCCTTCGGCCACGGCCAGCTCAAATGGATCGCGGCGACATCGACCCCGATCCCGCCGAAGTCGATGGTGGCGGTCGCCATCGCGCCGCGCGGCTCGCAGCGCGGTGCGGTGTCGGCGGCAAACGGCCGGCGCGACAGCAAAGCCACCCCGAACATGCCGTTCGGGTAAGGGCAGAGGATACGGTAGGGATAGGCGCTGGTGATGTAGCCAAGCTCGGTCGTCCACATGCCGGACACTTCGTCGAGGGTGATCACGTCCGGATTGGTGCGGCCGATCAGGGAGAGCACTTTCTTCGGTGTCGGGTTGTTGAAGCGCAGATTCATCTGCAGCAGGCTGTAGACGGCCTGATCGGCGGGCTTGGCAACCGCGGGCTGCGGCCAAAGCCTCGGCAGGGCGCTTGCCGTCGTGGCCAGGCAGGCGATGGCAAAGAGCAGCCCCGCTGCCGCTTGCAGCCGAAACGAACTGGCGAGCAGCGGCAGTGCCAGAAGCGCCATGAGCACGCTGAGGTGAGTGCGGAAATGCGAGAACGAATCGAAAGCGGGGTGCAGCGTGCCGAAGAACCCGGCCAACAGCGCTGCCGACAGTGCCGTCATCGCCAGGAATGCCAACCCAGCCGTCATTTTCAAGCGCGCGCCTGTTGTCATTAAGGTCGTGTCTGCTGAATGCCGCCCGACGATCCGTTCGATCTGCTTAGCGGCCCAATTGCGGCCTGAGCAAGACGACGAATTGCCTCGCCGAGGCGTTGCGGCCACCTACTGGAACGCTGTCTCCGAAAAGCTGCGGAGCTTGCGCGAATGCAGCCGCTCCATCGGCATCTCGGCCAGCTTCTCCATCGCCCTGATGCCGATGGTCAGGTGTTGCGCCACCTGCCGCTTGTAGAACTCGGTCGCCATGCCAGGCAGTTTCAACTCGCCATGCAGTGGCTTGTCGGACACGCACAAAAGCGTGCCGTAGGGCACGCGGAAGCGGAAGCCATTGGCGGCGATCGTCGCCGATTCCATGTCGAGCGCGATGGCACGCGACTGCGACAGGCGCTGCACAGGTCCGCGCTGGTCGCGCAGTTCCCAGTTGCGGTTGTCGATGGTGGCGACCGTGCCGGTGCGCATGATGCGCTTCAGATCGTAGCCGGACAGGCCGGTGACTTCGGCAACCGCCTCCTGCAGAGCCACCTGGATCTCGGCCAGCGGCGGGATCGGCACCCAGACCGGAAGATCGTCGTCAAGCACGTGGTCCTCGCGCACATAGGCGTGCGCCAGCACGTAGTCGCCGAGCGCCTGGGTGTTGCGCAGCCCGGCGCAATGGCCAAGCATTACCCAGGCATGCGGCCTCAGCACGGCAATATGGTCGGTGATCGTCTTGGCGTTTGAAGGGCCAACACCGATGTTGACCATGGTGATGCCGCCATGGTTCGCCTTTTTCAGGTGATAGGCCGGCATCTGCGGGAGACGCTGTGGTCCAACGCCTTCGCTCGGCGCGCTTTGTCCGGCCTTGGTCACGACATTGCCGGGTTCGACGAATTCCACATAACCGCCGCCGCCCTTCTCCATCAGGTCGCGTGCGCGGGCGCCGAACTCGTCGATGTAGAACTGGTAGTTGGTGAACAGCACGAAATTCTGGAAATGTTGCGGGCTGGTCGCCGTGTAGTGCGTCATACGGTGCAGCGAGTAGTCGATACGCTGCGCCGTGAATGGGGCTAGCGGTCTTGGTTCGCCGAAGGCCACTTCGAACGTGCCGTTGGCGATCTGATCGTCGGTGCCGTCGAGATCTGGCACGTCGAACAGGTCGCGGATCGGCCGCTTGATGCGCTCCGCGGCGGCGCCGTCGACGTAAGTTCCCTCCAGGAAGGCGAAATGCAGTGGGATGGGAGTGGTCGATTCCGAAACCGTGACTGCCACGCCATGGTTGCGCATGATCAGGCGCAATTGTTCGATCAGGTAGTTCTCGAACAAGTGCGGCTGTGTGATCGTGGTGGCGAAATGGCCGGGCGTCGGCATGTGGCCGTAGGCTTGGCGCGAGTCGACCTGGGTGAACGAACTCGTGGTGACGCCGATCTCGGGATAGAAGGCGCGGTAGCGCTTGCTGCTGTCGCCGCCGGCGGCCAGGGCGGCGAAGGAATCGCGCAGGAACTTGGTGTTGCGGTCATAAAGCAGTTGCAGTGCCGCGACCGCTTTGGCGGCATTGTCGAAGCTTTGCCGGCCAAAAGGCTCCGGCATGACGACAGATTCGATGGCTTGAGGGTAGATTCGCTTTTCCATGGCTCAATATAGAGACTCGGACGAGCGGTTGGGAGGGGTGTCGCCGTCGAAGGCGCACAAAGCGCCGTTTTTCTTTATCCCCGCTGCAGACTGACCAGCAGCACGAAGCCGACGCCAGACTTCTTCAGGGCCGGAGCCTCGATCGTCGAGCCGGCATCGGCGCGCATCATCGGCACGGCCAGGACCGGAGCGGCCAGGACCATCAGGATAAGCGCCGCCCGCGGCAGAAGCCGAAGGGTCTTGAGAGCGTTGGCGGCGATGCGGTTCATGATGTCTGAGCTTTTCTTTTCGAGGTCTGGTTTCTTTGGTTCAGTTGCGAAGGTGGGTGGGGCAGGCGAAGCGGCATGTCCTGGAACTGGCTTCGTCCCAGGAGCGAGGGGAACGGCCCGCTTCGGCGACGAGGATGGCGAAGAACATTCCAAACAGGCTCATCAGCAGGCAGACGATGGTGAAGCGGCGAGCAAGCATCGGGTGGTGTCTCCTTCAACACGCGGGAGAATGCGCCAACGCCTCTGAACCGGCTCTGATGCCGACGTTCATCTGCGGTTCAAAATGATTGACGATCTGATCCGGTCGCCGCCGGCCTGATATGGCCATCGGCGGCAGGGCAATAGCACCGGTGCTTGGCTGGCGATGAAACGAAAACGGGGCCCGCCAGGCCCCGTCATCATGTCGCAAGGATATGGTCGATCAGAGCTTGTGCCAGGTCTGGCTCTTGCAGATCAGGCCGCCGAGCACGCAACCGCTCATCTTGAGCGAGGTGCCCGACAATGTCGCCTTGCCCGAATAGGTCTTGTCGTTTGCCGGGTCGGTGATGCTGCCGGCATATTTGTTGTCGCCCGCCGCCTTGAGCGAGCCGATGGTCTTGCCGGCATATTTGCCCGACTTGAGCGTGATCGAAAACGAGCCACTGCCTGAAATGGCCGCGGTGTCGCCGGCTTGCGTCTTCCAGTTGCCCTCGATCGGATCGGCCCACGCCGTTCCCACCATGATCACTGTGGCTGCAAGGGCCAGGCTCACTTTTCGAAACATCTCTTCCTCCCTTTGGATGGCCGGCCGGATGCTCCGCCTCGCCGGTGTGCCGCTTACGCAAACGTAAGCTAATCCAGCTCCCGCCAAAACAAAAGCGGTGCCGCAGCGGAAGACTTTGGGATTCTGAAGGCGCCTGAATTCGCCTCGTCGCGGAGGAAATGAAAACGACCTGCGCATCGTGTTTGTTTCCCGTGGTTAGCGGAGTGTTGATTCAAGCCTGGAAAATTTTCGTCAAATTTAGCGAAAATCGGCTGAAACACTGGCTTCGTATCCTTAACGAATTTCCGCGTTTACCTCTTGTTTTAGCTTTGTTTTCCTCAAATTAAGCACGCCATTTAACGACGGATTCAAGCCTGACCGGCATTCTCGAAAGCATCGAAAGAGCGGCCCGGACAAGACAAACGGAGGCAGCTCTCGGGAGCCAGACAGGGGACTAAAATGGCACGTTTTGAAATGCTTGAAGCAGGTTTCGGCGCCATGGGGGCAACTGCCCAGGCCGACATCCTTTTCGAACTGGGCATGATGTATGCGACCGGCCGCGACTGCGAGACCGACGTCGTTGCCGCCCACAAATGGTTCAACATCGCTGCCATCAAGGGTTCGGCCCGCGCCGCGGAACTGCGCTCGGAACTGTCGGCGGCGATGTCGAAGGTCGAGATTGCCAAGGCGCTGCGCGAAGCCCGCGAATGGATGACCATGCACTAGGTTTCCGACAGACGGAAAGCTCGGGTCCAGATCGCTCAAAGACGGTCGGGCCACAACAGGGACAAGGCTGCGCAGACGGCCAGGCCACAGGCCAACAACAAGAATGCGGCAGGCGAATAGGTCAAGCCGTACGACTGACCATGATCCCGGAAAGCGGAATCCGGTTTTCGGACAAGATCATGGTCAACAGGAAAGACAGGGACGGCCAAGTTGGGGTTCGCGGCGTGGGGGCGCTGGGGAAACAGCCCGACAGGCAAAAAAGCCATGACCGGCCGGAACAAGGCTGGCGTGGCTTTTTTGCGTGGATGAGGCCTCCCAGGCCCAATCGAGCGGCGTCAATGCGCCTAGACAGGCCCGATGAAGGATGAAATTGTCCCGCCTCTCTGGAAGAAGCGCGGCCGGGGCGGCCGCGCGTGAGTGGAGGAGTTCTATTGCAATGAAAAAAATGAGTATTTTGAGCGCGGCCATTTTCGGCCTGATGATGAGTGCGCCGGTCGCATTCGCCGACGACATCACCGTTTCGGTGGTCGGCCCGATGACGGGACAGCTCGCAACCATTGGCGATCAGTTCAAGCAGGGCGCAAAGGCCGCCGCCGATGCCATCAATGCGGCGGGCGGCGTCAACGGTTCGATGATCAAGCTCGACATCGAGGATGACCAGTGCGATCCCAAACAGGCAGTGTCGGTCGCCAACCGCATCGTCGCCAACGGCGTCAAGTTCATCGATGGGCATGCCTGCTCGGGCTCGAGCATTCCGGCTTCGGCCGTCTATGCCGAAGCCGGCGCGCTGATGATGAGCCCGGCTTCCTCGAACCCGGTGCTGACCGACGCGGCCGCCAAGGCCGGCTGGCCGACGATCATGCGCCTCTATACGCGTGACGATGCACAGGGCGCCTTCATCGGCCCGTGGATCGCCAAGAAGTATGCCGGCAAGAACGTCGTCATCCTGCACGACAAGAGCGCCTATGGCCAGGGCGTGGCTGACGCTGTCAGGGCAACCATGAACACCGGTGGCCTGAAGGAAGTCTACTACGACGCCATCAATCCCGGCGAGAAGGACTATTCCGCGCTTGTCACCAAGCTCAAGGATCTCAAGGCCGACGTCGTCTATTTCGGCGGCTACCATCCTGAAGCCGGCCTGATCCTGCGCCAGTCGGCCGAACAGAACCTTAAGTTCCAGCTGATCATGCCGGATTCGATCGCCTCGCCGGAATTCTGGCAGGTTGCTGGCCCGGCTGGCGAAGGCACCATGTTCGTCTTCCCGTCGGATCCGCAGGCAAAGCCGGAGGCCAAGGCGGCCGTCGAGAAGATCAAGGCCGGCGGCTTCGTGCCGGAAGGCTTCACGCTGTTCTCCTACGCCGTGGTCCAGGCTTTCGCCGAAGGCATCAAGCGTGCCGGCAGCGACGATCCGGCCAAGGTTGCCGAAGCGTTGAAGAACGGCACGCCGATCAGCACCGTTGTCGGCGACGTGACCTTCGACGAGAAGGGCGACCTCAAGAACGCCAGCTACGACATCAACCAGTGGCATGACGGCAAGTACGCGCCGATCGCGCAGTAATCCAAGGCGATAATCCAGAGAAATGGCCGGGCTCGCCCCGGCCATTTTGTTTTTGTGGTCGGCGATGCGCGCCGTCTATCAGCCTGCGGCAGCGGTCGAGGCGGTCTGCTCCTCGACGAACCGCACCAGCACCGTCCCGTCGGTGACCTGCGCACCTTCCGTGGCGATTTCGGCGACCACTCCGTCATGCGGGGCCGCGATGGTGTGCTCCATCTTCATCGCCTCGAGAATCAGGAGAGCTTGTCCCTTGATCACCGTATCGCCCTTCGCCGCGCGCACCAGCTTGACCAGACCCGGCATCGGCGCGCGCAAGCTGCCCGAGGCGGCGGCCGCGTCATCGCTTCTGGCCAAGGGATCCGGCACCGCGAAAGTGTAGCCGATGGCGCCTTCGAAAACAGTGATGTGGCCTGGCCAGCGGGCGAGGCGTGGGGCGGCGCGAAAATCATGCGAATTGGCGCTGTCATAGGGCGCGCCGAGCGCCACCTGGAAACGCCCGTCCGGCCGCACGGAAAGCTTTGCCAGAATATCGTCCTCACCGAACTTCAGCCGCGTGCGCCGCGCCACGCCGTGGAAATGCGCATAGCCGGAAAGCGACGACCATGGATCGTTCGATGGCCGCAATAGTCCTTCACCGGACGCGGCAAGGGCTGCTGCCGAGATGATTTCGCCGGTCGGCGGCGCGACCTCGGTCAGTGCCGACTGATGTCTGCCGATCAGGCCGGTGTCGACGTCGCCAGCGCAAAAATCCGGATCGGCGGCGAGAGCGGCAAGAAAGGCGGTGTTGACGGTGGAGCCGGCGATTTCGGTCTGCGACAGCGCTGTGCCGAGTGCTTCCAGCGCGGCTTGCCTGTCCTTTGCATGGATGACCAGCTTCGCGATCATCGGGTCGTAGTAGGGTGAGATGGCATCGCCGGCCCGCACACCGGTCTCGATGCGCATCGTGGCCGCGTTGGGCGCTGTTTCGGGAAATTTCAGATGATGCAGCGTACCCGTAGCCGGCAGGAACCCCTTTGCCGCGTCTTCCGCATAGATGCGCGCCTCGAAGGCATGGCCGGCAAGCGCGATCTCGCTCTGCGACCTGGGCAGCTTTTCGCCGCTGGCGACCCGCAACTGCCACTCGACCAGATCGGTGCCGGTGACCATTTCGGTGACGGGATGCTCGACCTGCAGGCGGGTGTTCATTTCCATGAACCAGAAGCGGTCGGCCTTGAGGCCCTGCGAGGCATCGACGATGAATTCGATGGTGCCGGCGCCGGAATAGTTGATCGCCTTCGCGGCCTTCACTGCCGCCTCTGTCATCGCCTTGCGCAAAGCCGGCGTCATGCCGGGGGCGGGTGCTTCCTCTATCACCTTCTGGTGGCGGCGTTGTGCCGAACAGTCGCGTTCATAGAGGTGCACGGCATTGCCGAAATTGTCGCCGAAGACCTGCACTTCGATGTGCCGGGGTTTGTCGACATATTTCTCGACCAGTACGCGGTCGTCGCCAAAAGCAGCCTTTGCTTCACGCCGGGCGCTGGACAGCGCCTCGGAAAAATCATCGGGATGCTCGACCCGCCGCATGCCCTTGCCGCCGCCGCCGGCACGCGCCTTGATCAGCACGGGATAACCGATCTCGCGCGCCTTGGACGCAAGCAGCACGATCTCCTGCGCCTCGCCATGATAACCCGGAACGACAGGAACGCCGGCTTTCTCCATCAGCCGCTTGGCGGCGTCCTTCAGTCCCATGGCGCGGATCGAGGCCGCCGACGGGCCGATGAAGGTGAGCCCCGCCGCCACCACCTGGTCGACGAAATCGGGATTTTCCGACAGGAAGCCGTAACCGGGATGGATGGCCTGCGCCCCGGTCGAAAGAGCCGCCGCGACAATCCTGTCGCCGCGCAGATAGCTCTCGCCGACAGGCGAAGGGCCGATATGGACAGCCTCGTCGGCCATCTCGACATGCAGGGATTTCGCGTCGGCGTCCGAATAGACGGCGACGGTGTGCACGCCGAGCTTGCGGGCGGTGCGGATCACACGGCATGCGATCTCGCCCCGATTGGCGATCAGGATCTTGGCGAACATGGAGCCTCCCGGGTTAGTGGCGGGCGGCGCCATTCTGGCAGGCGCCGGCCTATTTCGAAGCGGCGAGACTGCAGGCGCCGGCGACGGTCACCTTGTATTTGCTCTTGCTGGCCTGACAGGATTTCAGTGCCAGTTCCTCGGCCGCCTTCTGTGACGGTGCATTTAGCTTCACGCCACAAATGAAGTACTCGCTCGCCGGAACGATTGGCGTCGCCGCGAAGGCCGAATGGCCCGCGGCTGCGAGATACGCTCCATAGATCTTGCCGCAGCCTCCGGTGGTACCGACGGGAATGTTTATCGGGTAGCGCACGTCGCCCCTGCTGCCTGCCAGCGATCCGGCCGGGTTGGCGGCAGTCGTTGTGATTATTAGTAGATTTGCAAGTATCGAGGCAACCGTACCCCGGTGATATTTCAGCATCATCTTCGCCCTGTCCCCATTGCATTACGCAGAACAAGCAGTAGCGAACATCTTGCCTCGCCGCCAGTTCGTTGGCGGGGATTCGAGTTTGCCTATGCTGATGAATCGATTGGTCCATACAGATCAGGCCTCCCGAAGTGCAGCAACGGCGCGCTGGTATAGTTGCGCCGTTTGTTCATCGAAGCAGCAGAAGATGACAGTCGCGGGCATGTTTTTTTCGTCGATGAACGTGCCGATCGTCCCGACAGCGATGTCGGTCGCCTCATCTTTCGGGTAGCGGTAGACACCGGTCGAAATCGCCGGAAATGCCACGGTGCGGCAATCATTGGCGGCCGCGAGTTCCAGCGACTTGCGGTAGCAGGAGGCCAGCAACTCGGCTTCGCCTCTGCCGCCGCCTTGCCAGACTGGCCCGACCGTGTGGATGACATATCGAGTCGGCAGTTTGTAACCCTTGGTGATCTTGGCGTCGCCGACCTTGCACCCGTTCAGCATCCGGCATTCGGACTCAAGCTCGCGGCCCGCCGCGCGATGGATGGCGCCATCGACACCGCCGCCGCCGAGCAGCGACGAATTGGCGGCATTGACGATGACGTCGACATCCAGCTTCGTGATGTCGCCGACGTGGATGCGGATCCTGTCCGGCGCCTTGCTCATTTCACATCCTGAACACGCCGAAGCGCGTGTCCTCGATTTCGGCGTTGAGCGCCGCCGAAAGGCTGAGCGCCAGCACCTCGCGCGTCTTTGCCGGATCGATGATGCCATCGTCCCAAAGACGAGCGGACGAGTAGAGCGGATGGCCCTCGTGCTCGTATTTCATCAGGATCGGCTTCTTGAATTTTGCTTCCTCCTCGGCGCTCCATTCGCCCCCTTTGCGCTCGATGCCCTCGCGCTTGACCATGGCAAGAACGGTCGCCGCCTGCTCGCCGCCCATCACCGAGATGCGGGCATTCGGCCACATCCACAGGAAGCGCGGCGAGTAGGCGCGGCCGCACATGCCGTAATTGCCGGCGCCGAACGAGCCGCCGATGATGACGGTCACCTTCGGAACCCTGGCGGTGGCAACCGCCATCACCAGCTTGGCGCCGTCCTTGGCGATGCCGCCTGCTTCGTATTTCCGGCCGACCATGAAGCCGGTGATGTTCTGAAGGAAGACAAGCGGGATCTTGCGCTGGCAGCACAGTTCGATGAAGTGCGCGCCCTTCAGCGCGCTTTCGGAGAACAAGACACCATTGTTGGCGATGATGCCGACCGGCATGCCGTGGAGATGAGCAAAACCGGTGATCAGCGTCGTGCCGTAGTTCTGCTTGAACTCGTCGAATTCGGAGCCGTCGACGATACGCGCGATCACCTCACGCACATCATAGGGCTGACGCAGATCGGTCGGGACGACGCCATAGAGTTCATCCGCCGAATGAAGTGGCGGAATCGACTTCTGTAAGTTCAGGCTTACAGTCTTGTTCCGATTCAGGTTTTTGACGATGCGACGGCAGATGGCGAGGGCATGTTCGTCATCCATAGCGTAGTGATCGGCGACGCCGGAAAGCCTGGTATGCACGTCCGCGCCGCCGAGATCCTCGGCACTGACATCCTCGCCGGTGGCCGCCTTCACCAGCGGCGGACCGCCGAGGAAAATGGTCGCCTGGTTGCGCACCATGATCGTCTCATCCGACATCGCCGGCACATAGGCGCCGCCGGCCGTACAGGAACCCATGACGCAGGCGATCTGCGGGATGCCGGCCGCGGACATATTGGCCTGATTGTAGAAGATGCGGCCGAAATGTTCGCGGTCCGGAAACACTTCGTCTTGGTTGGGCAGATTGGCGCCGCCGCTGTCGACCAGGTAGATGCAGGGCAGATTGTTCTGCAGCGCGATCTCCTGCGCGCGCAGATGCTTCTTCACCGTCAGCGGATAATAGGTGCCGCCCTTCACCGTGGCATCGTTGACGACGACCATCACCTCGGTGCCTTCGACGCGGCCGATGCCGGCGATCATGCCGGCCGAGGAGATTTCCTCGCCATACATCGACCACGCCGCGAACTGGCCGATCTCGAGGAAAGGCGAGCCGGTGTCGAGCAATTGCGCGAGGCGTTCGCGCGGCAACAGCTTGCCGCGCGAGATGTGGCGCTCGCGCGCCTCCTCCGAACCGCCGCGCTCGACGATGGCGGCTTTTTGGGCGATGTCGGAGACCAGTCCGCGCATGCGTTCGGCATTGGCACGAAAGGTGTCGGAGGAAGGGGAAATCTGGGTCTGGAGGACGGCCATGTTAGACCCCTTCCGCCATGATCTCGCGGCCGATCAGCCAGCGCCGGATTTCGCTGGTGCCGGCGCCGATCTCGTAGAGCTTGGCGTCGCGCAGCAGCCGGCCGGTCGGATAGTCGTTGATATAGCCATTGCCGCCAAGCAGCTGCAGCGCGTCGAGCGCCATCTGCGTCGCCTTTTCGGCCGCGAACAAAACGCAGCCGGCGGCGTCCTTGCGGGTGGTCTGGCCGCGGTCGCAGGCGGCGGCGACGGCATAGACATAGGCGCGCGCGGCATTCATCACCGTGTACATGTCCGCAAGCTTGCCTTGCACAAGCTGGAACTCGCCGATCGCCTGGCCGAACTGCTTGCGTTCGTGCACGTAGGGGATCGCCACGTCGAGGCACGCCGCCATCAGGCCGATCGGGCCACCGGCAAGCACGGTGCGCTCATAGTCGAGGCCCGACATCAGCACCTCGACGCCGCGCCCTTCCTCATGCAGCACATTGTCGAATGGCACTTCGACATCCTCGAACACCAATTCGCCGGTGTTGGAGCCGCGCATGCCGAGCTTGTCGAGTTTTTGCGCCACGGAAAACCCTGTCATCGCCTTCTCTACGATGAAGGCGGTGATGCCGCGCGATTTCCGCTCCGGATCGGTCTTGGCATAGACGACCAGCGTTTCGGCATCCGGGCCGTTGGTGATCCACATCTTGGTGCCGTTAAGCACATAGCGGTCATTGCGCTTTTCGGCGCGCAACTTGAGCGAGACAACGTCGGAGCCGGCGCCGGATTCCGACATCGCCAGCGCGCCGACACGCTCGCCCGAGCACAGCGGCGGCAGGAATTTCTCCTTCTGCGCCGGCGTTGCCCAGCGGTTGATCTGGTTGACGCAGAGGTTGGAGTGAGCGCCGTAGGAGAGGCCGACCGAAGCCGAGGCGCGTGAGATCTCCTCCACCGCAATCACATGGGCGAGATAACCCATGCCGCTGCCACCGAAATCGGGATCGGCGGTGATGCCGAGTAGGCCGAGCGTGCCGAGTTCGCGCCACAGATGCGCCGGAAATTCGTTGTCGCGGTCGATGTCGCCGGCGATCGGCGCTATCCGGTCCTGGGCGAAGCGCCGCACCATGTCGCGCAGCGCCTCGATATCCTCGTCATACCCGAAGCCGAGCGTGTTCGTGTACATGTTTTTCCTCCGTGGCGCATGACCCCGAAAATCGACTTCGATTTTCGGAAGGGATCATGCGCGAAAATCAAAGTGGGACAGCGTCCTTTGCGCGCCCGATGGACGCGCGGCGCTGTCTGCGATCTTCGCGCCGACGAGACGCATTGTCATTGAAAGATATGTCGCCGTTACTTCAGGGACCGAAAGCCGCTCGCCGGGCCGGAACCAGACAATGACGCCGGTCATCATCTGGATCAGAGCCATGGCTGTCAGGCCGGTGTCCTCGATGCTGAACACGCCGGCTTCGGCGCCATCACGCAGGATGGCGCGCAGTTCCTTTTCGTAGGCCGTGCGCATGCGCAGGATCTGTGTCAGCCTGTCGGGCGACAGACTGCGCAATTCCATGTTCGACACATGCGTGGCGTGCCGGCGCTCGATATGAAAAGCGATGTGGTTGCGGACATAGGCCGCGAGCTGCTCCGCCGGCTCGGCGCCGGCTGGCCGGGCGTTTTCCCAGGCTTCGCGAAGCCCTTCCATGTGCTCGCGCATCAGCGTGAACAGGAGATCTTCCTTGGTCGGGAAATAGCGGTAGAGCGCGGCCGCCTGCACACCTACTTCGGCGGCCAGTTGGCGCATGGACATCGCCTCGTAGCCATAGCGTGCAATCAGGTTGACCGCCGCCTCGCGGACCGCCGCCTCCGTTCGCTCGCCATCGGATCCTGTGGTGCGCGCCATGATCGCCTCTTTAGGCAGCCATAATAAAACGAACGTTCAATTAATTCAAGAGGGCTATCGAGGCCCGCCTATGCGACAACCCTGAAGTCTCCAGGCGCAATCCAACTCTTGAGTTCCTCTATGTCGATCTGGTGGACCGCGGCACCCGGCGGGCCTTGCCAAAGCAACTCGATCATGGTCGAAACCGCCGCATCCGTGCCGGTCAGCCATGCTGTTACCGATCCATCTCTTTCGTTGCGCACCCAGCCCATCAGGCCAAGCCCTGTCGCTTCGCCTCGCGTCCAGATCCTGTAGCCGACGCCTTGCACCTTGCCGTGGACACGCGCCCGCACCGCCCTTTTCCGGTCTTTCATGGCTCGCTCCCTTGCATGGAATCTGGCGCAGGATCGAATGAAGGCAACTGGCTTGAGGGAGGAGTCTGTTGAATTGTCGAGCCGTATCTCGTCCGGAGGATAGATGACTTCCTCCAATAAATAATTGACTTGGTCAATTTTTTTGCGATGATCCGGCGAAGTGGGAATCTTCCGGGGCGCCAGATATGCCGACCGATCGGAATGCCTTGGTCAGCGACCTCAGGCGCTTCAACCGTTTCTATACCGGCCTGATCGGGTTGCTCGACGAAACCTTGACCCACAGTGCCCATACGCTGGCCGAGGCGCGAGTACTGTTCGAGCTGGGGCATCGGACCAGGGTTATTGCCACCTACCCTGGCGGCAAGGCAGGCTTCCTGGCGCGGGCGTTTCAACTCGATTTCGCACCAGCGGCATCCGAAATAGCTCGGGATCTAGAGCTGGATCCTGCCTATGTTACGAGAATTCTTCGAAAACTCTCCGCCGCCGGCTTGATCGAAACGCGCGCCGATCCCGACACCCTGCCTCGGCGCGTCCTCTCGCTCACCGCACACGGCCGCGACGCGCTTGCAGCACTTCAGTCGGCCGCGGATCGCGACCTTATCCGCTTGACCGAGGGGCTGGGCGACGAGGAGGCCGCCGAGTTGTCGGACGTGCTGGCACGCGTCAGGAGGCTGCTCGGTGGCGCGACGGATTCCGGGCGCGGCGAAATCGCCTAGCGCAATTCCAGGAAAAGTGTGAGCGGTTTTCTCGGGACAAGCGCGTAGCGCTTGCCCTTGGGAATTGCGTCAAAACAAAGAGTCAGAGCGGTTCGCCGTTTCCGCGAAACGGTGAAATGCTCTAGTTCCCTCGCGCCGCGGCCAGCGCGCCGGGCAATTCCTCGGCGAAAATATCCAGTTCGTGATCGAGGCCGACGCTGACGCGAATGCAGCGGTCGAGCCCTGGCGCCATCGGCTTGCGGATGAATACATCGCGCGACAACAGCCCCTGCAGCACTTTCAGCGCGAAGGCGCCATCATGGCCGCAGTCGATGGTGACGAAATTGGTCGCCGAGGCCAAAGGCTTCAATCCGTTCTGCTTGGCGATATCAGCGATGCGGCGGCGGCCGGCGGCCACGCGCGCTACCACGGTCTCTAGATAGGCCTGGTCGGCGAGCGCCTCGACGCCGGCGATCTGCGCCATGCGGCTGACGCCGTAGTGATTGCGGATTTTTTCGAAGTCGCGGATTACCTGCGCCTCCGCCACCGCATAGCCGCAGCGTATACCGGCAAGCCCGTAAGCCTTTGAAAACGTTCGCATGCGGACAACGTTTGGCCGCGAGATATCGATCGGTGGCAGGGCCGAGGCTGGTCCCAATTCGCCATAGGCCTCGTCGAGCACCAGCATGGTGGTTTCAGGCAACGCCTCGATGAAACGGATGATCTCGTGCGCCTCCCACCAACTGCCCATCGGATTGTCTGGGTTGGACAGGTAGACCAGTGGCGCCTTTTCCCTGATGACCGCCGCGAGCAAACCCTCCAGGCTTTCCTTGTCGTTTTCATAGGCAACCGTGATCAGCCGCCCGCCGACGCCGGCAACATGAAAGTTGAAGGTCGGATAAGCACCGAGCGAGGTGACCACCGCGTCGCCTGGCGCCACATACATGCGTGCCACAAGGCTGAGCAGGCCGTCTATGCCTTCGCCGACAACGACGTTCTCGACCGCCACGTGGTGATGCGCGGCAGCCGCGACCTTCAGGTCGAAATTGTCGGGATCGCAATACATCCATTGGTCGCGCGCGACACTCTCCATGCGGGCGATGACGCGCGGCGAAGGACCAAAACTGCTCTCGTTGGCGCCGATGCGGGCTCGGAAGGCGCGCCCGCGCTCACGCTCCTGTGCTTCCGGGCCGACGAACGGCACGGTGGACGGAAGCGCGGCGATGAGCGGCGTTAGGGGAGGGCGCAGACGCATGACGGAAGCTCGCATGGACAGGGAGACTTCTTGCTAGCGTGACCGGATGGCTGGCGCAAGCACCCCGCGGCCTCGGCCGCAACGCTGGATTCCTTCGCCTCTTTTTGCTAGCGAGGCACCATGAACAATCGTCTGCCGCCCGCATGGTCCAAACACATCAAACCTGGCCCCACGCCGAAACCAAATCTGCCGACGGCAAATTCGCTTTCACGTCGGCAGGCTGACGAAGCGCTGCTGCAACAGGCTTACGCCTTCCAGCAGGCCAAGCGCCTCAACGAAGCTCAGGACCTGTGCCTGCGAGTTCTGTCGCGTACACCAAATCACCCCCTCGCTCTGTATATTCTGGGGACCATTTGCCTGGGCTATGAGGATGAGGCGGCTTTGCGATATTTCGCGCGAGCGGTCGATGCGGAACCCAAGAACCCCTATTACCATCTTGGTCTGGCCTCGGCCTATGTGAAGGTAAGCGAGTATTCGCCAGCAATAAAGCATATGCAGCATGCCTTGGAGTTGCAGCCAAACCTTATCGAGGCGCTTTGTGCATTGGCGGATGCTTATGTTGAGTTTGACAAGCCCGATATGGCTTTGCCGCTGTATGAGAAGGCACTGAAAATCAACCCGGATCATCCCAAGGTGCGGATCGGACTGGCTAGTGCGCTTACCAGTGTGGGACGGATGGAGGAAGCCGCTGGTTACCTCCATCAGTCAATTGAACGTCGCATCGCTGTGCCGACAGCCTACAACGAACTTGTCCAGACGCAAAAGTTCACGGAAGAGCCCAAAGAGCTCAAATCCATCCTTGGTGAACTCGGAAATCCCAAGCTCGACCCGGACGGAGCGGAAAAGCTCCATCTGGCGGCCGGTAAGGTGCTGAACGACCTCAAGCGCTACAAAGATGCGTTCGAGCATTTCAACAAGTCGAAACAGGTCTCCGGCCGTAACTTCGATATCGATCTTTATCGTCGCTGGGTTGATGCGCTGATCGAGACTTTCACGCCTGAGATGCTGGCTGCCAGGACTGGTTTTGGAAATCCATCCGAAGTTCCTGTGTTCGTGGTCGGCATGCCTCGCTCGGGAACGACGCTTACGGAGCAGATTTGCGCAAGTCATCCCGATGTCCATGGCGCTGGCGAACTTATGAAGCTCAGGCGGGTCGCCAATGCGATCGGACTTAGAAAGTCGTCGGCCAGGGATTTGAACCAGGCGATCGCGTCGATCACAAAAAACCTGTCCGGAACATTGGCTGAAGAGCACTTGGCTTATCTGAGCGAGCGGGCACCTGCCGCCCGTCGGATCGTGGATAAGATGCCGCATAATTTTGAACTGATCGGTTTGATCGGCCTTCTCTTCCCCAACGCGCGCATCATTCATTGCCGTCGTGATGCGATCGACAATTGCGTCTCTTGCTTTGTCTTGAGATTCGGCGAGGGACACGCCTACAACACCGACCTGAGAATGCTTGGCCTGTACTACCGCGAGTATGATCGGCTGATGCAGCATTGGAACAAGGTTTTTCCGGGCCTGATCTTCGAAAACAGTTACGAGACACTGGTCGAGGATCAGGAAGCGCAGTCCCGCCATCTGATAGATTATCTTGGGCTGCCTTGGGATGACGCCTGCTTGCGCTTTTTCGACAGGGACAGTTCGGTCAATACGCCCAGCCGCTGGCAGGTTCGTCAGCCGATCTACAAATCTTCCGTCAAGCGTTGGAAAAATTATGAGACGGAGATTCAGCCGCTTATTGAAGCGCTGGGCGACCTTGCGGACATCTAACAACAGCTTGCGGCTCGGAATTGGAAGCTGCGGCAAAGAGTGCCGCGTCTGTTGTGATCAACACCCCTGCTCGAGCAAAAAAAGGCCTCGCGGCCAACGCATGGGCTGTCTGCTGTAAGCCGTCGATATGGTCAGACGTTCTGGATTCGATTGGCTTTTTTTGCTAGCTAGGAATGATGAATAGTCGTCTGCCGCCTGCGTGGTCCAAACATCTCAAAACCGCCGCCGCTCCGAAACCTGGATTGCCACGGCCAGCTCTGGCAAATCCGCCGAAAACAAATTCGTTTGCACGCGCACAGGCTGACGATTTGTTGCTGAAGCAAGCCTATGAACATCAACAGGCCAAGCGGCTTGATGAGGCTCAGAACCTGTGCCTGCAGGTTTTGGCGCGCACGCCAAACCATGCGCTTGCGCTCTATATCATGGGCACCGTCTATCTTGGCTATGATGACGAGGCGGCTCTGCGTTATTTCGCCCGCGCTGTCGGCGAGGAGCCCAGAAATCCCTATTATCATCTTAGCCTCGGTGAGGCCTATGGCAAGGTGAGCGAATTTTCAGCCGCGATCAAACATATAGAATATGCCTTGGAAGTGCAGCCCGATCTTGTAGAGGCCCTGTGTGCCCTCGGTCGCGTTTATACCCAGTTCGACAAACCCGACCTGGCCTTGCCGCTTTATGAGAAGGCGATGAAAATCAACCGCGACCACCCCAAGGCGCGGATCGGAATGGCAGCCTCGCTCACCGGCCTTGGGCGCATGGAGGAGGCCGGCGTCTATCTCAGACAGGCGATCGAACACCGCATTGACGTTGCGGCGGCTTATTACGACCTCGTGCAGAGCCGAAAGTTTACCGAAGAGCCTGCGGAACTTCAATCGATCCTTCGCGAACTAGACGGTCCGCGACTTAAATCGGAGGCCGTGCAGAATCTGCATTACGCGGCCGGCAAGGTGCTGAACGACCTCAAGCGCTACGCCGAGGCGTTCGACCATTTCAACAAGGCGAAACAGGCCGCCGGCTACAAGTTCGACATTGATCAGTATCGTCGTTTCGTGGATCTGACCATTGAAACCTTCACGCCGGATCTGTTTGCCGCGAGGTCCAGCTATGGGAACCCTTCCGAAGCACCTGTGTTCGTGGTCGGGATGCCGCGCTCCGGGACGACACTGACCGAACAAATATGCGCCAGTCATCCCGATGTTCATGGCGCCGGAGAGCTTAGCAAACTGAGGCGGGTAGCGAACGCGATCGGTCTGAATCCCTCGGCTTCTGATTTCAACAAGCCGATCATGACGGTCACCGAAGGCTTGTCCAGGACGTTGGCCGAAGAGCATCTTTCCTATCTGCGGGAGCGCGCTCCGACCGCGCAGCGAATCATCGATAAAATGCCGCACAATTTCGAGTTGATCGGCCTCCTCACCCTGCTCTTTCCCAATGCCCGCATCATTCACTGCCGCCGCGATGCGATCGACAATTGCGTTTCATGCTTTGTCCTGCCTTTCAGCTCGGCACATAGTTACAATTCAGACCTGCGGGCACTCGGCCTCTATTACCGGGAATATGACCGCTTGATGCGTCACTGGAACGAGGTTTTCCCCGGTCGGATCTTTGAAAATCGCTATGAGACGCTTGTAGAGGATCAAGAGGCGCAGTCGCGCCGGCTCATCGATTATCTCGGCCTTCCCTGGGATGACGCATGCCTGCGCTACTTCGATAGGGAAGGGGCGGTCACCACGCCCAGCCGCTGGCAGGTTCGCCAGCCGATCTACAAATCTTCCGTGAAGCGCTGGAAGAATTACGAGGGCGAGATCGCCCCCTTGATCGAAGCCTTGGGTGATTTGGCGGACATCTGATCTTCAGTAAGGCCGCTTTGAGGGCATGGCAGTGCGCCAGGAGGCAACGCGTTGAAGGCGCGTCGTTGGTTCTGCTGTGCATGAACTTTTTTGGGTGCCGTAATCGTATCAAGCCGATTTCAGCAAAGAGGTATCAGCATCGCCTGACCTAAATCGGTATCTATGTCCTAAGATCGTGCTCCAGTCGAGCGCCGCGGCTGGCTTGAGTCCGAATCTGCGCGGTGCGGTGTGGTAAGTTCGCGATTCCTGACGTTCTCGGTCGGAACTGCTTCAAGACAATCAGATAGGGCCGCCAGCTGTTCGCGGAAGGGCGATAAGTCGCCACGGCTTGGCGGCAAGCTCGCGCAAGATTTGCATGTCAAACGAAAAACCCGGCGATTGCCCGCCGGGTTCTCCTTTCCTAGAAATATCTGGTCTTAGAAGTCGCGCTGGAAGCGGATGAGGCCGCCGACGCTGTTCTTCTTGGTAGCTCCAGTCCAGTTGGAGTTGTCCAAATCACCGAACCTGCCGTCGTGGAGGTAATCAACTTCGCCGGTGACCGTGAAGCCCGGAACGAGCGTGTAGGCAATGTTCGCCGCGACACCGTAGTTCTTGAACTGATCGCCCGATACCTGCGCGTTGAAGGACGCCTTGTCGGTGAACTTGTAAGTACCGCCAGCCCAGAAAGCCCAGTGACCGCCCCAAGGCTTGTAGAAGGAGCGAGCGAGTCCAACATCGCCAAGTTTGCCGTCGCTGCCGTAACCGACCATTCCGAACAAGGACAGTTCATTGGTCACGTTCACATCGAGGCGAACCTTGCCGGACACATTTTCGTAGTTGCTGTCATAAGCAACGACGCCGACGATGTCGCCCCAGCCCTGCGTGTACTTCACGCCGCCGACAACATGCGGAACATAGCTGTCGATCGTGCCCACGCCATAACCATTGTAGTTGGTAGCGGAAGCAACGGAACCACCCGAACCTTCTTCCAGCGAGACGACTGCCGAGAAACCGTTGCCGGCATCGAAGTAGTACTGGATCTCATTGGTCTGGAACCCGCCGTAAGGAACCAGCGTATCCTGGATGACGTTGCCGGCATAACCGACGAACGTGTCGAAGGCCGATTCGTCGAGACCGACGCGCAGACCGCCGAGCTGGGCCCATGCGAAGTGCAGATCGAAGGCCTTGTTGCCGGCAGCGTTGACTCCAAATCCGTCATAGCCAGCATCAGCGTTATGGTTGCCGAAATTCATGCGCATTTCGGTGTAGGTCTTCAAGGTGCCGAGTTCGGTTTCCTGGCCGGTCCAGGTCTTAAGCGTGAAGCGCTCATTCTTCAGCCATGTGCCCTGGTCCTTGCCGCTCGTGACATCGCTTGTGCGAGCACCATCAAACGAACCGATATCGCCGCCGGAGGCATCATAACGGATGTAGCCGCCGATGCGCAGGCAGGTCTCGGTGCCCGGGATGTAGAAGTAGCCAGCGCCGTAGACGTCGCAGATCTTGACGTATTCAGCGGGTTCCGGCTCGGCGACGACGACGGCGTCGGCGGCGCGCGCACCGGAAACTGCGATCAGGGCCGCAGCGGAGCCGAGGAGAAGGCTCTTAATGTTCATTTTCTGACCTCCAGTCAGAATCGAAGGCGGAGGTCAGAGAAAAACAGATTCAATGGCTGTTTTTCGTTTTATATCAGACAGATAGCATTCTTTGGTCGTCAGCGGCGCTCGGTTCGCCAGAATCGCTGCTAGCAAAAGCCTTGCCCGATCCGGTCTTGAAATACCGCTCCAACTGCCGTGCACTGGCCTCGGTTTCGACCGCAATATACGTCTTCAAGGCGACAGGCAGATGAGCCTTGGTCGATGCCACATAGCCTGATTGATGTGATTCGAACCGGCGTCGAAGGTCGTTTGTCGACCCGACATAGACGTCACCGTCATGGAGCTGCGGGAAATAAACGTACCACATAGTCCCCCTACGCTACTCCGTAGCTTCGGGCTACACCCTACGCCCTTCGCGCGCTGGGGTGGCCTGCCACCCGAAGCCCAAAGGGCGTAGGGTGGCGGAGAGGATGGGATTCGAACCCACGAGAAGCTTTTGACCTCTACTCCCTTAGCAGGGGAGCGCCTTCGACCACTCGGCCACCTCTCCGTTGCGCCGGTGGATAAAGAAAAGCGCCGGCACAATCAACAAGCCCGCGCCATTATATGGAAAAATAACAGCGGGCCGGAACGGCGGGTTTACCTGGTACGGCCGTTTTGCGGCAACTCCCTGGCTGGTGACTCGCGGCCCTGCCATGATTCCGTCGGCCGATTGCCGGATTCAGCGCGAAATGAGCTGATACGGCAGGCCTGATGGTTAACAAGAGGTTTCTGAGTGAGGCCAAATCGTGTCATTTGTGCAACAACGCCGGGGGATAGCAGCCGAACAGTCCTTTCGCTTGTACGATCGTTGTTGAACGCCGCCGGCTCATGGGTAATGTCGGTTTCGAGGAAGCGGCGCGGTGCGCATCTTTTTCGGTAGTGGGGATGGGGCAGGGAACGCTGTCCTTCAGCAAAGAATACCCAGACCCGTTTTTTAACTTTTGACTGGAGGTCAGAAAATGAACATTAAGAGCCTTCTCCTCGGCTCCGCTGCGGCCCTGATCGCAGTTTCCGGTGCGCGCGCCGCCGACGCCGTCGTCGTCGCCGAGCCGGAACCCGCTGAATACGTCAAGATCTGCGACGTCTACGGCGCTGGCTACTTCTACATCCCGGGCACCGAGACCTGCCTGCGCATCGGCGGCTATGTCCGTTACGACATCGGCGCTGGCGATATCGGCTCGTTCGATGGCGCTCGTGCTACCGACGTTAAGAGCGGCAAAGACCAGGGCACCTGGAAGAAGAACGCCCGCTTCGCGCTGAAGACCTGGACCGGCCAGGAAACCGAACTCGGTACTTTGAAGACCTACACCGAGACCCGCTTCAACTTCGGCAACTCACGCGACAGCGGCCGTGCTTCCTATGACCTCGTAAACGATAGGTACGTTGCTGGCGCTGGCGCCGGCGGTTCCGTCTCGCTGAACTTTGCCTGGATCCAGCTCGGTGGTCTTCGCGTCGGTAAGGACGAGTCGGCCTTCGATACGTTCATCGGCTACGCCGGCAACGTCATCCAGGATACACTGGTGCCTTACGGTGGTTTCGACACCAACGTCGTGCAGTACTACTTCGACGCTGGCAACGGCTTCTCGGCTGTCGTCTCACTCGAAGAAGGTTACGGAGCTTATACGATCGACAGCTACGTTCCGCATGTCGTCGGTGGCGTAAAGTGGACGCAGGGCTGGGGCGCCATCACCGGCGTCGTTGCTTATGACAGCAACTATGAAGAAGTCGCGGGCAAGGTTCGCTTGGACGTCAACGTCTCCAGCGCACTGTCGCTGTTCTTGATGGGCGGCTACGGCTCGGACAGCAACTACACGGATGGAAGCTATTTCCTCCCGGCTGGCGGTCGCGGCATGTACAAGCAGTGGAGCGGCAACTGGGCAGTTTGGGGCGGTGGCTCGTACAAGTTCAACGAGAAGACCTCGTTCAACGCCCAGGTGTCGTATGACGAGGGCAAGAACCTCGGCGTCGCTGCGAACATCGCCTACGACGTGGTTCCCGGCTTCACGGTCACGGCCGAAGTTGACTACCTCAACGTCGGTAACGACACCGTGTCGAACTGGACCCACGCCGAGAAGAAGAGCAACATCGGCGGTATCCTCCGCTTCCAGCGCTCCTTCTAAGGGCTGGTGCTCTACAAGTGAAATCCAGCCCGGGCGCACAAACGCCCGGGCTGTTTTTGTTTCGTGACTGGGTCAACGCAAACGAAGGAAGAGGGGGAATCGGTAGCTGAACAAATCCGCAGAGTGATTTCGTGGGATTCGCCAATGGGCGGATGAGATCACAACCGCGTGATTAAAACTCTTGAAAGGACGCTTCCAAGCGGATAGGGCTGATCCATCCACTCGGGGGTGCGACGAATTATGACCAACGAAGCGATCCAGGAGGCTAGCCCCTCAGATCCGTTTTCGATGTTTTCTTCTCAGAATTCGAAGATCAAGTACACCTATAACAAGATAAGAGAAGTAAAGTCGTACCGAGTCGGAGAGCTTTTTTCAGCCTATCGGGACATACTGTGGGATGACGGGCGGCATAAATACAATGTCAGCTCATTCATCGGCGAAATAGATGAAATTCTCCTTGGGGAGCGTTTCAGCGCCTTTGACCAGAGTACCCTTGATAACCTTATCGGCACCTTGCGCCAGCGCGGCAACAGCAACGCAACCATCAATCGAAAGATGGCTGCTCTCAGCAAACTGCTGCGCAAGGCCTACAAGATGGGAGATATCCACAGCCTGCCCGAGTTCCGCCGCCAGAAAGAGCGGGCGGGACGGATTCGGTTCCTTGAGAGGGACGAAGAGGCAAGGCTGTTCGCCGCCATCAGAAGCCGCAGTGAGGATGCCTACAGGCTTTCCGTCTTCCTGGTCGACACCGGATGCCGTCTCGGCGAAGCGCTCGGGCTGATCTGGAACGACATCCAGGAACATCGCGTCAGTTTCTGGATCACCAAATCCGGCCGCAGCCGTACCATTCCGATGACCGAGCGTGTCAAGGAGGTCATCAGGCTGCCTCCGGCCGAAGGGCGCCGGCCCAAGGGCCCGTTCACCAAGCTCAGCCAGGCACAGTTCCGTGCCATCTGGAATGACGCGAAGGCCGAAGTCGGTCTTGGCGCCGACGACCAGGTCGTGCCGCACATCTTGCGTCACACCTGCGCCTCGCGCCTTGTCCAGGGCGGCATCGACATCAGGCGCGTGCAGATGTGGCTTGGCCACCAGACTCTTTCGATGACCATGCGCTACGCGCATCTGGCCACCAACGATCTCGACGGCTGTGTCGTCGTGCTGGAAACGCCGCGAAGCGAGGATGCGTCGCGCGGTAATGAAAGCTCGGCCTTCTCTTCCCCGCTGACAGCGCCTTCGGCGCCTAAGCCGGGCAAAACAAGCGAGGCGGGTGCGGCGAAGCCGGCAAAAGCCTTGCGGAAAAGCTCAAAGGCCAAATAATTCCAACAGGCGCGGCTATACTGTTGCTGTGACCCCAGGGCTAGATCTGGTCTTGGGGTTACTTTATTCAGTCTTGGCGTTCAGCCCGATCAAGAAAGGCCGCTATATCGCCAGGCAGACTGCTGGTTTCGAGGAATGGTGCGTGCCCCTGACCCTCGACGGTGATCGTCTCCATGCCGGGATGGCGTTTTTGCATGTCCTCGAGCGTTGCGGTGGAGAGCAGTTTGGAATTGCCGCCGCGGATGGCAAGCAATGGCACGGCGACCAGCGCATCGAATTGCGGCCACAGATCCGGCAACGGCTTGCTGAAATCGATTCCGGCCAGAGTGTCGATCAACGCCGGATCGAAATCGGGCACCAGTCCGCCATCCGTGTTGCGGTAGAGCGCACCCACCATCCGAGCCCAGTCCGCATGGGTAAGGGCCGGAAAGTCGCCGCCATGCGTGCGCCGCTGCGCGTCCACGGCTTCATCAAATGTCTTCGGCTTCGGCGAGCGCTCAAGATAGGATCGGATGTTGGCAAAGCCTCCGGCTTCGATCACAGGTCCGATGTCATTGAGCACAATGGCTTTCAGCACCGCCGGCTTCAATGCCCCGAGCACATGGATGATCAGGCCGCCGCGCGAAGTGCCGATGAAAGCTGCGTGGTCAATGCCAAGTGCCGCGAGCCCGGCCAGGACATCGCCGGCTTCGACACCGACATTATAGTGGGCGATGTCGGGATCGTAGGCCGACATCGCTCGCCCTCGATAATCGAAAGCCACGACCTGGCGTGCAGTGCCGGCGCGCTGCGACAGATAGAGCGCAAGATAATGAAAGTCGCGAGCATTGCGGGTCAGGCCGGGCAGGCAGACTACCGGCCAGTCGCTGGTACTGGCCTTGCCGTAGACGCGGGCGTGAAGCTTCAACCCGTCCGGCGCCGCATAAAAGAAGTCGGTGAAGCCTTTGTCGCTCGACATTTAAAATGCTGCCCTGGCTGGATAGACCAAAGACAGCTACAGGCGAGGGCAGCGCTGGTCAAATGAAAGACGCTCATTGCCTTCTTTCTCACGGGAAGAGGGGAAGCCTCAACTGCGTCCGTTCACCAGATCTCCGACGATGTCGTATTTGCCGGAAATACGCATCTTGTAGACTTCGTAATTCTCCATCACGCGCTGTACGTAACTTCTTGTTTCCGTGTAGGGAATCCGCTCGATCCAGTCCACCACCGCATCGATGTCCTTGCCACGCGGGTCGCCGTATTTCGCCACCCACTGGCTGGCCCGGTTGGGGCCGGCATTGTAGCCGGCGAAGGTGAGCACATAGGAGCCGTTGAAGCGGTCGAGCTGTTCGCCAAGGAAGGCTGAACCGAGTGTCGCATTGTAGCCGGCGTCGGTGGTCAGCCGGACCTGCGAAAACTGCAATCCGGCCTTCTTCGCCAATTGCTTGGCCGTCCCCGGCATTAGCTGCAGCAGCCCACGCGCGCCGGCACTTGATACGGCGCCGATGTTGAATTCGCTTTCCTGGCGGGCGACCGCATAGGCCAGCGCCTTGCCCGAACCGGAAATATTGGCCGAATCAGGGATAACGCCGAGCGGATGCGACAGCGCGCCGACATCGATGCCGCGCGCGCCGGCGATCTTGCCGACTTTCAGCGCCATGAAATGGTTGCGCTGCTTCTCGGCGAGGACCGCGAGCAGCGCCAATTCGCCCGGGCTGGTCAATTGCCCGGCAAGGTCGCGATAAAGCGTTTCGGCATAGCGGTCGTAGCCTGCCTCCTGCAGGCGTTTGATGGCGCTGACGGCCTCGCGGTCGGCAAAGTTCTGCCGGTCGGCAGCGCTTGGCTGGGGATAGACGATATTGAGTGCCTGGCGGCCGACGCGTTCGGCGGCAAGCTGGCCGTAAAAGGTCGTGCCATAGGCAGCCGCACGCCCAAAATAGTCCCTGGCATTGCCCGGCCCGCCGACTTCCGCCGCACGACCGAGCCAGTAATAGGCGCGCGACAATGTCATCGGCCCCTGCGCCAGTTCGGCGATGCGCGAAAAATGCGTGGCGGCAAGCTTGGGGTCGTTGAGGCCGCGCAGCGCATACCAGCCGGCGTGGAACTCGGCCTCGGCCGCATTGGCCGCGCTTTCGGCGGCATGCGTGGCGACGATCCGATAAGCCGTCTTCATGTCGCCCTGGTCGACCAGTTCGCGCGACAGCACCCGGCGTTCGACCCACCAGGCGTCCGGATCGACCAAAGCCTCGCGGTCCGTCGGCGCCTTCATCACAATGGCGGCGGCGCCGGCAAAATCTTCCTGCTTGCGAAGATATTCGGCCTGCGCGAAGAAATAGCCGGCCGACCGCTGCGATGCCGGCACTGCCTTCAGCAGTTTCAGCGCGTTCTTGTCACCTCTGTCGGCCGCGGCCCAGGCATCGGCGAACTGCTGGGCGCCGGCCAGGCCGGCAACCCGCAGGGCGGAGTTCACCCGATCGGCATAGAACATACGATCCATGCGAAAACGGTGGTCGGCGGCGGGGATCAGACCGCCGAACTCCTTGATCAACGCCGTCTCGTCCTTGGCTTCCAGAATCGCGGTGCGCCAGAACGGCGACAGCACCGAGCGTGCCGCCTTGGCGTTGCCCTCCGCCACATAGGCGCGAGCGAGAACCATGACGCCTTCGAACGTTTGCGGCTGGCTGCCATTGAATGCCGCAATGACGATCCCGGGGGCGGGGTTCTCCCGATAGAGCGCGCGCTCGCTGTTCTTGCGCAAGGCGACGGTGCCCGGCCAGTTGGGCAGCATCCTCGCGGCCGCGGCGATATCGCCGCTCGGAACCTTGTCGCCGCCGTAAAGGGCGATCGCCCAAGCCAGAATATGCAGGTCGAGCGATTGAGCCGGAAGCGCGTCGCGCACAGCGCGGGCGCCTGGAATATCGCCGGCCGCCAGTGCGTCCAATCCGCTCTTCAACATGGCGACGCCGGGTGAGGGCGCCTGCTGCGCCCCGTCCTGCGGGCTGGGCATCGGGATTGCCGAGGTGACCTGCACATCCACGCTGCCGCTGATCGCCACACCGGGCATCAGCGCGGCGATGGCGCCAAGCAGCGCGAAGAGGTGGGGCCGACTGGCCGGCATGATCTCGTGTCTTTCCTAATCCAGCATTTTACCAGAAGGCGAAGAAGCCTCGAAGCCTAAACTTAGGTCGTGAAGGGCCCGTAAACAAAGAGTTATCGAGGCCGTTCGAATTGCGCTTGCTGGCACCATGGCAATGCTTGCCGCGCAACCATGTCGAGACTATGGTGCGCGGCTTCGCTTTCGGCTAGAAGGCGCACGACAAACCGACTGATAAAACCCAAGAAGTCCCAAGGAGTTGGACGACATGCTGAGAGGCTCGCTTACTGCGCTCGTGACACCGTTCGAAAAGAGCGGGCGTTTCGACGAGAAAGCCTTTCGCGCATTTGTCGAATGGCAACTCGCGGAAGGCACGACAGGCCTGGTTCCCGTCGGCACGACCGGCGAGTCGCCGACCCTGTCGCATGATGAGCATCGCCATGTCGTCAAGGTCTGCATCGAGGTGGCCAGGGGCCGTGCTCCGGTCGTCGCCGGCGCCGGTTCCAACAACACCGCGGAAGCAGTCGGGCTCGTGCAATATGCCGAGAAAGCCGGTGCCGACGCCGCCCTGGTCGTCACGCCCTATTACAACAGGCCGACACAGCGCGGCCTCTACGAGCACTTCGCCGCCGTCGCCAGGGCGACGAAGCTGCCGATCATCATCTACAACATACCGCCGCGCTCGGTGATCGACATGATGCCGGAGACGATGGGCCGGCTGGCGCACGACTTCAAGAACATCGTCGGCGTCAAGGATGCGACCGGCAAGGTTGAGCGTGTGTCCGAGCAGCGCATGACCTGCGGCAAGGATTTCATCCAGCTGTCCGGCGAGGATGCTTCGGCGCTCGGCTTCAACGCCCATGGCGGTGTCGGCTGCATCTCGGTGACGTCGAATGTCGCGCCGCGGCTGTGCGCCGAATTCCAGGAAGCGACGCTGTCCGGCGACAGTGCAAAAGCGCTTGAGTTGCAGGATCGCCTCTTGCCGCTGCACAAGGCGATCTTTCTCGAACCCGGCGTGTCCGGCGCCAAATACGCGCTGTCGAAGCTCGGCAAGGTCGAGAACGTGCTGCGTTCGCCGCTGGTCACGGTCGAGGAGTCGACCGCGGCAAAGATCGATGCGGCCATGAAGCACGCCGGCTTGATTAATTGAGGATGAGGCGCCACCTCTCCACATCATGAATCAAGTCAGAAAAGCCGATCCCAACAACAAGACCGTTGCGGAGAACCGCAAGGCACGGTTTTCCTATGAGGTGCTCGACACGATCGAGGCCGGCTTGGTGCTGACAGGCACCGAGGTCAAGTCGCTGCGCCAGGGCCAGGCCAACATCCAGGACAGCTACGCTTCGGTCGAAGGCGGCGAGATCTGGCTGATCAATTCCTATCTGCCGGAATATCTGCAGGCCAATCGCTTCAATCACGAGCCCCGGAGGCGCCGCAAACTCCTGCTCAACAAGCGCGAGATGGCCAAGCTGTCGCAGAGCGTCGACCGCGAAGGGATGACCCTGGTGCCGCTAAAGATCTATTTCAACGACCAGGGCCGCGCCAAGCTGCTGCTCGCCGTCGGCCGTGGCAAGAAACTGCACGACAAGCGTGAAACCGAAAAGCAGCGCGACTGGTCGCGCGAGAAGGGCCGGCTCTTGAAGGAGCGTGGGTGAGAGACACCGGGCGGTAGCCCTGGAAAAGCCAGCCGTTTGGCTTTCAAGTTTCGAACACACGGAGCTAGAAAATACCCGGAAGAGGGTCGTCTTGAAGAACCGGATAATCCTCTGGGGGTCGGTCAGCCTGGTCTTTGCAGCGCTCGTCGCCGCCGGTGGCTTCGTCTACTTCCACACATACTCCCCGGACCGTGTAAAATATCCGGTCAGAGGCATCGACGTTTCCCACCATCAGGGCGAAATCGACTGGCGGCGCGTTGCAGCCGACGATGTCGCCTTCGCCATCATCAAGGCGACCGAGGGTGGCGATCACGTCGATCGTGCCTTTGCCACCAATCTGCGTGAGGCTCGCGCGGCGGGGCTCGCCGTCGGCGCCTATCATTTCTTCACCTTCTGCCGGCCCGGCGCCGACCAGGCGAAGAATTTCATCTCGGTCGTGCCGCGGGATCAGCCCTTGCTGCCTCCGGTCGTCGATATCGAGTTCGGCGGCAACTGTCCGCAGCGTCCATCGCCCGAACAATTGAATGCCGAGCTCCAGGCTTTCCTCGGACCTGTCGAGACGGCGTTCGGCAAGACGGCGATCGTCTATCTGACCGATGAGGCCGAGGCTGCCTATGCCGGGCAGATCGCCGCGCGCCCGCTGTGGCTTCGCTCACTGCTGATGGAACCGGACCGCCACGACTGGATCTATTGGCAGTATCACAACAGGGGACGCGTGGATGGCATCCAGGGTGACGTCGACCTGAACGTTTTGCAGGGCGGGTCGGAGAAATTGGCGGCGCTGCTTGCATCGGCGCATTGAGGCCTTCCGGCCGAAGCGATCGGGATTGCGGGTCCGAATCGGTTTCTTCACAAGCCGGGCTATGCCGTTGCAAATAATGACGATCCGGCGCGCCGCTGGCATCGCCAAACTACCTTGGTTGCACGTCTTGCCATTGCTGAGCAGCGGCCGCTTCAAGCCGCGGCGGCCTGGGAAACCTCCGGCGCCAGCGTCACATTCGCATCGCCCCAAACTTTCAGGGCCGTTATGACCGGCTCCAGGCTTCTGCCGCGCGGGGTCAGGCTGTACTCCACCTTCGGCGGCACTTCCGGATAGATCTTGCGGGCAATCAGCCCATCGGCTTCCAGTTCGCGCAGCTGGTTGGTCAGCATGCGCTGCGTGCAGTTGGGAATGCGCCGGCGTATCTCGTTGAAGCGCAGCGTGCCCTCGAACAGATGGTAGAGCACGACGCCCTTCCACTTTCCGTCGATGTAGCGGAGCGTTCCCTCCACGGCGCAGCCGGGGCTGCAATCGAATCGCTCATGGCGAATGCGCGGCGTGACGGTATCCTTTTCGACACTATGTGCTTTATATGTGCATTCTTGCGCTTGGCGCGCATAGTCCGCATCTCTGCCCCAGACAAAGCTCAACAGCAATCGCGGAGACAAAAATGCGCGCCGTCGGCTATCAGATCCCAGCTCCCATCACCGATGAGGCCTCCCTCGTCGATATCGACTTGCCCAAGCCGGAGCCGAAAGGCCGTCAACTGCTGGTCGAGGTGAAGGCGATCTCCGTCAATCCGGTCGACACCAAGATACGCCGAAGTGCCAGGCCCGAAGCAGGAACCTGGCGGGTGCTTGGTTGGGATGCCGCCGGTCGGGTCGCTGCAACGGGTCCGGACACCAGCCTGTTCAAGCTCGGTGACGACGTCTTCTATTCCGGTGCGCTCGCGCCGCAAGGCACCAATGCCGAATTCCACCTTGTCGATGAGCGCCTTGTCGGTCGCAAGCCTGGCTCGCTCGACTATGCGCAGGCTGCCGCGCTGCCGCTGACGGCCATCACTGCCTTCGAGGCGCTGTTCGACCGTCTTGACGTGAAGAAGCCTGTCATGGGCGCCGCGAATGCCATCGTCATCATCGGCGGCGCTGGCGGCGTCGGCTCGATCGCGGTGCAGCTTGCGCGCCAAATGACCGATCTGACGGTGATCGCCACCGCATCGAGGCCCGAGACACGCGAATGGGTGCTCGGGCTTGGTGCCCATCATGTCGTCGATCATTCCAGGCCGCTGGCCGCCGAAGTCGCCGCGCTGGGCATCGGCGCACCAGCCTTTGTGTTCTCGACAACCAACACCGACCGGCACCTGGCCGAGATTGCCGAATTGATCGCTCCGCAGGGCCGGTTCGGCTTGATCGACGATCCCCAGACGCTCGATATCAATCCGTTCAAGCGCAAGAGCGTTTCTGTCCATTGGGAGCTGATGTTCACGCGCTCGCTGTTCGAGACGCCGGACATGGCCGCGCAAGGCGAGCATCTCAACGAACTGTCACGCTTTGTTGACGCCGGCACCATCCGCACCACGCTGGGCGAAACATTCGGCCGTATCAACGCCGCCAATCTGAAGCGCGCCCATGCGCTGATCGAGACCGGCACCGCCAAGGGCAAGATCGTGCTGGAGGGGTTTTAGAGCAATTCCGGGAAAGGCGCGTAGCGCTTTCCCCTTTGGAATCGCGTCAAGAACAGCACGCCGTCATTTCCGCAGGAACGTCGCGATCTGGCTGAATACATTGACGAACATGGCTTCCGTCAAAACGCCGGTATTGGTGTTGTAGCGCGAGCAATGATAGCTCGAAAACAGCGTGATACCGCCGGCCTCCATCTGCCCGCCATGTCTAAACGGATAGGCGGCGACGCGCTCGCCCAGCGCGCGCACGGTCGACTGGTGCGCGATCGATCCCAGCGCCAGAACGGCGCGCAGGTTCGGAAAGCGGGCGATGGTCGGCACCAGGAATGTTCTGCACGTCGAAATCTCGGCACCGACCGGCTTGTTCTCCGGCGGCACGCAGCGCACCGCATTGGTGATGGCGGTGCCGACAAGCTCGAGCCCGTCATCGGGCCGTGCCTTGAATTCACCGCGTGCAAAACCGTGCGCGATCAGCATCGAGTAGAGCAGGTCGCCGGCATAGTCGCCGGTGAAGGGGCGTCCGGTGCGGTTGGCGCCGCGCAGGCCGGGCGCCAGCCCGACGATCAGTAGCTGGACAGTGTCCTCGCCGCCCAGTGGCAGGAAGGTTGGCACCGGTGCGTTGAACCATGACGGCTCGCGCTGCCGCCATTCGGCAATGAAGTCATGCAGCCGCGGGCAGAGCGGGCAGTCGCGATCGGGTTCGGCACGGGAGAGGGCGATCAAGGCGACCGACCTCAGTAGTCGTCCTCTTCGACTTCAGCCGGTTCGGGCCGGCGCACCGGCCGTTCGGAGGGATCGCGGCCGACTTCGTTCTTCAGCGTCGTCAGGTCGATGAAGTGGTCCGCCTGGCGGCGCAGATCGTCCGAGATCATCGGCGGCTGGGAGGCCATGGTCGAGACGATCGATACCTTGCGGCCGCGCCGCTGCAGCGCCTCGACGAGCGTGCGGAAGTCGCCATCGCCCGAAAAGATGACATAGTGATCGACGACGTCGGCGAGTTCCAGCGCATCGACGGTGAGCTCGATGTCCATATTGCCTTTGATCTTGCGGCGGCCGGTCGAGTCGGTGAATTCCTTGGCTGGCTTCGTCACCACCTTGAAGCCGTTATAGTCGAGCCAGTCTATCAGCGGGCGGATCGAGGAGTATTCCTGATCCTCGACCAGCGCCGTGTAATAATAGGCGCGCAGGAGATAGCCGCGCTTCTGGAAGCTGGACAGCAGCTTGCGATAGTCGATGTCGAAGCCGAGCGCCCGCGACGTGGCGTAGAGATTGGCACCGTCGATGAACAGGGCGATTTTTTCACGAGGGTCGAACATGGAAAATAGTCCTTTTTCGAAAATGCGGTCGTCTAAACGAAATGCGGTAGCGACTATTGGTCAGGCTCATAATAAACCGGCTGACCCTGGCCATCCGAGATAACGCCAGTTTGGGGGCAATCCAAGGCGTGATGGGGCAGTGCAAGCAATTGTGATCGCTGCGCTGAACTGAGGGCGCGGTCCGGTTTTGCCAAATCCGGTGTCTGAACAGGGGATTGGGTGCCCAATGCTCCCGCCAATGCCATGATGCTTGTATTTTGGCGACGTTCGGGTTATGGACCGCGCCTGTTTTCCATTAAATCCAGGCATGAAAGGGGCAGTCCATGGCCCGCGTAACCGTTGAAGATTGCATCGACAAGGTCGACAACCGCTTCGAGCTGGTGCTTTTGGCCGGCCACCGTGCTCGCCAGATCAGCCAGGGCGCGCAGATCACCGTTCCTCGCGACAACGACAAGAACCCCGTCATCGCCTTGCGCGAGATCGCCGACGAGACGCTGTCGCCCGACGATCTCAAGGAAGACCTGATCCACTCGCTGCAGAAGCATGTCGAGGTCGACGAGCCCGAAGCCGATGGCGAGGTGATCGCCGATCAGACCGGTGGTGCCGTCGCGGCCGCCGAAACCGACGATGCCGAGGACAACATCACCTTCGATCGCATGACCGAGGAAGATCTGTTGGCCGGCATCGAAGGCCTTGTGCCGCCTGAGAAGAGTGACGATTACTGAGAGAGTTTTCTGGACCTGCGCGGAACACGCTTCCGGCACTTCCGTCTCGGCAGTTTCGTGGCTATCTATGACATGCGCCGTACAGCAGTGCGGCGCATGATTCATGTCATCGCCGAGAGATTCCGCCCATGATGCGTCAGTATGAGCTTGTCGAGCGCGTCCAGCGCTACAAGCCTGACGTCAACGAGGCATTGCTCAACAAGGCCTACGTCTATGCCATGCAGAAGCATGGCCACCAGAAGCGCGCTTCCGGCGACCCTTATTTCTCGCATCCGCTCGAAGTCGCCGCCATTCTCACTGAAATGCACATGGACGAGGCGACGATCGCCGTTGCCCTGCTGCACGACACCATCGAGGATACCACGGCGACGCGGGCCGAGATCGACGATCTGTTCGGTCCCGAAATGGGCAAGCTGGTCGAGGGCCTGACCAAGCTCAAGAAGCTTGATCTCGTGTCGAAGAAGGCGGAACAGGCGGAAAACCTGCGCAAGCTTCTGCTGGCGATTTCGGAAGATGTCCGCGTGCTGCTGGTCAAGCTTGCCGACCGGCTGCACAACATGCGCACCCTCGACCATATGCCCGAGGCCAAACGCCTGCGCATCGCCGAGGAGACGATGGACATTTACGCGCCGCTGGCCGGGCGCATGGGCATGCAAGGCATGCGCGAAGAGCTGGAGGAGATCGCCTTCCGCTTCATCAATCCGGAAGCCTACCGCGCCGTCACCGCACGGCTTGCCGAGATCTTCGAGCGCAACAAGGGCGTGCTGACCGACATTGAAAAGGCGCTGTCGGCGCTGTTTGAAAAGCATGCCATCAACGCCAGCGTGAAGAGCCGACAGAAGAAGCCTTGGTCGGTGTTCCGCAAGATGGAGGCCAAGGCGCTGTCCTTCGAGCAACTGTCCGATATTTTCGGCTTCCGCGTCGTCGTGGATACGGTCGAGGACTGTTACCGGGCGCTTGGCGCCATCCACACCACATGGTCGATGGTGCCGGGGCGCTTCAAGGATTACATCTCGACGCCGAAGCAGAACGACTACCGTTCGATCCACACCACCATCGTCGGGCCGTCGCGCCAGCGCGTCGAATTGCAGATCCGCACCCGCGAGATGAACAAGATTGCCGAATACGGCGTCGCGGCCCATTCGATCTACAAGGACACCGGCGGCAAGACGAACGGCGCCGGCCACGCGATCTCGAAGGAGACCAATGCCTATGCCTGGCTGCGGCGCACCATCGAGCAACTCGCCGAGGGCGACAATCCCGAGGACTTTCTCGAAAACACGAAGCTGGAGCTGTTCCAGGATCAGGTGTTCTGCTTCACGCCGAAGGGTATGCTGATCGCCTTGCCGCGTGGCGCTACACCTATCGACTTCGCCTACGCCGTGCATACCGATGTCGGTGACACCTGCGTCGGTGCCAAGGTCAATGGCCGCATCATGCCGCTGATGACGGAGCTGAAGAACGGCGACGAGGTCGAGATCATCCGCTCCAAGGCGCAGGTGCCGCCGGCCGCGTGGGAATCGGTCGTCGTCACCGGCAAGGCGCGCGCCGCCATTCGTCGTGCCACCAAGAACGCCATCCGCAAACAGTATTCGGGCCTCGGCGCGCGCATTCTGGAGCGCGCCTTCGAGCGGGCCGGCAAGAATTTCACCAAGGAAAGCCTGAAGCCGGTTCTGCACCGGCTGGCGCGCAAGGACATCGAGGACGTGCTGGCCTCCGTCGGCCGTGGCGAATTGGCCTCCACCGACGTCATGAAGGCGGTCTTCCCCGACTACAAGGACGAGCGCGTCACGCCCGCGGCCCCCAAGCAGCGCGAGGAAGGTTGGTCGAAGATCCGCAACGCCGCCGGCATGCTGTTCCAGATTCCCGGCCGCGCGGCGCGCAAGGACAAGGACCAGCCACGCGACGGCGCCGTGCCGATCCGAGGCGTGCGCGGCGACCTGCCGGTGCGCTTTGCGCCGGAGGGTGCCGTGCCCGGCGACCGCATCGTCGGCATCGTCCAGCCGGGCACCGGCATCACCATCTATCCGATCCAGTCGCCGGCCCTGCAGGCCTTCGACGACCAGCCCGAGCGTTGGATCGACGTGCGCTGGGACATAGACGAGCGCACCAAGGAACGGTTCCCCGCGCGTGTCTCGGTCACCGCCATCAATGCACCGGGATCGCTCGCCGACATAGCCCAGGTCGTCGCGTCCAACGACGCCAACATTCATACGCTGTCGATGGTGCGCACCGCGCCCGACTTCACCGAAATGCTGATCGATCTCGAAGTCTGGGATCTGAAGCATCTCAACCGGCTGCTGTCGCAGCTCAAGGACAATTCCAGCGTCAGCGATGCACGGCGCGTGAACGGTTAAAACAATAGCTGCTGGGGGACCTGATGGACACCGATGAAGTGCTGGGCATTTTCCGCGAGGCTGGCGCTGTTCTGGAGGGGCATTTCATCCTGACGTCGGGCCTGCGCAGCCCGGTCTTCCTGCAGAAGGCGCGAGTGTTCATGCATGCCGACAAGACCGAACGGTTGTGCAACGCGCTGGCCGAGAAGATCCGCGCCGCGGTGCCGGGCAAGATAGACTATGTCGTCGGCCCGGCGATCGGCGGCCTGATCCCGGCCTACGAGACCTCGCGTCATCTCGGCGTGCCGGCGATCTGGGTCGAGCGGGAAGGGGGCGAGTTCCGCCTACGCCGTTTCGAGATCGCTCGGGGCGCGCGCGTCGTTATCGTCGAGGACATCGTCACCACCGGCCTGTCGATCCGCGAAACCATCGAGTGCCTGCGCGACCTTGGCGCCGAGGTGGTGGCCGCGGCCTGCATCATCGACCGTTCGGCCGGGAAGACCCATGTCGGCGTGCCGCTGATCGCACTCGCCGAATACGAGGTTCCGGCCTATCCGCCGGACCGGCTGCCGCCGGAGCTTGCCGCGATACCCGCGGTCAAGCCCGGCAGCCGCAATATCTGAAGAGGAGGTCGAAATGATCGTTGGCATCGATCATTTCGTGTTGACGGTGGCCTCGCTCGAGGCGACCTGCGCCTTTTACCAGCGCGTGCTGGGCTTTGGGCGCATCGATGCGCCGGGGCGGCCGACGGCGCTGGCTTTTGGCGGCCAGAAGATCAATGTCCATGAGATCAGCCGCACTTTCGAGCCCAAGGCGAAGTCGCCGACGCCGGGCTCAGGCGATTTCTGTCTGATCACCGAACAGCCGCTCGACGAAATCCTTGCCCGTCTCGAAGCCAATGGCGTTGTGCTCGAATTGGGACCGGTCGAACGCATCGGGGCACGGGGGCCGATGATGTCCGTCTATTTTCGCGACCCGGA
This sequence comes from Mesorhizobium sp. NZP2234, assembly GCF_013170765.1. NCBI lineage: Bacteria > Pseudomonadati > Pseudomonadota > Alphaproteobacteria > Hyphomicrobiales > Phyllobacteriaceae > Mesorhizobium > Mesorhizobium sp. NZP2234. Next base: position 5,004,885 of record NZ_CP033364.1, on the reverse strand, counting down.
TGGCAATCTTGTCGAGGTCAGCCGATACCTGCGGTAGTATCTCAGGCATTCGACTGCGGCAAAAGCCGAAGGCACTTCTCAAATTCGCCGTGATTGTCCGGTTGGAAGCGTGAACCTTACCAAGAATTATGGCGGTGCGGCCGCCGTGCAGGCGGCCTTCGGTTGTTGTCGGGGTTACGTATCGCTATATCAAGGTTGCGATTGCCTTTCAGTGGCCGCAAAGCGCAAGATGTGGCGGTTGAAGCCCGGCTGGAGACAGCTGGCATGTAAGCTGTAAAGTATCGGGAATAGGAAGAGAGTGCTTTTTCGTCGCCGCAAGCCTGATGGTCTCCTGGAGCGGGTGCGCACCTATCTGTGGCCGCGCCGTTCGTTCTCGCGCTCGCTGCAATATTTTTCCAAGCGCATCCTGCGCCTGAAGGCCACGCCGCATGCGGTGGCCGCCGGGGTGGCGGCTGGTGTCTTCGCCTCGTTCTTTCCCGTGGGCTTCCATTTCATCATTGCCGCCGTTCTGTGTTGGGTTATCGCCGGCAATCTGGTGGCGGCGGCGCTCGGCGCTGTCTTCTTTGGCAATCCGCTGACTTTTCCCATTCTTTGGGGCGCTTCCTGGGAAACCGGCAAGCTAATCCTGCACGATCGTCTTCCGGCGCATGGCCCACCGGCTCATCTGGGCGAGATGATGCACAAGCTTTCCTTCGCGAAACTGTGGCATCCCGTTCTGGAGCCCATGCTGATCGGCGCGGTACCGCTCGGGCTGGTGTTCGGCCTCCTGTTCTACGGTATCACGCGCTGGGGCATGAATGTCTTCCGCGAGCAAAGGCGCAAGCGGCTGGCAGAGCGCGCAAGCCGCCGTGAGCAGTCGGCCCATCCCGGGGCAGGCATCGGTTCAGCCGCCCGATGATCATCGGCATCGGCAGCGATCTGATCGATATCAGGCGCATCGAGAAATCGCTGGAGCGTCATGGTCAACGCTTCGTCCAGAGAATCTACACCGAGGTCGAACAGGCGCGTTCGGAGAGCCGCGGCGCCCGCGCCGCCTCCTACGCCAAGCGCTTCGCCGCCAAGGAGGCTTGCGCCAAGGCGCTGGGTACCGGTCTGGCGCAAGGCGTCTTCTGGCGCGACATGGGCGTCGTCAACCTGCCCAGCGGCGCGCCGACGATGGCGCTGACGGGCGGAGCGCTGGCGCGGCTGCAAAAGATACTGCCCCGAGGCCATCGGGCAGCGATCCACCTCACCATCACGGATGATTTCCCGCTCGCTCAAGCCTTTGTGATCATCGAGGCGTTGCCCGTCGAAGAAGCGCCACATTGATTGCATCTGACGTCCGGCATTGACGTTGCCCAGCGCGCGCCGAGACTCTATACATCCAACGCACAATCGAGGACGACATGAGCGTGGCTGAAAAATCCCAGAAGAAATCCGGCGGGCTTGGCGAAACCGTCAGCGTCATCGTCCAGGCGCTCTTGCTCGCGCTCGTCATCCGCACGCTCTTGTTTCAGCCCTTTTCGATCCCGTCGGGATCAATGCGGCCGACGCTTCTGGAAGGCGACTATCTGTTCGTCACCAAATGGTCCTACGGCTATTCGCGCTATTCGTTGCCTTTCGGCCCCGATCTCTTCTCGGGCCGTATTTGGGGCTCCGAGCCCAAGCGCGGCGATGTGGTGGTGTTCAAGTTCCCGCCGGATCCGTCCGTCGATTACATCAAGCGCGTTGTCGGCTTGCCTGGTGACAAGATCCAGATGAAGGATGGCCAGCTGTTCATCAACGGCGTCGGCGTGCCGCGCGTGAAGACCGGCCAGATCGACAATCCCGATATCACCGAAATGCCTCAGCCGATCGACGTCTACAGGGAAACCCTGCCCAACGGCGTCAGCTACGACACGCTCGACCTCAATCCGAATTCGATCGGCGACAACACGCGTGAATTCGACGTGCCGCCCGGTCACTATTTCATGATGGGCGACAACAGGGACAATTCCGCCGATAGCCGTTTCACCGTCGGCTACGTTCCCGCCGAGAACCTGGTTGGCCGTGCCAACCTCGTCTTCTTCTCGATCGCCGGCAAGGCAAGCCCTCTCGAAATCTGGAAATGGCCGTCGCTGATGCGCGTTTCGCGCCTGTTCCATTTCGTCAATTAGGGATGGCAGCGGCGAAGCGGATGACCGCCGATGCGCTCGCCGAAGCGCTTGTGGAACGCACGGGCCATGCCTTTGCCGACCGCCAGCGTCTGCAGCGCGCGCTCACCCATGCCAGTGCCCGGGGCGCCAATGCCGGCACGGACTATGAGCGTTTCGAATTTCTCGGCGATCGGGTTCTTGGTCTGGTCGTTGCCGACATGCTGCTGGCTGCTTTTCCCGATGCGGCGGAAGGCGAGTTGTCATTGCGGCTCAATGCGCTGGTCAACGCCGAGGCACTTTCCGAGATCGCCGAGCATATCGGGTTGCCGGACCTCATCCGCGCTGGATCCGATGTGCGCGGCCTCGAGGGCCGCAAGCGCGTCAATCTGCGCGCCGACGCACTGGAATCGCTGATCGCCGTGCTCTATCTCGACGGTGGCCTGGAGGCGGCGCGCGCTTTCATCCACAAATACTGGCAGCCGCGTTCGCAGGCTTCGGGCGCCGCGCGCCGCGACGCCAAGACCGAATTGCAGGAATGGGCGCATCAGGCGGCGAATGCCGTCCCGGCTTACAACATCGACAGCCGCGAGGGGCCGGACCACGATCCGTTGTTCACTGTCAGCGTCAGGGTCGGTGCATTTCAGCCGGCGACAGGCAGCGGCCGTTCCAAGCGTGAAGCGGAGCAGGCGGCCGCGGCTGCCCTTCTGCTGCGCGAAGGTGTATGGAACGCAGCATGACTGATATTGAAACTGCTGAAGCCCCCGCCACGCATTCCGGATTTGTCGCTCTGATCGGCGCGCCCAATGCGGGCAAGTCGACGCTGGTCAACCAATTGGTCGGCGCCAAGGTGTCGATCGTTACGCACAAGGTGCAGACGACACGCGCCATCGTTCGTGGCATCGCCACGCATGACAACGCCCAGATCGTCTTCGTGGACACGCCGGGTATCTTCAAGCCGAAGCGGCGCCTCGATACGGCGATGGTGACCACCGCGTGGGGCGGCGCCAAGGATGCCGACATCGTTCTGCTGCTGATCGACGCCGAGCGCGGCATCAGGGGCGATGCCGACGCCATCCTCGAACGCCTGAAGGACGTGCGCCAGCCGATGGCGCTGATCCTCAACAAGGTCGACCGGGTCAAGCATGAGACGCTCCTGGCCCTGTCCGCGGCCGCGAACGACAAAGTGCCTTTCAAGCGCACCTTCATGGTCTCCGCACTGACCGGCTCCGGTTGCAAGGATCTGCTCGACTATCTGGCGCAGGCGCTGCCGGCCGGCCCCTGGTATTATCCGGAAGACCAGATCTCGGATCTGCCGATGCGCCAGCTGGCGGCCGAGATCACTCGCGAAAAACTCTATCTCAGGCTGCATCAGGAACTGCCCTATTCCTCGCATATCGAGACCGAGAAATGGGAAGAAAAACCGGACGGCTCGGTGCGCATCGACCAGACCATTTATGTGGAGCGCGACAGCCAGAAGAAGATCGTGCTTGGTCACAAGGGCGAAACCATCCGTGCCATCGGCCAGGCGGCACGCATGGAGATTACAGGCATCCTCGAACAGAAGGTGCATCTCTTCCTGTTCGTCAAGGTGCGCGAGAACTGGGGTGACGATCCCGAGCGCTACCGCGAGATGGGTCTCGAATTCCCGCACTAGCGGCCCATGGATAGCAGGCTCATCATCGATACGGCTCTGGTCCGCCGGCTGGTCGTCACGCAATTCCCCTTGTGGAAGTGTCTTGCAGTCAGGCCCGTTGAACTTGGCGGATGGGACAACAGGACCTTTCATCTTGGCGACGAGATGACCGTGCGGCTGCCAAGCGGTGTCGGCGATCCTTCCTGCGACCCCACGATCGCCTGTGGAAAGTGCTGATCACCGCCGCCGGCCATACGAACAACCAGGCAGAAGTCGAAGAATCCGGACAAGTGATCGGCGAAGTGCTGGCCGATTACAGGAATTCAGCCTGATCCGATTCCGCCATTGCTCTTGCTTCTTGCCGCCTGCATTTGTCGCATTGGGCTTGAAAAGTGGTCCCGCAGCGGCTCACGGTGAGGGGTGGCTGTCACAATCGATAACGCCGGAACGTGCGCCGTCCTGTCTGGACCGCCTTCGCGAAATTGACCGACCATCGCAGATGGCGTTGAAGTTCCCCTGCGTCATCGCAAGGTGGAGGACATCAGCCTGTCATCTCCTTAGCGCAACGCAGCGGTTATTTCTGAGTAGAAGTAGCAAAAAATGCCATTTTAAGCCTATTAATCGGAAGAATGTCATAATGAAAGTATAGTTAGCCGTGAAACTATCCGAATATATATTGAATATATGACATTGTGCCATTTGTGCCAAGCGCGATATAGGTAAGTGTTATTTGTGCAACACAGCATTAATCTGTTCGCGGAATCGTCTTTATTTCCAAAACCGTCATTGAAGGCGGAGGATTGATGGGTATGTTCGCCGCGAAAAGGGGACGCGGTGCGCGCCTTTTCGTTGTGGGGGTGAGGCGGGAAAACATATCCGCCAGCCACAAATCCGAAGCCATTTAAACTATGACTGGAGAGGTCAGAAAATGAACATCAAGAGCCTCCTTCTCGGCTCAGCCGCGGCCCTGATCGCGGTTTCCGGCGCTCGCGCCGCGGACGCGGTTGTCGTCGCCGAACCGGAACCGGCCGAATACGTCAAGATCTGCGACGTCTACGGCGCCGGCTACTTCTACATCCCCGGCACCGAGACCTGCCTGCGCATCGGCGGCTATCTCCGCTATGACATCGGCGTCGGCGATTCCGGCACGCTGGACGGCGTCAACAACGTTCCGGACGACAAGGAGCGCGGCAAAACCAACGACACCTATTACAAGAATATGCGCTTCGCGCTGAGGACCTATACCGGCCAGGAAACCGAGCTCGGCACATTGAAGACCTTCACCGAGACCCGTTTTCAATTCGGCAACAAGTCCGGTGACTACACTGGCGGCGCCACTGACTGGCAGGCCGTGAGCAAGCCCGTTACCCTCAACTTCGCCTGGATCCAACTCGGTGGCCTGCGCGTCGGTAAGGATGAAACGGCATACGATGCCTTCATCGGTTACGCCGGCAATGTCATCCAGGACACGATCATTCCGTACGGGATCAAGGACACCAACGTCGTCCAGTACTACTTCGACGCGGGCAGCGGCTTCACGGGTGTGGTCTCGCTCGAAGAAGGCACTGGCGCGAACACGATCGACAGCTATGTTCCGCATGTCGTCGGCGGCTTGAAGTACAAGGGCGACTGGGGTGCGATCACCGGCGTCGTCGCTTATGACAGCAACTATGAAGAAGTGTCCGGCAAGGTTCGCCTTGACGTCAACGTCACCAAGGAGCTGTCACTCTTCGTCATGGGCGGCTACGGCACCGACGACAATTCCAAGGACGACGCTGCCAACTTCCTCAAAATCCATGGCCGCACTCAGTACAAGCCCTGGGGCGGAAATTGGGCCGTCTGGGGCGGCGGCACATACAAGTTCAACGACAAGACATCGTTCAACGTCCAGGCGTCGGCTGACGACGACAAGAACTATGCCTTGGCCGCGAACGTTGCCTACACCATCGTCCCGGGCTTCACGATCACCACCGAAGTCGACTGGGATCACTACGGCAACTACGGCAACCCTTCTGTCTACGGCAACTGGTCCAAGGCCGATAAGAAGGATGGCGTCGGCGGCATCGTCCGCTTCCAGCGCAACTTCTAATCGATCTACTGACCTTACCAGACCGCCCGCAGCGTATTGCTGCGGGCGTTTTTTACGCACATCCCGAAGCCAGTCTGCTGGGCGCCAGGCCCATACCTTGATTTCGCCATCCAACCGGTGAAAAGCTCTGGGCATGGAATGGCGCGACGAGGGAATCATTCTCGGCACCCGCAAGCATGGCGAAACCAGCGCCATTCTCGAGGTGATGACACGCGCGCATGGCCGTTATCTCGGCCTCGTTCGCGGTGGCCGTTCGCGAAAGCAGCAGCCTGTTCTCCAACCCGGCAATCGCGTCGATCTCTTATGGCGGGCGCGCCTTGACGAACATCTCGGTACGTTCCAGGTCGAGGCGATCGAAATGAACGCCGCCCGGCTGATGGACAGCGCCGTCGCCGTCTACGGGCTGCAGACCATGGCCACGCATCTGCGCCTGTTGCCCGAGCGTGACGCCCATGGCGGCCTTTACGAAGCGCTCGCCGTCATGATCGCCCATCTCGACGATGCCGATGCCGCCGGAGAGTTGGTAGCGCGTTTCGAGCTTCTGATCCTTGATGAACTCGGCTTCGGTCTCGATCTCAGCCAATGCGCCGCCACCGGCTCGCGGCAGGACCTTGCCTATGTCTCGCCGAAGTCGGGCCGCGCGGTGTCGCGCGACGCCGGCGCGCCCTGGCGCGACAAGATGCTGGTGCTGCCGGCGTTTCTGCAGCGCGGCTCCGGCTTGCGTGCGGATCCGGCGGCGGTCGAGGATGCCTTCCGGCTGACCGGGTTTTTCTTCACGCGCCACGTCTACGAGCCGCGTGCCATCGAACAGCCCGATGCCCGCGCCGGCTTTCTCGCCGCCTTGCGCAAGCACCATGCGACGCGCAAGACCATCGCCGGAGACAATGCAGCATGACCGAAGTCGAACTGTATCCGGGCCGGGTCTCGCCGCTCGGCCTCGGCACAATTCCTCACGTCGACATCCTGAAATACACTGGCCTGGAACTGCTGCAGCGCATCATCGACGGCGGATATCCGGCGCCGCCAATTTCCTTTCAGTTGAATTTCGCCCTTTCCGAAGTGTCGGAGGGGCGGGCGGTTTTTCGCGGCATGCCGAGCGAGCGTCACCTCAACCCGCTGGGCAGCGTGCATGGCGGCTGGGCGGCGACGCTGCTCGATTCGGCATTGGGCTGCGCCGTGCAGACATTGCTTGAAAAAGGCGAGGCCTATTCGACGGCGGAGTTCAAGGTGAATCTCACGCGGCCGATCACGCCCAGGACCGGCGAGGTGGTCTGCGAAGGCAAGGTGGTCCACAAGGGCCGCACGCTAGCCGTATCGGAAGCGACGCTGAAGGATGCCGGCGGCAAGCTGCTGGCATTCGGCACGGAGACATGTTCGATATTTCCAGCCGCCAATCTGGCGGCACGTTGAGTTTCCAGCCGTCTGGCCGCCGTATTTGAATGTCAGTGAGATGAAAAGTCAGTGAAAACTGGCCTGGTTTGGGGGAACCGCCATGTTTGAGAGCCTGATCGGCCTTGTCGCCATCATCGCCTTGTTCGTCATCATTTCACGCCAGCAGAACCGCATCGGTCTGATCGAGCGCGAGCTTGGCGCGCTGCGTAGCCTTGTCCTTTCAGGCGTTATGCCGCCGGTGGCCAAGCCGCCCGAGCAGGCCGCGACCGATGGCGGGGCGGACACCGTGCCGGTGGCTGCAGCGGCGGCTGATATCGCCTCGTCAGCGGTAAGCGAGCCGGCGGTGGCGGAGACGCCGACTCCAGAGACACCGACCACGGAGACCGAATCCCCACCGGGCGAGATCCTGTCCGGCCCCTGGTCCGCGGGCGAGGCTCCGAAGGCAGCTGAACCTGTCGAGCCGGCCGTGGCGGCAAAGGCTCCCGGCAAGCCGGATATCGAGACGGCGCTCGGCACACGCTGGGCCGTCTGGGTCGGCGGCATCGCGCTGGCACTGGGTGGCCTGTTCCTGATCCGCTACACGATCGAGGCCGGCATTTTTGGCCCTGGCGTGCGTCTCACCATGGCAGCGGTGCTCGGCTTGGTGCTGGTCGCCGGCGGCGAGTTCATTCGCCGCACCGGCTTCAAGGTGCCGGTGCAAGGTGTTGCGGGCGCCTATATTCCGGCAATCCTGACGGCGGCCGGTGCCTTCATCCTGTTCGGCACCGTCTATGCCGCCCACGGCATTTACGGCTTCATCGGCCCGGCGCTCGCCTTTACGCTGCTCGGTGCCATCGGCGTTGCCACCATCGCGGCGGCTCTCGTCCATGGCCAGGCTCTGGCCGGCATCGGCCTTGTCGGCGCCATGGTGACGCCGGTGCTGATCGCCTCCCAGGCACCCAATCCCTGGGCGCTGTTCGGCTATCTCGCCATAGTGCTCGCCGCCACCGGCGTCATTGCTCGCCTGCGCGACTGGAAAGCGCTGATGGCGGCCGCCTTTTTCGGCACCGGCATCTGGACCATCCTCTACATGACCGATGCGCCGGGCGTGAACCTGCCCGCAATCCTGTTCATCGACGCCGTCACGCTGGCCATCCTCGCTTTTGTCTGGCTTGGCGGCCATCGCGACGAAACCGCCAGGGCCTTTGACTGGCCGTCCATCGTGCCTGGTCTGTTCGTTGCCTTCTCGGCGCTGGGCCTGTCGGTCGACCCGGCCTTCGCCGCTGCGGGCTATGCCTTGCCAGGCGCCGCGATCCTCGCGGCGATGGTGGCCGTTGCGCTCTATCGTGCGCCGGCCCTGCCGCTGCTTTACGCCTCGGGGCTGGCGACTGTACTGATCTATCTCGGCATCATCCCCCCAACCTCGATCGCGTCCGATTTTTCGGCCGGCGCTTTCGGCGTCGATGGCTTGCCCTTGGCCACGGCCAATGGTCTGACCTTGCGCATTGGCATTGCACTGGGCCTGGTCTTCATCGGCGCGGGCTTGTGGGCCGCCCGCAAGTTCGCGGCATCGTCCTGGTTGCGGTCCGCCTCTTGGGCTGCATCGGGTGTCATCGTGCCGCTGGTCATCCTGCTGGCGCTCTGGTTCACCTTCGGCAACCTCGACCGTGACTTTGTCCATGCCGCCGTTGCGGCCCTGCTGGTCGTGGTCTTCGCCGCCGGCGGCGAATGGATCGCGCGCGCCGAGGAGCCGCCGCTCAAGGGCGGCATGGCGGTATCGTTTGCCTTGGGCGGCGCGGCGATCGCCGGCCTCTTGATGCTGCACATGGCTTTCGATTCCGGCTGGACCACCATTCTGCTCGGTGCCGCGGCCATCGTCCCTGCGCTGGCAACGCGCTGGCGTTCTTATCCTGTGCTCGGCTGGATTTCGGTTGGTGCCGTGATCGCGGTGCTTGGCCGTGTCGCCTTCGATCCGACGATCGTCGGCGCCGAATTCCTGTCGACGACGCCGGTGTTCAACTGGCTGCTGCCGGGATACGGCGTACCGGCGCTCGCCTTTGGCTTCGCCGCCTGGCAGCTTGCCGGCACCACCAATGGCCGGCCGCGCCTCGCCATGGAGGCGGCCGCGGCGCTGTTTGCGCTGCTAACCGTCGCCATGCTGGTGCGTCACGCCATGCATGGCGGCGTCATCGACACGGGCGCGATGACGCTCGCCGAACAGGCGATCTACACGCTGATCGCCATCGGCGCCGGCGTCATCCTGGTCGCCATCGACATGCGCTCGCCAAGTTCGGTGCTGCGCTATGGTTCGATGGCCGCCGGCGTGGTTTCGGTCGCCCTCATAGTCATCCGGCATTTGGTGGTGCTGAACCCATTATTCACTGACGAATCGACAGGCCGGATCCCGGTCTTCAACCTGTTGTTCCTCGCTTATCTGCTGCCAGCGGTCGCCGCCGGCGGCCTGGCGCTCTATAGCAGGGGCAAACGGCCGAGATGGTATTCGGCAATGCTGGCACTGGTGGCGGCAGTGCTTGCCTTCGCCTATGCCACGTTCTCGGTGAGGCGTCTGTTCAAGGGCGAGTTCATCGGCTTGTGGAGCGGCCTCGGCCAGCTGGAAACCTACACCTATTCGGCGCTCTGGCTGGTGATCGGCGTGGCATTGCTCACAGCCGGCGTCTGGCTGAAGTCACAGGTGCTTCGCATTGCCTCCGCCGTGCTGATCGCGGTTGCGGTGCTGAAGGTCTTCCTCTTCGACATGTCGGAGTTGGAAGGCGTGCTCAGGGCGCTGTCCTTCATAGGCCTTGGCGCCGTGCTGATCGGCATCGGCCTGTTTTACCAGCGGCTGCTGACCAGGGCTGCGAAGGAGACGATACCGGTCGCGGAGCAATGACGGCACGGCGCTCAACCAGCCGGGAATAATCCGGCACTCGCCAGCGTTATCTCATTGCTTGGGTGACCAGGGCGGCGGACCGCTTCGCGCTGGCCGCTTGCGCCACGCCGGAAAGGCGCGTTCAATCGGGATTAACAAAGGGCGACCTCAGAACCAGCGGTCATGGACGAAAAGAAGGCAGCAATCCTTGGCGAAATACCGCGCCTGCGCCGCTACGCACGCTCGCTTTTGCGCGACCGCGATTCTGCCGACGATCTCGTTCAGGACTGTCTCGAGCGCGCACTCATGCGGCTCGACAACTGGCAGACGGGAGAAAGCCCCAGGAGGTGGCTGTTTACGATCATGCATCATTTGTTCATCGACCAGATGCGCAAGGTGAACCGTCGCGGCGAAGCGGCGATGCTTCCACTGGAGGCGGGCGAGGCGGTTGCCCAGCCGGCCGAACAGTTGGAGGGCATTGCCTCGCGCGAGATCATCGACGCGCTGCAGGCGATCAGCCCCGATCGCCGCGCGGCCCTTGTCATGGTTGCCATCGAAGGGTTTTCCTATGCCGAGGCCGCCAATATTCTGGGCGTGCCCGCCGGCACGCTGATGTCGCGCATTGCACGCGGGCGTGAGGAATTGCGCGGATTGCTGGATGACACGGCACGCCGGCGCGCGATAAGGATCGTCGAGAAATGATCCGCCGCGATTTTTCCGAACGTGACATCCATATGGCGCTCGATGGCGAACTGCCGGCCGACGAGCGTACCGATTACGATGCCTGGCTTGATGCCAATCCCGAGATGAAGGCCAGAAGCGCCCGCTTCACAGCCGACCGGGAGGCTTTGCGCTCGGCCTTTGCCGGTGTGCTGGATGAGCCTGTTCCCGCGCGCTTGCGCAAGATGGTGCTCGGCGAAGCGCCTGTTAGGACGGCGATACCACGCTCGCGCTGGTGGCTTGCCGCGGCTGCGGCCGTGCTTCTGGCCATGGGCGGATTTGGCGGCTACTTTGCCGGCATTGACGGCATCGGACAGGAGAATCCCGCCGAGGATCGGCTGGCCGAACAAGCGATCGCCGCCCATGTCATCTACGCTGCCGAGAAGCGGCATGCGGTGGAAGTGCCGGCCAGCGACAAGGATCATTTGCAGACCTGGCTGTCCAACCGGGTCGGGCTGAAGCTGGTGGCGCCGGACTTGAGCGCGAACGGCTTTCAACTGATCGGCGGCCGGTTGCTGCCTGCTGGCGAAAGCAAGGCCGCGATGCTGCTCTACGAGGACGACAAGGGCGAGCGCATATCCCTCTTCGTCACGGCCGAGGCGACGGAGAATGCCAAGGGCACCTACGCTTCGGCGCAGGATGGCCCGCAGGCTGTCTACTGGCTGGACAAGGGCTATGGCTGCGCCGTCGTCGGTTCGCTGCCGCGCGAGCAATTGGCGGTCGTGGCCAAGAGTGCCTATGGCCAGCTTCTGGCAGGCCTGGCAAGCTGAGTTGGCCGCGATCATCCGCCGCCGGCGACCTGTAAAAAAGCGATTCTGTTCAAAGCCCGCGAGCTTTCTTGCCGCCACGGAACCTGTCACAATTCGGCCCTAATCAAGGAGCGATAGCGCTTGATGAATACCGGCGCTTCGGCTGGTGTTTGCGACGCTTTTGACTTGGGCCGTTTCCGCAACGCAATCGAGGTTTTCTCAAGTCGCATGCCTGCCGAAATCCGCACGGCCCGCGCCTCTGACGTCGATGATCTCGCCGCCATCGAGAAAGCCGTTTTTTCGAGCGATCGCATTTCCCGCCGGTCTTTCCGCCTGTTCATCGAGCGCGAGACCGCGGAGACGCTGGTCGCCGAAGTCGATGGCCGCGTCGCCGGCTATGCGATCGTGCTGTTTCGCAAGGGCAGTGGGGTGGCCCGGCTCTATTCCGTCGCCGTCGGACCGTTTTTTGGCGCGCTCGGCATCGGGCGCCAGCTGCTGTCGGCCGCGGAGGAGGCCGCCTTCGAGCACGACCGTATGATGCTGCGTCTTGAAGTGCGCGAGGACAACGGCCGGGCCATCCGCATCTATGAGCAGGCCGGTTACCGCAAGATCGGCCGCGAGCCCGGTTACTACGAGGACGGCGCGACGGCGCTTCGCTATGAAAAGACATTGCGCGGCGACCTTCCTGTCGCCACCAGGGTGCCATTCTATCAGCAGACCTGCGAGTTCACCTGCGGCCCATGCTGCCTGATGATGGCAATGGCCAATTTCGACCGCGACTTCGTGCCCGATCCGGTGATGGAAATCCGCCTCTGGCGCGAGGCGACCACTGTCTTCATGATGTCCGGACCGGGCGGTTGCGAGCCGTTCGGCCTGGCTGTGTCGGGGTACGAGAGCGGGCTCGCGGCGGAGATTTTCGTTTCCTTCTACGGCGCGCTGTTCCTGCAGTCGGTGCGCAGCGAGGAGAAGCGCCGGGTGATGGAACTGGCCCAGGTTGACTTTCGCCGCCGCGCGGAACTTTACGGCATCCCGGTGAATTACCGCTCGTTCGCCATCGATGATATCCGCACCGCGATATCAGAGGGAAAACTGGTGCTGGTGCTGATCAGCGGCTTCCTGATGTTCGGCAAGAAGGTGCCCCACTGGGTGCTGGCCATCGGCGATGACGGCGATCACATTCTGATCCACGATCCCTGGGTCGAGGACGAAAGGCAGGAAACCATCCTTGATGCCGCCAACATTCCGGTGCCCTACGACATCTTCATGAACATGGCGCAGTTCGGCCGCGACGGACTGCGTGCCGCCATCACTCTGGGGAAGCGCGATACACAATGACCTGGGTCATTCTTACCGGCCGGCAGAGCGATCTCGACCAAGTGGCGACACCGCACAAGATCATCACCAACCGCGATTACCTCGCGCATCCCTCGCTGTTTCGGGGCCAGCGGCCGAAGGTCATCAATCTATCGAACAATTATGGCTACCAGAGCCGCGGCTACTATGCCTCGCTGCTGGCGAGCTCGCGCGGCCACAAGGTTATCCCGACCGTTGAGACGATGATCGACCTGTCGGAGCGCAAGCTCTACGAACATGCGCTGCCCGAACTGGAACTGGCGCTCAACAAATGTCGCAAGGATCTCGGCGGCGCCTTTCCCGCCAAGGTCTGCATCTTCTTCGGCATCGGCCCGTCAAAGGTCTGGGACCGCTTTGCCAAGCTCCTGTTCGACTGGTTCCGGGCACCGGCCCTGGAGGTCCACATCAAGGACAGCGCCGAATGGGCCTCGATCCGCAAGATCGGCTTTCATCCGCTGGCGCGCATGACAGAGGACGAGGAAAAGAGCTTCATCCAGTGTCTGGAGACCTACACCAACCGCGAATGGCGCGACACCAAGGGGCGCACGCCGGCGCGCTACACCTTTGCCACGTTGGTCGATCCGCACGAGGAATTGCCGCCCTCGGAAATTTCGTCGCTGCGCTACTGGGCCAAGATCGCCGAAAAGATGGGAGTCGAAATCGAGCCCATCACCAGGAAGGATCTCGCCAAGCTGGCGAACTACGACGCCCTGTTCATCCGCGAGACCACGTCGATCTCCAACCACACCTATCGCTTCGCCCGCCGCGCCCAGCAGGAAGGCATGCCGGTCATCGACGATCCGCTGTCGATGATCCGTTGCACCAACAAGGTCTATCTCAACGAGTTGATGTCCTACAACAAGGTGCCGGTGCCGCCGACGGTGATGATCGCCGGCACCTCGGATCTTGAACTCGCGGCGCAGACGCTGGGCTTCCCGCTGGTGCTGAAGATTCCGGATTCGTCCTTCTCGCGCGGCGTCAAGAAATGCGCCAACTTCGAGGAGCTGAAGACGCTCGCCACGGAATGGCTGGAGGATTCCGATCTTCTCATAGCGCAGAAATTCATTCCCACCGAATATGACTGGCGTGTCGGCGTGCTCGGCGGCCAGCCGCTGTTTGCCGTGCACTATCTGATGGCCAAGAAGCACTGGCAGATCGTCAACCACAAGGCCAGCGGCAAGCCCGACCAAGGCGGCATCAAGACCTTCACGCTGAAGGAGACGCCCACCCATGTCGTCGAGACGGCGGTGAAGGCGGCACGCTGCATCGGTGACGGCCTCTACGGCGTCGACCTCAAGGAGACCAAGGACGGCGTCTTCGTCATCGAGGTCAACGATAATCCCAATCTCGACCATGGCTGGGAGGATTCCGGCGAAAAGGACGAGGTCTGGATCCGGCTGACGCAGTGGTTTCTGGAAAGGCTCGACCGGCCGGGGCGGCAATAGTTCGACCCGAGCAACTCGCCGTTTCACGGAAACGGCGAGTTGCTCTATCTATTTGTTTTGAAGCAATTCCGGACGGAAAACCGCTTCACACTTTTCCTGAAATTGCTCTAGGGGGAAACATGCAGTTCATCGTGATCGAGGATTTCACCGGCTGCGATCGCAAGGACATTTACCGCCGCTTTCGCGACCGGGGCCGTCTGAAGCCGGAGGAGCTTGTCGTGCACCACAGCTGGATCGCGGCGGATATGAGCCGCTGCTTCCTGCTCGTCGAGGCCGATGACGTCACGCTCCTGCAGCGCTGGGTCGTCGAATGGGCTGATCTGGTCGAATTCGAGATCGTTCCCGTGGCCACCAGCAAGGACATGGTGGTGGCCTTGAGCGGACACCTGTGACCATCGTGTATCGGTTCAACGCAGCGCCGGTGAGCCCACCATGCGCTGGCATTCCTTGATCAGCCAGTCGCGGAACGCCGCCACGACATCGCGTCTGGCGCTGCGCTCCGGTATAGTCAGGCAATATGGCTGGCGTAGCGCGATTGCCCTGGCTGCCGGCCTTATCAGCCTGCCGTCTTCCACCGCTTCGGCACAATAGACCCCTTGTGCCAGTGCCACGCCCAGTCCCGAAATGGCGAGGTCGAGCGCGGCACGAGACGAGTTGGCCGACAGGCCGCGCTGCGCTGCCCGGCCAGGTTGGACACCGGCCGCCTCGAACCAGTTGCGCCAGGACGGAAACGATGCGCCGGTCGGACCCCAGTCGGTGTGGATCAGCGGCAGCGCTGCAAGAGGATTGTCGCCGGCGTTGATCGCGCTGGAAAGCGATGGTGCGCAGACGGGATAGACGGCGTCCCGGGCGATGTCCTCGGTCGGGTGATCGCGATAGTGCGGACCGTAAGAAAGCCTGATGTCGATCAACTCGCGGTCGAACGGCACCGGGTCGTCGTCACCGCGCAGCGATATATCGGCGGCGCCATGGCTTGCGACAAAACCGTACAGACGCTGCGAAAGCCAGCCCATGGCCATGGATGGCGGCACCGAGACCACCAGGCGTGGGCGAAATGCGTCGCCGCCCAGTTCGCGCGAGACGCTACCGATTTCCTGGAAGGCCATGGTCAGGCGCGGCAGCATCTCCACGCCGGCCTCTGTGAGGACCACTTTGCGGTTGACCCGATGAAACAGCCTGCGGCCCATCTGCTCCTCGACGGTGCGGATAAGCTGGCTGACGGCGGCGGCCGAAACCGAAAGCTCCTCCGCCGCCGCGGCAAAGCTGCCCGTGCGCGCCGCGGCCTCGAAAGCCTGAAGCCCTTTGAGGGATGGAGATGTGACCATGATCGCCATATAGATAAGGTAGGCTTATCCAAATCGCAGGAATCGTCGCTTTTGGAAAGCTTTTTCAACGGCTAGGGTGAGCCTCGTCAAATTGCCAGTCTGGATCAAGCCGATGGACCATCGCGACATAATCGCGTCACTAACCCCGGAAGAACGCAGCCGCCTGACCGCCAAGTCCGACGCCGCGGGTCTCGCTCAGCTCTTCGCTCACTGGGGTGCGATTGCGATCATTGGATCGCTGATCGCCGCGAAAGTGCCATTCTGGCCGTTGCTGATGCTGCCGCAAGGCATCCTCATCGTGTTCCTGTTCACACTGCTGCACGAGACGGTTCATCGCACCGCGTTCGAGACGCAGTGGCTGAACGATGCCGTGGCGCGGGTGTGCAGCCTGGCGCTTGCATTGCCGGCCGACTGGTTCCGCTATTTCCATTTCGCCCATCACCGCTTCACCCAGGATCCCGAGAACGACCCGGAACTGGCCTTTCCCAAGCCGGAAACGCTGCGGCAGTATCTCGTGCATGTCTCCGGCATTCCGCTGTGGTGGGGCCATCTCAAGACGCTCTACGCCAATGCGGCCGGCGGCAGCCAGGAAAGCTATGTGCCGCCGAAAGGTCGACCCAAGGTTAGCGCCGAGGCGCGCGCCATGATTGTCTTCTACGCCGTGCTTATTCTGCTTGCCGTCTATTTCCAGCTCTCCGTGCTCCTTTATGTCTGGATCATTCCGGCTCTGCTCGGTCAGCCGTTTCTGCGCCTCTATCTCCTGGCCGAGCACGGCCGCTGTCCGTTCGTCGCCAACATGCTGGAGAACACAAGAACCACGCTGACCAATTGGGTGGTGCGCAAGCTCGCCTGGAACATGCCGTTCCACGCCGAGCATCACGCCTATCCCGGTGTGCCATTTCATCAATTGCCGCAATTTCACGCGCTGATCGAGCGGTATCTCAAGGTGGTAGAGCCCGGCTATGTCAGCTTCCACGAGAAATATTTGGAAACGCTAAGCTGACCTTGCGCGGACGCCGTCAGCCGATCCGGTTGTGCAGTGCACGCGATTTCAACAGGCGCTGAATATCCGATGCCTTTGAGGGTACGCCGATAAGGTACCCCTGAGCCTCGACACAGCCATTTTCGCGCAGCATGTCGAGCTGCATCTCGGTCTCGACGCCTTCGGCCGTGACAACAATGCCAAGCTCGGTGCCGAGCCCGATGACGGTGCGGACGATCGCCGCGGTGTCGTGATTGGCCATGTCGCCAATGAACGATCGATCGATCTTGATCTTGTCGACCGGGAAACGCCTGAGGTAGCCGAGCGAGGAATAGCCGGTGCCGAAATCGTCCAGCGCGATGCGGATGCCGAGTTCGCGCAACTGACGCAGCGTCTTGAGCACGGCTTTGCTCTCGTCCATCAGCACGGTTTCGGTGATTTCCAGCTCCAGCTGTGCGGCCGGCACGCCAGAAAAGGCCAGCGCCGAGATGACGCTGCGGGCAAAGCCGCTGCTCCTAAGCTGCACGGCCGAGACATTGACCGCGATGCGCAAGCCGGGAGGCCAGCTCGCCGCCGCCGTGCAGGCCGTTCTCAGCGCCCACTCGCCAAGCGGCACGATCAGTCCGGTTTCTTCGGCGGCCGGAATGAATTGGTCCGGAGCGACGGTGCCGCGCGCCGGGGAATGCCAGCGCATCAAGGCCTCCGCGCCGACGATCTCGCCGGAAGCGATGTTCATGATGGGTTGGAAGTCGAGATCGAATTCCTGGCGCGGCAGCGCAGCCTCGAGGTCTACCTCGATCGCCCGGCGGGCCTGCACCACGGCGTCCATTTCGGGCTCGAAGAAGCGATACAGGTTTCTTCCTTCGCTCTTTGCTCGATAGAGCGCCGTATCCGCGTTTTTCAGCAGCGTATCGGCGTCCCTGCCGTCGTCGGGGAAAACGGCAATGCCGAGGCTGATACCGATGTGCATCTCCCGGCTCTTGTCGCGAAACGGTTTTGCGATCGCCTCGACGATGCGCTTCGCCAGCTTTTCCGCCTCGGCGATGCCTCTGGAATCGAACTGCATGATGACGAACTCGTCGCCGCCGAAACGGGCGACGATATCTGTTTGATTGCGCAGGCAGCGCTGCAGCCTCTCGGCGACGCTTTTCAGGAGCCAGTCGCCGGCAGGATGTCCCCAGGTGTCGTTGACCGCTTTGAAGCGGTCGAGATCGAGCGAGAAGACCGCCAACGGCGTAGCCGCCTCATCGTCCAGCGCCAGGTCGAGCCGCTCGCGAAGCATCGAGCGGTTGGGCAGCCCGGTTAGCGTGTCGTGATGCGCAAGATGGGTCATGCGCTCTTCGGTGCGGCGGCGTTCGGTGACGTCGTCGAAGGTCACCACCCAGCCGCCGCCGCTCATTGGCTGGTGCGTGACCAGAACCGTCCTGCCGTCGGTTAGATATCGATAGGCCGAATGCATCTTTGCCGCCACCAGGCAGGCTTCGGTTTTGGCGACTTCGCTATCGACATCGATCTTCGTATAGATGCCGAGTTCCAGCAATCGTTCCAGCGCATCGCGGTGCGTTGTTCCAAGCGGGAGGTCGGCCGCGGTAACGTTGTAGAGCTCCAGAAAGCGCCGGTTGCGCACGATCATCTTGCCGTTGCCGTCGTACATCAGCAGGCCTTGCGACATGTTGGCGAGCGCGGCATCGAAGCGGCGGTGTTGCTCCTTGAGGTCCTGCTCGGCGCGCCGCTGCTCGGTGATGTCCTCGTAGATCGAAACCCAGCCGCCCAAGGCCAGCGGGCGGTGCGAGATACTGACGATGCGGCCATCCGACAGCGTCTCCTCGTAGGTCGAGGGTTTCGCCTGGTCGATATAGGGTTTGCGGATGGCATAAAGCTCGTCTGCGGTTTGCGAGGCGATGCCGATGTCGACGCTGTGCCGCAGGATGTCGATGAAGCGGATGCCCGGACGTATCAGCTTGGCGTCGAGGCGAAAGATATTGAGGTAGTTGCCGTTGCAGATGATCATGCGTTCGTCGGCGTCGAACATGCACAGGCCGTGCGACATGTTCTCGACGGCGGCTGAAAAGCGTTCGTTCTGTTCGCGCAGCTCGTCTTCCATGCGGCGCGAGCGCTCCATGCCTTCGGCCGTCCGCTCCGGCACGACCGAACCATTCTTGACATCCACGACGGGCATGAGGCGCGCCTGCGGTGCGTGATCGAACACCGCAATGTTATCCGTTCCGGTTAATTTAGCGTTTTCTACCCTACCGCCGACGTCGCAACCGGGTGCCGCGACTTCTCGATCCCCGAAAACCGCTTCAGGAAGGCATTTTGCGCGGAGGTTACCGAGCGCGGTGTGAAGTCGAAGCGCTCGGCGGAAAAACCGCGCGGACGGCCGAAGAATTCGGTCGCTTCGGCGGTAGAGAAGCCGGCGAGCAGCGTTGCCTCGAAATAGGCGGCGATCTGGTCGGCACGCTTGATCTCCCTGCGCAGTGCCGCGGCCGGTTCGGGCGGCAGGGAAAAGCGCAGATGGATCGCGCGCTGCAGGCGCAACTCGCAGTCCTTGTAGCTGCCGCCCATCACCGACTTGAACGGCGAGATCATGTCGCCGATGACATATTCGGGCGCATCGTGCAGCAGCGCGGCCAACTGGTCATCGGCCGAAGCTTGTGGCGCCAGTTCGTTGAACAGCGCCTCGACCAGCAGCGAATGCTGGGCAACCGAAAACGCATGCTCGCCGCTGGTCTGGCCGTTCCAGCGGGCGACCCGGGCAAGCCCATGGGCAATGTCCGAAATCTCGATGTCGAGTGGGGAGGGGTCGAGCAGGTCAAGCCTACGGCCGGACAGCATGCGCTGCCAGGCACGCGGCGGCGCACCGGCGCGGTCCGCCGCCATCAGGCTTCCTCCGCGCTGACGGTTTCCTGAGGAAAACGGAATTTGGCCCATGCGGGAATGGTCACCGTCACCGGGACATCGCCAGCCAGGATCGGCAGGCCGGCATCCAAGGCTGCCTTGACCCTGTCTATGCGGGCGATGGCAAGTCCCGTGCCGCCGGTACTCGAGCCGAGTGTACCGACGGGCCGTCCCTCGACGGTGAGGTCGGTGCCCGCGGCGGGCAGGGGAGGACTTGCCTGGACAATCAGCACGCGGCGCCTCGCCGTGCCGCGATGCTGCATGCGCGAGACGACTTCCTGGCCGACATAGCAGCCCTTCCTGAAGCCGACGCCACCCGTCTCGTCGAGCAGGACGTCATGCGGAAAGGCGTCGCCCAACGCGTAGTCGGCGCCGCTCTCGACAATGCCGTGGGCGATGCGGAAGGCTTGCCAGGCGTCGTCGTCGCCGGCGTCTTCGGTGCCGGCATAGGAGCGCGTGACGCCTTCACCGGGAAAGCGCGTGTCGGCAACCGCGGTTGAATCATTTTCCGAAGGGATTGACTCTTTTCCCCACGCAACAGTGACAAGCGCTTGTTCCGATTTGGCAATCTCGACCTTGGCGCGAAGCCTGTAGAGCATCAGCCGGCGAACGAAATCATCTGAAATGTCGGCACGGCATTCGAGGCGGAAGGCGTTTTCACCGGCGCGCGAGATGAGGAAATCGAACAGGATCTTGCCTTGCGGAGTCAAAAGCGCGCCGGGCTTTGCTTCGCTTTCGCCGAGCGTATCGAGATCGGTGGTCAGGATGTTTTGCAGAAAGTGCTCGGCATCCGGGCCGGAAACGGAGATGAGCGCGCGGTCTTTCAGCAGGGCAAAGGGCATGGGGAGGATAAAAGCCTGATCTTGCAAAACGGTTGGCCATTACGTAAGCCGCTGACACTCCCCCCGCAAGAGAGCATGCCCATGACCTACGACCTCATCCTGACAGGCGGCACGGTGGTCAACCATGACGGCGAGGGGCAGCGCGATATCGGCGTGAAGGACGGGCGCATCGCGGTTATCGGCGATCTCCGCCGGGCCTCGGCCGGTGAGACGATCGACTGCCGCGGCTTGCACATCCTGCCCGGTGTCGTCGACAGCCAGGTGCATTTTCGCGAGCCCGGACTGGAGCACAAGGAAGATCTGGAAACAGGCTCGCGGGCGGCGGTGCTCGGCGGAGTCACCGCGGTGTTCGAGATGCCTAACACCAACCCGCTGACCACCAGCGAGGCAACGCTTGCCGACAAGGTCCGGCGCGGCAGCGGCCGCATGCATTGCGACTTCGCGTTTTGGGTCGGCGGTACCCGCGATAACGCCAGGGATGTCGGTGAACTCGAGCGGTTGCCGGGTGCGGCGGGCATAAAGGTCTTCATGGGATCGTCCACCGGCGATCTGCTGGTCGAGGACGACGAAGGTGTCGCTTCGATCCTGAGGAACACCCGCCGTCGTGCCGCGTTCCATTCCGAGGACGAATTCAGGTTGCGCGAACGTCTGGGCGAACGCATCGAGGGCGATCCGTCATCGCATCCGGTCTGGCGCGACGAGATAGCCGCCTTGCGCTGCACCGAACGGCTGGTGCGCATCGCGCGCGACGCTCGCGCCCGTATCCACGTCCTGCACATCTCGACCGCCGAGGAGATTCTGTTCCTTGAACACCACAAGGACGTCGCGACCTGCGAGGCGACGCCGCACCATCTGACGTTGAGTGCCGACGATTATGCCCGGCTCGGTACGCTGATCCAGATGAACCCGCCGGTGCGCGCCTCCCGTCACCGGGACGGCGTCTGGCATGGCATCGCACAAGGCATTGTCGATGTGCTCGGCTCCGACCACGCGCCGCACACGCTGGCCGAAAAGGCAAAACCCTATCCGGCCTCGCCCTCGGGCATGACCGGTGTGCAGACGCTGGTGCCGATCATGCTCGACCACGTCAATGCGGGACGGCTGACCTTGCAGCGCTTCGTCGATCTCTCCAGCCACGGGCCGCAACGTATCTTCGGCATGGCCAGGAAAGGCCGCATCGCCGCCGGCTATGATGCCGACTTCACCATTGTCGACATGAAGCGGCGCGAGACCATCACCAATGCGCAAGCCGGTTCAAGAGCGGGCTGGACGCCTTATGACGGCAAGGAGGTCACCGGCTGGCCGGTCGGCACCGTCATTCGCGGCCGCCAAATCATGTGGGACGGCGAAATCGTGACGCCTGGGCAGGGGCGGGGGGTGGAGTTTTCCGAGGCGTTGCCGGGATAGGCTTCCTCAACCTCCCTTGTCGTGGGGGGTAGGATCGCTCAGTCGCCAGCGACGAAGAACGTCCACTGCCCGGCGGGCGTGATGCCGACGCGATAGAAGATATAGGCGCCGAACTGCTTCATGTCGTCGAAATCGCCGGCGGTTACGATCTTGAACAGTTCGACCCGCTGCTTGGCGTCGAGCTTGTCCAGCGGCAGCGCGAAGAAATACGGCCAGACATAGAGTTCCTGCGGTGTGCCGGCGTCGACATGAACATAGCCGGCACTGAGCACTTCCTCCAGGATGGCCAGGATCTCCTGGCCGTCCGGATCTCCCGACAGGCCTTTGAGGAAGGCGATGGCGTCGCCGTCGATGTCGGCCAGCGACAGTTGGGTCATGCTGTCGCCCTTGCCGATCAGGGGCCTGAGCTTTTCGATATCACCGCTCTTGCAGGCTTCGATGATGAGGTCGTGCATGCGCCGCACGGGCTCAGGCAGCTTGCCGAGGTCGTAGACGACTTCCGGCAAGGGTGCTTCGGGATCGACACGCGGCCTGTTGCTGCCGCCATCCGCAGGACTGTCGGGCTCCGCCGCGTCCGGAGCTGCCGGCTGCTGGCCGGTCGAAGGCGGCGTTCCCACCGGGTCAGGCATGGGAATCGCGCCGCCCGACGACGAAGCGTCGTCATCCGCTGACGGTGTGACGGGTGAGGGAAGCTTTTCGTCCTGGATTTCGCTCAGCGCATAGGCCGGGCTGCTGGCCAGGCACGCCACAAAGGCAATCGCGGCACAGCAAGCGGCGAGGCGGATGTAGAGGACCGGGCCCTTCGACCGGCCGGACATCGGAAAATTCACTGCCCGTTTCTCCTTGGCTCCCGGGCATGATGCCCAAACGGCACTCGATCGTCAAAGAACCGGATGTCGGTTCAGTGCCGCAGCCGCTCGGGTTCGAAGGCGCCAGCAATAACCTTTTCACGCATGCGGTCGAGCAGGGCAAGGGCCGATGTCTCGCCGTTGGCGCGCAGCATTTCACCGAACGCGGTCTCTAGCGCCGCCTCGGCAATGATCTCGGGCTCGATGCCGGCCGAAAGGCCTTCCGCCCAGGCTTCGCTGTGGCTCTCCACCGCCGTCAGGCGTTTCTCTTCCCTGACCAGCGCGTCGATGTCGTTGACACCATGTTCCATAAGCGATGTCCACCCTTTCAAGCGGCGACCCCTCAATGGGGATCATGCTTGATCTGTTCCGTTTACACGCAGCCTAAGTAAGTATCTGTAAATACGACATTTTTTTGATCGTGTTTTACAGGGGGCGGCTGTGTTTGGCGAAGCTGCGTTTCAACCCGGATCAAACTTAGCCGATTAGGCCGGCCTGC
Organism: Mesorhizobium sp. NZP2234; assembly: GCF_013170765.1. Classification (NCBI taxonomy): domain Bacteria; kingdom Pseudomonadati; phylum Pseudomonadota; class Alphaproteobacteria; order Hyphomicrobiales; family Phyllobacteriaceae; genus Mesorhizobium; species Mesorhizobium sp. NZP2234. The sequence continues at coordinate 4,981,741 of NZ_CP033364.1, read as the reverse complement.
GGGTTGAAAACCTTCAGTTTGAGTTAATTTCGCATTCGTGCGGTAACGTTTGATTAACGCTGTTGCAGAAGTGCAACATCAGGATTGCACCAAGACACCGACCGGTACAAGCCGGACTTCTCCAACTTGACCGATGATGGCCCCGATATCTGTTGATGGATTGCCTCAAGCGCGCGGCGCCGAAATCCAGTCATGCAACGCGCATTATGTGATTGTTCTCACGCATGTCGTGTCCACAAAGCCGGCGCGGCTTTGGGCGGCATACGCTAGTTTCCATAGCGCGAGGCGATATCGCGCGACAGCGTCTCGCCTTCCTTCATGTAGCGGTTGATGGCTTCGGTGGCTGAAGCGGTGCACTGGGTATAGGTGCCGCCGAAGGAACGATAGCCGCGATTGAAGCTGGCGATGAACCGGGCACGGCGCTCCGGGTCCGGATTTTCCGAATCGAGCAGTTTTTCCATCTCGCCACGCCACTGGTCGCCCTTCTCCCCGCACAGATTGCGCAGGAAATGCAACGCCCCCAGAACCTCTGCAAGCCGCATCAGCCCCGGCTCGAACGGCGACTCGGCGCTGAGCGCCGGACGCACGGCCACTGCCGTGCTGACGGCTATGCATAAAGCAACAAGAAAAGGAGCGCGGCTCATAGGTCTATGTGGCCAAACAATTTGTCGCCTGCAAGGCGTTTCCGGCGCGGCCGTTGAGGAATTCAGCGGCTGTCACGGGAACCAGCAGGTCGGCCAAGCAGATCTTCCGCGACCGCGAACACCGAACCGGCAAGCGGCAGCGCCGCCATCTCGCGGAGCGTGTAGAAGGCGGCTGTCTCGGCATCGTCGCTGGCCACGGCCTCGCCCCCGGCATAGGCGGCGCCGAAGACCGTGAGTCGGTAATCGACAGGGTGGGAATCGACCCTGCCGTCGATATGGATTTCCCGAAGCGGGCGGAAACCGGTGGCACGCAGACCGGTCTCTTCCAGCAGTTCGCGCTTCGCGGCATCCTCCAGCGTCTCGCCGGCCTCGACCTTGCCGCCTGGAAAGGCATAGAGTCCCTGTGAGGGCTGCCGGGCACGCTTGACCAGCAGCACGGTATCGCCACGCACCACGGCTACCGAGACGGCCGGCAGTATCTTTCGTATGTCGTTCATGGCTCTCAATCGTTCGGCCGCCGCGGCCCGCTGTGGACGGTTGGCGTCTGGCAGCTTTAGCGGTTGCAGTGCGGCAGTTCCATCGCCACTTTCTTGCGCAACCATTTCAGAGCAGGAGCAATCGATCATGTGCGGACGTTTTGCCTTGACGGCCACGCCGGATCAAACCGCTGCCTTTCTGGGCTTGGCCGAACTGGAAGATTTCCCGGCGCGCTACAACATCGCGCCGACCCAGCCGGTGCTGATGGCGACCGCTGGTGCGCCGCGCTCACCGGGCTCCAATTTGCCGGACCGGCAACCGATGCTGGTGCGATGGGGGCTCATCCCGGCCTGGGTGAAGGACACCAGGGAGTTTCCGCTGCTGTTCAACGCGCGCTCGGAAGGCGCGATCGAAAAGGCCTCGTTCAAGGCTGCCATGCGCCATCGCCGCGCACTGGTGCCGGCGTCGGGCTTCTACGAATGGCGGCAGGCCGGGGGCAAGAAGGGGCAGCCCTATTGGATCCGGCCCAGGCATGGCGGGCTGATCGCCTTTGCCGGGCTGATCGAGACCTATGCGGAGCCAGGCGGCTCGGAGATGGATACCGGCGCAATCCTGACGGTAACCGCCAATGCCGACATCGCCCATATCCACGATCGGATGCCGGTGGTCATCGATCCCGGGGACTTCGCTCGCTGGCTGGATTGCCGCACGCAGGAACCGCGCGATGTCGCCGACCTGTTGCGGCCGGCGCAACTTGATTTCTTCGAAGCGATTCCAGTCTCCGACCTCGTCAATAAGGTCGCCAACACCGGACCGGAGATTCAAGCAAGAGGGGAGATCGGCCCGGAGCCCGAGAAGGCCAGACGCCAGAAGCCTGGCACCGACGACAGTCAGATGACGCTGTTCTAGCGAAGCCTGTCGAAGGCCTTATTCCAGGGTGCTTGTTCGCACCCTCATCGCCGGCGATCGCGCCGGCGGAACATCATCTCAGGCGGCGCGCGGCGATACGATCTTCTGCGCCGGCTTCTTCTTCTTCGCGGTATGAAGAAGTGCCGCGACGATCGCGGCCGGGCCGATTGCGCGATAGTGGCTGGCCAGCGCCGGTTGCTTGGCGCGGTTGGCTTCCTGCTTGCTTCGAGGCATGTTCTCTTCCCTGGTAACGTTTTCGTGTCTGCGTTTGATGGCTGATTCCGACCAAATCGTGACGCTTGGTGAACTAGCCGGCGAATGTTTCATGACTGTGCCGACATGTTTAATAAAATGTTTCACTGGCTGATTCCGCGTGATCGAGCGACGGTTTTGCCTGTCCTGGCGACGTTTTTCCCGGGATCAGCGACTTGACGGCAACACTGGCCAAGGCGATAAAGCCGCCCATGAAAACGTCTTTCGCCATTTGTGGCATTTGCATTATTGGCTAGCCTCGCGCTGGTCCGGACGTTTTCGCCTCATCTCTCCCCAGATTGGACAAACGCCCCGGCCAGCAGGCTGGAGCCTGATTTGCGCCTCGGCGCAAGGCTGGCTCCATGCAAACAAGAAGTTCTGAACCGGGAAGGCATGGAATGTCTGACGCATCGAAGGGCCTGCACCTCTACAACACGCTGACGCGCACAAAGACGGATTTCGTTCCGATCGATGCGCTGAACGTGCGCATGTATGTCTGTGGCCCCACCGTCTACGACTTCGCCCATATCGGAAATGCCAGGCCGGTCATCGTCTTCGACGTGCTGTTCCGCCTGCTGCGCCATCTCTATGGACAAGCCCACGTCACCTATGTGCGCAACATCACCGACGTCGACGACAAGATCAACGCGCGTGCGTTGCGCGATTTCGGCAGCGAGATATCCACCGGAAAGCTGTCGCTCAACGAAGCGATCCGGCGGGTGACGGAAAAGACCGCCGACCAGTTCCACAGGGATGTCGCCACGCTCGGCTGCCTCGAGCCTACGGTCGAGCCGCGCGCCACCGAATTCGTCGAGCCGCGGGCCGACGGCAAGGCCGACATGATCACCTTGATTCAAAACCTGATCCAACGCGGCCATGCCTATGTCGCGGCTGGCGAAGTTCTCTTCGACACGGCGTCGATGCCGGACTATGGGCAATTGTCGAAGCGCAATCTCGACGAGCAGCAGGCCGGCGCTCGCGTCGCCGTCGATGCGCATAAGAAGAACCCGCAAGATTTCGTGCTGTGGAAGCTGTCATCGCCGGAAGAGCCGGGTTGGGAGAGCCCATGGGGCAGGGGCCGGCCGGGCTGGCACATCGAATGCTCCGCCATGTCCGCGGCCTATCTCGGCGAGGTTTTCGACATCCATGGCGGCGGCCTCGACCTGATCTTCCCGCATCATGAGAACGAGATCGCCCAGTCGCGCTGCGCCCACGGCACATCGGTCATGGCCAATGTCTGGATGCACAATGGCTTCCTGCAGGTCGAGGGGCAGAAGATGTCCAAGAGCCTCGGCAATTTCTACTCGATCCATGAACTGCTGGAGACCGAGACCTTCGGCGGGCGCAGCTGGCCGGGCGAGGTTCTGCGGCTGGCGATGCTGATGACGCACTACCGCGAGCCGATCGACTTCTCCGTGCGCAAGCTGGAGGAGGCGGAGAACACGCTGCGCAAGTGGAAACGCGCGGCGGACCTGGCGCCGGCCGTCGGGCAACTGCCGGCAAAGGTCGTGGAGGCCCTCTCCGATGACTTGGCCACCTATGCCGCCTTCCAGGTTTTGACGCAGTTGGCCGGTGAGGCAGCCGACGGCAATGAAGCCGCCGCCGCACTGAAGGCGTCGCTGCTGTTTCTTGGCTTCGATGTCGGCTCCGAACACGTGGATGGGGACAAGATCGCCAAGGCAATCGCCAATCGCCTCGCCCTCATCGCGGCGAAGAACTGGGCCGAGGCCGACCGCATCCGCGATGACCTTTTGGCGCAAGGCGTGCAGTTGAAGGACGGCAAGGATCCGGCGACCGGCGCACGCATCACGACCTGGGAGGTGAAAAGATGATCGACCATCTCGGTATCAACGTTGCCGATTTCGACACTTCGAAGGCTTTCTACGACAAGGCGATGGCACCGCTTGGCGCTTCGCTGATCCACATGGTGCCGCTGGAATACACCGGCGGTGCCAAGATCGGCGGCTATGGCCGCGATCGCCCTGTGTTCTGGCTGCAGGCCGCCAAGGACAAGCCCAAGGCCCATCAGCACGTCGCCTTCACCGCGCGCAGCCGTGCCGAGGTCGACGCCTTCCACGCCGCGGCCCTTGCCGCCGGCGGGAAGGACAATGGCGGGCCGGGGCTGCGCCCACATTATCACCCGAACTACTACGGTGCCTTCGTCTTCGATCCCGACGGCAACAACGTCGAGGCTGTCTGCCATGATCCGGAGTGAGACGCGATGAGCCTCGACAATCGGCCGGTCTACACAGGCGGCTGCCAATGCGGCGCGGTGCGCTTCCGCGTCGAAGGCGCGCTTGGCGACGCCTCGATCTGCCACTGCCGCATGTGCCAGAAGGCGAGCGGCAATTTCTACCTGCCGCTGGTCTCGGTGCGCGGCGCCAAGGTCGACTGGACACGCGGCGAGCCCAAGCGTTTCCGTTCCTCCAATGCCGCCTGGCGCGGCTTCTGCGCCGAATGCGGCACGCCGCTGACCTTCGAGGCGCCCGACGGTCTTGCGCTGGCGATAGCCGCCTTCGACGATCCGGCCGATATCGCACCGACCATCCAATGGGGCACCGAAGCGAAACTGCCTTACGTCGATACCATTCCGCAATTGCCGGGTGAGGACACGATGGCGGACATGGGGTCGGCTCCCTATCTCGCCGAGCTTGTCTCCTACCAGCACCCCGATCACGACACCGAACAATGGCCGCCGGAGGAAAGACCATGACCGAGATCGTCCGAACCGGCGGCTGCCAGTGCGGCGCCGTGCGCTTCCGCATCAGGGGAGCGCTCGGGCGTCCGTCAATCTGCCATTGCCGCATGTGCCAGAAGCAGTTTGGCTCGTTCTTCGGCGCGCTGGTTACCGTGCCCCGGGATGGCGTCGAATGGACCCATGAGGAACCGAGCTATTTCCAGTCGTCGATCAACATCGATCGCGGGTTCTGCGCCCGCTGCGGCACGCCGTTGACCTACCGCCAGCCCGGCGGGCTCGAGATCGCCATCGGCGCCTTCGACGACCGCTCGGATCTGGCGCCGCAAATCCAGGTCAACCATGCGGCCCGGTTGCCCTGGGTGGAAAAGATCTTCCAGGCGCCGGTCCACGACGATCCCGACTACTACGCCAGGCAGGAGCAGATCATCTCCTTCCAGCATCCCGACCACGAAACCGCCAACTGGCCGCAACAGGGCTTGAAATTATGAGCTTGCGCACACTCTATCCGGAAATCGAACCGTTCGACTCAGGCATGCTCGATGTCGGCGACGGCCACACGGTCTATTGGGAGCGTTCCGGCACCAAGGGTGCCAAGCCGGCCGTGTTCCTGCACGGCGGACCGGGCGGCACCATCTCGCCAAAACACCGGCGGCTGTTCGATCCAAAACTCTACGACGTCATCCTGTTCGATCAGCGTGGCTGCGGAAAATCGACGCCGAACGCCTCGCTGGAGGCCAATACGACCTGGCACCTCGTCGCCGACATCGAACGCCTGCGCGAAATGGCCGGCTTCGACACATGGCTGGTGTTCGGTGGTTCCTGGGGCTCGACGCTGGCGCTCGCCTACGCCGAGACACACCCTGACCGCGTCAGCGAGCTGGTGGTGCGTGGCATCTACACGCTGACCCGCGCGGAGCTCGAATGGTATTATCAGTTCGGTGTCTCCGAGATGTTTCCCGACAAGTGGGAACGTTTCCTGGCGCCGATCCCGCAGGCCGAGCGCGGCGATATGATGGCGGCCTACCGCAAGCGCCTGGTCGGCGCGGACCGTGAGGCGCAGATAGAGGCTGCTCGCGCCTGGAGCCTATGGGAAGGCGAGACGATCACGCTGCTGCCGGAGCCTGAAACCAGTGGTCCGTTTGGGCAGGACGACTATGCCGTCGCATTTGCCCGTATCGAGAACCACTATTTCGTCCATGCCGGCTGGCTGCAGGAAGGGCAGCTTCTGCGCGATGCGCACAAGCTCAAGGACATTCCCGGCACCATTGTCCATGGCCGCTATGACATGCCGTGTCCGGCGCGCTATGCCTGGGCGCTGCACAAGGCCTGGCCAAAGGCCGATTTCCACCTGATCGAAGGCGCCGGCCACGCCTATTCCGAGCCCGGCATCCTCGACCGGTTGATCCGCGCGACGGACAAATTTGCAGGCAAATGACCATGACCCGCGACCGCCTCTATCTCTTCGACACCACATTGCGCGATGGCCAGCAGACGCCGGGCATCGATTTTTCGGTCGAGGACAAGATCGCGATTGCAAAACTGCTCGACGACTTCGGCATGGATTATGTCGAGGGCGGCTATCCCGGCGCGAATCCAACCGACACCACCTTCTTCCTGAAGAAGCGCACGGCCAAAGCGAAATTCGTCGCCTTTGGCATGACCAAGCGGGCAGGGGTCTCCGCCTCGAACGATCCCGGGCTGGCGGCGCTCGTGCGGTCGAAATCGGACGCCATCTGCTTCGTCGCCAAGAGTTGGGATTATCATGTCCGTGTGGCGCTTGGCTGCACAAACGAGGAGAACCTGGAGTCGATCGAGACGTCGGTCGAGGCATCAGTCGCCGCCGGCAAGGAAGCGATGGTCGACTGCGAGCATTTCTTCGATGGCTTCAAGGCCAATCCGGACTATGCGCTGGCCTGCGCGAAAACGGCGTACGATGCCGGCGCGCGCTGGGTGGTGCTGTGCGATACCAACGGCGGCACGCAGCCCTCGGAAGTGCGCACCATCGTCGCCAAGGTCATCGCATCGGGCATTGCCGGCGATCATCTGGGTATCCACGCCCATGACGACACGGGCCAGGCGGTTGCGAATTCCCTGGCCGCCGTCGAGGCCGGTGTGCGCCAGATCCAGGGCACGCTGAATGGCATTGGCGAGCGCTGCGGCAATGCCAACCTGATCTCGATCGTGCCGACATTGGCGCTGAAGCCGGCATTCGCCGATCGTTTCGAGACGGGTATTTCGGCCGAAGCGCTGACCGGCATCTCGCGCCTGTCGCGCGCATTCGATGAACTCTTGAACCGCGCCCCGGAAGCGCAAGCGCCCTATGTCGGCGCCTCGGCCTTCGCCACCAAGGCCGGCATTCATGCCTCGGCGCTGGCCAAGGAACCGGCGACCTATGAGCATGTGCCGCCGGAATCCGTCGGCAACCGCCGGCGCGTCATGGTCTCCGACCAGGGCGGCAAGGCCAATTTCCTCGCCGAACTGAAGCGGCGCGGCATCGAGGTGCCCAGGGACGACCATCGGCTCGATGCGCTGATATCGGTCGTCAAGGAGCGCGAGGCCGAAGGCTATGCCTATGAGGGCGCCGACGCCTCCTTCGAGCTGCTCGCCCGCAAGATGCTGCACGGCCTGCCGGAATTCTTCAATGTCACCTCGTTCCGCTGCATGGTCGAGCGGCGTTTCGATGCCAACGGCCAGTTGAAGACCGTGTCTGAAGCGATCGTGAAAGTGCTGGTCGACGGTGAGGAGAAGATGTCGGTGGCCGAGGGGCACGGACCGGTCAACGCGCTCGACATTGCGCTGCGCAAGGATCTCGGAAAATACCAGAGCGAGATCGTCGACCTCGAACTGGCCGACTTCAAGGTGCGTATCCTCAATGGCGGCACCGAGGCGATCACCCGCGTGTTGATCGAATCGCATGACGGCACCGGCGCGCGCTGGTGGACGGTCGGAGTTTCCGAAAACATCATCGACGCTTCATTCCAGGCGCTGATGGATTCGATCATCTACAAGCTGATGAAGAATCGTGAGATGGCTGGCGTGGTTGCCGCCGAATAGGGTTGACCCATCAGCGAAAGTCCATTGATCCATCAGAACTTTGTGATGGTCTTGCCAAGGTTACTGGGCCATAGCGTTGGCCCATGGCCACTGAAGCAATTGCCCTCGACGCGGATTCAAAAGCCCGCCGCGGCTTCCTGCTGGCGTTGGGCGCGTATCTCCTGTGGGGGTTGCTGCCTTTCTACATGAAGGCGGTGGCGCATCTGCCGCTTGCCGAGGTGATCGCCCACCGCATCGTCTGGTCCGTGCCGATCGCCGCGGCGGTCCTGGTCTGGGCCGGCCGCACGGCGGACTTCAAGGCGGCAATTCGCTCTCCCCGCACCATCGCCATGGCGGCGCTGACGGCGGCGCTGATTTCGGTCAACTGGGGCATCTATGTCTGGGCGATCGCCGTCGATCGCACCGTCGAGACCGCGCTTGGCTATTACATCAACCCGCTGGTCAACGTTGTCGTCGGTGCATTGCTGCTTGGCGAACGACTCGACAAATTGCAGATCGCGGCGGTGGCGCTTGCGGCGATCGCCGTGGCGGTGCTGACAATCGAGGGCGGCAAGCTACCTTGGGTATCGCTGGCGCTGGCCTTCTCCTTCGCCGCCTACGGCTTCTTCCGCAAGACACTGCCGATCGGGCCAAGCCAGGGCTTTCTGCTCGAAGTGCTTTTGCTGTCGGTGCCCGCTCTGTTCTATATCGTCTACCTGATCGCGACCGGACAGGATCATGTCGTGTCCAGCAACGGCACCGATACGGCATTGCTGATCGGCTGCGGCCCGGTCACATCGGTGCCGCTGCTTCTGTTTGCGTTCGGCGCCAAGCTTTTGCGCCTCTCCACCATCGGCATTATGCAATATATCGCGCCGACCATGGTGTTCCTGATCGCGGTCCTGATTTTCGATGAGCCGTTCGGCACCACCCAGGCCGTTGCCTTTGCCCTGATCTGGACGGCCTTGGCGATCTATTCCTGGTCGATGCTGATGACGGCCCGCCGGGCTGCTGCCCGATAGCTTGGGCAGGATGTTGCCGATGGTTGCCGCTACAGCCCCCGGCCAAGCCGTCTGACGAACAGATAGGTGGCCGCGGCGATGGCCATTGACACCGCCGTCACCACCCAGAAGCCCAATGGCGTGTCGACAAGCGGCAGTCCGCCGACATTCATGCCGAACAGGCCGGAGATAATGGTCATCGGCAGCAGCACGGCCGTCATGACAGAGAGAACATAGAGCAACTGGTTCGACTGCATGGTCAGCTTGGCCATCAGCTCGTCCTGCAGAAGCCGCGTGCGCGCCTGCAATTGCTCGCCGTCATGGTAGAGCGTCTGCGCCCGGTGCGAGAGCCGGGCCGCCATGTCGTTGATCGAATCCGGCAATTCGTCGCGATGCGAATGGTCGAGATGCCGGAACAGGCTGGTCAGCGTTGCCATCTGCCGGTGGATGACCACCAACTGCCGGCGCGCCTCGACCAGCGCTTGCCGTTCATTGTGCCATGCGTCGCGCACGACGCGGTCCTCGATGCCATCGAGCGTGTCGCCGAGCTTGCCGAGTTCGATCGCCATGCCATCAAGCGACTGGCCCATGACCGCCTCGATCAGGTCCGACGGCGAGCGGAATTTCCGCGATCCGCTTTCCACCACCTTGCGCACGGCGTCGACCGACTCCAGCGGCTGCTTGCGGGCGCCGATCAGCATCGTGTCGTTGAAGGCGAAGCGGAAATGAACGAGCCCGCGCGCCTCCGAAAAATCGTGCTTGAGGTCCGGCAGATCGCCGTAGAGCCAGCCATCCTCATAGTCGATGTGGCAGCCATGGCTGGGGGCGAGGAAGGCATCGCGTGCCGGGGCCGGCAGAGCCTTCTCGGCGCCGATTTCCTGGCGAGCGTGGAGATCGGTGATCTGGTAACTGCGCCATGTCCATCGCGCCTGCGCGGGATCCTTCGTTCGGGAGCCTTCCGCCGTGAAATGATAGCTGAAGAACAGCCCGTGCTCATCGGGGAGATAAGGCGAGAGGTCGGTGCCTTCCGGAGCGAGGGCGATGTCCATGGGCAGTGCCAGATACAGGTTTCGAGCGCAGCGCCGCGTTAGCGGCACCTCACCGCGATTTCTAGCATGCGCGAACCTGGTTCCGTGTGACGCTTTCTTGACAGCAGATCACAGTGTGTCGAGCAGGGAGAGGCCTCAATGCATCACTTGCAGTCATTTTTGACGCTTGGATGGACTGCGCATCCATCGCAACGGGGTCGTCAATCGTCGCCAACTCGACGATGCCAAAAGTACGGCGCGCTTGGAAACGAAACGGTTTCGATCGTGCGCCAATGCGTTCCGTTCGAGGCCGAGCTCTTGATAGGCGCGGCTGATTGCGTCGCGTTCGCCGCGTAGATGGTCTGCCTCCGCGGCCACGGCGGCGCCCACGACATCGCATGCGTCATCGAATTTCGCTCGCATCAGGTCCAGCTCGTCGCGCAATTCCTGGCTGTCGCCTTCGTCTGCCATGGTACATAGAATGTCGTAGGCGGCGCGGACCAGCGGTGTCACATCCCGATGGCTCCGCAATTCCACGATTGTTGCCCGTTCATGATGCAGGTCCGCTGTCAGGAAACGCCCTATCTCCATCTCCGCCTGGTCGGAAGGTATTGGCCAGGTGATGGCGGTCATCTCCGCCGCAACGTCGACATGATGTCGCCAGTCGATCAGGAAGCGTTCGTGGCGAATGAAACAACGTGGCATGTGTCGCGAATGAAATTCCGCATCGAGCACGTGCCTGAGCCAGAGCAAAAGGGATTTTGCCAGGGGCAACCCATCCCGCCGCTCCAGCGAGCAAGCGACCTCGAGAGGGTTGCGGAGCGGAAGCAGGGCCACCGGGTCGATCTCCATCTCGGCAAGGATCGATGACATGAACGGAACGAACCGGCAGATCCTGGGATCCTTGATGAAAAACAGCGGTTGATCGCCAAACTCGCTTGCAAGGATCGCCTTGATCTTGTGGCGGTGACGCTCCGCCGCAGGCGATTGCAGCCATTGCGGATCAAGCGGCCGCCAGTCATGCCACGAGGACGCCGCCGCCGCTAGCAGCTCATTATTAGCGGAATTGAGCGGGGCGCTTTCCCAGTACCCCCTGGGATTGTTGCCGTCCGCGCGCAATGGCTTTTTGGGAGGGGCTGATCCCAACGCGGCGATGGTGCCGGCAAGCATCGAGGTTCCGCTGCGGTGCATTCCAAGCACGAGGATCGCTTTTCTCCGGGAGTGGCGCGCGCGGCCCGGTATCGACGCGGCCGGACGCGGGGCTTCCCGCAAGGGTAACCGGGCTTCAAGCCATTCGCGTATTCCCGCAGGCAACGCCAGCGTTCCGTCCAGGATAGGGTTCGCTGCAGCGGAACCCTCGTTGAACAATCCATGATAGTGAATATGAACCAGCCGGGCCGGGTCTGGCGCCGTGGCGGGATTGAAGTCGTGAAGCGGAAAATTATGGGTCGCCGGTAAAAGCCGCACGGAATGGTTTCCGGCAACGGCTGCCAGTGAGAAGGCGGCCTGGCTTGTGCCCCAGAAGGCCGTGGCATCTCCCTGCAAAATGCCGGTCCCGGTGTTGTAGACTGGCTCGGCGCCGGCCCATGGTTTCATATTGGCGTCCACCAACCTTCTGAAAATGTCCTCGGTGCGCTGAAAGAGGCCACTCGCCCTTTTTGCGGCGATGAGCCCGCCATTGTAGCTGGCGCGAACAGCCAGGCCGTTCACGCTCGTGCGCACGATGGGCAGGTGTTCGTAGTCGACACCGGCAAGGGCGCATAGCTGTCTCCAGTAGGGGTGGAACGGGTCACTAGGGCCTGTGGTGCACATCCCCTTGCTGTCCACCGGGCGGGCGGCGGCGGAGCACGTGCCCAACGAGAAGTCGGGCTCCGCGATGAATATCGCATCGCTGTCAAGCTGGATGATGACCGGCGGTCCGGCCCGTCTTTCGGCGTAAGCGAGGGAATGTATCCGGTATGAGGGGCCGTATTGCGGACAGCAGCTGTCGATCTCGATGGGCAGATAGTCCACGCCCAGTTGCTGGAGCCGATCTATCGTCGACGGCGAGGGACGGCGGCTGCTTCTGGGTGAAACCACCGTTATCGGGGATTGCGAATAAGAGCCGGCGAAACACCTTATGCTTTCGCATAGCAGCAGGGCCTGGGCCTCGAGAATGCCAGCTTCGGCAATCAGCACGAACTCGACGTCGTTTTCGGCTTGGGGTCTGTCGACGGGTTCTTCGCACGGCAAAGGAGATGGCCGAGTGGAAACTGCCGGGCGCTCATTCCCGCCGACGCCGATCTTCTGGATGATGATTTGTTCTCCCCGGTACAACTCGCGGTATTGGCCGGCATGCACCGACAGGAAATTGTCGATCCCGAGTTTTGGACGCTCGACCTCGTTGGCAAAGAACGTCCATTCGTAATCGTCGAAAATGACGATCCCGCCATCCTCTACCATCGGCCAGCATAGCACCGCATCCGACTGGACGTCGGCACTGTGATGGCTGCCATCAACATAGACGAGGTCGAAACGCCGCTCGTCGGTGATCAGGCGGGCCAATGCCTGGGACGAGGGGCTTTTGATCTTCTCGACCCGTTCGTCGAACGCGGCGAGATTCTTGTCGAAGCGTTGCTCGACATGCGCAAGCTGGTCGCTCCACTTCCGCCGCTGGGTGTGTTCAGGACTGCCACCGAATGTATCGATGCATGTGAGCCGGCACTTGCCGAAATAGTTGAGAAAGAAGAGCGCGGAACGGCCCTCCCAGGAGCCGATCTCCAAGACATCGAGGGGCTCGTCGCGGCGCGACCGGAGCAGTGTGGCCCATAGGGGAAAGAAGCCCGAAGTCCAGTCGGTCGAAAGGCTCTTGCCGGCAAACCACGCAGAATAGTCAGGGTCCATAATTTTCACTCTTTACGGCGGAGATGGCACTTTCGGTTTCCAGAAGCGGTCCAGTCATCCGCCTGTTTTGGGCAGCCACGCCTTGAGCCTGATCGCCAGCCGTTTTGTCGCCGCACCCGTTGCGGCGCGCCAGTCGAGCGGCCAGCACAGATGGCAGACGCGCAGCTTCCCCGTGAGGCCCGGCGGCGGGTTGGCGAGCATGCGCGCGATGATGCCATGGGTCAGCTGCCTTGCAGCAACCGCATCCTCCGTGCGCCTGAAAGGCCGCGACGCTGCAAGGAAGGCCTTGAGTACGCCAAGCAACTTGCTGTAGGCGGCGGCGCGTCGGTCGACGGCGATCACTTGCCCGCGGATGAACCGGGTGAGATCCTGGGCGAAAGCGTCGTCATAGAGGTCATAGGTCAAGCCAAGGCGAGTCCATGATGCCTGGCGGATCGGATGCGTGCGATTGCGGGCATTCGCTGCATTTGTCGCGGTCAGCCCGAGTGCGTTCAGCCGGTAGCGCGTCAGCGGTTCGGCAAGATTTCGCGCCCGGCACAAAGGCAGCATGTCGAACCACAGATAATGGTCCTGCGAAACCAGTTCATCGATCCTGTAGCGTCCGGCGGCCTCGAAGCAACCCCGGCGGTAGGCGATCGTCGAATGGTAGAAGGGATTGTGGAACAGGATCGTCCAGCGAATCTCCAGATCCGTCTCGGGCATGCGTTGCGCACCCACGACGCGGTCAGCTTCGTCGATCAGCGTCACCGCGTGTCCAACGAGGCCAAGCTCGCTGTCCTCGTCCAGCGCCGCGACCAGTCGTCCGACATGCGTCGGCTCGGCGACATCATCCGCGTCGAGGCGGAGGATGATTTCGCCTCGGGCGGCCTCGATGCCGCGGTTGGCGGCGGCGGCGGTACCGAGATTGGTTGGATTGATGACCAGCCGGATGCGCGGATCGCGACGTGCCAGCTCCTGGAAGACCGCGTCCTGGCCGGTCCCGTCATCGACGATAATGAGTTCGAGATCGTCGAATTCCTGGGTCAGGATGCTGTTGACCGCGGCATCGAGAAAGCGCTGGTCCGTATAGACGGTCATGACGACGGAAGCGCGTGGAGCGCGCTCCGCATCGCCGCCTCTTCTGTGCGCCACCGTCAACTCCCCTTTGCCCATCTTCCCGATAACCAATCAGGAGACTCGCCGCAAATGGAAATCGCCGGAGCGTCCCGGAACGCTAAATTGCCGCTCGACCGGTGGCTGTCGGAGAGCGCCGTCCGATGCGATTCACCGCTTCGGCCCAAATCCCGGATAGGGATTGAGCGGCACGATCGCGGCGATCTCCATCATGCCGGCCTTAATCAGCGGCAAGGTAGCGAGATGGCCGCGCACTTCGGCATCGTCGGATGCCTCGAACATCATGCCGCTGCCGGGAATGTCGCCCCGGTTCCAGACCTGGCGCACCGCGCCTTCGGCGTAGAGCGTGCGCCTTTGCTTGGCCTCGCTCGGCAGAAGCGGCGCAAAGTCGGCGTCGCTGAACTTTGCGGTGTTACGGGTGAGAAGGGTAAAGAACTGCATTTCGGTCTCCTTTGGTGGGATGGCCGACCATCGCCTCTGGCTGGTCAGACTGTCCAAGACTGATTAGGCTAAAGTTGAGACCTGATGAGACTAGGTATTTTGGAGAAAAAGTGTTCGACCTGCGCCAGATCCGGTATTTCGTCACCGTTGCCGAGACCGGCAATGTCGGCCGCGCCGCCGAACTGCTGCATATCTCGCAATCGCCACTCAGCCGGCAGATCATGCAGCTCGAGGAGCAACTGGGCTTTGCTCTGTTCGAAAGGGCAAAGCAGCGGATCCATCTCAATGCTGAAGGTCGCGCCTTTCTCGCCGAGGCCAAGGCGCTTCTCGCCGGCGCGAAGAGGCTGGAGATGTTCGGCCGTGACCTCGCGACCGGCGCGACCGGCCGCCTTGCCATCGGCTATGTCGAGGGCGCGGTGCATGCCGGGCTGGTCGCCGGCATGCTCAGGCAATTTCGACGAGAGCGGCCGCAATTACATCTCAGTTTGATGAGCCTGCGCTCTGCCGCGCAGTTGGAGGGGCTGCGCCAGCGCACGCTCGATCTCGGCCTGGTTTATTCCCCGCCGTCGGCCGACTATCCCGAAATTGCCGCGATGCTGGTCCGCCGCGAGCCGTTGGTGCTGGCGATACCCGAGGGCGATGCGCTCACGGCTGTGGCCGACATCCGCCCGCATCATCTCGATGGACACACCTGGATCACCGTGGTGCGCCAGCCCGCCGATACCAACCGCGGCCAGTTCCTGGCCGCCTGCATCGAAGCTGGCTTCGTGCCCGACATCGCTTACGAGACGGCCGATCCCTTGACCTCGCTCGGCCTCGTCAGCGCCGGACTGGGCCTGGCGACGGTGCAGGAGAGCCTGCGAAGCGTCGCGCCGCCGGGGATCGTTTTCCGCGACCTTCCCTGGTTCAAGCGCAGCGTGGCCATCCATCTCGCCTGGCGGCGGCAGGATGAGCGTGCGGTGATTGGAGATTTGCGGCGGGCAG
This sequence comes from Mesorhizobium sp. NZP2234, assembly GCF_013170765.1. Classification (NCBI taxonomy): domain Bacteria; kingdom Pseudomonadati; phylum Pseudomonadota; class Alphaproteobacteria; order Hyphomicrobiales; family Phyllobacteriaceae; genus Mesorhizobium; species Mesorhizobium sp. NZP2234. The sequence continues at coordinate 4,966,278 of NZ_CP033364.1, read as the reverse complement.
TAGGGCGGTAGGGCGGTAGGTGCCGTCTTCCCTACTGCCCAATTCCCTTACATCTTGTCTATCACCGACTGCACGCCCTCGGTCGGGGCGTCGACGGAGGAGCCTGCCACCATGATGGCTGCGACGATGGCCTCGGGATCGTCGACGACCAGCGGCTTGACCCGTTGTGCGGTGTGAATAAAGCCTTCCGCCGCCATGTGATCAAGCAACGCCGTCATCGGGTCCCAGAATCCGTTGACATTGCCGAAGACGATCGGCTTGCGGTGATGGCCGAGTTGCGCCCAGGTCATGATCTCGACGATCTCCTCGACTGTGCCGATGCCGCCAGGCAGCGCCACAAAGGCGTCGGATTTCTCGAACATCTTGTGTTTGCGCTCGTGCATGTTGTCGGTGATCAGCAATTCGTCGAGCCGGTCAAGTGCGGTTTCGGTCGCTTCCCTGTTGATCAGGAAGCGGGGAATAATGCCCGTGACCTTGCCGCCGGCCTTGAGCGCGCCGTCGGCGACGGCGCCCATAATGCCTTTGGTGCCGCCGCCATAGATCAGCCGCAGGCCCGCTCTGGCAATTGAACGCCCAAGCAGGTGTCCGGCCTTCGCATAGACTTCATCGCGGCCCGGAGACGAGCCGCAATAGACGCAGACGGATCGAATCGTATTCATACGGATGATTGGTGATTGGGTCTGAAAGCGCGGTCAAGCCCCAAGGGTTGACAAGCCCGGGCTTTTTCTTGCCGGCCCGTTTTTCTTGTCGACATTGGGAAAACACGCTAGACCGGCATTAGGTGGCTAAGGGGTAGGGAAATATGGCAATTAATCCATTGAAGGCGTTCCTGTTCGCGGCGGGTGGGACCGTCGCGGCCGCGGGAACCGCCTATGTATCGGGCGCACTCGACCCGTATCTTCATCCAGCCGCCCCGGCGCAGGTCGCGGCCCTCACGCCTCCCGAGGCGCCGAAACCGGCTGATCCCGGCACGGAAGGACGACTGCCCGCGCCGGCGGTGCCGGCCGCTCCCGCCGCGGCGCCACAGACAGCGGCTCCAGCCGCGCCTGCAACGGAGGCCACGCCCCCAGCCGCGCCCGCTGCCAATGCGGCGGCGCCCGTTACGCCGGCAGCGGCCGGCCCGATCACGCCGACTTTCGATGTCGTGCGCGTCGAGAGCGATGGTTCGATCGTCGTTGCCGGCAATGCGGCACCAAATTCAAAGGTCGAGATCCTGAACGGCACGAGCGTGATTGGCTCGACCTTGGCGGGTCCGGATGGCGCCTTTGTCATCGTGCTCGACGATCCGCTGAAGCCCGGCGACTATACGATTGCACTGCATTCGACGGTCGGCACGGTTGTGACTGCCTCGGCGCAGACCGCCGTGGTCTCTGTTCCGGCCAACGCGGCCGGTCAGGTGCTGGCCATGGTCGAGGAGCCGGGCAAGCCGGCCGAACTGCTGACAGTTCCGGCACCCGAGACCAAACCAGCCGCGCCTGCTGGAGATCAGGCAGCCGCTCCCGCTGCTCCGCCACCAGCCGCACCCGCACCAGCCGTCGCGGAGGCAACACCGCCCGCCGCGGCGGTGGGCGAACCCAAGATCGTCGTCGAGGCGGTGGAGATAGACGGCAACAAGATCTTTGTCGCCGGCCTCGCCGATCCGGGCCGCAAGGTGCGCGCCTATGCCAACGACATCCTGCTCGGTGACGCGCAGACATCGCCGGATGGTCATTTCCTCGTCGAGGCAACGCGCGACATTCCAGTCGGCAGCTACACCATTCATGTCGACGGCCTCGATGCCGATGGCGTGAAGGTTGTGGCTCGCGCCGCCGTGCCGTTCGAGCGCGAGCCGGGCGAAACGGTCGCCGCCGTGGCGCCCGCCGGAACCAAGCCAGCCGAGAGCAAGCCGGCCGCGCCGGCCGCCGCGGAAACTCCTGCCGCTCCGGCTCCAGTTGCGCCCGCCACCGAGGCTCCGGCCGTCGTGGCGGAAGCCACGCCGCCAAGCGACGTGCCGGAGGTCGTATCGCCCAAGCTCGAACATGCCGACGGCGCCGTCGTCATCCGCCGCCACGATACGCTGTGGCGGATTTCACGACGCGTCTATGGCCACGGCGTGCGCTATTCCACCATCTACCTCGCCAACCAGGACCAGATCAGGAATCCTGACCGCATCTGGCCCGGACAGGTGTTCAAGGTCCCGGGAAAGTCCAAGGAAGGCGAAGCCGCCGACCTCAAGGCGATGGGCGAGCAAGCGACCACGGCTCCGCCAAAGACGCAGTAGAAGCCCACATCGATCAACTGGCATTGCCCACGCGGTTGGAGTGAAGCGCAAAACCGGTTGCTCCCGGATCGCCCAGATCAGGGCGGAGATTCATGCTCGGGATGAGATAATCTCCGCCATTTTGCCGACGGTAAGGGATGGGCGGTATCGTCGCCAGTGTCCGCATCCTGTCACGCAGGCGTTCGGCCACGGGTTCGAAGCCCGCCTCTTCGAGACGATCGACCTTGTAGACCACGAATGGCGGAAGAACGTCGTATCCAGGGTAGTAAAGGATCCCGTGATTGATCGGGAACAGCAGGTCATCGATGGGGCCGTTGATCCCGCGCGGCGTATAGTGCTCCTCCCAGCCTCCGGCGGTCACGATCAGCATCGCGCGTTTTCCGACAAGGGTACCCTCGCCATAGCGATCTCCCCAGCGCCGATCGCTATGCTCACCGACGCCATAGGCGAATCCGTAGGCGAACACACGGTCGACCCAGCCCTTGAGGATCGCCGGCATGGCGAACCACCAAAGCGGGAACTGCAGGATCAAGGTGTCGGCCCACAGGAGCTTCTCGATCTCGGCCTTTACATCCGCGGTCAGCGTGTTGGCCTCGAAACCCTTCTTGGAAGCCGCGACCGGGATGAGCCGCGCATCGGGTTCCAGTGATGGGAAGTCGGCGCGGTCGACTTCGGACTTCCAGCCATCGGCGTACAGGTCCGACACGCGCACCTCATGCCCTTGAGCCTCGAGTTCCTTGACGGCGACGTCGCGAAGGGCGCCGCTCAGCGAGCGGGATTCAGGATGAGCGAAGACAAGCAGCACTTTCATGGGTCAGATCCAATATTGAGGAAACTGACGGGAAGGTAGCCAATGGCCGTTCAATCCACTATATGCAGGTAATGCATAAAATTATGCCGAATAATGGATAGGTCGGACATTACATTCGAGCGCATGCGCACCTTCATTCGCGTGGCCGAGCGTGGCAGCCTGTCGGCGGTCGCGCGCGAATTTGGTGTCGGCCAGTCAACCATCACGCGGCATGTGCGGGAGCTCGAGGAAGCTGTCGGCGTGCCTTTGCTCAGTAGGACGACCCGGCGTGTCACGATGACCGCCGAAGGCAGCCGCTATTATGCCAACAGCGTTCAGATCCTGCGTCTTGTCGAACAGGCCAGCGATGAGGCCCGAGGCACGCGTGGCGCGCCCGCCGGCACGATCCGGATAAGCTGTACGGCGGCTTTCGGTGTCCTGCACGTCAGCCGGCTGATCTTCGCTTTTCAGGACCGTCATCCCGACATCGGAGTTGATCTCAGCCTCACGGACGAGCGAGTGGATCTCGTCCGCGAGGGCGTCGACATCGCGCTTCGGCTGGGGCCGCTCACGGACAGTTCTTTGAAGCTGCGGGCCCTCGGCCAGTCGCGGCGTCTGCTCGTGGCATCTCCGGATTACCTGGCGGCGCGGGGACGACCGGCCGTTCCTTCGGATCTGTCTCGGCATGAGGGCATCCGGATGTCGAACGTGGCCGGCAGCGAAACGCTTGCGTTGCAGGGCGCGGGCGGCGAACGCCACACCGTGCCTTTTGCGGGGCGACTGCGGATCGATCACGGGCTTGCCGCGCGGCAGGCCATGGTCGCTGGTCGAGGCATCGCGCCGGCGCATCGATGGCTTGTGGACGATCTTCTGGCGGCGGGCCTCCTCGAGACGATCCTGACGGATTATTCGCTGCCGTCCGTCCCATTGAACATGTTGATTGTCCCGGAGCGCGCGGGCGTCGCAAGGGTCCGCTTGCTGGTCGAGTTCCTGGCTGAACAGATTGCCGCCATTCCAGGGATCGAGAAATCCATCTCGGGGCATTAGCGCGATACGATCTGCCCGGAAGAGCAGCTTGCGGCGGTGACGTCCATCGTCTATCGCCGATGAACGATGACAGAATCCACCCTTGAACCAGACCGCGCCGGCAGCGTGCCACCCGACCGCATCCGCGACAGTCGCGCTGTCGCGGCGCGATTCGCGGCGCTGTCGCATCCCGCGCGTATCGAGATACTGAAGCACCTCTCGGCCAGCAATTCGTGCTGCTGCCGCGAGGTCGTCGATCGTTTCGATCTGGCGCAGTCGACGGTCTCGCAGCATCTGAAGATACTGGTCGAGGCCGGCCTTGTCCGCTTCGAGCCCGACCGCCAGCGTTCCCGCTATGCCGTCGATCGCGCGGCCCTCGCCGAAACATCGGCATCGCTGAGCGCACTCGTCAATTCCTGCTGCTCCGGCCGCTGACCCTCCCACCCAAAAGGCAAGAAAAGTGGCCGAAAAAACCGTCTCCGCCGAAACTTCCACCCTGACGACATTGCGCAATCTCTGGCCCTATATGTGGCCGGCCGACCGCGCCGATCTCAGGGCGCGCGTCACCTGGGCGACGCTGCTGCTGGTCGTTGCCAAGGTGACACTGGTCGCCGGTCCCTATTTCTTCAAATGGGCGACCGATGCGCTGGCTGGTGGGTCCAGAACGCCGCCGCCATTGCCGTCCTTCCTGCTTGCCCCGGTGATGCTGGTCATTGCCTATAATGTCCTGCGGCTCGTCCAACTCGGCTTCAACCAGCTGCGTGATGCGCTGTTTGCACGGGTCGGCCAGCACGCGGTGCGCCAGCTTGCTTTCCGCACCTTCGTCCACATGCACCAGCTGTCCCTGCGCTTCCACCTGGAGCGCCGCACTGGAGGCCTGTCGCGCATCATCGAACGCGGCACCAAGGGCATCGAAACGATCGTGCGCTTCATCATGCTCAACACCGCGCCGACCATCCTTGAATTCGCGCTGACCGCCGGCATATTCGGTTTCACCTATGGCTGGAAATACGTGGCTGTGGTGGCAGTCACCGTCTGGCTCTACGTCTGGTTCACGGTCAAGGCCAGCGACTGGCGCATCTCGATCCGCCGCGACATGAACGACAGTGACACCGACGCCAACACCAAGGCGATCGACTCGTTGCTCAATTTCGAGACGGTCAAATACTTCACCAATGAGCGCATGGAAGCCGAGCGCTTCGACCGCTCGATGGCCCGCTACGAGGTCGCCGCCACCAAGACCTGGACCTCGCTCGGCTGGCTGAATTTCGGCCAGGGTGTCATCTTCGGCATTGGCACGGTGGTCGTCATGTGCATGTCGGCACTGGAGGTGCAGGCCCACACGCAGACCGTCGGCGATTTCGTCTTCATCAACGCCATGCTGGTGCAGCTTTCCGTGCCGCTCAATTTCATCGGCTTCATCTACCGCGAAATCCGGCAAGGTCTGACCGATATCGAGCACATGTTCGATCTGCTCGACGTCCCGCAGGAGATCGTCGACAAGCCCGACGCCAAGCCGCTCGCCGTCGGCGCCGGCAAGGTCGAGTTCCGCGACGTGCATTTTTCCTACGATCCCAACCGCAAGATCCTGAAAGGCGTCTCCTTCGAGGTGCCGGCCGGCAAGACTGTCGCCATTGTCGGGCCGTCGGGCGCTGGAAAGTCGACCATTTCGCGCCTGCTGTTCCGCTTCTATGACGTGCAGGGCGGCCAGGTGCTGATCGACGGCCAGGACGTCAGGGACGTTACCCAGGATAGCCTGCGCGCGGTGCTCGGCATGGTGCCGCAGGACACGGTGCTGTTCAACGACACCATCGCCTACAACATCCGCTACGGCCGCGTCGGCGCGAGCGAGGAGGAGGTGCGCAAGGCGGCTGAACTCGCCCAGATCGGACCGTTCATCGAAAAGCTGCCCGAAGGCTACAAGTCGATGGTCGGCGAGCGCGGGCTGAAACTATCAGGCGGCGAGAAACAGCGCGTCGCGATCGCCCGCACCATCCTGAAGGCGCCGCCGATCCTGATGCTCGACGAAGCGACCTCGGCACTGGACAGCCACACTGAACAGGAAATCCAGGCCGCGCTCGACCTCGTCAGCAAGGGCCGCACCACCATTGTCATTGCCCACCGTCTGTCGACGGTGATTTCCGCCGACGAGATCATCGTGCTCAAGGACGGCCAGATCGCCGAGCGCGGCACCCATGTCGAACTGATGCGCAAGCACGGCCTCTACGCCTCGATGTGGGACCGCCAACGCGAGGCGACGGAGGCCGAGGAGCGCCTGCGCCTCGCCCGCGAGGGCGACGAGCTTGGAGTCATCGTTCGCCGGCGCACGTCGGAGGTAAATTGATTTTGTGCTTGACCTCAACTTAAGTTGAGATCGTACGCTGATCCTGGAGCCCGCAAACACCATCATCCAGGAACGGAACAATCGAAATGAACGACATAAATCAGACTGTTAACGGCGGCAGCGTGTTCAGGGTGGACAAGTTCGTCGTGCCAGCCGCGGCCCGTGAGGAGATCCTCGTCAAGGTCAGGACGACGCACGAATTGTTGCGCCAGCAGCAGGGCTTCGTGCAGGATTTTCTGCTCGAGCAATTTTCGGGGCCGGGCGAATTCAACTTGGTGACGATCGTCGAATGGGAAAGCCAGGCGGCTGTCGACAAGGTCGTGCCGATCGTCAAGGCCGCGCATGAGCGCGTCGCGTTCAATCCGCAGGAAACGATCGCCAGACTTGGGGTGCGCGCCGACATCGCCAACTATCAGCGGATTCCAGAGGCTTAACGCATGTCCCCCAAAAGTGTGTAGCGGTTTTCGGGCAACGACATACGCAAACAAAGAAGGTTAAGGCGCGTCGACGCGACGTGCTTTAACCTGGCCAGCCGACACCGGGTGCCGGCGCCTCGACGCCGAGCACCTGGCCGGTGCGGGCGTCGCTGACCATGTGCTCGAAGCCGCGCCATTGCGCGGCGACGATGAACAGCGTTTGCCTATCCGCACCGCCCAGCATGCAGGCAAAACAGCCGCGATCGGTGGTGACGGTCTGCAACACCTCGCCGCCCTCGCGCACCCGCACGCAGTGTTTGTTGGGAACATCCGCGTACCAGACAGCGCCTTCGGCATCGAGGCAGATGCCGTCCGGATAGCCGTCGAGATCGGCCCAGACGCGCCGGTTGGACAGGATGCCGTCGGCGGCGATGTCGAAAGCGGTCAGCCGGTTGCCATGGGATTCGGCAAGGATCAGTGTCCTGTTGTCCGGTGTCACCGCCATGCCGTTGGCAAAGGCGATATTGTCTGCGACTTGCCGGGTCGCGCCGTCCGGCGTGATCAGCGCGATGGTGCCCGGGCCGAAATGCTCACGGGGCGCCGGCGCTGGCCCGCCGCCGTTGACATAGGCATTGCCGCGCCCATCGACGACAATCTCGTTCCACGGATTTTTCGACAAGCCGCGCAGATCGGCATGGGTGACGAGCCTGCCATCGGCCTCCTGCCGCAACAGCAAACCTTCGCGGCCTGAGACAACGAGCAGGCGTCCATCCGGTAACCAGTCGATGGAGTAGGGCAGGACGGCGGGCACCGTGAGCATGATCTCGCGGTTACTATCGGCATCAACCGCCATGATCTCGCCGGTGCCCCAGTTGCAGACCCACAGCCGCCCCTCATGCCAACGCGGCGACTCGCCGAAGGCGAGGCCTTCCGTGATGAGACGAGCTTTGGTGCCGGATGATATCCGCATGATCGAGAGTCTCCGTTGCACGCGTCATCGACCCTCGCGGGTGCGATGAGGCGCTTCTCACCAAGGACGGGCGAGAGGGCGTTTGGCCGACAGTGGGGCACTGCTTTTCGCGCAGGACAAATGCTCCATAGGCACGGCCATTGCGCTGCGTGAGGGCGGCTCCAACCGCCGTCCGTGCCAGCGGTGAAGACTCCGCCCGGGCGGGAGCCTATCTCATGAAAAGCCGCGCCGCGGATTGTCGCGTTGCGGGCAGGGGGTGTTTCGGCTATTGAGGCCAAACCTGAAACAGGGACCGCCCCCATCCCATGAGCCTTGTCGACACGGTCAAGAACGCGTTCGTACCGATCCATCGCGAGGGCTATCCCTTCATTGCGGCTTTTGGCGCGGCGACGCTCTTCCTTGGCTATTTCTCCTCGATCCTGTTCTGGATCGGCCTGATCCTGACCGCCTGGTGCGTCTATTTCTTCCGCGATCCCGAGCGCGTCACCCCGGTTGACGACCGTTTGGTGGTGAGCCCGGCCGATGGCATCATCTCGGCGGTTGGTCCGGCCCTGCCGCCGCGTGAGCTCGGCCTCGGCAATGTCGAAATGACCCGCATCTCGGTGTTCATGAACGTCTTTTCCTGCCATGTGAACCGTTCGCCCGTGCGCGGCCGCATCGCCAAGATCGAGCATCGGCCCGGAAAATTCCTCAACGCCGAGCTCGACAAGGCCAGCACCGAGAACGAGCGCAACGGCCTGGTCATCGAGAGCCCCAACGGCACGGTGGCCGCCGTCCAGATCGCCGGCCTGGTGGCGCGCCGCATCGTCTGCTGGGCCGAGGCCGGCGGCTCGATCGGCACCGGCGAGCGGTTCGGCCTGATCCGCTTCGGTTCGCGCGTCGACGTCTTCCTGCCCTTGACCGCGACGCCTCGTGTTGCCGTTGGCCAGACGGCGGTCGGCGGTGAAACAGTGCTTGCCGAATTCGGCGGTGTCGTCGGCACTCCCCTTGTACGGATTTCCTGAGCCTTGGGCGCGCCGTTCAAAAAGTTCGAGGCACATGCCAGCGGCGGTCCGCGCATCCGCGAGATCCCGATGCGAATGGTGCTGCCCAACCTCGTCACCGTGCTTGCCATCTGCGCCGGCCTGTCCGGCATCCGCTTCGGCTTTGAGGGCCGCTTCGAACCGGCGGTGGTGATGGTGCTTCTGGCGGCCTTTCTCGACGGCATCGATGGCCGCCTGGCGCGCATGCTCAAGGCGACCTCCAAATTCGGCGCACAGATGGATTCGCTGGCCGACATCGTCAATTTCGGTGTTGCCCCGGCCTTGGTGCTCTACGCCTTCCTGCTCGACCGCGCCGGCTCGCCGGGCTGGATCGCTGCTCTCCTGTTCGCCATTGCCTGTGGGCTGAGGCTCGCCCGCTTCAACGTGCTCGACGATGACAAGGCAGAACGCCCCTTGTGGCAGTCCGAATATTTTGTCGGTGTGCCGGCACCGGCGGGCGCGGTGCTGGTGATGCTGCCGCTCTATCTCTATTTTCTTCGGCTCGGGGTGGAGCCCAGCCGTCCGGCCGCCTTCGTCGCCACCGGCTTCACCATCCTGGTCGCCTTCCTGTTGGTCAGCCGGCTGCCGGTCTATTCCGGCAAGAGCATCAAGATCCCGGGCGACAGGGTGCTGCCGGTCATCCTGGCCGTCGTGCTCTACGTCCTCCTGCTGATGACCTATCCCTGGTACACGCTGACGGCGTCGGTCGCGGGCTATCTGACCTTCCTGCCCTTCTCCGTGCGCGCCTACTCCAAGCGCGCCAAGCTCGAGGGCGAGAAGGTACCGCCTTCGGACATAGGATAGGCGCTAAAGGCGCAAGCCGCAAAGCAACAGGTCGGCCCACGCCGAAGCAAAGCGTTCATCGCTGATGTCGATCGAACGCTCGCCCCAAATCACCTCGAAGACGCGGAACATGGCGACGCTGCCGACGATGACAGCGGCGACAGCCTCGCTGTCATGCGGGCGCAGTTCGCCCTGGTCCTGGCGCTCCCGCAGCCATGCGGCGACGGCAAGGTAGGTGCTTTGCATGATTTCGCCACGCGCGGACGCCTTCAGTTCAGGAAAATGCTCCAGGTCGCGCCAAAGAATCCGGAGCATATCGCGGTTGGCGCCGAGCTTTTCAAGCATGCTCTCCACAAGCCGCCGCGAACTTTCGTCGATGGAAAGCGTCGTCTCGCCAAGTTCGGCACGGCCTTCCCGTGCGGTGCCGACAAACTGCTCGATCGCGGTGGCGAGCAGGTCCTCCTTCGAAGGGAAGTGCTTGTAGAGCGCGCCGGAACCGCGCGACAGGCCTGCCGCCTCCTGAATATCGGGAACGCTGGTCCGATCGTAGCCGCGCTCGGCAAACAGGTGGATGGCTTCACGCAGAATGCGTTCCCGTCCGGTCGATGGCGGTTTCATGGCGGATGCCGGCTCCATGGCTGCGGTGGAGGACTCTCAAGGGAGAGTAACACTGAGCGTAAAATCGCAAATGGCTCTAGCCTGCGGTATTGCAATGCGGATCGACTCCGGCGTGCCTGTGTTGTTCGCAAAGCCACGACCTCCAGGTCCTTTCCCCGAACCGCTCGCTGGTTTCGACCAAACCCATTTTGAAGCTCATCCTGCGGCTGACCGGCGTTGGCAGGATGAGGCGCCGGAGCCCGAGGGCATCGCGGTATTGCCGAGCGAAACTTGAGAAGGGCATCATATCGGGCCCGCCGATCTCAGGGCGAACCCCGCGCTTCCCGTCATTCACCGCCTCCACCAGATAGCGGGCCACGTCACGCGTATCGACGGGATTTGAGAGCGAATTCGGCAACGGCCAGATAGGCAGCCATTTCAGCCCACCGAGCATCTGTTCCAAAAGATAATAGAATGGCGCCGCGCGAATGATTGACCAGGGAAGCGAGGAATCCCGCACCAGCCGTTCGCCAGCCAATTTCGCCTTGGCATAGGGCAGGCCGCTGAATTCCAGGCCAACGATCGACACGAAGATGAAGTGGCCGACATTGGCGCGCAGCGATGCTGCAAGCAGGAGCCGGGTGCCCTCGACATCGACGCTTGTCGGGCTGAACCACAAGTCGACCGGCCTCATGCCGCGCTTGGCGATGGGCGAAAGGGTGGCGGCATGGATCACGGTGTCGACACCATCAAGAGCGCTGTCGATGCCTTCGCCGGTTGCCAGATCGCCCGGCGCCCACTCAAGGGAAGGATCGTTCGTCGGCTTCCTGGCGAGCAATCTGACTGTATGCCCGCCATTGGACAACGCCGGCACGAGATCGCGACCGAGGTGACCGGTCCCTCCGGTGACAAGGATCTTCGCCATACAGCTCTCCTTTCCGGGTTGGGAGCATCAATTAAAAATGGTGAGTGAATAATCACTCACCATTTTTGTCAATTCCGTGGCGCGATCGTTTTCAGAGGTCTCTGGGGGAGGGAAGATGTGAATCCTGCGGGCGATCGCCGACTTGTTCCGCGGCGACAGGATCTAGCGGGCAACGCTACGCCGCAGCACTCAATCCCAGCCTGTCGATTGCCAGCTTCCTGGTCGACACATAGTCGGTCTTGCCGGAACCGAGCACCGGAATTTCCTCCACCTTGACGATGTCGTTCGGCACCATCAGTTCGGCTGCCCCGGCCTTTTTGCCAAACTGGCGCAGTTCTTCGGGATTGGCATCGTCGGCGGTGGTAACCAGCACGATGCGCTCACCACGCTTCTTGTCCGGCACAGCGACCGCCGCGTGGCGCTCTTCCGGCCACAGTGACTGCACCAGCATCTCGACCGCGCCCAGCGACACCATCTCGCCGGCTATCTTGGCGAAACGCTTGGCGCGGCCGCGAATGCTGATGAAGCCTTCGCGGTCGACGGCGACGATATCGCCGGTGTCGTGCCAGCCGGTCAGAGTCTGCAGCTCGCCGGGACGGTCCGCTGTCATGTAGCCCATCATGAGGTTTGGTCCGTCGAGCCACAACTGGCCGGCGTCGGTTATACCCTCGACCGGCTCCAGCCTCATGCGCATGGCCGGTAACAGCCGCCCGACCGTACCGTCGCGGCCATGGATCGCGGTGTTGACGGCAACGACCGGTGCGGCCTCTGTCAGCCCGAAGCCCTCGATGATTTCGGCCTGGAAGCGCTCGCGGTAGACGCGGCGGGTTTCCGGCTTCACCGCCTCGGCACCGGCGACGACGAAGCGCAGGCTGGAGAAGTCGCCGTCCTTGGCGGTGCGCGCATAGTTGGCGAGGAATGTATCCGTGCCGAACATGATCGTCGGTTTCACCTTGCGCGCGATCTCGGGGATGATCTTGTAGTGGAGAGGCGAGGGGTAGAGGAACAGTCTTACCCCGGTCACCAGCGGCAATATGGTGCCGCCCGTCAGGCCGAAGGAGTGGAACACCGGCAGTACGTTGAGCAGGATGTCGGCCGGCGAAATGGTGATGCGCGCTTCGGCCTGCATGGCGTTGGCGAGAAGGTTCTTTTGCGACAGAACAACCGCTTTCGGCGTCCCTTCCGAGCCCGAGGTGAACAGGATCACCCCCGGCTTGGCCGCATCCTGCCGTTGCAGCGGCAGGCGCCAGAGCAGAGCGGCGGAGAGCTTGTCCAGGGCGGTGACGCTTTCCCTCAGGTCTTCCAGCCACAGCAGCCTGGCGCCGCCCTTCTCGGCCGCGGCGACGATATCGGCAAGATCGGCCTTGTCGACGAAGGTGCGCGACGAAATGACGGTGCGGATGACGGCCGTGCGCACGGCGGCGGTGACGCTTGCCGGCCCGGCCGTGTAGTTGATCATCGCCGCGACTCGTCCGCCCGAGAGAAGGCCGACCAACGACAGCACGATGCCATTGGCGTTGGGCAGCATTATCCCCACTGCCTCGCCCGGTGCCGTCGCCGCCTCGAAGCGCCTGCCCAATACGCGCGCGCCGATGAACATCTTGCGATAGCTTAGCGCGCCCGAAATGACATCCTCGATGACCGGATGCGAGGCGCCGACTCTTGCCGCCGCATCGCGCATGGCCAGGAACAGGCCGCGATCGAGGTCGGTGCCAAAAAGCCTGGCCTCGGCGACGCGGTCGAACAGCGCATTGGTGTTCGAGGCCTGGTCCGGGTTGCGCGCCACAAGTTCGGCGATCGTCATCGGCTCCAGAACGCTGATCGACAGTTGCGGAAACCAGTGCCGTGGCGCCTTGTCCGCAGGCGTCAGCGACACAGGCAGGCTGCGTGCGCCGGCGACGAAGATCGGGACGATGCGGGCGTCGGCCTGCATGGCGATGCGGGTGACGGCGCGAAACAGGCGAAACGTCTTGACGTCAGGCTCGACCGCATCCGGCAGATAGACGGCGAGCCGGCCCTTGCCCTTCAGCACGCGCACCAGGCGGCGGCTGACGAAGACGTGCTCAGCATTGAAGGCAATGGTGCGGCCCAGTTCGCGCCAAGGCTCGAGCCAGGGCGAGCGTGCCGAGACCTCGTCGAGTATATGCAGCGTGTCGTCGGGCAGCAGCGACAGCATCAGCGGCGGCTCGAAACGCGACTGGTGCGAGATCACGTAGATTACCGGCACCTGCGCCTTGCGAGCGATCTTGATGCGGTTGTCGCTGATCCGGTAGGCGAGCTTGAACGGCACATAGAGCAGCGCCTGGGTGAAGCGCAGGCCGAGGCGGAATTTTTCCACCACGCCGATCAGCAGCCAGGCAGCAACAAGACCCGCAAGCAGCGCTAGTGTCAGGATCATGCCGCGTCTCTCCCAACAAGTTTTGTTATCGCGGCTCTTCCGCGGCCGCTTCGGGGCAGAGGGTAGCGGAAGTGGGCGTGAGGTCAATGTGGAAGAGGGGCTGTCCTTCTCCCTCCAAAGGGAGAAGGACAAGACCGTCATGCCGCCTTCAACCGCCCGCTGATGAATCGGAACTCCTGGGTCTTGCCGCCATAGCCATAGGCAGCGGCAGGTACTTCATGCACGAAGGCATAGCTTTCCTCATGCACACCACCCAGCAGACGGTCGAACGCATCGAAGAGAGCCTTGAGATAGGCTTCCAGCTCGAGCTTGGTGTTGGTGCCGTCGACAACCTTGATATCCAGCCAGAACGTGTTGGAGCCATGCTCGGCCAGCGACTTGCCACCGGCGAACCAATGCTGCGGATCGATATAGGATACGGCAACAGCTGTGATGGTCGGATCCTTGCGCAACTGCTTGGCGGTGATCTCGGTTATTTCCCCGGCAACCCTGGCCGATAAAGCGGCGTCTGGTCTGCCGGTGAGGCTGATGTTGATGATGGGCATTTTCTTCTCCTGGTTTGAGCGGCGTCTGATCGCCGTTGGAGAGACCATGTCACCATCCTTGAATCAAAAAAATCGAATTGTTTTCAATAAAAGATTCGATATTGTCGAATTATGGAAGCGCTGGACCCGGACCTGCTCAAAACCTTCCTCGCTTTCGTCGACAGCGGCTTGCTTGCGCGGGCGGCGTCGAGTGTCGGCCGCTCGCCCTCGGCGGTGACGGCGCAGATGCAGCGGCTTGAGGAGGTCGTCGGCGAGCCGCTTCTGGCGCCGCAGGGGCGGGGTCGTGGGCTGACGCCGGCCGGCGAGGATCTCGTCGGTCATGCCAGGCGCATTCTTGCCGTTCATCGCGAGGCGTGGTTGGCGATGAAGGGCGCGCGGGCCGCCGGGCGTGTCGCCATCGGCACGACACAGGATTTCGCCGATAGCGGATTGCCGGACCTTTTGCGTGCCTTCGCCACCAGCCATCCGCGCGTCAGGATCGAGTTGCGCGTTGGCCGCTCCGCTGAACTGGGGCAGGCCCTGCAGTCCGGCAGCCTGGATCTTGCGATCGTCATGCGCCAGACGCCGGCACCGGATGAGGTCGGCGTACTGCGCGAACCGATGATATGGCTGTGTTCACACAAGGGGCTGGCCCCGCGGCAAGAAGAACTGCCGCTGGCGCTGCTCGATCCCCATTGCGGTTTTCGCGAGGCCGCACTGGCGGCGCTCGATGCCGCCGGCCGCAATTATCGGATCGCTGCTGGAAGTGCCAGCTTGGCTGGGCTGCGCACCGCCGTTAACGCCGGCGTCGCACTGACGCTGCGCACCGCGCGCTTTGCTCATTCCGGAATCGTCGAGGCGCCGCGCGAGCTTGGCCTGCCGCAGGTTCCGATGGCGGAATTCGCGATCCGGTTGCGCGCCGGGGCCGATACTCCCGCGGGCGATCTGGCGACACTGCTCGGCGATAATCTGGCTCTGGCCGGATCGCTTGATTGATTCGAGAGGGCTCGAATCTCATCGACAAAGTGTAGAAAAGAAAAAACCGACCTTACGGTCGGGCCTATTAGCAAAAGAAAAGCCGACCTTACGGTCGGCTTGGAACAGGCCGAGGGTTTGGGGGGACTTGGGGGGTGGCCCGTCGCATCAATAATGTCCGAGTCCGATGATGGTTCCGTGACTGTGTCACTTTTTCAAGAAATATTTGACGCCGAGCGTTGGGAGCGGGCCGACAGCCAGTCCCGGCCGGCATGGGCGAAGACCGCGCACAGCACGATGGCGCCGCCGATCATGCTGGCTTCTGGCGCGATCTCGCCAAGAAACAGGAAGGCAAACAGGATCGCGAACGGCACCTCGGCCGAGCCGAGCAGCCCGGATTCGGCCGCGGGGATAAGCCGCGCCCCCTCCGTCCAGAGGATCGACGACAGCGCGAAGGACGCACCGAAAGTGACGAGCAGCGCGACATCCCTGGATGAAACCGCCAGCGGGTCGGTGACAAACCAGCCGAGTACGAACAGCAGAAATGCCGATACCGCACCGGCCCAGACCACCGGCGTGTCGCGGAAGGCACGCACCATGATCATGTAAAGACCGCTGCCTATTGTCATCAGCAGCGCCAGCCCATCGCCGAAGAGGTGGCCGGTGCCGAAACCGGACCAGACCATGATCGCCACTCCGCAAAGCGAGACGGCGGCGGCGACCATCGTCTGCATCCGGAAAGGTTCGCGCGTCAGAACCCAGGCCAGAAGCGCGGTCACGAAAGGTGCGGTGGCATAGATGACCGCGACATTGGCGACGTATGTGAATTTGAACGCCGAAATGAAGGCAATGCTCGCCAGCGCCCCTTCCACCGCCAGCAGCCAGCCGCGCCAGCCAAGCCGCAGGCTCTCGCGCCCGCCGGATCGGCGTCGTCGCCACAACACATAGAGCGTGATCAGGATCGAGCCGACAAAACCGCGCCAGCAGATGATGGTCAGCGGGTCGGCATGGATCGATTTTGTCAACACGCCCGTCAGAGCAAAGACAGCCGCCGAACACGAAACCAGGATAATACCCAATGTCCGCTCTGCGACCGTATCAGCAGGAGCTGTCGCATCAGTCATGCCGATAGCCTACGCCCTCCGGTCCTGACATCGTACTGTCACCAATGACGAACATCACAGCCGCTTGCGGAAATGTTCGCCGCCGACGATCAGCAGCCCGGCGGCGACGATCAGAGCGGCGCCGAGAAACACTTCGCGGCGCGGCAGGTCGCCCCAGATCGCAAAGCCGAGCGCGAACGCCCACAGCAGCGAGCTGTATTCGAGAGGCGCGAGGATCGATGCCGGCGTGCGCTTCATGCCTTCGAAGAGAAGATATTGCGCCAGGCCACCGAGCGCGCCGACACTGGCGAGAAGCAGCAACTCGGTCATATCGGGCGTATGCCACCACAACAGCGCCGGTACCGCAGAAAACACCAGGAAATAGAAATTATTGAGGAGGAGCTGGATCATCGAGCGCTCGGCAAGCGCGGTCTTGCGCAGGAGCACGATGGCGATGGCCCACAAAAGTGCCGCCGCCAGCACCAGCAGCACCGGAACCGACAGGCCGAGATGGGTGGGATCGCAAGCGACGAAGACACCGACAAAACCAATCAAGACCGCCAGCCAGCGCAGAACAGGCACTTTTTCGCCGAGCAGGAACACCGAAAGCACGGTGACGATGATCGGCGCCGCGTAATAGACGGTGGTCAGTTCTGCAAGCTGCAGGCTGCGGGCAGCGTTGTAGTAGCAAAGCCAGGCGGCCAGCGTGAAGGCGCTGCGCACCAGCATCGGCCGCACGATCGGCGAGCGTAGCGTGTCGGCAAACAGCTGCCGCCCGCCGATCGCGGCACAGGCGCTCAGAATGGTGATGCTGCGGAAGAACATGATCTGCCAGACCGTCATCCCGGTCACCAGCAGCTTGATCGAGGCGTCCTGCGTCGAAAACAAGAGATAGGCGGCACCGGTCAGCAGGATTCCGGCGAGAACCCTTTCGCGTGTTTCGAGAATGGCGACATCGGCCATAGGCGCGGACCAGTGTTACAGGAAGCAACAGAAATTTCGTGGATCAACATGATGGCCGGGGAGTCGGCCCATCTTGCCAAGCTATACGGTCGAAAGTTGGCACAGCGCTGCGCCAGCCCTGGGCTTGCGTTGGGGCAGGATCTGGCGGTCTTGCTTCCGGGCCGCGATCGGCACTTATATCTTACAAAGCCATGCTACTCGCTGGCCGCAAAGCGAAAGAGGCAACGCAAATGGATGCAATCGAACTGAAGGCCAAACAGGCGCCCTTGAAACAGGCCTATCGCGACGACGCCTCGCAGGCGTTGATCACATTGAGAGCGAAGGGGTCGATCGACGACCAGTCGGTGGCCTGCAAGGTGGAGACGGGCAGGGCGCTGGCAATCGCCGGCCTGCATCCGGCGACAGGCGGCTCAGGGCTCGAGCTCTGTTCCGGCGACATGCTGCTTGAGGCCTTGGTGGCCTGTGCCGGCGTGACGCTGAAGGCGGTGGCGACAGCGCTTGAGTTCAAGCTCGGCGCCGCCACGGTGGAGGCCGAGGGCGATCTTGATTTTCGCGGCACGCTGGGTGTCGCCAAGGACGCGCCGGTCGGTTTTCGTGCCATCCGGCTCAATTTCGGTCTCGACACGGATGAACCCCAGGAGCGCATCGACTCGCTGCTGAAGCTGACGGAGCGCTACTGCGTGGTGTTCCAGACCATCAACCAGAAACCGGAGCTGACGGTGAGCGCCCGGCGCTGAAATCACAAGGCCCGCGACAGCGGCCGCGGGCCTTGTGATTTCCGATATTTACTGCGCAGCCGGCGCTTCGGCATCACCCTCGTCGGTGAAGGGCGAGGCGCTCGGCACGCACTGCACGGACCAGCCGGTTGGTGTCGGCTGCTTCTGATACTCGGTGATGGCGGCGGTGCACTGCTCACGCTTGTCGAAGGTGCTGGGCAGCACCACCATGCCGCCCTGCGGGCCGGCGATTACCAGATACCAGACCAACGCTGCGGTTGTAGCCATGGGGATTTCCTTGTTCTGCCCAGCGGGGCGCTTGTTGTGGGAGTCGTTCCGATCCTAACAACTCCTCGGAAATGACGAAAGCATGACCGCGGGGCAGCCTTTCTCCTTCAGATCACAGCCGCGTGATCGATCGGCGGGCCGCCAAACCAGTTACGTTGTTGCGGGCGGCGCTCAGTCGGTCGCAAAACAATAGAACAGGCCGTCGCCGCCGGTGCCTTTCAACGCCTCCTGGCTGCAGCCACCACGCGAGGCGTGCGAGGAATTCCACGACTTCGCCGCCGCCGAATCGTCAAGGCCGGTGCGGTCGTGATGACCCATCATGGCGGCCCCTTCGGCGCCGCTCATCGTCCAGTCGCCACAGGTCTGGTCGGCAATCCTGGTGCCGTCGGGTTTCGATCCGGTCAGCATGTCATGCCTGTTCGGCGTGTCGCCGCGGCCGTTGACCACTTCGCCCTTTTCGTTCAGCGCTGTCTGCTTGGTGATGCCGTTGGCGTCGCCATGCAAGGAGGCGACATCGTCGGCGATTTTCTCGCCCTTGGCGTTGAACCAAGGCCCCTTGCCGATACGGTCGCGTGCATCCTCGGCGCTGGTCGACAGATAGGCATGCCAGGTCTTTCCGGTGACGCCGGCGGCTTCAGCCAGCGAAGCGCAATGCGCGTCGGCGCCCTTCAAGCCGCCAAGATCGGCACCCTTGCCGGAGCCGACACTGGTGACAAAGAAACTCATCTTGGCATCTTGGGAGACGGCCACGCCTCCTGTCGTGCCGAGAGCGGCCACAAAGGCGGTGGTGGCAATGAGAAGAAGTCTGCGCATGTCGGTCCTCCGGTTTCGAATGTCCTACGTCAGGAGAACGTAGCCGGAGGCCCTTTTAATCCCTTTGGGATCCTTCAAGCCGAAGGGGTGCGGTCATTCAGGCTGCCGGTAGGAGACGAAGTGGTTGTGCTTGGCCTGGAAGATCAGCCCGGTTTCTTTGAGTTCGGGGCTGGCCAACGGCACGATGCGCTTGGCGATCTCCGAGGGGTGCGGCAGCGTCTCCGGATCCTCGCCGGGCACGGCCTGGGCTCGCATGGCGGTACGGGTGGCGCCGGGGTCGGCGGCATTGACCCGCAACGGCAGGCTTTGCGTCTCATGCGCCCAGGAGCGCATCATGGTCTCGACCGCCGCCTTCGATGCCGCGTAGGGCGCCCAGAAGGCGCGCGCCGAATGCGCCGCGTTGGACGACAGGATGATGGCCCGGCCGGCATCCGAAAGCCTGAGCAGCGGGTCGACCGAACGGATCAGCCGCCAGGTCGAGGTGACGTTGATCGTCATCACCTTCTCGAAGGTCTTGGCCTCGACATGGCCGATCGGCGAGATGACGCCGAGCACGCCGGCATTGGCGACGAGAATGTCGAGCTTGCCCCAGCGCTCATGGATGGCGCCGCCCAGCCGGTCGATACCGGCCATGTCGGCGAGATCGAGAGGCACCAGCGTCGCTTGGCCACCGGCCGCCTTGATCTGGTCGTCGAGTTCCTCGAGACCGCCGACGGTGCGCGCAACCGCGATCACATGCGCGCCGGCGGCGGCCAATTCCCTGGCGATGAAATAGCCGATGCCGCGCGAGGCGCCGGTGACGACCGCGACGCGGCCGGTAAGGTCGAGGGTCATGCGAGAATTCCGTAAGGTCTGGCCTACGCCCCGCTGTTCGCCAGCAGCGACAGCGTGCGTACATTGTCGTGGCCTTCGAAGTCGAGCAAGCGGGTCGGATACTGGCCGGTGAAGCAGGCGTCGCAGAACTGCGGCTGTTCGTCGTTTCGGCTGGCCTCGCCGACGGCACGGTAGAGCCCGTTTATCGAGAGGAAGCCGAGTGAATCGACGCGGATGAATTCGGCCATCTCTTCCACCGACATGCGCGACGCCAGAAGCTTCGACTTCTCCGGCGTGTCGACGCCATAGAAGCAGGAGGCGCTGGTCGGCGGCGAGGCGATGCGCATATGCACTTCCCTGGCGCCGGCGTCGCGCACCATCTGCACGATCTTCTGGCTGGTGGTGCCGCGCACGATCGAATCGTCGACCAGCACCACGCGCTTGCCCTCGATCATGCGGCGGTTGGCATTGTGCTTGAGCTTGACGCCCATGTGGCGGATCGAATCGCCCGGCTGGATGAAGGTACGGCCGACATAGTGGTTGCGGATGATACCGAGCTCGAACGGAATGCCTGCAGCCTGGCTGAAGCCGATCGCCGCCGGCGTACCCGAATCCGGCACCGGCACGACGATGTCGGCCTCGACCGGGTTCTCCTGCGCCAGCTCGGCGCCGATGCGCTTGCGCACTTCGTAGACGTTGCGTCCCTCGACCGAGGAATCCGGGCGGGCGAAATAGACATATTCGAAGATGCAGAAGCGGGTCTTCTGCGGCTCGAACGGGAACAGGCTCTCGATGCCCTTGGAGGTGACGACGACCATCTCGCCGGGCTTCAGGTCGCGCACGAAGCGTGCGCCGATAATGTCCAGCGCGCAGGTTTCGGAGGCGAGGATCCAGGCACCGTCGAGATCGCCGAGCACCAGCGGGCGGATACCGAGCGGATCGCGGCAGCCGATCATCTTCTTGGCCGTCATCGCCACCAGCGAGAAGGCGCCTTCGACCTGACGAACGGCGTCGATGAAACGCGAGTTGAGGTCGCGCTCCTTGCTGGTCGCAACCAGGTGCAAAAGCGTCTCGGTGTCGGATGTGGACGAGAAGATCGCGCCCTGCTTCTGCAGCGCGCGCTGCACCGTCATGGCGTTGGTGAGATTGCCGTTATGCGCGACGGCAAAGCCGCCATCGGCGAGCTCGGCGAAGAAGGGCTGGATGTTGCGCATGCCGGCGCCGCCGGTCGTGGCGTAGCGCGTGTGGCCGATCGCACGGTTGCCTTGCAGGCTGTCGATGACGCGCTGCTTGGTGAAAGTGTCGCCGATCAGGCCGACATGGCGTTCAACATGGAATTGGCTGCCATCATAGGAAACGATGCCGGCCGCTTCCTGGCCGCGATGCTGCAGCGCATGCAGTCCGAGCGTGACGATGGCCGCTGCGTCCTGTCGGCCGAAAATGCCGAACACCCCGCATTCGTCATGGAAATGGTCGTCGGCCTCGGCGGAAAGCACGTCGTCTGCGTCTGCCATCTTAAGCTCCGCTAAAATCGCCATATAGTGCGGGTTCGCGCCGAAAGCAACGCGCGCCGTGCAGTCGTTCACACCATCGTCAGTCCAGGTGCGTCAGTTTGCAGGCGCTGCTGGCTTGGCCGTGTTGTCCGCCGGGCCGGCATCATTGTCGTCGGGAGCCGGTGCATTGGCGTCGTCGCCGCCGGCAGGGGCGTCCGCCGCCGGTGCGTCCGGAGCGGCCGGCGTCTCGGCGGCGGGCTGATTCGGATTGAGCTTCTTCAGGATGGCGTTTTCCGGATCCTCGGGCAGCAGGCTTTCAAGCTTGGCGCCGATCTGCTCCAGCAGCGGCCGCGACTTGGCCTCCGTCACCCAGGCCGGTGCCTTGGCGCCAGCCAGCCAGTTGAAGAACAGCAGCGCGACGGCGACGACCAGGATGCCGCGCGCGGCGCCGTAGAGGAAGCCAAGCGTGCGGTCGAGGGCGCCGATCCGCGAATCGATGATCCAGTCGGCAAGCTTCATGGTGATGACCGAGACGACGATCAGCGCGATGATGAAGACAACGCCGGCGGAGGCCGCCATGGCGATCTTCTCATTGTCGATGTAGGGCTTGAGGTAAGGCAGGACCGGCTTGTAGAAGAAGAAAGCCGCCGCCGCCGCCGCCGCCCACGAGACGACGGACAGGACCTCGCGCGAGAAGCCGCGAACCATGGCGAGCATCGCCGAGACCAGGGTGAAGCCGACCAGGATTCCGTCAAGCAGCGTAATCGGCATGTCTTTCGCCCCACTCCGATCTCTTTTTCACGGCTCGACGAGCCGCGTTATTCTTCATCGTCGACGCGGCTGCGCCGTGAGCCGGCTATGCGCGCCACGAGGTCGGCAAGCTCGGTCGGCTGGAAAGCGCCGGCCCCGATCCCTCCGGCAAGTTCCTCGCTGCCCAAGGGCAGAACCGCGCTACCAAAACCCAGCTTTTCAGCTTCCTTGAGGCGCTGTTGCGCATGCGCAACCGGCCTCACAGCGCCTGAAAGGCTGATTTCGCCGAAATAGACGCAATCGGCGGGAAGGGCAAGGCCGGTGAGCGAGGAAACCAGTGCGGCCGCGACCGCGAGATCGGCCGCCGGCTCGCTGATGCGGTAGCCGCCGGCGACATTGAGGTAGACGTCATGGGTGCCGAAGCGAACGCCGCAATGCGCCTCCAGCACAGCCAGCACCATCGAAAGTCGCGCGCCGTCCCAGCCGACCACCGCCCGGCGCGGCGTGCCAAGGGAGGAGGGCGCCACCAGCGCCTGGATCTCGACCAGAACCGGCCTTGTGCCTTCCATGCCGGCGAAAACGGCCGCGCCAGGCGATTTCGCATGCCGCTCGCCCAGGAACAGTTCCGATGGGTTGGAGACCTCGCGCAACCCCTTGTCCGACATTTCGAAGACGCCGATCTCGTCGGTCGGTCCGAAACGGTTCTTCACCGTGCGCAGGATGCGGTAGTGGTGGCCGCCCTCGCCCTCGAAATAGAGCACGCCGTCGACCATGTGCTCGACCACGCGCGGCCCGGCGATCTGGCCTTCCTTGGTGACATGGCCGACCAGGACGATCGCCGCCCCCGTGGATTTCGCATAGCGGATCATCGCCTGGGCGGCGGCGCGCACCTGGGTGACCGTGCCCGGCGCCGAATCGGCAAGGTCGGTCCACAGCGTCTGGATCGAATCGAGAATAACCAGATCCGGCCGCTTGCCGTCGGCGATCGTGGCGAGGATATCCTCGACATTGGTTTCCGCCGCGAGCTCGACCGGCGCCGAGGCAACGCCGAGGCGTTGCGCGCGCAGCCTGATCTGCGCGACGGCTTCTTCGCCCGAGACATAGACGATGCGGTGACCCTTTGATGCCAGCGCGGCGGCGGCCTGGGTGAGCAGCGTCGACTTGCCGATGCCCGGATCGCCGCCGACCAGAAGCGCGGAACCGCGCACGAAGCCGCCGCCGGTGGCGCGGTCGAGCTCGCCGATGCCCGATATGATGCGCGGCGCATCCTCGATATCGCCTGAGAGCGTGGTCAGCACCACCGCGCGGCCCTTGCGGGCGTTGCGCGTGTTGGCCGGCCCCGAACCGATGCCGCCGGACGTGCCTTCCTCGACCAGCGTGTTCCACTCGCCGCAGGCATCGCATTTGCCGGCCCAGCGCTGATGCACCGATCCGCAGTTCTGGCAGATGAACTGGACGCGCGATTTGGCCATCAGGCTGCCGCGAGTTGGAACGGAGCGGGTCGGTAGGTCAAAAAGCTACTCAAACCTCTCCGCGATATGATGCTCTTCCGCCAGATCGGAGAAGCGGGTGAATTCGCCGTGGAAGGCGAGCGTCACCGAGCCCGTCGGGCCGTGGCGCTGCTTGGCGACGATGACCTCGGCCTTGCCGCGCATCTCGTTCATCTCGTTTTCCCACTTGACGTATTCCTCCGTGCCGAGCTTCGGCTCACGGTTCTTGAGGTAATACTCCTCGCGGTAGACGAACATCACGACGTCGGCGTCCTGCTCGATCGAGCCGGATTCACGCAAGTCGGAGAGTTGCGGGCGCTTGTCGTCGCGGCTTTCGACCTGACGCGACAGCTGCGACAGCGCGATGATCGGCACGGCCAGCTCCTTGGCCAGCGCCTTCAGGCCCGTCGTGATCTCGGTGATTTCCTGCACGCGGTTCTGCGAGGCCCTGGCGCTCGAGCCCTGCATCAGCTGGATATAGTCGATGACGATCAGGTCGAGACCGCGCTGGCGCTTCAGGCGACGCGCGCGGGCGGACAGCTGCGCAATCGAGATACCGCCGGTCTGGTCGATGAAAAGCGGGATCTTCTGCATGGTCTGCGAACAGGCAACCAGCTTTTCGAAATCCATTTCGGTAATTTCGCCGCGGCGGATTTTTGAGGACGAGATTTCCGTCTGCTCGGAGATGATACGGGTTGCGAGCTGCTCGGACGACATTTCGAGCGAGAAGAAGCCGACGACGCCGCCATTGGCCGCCTTGAACGATCCGTCTGCCTGCTGCGCCGGCACATAGGCCTCGGCGACGTTGAAGGCGATGTTGGTGGCGAGCGACGTCTTGCCCATGCCGGGGCGGCCGGCAAGCACGATCAGATCCGACGATTGCAGGCCGCCCATGCGGCGGTCGAGATCGCGCATGCCGGTGGCGAGGCCCGACAGGTGTCCGTCGCGCATATAGGCCGCATTGGCCATGTCCACGGCCGTCTTGACCGCGTCGGTGAAGCTCTCGAAGCCGCCATCGTAGCGTCCGGTTTCGGCCAGTTCGAACAGGCGGCGCTCGGCGTCCTCGATCTGCTCGGAAGGCGACATGTCGACCGGCGCGTCATAGGCGATGTTGACCATGTCCTCGCCGACGGTGATCAGCGCGCGGCGCGTCGCCAGGTCATAGATGGCGCGGCCATAGTCGGTGGCGTTGACGACGGTGACGGCTTCGACCGCCAGCCGCACCACATATTGCGCTACCGTCATGTCGCCGACCTTCTCGTCGGCCGGCAGGAAGGTCTTCAGCGTGATCGGGGTCGCCACCTTGCCCATGCGGATGAGCTCAGCCGCGATCTCGAAAATCCGGCGGTGCAGGGGTTCGTAGAAATGGCCCGGCTTCAGGAAGTCCGAGACGCGGTAGAAGGCATCGTTGTTGACGAGTATCGCGCCGAGCAGCGCCTGCTCCGCCTCGATGTTGTTCGGCGCCTCGCGATAAAGCGGTTGCTGCTCCGCCACGCCGAATTTTCGTGCTGCCTCTGCCATGATATCCCCGATTTCGATCCCGGCTTCTCGATATCAGAACGAGATGAAACCGTGCTGACCTTTCTGCATCACCGCACGACCAACCAACCTTGATGCCCGTTGTTCACAGGAACGGAAAACCGTCCACAGGACAGTGTTCCTGTGTCCCGATTCCGGTTGACTCGGCAAGCAACGATTCTTACGCGCGCTATTGGAACGAAGCAAGAACAATCGGCCGTTCACGTGCCGCCTGGTTCCAGCCTGTCGCCCCAGTCCAGCCGCCGGGCCAGCTTGAAGTCCGCGCCGTCACGCTTGGTGAACAGTTGCTCCGCGGCCGTGCCGTCTTCCCGGCAAAGCTTGAGCAGAACCTTGCCAGATCCGGATTTCGGCGGTGCGAGGACCCGGGCGGCATGGGAGGCGGCCGGTTGGCGCGAAGCGGCGACAAGGATGAATTTCTCGTCTTCCCACGGCACATCGGCGTCCTTGGCCAGCCGGTGCAGGCGCGAGCGGGCGACGCGGCGCGAAAAATGGCACCAGTCGGGCGGGCTGAGCGGGCAGGGCATCTCATGCGGACAAGGCGCCAGCACATGCGCACCGGCGGCGATCAGTTGTGCGCGCACCGCCAGAATGCGCTGCCAGCCCGCAGGCGTGCCCGGCTCGATGATCAGCAGCGTGTCCGTCGTCAACTGCCATAGCCGGTCGACCAATTTGGGCAGTGATGCCGGCACGATCTCGTCCAGCACATAGGCGCAGGTGACGAGGTCCGCCGGCCGAAGGTCCGCCAGGTCTGTTGTGACGTCGCCAGCCTGCCAGACGGTTCGGGCTGCGATGGCATCGGCGGCGAGCGCCTCGCCGACCTTGCGCACCGCCGCACTCGCTTCCAGCAAAACCGCCTGTTCGAGATCGGGCCAGAGCGCGCTGGTGGCCCAAAGCACCGTGCCAGGGCCGGCGCCGACATCGAGCAGGGTTTTCGGCGTGAAATCCGGCCGGGCCGCGTTCAGCGTGTCGAGGCTGGCGCGGACCGCGGCATAGGTCGCCGGCAGCCGCGTCGCCAGATAGGCCTTGACGGCCATGTCCTGCGCCATGTGCAGGCGGCCGTCGCGCAGCTCTGCACGGTAGCGGTCGGAGAGTGTTTTCGCCGCCTGCTTCAGGTCCGGCAGCGGGATTTTTTCCAGGATGCGATCGACGGCGTGTCGAAGAGGGGCCGGCAGTTCCACGCTAGGCTCCTCGCGGTGCGAGCAGGATGACCGAAGCGCCGGCTATGCAGAGCGCGGCACCACCAAGATCCCAGCGGTCGGGCCGCACGCCCTCCACCAGCCACAGCCAGCCAAGCGAGGCGACGATGTAGATGCCGCCATAAGCGGCATAGGCGCGGCCGGCGGCATTGGTGTCGACCAGCGCCAGAAGCCAGGCGAACAGGAGCAGCGAGACGAAGCCCGGCGCCAGCCACAGTGGCGATTTTTCCAGCCGCCACCAGGCCCACACCGAAAAACAGCCAGCGATCTCGGCCACTGCCGCGGCGGCATAAAGGAGATAGGTCATGAAAAAGGGCCCCGTGACGATCACGAGGCCTTTTTCAGGGCAGGGGCCGGGAATGGCAAGCGGCAATGGCGAAAGCGCACCAACGTTGCGTTTCTACTCCGCCACCTTGCGGCGCCGGGCGGGCTTGGTGGGCTTCTCGGCAGGAGCCGCTTCGCGGCGGCCCAGGTCGCGCATTTCCAGTGCCTTTTCGCATTTTGCCATATAGTCGCGGGTCACCGGCAGCGTGTCGTTTTTCTTGGCGATCTGGAACTGGAAGATGACCAGGTCCTGCCAGCGGAAGGCGGCTTCGGAAGCGGCCAGATAGAATTCCCACATGCGGCAGAAGCGTTCGTCGTAAATGGCCTTGGCCTTGTCGCGATTGGCGGCGAAGCGCTGGCTCCAGTGCTTCAGCGTGTCGGCATAATGGAGCCGCAGGATCTCGACATCCGTGACCACGAGGCCGGACTTCTCGATCGCCGGCAGCACCTCCGACATAGCCGGTATGTAGCCGCCCGGGAAAATATACTTGCGGATGAAGGCGCTGGTGGCCCACGGCACGCCGGAGCGGCCGATCGTGTGCAGGAGCATGACGCCATCGGGCTTCAGCAACGTTGCCGCCTTGTCGAAGAAGGTGCGGAAGTGGTTCACGCCGACATGTTCGAACATGCCGACCGAAACGATGCGGTCGAAGCGTTCGTTGAGTTCGCGATAGTCCTTCAGCTCGAAATGGACGTGGTTTTCCAGGCCTTGCGCATGCGCCCTGTCGGTGGCCACGCCATGCTGTTCGGTCGACAGCGTCACGCCCTGCACGTCGACGTCGAAGGCCTTGGCGAGATAGAGGCCGAGCCCGCCCCAGCCGGAGCCGATATCGAGCACGGTCTGGCCGGCTTTCAGCCTGAGCTTGGCGGCGATATGGCGCTTCTTGGCGGCCTGCGCCTCGTCCAGCGTCATGTCCGGCTGCTCAAAATAGGCGCAGGAATACTGCATGTCCTCGTCAAGGAAGAGCCGGTACAGGTCGCCCGACAGATCGTAATGACGCTGCACGTTGCGGCGCGAGCGCGAGGCGGTGTTGATCTGCTGCAGGCGGCGGAAGGCGTGGCGCAGGCCCTCGATGGCTTTTGACCATGTCGCGTCGATGCCGCCGCTGCCCATGTTCTGGAAGGCAATGCGCATCAGGCCGAGCACGCCGCCTTCGAGGATGTCGAGTTCACCGTCCATGTAGGCTTCAGGCACCGCCAGCATCGGGTCGAAGGTAATCGCCCGTTCGGCGTGCCGGGTCTTGATGTGCATGTGCACCGGCTCGCCGCTGCCGTCGCCGAAGATGACGGTCAAGCCTTTGGGTCCGGTTACCTTGAGATTGCCCGTGCGAACCAGGCGATCGAGAACGCGCTTCAGCAGAATGTTCATAACCAAATGTCCCCTCACGGTCAGACCGGCTGCCTTAATTCTGCAACAATATATAGGGGTTCGAAAAGTTCCATTTGGTATAAAAATGCCCGGGCGAGAGGCCCGGGCATTGGTCCAGAATGGCTGGATTACGACAAAGTGATCGGAGCGCTGCTCCTTCGCCTGTCGTGGGCGATCAGGCGTTGTCCTCGCCGCCGTCGAACTCGGCGTTCGGATCGAAGAAGTTTTCCGGCCGCGCATTGTCGTTGATGTCGTCGCCATAAATGGCTTCGGCGGTGGTCAGCGTCTCGCCCTTGGCCTGACGTTCGGCCTCATCGGCCGTGCGGGCGATGTTGAGCGTGATGGTGACTTCGACTTCCGGGTGCAGCGCGATCGCCACATTGGTGAGACCGATGGTCTTGATCGGCTGGTTGAGCTGGATCTGGTTGCGGTTGACCGTGAAGCCTTCCGCCGTCAGCAGATCCGCGATGTCGCGCGTCGACACCGAACCGTAGAGCTGACCGGTCTCGCCGGCCGAGCGAACGGCGATGAAGCTCTTGCCGTCGAGCTTTTCGGCGACTTGGCTGGCTTCCGACTTGCGCTCGAGATTGCGGGCTTCGAGCTGGGCGCGCTGGCCTTCGAACTTCTTCTTGTTGGCTTCGTTGGCGCGCAGCGCCTTGCCCTGCGGCAGCAGGAAATTACGGGCAAAGCCGTCCTTGACCTTGACGGTATCGCCCATCTGGCCGAGGCGGGAAACGCGTTCGAGAAGAATGACTTCCATGGTTTTGTTCCTTTTGTTTGGGCGTCCGTCCACAAGGCAGGCGCCGAATTCTCTGGAACAGGTCAGGAAGCAAAAGGGGCGTTGCCGCCGGTGTCGCTGTCCTGCCTGTCGCGGCAGTTAGAGGCCTTGGCCTCAACTCGGGATTTGATGCCTGAACCGGTCATGCCCGTCATGGCCGGCGTAAGGAACGGGCGGCGAACCGCCCGTTCGAGAGAGATTTAGCGGACCACGTAGGGCAGCAGGCCGAGGAAACGGGCGCGCTTGATCGCCTTGGCGAGTTCACGCTGCTTCTTCTGGCTCACGGCGGTGATGCGCGACGGCACGATCTTGCCGCGCTCGGAAATGTAGCGCTGCAGGAGACGCACGTCCTTGTAGTCGATCTTGGGCGCGTTGGCGCCGGAGAACGGGCAGGTCTTGCGGCGACGGTGGAACGGGCGCCGGGTCGGGATCTGGTTGATGTCGACCATTATTCTGCACCCCCTTCAAAGCCTTCGCGCGGACGGCGCGGACCACGATCACCACCGGCGTCGCCGCCGAAGCTGCGCGGCGGACGATCGCCACGGTCGCCGCGATCACGGTCGCCGAACGAACGCGGGCCGCGATCGCGGTCGCCGAAGCTGCCGCGCTCGGAGCGCTCTTCGCGCTTCTGCATCATGGCCGAGGGACCTTCCTCATGCGCCTCGACCTTGATGGTCAGGAACCGCAGGACGTCCTCGGACAGGCCCATCTGGCGCTCCATCTCGTTGAGCGCTGCCGGCGGGCAGTCGAGGTCCATAAGCGTGTAGTATGCCTTCCGGTTCTTGTTGACCCGGTAGGTGAGGGACTTCAGTCCCCAGTTCTCGACCCGGCCGACGGACCCGCCATTCGCGGAGATGACGCCCTTGTACTGTTCGACAAGCGCATCGACCTGCTGCTGCGAGAGGTCCTGCCGGGCAAGAAACACATGTTCGTAAAGAGCCATTATGGTTCAGTGCCTTTCTTCGTTTCTCTCCCGGTTCCCGGCGGCAAAAGCCTCTGCAACTTCTCTGACCCGTGGAGCCTGGGAGGGCACGGGGAAGAAAGGAGCATGACGAGACGGTCGAGAGCGGAGACACGGGAGGCGGAAGCACTTCTGGCTTCACACGAAGGCTTTTGATGAAACCTCCGGCCCTCCGTTCAGCCCCCAGCTGGGACCGGCAGATTGGCGGCGTCTATACAGCAATCCACCGATAAGGCAAGGGCAGGCGGCGTTCCCGATGTCGCAGGGCGCTGGAAATGACGTGCTGCGTCGGTACCGCCTGGCGATTTTCTGGCAACCAGCCTTTAACCACTATGTCAGGTTGCACAGGGTTGAGCCCCGCCGTCAACGGTCGATTCATCATGGAAGGTGCAAAAGCCCGGGCAATCCGCGCAGACCAAGCGGTGAGCATTTCCCGGGGGTAAGGATGCTTCTCAACAGATTCTGGCGCTCGAAGAGCGGCAATTTCGCACTTCTGATGGGACTCGGTCTACCGGCCATCCTGTCGGCCGTCGCCTTCGCGGTTGATGTGTCGACCATCATGCGTGCCAAGAGCAACCTGCAGAATGCGCTCGACGCCGCAAATCTCGCCTCTTCTCATCTCGGCGATCTGGACATGACCCGCACGGACGCCTTCGATCGCTATTTTCAGGCCAACGTCGTCGGGCATGGCGAACTCGCCAACGCGCAGGCGACGCTGACCGTCGACAGGGGCGTCAACTTCATCAAGACAAAGGCGGTTGCCTCGGCGGACGTCAATTTGAACTTCGCCTTCCTGTTCGGCCAGAACAGACACATCGTCGTCAATGCCTCGGCTGTCGAATCGAACAATCAGCTCGAAGTCGTGCTGGTGCTGGACAATACCGGCTCGATGGCGGGTGCCCGCATGACGGCATTGAGGGCGGCAACCAAGTCCCTGCTGGACACTCTGGAGGCGACAAAATCGCCGACGCGCCAGGTGCGTGCCTCGCTGGTTCCCTTTGTCACGGCGGTCAACGTCAATGGCGATGGGTTCGACCCGTCCTGGATCGACATGGACGGGAAATCCTCCACCAACGGCATCAATTTCCCCGTCATCGACGGCAAGCGGCCGACCCATATGGCGCTGTTCAAGCAACTGGGGCTGAAGGGCGGATGGAACGACACCGGATGGAAAGGCTGCGTCGAGGCTCGCCCCGGCACCTACAACATTTCCGATACGCCACCGGACCCGAACAAGCCCGACACGCTGTTCGTGCCCTATTTCGCTCCCGACGATCCAGCACCTGCCACCAAGCCGTCCGGCTCCTATGGCAACTCGGCGACCGGCTACAACAATTCCTACCTCGACGACACCATAGACAAGAACAAACTCAAGCAGTCCGGCATCAATGTGCTGGGTATCGACCTCAGCGGCCTGCTCGGAGGTGCGATCGACGCGTCGTTGGGCGCTGATCTGGAAAAAATCGCCAAATATGTCGCCTCGACGAACAAGCTCGTCACCGAGACCGGCACCGCCATCACCGTTGGGCCGAACCGCTCCTGCCCGACCCCTATCGTTCCCTTGACCGACGACTTCGTCAAATTGCGCAAGGCGGCGAGCCAGATGACGGAATGGAACGGTTCCGGCACCAATGTCTCGGAGGGCCTGTCGTGGGGCATGCGGGTGCTTTCACCAGGCGCGCCCTATACCGATGGGGTGCCATTCAAGACGCCGGGCGTCAGCAAGATCGTCATGCTGCTCACCGACGGCGAGAATGTCGTCTATGGCGCCAGCAATCAGCCGACCAAGTCCGACTACACGTCCTATGGATATCTGGCGGGTGGCCGCTTCGGGTCCGACAACCAGACAACGGCGGCCCGCAATGTCGACGCCTGGACCAAGAGCGTGTGCACGCAATTGAAGAACGAGGGTGTGCAGATCTATACGATGGTGCTGCAGTCGGACACCGCCGCCAACCGGGCGCTTTACAGCGCCTGCGCTTCCGACCCGAGCGATTATTACGCCGTCAACGACCCGGCCAAGCTGCCGAACGTCTTTCAGCAGATCGCCAACAAGTTCTCGAAGCTACAACTCACGAACTGAGCGCTCGATCTCGAGAGGGCTGCCTTATCTGATGTGCGCCCCTCAACTTGTATGGGCGACGATCTTGTCGACCGTCTCGGGGAAAAAGTCGGGCGCGGCATGGCGCTTGCCGAACATCATGTCGTACTGGATGAGCCGGAAATCGCGGATTGCCGGGTTGATCTCCTTTTGACGCGACCAATCGGGCGTGGCCTCGCCGGCCGGGGTCAGCAGCAGGTTGCGGTCGACGACGCGGTAGCGCTCCCGCATCTCGCCCAGGAAGCCCGTGTAGTAGGGATGGGTGATGCCGGCCGCGGTCAGGATATGATAGGGCAGGAATGCCGGGCTTACCGTGCCGAGGTCCGCGACCGGGCCGGAACGGTTCGACCAGATGATCAGCGGTGTCTCGTGATGGTCAAGGGCGGCTTGCGGTGTCGGTTCCTTGCGTGGCGCGACGTTGTCCTTCAGGAAGCCCGTCTCGACATAGACGGGCCCCAGTGGCGGCAGATGGTCGCCGAAGAAGGCGACAATCGTCGGCCGCTCGCGCTTCTTGGCCCATTCGATCAGCCGTTCAAGGCCGTGGTCCGCGTCGGCGGAACCCTCCGCATAGCTCAGCAGCGAATCGCGCGCCCACTGGCTGATCGGCGCCTGCACGGCGTGGGTCGGGTTGTAATAGCGGTTCGGTTCATAGGGGCCATGGTTCTGCAGGCTGACCGCGAAGAAGAACACCGGATCGTCACTTGCGTCGGCTTCCCGGATGATCTCATCCGTCATCGCCGCATCCGATGCCAGCGGTCCGCGCTTTTCCATGGGCGGCAGCGTCTCTTCCGACTTGAAATCGTTGAAGCCGAAATCGGCGTACACCGCGCCACGGTTCCAGAACCAGTTGGTGCCCGGATGGATGGCGCGCGCCCGGTAGCCCTCGCTCTTCAGGAAGGTCGCCATCGATGGTGTCGGCGTGCGCACATATTGCTGGTAGGGGATGCTGCCGGCCGGCAGGAAAGCGTTGGAAAAACCGGTCAGCGCCTCGAATTCGATATTTGCCGTCATGCCGCCGAATTCAGGCGAGAACATCGAACCGGAACGCAATGCCCGCACGGTGGGGATGGGATCCGGTGTGATGGTGACGCCGGGCAGCTTGGTCGGATCCCAGAAGGATTCGCTCATGACGACAATGATGTCTGGCCTTTCATCGGGCACCGAGGCCGTTATCTGCGGCCGGTCGATCGCCGCGATCGCCTTTTCCGTATAGCCCGGGGGTGCCGAGACATGGGCCATCGGCACGTTGAGCGCGAAGGCTAGTGCAAAGCCGTTGGAGGCGTAGTTTTCCTTCTGGTCCCACATGATCGGGATGATCTGCAGCCGATCCCTGGTCCATGAGAAGGTGGCATAGTCCATGATCGAGACGAAGAAGGCGAGCAGCGGCACCGCCAGCGTCAGCCGGGCAAGGCGACCCTTGTGGCTGAGCGCGGGAACCTTGCGGCGCCACTGCCGCCAGCCATAGACGAGCAGCGACAGGCCGGCGACGATGCCGACGACCATGGCGAGCGCGGTCATCGGCCGTTCACGC
Source organism: Mesorhizobium sp. NZP2234 (assembly GCF_013170765.1). NCBI lineage: Bacteria > Pseudomonadati > Pseudomonadota > Alphaproteobacteria > Hyphomicrobiales > Phyllobacteriaceae > Mesorhizobium > Mesorhizobium sp. NZP2234. Next base: position 4,933,020 of record NZ_CP033364.1, on the reverse strand, counting down.
ACCAGGAGCGGCAACAGGGCGAAGATCTGGCGGGCGTAGAGGAAATCCGTCGGGTAGAGCGGATCGCCGAGATAGTGCGACTTCTGGTGGCCGACAAAGGCCAGCGAGAGCGTCAATGGCGCGACGATCATCAGGCTCTGGTGGCTGCGGCCGAGCACGGCGTCGAGGCCGATCAGGATCAGCGCGAACACGACGATGGTCGTCCAGCCCGGCTTGAGCGGCTGCAGGAAGAAGAAGACGGTGCCGGCAAAGTCACCGCGCACGATCCATTCGATGGCGAACACCAGGATGGTTGAGATCGCCAGGCTGATCAATCCGTAACGGACAACCGGCCATCTCCGGCCCGGCAGATAGCCGGTGGACGGATCGTCTTCCAGGAACTGAGGCGCGGCTTTACCGGCGCGTTTCGAACTCTTTGCCACTTTAACTTCCCACCCGGCGACAACCCAAGTCACGCGATTGTCATATAATTGTCACGCAAAGCTAGCGCCTGTGGCGAAAATAAGAAGAGCCAGCGAACGATTCGTGAGCGGTTTTCATCAGGAGTGATCGCCAAAAACCCTTTCGGAACAGGCACTCGGCGCATGGTTCGGGTCTGGGCACGGGTCGAAGCGGGCTTGACTTGGCGGGCTGCCTTGCGCCACAGGCAGGAAAAATTCGCGTATCAGATAAGCACATCAGTCTTCGGGAGCCCTAGCATGGCCGTCGCATTCACCTTTCCGGGACAAGGCAGCCAGGCTGTCGGAATGGGCAAGGATCTTGCCGATGCCTTTCCGGAGGCGCGCAGGATCTTCCAGGAAGTCGACGACGCGCTCGGCGAAAACCTGTCGAAGCTGATCTGGGAAGGTCCGGAACAGACGTTGACGCTGACCGCCAATGCGCAGCCGGCACTGATGGCGGTTTCGCTGGCCGCCGTGAGGGCGCTGGAAGCGCGCGGTTTCTCGCTGAAGGGCAAGGTCGCCTATGTCGCCGGCCATTCGCTGGGCGAGTATTCGGCCCTTGCCGCCGCCGGCTTTGTTTCCGTCGCCGATGCCGCCCGCCTGCTGCGCATTCGTGGCAACGCCATGCAGGCGGCGGTGCCGGCCGGCGAGGGCGCCATGGCGGCGATCATCGGACTCGAGCAGGAGGATGTCGAAGCCGCTTGCACCGAGGCCGCGCAAGGCTCCGGCAAGGTCTGTCAGATCGCCAATGACAATGGCGGCGGCCAGCTGGTCATCTCCGGCGCCAAGGCCGCGGTCGAGCTGGCGGCGAAACTGTGCACCGAAAAGGGCGCCAAGCGGGCGCTGATGCTGCAGGTCTCGGCGCCCTTCCATTCCGCCTTGATGGCGCCGGCGGCGAACGTCATGCGCGATGCGCTCGCCGGGGTGGCGAAGAACGCGCCGGCGGTTCCCGTGGTGTCCAACGTCACCGTGACACCGACCGGCGATCCGGATGAGATCGCCCGGCGCCTTGTCGAGCAGATAACCGGCCGCGTGCGCTGGCGCGAAACGGTGGAATGGTTCGGCGCCAACGGCGTTGTGACGCTTTACGAGATCGGCGCCGGCAAGGTGCTGTCGGGCCTGGCCCGGCGCATCAACCGCGATATCGCTACATCAGCCATCGGCACGTCGGCCGATGTTGAGGCGGCACTGGCCGCACTCGCATAATACACTGGCGATTTGACCCCTTCCGTGTGAAGGGTGTTTTCTCAGATCAGGAGACAAAAATGTTCGAACTGACCGGCCGCAAGGCGCTCGTCACCGGCGCATCGGGAGGCATCGGCGAGGCGATCGCCCGCGTGCTGCATGCTCAAGGCGCCATTGTCGGCCTGCACGGCACTCGCATCGAGAAACTCGAAACACTGGCCGCCGAACTCGGCGACCGGGTAAAGCTGTTTCCGGCCAATCTGTCGAATCGCGACGAGGTCAAGGCGCTTGGCCAGAAGGCGGAGGCCGATCTCGAAGGCGTCGACATCCTGGTCAACAATGCCGGCATTACGAAGGACGGGCTGTTCGTGCGCATGTCGGACGCCGATTGGGATAGCGTGATCGAAGTCAATCTGACCGCCGTTTTCCGGCTGACGCGCGAACTCACCCATCCGATGATGCGCCGCCGCCATGGCCGCATCATCAACATCACCTCGGTGGTTGGTGTCACCGGCAATCCCGGCCAAACCAACTATTGCGCCTCCAAGGCTGGCATGATCGGCTTCTCCAAGTCGCTGGCGCAGGAGATCGCCACCCGCAACATCACCGTCAACTGCGTTGCCCCGGGCTTCATCGAATCGGCGATGACCGACAAGCTCAACGACAAGCAGAAAGAGGCGATCATGGCGGCGATTCCGACGCGCCGCATGGGCACGAGTGTTGAAGTGGCGTCCGCCGTCGCCTACCTCGCCTCCAACGAAGCCGCCTACGTCACCGGGCAGACCATCCATGTCAACGGCGGCATGGCGATGATTTGACCAGACATGGCGGGGTTGTGAAAAGAGACCATTTCACCTTGGACCTCGGCCATTTTTCGTGTAATGCGGCCCGCAACCCGGCGGTTCGGGCAAAAACCGGTCCGTGGCCGTTGCGTTTCCGGCAGGACCATCTTTCAGCTTGATTAGCGGCATTCTGCCCGCTAACGAAGACAGACAAACAAAAGACGAGGATGCCCAAATGAGTGACACCGCAGAGCGCGTCAAGAAGATCGTCATCGAGCACCTTGGCGTCGATGCCGACAAAGTGACGGAGCAGGCGAGCTTCATCGATGATCTGGGCGCTGACAGCCTCGATACGGTCGAACTCGTCATGGCGTTCGAAGAAGAGTTTGGCGTCGAGATTCCCGACGACGCGGCCGAGACCATCCTGACCGTCGGCGATGCGGTGAAGTACATCGACAAGGCTTCGGCCTGACGCTTTCCGCAGTCATCACCGGGGAGGACCTGCGATGAGGCGTGTCGTCGTTACGGGCCTTGGGTTGTTGTCGCCGTTCGGCATGGGCTTCGAGCACAGCTGGAAGGAGCTTCTGACCGGCCGCAGCGCCGCCAAGCGCATCACCGAGTTCGAGGTGGAGGATCTTGCCTGCAAGGTCGCCCACGTCATTCCGCGTGGTGACGGCAGCAATGCGACCTTCAATCCAGAGGCCGTGCTCGAGCCCAAGGAATTGCGCAAGATCGGCGACTTCATCCTGTACGGGATTGCCGCCGCCGACGAGGCGCTGAAGGATTCCGGCTGGGAGCCCAAGACGCATGAGGAGCAGTGCGCCACCGGCGTGCTCATCGGTTCCGGCATTGGCGGCATCGAGGGCATCGCCGAGAATGCGATCATCCTCAAGGAGCGCGGTCCGCGCCGCATCAGCCCCTTCTTCATCCCGGGCCAGATCATCAATCTTGTCTCTGGCCAGGTTTCGATCCGGCACGGGCTGAAAGGCCCCAACCATGCCGTCGTCACTGCCTGTTCGACCGGGGCGCACGCCATTGGCGATGCTGCCCGGCTGATCATGTGGGGCGATGCCGACGTCATGGTCGCCGGTGGCGCCGAAGCGCCGGTGACGCGGCTGTCGATCGCGGGCTTCGCCGCCTGTCGGGCGCTGTCGACCGAGCGCAATGATACGCCGCAGACGGCCTCGCGTCCCTATGACCGTGACCGAGATGGCTTCGTCATGGGCGAGGGCGCCGGTGTCGTGGTGCTCGAAGAGCTCGAGCACGCCAAGGCGCGCGGGGCGAAAATCTATGCCGAGGTGACCGGCTACGGTCTCACCGGCGACGCCTATCACATCACCGCACCGGCTGAAGACGGCGACGGCGCCTTCCGTTGCATGACGGCGGCGTTGAACCGGGCCAAGCTTGCGCCATCCGATGTCGACTACATCAACGCGCATGGCACCTCGACCATGGCCGACACGATCGAGCTCGGCGCCGTCGAGCGGCTTGTCGGCAATGCCGCGTCGAAGATTTCGATGTCGTCGACCAAGTCGTCGATCGGCCATCTGCTGGGGGCGGCTGGTGCCGCCGAGGCGATCTTTTCGATCCTCGCGATCAGAGACAATATCGCGCCGGCGACCATCAACCTCGACAACCCGGAGCGTGAAACCGCGATCGACCTGGTGCCGAACAAGCCTCGCTCCCGCCAGATCGACGTGGCCCTGTCCAATTCCTTCGGCTTCGGCGGCACAAACGCTTCGCTTGTATTCCAGCGCTACAATGGCTGATCGTCCGGCCGCCGGACGACGCTTCGACGTGCCGTCAATTTTGCCATATTCGCCCCTACTCTGCCGCGGGGGATTCGTTGGGCGATCAAACGGTAGGGCAAAATGAACACAAATCCGGTGGGCAACGGAGAATTCGGGCAACGGCCGGCGAACACCGGGCCGATCGTGCCGAAGACAGCCAGCGAGGCCTTGCGGCCGGAAGCCGGAACCCCGCCGCCGAAACGCTCGCGCGCTTCGCGCAGCCAGGTCGTGGTGTTCATGAACTTCGTCATCTCCTCGGTGATGCTGCTGGTTTTGGCGGCTGGAGTGGCGCTCTATTTCGGCAAGCAGGAATTCACCGAACCCGGTCCTTCGGCCAATGGCGACACCTTCCTGGTCAAGGCGAACACCGGCGTCCAGGACATCGCCGACCAGCTTGAACGGCGCGGACTGATCAGCGACGCCCGTGTCTTCCGCCTTGGCGTGCGTGCCTTCGGCAATGATTCCGCGCTCAAGGCAGGCGAATACGAGATCAAGCCCAGGGCATCCATGCGCGACATCATGGAGCTCCTGAAAAGCGGCAAGTCGGTGATGTACTCGCTGACCATTCCGGAAGGGCTGACGGTCGAGCAGGCCCTGCAGCGTATCGCCGACGAACCCGCCCTGAGTGGCGACATGCCTTCGACAACGCCTCCCGAGGGCAGCCTTGCCACCGACACGCTGCGCTTCACGCGTGGCGCGACGCGCCAGCAGATGATCGACAAGCTGCTGGCCGATCAAAAGAAGCTGGTCGACGAGGTATGGCAGCGGCGCGCGCCGGACCTGCCGCTCGCCAATATCGAGGACTTTGTCACCCTGGCGTCGATCGTCGAGAAGGAAACCGGCAAGGGTGACGAGCGTTCGCGCGTCGCCGCCGTCTTCCTGAACCGGTTGGCCAAGGGCATGCGCCTGCAATCCGATCCGACCATCATCTATGGTCTGTTCGGCGGCAAGGGAAAGCCCGCCGACCGCCCGATCTACCAGTCGGACATCCAAAAGCAGACACCTTACAACACCTATGTCATCAACGGGCTGCCGCCGACGCCGATCGCCAATCCGGGCCGCGCGGCGCTTGAGGCCGTGGCCAATCCATCGAAGACCGACGATCTATATTTCGTCGCCGACGGCACGGGCGGTCATGTCTTTGCCGCGACGCTGGACGAGCACAATGAGAACGTCGCCCGCTATCGTGCGCTGCAGAAAAAGCAGGCCGATGACGCGGCCAAGGCCGCTGCCGCCGGTGCCAACGGCAATACGGACAAGCCTGCCGCAGACAAGCCCGCCGACGGCGGCGACAGCACCGGTGGCGACAATGGCGATGCCGGCGGCGATGCGGGTGATGCCCAGTAAGACGAAGAAAGGCGTTGCCCGGAAGGCGACAGCCTGACATTTGAAGGAACGCCAAGCGTCCGGTTTCGACGCGCCCGCGGCGTGGTTGTTTTCAAGCAGCACTTGCCCCGTCCGGAAGACTGGTTTCGGGGTGATGCGCCAGGGATGTGCAGGCGACATGAATTTGCAGAGCATGACCGGGTTTGCACGTGCCGTCGCCGAGCATGACGGCACCTCGATCGCCTGGGAGGTCAAGTCCGTCAACGGCAAGAGCGTCGAGGTGCGGCTGCGGCTGCCACAGGGTTTTGAGCGGCTGGAGCCGGCGGTGCGACAGACGCTGCAGAAGCGTTTCGCCCGCGGCAATTTCCAGGCGACGCTCACAATCGGCCGCGCCGCCGGCGCGCAGGCGCAACCCGTCGTCAACGAGGCGTTTCTGAAAGACCTTGCGGGTCTGGCCAAGCGTCTGCAGGAACAATTCGGCGTTGCCCCGGCGACAGCCGACGGATTGCTGTCGCTGCGAGGTGTGCTTGACATTCCTGAAACCATCGAAACCGAGGAGGCGCGCGCCGCGCTCGACGCCGCCATCACGGTTGCGCTCGACGTCGCGCTGAAAGGGCTGGAACAGGCGCGGCAGGGCGAGGGGGCGGCGCTGGCTTTGCTGCTGTCCGGCCACATCGATGCCATCGAGGCACTGACGTTGCGCGCGGAGGCGGACCCCTCACGCGACACCGCGGCGATCCGTGAACGCATCGCCGAGCAGGTCAGGCTGCTGATGGACGCGTCCGCCAATCTGGACGCCAGCCGGCTGCATATGGAGGCGGCATTCCTTGCGACCAAGGCTGATATTCGCGAAGAGATCGACCGGCTGAAAACGCATGTCGCATCTGGCCGGGCCCTGCTTGGGGGTGGCGGCGCCGTCGGCCGCAAGCTCGATTTTCTGGCACAGGAATTTAACCGCGAATCGAATACGCTGTGCTCGAAGTCGAACGCCGCGGCCGTCACCGCGATCGGGCTGGAGCTGAAGGCCGTGGTCGACCAGTTTCGTGAACAGGTACAGAATCTGGAGTAGCCGATGGTTGCCAAGGAACCGATGGTTCCCAGGGATTTGGGGGGCCGCATTCGCCGCCGGGGGCTGATGCTCGTCCTGTCGTCGCCATCCGGTGCCGGCAAGTCGACGATCGCGCGCAATCTCCTGGAAAGCGATTCCAGCCTCGAATTGTCGGTATCGGTCACCACCAGGCCGCGCCGCGGCTCGGAGATCGAGGGTGTTCACTACCATTTCCGCACCATGCGCGAGTTCGAGCGGCTGCGCGATTCCGACGCGCTGCTCGAGTGGGCGGAGGTGCACGGCAATTGCTATGCGACACCGCGCGAACCCGCGGAACTGGCGCTGGCGCAAGGCCGCGACATGCTGTTCGACATCGACTGGCAAGGCGCCCAGCAGCTCAAGGAGAAGATGCGTGCCGATATCGTTTCGATCTTCATCCTGCCGCCCTCGATGAAGGAACTGAAGGCGCGGCTGAAACGCCGCGCCGAGGACCAGGAAGCGGTGATCGAGACGCGGCTGAAGAACGCCCGCAATGAGATCGAGCACTGGAAGGAATATGATTTCGTCATCGTCAATGACGATCTCGACCGGGCCTTCGCCGAGGTGCGCGGCATTGTCGTCGCCGAACGATTGCGGCGGGACCGCCGGCCCGGTCTGTTCGATTTCGTCTCCGGCCTGCTGGACGAGAAGACGGCGTAAGGCCCCCTTCTTCCTTCTCCCCGTTCACGGGACCACCGATGCTATAACTCGCTCGAACTGCCGGTATGAGGTGGTGACCTCAATCTGCCGCCAGTCAGCCAGCGCGAACTGGATCGCATCCGCCTGAGAATGGCGACGGTCTGTTCCATTCCACTGAAACCAACGAGGCCGCTCAAGGGTGGCACATGGCTGACACAAGACCACGGTAGACAAGCTCGCCTGCACGTTGAATAGTATCACAGTTCTTGATCGCAAGTCCCAATGGTACTGGATTTGAGAGCGTTGACATCATGATACCGCTTCGAAACCGCTCTTCATTCTTCCGCGCGCTCGGGCCGGCATGACGGCTCCGATCGCGAGCAGCCACGCCCGGTCGCTGGGTGTAGTCACCTGCAGCGCGCTGGTCGTCGGCAATATTATCGGAAGTGGTTTCTTTCTCTCGCCGGCCGCACTCGCGCCCTATGGCTATGTCGCGCTCATAGGATGGGTCCTGATGGCCGGTGTCGCGATCTGCATCGCGCTGCTGTTTGCGCGGCTTGCGCGGATATTGCCAAGCGTCGGCGGTCCCTATGCCTATGCGCGGCAGGCATTTGGCCCGCAGGTCGGGTTCATCGTCGCGTGGACCTATTGGATTTCGATGTGGGTTTCGCAGCCCGCGATCGCGATCACCTTCGTGGGTTATCTCGGCGTTTTTTTCCCCGGCATTGGTCAAAGCCGGCTGCTTTCCACCGCAATCGGGCTGGCCGCGATATGGGCCGTCGCGCTGGTGAATATCCGTGGCGTCCGGTCCGCCGCGATACTTCAGAATATCATGGTCGGCATGAAGCTCGTGCCCTTCATCGCGATCGGGTCGATCGGGCTGTTCTGGGTTTCGCCCGCGACCCTCGCGCTACCGCCTGACCTCCCCGCCGGCGCGGGCGGTTCTGGCCCGCTTTCCACGCTATTCGCGATCGCCAGCGTAATGCCTTTGATCATGTTCGCTTTCCTGGGCATCGAATCCTCGACCGTGCCCGCCGACAATGTCAGGGATCCGGCGCGCACGATTCCGCGCGCCACCATCCTAGGCACATTGATCTGCGCCGCGATATTCATTCTCTGCACGGTCACCGTGATGGGCGTCGTACCGCGCGCGACGCTGGCGGCCTCGTCGGCGCCCTTTGCCGATGCAGCCCGCCTGATGTGGGGGGATTGGGCTGGCGACGTGCTGGCGGCGGCGGTCATCTTCTCGTCGCTCGCCGCGCTCAACGGCTGGACGCTGGTGATGGGCCAGGTTCCGCTTGCCGCGGCGCGCGACGGCCTGTTCCCTCCGATCTTCGCGCGGCTTAGCCGCTCGAGCACCCCTGCGGCGGGGATTGCCATTTCGCTTGTCCTGTCATCGCTGATGCTGCTGCTGCAGGCGAGCGGATTGACCGCTTTGGTCGGCGTCTATCGCGAGCTCATCAATCTCTCGACCACCGCGGAAATGGTCCCCTATGCCTTTTGCGCGGCCGCCGAAACCACGCTGCTCGCGAGTCTTGCCCGGCCCGGCCCTTGGGCTGACCGGCCCTTCACGCTGATTTCGTTGATCGCCTTCACCTTTTCACTGGTCACAATATATGGCGGCGGTGCGGCGGCGGGTTTGTGGACCATGATTCTGACGATGATCGGGATACCGGTCTATGCGATGATGACGCGCCGGCAGCCACCGCGCGATGATGTGAGGAATGAGGAGCCGCAACGTTCGATGCCGTGAGAGGAGAACGCACCTGTGCGATGTTCCCCCACCATCGTAGCTCGGCGGCGTCGTGCGGCTCGTCGGGTTCCGCGACGAACAGGATGGCAGCTCGCGCATCACCTCGCGCATCCAGGCGACGATCGAGTATGATTTCGTGCGCTGATCAGATTTTGCGGATCAACGCGCGCGCTTCCTCGCCATAGCCTTTCGCCGGATTGATCCGGCCGTCGCCGAGCGATGCGAAACCCCAATAGTTCCAGAAGGCATGGGCATCGCCGACCGCGATCAGGGCGATAGTGTCAAAAGCCACCACGGCGTGCTTCCTCCACGACAATCTCCACCGCGCGGTTCGCCATGCCGTGCCCGCGCGCTGCCTCGCCGACCGCGAGGTCGTGAAGATAATAGCAGTCGAGCGGTTCGGGCAGCCGCTTCAGCGGCACATCGAGTGCCGGCGGCGTGTCGAGCCGCCCTGGATGTGAGATCAGGTAGCCGCCAATCCTGCCGTCGCCGATGTCCAGAACATGACATCCTGCCGGATAGAGGCGGAAACAGGCGGCGAAGACCGATGAGTTCTCGGGATAATCGAGGTGAACCGCCTCTGCGAGGTTCGTCACTCGATCGAGATCCGCATCGGTCATCGCACGCCAGTCCATCAGGGCGTCTCTTGTGGCACCATCTTGTCGACCGTCTCCGATACGTTCGGCGGCGATGCAGAGCGCGAGTGAAGGTCGAGACCGGAATAGCGGCCCACCGACAGCCAGAACATTACGGCCAGCGCGGCAATGGTAACACCCAGTGCGAGATAACGCACCCAGACGGGCGAACGCCCACCCGGATGGAGATGCTTTTCCTCGATATCGCGCTTGCGGGTGATCGACGCCGAGTAGAAAACGATTGTGGAGATCACGAAGATCAGTGACCACCGCACTTGCTCTCCATCGGAGCCAGCCAGCGCCACCATGCAATAGGCCGCCCCCGCGAGCCCCGTGATCACGAAGAAGGTGTACTGCGCGTGGGGCATCTTGCGATAGCCGAGCACCTTTATGGCGATCATCGAGTAAATATAAGGCAGCAATGTCATGATGACCGCAATCGACGCGATCTTGCCGAACTGCTCGCTTGCGGTCGGCGACATGGTGGCGAGCACCTGAATGCTCATGATCGTCGCCACGATGACAAGGCCCAGCGAGGGGACGCCGCGCTTGTTGACCCGCGCGAAGATGCCAGGGAACAGCCCGTCATCCGCCGCGGCTTTTGCCGACTGGCCGACGAGCAAGGTCCAGCCCGCCAGCGACCCGAGACAACCGACTGCGGCGCAGAGCGCGACTACACTGCCAGAAAAATCGCCCAGCGCGAGCCGCGCGGCATCCGCGAAGGGCGCTGATGAAACCAGCAATTCCTTGTTTGGGATCATGCCCATGATGACCGACGAGCTGAGTATATAGGCGACCGATGCCAGCACCACCCCGCCGACCGTAGCAATCGGGACATTGCGCGAGGGATTCTCGACGACGCCGGCCGAGACGGACGCGCTTTCGACGCCGATAAATGCCCAGAGTGTGAAGGTGAGCGTGGCCATTACCGCGCTTGTGTCGCTCTTGCCAGAGACGTTCCACGCCGATTCATAGATGTCGGCGCTGAACCAGAACCAGCCGAACAGCGCCATCCCGAAGATCGGGACCAGCGCGAACACGGTCGTGAAGCTCTGGAGCCGACCGACCAGCTTGGGGCCGAGGATATTGGCGTAGGTGAAGAACCAGATGACTGCGATGGCGGCGAATGCCATCACCACCGGGACTTTCACCACCGGAAAGAAATGCGAAAGATAGCCAAGGCCAGCGACCGCGAGCGCGACGTTGCCAATGACGTTCGCGAGCCAGTAAATGAGGTTTGTCTGATACCCCATATAATCGCCGAACGCCTTTCGCGTATAGGCGTAAGGGCCGCCCGCCGCGGGATCGATCGCCGCCAGCTTGGCGAAGACGAGCGCCAGCGCGACCGCGCCAACAATCGTGAAGATCCATCCGATCAGCGCGATGCTTCCGATCGCCGAAAGATTGGCGGGCAGCATGAATACGCCCGATCCCATCATGTTGCCTGCCACCATTAATGTGGCGGCAACCACCCCGATCTTGTTGCCGCCCCCGCTTGCGGGCGCAGCCGCTGCTTCTTCAGCCATTTCGCTTCCCCTTCAATGCTTGACGACCAACACGTGATAGACGCCATCCTCATTCTCGACCCCGTGGGTATCGTGCCCAAAGCCGGGGAAGCGCAGGTCGTAGCTTTCGAGCGCCTTGAGATAACCGATCAGTGCCCCGCCTTTGGGACCGGCATTTTCGCCCGGCATCATCAGCGGGATGCCCGGGGGATAGGGGACGATCCCTGTCGCCAGCGTGCGGCCCGCGACCTGATCAAGCGCAACCTTCTCGATATTGCCGCGGACCAGCTGCTCATAGGCGGCGACAGGGCTCATGTCGGGCTTGGGGAGGATGCCGAACGCCTCGGACATCATCCGCGTCGTCTTGAGGTCGCCCATCGCGGCGAACATCAGGTCGGCAAGCTGGCGCAGTCCCATGCCCGCGTAACGATCGGGATGATCGGCGACGAGGCTGGGGATCGCGCGATCGAGCGGGCAGTTCGCGTCATAATCCTTGCGGAAATCGAGCAGCGCGTTGACCAGCGTTCCCCATTTACCCTTGGTGACGCCTAGCGAGAACAGGAAGAGGATCGTGAAGTCGGTGGTTTTCTCGGCGACTATACCGCGCGCCGCCAGATAGGCGGTAACGATGCTCGCGGGAATGCCGACCGCGCGCAGATCGCCCGTCGGGTCCATTCCGGGGGTCAGGATCGACACCTTGATCGGATCGAGCATGCAATAACCAGGCTCGATATTCCCGAAGCCGTGCCATTCGGCGTTGGGCTCGAGGTACCAGCACGACGGCTCGGTCGCCAGATGTTCCGGATCGGCTTCGTGGAAGGCGACGGTGCGTCCGCGCGCGTCTGGAACCTTGGCTGGCTGCCACAGGTCGAAGAACCAGCTATTGTCCTCCGCCATTTGAGCCGACAGTCGCGCCACCATCTGGCGAAACGCAATCGCCTCGCGGATCGATGTGCCGGTCAGTTTTTCGCCCGACGAATCCATCATCGCCGCCGACACATCGTTGGACGCGATGATCGGATAACAGGGCGAGGTCGATGCGTGCATCATGAACGCTTCGTTGAAGCGGGCATGGTCGATCGGGTTGCGGCCGTCGCGAACATGGATCATCGACGCCTGCGACAGCGCCGCGAGCAGCTTGTGCGTCGAATGGGTTGTGAAGACGGTAGGCTTCGACCGATCGCGCGTCGCCGGTTCACCGTGCATTCCGAAGCGTTCGCGATAAATCGGGTTGAAGCGCGCATAGGCGTACCAGGCTTCGTCGAAATGGAGCCGGTCGACGCTTTCGCCCATCAGTTCCTCGACGCGCGCGACATTGTAGCAAAGCCCGTCATAGGTCGAATTGGTGATGACCGCGTGGACCGGCCTGGCATCGGGACCGATCGGCACCAGTGGATTCTCGCTGACCAGCAGGCGCAGCGCGGCGGGGGTCAGTCGCTCGGGCGGGATCGGTCCGATGATCCCCAGCGCGTTGCGCGTCGGCATCAGGTAACACGGGATCGCGCCCGACAGCGTCATCGCATGTTCGACAGACTTGTGGCAGTTGCGGTCGCACAGCGCGACCTGGTCACGCGTCACGCTCGCCATCAATATGACGCGGTTCGATGTCGACGAACCATTGGTGACATAATAGCTCCGGTCCGATCCAAAGACCTTCGCGGCATAGCGTTCGCCCGCGCCGATCGCCCCGCTATGGTCCAGCAGCGAGCCGAGTTCGCCGACCGAAATCGACAGGTCTGACCGGAACAGGCTTTCCCCGAAAAACTCGAAGAAGGCCCGTCCGACGGGCGAGGTCAGAAAAGCGGTGCCGCCAGTATGTCCCGGGGTGTGCCAAGAATATTCATAGGTCCGCGCGAACTCGACGAGACCGGCGAACATCGGTGGCAGGACTGTCGAGCGATAGCGTTGCAGCGCCGCGAAGACGCGCCCGCCGATGAAGTCGGCAGTGTCCTCGAGCAGCCAGATAAAATCGTCGGCCTTGGTCATCGCGTCGGCCGGGATCGTTGAGGCCACGCTGCGGTTGGCGAGCAGGAAGATTGGCACGTCGGCGTTGAAATCGCGCATCGCGTCCAGGATCGTGCGCGCCGCCTGATGCTCGTCGCCTTTGCTCAGATCCCAGTCGAGTAGCAAGCATTGGATCGAGGGATCGGTCGAAACGATCGCAAGCGCGTCGTCGACGGCCGAAGAAAGCACGACTTCGATCTCGCGCCGTTCCAGTTCATCGACCAGCGCCGCCATCGCGCGTCCCGCAGCTGATTCTTCGCCAAAATTCTCGCGGACCAACAATGCCCGCATCGCCAACCTCAGGCTCGATTGTGAAGACATGCTGCGCTTCCTTTCTGCTTTGGGACCGGAAAATGGAAAACGGAAAAGGGTGGGGCGCTTAGCGCGCCTTCTCCGATGATTGGGTAGGGCGCGCGTCGTGCGCTTGCGATGAATGAAAATGACACAGCGCCGTGGGCATCCCACGTGCGAATCGATTCGGATTCGAATAATCCGAAAGAAGGCTTCTGGCGTTCATGGGCTCCCATTCAAGAACTTCATGATTAAGCAGTTGCGCGACTATCGCCCGAACTGATCACAGTTTTAATACATTGTCATGTCATTCTCAGAATACTGCATCGTCCGCCGCGCTGCTGGCGGACTTCTGGAAGCAGGCCAGAATGACCATCATGACACCTTCCGTCGCAATATGCGACGATATGACGCGCCTGCCGCGCTCGTTACGGCAAAGGGGGTTCGATCTCACGGGAGAATGTGGCCCGAAGGGCCGGATGGGGCAGCACACCGTACTCTGAAAATGGTTTGCGCCGCTCATTGCCTGTCGGCATCGTCTCCCCGCAAGCGGCGGGAAGGGAGCTACACCGCGTTCGTCAGGCGTACAAATTCCTCGACGCTGAGCGTTTCGGCGCGTCTCGTCGGATCGATGCCCGCGCGCTCAAGCAAGGCCTCGCCGCCCAGGCTTTTCACGCTCTGCCGCAACATCTTTCGGCGCTGGCCGAACGCGGCTTCGGTGACGCGGCCGAGTTTCTTCACGTCAGTGGGCAGGGGTGTCGCGCGCGGCTCCAGATGCACCACCGAAGAGGTGACCTTGGGCGGCGGCGTGAAGGCCTGGGGCGGTACGTCGAAGGCGATCCTGGCTTGCGTGCGCCAGCCGGCCAGCACGCCAAGCCTGCCATAGGCATCGCTGCCAGGCGCGGCGACGATGCGCTGGGCCACCTCACGTTGGAACATCAGCGTCATCGAGGCGTAGAAGGGCGGCCAGTCCATAACAGTCAGCCAGCGGATGAGTAATTCCGTACCGATATTGTAGGGTAGGTTGGCCACGATCCTCACCGTGCCACCATCTCCGGCCGCTGCCGCGATGCCGGCAAAGTCGGTCTTGAGCGCGTCGCCCGAAATCACCTCCAGCCGGCCGGGATAGTAAGCGGAGACTTCGGCCAGTGCCGCCAGGCAGCGCTCGTCGCGCTCGATGGCGACAACCCGGCGGGCGCCGTTGGAAAGCAGCGCTCTTGTCAGGCCGCCAGGCCCCGGACCAACCTCGATCACCGCGGTGCTTGTCAGGTCGCCGGCGCTGCGTGCGATCTTGCCCGTCAAATTGAGATCGAGCAGGAAATTCTGGCCGAGCGCCTTTTTCGCCTGCAGCCCATGGCGCTCGATCACATCGCGCAGCGGCGGCAGCCCGTCGATGCTCATGCGTTCGGACCGGAAACGGGAGCGCTCATGCGGCCGCGGCCTTGTTGTCGATGTCGGCGAGCCGTCTGGCGAGCTTCAACGCGGCGATCAGGCTATCGGGCCGTGCAATGCCCTTGCCGGCGATGTCGAAGGCCGTGCCATGGTCGGGCGACGTGCGGATAAAGGGCAGGCCGAGCGTGACGTTGACCGCCTCGTCGAAAGCCAACGCCTTGGCCGGGATCAAGGCCTGGTCATGATACATACACAGCGCGACATCATAGCCCGCCCGCGCCCGGGCATGGAACAGCGTGTCGGCCGGTAGAGGCCCGAAAGCATCGATGCCCTCGGCGCGCAGGATGTCGACCGCCGGGCGCACCACACGTTCGTCTTCCTGGCCCATGGAGCCGCCTTCGCCAGCATGCGGATTGAGGCCGGCAATGGCAAGCCTCGGCCTGGCGATGCCGAAGCGGCTGGCGAGGTCTGTGGCGGTGATGCGCGCGGTCGCCACGATCAATTCGGTGGTCAGGGACTTCGGCACCTCGGCCAGCGCGATGTGGATGGTGACGGGAACGGTGCGCAGATCAGGGCCTGCCAGCATCATGACCGGCGTCACCTCGACACCACCGTGCCGGGCCGCCAGATGCGCCAGATATTCGGTATGGCCGGGAAAGCGGAAGCCGGCATCGTAGAGCGGCTTCTTGGCGATAGGGCAGGTGACCATGGCAGCGGCGTCGCCAGCGAGGCAGGCGGCGACCGCGCGGTCGATCGCCTCGATGGTGCCGGCCGCATTGGCCGGATTCGGCCTGCCGGGGCTGTCGATGAACCGGGCGGCCAGTGAAACGACCGGCAGGCTATCGACGAAAACTTGCGCCGTTTGCGCCGGCGTTGTCTCGACGATCGGCACCGACACGCCGAGGTGGCTTGCCCGCGATGCGATCAGCGCCGGATCAGCCAAGAGATAGAAGGCAGGCAAGCCGACTGCCTCGCGCGCCAGGAAGGCGGTGATAGCGATTTCGGGGCCGATGCCGGACGGATCGCCAACGCTAAGCGCCAGCGCGTTCATCGCGCTGCTCACGTCAGCGCTTGACGATGCGGGCTTTCGCCTTCAGCTCGTCTACATATTTCTTGCTGAGATCGTCGGCCGCCTTGTCGTTGGAGCCTTCGCTCTGGAACACCATCTGGGCAGTCTTGTCGTCGGACACTTCGCGCGACGAGCAGATGCCGATGAACTCGACGCCGCGCTCGGTTTCGCGCGTGACAGTGGCGCCGCCAACCTTGGTGGCCTTGATCTGCTCGGCCCAGTCCGGCGGCAGTTGCGGCGCCAGCACCCGGCCCAGATCGCGAACGGTGACGTCGATCAGGCCCTTGGCGAACTCGCGCGTCGTGTTGCAGCCGTTGAAGCGGGCGCGCATGGCGTCAGCCTCGCGCTTGCGCTTGGCCAGCGTCGCGCTGCGTTCGGCGGCCGGCACGACGAAGATGACCTGCTGCAGCATGTACTCGGTGGCGCTTGGCTTGGCCCCACCCTTGTCGAGCATGCGCCTGACCGCGTCCTGCTCGGTCACGCTGCCGCCTTCTCCGGAACGGTAGCGCGCGCTCAAGGCCTGGTTCCAGGCCATCTGGGCGCGGATGAACTCCTTGAAGTGTTCCTTGGTGACTCCGGATTTTTCCATGACGCCGTCGAGCTGGCTGAGTTGCATCTTGTTGCCGGAAGCAAAGCGCTGATAGGCTGCCTCGACCTGCGCGTCGCTGATGCGGATGCCAAGCCGCCTGGCCTCGGCAAGACGCAGCGTCTGATCGATCATTTCCTGGGCGGCGTCGCCCCCCTTCTTGTGCTGCAGTTTCAGGAAGGCGGCACGATGCGCGATATCGCCTGACGTGATTGGTATGTCGTTGACGACGTATTTGATCTCGCTGGCGAAGGCCGGGGGCGTCATGACGGTCATCGACACGGATGTCGCCGCCACAAGCAGCGCGAACCCTGCTGAAAAGAGGTATTTCCTCATCATTAGCATCCCAATTCTATCCCGGTTCCGCCCAATTTCGTCCTCTTCCGGGTGCGCGAATCCGTGCCAGCCCTATGCGGCGAAACGATGTCGCCGGCTACTGGATGGTGTCGATCGCACTGGTCGACGAGCCGAAGTCGCCGAGGGTGCGGAACGACAGATTGAAGCCGATGCTCTGTGTCACTTCCCTGGTGTTCAGGTCACGCGACTGCGAGTACGTCATCAGATAGGTGAAGCAGGAATCGTTGTAGGCGAAGCCGATCCCATCCTTGACCAACAGGCTTTCCTGCAGGTCGTAGGTTCCTGTCCCGAAAACGCGCCAGTTCTCGGCAAGGTGGGTGGACGCACCCAGCGTCACCTCATGACGGTCGGTCGTGAAGCCATAGAGCGGCTGGGCCTGGATGAAGGCGTATTTGGCACTCAACGACACCGGCAGGCCTGAATAGGCGGCCTTCACCTCGGCGCGGCGAACCTCGAAGCTCTGCTCGTCGAAGCGACCGCTGATGGAAGCCGCGAATCCGTTCGGGCTGTTGATGCCGAACAGGCCGACATAGTCGGACTTGGTGTCCTGAAGGCCCGAATAGGCGCCGACATTGACCAGATCCGGCGCCGCGAAGGAGTTGTCCCCGCCAATCTGGTAGGACTGGCCGAAAATCGCATTGGTACCCCAGCCGTTGATATAGGAGCCGGAATAGCGGAAGCCGACATTGGCGCGCGAACCGCCTTCCACGCGGTCGTAACCGGAGAACTTGTCGCGTTCGAAGAGCGTGGTTGCATCGAACACCATGCTCTGGGCGTCTTCATTCGGGACGGCGAGGCCGCCGACATACTGTTCGTTCGGACGCAGGAATACCTGCGCCATCGGCTCGATGACATGGCTCGACCCGCTGGCCATCGAAAACAGCATCGGCCAACGCATTTCGAGGCCCGCTGTTGCCATGTAACGGGCAAACGACGAACGCATGTTGTCCTGCTGGCCCAAATTCGTCGCCATCTGGTTGACGGCGGCGAGCGATCCAGACGACGCGTTGAGGTAGTCCACATCGCCCTGCAGCGCCAGCAACGGAGTCAGCACCAGGCCGTCGTCGGTGATGAATGACCGCTTCCATTCCGCTTCGGCCGTGAGACGGCTGGACTCGCCTTCAATGCCGCGCACGCGCTGCGTACCCGAACCGGGCAGGTAACGCTCAAAGTATGTCTCATCGAGATCATCGCGGCGGATCACCCGCGTATTGACGTTCATCGACAACTGACCGCCCGCGATGGACGCATCAGGGATGTATGCATAATCCAGCGAGGGCAGCACCCAGGGCTGCTGGCCGCTTCGCGCCGCCGGATTGCCGTTGAGCGTATTTTCCTGGACCTCGAAATGCATGGCACGCACGTCGAAATAGTTACGGCCATTGAGACCGGTCAGGTAGACCGACGACTGATGGACGGCGGCATTGTACTTGTCGATGTTGTAGGTGTTGGAGAAGTTCTTGTCTGTCTGCAGCAGCACGTCCCAGCCGAAATTCCAGCGTTCGTTGATCGCGAACTGTCCCTGCGTGCCCATCATGCCGCGGAACTTGTTCGGGTCGCCCGCGGCGCCGGAATCGACGTTGCGGCCAGCGCTGTCGATGAAGGCGTCGGGATCCTGCTGCTGGATGCCGGCCATCTTCAAACTGTATTGGCCATTGTTGAAGCGCTGCCGCCACTCGGCCTCTCCGAGGAAGCCCTGCTTGGTGTAGCCGCTTCCCGACACCGTCAGGTCATAGGTCGGCGAAAGTGCGAAATAGTAGGGAACCTTGACGCTGTATCCCAGGTGGCTGTTGTAGCTGATGCTGGGGATCAGGAAACCGCTCTTGCGCTTCACCGTCGGGTCGGCGATCTCGAAAGCCGGCAGGTAGGCGAGCGGAAAGCCGAAGAACTCGAAATTCGCATTCTCGAAGCGAACCGTCTTCTTCTCGCCGTTCCAGATGATCTTCCTGGCCTTCACGCGCCAGGTAGGCGCTTTGTCGGGCTTGTCCTCGCACGGCTCGCAGGCGGTGTAGACACCATTGTGGAAGGTGGTCAGCACGCCGCCCATGCGCTCGGCGCTTTCGGCGGCGAAATAGGCCTTGTCTACGGTTTCGACGCGAAGCGCATTGACGAAGCCGTCGGCGAAATCGTCGGTGATATCGATATGCTGCGAATTGATCTTGGTGCCGTCGCTGTTGACGATTTCGACATTGCCGCTGGCAACCATCCGCTTGGTGTTGCGGTTGTATACGACCTTCTGGGCGACGAGGCGGTTGCCGCCATAGTCGATCTGGACCCCGCCGATAGCGGTCACGGTCTGGTTGTCGTTGTTGTACTCGAGCGTATCGGCCGCGAGCAGCATCTGCGAGCCGGACGGAACCTTGGTCGCCACATCGCCGACGTCCTGCGCGAACGCAGGCAATGGAACGCCGCAGGCAAGCAGGCACGCCAAGGCGCTCGCCGCATAGAGGCGCGCCAACCTGGCCTGCCTGTTGCTGGGCAAAAACGCCTCCCTCACTAGCCGTCTTCCTTGTATAGCAGGAAAGTCACCCCGAAGAACATAGCTACCACAACTGGCACCCAGGCGGCTATGGCAGTCGGCACGAACCCCGCCACGCCGAATGCCTTCACCAGCACAGAAACGACATAAAGCAGAAACCCGGCAACGACGCCACCCAGAATCATCGTTGCCGATTGTCCCATCCTCGCAAATCGCATTGAAACTGTTGCCGCAATCAGCGTCATGGCGACGAGGAGGAACGGCAACGCCACCAGCGAATCAAACTGCATGGCAAAGGCATTTGCCTTGAGGCCGAAGGAACGGGCAACCTCGATTTTTCCGGGCAGGTCGTAGAATGGAATGGTCTCCGGGCGCGCCAGCCGCTCCTGCACGAATTCCGGCTTCAGATTGGTCGGCACACGATCGCTCGCGGCGGGCTGGATGGTGCCGTTCTTGAAGGTCTTTACGTCCTGCAAGTCCCAATAACCGTCCCGCAGGTAGGCACGCGCGGCATCCTTGCGCTCGACGATATTGCCTTGCTGGTCGAGGACGAAAAAGACGGCGTCGGCCATCTCCAGACCCTGGTTGAGGATGGCCCGCGCACCGATGATGGTGTCACCAGAGCCGGTTTTCTGACGAATCCAGGGAGCGGCATCGGCCGAAACCGTGTTCGATTTGCCGGAGCGCAACTGGGTCTCGATCTGCTCCGACAAGGAGAAGGCGTGCGCGGCCAGCGGATTGATGAGCCCGACCGACACGAAGCCGAACAGCAATGCTCCGATGCAGCATGGCAAAAGGAATTGCCAGGCGGAAACGCCGGCGGAACGCGCGATGACCAGCTCGTAGCGGCGGTTGAGGGACACCAGCGTTGCCATCGCCGAGAACAGGCCGACAAATGGCACCGTCTGCAGCATGATCATCGGCATCCGAAGGCCCGAAATGGCCACGGCCGTTCCATAGGTGAAGCCGGGCAGGCCGGTGGTGCGGCCGGACAGTTCTGTGAAATCGATCAGGAACACCAGCGCCAGCAGGCCCAGGAAGAACCAGATCGTGATCGTCACGTAACGGAAGAAGAAATAACGGCCCAGTGTCCAGCCCATCAGCCGACCCCCTGACCTGAAGTGCCGCGCCGCGACCAACGCAGCTTGAGGGCGTTCCAGCCGTCACCGAAGCGGCTGGCCAGGTTCGTCATCCAGTCCGCCCAGGCCACCGGCAGTTCCATGGTGCGGTTCGACACGATGAACCAGATGGCAACGGCGGAAGCCACGATCGGCACGCCATAGACCATATAGGCGTATTGCGGGATCTCATCCGCCTTGCTGGCGGCGAAGAAGCCCAGCCAGCGCACGAACAGGGATATGGCGATCGCCGTGATCAAGGGATTGACGCGCGCCTCGCGATGCGAGCGCGCGTCGCCGGCGACCGCGAGCGCGATCAGCGCGAACACCATGGAATAGGTCCATTCCGAAAATCGCTGGTCGATCTCGGCCCTGTATTCCTGCGGTCTCTGCTGGAAATTCTTGTCGTTGGGGCTTGGATTGAGCAGGTACTGGGTTGTCTGGTCCTTCGGCAGCAGCGTCACCTCGGAGGCCGCCGCCATGAACGCCGACATGTCGAAGGCATAGGAGGTGAACCGAATGACGCTGAGGTCGCCGGTCAGCGTTTTGCGGTGGATGACGCCGTCATTCATCATCAGCACCTTCTCGCCGCCGCGTTCGACGATGCTGCCCGTCTTGGCATAATAGACGAGATTGACGCCTTCCTCACGCGAATCGGCGACGAAGATGCCGCCCAGCCGATTGTCCGGAAGCCGCTCGCCAATCTGCAGGAACAGGCCGTCCTCGATCTTGCGGAAGGTGCCTTCCTGGATGATCAGCGACAACAGGTCGGCGCGCGACTGCGCCACCAGGGCGCGGTTCTTCTGCCTTGCATAGGGGTCGATGCCATTGTCGACGGCAAAGGAAAAAACGCTGGCCGCAAGCGCGAGAAGCATGATTGGCCGCACGATCGTCCAGCGCGAGGCGCCTGCCGCGTTGACGACAGCGAGTTCGGAATCCGAATTCATGACACTGAGTGTCTGGGCAACCGCTACCACCAGCGCGAAAGGCACGACGATCGGTATTATCGAGGGAAGAATGAGGGCGGCGACCTCGAAGAAGGTCAGCGACGACTGGCCACTGTCGGTGACAAGGTCGATCTTGGCCAGCACCTGCGTGGTCCACACGATGGCCAGCGTCCAGACCAGCGCTGCCAGGAAGACCACGAAAGCGCGGCGCATGATGTAGCGTTCAACGACCTTCATGAAGGCTTTACTCGATTTTCTCGAACGGCATCATGCCACCACGCTCAGGGTAGCTGTCCGGCGACGACCGCACAACTGGCTCCGGTGGGCTCGATCAGGCAGGCGATCCGGTTCCCGTCCCACGTCGCGTGCCGCAGTGGACCGGAGTGTCGGAGGGAATGGATAAGAAAGGGCGAACATCGATGGTTAACAACATGTTGCGGCATGAAGCGGGGCCGTGCCGCGACGAATCGCCATCGATTCCGTGTGTCATATGGGTAGCCATTTTGGCAAAGTCTTGCCAAATGCCGGAAAACGACCAAATGTCGCGGATCGCTTCAAACCGCTTCGCGCATCATCGCGCAATCCCCGAAAGCAGGACATGATGAATCCGAGACCGTCGATCGCCTTTGCAAAATTTGCCGCGCCCCAGACGGCGGCGGGCAGGAAGGGCACGGTCTTCGTGCTGTCGGCGGATGACGGCAGCCTGAGCGACGCCGCCTCGGCGTACGATCCCGGCAAGACGCTGGAACGGGCTTTCCCGGTGGCCGAGTTCACGGGCAAGTTCGCCGGCGTCGTCGAGGTTCTGGCGCCGCAGGCAACGTCGCTCGACAGGCTGGTCGCGATCGGCGCCGGCAAGGCGTCGGGGCTCGACGAATATGCCTGGCTGAAACTGGGCGGCACCATTGCAGCCTCGTTGCGCAAGGCAACCGACGTTGCCGTCGTGATCGACCTTGCCGGCGCCTCGCCTGACGGCAAGGACGCGGCCAACCTTGCGGCTGGTATCCTCCTGCGCGGCTATTCCTTCGACAAGTACAAGACCAGGAAGGACAAGGATGACGCAAAGGCCGATCCGAAGAAGTCGGTCAAGATAACCATCCACACTGCTGACCCGGCCGGCGCCAGGAAGGCTTTCGCGGATGCCGAGGCGGTGGTCGACGGTGTGCTTCTGGCGCGCGACCTTGTCAACGAACCGGCAAATATTCTGGGACCGGTCGAGTTCGCTGCCCGGGCCAAGGAGCTCGAGGCGCTCGGCGTCAAGGTCGAGATCCTGACCGAGAAGGAGATGAAGAAGCTCGGCATGGGCTCGCTGCTCGGCGTTGCGCAAGGCTCGCCGCGCGGCGCGCGCATGGCGATCATGCAGTGGAACGGCGGCAAAGCCAAGGACAGCCCGATCGCCTTCGTCGGCAAGGGTGTCACCTTCGACACCGGCGGCAATTCGATGAAGCCGGCGTCGGGCATGGAGGACATGAAGGGCGACATGGGCGGCGCTGCCGCGGTAACCGGGCTCATGCACGCGCTGGCCGCTCGCAAGGCGAAAGCCAATGTCGTCGGCATCATCGGTCTTGTCGAGAACGCCGTCGACGGCCATGCCCAGCGCCCTGGCGACATTGTCACCTCCATGTCGGGCCAGACCATCGAGGTGCTCAACACCGACGCCGAAGGGCGTCTCGTGCTGGCCGATGCGCTGTGGTACTGCAACGACCGCTTCCAGCCGAAATTCATGGTCAATCTGGCGACGCTGACCGGCGCCATCATGGTCGCGCTCGGCCTGCATTATGCCGGCCTGTTTTCCAACAATGACGAATTGGCGGAGAGGCTGGCGGGGGCGGGGCAGGCGACTCAGGAGCGGCTGTGGCGCATGCCGCTCGGGGTCGAATACGACAAGCTGATCGATTCCAAGAACGCCGACATGAAAAACATCGGCGGCCGCTATGGCGGCGCCATCATCGCCGCGCAGTTCCTGCAGCGCTTCGTCAAGGATACGCCCTGGGCGCATCTCGACATTGCCGGCACCGCCATGGGCGCGCCATCGAGCGAGATCAACCAGTCCTGGGGTTCAGGCTTCGGCGTGCGCCTGCTCGACCGGCTGGTGCGCGATCATTACGAAAGCTGACCTCGATCCATGGCCGACGTGCTGTTCTACCATCTGACCGAATCGACGCTGGAGGATGCGCTGCCGGGTCTGCTGGAGCGCAGCGTCGATCGTGGCTGGCGCGCCGTGGTGCAGACCGGCACCGAGGAACGGCGCGACGCGCTCGACCAGCATCTGTGGACCTTCCGCGATGATTCGTTCCTGGCGCACGCGACAGATCGCGAGGCTTATCCCGGGGAGCAGCCTATCCTGTTGACCACCGGCGACGGCAATCCCAATGAAGCCAGGATAAGGTTCCTGGTCGACGGCGCGGCGCCGCCCGATCTTGCCGGCTACGAGCGCGCCGTGTTCCTGTTCGACGGCCATGACGCCGGCCAGGTCGAGGCGGCCCGCGCGCATTGGAAGGCGATGAAGGACGCGGGCCATGCCGTGACCTACTGGCAGCAGACATCAGACCGCCGCTGGGAGCGCAAGGCCTAGGTTTCAGCGCAACGGCCGACATGGCGACCAGGTCGCAATCGAGTGTCGGTGCATGGGCTGCCCATGAAGAGACCCGCCCTTTGGCGGGTCTCTTAGACGATTACAACCGTCATCGGCTGGTTCGCCATTTCACCGATTTCTTCTTGCCTGCGGGGCTTATTGCCCGCCCATTTCCTTCTTGAACGTTTCGAAATCGACCTGCATGCCATTGAAGATGGTGCTCCAGTGGCGGGTCAACGCAGCCATTGTCACGGCTTCCTGGATCTCCTCGTCGGTGGCGCCGGCGCGCTTGGCGTCCTGCGTGTCCTCCCAGATGCAATAGCTGCACGGGATCTGCGCCGCCACCGCCAGCGAGATCAGCGACTTGACCTTTGGCGGCAGTGCCGTCTTGTCGCTGAGTTCGATGGCCTTGACCTCGGCCCAGGCACCGGGCAGACCGGCTTTGGGAAACTGCTTCACAAAGCTCGGTACGCCACCCATGGTCGACTGGATATCCTTGAGGGTCGCATCATAGTCGTCGGCATGAGCAGGTGTCGCGGCCAGCGTGAGTGCACAGCCGGTAGCGGCGAGCAGGAAGGTCCGGCACATGGAAGAAGGCACGGATGAAAGAATGCGATAATCGAACATGACATTCTCCTCTGGTTTTTCCAAGCCTTACGGCGTAAGGTGATGCGGAAAATGAACCTTACAGTGTAAGTTGTCAAGCGGCGCCATGGACTCATCGATAAAAAAAGCTGGAACACGTGGCCGCCTGTCGCGCGAGATGATCGAGGACGCGGCCTTCGAGGTGATCGAGAAGGAGGGGCTCGCCGGCTTTTCCATGCGCAAGCTGGCGGCGGCACTCGGTTGCGAGGCGATGAGCATTTACCACCACTTTCCTTCGGTGGCGCATTTGCACGAAGCGCTCGTCGACCGGTTGATCGGTGCGCTTGAGATGCCCGACGCCAGCCTCCCATGGCGGCAAAGGATGCGCATCGCCATCGAGGATTTTCGTCGCATCGGCCGAGACCATCCCGCCTATGCCGCCTTCTTCGTCACCTACCGTATGAACTCGCCCATTTGCCTTGCCTGGCTGGACGGCATTATCGGCCTGTTCAAGGATGCCGGCTTTGACACCGAACTCAGCGCGCGGCTGTTTCGCGCCGTCGGCTATTACTTGATGGGCGCGGTGCTGGACGAGAACGCGGGCTACGCCAGGGGCCCGTCGGCTGTGAACACGGTCAGCAACGAGCAACTGGCCCGGGATTTTCCCAATGTCACGGCGGCCGGGCGCTTTTTCGGCACCGCCGAATTCGACAAGACATTCGAGCTCGGCCTCGACATGCTGCTGGACGAAATGGAACGCCTGCGTGACGGTGCCGGTACTGGCAAGTTGCCCGGCGAGGCATGATTGCCAAGGCATGACTACAAGGTGACTGTCTGAATGCGCTTTCTGTTTGTCCTGATCCTGCTCGCCGGCACCGGCATCGGCCTCATCTATCCTTGGGCGATGACCAATTTTTCAGGCCGCGAGATCGGCACCTGGCGGGTCTATGAACAAGGCCGCTTCAAACCAGTGACCGTGTCGCTCTCGAGCCGCGATGCGCCGGTGCGCGTGCTGGTCGACCTGACCGCGAGAGCCGAGCGCATCGTTTCGCAGCAACACACGGTGTTGACGCTGACCGCCGCCACCAATGGCCGCACGGTGCTTGCGTCGACGTTGCGGTTCAACCATGTCGACAACCCGCGCCAGGTCAGCCCGCAACTGCCCGACAAGATCTTTCGTGACGAGGCGGGCGTCATCGCGACCGTCAGTCCCGGCCCTTATGTCTTCACCGTCGGTCCGGGCGATGCCGAGGACATACCGATGCGGGCGGTCGACCTTGTGCTGCGTTCCGGTGTCGGCGAAGCCGACCGTCGTGCGCGGCCGGTCGGCCTCTCGCTGATGGCGGTCGGCCTGATCGGCTTCCTGCTGTCCCTGCGTTCTGGTGGCGGCCGGCCGGACAATCCGAACTCGCAACCGCCGCCGCCGCGCTGGGGCAGGGGACCCAAGTGAACTATCGCCACGCCTACCACGCCGGAAATTTCGCCGATGTCGTCAAGCATGTCGTGCTGACGCGTCTGCTCGACTATCTCAAGCAGAAGGACAAGGCTTTTCGCGTCGTCGACACCCATGCCGGCATTGGCCGCTACGATCTGTCGTCGCTCGAGGCGCAGAAGACCGGCGAATGGCAAGGTGGCATCGGCAGGCTGATCGATGCCTCGTTCGACGCCAGGGCGGGCGCGCTGCTGGCGCCCTATCTGGAGGCTGTGCGGTCGCTCAATTCCGGGAACGGCGTGAAGAAATATCCGGGTTCGCCGATGCTGGCGCGCCATCTTCTGCGCAAGCAGGACCGGTTGTCGGCGATCGAACTGCACCCGAAAGACGCCGCCAAGCTGAAGGCGGAATTCGCTGGCGACTTCCAGGTGAGGGTGATGGAACTCGATGGCTGGCTGGCGCTCGGCGCGCATCTGCCGCCGAAGGAGAAGCGCGGCCTGGTCCTCATCGATCCGCCATTCGAGGAGGAGGGCGAGTTCGGCCGCCTGGTCGACGGGCTCATAAGGGCGCACAAGCGCTGGCCCGGCGGCATTTACGCGCTGTGGTATCCGATCAAGGATCGCAAGGCGATCATCGCCTTCAGGAAGGCGCTGAAGCAATCCGGCATCCCGAAAATCCTCGACATAGAGTTCGAGATCCGACCGGCCTCTTCCGAACCCAGCCTTGATGGCAGCGGCATGGTGGTGGTCAATCCGCCCTTCACGCTGGAAGCCGAATTGCGGACCGTGTTGCCGGCACTGCACAAATTGCTCGCGGTGGAAAAGCCGGCGCACTGGTCGGTGGAATGGCTGGCCGGGGAGCAGGCGGGAACGGCTTGAACCCTGTCGGCCGAGGCGCCGCTATGCTCGGGTGGCGGCCAGTGCCGAAGGCGTGATGCCGGACAGCCGCCTGCTTTCACGTATCAAATGGGCCTGATCCGCATAGCCGGCCTCGACCGCCAGTACGGCGGTCGAGTCATTGCTGAATGTCCGCCGCAGACGCCGGAATCGATGGAAGCGAAGGATGCGGTCGAGCGTCTTGGGGCCATAGCCGAAACTTTCCTCGAAACGGCGACGCAGCGACCGCTCGCTCATATGCAAGCTGCGCAGCAGGAACGGCACCAGCGGCTTGCCGGCCGGCAGCCCCCGGTCGATGACGTCGAATGCATTGCCCATGACCACATCGGGCGCACGGTGTTCTTGCGTGTATTCCCCGATTGCCTTCTCCAATTGTCCCGCCAACTCGGCAAGATCGGGCGTGGCCCGCACATGGCATGCCAGATGGCGCGCCCTGGTGCCCCAGAAGTCACCGAGATCGAGGCGTTCTCCAACGATCCGGTTGGCCGGCACGCCCAGCCACGCGGCGGCCGCCCCCGGCCGGAATCTGAATCCGACAATCGTTGCTCCTGACGGCAATATCTCGATCTGCGGCTCCCGGTCCGGCCCCGCGACCCGGAACCGGCCATCGATCCACTGCAGGTCGATCGTCGCATCCGGCGTTATCACGACAGGTGGGGCGTCCTGGTCCTGCATGCGGTGGACCCAGACGGACGCGAAGACGGCACCCAGCCGCCTGTCTGCCGGGCGTTCCTGGAAAAAACCGGTGGTCTGCGCCAGTACCGCTTCCATCCCTTCAGTCATAATCCGTCTGCTTGGCTGGCAATCGCAGGCTCGCCGCGCGATCCGCTCTCTCTGCCATTTTGGCCGAAATCTTCAATGCGCGCCGCTCCGGCAATGGCAAATCACGTGAAGCCTTCCGCTGGCATTAGCGACCGCATCCGCGCTGACGTCACCGCGTAAGTCGTGAATATAGAAACGTGAATATAGAAAGGAGAAATCAAAATGAAAGCTCGCATCAGTGTCGTCACCCTTGGTGTAGACAATCTGGAGGCGTCGCTCGAATTCTATCGAGACGGACTTGGGCTTCCGACCGAGGGCATCATCGGCAGGGAGTTCGAGCATGGCGCCGTGGCCTTCTTCGATCTGCAGGGCGGCTTGAAGTTCGCGATCTTCGAACGTCCCAACATCGCCCGAGACGCCGGCATCGGCCAGACCGGCCGCAGCCCGACCGAGTTCACCATCGGTCACAATGTCACGAGCGAGGCCGAGGTTGATGCCGTGATGGCGCAGGCCGTCAGGGCAGGCGCGCGTCTCGTCAAGCCGGCCCAGACTACGTTCTGGGGCGGCTATGCCGGTTATTTCCAGGATCCGGATGACCATCTCTGGGAAGTCGTCTTCAACCCCGCCTTTCTTCCGGAAGACTGATACTGGAAGGAACGCGCAGCCGGCAGGTACGTTGGTAGACGCTCCAGCTCGTTTCTGGAAACCATTGTCTGAGCAACCGCTTGACCGACGCCAAGTGAATCCGCACAGTGCGCGCAATCGACCTTGAGAGGCTGTCATGACTCGCTTCGCCAAATCCGCACTTGCTGCCCTGATTTCGCTCTGTACCCCGCTCGCCGCGCCTCTTGGCATTACCCATGCGGTCCAGGCGGCTGACCTTGGCGTCTATTCGGAGGACGATGGCGGCGTCTGCGGCCAGCCCTGGGTGCTGAGCAAGATCACCTCCCGCTTCTCCTACCAGGTGCATCATGTGCCCCATCTGCCGGATGTGCAGATCATCGATTTCCGGCGTATCCATCAGCACCGCTATCTGCCGGCCGACGACACCTGGCCGATCGGCCGCCGCTATTGCGGGGCCACCGTCAGCCTGTCCGACGGGCGCGACAGGTCCATCTGGTACCTGATCGAGGAAGGTCAGGGCTTTGCCTCGATCGGCGACAATGTCGAATTCTGCGTCTCGGGCTTCGACCGCTGGATGGTCTATAACGGCCGCTGCCGCGTTCTGCGCTAGACGCACCCTTCCGATTCTCGATTCCCGTTAGCGCCTGCGGCTTGATCAGCCGCAGGCGTTTTTCGTGCCGCGTTGACAGAAGGTGAAATCCATCGCATAGGTATGAGACAGACCTGTCTCATCACTTGGTGCGTATCATGACACCGCCGCCTGTCTCCGACAAACGCCAGCACGTCGTCGAAACCGCTTATGCGCTGTTCAAGCGTGCCGGCTTCCATGCCACCGGGATCGACCGGATCATCGCCGAAGCCGATGTGGCCAAGATGACGATGTATCGCCATTTCCCCAGCAAGGATGAGTTGATCGTCGCCGTGCTCGACTACCGCGCCAGGCGCTTTGACGATCAGCTCGACCAGCTTGCGCGGGAGAGCATGACGCCGGAGCAGAAGATCGCCAGGATTTTCGACTGGCATGGCCGCTGGTTCCGCAGCCCGGATTTCCACGGCTGCCTCTTCGCGCATGCGCTGGCCGAGTTCGGCGATCCGCGGCATGCCGTATTCAAGGCCGTCGCCAGGCAGAAGGACGGCTTCAGGCAGCGCATGCGATCGATGCTCGCGCAGGTGATGCCGCGCGGGCGCGCCGAAAACGTGGCGGCAACCTTGTTGATGCTGATCGAAGGGGCCACCCTGATGGCGCAGATGGGGCAGGCGGATACCGCCCTTCGTGAAGCCCGCAAGGCCGCCCTGGATATCGTCGCCGCCTCGCGCAGGCCGCAATGAGCCCGCTGGTCGTCGGGCTCGCGCTATTCGCGGCGATCCTGCACGCAAGCTGGAACGCTTTCCTGCGAACGGGCGCCGACAGATTGTGGACCGTCACCGTGATGAGCTTCTCCAGCACGGCGCTGGCCATTCCCCTTGCCGTCTTCAACGGTTTTCCCGCCACATCAGCCTTGCCCTATGTCGGGCTCTCGGCCTGCCTGCAGGTCGGCTACAGCGTGTTTCTGGTGGCCGCCTACAGATATGGCGAATTGGGACAGGTCTACCCGATTGTTCGCGGCAGCGTGCCTCTGCTCGTCACCCTTGGCGGCCTCCTGCTGGCCGGCCAGCAGCTCACCGTTCTGGAGACCGTCGGCGTTGCCCTGGTCGGTAGCGGCATCATGGGTCTTTCGCTCGGACGAGGAAGAGCCGCCACGACATCGATCCTCTATGCGCTGGCGACGGGAGCAATCATCGCCGCCTATGCGACTGTCGATGCAATCGGCGTTCGCGCGGCGGGCAATGTCGGCGCCTACACCGCCTGGGTCCTGCTGGCCTATGGCGTATTGCTGCCGGCGACCTTCGTCGCCAGTCGTGGCCGGCTTGCTTTCGACCCGCGGGCGCCGGAAACCTGGAAGGCACTTGGCGGCGGCCTGTTCTCGCTTCTGGCCTATGGCGTCGTGGTGACGGCCTTCGCGCTCGGACCTGCCGGTCCGATCACCGCGATCCGCGAGACCAGTGTCGTCTTTGCGGCTTTCATCGGCCGGCTGTTGCTCGGCGAGACGCTGACGCCCCGGCGGGTCGGCGCCTGCGCCGTCGTGGTGCTCGGCGCCATCTGCCTGGGCTATCAGCCGTGACGAAAATCCATGCGCCTTGCCTGCATGCGGGCCGCCGCCGTCGTCGCGACGCGTCAACGGTGTTCGCTGAATCTATTTGCCGCGCCGCGTTGCCTCCGCCTGATCGATGATCTTGCGAAGGAAGGCTATGTGGCCGCGAAAGGCCCGCCGCCCGATCGTTGTTGCCTTGACCCGTGTCTGCGGCCGTCGACCGACGAAAAGCTTTTCAATATCGACATAGCCCGCCCTGGCCAGCGTATCGAGGTGTGCCCCGAGATTTCCGTCGGTGGCTTCGACCATGATCTTCAACTGGGTGAACTCCAGTGCCTCGCGCCTTTCCAGCGCGTTGAGGATGGCCATGATCCTGAGTCGCGTACTCTGGTGGATGATGTCGTCGGCGCTCATCGATGGGCTCCAATGCGGCAAGCCTTGGACTGTCATGTGGCACGGCGCTCTCGGGAAGCGGCGCCGTCACTTGCCTCTTGCGCGATCGCAAAGCGCGATCATCTCTTGCAGAATACTCTGCTTTGCAGAGTTATCTGTCAATTGGAGGTACGGATGCGCGCTTGACAAGGTGATCCTCGGATCGGTCTTCGTATCGTGCTCGTGATCCCCATAGATCGCTCGCTTGCTGAAGATGATCGCGTTGATGAGGCGGTAGGTCATGATATTCACGGCCGGCGATCATGCCTAAAGCTGCTCGCTAGTCTTCGTAGTTCGGTGATGGGTTCGCATCGAAAATGCCGGTGTCAAATTGTCGGCGGTATCAGAAGATCAGCGACGGATTTTTGCGATGATGAGTGCGATCGCGTCTCGATCTCAACGAAAATTTAAGCTGAGAAAATCATACCATTGCTTCGCTGGCTAGCGAGCCGCGAGTCAGATATGCATTGCGCGCCGGGGTCATTCACGGCCATCGGCATAACGTGAAGGGGCATGACATGGCTAAGCAGTCATCTAAAGCGCCGGCATCCAAAGCACCGGCAAAGAAAGCACCCGCAAAAGCAGTCGCGGCGAAGGCCGCAACGGCAGTGAAGAAAGCAGCGCCCGCGAAGGCGGCGGCAAAGCCCGCGGCGAAGGCAGCACCGGCCAAGAAGCCGGCAGCGGCCAAGGCTGTGGCGAAGCCAGCAGTGAAGAAGGCGGCGCCCGCCAAGGCAGTGGCGAAGCCCGCAGCGAAGGCAGCACCGTCGAAGAAGCCCGCGGCCAAGGCGGCGGCAAAACCCGCGGCCAAAAAGGCAGCTCCCGCCAAGGCTGCGGCAAAGCCCGCCGCGAAGGCTGTGGCAAAGCCCGCCGTGAAAGCAGCGGCAAAGCCGGCAGCGAAAGCAGCAGCGGCCGCTACAAAGCCCGCGGTGAAGAAAGCCGCCGCGCCGAAGGCCAAGGCAGCGCCTGCGAAGGCCAAGGCTCCGGCCAAGAAGTAGACCGGTCGTTGGGGCGTCGCGTGTCCTTCGGGGCTCGGCAAGGACGCTCTGACGCACTGGATTGACGCAAGTCCGGCAGCGGGTTCAGCCCTCGGGGCTGAACATCGGGATGAGACCGAATGGGGCAAGCAAAGCGAGGCGCCGGTTGGCTGCCTCGCTCGCCCGTCGGACTGTATCCTTGCCGCGCTTGGCGAAGGCCCCGGCGCAGTGCCTGGGTTGGTGAGATGGAATGCAGGTCTGAATACTATCAACCTGCCGCTCGCTCGTGTTTCCGGCGTACCCCTCTGTAGGCTGATGCCTGGGAAGGAAACCGCAACCGGTTTCTGGCAGTTCTTTTTTTGT
Source organism: Mesorhizobium sp. NZP2234 (assembly GCF_013170765.1). Classification (NCBI taxonomy): domain Bacteria; kingdom Pseudomonadati; phylum Pseudomonadota; class Alphaproteobacteria; order Hyphomicrobiales; family Phyllobacteriaceae; genus Mesorhizobium; species Mesorhizobium sp. NZP2234. Next base: position 4,900,863 of record NZ_CP033364.1, on the reverse strand, counting down.
GCTCTGGCGGTTGATCGCAAGTGATTGTCCAGTCAACACTGGACGTCCGCAACCAGGAAACCGATCATGCCGAAGCTGCTCTACGCATCCACCTCTCCCTACAGCTCCAAGGTCAGGATGGCTGCGGCCTATGCCGGGATCGTGATCGATCTGGTGCCGGTCAAGACCGAGGACCGACCGGCCGAACTGATCGGTGCCAATCCGCTCGGCAAGATCCCGGTACTGGTGCTCGATGACGGCCGTTCGATTCACGACAGCCGCGCCATTACCCAGCACCTCAACCGGATTTCGAAGAACGCGTTGTTTCCGCGCAATCCCGACAAGCGGCTGGAAGCGGAAGTGCTGGAGGCGCTGGCCGACGGCATTTGTGATTGCGCGCTGTCGATGGTCTACGAGCGCCGCACGCGGCCAGACGAGATGGTCTACCAGCCCTGGCTCGACCGCCAGTGGGCGAAGATCACGGCAGCACTCGACCTGCTCAACGCCAATCCGCCGAAACTGCCGAAGAAGATCACCGCAGGCCAGATGGCATTGCGGGCTTGCCTCGGTTACCTCTCACTGCGCTTTGCCGGCAAATGGGAAAAGGGCCGCGGCCGGTTGACCCGCTGGGCGGCGCGTTTCGACGAGAAATTCCCGGAGTTGAAGTCCGCGATCCCGGGGTGACCGGCGGCCACAAAAAAAGCCGGGCGCGAGGCCCGGCCTTTTCGTGTCGTGGCTTGAACGACTTAGAACTTCATACCGACGCCGAAGGTGACGCGGTTGTCGGTGGCCTTGACCTTACCGATACCGTCGAAGCTCTTCGAGCCGAAGTCGGTGTAGCGATACTCGACACGGCCGAACACATTGTCGGTCAGCTTGATGTCGGTGCCGACGCCGGCGGTCCAGCCGAGCATCGTAGCGCGGTCGCTGGCCGGAATGTCGGAGTCATCAACCTTCAGGCTTTTGCCAGCGAGACCGCCGGTGCCATAGAGCAGGATTTCCGGGGTCACGGCGTAACCGAGACGGGCACGCAGCGAACCTTCGAAGCCACCCTTGGAGTGGATGCCGTTGTCGTCACCCTTGACGCCGTTGTAGCCGAGTTCGGCTTCACCGCCGTACACGAAGTTCTCCTGCTGCCACTGATAGCCGCCGAAGACGCTGCCCACAAAACCCTTGGTATCGGTTTCGAAGCCGAGATCCTTTTCCTTGGTACGGCCGGAAAAGCCATAGCCGAGGTTGATACCGGCATAGGGGCCGGCCCAGGATGCGACGGGCAGTTCGGCAACCGGAGCGGGTGCCGGCGGCTCTTCCTGAACGACGTCCGCGGCATAAGCGGTTCCACCGAGGGCGAAGAGCCCGAGCGCGACGGCCAGCGGCCGTGCGAATTTGAGATTGGCTTGCATTGTTCTTTACTCCTTAAGCCACAGGACACAGGCTTGTTTCTTACGATCGCCATCAACCCGTCCGGGGGGTGAAACGGATCTGGCGCTCGTCGGTTCCAAATGTCGTGTCAAAATGCGGCTGAAGCGAACCTGAACTTGGGTCATTCCCCGGCGCGAATGAGGCAGAACCTTGACGTTGCATCTTCGCAACAGCGAAATGTCAGCAGCTTGGCCATGTTGCGCTGCACACCGCTTGGTGCAAGGAGTCCACCGCCCTATATGGGGATGTGACTGGCCTTGTTGCGGGGCGAGTCTGAATGCCCGCCAGGCGGTTTCGCCACAATGTTGCCCCAGGTGCGAACGCCATTTAATGGATGGCGGGCCATATTTTGCCGGCGCCGTCTTTTTGTGCCGAAATTGAGGATTGACTGAATATGAGCAAAGCCACCGCGGCGCTGGTGACCGGCGGGGCGAAACGGATCGGAAGGGCGATCGTTGAGGACCTCGCCGGCCATGGTTTTGCAGTCGCCATCCACGCCAATCGCTCGCGCGGTGAGGCTGACGCCTTGGCCGCGGGGATTAACCAGTCCGGCGGCCGCGCGGCGGTGGTGAGCGCCGACCTGACCGATATGGATGCCGTCAGCGACCTCGTCGGCCAGGCGGAAGTCGCGCTGGGGCCCATCTCACTTCTGGTCAACAACGCTTCGCTCTTTGTCGATGATTCCGTTGACGATTTCGACTGGCAGGCCTGGGACCGCCACTTTGCCATTCATGTGAAGACGCCGGCGCTGTTGGCGCAGAATTTCGCCCGCGCCTTGCCGAAAGGGCAGGAGGGGCTGATCGTCAACATCATCGACCAACGCGTCTGGCGGCCGACGCCGCGCTATTTTTCCTATGCGCTGTCCAAATCCGCCCTGTGGACGCAAACGCAGATGTTGGCGCAGGCGCTGGGCCCAAAGATTCGTGTCAACGCGATCGGTCCGGGGCCGACGTTGAAGAACATGCGCCAGGATGATTCCGATTTTGACGCGCAGGTCGCCGGCCTGATCCTGAAGCGCGGCCCGGAATTGCCTGAATTCGGCGCCACCATCCGCTATCTCTGGGATGCGCGCTCGGTCACCGGCCAGATGATCGCGCTTGATGGCGGCCAGCATCTTGCGTGGCAGACGCCCGATGTGACAGGCATGGCGGAATGAGTCCACTGGATCACAAAAACAAGGTGCGTGGCGGCGCCGATGATCTTCCTCCCGAAATCGACCTCGAGGACGAGGCGCTGGAGGAGATCGTCGAACCAGCCGGCCCGGATGTCGCCTTCACGGCCATCGACTGGACGCCGCATGCCGGCGATGCCGAAGGCATGGTCGGCGCCGAGGTGATCCAGACGCTGGTCAAGCGGCTGCCCAATGCCCCCGGCGTATACCGCATGATGAACGCCGCCGGCGACGTGCTCTATGTCGGCAAGGCGCGCAGCCTGAAGAAGCGCGTCACCAACTACGCGCAAGGCCGGTTCCACACCAATCGCATCGGCCGCATGGTGCGCGAGACGGCGACGATGGAGTTCGTCGTCACCCGCACCGAAATCGAAGCGCTGCTGCTTGAAGCCAACCTTATCAAGCGCTTGCGGCCGCGATTCAACGTGCTGATGCGCGACGACAAGTCGTTTCCGTATATCCTTTTGACCGGCGATCACGTCTCGCCCGGCATCTACAAGCATCGTGGCGCGCGGTCGCGAAAGGGCGATTACTTCGGCCCCTTTGCTTCGGCCGGCGCCGTCGGCCGCACCATCAATTCGCTGCAGCGCGCCTTCCTGCTCAGGAGCTGCACCAACTCCTTTTACGAGAACCGCACCCGGCCGTGCCTTCTCTACCAGATCAAGCGCTGCGCGGGCCCTTGCACCGGCGAGATCTCGCATGAGGGCTACGCCGAGCTGGTCGCCGAAGCGAAGGATTTCTTGTCCGGCCGCAGCCAGAAGGTGAAGACCGAAATTTCAGCCGCCATGCAGCAGGCGTCCGAAGACCTCGATTTCGAGCGCGCCGCCATCTATCGCGATCGGCTGGCGGCCCTGTCGCATGTGCAGAGCCATCAGGGCATCAACCCGCAGACCGTCGACGAAGCCGATGTCTTCGCCATCCATCAGGAAGGTGGCCAGGTCTGCATCCAGGTCTTTTTCTTCCGCACCGGCCAGAACTGGGGCAACCGCGCCTATTTCCCCAAGGCCGACCCGGCACTGGAGGGATCGGAAGTGCTGGGCTCGTTCCTGGCGCAGTTCTACGACGACAAGCCGACGCCACGTGCCATTCTGCTGTCGCGTGGGGTCGAAGACCAGGAGCTGCTGGCCGAGGCGCTCTCCACCCGCGCCGGCCGCAAGGTGGCGATCTCGGTGCCGCAGCGCGGCGAGAAGAAGGACCTGACCGACAACGCCCTTCAGAACGCCAGGGAGGCGTTGGGCCGCAGGCTGGCCGAAACGTCAACGCAAGGACGATTGCTTGCCGGCTTCGCCGAGACCTTCGGGCTGGCCAAGCCGCCGGTGCGCATCGAAGTGTACGACAACTCGCACATCATGGGCACCAATGCCGTCGGCGCCATGGTGGTCGCGGGGCCGGAAGGTTTTGTCAAAAACCAGTACCGGAAATTCAATATCCGCTCGACCGAGATCACGCCGGGCGACGATTTCGGCATGATGCGCGAGGTGATGGAGCGGCGCTTTTCGCGGCTGCTCAAGGAGCATGGCGATGTTGCCGTGGCCGACGAGACCGCGGCAGGCGAGGCGGCCGATGATATCGATGACGACATCTCCGGCAGCTTTCCGGCCTGGCCCGACGTCATCCTGATCGACGGTGGTCAGGGCCAGATGACGGCGGTGCGCAAGATTCTCGCCGATCTCGGCATCGAGGACCGCGTCGTGGCCATCGGCATCGCCAAGGGCCAGGACCGCGATGCCGGCCGCGAACGTTTTTTCGTCAAGGGCAGGGATTCGTTTTCGCTGCCGGTGCGCGATCCCGTGCTCTATTTCGTGCAGCGCCTGCGCGACGAAGTCCATCGCTTCGCCATCGGTTCGCACCGGGCGCGGCGCAAGAAGGAAATGGTCAAGAGCCCGCTCGATGAGATTGCCGGCATCGGTCCCGGCCGCAAGCGGGCGCTGCTGCTGGCATTCGGCACCGCCAAGGCGGTCAGCCGTGCGGCAATAGAGGATTTGAGGAAAGTCGACGGCATTTCCGAACAGGTCGCCAAGCTGGTCTACAATCATTTTCACGAAAGTTGAAAAATTCGGCAGTTTCAGCTGGTCAGTCGAATCTGGCCTGTTGACCCCCTACATTCGCTTCTGATTTGAGTACGCAGGCAGAAAGAGTCCCCCAGACATGGCCCAGCGCGCGTTCAACTTGCCCAACATACTGACCTACGCCCGCATTATCGCGGTGCCGCTGGTGGTGCTGTGCTTTTTTCTCGAAGGCCATCTCAAATCCAGCGACTTCGCCCGCTGGTTGGCGCTGATCATTTTCCTGCTCGCATCCATAACCGACTATTTCGACGGTTATTTTGCGCGCGCCTGGCAGCAGACCTCCAACATCGGCAAGATGCTCGATCCGATCGCCGACAAGCTGCTGGTCGCGACGTGCCTTTTGCTGCTGGCGGCCGACACCGATCGTCATGCCGGCATCGCCGGCTGGTCGCTGTGGGCGGCGATCATCATCCTGTGCCGCGAAATCCTGGTTTCGGGCCTGCGTGAATATCTGGCGGCGCTCAAGGTCTCGGTGCCGGTGACGCAGCTTGCCAAGTGGAAGACCACCATCCAGATGGTCGCCATCGCCTTCCTGCTGGCGGGTCCGGCCGGCGACAAGATATTCCCGCTGACCACGCAGACCGGCCTGGTGCTGCTGTGGATCGCGGCGCTCGTCACGCTCTACACCGGCTACGACTATTTCCGCGCCGGCCTCAAGCACATCATGGATGAGTGAGATGACGACCCGTCTCATCTATTTCGCCTGGGTGCGCGAACGGATCGGCACATCGGAGGAAGACGTTGAATTGCCGGCCGGCATCGAGACGGTCGCCGACCTGTTGCGCTGGCTGCAATCGCGTGGCGAGGGCTACGAGCATGCGCTGCAGTATCCCGACGTGATTCGCGTTGCCATCAATCAGGAACATGTCGACCACCGCGAGAAGATATCGGGCGCACGCGAGATCGCGCTGTTCCCGCCCATGACCGGGGGCTGATACTCATGTCGGCCGTACTTGTGCCGAGCGTGCGCATCCAGCGCCAGGATTTCGACGTCGCCGCCGAGATTGCCGGGCTGACGCAAGGCCGCGCCGATATCGGCGCGGTGGTCACATTCTCCGGTCTTTGTCGGGATGAGCAGGGCTCCCTGTCAGCACTGGAACTCGAGCATTATCCCGGCATGGCGGAAGCCGAGATCGGTCGTATCGCCGCTGAGGCGGTTCAGCGCTGGCCGCTGCAAGGCCTCACCGTCATCCACCGCCATGGCAAGATCGCCCCGGGTCAGAATATTGTGCTGGTGGTGGCCGCCTCGGCCCATCGCCAGGCGGCGTTCGATGCGGCGAATTTCCTCATGGATTATCTGAAGTCGCGTGCACCCTTCTGGAAGAAGGAGCATCGCGCCGATGGCTCGGAAGGCGGCTGGGTCGAGGCCAAGGAAATCGATGCCGAAGCGGCAGGGCGCTGGAAGTCGCCTTCCGAATAAATCCCCGTCGCAGCCATGCATTGACCGCAATCCTTTGGCCAGATGGACGGCGTGGTCAGCCATTGGCAGCCCGGGGATTGGCGATCCCTGGCAAGGGAGGTGGTCATGCTGGACAGGCTCGCGGAGTTCTTCGTCTTCGGTTTCGTGCCTCTGATCGTCGGTATCCTGGCGGTGCCGGAACTGTCCGTGGCCGCCGAGAAGGCGGTGAGAGGCGAGGTGATCTATCGCGAGCGCATCGCCCTGCCGCCCAGCGCCGCGCTTTCCGTCCAGCTTGTCGATGTCTCGCTGGCCGACGCGCCGGCCAGGGTCATCGGCGAGCAGACCATCAAGCCGACCGGCCAGGTGCCGATCAGCTTCGAGATCAAATTCGATCCAGCGGCGATCCGGTCACAGATGACCTATGCGCTGCAGGCGCGGATCACTGTCGACGGCAAGTTGATGTTCATTTCCGATGTGCGCCACCAGCTCGATCCGCTGGCCGGCGCACCGCAAACCATCATGCTCAAGATGGTCGCGCCAGGCGGCGAGCCGACGGCTTCCGTCTTTGGTCAGCTCTGGGTGGCCGACTATGTCGACGGCTTCGGCGCCATCACCGCGCCGCAGGCGACGTTCAGGGTCAGCGAGGCTGGCAAGGCCGGCGGCAGTGGCCCCTGCAACGCCTATTTTGCCACAGCGAAGGTCGATGGCCAGGCGATCGCGATCAGCAACATCGGTTCGACCTACAAGGCCTGCGCGTCCGAGGTGATGGCCGAGGAAAAGGCGCTGTTCGATGCCTTGGCCAGGGCCGCGTCCTACAAGGTCGATGCCGGCAAGCTCACCATATCGGACAAGAACGGCCGCGAAATCCTTCGCTTCAGCGCCGCGAGCTGACCGCCAATGAAAAAGGCCGGCGAGGTGCCGGCCTTTTCACGTAGGACTTGGCAGTGTCGGCTCAGCCGACGATCTCGGTGTCCGAGAACCAGTACTTGATTTCCTGCGCGGCGGTTTCCGGCGCGTCGGAGCCGTGCACCGAATTCTCGCCGATCGACAGCGCATGCACCTTGCGGATGGTGCCTTCGGCGGCGTTGGCCGGGTTGGTGGCACCCATCACTTCGCGGTTCCTGGCAATGGCGTTCTCGCCCTCCAGAACCTGGACGATCGTCGGAGCCGAGGACATGAACTCGACCAGTTCGCCGAAGAACGGGCGGTCCTTGTGGACAGCGTAAAAGCCTTCCGCCTCGCGGCGGCTCATCCACACACGGCGCGAAGCGATGACGCGCAGGCCGGCGTCCTCGAGCATCTTGGTGATGGCGCCGGTGAGGTTGCGCCGGGTTGCGTCCGGCTTGATCATGGAGAAGGTGCGTTCGAGCGCCATGGGTCGTCCTTGTCTGAGAATGGAATTGAGAGTGGCGGGCTCTATACAAGCCGCCCGACCCATTGCCAAGGGGTGAGGAGCGGTCCGCGAAGCGGACGGAAAGCCAATTGCTTGGCTTTCCGAGCGACGAACGCCCGCAGCGACAGCGAAGGGCAGGGAACCGGTCCGCGAAGCGGACGGAAAGCCAATTGCTTGGCTTTCCGAGCGACGAACGCCCGCAGTGACAGCGAAGGGCAGGGAACCGGTCCGCGAAGCGGACGGAAAGCCAATTGCTTGGCTTTCCGAGCGACGAACGCCCGCAGTGACAGCGAAGGGCAGGGAACCGGTCCGCGAAGCGGACGGAAAGCCAATTGCTTGGCTTTCCGAGCGACGAACGCCCGCAGCGATAGCGAAGGGCAGGGAACCGGTCCGCGAAGCGGACGGAAAGCCAATTGCCTGGCCTCGCGCGTGAAGAGCACCCATCGCGGAGCGCCGGACCGGCGAGGTGCTTCGATGTCGGGCCGGCAGCCCCTAGGCCGGATCAGACGGCTGCACAGCAACGCTTTGCTTGCTATAGTCGCGTATCGGCGCCGCGCTGAAGTCGGCCCGAATGGAGACAACATGACCATGGCAGACGATCGTCAGGAGCGCATTCGCAACCGCGCACATCAGATCTGGCAGGAAGAAGGGCAACCGGCCGGTCACCACGAACGCCATTGGCACCAGGCGGCGGCCGACATCGATCGGGAGGACGCGGCCAAGCCGTCGGCGGCCAAGACGCCAGCCAGGAAGGCATCTGGCGCTGGCAAGGCCAAGGCCGCGCCCAAGGAAGAAAAGGCCGCCACGAAAGCCAGCAAGCCGAAAACCGGCAAGCCAAAGAAGGCGGCCAAGTAAGCCTGCTATCCCGCAGCTGGTCTTCGCCACGGATTGACGGCGCCCGAGCTGCCTTGCGGGCAGGGCGGGCGTTTTGCGGCCGTCACGCCGCCGCCGCCACCTTTCGTCCCAGCCCGCCATGCAGGTCGAGGCAGCGGCTGAACCATTGCGCCGCCACGTCGCTGTTTTCGAGCAGCTGATAAGGGGTGGCAATGCGCGCCCATTGCAGCGCGCCGAAGACGATATAGTCCGCAAACAGCGGCGAGGCACCGCCGATAAAGGGCTGATAGCTCAGCATTGATCGCAGCGGCTCAAGCGAGGCCCGAAACGCCGCCAATCCGCCGTCGCGTGCCGCGACGACATCTTCCAACGGCTTGCCGAGGCGCTGCTCCCGGCTCTGCCGGAAATACACGGCGTTCTCTTCGTCCTGCATGGCATGGAGGTCGGTGAGCGCGGCCGTGGTGACGTAGGGATGGATGGTCAATTGCGACCAGCGCTCGATGAAGCGCGCCATCGCCTTGCCGCCTTCGCCGCCAAACAGCGTCGGCCGGTCCGGATAGGCTTCGTCTAGATAGAGCGCGATGGCGAAGGAATCGATGACCACCTTGTCGCCGTCGCGGATCACCGGAACGCTTTTCGAAGCGCCGCCTTCTATGGTGGGGACCTCGAGAAAACGCGTCGGCGCGGTTGAGACATCGAGGCCTTTGTGGGCCAGCGCCATCGTTGCCTTCCAGCAATGCGGGCTGAACGGACGGCTCTCGTCACGCCCGACGAGATCATAAAGCAGAATGGTCATTGGCGCGGGTCCCTTTGCGGTCTAGGTATCGCTCGCGACACCCCGAGACGGGCGGCGGGAGAAAAGATGAAACAGCACTTCATGATGTTTGCGGCCTACAATCAATGGGCCAATGGCCGCATCTATGCCGCGGCGACCGATCTCGATGAGGAGGAATTCAACCGCGATGTCGGCGCCTTCTTCGGCTCGCTGATGGGCACGCTCAACCACCTGCTCGCCGCCGATCGCATCTGGATGAAGCGCTTCACCGGCGAAGGCGACGCGCCGACGGCGCTGGACGCCGTGCTGCATCGCACCTTGCCCGATTTGAGGACGGCGCGCGAGGCGGAGGATCGGCGGATCATCGACTGGCTCGCCGGCTTGAGCGACAAGGCGCTGTCGGGCCGCTTCACCTATATGACCGTATCGGACATGCGCACCGTCTCGCAGCGCCTGGCGCCGGCGCTCGCTCATGTCTTCAACCACCAGACCCATCATCGCGGTCAGGCGCATATGATCCTCACGGTTCTCGGTCGCCCTTCCGTGCAACTCGATCTGGCGCATTTCCAGCGCACGGAGGAGGGCAGGGCTTTCGCCTGATCCCGTTGTTTTCGTTCTGGATTCGAGAGCTGGCGGCTCGCGCCGTCATCGAGGGACGATCCGAATTTCAGACAGCTTCAGCAGCCAAGTCTCTGATTTCGCTATCCAATTGGCGCTGCGTCAAGGCCGCTTCCGCCATTACCCATTGTTTGAACAGCTGCACCTTGCGTGCGGCCAGGCTCTTGTGCGGGGAGACGAAATACCAGCCGGCCGTGTTCGGGTGGTGGACGGCAAAGGGAGCGACCAGCCTTTCGGCGCGGATGTCGCTGGCCATGTAGGCGCGGTTGGCGACGGCGAAACCCATTCCGGCATTGGCCGCCTCGTAGGACATCATGCACGAGTCGAAATAGATGCTCTTGGTCTCACTGAGCACGAAGCTGGCGCCGGAGAAAGCCAGCCAGGATTGCCAGTTCTGGGTGCAGGTATCGGAATGCAATAGCGTGAAGAGCTTGAGGTCATCCGGGGTCACCTTCGACAGCGGCTTGTCGCCGAGAACCTCATGGAACAGCTTGCGGCTGCACACCGGCGTCAGGTCTTCCCGAAACAGCAGATCGGATGGCAACCCGTTGAAGTGGCCGTCGCCATAGCGGATTTCGAGATCGAAATCGGAGGTCGTGAACTCATGCGTGGCGTAGGAGGTCGAAACCCGCATCACGATATCGGGATATCGCCGCTGAAACAGCGGCAGGCGCGGAAACAGCCAGCGCGCGGCAAAGGTCGGCAGCACGGATATTTTCAGCACATGCTCCTGCGATTGCCCGGTCGCTTCCATGCTGGCGGCGACGATTCGCTCCAGTGCCTCTCGAACGCGCGAGACATAGGTCTCACCCTCCGGCGTCAGCGACACCGCATTGCCGCCGCGCTGGAAAATCTTGAAGCGCAGCTGGTCCTCAAGGCTCTTGACGCGCTGGCTGACCGCGGAAGCGGTGATAAACTGCTCTTCGCCCGCGCGCGTGAAATTGCCGTGCCTTGCAGCACTTTCCACGATTTTCAGCGAATTGAGGTTGACCTGACTGAGCAGACGCACTGGGTTCGACCTTAAGCTGGGCTTACGGTAGCACTAGCATTCCTAATTTTACAGGGGGGGCTAATTTAATCGACTGTTAACCAAGTGTTTGCCCCCGCTTGGAGAAGTACAATGAACGCACACACCATACCCGAACTGCGCTATGCGATGAGCCGCGAGGCCATTATCGGACACGAAACCGCCTGGAAAGTGTCGAGTTTCGGCGTTGCGCAGTATCTTCATGGCTATGATCCGGCCCTGCTTGCCGCAATCGAGGAGGCTGCCCTGAAGCTCAAGGCGAGCCATGCTGTGCACAAGCATCTCGACCTGACCTTTATCACCGGCGCTGACCGTTTCATCCCCGAAATCAAGGAATTGCTGCACGACAAGCTGCGCCTGGAGCGACTGTCTGACATGATGGGCACGAAGCTGGAGCCCTATCCGCTGTCGATCGTCGGCTCGACCGTCACCTTCATGAATCCCAGGGATGGCGCCGTCGAATGGCATTGCGACGGCGTTCCGGTCACCGAGCTCATTCCGCTGTCGATCAGCGATCCGCTGGTCGGCGGCCATCTCGAAATTTATTGCGACGATTCCGAGACCGGCCGCGCCATCCTCGAATCCGGACGCGAAATCCCGCGCAACCGTATCATGCGCATCGATCACAAGATGAAATACGCGACGCTCGGCCAGTTCCTTGGCGTCCTGCATCGCACAGCGCCGATCCAGTACGGCGAGCGCGTCACATTGGTGCTCAACCAGCGTTCGGTGGCCAAGCCCTATGTCGACGACAACCGCATGTTCTATCTTGCCGCCGACAACGACCACGACCGCCAGTGGGTCAACGAACTGGCCGAAGATGTCTGGACCAACCAGTTGCCTGCCTATCGCCGGTTCGAGGCGGAGCATCCCACGCCCGCCCCATCTGCCGAAGCACAGGTTCCAGGCGGGACACGGGACTCATGGTAGCGAACCATGATTCCGAAAAGTAGAACCCGGTTTTCGGACAAGGTCATGGTCAAGCCTGGAGATAGAGCGCCATGCCGATTCCTTCGGCATGGGTCAGGCTCGCTATCCGGGCTGGTCTTCGCCGCCGGCGCGGTGGCTTTGTGGTCGACCAATGCCTTGGTCGGCAAATCCCTCTTGGCCAACCATCCGGTCTCGCAGGTGCAGTTCCTGCAATTTGCAGGGGCTGCACTGGTCCTCGCCGTCATCCGGCTGATGAGCCGGGAAAAGTCCGCGCCGGTGGCCGGGGCGGCGTTGGCATCGCTCGCGGTCGGCTTCATCGGTCTGGTCGGCACCATGGTGCTGCAATACATCGCCTTTGCATCGATGCCGGTAATCGAGGCCAATCTCGTGGCCTACACTTGGCCCTTGATGGTGGCCGCGGCAGTGATCGTGTTCGAAAATCCGCGCCGTCCGGCTTTGCTGGGGCTTGCCGCGGCCCTTGGGTTCGTCGGCGTCGCACTGGTGATTTCGGGCGGGCGTGAGAGCGCCTGGTTCCAGGGCGATCTTGTCGGCTATTTCGCCGCCTTCGGGTCCGCGCTGTGCATGGCCTTTTATTCGGTGATGGTGAGGCGGCTCGCTACGTCGCCCGAGCGGCTGTTGCTGCCCTCGTCGCTGGTCGGCGTCGCCTTGACGCTTTTATGGTCGGCTCGCGAAGGCGTCGCATGGCCCACCGGGGTGGATCTGGCCCTTGGGCTCTATCTTGGCGCCGGCCCGATGGGCCTGGGTTACCACCTCTGGTCTCGCGCCTTGAAGCTCGAAGGCAGCGGCAAGGTCGCTGTCATCGCCTATCTCACGCCGATCGCGTCGACGTTGCTGCTGACCCTGTCCGGCGAACGACTGACGACGACCGCTATCGCCGGAGCAGTCCTTGTCATCGGCAGTTGCATAGCGGTCGGGCTGGAACGTTCGGAGGCGCAAGACCATGTTTGACGAAGATGAACGTCTCGCGAGGCAGGAAGCGCACTGGCTGATCAAGGAATTCGGCGCCGAGGCACCGCTTTACGCGGCGATGAAGGCCGAGAAGGCGATTGAACAGAAGGATTTCGGGCGCTGTGCCCGATGGAAGCGTATTCTTGAGATATTGGCCGACGGCCGGACAACCAAGTCTGCCGGCTCCAAGTATTAGATTTTCTAATTTGCGTGACGTCGATTTTCCATAAAAGTAGTTGATGCCAAGTCTTGATTCGTTTTGGAGCTTGGCGGCCCGTTGGGGGACGCGGTTAAAGAGATACATCGACAAAAGTCTTCGCTGGGGTGGATGACTTTGTCGCAAAGAAGGTGAAAGAATTGTCAAATATCGAGGATAAGACCGTTATCGAGCTGACGGCCGATATTGTCTCGGCCTATGTCGGCAACAATCCGCTTCCGGCTTCCGGCCTGCCTGACCTGATTGCCAGCGTCAGCGCCTCGGTTCGCAAGCTGGCTGGCGCGGCCGTCGTGGAAAGCCCGAGCCTGGTTCCGGCTGTCAATCCGAAAAAGTCGGTGTTTCCCGACTACATCGTCTGCCTGGAGGATGGAAAGAAATTCAAGTCGCTCAAGCGACACCTCAGGACAGACTATGGTTTGAGCCCGGACGACTATCGGGCCAAATGGGGCTTGCCGCCGGACTATCCGATGGTTGCTCCGAACTACTCGGCGACCCGGTCGGCGCTGGCGAAGTCGACGGGACTTGGCCGCAAGCCGGCTGCACCGGCCACTGTCGCCAAGGCGACAAAGCGTGGCAAGGCCACGGCCTGAGGCCTTGCCGGCCGGTACGGCGAGCCATTGATCGGCGGCTGGACGGCGCAATCGCAGGCGCCGTTTTCAGGCCTTGTACGGCCAACCGGTCCGCAAGGTCTTGCGAAGCGTCGATGTCCGGTGCAAAAGCGCGGCCATGCTGATCATCAATGACCTTTCGCTCCGCATGGCCGGGCGCCTGCTTCTCGACCATGCCTCGCTGACCTTGCCGGCTGGCACCAAGGCCGGCCTTGTCGGTCGCAACGGTACCGGCAAGACGACGCTGTTCAAGGCGATCACCGGCGATTTTCCCTCCGAGACAGGCTCGATCAGCCTGCCGAAGAACACGCGCATCGGCCAGGTGGCGCAGGAAGCGCCGGGGACCGAGGAGCCGCTGATCGAGATTGTGCTCAAGGCCGACCTTGAGCGTACGGCGCTGCTCGAAGAGGAAAAGACCGCCACCGATCCGCACCGCATCGCCGACATCCACATGCGGCTGGCCGACATCGACGCGCATTCGGCCGAGTCCCGCGCGGCCACCATCCTCGCCGGCCTCGGCTTCGACGATGCGGCGCAGCGCCGTCCGGCCTCGTCCTTCTCCGGCGGCTGGCGCATGCGCGTGGCGCTGGCCGCCGTGCTGTTTTCGGAACCAGATCTCCTGCTGCTCGACGAGCCGACCAACTATCTCGATCTCGAAGGCGCGCTGTGGCTGGAGAACTATGTGTCGAAGTATCCGCACACGGTGCTTCTGATTTCGCACGATCGCGACCTGCTCAATCGCGCCGTCAATTCGATCGTTCATCTCGACCAGAAGAAGCTGACCTTCTGGCGCGGCGGCTACGACCAGTTCGAGCGCCAGTATACCGAGCAGAAGGAATTGCAGGAAAAGGGCAGGGTCAAGCAGGAGGCCGCCCGCAAGCATATGGAATCCTTCGTCGAGCGCTTCCGCGCCAAGGCCTCCAAGGCCAGGCAGGCGCAGTCGCGCATCAAGGCGCTGGAGAAGATGAAGCCGATCGCGGCCATCGTGAACGATTCGGTGCGGCCGTTCTCCTTTCCCGAACCGGTGAAGACGGTTGCCTCGCCGATCGTTGCGCTGAACAACGTCAATGTCGGCTATACCGAAGGCCAGCCGATCCTGAAGAAGATGACGCTGCGCATCGACGCCGACGACCGCATCGCGCTGCTCGGCGCCAACGGCAACGGCAAGTCGACTTTCGCCAAACTGCTGTCCGGCCGGCTCAAGCAGGAGACCGGCACCATGACCGTGGCGCCCGGGCTGAAGGTGGCGATCTTCGCCCAGCACCAGCTCGACGATCTCCGTCCGGAGGAAAATGCCTATGAGCATGTGCGCCGGCTAATGCCGGAAGCGCCGGAATCCAAGGTGCGCGGCCGCGTCGCCCAGTTCGGTCTCACCACCGAGAAGATGAATACGCCCGCCAAGGACCTGTCCGGCGGCGAGAAGGCGCGCCTTCTGATGGGCCTGTCGGCCTTCGAGGGGCCGAACCTGTTCATCCTCGACGAACCGACCAACCACCTCGACATCGACAGCCGTGAATCGCTGATCCATGCGCTCAACGAGTTTCCCGGCGCGGTCATCCTCATCTCGCACGACCGCCACTTGCTCGAGGCGACCGCCGACCGGCTGTGGCTGGTCAAGGATGGCGCGGTCAACCCTTATGACGGCGACCTGGAGGACTACAAGACGCTGGTCACCGGCGTGTCCGGTGACCGCCGCGGCAAGCGTGAGGCTGACAAGGCGTCAAAAGCCGACCGCCGCCGCGATGCGGCGGCACGCCGCGCCGCTTTCGAGCCGCTGGCCAAGGAAATCCGCGCCACCGAGGCGCTGATGGACCGCATCCGCAAGCGCATCGACGGCATCGAGGACGAGTTGGCCAACCCGGCGATCTACGAAAAGGATCCCTCGACCGCGACACGCCTGGCCAAGGAACGCTCGCAACTCGCCCAGACGCTGGCCGGCCACGAGGAAAAATGGCTGACCATGTCGGCTGAATATGAGGAAGGCACGGCGGAGTGATTTACCCTCCCCCTCGAGGGGGAGGGTCGATCCGCGAAGCGGTGTGGGGGCAACGCGGCGGTTCACCAACCCCGGCGCCGCGCGCCGCCCTTCCCATCAAGGGACGGTGAGCCACCGTCACGCCATGGCAGGTGGAAAAGACATCTCCCAAACGCAGCTTGTCGGCAAATCTGGCCCTACACGCTACGTCTGGAACCGGCTAACCTCACCCCATGAACCAGCACGCCAAGCTCCGCATCGGCCATTCGGCCTGTCCGCATGATTGCCCATCGACCTGCGCGCTCGAGGTCGAACTGCTTGACGGCAACCGCATCGGCCGCGTCCATGGCGCCAAGGCCAATAGCTACACATCGGGGGTGGTCTGCGCCAAGGTTGCCCGCTACGCCGACCGTGTCCATCATCCCGACCGCTTGCTGAAGCCGCTGGTGCGGGCCGGCGCCAAGGGCGACGGACTGTGGAAGGAAGCGAGCTGGGACGCGGCACTCGACCTCGTCGCCGAAAAGTTCAACGCGGCCGAAGAGAAATACGGCTCGGAGACGGTGTGGCCCTATTTCTATGCCGGCACGATGGGACTGGTTCAGCGCGACGGCATCCACCGGCTGCGCCACGCCAAAAAATATTCGGGCTTCTTCGGGTCGATCTGCACCAATCTGGCCTGGACCGGCTGGATGATGGGGGCGGGAGCCTTGCGCGGGCCCGACCCGCGCGAGATGGCCAAATCCGACTGCGTGGTGATCTGGGGCACCAACGCGGTGGTCACCCAGGTCAATGTGATGACCCATGCCATCAGGGCGCGCAAGGAACGCGGCGCCAAAATCGTCGTCATCGACGTCTATGAAAACGCGACCATGAAGCAGGCCGATATGGGCCTGGTCCTGAAGCCCGGCACCGACGGAGCGCTGGCTTGTGCGGTCATGCATGTGCTGTTCAGGGAAGGCCGGGCCGACCGTGCCTATCTCGAAAAATACACCGATGACCCGAAGGGTTTGGAAGCGCATCTGAGGACGCGCACGCCGGAGTGGGCAGCCGGGATCACTGGGCTTTCAGTGGCCGAAATCGAGGCCTTTGCCCGCCTGGTTGGCACGACCAGGAAAACCTACTTCCGCCTGGGCTACGGCTTTGCCCGTCAGCGCAACGGCGCGGTGAACATGCATGCCGCGTCCTGCATCGCCGCGGTCACCGGCAGCTGGCAATATGAGGGTGGTGGCGCCTTCCATTCGAATTCCGGCATCTTCAAGCTCAACCAGGACGTGCTGGAAGGCTCAAGGATGCGCGATCCAGCGATCCGCTATCTCGATCATTCGCGCATCGGCCCGGTACTGACCGGTGCCAGCGACGCGCTCTATGGCGGACCTCCGGTGACGGCCATGCTGATCCAGAACACCAACCCGGTGAATGTCGCTCCCGAGCAGCGGCTGGTAAAGCAGGGTTTTCTGCGCGACGACCTGTTCACGTGCGTGCACGAGCAGTTCATGACCGACACGGCCAAGCTGGCCGACGTCGTGCTGCCGGCGACGATGTTCCTCGAGCATGACGATGTCTACAAGGGCGGCGGCAACCAGCACATCACGCTTGGTCCCAAGCTGATCGACCCGCCGGAAGGGCCGCGCACCAATCATTTCGTCATCGAGGAACTGGCTAAACGCCTCGGCGTCGCCGACCGCCCGGGCTTTGGCCTCACCGAGCAGCAGCACATCGACATCATTCTCGGCAAGCGCGGGCTGGGCAGCTTCGACAGCTTGAAAGAGGAGAAATGGGTCGATCTGCAGCCTGATTTCGAGAGCGCGCATTTCATTGGAGGATTCGGCCACGCGGATGGAAAGTTCCGGTTCCGCGCCGACTGGACCGGCCAGGCGGCTCCCAACCGGCCGCCGAAGAGCATGGGCCTGTTCGGACCGGTGGAACGCCTGCCGGAATTTCCCGACCATGTCGATCTGATCGAGGTCGCCGACGAGGCGCATCCGTTCCGGCTGACGACCTCGCCGGCGCGCAACTTCCTCAACTCGACCTTTGCCGAGACGCCGGTGTCAAAGGAAAAGGAAGGCAGGCCGGCACTCCTCCTGCATCCCGACGATGCGGCGGACCTTGGACTTGCCGATGGCGATCGTGTCGAGGTCGGCAACCGGCGGGGCGACCTGGTGCTGCACGCGAAATTCTTCGACGGCATCAAGCGCGGCGTGGTGATTGCCGAAGGCATCTGGCCAAACAGCGCGCATGAGCGCGGCGAGGGCATCAACGTGCTGACCGGCGCCGATGCGCCGGCGCCCTATGGCGGCGCCGCCTTCCATGACAACAAGGTCTGGCTGCGCAAGGCAAGTTGAGCCGGGCAAGGTGCTGGGTCGACTATACCGGCAGGATTTCGGTGGCCTTTTTTCTGTTCAGCCGGTGATGGATGTCATCGGCGATCGCCTGGGCTTCGATCGCGATCTCGCGCAACAACCCGGTGACCGCATTGTGGAAGCCAACGAGGTAGAGGCCGAGATCCGAGGCCTGTGCGGTGACGCCACTGCGGCCTGGCTGGATGCCGGGCCCGAGAAATTTGGCATAGCCCGGCCGGAAACCAGTGGCGAAGATGATCGCGTCGAATTCGCCGTGCTTGCCATCGGTAAAACGGGCGCCGCGTTCCGAGATCTCGGCGATATCGGGCGCGACCTTGATCGCGCCTTCGCGGATCTTGTCGATGGTGCCCACATCGATCACCGGAATGCGCGATGCGACCGCAATCTGTTGCAGCAGGCCCTGTCCCGGCCGTTTGAGCCCATATTTTTCCAGCCTGCCCAGCACCAGGTCGAGGATGATGGGGAAGAGAGCGTCATTGACGCGTTGCGGCCCGAGCCGCGCCGCCATGCCGACCATCTGGATGGGCACGCCGAACAGCTCACGCGGCACGACATGAACGCCGCCGCGCACGGAAATCGTCGGTTTTGCGCCGTTTTCCGCCAGGTCGAGCGCAATCTCGGCGCCGGTGTTGCCCATGCCGACGACCAGCACCGACTGGCCGGCGAAAGGCATGGCATTGCGATAGTCGGCGCTGTGCAATGTCTTGCCAGTAAAGGTGTCGATGCCGGTAAATCCGGGCCGCAAGGGCTCGGCATTGTAGCCTGACGCAATCACCACATGCCTGGCGCGCAACGGACCGGATGTCGCCTCCACACGCCAGCCCTGGTCCTCCCGGGCGATCGCTTTGACCGTTTCCCCAAATTGGGGTCGCAGGTCGAAGCGCTGCGCATAGGCATCGATATAGTCGACGAAGAGATCGCGCGGTACATAACGTGGATAATGCCTGGGGAAGGGCGCGAACGGCAGGGACGAATAGCGCTTGGTGGTATGCAGGTGGACGCGCTCGTAGTGCCGCCGCCATGCGGGTGCGGCCTGCTGCTCTTTTTCCATGATGATGAAGTCGACGCCGGCCTGGCGCAGGCATGCGGCAACAGCCAGGCCCGCCGGCCCGGCACCGATGATCGCAACCGGGGTGGTATCGTCCAAGCGCGCCTCCGCCGCTCAGTTCGCGTCCTGAGAATGTCAAAAGCATGGCGAGCCTGGCTGGAGCCCTGCCTGCCGGCAAGGGTCAGTCCGGCAACCGCACCGTCAGCCTGACCTTGACCCGGTCCATGGCGACGAAGGTGCGGAATTTCCGGACATTGTTGCTGCCGAAGAAAAGTTTGCGCGTCAGCGCCTCATAGGCGCCCATGTCGGCCACCGTGATGACCAGGATGAAGTCGGCTTCGCCGGTGACGTAATAGCATTGCTGCACTTCAGGCGTTTCGGAGAATTGCCGCTTGGCGGCATCGATCAGTTCGGTGCGTTCGCTCTCCAGCTCCACCTCGACGAAGATGGTGATGGGTTGGCCGACCGCCGCGGGTTCGATGATCGCGACATTGGCGGCGATGACGCCGGTCTGCTCCATGCGCTTTATGCGCCGTTGCACCGCTGGCGCCGACAGGTTCACCGCTTCGCCGATCAGCCGCTGCGGCGTGGCATTGTCCCGTTGCAGGATGGCAAGGATGGCGAGGTCGAAACTGTCGAGCGGGAGCGGCGATGAAGGCAATGGAACTATCCCGGCGAAAGAAACTTGCATTTTGAAGGCCTAATTACAGCGCTCTTTGCGCCCGCCTTGCAATATATTCTCGCCGCCAAGGAGGCCGCCAGTGTTCCTGCTCAATCGCAATGCCTTGCACGGTAAGCCGCTTGATGTGACGGATGCCGAAACCCTCGGGGTCACGGGCGCGGACACGGTCGAGCGCTTCCTTGCCCACCGTGAAAACCACGCGATGACGCCGCTGCACGCGCTGCCGGCACTGGCGAGTGAGCTCGGCCTTGGCGCGTTGCATGTCAAGGACGAGGGCTTTCGTCTCGGCCTTGGCAGCTTCAAGGCGCTGGGCGGCGCCTATGCTGTCTTCCGACTGGTGCTGGAGCAGGCAGGCAAGCGCCTTGGCCGCTCTGTCGATGTCAGTGATCTCGATCGAGCCGACGTTCGCTCGGTCGCCGCAAAGATGACTTTTGCCTGCGCCACCGACGGCAATCATGGCCGCTCTGTCGCGCAAGGCGCCGAGCTTGCCGGCGCCAGGGCCGTGATCTTTGTCCATGCCGGGGTCAGCGACGAGCGCATCTCGGCAATAGCCCGCTATGGCGCGGAGATGGTTCGTGTCGACGGCAATTATGACGATTCGGTCCGGCAAGCCGCCGAAGTCGCGGCCCAGAAAGGCTGGACCGTGGTGTCGGATACGTCATGGCCGGGTTATGAACGCATTCCCGGCCTGGTAATGCAGGGCTATACGGCGATCGTGCGCGAAGCGCTGCGCCAGCTCAGCGAACCGCCAA
The DNA here is from genome assembly GCF_013170765.1 of Mesorhizobium sp. NZP2234. Classification (NCBI taxonomy): domain Bacteria; kingdom Pseudomonadati; phylum Pseudomonadota; class Alphaproteobacteria; order Hyphomicrobiales; family Phyllobacteriaceae; genus Mesorhizobium; species Mesorhizobium sp. NZP2234. The sequence goes on along the minus strand of NZ_CP033364.1, from coordinate 4,880,635 downwards.
CCCACGTCTTCGTCCAGGCCGGCGTTGGCGGCATTGCCGCTGCTGCGGCTGGCCATCTCGCCATCGTGCTCGGCGAAGCCAGGCCAATCTTTACCGTCGTCGAGCCCGCGCGTGCCGCATGCATCGTCGCAGCCGCTGTGGCAGGGCGTGTGGTCAAGGCGGCACACGACCAGCCGACTGTCATGGCGATGCTTGAATGCTACGAGGCCTCACAGGTCGCCTGGCGCGTGTTGGCGCGCGCCGCCGATGCCTTCATGACCGTGGACGAGGACGACGCCATCGCGGTGATGCGGCGGCTGGCACGGCCGGCCGGCGACGATCCGGTGATCGTCTCCGGCGAGAGCGGCGGCGTCGGCCTTGCCGGGCTGATCCGGGCGCTGGCCGCAAACAAGACCGATCTCGGTCTCGACGGCAGATCCCGGGTGCTGGTGATCAACACCGAAGGCGCCACCGACCCGCATCGCTATGCCGAACTGGTCGGCATGAGCCCGGCCGATGTGCTGGCCGGCAAGCTTGCCGCCGAGGCAACGCCATGATCGCGGTCGATGCGCGGCGCCTGCTTGGCCGCATCCGTGAACTGGGCGCAATCGGCCGCGATGGTGAGGGCAGGCTGACCCGGCTGGCCGCTTCCGACACCGACAAGCAAGGCCGTGATCTCTTCGTCGGCTGGCTGCGCCAGGCCGGGCTCGATGTTGCCATCGACCGTATCGGCAACATCTTCGGCATCTGGCAAAGCGCCGGCAATGCAGGCAAGGCGCCGCTGCTTATCGGCTCGCATATCGACACCGTCATCGACGCCGGCATCTATGATGGCTGCTACGGCGTGCTTGCCGGGCTGGAGGTGATCGAGACGCTGAAGGCGTCGGGCTTGTCGCCGTCGCGCCCGCTCGCCGTCGCGGCCTTCACCAATGAGGAAGGCGTACGCTTTTCTCCCGACATGATGGGATCGCTGGTCCATGCCGGCGGCGTCGATGTCGAGGCGGCACTTGCCGCTGTCGGGACCGACGGCGGCACGCTTGGGCAGGAACTTGCCCGCATCGGCTATGCCGGCGAACGCGAACCGGGCTTTCTCAAGCCGCACATCTATGTCGAGCTGCATATCGAACAGGGGCCGGTCCTGGAGCGCGAAGGCATTCCAATCGGCGCGGTGGAGACGCTGCAGGGCATCTCCTGGCAACGCATCACCCTCGATGGCGTCGCCAACCATGCCGGCACCACGCCGATGTCGATGCGCCGCGATGCCGGATATGCCGCGGCACGTGTCGTCACCTTCCTGCATGACCGGGCAGCGGCGTCCAACGCACCAACCGTTGCCACAGTCGGCACGATGCGTCTGGAACCGAACGCCATCAACGTCATTCCATCGCGCGCCGTCTTCACGGTTGATCTGCGCGATCCCGACGAGCAGCGCCTGCAGGCGGAAGAGGCGGCGCTGGCCGCCTTTCTGCAACGGCTCGCCGTCGAAGGCATCGCCGTGACGGTCGAAAGGCTCGCGCGCTTCGAACCGGTTATCTTCGACGGCCGAGTGGTCGAACTGATCGAGACCGCGGCGAGGAAGCGCGGGCTCGTTTCGAGGCGCATGACCTCGGGCGCCGGCCATGACGCGCAGATGATCGCGCGCATCGCACCGGCGGCGATGATCTTCGTGCCGAGCGCGGGGGGCATCAGCCACAGCCCGCGTGAGCACACCGAGGATGCCGAGCTTGTTGCCGGCGCCAACATCCTGCTTGATGTGATCACTGAGCTTGCCAAACTCGAAGGGTGAGGACATGGCCGAACTCGATCCCGAAACGCTGAAGCGCGAGATGACCGGTTGGCGGCGCGACCTGCATGCGCACCCCGAATTCGGCTTCGAGGAGAAGCGCACATCTGCCTTCGTCGCGGCCAAGCTGCGCGAGTTCGGCCTTGACGATGTCGCCGAGGGTGTCGGTGGCACAGGCGTCGTCGGCACGTTGAAGCGCGGCGACGGCAACCGCGCGATCGCGCTGCGGGCCGACATGGATGCGCTGCGCATATCCGAGCAATCGACCGCGCCCTATCGCTCCGGCAATGTGGGAATCATGCACGCTTGCGGCCATGACGGCCACACCGCCATGTTGCTTGGTGCGGCCAAGCTGCTGGCAAGCGAGGGCGGTTTCGACGGCACAGTGCGCTTCATCTTCCAGCCGGCCGAGGAGTGGGGCAGGGGCGCGCTCGCCATGCTCGACGATGGCCTGATGCAACGCTTCCCCTTCGACGAGATATTTGGCCTGCACAACATGCCCGGCCTTCCCGTCGGGCACTTCGAGACCCGCGCCGGTCCCGTGATGTCGGCGGAGGACAATTTCGAGATCGTGCTCAGGGGGCTCGGCGGCCACGCGGCGCGGCCGCATTCGGGCAGCGAGACGCTGGTGGCCGCCTGCGCGCTGGTCACCAATCTGCAGACCATCGTCTCACGCAGGCTGAGCCCGGCCGACATAGCGGTGGTGTCGGTGACCGAATTGATCACCGACGGTACCCGCAACGCGCTGCCCGGTCTTGCCCGCGTCCTCGGCGATGCGCGCAGCTTCCGGCCAGAAGTCAGCGCCGAGATCGAGCGCCAGATGCGAGCCATCGCCGAGGGCACAGCTGCCGCCTACAATGTAGCCGCGGAGGTGAACTACAGCAGAGAATTCGTGCCGCTGCGCAACGATGCCGAACTGGTCGACGCGGCCTTTGCCGCCGCGGCAAGCGTGTTCGAGCCCGGCAATATCGCGGTCGCCCGGGAGCCGATGACGGCATCGGAGGACTTTGCCCGGTTTCTTGATCACGTGCCGGGCTGCTTCGTCTTCCTCGGCAACGGCGAGGCTTCGGCACCGCTCCACAATTCCAGCTATGACTTCAACGATGACGGGCTGTTGTTCGGCGCCAATTTCCATGTCGCGATCGCCCGGCAACGGCTTGAGGTTTGACAGGCTACGGGATGCATTTGGCGGGGGAAAACGCCCTGAAAGGGCCGAGATCCGCGATCCCGCATGACGTGGCGGCAAGACTCAGCTAGCCTTCACCGTGCGGCGGACCTGATATCCGCCTGGCCGGCGCTATCAGACACCTCCCAAGCGGCGCCGGCCTTCTTCTTTGCGGCGACCGCCTGCTAAATTAGTGCTAATTAAATTTAGAGTATTCGCACTTGCATGAAGTTAGGGGGTCTTGCTGGCAAGGAAGCCTCAGGTCTTTGGGGGCGGGAAGACAGATGCGCGGGCGGAGCTGGATAAAGGCATTGCGTCAGGAAGAGGCACGGCAGGTGCGCGCGCGCCTCGCCGAACTGGAAAGAAATCTGACGGCAGCATACCCGCCCCGCAGCCACCGGCAACGGCAGGAAACCGGGCACGAACTGCGCAATGCCAAGTTCCGTGTCAAGCGCCTTGAGGAGTGCATCGCCGCAATGCCCTGAGGCCTCAGGACACCCAACATTCTCCAACTGTTCCCTGCGTCATCGCGGAAGCATTGGCGAATACAGGCCGTGTTCGGCTCCCGGAGCCTTTGTCGGTGGCAGTTTGTTGTCGCAAGCCGTTACAGTCAAAGCCACCAGGGCGAGGGCTAATCTCAGCTTTTTCATTGCTGCCGCCTCCAACCTCACAACGAGGCGGCGCCGGTTTGGTTGCGAACCGGCGCAGAGGGAACAAAACGCCGCGCGTCCGGTTGATCCCTATTAGAGGAGACCACAGCATGATCCGTTTGCTTCTGGCAGGCACATTTGCCTTTCTGGCCTACCGCTTCGCTCGCAAGATGATCGATGATGTGCCCGACGACATTGATCCCCTGTTGCTGCCGGCATCGAGAAGTGACCGCGAGGCTCTGCGACGCCAATCGGCGGCCATGGGCGTCGATCCCAGGCGCTAGAGCCATTCCGGGAATCGCGTCAAAATCAGGAGTAGCGCCCGCCGCTTCCTTGTTGCGAACAAAGCGGAAACGATGCTTGATGGGCGATGAACCTTGCCGCCCATGATTCGACGTTTCTGGAGCCGACTGTCCAGCCCGCCTATCTTGCCCGCCTGAACGACGCCCAGCGCCAGGCCGTCGAGCATGGCGACGGCACGATCGCCGGGCCATTGCTGGTCATTGCCGGTGCCGGTTCGGGCAAGACCAACACGCTGGCGCATCGCGTCGCCCATCTCATCGTCAGGGGAGCCGACCCGCGCCGCATCCTGCTGATGACCTTTTCGCGCCGCGCCGCCTCCGAAATGGCAAAACGTGTCGAGCGCATCGCCGGCGAAGTGCTGGGCCGCGACGCCGCTGTCATCACCGATGCGCTGACCTGGGCGGGGACCTTTCACGGCATCGGCGCGCGGCTGTTGCGCGACTATGCGCTGGAGATCGGCCTCGACCCGGCCTTCACCATCCATGATCGCGAGGATTCCGCCGACCTGATGAATCTCGTGCGTCACGAGCTCGGCTTCTCAAAGACCGAGGCGCGCTTCCCCACCAAGGGCACCTGCCTTGCCATCTACTCGCGCGCCGTCAACGCGCAAGCGCCGCTCGGCGAAGTTTTGGGGGCGGCCTTCCCTTGGTGCGCCGGCTGGGCGGGAGAGCTGAAGCAGCTGTTCGCAGGTTATGTCGAGGCCAAGCAGGCGCAGAATGTGCTCGATTACGACGATCTGCTGCTCTACTGGGCGCAGATGGCGGCCGAGCCGGAGATCGCGGCGCATCTGGGCGGGCGTTTCGACCATGTGCTGGTCGACGAATACCAGGACACCAACCGGCTGCAGGCCTCGATCCTGATGGCGCTGAAACCCGACGGTGCCGGGCTGACGGTGGTCGGCGACGATGCGCAGTCGATCTATTCGTTCCGCGCCGCGGAGGTGCGCAACATACTCGATTTTCCAAAACAGTTCGCCCAGGCCGCCGATGTGGTGATGCTGGAGCGCAACTACCGCTCGACCGAGACCATTCTGGCGGCCGCAAACGCGGTGATCGGCGAGGCTTCGGAGCGCTTCACCAAGAACCTGTGGTCGGAGCGCAAATCCACCGACAAGCCAAGGCTGGTGAGCGTGCGCGACGAGGTCGAGCAGGCGAATTTCGTCTGCGATACCATCCTCGCCGAGCGCGAGGCTGGCACGGCGCTGAAATCGCAGGCGGTGCTGTTTCGCGCCTCGCACCATAGCGGCCCGCTGGAGATCGAGCTGACGCGGCGCAACATTCCCTTCGTCAAGTTCGGCGGGCTGAAATTCCTCGATGCCGCACATGTCAAGGACGTGCTGGCGGTGTTGCGCTTTGCCGAAAACCCGCGCGACCGCGTCGCCGGCTTCCGCGTCCTGCAGCTGATGCCGGGAATCGGACCTTCAGCCGCGGCACAGATCGTCGAGACTATGACGACAGCACTTGATGAGGCGATGGGGCTGGCCGGCTGGCGGCCGCCGCAACGCGCGGCGGACGACTGGCCGAGCTTCGTCTCGCTCTATTCGGGCCTGCGGGCCGGCGCCAAATGGCCGGCCGACCTCGAACAGGTCAGGCTCTGGTACGAGCCGCATCTGGAGCGCATCCACGAGGACGCGATCACGCGCCGCGCCGACCTGCTGCAGCTCGAGCAGATCGGCTCGAGCTACGCTTCGCGCGAACGGTTCCTGACCGAATTGACCCTCGATCCGCCTGACGCAACCAGCGACCAGGCCGGACCGCCGCATCGCGACGAGGATTACCTGATCCTGTCGACCATCCATTCGGCCAAGGGCCAGGAATGGAAGAACGTCTTCGTTCTCAACACGGTCGATGGCTGCATTCCGGCCGATCTCGGTGTCGGCACCAAGGAGGATATCGAGGAGGAGCGCCGGCTGCTCTACGTGGCGATGACGCGGGCCAAGGACAGCCTCAACCTGGTCATGCCGCAGCGCTTCTTTCCGCATGGCCAGGCGGCACGCGGCGACCGCCATCTCTACGCCTCGCGCACGCGTTTTATCCCAGCTTCGATCCTCGCCGCGTTCCAGCAGATGTCGTGGCCGGGCGTGCAAGCGGCGCAGGGCAGGGCGCCCCGGCCGGAAGTGCGCGTCGACATCGGCGCGCGCATGCGCGGCATGTGGAAATAGCTGAAATCGTGACGCGCCCACCGGTCAGGATTGCCATTGCCGGCGCGCTGGGGCGCATGGGCCGCCAGATGGCGGAGGCCGTGCGGGCTGATCCGCGGCTGGCGCTCGCTGCCCGCTTCCATCGCCCGGATAGTGCCGGCGACGGGCTGGTGAGCCGCGACGAGGCGCTTGCCATGGCCGATGTGGTGATCGATTTCACCACGCCGGGGGCTTCGGCCGACCTGGCGCGGTTTTGCGCAAACCGGGGCGGCCCCGCTTTAGTGGTTGGCTCGACGGGTTTCGATGCCGCCGAACTGGCCGATATCGCCGACGCCGCGAAAACGATTCCCATCGTGCGCTCCGGCAGTTTTTCGCTCGGGCTCAATATGCTGGTCGGATTGGTGGCACAGGCGGCGAGAACGCTCGATGCCGATGACTGGGATGCCGAGATTTTCGAGGCGCATCACCGCCACAAGGTCGATGCACCGTCGGGCACCGCACTGATGCTGGGGCAGGCCGTTGCTGGCGGACGTGGCGTCGAACTGGGCGCGGTCGCGAGGCGCGTTCGCGACGGGCTCGTCGCCGCACGTCCGGCCGGCGAGATCGGTTTTGCGGTGACCCGTGGCGGCAGCATGATCGGCGAGCACAGTGTCAGCTTCTGTGCCGAGGGTGAACTTGTTACCTTGTCGCATGCGGCAGGCGACCGCATCATGTTCGCCCGTGGCGCGATCGCCGCGGCACTTTGGGTACCGGGACGCCCGTCCGGCCAATATGATATGCGCGACGTGCTGGGACTGAATGGCTGAACACAAGGCATGCATCGTTACAGCGTCGCGACAGCCCGTCAGTTGCGGCTTACCTATACGTAAAATTTGCCATGATTTTCGGCTTTACCCTGAAAGCTGAATGAAAGGTTGATGCCATTACTGTTGGCTGGCGTCCCCATATTATCACGCAAAAAGCGGTGGGAGAGAGGAGGGGCGCGGGAAACGAACAAAGGGAAGAGGCCATGTCGCTCGCGCGAATACTGCTTGATTCAGCCGCCACAACCGCACTCGTCGCCACCATGGCTTTCGCCACGCCCTCCGCGCGCGCCGACGAAAAAGTTTCCATCATGGTCGGTGGCTACGAGAAACAGATTTATCTACCCGCCAAGCTGACCGAGGCACTCGGCTACTTCAAGGACGAGGGGCTCGACGTCGAGTTGCTGAATGAACCCGCCGGCGTCGATGCTGAAAACGAGATGCTTGCCGGTGCCGTGCAAGGGGTCGTCGGCTTCTACGATCACTGCATCGATCTGCAGGCAAAGGGCAAGTTCGTCGAATCCGTCGTCCAGTTCAGCCAGGCGCCTGGCGAAGTCGAGCTTGTGTCGACCAAACATCCCGAGATCAAGTCGCCCGCCGATTTCAAGGGCATGAGCCTTGGCGTGACCGGCCTCGGCTCCTCGACGAATTTCCTGACGCAGTATCTTGCGGTCAAGAACGGCTTGAAGCTCGGTGAGTTTACTTCCGTTCCCGTTGGCGCCGGCAACACCTTCATCGCCGCCATGCAACAGGACAAGATCCAGGCGGGCATGACGACAGAGCCGACGATCACGCGGCTGCTGAAGACCGGCGAAGCCTCTGTACTTGTCGACATGCGCACCATGGAAGGCACCAAGGCCGCGCTCGGTGGCACTTACCCGGCCGCATCCCTCTACATGCAGACCGATTGGGTCGAAGCGCACAAGGACATTGTGCAGAAGCTGGCCAATGCCTTCGTCAAGACGCAGAAATTCATCAACTCGCATAGCGGCGCCGAGATCGCCGAAAAGATGCCGAAGGACTACTATGTCGGCGACAAGGAGGGCTATGTTAAGGCCCTCGATGCCGGCAAGGCGATGTTCACCCCCGACGGGATCATGCCCGAGGGTGGGCCGGAGACGGTGCTGACGGTGCTTTCGGCCTTCTCGAAGGACCTGCAAGGCAAGCAGATCGACCTTGCCAAGACCTACACCTCGGAATTCGTCAAGAACGCCAAGTAGCAGGCGATGCCGGCGCGGTGAACGACATCACGCCGGCACCCGTCATTTTTCACGTCCGGCGGCCTTGGCCGACGGCGGGCGTCCGCTCGTATCCAGGAGTTCCACCATGGCACTAGAAAAAAATGAGCCGGCGATCGAACTGATCAATGTCAGCCGTCGCTTCCTCTCGCCCACCGGCAAATCGCTGACGGCGCTGCGCGATTTCACAATGACCGTCGAGCGCGGTGAATTCGTTGCCGTGGTTGGCCCGACGGGTTGCGGAAAATCCACCACGCTCAACCTTGTCACAGGACTGGCAAGCCCCAGTGCCGGCGAGGTTCGTGTCATGGGCGCGCCGGTCAAGGGGATAGACCCGCGCATCGGCTTTGTTTTCCAGAGCGATGCCCTGTTCCCCTGGCGAACCGTGATCGAGAACGTGATGGCTGGTCCACTCTTTCGTGGCAAGGCGAAATCGGACGCCACCGTCGCGGCGCGTGACTGGCTGGCGCGCGTTGGGCTATCGCGGTTCGAGCATCACTATCCCCATCAGCTTTCGGGCGGCATGCGCAAACGTGTGGCGCTTGCCCAGACATTCATCAACGGACCCGAGATCCTTCTCATGGACGAGCCGTTCTCAGCGCTCGACGTGCAGACGCGCGTGCTGATGCACGAGGAACTGTTGCGCCTGTGGTCGCAAGCAAAGGCCTCGGTGGTCTTCGTCACGCACGACCTGGAGGAGGCGATTGCGCTGGCCGACAAGGTATATGTTCTGACTGCCGGACCTGCGACCGTGAAGTCGGTCTACACTATCGACCTGCCTCGTCCGCGGGTTGTCGCCGACATCCGCTACGAACAGAAGTTCATCGACTATTCACGCACGATCTGGGCCGACCTCAAGGAAGAGGTCGAGACCAGTTATGCGCGTGCGGCAGCCTGAGGAGGAATGCCATGACTGATGCCGCCATCGATATCAGCTCCGGAACTTTCAGGCCGGGCACCTCCGACGCCGAAATCGAAGCGGCGGCCTCCAAGGCCGCACAGCACCGCCGCCGCACCGTGATGTTCTGGCGTATAGCCATTCTGGTTGCCTTTCTGGCCTTGTGGGAAATCGCCGCGCGGATGGCCTGGATCGATCCGTTCTTCTACGCGATGCCGAGCGCGATCGCGCAACGGCTCTATGAATGGACAACCGAAGGAACATCGGAAGGGCCTCTCTGGTACCACCTCTATGTCACCATGGAGGAGTCGGTCATCGGCTTTGTGACAGGCTCGGTTGCCGGGATCGTCATCGGCGTCGCGCTCGGTCGCAATCGGATGGCCGCCGATATCTTCTCCATCTACATCAAGGTCATCAACTCCATCCCGCGCGTGGTTCTGGCGCCGATCTTCATCATGATTCTTGGCCTCGGACTCGCCTCGAAAGTCGCCCTTGCCTTCGTGATGGTTTTCTTTGTCGTGTTCCACAACGCATTCCAGGGCGTGCGGGAAGCGGACAGGGCAATGATTGCCAATGCCCGCATCCTGGGTGCCTCCAACTGGCAATTGACCCGCTCGGTGATCGTCCCGTCGGCGATGAGCTGGATCTTCGCCAGCCTGCATGTCAGCTTCGGCTTTGCCATTATCGGCGCGATCGTCGGCGAATTCGTCGGCTCTCGCTACGGCATCGGCCTGCTGATCAACATTGCCAAGGGATCCTTCGACGCCGCCGGCATGTATGCCGCCATCGTCATCGTCATGGTGGTGGCGCTCGGGGCCGAATATCTGATGACGATGGTCGAGGATCGCCTGGCAAAATGGCGTCCCCAGCCGCTGCATGAAACGCAGTGAGCGGCGACGTGCTCTAGCTGCCTGCCAGCGGCAACTTCACCTCAACCACCAGGCCGGCGGCCGCGCCATCCCGCAGGGTGACACGGCCGCCGGCGTTTTCGACGACCTCGCGCACGATGGCAAGCCCCAGGCCGCTGCCTTCCTCGGTCGAACCGGCAATGCGGTAGAAGCGTTCGAATACATGGTCGCGCTCATCCGGCGGGATGCCGGGGCCGTCGTCGGTAACCGTCAGCACGGCTTCGCCATCGACGGCCGCCACCCTCACCGTGACGCTGCCGCCTGACGAGGAATAGCGCAGCGCATTGTCGACAAGGTTGACGATCATTTCGCGCAGCATGGTGCCGTCGCCGACGACAGGCACGGGGCCGGTCTCCTCGAGGCCGAGATCGATGTTGCGGGCGATCGCCGCCGGCGCCTGCGTTTCCAGCACGTGCCTGGCGGCCTCGGTCAGGTCGATGCGATCGGCGCGTGGCCGCCGGCTGCCGGGCTCGGCCCGCGACAAGGTGAGCAACTGTTCGGCCAGACGGGCCAGCTTGCCCGAGCTTGCCTGCAGCGCGATGAGCGCCTCCTGGCGTGCGTCGGGGACAGTTTCCCTCAAGGCATAGCTCGCCTGCGTCGAAAGCAGCGCCAGTGGCGTGCGCAACTGGTGCGCGGCGTTGGCGATGAACCGGCGCTGCGCCGCCATCTGCGCCCGCACGCGCTCCATATAGACGTTCAGCGCTTCGATCAGCGGCCGGATCTCGCTTTGCGCGTCCGGCACCTCGACCGGGTCGAGATCGCTGCGGCTCGGCGAGCGCACCGCGTCGCGCAGCCGGATCAGCGGCGCCAGGCCGCGATGCAGGCCCAGCAGAACGAACAAGCCGGCAATCGCCACCAGCGCCAGCTGCTGGGTAAAGGCGCCAAACCAAAGCCGCCGGACCATGGCATTGTGTCCGGCAAGCGTGACACCAACAGTAACTGATATCGGCGAGTCGTCTCCAGCGCCGACCACCGTATGGCTGTAAGTAAGCAACCGCAGCAGATGGTCCCGATAGGTTGCCTCGGTGCCGGGATACTTCACCGCCTCCGGCAGGTCGGGATAGCCGGTCAGCAGCCGCCCTCCGGCAGCCTTGACATGGTAGTAGACGCTGTCGCGGTCACCGGTATCGAACATCTCGATCGCCGCCGGCGGTATTGTGGCGTCGAGCACGCCGTCGCTCACGGCGACACGTTCGGCGATAGCCCGCGCCGAGCCCATAAGCATGCGATCGGTGACGAGATCCGCGGTCGCCAGCGCGTTGCGATGGCTGGTCCATAGGTTGATGGTGGCGAGCCCAACGAGCGGCAAGACCACCCAAGCCAGCAGTTGCAGGCGGAGACTGTTAATCCTCATGGCGCAAAAGATAGCCGAGGCCGCGCAAGGTGGCGATCTGGACGCGCGACCCTTCGAGCTTCTTGCGCACACGGTGCACATAGATCTCGATGGCGCTTGGATCCGCATCGGTCTCGAAGTCATAGATGGCAGCCGACAGTGCAGCCTTGCTCACCGTGCGTCCGGCTTTCACCATCAATTGTTCAAGCACTGCGTGTTCTCGCGGCGTCAGTGCCAGCATTTCGCCGGCGAGCGAAAACAGCCGCGTGTTGGTGTCGAAGACGAGATCGCCGCAGGCAACGACAGGCGCGGTGCGGTCATTGGCGCGGCGCAGTTGCACGCGGATGCGTGCTTCGAGCTCCTCGATCTGGAACGGCTTGGCGAGATAGTCGTCCGCGCCTTCGTTGAGGCCTTTGACCCGGCCATCGAGACTGGCGTTGGCGGTCAGCACGATCACAGGCACTGCGTTGCCGCGTGCCCGCAGCATGCGCAGCACCTCCATCCCGCCCATGCGCGGCAGTGCCAGGTCGAGGATGACAAGCGCATGATCGCCCGCCGCCAGCGCGTGCTCGACATCCTCGCCCTCATGGACGATGTCGACCACGTAATTTGCCTGGCGCAGGGTTTTGCCCAACCAGTCGGCGAGTTCACGATTGTCCTCAACAAGCAGCAGTCGCATATCTATGGCGGTCCGGATCCCATCTCCCCGCGGAATGCCCAAGGCTTGATCGGCCGCGGCACCCCTGATCTCTCCTGAATGAGCGACAGTATCGATCTCAACGCAAGACAAATGCGGCTCTGGCGCGGGGTGACAGCAGACCCATCCTGGGTCAAATCAGCCCGTTTCTGTACACAAATCGAACCGAACGGTTCGGTTCTGATTGACAGATTGTACCGCAGACGGTGAACAATGGCCTCCAGAATCACTGGGCCCTCGTCAGAGGGGAAGAGTTTAACGCAATGAAATAATTGAATAATTCTTATTTGGTGCGCTGCGATGCAATATGCATCGTCTATAATATAACGAGGTCCTGCAGGACCGGGGCGACTGGAAATCCCAAAAGGCATTCCCTACTTCGGGGTGGTCCGAGCGACGCGAAATTCCTCCCAAGGGCACGCCACTAGACGGACAGGACAGATAAATACTGGAGTAAAGAAAATGACCAAGATCGCTCTTACAGCAGCCGCCATCCTCGTTGCCACGGGCACCGCCTTTGCCGGCAGCGACAACTATGGCTCGGCCAACGTCAACCAGCCCGCCGCCACTGTCGACCATTCGGTCACCGCTTCGATCTCGAAGTCGACCGCAACCGTCCAGGCCCAGGCCCCGCAGGGCGCTGACCGCAACCTCTTCGGCCGCTAATCGCGACTGTCGATTTCAATCCGACCTTCAATTCAGGAGTACTTAAAATGACCAAGATCGCTCTTACCGCCGCTGCCATCCTTGTTGCCACGGGCACCGCTTTTGCCGGCAGCGACAATTATGGCTCCAACAATGTCAACCAGCCGGTTGCCAACCAGTCGATCTCCAACGTCGACAACACGCATACCGGTTCGATCGCCAAGCCCGTAAAGGTACAGGGCGACGCCAATGCCAACGTGCCGGCTCAGTCGGGCCAGGGCATCTGGGGCCGTTAATCCCTTCAAACCACGGTAGACGACAAAGAGCGGTGGGCTTGGCCCGCCGCTCTTGTTTTTTGTGCAATGGGATAAGTGCCAATGCCGATCGAGTTATGAGGGAGGCAGGGCTCCAGCGGTTCACATTGGGGTTGATCGAAATCGAACCGATCGGTTCAACTTATCTTGACGAGCCGTGAGCGGATGGGGCCGCCGGTTCAGCAAATCGCCGTGCCATGCGTTGGGCGAGTTCCTATAACGATATGATATTGATCAGTAAAATTGTTGTCGTTCTACGATTTGGCCGAGGTCGGACATCTCGATCCGGTGCGTGATGGAACATCTTCGTGATTGGAAGTCGGCGAATGAAAAAACCACCTGCAGCCTGTCCGAGCGACGCGAAATTCCTCCCAAGGGCACGCCACTAGACGGACAGAACTGGAAATACCGGAGTAAAGAAAATGACCAAGATCGCACTTACCGCCGCCGCCATCCTCATTGCCACGGGCAGCGCCTTCGCCGGCAGCGACCATTATGGCTCGGACAACGTCAACCAGCCGGCAATTACCGCGCCCGCTGGCAATATTGATTACAGCCACACGGCTTCGATCCGCAAGCCGGTCGAGCATCACGGCTTCAAGCTGACGCCCGATTCAAACCAGCCGGAATCCGGCCAGGGTATCTGGGGCAACTGAGCCGACGCTCAAGCAGGCTTCGAGACAAAGAGCGGTGGGCCTGGCCCGCCGCTCTTGTTTTTTGTGCGACAGGGCTGGTGACCTCGGTTTGACCAACCAATCTGCCCAGCCGGCAGAAAAAAACGTCCGCGTTCAGGAATAAAGCCGGGTGGCACCGGGTCTTGTCCTCAGCGGAACCGTCCTCCCAAGACGCCGCCCAACGGATGAACAGGAGATTGAAATGAACAAGATTGCTCTCGCTGCCCTCGCTCTTCTCTTCGCGACCGGCGGCGCCTTTGCCGGCAGCGACCACTTTGGCTCCGACAATGCCAGCCAGCCGGTTGCTTCGGTTGCCGGCGTCGATCATGCCGTCACCGGCGCGGTCAAGAACACGGATATGGCCGGGCACAAGACTGCCGACGCCAAGATGAAGACCGCCACCACCGACTGGCCGGAATCCGGCCAGGGCATCTGGGGCAACTGAGGGTACGAATGCGGCGGACCTGTCCGCCGCATCCGCCCGGCATGGGCTTTTAGCCCAAATCCTTCGGGCGCAGGCAATGCGTCAGCCGCGCGGACAACAGGTCGGACCACTCGCCCTCGAAGACGAAGCGCGCGAGGGCTGCCGTGGGGAACTTTTCCTCGAGCCTCTTGCGCGCCTCGGCCACCGAGCCCGTACCGGCGAGCTGTTTTGCCAGGTCCTCCAGTCCAGGATTGTGGCCAACCGCCATCAGGCAGCCGCTCGACGGGTCGGCCTTATGGATATGGCCCAGAATATCAGCAGCCGGAGCTTCGTAGAGAGGTTGGGCAAACACGACCCGTGGATGCACGGGCAACTTCGCGGCCACCAATCGCCACGTGTCGCGGGTGCGCAGCGCCGACGACACCAGCACCTCATCCGGCAGCCAGGCGCGCGCCGCGAGCTCCCGCCCCATCAATCGCGCCGCCTTCAATCCGCGCTCGGCGAGCGGCCGGTCGAAATCATCGAGGTCAGGGTCGTCCCAGCTCGATTTGGCGTGGCGCAGGAGAAGAAGTTGTCTCATCGCCGCACTCTCGGCTCATGGCGTGATCCGCGCCAGGTGTTCCAGGTCGGCTTCCTCGCGCAGCGGATCGGGCGCCATCACCACCGAGGTGCCGTTGTCGGCGTCATCGGCAAAGTGGGCAAGCACCGTGCGCCCGCCCTCCATGCGCGCCTTGCCCTCGGCGACCAGTCCGAGCGCCAGCGGATAAAGCCGGTGTTCGGCCTTCAGCACCCGGGCGGCCAGCGTATCGGCATTGTCGCCGACCATTACCGGCACGGCCGCCTGCGCGATGATCGGCCCGTCATCCATCTCGGATGTGACGAAATGCACGGTGCAGCCATGGATGCGCAGGCCGGCGGCCAGCGCGCGCGCATGGGTGTCGAGGCCCTTGAACGCAGGCAGCAGGGCAGGGTGGATGTTGATCATGCGACCCTGCCATTTCTGGACGAAGCCTGATGTGAGGATGCGCATGTAGCCGGCCAGCGCCACGATCTCGGCATTGAAGGCCTTGAGCGCCGCGTCGATCGCCGCGTCATGCGCCTGCTTGCTGCCATGGTCGGCGCGGGTAATGACCTGCGTGGCGATGCCGCGCGCCTTGGCGATGCCGAGGCCGGCGGCGTCCGCCTTGTCGGAGATGACGCCGACGATCTCGGCCGGAAAGGCCGGGTCGCTGGCAGCGGCGATCAGCGCGGTCATGTTGGAGCCGCGCCCCGATATCAGGACGACTGTGCGTTTTCTGCTCATAGGCCGATCGAGCCCCGATAGATGACGCCGGCGTCACGGCGCGGCACGATGCGGCCGATCGGCGTCACCGTCTCGCCGGCCTCCTGCAGCACGGCGGCGACCTGTGCCGCCTGGCCGGACGCGACGGCCAGGATCATGCCGACGCCGCAATTGAAGGTGCGCATCATCTCTTCCGGCGCCACGCCGCCGGTCTTGGCCAGCCACGAGAACACCGGCGGGACGTCGATCGCTTCGAGATCGAGCTCGGCCGAAAAATCCTTGGGCAGCACACGCGGGATGTTTTCCGGGAAGCCGCCACCGGTGATGTGGGCCAGCGCCTTGATGCCATGCGTGTTGCGGATGGCCTTGAGGATCGATTTGACATAGATGCGGGTCGGTTCGAGCAGCGCTTCGGCCAGCGTCGCCTCGTCGTTGAATGGCGCCGGATCGCTCCACGCCAGGCCGCTGGCGGCGACGATGCGGCGCACCAGCGAGAAACCGTTCGAATGCAGGCCGGAGGAGGCGAGGCCGAGCAGCACATCGCCTTCGACAATGTCGTCCGTGGGCAAAAGCTGGCCACGTTCGGCCGCGCCCACGGCAAAGCCGGCGAGGTCATAATCCTTGCCGTGATACATGCCTGGCATTTCCGCCGTCTCGCCGCCGATCAGCGCGCAGCCGGCCTGACGGCAACCTTCGGCAATGCCGCCGACGATCGCCGCACCCTGGTCGGGGTCGAGCTTGCCGGTGGCGAAATAATCGAGGAAGAACAGCGGTTCCGCGCCCTGCACGACGATGTCGTTGACGCACATGGCGACGAGGTCGATGCCGATCGTGTCGTGCTTGCCGGCATCGATGGCGATCTTGAGCTTGGTACCGACGCCGTCATTGGCGGCGACCAGCACCGGATCGGTGAAACCGGCGGCCTTGAGGTCGAACAGGCCGCCGAAACCGCCTATCTCGCCATCCGCGCCCGGCCGGCGCGTCGCGCGCACCAGCGGCTTGATCTTCTCGACCATGAGATTGCCGGCATCGATATCGACGCCGGCCTCGGCATAGGTGAGCCCGTTCCCGCGCTTGCTCGTTTTGGACTGGCCCGTTTTGTGCTGGCCAGTTTCGCGCTTGCTCATCACAATTTTCCTGCTCGTTTGCGGGCTCTTCGCATGAACGGTTTCGGTCCGCAAGGATAACGGCGGAACCGAGCGCCATTTGGCCTGACAAAAAGGTGGATAGCCTGGCATCCTGCATGACGCCCGCGCTTGGAACGGACTGCTTCTCCCTTGTGTCGCCCTTCCGTCTCCCTCATCTATCCGGAAAAGGGAATATGGCGGGACAACACGTTGACCATCCCCAACCTGATCAGCATCCTGCGCCTTGTTCTGGTGCCTGCCGTGGTGCTGGCCATGCTGCAGGCGCGCTGGGACTGGGCCTTTGCCGGTTTCGTCATTGCCGGCGTGTCGGATGGTGTCGATGGCTTTATCGCACGCCGTTTCAACCAGCAGTCCAGGCTTGGTGCCTATCTCGATCCGATGGCCGACAAGCTGCTTCTGGTTTCGGTGTTCGTCGTCATGGGCTTCACCGGGCAGTTGCCGCTGTGGCTGGTCGTCACAATGGTATCGCGCGATGCGCTGATCGTCTGCGCGATCCTGTTGTCCACGGTGATGGCTCATCCCGTCGAGATAAAGCCGTTTCTGGTATCGAAGGCCAATACCGCCATCCAGATCGTGCTGGCGGCGGTTGTGCTGGGCGAACTCGCCTTTGCCGTGCGCCTCGACCCTCTGCGGCAGGCCCTCATATTGCTGTCCGGGGTCTTGACCGTAGCTTCGGCCGCAGCCTATCTCGTGGCTTGGCTGAGGCATATGAGCGGCTATGGCGAAAGCTCCAATCCGGACATCTGAGAAAGAAGCGGCAGTGATCGAGGCCGCGGCTGCCGATCTTGCCGCGTCCTCCGCGTTCCGCCGCCAGATCTTCTTCTGGCTGGCCGGCGCGGCGATCCTGGCGCTTTTCCTCTATGTCTTCAGCGCCATCCTGCTGCCTTTCGTCGCCGGCATGGTGCTCGCCTATTTCCTTGACCCGGTCGCCGACCGGCTGCAGCGGCTCGGCCTGTCCCGCTTCATGGCGACTGTGGTCATCCTCATCACCTTCCTCATCGTGCTGGTATTGGCCTTCGTCATCCTCATTCCGGTGCTGGCGACGCAGATGGCCGATTTCGCCGGCAAGCTGCCGGAATATCTCACCCGGCTGCAGAGCCTGATCACCTCCTTTGATCCGAAATGGCTGGAGCAGAGGTTCGGCGTCAATGCCAATGGCTTGCGTGACGGGCTGAATTCGCTGCTGACCTCGGGCTTTGGCCTGATCACCACCGTGTTCACTTCGCTGTGGAGTTCCGGCATGGCACTGGTCTCGGTGGTCAGCCTGTTCGTGGTGACGCCGGTCGTTGCCTTCTACATGCTGCTCGACTGGGACCGCATGGTGGCGGTCATCGACAGCTGGGTGCCGCGTGACAACGTCGCGACCGTGCGCGCCATCGCGCGTGACATCAACACCGCGACCGCCGGCTTTGTGCGCGGCCAGGGCACGCTCTGTCTGGTGCTGGGCGCCATGTACGCCACCGGCCTGACACTGACCGGGCTGAATTTTGCGATCCTCATCGGCCTGTTCGCCGGGCTGATCTCCTTCATCCCCTATGTCGGCTCGCTGACCGGGCTGGTGCTGGCCGTCGGCGTCGCCTTCGTCCAGTTCTGGCCGGATTGGACGATGATCGTTGCCGTCGCTGTGGTCTTCTTCATCGGCCAGTTCATCGAAGGCAACATCCTGCAGCCCAGGCTGGTCGGCAAAAGCGTCGGCCTGCATCCGGTATGGCTGATGTTCGCGCTGTTCGCCTTCGGCGCGTTGTTCGGCTTTGTCGGCCTGCTGATTGCCGTTCCGGCTTCCGCTGCCGTCGCGGTTCTGGTGCGCTTTGCCATCGCCCGCTATCTCGAATCGCCGCTCTACAAGGGCCGCGCGACCGAGACCTTGCCGCCGCTGCCGGCCGATCGCGGCGGCGGCCACCGCACGCAGCCGCGTCGCTGAAGTGACCGCTCAGCGAACCGATCCGCCACGCCAGCTGCCGCTCGATCTCGGCCATGGCACCGGCTATTCGCGCGACGAACTTGTCGTCTCCGGCACCAACAACCAGGCGGCGGCGCTGGTCGACCGTTGGCCGGACTGGCCCGCGCCGGTGGTGGTGCTGGCAGGTCCCGCCGGCTCCGGCAAGACGCATCTGGCTGCCATCTGGCGCGCGCGCGCCAATGCGCTGGCCGTGAATGCCGGGCGCATTGGCGACGGCATCGCGAACCTTGGCGCCCGGCCGGTGCTGATCGACGATGTCGATACAGGCGCGATCGACGAGCAAGGCCTGTTCCATCTGATCAATGCGGTGCGTGGCGCCGGCTCAACGCTGCTGTTGACGGCGCGCCGTTTTCCGTCGGCCTGGGGTGTTTCCCTGCCCGATCTTGCCTCGCGGCTGAAAGCGGCGGCGACGGTCGAAATCCACGAGCCGGATGATCTCCTCCTCGCCGGCGTCATAACCAAGCTGTTCGCTGACCGTCAGGTCGAGGTCGAGCCGCATGTCGTGCAGTATCTGGTGCGGCGCATCGAGCGTTCGCTGGCGACCGCAATGCGCGTGGTGGAGCGGCTGGACCGCACCGCGCTCGAGCGCAAGACGCCGATCACGCGGGCGCTGGCGGCGGAAGCGGTCAGCGCCATGGACGAAGGGCAGGGCGCGTTCGAGATTTGACGCATGTCGCCCAGGGTTGCCCTTGGTGTTGGGACACGACATGCACAGACAGTGACATTGAGCGGGCCGGATAGATCTGTTTTGACGCAACGCGCTCGGGGTGACTCGGTGTTCAGACGGCGGCGAACGCGAAGCGTGTCCCATTTTGGGAAATAACAGCTGGCATCCATCTTGCAGCGCGAGGTTGCCGGCTGACCCCGGTCCTGATTGCGTTCCAAATCAGGTTGTAGGCTCGCCGGGAATGAGGTTGTTGGGGTTCTCGCCCGGCGAGCTTACCTTCAAATGCATCGACCGGTCTCCTGTACGGCGGCCGCCACCATTCCGAGCCGCCACGGCTGTCGTTTCCCGCCATTTTTGCAGTGCTCCAGTTGCTGCCGTCTTCAGATTCGCACCGGAAACCGTCGCAGCAAGGCCCACGGCCGGAAGCGACCAAGATAGCCATTCGATGCCGCCAATGGCTATCGATACCGCACTTTTCGAAAGGGATGGTCGGAGTGGAGAGATTCGAACTCCCGACCCTCTGGTCCCAAACCAGATGCGCTACCAGCCTGCGCTACACTCCGAACGGTCTGTTGCCTATTCATTTCGGTGCTGCATGGCAAGTGCAAAAACCTTGCCGCCATGCGCATTGCGCAGTAATGACGGGCAAAGGGCGGCGATGCTGCCTTGCACAACAATGAGGTGGCCATGTCCGCGCGCATTTTCAGCCCAGCCAAAACCGCGATGCAGTCCGGCAAGGCCAAGACCGGCCACTGGGTGCTGGAATTCGATCCCGAGATGCGCAAGAAGATCGATCCCCTGATGGGCTATACGACCTCTGGGGATATGAGAAGCCAGATCAGGCTCACCTTCGACACGCGGGAAGAGGCCGTGGCTTACGCCGAAAAGGAAGGGCTTGCCTTTCGGGTCGAGGAGCCGAAAGAGACCAAACGCCGCCAGATTTCCTACGCGGAGAATTTCCGCTATGACCGCAGGACGCCCTGGACGCATTGAACGGCGACCAGCGCCAGATATCTAGCCGGTCCCTTTCGGCCGGCCCAGCGGTCCCGTAGCTCAGCTGGATAGAGCACCGGCCTTCTAAGCCGATGGTCACAGGTTCGAATCCTGTCGGGATCGCCAATCTTTTCAAGTAGTTAGATATTGTATTGCGAGTCTGAAACCAACCGAAACTGGTCGTTTTGCAGATTTCGTTCCTCATGGGTTCTTTTCCATGCGGTGAATGACGGTGTCAGGCCGCGGGAACCTGATGCCTGTCAGCGCGTTGCCTCGCATGCTCAAGAAGATCGCCTTCGCCGCCGTGCTGTTCCAGGTTGCCGTTTTCTCGGCTCTGATAACCCAGACGGTTCTTTTTGCATCCACGGCGACCCAAGCGGCGTCCGTGCAGCATGGCGAGCCCGTTGCGGTCACTGACAAGGAGTGCGCCTCCGCGACATGGCCGAATATTCCGGCCCGATGCCTGGAGCGGGTCGAGGCGCGGAATTCCAGTATCACGATGGTGCCGATGGCCGCGCAATAGGGCAAGGCTCGACGGGCGAGCTGGAATTATTTCGTGATCCATCGAGGTTGGAACCTTAGGCCTCATGAGGCGTTCGGGGCCTTGTATTCGCGGAACCTCATAAAAGGCAATGTGCGGGCCAGCGAATGGGCGAGGCAAAGCAAGCGCGGGTTGGGGGAGGAGAAGCCAGGCCATGTCGAAACGAGAAATTGGAACGTCCCCTGCCTTGGGGCGGCGTATCGCTGAACTCAGGGCCAGAATGCGGGATGCCGAAATTTCCGACTATGAGATGAAGACCTTCCACAAGGTCGCCGCCATCATGGGAGCAGGCGACGGCTCGCTACGACTGGATGCCGACGACCTGATCGCCGCATCCTTCGTTGTGGAGGCGAGTCGACCGGCGCCCGGCCGTTGACGTTCGGGAATTCCCGCATCGCGAGAAATTTAAGGACCGAACCGCTTTCACCGCCGGAGCACGACCACCGATTGGGCGGGCGTGCTCCGGCTCCCTGATCTCGAATTGAAGGGAAAGTCTTATCATTTTGTTTGCGTTGGCACGTCATGGTAGAGGCGGCTAACGGAGTGGAATGGGATGAAGCTCGACCTGTCGCCGACCAGCTGGGGCAGGGTAATCGCTGTCACCACGGCCGGCACGGCATTCTTCATTGCCGTGGCGTTTTTTGTTGATTCGTTCAATTTCCCCTATCTCTCGTCCGAGGCGATCTGGCGCGCGCAACTGACGGACCTGCTTCTTCCCCTGGTGCTGGGCGGCTCGTTTCTGTTTCTTCTCATGTGGAAGATCCGCCAACTGGCCATAGCCCAACGCGAGCTCAGCGTCATTGCCGCGACCGACAGTCTTACGGCGGTGCTGAACCGCGGCGCCTTCTCGATGCTGGTCGAGGCCTATCTCGAGGAGACCCGCAAGCAGGAGCACATCCGTTCCGGCGCGCTGCTGATCATCGATGCCGATCACTTCAAGTCGATCAACGACCGCCTCGGTCATGACTGCGGCGACCAGGCACTCAAGCTGATCGCGCAGGCGATCAAGGGGCAACTGCGCGGCAGCGATATCGTCGGCCGCATCGGCGGCGAGGAGTTTGGCGTGTTTCTTCCCGGTGTCGACCCCTCGCAATCCCGGCTGGTTGCCGAAGGCATCCGCCGGCGGATTCGCGAGATGGACTTTTCGCCCGGCGGCCGCGCCTGTCCGCTTTCCGTCTCGATCGGCGGCACCAGCTTCAGCGGGCCGACCACCTACGAGGCGATTTTCTCCGCCGCCGACCGACGTCTCTATGCCGCCAAGTCGAATGGACGCGACCAGGTCAGTTTCGACCCGGCGGAAGCCGCCCTGGTGTCTCAGCCCAGCGCCGCCACGGTTCATTGAAGGCAGCCTTGCGGCGCGCGAAGGCGGCCGCTTCCTTGACGCCTTCTTGTCGGTGTGCTTCCTCCGCCTAAGGTGATGTATTGGGCATCGCCAGAGACGTTCTGCTTTCTTGATCTCCTCGGCCTTCCGGTCCGCTGGCGCGGTCGCGACCTTTCGGTGCCGACGAACGAGTGGCGGGATGGCCCGGGCAAGGCCTGGCAAGCGCGGCGATCATGATCCATCTCTTCAACGGTTTCCAAAACCCGTTTGGCGGCAGCGAGCGCGAAACGCTCGACCTGTACCGGCTGTTGAGCGCCGACCAGCAGGCGCGTCTTTGGGCAACCTCTTCGCGCGTGTCCGACGAACTGATGCGGCAATTTCCGATTCACCGCGTCTCGCTGGCAAAGCGCGACGTGCCGGACGGCGGCACCTACGTCTTCCTCGGCGCGCATTGGCGCAACAAGATCTGGCCTTACCTGATCCGGCGGCCACGCCGGCTGATCTATGTCTTCAACACCTTTCACCCAAAAATCATCGCGCTGACGACCGGCATGCCGCGCCTGCTGGGATGGCCCGACGCCGAACTGGTGCTGATCTCCGATTTTCAGAAGCGCATGCTGCAGGTCGAAGGCGTCGTGCATCCGTCGCCGATCGATATCGGGCGTTTCTCACCATGGCCGGCAAGGTGGGATCGGCCGTTCACCGTGGGCCGGCTGAGCCGCGATACGGCGGACAAGCATCATGCCGACGATGCGGCGCTTTATGAGGCATTGCTGGCCGATGGCGTTGCGGTGCGGATCCAGGGCGGGATGCCGCTCAAGGACAAGCTCACGCCACATCCGCAACTCGAACTCCTGCCGCAAGGCCAGTTTGCCGCCGAACAGTTTTTGCCGACGCTCGATGTCTTCTATTACCGCACCGGCTCGCATGTGGAGACCTTCGGCCGCGTGGTATTCGAGGCGATGGCTTGCGGTTTGCCCGTGGTCTGCCATTCGCATGGCGGCTATGCCGACCATATCATCCATGGCGAGAACGGTTTTCTCTTTGAGACGACGCAACAGGCGGCGCAAATCCTGGCCGAGCTCAAGGCCGATCCGGCGCTGCGGGCCGACGTGGGCCGCAAAGCGCGGCAAACCGTCGAGCGGCTGTTCTCGCCGCAGGCGCTGCAACAGCGGCTGGATTTCTATCGGCGCTAGCGATACCGCCCGCAACGCCCACTCCGTTTGTCATCAATCTCGACATCACCAAAGTTGACATGCAAAAGAACCACCGGGCGGACCGCATCGGCGCCACCAGATCGAGCGGGGCTTCTTACCAATGACGTTGATGGGCGCGGCGGCACTGCTGATCCTGGTCCTGACCTATGCCGGCGTGGCTATCGGCCGCATACCTGGATTGCGCCTCGACCGGGCGGGGATTGCGCTGCTTGGCGGCGCCGCGATGATCGCCATCGGCGCGATCAGCATGGAGGATGCCTACCGCGCGATCAATTTCGACACCATCACGCTTCTGCTCGGCATGATGATCGTGGTCGCGCATCTGAAGGTCTCCGGCGCCTTTCGCGGCCTCGGCGCCATCGCCATCGAACACGCGCACGCCCCCTTCATGTTGCTGGTGATGGTCACGCTGCTGACCGGCGTGCTGTCGGCCTTCCTGGTCAATGATGCCATCTGCCTGGTCATGGCGCCGATCGTCGTCCACGTCACCCGCGTCATCAACCGCAACCCGATCCCATATCTGATCGCCACCGCCACCGCGTCGAACTGCGGCAGCGTCGCCACCATCACCGGCAATCCGCAGAATATGGTCATTGGCGCGCTGTCCGGCATTTCCTATCCTGCCTTTTCTGCGGCGCTCGCGCCGGTCGCACTGTTCGGCCTGGTCGCGGTCATCGTCATCGTGCGGATCGTCTATCGGGCCGAATTCACCCGCACCGCTGAATTGACGCCGCATGTGTCGCGCGGGCGCATGCATCGCGGGCAGGTGTTGAAGGCGGTGATCGTCTGCGTCGGATTGGCCGTCGCCTTCTTCGCCGGCGTTCCCGTCGCCAAGGCGGCATTGATCGGCGGCGCCATCCTCCTGCTCACCCGCGCCATCAAGCCCGCGCGTATTTACCGCGAGATCGACGGACCGCTGCTGTTCATGTTCGCGGGTCTGTTCGTGGTGGTCGCAGGCGCCGAAAGGACGCTGCTGACGCCTGATCTCATCGCCTCTGCCAAGAATCTCGGCCTGGATGATGTCTGGCGTTTGTCCGGGTTCACCGCGGTGCTGTCCAACATCATGAGCAATGTGCCGGCCGTTCTGGCTTTGCGGCCGTTCATACCTGGGTTGGAAAACCCCGAACGCGCCTGGCTGGTGGTGGCGATGAGCTCGACGCTGGCCGGTAATTTCACGCTGCTCGGCTCGGTCGCCAACCTGATCGTCGCCGAGCAGTCCAAGGCTGCCGGCTCACCCTTGTCTTTCGGCGCCTTCTTCAAGGTCGGCTTGCCGCTGACGCTGATCACGCTCGTGGTCGGCACGGCGTGGCTGGCGTTCGGATTCTAGGCAGGGCTGCCCGGAATTCGTGCCCTGGCCAGAGTGGCCGCGGCCCGGCCTGCCGCCTCGATGTAATCAGGATTGCGGTGGACCAGCATGATCGAAAACGAGCCGTCGATCAAAAGCACGATCTCGCGCGCCACGACCTGTGGGTCCTCGATGCCATGGTCGGACAATGCGCCAGCGAGCCATGTCTCAAAATTTGACTTGTGACGCGACCCGACCTTGACCGCCGGATGACCGGGCATCGAGGCGAGTTCGGCGGCCGTGCGCAGAAAGCCGCATCCTTTCCATTTTGGATGGTGCGCGACCCGCGCAAGGTTGGTGAAGATCGCTTCGACCTTGCGGTCCGCGCCGCCCTCCGCGGCATCGAACCAGCTGGCCATCTGCCGCAGATTGGGCTGGTCGCGACCGTCGAGATAGGCGGCGATCAGGTCGTCCTTGCTCTTGAAGTGATAGTAAAGCGTACGCTTGGTGAGGCCTGCCTTTTCGGCAACGGCATCGACGCTGACGCGACCGATTCCCTCGGCGTAAAATAGCTTCGTCGCGGCATCGACGATGCGTTTGCGGGTCGGACTGGCGGCTTCAGGCATGAAGCATGTATACCGACTAGTGAATATACACGCAATCAAAAGCATGATCCCTTTCCGCTGTATCTGGAAAGGAAGAACAATGGCCGATCTAGTCCTGAACGAGACCCACGACGGGGTCACCGTCCTTACCCTCAACCGCCCCGAAAAGCTCAATGCGCTGAACTATGCCCTGATTGATCGCCTGCTTGCTATCCTCGATGACGTTGAGGTCGACGACGGCATTCGCGCGATCATTCTGACCGGCGCGGGAGATCGGGCCTTCTCGGCCGGCGGCGACATCCAGGAGTTCTCGGGCAGCGTGGCCGATGGTACCGACACAGCCATGCGGGATTTTGTCATGCGCGGCCAGCGGCTGACGGCACGGCTCGAAGCCTTCCGCAAGCCGATCATTGCCGCCGTCAACGGTATTGCCTTCGGCGGCGGCTGCGAGATCACGGAGGCCGTGCCGCTGGCGATCGCCAGCGACCGCGCCCTGTTCGCCAAGCCGGAAATCAACCTCGCAATGCCGCCGACCTTCGGCGGCACGCAGCGCCTGCCGAGGCTCGCCGGACGCAAGCGGGCGCTCGAATTGCTGTTGACGGGCGACTGGTTTGCGCCGCCGCGGGCGCTCGAACTTGGTCTCGTCAATCAAGTCGTGCCGCATGGCGATCTGATGCCGGCAGCTTTTTATCTGGCCGGGCGTATCCTTCGGCACTCAGGACTTGCGGTCGCGAGCATTCTCACAGCCGTGGCGCGCGGGCTCAACCAAAGCATCGCCGAGGGCCTGTTGGTCGAAGCCGAGCAGTTCGCCCGCATGGCTCCGACCGTTGATTTGCGCCAAGCGCTCGATGCCTGGATCGAGCGGCATAAGGCAAGCCGCGATGGCTCGTGGACGCATGTTGCCCGGCCTGACGAGGCCAGACGCGCCTCGCTGCAACTCGACAGGGCCGTTGATCAGGGCGCCACGTTCAGATGACCCCTCATGTTGGGGTGGAAGCGGCAGAAATAGTCGGCCGCGCCCGCCGCCTTCAACGTCAGGCTCGCCGACTTCTTCGGCGGGATCATCACTTCCCAGCCGCCCTTCACGGTGGCCGTATGGGCAATCACGTCCTTGTTCACCCACTCGATCGTGTCGCCGACCTTCGCCTCGATGGTCGCTGGCGTGAAGACGAGTTTGTCGATGGTGATCTCTATGGTCGCGGCCGCCGCCGGCGCTGCTGTAAGCACCAGAGCCAGGGCGGCCAGCCACGACGGATGGATCAATGCGCCCGCTTTCATTTCAGCATGCTGGCGACATGTTCGGCGTGCTGCTCATGCCCCTGGAAGATCTTGAGGCCGGTCTCGAGCAGGCTCTTCAGCTCGGCATTGCTGGCCGAGGGTATGAGAAGGGTTTCGAGCGCGCCGTTGACCTGCTTGTGATAGGCCACCTCATTCTCGATATAGGCCTTGTCGAATTCTGCGCCCGTCAGCTTGGCGAGCTTGGCGCGTTCGGCCTCCGCCGCCTTGCTCAGCGCCTGGCTGGTGGCGTTGTCCTCGGGCTTCACCTTGAGCTTCTTGACCAGGTCGAGCGCCTGCTTGTTCACCGCCTCGTGGTCGCGCTCCATATCCTTGGCGAAGGCGACGACCTCCTTGTTCTTCGATGTCTTGATCGCGTGCTTGGCCGCCTCGATGTCGAGGACGCCGGCTGTATAGGCGATGTGGGCGATCTGCGGGTCGGTCGGCTTGTCGGCGGCTTGCGCGAACGGGGCAGCGCTGACGAGAAGCAGGGCGGCAAGGGCCGCGGTATATCTGGTGAGCATGGCATTCTCCTTCGCCCGGCCGCGCGGAGGCGCCGGGCTCGATTTTTTCAGTTGACGCTGATTGGATGCGCGGCCGGCAGAAACGTTCCCGCAAGATCAGAGCAGGATCATTCGAAGCCCAGGCGTCTCATCACCGACTGGGTCAGCCGCTCGCAGCGGCGGCCGGCGAAGGGGAAGGCGTCGAGCAGCACCGGGCCGATCTCGTCGTCCAGCGCCTTGCGCAACAGGGCGCGCGCACGGTGCAACCTTGTCTTGACGGTCTCTGGCCGCACACCAAGCAGATCGGCGGTTTCCTCCATGCTCAGGCCCTCTATGACACGGGCCACGAAGACCATACGGTAGATGTCGGGCAGGCTGTCGGTCGCCCGTTCGACAAGTGCGAGAATCTGCCGCTGCGCCATGGTCCGCTCCGGATCGTCGCTGGGATTGAGGGGAAAGCGGATGATCTGGGCTTCCGGGTTCTCGGGCATCGCCACGGTGTGCCGCCTCTTGCGCAGCCGGCCGAGCGCTTCGTTGATGACGATGCGCGACAGCCAGGTGGCGAGCGAGGAGTCGCCGCGAAAGGAGCCGAGGCTGGCGAAGGCGCGCATATAGGCCTCCTGCACGATGTCCTCGGCCTCCGCGTCGTTGCGAACCACGCCGCGAGCGATCCGATAGAGCAACTGGTTATGTTTCTTGATGATAGCGCGAAAGGCACCAGCCTCGCGTGCGAGCGCGCGCTGCACGAGCAGCACGTCGCCGGAAAGGCCTTCAGCCGCCTCCGGCATTTTGGCGGGCATTGTGAGCTTGCTCATCGCGACCGGATCTCCCCGAACAGACGCATGACTGCACGTTGGATGCGCCCGCCGGAAAAAGGTTCCCGAATTTCGGCAACCTGTCTTTGCTATTCTAAGCCGCCGCCAATCCCTTGTCTGCGGCCTGAACGCGCGCGGCCGCCGCCAGAAGATCGGTCTGGGTGATAAGGCCGAGAATGCGCCGTTCGCGGTCGACGATGACCACGGCGTGGCTGCGCCCGTCGGTCAGCACCGGCAGCAGGCCCATCGCCGGCGTGTCGGGCGAGGCGGTGCCGGCCTTCGACATGACGCCCTTCACCGTGTCGCTGGCCCTCGTCAGTTCACGCAGGCCAACCGCGCCCACCAGACGGGCGTCCGCGTCGACCACCGGCAGGGTTCGGATATTGTGATCGAGCAGTTGCTGGCGTGCCTCCTCGATGGTGGCTTGCTCAGGCACTGACACCACGTCGCGGGACATGATGTCCTCGCACAGCAACGTCCTGTGCGAGCGCACCATGGCCTGCAGCTCGACTTGCCTCAAGAGCCGTTCGAGGTCGTTGCGGTCGATGTCGAAGGTTTCGTCGAGCGTGGTCAGCGCCGCGTCGATATCCTCGGGCCGGAAGCCGACGCGCTGCCGCGCCGGCGGATCGGCTGTCCCATGGCTGTTGGCAGCGGGTGCGGCGACATGCGGATAGTTGCGCCGCGCCAGCCTGTGGAAGAGGAAGCCGAGCGTGACCAGGATGATCGAATTCAAGGCCACCGGCACGAAAGGGAACAGGAAGCCCGCGCTGACAACGGCAGGCCCGCCGAGGACGGCGGTCAGCGCCGCCGCGCCGCCTGGCGGGTGCAGGCAGCGCGTGAACGACATCGCCGCGATTGCGAAAGCCACGGCGAGGCCCGAGGCAATGACCGGATCATGGACGAAATGCGCCACGGTCACACCCACCAGCGCCGATATGGAATTGCCGCCGATGATCGACCAGGGCTGCGCCAACGGGCTCGCGGGCACGGCAAAGAGAAGCACGGCGGACGCGCCCATAGGCGCCACCAGCAGGGCCACGTGCGGGCCGCCACCCATCGCCAGCCCGCTGATCACGCCGGTCAGCGCGATGCCGATCGTGGCGCCGATACACGCCAGGATGCGTTCGCGCAGCGTCGCGCCGGCAAGGATGGGGACAAAAAGACGAAAGGCCATGGCAAGCTTTGTGACAAATGGAATGGTCGGCGATGCCGTGCAGCACGCAATGCGGCCGAATCCGCGGATTTGAAAGTCAAACAAATCCGGAAAATCGCGGCCCGGGAGAATAATATTGCGCGCCGCGCGGCAATGGGATGCCGCGAGCGGCTCGCGCTTTGTCATCAGCGCCAAGGCCTTGCGGCCGTTTGCTGACTCTGTGCGGCGGTCAGCTCGCGCGCACCGGTCAGCCCGCGGCTGCGGCTAGGCCACGCAAAATGTCGGCTTTCAGGTCGTCGACATCCTCGAGGCCGATCTGCAGGCGGATCAACGGGCCTTCATAAGGAGCTTGTACAACGACGCGGTCGCCAAGCCAGACCGGCACCGCAAGGCTCTCGTAGCCGCCCCAGGAATAGCCGAGCCCGAAGATCCGCAGCGCGTCGAGGAAAGCGTGCTGCTCCTTCTGGCCGCCTCCGGCAAGCACGATGGAAAAGATGCCGCTCGAACCGCAAAAGTCACGCTTCCACAAATCGTGGTCCGGGTGGCTGGGAAGGGCAGGGTGGAGCACGCGCGCCACGCCCTTCTGGCCTTCGAGCCACGACGCGATGGCGAGTGCGCTGCGTTGATGATGCTCCAGGCGCACGCCCATGGTACGCAGGCCGCGCAGCACTTGGTAGACATCGTCGGGGCCTGCGCAGCAGCCAAGCGTGCAGAAGCTCTCATAGAGCTGTTTCCAGTGGCTTTCATTGGCCGACACCGTGCCGAGCAGCACGTCGGAATGGCCGGCCGGATACTTGGTCGCGGCATGAATGGAGATGTCGACGCCATGGTCGAGCGGCCGGAAATAGAGCGGCGTCGCCCAGGTGTTGTCCATCATCACGATGGCGCCGGCCGCATGCGCCGCCTTGGCGATCGCCGGGATGTCCTGCACCTCGAATGTGTTGGACGCCGGCGATTCCGTGAACACCACCCTGGTGTTGGGCTTGATCAAGGCGGCGATGCCGGCGCCGATACGCGAATCATAATACTCCACCTCGACGCCGAGCCGCTTCAGCATGGTGTCGGCGAAATTGCGGGTCGGATGGTAGACGCTGTCGACGATCAGCAGATGATCGCCGGCCGATACGAAGGCGAGCAGCGGAATGGTCACCGCCGCAAGGCCCGACGGCACCACGATCGTGCCGGCGGATCCCTCCAGCGCGTCGATGGCCTGGGCAAGTGCGTCCGTCGTCGGCGTGCCGCGCGTGCCGTAAGTGTATTTCTGGCTGCGGCTCGCCATCGCGGCGGCATTGCGAAACAGCACAGTCGAGGCATGCACGACCGGCGGATTGACGAAACCGAAATAGTCGTGCGGGTTGTTGCCCGAATGGGCAAGCCGCGTGTTGATCCCTACTGTGCCGGAACCCTGCTCGTTGCCGTCTCTTGCCATTCGTCCTGCCTCTTCTGGTAAGCCGCTAGCCATAGTGCGGAGGCATGGGCCGTGCAACAGCATGGCGTTCGCCAGGAAACCGACTTCTGATATGCCAATTTCTTTCGCGGAGGCCGTCTTCCGTCATGTGCCCGCCGGACCGCCGCAAGCATCGCGCTGCCGAACCCCGATACGACATCGCTGCGCGCGGCAATAGGGAGAGTACTCGCCGATTCTGGAATTCGAGCCGCTGCGGGCCGGATCGCTCACGAGATCGGGACCATGTCGAGCATGCACCATGCCATCGGCAAAATCGTGCGCTTGAGCGCCGGCTGATCAAGAAATGTCGGCTGTTGGCGCAGCGTTGATGCGCTGCTGTGCAGTAATAATAAGTTGGCTATCGGGTCACAGAGTATCTTGCATGCAGTCCGCTTGGCGGATTTATGAGGTCACGGCCTGGATCTCGACCGCGTTTGTCTGGGGTTCGGGCATTTCAGGCAATCGATTTTCAAACAGGTTCGGATTCGGTCATTTTCCTTGACCTCACAGGAATTAGATGCCATTCGTGAATGGGAGGCGGCGCGTCGGTTACGATGCGGGGTTCCGGGAATGGGCCGGGATGGGAGCTGCGTTCACACGGGAAAAAAGATCAGGGTTTGCCTGAAAAACAGAGAAAAGGGTCTGTGGGTCATGAAACATATTGCTATCGGCATTCTTGGCGCCGCTACGCTTGGATTGATGGCGTCGGCCGCGTCGGCCACGACGCTCGACACCGTCAAGGCGAAGGGCTTCATCCAGTGCGGCGTCTCGACCGGTCTGGCCGGCTTCTCGGCGCCGGATGACAAGGGCGACTGGCAGGGCATAGATGCGGATTTCTGCCGCGCTGTCGCGGCGGCCGTCTTCGGTGACGGCACCAAGGTCAAGTTCACGCCGCTCAGCGCCAAGGAACGCTTCACCGCGCTGCAGTCCGGCGAGGTCGACATCCTTTCGCGCAACACCACCTGGACCATTAACCGCGACACCGCGCTCGGCCTGAATTTCGTCGGCACCACCTACTATGACGGCCAGGGCTTCATGATCAACGCCAAGAAGCTGCCGGGCGTCAATTCGGCTCTCCAGCTCTCGGGCGCCGCCGTCTGCGTGCAGAGCGGCACCACCACCGAACTCAACCTCGCCGACTACTTCAAGGCGAACAAGATGGAGTACAATCCGGTCGTCTTCGAGAAGCTCGAAGAGGTCAATGCCGCCTATGACGCCGGCCGCTGCGACGTCTACACCACCGACCAGTCGGGCCTTTACGGCATCCGCCTGACACTCGGCTCGCCGGCCGATCACGTCGTCCTGCCCGAGATCATCTCCAAGGAGCCGCTCGGCCCGGCCGTGCGCCAGGGTGACGACCAGTGGTATCATATCGTCAAGTGGACTTACTTCGCGCTGCTCGACGCCGAGGAACTCGGCATCACCAAGGCCAATGTCGACGAGATGAAGAATTCGGCCAGCCCGGAGATCAAGCGCGTGCTCGGCCAGGAGGCCGACACCAAGATCGGCACCGATCTCGGCGTCTCCAACGACTGGGTCGTCAACATCGTCAAGGCCGTTGGCAATTACGGCGAAATGTTCGATCGCAATGTTGGCTCGGGCAGCCCGCTCAAGATCGCGCGCGGCATCAACGCGCTGTGGACCAAGGGCGGCCTGCAATACGCTCCGCCGATCCGCTGACCGAAATGTGATCCGGAAGGCAGATACTCTGCCTTCCGGTTTCTCTTTCCAGGGGACGGTCACATGGCATCGCAGGAAGTTCTTCGCGAAGAGCCCAGCCGGGCTTCCTTCATCAATGATCCGAAAGTCCGCGGCCTCTTCTTCCAGACGTTGGTCGTCATCGTCCTGTTTGGCTCTGTCTGGTGGATCGTGCAGAACGTCATCGACAATCTGCAGCGTCTGCACATCGCCTCCGGCTTCGGCTTCCTCAGGGGACGCGCCGGGTTCGACATCTCGGATACGCCGATCGCCTATACGTCGGATTCGACCTACGGCCGCGCCATCCTCGTCGGCCTGATCAACACCATCATCGTCGCCGTTGCGGGCATCATAACCGCCACGATCATCGGCTTCGTCATCGGCATCGGCCGCTTGTCGCAGAACTGGCTGATCCAGAAGATCTGCACGGTCTATGTCGAGATCTTCCGCAACATCCCGCCGCTGCTGGTCATCTTCTTCTGGTATTCCGGCGTGCTGGCGGTGCTGCCGGCGCCGCGTGACAGCTATCATCTGCCCTTCGGCTCCTTCCTCAACCAGCGTGGCTTCTATTTTCCCCGCGCGGTGTGGGGCGAGGGCTCCTGGTTGATCTTCGTCGCTCTGCTTGTCGGCATAGCCATGGCGTGGTTCGTCGCCCGCAGGGCGCGTCAGCGGCAGATGGCGACAGGCCAGCAATTTCCGGTGTTGTGGACTTCCGTGGCGCTGATCGTCGGCCTGCCGCTGCTCGCCTACATTCTGAGCGGTTTTCCGCTGAGCTTTGATCTTCCGAAACAATCCACCTTCAACCTGACCGGCGGCTTCCAGGTCAAGCCGGAGTTCCTCTCGCTCTATCTGGCGCTGTCCTGCTACACGGCGGCCTTCATCGCCGAAATCGTGCGCGCCGGCATCAGGGGTGTCAGCAAGGGCCAGACCGAGGCGGCGGCGGCCCTAGGGCTACGATCCGGCTCCATCCTGCGGCTGGTTGTGGTGCCGCAGGCCATGCGCATCGTCATCCCGCCGCTGACCAGCCAGTATCTCAACCTGACCAAGAACTCGTCGCTGGCGATCGCCATCGGCTATCCGGACCTGACGGCGACGGCCGGCACGGTTCTGAACCAGACCGGGCAGGCGGTCGAAGGCGTGCTGATCATGATGATCGCCTATCTCATCCTCAGCCTGGTGACCTCGGCCGTGATGAACGTGGTCAACGCCAGAATGGCGCTGGTGGAAAGGTAGAGCCATGCAGGAACACGATATGTCCTGGGTGCGCACCGAAATGGCCCTGGCGCAGCCCGCGCCCACAAGCGTCCGCGGCCCGATAGCCTGGGTGCGCAAGAACCTGGTCGGAACGGTTGGCGACACCATCCTCACCATCCTCGGCATCGTCATCGTCGCCTGGATCCTGCCGCAGGTCATCAACTGGGCGTTCCTCAACGCGCAGTGGACAGGGCCGGACCGCACTGTCTGTGCGACCGTTGCACAAGGTGGCATTCAGCCGGATGGCTGGACCGGCGCCTGCTGGGCTTTCGTCAATGCCAAGTTCGGCCAGTTCATGTTCGGCACCTATCCGATCGAGGAGCGCTGGCGGCCGATCCTGGTTGCCATCCTGTTCGTGGCGCTGCTGGTGCCGATGCTGATCCCGCGTGTCCCCCGCAAGGGGCTGAACGCCATCCTGCTTTTCCTGGTGCTCCCGATCGTCTCCTTTTTCCTGCTGATCGGCGGCGTGTTCGGCCTGCCGCATGTCGAGACCTCGCGGTGGGGCGGCCTGCTGGTCACGCTCAGCCTGTCCTTCGTTGGCATTGCCGTGTCGCTGCCGCTGGGCACGGTGCTGGCGCTCGGCAGGCGTTCGAAAATGCCGATCATCAAGACTTTGTGCGTGATCTTCATCGAAACGGTGCGCGGCATTCCGCTGATCACCGTGCTGTTCTTCGTCAGCGTCATGCTGCCGCTGTTCCTGCCGGCTGGCGTCACCTTCGACAAGTTCCTCCGGGCGCTGATCGGCGTGTCGCTGTTCGCCGCCGCCTATATGGCCGAAGTCGTGCGTGGCGGCCTGCAGGCGATTCCCAAAGGCCAGTATGAAGGCGCCGATTCCCTCGGACTCGGCTATTGGCAGAAGATGGGGCTGATCGTGCTGCCGCAGGCGCTGAAGCTGGTCATTCCCGGCATAGTCAACACCTTCATCGGCATGTTCAAGGACACCAGCCTGGTGCTGATCATCTCGATGTTCGACCTGCTCGGTGTCGTCAAGCAGAACTTCTCGGACGCCAACTGGGCGACGCCGCAAACGGCCCGGTCCGGCCTGGTGTTCGCCGCCTTCGTCTTCTGGCTGTTCTGCTTCGGCATGTCGCGCTATTCAATGTACACCGAACGCCGGCTCGACACCGGCCACAAACGCTAAACGAAAGACCAAGGGGACCCTGTCAATGGCCACCGAAAATGCCGTCAGCGCGGAAGAGATCAAGGTCAACGCCGCCAAGATGCACATCTCAACCACCGATGTCGCCATCGACATCATCGCCATGCACAAATGGTATGGCGAATTCCATGTGCTGAAGGACATCAATTTGAAGGTGATGCGCGGCGAGCGCATCGTCATCTGCGGGCCCTCGGGCTCCGGCAAGTCGACCATGATCCGCTGCATCAACCGGCTGGAGGAGCACCAGAAGGGCAAGATCATCGTCGATGGCAAGGAGCTCACCAACGATCTGAAGAAGATCGACGAGGTGCGTCGCGAGGTCGGCATGGTGTTCCAGCACTTCAACCTGTTCCCGCATCTGACCATCCTGGAAAACTGCACGCTGGCGCCGATCTGGGTGCGC
This sequence comes from Mesorhizobium sp. NZP2234, assembly GCF_013170765.1. Lineage (NCBI taxonomy): Bacteria > Pseudomonadati > Pseudomonadota > Alphaproteobacteria > Hyphomicrobiales > Phyllobacteriaceae > Mesorhizobium > Mesorhizobium sp. NZP2234. Next base: position 4,845,955 of record NZ_CP033364.1, on the reverse strand, counting down.
AAGACGCCCAAGAAGCAGGCCGAGGAAATCGCCATGCATTTCCTCAAGCGCGTGAAAATTCCGGAGCAGGCCAACAAATACCCCGGCCAGTTGTCGGGCGGCCAGCAGCAGCGCGTGGCGATCGCGCGCTCGCTGTGCATGAACCCGCGCATCATGCTGTTCGACGAGCCGACCTCGGCGCTCGACCCGGAAATGATCAAGGAGGTTCTGGAGACCATGGTGGGGCTCGCCGAGGAAGGCATGACCATGCTGTGTGTCACGCACGAAATGGGTTTTGCCCGCAAGGTCGCCAACCGGGTGATCTTCATGGATCAGGGCCAGATCGTCGAGCAGAACACGCCGGCCGAATTCTTCGACCATCCGCGCCATGAGCGCACGAAGCTGTTCCTGTCGCAGATCCTGCACTGACCGGTCCCAAACCGAGCGCAAGAGCCCGGCCGCATTGCGGCCGGGCTCTTTTCTTATGGATCGGCTGATGCGAGTGGCGACAAACCGGCGGGCGTCATCGATGAGAAGCGTCCTGCGTTTCCTTTCCATGTCGCTTGCCGTGATCGTGCTTGCAGCGGCCCTCGGCACGCTGGTGCCGCGTCCGCTCTGGCCGGCGGCGTCCGCGGGCGAGGGCATGCGGCACATATTGGTGCTGAAGAACCCGATCCATACCGACATTGCCATCCCGGTGGACGATGCCGTGCGCCAGCGCTTTCATTTTCTGGTCGAAGCCGGCATCCCGGCCGATAGTCCGGAGGTGCGCTACATCGTTTTCGGCTGGGGTGGCCGCGCCTTCTATCTGGAAACACCGACCTGGTCCGAACTCAAAGCCGGTCCGGTGATGAAGGCGCTGACCCTCGATGCCTCGGTGATGCACGTCGATGTCGCCGGCGCCATCGCCGAACCGCATCCGGATGTCGCGGGCTTCGACATTGACGGGATGCGGTTCGCGGCGTTGCTCGACTTCATCCAGGCCAGTTTTCAGCAGGGACCGAACGGTCCGATCCATGTCCCGAACGCCGCTTATTCAAGATTCGACGGCTTTTTCGAAGCCAACGGCCATTTCAACGCGCTGGTCGGCTGCAACACCTGGACCGCTGCGGCGCTGCGTACCGCCGGCCTGCGGACCGGCTGGTGGAACCCGTTGCCGGTGTCGCTGGGGTGGTCGATGCGGTTGTATAACTGAGATCCGTCAACGTTTCCAAGATGGACGCCGACGCCAAAGCCGCCAATTTCCTCACAGGTGGAGGAGAAATCCGGCAGGACAGAGAGGGCCGCGGTCCCCGCCAACCTATCGGGCCAACCTATCGGGCCGACTTGTCTCGACGTCCTACCGCCTGACGACCTTCGGTTCCTCCCAGCCATAAAGCCAGTCGAGATCGGTTGCGAGCTTCTCCGCCGGCCGCGTCGCCAGCACCAGGTTGCGGGCCAGCGCCACCGGGCCCCGGGCATGCCAGGCAAGCCGGTTGAGGGCGCCGCGCCTAAGCACCTTCTCCACGCGCGGCCGCCGCAGATTCTCCCAGATGCTGAGGCCCTGTCGCGGATCGGCGGGGAAGTCGGCGACCAGAGTGGCAAGCGTCGCGGCATCCTCGATCGCCATCGCCGCGCCCTGTGCCGCGAATGGCGTCATCGCATGCGCGGCATCGCCGATCAGCGCAATGCCGGCCGGCGTTGTCCAGGGCTGTTTCCGTTCGACGGTATGCAGCGGCCAGGTCAGCCATGGGCCAGCCATTTCCACCAGCTTCACGAGTCCTGGCGCGGTGCCGCGCATGGCGGCGGCGAGGATGCCGAGATCGGCATGGCCGGACCAGCCCTCGGCAATGCGCTCGCCCTTGGTGAAGGCGACGAGGTTGAATGCGTCGCCCTTGCTGACCGGATAGGCGACCATGTGGAAACCCGGATGCAGGAAAGTCGTGACGCAATCGGCTGCGCCGATCGCGGCGAAGGCCTGCCCGGCGCTGCTGTCGGCCGCGACGGTGGTGCGCCAGGCCAACTCTCCCGAAAAACGGGTTCCTGGCGATGCCATCCTTTTTGCATCGACAAGCCCGCGCACCGCCGACCAGACGCCATCGGCGCCGATCAGCAAGGAGCCCTGTTCCTCCGCCGTCTTGCCGCCGATTTCGACGGTCGCCGTGACACCATGGCTGCCAGTCGCAATTCCTTGGACGCGCGCCCCGAGGGTGAGATGGATATCAGGCATCTCGGCAACACGCGCCATCAGCGCGCTCTGCAGGTCGGCCCGGTGCGCGACGAGATAGGGAGCGCCCCAATGGTCTTCTCCCGACTGCCCCAACGGCACATGCGCCAATGCGCGCAACGTCCTTGCATCCTTCAGCACCACGGCCTCCGGCCGCACCGCCGCCGGCAACAGCCGGTCGAGTACGCCGAGGTCACGCAGGATGCTTGTCGCGTTGGGGGAAAGCTGCAGGCCGGCGCCTACGGCTTCCAGGCGTGGCGCCTGCTCGAACACCCGCACGAGGTAGCCGCGTCTGGCAAAAGCAAGGGCCGAGGTCAGCCCGGCGACGCCCGCTCCGGCGATGACGATTTGCCGGGAGCGCGGGTCCTCCATCAGGTCCGTCGCGAAGGAATCAGGCGGCCTGGTCGATGTAGAGGCAGCCGGCAGGCAGCGTTTCCGTCGCCTTCAGCTTCGGCGAATAGCGGTAGAGCGTCGAACAATAGGGGCAGACCTTCTCATTGTCGTCGCCCATGTCGAGAAACACATGCGGGTGATCGAAAGGCGGGTTGGCGCCCGTGCACATGAATTCCCTGACGCCGATGTCGATCGCCGGATGGCCCGCATCGTTCTGGAAATGGGGAATGGAACCGCCTGCCATCGTCGTCTCCTTAACGCAGTCTCGCATGCATCTGGATCATAACAGGTCTCTTTGCAAGATCGATGAAATGAAACTGTCGCAAAAGCCTGTCAGAGGATAAGTTAAGCCGGTTAACCGGCTGAGCGGTGGAAAGAGCAGGAACCATGAACGAACTGAAGCCGGTGCAGAGCGAATTCATCAATGTCGAAGCGGCGAGCCCGGAAGGCGGCAATCCCGATCGTTTCGTCAATCGCGAGTTTTCCTGGCTGCAGTTCAATCGCCGCGTGCTCGAGGAATCGCTGAACACCCATCATCCGCTACTGGAGCGCGTTCGTTTCCTGTCGATCTCGGCTGCCAATCTCGACGAATTCTTCATGGTGCGGGTCGCCGGCCTCGCCGGCCAGGTCCGCGAGGGCATCGTGCTGAAGAGCCCTGATGGCCGCACTCCCGAACAGCAGCTCGAACAGCTGCTGCGCGAGGTCGAACGGCTGCAGGAAGACCAGCAGAAGAGCCTTTCGGCGCTGACTGTGCTGCTCAACAAGGAAGGCATCGAGACGATCACCCGCGACGCTCTGACCAAGGACGAGAAGGTCTGGTTGGAAGAGCATTTCCAAGACCAGGTGTTTCCGGTGCTCACCCCGCTGTCGATCGACCCGGCGCACCCGTTCCCGTTCATTCCCAATCTCGGCTTCTCGATGGCGCTGCAGCTCCGCCATCGCAAGAACGGCGAGGAGATGAGCGCGCTCCTGCGCCTGCCAGTGGCGCTGAAGCGCTTCATCCGTCTTCCGGATCGCAAGCACCATGTCCGCTTCATCCCGCTGGAGGAGGCGGTCGGCCTCTATATCGGCAAGCTGTTCCCCGGCTACGAGGTCAAGGGTTCAGGCACGTTCCGCATCATCCGCGACAGCGATATCGAGGTCGAGGAAGAATCGGAAGATCTGGTGCGCCTGTTCGAGACGGCGCTGAAGCGCCGTCGTCGCGGGTCGGTGATCCGCATCGAGTTCGACAGGCTGATGCCTGGCGAATTGCGCGATTTCGTGGCCAGCGAACTCGGCGTCTCATCGAGCCGCATCAGCGTCCTGACCGGGCCGCTGGCGCTCAGCCAGATCTCGGAGATCGTCGCCGTTCCACGCGACGACCTCAAATTCACGCCCTACAATCCGCGCTTTCCCGAGCGCATCCGCGAGCATGGCGGCGATTGCTTTGCCGCCATCCGCGAGAAGGACATCATCGTCCACCACCCCTACGAATCCTTCGACGTGGTGGTGCAGTTCCTGCGCCAGGCAATGGCCGATCCCGAAGTGGTGGCGATCAAGCAGACGCTTTACCGCACCTCCAATGACAGCCCGATCGTGCGCGCGCTGGTCGACGCGGCGGAGGCCGGCAAGTCGGTGACCGCACTGGTCGAGCTCAAGGCGCGCTTCGACGAGGAAGCCAACATCCGCTGGGCGCGCGACTTGGAGCGCGCCGGCGTGCAGGTCGTGTTCGGTTTCCTCGAGCTGAAGACGCATGCCAAGATGTCGCTGGTGGTTCGGCGCGAGGATGGCAAGCTGCGCAATTACGTGCATCTTGGCACCGGAAACTACCATCCGGTCACCGCGCGCATCTACACCGACCTGTCCTTTTTCACCACGGACCCGACGATTGCGCGCGACGTCGCGCAGCTGTTCAATTTCATCACCGGCTATGCCGAACCGACCGCCGAAATGCGGCTGGCGATCTCGCCGTTCACGCTGCGGAACCGCATCCTGCAGCACATTTCCGACGAAGTCGCCCATGCTCTGGAAGCAAGGCCGGCGCGCATCTGGATGAAGATGAACGCCCTTGTCGACCCGATCATCATCGACGCCCTCTATGATGCCAGCCGCGCCGGTGTCGAGATCGACCTCGTCGTGCGCGGCATCTGCTGCCTGCGGCCGCAGGTGCCTGGCCTGTCCGAAAACATCAGGGTCAAATCGATCGTCGGCCGCTTCCTGGAGCACAGCCGTATCTATTGCTTCGGCAACGGCCATGGCCTGCCGTCGGACGAGGCGATCGTCTACATCTCCTCGGCCGACCTCATGCCGCGCAACCTCGACCGTCGCGTCGAGACCATGGTGCCGATCACCAATCCAACTGTGCATGAACAGGTACTCGGCCAGATCATGCTGGGCAACATCATGGACAATCAGCAAAGTTTCGACGTATTGGCTGATGGAACCTCCCGGCGCGTGGTGCTGGAGGAGGGCGAGGAACCGTTCAACGCGCAGGAATATTTCATGACCAATCCGAGCCTGTCCGGACGGGGTGACGCGCTGAAGTCGCATGCGCCCAAACGCATTGCGCAGTTCAAGCGCCGCAAGAAGAACGCCGCAGCGTCCACCTGATGCTGTCTGATTCCCAGGGCCGGCTGCAGGACCGCCGACCGCTGTCCATCATCGACATCGGGTCGAATTCGATCCGCCTCGTTGTCTATGAAGGGCTGGCGCGCTCGCCGACCATGCTGTTCAACGAAAAGATGCTGGCCGGTCTTGGCCGCGGCATCGTTTCGACCGGCAAACTCGACCCCGAGGCGGTGACGCGCTCGATGGAAGAGTTTCGCCGCTTTCGCGCGCTGTCCGATCAGGCCGGCGCCGAGCATATGTATGTCTTGGCCACCGCCGCCGCGCGCGAGGCAATCAATGGTCCCGATTTCATCCATCGGGCCGAGGACGTACTCAAGACCGAGATCCGGGTGATCAGCGGGCGCCAGGAAGCCTACTATTCGGCGCTCGGCGTTATTTCCGGCTTCCATCCGGCCAATGGCATCGCCGGCGATCTGGGCGGCGGCAGCCTCGAACTGGTCGACGTCAGTGGCGAGGCGATCGGTGACGGCATAACGCTGCCGCTCGGTGGCCTGCGCCTGCAGGACATGGCGAAGAACTCGCTCACCCAGGCGCAGAAGATCGCGCGCGAAGAGCTTGCGCGGGCCAAGCTGTTGAAGGGCGGGCAGGGCAGGCCCTTCTACGCCGTCGGCGGCACCTGGCGAAACCTCGCCCGGCTGCACATGGAGATGACCAACTACCCGCTCGGCGTCATGCACCACTACGAGATATCGGCCGACAGTGCGGCGAACTTTCTCAAGCAGGTGGGCAAGGCCGAGATCGAGAAGGTCAAGGGCATCGAAGGCGTCTCGAAGAATCGCCGTTCGCTGCTGCCCTACGGCGCCATCGTGCTGCAGGAGATCATGGCGGCGATGCAGCCGTCGAAGATCATCGTCTCGGCGCTCGGTGTGCGCGAAGGCTTCCTCTATTCGTTGCTCGACGAGGCGGAGCAGAGGGCGGATCCGTTGATTTCGGCGTCCGAGGAGCTTGCCCGGTTGCGTTCGCGCTCTTTCACCCATGCGCATGAACTGGTCGACTGGACGGCCAAATCCTTCGCCGCCTTCGGTATCGACGAGACCGAGGACGAGGCGCGCTACCGCCATGCCGCCGCACTGCTGGCCGACATCGGCTGGCGCGCGCATCCCGAGTATCGCGGCAGGCAATCGCTCAACATCATTGCCCATGCCTCTTTCTTCGGCGTCGACCATCCGGGCCGTGCCTTCCTGGCGCTGGCCAACGCCTATCGTCACGACGGCATCTTCAACGAATCCATCGCGCCGGAAATCAAGGCGCTGGCGACGCCGCGCTACCTCGAGCGTGCCCGGGTGCTGGCGGCGATGATGCGTGTCGTCTATCTGCTGACCGCCTCGATGCCCGGCATCATGCCCAGGCTGAAATGGGAGCAGCGCGCCAATGGTGTGCTGGCGCTGGTGTTGCCGGCCTCGCTCTCCGACCTCTACGGCGAGCGGCCGGCCGGCCGGCTGGCGCAGCTGGCGCGGATCACCAACCGCAGGCTGGTGCTGGCGGTGGAAGGCGGGCCAAGCGTTTCGGTGAAATGAACACGGCCTGATAGCAGACCGTGTCTTACCTGATTCAAGCGGGTATTGGACTGCCGGTGGTGATCAGTCGTCTTGGGCCTCGCGATTGTGGATCGGCTTCCCCCAATCCGTCGCTGCTTTGCAGCGCCACCTTCCCCCTCCGGAGGGAAAGGAAGGGAGTCCGGTTGGAGAAGCGTTGGCGGCAATAGGCTCGTGTCCTTCCTCTACCCCGTCGATCGGGCGAGAGGTGGCTCGGCGAAGCCGCGACGGAAGTGGCGGTCGACCAGCTCGGGCGCGTTTAAGCAAAGATGTTAAACCGCAGCGCGCCCATCGGCCGACCAGGCTCCGGCGCCGGCCATGGCCAGCGCCAGGAAGCCGCCCGAGATCGCAATGTCCTTCATCAGCATCTGCTGGTGCAGGAAGGCGAGCGTCGCATCGTCGGCACCCTGGCCGTAATGGCCGATGAAGCCGGCAACGACGCAGAAGGCCGCCAGCAGCAGCGCCACGATCCGGGTCTGGAAGCCGACGAGGATCAGCAATCCGGCGATCAGCTCGAACAGGCCCGTGCCCCAGGCGGCAAGCGCCGGCAGCGGCAGGCCGAGGCCGGCGAAATAACTGGTCGTGCCGGCAATGTTGGCGAGGGCCTGGAAGCCGGACGGTACGAACAGCACGGCAAACAGCAGTCGCGAAACCAGAAGCAATGCGTTGCGGGTCATGGCCACCTCCCTTGCCGGCGCCCGGTCGGGCTTAAACTGGTCGCGGCGCAGTTTACGCCTGCGAAGCCAGAGCCGAAACCGAACTGCCTATTCCAGACAACGAAAAAGCGGCACGGAAAATTCCGCGCCGCTTTTGGCCAGGCCCTTGGCAGGTTTCAGCCGCGTTTGGCGTCGATCGAATAGGCGCCAGCGCCGAGCACTGCCAGAAGCAGGAAGCCGCCGGTCAGGCCGAGGTTCTTCTGCAGCATCAGCAACTGCATCTGGTCGCCGAAGTTGAGATGCGCGACGGCGGTCGCGGCGAGCGTGAAGATTGCGAGCGCGATCGCCACGATGCGGGTCTGGAAGCCGACCAGGATGGCGAGGCCGCCAAAGAATTCGAGCAGGCCGGAACCCACGGCGGCAGCTGTCGGCAACGGCAGGCCAATGCTGCCGAACCACTGCGCGGTGGCGGAAATCGCAGTCAGCTTGGCAAAGCCGGAAAGGATGAACAGGATCGACAAAAGGACGCGGCCGACAAGGATCGTGGTAGAGGCGTTGGATGCGGTGCCGGCGCCGGCGGCTGAAGTGTTGATGGACATGGTGGCTCTCCGAATGGGTTGAATGACCCAAGAGATAGACGATGCCGACTGTTCACCAAAGCCGCCTATGTGGCGACACATTGTTCACAGCCTGTACATTTCCGTGATCGGGCAAGAAGCGCGAAATTCGTGTCGAACGGTGCCGCGACGGGAGTAAATTCTCCCGCCGAAAACAGCTTATCCCGGATGCGTCATGTCCTCCGGCCGGACCAGCCGGTCGTAGTCAGCCTCGCTGACCAGCCCGGTGGCCAGTGCTTCCTCGCGCAGCGTGGTGCCCTTCTTGTGCGCCGTCTTGGCGATCTTGGCGGCGTTGTCGTAGCCGATGGTCGGGGCCAGCGCCGTCACCAGCATCAGTGAGCGGTCGAGCGCCGCCTTGATGTTGTCCTCGCGGGCCTCGATGCCGACGACGCAATTGTCGGTGAAGGAAACCGACGCGTCGGCGAGGAGCTGCACCGACTGCAGGAAGTTGTAGGCCATCAGCGGATTGTAGACGTTGAGTTCGAAATGGCCCTGGCTGCCGGCGAAGGTCACCGCGGCGTTGTTGCCGAACACCTGCACGCAGACCTGTGTCATCGCTTCGCACTGCGTCGGGTTGACCTTGCCGGGCATGATCGAGGAGCCGGGCTCGTTCTCCGGCAGCGACAATTCGCCAAGCCCAGAGCGTGGGCCGGAGCCGAGGAAGCGGATGTCGTTGGCGATCTTGAACAGCGCGGCGGCGGCCGCGTTGATGGCGCCGTGCGAGAACACCATGGAATCGTGGGCGGCAAGCGCCTCGAACTTGTTCGGCGCGGTGACGAAGGCGATGCCGGTGATGGCGGCGATGCGATCAGCCACCCGCTCGGCGAAGCCGACAGGCGCATTGAGCCCGGTGCCGACGGCGGTGCCGCCCTGCGCCAGTTCCTGCAGGCCGGGCAGCGTCATTTCGATGCGCTTGATCGAGGAGGCGACCTGCGCCGCATAGCCGGAAAATTCCTGGCCGAGGGTGAGGGGAGTAGCATCCTGCGTGTGCGTGCGGCCGATCTTGATGATGTGATTGAAGGCCTTGGCCTTGGCGTCCAGCGCCTTGTGCAGGTGCTTCAGCGCCGGCAGCAAATCGTGCACGATGCGCTCGGCGCAGGCAATGTGCATGGCCGTCGGATAGGTGTCGTTCGACGACTGGCTCATATTGACGTGGTCGTTGGGATGCACCGGCTTCTTCGATCCCATCACGCCGCCGAGCATCTCGATCGCCCGGTTGGAGATCACCTCGTTGGCGTTCATGTTGGACTGGGTGCCGGAGCCGGTCTGCCAGACCACCAGCGGGAAATGGTCGTTGAGCTTGCCGTCGATGACCTCTTGCGCGGCCGCGATGATCGGCTTGCCGATCGCCGGATCGAGCCGCTTCAGCTCCATGTTGGCTTCCGCCGCGGCGCGCTTGACGATGCCGAGCGCGCGCACGATCGAAGCCGGCTGCTTTTCCCAGCCGATCTTGAAATTGCCCAGGGAACGCTGCGCCTGCGCGCCCCAATAGCGGTCGGCTGCAACCTCGATGGGGCCGAACGTATCGGTTTCGGTTCTGGTCTTTGGCGTGCTCACGGCAAGTCTCCGGTCTGTCGATTTGGGCAAGGGCGTATCGCGTTGCACAATGGCCTTCAAGCGGAGATTGCGGGTGGCGCGGATGCAAATCGGTTGAAGATGAGTGCATTTCCCCTCTTCTCGCGCTCTCATCCCGCCGTATAGCCCCCATCCACCGGGAAGATCCCGCCGCTGGTCCACCCAGCCTCGTCGCTGGCGAGATAGACCGCCATCCCGGCAAGGTCCCCGGGCCGGCCGATGCGACCCAGCGGATAGCTACGTTCGACATAGGCCGTCAGCTCCGCCTTTGCCGCGGCTGGCAGGTTGTCGACGGTCTTGCGTCGCATGGCGGTGTCGACCGTGCCGGGCGCGATGGCGTTGACGCGGATGCCGCGCGGGCCGAGCTCGAAGGCAAGCGATCTGGTCAGCGAGTTCAACGCGCCCTTGGACAGGGAGTAGAGGCTGGACGGCCGCTTCGGGATCATCTTGTTGGCGAAATAGGAGGAGATGTTGATGACGGAGGCGCCGGCACCGAAATGCCGCAGCAGTCCCTGGGTAAGGAAGAACGCGGCTGTCACATTGAGCGCGAAGGAGTGCTGGAACTGCGCCTCGCTGACAGTCTCGAATGGCACGAGATAGGCGACACCGGCATTGTTGACGAGAACGTCGAGCGGCCGGCCGGAAGCTTTCACATGTTCGGCAACCGCTGCGATGCCGGGGCTTGTGGCAAGGTCGGCCGACAACGTCTCCACGGTTCTCCTTGGACCGGCAGCCGCCAGTTTGTCGCGCGCGGTTTCGAGTTTGCCGGCGTCGCGGCCGACGATCAGGACATCGGCGCCCTCGCGCAGAAACGCCTCGGCTATTGCCAGGCCGATGCCGTCCGAGCCGCCGGTCACCAGCGCATGCTTGTCTTGAAGCCTCATCTGGCGCTCCGAAGTCATGGGTCAGGCCAGAGCACCGCATGGTCGCGGCCCAGGTCAAGCCGCGGGCCTATCGCACGGTATGAACTTCGTCAGGTGCCAACGCCGGGATTGTCCGCCCTTGCATCCGCCGCGCCAAAGGGATAGCCGCGTTGATCGAAAACAGGCTGCGGCGAGCGTCTTTTTGAAAATGGCACCACTCAAGAACGGACCGAGAGCGCTTCCCATGGCTGTCGATGTCGTCGAGGTTGGCAGGCGCTTTCTGCCTGGGCTCAATCGCGGCGAGATCCACTGCCGTTTCGAAGGCGGGACGCTCAAGGTGCGCTCCCGCGCTGCCTGGCTTGAGCGGCACGTGCAGGTCCTGACCTTGATCGCCGAGGCATTGGCGTCCCTGGATGTCGAAAGCCTGCCGCCCTTCTATATGCTGCTCGGCGACACGCCGTCGCGCAGAAGGCATCGCTATTTCCGCACGCGCTTTGCCTTCTCTCAAGCCGACGGCTATGGCGAGGTGGCCGCGCCTGATTTCGTTTTCGATGGCTGGCCGGACGCGAAGTTCGACGATTACGACCGGAAGACGCGGGCGATGGCTGCCGCCTCGGAAGAGCCGCCGCGCGATGACCGATTGTTCTGGGCGGGGCGCTGCATGAACCATGCTCGCCAGGCGATAGTCGAGATTGCAAAGGCGCGGCCGGATCTGCTTGAGGCCTACGACACCGAGCCGAACTACAACACCGACATCAATCGGTATTCCGCGACTTTCAAGACAATGGAAGACCAGGTCGCCACCTACAGGTACATGATCGATATCGAGGGCGCGGGCTACAGTGGCCGGTTCAAGATGCTGCTCCACACCAAGCGGGTCGTGCTGTTGCAGGATCGGCCGTGGCGCGAGTGGTTCTTCGACGATATCGAACCGTTTCGCCACTATGTCCCGGTGGCGCGCGACCTGTCCGATCTGGCCGAACGCATAGAGTGGCTGCGCGCCAATCCGAAACTGGAGGCCGAGATAGCCGCGGAGGCGCAGGATTTCGCCCGGACCCGCCTGACGCGGGCGGCAGCGGTGGCGGCATGGGCGAGGCTCCTGAAGGATCACGCCGCCGCCGGTGGCAATCTGAAATCCGGCCTTGAGCGGCGCAAGCGCGCGACCGGCTGGCCGCCCTGACGGCGGGCCGTTCATTCGGCATGGAATTCGGCCTGGCCGTAGGCCGGGGCCGGCCTACGCGTTGACGGTCGCAGGCTGGTACATGGCCAGCCGCGCGGCAACGAAATCCTTGACCTGGCGGATAGCCTGTTCGCGCGACACGCTGCCCGGCTCCAGGCCGAGCCGCAGCCAAAGCCCGTCGATCAGTGAGGTGACGCCAAGCGCGATGTCATCGGCAACCTTGGGGGAGGTGAGGCCGTGCAGGCCGGACAACAGGTTCGAGCGCATGCGCGCGTGAAGCACCCTCTGGATCCGCGCCAGCTTCTCGTCGCGCGGCACCTCGGCGCAGAGCGAAAGCCAGGCATGGCAAAGCGATGGTTGGAACAGATGCTCCTCGAAATTGCCATCGATCACCGCATCAAGGCGTTCCCTTGGCGTGCGCGCCTGGCGAAGCCGGGCGACCACAGCGTCGCGCAGCACGGCGTTTGCTTCCCGCATCGCATGTTCGAACAATTCCTGCTTGTTGCGGAAATAATGCAGCACGATGCCCTTGGAGGCGCCGGCATGGGCGGCAACCTTTTCCAAGGTCGCGCCGGCAATGCCTTCGCGCTCCAGTACCGCGAAAGCGGCTTGCCGCAACTCCTTGCGGCGTATGTCACCGAGACGCTTGAGTTTCACGGGTTCGATCCAGGCATTGCGAATCCACGTTGACATCTTCGTCCGTCTAGATCAACTATTGACCAATGGGACAATAAAAAGACCAGCCGGTCAATTTAGGACAAGAGGAGAACCGAAATGTTGCGAGCCCTTGCAAATGGCGTGTGCCTTGCCGCTTTGGTGCTGGCGTCTCAAGCGGCCCGGGCGGCAGAGGCAGAAGAGTGCAAGACCGTTCGCATGGCCGAGCCTGGCTGGAACGATCTCGCCTTCACCACAGGAGTGGCCAACGTCCTGCTGCATGCGCTGGGTTATCAGTCGCAGAGCGAAGTGCTCGGCATCAACGTCATCTACGAGGGCATGAAAAACAGGGATCTCGACCTGTTCTTGGGTTACTGGGATCCGGCGATGGTCACCTATTACGAGCCCTACAAAAAGGACGGCTCGATCGAGAATGTCCGCGTCAATCTTGTCGGCGCCAAATACACCTTCGCCGTACCGACTTATGTCTGGGAGGCCGGGGTCAAGGACGTTTCCGACCTGCACAAATTCGCCGACAAGTTCGGCAAGAAAATGTACGGCATCGAACCCGGATCCAATCAATTGATGATGGACGCCATCGCCGATCCGGCCTTCGGCCTTGACGGCTGGCACGTGGTCGAGTCGAGCGAAGCGGGTATGCTCTCGGAGGTCGGCTATGAGATCAAGGAGAAGCAGTTCATCGTCTTTCAGGGCTGGGCCCCGCATCCGATGAACACCATGTACGATTTCAAATATCTGACCGGTGGCGACAAGTTCTTTGGCCCGAACTTCGGCGCCGCGACGGTGACGACGCAGGTGCGCAAGGGCTATCTGCAGCAATGCCCCAATGTCGCGCAGTTCCTGAAGAATCTCGCCTTCGACATTGATTTCGAGAATGTCGGCATGGGCTACCTGATCAATGACGGCATGAAGCCGGAGGACGGGGCACTGAAGGCGATCACGCTGAACAAGGACCGCCTCGACGCCTGGCTCGCCGGCGTCACCACCTTCGACGGCAAGCCCGGCCTTGCCCCGGTCAAGGAGAAGCTCGGCCTGTGACGGCGGTCGAACCGAAGGCGACACCGGCCGCGGAGCAGGACTCCTGGGCCGGTCGCAAGCAATTCGTCAATCCCGGCGGCCTCGAGATCGCCTACGTCGAGATATCGGGCGCCGAGCCGGCGCTGGTTCTGGTGCATGGCTTCACCGACACCAGCCGCAGCTTTTCGCTGCTGGCGCCGCACCTGGCCGGCCGGCGGCTGATCATGCCCGACCTGCGCGGCCATGGCGCTTCGCCAGCGGGCAAGGGTTGCGGCATTACCGACTTCGCCGATGATATTGCGGGCCTGATCCGGCATTTGCGGCTCCATCGGCCCGTTGTGGTCGGCCATTCGCTGGGCGCCATGGTGGCCGTCGCTCTGGCTGCGCGATACGCCGAGCTCCCAGGGGGGTTGGTGGTCATGGCAGGCACGTTGAAGCCCGATTTCGCACACGATCATCCGCTTGTCGCGGGTGTTCAGGCCCTGCGTGACCCGATATCGCCGGCCGATCCGTTCTATGACTGGTGGCATGCCTGCCGGCCCGATGTACCCCAGCCGTTCCTAGCCGGCCTGGCGAAAGACGCATCGGCGATGCCCGCGGCGCGCTGGCGCGCCATTCTGGAAGAGATATGCCCGGCCGACCTGACCAGCGCGGCACAGGCAGTGCGGACCCGAACGCTGATCATCGCCGGCGCGTGCGACCCGCTGTTCGGCGAGGCGCACCAGGAGGCGCTGTTGCGCAGCCTGGCGGGGGCAAGACTCCTGCGTGCCGAAGCGTGTGGCCACAACCCGCATTGGGAGGATCCGGCCTTTGTCGCCGGGGCCATCATCGAGGCATTGGGAGCCTAGAGGCTCGGCCCGACCAACGACCGCGAAGTAGGCGACAGCCGCAAAGTCTCCGTTGGCTTGGTCAGGTCGAGCTCGGCCGCCTGCCAGAAGGCCCGCCAGTTCGGCGACGCGGCCAAGGCGGCTTCATGGCGGGCATGCGCCTCGCTGCCGTGGAAGCCGGTTACGGAAATGAAAACGTTTTCGCTCGTCCGCACCGGCAGGCGCGGAAAGCTGTTTTCGGCATGCTCCGTGACAAAAGCGGCGAGGAGGCGGACGCCTGGCGCCTTCATCATCGGTACCGCCTCGGCCTTGAAGCGGCTGGCGAAGTCGGTCTCCGCCCCTGGTCGCAGATGATGAATCCGGATGGCAACAATGCCAGCCAGGGGCTTGTTTTGAATCGGCTTTTCGCCCGTTGTCGAGGCGGCGCGCTGCGTGCCCGAAAGGTCGAAGGCGGCGCCCGGCCACGCCGGCTTCAGCAGCAACACGTCGTCGGAATCGATCATCGTCGCATTGGCCACGTCACGATGTGCCGCCCAGACCGACCCGCCGTAAAAGGTGGCCAGGGCCTCCTTGCGGGTGTCCATGCTTTCGAAGCCGCGCAGCCAGACGAACATGTCGGGACGGTCCAGGTCGCGAAACTGGCCGATGATGGTCATGCCAGTCGCCTCCTGGCTCTCGACGAACTCCCGGTCGAAAAGAGCAATCAGCGTTTCACGCCGCCCTGGCTTCAATGTGTATTGCCTCAACTCGACGATGGGCGAGGCGAGCACTTTCACGGGAAGGTCGAGGCGCGGATTCATCGGCAGTCTCCATAAACAGGATGATCATCCTGTTTATAAACAGACCGGTTGTCCTGTTTTGTCAACATGCTATGGTCCGGCAATGTCAGCAGAAATGACCACCCGATCAGGCCCCCGGCCTGGAAAGCGCGTCAACGACCCGGAGGGCATGCGCAGAAAAGTCCTCGATGTGGCCGAGGTCGTGTTTCAGGCACGCGGCTATCATGCTTCCAGCCTGGGTGACCTGATGGCGACGGCAGGGGTCAGCGGCGGCGCGTTGCATCACCATTTCCCGACCAAGAAGGCGCTTGCCCTGGCAGTGATCGAGGAGCGCGTGGCGGCGGCGGTCGAGCAGACATGGATCGCGCCGGTCAAGGCGGCGGCTTCGGCGCGCGACGGGGTGCGGGCCGTGTTTGAGGCCGTGGCGGCGGAACTGGACCAGCAGGGTTTCGTGCGGGGCTGTCCGCTCAACAATCTGGCGCACGAACTGTCGCTTGCCGATCCCGATCTGCGCGCTGCCCTTGCCGGCATTTTTGCGGCATGGCGTCAGGCGATCGCCGACAAGGTCAGCGCCGACCAGCGGGAGGGCAAGGAGCAGGGCACCGATCCCCAGCATTTTGCCGCACTTGCCATCGCCACCTATTCCGGCGCCATGTCGATGGCCAAGACGGCGCAGGACGCCGGCCCGTTGCGCGACTGCCTTGCGGCTTTGGAGCGCGGCGCCTCCCAGGTCGCACCGTCGCCGGGCGGGAGGCGACGTAGCAGGGTGCTGCGGCGGCATGGCACCATCTAAGGCGGGTGCACCGCTTCGCGGCGATGGACTGGCAAGCGCAACACTTGCAGACAGCAGAACCGCCAATGCCATGCCGGCAAGCGCGTTCTTCACGCCACCAGTTTCTTGAGGATGCAAGCGCAGGTAGAAGTGGCGGACGTTCATTGCGATGTCGATGCTCAAGGCAAGTGGCGATACTGCCGAAACTGGACGGACGGACGCCGCTTGTGCTGAAATTCCGGCATGATGACTCGCCATTCCCCTGTATTGCTTTCACGACGCGGCTTTCTGGTGCAGGCCGCGGGTCTTGCCGCGGCCGGCGCGCTTTCACGCCCGGCGCTCAGCCAGACCGGGCAGCGCATCCAGCCCATCGACGCCACCTTCCTGTTCATCGCCGATGTCCATGCCTGCCGCATGGCAAGCGGCCTGAGCCCCAACTGCCTGCAGGAAGGCAAGACCGACGCCGCGCTGTTGCGCAATGTCGCGGCACTGAATGCCATTGGCGACAAGGACTGGCCGGACGAGATCGATGGCGTCGCCACCCGCTTGCGTTCAGCGGGCCGCCGGATCGGCATGCCGTTCGGCCTTGTCATCGGCGGTGACATCACCGACGACGGCGGCGGCCAGATCACCCAGCCGAGCGAGGGTACGCAGCTGCTTCAATTCAGCCAGCGCTACAGCCAAGGGGTCGGCCCGGATCGCGTTCACATGCCGGTCTATATCGGGCTCGGCAACCACGATCTCGACCAGAACGGTCCGCCGCACCATGTCGACTGGTACCGGCGCGAACTGCGTGACTATGTCGAAGTCAACCATCGCGCCGGCGTGTTCTTCAAGCCGCCCGTGCCGGCCACCGACTACGATGTCGAGACTGACTGCTATTCGTGGGATTGGGGTGGCCTGCATCTCGTCCAGACGCATCGTTTCGCCGGCGATACCGGCCATGGTGCCGATAGCAGCCTGCCATGGCTCAAGCAGGATCTGGCGACCTACGCGGCGGATGGCCGTCCCGTCATCCTGTTCCAGCACTATGGCTGGGACACATTTTCGACGGAGCGGTGGGATCCCGCCAAGCGGACCTATGACGATGACGGCGCCGGTGCGCCGCACTGGTGGGGCGAGGCCGACAGACAGGCGCTGGTGGCAGTGCTGAAGGGGTACAATGTCATTGCCATCTTCCACGGCCATCAGCACGAGACCTCGCTGATCTACCGTCGTGACGGGCTCAACCTGTTCAAGCCAAAGGCTGCCTATATGGGAGGTTTCGCTCTGGCCAGGGTGACCAGCGATGGCATGGACGTGGTGCTGGGCGAGGCGACCGACGACCACGGCGAGATCGCTTTCACCAACGCTTTCAGCAAGGGCTGGAGCACATGAAAAAGGCGGCCCCGGGCCGCCGCCTTTCCCGACCTTCCCGATGCGGAATCAAAACGCCTTCCTGACCTTGTCCTTCACGTCGCCATAGGCCTTCTGCACCTTGCCCGCGACCTTGTCGGCCATGCCTTCGGCCTGGGCCTGCCAGTTGCCGGTGGCCTTGCCGGCTGCTTGCTTGATCGAGCCCTTGACCTGCCTGGCCATGCCGGCGACCTGATCCCTGTTCACCATTTCGCATCTCCTGGGATTTCGGGATTTTCACTCGCGAAAGGCAAACGAGCCAGCCCTGCTTAGGTTCCAGACAACTGGTTGCCTCTGGCGAGGCAATGCGGCTACCGTCTGCGCGGGACCAGCCTACGGGCCGCCGGGGGAGTTCTATGCGTTTTCTGTTTCGCCTTGCCTTGGCGGTCGCTGTCTCCCTGCTGGTGGCAGGTTGCATTGCCGACGATGTCGGTCCGATCAATCTCCTGACATCTGAAGCAGGCCACCCTTCACCGACCTTCATCCCTGATCCGGGCGACGATGGTTCGACCGTGGTCGGCCTCGCCTTTTCCGGCGGGGGCACCAGGGCGGCTGCCTTCTCCTATGGCGTGCTGCGGGCCCTGGACGACATCGTCATCGACGAGCGGCCATATCGCCGTACGCTGGTAGACGACATCAGGATGATTTCCGGAGCGTCCGGCGGCGCCATCGCGGCGGCCTATTTCGGCTACAAGGGCAAGGACGGCTACCAGGATTTTCGCCAGCGCTTCCTGATCCAGGACGCGGAAGCCGATCTCAGGACATCGGTGTCGCCGGTCAATCTCGTGCGCGCCTATTATGGCGGCGTCAATGACCGCAGCGGCTTCGCCAAATGGCTGAACGACCATCTTTTCGATGGCGCGACCTTCGAGGCATTCCGCAAGCCGGACCGGCCGATCGTCTGGGTCAACGCGTCCGATATCTACAACCGTACGCCGTTCATGTTCACCTACGACACCTTCGCGGCGCTGTGCAGCGACCTCGACAAGGTGCGGCTGGCCGATGCGGTTGCCGCCTCCGCCGCCGTGCCCATCGTCTTCGCCCCGATCGTGGTCGCCGCCACCAAGCCCGATTGCGGCTACCGCAAGCCGTTGTGGCTGAGCCGGGCGCTTGCCGACCGCAATGCCTCGCTCAGGCTGAAGGCCTACGCCAGCGCGCTCGATTCCTACCAGAACGCCGATCCGCTCGACTATGTGAAGCTGCTCGACGGCGGCTTGACCGACAATATCGGCGTCACCGGCTTTTCGCTCGAGCGCTCGGCCGCCGGCACGCCCTATGGGCCGCTGTCGCCTTCGGCAGCCGTCCGCCTGACGACGCTGATCTTCATCGTCGCCGATGCGGGCAGCAACAGGGATGTGAGTTGGGCGAAATCACTCCATGGACCAAAGGCCTCGGAGCTGCTCGACGCCGTGACCAGCACCACGCTTTCTTCCTCGGTGCGCGACGAATTCGATGCCCTGACCCTGGCCGTCTCGCAGTGGAAGGAGGAGTTGGTGCGCTACCGCTGCGCCTTGCCGGCCTCGACGGTGGCCGCCTATCGAGGCTCGACGGGCGGCTGGAATTGCCGCGACGTCCGGCTTGTGGTGCAGCACCTGTCTTTCGCCGACCTCGATCCGGCGGCGCAAATCAGGCTCAACGCAATACCGACAAGGCTGAAGCTGCCGGTCGAAGAGGTCGATCTCACTATAGAAGCCGGACGTGAGGCGCTGCGCGTCAATGCCGATATTGCCAGCGCCGTCGCCGCGATCCGCGCCCGCGCCGGTGTTTCGCCTGGGGCGCAATTGGCTGCACAGGCAAACTGAGTTCATCACCGGGTGAAGGCCGCAAGGCTGCCGACACGCTTTGCTGCCAGTGCACTCCGTGCTGGAGCAGTTCATCGTTTCACGGAAACGCCGAACTGCTCTAACTCTTTGTTTGGACGCAATTCCCAAGGGAAAGCGCTATGCGCTTTTCCCGGGAAAACCGTTACACACCTTTCCTGGAATTGCTCTAGAGTGATGAAAATTGGGGGAAATCGCCTTGGCTGAATTCACGCTCTACATCGGCAACAAATGCTTCTCCTCCTGGTCGCTCAGGCCATGGGTGGCGATGAAGCATCTGGAGATCCCGTTCGAGGAGAGCTTCGTGCGCCTGCGGACGCCCGAGACCTTTGCCAATCTTGCCAAGGTTTCGCCTACCGGACAGGTCCCCGTCTTGGAACACAAGCCGTCGCAGGGCGGGGACAGGGTCGTCTGGGAAACCCTTGCCATTCTTGAATATCTTGCCGACCTGTTTCCGGACAGAGGGCTCTGGCCCGACGATATCGGCGCCCGGGCCTTGGCCCGCTCGGTGGCCACCGAGATGCATTCCGGCTTTCGCGAGGTTCGTTATGGCTGGCCGATGAATCTGCGCCGCCCCAAGGGCCACAAGCCGCTCGACGCCGAAGGGGAAGTGCAGCGCGCCCGCATCGAGGCCATCTGGCGCACGTGTCGCGAAAAATACGGCAAGGGCGGACCCTTCCTGTTCGGCCATTTCACCGCGGCCGATGCCATGTACGCGCCGGTCGCCACCCGCTTCGACACCTATGGCGGCGAACTCGCGCCCGACACCAGGGCCTATGTCGACGCCGTGCTGGCCACGCCGGCGATGCGGCACTGGTACGCGGAAGCGGCCAAGGAGCCCTGGCCGGAACCGGGGCCGGACGAATAGGTCAATCGAGGCGCTAAGCACCGATGGCCGATTGACGGGGTTTTGGAGGAGGACCGATGTCCAGCAACGGCGGACCGCTCACGGTGCCATTGATCTTTCACTGCCGGCTGATCCCGCCTCGACCGGATTTCGCCTTCACCATGACCGAGGAAGAAAAGGAACTGATGGGACGGCATGCCGACTATCTGCGCGGCAAGCTTCGCGAGGGTACCATGGTCGTGGCTGGCCCGGTCGCCGACCCGGCCGGCCCCTGGGGCCTGTTGATCCTGCGTGTCGGGAGCGAAGTCGAGGCGAGAGCCGTGATCGATGGTGATCCGGTATCGCGTTCTGGCCGCGGTTTCCACTACGAGATCCTGCCGCTGATCAGTGCCATTATATAGCCCGCCTCGCGGCCCGGCTTCGGCCTCCTGGCAAATACAAGAACTGGCACATACAAGAACGCCTCTCGCACCTGTTATCGTGCGGGAGGCGTCCTTTTGTCAGCTTTCCCGAGATTGCTCTCTAAAATGCTGACACGGTTGAAATGCGTCGGCATGGAATTGGTTCCGGGCGTGTGCGTTTTTTTGGGGGACCTTTGTCTGTCGGCCGTTTCGCCAGTTGAGGCTTCGAGTTAGAGCAATCGCGGGTTGAATGCTGGCCGATGGAAAACCAGAAATTGACTCGCCGGCAAAAGAAGCCTATAAGAAATATGTCGATATTTGTTTGACTGACTTTTGTTATCCGCGCATGCATGCGCGCTTTTGACGAACTTCCCCATCAAAAATCGAGACAAAAATCGTTGTGCATTCGCACCGCGATTAACGAATATTTGCCATGGAAAGGGTTCGTTTATGAGCACCGGCACAGTTAAATGGTTCAACGCCACCAAAGGTTTTGGTTTTATTCAGCCTGACGACGGCTCGGCCGACGTTTTTGTCCACATCTCGGCCGTAGAGCGTGCCGGCATGCGCGACATCGTCGAGGGCCAGAAGCTCGGCTACGAGATGGTCCGCGACAACAAGTCGGGCAAGATGTCCGCCGACCAGTTGAAGGCGGCCTGAAGAAAGAATTCAGCCCTCCCGGTGACCACGGATGTACTGGCACCGGTGATGGGCGAATTTAGGCGCATGGCCTTGGAAACCTGAGTTTCCAAGGCCATGCGCATGAAGGAGTGTTCCTGTGCATCCATCTGGATGTGCGGTACTCCTGGGGAGGTCAGGCGGTGCCTGGCCTTTTTCATTTTACGCCTGTTGCCGCCGAAAATGCGCTGCGCGTCGGGCTGAACGTGCTATGGAACGCCTCAGCAATTTGAATCCGCTGCCCTATTGCCCCAATGCCGTGTTGCTTCGTGCGTGGCCCTGACCGAAGAGCCGGTCTCGTCCTATCGGCACCAGGCTCCTGACAGGAGAAAGATCTTGACCGCCCATTCGAAGACCGCCGATCCGGCGGTGTCGCTGTTCAGCAGGACGCAAACCCAGTCAATGTCGCTCAACCGCATCATGTCCGAACGCGATGCCGTAAGCGAGGCGCGGGAAGCCAAGACCGCCCGTTTGCGCGAGCTGCGCCTCGAAAAGGAAGCCGACGAGATGGCGGCGGCGGCAGCACTCGCGGTGCAGCCGAAACGAGCCGGAAAACGCTGATGGCCACCAAGCGCGTACCGCCGACGCCGATCGCGGCCGATGCGACCATTGCCGACATGGTCGAAACCCTGGACAAGCCGGTCGAATACGTCCGGCGCGTGCTGGAAAAACTCGAACGCTGCAAGCGCGCCCATGGCGACGCCCAGGTACGCGTAGGCGTGCGCGGCCGTGCCGAAGCCCCGAACTACCTGATCGAATATGTCCGCGAGGACAAAAAGACCCAGGAGCGGGTGACCTACCAGGATGCCGCCTACAGCGGCAGCACGCATCGTGAACTGGCGCCGCATCACATAGCGGAAGCCAGGAACTGGTCGCCCGAGGAAATGAACATCACGGCGGTTTCGGCGCTGATCGGCCGCTTGCGCAATCCGCGCGCACCATCATCGCGTTTCGCCGACGAGGACTGACATGGCCATTAAATTTTCCGCCAAGGATCAGCCGGCAACGCCGGCTCCCGCTGCAAAGCCGGCCAAGCCGGTTGCCGCGAAAGCCAGCGAAGCTGGCGAAGCCGCGACCGATCTGTTCAAGTCGCCCGCTGAAGCGCCGGCGCGCAAGACAGGCAAGAAGAAATAGCGCCTTGCCGCAGGACGCCGATCGCAATTCTGCCACGCCAGGGCTGTTCGCCCTGGTCGCTGCCGCGAGACTTTCGTCGTCGCGACGCGAAACCGCTTCTGTCTTCGATTGTCAGAGCTGTGGCGCGTGCTGTTCATATTCAGCCGAATGGCCGCGCTTTTCGACCGAGGATGACGCGCAGCTCGACCGCATCCCTGAGCAATATGTAGCGGCCGACCTGTCGGGCATGCGCTGCGAGGGCGTGCGCTGTTCGGCCTTGTCGGGCGAAATCGGCAAGTCGACCGCATGCGGCATCTACGAATTGCGTCCGGATGTCTGTCGCGCCTGCATGCCTGGCGACGCGGAATGCCTGATGGCGCGCCGGGCGATCGGATTGCCGGTGTAACTACCGATCTACCCAAACGGGGATTGCGCAAATCGCCTCCGCTTGTGCGGCGCCCGTTGGCCCGGTACGTTCCCGGCCGGGCAGGGCCGTGGAGGAACCATCGTGAGCATCGAATTCCTGTTGACGTCGCTGATCGTCGTGGCTTCGCCCGGCACCGGCGTTCTCTACACGCTGAGCGCCGGACTTTCGCGCGGTGCGCGGGCCTCGATCATTGCGGCCTTCGGCTGCACGCTCGGCATCATCCCGCACATGGCGGCCGCCATCACCGGGCTTGCGGCGTTGCTGCACACCAGCGCGGTTGCTTTCGAAACGCTGAAATATCTAGGCGTCGCCTATCTCATCTACATGGCTTGGAACACGCTGAAGGAGAAGGGCGGCTTGAGCGTCGAGGACAATGTCGCGCCGCGCTCGGCCGGCAAGGTGATCGCCACCGGCATCCTGGTCAACGTGCTCAATCCGAAGCTGTCGATCTTCTTCTTCGCCTTCCTGCCGCAATTCGTCAGCACCACTGAGCCCAACGCGCTGTCGAGGATGCTGGAACTCAGCGCCGTCTTCATGCTTCTGACCTTCGTGGTTTTCGTCGGCTACGGCATCTTCGCCGCCTCGATCCGCAGCCATGTCGTGTCGCGGCCGATGGTGCTGACCTGGATGCGCAGGACGTTCGCGGGCGCCTTTGTCATGCTCGGCGCCAAGCTGGCCCTTGCCGATCGCTAGCTCCAGGCCCTTGTTCCCATGCGTGCCGCCCTCTCAAAACCGAGATCGCTTATAGGCGCACTGCATCAGGCGCCCTGATTTGGGAAGCAAGCCTTGGCGCTGAGGTCGGGGCCATTCGCCAGCGAGGTGAGGAAGGCCGGCAGCACGGTCGCGAACGTGTAGGAGACCTGGACGCTCGAAAAGCCGGACAGACCCGAGCAGGTGGTGTTGTTGCTGACGGTGATGTTGGCCGTGCTCAGGACAATGCCGTCGGCTGCCGCCCTGTCGCTGATATAGCTGATGGCGCTGGCGGCGTTGTAAGCGCCGTTCTGCGTGCATCCGCTCTGCAGCACGCCGACGCAACGCGCCCCCGCGGCGGCGATCTCATTCAGCACGTGCTGCGCCCAGTACATGCGACCGAACTCGAACGTGCCCATCAACACCATCAGCAACGGCACCGACAGCAGCGCGAACTCGACGGCGTTGGCGCCGGATCTGTCGCGCAGGAACGACCGAGAGCGGCTCATTGCGGCTGCACCACCGAGTTGACGGTGATATTGCCGTTGGTGACGATGCCGAAGCCGCCAAAAAGCGGCGTGTAGGGCTTGCTGGCCGCGATCGTCACGAATTTTCCGGCGATCCCGCCGGCACTGCAGATGCTGGCGCATGCGACCGGAGCGCTCCAGGCGACAGTCCCGGAATTGCCCGGGCAGTAGCAGAGATCCGCATTCGCGGCCGTGCCGCTCTGGGTCGCCTTGGACGTGCTGGCGTCATACGCGATCGTCGGGCCGTTGTTGATGACGACCTGAATGTTGCCGGCATTGCCGCTCAGGCCGCTCGTTACCACCGTGGCGATGTTGCCGGCCAGCGCGCTGCCGCCGGAGGAGTTGACCTTGTCGCCATTGAGCAGCGCATAGTTCGAACCGGCCGAGACCGCCGAGCTCAGTTCGAACTTGGCCTTCAGTGAGCCGCCTATGTCGACGGTTCCCGCCAGGATCACGAGCAGCACCGGAGTAACGAGCGCGAACTCGACCGCCGATACGCCTGCTTTCTGACGCCGAAGGAAGTCCGTGAATGAATGAGCGATGCCGGCGAGCAGGCTGAGGCCAAGGCGTGACGGATTTCTCATTGCACGAGGCTCACCTTGCTGCTGGCACTGGTGCTCGGGGCGGCGATGCATTCCGAAGCGGCCGCGGTGCCGCCTGATAGCGTGATGCGCGAGCCGATCATCTGCAGGCACTTGCTCGAGTCGGTCTTCGATCCCAGCACGCTCGAGCCGCCATTCATGACGATCGGGCCATAGGGAAAATAGAATGCACCTGATATCTGGGCGTTGGAGCCGCCTTCGGCGAATGTCGCGCCGCCGGTGTTTGTGGTCGCCGTCGGACCGATAACCGCCAGCTTCGCCGTTGCTCCCGACTGCGGTGCGGTGAGCACGATGTTGCTGTAGCCGGCGGCGACGCAGAAGACATAGCCGTTGCAACTTCCCGAACTGGACTTTGCCTTGCCCGACAGCACAAGCGTCACACTGGCGCCGCTGACGCTGATGGTGCTGCCGTTGCAGTTGGCGCTGCCGCCGCCATTGCCGCCAAGCGCGAAATAGCCGTCCACGGTATAGACGCCGGCGCCAAGCAGGATGGCGCCCGAGCCGATGAAGTTGCCTGAGATGTCGTGTTGTGCCGCGGCGCTGACGACAAAGCAGCTGCCGCCGCCACCGCCATTCACATTGCCGACGACCTGGAAGACGCTGCTCGCGCCGGTCGCATCGGCCATGATCGTGGTGGACCCGCCGCCGATCGTGATGGCATCGCCGTTGCTGCCGGGGCCGATCTTGTAGGAATTGGTCGTACCCGAGCCGAAGACGAGTGTCGAGCCGCCGGTGTTGGTATAGCCGCCGGGCAGTTCGAAAACGCTCGGTCCGCCAAAGGTCAAGGTGGAGGTATTGCAGATGCTGACCTGCCCGGAGCCGCTGCAGGCGGTGTCGCTGCGGCCAATCTTGAAAGTGCCGGCGCCAAAGGTTGTGGTGGCACCGCCGCCGGTGGTCAACCCCTTGGTGAAGTTGAAAGTGCCGGCACCAAAGGTCGTTGTTCCACCGGTGGTCACCTGCTTGCCGAAATTGTAAGTGCCGGTCTTGAAAGTGGTCGTTCCCGCCGTCGTCAGGGTCTTGGTGAAATTGTAGATTCCGGGACCGAAATTCGTCGTGGCGCTGGTGGTGAAATCGCCGGCGAAATTATAGGTGGTCGTTGCCGCACCGTTCAGGGCGAAGTTCAGGTTGATGCCGCCGCCAATAGTGACGGTCCCCAGATTGATGGTCGTTTTGCTGCCACAACTGAACGTCCAGGTCGGCTGCGACCAGGACGCGGTACAGCCAGCGGCAGCAGCAGCGTTCATCGTCGCGGTCTGGTCCCACGCGAAGTCGATGTTGGTGCCGGTCGTATTGGTCGGAGCGGAAGGGGCGGTCGTCGCCGACAGTGCGGCCACGGTTGAAAAGCGGGCCACGGCGGCCGTGACCGCGGCATTGCCGGCCAGCGGGTCGGGAGTCGATTTCTTGGTGATCACCGCGGCCGCCCCGTTTGGGCCGGTGATGCCATTGCAGGGCTGGCTTGGAGCCGCGGCGGAATTGTAGTTGACGCCGATTGCCGAAATGCTGGTGCCGCAAGGGACGGTCACGGTGTTGTTGGAGGAGACGGTGCATTTCGGCGCCGAGATCGAGGTGCCGCCGCTCAGCGTCACGCCGGTCTGCGTGCCGTCAAGCGCGAGCATGCATCCGGGTGTCTGTGGTTGAGCGCCGACCTCGGCCACCGAATTGGCGTAGATCTGCAACTGCTGGCGATCGTTCAGGACGCGTGCCAGGAA
Organism: Mesorhizobium sp. NZP2234; assembly: GCF_013170765.1. Classification (NCBI taxonomy): domain Bacteria; kingdom Pseudomonadati; phylum Pseudomonadota; class Alphaproteobacteria; order Hyphomicrobiales; family Phyllobacteriaceae; genus Mesorhizobium; species Mesorhizobium sp. NZP2234. The sequence goes on along the minus strand of NZ_CP033364.1, from coordinate 4,820,065 downwards.
CAGGGTCCTGTAAGTGTTGATCGACACCGAAACGGCGTTGACGCCGGTTGTCCTGGGGGAGGCAACCAGGCTGACCTGGACATTGGCGGCGTCGACGCCGTTAAGCACCGCGACGCCGACAGCTGTGGCAGTCATCTGGTCGGTGGACTTGTTGGCATTGTAGGCGAGCGCGCCCGCATAGGCCGAGAGGTCGGCAACGCGCTGATTGTCGGCCTGCTGGACCAGCGCGGCGCCATATTCGGTCACCAGCGCCGCCATGCCGATCAAGACCGGCATCACCAGTGCCGAAATGATCAGGATGTTGCCGTCGCGGTTCCACAAAAATCGCCGGAAAAAATGCATCGCTGGTTACCCGACACCACACGCTCGAGCGACTTCGCCTTGCGCTTGCCCTTTGGTAATCGCGAATGTGTTAAAAAATATTGTCCGACAGTTTTTGCCGGACCACGGAAATTTGATGGAAGTGACTGATTTTATTGATGAAAAAGACAGATAAATAGTCAACCGTTCTCATTGATGGCAGGTGTGGCCGCGCAAGGCGGCGCATCTTCGCCATCACGCCATGCCGCGGATTGTCGTGTCGCACCCCTGATGCGGCGAGCAGCGCGGCTTCGCCGATCGGCTTCCACGTATTTGTTGTGGCCCGGTTCCTGATACACGCACTCGGATGATCGAAGCGGCGGCGGCTATCACGGCACGTCGCTGAACGACATTTTAAGCGCCAGCGCCGCACCCGAGGCTCGCTCTATTTCCATTTCCCGGGCGGCAAGGACCAACTGGTCGTCGAGGTGACGCACGCCAGCGTGGCCGAGGTGACGGAGCGCTTGGGCGCTCAACTGGCCCCGGAAAATAATCCGGCGGTCGCGGTCCACCACATCTATCAGTCCGTGGCCCGGATGCTGGAGGACGATGAGTTTTCGCTTGGCTGCCCGATCGCGCCGGCCAGGCCAACCGCACAACAAAAAGGGCGGCATCGCTGCCGCCCCTTTCCGCATACATACGCCAGGTAGGCTGGATTAGAAGTCCATGCCGCCACTCAAGCCCGCAAGCGGGCTTGAGCAATGTTAGTTGATGGGCGTGCTTTATGGACTTCTTAGAAGTCCATGCCGCCACTCAAGCCCGCAAGCGGGCTTGAGCAATGTTAGTTGATGGGCGTGCTTTATGGACTTCTTAGAAGTCCATGCCGCCCATGCCGCCCATGCCGCCGCCGCCCATGCCGCCAGGCATGCCGCCGCCAGCCGACTCCTTCTTCGGAGCCTCCGCGATCATGGCTTCGGTGGTGACGAGCAGGCCGGCGACCGAAGCCGCGTCCTGGAGAGCGGTACGCACGACCTTGACCGGGTCGACGATGCCCATGGCGATCATGTCGCCATACTCGCCCGACTGGGCGTTGTAGCCGAAGGTCGCGCCCTTGTTCTCAAGGATCTTGCCGGCAACGATCGAAGCTTCCGCACCGGCGTTCGAGGCGATCTGGCGGGCCGGAGCCTGCAGCGCGCGACGCACGATGTTGATGCCAGCAGCCTGGTCGGCATTGGCGCCGGTAGCCTTGATGTTGGCCGAAGCGCGCAGCAGGGCCACGCCACCGCCGGCGACGATGCCTTCTTCCACGGCCGCGCGGGTCGCGTTCAGGGCGTCATCAACGCGGTCCTTCTTTTCCTTGACTTCCACTTCCGTCGCACCGCCGACGCGGATCACCGCAACGCCGCCCGCCAGCTTGGCGAGACGTTCCTGCAGCTTCTCCTTGTCATAGTCCGAGGTGGTCTCTTCGATCTGCTGCTTGATCTGGGCAACGCGGCCCTGGATCTCGGCCTTCTTGCCGGCGCCGTCGACGATGGTGGTGTTCTCCTTGGAGATCGACACCTTCTTGGCGCGGCCGAGCATGTTGAGGCCGACATTCTCGAGCTTGATGCCGAGGTCTTCCGAGATGACCTGGCCACCGGTGAGGATGGCGATGTCTTCCAGCATGGCCTTGCGGCGATCACCGAAGCCCGGCGCCTTGACGGCGGCGATCTTCAGGCCGCCACGCAGCTTGTTGACGACGAGCGTGGCCAGAGCCTCGCCTTCGACGTCTTCCGAGATGATGAGCAGCGGCTTCGAGGTCTGCACGACGGCTTCGAGAACCGGCAGCATGGCCTGCAGGTTGGAGAGCTTCTTCTCGTGGAGCAGGATGTAGGCGTCCTCGAGATCGGCAACCATCTTGTCCGCGTTGGTGACGAAGTAGGGCGAGAGATAGCCGCGGTCGAACTGCATGCCTTCGACGACTTCGAGTTCGGTCTCGGCGGTCTTGGCCTCCTCGACGGTGATGACGCCTTCGTTGCCGACCTTCTGCATCGCTTCCGCGATCATCTTGCCGACCGACTCGTCGCCGTTCGCCGAGATCGTGCCGACCTGGGCAACTTCCTCGGAGGTCTTGATCTTCTTGGCAGCCTTGCCGAGAGCCGCGACGACTTCGGTGACGGCGAGATCGATGCCGCGCTTCAGGTCCATCGGGTTCATGCCGGCGGCAACCGCCTTGTGGCCTTCCTGGACGATCGACTGCGCCAGAACGGTCGCGGTCGTGGTGCCGTCGCCGGCGATGTCGTTGGTCTTCGAGGCGACCTCACGGACCATCTGCGCGCCCATGTTCTCGAACTTGTCCTCAAGCTCGATTTCCTTGGCGACGGTGACGCCGTCCTTGGTGATGCGCGGGGCGCCGAACGACTTGTCGATGACGACGTTGCGGCCCTTGGGGCCGAGGGTCACCTTCACCGCGTCGGCGAGGATGTTGACGCCGCGCAGCATGCGCTCGCGGGCATCACGGGAGAATTTTACGTCTTTGGCAGCCATTTTTAAGCTCCTGGCAGGGGCTTGGGGTAAGCCCGGAATTCAGTTGACGGTGAGGCCGATAATCAGCCGATGATGCCCATGATGTCGGATTCCTTCATGATCAGAAGGTCTTCGCCATTGAGCTTGACTTCGGTGCCCGACCACTTGCCGAACAGGATGCGGTCGCCGGCCTTGACGTCCAGGGGCACCAGCTTGCCGCTTTCGTCGCGGGCGCCGGAGCCGACGGCGATGATCTCGCCTTCCTGCGGCTTTTCCTTCGCCGTATCCGGGATGATGATCCCGCCGGCGGTCTTGGATTCGGATTCGACCCGGCGAACGACCACGCGGTCATGAAGCGGGCGGAACTTCGACTTTGCCATTTTTTCTTCCTCGAATGAGAACGGTGAGAAACAGTTCCTCCGTCCGGCGAAGCCGGACATACGGTTAGCACTCACCAATGGCGAGTGCTAACGTGGCGCTGAAATAGGCTGACGGCCTGCGAGAGTCAAGGCGCACGGGAAGGGGCAATCACGGGAATTTTTTCTGGCGCTGACCGGCGGTGCCGAAAAATCCCGGTCGCCGCTCCGCTAAAGAAACAGCCGCAACTGGGTGTGGATGATCGACCGGTAATCCTCGATGGTGCGGCGGCTTTCCGCTTCGCCCTCCGCAAGTGCCAGGCGCACCACGCCGCCGGCGAGCTGGAAGATCAACAGAACGATGCGTTCGAACTGCTCGTGCTTCGGCGGCTCGATCAAGCCGATGACATGGTCGCAGAACATCCTGGCCTGGCGCCGAGTTTCGGCGATGTCGAGATTCTTGAGCGCCTTGTCGGCCTGGATGGCGTTCTGCAGATCCTGGATGGCTGGGTCGCCGGCGACGCGGCTCAGATAATCGTCAAGCAGGCGGTCGGCCGCGACGATGACGTCCTTGGCTTCGCGGATATCGGCGATGATATCAGCCAGTCGCGCGCGGCTTACCTCCGAAAACCGCTCATAGAGCATCGCCAGGATCGCCGACTTGTTGGGGAAGTAGTGGTAGACGGTGGCGATCGGCCCGCCCGCCAGCATGCCGACCTCCTTCATGGTGACGGCATCGATGCCCTTCTCGCCGATCAGCTTCATGGTTGTCGACAGGATGGCGTCGATGCGCTCGCGGCTGCGCTCCTGCTTCGGCTGGCGCCTCGGTTCGGTCGCTGTTCGCCTTGCTTGTGTCATGCACCGGTCTTTCGCTCGAACTGCCAAATTCTGGTTGAGAAGAAATATGATCAAGTATCAGGTCTTGAAAATGCTGACAGAGTGTCAGCTTTTTTGCCGTGCGGCAAGGACGTTGGGAGGCGCCTTTGACATCTGGTGACCTGCATACCGGAAGCGGCGACTGGCTGGTCGGCAACCCAACCGGCAGGCAGCTTGCCTCCGCCCTGTGGATCGGATCGGTCGGTCTGCTCATTCTCGGTATGCAGCCGGTTTTGCTCGGCGCCCTCTACACAGAGGGCCATGTCAGCGGCGATGAACTGGCACTGGTCGCCACCGCCGAGCTGATCGCCATCGCGATCGGTTCGGCGATCGTTGCGACGCTGCTCTCGGCCCGCAACATGCGCTGGAAAAGTGCGGCGCTTCTGCTCCTGCTGGCGCTGGCGAATGTCTGGACCGCCTATGCCGCCGGCGCCAACATGTTGATGGCGGCCCGCGCCGTGGCCGGCCTTGCCGAAGGCGGCCTTGTCGCGGTCGCCACCGAACTGATCGCCCGCTCGCGCCGGGCCGAGCGCATCGGCGGCTATTTCGTCACCATGCAGACGCTGGCGCAATGCCCTCTTGCCCTGCTGCTGGCGCTCTATGTCATTCCAGCGGCCGGGTCGGTCGGCGGCTTCCTCGCTCTGGCGGTCGTCTGCATCCTGTCGCTGGTGGTCGCCTTCACGGTTCCCGCCGACTATGCCGACCTGCCCAAGGACGAGGATCTGGCCAATGTGCTGACGGTTCCTTCGATCACGGCGTTGTTGTGCATCTTCTGCTACTTCATGTTCTTCGGCTCGATATGGGCCTTTCTGGAGCCGCTTGGCGCCCAATTCGGCGTCGACGGCCGCACCGTTGGCCTGATCGTCTCGGCCAGCCTGGCGATGCAGGTCCTGGGCGCGATGACCGCGACCGTGTTCGAGGCCCGCATCGACTATCGCCTTGCCATAGCGGCAATTGGCACCGTCGCACTTGTCGCCTCGCTGATCCTCGCCAGCGGACCTGGTCTCCCGATCTTCTGGGTCGCCGCCCTGGTCATGGGTTTTATTCTCCTGTTCATCGTGCCCTATCAGATCAGGCTGACGATCACGGCGGACGAGACACGCACGGCCGTGCTCTTGGTGCCGGCCGCGCAGCTCCTCGGTCTGGCGATCGGGCCGGTCGCGGCGTCGCTGCTCATCGACGGCAAGGATTTTCGCCCGGTTCCGGAATTCGCTGTCGGCAGTGCCCTGGCCAGCGTGCTGCTGCTTGGCCTGTTCGTCCTTGTCTCGCGGCGCCGCCGCGCGGTTGCCTGATCGGGGGTAATATGTCCAGCTGGAGCAACTGGTCGGGCTATGTCACCGCCGAACCGCGGCTGATCGCCAGCCCCGCCGATGCCGGTGAAGTTGGTGATCTCATTCGCACCGCACCCGGCCCGATCCGCGTCGTCGGTGCCGGTCACTCCTTTACCCCGCTGGTGAAATCGCAAGGCACCATCCTGTCCCTGGAGAAACTGGAGGGGTTGGTCTCGCACGACGCTGAAAAGCATCAGGCGCGTGTGCGGGCGGGGACGCGGCTTGGTTCGCTCATGCACATCCTGCAGGATATCGGCCAGGGCCTGCCCAATATGGGCGACATCGACCGACAGGCGATAGGCGGGGCGCTCGGGACCGCTACCCATGGTTCGGGACCGACGCTCGGCGCCTATCACACGCAATTGGAGACGGTGCAGATCGTCGACGGCCTTGGCAATGTTCGTGAATTCACCAGGGCAGGGGATCAAGACACGATCCACGCCATCGGCGTCTCGCTCGGTGCCTTCGGGATCATGAGCGAAGTGACGCTGAACAACATTGCGACCTACCGGCTGCGCCGCCGCAAATGGGTGCTGCCGGTCGCCGACATGCTGCGCGATTTCGAAACGATGATGACCGCGCATCGGTCGGCCGAATTCTACTACATCCCGTTCTCCGGCTATGCGCAGTTCATCGCCAGCGACTTGAGCGACGCGGCGACCAGCGCGCGCCCGACCGAGGATGACGAGGCCGGACTGAGGACACTGCGCCGGCTGCGCACCGGGCTCGCCAGGCTGCCGTCGCTGCGCCGCCGGCTGATCCAGGGTGCCGTCGCCGGGGTGCGGGCCGAGGACTATGTGCAGGACTGGCTCAATGTCTATGCCAGCGACCGGCAGACCAAATTCAACGAGATGGAATATCACCTTCCGTTCGAGGAAGGACCGAAGGCGCTGGCCGAAATCATCGAGTTGACCGAGAAGCGCTTTCCCGAGGTCTATTTCCCGATGGAGGTGCGCAGCGTCGCGGCTGATCAGTTCTGGCTCTCGCCCTTCTACGACAGGCCGACCTGCTCGATCGCCATCCACCATGACGCGGCGAACGATCCGTTGCCGTTCATGCAGGCGGCCGAGCCGGTCTTGCGCAGATATGGCGGCAGGCCGCACTGGGGCAAGATGCACAGCCTGAAGGCGGCGGACTTCAGGAAGCTCTATCCGCGCTGGGACGATGCCATGGCGGTGCGCCGCGACATCGATCCGCAAAACCGTTTCGTCTCGCCCTACATGGCCGGCTTGTTCGGCATCGAACCATGAGCGCCTATTTCGCCAATCTTTCGCAGGCGCTGGAGCAGGCCGGTATTTTCCAGCCCTGTCTGGTGCTGGATCGCGACCGGCTGGACGGCAACATCGCCCTGGTGAAGGCCAGGCTTGATCCCGGCCTTGCCGTGCGGCTGGTCGACAAGTCGCTCGCTTGCCTGCCGCTGCTTTCGCATATCGGCAAGACGCTTGGAACCGATCGCTTCATGACCTTCCATCCGCCGATCAGCGCGGCGGTGCTGAGCGCGTTCCCGCATGCGGATCTGCTGTACGGCAAGCCGATGCCGGTCAGCGCGGCGAGAGCGGCGCTGGTGAAGGGCGACGCCGACTGGTCGCGTGTCTGCTGGCTGATCGACAGCGACGAAAGACTGGCGGAATATGGCGCGCTGACCGCCGAGCTCGCTATCGAACTGCGTATCGCCTTCGAGATCGATGTCGGCCTGCATCGCGGCGGGTTTGCCACATCGGAGGCCTTGTCGCGGGCATTGAAGATGCTGCCGGCCCACAAAGGGCTGCGCTGCGAAGGCGTCATGGCCTATGAGGCGCACGCACCGCACATTCCCGGCCTGTTCGGCGGGCCGGGCAGGGCGTTGGCGCGGGCCTCGGAGCAGGCCGCCGATTTTTTGGCGCGCCTGGGCGCCGACCAGCGAAGCATCCTCAACATTGGCGGCAGCAAGACCGCGCTGCTTCATCACCGCGGCATTGCCAATGAGGTGTCGATGGGCTCGGCCTTCGTGCTGCCCGGCGATTTCGACACGCCCGGTCTCGAAGGTTTCCAACCGGCGGCTTTCATCGCGACGCCGATCCTGAAAGTGGTCGAACCAATGCTGCCAGGCCCGCCCGCCGTCTCCCGCCTCTTGCAGGCGCTTGGCCGGTTTCCGCGCAAGGGCTGCTATCTCTATGGCGGCAAGTGGATGGCCGAGCCGGTATTTCCCGAAGGCATGAAGACGAACGGTTTGCTCGGCCTGTCCTCCAACCAGCAATTCATGGGCCTGCCGGCCGACGCTGCTGTGATGCCCGGCGACCATGCGTTCCTGCGGCCGACGCAAAGCGAGGCCGTGCTGCAGCAATTCGGGCCGATCGCCGTGCTTTCCGGCGGCAGGATCGTTGATCGCTGGCCGGTGTTGCCGATGATGTGAGGGGCGCCACTGCGGTCATGATTGGCGCTCCGGCCCCCCCGCGATGTCCTCATTCTAGGGCGGACCAAGGAGCGAAGCGACGCGCGCAGACCCTAGAATGACGAAGTTGTGAGGTTGTATTGCTTCAATCATTTTATTGACTAAGTCAACTAATTGGTCGATCCTTTCCATGACAGGAGAACCATCCCATGACCGTCCACAACCTCCCCAACAAGCACCTGATCGACGCGGTGCGGGCTTTCAACCGCTTCTACACCCGCCAGATCGGCCTGCTCGACGAAGGGCTGCTGAAAAGCGCCTTCTCCCTGACCGAGGCGCGTGTGCTCTACGAACTGGCGCACCGCGACGGCCTGACCGCGACCGACCTCGGGCGCGACCTCGGTCTCGATGCCGGCTATGTCAGCCGTCTGCTGAAGAAGTTCGAGCGCCTTCACCTCATCTCCAGGTCGACGGTGGTTTCGGACGCCAGGCAATCGTCGATTGCGCTGACCGCGGCGGGCAGGAATGCCTTCGCGCCGCTGAACAAGGATTCGCACGACCAGGTCGCGGCGCTGCTCGATCGGCTGCCCGCGTCGGAGCAGGACCGGCTGGTGAAGTCCATGCGGACGGTCCAGGCTCTGCTGGGTGAAAGCGCAGAGCCAAGGATCCCTTATCTGTTGCGCCCGCTGCAGGTCGGCGACATCGGCTGGATCACCCGCCGGCAAGGCATGCTCTACGCACAGGACTATGGCTGGGACGAAACCTATGAGGCGCTGGTTGCCGAAATCCTCGCGGCATTTGTCAAATCCTTCGACCCGAAATGGGAACGAAGCTGGATCGCCGAGCGCGATGGCGAGGTGGTCGGCTCGGTCTTCGTCGTGCGCAAATCGGATCAGGTGGCGAAGCTGCGCCTGCTCTATGTCGAACCTTCGGCCCGTGGTCTCGGCATCGGCAGGCGGCTGGTCGAGGAATGCATCGGCTTTGCTCGTGCGAAGGGCTACAAGACGCTGACCTTGTGGACCAACGATATCCTGATCGCCGCCCGGCACATCTACCAGGCGGTCGGCTTCAAACTGACCGAGGAAGAACCGCACCACTCCTTCGGCAAGGATCTGGTCGGCCAGACCTGGGACTTGGAATTGTGATCTCTGCTAAGCCTTGACGGGTATCCAGATCTCCAGTCCGCCATTGCCGCTGCGCGGATCGAACTCCGGGCCATAGCGTTCGAATTCGGGGGCGTCCGCTATCTCGTGCCCGGAGGCCGGCAGCCATTTGTTCCAGATCGTGTTGACGGTCCGGCGGATAGTCGAGATGTGTTCGCGATGCGAAAACACCGCGTATTTCTGGGCGGGTATGCGCACGCGGCTGAGTTCCCTTGGAAGGTCGGAAAAATCGGAGACCTCGACACCGGCGACGTAGTCGAAATTGCCGGCATCGTCGCCGTTGGCGCAGACACCATAGGCGACGTCGCCGGTCTCGCCAGGAATGTTGCCGATATAGGGGCCGAAGCGTTGCCACTGCATCGGAATGGCGGCGCTGGTTTCACAGTTGTAGCGTTCGCCGAGCCCAGCGATCAGCAACGGCCGGCTGGTCTCGAAGCGCGGTGGTTCGAGGGCGGAAAGAAAGGATTGGTCCATCAGGATCGGCTCCACGAGGTCGAGGGTGTTGGTCGAGCCTTGCGCGCGCACCATCTCCGGCGTGGTGCCGAACTGGTCGCGGAAGGCGCGGGTGAAAGCCTCATGCGAGCTGTAGCCGGCATCGAGCGCCACCGATAGGATGTCGGGCGCTCCGCCGGCCAGCCGGCGCGCCGCCTCGGTCAGCCTGCGCGCGCGCATGTAGCCCATGACCGAGCGGCCGGTGGCGGCGCCGAAGGCGCGCGTCACATGAAAGCGCGACACGCCGCTGCTTTGGGCGACATCGTCGAGCGAGATCGCCTCCGGCAGATGGCTCTCGACGAACCATAGCGCTTTCTCGGTCGGGTTCATGGCTCCTCGCATTGAGGGGATCATCTTGCCACCTTCGCGCGCGGCAGTTTGATCGGAATTGCGCTCGCCGCGCAATCCGGACGGCAACGCTCCGCAGCCAACAGCATCTGGCTCGCCGGCTTCTTCCGGCAGCAAGCTCTCACTTGACGCCGCCGCGCGCTATCGTCTAAGACGTAATGTAATTACATAACATATTCGAGCGCCGCGGCGGGATCGACAATGCACCGAGAAATCCGTTGCGAAGCAATTGGGGGAAAACTACGATCGAGTGGTGATGGTCCCCGAGTCGAAAGGCGAGGGGTGAAAAGGGAACACGGTGAGACCCAAGAGGTCGAAGCCGTGGCTGCCCCCGCAACTGTAAGCGGTGAGCAAGATCCGAAATGCCACTGGCCGGCAAGGCTGGGAAGGCAGGATTGCGCAAGGACCCGCGAGCCAGGAGACCTGCCATCACCAAGTTGACCGGACGGGGTGTGCCGGGAGGAAACGTGGACGTCGGTCTTGTCGGCCGGCTCGCCAACATCCTTCCGTCGCCAGTTTTGGAAAGTGACGGAAGTTGGACGGCGCCATCGATCACCGCATCATCGTGTGCACGCTTTGCCGTGATGTTCCGACCGGCATCAGGTCGGGCGAAAGCCTATGCGCCGATTTGCGCTCCCGGCTCTCGGCCCACGATGAACCCGCCGTGGCGCATGGCTTCACGATCGAAGGCGTCGAATGCATGGCGGGCTGCGCACGGCCGTTGACGGTAGCCTTCCAGGCTCCGGGCAAGGCCACCTATCTTTTCGGCTCCGTCGATGCCGAGGCCGATGTTGGCGATCTTGTGCGATTTGCCAGGCTTTACGCCTCGCTTGCCGACGGCTGGTGCAATTCCGGACAACGTCCGCCGCGACTGGCCGGCAAGACGCTGGCTCGCATCCCGGCGCCGGGCAAGCTGGGGGGGATAGTCGATGACAATGCCACTTCTTGAAGCGCGCGACCTGGGTGCCGTGGCGAATGGCCGGAATCTGGTCCATGCGGTCAGCCTCTCCATCGCCACCGGCGATCGTCTCGCCATCATCGGCCCCAATGGCGCCGGCAAGACGACGCTGCTGCGCATGCTGTCGGGCATGCTCAGGCCAAGTTCGGGCGAGGTGAAGCTTGGCGGGCGACGCCTGGACAGAATCTCGACAGCCGAGCGGGCCCTGCACATGGCCGTCGTCGGCCAGACCGACCAGCCGGATCCGCGGCTGGCGGTGATCGACTATGTCGAACTCGGCCGCGTTCCGCATGCCGGCCTGAGGCGCAGGAGCGAGGAGCGCGACATCGTCGTCGATGCCTTGCGCCGGACTGGGCTTCTACCGCTGCTTGGCCGCACGATCGGCTCGCTGTCCGGCGGGGAGCGCCAACGCGCCCAGCTGGCGCGCGCCATCGCGCAGGAACCGAAGGTGTTGTTCCTCGACGAGCCGACCAACCATCTCGACCCGCGTGCTCGCGGCGAGCTTCTCGAACTCGTCGCCGGCTTCGGCATGACGGTGATCGCGGTGCTTCACGACCTGGCCCTGGTGGCGCCTTTCGCCACCAGGGTCGCGGTGATGAACGAAGCCCGGCTGCACGCGTTGGCCGCACCGCGCGAAGCGCTGACGCAACAGCTGATCCGCGAGATTTTCGGTGTCGACGTGTTTCGCCTGCGCCATCCCACCGAGGACCGCGAACTGACCGTGTTCGATGTTCCGAACCGCGCCGCGCCGCCATCCTGAACGAACCCATCCCCATCGGCACTGTTCAACCAAGGAGCAAAATCCGTGAAACGTCTCGCCTTGTCGCTCGTCTTTTCTTTGCTGGCCTCTACCGCCTTCGCTTTCCCCGTCACCGTCGACAGTTGCGGCAAGCCGTTGACCTTCGACGCGCCGCCCAAGCGCGCCGTCATCCACGACCTCAACATGGCCGAGATGGCCTTCGCGCTGAAGCTGCAGCCGTCGATCGTCGGCCTGACCGGCATCACCGGATGGTACAAGGTCGGCCCCGAATTCAAGGCCGAGCAGGGCTCCATCCCGGAACTCGCGCCCAAATACCCGACGCTCGAAAACCTGGTCGCCGTCGAGCCCGATTTCTTCTTCGCCGGCTGGTACTATGGCATGAAGCCGGGTGGCGACGTGACGCCCGACACGCTCGCCCCGCACGGCATCAAGACACTGGTGCTGACCGAAAGCTGTGTCCATCTCGACAAGAACCGCCCGGCGGCTTCCATGGACCTGCTCTATGGCGATGTTGAAAAGCTGGGCAAGATCTTTGGCAAGGAGACAGAGGCGCAGAAGCTTGTTGCCGGCTGGAAGGCGCAACTCACCGCGAAGGTCGGCAGCGCCAAGGGAACCCGCGTGTTCCTCTATGATTCCGGCGATGACAAGCCGTTCACCGCCGGAAAATTCGCCATTCCCAGCGCCATGATCACGGCCGCCGGCGGCGACAACATCATGGCCGACATGGACACCAGCTGGGGCAATACGGACTGGGAAACGGTGGCCTCGCGCAACCCGCAATTCCTCATCCTGCTCGATTACCAGGATGGCGGCGGCTACAGGAAACTGCTCGATTTCTTGAAGGCCCATCCGGCAATGAGGGAGACGGACGCGGTCAAGAACGAGCGTTTCGTGGCGCTGCGCTATGCCGAACTGACGCCCGGACCTGCAAACATCGAGGCGATCGCCAAGATCGCCAAGGCGATGCATCCGGAAGCGTTCTGATGCTTCTTGCCCCCGGGCATAAATCCGGCGCGCTTTCCGGGCACAAGGGATTCGCGTTGGCGATGGTGGCGGGCATGGTGGCGGTCGTCGCCCTCGTGCTGCTGTCGATCGCCTATGGTTCGACGCTGATCCCGCTGAGCGACGTCATCGGCTCGCTTGGCCATGCGGTCGGGCTGCATGAACACCAGGTGTCGGGCCCGGTCGGCAAGATCGTCGTCGATCTCAGGCTGCCGCGCACGATCCTGGCGATCTGTGTCGGTGCCGGCCTCGGCATGACAGGTGCGTTGCTGCAGACGGTGACCCGCAACGATCTCGCCGACCCGTTCCTGTTCGGCCTGTCGTCGGGAGCCGCCGCCGGCGCTGTTTCCGTCATCACCGTCTTCGGCGACAGTTTTGGCATCTCGACCTTGCCCATCGCGGCCTTCACCGGCGGCATACTGGCCGCCTGCATCGTCCTGCTGCTGGTCGCACGGGTAAGGGGACAGGGGCCGGAGCGGCTGATCCTCGCCGGCCTTGCCGTCTCCTTCCTGTTCACGGCATTGACCAATTATCTGGTCTTTGCCGGAGACCAGCGCGCGGCCCATTCGGTGCTGTTCTGGACGATGGGCGGGCTGGGGCTGGCGCGCTGGGACAATGTCTGGCTGGGCGCCTTGGGAGCCGGCACGATCGCGGCCTACGGGCTGTGGAACCACCGCAGGCTGGATGCCTTCCTGGCCGGTGAAAGTGCCGCCGAAAGCCTCGGCGTGCCGGTGGCGCGCATGCGCAGGGCGACGTTTCTCGTCGCGGCCTTCTCGACCGCAATTCTCGTCTCGGTCGCCGGCGTCATCGGCTTTGTCGGATTGATGATCCCGCATCTTTCGCGGCCGCTGGCCGGTCCCTTGCATCTGCGCCTGATCGCCAGCTGTGCATTGTTCGGGGCGGTGCTCTTGCTGGCAAGCGATCTTCTGGCACGGACGCTGCTTCCGCCGCAGGAACTGCCGATCGGCATCATAACCAGTTCGCTCGGTGCCTTCTTCGTCGTCACGCTGGTCGTCCGAAACCGCCTGTGAAGAAGGCCGATTCCCGCCTGACCGGCTGTCTCCAGCGGTTCACGGATTGACATCCTCGGTCGCGTTGCAAGACCGCCACGCATATTTGCCGGCTTTCACCGCCACGTGACATCTTGAATAGTAAGCACGCTTATTATATCTATCGCTCATGGTTTCTGATGGCATAGACAGACTGGGCTTTTTGATCCACGACGTGCAACGTCTGCTGCGCAAGCGCTTCGAGACGCGCGCCAGCGGGCTTGGCCTTTCGTCGGCGCAATGGCGCCTCATGGTGCGTGTCGCCAAGGAGGCAGGCGTTACCCAGGCGCGGCTCGCGGAACTGCTCGAAATCGAGCCGATCAGCGTTTCGCGCCTCGTCGACCGGATGGAGGAGGGCGGCTGGATCGAACGCCGCGCCGACGCCGCCGACCGCCGCGTGCGCATGATTTTCCCGACAGCCAAGGCGAGCGCTGCCTATGCCGAGGTCAAGAGTCTCGCCGGCAAAGTTTATGAGGAATCGCTTGTCGGCGTTTCGCCCGAGGACCGCCGCGTCCTGATCAGGGCGCTCGATGTAATCGTGCAGAATCTGGCGGACGGCGAGGCTTCGTCGCTTGAAAAGATCAAGAGTGCGGAAGGCGCAGCAGCATGAATGCGGTAGCCAAGGTCGACGAAAACGCCCCCAAGGTTGAGATGGAAGCTCCGGCCCAGCCGGTTGCCGCCCCTGTGGCGGTCGCCCCGCCTGTAGCGCCGGTCCCGGCGGCACCGAAGAAGAAGCGCCGCATGGGCCGCTTTCTCCTGATGTTCGCCCTGCCGGCCGCGCTGATCATCGGCGGCGGCTATGTCTGGGTGACGGGTGGGCGCTATCAGGAGACGGAGAACGCCAATCTGCAGCAGGCCAAGGTGTCGATTGCCTCGGACACGGCCGGCCGCATCGTGCAGGTCGCCATATCGGACCATCAGATGGTCAAGCGGGGGGATCTCCTGTTCGCCATCGACCCCGAGCCTTACCGGATCGCGCTCGCCCAGGCCGACGCCGCGGTTGCCGCGGCACGCCTCAATGTCGAGCAACTGCGCGCCGCCTACAGCCAGTCGATGGCGCAGGAGAAGTCCGCCAGCAGCGAGGTCGACTACGCCCAGTCGCAATATGACCGCGCCGCCGATCTCGCGCAGAAGGGCATCAACGCCAAGTCGTCGCTGGACCAGGCCCGCAACGACCTCGACAAGGCAAAGCAGCAGGTCGCCGTCGCCCAGCAAGGCATCGTCAGCGCCAAGGCCGCACTTGGCGGCAATCCCGATATCGAAACCGACAAGCATCCAACCGTGATGTCGGCTCTCGCCGCGCGTGACAAGGCCGCCTACGACCTGGCCCAGACCACGGTCAAGGCGCCCGCCGATGGCGTCATCTCGCAGGCCTCGTCGTTCAAGGTCGGCCAGTTTGTCGGCTCCGGCACACCGCTGTTTTCGCTGGTCGAAACCGGCGACTCCTGGATCGATGCCAATTTCAAGGAAACCCAGCTCACCAACATGAAGCCGGGCCAGAAGGCCGAGATCGTGATCGATACCTATCCGGGCAAGACCTTCGAGGCGACGGTCAAGGCGATCGGTGCGGGAACGGGTGCTGAATTCTCGCTGCTGCCCGCGCAGAACGCCACCGGCAACTGGGTCAAGGTCACGCAGCGCATCCCGGTGCGCCTGGAGCTTACCGATCCCGACGCCAAGATGATGCTGCGGACGGGCATGAGCGCCTCTGTCACCGTCGATACCGGCGTAGCCCGCGGTTTCCCCGCCATATTCGGTCACGCCAAGGCTGGCGAGGCCGCGCAATAAATGAGCGGAAGCCCGCCAGGACGAGGCGGGCGGACGTGGATAACAGGATTGGTCTGATGGGAGGAGTGGGAAGCGTCAGCGCCTGGTTCGAGCCGCGTTGCGGCTTGGCCGAAACTGAAATCTTCGACACGGACCCGTCGGTCCTCATGTTTCCGGGCGGCAGGCATCCGCTCATCAGAGATTCTCGGTCGATGTAACCCCCACATCGACAATCGCGTCCCACCGCGATGAGGCTCTCTCAACGGAAGGCTTTGCCGCCCGGAAACCCCATGTACACGTTTTTGTTACCGGCTGGAAGTTCCGCGGATGAGCACGCCCGAATCCTTCAAAGAAGTGCCGCATCGCGGCCTGATCACGGTCGCGCTCATGCTGGCGACGATCATGCAGGCACTCGACACCACGATTGCCAACGTCGCGCTGCCGACCATGACCGGCGACCTCGGCGCCTCTCCGGACAACATCAACTGGGTGCTGACCTCCTACATCGTGGCCGCCGCCATCATGACGCCGGTCACCGGCTGGCTCTCCGACCGCTTCGGCCGCAAGGAGCTGTTCCTGACGGCCGTGGTCGGCTTCACCATCTTCTCCATGCTGTGCGGCCTGGCATGGAGCCTTGAAACCATCGTGCTGTTCCGGCTGATGCAAGGCGTCTTCGGCGCCGCCATCGTGCCGCTGTCGCAGACCTTCCTGCTCGACATTAACCCCAGGGAGCGCCACGGCCAGGCCATGGCCATCTGGGGTGCCGGCATCATGCTGGGGCCGATTCTGGGCCCGACGCTGGGCGGCTGGCTGACCGAGAATTTCAACTGGCGCTGGGTGTTCTTCATCAACCTGCCGGTCGGCATCGTCGCCTTCCTTGGCATGGCCGTCTATCTGCCAGCCGTTGCCCGGCGGGTGCGCAGCTTCGATTTCTTCGGCTTTGCCATGATATCGCTCGGCGTCGGCGCGCTGCAGCTGATGCTCGATCGCGGCGGTGAGGTCGACTGGTTTTCCTCGGTCGAGATATGGATCGAACTCGGCCTGGCCATCACGGGCTTCTGGGTGTTCATCATCCACACCATGACGGCGGAACATCCCTTTATCGACCCCAAGATCTTCCTCGACCGCAATTTCGTGACCGGCCTGGCGTTCATCTTCGTCATGGGTGTGCTCATCCTCGCCTCGATGGCGCTGCTGCCGCCGATGCTGTCGACCATCTTCGGCTATCCGACCATCACCATCGGCATCGTCATCGGTCCGCGCGGTGTCGGCACGATGATCTCGATGCTCGTCGTGGGGCGCATCATGGGAAAGATCGATGCCAGAATTCTCGTCGTCATCGGTTTTCTCCTGACCGCGCAGTCGCTCTACACCATGGCCAGTTTCACGCCGCAGATGGACAACTGGTTGATCATCACCTCCGGGGTGATCCAGGGCCTGGGCATGGGAATGGTGTTCGTGCCGCTGTCGACGGTTACATTCGCCACGCTCGACGTACGCTACCGCACCGACGCGACCGCGTTGTTCAGCCTGGTGCGCAATCTTGGCTCGTCGATCGGCGTGTCTGTCGTGACGGTGCTGCTGGTGCGCAACACGCAGATCAACCACGCCGAGCTTTCTGCCTTCATCAACCCGTTCAATCCCAATCTCTGGGCGGTCTCGCCCGCGGCCGCCGGCGGCGATCCGACAGCGCTGTCGGAGGTCGATCGCATGGTCAATATCCAGGCGATGATGATCTCCTACGTCAACGACTTCAAAATACTGATGATGATGACGCTGCTCGCCATCCCGTTCGTCTTCCTGCTGCGCAAGCCGAAAGCCGGCCCGGCTGGTGGCGGCGCGCCCGCCGCGCATATGGACTAGGCCCCGCGGCAGGCAAAGTGGCAGGCATGTGCCTGCCACCGATATGGACTAGGATTGCCGCGTCGGTTGGTGCTAGCTCATTGCGCAAGCGGCCTGCATCGTTTGGCCGTTGACCCCAGCGGGACGCAAGAACGATGCAGCACCAGACATTTCCGGTATTCGATCTCGGGCGGTTCGAAAACGCCGGCGCCGAGGAGAAGCAGGCCCTCGGGGCCGAGGTCGACCGCATCTGCCGCGACACCGGGTTCTTGGCCGTGACCAACCACGGCATACCACAGGCGGTGATCGACGCGGCATGGTTGAAGGCGCGGGCCTTTTTCGATCTGGCGCCGGAGCAAAAGCAGCGCTCGAAGGCGCCCTACAAGGGCTATCCCTATGGTTATCTTGGCCCTGAACTCGAAGCATTGGCCAAATCCCGCAACGTCGACACGCCGCCCGACCTCAAGGAGAGTTTCAACGGCGGCCCCCTCGGCGTGCCGCAAGGCATGTCCGATCCCGAGGCGCTCGCCTTCTGCTATGCCGAAACGATCTGGCCCGCGGAACCTGAGGGGTTCGTCGCCGCCTGGAAAGCCTATTATGCTGCGCTCGAGGATCTGGCGTTGCGCATCATGCGTGTCTTCGCCACCGCGCTTGGTCTGCCCGAAAATCATTTCGACAGCTATCTCGATGCGCCGATCAGCGCGCTTCGGGCGCTCAACTATCCCGAACAGCATGTCGCGCCGAAACCCGGCCAGATCCGCGCCGGCGCTCACACCGACTACGGCAGCCTGACCATCCTTCTGCCGCAGGCCGGATCACGCGGCCTTCAGATCATCACGCCGGATGGAGAATGGACCGAGGTGCCGCCGATCCCGGGGGCCTTCGTCA
Organism: Mesorhizobium sp. NZP2234; assembly: GCF_013170765.1. Lineage (NCBI taxonomy): Bacteria > Pseudomonadati > Pseudomonadota > Alphaproteobacteria > Hyphomicrobiales > Phyllobacteriaceae > Mesorhizobium > Mesorhizobium sp. NZP2234. Next base: position 4,802,057 of record NZ_CP033364.1, on the reverse strand, counting down.
TCAATATCGGCGACCTGATGGCGCGCTGGACCAACGACCGCTGGGTCTCCACCGTGCATCGTGTGGTCAATCCGCCGGCGCAACAGGGTGGCAAGGACCGGCGCCAGTCCATGGCCTTCTTCCACCAGCCGAACTGGGACGCGGAGATCAACGTGCTGCACGCCTGCCTCGCCGACGGCGAAGCGCCGAAATACGAGCCTGTGCGCTCCGGCCCCTATCTGATGGGAAAATTCAAGGCGACGACCAAATAGGCCGTTCTATTTTCCGAGCACGAGAGCCCAGTACCGCAGGCTGGAGTCGCGGCCGTCGCGCACATAGGCGAGGCCGAAGCGGGTGAAGCGCGGGTCAAGCATGTTACGGCGATGGCCGGGCGAGTGCGCCCAGATGTCGAACAGCTTCTCCTGGTCGAAGCGGCCCTCGGCGATGTTTTCGGCGGCGGCACCGGCAATGCCATTGTCCTTGACGCGCGAGGCAAAATCCTTGCCCCAGCCCGTGGTGTGGCTCATGCGCTCCCGCGATGCCATGTAGCCGGCCTGCTGAAGCGCCGCCTGTTCGAGCTGGGTGTCGGGAACGAGCGGCCCCAGTCCCGCCGTGGCGCGCAGGCTCGCCAGCGTGCCCGTCGCGGAGGAGGAAACCCCGGCGCCTTGCCCGGTCGGCAGCGAGACGGTGCCGCAGGCGGCGGGCCCGACCAAGGCCGCGAGGCCGGCTGCCTTGAGCCATGTGCGCCTGTTCAGGCCTTTTTGACGGATTTCGACTTTCTCAGCTGTCATGCCCGTCTGACATAGCCGCGATCATGGCTTTTGCCGGGCGGGGCTGACAAAATCACGCGATACGGGCAGAAGACCGTCGATGCCGCCATCCAGGTTCGGGCGGGCTCGGTGGGGGAACTACCTTCAGTATGACCGAGCCGGAGGACCATCATACATGAGCAGATGGCTCGAACTATTTGTTGAACACGCGCGGTCGATTGTCATGGACTAAAGGATAGTTGGGCTACCTGCGCATGCGCGAGGAGCCAATCTGCATGTCGTTCCAAATACTTGGCCGCTGTGAAAAACAATGCAGATTGCCGTGCGCTGATCAATTTCCAGCGGCTGAGCAGTTGCATCAAGCGGAGCGCCCCAACGGCCAAATGCAGAAGAAGCCAGACCGCGCCGAAAGTCAGCCATGATGTGAATTTGGCTCGGGCCTGACTGTCGGTCACAGTACGAAAAAGGCAATCGAGGCCAGAGCCATCACCGCCGTGGCAAGCACTCCGCCGAAAGTCATCCAGCGCGGCAGCGTAAGCCGGCCCATGATCCGTGGGTTCATCGCGATCATCATCATGATTGCCATCAGCGGGGCAGCCAGTATTCCATTGACGACAGCGCTCCAATAGAGTGCCCTGATGGGGTCCAGTCCGACGAAAGTCAGGGTCACCCCGCCCAGCGTCGCCACCGCGATCGTGCCGTAGAAGGCCTTGGCGTCCTGCGGGCGTTGGTCCAGTCCCTCCGGCCACTGAAACATCTCCGCGATGGCATACGCGGCGGAGCCGGCCAGGACGGGCACAGCAAGCATACCTGTGCCGATGATGCCGACCGCAAAGACCACGAATGCAAAGTCACCGGCAACGGGTCGGAGTGCCTCTGCCGCTTGCGACGAGGTTTGAATCTGGGTGACACCGTTGGCATGCAGGGTCGCCGCCGTGGCTATGATGATAAAGACGGCGACAAGGTTGGAGAATCCCATTCCGAACAAGGTGTCGCTCTTGATGCGCGCAAGCTGGTGCGCGGCGCTGCGGGAGTGAGCGCCGAGCCGTAGCCTATGCTGTCGATGCTGCTCCTCGACTTCCTCGCCGGCCTGCCAGAAAAACAGATAGGGGCTGATCGTCGTGCCGAGAACCGCTACCAGCGCCATAGCATGATCGCCGTCGAAGACGATTTGCGGAACCAGCGCACCATAGAGCGCTGTTCCCCAGGGCACATGCACCGACAGAACTACCGCGACATAGGCAAGCAGGGACAGAGTCAGCCATTTGAGCACCGTGACATAGCGGCGGTAGCTCACGAAGACTTGCAACAGGATGCAGATCAGAGCGAAAAGGATCGCATAGAGGTGATGCGGCCCCCCGACCAGCAATTCGAGCGCCGCTCCCATAGCCCCGAGGTCGGCGCCTATGTTGATAACGTTGGCGACGAGGAGTAGCAGCACCGCAAAACGCAACAGCCAAGGCGAATAATGCCGACGCAGGTTGCGCGCGATACCTTGGCCTGTCACCGCACCGATCCCGGCACTGATCCCTTGGGTTACGGCCATGAGCGGATAGCTGAACAGCATGATCCAGGCGAGCGAGTAACCGAATTGTGCCCCCACCTGACTATAGGTAGCGATACCGCTTGGATCATCGTCGGCCGCGCCGGTGATCAGGCCTGGGCCCAAGGTTCCCAAAAAGTTAAAACGTTTGCGAAGCGTTGACGTGCCCGGCGCTGACTCCGGTAATTCCATCGAATGATCCCCTCCCGCTAGGAATGGACTAGCAAGGCCAGGCAGGTCTTTAACACATTCCCACAGGGCTGATGCAGGCGGCGGTCACCGCGTTCCGCTATTTTCTGATCGCCGCCGGTCTCTCTCGGTCTCTCTTTCAGCGTCGTCGGATTGACCCGCAGGGTCAAAACGCTCATCGAGTTGGCTGCGTCCATTTTGCTCTGCTTGCCGCGCGTCTCCCCAACGAATATGTCGCCGACAGCGTTGAAATCCTCAAGACTGATGCGCCTCAGTTTTCACAGCCGACCTATCGATCGAGACGAGTGAGCGGCCCGACGCCCTCACTACCGCAGGTGCCGCCGAGACGTCGGGTTAAGCGTTGGGGGACGTCTCTCATTTCACGAGAGTGATCATCCGGCTGGCATACATCTCGCGATTTCCAAACACGGCCGTGCAGTCGGTTTTGATGGATGAGTTTCCGGTCATCTGCACGGTCAAGCCAACAATCCTCAGACAGTCCCCCTGACCGCTCATGTCTGAGTTGCCGGCAAAGGAAATGGCGGCGTCAGGCGCATAGACGAACCCGCTGATCACGGAATTTGCGCCGCCATTCAGCGTCAAGGCCGATGTGTTGCCGCGGTTCTCGAAAATGGTGATGCCGGCGTAGGGACCGCTGGTGGGTGGGGATAGATTCACCTGTTCATTGGCATTTATGTAGATCTGTGAGCCTTCCATGAGAAATATGGTCACGCCCTGACCGGTCAGGCTGCCGTTGCCGCCCGGTTTTATGGTGACGCCACGCATGATGTAGACGCCCGGATTGAGCGTGATGTTTCCCGACAACGTCTTGTCGCAATAGGTTCCGGGCGACAGCGTATAGGTTTTCCCGTTCGGAACCGGCAGGCACAATGTGTAAGGCGGAGCGACGACGTTCGCCAGAGGATCGAAAGACGCATATTGATGTTCGAGCGGGGCTCCGCAGGTGAGATTGGCGCTGGGCGGCGACAGCCCGTAAGTGCCGCCGACAGTCGAGACGCAGCCCGCCGAAACCTGTGCGGAACCGCCTCTGCTGACGGCATTGGACGCGTCGGAGTTCGCCGCGATCACGCAACTGGTCATAGAGACATTGGTCGAGCCTTGCAGGCTTACGGCCGCCGACGCATGCGGATCGAGCGCCAGCACACAGGCCTGCGCACCAGGGTCCATCTTGACCATGGCCGAGCGGTAAGCCGGCCAGGGGGCCGCGCCATTGATGAAGCTCGGACGGTTGATGCTGGACGATAGCGAGATGTAGTAGGCGCTCGGGCCGCCGCTGGCGGTTGCCGAAAAAGCGGAGACGCTGTCCGCATATTCCTGCTGGTCGGCGACGCTCATATTGGCCGCAAAGAATGTCAGCCCAAGCCCCTGGACATCACTCGCGGGCATGCTGGCCAGGTATTTTGTGCCGACAGCAAGTCCGGCCGCGTCCAGCGAGCTCTGCAATTGTGAGGCGTCGTCGCTCGTGCCCGTGAGGTCGATCGTGCCAGCCACGACAACCATTATCGGCACCATCGCTATGGCGGTCGCGATGGCAAAGTTGCCACGCCGCGAAGACCAGAAGCCTTTCAATGCCAACATTGCCCCTCGCCCAAACTTGGTAAGCTCAAGTGATACGCCAAGGGTCTCTACGATGAATTTAAGCAATAACTAAAATACGTAAATGCTAAAATTTGATGCAATGGTTGACCAAAGCGAAGGTCTGCCAAAGCACGCCAAATTTGGCGACATGAAGAGATGCGCGCAACGAGGAACGGATCCAGGTCATCGATTGCGCGACAAGCCCTGGCAAATCGGCTATGGTGCGACATCTACTAGTGGCAGCTGCGGGCGGCCATCTCGGCGGTGACCGCCCCGACACACGGGAGGATGGTTATGGCCGGCTTTCATGTCATGGCGGACGCTTACGGGATGCATGTGCAGCCTGCGGTGCGCCGCATCACCGCGGCGGATCTCTGGGACGCGCTCAAGCTCGGCGCCGAGGATTTCTGGGCCAAGCCCTCGCATTATATGTTCCTGTGCCTGATCTACCCGGTCGTCGGCCTGATCCTGACGCAGTGGACGTCGGGCTCCAACGCCATCCAGCTTGTCTATCCATTGATGTCGGGCTTTGCCCTGGTCGGGCCTTTTGCCGCGATCGGGCTTTACGAGATCAGCCGCCGGCGCGAACTCGGCATGAACACGGATTGGCGCCACGCGCTCGATGTGCGCCGCTCCCCGGCGCTGCCGTCGATCGCGGTCATCGGCATCATGTTGTTTGTGCTGCTCCTGTTGTGGCTGTTCACCGCCCAATCGATCTACACCAGCCTGTTCGGCGACCAGCCACCGGCTTCCATCGGCGCTTTTGTCCGCGATGTGCTGACGACCAGCAAGGGCTGGACGTTGATTCTGCTTGGCAACGCGGCCGGTTTTGTCTTTGCGGTGGTGGTGCTGGCGACGACGGTGATCGCCTTTCCGCTGCTGCTCGACCGTGATGTCGGTGCCGTCTCTGCAATCGAGACTTCGGCCCGGGCGGTGATGGCCAACCCGCTGCAGATGGCGCTGTGGGGGCTGCTGGTCGCCGTGCTTCTGGTGATCGGCTCGATCCCGCTGTTCGCCGGGCTGGCCGTGGTCATGCCGATCCTGGGTCACGCTACCTGGCACCTCTACCGCAAGGTGATCGAGCCGGCGCGGGTCCGGCCGATCCGCCGGCCGATGTAGGCTAAGGCGGTGGGAACCGGCTTTGGGAAAGGATCGTGCCGGAGGCCTCAGCGCTGCGCGTCGGTCGCCATCTTCAGCGCCAGTGCCGTCAGCACGCCTCCCATCATCCAGCGTTGGATGACCAGCCACAACGGCCGTCCGGCAAGGAAAGTGGCGATCGAACCGGCCGTCACCGCGATGATGGCATTGACGGTCAGGCTGATGGTGATCTGAGTCGCGCCCAGAACCAGCAACTGCGACAGGACATGGCCTTTGCCGATGCTGATGAATTGCGGCAGCAGCGACAGATAGAGAACGGCCACTTTCGGATTGAGCAGATTGGTCATCAGGCCCATGGCGAACAGCTTGCGCGGCCCGTCTTTCGGCAGGTCGCGCACCTGGAATGGCGAACGTCCGCCAGGTTTCACCGCTTGCCAGGCCAACCACAAGAGATAGAGCACGCCGGCAAAGCGCAACGCATCGTAAGCATAGGGCACGGCGAGCAGCAGTGCGGTGATGCCGAACGCCGCCGAAAGCACATAGAACAGGAAACCGACCGCAACCCCGCCAAGCGAGATCAGTCCGGCCTTCGGCCCTTGCGACAGCGAGCGTGAGATCAGGTAGATCATGTTCGGGCCTGGCGTCAGCACCATGCCGAGGCAGACCAGCGCGAAAGCGAGATGGTTGGCGGTATCGGGCATTGTTTGTCCCCAGGCGTGCCGCGATGGAAGCGGGATCCCGCGGGCGGCCAATATCTGCCTGTCGCGGCGGGCGCCCGCAAGGGCTTGGGCGGCGCAGGCATTGCGCCAGCGCGCGTGATGCCGTTCGACGCGACACGCTCTAGCCGACCACCCGCAGGTTCGACAGTTCGTTGCCGATTTCCTTGAAATCGTTCGACAGGCTGGCGCCGGTCGCATTCCAGAACAGCTTCGCAGGCTTGCTCGGGTTCGCCGGATCCTTGCGGAAGCGCGAGTCCGAGGAGCAGGATTTCAGTGCATCGATCGCCAGCTTGTCGCTGGCCTTGGTCGTCGACAGGTCGAGCGCCACCGTCATCACCATGATGTTGGCCGCCTTGGCGTTGTTGCAAAGCGTTGCCATCTGCTCGTTGAGCGCGTTCGTGTAGTTGCCGTTCGAATAGTCGAGCCGACCGATGGCGCTCGATGTGCCCATGAACAGGCGACCGACCGAGGTGCCGTTGTAGCCGGGGTTGAGATAGCCATAGGACGCATAGGTCGATTTGGAGTTGGCGGGATCGGAATAGCTCAGCGAGGACGGCGTATAGTAGGTGTTGGCGCCGTCGGTCAGGACGATCACCACCTTGTCGTTGCCTTTCTCGGTTTCAGCCCGCCCTTGCGTGAACGGCTCGCCACTCGAAACCACGCGCCAGCCCCACGCCATGCCCTCGGGAACATTGGTGCCGCCATTCGGCTGCATCAGGTCGATGGCGGCCTTGATCGAGGTGAGCCCATCGGTGACGCTGACATCGGTCAGCGGCGTGATTGGATTGGTGGTGCAGCTGTAGTTCGGGCCGTTGCCGGCAGGCAGCGCCGGCGCATTGATCGGCCGCGGCTGGAAATACTTGGCCATGTTGCGCAGCCGCGATTGGCCGGTGCTGCTCGAAGGATCGTCATTCCACCAGCTGTTCACCGCGCCATAAGTCACCGGTGCCGCCTCGTCGGGATCCTGGGTGAGCTTCCAGTGGTTGCCGGGCTCGTCCGGGGCGAACATGGGCACGAACATCGTTGCCGGATCGCCGACGCCTATGCCGGTGTTGGCGGAGCCGCCGGATGCCGGTGTGTCGTTGACATTGTAGGGGTAGGGCCGGGCCTCCACGCAGCCTTGCCAGCTGGCAAACGGCCCGTAGGAGTCGATGTAGTCATATTCGTCGTGGCTGCGCTTGCAGGTGTTGTTCGAATTGTATTCGTCGCAAACCACCCGCTTGCTGTTGACGACGCGCTCGTGGTTGGTGACGACCTTCATGTCCCGGTAGAGCGAAAACCGGGTCAGAATCTGGCCTTCCTCGCTGCCCCAGCCGGTGCCGCGCTTGTACCAGATGCCGTTGGTCTGCTGGGCGTATTTGTTGGCCGCATTCAGCGTCGACCAATCGAAATTCTCGTTCGACACCGGGGACAGGCCCTCTGTGTCCATCCACGATGCATTGCCATTGCCGGGGCCGACATTGACCGAAGCGGCAAAGGGCACGAGACCGAACTGCACCGGCTTGTCGACCTGCTTGATCATGGCCGCCTGCTGGGCCAGCGTGTCGACCAGTTGCTTGGACGCCGTCTTGAGAAGATCGATGCGCTTTTGTCCCGAGCCGGTGCCGAGTGTGGTCATCGACCCGGAATTGTCGAGCACCAGGGCAACTTCCAGCGTGTTCTTCAGCCTCACCTGGGAGGTGACGTTGAAGCTGATCCTTTGGTTCGCATCGATTGCGGATTTACCGACAAGCTGCGCGAAGGCCGGGTAGAAATAGGGCTTGTAGGCAAGCTGCGCCGTCATGGTGAGCAGGCCGCCACCGGCGGTGTTGCTCGGCAAGATGACGTTGAGGGTCGTGCTGGCGGGATCGACATCGTTCAGGTTGGCGTTGAAGAAGTCGAGCGCGTAGGCCTTCAGCTGGTCGTCCGTCGCGCCTTCCGTCAGCCGGCGCGCCGTGGCGAAGTTGGCGGCGTCGAGCGCATTCGTCACCACCTGCTTTTCACGGTTCATTTCCGTGAAGTCGACCGCGATCGCCAGGCCGCCCATCAGCGGTATCATCGCCACGACTGTCACAAGAGCATAGTTGCCGCGCCGGTCGCGGCGGAACTGACGCCAGATTTCATGCATGTCTTGCAGCGGCCCCCGCCGGCGGATTTTCGGTCTGCGCCAGCTTCTCACAAAACGCTGAAAGACGGGTTTGGGAAACCGCTCTATTGCTTGGTTGGCGCTTCACCAACCGCTAACCAATCAAAGGCCACGGCCCTGATGCCGTCCAGAAAAACGCCTGCCGACGCAGGACGTAGGCATATTGGGCTGACAGATAGGACGGATAAGAGAGCGCTCATGGTCGTCCAGCCAACTCTCATTGATCAATTGACGAGGCTGCCAGGCGAAAGCTGGTGACAGCATGGAGCGGTTCGGATAATTCGAAACCCGCTGCGGCGACCCGTCGGCCGCGGCACTCGCAACGCTTATACTGAAGGAAACGGCATGGCGAATTCGCCTGAAATCGTCGGCTCGCTCGAAGACGTCTCGAAAGCCTATTCGGCAATTCTTTGCGATGTCTGGGGCGTGGTGCACAATGGCGAATGGCATTTTCCGGCGGCCGCGGCGGCGCTTGCCGAGGCGAGGACAGCCGGTATACCGGTTGTCCTTATCACCAATTCGCCTCGCCGCAGCGCCGATGTCGTGGCTCAGATGAGCGTGATCGGCGTTCCGCCATCGGCCTACGACCGTGTGGTGACCTCGGGCGATGTGACCCGCGACCTGATCGCGGAGGGCCCGCGCAAGATCTTCCACATCGGCGCCGAACGCGACCTGACCCTTTATGACGGCCTCGATGTCGAGCTCGTCGAGGAATTCGAGGCCGCCGGTGTAGTTTGCACCGGGTTGTTCAACGACGAGGTCGAGAAGCCTGAGGATTATACGGACCTTTTGCGCCGATTGCGTGCCAGGAACCTGCCGTTCATCTGCGCCAATCCCGATATCATGGTGGAGCGCGGCGAACGGATCATCTGGTGTGCGGGTGCCCTGGCGCGCGACTATGCCCAGCTCGGCGGCCGCACGCTGATCGCTGGAAAGCCTTACACGCCGATCTACGACGTCGCGATGAAAGAAGTGGCGGAGGTGCTTGGGCGGCCGGTTGAGCGTTCGCAGGTGCTGGCCATCGGCGACGGGATGATGACCGATGTGAAGGGCGCGGCCGACAATGGTTTTGATGTTCTTTATGTCTCCGGCGGCATCCATGCCCGCGACTATGGCGATGCAGCCCGGCCGGATCCGGCAAAGCTCGGACTCTTCCTGGAACGGCACGGCTATCGTCCGGTGGCCGTCATAGCCAGACTGCAGTAGGTGACAATGGTGGCCTTCCAGCATCTCTCGGCAGCCGCGCCGCTGCCCGCCGATCTGCGGGGCGGCGTTGTCGCGATCGGCAATTTCGATGGTGTCCACCGTGGCCATCAGGCGGTGCTCGAGCGGGCGTTGGCCGAGGCTGCGCGGCGTGACGTGCCGGCCCTGGTGCTGACCTTCGAGCCGCACCCGCGCAAGGTCTTCAGGCCCGACATACCGTTGTTTGTGCTGACCCCGCCGCCGATGAAGGCGCGCCTTCTGTCGTTGCTCGGCTTTGCCGCGCTCGTCGAGCAGCCGTTCACGCGCGACTTCGCCTCGCTGTCGGCGGAAGCTTTCGTCACCGAGGTGCTGGAGAGGACGCTCGGCATCACCCATGCCGTGACCGGTTTCGATTTCCATTTCGGCAAGGACCGCCAGGGCGGACCGGCCTATCTGATGGCAGCCGGCGAACGCCATGGCTTTGGCGTCACGCTCGTCGACGCTTTTCGCGACGAGGGCGCCGAGGTGGTCTCGTCAAGCCGGATCCGGGGCTTGCTCTGCGATGGCGAGGTGGCCGAGGCCGCCGGTCTGCTCGGCTACCGCTTCACGGTCGAAAGCGAGGTGGTCGGTGGCCAGCAGCTCGGCCGAACGCTCGGCTTTCCGACCGCGAATATGCGGCTTCCCGCGGAAGCCACCCTCAGGGAAGGGATCTACGCCGTCCGCTTTCGGCGCGCCGACGGCACGTTGCACGATGGCGTCGCCAGCTTCGGCCGCCGCCCGACCGTCGACGACAATGGCGCACCGCTTCTGGAGACCTTCGTCTTCGATTTTTTCGGCGATCTCTATGGCGAGACCTGCGAGGTCTCGTTCTTCGGCTTCCTGCGCAGCGAGATCAAATTCGACGGGCTCGACGCGCTGGTCGTGCAGATGAAGAGGGACGAAGCCGAGGCGAGGGCGCTGCTTGCCGGCGTCAAGCCGCTTTCACAACTCGACGCCGCCATCGCTTTTTGAAAAGCGCTATCCCGAACCGGATATCCGCCCCGTCGGATCGGTTTTCGCACGAGACCGTGCGGGGGTAGGCTCTGCTTTACTTTTTCAGCGCCAGGCCGACGGCGATGAAGGTCCAGCCCTGGAAGATCAGGTCGATCGCCAGGAACAGTCCGAGCACCCACACGCTGTTGACCGGCCAACCCATGGCGATGATCAGGCCGGCAAGCACGCTGATGGCGCCTGCCGCGACGATCCAGCCCCAGCCTTGTTCCGGACGGTGACTGTAGCCGACCCAGGCCCGCAGCGCGCCGGACGCGACGAGCGCGACGGCCAGCAGGAAGGTCAGCACCGCCGAGGCAAGCAGCGGGTTGTCGAAAGCGAAAAACCCGGCGACCGCGTATAGCAGGCCGCTCAGCAGCCAGTAGAAGAAGCGCCCCCAGGTCTTGACCCCGAAAGCATGCATGATCTCGATGATGCCGGCCACCAGCATCAGCCAGCCGACGACGTAGACGGAAGCCACCGTGGCGATGAACAAATTGCCGAAGGCAATGCCGCCGAGGATCAGCAGCAATACGCCCAGACCGACAAACCATCCCCACTTTGCTCGCGTCTGGCCGATCGCGTTCTTCAGTGTATCGCCGTGCAGTGTCATGTCGCCACCTCCCTTGAGGACTGCCAGAATAAAACGAAGTTACCCCTGGGGCCGATCCGCGTCCAGCCGAGGGCGGATAGGAGGATGCAAGCAATGCGAGGCTTATGTCTCTGCTTTAAATCAAATTTTACCAAAGCCTCGTCAAAGCTGTCTCAGAAGGACAGTTGTATCGTGTTAGTGGAGTAGCCATGAGTCCGTTCGGAAAGATTTCTGCAGCCTTGGCTACCGTCATGCTGGCCACGTCGGGCGCGGCCGAGGCCGGCGACGGCGCTTTGGGCTGGCTGTCCGGCGACTGGTATCTGACGGTTGGCGCCACTGGCATGGTTGCGCCGAATTTCGAGGGCGGCAAGAAATACATGCTTAGCGCCCAGCCCATCATCTCATTGGGCAAGGCCGGTCCCCAGGCACGCTTCACCTCGCGCAACGACAACATTTCGCTGGCGCTCGTCGACGATGGCGGCGTTCGCGCCGGTTTGACCGGCAAGTTCCTGTTTTCGCGCGACGACGGCGATGCCGACGAACTCAAGGGCCTCGATCCGGTCCGTTGGGGTGGTGAAGTCGGTGGCTTTTTCGAATTCTATCCGACGGACTGGATGCGCGCGCGCGCCGAATTGCGGCACGGCATCCGTGCCCATAATGGCTTTGTCGCCGATATCGCCGCCGACGCCTTCTACGATGTGACGCCAACCGTCAGGATTTCGGGTGGCCCGCGCGTGTCCTTTGCCTCGGCCAAGTATTTCGACGCCTATTATGGCGTCAACGCGCAGGAAGCCGTGGCCTCGGGCCTGAGCCAGTATAATCCTAGTGGCGGCCTGAAATCCGTCGGCCTCGGCGGTGCGGTGACCTGGAAGGTGACCGATCCGATGACCGCCAGCCTGTTCGGCGAATATTCGCGCCTGGAAGGTCCGGCGGCCGATTCCAGCCTGGTCAGGGAGCGCGGCGACCGCAACCAGTTCATGGTCGGTGTGTCGACCACCTATCGCTTCGACTTCAAGATGTAGGCGAATTGAACGAGACGCTTTATTCCTGCGCCTATCTCCGCTAAAAGCCCACCAATGACGAGCTTTTCGCGCCTTCGTGTGCTGACGATACGAATTACCGGCCCGGTGTTCCGGGCGGCCTGAGCGCCGCCGGAGCCGCCGGGACTTTTGCGCGCACCCTCGCGTTTTTTCCAGAACATCGACGCATATCGCCCAAAAGTGGGTCCGGTTTTGGGAAACGGATGTGCATCAACCAAGACTTCAAGCCCCGGGGCTTTCCCGCCGCCGGGCAATTGAGATGGCAGATCAATGACCGATACCCCTACCGCCGACAAGGCCGAGACGATCGACTATTCCAAGACGCTTTATCTGCCGCAGACGGATTTCCCGATGCGCGCCGGCTTGCCCGAGAAGGAGCCGGTGCTGGTCAAGCGCTGGCAGGACATGGACCTCTACGCCAAGCTGCGTGAGAGTGCCGCCGGCCGCACGAAATACGTACTGCATGACGGCCCGCCCTACGCAAACGGCAACATCCATATCGGCCATGCGCTGAACAAGATCCTCAAGGACGTCATCACCCGCTCGTTCCAGATGCGCGGCTATGACTCGAACTACGTTCCCGGCTGGGACTGCCACGGCCTTCCCATCGAGTGGAAGATCGAGGAGCAGTACCGCGCCAAGGGCAAGAACAAGGACGAGGTGCCGGTCAACGAATTCCGCCAGGAATGCCGCGAATTCGCCGCGCACTGGATCTCTGTGCAGGGTGGAGAGTTCCAGCGGCTCGGCGTCGTCGGCGACTTCAAGAACCCCTATACGACGATGGCCTTCCATGCCGAGTCGCGCATCGCCGGCGAGTTGTTGAAATTCGCCATGTCGGGCCAGCTCTATCGCGGCTCGAAGCCGGTGATGTGGAGCGTCGTCGAGCGCACCGCATTGGCCGAGGCCGAGATCGAATACCAGGACTACGAGTCCGACACGATCTGGGTGAAGTTCCCCGTCGCCAATCTCGTCGTTGCCAGTGTCGTGGACGGGCAGCCGGCGGAACTCAATCCGGATCTGAGCGGGCGGTCGCTGGATTTGCTGGATGCCCATGTCGTGATCTGGACGACGACGCCTTGGACCATCCCGGGCAATCGCGCCGTCAACTATTCGCCGCGCGTCGCCTACGGGCTCTACGAGGTGACAGCAGCCGAGAATGCGTTCGGTCCGCAACCGGGTGAGAAGCTGATCTTTGCCGACGCCCTGGCCGAGGAAAGCCAGGCCAAGGCCAAGGTAACCTTGAAGCGCCTTCACGGCATCGGCACCGAACAGCTTGGAAATCTTGTGCTTTCGCACCCCTTCAAGGGCCTCGGCGGCGGCTACGAGTTCCCCGTGCCGATGCTTGCCGGGGACCATGTCACCGATGATGCCGGCACCGGTTTCGTCCACACGGCACCCGGCCACGGTCGCGAGGATTTCGACGCCTGGATGGACGCGGCGCCCGGACTGCGTGCGCGCGGCATCGATACCGCGATCCCGTTTACCGTCGACGACGCCGGCTTCCTTACCAAGGACGCGCCGGGCTTCGGCCCGGACCGCGAAGGTGGGCCGGCACGCGTCATCGACGACAATGGCAAGAAGGGCAACGCCAACCAGGCGGTCATCGACGAGCTGATCAAGCGCAACGCCTTGTTCGCGCGCGGCCGCCTGAAGCATTCCTATCCGCATTCCTGGCGGTCGAAGAAGCCGGTCATCTTCCGCAACACGCCGCAATGGTTCGTCTACATGGACAAGGACCTCGGCGACGGCACGACGCTGCGCAGCCGCGCGTTGAAGGCCATCGACGACACCCGCTTCGTGCCGGCTGCCGGCCAGAATCGCATCCGTGCCATGATCGAGGAGCGCCCCGACTGGGTGCTGTCGCGCCAGCGCGCCTGGGGTGTGCCGATCGCCGTATTCGCCGATGAGGACGGCAACGTCCTGAAGGACGAGGCGGTCAACCAGCGCATCATGGATGCCTTCGAGAAGGAAGGCGCCGACGCTTGGTTCGCCGCCGGCGCCAAGGAACGCTTCCTCGGCAACCACGACGCCTCCCGTTGGAAGCAGGTGATGGACATCCTCGACGTCTGGTTCGATTCGGGCTCGACGCACGTCTTCACGCTCGAGGATCGTCCCGACCTGAAGTGGCCGGCCGACGTCTATCTCGAAGGTTCCGACCAGCATCGCGGCTGGTTCCACTCCTCGCTGCTCGAAAGCTGCGGCACCAGGGGCAGGGCGCCTTACGACACCGTCGTCACCCATGGCTTCACCATGGACGAGGACGGACGCAAGATGTCGAAATCGCTCGGCAACACCGTGGTGCCGCAGGACGTGATCAAGCAATCCGGCGCCGACATTCTGCGCCTGTGGGTGGTGACGACGGATTATTGGGAAGACCAGCGGCTCGGCAAGAACGTGCTGCAGACCAACATCGACGCCTACCGCAAACTGCGCAACACCATTCGCTGGATGCTGGGCACGCTCGCCCATGACGATGGCGAGACGGTGCCGCTGGTTGAAATGCCAGAACTCGAACGGCTGATGCTGCATCGGCTGGCCGAGCTGGACGAGGTGGTGCGCCAAGGCTACGACGCCTTTGAATTCAAGCGCATCACCCGCGCATTGCTCGATTTCATGGTGGTCGAACTGTCGGCCTTCTATTTCGACATCCGCAAGGACGCGCTCTACTGCGACGCGCCGTCGAGCGTGAAGCGCAAGGCCTCGGTGCAGGTGGTGCGCCATCTCTTCGACTGCCTGGTGAAATGGCTGGCGCCTATGCTGCCCTTCACCATGGAAGAGGCCTGGCTCGACCGGCATCCCGATGCCGTTTCGTTGCATCTCGACCAGTTCCCGGAAATCCCGGCGGATTGGAAGAATGACGCGCTGGCGGAAAAATGGCGCAAGGTGCGGCAGGTCCGCCGTGTCGTCACCGGCGCGCTGGAGATCGCGCGGGCGCAGAAGGTGATCGGCTCCTCGCTCGAGGCAGTGCCGGTGGTCACGATCAACGACGCGGCGCTTGAGGCGGCCATTTCGGACGTCGACATGGCAGAGATGGCGATCACCAGCGATCTCGTCATTGCCCATGGCCAGGCGCCGGAAGGTGCCTTCACGCTCGACGACGTCAAGGGCGTCGCCGTGGTGGTCGAGAAGGCCGAGGATCGCGGTCTGGTCAAATGCGCGCGTTCCTGGCGCTACACGGCCGATGTCGGCCAGGATCCTGCATTTCCCGATGTCTCGGCGCGCGACGCTGCCGTGCTGCATGAACTGCAGGCGCTCGGCCGGCTTTGACGCATGTCGCCCGAAACCACGCCCTCGGGCCTGGCCCGAGGGCGTGCCGCGGTTTTGGGATCACGGCAGGCGTAGCCGGAATGCGCGGCATATCGGTGCACAAATGCCACGCCGGGCGGCGCGGATCCGCCCGTGCGTTGCCCTTAACGAGCGGTTGAGGTAAACACGCGAAACTCCGGAAGACAAATTGTCGCCGGATTTCCGTCGCAAGTGCTTGGACGATGGGGGCCGGACATCAAGACCGGTGGCGATCGAGAGGCTGTCTAGAGTGGGACTTTTTGGCATGACCGAGAGATATAATGCGCGCCTCGCGCTGCTGGCGCCGCTTGTCGCATCGGGCCTCGCTTTGTCCGGCTGCATGGGCTCTCCGACCTACGGCACCGACAAGACTGCCGCCGAACAGCTCGCCGGCGATCTCACCGGCGCCGTTTCCTTCGCGCCGAAGCGCAGGGATCCGATCGACTACAAGCCGCGCCCCACCCTGGTAAAGCCCGCTCCCGGACAGAAGGAAGCCCTGCCTGCACCGCAGGACAGCATCGAGACGGCAAGCGCCGAATGGCCCGAATCGCCCGAGCAGCGCCGTGCGCGCTTGCGCGCCGACGCCACCGCCCACCAGAATGATCCGAACTACCAGGCCGAGATCGTTGACGACGTGCAGACGGATCCGGCTTCGGTTAAAAAGGCTATGGCAGAGTCTGGTTCCAGCCACCCGCCGGCTTGGTCGCCCGCTGACTCCGACAAGGGTCGCGCCGCTGAAATCCAGCGCCGTCTCGCCGTGAGCAAGCAGGGCGATCCGAACACGCGCAAGTATTTGAGCGAGCCGCCCTTGGCCTACCGTGTCGCATCGGACACCGCGCCACAGAACGAACTCGGCGAGGACGAATACAAGAAGGAACGCCGTTTGAAGAAACAGGCGGAAGGCAAGAAGGGCGGCTGGTTCGATTGGCTGCCGTCGCTCTAAGAACGGCCCGCGCTGCCTTTTCGGTGGCATGGCATCAGTCGCGGCGTTCCCTGAAAAATTCCTTGAGCAGCAGGGCCGCTTCGGTCTCTGCCATACCCGGATAGATGTCGGGCGTGTGGTGACACGTCGGGGAGGCGAAGAAGCGCACGCCGTTGACGACAGCACCGCCCTTTTCGTCCTCGGCGCCGAAATAGAGACGGCGCAGCCTGGCGAAGGAAATGGCGCCGGCGCACATGGCGCAAGGTTCCAGCGTCACATAGAGATCGTGGCCGGTAAGCCGCTCGCTTGAGAGTTTCCCACACGCTTCGCGGATGACCAGCATCTCGGCATGCGCCGTCGGGTCCGCCAGCTCGCGGGTACGGTTGCCGGCACTGGCCACGATTGTGTTGCCCGTGGCGATGACGGCGCCGACCGGCACTTCGCCGCGCAAGGCTGCCGCTTCGGCCTCCTTCAGCGCCGCCGCCATGAAATCCGGCCGCTTCACGCGGTTTCCATTCCGATTATCTCCTCGCCACGCCAAGCTTTTGATTTTCGTTCGCCTTGCCGGAAATACCGGCCTCCACTTTTCCCTGACAAACTCTGATGATCCTGTTATTGAGCGCATCAGCCTGAAAATCGGACTCGATTTTCAGAAAAGATCATGCGCCAAATCAAAGTGCTACAGCGTTCGTTGCGCGCCCGAAAGGATGCGCCACGATGTAGCAGCGCAAACGGACGAAGGCCACATGGACGACAACGACAAGAAATCTCCGCGCCAAAAAGGTCCGGGCAAGAAACCCGCGGCTCCGCGAGGCGACAGGGGCGGCAAGCCATCCTTCGGCGCCAAGAAACCCTACGCGCCGCGCGGCGATCGTCCGATGGCCACCGAGGGCGAGCGCCCGAAGCGCGACTTCAAGGGCGGCGACAAGCCATTCAGCAAGGGGCCGCGCCCTGCGGGCAAGCCGTATGAGAAGCGCGAAGGGCCACGCAAGCCCTACGCGCCGCGCGGCGACCGGCCAATGGCGGCTGAAGGCGAGCGCAAGCCGTATGAGAAGCGTGAAGGACCGCGCAAGCCTTATGCGCCACGCGGCGACCGTCCGACGGCGGCCGATGGCGAACGCAAGCCGTATGAAAAACGTGAAGGGCCACGCAAACCCTACGCGCCGCGTGGCGACCGTCCTGTTGCCGCTTCAGCAGAGGGCGGCGAAAAGCGTTTCGATCGCCCCAAGCGTGATTTCGGCGACCGTCCGAAGCGCGACTTCAGCGATCGTCCCAAGCGCGACTTCGGTGATCGGCCGCAAGGGGCATCAGGTGGCTTCAAGCCGCGACAACGGTCCGCCGAAGCCACGGAAGAGGCCGGCGAACGCATCGCCAAGCGGCTGGCGCGCGCCGGGCTTGCCTCGCGCCGCGATGCCGAGGAGCTGATCGCCGCCGGCCGCGTCAAGGTCAATGGCCGGGCGCTGACATCGCCGGCGTTCAATGTCATGCCAGGCGACATCATTCATCTCGACGGCATGGAAATCCCGCCGATCGAACGCACACGCCTGTTCCTTTTTCACAAGCCGGCTGGCGTCGTCACCACCAACCGCGATCCCGAGGGCCGCAAGACCGTCTTCGACGTGCTGCCGGCCGAATTGCCACGGCTGATGACCATTGGCCGGCTCGACATCAACACCGAAGGCCTGCTGCTGCTCACCAACGATGGTGGCCTGTCGCGCGTGCTCGAACTGCCGGCCACCGGCTGGCTGCGCCGCTACCGCGTGCGCGTCCACGGCAAGGTCGAGGAAAGCGCGCTTGCCGGGCTGCGCGAAGGCATTGCCGTCGACGGCGTGTTCTATGGCGCCATCGAAGCCAGCCTCGACCGCGAGCAGGGCTCAAATGCCTGGCTGACGATCGGCCTGCGCGAAGGCAAGAACCGGGAAGTGAAGAACATCCTCGGCGCGCTCGGCCTCGACGTGACGCGGCTGATCCGCATCTCCTACGGCCCGTTCCAGCTCGAGGACCTTCCCGAAGGCCATGTGCTGGAGATCAAGGGCCGCGTGTTGCGCGACCAGCTTGGCGAACGCCTGGTGGAGGAATCCGGCGCCAATTTCGATGCCGAGATAACAAAGCCCTTCTCCAACAAGCCGGTGCGGCGCACTGAGGTTCGCGAGCCGGAACCCGAACGGCCGAAATTCACGCGTGATGGCGAGCGCCGGCCGATCGGCGAGGGCGGGCTGATCAAGAACCGCAAGCGCCGGGAAGGCAGCCGCGACGAGGCGCTCGGCAAACTGTCGACAAGCCCCGACAGAAGCGAGAGGCCGGAAAAGAGCTTTGGCGAGCGCGGTCCGAGGCCAGAGCGTGGTGGCTTTGGTGACAAGCCACGCGGCAGTTTTGGCGACAAGCCGCGCGGTGGCTTCGGCGACAAACCTCGTGGCGGCAAGAAATCCGAACGCGAGCAGCGGCCGATCGAGCCGCCCGGCCAGCGCAAGGCCAATGTCTGGATGGCGCCTGGTGCCCGGCCGATCGGCAAGGGCAGGGCGGAAGCCGATGCCGCCAAGGCGGCCGACGCCAAGGCGCGCAAGGCGTCGTTCAAACCGTCCTATGGCAAACCCGGCGGAAAACCGGCAGGCGCCAAGCCGTTCGGCAAGCCGCGCGGCGAGCGTCCTGGCGGCGCCGGCGGCGGTGAGCGGCCGCGCGGCGGCCCCAAGGGTCCCCGGACACGATGAGAATCGTCGGCGGTGAGTTTCGTGGGCGTCCGCTGGCGACGCCTCGCAGCAGCGCCATCCGCCCGACGACCGACCGCACCCGCGAGGCCGTCTTCAACGTGCTGGCGCATCGTTTTGCCGAACAATTGGACGGCGCGCGTGTGCTCGACCTGTTCGCCGGAACCGGTGCGCTCGGTCTGGAGGCGTTGTCGCGCGGGGCATCCTATGGTGTCTTCATCGAGGAATCGGCCGAAGGCCGTGGCCTGATCCGCGACAATGTCGAGGCCTTCGGCCTGACTGGCCGCACCAAGATTTTTCGTCGCGATGCGACAGGTCTTGGCGAGGCGGGCACGCTGGCGCCGTTTGGCCTCGTCTTCGCCGACCCGCCCTACGGCAAGGGCCTTGGCGAGCTTGCCTTGCGGTCGGCGAAAGCCGGCGGCTGGCTGCGCCCCGGCGCGCTGTGCGTGGTCGAGGAGACGGCGGCGGTTCCCTTCGAACCAGGCCCGGGCTTTTCCGTGCTGGATGAGCGCAATTACGGTGAAACCGTGATCCGTTTCATCGAGGCTGAATGATACGCCCGCGTTCGCGATCCCTTCCGAAGTCAAACGGTAGGCCGAGCGCCTTCAAAATGACGAACAAATTCGCTTTGCCTCGGCTGGCAACCCCGCCTATCGTCCCGTCATGACAACCGGAGCCATCGATGAAACGTCCTGAATGGCTGCGCGCAATGCTGCTGACGACCGCTCTGGCGCTGATCAGCCCCGCCCTTGCAGCCGATGATGGCACGGTCACCGACTTCCTGCTCGACAACGGCATGGAAGTGGTCGTCATTCCCGACCATCGCGCGCCGATCGTCACTCATATGGTGTGGTACAAGATCGGCAGCGCCGACGAGCCGCCGGGGAAATCCGGTATCGCCCATTTCTTCGAACATCTGATGTTCAAGGCGACGACAAATCACGCGGCCGGCGAGTTCGACCGCGCCGTCTCCGACATTGGCGGCTCCAACAACGCCTTCACCTCCTACGACTACACCGCTTTCCACGAGACGGTGGCGCCATCGGCGCTCGAGCAGATGATGGGCTTCGAGGCGGACCGGATGCGCAACCTCATCCTCACGGATGATGTCATCAAGACCGAGCGCGATGTCATCCTCGAGGAGCGCCGTTCGCGCATCGACAACAATCCGCAGGCGGTGCTCGACGAGGAAGTCGATGCCACGCTGTGGCAGAACCAGCCCTATCGCATTCCGGTCATCGGCTGGATGCAGGAGATGGAACAGCTGAACCGAACCGACGCCACCGCCTTTTATGACAAGTACTACCGGCCAAACAATGCCGTGCTGATCGTGGCCGGCGATGTCGAACCGGAGACGGTGAAGGCGCTGGCCGAGAAGACCTATGGCAAGGTGGCGCGCGGCCCGGACCTGCCGCCGCGCGTCCGCCCGGTCGAGCCGGAGCAGAACACCAAGCGCACCGTCACGCTCTCCGACGCCCGCGTCAGCGTGCCGAGCTTCTCGACGCAATGGGTGGTGCCATCCTACCACACCGCCAAGCCGGGGGAGGCCGAGGCGCTTGACCTGCTTGCCGAAATCCTCGGCGGCGGCAACCGCAGCCGGCTCTACCAGGCGCTTGTGGTCAAGCAGGGCATCGCGTCCAATGCTGGTGCGTATTTCCAGGGCACCATGCTCGACGACACCAATTTCACCGTCTTTGGCGCGCCGCGCGGCGACGCCAAGCTGGCCGACGTCGAGGCCGCGGTCGATGCCGAGGTGGCGCGCATCGCCAGCGACGGCGTCACACCCGATGAGCTTGAAAAGGCCAAGGACCGCTATATCAGGTCGATGGTCTTTACCCGCGACAAACAGGACTCCATGGCCGAAATGTATGGCTCGACGCTCGCCACCGGCGGCAATGTGCAGGATGTCCAGCAATGGCCGGACCGTATCCGAAAGGTCACGGCCGACGAGGTCAAGGCCGTCGCCGCACGCTACCTGGTGCTGGCTCGCTCGACGTCAGGCTATCTCTTGCCGCAGCAACAGGCGGGGAATTGATGATGAACTCGATCCTCATGGACGTTGGCACCGCAAAAGCCGGTGATTGGCGAAATCGTCGCTTGGAGCGTCCGTCCGACCGTTTGCCGGGAGAGGATGCCGGCAGGCAGATGAGGGGCGGCGCCGACCTTGCTACATCGTCGCCAAGGCATATCGGCGTTCCGCTGGTTACTCTGCTCCTCACCATCCTCTTCCTGGTCCCGCCGGCGCTTGCGGCCCGCGCCATGGAAATCCAGTCCGTCACCTCGTCGAAGGGTGTCACGGCCTGGCTGGTGGAGGATTATTCGGTACCGATCGTTGCCGTCCGCCTGGTCTTCGGTGGCGGCTCGACACAGGACCCGCCGGGCAAGGAAGGTCTGGCCAATCTGATGACTGGCCTGTTCGACGAGGGTGCCGGCCCGCTCGATTCGGAAGCCTTCCAGATCAAGCTCGACGATGCCGGAGCCGAGATGAGCTTCGACGAGAGCCGCGACGGCATCTATGGTTCGATGCGCATGCTGGCCGAGCAGCGCGACGAGGCGTTCGACCTGCTGCGGCTGGCGGTCAACGAGCCGCGCTTCGACCAGGTGCCGATCGATCGCATCCGCGCCCAGATCCTGTCCGGCATCATCGCCAACGAGAACGACCCCGACACGGTGGCGCAGAACAAATGGGCGCGTGCCGTCTATGGCGACCACCCCTATTCGCGCTCGGACCAGGGTACCAGGAAGAGCATAGCGGCCATCACTCAGGATGATCTGAAGACCCTGCACAAGGCGGTGTTCGCCCGCAGCGGCCTTCATATCGCCGTCGTCGGCGCCATCGACGCCGAAACGCTGAAGAAGAAGCTCGACATGGTGTTCGGCGACCTGCCACAGAACCAGGCGCTCGCGCCTGTCGCCGATATCGAGCCCAAATTGGCGCAGCATCTGGAAGTCAATTACGACTTGCCGCAGACCTCGCTGCAACTCGCCTGGCCCGGCGTGAAGCGCAAGTCGGCGGATTTCTTCCCGGCGGTGCTGATGAACGAGATCCTCGGCGGCGGCACCTTCACGTCGCGCCTGTTCCAGGAGGTGCGCGAAAAGCGCGGGCTGGCCTATGGCGTCAACTCCTCGCTGGTCAACCAGGATCATGCCAACGCGCTGATTGTCACCACCGGAACGCGCTCTGACCGCGCGGCCGAGACGCTCGGCATCGTGCGCGATGTCGTCAAGCAACTGGCCGAGAACGGTCCGACCGAGGCGGAACTCGCGGCGACCAAGAAATACCTGATCGGCGCCTATGCCATCAACAATCTGGACTCATCGAGTTCCATCGCCGCGACGCTGGTTGAATTGCAGCTCGACGATCTCGGCATCGACTATATGCAGCGCCGCGCCGGTTACATCAACGCGGTGACGCTCGACCAGGTCAAGGCGGCTGCGAAAAAGCTGCTGACGGCCGAGCCGACCATCATGGTGGTCGGACCTCCGCTGGCGGGGGCCGGCAAGGGATGAGCCCGACTTTCGGCATAGCTTTCGGCGGCGGCGGCGCGCGCGGGCTGGCGCATATCCATGTCATCGAGGTGCTGGACGAACTCGGTATCAAGCCGGTAGCGATCGCCGGTTCGTCGATCGGTGCCATCATGGGTGCCGGCATGGCCGCGGGCATGACCGGCAAGGATATCCACGACTACGCCCGCTCGATCCTCGGCCGGCGCGCCGAGGTGGCGAGCCGTATGTGGCGCGCTCGTCCGGGCACGATCGCCGAAGCCATGCAGAACGGCATCCGTGTCAGCCAGTTCAATGTCGAGCGTATCCTGAAGGCGTTTCTGCCCGAGGCCATTCCCGAAACCTTCGCCGAGCTGAAAATTCCGCTGAAGGTGACGGCGACCGATTACTTCGGCCATAAGCTGGCCGTGTTCGCGGATGGCGACCTGCATTCCGCCCTGGCCGCTTCGGCAGCCATTCCCGCCGTGTTCCGCCCGGTGATGCGCGACGGCAGGCTGCTGATCGATGGCGGCATCTACAATCCCGTGCCATTCGACCTGATCGAGAACGACGCCGACATCATCATCGGCGTCGACGTCGTCGGCGCGCCCGAAGAGGTCGACCGCAAGCAGCCCACCTCCGTCGACCTGATGTTCGGCGCCACGCAGCTAATGATGCAGTCGATCATCGCCAACAAGCTGAAACAATGCCGCCCCGACATATTGGTCCGCCCGGCAGTGTCAAAATACCGCGTGCTCGATTTCCTGAAGATCGACGCATTGATGAGCGAGACGGCTGATATCAAGGATCAGCTAAAGCGCGAGGTTGAGAGGGTGGTGGAGGCGCGGGGCGGAAGGCAGGAAGGTGGCTGGGTGAGGGCTTCGAGCGCCTGCATTGGATGTTCGATCGTGGATTGATCAGCCTTTCCGATGGTTTGGAAATCTTGATCTCGGCAGGTCAATGACCTTGAAAGCGTGCAAGGGTTCGTAAACAGGACTGGGCGCGCGCTTCCGCCTCGCCGACAGCTAGAACGTCCGCATCCTCATTTCCTGCAATGGCACCGCGAAAACTGTTTCAAAGAGTTATGCTTCGCCGACGCACCAAACCCCTCAGTCCTTCGCCCGCTCCACGTAAGCCCCATCGGCGGTCATCACCACCACGCGGGTGCCCGGCGCGATGTGCGGCGGCACGGCGGTGCGCACGCCGTTGGAGAGCACGGCGGGCTTGTAGGACGATGACGCCGTCTGGCCCTTGGTCGTCGGCTCGGTTTCGACCACTTCGAAGGTGGCGCGCTGCGGCAGCACAAGGGCGATCGCGATGCCGTTGAACTGCGAGATCTGCACCGGCATGCCTTCCTGCAGGTAGGGGGCCGCGTCGCCCACCACGGCTTCCGTCACCGCCACCTGGTCGTAGGTCTCCGGGTTCATGAAGTGATAGCCTTCGCCGTCGGCATAGAGGAAGGTGTGCTCGCGCTCCTCGACATAGGCGCGCTCCACTTGCTCGGTGGTGCGGTAGCGCTCCGAAACCTTCACCCCATCGCCGATGCGGCGCATGTCGAGCTGCGTCACGGGCGTGCCCTTGCCTGGGTGGATGTTTTCGGCAAAGAGGATCACATAAAGCTTGCCGTCCTTGTCGACGACATTGCCTTTGCGGAGCGAACTGGCGATGACTTTCACCACGGTTTTAAATCCTGCGAGAGTTGACGGGCGTTTGCCGGCTTGTGCGGCGCTGGTAGCGCATCTTGGCGCGAACCGCCAGCCCCTGCTGCAAACTGACATTGCCCGCACCAGCACGTCTTCAATCCGCTCATGACCGCCGCTTCACCCTGGTGGACGCCGCATGTCCACGCCGATCGCCGCCCGCGCCTGCTGCTGCGCAATGGCCTGACTGCTGCCCTGCGCGACTGGTTTGCCCGCAACGATTTCATCGAGGTGGAAACATCGGCCTTGCAGGTCTCGCCCGGCAACGAGGCGCATCTGGCGGCTTTCGCCACGGAGGCGGTCGGCCCGGATGGCGCGCGCGCGCCGCTCTATCTCCACACCTCGCCGGAATTCGCCTGCAAGAAGCTGCTCGCCGCCGGTGAACCCAGGATCTTCAGCCTCGGTCCGGTCTACCGCAATCGCGAACGCGGCCCCTTGCACCATCCCGAATTCACCATGCTCGAATGGTACCGGGCGGGCGAGACCTATGAGAGCCTGATGCGCGATTGCGCCGATCTGCTGGCGCTGGCCGCGACGAGGGCAGGGGCGATGCGCTTTTCCTTCCGGGGCCGTGATTGCGATCCCTTCGCCGAGCCCGAACGGCTGACGGTGGCGGATGCCTTCACCCGACATGCCGGCATCGATTTGCTGGCCACCGTCGCCGCCGATGGCGGCACCGACCGGCACGCGCTCTACGCCGCCTTGACCAAAACCGGCCTGCGAACCGCGCCTGACGACAGCTGGGCCGACCTGTTCAGCCGGGTGATGGTGGAGAAGATCGAGCCCAACCTGGGGCAGGGGCGCGCGACCATCCTGTGTGAGTATCCGGTCGCCGAGGCGGCGCTGGCCCGGCCGAGCCCGCGCGATGCCCGCGTCGCCGAGCGCTTCGAGCTCTATTGCTGCGGTGTCGAGCTCGCCAACGGCTTTGGCGAACTGACCGATGCTGAAGAACAGCGTCGGCGCTTCATCCTCGAGATGGACGAGAAGGAGCGCATCTATGGCGAACGTTACCCGGTGGACGAGGATTTTCTCGCCGCCCTTGCCATCATGCCGCAGGCCAGCGGCATCGCGCTCGGCTTCGACCGGCTGGCGATGCTGGCGACCGGTGCCCGGAAGATCGAGGATGTGATCTGGACGCCCGTGGCCGAGCCGTGAACCGACCGGCTACCGGCTTTGTCCTTGATCCGCCCGCCAAGAAGCTGGCGCCGACACCTGCGATCGATCCACTGATTCCGGCCTTCGCCATTGCACAAGCCGGATTGGAACAATAGATGGTGGGCGGCGGCCATGGGCTGGCCGTAGCAGCAGGATCACAGGCATGACCGATACGCTTGATGCAGCAAAGTTGACCGACCGTGTCGCGGCCCTGGTCGAAGCTGCCAAAAAGGCTGGCGCCGATGCCGCCGACGCGGTTGCCGTGCGCGGCCGCTCGACTGGTGTTTCGGTGCGGCTCGGCAAGGTCGAGGGCACGGAATCATCCGAGAGCGAGGATGTCGCGCTGCGCGTCTTTGTCGGCAAGCGGGTGGCAAGTGTCTCGGCCACCGCTGCGTCCGACCCGGCAGCGCTTGCCGAGCGCGCCGTGGCCATGGCGAAAGTCTCGCCCGAGGACCCGTACCAGGGGCTGGCCGATCCGGCGCTGCTGGCAAGGCAAACGCGTGATCTCGACCTGTTCGATGCCACCGAAGTGTCCGCCGACCAGTTGAAGGAAGCAGCCCTTGCGGCGGATGAGGCAGCACTTGCCGTCAAGGGCGTGACCAATTCGGCCGGCGCCAGCGCCGGTGCCGGTCTTGGCGGCCTGGTGCTGGCCACCTCGCACGGGTTCCTTGGCCACTATGTCGGCTCGCGTTTCTCGCGCTCGGCCAGCGTCATCGCCGGCGAAGGCACTGGCATGGAGCGCGACTATGAATTCTCCTCGCGCCAGCATTTTGCCGATCTCGACGCGCCGGCGGATATCGGCCGCAAGGCCGGCGAGCGCGCCGTGCGCAGGCTTGGCGCGCGCAAGGCGGCGACCGGACCGATCGACGTGGTGTTCGATCCGCGCGTGGCGCGCGGCATCGCCGGCCATATTGCCGGCGCCATCAATGGCGCCTCGGTCGCGCGCAAGACCTCGTTCCTGCGCGACATGATGGGCAAGCAGGTAGCCGCATCCGCGATCACCGTCACCGACGAGCCGCTCAGGCCGCGTGGCCAGGCCTCGCGTCCCTTCGACGGCGAAGGCGTCGAGGGCGAAAAGCTTCTCATGATCGACAAGGGCGTGCTCAACCACTGGTTCCTGTCGACTTCGGCGGCGCGCGAACTGGGACTGATCACCAACGGGCGCGGATCGCGCAGCGGCTCCTCCGTTTCGCCGTCCTCCACCAATTTCGCCATCGAGCCGGGCGAGCGCTCGCCCGAGGATCTGATCAAGTCGCTCAAGACCGGTTTCTATGTCACCGAGGTGTTCGGCCAGGGTGTCGACATGGTGACAGGCGAGTACAGCCGCGGCGCTTCCGGCTTCTGGATCGAGAATGGCGAACTGGCCTATCCGGTCGCCGAGGTCACCATCGCCTCCAACCTGAAGACGATGTTCCTCAACATGGTGCCGGCTGATGACCTCGACCGCAATTTCGGCACCGCCGCACCGACGCTCCTGATCGAAGGCATGACCCTTGCCGGAGCCTGAGCCGATCACCGCCGGTGCCCCTTCTGACGCCGGCGGGGATCTGCCGCTGCTGCAGGACGCCGCCCGCGAAGCGGGTCTCATCGCCATGCGCTACTTCGGCAACAGCCCGCAAGTCTGGATGAAGGGCGGCACCTCGCCGGTCAGCGAAGCCGACCATGCGGCGGACGCCTATCTGCGCGGCACCCTGCTGGCGGCGCGGCCGGACTATGGCTGGCTGTCGGAAGAGACGGTCGACGATCCGGCGCGGCTTTCGGCGCGCCGCACCTTCGTCGTCGATCCGATCGACGGCACGCGCGGCTTCCTGGAAGGCCAGCGCACCTGGTGCGTCAGCGTCGCCGTCGTCGAGCAGGGCCGCACGCTCGCCGGCGTGCTCGAATGCCCGGCAATGGACGAAACCTACTGGGCGCTGCCCGGCCAGGGCGCGTTCCGCAGCGGCAAGCGCATCGCCGTGCGCGCGCTTGGCGACAAGGCCGAGATATCAGGGTTGAAGCAGTTGATCGACCTGGTGCCGGCCGGCTGGCAGAAGCGGCTGACACGGGCGCCCTACAGCCCGTCGCTGGCCTATCGGCTCGCAATGATCGCCAACGGCACGCTCGACGCCACCTTCGTCAAGCCGAACGCGCATGACTGGGACATTGCCGCCGCCGATCTCATCCTGCGCGAGGCCGGCGGCCAATTGCTCGACCCGAATGGCCGCGCGCCGCTCTATGCCGGGGAGGTGACCCGCCACGGCGCGCTCGCCGCCGGCAGCGGTGAATTGCTGGCGGTGCTCGTCGACGTCATCGCCGGGCTGGATGCGTGAAAGCATTTTCGAAGGTTCCAAAGTCGGCGGCTTTGGTCTAGACCTGTCACAAACTCACAATATGTGAAGGACCGACATGACCGCGGAAGACGGTAAGAAACAGCTTTTGCATCTGGTGTTCGGCGGCGAACTGAAGAAACTTGGGGGTACCGAGTTCCGCGATCTCGATGGGCTCGACATTGTCGGCATCTATCCAGACTATCAATCCGCGCACACAGCGTGGAAAGCCAAGGCGCAAGCCAGCGTGGACAATGCCCATATGCGTTATTTCGTCGTTCATCTGCACCGCCTGCTGGATCCCGACAGCAAGGACGCCGGTTGACTTCGATGGAGCAGGACCTGGCGAAAGGGCCAGCCAGCGACGCCGCGCCCAAGGGCAGGGGCGGCAGACGCACGACCAAGACCTTCTGGCGCAAGATACGCGAACCGCTCGCGCAGTCGCGATTCGTCAAGAACGCCATTGCCAGCCTGCTTGCCCAGTTCGTGCGCCTGGTTCGCCTGACCAGCCCGCTGGTCGCCGGATCGGCGCGCTTTTCGGGCGGTGCCTACGCCGAATTCGAGCCCGGCATCATCGCTTTGTGGCACGGCCAACATCTTTTGACGCCAGCCTATTATCCGAAGCGCAAACCGCTGGTCGCCATGGTGTCGCGCAGCGCCGATGCCGAGCTCAACGCACTGATGCTGGAGAAATTCGGCATCGAGGCGGTGCGCGGTTCGGGCGGCCGTGACAATGCCAGGCATCTCGACAAGGGCGGGGCCAAGGCTTTGATCGCCCTCAAAAAGTCGCTCACGGCTGGCAAGAACGTCGCCATGATTGCAGACATTCCTCACGGCACGCCGCGCGACGCAGGGCTCGGCATCGTTCTCCTGGCGCGCCTCTCGGGCCGGCCGCTCCTGCCTGTCGCCATTGCCACCAGCCGCCGCAAGGTGCTGGAAAAAAGCTGGGACAAGACCACCATCAACCTGCCATTCGGCCGTTCCGCGGTGACCATCGGCGAGCCGATCTTTGTGGCGGCGGACGCCGATGACGCCGAAATGGAGCGCAAGCGCCAGGAAATCACGACCGCGCTCAACGCCGCGACCGCCGAGGCCTACCGTCTCGTGGATGGCCGGCGATGAGTGGCCGCTGGGCGCGTGCCATGTTGGGGGCATACCGTTTCGCAGGTGCCGCGGCCTATCCGCTGGTCGGGCCGTATGTCGCCTGGCGCACCTCGCGCGGCAAGGAAGACCGCAACCGCCGCCGCGAGCGCTACGGCGTCGCTGGGCGTCCTCGCCCCGAAGGGCCTGTTATCTGGATCCATGCCGCGAGCGTCGGCGAAACCATAGCCGTCGTGCCCTTGGTCGAAAGCATTCTCGACTATGGCGTCAACATCGTGCTGACGACCGGCACCGTGACATCGGCCCAGGTTGCCGACGAGCGGCTCGGCGACCGCATCATCCACCAATATGTGCCGCTCGACCTGAAGCCGGCGGTCAGCCGCTTCCTCGATCACTGGCGGCCGGACCTGGCGATCATCGCCGAATCGGAAATCTGGCCGATGACCATCCTCGAGCTTGGCGCGCGCCATGTGCCGCAGGTGCTGGTCAATGGCAGGCTTTCCGACCGCTCGTTCAGCTCCTGGAAAAAGCGCGCCAACATCGCCGAGGCTCTGTTTGAGAACCTTGCCCATGTCGTTGCCCAGTCGGATGTCGACGGCGAACGTTTCCGCGCGCTGGGTGCCCGCCCGGTCACGGTGTCGGGCAACCTCAAGGTCGACACCAACCCGCCTCCTGTCGACGAACGGGCGCTGGCCAACTTGCAGCGGCAGATCGGCGGCCGTCCGACCTGGGCGGCGATCTCGACCCATGATGGCGAGGAGGTGGTCGCGGCGGAGGTCCACGCCACGCTGCACAAGCGCCACCACGGCCTGCTGACCATCGTCGTGCCGCGCCATCCCGATCGTGCCGAGGCCCTTGCCGCGCAGATTTCGGGCATGGGGCTGAAGATCGCGCGGCGCAGCAAGGGCGATCGTATCGGACCCGACACCGATATCCTGCTCGGCGATACGATTGGCGAGATGGGCCTCTATCTCCGGTTGACCGAGATCGCCTTCGTCGGCCGCTCGCTGACCTCCGAGGGCGGCCAGAATCCCCTCGAACCGGCCATGCTCGACACCGCGGTTCTTGCCGGCCGCAATGTACAGAATTTTCGCGAAGCCTATCAGCGGCTGATCGACAGCGGCGGCGCCAAGCTGGTGCGCGATCGAGACATGCTGGCCGGCGCCGTCAACTTCCTTCTGACCAACGAAGTGGCGCGCCATGAGATGATGGCGGCAGGGGTCGCGACCGTCGATGAGATGCGCGGCGCGCTGGCGCGCACGCTGAAATCGCTCGAACCCTATATCCAGCCGCTGGTCGTCAAGTCGCGCCTGAAGGGCGCGAACGGGCGTTAAGGTGGCCTCTGAAGCACCACCATTCTGGTGGGAAGAGCCGGACTGGAAAGTCCTGGCGCTGTCGCCGCTGTCGGCCGTCTATGCGCTCGTAGCCGGCCGCGGCATGCGGCGGGCCCGGCGCGAGAAGATCGAGGCGCCGGTTCTGTGCGTCGGCAATTTCACCGTGGGCGGCACCGGCAAGACGCCGGTCGCCATCGCGCTCGCCGAACAGGCCAGGCGCATGCGGCTGAAGCCCGGTTTCCTGTCGCGCGGCCATGGCGGCTCCTTCGCCGAACCGCATGTCGTTGATATCAGTCATGACAGCGCCAAGCATGTTGGCGACGAGCCGCTGCTATTGGCCGAACACGCGCCGGTGGCTGTGACGCCGAACCGCGCCGCCGGCGCCCGGCTGCTGCTGGAAAGGCACGGCTGCGATTTCCTGATCATGGATGACGGGTTTCAGAGCGCGCGCATCCATATCGACTATGCGCTGGTCGTCGTCGATGCCCGCTACGGGATCGGCAATGGCCGCGTCATTCCGGGCGGCCCGCTCAGGGCCAGGGTCGTCGACCAGCTGGTCTTCACCAGTGGGCTGCTGAAGATGGGCGAGGGCACCGCCGCCGACGCCGTGGTGCGCCAGGCGGCCCGCGCCGGCCGGCCGATCTTCGAGGCCCATACGGAGCCCAGCAGCAAGACAAGGCTTGCCGGCAAGCGCTTCCTGGCCTTCGCCGGCATCGGCCATCCCGACAAATTCTTCGACACGGTGCGCGAGGCCGGCGGCGAAGTTGTTCTTTCAAAGCCCTTTCCGGACCATCATTTCTACGCCGAGGACGAGCTTGCCGAACTGGCGGCGACGGCACGCACCGAAGGCCTCGGCCTCATCACCACCGCCAAGGACGCCGCCCGGTTGCGTCACGGCGCCCCGCAGGGCTTTCTCGACGGTCTCGACGTGCTGGAAATCGACACGGTTTTCGAGCTCGACCACGTGCCCGAACGCATCATCGAGGAAACGCTCGATGCCTGGCGGCAGCGCAAGCTGAGAGGCTAGAACAAGGAAAAGTGTGAAGCGGTTTTCCCGGGAAAAGCGTGTAGCGCTTCCCTTGGGAATTGCGTCAAAACAAAGAGCTGGAACGGTTCGGCGTGAAACGATGAACCATTCTAGCTTCGCTTGCGCAGCTCCGGATGCACTTCGATTTCGCGGCGCAGCGAGGCGGCGGCGTTGACGTAGGGCTCCTGCCTGGCGACGCTCCAGTATTTCAGCTCGTCCAATGGGATGTTTTCCCCGGTCACGGCGCAGCGCACGAACGAGCCGGGGCTGGTGACCTGGAAATCGCCATCGAGGTAGCGGATGCGGGCTTCCTTGCCGCCCGGGCCTTCGAAACGGTTCATCATGCAGTGGTGCCGAGGTTCATGGAGATTTCATCGCCACAAATCTCCGGCCAGGTCAAGCTCGCGACAAGCCTCGGACAATGCTGAGGCGCTACGAGAGGCTGAAAAGCGCTTTGATCGGGGGCATGATGGATATTTCTTCCGCCCGCCTGGCTTCCTTGCTCAAGGAGGCGATGACGCCGCAACCCGTGCCGTTGGCAAAGGCAGATCCGGTCAGGACGGCCCTGGTCAGGGAACTGGTCCAGCCCCCGGCGCCCTCCCTGTTCGCGGAACGTACGGCTCCGGCCCTGTTGGCAATGCCAGCGGCGCCAATGGCCGTCAAATCGCAGCAGATTGCGTCGGCTGGCATCGTCGAGGCCTATCAGGCGCAGATCGAGACGAGGGACGAGGCGGCTTTGGCAACCGTCGTGGCCAGGAAAGCGGCGCCTCAAACCGAAACGCAGCGAGGCGCCTTGCCACCCACCGCAACCGCCAACGACAACGCTCCCGCCAGGGCTGCGGGAGTGTCCTTGCTGTCGTTTATTCCACCGCAGGTTCCGGTCCCGAAGAATGCCGCCGCCCTGGGTGCTCCGGCGGGACAGCGAAGGCCGGGCATTCAATCCGGTGGTGCGGCGCCGAACCCCGAGCGCCTGCTGGTGAGGATCGGCTTTGTTTCGATCATGACCGGTCTATTGGCAACCGTGATCTTCGGGTTCGTTCTGTTGCTGCTTCGCTGAGTTGCGAACCGGTTGGTTGCGAACTGGTTGGTTGCGAACCGGTGATGGGGCGGCCGGCCTGGAGACCTATCGCTCCGCCTCGATAAACGCTTCGATCTTCTCGGGCGCCAGTCCGGCCTGCCGCGCGATGCGGCGGGCGAGATCGGCCGCGGCCGTGCGTGGCAGTCCCATTGGCCGGTCGAGCCAGTAGGATACCGGATTGAGCGCGGTGCGCTCTTCGACCGCGGTGATGCGGCCCGATTTCAGCTGATGCCCGGTCAGCGGCGGACGTGCCAATGCGATGCCGAGCCCGTAGGCGGCGGCGTCCAGCACCAGATTATAGTCCTCGAAGCGCCTGTCCTGTGGGCGCGGACGGTAATCCATGCCTTGTGCCGCGAACCAGGCGCGCCAGCCTGAGGCGTCCGAATCGTTGATCAGGGGGAATTTGAGCAGCCGGGCCGGATCGCCGCGGCCGATCTCGCGTGCAAGCTCCGGCGAGGCGACAGGGAAGACATGCTCCTCGAAAAGCTGCACCGAGACGCGGCCCGGAATGCCGCCGCGGCCGCAGCGGATCGACAGATCGATGCCCTCATCGGCAAGGTCAGCCTGGCGGATGTCGACATCGAGCACGATGCGCAGCTTGGTGGGATTGTTCTCCAGGGCCGCCATGCGTGGCATCAGCCACAGCCCGCTCACCGAGGGGATCGAGGTCAGCCGCACCACCGCCGTGCCGCGCGGCTCGACCCAGCGGTCGGAATGGGTCGATATCAGCGCGAAAGCCTCGGACGTGCGCAGATGCAGCCGGTTGCCCTCGATCGTCAGCGTCACCCCGCGCGCGCCGCGATCGAACACCTTCAGCCCCAGCCAGTCCTCGAGCTTGGCGATCTGCCGGCTGACCGCGCCATGGGTGATGTTGAGCTTTTCGGCCGCCGCCGAGAAACTGCCTGTACGCGCCGCCGCATCGAAGGCACGCAGGGTTTCGAGCGGCACCATTGTGTCTGAGCTGTGATCCATAGTCACAGGTGATCCTCGATTTGGTCGTTTGTCAACAAGCGGGAAAGGGCGTTTTGTGGCTTTCAAGACGAAGAACACGAGGACAGTGAGATGAGTGCGATGACGGGCACGTTGAATCAGACACAGCGGATGGACACCACTGCGGCCATCGCCGTGGCGTTGACGGTTGTCGGTTGGGCGTCCGCCTTTCCGGCGATCCGTGCCGGCCTTGCCGCCTTCCAGCCGCTGGAGCTTGGTGCCCTGCGCTTTGCCATCGCCGCGGTGCCGGCGGCGATCTTCCTCGCGGTCAAGCGCCCGGCGCTGCCCAGGGTCGGCGAAATGTGGCGCTTCGCCTTTGGCGGCGCCATTTTCGTCGCGCTCTATACGGCCATGCTCAATTTCGGCGAACTGACCGTCTCGGCGGGAGCCGCCGGCTTCATCATCAATGTCAGCCCGATCTTCACCGCCATCATGGCGATGGCGCTTCTGGGCGAGCGTTTCTCGCCTCTAGCCTGGCTTGGTACGGCCATCTCCTTCGCCGGCATCGGCATCATCGCCGTGGCCGACGGCCATGGCTTGCACTTCAATGCCGGCGCACTGCTGGTGCTCGGCTCCGCGCTCTGCTCGGCCGTCAACACCATCGTCCAGAAGCCGCTGTTTGCCCGCCACCATCCGCTGACCATCGCGGCGTCCAACATGGTGCTCGGCGCGCTCTGTCTGGCACCCTTCCTGCCTGCCGCCTTTCAGCAGGCGGCTGTCGCCAACGCCGCCGGTCTCGGCGCCGTCATCTATCTCGGCATCGTGCCGAGCCTGATTGCCTATGCGGCCTGGGCGACGGCCCTGTCGCGCCTGCCGGCAGCGCGTGCGTCGAACTTTCTCTATCTGGTCTCGCCCATGTCCGCCCTGATCGGTTTCTTCTGGTTGGGTGAAGTGCCGACGCTGCTCGGCATCCTCGGCGGCGCGCTGGCGCTGGGCGGCGTCATCGTGGTGAATTTGAAGAGGTAAAACAGAAGGTTGGAGGCGTTTGCGGACTCAAATCCGAAACCTTATCCGCCAGCATGCAGACACCCGGAGGAAGGGCCGTTATGGTGAGCCGCTTTCACTGGGGGGACGGAATGGGAAAACTGCTCATATCGGCGCTCTTTTGCGTTTTGTCGCTGACCGGGGAAGCCGTCGCGGGCTGGTATCACGTCGAAAACTACGAAGGAACCATCGGGCCCGATCCGGTCCATTTGTCGCTGCAGAGATATGACAGTTTTGGCAGCGGCATTACCGTCCAGGGAAGTTACTTCCGCGACACGGAACAGAGGCCGATCGCAGTGTATGGCACCGTCAACGGCACCAAAGTCTCGCTTTGCGAGATCGCGGATGACAAGGAATTCTATCGGGTCATGGTAATGGGGTCAAAGACGCCGGTCGACACCGCCGGATGCCCGATCGTCCTTGATGTCAACGCGGACGGCGCGACGGGAAGCTTGAGCAAGGGCGCCGACGAATTGCCCGTCATTCTCAAGAAGGTCGCGAGCCTTGATGACACCGGCGACGCAAAGATCGTCGGGACCGTCGAGATTCCCTTCTGGGCCGAGACCGCCGCCGACAGGTTTGCCGGCGTTTATGCGAACACCAGCGCCAGTATTTGCATGACGAAAATGCAGGTGATCAAAAAGAGCACCGGCAAGGTCGTCCAGCAAATCCGCTTCGATGACGATGATTGCAATGCGGGCATGCTGATGACGCCCATCTACATGAACGTTCAGAAGTCGGTGGAGCACGGCAAGGACGTCATTTCGGTGAATTTTCGCGGTGGCGGCGCCGGCTACACGACGGACTACGTCTTCAATCGCGCGACCAGGAAATATCAGAAAAAGAACTGACGCGGGGCATCGGGCCTTGGTGTTGGCGGTCGGAGGGCACACCTACCGCCGACCGAACAGCCGCTCGATGTCCGCCAGTTTGAGCTCGATATAGGTTGGGCGGCCATGGTTGCACGTGCCCGAA
This sequence comes from Mesorhizobium sp. NZP2234, assembly GCF_013170765.1. Taxonomy (NCBI): domain Bacteria; kingdom Pseudomonadati; phylum Pseudomonadota; class Alphaproteobacteria; order Hyphomicrobiales; family Phyllobacteriaceae; genus Mesorhizobium; species Mesorhizobium sp. NZP2234. The sequence continues at coordinate 4,767,147 of NZ_CP033364.1, read as the reverse complement.
CCCGGCGTCGCCTCCATCTGGCGCAGCAGCGCGTTCATCTCCTCGGCCTTGAGCAGGCGGCCGGAACGCACCGAGCCGTGGCAGGCCATTGTGGCGGCGATCTTGTCCAGCCGCTCCTTGAGCGTTTCGATCGTGTCGTTGTCGGCGATCTCGTCGGCGAGATCACGCACCAGTTGAGGGACATTGGTTTCGCCCAGCATCGAGGGCGTCTCGCGCACGGCAACGGCGCCCGGGCCGAAACGCTCAATGCCCAGGCCGAAGCGGGCCAATGTCTCAGAATGCATGGCGAGCCGCTCGGCATCCTCTTCCGGCAGATCGATGATCTCGGGCAGAAGCAGCATCTGCGAGGGCACGGGGCGCGAATGCAGGGCGTTCTTCAGGGCTTCATAAACCAGCCGCTCATGCGCCGCGTGCTGGTCGACGATGACGAGCGAATCCCTGGTCTGGGCAACGATGTAGTTCTCGTGCACCTGGGCGCGCGCGGCACCCAGCACCGTGCCAAGCAGCGTCTCGGCCGCCTCGCTCTGCCCGGCGCGCGCATCGGCGCTGGCAAGAGGGCCGGTATCGAACGCGGCCTGGCCGGGCTCACCGAAGCCGCCATGCCTTGCACCGGCGCGTTCAAAGCCAGAGCCTTCGAATTGCATGTCGAGAGGCCGCTGCGGCGAGCGCGAGGGGTCGAAACCGGCGGAGCCGGATGCGTGGAATGCTGCTTCGTAGCTGCGATGGCCGTTGGCCGGGCCGCCATGATTGTAGGGTGCGGCGCCCGGCCGGAACGCCGCCATCATGCCGGCGGCTCCGGTCGTGGCCGAGCGGATGCCGGCGTCCGCCAGGGCCTGGCGGATGGCGCCGACGATCAGCCCGCGCACCAGGCCCGGGTCGCGGAAGCGCACATCGGCCTTGGCCGGGTGGACATTGACGTCGACGATGGCCGGATCGAGCGAAAGGAACAGCACCGTTACGGCGTGGCGGTCGCGCGGCAGCACATCGGCGAAGGCGCCGCGGATGGCGCCGGCGATCAGCTTGTCGCGCACCGGCCTGCCGTTGACATAGGCATATTGCTGCAGCGCATTGGCGCGGGTGAAGGACGGGATCGACACATGGCCGGTCAGATGCACGCCTTCGCGCATCGCGTCGATGGCAATGGAATTGTCGGGAAACTCGCCTCCCATCACCTGGGCGACGCGACGCAGGCTGCCTTCCTGACTGTCGTCGGTCGCCGGCAATTCCAGCGTCGAGCGGTCGGAACCGGCCAGCGTGAACCGCACGGCCGGAAAGGCGATGGCAATGCGCTTGACGACGTCGCTGATCGCCGAGCTTTCGGCGCGCTCGCCTTTCATGAATTTCAGCCTCGCCGGCGTGGCGAAGAACAGGTCGCGCACCTCGACCGTGGTTCCCCGATTGGCCGCCGCCGGCCTGACGGGCAGGACGCGGCCGCCCTCGATGCCGATTTCGGCGGCGCTGTCTCCCAATGCCGTGCGCGAGCGGATCGACAGCCGCGACACCGAGCCGATCGACGGCAGCGCCTCGCCGCGAAAGCCGAGCGAGCGGATGTCGTTGATATCCTCGGTGAGCTTGGAGGTGCAGTGGCGGGCAATCGCCAGCGCCAGCTCCCGCTCGGGGATGCCGGAACCGTCATCGGTGACGCGGATCAGATTGAGCCCGCCGCCTGCCGTGACGATTTCGACGCGCGAAGCGCCGGCATCGAGCGCGTTCTCGACCAGCTCCTTGACCACGCTGGCCGGACGCTCGATGACTTCGCCGGCGGCGATCTGGTTGATCATCGTTTCGGAAAGCTGGCGAATGGGCATGGGGCACTATAGGCGGATTCGGGCTTCGCGGGAGGGGCAGAATTGCGTTGGCGGTGGATCAGTTGGCGGTGCGGATTTCGCGCACACCCTTGCGCAGCCGCCGGCGCAGCAAATTGCGCAACGTCACCCCCTCGCTATAGCCGACCTTCGCGGCGATCTCGTCGACGCTGTCGGATGAGGTTTTCAACAAATGCACGGCCTGCTCGACGCGCAGATCCTGAAAATAGGACAGCGGCGTCTTGCCGAGCACGTCGTTGACCCGTCGCGACAGCGTGCGCTTGCTGGCGCCGAGTGCCGTGGCTGCTTCGTCGAGATTGAACCCGGCGGCGAGATGGTCGCGCGCCCAGCGTTCGAAGCGTTCGACCAGCGGGTTGGAATGGGCAAGGTGGTCGGAGATCGCATAGGCCGATTGCAACGGCCGGCTGTCGACGATGAGGTATTTCGCCGTCAGCGCAGCGAGTTCCGGGCTTGTCTGGCGAATGATCATCAAAGCGAGGTCGATGTGGCCGAGTGCGGCTCCGGCGGTTGCGAACTGCCCGTCATTGATCAGCATGCGCGCGGCATCGAGCCGCACTTGTGGGTAAAGTTGCCGGAACATCGGCGCCAGCCACCAGGTTGTCGTTGACCGCCTGTGGTCGAGCAGGCCGGTTTCGGCCAGGATGAAAGTGCCGATACAGGCAGCTCCGATGCGTGTGCCTGTTTCGGCGGCAGCGCGCAACGCCTTGGTAGCGTCGGCGATATCGCTGCGTTTCAGGGCGTCGGCAAGCGGGCCTGGCATCTTCTGGCCGATCGCCGGGATCACCAGCCAATCGGGATCTGGCTGGCTGCCCATCGCGACGACCGGCACTTGAAGGCCCTGTGCCGTGCGGACCGAGGCGCTCACCCCGACGATAGTCGTTGTGAAGCGGCTGGGCGGCGACACCAGCATCCCGACCAGTTCGTTGGCGGTGCCGAACACGTCGAGCATCGTGGCCAGTCCGGTGTCGAAGACGCCATCAAGCGCAAGGACGGAAATGTTCATGGCGATAATGGTATCAAAGATGTCATTTTTGCCAATACGCTTTGGGGCTCGATGCTGCAACTGTTGTTTGCGACGGCCGCCTCCGGCCGCACAAACGACGAGGAGAAGACAAATGATCAAGCTCGCATTGTTCGCACGCTTCGAAGCCAAGCCGGGCAAGGAGAAGGATGTCGCCGCGTTCCTCAAAACCGGACTGCAGCTGGCCAATCGGGAAGCAGGAACACCGATCTGGTTTGCCTTGCAGCTTTCGCCAAGCGTCTTCGGCGTGTTCGATGCCTTTCATGACGAGGCAGGGCGGCAGGCCCATCTCACTGGCGAGATTGCAAAGGCGCTGATGGCCAATGCCGAAACACTGTTCGCTGGCCCGCCGACCATCGACAAGGTGGATGTGCTGGGCCTCAAGAATGACGGTTCGGTCTGATCGTTCCAGCCTGCGAATGCAATCCGGCCACGCGCCGGATTGCATTGAACTCACGCCTGCGCCACCAGCCAATCCCTTACCTTGCGGGCATTCTCGCTGAGGTCGCGGTTTTTCGGCCAGATGACGTAGAAAGCGATGCCGGTCCTCATCACATGCTCGGTGACCGGCACCAGCAGGCCGGATGCCACGAGCCGCTCGACGAGATGCCGCCAGCCGAGCGCGATGCCTTGCCCTTCCATGACCGCCTGGATCACGAGGGCATAGTCATTGATGCGCAGTCCGCGTTCAGCATTGCGCAGGCTGGTTCCGGCGGATGCGAACCATTCGTCCCAGTTGGGGGCCTCGCGATAGGGTTCCTCAAGATGGATGAGCCGGTGCGCGGCCAGTTCCGCGACGGTCCTGGGCAGGCCGAACTTGGCGAGATAATTGGGCCCCGCGACCGGAAAGATCTCCTCGTCTGAGAGTGGCATCGAATGATAGTCCGGCCATTGTCCGGGCACGCCTCCGCGCACGCCGAGCGGGATGCCCTCGGCGATGATGTTGAGGTCGCGGTCGGCGGTCTGGATGCGCAGATCGATGCCCGGCAATTCGTCGCGGAACTGCTGCAGGCGCGGCATCATCCAGAAGGAGCCGAAAGCGGTTGATGCGGCGAGCGTCACATGGCCGCCGGTCGCCTGCAGGCGCAGATCCTCGGCCGACTTGCGGATGTGCGACAGGCCCAGCGAGACATCGGCGTGGAAGCGTTCGCCGGCTTCGGTCAGGCTGACCTGCCGATGACGACGCTGGAACAGCTTGGCGCCGAGCTGCTCTTCCAGCCCGCGCACGGCATAGGAGACGGCTGCCTGCGTCATGCCGAGCTCGCGCCCGGCGGCGGTGAAGCTCGACAGCCGGCCGGCTGCCTCGAAGACGATCAGGCTGCCGGCGGAGGGCAGGAGGTGGCGCAGGCTTCGCATAAGCACAGCTTATACAGAAGATCAGGATTTTCCAGCGTCACAGCCATATTTCGGGTCGCTAACGTGTATGGCGGGAAGAAGGAGGCTCCATGAACGCACCGGCCGTCGAATTGACCGAACAGACCCACCGCCGCGGCGGTGGCCGTCTTGGCCGCAAGGCGCTAAGAAGCGCGCCGATCGCTTCCTTTCCGACCTTGGTGCGCAAGATCCCCGCCTATGAGATCGTGCCTGACGAGGCGGTGGAACTGATCCACGAGGAATCGCTCAAGATCCTCGAGGAGGTGGGCTGCGAATTCCGCGACGACGGCGCGATCGAACTCTGGAAGGCGGCCGGCGCCGATGTCAGGGACACGCGTGTCCGCATCGACCGCGCGCTGCTGATGGAGCTCGTCTCGAAGGTTCCATTGGAGTTCACGCTCCATGCGCGCAACCCCGAGCGCACGGTGCGCGTCGGCGGCAAGAACTCGATTTTCGTGCCGATGTATGGCGCGCCCTACGTCCGCGACCTCGACAATGTCAGGCGCTACGGCACGCTCGCCGACCTCAACAATTTCCACAAAATGGCCTACATGGCGCCGGCGCTGCATTCCTCGAGCTCGGTCATCTGCGAGCCGATGGAGATTGCGGTGCCGAAACGGCATCTACACATCATCCACTCGGCCCTGAAGCATTCCGACAAGCCGTTCATGGGCATAGTGACGTCGAAAGAGCGCGCCGAGGACACGATGGCGATGGCTGGCATCGTCTTCGGCGAGGAGTTCGTACGCGACAACCCTGTGCTGGTGGCGATCACCAACTGCAATTCGCCACTGGTATGGGACGCCACCATGATCGATGCCATGCGGGTCTACGCGAGCCACAATCAGCCGCTGATCCTGGCGCCTTTCGCGCTGTGCGGCGCCTCGACCTCGGCTTCCGCCGTCGGCGCGGTGGCGCAGGTCAACGCCGAGGCGCTTGCCGGCGTGGCGCTGACCCAGCTCATCCGCCCAGGCTCGCCGCAGATCTACGGCCAGTTCATGGTCACGGTCGATATGAAGACCGGCGCGCCGATGGGCGGCACGCCGGAGGCCGCCCAGATGATGTACCTGATGGGTGCCTTGGCGCGGAAATACCGGCTGCCATGGCGCACGTCTGGTTTCCATGTCGGCTCGAAGCTGAACGACGCCCAGGCTGGCTACGAATCGAACATGCTGATGCATGCCGCCATCCTCGCCGGCGCCAACTATATCTGGCATTCCGCCGGATGGCTGGAAGCCGGCCTGACCTGCGGCTACTCGAAATTCGCGACGGACTGCGAGCAGCTTGTCGGCTGGTACAAATACGCGGGCGGGCTCTCCTTCGACGATTTCAAGGAAGCGATGGCGGCGATCCGCGAGGTCGGGCCGCAAGGCCATTTCCTCGGCACCCAGCACACGCTCGAACACTTCGAGTCCGCCTTCTTCATGCCCTCGATCATGGACTTCAATTCCTATGAGCAATGGAATGCCGAAGGGGCGAAGGATCACGACACGCGCGGCCGTGAGAAAGCGCGCAACATGCTGGCCGATTATGAGGAGCCGAAGCTGGACGAGGGGATCGCCGAGGGTCTCAGGGATTTGATCGCGCGGCGCGAGGAGAAGCTGCCGGATACCGTCAGTTGAGAAAGAACGGGCAACGACCCGACGGAACCAATGGGAGAGAGAAATGGCATTCTTCAGAAGCAATGGCGATCGTGTCCCTAGCGCTATCGAGGCGATGGCGGAAGACGCGCGCGCGGGCGGCATGGACCGGCGTGAGTTCCTGGCCCTGGCAAGCGCCTTTGGCGCATCGACGGCTTTGGCCTATGGCATGATCGGTCTCGCCGCCCCGCAGCAGGCTCTGGCCGAGGAGCCAAAGAAGGGCGGCACGCTGCACGTCTCGATGTCGGTCAAGGCGCAAAAGGATCCGCGCACCTATGACTGGGTGGAGCTTGCCAATATCTCGCGCAGCTGGCTGGAGCCGCTGGTGCGCTATACCAGACAGTTCACCTTCGAGCCGGTGCTGCTTGAAAGCTGGGACATCAACGACGACGCAACCGAATACGTCCTGCATGTGCGCAAGGGCATCACCTGGAACAATGGCGATGCTTTCAACGCCGACGACGTAGTTCACAACCTGACGCGCTGGTGTGAAAAAGGCGTCGCCGGCAATTCGATGGCCGCCCGTGTCGGCGCGCTGATCGACGCAAAAACCGGAAAGGCGAGGGATGGCGCGATCACCAAGGTCGATGACAGCACGGTCAAGCTGAAGCTCAGCGAACCCGACATCTCGCTGATCCCGAACTTCACCGACTATCCCGCGCTTGTCGTGCACCGCAACTTCGACGCCGACGGCGCCGATCCGATCAAGAAGCCGGTCGGCACGGGACCATTCGAACTGGTCTCCTACGATGTTGGCCAGAAGGCGGTGGTGAAGCGCCGCGAGAACGGCAAATGGTGGGGCGGCGAGGCGCCGCTCGACGGCGTCGAGTTCATCGACTACGGCACCGATTTCAACGCCACGGTCAACGCGTTCGACTCCGGCGAGATCGACCTCAATTTCGAATCGCCCGCCGACTTCATCGACATTCTCGACAAGATGGGCCTGCAGAAATCCGAGGTCGCGACGGCGACGACACTCGTTGCCCGCACCAACGTCACCCATAAACCCTATGACGACAAGCGGGTGCGCAACGCACTGCAGATGGCCGTCGACAACAACGCCGTACTGCAACTCGGCTACAATGGGCGCGGCACGGTCGGCGAGAACCACCATGTCAGCCCGATCCATCCCGAATATTATGCCCTGCCGAAGAAGGAGCGCGACGCCGCCGGCGCCAAGAAGCTGATGGCGGAAGCCGGCCAGGCCGACTTCGAGCACGAGCTGATCACCATCGAGGACGATTGGCAGAAGAACACCGGCGACGCGATCGCCGGTCAGCTGCGCGACGCCGGCATCAAGGTGAAGCGCACGGTGCTGCCGGGGTCGACCTTCTGGAACGACTGGACGAAGTATCCCTATTCGATGACCATCTGGTACATGCGCCCGCTCGGCGTTCAGGTGCTGGCGCTTGGATATCGCACCGGCGAGGCGTGGAATGAATCCGCCTATTCCAATCCCGACTTCGACGCCAAGCTCAAACAGGCGCTTTCGCTGATCGACGTGGCCAAGCGCAAGGAAGTGATGAAGGACGTCGAGCAGATCCTGCAGGATTCGGGCGTCATCATTCAGCCGTTCTGGCAGAAGCTCTTCAGCCACACCAACAAGAAGGTCAGGAATTACGGGGTCCACCAGACCTTCGAAATGGATCTCCAGAACGTCTGGCTCGCCGGCTGAAAGGAGGCCGGGCAGGGACTTCATGAGCCGCAAAAAAGCCGATATGCAGGATGCGTGGTATTGGTAGCTTCAAGCCATCAAAAGCCGGAGATTCTGCATGAGACGGACAGTGCTTCTTGCCGCCCTTACGACAGCCTTGCCAGCGGCCGCTCTGGCGGGGCCGGCGTCCGACGCCGTGAAGTTCTTCTATGTCCCGGCGGTGAGATTCGAGGCCGACGCACAGTACCGGGACCGCTTCACCGAGCCGGTGACGAAATTGTTCGATCTCAACGACCAGGCGACCAAGAAAAATCCCGACCAGGTCGCATGTATCGACTTCGATCCTGGCCTGGATGCGCAGGATTTCGATCAGAAGACCGTCTCCAAGACCTTGAAACTGTCCGAGACGGTGGACGGCGATACGGCACAAGTGGTGGCGAGCTTCAGCCTTTTTTCGGACGGAGACGATTCAAAACGCGAAATGAACTGGTCGCTGAAGAAGGTCGGCGGAAAGTGGAAGGTCTCGGACATTGCCTCGAAGACCAACGATTGGACGCTGAGCCAGCTCGAATGCATGGCGGGTCAAGATCCGGAGTGATGCGATGGCCCGTCGCGTATTCTTGGCTCTGTCGGCAATGTGCCTGCTGGCGGCGGGTTTGAGCGAGGCTGTTGGCCAGGGACTGTTCGGTGCCCCGCCGGCAAACGCCCCGGCGCAGGCCACGCCGGGCGGTGGCGATGCACCGCCTGCAAACCCACCCGGCAACGCGGTGGAGCCGGCAACGCCACCGCTGGCATGGCCGCCGTCCGAGCCGGCCGCGCCCGTGTTGCCGGGCTCGCCGACGGCGGTGGTCAAGCCGTTCTACGACCATCCCGGGCTGGAGCTCGATCCGACCCAGCGCAAGAATTTTGTCGATCCGGCCAAGACAGTGCTCGACAAGAGCGATGCGCTGCGGGCTTCGGGGCAGGGCGAATGCCTGGACCCCAACATGGCGCTCGACAATGCCGACTACGACAAGCTCGCAATCGACAAGAGCCTGAAGAGCATCGAGGCCGTGAATGGCGACCAAGCCAAGGTGGTGGTCGCCTTCGTCGTCGAAGGCCATCAGCACCGGCTGGAGTGGAAGTTCAAGAAGGTCGGCGGCGACTGGAAGATATCGGACCTGCTGTCGGTGACGGGCGAATGGGCGCTCAGCCAATATCAGTGCGAATGATGGCTGGACTAGCCGCGCCCGCGGTAGGGGGCCACTCCAGTGTCCGGCAGCCAGGCGCCATCGGGTGGCGCGCCGGTCTGCCAGAAAACGTCGATGGGTATGCCGCCGCGCGGATACCAGTAGCCGCCTATGCGCAACCACAGTGGCTTTGTGGCCGCCACGATGCGACGGCCGATCATGACGGTACAGTCTTCATGGAAGGCGCCATGGTTGCGAAACGAGGTCATGAACAGCTTCAGAGACTTCGATTCCACCAGAGCCGCATCGGGTGCGTAGTCGATGACGATATGGGCGAAATCCGGCTGGCCGGTCACCGGGCACAGCGAGGTGAATTCCGGGCAGGTGAAACGCACGATCGCCGGCGGACCGTCGCCGCGCGAAAACGGCACGGTCTCCAGGACCGCCTGTTCAGGGCTCTGTGGCGTCTCGACGTGGGCGCCGAGCTGGGTAAGGGTCTTGGTATCGATCATGGGCGGGATCTCTTTCGATTTTCGCCGCTTCTTAGCATCGGACCGAAGAGTGCGCAGCGGTTTTCGGATAAATCCGATGCTTAAAATAGGAACTGGAGCAGCAAATGTCGCTCCAACGCAATTTGAAACGGCAGGAAGACGATGACCACCAGCGACCCGCTTCTCCAACCCTACCAGCTCAAGCATCTGACGCTGAAGAACCGGGTGATGTCGACCAGCCATGAGCCGGCCTATTCCGAGGACGGCATGCCGAAACAACGCTACCGGCTCTACCATGCCGAAAAGGCCAGGGGCGGCATGGCGCTGACGATGACCGCGGGCTCGGCGATCGTCTCGCGCGACAGCCCGGCCGCCTTCGGCAATTTGCATGTCTATGACGACCGCATCGTGCCGTGGCTGGCCGAGCTCGCCGACGCCTGCCACGAGCATGACTGCAAGGTGATGATCCAGATCACCCATCTTGGCCGCCGCACCGGCTGGAACAAGGCCGACTGGCTGCCGGTGCTCTCGGCTTCGCCGGTGCGCGAGCCGGCGCATCGCGCCTTTCCCAAGACCATCGAGGACTGGGACATCGAACGCATTGTCGCCGACTATGCATCGGCCGCGCAACGCTGCCAGGCCGCCGGCCTCGACGGCATCGAGTTCGAGTCCTACGGCCATCTTATGGATGGCTTCTGGTCGCCGGCCACCAATCATCGCGACGACGAGTATGGCGGCTCGCTCGACAACCGGCTGCGCTTCACCAACATGGTGCTGGATGCGGTGCGCGCGGCGGTCGGCGAAAAATTCGTCGTCGGCATCCGCATGGTCGCCGACGAGGATTTCGAGAAGGGCCTGTCGAAGGAAGAGGGGGTCGAGATCGCCAGGCGGCTCGCCGGCTCCGGCAAGGTCGATTTCCTCAACATCATCCGCGGCTCGATCGAAAGCGACGCGGCATTGACCAAGGTCATTCCGGTGGCCGGCATGCGGTCTTCGCCGCATCTCGATTTCGCCGGCGAGGTGAGGGCGGCGACAAAGTTCCCGACCTTCCACGCGGCGCGCATTTCCGATGTCGCCACCGCCCGCCATGCGATCGCCACCGGCAAGCTCGACATGGTCGGCATGACCCGTGCGCACATCGCCGATCCGCACATCATCAGGAAGGTGATGGAGGGCCGCGAGCACGAGATTCGTCCCTGCGTCGGCGCCACCTATTGTCTCGACCGCATCTATGAAGGCGGCGAGGCGCTGTGCGTGCACAATGCGGCGACCGGCCGCGAGGCCGAGATTCCGCACATCATCGTCAAGACCGAAGGGCCGAGAAGAAAGGTCGTTGTCGTCGGCGCCGGGGCCGGCGGACTGGAGGCGGCACGTGTCGCGGCCGAGCGCGGCCACCAGGTGACGGTGCTTGAAGCTTCGAGCCAGGCCGGCGGCCAGGTGCGTCTGGCGACGCAGAACCCGCGCCGCAAGGAACTGATCGGCATCATCGACTGGCGGCTGGCCGAACTCGACCGGCTCGGCGTCGAAATCCGGTACGACACCTGGGCGGAGCAGGATGACGTCCTGGCGCTGGCGCCCGATGTGGTCGTCGTGGCCACCGGCGGCCTGCCGCGAAACCCGCCGCTGACAGCGGGCGACACTCTCGTCACTTCGAGCTGGGACATCATGGCCGGCAGCGTCAAGCCGGCCGAGAACGTGCTCATCTATGACGACAATGGCGGCCATCAAGGCATGGGCGCGGCCGAGTTGATCGCCAACAGCGGCGCGAGGCTGGAACTGGTTTCGCCGGAGCGTTTCTTCGCTCCTGAAATGGGCGGCATGAACCACGTGCCTTATATGCGCGCCTTCCAGGAAAAGGGCGTCACGATCACCATCAACACGCGCCTGCGCTCGGTGCGCCGCGAGGGCAACCAACTGGTCGCGGAACTCGCATCGGACTTTGCCGACGGCTGGCGCGGGGAGCGCAGGGTCGACCAGGTGGTGGTCGAGCACGGCGCGGCGCCGCTCGACGATCTCTATCTCAGCCTGAAGCCGCTGTCGAAGAATGGCGGGGCGGTCGACTACGAACGTCTGGTCGGCGGCGGCGACATTTTTCCTGCGCGTAATCCAGGGGCGGGCTTCGTGCTGTTCCGCATCGGTGACGCGGTCGCCTCGCGAAACATCCATGCCGCCATCTACGACGGGATCAGGTTCGGCCTGCGGATCTGATGCACCGTCGGCTCAGGCCGGCATGTTGAACGGCGTGATGATCTGGATGTTGGACGCGCCTGGCGCGACCGATCTCGGCAACGCGCCCTGTGCCCGCATGATGTGGATGCAGGCCGAACGCATGTCTTGCCTGAGATCGTGATGCAGCACGGCCGAGATGTGCCGGCCTCGCAGCAAGTCGATATTGTCGGCGTCGAGATCGTGGCCGATGAACACAAGGCAGGGCCGCTTCATCTCGGCGAATGCCTGCACGATTGAGGCGTTTCCGCCGCCGATCGAATACACGGCCGCAACATCGGGATGATGTGCCAGCGCGGTGCGGACCAATTCGCCCGTCGCGCGATCAATGCCGTGGCCTTCGCTGATGTCGACGATCCCAAGGTCGGGGAAGTTTTCGCGCAAGGCGCGGCGAAAGCCGATTTCGCGCTCCTCCTCGCCCCGGAATCGGTTGCTGCTCAAGGTGACCAGGACATCGGCACGACGCTCGCCAAGCCATGCGCCGATCAGATAGGCAGCCGTTTCGCCGGCGGCGCGGTTGTCGATGCCGACATAGGCCAGCCTCCGGCTGTTCGGCAGATCGGTGACCAGCGTCACCACCGGTATTCCCGACCGGACGACCCGGTCCACCGCGGCCGCTATCTCCGGAATATCGGGCGCCTTGAGGAAAATCCCGTTGCTGCCGCGCCGGGCGATCGCGTCGAGCAGTGCGACCGTGTTCGCTGCCGCGCGCACTTCGGCCAGGTGGTGGCGCGCGCGGAACACCGCCGGATGGAGGCCCGGCATCTCGGCCTCCAGCGCGGCGCGCACCGCCTCGGTGAAGCGCATGGGAGCCTCCATGACGAGATCGAGAATGAACTTGCGGCCCGATAGGCCGAGTTGGGAGCGTTGCGTTTCCAGTTCCCGGATCGCCTGCTCTATGCGGCGTATTGTGTGCCGACGCACGCCGCTGCGCCCATGCAGGACGCGGTCGACCGTGGCGATGCTGACGCCGGCCTGCAGGGCGATGTCCTTCACCAGAAACGGATGCGCCATCGGCCGCCTCGATCAATTTTGAGGTGTTTTTGAGGTGTTTCAGCTGTATGCTACCTCTCAGCCAGAGCTATACTTCCGCCATCCAGTCGAAACAAGACCAAGGGGAGGATGCCGTGAAGGCCGACAATTATGCCAAGCTCAGATCCGATCGTGTCTGGCTTACCGCCGATGTGTGCAGCATCGATGATTTTGCCGCGTCGACGCAAAGGACGACAAATCCAGCGGACTATCCGTTCGCGTCCGAGGTGCGGAAGAACGTCCTGATCTACGATGGTGCGCCTGTTCGTGCGGCCGCCGGCGATCCGGCCCGGCGCAAGGCGCTTCTGGCCGAATGGGTCGAGGCGATGACCGATGGTCCGGGTGTCGTCGTGTTTCGCGGTGCCTTCGAGGATGTGGCGCCAGTCGACGCAGCCACCGAAGCGTTCAATGCCATCATCGCCGAGGAACGTGCGGCCGGGGCAGGCGGCGGCGATCATTTTGCCAAGCCCGGCGCCAACGACCGGGTGTGGAATGCGCTGGAGAAGCTGTGCCTGCGCGATCCCGCGACCTTCGCCGCCTATTACGGCAACGATATTATCGCGCTGATATCGGAAGCCTGGCTCGGCCCGGCCTATCAGGTGACGTCGCAGGTGAACAATGTCAGGCCGGGTGGCGCATCGCAGTCCGCGCACCGGGACTATCATCTCGGTTTCCAGACCGCGCCCATCATCGAACGCTATCCGGTGCACGTCCATCGGGTCTCGCCGGTGCTGACGCTGCAGGGGGCCGTCGCTCATTGCGATATGCCGGTGGAAAGCGGCCCCACGCTTTATTTGCCCTATTCGCAGACCTACCTGCCTGGCTACCTGGCGATGAACCGCCCCGAATTCCAGGCCTATTTCGCCGAGCATCATGTTCAGCTGCCCCTGAAAAAGGGCGACGCGGCCTTCTTCAATCCGGCACTGTTCCACGCCGCCGGCACCAATCGGTCGGCCGACATCCAGCGCATGGCGAACCTGTTGCAGGTCTCATCGGCCTATGGCCGCGCCATGGAGAGCGTGGACCGGACCCGCATGAGCGCGGCCCTCTATCCCGTTCTCCAGCGTATGCTGGACGATGGCAGCCTGACCAGTCAGGCGGCGGGCAACGCCATTGCGTCGTCGGCGGAAGGCTATTCCTTTCCGACCAATCTCGATCGCGACCCGCCGCTCGGCGGCCTTGCGCCGGAGACCCAACAGGCGCTTTTCCATCGTGCTCTGGATGCAGGATGGGAGCCGGCGGTCTTCGTGGAGGCACTCGAGAAACAGGCCTGCAAAAAACTGACCTGAGAAAGCGGCTTCGGCAATTGCAAATGTTGGTGGCGCGCGGTCCGGACCGGCATACGAGAGCCCATGTATGCCGGCCCGGCCGCGCGCCCGCACGCCGTTGGCTTATCGCCTGATAACGTGCGATCTTGTGAGCTTGCGGTGCGGACGACGCTCAGACCATCCTGGCGATTGCCATGCACAGCACGGTGACCACCAGCAGCCATGCGGCAATGCGTTCGCCGACCGCCATTCTGGCGCGCAGTTGCACTTCGATTTCCGCATTGGCGCCAGCAAGCCGCCTGCTCGGCGCCCTGACCATGGCGCCGAGCACGCCGGCCGCGGCAAAAGCGGCCAGGATGCCGAGCGCCAGCACCATTTCCATCGAGCCGAAATAAGCGCCGTGGAAGAAGTACCACAGCAGCGCCCCGGTCAGGAAAACCATGCCGGCCGCGCCCATCTGCGGCTGGATGAAGCGCTCCGCCTTGATTTCGGGGTCGCGGGCGAGCGTGATTGTGGTGCCAGCCCAGAACACGCCGGCCATGACGTGAAGACCGATAACCACGATGTAGACGTATTGCATGCCGGCTCTCCTCTCTCGCCTGCTATCGTGTTAATAGTTAGATATCTAACTGTTAGATGTCAATGTATAAACGCGAGCCTGTTCCATCCGCGGAAAACACCGTCTAGTGTCCGGCAATGACGCCCTTTGAACGCCCGCCAGTCGGCATGAATCTCGGCCGCACCGCCAAGCTCGTTGCGCAGGCCTTCGACGCCGCTTTGGTTGAAGCGGGCGGCACATTGCCGGTCTGGCTCACGCTGCTGTCGGTCAAGTCGAGCAAGCTCGCCAATCAGCGCGAACTCGCCGGGATGATCGGCATCCAGGGCGCGACGCTGACCCACCATCTCAACGCGATGGAGGCGCAGGGCCTGCTGACGCGCCGCCGCGATCCCGTCAACCGGAGGGTCCATCTGGTCGAATTGACGGAAGCCGGAGAAGAGCTGTTCGAGACGTTGCGACAAGCCGCACTCGCCTTCGACAAGCGGCTCCGCAAAGGATTGCCCGACGAGCGTCTGGCGGAGTTTGCGCAGGTGCTGGCGGCGCTGCGCGACAATGTCGGTTGACCCCGGTCGGTCGACAGCCTTGTTTTACCCAACTTGCCTTGCTGTATGACCACTATGGTCATTTCTGGAGCGGAGCATGCGCGAGATTCCGTTGAAGGATGCCAAGGCAACGCTTTCGGCGGTGGTTGACCAAGCCGTCGCGGGGAAACCTGCCGTCATCACCCGTCACGGACGCAAGCAAGCTGTCATTCTGTCTTTCGAAGACTACGAAAGGCTCTCGCGCGTGCCCAGTTTTGGTCAATTGTTGGCGGCTTTTTCCCAGCGACGTTGACGATATTCCGTCTCGACCCCGCAAACCTTGCTGCGCAGATGGTGGCGAGCGGTCCAGCACCTCTGCGGAGAAAGAGTGCTTCCCTTCGACCTGCATGCCGCATGCGGCTGGGCTACTCCTGGATCGGGCGAGGGCGCACAGGCCTGGATTTGAGGATATGGTGATCGCGGCAACCGCCGAGGTCCATGGCTTGACAATACTGACGGATAACGAACCTCATTTTGCCCGCTTGGGGTGCCGACGCTTAATCCGTTGAAAAATTTGCCGTCTTTGCCCGCTCAGTCATAGCTCTGGATTGTTCCAAACGCATAGCGGCGCAACTTCAGTGCGGTGATCAGGTTGGTGAGCTGCGTCTTGCCGTCGAAACTGTCCTGGAACATCTCGTCATGCATCAGGAGGATCAGCTTGCCCGGTTTGGCGAAGCGGCCATAGCCGAACAGGTGATCTATTTCGCTGACCAGATGGTCGACGCTCTGGACCGGCTCGCCGTTATCCTTGTGCACCCACTCGTGGTCCCAGCCGTAGAGATAGAAGCCGGACGCCGCGACGAATTCGTAGTCGGGATCCTCGCGGCCGGCTTGCGCCGGCCCAAGCGAGTTGTCGTCCTTCGACATCGAAGGCAGCCGGAATACATCGCGACCCGGCAGCCGCGCGTGCACCGCGGGCTTCAGGCCCAGCACGGCATTCGCCATCAGCATGTCGGCAACCACACCTTCCGTGTCGCTGTAGAAGTGCCGGTAGTGATTGTAGGCGTGGCTGTAGCTGTGGTTGCCGATCGTCACCAGCGGCATCGCCTTGGCGCGCCGGACCAGGGCCTTGTTGGACACACTGGCCTCGGCATGCATGCCGACCATGAACAGCGTCGCAGGAACCTGTTCCGCCGCCAACACATCGAGGATGTTGCTGGTGCCGTTCAGCGGACCATCGTCGAAGGTGAGATAGATGGTGCGATCCGCCCCATGAGCCGGCAGCGCGGACATCAGCATGGCCGCCAGCACAAGCCGAAAGAATGTCATAAGCCGCTGTATCCGTTTGCGATCACGACAGGCCGCCATTTCGGCGGACGGTTGTCAAGGCGGGCCAGGTTTCGGCTATGCCAGACTGCCTTGCAGCACCGTCAGCCTGGCCTTCTTCGGCATGCGCGCGGTCAGCCATTCGAGCGCCTTGTCGTGCGGCATCGGGAAGGCGATGGAATAGCCCTGTACCTGGTCGCAGCCGATCGCCATCAGCGAGTCGAGTTCGGCCTCGGTTTCAGCCCCCTCGGCGACAATCGAGATGCCGAGCCCGCGGGCAAGCTCGGTGATGGCGCGCACGATCTTGGAGTTGTCCCCATTCTCATGGATGTTCTGGACGAAGCGGCGGTCGATCTTGAGCCGATCGATCTCGTTGGGATTGACGTGGCTGAGCGACGCATAGCCGGTGCCGAAATCATCGAGTTCCAGATGCACGCCCGCGGCCCTGATGTGGCGCAGCTTGGCGGCGATGCCTGTCTTCTCGTCGTCCAGAATGACGGATTCGACGATTTCCAGCGAGAGTTTCTGCGGCGGCAGCCCGGCCTTTTCCAGCGTATCGAACAAGAACGCATCGAAATCGTGCTCGCGCAGTTCGGTGCCCGAAACGTTGACGGCAAGCCGGCCGAAGGCAATCCCGGCACGGTTCCACTCGGCGGCTTCGTTGATCGCCTTGCTGATCACGATACGGCCGATCTCCGGCATGAAACCGCATTTCTCGGCGACAGGAATGAATTCGCCCGGCGAGATCATGCCGCGCTCGGGATGGTTCCATCGCACGAGGGCTTCGATGCCGCTGATGGCGCCGTTTGTCAGGGAGACCTGCGGCTGGAAATAGACCTGGAACGCTCTTTCTGAAATGGCGACCTTGATGTCGTGCTCGAGTTGCTTGCGGTAGTCGAGTTCGCGGCGCAACTCCTCCGAGAAGAACGAGAAGTTGCCACCGCCCATCTTCTTGGCGGAGTAAAGCGCCAGATCGGCATGGACGAGCAGGTCCTGCGCATTGTCGGCATCGATCGGATAGACGGCGATGCCGCCGCTGGCACCCGGAAGAATCGTGGTGCCCTGGAAAATGATCGGCTCGTTGATATGCGCCAGGATCCGCCGTGCCAGCATGTTGATGTCCTCGGTGCTGCCCGCGCCATTGAGGATCATCACGAATTCGTCGCCACCGAGCCGCGCGCACAGATCCGACGCCCGGCACGAATCGCGCATGCGCTGCGCCGTCACCACCAGGACATAGTCGCCGGCGGCGTGGCCGAGCGTGTCGTTGATCTGCTTGAACCGGTCGAGGTCCAGCTGGACCACTGCCAGGCGTTCGCGCCGCCGGTGCGCACCCTTGATGAGCGTGTCGAAATGGTCGGTCAGGAAAGTGCGGTTGTGCAGGCCGGTCAGGCCGTCGTGAACCGCGATGAAGGCCATTGAGTTGCGCGCATCGACCAATTCCCGCGTCTTGCGCAGGATCGCATTGGACATCGGCCTGAAGATGAACAGTGCCACCAGCAGGATGACGCCGAGTGTTGCGTAGAACAGCGTGCGGTGGAGGGCGAGCAGCTTTTCGGAGCGCTCGTCGGCCTCGGCGCTGATGCGCTGGCCAAGGGCCGCATAACCCGACAAGGTTGCATTGGCGACCGACGTATCGAGGTTGACGCGTTCAGCGCCGCCCTTGTAGCCGTCATTGTCGAGATTGAGTTTCGATTCAAATGCCGAGATCAGACGGTCGCCATTGGCGATCAGCCCAACCGAGAAATAGTCGAGATGGAAGGGCTTGGCGAAAAGCACGCTCTCGATCGACTTCGCATCGAGCTTGGCCGGCGATTGCGGATCTGCGCCCGTCTGCTTGAGCAGCAGATCGTAATTGGTCTCGAACTCCGCCGTGGCTTGCTTGAGCGCGCTGACCAGCGCCGGCTGCTTGTCGCGCGACGCGGCACCCGTTGCGCTGGCAAGGAAGACGATGCGCTGCGACAATGTCTTCTGCGTGCCGACGATATCGAGCAAGGTGTGGTTGTGCTGCTGCGTGGCAATCGTCTGCTGCAGCAGGACGAAGGAGGCTGCCACCATGGTGGCAATGATCAACAGCGCCAGCCAGTAGCCAGCCTTGATCAGCAGTATGAGCTTGCCTGAAACGGTTTGCACCGGCTGCTGCGACATTTTCGGGGGCGGCCCTCTCGCCAACGGATTCCTGTATGGTCACCATTGAGCCACAAACGTTAACAGGATTGGAAATCGACAGCCGGCCCGGCAAGGGGAGAGCCGGGAAGATCGCTAAATGGTTATCGGCTCCTTTCGCCGCCGCCCTGCATTTGAGCATTGCTTGTCGCGTACGCTATCGAACGGCCGCTCGGGCGATGCCAGTCGCGCCCCGGTTGATGCTGTCCGACCACCCGACCCGGTCGCTTTTGCGATGGATTTTTTGCGCAAGCGGGACGACAGTCTGCGCACGTCAAACGAGGCCTGATCATGACCGCAGCATTTCTCTCCCATATCGACAATGAGCTTGCAGGGCTGAAATCAGCCGGGCTCTACAAATCAGAGCGGGTGATTTCCTCGATGCAGTCGGCGCAGATCGAGGTCGGCGGCGAGAAAGTGCTGAACTTCTGCGCCAACAACTATCTCGGCCTTGCCGACAGCGCCGACCTGCGAAAGGCGGCTACGCAGGCGCTTGATCGCTACGGCTACGGCATGGCCTCGGTGCGCTTCATCTGCGGCACGCAGGAGGAACACAAGCAGCTCGAGGCGACGATTTCCTCCTTCCTCGGCCTGGAAGACACCATCCTCTACGGCTCCTGTTTCGACGCCAATGGCGGACTGTTCGAGACGCTGCTTGGAGAGGAAGACGCGATCATTTCGGATGCGCTGAACCACGCCTCGATCATCGATGGCGTCAGGCTGTCCAAGGCCAAGCGCTTCCGCTACGCCAACAACGACATGGCCGATCTCGAAGCGCGATTGAAGGAGGCGAAGGATTGCCGCTTCCGACTGATCGCCACCGACGGCGTGTTCTCGATGGACGGCATCATCGCCAACCTGAAAGGCGTCTGCGACCTTGCCGACAAATACGATGCGATGGTCATGGTCGACGACAGCCATGCGGTCGGCTTCGTCGGCAAGAATGGCCGCGGCTCGGCCGAGCACTGCGGCGTCGAAGGCAGGGTCGACATCATCACCGGCACGCTGGGCAAGGCGCTCGGCGGCGCTTCCGGTGGCTACACCTCCAGCAAGAGCCAGGTGGTCGACTGGCTGCGCCAGCGCTCGCGGCCCTATCTCTTTTCCAACACGCTTATGCCGGCGATCGCCGGCGCCTCGATCAAGGTGTTCGACCTGATCCGCAATGGCGACGCCTTGCGCGAACGCCTATATGCCAATGCGGCGCGGTTCAGGTCGCAGATGGGCAAGCTCGGCTTCACGCTGGCCGGTGCCGATCATCCGATCATTCCGGTGATGCTGGGCGAGGCGACATTGGCGCAGGAAATGGCGGCACGCATGTTGAAGCGCGGCATCTATGTCATCGGCTTCTCGTTCCCCGTGGTGCCGAAGGGCCAGGCGCGAATCCGCACCCAGATGTCGGCGGCGCATTCCAGCGCCCACATCGACCGCGCGGTGGAGGCGTTCGGCGCGGTCGGCAGGGAACTGGGCGTGATTTCCTGAGCGGCCGGCGCCGAAAAGCGATTCCGGATCAAGAGATTCAAGGGACAAGAGAATGTCGAACATGATGAAGGCGCTGGTGAAGGCCAAGGCCGAACCGGGCATCTGGATGGAAGAAGTGCCGGTGCCGGAGATCGGCCCCAATGATGTGCTGATCAAGGTCAAGAAGACGGCGATCTGCGGCACCGACGTTCATATCTACAATTGGGACCAGTGGGCGCAGAAGACGGTGCCGGTGCCGATGGTGACCGGCCATGAATTCGTCGGCACCGTCGCCGATTTCGGCGCGGCCGTCACCGAATACAAGGTCGGCCAGCGTGTCTCGGGCGAAGGCCACATCGTCTGCGGCCATTGCCGCAACTGCCGTGCGGGCAGGGGGCATCTGTGCCGCAACACGCTCGGTGTCGGCGTCAACCGGCCAGGCGCTTTCGGCGAGTATCTGGCGATCCCGCAGCATAATGTCGTTCCGATCCCCGATGACGTGCCGGACGAGGTCGCGGCGATCTTCGATCCGCTGGGCAATGCCGTCCACACGGCATTGTCCTTCGATCTGGTCGGCGAGGATGTGCTGGTCACCGGCGCCGGGCCGATCGGCATCATGGGCGCGCTGGTTGCGCAATGCGTCGGTGCGCGAAAGGTGGTCATCACCGACATCAACCCGGTTCGGCTGGCGCTGGCGAAAAAGCTGGGCGTCCAGCATGTCGTCGACGCCTCGAAGCAAAAGCTGCGCGACGTCATGCCGGCGCTCGGCATGACCGAGGGTTTTGACGTCGGCCTCGAAATGTCGGGCGCCGCCCCGGCCTTCCGCGACATGATCGACACCATGAACAATGGCGGCAAGATTGCCATCCTGGGCATTGCGCCCACCGGCTTCGAGATCGACTGGAACAAGGTCATCTTCAAGATGCTGCATCTCAAGGGCATCTACGGCCGCGAGATGTTCGAGACCTGGTACAAGATGATCGCGCTGGTGCAGGGTCCGCTCGATGTCTCGGGACTGATCACGCACCGCATCGGCATCGACGATTTCCAGGCAGGCTTCGATGCGATGAGGAGCGGCAGTTCGGGCAAGGTCGTGATGGACTGGTAGACGCGTCCGGCGAGCGCAGCCAGGAAAGGCCTCAGGGGCGCTCGCTTCTCAACCAACGCACTTGTCGCCATGCGCGGCGCAGCGCGGTTGCGGCGGAGCCGATCGCGATGATGGCAAGCGCGAGTGTCAGGATTTCGTTGCGGCCATGCCAGAGGAATTCCACTGATGACAGCAGCGCAGCGATGGTTGCAACCGCCATGCGATGCGGTTTGGCCATCGGGCCGGAGAAATCGCTCGGTGCTTCATTGGCCCGCCCGAGTTCCCGCACATAGGCGGTGAGAACCGAAAAACAGGCGGCTGCCCAGCCAAGGCCAGGCATGGCGATGCCGTAGCCTATGCCCACCATGATGGCGATGTCGGCGATCCTGTCCGGGAACTCGTTCCAGAACGGCCCATCGGCCGACGCCTTGCCGCCTTCGACGGCGACCATGCCGTCGAAAAGGTTGCACAGTAGGCGTAGTTGGCAGAACAGCGCGGCACCAGGCAACAACAGCAGACGCGCCATGCCGTCGCTCTGCCCGCCAAGCCAGAAGGCGGCGCCGGCCAGCGCGCCGGCGAGGATGCTGGCCTGCGAAATCTGGTTGGGGGTCACCGAGAGTGCGGCGAGACGTCTGGCCGCCGCCTGTGCCCAGCGCGTGTCGCGGCTTGCAAGGGGTCTGCGGTCGCCTGTGTTCATGACTGCCTCATCCCGGCGACCAGAAGTAACGCGTGAGGTGGAAGAAGATCGGAGCGGAGAACACCACCGAATCCAGCCGATCGATCAGGCCCCCGTGGCCGTCTATCAGATGGCCCCAATCCTTCACGCCGCGGTCGCGTTTGATGGCGGACATCACGAGGCCGCCGAAAAAACCCATCAACGTGATCAGGAAGGCCATTGCGCCGGCCTGGAGCGGAGAGAACGGCGTGATCCACCACAGGCCAGCGCCGACGAGGCTGGCGCAGGCGATGCCGCCGACGAACCCTTCAACAGTCTTGGACGGCGAAAGCCTTGGTGCGATCTTCGTACGCCCGATCATCTTGCCCCAGATATATTGCAGCACATCGCTCAACTGAACGACGATGACAAGGAAGGCTATCAAAAGCACATTGCGGCCCTCGTAGCCGGGAATGTGCAACGTCAGAAGAGCCGGCACGTGCGAGGCGCAGAAGACGCAGATCATTAGCGCCCATTGCACCTCCGCGATTCGGACCAGGAAGTGCTGTGTGTCGCCTCGCACCGCCGAGATGATGGGCATCAACAGGAAGGCGTAGACCGGAATGAAAACGGAAAAGATTTCGTAGTCCTCGATCCAGAGCAGGACATACTGCAACGGCAGCACGACGAAAAACGCGGTGGCCAGCGCCCAGTGGTCGGCACGCCGCGTATTGGTCAGCGTCACGAACTCGCGAAGGGCTGCGAAGGAGCAGAAGCCGAAGAGGAGCAGAACGCCGATGCGCCCAGCGACGAATGCGATGGCGATGAGGATCGCCATCACCCACCAGGCATTGATGCGGGCGTTGAGGTTCTCGATGGCCGGGTTTGAGCCCTCTGGCGACAAGCGTCGCTCCAGGATCTGGCCGACGAAAGAGGCCGCAAGCAGGATCCCGAAGACGCCGAGCACGAGAACCATCATGTCGAATTGGGTCGAGCTCATTCCGCTACCTTTTTCGGCGCCAGCGCGAGTAGCGCCTCCCGTGCCCGCTCGAGAAACGTATCCTTGTCCTCGCCATCAACCAGATGCATTGGCTCGCCGAACGTCACCGTGCAGATCAGCGGTATGGGAACGAACTCTCCCTTCGGCATCACCCGGTTGAGATTGGCGATCCACACCGGCACCAGTTCGAAGTCCGGATGCAATGCCGCCAAATGGAACAGGCCGGATTTGAAAGGCTGCAAGGACGCATCGGACTGGTTGCGCGTGCCTTCCGGGAAGAGGATCAGCGAAGAGCCTTCCTTCATCGCTTCCCCCATGCTCTCGACAGGATCCATCGTGCGTGCGTCGCGATTGCGATCGATCAGGACTGCGTTGAAAACGTCGCGCCCGATGAAGCTTCGGAGTTTTGATTTCAGCCAGTAGTCGGCACCCGCTACGGGACGGACCCGTCGACGCAGGCGCGGCGGCAGAACAGCCCAGATCAGGATGAAATCACCATGGCTGGAGTGGTTGGCAAAGAAGATCGAGCGACGGCGAGGCAGCCTGCCTTCGTGCCAGAACGGCCGCACGGCGGTGATGGCACGCGCAAACAGCAGGACGATCACCGCCACCGGCTTGGCAATCAGCGACTTCATCCATCCCCCAATTCGCTCATGGATCATCCGCCAGCTGACATGCAGGCGCAGAAAATCCGCTACCGGACAAGCAGGGACCGCGAGACCCGTGGCTGCCTGAACGCGCGACCCCTTCGCGGCGACCGTCTTATATCTCCTCCGGCGACGGCGGCTATCTCCTATCCAATGCGGTTTCCAGCGACAAGACGCCCTTTACGATGGAAGTCCGTTCGTCGGCGCTCAACTGGGCCAGCAGCGCCTGCTCGAACGCCTTCGCCAACGGTACCATCTCACGATAGGCGGCAAGGCCCGCTTTGGTAAGCCTCAAATGCTCGACACGGCGATCGTTCTCATCAGGTGTCCGGATGAGCCAGCGCCGCCTTTCAAGCTCGGCCACCGCGCGTGACACCTTGGTCTTGTGCATGGCCGACTGCTCGCCGAGCTCCGTCGCGGTCATCGTCCCGCGCTGGCCAAGTCCGGAGAGCGTTCGCCATTCCGGCCGTGTCAGCCCGTGACTGTCCTTGTATATCCGCGAGAATTCGCGGCTGACCGCATCGGCAAGACGATACAGCCGGTAGGGCAGGAAGCTTTCGAGCTCCAGGATCTCCGGGTCCATGGTTCATTTCCCTAAGCGCCATGGTGGCATTGATAGTTACATTTTCGATGGTTACAAATGAAACCAGTTTGGTCAATCCGGCTGGCGCCTGCCGGATGCGCAAGGGAGGAAGCGATGGCCTTTTCCTACATGCCGGGCTTCGGCAACGATTTCGAGACCGAGACCTTGCCGGGGTCGCTCCCGCAGGGGCGGAACTCCCCGCAGCGGCCGGCCTACGGCCTTTACGCCGAACAGCTTTCCGGTTCGCCCTTCACCGCGCCGCGCGGCACCAATGAGCGGTCCTGGCTCTATCGCATCCGGCCGAGCGTCAAGCACACCGACCGCTTCAAGGCGGCGAGCTATCCCCTGTGGAAGACCGCTCCCAATGTCGGTGACCACGAACTGGCGCTTGGCCAGTATCGCTGGAACCCGGTACCAATGCCGAAGGAACCGACCGATTTTATTCAAGGCATGCGCAGCATGACCACGGCAGGCGATGTGCTCGGGCAGACAGGCATGGCGGCCCACGTCTATGTCGCCAACACATCGATGGTCGACGATCATTTCTTCAATGCCGACGGTGAGTTGCTGGTCGTGCCGCAGGTCGGCGCCTTGCGCTTCGTCACCGAAATGGGCGTCATCGAGCTTCGGCCCGGCGAGATCGCCGTTTTGCCGCGCGGCCTCGTCTTCAAGGTCGAATTGGTCGACAGTCAAGTACGCGGCTATGTCTGCGAGAACTACGGCGCCAAGCTGACCTTGCCCGATCGGGGCCCGATCGGCGCCAATTGCCTGGCCAACCCGCGCGATTTCAAGACGCCCTTTGCCTGGTTCGAGGAGAAGGAGACGCCGTGCCGGCTGATCGTGAAATGGTGCGGCAATTTCCATGTCACCGAGATCGGCCATTCGCCGCTCGACGTCGTCGCCTGGCATGGCAACTACGCGCCCTACAAATATGATCTGGCGACGTTTTCGCCGGTCGGCGCCATCCTGTTCGACCACCCCGATCCGTCGATCTTCACCGTGCTGACCGCGCCGAGCGGCGAGGAAGGCACGGCCAATATCGACTTCGTCATCTTCCCGCCGCGATGGCTGGTGGCAGAGGATACGTTCCGGCCGCCATGGTACCACCGCAACATCATGAGCGAGTTCATGGGCCTGATCCATGGCCAGTACGATGCCAAGGAAGAAGGCTTTGTTCCCGGTGGCATCAGCCTGCACAATCTGATGCTGGCCCATGGCCCGGATGCCCCTGGCTTCGAAAAAGCCTCGCGCGCGGATCTGAAACCGGTCAAGCTCGACAACACCATGGCCTTCATGTTCGAGACCCGCTTCCCGCAGATGCTGACCCGCTATGGCGCCGAACTGGAAACCCGCCAGGACAACTACATCGATTGCTGGGCAGACCTGAAGAAGCGTTTTAATGGCACGCCGGAGGGCGACTGGTCTTGAGCCGCAAGCCAATGCCGGATCGGTTGGTGCTGCTGGGCTCCAAGGGCGGCCCGGCGCTGCGGCCAGGCGGGCCGTGGCCGAGTTCGTCACTGCTTGAGATCGGGGGGCGAACCATCGTCGTCGATTGCGGACTTGGCGTGACGCGGGGGCTGGTCGATGCCGGCATCAGCCTTAAGGCGCTCGACCTGATCTTCATCACGCATCTGCATTCCGATCATGTGCTGGAACTGGGGCCGCTGATCCACACCGCCTGGACGGCGGGGCTGGCGACGCCGATCAGCGTGTTTGGTCCGCCCGGCACCGGCCACTACTGGCGGCGCTTTTGCCAGGCGATGGAATTCGACATCGAGATCCGCATCGTCGACGAGGGCCGGCCCGACATTCGCGAATTGGTTTCGATCGACGAGTTCGGCGAGGGCCAGGTGGTCGAGCAAGGTGGCCTGAAGGTCACGGCGCTGCGTGTCGACCATCCGCCGGTTACAGACTGTTTTGCCCTGCGCGTCGAGCATGGCGGGAAAAACGTAGTCTTTTCCGCCGATACGGCCTTCTTTCCACCGCTCGCCGATTTCGCCAAGGGTGCCGACCTTCTCGTCCATGAAGCCATGCTGCAGGAAGGCATCGAGCGGCTGGTCGCCAGAACCGGCAATGGCGCCCGGCTCAAGGAACATCTGCTCGCCAGCCACAGCTTTGCCGAGGAAGCCGGGCGCATCGCCAGCGATGCCGGCGTCAAGAGGCTGGTGCTCAACCACCTCATCCCCGCCGACGATCCCGAGATCGGCGAGGCGGACTGGCTTGCCGCTGTCAGGAATACATGGGCCGGCGACTTGACGATCGCCCGCGACGGCCTTGTTGTGGGGTTAAGCGGCGCCAAGGCTGCACAAGGAGAGGAAACCGCATGAAGCTTGCCACATTGAAGGACGGGACGCGCGACGGGAAACTCGTCGTCGTCTCGCGCGACCTGACGCAGTACACCGATGCCTCGTTCCTGGCGCGCACGCTGCAGGCCGCACTCGACGACTGGCGCAGGATCTCGCCGCATCTGGCGACCATAGCGGAATCTCTGGAGAACAACGCCGTGCCGTCCGCGCGCTTTCACGAGCACGACGCACTTTCGCCGCTGCCGCGCGCCTATCAGTGGGCTGACGGCTCGGCCTATGTGAACCATGTCGAACTGGTGCGGAAGGCGCGTGGCGTCGAGATGCCGGCAAGCTTCTGGACCGATCCGCTGATCTACCAGGGCGGCTCGGACTCCTTCATCGGGCCGCGCGATCCGATCCGCATGACCGACGAAGCCTTCGGTATCGACATGGAGGCGGAGGTCGCCGTCATCGTTGATGACGTGCCGATGGGCGCAAGCCCCGATGAAGCGCACGCCGCCATCCGGCTGGTCATGCTGGTCAACGATGTCACCCTGCGCGCGCTCACCGGGCCGGAACTGG
Organism: Mesorhizobium sp. NZP2234; assembly: GCF_013170765.1. Taxonomy (NCBI): domain Bacteria; kingdom Pseudomonadati; phylum Pseudomonadota; class Alphaproteobacteria; order Hyphomicrobiales; family Phyllobacteriaceae; genus Mesorhizobium; species Mesorhizobium sp. NZP2234. Next base: position 4,740,577 of record NZ_CP033364.1, on the reverse strand, counting down.
CCAAGGGTTTCGGATTCTTCCAGTCGAAACCGTCCTCGGCCTTTTCACCCGTGGCGGTGACGCCGGACGAGCTGGGCGATGCCTGGGATGGCGGCAAGGTCAGCCTGCCGCTTCTTGCCGATCTCAACGGCAAGCCGTTCGGCCGCGCCAATGCCGGCGTCGACATGACATTCGATTTCCCGGCCCTTATCGCGCACGCCGCGAAGACGCGGCCACTTGTCGCCGGCACGATCATCGGCTCGGGCACGGTTTCAAACAAGCTCGACGGCGGACCGGGCAAGCCGGTGTCGGCGGGCGGCGCCGGCTATTCCTGCATCGCCGAATTGCGCATGATCGAGACCATTGCGTCAGGCGAGCCCAAGACGCCGTTCCTGCGCTTCGGTGACACGGTGCGGATCGAGATGAAGGACAAGGCCGGACATTCGATCTTCGGCGCCATCGAGCAGAAGGTCGAGAAATACGAGGGGTAGGGGCTAAGAGAGGTTTCAGCGATGAATCTTCTGGATCATCTGCGCCGCATGGCCGGGAACAATCTCTGGTCTAACGACCGGCTCTATCGCGCCGTGCTGGCGCTCAAGCCCGGTGAGTTCGAGGCCGAGCGCACCAGCTTTTTCCCGTCGATCAAGGCGACGCTCAACCATGTCCTTGCGGTCGACTATCTCTATCTCGATTTTCTCGAAGAGGGTGGCGTCGGTGCCGCAGCCCATGATGATTTTGTGCCTCTCGACGAGCCCCATGCGTTGTTTGCCGCGCAGATCGCGGCCGACCGGCGTCTGATCGCCTTCTGCGACGGCCTGTCGGAGGCCGATCTCGACCGCCGCGTGATCACCGACCGGCGTGAGGACGGCATGATCCCCGAGCGCATCGGCGATATCCTTGCCCATGTCTTCCTGCACGATATCCACCATCGCGGTCAGGTGCACGCAATGCTGTCCGGCACCTCGGTTGCGCCGCCGCAGCTGGACGAGTTTTTGCTCGATTATGACATCAAGCTGAGGAAGGCGGAGGTCGAGCAGCTGGGATTGTGAGCCGGTTTTCGCCTATCAGGCCAGAGCGACGCCGTAACGGGCGAAATGCGGGTCAGATGTTAGGATGGTCAGGTTCTCCACCTGCGCCTGCGCGATCAGCAGTCTGTCGAACGGATCACCATGGTGGTGGGGTAGGCCGCTGACGGTATTCGCATGATGCAAAGTTACGGCGAGCGGCTGAAATCGCATCCTTGGAAGCAGCGTTGGCAGATCGTCCGGCGCATCGAGTTTTCCGATCGAACGTTTGATGGCGATTTCCCACACGCTTGCCGCGCTGGCGAACACCACGACGTCCGAAGCCAGGATAGCGCGGTGCTGTTCGCTGAGACGTCGGTCGTCCGAAATCGACCAGAGGATGATATGGGTGTCGGCGAGATACTGGCCGACCGTCATTTCACGTACTCGTCCCATTCGGGGCCGAGTTCGTCAAAATCGTCCGCAATCCAGATCTTGCCCTTCAAGGCGCCGATACGCGGCAGCGTTTCGATGGCCGCCGGTGGTACAATGCGCGCGGCCACTTTGCCGTGGCGTGTAAGTATGATCTCCTCGCCGGCTTCAGCGCGGCTGACGAGTTCAGACAATTTAGCCTTGGCCTCGGCGATGGAAACATTCATAGCGCGATCCTTTATGACCATAATTTAGGTCATAATTGATCGCGCCGCAAGAAGTTCGGTTCGAGGCAGCCTACGCCGCCTTGCCGTCGACCCTGATCACGCCGCGCTTGATTTGGTCCTGCTCGATCGATTCGAACAGCGCGCGGAAATTGCCTTCGCCAAAGCCTTCGTCACCCTTGCGCTGGATGAACTCGAAGAAGATCGGCCCGATCACCGTCTTCGAAAAGATCTGCAGCAGGATCTTGGTCATGCCGCCGTCCACCACGCCTTCGCCGTCGATCAGGATACCGTGCTTCTTCATCCGTTCGATCGGCTCGTCATGGCCGTTCACCCTGGCATACGACATGTCGTAATAGGTTTCCGGTGGGCCTGGCATGAACTTCAGCCCGTTGGCGGCGAGCTTGTCTGTGGCGGCGTAGATCTCGTCGGTGCCGACCGCGATGTGCTGGATGCCTTCGCCATTGTACTTCTTCAGGTACTCGGCGATCTGGCTGGTCTCGTCCTTGGATTCGTTGAGCGGAATGCGGATCTTGCCGCAGGGCGAGGTGATGGCCCGGCTGACCAGGCCGGTGATCTTGCCGTCAATGTCGAAGAAATGGATCTGCTTGAAGCCGAACAGATTGCGGTAGAAATCCCACCATTTGTCCATCTGGCCGCGATAGACATTGTGGGTCAGGTGGTCGAGGAAATAGAAGCCGACGCCTTGCGGCCGCGGGTCGCGCGCGCCGAGCCATTCAAACTCGGCATCGTAAGCCGAGCCCTTTTTGCCGTAGGCGTCGATGAAATAGAGCAGCGAACCGCCGATACCTATGATTGCCGGCACGTCGAGCGCCTTGTCGTCACCTTCGTAAGGCGTGGCGCCCTTCGAGACGGCGTGGTCGAAAGCGTGCTTGGCGTCGACCACGCGCCAGGCCATCGAGGCGGCGCAGGGCCCATGCTTGTCGGCGAATTTCATCGCATGCGAGCCCAGCTCGGCATTGACGACATAGTTGATGTCGCCCTGGCGCCAGACGGTGATGTCTTTCGTGCGATGCTTGGCCACCGTCACATAACCCATGCGGGTAAACAGCTCGGCCAGCTTCTGCGGCTCCGGATGCGCGAATTCGACGAACTCGAAACCATCGGTGCCGGCAGGGTTTTCCTTGCTGATCTTGGCGGGCGGGGCATCGTGCGGGAAGGGACCCATGGTATTCCTCCGGAAGCTGGCTCGGCCTGAAACGGCCATCTGACGCCATCATAGCGCGGAGCCGGCGCATGGTGCTTGCATTCAAACGCTTGAAATGGTCATCTCATGCGTGAAGCATGCATGTTGAAAGACAAAACCATGGATGAGACGCGCATTGATCAATTTGATCGCAAGATAATGGCGCTTCTGCAAGGTGATGCGCGGCTGACCAACAATGATCTCTCGGAGCGGGTGAACCTGTCGGCATCACAATGCTCGCGCCGTCGCCAGCGGCTCGAGGAAGACGGCTATATCAAGGGCTATCGGGCGGTGCTCGACCGCGACAAGCTCGGCTTCTCGCTGGTCAACGTCATTTCCGTGACCCTGGCAACCCACAACCGCGACAACGCCCGGCGCTTCGGCGAACTGGTGGCGCGGCTGCCGGAAGTGCAGGAGGCGCACGCGCTGACCGGCGAGATGGACTATATCCTGAAGGTGGTGACGCCTGACCTGAAGTCGCTGTCTGAATTCGTCAACGGCGTGCTCCTGCCGCACGAATCCGTGCAGCATGTGAAGACGGCGATCGTGCTGGAGACGCTCAAGGAAACCGGCGCGCTGCCGATTTAACCCTTCGACTGCTGGATCAGCCCATAAAGGTTGGTGCAACGCGCGCCGGAGCGGCAATAGGCGAACACCGGGCCTTCCAATTCATCCAGTGCTTCGGCCTGGTCCTCGACATTCTCGGCGGTGATCTGGCCGCTGATCACTGGAATGTAGCGGAAGGCGAGGCCCGCGGCTTCGACCGCCGCCTTGAGCGTGTCGGCCGAAGGCTGGCCGGGCTGTTCGTCATCCGGCCGGTTGCAGATGACGCTCTTGAAGCCGGCGGCCTTGATGGCCGCGACGTCTTCGGGCTGGATCTGGCCCGAGACCGAATAGTCTTCGCTGATCTCGCGGTATTCCATGGCATCATCCTCGCAATCTGGTTTGTCGGGAGTCTTGCCACTCCCCGACGTGGCCGGCAATCCGCGCCGATAGAAATCATTCAACTGAGATAGACGCATCCAGCGGAGAATCCAACTCAAGCGGCCCAGGCCGGGAACGGATCGGGCGGCCCGTTCCACAGCTCGGGCCGGAAGTCGTCGGCTTCAACCACAGATCAGCAACAAAAGGCGGAGACTGGCTCCACCTTTCCGAGCATGGCGCTCCTCAGCTGCCGAGGATGGCGCCTTTGATCTGGCGGATGTTGTTGTGCATCATGTCGATATAGGTCGAGCCCGGGCCATCGGGCCGCGACAGCGCATCCGAATAGAGCGTGCCACCCACCTTGATGCCGGTCTCGCTGGCGATCTGCTCGATCAGGCGCGGGTTGGTGATGTTCTCGACGAAGATGGCCGCCGCCTTGTCCTGCTTCACCTGCTCGACCAGCTTGGCGACATCGGCGGCCGACGGCTCGGAATCGGTCGAAATGCCTTGCGGGGCAAGGAAGATCAGGCCGTATTCGTGTTCGAAATAGCCGAAGGCGTCATGCGAGGTGATAACGACGCGCTTCGCCTCGGGGATCGACTGGATCGCCGCCTTCACTTCGCCTTCCAGCGCATCGAGCTTCTTGGTGTAGGCGGCGGCATTGGTCTGGTAGCTGACGCAGCCCTCGCTGTCGGCCGCGCAGAAAGCCTCGGCGATGTTCTTCACATAGATCTTGGCATTGGCGATCGACTGGAAGGCGTGCGGATCGGTGACGGTCTTGCCGCCGCCCGTGCCGGCGCCTTCGGCCGCGTCGGCGTCGGCGAATTCAGGCTTGAAGTCGATCGGCGTCACGCCCTTGGTCAAGGTGACGATAGAGGCTTTGGTGGCGCTGGCATCGACCAGCCGCTGCAAAAAGCCTTCGAAATGCAGGCCGTTGACCAGCACGATGTCGGCCCTGGCCATGGCGACCGCGTCGGCCGGGCTCGGCTCATAGACATGGGCGTCGCCGTCCGGGCCGACGATGGTGGTGATGTCGACACGGTCGCCGCCGACATTCCTGGCGAAATCGGCGATGACGGTGAAGCTGGCGACCACTTTCAGCGGTGCCGCGAAGGCCGAAGAAGCGCTAAAGGCGGTTAATGTTATAACGCTCATCGCCAAGGCGGCACGGATCGATCTCAGCATGGACGGGTCTCCTTTCGAGGGGCGGGGGTCAGGCTGTTCTGTGACGGTGATGGATGATGCGGGCGCGCAGAATGCCGCGCGTGCCGAACAGGATCGATGCGAAATAGACGACGCCGGCCGACAGGATGATGGCCGGGCCGGACGGCAGCGAGGCGTGATAGGACAAAAGCAGCCCGGCAATGCAGGAGGCAAAGCCGATCAGCACGGCCAGCACGCACATCGGCTCGACGCGCACCGTCCAGAAGCGGGCGGCGGCCGCCGGCAGCATCATCAACCCGACGGACAACAAGGTGCCGAGCGCCTGGAAGCCGCCGACGAGGTTGAGCACGACCAGGCCAAGGAAGATGAAATGCACCGGGCTGCCCATGCGGCTGACCGAACGCAGGAACAGCGGATCGAGGCATTCGGCGACCAGTGCCCGCCAGAAGACGGCGAGACTGACCAAGGTTATCACGACGATGCCGCCGATCAGTGTCAGCGCTTCGTTGTTGAGCGCCAGCACGGTGCCGAACAGCACATGCATGAGATCGACGCTGGAGCCGCGGATCGAGACCATCAGCACGCCGATGGCGAGCGAGATCAGGTAGAAGGCCGCCATCGAGGCGTCCTCACGCTGGATGGTGAAGCGCGAGACGGCACCGGCGCCGAGCGCGACGATGATGCCTGCGATCAGCCCGCCAATGGTCATCGGCAGGATTTCGAGGCCGTAGAACAGGAAGCCGGCGGCCGCACCCGGCAGGATGGCGTGCGCCATGGCGTCACCGGACAGGCTCATGCGCCGCAGCATAAGGAAGACGCCGATCGGGCAGGCGCCGAGCGACAGCATCAGCGAGCCGAACAGCGCCCGCTGCATGAAGGCGAAATCGGCAAAGGGCGCGATGAAAAGACCATGGAGCGTGTCCATCAGGCAGCCCTCGGTCCGGCGCCGTGATGATGGTGGCCGTGATGATCGTGGCCATGCGCATTATCGTCGGTGTGGTCGTTCGGTTCGCACCACGGCGCGTTTTCTTCCCAGGCTTCATGAAAGCGGCGCGCGCGCAGCAGATTTTCCGGCTTCAGCGTCTCGCGCGTTTCGCCCCAGGCGATCGGCTGGCGGGCCAAAAGCAGGGTTTCCGGGAAATTCTGACGGACCAGATCGAGATCATGGACGACGACCATGATGGTGCGTTCTTCGCCATGCCAGCGCTTGATCAGGGCGATCAGGTCACCGACGGTCTTGGCATCGACGGCGTTGAACGGTTCGTCGAGCAGGATGAGGTCGGCGTCTTGCAACAGCACGCGGGCGAACAGCGTGCGCTGCAACTGGCCGCCCGACAGCGTGTCGATCGGGCGCTCTTCGAAGCCGCCGAGGCCGACCGCCATCAGCGCCTGGCTGACCGCCGCGCGATCTTCTGATGTGTAGCGGCCGAGCATGCCGCGCTTCGGCCAGAGCCCCAGCGAGACAAGGTCGACAACGCGCGCCGGGAAGGAGCGGTCGAGTTCTGATTGCTGGGGAAGGTAGGCGGCGCGCACGCCGGGTGCGCGAACAACCTCGCCGGCCATCGGCTTCAGCACGCCGACAATACCCTTCATCAGCGTCGATTTGCCGGATCCGTTGGCCCCGACCACGGCCGTCAGCGAGCCCTTGCGGATCACGCCGTCGAGGTGATGGATTGCCGGGTGGCTGTTGTAGCCCAGCGTCAGATCACGGAATGTCAGGCAGGTCTGGGTCATGTCGTTCCGTGGCGATGCCATGTCCGGCAGGGATGGCGGTTTGGATATGTGATGTTATTACATTAGTCAACAAGCCAATCGGGCGGAATTGCGAACGGCGGCTCAACTTGCCGTGAATCTCACTCTTGCTGGTCCAAGGGGAATTGGCCCGGCGGCCTTGCCCGAAGCGAACCGCAACTCTAAACAGTCGCCACCTGTAACAGGAAGGAACCTCCCATGAGCATTCGACGCATCGATGTTGGCCCGCGCATGAGCCAGATCGTGATTCACGGCAACACGGTCTATCTGGCCGGCCAGGTCGGCGAACCCGGCGGCAACGTCGCCTCGCAGACCCGTGATATTCTGGCGACCATCGACGAATTGCTGGCCAAGGCCGGCACCGACAAGACCAAGATCGTTCAGGCGATCATCTGGCTGGCCGACATGGGCACCTTCGCCGAGATGAATTCAGAATGGGACAAGTGGGTGCCGCAGGGCCACACCCCCGCCCGCGCCACCGGCGAAGCCAAGCTCGCGGGTCCGGAATATCTGGTCGAGATCATTATTACGGCGGCGATCTAAGCGCGGCGCCTGAACTGCCAATCTCCCCCCACGTGGGGGAGATCACTCACCCCTGCGAAGGCGTAAACCTCGCCACCAGCGTGTGGCTTTCCGCGGGATAGACAAACCGGACATGGGTGACCGGGTGTTCCGCGCTCCAGGTGCGGCGCTCGACCACAAGGCAGGGCGCGCCGGGATCGATGTCGAGCGCGTCGGCAATGGTCTCATCCGCGGCCATGGCGCGGATGCGGTGTTCGGCCTCGCTCCAGGGCACGCGGCCGATCAGCCAGGGCCCGGCGGCGATGTCCAGGAACTCTTCGTCCCCCGCTTCCGGAACAGCCGAAAGATTGATCAGACGCTGCTCGAGCGCGAACGGCCGCTCGCCGGCAAAATGCAGGCCTTCGACCCACAGCAATGGCCCTGCCGCGGACAGCCCCAGCAGCGCTCTGTCCTCCGCGTTGCCGCGCCGCTTCAGGCGCTCCAGCCGTTCGTAGCGATAGGGCAGGCCGAGCGCTTCGACCTCGATCCTGATGTCGTGAAGTTCCAGCACCGCCGCCTGCGACTGCGGCTGGCGTACAAAACTGCCGGAACGGCGGCGGCGCTCGATCAGGCCGGCCTTTGCCAACTGCGACAGCGCCTTGTTCACAGTCATGCGCGAGCATTTGTATTCGGCGGTCAGCTCGTGCTCGAACGGGATACGGTGACCGGGCGCCCAGGCCCCGGACAGGATTCTTTCGCGGATATCGGAGAGGATGCGCTGGTGCAGCGAGACGGTCTCGCTGTCCTCGATCTCTGTCGTTTCGGCCATGCTCATCTTGGATCAGCCCTCGGACAGCGCCGTCATCACCTTGCGGAATCGCTCGCCTACCACGCCTCGCTTCAGATGCCTGCCGCCGCTGACCTGTTTCTGCCCATGCACCCAGACGCAATCGACCTTGCTGCCATTGGCGAAGATCCAGGCGTCGAGGATGGCGTCACCGGACTTGCCGGCCAGTGAGGGGGTCTTGGCATCGAGCGAGACGAGATCGGCGGCCGCGCCGACGGCGATCCGCGAGGCACCGGCACCGAGCGCGACGCCGCCGCCCTCGAGCGCCGCGTCGAACAGCGCCCGCCCGGTCGAGCCACCGGCCACCGCGAGCACGTTGCGGGCGCGATGCGCCAGGCGCTGCGAATATTCGAGCTGCCGCAATTCGTCGGGCAGGCCGACCAGCACGTTGGAATCGGAGCCGACACCGAAACGGCCGCCATGCTCCCTGAACAGCGGCGCCGCGAACGTCCCGTCGCCGAGATTGGCCTCGGTGATCGGGCAAAGACCGGCGATGGCGCCGCTCCTGGCCATGCCTGTGGTTTCGGTATCGGTCATGTGGGTGGCATGGATCAGGCACCAGCGCTGGTCGACATCGGCATGGCCAAGCAGGAATTCGACCGGGCGTGCGCCGGACCAGGCAAGGCAGTCCTCGACTTCCTTGACCTGTTCGGCGACGTGGATGTGGATCGGCCCATTTGGAGCCAAGGCAGCGACCTGGGCCAGTTCTCCGGGCGTCGCGGCGCGCAGGCTGTGCGGCGCCACACCGACGACGGCTTGATTCAACGCGCGAACCGATTCGCTAGACTTCTCAACAAGCCGGGAGAACCGATTCACATCGTTGATAAATCGGCGCTGGCCTTCATTTGGTGCGGCGCCGCCGAAGGAGGAGTGCGCGTAAAACACCGGCAGCAGCGTCAGGCCGATGCCGGTTTCGCCAGCCGCGGCCGCGATGCGCTCGGCCATCTCGGCGAGATTGGCATAGGGTTTCCCGTCGCGGTCGTGATGCAGATAATGGAATTCGCCGACGCGGCAAAAACCGGCCTCGAGCATCTCGACATAAAGCTGAGCGGCAACCGCCTCGACCTGGTCCGGCGTCATCGACAGTGCGAAACGGTACATCACCTCGCGCCAGCTCCAGAAACTGTCGGCGGAGGGGCCGCGAAGCTCGGCAAGACCAGCCATGCCGCGCTGGAATGCGTGGCTGTGCAGATTGGGCATGCCGGGCAACAGGATGGAGTGGCGCTCGTCGCCCACTGACGCGGTGGCTCCGGACGCAACGGCCGCGATGCGTCCGCCGGAGCAGGTGACCCGCACATTGTTGTGCCAGCCATTGGGAAGAAGCGCCTGTTCCGCAAAGATGTCAGTCACTTTTCTCTCCGCTTTCCCGTCTCTCGTGCGATGATGCCACTTGCAGTGCGTTTCAATATGTATATACATAATCGCCACCGATTGAAACGGAAAAGATGATGGCTGCAGAGAGCAAAAGCCGGGCAGGGGATCTTCGTCTGTGGCGCAATGCGCGTCTGGCGACCTTGGCCGAAAGTTCCGCCGGTCTCGGTATCGTGGAGCATGGCGCCGTCGCCGCGCGAGACGGCCGCATTGTCTATGCCGGGCCGGAATCCGAGATGCCCTCGGCGCTTGCCCGGGGCGAAACGGTCGATTGCGAGGGCCGCTGGATCACGCCCGGCCTGATCGACTGCCACACCCATCTGGTCCATGCCGGCAATCGCGCCAACGAATTCGAGATGCGGCTGGCTGGCGCCACCTATGAGGAAGTCGCCAGGGCCGGCGGCGGCATCGTGTCCTCGGTCAAGTCCTTGCGCGCCGCCAGCGAGGACGAACTGGTTGCCCAGACGCTGCCCCGCCTCGACGCGCTGATGGCCGAGGGGGTCACGTCGGTCGAGGTCAAATCGGGCTACGGGCTCGATGTCGACAATGAGAAGAAGTCGCTGCGCGCCGCCCGCCGGCTGGGTGGCGAACGGGCTGTGACGATCCGCACGACTTGTCTGGCCGCCCATGCGCTGCCGCCCGAAGCCAAGGGCGACAAGGACGCCTTTATCGACCTTGTTGCCGGAACCATCGTACCGGCGGTTGCCGCCGAAGGCCTGGCTGACGCGGTTGACGGTTTTTGTGAAGGCATAGCGTTCTCGCCGGAACAGATGGCACGCGTATTCGATGCGGCAAAGGCAGCCGGTCTTCCCGTAAAACTCCATGCCGACCAACTGTCCAACCTGCATGGCGCCGAACTCGCCGCGCGCTATGGCGCACTGTCGGCCGATCATCTCGAATACACCGATGAGGCCGGTGCCGTGGCGATGGCCAAATCAGGGACCGTGGCCACGATCCTGCCGGGCGCCTATTACTTCATTCGCGAGACGAAGAAGCCGCCGATCGGCCTGTTCCGCCAGCACGGTGTCAGGATGGCTGTCGCTACCGACAACAATCCCGGCACCTCGCCGCTGACATCGCTGCTTTTGACCATGAACATGGCGGCGACCCTGTTTGCATTGACGGTCGATGAATGTCTGGCGGGCGTTACCCGCGAGGCCGCCCGCGCACTAGGCCTGTTGGGAGAAACCGGCACGCTGGAAGCGGGAAAATCCGCCGACCTGGCGATCTGGGACATCGAGCGCCCCGCCGAACTCGTTTACCGCATGGGCTTCAACCCGCTTCATGCCCGCATCTGGAGAGGACAATGACCGAACTGACCTTGAAGCCCGGCAATGCGACGCTGGCCGACTGGCGCGCCATCTACCGTGGCGCCGCATTGCGGCTGGACGATGCGTGCCGCCCAAAGATCAAGGCGAGCGCCGAGGCTGTCGCCAGGATCGTTGCCAAGGGCGAGCCGGTCTATGGCATCAACACCGGGTTCGGCAAATTGGCCAGCGTGCGTATCCCAGCCGGCGATCTCGAGACCTTGCAGCGCAACATCGTGCTGTCGCATGCCGCCGGCGTCGGCGAACCGATGCCGGTTGCCGTTGCCCGGCTGATGATGGCGCTGAAACTTGCCAGCCTGGCGCAGGGAGCGTCCGGTGTGCGCTCCGAAACCATCGAGTTGCTGGAAGCGATGCTCGCCAACGACGTCATCCCCGTGGTGCCGGCGCAAGGCTCCGTCGGCGCTTCCGGCGACCTCGCGCCGCTGTCGCACATGACGGCGGTGATGATCGGTGTCGGCGAATGCTTTACCCCGCATGGCCGCTTCCCGGCCAAGGTCGCCTTCGTCTCGCACGGCCTCGAGCCGGTGACGCTTGGCGCCAAGGAAGGTTTGGCGCTGCTCAACGGCACGCAGTTCTCGACCGCCTATGCGCTGGCCGCTCTGTTCGAGGCCGAAGTGCTCTATCAGTCGGCGCTGGTCGCCGGCGCGCTGTCGACCGATGCCGCCAAGGGGTCCGACGCGCCGTTCGATCCGCGCATTCATCTCCTGAGAAAGCACCGTGGCCAGATCGAGACGGCGGATGCGCTGCGCAACCTGATGGCCGGCAGTGCCATCCGCGAGTCGCACCGTCTCGGCGACGAGCGCGTGCAGGATCCCTATTGCCTGCGCTGCCAGCCGCAGGTGATGGGTGCCGCGCTCGACGTGCTGCGCAAGGCCGCCGATACGCTCGAAACCGAGGCCAATGGCGTCACCGACAATCCGCTGATCTTCGCCGAGGACGATACCGCGCTCTCCGGCGGCAATTTCCACGCCGAGCCGGTGGCCTTTGCCGCCGACATGATCGCGCTTGCCGTTTGCGAGATCGGCTCGCTGTCGGAACGCCGTATCGCCATGCTGGTCGACCCGGCACTGTCCGGCATGCCCGCCTTCCTGACACCGAAGCCCGGCCTCAACTCCGGCTTCATGATCCCGCAGGTGACGGCGGCGGCGCTTGTCTCGGAAAACAAGCAGAAGGCCTATCCGGCCAGCGTCGATTCGATCCCGACCTCGGCCAACCAGGAAGACCATGTCTCGATGGCCGCGCACGGCGCGCGCCGTCTGATCGGCATGGTCGAGAATGCGACGGCGGTGATCGGCATCGAGTTGCTGGCCGCCGCGCAGGGCTGCGATTTCCATGCGCCACTGGCGTCGAGCGCCGCGCTCGAAGCGGTGCGCAAACTGGTCCGGGCCGAAGTGCCGCATCTCGACAATGACCGGCATTTCCACCCTGACATGGAGAAGGCAATCGCCATGGTGCGCAGTGGCGCGACGGTCAAGGCTGCCGGCGCGGTGGCGCTGCCCTCGATTGCGGGAGCGGCGTGATGGCCGCCACACCCTGGCTCACCGTCAGCCAAGGCACAGCACCCCTGCTGGTGTCGATCCCGCACACCGGCATCGACCTTGCCGGCCTCGAAAACCGGCTGGTGTCGCCCTGGCTCGGCCGCCGCGACTGCGACTGGTGGATCGACAATCTCTATGACTTCGCCGGCAGCCTCGGCGCCACCGTCGTCCACACCGCGATCTCGCGCACCGTCATCGACGTCAACCGCGATCCTTCGGGTGCTTCGCTCTATCCCGGCCAGGCCACCACCGGTCTGTGCCCGACCGAAACCTTTGATGGCGATCCGCTCTACCGCGAGGGCGAAGAGCCGGGACCGTCGGAGGTCGACGAGCGTCGCGAAAAGTTCTTTGTGCCTTATCATGCCGCCTTGCAGGCAGAGATCCACCGGCTGCGTGGCCTTCACGACAAGATCGTCCTCTACGATTGCCACTCGATCCGTTCGGTGCTGCCGCGCCTGTTCGAAGGCACGCTGCCGGTGTTCAACCTCGGCACCAATGACGGCAAGAGCGCCGACCCGAACCTGCAGGCAACGGTCAGCCAGATCATGGCCGAAACCGGCGAAACCTCTGTCGTCAACGGGCGCTTCAAGGGCGGCTGGATCACACGCCACTTCGGCCAACCGCAACAGGGTGTCCACGCCTTGCAGATGGAACTCTCAAACCGTGGCTACATGCGCGAGCCGGAAGAAAAAGGAACGCCGGACAATTGGCCGGTACCCTACGATGCCGAGTTTGCGGCGCCGATCCGCGCGACGCTGAAGACCATCCTCGAAACCGCGATCGACTGGGCAAGGCGCTGACGCGCCGCCCGTCTTGCTTGAAAGGGACAATGATGAACAATCCCCGCCACAACATCCGTGAAGTCCGGGCGCCGCGCGGCGACAAGCTCAACGCCAGGTATTGGACGACCGAAGCGCCGCTGCGCATGCTGATGAACAATCTTGACCCCGACGTCGCTGAAAATCCCAACGAGCTGGTCGTCTATGGCGGCATCGGCCGGGCGGCGCGCACCTGGAATGATTTCGACCGCATCGTTGCCTCGCTGAAGACGCTTGGTGAGGACGAGACACTTTTGGTGCAATCCGGCAAGCCGGTCGGCGTGTTCCGCACCCACGCCGACGCGCCACGCGTGCTGATCGCCAACTCGAACCTCGTCCCGCACTGGGCGACCTGGGAGAAATTCAACGAGCTCGATAAGAAAGGTCTGATGATGTACGGCCAGATGACGGCCGGCTCCTGGATCTATATCGGCACGCAGGGCATTGTGCAGGGCACCTACGAGACCTTCGTGGAGGCCGGCCGCCAGCATTATGGCGGCAATCTCAAGGGCAAATGGATCCTGACGGGCGGCCTCGGCGGCATGGGCGGCGCCCAGCCGCTCGCCGCCGTCATGGCCGGCGCCTGCTGCCTGGCGATCGAATGCAATCCGGACTCGATCGATTTCCGCCTGCGCACTCGCTACGTCGACGAGAAGGCCGAGACGCTCGATGAAGCGATGGAGATGATCGAGCGCTGGACCAAGGCCGGCGAGGCGAAGTCGGTTGGGCTGCTCGGCAATGCCGCCGAGATCGTGCCGGAAATGTTCAGGCGCGGCATCCGCCCCGATATGGTCACCGACCAGACCTCGGCCCACGACCCGATCAACGGCTATCTGCCCAAGGGCTGGACGATGGCCGAGTGGCGCGAGAAGCGCGTCAGCGACCCGAAGGCGGTCGAGAAGGCGGCGCGGGCTTCCATGCGCGAGCATGTCGAGGCGATGGTGGCGTTCTGGAACGCCGGCGTGCCGACGCTGGACTACGGCAACAATATCCGCCAGGTCGCCAAGGACGAAGGGTTTGAGAACGCCTTTGCATTCCCGGGTTTCGTGCCGGCCTATATCCGCCCGCTGTTCTGCCGCGGCATCGGCCCATTCCGTTGGGCGGCACTCTCGGGCGATCCGGAAGATATCTACAAGACCGACGCCAAGGTGCGCGAATTGACGCCTGGCAATACCCATCTGCACAACTGGCTGGACATGGCGCGCGAGCGCATTTCCTTCCAGGGCCTGCCGGCCCGCATCTGCTGGGTCGGTCTTGGTGACCGCCACCGGCTCGGCCTCGCCTTCAACGAGATGGTTGCCAAGGGCGAACTCAAGGCGCCAGTCGTCATCGGTCGCGATCACCTCGATTCCGGCTCGGTTGCTTCGCCGAACCGCGAGACCGAAGCGATGAAGGACGGCACCGATGCCGTATCCGACTGGCCGCTGCTCAACGCACTGCTCAACACCGCTTCCGGCGCCACCTGGGTGTCATTGCACCATGGCGGCGGCGTCGGCATGGGTTTTTCACAGCATGCCGGCATGGTCATCGTCGCCGACGGCACGCCCGATGCCGCCAGGCGCCTGGAGCGCGTGCTGTGGAACGACCCGGCGACCGGCGTCATGCGTCATGCCGATGCCGGCTACGACATCGCCATCGAGTGCGCCAAGGAGCATCAGCTCAATTTGCCCGGCATCCTCGGGTGATAGGCTGAGATCATGCGCATTCTTCGTGCCGCCGACTACCGCGTCATGCCGTGGAAGAACGGCGGCGGCACGACAACCGAGATCGCCGTTTCGCCCGACGGGGCGGGCCTCGATGAGTTCGACTGGCGCGTGTCGATGGCCCGCGTCGAAGGCAGCGGGCCATTCTCCACCTTTGCCGGCATCGACCGCACACTGTCGGTGCTGGAGGGCGAGGGCATCGTGCTTGATATCGCCGGCCGGCCGGCGGCGCGGCTGACACCGGCTTCCCAGCCTTTTTCCTTTCCAGCCGACCAGCCGACCAGCGCCGCGCTGATCGCAGGCCCGATCACCGATCTCAACGTCATGACCCGCCGTGGCCGCACACTGCATTCGGTCGAGCGCTTGGCGATTTCGCGGCCTGTGGAAATCGCGACCCAGGCCGGTTCGACCCTCATCCTGTGTCACAAGGGCGAAGCCGTCTTCCACGAGGCCGGGTCAATTCGCCTCGGGCCGCTCGACACGCTGCTGCTCGGGCCGGATGCCCCGGCGCTGAGGGTCGAGCCTGCTCGGGATACGACGCTGTTCGTGGTCCGCGTAACCATCGCGGCCTGACGCCTTCGCGCCAACGGTTACCGCCTGTTTCCAAACATGATCGTGCTGCCGGCGAAATATAGCGTAAGCTCTTGCCGGCATCACGAAAAAGCCCGAATCCTCTCCGCCGATCGATCTCGACGGGAAGAGGGGCGCTCGTCTTGGAATTTTGCCGAGAGATGACGCCCTGTCGCGGTGCGGAAACAAACTTTCGGCAAGTGGGACTATGCAACCAATTGCATTTGAACCGGTTTTAGGGCCATTGCCGTGGCGGTGACGCCGCTGAGTGCCCGCTTACGGAATTTTCAATGAATATTCAGACGAACCCAGCCCAGATCGAGAAGACCAGCGCCAGCTTCCCGGCCATTACGGAAGAGCCGATAAGGTCGACATTCCTGCCGGAGGAACGGCTCCGGCTGCTCGGCGAAAGCCTGGCAAAAGGCGATCTCACCGACCTGTTCGGGCTTATCCCGTTCGACTTCCAGGCGCGTATCCGCGACAGCGCCAAGAAGATCCTCGAAGTCTACCGTTCGACCAATGCGGCACAAGCCAAGGGCGAAACGATCACCCCGGCCGCGCAATGGCTGCTCGACAACAATTACCTCGTCGAAGAGACCATTTTCCAGGTCAAGCGCGATCTGCCACGCCGCTTCTACCGCCAGCTGCCGACGCTGAAGCTGCCTGATGGCGGCACCGTGCCGCGTGCGCTGGCACTGGCCTGGACCTATGTCGCGCATTCGGACAGTTCCGTCTCCGCGACCATGTTCAAGTCCATCGTCCAAGGCTTTCAGTCGGTCGAGCCGCTGAAGATCGGTGAACTCTGGGCACTGCCATCGCTTCTGCGCTTCGTGCTGATCGAGAATCTCCGCCGTCTGGCGGTCAGGGTCAATCGCACCCGCCAGATGCGGCAGATCGCCAACGATGTGGCCGACAAGGTGCTGGCGACCGACGACAGCGCCGACCGGCAGGCTATCCTGGCCAATTTCAGCGCCCACGCGCAGGACACCACCTTTGCCACCCAGCTTCTCTATCGCCTGCGCGACGGGTCGCAGAATGCCGGCAAGGCCCTGGAATGGCTGGAAGGCGAGCTCGAAAAGACCGGCTCCGATGCCGAGGAGATAATCATCTCCGAGCATCACACGCTGTCCAGCGGCAATGTGACGACCGGCAACATCATCCGCGGCCTGCGCCTCATCAACGACGTCGACTGGACAGTATGGTTCGAGGGCGTCAGCCGCATCGATACCGTGTTGCGCGAACGCACCGATTTCGCCGCGCTCGACTTCTTCTCGCGCGACCAGTACCGGACCGCGATCGAGGAACTGGCGCGCCGCTCCGACCTGTCGGAATACCGCGTCGCCGAAAAGGCGATCGAACTGGCCGGCCACGCCACCGGCGAGACCGGCTCGAGCATTGAAGAGGGTGACACGCCAACGGCATCCGCTCACACCGATGTCGGCTTCTATCTCGTCGGTCCGCGCCGTCTGGAATTGGAAAAGGCGATCGGCTATCGGCCGACCATCAGCCAGACAGTCAAGCGGGCCTTCGCCAAGACCGGATGGCTTGGTATCGTCCTGCCGGTCTTCGCGCTGACGGCCCTGCTTCTTGTCCTCACCGGCAATGCGTTGGCCAATCTCGGCCTGTCGGTAACCTCGATCGTCCTGATGCTGGCGCTGTTTGCCGTGCCGGCGAGCGAGGGCGCGCTCGCCTTCTTCAACACCGTGGTCTCGCTGTTCCTCAAGCCGACACGCCTGATCGGCTATGACTACAGGCACGGCGTGCCGCCCGAGGCGCGCACGCTGGTGGTCGTCCCTTCGCTGATCGGCTCGCGTGACGATGTCGAGGAGAACATCCGCAACATCGAAGTGCATTACCTGGCCAACCTGGTGGATGAGATCCATTTCGCGCTTTTGTCGGACTGGCCCGACAGCAAGATCGAGATCGATGCGGCCGACACCGAGATCCTCGAATACGCCCGCGCCGAGATCGCCCGTCTCAACGCCCGCTATCCCTCGGAAGGCGCGCCGCGCTTCTACATCCTGCACCGCCGCCGGCTCTTCAACGCTGCTCAAGGGGCCTGGATGGGCTGGGAGCGCAAGCGCGGCAAGCTGCATGAGCTCGACCTTTTGCTGCGCGGCGACAGCGACACCACCTTCCTGCCGCTGGATGTGCCGCTGCCGGAAAAAGTCGTCCATGTGATGACGCTGGACGCCGACACGCGTACCACGCGCGATGCAGTGGCGAGCCTCGTCGGCAAGCTCTGTCATCCGCTCAACCGCCCGCATTTCGACGCCACCAGGCGCGTCGTCACCGCCGGCTACACGATCCTGCAGCCACGCATCACCGCTTCGCTGACATCAGGCGACGAGGCCTCGTTCTTCCAGCGCGTGTTCTCGGCCAATCGCGGCCTTGATCCCTACGTCTTCGCCGTCTCGGATCTTTATCAGGACGTGTTCAGTGACGGCTCCTTCACCGGCAAGGGCCTCTATCACGTCGATGCCTTCGAGGCGGCCCTGCAGGGCCGCATCGAGGAAAACACCATCCTCAGCCACGATCTGCTCGAAGGCGCGCTGGCGCGCGCGGCGCTGGTCACCGACGTCGAACTGGTCGAGGACTATCCGACCCGATACTCGGTCGACGCCTCGCGTCACCATCGCTGGGCACGCGGCGACTGGCAGCTTCTGGGCTATATCCTTGATCCGCGCTCCGGCGTTCCGGCCCTGTCGCGCTGGAAGATGGTCGACAATCTGCGCCGCTCGCTGACGCCGATCTTCTGGGTGATGGCGGCGATCGCCGGCTGGACCCTGCTGCCGTTCACGCAGGCGGCACAGTGGCAGGCGCTGCTGATCCTCAGCCTGTTCATGGCGCCGACCTTCGACGTCGTCAACGCCATCCTGCCCAAGAGCGGCGACCAGACGCCGCGCGGCCATTTCTCGGCGCTCGCGCGCGACGTTGCCTTTGGCACCGCGATGGTGGCGCTGAAGATCGTGCTGATGGCGCACAATGCCTGGATGATGGGCGACGCCATCGTGCGTACGCTCTACCGGCTGTTCGTCAGCCGCCAGAACCTCCTGGAATGGCGCACCGCCTCGCAGGCGCACAAGGCCGGCGACAATGATGTGGGCTCCTATTACGGCATGATGTACGGTGCCGTAATCATCGGCTTCGTCGGCCTCGCCATTCCGGTGCTGGCCGATTCCACCGGCGCCTTCGTCGCCTTCTTCTTCGCCCTGTTCTGGATCGGATCGCCGGCGATCGCCAGCTGGATCAGCCGCTCGGCTGAAACGGAGGATCGTCTGCGCATATCGCAGGCCGACATTCATGCGCTGCGCACCGTGGCGCGGCGCACCTGGCACTATTTCGAAAGCTTCGTCACGGCGGAGCATCACAATCTGCCGCCGGACAATTTCCAGGAAAGCCCGGCGCCGGTCGTGGCACCGCGCACTTCGCCCACCAATGTCGGTGTCTACCTGCTGTCGGTCGTCTCGGCGCGCGATTTCGGCTGGATCAGCCTGTCCGATGCCATCACCCGCATCGACGCCACCATGACGACCATCGAGAGCATGCCGCGCCACCGCGGCCATCTCTTCAACTGGTACGACACCACGACGCTGAAGCCGCTCTACCCGCTCTATATCTCGGCTGTCGACAGCGGCAATCTCGCCGGCCACCTGGTGGCGGTGGCGGCTGCCTGTGCCGAGTGGGCGGAAGCCCCTTCCGTTCACCTCCAGGGCGATTTCGAAGGCATTCTCGACACGGTGACCATTCTGAGCGAAAGCCTCGATGAGTTGCCTGACGATCGCCGCCAGTTGCGGCCCTTGCGCCAGCGCCTCGCTGACCGCCTGGACGGCATGCGGCGTGCCGTGGAGACGATCAAGGCGCAGCCGGAAATGGCCTCGATCCGCACCATCAACCTTGCCGTGCTGGCGGGCGAGATCCGCAAGCTGGCCACCGCCATCCACACCGAGGCAGCGTCGGCACAGAGCGACGTCATCGTCGACTGGGCGGCAAGGCTGGAAGCGACCTGCGAGGCGCATGTCCACGACGCCCACAGCGACGACAACGCCGTCGAGGCACTGCGCGCCAAGCTACTGACCTTGCGCGAGCGCACGCGCCGTTTCGCCTTCGAGATGGAATTCGCCTTCCTGATGCGGCCGGAGCGCAAGCTGCTGTCGATCGGCTACCGGGTCGAGGAGCACCAGCTCGACGAAAGCTGCTACGACCTTCTCGCCTCCGAGGCGCGGCTGACTAGCCTGTTCGCAATCGCAAAGGGCGACCTGCCTACCGAGCATTGGTTCCGGCTCGGCCGCCCAATCGTCGAGATCGGCTTCCAGGGCGCGCTGATGTCCTGGTCGGGCTCGATGTTCGAGTATCTGATGCCGCCACTGGTAATGAAGGAGCCGCAAGGCTCGATCCTCAACCAGACCAGCAAGCTGATTATCAAGCGCCAGATGCAGTACGGCCGCCAGAAGAACGTGCCGTGGGGCATTTCGGAAGCGGCCTACAACGCTCGCGACCGGGAACTGACCTATCAGTATACCAATTTCGGTGTGCCCGGGCTTGGGCTGAAGCGCGGCCTTGGCCAGAACACGGTGATCGCGCCCTACGCCACCATCCTGGCGGCGCAGTTCAACCCGCGCGAAGCCGTGCAGAACCTGTCTCGGCTGCGCGAGATCGGTGCGCTTGGTCCTCATGGCTATTACGATGCGGTCGATTTCACGCCGCAACGCGTGCCTGAAGGTACCAACCACGCGGTCGTGCTGAATTACTATGCGCACCATTCGGGCATGTCGATCGCGGCGGTCGCCGACGCGATCTTCGAGGGTCGCCTGCGCGACCGTTTCCACAGCGATCCGGTTATTGAATCGGCTGAACTCCTGCTGCAGGAAAGGGCGCCGCGCGACATCCCGACCGCCACCGTCAGGACCGAAGCGGACGAGCGAGCCAAGGACGAGACCGAGACCGAGAGTCCCGACACCCGCATCGTGCTCGATCCCTTGCGAGCGTTGCGATCGACCAATGTGATGTCGAATGGCCGTTATTCGGTGATGGTGACCGCGACCGGTTCCGGCTACAGCCGCTGGGGCGATCTGTCCGTGACCCGCTGGCAGCCGGATCCGGTCGAGGACCGTCTGGGCTCGTACATCTTCCTGCGTGACGTCAGCACTGGCGACTGGTGGTCGGCAACGGCGGAGCCCAAGCGCGCGGCCGAGGAGAAGGTGCAGACCCTGTTCTCCGACGACAAGGCGAGCTTCGTCAAATCGGTCGGCACGTTGCGCTCCGAGGTCGATTGCATCGTCGTTTCCGAAGGCAATGGCGAAGGCCGTCGCATAACGCTCTACAATGAAAGCACATCCGATCGTCACATCGAGGTGACGTCCTTCGCCGAACTGGTGCTGGGTTCGGAGGCTTCCGACAACGCGCATCCGGCCTTCTCGAAGATGTTCGTGGAGACCGAAATCGCCGCCAACAACGGCGCGATCTTCGCCACGCGCCGCAAGCGCGAAACCAGCGAGCCTGATATCACCCTGGCGCATTTCGTCACCGATCCGTCCGGGCCGGCGCGCGATGCGGAGGCCGAGACCGACAGGCGTGCCTTCATCGGCCGTGGCCGCTCCATCGTCGATGCCGCCGCTTTCGATCCAGGCGCGAGACTTGGCGGCCATTCCGGCTTCACGCTCGATCCCATCGCCTCGCTCCGCCGCCAGGTGCGCGTACCCGCCAACAAGAAGATATCGTTGACCTTCTGGACCGTGGTCGGGGCCAATCGCGCCGAGCTGGACGATGCCATCAATCGGCTCGACCATCAGGAGAGCTTTGCCCGCCAGGCGATGCTTGCCTGGACCCGCAGCCAGGTGCAGACCCGCCACATGGGCCTTAGCCTGACCGATGCCGCCAATGTGCAGAAACTGGCACGCTATCTGATCTATCCCGATGCGTTCCTGCGGCTGCCTGCCGAATCCATCGCTTCGGGCCTGGGCAAGCAGTCGAGCCTGTGGCCGACCAGCATTTCGGGCGATTTTCCGATCTTCCTGGTCAGGATCGGCGACGTCGCCGACCTGGAAATCGTCGCCCAGGCGCTGCGCTTCCAGGAGTATATGCGCACCCGCGGCATGATGATCGACTTCGTCGTCGTCAACGAGCAGGCCTCGTCCTATGTCCAGGACCTGCAGCGGGCGGTCGAGACGCTGTGCGAAAACAGCCGTCTGCGCGGCAAGGAACTCGGACCACGGCAGCATATTTTCGCGGTGCGCCGCGACCTGATGGAAGAGACCACATACAAGACATTGCTCGCCGTCGCCCGGGTGGTGCTGCATACGCGCAACGGCACCATCTTCGATCAGATCGAGCGGGCCGAGGCAGCGGCCCTGCAGGCGCGCGACGCGCTTGTGCCGACCGGGTTGACGACGCCGCGCGAGATTCCGGCGCCGGTGGCGCATGCATTCGCCTCGCAAGCCGTGGCGGATGTCAGCGCCGATGGCACCGGCCTCAACCAATGGAACGGCTTTGGCGGCTTCGACGGCGACGGACGGCACTATGTGGTGCGCCTGGCTGGCCGGCGCAGCACGCCGCAGCCCTGGATCAACGTCGTCTCCAACGCCTCGTTCGGCTTCCACACCTCGGCCGAGGGCGCCGCCTTCACCTGGAGCCGCAACAGCCGCGACTACCAGTTGACGCCGTGGTCGAACGATCCGGTCTCGAACCGGCCGGGCGAGGGCATTTATATCTACGATCAGGCCAGCGGCAGGGCATTCTCGCCGCTCGCGGCCATGGTGCGCGATCCCTCGATGACGTACGAGGCCTGGCACGGGCAGGGCTTCTCGACGTTCCGGTCGAAGCGCGGGCCGTTGTCGATGGACCTGACCCATGTCGTGGACCCCATTGATCCGGTGAAGATCACGCGGCTGCGCATCCAGAATTCCGGCTCGGTACCGGCGCGGCTGCGCGTCTATGCGTATGCCGAATGGGTGCTTGGTGGGCACCGGTCACGCACCGCGGCGACCATCGTTCCGTCCCGCGACAGCGCGACCGGCGCCTTGCTGGCGCAAAACCCCTACGGGCTCGATTTCAGCGAGCGCGTGGCCTTCCTCGCCGCCGACGCGGCTGTTCATTCGGTGACGGCGGACCGTTCCGAGTTCCTCGGCCGGCACGGGTCCAGCGAACTGCCGCAGGCGGTGCTGAGCGGCGCGGCGCTGTCGGGTCGCGTCGAGGCCGGAGACGATCCATGCGCGGCGATCGCCCGCGACATCGAGATCCCGGCCGGCGGCGACGTCACGCTGCTCTGGCTGCTCGGCGACGCCGATTCCGCGGCGCAGGCGAGCGCGCTGGTGCAAAAGCACCGGGGCAAGGATTTCGACCAGCGCCTGGCCGACAACGAGCGCGAGTGGCGCGGCTTCCTCGACACCATCCAGGTCGAGACGCCGGACAAGGGGCTCGATGCCATGGTCAATCACTGGCTGCCCTATCAGAGCCTTGCCTGCCGCATCCGCGCCCGCTCGGCCTTCTATCAGGCGAGCGGCGCCTTCGGCTTCCGCGACCAGTTGCAGGACACGCTGGCACTGCTGGCGCATGATCCGACGCTGGCGCGCGACCAGATACTCAACGCCGCGCGGCGTCAGTTCCCGGAGGGCGACGTGCAACATTGGTGGCTGCCGCGCAC
Organism: Mesorhizobium sp. NZP2234; assembly: GCF_013170765.1. Classification (NCBI taxonomy): domain Bacteria; kingdom Pseudomonadati; phylum Pseudomonadota; class Alphaproteobacteria; order Hyphomicrobiales; family Phyllobacteriaceae; genus Mesorhizobium; species Mesorhizobium sp. NZP2234. The sequence goes on along the minus strand of NZ_CP033364.1, from coordinate 4,717,573 downwards.
CGGGGCCGGCGTGCGCACGATGATCTCCGACGACGTGGTCTGGCTGGCCCACGCCACGGCGCGCTACCTTTCGGTGACCGGCGACGCCACGATCCTGAAGGAGCAACTGCCCTTCATCGATGGGCAGGCGCTGGGCGAGGGCGAGCACGATGCCTTCTTCACCCCGGAAATCTCTAAGAAGACGGTGTCGCTCTACGATCACTGCGCGCGCGCGCTCGACCTCGCCATCAAGCGCAGCAGTCCTGCCGGCCTGCCGCTGATCCTTGGCGGCGACTGGAACGACGGCATGAACCGTGTCGGCGAACACGGCAAGGGCGAGAGCGTGTGGCTGGGCTGGTTCCTGCTGAAGACGCTGGGCGACTTCGCCACCGTCGCCAAGGCCGAGGGCGACAGCAAGCGCGAGCAGGCCTGGGCAAAGCATGCCGATGCGCTGAAGCGGGCACTTGAGAGCACGGCATGGGACGGCGAATGGTACCGGCGCGGCAGCTTCGATGACGGCACGCCTTTGGGCTCACGCACGTCCGAAGAGTGCAGGATCGACTCCATCGCCCAGTCCTGGAGCGTGCTTTCGGGTGAGGGCGACCCGGCGCGGTCGACGACTGCGATGCGGCAGGCTACCAGCCTGCTGGTGGACGACAAGCTCAAGATCGTCAAACTGTTCACGCCACCCTTCTCGAAGACGCAGAAAGATCCTGGCTACATCAAGAGCTATCCGCCTGGAGTGCGCGAGAATGGCGGCCAGTACACCCACGCCGCGACCTGGTTCGTCATCGCGCTCGCCGAGATGGGACAGACCGACGAAGCCTATCGCTGCTTCTCGATGCTGAACCCGGTCAACCACGCAATCGACGAGGCCTCGACCGAACACTATCGCGTCGAACCCTATGTGGTGGCGGCCGATATCTATGCCGGAGAGGACAAGGGCGGGCGCGGCGGCTGGACCTGGTACACCGGCTCGGCGGGCTGGCTCTACCGGGCGGCGGTCGAGGGCATCCTCGGCATCGAACGGCGCGGGAAGCAGATCACGTTCCGGCCGAAGCTGCCCAGCCATTGGGATGGCTACCACGCCACGCTCAAGATGCTTGGCGCCGAGATCAAGGTTCATGTCATTCGCGACAAAAAGACCAAGACGATCTCGCTGGAAGTTGATGGTTCGAAAACAAAATCCGCTTCTTTCGAACCCAAAGCTGGTTCGAAGACCGAGATCGTGGTCAAGATACCGGCGTGAAATCAGTGGCTTAGATCAATGGATCGCGCGTCCTTCGGGACGCGCGGCATGGCCCCTTGTTACTTGCGCGATCCGCGATGACGTTCGCCAGGCGCACCCAGTGCCAATTCCTGCAAACCTGTTGTGATTAAAATTGTGGCAGCGCTCGGCCGTTGCCATGATTTTGCCGCAAGGCTGGCATTTCACCTTTTATCTCAAACCGTTAGGTGATCACGTCAGATTTCGTATCGTCGTCATCTTTTGTTCGCTAAATGGGAACGGAAGCGATAGACGGGCATTGTTTTGCGACGCATCAACCGTTACGTGTCATGGAATGGTGCAGTGCACAATACTGGTATTGGGCACAATACAGAGTTGGCGGAGTAGCTGAAGTGTCACTTCTGCAGATCTATTGGAGAGCGCTGGGCTATCTGGCCGCCGACAAGAAGCGCGTGGCGCTGATCTGTTCGGCCAACGTCGCCCTTGCCGCCATAGCCATTCTTGAGCCGATCATGTTTGGCCGGGTCATCGATGCGATTTCCGCGCGCGGCTCGGTGTTCTCCACGCTTGCCGTATGGGCCGGCCTGGGCGCCTTCAATGTGATCGCTTTCGTCCTGGTGGCACGCGGCGCGGACCGCTTTGCCCACGCAAGGCGTAGCGAAGTGCTGTGCCAGTCCTTCGAACGCGTCATCACCATGCCGCTCGCCTGGCATCATCAGCGCGGCACTTCCAACGCGCTGCACACCTTGTTGCGCGCCGTCGAGACGCTGTTCAGCCTGTGGCTTGAATTCATGCGCCAGCATCTGTCCACCGCCGTTGCACTCGTGCTGCTGGTGCCGACGGCGCTCAGCATGGACGTGCGCATGTCGATGGTGCTGCTCGGGCTCGGAGTGCTCTATGTCTGCATCGGCCGGCTGGTCATGAAGCGCACCAAGGCAGGCCAGGCCGCCGTCGAGCGTCACTACCACAAGGTGTTCGCGCATGTGACGGACTCGGTGAGCAACGTCGCTGTTCTGCAGAGCTACAACCGTCTGGGCCACGAGGCCGAGACGCTGCGCCGCTATGTCAAGAACCTGCTCGACGCGCAAAACCCCGTGCTCGACTGGTGGGCCATCGCCAATGCGCTCAATCGCCTGTCGTCGACGATCTCGATGATGGTGGTGCTTCTGATCGGCGCCTACCTAGTCACGCATGGCCAGTTGCGCGTCGGCGACGTGATCGCCTTCACAGGCTTCGCCACGCTGCTGATCTCGCGGCTCGACCAGATGTCGGCTTTCGCCAATCAGATCTCGGAAGCCCGCGCCAAGCTCGAGGACTTCTACAAGCTCGAGGACTCGGCCGCCGACGCCGCGGAGCCCGATGGCCTGCGCGACCTCACCAATGTCACCGGCCATGTCCGTTTCGAGGATGTCAGCTTCGAATTCGCCAATTCGGGGCAAGGCGTCAGCGACGTCTCCTTCGAGGTCCAGGCCGGCCAGACGGTTGCCATCGTCGGACCGACGGGTGCCGGCAAGACCACGCTGATCAATCTACTGCAGCGCGTCTTCTCGCCGTCCAGCGGCCGCATCCTGATCGATGGCATCGATACCCGCACCGTGACCCGCAAGTCGCTGCGCCATTCGATCGCCACCGTGTTCCAGGACGCCGGGCTTCTCAACCGCTCGATCGAGGACAATATCCGCGTCGGCCGCGCCGATGCGAGCAATGACGAGATCCATGCCGCCGCCGTCGCGGCTGCCGCGCAGGACTTCATCCTGGCCAAGAGCAATGGCTACGACACCGTGGTCGGCGAGCGTGGCGGCCAGCTGTCGGGTGGCGAGCGCCAGCGCATAGCCATTGCCCGCGCCGTGCTGAAGGATGCTCCGATCCTGGTGCTCGACGAGGCAACCAGCGCGCTCGACGTCGAGACCGAGGACCGCGTCAAGGAAGCGATCGACGAGCTGCGGCGCGACCGCACCACCTTCATCATCGCGCACCGCCTGACCACCGTTCGCGACGCCGATCTGGTCGTGTTCATGGACAAGGGCAGGGTTGTCGAAATGGGCGGCTTCGCCGAACTGTCGCTGCGCAACGGCCGCTTTGCCAGCCTGCTGCGCGCCGGCGGCTTGCTCAACGACGAAGAAGTCCGCCGTCTCAGCCGCTCCGTGCAGGGCGAGGCCGCGTAAGAATCGTCCTTTTTACCTCTTCCTTGTGGGGAGGTCGGACCAGATGTGCCGGGGGGCAGCGCCGCCCTTTGGCTCGCAGCGATCGTCCCCGCGAGGGGCAGGGCTGATCCAGCCTGCGACACCGCCGCTCGATTGCCCCGATCGCGCCGGCGGTCTATGTAAAGTCGCATGAGCGACACGACTTCACGCCCGAGCGGCTGGATGGACCTTGCCAACCCGACGCGCTTCGTCGCGCTGGTGGACAGGATCGTGCCGTGGCTGGCGGCGATCGCCGCACTCATCCTTGCGGTGGGCCTCTATATGAGCTTCACCGCGCCCGAGGATTTCCAGCAAGGCATCACCGTCCGCATCATGTACATCCACGTGCCTTTCGCCTGGCTCGCCATGATGTGCTACACGCTGATGGCGGTTTCCGCCCTCGGCACGCTGGTCTGGCGCCATCCGCTGGCCGATGTCGCGCTGAAATCGGCGGCACCCATCGGCGCGGTCTTCACGGCACTTGCGCTGATCACCGGTTCGATCTGGGGCAAGCCGATGTGGGGCACCTGGTGGGTGTGGGATGCCCGCCTGACCTCGGTCTTCGTGCTGTTCCTGATGTATCTCGGCATCATCGCGCTGACCCGCGCACTCGATGATGCCAGCCGCGCAGCCTGGGCCGCCGCCATCATCACGCTGGTCGGCTTCATCAACATCCCGATCATCAAATTCTCGGTCGACTGGTGGAACACGCTGCACCAGCCGGCCTCGGTGTTCCGGATGGACGGCCCGACCATCGATCCCAGCCTGCTTTGGCCACTGCTGGTCATGGCTATCGGCTTTACCGCGCTGTTCTTCGCGCTGCACTTGATGGCAATGCGCACCGAGATACGCCGCCGCAGGGTCATCGCCATGCGCAGGGTCGCGGCTCGACAGGCGGAACGGCAACCGGGCTAGTTCACCCGTTACCCGCCGAAAGAGCTCACGCCATCAGCCCGCGCGCAGCGACCGGCAGCGTTTCCAGCACTTTCTCGCCGTCGATCAGGTTGACCTGGTTGAAGAGATTGGTGACGACACAGCAATGATCGGGCACCACGCGCACGCGATCGCCGATGCGCAGTTTCGCTTCACCGGAAAGCGTGACGGTGCCATGCTCTTCGCTAAGCCCGGTCACCCTTGCGTCGGCAGCGCCGAGCAACTCGCCAAAATCCTTTAACCCGAGCGTGTCGCTGGACAGCGCCTTGCTGCCCGCATCGAGTATGGCACGCGTCGGCGTCGGGTGGCTGACCACGGTCGACAGCACCGTCAGCGCGCAATCGTCCAAGGTGCCGACCCCTTTGGCGACCTGATAGCGGTCGAGATAGATGTAGGTGCCTGGCCGATACTCGGTGACGACAGATGTATCGCTGGACCGCCACATGTCGGGCGTGCCGCCGCTGGAGATGCGTTCGCAGGCGAGACCCGAACCGGTCAGCGCCTGCCTGGCGTCGGCGAGCCACGCTTCGGCCTCCGCTGCGCGACCGGCCGCCGGATAGGTCATCAGCCCGCCAAAGGCGAGGCCACCGGCCTTGTCGATCGCCCTTGCCAGCGCAACCGCCTCATCGGCCGTCTGGACGCCGCAGCGGCCCATGCCGGTGTCGCATTCGACCAGCACGGGGAGGCGATGGCCGGCATCGGTGAATGTGGCGGCCAGTCCTTCCAGCGTATCCATGCTGTCCGCCGTGACTGACAGGGTCACGCGACCGTGCAGCGCCTTCAGCCGCTCCAGCTTGGCGCGGCCGAGGATGTTGTAGGGAAGAAAAATGTCGGTCAGCCCGGCATCGGCCATCACCTCGGCCTCGCCGATCTTCTGGCAGGTGATGCCGACGGCACCCGCCGCCACCTGCTTCTTCGCCCAGTAAGGCAGCTTGTGCGTCTTGATGTGCGGCCTGAGCTTCAGCCCGTTTCGGTCGGCATGGGCCTGTGCGCGTGCAATGTTGGCTTCGGCGCGCGCGGCGTCGATCAGGATCGACGGCGTGTCGAGGTCGTGGATGGTCGGCATGGGCTATCACTCTGTGAGAATTCGCGGGGGTTATGAGCCTGAAAGCGGTTGATGTCACGCGGCCAGCGGACCGGATCGGTGGGCCATCCGCGCGTGGCGCAGCACCGGGCAGGCGCGAGATGGATCGACACCGCATCGGCGTTCGGCTATGCGATTTGCAATGCATGTCGCCCAAAAGTGCCCAGCGGTTTTGGGATGACGACAAGCAACAACCTAAAGCGTGTCGACACGAGGGGTTACGATCATGAAACGCTCCGCCATCAATGACATCATCCGCGAAGCCGACGCTTTCATCCGCTCGTTCGGCTACATCATGCCGCCCTTCGCCTACTGGTCGCCCGAGGAGATGAAGGCGCGCCAGGTCGACTCCTCCGCAATATTCACCTCGCGGCTCGGCTGGGACATCACCGATTACGGCCAGGAGAAATTCAACGAACTCGGCCTGTTCCTGTTCACCGTGCGCAATGGCCGCTACGAGGACATGAAGAAGGGCATGGGCATGCTCTATGCCGAGAAGATCATGATCTCGCGCAAGGACCAGCTGTCGCCCATGCACCGCCACAACATCAAGGCCGAGGACATCATCAACCGTGGCGGCGGCAAGCTGGTGCTGGAACTGTTCATGCACGATCGAGACGGCGGCATCGACCCCAAGGCGGAGGTTTCCGTGTCGGTCGACGGGACCATCCACAGGCTGCCGGCGGGCGGCCTCCTGAAGCTCGACCCGGGTCAGAGCGTCACACTGCTGCCCGGCGTCTGGCACGCCTTCTGGGCCGAGGGCAAGGACGTGCTGATCGGTGAGGTGTCGACCGTCAACGACGACCTGACCGACAACGTGTTCCGCGAGCCGATCGGCCGCTTTTCCAACATCGACGAGGATGTTGCTCCAGTGCACCTGCTGGTGGCTGACTACGAGAAATGGCTGGGCTGAGGGCAGGGCGGCGGTCGCCTGCCGTCAGCTTTTAATGGTAGCCTGGCGCCGGCTGCGCGCTCGTCCGGCACAGGTATGACATGTCTGATCGTCAGTTGAGCCACGGCGTTCGACAAGCCGAGGCTTGAGGTTTGAAGGATAGCTTTGCCGAGGCCCAGCTTAATTGCGGCAGCCTCATCAAAATGGATGGCGACTCTCGTCCACGCCTGTGGTGGCATCCAGCTCAGGTGGAGAGCGGGGACCGGAGCGACAGGTGGTCCTCCGGCAGGGGGGCCAACTCCCTCATTGAGTGCGCCTCTTTATGCGCTCCGACCGAGGAGAACGGAGAATGCAATATCCTGGCGAGTGGAACAAAAGGCTGCCTCGTACTCAGCCAGAAGATGAGCGTCAGGCGCGGCTCGAGAAAACGGCCAGGCTTAAGCGGCTTCGGTCTTACGCTTCCTGGCTGGCGCCTGACCCACACGCCCAACTTCATGATGAGATAGACTGCTCTGCGCTAATTGAGGAAGGCAGATCAGTGGGGCTGGCCTGATCGGCAGGGTGAAGCTGGGGGCCGCCTGCCGAGCCTCAATGACAGCAGCTGGCCGCCGGTGGCACGCTCGTTCGGCACAGGCATGACGAACTGATCGCAACATCGGCCTTGGCCATCGCCGTGGCGAGTCTTGCCTGCAGGGCCGGCAGCTCTTCGCGTTCGCCGCGGCGCCTCAAGCATTCCACCAGCCCGTGCAGCGCCCAGACATTGTCCGGGTGCTGGGCGCAGCGTTGCACCTTGGCGCTCAGGCCGAGATCGTCGCGATAGACCTGCTCGGCCTCTTGCGCATGGCCCTGGTCGAGAAGCAGCGCCGCCAGCGCATGGCGCGGCGGGTGCATCCACGCCCATGGCTCGGTGTAGGAAAGGTCGTCGTCCAGCTCGACCGCCTGCCGCAAATGGGCGTAGGCCTCCTCGTGCCGGCCCTGATGGTAGGCGAGCTCGCCATCCAGCAAGGCGGCACCGACGGCCAGCGAAGCGCGGGTCGGGTTGCTGAGGAAACGCCGTTCGGCCGGGATGTTCTCCATATGCCTCTGGAACCGCTTGCGCTCGCGCTCGGCCTCCGTGAATTGCCTGAGCGTCGCATGCGCGACACCCTTGGCGTAGTGCTGCATGGCCGCCGTCAGTACATACAGGCCGGGCTCTTCAACCACCGGTTCGTCGATGATCTCCTGCCAGCGGCCGAAGCGCACCTGCACATGCGATTTCATCGCATGATAGCCTTCCACCGTTTGCGTCAGCTTGGGCCGGGCCTGGATGGCGACCACGTCTCGCGTCACCAGGCTGCGCACCTTGTCGGCGGCCCAAAGGGCCGGCCGGTACTGGCCGAGGAACATGCAGGTGAACATCATCAGATGCAGGTCGTGGCAGCAGCCGAGCAGATAATAGGTCGGCTCGTCGGCATAGGCGAGATAGAGGTCGTTGGCGCGGACAGCCTTTTCGCTGGCGATCTTCGCCTTCTCATAATCGCCGCACAGCACATAGATATGCCCCGGCATGTGGTTCATGTGCCCGGCATCGGGGCACATCGCGCCCAGCCGGTCGGCCGAGCGAATGCCGCGTTCCGGCATGGTGGACATTTCCAGCAGATGGATATGCAGGTGCAGGATCGCCGGGTGCTGTGCCGCGCCGGCCTCATCGGCGAGCCGGATCGACCGCTCGCAAACCTCCAGGGCCTCGACGACATCGGAATTCGGCGCCGGTTCACCGGTCTTGAGGTTCCAAAGCCGCCGCACCGTGCGCATCATCAGCGCCTCGACCAGCAGCGCCATCACATCATGGTCGTGGGGAAAGTCCTGGTACACCCGCCGCATCGCGGCGGCGTAGGCATCATCCCATTGTTCGAATTCCTGCGGGCTTACCTTGTGCGGCTTTTGAAAACGGCTGGCCAGCGCCTCGATCAGTCGCCGTTCGACATCGCTGGCGCCAGCGGCATTGGCGCGCGCCAGCTGGACATGCTCGAAACAGCGTTTCGTCGCCCTGTTGGCCTCGTCTTCGCCATGTTCCTTCCAGGTCAGGTTATAGAAAGGCCCGGCCGCATAGGCGATGCCCCAATGCACGAAGCCGCAGTCGGGATCCGTCTCCAGCGCCTTCTCAAAGCACTTGATGCCTTCCTCATGATTGAAGCCATAGCACCAGTTGAGCCCGATATCGAACCAGCGCTGGGTTTCGGTTGAGCGAGTGGAGATGGGGCGGCGATAGGTGCCGAGGTCGAAGCGGTCCATGGGGTCCATGCAATAAGACGGCCAGGCGCGAAGCCAGCCAAGTTTTGTCCGCGGGCAATTTGTAACGAATGTCGTCGCTTGGCAAACGCCGTGGATGGATATCCATGGCGACGCGGGCGGGATCGGGTTCAGCGTGTCAAATGCGCTTGTTGGTGCTTATCCGAAATTCACGATCGTTTCACGCCCACCCTGCAAGAAGAGGGTGCCATCCAGGCAAATGATTTTATTGGATATATCTGGAAAGGCGGGAAAAATGACTGCGTTAAAAGCATTGACGAGTGTCACTATCCTTGCATCGGCTTGCATGGGCATTTCCTCTGCCGAAATCGTATACGCGGACGAGCCTGCCCATAATCCTGTGATCTCCGATCATTGGGCTTGCGGAAGCCGGATTGAAGTCAGTCCGGAAATCGTTGCGTCCTTTCACCCGACCTACGTCCATCCCGCGAAGGACAAGCTTCCAGCGTTCGTCGGGGGCTTTGTCAAAGACATGGAAAACGGCGGAGTTTATTCCACGATATTCGTAAAAGAGGCGGACGCGTGGAAGGCCTTTGCCGTGCAGGAGCAGGCCAGTTTTTCGAATATCTATGTGCATGCGGAAACTGGGCGGGCCATATTTTTCTCGATGATCAGTGTCGAGGGGCCAGGCCAATCTTATCAGGTTTTGTCAACGCGAGATGGCTTTGCGACGGTCAAGTGTGGCGAGGTGCCTGCGCCAAAAACCAAACTTGATACGTTGGATTATATGCAGATCAGATCGGTTCTTCTGGATGCCGCAGGCGATGGCAGTCTGGACGGCATCGTCCATTTTTCCGAAGAGCGAAAGCCCGAGTGTTTCACAGCCAGCAGCAAGGATGGTGGGCTGAATTGGTCGGCACCCGCTAAAACGGATCAATGCATCGACAGTGTTGTCGAGGTGTTGGCCCCGTTCGATGAGGGATCCGGCCCGGTACAGGATTTGAGGTCGTTGGCGCGGTAATAGCTGGCCCGCCGAAATAAAGCGAGAAGGCCCTGTGATGGGCGAAATGGGAGAGAAATTATGAGTTTCGATCGTCCCTTCTTCTTTAATAGCATTCGGTCCCTGTTTGGCAGTCTCAGCCAGGCTCAAGTCAGCGGAATGTCGGCGGTGCTGGATCAGTGGGAGATCCGGATGCCCAATGCCGACCAGCGCTGGCTGGGTTACATGTTTGCGACGACTTTTCATGAGACCGCCAGACAGATGGTGCCTGTTCGCGAGGCCTACTGGCTGTCGGAACAGTGGCGAAAGACGCATCTGAGCTACTACCCATATTATGGGCGTGGCTACGTTCAACTGACCCATCAGACCAACTACAAGAAGGCCGGAGACTTTGTCGGGGCGAACCTTGTTCAGTCTCCGGACCTTGCCTTGAGACCTGACTATGCCGCGGCGGCGATGTTTGTCGGCATGGTGCAGGGTTGGTTCCGAGGCGACGCGCACGGCCCGCACACGCTGACGCGCTACTTCAACCCCCATACGAATGACCCGATCGGGGCGCGCAAGATCATCAACGGCTATGAGCCCGGCGTTGCCGAGGCAATAGCAGGATACCACAGCCGCTTCCTCTCGGCGCTGCGGCCGGCGGGTGCGGTTCCACTGGCGGTGACGATGGGGGCAATGTCATTTGATGGTCCTGTTGGCGACGGATTGGCGATGACCGAATCCGTGATGGCGCCGAGCGTCGGGCAGGACATTGGCTTCGACACGATCGCGCAGACGCGGCACGCAGGGATGAGCGAGGCGATTCAGTCTCCCGGGACTGTCTCTCCAGAAAACCCGGCGATGCCCATTCTTTCGATGACCACGGACATCATCACGGCCTATGTGGAATCGAACTCGATCGACGCCGCGCTACTTCCGGAACTGATCGCGGATGTCTACGCCGCGCTTGCAAATGCCGACAGGATCGTGGACCGCGGCCGTGGGATGCAGGAAGCGGAGCCTGTCGTTGCCGAAAGGGAGCTCTCCGCCGGCCCGAAAAAAAGACCTGGGAAGCCGTCGCCCAAGGTTGTGGAAGCGTCACCGCAATAGGCTGCAAGGCCGAGGGGCTGGTTTCCCAAAAAGGGAAGCCGCGCGGTCTAAGTCAGCCCGATGGCAACGCCGCCAGCACTCGTCAACCCGAGGTAGGTGGTCTTCGGCCGCGCCGTTGTGGCGTCGCTTCGCTCTGCCAGCCAGCCAGCTCGGGCAGGTGGTCAAGCCAACTTTTCTCGGTCATTGAAGCAGCGCCGGTCTGAAGGTCTGCCTCGGTGGCGTTTTGAATGAGCCAATCCATCCACTTGCGATAGGCAGCAGGATCCAGTTGGGGCGGCAGAACCTTGGCCTTGGCCAGCATGCGTTTGCGGAAACTGGTTTGTCTGCGGAGCTTGGTCGTCGTGAATTTGATGACCTTGCCCTGGTGTTCAACCGTCCAGCGGTCATTCCCATGGCTGGTGAGCCTGTCGATGGTAAAACCGGCATCGACCGGCCTATCCCGCCAGGGAAGCTCGATGGCATTCTTTCTCAGATCAAGAGCCCATCGCCTGTAGTCGGCCCCGGCACGCTGCGGCGGCAGCACACCGGCCTGTTCGAGCATCCTTCTGCGGAAGGTAGGCTGCTTCTTCAACTGGCCGGTTGTGAACTCGACGCGATGCCCACGAAACTCGACATGCCAACGGATCCTTCCGTTGCCGACATACTTTACCAGCCTGTCGATGACGAATTCGCGATCGGCAGGCATCACGCAGCCTTGGCGGATGCTCTCGCGAATGAATTCGGTATCAGTGACCACTACGCCGCCTCGTGCAGGAAACTTCTACGCAACCTTAGCCATTGGACCGCGCCAGCAGCCACCGATCTTTTTTTGCCTTGCAAATCTCGCTGCCTCAAGCCGCTCAAAGTGAAGCGCCGTGCCCGTTCTCGGGGGCGGGAAGCTTGATTCAGGTGCCGCGCATCACCCTGCCGCGCTTGCCGTCGGCTGCCTCGGGGCCTTCCATCCTGACACGAATGTGCGAACCGTCGTGTTAACGTCTGATGGTGTCATGCCATCGATCGGATGGCCATCGGAGCAATGGGAGAGTTCGCCACGTCCAGGATCAACCGCCGCGCCCTGCTTTTCCATTCCGGCAGCGCAGTCGTCGCCTCGACGGTTGCGGCAACCGCACGCGACACGGAGTCGCCGGGCCGAGACCAGGAACCGTCCGATAGACTGGGAGAACTGATTGAGGCGCACAGGACGGCATATGCGGCGTTCGGCAAGGCGCTGCACGACATAGGCGGCGGCGACTCCGGCAGGGCAGGCCGGGAGGAGGAGAGGGCGCTGCTCGCCATCTGCGGCCATGCCGCGGTCGAGGAAGGCGATCGCGTGGCCAAGGCCCGGTATCTTTTGGAGATCGAGGCGCGCGGCGAACTCGACCTCCCGGAGCATATGCAGGCCGTTCTTCGATCGACGATGTGGAAGGGATGAGGCGACCGGCGTGCGACCGCGACAATGGCGTGGCGCTGATATGCGCGGTGGTTGTGGACTGCATGTTCATGTTGCGGCGGCAGCCTCGCCGCGCGACGCGAACCTTTTTGCAGCCTGCCCTACGCCGGCTTGGCGTATTGCTCGGCGCTCATGACCTCGATGCAGACAAAGCGTTCGTTGCCTTCCACCCAGGCGTCGTGACCGGGCGGGATTGTGTAGGACGTACCCTTCGTGAAGGTTTTCTGAGTTCCGTCATTCATCCTGACGGTGATGGTTCCGGAAACGACGTAGCCGACATGCGATACCTGACAGCTATCCGTCTTGACGACCGGCTTCACGCATTCGGACCATTTCCATCCCGGCTCCATATTGAGCCGTCCAAGCGTAAAGCCCGGAAGCCGTACCACCTCGACGCGTGTCTTGGCGGGCGAGCGAACCTCATCCGGGTTGTCGTGAGATTTGGATTCAAGTTTGGTGACATTCATTCCACCATCGGCCATGGCATCCTCCCATACGCGACGCGGACCCAAAAGCGGGCACCTTCAATTATATTAGAAAATGCTTTTATAAGCAAAGGCTCGGCCACAGCCCGCGCTCATCACCTGAATGGGTGACTGCGGACATTAGATTCTGGCGCGTGCCGTCATTGGTCGTGAACATCAGTTAGCGCAAGTCCCTTGGAATTGATCCAGAAGTTCGCCGGAGATTCTCCAACAAACTATGCTCGCGCCCTGCGATAGCTGTAACCCACTGAAGGTTGCGCAGCGAGATTGCCATTAGCGTGCTCCTAGCCGTCTTCGAATCGCTGACCGTTCACGACGCCTCGTCGGGCAAAGTGGACCCGGCCCATCAATGTGAAATAGAGGGCAGACCTCGGTATTGAGCCCGCAATTTCTTGGAAAAGCGAATTGCCTCCGGGATCGACGCCAGGACGACAACGTGCCCGCCAGTATTGGTCTCCGCCAGATCGAGGTCGCGATCGCTTTTTTGCGGACTCGCGTAACCTAAACGGTCCTCCGAGCGAACTTGGATAGAGCGAGCCATCACTGGCCTCGTCTGGCGAAGGCCAGTTTCACTCAGTGGAGAAACAGATGTCCAACCGCATGATCTCAGCCGTCGTTTCCGCAGCGTTCGCAACCGCGGTCGTCTCGCTCGCGCCTGCTTATGCCGCCATGAGCACGAGCAAGGCCGACATGGAAAAGATGATGAAGGAAACCCAGGCCAAGAACCAGGCCAAGATGAAAACCGGCAAGTTCGAGAAATGCTACGGCGTGGCGGTGAAGGGCCACAACGACTGCTACGCCGGCGCCGGCACGACCTGCGCGGGCACCAGCATGATCGACTACCAGGGCAATGCCTGGAAGCTCGTCGCCAAGGGTAGCTGCACCACAATCTCGACCCCGAGCGGCCACGGCAGCCTCAAGCCCCTCAAGGCCTAAACGTCGGTGGTGATGGGCGGTATTCCCGGCTGCCCATCACAAACCTACCGACCTCTCTGGACAGGCCCCACCATGAACATGCACTCTCTTCAAAACTTTCGCGCGGCGACTATCCCCGCCAGAGCGGGCGTCGGGCTCAAGCCTGAGCATTACCGGATCATCCTGGAGTCAGCTCCCGATCTCGGTTTCTTTGAGGTCCATGCGGAGAACTATATGGGTGCGGGTGGCCCGCCGCACCGCTATCTCACTGCCATTCGGGAGCGCTACCCGCTGTCGCTCCATGGCGTCGGCCTGTCGATCGGCGGCGATCGTCCTCTTGATCGTGATCATCTGGTCCGGCTCAAGGCGCTGATCACCCGATATGAACCCGGTCTCTTTTCCGAGCATCTGGCCTGGTCGACTCATGACGCGGGGTTCATGGATGACCTTCTGCCAGTGCCTTATACGAGGGAGACCCTTGCGCGGGTCTGCCAGCATATCGACGAGGTCCAAGAGTTTCTCGGGCGGCAGATGCTGCTTGAGAATCCTTCGACCTACCTGGCCTTTGTCGAAAGCACCTACGACGAGGTCGACTTCATGGCCGAAATTGCGAAACGCACGGACTGCGGACTGCTGCTCGATGTCAACAACGTGCATATCGCCTGCACCAATCAGCAGTGGGATCCTATCGACTACATCGACCGCTTCCCACTTACCCGCGTGCAGGAGATTCATCTGGCGGGTTACACCCAGGAAACCGACGATAGGGATCGCCCACTCCTTATCGATACCCATGACCGCCCCGTCAGTCAGAGAGTTTGGGCGCTGTATTCCAAGTCAGTGACCCGGACAGGGGCTCTCCCGACCCTGATCGAATGGGACGCCAATGTCCCGTCGTGGAGCGAGTTGAAGTCGGAAGCCGATCGTGCCGAGACTATTCTTCGCGACAAGGGCAGCAAGGGACCGCGCCATGCTGTCGCTTGACGAACGGTTGAGGAGCTTTGGCGCTGCTTTGCTCGATCCGGGCCAGTTGGTCCCTCCGGGACTCGTCGGGCCTGACGGCGAGCCCAGCCCTAAGCGCTTTGCGGTCTACCGCAACAATGTGGTCGTCGGACTGACGGAGGCGCTTCGCGCCGCCTACCCTGCGGTCGTTCGGATTGTCGGCGATGAGTTCTTCGATGCCATAGCGGGCATTTTCCTTCGCCGCTCGCCGCCCGCGACCCCGGTCCTCTTGGAATACGGCGCGGGCTTTCCGGAGTTCCTGCGCGGCTTTCCCCCAGCCGCGACTGTGCCTTATCTCAGCGACGTGGCGTGCATCGAACGGTCCTTCACGGAGGCCTTCCACGGGACGGACGCGACCTCGCTCGAGCCGGCGGCTTTCAACGCGATTCCACAGCATGTCGCACCTTTGATGAGCTTTTCGCTCCATCCGACGCTGAGACTGGTGCGCTCGACCTTCCCGGCCTTGACGATCTGGCAGATGAACCAGCCTGGCTGCAGTCCGGCACCGGTGAACCTCGACGTGGCCGAGGATGTCATGCTGGTGAGACCAGACGCCGACGTGGAAATCCGCGCAATGCCGCCCGGTGCATTTGAGTTCGTAAGCGCCCTTGCCGAAGGCCGCTGCCTGGCGGAGGCCGCCAAGACGGGGTTTCGTGCCGATGAGCGGTTCGACCTGGCGGGCAATATTCAAGATTTGATTGCCATCGGTGCGCTCACCGGTTGGCACCTTCCTGAGGGGACAAGCGATGTTGCCAGCTAGAAACGCGAACCCCGGCCTGCTCGACGGCCTGATCGCGGCTGTGCGGGCGGGGCTGAGCGGCTTGGCCGGCATTGCCGCCTTGGTGGCACCGATCGCTCTGCGAATTGCCCTCGCGATGCCGTTCCTGATGTCGGGCATGACCAAGTGGGACGGCTTCCTGCAACTGGCGCCGACCGCTTCGTACCTCTTCGAGGATGAATTCAAGCTGCACATTTTCGGCCAGCTCTACGACATGCCGGCGCCCGACCTGATGGCGCTCCTGGATGGCATCGCAGAGATCGTACTGCCGATTTTGCTCATCGTCGGCCTGGCGACGCGCCTCAGCGCTTTGGCTCTCCTAGTGATGACCGGCGTCATCCAGCTCGTCGTGCCCGAGGGATGGGCCAACTTCCATTTGCCTTGGGCAGCCTTGGCGATCGCAATTGTTGCGGTCGGACCCGGGCCGGCCTCGCTGGACCGCCTGCTCGACGGCCTTGCTGGCCTAGCATCGGATGGCAACGCGTGAGGAAAGCACCATTCCGATGACACATGCGACGCGCAAAACGCAACCAAAGCTCCGGCTCGTGTCGGACGAAGAGGGCGGTCCAGCCGCCGTTCGTCCGAAGGCGGCGCACATGCGACGGACAATTCCCGACGTCGAATGGTCCATCCTGATGACGCGGGCCCAGGAGGGCGATTCACAGTCCTACGAACGGCTGCTGCGTGAGATCACTCCCTACCTCCGATCCTATGTGGCCCGATGGTACACTCCGCCGTCCGATCGCGAGGACGTCGTGCAGGACATCCTGCTGACGCTCCACTCCATCCGTCACACTTTCGACCCGACGCGCCCGTTCGGGCCGTGGCTTCATGCGATCGCCAATCGACGTGTTGTCGATCGGTCGCGCAGAGGGACGCGCATCCGGACGCGTGAAACGCAGCTTCCGGACGGCTACGAAGAATGGTGGGCAAGCCCCGACACCGCAACGGACAGCGATTCGATAGGCCTGGCCCGCGCCGTCACGAACCTTCCGCCCATCCAGCAGACGGCGATCCGGCTTCTGAAGTTGGAAGGCCTATCGCTGAAGGAGGCGGCAGCGGCTACAGGCATTTCAATTGGTTCGCTCAAAGTGGCCACGCACCGCGCCATTGCAAGCCTGCGCAGGGCAATCCTCAAGGGAGACGACAGTCGTGAGAACCGATGATCTCATTGCCGGTTTGGCAAGCGACGTAAAGCCCGTCAAACGGCTTCGGCCGCCGGTAAACCGTGCGGCAATCTGGCTTCTGCTCGCCGCGATGGTCCTGTTTCTGCTGGTCATCAGCCAAGGCATCCGTTTCGACCTGGCACAGTGTCTGCGCGAGCCTTCCTTCGTGATCGGAATGACGGCTTCGCTCGCAACCGGAATCCTCTCGGCGATCGCCGCCTTCGCGCTGAGCTTGCCGGATCGCTCGCGGCTGTGGCTGTTGTTGCCGATTCCGGCCCTCAGCCTTTGGCTGTCGAACATCGGCTATCAATGCCTCACGCAATGGGTGAGCATCGGTCCGCAAGGCGTGACCTTCGGCGAAACCGCCCGGTGTTTCGCCACGATCGTTCTGACGAGCCTGCCGCTGTCTCTCGCTATGCTGGTCATGCTGCGCCATTCGGCGTTGCTGCGACCGCGCATCGTGACGGTCATGGGCAGCCTGTCCATCGCGGCCATCACGGCCACGGCACTGTCCTTGATCCACCCGATCGATGCGACCGTCATGATCCTGATCATGAACGTCGGCATGGCCGCGATGCTCGTCTTTTTGGGCGGTGTCTTTGCGCGCACGATGTTTGGCTGGGTGGCGCCGCGATCCCCGACCCTCAACTGATCCGACTCTTGGAGAATAGCCATGAACCGACGCCAATTTGCCACCTTTGCTGTCGCGACGTCTCTGATAGCCGCAATCTCGGCGCTCCCGGCCGTAGCTGCGAACAGGCAACACTTCTCCGGGGAGGCCTTTTCCGCAGCCCAGAAACGGAACGCGCGCATCCTGGTCGATATCTCGGCGAATTGGTGCCCGACCTGCCGGGCACAAGAGCCGATCGTCAATGCCTTGATGGATGAAGCCGGAAACCAAAATGTGGTCATCTTCGATGTCGACTTCGATACGCAAAAAGAGGTCGTCCGCTATTTCAACGCGCGCACGCAAAGCACTCTGATCGCCTTCCGCGGGCCGAACGAAACGGGCCGCTCGGTTGGAGATACCGCCCCCCAGTCGATCGCGAGCCTTGTCCAGTCGACTCATTGAGCGCCGTCGTCCCATGTCGTTAACGAGCGTGTTCGTTGGCTTTGTCGCTGGAGTGCTTTCGATCTTGTCGCCATGCGTTCTCCCTCTCTTGCCACTGGTGCTGGGCGCTGCGGTATCGGAACACAGATGGGGTCCAGCGGCGTTGGCTGCGGGCCTGGCTCTTTCCTTCGTCGCGATTGGCCTGTTCGTCGCAACGACTGGATTTGCCCTCGGTCTCGACACCAACGTCTTCCGCGGCGTCGCGGCGGTGCTTCTGGTGGCTACCGGCGTTGTGCTCGTCGTCCCGGCCCTTCAGACCCGGTTCGCCTCTGCCGGCGGGCCGGTGAGCAATTGGGCTGATCGCCGCCTATCCGGCTTCAGCGCCAGCGGGCTCGGGGGCCAGTTCGGCTTGGGCCTATCGCTCGGTGCGATATGGAGCCCGTGCGTAGGGCCGACTTTGGGCGCAGCCTCGGTGCTCGCCTCCCAAGGAAGGGATTTGTTCCAGGTCTCGGCCGTCATGGTGGCGTTCGGGCTCGGCGCTGCGCTACCGCTGCTCATGCTCGGGCGGTTCTCGCGCGAATGGCTGGCAAGAAGGCGAGATCAAATGCTGAAGGCTGGAAGAAGCGGCAAGATGGCCCTCGGTGGCCTGGTGCTCATCACCGGACTGTTCATTCTGACCGGCGCGGACAAGCGGATCGAGACATATTTGGTTGACCGCTCTCCGCAATGGTTGCTTGAGTTGTCCTCGCGAATTTGATGACATGGCCAGCCTGCCAAGCAGCCAAGCCCCCGGCGTCGGCCTGCCATCAAGTCACCACGTCGGCCCTTGGAGGTTAAAGGTCCGCCATCATTTCCCCCCCCCACCGCAAGCGAAGCTACTGCTCGGTCCGCAAAGGGGCCCTAAACGGTTCTACAATTGGGAATTGGCTGGGGAACCTGGATTCGAACCAGGACTAACGGAGTCAGAGACAGATTGCTCCGTTGTTTTCGCTGGCAAATCCGGCCTTGTGTTGCAGTCGTGTTGCAGTCGTGTTGCATCTGACGTCAGGAGAGTAGACGGGCCTCGATCTCTGCAACTGCCGTCTGATCGGCGGCGTCGTCCTCGAAAAGATGACCGTACGTGTCAAACGTCACCGTGATCGAGCTATGCCCCATGATCGTCTGAACGCGCTTTGGCGAGAGCTTCTGTTCGATGAACAGGCTGGCCGCTGCATGCCGTAGCGCATGGAAATTGTACTTGGCGACCTTGAGCGGATTGCCGTCCGCATCGAGCCTCGTGGTGTGGGTCTTGAACAGACCCGCACCGACTAGGAGGGGCGTCCAGACGCGAGCGAGGATGTTGTGGTGGTCGAGCGGCGTCCCCTCGTCGGAAGGGAACACCAGACCATCTGGACCATTCGGAATCGAGAGCCGCTGCTGCTTCAGTGCATTGATCGCCATCGGCGCCAGCGGGACGTCGCGCTCGCCGGCGGACGTCTTAGGCAGGCCGAAATCGCCCCATGCGTCAACCCGGCCTTTGACGGTCAGCACGCCGCGCTTCAAGTCGACGGCGCTCCAGCGGAGGCCACGCAGTTCGGACGCGCGCAGGCCACTGAATAGCGCGGTGATGATCAGCGGCCGGTGCTTGCCTTGGACCGCGGCGAGAATGGTGCGCAGTTCGGCTTTGGTCGGGATCTCGGGCCGTTTCAACTTTCGGCGATCGTTTGCCTTCACCTTGGCGTCCGATACCGGATTGGTGGCAGCCAAGCCGCGCCGCCTCGCTTCAACAAAGATCGCGCCGAGAGAGCGCACCACGCGCTTTACCATGGCCGGCGACCGGTCTTTCGCCAGTTCGTCGGCGAAGGCGTGGACATGCGGCGTGTTGAACTGCGAGAGCTTCCTGGCGCCGATCAGCGGGACTATGTGAATGTTCACGTGCTGGGCGTAGGCGTCGCGCGTGGAGCGCTCCAGGCCTTCGGCGTCGCATCTTTCGAGCCAGAGCTTCGACGCCTCTTTGATCGTGATCGAGGTGCTATCGGCGACGTGCACACCCAGCTGCAGATCGCGCCTGACCTTGACGAGATAGGCGTCGGCATCCTTGCGCTTGTCGAACTGCTTCGCACGACGATTGCCGCCGGCATCGAAGTAGTCGGCGAGCCAGCGGACTTCGCCGGAGGGCAGGGTGCGCTTGCGAACCTTAGCCATTGTGGTCACTCCGCTCTTGCGTGCTGTCAGCGCGCACGCGCAGGATATCGATCTCGCGGACCATTGCTGTCAGGTTGATCACCAGAGCTCTTCTGACGCCGTCAACGCGCACTCTCCCAGCTTCGCGCCAGGAGTATTCGAAGCCAATCCCGCCACCGGACAACGGCGCTGCCATAAATCGAGGCTCAGAACAGAAGCAGAGTTCTTCCTCACCCTGCCGGCCGCGCGCCTCGTTGAAGTGCTGAAAAATGTCGGCCCACGAGTCCCGGATGAAGCCAACGACCGAAGTAGGATCAATCCCAAACTCCGCCAGTTCCAGGCAGAAAGCCCACTGGTAGACCTGCTCGTCGTGATACCAAATCTTAGTACCTCGACCGGGGTTTGAGCCTAGCGGCACGCCCAGCCGCTTAAGATGCTTCAGCCGTGCCCGGAACGCCTTTTCCTGGACGTTTGCGTCGAGGCCATACATCCCGGCAAGAACCGCTTCGGCCGCTGAATAGGTCAGCATCATTTCCGTTTCATCTCCCGACCTGTCGCGCTTCATCCCGCGCCGTATCTGTTGGTTAGTGTAAGTGCGCACTTGACGTTTGTAAAGGCCGAGCCTAACTATTAGTGCATTCTTACACTAACCCGTTTGGGGTGGTCCCGGCGGGAACGAAACGGAGAAATGCACGATGACTGCTGTTATCGAAAATGCCCGTCAAACGATCACGGTCGCCGAAGCGGCCCAAGCTCTCGGGATCGGGCGAAACGCGGGCTATGACGCTGTGCGGCGTGGCGAGATTCCCGTCATCAAAATCGGGAAGCGCCTCTTGGTTCCGAAGGCGGCGCTTGACCGCATTCTGAAAGGGGAGGCGGCATAATATGGGCCAGACCGATCTCGACCCCAATTTCGTCGTCCAGGAGGCCGCTCGCTTCATTGTCGAGACGCCAAAGGTTCAACGCCCTCGGCCGGCTGTCGTCGAGGTGAGGGAGCGGTATCCCCTTGACCTGCAGGGCGCCTGTGAAGCGGTCCGCCTGGCCAATCTCATCCGGGCAGGAGGCGCCGATGCAGCCGCCTGAAACGCGAAACCCGGCGCCGCTGGCAGGCGGCAACCGGGCATTTGGGCAGGCAGTCGGTGTTCACAAAGATAGCGGTAATCGCGCCGGATTGTCAAGAAAAGTTGGTGCAATCGCGCCCGATCGGATCGAGGCAGCGGCATGAGCAAGCGCGAGTTCTCCAAGGTGTCGTCGGCCCTGTGGCACTCAAAGCGCTTCTTGGCTCTCGGACATGACCGGGCACGGCTGCTGTTGCTGTATCTGATCACGTGCCAGCATCAGAACAGTGCCGGCGCTTACCGCCTCCCTGTGGGCTATGCCCTGGCCGATCTCGGCTGGTCGGCAGAAGAGTATCGGATCCACCTCGACGAGCTCGTCGAGGCATGCCTCATCGCCTACGACGACGACACCGAAGAAGTGTTCGTTTGCGGATGGTTCAAGGTCTGCCCGCCAATGAACGACAAGCATGCTGTTGGCACCATGACACGCGTCAACGACATCGAGAGCGAGCCCGTCAAACTGGTCGCGCTCGGCGAGTTCAAGGACGCCACCAAGTCGCGTTTGAGGTTACAAAGCGAGGTCCGCCGGCCACATCAGGAGGCCGCAGAATGACCTTGAAGCGATACTGTTTCGATACCGTATTCATAGGGTATCCCATAGACACAGACACAGATAGACACAGACCTGAGACACAGACACAGACCAGAGAGACAGAGCAGAGAGACAGAGAGGCAGAGCCCCTTTCGTTCATAAGCTTTAGCGCTTCCTCCGCGCGCGAGGGATGTCCTGCTTGACCTCCCTCGACATCCTCATCGAACACCTCGAGGGCGCTCTTGCCGCAGCCCATGCGCTGAAGGCTGAGCAGAAAGAAGCCGTCATCGACGACTGGATCCCAGCGACGGAAGCGGCCGATCGCTTCGAACAATCCAAGGAACTGATCCAGAAATGGTGCCAGCGCGATCCTAGTTTCGGGCAGAAGCGCGACGGCAGCAACCGATGGTACGTCTCGATCGCGAAGATGCAGGCCAAACTCGGCATCCGCTAGTTGTCCTGTTTTGTCCTGTTTTAGGGGCTTCGTGTGTCCTGTTTGCTGCGTCATCATCTCTGCAAGAACGGAGATCACCCATGGCCACCAACGACACCATCGGCGCTGCAATGATGTTCAACGGCGCGTTTCCCGAGAGCAAGCCGGCGGGCGCTGCATCGTGGGAAGCCTTCCGCCAAGCCAAGGAAGCGGCGCACGCTGCGCCCAGCCCGAGCGCATTGAGTGGCCGGGCAGAACCCGCAGCGTCGTCGTTGCCGGCGCCGTCATGGGAGCAGGTTCGTGCTAACGCTCCAGCCGCGGCACCCGACTCGGCCGTCCCGGCGCACCTTCGGCTTTCCAGCCCGGAGACGGTGGCGGAATATCTCCCGGCGCCTGGTGCCGAGCGATATCGGACCTTGCTCGACTCAAAGCAGGAGGCCTGGATCCTGGCCATCGGCGGACGTGAAGAGGTCGATGATAAGCGGACCGCAATTCAGCAGCACCAGATTCGCCTGAAGCACCTGGCCGACGAATTCCCTACCCAGACCGTTGCCGACGATCATCCTTCGAAAATCGATTGCGACAAGAATATCGCGAGGCTGAAAGCCGACATCGATCGCATCGAGGCGCGCCGCGCGCCGCATATCGAGAGGCAGAATGCCATCGGCCAAGCGCTGAACAGCGTCGACAAGTACCTCACCTATGCGCAGATCTCGGAGATGAGGCCGGCCGCCGACGTCAGGATCGGCAAGGCCGACACGCTCGCCATCATGGCCGATCGCATCGCCAGCATCCGGAACGACGTGTTCGACATGGTATCGAAGCCATGGCCAAGCGCAGACGCCAAGGCACGCGCGACAGCAGAGATCGACTTCCTGGCCGGTAAGGGCAAGATCGAAGTCGGCCAGTCGATCCAGTATCGCGGGCAGATGGCCTGGCCTCATATCGAGGACGTCACGCTTCGTGGCTTCGGTCGCGGCATGGGCGACATGTACGATGTGCGGCAGGTAGCAAGCAGCACGGCCATCATGTGCTGGCTCTTCCGTGACGCGTTCATTGCCAAGGTCCATGCCGAGATCGACGCGGCTGCTAACGACGACATCGCGCTCGACGCCGAGCAGCGCACCGCAGAGCTTGCCCGCCTCAATGGTCGGCTGCTGGCAGAGGAGCGCGTGCTTGGTGCCATCGTGTGGCGTGACGCTGCCTTCCACCTCATCCCTGCCGACCTCGATCCGCGTGCACTGCTTGGCATCGACGGACCAGAGCCGCGGCAGGATTGGTGAATAGGAGATCGGCCATGGTCTACTGCTGGGTTGATCATGGCCGTGGACCGGTGCGCGCTGATGGTGTCGTGCCGGTCATACCATTGGATGGCGGGTCTCGTGAGGATGGAGCCGTCCAACGCTTGTCGATCGGATCAATCTCCGTTCGATCGGCAGCAAAGGGCGGCCGGCGCCTCGTTGGACGGGCGCCGGCCGCCACCCCCGAACTGATCGAAATTAGAAAATCATTCCAAACTATATGCAGTGCACAATGGTTTATGCTGCACTGCCCCCTAAATAGGTTCCTTTTGGGAGGTCGAACAGCAATGCGGGACGGCTTAGGCCGGGGACCGTGCGTTTTTGCGGTGCACAAATTCCCGCTTTCCTTTCGCTCGGCGGGAGGAATAATTGTCTAAAACGCCGCCGGACGACATCGACCGCAAGACGCTGGCAGGTCCAGCAGGCTCGACCAGCTTGTCAGGGAAGGCCACATTCCGAAGCTTGGGGCGCGGCCGATATCCGCTACAGGCAGCGGTTCGCGGCTACATCAAATTCTTGAAGGGCACGATCGCCGGGCAGACTAAAAGCGCATCGAGCAATCGGGCGCAGGATGCTCGAGCGGCTGAAATTGAACTGCGTATTGCCCGTGAAGACCGGCGGATCGTCGATATGGGCGAGGCGGTGGCGGCGCTGGACCGCGTGACTGGTGATTTCCTCCAGGCGATTGGCGGCTTGCCGGCGCGCATAACGAGAGAACCCCGTGAACGGCAGCGCATCGAAGCGATCATCGATACCGGCCGGCAGCGTCTTTCCGACAAGTTCGACGAAATGTCCAACAACCTTCGCGCCGGTCTTCCCGACGACGAGCCAGACGACGAGGAGGATTCCTGATGCCTTACATTCTCGATCAATACGGCCAGCCGGTGCTGATCTCGCAGCAGCGGCAGGACTTCGACTTCGATCTCGATTATGGGGCGGCGAGATCCGTGACCGCCTCTCTGGCGCAAGAGTTGCGCGCCGATCGCGAGGCCCGGCTGATGGCCGAAGAGCCGGCCGAGGAAGACACGGCGTCGCCGGCCGAGCACGAGCGCGCATGCGCAGCAGCCCGATCGGCGGGCCATTTCGAGGGCATAGCCGAAGGCAAGAAGGTTGGCGCGAAGGCGGAGGGCAGGCGCTTCATGGACGTCGTGAGAGGCTGCAACGGCAATGACGCCAAGCTTCTGGCAGCGCTCAACTTGGCTGTTGAATTTCCCGAAATCCCGGCGGCCGGATGCGTCGACATGGCCGGCAAACATTTCACCAACCATCGCCGCGGCTCGGCCTCGCTGGCGCTGCGCCACACGCAGCCGGATTCACTGGCCTTGGCCCTAGCCCAGCTTGCGGGAGCCTGACCGATGGCTGACAAACGAAACGCGATCAATGTCCTGATCAAGCTCTTGGGCGGCCAGGAGATGACGACCGAGTTGAAACAGCTCGGAACCACCGGCGAGGCTGCGCTTAAAAAGATCGATACCGCTGCCAAAAACGTCTCGTTCGCCAACGTCGGCAATGCGCTTCACAACTTCGGCAGCGACATCACATCCACTTTCGAGCGCGTTGCCCTCGGCATTGGCGCGGTCTCTGCGGCGGTCAGTGCTGCTGCCCCTGTCATACTGCTGCTTGCAAAGTCTGGTGCCGAAGCCGCCGACGCCGCTGGCAAGGCGGCCGCTGGTGCCGGTCTTCAGGCAGAAGCCTATCAAAAGCTGGCCTTCGCGGCCGGCGAATCGGATGTCAGCCAGCAGAACTTCAACACGGCGATGAATGCTTTCAACAAGCAGATCACCAAAACAGCCGACGAGACGGTGAAAAACACCGGCAAGATGAGCACGGCGCTCAAGAGGTTCGGTGCCGATGGCAAGCAAGCGGCCACCGATATCACCCAGGGTGCCGGCTACACGGTCCAGGCATTCAAGGATATCGGCGTCGAGGTGACGCGTTTCGGTGCCGCCGCATCCAAGGTCAAGGCCGGAACCGTGAAAGCGAAAACTGGTTTCGATGATCTCGGCATCAAGGTCAAAGACACCAGCGGCAAACTGAAGGATGGTGAAAAACTTCTGCTTGAGGTCGCCAACGCCTTCCAGAAAATGCCTGACGGCGCCCGAAAATCAGCCATCGCGCTCAAGCTGTTCGGACTGGAGGGTGCTAAGCTCATCCCGTTCCTGAATGAGGGTGCCAAGGGGATCCAGGCGCTCGAGGATGAAGCCGCACGACTTGGCATCGTCTTCTCCGATGACCAGATCAAGACCGCCGAGGCTTTCAACACGTCGCTCGGCGATTTGAAGAAGACGGTCGCCGGCGTGTCGCGCCAGATCGGCTTGCTGTTCGCCCCAGCCTTCACTGCCGGAGCCAACGCCTTTCGCGATATCATCGTCCGCAATCGTGCCGCGATCCTCGATTTCGTCCGCAACGGCGTTCAGGCCGCAACCGTCTTCATCAAGGATTTTTTCGCCACGCTGTCCGGCAGGGATGCCGACGTCACCTCGAACAAATGGCTGATCTCATGGCGCGATGCGATCGTCGGCTTCGGCAGCGATTTCGTGCATGTGGCCACGGGCGTCGTCATCCCGGCGATGCAGAAAGTGCATGAAGCCGCGGACCTCTTGACCGGTGCACTCAATGGAATTTTTGGCACGAACATCACGACCGGAGAGGTGCTGATCGGCGGCGCACTCATTCGCTTGGTCGGCGGGTTCAGGGTGCTTTGGTCGGCAGTCGTTCTGGTGGTCGAAGCGATTGCTTCCATCAGTACTGTGCTGGTCGCCAATCCCTGGCTTATACCGATCGCGGCGGTAGCCGCCGGCATCGCCATATGGGCGACCAGCACCAGCAATGCAACGGCGGCGCTGGAACGGCACAAGGAAGTCGTCGACGAGGTCGATGCGGCCTATCAGAAGGCCGGCGGCTCGCTTGCCAAGATGACCCAGGAGGTAAGGGATCGGCTGAGCCTTGAGACCGCCGATGCGCTCGAAAAGGACACGGCGGCGTTTAACGAAGCGCTGTCCAACCTCGTCAACAAGCTGCCTCACTTCGAAGGCGATCTTGGAAATGCCGCAGCTCAAGCGATGTTCGCTGTCGCGAAGTCGCTTCAGGAAGGCAAGATTTCTGTCGAGCAGTTCAACTCCGAAATTACCAAGATCGGCGCTGCAAACATCGGCAACGATGTGGGAAAACTGGCCAAATCATGGCTGGATATGTCGAAGGACGCGACCACTACTTCTGGCGCCGTTGGCGAGATGGCCGACAAGTTCGCTTTCGTAACGGGCAAGATGACCGACGCTGACTTCGCTGCCAAGCAAGCAGCACGCGGCATTGCCGGCTATGGTCAGGCCGCTGCCGCCGCCGCTGCCGACACCAATACCGTCGGTGCGGCGGTCGATCAGACAGCCACCAAGGTCCAGAACCTCGATCATCAGATCAGCGTGTTTCGCGGCGGCGGGGCTGGTGGCCAACTGTCGAAAGAGGTTTTCGATGTCGTCGACGGCGTGGCCCATCGCGCCGATCAAGGCAAGCAGGCGCTCGACGGGCTGAAGGGTTCCGTCGACGACACCAGCAAGGCGGTGGATGGCGTCAGCAACGACATCACCAATTCAATCGGAACGATCGCGCCGGCGGCCGAACAAGCTGCAGCCGGCTTTAACAGCTCGCTGGGCAGCCTCGATGCTGGTGCAGCACAGGCCGCAGCGGAGGCGATCGTTGCGCCTTTCGCAGTGCTCCCGGGGCAGTTCGGCACCATCCTTGGCGGCTTGCGGTCGTTGCTGCAGGGCGGCTTCGCCAATCTGTCCAGCATCGTCACCAGCCTGGCCGCGCAGATCAATTCGCAGATCGCTTCGATACTGTCGGCCTTGCGCGAGGCAGCCGCCGCGGCATCGGCTCTCCGGGCGCAGGCGGCGGGCTCGTCGTCCTCGTCTTCATCCGGCGGAGGTGGCTCGCAAGGCGGCTTCGCCGGTGGCGGTGCCGTGCGCGGTCCTGGTGGACCGAAGAGCGACTCGATCCTGGCCTACCTCTCCAACGGCGAATACGTCTTCACAGCCGACGCGGTGAAGCGGATTGGCGTCGATGTGCTCAACGCTTGGAACTATGGCAAGGATGTCCTTGCTGGGTTCCGTGGCTTCAATGTTGGCGGCTTCGTCGACAACATCGGCCGCTCGCTCGCCATCCCGCGCCTCGCCGGTGGTGGTATGGTTCCAATCCCGGCCGGTGGTGGCTCGGCGATCGCTGGAGCGTCCGGGCTGACACATGTCAGGCTCGACTTCGGTCTCGGCCCGCAAGACGTCTTCGATTTGATCGGCGAGGGGCATGTTGTGCGCAAGTTGCAGGGCTTTGCGGTCAAGAGCGGGCTGTTGAGCACTGGCCGCAAGCCGCTGAGGGGTGGCAAATGACCGAGAAGATCAGCGACTTTGACATGCCCGACTTCGATCCGGCCACTATCCCGAAGCCCGGTGATCAGCATGACCCTACTGTACGTGCTCACCAAGCCACCTTTCAGGAGCGGTTCGGTGACTTCAAAAGCAGGCATGTTGTCGGCCTGCACTTCGGCCCGGCGCCGAAAGGCGAGTGGGTCGGCATCATCATGGACATGGAAGACGGATCAACCGTCAAGGTCGCGATCCCGTTCACACTGTGGCAGGCCTTCGGCAACGAATACGCGCTGGCCATGATGACGGCGGCCGAGATCGTGCAGATGGCCTATGGCCCGGCCGAGGGGCAGGCATGATCGCCCGGCTCGCCTTCGCGCTGTCCGCCGGCGTCGTGCTGGCGCTGGCTTGGCCGTTTTAAATCGGCTTGTCGACCAGGGGTGTCTTTCGCTTCGGTGGCACGTAGGCGGTTACCAGCGTCACAGTGTCGGCTTTGACAGTAACGGGGACGCCGCCCAAGTTGATGGTGACAGTTCGGGCCTCCGCGTCAACGTGGGTGACTTCGCCGGTTAGCTCGATCTTCTGTCCACTGCTGATGTGCGCTGTGGTGTCCACGATCGAGTGCGGCTGGTGATATGACGGGATCAGCACGCTGACCCTGTCTTCCGTCACGCGCTTCCTTATTGTCGCGGTGATCGCGACCTCGTCACCGACCTTGATTGAGCCCTTTGCCATAAGGCAGAGTCTGGAGCGGCAAATCATATCGTCAAGGGGTTGCTAATATATGCGCGATGCCGAGCTTACAGAGCGGCCTGGCAAGGGCTGGTCGCGGTGGGCCGAAGGCGCCGGCGAATACGAGATCGAGCGCACATGGTGGCAAGCCAAGGTGCTGCACTTCGCGAAACTCAATGTGACCGTGTGGTTTGACGGCTCCCAGATGGTCGGGCTCGAGCATTGGGGCTTTCGCGATCCCAAGTGGACCATGCGACTGCCACCAGACGATTGGTTGCCCATGCCGGCCGGCTACAGGGCCGCGGCAGAGCGCGCCTGGCAGGAATGGCAAGCCAAGCACCAGCCGGCCGCGCCGCGCGCTGGCGGGCTTCCCCGCGCCGCGCTATATCGGCCCCATGGGCAAGGGCTGGACGTACCAATCTCTGATCGACGGCAAGATGACGGTGACGGCGTTCTGCCACAACTCGGCATGCCATCATAAGCAAGTGCTCGACCTTCCGAAACTCCGCGACCGATTCGGCCCGGACGCGCCAGCCATGGAATGGGATATCAGGCCGAAGCTTCGCTGCAAGAAATGCAACGGCAATGATGTCGGGCTGATCTACACTCCCGATACCAGCCCGACCGGCTACGGCAAGGCGAAGGGTGGATGACGCCCTACAGCGCGCGGGAGCCAAGCTGTCTGATAATCACCCCGAGCGCGAGCATCGCGCCGGGACAGGACAAACACAAGCGCAAGGGCGTGCTTGACGATTTCCAGTTAGACGCAGTGGACGTCTCACAGAAGGCTTTAGCCGAGCGCGTTTCGCAACTTGGTCCACCGAGAGTTGTCTGTCAGTTCGTTCTTTGCATCCGCCATCAACGGCGACTTGCCCCATTTTGTGGCCGAAGCTCGTGCTGCGGCGTACTGATCTTTCCTAGAGATAGTTGCGAGCCCTGGAAAAACGGCTTCGGCTTCGCGGCGCAAGAAATCGCCTGTCTTGGCCGGGTAGAGGGCCGCGTACCATGTCATGAATAGACCGAGAATGTACGGGCTCCGGCCCGATGCGACCATATAATCAAGGCAGGCTACGCCGACGGTGCTGTCGCAGTCCTCGTCCGAGATGCTGGCTAGTAAAGCGTCCGGGTCGCGATCGGCGTGTTTTAGGAAGTTCCGCGGACCATTTAGCTGATCGCGAAAGTCCTTTGCCGGCCTACCATGAGCGGCAACGAACTGGTCGATCATTCGAAGTTTGCCACCTTGGTGGTTGATCAAGGCGTCCGCGACTTCCCAGGAGTTTGCAGCGAGGGTGTAGACGGCCAACGGCTCGTCGAGATACCAGTGAATGTGGATCGCTGCCAATAATTGGCGACGCGCGGCATCAATCTTTGAGAGCGCCGTCACTAGCCACCGCCTCTCATTTTCAGCCTCACCCCGGCACCGCCGCCATTCTCGGGGATGAACTCAACCCCGGCCGATTCGAGGGCAGCGCGCAGAGCAGCAACAGTCGATTGCTTTGCGTCTGAACCGTTTTCAATGCGCGTCACCGTGTTTGCGGTCACGCCCGCCTTTTCGGCGAGATCCCTCACTCCCCAGCCAAGAGCAGCCCGAGCCATGCGCATTTGAACCGGCGTCATTTGTACATTGTACCTATGCAAGTTGACGGAAAGGCGTTTCGTCGCTATCTGTTGGTACGTTGTACACTTAGATAGCTACAGGAGCAACCAATGCCGAACACCCATGTTCCGGCGGCCGGCGAAGCTATGCCCGCTGCCAGGATAGCCATTATCGGCCGATTTTCAGGCCACATCCTGCTTATCCAGCGGAGGCCATCATGACCTTCGCTGCCACCGTGCTGTTGCTGGCAGTAGCAGCCCTGAGAACGCGGCTGGCGCGCGGTTGCCTCGCCTACCTGCTCCTGAAGACGTCCAACGTCCTGTACGACGCCGGCGCCCGCGCAATGACCAACCTCGAGGAGGACTTCCATGGATGACATGCCCAATTTCAACCGCCGTAAAGCTCTGGCCGTCACAGGATCAGGCCTTGCCGCTACACTCGCTGCGATAGTCGCTCCCGGCAACGTGGCGGCGGCTGTCGTCAATGAGGCGCCTGTTACCCGCGTCAAAAACCTCGCCTTCGCCCTGGCGCGGGCCATGGACGACTGGATGGTCGACCTTGGCGTTGATGGCGTCCCCGATATCTGGAAGGCCCACGTCTACCCCTACAGCCAGCGCAAGCATCCTGTCGTGTTCGAAAGCCTTGATAGGTCGCCTTCTCCTTCTCCCCGAGTAGCCCAACTGGAAGCTGCCTTCCATGCCGAATGGGCTGCGCTCCGCGCCATGGAACCGGCGGTGAATGCAGCCGAGCGGCGCTATATGGACTCCACGGGCTGGCGGCCCGTCATGGGTGAAATGACACCGGAGGAAGTCGAAACGCTCCGCAAGACGGCTGTTGCCGACCTCGCAAAGCTGCCGCCGAGCCGCGCCAGCGTCGAACATGCCGAGGCAATGCGCGCGTATGAGAAGGCCGATGCTGCTGCTCGCCGCAAGACGGGCTTCGGCAAGCTCGATAAAGCATACAAAAACGCCACGCACCGCACTTCGGACGCGGCCAACGCGCTCCTTCGCTACCCTGCCGCGACGCTTGAAGACCTTGCCTCCAAGGTGCGGGTTCATCGGGTGTGGGAGTACGACGGGGAAGACTTCAACTTCATCATGGACGACATCGCTCGTGTAGCCGGGAAGGCTGGTGCGTCATGAATCGCCAGACCCTGTTCATCGGCATGACGCCGACGCTGCGCCTTCGCATCGAAACGACGATCGAGAACCTGCTCTCGTTGCTCGACGAGATCGATGGCGACGAGAACCTTGAGCCATACCACGCTGGCTTTGATCAGCGCACCATGGACGATCGCGAAGGCGACGACGAGCGGGAAGCCATCGACGAGCGGGAGGACGACCACGGGGATTACGACGGCCCCGGCTTTATATCGGGAGGGCAGGGCCTGTAAATTTATCACGCTGATAAGTTTGGCCCGCTGGCCTCACGGTGGCGGGCTTATTTGATTATGTGGTCTTCGTCGTCGTCCAGGCTGCGAAGAACCACGCCTAATCGAGCGTTCAACTCGCCCGAGGTGTGCAACATTTTGTTGTAATAACTATCGGAATCCGCTTTGCTCCGTGCGAGCGTCACCGAAACGCAGATTTCGCTAAATGATGATGCAAGTGCCCTAACTTGGTCATCCCGCACTCTCTCTAAGAGGCGAGTGACTGACGCCTGGGCCAACCTACACCCTTCATTCACTTCTTCGGAAAGCTTGCCTAAGCGCCATTTTCCTGATGTTTCCAAGGCACGGAAATCCTCCAATTGCGCCCTGGTCACCATCCGACCTAGATCCAGTAGCCGCTCCTGCAACTCAAGCAATGTAGCTCGCTGAAACTCAACCCGGCGCAAGCTGATCGTCTCACGGCGTTGCTCACGGCGTGCTTCCCTCTCCCTTGTCAGTTGGCGTGTGTCCGAGATTTTTTGGGAAAGCGCAGTGATACCGGCGCCTACTCCGAGCGTAATGATCGGAAACCAGACCTCGGGAGCAATTCCTACCATTTTCCCACCCTGCCCATGTCGTATTCAAGTAGCAGCATGGACCTGCCGATAGTTGCAGGAAAGGACTGGCACCGCAATTGGAAGGGTTCCCTAGCAGCAGCGGCCGAACATCGGGGGAACAAAGCGTCCTCTCCGTGTTGCAGTCATGTTGCACAGACTGAACGGGACAAAGCGGGACATGCCCGGAATGCAAGGGTTTGCGTGTCACAGGGCAGGAAAATGGCTGCAACACCAACGGGCTGCTCTACCTTCATCTAACCAATTGTTTTTACTTGAGAAAGTCTTGGCTGGGGAACCTGGATTCGAACCAGGACTAACGGAGTCAGAGTCCGTGGGTCTACCGTTAACCTATTCCCCAGCAGGCGCGGTCACGAACCGCGCGGGCCGAACGGCTGAGCCGCTTGAGCGCTGCCTTGTAGCCGCCGGCGGAAAATAGTCAAGCCTGCTTTGTGGTTCAATCGCCACGTTTTGTCTGCCGGGTGCAGACTCGTTGCCTCGCGGCGCTCCACGCGCGGACATGAAATCCAATCCGCGCCTCAGCTCTCCGTCCGGCTGAACTGCGAACGCTCGAAGAACAGCACGATACCCAAGCCCAGAAACAGCGGGATGATGAGATAAAACAGCCGGAACACCAGCAGCGCCGCCAGCACGCCGACCGGCTCCATGTCCGAAAGCCCGGCCAGGAACACCACCTCGAACACGCCCAGCCCACCCGGCGCGTGCGAGATCTGGGCGACCGAGAAGGAGACCAGGAAGACGCCGAGCACGACGAAATAGCCGGGATTGTGGGCCTCGGGCAGGGCGAAGAAGATGATGGCGGCCGCTGCAAGCAATTCAATCGGGCCGATCAGCAATTGCCTGGCGACGATCGGCAGCGCCGGGTAGTGCAACTGGAAGCTGGCGATCTTAAGCGGGCGCAGATGCAGCCAACTGCCGAAGACGTAGGCGGCGACGACCAGCAGCATGGCGATACCAGCCGCTTCCGACAGGCCGTGATGGGCGATGCCCGAAAAGCGGTCGATGATCTGGGGCTCGAACACCAGCACGAGGCCGGAGGCGAGTATCGTCGACAGCACGAAGGTGATCCAGCAGATCGCCACCAGCACGCCGACATCCTGGCCGGTCAGGCCCCTCGTGCCATAGGCGCGGTAGCGGATGACGGCGCCGGAGAACACCGAGCCGCCGATATTGTGCGACAGCGCGTAGGTGGTGAAGGAGCACAGCGTCACGAACAGCCACGACACCCGCTTGCCGATATGCAGCAGCGCGATGTGGTCATAGCCGGCGAGAGCGGCATAGGCGATGACCGAACTCAACGCTGCCAGGATCCAGCCGCGGGTTGGAATGGCGGCGAGCCCGTCCCAGACATCGTCGAGCGAAATGCCGCGCAGTTCGTGCCAGAGCAGCAGCAGCGAGAAGATCACCGCGGCGATGCCGACGACCGGCCAGAAATAACGTCTCCAGTTCATTGCCTGACTGCCATGCGCTGCGTGTCCGCTTCCTTTTCGCCTGATTGTGGGAAGCCGGTTGCCCGGCGACCTCCGTACATTTCAGAAATGCCTCATTGAAGCCGGCTATTCAACCGCGAACACTTGTCGCGCCGCAGCCGGCAAAGATCCGTCCGCAGGAAAGATGGCGCGAAGGCGCCGGCGTATGGTGATAGCTTTGACAGGAGATTGTCTTCGCCGGCATCGCGTGCCAACCCAGCCTTGCTGGAACATTTCGCGGCGGGGCGAAAGGCGGTTGGCGTCCAGCCGGCAAAATTCGGCGTACGGCTCTTGGTGATCGGGCACGGCGCTGTTAGTCTGGCGGCAACTTGAAACATGCCAAAGCGCCAGCTGCGTCCGTCACCGGTTCGCGCGGCGCCGGAAGGAACGACAGTGGAAGACCGCGACACCGGCGCAGGCGCGTCGGAGGTGGGCGCGTCCAGCGCTTCCCCAGGGCCATCGGGCTCGGGGACAGCCGGTTGGCAGCAACGCCGCCCGACGGAGCCGCGCTCCGCCGACGGGCAGGCGGGCGACGCGACCCATCACCAGAAGGGCAAACCCAAGAAGCGGCGCAAGCGAAGGCGCGGGCGCAAGGTTTTTGCGCGCGACGAAGCGCAGGACAATCGATCGCCGGTGCCAGGCAAGGCGGCTGCTTCGGCCGTTGAGCCGAAGCAGCCGCCGGCCGGCCCGGTGATCTCGCCCGTTCTCCAGATGCCGCGCCACGAGCAGGGCACCCGCCGGCAGCCGGCGCACGAGCTTCCCGTATTCGCCGCCCTCGACCTCGGCACCAACAATTGCCGGCTGCTGGTCGCCGTTCCCACGCGGCATGGCCAGTTTCGCGTCATCGACGCCTTTTCGCGCATCGTCAGGCTGGGTGAGGGGCTCACCGCCAATGGCCGGCTCGGCAAGCCGGCGATGGACCGCGCTGTCGAGGCGCTGAAGGTCTGCGGCGACAAATTGCGCGGCCGCAAGATCAGGAAGGCCAGGCTGATCGCCACGGAAGCTTGCCGCTCGGCCGAGAACGGCGTCGAGTTTCTTGAACGCGTCGAGCGCGAGGCCGGGTTGAAGCTCGAGATCATCGACCGCCAGACCGAAGCACGGTTGGCGGTTTCCGGCTGCGGCTCGCTGGTCGAGCGTGACACGCAGGGCGTCGTCCTGTTCGATATCGGCGGCGGCTCCTCCGAAATCGCGCTGATCGACCTCACCGGCCGCCGTTCCCCACGACTCGCCAACCACATCGTCTCGTGGACGTCGCTGCCGGTCGGCGTCGTCTCCCTGGCGGAGCGCTTTGGCGGCCGCACCGTGACGCGTGAAATCTTCACCGCCATGGTCGACGACGTTGCCGGCCGGCTGGCCTCCTTCGATGGCCGCGACCGGCTGAGCCACCTCAAGGCCAGCCCGAACTTCCATTTGCTCGGCACCTCCGGCACGGTCACGACGCTGGCCGGCGTTCACCTCGATCTGGAACGTTACGACCGGCGTCGGGTCGACGGATTGTGGATGGACCGCGACAGCGTCGACCGCATGGTGGAGAGGCTGGTGGGCTGGGATTTCCAGCAACGCTGCGCCAACCCTTGCATCGGTGCGGACCGCGCCGACCTGGTGCTGGCCGGGTGTGCCATCCTGGAAGCGATACGCGCCGTCTGGCCTTCGGAGCGGCTGCGCGTCGCCGACCGTGGCCTGCGCGAAGGTATATTGAGCGAGCTGATGGCCGATGACGGCGTCTGGCGCAACGATGGGCGTGGTGGCCGGCAATGACCAAGAAACCGGAAAACCCAGGGTCCGCCGGCATTCGTGTGCTGAAGACGCGGATCAAGAAAAAGAGCGGCCTGAAGGAATCGTCGCGCCGCTGGCTGCAGCGCCACATCAACGATCCCTATGTCCAGCGGTCGAAGGCCGACGGCTACCGATCGCGCGCCGCCTACAAGCTGATCGAAATCGACGACAAGCACCATCTCCTGAAGCCCGGCATGAAGGTGATTGATCTCGGCGCTGCCCCCGGCGGCTGGTGCCAGGTGGCGGCCGCGCGCACGAAATCGACGGCGGAAAATCCGCATGTCGTCGGCATCGACTATCTGGAGATGGATGCCGTGCCCGGCGCGCCGGTGCTGTTGATGGATTTTCTCGATCCGGATGCACCGCGCAAGCTGTCCGAGGCACTGGGCGGCGATCCCGATGTCGTGCTGTCCGACATGGCCGCGCCCACCACCGGCCACAAGCGGACCGACCACATCCGCACCATGCATCTGTGCGAGGTGGCAGCCGATTTCGCGCTGTCCGTGCTGAAGCCGGGCGGGCATTTCCTGGCCAAGACCTTCCAGGGCGGCGCCGAAAACGAGCTGCTTTCGATGCTGAAGAAGAACTTCCGCTCCGTCCATCACGTCAAGCCGCCGGCCTCGCGCGATGAATCGGTCGAACTTTATCTGCTGGCCAAGGATTTCAAGGGGCGAGAGTCCGGTCCGCCATCAGGCGGATCGGAACGTCCAGCGGACGTTCCGAAGGGAATGGGCGCCCGGAGCCACAGCGAAGGGCCGGGAGACGCTGAAGCCTAGGCGGCTCACTCCCCCGGCGATCTCGCAGGTTCCAGCGTCTTGGGCGTTGTCAGCCGGCCATGGCCGGAGACGGCGTTGCCCGCATCGGGCGCCAGCCGCATGAACGACAGCGACGCCGCCGCGGATACGGCCGCCACGATGAAGAAGGCGATATGGAAATCGCCCAGCGTTAGCGGGCCGCCATGGATCGAGGTCGAGACCTCCAGGATGCCGCCGGCTAGCGCCACGCCGAGCGCGATCGACAACTGCTGGAACACCGCCGTGATGGGCGTTGCCTTGCTGGTGTCCTCGGCCGACACCTCGGCATAGGAAAGCGCGTTGACGCCGGTGAAGAACATCGAGCGGATGAAGCCGCCGACCAGCAATATGGCCAGCATCAGCACGTAAGGTGTTTCGGGGGTGAAGAGGCCGTAAATGGCGATCGATGCGGCGGCGACCAGCGAGCCGACGATCAGCACGCGCCGGAAGCCGGCAACGCGAAAAATCAGCGCGGTGACGAATTTCATGCCGATGGCGCCGATCGCCGAGACGAAGGTGATCATGCCGGATTGGAACGGCGTCAGCCCGAAGCCGATCTGGAACATCAGCGGCAGCAGGAATGGCACCGCCCCGATGCCGATGCGAAACAGCGAGCCGCCAAGCACCGACGAGCGGAACACCTGGTTGCGGAACAGTTCGAGTGCCAGCAGCGGATTCCTGGCGTGGCGCGCGTGCATCAGGTAAAGCGCGCCCGACAGCAGCCCGACGGCCACGGTGATGAAGCCGGTCGCCGGCGGCAGATAGGGCAGGCTGACCACCGACAGGCCGAACACCACACCGGATGCCGCCACCCCGCTCAGCACGAAGCCGACGAAATCGAGCGGCGGTGTTTCCATCGATTCGGTTTCCGGCAGGAAGCGTGTGGCCAGCCAGATGCCGATCAGGCCGATCGGCACGTTGATCAGGAATATCCAGTGCCAGGTGAAATAGGTGGTGATGAAGCCGCCGATCGGCGGGCCGACCAGCGGTCCGACCAGGGCGGGAACGGTCAGCCAGGACATGGCGGCGACCAGGTCGCTCTTGGGTGTGGCCCGCACCAGCACCAGGCGCCCGACCGGCGTCATCATGGCGCCGCCGATGCCTTGCAGGAACCGCGATACCACGAAGGCCGGTAGAGAACCTGACAGGGCGCAGGCGACCGAACCGACGATAAACACCGCGATCGCGGCGCGAAAAATATTCTTGGCGCCGAAACGGTCGGCCATCCAGCCGCTGATCGGAATGAAGATGGCCAGCGACACCAGATAGGCAGTCAATGCCAGCTTGAGCGCGATAGGGCTGGTATGGATGTCTATGGCGATCGCCGGCAGCGATGTCGCGATGACGGTCGAATCCATGTTCTCCATGAAAAGTGCGACCGCCAGGATGAGCGGGATGGTGCGATTCACGAGCGTGACCGTTTCGAACTTTGTTTCCGACCGGGAGGGAGCCGGTGCAGGGGCGCGGTTATCACGGCTGGACACCAATGTCGTGTTAATTTGCTGTCACTTTTGTGCGACTGCAACCAGCGGTGGCGCCAAATCAAGCGATAACGCCGTTGTGCGATGCAACGATCGGCTTTTCATCCGCGCCGCGACGTGTTACCAGCCAGCGCCAATCCTGAAAGGGAAGAACGAGTCGGCGCTGTCCATCCCGGTCCAGCGCTTTTTCCGCATTCTAAAGGGCTGGCCATGGCAAAAATCATCGAAACGTCCACCGGCGCACTGGCGCTGACCTTTGACGACGTGCTTTTGCAGCCGGGTCATTCCGAGGTCATGCCGGGCGAAACCGATGTCCGGACCCGCATTGCCGGCGACATCGACCTGAACGTGCCGATCCTCTCCGCCGCGATGGATACCGTCACCGAGGCGCGTCTTGCCATCGCCATGGCCCAGGCCGGCGGCATCGGGGTCATCCATCGCAATTTCTCGCCGGCCGAACAGGCCGAACAGGTGCGGCAGGTGAAGAAATTCGAATCCGGCATGGTGGTCAACCCGGTCACCATCGGCCCCGACGCCACGCTGGCCGACGCGCTGTCCCTGATGCGCACCTATTCGATCTCGGGCATTCCGGTGGTCGAGAATGGCGACACGGGCGGCCACAAGACCGGCCGGCTGGTCGGCATCCTGACCAATCGCGACGTGCGCTTCGCCTCCGATCCAGCGCAGAAGGTCTACGAATTGATGACCCGTGAAAACCTGATCACGGTCAAGGAGAATGTCGACCAGGACGAGGCCAAGCGGCTCCTGCATCAGCACCGGATCGAAAAACTCGTCGTCGTCGACAAGAAGGGCAACTGCGTTGGCCTGATCACCGTCAAGGACATCGAGAAGTCGCAGCTCAACCCGCACGCCACCAAGGATGCGCAGGGGCGCCTGCGTGCGGCAGCCGCCACCAGCGTCGGCGACGACGGCTTCGAGCGTGCCGAGCGCCTGATCGAGGCCGGCGTCGACCTTTTGGTCATCGACACCGCGCATGGCCACTCGCAGCGCGTGCTGGATGCGGTGACGCGTGCCAAGAAGCTTTCCAATTCGGTTCGCATCCTGGCCGGCAACGTCGCGACCGCTGAAGGCACGCAGGCGCTGATCGACGCTGGCGCCGACGCCGTCAAGGTCGGCATCGGCCCGGGCTCCATCTGCACCACCCGCATCGTTGCCGGCGTCGGCGTGCCGCAGCTTTCAGCCATCATGTCAGCCGTCGAGACGGCGCACAAATCAGGTGTGTCGGTGATTGCCGATGGCGGCATCAAATATTCCGGCGACCTTGCCAAGGCGCTCGCCGCGGGCGCCAGCGCCGCCATGATCGGTTCGCTGCTGGCCGGTACGGACGAAAGCCCGGGCGAGGTCTATCTGCACCAGGGCCGCTCCTTCAAGGCCTATCGCGGCATGGGTTCGGTCGGCGCCATGGCGCGCGGCTCGGCAGATCGCTACTTCCAGGCCGAGGTTCGCGACACGCTGAAACTGGTGCCGGAAGGCATTGAAGGCCAGGTCCCTTACAAAGGACCTGTGTCTGGCGTGCTGCACCAGCTTGCAGGCGGGCTAAAAGCCGCTATGGGTTATGTTGGTGGCCGCGACCTTGCCGATTTCCGCGAGCGCGCCACCTTTGTGCGCATATCCAACGCCGGACTTCGTGAAAGCCACGCCCATGACGTCACGATTACCCGCGAAAGCCCGAACTATCCCGGCGGAGCCTGAGCAATACGGGCTCGGGCGAAGCCTGACCGCGACGATCCTGCGGCTGTCTCGCCACGCGGCAGCGCTTTGTTTCCTGTCGGCGTCGGTTTTTATGGCCATGACGCTGCTGGAATTCTTCTATTTCCGTCAATTGAGCGGCGGCCTGCCGTCGCTCGACATGCGCTATTTCGGCTTCACGCCCGACGAAGGCATGGCCTGGCTGACGGCGCTTGGCCGCCGCGGCGGCGAGATCATCCTCGTCTGGCACTACCTCACCTTTGATCTCTTGTTCCCGGCGCTGTTGTCGCTGACCCTGGTGAGCCTGATCCTGGCCTCCGGCCGGCGCCTGAAGAATTTCCGCGTGCTGCCGCCGCAGGCGCAGTCGATCTTCGCGCTGGTGCTGGTGCTGCCCTATACGCTTGCCGACTATGCGCAGAATATCGCCGTGGCGCGCCTTCTGTCCGATTTCCTGTCGGCCAACCCGGATTCGCTGTCTTTCGCCTCGTCGCTGATCGTCGCCAAATTCGCCCTTCTTGCCATCCCGGTGGTCGTCATCGCCGCTTTCTGGCTGATTGGCCAGAGACCCCTGCCTTGATGCTGGACAGGGCAGGGGAAACATCATGAACCAGACCGCGATTTTCTGGCCGGTACTGGCGCAGGTGTTGCTGATCTATATCGTCTACGCCGTGTTGGGTCGTCGCAGATATGGTGCAATCAGGTCAGGCGAGGCCAAGGTTGGTCAATACAAGGTCCGCTCGACCGAGCCGGCCTCCAGCGTCACCGTTGCCGCCAATCTCAGCAACCAGTTCGAACTGCCGGTGCTTTTCTATGTGTTGTGCCTGACGCTGCATGTGACCAATGGCGTCAACTATCTGACCTTGGCACTGATGTGGATTTTTGTCGCCTCGCGCTGCTTTCACGCCTGGGTTCACCTGACCAGCAACAATCTGCTGCTGCGCAGCCGCTCTTTCTCTTTTGGAGCCGTGATCATCCTGTTGGGCTGGATCTGGCTCGCCCTGCATCTGCTGGGCGTGGTTTAGGCCGCGCACCGGCCCTTGGGGGCGAAAAGTCAGGCAGGTGGCTTTCGTGGCCCGCGGCCCCTTCCCACCTTGCGAAGAAGGTCGCACCGCAAAGCGGAGCGGGGCGAGGGCAGGCGCTATAAATCGAACACCGCGATCTTGCGTTTGTCGAACTTGATGCCGATCTCGCCACGCACCAGCTTCAGCGCCTGTTCGCCGAACACGGCACGCCGCCATCCCTGCAGCGCCGGCACATCGGCGTCCTCGCCCTCGGCCGCGATGCGGTCGATGTCGTCGCTGGATGCCAATACTTTCGAGGCCACGCCCTGCTTCTCGGCAACGATCCTGAGCAGTACTTTCAACAGTTCCGCCGCGGCATTTGAGCCTTCCGGCGGCTGAAAATTCTTCGGCAGTTTCGGCATCTGCTCCTTGGGCAAGGCCAGCGCTGCGTTGACCGCCCCAAGCAGGGCCGTCGCCGTCGAGGAGCGCTCCCAGCCCTTGGGTGTTGTGCGCAGCTTGGCAAGCGCCGCCGCGTCACGCGGCGCCTGCTGCGCCACCTCGTAGATCGCGTCGTCCTTGAGCACGCGGCCGCGCGGCACGTCGCGTTCCCTGGCCTCGCGCTCGCGCCATGCCGCCACGGCCTGCACGATCGCCAGTTCCTGCGGCTTGCGCAGCCGCATCTTCAGCCGCTTCCAGGCGTCTTCGGGATGCGGATCGTAGGTCTCGCGCGAGGTCAGCACATCCATTTCTTCGTTCAGCCAGTGGGCGCGGTTTTCCCGTGCCAATTCGGCGCTCAGGTGCTGGTAGACCTCGATCAGATGGGTGACGTCGGCCAGCGCGTAATCGAGCTGCTTGTCGGACAGCGGCCGGTGGCGCCAGTCGGTGAAGCGCGAAGATTTGTCGAGCCGCGCACCGGTGATGCGCTGC
Organism: Mesorhizobium sp. NZP2234; assembly: GCF_013170765.1. Lineage (NCBI taxonomy): Bacteria > Pseudomonadati > Pseudomonadota > Alphaproteobacteria > Hyphomicrobiales > Phyllobacteriaceae > Mesorhizobium > Mesorhizobium sp. NZP2234. The sequence continues at coordinate 4,676,731 of NZ_CP033364.1, read as the reverse complement.
ACGAGCTGGTCGTAGGAAACGCTGTCGCCAAAGCCGCAGACCATCGCCGCGATCTGTGTATCGAACACAGGATGCGGCACCAGATCCCCGAGATGGACGATGATTTCGATGTCCTGCCGGGCGGCATGGAAGACCTTGACCACCGCCTCGTTGGCCATCAGCCTGAAGAAGGGTGCCAGGTCGATGTCTGGCGACAGCGGATCGATCAGCGCCGTCACGCCCGGGGCCGCCATCTGGATCAGGCACAGGATTGGCCAGAAGGTCGTTTCGCGGATGAATTCGGTGTCGACGGTGACGAAATCCGACTTTTCGAAAGCGGCGAGAACGGTCTCGAGTTCTTTCTGGGTGGTGATGACGTGCATCAAATCGCTTTTGGCAGGAGTAAGGTCTTCCTAGATTTCAGCCGGAAAGGCTTTCGTCAAGCTTTGGCGCCTCCATCATGAACCTCCCGGGTCGTCTGAATCACCATTCCGTCTGGCCAGACGCGCGAAAATGGTGGAGGTGCGCAACAGAGCGGTGAATCGGCTGCGTTTGCTCAAAGGCACGCCGGACCGGGCCTGCATGCGGTAGAGGATGACGGCGATGAAGATCGCATAGACGATGGCGCTGAACACGAACAGCGCGCTCGGCCCGAAATACTGCATCGCCGTGGAGGCTGCGTAAGGGCCGCCGATGGCGCCGAAGGAGTAGAACAGCATCAGCGCCGCATTGATCAGCACGAACTCGCCCGTGTCGGCGCGGTCATTGGAATGCGCCGCCGACAGCGAATAGAGCGGCATGGCGAAACAGCCGAAGATGAAGACGATGACGAAGTTGAGCAGCGGATTGCTGCCGGCGATGAACACCAGCGCCAATGCCGAAAGCATCGCGCAGCAGGTCGTTATCAACAGCACCCGGCGCCGGTCCCAGCGGTCGGACAGGTAGCCCAGCGGGTACTGGATGATGGCGCCGCCGAAGATGCCGACGCTGACGAAGGTGACGACATCGGCGACCGACATGCCGATCTGCTCGGCATAGACCGGCGACAACGTGCGAAAGGCGCTGTTGGTGACGCCGACGGCAATGCAGCCGAAACAGCCCAGCGGCGAAATGCGCCAGACGCGCCCCAGGTCGAGCTTGACCTCCTCCGGCGGCGTCGGGTTGGAGCGGTCGCCGAGCGACACCGGCACCAGCGACAGCGTGATCATGATCGACATGATGGCGAAGATGGTGAAGCCGCCGGCGCCGAAGATCGGAATCAGGAACTGGGCGCCGGTTACGGAACCGGTGTCGACCATCCGGTAGATCGCCAGCACGCGTGCGCGGTCGTGATTGCTGACGCCGGAATTCAGCCAGCTTTCAACGATGGTGAACAAACCGGCGAAACAGAAGCCGCCGGCAAAGCGCACCGCGCACCACATCACCGGATCGAGGACCAGCACCAGCAGCAGTGTGCCGACCGATGCGATCGCGGCCAACGCCGAAAACGCCCTGATATGGCCGACCGCCTTCATGATGCGGGTGATGGCCAGGCAGCCGAGCAGGAAGCCGGCGAAATAGAATGTGCCCATCAGGCCGATGTCGGAAGCGGAAAACCCCTCCTGCGCGCCGCGCAGCGCGATCAGCGTGCTCTGCAGCCCATTGCCGCCAAGCAGGATGCCTGCGGCGAGAAGAAGCGGGATCAGCGGGCGGATGGAGGACATGAAAGGCGATCACGTATCGGTGATCCCTTCTTGAACCATTGCTTCCATCAATGCCAGCGGCAATTCCAGGCCAGCATCGGTAGCCGCCCGCTACATTCGATTGCGAAGCATGGCGAAATCGGCCCAGACTGGGCCTTCATTCAATCCGCTTCAAACCCCGCGTCGCCACTATCTTCCATCTTCGGCGTCCATGCCCGGTTCGACCGAGAACGAGGCCATTGGCTTGTCACCCTGAAGCATCAGTTCCAGCTCACGGCCATTATGTGCCCTGTGCATCGTGGGAGAGTGTGTTTTGGAACGAGGCGTCTCCGGATCGCTTGATAAGGGCGTCGTCTCAGGAAGGACGTCTGGCGGCAATGCGTGGAGGCCGGCAAAGACTTGAAACCCTGACGGTCGAACCTGGATTCGGCTCAACGTCTCCTCGCCTTGACAAATCCGGCCTCCCATGCGCTTTTCGCGCAAATTTTGGGCCGGGCTTTGATGCTTTGGCCTGCCACCCAGCACCCCGGACTTTACCAATGACCATGCACCGTTACCGCAGCCATACCTGTGCCCAGTTGAGAAAGAGCGATGTCGGCTCATCCGTTCGCCTGTCGGGCTGGGTGCATCGCGTGCGCGATCATGGCGGCCTGCTCTTCATCGACCTGCGTGACCACTACGGCCTGACCCAGATCGTCGCCGATCCCGATTCGCCTGCCTTCAAGGTCGCCGAGACCGTGCGCGGCGAATGGGTCATCCGCGTCGACGGCGAGGTCAAGGCGCGCCTGCCGGAGACGGTCAACGCCAACCTGCCGACCGGCGAGATCGAGATTTTCGCCCGCGAGATCGAGGTGCTGTCGGCGGCCAAGGAATTGCCGCTGCCGGTGTTCGGCGAGCCGGACTATCCCGAGGACATCAGGCTGAAGTACCGCTTCCTCGACCTGCGCCGCGACACGCTGCACAGGAACATCGTGGCGCGCACGAAAATCATCGCCGAGATGCGCAAGCGCATGAACGATGTCGGCTTCACCGAATTCTCGACGCCGATCCTCACCGCCTCCTCGCCTGAAGGCGCCCGCGACTTCCTCGTCCCGTCGCGCATCCATCCCGGCACCTTCTACGCGCTGCCGCAGGCGCCGCAGCAATACAAGCAGCTGATCATGGTGTCGGGCTTCGACCGCTATTTCCAGATCGCGCCTTGCTTCCGCGACGAGGACCCGCGCGCCGACCGTCTGCCTGGCGAATTCTATCAGCTCGACCTTGAAATGAGCTTCGTCGAGCAGGACGACGTGCTGTCGACCATGGAACCGGTGATGCGCGGCGTCTTCGAGGCCTTCGCCAACGGCAAGCCGGTGACGCAGAAATTCCAGCGCATTCCCTATGATGTCGCCATGCGCAAATACGGCTCCGACAAGCCGGACCTGCGCAACCCGATCGAGATGCAGGCCGTCTCCGATCATTTCCGCGATTCCGGCTTCAAGGTGTTCGCCAACATCCTGGCCAACGATGCGAAGGCCGAGGTGTGGGGCATTCCGGCCAAGACAGGCGGCAGCCGCGCCTTCTGCGACCGCATGAACTCCTGGGCGCAAGGCGAGGGCCAGCCGGGGTTGGGTTACATCTTCTGGCGCAAGGAGGGTGACAAGCTCGAAGGCGCCGGCCCGCTCGCCAAGAACATCGGCGAGGAGCGCACCGAGGCGATCCGGCAGCAGCTCGGCCTTGCCGACGGCGACGCCGCCTTCTTCGTCGCCGGCGACCCGAAGAAGTTCGTCTCCTTCGCGGGAGCGGCACGCACCCGCGCCGGCGAGGAACTGAACCTCGTCGACCGCGAGCGCTTCGAATTGTGCTGGATCGTCGACTTTCCGTTCTTCGAATGGAACGAGGAGGAAAAGAAGATCGACTTCGCCCACAACCCGTTCTCGATGCCGCAGGGCGGCATCGACGCGCTGGATGGCGAGGATCTGCTCGGCATCAAGGCGTTCCAGTACGACATGGTCTGCAATGGCTTCGAGATCGCCAGCGGTGGCATCCGCAATCATCTGCCCGAAACCATGGTCAAGGCGTTCGAGACGGTCGGGCTGGACCGCGCCACGGTGGAGGAGCGTTTCGGCGGCCTCTACCGCGCCTTCCAGTACGGCGCGCCGCCGCATGGCGGCATGGCGGCGGGCGTCGACCGCGTCGTCATGTTGCTGGTTGGCGCCAAGAACCTGCGCGAGATCACCATGTTCCCGATGAACCAGCAAGCGTATGATCTGTTGATGAACGCACCGTCGGAAGCCTCGCCGCAGCAGCTTCGCGAACTGGCCCTGCGTGTCGCGCCGACCAAGAAGGACGCCTGATCGCGAGCTTCGGGCAATGCTTTAAGAAGCGGGCGGAACTACCTCTTCGGATTCTATAGTCCACAAAAAAGCCCGGCATCGCTGCCGGGCTTTTTTGTGATCCTGATGGTCGATCAGTCTTCGTTGGCCTTGACGGCCACGCCGAGCGTCTTCGGCAGATCGAGCGGGTTGGACATGGCGCCCGCCATGATCAGCGCGAACGGCACCGATGCCGGCGGCTCGGCCGAGATTTCGAGGCTCTTCGGGTCGTCTAGATATTTGCTGACCGCTGCCGTCACCTGCGCCGTCAGTTCGGGATTGTTGAGCTGCGCCATGCCGAACGGCACGATCGCCTTGGCTTGGTTGGCGATGTCCTTGGCCGACATGCCTTGCTGCTTGCCGACATATTCCAGCACCTTGCCGGTCAGCGAATCGTCGTCGAAGCGGATCGAGGCGCTGTTGAAGGAAAGCTGCTGCAACAGGCCGAGCATGGCCATGCCTTGCGCCGAATTGTCGGCGCCTTCGGGCTGCGCCGCCATCTTCTTCTGCATCTCCTGCAGCGACTTGATGAAGTCCATCGTGTAGCCGCCGAGATTGAAGGTCATGCCGAGCGTGCCGGCATTTTCGACGGAGATGTCATATTTCGACAGTTCCATCTTGCCGTCCGAGGGCTGCCAGGTGCCGGCCATTGCGAGATTGCCGGAGATGTTCTGGTAGCCGAGCGCGTCGATGACTTCCTTGGACTTGGGATCCTCGACCAGCGACAGATCGGCCGTGAACTTTTCCGTATTGCCGGTGAATTCCATCGCCTTGCCGTCCGCGGGCGGCGTGATCTGGATGGCAAGCCCGTCCATCGAGAAGGCGGTCTTGTCGGCGACCTTGACCGTCATGTTGGAGAGTTCGGCCGATTTGTACATCAGCAGCGAGCCCAACGGGCCGGTGGCGCCTTCGGCCGGAACCGTCATGTCGTGGATGACGAAGGGGCTCAGGTTGAGGGTGACCCCATCCTTGCTGTGTTCGAAGGGGGAGGTCGAGACGGTGCCGATGTCGTAGCCGCCATTGGCCTCGGTCACGCCCTCGAGCTTGACGTCACCGATCGGCAGGGCTTCCTTTTCCGCCGCCGGTTTGATGGACACGCCCTGCAGCACCATGCTGGTGTTGTCACCGGTCACTCCGGTCCAGGAGATGTTTACGCCCTGGGCCGCCAGCGCCGCCTTCAGCCGGTCGGCAACGGCCGCGTCCTGGGCAAGGGCCGCGTTCAGCGGCAGTGTGAACAGGAAGGTCGAAAGAGCGAATTTCCGGAGAGTTGAGCGTTTGATTGTCATCGCAAGGTCCCTGAGAGTGTCCTGAAATTGTTTTTCAATTCTTCGCGCCATCACCATTCCGTGACGAACTGGACGGGAAAAAGGCATGTCCCGGCACAATGGTCAAAAATTGCGGTGAAAGGCAAACCCGATCCGAACGCCATTGGAGAACGCGGTGAATTTGGCATGAAGGTCGGGCCGTCGAGCGTTATCGTGCTTCGCAATAGATGCGGCGTGTAACAGATTGATGTTGGCCGGCAAGCGCGACCTTGCGGTTTCCTGTTGCAGAAAAGCACGCAAGTCGACCGGCCGGGCGCGCGCCTCTTGCCGCGAATCACCCGCTCGGCTAGTCCCAGCCCATGGGAAAAAGGCTTTTGCCGCCTCAAGATGGCGGTGGCGATCACATCGAACCGGTCGATCTGAAGAAGGCGCTGGAAGAGCGCTATCTTGCCTATGCGCTGTCGACCATCATGCACCGGGCGCTGCCCGACGTACGCGACGGACTGAAGCCGGTCCATCGCCGCATCATGCACGCCATGCGCCTGCTGCGTCTCAACCCCGACCAGGGCTTCGCCAAATGCGCGCGTATCGTCGGCGAGGTGATGGGCAAGTTCCACCCGCATGGCGATCAGTCGATCTATGACGCGCTGGTGCGGTTGGCGCAGGATTTTTCGATGCGCTATCCCCTGGTCGACGGCCAGGGTAATTTCGGCAACATCGACGGCGATAACGCCGCCGCCATGCGCTACACCGAAGCGCGCATGACCGACGTGGCGACCGAATTGCTCGCCGGCATCACCGAGGACGCCGTCGATTACCGGCCGACCTACAATGAAGAGGACGAGGAGCCGGTGGTGCTCCCCGGCGCCTTCCCGAACCTTCTGGCCAACGGCTCGTCCGGCATCGCGGTCGGCATGGCGACATCGATCCCTCCGCACAACGCGGCCGAGCTCTGCGACGCGGCATTGCATCTGATCGAGCACCGGGATGCGCCGGTGGCGAAGTTGATGGATTTCGTCCAGGGCCCGGATTTCCCGACGGGCGGCATCATCGTCGACAGCCGCGCATCCATCCTCGAAGCCTACGAGACCGGCCGTGGCGGTTTTCGCGTGCGTTCGAAATGGAGCCAGGAAGACCAGGGCAGGGGCACCTGGAGCATCGTTGTCACCGAAATCCCTTATGGCGTGCAGAAAGCGCGGCTGATCGAAAAGATCGCCGAGCTTCTGATGGCGCGCAAACTGCCGCTGCTCGAGGACGTCAGGGACGAAAGCGCCGAGGATATCCGCGTCGTGCTGGTGCCCAAGAGCCGTTCTGTCGATCCGGGCATCCTGATGGAATCGCTGTTCAAGCTCACCGAGCTCGAAAGCCGCTTCCCGCTCAACATGAATGTGCTGTCGCGCGGCAAGGTGCCCAATGTCCTGTCTCTGAAGGGCGTGCTGCAGGAATGGCTCGACCACCGCCGCGACGTGCTGATCCGCCGCTCGAAACATCGCCTCGGCGAGATCGAACGGCGGCTGGAAATCCTTGCCGGCTACCTGATCGCCTATCTCAACATCGACGAGGTGATAAAGATCATCCGCGAGGAGGACGAGCCCAAGCAGGTGATGATGGCCCGCTGGTCACTCACCGACACCCAGGCTGAAGCCATCCTCAACATGCGGTTGCGCGCCTTGCGCAAGCTGGAAGAATTCGAGATCCGCAAGGAATTCGATGGCCTGAGCGCGGAGAAGACGCAGATCGAGGCGCTGCTGGCGTCCGATGCCAGGCAATGGTCGACGATCAAGTGGGAAGTCGCCAATCTGCGTGAAAAATTCGGCCCGGAGACGGAAATCGGCAAGCGCCGCACCCAGTTCGCCGATGCGCCCGAGCACGACCTGACCGATATCGCCCACGCCATGATCGAGCGCGAGCCGGTCACCGTGGTGGTTTCGGAGAAGGGTTGGCTCAGGGCCATGAAGGGTCATCTGGCCGACCTTTCGACACTCACCTTCAAGGAAGGTGACAGCCTGAAGCTCGCCTTCCATGCCCAGACCACCGACAAGGTGCTAGTGTTCACCACTGGCGGCAAGTTCTACACCATCGGCGCCGACCGGTTGCCAGGCGGACGCGGCCATGGCGAGCCGATCCGCATCATCGTCGACATGGACAATGACCAGGACATCGTCACCGCCTTCGTCCACGACCCCAAGCGCAAGCTCTTGCTGGCCTCGCATGACGCCAACGGCTTCATCGTGCCGGAGGAGGACGTGGTCGCCAACACTCGCAAGGGCAAGCAGGTGATGAACGTCAAGGCGCCGGACGAAGCCAAGCGCTGCGTGCCGGTCACCGGCGATCATCTCGCCATCGTTGGCGAGAACCGCAAGATGCTGGTGTTCGCGCTCTCCGAAATTCCGGAAATGGGCCGCGGCAAGGGCGTGCGGCTGCAAAAATACAAGGATGGCGGACTGCTCGATCTCAAGCCGTTCACATTGGAGACGGGTCTGTCCTGGCAGGATTCGGCCGACCGCACCTTCACGAGGTCGCGCGAGGAGCTGGCCGAATGGATCGGCGCCCGGGCATCGGCGGGACGTATGGTGCCAAAGGGTTTCCCGAGGACCGGCAAATTCGGCTGACGTCGCGATCTCCCCCCTCGAGGGGGAGATGTCGCCAAAGGCGACAGAGGGGATCGGCACGACCGGACGCAACCCCCTATCGCGACAGACGAGGCTAGCGCTCCGCGCGGCCCCCTCTGGCCTGCGGAAATCGCCTCAACGAGGGGGAGATTGGCGGCGTCACCATCATCATTTGGAGTATCGTCACGATTGCTGCACTATATCAGTGCATAACGGAGAAGGGTGTTTGGGAGACACGGGCGTTTGAAGGAATCCAGGATCCAGAAACCGGAACGGCAGCAGCGCCTGTTCGGCCTGTCGACGCCGTTGCGGTCGGCTGTCATTCCGCCGCTGTCGGCGGCGCGCTGGCTGCTGGTGCTGATCGTCGCCGCGGGCGTCTACTTCTTCCACGGCTTCCTGTTTCCGGTGCTGGCCGCGCTTGTCATCGCTTTCGCCAGCTGGCCGCTCTACCAGCGGCTGCTTGCCGGCGTCGGCGGCAACCGCACCGTCGCCGCCACCTTGGCCATCCTGTTCATCCTTGCCTTCCTGGTGATACCGATCGCGCTTGCCGGCACCTATGCCATCAACGAGGTGCGCGAATGGGTCGCCTGGGCGATCGAGACCAACCGGCATGGTGCCACCACGCCGCACTGGATCGCGACCATGCCTGTCATCGGCGACTGGCTGAACGAGCAGTGGACGACCAATTTCGGACATCCCGGCGGCATTGGCGAGCTGATCCAGTTGGTCAGCGGCGCCAATATCGGCAGCATCTATCGTGGCGCGCTCGCCGCCGGCGGCAGTGCCTTTGGGCTGCTCCTGACGTTGCTGTTCATGATGATCGCCCTGTTCTTCGCCTATCGCGATGGCGAGCATTTTGCCGGCCAGGTCGACCGCCTTGGCGAGCGCATCCTGCCGACCAGATGGGAGCGGATTTCGCGCGTCGTGCCGGCGACGATCTCCTCGACCGTGACCGGCATGACCGTCATCGCCATCGGCGAGGGGCTGGTGCTGGGCATTGCCTATTGGCTGGCGGGCGTGCCGTCGCCGGTGACGCTCGGTGCCCTGACCGGCGTCATGGCGCTCATCCCCGGCGGCGCACCCTTGTCCTTCACCCTTGTCTCGATCTACCTCGCGGCCAGCGGCTCGCCCATGGCCGGTCTGGCGCTGTTCCTGTGGGGTGCGGTCGAACTGTTCATCGTCGACAAGACGCTGCGCCCGAAGCTTGTCGGCGGACCGATAAAGCTGCCTTTCCTGCCGACCTTTTTCGGCCTGATCGGCGGCGTCAAGACCATGGGCTTCCTCGGCCTGTTCATCGGTCCGGTGCTGATGGCGCTGCTGGTCGCCATCTGGCGCGAGTGGCTGCGCGAGGTGGAACTGGTCGACGAGTTGGCCGCCGGCTCGGCGGCCGAGATCGAGGCCAGCCCACAGATCGAGGTCTTGCCGGAGCCTGGCGCGGCAAAGAAGGCCAGCGCCTGATCCCGAAACGCTACTTGCGCCAGGCCCATCAACTACAACTCAGGCTGGGTGGTGCACCGCAAGGTCACCCCGTTGCCTGCGCCCCTCATGCAGTTGCCAGAGCGAATGGGCGACCAGCGTGACGATCAGGATCGCGCCGCCGATCAGGCTGTTGCGGGTCGGTGCCTCGGCGAAGATCATCCACACCCAGACCGGCGCCAGCACCGTTTCGAGCACGTAGAACATCGCCACTTCCGGCCCGGAAATGTATTTCGGCCCGGCGGCAAGACAGAAGAACGAGATCGGCATGACGACGGCGCCGTTGAAGATGATCCACCATGGCGCGTTCACGTGAAAGCCTTCGCCCGACACCATGAAGGCTGCCAGGGCCATAGGCAGAAGGACGCCGACAAGTGAGGTGAAGCCCATGTCCTTGCCGCTGGCGCGCGAGATGGTGATGGCCACCGCGATGAAGAAAGCCGAGCACAGCGCCATGAAATCGCCGAACAGTTTGCCGGTGCCGACCGACCCGCCGACGATGACCAGCACGCCCAGGATCATGATCAGCATCGCCACGATGGTCACCAGCCGTGGCCTCTCCCGCAGGAATATCCAGGACAATAGCCCTGCGAACACGGTGTTGAAGGCCAGGATGAAGACGAGATCGGCCGTCGAGGTGTGATAGACGGCGGTGACGAAAGTGATCCCTGTCAGCCCGTAGCATATCGCGACGATCAGGCCGGACCAGCCGGGAATGAGCGGCGGGGCGTTACGGCTCAAAGCCCGCCAGACCGACCAGATGACCATGGCGGCAACGAATGTGGTGCCGGTGCGAAGCAGCATGATCGTCCATGCGCCGCCGTCGGCGAGGCGGATCAACGGTATGTCGACAGTCAGCGTCAGTCCGCCGATGGCGGTGATCAAAAGACCCTTCTGGTGGTTATGGTGGGAAGTCATGCAGGAACTTTCGCAATGAAATGCAGGCTGGCGGCCGACCGGTGCAATCGTGCACTCTCTCCAGCCAACCGGCTGAAAGACCAGCATCCCCTGCCTTGAAACTGTTTAAGCGCGGATCGTGGAAAAACTCAGCGTGAAACCGCTTCGTTGGTATAGCGCTCCCAGCCCTTCGGGCCGAGATGCTCCTGCGGCATGAAGCGCATCTTATAATTCATCTTGCGCGAGCCGTTGACCCAGTAACCGAGGTAGACATGGGGCAGGCCCATCGCCCTGGCGCGGGCGATGTGGTCGAGGATCATGAACGTGCCGAGCGAACGCTCCTCGAATTCGGGATTGAAGTAGGAATAGACCATCGACAGGCCGTCCGCCATCTTGTCGGTGAGTGCCACCGCGATAAGCTCACCCTGGCCCTTGCCGGTGATGAAGGTGTCGGGTCCGCGCCGCCGGTATTCGATCACCTTGGTGTCGACATGGGTGTCCTCGACCATCATGGCGTAGTCGAGCACCGTCATGTCGGACATGCCGCCGCGCCGGTGGCGGGCATCGAGATAGCTGCGGAACAGCGAATATTGTTCGGTCGAGGGCTCGGCATTGTGCATGGCGCCGACAAGGTCGGAATTATGCTGCAGAACGCGCTTCATATTGCGGCTGGCGGTGAATTCCTGGGCGAGGATGCGCACGGAAACACAGGCGCGGCACGTCTCGCAGGCCGGCCTGTAGGCAATGTTCTGCGAACGCCTGAAGCCGCCTTGCGTGAGGAGGTCGTTCATCTCCGACGCCTTGTCGCCGACCAGATGCGTGAACACCTTGCGCTCGAACTGGCCGTCGAGATAGGGGCACGGCGACGGCGCGGTCAGGAAGAACTGTGGCGACTGGGTCGGATGCTGCGTCATCTAAGTCTTGGAAACGCTCCTTCGAGTCGCTCTACCTTTGGCGCGGAAAGCGAAAAATTCAACAGGATTGTGAATGCACCTGCAAGCGGATGCCTTCACATTTGCGCCGACAGGGCGTGTAACGCTTTCGGAAAGCGCCTCAGCGGCCGGTGCGGCTGACCACCGTGCCGAGCAGAAGGTCGTGCAGCGTGCGCTTGCGGTCCGAGAACAGGGTCACCAGCAGGACCAGGGGCGACAGAATGACATTGCCCGCCCAGAACAGCACCGAATGGACGACCGCGGTCAGGCCGTCGATCGGCCTGCCGTCGAGGCGGTCGAGGCGGATGCCCATCATCTTCATGCCCGTGGTCGCCTGGTCCGCGCTGCCCAGCGTGTTCCAGATGTAGAGGATGGCGACGGCCGGCACCAGGACGCCGAACAGCATCCAGCCAACGCCGAGCGTCAGAAGCCCGAGGAAAAACACCAGTATGGCGAAGGGAATGGTGAGCAGGGCGACGATGATGTAGTCGAGCACGAAGGCCAGGATGCGCCTTGTGCGCACGCCCTCATAGGCCCTGACGTCGTCAAGCCGGGTGTTGATGATTTCGCCGTCGAGAACGCGCGCGTTCATGTCATTTCCTCGTAACAAGGCCCGACATAGGGTGCGGGCCGCCCGATGATGAAATGGTGAAGGCTTGCGGCGGAATCAAGGTCGAGCGCTTCGAGGGACGCGAAGCCTGAAAGCCGTGCTCCGCGATCTGAATCGGTTGAATTCGCCGCGTGGATGGCTTTAGCTTGTTGCGGCGCAACAAAGCGTTCTGGGGCGGAAGTGAGGGGACGGCACTATGGACTACGATATGCTGGTCATCGGCAGCGGCCCTTCCGGACGCCGCGCCGCGGTGCAGTCGGCCAAACTCGGCAAATCGGTGCTGGTGGTCGATCGCGGCCGGCGTCTCGGCGGCGTCTCGGTGCACACCGGCACCATCCCCTCGAAAACGCTGCGCGAAACGGTGCTCAATCTCTCGGGCTGGCGCGAGCGCGGCTTTTATGGACGCGGCTACAGGGTCAAGCAGGACATTTCGGTCGGCGACCTGATCGAGCGCCTGCACAAGACGCTCGATCACGAGGTCGAGGTGCTGCAACACCAGTTCATGCGCAACACCGTCAAGAGCGCCCGCGCGGCGGTGAAATTTCTCGGCCCCGACAAGGTCAGCCTGACATCGGACAATGGCGATTACAGCGAGGTCGGCTTCGCCAACGCGCTGATCGCGGTCGGCACCAGGCCGCACAGGCCGCGCGACGTGCCTTTCGACAAGACCCGTGTCTTCGACAGCGACGAGATGCTCGAGCTTGACCGCCTGCCGCGCACGCTGACGGTCATCGGTGGTGGCGTTATCGGGGTCGAATACGCCACGATCTTTTCGGCGCTCGATGTGCCGGTGACGCTGGTCGAGCCGCGCAATTCCATCCTCGATTTCGTCGACCGCGAGATCGTCGATGATTTCATCCACCAGATGCGCGATCGCGGCATGACGATAAGGCTGGGCAGCGCGGTGAAGGAAATCCGCTCCAAGCCCGAGGCAGCCGAGGTGGAACTGGCCGATGGCCGCACCATCCGCTCCGAGGTCGTGCTCTACGCCGCCGGTCGCACCGGTAATATCGCCAGCCTGGGCCTCGACGTGGTCGGCATCGAGGCCGACTCCCGAGGCCGCATCAAGGTCGATCCACAGACGTTCCAGACCAGCGTGCCCAACATCTACGCCGCCGGCGATGTCATCGGCTTTCCAAGTCTCGCCTCGACCTCGATGGAGCAGGGCAGGGTGGCCGCCTGCCACGCTTTCGGCGTGACGCTGCCGCCGCCACCGGAGACCTTCCCCTATGGCATCTATGCGGTGCCGGAGATCTCGACCGTCGGCCAGTCCGAGGAACAGGTGCGCCAGAGCGGCGGCGCCTATGAGGTCGGTGTCGCGCGTTTCCGCGAAACCTCGCGCGGCCACATTATGGGTGTCGACACCGGCTTCCTGAAACTGTTGTTCTCGATCGAGACGCGGCGACTGCTCGGCGCCCATATTGTCGGCGAGGGCGCCACCGAGCTCATCCATATCGGCCAGGCGGTCATCAACCTCGGCGGTACGGTCGACTTCTTCGTCAACAACACTTTCAACTACCCGACGCTGGCGGAAGCCTACAAGATCGCCGGGCTCGACGCCTGGAACAGGATGGGGCGCTAGGCTTCAGCATCTTCGCTCCTCGCCGGTGCGGAGGCGCGGATCGCGGCCGCGCCCGATCGAGACAGCGGTCGATTCGAAGGGCCGGTGCGCCTACGCCACGTCAGCCGACCCCGCCAGCCATTGCCTGACAATGGCGGCGTCCGGATCGCCGATTTCATGGCCCGAGGGAATGATCCGAGCGTCGATCGCGGCGCCGCGCCGGCTGAGCAGCGTCACCAGTGCCGGCGCAAAGGGCCCGTAGGTCTCGTCGGCGGCGCCAGCGATAATCAGCGTCGGTATTCCAACGAGGTCCGTCGCGGGCACATGGTCGAGTACAGGCATTGGCCTTAGCAGCACCGCCCTGCGGACGATGCCCGGATGGAGCAGCATCAGGCTGGAAACCAGATTGGCTCCGTTCGAATAGCCGAGGAATGTCGCGTGATTGAGATCAAGCCCATGGCGCTTGGCGGCCTCGCTTGCGAATGCCGCGAAGGCGGCCGTTTCGGCCACGATGCTCTTCTGTTCGAAGCGCGTCGGGGTTATCCGCTCGAACCAGCGAAAACCGTCCTCCTGGGGGATACGGCCACGCGCCGCGATCAGCATTGCGTCGGGTGCGATGCGTCTTGCCAGCGGCACCAGGGTGGTCTCGTCGACACCCGATCCATGCAGCAGGAAAAGGCATTCGCGGCTGTTCCCGCCGGCGCCCAGGAGGCGATAGGGAAAGGCCAGATCCTTGAGCAGCGGACTGTTTTCGGTGCTGTCGCCGGTCATCCCGCATCCTCTTGATTATATGAGGCTTCGTTCAATTTGCCGGCTTCAAAACGCAATATTTTCATGCTCCGCGAAAGTTGATTGAACCAGGCTCATTCCAGCCCGTTTGTGCGCCGATATACTCCGCTTGGGAGGAATCGAAGCGGTGCGCCGGGGGTCGCATTGCTGGACATGAACAACCAGCTTTGAGGCCTTTTGTCGATGATTACCCCTGTCTCGCCCGAACGCGATACGCGTATCGATGTGCTGCGCGCATTGGCGCTGCTCACCATTTTCATCGACCATGTGCCGGGCACGGCTTTCGAGGTCATGACCTACAAGAATTTCGGTTTCTCGGACGCGGCAGAGGCGTTCGTGCTGATTTCCGGCATCTCGGTGGCGCTGGCCTACGGCACGAAGTTCCGCTCGGGTGGCCGGCTTCTGGCCACATTGAAGATGTGGCGGCGGGCAGGCATGCTCTATATCGCCCATATCGTCACGACCATGGTTGTGATCGCCTTGTTCTGTACCGTGGCCGTGTTCACGAGGCGGCCGGAATTGCTGAAACTGATCAACATCGAGCCCTTGATGAAGAACACGCCGGAAGTGCTGGTCGGCATCGTCACGCTCGGCCATCAGCTTGGCTACAACAATATCCTGCCGGTCTATGCCGCGCTGCTTCTGATGGCCCCGGCCTTCGTCCTGTTCATCAGCTACAGACCCGTCGCGGCGCTGGTCGTGTCCGGCGCGCTGTGGTTGGTCGCCGGCATCTGGCAGATCGCCCCGCCCAACTATCCTGAGCCCGGCTTCTGGTTCCTGAACCCTCTCTCCTGGCAGTTCCTGTTCAACATCGGCCTCGCCGCCATGCTGCATGTCAGGCGCGGCGGTGTCATTCCGATCAACCGCTGGCTGGTCGGCGCGGCCGCGACCTATGTGCTGACGGCGCTGATATGGGTGCACAGTCCGCTCTGGGGCCAGATAACATGGTTCAAGCTTCCGGTGGTCATCGGCGGTTTTGACAAGACCTTCCTGTCGCTGCCAAGGCTGCTGCATATCCTGGCTGTCAGCTATCTGATCGTCGCCTTGCCGGCGCTCTCGAACCTGTTCCGCACCAGCCCTGACCATCCGCTGGCGATACTCGGCAAGCGCTCGCTGCCGGTCTTCATCGCCGGCACGGTGATCGCCATGGTCGCGCAGGTGATGAAACTGATCAATCCGGGCGGGCTTGCCTATGACAGCCTGCTGCTGTCGGCCGGCATCGCCATGCAGTTCGCGCTCGCCTTCTATCTCGAATGGCTGTCGACCATCAGCGCTTCGGCCAAGGTCCGCATGACGCAAAAGGATGTCACGCCGGCGCGTGCGTCTTTCGGCATCTCCGCCATGGCAAGAGCCAATCGCTGAGGGGGCCGTCGTTCAGCCGCGCGGCGGAGCCGACGAGGCCCGCACGACCAGTTTGACCGGCAGCAACTGCCGGCTGACCTTGCCGTCGCTCTCCAGGATGGCCTTGACGGCAAGGCGGCCCATTTCGGCTATCGGCTGGGCGATCGTGGTCAAGGGCGGCTCGGACACGGCGGCCTCCGGAACACCGTCGAACCCGATGACGGAAACATCGTTGGGGACGCTGAGCTTGCGCGCGCTCAACCATTCGAGCGTCACCAGGGCTATTTTGTCCGACATCGCCAGGATGGCCGTGGGCGGCTCCTTGGCCGCGAAGACGGTTTCGAGGGCCGCTCTCGTGCTGGCCGCGTCGTTGGCGGTCTCGTAGACGGGCACTGTGGATGTGTCGACGCCAACCCGTGAAAGCTCCTGGAGATAGCCGGTGAGCCGGTCGCGCGTGCCGGCATAGGTCGCTGAGCGAACCTGCTCGGGCGAAACGAGCCCCGTCCTGCCGTCGACGAAAGGCAGTGCCAGAACGGCAAAGCGGCGATGTCCTAGATCCGTGAGATGGCGCGCCGCGAGGCTGGCACCGGCGATGTTGTCGACACCGATCGCCGCGACCGCTCCGTCCTCGGAGTCAAGGTCGAGTGCCACGAAGGGCAGTTTGCGCTCGCGCGCCAGTTCCACCAGCCGCGAACCGCCTTCGATGCAGAAGACGATGAAGCCGTCGACCAGGGCACTCTGGATGTTCCAGGCAAGCTGTTCGTTATTAGCTGCCGATACCAGGGAAATGCCGGCTCCTGTCGCATCGCAGGCCTGCGAGATGCTCGCCATCATGACCCGCGCGAAAGGATCGTCGAAGAAGTAGGAGAGGGGTTCGGCGGTGGCGACGCCGATGGCGTTGACCTTGCCCGCCCGCAACAGGCGGCCCTTGGGATCCGGCCCGCCATAGCCCATCGCCTCGGCCGCGGCCTTCACTCGTTCGCGAACCTCCTCGCGCACGATCTCCGGGCGGCTGAAGACATTGGATGCGGTGCCGTGCGAAACACCGGCGGCCTTGGCGATATCGGCCAGCCGGACGGGTCTTCGATTGCCTGCGGTGAGTGACGCCATTTGTGCGTGCCTCCTGACATGCATTTAGCACGTTCCGGATTTGCATCTAGCACTTTCGTTGGATCGATTCAAATTCTGCTTGACCGGGAACTGTCGGAGACCTAGTATTGAATCGATCCAAGTTGATTGGTTTGGCCCGTCTGTGTTTTCAGAGGAGGTACGGCATGCAACCCGTCAATTACCTGTTCGAAGACATCTATCGCAACGACTGGAGCATCGGGTCGGCCGCCAACAGCTTCAGGCTGCGGGGCAGGGCAAGCCCATGGATTCGCGACCTTCGCTTCCTGGTGGGGCGTAAGCGAAGCTGATCGCCGTGTTTTTTGCCTACGCATTGGATCGATTCAACCCGAAAAGAGAAAAATCATGCATCCCATCAGGCATCTGTTCGAGGACATTTACCGCAACTACTGGGGCATCGCTCCTGCCGCCGAGCGACCGGAAGCGCGACGCCTGACGAAGCGGGCCTCGCGCAATCGCGATCTGTGGATACGCACCGGACGTCCCGGGGATTGATCCCGACCGATTCGGCCCTAGGAACGCCGACGTATCAGGGCGGATATCGCTATCCCCAGCCAGCCGGCGATGAGCAAAGTGCCTCCAATCGGCGCCGACATAGGGAACAGTCTCGAGCCCAGGAAATCGCGGGCAAGTAGATCGCCCGCGAAAAGCAGGAGCCCGGCAAGCAAGGCGACGCTGGCGATCCGCAGAAAGCGATTCGCGCCGGCGAGGCCGACGGCGAGGAAGACAGGCGCGTGCATCAAGAGGAACGACGCGGCCGTGCCGGTGAAGGCGCCGCCGAGATGCGCGGCGGCAGCTGACAGCGCCACGCCTGCCGCGCCGACGAGACCGCCGGCAAACACGAGGGCAGGGCTGGCTGTCGGTTCGGAGGAATTCATGTCGGCTGGTTCCCTCTTTTAACGGCCTGAGCCCTCAGGACTCGCTCGCTTCCAACGCCATATGCCGTGTGCGCCGCGACTGGACAATCCAGTTGTAGACGGCACCGCCGGCCATCAGCACCGATGTCGCGAGAAACACCGAGCGCATTCCGAAGTGACCGCCGACGAAACCACCGGATAGTGGTCCCGCGACCTGCCCGACATACTGCGCCGAGATGGCCAGCCCAAGCACATTGCCGCCGACGCCGTCGGGGATGTTGTGGCGGATGACGCTGGTGATGCAGGGCAGCAGGCCACCCAGCGCCAGTCCCATCAGAAAGCGCAGGCCGATCAGTTGCCAGCCATTGCTGACGAAGGCCTGCGGGATAAGCAGCAGGGCCGATACGGCCAGCGCTCCGACGACGACATTCCAGTGGCCGACACGATCCGCGAGCTTGCCGAGCCAGGATGCCGACAGGATAGTGCCCAGCGCCGTCGCCGACATCACCACGCCCGCGATCATCGTCACCCGGCTCTGGTCCTCTATGAGTTGCTGTACATAGACGGTGATGATCGGCTCGATCGACATTGTGGCGAAGGCGAGCAGCATGCCGGTTGTCAGCATGGCCACGACGGGGCGCTTGTCCGGGATCTGCGACCAGCCGCTTTTCGGCTTTGCCGCCGACGCTGCCGTGACCGGCCTCGCTCGCTGGGTCTCCTTGATGAGGAACGTGGTCGCCAGGAAGGCAAGGAAGATGACGCCGCCGGACAACAGGAACGTGGCGCGAATGCCGATGATCGGCGGCAGCGCACCGCCGAGCAGGGGACCGACAAGTGAACCCGCCGTGATTCCCGCGGACAGGACGCCGAGCGCCCAGCCGGAACGGTCCTTGGGCGTCTGCATGGCCACCAGTATGGTCGAACCCGATGAATAGCCGCCGGCAAACCCGATCAGCAGGCGCAGCAGCACCAGTTGCCAGACCGTCTCGACCATGCCCGTCAGCGACATGCAGATCGCCATGCCGAAGCTGGCGCGCACCAGCATCACCTTGCGGCCGTAGCGGTCGCCCAGCCGTCCCCACAGCGGCGCGACCAGGGCCGCGGCGAAGAAGGTGGCGCCGTAGGCGATGCCGGACCACTGCACGATCGCCGCATGGCCTTGTGCGCCGAGCTGCTCGACATAGAGCGGCAGAAAAGGCAACAGCAGCGTCATGGCGATGAGTGTGCTGAACGAGCCGGCGAAACAGACGGCGAGATTGCGCCGCCAATGGATGTTGTAGCCGCCCTGTTGCGTATCTTCCTGTGCCATGCCCTGCCTGCTCGATATCAATGCTTGTTGCGGATACCGTTTTGGGATACCAAAATGGTATCCGTCATGAACTTCAACCCGGCTGCTGTCAATGCGGCTTCGAAGAGGCCAACACGATGTCGCAGATGCAGAATGTCGAACGACAGTTGCGGGAGATGATCCTGGGGCTCGAGATCGGCCCAGGCGAGAAATTGACCGAGCGTTGGATCGAAGGGCGCTTCGGCGCCTCGCGCACACCGGTCAGGGCGGCACTTCTGCGGCTGGAGACCGAGGGGCTGGTTGGCAGGGATGGCCGTGGCTGGACGGTGTCGCCGATCAACCTTGCCGAGCTCGAGCAGATCGCCGTCTATCGCGAAGCTGTCGAGGTCGCGGCCGTGCGGCTGACATGCATGCACGCCGAAAGCAGCGCCATCGATATCATCGAGGCGATGCTCGATTCCTGCGACGAAAACACGCCGCGCGAGGAATGGCACCGTGTCGGCATGGATTTTCACATCGAGCTGGCGCGCCTGTCGGGCAACGAATTCCTGTTCAGGGCAGTGCGCGATGCCATGACGCGCCTGTCGCGGGCCCGCTGGTTGGAGGTGCGTGACGAGGCGGCTCTGGGGCGCGCCTGGGCCGAACACCGTGCCATTCTGGCGGCAGCCCGCCTTGGCGAGGCCGACGAAGCGGAGCGCCGGCTTTCGGCCCATATCGTCGGCAGCCGCGACCGGCTGGTGACGTCGCTCGCCAACGATCGACGCGGTCTTCGCGCCAGGGGATTTGCCGTCGTCGCCGCTTGAAGCAGGTCCGGGAAAAGTGTGAAGCGGTTTTCTGCCCGGAATTGCGTCCAGCATAAAGAGACAGAGGCGGTTAGGCGTTTCCGTGAAGTCGGGACTGTTCCGCACGGGCAGGGCGCTGCCGGGCAAAAGCGGCGTCCGCACGCGAAGCGCACTTTCGGCCTCGCTTCACGGGCGCCGATGGCGTAAGAGCGGCGATGGAAAACAACCGATTTGAAACACCCGTGACCGTCAAGTCCGTCACGGCGGGAAGCACTCAGCTCTTGCGCACGGCCCGCGAGGCTTCCGATTACCTCCTCAACAGCTGGCCCGGCAAGCGCAGTCCCAAGCATCGCGCGGCGCTGCAGGCTTGCCACGATGCGCTGGCCGGCGACAAGCCGGCCATGAATGCCAGGCGCGCCTTTATCGCCGCGGCGCGGGAAGTGGACGTTTTTATCAGCGACAAGGCGCCCGCCTGACACAGGGCGGCGAGCTGGATTGAGGCAAGGCCCGCATATGCGGGCCTTTTGCCGTCATTCCGCTGTTTCGTTTTCGATCTCGGTCTCGGGTTTTGAACGTTCCCGCGCGGCAACCTTGGCCGCCAGCTTTTCGGCCTTCTTCGCCGCCTTCTGCCGGTCACGTTCCTTGCGTTCCTGATCGTAGTTTGGTGCTCGCGCCATATCGGTTCCTTTTGACCTGCCTTGCGGCTCTGACCCTGCCTAGGAGCATTAGCCGTCAAACACAACAGCTGAAGCGGCTCTGCGCGGGCGCGGCGTCGCGGATCCGCAGGGGGGCTTGCCAGACGGGCGCCGTAATGATGTAGAAAACGCGGGGCGCCAGCGTATTGAGAGCTGCTCGTTTGTTTTGATCAAGTGAACCATGGCCACAATTGCGCGGACGTCGGCAAAGGTTTTCTATTATGCGCGAAACGTCGCGCGCGATGTCATTCCACAAGCCTTGTTTCGCCGCAGACTGGCCGTCCGCCTCGAAAAGGCCAGGCTTTCCGACGAGACGGCGCGCCGGCGGGTGAATTACTACAACAAGCTGCAGGATGGCTTCGCCCCAAGCGCCAATGCCATGCGCATCAGCAAACTGCCCTTCACGCCGACCATGTACTATTACGACCTGAAGGAGTTCGCCCGCTACTTCGACCCCGGATTGCTGATCGATCTCGAATTCGGCGACGTCAGGAATGTGCCGAAGGTGCCGACGATCGTGAAGGACCGGCCGATCCGTGATGACGACAAGAACGCGGTCATCATGAAGCTCGACAAGTTTCGTCACTTCCAGATGCCGGCTGACGCCATCTCGTTCGCCGACAAGCTGCCTGTCGTGGTCTGGCGCGGCGATCTCAACAATCCGATCAGGACGAGATTTCTGAAGGCGGTGCGCGACCTGCCGTTCTGCGATGCCGGCTCGCACAAGCCGAACGCTCCGGCCGAATACGCCAAGCCGTTTCTCAGCATCAGCCAGCACCAGCGCTACCGCTACATCGTCTCGCTTGAGGGCAATGATGTCGCGACCAACCTCAAATGGATCTTGAGCTCGAAGTCGCTCTGCCTGATGCCGCCGCCGACATACGAGACATGGTTCGCCGAGCGACAGCTCGAGCCCAATGTCCACTATGTGCCGCTCGAAGCTGATTTCTCGGACCTTGCCGAACATGTGGCCTATTTCGAACGCAACCCGGAGAAGGCGGAGCGTATCACCGCGGCTGCGAACGCCTATTGCCGGACCTTTGGGCACGAACAGACCGAACAGGCGATCTCCCTGCTGGTGCTGTACAAATATTTTGTGCTCAGCGGCCAGATCAAGCCGGATGCCGAGGTCTGGCGCTGCATAACGGGCTAGTTGCCCAGGCCCTTCCATCGAAGCCGGGAGGCACGCGCTGGACGACCGCCGCGCCAGTAAATGCCTGGCACAACGACGCGCGGGCGTGACGCGGGAACAAACTCGGCTGTCGTGTGTTTTGGTCGCGTTTGTCCTGATCAACGTGAACCATGGCCGGCATAAAAAGAACGACGCAGAAGGTTTTCTATTACGCGCGAAACGTCATGCGCGATATCGCGCCACAGGCACTCTTCCGACGACGGCTGGCGGACCGCCTGGAGCAGGCCAGGCTTTCGGACGAGGCCGTGCGCCGGCGGTTGAATGACTACAACAAGCTGCAGGACGCCTTTGTGCCTGGCCCGGATGCGGTGCGCATCGACAAGATGCCGTTCGAGCCGAGCATGTACTATTACGACCTGAAGGAGTTTGCCCGCTATTTCGACCCGTCATTGCTTCTCGACGTGGAGTTCGGCGACGTCATCGGGGTGCCGAAGGTGCCGACGCTCGTCAAGGACCGGCCGATCCATACGGACAATGGCAATGCGGTCATTCTGAAGTTCAACAAGTTCCGCCACTTCTACATGCCCGCCGACGCAGTCGCCTTCGCCGACAAGCTGCCGGTCGTGATCTGGCGCGGCGATCTCAACAATCCGATCAGGACGCGGTTCCTGGACGCGGCGCGTGACCTGCCATTCTGCGACGTAGGTTCACACAAGCGAAGTGCGCCGGCCGAGTACAGCAAGCCCTTTCTCAGCATCCGCCAACACTTGCGCTACCGCTATATCGTCTCGCTCGAGGGCAATGACGTGGCGACCAACCTCAAATGGATCATGAATTCGAACTCGCTGTGCCTGATGCCGCCGCCGACCTACGAGACGTGGTTCGCGGAGAGCCGGCTCGAAGCCAACGTCCACTATGTGCCGCTCGATCCGGATTTCGCCGACCTTGGCGAAAAGGTTCGCTATTTCGAACGGCATCCGGCGCAGGCCGAGCGTATTGTTGCCGCGGCCAATGCCTACTGCCGGACATTCTCCAATGAGCGGGACGAGCAGGCTGTCTCCCTGCTCGTGCTCTATAAATATTTCGTGCTCAGCGGCCAGATCGAGCCCGATCGCCAACTCTGGCACTTCATCGAGGGCTAGCGCGCTTCGGCCGGAGAGTCAGATGACGCTGCGGTCAAGAACCATATCGGCGGGGCCGAAGCGATCCTTTGCCGTCAATTGCTGGTGCCAGTAGGGGTAGAGCAGGGGCGGGCGGCTGACCGCGTCGAGGCGCTGGCGTTCTTCGGCGTTGAGCTCCAGGGCTGCCGCGGCGAGATTGTCCTTGAGTTGGGTATCGTTGCGGGCGCCGATCACCAGCGAGGAGACGGCGGGGCGGCCGAGCAGCCACGCAAGTGCCACCTGCGCCGCCGAGACGCCGCGAGCCTTGCCGATCTCCACCAGCACATCCACGATCCGCCAGAGCCGATCCTCGTCCCGGATCGGCGGCTCGGACCAGCCCGCGAGCTGGCGCGCGGTCGGGCTGTCGCGGCGGTATTTGCCGGACAGCAAGCCGCCGGCGAGCGGGCTCCAGACCAGCACGCCCAGTCCCTGGTCGACCGAGATCGGCAGCAGTTCATATTCGGCCTCGCGTGCTTCCAGCGTATAGTGGATCTGCTGGGTGACGAAGCGTTGCTGGTGACGGCTGTCGCTGATGGAGAGCGCCTTCATCACCTGCCAGCCGGACCAGTTGGAGCAGCCGATATAGCGCACCTTGCCTTGGCCGACCAAGGTGTCGAGCGCGGCCACCGTTTCCTCGACCGGGGTAAGACCATCCCACTGGTGGACGAAATAGATGTCGATGACGTCGGTCTTCAGCCGCTTCAGGCTCTTTTCGCATTCACGGATCAGATGGTGGCGCGACAGGCCTTCGTCGTTCGGACCGCCGCCGATCCGCATGCGCGCCTTGGACGCGATCAGCACGTCGTTCTTGCGCTTGCCGCCGAGTGCCTCGCCGATGATCTCCTCCGACAGCCCGTTTGAATAGACATTGGCGGTGTCGATGAGGTTGATGCCGGCGTCGATGCACATGTCGATCATCCGCTTGGCTTCGGTAAGATCGCTGTTGCCCACCGCGGCGAAGGGCCCGGTGCCGCCGAACGTCATGGTGCCCAAAGTCAATGTCGAAACCTTCAGGCCGGAACGGCCAAGGGTGCGGTATTCCATGTCAGTCCTCGCGATTGTGTTGAATTGGGGTGCCGCGAAGGGCAGCCCGGAATGCGACCGGGGATTTGTAGGACAATTTGCCCGGCTTGTCGTCATGCAAAGATGGTGGATCGATCACGCATGGCGGAGCTTTCAACGGCCGCGGTCGCGCCCCGAACTGCAATAAAACCGTCACCGCCGGCCTATATTGAATTCGGCTAAGGTGTTTCCATTGCAGGCCACGGGCCTGCAGTTTGGGTGCCGGACATGAACCGACAGGGCTTGCTAGCGGAGCGACCGATATGACCGAGCTGAGACAGAATTCTCCCGCCAAGGATTGGCTTGAAGCCGAGCTCGCCGACACGCTCGACGAAGACTATGAGCTTGAAATGTCGGAGCCGGCGCTGTCGATGGAGATCGCCAAGATCTACAAGAACTCGCATCCGCCTTCGATCGATCGCATGCAGTATTTTCGCGACCTGATCACCTTGCAGTCCGAATTGATCAAGCTGCAGTCCTGGGTCGCTTATCACAAGAAGAAGCTGGTGGTGATTTTCGAGGGCCGTGACTCTGCCGGCAAGGGCGGCGTCATCAAGCGCATCACGCAGCGGCTCAATCCGCGCATCTGCCGCGTCGTGGCACTTCCGGCGCCGACCGAACGCGAGAAGTCGCAATGGTATTTCCAGCGCTATGTCCCGCATCTGCCGGCTGGCGGTGAGATCGTGCTGTTCGACCGCTCCTGGTACAATCGCTCCGGCGTCGAACGAGTGATGGGCTTTGCCTCGCAGGAGCAGGTCGAGGAGTTCTTCCACGACGTGCCGGAGTTCGAGCGCATGCTGGTGCGTTCAGGCATCACCGTGGTCAAGTACTGGTTCTCGATCACCGACGAGGAGCAGCAGATGCGCTTCCTGATGCGCATCCACGATCCGATGAAGCAATGGAAGCTGTCGCCGATGGATCTGCAATCGCGCGTACGCTGGGAGCAGTACACCAAGGCCAAGGAGGAAACCTTCGCCCGCACCAACATTCCGGAGGCGCCCTGGTTCATCGTCGAGGGCAACGACAAGAAGCGCGCGCGGCTGAACTGCATCGACCATCTGCTCAAGCAGATGCCTTACGAAGAGGTGCCGCACGAGGAGATCACGCTGCCCGAGCGTGTCTTCAATCCCGAATACGAGCGCCAGACATTGCCGCGCGAACTCTACGTGCCGGAGAAGTATTGAGCACCTTGTCCTTCTCCCCGTTCACGGGGAGAAGGCGCCCGAGGGGGCGGATGAGGGGCTGCGCCGGCGTTGGCGATTGAGCCCCAATGCCATTGGTAGCTTGCCGCTAGTCTCCAAATGTCAGCGACGCCCCTCATTTGCCCTGCCGGGCATTTCTCCCCGTATAGTGACGGGGAGAAAGAGCTATAGTCACGCCCGCCCGATCGTCACGTGCGTGGCAAGTGTCGTCGCAACCTGCTCGGTGCATCGATAGCCTAGCTTCAACATATCCAGGCCGGCAAAGAGGTTCTCGCCCCTGCCAAGCAGCACGGGCGCCACCGCCAGGTGCATCTCGTCGATCAGCTTTTCCTGCAGGTACTGGCGGATGGTATCGACACCGCCGCCCACCCGCACGTCCTTGTCGCCGGCCGCCGACCTTGCCTGCTCGAGCGCCGAATGGATGCCGTCGGTGATGAAGTGGAAGGTCGTGCCGCCTTCCATGGTGATGGGTGCCCGCTTGTGGTGCGTCAGCACGAAAACCGGCACATGGTAGGGCGGGTTGTCGCCCCACCAGCCCTTCCACTTGTCGTCGGGCCATTCTCCGCGGATCGGCCCGAACATGTTGCGGCCGAGGATCCAGGCGCCGACATTTTCGAAACTGCGCGCCGCGAACGTCTCGTTGGTATCGGTGGTCCCGCCATCTTGTCCGAGCACCATCGCGCGGAAGGTGCGGGTGCCGACCATCCATTTGTGCAGGTTCTCGCCTCCCACGCCGAGCGGATGTTCGAGGGTCTGGCCAGGCCCTGCGCCATAACCGTCGAGCGACAGGGTGAAAGCATTGACACGAAGTTTTGACACCATTGCCTCCTGAACCGCATGTAATTTGCAATCAGTGGCCGTTTAACCTAACTGCTTGCAAAAAGCAATTGGTTTCGTGTGAATGCGCAACGGGCTACAGAAGGCTCCTGACAGCCAGCTGGGAAAGATCGTTCAAAACAAAAGATAACGGCGCTGATACGCCACATCGCTGGGCTTCGGCGGCTTTCTCGTTCAGGTTTGGTGCGAGCTACCCCTTAAGCATCTCAGCCACTTCCGGTGCGAAATAGGTGAGGATGCCGTCGCAGCCGGCGCGCTTGAAGGCGAGCAGCGATTCCAGCATCGCCTTCTCGCCGTCTATCCAGCCATTGGCGCCGGCGGCCTTGATCATCGAATATTCGCCCGACACCTGGTAGGCGAAGGTCGGCATCTGGAATTCGTCCTTCAGCCGGCGGATGATGTCGAGATAGGGCAGGCCTGGTTTGACCATCAGCATGTCGGCGCCCTCGGCGATGTCCTGCTCGGCCTCGCGCACCGCCTCGTCGGAATTTGCGTGGTCGATGTAATAGGTCTTCTTGTCGCCCTTGAGCAGCCCGGCGGTGCCGACCGCCTCGCGATAGGGGCCGTAGAAGGCCGAGGCGAACTTCGTCGCGTAGGACATGATCGCCACGTCCTGAAAACCGTTGGCGTCGAGCGCATCGCGGATGGCGCCGATCCGGCCGTCCATCATGTCGGAAGGCGCGATGATGTCGGCGCCGGCGGCCGCCTGGATGACGGCCGCAGCCGCGACCTGCTCGACCGTCTCGTCGTTGACGATGATGCCGTCGCGCAGGATGCCGTCATGGCCGTGGCTGGTGAACGGGTCGAGCGCGGCGTCGGTGATGATGCCGATTTCGGGCACCGCGTCCTTTATCGCGCGGCTGGCGCGATTGATGATGTTTTGCGGGTCGAGGATGTGCGACCCGGTCTGGTCGCGCAAGCCGAGCTCGACATTGGGGAACGTGGCGAGAGCCGGAATGCCGAGCTTTGCCGCCCGTTCGGCCTCCTTGACGGCAAGGTCGACCGACAGGCGGAAGACGCCTGGCATGGCCGCGATCGGCTCGCGTACATCCTTGCCCTCGACAACGAAGATCGGCCAGATCAGGTCGTCGACCGTAAGCCGGTTCTCCTGCACCAGGCGGCGCGACCAGTCGGCCTTGCGCATGCGGCGCAGGCGGCGGCTGCCGGTGATGTCATCGACGCTGCGCGCGCCGGCTGGCTTGGTCGGGGTGAATTTGTTCATGGCCAAAACTCTCGTTTCGGCGGCTTTTACCACGAGCCCTTGTCGCTGACCAATGCGACACGATTGTGCCAGGCCGGCAGAAGGGGAGGTACCGTCCCGCCATGCCTATCCGGTCAGGGCTTTCCATTGCCGGAAAGAATCTGCGCGGCACCCCCTATTGCCGCCCGGAACGCCTCGTCGAAGCTGACGCCGCGGACCTGCCAGCGATAGGTCTTGCCGTGACCGGCCAGTCGCCAATCGGCGATCCAGCCGAGCTCCTTGTCGCTCCATACGATGCTGCCGGCGAGCGCTTGCGCGCCACCGGCCTGTTTGGCCAGCAGATCCAGCCTTGCCATGTCGTCGATGCGCAGCCCTTTTCCGTCCAGCTCGGCCAACTGCGCCGCGTTGGGGAATACGACATGCATCAACAACGGATCGGTGGCATTGGCGAAAGATGCGCGCATCGTCTCGCCACGCTCCTCGTCGGCGCCTAGCAAAAAATGCCGAGCGCCCTGTTCGACGGTGAGAAAGACGGTAAGCGTCGGCCGCTCGCCAAGCCAGGGCCTGCTGCCGAGCTGTTCGAGCAGCTTGTCGACCGTGGCGGGCTTGTAGAGACAAATCAGATCATGCGGCCGGTCATGCGTGCCTTGCTCGTCATGTATCGGAATGCCTTCCAGCCGGTCATGGTAGCGGAAGGTGTCGATGAAATCGCCGGCCTTGTCGCGTAGCGCCAGCATTTCCGGCTTTTTCGGCAGCCGTTGGTCGCCTGAAACCCTGACCAGGACCCGGTCCAGGCAGTCCCTGAAGCCTATCTGGCGGTTCTCTTCGCCCTGGCCGGTGACGATGGTCCGTGACTGGTAGAGATCGTCGATCGTGACGGCGGACGCGGGGCGCGGTGCAAGGCTCGCGATCATAATAAGCCCGATCGTCAACAGCGCTGGACGAAGAAATCCGGACATGGCCAACTGTCCCCGAATCCGCTTGCGCGCGCGGTATCGGCGCGTCGCTTGCAACGGCAGCGATCTTCGTAGCATTGCTCGCCGCCGGCCGCCAAGCCTGTGGTGGAGAGGCCGCCGCCATTGACGCACCCATGCGCCGCCTTTAGCACTTCAGTCCCGCAGGCGCGGGGGAAGGATTCTCTGGCGATGGATTTTGGTGGAGGCGACGAAATTCGCTTCGAACGGTTGGGCAGGGCCGGTGTCGTGACGCTGACGCGACCGCAGGCGCTCAACGCCGTCACCCATCGCATGGTCAAGGCGCTGGGCAAGGCCTTGCATGCCTGGGAGCGCGATGACGGCGTGGACGTCGTCCTCGTCAGGGCCGAGGGCAGGGCGTTTTCGGCAGGTGGCGACATCCTGCATATCTACGAGTCCGGCCGGGCGGGAAATCCGCCGGTCGAGTTCTTCGCCGACGAGTATCGGCTGAACGCCCGCATCAACAGCTTCAAGAAACCCTATGTCGCCCTCATCGACGGCATCGTCATGGGCGGCGGAGTCGGCATCTCCTTTCACGGTTCGCACCGGGTGATGACCGAAAATGCCCAGTTCGCCATGCCGGAGGTCGGCATCGGCTTTTTCCCGGATGTCGGCGCCAGCCATCTTCTGCCCGACCTTGGCGGTTCCTTCGGCATGTATCTGGCCTTGACCGGCAACCGCATCCGCTATGGCGACGCGCTGTGGTCGGGGCTCGCCACCCACACGATCAAGGCCGAAGACCAGGCCAGCATCCTCGATCGGCTGGTGCTGACCGGTGATCCGGAATCGGTGCTGCGCGGTTTCTTTGTCCAGGCAAAGCGGGAGACCGACAGGCCGACGCTCGAAGCGATATCGCGCCATTTCAACCAGCCGTCTCTTCAGGATGTTCTCGACAGCTTGGATCGCGCGTCGGGCACCGATGAATTCGCGGCCAAGACGCTGGCGACGATCCGCATGCGCTCTCCGACCAGCCTTCGCGTCGCCTGGCGGCAGATCAGCGCCGGGCAGACGCTGTCGATGGACGAGTGCATGAAGATGGAATTTCGCATCCTCAACCGCATGCTTGCCGGCCACGATTTCTACGAAGGCATCCGCGCCGCCATCATCGACAAGGGGTCGAAGCCGCAATGGCGGCCGGCAACCCTCGATGCGGTCGGCGAGGCGGATGTCGAGGCCTATTTCGCCCCGCTCGGCGAACGGGAACTCCCGCTATGAGCGAGGTGACGTCGCGACGCGTCGTGCTCCAGCCCTCGACGGTCGAGGTCATCTTCGCCTGGTTCCAGCGCGTCATCGCCGGCTACTGCCTGCTGTTCGGCATCCTGTACTGGATCAAGCTGATCGGCTTTTACCCTGGATCGCTCTGGCGCTTCGACCTGATGCCGGTGCACTGGCAGGTGGCGGCGGTGATGCTCGCCGTGTTCTTCCCCTTCGCCGCGGCGGGGCTTTGGATGCTGGCCTCCTGGGGGCCGGTGATCTGGTTCATCTGCGCCGTCACCGAAACCGTCATGTATGCCGGCTTTCCCGAGCTTTTCGGCCATCGGCTGCTGATCGTCGTCTCGCATGCGGCGGTGGCGCTGCTCTACATCGTCTTTCGCGTCGTCATCTACCTGCAGAAACGCCCCGCGCGGCACTAAGCTCTTGCCGCCGTTGACGACTTCGCGGCCCCCGCGATCCGGCCTCGCGATTATTGCCTAAGCCTTTAGGTTAATTATCCTTGCTCGGGTGACCGTTCGTTAAGCCTCTTTCGAAACCTGTTACCGGTAAGCTCTTGTTAGCCCTAGCGTTTAAGTCGAATTTTATGAGTATTCGATAGTGTCGCGATCAAGGTGAAAAACAAAAAATCACCAGGGCGACAAACGAGAGGCAAAGACAATGATCAATTCGCGTCCGGCGGCGAAGACCGCCAACGTTTCCGACGATCGCCGCGAGGCTATCCGTTCGCTTTACATGGAATCGCTGCAGCTCGTCGAGCGGCTGCACCGCCGTCTGCTTGACGTGATCAAGGACGAATTCGACCGCAACGGCCGTTCTGACATCAATGCCATCCAGGCGCTGCTGCTGTTCAACATCGGCAATTCCGAGCTGACCGCCGGAGAGCTGCGCTCGCGTGGCTACTATCTCGGCTCGAACGTGTCCTACAATCTGAAGAAGCTGGTCGATCTCGGCTTCATCAACCACCAGCGTTCGCGCATCGACCGCCGTTCGGTCCGCGTCTCGCTGACTCCGAAGGGCAACGAGGTGGCTGACGTCGTCGCCGGTCTCTATGAGCGCCATGTCGGCTCGATCGAGCAGGTCGGCGGCATCAACACCGACGAGTTCAAGCAGATGAACCGCGCTTTGCAGCGGCTCGACCGCTTCTGGAACGACACCATCGCCTACCGGATGTAAGGCGCCGCGTCGGATCTGGCCCGCGCCACAGAAGCGCGGCCGAAATAGCGACCTTCAGTCAAGGCCGGTGCCGAAAAGCACCGGTCCCTTTCTTTTCGGAGCGCCGGCCCGGCCGATTTGGGCGCAAGGCCACGTTGCCGCCATATTCCAGTGGAACCGAGGGTGGCAGTGATGCTGTCGTGAAGACCATGCGTCCACCCGCAACCGTATCGCGCCTCGCGCGTTTCTCGCCAACGTGATACGGGCCATGGTTGGCTAATTGTTAAGATTGCCAATTTTAGAGTGCGGGCGAGATCGCCCGATGATCGACGCAGCAAGTGATCGAACCGCTACCTATGTCTGGAACGTCCATGAGAACCAGCCGCCGCTTCTTCCTTTCCGGAGCCTCGTTGCTCGCCGCCGCCATGGTGGCCGGCCGCGCGAGCGCGCAGGATGTGATCGGAGATATCCTGAAATCCTCGGCCCGCGGCAATTGGGACGACCAATTCGACGCCCGTGCCAGCGAAGGCGGCAAGGTGGCGTCGACGCTGCCGATCTTCAGCCCGCAGACGGTTGCGTTCACGGAGCAGGCGGTCGCGCAGTATCAGAACATTGTCGGGCAGGGTGGCTGGGTAGAGGTCCCCGCGACCAAGAAGCTGCAACTCGGCGTCGATGATCCCGATGTCGTGCCGCTGCGCAAGCGGCTCATGGTCGCTGGCGACCTTTCGCAGAGCGCCGGCATCTCGACGGCCTTCGATTCCTATGTCGACTCGGCGGTGAAGCGCTTCCAGCTGCGCCACGGCCTGCCCGCTGACGGCTCGATGGGCAAATACACCTATGCGGCGATGAACGTTTCGGCGCAGGTCCGGCTTGGCCAGCTGCAAACCAATCTGCAGCGGCTGAAGGAGAAGGCCGGCACGCTGGGCAGCCGCTATGTGCTGGTCGACATTCCGGCGGCCCAGGTCGAAGCGGTCGAGAACGACCGCGTCGTGCTTCGCCACACGGCAATCGTCGGCAAGATCGATCGCCAGACGCCGATCGTCAATTCCAAGATCAACGAGATCATCGTCAACCCGTACTGGAACGCGCCGGTCTCGATCGTGCGCAAGGACATCATTCCGCTGATGCGGAAGGATCCCGACTATTTGAAGAACAGCCATATCCGCCTGTTCGCGCCGGACGGCAGCGAAGTCGATCCGATGAACGTCGACTGGTCGACCGATGATGCTGCCAAATACCGGTTCCGCCAGGATCCCGGTTCGGAAAACGCCATGGCTTCGGTCAAGATCAATTTCCCGAGCCCGGACGGCGTCTACATGCACGACACGCCCCAGCAGAGCCTGTTCGGCAAAATGATGCGCTTCGACTCCTCGGGCTGCGTGCGCGTCCAGAACGTGCGCGATCTCGTAACCTGGATCCTGCGCGACACGCCCGGCTGGGACCGTCAGCATTTCGAGGCGGCGATCAAGACCGGCCAGAACACGCCGATCCAGGTCACCAACCCGGTGCCGGTGCACTTCCTCTATCTCTCGGCCTGGTCGACGGGACCTGGCGTGGTCCAGTTCCGCGACGACGTCTACGCGCTGGACGGCGCCAGCGAGCTGCAGATTACATCTTCGCTATAAGGCTTTGATATTCATAACGAAAGGCCGCCATCAGGCGGCCTTTTTTGTTTGGCGGGAACGTCCGCGGGGGCTGGCGTGCGGCCGGCCAGCTGGTGCCCCTAGGCAACCTCGCGTTGACGCCAGGTGCCGGCCTTTTTTTCGACATTGGCGGCATGCTTGCCCATGCGGTCGGCTCGCCCACGCCATGAACTCAGCCCGGCCGTCGCCGCGCCGGCGCTGTCTGGACGCGGGGTCGACGATTGCGCATGGTTCGCGACACAGCCGGAATCGCACCATGCAAGCCGCCATCCTTGTCCTCGTCGTGCTCGTCTTCGTCGCCGTTTCCGGCGCGCTGGTGCGGCTGGTGCGGGTGCCGCTGCCGATCCTGCAGATTGCGATGGGCGCCGCGCTCGCATGGCCGGTGCGCGGCATCCATATCGAGATCGATCCTGAACTGTTCCTGCTGGTGTTCATTCCACCGCTGCTGTTCAGTGACGCTTTTGGCGCGCCCAAGCGCGACCTGATGGCATTGCGCGGACCCATCCTCGACCTTGCCATCGGCCTCGTCTTCTTCACCATTGTCGGCTTCGGCTATGCCTTGCACTGGCTGGTGCCGAGCATTCCGCTGGTCGTTGCCTTCGCGCTCGCGGCGGTCCTGTCACCGACCGACGCGGTGGCAGTCTCCTCGATCGTCGACAGAAGCGTGGTCCCGGCGCGGCTGATGCACATTCTGGAAGGCGAGTCGCTGCTCAACGATGCGTCGGGCCTGGTCATGTTCCGCTTTGCCGTCGCGGCGGCATTGACCGGCAGTTTTTCCTTCGCTGACGCCTCGCTGAGTTTCCTCTACGCCGTGGTGGTCGGCATCCTGGCCGGCGTGGCGGCATTGTTCGTCGCCGCCAAGGCGCTGCAACTCCTGAACCGCATCGGCGACGTGCCGCCCGAGGCGCAGGTGCTGATCACCATCCTGCTTCCCTTCGTCGCCTATCTGGCCGCCGAGCACTTCGAGGCTTCGGGTATCCTGGCCGCGGTGACCGCCGGCCTTTTGACCGGGAGCACCGGCATATTCCGCTTTCTTGGCGTTTCGGCGCGCGTGCAGACGATCTCGCTCTGGACGACATTTTCCTTCGTCTTCAACGGCGCGCTGTTCATCGTGCTCGGCCTGCAGCTCCCCGAAATCATCCGCAAGGTGCCACCGGAGCTCACCGGCAACTATCCGCTCATTCAGCCGGTGCTGACCGTGATGGCGCTGACCTTGTGCCTGATCGCGCTCCGTTTCGTCTGGATCTGGATCGGCGACATCATGGCGGGGCTTGCGGCCCGGCTTGGCAAACGCAGGGCCGAGCCATTCGGCCTGCGCGTGCGGCTCGCCGGATCGGTGGCCGGCGTGCGTGGCGCCATAACGCTGGCCGGCATATTGTCGCTGCCGCTGGCCCTGCAGGACGGCTCGCCGTTTCCCGCGCGGGACCTTGTCATCTTTCTCGCCGCCGGCGTCATCATCTGCTCCCTGGCGATCGCCAGCCTGGCCTTGCCCGTCATCGCGCGCGGACTGGTCGAACCGGGTGAAGACGCAGGCGCCGCCGAGGAACGCATGGCGCGTGTCGGCGCGGCAAAGGCCGCGATCGCCCACCTTGAAAGCATCGCGCAGACCGACGACGAGGAGGGCGATGTGCCCGGCGTCAGGCTCGCCGCCGCCAATGGGATTGTCGCTGCCTACCGGCGGCGCATCGCGGCGGCCGACGAGGCCGATGAAGCGCGCGCAGAGATGCGCGAGGCGGGGAGGCTGGAGATCGACCTGAGGCTGGCCGGCATCGCCGCCGAGCGTGACGCCTTGCGCGCCATGCTACGCCGCGGCGAGATCAACGACCACACGGCGCGGGCGTTGTTCACCGAGATCACGCTCACCGAAGCTCTTCTGGACGGCAGGCAGGCACGAAAATAAGGCCCGCAATGCCCAAGGGACATGGATTTGCAACCTCTGCCGCAAACCGGCCAGCAAATTTCGCGCCGCAAACGTGGCGGGTCGAAAACAACTGTGTTAATGGCGCGGCAATGCGTGTCGCCCAAAAGTGCGCAGCGGTTTTGGGGCAACGGTATGCATAAACAAATTGCCCCCGAACCGAGGATTTCAGGCTATGGCAACAGCAGCGGCAGCGTCGAATAAATTCGAATCCTTCTTCGAAACCACGCTGGAAGACGCCGATCCGGAGATTTTCGGCGCCATCCGCAACGAACTCGGTCGACAGCGCCACGAGATCGAACTGATCGCTTCGG
The DNA here is from genome assembly GCF_013170765.1 of Mesorhizobium sp. NZP2234. Classification (NCBI taxonomy): domain Bacteria; kingdom Pseudomonadati; phylum Pseudomonadota; class Alphaproteobacteria; order Hyphomicrobiales; family Phyllobacteriaceae; genus Mesorhizobium; species Mesorhizobium sp. NZP2234. Next base: position 4,642,673 of record NZ_CP033364.1, on the reverse strand, counting down.
AAAACATCGTCTCGCGCGCGGTGCTCGAGGCGCAAGGGTCGATCATGACCAACAAATATGCCGAAGGCTATCCGGGTAAGCGCTATTACGGCGGCTGCCAGTTCGTCGACGTGGCCGAGGAACTGGCCATCGAGCGGGCGAAGAAGCTGTTCGGATGCAATTTCGCCAACGTCCAGCCGAATTCCGGCAGCCAGATGAACCAGGCGGTATTCCTGGCGCTGCTGCAGCCCGGCGACACCTTCATGGGCCTTGATCTCAATTCCGGTGGCCATCTTACCCATGGCTCGCCTGTGAACATGAGCGGCAAATGGTTCAAGGTCGTCTCCTATGGCGTGCGCAAGGACGACCATCTGCTCGACATGGACGCGATCGAGAAGACCGCGCATGAGACCAAGCCGAAGCTGATCCTGGCCGGCGGCACCGCCTATTCGCGCATCTGGGACTGGAAGCGTTTCCGCGAGATCGCTGACGCGGTTGGCGCTTATCTGATGGTCGACATGGCGCACATTGCCGGCCTCGTCGCCGGCGGCGTGCACCCGTCGCCGCTGCCGCACGCGCATGTGGTGACGACCACCACGCACAAGTCGCTGCGCGGCCCGCGCGGCGGCATGATCCTGTGCAACGACGAGGACATTGCCAAGAAGATGAACTCGGCGGTGTTCCCCGGCCTGCAGGGCGGCCCGCTGATGCATGTCATCGCCGCCAAGGCGGTGGCCTTCGGCGAGGCGCTGAAGCCGAGCTTCAAGGTCTATGCCGAGAGCGTGGCCGCCAATGCCAAGGCGCTGGCTTCGAGCCTCAAGGAGACCGGTCTCGACATCGTTTCCGGTGGTACCGACAACCATCTGATGCTGGTCGATTTGCGCCCCAAGAACGCCACGGGCAAGCGCGCCGAGGCAGCTCTTGGCCGCGCCAACATCACCTGCAACAAGAACGGTATTCCCTTCGATCCGGAAAAGCCCTTCGTCACCTCGGGCGTGCGCCTCGGCACCCCTGCCGGCACGACGCGCGGCTTTGGCCAGGCCGAATTCCGCGAGATCGGCAAGCTGATCGCCGAAGTGCTTGATGGTCTCAAGGTCGCCAATTCCGACGAGGGCAATGCCGCGGTCGAGGCGGCGGTCAAGGCCAAGGTCGTGGCGCTGACCGATCGTTTTCCGCTCTATCCTTATCTCGGTTGATCGTCTCTATCTCGATTGACCCGGCGCGAAGCGTCATCTCTTATTCGCCGGCGGTGCGTCACCCCTGATCGGGTGACGCATGGAACTGGAGACCTGATGATGCGCAATTTTCGTCTCGCCCCGCTCGGCGTTGTCAGCTGGCTGGCCCTTTGCGGATCCGCCCTGGCGCAGACACAGCCCGCCCCGGAGACGCCGGTTACCAACACTTTCGGCAAATGGACGACCATCGTCGATGTGCTCGACACCGGCCAGGATGCGAGCAAGACCTGTGCGGCTTCGACGGCGTTCTTCGATGCGAACGGCAATTCGGGCACGCTGACCTTGTCGATCTCGACCGGCGATGCGCTGCCGCCCGATGCCTTTCCGGCCATCATGCTCACTGTCGACAACAAGCAGCTGCCGACCGGCAAGAAGATCGCGGCGACGTTTGGCGACCCCGGCGTCAAGGTTTCGGCGACGGTCTATTCCAACGATGCCGTCATCGGCCGCCCGAGCTGGACGGTCGACAATCAGGCCAAGACCAGTCTCGCGCTGCTGCGTGCCATGCGCCAGGTTGTCTCGCTCGACGTGACTTTCGGCAAGCAGGCTTTCGCCAGTATCCCGATGGACGGCTTCACCAAGGCCTACCGCAACCTGGGCACGTCCTGCGGCTTCCCGACCAAGGACGTCGCGCCGTGACTGGACGGCTGGGTCCGCAATAGGTCGACTATCGCCTGGCCGTTGCCGGCGGCATCGCCGTCTGGCCGGTTGCCACGCTGGCAATCTTCCTCGCGCCTCGCTATCTCTGAAGAAACGGAACTGCTTCAATCCCGGCCGGAAAGGCTCTAAATCTTTCGCCTCACCAGATTCGCGAACCCAAGGCTTTTCATGCGCTGTCCCTATTGCCAGTCCGAAGATACGCAGGTGAAGGATTCGCGCCCCGCCGAGGATGGCGCGGCGATCCGCAGGCGGCGTGTCTGCCCCGATTGCGGCGGCCGTTTCACCACCTTCGAACGCGTGCAGTTGCGCGATCTGGTCGTGGTCAAGAAGTCGGGCCGGAAAGTACCGTTCGACCGCGACAAGCTGCTGCGCTCGGTTGAGATCGCGGTGCGCAAACGCAATGTCGATCCCGAGCGCATCGACCGCGCGGTGACCGGTATCGTGCGCCAGCTCGAAAGCTCCGGCGAGACGGAAGTGGCTTCCGGCGAGGTCGGCCGGCTGGTCATGGAGGCGTTGAAATCGCTCGACGACGTCGCCTATGTGCGCTTTGCCTCGGTCTACCGCAATTTCCGCGAGGCCAAGGATTTCCACGAGTTGCTGGGCGAACTGAAGGGCGACGAAGACAAGACCGAAGAGGACGCCGGCTGAGCATGGCAGCACCGCAACCGAGCGAGGCCGGACAAGCGGCCCTTGATCGCCGTTTCATGGCCGCGGCCCTGCGGCTTTCTCGCAAGAATGCGGGCAGGACCTCGACCAATCCTTCGGTCGGAACGATCATCGTGCGCGATGATGGCGAGGGGCCGATGATCGTCGGCACCGGCGTCACCGCCGTCGGTGGCCGTCCGCATGCCGAGACCGAGGCGCTGGCCGAGGCCGGCGAGCTCGCGCGTGGCGCCACGGCTTACGTCACTTTGGAACCCTGTGCCCACCACGGCCGCACGCCGCCTTGCGCCAATGCGCTGGTCAATGCCGGCATCGCGCGCGTCGTAGGGGCTGCCAGCGATCCGGACACGCGCGTCTCCGGCAAGGGCTACGCCATTCTGCGCGCCGCAGGCATCGAGGTGGTCGAGAAGGTGCTGGCCGTGGAAGCCGCCGAGCAGATGGCGGGCTATTTGATTCGATCCCTGCGAAAACGCCCGGAAGTGACGCTGAAGCTTGCGCTTTCGAGCGATGGCAAGATCGGCAGGAAAGGCGCCGGCCAGGTTGCGATCACCGGCGAGGTCGCTCGCCGCGACGTCTATCTGATGCGCGCGGAGTCGGACGCTATCCTGATCGGCGTCGGCACGGCGCTGGAAGACGACCCGGCACTGACCGTGCGCCTGCCTGGACTGGAAAACCGTTCGCCGGCGCGCATCATCCTCGATCGCCAGATACGGCTCCCGGAAGCCTCGAAGCTGGTTTCCGGTGTCGACCGCGTGCCGCTCTATGTCGCTGCCTGTCTTGAGGCTGATCCGCAGCGCCGCGCCGCGCTGGAACGCGCCGGCGTACGCTTCATAGGCACTGAAACGCATGACGGCGTGGTTGCCTTGCCGGAACTGCTCGAAGACCTGGGGGCGCTCGGCATGGCAAGCGTGCTGGTCGAGGGCGGCGCCCAGGTCGCCAAGGCATTCCTGGACGAAGAGCTGGTCGACCGCATCGTCTTGTTCCAGGGGCCGGAGGCGATTGGCGAGGACGGCATTGCATCGCCGGTCGATGCTGACCATATCCCGGCAGGCTTTCGCAAATTGCGCGAGATGCGCTTCGGCGAAGACACCTACGCCGAGTGGATAAGAGACCTCTAGGGATCGGCATTGATGTTTACAGGAATTGTCACCGATATCGGCATCGTTGCGGCCGTCAAGCCGCTCAGCGAAGGCGTCGGCCTGCGCATCGATACCGTCTATGATCCCGAAACCATCGCCATCGGCGCCTCGATCTCCTGCGGCGGCGTCTGCCTGACGGTCACGGCGCTGCCCGAACATGGCTCGAACGCGCGCTGGTTCGAGGTCGAAGCCTGGGAAGAGGCCTTGCGGCTGACCACGGCCTCGAGCTGGAAATCCGGCACCAAGATCAATCTCGAGCGGGCGCTGAAGATCGGCGACGAACTCGGCGGCCACATCGTGTCGGGCCATGTCGACGGCACCGCCGAGATCATCGAGCGCAAGGACGAGGGCGACGCGGTGCGCTTCACGCTGGAGGCGCCGCGCCACCTGGCGAAGTTCATCGCGCCAAAGGGCTCCGTCGCGCTCGACGGCACCTCGCTCACCGTCAACAAAGTGGAGGGCACCCGCTTCGACGTGCTGCTGATCCATCATTCGCTGACCGTCACCACCTGGGGCGAGCGCAAGGTCGGCGACCGCGTCAATCTCGAGATCGACACCATGGCGCGCTACGCGGCGCGACTGGCGGAGGCGGCGAAAGAGGGCTTGTAGCGGTCACTTGGTCGATATTCCGCGAGCCGTCCCGAAGGCAGCAATTGATCGAAGATACTGAAAACCTTGTCTACGAAGCGGTCAGATATCTCGACAGCTCCAAGACCTACAAAGATCTGCTTTCCGGCGATGTCGGGGAGCAAATCCGCGCGATACTCAGCATATCGTGGCACGATGACTGGCGTTTTGCGCAGGATGTCTGCTTCAAATACGCCCGTTCTTCCGATCCGGATGTCCGAAGGATTTCCATCACAGGATTGGGCCATATCGCGCGGTGCGATCGATATGGGTTCTGTTTTGGAACTTGTTGGCGAACTTCGCCAAGCCGAACGCGCTCACGGCTCCTTCGAAGACATGTTTGACGACATCATGGTCTTTGTCGCTCGGCAGGGGCGGCGAGCGGTCTGAACGGCGCCGGTACCTCATGGCGACCTTGAAACTTCCGGCCATTGGCCGTACATTGTCGCCAGGAGAACGACGATGACTGCACACCCACCGCGTGGCCGTGTTCGTGGCGAACGTCTTGAAACTCGCGTCACGGCCGACCAGAAGAACCTTATCGAGCACGCTGCGGCGCTCCAGGGCCGCACGGTAACGGACTTCGTGCTGACGAGCGTTCAGGAGGCTGCCCGCCGGACCATCGAGGAGCATCAGCGCCTGGAGCTATCCGTTCGTGACAGCCAGGCCTTCGTGGATGCCCTCGTCAATCCGAAACCAGTAAACGACCGCCTGCGCGATACGGTGCGTCGGTATCGCCACGCCACTGGCACCTGAGGGTGACGGGCTCGACCGAGGCCTCTTTGCGAGTTGAAGTGCTTGGTCCGCAGCACGACAGAACCTTGTTTGAAAGCGGTGTAGAATCACTCGATCGATACCTTCGGATGCAGGCCGGACAAGAGGCCCGCAAAAACATTGCCGCGCCGTTCGTACTGGTCATGCCGGATGGAGCTATTGGTGGCTTTTACACGCTCTCATCGACTGCGGTGGATGTCGGCGAATGGCCTGTCCAAACTGTCCGTAAGCTGCCGCGTTATCGGCTCATTCCGGCAACGCTTCTCGGACGTCTGGCAGTCGATCGACGGCAACAGGGCAGGGGTTACGGTCGATACCTCCTGGCCGATGCCTTGCTTCGATCGCTCCGCAGCGAGATTGCCTCGTTCGCTGTCATTGTCGACGCAAAGGATGAGAACGCACGCCGCTTTTACGAACGAGAAAGCTTTCTGTCATTTCCCGATCAGCCTAAGAAGCTGTTTCGGCCAATGGCTGATATCGCAGAGCTGTTTAAATGAGGAAGTGACTGTGATGGAAAGCAGGAATTCCAAAGAGCAAGAGCGCCTCACGTGGGAAGCATCGGCCGATGTGGATGCCGGCCGTGTGGTGGATCACGAAGCCGTTGTTGACTGGGCTGAAAGCCTCGGTACGGACTGTCCGATCTCGGCGCCTTCCCCAAAGCGGCGATAAGCCCGACACACCTCCAGCAATCTTCCGCTTGCGATCAATCCGGCTTCGGCCTAAGTCACCGGCAACCCCCCGGAGATTTTTATGGCAGGCACATCCCAACACGGCAAAGCCTTCATTCGCCCGAAGGCGAAGGCGCATCTGCTGATTGTCGAAGCGCGCTTCCACGACGACCTTGCCGACGCGCTGCTCGAAGGCGCGACGAGCGCGCTCGATGAAGCGGGCGCGACCTACGATGTCATCACCGTTCCAGGTTCGCTGGAAATTCCCGCAGTGATTACTTTCGCTCTGGACGGTGCGGCGGAAGGCGGCACGAATTACGACGGTTTCGTTGCGCTCGGCACCGTCATTCGCGGCGACACCTATCATTTCGACATCGTCGCCAACGAATCCAGCCGCGCGCTGATGGACCTGTCCGTGCAGGATTCGGTCTGCATCGGCAACGGCATCCTGACCACCGAGAACGATGCACAGGCATGGACGCGGGCCAAGCGCTCGGAGGGCGACAAGGGCGGCTTTGCCGCGCGTGCGGCGCTGACCATGATCGCCCTCAAGGAACAATTGGGAGCGCGATCGTGAGCGAACCCGCTTCGCCCGGACAGCCCGCGATACGCCACGCCAACAAGCGCGGTGCCGCCCGTCTGGCTGCCGTGCAGGCGCTCTACCAGATGGATGTCGCCGGCAGCGGCGTCTTCGAGATCACCGCCGAATACGAGGCGTTCCGGCTTGGCAAGGAAGTCGACGGCGCGCTTTATCGCGAGGCGGATGCGCAATGGTTCCGCGCCATCCTGACCGGCGTCGTCGAGAACCAGAAGACCATCGATCCAATCATCCGCCAGGCGCTGACCGATGATTGGCCGCTGTCTCGGCTCGATTCGACGTTGCGCGCCATTATGCGCGCCGGCGTCTATGAATTGATGAAGCGCGAAGACGTGCCGGTGGCGGTCATCGTTTCGGAATATGTCGACATCGCCAAGGCTTTTTACGAGGAAGACGAACCGAAGCTGGTCAATGCCGTGCTCGACCGCGTGTCACGCCGGGTGCGCGGCGAGGGGCGCGGCAAGGACGCATCGTGACAGCCACCACTGTCGAGGTGGGCAGGGACGCGCGGCACACCGCTTTGATCCTCGCTGCCTCGCAGGCGATTATCGGTTCGGCTGCACCCATAGCCATCTCCATGGGTGCACTGGCAGGGCAATACCTGCTCGGCGCCGACAAGTCGTTGGCGACGGCGCCGATCACCGGCTTCAACCTTGGCGTGGCGCTTGGCGCTTTGCCGGCCGCGGCCATTATCCGCCGGCTGGGCCAGCGCGGCGGCTTCATGACCGGAACCGTCGTCACCGCGCTTGGCGGCCTGATCGCCACCCTGGCGCTTTTCCACGGCAGTTTCTGGCTGTTCGCGTTCGCGCTGCTCGTGATCGGCATCGGTGGTGCCTTCGTCCAGCAGTTCCGCTTCGCCGCCGCCGACAACGCGCCGCCGGAGTTCAAGGCGCGCGCCATCTCCTTCGTGCTGGCCGGCGGCATCGTCACCGCCATCCTTGGGCCGCAGATCGTCATCTTCACCCGTGAACTGTTCGCGCCGGTGATGTTTGCCGGGTCATTCGCCGCTATCCTGCCGCTTGCCGCGGTTGGAGCCGTTACCCTGTCGTTTCTGCGCCTGCCGGCAAAGGCCGCCAGCAAGGTTGATGTTGCCGGCGGCGATGCCAGACCCCTGGCCGAAATCGTCACCAGGCCGCGCTTCGTCGCCGCACTGTTCTGCGCCGTCGGCTGCTATGCGCTGATGAGCTTCGTCATGACCGGCGCGCCACTGGCCATGGTTGGCTGTGGCCTGTCGGAGAATGATGCGACGCTGGGCATTTCCTGGCACGTCATGGCGATGTTCGCGCCGAGCTTCTTCACCGGCTCGCTGATCCATCGGTTTGGCGCCGAGCGCATCGTCGCCATTGGCCTGCTGCTGCTGATCGGCTGCGCTGCGGTAGCCTTGTCGGGCCTGGCGCTGTGGCAATTCTGGACATCGCTGATCCTGCTCGGTCTCGGCTGGAATTTCGGCTTCATCGGCGCCACCGCCATGGTCGCTGCCAGCTACCGGCCGTCGGAAAAGGGCAAGGTGCAGGGTTTTCACGACTTCGCCCTGTTCGGCTCCGTCGCCTGCGCGTCGCTGCTGTCGGGCATGGTCTACAACGCCTGGGGCTGGGAGATGCTCAACTGGATGATCTTTCCGGTCACCGTTCTGTGCTTTTTGGCACTTGGCACGTTGAAACTGACGGGCCCGCGCAAATCCGACGCCTGAGCCTCGACTTGAGGTGACATGACGCTGTCAGGATGGCTTCGGTCGAAGTCGCCGCTTCAGAACAAAATTATTGCGCTGATACCTGCTCTTATGAAACCGTATGCCCCGACGCCGCGTTTGGGCCATGCTCATATGCGGCGACCCGATTCCGGTTCATAGCAAGGGATTTTCACAATGTTTTCAATCAAGGCTCTGGCTGGCGCGGCGCTCGCGCTCGGCATCACGGCGGCTTCCGCCAGTGCCCAGGTGGTCGTGTCCTCGAAGATCGACACCGAGGGCGGCGTACTCGGCAACATCATCCAGCTCGTGCTCAACGCCAACAACATCAAGACAACGGACCGCATCCAGCTCGGCGGCACGCCGGTGGTGCGCAAGGCGATCACCGCCGGCGAGATCGACATCTATCCCGAATACACCGGAAATGCCGCCTTCTTCTTCGAAAAGGCCGATGACCCGGTCTGGAAGGATGCCGCCAAGGCTTATGAGGCGGCCAAGAAGCTCGACTATGATGCCAACAAGATCGTCTGGCTGTCGCCGGCGCCGGCCAACAACACCTGGGCGATCGCGCTGCGCAAGGAAGTGACGGACGAAAACAAGCTCGTCACCCTGTCGGACTTCGGCAAATACGTCGCCGGCGGCGGCAAGGTGGTGCTGGCGGCGTCCTCCGAGTTCGTCAATTCGGCGGCAGCCCTTCCGGCCTTCCAGACCACCTACAGCTTCACCCTGAAGCCGGACCAGTTGATCACGCTCTCGGGCGGCGACACGGCGGCGACTATCGCCGCGGCGGCCAACCAGACCAGTGGCGCCAACGCTGCCATGGTCTATGGCACCGACGGCGGCATCGCGCCGTCCGGCCTGGTCGTGCTTGAGGACGACAAGGGCGTGCAGCCGGTCTACCAACCCGCCCCGATCATCCGCGAATCCGTGCTCAAGGAACATCCCGAGATCGAGACGCTGCTGAAGCCGGTCTTCGCCAAGCTCGACCTCGTCACGCTGCAGGAGCTGAACGGCCGCGTGCAGGTCGGCGGTGAGCCGGTCAAGGGCGTCGCCGAGGACTTCCTGAAGAAGAACGGCTTTCTGAAGTAGGCGATTCCGGCGCGCCGCATGCGTGGCGCGCCGGAACGACCGACGGGGGAGGGCGTGTCAATCCGTTTCGACAAGCTCGGCGTGGTCATCGCCGCGATCGCCGCCTATGCAGCGTTCCTCGCCCCCTTCGCCACGCTCCGCGCCAACCGGATCGTTCCCGGCCAGGCGCGTTCGATTCTCGAGGCGCTGCCGGCAACCGCCGGGGCATTGCTTTTGGCTATCGTGGTCGTGGCGGCGCTCATAGCACTTTTCAGGACACCGCTTGGGCTGCGCCTTGCCGCCGGTGTGGTCGCGCTTGCCGCGCTCGCGCTGCTTGTCGGCGTCGCCGGCACGTTCTTGACGCCGGCCGGCAACACCTTTGCCAGAGTATCTCCGGCCTCCGGTTTCTGGATTCTCATCTTTGCGTTCACGCTCTTGCTGGCCGACGTCCTGACGCGCCTGAATTTGTCGCCATCGGCGCGTGTCGGTGTGCTGGCCGCCGCCGCGGTGGCGGTCGGCCTGCTTCTGGTGTCGGGGGCCTGGAACGACCTTTCCATCCTCAAGGAATACGCCAACCGTGCCGACAGTTTCTGGGCCGAGGGCTCCAAGCACGTGACGCTGGCACTTGGCTCGCTGGCCGCGGCAGTGATCGTCGGCCTGCCGCTCGGCATCCTCTGCCACCGCGTCGAAAAGCTGCGCGCCGGCGTGCTCAACGTGCTCAACATCATCCAGACCATTCCTTCGATCGCGTTGTTTGGCCTGCTGATCGCTCCGCTCGGCTGGGTCGCCGCGCATGTGCCCGGAGCTGCCGCACTCGGCATTCGCGGCATAGGCACCGCACCTGCCTTCGTCGCCCTGTTTCTCTATTCGCTGCTGCCGGTGGTGGCCAACACGGTTGTCGGTCTCGCCGGCGTGCCGCGTGCCGCCAACGACGCCGCGCGCGGCATGGGCATGACGGACCGCCAGCGCCTGTTCGGCGTCGAATTTCCGCTGGCCTTTCCGGTGATCCTCACTGGCATCCGCATCGTGCTGGTGCAGAATATCGGCCTCGCCACCATCGCCGCGCTTATCGGTGGCGGCGGCTTCGGCGTTTTCGTCTTCCAGGGCGTTGGTCAGACGGCGATGGACCTGGTGCTGCTTGGCGCGGTGCCGACGGTCGCGCTCGCCTTCGCCGCCGCCATCATCCTCGATGCGGTGATCGAAATGACCGCCACCAGGCGCAGGGTTGAAACGGCATGATCGAGATCGAAGGCATTACCAAGCGCTATGATGCGACCACCGTTGTCGACGACGTGTCGATGGTCATCGAGCCACGCACGGTTTGTGTCATTGTCGGCACCTCCGGCTCCGGCAAGACGACGTTGCTGCGCATGATCAACCGGCTGGTCGAGCCAACCGCCGGCATCATCAAGCTCGACGGCGCCGACAATCGTTCGGTGCCCGGCTACGAACTGCGACGCAGCATCGGCTACGCCATCCAGGGCCATGGCCTGTTTCCGCATCGCACCGTGGCGCAGAACATCGCCACCGTGCCGGTGCTGCTCGGCTGGGACAAGGCCCGTATCAAGGCCCGCGTCGACGAACTGATGACGCTCTACCAGCTTGATCCCGAGGCATTCGGGCCGCGCTACCCGCACGAATTGTCCGGCGGCCAGCAGCAGCGTGTCGGGGTGGCCCGGGCGCTCGCCGCCGAGCCCAACGTGCTTCTGATGGACGAACCGTTTGGCGCACTCGACCCGATCATTCGCACCAAGGCGCAGGAAGACCTGCTGGCGATCCAGAAGCGCTTCGGCACCACCATCATTCTCGTCACTCACGACATGGAAGAGGCCGTGCATCTGGGCGACAAGATCGCTGTCATGGATGCCGGCAAGCTCGTGCAATACGCCAAGCCCGCCGAGATCCTGGCAAAGCCGGCCAGCAGCTTTGTCGAGACCCTGGTTGGCGCCAGCGAGAGACCGTTCAGGCTGTTGTCGCTCGGGCGGGTGCGTGACGCGGTGGAAAAGGGCACCGCCGATGGCGAGGCGATCCCTGGCGATGCAAGCCAGCGCGATGCGCTGGCCGAACTCCTGTGGTCGGGCCGGCCGGCGCTGCCGGTGAAAGGCGCCGACGGCAAACCGCTCGGCCGCGTCACGGTGGACGGGCTGGTCAAGCGCGCGGCGAGGCCGGCATGAAAGCCTGGCTGCCTCTGCTGCTGAGGCTTGCCCTGGTGGTGTTGCTCGTGGCCTTTGTCACCAGTCCAGGCTGGTTCGAGCCACTGCTCAAGCCGCTGACCGAAAACAATGCTCCCGCGATCTACAATCAAGGCAGCCTGCTGACGTTGACGCTGCTGCATCTGCGCACCGTGCTGATCGCCACCGTCGCCGCGACCATCGTTGCCGTGGCCCTGGCCATCCTCGTTACCAGGCCAGCCGGCGCCGAATTCCTGCCGCTGTCGCGCAGCCTGGTCAACATCGGCCAGACCTTTCCGCCGGTGGCGGTGCTGGCGCTTGCCGTGCCGGCTGTCGGCTTTGGCGAGAAGCCGACGCTGATCGCGCTGTTTCTCTATGGCCTGCTGCCGATCTTCGAGAATGCCCTGACCGGACTGACGACGCTGCCGGCCAACGTCATGGAGGCGGCGCGTGGCGCCGGCATGACCGGCTGGCAAAGGCTCACCAAGGTCGAACTGCCGCTGAGCGCGCCGATCATCCTGGGCGGCATCAGGCTGTCGGTGGTGATCAGCCTGGCCACCGCGACCATCGGCTCGACCGTGGCCGCCAAGACGCTGGGCGAGGTGATCATCGCCGGGTTGTTGTCCAACAACCTTGCCTTCATCCTGCAGGGTGGCCTGATCGTGGCGGCCCTTGCCGTGCTGATCTATGACGGTCTGTCGGCGGTCGAACGCTACACGGCACGCCGAATGGGCCGCGAGGCGGAATAATCCTTGGGAGTTGGCCGTCCTGTCGCAATGATTCCGATGCGTCATTTCAATCGATCTAAATGAAAGGCCCACGTGGGCACTGTGGTCGCGGCTTTGTCTTTTGGGCGAAAGCCGGGCAAAAACTGAACAATATCTTGACGTTCCGAGCCCTGTTTCGCATACACCGATGCGAAGAGGTGGATTCCGTGCGCGGATTCCGGTCTTTGTCTCAACGGCCCAGGGAGGGGTTCATTTGGGCCAACAATCGAGGAAAATTTGGCAATGACCATACTTTACGCCGTCATCGCCTGCGGTCTGCTTTCTGTCCTTTACGCTATCTGGGCGACACGATCGGTTCTCGCGTCCGATCAGGGCAATGCACGCATGCAGGAAATCTCCGCCGCCATCCGCGAAGGCGCGCAAGCCTATCTGGCGCGCCAGTACACCACCATCGCCATCGTCGGCGTGGTCGTGCTTTTGCTCGCCTGGTGGCTGCTTTCTATCACCGCCGCGATCGGCTTCCTGATCGGCGCCGTCCTGTCCGGCGCCGCCGGCTTCATCGGCATGCATGTTTCGGTGCGTGCCAATGTGCGCACCGCGCAGGCGGCGTCCAACAGCCTCGCCGCCGGTCTCGACATCGCCTTCAAGTCGGGCGCCATCACCGGCATGCTGGTGGCGGGCCTGGCATTGCTTGGCGTCTCGATCTACTACCTGATCCTGACCGGCCCCATGGGCCTCCAGCCCAATGACCGCATCGTCATCGACTCGCTGGTCTCGCTCGGCTTCGGCGCCTCGCTGATCTCGATCTTTGCCCGCCTCGGCGGCGGCATCTTCACCAAGGGTGCCGACGTGGGCGGCGATCTGGTCGGCAAGGTCGAAGCCGGCATCCCGGAAGATGATCCGCGCAACCCGGCCACCATCGCCGACAATGTCGGCGACAATGTCGGTGACTGCGCCGGCATGGCGGCCGACCTGTTCGAGACCTATGCGGTGACGGTCGTCGCCACCATGGTTCTCGGCGCCATCTTCTTTGGCGGTACCGCCGTTCTCCAGACTGCGATGCTGTATCCGCTCGCCATCTGCGGCGCCTGCATCCTGACCTCGATCGTCGGCACCTTCTTCGTCAAGCTCGGCTCCAATGGCTCGATCATGGGCGCCCTCTACAAGGGGCTCATTGTCACCGGCCTGCTGTCGATCGTCGGCCTCGCCATCGCCACTTCGGCAACGCTCGGCTGGGGCGAGGTCGGCACTGTCGCCGGCATCGTCATCACCGGCAAGAACCTGTTCATCTGCGGCCTCATCGGCCTCGTGGTGACGGGTTTGATCGTGGTGATCACCGAGTACTACACCGGCACCAACAAGCGCCCGGTCAACTCGATCGCCCAGGCTTCGGTCACCGGCCACGGCACCAACGTCATCCAGGGCCTCGCGGTTTCGCTGGAATCGACGGCGTTGCCGGCCATCGTCATCGTCGGCGGCATCATCTCGACCTACCAGCTCGCCGGCCTCTACGGCACGGCGATCGCGGTCACCACCATGCTCGGCCTCGCCGGCATGATCGTGGCGCTCGACGCCTTCGGCCCGGTCACCGACAATGCCGGCGGCATCGCCGAAATGGCGGGCCTGCCCAAGGAAGTGCGCCACTCCACCGACGCGCTCGACGCGGTCGGCAACACCACCAAGGCCGTGACCAAGGGTTATGCCATCGGCTCGGCAGGCCTCGGCGCATTGGTGCTGTTTGCGGCCTATTCGAACGACCTTAAGTTCTTTGCCGCCAATGGCGACAAATATCCCTACTTCCAGGGCATGGGCGAAATCTCCTTCGATCTCTCCAACCCTTACGTTGTCGCCGGCCTGATCTTCGGCGGTCTGATCCCGTATCTGTTCGGTGGTATCGCCATGACGGCCGTTGGCCGCGCGGCGGGCGCCATCGTCGAGGAGGTTCGCAAGCAGTTCCGCGAAGATCCGGGCATCATGGCAGGCACGTCCAAGCCGAACTATGCGCGTGCGGTCGATCTTCTGACCAAGGCGGCGATCCGGGAGATGATCATCCCGTCGCTGCTGCCGGTGCTGGCGCCGCTCGTCGTCTATTTCGGCGTGCTGCTGATCTCCGGTTCGAAAGCATCGGCCTTCGCGGCCCTCGGTGCCTCGCTGCTCGGCGTTATCGTCAACGGCCTGTTCGTCGCCATCTCGATGACCTCGGGCGGCGGCGCCTGGGACAATGCGAAGAAGTCGTTCGAGGATGGGTTCACCGACAAGGACGGCGTCAAGCACCTCAAGGGCTCCGAGGCGCACAAGGCTTCGGTGACCGGCGACACGGTCGGCGATCCCTACAAGGACACCGCGGGCCCCGCGGTCAATCCGGCGATCAAGATCACCAACATTGTGGCCCTCCTGCTGCTGGCCGTGCTCGCGCACGGCTAACCGCCGGGTCGGTGGTCCAAAAAGCCCGCGGGGAGCGATCCCCGCGGGCTTTTCATTTTGATGCGTCAGCTTCGACGGGATTTCAGCCGCCGCTGGCGTCCGTGTCCGGGCGGCTGCCGTAGATCTCCGACAGTTCCTGCACACCCGGCTCGCGCTCGGGCATTGGCGGGAGGCCGCGAATCTCGCGCAGCAGCGCGACGAATGCGCCGCGTTTGTGTCGATGACGGAAGGAACGCGCCCTGGGGTGGATGCCGCAAGCCGCGAGCAATCTGCGCCTGAGATAGGTGGCTCTTGTCGAGCGAGGCGGTCCGTCGGCACCGACAAGAACTCTCACCCGCAAGGTGTTGGGCATCGCCATTGCCGCGACGAGCTCTTCCTGTTCCGTCGCAAGGTCCTTGACATAGCTGCCCTTGCGATTGCCGGAATGCAGCTTGAGCACGGTCAGATGCGGCATCGTCGCGATGACCGCGCCCTTTCGCCAGGCCCGGAAGAGCCAGTCCTGCGAGGCCTCGCAAAAGCACTGGCTGGCGGGGCGCCAGGGGCCGAGCCAGTCCAGCGATATCAGCCGGACTACCTGCGCCGAGCCAAACCCTACCGTGTCAACGGGATCGTAGAATCCATCCTTGCCGACGCCGAAGATCGAGTTCTTGACAGGCTTGCCATCGACCAGCGGTGGTTCGACAACGACGCCCCTTGCGATCACCACATCGGCGCCGGTCGCATCGATCCATCCCGTGGTCGCCGCGAGATGGTCCGGGAACCAGAGGTCGTCATGGTTGAGCAAGGCGACGAACCGGCCGCGTGCCCTGGCAAAGCCGATATTGTTGGGGCCGGACTGCTCGCCGAAATTGGCCGGCGGGTTGATATAGACGATGCGCGGATCGGCGAATTCGGCGATGACCGCCGCCGTGTCGGGGCGACAGGCGTCGCCTATCACCAGAATTTCAAAGTCCTGCAGGGTCTGACCCAGGACGCTGCGCAATGCCTGCCGCAAGGCGGCCGGGCGGTCGTGGGTTGCGATCACCACCGAGACGAGCGGCGGCTTCTGCCCGGCTGCATCGGACTGGCCGGGGCGCGCCACGCTACACCAGCTTGTAGGGGATGTGATCGGTGTCCGGCGGCAGGCGCCAATGGTCAGGCGCGTCATATGCATAGGCCTTGTCGACGAGATTGAGCAGCAGGGCGATCTCCGGCCCGAGCGCCGTCACACCGTGCCACACGCCGGGCGGGATGATGACGATCGCCGGTCGTAGCGCGCCGACGATCTTGTGCCAGACAGTGCCGAAGCTGGGCGAGGCCTTTCGGCCGTCATAGAGCGATATGCGCACGCTCCCGACGCAACAGAACAGCCGATCCAGCGTCACCTCATGCGCATGCCAGCCGGTTACCGCGCCTGGATACATCGTGCGCTGGAAGACCTGGCCGACTGGCGACCGGTCGAGATCCCACTCATCGCGGAATACCTCGGTGAGATAGCCGTTGGACGTCGCGACGGGCCTGATTTCCTTGACCCTGACGCCGTCGATTGCCGGAGGATCGACGGCAAGCCAGTCCGAGGTCACGGTTTGCCTGTCAGGCGTGCCGGTGGCCATCCAGCCGTCCGGCGCTATGCGTTCGCCACTGCTCATTTTCAAAAAACCAAAGCCCAGGGGATTTGATAAGGGCTTGCCCCATTGCTGGCAAGCTGGCCTTGCCTTGGCGAAACAAAAACCCGTGAGATCGCTCCCACGGGTTTTCGGTCGCCTGAGATGTTGCCGCTTTCCCAAGGGAAAGCGGGTTCTGATGATCAGGGAGTTCCACCGCCCGGAATGCCGGGCGCCAGCTTGCTCGCGCCGTTGATGATCTGGCTGAGGAAGTTCTGGTCCTTGCCGCCAGTCGGCGTGGTGCGCGAAATGAAGTCGAAAATCTTGCCGTCCTTCAAGCCGTAATTGGCGATCTGGCTGACGCGGCCGTCGGCCCCGAAATAGACCGCGAGCACTTTCTGGTCGACGAGCCTGGGCTTGTCGAAGGCGACATAGCGTTTGCGGGTTTGCGAAATGTAATAGAACGCCTCGTTGTCGAACGTCGCTGTCGTCGATGGCGTGCCAAGCGCCAGAAGCACCTGCTCGCGGCTGGAACCGACAGGCACCGAATCGACGGCCTGCTGGTCATAGACGTACCCTTGCGTAAACGTCTCGCTTGGATTGAGGTCGCCGATCATCTTGTTGGTATGACATGCCGAGAGCGCCGATACGACGAGCAGCAGTGAGATCGCGCCAGCAGGCCTGGACGAGAAGGTCGACTTGAAATTCAGCGCGCGCAACAACAATTCTCCATTATATCGCCGCAACTTGCGCTGGGCCGCAAAACCGGTAAACCAGCTTGCCTGCCGATGCAACAAGGCCAATTCAACAAACGGTCCCCGGAGACCATCCCCATGTTCCAGCGCCTTTTTGGTCGCGAACGCCATGCCAACCGCGCCATCACCGACGCGCTCTACGCACAAATCGTGGCAGCGGCGCGGCAGACTGTATTTTATTCCCACTGGAATGTACCGGACACGCCGCTAGGCCGTTTCGAGATGCTTTCGCTGCATATGTTCCTGTTCCAGCATCGCTTGCGCGGTGAAGACGGAGTGACGCAGGAAATCGCCCAGGTGCTGATCGACGAGTTCTTCCTCGACGTCGATCATTCGCTGCGGGAGTTGGGCATTGGCGATGTTGGCGTGCCCAAACGCATGAAGAAGCTGGCGAAGATGTTTTATGGTCGTACCGCTGCCTATGATGATGCGCTGGAAAGAAACGACCATGACGGGCTGACCGCGGCCCTTGCCCGCAATGTCCGGCCCGACGCCGGCGCGTGGCCCGAGGCGTCGCAATTGGCCGACTATGTTGTCGATGCTTGCCGGCAACTGGCCGCGCAGCCGTCCGAATCAATCGTTTCCGGTACGGCGACGTTTCCGCTCGCCAAGGGAGGAGCTTGATGAAACACGCTGATACGCGAAGCCCGGTATCGTTTTTCGCCAACGTCGCCCGGCTGCCGCAGAAGGGCCTGCCCGTGGTGATCGAGGCCGATGCCGCCCAGCGCGCGGCGCTCGCCGGGGAGCATGGGCTGCTTTCGGTGGAAGCCTATCGTGCGGAACTCCTGGTGGCGTCCTGGAAGCGCAATGGCGTGAAGGTCAGCGGCCGTGTCGAGGCCGACATCACCCAGGCCTGCATCGTCACGCTCGATCCGGTCCAGGCGCATATCGACGAGCCGGTCGAGGCGCTGCTGTTGCCCGAGGACTCCAAGCTCGGACGGCAGGGATTCGAAGGCGGCGGTGAGATACTTCTCGATGCGGACGGGCCCGACGGTCCCGAAACATTTTCCGGCGACACCATCGATGTCGGGGCACTCGCCGAACAGTTCTTCGGATTGGCGATCGACCCTTATCCGCGCAAGCCGGGCGCTTCGTTGGACGCCGGCGGTAGGACCGAAGCGGCTGAGAACGAATTCCAGCAAAAACTGCGATCCTTGCTGGGAAAATCCTGAAAACCTCGCCCGCGATGGAAAAGTCGGTTGTGTGAAAACCCAAAACCGCTATTTTCGCCGAACCTTCGCGATCACTAAAGCGACCTGCCGCATAACCGTGAGATAAATACCGCGTGATCAGGATTTCCATCGATGCCATGGGCGGCGATCACGGACCAGCCGTGGTCATTCCGGCGCTCATGACGGTCGCGACCCGCCGTCCCGACATCCGCTTCGTCATCTACGGGCGTGAGGAACTGGTGCGCCCCGAACTGGCCAAGTTCCCCAAACTGGCCGAGGTGAGCGAATTCTTCCACTGCGAGATCGCGGTCAGGATGGACGACAAGCCCAGCCAGGCGCTGCGCCATGGCCGCTGGAAGTCTTCGATGTGGAAGGCGGTCGAAGCGGTCAAGTCGGGTGCGGCGGACGCCTGCATCTCCGCCGGCAACACAGGCGCGTTGATGGCGATGTCGAAATTCTGCCTGCGCACCATGGCGACCATCGATCGCCCGGCGATCGCGGCATTGTGGCCGACATTGCGCGGCGAAAGCGTGGTTCTGGACGTCGGCGCCACCATCGGCGCCGATGCGCAACAGCTCATCGATTTTGCCATTCTCGGCACCGGCATGGCGCGCGCCGTGTTCGGCATCGCCCGACCGACGGTTGGCCTGCTCAATGTCGGCGTGGAAGAGATCAAGGGCCAGGAAGAGGTCAAGGAAGCAGGACGCATGCTGCGCGAGGCCAACATGGCCTCGATGAACTATCATGGCTTTGTCGAAGGCGACGATATCGGCAAGGGCACGGTCGATGTGGTGGTGACCGAAGGCTTCGCCGGCAATATCGCGCTGAAGACGGCGGAAGGCACCGCGCGCCAGATAGCAGGGTATCTGCGCGCCGCCATGAGCCGCACGCTGATGGCCAAGATCGGCTATGTCTTCGCCAAGGGTGCCTTCGATCGCCTGCGCGAAAAGATGGATGTCGGCCGCTCCAATGGCGGCGTTTTCCTGGGGCTGAGCGGCATCGTCGTCAAAAGCCATGGCGGCGCCGATTCGGACGGGTTCGCCGCCGCGATCGAACTCGGCTACGACATGGTTCGCAACAATCTGCTTGACCGGATCGAGGCCGACCTGGACCTGTTTCACGCACGCAACCCGCGTGCCCTGTCATCTAGGAAATCCGACGTCGTTACCGACGCGAAGGAATAGGAAAGAACTTTGATCAGATCAGTCGTGCGCGGCACGGGCGCCGCGCTGCCCCGCCGCATCATGAAGAATGCCGATTTCGAGGGCATGGTCGAAACCTCGGACGAGTGGATTGCCCAGCGCACCGGCATCCGCCAGCGTCATATCGCGGCCGACGACGAGACGACGGCTTCCCTGGGCGAGGCCGCGGCCCGCGCCGCCCTTGCAAATGCCGGGCTGACGCCGGACGACATCGACCTGATCGTGCTGGCGACATCGACGCCCAACAACACATTCCCGGCTACTGCAGTCGAGATCCAGAACAGGCTCGGCATGCATCACGGCTTCGCTTTCGACATGCAGGCAGTGTGCTCGGGCTTCGTCTATGCGGTGACGACAGCCGATCTCTATATCCGTGGCGGCCTCGCCAAGCGTGTACTGGTCATCGGCTCGGAAACATTCTCGCGCATCCTCGACTGGAATGACCGCTCGACCTGCGTCTTGTTCGGCGACGGCGCCGGCGCGCTGGTCCTTGAAGCGGGCGAGGGGGCCGGCACGATTGCCGACCATGGCGTTCTGGCGGCCAGCCTGCGCTCCGACGGCGCGCACAAGGACAAGCTTTTCGTCGATGGCGGACCGTCGACCACGGGAACGGTCGGCCATCTCAGGATGGAAGGCCGCGAGGTCTTCAAGCACGCGGTCGGCATGATCACCGACGTTATCGAGGCGACCTTCTCGGCCGCGGGCATCACCGCTGACGATCTCGACTGGTTCGTGCCGCACCAGGCCAATAAACGAATTATTGACGCTTCCGCCAAGAAGCTCGGGATAGCCGAGCAAAAGGTGGTGGTTACGGTCGATTTGCACGGTAACACCTCGGCGGCTTCCGTGCCGCTGGCATTGTCGGTGGCCGTTGCCGATGGTCGCATCAAGAAGGGAGACCTGGTCCTCCTGGAAGCGATGGGCGGCGGCTTCACCTGGGGTGCTGTTCTGGTTCGCTGGTAAGTGCCGAACGGGTCGGTTTCGGTCCTTGACCTTGCCGGATCAATTACTTAGGCTCAGCCGTTGTTGTGCCGATTTTTATGTTTGAGCTGATGGGACGGTCGCATGGGGGGAAAGACACTTACGCGTGCCGACCTTGCGGAGGCCGTCTATCGAAAGGTCGGTCTGTCGCGCACTGAATCCGCCGAACTCGTCGAAGCTGTGCTGGACGAAATCTGCGAAGCCATCGTGCGTGGCGAGACTGTCAAGCTGTCGTCCTTCGCGACGTTTCATGTCCGCTCCAAGAACGAGCGCATCGGACGCAATCCCAAGACCGGTGAAGAGGTGCCGATCCTGCCGCGTCGGGTGATGACCTTCAAATCGTCCAACGTGCTGAAGAACCGCATCCTGCGCTCGCATCAGAACAGCAAGGCCAAGGGCGGCAAATAGCCTCCATTGGCGGTTGAAAACCGGCGCCGCCATGACGCGGGGCTTGAATATTGCTTCACAAACCGCTGAAATAAGGTCCGATTCGGCAGCATGGCCGGATTGGTGTTCCGCGAATGGTCCATTCCGCGCGACTGGAATGAGCTTTTCTCTTTGGTGAGCCTGATCTCGCTGAATGCCGTTCCGGGTCACGCTCCAGCGTGAGGATTTCGCCCATGGACAAGAGCCCTGACGCCTTCCGCACCATCAGCGAGGTCGCTGAAGATCTTGACCTGCCGCAGCATGTGCTGCGCTTCTGGGAGACGCGCTTCAACCAGATCAAGCCGATGAAGCGCGGCGGCGGCCGTCGCTACTACCGGCCGCAGGATGTCGAACTGATCAAGGGCATCCGCCACATGCTCTACGACCAGGGCTACACGATCAAGGGCGTGCAGAAGCTGCTGCGCGAAAACGGCAATCATTTCCTGGTCGCCATCGGTAATGGTGACATGGCGGCCGTCGAGGCGATCTCGCAACGGAAGCAGGCCGACCAAGTGCCGCTGACCTCGGCGGCGCAGCCGCGCGGTGGAGATGATGAGCTGGTTGGCCAGCCAAGGGTCAAGCCCAGTCGCCGCTTTTTTGGCCTGGGCAAGAGCGACGAGGAAGGTCCGGTTCAGCCGGACGCGTCGAAACTCTCGCGCGACAACCGCGCGCTGCTGCAGGAGGCGCTGTTCGATCTGCTGGAATGCAAGCGTCTGCTTGACCAGGTGCGCTGACCGCCGCACGACGCGTTTTGAAGCCTTTGGGCCGGAACTCGCCTTCGGGTGAGGCGTTACGTTTCCTTCTGCAAGACGTCGTCCAGCAAGACAAGGAAACGCATGATGGCATCATTCTCGACCCTTTCGGACATCGACCTCGAAAAGCAGGTCGCGGCCCTCTCAAGGGAACTCGCGGCGTTGCGCAGGGCAACGTTAAAACGGGGTGGCGCGTACTATGAAGACGGTCGCGATGCCGCTCTTGATACATACTCGGATCTTGCTGGACGGCTGCGGGATGCCATGCCGGCAATCCGCAAACAGGGCAGGGTGATCGAAAAATCGGCCCGCGACCACCCGGCGGCCACCGCCGCGGTCGGCCTTGTGGTACTCGGCCTGGTCGCCAGCCTGCTTTTCAGCCGGCGCTGAGGATCCCTCCGGTCATAAGACAAGGGATTCAACCAAGAAAGATGGCGGCCGACCCGAAGGGCGAGCCGCCATTCTTATTGCCGTCCGGTGGTTACTTGGCGAGCTTGATCTTGGTCTGGGGCGAAACCTGCGCGGTCTGGCTGCATTGGCCATAGACCGTGCCGTCCCCGTCGGTGGCGTCCTTATAGGCGCCATTGCACCCGAGAGTACGAGACAGTGGCCTGCGCCCTCGAAAACAGCGCCGCCTTCGACATCGAGCCGATCGCCGAGGGTGGCGAAGTGTGAGGCCCGGTTCATGTCGGGCCTGGCAGTGCGACCAGGAGAAGACCGGCCCTGAACAAGAAGCCAAGGCCGGTCTTCTCGTTGGCAGTGTGGTGTCAGGCCTTCTTCATCGTCTTCATGTGGTGGTGATGATGGTGGTGATGGTGATGGCGGTGATGATGACGATGGTGGTGATGATGACGATGATGCTTCGCCATCGGGGCCGCATCCGCGCTCGTCACGCCGATAGCCGGCACCGTGAAAGCAACTGCAACTGCAAGCCCGAGAGCCGAGAGGAGGGACTTCTTCATGGATCGTTTCCTTTTTTCGCGGGCAGATATACATCGGGTCGATAGCCCGACCGCCGCGCATGGGATTACGCTCCCGAATTTTTTCGTCAGTATTTCCCGATTGTAGAATTTTATTTCTGGACTGTTTCTGAAGAAGCTGGCTTGCCGGCCATCACCACCAGGCCTGAAAAGCCGCGCTCCTTCCGGCTGTTTGGCTACATCGGCGGGACCACGCCCTTGTTTCCCACCACGACACGGCTGGAACTCAGCGTCCCGTCAGCCTCACGCTGGGCCGTCACGAAGACCGTTGCGCCTGGCTTGAGATCGGTCGGCGTGGCCGGGGCAAAGGTCACGACAGGCGTGCTGTCGGGGATCGAAATCTTCTTGGTTTGCCCATTGTCGTAGGTCAGCGTCACGGCTCGCCCGCTTATGTCGGTGACGTCCGCTACCGTGCCGTTGGTCATGCGGCTGTTCGGCTGCAGGTCCCATGGGCGGTCACCCTCGCCGGTGCCTTTCAAGGCAGCGGGGAAAATCACGACTTCCAGCGCCCCGCTGCCGCCATCCGCCTTTGAAACGGAAGCGATGCCGAGGAAATCGCCTTGCTTGATGTCCTTTTCGGAGGCGCTGGCGACGCCAGAGATCTTCCAGCCGGTATTGAGCTTGATCGCCGAGGTGTTGCCCTGGCGGGTTTTGACGGTGAGCAGTGAGGGCTCGAAGCTGATCACAGTACCACGAACGCGCAACGCGTCCACCGCTTGAGCGCTCGCCGCACCGGCGATGAAAAGACTGGAGATCGTGCCGAGCACGAGGAGGGATGCCTTGACGTTCATTGCAGATATCCTTCTGGGGAATGGCCTGGCTGGAACCGGATGGTTTTCACGCCAGTGCATCAGAACAACGAACAGGTGGGCCTAAACCGTCGAGCAAAAAGGTGCCGGGTGTTCAAAAGAACTTGATGGTGCCGATGTGCGTAAGCCGGTGCGAAGGCTTCCGGTTCACGATAGCGTGACGGTCCGTTTGGCTCTTGGCAAATCACTGGCGAGCGGGCATCTTCCTGCTCGTCTCAGGCAACACTCCATTTTGATCAAATTCTTTCAGCCACCGGAGTTGCCAATGCCCCAAAACGCAAAAATCAATGCCCTCTCCGAACCGCTAGTCAGCGAGATCGGGTCAGATTCCAGTAGCCTCAGAGCACTGCGGGAAACCCGCGGATACAGCTTGGAAGAGCTTTCCCTGACCTGCGGACTCGCGGTCGGCGAAATTGAGGACATCGAGAACGGCAGGGCTGCCGATCCGGCGAAGCTGCGTCGTATCGCGGCCGCGCTTCGGCTACCCCAGGATGCTCTCATTGCTTTCGCTGCACCGACACCGGCCGCACAAGGTCGACCCCTAGCATAGAACCGGCGACAGCCATGCCGCGGAACCCGCCAAGGCCCGCTTGGCGGGTTTCTTGTTGATGCATCGACGTTCCTCGGTGGCCGGGCTTGCCGATTCATGAATCGCGCGTGTTTATACGTGCCGCACCCAGATTTGCGCCAATCGCCTGGTGTATGGGAGCCCAGTGTGTCGGGCGAATAGTGTGTCGGGCGGCTTGTGCGTCGGATTTGAACCGTGAGTTTTCGATATGAGCCTGGAATCCGTTCGTGCGTTCTTTGCCGTCCATGCGCCTGATGTCGAAGTCATCGTCACGCAAGCGAGTTCGGCAACGGTGATGCTGGCGGCGGAAGCGCATGGCGTCCTTCCGGCGCAGATCGCCAAGACGATCTGCCTGCGCGTCGGCGACCGGACCATGCTGGTCGTGACCAGCGGCATCGCCAGACTGGACAACCGCAAGTTCAAGGACCGGTTCGGCGGCAAGCCGCGCATGCTGGACGCGAAGGAAGTTGTGGCTGCCACGAGCCATCCGGTTGGCGGTGTTTGTCCGTTCGGCCTGCCGGCACCTCTGCAGGTCTGCTGCGACGTGTCCCTGCGCGAATTTGAAGAGGTCGTGCCGGCCGCCGGCGCCACCAACGCCGCGGTACGGATCGCCCCGCAGCGCATGGTCGATCTTATCGGTGCGGAATGGGTCGATGTGTGCCAGGCTTAAGGTAAGATACTGACGCACTGGGCCGCCATTGTCTCACAAATCTACCTGCAAGATAGTCGCGGAATTCGGTTGACCCGAGCAGGGTTATCACGATACATCGCGACCGGTCCGGAGTGTAGCGCAGCCCGGTAGCGCACTTGACTGGGGGTCAAGGGGTCGTCGGTTCGAATCCGGCCACTCCGACCATTAGTTCCTTGAAATCCCTGGTTTTTACCGAAGGCGCCTTGGGCGCCTTTCTCGTTTTTGAAACGAAAGGCGCTCCAGTTGTCCGTTTCGGAACACGAAGTTCCGAAAAAGTCCCTCACAAACAGCGAATGTTCCTGGTTCGGCGATTCCGGAATTCGCCGTGCAAATTTCCCCGAACGTGCAGCGCCGCGGGCGAGAGAGGTTGCTCCTTACGAATCCGTAAGTCGCGCCGTTGAGCCGAAATCTCATATGTTGACCGCGAACAGCGAACCGATTCAGCCCTTCGCTGTTCCTTGGGTGTCCACACCCGCAGCCCGCTGCACCCCCAAAGAAGTCCCAGCAGCGGGCTGGTCACCACTGCGAGCCAACATTTGTATTTTCAGGATGCTGGTTGAGCCGAATTCATTTGGCGAGCGACCGTGTAGGCGAATACTTCCCCGCGAGCCTCATCGGTGACGCGAATCCAATCCTTCGCCCATCTTTGAGAGGCCGCCTCGCAGGCATTCATTTCCGATGCGGCCACGGCAGGACTAGTCGCTTCGACTGCCTTGCACCTGATTACCCGATCGTAGCGCATTTCTGCGACATCGTAGACTGGCATACTACTCCCCTGCAACCCTTTACCCCAAGAGGTAGTATTGCGCAGCGCAAGCTCGACCGCAAGTGGCAGCATGGAACGAAGCCGGCTCAGGACATCTCGTCGACGCTTGGGTCGAGACCAAAATCCCGGGATTACCGAAGCTCAAGGCGGCCCGGTGCCTGCGTTGGGATGAATTGGGACACCGGGCCTGACCGGCGGACTGTTTAGGGACCGAACCGCCGGCTGGCAAATCTATGCACTGATACTAATATGGCCGAAGCATGCAAATGAAGGAGCCGCGCGATGAACGGAAAGCCGGTAACGACCTTCGTCGTTTCGTTTTTGAGAAGCCACATTGGCGCATGGTGTCGGCGACGAGATGGGACTTTTCCACGGTTCGTCTTGGCTGAACCCTGGACAGATCACGCCTTCAGCTTCTTGCTTGAGCCAGAGCCGGCCGCAACAGTCGCTGATGGCGGTATTCCAGGGCGATGGCGCCCCAGATCAGGCCGAGCAGCAGGTAGACGTGGCGCCAGTGATCGATATCGATGAAGGTGCCGAGTCCGATATTGCCGATGAAGGCGACATAGGCGCACAAGAGGTAAGGCTGCCATGGCCGATCGCGTAGCAGGATGCGGAACCCGGAGGCTATGGTCCACAGCACAAGCGTCAGGAACGACACGAAGCCGAGCCAGCCATAATCCATGAGCATTTTCAGCCAGATGTCGTGCGTGTCCTCGCCGAACATCTTGCCGAAGACCAGCGGCCCGATGCCGAACGGATGCTCCATCGCCATCTGGAATCCGATTCCGTAGCGAGCGAAGCGGCCGAGGCGCGCGGTGTCGTAGCTCTGTTCGAGATGCGCGCGCTGGGTGAACATGTCCGCAACCCCGGGCAATTGCAGGATGACGATGATGGCGATCGCCAGCAACGACAGCGCGGCGATGGTCATGATCACCACGCGCAGCCGGAACTTGCCGCTGTTGCTCTGCAGGAACAGGCAGCCGGTTAGCAGGACCGCCGATACGACGAACATGCCCCAGGCGCCGCGCGAGAAGGAGAAGAAGATGCCCGATACGATGATCAGCAGCGGCACCGCCAGCAGCGGCATGCGCGAGACCGGACCGGTCAGGAGCAGATGGAGCAGATAGATGCCGGGCAGCACCAGGAAGGGTCCGAAGACGTTCGGATCCTGGAAGGCGCCGGCGGCGCGGTCGTATTTGGTGAAGATCTCGGCGCCGGGAAAGGCATGGAAATAGCCTGCTATGCCGAGCAGCGACGTCGCCACGGCCGAAACGACATAGGCATTGAAGATCAGCCGGTAGAGACCTGGTTGCGTGGCGGTGACCGAGGCGAAGAACACCGCGCTGAAGGCCAGGAACAGCGACACGGAGAGATAGAGGGGTGTGAAGGCGAGGTCCGCCATCTGCGTCATCGAGATCATGCCGCCGATGTTCATTGTCACCAGCAGCACCGGCAGCGGCATGGCCGCGCGGGAAATCCGCAAGCCGAAGAGCGCCCAGATGGCGATCAGCCCGGCCATGTAGATTTCATAAGGCGCCGGCTCGTTGATGACGAAGCCGGACAGAAGAATGCCGAACACCACCGCACTGGAAGAAATCAGCGCGATCAGCTTGGCGTTGACCGCGGCCGACGGCAGCTCATGGGAAATCGCGCTCAATAGGCGTTTTCCGTGTTGAGCAGCCGGATCGGTGTCAGGAACAGGATCCGCAGATCGAACAGCAGCGACCAGTTCTCGATGTAGTAGAGGTCGTATTCCGTGCGCATGCGGATCTTCTCGTTGGTGTCCATCTCGCCGCGCCAGCCGTTGATCTGCGCCCAGCCGGTCACGCCCGGCTTGACCTTGTGGCGGGCGAAATAACCGTCGACCACCTCGTTGTAGAGAAGGTTGTGCGACTGCGCCGCGATGGCATGCGGGCGCGGACCGATCAGCGACAGTGATCCCAGCAGCGAATTGACGAACTGCGGCAGTTCGTCGATCGACGTCTTGCGGATGAAGCGGCCGACGCGCGTGACGCGCGGATCGTTCTTGGTCACTGTCTGCTTGGCGGTCGGATCCGACCTGTCGGTGTACATCGAGCGGAACTTGTAGACCTCGATGATCTCATTGTTGAAGCCGTGTCGCTTTTGCTTGAACAGCACCGGTCCCTTGCTGTCGAGTTTGATGGCGATCGCGGTCGCCAGCATCACCGGCGAGAAGACGATGATGCCGATCAGCGAGAAAATGATGTCGAAGGCGCGCTTGGCGACCGAATCCCAGTCGTTGATCGGCTTGTCGAAGATGTCGAGCATCGGCACCGAGCCGATGAAGGAATAGGCGCGAGGGCGGAACTGCAGCGCGTTCGAATGCGCCGAAAGCCGAATGTCCACCGGCAGCACCCACAGTTTCTTCAACAGCTGCAGCACACGCGTTTCGGCGGTCAGCGGCAGCGACACGATCAGCATGTCGATGCGGGCGATGCGAGCGAACTCGATCAGTTCCGAAATGGTGCCGAGCTTGGGATAGCCGGCAACGATGGGCGGCGAGCGCTTGTCGCTGCGGTCATCGAATATGCCGCAGATGCGGATGTCGTTGTAAGGCTGTTTTTCGACCGAACGGATCAGGACTTCCGCCGCCTTGCCGCCGCCGACGATGACGGCACGCCGCTCCATGCGGCCATCGCGAGCCCAGCGCCGGATCAGCTTCGACAACACCAGCCTGAGGCCGAAGAGGAGGACGAAGCCGACCACGAACCAGGTGCCGAACAGCAGCCGCGAATAGTCTTCCGACATCTTCATGGTGAAAGCCGTCAACGCCATCAGCGCGAAGGTGCCGGCCCAGACCAGCAGGATGCGGCTGAAATTGGCGATCGGCCGCATCAGCGAAACGACCTGGTAGCAGTCGGTGACATCGAGCAGAACCACGGCGAGGAACGACGCGGCGGCGATCGTCACCGGATATTGCCAGGCGAAATAGTTGAAGAACCCGACAAAGTAGAAATAGACGCAGAGCCCCGAAAAGAACAGGATCGCGAACTCGACCATGCGCAGGACACCGCTGACCATGATCGGCGACATCGTATCGCGCCGGTATTGCGACGCCACCTGTCGGGCAACATCGTTCATACCCCCGGGCGCATCGCCATCGGCCGGGCCGTCGAATTTACGCACCGCTTCTGCTGAAAAGCGGCGCGCGGGGTCGATCTCGTTCATGGAACAGTCCGCAAGCTTCCCCTGGGTGATTAGCAAAAGAGAGCTAAGAAACCCTTGAAACAACACGTGGCTTTGGAAAGGCTTGGGGCGTCACCTGCCGAGCGCGGCGAAATAGGCCTTCTCGATTTCGGCGGCCATGACGTCGGCGCCGAAGCGTGCCTTGAGGTTGGCGCCGTCGGGCATCAGCTTGCCGTAGGCTGCGAGATCGGCCAGCGCCTCACTCATCTTGTCAGTGAGTTCGATGGGATCGGGCCTGATCAGGGCAGGGGAGCCGGCAGCGAAAATCTCCGGTATGCCGCCGACCGAGGTCGCGATCATGGGCCTTGCCGCGGCGAGTGTCTCCAGCACGATATAGGGCATGGCTTCGGCGCGCGAGGGAACGACGACGAGCGCCGCCAGCGCGAAGGCCTCCCTGGCCGGCATCGGCGGCAGGAAGCGGACATGGTCCTGAAGCCCAAGGCGCTTCACTTGCGCGTGATAACGCGGCAGGTCGTCGCCGTCGCCGACCATCACCGCGCGCAGCGCACGGCCAAGCCGGGGACCGGCGGCCGCCAGTGCATCGATGAAGATGTCGGGGCCCTTCAGGTCCCGCATCATGCCGATGTAGAGCAGATCCACCGCATCGGGTTCGATCGCCACCGGTTCGAATTCCGCGGCGCGCAGTCCGTTGTAGACCAGTGTGTTCGGGATCGGCGGCTCGCCCACCTTCCTGCGATAGGTTCGCCGCTCATAATCCGAGACGAAGAGCAGGCAATCGGTGAAGCGCGCCATGGAGCGCTCCAGCGCGAAGAACAGCCTCCCCGTGGCCGTTGTTTCGTCATAGTGGAGGGAGCCGCCATGCGGCGAATAAAGGCGGGCTACGCGAGACCTTGATACCCGCAACAATGAGCCGAACAGACGGGCATAGGCGCCACCCTTGGCACCGTGCCCGTGCAGGACGTCCGGCTGCAATTCCTTGATGATCCTGTAGGTGCGCCGGGCCGAGGCGAGATCGCCCGGGCCGACATGGCGCTGCATTGGCGTGCGATGGATACCGAGCGCCAGCGTGCCCTTCATCTGCTCGAACAGGCGTTCCTCGAATTCGCCGCCGGTGGTCGAATCGCAGACGATCCCGACCACATGACCCGCCGCGACCTGAGCTTCCGTCAGGTCGCGCACATGCCGGAAAATTCCTCCGACGGGTGAACGAAAGCAGTGGACGATCCTGAGCTTGTCCGCCACGTGGTATCTGTCAGAACAGGCGTTCGCGGACGAAGACGGTATCCCCGGGCAGCAGCGGGTCGGAGGTGACCACGCGCCCGGTCATCACCTTGCCGTTGATGTCGCGGGTGATGTCGACGCTTTCCTGGTTGGCGCGTGGCGTGAAGCCTCCGGCGATGGCGATGGCCTTCTGCACCGTCAGGCCGGGCACGTAGGAATACTGGCCGGCAGCACCCACCTCGCCCATGACGAAGATCGGCCGGTAGCGGTCGATCTCGACCGAAACGTCGGGGTCGCGCAGATAGCCTTGCCGCAATTTGTCGGCGATCTCCTTTTCCATCTGCTGTGCTGTGTGACCACGCGCGGGCACGGCGCCGACAAGCGGGAAGGAGAGATAGCCGGACTGGTCGACACTGTAGGTGTTGGTCAGGCCGTCCTGTTCGAACACGGTGACGCGCACGCGGTCGCCGGCGCCGAGGCGATAAGGCTGGTCGAGGACTTCGTGGAAGGCGGCCGGCGGCGGGCGGTAGCTGGAGCAGCCGGCGAGCATCGATACGGCAAGCAGCGCGCGAACGAGGGAAGCAGTGCTTTTCATGACCGGATACGTACCTTCGACTGGCCGCTGCGGCGTCGCAGCAAACATCTGGGATCGGGTTCGTTATCATCCTGTTAGGGTTAATGGCCGGTAAAGGCGCCGGCCGATAGAGCTCGCGCCGGCAGGGATTTCGCCATTTTGTCGCTTTTTCTAGCCGCTCGCCAGTGATCCCTAATGGAGTATTGCCGCGATCTTAACTGCTGAGTTACCATAGTTGTTTACGGTGCATCCTGACCCAGTTTCGGAGTAGGGATGCATGTCCGTTCAGTCCGCGGCCGCAGATGTCGATGTCGACCTCAGGCAGCTTTTCGCCAGCCTGGCGAGGAACTGGCTGCGCATATTGCTCTTTGTTCTGGCGGTGACAGGCCTGGCGTTTGCTTTCGCGTCGTTGGCGACGCGGCACTACAAGGCGCAGACGCAGGTGGAAATCGCCCCGCGCGAATCCGTTTATACCCGCCCGGCCGGCAGCAATAATGACGGCGACAAGCCGATCCTCGACGAGCAAGGCGTCGCCACCCAGGTCCAGATCATTTCGTCCAACGAAATCCTCAAGCAGGTGGCGCGGAAACTCGGTCTGGCGCGGCTGCCCGAATTCGACGAAACGATCAACATGTCATCCCTCAGCCGCGTGCTGATCCTGCTTGGGCTGAAGAACGATCCGATGGATATTCCGGCCGACGAACGCGTGTTGAAGAAGATGCGCGAGAAGCTCAACGTCTTTGGCGTTGAAAAGACACGCATCATTGCCATCGAGTTCTCATCCGAGGATCCCAAGCTCGCCGCGGCAATCCCTGACGCCATTGCCGCTGCCTATATTGCGGGGCAGGGCGCGGCCAAGAGCGAGTCGAACACCGCCGCCGCGGATTTCCTGGCGCCTGAGATCGCCGACCTGTCGAAGCAGGTCAGGGATGCCGAGGCCAAGGTCGCGGCGTACCGCGGCCAGTCGGACCTCCTGATGGGCGGTAACAATTCCACCCTGGCCACACAGCAACTGGCCGAGCTGTCGACCGAATTGTCGCGGGTGCGGGCCAACCGCGCCGCGGCCGAAGGCACCGCCGACAGCGTACGCAAGGCGCTGCAGAATGGCGGCTCGCTGGATTCGCTGCCGGAAGTGCTGTCGTCCGACCTGATCCAGCGTTTGCGGGAGCGCCAGGTCGAGCTGCGCGCCAATATCGCCGATCTGTCGACGACGATGCTCGACAATCATCCGCGCGTTCGCGCCGCGAAATCACAACTGGCCGATCTCGATGCGCAGATCCGCGGCGAAGCACAGAAGGTCATGAAGGGCCTGGTCATGCAGGCCGATGCCGCCAAGGCGCGCGAAAACCAGCTCGTCGCCGACGTCAACACGCTGAAGGCGGCCTCGGCGCAGGCTGGCGAACAGCAGGTCGGGCTCGACGCGCTGCAGCGCGATGCGGCGGCCAAGCGCCAACAGCTCGAACTCTATCTGACCAACTACCGCGAGGCGGCTTCGCGCCAGGACCGCAACTATGTGCCGGTCGACGCTCGTGTCTCCTCGCCGGCTTCGGTGCCCTCCGAGCCATACTTCCCCAAGGTCGGGCCGATCGTTGGTGCCGCCGCCGCCGCTTCGCTTCTGCTGGCGGCGGTCTTCACGCTGCTGCGGGAACTCTTCTCGGGCCGTGCGATGCGCCCGGCCACGGGCGCCCGTTTTGAGCCGATCGACGAAGTGGCGATGCCGACAACCGCCCGCCAGGAGCCGGCCGCTCCCCTGGAGCCAACTGCCCGACTGGAGCCTGCTGTCGTCAGTGAGTTCGCCAATCGTGGTGCTGAGGTGCCATGGGCCGAAACGGTCGCGGATTCCGAAATGACGGTGCGAGCCCAGCCCATTGCCGAGCCTGCGCCTGCTACCGAGCCTGAGCCAGCCGCCAGGGCAGAGCCTGTCGCCAAGGCCGTATCAGCTGTCGAGCCGGAACCCGTCGCGGAGGTCCAGAGGCCGCGCTCGGTGCTCGGTGAAATCGACATCGAGAAGGCCGCGGAAAAGCTGATCGCCAGCGGTGCCGCACGCGCCATATTCGTTTCGCCCGAAGGCGACGAGGCAGCAGCATCGGCAGTTCTGGTGGCGCGCGAGGTGTCCGACGCCGGCCTGCGCGTCCTGCTGCTCGATCTTACCGCCTCGGGTGCTGCTTCGCGGCCAATGCTGGACAGCGGGCTTTTCCCGGGCATCACCGATCTGCTCGCGTCGCAGGCGCAGTTCAGCGACGTCATCCATGCAGATCTCTATTCCGATTGCCACGTCATTCCGGTCGGCACCGCTGATCCGGTCCGCGCCATGCGCGCCGCCGACAGGTTGCCGATCATCATGCAGTCGCTGACCACGGCCTATGATCTGGTGGTGGTCGAGTGCGGGCCGGCCGATGCGCAAGGCATCAGCCGTCTGGGCGGCGACGCGACCGAAGTGTTCCTGTCCATGCTGGAGCCGGACGACGAGGTGACGCAGGCAGCGGTCAAGCTGATCGAGAGCGGCTACCCCGACCTGACGCTGGTGACGCCGCTTGGCCACGAACCACCGGGAACTCCGGGCCGGCGTTCGGCGGCCTGAACAGCCGCTGTTCGCAGGCACGCCTGGCCTATCCCAGTTCCAGCGTCGTCACGCCGAATACCCTGCTGGCATCAAGCTTCGGGGGCGGGCCTTGATACATGCGGGTGGTGGTGAAGGTCGGTGAGAAGCCGGCGGCCTCGAGCGCCGCGATGAAATCGACTTGGGTGGCCGGGACGTCGATGTTCAGTTCGCCGCCTTCGCACGCACTTGCCAGCTCTGCGAGCAATTCGAGCGCCGTCTGCGTGTCGTCGGCGAAGAGCGGGCCGACCTTGAAGCCGCTGCGGCAGGAACGGGCCACCGCATAGCCGGCCATTCCCCACGATTGGATCGCGGCCAGGGCGTGGTGAGGCGGCTGCAGCCATTGCTGCAGGAAAGAGTGCCGGGGCGCGGGAAAGCAAAGCGCGTCATACCCGATGATGTCGGGCACAGCTTGCGCGGTC
The DNA here is from genome assembly GCF_013170765.1 of Mesorhizobium sp. NZP2234. Taxonomy (NCBI): domain Bacteria; kingdom Pseudomonadati; phylum Pseudomonadota; class Alphaproteobacteria; order Hyphomicrobiales; family Phyllobacteriaceae; genus Mesorhizobium; species Mesorhizobium sp. NZP2234. The sequence goes on along the minus strand of NZ_CP033364.1, from coordinate 4,609,580 downwards.
ACCATCCGAGGACGCCCGGCGCCGACGGGCGAGCCCGCAAGGCGTCCGCTGTAGCGGATGGTTTCGTAGACCGGCCTGAGCCCTTTGCTCTGGTAGTTGGCCCGCTGCTCTTCGACGCCATCCAGTCCGATGGTGCGCCCGACCAACCTGGCCATGCCAGCGGCCCACACCGCCTTGCCGTAGCCCTTGCCGCGCATGTCCGGACGGCTGATGTAGAGGCCGATGAAACCAAAATCGCGCCCATAGGCCACCGCCGAGATCGCTGCGACCATCTCGTCGCCGACAAAAGCCCCGATGAATCCCTCTGGATCCGCGGCCTGGAACATCGCCGCGTCTTCAAGGCCCGGGTTCCAGCCCTCGGCGGCTGCCCAGTCGATCAGGTCAGTCAGTTCCCGGAGGGATAGCGTGCGGATGGTCGGCTTCATGGCGCTCATTTCGAAGCGAGCTTAACCGTCGTCCTCGACAGCCGCGGGCGCTGGCTGTCCTGCTGCCTTGCGGCGCAGCATCTTCGTCAGTTTCCAGATCGCCGGGCTGTTCTTGACGAAGGCCTTCAGCCGCGCGCCCTGGCGAAGCGTCCGCGCCAGGGCGCGGCCCTTCAGTGTCAGCGGGACCAGCACTTGGAAATGCCGCGTTTCGATATCGCACCACTGCCGTTTGTAGGCCTCGTCGCCGACGGAGAAATCATAGACGGCAAAACCGGTATCGCAGGCTTCCTGTATGTTGTCGAAGAACAGGAAATCGCCGGGACTGCTGTGCGCGAGATCGTCTTCCGCGATCGCGCCGAATTCGCAGATCAGGCGCTTGCCCGAACGGCTCGACCCGGTGACGGCGCGCAGCTTGCCGGCGACCTCCAGGCCATGCAGCACGAAGGACGGCCTGTCCTCGGCCAGGGCTTGTGTGAACAGCCCCCGGAAGAAGGCGCGTGTCCGAGCGTCGCCGAAGACGTTGGCAATGCCCATCTTGCGAAAGCGATGTTCCTTCATCTCGAAGAAGGCGTCGAGCAGCCTGTCCACTTCATCCGAAGTTCGCGCCTCGATGCGCCGGTGGCTGCCGACGGCCTCGAATTTGCGCGTCTGCGAACGATGCTTCTTGCGTTTGCGCTTGCCGCTGGCGCGCAGCAGCAACGCATCGAAGCCACCGGCAAGGTTGACGGCCAGTGAAAGATTGGGGCTGGCAAAATGGTCGAGCGACGCGAGCGGATTGGCGATGCCGTCGAGATCGGGCAGCAACCTTTCCAGCGCGATGAGATCGATGTCGGGACGAGCCTTGGCGATGGCTGCGAACATCGAGCGGACGGTCGCGCGATCCGCCCTTTTCAGCCATTGGGTGTCGGCTGCCGCGAAATTTCCATTGGCGTGGCGGTCGCCCATGAAACGGGCGACCCGGAAAGGGCCGCGGCTGACAATCTCCAGCGCCAACGCGAAGACCGGCTTGCCTTCGAGAGTGAGCGTCGCCACGAGCAGATCCGGCTTGACCTGAGCGGCCCAGTTCAGGATCCACGTCGCGCCCTGCGCCGGCGCGCTAAGCGCCGACCGGCAAAACTCCGCATAGGCCGCTAGCCCGTCCGCACCCACGACGGAAACCGACAGCCCCTCGGCATCCTTCGGCAGGGCGCGTGGCGACGCCTCGGTCGCCGCGAGCCGATTGCCGTCAAATGACGCCATTGCGTCAACCATACCTCAATCCTTAAGGCGTATTGATCCCTATTTGGGGGGGGCGCTCAGGCGTATTCCGTGCTTGGATCAAGCCTAGGCGCAAAAGGTGAATGAATGATCGACGGCGGGGAGGCAATCCGGAGACTGGCGCTCAACGTCGCCCGTTATACCGGCCTTGCACCGTTGGCCAGGCCATTTGTCGGCGGCATCGGAGCCATCCTGATGCTGCACCGCGTGACGGCGACACCGGAAAAACCCGACAGCGTCAACCGGCATCTCAACATCGCGCCCAGCTTCCTTGACGCGGTGATCGCCGACATGAAGGCGGACGGCTATGCCTTCGTCCCGATGGACGAAGCCGTGGAGCGCATCAAGGCAGGCGGCAAGGGCGGCCGGTTCGCCACCATCACCGCCGACGATGCGTATCGCGACAACATGATCGAGGCCCTGCCGGTGCTGGAAAAGCACGGCGCGCCGATCACCATCTACGTCGCGCCCGGCCTGATCGACGGCACCGCCGATCTCTGGTGGGACGTGGCCGAGGACATCGTCAATGCGTGCGATCGCCTGACGCTCGCGACCACGAACGGTCCGGCGGTGATCGATTGCGCGACCCGTGCCAGGAAAACCCAGGCGATAGCCCGGCTGCATGCCTATCTCGCCACCGAGGTTCGCGAGGAGGATTTGCGGACCGTGCTGCGCGATCTGGCCAAATCAAATGGCGTCGACGCGGACGCTCCGCGCCTGCGGACACTGATGAACTGGGATGAGATTCACACTGTCGCGGCGCATCCATTGGTGACGATTGGCGCCCATACGATCAACCACAGCAATCTGAAGCGGCTGTCCGAAGCCGATGCGCGGCACGAGATCGGCGCTGTAAAGGACAAGTTGCGCGCCGAACTCGGCAGGGAGCCCCGCCATTTCGCCTATCCCTATGGCTATGCGAGCGCCGTCGGCTGCCGCGAAGTGGGCTTTGCCCGTGACGCCGGCTATGTCTCCGCCGTGACGACCCGCCATGGCGTGCTGCGCGCCGAACATGCCGGCTTCCTGCATGCCTTGCCGCGCATTTCGATCAATGGCCGCTACCAGAGCCTGGCCCACATCCGCACCATGCTGTCGGGCGTGACCACGCCGCTCGCCAATGCCGGCAAGATGGTCGTCACCGTCTGACCGACGGGCTGGCGCAGCGTCAGCGTTTCACCCGCGGTTCCAGCATCAGCCACTTGATGATGCCCATCGCCGGCAGCACCCACAGCAGTCCGCTGAGCAGGAAGAACAGGAATTGCACCAAAGCGCCCGATTCCGACAAACGGGCGACCGCGAAGATTGATGCGACGAGCGCATAGATGATCACCAGCGCCACCAGCAGGAACATTCCGATCAGCTTCTTCAGGCGAATGGGCATGGCTTGGCCTCGTTGATCGCTATCGCTTAAGCCGAACGCAAGATGCGCGCAACCCGCCGCGGGCGGCGCGACGGCGTGCCGCGCCGGATGGCCTTGCCAGCAGGGGTGCGATGGTTCACCTATCCGCGACTTCAACCTGCCGGGACAAGATCATGGCTGCCATATCAGCCGCCGCTGCGCCATACGCTGCCCGAGACCGCGACCTGCACAACCGGGCGCTGGTTCGGGGCTGGCTTTATGTCGTACTTCTGGTGCTGTTTGCACTGGTGCTGGTCGGCGGCGCCACGCGGCTTACCGAGTCGGGCCTGTCGATCACCGAATGGCGGCCGATCCATGGCGTCATCCCGCCGCTCAATGACGCCGAGTGGCAAGAGGAATTCCAGCGCTACCAGCAGATCCCGCAATACACCGAGCTCAACAAGGGGATGAGCATCGAGGCGTTCAAGTCGATCTTCTGGTGGGAGTGGGCGCACCGTCTGTTGGCGCGCAGCGTCGGCCTGGTCTTTGCCTTGCCGCTGCTGGTGTTCTGGGTGACACGCCGCATCGAGCGCGGCTTGGGACCAAAGCTGGTCGGCATTCTTCTCCTCGGCGGCCTGCAGGGCGCCATCGGCTGGTGGATGGTGGCCTCCGGCTTGGTCGATCGTGTGTCGGTGAGCCAGTACAGGCTGGCGACGCATCTGACACTGGCTGCGCTGATCTTCACCGCCACCATGGTCGTGGCGCGCGGGCTGGCGCCGCATTCCGAACCCGCGGCCGATCGCTCGACGCAGCGCCTGGCCGGCTTCATCGTGCTTCTGGCGTTGATCCAGATCTATCTCGGCGGCCTTGTCGCAGGTCTCAATGCCGGTTTGAGCTACAACACCTGGCCGCTGATGGACGGCAAGATCATCCCCGGCGATCTGCTGATCCTCGAGCCGGCATGGCGCAACTTCTTCGAAAGCCCGAAGACGGTGCAGTTCGTCCATCGGTTCGGTGCCTATACGGTCTTCGCCGTCGCGCTCTGGCATATGATCGCGACACGGATCCGCTTGCCCGGCTCAACCCACGCCCGTCGCGCGACGCTATTGTTCGTGCTGGTGCTGGTGCAGGCGTCGATCGGCATCGGTACGCTGCTGATGCAGGTGCCGCTGCATATGGCGCTCACCCATCAGGGTTTCGCACTGATCGTTCTGGGCTTTGCCGCCGCTCATTGGCGCGGCACCAAGGGAGCCTACCCCTTGCCGCAAGAGGTCGCGCTCAGGAATTGAACCCGAGCCGATCAGCTCGTCACATCCAGAATTCGTCGGACTGCGTGGTTTCTCGCCGTCGAGCCGTTCCCCGGTCAGAAATGCGTCCGCACGGCCCGAATCGTCTTGGCGATCGACAGCTCGCGGTTCTCCTCGGCCGCATTGTCGTCCTCGTGGTGCCATGCCGCGGACAGGCAGCCATAGGCGATGGCATGATCCAGTATCGCGGCCGGAGACTGCCCCAGCGTCCTGGCAAAGACTTCGCCCATGTGCGCGATCCGTAGAGGATCGAGGCAGAGCGCGTCGCGGTCGAGCGGATTGTAGAACATGTTGGCGGCGTCGAAGCCGGGATCGCCAAGCACGCCCTTCGGGTCGATCGCCAGCCAGCCGCGCGGCCCGTGCAAGATGTTTTCGTGATGCAGGTCGCCATGCAGCGGCCTGACGTCATGCGGGTCATCCAGTAGCCGATCGGCGATGGCGGCGGCCTCGACATAGAGGCTGTCGCGGCGGGCGCCGCGGTCTGTTGCTGCTTTCTTGAACAGGCTGGCGAACCGTTCCCTGAGCGGCTGAAGCTCGGGCGGGAAGGGGTGCTTCGATGGCGAAAACAATTTCGCCATCAGATCCGCCGCTATCTCTGTTGCGGCGTCGTCGCCCTGTTCATCGAGAACCCGTGAGAGCAGCGTATCGCCGGCATATTCGAGCAGCATGCTATGGCCGGAGCGGGCAAGCAGGCGCACCGCGCCTTCGCCCCGCCGCCAGGCAAGGAAATGCTCGCCGCGCAACTCGTCGGCGACATCGTCGAAAGGCTTGAGCGCCTTGACGACGGCCGGCGAGCCGTCCTCGCGGACAACCTTCCAGATGCGGCTCGAAAAGGTCTCGGCAATGAGTTCGGGCGCGCTGACCTTCCAGCGCGCCGGGAAGCCCGGTGCGTCCATCAAAGGCCGAGCATCAGGTCCATGTTCTGGACGGCCGCCCCCGAGGCACCCTTGCCGAGATTGTCATAGACCGCCAGCAGCAGTGCCTGCGCGCGTTTGTCGTTGGCAAAGACGTAGACCTTCATGCGGTTGGTGCCGTTGTAGATCTCGGGATCGATCTCCGGCACACGCTCCAGATGGGCGTAAGGCGCCACTTCCACCACGCCGCCCTTGATCGCGGCGAAATGGTCGGCAATGGCCGCATGGAGCTCCGCGCCCGTCGGCACATGGTCCAGGCCGCCAAGCTGCAGCGGCACCACGGTGATCATGCCCTGTGCGAAATTGCCCACCGCCGGCTGCATGATCGGATCATGCGACAGCTTCGCATAGGCCCTCAGTTCCGGTACGTGCTTGTGCTGCAGGGTCAGGCCGTAGGGCAGGAACTCCGAGGCGTCCTCGCCCTTGGCGACATAGTCCTCGATCATCGGCCGCCCCCCGCCCGAATAGCCCGAAATGCCGTTGACGGTGATGGGGAAATCGGTTGGCAGCAGGCCGGCGGCAACCAATGGCCGCAGTGTCGCGATCGGTCCCTGCGGCCAGCAGCCGGGATTAGCGACGCGCTTGGCCGTGGCGATCGTCTTGGCCTGATCCTTGTCCATCTCGGCGAAGCCATATGCCCAGCCTTCGGCGACGCGATGCGCGGTCGACGCATCGATGACCTTGGTGGTGTCGTTGGCGATCAGCGAGACGCTCTCCTTCGCCGCGTCGTCCGGCAGGCACAGGATCGCGATGTCGGCGGCATTGAGGAATTCGGCGCGCGCCGCCGTCTCCTTGCGGCGCTCGGTGGGAATGGAAATGATCTCCAGGTCGCCACGCTCGGCAAGCAGTGCCCGGATCTGGAGGCCGGTGGTGCCGTGCTCGCCGTCGATGAAGATTTTCGGTTTCATGACCTGATCAAATTCCCTGATATTTCAAGACTATATGCCGTGACCCTGATTCACCGCGGCACCGTTATGATTGCCGTTGTTCATCTCTAACTGTCGTGCCTTTCGTTCGGCCAGCAGGCCGAGATATTGCATGGCGACCATCGAGCCGGCGATCGCCGTTATATCGGCGTGATCGTAGGCCGGCGCAACCTCCACGACGTCGGCACCGACAATATCGACCTGGTTGAGCTGACGCAGCGTCGACAGGATCTTCGCCGACGAAGGCCCGCCGGCCACCGGCGTGCCTGTGCCGGGCGCATAGGCCGGGTCAAGGCAGTCGATGTCGAAGGTCAGATAAGTCTTCTTGCCGCCCGTGCGGTCGACGATGGCATAGGCGATGTCGGATGCACGCATCTCCTCGATCTCATGGCCGTAGAGGATCTTGATGCCGAACGTGTCGGGCGCGTGCGTTCGGATGCCGATCTGGATCGACCGGTCGGGGTCGATGATGCCTTCCTTGACCGCACGGCCGACGAAGGATCCGTGGTCGATGCGCTTGCCGTCGTCTTCCCACGTATCCTGGTGCGCGTCGAACTGCACCAAGGCGAGCGGTCCGTGGATCGCGGCATGCGCCTTGAGCAGCGGCCAAGTGACGAAATGGTCACCGCCAAGCGTCAGCAGGAAGGCGCCCGACTTCAGGATTTTCGCTGCTTCGCGCTCGATCGTGCCGGGCGTCTTCTGGTGGTTGCCGGAGTCGAGCAGGCAGTCGCCATAGTCGACCACGGCCAGATGCTCGAACAGATCGCGCGAGAACGGGTATTGCGGGTCATTGTCGAGGATCGCGGAGGCACGGCGAATCGCCTGCGGCCCGAAGCGGGCGCCGGGCCGGTTGGTGACGGCGGCGTCGAAGGGAATGCCCCACACCACCGCGTCCGTGCCCTTCACGTCCTTGGTGTATTTGCGCCGCATGAACGACAGCGCGCCGGAATAGGTCGGCTCAAGGGCGCCGCCTGTTTTGGAGCGGGCGGTGAAGGCATGGTCGATGTTCTTGGTCGCCATTACTGGTCCTCGTTTTCATCGGGGTGCAACAACTACAGAACCGGCACGGAAGATGCCAGTCACAGCTTGGGGAGACGAAACGGTGCCGCCCGGGTGCCACGGCAAGACAGGATTTGTATCATCATGACGCAGACCGCGTTTCTTAATCCGTCCCATGCCGTGGTGTCGACCCATGCCGGTACGGTAGCGGGAGAGCGCTTCCAGGTTCTCGATTCGTGGCGCGGCATCTGCGCGCTTCTGGTGGCGCTGTTTCACTTCCCGACCGCCTCGTCTATCTCGCAAAGCGCCTTTGTGGGTTCGTCCTACCTTTTCGTCGACTTCTTCTTCGTTCTTTCCGGTTTCGTCATCGCCAGCAGCTACGCCAATCGGCTGAGCCGGCCGGAAGAGGTCGCCCGCTTCGCGCTGGTGCGTTTCGGCCGCATATACCCGCTGCATCTGCTGATGCTTGCGGCCTTTGCGGGATTCGAGTTGCTGCGGCTGATGCTGCCGCAACTGCATGGCACCGGCGCAGCTCCTTTCACCAGCGGTTTCGACCCTGGAAGTCTGCTTGCCAATCTGCTTCTGCTGCAGGGAATGGGCTTTGAGGATCAATTGACCTGGAATGCGCCAAGCTGGAGCATTTCGGCCGAGTTCTTCGCCTATCTCTTGTTCGCGGGCGTGGTCTTCGTCGCCGGCGCGCGTGCCTGGATATGGTTTGTCGCCGCCGCCGTCACCGCGCCGCTGTTCCTGCTCGGCTTCTCCACGCATCATATGGACGTGTCCTACGATTTCGGCTTCATCCGCTGTCTCTACGGCTTCTCGCTCGGCGCCCTGCTGGCCTGGTTTCAGCATGATTCCATTGCAGGGGCGCGACAGCTTCTTGCCAGGAGCGGCCCGCGCATGGACTGGACGCTTGCCGAAATCGTCATGGTGGCGGTCATCGTCCTTTTCGTCTCGCTGGCGGGCAGCAATGATTTCGGCATCGCCGCGCCTGTGGTGTTCGTACTGGCGCTGTTTCTCTTCGCCCATGAAGGCGGATGGATCTCCGCCTTGCTGAGGACGCCGTTCATGCTCACGCTCGGCGCGCTGTCCTATTCGATCTACATGGTCCACATCTTCGTCCAGGCGCGTCTGATCAATTTTGCCGGGATCGTTGAGCGCAAGCTCGGCCTTGGCCTGATCGGCGACTTCGTGCTGCGCGGACAGCCCGCGACCGGCTTCGGCGCCGGCTGGGCTGGGATCGGGGCAATCGTCATCATGCTCGTCGCCACCATCGCCGCCTCCTGGATTACGTGGCGCCTGGTCGAGATGCCGGCCATGGCATGGTTCCGCCGGCTATCCAGGCGCATCTGACTCACTATCCGCTAGCCGGCTTCGTTCACCTCCCTGTCACGGGGACCGCCTATCCGGGTTTCGATCCTGCAAGGAGCGATTCTCGATGCGGACAATCTGGCTGAGCCTTCTGCTTTCCACGGTACTTGCGGCTGCCTGCGGCCAGGCCTCGGCGGGCGAAAGCCGCGCCAGGCAGATTCTCGACCGCTTCGAGCATGCCAACCAGTGGCGCGACCATGTCATGGTGGCAGCGCACCGGGCCGGCGGCATGCAGGCCGGCAAGACGCTGTACGCGGAAAACTCGCTTGCCGCCGTCGAAGGCTCGATCGCCATGGGCGCGGAGATTGTCGAGGTCGACATCAGGCGCTCGAAGGACGGCGCGTTCGTCGTCATGCATGACAGTTGGCTCGATCGCACCACGACCTGCAAGGGCGAGGTGGTGAACTATACGCTGGACGAACTCAGGGCATGTCGGCTGGTGGTCGAGGGCACCGGCTCTGTCACCAACGAGAGGGTCTCGACGCTGCGCGAGATGCTGCTGGCGACCAGGGACCGGATCCTCATCAACCTCGACAACAAGCTCGACGTCGGCGACCTCCCGGGCATGATCGCGGTGGCGCGCGATCTCGGCATGGCCGATCAGGTCATCGTCAAGGAGAACCTCTGGAACCAGAACAGGATCGCCACGGTCAAGGCCGCGATGACCGCCATCGGCGGCGGTGTCCAGTTCATGCCGATCATCGCCGATGACGCGGTACACGATGCCGGTTTCGCCGAGACGGTCGACCACGCTTTCTCGCCGCATGCGATCGAGCTGATCAACTGGCGGGCGGGTGCCGAGACGCTGACCGAGACCGGTGGCCCCCTGTTCAGCACGCGCATGCGGGCCGCCGCGGTGCGGGGTAACTGGCACATCTGGGCCGACACCTACGCCATCGTCAACAAGCCGGGCGGCTTCCTGGCCGGCGGACGTGGCGACGAACTGGCGGTCAAGGCCAGCCTGCCGCGCGAAGCCTGGGGTTTCTGGGCCGATCGTGGCGCCACCATCATCCAGACCGACGAGCCGAAGGCGGCAATCGACTGGCTGGCGGCGAACGGTTTTCGCGTGCCCTACGCCGGGACGGGCGAACGCATCGAGCCTGCCGCGACCGCCAGCATCAATTGAGCCAGAGCTACGAGCGCATCGCGTTGCTGTTCAACGGCGACGATCCGGACGGACTTGCACCGAAGCCGGCCAAGCCGAAGGCGAAGAAGAAAGCGGCGACGTAAGGCGTCGCATGCATTAAGCGGCCTTTCGCCCCTTGATCGCCGTCGACCATGCGTGAACCGTGATCGCTCCCGTGGCGCTTGCCGGCAGTCTGTCCTTTAGTCGGCGTTTAAGCTCCGCGCTCTCCGCATCCGACAGCTTCCCGACGATTCCGCTCGGGCTGCTCACGACCATGGATAGCCAATAATCGTCGAAGTCGGCGAAGGTGCGTTCGACGACAAGCTCGCGCGTCTCGACATCGCGGATGCCGAGCTCCGCCCAAAGCGCCTTCAGCGCCGCGAAACGCGAGACCTCCGCGCTCGGCGGACGTGCGGCCGGTTTGCCCATCGCGTCCATCTCCTCCCACAAATGCTGCGTAGGGGTGCCGCCGCGCATGACGTCCCAGGTGTAGGACGCGACAATGCCGCCGGGCTTGGTGACGCGGAGCATTTCCGAGGCGCCCTTGCGCGGGTCGGGGACGAAGAACAGCACCAGCGCCATCACCGCGACGTCGAAGCGGTTGGCGTCGTAAGGAAGGGCCATCGCATCGCCAATCGACAGCTCGACCTGCTTTGCCGAGATTTTTTGCCGAGCAGTCGCAATCTGCGCGTCGGAGGGATCGATCGCGCAAACGGACGAAGGGGCGCACTTCGCTAGAATGAGCTCAGTGAACGCGCCGTTGCCGGCACCGACATCAACCCAGGCCCGTCCGGGGTCCGGCGCCAGCCAGTCGATGAACAAAGCCCCGGCGGATCGGCTCCAGGGAGCCATGAAGCGCTCGTAAGCCGCGCCGTCGGTGAATTTGATCGGTTCGGGTGACGACATCTGAGATCTCCCCCTAAGAACTACCTGTCCAGATATACTTTGGATCGAAAAGGCCGGTCCCTGTCTCGTAGCATGGTGCCGCGCCGCGCGCGACGGACCGCAGGAAATTTGCCTGGCCTGACATTTGCCGGATGTACAACACGGCTTGCATCGAATGCCGCGCCCGTGGCGTTCTCGGCGGTCTGCGCATTCCTGTTCATCCGCGACGCTGGCCATTCCGCCGGATAGGGGATGCGCAATGCAAAAAGGCCGCCCGGAGGCGGCCTTTTCGATTGTCCAAAACCGCGGAGCGCTTAGCGCTTCGAGAACTGGAAGCTGCGGCGGGCTTTCGCCTTGCCGTACTTCTTGCGCTCGACGACGCGGCTGTCGCGGGTCAGGAAGCCGCCCTTCTTGAGCACGGCGCGCAGCGCCGGCTCGTAGTAGGTCAGCGCCTTGGAGATGCCGTGACGAACCGCACCGGCCTGGCCGGAGAGACCGCCGCCGACGACGGTGGCGACGATGTCGTACTGGCCCGCGCGGTTGGAGGCGATGATCGGCTGGTTGAGGATCATCTGCAGGACCGGACGCGCGAAATAGGTCGCGAATTCCTTGTCGTTGACGACGATCTTGCCGGAGCCCGGCTTCACCCAGACGCGCGCAATGGCGTTCTTGCGCTTGCCGGTGGCATAGGCGCGGCCCGACTTGTCGAGCTTCTGGACGTGGACCGGGGCCGCGGCCTGCGTGTTGGTGTTGCCGGTGGCGGCGCCCAGTTCTGCGAGCGAGGAAAGCTCAGCCATCTTATGCGACCTTCTTGTTCTTGGAATTCAGCTTGGCCACGTCGAGGACTTCTGGCTGCTGGGCAACATGCGGATGCTCTGCGCCTGCATAGACGCGCAGGTTCTTCATCTGGCGACGGCCAAGCGGACCACGCGGCACCATGCGCTCAACGGCCTTTTCGACGACACGCTCGGGGAAACGGCCCTCGAGCAGCTGGCGCGCGGTGCGCTCCTTGATGCCGCCGGGGTGGCCGGTGTGCCAGTAATAGACCTTGTCGGTGAACTTCTTGCCGGTGAACACCACCTTGTCGGCATTGATGACGATGACATTGTCGCCGTCGTCGACATGCGGGGTGAAGGTCGGCTTGTGCTTGCCGCGAAGATGATTGGCGATGACAGTGGCCAGACGACCAACGACGAGACCCTCGGCGTCGATCAGGATCCACTTCTTCACCACATCCGCAGGCTTCTGCGAAAAGGTTGTCATGTTTTCTGCTCTCGGTTCTGACCTTCACGGGGAAGGCGTTTCTTGTTGCTTGGATTGACGATGAGCGCCTGCCCGCCGCCAATAACAAAACGGCGGCCTTTGCGGGCCGCTGCTTCGTGAGGGCTTATAGGCGAGGGGGAATTGCGCGTCAAGCCGATCAAAAGGCTCTCAAATGGAGAAATGATAACAAAAACAATGGTCTGGGAAAAAGGTATTATTTTACCACATCGCCAATGCGCTTCGGCGGGATCGAATAGGTGCCCGTGGCATGCGCGATCGTGTGTCCTTCCGGGCCGGCGACGATGTCGATGTCGAACACCATCAAGCTCTTTCCCAGCTTCAGGATGCGGCAATGGCCGTCGATCGGTCCGGCCTCGGCCTTGCGCACGAAGTTGATGTTGAGGTTGGTGGTGACCGAGAGCGCATCCGGCCCGGCATGGCTGAGCACGCAGACATAACCGCCAATATCGGCCAGCGTGAACAGGGCCGGGCCGGACACCGTGCCGCCGGGACGCAGATGCCGCTCGCCAGCATTGAGTCGCACGATGCAGCCGCCGGGGAACACGTCGATCGCCTCATAGGCGGCGGAATTCTCGTTGAGTTGCGGGAAGACGGTCTCCATCAGCGTATTGATCTGCGCTGCGGTCAGCACCGGTTTGAGATTGGTCTGGGCGGGCATGTCGGTCTCTCGTTCTGCGCAGGCCTGTATGGGCGCAGCTGGGCATTCCTGGCAACATCTTCAGTCTTCTGGCGCAAGCGATGGGTGTTGGATGAAACCCGATCCGATATTAGATACTCTGCCAGCCCGTTCGGAATCGCGGAGATCTCAGCCATGGCCGAAATCCTTGCCATCAAGCCTGTCGCTGTCGAAGGGCCGGTCACGACCAGGCTGGACAAGGGTGTGCTGCGCCTGACGCTCTCCAATCCTCCTGCCAACGCCCTGTCGCTTGGGGTAATGGCGGCACTGACCGCCGAACTCGACCGCGCCAAGCACGACAAGGCCGTTCGCGTCATCGTGCTGTCGGCAGCCGGAAAAGTATTCTGCGCCGGCCATGATCTCAAGGAAATGACGGCGCGCCGCGCCGACGCCGATCGCGGCAAGGCCTTTTTCGAAGAGACGTTCGCCGCCTGTGCGACGCTGATGCAGGCGATTGTGCGTCATCCCTTGCCTGTCATCGCCGAAGTCGACGGCCTGGCGACCGCCGCCGGCCTGCAGCTTGTCGCCAGCTGCGACCTGGCGATCGCCTCCCATGAGGCGACGTTCTGCACGCCGGGCGTCAACATCGGGCTGTTCTGTTCCACGCCGATGGTGGCGCTGTCGCGCAACGTCTCGCGCAAACAGGCGATGGAGATGCTCCTGACCGGCGAGACGATCGACGCGGCGACCGCCAAGGAATTCGGCCTGGTCAACCGCGTCGTGCCGCGCGAATACCTGAATCAGATCGTCACCAAATACGCGCAAACCATTGCTTCCAAATCATCTTTGGTGGTGAAGATCGGCAAGGAGGCCTTTTACGCGCAGGCCGAGATGGGGCTGGCGGATGCCTATGCCTATACCGGCCGCGTCATGGTCGAGAACATGCTGGCGCGCGACGCGGAGGAGGGCATCGGCGCCTTCATCGGCAAGCGCAAGCCGGAATGGACGGACGAGTAACCGTGGAACCGCGCATCTCCATCGTCACCATCGCCACGGACGATCTCGATCGCGCCGTGCGGTTCTACGAGGCGATGGGCCTGAGGCGGCATGCCGGCATCACCGACGGCGTCGCCTTCTTCCAGATGGGCGGCGCCATTCTCGGCCTGTTTCCGCGTGCCAGCGCCGAGGCGGATTCGGGCATCACCTTCGCCAGGGCGCCCTCCGCTGTCTATCTCGCCTACAACACCCGCTCCGACGCTGAAGTCGACGAGGTGCTGGCGATGGCTGAGAAAGCCGGCGGCCGTATCGTCAAGCCGGCCGGCCGCGCCTTCTGGGGCGGCTGGTACGGTTATTTCGCCGATGCCGACGGGCATGTCTGGGAAGTGGCGCACAATCCGGCCTTTCCGATCGCCGAAGACGGCACGATTTCGCTGCCTGATTGATGGCCTACCGCAAACAGCTGACACGGCTCAAGGCGCCCTATCTCAAGCGTATCCTGCTCGATCCGGAGCGGGTGTCCGACTGGGAAAAATATCCCTGGAACCTGCCGCTCTTTCGCGGCCACGAATTCCAACTCGAATTCACCACCCCCATCACCATCATCGTCGGCGAGAACGGCACCGGCAAATCCACGCTTCTCGAGGCGATCGGCGCTTTGGCCGGCTACGACGAGGCCGGCGGCGGCAAGGGCTATCGCCCGGTCGACCACTCCAGCGCCATCGACAAGAGCGGCGCCGCATTGGCCAACACATTCCGTGGCCACTGGCTGCCAAAGGTTACCGCCGGCTGGTTCTTTCGCGCCGAATCCTTCTATTCGGTGGCACGTTACCTCGACCAGGCGGCACTGGAAGACCCGTTCAAGCCGCCGCCGCCGGATTTCCTCTCCTGGTCGCACGGCGAGGGGTTCATCCGCTTTTTCGAGGAGCGCTGCCGCAGGCAAGGCATCTACATCCTCGACGAACCGGAGAGCGCGCTTTCGCCATCGCGCCAGATCGAACTGCTCAAGATGCTGCGGCGCATGGACCAGTCCGGCACCGCGCAGGTGATCATGGCGACACACTCGCCGCTGTTGATGGCTTGTCCCGGAGCGCAATTGTTCCGCATCAGCCGGTTCGGGCTCGACCCGACAGATTTCACCGACACCGATCACTTTCGCATGATGCGCGACTTCTGCAGCGACCCCGACATGTTTATGGAGGAAGCGCTGCGGGAAGCCGACGCGTGACGGGGGCGCGCATGGCTGACGACGATCTCAATTGGCGGATGGAAGAGGCATGCCGCGCAGCCTGGCCGGCGGCCTCCGAGACGGTCTTCCATGGCTGGGTTCTGAGGCGCTCGGGTGGCAGGACCCGGCGCGCGAACTCAGCCAATCCTTTGCGGGGCAGGCGGGGAGCGCCTGAAACAGTGCTCGACGCTGCCGAGGCCTTTTATATCGGTCATGGCCAGACGCCTCTCTTCCGCGTGCCTGATATCGCCGACGAACTCGTGGCCGCGCTCGACGGTCGCGGCTACCAGTTGGAGGGCGGAACAATCCATCTCCATGCGGGGATCGACGATTTGGCGGAGGTTCGCGACGAACACGTCTCGGTTTCGCCAATGCCAAGCGAGGACTGGTTCGCTGCGCGGTTCCGCATGGGCGCCTATGACGACACCGACAGCCGCGTCTTTCGCGATATGACTGGGCTGATCATCGGTGAGCGGGCATTCGTATCCTGCGAACACGACAGCGTAATTGCCGCCCTGGCCTATGGCGTCATTCGCGATGGGCTGCTTGTGGTGGAATCGGTTGAAACGGATCGCCGCTTCAGGCAGCAAGGCCTGGGGCGCAAGACCGTTGGCGGCCTGATCGACTGGGCGCGACAGGCAGGTGCCTCGGCGGCATGCCTCCAGGTTGTGGCCGACAACGTGCCGGGCCGCGCG
This sequence comes from Mesorhizobium sp. NZP2234, assembly GCF_013170765.1. Classification (NCBI taxonomy): domain Bacteria; kingdom Pseudomonadati; phylum Pseudomonadota; class Alphaproteobacteria; order Hyphomicrobiales; family Phyllobacteriaceae; genus Mesorhizobium; species Mesorhizobium sp. NZP2234. The sequence continues at coordinate 4,594,212 of NZ_CP033364.1, read as the reverse complement.
CTCTATGCCTCGCTGGGGTTCAATCGCGAACTCTATCGATATCACTACCGCAGGAAGCCGTATGAACCACGATAGCTACGACAACACCTACATTGCCGGCATCCTCAATTCGGTGAAGACCATCGCCATGGTCGGCGCGTCCGCCAACGACGTGAGGCCAAGCTACTTCGTCCTGAAGTACTTGCTGGCCAAGGGCTTTTTGGTGTTCCCGATCAATCCTGGCCAGGCTGGCAAGGAAATCCTCGGCCGCATGACCTATGCCAGCCTCGCCGATGTTCCCGGGCCGATCGACATGGTCGATATCTTTCGCGCCCCGGCGGCTGTGCCCGGCATCGTCGACGAGGCCTTGCGCCTCGATCCCTTGCCGAAGGTCGTCTGGATGCAGCTTGGCGTGCGCCATGACGAGGCGGCCGCCCGCGCCGAAGCCGCCGGCGTCAAGGTGGTGATGAACCGTTGCCCGAAGATCGAGTACGGCAAGCTGTCCGGCGAGATCGGCTGGACCGGTGTCAATTCCGGGGTGCTATCATCAAAGAAGCCGCTGATGCGCCAGGGCTTCCAGAGCTTTGGCGTGCGCCAGAAATAGACGCAAAATTATTCCGGGAAGAAAGGTATTTTCTGGCGCGTTCATCACAAATCGTTTGCCGAAAGGTATTTTCTTCTTTGCATTCACGCGCGGCCTTCGCCAAGAATGCGCGGCCAATTCGAGAAGTTCAAAGGGAGGTTTAAGTGACCCGTACGCCCGGTTTCAACACGCTCGCCGTCCATGCCGGCGCCAAGCCCGATCCGGCCACCGGCGCGCGCGCCACGCCGATATACCAGACGACCTCCTTCGTCTTCGATGACGCCGACCACGCCGCCTCGCTGTTCGGCCTGAAGGCGTTCGGTAACATCTATACCCGCATCATGAACCCGACGCAGGCAGTGCTCGAAGAGCGCGTCGCCGCACTCGAGGGCGGTACGGCTGCCCTTGCGGTCGCGTCCGGTCACGCCGCGCAGGTGATCGTGTTCCACAATTTGATGCAGCCGGGCGACAATTTCGTCGCCGCCAACAAGCTCTATGGCGGTTCGATCAACCAGTTTGGCCACGCCTTCAAGAATTATGGCTGGGAAGTGCGCTGGGCCGACACCAACGACCTCTCGACCTTTGAAAGCCAGATCGACAACAAGACCAAGGCGATCTTCATCGAGAGCCTTGCCAATCCGGGCGGCACCTTCGTCGATATCGAAAAGATCGGCGACATCGCCCGTAAGCACGGCCTGCCGCTGATCGTCGACAACACGCTGGCCTCGCCCTATTTGATCCGGCCGATCGAGCATGGCGCCGACATCGTCGTCCACTCGCTGACCAAGTTCATCGGTGGCCATGGCAATTCCATCGGCGGCGTCATTGTCGACGGCGGCACCTTCGACTGGTCGAAGTCGGGCAAGTACCCGATGCTGTCGGAACCGCGCCCCGAATATGGCGGCCTCGTCCTGCATGAGACCTTCGGCAATTTCGCTTTCGCCATAGCCGCGCGCGTGCTCGGCCTGCGCGACCTCGGCCCGGCGATCTCGCCTTTCAACGCCTTTCTCATCCTGACCGGCCTCGAAACCCTGCCGCTGCGCATGCAGCGCCACTGCGACAATGCCGTCACGGTCGCGGGCTGGCTGTCCAACCACCCCAAGGTCGCCTGGGTGAACTATCCCGGCCTGCCCAGCGACAAGAACAATGCGCTGCAGAAGAAATACTCGCCCCTTGGCGCGGGCGCCGTGTTCACCTTCGGCCTCAAGGGCGGTTATGAGGCCGGCGTCAAATTCGTCGAGGCGCTCGAGCTGTTTTCGCATCTGGCCAACGTCGGCGATACCAAGTCGCTCGTCATCCATCCGGCGTCGACCACGCACCGCCAGCTTTCCGACGAGCAGAAGGTCAAGGCCGGCGCCGGCCCGGACACCGTGCGGCTTTCCATCGGCATCGAGGACGTCACCGACATTGTCGCCGACCTCGAACAGGCGCTCGCCAAGGTTTGATCCTTACCCTCCCTTGCGGGGAGGGTCGGCGCGTAGCGCCGGGGTGGGGGCGAGCCGGCGCGAAGCCGGCTCTTTTAATGGAGGCAAATTCTGTCCGCGCATTACCTGACAATATCAATTGACGGCGTCGAACCAGAATCCGGCGCGCCGGCGCTGGATCGGCTGATCTCGGGCGATCCGAAATTCCGCACCTGGAATGCCGAGGAGCGCGACGACGGCCTCTATGCCGGCATCTGGGAATCGACCCCTGGCAAATGGCGCATCGTCTATGACGAATGGGAGTTCTGCCACATTCTGTCCGGCGTTTCGGTGATCGCGGAAGACGGAGGGCAAGCACGCACCGTCAAGTCCGGCGACAGTTTCGTGCTGAGGCCGGGCTTCAAGGGCAGCTGGGAAGTGCTTGAAACGACCCGCAAGGAGTATGTGATCAAGCTGTGATCACTTCGCCGGAAACTGGCTGAGGCAGGCTTCCGACGCCTTGTCGTGCGCCGTCGGCAGATCGGCGTTCTGCGCTTCGAGATCGGAATCCGGCTGTTGCTGGGTGCTTGCAGCTCAGTGCAGGCGCATAGAGACGCCAATGCGAACGCCGTCGCCGGTCTCCAACAGTCTGATGACGCAGCCCCAGGCCCGCGATCGTCAGAAGCCGACGGCGAGCGTTTCCAGCCCGTGGAAGTGGTAAGTGTCGCGAAAGCGGGGCTGTTCGGCAAGATGCAGTCGCGGATGCCGGTCGAACAAAGTCTTCAGCGACACCTGCAGTTCGAGCCGGGCCAGCGGCGCGCCGATGCAGAAATGAATGCCGGCGCCGAAGGATACGTTCTTCTGGTCCGCACGATCCGGCCGGAAGGCCCGCGGTTCGGCGAAGGCGCGCGGATCATGATTGGCCATGCCGAGCAAAAGCCCGATCGTCTGGCCCGGCTGCACGACGATGCCAGGCGCGATCTCGATCTCCTGATAGGCGTAGCGCGTGAACATGTGCAGCGGCGCGTCGAAGCGCAGGCATTCCTCGACGGTGGCGGCGGTCGCTTCGGGTGAGGTGAAGAAGCGGCCGGGGTCACCGCCTTGCGCCAGGATCGAGCGCACCGCATTGCCGGTCTGGTGCACGGTCGCCTCGTGGCCGGCATTGAGCAGCAGGATCGCCGAGGACACCATCTCGTCCTCCGACAGCCTCTGGCCGTCTTCCTGCGCCGAGATAAGCAGCGACAGCAGATCGTCACCAGGGTTCTTGCGTCGTTCGGTGACGCAGCCGCGCAGGAAATCGGCGAATTCACCCGCCGCGCGATTGGCTGTCTCCTCGGTCTCGCGGCTGCGGCCATGGATGTACATGGCGACCATCTGATGGGACCAGTCGAGCAGTTGCGGTCCCATCTCGACCGGCACGCCAAGCATTTCGGCGATGATGGTGATCGGCAGGGGCGAAGCGAAGGCGGGCAAAAGGTCGACTGGACCAGCCGGATCAAAACGGTCGATCAGCTCGTTGGCGAGTGCCTCGACCCGCGGTCGCAGCCGTTCGACCTGGCGCGAGACAAAGGCCCGGTTGACCAGCGTCCTCAGCCGCGTGTGCACCGGCGGTTCCAGCTCCAGCATCGAATTGGCTTCGATGCCGTCGAATGCCGTGAGATGGCTTCGGTCCTGGCCGACGCCGCGGCTGTCGGGAATGCCGGCCGGGTTCTGGCGGCCGAAACGGCGATCGCGCAGCAGCCGGTTGACATCGTCGAAGCCGCCGAAGCACCAGAAGCCGAACTCTTCCCAGTAGAACGCATTCGATGCGCCGTGCAGGAAGGCATAGGCCTCGTACGGATTCAGGAAGAAAGCCGGCTCGTGCGGGTCGAGCCTCAGCAGGCGTGTGGCTGGATCAAAGGCGGTGTAGGGGAGCGTCAATTTGGTCATGCCAGACCCATAGCGCGGCTTGCCAGCCTCATTCCAGACCGTATGTTGGCGCGCGACAACCCATGAATTGAGCTAGCCGAGGCGGCTGCGGAGGTCGGAGCGGATGAATGTGATTGTCGTCGGTGCGGGTATTGCCGGTCTCTCCACGGCGTGGTCGCTGGTCAAGGCGGGCCACGGCGTGTCGATCGTCGAGCAGGGACCGATCCCCAATCCGCTGGCCGCGTCGGGCGATCATCACCGCATCATCCGTCGCGCCTATCGGGCCGGAACCGGTTACGGCCGGCTGATCACAGAGGCCTATGACGCCTGGGACGAGATGTGGGCCGATCTCGGCGAAAGTCATCTTGATGCGCGCGGTTTCGTGTGCATTTCCCGCGAGGCCGGTGACGAGGCCGAGGAATACCGCGAGGGCCTCGAGGAAGGGAATTTTCCCTTCGAGCTGTTCGAGCCAGACGCCGCGGTCAGGCGTTGGCCTTTCCTTGAGCCGGGCACATTCCGCTATGCATACTATTCACCGGAAGGCGGCGCGCTCCACTGCCGCAAGATCGCTTCCGGCCTTGCCGCCTGGCTCCGCGCCAACGGCGCCAATGTCTATGAACACAGCAAGGTGACGGAGGTCGATTCCGAGGCCGGCCGCATCGTGCTCGAAAGCGGCGAAACCATGCAGGCCGATCGCATCGTCGTCGCCGCCGGCGCCTGGGTGCTGAGATTGTTTCCCGAACTGGGCGGCGCACTGAAGACGTATCGAACCGCGCTCGCTTATGTCGAACCGCCTGCAGACCTCAAGGCGGCCTGGAAGGCGGCACCCGTCGTCCTCGACGTCGGTGGCGCTGTCGATGGCTACGTGATCCCGCCCTCCGGCGGCGCCGGCATGAAATTCGGCTCAGGTCTGCACCGGGTGCCGACCAGCGATGCGGACTGGAACCGCGATCCGGTGCCGGGCGAGGGCGAGGCGATCCGCAACCTGTTTTCGCCGCCGATCGCCCGCATCGAGGAGTATGAGGTGACCGAGGTCGTCACCTGCGCCTACACTTTCACCGAGGACGAGAGATTTCTCGCCCATGAGAAGGGCAGGTGCCTTGTCGTCTCGGCCTGCTCAGGTCACGGCTACAAGTTCGGGGCGGCGGTCGGTCGGCGCGTTGCGGCTGCGGTCGGCAATGGCGATGTCGCGGGGCTGAAGCAATGGCTGCGGGCGGAGGTGGCTTGGGTGCAAGCCAGGCCGAGACATGCGACGGCTCAGTGATTGAGCTCGTCAGCGGCGGCTATGACTTCGGAAACAATCGCCTGTACGTCATCTGGCGTCGTTCGGTGATTGACGAAACACGCCCGCAACGCGAACTGGCCGTTGATCGAGGCATTTGACAGGTATACCCGGCCGCGCGCAATCACGCGGCGCAGGATCGCTTCATTGTCCTTCGAGCGGTGGCGAAAACAGACCGCGCTCAGCGATACCGGCGCAAGCTGTTCCAGTTCAGGCCTCGTTGCGATTGTCCGAGCCAGCATTTGCGCATGGTGGAGATCGCGCGCAATAGCCTCGCGATAGGCACTGCGTCCGTGATACTGCAGCGACATCCAGAGCTTCAGCGCGCGGAAGCGTCGCGAGAGCTCGATCGACTCCTCAAAGAAGGCAAATGCTTCCGTGGGGTCTTCGCTCAGTATCCTGACGTAATCGTCGCTGTGCGAGAACGTCGTGCGCGCAATGTCTGGATGGCGATTGAGCAGGCAGCCGCAATCGAGTGGTTGATAGAGCCATTTGTGTGCGTCGAGCGACAATGAATCCGCCAAAGACAATCCCTGGAATTTTTCCGGAACCGCCAGGGCCGCCAGTCCCCCATAGGCACCATCGACGTGCATCCACAGGGCCTCTCTTCGGGCGATGTCGGCAATTTCGGGGAGAGGATCGATCGCGCCGGAGACGATGGTACCGACCGTGGCCACGATGGCGATTGGCGTGTTGCCGGCCTCGCCGTCGGCTGCTATTGCCGCCCGGAGGGCGTCCGGGCGCATCCTGAACTTATCGTCGACAGGGATCAGGCGAAGATTTTTTCTGCCTATGCCCAACAGCGCGACGGCCTTTGGGATAGACATGTGCACTTGTTCTGAAGCGTAGATTACGCAGGGTCGTGCGCCTGTTTCGTTGGCAGGCAGCTTCGCTTCTCGCGCCATCGCCAACGCCATGAGGTTGGCCATCGAGCCGCCACCGCACAGGCTGCCGGTAAATCCCGCGCAGCCGACGGCTTCCGCCAACCATCCGACAACGGTGCGTTCGATCGACGTCGCCGCCGGTGCCGACCGCCACGACGTCACATTCTGATTGAGCACCGCGGCCAGCAATTCGCCCAGGGCGCCGATTGGTTCGCCTGAGCCGAGGACGTAACCAAAGAACCTGCCGGTTGCAGGCCGCGCATGCTCAGCAATCGACTTGAAATCCTGGAGGACGTCCCGGCCACGCGCATTCTCCGCCCAAGGCCGCAAGAAGAGTTCAGTCGTATTCTTGCCGCTGGTCGAGGGATACGCCTGACGTTCCTCGAGGGACGCCCAATAGCTTTTGGCCAGATCCACGGCTTCTTCCGCGAGATCCGATAGTTCTTGATTGGAAATTTCCAGGTTGCGCATGTCCTTAGCCCAACGGAGATCCGCTGTGGCGCAGGCTATGCTATCCCCGCTAATCCTGGCAATGCCTTGGAATATGCACGCGCCGCCAGCCGGACGATCCTTCGCGGACCAGCACGCGCCGCGCCACGGTCTGGTAAGACGCGGGAACGTCGATGACGCGCCTTTGCTCCGGCCGCACCAGCACTTCCTCGGCGATCTGGTCGTATTGCGCCGGAATGACGATGCGCCGCGTGCGTTCGGACTGGATGACCACCGTCTCGGCGACGCGTTCGTAGCGCGCCTTGTGCCAGACCTTGCACAGCACCTTGCGGCCATGGATGACACGCCATTCCCAGGAATAGCCGCCGCCATTGACCTTCACCGTGTGATAGACGGTGCGGGTGACGGCCGGCACGACCTCGTAGGTCACCTGTGCCGGAACGGTCATCACCACACGTTCACGCGTGCCGTAGATGGGTGGGGTGTAGTCGACCTGCTGGCCGGGTGGGCTGACCATCACGTCTTCATAGACAGTGTCGTAGACATCAGGCGTGCGGACCGGTTCGTAGCATTCCACGGCGCGGCCGCCTGCCGCCGTCTGCCAAGTGGTGCCGAGCATGGCCAGCCCGGCAACGGCGAAGGATACGCTTCTCCTGAACATGACACTCCCCCTGTTTGAACCGCAGCCAAAAGTTCAACGTTGAATTGTAGGGTAGGCGGTCCGGGAGAAAAGCGGTTTCGCCGCACTTCGTTAAGTGACGCGGTTAAGAAATTGCTACGCGCCGGCGGCTTGGTTGTGCGGCCATGGTGCGTTTGGGGCCGTCACCGTGACGAATCCTGGGCCGTAAAGCTTGATTCGACTTACCCAGATGGCTAGGACGGGTCGGCCTTGCACAAGGATGAGCCGGCATCCTATCTACGGAACAACGATCCAGAACCGATTCTGCCCGATCTGCCGGCATTCCCGGCGCCGGAATCCCACCGCGAGATAAGAGACATCAGATGAAGAACCCCGTCGAAACCTACATGAACCTCGTTCCGATGGTGGTCGAACAGACCAATCGCGGCGAGCGGGCCTACGACATCTTCTCGCGCCTCCTCAAGGAGCGCATCATTTTCATCACCGGTCCGGTCGAGGACGGCATGGCGACGCTGGTCTGCGCGCAGCTTCTGTTCCTTGAAGCCGAGAATCCGAAGAAGGAAATCAACCTCTACATCAATTCGCCGGGTGGCGTCGTCACCTCGGGCATGGCGATCTACGACACCATGCAGTTCATCAAGCCGGCCGTTTCGACGCTCTGCATCGGCCAGGCGGCCTCGATGGGCTCGCTATTGCTGACCGCCGGCCACAAGGACATGCGCTTCGCCACGCCGAATGCCCGCATCATGGTTCACCAGCCGTCCGGCGGCTTCCAGGGGCAGGCCTCCGACATCGAGCGCCATGCCATGGATATCGTCAAGCTGAAGCGCCGTCTCAACGAGGTCTACGTCAAGCACACCGGCAAGAGCTACGAAGAGATTGAACGCACGCTCGACCGCGACCATTTCATGACCGCCGACGAAGCCAAGGACTTCGGCCTCATCGACAAGGTCATTTCGTCGCGCGAACCGGCCGAAGGTGCTGTGGCATAAGGGCTTGGTGGCAGTTGGATGGCACCATCACGCGCTTTTGGTGCCTCTTGCGGCATTTCGGCCACAATTGGCTGTTCCCTCGACGGTTGGGATTGCCTACGTTAAGGCTATGTTGATTTTCGACGGCTTAGCTTTGTGTGGGGTTGCTGCGAATCATTGCCACGTTTTCTGATTTGTGTTTCGTACGGAATACGTTGCGGGAGCCGGGATACTGGCGGCGGCGGATTCCCGCGATAAATAGAGTGTGCGCCCTTTCAGCCAGACCATCGGCGGGCGGCCATGAAAGGACAGGAAAATGAGCAAGGTCGGCAACAACAGCGGTGACTCGAAGAACACGCTTTATTGCTCGTTTTGCGGCAAAAGCCAGCATGAGGTGCGCAAGCTGATCGCCGGTCCGACGGTCTTCATCTGCGACGAATGCGTCGAGCTCTGCATGGACATCATCCGTGAGGAGAACAAGACCTCGATGGTGAAGTCGCGCGAGGGCGTGCCGACACCGCAGGAGATCCTCAAGGTTCTCGACGACTATGTCATCGGCCAGCCCTACGCCAAGCGCGTGCTGTCGGTGGCGGTCCACAACCACTACAAGCGCCTCGCCCATGCCGGCAAGAACAACGACGTCGAGCTGGCCAAGTCCAACATCCTGCTGATCGGTCCGACCGGTTGCGGCAAGACGCTGCTTGCGCAGACGCTGGCCCGCATCATCGACGTGCCTTTCACCATGGCGGATGCCACGACGCTGACCGAAGCCGGTTATGTCGGCGAGGATGTCGAGAACATCATCCTGAAGCTGCTGCAGTCGGCCGACTACAATGTCGAGCGCGCCCAGCGCGGTATCGTCTACATCGACGAGATCGACAAGATTTCGCGCAAGTCCGACAATCCCTCGATCACCCGCGACGTGTCGGGCGAGGGCGTGCAGCAGGCACTGTTGAAGATCATGGAAGGCACGGTCGCCTCCGTGCCGCCGCAGGGCGGCAGGAAGCATCCGCAGCAGGAATTCCTGCAGGTCGACACCGCCAACATCCTGTTCATCTGCGGCGGTGCCTTCGCCGGGCTGGACAAGATCATCTCGGATCGCGGCCGCAAGACCTCGATCGGCTTCGGCGCCATCGTTGCGTCGCCCGAGGATCGCCGCACCGGCGATGTCTTCCGCCTGGTCGAGCCCGAGGATCTGTTGAAGTTCGGGCTCATTCCGGAGTTCGTCGGCCGCCTGCCGGTTCTGGCGACGCTGGAGGACCTCGACGAGCCTGCGCTGATCCAGATCCTGACCGAGCCGAAGAACGCTCTGGTCAAGCAGTATCAGCGGCTGTTCGAGATGGAGAATGTCGACCTGACCTTCCACGAGAACGCCCTGTCGGCGATCGCCAAGCGCGCCATCGAGCGCAAGACCGGCGCGCGCGGCCTGCGTTCGATCATGGAAGCGATCCTGCTCGATACCATGTTCGAACTGCCCGCGCTGGAAGGCGTGCGCGAAGTGGTGATTTCGGAGGAAGTGGTGACCGGCAGCGCCCGGCCGCTCTATATCTATTCCGAACAGAAGGAAAAGAAGGGCAACGTCAGTGCCTGACATGGCACTTCACCCTATATTTTTATGGAACGGCGCCGTTGCGGCGCCGTTTTGCTGTGAAGGGCACGCGACCTCGGCGATGGAGTGGATTGCGGACGATGTTACATCTTGATCTTTGCCCCGCTTGCATCCACCTAACACCAGAAGGCCGAGGTGCCCGGTTTCTGTGCTGTAAAACTCCCGTCACAAACGGTGGTAGGCGGAACGATCCCCGGTCGTTAATATAAGATTCGCGGTTGGCCTGATGGTGACCGCGACATGAAAGGTTGGACAATGGCCAAAATATCCAAGGCTCCCAGCGACGGCGTCTTCGCAGTCCTCCCACTGCGCGACATCGTGGTGTTCCCGCACATGATCGTTCCGCTCTTTGTCGGGCGCGAAAAGTCGATCAAGGCGCTGGAAGAGGTGATGGGGCAGGAGAAGCAGATCCTGCTTGCCACCCAGATGAATGCCGCCGATGACGATCCCGAGCCCGATGCGATCTTCGACATCGGCACGCTCGCCAATGTGCTGCAATTGCTGAAGCTGCCCGACGGCACCGTCAAGGTTCTGGTCGAGGGCGCCTCGCGTGCGAAAATCGTCTCCTTCACCGACCGTCCCGACTTCCACGAAGCCCGCGCCTCGGCGCTGGTCGAGCCGGAGGAGGAAGAGGTCGAGGTCGAGGCGCTGGCCCGCTCGGTCGTCACCGACTTCGAGAACTACGTCAAGCTGAACAAGAAAATCTCGCCTGAAGTGGTGGGTGCCGCCAGCCAGATCGACGACTATTCCAAGCTCGCCGATACGGTTGCCTCGCATCTCGCCATCAAGATCCCTGAAAAGCAGGAAATGCTGGCCACGCTCTCGGTCAAGGAGCGACTGGAAAAGGCGATGGGCTTCATGGAAGCCGAGATCTCCGTCTTGCAGGTGGAGAAGCGCATCCGCTCGCGCGTCAAGCGCCAGATGGAGAAGACGCAGCGCGAATACTACCTCAACGAGCAGATGAAGGCGATCCAGAAGGAGCTCGGCGAAGGCGAGGACGGCCGCGACGAGGCCGCCGAGATCGAGGCGCGCATCAAGAAGACCAAGCTCTCCAAGGAGGCTCGCGAAAAGGCGGAAGCCGAGTTGAAGAAGCTGAGGACGATGTCGCCGATGTCGGCGGAATCGACCGTCGTGCGCAACTACCTCGATTGGCTGCTGTCGATCCCGTGGGGCAAGAACTCCAAGGTCAAGCAGGATTTGGCCTATGCCCAGAACGTGCTCGATACCGATCACTTCGGCCTGGACAAGGTCAAGGACCGCATCGTCGAGTATCTTGCCGTGCAGAGCCGTCAGAAGAAGCTGAAGGGGCCGATCCTGTGCCTCGTCGGCCCTCCCGGCGTCGGCAAGACCTCGCTCGGCAAGTCGATCGCCAAGGCGACCGGTCGCGAATTCATCCGCATGGCGCTGGGCGGCGTGCGTGACGAAGCCGAGATTCGTGGCCATCGGCGTACCTATATCGGCTCGATGCCCGGCAAGGTCATCCAGTCGATGAAGAAGGCGAAGAAGTCCAACCCCCTCTTCCTGCTCGATGAGATCGACAAGATGGGCCAGGACTTCCGTGGCGATCCGTCGTCGGCGCTGCTCGAGGTGCTCGACCCCGAACAGAACTCGACGTTCATGGACCATTACCTCGAGGTCGAATACGACTTGTCGAGCGTGATGTTCGTGACGACGGCGAACACGCTGAACATCCCCGCGCCCTTGATGGACCGCATGGAGATCATCCGTATCGCCGGCTATACCGAGGACGAGAAGATCGAGATCGCCAAGCGGCATCTGATGCCGAAGGTGATCCGCGATCACGCGCTGCAGCCGAAGGAATTCTCCGTCGGAGAGGATGCGATCCGCGCCATCATCCAGACCTACACCCGCGAAGCGGGCGTCCGGAGCCTGGAGCGCGAGCTGATGAAGCTTGGGCGCAAGGCGGTGACCGAGATCCTGAAGACGAAGAAGAAGACGGTGAACATCACGGCGGCGAACCTCGCCGACTACCTTGGTGTCCAGCGCTACCGCTTCGGTCAGGTCGAGGCTGATGATCAGGTCGGCGTCGTTACCGGGCTTGCCTGGACGGAAGTCGGCGGCGAGCTGCTGACGATCGAAGGCGTCATGATGCCCGGCAAGGGCCGCATGACGGTGACGGGCAACCTGCGCGACGTGATGAAGGAATCGATTTCGGCGGCGGCCTCCTATGTCCGCTCGCGGGCCATCGATTTCGGCATCGAGCCGCCGCTGTTCGACAAGCGCGACATCCACGTGCACTTGCCGGAAGGCGCAACGCCCAAGGACGGTCCGTCCGCCGGTGCTGCCATGGCGACAGCCATTGTGTCGGTACTGACAGGCATTCCGGTCCGGGCCGATGTGGCGATGACCGGCGAGATAACGCTTCGCGGCCGCATCTTGCCGATCGGCGGCCTCAAGGAGAAGCTGCTCGCCGCTCTGCGCGGCGGCATCAAGAAGGTGCTGATCCCGGAAGACAACGCCAAGGATCTGGCGGAGATTCCGGACAACGTGAAGAACGGCATGGAGATCATTCCGGTCTCACGCGTTGGTGAGGTGTTGCGCCACGCGCTGGTGCGTATGCCGGAGCCGATCGAATGGGTCGAACCGGTCAATCCGCCGGCCTCGACGGACAGTGCCGACGATGCTGGAAAGTCGCTCGCACATTAGAAATTTCTAAGGTTGCAGCGCACAAACAGAAAGCCGGGCCTCGCGCCCGGCTTTTTCATGTGAAAAACCCCGGATTTCCGGGCTTTTTCCCACTTTTTCCTGCCTTTTCGACTTGGTTGCGCGAACGCTTCTTTCTAAAGTCCGTTTCCTGCCGGATGAGTCGTTAGTTCCGGTGTTCTCATGGAAGGGAATTTTTATGAACAAGAACGAACTGGTGTCCGCTGTCGCCGACGCCGCGAGCATTTCGAAGGGTGACGCGCAGTCGGCGGTCGATGCGGTGTTTTCCGTCATCACCGGCGAACTGAAGAAGGGCGGCGATGTCCGGCTTGTCGGCTTTGGCAACTTCACCGTGTCAAAGCGTGCGGCCTCGACTGGCCGCAACCCCCAGACCGGCGCTGAAGTGAAGATCCCGGCACGCACCGTGCCGAAGTTTTCGGCCGGCAAAGGCCTCAAGGACGCCGTCAACTAAACGCGTTTTTCTTTTTCAGAGACCAGAAAAGCCGGGCTTGCCTCGGCTTTTCTTTTTTGTGCCTGACGCCGGCGCGAATGGTCCCTGGTTACGCGGTCGGCGCATCGGCTCTCATCAGGCCTTCCTTCTTCAGGTCGGCCCAAAGGGCTGCTGGCAGTTTCGCGTCGAGCAGCGCCCGGTTGCTTTCGACTTCGCTCGGCCGCTGGCCGCCGGGGATCACCGAGACGACCGAGGGATGCAGCAGCGGAAATTGCAGCGCCGCCTCGATCAGCCTGACGCCATGGCGTTTGCAGACCGCCTCGATGCCGGCGACCCGCTCGAGAACGTCCCTCGGCGCTTCGGAGTAGTTGTAGTAGGCGCCGGGTTTCGGTCCCGTCGCCAGGATGCCGGAATTGTAGGGGCCACCGAGAACGATGCCGATGCCGCGTTTCTGGCAGAGCGGCAGGAAGGATGTCAGCGCTTCCTGTTCGAGCAGCGTGTAACGCCCGGCAAGCAGGAACAGGTCGAAATCGCCGCGCTCGGCCAGCGTCTGGGCAACCTGCCATTCGTTGATGCCGCCGCCGAATGCCTTGATGACGCCCTGGTCGCGCAGCGACAGCAGTCCATAATAGCCCGAGCGCATGAATTCCTCGATGCGCTGGTCGGACGCCTCCTTGCTGCCATGGGTGAAGATGTCGACATCATGCACGAACAGTATGTCTATCCGGTCCACGCCAAGCCGCTCAAGCGAGGCCTCGAATGAGCGCATCACGCCGTCATAGCTGTAATCGTACACCTCGCGGCGCGACGGCGTGTCGAAGAACTTGCCGATGCCCGTACGCTGCTCGGGCGGGCAGGCGCGCATCAGGCGGCCGACCTTGCTCGACAGCACATAGTCGTCGCGCTTCTTGCCGCGCAGGAAGGGATTGAGGCGCGTTTCAGACAGGCCGAGCCCATAGAGCGGCGCGGTGTCGTAGTAGCGGCAGCCGGTCGCCCAGGCGGCATCCAGCGTGGCATTGGCATCCTCGTCCGAAACGGTGCGGTAGAGATTGCCGAGCGGCGCCGTGCCGAAGCCGAGTTCGGTGAAGGTGATGCCGCCATTGCCGATGCGGTCGAAATGCCGTGTCTTCATGTCCTGCAGTTTTCCCAGGTTGATTTGTCTGACATGACACTATCACGCCTGCGATCAGGCAAAAGCGTCGCACAGCGTTGGACACGCATTTTCGCGGTTGCTAGCATGAACCAAATCAAGCTGTTCGTGAAAAATTTCCGGACGATTTGGAGGGGGGATTTGCCGTGAGCGGGCCGAGCGAGAACCTGTTCAAGACCGCGCTCGATGAGCTCGGCTGCGTGCTGGCACGTATGGATGAAGGCAGCATCGACGCCGCTTGCAAGCTGCTGGCCGATGCAGGGCAAATCGTCGTCTATGGCTGCGGTCGCGAGGCTTTGCAGGTCAAGGGTTTCGCCATGCGGCTCTACCATCTCGGCCTGCCTGTCTCGGTGGTCGGCGACATGACCACGCCGCCGCTGGGTCCAGGCGATGTTTTCCTGTCCAGTTCCGGGCCGGGAGAAACCTCGACAGTGCTGACCTTGATGCAGGTTGCGCGCAACGTCGGCGCGACCAATCTGCTGCTGACCGCCCAGGCCGGCGGCAGTGCCGCGGGACTGGCCGACACCACGCTGCTCATCCCGGCCCAGACCATGGCCGATGACCAGGGCCTACAGAAGACTTCGGTCCTGCCGATGGGCTCGGTGTTCGAAGGAGCCCTGTTCCTGCTGTTCGAGGTGATGGTGCTGAAACTCAAATCCCTGACGGGTGCGTCGCCCGAAGCCATGCGCGCCCGCCACACCAACATGGAATAGACCATGCGTTACGAACTGATGCTGCCGCACCAGATCCGCAAGGCGATCGCGCAGAATTGGCCGGTCGCGCTGCCGCTTGGCGTGCTCGAATACCATGGCGAGCACATGGCCGTCGGCATGGACACGCTGGCCGTCATCAAGACGCTGGAGCTGTTCGAGCAGGAGAGGGACATCGTCATCCTGCCGCCCTTCTACTACGGCGCGGCGAGTTACGCGGTGGCACCGCCGGAAGGCACTGGTTCGGTGCAGGTCGGCGGCAATCAACTGGCCCCATTCGGCGAGGAGCTGTTCTACAGCCTGCTGCGCATCGGCTTCCGCAACATCCACGCCATCGTCCATCACCAGACCGAGAACTTTGCCGCCGGCATGCCGACCGATCTGGCCTTCAAGACCGCCGGCCGTCAGGCGATCTTCCGTTTTCTGGAGAAGCAGCGCGGCGAGGGCTGGTGGGGTTCCGAGACGATGGCCGACTATTATGCCGGACATGCCGAGGGGGAAAACTTCTTCAACTGGGTGCAGGTGCATCCGTTGATGCCGGCCGCCATGAACGGCAAGTACCCGTTCGACCATGCCGGCATTGGCGAGACATCGCTGATGCTGGCGCTATGCCCCGACGCTGTCGATGCCGCCCGCTTCGCCGACAATACCGGCTGGTATACGGCTGGTGCCAAGGACGCATCGGCGGAACTTGGGCAAACAGGCGTTGCCATGATCATGGATCACCTGCGGTCCATTCTGAAGACTTGACCGCGGTGTTTCAGCCCGCCCGCCCGTAAGTCCGACCCTGCCGGGCGATCGGCATGACATCCTTGCCGTAGCGGTCGTGGCCTTGTGGCCAACGCGAATGTTGCGCGCGAACCAGTGAGGCCTATTTCACCGCTCCCGCGGTCATGCCCATGATCAGATAGCGCTCCAGCGCGATGCCGATGACGGCGAGGGGCGCTATGGCCGCGGTGGCAAGAGCTGCCATCGACCACCAGTTGATGCCTTGCGAGCCGGTCTGGCTTGCCACCATGACCGGAATGGTCTTGGCATCGGTCGAAGTCAAAAGGGCGGCGAAGAAATACTCGTTCCAGCATAGCACCATCGCCAGGATGAAGGCGGCGACCATGCCAGGCAGCGCGATCGGCATGACGATGCGGAAAAACGCGCCCCAGATCGACAGGCCATCGACGAGGGCCGCTTCCTCCAGTTCGACCGGGATGGAGTTGAACTGGTCGCGCATGATCCAGATGACGATCGGCAGCAC
The DNA here is from genome assembly GCF_013170765.1 of Mesorhizobium sp. NZP2234. Lineage (NCBI taxonomy): Bacteria > Pseudomonadati > Pseudomonadota > Alphaproteobacteria > Hyphomicrobiales > Phyllobacteriaceae > Mesorhizobium > Mesorhizobium sp. NZP2234. Next base: position 4,578,276 of record NZ_CP033364.1, on the reverse strand, counting down.
CATCAGCGTGTAGAGCAGGATCAGCCCGACGCGCGTGTCGAGCAGGCCGACTTCCCGGTAGAGCACCAGGAAGGGCAGGGCGAGCACCACGGGCGGCAGGATCAGCTGCGACAGGAAGAAGAAGGAGATGTCCTCGTTCCTGAACCATGCGAACTTGTAGCGGTAGCGCGTCAGGCCGTAGGCGGCCAGGCTGCCGATGACGATGGCGAGGCTCGATGCGCCGACCGAGGTGATGACCGAGTTCATGAAGCGCTTGAAGAACTCATCGCGCACCGTGGAGGTCTGGAAGATCGAATCCGGCGATAGGCCGAGCGATCGCCAGCCTTTCCAGTCCGGCCAGAAGTCGACGAAGGGGATGAGATGGCCTTGCGTGACGTCGACCGCCGATTTGAACGAGGTCGTTATCGTCCAGTAGATCGGGAACAGGCAAATGAAGGCCCAGAAGACAAGCGCCCCGTAGATGAAGACGCGGCTGGTGATGAAGCTCGCCGGAGAGCGGATTTCGGAGACGGTATAGTCGGTGGTCTGAACGCTCATGATCCGGCCACTCAGTTGACGTTGCGCACGAAGCGGTTGGCGAGCTTCAGCAGCCAGGTCACGAACACGACGATGATGACGAGATAGGCCATTGCCAGCATGGTGCCGTAACCGACATTCGAACGGTCGCGGTATTCGCGGTAGATGAAGCTCGATACGGAATCGGTCGCGCCGCCCGGGCCGCCTGATGTTACCGTGATGATGATGTCCGCAAGCTTCAGCTTGAAGATGATGCGCAGGATCACCGCCGTCACCGAAACCGGCAGCATGAGCGGGAAGGTGACCTGCCAGAAGGTCTGCCATGCGGTCGCGCCGTCGACGCGCGCCGCCTCCAGCACCTCGCGCGACATGGCCTGCAGGCCGGCCAGCAGCATGATCATCATGAAGGGAATGAAGGTCCAAGCGTCGAGCAGCATGATCGAGATACGCGCTGTGATCGGATCGGAGAAGAAGGCGGGATTATCCCAGCCGAGATGGCGCGCCAGCGTCGCCGCCGGCCCGAACCGGTATTCCATCAGCGATTTGCCAATCATCCACGATACCGCGACCGGCGACAGCATCAGCGGCATCAGGAACACGACGCGGAAGAATTTTCGCGCCCTGATCTGTGCGTTGAGCAACAGCGCCAGGCCGAAGGCGATAACATATTCGACCAGCACCGCCAGGACATAGAGCACCATGTTGAACAGTGCATTGCGGTAGTAGGGATCGCCAAGCATCTGCCAGAAATTGGCGAGCCCGTTGAACCTGCGGCCACTGAAGGAGGAGAGGTTCCAGTCGGTGAGCGCGATGTAGAAGCCGAACAGCGTCGGGAAGATCACCATGGCGATGGTGAACAGTAGCGCCGGCAACAGGAATAGCGCGCGCTGCCCGTCCTCGCCGCGCGTCAGCACCTGGCCGATGCCGAGCGCCACGCCCCACAGCACATAGGCATACACGACCGGTCGCCAGGTCTCGAAACCGATCGTGTCGACTTCGCTCTTGTAGAGGATCTGTGCCAGGATCGTTGCCAGGAGGCCGAACGTGGCCAACGCCATCAGCGCCCAGCCAAGGCGTTTGCGGCCTGGTGGGATCAGGTCGGATGGGACGGCGTTTGCCGGCCAATCATTGGTGGGCAAAATCTGGTCAGCCACGCGTCTCGTCCGGTTGCAGAAGGCACTTCGCGACCGGCGTCCCGGTCAAGACAGGGTCCGGCGGCTCTCGTCGCCGGACCCAGGTTCAGGCTCTGATCAGGCCATGCCGAGCGAGGCCTTGTAGAGCTTGATCTGCTTTTCGCGGCCGATCTGGTCGGTCAGCTTTTCCCAGGCCGCGGCAATGGCGTCGGCGCCTTCCTGCGCCTTCATCTTGCCGGCGAAGGTGTTGGCCAGAATGTCCTCGGCGGCGGAATAATACTGGAAGATGCCGGGGATGCGTGGCTCGATCGCCGCGTTCGGATGGTTGTAGCTGTCGCCTTCCGACTTGAGGTACGAGGTGATGAAGGCCTCGTCGTAGCCGGCCGCCACCCATTCCGGAATGTCGAAATGGGAATTGCGGTAGGGCTGGAAGCCGGACGGATACATCGCCGTCCAGATAGACAGGTCCTTGCCGCCGAGATGGGCGGCGGCGGACCATGCCGCTTTCTTCTTTTTCTCGTCGCTGTCGACTCGGGCCATCACGTAGACGCCCCAGCCGAGATAGGCGCAGTTCGGCGAGTAGTTCGGGCCGCTGGCGAGCTTTTCCCATTTGCCGGTCTTGGAGTTGTAGACGTCATCCGAACCCGGCAGGATCGAGAAGCCTGTGACGTCGCCGATCACAGAGGAATCATTGGTCTTGACGTTCGAGCCGACGTCGCCCCACCAGGGGATCATCGAGCCGGTGCCGGCCAGGAACTGCTGGAAGGCGGTGGTGTTCGGATCGGCGTTGATCTGGTCGGCCGGTTCGGAGGGCAGCGCGTCGATCACGTCCTGGATGGCGCGCACCCAGGCCGGATTGTTGACGCGCGGCTTCATCGTGTCGGCGTCGAACAGCCAGGCCTTGTCGTCGGGATGCTTGGCATAGGCGGTGGCGCGGCTGCCGAGGAAGTAAAAGCCGAAACCGCCCCAGGGCTTGGGCGCATCGAGATAGCCGTACACGTCCTGGCCCTTGAATTTCTTGCCCTTGAGGAACTTGGTCACGGCCTGCACTTGCTGCCAGGTCTTCGGCACGCCCCATTCGCCTTCACCGCCGCCGTCCTTCCACTGCTTGGCGAGGTCGGCATCGGCGAACACGTCGGTGCGGTAGTTGAAATTGTGCGTGTCGCCGTCGATGGTCACGCGATACTGCTTGCCATCCCAGGTGCCGACCGGCGGCTTCAGATAATTGACCAGATCGTCGAAATCGATCTGCTTCTTGACCCAGTCGGGCATTTCCGAGGTCAGGCCCTTGCCGCAGACGTCGCCTTCGAAGGGGGCGCCCATCTCAATAATGTCGAAGTCGACGGTGCCGGTGGCGATCGACTGTTGCAGGCGGGCGTTGTAGTCGGCCTGCGCCAGGTCGATCCAGCTGATCTTGGCGCCGGTATAGGCCTCCCATGGTTTCAGAAAGCCGCGGAACAGCACATTGTGCAGGTTCTGGTTGTTGAGGCCCATGAAGGTCAGTTCAACGCCGGCGAATTCGCCTTCCTTGACATTGGCCTTGGTCGCGTCGAGGCAGAGCTCCCCGACCTTCTGGAAATCGGCATCGGTCGGCTGGCCTTTGCCAACGCCGGGAATCTGCAGGATCTTCGAGCGAAGCTCGCTCGCAGCGGAAGCCGGGCGCGTCAGCGCGCCGAGCCCGGCACCGGATGCCGCCGCGATCGCGGCCATGCTGGCCGCGCTCTTCAATACGTCGCGCCTTGTGGCGCCGGCGCGGACCAATTTATCGTAAAGACCTGTTCTCATCGACTATTCCTCCCAGAATATCAGTATGAATGGATGTGGCCACCTGTCGGATGCTGGAGCACGATTGTGCTCCCGGCTGGACAACGAATTAGGCAGGACCCCACCCTGCGTCGATTGAAGTTCCGATTTCGGATCGTTACCGACATTTGGACCAGCACCCGCCACTATTCTCACAACCAAACGCCGTGTCAACGAGAACAGGTTTTTATCTATAAGAGACCGACTTGCCCTGGCAGGTCGTGTTGGTTAGCTTCTGCGCCTACGGCCAGTGGAGCCGATGGGGGAGACATGGCTCAAGTCACGATCAGCAAGGTGGCCAAGGCGTTTGGAACCGTCAAGGTTCTGCACGAAGTCAGCGTCGACATCGCTGACGGACAGTTCGTCGTGCTGGTCGGTCCTTCAGGTTGCGGCAAGTCCACGCTGCTCAGAATGGTGGCCGGGCTGGAGACCGTTTCCGGTGGCACGATCGCCATCGGCGACCGTGTCGTCAATCATTTGCCGCCGGCAAAACGCGACATCGCCATGGTGTTCCAGAACTATGCGCTCTATCCGCACAAAACGGTCGAGCAGAACATGGCCTTTGCCCTCAAGCTGCGGAAAACCGATCCGGCGGTGGTCGCCGAGCGAGTCAAGCGCGCCGCCGACATCCTTGATCTCAATCCCTACCTCAAACGCTATCCCCGGCAGCTCTCGGGCGGCCAGCGCCAACGCGTGGCGATGGGGCGTGCCATCGTGCGCAATCCGCAGGTGTTCCTCTTCGACGAGCCGCTCTCGAACCTCGATGCCAAGCTGCGCGTGCAGATGCGCACCGAGATCAAGGAACTCCACCAGCGGCTGAAAACAACCACCATCTACGTCACCCACGACCAGATCGAGGCGATGACGATGGCCGACAAGATCGTCGTCATGCGCGACGGCCGCATCGAGCAGGTCGGCGCGCCACTGGAGCTGTTCGACCGGCCGGCCAATTTGTTCGTCGCCGGTTTCATCGGCTCACCTTCGATGAACTTGCTCAAGGGTGTTTTGCGCAAGGGCGACAAGCCGGGCGTCGACATATCAGGCACATTGTTCCCGATTGGCGACAATGCCGCGCAGGACGGACAGGCTGTCGTCTATGGCGTGCGCCCCGAGCATATCGAGATCCATCCCGATGGCGTGCCGGCGAAGATTTCGGTGGTCGAGCCGACCGGGTCCGAAACGCTGGTCTTCCTGCGCTTTGGCGACGGCGAGATGGTGGCATTGTTTCGCGAGCGCCACGACTTCAAGCCCGGCGATACGCTCAAACTCCGGCCAAGGCTCGACCATATCCACCTGTTCGACGCCGAGACCGGCCAGCGTCTCTGATCTCAGCGTCTCTGATCTCAAACGGACTTCACGAGGACCATCATGCTCAAAGGGATCCATCCGTTGCTCAATGCCGACGTGCTGCAGGCATTGCGGGCGATGGGACATGGCGACGACCTGATAATCGCCGACACCAATTTCCCGTCCGATTCGGTGGCGCGCCAGACGGCGCTCGGACGGCTGTTGCGCATCGATGCCCCGGCGGCGGAAGTGGTGAAGGCGGTGCTGTCGCTCTACCCGCTGGATACGTTCGTCGACGACTCCGCGGCGCGCATGGAGATCGTCGGCAAGCCGGACGAGATTCCGCCCGTGCAGAAGGAAGTGCAAAAGGAAGTCGACGCGGCCGAGGGCAAGTCCTGGCCGATGCTCCCGGTCGAGCGTTACGCATTCTATGAGCGCGCCAAGCGGGCCTATTGTGTCATCCAGACCGGCGAGCGCCGCTTCTACGGCTGCTTCGCCTTCCGCAAGGGCGTCGTGCCGCCGGACGCGGCGTAGCAGCATGGCTTTGGGCAAGCCTGTCGTCATGAAACCTGTCGTCATCCTGGGCGTCTTCGTCGCCGATACCGCCTATCGCGCCGACCGCCAGCCGCGCATGGGCGAAACGATCCTCGGCAATTCGTTCAAGCTCGGGCCGGGCGGCAAGGGTTCGAACCAGGCGGTGGCCGCCGGCAAGCTCGGTGCCGACACCACCTTCCTGACCCGGCTTGGCGTCGATGCCTTCGCCGACATGGCCAGGCGGACCTGGATGGATGCCGGCGTGAAAAGCGCCGTCATCGATACGCCGGATAGCTACACCGGCGCCGCCTACATCTTCGTCGAGGAGGGAAGCGGCAACAACGCCATCATCGTCAGCCCTGGTGCGGCCATGCTGATCTCGCCGGCCGATATCGAGGCCAATGCCGACCTGATCGGCGGGGCCGGCGTCTTTGTCACGCAGCTCGAACAGCCGATCGACGCGGCGCTGAGGGCGCTGGAGATCGCGCGCGGGGCAGGGGTGACGACCATCCTCAACCCCGCTCCCGCTGCCAAGCTTCCCGACCGCATCTACACGCTCTGCGACTATCTCACGCCGAACGAGACCGAGACGGAGGAATTGACGGGGCTGAAAGTCTCCTCGGTCGATGACGCCCGGGTCGCCGCCGGCAAGCTGCTCGAAAAGGGCGTCGGCGCCGTCATCGTCACGCTCGGTGACAAGGGCGCTCTACTGCACACCAGGGACCGCTCCGAGCATGTCCCCGCCATCAGCGCCGGGCCGGTGGTCGAAACCACGGGAGCCGGAGATGCTTTCAACGGCGGCTTCGCCGCCGCGCTTTCGCGAGGCGTGGAGCCGCTGCAAGCGGTGCGCTTTGCCTGCGCGGTCGCCGGCATTTCGGTGACGCGACCGGGCACGGCGCCGTCGATGCCGACACTGCGCGAGGTCGAGGCGCTGCTGGACCAAAACTAGAATCGGTTTCGCCGATCGGCTGTTGTTGTTGATGCCGGCGGCCGTGCGCGAGAGAAGCGCCGGTCAACACCATCTGCTCGCGCTGCTCATGATGCCAGCCACAACCGCCGCAAGTTCATGATTAAGAAATTGCGTAATTACTAATTTAGTGGCAACTTAAATAAAAGATGCGGGGCACATGGATATCTCGAACCGAAAGGTTGGGGGTGGACGGGGCAATCAAGATGTACTTTCCGCAATTTCTGGTCGGAATGCTTGCAACGACAATCGGCATTTCGATCTGGGTTTACTTCGAGTCCGGGTCGATCTGGGCGTCCCTTGGTTGGGCGGTGCTGACGCTGGTTGTCTTGCAGGTTGGCTACGTCTGCCTGGTCATTCGCTTGGTTTCCAGGCGACCAGAGAAAACCTCGGACGCACGGTCGGCTGTTGACCCCGCAAGCCCCCTCTCATTCTGGCCTTTCCGAAAAGGTTGAGGCAGAATGCCCCATTGGGGTACCGTCCGGACCAGGTTCGCTCCCCCGGGGCGCCAATCAGCGGTGACGGGAGCATGGCTGAGCAAGAGAGATGGAAGGAACTGTCGAAAGCAGCCGGCAGTGCGAGCGTTCCCCGGCCAGTAACCTTGACCGGAGATCATATAAGTCTGGTTCCGCTCTGTCGCGAAGATGCCGACGATATCTTCCGGCTAACCCACGCCGGCGAACGCGACGAGATCTGGGCCGATATGAAAGTGGGGCCGTTCGACGGGGTCGAGTCTTTCCGCGCGCATGTCGGCGACCTGCTTGGCGACCAATCGCGCGTATTTCTGACACTAAGAACCGCCGCAGGGCCTGTTGGCTGGCTTTGCCTGATGGAGGCAAGGCCGGAACACAGGGTGATCGAACTCGGCTATATCCTCTTCGCACCGGTTCTACAAAGGACTGTCGCGGCCAGCGAGTCGCTGTTCCTCATCATGCGGCACGTCTTCGACGATCTGGGTTATCGCCGCTTGGAATGGACCTGCACGACGGCCAATGCGAAATCCAGGCGAGCAGCCGATCGGCTGGGTTTCGTCTTCGAGGGCATATTGCGCGAAGGCCTCACCTTGAAAGGGCGCCCATGCGACATCTGCATGTATTCCCTGCTGGCCCGGGATTGGGTGGCTGCCAACGCCGCCTTCTTGATTTGGCTACATCCTGACAATTTTGTCGATGGACGCCAGGTGCAATCCTTGGAGCAGGTCAGGGTGCGGGTATGAAGATCGTGGCGGTCCGATAATGTCCGCGCGGCCTCGAGGCCCGAAGCAAATGAAAGCCATTGTAATCTACGCGCATCCGCCGAGTTCAGAGTAGGCCAATCGGCCACGCTTCGGCAGGTCTTTTTCGCGCTGTGATGAGGTGCCGCCAGCCTCCTGGCGGCGGCCACCCCTTGAAAGGAAGCTTTGGGCTCCCGACTACCGCGGCGGTCGCGTTCGCGGAAATGGAACGATCGTCAGGGGCGCCTTCTGAAATTCCGCGGCTGCGATCTCTTCAATCAGGACATCGAGCTTCGCGCGGACACTCCGGCTCGTTTCGTCGTTTCCTGATAGGCGGTTTTGCGCGCATTCGAGCAGCTCGCGCGCCGCTGCAAAGTCACTTTGCATCGCAACACCCAACTGTCGACCCAACATGGAGTATGGTCGCCCCACTTAGTTGAGAGATTGCTAATGTAAATGTCTGCAATTTAGGGGATGACGCCGGGCATCCTGGAAGGATGGTATGGAGTCCACGCCATCAGCCCAATACTTGTCCGGCACGACGGGAGTTTTTCGAACTGGGGGATAGCCTCTGGACAAGGCTTCAACCCGCCGCCTTCGAACCTTCAGCCTCGGCTCTAACGCAGGACGCCCGGCGGTGGAAAAGCTGAAACTTCTTATGCGCGACAAAGGCCAAGTCCTTGAAAAGACTTGGCGCGAGTGACGGGGCTCGAACCCGCGACCTCCGGCGTGACAGGCCGGCACTCTAACCAACTGAGCTACACCCGCGCATTGACGAGCACGTGTCAGCCGTGTTCGTCGTTGGGGCGGTGGATAAGGGGTTCGCCCCCGGGTGTCAAGCGCACCAAACCATCATAAACACAAACTGGAGAAGGTTTTTTGACAGCCGCCATTCTGTGGACAAATCCGGCGTGCGAACAGGACGTCGGCTGTTCATTTGGCCTTGCGAACCCGGTCCCGACCGCTTAAAGGTCCCGCCGGAGCGGGCGATTAGCTCAGTTGGTAGAGCGCTTCGTTTACACCGAAGATGTCGGCGGTTCGAGTCCGTCATCGCCCACCAGATTTCGCATCATCGGCTGGCCGCTTTTTGTGAAGGGTGCCGCGAAAAGAGACCCCGGGCCAAGATTTGAACGTAGATGTGATGCGTTTTTGGATATTCCCTGTTCGTCGTAACATCGTCGTCTCGCTGGTCGGATGTCTGTTGGTGGCGGGCTGCTTCGACGTGAAGCAGGATCTGGCATTCCGGCGCGATGGGACCGCGACGGCCAATATCCGGATAGCGGTGGATGGCTCGCTGTTGGCGATGGCCAAGAACGCGAACGGCAAATGGTGCAGTTCCGACAAGCTGTTGTCGTCGCCGGGCATAACCGGAACCGCCGAGCAGAAAACCGAGGGCAGCGATGAGGTCTGCTCGCTGTTTTTCTCCGGCAAGACGGACGATCTCGTTGCGGCTCTTTCGAACGCCAATATCGGAGGAGACAAGAAGCAGGGCGTGCAGCTCAACCGAGTAGGGGACAATTACGAATTCGTCGTCAATTTCCCCAGTCTCAAGCCAACCGACAAGTATGCCGACGATCCGATGGCGCAAGGGCTGCGGACCCTCATATTGGCGAAGATGTCAGGCAGGCACATTGCATGGACGGTGACGGCTCCGCGCATCATCGAGACAAGTGGCACGATATCGGATGACGGACGCACGGCATCCTATTCTCGACCGCTTGCATCGGCATTTTCCAGCGATCGGCCGACGACATTTCGCGCCGTGTTCTCGCTGGAACCGCCCGGAATGCTCGAACAGCTGTTCAACTGGTTTCGGTAAGCCTTTGCAGGAAGCCGCGGAACGGCGACGGAAAGAGCGGCGACTTTTCCTCGCGGGTTAAGGAATCACGGCGGCGCCATCCGGAAATCCTTGCCTTCGGGCAGTAACTGCCCGCCGTCGACGACGATGGTCGTGCCGGTGATGTAGCTGGCATCGTCCGAGGCCAGGAAGAGGAAGGCATTGGCGACGTCGCGCGGACTGCCGAGGCGGCCGAGCGGGATGGAATCCTCCATGTTCTTGATATAGGCGGCGCCGCGATGCTGCTGGATGGCCTCCGTGAGGATGTTGCCGGGCTCGACGCCGTTGACGGTGATGCCGTAGCCGGAGAATTCCAGCGCCGCCGCCCGGATGAAGCCGTTGATGCCGGCCTTGCTGGCCGAATAATGGCCATGGCCGGGACTGGTCACGTGCGGGCCGGTGATGGAGGAGGTGTAGAGCATGCGCCCGGAGCGCTGCGCCCTCATTGGCACCAGTGCGGCGCGGCTGGCATTGAACGTGCCGCGCAGATTGACGGCCATCACGCGGTCCCAGTCGTCGGCACTGGTGTTTTCGATCAGTTGCCAGGGATAGATACCGGCATTCTGCACGATGATGTCGAGGCGGCCGTGATGCTTCAGCGCCAGTGCCACCGCGGCCTCCGCGTCGGCCATTTGCGAGATGTCGGTGCGGATGAAGGGGACGCCCAGTTCGTCGGCTGTCGCTTGCCCGGCCTCGGTCTCGGTGTCGGCCAGTACCAGACTTGCGCCTTCCTCGGCGAAGCGCAGCGCGATTCCCTTGCCGATGCCGCGCGCGCTGCCGACGATCAGCGCCACCTTGTCCTTCAGTCTTCCGGTCATGCGAGCCGTCCTGTCATGCGAGTCTTTGGCGAATGGTTTGCTTGAATGCGTCGAGCAGCACCGCGGCCAGCACCAGGAGGCCATGGATGACCTGGGTGAAGTTGGCCGGCAGTCCCATCAGGTTGATCGCCGTGTTGATGGCCGAGAGCAGGAGCACGCCGGCATAGACGCCGGGCAGGGTGCCGACGCCGCCTTTCAGGCTGACGCCGCCGATGACGACCGCGGCAAAGGCGTTGAACAGCAGCCCGACGCCGAGGTTTGCCGTGGCGCCGGAGGTGCGGATCGCCAGCAGCCAGCCGGCAAGGCCGGCGATGGCGCCGGCAAGCACGAAGGCGATGATGAGGTTGCGGTTCACCCGGATGCCGGCGCGGAAGGTCGCCGTCTCGTTGCCGCCGATCATCACGAGGTGCCGGCCGAACGGCGTCTTGGCCATGATCAGCGAGAAGACGACGAAACAGGCGATGGCGATCCAGGCCGTCAGCGGCAGGCCGATCAGCCGCTGGATGCCGAACCAGCGGATGGCGGGTGCCAGATCCTGAGCCGAGCGGCCGCCCGAAATGACCAGCACCAGGCCGCGCACCCAGATGTAGGACGCCAGCGTGATGATGAAGGCGCTCATCTTGACCTTGACCACCAGAAACCCGTTGAAGGCGCCGATGAGACCGCCGACGGCCAGGGCCAGCAGCAGCGACACAGGGACCATCAGCCATTCCGGGTGCAATTGGATGCCAAGGCCGATGCCCGACGAGCAGAACAGGATGCCCACCGCCATGGCGCTGAGCGCCGCGACGGATTCGACCGACAGGTCCATGTGCCCGGCGATGATGACCAGCGCCAGGCCGATCGACATGACGCCGAGCACGCTCGAGGCCTCGATGATGTTGGCGAAGATGCCGAGCTGGAAATAGTTCGGGATGAAGATGGAGAAGACCACCAGCACGAAGACCAGCATGAACCAGACAAGGTTGTCGAGGACGAACTCCAGGGCTTGGCGGGTGCGGGGGTTCATGAGCTGATCCGGCTGGCGCATGAACCCCGAGAAGTCGATTTCGGCGAGGATCTTGCGCGGATTGATGTTGCGGAGAAGCGGCTCCGGACCAGCTTGGTCCGGAGCACCTTATGCGGTCGGCCTATTCGACCGGTTTGACGGTATCCGTCGGCGCCTTCTGGTTGCCCCAGAAGGCCGGATTGTCGACGTTTTCCTTGGTGATGGCGGCACCCGGGATCTTGATGTTCGGCCCCCACGCTTCCTTGGTCACGGTCGATTTCAGGCCCAGCACGTCATAGTCGCCGGGCTTGATCTCCTGCTTGTTGGCGACCTTGTCCATGAACATGGCGACGGCCGCGGCCTGCGCGTAGAGCGGCTGCTCGACTTCGACGTTGAGCCAACCCTTGCGGATCAGGTCGAGGCCGACCGGCGCGCCATTCGAGCTCATCAGCATGACGTCGCCCGGCTTTTTGCCGGCGGCCTCGAGCGAGGCGACGGCGGCGACCGAGAGATGCGCGGCATGGCTGAAGATCAGGTCGATGTCGGGGTTGGCCAGCATCTGGTCGGCGACGATGGTGCCGGCGTTGCTGGCTTCCCATTGCATGGCCGGCAGCGAGATGATCTTGACGTCCGGGAACGCCTTCATCTTCTCCTCGAAACCCTTCTGGATGTCGAGCGTGTAGGGATCGCCGGGATCGCCGAGCACCTGCAGCACCTTGCCCTTCACCGAACCGTTCTTCGCCTTCAGCAGCTTCTCCGCCTGGTCGGCGGCGATATGGCCGATCTCGACGGTACCCGCCACCGAGGTGAAGTCGGAAGGCGTCGACGTGATCTGGCGGTCGAACTCGACCACCGGGATGCCGGCCGCGCGTGCGGCCTCGATGGACGGCTTCAACGCGTTGAAATCGACCGCCGCCAGGATGATCGCCTTTGGCTTCAGCGCGATGACGTCGTTCATCTGCGATTGCTGGGCGTCCGTCTTGTTGTCGGCGTTCAGCGTCTTTATCTCGTAGCCGACCTGTTTCAGGAACAGTTCCAGCGCGGTCACCGAGCCGGTCTGGAACTCGTCCAGCAATGTCGGCACCATATAGTAGACGGTCCCCTTGGACTGGGCGAATGCCGGCGTGAGCGTGGCAAAGGCCAGTGCCAGGATACCGAAGACAGCAAGAAGTATTCGCTTCATGTCGTTCGCTCCTGTTGAGCCGGACCCCTCTTTTTGTCCCTCAGCCAGCCGGTCCGGCACCGGCAAGCGTCTCGCCGGTGATCATGTTGATCACCGCATCGGGACTTGTTTTGTTTCTGGCGACATCGCCGGCCACGACACCTTGCCGGATCACCACGATTCGGTCGGCGACCTGAAAAGCCTGCTGCATGATGTGGGTGATGATGACGACGCCGATGCCCTGGCTCGCCACCTGGCGGATCATGTCGAGGCCGCGCCGCGTCTGCTCGACGCCAAGGGCGGCGAACGGCTCGTCGAGAAGCACCAGCTTGCCGCCCCAATGCACGAACCGGTTGAGTTCGATGGCTTGCCGCTGGCCGCCCGAGAGGTGCTCGACATTGGTGCGCAGTGATGGAATGCGGGTGCCGGCGCTGGCCAGCGCCTTCGCGACGACGGCCTCCATGGCGCGCTCGTCGAGCACGGGAATGCCCAGGACTTTCCTGGTGATCTCGCGGCCCATGAAGAAATTCGCCACCACATCGACATTGGTGCACAGCGACAGGTCCTGGTAGACGGTTTCAATGCCCGCCGCCTTCGCCTCGGCCGGCGACCTGGCAAGAAACTCCTTGCCCTCGAACAGCATGCGGCCGGAGGTCGGCTCCAGCCCGCCGGCGATGATCTTGACCAGCGTCGACTTGCCGGCGCCGTTATCGCCGAGCAGCGCGACGACCTCACCCTTGCCGATGGAGAAACTGATTCCCTTGAGCGCTTCGATCGCGCCGTAGTTCTTGGTGACGTTGTCGAGTACCAGCAGCGGTTCGCTCATGCGGCAATCTCCTTGGGCGCGAGGAGATCGCGGCCGCGTTCGCGCTCGGCCGTGAACATCTGGCCGAAGCGGGGCGACAGCACTCCGGAAACCGCGAGGGCGGCGGCACCGCGCAATACCGAATGCTGGCCGCCCCGTGCGACCATGACCCGGGGCGTCGTGCGGTCCTCGCGCGCGGAAACGGAGTTGTGGAGACCTTCGGTCGAGCCAGCCAGCCGTTCGAGCAGGTCGGTGGATGCCAGCCCACCGAGGATGACCGTTTCGGGGTCGAAGAGATTCTCGATGACGGCAATGGCATTGTGAAAGATCGGTGCGACTTCCGCGACCCAATCGGCCTCGCTGCCGTTCCAGCGTCGGAGCGCCTCGAGCGAGAGGTATCTTTCGAGACAACCCCGGTTGCCGCAAGGACAGGCCTCGCCCCCGGGAACGACAGGGATGTGCCCGACCTCGCCGGCATTTCCCCAGGCGCCACGCAGCGGGCTGCCGTCATGAACCATGACGCCGCCTAGGCCGACGCCGAAATAGAGATAGTAATATTCAGAGAATTGAGCGCCCAGGCCGTAGAGCCGCTCGCCCATGGCCGCCGCAGCCATGTCGGTTTCGAAGAAGGCCGGCAGCCCTGTCGAGGCCGCCAGCCGCTCGCGCAGCGCCACATCCTTCCAGCCGCTCATGGTGGTCGGGCCGACAAAACTCATGGATTCGACGCCGAATGGTCCGGGCAGGGCCAGGCCGACCCCAAGCACCCGTCCTCCAGCCCGCAACCTGGTCAATTCGATCGCCATCGCGCCGATCAGGTCGAAGGCATGGTCCGGCGTCGCGTTCGGGGCTTCGCGATAGGTGCTCTCGATCACGTCGCCACTCAGATTGATCAAGGCGGCATTGATGCCCAGCGGGGTGATGTGGATGCCGACTGCATAGCCGCCCTCGGGATTGATCCGCAGCGTCGCAGGAGGCAGGCCGCGCCCCTTCGGCTCTTCGCGCACCGAGAGGATGTAGCCCTGTTCTTCCAATTCACGAACGATGGTCGAGACCGTTTGGACGGTAAGCCCGACGCGGTTGGCGATCTCGCCACGGGCGATCGGTCCGTGAAGGCGGATGGACTCAAGCACGATGCGCCGGTTGTACGGCCGCCCGAACTCCTGATTGGTCCCCCGCAATGCCATGCCTTGCGCCCTCGGTTGACGCAAGGTTCGCACCAAAGATTTTTTCAGTCAAATGGAATTCAAAAATAAATCGAAGCGGCATCCCAAGCGCCCGATGGGGCGTAGGCATACCCGGCCTAGGACCTGTTCACCTGTCGCCCTTGGCCGATTGCCGTCATGGGAAAACGCTTCAATGGTGGGCAAGCCTCGCAACCCGTTGAACAGAGCATGGAGTAGAGATGATCGAACTGCCGTTTGCCCGCGACGAATACCAGCAGCGGCTTCGCAAGATCCGCGCCGAGATGGCGAGGCGCGGTCTCGAGCTACTTGTCGTCAACGACGTTGCCAGCCAGCATTACATCACCGGCTACGATGGCTGGTCATTCTACACGCCGCAGGTGGTGCTGGTTCCCTTGGAAGAGGTCGAGCCGGTCTGGATCGGGCGCGCCATGGATGCGGCTGGTGGTCTTCTGACGGCATGGATGAAGCCCGAGAACGTGGTTGGCTTCCCGGAAGATCATGTTCAGCGGGCCGATCGCCACCCCATGGACTGGATCGCGAACTGGATCGCCGCCAGGGGATGGGGTGCCAGACATATCGGCATCGAGCTCGAAGCCTATTATTTCTCGCCAAAGGCACATGCCAGGCTCGTCGCCGGCCTTCCCAACGCCAAATGGCACGATGCAGACCTTCTGGTGAACTGGATCCGCGCGGTCAAATCGGCACCCGAGATCGCCTATCTGCGCAAGGCATCGACCCTGGCCGAGGCGGCCGTGGCGCGGGCCTTCGACGTGATCGCGCCTGGTGTGCGCGAATGCGATGCCATTGCTGCCATCCAGGCCGCGCAGATCGCCGGCAGCCGGGATTTCGCGGGCGACATCACCGCTCTTCCGCCGACAATCCTCGGCGGCGAGAATGCCTCGGCCCCGCACATCATGTGGAGCGACAGGCGGTTTGGAGACAACGAGACGATTGCGCTGGAACTGGCCGGTGTATGCCGCCGCTATGCGGCCGGACTGGCAAGAACGATGCAACTGGGCAAGACGCCGGCGCGTGTCTCGGACACGGCGAAGGCGGTGATCGAGGGCATGGATGCGGTTCTCGATGCGGTCAGGCCGGGTACATCGGCCGAAGCGGTCGAGGGTGCGTGGCGCAAGGTCATCCAGCGCTACGGATTGAAAAAGGAATCGCGCATCGGCTATTCCATCGGCGTTGCCTATCCGCCGGATTGGGGCGAGCACACGATCAGCCTCAGGCCCGGCGACAAGACGGTACTTCAACCCGGCAACGTCCTTCATTCCATCCTCGGAATGTGGATGGATGGCTGGGGCATCGAGGTCTCCGAGACCATCCTGGTAACCGAAACCGGCCATGAGACCCTGACGAAGTTCCCGCGAGAGATCCATGTCAAATCCTGAGGGTTCGGCCATGGCAGGCGATGTCGCCGGTCCCGGCGCGGTCGACATCGACGCCGGGCTTCTCGACCGCATGATCGAAATACGGCGCCATCTGCACCGCAATCCCGAGCTGTCGAACCGCGAGGCCGACACGCAGCGTTATCTCAGGCAAAAGCTGGCCGGCGAGGGAATAACCGATATTCGTGATGTCGCGGGCTTTGGCCTGGCCGTCGATATTGTCGGCACCGGCAAACCGTCAAATCGAAAGATTGCCATTCGCGCCGATATCGATGCCTTGCCGATCGAAGAAGAGTCCGGCGTCGACTACGCCTCGACAAATCCCGGCGTGATGCATGCGTGCGGCCACGACGCCCACGCATCGATGGGCTTCGCGGTTGCCGCGCACCTCCATCAATCAAGGGCCGATTTTGGCGGCACCGTGCGTCTCATCTTTCAACCGGCCGAGGAGGACTCGCCCTCGGGCGGCAAACGTGTGGTGGAGGAGGGGCTGCTCGACGATATCGACGCCGCGATCTGCCTTCACGTCGATCCGTATACGCCATCCGGCAAGATCGCGGTGCGCTCTGGTCCCTACACGCTGGCGTGCGATACGTTCGATGCCGTCGTCATCGGCGAGGCGGCCCATGCGGCAAAGCCCTATGAGGGCATCGATGCGATCGCCGTGGCCTGCTCCATGGTGAGCGAGTTGCAGAAGATCGTCTCGCGCGAGATTGATCCCTACGATCCGCTGGTCATTTCAGTCACCGGTATCAACGGCGGCAGCGCTTACAATGTTATCGCCGGCAAGGTCACCTTGAAAGGGACCATCCGCAGTGGCAGCGATGCAACCCGCGAGCGGGCTTGGCGGCGTGTTCGCGAAATCCTCGAGAGCACGGCAGCGAGCCACGGCGCCAGTGTGGAACTCGCCATACACAAGGGCGAACCTGGGGTCGTCAACGACGCCGAGATGGCCGAACTGGTTGTCGCCAGCGGCAAGGCCTGCATCGGCGCCGACAATGTCCTCAACACGCCCGGATGGGCCATTGCCGACGATTTTGGCTACTACAGCGAGAAGCGCCCATCGGTCTATTTCCGGCTCGGAATCCGTAATGAGCAGGTTGGCTCGGTCTTTCCGCTTCACCATCCCAAATTTCGCGTCGACGAGGCCGCCTTGAAGATTGGTGCGGCCACGCTGATTGCGGCGGCGACCGGATTTCTGTCGATACAGCCGGGGAGCACAGACTGATCAGACGATCAAAGACCGGT
This sequence comes from Mesorhizobium sp. NZP2234, assembly GCF_013170765.1. NCBI lineage: Bacteria > Pseudomonadati > Pseudomonadota > Alphaproteobacteria > Hyphomicrobiales > Phyllobacteriaceae > Mesorhizobium > Mesorhizobium sp. NZP2234. The sequence continues at coordinate 4,561,387 of NZ_CP033364.1, read as the reverse complement.
TCATGCATGGCTTTCATGACAGCCCTTGAGATGCATGTTCAATATTGCTGATCCAACCCGGGCTTGCGCGCCTCAGAGATACTGGGCAACTTTCTTGCCGACGGTGAGGAAGCGGAGGGGATCGATCGCTTCGCCGTTGTGGCGCACTTCGTAGTGCAGATGCGGGCCGGTGGAACGGCCGCTGCTGCCGGTCTTGCCGACGATGGCGCCGGCGTCCAGCTTCTCGCCCACGGTCACGTCGATTTCGCTCAGATGTCCATAGCGGGTCGCAAAACCATTGCCGTGGTCGACCTCCACCATGCGGCCATAGCCCCCGTTCCAGCCCGCCTTTGTGACAATGCCGGGCGCCGTGACCTTGGCCGCCATGCCGATGGGAGCCCTGAAGTCCATTCCCGAGTGCAGCGCGGCGGTGCCGAGGATAGGATCGGTGCGCACGCCGAACGGACTGGTGACGGAGTGGCCAGGGGCGGGGTTGGCAAGCGGCAGCCGGCGCGCTTCCTTCTTTAATTGGTCAAGCGTATCCAGGGCTTCGTCCAGTTCCTTGACCTTGCTGTCGAAGATCATCGAACTGTCGAGCGGGATCAGCGGGCCGCCGACATCGCTCTCGTTCTTGCCGAAATCGCTGTCGACCGGCAGTCCGGCCGCCGCCAGCGCCTGCTGGATGGCATCCGCGCTCTTGTAGGCATTGTCGGCGAGCGTGCTGATGCGGGTGAGTTGTTCGTTCTCGATGGATTTCAGCGACTGGTTGATCGAAACGAACAGCTTGTCCGCGCGATCCGCTGCGGAATCGCTGGGCAGTGGATCGGTACGGGTCGACCACAAGGAGAACGGCCTGGTGTCGGCGGCGCCCAGGTCGACGCCCAGGCTGGCGACCGCGTAGTTCGGCGCCGGCTGGCTGATGCTGCCGGTCACGTCGGCGTGCTTGTCGGGCTTGGCAGCCGTTGCGGGATCCTCCACGGGTTCCGTTCCAACCTCATTCTCGGCGCGTTCGAGCAGCGGGCCGAGGCGGCCGTGCCGCTGGCTGAGCTGTGTCTGGCGTTCGAGCAGTTCGCTGACCTTGGTTTCCATCAGCTGCTGGTCGAGCAGCTGGCGGCTGGTGATGCGGTCGACCTGGGCGCGAAGTGCCGAGATGCGGTCTTCATAAGCCTGCTGCATGCGCGCCTGGCGCGCGGTGGTGGCGCCGATCAGGTCGTCGCGCAGCACGAGATAGGACGTGGCCAGCAGGTAGCCGATGGCAATGGCGGCGAGTGCCGAACCGATGAATGCCGCGAGCCAGGGCCGGATCGTGAAATGCCTGATCTCGTTGCCGCGCGCGATGATGACGGTGTGAGGTTCCTTGCGCCTGCCGAAGACTGCGGACTGACCGGTTGCGTTCACGGGACCAAGCTTTCGTTTACGACATCACGACGGTCGGACTACACATTATTAAGGTTAACAAAGCTTTGCGGGATTGAATGCGCGGAGGCGAATGCACGCGGAACGGGCGGGAAGTTGCATGAAAACCGCCAAGTTGAGGCCCGGTGTCGCGAAATCCCTGGCAATCGGCATCAACTTGCTGGCAGGAGAAGCGACTGACGCTCGCGCGTTAGAGGTTAGTTTCTTAACTGTCTTCGATTGCTTTTAGTTGACGGTTTTCGAGTAAAAGCGTGCCGGGGTTTGGGATTCATTATGGTTATGGGAATGCTGAGCGATCTGGTTGGCAAGATCCTCGACAAGATTTCGGGCACTGGTCTGCTGGCGACGGGGCTTTTGCTGCTGACTGCCTTTGTCAGCGCGCTCGTGGCCTATTGGCGCACGGTCGAGACTAAGAGCTGGAAGGAGTTTTTCGAGTTCGCCATCCCGCACGAGGCCATCACCCATCCCTCGGCGAAGGCCGATCTGCTGTTCTGGGTAACGAAGAAGGCCCTGATGCCCTTCCTGATGCTGCCTGCCGGCATTGTCTTCGTCACCGCGGTTGGCTACGCGACCAACTGGCTGTTTTCGACACTCTTCCAGTTCCAGCCGCCCCTGATCGAGGGGCCGGCGGGGCCGGTGACGGTGCTGGTCTTCACCATCACCATGCTGCTCGCCTACGATATTTCCTACTATCTCTATCACGTTGCCCAGCATCGCTATCCGCTGCTTTGGGAGTTGCACAAGGTGCATCACTCGGCCGAGGTGATGGTCGGGATCACCAAGGATCGGGTCCATCCGCTCGACGAGCTGATGAATCGGGCCTGGGATGGCCTCATCGTCGGCGTCTGCTTCGGCATCTGGTCGTTGATTTCGCTTAACCTTGTCGAACTGACCGTCTTTGGCGTTAACGTCTATGTCATGCGCAACATCCTGATGATGGATTTCGTCAGGCACACGCATTTCAAGATCTCGTTCGGCCCGCTCAACAATGTGATCCTGTGTCCTCATTGGCACCAGTTGCATCACAGCACCGATCCACGCCATTACGACAAGAATTTCGGCCTGCTGTTCTCGTTCTGGGACCGGCTGTTCGGAACATTGTGCGTGCCGAAGCCCGACGAGGACTTCAAGTTCGGACTGATCGACCGCGATGTGCGCGATTATCAGTCACTCGCCGGCCTCTATCTCATGCCGCTGAAGCGGATGTGGAGGCATATCGCCAGGCGCATGCGGCCTGGAAAACCAAGGACCTCACGGTCATCTGAGGGAACACGGCCATGAACGCTCCTTTCGTGCTCGCCATCCCGCGGACACGCACCTTCGAAGTCGTGACATCGGCGGAGCGGCTGGCCGAGATCACGCCGGCCTGGAGCGCACTTTGGCGGCGCGTCGACGGGCTGGTCTTCCAGCACCCGGAATGGATCGCGGCCTGGTGGCGCACGACCCCGCAGCAGGAACTGCGCACGCTCAGGATCGGGCTGGCCTGGAACGGCGACCGGCTCGATGGCGTGATTGCGCTCGCCACTTTCAAGCGCTCCGGGATCCGCATGCTCGAATGGGCGGCGAAGGATCACAGTGACTATGGCGACGCGCTGCTGGCCCCGGACTGTAATCCGCAGGCGCTCTCCCGGCTCTGGCAGTACGTCCTTGATCAGGGTGGCTTCGACCTGGTCTATCTCAACCGTCTGCTGCCGGATGCCGGTGTTGGTGCTCTGCTGGACCCGGCCTCGCGCCATGGCAAGGCACTACGGCCCAACCACCGCAGTGAAATCAGCTATCGCGTCGCCGGTCCCTGGCAGGGTGGGGCGAAATGGTTCGAGACACTGTCCAAGAAGGCCCGGCAGAACTACCGCCGTGGCCGCAAGTTCATGGAGGAAGGCGGCGAATTGCGTTTCCGCCTGCTGGATGCGGACGAGCCGCGCGAGCCCGTGCTCGCGCGGGTTGCTGCGCTCAAGCGCCTCTGGCTTGCCCGGCATGGCCGCGTCTCGGACCTGTTCGACGAGGGCTCGCCCGTTCTTGCCGCGCTTGTTTCCGTGCTGGCCAAACTCGGGCTGTTGCGCATCTTCGTGCTGGAGCTTAACGGCACGATCATCGCCGTCTCCATCAATTTCGAGCAGCATGGCACGATGATGGCTTTCGTCACCACCTACGATCCCGAATACGAGCGCGCCTCACCGGGCATGGTACTGATGATGGACTACATCCAGTGGTCGCTCGACCGTGGCTTGGCCAAGGTTGATTTTCTCTGCGGCGGCGAGGATTTCAAGCGCCGCTTCGCCACTGAATCAGTCACGCTGTGGTCGATGATGGGCGCGCGTGGTCTGCGCGGCCATCTCGCCGCGCTGGCCGATCATGCGAACCATGTTGCGAAATCCTGGCGGGCGCGGCGGCAGCCGAAGGCGGAGGCGTCAGACGAGTAAGGTCGGCTCGTGTGAACCTGCCATCGCGCGTTCAAAGCGCGCGAACGGCTTCCAGCACTTCCTCGGCATGGCCCTTGACCCGGACCTTGCGCCAGATCCTGGCGATCCGCCCGTCGCGGCCGATGAGGAACGTCGCGCGCTCGACGCCCATGTATTTGCGGCCATACATCGATTTCTCGACCCAGAGATGGTAGGCTTCGATCACCTTGCGTTCCTCGTCGGCGGCGAGATCGATGGTGAGATTGTATTTCGACTTGAACTTGTCATGCTTCTTGACGGGATCGGGCGACAGGCCGATCACGACGGCACCGGCCTTCTCGAAGTCCGGCTTCAGCTGTGAAAAGCTGATCGCCTCCTGCGTGCAGCTTGTGGTGTCGTCCTGCGGATAGAAGTAGAGCACCACGGGTTTGCCGGCCGATGCGGCCAGGTTGAGCGAACCGCCGCCATCTCGCGGCAGGTCGAATTGCGGCGCAAGATCGCCCACGTCGAGGTCAGCCATATCGATGCCCTTGTTTGAGGTTACGCGCGAAGCCACACCGATATAGTGTCGAGCGGGGATTCGTCCACGAGCGAATTTGTACAACGGAAGATGGCGTGGATCAGGAGCAACCGCAGCACGAGAAGATCAGGTTCAGGCGGGATGAAATCACCGACCTGGGGGCTTTGCCGTCCGCGTGCCGCGTGCCGCCGCTCGGTCAGGCGTCGATCGGCCGCGGCTTCCGCACCCTTTCGCGCGTGTTCGCCGGCGTTGTCAGCCTCGTGCTGCTGGCAGCGGTCGTCGTCTATCTGGTCGGGGCGTCCGGCATCGGCTCCGAGCGGCTTCGGGCGGAAGCCGAGATCGCCATCGAGAGACTTGCCGGCGTCGATGTCCATGTCGCTGTCGGGCCGGCGCGCATCACGCTCGACAGTTCGAGCTTCGTCGCGCTTCAGGTCAGCGACGTCAGCCTGAAGACATCGGATGGCAAGCCGATGGCGGATGCCGGCCGTGTTCGCTTCGGCATGCGCCTGATACCACTGCTGTGGGGGGAGGTGCGGCTGACCAGCGCCAGGATCTCCGACGCGCGCATCGTCACGGCCGCGATGCCGTCGGGCGGTGACTGGACAGCCGGCTTGCGCAATGAGGATGGCCTCGTCGATCCCGAGAAACTGTCCGACGCGGTGTTCGGCAACATCCATCAGGCGCTCGACGCCGTGCGGGAAGATTCGCTGCGCCGGATCGATCTCAGCAATGTCGAATTCGTGTTGCCCGAAACCGGGGCGATCAAGCTGGTCACGATCACCGACGCCACCGTCGTGCAGTCGGGCCCGGGCGGTATGGAGTTTTCCTCCGAGGCGAATGTCGACGGCAGAAAGGTTACCCTTGCCGCTTCCGCCACCCGTGATATCGCGGCGCACCGCGTGACGGCGCTGACCGCGAACATCGACCTGGCGGCTGCCGACAACACCGCGGCCGGTGCCGGGAAGCTGGGTGCGGTCGCATTGAAGCTGACCGGCTCTGAAGGATCCGGCGCGAATGCATCGCGGCTGACAGCCGCCATCTCGTCCGCCGGGTCCGTGCTTGATCTTGGCACGCGCGGCCTGCTGCCGGCCGATTTCGATGTCGATGCCACGCTTGTCCATGGCAGCAACAAGATCCAGGTCGACAGGCTGCTTCTGAAAACCGGCCGGTCTTCTTTCAATTTCGGCGGCTCTATAGGGCCAAAGCCGGCGACAGGGGAGGCGGGCGAGGAACCCTCCTATCGTTATGACCTGACCAGCGACGGTTCGACCTTGGCGCCATCGGAATCGCCCGAGCCCGCGCTGCCATTCATCGCCCGCATTGCCGGCGTCTATCAGACCAAGAGCCATAAGCTGGTGGCCGAGCAGATCGCGGTTCGATCCGACGCTTCCGGCGAGGTGCTTGGCACCGCGGCCGTTGAATTCGTTGACGGCAAGGCTCCCGGTGTCAATCTTGCGCTCAACGTCCATGACATGCTGGTCTCGCACGTCAAGCAGTTGTGGCCGTGGTTCTCGGCGCGCAACGCGCGGCTCTGGGTGCTGGACAATCTATTCGGCGGCCGCGTCGTCGATGCCAATCTTCAGTTCCAGGTCGTGCCGGATCGCCTCGGCAACGGCGTTCCGCTTTCGGCCGACGAAGTGTTCGGCCGCTTCCAGATCGAGGGGGCTCGCTTCGACACGGCAGGCCGCATTCCGCCGATACGCGACGCGGTCGGCGTCGTCGCCTTCCACGGCAACGACGTCGACATTTCGCTCTCATCGGGCACCGTCTTCATGCCCAGCGGCCGCACCGTGGCGGCCAGCAACGGCACACTGTCGGTCAAGGCGGCGAACCACCCGCCGGTCATCGGCGCACTCGACATTGACGTGGAGGGAGAGGCGTCGGCTGTCGCGGAACTCGCCTCATACGAACCGATCAACGCCATGCGCCATGTCGGCTTCCTGCCGGAGGACCTGTCCGGCAGCGTTACCGGCCATGTCAGGGCCGACATTCCGTTGCAGTCCGGCGTCGACACCTCGAAGCTCGACTGGCTGGTGTCCCTCGACTACACCGGCCTGTCGCTGGCCAAGCCGTTCGAGGGACAGACCGTCACCGATGCCGACGGCTCGATCACGGTCGACCCTGTAAAGGCGGTGATTTCCGCCAAGGCGTCGCTGAACAACATTCCTGCCGAACTCGACCTCGTCGAACCGTTGGCGGATGACGGGCCGCCGCGCAGCCGCAAGGTGGCCCTGGTGCTTGACGACAAGATCCGCGCCGCCGCCATGCCCGGCCTGACGCCGATGCTGGGCGGAACGGTGAAAGTCGCGATCGACAAGAGCGGCAGCGGCAATCAGAATGTGTCGGCCGACCTGACCAATGCCAGGCTGGACATTCCCTGGGCCGGCTGGAGCAAGGGGGCAGGGGTCCCGGCCAGTGTCACCTTCGTCATGACCAAGTCCGGTGACACCACGACACTGTCCGATTTCAACCTCGATGGCAAAACATTCTCCATCGACGGCGGCATCGTGCTGGTCAACGGCGCCCTGTCGTCGGCAAAATTCAGCAAGGTCACCTTGAACAGGGGTGACGATGTCGCGATTTCGGTGAAGCGGTCGGGCAAGGGCTACGCGGTCGACATCAATGGCAATGCGCTCGACGCCCGATCGCTCATCAAGCAGTTCATGTCGGATGTGGACACCGCAACCAAGACCACGGGGACAGACAACATTTCCGTCAGCGCCGACGTCGGGCAGCTTACCGGTTTCCACGACGAACAACTGTCCAACCTGAAGCTGGACTACAGCGCGGCCGGTTCAAGGGTGAACGGCCTGAAGGTCAGCGCCACGGCCAGTTCTGGCGCGGCCATAGCAGTCAGCAACACTGCCGGCGACGGTCGGCGCTCGCTCAACGTGCAGTCGGCGGATGCCGGCGCTATCCTGAGATTTCTCAACATATACGAGCATATGGAAGGTGGGTCGATCACCCTGGCGCTGGCGGGAGCGGGCGACGGACCGATGAGGGGCAAGGTCGACACCAGCAACTTCTTCATCGTCAATGAACCGAAACTGGCCTCTATCGTCTCGACCACGCCGGCCGGGGACAACCGCAGCCTCAACCAGGCGGTCAAGGGCAATCTCGATACGTCGCGGGTGAAGTTCGAGCGCGGCTATGCCGAGATCGAGAAAGGCAGCGGTTATCTGAAGCTGGCCAATGGCGTGCTGCGCGGCCCCCGCATCGGCACGACGTTCCAGGGCATCCTCTACGACCAGAACAACAATATGGACATGACCGGCACCTTCATGCCGGTCTATGGCCTCAACCGCATCTTCGGCGAACTGCCCATCGTCGGCGCGCTTCTCGGCAACGGCCGCGATCGCGGCCTGATCGGCGTCACCTACCGGCTCAGGGGCAATGCCAACAAGCCGGTGCTCGACGTCAACCCGCTGTCGGTGATCGCGCCGGGCATCTTCCGGTCGATCTTCGAGTATCGCTAGAACAATTCCAGGAAAAGTGTGAAACGGATTTTTTCCGGGAAAAGCGCTTGGCGCTTTCCCCTGGGATTCCGTGAAATGGTGAACGGCTGCAGGCGGCCTCAGCCTGGCCGCACCAGAACGTGTTTTTTCTTGCCGAGTGAAAGCTTTACGACGTTTTCCGGACTCAGATCCTGAAGCGTGACCATGCGGCGATCATCGCTGACCGTTTGGTCGTTGATGCGAACCGCACCGCCCTGGATGTGCCTGCGCGCTTCGCCATTGGACGATGCCAGCCCGGCCGTGACCAGCAGCGACAGGATGCCGACGCCTGCCTCCAGCGCTGCCTTGTCGGCCTTGACGGTCGGCAATGTGTCGGCAAGCGCCCCTTCTTCGAAGGTTTTTCGCGCGGTTTCCTCGGCCAGCTGCGCCGCTTCGCGGCCATGGACGATCGCCGTCGTCTCCGTGGCCAGCACCTTCTTGGCCTCGTTGATCTCGGAGCCGCCGAGCGCCGCCAGGCGCGCGATCTCATCGAGGGGCAGGCGGGTGAATATCTTCAGGAAGCGCTCGACGTCGGCGTCCTCGGTGTTGCGCCAGTACTGCCAGAAATCATATGGCGAGAAGAGGTCGCCATTGAGCCAGACCGCTCCCTTCGCCGATTTACCCATCTTGGCGCCCGACGATGTCGTAAGCAGCGGCGTGGTCAAAGCGTAAAGCTGCGGCGTGCCCATGCGATGGCCGAGATCGACGCCGTTGATGATGTTGCCCCACTGGTCTGAACCGCCCATCTGCAGGCGGCAGTTCTGGCGCCGGGCGAGTTCGACGAAATCATAGCCCTGCAGGATCATGTAGTTGAATTCGAGGAACGACAGCGACTGCTCGCGGTCGAGCCGAAGCTTGACGCTGTCGAAGGTCAGCATGCGGTTGACGGAAAAATGCCGGCCGACGTCGCGCAGGAACTCGACATAGTTGAGTTTCATCAGCCAGTCCGCATTGTTGACCATTATGGCGTCGTTCGGGCCGTCGCCGAAACGCAGGATGCGGCCGAAGATGCGCTTGATGCCCTCGATGTTGGTGGCGATCGCCTCGGGTGTCAAAAGGCTGCGCTGGTCGTCACGGAAGGACGGGTCGCCGATCATCGACGTGCCGCCGCCCATCAGAGCGATCGGCCGGTGCCCCGTCTCCTGCAGCCAGTAGAGCATGGTCGCGGAGATCAAATTGCCGATATGCAGGCTGGTGGCGGTGGCGTCGTAGCCGACATAGGCGGTGACCGTTTCCTTGGCGAAAAGTTGGTCGAGGCCGGTCTCATCCGAAATCTGGTGGATGAAGCCGCGCTCGCTCATCGTGCGCAGGAAATCGGATTTGAAGGCAGGCATGGTTTCTTTCCCGAAAGCGTCCGCCCGGTCCGGCGCGGGCGTATGTGAACGGGCGCGTTTAGCATCCAAGCGCGATCAGCAAAAGTGGAATCCGGTTTTGCGTTCGATCGCGCGGCAACCAGGAGTTCGCGATCAGCAAAAGTGGAATCCGGTTTTGCATCCGCTCGCCTGCGCCCGAAGGACCACAAGATGTCCTGATGATCACCGGTTGTTGAAACGGCGCGTCGCGCCGTCCGGCACCAATGCTTGCTTCATCGTTTCGGCTGGCGTAATGAGGCGCCGCGCCAAAGGTTCTTGCAGCCCACGACCTCGAGCGGCACCGCACGGCATCCAGGAATGCCATATCCGACGACAGAGCCCCGACGCGACATGCCGGACGCATTGATATCCATCGTCATTCCTTGCAGGAACGAGGCGGCAAACCTGCCGCTGCTGATCGACGAGATCGAGACGGCGATGGCCGGGCGCGACTTCGAACTGATCATCGTCAACGACGGCTCGACCGACGAGACGGCTGCCGTGCTGACCGAGCAGGCGGCCCTTCGCTCCTTTCCGGTACGGGAATTGCGGCACCAGAAATCCGCCGGCCAGAGCCTCTCCGTGCGTTCGGGCGCCTGGGCGGCGCGCGGCGGCATCGTTGCCACGATCGACGGTGACGGCCAGAACGATCCGCAATACATCCCCGTGCTGGTGGACGCCTTGCGGCGGGCCGGCCCCGATTTCGGCGCCGCCCAGGGGCAGCGCCTCAAGCGCCGCGACAGCAAGGTCAAGCAGCTGGCGTCGCGCTTCGCCAACTGGCTGAGAAACGCCATATTGCATGATGAGACGCGCGATACCGGCTGCGGCCTGAAGGCTGTACACACCGATATCCTGCGCAAGCTGCCGTTTTTCGACGGCACGCACCGCTTCGTTCCGGCCCTGGTCATCCAGGAGGGCTATCGCGTCGTGCATTGCGACGTCGTCGACCGCTCGCGGCGGCACGGCAAGTCGAACTACGGCATTTTCGACCGTGGCCTGCAGGGCGCGCTCGATCTCGGCGGTGTCTGGTGGCTGCGCCGCAGGCGCCGCAGAATGCCAAAAGTAGAGGAAATCAAGCGTGTTTAACGTGCTTCAGGAACTGGCGACGTGGCTTCACCAGGTTTTCATCAAGCAATTCGATGCGTGGGTCCTGCTCGGCTTCATCGCCCAGTTTTTCTTCACCATGCGCTTCGTCGTGCAGTGGCTCGCCTCGGAAAAGGCCAAGCGCAGCGTGGTGCCGGTGGCCTTCTGGTTCTTCTCCCTGTTCGGCGGCGGCCTGCTTCTGATCTATGCCATCCAGCGCCAGGATCCGGTGTTCATCGCCGGCCAGGCCATGGGCATGTTCATCTACATCAGGAATCTCTGGCTGATCGCCAATGAGCGCAAGGCGGCGATGACCAAGGTGGATTGAGCGGCCTGTCCCATCAAGAAATGACCAGAGAGGCTCGAGCATGGCGTTGAACAGGAACTACATTTTTCTCTTCCTGTTCAGCCTGGTGATGACGGTTTCGGGGCTGGCGTCCCTGCCGCCGATCGACCGGGACGAGTCGCGCTTCGTCCAGGCCACCAAGCAGATGGCGGAGAGCGGCGACTATGTCGACATCCGCTTCCAGGAAGCCTCGCGCTACCAGAAGCCGATCGGTATTTATTGGCTGCAATCTGCCGCCGTGACCTTGAGCGGCAAGGGGGCCGAAGCGCCGATCTGGGTCTACCGCACGGTCTCGGCGCTCGGCATTGCCATTGCGGTGCTGGCGATCGCCTGGACAGGGACCAATCTTTTCGGCGCCAATGCCGGCCTCGCCGCCGGCCTGGTGATGGCGGCGATCTTCGCCACGGCCTTCGAGGGCCGCGATGCCAAGACCGATGCGATGCTGCTTGCCTGCTGTGTGGCGGCGCAAGGCGCGCTGGCGCAGATCTACCTGTCAGCGCGCCGCAACGAACCGGTCGCCGGGCACCTCTGGTGGATATTCTGGATCGCGCAAGGGGCGGCGATCCTCATCAAGGGGCCGATTGCGCCGTTGCTGTCGGCGCTGACCATCGCGGTGCTGTTCGCCTTCGAGCGCGATGGGCGCTGGCTGTCGAAACTAAGGATTGGACGCGGCCTGTTGCTGGTCGTGGTGATTGCGCTGCCCTGGCTCGCCGCGATCACCTGGAAAAGCCATGGTGCTTTCCTGCAGCAGGCTGTCGGCAAGGACATGCTTGGCAAGGTCGCGTCGGGCGAGGAATCGCACGGCCTGCCGCCGGGCTTTTACATGCTGACCTATTCGCTATTCATGTGGCCTTTCGGCTTGATCGCGGTCGGCGCCGGCCTCCAGGCCCTCAACCGTCTGCGCGACGATCCCAGGCTGCGCTTCTGCCTCGCTTGGTACATCCCTTTCTGGCTCGTATTCGAGCTCATTCCGACGAAGCTGCCGCACTATGTCCTGCCGGCATATCCCGGCATGGCGCTGCTGATCGGCTGGCTGCTGACGCTGCAGCCGCAGGATGCCAATGCACCGCTCAAGCGCTGGCAGCAATGGCTGTGGTGGTCGACCGCATTCGGTCTGGCCGTGGTCAGCCTTGGTCTGGCGGCGGTTTGTATGGGAGCGCCGATCTATCTCACCCACACATTTTCCTGGTGGAGCATTCCGGCCGCCGCTGCCGCGCTCGGCACTGGCTACCTGGGTTTTTCGCGACAGTTGCAGGTGCCGCTGCCTCGCATCGGAGCCACCGCCGCCTGTGCCGGCATCACCTATGCCTTGCTGTTCGGCGTCATCGCTCCATCCCTGAAGCCGATATGGCTGAGCCCGGCGATCAGGCAGGCGGTGCTTGCCAACAAGGCTTGCGACACGACGGTGCTGGCCTCGGCGCGCTATCAGGAACCGAGCCTGGTCTTCCTGGTCGGCACCAAGACGGTGCTGACCGATATTGGCGGGGTGGCGGAACATCTGCTTGCCGATCCGGGCTGCGCGTTGGGGCTGGCGCCGATCGAGGATGAGCAGAAGCTGAATGGCATGCTGTCGGTGCGAGGCAAATCGGTGAACCGCGTCGCCGAAATCGACGGCCTCAACTATTCGTCGGGAGACAAATTGTCGCTCGGCCTTTATCGTATCGCGCAATGACTTCGGCGATGAGGTCGACTTCCCAATGCTCGTGAAATCGCGCCCACCCGTTTCTGGCAGGCTCCTGGGGACAGGGCGCCGGTCGGTCGACAATTTTCTCGACACGATGCGGATCGTGAGAGGGCGCTTTGCTGCCCGCCCCGCCAGATACCCGAACATGGTATGGTCGGTCTGGGGCCTGGGCTGGGTTCTGCTGACGGCGGCCGCGTTTGTCCGTCTCGACACCCCGGCGGGGATGCTCCGTGATCAATGGTCGCCGGGATTCGTCCGTCTGGCCGACTTTTTCACGCAGTTCGGCCTCGGCGGCTGGTATCTCATTCCGCCCGCGCTTTTGCTTGTCGCGGCCAATCTGATCGATTGGCGAAGTCTCTCGAGGCGATCATTGATGCTGGCCTACAACTGGACCTGCCTGGCTTTCCTGGTGCTGAGCGCCGTCGGCCTGTCCGGCCTGACGGTCAATGTCCTGAAATACGCGATCGGCCGGGCCCGCCCGCTCTACTTCCAGGATTTTGGTGTCTTGGCCCTGCATCCCTTTGCTTTCGATGCACGCTTCGCCGGCTTTCCGTCCGGCCATGCCACGACGATGGGCGCGGTGTTCGGCGTTCTTCTGCTCTTGTTTCCGCGACGCTGGTATATGGCGCTTGCGGTGACGGCCTGCATCGCCTCGACCCGGGTCTTCGTTGGCGCCCACTATCCGAGCGACACGGTCGCCGGCTTCGGCCTCGGCTGCGCCTTCGCGCTCGCCTGCGGGGTGGTGTTTGCTCGTCTCGGCTTCATCTTCCGGCCGACGCAGTCGGGATTGCCGGTCCGCAAAGCATCGTTCCGGTTGGTTGCTCCGGAAAGATAAATCGCAGGGTGGATTGGTCTAATTGCTGTCCAGTCCGCCGTAGGATCTCACCAGGCGAGCCATGTCGGACGAATTGGCCGTTTCGCTTTCGAGCCCTTGCGCGACGCCCGCGCGGTCGGCGACGGGACGGTTCTGGCTGACCTTCCACTTGCCATGGATCTCGCTGATCTCGATCTCCAGTCCGATGATGCCCTTGATCTGTGACTGGATGAAGGGCGGCGGCGCATCGGTCACCGCCCAAGGGGCTTCGCGGGGGCCTTCCTGAGATATGGTCAGGTCGGCGATCTGCTGTGCCAGCCAGTCCTGGTCGTCGATCACCTTTGCCGTGCCGCGCACCTGGACGATGGCATAGTTCCAGGTCGGCACCACCTTGCCGGTCTCGCGCTTGGTCTCGTACCAGGAGGGCGTCACATAGGCGTCGGTGCCCTGGAAGACGATCAGCACCGGTGATGACGGGTTTCCCGCAATAAGTTTCCAGTGCGGGTTGGCCTTGGCCAGGTGGGCGCGCAGCCTGCCGTTCGGCGACGCCCCGGCGTCGAGCAGGAACGGAATGGCGTCGGCGACCGGACCGTCAGGGCCGTTCGAGATCAGCATGCCGAGCGGATGCGACCGGATCAGTCCGTGCAGGACATCGGGTCGGGTTTCCTGGAAATGAGGAGGCTCGTACATCGGCGCTGGCGCCTTCCCGGTTTATCTCAGCCGCTTCGGCCGCGGATCGGACAATTCGCCCGCCAGCCGGCGATCGAGATAGTCGGCGCATTCCTCGATCAGCAGGTCGGCGTCATTGGCGAAAAAGTGGTTCGCACCGGGCAGCGTCTTTTGCGTGATGGTGATGCCCTTCTGCGTGTGCAACTTGTCGACCAGGCCTTGCACATCCTTCGGCGGCGCCACCTTGTCGGCATCGCCATGGATGATGAGGCCCGATGACGGGCAGGGCGCCAGGAACGAGAAGTCATAGGTGTTGGGCTGCGGCGCGATCGAGATGAAGCCTTCGATCTCCGGACGGCGCATCAAAAGCTGCATGCCGATCCACGAGCCGAAGGAGTAGCCGGCGACCCAGCAGCTCTTGGAATCCGGGTGCAGCGACTGGACCCAGTCGAGTGCGGCCGCCGCATCCGACAATTCGCCGGTGCCGTGGTCGAACTCGCCCTGGCTGCGGCCGATGCCGCGGAAATTGAAGCGCAGCGTGGTGAAATCACGCTTCTGGAACATGTAGAAGAGGTCGTAGACGATCTTGTTGTTCATCGTGCCGCCGAATTGCGGGTGCGGATGCAGAACGATGGCGATCGGCGCGCTCTTTTCCTTGGAGGGCTGGTAGCGTCCCTCCAGGCGACCGGCCGGACCGGTGAAAATGACCTCAGGCATGAAATACTCCACTTAGGTAATACGAATGCGCGGCGCCCGGGAACGTGTCTTCCTCTGGCCTTGACGCAGGGCGAGCGTCTTCTTAGAAGCTAGTTTAGAACTATTCAAAACTGAGTGGCCAGACGTCGAGCCCGGCCACCCGCGCCGCAAGCCGCGTAAATAGGACGGCTCGCCTTGGAATTTCAAGGAAATAACGCCATACGACGACCGAATGGCTTCTGACAGGATCAACTGGACGAAAATGGCCGTAAAACGTGCCTATCTCGACTACAATGCCAGTGCGCCGCTGCTTGCAGCGGCGCGCGAGGCCATGGTCGCGGCACTTGATGTGGCGGCCAACCCTTCGTCTGTTCACGCCGAGGGCCGGGCCGCGCGGCGCTTGATCGAGACGGCAAGGCGCGAGGTCGCGGCATTGGTGAATGCCAGGCCCGAACATGTCGTGTTCACCTCCGGCGCGACGGAGGCGGCCTCGACGCTGCTCTCCCCCGATTGGCGGATGGGGCGCGGCAGCGTGCGCATGAGCCGGCTTTACGTCTGCGAGGCCGATCATCCCTGTCTGTTGAATGGCGGGCGCTTTCCGGCGGCGCAAATGACGCGCATCGGCGTCGACGCCGATGGCATTGCCGATCTTGCGGCCTTGGCGACGGCGCTTTCCGGTCATGACAAGGCCGATGGCCTCCCGCTGGTGGCGATCCATGCCGCCAACAACGAGACGGGCGTCATCCAGCCGATCGATCGGATCGCGGCGATTGTCAAAGCCTCAGGCGGCATTCTGGTTGTCGACGCGGTTCAGGCCGCCGGCCGCGTTTCCATCGACATGTCAGCGGGTTACGCCGATTATCTGATTCTGTCTTCGCACAAGATTGGCGGCCCCAAGGGCGTCGGCGCCATTGTTGCTGCCGCCGATCTGATGATGCCGAAGCCCCTGATCAATGGCGGTGGCCAGGAAAAGGGCCATCGCGGGGGCACGGAAAACCTCGCCGCCATATCAGGCTTTGGCGCCGCCGCATGCGAGGCCGTGGCCGGACTGCCGACGATCGATATGGTGCGCGAGCGTCGTGACGAGATCGAGGCAATCGTCAAAATGCTGGTCCCGGACGCGGAAATCTTTGGAACCGGCGCGCCAAGGCTTGCCAACACGACATTCTTCGCTATTGCGGGCGTCAAGGCCGAAACCGCGCAGATCGCCTTTGATCTCGCCGGCGTGGCGCTGTCGGCCGGCTCAGCCTGTTCGTCGGGCAAGGTCGGACCGAGCCATGTGCTGAAGGCCATGGGCTACGGCGATAGTCTCGGCGCCCTGCGTGTGTCTATTGGCCCGGCGACGGGTGCCGAGGACGTCGAACTGTTCCGCAGTGCGCTGGCGGGTATTGCCGCTCGTAGGGCGGGTAAGGAAAAGGCCGCTTGAGCGGTTGGACGATTTTGGGCCTTTCGGCCTGGTAGAGCCGTGCGTTTCATGCTGGCCGGGTGAATTTTCGGTCGAGGCGCACTATATGGAACTTACGCTGCCGCGAGCGCTTCTTGGGCGTTCATATCGGCGGTGCCATAGTTTGAAAACTGTCGGGCCTTGACCCCGGCGTGGATGGAGAACGCATATGCCTGCTGTGCAGGACACGATCGATCGGGTCCGAAAGATCGACGTCGACCAATACAAATACGGATTCCAGACCGAGATCGCTGTCGACAAGGCCCCCAAGGGCCTGAGCGAAGACATCATCCGTTTCATTTCGGCCAAGAAGGACGAGCCGTCCTGGATGCTGGAATGGCGCCTGGAAGCCTATCGGCGCTGGCTGACGCTGGAAGAGCCGACCTGGGCGCGCGTCCACTATCCGAAGATCGATTTCCAGGACATCTATTATTACGCTGCGCCCAAGAGCACGCCCGGCCCGTCGTCGCTCAGCGATGTCGATCCAGAGCTCTTGAAGGTCTACGAGAAGCTCGGCATTCCGCTACGGGAACAGGAAATCCTCGCCGGCGTGCAGAAGACCGATGCCTCCGATCTCGAGGAGCCCAGCGACAATGTCTACAAGTCGGGCCGTGTCGCCGTCGACGCGGTGTTCGATTCCGTCTCCGTCGTCACCACCTTCAAGAAGGAGCTGGCGCAGGCCGGCGTGATCTTCTGCTCGATCTCGGAAGCCATTCGCGAGCATCCGGAACTGGTCCAGAAATATCTCGGCTCGGTCGTGCCGACATCGGATAATTTCTACGCCACGCTGAATTCAGCTGTCTTCACCGACGGCTCGTTCGTCTTCGTACCCAAGGGCGTGCGCTGCCCGATGGAGCTGTCGACCTATTTCCGCATGAACGAGAAGAACACCGGTCAGTTCGAGCGCACGCTGATCATCGCCGAGGAGGGGGCTTACGTCTCCTATCTCGAGGGCTGCACGGCGCCGCAGCGCGACGAGAACCAGCTGCATGCCGCGGTGGTCGAACTGGTGGCGCTCGACGATGCCGAGATCAAATATTCGACGGTGCAGAACTGGTACCCCGGCGACGCCGAGGGCAAGGGCGGCATCTACAATTTCGTCACCAAGCGCGGCGATTGCCGTGGCGACCGTTCGAAGATCTCGTGGACGCAGGTCGAGACCGGTTCGGCGATCACCTGGAAATACCCGAGCTGCATTCTGCGCGGCGACGATTCCTCCGGCGAGTTCTATTCGATCGCCGTCTCGAACGGCTATCAGCAAGTCGACAGCGGCACCAAGATGATCCATCTCGGCAAGAACACGTCGAGCCGCATCATCTCCAAGGGCATTGCCGCCGGCTTCTCGCAGAACACCTATCGCGGCCAGGTTTCCGCGCACCGCAAGGCGACCAACGCCCGCAACTTCACCAATTGTGACAGCCTGCTGATCGGCGACCAGTGCGGCGCGCACACCGTGCCGTACATGGAAGCCAAGAACTCGACGGCGCAGTTCGAGCACGAAGCGACGACGTCCAAGATTTCCGAGGACCAGAAGTTCTACGTCATGCAGCGCGGCATTCCCGAAGAGGAAGCCATCGCGCTCATCGTCAACGGCTTCGTCAAGGACGTCATCCAGCAACTGCCGATGGAGTTCGCCGTCGAGGCGCAGAAGCTGATTGGCATCTCGCTCGAGGGCTCGGTCGGCTGACCGGACAGATATTCAGGAAACAAAAGAATGCTTGAAATCAGAAACCTGCACGCCCGCATCGTCGATGACGGCACCGAAATCATCCGCGGCCTGAACCTGACGGTGAAAGCCGGCGAGGTCGCCGCGATCATGGGGCCGAACGGCTCGGGCAAATCGACACTGTCCTATATCCTCGCCGGCCGCGAGGACTATGAGGTGACCGAAGGCGACATCCTGTACAATGGCCAGTCGATCCTCGAAATGGATCCGGCCGAACGCGCGACTTCGGGCATCTTCCTCGCTTTCCAGTATCCGATGGAGATACCGGGCGTGGCGACCATGGAATTCCTGAAAGTGGCGATGAACGAGCAGCGCAAGGCGCGCGGCGAGGAGCCGCTGAAGATCCCGGAATTCCTCAAGCGCGTGAAGGAAGCCGCCGCCTCGCTCAGCATGGACATGGCCATGCTGAAGCGGCCGCTCAATGTCGGCTTCTCCGGCGGCGAGAAGAAGCGCGCCGAGATCCTGCAGATGAGGCTTTTGGAGCCGAAGCTGTGCGTGCTCGACGAGACCGATTCCGGCCTCGACATCGATGCTCTGAAGATCGTTTCCGACGGCGTCAACGCGCTGCGCGCGCCGGACCGGGCTTTCCTGGTCATCACCCATTATCAGCGCCTGCTCGAACACATCGTGCCCGACAGCGTGCACGTGCTCTACAAGGGCCAAGTCATCAAGTCCGGTGACAAGTCGCTGGCGCTCGACCTCGAGGCCAATGGCTATGCGGGCGTGATCGGCGAAGCCGCGTGAGATGCCAGAAGGCAAGGTCAAACTGATGAACATGCACACACAGCCGCAGCGGACACCGGCCGAGACGGCGTTGATCGACGCGTTCGGCGACCGGCTGTCGCTGCTGCCGGGCGACGGCGCGGTAATGCTGAAGCGCGACGACGCGATCGAGGCGATCAAGCACGGCCTGCCGACGCGGCGCGTCGAATCCTGGCACTACACCGACCTGCGCCGGCTGTTGAATGCGGTGCCGGACTTCGATCCGGCCGCCATGGCCAAGGCCGTCGCCCCGATCGTCGAGGGCTCCGCCGTTCTGCCGGTCCTGAACGGCAAGTCCGACGCGAAGGTGCCGGTCCTTGAAGGCGTTACCGTGCAGCGCCTGTCGGAAAAGCTGATCGACGGCAGCATCGCGCCCGGGCTCGATCCCTATGGCGCCGATGATGCGATCGGCGCGCTGAACGCCGCCTTCGTCGCCGACGGTTATTTTGTCGACATCGCCGATGGTACGGAACTCGAGAAGCCGATCGAATTGCAGAATATACAGGCCGGCGGCCAGACCCATGTGCGTCTGCCGGTGCGCGTCGGCGCTGGGGCCAAGGCGGTCATCGTCGAGCGTCAGGCGGGTGACGGGGCTGCCCTGGTCAGTTCGGTCAGCCAGCTTGTGCTGGGTGAGGGTGCCGAGGTGACGTGGCTGATCGTCCAGGAACAGCCGGAGACGGCGACCCATCTGGCGCAGTTCAAGGCCCATATCGGCAAGAATGCGAAACTGACCCTGTTCGTGATGAACGCCGGCGGCAAGCTTGTGCGCCAGGAGGTCATGGTCAGGACGACGGGCGAAGGCGCCGACTTCAAGCTGCGCGGCATCAACCTGCTCGCTGGCGACACCCATAGCGACGTGACGATGGTGCTCGACCACGCGGTGCCGCACACGACCTCCACCGAGATCATCCGCAATGTGGTGACCGGCAAGGCGCGCGGCGTTTTCCAGGGCCGCATCAACGTCCACCAATACGCGCAGAAGACCAACGCCAAGATGGCCTGCAACACATTGCTCCTGTCGGACGACGGCGAGTTCTCGACCAAGCCGGAGCTGGAAATCTTCGCCGACGACGTCGTCTGCGGCCATGGCGCGACCGTCACCGAAATCGACCACGACCATCTGTTCTACCTGATGGCGCGCGGCGTCGACGAGAAGTCGGCCCGTGGCCTGCTGGTCAAGGCGTTCGTCGCCGAGGTGATCGAGGAACTGGATGACGAGGCGATCGTCGAGGCGCTGGAAGCACGGCTGGACGACTGGTTTTTGACACACGGGTGAAATAATGAACGCTCCAGGCAAGATCGGAGATTTCTACGACGTCGAGGCGATCCGTCGCGACTTTCCGATCCTGTCGCGGGAAGTGTACGGCAAGAAGCTGGTCTATCTCGACAATGGCGCCTCGGCGCAGAAGCCGCAGGTGGTGCTGGATACGATCCAGCACGCCTATTCCCAGGAATACGCCAACGTCCATCGCGGCCTGCATTTCCTGTCGAATGCCGCGACCGACGCTTATGAAAAAGCGCGTGAGACGGTGCGCCGCTTCCTCAACGCACCGAGCACCGACAACATCGTTTTCACCTCCAACACGACCTCGGCGATCAACACGGTCGCCTATGGCTATGGCATGCCCAATATCGGCGAGGGCGACGAGATCGTGCTGTCGATCATGGAGCACCACTCCAACATCGTTCCCTGGCATTTCATCCGCGAGCGGCAGGGCGCCAAGCTGGTTTGGGTGCCGGTCGACGATCTCGGCGTCTTCCATATCGAGGAATTCGAGAAGCGGCTGACAGACCGCACCAAGCTTGTCGCCATCACCCAGATGTCGAATGCGCTGGGCACGGTGACGCCGATCAAGGAGATCGTGCGCATCGCGCACGCGCGCGGCATTCCCGTACTCGTCGACGGCAGCCAGAGCGCCGTGCACATGCCGATCGACGTGCAGGATCTCGACTGCGACTTCTTCGTCTTCACCGGCCACAAGGTCTATGGCCCCTCGGGCATCGGCGTGCTCTACGGCAAGAAGGACATTCTCCAGGGTATGCGGCCCTTCATGGGTGGCGGCGAGATGATCGAGGAGGTGACGGAAGACATCGTCACCTACAACGAGCCGCCGCATCGCTTCGAGGCCGGCACGCCGCCGATCGTCCAGGCGATCGGGCTCGGTGCCGCGCTTGACTACATGGAAAAGATCGGCCGCGAGCGCATCGCGGCGCATGAGGAAGACCTCAAGACCTATGCGCATGAGCGGCTGCGCGCCATCAACTCGCTGCGTATCTTCGGCGACGCGCCGGGTAAAGGCGCGATCATCTCCTTCGAACTGCAAGGCATTCATGCCCATGACGTGTCGATGGTGATAGACAGGCAGGGCGTTGCCGTGCGCGCGGGCACCCATTGTGCCCAGCCGCTGTTGAAACGCTTTGGCGTAACCTCCACATGCAGGGCATCGTTCGGCATGTATAATACCAGGGCCGAAGTCGACGCTTTGGCCGAGGCGCTCGAAAAAGCGCGAAAGTTCTTTGGGTGATGACGACCATGGACGATGTGAGCACAACCGCTGAGACCGCGCCGGGAACGGCTGCAGATGGCATCGTATCGGCCTCCGCCATTCCCGCCGACGAACTTGCGCGGCTGACAGACGATATCGTCTCGGCGCTGAAGACGGTCTACGACCCGGAAATCCCGGCCGACATCTACGAGCTTGGCCTCGTCTACAAGATCGACATCGAGGACGACCGCTCGGTCAAGATCGACATGACGCTGACCGCGCCGGGCTGCCCGGTGGCCGGCGAAATGCCGGGCTGGGTGGAAAATGCCGTCGGCGCCGTCGAAGGCGTGTCCGGCGTCGAGGTCAACATGACCTTCGACCCGCCCTGGTCGCCCGACCGCATGTCGGAAGAGGCACAGGTGGCGGTGGGCTGGTACTAAAGCATGTCGCCCAAAGTGACCTCGGTTTTGGGACAACGACATGCATAAACCAAAAACCTAAAGCGCGTCACGCTTTAGCAGGTCGAGCCTGGTACACTTGCGCCAGTGGTAAAAGTTCACCATTTTAGGTGAGGAATCATTCGGCAGGCCTTGAACCTGCATGGAATGGAGAAGGAAAGAGAATGGGACGCTTTGCCGTCATCACGATGACCGAAAAGGCCGCCGACCGGGTGCGCGAGATCGTGGCTACCCGTGACAACGCGCATGGCATCCGCCTCGGCATCAAGAAGGGCGGCTGCGCCGGCATGGAATACACGGTAGACCTGGTGACTGAACCCAACACCAAGGACGACCATATCGAGCGCGACGGCGCCCATGTCTATGTCGCGCCGGAGGCGGCGCTCTTCCTGTTCGGCACCGAGATGGATTTCGAGCAGACGACGCTGCGCACCGGCTTCACCTTCCACAACCCGAACCAGAGTTCGGCCTGCGGCTGCGGCGAGTCCGTCGAACTGAAGCCGGCTGACCTCAAAGCGCTGGCAGAGGCACGCGCCTCGGCCTGATCTTTCCTTCGCCCTGCTTGCAGGGCGAAGGAAACTACTCCACCCACATACCCGTCCGCTTGTGCCAGTCGGTGATCGACTCTTCCGGGTAGATATCGAACACCTTGTCGCGCTTGCCGATCACGGGTTCGACCCAGTTTGCCTTGTATTTCAGCATAAGATGCACCTTTTCAGGCGGTTTCGGCAGGTCGCTGTCGATCGCCGAGGCGAAGGGATGCACCAGTTCCGGCCAGGTCGGATCGTAGAGCCAGAGCGCCGCCCCGCATTTGCGGCAGAAATTGCGTTCGCCGGTCGAGACCTCGCAATGCGGACGCTCGTCGTCCTCGATCTCGGCACGGTAGACGCCAAGGCTCCTCTTGCCCCTGATGTTCAGCGTTTCGTAGTCGGCACCGAGATTGATGGCGAAACCGCCGCCGCCCTGCTGCTTGCGGCAGATCGAACAGTAGCACAGCATGAACGGGACGGGCGTGTGGCTCTCCACCTCGAAACGCACGGCGTTGCAGCGGCAGGATCCCTTGAGCAGAAGCGGCATGACAAAAACTCCGACTGAATGATCTCAACCTGTCAGCATGATCTTGGTTGCGCGGTGACAATGTCAAATGCCGGTGACATGATCGCGGCATGGACAATGAACGCATCGCCGAACTGTTCGCCGGCCTTGGCCCGGTCAGCATCCGCAGGCTGTTCGGCGGCAAGGGCATCTATTTCGACGGCGTCATCGTCGCCATCGTGCTGCGCGGCGAATTGCTGATGAAGGCCGACGAGCAAAGCGTCCCCGACTTCGAAGCCGAGGGCTGCAAGCAATGGACCTATACCGGCTCGCGCCACGGCAAGCTGGTCGCCATGCCCTATTGGAGCATTCCCGACAGTGCCTTTGACGATCCGGACGAGATGACGGTGTGGGCACGCCGCGCCCATGAGGCTGGAAGGCGCGCAGGCAAGTAGCCGCCGAACCTACAGCGCCTTTGCTATCTCGGCCGCCAGCCTCGCATTGTTTTCGACCAGCGCGATGTTGGTCTTCAGGCTGCGGCCGCCGGTGAGTTCGAGTATCTTCGACAGCAGGAACGGCGTCACCGCCTTGCCGGTCACGTGCAGAGCCTCGGCGGCCTTTTGCGCCGCTTCGATATAGCCCGCCATTTCTTCGGCCGGGATTTCGTGGTCCTGCGGCACCGGGTTGGCGATCAGCATGCCGCCGCCGAGCCCAAGCGCAGCCCGGGTCTGGTGGAAATGCGCGATGTCTTCCGGCTTGTACAAGGTGAGAGGCGCGCGGAACGGCGACTGCCGCGACCAGAAGGCGGGCATGGTCTCGCAGCCATGGCCGACAACAGGCACGCCGCGCGTCTCCAGCACTTCCAGCGTTTTTTCGATATCGAGAATGGCCTTGGCGCCGGCCGAGACGACGATGACCGGTGTGCGCGCCAACTCATCGAGATCGGCCGAAATATCGAAACTCGTTTCCGCCCCCTTGTGCACGCCGCCAATGCCGCCGGTGGCGAACACTTTTATCCCGACCATATGGGCGGCGATCATCGTCGCGGCGACCGTGGTGCCGCCGGTACGTCCTTGCGCGACGGCGAAGCCGAGGTCGGCGCGCGACAGCTTCATGGCGTCGCCGGTCATGGCGAGCGATTCGCGTTCGCCGTCGGAAAGGCCGATCTTGATGCGCCCGCCGACCACGGCGATCGTCGCCGGCACGGCACCACCGTCGCTGATGATCTTCTCGACGTTCGCCGCCATGGCGCCATTGTCGGGGTAGGGCATGCCATGGGTGATGATGGTGCTTTCCAGCGCCACCACCGGGCGTCCGGCGGCCAGGGCTTGCGCCACCGGCGCGTGGATATCGATGAAGGGGCGTGCGGTCTCTGGCGTCATCTCTAATCTCCAACCGGTGTGCGTTGCATCCATCAAGACGCGCGGCGGCACTCCGGTACTATGAATTTGCCGGTCTCATGCCACTTCCTGCACATCGGGCACAAGGGCCAGCGCTTCCATGAAGGCGGCCGCGGTGAAATCGGGAACGGCGTCGGCGCTCTCGATGGCCAGGGTTGCCGCGGCGACGCCTTCCCGCAACGCCGCCCGCAAGGGTATGCCGCGCAGCAAGGCGGCGACCGTTGCCCCCGCCAGCGCATCTCCCGCGCCGGTGACGTCCACAACTTTCCTCGGGGCGGGCGGCATGATGGCGAACATGCCGTCGCGATCGAAACCCAGCACCGGGCCGCCGCCCGCCGTTACCACCGCGCTGGCGAGGCCGGCGCGCTTCAACCCGTCAACGATGCCGCGCTGGGAAGCCGCGCCGTCCAGGCCTGCCAGCGCGAGGGCCTCGCGCTGGTTCATGAAGACGACGGCCAGATTGCCGAGCACCGGCTTCAGGCGCACGATCTTGGCCGGCGAAATGGCAATGGCGAATACGGGCTTGCCGGCGGCAAGCGAAACCAGTCGCTCCAGTGCCGCCGACGGCAGATTGGCGTCACACAGGATGGCGTCGGCGGCCGCGATCGCCTCCCGCACCTTGGATCGGCGGATCTGCTTGGGAAACGCCAGGTCGTACAGCGCCATGTCGGCAAAGCCGACGATCAACTCGCCTTCGCGATCGATCAACGCGGTATAGCTTGGTGTCGTGCGGTCAAGGAACACCGCTGACAGATCTGCAATCCCTGCCTTCGCTATGGCGCGTGAAACGGTGTCGCCCGCCGCATCGCCGCCGCGCATCGAAAGCAGCGAAGCGGAGACGCCGCGCAACACTGTGTTGCGCAGCGCGTTGAAGACGCCGCCGCCGACATCCTCGCGCATCGTGCCGGGGTTGGACGCGGCCGGCACGTAGAGGCCGGACACCTGGCCGCGCCGGTCGATGTGGGCCCCTCCCACGGCCAGTATCTTTGCGGATTTCACCATGGCGGCGATAGGACCTTTGTTGTTGCAGCCGCACAAGCGCTAGGCTGCGCGACAGAGCTTCGCATGCAAGGCAGCGATTCGGCAGGCCGGGACAACGGCGCCGGCTGGCCCGATGGGAGGCGGGTTGCTGCTCGCGTTTCTGGTACGAAAAAAGAACAAATCAGGATATCGTTTATTTTTCAAACGGTTGTTGCCTCTTGTCAAATGAGAACAAAAAAGGTACAAAATGCCAGGGATTACGGATTGTCCGGCCTTCATTGACGACCAAGGGGTGATGTATCATGGCTCAGAATTCTTTGCGGCTTGTAGAGGATAAGGCAGTGGACAAATCAAAGGCTCTGGATGCGGCGCTGTCGCAAATCGAGCGGGCTTTCGGCAAGGGCTCGATCATGCGGCTCGGCGCCAACGAGCAGGTCGTCGAGATCGAAACGGTGCCGACCGGTTCGCTCGGCCTCGACATCGCCCTCGGGGTTGGTGGCCTGCCGCGCGGCCGCATTATCGAGATCTACGGGCCGGAAAGCTCGGGCAAGACGACGCTGGCGCTGCATACGGTGGCCGAAGCCCAGAAGAAGGGCGGCATCTGCGCCTTCGTCGATGCCGAGCATGCGCTCGATCCGGTCTATGCCCGCAAGCTCGGTGTCGATCTTGAAAACCTGCTGATCTCGCAGCCCGACACGGGCGAACAGGCGCTGGAGATCTGCGACACGCTGGTGCGTTCCGGCGCCATCGACGTGCTGGTGGTCGATTCGGTCGCGGCGTTGACGCCGCGCGCGGAAATCGAGGGCGAGATGGGCGATTCGCTGCCCGGCCTGCAGGCCCGCCTGATGAGCCAGGCGCTGCGCAAGCTGACCGCCTCGATCTCGCGCTCCAACACCATGGTCATCTTCATCAACCAGATCCGCATGAAGATCGGCGTCATGTTCGGTTCGCCCGAAACCACGACCGGCGGCAACGCGCTGAAATTCTATGCATCGGTGCGCCTCGACATCCGCCGCATCGGCTCGGTCAAGGATCGCGACGAGGTCGTCGGCAACCAGACCCGCGTCAAGGTGGTCAAGAACAAGCTGGCGCCGCCCTTCAAGGTGGTCGAATTCGACATCATGTATGGCGAGGGCGTATCCAAGACCGGCGAACTCGTCGATCTCGGCGTCAAGGCCGGCGTTGTCGAGAAGTCGGGCGCCTGGTTCTCCTACAATTCGCAGCGTCTCGGCCAGGGCCGCGAAAACGCAAAACTGTTCCTGCGCGACAATCCCGATACCGCGCGCGAGATCGAACTGGCGCTGAGACAGAATGCCGGGCTGATCGCCGAGAAATTCCTCGAGAATGGCGGCTCCGAAGGCAACGGCGACGACGGTTTTGAGGACGAAGCCGGCGCGATGTAGGACACTGCCAGAGTTCGGCCATAAAGCCGGCCTATGACCTGATGCTTAAGTAATCGAGTTCTTTCGTACCGCGTTCAAAACCGCCGGCCTTCGAGCCGGCGGTTTTTGTTTTTGGACAGTGTGGGGCTGACAAGCTCCTGAAGCGCTTCGCGTCTGAGCGGATTCACGCGACACGCTTCAGGTCTTTATCCTCATGCATGTCGCTATGCCAAAACCGAGGTCGTTTTGGGCGACGTGCATTGGATTGGCCCAATTCCGTGTTTCTGGACAGGGTGCGGTGTGCCCGCTAAAAGGCCAAGTCAATCTTCTAAAAAGCAGAGACCAGTTTCCGCCGGCCGCGCCGGCGGTTTTCGCGAAAAGGCAGCAGTCATGAGTGGCGTGAACGAGATCCGGTCGACATTTCTCGACTATTTCCGCAAGGAGGGCCACGAGGTCGTGGCTTCGAGCCCGCTCGTGCCGCGCAACGATCCGACATTGATGTTCACCAATGCCGGCATGGTGCAGTTCAAGAACGTCTTCACCGGTTTGGAGAAGCGGACCTATTCGCGCGCCACCACTGCCCAGAAGAGCGTTCGCGCCGGCGGCAAGCACAACGATCTCGACAATGTCGGCTACACCGCGCGTCACCTGACCTTCTTCGAGATGCTCGGCAATTTCTCCTTCGGCGATTATTTCAAGGAGCGCGCCATCGAGCTTGCCTGGAACCTGATCACCAAGGAATTCGGGCTGAAGAAGGACAAGCTGCTGGTCACCGTCTACCACACCGACGATGAGGCGGCGGGCTTCTGGAAGAAGATCGCCGGTTTCTCGGACGATCGCATTATCCGCATCCCGACCTCGGACAATTTCTGGGCGATGGGCGACACCGGTCCTTGTGGGCCGTGCTCGGAAATCTTCATCGATCGAGGCGAGCACATCTGGGGTGGCCCTCCCGGCAGTCCCGAGGAAGACGGCGACCGGTTCCTTGAATTCTGGAACCTGGTGTTCATGCAATATGAGCAGGTGACGAAGGACGAGCGCATCGACCTGCCGCGTCCTTCGATCGACACCGGCATGGGTTTGGAGCGCATGGCGTCCATCCTGCAGGGCGTGGAAAGCGTTTTCGAAACCGACCTGTTCCGTCACCTCATCGATGCGGCGTCTTCCGCGCTTGGGCGCGCGCCGGATGCCGAAACGGTGGCGTCCTACCGTGTCATTGCCGATCATTTGCGCTCGTCCTCCTTCCTGGTCGCCGACGGCGTGCTGCCTTCGAACGAAGGCCGCGGCTATGTGCTGCGCCGCATCATGCGCCGCGCCATGCGCCACGCGCAGCTGCTCGGCGCGAGCGAGCCGCTGATGTGGAAGCTGGTGCCGGCCCTGGTGCGCGAGATGGGCCAAGCCTATCCCGAATTGCTGCGCGGCGAACAGCTGATCACGGAAACGTTGAAGCTCGAGGAGACGCGCTTCCGCAAGACGCTGGTGCGCGGCCTCGGCCTGCTCTCCGAGGCGACGGACACGCTGCATGCCGGCGACATGCTGGATGGCGAAACGGCTTTCAAGCTCTACGACACCTACGGCTTCCCGCTCGACTTGACGCAGGACGCGCTACGCCAGCGCAACATCTCGGTTGATCTTGCCGGCTTCACCAATGCGATGGAGCAGCAGAAGGCCGAGGCGCGCAAACACTGGGCGGGATCTGGCGAGGCTGCCACCGAGACGGTGTGGTTCTCGGTGCGCGAAAAGACCGGTGCCACCGAATTCCTCGGCTACGAGACTGAAGCCGCGGAAGGCCTCATCCAGGCGCTGGTCCGGGACGGCAAGACCGTCGACAGCGCCGGCAAGGGTGACGCGGTTGCGGTGGTCGTCAACCAGACGCCATTCTATGGCGAGTCCGGCGGCCAGATGGGCGATACCGGCGTCATCTCGGGCGAAGGCTTCTCGATAGAGATCTCCGACACGCAGAAGAAGGCGGATGGGCTGTTCGTGCATCTGGGCAAGGTGGCGAGCGGAACGGTCAAGACGGGCGCCGCCGTCGAGCTCAAGGTTGATCACGCACGCCGCACCCGGCTGCGTGCGAACCACTCCGCCACCCACCTGATCCATGAGGCGCTGCGCGAGGTGCTGGGCACCCATGTCGCGCAGAAGGGCTCGCTGGTCGCGCCAGAGCGCCTGCGCTTTGATATCTCGCACAACAAGCCGATTTCGGCCGAGGAACTCGAAGAGGTCGAGCGCATGGCCAATGAAATCGTCGTGCAGAACGGCCCGGTGACCACGCGCCTGATGTCGGTCGACGACGCCATTGCCGAGGGCGCCATGGCGCTGTTCGGCGAGAAGTATGGCGATGAAGTGCGCGTCGTGTCGATGGGCACCGGGCTGCACGGCGCCAAGGCCAACCGGCCCTATTCGGTCGAGCTCTGCGGCGGCACCCATGTCAGGGCGACCGGCGACATCGGTCTGGTGCGCGTCGTTTCCGACAGCGCGGTTGCCGCCGGCGTGCGCCGTATCGAGGCATTGACCGGCGAGGCGGCCCGAAAACATCTCGACGAGCAGGATCGGCGTCTGAAGGCGACGGCAGCGACGCTGAAGATCTCGCCCGCCGACGTGCCGGCGCGCGTCGAGGCTTTGCTTGAGGAGCGCAAGAAGCTCGAGAAGGACCTCACCGAAGCGCGCAAGAAACTGGCGCTGGGCGGCGGTGCCGCGGCCGGCGCGCCCTCGGAGAACGAGACGGTCGCGGGCATCGGCTTCCTCGGCAAGGCCGTCTCCGGCGTCTCGCCGAAGGACCTGAAGCCGCTGGCCGATGCCGGCAAGACCTCGCTCGGCTCCGGCGTCGTCGTCTTCGTGGGTGCCGGTGAGGATAACAAGGCAAGCGTCGTAGTTGCCGTCACCGACGATCTCGTCGGCCGCTTCAGCGCTGTCGACCTGGTGCGCGTCGCCTCCGCCGCCTTGGGCGGGCAGGGCGGTGGCGGCCGGCCCGACATGGCCCAGGCCGGTGGCCCTGACGCCTCGAAGGCCAATGATGCGATTGCGGCGGTCAGGGCGGCACTCGAAGCCGCCTGAAAGCCGCGACATGAAAATACTCGTCCTCGGCGGCTATGGTTTGATCGGGGACGCCGTCATTGGCCGTTTGCTTCGCGACGGTCATCAGGTGACCGGTCTCGGTCGCGAAGTCGGGGATGCCGGGCGGCGCCGGCCGGCGGTTCGCTGGATCGCGGCGGACATGTCGAAACTGCCCGCCGCTGAAGACTGGCTGCCGGTGGTTGCGGGCATGGACGCGGTTGTCAACGCCGCGGGCGCCTTGCAGGACGGCCCGCGCGACCGTCTGGACGCCGTTCACCGGGGCTCGGTGGTGGCACTTGTCGCGGCTTGCGAACAGGCCGGTGTGCATCGCTTTGCGCAGATATCCGCGATCGGCGCCGATCTCGCTTCGCCAAATCCTTTCTTCAGCACCAAGGCGCAAGGCGACAAAGCCGTCGCAAGCTCATCCCTGGAGTGGACCATTCTGCGGCCGGGCCTTGTGATCGCGCCCGCCGCCTATGGCGGCACGGCGCTTCTGCGTGCCCTTGCGGCATTCCCTGGTTTTATTCCGGCCGTCATGCCGCGCCAACCGATCCAGACTGTATCGGTCGCCGATGTTGCCGAAGCGGTGTCGCGCGCGGTCGCCGGATCGCTGCCACCCCGACTTGCCATCGATCTCGTCGAGGGCAATGCCAGATCTCTCTCCGATGTTCTGCTGTCCTTTCGCGCATGGCTTGGTCTGCCGCAAGCACGGGTCATGCCGATGCCGGCCATCCTTGGCCGGTTCGCCAGTGTCGTTGCCGATGCCGTTGGCGTCCTTGGTTGGCGCTCTCCTCTACGCAGCTCGGCACTTGCCGCGCTGGCGGACGGCATCACAGGCAATGCCCGGTCCTGGAATGCCGTTTGCGACCATCCGCTTCAGCCGCTGGAGGCAACGCTGGCCGATATGCCGGCACATGCTCAGGAACGATGGTTCGCGCGCCTTTGGCTGGCGAAGCCTGTTATCTTCGCTTGCCTGTCTCTGTTCTGGCTCGTTTCGGGCATCATTGGCATGATCCGGCAAGATCAGGCCGCGGACATTCTCGCCTCACGCGGTGTGTCGGTGGATTTCGCGCATATTTGCGTTCTGGTCGGCAGCGCCGCGGATATCGTCGTTGGCGCGGCGGTTCTGGTCCGGCCTTTCGCCAAGCCCGCGCTGCTGGCGATGATTGCGATCACACTCTCCTATCTGGCGGGGGCGACGCTTTTTGTTCCAAGTCTATGGCTTGATCCACTGGGTCCGCTGGTCAAGACGATACCCGGGCTTTGCCTGGTGCTGGTGGCGCTCGCGGTGCTGGACGAGCGATGAGCCTCTGGACTGACATATTGCGCTGGGCGCATGTCATCGGCGGCACGGTTCTGTTCGGCACCGGTGCCGGCATCGCCTTCTTCATGCTGATGGCGCAACGCAGCGGCCGCGCCGATATCGTCGCCCATGTCGCGGGTACTGTCGTCATCGCCGACACCATTTTTACGGCGACCGCCGTCATCGTGCAGCCAATCACGGGCGTGTTGCTGGCGCAAGCGGTTGGCTGGCCGCTCTCCGAAGGCTGGATTGTGCTGTCCTTGCTGCTTTATGTCGTGACCGGTCTGTTCTGGCTGCCGGTGGTCTGGATTCAGATTCGGATTCGGAATCTGGCGCGGCAGGCGGCCATCGAAAACGTGGCACTGCCCGCCGAAGAGAAGCGCCTGTTTCGCATCTGGTTTGCTTGCGGCTTCCCGGCTTTCGCCGCCGTGCTTGCCATTCTCTGGCTGATGGTCACAAGGCCCGAGATAGGGTTTTAGCCCGGCCACCGGCTCTCAATCGGCCTTTTCGGTCACGCCAAAGGCCTGTCTGTCAGTGATCCGATCCCACCACGCCTGAATCTCGGCAAACCCGGCCATCAGCTTTTGCCCGTCGGCAGCCTTCAGGAAATAGGCGATGATCGGCGCCGCATGCAGGTCGGCCAGCGTCACCTGATCGCCGAGCAGCCACGGTCCGGGAACCTTGAGTGCGGTGAGCACCCTGAGGACCGTTTCCGCCTGGCTCAGGCCACCGGCGATCAGGCTCTCATCCGGCTCCGCCTTTTCCAGCCGCTCGACGGCGACGTCCCAGACCATTGCGCGGTAACCATAGGCGTCGAGCATGCCTGTCATCTGCGCCATCCTGGCGCGGCCGCGCGGATCGGCGGGCCGCAGCGCCGGGCCGTCGAAAGCCTCGTCGACATAGCGCGCGATGGCATTCGTCTCGAAGAGCCGAAACCCGTCATGCTCGAAGGCCGGGATGCGGCCGAACGGGTGATGTTCGAGATACCAGGACGGGATGCCTTCGGCTGCGAAGATGTCGAGCGGAATGAGTTCGTAGCCGACGCCTTTCTCCTCCAGCGTCATCCGCGCGATGCGCACGTAAACGCTGTAGTCCGCTCCGTAGAGGATTGGCTTGGTCATGCTGCCGGCCCTTCGTTGCTTCATCGGCCCAAAAAGACGAAGGCTCCTTTCGGAGCCTTCGGCATGTGGAGCTGCGAGTACTTACGCCATCGCTTTCTGCAAATTCTCGTCGATCTTGTCGAGGAAGCCGGTGGTCGAGAGCCAGGGCTGGTCCGGGCCGATCAACAGCGACAGGTCCTTGGTCATGAAGCCGCTCTCGACGGTCTGGATGCAGACCTTCTCCAGCGTCTCGGCGAACCGTTTCAACTCGGCATTGTCGTCGAGCTTGGCGCGGTGCGCGAGGCCGCGCGTCCAGGCGAAGATCGAGGCGATCGAATTGGTCGAGGTTTCCTCGCCCTTCTGGTGCTGGCGATAGTGGCGGGTGACGGTGCCGTGCGCGGCTTCCGCCTCCACCGTCTTGCCGTCCGGCGTCATCAGCACCGAGGTCATCAGGCCGAGCGAGCCGAAGCCTTGCGCCACCGTGTCGGATTGCACGTCGCCGTCATAGTTCTTGCAGGCCCAGACATAGCCGCCCGACCATTTCAGGCTGGAGGCCACCATGTCGTCGATCAGCCGGTGCTCGTACCACAGCTTCTTCGAGTTGAACTCTGCCTCGAATTCAGCCTCGTAGACCTCCTGGAAGATGTCCTTGAAGCGGCCGTCATAGGCCTTGAGGATGGTGTTCTTGGTCGAGAGATAGACCGGATAGTTGCGCAGCAGGCCGTAATTCAGCGAGGCGCGGGCGAATTCGCGGATCGACTCGTCGAGATTGTACATGGCCATGGCGACACCGGCGCCGGGCGCGTCGAACACGTCGTGCTCGATCACCTGGCCGTCCTCGCCGACGAACTTGATCGTCAGCTTGCCCTTGCCGGGGAAGCGGAAATCGGTGGCGCGATACTGGTCGCCGAAGGCGTGACGGCCGACGATGATCGGCTTGGTCCAGCCGGGCACCAGGCGCGGCACGTTCTTCATGATGATCGGCTCGCGGAAGATGGTGCCGCCGAGGATGTTGCGGATGGTGCCGTTCGGCGACTTCCACATCTTCTTCAGCTTGAATTCCTCGACGCGCTGTTCGTCGGGGGTGATCGTCGCGCACTTCACACCGACGCCGTATTTCTTGATGGCGTTGGCCGAATCGATGGTCACCTGGTCGTTGGTGGCGTCGCGATGCTCGATACCGAGGTCGTAATATTCAAGCTTCAGGTCGAGATAAGGGTGGATCAGCTTGTCCTTGATGAACTGCCAGATGATGCGGGTCATCTCGTCGCCGTCGAGTTCGACGACCGGGTTCGCCACCTTGATCTTCGCCATGGAAAGAATGCCTCGTTGCTGGGATATGGGACGGCCTTGCCCGCGTGGCGTTCGGCCGGGAGATGCCGCCCGTATATCAAAGGGTTTTTGGCCGCGCAAACGGCGATCGGTCACGAATGCGAGGCAATGGCCGCCGTCATTTGCGAATGCTTCATTTTCGCGGCCGAATATGGCAGGGGACGCTGAAATGCCGCAAACAGCAGTTCTTTGACAATCATGCCCGTCACCCAAGATCCCGATAACATCCCACCCGCCGGCCCGGCGATCATCCTGGTCGAGCCGCAGCTTGGCGAGAACATCGGCATGGTTGCCCGCGCCATGGCCAATTTCGGCCTCGTCGAACTGCGCCTTGTCAATCCGCGCGACGGCTGGCCGAGCGAGAAGGCGCGCGCCGCCGCCAGCCGCGCCGACCATGTCATAGACGCCGTGAAAGTGTTCGACGACCTGGCCTCGGCGCTTGCCGATTTGAATTTCGTTTTCGCCACCACCGCCAGGCAGCGCGACGGCTTCAAGGCCGTGCGCGGCCCCGTGGAAGCGGGCAGGGTGCTCCGCGCCCGCCACGGTATGGGGCAGCGCACTGGCATCCTGTTCGGCCGCGAGCGCTTCGGTCTCTACAATGACGAAGTCGGGCTTGCCGACGAGATCGTCACCTTTCCCGTCGATCCCGATTTCTCCTCGCTCAACATCGCCCAGGCCGCGCTGCTGATGTCCTATGAGTGGATGAAGTCAGGCCTGGAGGACGAGACCAAGACCAACTTCACCGGGCCGGAGATGAAACCGGCCAGCAAGGAAGAATTGCACGGCCTGTTTGCCTATCTCGAAGGCGCATTGGAAGCGCGCGGCTATTTCCGGCCAGCGCCGAAGAAGCCGAAAATGGTCGACAATCTGCGTGCCGTGCTGACGCGTGCCGGCTTTGCCGAGCCGGAGCTCAAGGTGCTGCGCGGCATCATCTCGTCCCTCGACAGGTTCTCGCCGGCGATGCCGCGCGGCGATGGTTCGCCGGGCGATGATCCCAGGCGGCTTCCGGCCGCCGCGCGCGCCGGCAAGGCAGAAGCCGATCACCCGGCGCACCGGCCTGCCGGTGACGATGAGGACGCACCGCCGCTGGGCGGCAAGGGAACCGACAATGACTGACCTGCCGATCCTGATGTTCGATTCCGGCGTCGGCGGGCTGACCGTTTTGCGCGAGGCACGTGTGCTGATGCCAGACCGGCGCTTCATCTATGTCGCGGACGACGCCGCCTTTCCCTTCGGCGCCTGGGAAGAACCGGCGTTGCGCACCCACATACTCGATCTCTTCGGCAAACTGCTCGACAGGTTCACGCCGGCGATTTCCGTCATCGCCTGCAACACCGCCTCGACACTGGTGATCGACGCCTTGCGCGATGCCTTTCCCGGCCATCCCTTCGTCGGCACCGTGCCGGCGGTCAAGCCGGCGGCGGAACGTACCCGCTCGGGCCTGGTCTCGGTGCTGGCGACGCCCGGCACGGTGAAGCGGCAATACACACGTGACCTGATCAGCAAGTGGGCGCAGAAATGCCATGTCCGCCTGGTTGGCAGCGACAGGCTGGCGGGTCTTGCGGAAGTCTATATGCGCGAGGGCTTTGTCGACGAGGAGGCCGTGCGGGCCGAGATCGCGCCTTGCTTCATCGAGCGTGACGGTATGCGGACCGACATCGTCGTACTCGCCTGCACGCATTATCCGTTCCTGGTCAATCGCATGCGCAAGACGGCGCCCTGGCCGGTCGACTGGATCGATCCCGCCGAAGCGATCGCCCGGCGGGCGCTTTCACTGCTGCCGCCCGTCGATGGGGCGCTGCCGCAAGGCGAACCCGATATCGCGGTCTTCACCTCGGGCAAGGCCGATTTTGCCGTCAGCCGGCTGATGCAGGGCTTTGGACTGGTGGTGGAAACGTCCGCCGCTTAAACAGGCTCGAAGACGATGCTGCGTTGATCCGGATCGGCCGAGGCCAGCCTTAGCGTCAGGCTGTCGCCCTGTCTGATCCCGGTGGCCTTCACCGTGGCAACGACTGGCATGTCGGCAAGCTGAACGCGTACGCCATGGTCGACGAAGTCGGTGACTACGGCTTTGAACGTTTCCCCCTCGCGTCCCCTGAGCATGACCGCCTCGGCAAGGTCGATGGCCGCATGGTTGATCTGGGAAGCGCGGCTATCCGCACGCCCCATCACCTTCGGCAATTTGGTGAACGCATCGGTGACTGGCTGCGGCACAGGCTGGCCGTTGGCGATTGCCAGCGCGCAGCGCACGACATAGCGGTCGGCCAGCCGCCTGAGCGGCGCGGTGGCGTGAGCATAGGTCGCGGCCATCGCCTCATGCCAGGGAACGACACCTTCCTGGTAGGGCTGGTAGGACGCGCCGTTGCCTGCGCGGCGGATTTCCAGCATCAACGCAGCCTGTTTCGGGTCAGCCGGATCGAGCGTGCGCTGGTAGTCGCGCAGGCTGGTTGAGGCGGGCCAGGACAGGTCGAGCGCCTGCGCCGCGTTGCGAAGTCTCTGCACCTTGGACGCGTCCGGCCCGGACATCACGCGGAACAGCCCGGTCTTGTGCGCAAACATGGCGTCGGCGATCGCTATGTTGGCAGCCAGCGAAAGCGCGGCATTGTCCTGTTCGGATTGCAGGAGCGGTCTGAAGGACAGCCGGAATGTGCCATCGGCGAGCCTTTCAACCTCCTGCTCGGGTGGGTCGACGCGTGACGCGCCACGACGTTTTTCGTTCATCGCCATGCGCCGCGCCATTTCAGCGAAGCCGGCCGGAACGTCGGAAGCCTTGACGCTGTCATAGGCGAGCTTCGCACGGCTTCGAATGATTGCCCGCTCCGCGCCGTCCAACTTCGCCGCGCCGTCTTCGGCGACCCGGACGGTGAAGATGACAGCAGGACGCGGTCCATCCGGCAACAGGCTCGCCGCACCCTCGGCAAGTGCCGGCGGGTAGAGTCCGGCCTTGCCGTCCGGCAAGTAAAATGTCTCGCCCCGCGTCCAGGCTTCGAGGTCGATCGCGTCACCGTCCTCGACGAACCAGGCCACGTCGGCAATGGCATAGCGCAGCAGAAGATCGCTGCCGCTCGCCTCGATCGAGAACGCCTGGTCAAGGTCGGTGGAGGTTGCCGGATCGAGCGTAACGAAGGGCATGTCCGTTCGATCGGCATGCTGGTTCGGCACACGTCGGGCCGCCGCCTCCGCAGCGGCCATGACCTCAGCCGGAAATCCATCCGGCACGTGGAATTCGGTGCGGATTTTCGTCAGGCCGGAGGAGAGAGCTTGTGAGGGGTCTGTCAGAGACTTCATCCAGCCGTCCTACACTGGAGTTCCGGACACGGAAAGGCTGCGAATTGATCCCGGCGAGGAACTGGACCACTGGCGCTGGAACTGCCGCACAAGCGCGGCGTTTCTTCTGACAGAAGAGGAGAAACCGCCATGCCTGCCACCTCGAAAGCCCAGCAGAAAGCCGCCGGCGCCGCGCTCTCCGCCAAGCGCGGGGAGACCAAAAAGAGCGAACTCAAAGGCGCCTCACGCGAAATGTACGAATCGATGAGCGAACAACAACTCGAGGAATTCGCCGAGACGAAGCGCAAAGGTCTGCCGGAGAAAAAATCCAAGGACTGAGGGCTTAGAGCCGGGCTCCGCACTCATTGAATGAAAAGGGCCAGCGACAGTTCGCTGGCCCTCGGAGATTGCTGGACTGTTCGCCTTACCAGCGGTGGCAACGCCGCACCTTCTGTACGATCACCTTGCGATGGCCGTGCCGCCACACCACCCGCTTCTTGACGATGACGCGGCAGACCTGTTTGTGGCCCTGCCAATGGCGCGCCATCGCCGGTTCCGGCGCAACCGCCATCGATCCGGCCAGTACCGCGGCACCGGCCAGGGTAAGGAAGAACTTCTTCATGCTAATTGGACTCCTCTAGCTCCAGATCCCTTCCTGGTGCCGTTGGCGCAAACTTCCCGCCCACATCCGGCATCGCATAACGCCGGGAACGCTATAGGGTTGCGTTGCGCCGCGCCACTCACAAGCTTGACACCGGTTAAATCTCGGTTTAACCAGCCGCCAACGCCGGGCAGCGATGTCTGGTGTTTGTTTTATATGCGCAAGACCGGTTGCCTTGGTTGTTTCTGGTTTTGTTTGAACTGACGTGTCCCGTGGGTTTTCCGCCGCGTTGCGTGGGAAAACCCTGTCAGGTCTCGAAAACGGAGGCCAGAGGAGGGCGCGTTTCCTTCACCCGGGCCATGAGGTGCCGGGTGTGTTGTTTTGAAAAGGGAATGCGATGAGCAAGCGCGAATCCGCGAAATACAAGATCGACCGCCGTCTCGGCGAAAACATCTGGGGCCGCCCGAAGTCCCCGGTCAACAAGCGTGAATACGGCCCGGGCCAGCATGGCCAGCGCCGCAAGGGCAAGCTTTCCGACTTCGGCCTGCAGCTGCGCGCCAAGCAGAAGCTGAAGGGTCACTATGGCGACGTTTCGGAAAAGCAGTTCCGCAAGGTCTATGAAGAGGCCGACCGCCGCAAGGGCGACACCTCGGAGAACCTGATCGGCCTGCTCGAATCGCGTCTCGACGCGGTCGTCTACCGCGCCAAGTTCGTGCCGACCATTTTTGCTGCCCGTCAGTTCGTCAACCACGGCCACATCAACGTCAACGGCAAGCGCGTCAACATCGGCTCGTACCGCTGCAAGCCGGGCGACGTCGTCGAAGTGCGCGAGAAGTCGAAGCAGCTGGTCATCGTCCTGGAATCGGTCGGCCTCGCCGAGCGTGACGTTCCGGACTACATCGAAGCCGATCACAATAAGATGGTCGCGACCTTCTCACGTATTCCCGGCCTTGCGGACGTTCCGTTCGCGGTCCAGATGGAGCCGAACCTGGTCGTCGAATTCTATTCGCGCTAAGCGAACGCTTTTCTGCGATATCGGAAAGGCCGCCCTCGAGGCGGCCTTTTTGTTTGGCGCATCCGCTTTGCCGTTTCGATTTTCCGGCCGATGCGCTAATCCGGGCGGAAGTCACATCTCCGGGGCCGCCGCGCCATGAATATGCTGCCAGACATCGAGACGCTTGAACCTGTTGCCGAAGGCGGCTCCCACCCGCTGTTCGCCGATGTGCCATCCTCGGTCGAGTTCAACAAATTGCGCAAGCGGCTGCTGCGGCTGACTCGCCAGGCGATCGAGGATTTTTCGATGGTGGAGCCGGGCCAGCGCTGGCTGGTCGCGCTGTCGGGCGGCAAGGATTCCTACGGCCTGCTCGCTATCTTGCTCGATCTCAAATGGCGCGGGCTGCTGCCGGTCGATTTGCTGGCCTGCAATCTCGACCAGGGCCAGCCGAACTTTCCCAAGCACATCCTGCCGGACTACCTCAACGCCAATGGCATTGCGCACCGCATCGAGTACCAGGACACCTATTCGGTCGTCACCGACAAGCTGCCGCAGGGAAGTACCTATTGCTCGCTCTGCTCGCGGCTGCGGCGCGGCCATCTCTACCGCGTCGCGCGGGAAGAGGGCTGTTCGGCGCTGGTGCTCGGCCATCACCGCGAGGACATTCTAGAGACCTTCTTCATGAACCTGTTCCATGGCGGCCGCCTCGCCGCCATGCCGCCAAAACTGCTCAATGACGAAGGCGACGTCATGGTGCTGCGGCCGCTGAGCTACAGCGCCGAGATCGATCTCGAAAAATTCGCCGCGGCGATGCGGTTCCCGATTATCCCTTGCGACCTTTGCGGCAGCCAGGAAGGCCTCCAGCGCAACGCCATGAAGGCGATGCTGGATGACATCGAAAAACGCATGCCCGGCCGCAAGGACACGATGATCCGTGCGCTGTCCAACACCAGGCCGTCACATTTGCTCGACAGGAAACTGTTCGATTTTGCCGCCCTGAACCAAACCCTCATCACAGGACAAGACACTTCCGATGACATTTGACGACAACGAGATCGACTGGCTGGCCAGCCTGCTGGCCGAGGCGGCCGACACCGAAATCATGCCCCGCTTTCGCCGGCTGGGCGGTGGCGACATCAGACAGAAGACCTCCGCCGCCGACCTGGTGACGGAAGCGGACGTCAACGCCGAGCGGCTGATCACCGTCAGGCTGCGCCAGCGTTATCCCTCGGCCATGGTTGTCGGCGAGGAAGCCTGTTCCGACGACCCGGCGCTGCTCGACGGTCTGGGTGATGCCGATCTGGCCTTCGTCATAGACCCGGTTGACGGCACCTTCAATTTCGCCTCAGGGGTGCCGCTGTTTGGTGTCATGCTTGCCGTCGTGGTCCAGGGCGAAACAGTCGCCGGCATCATCCACGATCCGGTCGGCAAGGACTGGCTGATCGGCGCCAAGGGCGCCGGCAGCCATATCCGCCATGCCCACGGCACGCTCGAGCGGGTGCGGGTTGCCGCGAGTGCGCCGATCTCGGAGATGACCGGCGCGGTCTCATGGCAATACATGGCCGAGCCGGACCGCACGCGGCTGGCCTGCAACCAGACCAAGACGCTGTCGCAGTTCAACTACCGCTGCGCCGCCCATGAATACCGCTTGCTGGCCAGCGGTCACGGCCATTTCGTCGTCT
Source organism: Mesorhizobium sp. NZP2234 (assembly GCF_013170765.1). Classification (NCBI taxonomy): domain Bacteria; kingdom Pseudomonadati; phylum Pseudomonadota; class Alphaproteobacteria; order Hyphomicrobiales; family Phyllobacteriaceae; genus Mesorhizobium; species Mesorhizobium sp. NZP2234. The sequence goes on along the minus strand of NZ_CP033364.1, from coordinate 4,521,925 downwards.
ACAACAAGCTGATGCCGTGGGATCATCTCGCCGGTGCGCTGATCCATGCCGAAGCCGGCGGCCATGCCGCGCGCTTCGACGGCAGCCCTTACCTGCCGTCGCATGTCGGCGGCGGCCTGCTGGTCGCTCCCGACAAGGAGAGCTGGCGTGAACTGCGTCGCGAGCTGTGGGCTGAGCAGGCTTAACTCCTGCGGCGGACGGCAAGATCTAGTGCAGGTCGGTTATATGCCCTGAAACGGGTGGGTTGTGCGGCTGGAACATCTTGCCGCGCTCGGCGATGAGGATCATCAGCAGCGCCGCGACCGAGACGCTGCAGAAGCCGGCGGCAAGCGGCGTCACCGTGCCGTTGAACGCCTGGCCGATCAGCGTGCCGAGAATGCCGCCGAGGAACGTCTGCATGAAACCCAGGATGGACGACGCGGTGCCGGCCAGTTGGCCGAGCGGCTCCATGGCCAAGGCGTTGAAATTGGCACCGAGCGCGCCGAAGGGAAGCATGGCGCTGGCAAAGAAGGTGACGAACAGCCAGAGCGGCATCTTGATTTCCAGCGAAACGACCAGCCAGACCAGGCTGATGACCAGAAACAAAAGCAGCGCGCTTTGCGACAGCCGGCGCATGCCGATACGGCCGACAAGGCGCGAATTCAGAAAATTGGAGAAGGCGAGCACGCCCGCGACCCCGGCGAAGATGACCGGGAACATCTCGCCGACATGGAAGATGTCGACATAGATCTGCTGTGCCGAGGCGATGAAGCCGAACATGGCAGCGAAGACGAAGGTGCTGGCAAAGGCGTAGCAGAGCGCGATGCGATTGGTGAGCACGATGCGGAATCCGCCGACGACGGAGGAGAACGTCAGGGACCGGCGATATTCGGGGTGCAGCGTTTCAGGCAGCCGCACCAGCGACCACGCCGACACGATCAGCGCGCCGACGGCCATGGTAACGAAGATGTAGTGCCAGGTCGCGAACAGCATGATGACCTGGCCGATGCCGGGCGCGATGACCGGTATCGCCATGAACACCATGAAGATCAGCGACATGACTTCGGCCATGCGCCGGCCGTCGAATGTATCGCGCACGATCGAGACCGCGATGACGCGCGTGGCGGCCGCGCCAATGCCTTGCACGGCACGACATATCAGCAGCGTTTCAAAGCTCGGCGCGATGGCCGCGGCGGCCGCTGCCGCCACATAGATGATCAGACCCGCGACAAGCGGCGAGCGGCGGCCGAAACGATCCGATATCGGTCCGAAGAACAGCTGGCCGCCACCAAAACCCAGAATGTAGGCGGTGACCACATATTGCCGGTGGTTTTCATTCTCGACGCCGAGCGAGGCGCCGATCTGCTGCAGCGCCGGCAGCATGATGTCGATGGCCAGGGAATTCAGCGCCATCAGCGCCGCGCACAGCGCAATGAACTCCCAGCGCGGAATAGGCAGTTTGCTTGCCGATTGCGGCGCTGATGATTGCTGATCCACGGCAAGTCCGATCTTCTAGAGCAATTCCAGGAAAAGTGTGGGCGGTTTTCCCGGGACAAGCGCGTAGCGCTTGCCCTTGGGAATTGCGTCAAAACAGAGATTTAGAGCGGTTCGCCGTTTCCATGAAACGGTGAAACGCTCTAAAACAAAAATGCGCCGGCGGGCCGGCGCATTGGCTCGTCTTGGTCCCGATATCGGGACATAAAAATTGCCGAGGCGGGGCTACCCGATACTCAGCGCGGTCGCTGCGACGGACCTGAAACCGAAATCAGGCGGCGCCTTTGACGCTCACGCCCTTTTCGACCAGGAAGGTCTGCAACTCGCCGGCCTGGAACATCTCGCGGATAATATCGCAGCCGCCGACGAATTCGCCCTTGACGTAGAGCTGCGGGATCGTCGGCCAGTTGGAGTAGTCCTTGATGCCTTGGCGCAGTTCAGCCGAGTCCAAGACATTCACGCCTTTGTAGTCGGCGCCGATATAGTCGAGGATCTGGACAACCTGGCCGGAGAAACCGCATTGCGGAAAACCGGGCGTGCCCTTCATGAAAAGGACGACGTCGTTGCCCTTCACTTCATTGTCGATGTAGTCGTTGATACCGCTCATGGAACATCCTTTCACGCCTGTGGGAGTCAGGCTCGAAGCATGTCTTTCAAATAAACCCATAGGTTGCCCGAAACAAGACATTAGCCGCGCCATGGCCGAAATGGCGCAAAGGATGGGCGGTATTGGGCCAAGCGGGTATGGGCTGGAACTGCCCTCAGTCGGGGACGCTGGTCTGCAGGGCAAGCGCGTGCAGCACGCCGCCCATATTGCCCTTCAGCGCGTCATAGACCATCTGGTGCTGCTGGACGCGGCTTTTTCCGCGAAAGCTCTCGGCGACGACTTCCGCCGCGTAGTGGTCGCCATCGCCGGCGAGGTCGCGGATCGTCACGCGGGCATCCGGTATGCCGTCCTTGATCAGTTTTTCTATGTCGCGGGCGTCCATTGCCATTGCAGAATTCCTGTTTCGGGCGGGCGGCAACGCGCCCGTGCGATGAGAGTCGGGGTAAACCTAAAGCCTTTCCGGCCGGGATTGAAGCCGTTCCGTCCGGCACTGGCGCGATTGTCACCTAGGCCGCGTTCTCGTCCGGACGGTTCGCATCGGCCGCAGGGTCGTCTTCGCGCATCGAGAAGGCGCGGCCGAGGCTGAAGACCAGCACGTAGAGGGGGAGGTTGACCGCCAGATTGGCGATCGGCAAATAGCTGGTCATTTTCCAGGCGGGCGAGAAAAACGGTTGGCCGTAACCATCGCAGGCCAGCGAAGAGCCATACTCCCACAGGGCTCCGAGGACTGCCGCGACGGCGAAAAGCTTGATGCAGGTGACGATGTGCCTCGTCCGGGCCGGATCCGGCAAAAGCCGGCTCCAGAGCACCAGGCAGGCGATCGGAACCGCATAGAGGAGGGTCTGCAGGGCCAGCATCGGAAGCGTGCCATTGGCCGCGCCAAGGAACTCGGCGCGCGTTTCCAGCCTGGTGCAAACCTCGCTCGATGTCGTCGACAGCAGGAAGAAGACGAACGGCCCGAGAAACCAGAAGAAGAACAGCGACGGCCAGAAGACGACTGCGAGCAGCGCCCGGGCAGCCAGTGTGCTCAACTGGCCTGGTCCATGAAGCGCGGGAACCAGCCTTCGTGGACGGCGGTCAGGTCGCTGACAGGGATTGCCCTGCCATCGCCAAGCTTCAACGCGTCGCCGCCGGTCGAGCCGATCCACGGCGCGAAGATGCCGAGTTCGCCCTGCTGCTTGCGGATGGCGTCCCATTCCTCGCCATGCGGGTCGATCGACAGCGTCAGGAGATAGCGGCCCTGGTCCTCGCCGAACCAGACCGGGATCGGATCCGTCCCGACAAGGCCGGGAACGGTCGCGCCGATGCCGGACGCCATCGCCATTTCGGCTAGCGCCACGGCGATGCCGCCATCGGAAACGTCATGCGCCGCGGTGACGATGCCGGACGCGATCAACGAACGCACGTGGTCGCCGACGCGCTTCTCATGAGCGAGGTCGACCGGCGGCGGCGGACCGTCCGTGCGGCCATGGATGTCTCTGAGATAGACCGACTGGCCAAGATGCGTTCCCCAGGCGGCGGGGGCGCCGACCAGCAGGATCATCTGGCCCTGCGCGGCAAAGCCGATCCGCACCATCTTCGACCAGTCTGATATCAGGCCGACGCCGCCAATGGTCGGTGTCGGCAGGATACCCTGGCCGTTGGTCTCGTTGTAGAGCGAGACATTGCCGGACACGATCGGAAAGCCGAGCGCGCGACAGGCATCGCCGATGCCCTTCACCGCCCCGACCAGCTGGCCCATGATCTCGGGCCGCTCCGGGTTGCCGAAATTGAGGTTGTCGGTGGCCGCCAGCGGCACCGCGCCGGTGGCGGTCAGGTTTCGCCAGCATTCGGCAACCGCCTGCTTGCCGCCCTCATAGGGATCGGCCTCGCAATAGCGCGGCGTCACGTCGGACGAGAAGGCAAGCGCCTTGGTCGCATGGCCTTCCACCCGCACCACGCCGGCATCGCCGCCCGGGAGCTGCAGCGAATTGCCCTGGATCAGCGTGTCGTACTGCTCCCACACCCAGCGGCGCGAGGACAGGTCCGGGCCGCCGAGCAGTTTCAGCAGCGTGTCCGCAACATCGGCCTGCGGAACGTCATTGGCGGCAAGCGGCGCCGGCTTCTTCGGCTCGATCCATGGCCGGTCATATTCCGGCGCCTTGTCGCCGAGATCCTTGATCGGCAGGTCGGCGACCTGGTCGCCTTGATGCAGGACGCGGAAGCGCAGGTCATCGGTGGTCTTGCCGACGATGGCGAAGTCGAGGCCCCATTTGTGGAAGATCGCCTCGGCTTCCTTTTCCTTCTCGGGGCGCAGCACCATCAGCATGCGCTCCTGGCTTTCCGACAGCATCATCTCATAGGCGCTCATGCGCTCTTCGCGCACCGGCACCTTGTCGAGGTCGAGCTCGATGCCGAGGTCGCCCTTGGCGCCCATCTCGACCGCCGAACAGGTGAGGCCGGCCGCGCCCATGTCCTGGATGGCGATGACGGCACCCGAGGCCATCAGTTCGAGGCAGGCCTCCAGCAGGCATTTTTCGGTGAAGGGATCGCCGACCTGCACGGTCGGGCGCTTCTCGTCGATCTTGTCGTCGAACTCTGCCGAGGCCATGGTGGCGCCGCCGACGCCGTCGCGGCCGGTCTTGGCGCCGAGATAGACGACCGGCAGGCCGACGCCCTTGGCTTCCGAGAGGAAGATGGCGTTGGTCTTGGCGAGACCGGCGGCAAAGGCGTTGACCAGGATGTTGCCGTTGTAGCGGGCATCGAAATTGACCTCGCCGCCGACCGTCGGCACGCCGAAGGAATTGCCGTAGCCGCCGACGCCCGACACCACGCCGGCGACGAGATGCCTGGTCTTGGGGTGGTCGGGGGCGCCAAAGCGCAGCGCGTTCATCGCCGCGATCGGCCGCGCGCCCATGGTGAAGACGTCACGCAGAATGCCGCCGACGCCGGTCGCCGCGCCCTGGTAGGGCTCGATGAAGGAAGGGTGGTTGTGGCTTTCCATCTTGAAGACGACGCAGTCGCCATCGCCGATATCGACGACGCCGGCATTCTCGCCCGGTCCCTGGATGACCTGGGGCCCGGTGGTCGGCAGCGTGCGCAGCCACTTCTTCGAGGATTTGTAGGAGCAGTGCTCGTTCCACATCGCCGAGAAGATGCCGAGTTCGGTGAAGCTGGGTTCGCGTCCGACGAGATCGAGGATGCGCTGATACTCGTCGGGCTTCAGCCCGTGGGCGGCGATGAGCTCGGGGGTGATCGGCACGGAATTGGAAATGGTCATGGGCGGCGATTAATGTCCATGGAAGCGGGGATTTTGAGTCTCCTCTTATCGCAAGCTTTGCGGCCGATACACCCGTCGACCGAGGAAAAAGACAGAAAGCAACAAGGTGAAGACCAGGGCAGGCCCGCACCAGGGTCTTTCCGGGCGCCCATCGGGCCATCTTCGGGGCGAGACCGCACGAGGAAGGCAAAGCCGAATGCGGAACGCTATGATGTCCCGGCCGTTACGTCTCCGACCATTCAGGAGATCGGACCATGGCTACCAGGCAAGGCAAGAAAGACAACCGCCTCTCGGACAAGGAGGCCATGCGTATCGCGGAGACCACCGACGTTTCACCCGGGCAGGCCAAGGAACTGGCCGAAAAGCACGGCAAGGACAAGGCCAAGGAGGAAGCCAGCAACTTCAAGGCCGAAGGCTGATCCGGGCCCAGCGCTCTCAGGAGAAGCTGTCGTAGCCGGCACGGCCCTCATCGAGAAGCCGACGCAGGACCGAAACGCCGTTGGCGACATCGCCGCGCTGCCTCGGCTGCGAAACGCCGAAGCGGACGCCGTGAAAGACCTGTTCGGAGCGGCCAGCCTTGAACTCGTCTTCGTCGTCGATCAGCACGCCGTGTTCGAGGCAGGCATTCTTGAATGTGCCGGAAAGCCACGGATCGGGCAAAGTCAGCCAGACAAAGGGCACCTTGTCGTGTGACTTGAACGCGAAGCCGGCCAGCGTCTCGCGCACGATCGCGATGCGGGCGCTGATTTCAGCGATGCTGCGCTTGCGGATTTCGCCGGCCTGACCAGAGAGCACCAGGCGGGCATTCACCTCCGCCAGCAGGAAGGGCATGCCGCCGGTCATCATCTTGTGGGCGACACGGATACGGTGGCGATAGGCGGGCGGGCAGGAGAGCCAGCCGCCGCGCACGCCGGCCGCCACCGATTTCGACAGGCCGCTGGCGACGATGGTGCGTTCGGGCGCGAATTCGGCAAGCAGCGGTGTCGGGTCATCGGTGAGGTTGCCGTAGAGGTCATCCTCGACCAGGACAACATTGTATTCGCGCGCTATCCCCGCAATTGCCTCCCGGCGCGCCGCCGACAGCGTCACCAGTGTCGGATTCTTGGCCGTCGGCATCAGGAAGATCATCCTGGGATGTTTTTGCGCGCAGACGCGCTCGAAATCCTCGGGATCGAGACCTTCGTCGTCCGACGCCACCAGCGCGGTGCGCCGGCCGATCAACCCGGCACTGCGGGAAATCTGAGAATAGGTGAGGTGTTCGAAGGCGACGTAGTCGCCGGGCGTGGTGAGTGCGGCGATCGCCGCCATCACCGCGGCATGGGTGCCGAGCGTCGGAACGATGCTGTCGACCGCTGGGCGCAAGGAGTTGCGCGACAGCCAGCGGGCGCCGGCTTCGTACCAGCGGGTTGGAAAATCGCGCGTATAGCTTGAAATCTCGTGAGGATGATCCTGAGCGGTGCGCGACAGCACATCGGCAACAATGGTGCCCTGGCCGACATCGGGTGCCGCCGTGCTGTCGAAACGCAGCTTGTCCTGCGGCGCATCGACGGTGCGGGTGCCTTCCACGCTGACGTCGGGCGCTTCCGGCTTCGCGCCGTCGGCGTGCTGGCCAAGCACATAGGTTCCACGGCCCACTTCGCCGCTCACCAGCCCGCGCTCGCGCAGCAATTGGTAGGCCCTGCCGACCGTGCCGACGGTGGCGCCGATGTCGTAGGCGAGGTCGCGCTGTGGCGGCAGTTTTGTTCCGGCACCGATCACGCCCTGGTCGATGCCCGCTTCGATGGAGTCCGCAAGGCGTTGATAGAGCGGTCCGGTGCTGGCGGTGAGATCTGGAAGCCAATTTGTCATGGTGACAATTTTCTATATTGCACCGAAATCTGAGTCAATACATATCAATCGCGCACCAAAAGGGGGTGCAATTAATAATTTTGGCAGAAAGAAAATGGATACAATCGCGACAATCCGTCCTTCAAGAGTAGCATTTGCAGGCCAGGCGCTCCGCCCGTCGGGTCGTCGCGGCTTTGTCAACCGCCTGGTGCGGGTGGCCGGTTCGCTGGCGCGATGGATAGACCATTTGCTGGAACGCCGGCGCAGCCGGCTGGCATTGCTGGAAATGACCGACGATCAGCTCAAGGATATCGGCATCTCGCGCTGCGACGCCCACCGTGAAGGTATCAGGCGTTTCTGGGAATAGGTCCGATCCTACCGGACGCTGTTGGTCCTGAGACGCGCGACGCCGCGATCGGCCAGAACGGCAACGACGCATATCACCAGAAACAGCGCGGTGATGGCCAGCGCAGCGATGGCGACACTGGTTGCGCCGTTCTTGGCAACATCAAGGAAGGGGTAGGGCACCTCGCCGGCGAACGGCGCCCTCGCCAGCGCATAGGCCAGGTAGGCGATGGGATAGAGTACCCACCAGGAAATGTCGCTCCATCTCGTTCTACCGTCGGCACCTGATATCAGCCACCACAGCACGAAGATAACCGGCGTCACGTAATGCAGCAGCACATCGCAGAGCAGGAACAGGCCCTGCGGCTGCCACAGACGCGCCAGAACGGTGGCGTAGACGATGAGGACCAGGGCGATCGACACGGCGACCCCAGCGCGCATCCGGGGGCCGGCGAAGGCGGGTAGCCACGCGTAGCCGCTGGATGACAGCAGCGAGGTATGGACCAGCACCGCGCCGATGTTGGTCAGGATGGTGAAGAAACTGAAATAGAACACGATCGAGCCGAGCAGGCTGCGGCCGGCTTCCATCGACGCTGGAATCGTGAGGCAGAATTGCAGGACAAGGCCGGCCAGACCGATGGCCAGACCCGCTACCTGCAGGAAGCGGCCCATCGTCAGGCGGTCGCTGCGCAGGCCGGATTACCGGCTTGCCAGCGCGCAATATCCGAACCGATGCGTGCGCCGAGCGGGTCGTTCATCAACGGTCCGAACACGTCGACGCGGCTCGAATTGCCTTGCGCCTGCACGACCAGCAATGGCTTTCCGCCATAGTGCTTGGCCGGCACCAAGAGGAAACGCGGCGTGCCGCTGAAGGAATTCAGCTCATTGGCCATCTGATATTGCCTGAAGGCCGGGTCCTTGCTGGCGATCCAGCATTTGTGGGCGGCGATTGCGACCTGCTCCATGGCCAACAGTGACGCACTCTTGCCCGAGGGCACAGGCGTGCTTTTCGGGGTCGATTGGCACGATGTCAGAACAAGGCCTGCGGCGGCGACGAGAACGATCGTCTTGCTCTTGATCAAGCGGCACCCATCTCGAGTTCGGACAGAAAGATTTTCAGGCCGTCGGTCATCTCGCCCCATACGCGCGACAAGGCTGGATGCTGCGACGCGATCTGCTCATAGGCATCGAATTTGGGATAGGCGTCGAGCAGGTCTTGGCGGCCCGTCATGGCGCGGAAATTGTTGAAGATGAACCGGGTCGGCGTCAGCCAGGCATCGGCGAAGCTGATGTCGTTGCCGAGGGCGAAGGGGCCCTGCGCCATGCGCGCCTCGATCGCCGCCAACCCGTCGTGCAGGCGTGCGAATTGGGCGTCGATCTCGGCATTGTTGCGCTTCGGCACGGAATGCAGTTCGAAAAGCTTCATCGTCGGCGTCAGCACGTCGAGATCGGTGATGCGGGCGAACATGCGCACCAGCGCGCGGTCCTTGGAATCGGGTGGCAGCAGCGCCGGTTCCGGAAACCGTTCCTCGAGATATTCGGCGATGACCACCGATTCGACAATGGTTTCGCCCGAGCCGGTGATCAGCACCGGAATCCGGTTCATCGGCGAGATGGCGCGAAACTCCTCGGGGATCGGAAAACCCGGCGGCGGCGCGATGATCTTGAGCGGTACGTCCTTGATATAGGCCAGCGCGCGCACGATCGACGAGTAGGGCGACAACGGCCGCGAATAGAGTTTCATGACCGTCTCTCTCCCCAGAGCAATGGACTTGATGTCCTTGTCATTTTTACCGCATTCGCGGCTGAACTCGTCAAGCGGCGATACCGAGCGCACCTTCGAAGAGTGCACGGCCGTCGCTGCCGCCATGGGCGGCTTCGATCAGGTTTTCGGGATGTGGCATCAGGCCGAGCACATTGCCTTGGTCGTTGATGATGCCGGCAATGTCGTTGATCGAACCGTTGGGGTTTGTGCCTTCCGCATAGCGGAACACCACCTGGCCTTCGCCTTCGACGCGGGCGAGCGTCTCTGTGTCGGCAAAATAGTTGCCGTCATGGTGCGCCACCGGCGAGCGGATGATCTGGCCCGGCTGATAGCGGCGAGTGAACATGGTGTTGGCGTTGGTGATCTGCAGTTTTACCTGCCGGCAAACGAATTTCAGCGAACTGTTGCGCATCAAGGCACCCGGCAGCAGGCCGGCCTCGACCAGGATCTGAAACCCGTTGCAGACGCCGATGACCATCACGCCCTTGGCCGCCTTTTCAGCGACAGCCCGCATGACCGGCATGCGCGCGGCGATGGCGCCACAGCGCAGATAGTCGCCGAAGGAAAAGCCGCCGGGAATGGCGATCAGGTCGACATCGGGGATTTCAGTGTCGGTCTGCCAGACGGTGGCTGGCGCCTTGCCGGAAATCTTGGTCAGCGCCGCGATCATGTCGCGGTCGCGATTGAGGCCAGGCAGGAGGACAACGGCTGATTTCACGTTAGGCGATCTCCACCGCGTAATTCTCGATCACCGTGTTCGCCAGCAGCTTGTCGCACATGGCTTTCAGGTCGGCTTCGGCCTTGGCCTTGTCGCTTTCCGCCAGTTCGACGTCGAACACCTTGCCCTGCCGCACCGCGCCGACGCCATCAAAGCCAAGCCCCGACAGCGCGTGTTCGATCGCCTTGCCTTGCGGGTCGAGGACGCCGTTCTTGAGAGTGACGGTAATGCGAGCCTTGATCATACTGGGCAGGTTCCTGTTCGAATTCTCGGTTAGTGCGGCTTACCCTTGAGGCCGTCGGTCGAGGCGACGAGCACTGGGCCGGTCGGGCGTGGCGGCTCGTTCTCGTTCATGATGCCGAGGCGGCGGGCGACTTCCTGGTAGGCTTCGACCAGGCCGCCCATGTCGCGGCGGAAACGGTCCTTGTCGAGCTTGTCCTGCGTCGCCACATCCCACAGGCGGCAGGAATCCGGCGAAATCTCATCGGCGACGACGATGCGCATCATGTCGCCCTCGAACAGGCGGCCGCACTCGATCTTGAAATCGACGAGCTGGATGCCGACGCCCATGAACAGGCCGGAGAGGAAATCGTTGACGCGGATGGCGAGCGCCATGACATCGTCGATCTCCTGCGGGGAGGCCCAGCCGAACGCCGTAATGTGCTCTTCCGACACCATCGGATCGTCGAGCGCGTCGGCCTTGTAGTAGAACTCGATGATCGAGCGCGGCAGAACGGTGCCTTCCTCGATGCCGAGGCGCTTCGACAGCGAGCCGGCGGCGACGTTACGCACCACCACTTCGAGCGGGATGATCTCGACTTCCTTGATCAGTTGCTCGCGCATGTTGAGCCGGCGGATGAAGTGGGTCGGAATGCCCATGCGGTTCAAATGATTGAAAATGTACTCGGAAATCCGGTTGTTGAGCACGCCCTTGCCGTCGATGACCTCGTGCTTCTTCTTGTTGAACGCGGTTGCATCGTCCTTGAAGAACTGGATCAGCGTACCGGGTTCGGGTCCCTCATAGAGGATTTTGGCCTTGCCTTCATAAATGCGGCGGCGATTTTTCATCTGATTTTTTCTCTGGATTTGCGGGCAGGCGGCAAGCGACCAGTTCCTGTCCGTCCGCCTAAATTAGTGCGGCGACGGCGGGGTTCAATGCCGGGTCTATCCCAATCACATCGTTTGCTCAATCGGCAAATCCTTCCAATCAACCGCTTTCGGGACTGAAATGCCGCAGCGCAGCATATGACGAAGCGTATTGACCGGCTCGCGACCTTTTGGTTTGTGCTTCGGCAACACACATATCACCTTGCCAACGAATCGGATTTGACCGGAGGGACGCCATGAGCAGCATGAAAGACCGCGAAGAGGGCTTCGAGCGCAAATTTGCATTCGACGAGGAGCTTCGGTTCAAGGCTTCGGCGCGCCGCAACAAGGCGCTCGGCCTGTGGGCCGCCGAAAAGCTCGGAAAGTCGGGTGCGGACGCCGACGCCTACGCCAAGGAAGTGGTTGTTTCCGATATCGAGGAAGCCGGCGACCACGACGTGTTCCGCAAGATCCGCAAGGATTTCGATGCCGCCGGCGTCGATCAGTCGGACCATCAGATCCGCCGCACCATGGACGAACTGATGGCGCAGGCGATCGAGCAGATCAAAAACACCTGATCCGGGCCGGAGCAGGTTCCGCAAGAATGTCCCACGGTTTTGCGACCGGACCCGCGACAAAGAAGAATGACTGGACCAATCGACCGCCCGGCCAAGCCGGGCGGTTTTTCTTTGCCTTTGCCTTGGTTTCCGGCTGAACTGCGTGAGAGCGACGTGCGTCCTGTTGGACGCACGTCGCTCTCACGCTAATGGCGTTGTCGCACCGTGCTTCCGAAATCGAACCGGTTTTCGGTCCGATGCGACGTCAACGAGGAAAGAGATTAGATGTCGCTGAAGTCACGCCTTGCCGCCGATGAAACGCTGATCACCGCCTGGTCGGGTGTGCCGGATGCCCTGACCGTCGAGATCCTCGCCAAACAGGGCTTCGACGCCGTCACGCTCGATATGCAGCATGGCGGCCATCATGAAGACAGCGTGCTGCGCGGTCTGGCGCCGGTGCTCGCCACCGGCAAGCCCGGACTGGTGCGTATTCCCGTCGGCCGTTTCGACATGGCCAGCCGGGCGCTCGATTTCGGCGCCGAGGCGGTCATCGCGCCGATGGTGAATTCGGTGGCCGATGCAAAGCTGTTCGCCGCGGCGATGAAGTATCCGCCGCTCGGCGAGCGCTCATGGGGTCCGACCTATGCCTTTCCACGCCATGGCAAGGGCGATTATGCCGAATGGCTGCGCGACACCAACCAGCGCACGATGGCGTTTGCGATGGTCGAGACCCGCGCCGCGCTTGACGCGCTCGACGGCATTCTCGACACGCCGGGCATCGACGGCATTTTCCTCGGGCCATCGGATTTCTCGATCGCCTGGACCAACGGCGCCACGGTCAATTCCACGCTGGAGAGCATGATGGAGACGGTGGCGTCGGTTGCCGAACGCACCCGCAAGGCCGGAAAACATGCCGCCATCTATGTCGTCGAACCGGCAATTGCCGGCCGTGTCGTGGCGATGGGCTATCGTCTGCTCGCCACGGGGTCCGAGCATGCGCTGATTTCGCTGGGCGCAAAGACCCTGCTGAAAGACATCAAGGCGTCCATCGACGCCTGACGGGGTACGGCCCGAGACGCTAAGCCTTCAGGTCGGTCAGGAACTTGGCGAAGGTCATCGATCCCTCTGGCCACGGGCCAAAGCCTGAATCCGCATTGAGATGGCCGGTCTCGCCGGCATCGATGAACAGCGAACCCCAGGCGCCGGCAATGTCCTCGGCGACATCGAAGGCGCAGAACGGATCGTTGCGACTGGCAATCAGGATCGAAGGGAAGGGCAGCGGCTCGCGCGGATAGGGACCGAAGGTCATCAGGTGCTTCGGCTTGAGCTTGGGGTTGGCGACATCGGGCGGCGCCACGAAGAAGGCCCCGGCGACCGGTTTCACGAATTGCGGTATGGCCTGCACGGCCGCGGCCACGCCCAGCGAATGCGCGACGATGACGACAGGCCTCTCGGCCTCGTTGACCGCTTTGGCCACGCTCGCCGTCCAGTCCTCGCGCACCGGCTTCGACCACTCCGCCTGCTCGACGCGGCGCGCCGTCGACAGTTTCGACTCCCAGCGGGTCTGCCAATGCTCGGGTCCGGAATTGGTGTAGCCCGGAACGATCAAAATATCTGCGTCTTTGACTTTCATGGCGCTGAGATAGCGAGCGCGATTGTCTCATGCAACCATCGACGGGCAAGCTCTTGAGCTGGAATGGTGAACACCATGTTCGCTTTTCGCTGTCTTGTGTGAACGATCGAGATCGACGATCTGTCGATTGAGAGAAAACAGCCGTGGAGGACCGGGATTTTGGCACTGACACGACGTACAATGATCGGCGGCGCCGGGCTCCTGGCTTTGGGAGTTTCACCAAGCGTTGCCGCAACGGAGACAATGATGAGTGAACTGCCCTTTGCCGCCACCACGCCTGTGAGCGTTGCCCGCGTCGGGCTGAAGGCGCGCGATGCCGAAAGCCTCGCTGCCTATTACCGCCGGGTCGTCGGCCTTCAGGAATTGAGCCGTGCCGATGGCGCGATCACGCTCGGCGCCGCCAACCGACCGTTGCTGGTGCTGGAGCCGGATGCTTCCGCCAAGCCGGACGATCCGCGCAGCGCCGGCCTGTTCCACACGGCCTTCCTGCTGCCCAGCCGTGCCGATCTCGGCCGCTGGATCAACCATGCCATATCAGACAAGATCGCCATCGAGGGCGCTTCGGATCATCTGGTCAGCGAAGCGCTGTACCTGACCGATCCCGAAGGCAACGGCATCGAAATCTATGCCGACCGCCGTCCGCAGGACTGGAAATGGAATGGTGACAAGATCGCCATGGCGACGGAGCGGTTGAATATTCCTGCGGTCGTTGGCGAAGTGCCAGCGGGCGATGCGGGCTGGCAAGGTGCGCCGGAGAACAGCATTGTCGGCCATGTCCACCTGCGCGTCGGCAGGCCGGAAGAGGCCGAAGCCTGGTGGAACCAGGAATTCGGCTTCGACACGGTGGCCAAATATGGCGGTCAGGCGGTGTTCCTGTCGTCAGGCCATTACCACCACCACATCGGCGCCAATGCCTGGCAAAGCGCCGGCGCCGGCCGCCGCGACCCGGCCCGCTCGGGCCTTGCCTGGGTCGAGATGCGTTCGGACAATGTCACCGGCGAAACGACCCGCGAGGATCCCTGGGGCACGGTGATCAGGACTGTGCCTGGAAAGGCCTGATTTGACTTAGGTAAAGCGTCGTTCTCCCCGTCACCATATGGGGAGAAATGCCCGGCAGGGCAATGAGGGGCAGCGCCGAGGTTTGATATTGTCAAAGGGCAGTAGGTGCGACGGTCGCCAAAGTAGGCGCCGCCCCTCGTCCGCCTGCCGGCACCTTCTCCCTGCATGGTGACGGGGAGAAGGAAAGCTCGCCTCAAGCTTTCCCGAACACCCGCCTGAAGATCGTGTCGACATGCTTGGTGTGATAGCCAAGATCGAATTTCTCGCGGATTTCCGCCTCGGGAAGCGCGGCGGTGACTTCCCTGTCGGCCAAAAGTTCCTCAAGAAAATCAGCGCCTTGTTCCCACACCTTCATGGCGTTGCGTTGCACCAGCCGGTAGGAATCCTCGCGCGACAGGCCGGCCTGCGTCAGCGCCAGCATCACGCGCTGCGAATGCACCAGGCCGCGGAACTTGTTCATGTTCTTCAGCATGTTCTCGGGATAGACGACCAGCTTTTCGATGACACCGGTCAGGCGTGACAGCGCGAAATCCAGCGTCACGGTGGCGTCCGGCCCGATCATGCGCTCGACCGACGAGTGCGAGATGTCGCGCTCATGCCAGAGCGCCACGTCCTCCATCGCCGGCAGCGCCATGGAGCGCACCATGCGGGCAAGGCCGGTGAGGTTTTCCGTCAGTACCGGATTGCGCTTGTGCGGCATCGCCGACGAGCCTTTCTGGCCCGGCGAAAAATACTCTTCCGCTTCCAGCACCTCGGTACGCTGCAGATGTCGGATCTCGGTTGCCAGCCGCTCCATCGATGAGGCGATGACACCGAGCGTGGCAAAGAACATGGCATGGCGGTCGCGCGGGATCACTTGCGTCGACACCGGTTCCGGCTTCAGCCCGAGCTTCGCCGCAACATGCTCCTCGACATAGGGTTCGATGTTGGCGAAGGTGCCGACCGCCCCGGAAATGGCGCAGGTAGCGATATCTTCCCGCGCATGCACCAGCCGCTCGCGGCAGCGCGAGAATTCGGCATAGGCCTGCGCCAGCTTGATGCCGAAGGTTGTCGGCTCGGCATGGATGCCGTGGCTGCGGCCGATGGTGACGGTATCCTTGTGCTCGAAGGCACGGCGCTTGAGGGCCGCAAGCAGGCCGTCAATGTCAGCGAGCAGAATGTCGCTGGCGCGGGTAAGCTGGACGGCAAAGCAGGTGTCCAGCACATCCGAAGACGTCATGCCCTGGTGGATGAAACGCGCGTCCGGTCCAACGAATTCGGCAAGATGGGTCAGGAAGGCGATCACGTCATGCTTGGTGACGCGCTCGATCTCGTCGATCTTCTCCACGTCGAATTTCGCGGCATTGCCCTTCTCCCAGATGGTTTTTGCCGCTTCCTTGGGAATGACGCCGAGTTCGGCCAACGCATCGCAAGCATGAGCCTCGATTTCGAACCAGATGCGAAACCGGGTTTCGGGCGACCAGATGGCGACCATTTCCGGCCGGGAATAGCGAGGGATCATCGGTCAGTCCTGATGTATCTAGAGCAATCCAGGAAACGTTCGCAGCGGTTTTCCGTCCGGAATTGCGAAAAAGAAGGAGTAGAGCGGGTCGGCGGTTCTACCAAACGCTGAACCGCTCCGGGTTAGCCCGCGTCCTAACAGAGGCGGACGAAATGCTCAACGCCGCTGCCGCGCAAACCAGAGGCTGGCGGCAAACAAGGCGATGAACCCAAGCGGAAAATAGAGCCGGATGCCCAGCACAACGAACTGGTAGAGCGCCACCGCCATTGTGAAGGCGAACTGAAGCCCCCAGGTGAGAGTGAAGACGGGCGCATGCCATTCGGCATAGTAGGACCGGTACTGCAAGGCATAGAGCCCGGCGGTCAGCCCGATCGTCACGACCGCAAGGCACACCATTGCTGCCGCGAAGGCGACCTCCCAGCCCCTTCCGAGCGAGACCAGCCGTGCCGCGAACAGGCCAACCGGAAAGGCCAGGGCGCCGCCGCCCGCGAACAGCAGCGACACTTTGCGGATTTTGTCCGGCGTCACCCAACTATCCAGCAACGACAGATTGACGAGCGCGCTGGCGCCCATTGTGGCAGCCCACAGGAGGGCACCGAGAAGGGCCGTGCGCGGCGTTGGTGTCGCGTGGCGAAAGCGGGCGAGGGCACGGTTGGACGTGGCGAGTTGAACAGGCGGTGTCACAGGCGGCCGGTCACCGCGATCCAGCGATAGTCCGGCCCCTCGAAGCCGTATTGGCGCACCGCGATCAGCACCGCATAGGCGCTGAGGCTGTCCATCGAGAATGTCTGCACCGCGCCGATGCGGTAGCCGTTCGGACATCCCCGACTCTTGGGGATCGACTTGTCTTCATGCAGCAATTTGGTGGTACCGCCGTCCTGCGCTTCGATGCGCAGCAGCCTGAAGCCATTGATCTCGCCCTGGCTCTGGCAGCCTTCGGTATTGTTCATGCCGATCTCGTCCAGCCGGAACTCGAGCGGCTGGTCGACCGGAGAGAAGATCGGCCGCGGATTTACCACCATGCGGTGCGGATCCGCCGAAAGCTCGGTCACCGGGTTGAAGCCGGCGGTGATGCCGCGATTGGCGCTCAGCTCGGTCTGACTGACAATGGCCTCGCCCTTTTGCCGGACCTGGAGGCGGGCGGTGTCGAGCGTGGCATTCTCGTCGTCAAGCCGGACCCTGATTGGGGTGCCCTTGAGAAAGCTGTCATTGCTCGTGTCGATGTAATAGCGGTTGGCATAGGGAAAGCCCGACCCGTCTTGGACGCCATATTCCTCGAAGGCGAACACGCCGCCGTCCTTGGTGAAGCCAAGGATTTCAAGCTCGGCGACATCGCCGGCCTGGGCGACGATCGACGCCGCAAACTGCACGGCCAGGGAAACGGCAAACAGGAAAAGCAGTCGCATGGTTTCACTCCGACGGCCGCGATCGTTCAATCCCTAGCACGACCGAATCAAAACGTCGTGCGGGTTGAAAGCCAATGCATCCAAACGGCTTGTCATTTGTTATTGTCGGCAGTCCCAATGGAGAACCACCATGACCGACACAAGCAAGATCCGTGAGCATATGGAAGTCGTCGGCGCCGATGGCGTGCATGTCGGCACCGTCGACAAGGTTGACGGCCAGCGTATCAAACTGACCAAGGCCGACAGCGGCGAGGGTGCTCACAAGGGCCATCATCACTACATTCCCCTGGCCCTGGTTGCCGAGGTCGACGGCAAGAAGGTCTGGCTGTCGGCGAATTCCGATGTCGCGGTGACGTTCGAGGAAGAAAAGTCCGATCCGACCTGATCGACGCCGTCAGCTCCGGCGCGACCATACCGGGAACAGATCGTTGTCGGCTGGCGTCGCGGCAAACACGCCGCGGCTGATGGCGCGTGCCATGGTGGCGCCGGCCGCGGCATAGAGGTCGATTGCCGTATCGGCTTCGAGCCGGATGCCGCTCGTTCCCGTCGCCAGTGCAAACACGAGATCGCCATCGGCCGGCGTATGTGTCGGCCAGATGGCGCGCACGAAGCCGTCATGCGCCGACATGGCCAGGCGCTTCGCCGCCGCCTTGGTGAGGATCGCGTCCGTCGCAATGACGGCAATGGTGGTGTTGCCGCCGGTTTCCATCTGCATGCCTGCCTGATTGTCGCGGTATTTCAGCAAAATCCGCTTCGCATCGTCGGGCATCGGCGAGGGATAACCGAGCCCGCCGAATTCATCGAGAATTTCGAAGGGTGCTGCCCAGAAATGGCGGGTGCGGCCGACGGTCACCGATCCGGTCGGATTGACGGCGGCCAGCGCGCCGATGGTGACGCCGCTATCGAGCAGCATCGAGGCCGAACCCAGGCCGCCCTTCAGCCCCGCGGTCAGCGCACCGGTGCCGGCGCCCACCGTGCCGAGCTGGAAATCGGTGGCGGCGGATTGCGCTGCCTCATAGCCGAGGTCGCGGTAAGGGGGGTAGCGGCCCCAGTCCTTGTCGCCGCCATTGCTAAGGTCGAACAGGATCGCCGCCGGCACGATCGGCACGCGAAAGCCGCCGACCTCGAAGCCGGTACCGCGCTCGCGCAGCGCCGCCTGCACGCCGGACGCCGCATCAAGGCCGAAAGCCGAACCTCCCGACAGCACCACCGCATGGATCGCCTCGACCGAATTGTGGGGTTCGAGCAGGTCCGTCTCGCGCGTGCCCGGCGCGCCGCCCAGGATCTGGACACCGGCCACCCCCGGTTCGTCGCAAAGCACCGTCGTCACGCCGGACTTCAACCTTGCGTCGGAAGCGTTGCCGACGCGCAGGCCGGCAACGTCGGTGATAAGATTGCGCGGGCCGGTGCGGAACATCAGTTGCCTTCCAAGGGCACGAAGCGCGTGCCGTCGAAGCGGAAGACGCGGTAGAGGCTCTGGCTGAGGTCGCCCTTGGCGTCGAAGCGGACTGGCCCGATCGCCGTGGTGAAATCACGACCGGTCAGAGCGTCGGCGAGGGCCCCGCCCGAGCTCCCGGACAAGGACGATGCGGCCTTGGCGATCTCCACCGCTGCATAGGCCGGCAGCGTGTAGCCGTCCGGCACGATTTTCCGCGCGGAGAAGCTTTCCAGCACCTTTGCGTCGGCGACATCGGCCCATTCCGGCGGCGCGATCATCAGCGTGCCCGTCGCATAGGGCACGTCCGAGGGCGGCGTGCGCAGATTTTCGCCGCCGGCAAAGACGATGCCGGCTTGCAGCTGCGCTGCGTCGCGGCCCATAATGGCGATGTCGTCGCCGTCGCCGCCGGCAAAGACATGCGTGGCGCCGGCCTTCTTCAATCGCCCGATCATCCCAATCTGGTTGTCGAGCTGCGGCCGGAACGTGTCGACGAACACCGGTTTCAGCGCCGCTTGCTCGGCGGCCGCGCGAAATGTCTCCGCCATCTCGCGCCCGTAGATGGTGCCGTCGTCGATGATGGCGAACAGCTCGTTCTGCCATAGGCGGGTGAGGGTGGAGGCGACGGCGTTGCGCTCGTCGTCGCCGCGCGGTCCGAGGCGATAGACCGGCCAGCCGGTCTTGGCGCGGCGGTCGGTCAGGCTCTCGGTTCGCACGCCGACGGTGATGACCGGAATGTTAGCGTCCTTGAGGATCGGCATCGCCGCCTCGATGGCTTCGGTGCAAAGGAAGCCGACCACGACACTGACCTTGGCCGCGGCAAAAACCCTGGCCGCGGCTGCACCGCCATCGGCGGTGCAGGCATCGTCCTCGGTCCTGAGTTCAACGCCGTTTGCCTGCGCCGCCAGTCCGGCGCCGGCCTGGATCTGTTTGCCGAGGATGGCCGATGGGCCCGACAAGGGAGCGGCGACGCCGATCGTCAGCGTCTGTGCGCCGGCGCCGCCGGCCAGGAACAGCCAGGCCAGTGCGGCCGATATCGTTGCCCCGGGTCGCATCCTGCCGAAGAGTTCCTCCAGACCCGCGATGACAGCGCGGGCGCCAATTACCGCCAAGACCTAAAGGCTGCCCGGCCTTGGTGCAACACGCGAATTCAGGGATATGGGCCAAGCACTTCGCTTGTGGCATGTCATGTCTGGCCATATATAGCGGTAGGGGTTCTGGCTGTGGAAAAGTTCTTGTGCTGAAGAAGAATGACATTGGACCGCAGGCCTATCGCGACGCGATGAGCCATTTTGCCGGTCACGTCCATGTGGTCACGACGGCCGGCCCTGCCGGCAAGCGCGGCACCACCGTGATCGCCGCCTGTTCCGTGTCGGACACCCCTCCGACAATCCTGGTCTGCCTCAACCGTGAAAATGCCAAGAATGAGCTGTTCGTGAAAAACGGCAAGTTTGCCTTGAACACGCTGGCTTCGCATCAGGAGCCGCTGTCGATCGGCTTTTCCGGGATTACCGGCCTGCCGGTCGAGGAGCGTTTCGCGCTCGGCGAATGGGATGTGATTTCCACCGGCGCGCCGACGCTCAAGGGCGCGCTCGCGGTCTTCGACTGCGAATTGATCGACACCAAGGATCTGGCCACCCATCGTGTGCTTTTTGGCAAGGTGACAGGCCTTCGCATGGGCGATAATTTGCGGCCGCTGATCTACCACGCCCGCGGCTATCACATCCTGGACAGCGGAGCGGCGGCGTTCACGGAGAAAGAATGACCGAGTTGAAACCGCGCCCCGTGCCGCGGACGATCGACGAGACGCTCGATCTCCTGACCGGAGCGGACTATGTGGCGGACCGGTCGCTGGCGACCGTGCTGTTCCTGTCGCTGCGTATGAACCGGCCCTTGTTCCTGGAGGGCGAGGCCGGCGTCGGCAAGACCGAAATCGCCAAGGTGTTGGCGCAGGCGCTTGGCCGCCGGCTGATCCGGCTGCAGTGCTATGAAGGGCTCGATGTCTCCTCCGCCGTCTACGAGTGGAACTACGCCGCACAGATGATCGAGATCCGCATGGAGGAGGCGGCCGGCAAGGTCGACCGCTCCGCCATGGAGCGCAACGTTTTCTCCGAAAAATACCTTATTCGCCGCCCGGTGCTCGATGCGCTGACCGGCAAGGCAGGTGCCGCGCCTGTCTTTCTGATCGACGAACTCGACCGCACCGACGAAGCCTTCGAGGCTTTCCTGCTCGAAATCCTCTCCGACTACCAGGTGACCGTGCCCGAACTCGGCACCATCAAGGCGGAAGAGCCGCCGATCGTCATCATTACCACCAACCGCACCCGCGAGATTCACGACGCTTTGAAGCGGCGCTGCCTCTATCACTGGGTCGATTATCCCAATGCCGAGCGCGAACTGGAGATCGTGCGCCGCAAGGTGCCTCGGGCCAACCAGCGGCTTTCGGCGGAGGTGGTCTCCTTCATCCAGAAGCTGCGCCAGATCGAGCTGTTCAAGGTGCCGGGCGTCGCGGAAACCATAGACTGGGCCGGCGCGCTGACAGAACTCGACAAGGTGGCGCTCGATCCGGAGACCGTATCCGACACGATCGGCGTGCTGTTGAAATACCAGGACGACATTGCCCGTATCGGTTCGGGCGAGGGCCGGCGCATCCTCGACGAGGTCAAGGCCGAGCTCGCGGCGGCGGAGTAGCGCGATGACGACGCCGGGTGCTTACCCCAAAGAGGCCGACCCCACGGAGGCGACGGCGGATGGGCGCATCGCCGACAACATCGTCTATTTCGCCCGCACCTTGCGCAAGGCCGGCATGCGGGTCGGGCCGGCCTCGGTCAAGGATGCCATCGAGGCGGTTCTGGCCGCCGGCATCGGCTCGCGCGACGATTTCTATTGGACCCTGCATGCCGTGCTGGTGTCCAGGCATGAGGATCACCCGACCTTCGACGAGGCCTTCCGGCTGTTCTGGAAATCGCGCGAACTGATCGAGAAATTGCTGGCGATGTTTTCCCCTGTGGCGCCTGACGTCAGCGAGAAGCAGAAGCCACGCGCGGCCGAAAACCGTGTCAGTCAGGCGATGTTCGAAGGCCACCAGAAGAACCAGCCACCGCGGGAAGTCCCAGAGATCGAGGTCGATGCCCGCTTTACCTTTTCCGGCAGCGAGGTGCTGCGGGGCAAGGATTTCGCCCAGATGAACGCAGCCGAGATGGCTGATGCCAGGAAGGCGATCGCCGAGTTGCGGCTGCCCGTCGACATGGTGCGGACAAGGCGCTTCAAGGCCGACGCGCATGGCCGCCGCATTGATCCGCGCGCCATGATGCGCTCAGCCGCGCGCACCGGCGGCGAATTGATCCTGCCGAAATTCCGTTCAGCACGCGAAGTTCATCCGCCGCTGGTTGTGCTGGCCGACATTTCCGGCTCGATGAGCCAGTACACGCGCATCTTCCTGCATTTCCTGCACGCGCTGACGGAAAAGCGCCGGCGGGTGCACACCTTCGTCTTCGGCACGCGGCTGACAAACCTGACCCGGCAGATGCGCCATCGCGATCCCGATGCCGCACTTGCCGACTGTTCGATGGCGGTCAAGGATTGGTCCGGCGGCACACGCATCGGCGACACGCTGGCCGAGTTCAACCTGATATGGTCGCGGCGCGTGCTAGGACAGGGTGCGGTCGTGCTTCTGATAACCGACGGGCTGGAGCGTGACGATGTCGCCGGCCTCTCGGAGGAGATGGAGCGGCTGCACAAATCCTGCCGGCGGCTGATCTGGTTGAATCCGTTGCTGCGCTTTGATGGTTTCCAGGCGCGCGCCCGCGGCGTCAAGGCGATGCTGCCGCATGTCGACGAATTCCGCTCGGTGCACAATCTCGACGCGCTCGCCGACCTTTGCGCGTCACTCGACAAGACGTCGGCGCAATCCGTCGATCCGCGGCGATGGAGTGACGCTGGCGAGAGGCACGCCGCATAGCCATATGTTTCTCGGCCCTTGGAAAAACAGACCCTGAGAGAAGCAACGATGAGTGACAGTCTTTATCTCGATGAGGCTCGCGATCCACTGATCATCGCGGAAGGTTGGATGAAGGACGGCAAGGATGTCGCTATCGCGACCGTGGTCGAGACCTGGGGTTCGGCGCCACGCCCCGTCGGCAGCCACCTTGTCATCGATGCTGACGGCAATTTCCACGGTTCTGTCTCCGGCGGCTGCGTCGAGGGCGCCGTGGTGACCGAAGCGATCGACGTCATCGGCTCCGGCAAGGCCAGGATGCTGGAGTTCGGTGTCGCCGACGAGACTGCCTGGCAGGTCGGCCTGTCCTGCGGTGGCCGTATCAAGGTTTATGTGGAAAGGCTTGGCTGATCCAATGGATCCCTATGCGCTGAAAACGCTCAACGCCGAGCGCCGCGCCCGCCGCGCGGCGATCCTCGTCACCGATCTCGGCGATGGCCGCGACCGGATCGTGCGCGAGGGCGACCACGTCGCGGGCGATCTTGGAGCCGCGATCGCCAGGGCATTTCGATCGGGCAATTCCGGTTCCGTGGAGGCGGAAGGACGAACCTTCTTTCTCAATGCGCATCTGCCCCAACCACGCCTGGTGGTGATCGGTGCCGTCCATATCAGCCAGGCGCTGGCGCCGATGGCCAGGATCGCCGGCTATCCCCTGGAGATCATCGATCCGCGCACGGCCTTCGCCACATCGGACCGCTTTCCCGACATCGCCTTGCATGCCGAGTGGCCGGAGGATGTCCTGAAGCGCCAGCCACTCGACAGTTACACGGCGCTTGCCGCCGTCACTCATGACCCGAAGATCGACGACTTCGCGTTGAAGGCGGCGCTCGACGCCAACTGCTTCTATGTTGGTGCGCTTGGCAGCCGCAAGACGCACGCAAAGCGCGTCGAACGCCTGCTGGCGCTGGGCGCGAGCGCCGACCAGATCGCCCGCATTCATGCGCCGATAGGGCTCGACATCGGTGCCGCCAGCCCCGCCGAGATTGCTGTCGCGGTGCTGGCGCAGACCATCTACGCCTTCCGCTCGCGCGGCCTCGATGCCTCAGCATCGGCCCAAGGATCGGCATCGATTTTGGAGAAGCACGATGCGTAGGTTCAAAGCGGCAGAGCGTCCTTTGGGCGTCCAAGCGGACGCGCGGCGCCCTGCGGGCGCCGTGGCGTGAAATTCGGTCCGGTTGCCATTGAAGAGGCCGAAGGCGCGGTCTTGGCGCACGCCACCACCGCTGGCGAAAAGCGGTTTCGCAAGGCGCACAGGTTGAGTGCCGAAGACGTATCCCTGCTCAAGCGGGCAGGTATCTCGCAGGTCGTCGCTGCCGTGCTTTCCTCCGATGATCTCGGGGAGGACGCCGCGGCGCAGAAAATTGCCGAGAGCATGACTTTCAGCGGCATCGATGTCAGGCCGGCCGCTACCGGCCGGGTCAATCTCCACGCCAGGGCATCGGGAATCTTCACGGTCGATGCCGAGATGATCGACGCCATCAACGCCGTCGATCCCGCCATCACCCTTGCGACGCTGGCGCGGCATGCGCCGGTCGAAAAAGGGCAGATGGTCGCAACGGTGAAGATCATCCCATTCGCAGTCAGCTCCGCGTTGGTCGATGCGGTCGCTAAAATCTGCGCCGGCGGCGAGATCTTTGCCGTCAATGCCTATCGGCCGGTGCGCGTCGGGGTCATCCAGACGGTCCTGCCGGGCATCAAGCCCAGCGTGCTCGACAAGACGCTGCGCGTCACCGAGGCACGGTTGGCGCGTTCGGGCGGCAGGCTGACGGCGGAGCGCCGCACGCCGCATGAGATCGCGCCGGTGGCGGAGGCCGCGCGCTTGCTGGCGCGCGAGAACGACATGGTGGTGATCTTCGGCGCTTCTGCCATGAGCGATTTCGCCGATGTCGTTCCGGCGGCGATCGAGATGGCCGGTGGAACTGTCATCCGCGCCGGCATGCCTGTCGACCCCGGCAATCTTCTGGTGCTGGGAACCCTTGCCGGCAAGCGCGTCATCGGCGCGCCCGGCTGCGCCCGCAGCCCCAAGGAAAACGGCTTCGACTGGGTGCTTGACCGTCTGGTTGCCGGCCTCGACGTCACCGCGAAGGACATCGCCGGCATGGGGGTCGGCGGGCTGTTGATGGAAATCCCGACGCGGCCGCAGCCGCGCGAACCCCTGCCGGCCAAGACCCATCTCAAGGTTGCCGCCGTGCTTCTTGCCGCTGGCCGGTCGAGCCGCATGGGTGGACCGAACAAGCTGATGGCGCTGTTCGATGGCAAGCCGCTGGTGCGCCGCACCGCCGAGCGCGCGCTTGACTCGAAGGTATCGGGCACGATCGTCGTCACCGGCCATCAGCGCGAACGGGTGCGCGCGGCCTTGTCGGGCCTCGACGTCACCTTCGCCGACAATCCCGATTTCGCCGATGGCCTGTCCACCTCGCTGAAAGCCGGCATTGCCTATCTGCCCGAAGACACAGCCGCCGCGATGATCGTTCTCGGCGACATGCCTGGCGTTGAATCGGACGATCTCGACCGGTTGATCGATGCCTTCCGTAGAGCCGGAGGCAATTCCGTGGTCCGCGCCTCGCACGCGGGCAAGCGCGGCAATCCGGTGCTTTTGCCGCGCTCGCTGTTCCCGGCCATCGCCCACCTCGAAGGCGACACCGGCGCTCGCCATCTGGTCGAGGCCGAAGGGCTCGATGTCATCGATGTCGAGATCGGCGAGGGCGCGTCTGTCGATGTCGACACCCGCGAAGCGCTCGAAGGCGCCGGCGGCGTGCTGCAGGATTGACAAACCCGAGTTCCATTACGCATGCCTGCGTTATGGCTTTTCGTACCCTCTCTCCATTCCACGGCTTTCTGGTCGCAGCGTTTGTTCTTTGCGCTGTCGGTTACGCCCATGCTCTCGAACTGAAACCGTTCAAGGATGATCTTTTCGCCTATCCGGCGACATTATCCAGCGGCGACG
The DNA here is from genome assembly GCF_013170765.1 of Mesorhizobium sp. NZP2234. Lineage (NCBI taxonomy): Bacteria > Pseudomonadati > Pseudomonadota > Alphaproteobacteria > Hyphomicrobiales > Phyllobacteriaceae > Mesorhizobium > Mesorhizobium sp. NZP2234. The sequence continues at coordinate 4,496,310 of NZ_CP033364.1, read as the reverse complement.
GCGGCGCCTATACGGTCATCGACTATCGCGAGATGCGCGACATCAACCAGCGTGACGAGGTGCCGGAAAAGCGCGTGCACCCGCAGTACACCGACGCCGGCGTACGCAAGGTGCAGCAAGATCTGATGTTGAAGACCGATGCCGGCGATGTCAGGCATGTCGCCGTTGGCAAGACGCAAGGCGCTGCGATCATCGTGCTCTACCTCCACGGGCAGGGCGGCAGCCGCAAGCAGGGGGTCGACGACTTCACCTTCGGCGGCAATTTCAACCGCATCAAGAACCTGATGGCCGGCAATGGCGGTCTTTATCTCTCGCCGGATTTTCCCGATTTCGGCGACAAGGGCGCCGCACAGGTCGCGGCTCTGATCGATCACTATGCCGAACAGTCGCCTGGCGCGAAGATCTTCGTCGCCTGCGGCTCAATGGGTGGTGCACTGTGCTGGAAGCTTGCCGGACGCAAGGACACGGGCGGCCGCATAAATGGCTTGCTGCTGCTCGGATCGCTATGGGACGAGAGCTTTTTTGCCAGCCCCGCCTTCAAACGCCGCGTGCCGGTCTTCTTCGGTCAAGGCAGCCATGACGTGGTCTTTCCCGTGGCGAACCAGGAAGCGTTCTTCCGCTCCATCCTGGCCAAATCGAAGACCTACCCAACCCGCTTCGTCCGTTTCGAGACCGGCACCCACGGCACGCCAATCCGCATGGCCGACTGGCGCGAAACGCTCAATTGGATGCTGTCGAAGGCGCCTTGATCGACTGGCCTGAAGCCGTCCGGTGCTCAAGGCGCGGTGTTGTAGTCGACAACCGTCTGCGGGTTTTCCTCGCCGTCATAGGACGCGTCGACATCATACTGGACCAGCGAGAAATCGCCATTGCGGAACAGATAAGTGCCCGATGAAGAGGCATCACCGACGCCGCGCCATTTGTTGAACGTCGTGATCGTGTGGGCATTCTTGTCATAATCGGAATTGGTCGCCCACCCTGTCGTCAGGAAGCCGACGATGTGCATGGATTCGACCTTGCCTTCGCTGTCATTGTTCACGTAGCGAATGTCCATCTCGGGCTCGGTGAACTGCAACTGCCGGACCCCTGATACATCGTCGCTCATGTAGTAGACGGAGTTTTCATTGTAGGCTGCGGCCGAGCAGGAGAAATGGAAGAGGCGTGTTTCCTTGTCGGGGTCGGCGGGTTGCGCATCCTTGTCCTTGTATTTGATCGAAAAAGTCTCCGGCTCATTGGCCAGAAGCTCCTTGTCGCACTGGTCGCCGTAGGTCGCCAGGAAAGCCTTCTTGGCCTGCTCCAGCGCCGTGTCCTTCTTGGGCGGCTGCGGACCGTCGCCGCAGCTTGGCGGCACAGCTTTCTCGAAATCGGCGGTCGAAGGTTTCAACGCGCCTTTTTCGATGTGGATCGGATCAAAGGGCGGCGCCGCCTGGATCTGGGCATTCACCTGGCGCAGCGTGTAGCAGCCGGCAAAGACCTTCTCGCCGCCGCTCTTGTCCGTGGCACGAATGGCGACAGGGACGTTGTAGAAGATGCTGCCTGCAGCACCTTCGTCCGAAATGGCACCGGTCGCGACTTCCACCTTGTTGGTGCCGTCATAGCCTTTGACGAAGCTGTCGAAATCCTTGGCTGGCTTGGTATCGCCGTAGTAACCCCAGGCGCGGGCGAATTCGTGCCGGCTGATGGCGCTGTAGAGGGAGCGGATCACCGCCTCGGCGCTCGAGCGGTCGTCGACATAGGGCGCTTCGGGCACGGCGTCATCGGCGGCCAACGCCGTTTGGCCGGATATGGCAAGGGAGAGAAGGGAAGTCGCTGCGAGAAGGACGCGTCTCATCGGGAATCTCCGCTCGATAACGGAGATTCTACCACGGTGATTGCGGCGGCGTGGTGACGCGGTGCCCGCGGCGCTTGAAGAATCGTCCGCACAGGCGCTACGTCCCTTCGCCGGCACTCGGACCGGACAGGAGAGTTGACGTGACGATATCGATGTATGAGGCATCCGTGCCCGTGTTTTCAGCCAGGCTGAAAGCACTTTCCAGTGTGCTGGCGGCTGCCGAACAAAACGCGCTTGACCGCAAGATCGACCCGCAGGTGTTTTTGACGGCGCGGCTTGCGCCGGACATGTTCGCGCTGACCCGGCAGGTGCAGATTGCCACCGACCATGCCAAGGGGGCGCCGTCGCGCCTTGCCGGCCGCGAGGTGCCGAAATACGAGGACAATGAGGCAAGCTTTGCCGATCTCGAGGCGCGGATAGCCAAGACGCTAGCGCTTCTGGCAACGTTCTCGGCCGCCGATATCAACGGTTCCGACGACAAGGTGATCGAGTTGAAGCTTGGCGGGCGCGAAACGACATTGGGCGGCATGCAGTATCTGCTGCATGTGGCCATGCCCAACTTCTACTTCCACCTCACCACCGCTTACGACATCCTTCGCCACAATGGCGTGCCGCTGGGCAAGGCGACATTCCTGGGATCGCGTTGAGCGGATGAAAATTGCGAGATGTCCCGGGTCGATCCGGGACATCTCGCAGGCTGCTTAGCGAATGGACATCTCGCGGGCGATGCGCGGAAAATCGGCGGGTTTTATGCCGATGTCGGCGCGGTCGGCATTGCTCATCGAATGAAGCAGCGCGAGCGCCGCGCGATATCTCAGATGTTCCTGTGGACGCGGCCGGGCGAACATTTCCGTGAAGAAACCCATGATTCAGGCTCCTGGTTGGTCCTCCACGGCTGCCAATATAGGTGAATCGTGACGATTGTGCAGTGCAGCATTTGCATGCCTGCTATGTCCGGATGATTTTCATCAAACTTTTTGCAGCCCAGTGAAACTTTGGGGCTGCATGAACCGTAGGCTTCGACGCTGGCTCATGGCCAGTTTTTCCTCGCCACTCCTGGCGAATTCCCGGACTGCATGAAAGTGCAGTCCGGCTTTTTGTTTGAGCGCCTTGTGCGATCCTTCGAATGGCTAAATTCATTAAGATCGGTGGCATGTATTTTTAACGAGCCGGTTCTATGTTCCTTGAACCTGACAGTCGGGCAAGGGGAGGCTGACATCGCTACCAGCGCCAGGCGCGATTTCGCTTCGCTGCTCGACGACCTCTTCGTTGCCTCCGACAAGGGCGACGGCATCGAGGGCGATGAGGCTGGTGCGCGTCCTTCCATTCCATTCGACTATCTCTCGGTTGCCGATGAACTCCATTCCGGCCGCATAAAAGTATCCGCCGCCGAATATCGCGAGGCCGGCGCTGATCTGGCGAGCGAATTCGCCGCCTTGCTCGACCACGCCAAACTGGCCCTGGGCGGCGAGGAACCCAAGCCTGAGGAAAAACTGCCGCCCATCGATCCTGAATCGATCGCGGCCGAACTCGGGCTGGACAAGCCCAAGGGCGTTGCCGATTTCGGACGCATGCGCCGCAGCTTTGCTTTCAGCAACCATCCCGATCGCGTGGCCCCGCATCTGCGCCAGCGCGCCATGATCCGTATGCAGGTGGCCAACATGCTGATCGACGAGGCCAAGCGCCGCGCCGTGGCCGGCGCTCGCCGCTAGTCAACCAGCGCTGGTTCACGCAAAAGTCGGCCTGGCGAGGCTTGGAGAGCGCCGTCGCTTTCCCTATAGATGCAGCCTCCCGCGCACGCTTTCCCTCCGGAGCAGAATTTCATGCACAAACGCCGTCTCGGTCGGACCGATCTTCTTGTTACCCAGATCTGCCTTGGTTCGATGACCTGGGGCCAGCAGAACACCGAAGCCGAGGGCCACGCCCAGATGGATTTGGCTTTTTCGCGCGGCGTCAATTTCATCGACACCGCCGAGCTCTATCCGATCCCGCCCAAGGCGGAGACGCAAGGGCGGACGGAAAAGATCATCGGCAGCTGGATGAAGGCCAAGGGCAACCGCGACAAGGTGATCCTGGCCTCCAAGGTCGTCGGTCGCACGGCCAATAAATGGTTTCGCGGCGACAGGCCGTCGCAACTGGTGCGCGCCGATATTCTTGACGCCATCGACAAGTCGCTGGCCAAGCTCGGCACCGACTATCTCGATCTCTACCAGATCCACTGGCCGGAACGAGACATCCCCTGGGGCGCCAACCCGACGCGTGTCGGGGCGGTGGCGCGGCGCGCCGATGCCGACGGCGCACCGGCCAACGAAACGCCGATCGCCGAGACGCTTGGCGTCTTCGATGAATTGGTGAAGGCAGGAAAGATCCGCCATTTCGGCCTGTCGAACGAAAGTTCCTGGGGCGTCATGCGTTACCTGTCAGAGGCCGACAGGGGGATCGGCCCGCGCGTGGACTCGATCCAGAACGCCTACAATCTCGTCAACCGCACCTTCGAGGTGAACCTCGCCGAGGTCTGCGAGCGTGAGGATATCTCATTGCTTGCCTATTCGCCGCTGGCGCAAGGCTATTTGACCGGCAAATACGACCATGGAGCCCGACCGCAGGGCTCACGCTCGCAGCTGTTCAATCGCGGCCAGCGCTACGAGACGCCGAATGCCGCCGCGGTGCTGCTCGAATACAATGAGCTGGCGCGCTCCTTTGGCCTGGAGCCGGCCCTGTTCGCCAACGCCTATGTCTCGAGCCGGCCTTTCGTCACGTCGAATATCATTGGCGCGACAACCCTTTCACAACTCGAAATGGCATTGTCTTCGGTGGATGTTGTCTGGACCGAAGAGATGCAGAAGACGGTGGATGCGGTTCATCAGCGGGTCGGCAATCCCTGTCCCTGATCGGGAGAGGGCAGGATTATCGAGGATAACAAAGGGTGGAGACGATGGTGGATTTTCCGATAGAGGCCGTGCGTGGAAAGTTCCCCGCTCTTTCCCTGAGCGACAAGGGACGCCGCCGCATCTATCTCGACAACCCGGCCGGCACGCAGGTACCCCAGGCCGTCGCCGATGCGGTATCGCGCTGCCTGCTCACGACCAATGCCAATCTCGGCGGCTATTTCGAAACGACGGTCGCCGCCCAGGCCGTGGTCGACGAGGCGCATCAGGCGATGGCCGATTTCCTTGGCGCCGCGAGCCCCGAGGAAATCATCATCGGCGCCAACATGACGACGCTGACCTATCATATGTCGCGCACGCTCGGCCGCTCACTGAAGCCCGGCGACGAGATCATCCTCACCCGCATGGATCACGAGGGCAATGTCTCGCCCTGGCTGCAACTGGCCGAGGACCTTGGCCTCGTCGTGCGCTGGCTGCCATTCGATGAACAGAGCTGGCAGGTCGAAGAGGCGGCCCTGGCTGGTTTGCTCTCCGACAAGACACGGCTGGTCGCATTGAACTACGCCAGCAACCTGACCGGCTCGATCAACCGGGTCAGGTCGCTGACTGCGATCGCAAAACAAGCCGGCGCCCTGGTCTATGTCGACGCCGTGCAGTTCGCGCCGCATGGCCTGATCGACGTGCAGCACCTCGGCTGCGATTTTCTGATCTGCTCGGCCTACAAATTCTTCGGCCCGCATATGGGTATATTGTGGGGCAGGCTGGACGTCATCGAAGGCCTGAAACCCTACAAATGCCGCTGTTCATCCAACGGCCTGCCGGAGCGATTCGAGCTTGGCACGCCGCAGATCGAGTTGATGGCCGGCCTCACTGCGGCGGTCGATCATTTTGCCGGGCTGGGCGCGGCGGTGGGCGAGACTGGTTCGCGCAGGCAAAAGATCGCCAAGGCGTTCGAAGTGTCCATCGCCTATGAAAACCCGCTGGCGCAAAGACTGATCGATGGCCTGTCCGGCATTTCGGGCCTGACGATCCATGGCATCACCGATCCGAAGCGGCTCGGCGATCGTGTGCCGACGGTTTCGTTCACCGTCGACGGCATCGTACCGGAGACGATCGTGCGGCAGATGAATGCCGAGAACATCTTCCTGTGGTCGGGCCACAACTACGCCTGGGAGATCGTCCACCAGCTCGGCATTCCAGCCGAACAGGGCGTCGTGCGCATCGGCATCGCCCACTACAACACGGCGGCTGAGATCGACGAGACGCTGGAGAGCGTCCACCGGGTCATCGCCATGCTCAGGCAGCAGCGTTCCTGACGCAAGCTTGAGCCGTCACCGCGCCTTGCCGTCGAAGCCGGTGAGGAAGGCGGTGAGATTGTCGCCAAGCGCGTCGCAGAGATAACCGCCTTCCTGGACGATGACCGTCGGCAGGCCAAGCTTTGCGATCGCTTCGCCGATGCGTGAGAAGCCGGGCGTCGTCACCGAAAGCCCGCCGAACGGGTCGCCCTCGAAGGCGTCGAGACCAAGCGCCACCACCAGCGCATCCGGTGAAAAGGCGCGGATACGCTGGAAAGCCACCGCCAGCGCTTCCAGAAACGCCGCGTCGGCGGATTTGCGCGGCAGCGGCAGGTTGAAATTGTAGCCGAGGCCCGCGCCTTCGCCGCGCTCGTCGGCATGACCCCAGAAGAACGGGTAGAAGCGCACCGGATCGGCATGCAGCGAGACGGTGAGCACATCGGGCCGCGCATAGAAGATGCCCTGCGTGCCGTTGCCGTGGTGCAGGTCGACATCGAGGATCGCCACGCGTGCTGCCTGCTTGCGCAGCACCTGCGCCGCCACTGCCGAATTGTTGATGAAGCAGAAGCCCCCGGCGACATCGGCAAAGGCATGATGGCCGGGCGGGCGGCACAGCGCATAGGCCGCCGGCGCGCCAGCAATTACCGTTTCAGCGGCTTCGACCGCGCTCCAGGCGCTCCACAATGCGCTTTGCCAGGTCTCGCCCGAGATCGGGCAGGCTGTGTCGGCCATGTGGTAGCCGGCCTGGCCAACCGCCGAGGCCGGATAGGAGCCGTTACGTGCGATCGGGTGGATGTTGGGGATCACTTCGGCGGACGCGCCGTCGATTCGTTGCCAGCGCTCGAAAATATGTTCGAGGAAGTCGAGATATTCGGGCGTGTGTACGGCGGCAACCGGCCCAAGTCCGTGATTGCGCGGTGGCTCGATCGTGCAGCCGGCGGATTTTGCGCCGGCTAACAATCTCTCGACGCGCTCGGGCTTTTCCGGGTTTGGCTGCGGCGCGCCGCTGGACAGAAAGGCCTTGGGGTCGTGCCGCTTCTGCTCCTCGGCATAAAAAGCTTTCATTCCGGCCCCCCATTTTCCAGCGCGTCGGCGAAGGCAAAAAAGGCTTCGCCGGTGATCTTCTGCGTTTGTTCGTAACTCGACCAGGCGATGCCAAGCTTCTCGTAGAAGGCCTTGGCACCTTCATTGTCGGTATCGACCGACAGCCTGAGATAGACGCCGCCTTCTTTCCGGCAGTCCGCGGCGACGCGCCGCAGCAGCCGTTCGCCGATCTTGCGGCCGCGAAAGCGGTGCTCGACATAGAGGTCCTGCACATAGACGCCGGGCCGCCCCATCCAGGTCGAGAAGATCGGGAAATGCAGGCAGAGACCGGCGAACTCGCCGCCAACTTCGGCAATCAGGGTCGAGAAAGCCGGCTTTTCGCCAAAGCCATAGCGGCGGAGATCATCTGATGTGGACGTGATCTCCTGATGCGCGCCGATATGGGTACCGAGTTTGAGAAGCGCGGCGTGGATGGTTTCGGCGTCTTCGATCCGTCCGGGACGGATCAGGACGTCACTGTGGGTTGGATTGGTCACGGCCTTGCCTCAAAACGCCACCCGGTCGCCGCCTTTCAGCGCCAGCATGTCGCGCGCCTCGGCCGACGTGGCAACCTCCAGCGACAGCCCGTCGAGAATGCCACGGATGCGGCGCACCTGGTCGGCATTGGATTTCGCCAGCTGGCGGCCATCATAGAGACTGTCCTCCAGCCCGACTCGGACATTGCCGCCCATTGCCGCGGCGATCGAGATGAGCGGCATCTGGTTGCGACCCGCGGCCAGCACGGAGAACTGGTAGCTGTCGCCGAACAGCTTGTCGGCGATCCGCTTCATATGGATGAGATTGTCCGGGTCGGCGCCGATACCGCCCAGAATACCCAGCACGAACTGGATGAACAGCGGCCCCGACACCAGGCCCCGATCGCGGAAATGCGCCAGCGAATAGAGATGGCCGACATCGTAGCACTCGAATTCGAAGCGCGTGCCGCAGCCCTTGCCCAGCCTCTCAAGCACGCCCTCCATGTCGGCGAATGTGTTCTTGAAGATGGTGTCGCGGGTGGCTTCGAGCAGCTTTGGCTCCCACTCGTGCCGCCACGCCCGTGGCTTGTCGAGCATCGGGAACAGCGCGAAATTCATCGAGCCCATGTTGAGCGAGCACATTTCGGGCTCGGCTCGGAGCGGGGCCTCCAGCCGCTGGTCGAGTGTCATCAATGAGGAGCCGCCGGTGGTGATGTTGATCACCGCGTCGGTTGCCTGCTTGATGCGCGGCAGGAACTGCATGAACACGTCCGGATCGGCCGTCGGCCGTCCGTCCTTGGGGTCGCGGGCATGCAGATGCAGGATCGAGGCGCCGGCTTCCGCTGCCGCGATCGCGTCGGCCGCGATCTGGTCCGGCGTTACCGGCAGATAGGGCGACATCGACGGCGTGTGCACCGAGCCGGTGACGGCGCAGGTGATGATGACTTTTCGCGGCGCCATTTCCTTACCCCCGGCCTTCGACCGGCAGGTCGAGCTCGGAAGCCAGAACCTCCAGCGAGTCGCCGATGATGGAGACGATCTCGCCGACCTGCTCGCTGGTGACGATCATCGGCGGCGCAACCATGAAATTGTCGCCGTCGACGCCGCCCTTGACCCTGCGGCCATAGATGATCAGCCCGCGCTCATAGGCGAGGTCGAGCAGACGCTGCGTGGCTTTTTTGCCTTGGTCGATCGGCCGCAATGTCTCCGGATCGGCCACCATCTCGGCTCCAGTCAGCAGGCCCTTGCCGCGCACGTCGGCAATGAACGGAAAGCGTTTCGCCAGCGCCTTCAGCCCGTCCATCAGCACGTCGCCCATGGCAGCGGCATTGGCGATCAGGTCGAGGCGGTCCATTTCGCCCAGCACCGCAAGACCGGCGGCGCAGGCCAACGGATTGCCCGCATAGGTGTGGCCATGCTGGAACCCGCCCGAAGCGAGCAGCGGCTGCACCAGCCGCATCGGAGCCGCCAGCGCGCCGAGCGGCGCATAGCCGGAGCCCAGCCCCTTCGACAGCGCGACGATGTCGGGCTTGCAGTTCCAATGGTCGCCGCCGAGGAATTTACCGGTGCGGCCGGCGCCGCTCATCACTTCGTCATGGATGAGCAGGATGCCGTAGCGGTCGCAGATTTCGCGGATGCGTGCGTAATAGCTGTCGGGCGCCACAAGAGCGGCGGTGGCGGCGCCGCCGATCGGCTCCATGATGAAGGCGACGACACTCTCCGGGCCTTCTGCAAGGATCTTGTCCTCCAGCATGTCGGCGTAGCGGACGCCGCGTTGCTCCATCGAAAGATTGTCGCGGTCTCGCCAGGCTGTTGGAGCGGGCACGGTCGGCATCACCCGCATCATCGGCTCAAAGGTTTCGGCCAGCGCATCGTCGCCGGTGATCGAGAGCGAACCCAGCGTGCCGCCGTGATAGGAGGGAAAACGCGTGATCACCTTCCAGCGGCTGGCCTGGCCGGTTGCGACCGCCCATTGCCTTGCCAGCTTGATGCAGGATTCCGTCGCTTCCGAGCCGCCCGAGACGAAAAAGATGCGGTCCATGCCTTCCGGCAGTTTGCCCGCAAGCTCGCGCGCCAGTTCCTCCGCCGGCTCGTTTTCGAAGTGCAGGCGATAGGCGAACGTGGCACGGTCCATCTGCCGCTTCATGGCGTCCAGGACGTTGCGGTTGGAATGGCCGATATTGGCGACCATCGGCCCGCTCGATCCGTCTATGAAACGGCGGCCGTCCTGCGTCCACATGTAGATGCCCTCGGCCCGGTCGATGAGCGGCCGGCGCAGGCTGGAGAGGTAGAACAGATGCGATTCTCGGCGCGCCTCGGTTGCTTGGGCGGCGGTCTGGGACTTCGACATGTCAGGACTTTCCAAGGTAGCGATCAAGGACATTCTGGGTGACGCGTTCGACCATCGGGTCTTGTCTTAGCAGGCCGGCGACCCATTCGCAGCTTCCGGCATGAAAGACCTCGCCCTTGCCGCGCGGGAAGTTGACGATCATGCCGTTGCCACGTTTGACTTTTTCAAGGTTGGCGTCGCTCCTGTCGCCAAACAGCGTCTCGGCGCTGAAACGGCCATCCTCGTCTGTGAGGAACTGGTCCTCGATCGGGATGTCGGCGCTCTCCTCGACCTGGGACGCCATGCCGACGGCGAGAACCTGCAGTCCATCAGGCGCGCCGCTGGTCGCGGTAGGGTAGGGCAGGCCGCCGCGGATCTCGAAATCGAGCCCGTCGACCTCGTAGCCATAGACATGGCTGTCGGCGCCGAGAAGGTCGCCATAATAGATGCCGGTGCCGGCAAACGCCCAGTGTTCGGGCCGATAGACCGGAAAGCCGCGCACGCCGCGCGGCGCGCAACCGCCCCAGCCGGCATAGAGGCCGCGTGTCGCGTCGAGCCCGAAGGTTGCTGAACCCGGCCGGCCGATTTCCGGCGCTTCCCAGGAATTGGTGGCGCGGGTGACGTCGCCGCCGCGATAGGCCGGGTCTTCGGCGCGGGCGCGGTATTTGTAGCAGACCTGCCGGCGGCCTTCGTCCTCCAGCCGCGTCTGCCACATGAAATTACCGGCAAAGCGCGCCGCATGGCCGCCGCGTTCGACGTAACTGTCGACCGCGTCGCGCATTTCCCAGGTCCAGTACTCGTCATGGCCAACGAAGACGGCGCAGTCATAGCCATCGAGAATATCGGGCGAGAAATGCAGATCGTGCTGGCTGGCGAGGTCAACCTCATAGCCGGCCCGTTCGGCAAAACGGAAGAAGTGGCTGTCGTAGCTTGCCCAGCCTGACGAGGCGTATTTCTTCGAATGGCCAGTGGCAAGCGCCCATTCCATATGGGGGTAGCGCGGCACCGTCTTCGGCGGCACGGCGACCTCCAGCGGCACGCGTGGCGCATCCTTCGGCAGCACGACGAAGCCACGGCACCAGGGTCGCTGCGTCGACACGATGGGCGAGTACTGGTCGCGATCCGGCCCGGTGATGCCCTGATAGTGGTTGGAGCCGCCCCAGGTGTTGTAGGCGAGCCAGGTACCCGTCGCCGCCACTTGCAGCACGCGGCCGGGCTTCTTGCCGGGCAGGGGGGAGACGATGAAAAGGTGGTGGCTGTGGATCGGCTTGCCGTCTCGGCCCTCGGCACTCAGCGTTATCCGATAGGCGCCGGACGGCCAGTCGCCGCCGACACGAAATTCGAAGGACGCTTCCCAGCCACAGCCCTCCGCCGAGCACTGGTCCGGGCTGTCCTGCCAGCGCGCCGCGATTCCCGACTTGTCGAACACCTTTGTCTCGGTGCCGCCGTCGCGGACGATGGTCATGCCGAAGGAGGGAGCCGTGGAGCTGACATGCAGTGTCACCGTTTCGCCGGCACGATAGGAGAAGCGGTCGCTATAGCACCAGATCTCGCCGCGCTCGCCATCCATGCCCGGCCATTCGTAGTAATGGCCGCGCACCGCGTGGCGGCGCTGCTCAGGCGTCAGTCCAAAATCGGGAAATTCCGTGGGCAATCCGGTCATCGTCGTACTCAAGCGGAAAGATATTTCTTGAGGAAGGTGCGGGTGCGTTCCTTCTGGGGAGCGCGAAAGATCTCGCCCGGCGGGCCTTCCTCGACCACCACGCCGCCGTCCATGAACAGCACCCTGTCGGCCACCTCGCCGGCAAAGCGCATCTCGTGCGTTACGATGAGCATGGTCATGTGTTCGGCGGCAAGCTGTTTCATCACCGCGTTGACCTCGTCGACCAACTCCGGGTCGAGGGCCGAGGTTGCCTCGTCGAACAGCATCACCTTGGGCTGCATGGCCAGCGCGCGCGCAATCGCCACGCGCTGCTTCTGGCCGCCCGAAAGCCGCGACGGATAGGCGTCGATCTTTTCGGCCAGCCCGACCTTGGACAGGAGGCCATGCGCCAAGGCGCGGGCTTCGCCTTTTGCCATGCCCTTCAGGATCACTGGCCCCATGGTGATGTTCTCGATCACGGTCAGGTGCGGGAACAGGTTGAAGTGCTGGAACACCATGCCCATGTGCTGGCGCACCTTGTTGATGTGCCGCTCGAAGGCCTGGCCGTGCAGTTTCTGGTTGACCTGCACACCGTCCAGCCACACTTCGCCGCCGTTCAAGGTTTCGAGATGGTTGATGGAGCGCAGCAGCGTGCTCTTGCCTGAACCGCTCGGTCCGATAATCGCGACGATCTGCCCCCGATCCACCGACAGGTCGATACCCCTGAGGACCTCGACCGCGCCGAACGATTTGCGCGCGCCGCGAACCTCGACCATTGGCCGCTGCGTGCTCATCGGGAAACCTCCACATGTCTTTCAAACCGATGCAAGGCCGCCTCGAGCACAAGGTTCAAGATGTAATAGAGCGCGGCGGCCGCGATGTAGAACTCGAACGGGCGGAAGGTTTCGCTGATCGCCAGTTGCGCCGAATGGACAAGCTCGGCGATGCCGATGACCGAGACGATGGAGGACTCCTTCAACAGTGCGATCAAATTGCTTCCGATCGGCGGCGCCGTGTTGCGGATGGCCTGCGGTATCACGACGTAGCGCAGCGTCTGCCACTTGCCGAAGCCGATGCTGCGCGCGCCTTCCGTCTGACCGGGATCGACCGCCACGATGCCGGCACGGATGACATCGGCATTGTAGACGGCGAAGTGCAGGCCAAGCCCGATTATGCCGGCGGCAAGCGCGGGGATGTCGATGCCGATCTGCACAAGGCCGAAATAGATCAGGAAAAGCTGCAGCAGCAGCGGCGTGCCCATGAACAGCCACATGAAGGCACGAACGGGGTAGGCGAGGATCGCCGGCGCATAGAGCACGATGACGGCGAACAGGATGCCGAAGATGAAGCTGAGCGCCCCGGCCGAGACCGTAAGCAGCGCGGTCCACCAGGCGCCCGTCAGCAAAAGGTCCCAGTATGGGGCGATGATGGTGAAATCCAAACCTTGCATCGTGCTCCCCTCTCAGACGATGGCGAAGCGCTTGTCGAGCAAGTCGACGATGCGGGCGACGGCGTAGACCATGACCATGTAGAGCAGGGCCGCGACGCCGAAGATCTCGAACGGCTTGTAGGTCGAGCCGATGAAGCGCTGGGCGGTATAGGTCAGTTCCACGACCGAGATGGTGGAGACCAGTGCGGAACCCTTCAACAGCGCGACCGTGTTGACGCCGAGCGGGCGGATCATCAGCCGGGCGGCCTGCGGCAGCACGACCTTGCGCAAGGTCTGGAAGCGGCTGAAGCCGATCGTGCGGGCAGCTTCCGTCTGACCGCGGTCAACCGCCGTCACCGCGCCGCGGATCGATTCCGCCATATAGGCGCCGATATTGAGACCAAGCCCGATGACCCCGGCCGCGAACGGATCCAGATTGATGCCGATCTGCGGACCGCCGAAATAGAGCACGAAGAGTTGTATCAGGCAGGGCGTGCCGCGAAACAGGCTGACATAGGCCGTACCGATGGCGCGCGGGATCGCCGACCTCGACATCCTGGCGGCCGCGGCCAGTGCTGCCGCCGCCAGCCCGAGAACCAGGGCCAGCGCTGTCAGTTCCAGCGTCACCAAAGCGGCTTCCACGAAGAACGGGAAGACACGGCTCATCAAGGCGAAATCCATGGAATGACTCGGCTGGAGTGGCGATCGGCTCCAGGTGGTTTCACCGCCTGGAGCCGGGCAAGGATCAGCGGATGTCGCTGCCGACCCACTGCTTGGAGATCTTCTCGTAGGTGCCGTCGGCCAACATCCCGTCCAGCGCCTTCTGCATGGCGGCCTTGAGTTCCGGATTGTCCTTGCGGATGGCGATGCCGATGGCGACGCTGCCGCCCTCGATGTTGGGCGTGTCGAGCTTGCGGACCTTTTCACCGGTTTCCTTGACGGCGACCATGACCGGAATGTTGTCGACGACGATGGCGTCGACGCGGCCGGCCTTCAGTTCGAGCAGCAGTTCCGGCAGGCCCTTATAGGTGCGGATATCCCAGCCGCCCTGTTCGCGCGCCCATTTCTCATGCGTCTCGCCGAGCGTCACGCCAAGCGTCTTGCCCTTGAGGTCGTCGAGGCTCTGCAACTTGGAATCCTGGCTCACGAAAACCGCGCGGCCGGCATGGTAGTAGGGGCCGACGAAATCGACCACTTTCTCTCGCTCGGGCGTGATCGTCATCGAGCCGACGACAGTGTCGTATTTGTTGGCGAGCAGGCCGGCGATGATGCCGTCCCAGGCCGTGGTGATGATGGTGCCCTTGACGCCGATGCGTTCAGCGATGGCTTTGCCGATATCGGCGTCGAAGCCGACGACCTCGTTCTGGTCGTTGACGAAGTTGAAGGGCGGATACTGCCCACTCATGGAAATCTTCAATTCGCCCGCCGCCTTGATCTTCTCGAGGTCGTCGGCCTTGGCCGGAACGGCGGTGAAGGCCGATGCAAGCAGCAGCGCGGCAACTGCAATGCCGGAAAATACCCTATTCATCTGAATTCCTGTCCTCTGGATGGAGCGCGAAGGCTTGTTCTTGGGAGGCGTTGGGGCGCTCTCCTGATGTCAATGATTGCCTTTGCATCAGCATTGCGCAAATAGATAATGGGAATAGGGAGCATAGATATTAGGAATGGCCTTGCCTCGCCCCGAACGTCTGGTCTGGGATCTCGACTGGAACCTTCTGCGTACGTTCGTCGTCATCGCGGAAGTCAAGAGCATTACCCGCGCCGCCGAGCGCCTGAACCTCAAACAACCCAGCGTCAGCAACGCCTTGCGGCGGCTGGAGGATCGGGTTGGCAGGCGGCTGGTCGACCGCGACGCTACTCGCTTCGAGCTCACGGAGGTCGGGCGGCTGATCTATGAGCAGAGCGTCGAGGTGTTCGGCTCGATATCGCAACTGCCACTCTTGATGCGGGGCATCAGCGACGATGTCACCGGCCATGTCATGATCGCCACGGCCAGCCATGTCGTCTCGCCGCTGTTCGATCGGGCGCTGGCGGAGTTTCACCGTAACTATCCGCGTGCCAGCATCACCATCTCGGTCGCGGCAAGCACGGAAGTGGCCAAGCAGGTGCGGGAGCGGCGCGCCTCCTTCGGCATCTGCCTTGTCAGCCAGCGCGATCCGGCGCTGGACTACGCGATGGTCTATCGCGAGTTCTTCGGCTTCTTCTGCGGCCCGCAGCACAGGCTTTACGGAAAGACCGGGCTGAAGCTTGCCGATCTGCGCGGCGAGCCCTCTGTATCCTTCCAGACCGACCACATTTCGGACGCGCTGCGGCCGGTCGCCCTGTTGCGCAGCGAAGCCCGGCTGAACGCCGACGTCGTCGGTGTCTCCTCGAGCCTGGAGGAAGTCAGGCGCATGATCGTCGCCGGGCTCGGCATCGGTCCGCTGCCGCTACACGTGGCGCGACGCGACGTGGCCGACGGCACGCTGTGGCGGCTGCCGCCCTACGACACGCCGCCGGCCATCGACATCTTCCTGCTCACCAATCCCGACAAGGCGATGAATCGTGCCGAGAAGGCGCTACTGTCGGGGCTGCAGGCACTGATCGCCGAGACGCCGCTGGACGAGCGCATCTACAACGGCTGATCGACGCAGGCCTATTCGACGAGGAAGGTCGCCGCGCGGCCGCGCATCGCTTCGTCCAGCGCCACCGAGGCACGCGCGGCAAGGTCGAAGTGTACGCTGGTGGTCCGGCTCGATGCATGGACGATGCCGTCGAGCGATCCCGACATGACCTGTTCGAAGGTGACGGAGGTGCGGCCGATCTTCACCACATGCGAGCGGATGGTGAGAAGCGAGCCGGCTTTTGTCTCGTGCCGGTAGTCGATTTCGGTGCGCACATCGGCCCATCCCGTTGCCGAGGCCTGGGTGCTATCCTGCCCGGCGATGTGGCCAAGAAGCTGGAAGCTGGCATCGTCGAACATCGCCGCGTAGTGGCGCACATTCATGTGTCCCATCACGTCGCACATCCAGGGATGAGCAACGCCGACAAAGGTGACGAGAGATTTACTCATGGGGATTGCTCCGTGACCGTCGTTGAGGATGGCGAGACGCCATATCGAAACGCGCGGCGAGAGGCAAACCGGCCGACCTGGACGATGGCCTTCGGACAGCGAGTGGCCTTGGGGCCGACATTCGTTAGCCGTGCCCTTGGCCCTCCGAACCAAACCGACTATCTCAGGGGTGGCGGCGTTTCCGCCACGGGGACAGGCATGCTCAGAGTGCAAAAGGTCAAGGTCGACGACATCTACGTGCCGACAGCGCGCAAGAAGACATTACACCCCGAGACCGTCCGCCATCTCGCCGAGGACATATTGGAGAACGGCATGAAGACACCGATCCAGGTCCGCCACGATGGCAAGCGCCATATCCTTGTTGAAGGCCTGCACCGGCTGGAAGCGGCCAAGTGGCTCGGCGAGACCGAGATCGACGCCTATCTGGTGCAAGCCAAGCGCCACTGACGCCCACCTGGTTCGCCGTCCTCCTGGCACAATCTCCAGAATCTTTTTTCGCCGGCCATGTCGGGTTGCGGTCTGTCGGCTCGTCCTTGGCGCGCGCAAGTCAGATCAAACCCGAGGAGACCACCTTGACCACCAAGCTCGACATCGCCCCCGCCAATGACCGTGAACTGGTTGTCGCCCGCATCATCGATGCGCCGCGCGAGAATGTCTATCGCTGCTGGACCGACGCCAAGCTTTTGACGCAGTGGTTCGCCCCGAAACCTTGGACGACGCCGCGCGCCGAAATGGATGTCCGCACTGGTGGTTCGAGCCTTGTCGTCATGGCCGGCCCCGACGGCAATGAATTCCCCAACTCCGGCGTGTTCCTGGACGTCATTCCCGGCAAGAAGATCGTCTTCACCGATGCCTATACAAAGGCTTGGGAGCCATCGGAAAAGCCGTTCATGACCGGCGTGCTGAC
Source organism: Mesorhizobium sp. NZP2234 (assembly GCF_013170765.1). NCBI lineage: Bacteria > Pseudomonadati > Pseudomonadota > Alphaproteobacteria > Hyphomicrobiales > Phyllobacteriaceae > Mesorhizobium > Mesorhizobium sp. NZP2234. The sequence goes on along the minus strand of NZ_CP033364.1, from coordinate 4,479,378 downwards.
CTTCGAGGATGAAGGCGATGGCAAGACCCGCTACATCGCGCGCGTCCGGCACTGGAGTGTCGCCGACCGCGAACAGCACGAGGCGATGGGTTTTCACGCAGGCTGGGGCCAGTGCACCGACCAGCTCGAAGACCTTGCCAGGACGCTTTGAAATCGGGCCGCCTTGACGACGGCCGCGCCCGGCTCAGGAAACCTTGGCGCGGCGCGGCTGCCTGAGATTCTTGATGCCGCTCATCTCGACGAAATTCGTCGCCGACTCCCAGAGATAGTCGCCGTAAAGAAATGGCTCGAAGGGCTCGGCGCCGCTTAGCGGCAAGGGCGCGATCTCGGCGTCGACGCGCGGTTCATAGAAAAACGGGATCGAAAACCGAGTTGTCTTTGGCGCGATCACCCGATGCCGCGTCGCCCGGACACGCCCGCCGGTCCAGCGTTCCAGCAACTGGCCGAAATTGACCGCCAGCGTGCCGTTGGCCGGCGGCACGTCGATCCACTCGTCGGCGCGGTTTTTTGCCTGCAAGCCTTCGACGCCATCTTGGGCCAACAAGGTGACGAAACCGGAATCGGCATGTTCGCGACCGATGATCGTGCGTATTTCCCCCTTGTGGACCACCGAGAACTCCGGGCCGCCGGTGTCGATGCCGGCAGTGGCGTCGCGCAAGGGATAGCGGATCAGGCGCAACGTCGAGATGCCGTGCTCGAAACGGATCGAAGATCGTTTCCGGCAGGCCAAGCCCGCGCGCTATCGACCGCATAAGCGCGTTTCCGACCCTCTCCATCGCGCGATAGTAATCCGCCGCGGCCGTGCGCCAGCCGGGCAAGGTGCCTTCGGCCGGCAAGGGTGTCGGCTCGCACAGCGGATCGTCGACAACCGAGACTCGCGCCGCATCGGCAATGTCCGGCCCCATGTCGATGCCTTCCTTGTAGGACACGGCTGCCGGCTGGAGGGGGAACCAGCCGCGATAAAAGTTCTTCCTGGTGCTATCGAAATTCCAGCGCAGCAATTTCTGCTTCTCGATGTCGGGGAGGGCGAAGATGCGTAGCAATTGCGCCCTTCTGTCCGGAGTCAGCCAGGCGTCGCCGGGAAAATCCCGGACCGCCATGAAGCCTATTCCCGAGGCCGCGGCCATGATGCGGCCGTCGGCGCGGTCACGGGCGGGCGAGGGTGGCCCGAACAGATCCGCAATGCCGATGGTTTCGATGTCTCGGGTCACGATGAGCCTCGCATCACGGTTATCGATGGCATCGTATCAAGGTATTTCAATTGACCCTATCGGCTGGACGACTAACCTTGACGCCTATTCTCTCCATCTTGGATCAAGGCCATGGCAAGGTATGAAGGCGGATGCCTGTGCGGAGCGGTGCGTTACAGCACCGAGGCGGCTCCCATCAACGAGCGCATCTGCCATTGCCGGCTTTGCCAGAAGGCGATTGGCGCCGCCTTCAACGCGCGCGTGCTGTTTCGCATCGACGATGTGACGGTCGAGGGGCCGCTGGCAACAGTCAACACCTCGCCCGATCTCAAGCGCGGTTTTTGCCCGAGCTGCGGCACGACGATGTTTTCGCGGCGCGACTCGGCCGGCATCATCGGCATCACCACGGGCTCGCTCGACGACCCTTCGCTGTTCCGACCGCAGATGCATATTTTCACCGCCTCGAAGCAGCCTTGGGTGCTGCTCGACGACGACCTGCCGCAACATGAGGGCGCTCCGCCGGCCTAGTTCTTCCGTTCCGCCTTCAAGAGCGGAAGCAAGCGCCCACCATGACAAAAAATTAATCCATATCGACACGCGATAGCCGGCAAAGCGTCATTGGCGAGCCATCTTTGTCGTCCTATCTACGCTGCGCGGGCCGGCATTCGAGGAGACGACGGATGAACGACAGCATCAGCACCCTGGACGAGCTTTTGAACGATCCGATGGTCCTGCTTGTGATGGAGCGCGACCGTGTGCGCCCCGAACAGGTACGCCTCCTGCTCGAACGGGCCCGCGGCCGGGCGGCCGATGACGCATCCACGGACGTGCCGGTCGTTCCACCGGCGCATATGGTGGTCAGGAGCTGTTTCCAGCAATGGCTGCGCAATTAGCGCGGTCAGTTTGAACTGGCTGGCAAATAGCTGTAATGGCTGCGGAAATAGGCAATCCTGAAGCCGAGGCGGGCATAGTTGCGATAGGCCGGTCCATCGCGCTCCCTGTGCGGCGCCTCGATGTCGGCGACAAACAATTTCGCGCCGGCCGCGATGCCGTCGCGCACCAGCGCTTCTCCAAGCACGGCGTCCAGGTCGAAGCTCGGCGTCATTATGCCGGGCACCGGCGCGTCGATGCCGCTCCAAGCAGCACCGTCGGCGCCGATGAACAGCGAGCGCGCCGCAGCCACCGCGCCATTTCGCTTCGCTATGTAGTGATGCCAGCCCGGCCGGCCGACCAGAGCCAGCAGCCAGGGCGAGGTTGGCAGCCGGTAGCTTCTGTCGATGAAACCGGCCCAGTCGCTTGCCGTTGCCATCGTCACGCGTTCGATCGAAACGCCGTCAACCGTGAAGAGCGGCTCGGGTGGCAGTGGTTCCGCCCCCCGATAAATCCGCTCCCAGCCGCCCTGGCGCTGCAGGCCACGCGCCTCGAGCCAGCATCTGAGGCGTGATGGTTCGCTGTGCGGATTGACATAGAACCAAGGCCGCGAAATGCCGGCGGCGCGGTAATGCGCCAGCAGCGCGTCGAGCTGGCTTTCGTTGGCCTCGCTGTCGACGCCGAAATTCTTCACGCAGTTGAAATGGATGAACGGGATCGTTGTGCAGGTGGTCCAGGCAAGGTCGCCCTGTCTCGCCAGCGAAAGTTCTTGCCGCGCGGCGAAATCGGCCGGCGCGGCGGCGTAGAGGTCGAGCCAGGCCTGCACTTCGGCGCGCTCGAGAATACGGCTGAGGTCGCGCGAGACATCCTCGATCGCGATGACCGGCGGATGAGGTTCAGGTGGGAGTTGCAATTCTGACAGGGCGGTCTGCATGCTCTCCTCCATCGTCAGACTTACAGCGTAAGATTAGTGAGTAATAATATTATGGCGCGACTTGTCAACGGGAAAGACGCCTTACAAATCCGTAAATTGGCTTTCAGGTGTCGCGAGTCTATTGCGAGGCGGGGATTGCCCCTTACGATTATCCGACGGAAAGGCTCGACATGGCTGACATCTGCACCCAGGGCGTGGACACCGGCTTCGTCGGCCTGGGATTTGCCAAGGTCGCCTTCCTCGGCCTGGTGCAGGGCATCACCGAATTGCTGCCGATTTCGTCGACCGCCCATATGCGCATCGTACCGGCGGTGCTCGGCTGGCAGGATCCGGGTTCCGCCTTCTCCGCCGCCATGCAGCTTGCCGCTCTTGCCGCCGTGATCAGCTATTTCTGGGGCGATGTCAGGGACCTCCTGTTCGGCTCGCTCGACGCGCTCACGCGGCGCGATTTCGCCGACCGGAGTTTCAGGCTGGCTTCCTGGATCGTGCTGGCGACGATCCCGATCATTGTCGCGGGCGTCGCGCTGTCGGGCATCCTCAACGCCTGCAATTCTCCGCTGCGCAGCCTGAGCGTGATCGGCTGGTCCTGCATCGCCATGGCGATCCTTTTGGCGCTTGCCGAGATTTTCGCCCGCCACAAGCGGACCATCGGCGAAGCGTCGCTCACCGATGCGCTGCTTGTCGGCGTTGCCCAGATCGGCGCGCTAATCCCTGGCGTCTCGCGCTCTGGCTCGACCTTGACCGCGGCGCTCGGGCTCGGCTTCAAGCGGGCAGAGGCGGCGCGTTTCTCGTTTCTGCTCGGCCTGCCGGCGGTCGCGCTTGCAGGCCTCAAGGAGTTATGGGAACTGCACAAGGTTCACCTTGACGCCCATGGCTGGTCGGTTCTTGCGACCGGACTGGTCGTCGCCTCTATTTCCGCCTTCTTCGCCATATGGGGCCTGATGCGTGTGCTGGAGCGCTTTTCCGCCTGGCCCTTCGTCATCTATCGCGGCCTGCTCGGCGTCATCCTGCTGCTGAGCGTGGCGATGGGGTGGCTGGCTTAATCAGGACCGGTGTTGCGCGCGGGCAACCACTCGGATGCATGCATCGATCCGCAAAGATGTGATCGGCCGGGTTCATTGACTTCGGAATATAACAGCCCTTAACGTTCTGTTAACAAAACAGATGGGTGGGGCCGCATGGCATCCTCGATGGGTTGGCGCCGCAAGGCGAAGGGGCTGGGGCTGGCGTTTGCCCTGACAGTTTTCTGTGCGGCGGTGGGTTCGGCCCATGCCGCGCCTGCTTCCATGGTTGTCGGCGGATCGACGTCGCAGCCGATCGGCCACTATGATTTTTGCAAGATCCATCTCGACGAATGCTCGATCCGCTCGCCTGACAGCGTGCCGGAACAGATGACCAGCAAGCTGCTGCACGATATCTCGGCCGTCAATTTCTCCGTCAACGCGCGCGTCAAGCCGATGAGCGACATGGACAATTACGGCAAGGACGAGTGGTGGGCCTATCCGGACAACGGCTTCGGCGACTGCGAAGACTACGCGCTGGAAAAGCGGCGTGAGCTCAACGGCATGGGCATTGCCATAGCTAATCTGTTGATGACGGTGGTCCGCAAGCCCGATGGCGAAGGCCATGCCGTGCTGACGGTGCGCACCGACAAGGGCGACTTCATCCTCGACAATCTGACCGATAAGGTCCGCCTCTGGAACCAGACGAGCTATCGCTACCTGAAGCGGCAGGCGAGCGACAACACAGGGCACTGGGTCTCCATCCTTGGTGGCGACGAACAACTGGTCAGCGCTGTCAAATAGTCTGGTCGGCTCCGCCGCGCCCCTGGGCATGAACCTCGGCCCGATCCTTTCGTGCCGGTCTTCCATGGTGCCAGCAAGTGGTGATAACCACGAAAGCTGATTGAATCTGGCATCCGCAGGCGCATGGACTTTCTGACACTTCTCAATTCCGCGCCTCTGCTGGTGGCCCTGGTCAAGGCCGCGCTGCCGCAGGCCGTCGCCACGACGATGGTGTTCGGCCAGTGGTTCGCGTCTGCGCCGCCGTGCCGCGATCTCGCCTTCGAGGCGACCAGCTATCTGGTCTGCGAGGTGGACCCGAAACTCTATTCGATCGAACTGTTCTGGAAGGATCCGGCCGGCAAGCCCTTCCAATCGCTGCACAATCTCGACAACGCCCAGCGCGCGGCCGGCCGCACCATGCTGTTTGCCATCAACGCCGGCATGTATCACCCAGATCTCAGGCCGGTTGGTCTCTATGTCGAGCGTGGCCAGGAAATGGCCGGTGTGAAGACGGGATCGGGGAGCGGCAATTTTTCGCTGCAACCGAACGGCATCTTCTACATCAGCGGCGGCAAGGCCGCGGTTCGCGCGACTTGGGATTTCGTCAGGAAGCGGCCGTCCACCGAATATGCGACGCAATCGGGACCGATGCTGGTGATCGACGGCCAGCTGCATCCGAAGTTCCAGTCCGACGGCACCTCGCGCAAGACCCGCGACGGTGTCGGGGTGCGCAAGGATGGTGTCGCGGTCTTTGCCATTTCGAACGGCACGGTAAATTTCCATGCATTCGCCCGGCTGTTTCGCGATGCGCTAGGCTGCGACAATGCGCTTTTTCTCGACGGCACGATTTCGAGCCTGTTCGCGCCTGCCATCGGCCGCAGCGACGATTACTGGAATCTGGGACCGATGATCGGCGTGTTCAGGAAACGTGGCTAGGCTTAGACGGTTCGCCTGCTTCGCAGCTTGAGGGCAATCACCGCCATGATGATCAGGACAACGACGCCGATCGCCGCCAACCCGAACAGGCTGGTCGCATCGAGTTCGGGGATGCTGCCGGCGCCCTTGGCCACCAGCCATCCTGGCGACAGCACGACCGGAGCCCAGATGATCGCCGACAGGATGTTGGCGATCTGGAAGCGGCGCCGGTGCATGCCCATCATGCCCGCGACCAGCGGCACCGTTGCGCGGACCGGGCCGAAGAAGCGGCCGATGAAAACCGCCGCGAAACCATAACGATGGAAGAACAGCCGCGCCCTGGCGACCTCGCGGCGATAGCGGTTGAGCGGCCATTTATGGACGACGCCGCGCCCCAGCCATCTGCCGAGGAGATAGGAGATGGTGTCGCCGAGCGCCGCCCCGATCATCGCCGCCAGGAGAACGGGCAAAGGCTGGACGATGCCGGCCCCGACCAGGCCGCCGACGATGATAAGCACCGTGGTGCCCGGCAACAGGATGCCGACCAGCACCAGCGACTCGCCAAAAGCCAGCAGCCCGACCACGAGGCCGGCCCACGCCTGATGGTTCTCGATGAAAAAAACGCTCTGGTCGATGAACGACTGCACGCAAGCTCCTGTTAAAAATGTTTCAGCTGCCGCTGTCGAGCAGGCTCCTGAGTTCGCCGAGCTTGTCGTTGACGAGCCAGCCGTAATAATTCTCGACCGGCAGCTTGCGGCCCTTGCCGCTGGTGAGCGCCGCGCGCAGATCCGCCGCCCGCTGCCGGGGCTGGCCGACATTGTAGAGCGTGGCCGTGATGCCTGGATTGCTCGATATGTCGAAGCCCTGTTCCTTGTAGGCGTCGATGGCGTCACGCACGATCGCGGCGATGTAAACGATGCTGCGGTCGGGATCCATGACATCGCGATAGATGGCCTGCGGATGATCCGGTGTGAGCTTGTCGTAGCCGCTGACCTTGTTGACCAGGTCGGTGACCTCTAGCGCGGTCAGCGGGCTGATCTGGCCGAGGCCGAATGTCTGGCCGGCGAAGAAGGGCTGGAAAAATGCCTGCTGGAAGGTCATCGCGTCATAGGTGACGCCGTCGACCGTCTTGCCGCGGAAATGGTCGACCCAGACCCTGTCGCGGCAGCTCCACAGGGCGGCACTGTCCCGGGCCCCGGCGCAGGCCGCGAACTCCGGCCGCTGGACAAAGCTCTGCACCGGCACGCCCTTGTAGCGGAAGGAGAAATCGAGGCCGGAATAGGACAGCGCTTTCACATAGTAGGTCTGGACCGAGCCGACGGCGGTCACGTTGTAGGTGTGTTCGCCGACCAGCGCGCCGACGATATGGATGGGGTCGATATCGTAAGCCGCGGCCGCCTGCTTGATACGCGCCACCAATTTCTTCTCGCGCTTCAGGAGCGCGACGATCTTCTCGTATTTTTCCGCGTAGGTGGTCTTGAAGGCGCGGGTCCGCGTCGCCGATGCATCCGGGATCGGCGGTTGCGTCTCGGAGCGATTGCCGGCGGGGACGACGACCAGCCCGCCGGCATGCGCTGACCCGGCCAAGGGCACGCCTCCGCAGGAAAGCGCCGCGAGCAGGAGGATCGGGAGAAGCCGCTGCAACACAATCATCGGGTGCCTTTTTCAAATAGCGGAAAATGCCGGCGCGAGAGCCGCCTCCCGTCTCAACAGCCACATCATGGCGCTGTCAAGGCTTGGCCGGCCGTCGCTGGCGAGTGTCTGAAACGGGTCACAGTCATGGTAAAAACTTGATTCAAACTTTATTGGTAATTTCTCGTTCATAACTAGCGCTGGTTGTCCGTGGGCCGTCGCCCTCGGTCTGTTGTGTTTTGAGTACAGGTCCAGATGCGGTTACCAGGCGTCATCAGTTTCGTGATCGCATCGCTGTGCCTTGCCGGCTGTTCGTCGACATCGGGCATGGACGCGCTCGACATGCAGAAGCCGTCGAATGAAACCACCAGTTCGGTGGTGCGGCCAAGCGCGCCGATCGCATCCGTTCCCGCGACCAAGGCCGGCAAAGCGCGCAAGCTGGCCGAGGCGGCGCCGGCGCGAGACACTGATCGGCCCTTCGGCCTGGCGGAAGAAGAGACGGTGGCGTTTCCGGCGCCCGAATTGCCGGACAATGTCGATCCACCCATCGAGCCCGCGGCTCTGGTCTCGCCGCCAAGGCTGTTGTCGCGGGCAGCACCGCCGATGCTTGCCGGGCCGGTCACGCGCTACGGTTTTCGCGATGCCAAGCCGATCAATTTCGGCCGCTCCTCGCCCCGTCACCTTGCCGTGCACGGGGTCGACGTCTCGCGCTGGCAGGGCGACGTGAACTGGGAAAAGCTGCGCGCCCAGGGGGCCAACTTCGCCTACATCAAGGCGACCGATGGTGGCGACCATCTTGATCCGATGTTCATGAAGAACTGGCGCAATGCAGACGCCGCCGGGCTGAAGCGTGGCGCCTATCATTTCTTCTACTGGTGCCGCACCGCCGGCGAACAGGCCGACTGGTTCATCCGCAACGTGCCGAAGGTGGATGGCGCCTTGCCGCCGGTGATCGACGTCGAATGGAACGGCGATTCCAGCTGCAAGCGGCGCCCGTCACGCGAAAAGGTGCTGGAGAAGATGCAGGTGTTCATGGACAAGCTGGAGCGTCACTACGGCCAGCGTCCCATCATCTACACCGCGCCGGATTTCTATCGCGACAATCTGCAGGGCGCTTTCCTTGATTACCCGTTCTGGCTGCGCGCGGTGGCACGGCACCCGTCCAAGGTCTATCCCGGCCGCAAATGGCTGTTCTGGCAGTATTCCGGCTCGGGCCTGTCCCATGGCGTGACCGGCCGCATCGACCTCAACGTCTTCCATGGCGACGAGCGGCAATGGCGCGCCTGGGCTGGCGGCGGCGGTCGTCAGATGATGGCCGACGCGGACTAATGTATGTCGCCCAAAAGTGAACTCGGTTTTGGGAGAACGACATGCATAAGACAAAGACCTAAAGCGCGTCGCATGAATCCGTTCCGGTGCGACGCGCTTTAGGGGTTCGCGTCGCCTTCGCTCTGGTGCTGCCGCCTACTGGAGCTGGTTGCTCCCCGCATTCTTGTCCTCGCTCAGCCGCAACTTTCTCCTCAACGCCATGATCTCGGCAATCGCGGCATCGATCATGGTGAGAAGTGTGAGCGTATCGTGCTGGGTTGGATCGGCTCTGACGTAGGCGAGTTGGTTGACGATGTCGGTGTCGTCCTCGGGGTCGTCGCTCATGGCCACTTTCCGGTTGCTATCTACCAGACGTTCTCATTCGATCCGATCCGCCGTCAAATTGCACCTATATCACTTCGTCGTGTGGATGGCCGCGGAACGCCCATCCGCCTGGTCCGATCCCCTAACCCTATCTCGCGCGACGGCGACGCGATTCATCGAAAGTGGCAAAGGCCAGGACCCCGGAAAATGACGCGAAGCTGAGCAGGACTGCTGTGACAACCATGAGGTCGTAGGTCGACATGTTCGTTCTCCTTGGGATGATATCCGAAGAGACAGCACTGGCGATGCATCTGCGTTGATCTGGATCAACTTGCAGGGGCCGTGCGCGGAACGAGGTGATTGTGGCCGAGTCGGGGGCTGGGAGAGGCGAGGTGCATATAGCCCCTCATCCTCGGCTCCTCATGGGGGCTGCTGTCTAGGATGGGGCCGAGTGCTCGTTGATCATCGCCTCGATGTTGTATCCGTCGGGGTCCAGCACGAAGCAGGCGTAGTAATTCTCCGCATAGTTTGGACGGGGGCCGGGGACGCCATTGTCTTCGGCGCCGGCCGCCAGCGCCGACTGATGGAACGCATCGACCTCTGCCTTGCTGCCGACGCGGAAAGCGACGTGCAGATGGGTAAGTGGCGGCGTCTCGCCGGTCCGCTGGATTTCGAACAGGCAGCCATTGCCGACATCGAAGGCCCAGAATACGCCCTCCTTGCCGAAGGACAGGGAATATCCCAGGGGCGCGAAAGCGCGTTCATAGAAGAGCTTGCTCTTTTCCAGGTCACTCACTTCGATGGTGATGTGATCGATCATGTTGTGGTTCCGCCTGGTATGTGATGCGGGCAGGATGACGGTCGCCGTGGCCGATGTCGAGGACCGGATGCTCGAGAACGGCCGCTGGGCGGTGATGCGTCTGGAAGCCTGTGTTCGCGTCATGGCGATCGATGACCGAGACGCCGCCGGACGTGCCGAGCTGTCTGCATTCGCAGGGCAGGTCACTTCGGCGCCTTTGCGAATAAACGAGACATTGCCGCCCCGTGCTGTCTAGTCTAGTGCCGGTTCCTGCAATCCGGGGGGATCAGGGTGGAGCTGGAACTCAAATTTCTGCTGATCGGATTTGCCTGCGTGATCGCCGGCAGTCTGTCGCTCGTCACCTTCGTGAAGTGGCGAGAGGTGCGACTCCGCCTGGGCGAAAGAACTGAACGCGCTGGCCAACCCCGACGAGGTTCCAGAGCCGCCCTGCGGCGACTGGGGCGAAATGCCTGATGGCATCCAGTATTTCGAGGTGCCGGCGGGTGAGGGGCGGAAAGTGCTGTTGTCCGGGCGGGGCAGGACGGGCCGCTGTTTGATGAGCAGACGCTGCGGGTGTTGCCGCCGAATTGAATGACCTTTCCAGCCAAAGGGGAGGTTGCGAAAACGCCGTCATCATAACCGACCTTGATCGCGAGCAGGCGCTCAAAGGGTCACGAGATCCGCGTGGCCGAAACCTTTCGAGTAGTCGAGCACGGAGATGACTGAAGGCACCACACGGAAGATGCGCACCTGCTCCGGCGTCGGCATCGCGAATGGCATCGAGGCTTGTGGCGGATATTTCATCGGCATCATCCTCAGAACCTTCTCGGCCTCGGCCCTGTCCGTGACCGGCTGTGCCCGTGCCGCCATGGAAAGGCCAGTGATCTCCATTACCTGAGGCGCGTCGTGATCGATGGTCAGCGACAGGCGATCGTCCCGCGCCAGATTCGCCGCCTTCTGGCTGTCGAGCCCGCAAAGAAAATAGAGGGAAAGGCCGTCATTGACGTAACCCACGGTCGTCGCCTGAGGCCAGCCGTCTGCCCTCAGTGTTGCGACCGTCATGATGCGGTGCTGATCAAGGAGCGTCTGAATCTTGTCTCTGCTCTCTGCGTCCATCGCTCGTCTCCATGGTCGTTCCTGATGGCAACGATAGTGAGGCTTGGATCGCCTGGCCTTGACGCACATCAAACGTATGGAGGAAGGACGCAGCTCTGCCCGGCGGACTGAGCGTCGCATTATGCCAACCGGCGTCAAGCGCTACAGGTTCAGCCCCGACGCCGCCTACGCGAAAGAACTGAAAGCGCTCGCCGATCCCCAACGAGGTTCCCGAACCGCCTTGCGGCGCCTTGGGGCGAAATGCCTGACGGCATTCAATACTTCGAGGTGCCGGCGGGTGAGGGGCGGAAGGCGCTGTTTGTCCGGGGCAGGACGAGCCGCTGTTTGAAGCGCAGACGCCGCGGCTGGAGTGGGCTGGAGAATAGAGGCGGACGGCTAGCGCCAACTGAGCCCAAAAACAAATCGGCCCGATCTTACGACCGGGCCGATGATGTTGCGTTTTAGCGCTTCAGATTTCCTCAGCTGCACCCGCTCGTCGCGCCGCACGTATCGCACTTCTCACAGGTCCCGTTCCGCACCATCGTGAAATTCTGGCACTCGGAACAGGAATTGCCGGTGTAGCCCTGGAGCAGTGACCTGGCGCGGCGGTCGGCGGCGAGTTTCTTCGCTTCGGCGGCTTCATTCGCCGCGGCGTCGGTGAACAGCGCCGCCGTGGCATCCGAAGTCTCGGAGGCAGCGCCCGCCGCCTCCTCGAAGGCGATGTCCTCGGCCAGTTCCTTGGCCCGCTCCTCATAGTCGCGCTTGTAGGCGATCGCCTCGTCGCTGGCCGGCTTCAAGGCCAGCACGTTGGAGCCGGAGAAGGCTGTCGGCGCCGAGCGGGCAGGGGTGCCGGTCGAGCCGTTGGAAAAGCCCTTCGGCTCGCTGCCGATTGCCCTCGACACCAGCTTCACCGGCGAACCGCGGGTCAGGCCCTTGGAGACGGCGTCGGTCTTGCCTTCGCTGATGCCCCGGCCAAGCGCGGTGTTGGAAAAATCCGACTGGTCGACATGGGCGAGGTCGTTGCGGCCGAGATAGGAGATGGCCAGTTCGCGGAACACGTAGTCGAGGATCGACGTCGCGCTCTTGATGGCATCGTTGCCGATGACCATGCCGGCCGGCTCGAACTTGGTGAAGGTGAAGGCGTGCACATATTCATCGAGCGGCACGCCGTACTGCAGGCCGAGCGAAATCGCGATGGCGAAGTTGTTGAGAAGGCCACGCAGCGTCGCCCCTTCCTTGTTCATGTCGATGAAGATCTCGCCCAGGCGGCCATCATCATATTCGCCAGTGCGCAGGAAGATGGTGTTGCCGCCGATCTTGGCCTTCTGCGTATACCCCTTGCGGCGGCCGGGCAGCTTCTCCTGCTCGCGCGACACGCGTTCGATGATGCGCTCGACGATCCGCTCGGTGATCTGCGCCGCGCGCGCTGCCGCCGGGGCCGCGATCAACTGTTCGACCGCATCGTCCTCGTCCTCCTCGCCATCGGCGAGCAGCGAGGCGTTCAGCGGCTGCGACAGCTTGGAGCCGTCGCGGTACAGCGCGTTGGCCTTCAGCGCCAGCTTCCACGACAGCATGTAGGCGCCCTTGGCGTCCTCGACCGTCGCGTCGTTAGGCATGTTGATGGTCTTGGAGATGGCGCCCGAGATGAAGGGCTGAGCCGCCGCCATCATCTGGATGTGGCTGTTGATCGAAAGCGAGCGCTTGCCGATCTTGCCGCAGGGGCTGGCGCAGTCGAACACGGCAAGGTGCTCGGCCTTGAGGAAGGGCGCGCCTTCCAGCGTCATGGCACCGCAGACATGGATGTTGGCGGCCTCGATGTCCTTCCTGGAGAAGCCCATCGCCGGCAGCATCTCGAACGAGAAATCGTTGAGCTGCTCGTCGGTGAAGCCGAAGGTTTCCTTCACCCAGTCGGCGCCGAGCGTCCACTGGTTGAAGACGAACTTGATGTCGAAGGCCGACTTCAGCGCCGCGTTGAGCGCGGCGATCTTGTCGTCACTGAAGCCCTTGGCCTTGAGCGAGCCGGGATTGATGCCGGGCGCCTGGTTGAGGTTGCCGTGGCCGACCGCGTAGGCCTCGATCTCGGCGATCTGGCTCTCGGAATAGCCCAGCGTGCGCAGCGCTTCCGGCACGGCGCGGTTGATGATCTTGAAGTAGCCGCCGCCGGCAAGCTTCTTGAACTTCACCAGCGCGAAGTCGGGCTCGATGCCGGTGGTGTCGCAATCCATGACGAGGCCGATCGTGCCGGTCGGCGCGATCACGGTTGCCTGCGCATTTCGGTAGCCATGCTCCTCGCCAAGCTCGATGGCGCGGTCCCAGGCGGCCTTGGCATGCTCGGCAAGCGCCTGCTGCTTGAGGTCGGAAGCGACCAGCGGCACCGGGTTGACGGCGAGCTTCTCGTAGCCGTCCTTGTCGCCATAGGCGGCGCGGCGATGGTTGCGCATGACGCGCAGCATGTTCTGCGCGTTGCGGTCATAGTCGGGGAAAGCGCCGAGCTCGGAAGCCATCTCGGCCGAGGTGGCGTATGCGACGCCGGTCATGATGGCGGTGAGCGCGGCGCAGATGGCGCGGCCCTCATCGGAATCGTAGGGAATGCCCGAGGTCATCAGCAGGCCGCCAATGTTGGCGTAGCCGAGGCCGAGCGTGCGGTAGTCGTAGGAGAGCTTGGCGATCTCCTTGGACGGAAATTGCGCCATCATCACCGAGATTTCGAGAACGATGGTCCACAGCCGCACTGTGTGCTCGTATGCGGCGATATCGATCGTGCCGTCGGCGTTGCGGTAGGGCAGCAGGTTGATCGAGGCGAGGTTGCAGGCCGTGTCATCAAGGAACATGTATTCCGAGCACGGGTTGGAGGCCCGGATCGCACCGGCCGAAGCGCAGGTGTGCCAGTCGTTCATCGTCGTGTTGAAATGCAGGCCCGGATCGGCCGACGCCCAGGCGGCGTAGCCGATCTTTTCCCAGAGGTCCCTGGCCTTCAGCGTCTTCAGCACCTTGCCGTCCTTGCGGGCGGTCAGGTGCCAGTCGGCATCGTCCTCGACGGCGCGCAGGAAATTGTCCTTCAGCGACACGGAATTGTTGGAGTTCTGGCCCGAAACGGTCAGGTAGGCATCCGAATCCCAGTCGGTGTCGTAGGTCTTGAACGACATCGACGTGTAGCCCTGCTTGGCGAACTGGATGACGCGGTAGATGTAGTTCTCCGGCACGGCCGACTTCTTGGCCGCCTTGATCTCGCGCTTCAGCGCCGTGTTGATGGCCGGATCGAAGCAATCGTCGTCATGGCCTTCGCAATTGACGCAAGCCTTCATGATCGCTTCGAGATGCTTCTTGACGATCTTGGAGCCGGTCACTAGCGAGGCGACCTTCTGCTCTTCATTGACCTTCCAGTCGATGAATTCCTCGATATCGGGGTGATCGGCGTCGACAATGACCATTTTCGCCGCACGGCGCGTCGTGCCGCCCGACTTGATGGCGCCAGCGGCGCGGTCGCCGATCTTGAGGAAGCTCATCAGGCCGGACGAGCGGCCGCCGCCCGACAGTTTTTCGCCTTCGCCGCGAAGCAGCGAGAAGTTCGAACCGGTGCCCGAGCCATATTTGAACAGGCGCGCCTCACGCACCCACAAATCCATGATGCCGCCCTCGTTGACGAGGTCGTCCTGCACGCCCTGGATGAAGCAGGCATGCGGCTGCGGATGCTCGTAGGAGGACTTCGACTTGGTCAGCTTGCCGGTGAAGGGGTCGACATAGAAGTGGCCCTGGCTCGGACCGTCAATGCCATAGGCCCAGTGCAACCCAGTGTTGAACCATTGCGGCGAATTCGGCGCGACGCGCTGGGTGGCCAGCATATAGGCGAGCTCGTCGCGGAAAGCGCGCGCGTCTTCTTCCGACTTGAAGTAGCCGCCCTTCCAGCCCCAGTAGGTCCAGGTGCCGGCCAGCCGGTCGAAGACCTGGCGGGCGTCGATCTCGGAACCATAGCGCTCGGCTTCCGGCAGCTTGGCGAGTTCGGCCTCGTCGGCGACGGAGCGCCACAGGAAGGAGGGGACATCGTTCTCCTCGATCTTCTTCAGGCGCGCGGGGACGCCGGCCTTGCGGAAATACTTCTGCGCCAGGATGTCGGCGGCAACCTGCGAGAACTGCGCCGGCACATCGATATTGTCCAAGCGGAACACCACCGAGCCATCCGGATTCTTGATCTCGGAAAGAGCCTTGCGGAATTCGATCTCCGCATAAGCCGATTGCCCTTGCTTGGTGAAACGACGCTCGATGCGCATTGGTCCGGTCCTTTTGTCTATATATAGCGCTTTTCCCCAGGGATTTCTCCCCCTGATGCGAAACGCGCATGTCCGCCGTCTGCCGGCGTTCGAAAACGACCGGCTCTCCATTCCGCCATCTCCCCCAGCACTTGCTGCCTGGGCTTCTCATGAAGCCTCTGCCACAACGCGCCGGCGAAACCCGCGGGTCCCTCAAATCTGATTTTTTCGATTCCCTCACTCGAGGGAAATTCACACTATCTAGCGTCGAACGTACCTGCAAACACTAAATATAGTATTAACAGACAATTTATTCCAGTCCGACAATTCTCCCTTTCGTCGCCCACCACCCCACAATCCCAACGCTTCCGCCGGCCTCGTAAACAGGCGGAAATGCGGGCAAAAACGCACATAATCCGGGAAAAAGACCGGGCTCAGAACTTTCCGGTCGCACTCTCAACAAGAGCACATGGCCTATAAAAGGCGACTCGTTTTGCGCCGTCAAGGATTCGTTTGCGTAGCTTTTGTGACCCCAACATCTTGTGTGTCACGCATGTGGATAACGGGGATAGAAACGCGCCGCCGCGACTGCGTTTCCGGCGGCGATTTACGCGCCGCGGACAGACACGAGGCCTCGTCTGGGGATGCGCCCCGGCTGCAAGGCCCTCTCAGGCTGGCAGGCCCGGTTTCAGCCGTAATGCAGTTTCGGCTTCGGCTCGGTGCCGGTGAATTGCACGCCGATCCGGTCATTGCGGCGCCAGCGGACATCGCAGCGGTAGGCCACGCCGTCAAGCGGCACATAGAGAAGGAAACGATCGGGAACCCGCGCTTCGATCGGTATTTTCAATTCGGCGCCGCTCGCATGCTGGTTGCGAAGCATTACGGCGATTTCCGAGTTTTGAATCCCGGTGATGACGGAACCGCCCTTGAGCACGCGAGGACGGTGCTCGCGCTTCGGCTCGCCGGGTTCTTGCGGAAGTGGGTTTACGGGATTCGCCATCGATCAAACGCCAAATTAGTCATTTTCTAGCGAAGAAAAATTAGCAAACCATTCATGCGGCACATCACAGGGTTGTGAGTCCGGCATGGCGCACGCGCAAGAGGTCGACGGTCGGCTCTAGGAGAATCTGTGCGGGTCTGCGCAGAAATAGGCAATGATCTGGCAAAGGTCGGGTTCATTGACCATGCGCACCGCTTCGCTGGAGTTGACCCATTTGCGGGTGCGGGAGTGCTTTTCCTTCCAACGATCGGCGATCTTGTCGACACGCAGCGGGAACACCAGCACCTCGCAAGGCACCTCTTCACCCGAAGCCAGCACCTTGGCATAGAAGTAACGGCCGGCTTCGAGATGGGAGACGCTTCCGCGCAATCCGGCTTCCTCGCCGGCCTCGCGGGCCGCCGCTTCGCAGAGTGGCTCCTTGGCCTCCGGCCAGCCCTTCGGCAACACCCAGCGGCCGGTATCACGGCTGGTGATGAGCATGATCTCGACGCCGTTCCCGGTATCGCGCCAGGGCAGGGCGGCGACCTGCAGGCGGCACGGCGCGGTGCCGAAGAGTCGCCGGACCCTTTCAGCCAGATGGTTGTGCGTCGTTGGCCTCGTCAACATCGGAGAAGCTAGCCCCAGCCTCCAGAATCGTTTGCCGTCTCACGAATCTTACGGCTAATCGTCGCCAATAAAAGTAAAAACTTTGGTCAGGTTGGCCCATTCCCGTCAATAAACGTCGATTTCACAGGATATTCTGCCCCGCGGAGCCTTTCGCGGAAGCAAATATTGTCATCGGTCACGGCTTAACTGGAAAAAGCGGTTTGTTTGCGAATCAGCCGACGTGATCGTCGGCGATCGGCTTCTGGTAGGTGAAGCCCATGTCCCAGGGGAAATAGATCCAGGTGTCCTGGCTGACTTCGGTGACGAAAGTATCGACCAGCGGCCGGCCCTTGGGCTTGGCGTAGACAGTGGCGAAGTGGGCCTTCGGCATCATTGCCCGCACGATGCCCGCGGTCTTGCCGGTGTCGGTCAGGTCATCGATGATCAGCACGCCTGCGCCATCCTCGGCAAGCAGCGCGGGGGTGACTTCCTTCAGCACCTGCAACTGCCCCTGGCTGGAATAGTCGTGATAGGAGGCAACGCAGACCGTCTCGATGATGCGGATGCCGAGTTCGCGCGAGATGATGGCGGCCGGAACCAGCCCGCCGCGCGTGATGCAGACGATCGCTTTCCATTGACCCTTGTTGGCGCCGGCAAGCCGCCAGGCGAGAGCGCGGGCGTCACGATGGAACTGGTCCCAGGAGACCGGGAAGGCTTTTTCGGGAAGGGACATGTCTCGCGCACTCCGCAGCACGCGAAGGCCGCGTGCAAGAAAACAGGGGAATGCGCGCGGAATTAACTGGAAACCCTTGGCCTTGGCAAGGGCGACCGGAAACGATCGCTGTGGACTTACCGCGACAGGAAGGCCGCCACCGGCGCGGTGCGCAACACCGAGCGTGTCACTCCGCCGAACAGAAGCCGACGCAGCCACGAATGGCTGTAGGCGCCAAGAACGAGCAGATCTGCGCCGGTCTCGACGATCCTCGTCTGGATCATGTCCTCGACCGGGATGCCCCCCGATTTCTGTACGCAGACGCCAACACTGGCGCCATGACGTGAAAGGGACGAAGCGATTTCGGTTCCGGCGGCCTCCGGGCTGTCATCGAGCGTATCGGGAGGATCGATGATCAATATCTCGGTCTTCTCGGCCTCGATGATGAAGGGCAATGCGTCAAAGGCTGCGCGCGCCGCCTCCTTGCTGCCGTTCCAGATAAGCAGCACGTGCTTGAAAGTGGTGAGCAACGGCCCCTGCGGCGGCACCACCAGCACCGGTCGGCCGGCATCGTAGACCAGCGTGCCCACATCCGCGCTCGGGTCGCTGCCGGTTTCACTCTGCGCCGCTATGATCAGGTCGGCGGCGCGCACGCTCGAAATGCCGGTCAGGGCACTGTCGCCGGAGAAGCTCTCCAGGCTGCGCCATTCGAAGGACAGGCCTGAATCCTCGATTTGCCTCAGAAAAACCGCCTGAAGCTTTTCGGCGCGTTCGCGACTCATATCGGCCGATACCTGCAGGAACTCGGTGTCGGGAAAACCGGTTGCCGAGGTGTAAGGCACCGGAAGCGCCTCGGCATGGATGCCGATCAGGTGGCTCTGGAAGCGGCTGGCGAGCGGAATGGCGCAGTCGAGCACGCGCTCCGCGTCCTGCTCGTTCTGCAGAATGGCAACGATGGTCTTGAAGCGCATGGTGATCCCTCAATCTGGCGAGCCTCGGAGCTCGCGTGCAAGAAAACGCCGCGGCGCCGCGCTTGGTTCCGCCTGGAGCAATTCCAGGAAAAGTGTGAGGCGGTTCTCCCACAGGAATTGCGTGAACTGCTTCAGAGGTCGATCAACTCGCCTTGGCGGCGAAACCCGCCACCATCGCCTCGACATCGGCGCGCCCGGCGTCAAGCGCCTCCTGGCTGCGGGCGCGAACCACCAGTTCGGTCCAGAACTTGCCGTCGCCATACTTTGGATAGGAGCCGATGATCGTGTCCGGATGCGCTTTCTGGATCTCTCCCAATGGGCCGCCAACGAGGCCCTCGCCGAACGGACAGTGCACCGTCGCCGACAGCATCTTCGTGCCGGTCTTCAGCGTCGGCACGACATTGTCGAGCATGGCCTGGAAGATCGAGGGCACGCCGGCCATGACATGGACGTTGCCGATGCGAAAGCCGGGCGCCACGGAAACCGGGTTGTCGATATGGTCGGCGCCGCGCGGCATTCGCGCCATGCGCTTGCGCGCCTCGGTGTATTCTATGCCGCGCGCGGCATAGCTCGCCTCCAGCATCGCATAGGCCTTGGCGTCGTATTCACAGGGAACACCGAACGCCTTGGCGATCGAATCGGCAGTGATGTCGTCATGGGTCGGGCCGATGCCGCCTGTGGTGAACACATAGGTGTAGCGTGCGCGCACGGCATTCACGGCGGCTATGATCTCGTCTTCCTCGTCGGGAACGATGCGCACCTCCTTCAGGTCGATGCCGATCGCCGTCATGATATCGGCGAGGTGGCCGATATTCTTGTCCTTGGTGCGGCCGGACAGGATTTCATCGCCGATGACGAGCATGGCGGCGGTAACGATTTCGGTCATGGAGGGCTCCGGCAGGACGGGTCGCCTGAGATAGCGCGGCGCGTGGCTGTCGGCAATGCCAACCGAGCGGGGAACAATCCATGCCTGGACGCGCCCGCTTCGACGCAAGGTTGCGGCGTGACCGGATGCGGTTAAGCTCAAACAGGTTCTGATTGGGTGAACAATGCTGATATCGATCCTGTCTTGGCTGCTGGCCCTGCTGTTCCTGCTGGCGGCCCTGGGGATTGCCTGCCTGGTGCTGGCAACGTTGTGGATCGCGGCGAAGGCACAGAGACTGGTGCCGCCGGTCGGAAAATTCATCGAGATCGACGGCAACCGCATCCACTATGTCGATGTGGGCGAGGGCAGGCCTATCGTCTTCCTGCACGGGCTTGGTGCGCAACTCCATCACTTCCGGCACACGCTGTTTGGGCATTTTGGCCCGGGCTACCGGCTGATCGCGCTCGATCGTCCGGGATCGGGCTATTCGGTTCGCGCCAATGGCGCCACGGGCCGGTTGCCCGAACAGGCGGCCTTGGTGCGGCGCTTCATCGAAAGGCTGGGGCTGGAAACGCCGCTGGTGGTCGGCCACTCGCTGGGTGGCGCCGTCACGCTGACCCTGGCCGTGGGACATCCCGAGGCGATTTCGGGCATCGCCTTGCTGGCGCCGCTGACGCATCTGGAAACCCGGGCACGCCAGCGATTTGACCTGCTCTATATTCCCTCGCGCCTGTTGCGCTGGGTCATGGCCTATACCGTGGCGATACCTCTGAGCCTGCGCTATGCGCGGCCGACAATGGAGTTCATCTTCGGGCCGCAGGCTTTTCCCGAGGACTATATGGTCGCCGGCGGCGGGTGGCTCGGGCTGCGGCCAGGCAATTTCCAGGCGACATCAGCCGATATCGTGGCCATCGAACAGGATCTCGGTCGCATCGAACAACGCTATGACGAGATTGCCATGCCCGCCGGCATCCTCTTCGGAACCGCGGACCGCGTCATCGATATCCGCATCCACGGCGAGCCCATGCGAGGCAGGATCGAGGGGCTCGATTTCGAACCTGTCGATGGCGTTGGCCATATGCCGCAGTTTGTCGAGCCCAGGCGGGTGATCGGTTTCATCGAGCGGATCGGCGCCAGGGCGTTTCCATCACCTCAGCCTCACGACAATTTCAATGAACCATCCGGCTGACCGGCGGGTTTACCCGTGTCGCACCCAAGGCGACCAAGACACGGAGTAATTCAATGTACACGAAACTTCTCGCAGCATCGGTTCTGACGATCGGCCTCGCCACATCGGCGATGGCCCAGTCATCCGACGGCGCATATTCCAATCATCACGACTGGTGGCCGTTCGCCAACGAATACTCTTCAGGCGTTGACCAGAACACGACCGGAAGCATCAATGGCGACCGCTCCGGGCTGGACACCCTTGGCAGTTCGGGCCCGGTCGGCCCCTGTGCCTACAACACGGCCGGGCCTGACGCGAATGCCCAGGGCAACGTGAACGACCAGTACTGCGGCAAATAGTCGGCCGCTGGGCAGCCGTCGACCGTAGGACGCCGTCTCTCCTGGCGTCCGCGGTCGGCGCCCTGCCTTTTCCCCGCAGGCAAGCTCTCTTCTTCGGAAAATCTAGTCTGACACCTCGGTCTGCGGCCGGTCGCGGCCGTCAGCCAGTTCCTCGTGCCATTTGCCGTCGGCATCCTCATACTGGATGCCGTCCGTCGCGCCTGCCACCTGCTGCTCGGCCGAAGCGATCTCGGCGGCGCGCAGTGCGTCCTGATGGGTGGGGAATGTCTCCGAGAAGGTCGAACCGACCTTGTAGGCCCAGCCGCCGTCATGTTCGACGATCTTGTAAGTCAGCTTCGCCATCAAAACCTCCGGTTGAAAGGTCCGCCTGCTCAATGCAGCCGGTCGTCGGACAGCTTGTCTTCGGGCACCAGCACTTCAGATTCCCTGGCGGCCTCGATCAATGCCCGTCGCGCATCCGCTGTCGAACGATAACCTTCCAGCACTTTGAGGCAAGTGTCGAGGGCATCACGATGACGCGGGCCGCGATTAAGCGGCCACACCGTCATCAGACACTCCGCCGCTTCCTGGGTGCTGCGGATATGGCGATACTTGCCGACATGGCCGAGTTCGACCACGACCGGAGTTTCAAAGGGTTTGTTGTCCATCATGGCCGCAACGCAAAGCAGCCAATTTGGTTGCAAAAGTGGCTTTCAGCCTGCGCCCAAAAGTCGCGTCGCGTTCGCGACGTGCTTTAGGATGTATTCAGGTCAGGCCGAGCCGGGGATGGTGGCTTCGAGAACCAGCACGCAGCGTGCGTTTGGGTAACGTAAGCACCGGAAGCGCAGAAAATTGCCGTTCGCGGGCCGGCATCACCTGAATATCAACACACCCGAGATCATTTCCAAAAAAACGGATTTTTTTGGTGACATGCATCGGCGTCTCAGTAGCCGCAATCGTTGCGCAACCAGCCGGGCTGTGGCCCCTCCCGCGGCAAAGCAAGCAAACCCGAGCCTTTTCAACGCCAGCCGGATCGCATGCCGCCCATCTTTGACGCGCGGTGGCTGGCGCGGCCTGTCTCAACGCTCGCCGCAAGCGCTACTCAGCGCCATTGCGCGTTATTGCTTCGAAAGATGAAAGATAAACATCGAGAACAGTTCGGATTGGCTGGAGATATCAAGCTTCTGGTGAATATTCTTGCGGTGGATCTTAACCGTCCCCTCGGCGATGTTCAGCGCATCGGCGATAGCCGCGCTCGAATGTCCACGCAGGATCAGCGAGGTGATCTCGATCTCGCGCGGTGTCAGCACGCCGCCTGTCATCCGGTTCAGGGTCGCATTTATCGGATCGACCGGTTCGCCATCGGTTCCCCTCGGACTGAGGCGAGCGTTGCTCCAGTTCCGTTCGATCAAAAGCCGGATCACCGGTTCGGCATCATGGATAGCCTTGAGATCGCGCCGTCCGAACGCGGGTGATTCCATCGGGCGGGTGAAACTGATGACGATGGCCGCGCTCCCCGCCGGCCGGCAGACGATGCCGACCTCGTCGCGAATTTTTGTCAGGCCGTAATGCTGGCGGAAATACTCCGAACTGTAGAACTGGTCCGGCGCCATTCTTCTCAGTTGCCTGACCCCGACGGCCTTCGGGTCCGTCGCCGCGCGGTAGAAGGGATCGAGCAGATAAGGTCCGTTTGCATAGGCGGTGATCACGGTCGCCGCGCGTACGGGATCGATATTGTGGTAGAGGCAGATCGGCTTTTCCGTGCCGGAATAGGCGAAGATCATCACGATATCGAGGTCGATGACCGCCTTCAGCGCCTCTTCGATACGCTGCGGGAAGTCCGGCGTGCCGACCTCCTGGATCGCCGCAGCGATCTTCCGGTTCCACGGCGCAAAGCCTGCAATCACCACGATCTTTTGTCCTCTGGCCGGGCTTCTGGAGCCCGTTCGGGGCTGCCCTAATTTTCGTCTCGTCTATCCCTATCGGGATATTCAGTTGCGTGAAGGTCAACCCTAGCCTCGGGATGAAAATATCGAGGCGGGCATATATGTCGACAGTCAATGAAGCCGGTGCGGCCTTCGCGTCTGGTGTTGAAAAGCTTGGCGCCAGGGCCGTGCACATCGGCATGATGGACCCAGCCGGCGAATTTCGCGACAAGCTGGTCTCCGTCGACAAGGCAGTCAAGCTGGCCGCCAAGGGCTATCCGTTCTGCGAGGTCCTCTATTTCTGGGATATCGCCGAGAAAACCTTCATCGACGGCGCTTTCATCGACCGGCCGGCATTCCTCGATGCCGCGAGCCTGCGCAAATATCCGTTCGCGGAGGATGCCGCGCTCTGCATCGCCGATTTCTCGGGCGATTTCGGCAAGCGTTCGCCGCGCAATCTTTGCCAAAGGCTGATAGGGGATGCCGCTGAACTTGGCTTCGACGTGTTCTCGGCATTCGAATACGAGTTCTTCCTGTTCGACGAGACGCCCGAAAGCCTACGCGCCAAGGGCTATCGCGACCTCACCTATTTCGCGCAGGGCAACCGCACCTATTCGCTGCAGACATCGGCCATCCATGGCGACCTGCTGCAGGGCCTGCACGATACGATGACGACTATGGGGATCGGCCTCGACGCCATCCACACCGAACTCGGGCCGGGATGTTTTGAAGCACCGCTCACTTATGCCAAGGGCTTGAAATCCCCGGACGACGCGGCGCTGTTCAAGAATTTCGCCAAGGCCTATTTCTCCCGCAACGGCCTGACCGCCGGCTTCATGTCGAAGCTTTCGCCGGCGCTGCCAGGCCAGTCCGGCCACCTGCATGTCTCCATGCGCGACCGGCAGGGCAATGCGGTGTTCGCCGATCCCGGCGCGCAGGATGGCATCAGCAGGCTCGGGCGTCATTTCATCGGCGGCCTGGTCGGGCTTATGCCGGAACTGCTGGCCATGTGCGCCCAAACAGTCAACGCCTACAAGCGGCTGGTGCCCGGCGCCTGGGCGCCGACCTCGGCCAATTGGGGTGTCCAGAACCGCACGGCGGCGGTGCGCGTCATCAATGACGAGCCCGAATCCACCCGCGTCGAGTTTCGCGTGCCCTCGGCCGACGCCAATCCCTATCTGGCGCTGGCGCTCTGCATCGGCGCTGGCCTTCACGGCATCCGCAACGAGATCGAGCCGCCGGGCGGCAGCGGCGAGAATTTCTATGCCGCGACCCCTTCGCTGGAGGCCGTCTTCCCGTCGGATCTCGGTCAGGCGGCGGAGCGGCTCAACGCAAGCACAGTCGCCCGCGAGATCTTCGGCGAGGACTTCATCGACAGCTTCGTGACCGGACGACGCTTTGAGTATGGCGAGTACCAGAAGCAGGTAAGCGAATGGGAGATCAGGCGGTACCTCGGCATCGTCTGACCGGGAGTTTTTGGGCTGATAACAAAGGAAGGGAACAGGCAAATGAAAAAGGGAACATCAGGCACCGGGGGCGTCGATCGCCGCGCGGTGCTGAAGGGCATGGGCGGCCTCGGGCTTGCGGTCGCGGGCGCCGGCATCCTCGGCATGCCGAAGGACGCATCCGCCGCCGAAAGCCTCAACTACATGTGCTGGGAAGGCTACAACGCGCCGTCAATCCTGGACCCGTTCCAGAAGCAGAAGGACGTCTCCATTTCCGTCGACCTGATCACCGACTCCGCGGGCGGCTTCGCCAAGCTCGCCGCCGGTGCATCGAAGGATTTCGACCTCGTTTCATCAGACAGTCCCTGGATCGCGCGCATGGGGCCGGCGGGCATCTGCCGCTACATCGACGACAAGGATTTCGCCGACCAATACGCCGAGTTCTACCCGCAGTTCCGTGCGCCCTTCACGCCCCTGCAATTCGAAGGCAAGGCAACAGGCTTGCCGACCCGCTGGGGCTGGGTCGGACCGACGGTCAACACCAAGTTCGACAAGCTCGAGACCTGGTCGAGCTACGCGCCGGTTTTCGACGCCGCCTACAAGGACAAGATCTGCCTGCTGGACTGGGGCGATTGGCCGATCATGCCGCTGGCCCTTTACGCCGGCGTCAATCCCTATGTCGAACTCGACCAGGCAGCACTCGACGAAGTGCGCAAGGTGCTGCGTGCAGCCTTCAAGAACACCCGTGCCATTGTCGCCGACCTGGCGATCGCCCAGAAAGGCCTGATCGATGGCTCGTTCCGGGCGCTGATCGGCGGCGGCACCTACGCCACCTCGTCGCTGCGCATGAAGGGCCACGACTACATCCAGTCGATCGTGCCCGAGCCGAGGAATGGCCTCAAGCAGGGCATCATCTGGATGGAGGCTACGGGCCTGATCGCAAACGACCGCGACTCCAAGGTCGCCGCCGACTTCCTGAAATACATCGTCTCGCCGGAGGTGGCCAAGCAGTTGTCGATCACCGAGGCGACCTGCAATCTCGTTCCGAACGCCAAGACGGAAGCGCTGTTCTCGGACGCCGAGAAGAAGGCGCTGCAGATGGATTATATGTGGACGGCCTGGGACAACAGCCACTTCCACACCGTCGCGCCGAACATCGACGACATGCTGGCGATCTGGCAGGAAGAACTGGCCGCGCGTTGAACGTCATTTATTGAATTGAAGCCCGCGCGTTCCGGCGCGCGGGCTCCATCATATATTTTCACCCACATTCAGGGCGGGCGAGTTTTGACAACCGCAATCATCAATGCGCCAATCATCAATGCGTCTGGCATCGTCAAGGACTACGGCTCCATGCGAGCCTTGCATGGCGTGTCCCTCGACATCGGCGCGGGCGAATTCATGGCGCTTGTCGGCCCTTCCGGTTGCGGCAAGACCACGCTGCTGAAGATCCTTGCCGGTTTCGAGGACCCGACCGCCGGCGTGCTGGAAATCCAGGGCCAGAACATGCAGGGCGTGCCGGCCGCGAAGCGGCCGACGCGCATGGTCTTCCAGAAGCTGGCGCTGTTTCCGCACAAGACCGTGTCGGACAATATCGGCTTTCCACTCAAGCTGCAGAAGGTGGCGAAGGCCGAGATGGACCAGCGCATATCAGCCATGCTCGACCTCATGCACCTTAAGCGCGAGTATCTGACACGCTATCCCGTCCAGCTTTCCGGCGGCGAACAGCAGCGCGTCGCGCTCGCCCGCGCTCTGATCTCGCGCCCGAGCGTGCTTCTGCTCGACGAGCCGATGAGCGCGCTCGACGCGAAGCTGAAGAAATCGCTGCAGGCCGAGCTGAAGAAACTGCATCGCGAACTCGGCACCAGCTTCGTCCTCGTTACCCACGATTTGGAAGAAGCCATGATGCTTGCCGACCGTATCTGCGTCATGCGCGCCGGCGAGGTCGTGCAACTGGGCACGCCGTCGGATATCTACTACCGTCCGGCCAACATGTTCGTCGCCGGCTTCATCGGCGAAACCAATTTCTTGCCGGTGGCCGTCTCGCGCGACGGCGGCGACGCAAAGGTTACTTCGCCGCTGGTCGGTGACAACGCAGCCGTGATCGCCGGGGAGCAGATTTCTCTCTTCCTGGGCAGCGGGCCGACAGCCCTGCTGGTTCGTCCCGAAACCATCCGTTTCGTCACCGGCGCGGCTGAACCCGGCGAATGGGTGCTGAACGGCACCGTCGAGGAGTATTTCATCAAGGGTTCGTCGACGCAGTATCGCGTGCGGGTGCCCGGCCTGGAGAAGGCCGTGGTCATGGATCTCGCGGGCTCGCTCGATCTGCCGGCCAAGGTCTCCGACAGCGTCAGGATCGGCTTTCATCCGACCCGCAGCTTCCTGCTCTCGGAGTGAGCCGTGCGGACCGATAGCAAGCACTGGGGTGATCCGGTTCTCGTGGCGGCGGTGGCGCCGCTCGCGGTCGTGATGCTGCTGTTCTTCATCATTCCGTTGCTCATGACGGTGGTGCTGTCGTTTCAGACGACGCAGTTCTATCGCCTGTCCTGGACCTGGGACCTCAAGGTCTGGACCGAAGTGTTCTCCAAACCGCATTACTGGACCATCATGGCGCGAACCGTCGCCATGGCCTTGGTGTGCGTGGTCGTCTGCGTGCTCATCGCCTTTCCCGCCGCCTATGCGCTGGCGACGCGGCTCAGGGCCTATAATGCGCAGATCCAGATCCTGATCATCTTCGCCTTCCTGACCGACGCGGTGCTGAAAACCTTCGGCTGGATCCTCGTGCTCGACAAGAGCGGCGTCGCCAACTGGCTGCTGGCGCATCTCGGCCTCGGCCCGGAAGCGCTCAATCTCCTGTTCACGCCGACCGGCACGATGATCGGCATGGTCTATGGCCTCGTCGTCTATCCGATGTTCACCATCTATTTGTCGCTGGCACGCATCGACCGAGACCTGGTGCTGGCCGCCTATGATTCCGGCGCATCGCGGCTGCGCGCATTCTTCGAGGTGACGCTGCCGCTTGCCCGTCCCGGGCTCTATTGCGGCGCCGTGCTGGTCTTTGTGCTCAGCCTCGGCGCCTTCCTCGAACCGAAGGTGCTCGGCGGCGGCACCGCGCCGCTGGCTTCCGAGCTGATCCGCCAAAGCTTCGAGACGCGGGTCAACTGGCCGCTCGGTGCGGCGCTGACGCTGGTGCTGATCGTCATCGGCGCCCTGTCGCTGTCGCTCGCCGCCTTTATCCTGATGCGCGGGTCGGCCAACCACGAAAGGTCTGTCCGATGATCCCGGAACGCCTGAAGGACAGGGTTGTCGACGTTTTCCTCGTCGGCACCATGGCTCTGCTGATCCTGTTCTTCTACGTGCCGATCCTCACGCTGGTGGTGTTTTCCTTCACCGACAGCCGCGTGCTGACCTTCCCGATCGAAGGTTTCTCGCTCGAATGGTATGGCGAATTGTTCCGCAAGCCCGACTTCCTGCCGGCGGTCGCGAATTCCGCGATCGTCGCGGCGGTCTCGACGGTCTTTGCCACTGTGCTCGGCTCGGCCGGCGCGGTGGCGTGGATCCGCTATCGCTTCCGCTTCCAGAACGTCTTCCGAGCCGTCAGCTTCCTGCCGTTGCTGTTCCCGCAACTGCTGCTCGGCGTGGTGATGCTGTTGTGGTTTTCGGTGCTCGGCAACTGGCTGGGCTTTTCGACCGGGCTGGCGACGGTGATCATCGGCCACATCGTCTACATCACACCCTTCGCGCTGGTGATCGTGGCCGTGCAGGTCTACGGCTTCGACGAAACGCTGGAGGATGCCGCGCGCGATGCCGGCGCCACCGGCTTGGAAGTCTTCCGCGAAATCACTTTCCCGCTGTTGTGGCCCGGCATTCTCTCCGCCGCGACCTTCGCCTTTCTCCTTTCCTGGGGAAATTTCTACGTCTCCTATTCGCTGGCAGGCACGGCGCGCACGCTGCCGATCTTCGTCTACAGCGGCATCGCCGTCGGCTCCTCGCCGATCTATCCGGCGCTCGCCACGCTCAACTTCATCCCGGCCCTGATCCTGGTTTTCCTGGTCGACTTCCTGCGACGCCGGGCGCTCAAACGACAGAAGCTGGCGACAGCCTGACCTCAAGCCAATTCCCAAGCCAATTCAAGGTAATGATCCCATGACCGCTTTCACCCCGGCCGTTTCCGGCAACTGGAGCTTCCCGACCTCAGTGCGCTTCGGCAATGGTCGGATCTCGGAACTTGCCGGCATCGTTCGCGAACTCGGCGCGAGGCGGCCGCTGGTCGTCACCGATGATGGCCTGAAGGCCCTCTTTCCGGTGCAGCGCACGCTCGAGGTGCTCAAGGCGAGCGGGTTGGATGCCGGCTTCTTCCACAACGTCAAGCCAAACCCGACCGGCGGCAATGTCGCCGACGGCGTGGCGATTCTGAAGCAGGGCCAGCACGATCTCGTCGTCGCCATCGGCGGCGGCAGCGCGCTCGATGCCGCCAAGGCGATCGCGCTGATGGCGACGCAATCCATCCCGATGTGGGATCTCGAGGATATCGGCGACAACTGGAAGCGTGCCGACACGTCCCACCTCGTTCCTGTTATCGCCATACCGACGACCGCCGGTACTGGCTCCGAGCTCGGCCGCGCCTCGGTCATTACCAACGAGGCCGAGAAGCGC
This sequence comes from Mesorhizobium sp. NZP2234, assembly GCF_013170765.1. NCBI lineage: Bacteria > Pseudomonadati > Pseudomonadota > Alphaproteobacteria > Hyphomicrobiales > Phyllobacteriaceae > Mesorhizobium > Mesorhizobium sp. NZP2234. The sequence goes on along the minus strand of NZ_CP033364.1, from coordinate 4,450,615 downwards.
AAGGTCATCGTCTTCCATCCGCGCATGATGCCGGATGTGGTGCTCATGGACCCGGAGCTGACCACCGGACTGCCCGCCCATATCACGGCGGCCACCGGCATGGACGCGCTCTCGCATGCGCTGGAAGCCTATTGCGCGCCGAGCTATCACCCCATGGCCGAAGGCATCGCGCTCAATGCCCTGAGGCTGATCAAGACCTGGCTTCCGGTCGCCGTGGAGGATGGGCAGAACATCGAAGCCCGTGCGCAGATGCTGATCGCGTCCGGCATGGGCTGCGTGGCCCTGCAGAAGGGCCTCGGCGCGATCCATGCGCTCGCCCATCCGCTCGGAGCCCTCCATGATACCCATCACGGCCTGCTCAACGCCGTGCTGATGCCCTATGTCGTCGAATCCAACGCCCCGGTGGTGGAAGAGAAGCTCGGCCTGCTTGCGCGCGTCCTCGACCTTCCGACGCACGATTCTCGCGCGGTCTTGGACTGGATCATCGAACTGCGGGTCCGATTGAACATCCCCGCCACGCTGCCGGGGATCGGGCTGACCGACATCGACGAGGAACGCGTCTCCATGATGGGCGAGAGCGACCCTTGTGCCGGCGGCAACCCGATCAAGCTTGACCGCGATAAACTGCGAGCCATCCTGCGGGCCGCCATATCAGGCTAATCCGCAAGGCACTGTCGGCAAAAGGCAAGTCAGCCGGCCGCCTTCATCCAGTGTTCCATCGTCGTCACCGAGCGGGCGAGCTGCGGTGCCGGATGGATCTTTTCGCTGAATGTGGCGGCCGCACGCCATCCCCAGCGCGGATCGGCAAGGAAGGCGCGCGCCAGGGCCACCATGTCGGCGCGGCCCTCGGCGAGAATTGCCTCGGCCTGTTTGGGATCGTCGATCAGCCCGACCGCGCGGGTCGGGATGCCGGCACCCTTGCGCACGGCTTCCGCCAGATGCACCTGGTAACCGGGGCCGGTGGGCAATTTCTGCAAGGGCGAATTGCCGCCACTGGAACAGCAGAGATAGGCGACGCCCTCCGCCTTCAGTGCCTTCGCCACCTCGATCGCATCCTCGACTTCGAAGCCGCCATCGACCCAGTCCTTCACCGACAGCCGCGCGCCGAGCATCAGCTTCGGCACCGCTTTCTTCACCGCCCTGGCGATTTCGACGACAAGGCGCATCCGGTTTTCCAGCGAACCGCCCCAGCGGTCGGTGCGTTGATTGGACAATGGCGAGAGGAACTGGAAGATCAGGTAGCCATGCGCGGCATGCAGTTCGATGAAGTCGAAGCCGGCGCGTTCGGCCCGCCTTGCGGCTTGAGCGAATCGTTCGATGAGCTGCAGGATCTCTTCCTCATCCAGCGCGCGCGGCACATTCCAACCGGTGTCATAGGCGATGGCCGAGGCCGAGACGGTCTGCCACGGATCCTCGTTTGGCTGCAGCGGCCCGCCGCCCTCCCAAGGCTTGCGGTTCGAGGCCTTGCGGCCCGCATGCGCCAGCTGCGTGCCGAATTTCGTGCCTGGGGCGGCCACGCGCCTTGCGGCGTCCAGGGCACGACGGGCGGCGGCTTCATTGTCGTCGGAATAGAGACCCAGGCAGCCATGCGAAATGCGCCCGCGCCGCTCGACATCGGTCATCTCCACCGTGACCATGCCAGCGCCCGACATGGCCAGGTTCATCCAATGGTAAAGATGCCAGTCGCTGGCGCAGCCGTCCTCGGCGGAATACTGGCACATCGGAGCGACAGCGATACGGTTGGGGAAGGCGAGGCCGTCGAGCGTGATCGGCTGGAAAAGCGATGTTGTCATGAAAAGGGGCTCCGGGAGGGGTAAGCAGCTGTCTAGGCAATGGATCGAGGGCGCGCCAGACACGAGACGGTGAAACGTATTTTTGAACCATTCGCCTGCATTGCGCAAATACCGGTTGGCGGCTACGCCTCGACCCATAGCATGGAGACCATGATGGAAGACCGCATCCGCATCCGTTCGGAAGAAATCCTCTCCGACGACTGGGCTGTCCTGAAGAAGACTGTCCTCGATTACCGCCGGCGCGACGGCCAATGGGAGACGCAGGTCCGACAGACTTATGATCGCGGCGATGGCGCGGTCATTTTGCCATACGACCCTCAGCGCTCGACGGTGCTCCTGGTGCGCCAGTTCCGCTATCCCGCCTACGTGACCGGTCACCGCGAACCGCTGATCGAGGCCTGTGCCGGGCTGCTCGATGAAAACGATCCCGAGACCGCCATCCGCAAGGAGGCCGAGGAAGAACTCGGCTACCGGCTGCAACATGTGGAACGGCTGTTCTCGCCTTACATGAGCCCGGGCAGCGTCACCGAGCGGCTCTGGTTCTTCGTCGCGCGCTATTCGCCCGCCGACCGAATCTCGGCCGGCGGCGGCGCGCCGGAGGAGGGGGAGGACATCGAGGTTCTGGAAATGCCGCTGGACGAGGCGCTGGCCGGCATCGCCGACGGCCGCATCGTCGATGCCAAGACGATTATTCTGATCCAGTATCTGAAGCTGAACCCGATCCTTGCCTGACAGTGTTCTGGCGCCCGCAAACGACCTCATGGAGGCCACAGGGCCGCTCCCGCGAAGCGTATATTAGCAATAAACGATATATTAATGGCTGTGATGCAGCCTTTGGCACAGAATGGGACACCTCCTCATCGACGTTCCCAGCGCCCTGGAGCGCGGGAGGCTTGACCAATGCGGAGCAAGCGCATGAGTGTCGGAGCAGCTCTCGAACAATTGCTGCGGTTGATTTATCGCCGAGCCATGAAATTGTCTGTGTTGCCGGAGGATGAAAGGGATCCGCACTACGATCTCATCCGTCTGTCATGTTGCGCGGCCGCCGAACGCATTGGGCAGAGCCCTGACCAAGCGGCCATTACGGCAAACGACATGGTTGAGTTTGTGCGCGCGCTGGTCGGAATCATTGAGGTGGGCTGTGGACCAGACCATGGGCGAAGCGCCGGTCAGCCGTCGCCTATACAACGTACTGGTGGCCAAGAGAGCGGCACCACGCGCATCTAGCAAACAGGCAAGAAGGTCCCTTTGACGGTCGTATGATTTCATTGTGGTGCGGACGACGGGAATCGAACCCGTACGATCAGAGATCGAGGGATTTTAAGTCCCTTGCGTCTACCAATTCCGCCACGTCCGCAGGCCCGCCCTTTTCAGATGTCAGACACAGGCCGTCAAGTCGTGTTCTTGAGCTGTCGGAAACGCGCACCCCATAGGAGAAAGCGTGGCGATACTGGTGTGATCGCGGAATTATCCGCGCCGCGCGCAATGAGTAAGGTGTTTGGACGGTGGATTTGATCCGCCGAGGCCGGCGTCTACCAGGCCCAACCCATTCCCCCGCCCACTGGGGGCGCCGGCCGCCCCTATCGTCGAATTGTTGACTGCGTCACAGGCGTCGCGCGCCTGTCGATGTCGGTAAGGATCAGAACTTGTAGCTGAGATTGATCCCGACGGTGTTCAGCTTCGTATCCTGGTCGCGGCCGACGAAATCGGCGGATCCATCATAGTGCTCGGAACCGAAATCATAATAGCGATACTGCGCGCCGACGACGAACTTGTCGGTCAGCGCATAGTCGACGCCGGCACCTACGGTCCAGCCGACATTCGTGCGTGTCTGGGAGAAGGCGGAGCCCGACGCTTGCGAGGTTTCGACACCGGCAAAGGCGATGCCGCCTATGCCGTAGACCAGCACCCTGTCCATGGCGTAGCCAGCCTTGGCGTTGACCGACCCGAACCACTTGATGTCGGTGCCGAAATTGTTCCCTGGCCCCGCTTCGGTCGCGCCGTCGACGGCGGAATAGTTGAGGTCGGCTTCCGCGCCGATCACCGCCTGGTCGAACTGCCAAAGCCCCGCGACGTGCCCGCCGACGAAACCGCCATCGATGTCAGGCGAGACGGAAAACGGCTCGCCCTCCGTTCCTGAGATGTCGGATTGGCCCCAGCCATAGCCTGCCTGCAGGCCGGCGTAGTATCCGGTCCAGTCGAAGCCTGGCGCGGTCATCGGCACGTCGACTGTCGGGTCGGCCGCGAAAGCCGGCATGGACAGGGCGGCAAGAAGACCGGCGCTTGCGACCAATAGGCGATACATTGAACTCCCCGGATGAAGAGCCAGAAAGATCCTTGGCAGGCAAGGTAGACCGATTTACGACAAAACGGAATCCATTTCTGGTTGCAGCCTGTGCGGCTCGCCGACCCGCGGTTTGGCGCTGGTCAAAACCAGGCAGGCTTGGCACAGTCGTGCAAACAGGAGTCCCTTCATGGCAAAGAAGCCGGCGGCGCATGCGACGAAACCCAAGCCCTGGACCGAGATGGCGACGCATCTGGTCGACGTTGCCATGGGGCGCAAGCCCGCCGACCTCGTCATCCGCAACGGCCGCTGGGTGAACGTTCACTCGGGCGAGATCATCGCCGGCACCGACATCGCCATCGCCGGCGGCCGTTTCGCCTATTGTGGGCCGAATGCCAGCCACGCCATCGGCCAAGGCACCAAGGTGGTCGATGCCGGCGGGCGCTATCTGGTACCCGGCCTCTGCGACGCGCACATGCATGTCGAGAGCGGCATGGTGACGGTGACCGAATTCTGCCGCGCCGTCATCCCGCACGGCACGACGTCGATGTTCATCGATCCGCACGAGATCGCCAATGTGCTCGGCTTGCCCGGCGTGCGGCTGATGCATGACGAGGCGGTGGCGATGCCCATCAACGTGCATGTGCAGATGCCGTCCTGCGTGCCTTCGGCGCCCGGGCTGGAGCACGCCGGCGCCGAGTTGACGGTGGCCGATGTCGCGGAAGCGATGACCTGGGAAAACATTATCGGGCTCGGCGAGGTGATGAATTTTCCGGGTGTCGCCGCCAACGATCCGGTCATGTCGGGTGAGATCGCGGCGACGGTCCATGCGGGCAAGACGGTCGGCGGCCACTATGCGTCGCGCGATCTTGGCCTCCCGTTCCACGGCTATGTCGCCGGCGGACCCGAGGACGATCACGAGGGCACGCGCGCCGAGGACGCTATCGCCCGCGTGCGCCAGGGCATGAAGGCCATGCTGCGGCTGGGCTCGGCCTGGTACGACGTCGCCTCCCAGATCAAGGCGGTGACGGAGAGCGGCATCGATCCGCGTAACTTCATCCTGTGCACCGACGACAGCCACTCAGGCACGCTGGTGCACGAAGGTCACATGGATCGGGTGGTGCGCCACGCCATCAGCCAGGGGCTGAAGCCGGTGACGGCGATCCAGATGGCGACGATCAACACCGCCCAGCATTTCCGGCTGGAACGTGAGATCGGTTCGATCGCGCCGGGGCGGTTGGGCGACCTGCTGATTGTCTCCGATCTCGCGGCAATGACCATCGACGAGGTCTATGCGCGCGGCGTCAGGCTGGCCAAGGGCGGCAAGCTCGAGATCGACATTCCGGCTTACGACTACCCGAAGACGGCGAAGAACACCGTCAAGTTGGGCAAGAAGCTGAAGGCCGGCGATTTCGACATCGCGGCTCCCAAGGGTGCCAACGAGGTGCGGGTGCGGGTCATCGGCGTCATCGAGAACCAGGCGCCGACTCGGGCGCTGGAAGCGGATCTACCGGTCGAGGACGGGCTGGTCGCCATGGATCGCCGCAACGATGTCTGCCAGATCGCGCTCGTCGAGCGCCACAGGGGCACGGGCGGTGTCACCAACGCCTTCGTCTCCGGGTTCGGCTATATGAGCGATTGCGCCATGGCCTCGAGCGTGGCGCATGACGCCCATCACATCATCTGCGTCGGCACCAACAAGCGGGACATGGCGCTGGCGGTCAACCGGCTGGGCGAAGTCGGCGGCGGCGTCGTGTTGTTTTCCAAGGGCAAGGAACTGGCGCTGGTCGAAATGCCGATCGCCGGGCTGATGTCGGACGAGCGCGCCGAGATCGTCGCCGCCAAGGCGGAGAAACTGACCGAGGCAATGCGAAAGATGGGCTGTTCCCTGAACAACGCCTACATGCAGCATTCGCTTTTGGCGCTGGTGGTCATCCCGGAACTCAGGATTTCCGATGTCGGCCTGATCGACGTAACGACCTTCCGGAAGGTCGACCTGTTCGTCTGAGGCCAGGTACCGGCGCCTGCTCACCCGCCGGTGACGATGGTCAGCACCTTGAACGGCGTGGTGATGACGACCTCGGCGACTGAACCGACGGCCTTGCCGAGGCCCTGGCCGAGATTGTTGAGCTGTGCCGGGTCGGGCTCGTCGGAGGCGAGGCCGGCAGGGGTGCGCAGCCGGTCGCCGAGCAACTGCACCAGGATCGGATTGTCGGCGAATTTCGCGTGGTTGAGGCCACCGTCGCCGCCCTTGGCCTTGGTCAGGTCGACAACGGAGACGCCATAGCTGGCGAGGTCGGCCGCATTGCCATAGTCGCCGACACGCGGCTTGTCGCCAGAGATAAGTGAAGACAATTTGAGCGCCCGGTCATCGCCTGAAAGCAGCACGGCAAACGGCTTGTTCGGCTTGCCGTAGCGTATCATCTGCTTCTTGAACACGTCGACATCGATGTCGGGCGAAGCCAGGACGACATAGCCGAGCTTGCCGTCGAGATCGCGGTCGCCGGTGATGGCGAGCTGGCGCAGTGCCTCCATGGTCAGCCAGGTTCCCATTGAATGGGCGATGATGTCGATGCTCTTGACCCGCGTCTTGGCGAGCATCCTCAGCGTCGCCTCGAGGTCGTCGCGGGCGGCGTTGGCGCTGTCTTTGTCGTAGATATAGCCCGTCGTCTTGGCGCTCGACGCCCAGGAGAACAGAACCGGCGTGCCGGGATACTTCGTGTCGTGGGCGATCTGCGTCAGCCGGTAGATGCCATCGTCGAAGCCGTTGTTGAAGCCGTGCACGAACACCAGTGCGCGATCGCCGCGCATGGCGATGTCGGCGCCGACCGCCTTGGCGAATTGCGGGCCATCGCCATAGTGGACGACATTGGTGGCGGTGAATTGCTTGGCCGGGTTTGAGTTGGCCGAGCCCTTGGCCCGCTCGATGGCTCCGACCTGGTGGACCTTCGGCACGGTGACATCGACACGGGCGTAGCTGGTGGTCAACGAGCGATCGCCGTCGAACACCTGCCGTGGATCCTTGGTCGCCTGCTGGCGGGTGGTGGCGACAAAGATCTCGTGGGTGGCCGCGATGTCGGAGGCGGGAACCGTGACCGTCGTCTTGTTGAGCAGATCATGCGTGTTCTGGCCAGCACAGCCGGCAACGGCGAGCGCCAAGGCGACGACGAAACTCTTCAAGCGCAAGGTCAAGCGCCGGCTCCCGCGACGGGGGACGTCAAACGCATGACGTCGCACACCATTCCGATATAGCCAGAGGCCGGCGTGGTCCAGTTCAAAGTGGCCTGACACTGCCGCAAGGGTGAACGGACACGGCGAAATCCGTGGTGCCGCATCTATTGCCCGAGCAGGCTGATGCGGTCGGTCACGTCCCGGTCGCTGGCAAAGCCGTCATCCTCGCGCAGCCGCTGGCCGATCATCTTCACCAGCGCCGGATTGTCGGCGAATTTCGTATGGTTGAAGCTGTCGCTGCCTTTGACCTTGGAGAGATCGACGACCGTCACGCCATAGGAGGCAAGATCGGCGGCATCCTTGTAATCACCGACGCGCGGCCGCGAACCGGCGATCAGGCCGGAGAGTCTCAGCGCGCGGTCGTCGTCGGACAACAGCAGGATGAACGGCTTGTCGGGCTTGCCGTAGCGGCGCATCTGGCTCTTGAACACATCGACATCGATGTCGGGCGAGGCAAGCACCACGTCGCCGAGCTTGCCGCCGAGATCGCGGTCGCCGCTGATGGCCATCTGACGCAGCGTTTCCATGGTCACCCAGGTTCCCATCGAATGCGCGACAATATCGATGCGCCGCGCGCCGGACTGCTGCAGCATGCGCAATGTCACTTCGAGCTGGTCGCGTGCGGCGCTGGCACTTTCCTTGTCATAGACATAATCGGTGGTCTTTGCGCCCGAGGCCCAGGAAAACAGCACCGGCGTGCCCGGATAGCCGGAATCGTGGACGATCTGGGTCAGGCGATAGACCGCGTCGTCGAAGCCGGTGTTGTAGCCATGCACGAAAACCATGACGCGGCCGCCGCGCGCCGCGATATCGGCGTTGAGCGCGCTGGAGAATTTCGGCTGCGCATCGTAGCCGACGACCTCGGAAGCCATGAAATATTTGGCCGGATCATCCGATTTGCCGCGTGAGCGCCGTTCGATCTGACCAGTCTTGTGGAGGCCTGGGACGGTGACATTCACGCGCGCATAGTTCAGCGTCGCCGAGCGCTCACCGTCGAAAACCTTGTTGGGATCATCGGATTTCTTGCGCGTCGTGGCAATGAAGATGGAGTGGTTGCCGGCGATTTCGGTCACCGGCGCGGCGACGATGGCGCTGCCAAGCAATTCCTGCGTTTGCGGGCCGGCGCAGCCGGCGGCGAGCAAGGCGAGAACAACGGTAAGTATTTTCTTCAAAGGCACGTCTGAAATTCCACTCCGGCCAAAAGGCCCATCCACCCCCGCGACACCTCCCGGACAGGGAGAGTGCGGCAGAACTAAGTCGTGTCCCGTCGAAATGTGGTCAGCGGCTGCTTACGGCCATCGCAGTGTTGCGCGAAAGCCAAAATGGGAAAGCCGGAATGTTGGAGCAAGGGCAGCACCTCCGGCTTGAGGCGGATGCCGACATCCGACCTGAAGGCGCGCCGCGCCTCGACACGGCTCCAGGCTTGGGGACAGCGCGCCGCGAGCCCCTCGCGCGGCGCGTCGTCGGCGAGCGCGATGCCATCCTCCATGTTGGCGGCATGCTCGCGGTCGCCATGGGTGTTTCGGGCGACCGGCGTCATCGCCATCGGTTCGCCGAATTCCGGCAGCGACATGGATTTCAGACCGACTGATGCAACAGGCATGAACAAACGCCTCCAAGTGCTTGCAAGGATTCTGCGAATGCCCTTTGCGCAAGGGCATGAAGGGCCGGACAATGGCGTTGCGGAGCCGGATATGCAATAGGCAGGGTCGGCTGCGCCGGATCAGCTTGCAACAGATAGGCGCTGTGCGGCCGGATCGATGACAGGTCTGTACGAAACATGCGGCACAAGGTGGCTTTCCGATGAGCAGTTTTTCCTCCCGCGTCGCCGTCGCCGCCGCGGCGCTCCGTCAGATCTTTCCGGAAACGCCGCTGCAGGAAAACGACTACCTGTCGAAAAAGACCGGCGCTCGGGTGCTGCTGAAGCGAGAGGATTTGAGCCCGGTGCGCTCCTACAAGATCCGCGGCGCCTTCAATTTCTTCCGCAAGGCGCTTGCCGCCGGCAACCAGGCTGACTTGTTCGTCTGCGCGTCGGCCGGCAACCATGCACAGGGTTTCGCGTTCGTCTGCCGCCATTTCGGCAAAAAAGGCGTGGTGTTCATGCCGGTGACGACGCCGCAGCAAAAGATCGACAAGACCAGGCTGTTCGGCGGCGATTTCGTCGAGATCAGGCTGGTCGGCGACTTTTTCGACGACTGCTATCGCGCCGCCTTCGAATTCACCGAAATCTCCGGTGCCCACATGGTGCCGCCCTTCGACCACAAGGACATTATCGAGGGGCAGGCGACGGTGGCCTATGAGATCGCGGACCAGATGGCCGGTGCGCGCATGCCTGACATCATCATGCTGCCAGTCGGTGGCGGTGGGCTCGCCGCCGGCGTCACCCACTATTTCGCCGATCAGGGCAGGGAGGCGCGCTTCGTCTTCTGCGAGCCGGCCGGGGCGCCGAGCCTGCACGACAGCCTCGCGGCCGGAAAGCGGCTGAAGCTCGCGAAGGTCGACAACTTCGTCGATGGCGCGGCGGTGGCCGAGATCGGCCGCGAACCCTTGCGGTATCTCAAGGACTTTGCCGCCGACATGGTGCGGTTGATCCCGGAAAACCGGCTCTGCGCGACCATGATCGAGATGCTCAATATCGAAGGCGTCGTGCTCGAGCCGGCCGGTGCGCTGGCGATCGATGCGCTGAAGGATTTTTCCAGGAAGGAAATCCGCGGCAAGACCATCGTCGCCGTGGTCTCGGGCGGCAATTTCGATTTCGAGCGGCTGCCGGACGTCAAGGAACGGGCGCTGCGCTTCGAGGGCCTGAAGAAGTACTTCATCATCCGCTTCCCGCAACGCCCCGGCGCGCTGCGCGATTTCCTCGAAATGCTGGGTCCGGACGACGACATCGCGCGCTTTGAATATCTGAAGAAGTCGGCGCGAAATTTCGGCTCGGTCCTGATCGGCATCGAAACCAAGGACCGCCGCAATTTCGACCTGCTGAAGGCAAACTTCGAGGCCGAAGGCGTCCAGTACCAGGATATCACCGACAACGAGACATTGGCGGGATTCATCATATGAGCGGCAAGGTTTTCATCGCGCTGTTTTCCGGCATCAATGTCGGCGGCAATCGCATCGTCAAGATGGCGGAGCTCAGGTCGTTCTTCGAGGATCTCGGCTTTTCCGATGTCGCCACCTATGTACAGAGCGGCAATGCCGTGTTCCGGGCCGGCAAGGGCGACGCGGCCGCGCTAACCAGGCAGATCGAAACGGCCTTCGAGAAGAAGTGGGGTTTTCATTCCCGCATCATGGTGCGCGATCTCCCATGGTTCGAACGGCTGGTGAGTGAAAATCCCTATCCGGAAGCGGCCGCCGACCACACCAAGCTCCATGCTTATGCGCTGGAGCGTGAGCCCACCGTCGACGAGGTGGCGCGGCTGGCCGAAAAGTGCACCGGCCCAGAGCGCTTCGAGGTAAAGGGCGACGTACTCTACCTCAGCGCGCCCGATGGCCTCGGCAAATCCGTGTTTGCGAACCTCATTCCGCGCGTTCTGAAGGTGCCGGGCACCGCGCGCAACTGGCGCTCGGTGCTGGCGCTGCTGGAGATGGCCGGTCAGGCCGGCAAAACCTAGATCACGCCTCCGCCGGCTTCCAGTCGAAGGTCAGTTCCTCGCGGAAGGCGAAGCGCTTGATATGATCGGCGACCACGCTTTCCAGGCGCTCGAGCGCTCCTGCCTCATCGGTCGACACCGTGATGTGCAGTGCGGCCGCATCGGCATCCATGACGGTGCGACCAAGCGAGAGGTCGATCGCGCCGTGGTGCGGATCGAACTCGACCGGGAATTTGTGCGCCCAATGCTTGCACAATTGCTGCAGGTAGCGGCTGGCATGTTCTGTGGCGACGTCGGCATGGCTGGATGGCATGTGGAATTCTCCGCGGACGGGTGCCCGTTCCCTGACAATGGGCCGGCGCTGGCACGGCACGACACAGATAGGCAGTATCTTGCCGAGCGCAAAGGGTTGCCGGGCGCTGTCCGCCCGGATCAACGCCTACCAGCTTCCGGTGTTTGCCATCGAAGCCCAGGGTTCGGCCTTGGCCTTCGCCGGGCCTTTCTGCAAAAGCTCGATCGAGATGCCGTCCGGCGACCTGATGAAGGCCATGTTGCCGTCGCGCGGCGGCCGGTTGATGACGACGCCATTGTCCATAAGATGCTGGCAGGTGGCGTAGATGTCGTCGACCTCATAGGCGAGGTGGCCGAAATTGCGCCCGCCCTTGTAGTCTTCGGGGTCCCAGTTGTAAGTGAGTTCGATCAGCGGCGCCTTCTCGTTGATGCCGCTCTGCTCGTCCTCGGAGGCGGCAAGGAAGATCAGCGTGAAGCGGCCCTGTTCGTTTTCATAGCGGCGGACTTCCTTAAGTCCGAGCTTGTTGCAGTAGAAATCGAGCGAGGCATCGACATCGGCGACGCGGACCATGGTGTGCAGATAGCGCATGTGTTTTCCTCGTTCTGTTGGGATGCGGCGCAACATAGGGTCGAGCCGTGCAAAGGGCAATCTGCCGGCGGCGGGCAATGCCGGCAAAGAACAAATCCGGTATTCGCGCAATGAACCGTGAAAAAAGGCACGGCAGGTCTTGCACACACCGGAAGCCGCGGTGTTAATCTGGTGTCAAGAATCAGTTGCGGTGTTCTTGCAAAAAGGGGGCATTCTTATGGGGGAAAAGGCCTCTTTGACGGGGCGGGCCGGAACCCTTGGCGACGCCTTGAAGCGCGATGAAGGCGGCGATGCCGCCGACCTGACCGAAATTGCCGGCGCCATCAAGTGGTTCGATGTGGCCAAGGGCTATGGGTTCATCCTTCCCGATGACGGTGTCTCGGGCGATATCCTCCTCCATGTGACATGCCTTCGAAAAGACGGCTTCCAGACAGCCTTGGAAGGGGCGCGCGTCGTCTGCCTGGTCAAACAGGGCGATCGCGGGCTGCAGGCATTCCGCGTGCTGTCCATGGATGTCACCACCGCTGTCCATCCCGCGGAAATGCAGGAACAGCGCACCCATGTCGCGGTGACGCCGGAGAGCGGGCTCGAACGAGCTTTGGTCAAGTGGTTCAACCGCACCAAGGGTTTCGGCTTCCTGACGCGTGGCGAGGGCACCGAGGACATCTTTGTCCATATGGAGACCTTGCGCCGCTACGGCATCACCGAGCTTCGGCCGGGGCAGGTTGTGCTTGTCCGTTTCGGTCGTGGTGACAAAGGCCTTATGGCCGCCGAAATTCACCCCGATATGGGCACCTTGCCGATCTCGCACTAGGGCGATTCCGGCCGAGGATTTCATATGGCTCACAAGAACTGGCTGACGGCGGGCGTGTTGTGCGCCGCTGCTGCCGTCATCATCGCCGCGGGCGCCTTCTTCTATTTCCAGGTCCCCAGCGCGGCCGACGGCCGGGCGATGATCCTTCCTGTCGACCCGACGCCGCTGGTCGCGGTGACGAAACAAGGCGAACGCTCCTTCTCGATCGAAGTCGCCGACACCGAGGCCGAGCGTGAGGCCGGCCTGATGTTTCGTGAGGACATGGCTGCCAATCATGGCATGCTGTTCGTCTTCGATGAGACACGCAATGTCAGTTTCTGGATGAAGAACACGCCGATGCCGCTCGACCTGATCTTTGTCGGCCAGGACGGCAGGATCCGCGCGATCAAGCAAGGGGAGCCGCAATCCGAGGCGATTGTGTCGCCCGGTGAACCGGTCCGCTTCGTACTTGAGCTCAAGGCCGGCACGGCCGCCAAGGACGGTATCGTGGACGGCGATCTGTTGCGCCATCCCGTGATCGGCACCGCGTCGGGGCCCGGCATGTCGCCGGCGGACAAGGGCGATTCTCCGAACGTCGATTCCGACTGAGAGCAGGGGTCGCCTTCCGATGCAGTTTTTTCCCCATGACGGGTTCGATCTTGCCTTCCTCGATCGCCAGCCGGTGTCGGGCGAGGGCGATCCCGTGCTCATGATCCACGGCTTCGCTTCGAGCCATTATGTCAACTGGGTGTCGCCCGGCTGGTTCAAGACGCTCAACGACGCCGGCTATCGCGCCATCGCCTTCGACAATCGCGGCCATGGCTCTTCATCCAAGAGCTATGACGAGGCCGACTATACGCCCGCGAAAATGGCATCCGATGCCGCCGCCTTGCTCGACCATCTCGGCATCGAACGGGCCCATGTGATGGGCTATTCGATGGGCGCGCGCATCGCGGCGTTCCTGGCCCTGTCCGATCCGGACAAGGTGGCGACGCTGGTCTTTGGCGGCCTTGGCATCGGCATGATCGACGGCGTCGGCGACTGGGACCCGATTGCCGCGGCCCTGCTTGCCGAGGATCCAGCCGCGACCACCCATCCGCGCGGCCGCTCCTTTCGCGCCTTCGCCGACCAGACCCGCAGCGATCGCCGGGCGCTTGCCGCCTGCATCGCCAAATCCCGGGAATTGCTTGACGAGACAGACATTGCTCGCATCGCCCAGCCGACACTGGTTGCCGTCGGTACGACAGACGATATCGGCGGCTCGCCCGACGAGCTTGCCGCCCTGATGCCGAACGCCAGGGCTTTCCACATCGACGGCCGCGACCACATGCTGGCGGTCGGGGACAAGACCTTCAAGCAACGCGTGCTGGAGTTCTACGCCGAATATCCGCTTTGACCGCCCGCGCTGGTGCTTGCGCTTAGTCCGGTGCCCGTGCTGCCTGAACCGACTTCGCCAGCACGCACAGCAATTCGAACATCATCGTGGCACCCGCCAGCGCCGTCATGCCGGCGAGATCGAACGGCGGCGCCACTTCCACGACATCGGCGCCGACAATGTTCAGCCCGTCGAGCAGGCGCACCATTTCCTGCGCCTCTCGGGTGGTGAAGCCGCCGAGCTCGGGCGTGCCGGTTCCCGGCGCCATCGACGGGTCGATGCAGTCGATGTCGAAGGTCACATAGGTCGGGCCGGTTCCGGCGATGGCGCGCGCTTCCTCCATGACGCTGGCGGCACCCCGCCTGACGAATTCCTCCATGTAGATGATGCGAATGCCCTGGGCGACCGCCCAATCGTGCTCGCCCGGTTCATAGATCGAGCCTCGGATGCCGATCTGCACGACACGCCTGGGGTCGAGCAGGCCTTCCTCGATAGCGCGGCGGAACGGCGTGCCGTGCGTATAAGGATTGTCGCCGAAATAACGGTCGTTGGTGTCGGAATGCGCATCGAAATGGATCATGCCGACCGCACGTTCCCTGGCGACGGCGCGCAGCACCGGCAGTGTCGTCAGATGGTCGCCGCCAGCGGCAAGCGGAATGGCGCCTGCCGTCACGATCGCGGCGATGCCTTCCTCGATGCGTTTCAACCCGTCCAGGAGATTGATGGGATTGACCGAGAGATCGCCGACATCGGCGACATTGGCGATGCTGAACGGTTCGGTCCCCGAGACGTGGTGGACGCGCCGCATGAGGCTCGACTGGTTGCGGATCTCGCGCGGGCCGTGGCGGGCGCCGGCGCGGTTGGTCGTTCCGCCATCCCACGGTATGCCGAGGAGAGCGATATCGAGCCCTTCGGCGCTGGCCACCGCCGGCAGCCGCATGAAGGTCGACAGCCCGGCAAAACGGGGAACGGCCGAGGCATCGACCGGCTGGAAGAAATTGCTACTCATCATGTCGGCACCTCAGAAGAGTTCACGTTTGACGATATCGGTGTCTCGCAGTTCTGCCTCCTTGGGCCGCGTGCGAAAGCCGGGAGAACCAGAGCGAAAAATCACGAAGGCTTCTGCAGGGTCTCCAGCGAGCGCGCCATGTTCAGCCTGGCCTGAGGCTCGAAGCGCTGGCGAAATTCCTGCGTATGGAAGATATGCGGGCGGGCGAGGAAATCCTTCAGCACGGCACCCCGTCCGGCACGCCACATCGGCTCCTCCACCCAGCCATATTCGCGGCGGACCGCGCGCTCATAGGCGTCGAAAGCATCCGGCGCGCTACCCAGGATGGACAGGTCCATGTCGAGGAAGAGGCTGGCGTCGCGTGTTGCCGCCGCGTTGTCGAACAAAGGCAATTGGTGCGTGGCGGTGGCGAGGATCATCGCGCTGATGCGGTTCAGACGCCCGGCATCGGTGCTGCCCACAAGCTTTTTCTCGGCAAGAGCTGCACTTCTGGCCTCATTGTCCTTGGCCTTGCTGTCGTAGATGGCGTCGTGGAACCAGATCGCCGCTTCAACCGCCCGGGGGTCGTCGAGCAGCGTTCGATAATCGCCGGCCAGCGCCAGCATCGCCTCGATATGGGCGAGGTTGTGGTAGTGGCGATCCTCGGCTTGGTAGAGCATTGACAACTCGGTTTTCAGAGCCGGGTCGATCAAGGGTTCGTTTTCCATGGCTGCTTGAATTCCTGCGAACCAAATCCATTTGACGAAGCACTAAGGAAAATTGAGTTCAATCGTGCTATGATCTGGCTTATATGTGCGGCCAGACAGCAGGCAAGCACAACAGGCAAGCCAGCAGGACGCAGGACGAGACGTCGATGAACAGCATCAGCATTTCCCGCCACAGCGCGTTGCAGCCGGTCGATCCGATCTGGCGTTCAATCCGCGACGAGGCGATGGACGCGGTCAACCGCGATCCGTTGCTCGCCGCCTTCCTCTATTCGACGATCCTCAACCAGGAGAGCCTGGAAGAGGCCGTCATCCACCGGATCGCGGAACGGCTGGCCCATCAGGATATCGGCTCCGATCTCATCCGCCAGACCTTCAAGACCATGCTGACCGACGACAAGGACTGGCCGACCACCGTGCGCGTCGACATCCAGGCCTATTACGACCGCGACCCGGCTTGCGACCGGTTCATCATGCCGGTTCTGTATTTCAAGGGTTTTCACGCCATCCAGACCCATCGGCTGGCGCACTGGCTGTGGAACCAGGGCCGCAAGGATTTCGCGCTCTACCTGCAGAGCCGTTCGTCCTCGGTCTTCCAGACCGACATCAATCCGGCCGCGCGCATCGGCAAGGGCATCTTCATCGATCACGCCACCGGCTTGGTCGTCGGCGAGACCGCGGTGATCGAGGACGATGTATCGATCCTGCACGGCGTGACGCTGGGCGGCACCGGCAAGGCAGGCGGTGACCGTCACCCCAAGATCCGCCGTGGCGTGCTGATTGGCGCCGGCGCCAAGATCCTCGGCAACATCGAGATCGGCCATTGCTCCAAGGTCGCCGCCGGATCGGTGGTGCTGTCGCCCGTGCCGCACAACAAGACGGTTGCCGGCGTGCCGGCCCGCGTGGTCGGCGAGACCGGCTGCGACCAGCCCTCGCGCCAGATGGACCAGCTCCTGCCGTCGCAGAAGATGGACCAAGTGATCAGTTTCGACATCTGATTTCCGCGCCGGCGCGCTGTCCGGCGTGATTGCGATTGTGCCCGGTAGCCGCCGCTTCCGGTGCAATACGGCCGGCTTGCCTTTACATCGCCATTGTCGACGTGCCAGAAGCGCCCTTCAAACCAGCAAGCCCGATGATCGGAGAAGACTGTTGAAGCCGGACGAAATCAGAAAGCTGGACGCCTATTTCAAGCGCGTCTTCCAGAACCCCAAGCTTGAGGTCAAGGCACGGCCACGCAAGGAAGATTCGGCCGAAGTCTATGTCGGTGACGAGTTCCTCGGCATCGTCTTCAAGGACGAGGATGACGGCGACTACAATTTCTCGATGGCGATCCTCGACATCGATCTGGGCTGAGCCCGCAAATCCAAAGACAGGCCGCGCCGGGCGTGGCCTGTCTTTGCATCAATGTCCGGTCTTCAGGAATCGCCCGGCCTCGGCCGTGATCGCCGCGTCGAGCGTCTGCCAGTCGCCGAGGAATTCCTTGGGAAAACGGTAGGTGAGGCTGAGATCGTTGCCGACATGGACGTCTCGCTCGCAAGGCGCCAGAGATTGATCGGCACTCGGCCCGCTCAGGCAGCGAGCCACGAAGGGATCCTTGCCCGGGCGCTTGCCGACAACCAGCACCTCGTTCAGATACCCTGATTTCTCGTTGAAACCGTAGACCGTCGTGCTTCCAGGTCCCGGAATGCCGGGCTGGACGATGAGCGCGCTGTAGATCGGCGCGAACCGGCCACTCATGTCGCGCGACATCATCTGCGGTTCGAAGGACAGGAAGACGATGTTCCTGTTGGCTTCCGAGTGATTGAAATCGTCGCGAGCAGCCTCGCTGTAGCCGTCCATCTGGGGATAGCGCAGATAAAGGTCGAGACGCGAGGCGATGCCATCGCGCCGGGCTTGGGCGAAACGGATGAAATTGGCCGGCACCGCGATGACATTGTTGCCGATGACGACCTGGCGGATGGTAGGATCATCCGTGTATCCGGCCATGGCGATCGAATGGCCGAACCATTTGCCGCCAAGGCTGATCGCCACGGACAGCAAGGCAAGTGCCGCGAAGGCGTAGAACACCCGCTTCATCAGCATGGAATCGACCACGGTGAGTTCCGGGCCGTCGGCGATCGCTGCCTGCTTCATCTCGGTCCTCATCCACCGCTCGTCCGCCATTCCAGTTGTGCCTCGGCGGCACACATCACGCGGCACGGCTCTTGCAGCCTTCCTGAAACGACTGTGCGATTTCATGGTAAATGGAAGGTTAAGGTGGCCCAGATGGAACTCTTCCTGTTTGCTTTTCTCGTCGGGCTGACGGTTTGCGGCCTGACGGGCTCGGCGATGGAACTGATATCAGGCCGCAAGGTCGCCTTCACCGAACCCTACGTATCGCCCTCGCATGTGCTGCGCTCGCTGGCAGCCACGGCTGGCGCCGGGCCGTTCATGCTGGTCAACGATGCCCTTGATGCGCGGCGTGAGGGTCGCATCTCGACCGTCGCGCTCTTGTCATGCGGCTGCACGGCGATTGCCTGGTCCCTGGCGCTGGGCATTGTCACGCTCGCCATTGCCTCATGGATGATCAGTCTCCTAGGGTCCGGCATCTGAGACGATTCGGAGACCGACAATGCCGCTTTATGCGATCGACGGAACAGAGCCCAGCTTCGAGGATGCGGGTTCAAACTGGATCGCGCCCGATGCGACGCTGATCGGCAATGTGCGCGTCGGCCGCAATGCCGGCTTCTGGTTTGGCGTCGTCATTCGCGGCGACAACGAACCTGTTGTGATCGGCGCTGACAGCAATGTGCAGGAACACACGGTCATGCACACCGATCCCGGCTTTCCGCTGACCGTCGGCGAGGGCTGCACGATCGGCCACCGGGCCATGCTGCATGGCTGCACCATCGGCGACAACAGCTTGATCGGCATGGGCGCCATCGTGCTGAACGGCGCCAGGATCGGCAGGAATTCGCTCGTTGGCGCCGGCGCGCTGGTCACCGAAGGCAAGGAATTTCCCGACAATTCGCTCATCGTCGGCTCGCCGGCCAAGGCGATCAGGGTGCTGGACGACGCGGCCGTCGACAGGCTGCGCGCCTCGGCCGCGCACTACGTCGCAAATGGCAAGCGCTTCAAGGCAGGGCTGAAGAAGCTTTGAGGTCATGACCCAACTGACAGGGTGCGGGGACGGCAGTCCCGCATGGATCAGGCGGATTTGTTCTTTCCTTTCCTTACGGTCGCAGGCTTGATTCGAATGCGCATGGCTCCCCCTTTGGGCGCTTCGATCTCGAATTCGGATGTATTCCTCACCAGGTCGCTCAGTTTGCCGAAACCGTAGGTGCGAGGGTCAAAGTCGGAGAAGAGGTTCGAGAGCTGCTTTCCGAACGTGCCGAGCAGCACCCAGCCATCTTCGCTGTCCATCTGGCCGATGACTTTCTTGAGTATCGGCAGCGCGGCACTGGATGATTGAAGCGGCTTCGATGCGGGCGCGGCGTCCGGGATATTCGCCGGGCCACGCAGAAGGTTTTCGGTGTAGATGAATCTGCGGCAAGCCTGCCGAAAGCTCTCCGGGGTTTTCTGCTCTCCGAACCCGAAGACATCGACACCCTGTTCGCGTATGCGCGCAGCGAGCCGCGTGAAATCGCTGTCGGAAGAAACCAGGCAGAAACCGTCGAAACGGCCGCTATGGAGCAGATCCATCGCGTCGATCACCAGTGTAATATCGGAAGCATTCTTGCCAGTGGTATAAGCGAACTGCTGCTGAGGAATGATCGCGTGCTTCGCCAATATGTCTGCCCAACTCTTGGACCGTGTGCTGGAGAAGTCGCCATATATACGGCGCACGCTGGCCTCGCCGATCTTCGCGATCTCCTCGAACAAACCGTCGGCAATCTTGGCGGAGGTGTTGTCCGCGTCGATAAGAACCGCAAGACGCGGTGATCGAGCTTCGGTCGGCATAAGGCCTCCTGCTGCTGATATCTTCTGGAGATATAGGGCGCGAACGCACCATGCCATGGAATTGGGATCAATTTTAGCAGCTACCCCGGAAATGGCGGAGCCGGCCCGGGGACGGGGCCGGCTCCTTTGACCCGGTCGTTGGGGACGGGGAGGGTGGGGACTCGACCGGGTTTCTCCTCAAGCGCGTCGCGATGCGCTTAATTTCTGTTCCATGCATGCCGCAAAACCGCTGCCGCTTTGGGCGACATGCTGGCGCACTAGCGGACGCTGGCGACCGCGTCGGAACGGCCGTCGTTGATCGTCACCCAAACGCCGGAGTTTTCCGTCGATTGACGCTTGAGATAGGTGTAGTCGGTGTCCGTCCAGGACAGCACCTTGGTTTCCAGATTGTCGAGGATGAACTCGCCGAGGCTGGTGCGCACGGTCAGCACGGCGTGGCCGTCGCCATTCGGCTGGCGTGCAACCGTCATCAGCAGATCACCCGCCGGCACGCCAGCGTCCATCAGTTCGCGGCGCTTCTCCAGCGCGTAGTCCTCGCAATCGCCGTAGCCGTTGTCGGGATAGGCCCAGTACTCCTCGACACCGTAGTTTTCCATGTCGGTGCGCGGTTTGATGCGGCTATTGACCGAATTGTTGATGCTGACGATCGTCGCCCAGAGTTTGCGGCTCAGGTCGACTGGGGCGCCCTTGGGCGTCTTCTCGTTGCATTCGCCAGGGATGCGCTGGCAGAATTCGTAGTGGCCGACAGGCTGCGTGGTACGGCCGCCGGTGTGCATATAGGCCGGTCCCGCGGCATATGCTGATCCCCAGGCGGAAAGCTGCATCGCCATTGCCATCAGCAACAGCTTGCCCCTCGTTTCTTTCATTTCTAGTCTCCCCGTTCGAAGGAGACATTGCCACATGTGGATTTATTTGACGCAAAGGCGCGAAGCAGACTTTAAGTAAAACGCCAGTAGAATAAACATAAAATTTGAATCATTTTGGTATTTAATTGTTTGGATTATCAGTTTGTGAAGAGCGTGAGGGCTTCGCTGCCCATGGGGCGGGTGGCCACTTTTGGGCTGCCGCGCGGTTCAGCCGCTTCCGGAAATTTTCCTGGATGATTGCCGCAACAAAAAACCGGCCGCGAAGGGCCGGCTTGATTGCTTGCCCGCGCCGGTCAGGCGCGGGGCGTGTTGAATTCGGAATCGAGCGTTTCGGGACGTTGGATGACGGCGAATTCTATGGCGACGCCATCCTCGAAATGACGAACGACCTGGCCACGCATGGTGCCCAGCATGACCTGGACGCCGATGGCCGGCTTGACGTCGATTTCGATCGCCGCGCCCGACAGCGACAGATCGATGATCCGGCACTGGTACTGACGGCCGTCGGTGAGTTGCAGCACGCTGGTCGGGTTGCGCGGCGCGACGCGTTCGTGGCGGCGGTCTTCCGGCAGGTCGAGTTCGTGCTTGTTGGCAAGCCAGGTCAACTGCGCCGCAAGCTTGTCCTTCTTGCGGTCGGACGCGATCACCGTCATGGCGAAGCCGTCCTGCAGCGTGCGTGTGACGACGCCTTCGATGCGGCCGATATAGGCGATCACCTTTTCGCCGGGCATGCCGATGCGATCGGTGCGGAGCGCGACGTTACCGGGCGACATGTCGACGACCTGGCAAGGATGCTCGGTGCGGTCTTCCAGCATGAATCGCCCGTATATCTTGACCCGGACGCGCTGAAAGTTACGCCTTTCAGCTTGGGACGGCGCGTAGTCGACCGCCGCTGACCTCATGACTGCCTACACCCCGTTTGGCATTCCCGCGCGTCGATGCGAAGGACTTCACCGGAGAATTACAACAAAGCGGGTTAACAAAGGGGAAAAACGAGCCTGCGGCACCCGTGGCATGATCAACTATTCCTCGCGCCCGCCGTCAAAGACGACGAGATGGCGGATGCGGCGCGCCCGGCCAAGCGCCGAGATCGTATCGGGCGCATCGAGTTCGGCTGGAACAAGCGAGGGGACGTCGATCGCCGGACGGTTGTTGAGCAGCTCTTTCTCCGGATCGATGACACGGATCGAATCGATCAGTGCGTCCGTGATCGGGTCGGCACCCAGCCAGAATGGCTTCTCCACGGCGCTGACCACGCCGAGGCAGCGCTGGTTTTCGATGCCGCCGTCAAGCGGCAAGGCAAGCAGTTCGAACTTGTTCGAGCGGCCGTTGCGACTGAAGCCCTCGAATATGATCAACACGACCGATTTCTGATCGAAAACCCCATGAATCAGCCTTGAAACCAAGCGCTGATCCTTCTCGCGCCATAGTGACGGGAAGGAGAAACCCTTGAGTTCGCGGCCATAGCAGGCGCAGAGCCTGGTGCCGGCCAGGCGGAACACCGGCTGCCCACGTGTGTCCCTTTCCAGGATGAACGTATCGGCCAGCAACGACTTGATATCGGCCGGTTCGACTTCCGATCGCTTCGGGGCAGGGCGTCCGTCACGCAGACGGTTCCAATAATGGAACAGCGTGATCGATCCGTTTTGGTTCATGGTATGCTGCTCCGCGCATTCTGTCGTCTGATGTCCCATCGGTGAACAGAAGGGCGCCCTCCGATGACCTACATGCGTTGCGGAGCAGGAAGCGTGCCAGCGTCGTTAACACTTGTTCACGGGTCGGGGCCGTTAAGGTTAACAACTGGTTTACGTTGCGCCCGGGCAGGCCCCGTGGCACACCAAAACCACTCCAGAAGCGGTCGTTTCGCGACGATCGGCAGCACTTCAGTCAAGAGTTTTAGGGGAGCAGGGGGCTCGACCGGCCGTTCAAGGGAAACCTTGGACGGCTTCTTTTTTGATTCGCACCAAGGCGATTCGCTGTTTGCGGTTCCATTGACCATGATCTAGATGCTGCCAGATCGAACCAGCCCCAGATCGAACCAGCCCCCATATCGAACCAATAGAGTGCGATTGCAGATGAGCGAACCGCAAGATCCTTCCGAGGGCGAACACGCCGAACCGATGCCGGAGCCCCGGCGCGAGCCGGTGTTCAATCTGCCGCCCGTCGTGCTGGCGGTGATCGGCATTTGCGCGGTCGTTTTCCTGCTGCAGCAATATGTGCTGAACGACGCTCAACAGATGACGCTGTTGTACGACGGGGCCTTCATCCCCGTCCTCTACACCGGCCAATACGGCTTCGACTGGTTCCTGCTCACGCGGCCCTTCACTTACGCCTTCATGCATGGCGGGTTTGCGCATATCGCCATCAATATGGTCTGGCTCGCCGCCTTTGGCTCGCCACTGGCCAATCGTCTCGGCGGGCTCTGGTTCGCCCTGTTCTTTGCGGCCACCGGACTGGCTTCCGTGGCGCTTTTCTGGGCCATGCACCCCTATGGCGAGGCACCGCTGGTCGGCGCCTCCGGCGCCATATCAGGCATGATGGGGGCCGCGGCGCGTTTCGGTTTCCGCACCGACCGATCGGCCGGCAAGGCTGCCTTCGCTGGCCCCGTGCTGCCGATCGCGGTCGTATTGCGCTTGCGCGGCGTCGTGATCTTTCTCGCCGTGTGGATGATCATCAATCTCGCCACCGGCCTGCTCGGCTTTGCCCCCGGAGTGGACGGACAGATCGCCTGGGAGGCCCATATTGGCGGCTTCGTCGCCGGCTTCTTCGGCCTGCGCTGGTTCGACCGGCGATGGCAGCCGCCCGAATGGGAGACCGCCGACCGCGGCACTTGAAATGCAACGGATCACGGCGCACGATGTTCACTCTTACGTGACAGCCGGTCTGGGCAGGGGGCCGGCAGGCGAAGCAGAGGAGGACGCCATGACGGTTAAGGCAATTCTGGAAAGAAAAGGCCACGACGTGCTGACGCTCGGGCCGAACGAAAAGCTCAGCGAAGCCATCCGCATCCTCGCCGAACACAAGATAGGCGCGCTGGTCATCACCAATGGCGATCGCAAGATCGTCGGCATTCTGTCGGAGCGCGACATCGTGCGGGTCGTTGCCAAGGAAGGTAGCGCCGCGCTTGATATCGCCGTGCGTTCGGCAATGACGCCGAAGGTGAAGATCTGCAACGAGAACCACACCGTCAACGAGGTGATGGAGATCATGACCAGGGGCCGTTTCCGCCATCTGCCGGTGGAAAAGGACGGCCTGCTTGATGGCATCGTCTCCATCGGCGACGTGGTCAAGCGCCGCATCGAGGATGTCGAGCGCGAGGCGGACGAGATCAGGGCCTATATCGCCACCGCCTGAGCGGTGAACGGAGCCGCCGGCCGGAAGTCCGACCGGCGGAACCATATGCTATCTGTTGTCGAGTTCGGAGCGGACGAGCTCGAGCCCGCGCCTTGTGATGCGGTAGGGACCGCCGCCAGACGACGAAACCGCCTTCTTGCGTTTCAGTTTTCGAAACAGGTCGAGATCGACGCCCGGATAGTGCCAGCCATCGCGGGTCAGGCATTTGACGGAGGCGATCCGTTTCTTCTGGTTCTTTTCGATTTCAATGCGTCCGCCCTGCGCAAGCAGGTGCAGGATGCGCTGTTCAGTGCGCGAAATATCCATGGGAGAGTTTCCGGGAAAACAAAAAATGCCGCCGCCGCGAAGCTTCGCGGCACGGGGTTTCAGGTTTTCTGCCCTGCCTCGCTAGGAGGTCAGGGCCCTACCGGGACTGAGCGTAAGTGGACATCCACTCTCCATTGGGATCAGCGTCCTATAAGCGAGAGCGGCTGAAAAGGCTAGCCTGCGGCTTTGCGCTTGTCTCTTTTGGCGGTTTGCACTAGCGAAGGCCAACACTCAAAATTTGCGAAAATCGCAATCTTCGCGAGCTAGAAGCGCAGGCCACCATGACCCTCATCGATACCCGCACGCCCGACGCGAAACGCCTGATCCCCGGCGCCACCGGCGACTGGGAAATCATTATCGGTCTCGAGGTGCACGCGCAGGTCATCTCGCAAGCAAAATTGTTTTCCGGCGCCTCGACCGCTTTCGGCGCTGCCCCCAACGCCAATGTCAGCCTGGTCGATGCGGCAATGCCCGGCATGCTGCCTGTCATCAACGAGGAATGCGTCAAGCAGGCGATCCGGACCGGCCTCGGCCTGAAGGCGCGGATCAACCACAAGTCCGTCTTCGACCGGAAGAACTATTTCTACCCCGACCTGCCGCAGGGCTACCAGATATCGCAGTTCAAGCAGCCGATCGTTGGCGAGGGCACGGTGATTGTTTCGGTCGGCCCCGACCGGCAGGGCGAGTTCGAGGATATCGAGGTGGGCATCGAGCGGCTGCATCTGGAGCAGGATGCGGGCAAGTCGATGCACGACCAGCATCCGACCATGTCCTATGTCGACCTCAACCGCTCTGGCGTGGCGCTGATGGAGATCGTCTCCAAGCCCGACCTGCGTTCCGGCGATGAGGCCAAGGCCTATGTCACCAAGCTGCGCACCATCATGCGCTATCTCGGCACCTGCGACGGCAACATGGATGAAGGCTCGCTGCGCGCCGACGTCAACGTCTCGGTACGCCGGCCCGGTGGCGAGTTCGGCACGCGCTGCGAGATCAAGAACATGAACTCGATCCGCTTCATCGGCCAGGCCATCGACTATGAGGCGCGCCGCCAGATCGCTATCCTGGAAGACGGCGGCAAGATCGATCAGGAAACGCGGCTATACGATCCCGTCAAGGGCGAGACGCGCTCCATGCGCTCGAAGGAAGAAGCGCACGACTACCGCTACTTCCCCGATCCCGATCTTCTGCCGCTGGAATTCGACCAGGCCTATGTCGATGCCTTGGCCAAAGGACTGCCGGAACTGCCCGACGACAAGAAGGCGCGGCTGATCACCTCGCTGGGTCTCTCGACCTACGACGCTTCGATCCTGGTCTCGGAAAAGTCGGTCGCCGACTATTTCGAGAAGGTGGCCGCCGGACGTGACGGCAAGCTCGCCGCCAACTGGGTCATCAACGACCTGCTCGGTCAATTGAACAAGGCGGGCAAGGACATTGAAAATGCGCCGGTTTCGCCCGACCAGCTTGGCGCCGTCATCGACCTGATCAAGGATGGCACCATCTCCGGCAAGATCGCCAAGGACCTGTTCGAGATCGTCTGGAACGAAGGTGGCGATCCACGTCAGTTGGTCGAAAGCCGAGGCTTGAAGCAGGTCACCGATACCGGCGCCATCGAGAAGGCTGTCGACGAAGTAATCGCTGCCAATCCTGACAAGGTCGAACAGGCGCGCGCCAAGCCGACCATGGCCGGCTGGTTCGTCGGCCAGGTGATGAAGGCGACAGGCGGCAAGGCCAACCCGCAGGCGGTCAACGACCTCGTCAAGGCCAAGCTCGGCATCGAGTAGAACCATGTTCGTCCGCACCGCCGGAGATCGCGACCTCGCCGCCGT
This sequence comes from Mesorhizobium sp. NZP2234, assembly GCF_013170765.1. NCBI lineage: Bacteria > Pseudomonadati > Pseudomonadota > Alphaproteobacteria > Hyphomicrobiales > Phyllobacteriaceae > Mesorhizobium > Mesorhizobium sp. NZP2234. The sequence continues at coordinate 4,424,665 of NZ_CP033364.1, read as the reverse complement.
CCGGGCGCTGCTGGTTGAAACCTGGCATGCGACCTATGACGCCATCTATGGCGCCGCCAAGGTCACTGAAATCACCGACCAATGGCATTCGATTGCTTCTCTGAGAACCAGACTGACACGGCCGAACAGCGAGTTTCTCGTCGCCGATGACGGCAAGCGCATTGGTGGCGTGGCTTTTGCCGAAGGCGCTGATGGCGGAGAATTGGTCGTGCTGAAACAGCTCTACGTGCTTCCAGTCCTGCAGGGCAGGGGCATCGGCGGCATGCTGCTCGACGAGATCATCGAGAGTTTCCCTGAAGCCCGCGCCATCCGCCTGGAAGTGGAAGAACAGAACAAGCGTGCCATCGCGTTCTACGAAGCGAACGGTTTCGTACGATCCGGCGATGCCGGCGAGCACACGGGTCCCTCCGGCGAACAGACACTGGTCTATCGCAGGCCGCTTGCCGGCTGAGCGCCATCAGCTGGCACTCCGTATCACCTTCTCGCGAGCGGCGCGGCATGTGCCCGTTTTCGTTTGACGGCCTGAGGGTCACGCACCAAGCTGCTGCGCTGACCTTGCGGAAGCCGGAATGGGCTGGCGTGCAAGGCGGCGAGGGGGAACCATGCCAAGTTTGCCGGAACTGATGCCGACCCAGGTGTCGGACGAAACCTTTGGTGGCGTCACCTATCACATTGCGGGCGAACTGGTGCCCGTGCTTTCGGTCGACGTGACACGGATGCCGGTCTATTTCGAGCACCACATCCTGCTCTGGAAAAATTCCACCATCACCATCGGCCTGAAATCGCTCAAAGGCGCGCTGAAGCGCATGATGGCCGGTATGCAGATCTTCGTCACCGAGGCGTCGGGGGCGGGCATCATCGCCTTCAGCCGTGACGGGCCCGGCCACATCGTGCCGATCCATCTCAGGCGCGGCGAGGAGATCCAGGTGCGCGAACACCAGTTTCTCGCCGCCACCGGCAATGTCGACTACACGTTCGAGCGGGTACGCGGCCTGGCGACGATGCTGTTTGGCCAGAGCGGCTTCTTCATCGACCGTTTTCGCGGCGATACCGGCGACGGCATCGTCTGGCTGCACGGCTACGGCAATGTCTTCGAAAAGACGCTTGCCGCTGGCGAGACCATCGACATCGAGCCGGGCGGCTGGCTGTTCAAGGATGCCTCGGTCAGGATGGAAACCAAGATCGACCGCCTGTCGAGCGGCTTCTTCGGCGCCAATATGAACTTCATCGTCAATCGTTTCACCGGCCCCGGCCGGGTCGGCATCCAGTCCATGTATCTGCACATGCCGACAGAGGAGTAACTCCGACCAGTTCTGCCGCTCGTCGGGACCTTGCAGCGCATAGAAGGAATCCGACCGTAAAGCGCATGTCGATATCCATCTTCGGTACCGCCGTGAAGAACGGAACCTCCGACCCATAGTCGCGTAGGAGCGCGGGGTCGCCGCAGGACACCGAAATCGAGCCGAATTGGTCGCCGTGCCAGCGACCGACGTTGGCAACCGAATCGTATATGGCCTCGACGCCCTGCGGCAGGGCGCGGTCGATCGCATTCGCCAACCTGGACATGGGCCCTCTCATACCGCCTCCCGTCCCCAATCCGCTCCTGCGTCATCCCAGCATTTGCTGTGCCGGCTCACGACGGATATGCAGGGGCATGATAAAACTGTTCCGCATCGCGGCGCTGGTGCTGCTTGTCATCATCATTTTCGCGACCTTGTCGCCGATCCAGATGAGACCGCACATAGCCGAGGCGAATATCGAGCGTGCCCTGGCCTATGTGCTGTTGGGCTTCGCGCTGGCGCTCAGCTTCCCCAACAGAGTGTATCAGACCTCGATCTTTGTGATTGCGACTGCCGGCATACTGGAATTGCTTCAGATCATCGATCCCGGCCGCCACGCGCATCTTGCCGATGCAGTCGTGAAAGCATCGGCTGGGATTATTGGGGTGCTCGTGGGGCAATTATTGGTAAGGACCGGCGGGCGGATAGGCGTGAGGTAGGCGCGGCAGGAAGCTGAATGCAGTCGATCGACCCTTTGCCCTAGACCCTGGGAATTTCCACATTGTCGATCAGCCGCGTCTTGCCAAGCCAGGCAGCGGCGAGGAGGCGTCCCGTGCTGTCGCGGCGCCAGGGCGCAAGCGTCAGGCTTTCGCGGGCCTCGACATAGTCGATCTTCTGGAAGCCGGCGGCGATCAGGGCACGACCGGCTCGGCCGGTTGCACCGTCTCGATGTACGCCGGCCGCCAACGCCGCCGCCGCTTGGCGCAGAATCACGTTGAGTTGGCGAGCGACCGCCAGTTCACCATCGTCGAGATAGGCGTTGCGCGACGACATGGCGAGGCCATGGGCGTCGCGTATGGTCGGGGCACCGGTGATCTCGACGGGCAGGTCAAGGTCGCGGCAGAGCTGCCTGACGACGCAAAGCTGCTGATAATCCTTTTCGCCGAAGACCGCGTAGTCGGGCGCTGCCTGGAGGAAGAGCTTGGCGACGACGGTGGCCACGCCTTCGAAAAAGGTGGGGCGAAAGTCCGATTCGAGCCCGGCGGACGGGCCACCGACCGAGATCCTGGTGGCAAAGCCGGCGGGATACATCGCGCCAACCGTCGGCGTGAAGGCAAGATCGGCCTTGACCGTCGCCAGCAGATCCAGGTCACGGGCAAGCTGGCGCGGGTACTTGTCGAGATCCTCGCTCGGTGCGAACTGCGTCGGGTTGACGAAGATCGACACCACGCAGCGCTCTGCTTTTTCGCGCGCGATCCTGATCAGGGAGAGATGCCCTTCATGCAACGCGCCCATGGTTGGAACCATGGCGACGCGCAAGCCGTCGCGCCGCCAGTCGCGAATCCTGGCGCGAAGTGCGGCAACGCTATCGACGACATCGGGCCGGCTCATGCTCGGTCTCCGCCATTGGTGGTTGAGCCGGAAAAAACATGCGCAGGACCGGGGAATGTCCGATTTCGCACCTCCGATGCGTACTGCTCGGCGGCGTGCGCGATCACGCTGCGCAGGTCGGCGTATTCCTTGACGAATTTTGGCACACGGTCGACGGTCAGCCCCACCATGTCGTCGATGACGAGGATCTGGCCGTCGCAGTCGCCGCTGGCGCCGATGCCGATGGTTGGAATGGCGATGCGGTGGCTGATGTCGGCGGCGACCGCCTCGATCGTGCCTTCGATGACCACGGAGAACGCGCCAGCCTTTTCTACGGCGAGCGCATCAGCCATCAACGCCGCGATCGTCTCGTCCGTGCGGCCCTTGATCTTGTAGCCGCCGTCCTTCTCCACCGATTGCGGCAGCAGGCCGATATGGCCCATGACCGGAATGCCGGCGGCCACGATCGCCGCGATCTGCAAGGCCATGTCGACGCCGCCTTCGAGTTTCACCGCCTGGCAGCCGGTCTCGCCAATGATGCGTCGCGCCGAGGCCAACGCCTGCGCCGCCGAGTCCTCGTAGCTGCCGGCCGGCATGTCGACGACGACACAGGCCCTGGCCGAGCCGCGCATCACGGCTTGCCCATGAGCGATCATCATCTCGAGCGAGGCGCCCAGCGTCGTCTCGTGACCATGCAGGACCATGGCGACGCTGTCGCCGACGAGGAGCAGGTCGACATGGGGATCGAGCAGGCGAGCGACGGGATAGGTGTAGGCCGTAAGGCAGACCAGTGGCGTGCCGCCCTTGCGGCGGCGAATCAGCTCGGCGTCGATCCTAATGTCGGTGGTCGGCAATTTCGTGGCCAATCGTCACCTCCTTCGGCCCATGGCCGGATTGATACCCGCATGGGCGCGCTGAGCTTTAGAAAGAGCGGAAAGGCTTGGCAAGCGTGCGTCCTTCCGCCTCTGGAGATCACAGGCTTGTGTCGGGTCGCTGGCGCGCCATTTGCGCGCTCCCCACGGCAAAACCCTTGCCTTCCCGAAGGCCTGACGCCATAAGCAGGAAACAGGCGCCGTCGGCGCGAGGGTTCTGAGATGAAGACTTTCCTGACGCAGTTTTTCACCTGGTGGAACAGCCAGACGCTGGGAACACGCCTGCACACCTGGCGGTACGGCAAGCGAGTCGGCCAGGACGAGGCCGGCAATGTCTATTACGAGGGTGGAATCGATTCGGAAGGCCGCACGCGCCGCTGGGTCATCTATCGCAACTATTCCGAAGCCTCGGCCATCCCGCCAGGCTGGCACGGCTGGATCCATCACCGCGTCGATGTCGCGCCGCCCAGTGACGAGTACAAGCCGCGCGACTGGCAGAAGCCGCATCAGCCCAATCTGACCGGCACGCCGGCGGCATATCGCCCGAAGGGCTCGGTGCTGACGAACCAGCATCGCCCGCAGGTCACGGGTGACTATGACGCCTGGACGCCCGGGTCGTAACGGGCCCCGTCCGCAGCGACGCAAAGTGCAGGCCGGTCCTTTATCGCCACAATTGGTGTTTAGCTGCTTGCTGATCAGAAAACGGCGACTAGCCTTGGTGGTTGACGGAATCACCCGGGCGCGAACCACCGGTACCCTTATATGAGCTTTTTCAACCTGATATCGACGGGCGGCTTGGCGTTAGCCGCCAGCCTCGCCGTCAGCACAGCGGCGTTTGCTGCTTCGCCCGCGCCTGCCGCGCCCGCACCCGCGCCGGCGGCTCCCGCGGGGTCGGATCGCATAACCAACCCGGTCGCCGAGTTCGCCGGCATCGACAAGATCACCGGCCGCATCATCACCTTCGACGTCTATATCGACGAGACGGTGCAGTTCGGCGCTCTGCAGGTGACGCCGCGCGTCTGCTATTCCCGGCCGCAGACAGAGGAACCGAAGACCGATTCCTTCGTCGAGGTCGACGAGATCACGCTCGACCGCAAGATCCGTCGTATCTTCACCGGCTGGATGTTCGCCGAAAGCCCCGGCCTCAATGCCGTCGAACACGCCGTCTATGACGTCTGGCTGAAGGAATGCAAGCAGAAGTCGGATGTCCCTTCGCCCGGCGCCACCAAGGCTGACGCGACCAAGGCCGACGCTTCGAAACCTGCGGCCAAGCCGACCACAGCCAAGCCTGCCGCCACATCGGATGTGGAACAGCCCGCCCCCACGGAACCGGATACGTCAGACACCAACTGATCCCCCGGAACCGTCGTGTCCATCATGCGTTGGATCACGGACGATGCGCATTGATGCGCCCGGAGGATAGACCGATGTCGGACAGCAAGCGGATCACGGCCAGCAAGAAAGAGCTGCTTGAGCTCGAAAGAGGGTTCTGGACCGGCGACGCAGCCTACTACGCCGCCAACGCCGATACGGAATGCCTGGTGGCGTTTCCTCAGATGGCAATGGCGATGGACAATGCAGACTTGGCCAAGACCGCGACCAAGCCCAACCGCTGGCGCGATCTCGATATGGAACTCAAGGGAATAATCGAGCCGGGCAGCGATATCATCATGCTGACTTACGAGGCGCACGCGACGCGGGAAAATGGCGAACCCTATGCGGCATTGGTGAGCACCGGCTATGTCCATCGCGTCAACGGCTGGAAGATGATGTTCCATTCGCAGACGCCCATCGAGGCTGCGGCCAAGTAGGGGTCTTGATTCCTACGGAAAAAAGATCGCCTCGCCCTTCAGTGCTTCGGCCAGCATCTTTTCGTATTTGCCGCGCGGCACATCGACGGCGCCAAAGTGCTTCAGATGCTCCGTGGTGAATTGCGTGTCGAGCAGCGCGAAGCCGCGCGCCTTCAGGCGCTCGACGAGGTAGACCAGGCAGATCTTCGAAGCATCCGTTTGTTTGGAAAACATGCTTTCGCCGAAGAACACCCGTCCAAGCGAAACGCCATAAAGGCCGCCGACCAAGTTGTCCTCGCGCCAGGCCTCGACCGAATGGCAGTGGCCCATGCGGTGCAACTGCACATAGGCCTCTCGGATCGGCGCGTTGATCCAGGTCGAGCGCCGTTCCTCACGCTTTTCGGCGCAGCCATCGATCGTTGCCTCGAAATCGAAGTCGAAACGGATGTCGAATGGGTTTTTGCGGATTGTCTTCTTCAGGCTTCTGGGCGTGTGAAAATCATCGAGGGGAATGATGCCGCGCGTTTCCGGCCGCACCCAGAAAACCTCGGGATCCCCGGCGCTTTCGGCCATCGGGAAGACGCCCGAAGCGTATGCCTTGAGCAGGAGGTCGGTCGGGATGCGATAGCCGGGCGCGTAGGGACGGGTCATCGCGTCCCCGGACTACTCTTCCTTGGCCAGGTATTTTTCCAGCCAGTGGATGTCATAGTCGCCATTGGCGATGTCGGCATTGCCGACGAGGTCGCGAAACAGCGGCAAGGTCGTCTTGATGCCGTCGACGACGAACTCATCCAGTGCCCGCCGCAGCCGCATCATGCATTCGACGCGGTTGCGCCCGTGAACGATCAGCTTGCCGATCAGGCTGTCGTAATAGGGCGGGATCTTGTAGCCGGAATAGACACCCGAATCGACGCGAATGCCGAGACCGCCCGGCGTGTGGAAATGCGTGATCGTGCCGGGCGAGGGGGTGAAGGTGCGGGGATCCTCGGCATTGATGCGGCACTCGATGGCGTGGCCGTTGAACTTGATGTCTTCCTGCTTGACCGAAAGACCGCCGCCGGAAGCGACACGGATCTGCTCATGCACGAGATCGATGCCAGTGATCGCTTCCGTCACTGGATGCTCGACCTGCAGGCGCGTGTTCATCTCGATGAAATAGAACTCGCCATTCTCGTACAGGAACTCGATCGTGCCGGCGCCGGAATAGCCGAGATCGGCAATGGCCTTGGCACAGATGCCGCCGATGCGGGACCGCTCCTCGGCGTTGAGCGCCGGCGAATTGGCCTCTTCCCAGACCTTCTGATGGCGGCGCTGCAGCGAACAGTCGCGCTCGCCGAAATGCACGCCACCGCCAAAGCCGTCCCCAAACACCTGCACCTCGATGTGGCGCGGCTTCTGCAGATACTTCTCGATATAGACGGCATCGTCGCCGAAGGCGGCACCCGCTTCCGAGCGCGCCGTCTGCAATGCGATCTCGAGGTCCGCCTCGGTGAGTGCAACCTTCATACCGCGCCCGCCGCCACCGGCCGAGGCCTTGATGATCACGGGATAGCCGATCTCGGCGGCAATGCGCTTGGCTTCCTTCTCGTCGGTCACCGCGCCGTCGGAGCCTGGCACCACGGGGATGCCAAGGCGCTTGGCGGTCCGCTTGGCCTCGATCTTGTCGCCCATGATGCGGATGTGGTCGCCGGACGGGCCGATAAAGGTGATGTTGTGCGCCGCCAATATGTCGGCGAATTTGGCGTTCTCCGACAGGAAGCCGTAGCCTGGATGCACGGCGTCGGCACCGGTGATCTCGCAGGCCGCGACGATCTGATGGATGTTGAGATAGCTGTCGCGCGACGGCGGCGGGCCAATGCATACGCTCTCGTCGGCGAGCCTGACGTGCATGGCGTCGGCATCGGCGGTCGAATGCACCACCACCGTCTGGATGCCGAGTTCCTTGCAGGCACGCAGCACCCGAAGCGCGATTTCGCCGCGATTGGCAATGAGGATCTTCTGGAACATCCTGCCAGCTCTACTCGATCACGACGAGCGGCATGCCGTATTCGACCGGCGTCGCGTCCTCGAACAGGATCGCCGTTACCGTGCCGGCGCGTGGCGACGGGATCTGGTTCATCGTCTTCATCGCCTCGATGATCAGCAACGTCTGGCCTTCCTTGACCTTCTGGCCGATCTCGATGAACGGCTTGGCGTCGGGCGAGGGCGCCAGGTAGGCGGTGCCGACCATCGGCGAGGCCACCGCGTTCTTCGACACGTCGACCGCTGCCGGCGCGGCTGATGCCGCGGGCTGGGTGGCAGCCGCCGGCGCATAGGCCGGCGGGGGTGCGGCGATGGCATGGACGGCGGGTGCCTGCCGCGACACGCGTACCTTCAGGTCGCCCAGTTCAACCTCGATCTCGGTCAGGTTGGTGTCGTTCAGTATGCCCGCCAGATCGCGGATCAGCTGCTGGTCAACACCGGTTTTCTTTATCGACATTTTCGAGCCTTCTGTTTGTTGGCCGGTCATAGGCGTGCGGCCAGCGCCTGTAGCGCCAGCGTGTAGCCGAGCGGCCCAAAGCCACAGATCATGCCGACGGCGACCGGCGCGACCATGGAGACGTGGCGGAATGATTCCCGCGCATGGATGTTGGAAAGATGAACCTCGGCGACCGGCAGCGGCGCGACCGAGCGGATGGCGTCGTGGATCGCGATCGAGGTATGGCTGTAGGCGCCTGGATTGATGACGATGCCGGCGGCCTTGTCGCCGGCTTCCTGGATCCAGTCGACGAGGTCGCCCTCGTGGTTCGACTGGCGGAAATCGATCTCAAGCCCGAGCGACGTGCCCGCCTGCTTGCAGTCGTCGGCGATGGCGGCAAGCGTCTTGCCGCCATAGATGCCCGGCTCGCGCTTGCCGAGCGCGTTGAGATTGGGACCGTTCAGGACGAAAACCGTTTTCAAAAAAGCCGACCTTTTCCGGCGCCGGTGTCAAACCGGCGCGCTGGCTCTCTATAATGGGCATAGTCGCCCGCGGAAAGAGCGCAAGTGCGTTCTTTCACTGTCCACAACAGGCCGAAATGCGCCCGTGAAGAAAACTCCCGGCCGATCAAAGCGCGGCTTTCGCCGCCTCGATCTTTTCCGCCAGCACTTCCTGCCCGAGAGCCCCGAACACGACTTCGTTGCCGACCACATAGGACGGCGTTCCGGTGATCGCCAGCTTGTTGGCAAGATCATAGGTCTTGGCGAAGGCTTCGGTGATCGACGGGTCCTTCATCTTCTCGCGCAGCGTCGCCTCGTCGGCGCCGAGTGAAACCGCGACCTTGATCGCGGCCGCTTCGGTTGCGCGTCCCTGGCCGCCGAGCAGCGCATTGTGGAACTCGCCGTATTTTTCAGGCTTCATCAGGTGGAACGCCATGGAGACGACGCTCGCCTTTTGTGAGTCCGGTCCGAGGATCGGGAATTCCTTGAGCACGAAGCGCAAATCCGGATCGGCCTTGGTCAGCGCCCGCATGTCCTCGATGGCACGTTTGCAGAAGCCGCAATTGTAGTCGTAGAACTCGACGATGGTCACCTTGCCGTTCGGGTTGCCGACAATGCCGTCGAAGCTGGAGTTGAAGATCTGCTCCTTGGCGTTCTTGATGACGCCGAGCGCGGCGAGGCGTTGCTCTTCCTTCTGCTTGGCCTCCAGCGCGTCCTGCACTTCAAGCAGCACTTCCGGGTTCTTCAGGAGATAGTCGCGAATGATTCCTTCGACCTCGGTGCGGTCAATCTTGGTATCGGCCCCCGCTGTCTGGACAGGCTGAGCCGTCTCCGCAGGCTGCGCCGTCCCGGCCTTGGCAATCTGTGGGCTGCCGGCCACGAAACCGAAAGCCAGCATGGCAAGGGCTACAGCGATCCCCGTGGTGCCCAGCAGCAGTGCCTTTTTCATCGTTTTCGTTCCTTTTGCCTGTTTCCCGGTCCCGCTGTGTCGCAGCGCGTGGCCGGAAGGTTCACTAGATTTTGCCTGACGATTTGTAATTTATGATGTCCTGCGCACGGATCCAGCGCGGCTCGCCGCGCTTCATCTGCTGCTGCGCCCGCATGGCGAAGATCTTCGCATCCTTGTAGTTGCCGGAATAGAAATGACCCTCGGCCGTGGCAAGCTCGGCCCCCGGTATGTCACCCAACTCGCCATAAGCCTGCGCCAGGTAGCGATATCCAGCGGAGTTTTCCTTGTCTCGCCCCAGACCGTTGTTGATCTGCACGACGGCCTTCTTCAGCGAATCGGGCGTGCCTACGGCCATCAGGGCCTGGCCGAGCGAGACAGGCAGCAGGCCGGACCGCGCCGGATCGAGGCTGACCGCCTTGGCGTATGCTTCGGCCGCATCCTTGGGCTTGTTCGCCTTCATCAGTATGTCGCCGCGCAACTCCTGGAAATAGGCGTTCTTGGGCTGCGCCTTGATCAGGGCGTTGGTCTTGACGAGCGCCGCGGCAATGTCGCCGTAAAGATATGTGGACTGGGCATCGCCGTACTGTGCGGCAAGGCTGCCCCGCATCTTTTGCATCAGTCGCGCCGCCGCGGCCTGGCCGTCCATATAGACGGCGATCTTGACCCGCATCATGTCGTGGCGCTGCTGCAGCGCCGGAGGGTCGACCTTGTCGACATTGGGACTCTGCTTCACCAGCACTTGGAGATTTGCGATGCGTTCCTGCGGCATCGGATGGCTGATCCGATAGGGATCGACCTGCGTGCCCGACAAGGACAGCGCGCTCTGGAAGCGGGCGAAGGTCTTCAGCATGCCCATGCCGGACTGGCCGGTGGCGTTGAGATAGGTGATAGCCGAACGGTCGGCGGTCGTTTCTTCGGTGCGCTGGTAGGCGAGGATGCTGCGTTGCGCCATCTCGCCGCCGCCAGCCGCCACGCCCATGCCGGCGCCGGCAAGACCGCGGCTGTTGGTGGTCGCGCCAGCGACCATGGCGCCCGCGCCAAGCAAGGTGGCGATGATGGCCATCGTCTTGGCGCGCTCGAGCTGGTCACGCAGTTTCTGCTGATGGCCGCCGGCGATATGACCGGCCTCGTGCGCGATGACGCCGATGATCTCGTTCGGCGTCTCAGCCGTCATCAGCGCGCCTGTGTTGATGAAGAGCCGGCGTCCGGTGACGAAGGCGTTGAAGCTGGAATCGTTGACCAGGACGATGTCGATGCCGTCATTCGCCAGCCCGGCAGCCTTGAAGATCGGCCGAGCGTAATCGCGCACCAGAGCCTCGATCTCGGCATCGCGTATGACAGGCACGTTCTGGGCGAAGGCGGTGACTGAACTCGCCACGGCAACGGCGACGCCGAGCGAAAACGTCGCGAAAACGCGCGCTGCCTGGGCAATCGTCGATCTGGGGCGGCTCAACATGACGTGTCAACTGGTAGACGAGCGGGCGAAAGATGAAAAGTCGGCACCGGAAAAACTTCCTCAACTTGTGATCCTCACATCAATCGGGCATTTGTGCGGCGCATGCATCAAGGGAATGGCGTGCTCAACTGTCGGGACAGGGGTAAAATGGTCGTTTCGCTCTCACGCCGTGGCAATGTCGAACCGTTCCACGCCATGGATGTCCTGGCCGAAGCGAACAGGCTGAAGGCTCAAGGCGTGCCGGTGATCTCAATGGCGGTCGGCCAGCCCTCCGATCCCGCGCCAGCACGGGTTCGCGCCGCGGCCGCCAAGGCCTTGCAGGACGGGCGCATAGGCTACACTGACACGTTGGGGCTGGCCGGTCTGCGCAAGGCGATCGCCGAGCACTACGCGGATCACTATCGGCTTGAGGTCGAGCCCGGCCGGATCGCGGTGACCACCGGATCGTCGGCGGCCTTCAATCTCGCCTTCCTGGCGATGTTCGATCCGGGCGATCGCGTAGCCATCGCGGCACCCGGCTATCCCGCCTATCGCAACATCATGGCGGCGCTCGGCATCGATGTGGTCGAGATCGAACTCGGCGAAGCGGCCTATCTGCATGCCGGTCACCTGGAGGCAGCGCACCGCGAGAAGCCGCTGAAGGGGGTTCTTTTCGCGAGCCCGGCCAATCCGACCGGCGCTGTTATACCGGCCGACGAACTGTCGGCGCTGGTCAATATGGCGGAGACACTGGGGATCGCCGTCATTTCCGACGAGATCTATCATCGATTGGCCTATGGCGCGCCCGACACCACGGCACTCGCCTTCGGCAACAGCGTGACCGTGATCAATTCCTTCTCGAAATACTATTGCATGACCGGCTGGCGCATCGGCTGGATGGTGCTGCCGGAAGAGCTGGTGCGGCCGGTCGAGCGGATCGCCCAAAGCCTCTACATCTCGCCGCCGGAATTGTCGCAGATCGCTGCGATCGAGGCCTTTGCCGCGACCGAGGAGCTGGAGGCCGTCAAGGGCCGCTACGCCTGGAATCGAGAGCTCTTGATGAAACGTCTGCCCGAACTCGGCTTTCCGCTGGCCGCGCCGATGGATGGCGCCTTCTACGCGTTTTGCGACGTCACCCGGCACACCAATGACAGCATGGCCTTCGCGCGCAAGATGCTGGCCGAGGCGCATGTGGCGGCGACGCCTGGCCGCGACTTCGACACCCAGGCGGGGCACCGCACGATGCGTTTTTCCTATGCCGGCAGCCACCATGACATGGTCGAGGCTATGTCGCGCATCGAACGCTGGTTGAGGTAGCACCATGCCGGAACTCGAACTGGCCCCCAAACTTGATCAGGCATTGGCCGAGGTCGCGGCCGAAATGGCTGAACGGACCGATCGCGGCGATGTCGCGACCTACATTCCTCAATTGGGCAAGGTCGACCCAAGGAAGTTCGGCATTGCCGCCGTCACCAACGATGGTCGTGTGCTGATGGCCGGCGATGCCGACCAGCCTTTTTCCATCCAGAGCATCTCGAAGGTATTCACATTGACGCTGGCGCTCGGCAATGTCGGCGACGCGCTATGGAAACGGGTTGGACGCGAGCCGTCGGGCAATCCGTTCAACTCGATCGTCCAGCTCGAGCACGAGAACGGCATTCCGCGCAACCCGTTCATCAATGCCGGCGCCATCGTCATCTCCGATATCCTGCTTGCCGGCCATCAGCCACGCGAAGCGATCGGCGAGATCCTGCGCTTCATCCAATTCCTCGCCGACGACGAGACCATCATCATCGACCGCGAGGTGGCGGCGTCCGAACGCGCCACCGGCTATCGCAATTTCGCGCTGGCCAACTATATGAAATCCTTCGGCAATCTTCATCACGCACCGGAACTGGCGCTGGGCGTCTATTTCCACCATTGCGCTATTGCCATGAGTTGCCGGCAACTGGCGATGGCCGGCCGGTTCCTTGCCAATGGCGGCAAGAACCCGGCGACCGGCCATTCCGTGGTGTCGGCGGAGCGCGCGCGGCGCATCGGCGCCATGATGCTGACCTGCGGCCACTATGACGGCTCCGGGGATTTCGCCTTCCGCGTCGGCATTCCGGGAAAAAGCGGCGTCGGCGGCGGCATATTGGGCATCGTGCCGGGTGTCGCCTCGCTTGCCGTCTGGTCGCCCGGCCTCAACGCCAATGGCAATTCCAAGCTGGGGTCGATCGCCCTGGAGAAGTTGGCCAGGATGATGAACTGGTCGATTTTCGCCCCTTAGCGCGGTTCCGGGAAGGCGTGGGACGGTTTCCCATTCCTCGCAGTGTGGGAACACCTGACATGAAAAATCCCGCGCCGTCCTTCGATCGGCGCGGGATTTTCGTATCAAAAAATAACTTCAACCAGTTGAAAGGCTTAGAAAAAGCCCTTCCGCTGCCACCAGCCGGCGCGCTTCGGCTTTTCTTCGGTCTTGGCTTCCGGCTCACTGGCGACGGTCGAGGAAACCACCGGCACGACCGGTGCATCGATTGCCGCTGGCTTGCGTCGTGACGGCCGGGCCTTCGAGGGCTCTTCCTTGGCGGCCGCAATCACTTTTTCCTCGGCGACCGCCGCGGGAGCCTCGGCCGGCGCTTCCACAGCCGCTTCGACAACGGCCGTCTCGACGGCGACCTCGGCGGCTGCCTTCTTCGGCTTGGCTGCGCGACGCGGCTTCTTGGGCTTCTCGGTGCTCGGCACCTCTTCGCTCACCGCAGCCACCGGCTCTTCCGCCACGACAGCAACAGCCGCCGGCTCGATCGAGGCAGGCTCGCTCTCGGAAGCATCAGCTTCGGAAGGCTCGGTTGTTTCGCCGGCACTTGCCTCGGCCTCGCCTTCGCCGTCTTCGCGACGGTTGCGCTTGCCGCCGCGCTTGCCGCGCCGACGCTTTTTGCCCTGGCCGTCATCCGAAGCCTGTACCGCCTCGTCGGAAGCGCTGGCAGCGATCGGAGCGGCGTCGTCCGTTTCGGTGTCGTCATCGTCCGCCGCGTTTGCCGCTTCGGCGAAATCTCCGGCCGGAGCCGAGGTGGATGAGCCATCCGCCGGAGCGCCATGTTCGCGATCCCGATCCCGGCCGCCGCGACGTCTGCGGCGCTTGCGGCGCTTGCGGTCGCGGCCTTCGCCGTCCTCGCCACCGACAGGTCGTGGCTGCTGGTTTTGCTGCGGCTGCTGGCGTGGCTGCTCGGCCTGCGCTGGTGCCTCATCCTCTTCCTCGATGACGACAATCTCGTCCTCGGGCTCGTCCGGCTCGACATAGGCTGGCAGGCTGCGGACCTCGACAAAGCCCTCGGGCTTTTCAGCCAGGGCGCCGCGGAAGATCGCATAGTGCTGCGCGCCAACCGTGTCGTCCGCCTCGATGGTGATGGTCAGGCCGAAGCGGCTTTCCAGTTCCACCAACGTGCCGCGCTTGTGGTTGAGCACGTAGAGCGCGGTCGCGGCCGGCGTGCGGACCGTGATGTGGCTGCGCGAATCCTTGAGCAGGAATTCCTCGATCGCCCGCACCACCATCAGCGCGACCGACGAATCGGACCTGACATGGCCGGTGCCGCCGCAATGCGGGCAGGGCTTCATGGTGGATTCCAGCACGCTGGCGCGGATGCGCTGGCGTGACATCTCCATCAGGCCGAAATGCGAGATCCGGCCGACCTGGATGCGGGCGCGGTCGTTCTTGAGATGATCCTTCAGCCGCTTCTCGACGGAGCGGTTGTTACGGTTCTCCTCCATGTCGATGAAGTCGATGACGATCAGGCCGGCGAGATCGCGAAGCCTGAGCTGGCGGGCAACCTCTTCGGCCGCTTCCAGATTGGTGTGGAGTGCCGTGTCCTCGATTGAGTGCTCCTTGGTGGAGCGTCCCGAATTGACGTCGATGGCGACCAGCGCCTCGGTCTGATTGATGATGATGTAGCCGCCGCTCTTCAGCGTCACCTGCGGCTGCAGCATGCGGTCGAGTTGCGCCTCGATACCGTTGCGCACGAAGATCGGCGTCGTGTCGCGGAACGGCTGAACCACCTTGGCGTGGCTCGGCATCAGCATGCGCATGAAGTCCTTGGCCTCGCGATAGCCTTCCTCGCCCGAGACAAGGATCTCGTCGATGTCCTTGTTGTAGAGGTCGCGTACCGAACGCTTGATCAGGCTGCCTTCCTCGTAGACGAGGGCAGGAGCGGTGGACTGGAGCGTGAGATTGCGCACGTTCTCCCAGAGCCGCATCAGATATTCATAGTCGCGTTTGATCTCCGCCTTGGTGCGGCTCTCGCCGGCGGTGCGCAGGATCACGCCCATGCCTTGCGGCACTTCGAGATCGGCGACGACCTCCTTCAGGCGCTTGCGGTCGACCGCGCTGGTGATCTTGCGGGAAATGCCGCCGCCGCGTGCCGTGTTGGGCATCAGCACCGAATAGCGGCCGGCAAGCGACAGATAGGTGGTGAGCGCGGCGCCCTTGTTGCCGCGTTCTTCCTTGACGACCTGCACCAGCAGGATCTGCCGGCGCTTGATCACTTCCTGGATCTTGTACTGGCGGCGCACCGGCTTGCGGCGGTTGCGCACTTCTTCCAGCGCATCCTCGGCGCCGACCGATTCGATCTCGTGGTCATCCGGATGCGAGGACTGAACTTCCTCCAGCATGCCGCGGTCATTGTCGCCGGACGTTGCTTCAGTGGCCTGTTCCGTCTGCGAGACAGGCTCGGAAACCACGTCGCCTTCGACAGCGGCGGCTATCGATGTCGGGCCACCCTCGCGGGTTTCGGTTTCGTCCTGCTCGCCGGAACCTTCATCATGGCCGGACGTATCGGCATGCTCCGACGTATCTGAATGTTCCGATGTGTCGGCTGCGTGTTCGATGATCTGGGAAGTATGGGAGATCTCCTCGACAACGATGTCGCCATTGTCGCTGCCTTCACTCGACTCGCCGGAGCCTTCGCCTGCCTCGCTCGCATCGCGCTTGTGTTCGGCCCGGTCACGGCTCTTGCCGCCGCGCCGGCGCCCGCGCCGGCCGCGATCGCGGCTCTGGCGGTCATCGCCGTCGCCGTCCTCGTCCTCTTCGTCCTCGGCCTCCTGCGCTTCGGCGCGCAGCAGTGCCTGACGGTCGGCGACCGGGATCTGGTAGTAGTCGGGGTGTATTTCACTGAAGGCGAGAAAACCGTGACGGTTGCCGCCATATTCGACAAAGGCTGCCTGAAGGGAGGGTTCGACGCGCGTTACGCGGGCGAGGTAGATGTTTCCTTTGAGCTGCTTCTTGTCCTGGGATTCAAAGTCGAATTCTTCGATACGGTTACCGCGTACGACGACAACTCGTGTTTCCTCCGGGTGGGAGGCGTCTATCAGCATTTTGTTGGGCATTATTTCGTTTCCCCCCGGCAGCCGTCAGCCGCAGCTGGCGGGGCAAAACCCGCTGCTGTGTGTCTGGATGAGAGTGGGTGCCGGATAATTGAATGTCCGCCGGACGGTGCCTGCGTGTCATGGCGGTGCCGCCCGCAGCCATACTGGCGCGGTTTGATGCGGACCTTTCCATGATTGCGCTTGAAGCCATCGTCACCAGCAGAACCTTTTGAACCAAAGCCCGGAAACCGGACCAGCTTGTTTGCTCGTACAGAGCCGGCACGGGAACAAACCCGGCCGTTTTCCTCACGCAGGCGATTCCCCCGCCACGGGAGCACACCTGCGAAATTCGTCGCAATCACTTGAAGCCTTTTCGCGTGAAGCGAAAGGAGCCGCCTTTCATCTAACCCTGTAGCAGGAAGCTGCGGAGGAGGGCGGTTCCAGGATTGCAGTGATCCACTATCGCTTTTATGATTTGGCGGGGTGGAAGGCAACCCCGATTTCCGATGCCGGCAAAAAGCAGTTCCGTAACGTAAGCCTGGTTCCGATCCTTGCATGAAAAGGCTTGGTTAACCTTCTCTGGATACCAATCGTTAATCGAGTTCGCGGCCTAACCGGCACTTCGACGAAACGAGCGGGCGCCTGGCGCCAAACCGGGAGCGACTGGAAGAGAGATGGGACTGGCGGACTTCACAGACAAGGGATGTCGTGTTGGCGGCCGGATTCTCGGCGCTTTCTGTCTCCTGCTGCTGGTCGTGATTTCCCAGGCGTTTTGCTCCGTTGCCAATGCCGCCGACGCGCCGCTGGTGGCCAAAGGCTACAAGATGGTGGGCGATGCCACCAAGATGCGCATCGTCTTGGATTTCGATCGCGAGCCTGACATCAAATGGTTCCTGCTGCGCGGACCCAATCGCCTGGTGATCGATCTGGCGAATACCAGGCTGGCGATCGACGCCAAGGACTTGAAGCCGCGCGGCCTGGTCAAGAGTGTGCGCCTGGGCGAGCTAGGTGAAGGCGTTTCGCGGCTGATCCTCACCGGCAAGGGACCGTTCGCCGTCGACAAGCTGGATGTGCTCAAGAATGAGGACGGAACCGGCTACCGCATTGCCATCGACATGTCGGCAGCCTCCGAACGCGAGTTCGACGCCGCCCTTGCCAACCAGGCGCTGACCACCGGTTCGACTGTTTCGACCGACAAGGGTGGGCGGGTCGGCACCGGGCCGGTCTCCAATCCGGGCCATCGCTTCACCGTCGTCATCGATCCCGGCCATGGCGGCGTCGACGGCGGGGCCGAGGGTCTGAACGGCACGATTGAGAAGAATGTGACGCTGGCCTTCGCCACGGAGTTGCGCGACAAGCTAGCGGCTATCGGCAAATACGATGTCTTCATGACGCGCGACACCGATGAGTATCTGCGTCTGGACGACCGCGTGCGCATTGCCCGCCAGCATGAGGCCGATCTGCTGATTTCGATCCATGCCGATACGATCAGCGTCAAGGGCATCCGCGGCGCCACCGTATATACGGTCTCCGACAAGGCATCGGATCCCGAGGCGCAGGCGCTTGCCGACCGCGAGAATCTCTCGGACCAGTTTGCCGGTATGGTCATCAAGGACGATAACAAGGAAGTGACCGACATCCTGATCGACCTGATCCGCCGCGAGACGCACACCTTCTCGATGAGTTTCGCCCACACGCTGGTCGGCCAGCTTTCGACCAGCGTCGGCCTCATCAACAATCCGCAGCGTTCGGCGGGATTCAAGGTGCTGAAGGCGCCGGACGTGCCATCCGTGCTGGTCGAACTCGGCTATCTCTCGAATGCCAAGGACGAAGCGCAACTGCTCGACGCCGAATGGCGCGGCAAGGCCGCACAAAGCATCACCAACGCCGTGGCGCTGTTCGCTTCCGCCCGTGCCGGAACGGGGACCGGAGGTTGACATGCCTGGCGGCGCCTGCAACCTAGGGCAGCGTTGCTGGATGACAACACCCGGTGCCTTTATTTGCGGCTCGAGGTCATGAAAGCAGGCCTTGCCGTATTTTGTCCACATGGCGGCGACATGGGTTTTCGATTACGGATTGGGACCGGTTCGAAAGCTTGCGTGGAAGGCGGCTTCGTTTAGGGAATTCCCGAACCAAGGACTGGAGCGGGTATGATTCGTCTCATTGGCTATTTCTTCGGCATCGGCACGACGCTGGCCCTTTTGGTCGCGGCGGGCGTTGCGATTTACATCAGCCATCTGTCGAAGGATCTGCCCGACTACGAGGTGCTGGCCAAATACGAGCCGCCGGTGACGACCCGCATCCATGCCTCCGACGGCTCGCTGATGGCCGAATACGCGCGAGAACGGCGCCTCTACCTGCCGATCCAGGCGATCCCGGATCGCGTCAAGGCGGCCTTCCTGTCGGCGGAAGACAAGAATTTCTATAATCACCCCGGCATCGACGTGACCGGTCTTGGCCGCGCCATCATCGTCAATCTGCAGAATTTCGGCTCGGGCAGGCGCCAGGTCGGCGCGTCGACGATCACCCAGCAGGTGGCCAAGAACTTCCTGCTGACCGCGGACCAGACCTACGAGCGCAAGATCAAGGAGATGATCCTCGCCTTCCGCATCGAGCAGGCCTATCCCAAGGATCGTATCCTCGAGCTCTACCTCAACGAAATCTTCTTCGGTTTCGGTGCCTATGGTGTCGCTGGCGCGGCGCTCACCTATTTCGACAAATCGGTGAACGAACTGACCGTCGCCGAGGCTGCCTATCTGGCTTCGCTTCCGAAAGGCCCCAACAACTACCATCCCTTCAAGCATGCCGATCGCGCTATCGAGCGCCGCAACTGGGTCATCGACCAGATGGTCGAGAATGGCTACGTCACGCGTGAGGAAGGCAACAAGGCCAAGGCCGAGCCGCTCGGCGTCACGCCGCGCCGTACCGGCACCTATCTCTTCGCGGGTGAATATTTCACCGAGGAGGTGCGTCGCCAGATCATTGCCCGCTACGGCGAGAATGCACTGTACGAAGGTGGCTTATCCGTCCGCACCACGCTTGATCCGAAAGTTCAGCTTATCGCCCGCAAGGCGATGCAGAACGGCTTGATCAAATACGATACGCTGCGTGGCTATCGCGGGCCGGTGAAGTCAATCGACGTGTCCGGTGACTGGGGCGTCCCGCTGGGAGCGGTCAAGGGACTGGAAGATGTTCCCGAATGGTCCCTGGCCGTCGTGCTCGACTCCTCGGCGTCCGGTCTCTCGATAGGGCTGCAGCCCGCACGCCAGGCGTCGGGCGATATCGTGAAGGAACGCGTCGAAGGTACCGTCAGCAAGGACGACATGGGCTTTGCCATGCGCCATGTAGTCGACGGCAAGACGGTCAAGGCCAAGTCGCCGGCCGATGTGCTGAAGCCGGGCGACGTCATCTTCGTGCAGAAGAACGAAGGCTCGGACAATACCTACAGCCTGCGCCAGGTTCCAGAGGTGGAGGGCGGTCTGATCGCCATGGATCCGCACACCGGCCGTGTGCTGGCCATGGTCGGCGGCTTCTCCTATGCCCAGTCCGAGTTCAACCGCGCCACCCAGGCCATGCGCCAGCCCGGCTCCTCGTTCAAGCCGATCGTCTATTCGGCCGCGCTCGACAATGGCTATACACCGGCCTCGGTGATCATGGACGGACCGATCACCATCCAGAGCGGCAACACGACCTGGACTCCGAAGAACTATGACGGCACCGTCGCCGGGCCGGCAACGCTGCGCTCCGGCATCGAGAAGTCGCGCAACCTGATGACCGTGCGGCTTGCCAACGACATGGGCATGAAGCTGGTCGTCGAATATGCCGAGCGCTTCGGCGTCTACGATCATCTGGCGCCATATCTGCCGATGGCGCTGGGCTCTGGCGAGACGACCGTCATGCGCATGGTTTCGGCCTATTCGATCATGGCCAATGGCGGCAAGTCGATCAAACCATCGC
Source organism: Mesorhizobium sp. NZP2234 (assembly GCF_013170765.1). NCBI lineage: Bacteria > Pseudomonadati > Pseudomonadota > Alphaproteobacteria > Hyphomicrobiales > Phyllobacteriaceae > Mesorhizobium > Mesorhizobium sp. NZP2234. The sequence continues at coordinate 4,404,497 of NZ_CP033364.1, read as the reverse complement.
TGATCGACCGCATCCAGGACCGCTACGGCAAGACCGTGTTCAAGCAGGATGAGCGCGGCTGCGAAGGTTGTAACGCGCCTGAGTGGAAGAATCAGCCGGAGCCGGAGCTGGTCGACAATTCCGAGCAGGTGCTCGATCCGATGACTGCCTACCAGATCACCTCGATGATGGAAGGCGTGGTGCAACGCGGCACCGGCGCCACCATCGGGGAACTGGGCCGCCACATCGCCGGCAAGACCGGCACCACCAACGACGAAAAGGACGCCTGGTTCATCGGCTATACGCCGAACCTCGTGGTTGGCTTGTACATGGGCTACGACACGCCGCGCGGCCTTGGCCATGGCGCCACCGGTGGCGGTCTGGCCGCCCCGATCTTCAAGGACTTCATGCGCGTGGCACTCGACGGCACGCCCAATGTCGACTTCAAGGTGCCGGACGGCATGAATCTGATCGCCATCAACCGCAAGACCGGCATGCGTGCCACGTCGGGCGATCCGGGCACCATCATCGAGGCCTTCAAGCCGGGCACCGGTCCGGCAGACAGCTATTGGGTGATCGGCATGGGTGCCGATGGCTCCAACGCATCGGGCGGCGCACTGTCGCCACAGGCGAACCAGGCCATCCAGGACGGCGGCGGCGGCCTCTACTGACGGGGCTCGATGCCGCCTGTTGGGCTGGCCGGGGGCCGGCCCATTTCGCTTTACACATGGCGGCGCCGTCCCTATGTATCGCGCCGACCCAAGCGTCACTCCAGCAACAGGACGAATACCAGGCCATGCGCGCGGAAACGCAGAATATTGTCGACGAGATCAGGCAGGCGATAACCCTGCTGAGGAGGCATCTTTGACTGGGATCAGGCCATAAAGCGGCTTGAATACCTGAATGTGCGGGCGGAGGACGCCAGCCTCTGGAACGAACCGCTGGAAGCCCAGAAGCTGATGCGCGAGCGCCAGAGCCTCGAGGAAGGCATCGCGGCGGTCAAGGGCCTGACGCAGGCGCTGGAAGACAATATCGGCTTGATCGAGCTTGGCGAGGAAGAAGGCGACGAGGGCATCGTCGCCGAGGCCGAAGCGGCGATCCGGTCGATGCAGGGCGAGGCGAAGGCCCGCCAGGTCGAGACGCTGCTGTCGGGCGAAGCCGACGCCAACGACACCTATCTCGAAGTTCATGCCGGCGCCGGCGGCACCGAGAGCCAGGACTGGGCCTCGATGCTGTTGCGCATGTACACGCGCTGGGCCGAGCGCCGCCGCTTCAAGGTCGAGGTGCTGGAAGTGCATGATGGCGAAGAGGCTGGCATCAAATCCGCTACTCTCTTGATCAAGGGCCACAATGCCTATGGCTGGCTGAAGACGGAATCGGGCGTCCACCGCCTGGTGCGCATTTCGCCCTATGACAGCAATGCGCGTCGCCATACGTCCTTCTCCAGCATCTGGGTCTACCCAGTCGTCGATGACAGGATCGAGATCGATGTTTCGGAATCGGATGTGCGCATCGACACCTATCGCTCGTCGGGTTCCGGCGGCCAGCACGTCAACACCACCGATTCGGCCGTGCGCATCACCCATATCGCCACCGGCATCGCGGTCGCCTGCCAGGCTGAGCGTTCACAGCACAAGAACAAGGCCAAGGCCTGGGAGATGCTGCGCTCGCGGCTCTACGAGGAAGAGCTGAAGAAGCGTGAGGCCGTCGCCAACGCTACCGAAGCCTCGAAAAGCGACATCGGTTGGGGCCACCAGATCCGTTCCTACGTGTTGCAGCCCTATCAGCTGGTCAAGGATCTGCGCACGGGCGTCGAAAGCACCAGCCCGTCAAGCGTTCTCGATGGCGATCTCGACGACTTCATGGAAGCCTCGCTGTCGCAACGCATCGAGGGCGGCGCCGGTGAAGCCGTGGCGGATCTGGACTAGCACCGTCCACCACTGATCCGGGTTGCGATGGCTTGCTCTTTCTCAGGAGGAAGCGGGCCAACGCCTAGGATCTGTCATGCCTATCAACGGCAGAAAGTTGCTGCCTTGTGCGGCCAGCGCCTCATGCAGCGATTTCTTGCGCCGACTCACATTTCGGCTCACCATCAAGGCGGAAGAGACAAAAGCATTTATGGCCGGTCGCGGCATATCTGCTGACGATTTGGCCGCTGGGAAGACACGTTCCGGGAACGGGCAAGCAAGAAACGCTTGAACCTCGTTTGAAAGGAACGTTCCCATGTTTGCCGCCAATTCCAGATCGGCCATCGCCGTTCCATCGGTTGGCCAGCTTGTCATTCCCCTGTGCGCGGCCTGTGTGATAGCGCTGCTGTCGGTGCCTGCCTTGGCGCATGATGCCAAGCCGACCGCGGCCAAGCCGCAAGGTTGGAGTTATCCGTTCGCCTGCTGCGCCAACTACGACTGCCACGAGGTGTCGCAGACTTCGATCAGCGAGCGCCCGGAAGGCTATGTCATCAAGGATACCGGGGAGGTGCTGGCTTACAGCGACAGGCGTATCAAGGATTCGCCCGACGGCGAATTTCACTGGTGCGCGCATGAGGCCGGGCTCGATGCCGGCAAGACCATTTGCCTGTTCGTGCCGCCATCATCCTACTAGGATTTCCGGCCGGCTGGTCAGGCGTGGAGCCTGCTGACGGACAGTTGTCAGGATCGCTTCTTTATGATGCCCTGCCGCATGGGCGGCGGACAATAGAGAGGTGACGTCGATGACCATCAAGGGAAGCTGCCACTGCAAAGCGACGACATTCGAGGTTTCAGAGGCACCGCGGACGGTGACGCAATGCACCTGTTCGTTCTGCTCGAAACGCGGCTCGCTCTGGGCCTACTACACCCCATCGCAGTTCAAGCTCATCACGCCACTGAAAAACGTTACCTTCTATCAGTGGGGCTCGAAAACCGTAAAGCATGGTTTTTGCACAACTTGCGGCTGCGGCACGTTCACCGAAACGCCGGATTGGTCGACCGGCGAGCCGGATTTCGACAATCCCAAGATCAGCGTCAATTCGCGGCTGTTCGATGATTTCGATCTCGACAAGGTCGAAGTGGTGGTCATCGACGGCAAGAATCTCTGGTAACCGGCCAAGCCGGTCGTCACGTGACTGACCTCGGGAAAAGCCGTCGCGGGCGTTTTTCCTGTTCCGCTTTTCGCCGCAATTTATGTTACAAGTCGCGGGAAGGGCTGATTTGGCGCCGTCGAAAAAGGCGCGACTTGGAGAGGGACCATTTATGAAGAAGACCGTGCTCGTCGTCATGGCGACGGCTTTGCTCGTGAGCGCCTGCACCACCACCGATCCGTATACGGGCGACCAGAAGATTTCCAACACGGCCGCCGGTGCCGGTCTCGGCGCCCTCGCAGGCGCGAGCCTCGGTCTGCTTGCCGGCGGCAATGACCGCCGCAACGCGCTGATTGGCGCTGGCATCGGTGCGCTGGCCGGTGGCGCCATCGGCGCGACAATGGATCAGAACGAGGCGGAATTGCGCCGGCAGCTCCAGGGCACCGGCGTCAGCGTCACCCGCAGCGGCGACCAGATCATCCTCAACATGCCGTCCGACATCACCTTCAATGTAGATCAGGATGCGGTGAAGCCCGGCTTCTATCCGGTGCTGAATTCCGTCGCACTGGTGCTGAAGAAGTTCCGCCAGACGACCGTCGATGTCTTTGGCCATACCGATTCGACGGGCGGTGAGCAGCACAATTTCGATCTGTCGCAGCGCCGTGCGCTGGCGGTTGCCAACTATCTGTCCGGGCAGGGAGTCGATCAGCGCCGCTTCGCCGTTACCGGCTTCGGCAAGACGCGTCCGATCGCGTCCAACGCGACGGCCGAAGGCCGCGCCCAGAACCGGCGCGTCGAGATCCAGCTGTCGCCGCTCACCTGATCGTTCGGCAAGCGAATGCGAAACGGCCCCCACGGGGGCCGTTTTTGTTTGAGGCACTTCGGTGCTCTTCAGGCTGGCGCGCCAGAGAATTAGCTAGCTCTAAATAACGGCTTTCCCACGGGCTTGGAAAGGAATAGCATCATTGCTGTTCCAGAGGGGATGAGGCGGTACAGCTTGGCCGCGCAATCAAACATTTTCCCGCCTCGGTCTTGCACGGCCAGATGAATATCTGGGAGGAATGCATGACAAGAAAAGCTCGCCTTGGGCGTTGCGGCGTCCTCGTTTTGGCCGGCCTTCTCGGCGTATCGTTCGACGCTGCCACGGCCCAGGCCGAAGAAGCCAACAAGGCCGACATCGAAGCGTTGAAGAAATCGTTGGCCAAGTATGAAGACTACACCGCGGCTGTCCGCGACCTCTATCTGTCGACCGTCGGGTGCGTTTACTATGCCGGCGAAAAGATATCCGGCGCGATGTTTTATCCGAAAGGGGCCATGGGCATCCATTTCGTCAACGTCCCAAGTGTCGGCCAGAAACTCGACCCGATGAAGCCCAACGTCCTGATCTACGAGCCGACCAAGAAGGGTCTGAAATTGGTCGGCGTGGAATGGCTGGTGCCTTTGACGCCGGATATCAAAGAGCCGCCGAAGCTGTTTGGCCAGACCTTCATGGGACCGATGGAGGGACACTATCCGCTCATCCCGAGGGAGTTCGTCCACTACGATCTTCACGCCTGGCTGTTCAGGGATAATCCGAACGGCATGTTCAGTCCGACGAACCCGAACGTGAAATGCAACAAGGCCGAGTTTCCGATGCTGGAGAAACCGACCAAGATGATGCCTGGGCCAATGTAACGGGCGAGGCAAGCCAACCCTGGGCATCCAGGAGTGGCGCCGGTTTCAGCAGAGCGACATGCATGAAGCGTGTCGTCCAGGCTGGGAGCCGATGCATTTTTTGAGTTCGTCGGGAGGGCATGCCGGCTGGCCGGCCTGCCCTCGAAAGCGGTCCGGATTATACCTTGGCGACGATGCGCATGAAGGCCGGCATGTCGTCGCCGAAGCCCACGGTCGCGTCGTTGTCTTCCTGCCGGTGGCGGGCAGGGCGGTTGCCATCGCGCTGCGGCCTGGTATCGCCTCGTTCCGGCGCGCGATCCGCGGAGCCCTTGCGCTCGCCATTTTCCGAGCGGATTGCATCCTTGCGCGCGCGCCGTTCGCCGATATCGGCGACAGGCGTCTCAGCCACATCGGGCTGTTCCTGCTGTGCGATTACCGGAGGGGTATCTTCCTCGCCATGTCTGGCGCGGCGTTCGCCGCCCTTCTTGCGCTCGCCCCTGTCCTTGCGATCATCGTCCTTGCGGCCAGCGCGGCGCGGCGCGCCTTTGCCCCGGCGCGGCGCATCGTCTTCACCCTCGCTGGCGACCACGGTCGACAGGTCACCGTCATGCCACTCGATCTTGTTGCCGATAAGCCGTTCGATGGCGTCGATATACTTGGTGTCGGACTTGGTCGCGATGGTGAAGGATTTGCCGGAGCGCCCGGCGCGGCCCGTGCGGCCGATACGGTGGACATAGTCCTCGGCATGGATCGGCACGTCATAGTTGAAGACGTGGCTGACATCGGGGATGTCGAGTCCGCGCGCGGCGACGTCCGAAGCCACGAGATAGCGAAGCTTGCCGTCACGGAAATTGGCCAGCATCTGCATACGGGCACGCTGGTCCATGTCGCCATGCAGGGCGCCAGCATCGAAATCATACTTCAGCAGCGAGCGGAACAGTTCCGACACCTCGACCTTGCGGTTGCAGAAGATGATGGCGTTCTTCAGCTCCGCGTCCTCGGCCCGTATCAGGTTGCGCAACGTCTCGCGCTTGTCCCACGGCTTGGAGCCGGATTTGACCAGCCGCTGGATAATGTTGGTGGCGGCGGACGCAGCCTTGGAAACCTCGACACGCACCGGTGCGTGGAGGAATTTTTCCGTCAGCTTGGTGATCTCAGGCGGCATGGTCGCCGAGAAGAACAGCGTCTGCCGGGTGAACGGGATCATTTCGCAGATCCGCTCGATATCGGGAATGAACCCCATGTCCAGCATGCGGTCGGCCTCGTCGATGACGAGGATCTCGACGCCATTGAGCAAAAGCTTTCCGCGTTCGCGGTGGTCGAGCAGGCGGCCGGGGGTCGCGATCAGCACGTCGGCGCCACGCTCCAGTTTCTTGTCCTGTTCGTCGAACGATACGCCGCCGATCAGAAGCGCGATGTTAAGCTTGTGATTCTTGCCGTATTTGACGAAGTTTTCCTCGACCTGCGCGGCAAGCTCACGCGTCGGCTCCAGGATCAGGGTGCGCGGCATACGGGCGCGGGCGCGGCCTTTTTCCAGCCGAGTCAGCATCGGCAGCACAAAGGAGGCGGTTTTGCCGGTGCCGGTCTGGGCTATGCCCAGCACGTCCTTGCCGAGCAGGGCGTGCGGGATGGCACCGGCCTGGATCGGAGTCGGCTGCGTGTAGCCGGCATCGGTAACTGCGGAAAGCACCTTCGGCGACAGGCCGAGGTCTGAAAAGGTCAACGCTTCTTGAGCGATCGTGGTGTCTGAGGACAAGTGTTGTTGTCTTTGGCTGGTTCGGGGAGGCGCAACGTTATTCGTCGCGGCAAGCGCCACGCGCTTGCAAGATTGGCATTGCGATTAGGCGCAAGTCCGCGATTTGTCAACAGAAACGGGCGGGATTGGCGCGATTGTGAACTTGTAACCTTAATCGCTATGCCTAATACGGCCGCCTGTCTGTGTGCCGGCTCAGTAACGGAACTGTTCGGCCAGGATGCGCTCGTTCCAGGAATGATTGGGATCGAACAGCAATGTTGCCGTTGCTGTCGGCGACTCGCGAACCGTTACGGAGGTCACCGCCTTGACCTCCGTATGGTCGGCGGCGGCGTTCACCGGTCGCTTTTCCGGCTCCAGAATGTCGAAGCGTACGGTCGCCTTGTTGGAGAGCAATGCGCCACGCCAGCGGCGCGGGCGAAACGGGCTGACTGGCGTGAGCGCCAGCAGTGGGGCGTCGAGCGGCAGGATCGGCCCATGCGCGGAAAGATTGTAGGCGGTCGATCCGGCCGGCGTCGCGATCATCACGCCATCGCAGTTCAGCTCTTCAAGCCGTATCTGCTCATCGATGGTGATGCGAATCTTGGCGGTCTGGTAGGACTGGCGCCAAAGCGCCACCTCGTTGATCGCCAGTGCGGAAACCGTTTCACCCTCCGAGGTGACGGCTTGCATCTCCAGCGGGCGGATCGTCTCGGCGACGGCGGCCGCGATGCGTTCGGTGAGGCCGCCGGAACGATACTCGTTCATCAGGAAACCGATGGTGCCACGGTTCATGCCGTAGACTTTCTTCCCCGTCCCCATCGTGTCGCGCAGGGTCTGCAGCAGGAAGCCGTCGCCGCCCAGAGCCACGACAACCCCGGCATCCGCGACGGGACATTGGCCATAACGCGCCGACAGGCTCTCCAGCGCCGCCTTGGCGTCTGCTGTGTCGGACGAGACGAAGGCGATGCTGTTGGCGGCTGTGCTCATGGCTCCCCGATCGCGACCGATTGGCGGCGGCGGGTCTGGCCGCGCAGCGCCGGGGTAGCATGGTGCGGGCGGGTCTGCAAAGGGAGCCATCGTGCCGGCCGGCAAGACCATGCCGCGACGGCATCGCCCGCACCGGCAGGTCGCGCTTCATGTCATGGCTTGAGCGAATGTGATGGTTAAGAGGGGGCTTAAGCTCTCGTAAAGCCCGATCGATCATGTTAGCCGGCATGGGTGGCGTGGGGCGCCCGCAGCATCGCTGTATCCTTCGGGAGACCAAGAGGGGCGCTGTGGCACTTTTGTTTTGTGCGCAAGATCTCCTGGACGATTCCGGTGTTCGGGGGCACGCACCAGCCAGACGAGGCCGACATATTGCCGGTAACACGCCTGATCATCGTCTTTGTCATGCTGGGTAGCTTCGCGCTGGTCTTCGCCGAGCTTGTGCGCCGGTCCGAAGAATTGAGCATCAGGCCACAGCCCGCGGCGTCGCGCTGCGGCGATGCCGCGGGAATGCCTTGCCCGCAAAAGGCACTGTAGCCCGCGAAAATACGTTTACCCATCCGAACTATATATCCGGTGATGGTCTCATCCTCGGACAACCGGCCCGCGGCAGGCGCGAAACAGTTTGATCGTTGCAATTGCGGCATCGATGGAAGCACTGCTAGAAGTCCTTCGGATCTGGATAGGACAGGTTCCCATACTCTTTGGGAAACGGGCCTACCAGGACGTTGAACGAAGAGTTTCTGGAGGGAATGCGCATGCCACGCAGCGTGTTGGTTTCTGGTGGCTGCGGCTTCATTGGCTCCCATCTTGTCGATCGCCTGTTGCGGCGCGATGATCTGGAAACGCTTGTTGTCGTCGACAATCTGTGGACCGGATTGCAAGACAACATTGCCCATGTCTCGGACCCGCGGTTCAGCCTGCGGATCGCCGATGCCGAGAGCTTCACCGCCAGCCAGCATTTCGACGAGATCATCCATCTGGCGTCACCAGCTTCGCCTGTGTGGTACATGCGCGAGCCGGCGCGCACGATCAGGGCCAACATAGGCGGCGCGCTCAATCTTCTGTCGCTGCTCAAGCCCGGCGGTCGCTTCTGCTTCACCTCGACTTCGGAAGTCTATGGCGATCCTCTGGTCTCGCCGCAGCCGGAGACCTATCGAGGATCCGTGGACTGTACCGGGCCGCGGGCCTCCTATGACGAGAGCAAGCGCTGCACCGAGGCGCTGCTGTTCGAAGAGCAACGCGTCAGCGGCCTCGACTTGCGCGTCGTCAGGCTGTTCAACACCTATGGGCCGCGAACGCGTATCGATGACGGCCGCGCCGTTTCGAATTTTGTCAGCCAAGCCCTGACCACGGGAATCCTGACCGTCTATGGCGATGGCTCGCAATCGCGCAGCTGGGGCTACATCGACGATATCGTCGATGGGTTGGAGCGGTTCTTCTGGCGCGACGGCATCTCGCATCGGGGCCCCTTGAACATCGGCAACAATCGCGAGGTCTCGGTTCTCGAGACCGCGAAATTCGTCAGTTCGCTTGTTCCGGGCAGCCGCATCGAACACCATCCGCCTCTCCCGCAGGATCCGACAAACCGGTGCCCTGACCTGACGATGGCAAGACAGGTGCTTCCCGATTGGGAGGCAAAAACCGGCTACCAGGAGGGGATCCAGCGCACCTTCGAATGGTTCCGCCGGCAGCTTGCGACCGACGGGAGATCGGTGGCATCAGCCTGAGCGGCTGATTTTTTACGAGTCAGGCCAGACCCGTCATGGCGACCGCGAGACAGAATCGAGCTTGCCGGTAAAGTAGGGTTCAAGCACGGTTTCGAAAGCCTTCAAGGCCGCGCCGATCGCCTGGTGCATGTCGAGATACCGGTAGGTGCCCAACCGTCCGCCCAGATGCAGGTTTTTCTCGGCGGTCGCCCGTTCGAGATAGCGACGGTAAACCGCCTGATCCCGGCGTGTATCGATCGGATAGTAGGGCTCGTCGGCGCGGCCGGCAAAACGGGAATACTCGCGGCCGATGAGTGTCTTGTCGCTCTTGTGCTGACGTTCCGGATTGAAATGCCGGAATTCGACCACGCGGGTGTAGGGCACGGTTTCGTCGGCATAGTTCATGATCGCCGTGCCCTGATGATCCGGCGTGTCCATGACCTCGAGATCGATGTCGATGGTCCGCCAGCCGAGCTCGCCCTCCGAATAGTCGAAATAACGGTCGATCGGACCGGTGTAGACGACCGGCAGGTCTTTCGGCAGCAAGGGTTTGATATCGAAAAAATCGACGCCAAGCCGTGTTTCGATGAGCTCATGCGCGAGCATTTTTTCGAAGATCGCCGTATAGCCATCCACCGGTTGGCCCTGGAAACGGTCGTTGAAGTAGCCATCCTCGAACGTGTAGCGGACCGGCAGACGGGCGATGATCTGCGCCGGCAGTTCGCGCGGATCCGTCTGCCATTGCTTGGCGGTGTAGCCCTTGATGAAAGCCTCGTAGAGCGGACGGCCGACCAGTGAGATCGCCTTCTCCTCGAGATTGGCCGGCGGGCGATCGCCAAGCTCCGCCGCCTGTCCGGTGATCATGCCGCGCGCCTCGTCCGGGCTCAGCCGCTTGCCGAAGAACTGGCAGATCGTGGCAAGGTTGATGGGCAGCGGATAGACCTTGTCGCGATAGGTCGAAAACGCGCGATGGCGATAGGCCGTGAAGCCGGTGAAGCCGCGCAGGTAATTCCAGACTTCTTCATTGGATGTGTGGAACAGATGCGGCCCGTAGCGGTGGATCTCGACGCCGGTGGCGGGATCCTCCTCGGTGTAGGCATTGCCGCCGATGTGCCGGCGCCGGTCGATCACCAGCACGCGCCGGCCGAGTTGCGTGGCGATGCGCTCGGCGAGCGTCGCGCCATAAAAGCCCGCGCCGACAATGAGAATGTCGGCTTCGCTGAGCAGGTTCTTGTCCATTCCCGGATCTGCCGACTTATGGTTAGAGTTTGATCTGAGACAGTTCGACCGGCCTGGAATACTGCCTGCGCAGCAGGTGCCAAAGTCGCCTTTTCCACTTGTGCAGCTGACGAAAAGCTCTTCGGCCCAGAACATAGTCAGCCACCATGCGCAAGCCGATAATCGGCCGCGATCGCCAACGCCTGCCTTTGAGATCAACGGCCTCGTAAGACAGGGGAAAGAACTCGCCAAATCCATATCGCAACCCGAGTTGGCGGAGTTCCGACTCCGCCGTGTGGCCGGACCCGAGCATCGTGGTAGCCAAGTGAACTCCAACTGGCCGCGTGTGGCGGACAGGTAAGGCGTCGAATACGGCGGATGTTCCAAGGTTTCGTACGGCAAGCCGCGTCCACAAGGAGTCGAGACCGAAACCCCCCATGGAGTGTTCGAAAAGCGGTAGCATCTTGGCCACGATGTCGGACCTTATGCAGGGAGCCATGACCTCGATCTTGTCGACCAGGCGAAATTCGAAACTCTTGCAGCGAAGAAACGGCAGGTGGGTGTAATAGCTATCCAGCGTCAGTGCTGGCTGGCCGACGTGCAGGTCGAACCGGCGCATATTGACGAACAAAGCTTCGATGGTCGCCCGGTCGGCCTCGATATCGTCGTCCGGGAACCAGATATATCGGTAGTGATCCAGCAGTTCGGGCCGCTCTGCGAACAGAGCGTGTATGCCGTCCCATTTTCCGCCCTTGTAATCGACACGGTTTTCACAAGGCAGACGAAACGCTGACGGATCGCTGCCGTAGTAGCTGACTATCAAATCGAATTCACAGCGAGGATCGTCCGCCCCCCATCCGCGATGAAGAGAGTTGTCATCGGCCCTGACGACGACGAGATTGCGGCAGGCTGCGTTTGTCATGGGCCCGGAATCGGCGTTTGTGCCTTGGTCTCTGCTACTGTCATGGCGAGCCCCTACACCAAAGCCGGATGAATGCGAAGAGCCACGAATGGAGGGATTCTCGTCTGGCATTGTGCAGACGGATGTCTTGCGCCGTGCTTCTCGGCTCGTCGAAGCGTCGAACCTCTCTATCGCTCAGGCCTGCGCGGAAAACCGTTTCACACTTTTCCAGGACTTGCTTTAGGCTTGCCATGGGTCGCTGGCCGACCAGGACAAGCGACCATTGCTGGCAGGACCTCATGAAGCTGATTGTTGTGACCCCGGCAGGCCGCGAGAAGTACCTACGCCTGCTCAGCCACCATGTTCTGAAAAGTCCTGAGGTGCACGAATGGCATCTGTGGGACAATTGCCGCAACGAAGCCGATCGGGCCTATCTCCAGCGATTGGCTGCCAGCGATCCGCGCTGCAAGATAAAGACGGTTCCGAGCGCCGACGGCAGCATCGATGTCATCGGCAGATTCTTTCGCTTCTGTGACGATGCCGACGCTCTCTATCTGCGCCTCGACGACGATGTGGTCTTTCTGGAGGAGGGCTTCCTTCCCAGGTTCAAGGCGCGGGCCCTGGCGGAAAAGGGAGCGGCCCTCTGGTATGCGCCGCTCATCATCAACAACGCGGTCTGCAACAGCTTGATCAAGAATCTTTCCAGGGTCCTGATCGAGGGACCGCTCACCTGCCAGGCGATGTGTCCCTATTCCTGGGCTCATGCAAGCTTTCCAGAGGCGCTTCATCCGGTCTTCATCGAGGCTGTCCGGACGAACCGGCTGGGTGATTTCCGTGTGCCTGACCGGGAAATCAGACTGGGACGCTTCTCGATCAATGCGATCGGTTTTTTCGGGTCGGATATCCTGGAGACCGGCGAGCTTTTCTTCCCGCCGGGAAATGACGAGGAGGAATGGCTGTCAGCGACCTTGCCGACGAAGCTCGATCGGCCGGGAAAGGTTTTCGGCGATCTGGTCGCCGCGCATTTCAGCTTCTTCACCCAGGAGCAGCGTCTGCTGCAGACCAGCATCCTTGACGACTATTATGCGCTCGCCGGCCTGCCGGCTCCGCTTTACGAGAAGCCGGTTGTCCAAACGAGATTGAAGGACCGTCTGAGACCGTGGCGCAAGCCAAGGAATCGCGGTCCGGACTATCGGATTTCACTTCCCGCCAGCAGGGATGGCTGAAGCCCCGCGCGGCCTTCATCCGCTGCTCACCGTGTAGAACCGTGGCGGGTGACGGACAGCGACACGGCAATGCCGGTGTAAAGATATTGACTGTATAGTTAGTTATAATCTAGCTTCAGGCCAACGACCAAGTTGGCCAGCTGGCATCCGCAGTGAATGGCCGCGAAGAGGGGAATTTTGACTGCCGGTCGGCTCGCCATGGGCTGAATGGCATCGCCAGGCTTGTTCATCAGCAGGAGACGGACCGAGGCGGCAACGCGGCCGGTCCCAACAATGGGAGCACTAGCATGAACTGGAAACTGACCGCGGCGGCCCTGGGGCTGTCGCTGCTTGCCGCGACAGGCGCGGCCCGCGCCGATGGCGAACTCAACATCTACAACTGGGGCAACTACACCAGTCCGGACCTCATCAAGAAGTTCGAGGAGACCTACAAGATCAAGGTCACCGTAACGGACTACGATTCCAACGACACCGCATTGGCCAAGGTCCGCCAGGGTGCATCCGGCTATGACATCGTGGTGCCGTCAGCCAGTGTCGTGCCGATCTGGATCAGCGAAGGTCTGCTCCTGGAAACCGATCCCAACAAGATGGAGAACTTCAAGAATGTCGATCCGCGATGGGTCGATGTGCCCTTCGATCCGGGCCGCAAATACACAGTCCCATGGCAGTGGGGCACGACAGGCATTTCGGTGAACAAGGCGGTCTATGCCGGCGACCCGAACACGTCAGCGATCTTCCTCGACCCGCCGCCTGAGCTCGTCGGCAAGATCAATGTCGCGCCCGAAATGGGTGACATCATGTTTCTCGCCATCGCCTACGAGGGCGGCAAATACTGCACCGACGACATGCAGGTGCTGAAGAAGGTGCACGACAAGCTGGTCGAGGCAAAGGCGAAGTGGCTGTCGCTGGACTATGCGGCTGTCGACGGCCTGGGCAGGGGCGACATTGCCGCCGGCGTCAACTGGAACGGCATATCGCTGCGCGAGCGGCTCGAGAACGCCAAGATCGTCTACGGCTATCCCAAGGAAGGTTTCCCGATCTGGATGGACAATGTAGCCGTCCTCAAGGACGCCAGGAATGTCGAGAACGCCAAGCTCTTCCAGAACTTCATCATGGACCCGAAGAATGCCGCGATGATTTCGGCTTTCGCCCGCTATGCCAACGGCATCAAGGGCTCCGAGGCTTTCATGCCGGATGACATGAAGACGGCGCCCGAAGTGGCAATTCCGGCTGAATTCGCCGCCAAGGGCCAGTTCATGCCGGCCTGTCCACCGGATGTGCAGGCGCTCTACACGAAGATTTGGACCGACCTCCAGAAATAGCGCCGCCAACACCAACGAACAGCCACCGGACCGCGATGCGCGGTCCGGCAACCCTTCATGCCAAGTGCGATCTCACGATCGCGGGAGACTTCCGATGTCCGATCTCGACCTTTGCTACATGCCGGCCAATGAGGCGCTGCGGCTGTTCAAGGCGAAGAAACTGTCGCCCGTCGAATTGATGCGGGCCACCATCAGTCGTGCCGAAGCCACCAGATCGGCGATCAACTGCCACACCTTCACGCATTTCGAGGAAGCAATGGAGCTGGCCGCCAAGGCCGAGGCGAAATACGCAAAGGGCGCCAGGACCGGCGCGCTCGAAGGGCTGCCCATCGGCATCAAGGACGAGAGCTACATCAAGGGCAAGCCGACCTCGCACGGCTCGCTGCTGTCGAAGGATGCCATTGGTGGCCACACCTCGACCATGAACGAACGCATCATGAAGGCTGGCGGCATCGTCCATGCCCGCACGGCGACACCGGAATTCAGCTGCGCCGGCTATACTTGGTCGAAGCGGTGGGGTGTCACCCGCAATCCATGGAATCGCGACTTCACGCCGGGCGGCTCCTCAGGCGGTTCGGCTGCAACGCTCGCTTCCGGCACATCGGCGATCGCCACCGGCTCTGACATCGCCGGGTCCATCCGCATTCCCGCCTCGGCCTGCGGTCTTGTCGGCTTCAAACCGCCTTACGGCCGCAATCCGGACGAGCCGCCCTTCAACCTCGATTTCTATTGCCACACCGGGCCGCTGGCGCGAAACGTCAGGGATGCGATCCTGCTGCAGAATGTCATGGCCGGACCAAGCCCCCTCGACATCGCCACGCTGCGTCCCAAACTGCGCCTGCCGCTCGACTACAAGCCGATCAAGGGCTGGAAGATCGCTTTTTCGATGGATCTCGGTTCCTTTGAAGTCCATCCCGACGTGCGGAAGAATACGCTTGCCGCCTGCGATGTGTTCCGCGCGCTGGGTGCCACGGTCGAGGAGGTCGATCTCGGGTGGGGTGATGAAGTGCTCAAGGCCGGCATCGCTTATCTCGAGCACCTGTTCGGGGCCTCCCTGTCGCAACTGCTCAAGAAGCACGGCAAGGACATGACCAGCTATGCCAGGCAGTTCGCAGAGGACGGGCAGAAATCCAAGGCCACGGAGTTTGTCGCGACCCTCGATGTGGCGGCACGGATGTACCAGACGCTTGGTCCGTTGCTCGAGACCTACGACGTGCTGATCTGCCCGACGAACGCGCTTCCCGCGGTGCCGGCGGAGTTCGACCAGACCAGTGACAAGGTCGAGATCAACGGCAAAGAGGTGAACCCCTCGCTGGGATGGGTGATGACGACGCCGTTCAACATGCTGAGCCGCTGCCCGGTCCTGACCATACCGTCGGGCCGCGCCGCCAATGGCGTGCCGACCGGCATTCAGATCATCGGCCGCACCTATAGCGATGCCGATGTCTTCCGGGCAGGGTTGGCCTATGAAACGGCGCAGGGCCAATGGTATGGAAACGCGCGGACACGGCCGGCGCTTTGAGCGATTTCCGCGATGAGCCGGCGTGCCATATGCCGAAGTAACTTATGCGGCGGGATAGTTCCGCCGCCGGTCCGAAAGGCCTGACGAAATGGCGCAACGCAAGCCAACGGCAAAGCCGGAGAAACGTAAGGCTGTGGCAACGAAGGGCGCGGCCAACGATGCGGCGCCGCCCAGGGACCGTCGGCGCGAGCGTGGCGAAGCGAGTGTGCAGCGCATCATCGACGCCACCATCGAGCTCATCGCGGAGGAGGGCCTGGCGAGCGTCACCATGCAGCGCATCGCCGAACATGTCGGCTCGTCCAATGCGCTGGTCGTCTTTCATTTCCGCAGCAAGGAGAATCTGTTCCGGGCGGTGCTGCAGTATCTCAGCGATCAGTATGACGCGCTCTGGGTCACGCTGGTGCGGGCACCCGGCCTGTCGCCGGTTGAACGGTTATTGGGCGCGGTCGATTGCGCGCAACGCTTCGCCCGGCAGCACCCGAAATGGGTTTCTGTCTTCGTCGTGTTCTCCAGCGACCGCAAGAGCATGCAGATTTACAATGAAATCGGCCTGCCGAGCGACCTGGCCTACACCGCCGAAGCGCGCGAGCTGCTGGTCGAGATTTCGCGAAGCGGCGGCTACGCCGGCGTCGACATACAAACCTTGTCCGAGAGCCTGAATTATCTGGTTCACGGCGCGTGGTATTGGGATCACCTGAACCCTTCCAGCCGTGACACGGATGTGCTGCGCAAGACCATGCTGCTCCTGCTGCATCAGGCATTTCCACGGCATTTCGAATTGATGCGTTGATCTGACTACGGGGACTGCCGCAGATGGCAGCCTGCCTGCCGCTTCCGCGCCAGGTATTCGTCTATAAGCTGGCGGTAGCGCACCTTGCCGAAGCTCGGAAAATGGCCGCCATGCACGACCGAGACATCAAGGTCGCGCATGGCGAGCAGTGTCGCCACATAGTCCGGGACATCCGAGTGGTAGGCGTCGTCGATCAGCGGGCCATCATAGACGATGTCGCCGGACAGCAGGATGCCGGTCTTCTCCTCGTAGAGCGCGATGCCTCCGGGTGAATGGCCGGGTGTGTGGATCACCTCGAAGGCTCGGTCGCCGAGATCGACGACATCGCCATGTAAGAGCAGACGGTCGGCAGGGGCGGGCAGGATCCGGTAGCGGGACGACTCCCAACCCCGCGGCAATCGATCAAACATATCGTCGGTCGCATAGCGGTCAGCCACTGTCCATTCATTGCGCGGATCGGCGAGGATCTCCGCCTCGGCACGGTGCACGCAGCGGTCGGGAAATTCGTGATGGCAGCCGATATGGTCGAAATGCGTGTGGCTGGCGACGCAGGTCAGCTTGCGCTCGCTCACCAAAGGCACATGCGCGCGCAGGCTGAAATGGCCAAGACCGGTGTCGAACAGCAGGTCACGGTCGCGGCCGCGCACATGCCAGATGTTGCAGCGGAAGAACGGCTTGATCCATGGCTCGTGGATCAGCGTGACGCCGTCGGCCATGCGGATGGTCTCGTACCAATCAGCGGCGTCGATGGCCGGAAAACTTCCCATTTCAGTCCGCCAAAACGATGATCTGGTCGGTATCGCACGAAACGGCAACCGTGTCGCCGGGCTGAACGGTGGCTGACGCTTGCAGCTTGGCGATGAACTGCAGCGAGGGATCTTCGGCGGAAATGGCAAGCACGCGCTTGAAACTGCCCTGGAAGACCACGTCGCTCACTTTTGCCGTGCCGAGACCCGCGGTACCCGCGGCCCCGCCGAGAATGAGATGCTCCGGCCGTATGGCCAGCGCAATGGCCGAACCCGCGGGCAAAGTGCCGGGCACCAAAACCGGTCCGACAGGCGTCGTGACGGTGATCGTCCTGTCCCTGGCGTCCGTCACCTTGCCGGCAAGGATCGTGCTTTCACCCATGAAGGTGGCCGAAAAGCGCGTCGCCGGCCTGTGATAGACGCGCTCGGGCGGGCCTTCGTCCTCGATGCGGCCATCGTTCATCACCACGCAGTGGTCGGCCAGCGCCATCGCCTCCTCCTGGTCGTGGGTGACATGGATGAACGCGGTGCCGACGCGTTTCTGGATCGCTTTCAATTCGTCCTGCATCTGCCGGCGCAGTTTGAGGTCGAGCGCACCGAGCGGCTCGTCGAGCAGCAGAACCGCCGGCTCGATCACCAGCGCACGCGCCAGCGCCACGCGCTGCCGCTGGCCGCCGGAAAGCTGGTGCGGTTTCTTGTCGAAGGCGGAGCCCAGCCCGACCAGCGCCAGCGCCTCCCGCGCCCGGGCGGCGCGTGTCGCGCCGTCGACGCCCTGCATGCGCAGCCCAAACCCGACATTGCCACCGACGCTCATATGCGGAAACAGCGCGTAGTCCTGGAATACGGTCGTCGTCGGGCGCCTGGCCGGCGGCGTCGAGGTGCAGTCCGCGCCGCGGATGAACACCTTGCCCTCGCTGGGCGTGACGAAGCCGCCCAGGATAGAAAGCAGCGTCGTCTTGCCGGAGCCGGACGGGCCGAGCAGGATCGTGTAGCTGCCGGGCTCGATCCGCAGCGAGATGTCTTTCAGTACGGCCAGCTGCCCGAAACGGTGCGAGACGTTGCGGATGTCGACCAGGGGCGCGCTCATGCCGGCTTTCTCCGCAACAGGGTCAGTTCGAACAGCACCACCAGCACGATGGAAACGGCGAAGACCAGCGAACCGACGGCGTTGGTTTTCGGGTTGAGGCCGGAGCGCAACAGGTTCCAGATCTCCACCGGCAGCGTGGTATCGAAGCGCGTCAGCAGGAAGGAGATCACGAACTCATCCCAGGAGAAGGTCATCGACAGGAAGAAGCCGGCGAAGATGGCCGGCGCCATCACCGGCACGGTGATGAGGAGCAACACCTTCCATTCCGGCGCGCCGAGATCGCGCGCGGCGCGTTCGATGTTGATCTGGTGGTCGCCCATCTGGCTGTAGATGATGGCGAAGCACAGCGGCAGGTTGATCACGACATGGCCGATGCCGGCCGCCAGCAGCGATTTCGGCACGCCGGCCCAGTTGAACAGCACCAGGAGGCCCATGCCGATGATGAGGTAGCTGACCGTCAGCGGCAGCGTGATCAGACCGCGCAGCAGGCCCGAGCCCGGCAGCACGAAGCGAGCGAAACCCCAGGCCGAGAGGAAGCCCACCGTGACGGCGGCGGCCGAGGAAAGCACCGCAACCATCAGCGAATTGACCAGCGCCGAAGTCAGCCGGGCGTCGGAGAGCACCGCGTCGTACCAGCGCAGCGACGGGCCGGTGAAGGGCGGAATGGGGAAGGAGGTCGACTGCAGCGAGAACAGCACCAGCACGACAACCGGCAGGAAGATGAAGCCGTAGACGGCAAGCGCATAGACCCAGGAAACGGCGCGGACGAACTGGCGCATGGTCACGCCCGCTCGATCTTCAGCCAGCGCGCGCAGGCAAGATAGGCGATGCTCACCACCGCCATCAGGATGATCGACAGCGCCGAGGCCAGCGGAAAATCGCCGCGCCGGCCGATCTGCATCATCACCAGTTGCGGCATCAGAAGCTCATTGTTGCCGCCGAGGATCTGCGGCGTGATGTAGTCGCCGATGCACAGGACGAAGGTGAGGAAGGCGCCGACCATGATGCCGGGCAGGGTCAGCGGCAGGACGACATGCAGGAAGGTCCGCA
This sequence comes from Mesorhizobium sp. NZP2234, assembly GCF_013170765.1. Taxonomy (NCBI): domain Bacteria; kingdom Pseudomonadati; phylum Pseudomonadota; class Alphaproteobacteria; order Hyphomicrobiales; family Phyllobacteriaceae; genus Mesorhizobium; species Mesorhizobium sp. NZP2234. The sequence goes on along the minus strand of NZ_CP033364.1, from coordinate 4,385,517 downwards.
CCGGCCCGGCGCCGAGATCGGCGGCCGCCTTGCGGTAGCTCGGGCTGAGTTGCTTGAGGTTGGCGAAGATGGTCAGCGTCAACAGCATGACGAAGAAATGCACGAAGCCGGTGACGGTGGCCAGGCGTGTATTGGCCAGCTGCAGTGGCTCGGAGGTGAGACCTGAACCTGTCAGCACGCGGTTGATGACACCGTTCTGCGCCAGCACCAGCAGCCAGGAATAGGAGCGCACGACATAGGAGGTCCAGAACGGCAGCACGGCCAGCATCAGCGCCAGCCGCTGCCAGCGTTCCGGCACCTGTTCGGCGAGGATCCAGGCGAAGGGATAGGCGAGCAGCACCGAGACCACGGTGACGATCGCCGTCACTTGCAGCGAGTTGACCATCGCCTGCCAGTAGGACGGGTTGGTGAAGAACTGGCTGTAATTGGCAAGTGTGAAGCCGCCGCCTTCATGCGCCGTGAGGCTGGAAAACCCCATGGCGATGAACGGCAGCACGAAGAACAGCAGCGTCCAGCCAAGCGCCGGCGTGACCAGCGCCCAAGGCAAGGCGCGACCCGCCCGTGGCGGGGCACGCCCGTTGTGTCCAGCGGAGCTCATCAGCGGCGGGCGCTTACTTCGCCTGCAGCATTTCAGTCCACATATCCTGCATCTTCTTGTCGAGTTCGGCATTCGGCGCCGGATAGGACTGGGCGCGGGCAAGGAAACCCGGCTGCTCGTCGAAACGCAGGATCTTCTTCTGATCGTCGGTCAGCGCTGCCTTGGTGTTCGACGGCATGCCCCAATAGCAGGAGGAAGTGGCAAGCCGCGCCTGGCCTTCCGGGCTCAGTATGTACTGGATGAACTTCAGCGCCATGTCCTTGTTCTTGGAATCCTTGAACATGGCCAGCGACTGCGACCAAAGCACCGCGCCCTCTTTCGGGATCGAAAAATCCAGCGCCGGGTTTTCCTTCGCCAGCCCCGCCGTCACCCATTCGCCGCCGCCGACCAGAATATCGACTTCGCCGGTGGCGAGTGCCGTCTGGCTGGCGGTCACTTCGCCGACCAGCTTGGCGTTGGCCTTCATCTTGAGGAGCTCTTCCTTGAGGGCGGGCAGGTCGGCTTCGGTGAGGTCAGCCGTCTTCTTGCCGATGGCGAGCGCCGCCATGCCGATGACGGGCAGGTAATAATCGTAGATGGCAACCTTGCCCTTGTATTTGTCTGACGTCAGCGATGCCAGGGACTGCATGTCGGCCGGATCGACCTTGGTCTTGTTGAAGCCGATCGTGTTGTAGCCGAACTTTTCGGTGATGCCGTAACGCTTGCCGCCCACCACTGTGGAGCCGTCCATCTTCACCTGTGGGAAGAGGTCGGTGAAGGGCAGTTTGTCTTCCGGCAGCGGCTCGAACAGGCCCTTTTCGACGCCGCGCGGCACGTCGATGCTGTCGATCACCATCACGTCCCAGTCGCCTGGCTGCGACTGCTCGACGATCGCGAGACCGGCGCCGGTGCCCTCGAATTCCTTGACGTTGACCTTGACGTTGTTGGCCTCCTCGAAGGGTTGCAGCAGCGCCGGATCGGAATGGTCGCACCAGATCAGCGCGTTGAGATCGGCGGCCTCGGCGAGGCTGCCGGCGGCAAGCAGCAGTGCCGTGGCGGCGCATGCCGCGTGCAAGTGGCGCTTCAGGACGGACAGCGGATTCCCGGCTGCGGATTTGATGGACATCGAGTGTTCTCCCTTGCCTTTGTGACTTCTTGCAAAAAATTGAACCAATTCTAAAATTGAGTCAATTCTGTTTTTATGGCAAGAGGCGATATGAGCGGATTGCGGGCAAGGCAAAAGGCGGACCGGCACAGGCGCATCATCGAGGCGGCGGCGGCGCTCTTTCGCGAGGCCGGCTATGAGGGTGCCAAGATCGAGGCAATCGCCGCCCAGGCCGAGGTCTCCGTCGGCACGATCTACAATTACTATGAGAACAAGGGCGACATCCTCGGCGCCATCGTCTCGCTGGAGGTCAACGAGGTGCTCAATGCCGGGCGCGGCGTCGTCGCCCGGCCGCCGGCCAATGTCGGTGATGCGCTGGACACGCTGGTCGGCATCTATATCGAGCACTCGCTACACTATCTCAGCAAGGAGATGTGGCGGCAGGCGATGGCGATCTCGACGCAATTGCCCGACAGCCCGTTCGGCCAGGCCTACACCGCGCTCGACCGCTCTCTCACCGAACAGATCCGCGCGCTGATCGCCAGGTTGCAGCAGATCGGCCTGGTACGGCAGGATATAGACGGGGCAGCCCTGGGCGAACTGATCTTCAACAACATGAACATGATGTTCATCGAATTCGTGAAGCGCGACGAGGCCAGGATACCGGAACTGCGCGCGGCGATACGCCGGCAGAACCGGATATTGGTGGCGGCGATCGGGGTTTAAGGGAGTCAGGAGCAGACAGGAGAAATCCTTGTCTCGGCATCCAACGTCGCTCGATGCGAGGCTCGCCTCTTGAGTTGAAACTGAAATCTGATACAACTTGAGAGGGTATAAAAAGGGGGAGAGGTAGATGGGGGCGTTTTCCATCTGGCATTTGGCGATCGTGCTGCTGTTGATCGGCGTGCCTGTTTTCTTTGCCGTTCGATCAGCCGTGAAGCCGTCGCAGAACCCTGAGGCTCTTGTGGGCTTCGGCGGTTGGCTGATGCTGCTGGCGATCGGTCAGGCATTGTCGCCGCTGCGCACACTGGCCGACTTCGCCAATTCGGCCGACGGCTACCAGCAACTCATGACCCTCTCCAATGGGCCACTGGTGGTGTATGGTGAGGTTGCCCTCAACCTCGCATTTCTGGCGCTTCAGCTGGTTGTGCTTGTGTCGATGCTTCGGCGCAGCCATCGCTTTCCGCAATTGTTTCTGCTTCAGTGGCTTGCGATCCCTGTCGTCTTTGTCCTGGACACGATCTGGATCGCCTCCATTCTGAGTGTTCCGGTGAGCCAGGTGCTCGCAGGCGATGCGCTGGCGGCACCGATAGTTTCGTTTGTTTTGACAGGCATCTGGGTCGCGTATGTCTACAGGTCCGTCAGGGTGCGGAATACGTTCACCCGGACGAACGTATCGGCCCATCCAGTGGGTGCCTCCTAGGGAGGCCGCGCTCGGAAGATTTGGACGCTCGGGGAATCGTCGGTCAGAGCTGGTGCCCCCGGCAGGAATCGAACCCGCGACCTTCGGTTTACAAAACCGCTGCTCTACCAGCTGAGCTACAAGGGCATGGCGCCCCGTTAGCATATTTCGTGCGTCAGTAAAGACAAAACTCCATTTTCAGTTACCCGCAGCGTGCTGAAATCCACCAAGACGCTTCCTACATAGACACCAGGTGCAATCGCTTCGGACTGGAGTGTCGCATGATCAGGCTTGTCATCATTCTCCCCATCGTCGTCATCGCCTGGATGCTGCTGGTCAAGCTCATCAGCGACGTGAAGAAGGCCAATGTCGACTGGACCGGCGTGACCACGATCATCGGCTTCATTGCGCTCGCCTTCTGGCTGCGTCACATCACGGGCATGGGGTGAGGGGTAGTCAATAGTCGGTAGTGGTCCGCGACCTCGTGTGATCCGCCTCTCGCTACTCCTACGCCTCACCGAAAAATCTCCTCGACCTTTCGAACCTTTTCCGCGCCACGACGACTGAGGTTCGGAGGCGAATGGGTCGCCTCGATCAAGGGTCCGGGAGATCATCATGTTCAAGCGCACTCTGACATCAGGCCTCGTCGCCACCGGCGCGCTTGCCGGCACCGTCGGCACGTCGTCTGCTCACGGTATGCATAATCATCATCACAACCATCACCACAAGAAGCACTTCAAGAAGCATTGGTGGTGGCACCACAACCATCATCACCACAAGCACGGCAAGGTGATCATTTTCCTTTGATGGAGGGACCCACTTCTCCTCACAAGGGCGGCTTCGGCCGCCCTTTTTCATTGGATGCGCCCTTCGTCGGATCGTGGGACGAAACGAGAGATACCGGGTGAGGGTACGACCGGGCCGGCTCTGCAAAAAATCGAAAAAAGATTCGAACCTTTTCCTGCGCGGCAACGACAGATGATCAAGAGGCGGATGGATCGCCTCGGTCAACGAAGCAAGGAGATCATCATGTTCAAGCGCACACTCGTTTCCGGCCTCATCGCCACCACCGCCGCCACCACCATGCTGGTCGGTACCGTTCAGCCTTCGGCGGCTCATTCGCATCACCACGACCTCGGCATCGGCATCGCCGCCGGCGTCGGCGGGTTCGTCCTGGGCAGCCTGCTCGCCCAGCAGCCGCCGCGTACCGTCTATGTCGACGAAGACGGCGGTTCCTGGCACGTCCGTCGCTGCTTCGATCGCTACTCCAGCTACGATCCGGACTCCGACACCTATGTCGGTTACGACGGCTATCGTCACTACTGCCGGCTCTGAGGGGAGGACTGTTCAACAACAGAAAGGGGGCTCGCGGGAGCCCCTTTTTCCGTTGTCTCACAAATGCTTACAGTTGGGTTTTCGAGCTGGAATCGGACATTGGCAATCCGGCTGCGTTGCATGTGCTGCCGACAATATGCCTCGTTTCCGAAGCGTCGCCCATGGCGACCAGTTCGAAGCTGCTTCCCGAATCCGGGTAGATCTTGGCAATGAAGGCTTGGTCGCGGCCGTAGCCGGCGGAGGAATCCTTGCCGTTGACGAAGCCGCAGACGACGATCTCCTTGCGGCCGTTCAGCGTCCGCTCGCCGGCAAGCATCCTTCCGAACTTGGCGGAGGCAGGATCCGGCAAGCGCTGACGGATGCCGGTGGTTATGATCTCCTCCAGGGCAAGCGGGATCGGAATGGGTTCGACCCGCTGGCCTCCGCCGGCATCAGGTCGAGGTGCCGCCGCTACGCATCCGCAAAGTGAAGCCGTAAGCAAGAGCTGAACCGTTTTCCGCATCCGTGCCCTTTCGCATGCATTCGAACGCCGCGGCAAGGCGGCGTCATGCTGCCGTGGTTTCCAGCGATTTTGCGAACGTCCAGTCGGCCATTCAAGCGCCAGCAGAGGGGAGAGTGGCCTTGACGAGCAGGACCCCGGGGGGACCGGACTGCGACCAGGAACGCATTGCCTGGGCAAGCTGCTGATCAACCGGCTTGCGCGCCGCCGATCATCCTGGTCACTTCGGCCGCGGCACCGCGCACCATCGGGCCGATCTCGGCCAGCCGCTCCGGCGTCACCCGCACGGTCGGCCCCGACACGGAGACACCGCCGATCGGCTCGCCGAATTCGTTGAAGATGGCGGCGGCCACGCAACGCATGCCGGGGTGCCGTTCCTCGTCGTCGACCGACCAGCCGCGTTGCTTGATGACGGCCAGGTCGTGGGCAAGGGCAGGGATCTCGGACAGCGTCTTGTCGGTGAAGCGCTGCAGGCCGGCCTTGCGCAAGATGGTCCCGACGCGCTCCGGTTCGAGATGCGCCAGCACCGCCTTGCCGATGCCCGACGCGTGGAAGGGGCTGCGCGTTCCCGGGCGGAAGAAGGCGCGGATCGCCTGGTGCGTCTCGACCTGGCTGACGAACACCACGCAATCATCCTCGGCGACACCGAGATTGGCGGTCTCGCCGGTCTTTTCCATCAGTTCCTGCATGACGATGCGGGCGCGGTCGACCAGCTTGCGGCGGCGCAGGAACGCCGCGCCCATGCGGTAGGTCTCGACGCCGATCGACCACAACTGGTCTGATGTGTCGAACTCGACCATGCGGTGGTTTTCGAGCGTCGTCAGCATGCGGTAGGCGGTGGAGGCGGCAAGGCCGCTTTGCGCCGATATCTCGCTCAGCGACAGGCCGTTGCCCTCCGCCACGATGGCCAGGATGCGCAACGCCCGGTCGAGCGATTGCACCGAACTGGCCTCGGATGGCCCGTTGAAAGCGCGGGGCCGACCACGCTGCCGTTTCTCAGTGGTTTCCATGACGCCAGTCTCGCCGATTTCTCCAAACGTGCAATGAAAAAGTTTTTCAATTAGGCGGAGAGAAAAATCCTGGAAAACCGAAAACCGAATAAAATCAGGGCATAGGAGCCATTCTCTAGAAATGAAAAAATATTCTGAAAAAATTGAAAAATAGCCGGCTTGCTGAGATAACAGGCCATCCAACAATGACAAACCCTGTGGAGGGCCGGAAAATGGCCAGGATGCGCGCTGTCGATGCGGCGGTTCTTGTTCTCGAAAAGGAAGGTATTTCCTGCGCCTTCGGCGTGCCGGGTGCGGCGATCAATCCGCTCTATTCGGCGCTCAAGGGTCGGGGCACCATCCGCCATGTTCTCGCCCGCCACGTCGAGGGCGCCTCGCATATGGCCGAAGGTTACACCCGCGCCAAGGCGGGCAATATCGGACTGTGCATCGGCACTTCGGGCCCGGCCGGTACCGACATGATCACCGGGCTTTATTCGGCATCAGCCGATTCCATTCCGATCCTGTGCATCACCGGCCAGGCACCGCGTGCACGGCTGAACAAGGAGGATTTCCAGGCGGTCGACATCGCCGCCATCGCGGCACCCGTCGCCAAATGGGCTGTCACCGTCATGGAACCTTATCTCGTCCCCATGGCGCTGCAGAAGGCATTTCACCTCATGCGCTCGTCGCGGCCTGGCCCGGTACTGATCGACCTGCCGGTCGACGTGCAACTGGCTGAGATCGAATTCGACATCGACGCCTATGAACCGTTGGCTCCTTTCAAGCCGGCGATGACGCGGGCCCAGGCGGAAAAAGCGCTGACCATGCTCAACGCGGCCGACAAGCCGTTGATCGTCGCCGGCGGCGGGATCATCAATGCCGATGCATCCGACCTGTTGATCGAGTTCGCCGAAATCACCGGCGTTCCGGTCATCCCGACGCTGATGGGCTGGGGCGCGATTCCGGACGACCACCGGCTGATGGCCGGCATGTGCGGCCTGCAGACGTCGCATCGCTACGGCAATGCGACGATGCTGGAGGCCGACTTCGTCTTCGGCATCGGCAACCGCTGGGCCAACCGCCACACCGGCTCGGTCGACGTCTACACCAGGGGCAAGAAGTTCATCCATGTCGACATCGAGCCGACACAGATCGGACGCGTCTTCGCCCCGGACCTCGGCGTTGTGTCCGATGCGGGTGCCGCGCTGAAGATGCTGCTCGACGTCGCCACTGAGTGGAAGACGGCCGGAAAGCTGCGCGACTGGTCCGGCTGGGCAAGGGAGTGCCAGGGCCGCAAGAAGACGATGAAACGCAAGACGCATTTCGACCAGGTGCCGCTGAAGCCGCATCGCGTCTATGAGGAGATGAACAAGGCGTTCGGCCGTGACGTCACCTATGTCACCACGATCGGTCTGTCGCAGATCGCCGGGGCGCAGTTCCTGCATGTCTACAAGCCGCGCAACTGGATCAATTGCGGTCAGGCCGGCCCTCTCGGCTGGACGCTGCCCGCCGCGCTTGGCGTTCGCGCAGCCGACCCGGACCGCACCATCGTGGCGCTGTCGGGCGATTATGATTTCCAGTTCATGATCGAGGAACTGGCGGTCGGCGCGCAGCATAAGCTGCCCTACATCCATGTCGTCGTGAACAACGCCTATCTCGGCCTGATCCGCCAGGCGCAGCGCGGCTTCTCGATGGATTATGAGGTCAGCCTCGCCTTCGAGAACATCAACCGGTCAGGCGATCCGGAGGCGGGCTATGGCGTCGACCATGTCGCCGTGGCCGAGGCGATGGGCTGCAAGGCGGTCCGGGTGCGCAAGCCCGAGGAATTCGCCGCCGCCTTCAGAGAGGCGCAACGGCTGATGAAGGAGCACCAGGTTCCCGTCGTGCTCGAATTCATCCTCGAGCGCGTCACCAACATCTCGATGGGCACCGAGATCGACAAGATCACCGAATTCGAGGACCTTGCCGAACATCAGGAAGACGCCCCGACCGCGATCGTGATGCTCGACTGATAAGAGGGACAAGAAGAATGCCACGTTTTTCAGCCAACCTGTCGATGCTTTTTGGCGAGCATGATTTCCTCGATCGCTTCGACGCAGCAGCGCGCGCGGGCTTCAAGGGCATCGAATATATCGGCCCTTACGACCATGCGCCCGAGGTGGTGGCCGCGAGGCTGAAGAAGAACGGCCTGACCCAGGTGCTGTTCAACCTGCCGGCCGGCGACTGGGGCAAGGGCGAGCGCGGCATCGCCGTACTGCCGGACCGCGTGCCGGAATTCCGCCAGGGCATCGCCGAGGCGATCACCTATGCACAGGCGCTCGGCTGCCCGCAGGTAAACTGCCTGGCCGGCATCGCGCCTGCCGGCGCCGACCGCAAGGTGCTGGAGGATGTTTTCGCCGAAAACCTGGCCTTCGCCGCGGAAAAACTGGAGCAGGCCGGCATCCGGCTGCTGATCGAGCCGATCAACACCCGCGACATTCCGGGCTTCTTCCTGAACTATTCAGAACAGGCGCTGGCGCTGATCGACCGGGTCGGCTCAAGAAACCTGTTCCTGCAATACGACATCTATCACATGCAGATCATGGAGGGGGATCTCGCCCGTAAAATCGAGGCGAACCTCGGCCGCATCGCGCATATCCAGCTTGCGGACAATCCGGGCCGCCACGAGCCGGGAACGGGCGAGATCAATTATCCCTTCCTCTACGACCACATCGACCGCATCGGCTATTCCGGCTGGATCGGCGCGGAATACAAGCCGAAGGCCGGCACCGAGGCCGGACTGGGCTGGTTCCGGGACTTGGCCGGGCAGGGAAGCGCGGCGGCTTAGGCGGAGCGCTTCGCTTCTCCCGTCACTATACGGGGAGAAGGTGCCGGCGGGCGGATGAGGGGCAGCGCCAACCTTCGACGAGTTCGAGCAGAGACTTCAGGAGAACCATAATGGAAACCATAGGCTTCATCGGCCTCGGCATCATGGGCGCGCCGATGGCGGGGCATCTGCTGGATGCCGGCTACAAGGTCATCGCCAGCGATCATCGCTCCAAGCCGCCGGCGGATCTCGTCGCTAAGGGGCTGAAGTCGGTCTCCGGCCACGCCGCCGTCGCCAAGGCGGCCGACATCATCATCACCATGGTGCCGGATACGCCGCAGGTCGCCGATGTGCTGTTCGGCGACAACGGCGTCGCCTCCGGTTTGAGCAAAGGCAAGCTGGTCATCGACATGAGCTCGATCTCGCCGATCGAGACCAGGACCTTCGCCAAGAAGATCAACGAGCTCGGCTGCGACTATCTCGACGCGCCGGTGTCCGGCGGCGAGGTCGGCGCCAGGGCGGCGTCGCTCACCATCATGGTCGGTGGCGAGGACAAGCCCTTCGAGCGCGCAAAACCCGTCTTCGAGAAGATGGGCAAGAACATCACTTTGGTCGGCCCGAACGGGGTCGGCCAGACCACCAAGGTCGCCAACCAGATCGTCGTCGCGCTGACCATTGAAGCCGTCGCAGAAGCGCTTGTTTTTGCATCGAAAGCCGGCGCCGATCCGGCCAAGGTCAGGCAGGCGCTGATGGGTGGGCTGGCAGCCTCGCGCATTCTCGAAGTGCATGGCGAGCGCATGGTCAAGCGCACCTTCGCGCCGGGCTTCCGGATCGAACTGCACCAGAAGGATCTCAACCTGGCACTGGAGGGCGCCAAGGCGCTCGGTGTGTCATTGCCAAACACGTCGACCACGCAGCAGTTGTTCAATTCCTGCGCCGCCAATGGCGGCGCGAAGGAAGATCATTCGGCGCTCGTCAGGGCCCTGGAACGGATGGCCAATTTCGAGGTTGGCGGCGAAGCAGCCTCAGTTCACGGCAAAGCGGCATAGGTCGGGAGAAGGCGACGTAACGTTCCCAAGTCGCCAACTTCCGTCCGTCGAAGAACGGGTTTCGGCGTCTGTCGCCGGGACCCGTTCTCGTTTGGAGCAAATAGTCTGCCGCTTTCGGCTCAGCCGCGCTTCAAGAATGCCCGCGCCGCATAAAGGCTCACCGCCGCGGCGTTCGACACGTTGAGCGAGCGGATGGCGCCGGGCATATCGAGCCGCGCCAGCGTCGTCACCGTCTCGCGCGTCTTCTGGCGCAGGCCCTTGCCTTCGGCGCCGAGCACCAGCGCGATCCTGTCGCCGGCAAAGCTGGTCTCGAGTTCCGCCGGCCCGTCCGAATCAAGCCCGATCGTCTGGAAGCCGGCCTCATGCAGTTGCCCGAGCGCGTCGGCCAGGTTCTTCACCTCGATCTGGTCGATATGTTCCAGGGCGCCGGAGGCGGATTTCGCCAGCACGCCCGATTCCTGCGGGCTGTGGCGCGCCGTGGTGATCAGCGCGCCGGCCCCGAAGGCGACCGCCGAGCGCAGGATGGCGCCGACATTGTGGGGATCGGTGACCTGGTCGAGCACCAGCACCAGCTTGGTGTCGCCGAGCGCGTCCAAGCGCTTGGGCTTCAGCGGTTCCGCCTCGATCAGCACGCCCTGATGCACGGCATCCGATCCGGTGATCTTATCGATGTCCCTGGGTTCGACCAGTTCCGCCTTGAAGGGCAGGGCGGCAAGATCGGCAATCTCGAGACGCTCGGCCGCATTGCGCGTCACCAGCATTTTGCGAATCTTGCGGCGCGGATTGTCGAGTGCCGCCCGCACCGTGTGCAGGCCATAAAGCCGCACCAGGCCGTCGGCGGTGTTTTCGCCGGGCGGAACGGGCTGGCGCGGCCGGAACGCCGGCGCGCCGCCGTTTTTCTCGTCGCGAAAGGCGCGGCGCAGCTTGGCGTAATGGGTGTCTTTCGGGGTGTTGGAATTGTTGCTCATGGCCGGCTTCTATAGCTGTCTCCCGTGACCAAGGATATGCCTTGTCGCCGCAGCCGGCGAACAACATCGAAAAACCCTTCCTGCGCGGTTGACACCCAATGGCCTTGCCGCCATAAGGCGCTTCGCTGATTTCGGAGAAGACATCTATCTCGGGCTCCGGGATCGGCAAGAATGCCTCGTTGCATGGCTCCGGCGGCAGACTGGAGAGGTGCCCGAGTGGTTAAAGGGGACGGACTGTAAATCCGTTGGCTTAGCCTACGTTGGTTCGAATCCAACCCTCTCCACCACTGCCGGCCCGGAAGCCCTGAAACGAGAAAAGCATCGGGCCGAAAAGTGCATGGCGCTTTTCGGGTGAATCCGATACTTCAGTGCAAGGCGCGGGTATAGCTCAGTGGTAGAGCAGCAGCCTTCCAAGCTGAATATGCGGGTTCGATTCCCGCTACCCGCTCCAGATTTTCATCCCCGCCATCGGTAAGCCCGGACACTGCGCGACCAAACGCGCAGCGCTTCAGGCATAATCTGCGCCGCGTCAGCTGTTGAACGCCGATGCCACCTGGTGCTGCTGAGGCACCTGGCCGTTCGGTGTCAGTTTGTCGACGATGCCAGGCAGGGCGGTGGACAGCTGCTTGAGCAGCTCCTGTTCGTCCAGCCCGGTGCGTTGCGCGATCTCATGGATGACTTGCGGCCCAAGCGCGGCTCCGAGATCATTGGCGTTGATCGACTGGTTCTGCCCGGTGCCGACCCAGGAGTCCGCGGTGTTGCCGTGGCCGGCATCCCTGAGCTTGTCGAGCAGGCCGCCCAGACCGCCGAGCAGGCCGCCATCACTGGCGGTGGTTCCGGCAGGGGTTGGGTCGGCTGGCGCAGGCGCTTGATCCGGCTGTTCGGCACTTCTGCCGCTCAGCATCTTTCCGACCAGCAATGCGCCAAGCGCGATCATCAGCGGTTTGGTGATGTTGCCGCCGGGAACGGCGTTGTCAAAAAGTCCCATAGTGGATCCTCCATCTCAACCAAGCCCGGCCCATCCGCAACAATGGCGCATCCGGCCGGAATTTCAAGCTGGCTTGAGGTTTTGACAATCATATGAAAATGTTGGGGCGGCGGGGGATGGAGAGGAAAAAATGTCAATCATCAGCTGGATCATACTCGGCGTCATCGCCGGCTTCCTGGGCAGCAAGATCGTCAACAAGACCGGCCAGGGCATGATAATGGATATCGTGCTTGGCATTGTCGGCGCCATTGTCGGCGGCCTGATCTTCAGTGCCTTCGGCGCGTCGGGCGTCACTGGCCTCAACATCTACAGCCTGATCGTCGCGGTGGTTGGCGCGGTGGTTGTGCTGTGGGCCTACCATCAGTTCAGCGGACGCCGGACGCTTTAGGGCAATTCCAGGAAAAGTGTTAGGCGGTTTTCCCATAGGAATTGCGCCAAAACAAAAGGCTGGAGCGGTCGCCGTTTCCGCGAAACGGTGGACCGCTTTAGGCGCAGGGCGGATCGTCCGAAATTCGAATTTCGGCCGAGGCAAGACCTGCTTCGGGCTTGCCTATGGCATCAGCACCGCATCGGCCGCGGCGAAGAAGATCAGCGTTCCCGCGATGAATACCGCCCAGCCGACCAGCGATTTGCGAATGGCGGCCTTGTGCTCGGCGTCGGAACTCTTGTTCTGGTCAAAATCGGTCATGGGGAACCTCCCTTGGCTGAATTGATCATGTCTTCGCCGAATGGACGATACATGGCCGAATAGACGATCAATCTGGCCTCTGCAACAGCGGCGCAAGACAGGCGCGATGGCGCCGATACTAGGCTACGACAGTCAGCCTCCGTTTGCGCTGGTCCAGCGACACGATCGTCAGTCCGCTGGCCACCACCAGCAGGATGCCGCAGATCGCCAGCGTGTTAGGGAACTGCCCGAACACCAGCAGGCCTGAAATGACGGCCCAGACGGTGAAGCAGTAGTAGAACGGCGCCACCGCGCTGGTCGGCCCGACGCGATAGGCCATGAAGATGAAGAAATGGCCGAAGATCAGGAAAAACCCGGCACCGGCCATCAGCAGCAAATGGCGCCCCTCGGGCATGACCCATTGCTCGGATATCAGATGCGCGGCACCCGCGCCGACCAGCACCACCAAGACGGCGGAAATCGCCACGATCATCCCGGGCACTTCCGCGGGGACATGCCTGCCGGCAAGGTCGCGCGCGGCCGACAGCGCCGCATTGCCGAGCGCCAGCAGGGCATAGACCGAAATGCCTTGCATGGTAGGCTGCGCCACCATCAGGGCGCCGATGAAGCCGATCCCGATCAGCGCCATGCGCTGGCCGCCGATGCGTTCGCCAAACAGGATCGACGAGCCGACCAGCATCAACAGCGGCGTGATTTGTCCGAGCGCGGTGGAATCGGCGATTTGCATGTTGGCGAGTGCAACGACATAGCAAAGAATCGCCGCCAGCTCGAGCAGGTTTCGGCGCAGCACATGGCCGTCGAAGATCAGTGGAATCTGCTTGCCATAGCCGAGCAGGAACAGCAGCGGGAAGCCCCAGAGTGTTGCCGCGGCCCCGCGCAGGAACAGCACCTCGTAGGAGGGCAAGCCCGCCGTTGCGAGTTTCATCATCGTATCGTTGACGAGATACGACCCCGTCGAAACGATCATGAACAGCGGGCCGCGGATTGAAGCAGGGATGAAATGCATGAGGTCAGGAGATCAGACGTCGGTCGCCACCGCAATAGGCCATCAGTCGGCCGCGAGCCGGACAGGGATCGGCGGGCAAGAGCGCTTGACGCAGACCTCGATCGGCCGGCCTGTCACCCATTTCATTTCGTGCCGAGCCTTCCTATATCAGCGCCACATCCCGCAATCGGATCCCAGGTTCGGACTGAGTGAGACGGCACCCAGCCAAAAGACGCTTGTGTTTTTTGGCCTTTGTCGCTAATCGCCCCGCATTCGACTGAACTGAAGGTCAAGGCCGTCCAAGGAAAGAGACTATGGCAAAAGGTAAATTCGAGCGCACTAAGCCTCATGTGAACATCGGCACGATTGGTCACGTTGACCATGGCAAGACGTCGCTGACGGCGGCGATCACGAAGTATTTTGGCGAGTACAAGCGCTACGACCAGATCGATGCGGCACCGGAAGAGAAGGCGCGCGGCATCACGATCTCGACGGCCCACGTCGAATACGAGACGGCCAACCGCCACTACGCCCATGTCGACTGCCCCGGCCACGCCGACTATGTGAAGAACATGATCACCGGCGCCGCGCAGATGGACGGCGCGATCCTGGTCGTTTCGGCCGCCGACGGCCCGATGCCGCAGACCCGCGAGCATATCCTGCTCGCCCGTCAGGTCGGCGTGCCGTCGATCGTGGTGTTCCTGAACAAGGTCGACCAGGTCGACGACGCCGAGCTGCTCGAGCTGGTCGAGCTCGAGGTTCGCGAGCTTCTGTCGAAGAACGAATTCCCCGGCGACGACATTCCGATCGTCAAGGGTTCGGCGCTGGCCGCTCTTGAGGATTCGAACAAGACGATCGGCGAGGACGCGATCCGCGAGCTGATGGCTCAGGTCGACGCCTACATCCCGACCCCGGTTCGTCCGCTCGACAAGCCGTTCCTGATGCCGATCGAGGACGTGTTCTCGATCTCGGGCCGCGGCACGGTCGTGACCGGCCGCGTCGAGCGCGGCGTGGTCAAGGTTGGCGAGGAACTCGAGATCATCGGCATCCGTCCGACGACCAAGACGACCTGCACGGGCGTGGAAATGTTCCGCAAGCTGCTCGATCAGGGCCAGGCTGGCGACAACATCGGCGCGCTGCTGCGCGGCGTTGATCGTGAAGGTGTCGAGCGCGGCCAGGTTCTGGCCAAGCCGGGCACGGTGAAGCCGCACAAGAAGTTCGTGGCCGAAGCCTACATCCTGACCAAGGACGAAGGTGGCCGTCACACGCCGTTCTTCACCAACTACCGCCCGCAGTTCTACTTCCGCACGACCGACGTGACCGGCATCGTGTCGCTGCCGGCCGGCACCGAGATGGTGATGCCTGGCGACAACATCACGGTCGATGTCGAGCTGATCGTGCCGATCGCCATGGAAGAGAAGCTGCGCTTCGCCATCCGTGAAGGCGGCCGCACCGTCGGTGCCGGCATCGTCGTCACCATCAAGGAATAATCGACGCCGGCATTGGCCGGATCGACACGGAAAGGGCGGTCTTCGGACCGCCCTTTTTTGTTTCCAGGCAGCCGGGACAGCCGTCAGCCGCAATAATTTCAAAGCTGTTGCAAGCGCCATCGCGCCAACTAGTATGGCTTGCATTGCGGGAGCTTGGCGAAAGAGTGGTTCCAGGGCGCTGTTTCGAGGCATGGTGGTTGCGGGCGCTGGTCCGTGTCGTGCTGTTGACGGCCATGGTGCTGTCGGTCTCGGCGGCGCAGGCTCAGGAGCAGTCGCTGGACATACCGTCGATGCGGTTCGCGGTCGTGCGCAGCAATGTGCCGGGCTGCGAGCCCAATTGTCCCGAATGGATATCGGCTGAAGGCACCATCGAGGCGGGCACGCCATCGCTGTTCAAGCGCACGCTCAAGGCGCTCAAAGGCCGCCAATTGCCCGTGGTCGTCAATTCCCCCGGCGGCAACGTCGATGCTGCGGTGACCCTCGGCCGGATGATCCGCAAGAACAGGCTCGATATCGCCGTCGGCACGACGGCGTTTTCCGGCTGCGAGCCGCGGATGAAGGATTGCAAGGACAAGGGCACCGACTACTTTGGCACAGCCTATGACAACGGCGCCATGTGCAACTCTGCTTGCCCGCTGATGTTTTCCGGCGGAATTCGCCGCGTGGTCGGGGACTTCGCCTATCTCGGCGTCCACCAGATCACCACCACCTACCAGCGCGAGAAGCTGCTCTATCGGACCACCTACCGGATCGTGAACGGCAGGAAGAAGATCATCAGCACCAAAATTGTCAGCCGGAGGAACGCGGGCAGCTACAAGACCTACGAAATGAGCAAGGCGGTCGAGAAGAAGCTTTCGGCCTATCTGAAAGGCATGGGGATAGGCGACGGCGTACTGCTGACGATGAAGAACACGCCGGCCACCGATATCCATCAATTGGTTCTCCAAAACATGCTTCGGATGAACCTCGTCACGTCCCTGGACACCGTCGAGCTTTTCACCGCCAGCACGATCTGCAAGGCAGATCCGATGCCGGCGAATTGCCGGGAGATATTGACGGACAAGGACAAAGGGACAAGGCCGGCCAATGTCGCGACCGCCCAGGCAGGCCCCGCTCTACCCTCGTCGGCCAGGACTACGGCGCCAAAGGAAGCGGACATGCGTTTTGTGTTCGTCCGCGGCAGCAACCCGCTGTGCGATCCCGACTGCCCGGAATGGATCTCGGCGGAGGGTACGATCACCGCGCGGACGCCGGAAAGCTTGCGCCAGGCGCTCGATGCCGTCGCCGGCCGGCGGCTGCCGATCGTCATCAGCTCGCGAGGAGGAGATGTCGAGGGCGCGCTTGCGGCGGGCAGGCTCATCCGGGAACGCAGGCTCGACGTTGTCGTCGCTCACACCGATTTCGTGGATTGCGATCCCTCGGCGGATTGCCTGGCCAAGGAGGGCGTCCATGGCGGGCTCACCATCGAATCGGAGGGCGAATGTGCTTCGGCCTGTCCGATCATGGTTGCCGGTGGCGTCAGACGCTTGATTGGTCCGGCCGTGCGCCTAAGCGTGGGATCCCTTGGCTTTCAGGACAAGGTCGATGCGTATCTCGAGGAAATGGCGGTCAGGCCTGGCCTGTTCGCCATTTCCCCGGATCAACAGCAGCTTGATCGTGAGACGATACTCAAATTCGGGCTGGCGACCGGACGTCAGTCTGCTGACGAAATGACAGGCGCCACCATATGCAGATCGGTTCCGAGGCCCGACAATTGCCGGGTCGTGCCGTCTGCCAATGCCGAAGCCGACATGCCGGCCAAACTGTAACGTCGCGTATGTTGAACTGGCCATCGAGGCAGGTTGAGGCCGGCCGGGTCTTTCCGCTACCGTCAGCGGCATCGAGGACAGGTGACCATGCGCAAGGACGTTCCGACACTCTACGAATGGGCCGGCGGCAGCGAAGCCCTGAACCGGCTGACACGGACCTTTTATGACAAGGTGGCGCAGGACCCGGTCGTCGGGCCGGTGTTCAAGGCCATGTCGCCAGACCATCCCGCCCATGTCGCGGCCTTCATCGGCGAGGTCTTCGGTGGACCGAAGACCTACAGCGAAAAGTTCGGCGGCCACCGCGAGATGGTCATGCATCATCTGGGCAAGCATTTGACCGAGGAGCAGCGCCGCCGCTGGATCAACCTGCTCGCCGATGCCGCCGATGCCGTTGGCCTGCCCGACGATCCCGAGTTCCGTTCGGCCTTCATGGGCTATGTCGAATGGGGATCGCGGCTGGCCAAGATGAATTCCAATCTGGGCGAGACTTGCGATCCGGAAACCGAACCGATGCCGGCCTGGGGTTGGGGCGTGCCTGGCGGGCCATACAAGCCGCCGGCCGTGAAATCGTAGTCGTAGACGTCCAGAACAGGCCGAAGCGGCGGCCAGTCATCGGTGGTCCGGATCTCCGGCGAGGGGATGAAGGCGCGTTTGCGTGCAAACCACTCTTTACACAGAGCGCGGAAGCTTTTAGGAAACCCCTGCTGCGCCGAGGCGCACACGATACGGGCATAGCTCAGTTGGTAGAGCGGCGGTCTCCAAAACCGCAGGTCGTAGGTTCGAGCCCTGCTGCCCGTGCCATTTTCCCAGGAAAATCGCGACAAAGGATTGGATGCCGTTCGGTTGGCGGGAATAGCCAGCCGAACGATTAGCCCTTAATACGGCTTGATCCGCGAGCAGCAAAGGCCTTCATGCCCTTGCGGATCGCTCGTAATGCCTCGTCAGCGCATTGCCAGCCCTTGAATTTGATGGTTTTTCCGGTCCCAAGCACCGATGAGAGAAAGAACTGCTCGATTTCCCGCCTGAGGTGCTCGGGCACTTGGTCTGCGACCGCGGGCTCGTCTTCCGCATCCTCCTTGTGAGGACAGAAAATGTATCGATCATTGCGGATTGCCTTGCCGTCCCGATCCTTCTGCTTGACACGCAACGCACCCAGCAAGTGGCATTTGATGATCACGCCTGGCGCGGTAGTCGCCTGATGAATAACGAGCCCATCAAGAGGGTCACCATCCTCGCCCAATGTGGAGGGAACAAAGCCCCAATCGTAAGGATAACTCATTCCAACCGGCAAAGGGCGGACATATCCAAAAACCTGCGTCGCCGGATCATAGGCCAATTTCGCCGCGGCACCACGTGGGGTTTCGATCACCACTCTGATCAGGGCATTCGCCGTTGTCGGCAGCTTTAGAAAGTTGGGCATCAAGACGCCTCGCAGATGTGGGTCGGCTCTGGAACTTCGGGGCGTGAAGAATGTTCCGAAGTGCAGCCTTCAAGGAGATTTCAGGCATGACAAAAGCTGCTCTGCAAATGCTCAAGGGTGTGGGCTATTTGATTTCAACGCTGAGCGTTGTCCTCCTCGCCATCGTGAGTTGGAAAAGCGCTTCACAAAGTCCGCTGCTCGTCGCCTGCTTACTTGGCGGCGCCGCAGCGTCGATCGCCGGTATGTTCTGCCGATGGCTAACATACGAGATCGAAAGGCGTCAGGAGCACAAGTAGGCTCTCTGAAAGCGGACGGCGCCGGGTCTGCCGATCGCAAAGCCGCTTCCGGCTCTAATCTGGATTGCTTCGGCGTTGCGCCGTAACTTGTGGGCTGCCTGCCTGCAAAGCCAATCGCTGTTCTCGTAGGCGCGCCGTCTTATCTTCCCTGGCCTTGCGTTCCGCATCCAGCACGACCTTGCTCTCGCGGTTCGCCCGTTCAATCTTTTCGCGATCGACGCGCCGCTTCATGACAGCCTCCTTTGGTCTGACGGCCAAAAAAGTGCCAACTTGAAAAAATGTTCCCTGGAAAATGAAGGCGATCAGACCCGGCTAGGACTGGATCCGGGTCAACCACATTTGATATTGAAAGCCACCTTGGCTGAGCGTTATGACAATAGGCGTTTCCCCATTGCTCGCGAGGCAACGCGATGGATGACGTGCTCCCAGATGGCATACGCCAACCAGCGGTCGAAGTGGTCGAAGCCTGCGGCGAATGGTTCGTGCGCGTGATCGAGGCGGATCAGGAAATTACCCGATCATTCGAACTGGAATCGTTCGCTCTAGCCTTTGCGGAAGGTCAGCGACTTCGCCTTGGTCTCGATAAGGTCGTACGGATCTAATGCCTCGGTTTTAAGATCCTGGCCTCTCGCAGAAGCGATGTCCAATTTAGCCCAAGGAAGACGATTAGCTCGCGGGCCTGGTTTTCGGTAATGCCGGTTTCTTCGACCAAACGGCGCACCACGCCGTCACCGCCTTTTTCCGGCGATTTGCCTAAATCCTCCGACATTTGCATTTGATGATGCCCCTTCCGAACACCCAACGGCACGGAACGAACAATGGTTCCGAGGGTGGCGATTGGGCGAGGCGGGTCGAGCTCCGCCGAACTGCGTCAAGCCGACCTCTGTAAAAGGCCCCAAGACATTCCGCCCAGCCGTTGATCCAATTTTCCTCGTCGAATACCGAATGTGCACCGGGGGCACGCGATGCAGTAAGGACAATCGGCCTGAAGAATCGCGGGTCGTAGGTTCAACCCCGCTACTCCTCCCATTCTCTAAATGGCCATCAAGAACCATATTTCTGCGGACCGGCCTTTGAAAACCGGCGACACGCTTGCCATATTAGCCCGATTGGGGCATAAGGGCGCCATAGCCGGGACGGAACGACTGGATGGTTCCGAGGCGGCGTTTGGTCATAAAGCGGACACTTGCCACTTGCGTGGATCAAGAATCGGTTTTATGTAGACGGAACAGGCACGCGACGCGTGGAGCTGGGAGGCCGGCTTTACGCGTCTGATTTGCATGGGCGAAATGATTGCGCTGATTCGGCGCGAGACTGGGCTCAGGCGGCATGTCCCGGCCAGCGGGATCATCCAGGAGGCCCGGCCAACGGGTCTTGAAGACAGGCGGCATATGGCTTCGAAAACCACAAATCCTTTCGTCTTTCTCCAGCAGGTTCGCTCGGAGACCGCCAAGGTGACTTGGCCGTCGCGGCGCGAAACGATGATCTCGACGGTGATGGTTCTGGCCTTCGCTGTGATTGCGATGATCTTTTTCTTCAGCGCCGATCAGTTGATGGGCCTCGCGATCGAACAGATTCTGGGCATTGGACGCTAAGTCCGGCGAATACGGAGAAGTCTAAAAAAATGGCTGCGCGCTGGTACATCGTCCACGCTTATTCGAACTTTGAAAAGAAGGTCGCCGAGGACATCGAGAATAAGGCCAAGCAGAAGGGCTTGTCCGCCGATATCGAGCAGATCGTGGTGCCGACCGAAAAGGTCGTCGAGGTTCGTCGTGGCCGCAAGGTCGATGCCGAGCGCAAGTTCTTCCCGGGCTACGTGCTCCTGAAGGCCAACCTGACCGATGCCGTGTTCTCCCTGGTGAAGAACACGCCGAAGGTCACCGGCTTTCTTGGCGACTCCAAGCCGGTGCCGATCACCGAGGCGGAAGCGCAGCGCATCCTGAACCAGGTGCAGGAAGGCGTCGAGCGGCCGAAGCCGTCGGTCACGTTCGAGATCGGCGAGGCGATCCGCGTTTCGGATGGTCCTTTCGCGTCGTTCAACGGTTTCGTCCAGGAAGTGGACGAGGAGCGGGCGCGGCTCAAGGTGGAAGTTTCGATCTTCGGGCGCGCCGTGCCCGTCGATCTGGAATTCGGACAGGTCGAAAAGGGCTGAGCCGAAATCCCCGATGTTGAGCCGGCGACGCCGGCTCGGCGATCGGGGGAGGCGGTGCGGAAACGCACGGCCTGAGAACGGTGGGAGGCGAATGTGGCTTTAGCCGGCCACGTGAACCGCACCACCAGACTGCAACCGCCGGTGTTTTCCCTGATGGTGGGGCCGGCATAGACAAAGGCAGGAAAAGAGATGGCTAAGAAAATTGCAGGCCAGCTCAAGCTCCAGGTTTCCGCGGGTTCGGCTACGCCGTCGCCCCCGATCGGCCCGGCGCTTGGTCAGCGTGGCATTAACATCATGGAGTTCTGCAAGGCGTTCAACGCGCAGACCCAGGAAATGGAAAAGGGATCGCCGGTTCCGGTCGTCATCACCTACTACCAGGACAAGTCGTTCACCTTCGTCATGAAGACGCCGCCGGTGAGCTACTTCCTGAAGAAGGCCGCGAACCTGAAGTCGGGCTCGAAGGAGCCGGGCAAGGTCAAGGCTGGCACCGTTTCGCGCGACAAGGTGCGCGAAATCGCGACCGCCAAGATGAAGGATCTGAACGCAAACGACGTCGAGGCGGCCATGCGCATGGTCGAGGGCTCCGCCCGCTCGATGGGTCTGGAAGTGGTGGGCTGAGATCATGGCAAAGATTGCAAAGCGTGTATCGAAGACCCGCGAAGGCATTGATCCCAACAAGGCTTATGCCCTGGGTGAAGCGCTGAAGCTGCTCAAGGACCGTTCCTCGGTCAAGTTCGACGAGACCGTCGAAGTCGCCATGAACCTCGGCGTCGACCCGCGCCATGCCGACCAGATGGTCCGCGGCGTGGTCAATCTGCCGAACGGCACCGGTCGCTCGGTTCGTGTCGCCGTGTTCGCCCGTGGCGACAAGGCAGAGGAAGCCAAGGCCGCCGGCGCCGACATCGTCGGCGCGGAAGACCTGGTCGACATCGTCCAGAAGGGCACGATCGATTTCGATCGCTGCATCGCCACGCCGGACATGATGCCGCTGGTCGGCCGTCTCGGCAAGGTGCTCGGCCCGCGCGGCATGATGCCGAACCCGAAGGTCGGCACCGTCACCACCGACGTCGCCGCCGCCGTCAAGGCATCGAAGGGCGGCGCGGTCGAGTTCCGTGTCGAGAAGGCCGGCATCGTTCATGCCGGCGTCGGCAAGGTCTCGTTCGACGTCAAGGCGCTCGAAGAGAACATCCGTGCCTTCGCCGATGCGGTGACCAAGGCAAAGCCGGCTGGCGCCAAGGGCAACTACGTCAAGAAGGTGTCGGTCACCTCGACGATGGGCCCGGGCCTCAAGCTCGACGTCGCGACGCTCGCTGCGTCCTGATTAGACAATTTGGATCGGCCGCTGAAAGGCCGATCCGAGACTGAATTCCGGGCCCCGGATTTATCCTGGGCCCGGTGCCGGAAGTCGAAAGGCTTCCGGACATCCTGTCCGAGATTGCAGGCGGCCCAAAAGCCTTAATTCATGTGGGCCTGCATGAGACGGGTGAAGACCCGACAAAGGAGCAAGTGCTCCAATGAAAGGTTCGAACCGTGTTTGCCTTTTGTCTGCGCATCGTCGGCTTGCCGCCGGTGTGGCGAAAGGGGGCAGGATCCTCGAGCGTCGTTCGGGAGATCCGTTACTGGATGGCCCGGCCGGCAAAAGGCAACCCGACGCCTGTCCTCGAAACAGGGCAGGGGTCAACTGGAGATAGGCAGTGGACAGAGCGGAAAAACGCGAACTCGTCACGGGCCTGAACGAAGCGTTCGGAAACGCAGGTTCAGTCGTCGTGGCCCACTATGCCGGTATCACCGTCGCGCAAATGAACGACCTTCGGTCGAAAATGCGCGCTGCCGGTGGCACCGTTAAAGTCGCGAAGAACCGTCTCGCCAAAATCGCTCTTCAGGGCACGGACTCCGCATCGATCATCGATCTGTTCAAGGGACAGACGCTGATTGCTTATTCGGAGGATCCGATTGCGGCGCCGAAGGTCGCGTCCGATTTCGCCAAGGGAAATGACAAGCTTGTCATTCTCGGCGGCGCGATGGGCACCACCTCGCTCAACGCCGACGGTGTGAAGGCACTCGCCACACTTCCGTCGCTCGATGAGCTGCGCGCCAGACTGGTTGGCATGATCGCCACGCCGGCAACCCGGATCGCCCAGATCGTCAATGCGCCAGCGGCCTCGGTCGCGCGCGTCATCGGCGCTTACGCCCGGAAGGACGAGGCGGCATGAGGCCGTTCCTCGCTATCAAAAACACACGTTCGAACCTAACGAAGGAATACAACAATGGCTGATCTCGCAAAGATCGTAGACGACCTTTCGAAGCTGACCGTCCTCGAGGCGGCCGAGCTGTCGAAGCTTCTGGAAGAAAAGTGGGGCGTTTCGGCTGCTGCTCCGGTGGCGGTTGCCGCTGCCGGCGGCGCTGCCGCTGCTGCTGCTCCGGCCGAGGAAAAGACGGAATTCGACGTCGTCCTCACCGACGCTGGCGCTCAGAAGATCAACGTCATCAAGGAAGTCCGCGCCATCACCGGTCTTGGCCTCAAGGAAGCCAAGGATCTGGTCGAAGCGGCTCCGAAGCCGGTCAAGGAAGGCGTTTCCAAGGCCGACGCCGACAAGTTCAAGGCCCAGCTGGAAGCAGCCGGCGCCAAGGTCGACCTGAAGTAAGCGTAAAAGCGGCGGGCGGCCTCGCGCCGTCCGCCACTCCCTTCGCCTGGAGGGAGGACGCGTAGCGCGAGATGTACGAGAACCTCTTTCCTGAGGGCCGCGACCGGCCTTCAGGAAACGGGTTTTCTCCCGTTTTAGCCGGCCGCCGAAAGGCGAACGGAGAACAGACAGAGAGCCGCCGCCCAGGCGGCTCGGTATGCAAGGCGGACCGCGGCGAGGTCCGTCCCGAGTTTAGAGCTAAGGAGCGACGATGGCCCAGACCCAGACTTTCAATGGCCGCAGACGCGTACGCAAGTTCTTCGGAAAGATTCCGGAAGTTGCGGAGATGCCGAACCTGATCGAGGTTCAGAAGGCATCCTATGACCAATTCCTGATGGTGGACGAGCCCAAGGGCGGGCGTCCGGACGAGGGACTGCAGGCTGTTTTCAAGTCGGTCTTCCCGATCTCCGATTTTTCCGGCTCCTCGATGCTGGAGTTCGTGAAGTACGAGTTCGAAGGACCGAAATTCGACGTTGACGAATGCCGTCAGCGCGACCTGACCTATGCCGCGCCACTGAAGGTGACGCTGCGCCTCATCGTGTTCGATATTGACGAGGATACCGGCGCCAAGTCGATCAAGGACATCAAGGAACAGGACGTCTACATGGGCGACATGCCGCTCATGACCTTGAACGGCACCTTCATCGTCAACGGCACCGAGCGCGTCATCGTCTCGCAGATGCACCGTTCGCCGGGCGTCTTCTTCGACCACGACAAGGGCAAGTCGCACTCGTCGGGCAAGCTTCTGTTCGCCGCGCGCGTCATTCCTTATCGCGGCTCCTGGCTCGACATCGAGTTCGATTCCAAGGACGTCGTGCACGCCCGCATCGACCGCCGCCGCAAGATTCCGGTGACGTCGCTGCTGATGGCGCTCGGCATGGACGGCGAAGAGATCCTGTCGACCTTCTATAACAAGATCAGCTATGTGCGCGCCGGCGACCACTGGCGCATTCCGTTCAACGTCGAGCGCTTCCGCGGCCTCAAGGCCGTCGGCGACCTGGTCGACGCTGATACGGGCGAGGTCGTTGTCGAAGCCGGCAAGAAGATCACCGCACGTCAGGCGCGCCAGCTCGGCGAGAAGGGTCTGAAGGCGATCAAGGCGACCGACGAGGATCTGCTCGGCAACTATCTGGCCGAGGACATCGTCAACTACGCAACCGGCGAGATCTTCCTCGAGGCCGGCGACGAGATCGACGAAAAGACGCTCAAGGTGCTGCTTGGCACCGGCGAGCAGGAGATCAAGATCCTCGACATCGACCACGTCAATGTCGGCGCCTATATCAGAAACACGCTCGCCGTCGACAAGAACGAGAGCCGCCAGGACGCGCTGTTCGACATCTACCGTGTCATGCGCCCCGGCGAGCCGCCGACGCTCGAGACCGCCGAAGCCATGTTCAACTCGCTGTTCTTCGACAGCGAGCGCTATGATCTGTCGGCTGTCGGCCGCGTCAAGATGAACATGCGCCTCGAGCTCAAGGCTGAGGACACCGTGCGCGTTCTGCGCAAGGAAGACATCTTGGCCGTGGTCAAGACGCTGGTCGAACTGCGCGACGGCAAGGGCGAGATCGACGACATCGACAATCTCGGCAACCGCCGCGTGCGTTCTGTCGGCGAGCTGATGGAGAACCAGTACCGCGTCGGCCTGCTGCGCATGGAGCGCGCGATCAAGGAGCGTATGTCCTCGATCGAGATCGACACGGTCATGCCGCAGGACCTGATCAACGCCAAGCCGGCCGCCGCCGCCGTGCGCGAGTTCTTCGGTTCCTCGCAGCTGTCGCAGTTCATGGACCAGACCAACCCGCTGTCGGAGATCACCCACAAGCGCCGCCTGTCGGCGCTTGGACCGGGCGGTCTGACCCGCGAGCGCGCCGGCTTCGAGGTGCGCGACGTGCACCCGACGCATTACGGCCGTATCTGCCCGATCGAGACGCCGGAAGGCCCGAATATCGGTCTGATCAACTCGCTGGCCACCTTCGCGCGCGTCAACAAGTACGGTTTCATCGAGAGCCCGTACCGCAAGATCGTCGACGGCAAGCTGACCAATGATGTCGTCTATCTCTCGGCGATGGAAGAAGCCAAGCACCATGTCGCGCAGGCCAATGCCGAGCTCGACAAGAATGGTGGTTTCGTCGACGAGTTCGTCATTTGCCGCAGTGCCGGCGAAGTGATGATGGCGCCGCGCGAAAACGTCGACCTTATGGACGTTTCGCCAAAGCAGATGGTGTCGGTGGCCGCGGCCCTGATCCCGTTCCTCGAGAACGACGACGCCAACCGCGCGCTGATGGGCTCGAACATGCAGCGTCAGGCCGTGCCGCTGGTGCGCGCCGAGGCGCCGTTCGTCGGCACCGGCATGGAGCCGATCGTCGCCCGTGACTCGGGCGCCGCCATCGGCGCCCGCCGCGGCGGCATCGTCGACCAGGTGGACGCGACGCGTATCGTTATCCGCGCCACCGAGGATCTCGATCCGGGCAAGTCCGGCGTCGATATCTACCGGCTGATGAAGTTCCAGCGCTCGAACCAGAACACCTGCATCAACCAGCGTCCGCTGGTGCGTATGGGTGATCGGGTCAACAAGGGTGACATCATCGCCGACGGTCCGTCGACGGAGCTCGGCGATCTGGCGCTCGGCCGCAACGTGCTGGTCGCGTTCATGCCGTGGAACGGCTATAACTACGAGGACTCGATCCTGCTCTCCGAGCGCATCGTCGCCGACGACGTCTTCACCTCGATCCACATCGAGGAGTTCGAGGTCATGGCGCGCGATACCAAGCTCGGTCCGGAGGAAATCACCCGCGACATTCCGAACGTTTCGGAAGAAGCGCTGAAGAACCTCGATGAAGCCGGCATCGTCTACATCGGCGCGGAAGTGCAGCCGGGCGACATCCTGGTCGGCAAAATCACGCCGAAGGGCGAAAGCCCGATGACGCCGGAAGAGAAGCTTCTGCGCGCCATCTTCGGCGAAAAGGCTTCCGACGTGCGTGACACATCGATGCGCATGCCTCCGGGCACTTTCGGCACCGTCGTCGAGGTGCGCGTGTTCAATCGCCACGGTGTGGAGAAGGACGAGCGCGCCATGGCGATCGAGCGCGAGGAGATCGAACGCCTCGCCAAGGACCGTGACGACGAGCAGGCCATCCTGGACCGCAACGTCTATGCGCGTCTTTCCGACGTGCTCGTTGGCAAGGAAGCGATCGCCGGACCGAAGGGCTTCAAGAAGGGCTCGACGCTGTCGAAGGACACGCTCGACGAGTATCCGCGTTCGCAGTGGTGGCAGTTTGCCGTGGAGAATGAAAAGCTCCAGAGCGAACTGGAAGCCCTGCGTGGCCAGTACGACGACTCCAAGAAGGCGCTCGAGCAGCGCTTCATGGACAAGGTCGAGAAGGTGCAGCGCGGCGACGAAATGCCTCCGGGCGTCATGAAGATGGTCAAGGTCTTCGTGGCGGTGAAGCGCAAGATGCAGCCGGGCGACAAGATGGCCGGCCGTCACGGCAACAAGGGTGTCGTGTCGCGCATCGTTCCGGTCGAGGACATGCCTTTCCTCGAGGACGGCACGCATGCCGATATCGTGCTCAACCCGCTGGGTGTGCCGAGCCGTATGAATGTCGGCCAGATCCTGGAAACGCATCTGGGCTGGGCTTGCGCGGGCATGGGCAAGAAGATCGGCGAGCTGATCGACACGTACAAGGCGGCCGGCGACATCAAGCCGCTGCGCAAGACGCTGGAAAGCTTCATGCCGGCCAATGACCGCAACGAGCCGATCCGTGAGTATGACGACGAGAGCATTGTTCGCCTCAGCGAGCAGATGCGCCGCGGCGTCTCGATCGCGACCCCGGTGTTCGACGGCGCGCACGAGGCTGACATCAACATCATGCTGGAGCAGGCGGGCCTGCACACCAGCGGTCAGTCGCAGCTCTATGACGGACGCACGGGCGAGCCGTTCGATCGCAAGGTGACAATGGGCTATATCTACATGCTCAAGCTTCACCACCTGGTGGACGACAAGATCCACGCGCGTTCGATCGGTCCGTACTCGCTCGTCACCCAGCAGCCGCTGGGCGGCAAGGCGCAGTTCGGTGGCCAGCGCTTCGGCGAAATGGAGGTTTGGGCGCTGGAAGCCTACGGCGCCGCCTACACGCTGCAGGAAATGCTGACGGTGAAGTCGGACGACGTCGCCGGCCGCACCAAGGTCTACGAGGCGATCGTGCGCGGCGACGACACGTTCGAGGCCGGCATTCCCGAGAGCTTCAACGTGCTCGTCAAGGAAATGCGGTCGCTTGGCCTCAATGTCGAGCTGGAGAACACCAAGCTCGACGACGCCCCGGTTCGGCTGCCCGACGCGGCCGAGTAAGGCTACGGCGCGCCGCACGAAGTTGTGGCGCGCCAACCAATTCGTCGGCCAGTGGCCGACAAAGGCGGCGGGCGTTTGGCCCGCGACTAGATGCAAGGGGTTTTCGAGGACCCCGAAAAGGAGAACGGCATGAACCAAGAGGTCATGAATCTCTTCAATCCGCAGGCGCCTGCGCAGGTGTTCGATTCCATCCGGATATCACTGGCCAGCCCTGAGAAGATTCTGTCCTGGTCGTTCGGCGAGATCAAGAAGCCGGAGACCATCAACTACCGCACCTTCAAGCCGGAGCGTGACGGTCTGTTCTGCGCGCGCATTTTTGGCCCGATCAAGGACTATGAGTGCCTGTGCGGCAAGTACAAGCGCATGAAGTACAAGGGCGTCATCTGCGAGAAGTGCGGCGTCGAAGTCACGCTGTCGCGCGTCCGTCGCGAGCGCATGGGCCATATCGAGCTCGCCGCTCCCGTCGCCCATATCTGGTTCCTGAAGTCGCTGCCCTCGCGTATCGGCACGCTGCTCGACATGACGCTGAAGGATATCGAGCGCGTCCTCTACTTCGAGAACTACATCGTCACCGAGCCTGGCCTCACCGCGCTGAAGGAGCACCAGCTGCTCAGCGAGGAAGAGTACATGATCGCCGTCGACGAGTATGGCGAGGATTCCTTCACCGCCATGATCGGCGCCGAGGCCATTCATGACCTCCTGGCCGGCATGGACCTTGAGAAGATCGCCGGCGACCTGCGTTCGGAACTGGCTTCGACCACGTCCGAGCTCAAGCAGAAGAAGTATCTGAAGCGGCTCAAGGTCGTCGAGAACTTCATGGAATCCGGCAACCGTCCGGAATGGATGATCATGAAGGTGGTTCCGGTGATCCCGCCGGACCTTCGCCCGCTCGTCCCGCTGGACGGCGGCCGTTTCGCCACGTCCGATCTGAACGACCTCTATCGCCGCGTCATCAACCGCAACAACCGTCTGAAGCGGCTGATCGAGCTGCGCGCTCCCGGCATCATCGTGCGCAATGAAAAGCGCATGCTGCAGGAAGCCGTTGACGCGCTGTTCGACAACGGTCGTCGCGGCCGCGTCATCACCGGCGCCAACAAGCGTCCGCTGAAGTCGCTGTCCGACATGCTCAAGGGCAAGCAGGGCCGGTTCCGCCAGAACCTGCTCGGCAAGCGCGTCGACTATTCCGGCCGCTCGGTCATCGTGACCGGTCCGGAACTCAAGCTGCACCAGTGCGGCCTGCCGAAGAAGATGGCGCTCGAACTGTTCAAGCCCTTCATCTACGCCCGTCTTGACGCCAAGGGTTATTCCTCGACGGTCAAGCAGGCGAAGAAGCTGGTCGAGAAGGAGCGTCCGGAGGTCTGGGATATCCTCGACGAGGTCATCCGCGAGCATCCGGTGCTGTTGAACCGCGCGCCGACGCTGCACCGCCTCGGCATCCAGGCGTTCGAGCCGATCCTGATCGAAGGCAAGGCGATCCAGCTGCATCCGCTGGTTTGCACGGCCTTCAACGCCGACTTCGACGGTGACCAGATGGCCGTTCACGTGCCGCTGTCCCTGGAAGCGCAGCTTGAAGCCCGCGTGCTGATGATGTCGACCAACAACATCCTGCACCCGGCTTCCGGCGCGCCGATCATCGTTCCGTCGCAGGACATGGTTCTGGGTCTCTACTATCTCTCGATCGTCAACCAGAACGAGCCGGGCGAAGGCATGGTGTTTGCCGATATGGGCGAACTCCAGCATGCGCTCGAGACCAAGGCGGTGACCCTGCACGCCAAGATCAAGGGCCGCTTCCGCACGGTCGACGCCGAAGGCAAGGTCGTGTCGAAGATCCATGACACCACGCCTGGCCGCATGATCATCGGCGAGCTTCTGCCGAAGAACGTCAACGTGCCTTACGAGACCGCCAACCAGGAGATGACCAAGAAGAACATCTCCAAGATGATCGACACCGTCTACCGCCATTGCGGTCAGAAGGAGACGGTCATTTTCTGCGACCGCATCATGGCGCTCGGTTTCGCTCACGCCTGCCGTGCCGGCATTTCGTTCGGCAAGGACGACATGCTGATCCCGGACAGCAAGATCAAGCTGGTGTCGGACACCGAGGCTTTGGCCAAGGAATACGAGCAGCAGTACAATGACGGCCTGATCACGCAGGGCGAGAAGTACAACAAGGTCGTCGATGCCTGGGCCAAGTGCTCGGAAAAGGTCGCCGACGAGATGATGGCCCGCATCAAGGCGGTCGAGTTCGAGGACAATGGCCGTCAGAAGCCGATGAACTCGATCTACATGATGTCGCACTCCGGTGCGCGTGGCTCGCCCACCCAGATGCGTCAGCTTGCCGGCATGCGCGGCCTGATGGCCAAGCCGTCGGGTGAAATCATCGAGACGCCGATCATCTCGAACTTCAAGGAAGGCCTGACCGTGCTCGAGTACTTCAACTCGACCCACGGCGCCCGCAAGGGTCTGGCCGACACCGCCTTGAAGACGGCGAACTCGGGTTACCTCACCCGCCGTCTGGTCGACGTGGCGCAGGACTGCATCGTCAACTCCGTGGATTGCGGCACCGACAAGGGCCTCACCATGCAGCCGATCGTCGATGCCGGTCAGGTCGTTGCTTCGGTCGGCCAGCGCGTGCTGGGCCGCACCGCGCTCGACGACATCAACCATCCGGTGACCGGCGACCTGCTGGTCAAGGCCGGAACGCTGATGGACGAGCGCGACGTGGAGCAGATCGAAAAGGCCGGCGTCCAGTCGGTCCGCATCCGCTCGGCACTGACCTGCGAGGTCAGGGTTGGCGTGTGCGCGGTCTGCTACGGACGCGATCTGGCGCGCGGCACCCCGGTCAACCAGGGTGAAGCCGTCGGCGTCATCGCGGCGCAGTCGATCGGCGAGCCGGGCACCCAGCTCACCATGCGTACCTTCCACATGGGCGGTACCGCGCAGGTGGTGGACAGCTCGTTCCTTGAAGCCTCCTATGAGGGCAAGGTCGAGATCCGCAACCGCAACGTGGTGCGCAACTCCGACGGCCAGCAGATGGTCATGGGCCGCAACATGGCGGTGCTGATCCTCGACGAAGCCGGCAAGGAGCGCGCCACGCACCGTGTCACCTATGGTTCGCGTATCTTCGTGGACGATGGCGACAAGGTGAAGCGTGGTCAGCGTATCGCCGAGTGGGATCCCTATACCCGCCCGATCCTCACCGAAATCGAGGGCAAGGTGGCGTTCGAGGATCTGGTCGACGGTATTTCCGTCCAGGAAACGGCCGACGAGTCGACCGGCATCACCAAGCGTGAGGTCATCGACTGGCGTTCGACGCCGCGCGGCAACGATCTGAAGCCGGCGATCGTCGTTCAGGACGCCAAGGGCAAGGTCGGCAAGCTGTCGAAGGGTGGCGATGCACGCTTCCTGCTCTCGGTCGAGGCCATTCTGTCGGTCGAGCCGGGCGCGCAGGTTCGTCCCGGCGACGTGCTGGCTCGTATCCCGATGGAAAGCGCCAAGACCAAGGACATCACCGGCGGTCTGCCGCGTGTTGCCGAACTGTTCGAGGCACGTCGTCCGAAGGACCACGCCATCATCGCCGAGATCGATGGCACGATCCGTTTCGGCCGCGATTACAAGAACAAGCGCCGCATCATCATCGAGCCGCATGACTCGACGCTGGAGCCGGTCGAATACCTGATCCCGAAGGGCAAGCCGTTCCATCTCCAGGACGGCGACGTCATCGAGAAGGGCGACTACATCCTCGACGGCAATCCGGCGCCGCACGACATCCTGGCGATCAAGGGCGTGGAGGCACTTGCGTCCTACCTCGTCAACGAGATCCAGGAAGTCTACCGCCTGCAGGGCGTGTCGATCAACGACAAGCACATCGAGGTGATCGTTCGCCAGATGCTGCAGAAGGTCGAGATCACCACGCAGGGCGACTCGACCTACATTCCGGGCGACCACGTCGACGTGATCGAACTGGAAGAGGTCAACGAGCGTCTGATCGAGGACGGCAAGAAGCCGGCCGAAGGCCAGCCGGTGCTGCTCGGCATCACCAAGGCCTCGCTGCAGACGCCGTCCTTCATCTCGGCCGCCTCCTTCCAGGAGACGACCAGAGTGCTGACGGAAGCCGCGGTTGCCGGCAAGACCGACATGCTGCAGGGCTTGAAGGAAAACGTCATCGTCGGCCGGCTGATCCCGGCCGGTACGGGCGGCACGATGAGCCAGATCCGGCGCATCGCCACCTCGCGCGACGAACTGATCATCGACGAGCGCCGCAAGGCCTCCGGTGTGGAAGTCGCCGAGCCGATGCTGGCCGATATGACAACCGCCGCGCAGTAAGCGCGGCGGCAACGCAATCCGGGAGAAACCGTTCTTCTGGAACTGCGTCAGAATAAAAATATAAGGCGGTCGTTTCGGTGAAACGGCCGCCTTGAAATCTCAGGCAACGAGGCCGTCGGGGTAACCCGGCGGCTTTTTTGTTGCTTTATTTGGATGGTTTCTCGAACCGCAGCAGATCGCCTGGCTCGCAGTCGAGATATTCGCAGATACGCTCCAACGTGTCGAAGCGGATGCCCTTGACCTTTCCCTGCTTCAACAGGGAGAGATTGGCCTCGGTGATGCCGACATGCTCGGCCAGATCCTTGGACTTCACATTGCGTTCGGCTAGGACGACGTTGAGCCTGACCCTTATGGGCATGAACGGTTCCTCAGATGAACTGCGCGTTTTCGTCGGCAAGGGCCGCCGCCTCGGCCAGCACCCAGGCGATGACGGCGATTATGCCGGCCGCCAACAGCGCCAGTATCGTGTCGCTGCCAAAGCCAAGGGTCAGGCGATGCTGGCCCGCGGGTGCGTCTGAACTCAGAAGGACAGATAGCGCCGCCGCCGAAAATGGCTTCAGCAATGCGGATGCGAGCAGGCCTAGGGCAAAGTCCCGCAGGCCCTTCACCGCATCCCGGCCAAAGAAATTTCCGGCCGCGAACGCATCAAAGCAGCGCCTTGCGGACATCAGCGCCACGATCAGGCATGCGAGGGGCACGAATGAGATCGCAAATCCCGCGGCTCGTCTCCCCATACCCAGACCTGCCAGCCATTCCGGCGGCATCAGCGCGTCCGCCGCGATAGAACTGGGGGATGCTGAAAACCAATAGAAGACAAGCCCGGCCGCCAGAAGCGCCGCCAGAAGAATGCAGCCTCTCGCCAGGGCGAGGCTGAAAAGCCGGATGCGGTTCAACCTCGCTAGGCGGTTGGGGTCGGAGGCTGGAACCGTCACGGTAAAGTCGGTCATGATAGGTCTCGCAAAATAGAAAACAATTATCATTTTACAATAATAAATTTATGCGTCATGATGCGCTCTGTCAAGATGACATTCCAGACAGGAGAATTCAATGCGTTCCTTCGTACACCAGATTCCCGTGGCGGCTATTGGCGCCACGGTGGCGTTCGCACTGCCCGTTGCCGCCGTTGCCCTTCCGTCCACCGCGATGGGGCAGGTCTCTGTCGCACAGGTCATGGAGATGATTGCCAGGGTCGACTCGAGCCCGATAGCGAAGCAGACATTGGTTGCTTATGTCGCCGGGGTCGGGGAAGCGGCCGGTGTGATCGTCGATACGATCGGCGGCTCGCATATGGTCTCTTGCAAGACCGCGCTCCGGCTGGATACCGGGAGCGTGCGCGCCGCCCTTGAGACGGGCGCGCCCAGCCGGAGCAACTGGTCCGAAACGCCGGCAACGCCGTTGATTGTCGCCGACATGGTGAAGCGCGCTGGCTGCCGGATCAAGGATTGAGACAGCCAATCCCCTGAGAGCGATCACGCCACTGCTTCAGCCGTGAACGCCGCACGAAGGCGGTGCGGCGTTCCGTTGTCGCCGCCTAGTCGAAAAACGCCGCGACCACATTGCGTTTGCCGAGCATGAACGCGTCGGCGACATGTTGCAGCGGTGCGAGATCGACGTCGGAGATACCCGCGCGCACGATTTCGGCGAAGCGCTTGTAGAGCATCGGGTACTCTGCTTCCGGTTCATCATGCACGACATGGCCATCGACGATGAGCTTGGAACCACCACCCGAAAGCACCATGGCGCCCTTGTCGGTATCGGCCAGGATGTCCCAGCTTTGTGGACCTGTTTGGAGCCAGTCGAGGTCCATCGTCACCGGCAATCCATTCGAGGTGCGGAAGGTCACTTGCGCCGCGACCGGGGCCGCACGGTTTTCGGGGAAATCGAGAACCGCAGAGCTGATGAACATTGCCGGCAGGATGTAGGTCGCGATCGACAGCGCGTTGATACCGGGATCGAAGACACCAAAGCCGCCGGGCTGCCAGATCCACTCCTGGTTCGGATGCCAGCGGCGCACATCTTCCTTCCAGTTGATAGCGGCCGACCTGATCCTGGTCGAACCGAGGAAGGTGCGCGCGGCCTCAACCGCCGGCGCATAGCGTGAATGCCAGCTGGCGAACAATGAGACGCTGTTCTCTGCCGCCAGTGCCTTCAGGTCCTCGACCTCGCTGACCGTGGCGCCAGGCGGCTTTTCCAGGAAGACATGCTTCTTCGCCTCGATCGCGGTGCGCGCGGCATCGTAACGGAATTGCGGTGGCATGCAGAGCGAGATGGCGTGGAGTTCCGGTACCGCGTCGAGCATCGCCTCGATGGTGGGAAAATTCGGGACGCCGTCGACCTTGCCGTGCCGGCTTGCCGCGGCGGCGAGACGATAGTTCTCGTCCTTCGCCAGGGCCGGCAGGTGCTGGTCGCGCACGATCTTGCCGACACCGACGATGCCTATCTTGATGGGATTGCTGTTCGAGGACATGGGGGCTCCAGAATGGGAAGGGCAGATTTTTCCAGGCGTGAGCGACAGCTGGGCAAGTTGCAGTGGATGGAGAATCGGTCCGGCCGACTCAGCCGCGTCCGCGCCTGATTCTCAGATCGGCGCGTCGAAGGTGACGATCGAAACTTCGCCTTCAAGCGCGCCCTGGTAGGCCGACAGATGCGGCTCGTCATCGGGCACGCCTTCCATGTCGCCGATCTGGTCGAGCTCGGCCTCCGCGTAACCTTCCGCGGCAAGCGATTCGAGAGCGCGGCGCACCGCCGAATCGTCATCGGGAGCGACCAGCATGATGTGCACGCCTTCCGCTTTGCCGCCTTTGCGCTTCCACACCCGGCCGGTAATGATGGTGACCGGCCGTTCTTCGTTATCGTTCACGGACTGATTCCTCCTGGCAAAGGGCAGGCGAGGGGATTTTGAGTTGCTCAGGCGGCTTTTCGCATGAAGCGGGGTCGCGCAAAAGCCAAAAGCCATTCCCTTTGGCAAAGGCTTGGCACTTTCTTCCTCGTCCTTGCAAATTGGCGAAAGAAAATTACATGCGGTTTTCGCATGGCTGCCAAGCCAGGGCTTCAATGCAATATTTGCCGTTGCGGGGTTGACGCTTCGCGGGCTTGCGAGTAGAAGCCGCCCAGTCAGAACCGATGTGAGGCTCTCCTTTCCGAAGCGACACGCTTTGGAGTTTGCCTCAAACAGGGTTCGTTTTACGAGCGAAAAGACATTTCCGGCGTGCATGAAGCGGCTTCCGCTTCCTCTGCCATTTGTTCGGGCAAGACCGCGAGGCGCGGTTTGTGGCCCGAATTTGCGTATGGAAATGACGCTTTGAGCGGCCCTGACCGGGCGAGACACGGAATTGAGAGACAAGAGGGTTTAATGCCTACCGTCAACCAGCTGATCCGCAAGCCGCGCATTGCGCCGGTGAAGCGCAACAAGGTCCCGGCCATGCAGCAGAACCCGCAGAAGCGGGGCGTCTGCACGCGCGTCTACACGACGACGCCGAAGAAGCCGAACTCGGCGCTGCGCAAGGTGGCCAAGATCCGCCTGACCAATGGTTTTGAGGTGATCGGTTACATCCCCGGCGAAGGTCACAACCTTCAGGAGCACTCCGTGGTCATGATCCGCGGCGGCCGCGTCAAGGATCTTCCGGGCGTCCGCTACCACATCATCCGCGGCGTGCTCGACACGCAGGGCGTGAAGAACCGCAAGCAGCGCCGTTCGAAGTACGGCGCGAAGCGTCCGAAGTAAGATTTTCCGGCCCTGGCGCTGCTTCAACGCGTCGGGCTACGAGATTGAGAGACAAAAGCCATGTCGCGTCGTCACAGTGCAGAAAAGCGTGAGATCAATCCGGATCCGAAGTTCGGCGATCTGATCGTTACCAAGTTCATGAACGCCGTCATGTATGACGGCAAGAAGTCGGTCGCCGAGACCATCGTCTACGGCGCGCTCGATCAGGTCCAGTCGAAGACCAAGCAGGAGCCGGTCACCGTCTTCCATCAGGCGCTCGACAATGTCGCGCCGCATGTGGAAGTGCGTTCGCGTCGCGTCGGCGGCGCCACCTACCAGGTCCCGGTCGATGTGCGTCCCGAGCGCCGCCAGGCGTTGGCCATCCGTTGGCTGATCGCGGCTGCTCGCAACCGCAACGAGACCACCATGGTCGACCGCCTCTCGGGCGAGCTGATGGACGCGGCCAACAACCGCGGCACCGCCGTCAAGAAGCGTGAAGACACCCACAAGATGGCTGAAGCCAACCGCGCTTTCGCACACTACCGCTGGTAAAGCGCGAACAGGACTGAGAGGCAGCTACGATGGCCCGCGAATACAAAATCGAAGACTACCGCAATTTCGGTATCATGGCGCATATTGACGCCGGCAAGACGACGACCACCGAGCGCGTCCTCTATTACACGGGCAAGTCGCACAAGATCGGCGAAGTGCACGACGGCGCCGCCACCATGGACTGGATGGAGCAGGAGCAGGAACGCGGCATCACCATCACGTCCGCGGCCACCACGACCTTCTGGAAGGGCCGTGACGGCAAGATGCGTCGCTTCAACATCATCGACACCCCCGGACACGTTGACTTCACCATCGAGGTCGAGCGTTCGCTGCGCGTGCTCGACGGCGCCATCGCGCTGCTCGACGCCAATGCCGGTGTCGAGCCGCAGACGGAAACCGTCTGGCGCCAGGCCGACAAGTACCGCGTGCCGCGCATGATCTTCTGTAACAAGATGGACAAGATCGGCGCCGACTTCTACCGCTCGGTCGAGATGATTGGTTCGCGCCTCGGTGCGCAGGCTGTCGTCATGCAGCTGCCGATCGGCGCCGAGACCGAGTTCAAGGGTGTTGTCGATCTCGTCGACATGAACGCGCTTGTCTGGCGCGACGAGACCCTGGGCGCTGCCTGGGACATCGTCGAGATCCCGGCCGACCTCAAGGCCCGCGCCGAGGAATACCGCGAGAAGATGATCGAAGCCGCCGTCGAAATGGACGAGACGGCCCTCGAGAACTACCTCGAAGGCAAGATGCCGTCGAATGACGAGATCCGTTCGCTGATCCGCAAGGGCACGATCGCGGTCAAGTTCTTCCCGATGTTCTGCGGCTCGGCCTTCAAGAACAAGGGCGTGCAGCCGCTGCTCGACGCCGTCGTCGAATACCTGCCGTCGCCGGCCGACGTTCCCGCCATCAAGGGTGTCGATGCCAAGACCGACGCCGAGATCGAGCGTCATGCGGTCGACGACGAGCCGCTCTCGATGCTCGCCTTCAAGATCATGAACGACCCGTTCGTCGGTTCGCTGACCTTTGCCCGCATCTATTCGGGCAAGCTCACCAAGGGCATCTCGGTCGACAACACCGTCAAGGGCAAGAAGGAGCGCATCGGCCGCATGCTGCAGATGCATGCGAATTCGCGCGCCGACGTCGAGGAGGCTTTCGCCGGCGACATCGTAGCCCTGGCGGGCCTCAAGGATACGACCACCGGCGACACGCTGTGCGATCCGCTGCACCCGGTCATCCTCGAGCGCATGGAATTCCCCGATCCGGTCATCCAGATCGCCATCGAGCCGAAGACCAAGAACGACCAGGAAAAGATGGGCCTCGCCCTTCACCGCCTGGCTGCCGAGGACCCGTCCTTCCGCGTCAAGACCGACGAGGAAAGCGGCCAGACCATCATCTCCGGCATGGGCGAACTGCACCTCGACATCATCGTCGACCGCATGCGCCGCGAGTTCAAGGTCGAAGCCAATGTCGGCGCTCCGCAGGTGGCCTATCGCGAGACGATCACCCGCAAGCACGAGCAGGACTACACCCACAAGAAGCAGACCGGCGGTACCGGCCAGTTCGCCCGCGTGAAGGTCGTGTTCGAGCCGAATACAGAGGGCGAAGACTTCGTGTTCGAGTCCAAGATCGTCGGCGGCGCCGTGCCGAAGGAATACATTCCGGGTGTCGAAAAGGGCATCCAGAGCGTCATGGGCGCTGGTCCGTTCGCGGGCTTCCCGATGATCGGCGTCCGTGCGACGCTGATCGACGGCGCCTACCACGACGTCGACTCCTCGGTCCTGGCCTTCGAAATCGCGTCCCGCGCCTGCTTCCGTGAAGCCGCACCCAAGCTTGGCGTTCAGCTGCTCGAACCGATCATGAAGGTCGAAGTCGTGACGCCGGAAGACTACGTCGGCAGCGTCATCGGCGACCTGAACGGCCGTCGTGGCCAGATCCAGGGCCAGGAAGCGCGTGGCGTGGCTGTCGTCATCAACGCGATGGTGCCGCTCGCCAACATGTTCAAGTACGTCGACAACCTGCGCTCGATGAGCCAGGGCCGCGCGGCCTACACGATGCAGTTTGATCACTACGAGCCGGTCCCGACCGCGGTCGCCCAGGAAGTCCAGAAAAAGTACGCGTAACTCGAAAGAGCTGCCGCGGTAACGCAATTCAAAGCCCGCATGGGCGAGCAGGAAATGGAGACATCACATGGCAAAAGGTAAATTCGAGCGCACTAAGCCTCATGTGAACATCGGCACGATTGGTCACGTTGACCATGGCAAGACGTCGCTGACGGCGGCGATCACGAAGTATTTTGGCGAGTACAAGCGCTACGACCAGATCGATGCGGCACCGGAAGAGAAGGCGCGCGGCATCACGATCTCGACGGCCCACGTCGAATACGAGACGGCCAACCGCCACTACGCCCATGTCGACTGCCCCGGCCACGCCGACTATGTGAAGAACATGATCACCGGCGCCGCGCAGATGGACGGCGCGATCCTGGTCGTTTCGGCCGCCGACGGCCCGATGCCGCAGACCCGCGAGCATATCCTGCTCGCCCGTCAGGTCGGCGTGCCGTCGATCGTGGTGTTCCTGAACAAGGTCGACCAGGTCGACGACGCCGAGCTGCTCGAGCTGGTCGAGCTCGAGGTTCGCGAGCTTCTGTCGAAGAACGAATTCCCCGGCGACGACATTCCGATCGTCAAGGGTTCGGCGCTGGCCGCTCTTGAGGATTCGAACAAGACGATCGGCGAGGACGCGATCCGCGAGCTGATGGCTCAGGTCGACGCCTACATCCCGACCCCGGTTCGTCCGCTCGACAAGCCGTTCCTGATGCCGATCGAGGACGTGTTCTCGATCTCGGGCCGCGGCACGGTCGTGACCGGCCGCGTCGAGCGCGGCGTGGTCAAGGTTGGCGAGGAACTCGAGATCATCGGCATCCGTCCGACGACCAAGACGACCTGCACGGGCGTGGAAATGTTCCGCAAGCTGCTCGATCAGGGCCAGGCTGGCGACAACATCGGCGCGCTGCTGCGCGGCGTTGATCGTGAAGGTGTCGAGCGCGGCCAGGTTCTGGCCAAGCCGGGCACGGTGAAGCCGCACAAGAAGTTCGTGGCCGAAGCCTACATCCTGACCAAGGACGAAGGTGGCCGTCACACGCCGTTCTTCACCAACTACCGCCCGCAGTTCTACTTCCGCACGACCGACGTGACCGGCATCGTGTCGCTGCCGGCCGGCACCGAGATGGTGATGCCTGGCGACAACATCACGGTCGATGTCGAGCTGATCGTGCCGATCGCCATGGAAGAGAAGCTGCGCTTCGCCATCCGTGAAGGCGGCCGCACCGTCGGTGCCGGCATCGTCGTCACCATCAAAGAGTAATTTGGACTTAAACCGATCTGTCGCGGGCGCGGAAGTTGCCCGCGCCGCGCCAGAACAAGGAAGTGACGCATGAACGGACAGAATATCCGCATCCGCCTGAAGGCGTTTGATCACCGCGTGCTCGACGCCTCGACGAAGGAAATCGTGTCGACGGCCAAGCGCACCGGCGCAAACGTCCGCGGCCCCATTCCGCTGCCGACGCGGATCGAAAAGTTCACGGTCAACCGGTCGCCTCACGTCGACAAGAAGAGCCGCGAGCAGTTCGAGATGCGCACGCACAAGCGTCTGCTCGACATCGTCGATCCGACCCCGCAGACCGTCGATGCTTTGATGAAGCTCGATCTGGCCGCCGGCGTCGA
This sequence comes from Mesorhizobium sp. NZP2234, assembly GCF_013170765.1. Lineage (NCBI taxonomy): Bacteria > Pseudomonadati > Pseudomonadota > Alphaproteobacteria > Hyphomicrobiales > Phyllobacteriaceae > Mesorhizobium > Mesorhizobium sp. NZP2234. Next base: position 4,345,622 of record NZ_CP033364.1, on the reverse strand, counting down.
CGTCGAGATCAAGCTCTAAGGGAATGAGAGCGCGGTAAGGGGCGGTGCCCCTGGCCCGGAACTCTAAAGGAATTGAACCGATGCGTTCAGGTGTGATTGCAAAGAAGGTGGGAATGACCCGCATCTACAACGATGCCGGGGAACATGTTCCCGTCACTGTTCTCCAGATGGAGAACTGCCAGGTCGTGGCGCAGCGCACGCAGGAGAAGAATGGCTACACCGCCGTTCAGCTCGGCGTTGGCCTCGCCAAGGTGAAGAACACGTCGAAGGCGATGCGCGGCCATTTCGCGACCGCTTCCGTCGAGCCGAAGGCGAAGGTCGCCGAGTTCCGCGTCTCCGCCGACAACATGATCGATGTCGGTGCCGAGATCACCGTCGAGCACTTCGTCGCCGGCCAGAAGGTCGATGTGACGGGCACGACGATCGGCAAGGGTTTCCAGGGCGTCATCAAGCGCCACCACATGGGTGGTGGCCGCGCGACGCACGGTAACTCGGTCTCGCACCGTACGCACGGTTCGACCGGCCAGCGCCAGGACCCCGGCAAGGTGTTCAAGGGCAAGAAGATGGCCGGCCATATGGGCGACACCCGCGTCACCACGCAGAACGTCGAGATCGTCTCGACCGACGCCGACCGCGGCCTGATCCTGATCCGCGGAGCGGTTCCCGGATCGAAGGGCGCCTGGATCCTGGTCCGCGATGCGGCCAAGGTGGCACTGCCGGCCAATGCGCCGAAGCCCGCCGCGATCCGCGCTGTTGCTAAGAACGAGGCTCCGGCCACAGAGGGAGCGGAATAATGGATCTCAAGATCACAACGCTTGGCGGCAAGGACGCCGGCAAGGTGAAACTCTCCGAGGAGATTTTCGGCCTTGATCCGCGCGAGGACATCCTGCAGCGCGTCGTGCGCTGGCAGCTCGCCAAGAAGCAGCAGGGCACGCACAAGGCCAAGGGCCGCGCCGAAATCGCGCGCACCGGCGCCAAGATGTACAAGCAGAAGGGTACGGGCCGCGCCCGTCACCATTCGGCACGCGCTCCGCAGTTCCGCGGCGGCGGCAAGGCCCACGGCCCGGTCGTTCGCAGCCACGAGCACGATTTGCCGAAGAAGGTGCGCGCTCTGGGCCTGAAGCATGCTCTCTCGGCCAAGGCCAAGAGCGCGTCGATCATCGTCATCGACGAGCTGAAGCTGACCGAGGCCAAGACCAAGGCGCTGATCGCGAATTTCGCGACGCTGGGCCTGAGCAATGCCCTGGTGATCGGTGGTGCCGAGCTTGACAAGAACTTCAAGCTGGCCGCGACCAACATCCCCAACATCGACGTGCTGCCCATCCAGGGCATCAACGTCTACGACATTCTGCGCCGCGGCACGCTGGTCCTTTCCAAGGCCGCCGTCGAGGCTCTCGAGGAGCGCTTTAAATGACCGACCTTCGTCACTACGACGTGATCGTCAGCCCGGCGATCACCGAAAAGTCGACCATGGCTTCCGAGCAGAACCAGGTCGTCTTCAACGTCGCCAAGAAGGCGTCGAAGCCGGAAATCAAGGCCGCCGTCGAAGCGCTGTTCGGCGTCAAGGTGATGGCCGTGAACACGCTTGTCCGCAAGGGCAAGATCAAGCGCTTCCGCGGCACGATCGGCCGCCAGAGCGACGTCAAGAAGGCGATCGTGACGCTGGCCGACGGCCAGTCGATCGACGTCGCGACGGGTCTCTGAGCAAGGCCGCGAGGACAGAACAATGGCACTGAAAAAATTCAACCCGGTAACGCCGAGCACCCGCCAGCTGGTCATCGTCGACCGCTCGGGCCTCTACAAGGGCAAGCCCGTCAAGGGCCTGACCGAGGGCCTGACCAAGTCGGGCGGCCGCAACAATTACGGCCGCATCACCGCCCGCTTCATCGGCGGCGGTCACAAGCGTTCGTACCGCATCATCGACTTCAAGCGCCGCAAGTTCGACGTCGTCGGCACGGTCGAGCGCATTGAATACGATCCGAACCGCACCGCCTTCATCGCGCTGATCAAGTACGACGATGGCGAGCTGTCCTACATCATCGCCCCGCAGCGCCTTGCCGCCGGCGACAAGATCGTGGCTGGCGAAGCGGTCGACGTGAAGCCGGGCAATGCGATGCCGCTGGCATCGATGCCGGTCGGCACCATCGTCCACAACATCGAGCTGAAGCCGGGCAAGGGCGGCCAGGTTGCCCGTTCGGCCGGCGGTTACGCCCAGCTCGTGGGCCGCGACCAGGGCATGGCGATCCTGCGCCTCAACTCGGGCGAGCAGCGTGTCGTTCACGGCTCCTGCATGGCCACCGTCGGTGCCGTGTCGAACCCCGACCACGGCAACATCAACGACGGCAAGGCCGGCCGCACGGTCTGGCGCGGCAAGCGCCCGCACAATCGCGGCGTGACCATGAACCCGGTCGACCATCCGCACGGCGGTGGTGAGGGCCGCACCTCCGGTGGCCGTCATCCGGTCAGCCCGTGGGGCAAGCCGACCAAGGGCAAGAAGACGCGGTCCAACAAGGCGACCGACAAGTTCATCCTGCGCTCGCGCCATCAGCGCAAGAGCTAAGAAGAGGTAACGCCAAGTGACTCGTTCTATTTGGAAAGGCCCCTTCATCGACGGCTACCTTCTCAAGAAGGTGGACAAGGTTCGTGAAGGTGGTCGCAATGAGGTGATCAAGATGTGGAGCCGTCGCTCCACCATCCTGCCGCAGTTCGTCGGCTTCACCTTCGGTGTCTACAACGGCCAGAAGCATGTTCCCGTTTCGGTGAACGAGGACATGGTCGGTCATAAGTTCGGTGAATTCGCTCCGACGCGGACCTATTACGGTCACGGCGCGGATAAGAAGGCGAAGAGGAAATAATCATGGGCAAGGCCAAAGCTCCGCGCAGGCTTGCTGATAACGAAGCGCGCGCCGTGTTGCGCACGATCCGTATCAGCCCGCAGAAGCTGAACCTCGTTGCCGCGCTGATCCGCGGCAAGAAGGTCGCGACAGCGCTTTCCGACCTCGAATTCTCGGCCAAGCGGATTTCCGGCACGGTCAAGAAGACGCTGGAATCGGCGATCGCCAACGCGGAAAACAACCACGACCTCGATGTCGATGCGCTGGTGGTGGCGGAAGCCTATGTCGGCAAGTCGATTGTCATGAAGCGGTTCCACGCTCGTGGCCGTGGTCGCGCCAGCCGTATCGAGAAGCCGTTCTCGCACCTCACGATCGTCGTTCGTGAAGTCGAAGAAAAAGGGGAGGCCGCATAATGGGCCAGAAAGTCAATCCGATCGGTCTTCGCCTCGGCATCAACCGCACCTGGGATTCGCGCTGGTTCGCGAACACCGGCGAGTACGGCAAGCTGCTGCATGAGGACATCAAGATCCGCAAGTATCTTGAGAAGGAACTCAAGCAGGCCGCGATCTCCAAGGTCGTGATCGAGCGTCCGCACAAGAAGTGCCGCGTCACCATCCATGCCGCGCGCCCGGGCCTGATCATCGGCAAGAAGGGCGCCGACATCGAGAAGCTTCGCAAGAAGCTGATGGAGATGACGAAGTCCGAGACGCACCTCAACATCGTCGAAGTGCGCAAGCCGGAAATCGACGCGACCCTGGTCGCCCAGTCGATCGCCCAGCAGCTCGAGCGCCGTATCGCGTTCCGCCGCGCCATGAAGCGCGCGGTGCAGTCGGCGATGCGCCTCGGTGCCGAAGGCATCCGCATCAACTGCTCCGGCCGTCTCGGCGGCGCCGAAATCGCGCGCATGGAGTGGTACCGCGAAGGCCGCGTGCCGCTGCACACGCTGCGCGCCGATGTCGACTACGGCACGGCCGAGGCGAATACGGCCTACGGTATCTGCGGCGTCAAGGTCTGGGTATTCAAGGGCGAGATCCTCGAGCACGATCCGATGGCTTCGGAACGTCGCGCGACCGAGGGTGATGCCGCGCATGGCGGTGGTGGTGATCGCGAACGCGGTCGTCGTCGCGAAAACGCCTGAGACATTTAGGAATTTGGAGTTAGAACGATGCTGCAGCCAAAGCGCACAAAGTTCCGCAAGCAGTTCAAGGGCCGTATCCATGGTACCGCAAAGGGCGGCACCAACCTGGATTTCGGTGGTTTCGGACTGAAGGCGCTTGAGCCGAACCGCGTCACCGCGCGTGAGATCGAGGCGGCCCGCCGCGCGATCACTCGTGAAATGAAGCGCGCTGGCCGCGTCTGGATCCGTATTTTCCCGGATCTGCCGGTCACGTCGAAGCCGACCGAAGTCCGCATGGGCAAGGGCAAGGGCGCCGTCGACTACTGGGCGGCGCGCGTCAAGCCGGGCCGCATCATGTTCGAGATCGACGGCGTCAGTGAAGAAACCGCCCGTGAGGCGCTGCGTCTCGGCGCGGCCAAGCTCTCGGTCAGGACGCGCTTCGTACAGCGCATCGCAGAATAAGGACGGGCTGATCATGAAAGCCGAAGACATCCGGACCAAGACCCAGGACCAGCTGACCGACGATTTGGCCAGCCTGAAGAAGGAGCAGTTCAACCTGCGCTTCCAGAAGGCCACCGGCCAGCTCGAGAAGACCGCGCGCGTGAGGCAGGTCCGCAAGGACATTGCGCGTATCAAGACCATCGCTGCGGAAAAGTCCGCGGCCAAGAAGGCTTAAGGACGAAAACCATGCCAAAGCGCATTCTGCAGGGCACCGTCGTCAGCGACAAGAACGAGAAGACGGTTGTCGTCAAGGTCGAACGGCGCTTCACGCATCCCGTGATGAAGAAGACCGTGCGCATGACCAAGAAGTACAAGGCGCACGACGAGAACAACGCCCACAAGGTTGGCGATCAGGTGTTCATCCAGGAATCGAAGCCGATTTCCAAGGATAAGCGCTGGATCGTTGTGTCTTCGGACCAGGCGTAAACAAACGAATTTTGGACAGACCGGGGAGGGGTGAAAAACCCGTCCCGTTAGAAAAGAAGAAGGCGGCCAGTCATGATTCAGATGCAAACAAACCTCGACGTGGCGGATAATTCCGGCGCGCGTCGTGTCATGTGCATCAAGGTGCTGGGCGGCTCGAAGCGGAAATACGCTTCCGTGGGCGACATCATCGTGGTGTCCATCAAGGAAGCCATTCCGCGCGGCCGCGTTAAGAAGGGCGATGTGATGAAGGCGGTCGTGGTTCGCACGGCCAAGGACATCCGCCGTCCGGACGGCAGCGTGATCCGTTTCGACAAGAACGCGGCCGTTCTCGTCGACAACAAGAAAGAGCCGATCGGCACGCGTATCTTCGGACCGGTTCCGCGCGAACTCCGCGCCAAGAACCACATGAAGATCATCTCGCTCGCGCCTGAAGTGCTGTAAGGAGCCGGACCAATGCAAAAGATTAGAAAAGGCGACAAGGTCGTCGTGCTGGCCGGCAAGGACAAGGGCCGTTCGGGCGAAGTCCTCTCGGTTCAGCCGAAGGATGACACCGCGCTGGTGCGCGGCGTCAACATGATCCGTCGTCACCAGAAGCAGTCCCAGTCCCAGGAGGGCGGGATCATCACCAAGGAAGCGCCGATCCAGCTGTCGAACATCGCGCTGGCCGACCCCAAGGATGGCAAGCCGACCCGCGTCGGTTTCATCTTCCAGAAGGACGGCAAGAAGGTGCGCGTCGCCAAGCGCTCGGGAGAAGTCATCAATGGCTAAGGCTCAAACCAAGCAGGCGACCGCGACCAACACGCCGCGCCTCAAGCAGGTCTACAACGAGACCATCCGCAAGGCGCTGCAGGAGCAGTTCGGCTACGACAACGACATGCAGGTTCCGCGCCTCGACAAGATCGTGCTGAACATGGGTGTTGGCGAAGCGACCGCCGATTCCAAGAAGCCGTCGGTTGCGGCCGAAGACCTGGCGCTGATCGCCGGCCAGAAGGCCGTCGTCACCCGCGCCCGCAATTCGATCGCTGGCTTCAAGGTCCGCGAGAACATGCCGATCGGCGCCAAGGTCACGCTGCGCAAGGAACGTATGTACGAGTTCCTCGACCGCCTCGTGAACATCGCGCTGCCGCGCGTCCGCGACTTCCGCGGACTGAACCCCAAGAGCTTCGATGGCCGTGGCAACTACGCCATGGGCATCAAGGAGCACATCGTATTCCCGGAGATCAACTACGACAAGGTTGATCAGATCTGGGGCATGGACGTCATCGTTTGTACGACTGCGAAGACGGACGACGAAGCCAGGGCATTGCTCAAGGCCTTCAACTTCCCCTTCCGCCAGTAACGGCAGCGAGAAAAGGAAAAATCTGAAATGGCAAAGACCAGCTCAGTCGAGAAGAACAACAGGCGCCGCAAGCTTGCCGACCAGTACGGTCCCAAGCGCGCTGGCCTGAAGGCGATCATCATGGATCAGTCCAAGCCGATGGAAGAGCGCTTCCGCGCTCAGCTCAAGCTTGCTGCCATGCCGCGCAACTCGGCCAAGATCCGCATCCGCAACCGCTGCGAAGTCACCGGCCGTCCGCGTGCCTACTATCGCAAGCTCAAAGTATCGCGCATCGCGCTTCGTGATCTCGGCAACAACGGCCAGATCCCGGGCCTGGTCAAGTCGAGCTGGTAAGGAGGACATAACATGTCATTGAGCGATCCTCTCGGCGATATGCTGACCCGCATCCGCAACGCCTACGGCCGCAAGAAGTCGAGTGTCTCGACGCCGGCCTCGCGTCTGCGCACCCGCGTCCTCGACGTGCTGAAGGCTGAAGGCTATATCCGCGACTACAGCCAGACCGACTTCGACAACGGCAAGTCCGAAATCGAAATCGAGCTGAAGTATTTCGACGGCGCGCCGGTCGTGCGCGAAATCGCCCGCGTCTCGAAGCCGGGCCGCCGCGTTTACGTCTCGGCCAAGTCGATCCCGCACGTCGCCAACGGCCTCGGCATCGCCATCCTTTCGACACCGAAGGGCGTGATGGCCGATCACGAAGCACGCGAACAGAACGTCGGCGGCGAGATTCTCTGCCAGATCTTCTGATCCGGCAGCTGAGCGCAAAGTGGAATCCGGTCTTCGGATCGTTCCGAAGACAGAGACCTGAAACAAGAGAAGTGACGAGGACAACAAAATGTCTCGTATTGGAAAGAAACCCGTTTCGCTGCCGCAGGGCGTGACCGCGACCGTCAACGGCCAGACCGTTACGGCGAAGGGCCCCAAGGGCGAGCTGAAGTTCGTGGTGAACGACGAAGTCCTGGTCAAGATGGAAGGCAGCGAGATCGCTGTTCAGCCGCGCGACCAGACCAAGACCGCCCGCTCCAAGTGGGGCATGTCGCGCACGCAGATCGTCAACATCCTGCAGGGCGTGAAGGACGGCTTCGAGAAGAAGCTCGAGATCACCGGCGTCGGCTACCGCGCCGCACTTCAGGGCAAAAACCTGCAGCTGGCACTTGGCTTCAGCCATGACGTCGTCTACGAGACGCCGGCCGGCATCACCATCACCGTGCCGAAGCCGACCGAGATCACCGTGGCCGGCATCGACAAGCAGCAGGTTGGTCAGGTGGCTGCCGAGATCCGCGAATACCGCGGTCCCGAGCCCTACAAGGGCAAGGGTGTCCGCTACGCTGGCGAGAAGATCGTCCGCAAGGAAGGCAAGAAGAAGTAGTGGGCCTGGCCCCGAAAAGTCTCGGACTTTTCGAAAAGGGCCAAGCCAAGGAAGTGTAACGCCGCGGGGAGCGGTCGCGGGAGGCGCTTTCGCCTACCGCACATGGCGGCCCCCGTTTTTTGAAGGCAAGGAAGACCACAATGGGTACCAAGGAATCCACGCAGCGTCGTGCGCAGCGCGTCCGTCGTCAGATCAGGAAGGTCGCCGGCGAGCGTCCGCGTCTGTCGGTCCACCGCACCTCGAAGAACATCTATGTGCAGGTGATCGACGATGCCAAGGGCCACACTATCGCCGCTGCCTCGACGCTGGAGAAGGACCTCAAGGGTTCGCTCAAGACCGGTGCCGACACCGCTGCCGCCGCCGCGATCGGCAAGCTGATCGCCGAGCGCGCGACCAAGGCCGGCGTCAAGGAAGTCGTCTTCGACCGCGGCCCGTACATCTATCACGGCCGTGTCAAGGCCTTGGCTGAAGCTGCTCGCGAGGGCGGTCTCAGCTTCTGATTCTTTCACCGTCGGCGACCCAAAGTGGCGTCGACAATCATCAACCCGTGCTTCCGGAAAAGAACAAGGAACAGGATATGGCACAGGAACGTAGGGAAGGCGGCCGCGGCCGCGAGCGTGAAGAGCGCGACGACGGCATGGTGGACAAGCTGGTCCACATCAATCGCGTCGCCAAGGTCGTCAAGGGTGGCCGTCGCTTCGGCTTCGCCGCACTCGTCGTCGTCGGCGACCAGAAGGGCCGTGTCGGCTTTGGTCACGGCAAGGCGCGCGAAGTGCCGGAAGCGATCCGCAAGGCAACCGAGTCCGCGAAGCGCGACATGATCTTCGTGCCGCTGCGCTCGGGCCGCACGCTGCATCACGACGTCGAGGGACGCTGGGGCGCCGGACGCGTTCTGCTGCGTGCCGCCAAGCAGGGTACCGGCATCATCGCCGGCGGCCCGATGCGCGCCGTCTTCGAGACGCTCGGCATGCATGACGTGGTCGCCAAGTCGATGGGGTCGTCGAACCCCTACAACATGGTCCGCGCCACCTTCGACGCGCTGAAGAGCCAGATGCATCCCAAGGATGTCGCTGCCGCTCGCGGCATCAAGTATTCGACCCTTCAGGCCCGCCGCGGCACCGCCGTTGCGGCTGAAGAATAGTCGACTGACCAGGGATTTTGACCATGGCCAAGAAAGCAACCAAGACCATCACCGTTGAGCAGATCGGTTCGCCGATCCGCCGTCCGAAGGAACAGCGCGCGACGCTGGTCGGCCTCGGCCTCAACAAGATGCACAAGCAGCGCACGCTGGAAGATACGCCTTCCGTGCGCGGCATGATCGCCGCCGTTCAGCATCTCGTCCGCGTCGTGGACGAGGGCTGAGCCAAAGCGCAGGAGAACCCAGATGAAACTCAACGATCTGCGTGACAAGGACGGCGCGACGCACTCCAAGAAGCGTCTCGGCCGCGGCATCGGTTCCGGCTCGGGCAAGACCGCCGGTCGCGGCGTCAAGGGCCAGAAGGCACGCTCCGGCGTCGCCATCAACGGCTTCGAGGGCGGCCAGATGCCGCTCTACAGGCGGCTGCCGAAGCGCGGCTTCAACAACCTCTTCGCCAAGAGCTTCGTTGTCGTCTCGCTGGCTCGTATCCAGCAAGCCGTCGACGCCAAGAAGCTTGACGCCAAGGCAACCGTGACGGCCGAGGCGCTTGTCGCCGCCGGCGTCATCCGCCGCGTCAAGGATGGCGTACGCGTGCTGTCCGACGGCGAGCTCAAGGCAAAGCTCGCCTTCGACGTGGCCGGCGCCTCCAAGGCCGCGATCGAGAAGATCGAGAAGGCCGGCGGCTCGGTCAAGTTGCCGGAAAAGGCAGCTGCCGAGTAACGGCGATTTGAAGCGCGACCGGCAAGAGTGGGATCCTGTTTTTGCTCACGATTGCGCTTTGACCTGATCAATTGGGCGGCCGCGTCAACGCGGCCGCTTGCATGTTTACAGCCCGGAGCTTATCTCGTGAGCTTCGGTGAAACGCACCGCCTGACCTCACGGGCCATCAAGCGTTACCAAGCGGAGAATCAGGCATGGCTTCGGCTGCTGAACAACTAGCCTCGAATCTGAATTTCTCGGCCTTCGCCAAGGCGGAGGACCTGAAGAAACGCATATGGTTCACCATCGGCGCGTTGCTCGTCTACCGACTCGGCACCTACATCCCGCTTCCCGGCATCAACCCCGACGCCTTCGCCCAGGCCTTCTCCTCGCAAAGCAAGGGCGTCCTCGGCATGTTCAACATGTTCGCGGGCGGCGCCGTGCAGCGCATGGCGATCTTCGCGCTCGGCATCATGCCCTACATCTCCGCCTCCATCATCATGCAGCTGATGACCTCGGTCATCCCGTCGCTGGAAGCGCTGAAGAAGGAAGGCGAACAGGGCCGCAAGGTCATCAACCAGTACACGCGCTACGGCACGGTGCTGCTAGCACTTGTGCAGGCCTATGGCATTTCGGTGGGCCTGGAAGGCGGTAACGGCATCGTCAGCGATCCCGGCATGTTCTTCCGCATCTCGACCGTCGTCACGCTGGTCGGCGGCACCATGTTCCTGATGTGGCTCGGCGAGCAGATCACCGCGCGCGGCATCGGCAACGGTATTTCGCTGATCATCTTCTCCGGCATCGTCGCGGGCCTGCCGCATGCCATCTCCGGCACGCTGGAACTCGGCCGCACCGGCGCCCTGTCGACCGGTCTGATCCTGGCCATCATCGTTCTGGCCATCGTGGTCATCGCGCTCATCGTGTTCTTCGAGCGCGCCCAGCGCCGCCTGCTGATCCAGTATCCGAAGCGGCAGGTCGGCAACCGCATGTTCCAGGGGGACACCTCGCATTTGCCGCTGAAGCTCAACACGTCGGGCGTCATTCCGCCGATCTTCGCTTCGTCGCTGCTCTTGCTGCCTGCCACCATCGCCGGCTTCTCGCAGACGACCAACATGCCGGCCTGGGCAAGCACCATCCTGGCTTCGCTTGGCCACGGCCAGCCACTCTACATGCTGTTTTACGCGGCGATGATCGTTTTCTTCGCCTTCTTCTACACAGCGATTGTCTTCAATCCGAAGGACACCGCCGACCAGCTCAAGAAGCATTCGGGCTTCATCCCGGGCTATCGTCCGGGCGAGCGCACCGCCGATTATATCGATTACGTTCTCACCCGCATCACCGTCGTCGGCGCCATCTACCTGGTGCTGGTGTGCCTGCTGCCGGAGTTCCTGATCTCGGCGACTGGCGTACCATTCTACCTTGGTGGCACATCGCTTCTGATCGTGGTCAGTGTCACGCTCGATACGGTCGCGCAGATTCAGGGTCACCTGATCGCGCATCAGTATGAAGGCCTGATCAAGAAGTCGAAGCTGCGCGGGGGGAAGAAAGCCAGATGAGGTTGATTTTGCTTGGGCCGCCAGGAGCGGGCAAGGGGACACAAGCACAAAGACTGGTAGAAAAACACGGCATACCCCAGCTCTCGACGGGCGATATGCTGCGTGCCGCCGTTCAGGCCGGTACCGAAGTCGGCAAGCGTGCCAAGGCAGTGATGGATGCCGGTGAACTGGTGTCCGACGCCATCGTCAACGCGATCGTCGCCGAGCGGATCGATCAGGCCGATTGCGCCAAGGGGTTCATCCTCGATGGCTATCCGCGCACGCTGGTGCAGGCCGATGCGGTTGAATCGATGCTTTCCGAACGTGGCATCAGCCTCGACACAGTCATCGAGCTGGTCGTCGACGACCGGGCCCTGGTCGGCCGCATCGTCAAGCGTGCCGAGGATGCCAAGGCGGCCGGCCAGCCGGTGCGCAAGGATGACAACCCGGCGGTGTTCGAGGAGCGTCTGCGCGAGTACTACAAGAAGACCGCTCCGCTGACCGGCTATTATTACGCCAAAGGCAAGCTGAAGACCGTTGACGGGATGGCCAGTATCGATGCGGTGACCGCCGAGATCGAAGCTGTGCTGGCGGCGGCCACCAAGGCGCGGTAAGGGAATTTAAAGATTAAGCTTGACGGGGGCGGTCCGCTGCGGTATGGCGGCCCGTCTTCCTATCAGGTGCGAACTTTGCTTGTCCGCAAGGGCAAGGCAGTCGCTTTGAACTGGAAACTCCCGCAAGGGCCGGCCTCCACCGGACGCGGGGCAACTTTTACAGCGCCGGGTCTTCCTTGTTTTGAAGGTTGGCCGGCCCAGATGGAGAAGAGAAGAACATGGCTCGTATAGCCGGCGTCAACATTCCGACCAACAAGCGCGTCGTCATCGCGCTACAGTACATTCACGGCATTGGTAAGAAGTTCGCCCAGGAGATCGTCGACAAGGTCGGCATCCCGGCCGAGCGCCGCGTCAACCAGCTGACCGACGCGGAAGTGCTGCAGATCCGCGAGACTATCGACCGCGACTATCAGGTCGAGGGCGACCTGCGCCGCGAAGTGTCGATGAACATCAAGCGGCTCATGGACCTCGGCTGCTACCGCGGCCTGCGTCACCGCCGCTCGCTGCCGGTTCGCGGCCAGCGCACGCACACCAATGCGCGTACCCGCAAGGGCCCGGCCAAGTCGATCGCCGGCAAGAAGAAGTAATTTGGAGTGAGTAGCCGGTAGTGGGTAGTGAGAAGCAGCGTCAACGGCTGCATCTCGTCACTACTCACTAATTTGCTACTCACTTTCCAGGTGGAGCCGCTGGCATTACGGCGGTGTAGAGATCAACTGAAAGGACTATCATGGCCAAGGAAGCCGCTCGTGTTCGCCGTCGCGAACGCAAGAATATCTCGTCGGGCGTTGCCCACGTCAATTCGACCTTCAACAACACGATGATCACCATCACCGACGCGCAGGGCAACTCGATTGCCTGGTCGTCGGCCGGTGCCCAGGGCTTCAAGGGTTCGCGCAAGTCGACCCCGTTCGCTGCCCAGATGGCTGCCGAGGACGTTGCCAAGAAGGCCCAGGAACACGGCATGCGCATGCTCGAGGTCGAGGTCTGCGGACCTGGCTCCGGTCGTGAATCGGCACTGCGCGCCCTGCAGGCGGCCGGCTTCACCATCACTTCCATCCGTGACGTGACGCCGATTCCGCACAATGGCTGCCGCCCGCGCAAGAAGCGCCGCGTCTAAGCAATTTATCGAACGTCGCGTGAGCGCCCTCGGGGCGCTCCTCCGCGGCATTCCAGGTCGCCCGCCACGATTGGATGGTGGCGGGTCAACGGAAGGAAAGCATCATGATCCAGAAAAATTGGCAGGAACTGATCAAGCCGAACAAGATCGAGTTCTCGTCGAAGAAGAAGACGCTGACCACGCTGGTCGCCGAACCGCTCGAGCGTGGCTTCGGCCTCACTCTCGGCAACGCGCTGCGCCGCGTGCTTCTGTCTTCGCTGCGAGGAGCGGCCGTTACCGCCGTGCAGATCGACGGCGTTCTGCATGAATTCTCGTCCATCGCCGGTGTGCGCGAGGACGTGACCGACATCGTCTTGAACATCAAGGAAATCGCCATCCGCATGGAAGGCGACGGCCCCAAGCGCATGGTCGTTCGCAAGCAGGGCCCGGGTGCGGTTCTCGCCGGCGACATCCAGACGGTCGGCGATGTCGAGATCCTCAATCCCGACCACGTCATCTGCACGCTGGACGAAGGCGCTGAAATCCGCATGGAATTCACCGTCGACACTGGCAAGGGCTACGTGCCGGCCGAGCGCAACCGCGCCGAGGACGCGCCGATCGGCCTGATCCCAGTCGACAGCCTCTATTCGCCGGTCAAGAAGGTTTCGTACAAGGTCGAGAACACCCGCGAGGGCCAGGTTCTCGACTACGACAAGCTGACCATGACCATCGAGACTGACGGTTCGATCTCGGGCGAGGACGCGGTGGCATTCGCCGCCCGCATCCTGCAGGACCAGCTTGGCCTGTTCGTCAACTTCGACGAGCCGCAGAAGGAAGTCGCGGCGGAAGCCGTCACCGAGCTCGCCTTCAACCCGGCGCTGCTCAAGAAGGTCGACGAACTCGAGCTTTCGGTGCGTTCGGCCAACTGCCTGAAGAACGACAACATCGTCTACATCGGCGATCTCATCCAGAAGACCGAAGCCGAGATGCTGCGCACCCCGAACTTCGGCCGCAAGTCGCTGAACGAGATCAAGGAAGTCCTGGCGGCGATGGGCCTGCACCTCGGCATGGAAGTGCCGGACTGGCCGCCGGAGAACATCGAAGACCTCGCCAAGCGTTACGAAGATCAATATTGAGCATGAATTCCAAGGATCGGCGGCGTGGGCCGCCCGATCCGACGGTCATGCGGAAAACCATCAGAGGCCTTGGCCTCTTGAACAACTGAAGAAGGAAAAGAGCCATGCGCCACGGTTTCAAAGGCCGCCGCTTCGCCCGAAGCATTAGCCATCGCAAGTCGATGTTCGCCAACCTCGCCGTGTCGCTGCTCGAGCACGAGCAGATCGTCACCACCCTGCCGAAGGCGAAGGACCTGCGTCCGATCGTCGAGAAGCTGGTGACGCTCGGCAAGCGCGGCGACCTGCATGCCCGCCGTCAGGTGATCGCGCAGATCGGCAATGAAGGCGTCGTCAAGCGCCTGTTCGACACCATCGCCCCGCGCTACGCCAACCGCAACGGCGGCTATCTGCGCATCATGAAGGCGGGCTTCCGTCACGGCGACAATGCCGCGATGGCTGTCATCGAGTTCGTCGATCGCGACACCTCGGCCAAGGGCGCCGGCGACCGCGCCCGCCTCGAAGCCGAAGGCACCGACGCGGAAGCCGCGGCCGCATAAGGCCCCGTTTTTCCGGAATGAATTGAAGGGGCCTGCGGGCCCCTTTTTCATGTTCTGCATGCGTCGGGGCGCGCCCATCACCATGTTCTGGCGTGAAAATAATCGGATTTCAGCGGCTTAGCCTTTCATTTTGCACAATCGTCGGGACAATGCGCCCGAACTTGCCTTGGAGGATTCGCGAATGCGCGCCAAAAGACTGTCCCTTGTTCTGCTCTGCGCCTTCATGGTGGTCGCAGCCGCACCGGCAGTCCGGCAGGCGCTGGCCGAGGACGCCGCCAAGCCAGCCGATCCGGGCCTGTCGGACGTGCTGACCGATCTGTTGCATGGCGTTGAAGGCGAGAATGCCACCTCTGGGCCCGACAAGCGCGTGCCGTTCGGCCGCGAGGAGGTGCAGCTTTCGTTCGCGCCGCTGGTCAAGCAAACCGCGCCCGCCGTGGTCAACGTCTATGCTTCGCAGACGGCCAAGGTCACGTCGCCTTTTGAAGGCGATCCGTTCTTCGAGGAGTTTTTCGGCCGCGCGCAGCCGCGCGCGCAGTCCTCACTCGGCTCTGGCGTGCTTGTCGATCCGAGCGGTGTCATCGTCACCAATTTCCACGTCATCAAGGATGCCGACGAGGTCAAGGTGGCGACGGCCGACGGGCGGGAATTCACCAGCAAGGTGATGCTGAAGGACGAGACGCTCGATCTCGCAGTGCTCAAGATCGAGTCCGACAAGCCGTTCCCGGTTATCGCCATCGGCGATTCCGACGCGCTCGAGGTCGGCGATCTTGTGTTGGCTATCGGCAACCCGTTCGGCGTCGGCCAAACCACCACCAGCGGCATCGTTTCGGCCCTTGCCCGCAGCCATATCGGCGTCTCGGATTCGGGCTACTTTATCCAGACCGACGCCGCCATCAATCCCGGCAATTCCGGCGGCGCGCTGATCAACATGGGTGGCCAACTGGTTGGCATCAACACCGCCATCTACAGCCGCAGCGGCGGTTCGATCGGCATCGGCTTTGCCATCCCCGCCAATATGGTGCGGGCTTTTGCCGATGCCGCCAAGGCCGGCCTCGACTTCTTCGAACGGCCCTATATCGGCGCCGAGTTCGAAGCGGTGACGCCGCAGATCGCCGAATCGCTTGGCATGGAGAAACCGGCAGGAGCTCTTGTCTCTTCCGTCGAAGCGACCGGACCGGCGGGTAAGGCTGGGCTGAAGGCGGGCGACGTCGTGCTGCAGATCAACGGCAAGCCCGTCGAGAGCATCGAGGCGCTGGACTATCGCATGGCGACGCTGTCGATCGGCACCAAGGCGAATTTCGCGATCCTGACCAAGGGCCAGCAAGCAGCCATGGACATTGCGCTGGAGCGCGCGCCGGAGGGTGCAAAAGCCTCGGAAGTGACGCTGCATGGCCGCAGCCCGTTCTCGGGCGCCAAGGTCGCGGAACTGTCGCCAAGGCTTGCCCAGAAGCTTGGCCTGCGTACGGATCTCAAAGGTGTCACGGTGATCGATATCAACCGCGATTCGCCGGCCGCCGATTTCGGCTTCCAGCCGGGCGATATCGTGCGCGAGGTCAACGGCACCACCATCGACACCGCCGCGACGCTGGCGCAGGTAGCCCAGCAGGATACGCGCTGGTGGCGCTTTACCGTCGAGCGCGGCGGGCAGATACTGCGCCAGGTGTTGCGTTACTGAGTTCGGCCCGAGCGGTCGTGCTCCAACCTGAAGACATAAATGGCCGATCTGTTCAGCGTCGATGAACCGGAAAAGGCGCCGCCCGGACGGCCGCTGGCCGACAGGCTGCGGCCCAGAAATCTCGGCGAGGTGGTCGGCCAGGAGCATCTGACCGGCCCCGATGGCGCGCTGACCCGGCTGATCGGCTCCGGCTCGCTGGGCTCGATGATCTTCTGGGGCCCGCCGGGCACCGGCAAGACCACGGTGGCAAGGCTGCTTGCCGGCGAGACCAGCCTGGCCTTCGAACAGATATCGGCGGTCTTTTCCGGCGTCGCCGACCTGAAGAAAGTGTTCGAGGCGGCGAAGCTGCGCCGCGCCAACGGCCGCCAAACCTTGCTTTTCGTCGACGAGATCCATCGCTTCAACCGCGCCCAGCAGGATTCGTTTCTTCCTGTCATGGAGGATGGAACGGTCGTCCTGGTCGGCGCCACAACCGAGAACCCGTCCTTCGAATTGAACGCCGCGTTGCTGTCGCGCGCGCGCGTCATGGTCTTTCATTCACTCGGCGAGGAGAGCATCGCCAAGCTGATGACGCGCGCGGAGGCCACGGAGGGCAGGGCGCTTCCGCTCGACGACGAGGCGCGGGCGATGCTGATCCGCATGAGCGATGGCGACGGACGTGCATCGCTGACACTCGCCGAGGAGGTCTGGCGCGCGGCCAAGCCTGGCGAGATATTCGATCCCGAAGGCCTGCAGCGCATCGTCCAGCGCCGCGCGCCGATCTACGACAAGGGCCAGGACGGCCATTACAATCTGATCTCGGCGCTGCACAAGTCGGTGCGCGGCTCGGACCCGGACGCCGCGCTCTACTATCTCGCGCGCATGTTCGATGCCGGCGAGGATCCGCTCTATCTCGGCCGCCGGCTGGTGCGCATGGCGATGGAGGACATCGGCCTTGCCGACCCGCAGGCGCTGGTCGTCGCCAATGCCGCCAAGGACGCCTATGACTATCTGGGCTCGCCGGAGGGCGAACTGGCCTTTGCCGAGGCCACTGTCTATCTCGCAACAGCGCCCAAATCCAACGCCGTCTACACCGCCTTCAAGGCGGCCACGCGCGCTGCCAAGGAGCATGGCTCGCTGCTGCCGCCAAAGCACATCCTCAACGCCCCGACCAAGCTGATGAAGGAAGAGGATTACGGCGCGGGCTATCGCTACGATCACGATGAGCCGGACGCTTTTTCGGGCCAGGACTATTTTCCGGAGAAGATGGGCCGCCAGACCTTCTACGATCCACCCGAGCGTGGTTTCGAGCGCGACATCAGGAAGCGGCTCGACTACTGGGCGAAGCTGCGCAAGGAACGGGACTAGCTGACTTGCGCGGCCCGGTGGTCGTCACGCTTCGAAGCGAGGCCTCGCCATGGGGTATCTCGACCTCCGTCGTTCTCCACGCTCTGCTTGCCGCGACGCTGGCTCTCATGCCGCTGCCGAAGCTGCCGAAGCGGCTGGAAGAGGAGCGGGTGTCGGTCGGCATTCTGACGCCCCAGCAGTTCGAGGCGTCGACAAGGCCGCCGCCAGCGCCAGCACGACCTTCGGCACCAGAGGCGCCAGCGCCGTCACCACCGCCGAGTGCTCCTCGATCTCAATCACCCACCGCGCCGGCCATGGTCCGGCCGACCGACATGCTGTCGGGCAAGACGCTCGCCGATCCGCGCAGCCGGCAGGCGCGTGCCGATCTTGCGACCTTCGCTTCCGATGAGCGCATGGTGCAGTTGTGCAATCTCGAAGCCATGGACCAGATCCGGCGATGGCGCGCGGACTTTCAGCCGGAGCGCGTCGTGGCTTACGCAACGGCCGAAGAGAAGGTCCGCGGCACCACGATCGCCGCGGATGGCGCGGCTTTCCGCAGTCGCAAAAACTGGTATAATCTCAAGTTCAAATGCCAGCTCGCGCAAGACGGCGAAAGCGTCATCGGCTTTGAGTTCCTGGTCGGCGATCCCGTGGCCAGGGAGAAATGGGACGAGCTCGGCTTGCCGGCGGTGCATTGACCCCAGTGGTTCATTGACCGAAGTCTGGCAAATTCCACCAGGCAGCTGCCAGGCCACGCAGTCGTGGCGTTGTGCGGCGACCCAAAAAATCTTATCAAGGCGCACGGCCGGGCGGTGGCCGTTGTCGAGATTTGGCACACTCATTCGCAACAGGATCGCGCTTCGCGCGTGGAAAAATGACAAAAACCCTTCGCAAATCCCTTCGCAAATTCGCCATCGCCATCCCACTTCTCGCCCTTGGCTTTTACTTCATCCCCATCCTCACGACGATCTTCATCGTTTGCGGGCTGATTGACGTGCTGCGCAACGACCGGAAGGATCTGGCGCTGTTCAGCGGCTATTTTCTTGGCAACGGCCTCTTCACCTGGCTGCTTTCGCCGTTCAACCTGCTGGTTGATCTCCTGTGCTACAGGAACCCCGGCGTGTGGAAGCTGGAGCAGTTTCCGGAGGACTATCAGCGCGAGGTCAATGAGGTCCTGGACATCTTCAAGGCGCGCAAGGACGAGATCATCGCCGACATCGACGCCAATTTCGGTGCCGGTCGGCGCGGCATGTATGTCTATCAATGGTACGGCAAGCACAGAATAGACAACGTCGCCGAATTCAACAAGGATTTCAAATACATCAAGACCATCGCCGTTTCGGTTTTCAGCAAGCGCGAATCGACCTCTTGGCACTTCGGGCCGCTGCGGCTCAGCCTGCGCATCCTCTACAATCTGATCCCGGTGAAGGCGGAAATCTTCGTCGAATGCGGCAACGTCAAGAACTACTGGTACGACAATCCGCAGTTCATTTTCGACGACACGCTGTTGCACCGTTCGGTCAACGAGTATGACGGCCGCCGTTACTGCGTGTTCATGGACATTATCAGGCCGTCCCCGTTCCCAAGACTCATCGCCGGCATGCTCGCTGTCGTGTCGGTCAGCGTCGAACGCATCAATTCGATGTTCTACAAGAACTGGAAAATGATCGGCTCGACCAAGCCGAAGAAGGTCGAAACCACCTGAACTGAAATTCGCTGACGCTGCCGGCTTCGCCGGCGGCTATGTGGCTGGGCCTGAAGGCCACTCGTGCGCGGCCCGCTTTTGCGGTCTGGATCGCGGCCATCCTCTACACGCCATTCTGGACACCAACGCTTCGTGGCTCGCCTGCGCCCGGTCAGCAGAACCGAAGTCGATGCCCTGTACAGTGAGTTCAGGAAAAAGTATCCGGGCTGGGCAACGCCTGACTGGTGACGGTCATGTTGGCGGTTTCGGGCAGACTACGATCACGCCCTCCTTCTCACCTGTTGCACCATCGTCCAATAGCGCCGCCGCGCTTCCGTGCCTACAACTCCATACTGCGGATATGTCTGAGTGGATATAACGCAGCTCGGGTTGGAAGCGACAATCGCCTTTGGAGGATAAGGTGAGCGGACGGCAGCCTACGGTTCATCATGCGGATTTCATCCAGTCAGCCATCGCCGGCAGCGATGCCGCGCGTTCGGCGCTGGTTGCGTCCTGGCGGCGATCGCTCACATTGCACGGCCTTGATCCAGCCGAACGAAAGGCGCCGCAGCGTCTCACCAAAAGCGAGTTGAGCGAGGCCCGGCAACGCATAGAGCC
Organism: Mesorhizobium sp. NZP2234; assembly: GCF_013170765.1. Lineage (NCBI taxonomy): Bacteria > Pseudomonadati > Pseudomonadota > Alphaproteobacteria > Hyphomicrobiales > Phyllobacteriaceae > Mesorhizobium > Mesorhizobium sp. NZP2234. The sequence continues at coordinate 4,325,982 of NZ_CP033364.1, read as the reverse complement.
GCTGCTGCGCGCCGCGGATGCGAGCCTCGATCGTCTCTACCTCGCCGTGGGCGGCGTTGGCTGCTGTGTGCTGCTTGCGGACCGGGACGGCATTCCTGTCGAGCGCCGCGGCGCCGTTGCGGATGACGACACGTTCGACGAATGGGGGTTGTGGACAGGCACGGTATGGAGCGAGGACTCCGAGGGTACCAATGGCATCGGCACCTGCCTTGCCGATCAGCGTGCGCTCACCATTCACCGCGACCAGCATTTTTTTTCGCGCAACACATTGCTCAGTTGCACCACGGCGCCGATCTTTGATCATGAAGGCAATCTGGCGGCCGCCCTCGATGTTTCATCTTGCCGGTCGGACCTGACCGAAGGCTTCGTCAACCTTATCGCCATCGCGGTGGGGGACGCCGCGCGTCGCATCGAGGCCGAGAATTTCCGCATCGTTTTTTCGGATGCCCGCATCCTGCTGGCACCGGTCGCCGAGCGCAGCGCCAGCGCATTGATCGCCGTCAATGGCGATGATTTGGTGATCGGCGCAACACGCTCGGCGCGTCTTGGCCTCGGCATCACCCAGCAGATCCTGGCAAGGGGTCTCCCCGCCGCGGACATTCTGGGCAACCTGGCCAGGGCGGCGGAAGATCTGGACGAAGCCGAGCGTGGCGTGGTCCAGAGGGCCATGGCGCGCGCCGAGGGCAACGTGTCGGCGGCTGCCAGCAGCCTCGGCATTTCGCGGGCGACCCTGCACCGCAAGCTTGCCCGCTTCGGCATCCGTCGTCCGCACTGAGCTTTGAGCCGGTGACTGTCGCAGATCTGCGACAGTCCGCGCTGGCGGATGCCGGAGCCGGGGCTGACAAAGCTGACCCCGTCCGCAACTCTTCCCAACGAGGCGCCACATCCCGTGACGCTGCCACTTGGGAGGAAGACGATGAACAAGGTGGAATTTTCCCGCACGGCCAAGGTTCCCTTCGCCAAGCGCTATGACAATTATATCGGCGGCAAATGGGTTGCCCCGCTTTCCGGAAAATATTTCGAGAACATATCGCCGGTGACCGGCCGGCCGCTGGGCGAAATCGCTCGCTCGGACGCCAGGGACATCGAGGCGGCACTCGATGCCGCGCACAAGGCCAAGGATGCGTGGGGCAGGACCAGCGCCGCCGCCCGCGCGCTGATCCTCAACCGCATCGCCGATCGCATGGAAGACAATCTCGACCTCCTGGCGCTTGCCGAAACCTGGGACAATGGCAAGCCGATCCGCGAGACGACCGCGGCCGACTTGCCGCTGGCGATCGACCATTTCCGCTATTTTGCCGGTGCCGTACGCAGCCAGGAAGGCGGCATCTCGGAGATCGACCACGACACCGTCGCCTATCATTTCCATGAGCCGCTTGGCGTCGTTGGTCAGATCATTCCCTGGAACTTCCCGCTGTTGATGGCGGTGTGGAAACTGGCGCCGGCACTTGCCGCCGGCAACTGCGTGGTGCTGAAGCCCGCCGAACAGACACCCGCCACCATCATGCTGTGGGCGGACCTGGTCGGCGACCTGTTGCCGGATGGTGTGCTCAACATCGTCAACGGCTTTGGACTCGAGGCCGGCAAGCCGCTCGCTTCATCGAACCGCATCGCCAAGATCGCCTTCACCGGAGAGACCACGACGGGCCGGCTGATCTCTCAATATGCCAGCCAGAACCTCATCCCGGTGACGCTCGAACTCGGCGGCAAGTCACCCAACATCTTCTTCCAGGACGTGACCGCGGAAGATGACGACTTCTTCGACAAGGCCCTCGAAGGCTTCGTCATGTTCGCGCTGAACCAGGGCGAGGTCTGCACCTGTCCCAGCCGGGCACTGGTTCATGAGAAGATCTACGACAGGTTCATGGAAAAGGCATTGAAGCGCGTCGAGGCGATCGTCCAGGGCGACCCGCTCGATCCGGCAACCATGATCGGCGCACAGGCATCGAGCGAACAGCTGGAAAAGATCCTGAGCTACTTCGACATCGGCCGCAAGGAAGGCGCCGAAGTGCTGGCCGGCGGCGAACAGAACCATCTGCCGGGCGATCTGGCCGGCGGCTATTACGTCAAGCCGACCGTGTTCAAGGGTCACAACAAGATGCGTATCTTCCAGGAGGAGATCTTCGGGCCGGTGGTCTCGGTGACGACCTTCAAGGATGATGACGAGGCATTGTCGATCGCCAATGACACGCTCTATGGCCTTGGTGCCGGTATCTGGAGCCGTGACGCGAACCGCTGCTACCGCTTCGGCCGCGCCATCCAGGCCGGTCGTGTCTGGACCAACTGCTACCACGCCTATCCCGCGCACGCGGCTTTCGGCGGCTACAAGCAGTCCGGCATCGGACGGGAAAACCACAAGATGATGCTCGACCACTATCAGCAAACCAAGAACATGCTGGTCAGCTACAGCCCGAAAAAGCTGGGTTTCTTCTGATTGCCTCTCGAGGCGGCGCATGATCCCCCGGGTATCATGCGTGATCCAAGGCGCGGCTCCATCAGCCGCGCCTTGGATGGTTTGGGGATGAGAAGGAGAAAGGCATGTCCGACAAGGTTTCGCTCGGAAAAGTCTCGGCCACGCCGGAAGCCATTGTTTTCCTGGCGGAGATCGTCGCCGACCACGGCCCGGTGCTGTTTCATCAATCGGGCGGCTGTTGCGACGGCTCCTCGCCAATGTGCTATCCCCGCGGTGACTTCATCGTCGGCGACAATGACGTCATGCTGGGCGAGATCGGCGGAACGCCGGTCTACATCAGCGCTTCGCAATATGAAGCGTGGAAGCACACCGACCTTACCATCGATGTGGTGCCGGGTAGGGGTGGCATGTTCTCGCTCGACAATGGGCGCGAGAGACGGTTCCTGACACGCTCGGCCATCTGCGCCGTTCCGGAGGCGCCGGCGGGGGCTTGACGGGACGGGTTGACGCCGCCGCCCTTGCAAGGGCAGTAAACGGCGATGTTCAATCTGCTTCTTGTTGTCCTCGGCGGCGGTATCGGCGCCGGCATCCGCCATCTCGCCAACATGGGCGCGCTGCGCCTTGTCGGCCCCAACTATCCCTGGGGCACCATGGCGATCAACATCCTCGGCTCCTTTGCCATGGGCCTGTTCATCGCCACCATGGCGCGTCGCGGCGGGCCGAACGAAGTCAGGCTGTTTGTCGCCACTGGTATCTTGGGCGGCTTCACCACTTTTTCCGCCTTTTCGCTCGATTTCGCCACGCTGTGGGAACGAGGAGCCACGTTGCCGGCGTTTGGATATGCACTGACCAGCGTCGTTGGCGCCATCATCGCCCTGTTTTTGGGTCTTTGGCTCGCAAGAAGCCTGCCTTAGTGCTATTGCCGCGCCAAGCGCAGGCCGAGCCCTGCTTTTGGAAATGGGTAAGCGAAGAAAAAATGGCAGGCGTTGAACAGATCACGGTGGAGGCCGGCGAGGCGGGCATGCGGCTCGATCGCTGGTTCAAGACCCATTTCCCGGGCCTTGGTTTCGGCCATTTGCAGAAGCTGCTGCGCTCCGGCCAGATCCGCGTTGATGGCGGCCGCGTCAAGGCTGACAGCCGTGTCGAGCCTGGCCAGGTGGTGCGCATCCCGCCACTCGAGGTCGACAAGAAGGGCGAAAGCGCGCTGACCGGCCATTCGATCCGCAACCAGGGCGATGCCGACGTCCTGGCGAAAATGCTTATCCATGAGGACCCGAAGGTTTTCGTCTTCAACAAGCCGGCGGGCCTTGCGGTGCAGGGCGGTTCGGGCGTCACCCGCAATGTCGACGACATGCTGGAAGCCTGGCGCAACCAGAAGGGCGAAAAGCCGCGACTGGTTCACCGGCTCGACCGCGACACCTCGGGCGTGCTGGTCGTGGCCCGCACGAGGCTGGCCGCCATGAAGCTGTCGGAATCGTTCCGCGCCCGCGAAACCAAGAAGACCTACTGGGCGCTGGTCAAGGGTGTGCCGCCGAAACGCGAGGACAAGATCTCGACCTGGCTGATCAAGGAGCCGACTGAGGACGGCGACCGTGTCCGGGTCGCTGCTCATGGTGAAAAGGGCGCCGATCACGCCGTATCCTACTACCGCATCATCGAGCAGGCGGCGCAGACCATGACCTGGCTGGAGATGGAGCCTTATACCGGCCGCACCCATCAGCTCCGTGTCCACGCCGCCTATATCGGCTGCCCTATCATCGGCGACCCGAAATATTTCGAGGCCGACACCAACTGGGACTTTCCGGGCGGTATTCAAAACCGACTGCATCTTCATGCGCGCCGCATCATCATTCCGCACCCGGACAAGGGCGTCATCGATGTGACCGCGCCGATGCCGCCGCATATGCGCCAGAGTTGGAACCTGATCGGCTTCGACGACGCCAGCGCGGAGGACTGACCTTGAGCGGCGCCACCGACGCGCTCGATCGGCGCGACACAGTCGACATGGCCGCCGCCGCCATCATGGTCGGCCTGACCTTTTCCTGGGGCCTGAACTACGTCGCCGCCAAGATCTCCTATGCCGGCTACGATCCCGTCTTCCTGTCGATCGCACGCTCGATCATTGGCGGTTTCTGCGTCTTCCTCTGGTGCCGATGGCGTGGCATCGCTCTGTTCACCCGCGATGGCACATTGCTTGCCGGCCTTGTCGTGGGTGCGCTTTTCGGCGTCGAGTTCCTCTGCCTCTATGTCGGCCTGGAGCATACGACGGTTGCCCGCAACACGCTGCTGGTCAACACAATGCCGTTCTGGATGCTGATTGGCGGTCACCTCCTGCTTGGCGAACAGATCACCATGCGCAAGTTCCTTGGCCTGCTGCTGGCCTTCGCCGGCCTTGCCGCCGTCTTTTCAGACAAGCTTGGCGGCGGCGGGGACATGCTGTTCGGCGATCTCCTCAGTCTCGGCTCCGGATTTTTCTGGGCCTTGACCAATATTCTCATCAAACGCTCGAAACTGGTTGAAGCCAGCGCCGAGAAGCTGCTGCTCTATCAACTCGCCGGCGCGGCGGTCGTCGGCATACTGGTGTTGCCTCTCGCTGGTCCGCCAGTGCGCGATGCCTCCTTGTTGCCGACATTGGCGCTGCTTTTCCAGGCGATCTACATTGTCGCTTTCACCTATGTCCTTTGGTTCTGGCTGCTGCGTCGCTATCCCGCGTCGAGCCTGTCCAGCTTCACGTTCCTGTCGCCGGTTTTTGGTGTTTTGTGCGGTGCAATCATCTTGAACGAACCGCTGACCATTCGCATTTTTCTGGCGCTTGGCCTGATTGCGGCGGGCCTGATCATCGTCAACCGGCCGGCGCGCAAGCTGACACCGGTGTGAGAGAGATTTTTCATGCGTGACATCCTCAACGACCTCGAAGCGGGTAAGTATCTTTCCGATCCGGATCCGGTGCGGCGCGCCCAGATCCAGATGAAGACACCGCTGCCCAAGCGCTTCTACAAGACCGTTTCGGTTGCGCCGGTAGAGGAAGGTTTCGCCGTGCATCTTGACGGCAGGCCCGTGCGCACGCCGGGCAAGGCGCTGCTGGCGCTGCCGACCGAGGCGGTAGCCGGTCTGGTTGCCGCCGAATTCGCCGAACAGGGCGAGACGATCAATCCGGTGACGATGCCGGTAATGCGCCTGGTCAACACCGCCATCGATGGCGTCGCCAGCGACCCGCAGGCGGTGCTGGAAGACATACTGCGTTTTGCCTCATCAGACCTGCTCTGCTACCGCGCCGACGCGCCGCAGGGGCTGGTTGACCGGCAGAACGAGCAGTGGGATCCCGTCATCGATTGGGCGCGCGCCGCATTCGGGGCGCGCTTCAACCTTGCCGAGGGCATCATCCATGTCGAGCAGCCGCGCGAGACGATCGCCGTTCTGGGCAGTCATCTCAATCAGCGCGCCGAGCCGCTGCGCCTGGCCGCGATTCACCTGATGACCTCGCTGACCGGTTCGGCGCTGCTGGCGCTGGCCGTCGATTTCGGTGAGCTCGACGTGGAGGCCGCCTGGACCGCCGGCCATGTCGACGAGGACTGGCAGATCGAGCAATGGGGGCAGGACGCCGAAGCGGTCGCGCGCCGCGCTGCCCGCAAGCGTGACATGATGGCCGCGGTCGGCCTCCTCGAGGCGCTCAAGGCCTGAGCCCGGACCGTTACCGCACCGCACCTAATACCAAAGTCATAATCCCATCGTCGCTCTGCCGTCGGCGGGTGCTTTCTGCCATTTTTTGCCTGATGGCTCCGCTTTTTTGAGTCTGCGTTCGGAGGAGAACGCGGGCGTTGGCGTGGCATCGAGGGCAAGGGTCTCACGGGAGGACATATCAATGGCAATGGCATCGACCGCCGGCGGAACGAGCCGCGGCATGACGCGAGAGGAGAAGAAAGTCATCTTCGCTTCCTCGCTCGGCACTGTTTTCGAATGGTACGATTTCTATCTCTATGGCTCACTGGCGGCCTTTATCGGCTCGACCTTTTTCAGCCCGACCATTCCCGAGGCGACACGCAACATCTTCGCGCTGCTGGCCTTCGCCGCCGGTTTCCTCGTGCGCCCGTTCGGCGCGCTGGTGTTCGGCCGCCTTGGTGACCTTGTCGGCCGCAAATACACATTCCTCGTCACAATGACGATCATGGGCCTGTCGACCTTCCTGGTTGGCTTGCTGCCCGGCTATGCGACTTTGGGCATCGCCGCTCCGGTAATCCTGATATTCCTGCGCATGCTGCAGGGTCTGGCGCTCGGCGGCGAATATGGTGGGGCGGCGACCTACGTTGCCGAGCACTCGCCGGATGATCGCCGTGGCTTCTACACGTCCTGGATTCAGACGACGGCGACGCTCGGGCTGTTTCTGTCGCTGATCGTTATCCTCATCGTCCAGGGATCACTGAGCAAGGAAACCTACGCTGCCTGGGGTTGGCGCATTCCGTTCATCGTGTCCTTCGTGCTGCTCGCCGTTTCGATCTGGATTCGGCTGTCGCTTTCGGAATCGCCGACCTTCCAGAAGATGAAGGACGAAGGAAGGGGATCCAAGGCGCCGCTTTCGGAAGCCTTCGGCCAGTGGAAGAATGCCAAGATCGCGCTGCTGGCGTTGTTCGGCCTTACCGCCGGCCAGGCCGTGGTCTGGTATAATGGTCAGTTCTATGCGCTGTTCTTTCTGCAGAACGTGCTCAAGGTCGACGCGCAGTCGGTCAACATCATGATCGCCGTTGCGCTGGCGCTTGGCTCGATCTTCTTCGTCGTCTTCGGCTGGCTGTCCGACAAGATCGGCCGCAAGCCGATTATCATGGCTGGCCTTGCGCTTGCCATTGTCAGCACCTTCCCGCTGTTCAAGGCATTGACCTGGGCCGCCAATCCGGCGCTTGCGAAGGCGCAGCAGAGCACGCGGGCAACGGTGACGGCGGCACCCGGAGACTGCAGGTTCCAGTTCAATCCGGTCGGTACAGCCAAGTTCACGACGTCCTGCGACATCGCGACTTCGTTCCTGACCAAGAACTCGGTTCCCTATGACGTGGTGTCGACGGCCGCGCCCGGGACGGCTGCGTCGGTCAAGATCGGTAACGAGACGGTGACATCCTACGACGCGGTTGCCGCCGGCGATCAGGCCAAGGCCAAGGACGCTGCCTTCGTCAAGGCGGTCAACATGTCGCTGCAGGACGGCGGTTATCCGTTGAAGCGGGCAGCGATCAAGGTCGCTGACCAGAAGCTCGACGCTTTCATCGCAGCCAACCCTGAGCTGAAACTTGATGCCGCCGCCATCCGCGGCGGCGAAAAGGCAGCAATGCCGACCGATCAGGCGGTCAAGGACAAGCTCTTGACCACGGATGAGGCGGCGGGCGCGCCAGAGGTCACCGTCTATAATATCCCCGGCGGCGGCGCCTTCGCCATGTTCGCCGATCCGGCGGCCGTGAACTGGCCGATGACGATCGGCATCCTGTTCCTCCTGGTGCTGCTCGTTACCATGGTCTACGGCCCGATCGCGGCGATCCTGGTCGAGATGTTCCCGACCCGCATCCGCTACACCGGCATGTCGCTGCCCTATCACATCGGCAATGGCTGGTTCGGTGGCTTGCTGCCTGCGACGGTGTTCGCGCTCAGCGCCTATAGGGGCGACATCTACTACGGCCTTTGGTATCCGGTGGTGATCGCGGCGATCACGCTCGTCATCGGCATGCTCTTCGTCAAGGACACGCTCGGCACCAACTTGCACGCCAAGGATTAGCCGATCGGATCCATGTGCCAACGAAAAAGCCCGGCGTGAGCAATCACGCCGGGCTTTTCATGTCAGTGGCCGAAAGAAGCGGATCAGCTTTTCCGATGATTTTCTTCCTCGACGGCTGCTTCGTGATACCAGCCGTCAAAATCGGCGTACGTGGTACGCAACGAAGCGAGCTCTGCCGCGAATTTCGCCTTCGCGCCTAAATTTGAGGCAGATTTGCTTGCTGCCAGAGGGAACATCAGAATTTTCGCCGACGGACGGGTGGGAGCGATTTCCATGGGCCGTCTCCTTTCTTCTTCAGGAGCTTGTCGATTCAGCTTTCCCAGAAGATAGGTCCTGCGATTCCTTTAGGCAATATGCCTACGAAAAGATCATTATTTGCCTAATATTTGTGCGATCTGCGCGTTTGATCGATCAGGATCCAGTGATGAGGCGGCACAGCAAATTCGGCGCGATATCGCAGCCATTTTGCCGCACCCGCCAATGCCGGAGTGGCACACGAATTGCATTTTAGTGATCGGCAGCGCCGGCTGCCGACGGCGGACGCATGTTGACGCCGTTTGGTGTTCGGTGATCAAGCAACGAGAGGCTAGAATGACGAAATACAAGCTCGAGTACATTTGGCTCGATGGATACACCCCGGTCCCCAACCTTCGCGGAAAGACGCAGATCAAGGAATTCGCCGAATTCCCGACGCTCGAACAGCTGCCGCTGTGGGGGTTCGACGGTTCCTCGACCATGCAGGCCGAGGGCCGCAGCTCCGACTGCGTGTTGAAGCCGGTGGCGCTCTACCCGGATCCGGCCCGCACCAACGGCATTCTGGTCATGTGCGAAGTCATGATGCCCGATGGCGTCACCCCGCATGAATCGAACAGCCGCGCGACCATCCTCGACGACGAGGATGCGTGGTTCGGCTTCGAGCAGGAGTATTTCTTCTACAAGGACGGCCGTCCGCTCGGCTTCCCCGAGAGCGGCTACCCGGCGCCGCAGGGCCCGTACTATACCGGCGTCGGCTACAAGAACGTCGGCGACGTCGCACGCAAGATCGTCGAAGAGCATCTTGACCAGTGCCTTGCGGCCGGCATCAACCATGAAGGCATCAACGCCGAGGTGGCCAAAGGCCAGTGGGAATTCCAGATCTTCGGCAAGGGCTCCAAGAAGGCCGCCGACCAGATCTGGATGGCGCGCTATCTGCTTCTGCGTCTGACCGAGACTTACGGCATCGACATCGAGTTCCACTGCAAGCCGCTTGGCGACACTGACTGGAACGGCTCGGGCATGCACTGCAACTTCTCGACCAAGTTCATGCGCGAAGTCGGCGGCAAGGCCTACTTCGAGGCCCTGATGGCACAGTTCGACAAGAACCTCATGGACCACATCGCCGTCTACGGTCCGGACAATGACAAGCGCCTGACCGGCAAGCACGAAACCGCGCCGTGGAACAAGTTCAGCTACGGCGTCGCCGACCGCGGGGCTTCTATCCGCGTACCGCATTCCTTCGTCAAGAATGACTACAAGGGCTATCTCGAAGACCGCCGTCCGAATTCCCAGGGCGACCCCTACCAGATCGCCTCGCAGGTTCTGAAGACGATTTCGCAGGTTGCGACCGACGCGTCGGTTTCGGCCGCCGCCTGATTGTTTTCGCGGCGCGGGCCATGAGATGACCCGCGCCGCAATTGCAGTGACAAGAGCCCCGGCGGGAAAACGCCGGGGCTTTTGTGCTTTTGGTGCGGGCAGCGCACGAATCCGCCATGACGGGGATTCAGGGCGTCGACGGCTATCCGCTTGATGTTTGTTCTGGACGCAGCCGACGGCACCGACCGCCATGCCGATAAGATGCCTCCTTGCGCCATCCTGTTCCGTGAGAACCTTGGTCCTTGCCAGGGTCGTTTTGGGCGGCGCCAGCCGGGTGGAATGAATTCCCCCAAAAAAAGTCAGGTTGAAAAGGGGCGGCCAAAACCGCGGCACCGGTCAGCCCCGGCTGACGTTTGGTCAACCATACCCCGCGTCGTAGGCGCGGAAATTGCCTGAAAAGCCCGGAAAACCGCCGGTTCGAGCGTGTTTTTGCACTCAAAGGCTCTTATATAAGTCTCTGTTAAAACACCAGGATCGACCGTCTGCCCCGGTGGCTGGCAACGTTGACAGATCGCGCCGCGGCATGCGTATCGTGCCTTTGGGGTTACGCCAAAGCGATGCTGTTCGAACGGGGCGGGGTTTCTTGAACGACGGCATTGGCGGGGGCGCCGGACGAGCGGGCATTGCAGCCTGAGGCAGTGCGCCGCTCGCTCCTGGCGGCTTGCTACGCCCTGGAGCCATCCGCCAACGCCCTGCCATGGTTTTATAGTGCGATCATGAAGCCGTGTGTTTCGCCGGCGGGCACAAGCGGGCAAGGCCATACGATCCCAACACCCAAAAGCAATTCACTGATCTGACTGACCACACACATCCATCAGTGAGTGTTGAGCGCGGCAAAAAGCCCTTGAAGGGGAAATCCTTCAAGGGCTTTGCAAGCTATCCGAACGGGTTCTTAGACCGAGTAGTACATGTCGTATTCGACCGGATGCGGGGTCATCTCGAAGCGCATCACCTCGGCCATTTTCAGTTCGATGTAGCTGTCGATCTGGTCGTCGTCGAAGACGCCGCCGGCCTTCAGGAAGCCGCGGTCCTTGTCGAGGCTCTGGAGTGCCTCACGCAGCGAGCCGCAGACCGTCGGGATCTTCTTCAACTCCTTCGGCGGCAGGTCGTAGAGATCCTTGTCCATCGGCTGGCCAGGGTGGATCTTGTTCTTGATGCCATCGAGACCGGCCATCAGCATGGCGGCGAAGGCGAGGTAGGGGTTCGCGCCCGGATCCGGGAAACGGACCTCGACGCGCTTCGACTTCGGCGACGAACCGAATGGGATGCGGCAGGAGGCCGAGCGGTTGCGCGCCGAATAGGCGAGCAGAACCGGCGCTTCGTAGCCAGGCACCAGGCGCTTGTAGGAATTGGTCAGCGGGTTGGTGAAGGCGTTGATCGCCTTGGCATGCTTGATGATGCCGCCGATGTAGAACAGGCAGGCTTCGGAGAGGCCTGCATACTCATTGCCGGCGAAGGTCGGCTTGCCGCCCTTCCAGATCGACTGGTGAACGTGCATGCCTGAGCCGTTGTCGCCGAATATCGGCTTCGGCATGAAGGTGGCCGTCTTGCCGTAGGCGTTGGCGACCTGGTGCACGACGTACTTGTAGATCAGCATCTTGTCGGCGTTGCGGACCAGCGTGTCGAACTTGATGCCGAGTTCGTGCTGCGCGGCGGCGACCTCATGGTGATGCTTTTCGACGCGGACGCCCATTTCGGCGAGCACGGTCAGCATCTCGGAGCGCATGTCCTGCGCGGAATCGATCGGCGGTACCGGGAAATAGCCTCCCTTGACGCGCGGGCGGTGGCCAAGGTTGCCGGTTTCGTAATCGGTGTCGTCATTGGACGGCAACTCGGTGGAATCGAGCTTGAAGCCGGTGTTGTAGGGATCGGCCTTGTACTTGACGTCATCGAACACGAAGAATTCGGCTTCCGGACCGACATAGATGGTGTCGCCGATGCCTTCCGACTTCATATAGGCCTCGGCCTTCTTGGCCGTGCCGCGCGGATCGCGGTTATAGGATTCGCCCGAGACCGGATCGAGGATGTCGCACAGGATGACCATGGTCGACTGCGCGAAGAACGGGTCCATGTGGACCGTGTCCGGATCGGGCATCAACACCATGTCGGACTCGTTGATGGCCTTCCAGCCGGCAATCGACGAGCCGTCGAACATGACACCATCGGCGAACATGTCTTCCTCGACCTCGACGACATCCATCGTCACGTGCTGCAGCTTGCCCTTCGGGTCGGTGAAGCGCAGGTCGACGAATTTCACGTCGTTGTCCTTGATCTGCTTCATGATGTCTTTGGCTGTCGTCATGTCATGTATCCCTGTGTGATGACGTTTTTTGATGGATGACGTTTCGAACGGTGGCCGGGTCCGATCAGACCGCGTCCATTCCGGTTTCGCCGGTGCGGATGCGCACGACTTCCTCGATGTTGGAGACGAAGATCTTGCCGTCGCCGATACGGCCTGTCTGCGCCGCCTTGCGGATGGCCTCTATGGCGCCTTCGACCGCATCGTCGCCGAGCACGACCTCGATCTTCACCTTGGGCAGGAAGTCGACGACATATTCGGCGCCACGGTAGAGCTCGGTGTGGCCTTTCTGGCGTCCGAAGCCCTTGGCCTCGGTGACGGTGATGCCTTGCAGTCCGGCCTCCTGAAGCGCTTCCTTCACTTCGTCCAGCTTGAATGGCTTGATGATCGCTTCGATCTTTTTCATGTAAAAAGTGGCCTCCACTGCCAAAAAAACGGGTTGTGAGCCCCGCTTGCGCCTCCATCAAGCACGAACTGTGCCAATTCAGCGGAGCAGAAGCGGTCTCATACGATTTCAAAGCCGTACCGCGCCGGGATGCAAATTCACGTCATTCACTGCATCGGATGCGGCACCGGTCCCTTGAGTCTCCACAGTGCCAAGGGGTATTGCGGCACAATAATTGGGCATGTCGCCTAAATAGCAGGCATTTGCCGTCTGCAATGCCTCCCATCCGAACACTATGGCCGCAGTCGCGCCAACTCCTCTTGGTTTGCTTCGGATCGAAAACTGGACAATGCTTGATCGAATGCGGATCGGCAATCCATGAGCGATGAACTTCTTACTTCCGTCGAAATGGGCGAGGCGGACCGAATGGCGATTGCCTCCGGTCCAGTCGCCGGCATCGGCTTGATGCGGCGCGCCGGGGAAGCGGTCGCGGCCGAGGTTTTCAACCGCTATCCCGAAGCGACCTATGTCCATGTGCTTTGCGGGCCGGGCAACAATGGCGGCGATGGCTATGTCGTCGCCCGCATCCTGGCCGACAGCGGCGTCGCCACGACGATCTGGGCGTCCGCAGCGCCGAGGCCGGAAAGCGATGCGGCGCTCGCCGCCGCGGAATGCCCGATCGCGCCTCGGCCACTGTCTGGCTTTGAAGCCGAGCCCGGCTCGATCGTGGTCGACGCGCTTTATGGGGCGGGGCTGTCCAAGCCGCTATCGGGCGACGCCGCAAGGGCGGCCGATATCGCCTCCAACCGACGTTTGCCGGTTATCGCGGTCGATCTGCCTTCGGGCGTCTCCGGCGACAGCGGCAAGGTTCTGGGCATCGCATTCACCGCGGCCGTCACCGTGACCTTCGCGCGCAAGAAACCCGGCCATCTGCTGCTGCCGGGCCGCGAGCGATGCGGTGAGATCGTGCTTGCCGATATCGGCATCGGCGACGACATCATTGCACGGCTCCGGTCCCGGGCGTTCGAGAACAGGCCGGCGCGCTGGCTGCGCGATTTTCCGGTACCGGCCGTCGACGCGCACAAATACAAACGCGGCCATGTCGGCGTCTTTTCAGGCGGACCGAGCGCCACCGGCGCGGCGCGGCTGTCGGCGCTGGCCGCGGCCCGAAGCGGGGCAGGGGCGGTGACCGTGCTGTCGCCGGGCAACGCCATGCAGGTCAATGCCGCCCATCTGACCTCGATCATGCTGCGCAAGGCAGACGATCTCGCGGACATCGAGGAATTTGCCGGCGAACGCCGTCCTTCGGCCTTCGTGCTTGGGCCCGGCTTTGGCGTCGGCGAAAAAACGCGGACCTTTGGGCTGGCACTCCTCGCCGCCGGCCAGCCACGGAATGCCGCCGCACAGGTCGACGGCCTTGTGTTCGATGCCGACGCGATCACCTCGTTTCGTGAGGCGCAGGACGTCTTGTTCGAAGCGGCGCGCAGGCAGAATGCGCCGGCGCTGGTGATGACACCACACGAAGGGGAGTTTGCCAGGCTGTTTCCCGACATAGCCGGCGATGACGCCTCGTCCAAGCTGGACAAGGCGCGCGCGGCGGCTGCACGCGCCAATGCCATTATCGTCTACAAGGGCGCCGACACGGTGATCGCCGCGCCTGATGGCCGGGCGGCAATCAATGCCAACGGCGCGGCCTGGCTTGCCACCGCCGGGTCGGGCGACGTGCTGTCGGGCATATCAGCCGGCCTGATGGCGCAAGCCATGCCGGCGTTCGAAGCAGCCTGTGCGGCGGTCTGGATCCATGCCGAGGCCGGCAGCCGGTTTGGACCGGGGCTGATTGCCGAGGATCTGCCGCTGGCGCTGGTGCCGGTTTTGCGCGAACTGGTCGAGGCACGGCGCAAGGTGCCCAACGGATGAAGCGTTTCGCGCTCACCGTTGCGGCCTTCATCACGCTGCTCATCTCGCATGGCGTGCGCGCCGAGCAGCCAGTGACCATCGTCGACGATGCGGCGGTTCTCGCTACACTCGATGCCAAGGGCTTTGGCTTCGCCGGCATTTTTGCCGTCGATGGCGCGGGCGATCTGAAGACGCTCTATGACAAGGCGCCGGCCTATCATGCGATCGTCGATACGGTGGCATCAGACATTGCCACGCTGCGGGCCGAGATGAAGGCAGGCGGGCGCACGCTCTACGAGGTCACCGACGGCAATGTCGGCCGCATCATGGACATGCGCTGGCTGAAGACGGAGGCGGCACGCTTCCGTCTGGTCGGCGTCGTCAACCGGCTCGACCGGCGTGATTTCGCTGCCTTGGAAGGCGACAAGAGCTGCGGCGAGGTGCGTTTCATCTATCGCCTCGCCTACAGCTTCAAGAAGGACGGCAAGGTCCTGGCTTCGCGGCTGCCGCTCAATTTCAACGCGGTCTACAGTGCGGCACCGGATGCCGATGGCGGCTGCGTCGGTGTTGCCGGACGCTGGACGCCGCAACTGGATGAGAGCATCGACGCTGGCTGGCTGAACGGCGGGCCGCTGGAGCGGGCCGGGCTCACCTTCAAGCAGCTCGAACTCAATGCGCAAGTCGTGCGCTTTCCCTCCGGTCAGGAGACCGAATTTGGCGGGCAGGCCGCCTACCTCATGCGGATATTCGGCATCGATGGCGCTACCGTCAGCGAGAAGCCGCTGGAAAACACACCTGATACCGTGCGGCTCTCGCAAGATGCGGCGCTGAAGAAAGAGCTTGCCCATTATGTCAGCGCCAATGTTGCGGCGGTCGATCTCGGCGTCTACGAAATCCCCGACGAATTCCTGGCCAAAAAGGTCGTCTCGTGGTCGACCTTCGGCAGCGCGCGGCAGGCCAACCATCCGTTTACGCAAATATTCCAACCCAAGGAATTCGTATCGCTCGACTATTCCTCCATGAAGCTGGTGCGCACGCCGGAGGCGCTGGTCGAGCGGCTGGACAATGGCGCCTGCCAGGGCTGCCACCAGGCGGGTTCCACGGCCGGCTTCCACCTGATCGGCGTCGACGACAAGACGACGTCGCCGCTCAACCGCATCGAGGTCGGCATCTCGCCGCATCTCCATGCCGAGATTCCCCGGCGTCAGGCCTGGCTGCGCGCAACGCAGGAAGGCAAGGAGCCGAACCGTTATCGGCCGCTGTCCTTTGCGCCGCCAGCCACCTGGGCTGATACCGGCGACGTCGACTACGCACCAGCCGAAATGGCGATGCCGTGCCTGATGCCCGAGGATGCCAAGCGTTTCGGCGCGACCTGGCAATGTGGCGGCGGCACTGTCTGCACGCCGCTGGCGACCGCGTCTGGCGTGCACACTACGCTGGCGCAATGCCTGTTGCCCAAGGGGAGCGAAAATATGTTCTCCGGCCATCCCTGCCTGACCGGGTCGATCGCCAGCAACCAGTCGCGGCCTTTCAACGACCGCTACACGATATCAGGCCGGTTCGCCGCGTTCGCACCGGGGATTTCGCGCACCGCCTATACCTGCCGGCCGCCGAAGATCGGCGTGCCGGCCGGCATCGCCTACCGCGCTTGCGACGACAAGGATCGCGACTTTGCCGCCTTCAAGAAGGGCAAGCCGATGCCGAATGAAATCTGTGGGCTGGTCGGCGGCAAGAAATTCGACACTTGCGTGGCGACCAACAATTTCGACCAGTGCCTCGGCGGCGCGGTCAATCGCGGCAACCGGCCGGCGTGTTCGGCCGATCATTTCTGCCGCGAGGATTATATGTGCCAGTCGCTGCCGCCGGACACGCCGGGCGCCGCCAAAGTCAAAGGCATCGGCTTCTGTTCGCCGACCTATTTCATTTTCCAGATGCGCATCGACAACCATGCGACGCCCTGGGCAAGCGCTACCAGCGCCACGATGGGGGCGGGGTTCGGCGCGGCGGAGGAGGAGTGAGCTGTTCGACAGCTACCTCCGTAGACCGTTTCACAGCGGGATGTTGTCGTGCTTCTTCCAGGGGTTCTGCATGTCCTTGTTGCGCAGCATCCTGAGCGCGCGCGCGATACGGCGGCGGGTCGAGTGCGGCATGATAACCTCGTCGACATAACCGCGCTCGGCGGCGACGAAGGGCGACAGGAAGCGATCCTCGTAAGTCTTTGTATGGGCCGCGATCTTTTCGGCGTCGCCAATGTCCTTGCGGTAGATGATTTCCACCGCGCCCCTGGCGCCCATCACAGCGATCTGCGCCGTTGGCCAGGCATAGTTCATGTCGCCGCGCAGATGTTTTGAGGCCATCACGTCATAGGCGCCGCCATAGGCTTTTCGGGTGATGACGGTGATCTTCGGCACGGTCGCCTCGGCATAGGCGAAGAGCAACTTGGCGCCGTGCTTGATCAGCCCGCCATACTCCTGCGCGGTACCCGGCAGGAAGCCTGGAACGTCGACGAAGGTGACGATCGGGATCGAAAAACAATCGCAGAAGCGCACGAAGCGCGCCGCCTTGCGGCTGGCGTCGGAATCGAGCACGCCCGCCAGCACCATCGGCTGGTTGGCGACAAAGCCGACCGTGCGGCCCTCGACACGGCCGAAGCCGGTGACGATGTTCTTGGCGAAATTCTGCTGGATCTCGAAGAAGTCGCCCTCGTCGGCGACCTTCAGGATCAGTTCCTTGATGTCGTAGGGCTTGTTGGCATTGTCGGGGATCAGCCGGTCGAGCGACAGGTCATGGTCGGTCACCGACTGGTAGCATTCGATCTCGGGAATCTCCGACGTGTTCGAAGCGGGCAAAAGATCGACCAGCCGGCGCATCTGCAGCAGTGCCTCGACATCATTGTCATAGGCGCCGTCGGCGATCGAGGATTTCGTGGTGTGGACCGAGGCGCCGCCGAGGCTTTCGGCCGTCACCGTCTCGTTGGTGACGGTCTTCACCACATCCGGGCCGGTGACGAACATGTAGGAGGTGTCGCGCACCATGAAGATGAAGTCGGTCATGGCCGGCGAATAGACGTCGCCGCCGGCGCATGGGCCCATGATCACGGAAATCTGCGGAATGACGCCGGAGGCCAGCACGTTGCGCTGAAAAATCTCGGCATAGCCGCCGAGGGCTGCCACACCCTCCTGGATGCGGGCGCCGCCGGCATCGTAGAGACCAATGATCGGCGCGCGGTTGCGCAGCGCCATCTCCTGCACCTTGATGACCTTCTCGGCATGGGCTTCCGACAGCGAGCCGCCGAACACGGTGAAGTCCTTGGCGAAGAGATAGACCGGACGGCCGTTGACCGTGCCCCAACCGGTGACGACGCCGTCGCCGGCGATCTTGGTCTTCTCCATGCCGAAATCGGTCGAGCGATGCTCGACATACATGTCGAACTCCTCGAACGAACCCTCGTCGAGAAACACCTCGATGCGTTCGCGTGCGGTCAGCTTGCCCTTCTTGTGCTGGGCATCGATGCGGGCCTGGCCACCGCCCATGCGGGCGATCTCGCGCCGACGCTCGAGTTCCTTCAGCACATCCTTCATCACTCGGTCCCTCATGCGACATACTTCTTGGCAGGCATTCGCCAGATATGGCAGAATAAGCCTATGAAGAACAACGTAGAAATATCCGAGGATTTGAGCCGCCGGATTGACATGCTCACGTCGCGCTCGACGCTGACACGCGATCAGATCATCGAGAATGCCCTTTCCCACGGACGTTCGCTGGCGTGGCAGGAAAAGTGGGTCGCAGGCGTTCAGGGGGGAATAGAGGCCGCCGACCGTGGCGACTTTGCCAATGAGGAAGAAATCGCGACGGTTCTCAACAGGTACAGTCAGGCATGAGCCTCTGTGCGAATTGTCTGGACCCGACACTATCCGATCGAGCTTGCGTCAATCGGCGACTACATCAACCAACATAACCCGCGGGCCGGTGCCCGGATTGTCAATGATATCCATCCAAAGACCGCCCGGCTGTTGTCCGCTAACCCCTTCATCGGACGGGTTGGCGAGATCAAAGGCGCGCGTGAACTGGTGATTCCCGGAACGCCCTACATGGTCGCGTATCGGGTCGCGGACACTCAGATCGAAATTCTATTTGTGCAACACGGCGCCAGGAAATGGCCGGATGAAGTTTGAGCGGACATTTCCGATCGCTCTCTAGTCGGTTTTTGCTGCGCTGCAACATTGCGCCCCTTGCATTCTGGGGCGAACTCAGCCATATGCAGCCCATAGGCGCTTGGGCCGGGAGATTCCGGCCTTCTCGACAAATGAGACTGGTTGCGTCTGTTTTCCCTCTTTCCGGTATATCGGCCCTTTTTCCGGTACATCATAAAGTGGCGAAAAAGCCCCGTGGCATGATGCCTGCGGGCACGACAGCGCAGCCGAGTGGACGACACCGTCCGCCCGCCTTGTCGTTTCATATCAAATTTTTCGACGGCAGGTTGCGCCCTGCCGCCATTGATGTTTGCGGCCGAGAAGCCGCTTGAAAGAAGATTATTTTGACCAACGAAAACACATTGCCCGGCAACGTATCCGCGGAACTCTCCGGTTTCGCGGCGCTGGGAATTACCGGTGCGCTGCTCAAGGCCACCCACAATGCCGGCTTCACCGAACCGAAGCCGATCCAGATGCAGGCCATCCCGCCGCAGATGGAAGGCCGTGACATTTTCGGCATCGCGCAGACAGGCTCCGGCAAGACCGCGGCCTTTGCGCTGCCGATCCTGTCGAAGATCATCGCGCTCGGCACCAAGCGGCGCGCCAAGACGACCCGCGCGCTCATCCTGGCACCGACCCGCGAGCTTGCGGTGCAGATCGAGGACACCATCAAGATCCTCGCCAAGGGCGCGCATGTCTCCACGGCCCTCGTGTTGGGCGGCGTTTCCCGCTTCAGCCAGGTGAAGAAGGTTGCTCCCGGCGTCGACATCCTCATTGCCACGCCGGGCCGGTTGACCGACCTGGTGCGTGAGGGCGACCTCATCCTGTCCGACACCAAATGGCTGGTGCTGGACGAGGGCGACCGCATGCTCGACATGGGCTTCATCAACGACGTCAAGCGCATCGCCAAGGCGACCGCGCCTGACCGCCAGACGGCGCTGTTCTCGGCCACCATGCCGGACGAGATCGCCGAACTGGCCAAGGGCCTGTTGAAGAACCCGGTCCGCATCGAAGTCTCGCCGCAAAGCACGGCGGCGGCCGAGATCGTGCAGGGCGTCGTCTTCGCCCGCACCAAGCAGAAGCGCCAGGTGCTGTCGACCATGCTCGCCGATGAGGCGATGAGGTCCGTCATCATCTTTTCGCGCACCAAGCATGGCGCCGACCGGGTGACCAAGGACCTCGAGCGCGATGGCTTCAAGGCCGCCGTCATCCATGGCAACAAGTCGCAAAATGCCCGTCAGAAGGCGCTGAACGATTTTCGTGACGGATCGGTGCGCATTCTGGTCGCGACCGACATCGCCGCGCGTGGCATCGATGTACCCGGCATCAGCCATGTCGTGAATTTCGACCTGCCCGACGAGGCCGAAAGCTACGTCCACCGCATCGGCCGTACCGGCCGCAACGGCATGGATGGCATCGCGATCACGCTTTGCGATCCTTCGGAAAACAGCAAGCTGCGCCAGGTCGAACGCATCATCCGCACCAAGCTGCCGATCGTTGCCGACCATCTCGGCAGCCCCGATCCGCAGCGCAATCCGGCTGAAAAGAACGAGCGCTTCGAGCCCGCCAATGACCGCAACGACCGCAATGGCCGTCGCGACGGCCGGCGCCCAGGCGGCGAGAACAAGGGCAACGGCTTCGGCAAGAAGCGCTTCGGCGACAAGCCGGCGTTTGCCGGCGAGCGCAAGCCGGAAGGCGCGAAACCCTTCAAGGGCAACAACAAGCGCCGCTTCGGCGGCAAGCGGCCGGCAGCGCGGGCTGCCTGACGACGCCTCGCGGTAACCGGCCAAACCTTGGTGGTTGGGTGGTTGCCCGACCGATAGATAAGAGGGCGATTGAAGCGATGCTTCGGTCGCCCTCTTTGTTTTCTGAACCTTACTTCGCCACCGCCTCGACCCAGACGGTAATCCGTTGCGCCAGGAAGGCCGTGGTCGATGGCGACAGCGCGTCGCCGGCGATGACATGGTTGTCTGGGTCGCCGGTATCGTCGAGCGGAACCAGCTCGTGCGGCGCGCCCCAGCGGCCGGCGATTTCGCGGGTGCGGTCAGGCCGCACCACCCTGTCCGAATCCGAGAAGATGAACAGGGCAGGGATGTCAGCTTTCTCCACCGGCGCTCCATAGGCGAGTTCAGTCAGCGCCTGCATCGGCAGCGTCGCGGCAACCGGATATTTGGTGGTCCAGAATTTCTCGTGCAGAGCGTTGCGCGGCACGAAACTGCGTTCCTTGCCGATGACGAGTTCGGCGATCTGCTTTCCCCAAGGCATGGTCAGGAGCTCGGCGCCTGATGCCTTCACGCCGAAATTGGGCGAGATGAATGCAATGGCCGCCACGCCATCCGACGCACCGGGCTGTGTTGCCGCCCACGCCGCCAGCGAGCCGCCGGTCGAGGTCGAGATGACGATCACCTTGTCGCCGATCGCCCGGCCGATGGCGAGCGCCTCCTCATAGTCGTTGATCCAGGCATTGACACTGCCCTGCGTCATCGCCGCGCCGTCCTGCCCGTGACCGGTAAGGCGGGTGTAGAAGAGGTTGGCGTCGAGCTGGTCCGCCACCTCGTCGGGCAGGGGGCGGACTTCGCCTTTGGAAGCGGAAAACCCGTGGATATAGACGATCGACAGCGGCGTCTTGGCATGCACCATCGGGTTGGCCCAGACGATCTCCTTCTCCAGCCCGTCGCGTACACCGGGCACGGCGGCTTCCACCTTCGCCACATAGGCCTGCGGATCGTCGCCGATGGCGGAAGGATCGAAGCGGATCGTGGTGTCTACGGGAACGCGTGGGCCAAGGACGATGGCCAGTGCAAGGACGGCGATCAGGCCCAGCACAGCAAGCACGATCCGTCGCCCCATTGCAGACTCCACGCAACAACAACAAGCCTATGGCGGTGGCCATGAACAGGCAACGGCCGCCCAGGCAGCCAAACCACCAATCCTGTGGGCATCCTATTCGTTCGGCGGTTTGCGGTCGTAGTTCAGTGGCCTTGCCTTCCAGCTTGTCGTCAAGCTGATCACCCATCGGCACACGGGTCGGGGCAACAGGGCAAGAAACTTCAGCGGCCAGCTCGTGCGGTACGGAAAGGTGACTTCGAAGCCACCGGATTTGATTGCCTTCACCATGCGGCGCGTCGCTCGGCTGACTGGCAT
Organism: Mesorhizobium sp. NZP2234; assembly: GCF_013170765.1. NCBI lineage: Bacteria > Pseudomonadati > Pseudomonadota > Alphaproteobacteria > Hyphomicrobiales > Phyllobacteriaceae > Mesorhizobium > Mesorhizobium sp. NZP2234. The sequence continues at coordinate 4,304,268 of NZ_CP033364.1, read as the reverse complement.
CAGGCCCGGCATTGGCAACATGTTCTTTTCAGTCAGCGGCGTGTCGACAAAACCGGGGTTTATCACCTGGACGCGGATGTTCATCTTGTCGAAATCGTACTTCAGGGACTCTGCCAGGATGTTGATCGCCGCCTTGGTGCCGCCATAGGCGGCGGTGGTCGGCCAGCCGAAATAGGCGGTGACCGATCCAACCAGCACGACATGGCCGCGTGATCGCACGCGCATATGTTCCACGACCGGCACCAGCCCGTTGATGATGCCGAAATAATTGACCTCGAAGGACTTGCGAAAGTCCTTGACGACAAGAGCCTCTCCGGGCGTCGCGATGTAGTTTCCGGCATTGAAGACGGCGAGCACGATCGGGCCGAGCTCCTTCTCGATCGCGGCGACCGTCCTTGCCATGCGCGGTTCGTCGGTCACGTCGCAGGGAAAAGCGGTGACGCTGCCAGGCATCTGCGCTGTCTCGACAATGAGCGTGTCGATCGGATCGTCGTCCAGCGCGGTTACCGCCACCGCGTAGCCCTGGGACGCCAGATCCCTGGCCAGCGAGCGGCCAATGCCGCTCGAGCCGCCCGTGACCCAGGCAACGCCATGTTTCGGATCGGCCCGATAGAGTGTCATGCTGCGCCCTGCCGAGTTTGTTGGTGCCTTGCTCTAGCGGTCAGGAAATCGAATGAAAAGAGTGCTTCTCGACGTCGGGTGCAAATGAACTGTACGACATCGAGCCCGGTCTAGGGGATGCAGATACACCGCAGAGCCGGAAATGCGACTGGACCAGGCAAATTCTTGCCTTGAAACCGAAGCTTCGGGTTTCTAGGGTTTCGGCGCACGCACACAAGGAATCCTGAATGCCCCGTTCTGTGATCGACGCGATCGGCAACACGCCTCTGATCCGCCTCAACAAGGCTTCCGAAGAAACCGGCTGCGAAATCCTGGGCAAGGCCGAATTCATGAATCCTGGGCAATCGGTCAAGGATCGCGCCGGCCTGTTCATCATCCGTGACGCCGAACGGCGCGGCCTGTTGAAGCCGGGCGGTGTCATCGTCGAGGGCACGGCCGGCAATACCGGCATCGGCCTGACGCTGGTCGCCAAGGCGCTTGGCTATCGCACCGTCATCGTCATCCCGGATACGCAGAGCCAGGAAAAGAAGGACACGATCCGCTTGCTCGGCGCCGAGCTGATCGAGGTGCCGGCCGTGCCCTACAAGAACCCCAACAACTACGTGAAACTGTCGGGACGGCTGGCCGAGCAGATGGCCAGGAGCGAGCCGAACGGCGCCATATGGGCCAACCAGTTCGACAATGTCGCCAACCGCGACGGCCATATCCGCACCACGGCGCAGGAAATCTGGGCCCAGACCGGCGGCAAGGTCGATGGTTTCGTCTCGGCGGTGGGCTCCGGTGGAACGCTTGCCGGTGTTGCCTTCGGGCTGAAGGCCAAGAGCAAGGATGTGAAGATCGCGCTCGCTGATCCACTGGGCGCCGCGCTCTACAGTTTCTACACCAGCGGCGAATTGAAATCGGAGGGCAGCTCGATCACCGAGGGCATCGGGCAGGGGCGCATTACCGCCAATCTCGAAGGGTTCACGCCGGACTTCTCCTTTCAGGTCAAGGACGAGGACGCACTGCCGATCGTCTTCGATCTCATTCAGGAAGAAGGTCTTTGCGTCGGTGGCTCGACCGGCATCAACATTGCCGGCGCGATCCGGCTGGCCAGGGAATTAGGCCCCGGCCATACCATCGTGACCATTCTTTGCGATTACGGCACGCGCTACCAGTCGAAGCTGTTCAACCCGGAATTCCTGCGCGAGAAGAACCTTCCCGTGCCGAACTGGATGGAACTGCAAAGCAAGATTTCGGTGCCGTTCGAAAAGGTCTCTTGATGGCGCACAAAACGGAAGCGCTGTTTCGCGACGATGCCTATCTCCGCACGGCGGATGCGGCTGTCGTTGCCGTCAACGATCGCGGCGGCATCGTTCTCGATCGGACGATCTTCTACGCCACCTCGGGCGGCCAGCCGGGAGACACCGGCTATCTCGAGCGTGCCGATGGCAGTCGCATCGCCATCGCAGCCACCATCACGGGTGAGACCAAGGACGAGATAATCCATGTGCCGGCGCCCGAGCAGGCGGCCCCGGCGGCTGGCGAGAAGGTCAAACTCGTCATCGACTGGGAACGCCGGCACCTGTTGATGCGCATGCACGCGGCCTGTCACCTGCTCACAGTCGTTTGCCCGTTCCCGATCACGGGTGCCGCGGTTTCCGAGGACGACAGCCGTGTCGATTTCGACATTCCGGACGCCAGCTTCACCAGGGAAGAGGTGACCGCGAGGCTGATGGATCTGGTGCGGGCCGATCATCCGATTTTCACCAGGCTGATCAGCGACGAGGAACTCGCCGCGAATCCCGGCCTGGTGAAGTCCAAGAACGTCCGGCCGCCGGTCGGCACCGGCAAGATCCGTCTGGTCTGCATCGGTGAGAATGGCACGGTCGACAGCCAGCCTTGCGGCGGCACGCATGTGAAAAGCACGCGCGAAATCGGCGAAATCCACATTGGCAAGATCGAAAAGAAAGGCCGTGAGAACAGGCGCTTCCGCATCCGCTTCGGCCCGATGCCGGCCGCCTGACACGTAACCCTTTGCCTTACCCGGGAGAACCAAAAATGGCAGAAGACAGTCCTTTTATCGTCGATGCGGACTGGCTGCAGGGACGCCTGGGCGAGCCCGGCCTGACAATCGTGGACGCATCCTGGTACTTGCCGGCGCAGAAGCGTGACGCGCGTGCCGAGTATGAAGCCGCCCACATCCCCGGCGCCCGCTTTCTGGACCAGGATGCGGTTTCGGATCCTGACGCCGCCTTGCCGCATACGCTGCCGTCGCCTCGGCATTTCGCGCAATATGTCGGAGCGATGGGCGTCTCGGCCGACGACACCATCGTCATTTATGACGGTCCGGGGTTCTTCTCGGCACCCCGGGCATGGTGGATGTTCCGCATCATGGGTGTTTTCCAGGTCTACATTCTCGACGGCGGCTTCGACGGTTGGAAGGCGGCCGGGCGGCCCGTCACGGCCGAGCCGACAAGGATCGCGCCGAGTGTGTTCCACGCCGATTTCGACCCCGGTCGCGTCGCCAGCCTCGCGGACATGCGCCGGATCGTCGAAACCGGCGCCAGCCAGATTGCCGATGCCCGTGGACCCGGCCGCTTCACCGGTGCGGAGCCCGAACCCCGTGCCGGCGTCCGTTCAGGCCATATGCCGGGTGCGCGCAATGTGCCGTATTCCGCACTGTCGGAGAATGGTTCGCTGCTGTCGAAGGACCGTTTGCGCAAGGTGATCGAGGATGCCGGCATTGACCTGTCGAAGCCCATCGTCACGTCTTGCGGCTCCGGTGTCACCGCAGCGGTGATTACGCTCGCCCTGGAGACGCTTGGCCACACCGACAACAGGCTCTATGACGGCTCATGGACCGAGTGGGGCGGGCTCTCCGACACACCTGTCGCAACTGGCCCCGCGAAGACCGGCCCAGCGAAAACTGGCAAGGAATGAACGCGATGGAAAACGGCGTGCTGCAGGATATTGAAGTCACGGTGACTTTTCTAGAAATGCATGCCCCTCCTGCCGTCTCGCCGCCAGTGCCCTACAACCGACAGGTTGCGCTATTGAAGACCAGGGACATTCCCTTGCATTTTTATCGCTACCTGATGGACCGGGTTGGACGCAAATGGCACTGGGTGAATGTTCTCAGGCTGAATGACGATGAACTTTCGGCCGGCATCCACCGTGAGGATCGCGACATCAGGGTGCTTTATCTCGACGGCGCGCCGGCGGGTTTCTTCGACATCAAGCCGCATTTGCCGGAGGAAGTCGAACTTGCCTATTTCGGCATGATGGAACATGCCACCGGGCAGGGCCTCGGCCGCTGGTTCCTGAGTTCGGCGATTGCGGCCGCGTGGGCATATGGGCCGAAACGGGTGACGGTCCAAACCTGTACGCTTGACCACCCGGCGGCACTCCCACTTTACCAGAAGCTCGGTTTCAGGCCGGTCGCGCAGAAGAAAGAGGTCGTGCACCCGTTGCCTTTCGCCGAGCGTTCGGCCAGCGTCATGCGGCCGTAACGCCACCGGGAATCTGAACCTTTCGTTCATCGGCGCTTCAGCCTGCCTTTGGCATGTTGCCCGCATCGTCAATGCGGCAGATGCCGAAGGAGAAAAGATATGCTGACACGCCGTACACTGGCCGCCGCGCTGATCGCTGCGATTGCCATGCCGAGCCTTGCCGCCGCCCAGGCGACGACGCCTTCCGCCGCCACGATCGAGCGCAAGCTGGAGGCGGCGCCCCGGGTGAAGCTGCGGCCGAACGAGCGCGTCACCATCCGCGAATTCAAGCGCCGGCCGGATCTGCGCCGCATGGCGCGCTCGATCGACATCCAGTCGATCAATTTCGCATTCGGCTCGGCAGCGATTTCCAGCTCGCAATACGACAAGATCGAGACTATCGCCAATGCGCTCCGGCGCATCCTGCGCCGCGATCCCGGTGCGCGCGTGCTGATCGAGGGGCATACCGATGCCGTCGGATCCTTTCAGTCGAACCAGGTACTGTCCGAACAGCGCGCCGCCTCGCTGAAGCGCACGCTGGTGCGCGAATTCGGCGTGCCCGGCTATGCCCTTGAGACCGTCGGCTACGGCGAGGAGTTCCTGCTCGTGCCGACGCAGAACGAAAACTGGCAGAATCGCAGGGTGACGTTGCGGCGCTTCGACGATTTCATCCGCTGATTCGGGGTTTCGCTGGCTTTATCTGGCCGGCTTATCTCATGGATCTGGCGCGATCAGTGTTGTTGGCATGAGGGATCGATCGCAGACATCGGATCGGTCCCTCGATCCTTGGCAAGAATCGGGTGGGACGCATCGGCCAGAGCCCATAATTTCCGGTCGACGAGCCGGAGATTTACATGATGACCATTCAGTTCAAGGCACTATCCACCGAACATGTCAGAGCCCTGCAGCGTGGTGGACCCGATGCTTACGGCCACACGCCAGAGCGGAACATCTCCGACGGCGATGGCGTGCCTTGCAGGCACTGTCTCAAGAACATCGCAGCCGGCGACGCCTATCTTGTCCTGGCTTTCCGGCCTTTCCCGCGTCTTCAACCCTATGCCGAGACCGGCCCGATCTTCCTGCATGCGGAAGAGTGCGAGCGCGCGGCCGAGACAAATGCGCTACCCGAAATCCTCGAAAGTCCGGACTACATCGTGCGCGGCTATGGTAGGGACGACCGTATCGTCTACGGCAGCGGCGCTGTGACCCCGACCGGGGCGATTGCCGCAAGGGCCGAGATCTTGTTCGAGCGCGACGATATTGCCTATGTGCATGTCCGCTCGGCGCGCAACAACTGCTATCAATGCCGGATCGAACGGGCCTGAACCGCGCGGACCGGCAGAAAGCTCTGTCGTACTCCCGTCGCATAGATACGATAGAAAGCGATTGTCGATGGATTGGCCGACCGCGGATGAACCGGCGGCAATCCCGATATCGAGGAAGCGGGGCTTTGGCTCCGCTTTTTTGTTGCTGTTCAGCACGAAAGTCTTCAACGCAAAGAAAAAGCCCGCCGGCTGGGCCGACGGGCTGCAACTATTGCCTGGAGGGCCTTTTAGTTGAACTTGTACTTCAAGCCCAGACGCACGGTCTGGAACGAAGGGGTATCTTCCAAGATGCCGTCGGAGCCGAAATCTTCCTTCGCATACTGCGAATAGCGGTATTCGAGGCCAACGGTCATATTGTTGGAAACGGCCGTTTCAAGACCACCGCCAACCGAGAAGCCACTGGAACCCCAGTCATAGATATCGCCGCTGGGGCCGCCAGGTGCAGATGCATGGAGGTTGAAGTGCTGCCAGCTATAGCCCCCGATCACATAGGCAAGCGTCGACTCATTGACCTTGGCGCCGACTCGGGCGAGCGCATCGAATCCATAGTCGGCGTCACCCTTGATCGATCCGCCAAAAATATCGAGCTTGGTCCGGATGCCTGAGTAGCGACCGTCAAGCTGGACACCCGCGACCCAGGTGCCGAAATCATGGTCGTAGCCGATGCTGCCTTCACCGAAGACACCTTCGCCCCCGATGCCATTCAGCTCAAGTGCGCCGCCGAGAGTCAGATCATGCACCATTGTGCCGGCGCCAAGCGCGCCACCAACGTAGAAGCCGGTCCAGTTGTAGGCTGGAGCCACGAAAGAAGCGCCGCCGCCATTCTGAGCGCCAAAGCGATAGTTGGCAGCAACATGGAACGTGTGCGTTGACGGCTCCACGTTCAGCGAGCCGGCGCCGAAGTCAAGAACCGACTTGTCGCCGTAGTCGGCATAACGATATTCGGTCTTGAGCGTCCAGTTGCCGCGCAGCACGGTTTCCATGCCGACGCCAAGAACATAGCCGCCGCGATTCTCGGTGAAATCGAGCCCATCGGCGTCGCCAGACCCGTCCAGCTTGAAATGCTGCCAGCTGTAGCCGCCGAGCACATAGCCGAGCGTGCTCGGATTGAGGAGATAGCCGGCGCGCAGGCCGACGTCGAAGCCATAGGAATTCGTGAGGTCGATATCGGCACCTGGAACGCTCAGCGAAGGGCCGATATTGCCGTAGTTGGCATCGATGAAACCGCCGAGCAGGAAACGCTCGTTGACCATGTAGTCATAGCCGGCGGTCAGTTCGCCGAACACGCCGTTCCCACCGATGCCGTTGAAGCTTGCACCCGGAGCGCTGACCTTGTGCACGGTCGCGCCAAAGCCGCCGCCGATGCCGATATAGGCGCCGCTCCAGTTGAAGCCGCTTGCCTCGACCGGCTGTACAACGTCTGCCGCGTGGGCCGCGGACATTAGCGCCACGACAGAAACAGCACCGAGGAGAAAAGATTTCGCGGAAACGCGAGTAAGCATAGCCCGTACCCCTAATAATAAACCCGGGCTGTTCCTAACAGGGAGTCTGTCAATTTGGGTATGACAAAAATGCAACAGTCTCGGGCAACCTGCCTCTGCAGCGGACACCGATCTGCCGGGTAATCGGGCTTATCGGCCTGGATGGGCCAGCAAAAAGCCCGCCGGAGAGAACCGGCGGGCAACAATCCGTAAGTTGACTTTTTCTGGGTGTATCAGGCGGCCAGAACGGCCTTCGGCTCGGCCAGTTCGTAGCCGAGCGCCTCGGCGACCGCCCGGTTGGTGATCTTGCCCTTGTGGACGTTGAGGCCGTTGCGCAAATGATGGTCGTCGACCAGCGCTTTCAGGCCCTTGTCGGCGAGCTGCAGGCCGTAGTGCAGCGTCGCATTGTTCAGCGCATGGGCCGAGGTGACCGGCACGGCACCTGGCATGTTGGCGACGCAGTAATGGATAACGCCGTCAACCTCGTAGGTCGGCTCGGCGTGAGTCGTCGCATGCGAGGTCTCGAAGCAGCCGCCCTGGTCGATGGCGACGTCGACCAGCACCGAGCCCTTCTTCATGCCCGACAGCATTTCGCGGGTGACGAGCTTCGGTGCCGCGGCGCCCGGGATCAGCACGGCGCCGACGACGATGTCGGCCGAGAAGCATTCTTCCTCGAGCGCCTCGACGGTCGAATAGCGGGTGTGCACGCGGCCGGCGAAAAGGTCGTCGAGCTGGCGTAGCCGCGGGATCGACCGGTCGATGATGGTGACGTCGGCGCCAAGGCCGGCAGCCATGCGGGCGGCATGCAAGCCGACGACGCCACCGCCGAGCACGGTGACCTTGCCCGGCAGCACGCCGGGCACGCCGCCAAGCAGTATGCCACGGCCGCCATTGGCCTTCTGCAGCGCCGTGGCGCCGGCCTGGATCGACAGGCGACCGGCGACTTCGGACATCGGCGCGAGCAGCGGCAGGCCGCCACGATCGTCGGTCACGGTTTCGTAGGCTATCGCCGTGACGCCGGAAGCGAGCAGGCCCTTGGTCTGCTCCGGATCCGGAGCCAGGTGAAGATAGGTGTACAGGATCTGGCCGTCGCGCAGCTGCACCCATTCATTGGGCTGCGGCTCCTTGACCTTGACGATCATGTCCGACTTTGCGAACACGTCGGCTGCGGTCTTGGCGATGGTGGCGCCGGCGGCTCGATAGGCGTTGTCATCGGCGCCAATGCCGGCACCGGCACCGGCCTCGACCAGCACTTCGTGGCCGTGCGCCACATATTCGCGGACCGAGCCGGGCGTGAGGCCGACACGGTATTCGTGGTTCTTGATTTCCTTGGGGCAGCCGACGCGCATTGTCTTCTCCTGATCCGGGCCCTTTTGGGCTCACTCCCTGTATCGTCTGAGTGAACCACGAATCGGCGCGCAAGTGTTTGCGAATGCGCTTGCGCGGACAGGCAGGTTTCGATAATTGTTGCGCAAAATGGCAGGATATTCGCAGGATTCACGAAAAATGCCGCTCGACAGGATCGATATCGCCATTCTCGAGACATTGCAGAAGGATGGCAGGATACCCAACGCGGCGCTCGCCGAGAAGGTTGGCCTGTCGCAATCGGCCTGCTCGCGCCGGCTCGACAACCTGGAAAAATCCGGCACCATCCGCGGCTACCACGCCCGGCTTTCCAATGCGGCACTCGGTCACCAGATGACGGCGATAGTGCATATATCGCTATCGGGCCAGTTCGAGAAAACGCTGTCGGATTTCGAGGCGGCGATCAAGCGGTGCCCCAACGTGCTGTCATGCCACCTGATGTCGGGCGAATACGATTACATCCTGCGCATCGCGGCAAAGGACCTTGTCGATTATGAGCGCATCCACAAGGAATGGCTGTCGGCCATGCCGCATGTCACCAAGATCAACTCGTCCTTTGCCTTGCGTGAGATCGTCGACCGCACCGCCATGGGGATGAAGCCGGAAATGGCTTAGATGGCATTGATATTCAGGTGACGCCGGCCTGCGAACGGCAAGGTCCCGCGCTTCCGGCATCCACGAACCAAAATTTCCGCTCCGTTCCGGTTCTCGGACCCTCAGCCATTCTCGGCGCGGCCCGACCTGAATCTCAACACATCTGGCTGGCTTCCGTGACAATCCGGTCCATCGGAATGTCGTGCGGCTGCGGATAGATGGTCGCGATGCGCTGCAGTTCGTAGCCGACTCCGATGACCAGTGGCTTGAACGGCATGGCGGCCAGCGTGCGGTCGAAGAAGCCGCCGCCATAGCCCAGGCGATAGTTCGTCGGATCGATGCCGACGATCGGCGAGATGACGATGTCCGGCAGCACGGGATCGCCCTCGGCCGGGATCGGGATGTTCCAGACGCCTTTCTCCAGCCGGTCGCCTGGTTTGTAGGCGCGGAAGATCAGCGGTTGCGCTTTCTCCACCACGATGGGCAGCGCGGTGCGGCCGCCTCGTTCATTGATCGCCGCCATCCACGGCCGCAGGTCCGGTTCGCCGCGAAACGGCCAGTAAAGGCTGACCATGCGGCCGGCGATATCGCCGATGATCGCGTCGAGCCCTTCGGCGATGCGATGGGACATTCCCGTTCGCGCGTCGGCCGAAACTGCCAGCCGCGCTGCGATGAGACGCTCGCGCTCGGCTTTGCGCCAGCGTCTCACATCGGCCCAGTCGGATAGCGGCGCCTGGAATGCGGGATCGAGTTCATGCATGAAGCAGGGCGGCGAGGCATATTGTGCCGGACCCTGGTCGTCATGATCGTTAGCCATGCGTCACCTCATCGCGTGTTCGATGACGCTATACCTCGCGACACGATACATCTTGTGCATTCACGACATGGGACGACGAGTCCCGGGCACCACCCTTCTGTTGCTGCATTGCACAAAAATACCTACATCTAGCGCAGGCGATCCTGCCGTCAGGGGTGAACGAGATGACCCGACCCAGCCATCATGTCGTCGTCGTCGGCGCGGGTTTCGGCGGCCTCGAATTCACCCGTGCGCTCGCCGGCGCATCGGTGCGCATCACCATGATCGACAAGCGCAACCATCATCTTTTCCAGCCGCTGCTCTACCAGGTCGCGACGACCGCGCTGGCAACCTCCGAGGTTGCGTGGCCGATCCGCCACCTCCTGCGCAAGCGCAAGGACGTGACGACGCTGCTGGCCAATGTCACCGGCGTCGACCGTGCCGGCAAACGCGTGCTGCTCGATGACGGCAGCGCGGTCGCCTACGACACGCTGGTGCTGGCCACCGGCGCGCGGCACGCCTATTTCGGCCATGACGAATGGGAGCCTTTTGCGCCGGGTTTGAAGACGCTGGAGGATGCGACCACCATTCGGCGGCGCATTCTCCTGGCCTTCGAGCAGGCCGAACGCGAAACCGATCCCGCCAAGCGCCAGGCGCTGCTGACGATCGCCATCGTCGGCGGGGGCCCGACCGGCGTGGAACTGGCCGGTACCATCGCCGAACTGGCGCACGACACGCTGCGCGGCGAATTCCGCAATATCGATACGCGGCAAACCCGCGTGGTGCTGATCGAGGCCGGCGACCGCATCCTTGCCAATTTCGCGCCGAAACTGTCCGGTTACGCCAGCAAGGCGCTGGAACGTCTTGGTGTGACGGTTGAGCTCGGCCGCGCCGTCACGCGCTGCGACGCCGAGAGCGTTGTGTTTGGCGACAAGCAGCTGGCAGCCCGAACAATCCTGTGGGCGGCCGGCGTTGCCGCTTCACCCGCCGCCGAATGGCTGGGCGCGAAGGCGGACCGCGCGGGCAGGGTGCTCGTCGAGCCTGACCTCAGCGTTCCCGGCAGCCCGGAGATTTTTGTCATCGGCGATGCCGCCCTTGTGCTGAGGCCAGATGGACGGCCGGTGCCTGGCGTGGCGCCTTCCGCCAAGCAGGAGGGCCGACATGTCGCGGCCACCGTCAAGGCCAGGCTTGCCGGCGATACGACGGCACGTCCCTTCCACTACAAGCACGCCGGCGACCTAGCGACGATCGGCAAACGCGCCGCCGCGATCGATTTCGGCTGGATCAAGCTCACGGGCTGGCTCGCCTGGTGGCTGTGGGGCATCGCGCACATCTATTTCCTGATCGGTTTCCGCAACCGGCTTGCGGTTTCCCTGAGCTGGCTATGGATCTACGTCACGGGCCAGCGCAGCGCCCGGCTGATCACCCAGGGCGACGACGACAAGACCTGACTTTTCTTCACGGTTCCTTTCATCCGCGCGTCATCTCCAGCTGATGGACTGATGTCCGGACGCACGCGACTTCTTGAGTGGACTTGAGCCTATTTCGGCGCGAAGTTCGCTCCGGGGCAGGGCGTCAGTTAGTCGAACAGGAGAAAACATGTCGCAACTGCTCCATCCCGTCTCCCGCCGCGGTTTTCTCGCTGGCGCCGCAGCCACAGGGGCGCTGATCGTGCTTCATCCCTTCTCCGCCCGCGCTCAAGGTAACCAGGCGCATCTTCGGATCATGGAAACCACCGACATCCATGTGAACGTGCTGCCCTATGATTACTACGCCGACAAAGCCAACGACACGATGGGCCTGTCGCGTACGGCATCCCTGATCGACGCGGTGCGCAAGGAGGCCGTCAACTCGATGCTGATCGACAATGGCGACCTGCTGCAGGGCAACCCGATGGGCGACTACATCGCCTACGAGAAGGGCCTCAAGGACGGCGACCTGCATCCGATCATGAAAGGCATGAACCTGCTCGGCTACGAATGCTCGACGCTCGGCAACCACGAGTTCAACTACGGCCTGTCTTTCCTGGACAAGGTGCTGGCCGGCGCCAATTTTCCCTTCGTCTGCGCCAATCTGATCCGCGGCACCGAGCTTGCTGCCAACCCGCGTGACGACAAGCTCTACCTCAAGCCCTATGTGATCCTCGACAAGAAGATCAGGGACGGGTCGGGCGCCGAACAGCCGATCAGGATCGGCATTATCGGTTTCGTGCCGCCGCAGATCATGGTCTGGGACCTCAAGAATCTCGAAGGCAACGTCAAGACGCGCGACATCGTCGAGGCAGCCATGGCCTGGGTGCCGCAGATGAAGGAAGAGGGCGCCGACATCGTCATCGCGCTCTCGCATTCCGGCATCGATGTGAAGCAGGGCGACATGATGGAGAACGCCTCCTTCTTCGTCGCCGGCGTCGATGGCGTCGATGCCGTGTTCACCGGTCACCAGCATCTGGTGTTCCCCGGCAAGAAGGATTTCCAGTCGCTCGAAGGCGTCGATACGCAAAAAGGCACCCTGCGGGGCAAGCCGGCCGTGATGGGCGGTTTCTGGGGCTCGCATATGGGTCTGATCGACCTCATGCTGGAGCGTGACGGATCGAAATGGAAGGTCGTGTCCGCGACCTCCGAGGCGCGGCCGATCTTCGAGCGTGTCGACAACAAGAACAAGCCGACTGTCCCCGACGACAAGCGCATCATCGCCGCGCTCGAGCAGGACCACCAGGCGACCCTGGCCTATGTGCGCCGTCCGGTCGGCAAGACCTCAGCGCCGCTCTATTCCTATTTCGCGCTGGTCGCCGACGATCCGTCGGTGCAGGTCGTCAGCCAGGCGCAGACCTGGTACTTGAAGGACATACTCAAGAGCACGCAGTGGAAGGATGTGCCGCTGCTGTCGGCCGCCGCTCCCTTCAAGGCGGGCGGGCGCAATGGCGCCGACTACTACACCGACGTGCCTGCCGGCGATATCGCCATCAAGAACGTCGCCGACCTTTATCTCTATCCCAACACCGTGCGCGCCGTCCAAATCACCGGCGCGCAGGTCAAGGAATGGCTGGAAATGTCGGCCGGCATCTTCAACAGGATCGAGGCAGGGAAGCCCGACCAGACGCTCATCAACACCGATTTCCCGTCCTACAATTTCGACGTCATCGATGGCGTCTCCTACAAGATCGATCTGTCGCGGCCGCCGAAATATGATGTCAAGGGCGGCGTGGCGAATGCCGGCGCCAATCGCATCGTCGACTTGATGTTCGACGGAAAACCGATTGATCCCAATCAGAAATTCGTCGTCGCGACCAACAATTACCGCGCCGGCGGCGGTGGTAATTTTCCCGACATCAATGCCTCGAAGATCATCTACGAGGCGCCGGACACCAACCGCGATGTCATCGTTCGCTACATTGTGAGCCAGGGCACGATCAACCCGTCGGCCGACGGCAACTGGTCGTTCGCGCCGCTGCCGGGAACCAGCGTCGTGTTCGAGACGGGCGTCAAGGCAAAGGACTTCATCGCCCAAGTGAAGGCGCTGAAGATCGAACCGGCGGGCGAGGGCGAAGCCGGTTTTGCGAAATACCGCATCCTGCTATGATCCGGGTCGTCCAGAGCGGTTCGGTTCACGGAAAAGCCGAACCGCTCCATCTCCTCGATTGAAGGCAATTCCGGATCTTTTTCACCGGTTCCGGATTTGCCTCGTTTCCTGCGATTGCCCCGGCTGGTGCGCATAGCGCGGCCCTCAGTTTTCGGGCGTCAGCGGCAGTGCCGTCGCGGGGGCTTGCGGGCTGACTGGCTGCGTCGGCTCGAGCGACGTGCCGGTCGGATCACTGGGCACGGTCAAGGGCGTCATCCCGGCCGGAGCATGCACCTCGTGGATGGTCGAGGTTGGTGTGTTGTCGATGAGATCGCCGGCACCAGGCGTTATGGTCGGGCTGATGCTGACACCCAGCGGATCGTTCATGACAGTCGGTGGGGTTATGCGCCGTGCATCGGCAGCGGACATGGCGGCAAGCAGGATGGCAATGGCGGTAAGTGTTCGCTTCATGGAAGCCTCCAATGGTCAGAGGCGCTCGGCGTAATCTTGGCGCGGGGCGTCGGATGAGTGAGAACGGCCGACGCGCGATCGCGGTTTCATCACGTCGCATCAAGACGCCGCGATTGGCGCTTTGGCTTAACCCGCGAGTTCGACGCGGGGACGCTCACCAAAGGCGGCCCACAGGCAGATCGACCTAGGCCTTGTAGACCACCTGGCGCACGTCGATGTAGCTGGCGCGGAAGCCGGCTTCGCAATAGTGCAGGTAGAACTCCCAAAGCTTCTTGAAGCGATCGTCGAAGCCGAGCGGTACGATCTTCTCCCACGACGCCCAGAAACGATGTCGCCATTCGGCGAGCGTGCGCGCATAGTCGTCTGGGAAAACGCGCTCACGCAGATGCGCAAGGCCATGATCCTTGCCGAGCGCCTTCAGGATCGACGGTGTCGGCAGCATGCCGCCGGGAAATACGTAGCGCTGGATGAAATCCGGCCTGGCGCGATAGGTGTCGTAGGCGGCTTCGTTGATGGTGATGATCTGCAGACCCGCGGTGCCGCCGGGCTTCAGGCAAGCTTTCATCTTCGAGAAGAACACCGGCCAGTATTTTTCGCCGACCGCCTCGAACATCTCGATAGACGCGATGCGGTCGTAAGTTCCCGTTTCGTCCCGGTAATCCTGCAGCTTGATGTCGACCTTGTCGGCGAGCCCGGCCTTGGCGATGCGTGCCTTGGCGAAGTCGTGCTGTTCGCGGCTGATCGTCAGTCCCGTAACGCGGCAGCCGATTTCGCGTGCCGCGAATTCGGCAAAGCCGCCCCAGCCGCAGCCGATCTCCAGCACATGATCCTTTCCGCCGATACCCGTATCCCTGGCCAGTGCCCGGTATTTGGCGGCCTGGGCGCTTTCCAGATCATTGGCACCGTTGGCGTAGAGCGCCGAGGAATAGGTCATGCTCGGATCGAGCCACTCCTTGTAGAAGGCGTTGCCGAGATCATAATGCGCCGAGATATTGCGCTTAGAACCGGTGTGCGTGTTCTCGTTGAACCAGTGGCGGATGCGCTGGACGGTGTTGATGAGCCAGCTGGCGCCGCCGGCGACGCGTTCGCCGATCACCGAATTGACCACGAACAATTCCAGGAAGCTGGTCACGTCCGGGCTTTCCCAATCGCCGTCCATATAGGATTCGGCAACACCGATCGTGCCGCCGGAAAAGGCGCGGCCTGGCAGCCGCCAATTCTTCAGCACCAGCTCGGCGTCGGGGCCGGGCGCCTTGCCGCCGACCAGAACGGCGCGGCCGTCCGGCATCCTGACCTTGAGGGAACCGCGCGGCAGGTTCATCGCCGCCGACAGCACCATGCGCGCCTTGGCCGGCAGGCCCTTGACGATCTCGGCGAAATTGAATTCGTCGAGCCTGACCGCTTCGCTCAGCGCTGCGCTGTGATGTTCCCCATGTGCCATTTCACACCCCTGGATTTCCGTGGTTCTGGCGCAAATTGCCGGGCCACGATTCTGTTGGATCATTCGCCAGGTTCGAACGCCCTTGCCTGGTCCCGGTATCTCATGGGTTCGGCGCGAGGCGGGCTCGAACGAAAGCGCGCGCCTGTTAGCCAAAGCTTCAGCGCTTCCCAGCGAATGCCTGTCACAATCTTCCACGTCATGAGGGGGAACTTCAAGAGGCAGGCCATTGGCTGGGCTGTGCCACGTGGCGCTTGGTATCTGCTCCCTCGCGTCGAGTTGCTGCCCGAATTCAAAAACGGCTATGGCCGCCGCCATGCCTGTGCGATAGCTTTAGCCATGCGCTATGTAATCGTCATTGCCGCCGTCGCATTCTTCCTGATCTGGGATGGCCTGTACAATCAGGGCCGGTATCTCGACATGTCGGTCAGGGAACTCTCCCATATCGTTCGTTACGTCACCGGCAAGGCCTGAGCAGCCCCTCCCGACCTGGACGTCCCTTCCGAAGATCCCAGGCGTTGGTCATCGCGAGATGCGGTACGGCGCCGAGCGGGCGCGTCGCAAGGACGCGTGGCGTCATGAACGGTTGACGCGAGGGGACCGCCGTCACTAAAGACCCGGCATTCAGATCGAGGAGGCGGAATTGATCCGGCATATCGTTTTCTTCAGCGCCAGGCGCAAGGAGGATGTGGAGGCTGTGCGCAGCGGGCTTTTGGCGCTTGGCGACATTCCTCATTCCAGCCTCTTCGAGGTCACTTTGAACACCAAGGTCGACCCGTTGTCGGATGAAGTCGATGTCGTCGTCTACGCCGAGTTCGCCAATGACGCGGCGCTGGCCGCTTACAAGGCGCATCCGCTCTATGCGCGGACCACCAGCAAGGTCAAACCCTTGCGCGAGCTGCGCTATTCCGCCGATGTCGTGGCCGGCAGCTGATCCAGCGCCTGCTCCAGCGGGGCGCCGTTGTCGATGCCCTATCAGATAGCCGTACACGTCCCTGCCGAATGTCTCGGTCAGGACGACGACTTGATTTGCCGACCTCAACGCCATGCACTCAAGCCAGCGGGTTATGTCCCCGCGCGGGGGATGCCGCTGCGTCAGATCCCGCGGTGGCGGATGAGAAGAAGACCTTGAACCGTTTTGCGGAATGATGCACATGCCCGCCTGCATGACCCGAACAACAGCAGCCGGCATTCATCCGCTCGATCATCTGGTGCTGCCGACGCAGAACCTCGATGTGGCGCGTTCCCGGCTCACTTCGCTCGGCTTCGTCGTCGCCCCGACCGGCATCCATCCCTTTGGAACGGAAAACTGCTGCGTTTTCCTCGCCGACGGCACCTATCTGGAGCCGCTCGCGATTGGCAGCGAACAGGCCACGATCAAGGCCGCTGTCGAGGGCAATGTCTTCGTCGCGCGCGACCGCCTCTACCGCGAAAGCCGCGGCGATGAGGGATTTTCCGCGGTGGTGCTGGGAACCGATAACGCCGATGCCGACCATGCGCGCTATGTCGAGGCCGGCCTGTCGGCGGGAGGCACGCTGAGCTTTTCACGCGCTTTCACCGATACATCGGGCAAAAGCGACGTAGCGTCATTCAAGCTGGCCTTCGCCTCGGCCAATGACACAACCGATGCGTTTCTTTTTGCCTGCCAGCGCATCAATGCGCCTGATGTGGACCGCGCGGCTTTGCAGGCCCACGCCAATGGCGCCACAGGCATCATGGAAGTGGTGGCGATCAGCGACCACCCTGCCGAACAGTCGCGGCTGATTTCCGTGGCGTTGGGGAATCCCGCTGCCGGCGTGGGCTCAGCGTTTCATTTGCCAAATGCAACGCTGAGCGTGCTCGATCCCGTGTCTTTCACCGCGCGCTTTGGTGTTTCGGCCGGTTCACCGACGAAGCTCCGCTTCGCGGCGGTCGTCTTCGGGGTCCGCAGCGCCGATGCCACATCGAGCCTGCTTGCAGCCAATGCCATCCAGCACGATATAGCTGGCTCTGACATTGTCGTGCAGCCCGCATCCGGACAGGGCGCGGCTTTCATCTTCCGGGAGATCCCATGAGCAAGCCCCAAGCGTCCACTTCGACGACGCCCAATTCGTCGGTAACGGTCGGCAATGTCGTCTTCGACAACAATGCGGCCTTGGCGCTGATCGCCGGCCCGTGTCAGTTCGAATCGCGCCAGCACGCCTTCGACATGGCCGGCGCGCTGAAGGAACTGACCGGCAGGCTCGGCATCGGCCTCGTCTACAAGACGAGTTACGACAAGGCCAACCGCACCTCGCTGTCGGCAACACGCGGCGCGGGCATGGATGCCGCGCTTCCCGTCTTCGACGAACTGCGCAAGGCGTTTTCGCTTCCCGTGCTGACCGATGTCCACACCGAGGAGCAGTGCGCGATCGTCGCTCCGCATGTCGATGTGCTGCAGATACCTGCCTTCCTGTCGCGCCAGACCGACATGCTGGTCGCAGCGGCAAGGACCGGCAAGGTCATCAATGTCAAGAAGGGGCAATTCCTTGCGCCCTGGGACATGAAGAACGTGGTCGCCAAGATCACGGGTTCCGGCAATGCCAATGTCCTGACCACCGAGCGCGGCGCGTCCTTCGGCTACAACACGCTGGTATCCGACATGCGGGCCTTGCCGATCATGGCCGAAATCGGCGCTCCGGTGATTTTCGACGCTACGCATTCGGTCCAGCAGCCGGGCGGGCAGGGCGGTTCGTCAGGCGGCGAGCGTCGATTTGTCGAAACCTTGGCTCGCGCGGCCGTAGCCGTCGGCGTTGCCGGCGTCTTCATCGAGACCCATCAGGATCCCGACAATTCGACCTCTTCCGACGGACCGAACATGGTGCCGCTGAAGGACATGCCGGCGCTTCTCGAAAGGCTGATGGCCTTCGACCGGATAGCCAAGGGCCTCTGAGCGGGCGCTCCCCTGCCTCCGCTTGTGGTGGACAGGGGCCGGTTGTACGCTTGGCCGGCAAATGAGCGTCTTGGCAGGAGGAAAGCCATGTCTGTTGCCCGCGTCACCGAAATTACCTCGTCGTCGAAGAAGAGTTTTCAGGACGCCATCGAGAAGGGAATTGCCCGCGCGTCGAAAACCCTGAAGAACGTGGAAGGCGCCTGGATCCAGGATCAGAAAATCGTCGTCGAGGACGGCAAGATTTCAGCCTACCGCGTCAACATGAAGGTGACTTTCATTCTCGCTGAGTGACCGTCCGACGCTTAAAAAGTCGGGAACCTTCGCCCGTCCGCCTCATTGTCAAAGCAGTGTTCAACGACAACGAGGAGCAGATCATGACAACACAGACAGGCCACACCGAAGCCATTGCCGCTTCGCGAGTCATCGGCACATCCGTCTACAACACCGAGGGCAAGAGCATCGGCAGCATCGAGGACATCATGCTCGACAAGACGTCGAACGGCATCATGTTCGCGGTGATCGGGTTTGGCGGCTTTCTCGGCATCGGCGAGAAGTACCACGCCATTCCTTGGGCGACTCTCGACTATGATGAAGACAAGGGCGGCTACGTCGTGCCGTTCTCGAAGGAGCAGTTGAAGGCGGCGCCCGCCTATTCGATCAATGAACTGGCCGGCGCGGACGGTGAGAGGGCGCGCGATGCGTCCTATGAGTATTACAAGGTCACGCCCTACTGGCATTGACCCCACATGCAAAAAGGGCCCCGTTTCGACGGGGCCCTTTTTGATTCCGCACCAACGTCACTCACTGATGCTCAAGGCCGGCAAGGTAACGATGGCCTTTGGCGGCGACTGCTGATTATCGCATGATGTCAGCAACGCGGCCGCGATCAGAAACAGACTGACAATACCGCTCAACTCGGACATGGCGAAACTCCTCCTGTTTCGCCCCGCGCGACAATAGCCATAACCCGAAATTGATGTCTGGGCGCATGACTTATGATGACAGAAATTTGCGCTTCGTGAATCGGGCTGGCGGCACTATTCGGCCATGGCTGGATTGCCTTTTGCGTCGCTTTGGCTAAGACGGGCGCGACCTTTCGTCAGATCAATCGGGGACATCGCAATGACCGCCATCATCGACATTGTCGGACGTGAAATCCTGGACAGCCGTGGAAACCCGACCGTCGAGGTCGATGTCGTACTCGAAGACGGTTCGATGGGCCGCGCCGCGGTGCCGTCAGGCGCCTCGACCGGTGCCCATGAGGCCGTCGAGCTTCGCGACGGCGGTGCCCGCTATCTCGGCAAGGGCGTGCTGAAGGCCGTGGAGGCGGTCAACGGCGAACTGTTCGAGGCGATCGGCGGCATGGAAGCCGAAAACCAGATCCACATCGACCAGACGATGATCGAACTCGACGGCACACCCAACAAGAGCCGGCTCGGCGCCAACGCCATTCTGGGCGTTTCGCTGGCGGTGGCCAAGGCCGCGGCCGATGCCGCCGGCCTGCCGCTCTACCGTTATGTCGGCGGCACCAAGGCGCACATCCTGCCTGTGCCGATGATGAACATCATCAATGGCGGCGCGCATGCAGACAACCCGATCGACTTCCAGGAATTCATGATCCTGCCGGTCGGCGCGCCGACGCTGCGCGAAGGCGTGCGCTGGGGCTCTGAAATCTTCCACACGCTGCGCAAGAAGCTGAAGGATGCCGGCCACAATACCAATGTCGGTGACGAAGGCGGTTTCGCGCCCAACCTGAAGAGCGCGCCGGTGGCGCTCGATTTCATCATGGAGTCGATCGAGAAGGCCGGCTTCAAGCCGGGCGAGGAGATCGCGCTCGGCCTCGATTGCGCCGCCACCGAATTCTTCAAGGACGGCAACTACGTCTATGAGGGCGAGAAGAAGACGCGTGACCCCAAGGCGCAGGCCAAGTATCTCGCCAAGCTTGCCGCTGACTATCCGATCATCTCGATCGAGGACGGCTTGGCCGAGGATGATTGGGAAGGCTGGAAGTACCTGACCGACCTGATCGGCAAGAAAACGCAGCTGGTCGGCGACGACCTTTTCGTCACCAACACGGCGCGCCTGCGCGACGGCATCCGCATGGGCGTTGCCAATTCGATACTGGTCAAGGTCAACCAGATCGGCTCGCTGACCGAAACGCTCGACGCGGTCGAGACCGCCCACAAGGCTGGCTACACCGCCGTCATGTCGCATCGTTCCGGCGAGACCGAGGATTCGACCATCGCTGATCTCGCCGTCGCCACCAATTGCGGGCAGATCAAGACCGGTTCGCTGTCGCGCTCCGACCGCATGGCCAAGTACAACCAGTTGATCCGTATCGAGGAAGAACTCGGCAAGCAGGCGCGCTACGCCGGCAAGTCGGTGATCAAGGGCTGATCCAAAGCCATTGAACGCGGATGTTGAACGAAGGGCGGGGTCATTCCCGCCCTTTTTCATTTCGCTGTCACCGGGCAGGGCTCCGTAACCGTCCGTTAAGCACAATCGGGTGAAAAAGATCGTGAGCCGCCTGAGTTCGCGGCCGCGAGGGAACGGGCGATGTGGACGCGTCAGCACAAGCAGAGAAATACCGGCCGGCTGATCATCCCTTCGCTTTGCGTCGTGTTCCTGGCCTATTTCGGCTTCCATGCCTATCACGGCGAATTCGGCATCAATTCGAAGTATCAGCTGGAAGCCCAGACTGTCGCGCTGCAAGCGCAGCTCGATGCCGTCAAGGCACGCCGGATGGAACTCGAGCGGCGCGTTCGGCTCATGCATGACGGCACGCTGGAGAAGGACATGCTCGACGAGCAGGCGCGCAGGGCGCTTAATCTTTCCCAGGCTGATGAGATCACCATCATGTTGCCGGCTTCGTCGAAATAACTGTATTTCAGTTAATCACCAATATTTTCAATGATTTTAATCGCTTAGGCGCATGTCAGCTATGCAAATTCGTCATGGCGCAACGCTTTAACGCGTGTTAGCCTTGCATAAATCGGTGGGGAGAGCTGATCTTCCCAGGGCGGATTTCATCCTGCCCTAATGTCCGCAAAGAGACGCCAACAGGGAGTGATGCATGGCCACCGCAGCCAGAAAAGCGCCTGCCAAATCGAAATCCGACGGCAAATCGGGTCTTTCCGCGCCCAAGCCCGCGGAATTCACCAAGGACGAAGAGCTTGCCGCCTACCGGCATATGCTGCTCATCCGCCGCTTCGAGGAAAAAGCCGGCCAGCTCTACGGCATGGGCTTCATCGGCGGCTTCTGTCATCTCTATATCGGCCAGGAAGCGGTCGTCACCGGCATGAAGATGGCTCTGATCGAGGGCGATCAGATGATCACCGCCTATCGCGACCACGGCCACATGCTGGCGATGGAGCTTTCTCCGCGCGGCGTCATGGCCGAGCTGACCGGGCGCCGTGGCGGCCTGTCACGGGGCAAGGGCGGCTCCATGCATATGTTCTCCAAGGAGAAGCATTTTTACGGTGGTCACGGCATTGTCGGCGCGCAGGTGTCGCTCGGCACCGGGCTGGCCTTCGCCAACCGCTACCGCGACAACAACAATGTCTCGTTGACCTATTTCGGCGATGGCGCGGCCAACCAGGGCCAGGTCTATGAAAGCTTCAACATGGCCTCGCTGTGGAAGCTGCCGGTGATCTACATCATCGAGAACAACCGCTACGCAATGGGCACGTCGGTTTCGCGCTCTTCCGCGGAGACGGATTTCTCGCACCGGGGTGCGTCCTTCAAAATTCCAGGTATCCAGGTCGACGGCATGGATGTGCGCGCGGTCAAGGCCGCCGGCGAGCTCGCCACCGAATGGTGCCGTGCCGGCAATGGCCCACTGATACTCGAAATGCAGACCTATCGCTATCGCGGTCACTCGATGTCGGATCCGGCGAAATACCGCTCGAAGGAAGAAGTGCAGAAGATGCGCTCCGAGCATGACCCGATCGAGCAGGTCAAGGCGCGGCTGATCGAGAAGAAGTGGGCGACCGAGGACGAATTGAAGACCATCGACAAGGAAGTTCGCGACATCGTCGCCGACGCCGCCGAGTTTGCCCAGAACGATGCGGAGCCGGATCCGTCCGAGCTCTGGACCGATATCGTATTGTAAGGGAGGGCCAGGACATGCCGATCGAAATTCTCATGCCCGCTCTCTCGCCGACCATGGAAGAGGGCAATCTTTCCAAGTGGTTGAAGAACGAGGGCGACAAGGTCGTCGCCGGCGATGTTATCGCCGAGATCGAAACCGACAAGGCGACGATGGAAGTCGAAGCAGTCGATGAAGGCACTCTGGCCAAGATCGTGGTTCCAGCCGGCACCGAAGGCGTCAAGGTCAACGCGGTGATCGCCGTGCTTGCGGTTGAAGGCGAAGACACCGACAAGGCCGGCGAAGGCATAGGCGAAGAGCCTGCCAAGGCTGAAACGGCTGCACCGGCACCGGTTGCGGCCAAGACCGAGGCCGCGGCACCAGTCGCGGCGGCGCCGAAGACCGAGATCGCCGCCGATCCGGATATCCCTGCCGGCACCGAGATGGTCTCGACCACCGTGCGTGAAGCGCTGCGCGATGCCATGGCCGAGGAGATGCGCCGCGACGGCGATGTCTTCGTCATGGGCGAGGAGGTCGCCGAATACCAGGGCGCCTACAAGATCACGCAAGGGTTGCTGCAGGAGTTCGGACCGCGCCGCGTCGTCGACACGCCGATCACCGAGCACGGTTTTGCCGGCGTCGGCGTGGGTGCGGCGATGGCCGGGCTGAAGCCGATCGTCGAGTTCATGACTTTCAACTTCGCCATGCAGGCGATCGACCAGATCATCAATTCGGCAGCCAAGACGCTCTATATGTCGGGCGGCCAGATGGGGGCGCCGATCGTGTTTCGCGGGCCGAACGGCGCTGCCGCCCGTGTCGCTGCCCAGCACTCGCAGTGCTACGCCGCCTGGTACAGCCACATTCCGGGCCTGAAGGTTGTGATGCCGTATACGGCCGCCGACGCCAAGGGCTTGCTGAAGGCTGCGATCCGCGACCCCAACCCGATCATCTTCCTTGAGAACGAAATCCTCTACGGCCAGTCTTTCGACGTGCCGAAGCTCGATGATTTCGTGCTGCCGATCGGCAAGGCGCGCATCCACAAGCAAGGCAAGGACGTCACCATCGTCTCGTTCGGTATCGGCATGACCTATGCGGTGAAGGCGGAAGCCGAGTTGCGCGGCATGGGCATCGACGCCGAGATCATCGATCTCAGGACCATCCGCCCGCTCGACCTCGACACGATCATCGCCTCGGTCAAGAAGACCAACCGGCTGGTCGTGGTGGAAGAGGGTTTCCCGCAGAACTCGGTCGGCGACCACATCGCCAACCAGGTCTCGCAGCGCGCCTTCGATTTCCTCGACGCGCCGGTCATCACCATTGCCGGCAAGGATGTGCCGATGCCTTATGCGGCCAACCTCGAAAAACTGGCATTGCCGAATGTCGGCGAGGTCATCGAGGCGGTCAAAGCCGTCACGTATCGCTGAACCGGGCGGGAGGACAACATGCCAATCAACATCACCATGCCGGCGCTCTCCCCCACGATGGAAGAGGGCAATCTGTCGAAGTGGCTGGTCAAGGAAGGCGATAAGGTTTCGCCGGGCGATGTCATAGCCGAGATCGAGACCGACAAGGCGACGATGGAAGTCGAAGCCGTCGATGAGGGCACGGTCGCCAAGCTCGTCGTCCCCGCCGGCACTGAGGGCGTCAAGGTCAATGCGCTGATAGCGGTGCTTGCTGCCGAGGGCGAGGACGCAAGCACCGCCGCGAAAAGCGGTGGTGGTGCTGCGCCGGCAAAGATTGAGGCGCCGAAAGCGGAAGCTCCCACCTCCCCCTCTGATGGGGTCGCGCCGGAGCGCGGGTGAGGTGAACACCGCCGCGCCCCACCCCGGCCGGGCAACCGACCTCCCGCAAGGGGAGGGTGAAGGACGCACTTTCGCCTCGCCGCTCGCGCCGCATCGCCAAGGAAGCCGGCGTCGATGTGTCTGGTGTGACCGGCACCGGCCCGCATGGGCGGGTGGTGAAGGCGGACGTCGACGCGGCGATCGCCGGTGGCGGCGCCAAGGCGGCGCCCGCGGCCAAGGCTCCGGCCGGCGCACCGGCTGCTGCTTCCGCTCCTGCCGTGAAGGCGATGTCGGACGACCAGGTGCTGAAGCTGTTCGAGGAAGGCTCCTACGAACTGGTCCCGCACGACAATATGCGCAAGACCATCGCGCGCCGCCTCGTCGAGGCCAAGACCACCATTCCGCATTTCTACCTGACGCTCGACTGCGAACTCGACGCGCTGTTGGCGCTGCGCACGCAGATCAATGCCGCCGCACCGATAAAGAAGACCGACAAGGGCGAGGCTCCCGCCTACAAGCTGTCGGTCAACGACATGGTCATCAAGGCGATGGCCATGGCGCTGAAGGCGGTGCCGGATGCCAATGCCTCATGGACCGAAGGCGCCATGGTCAAGCACAAGCATGCCGATGTCGGCGTCGCCGTCTCGATCCCCGGTGGGCTGATCACGCCGATCATCCGGCATGCCGACGAGAAGTCGCTGTCCACCATCTCCAACGAGATGAAGGATCTGGCGAGCCGTGCACGCAGCCGCAAGCTGAAGCCGGAAGAGTATCAGGGCGGCACCACGGCGGTGTCGAACCTCGGCATGTTCGGCATCAAGGACTTCGCCGCCGTCATCAACCCGCCGCATGCGACGATCCTGGCGGTCGGGGCCGGCGAGGAGCGGGCCGTGGTCAAGAACGGCGAGATCAAAATAGCCACCGTGATGTCGGTGACGCTGTCGACGGACCATCGTGCCGTCGACGGGGCACTTGGCGCCGAACTGCTCGTCGCCTTCAAGCGGCTGATCGAGAATCCGATGGGCATGCTGGTCTAGGCAAGGGGAGAGGCGGTGCGGAAATTCTTCACCAGCCTTTTCGTCTTCATCCTTTCCGGATTCGCCGGCGGCGTTGGCGGGCACGGCAACCGGCTATCCTCGCCAACGCACAGGGAGAATACATCCTGGTGTTCTTGCTCTCAGCGTTGGCAACGGTTGTCTTCACCCTCGTCTTTTCGTTGTGCGCTGGCGAGCAGGGCGCGGGTTTGATTGAAGCAAGGACGGGGTGAACGGATGAAGACGGTGCTTTGCTACGGCGATTCGCTGACCTGGGGTTACGATGCCGAGGGTGGCCGCCATGCGCTGCAGGATCGCTGGCCAAGCGTGCTGCAGGCCGGGCTTGGCGGTGGCGTCCAGGTCATCGCCGATGGCCTCAATGGCCGCACCACGGCCTTCGACGATCACCTGGCTGGAGCCGATCGCAACGGCGCGCGGCTGCTGCCGACGGTGCTGACGACACACGCGCCGATCGACCTGATCGTCATCATGCTCGGTGCCAACGACATGAAGCCGTGGATCCACGGCAATCCGGTCGCGGCCAAGCAAGGCATCCAGCGGCTGATCGACATCGTGCGCGGCCATGACTATCCGTTCGACTGGCCGGCGCCGCAGATACTCATTATGTCGCCGCCCGTTGTAAGCCGCACCGAAAATGCCGACTTCAAGGAAATGTTTGCCGGCGGCGAAGAGGCATCGAAGCAGCTCGCCCCACAATATGCGGCGCTCGCCGACGAGGTTGGCTGCGGCTTCTTCGATGCCGGCACGGTGGCGCAAACCACACCGCTCGATGGCGTCCATCTCGACGCCGAAAACACGCGAAACATCGGCAAGGCGCTGACACCGGTCGTGCGCGTCATGCTGGAATTGTGATTGAAGGAGAAAAATCGTGGCTGAGAACTATGACGTCATCATCATCGGCTCCGGCCCGGGCGGCTATGTCACGGCGGTGCGTTCCGCCCAGCTTGGTTTCAAGACGGCGATCGTCGAGCGCGAGCATCTCGGCGGCATCTGCCTCAATTGGGGCTGCATTCCGACCAAGGCGCTGCTGCGCTCGGCCGAGATCATGCACTATTCCGATCATCTGAAGGATTACGGCCTGAAGCTCGACGGCAAGGTCAGCGTCGACACATCGGCCGTTGTTGACCGGTCGCGCAAAGTCTCGCTGCGGCTCAATGGCGGCGTTGCTTTCCTGATGAAGAAGAACAAGGTCGACGTCATCTGGGGCGAAGCCAAGCTGTCGAAGCCCGGTGAGGTCGTCGTCTCCAAGACCGCCAAGAAGCCGATGGAGCCGCAGCCGCCTGTGCCGAAGGGCGTCAAGGGCGAGGGCACCTACACCGCCAAGCACATCATCCTGGCGACCGGTGCGCGGCCGCGCGCACTGCCCGGCATCGAGCCGGACGGCAAGCTGATCTGGACCTATTTTGAAGCCATGGTGCCGAAGGAGATGCCGAAGTCGCTGCTGGTGATGGGCTCGGGCGCCATCGGCATCGAATTCGCTTCCTTCTACTGCACCATGGGTGCCGACGTGACGGTCGTCGAATTGTTGCCGGCGGTGATGCCGGTCGAGGATGCCGAAGTCTCGAAATTCGCGCAAAAGCAGTTCGAGAAGCAAGGCATGAAGATCATCCTCGAGGCCAAGGTGACCAAGGTCGAGAAGGGTGCCAACTCGGTCACCGCGCATGTCGAGATGAAGGACGGCAAGGTCGAGAAGATCACCGCCGACCGCATGATTTCGGCCGTCGGCGTGCAAGGCAACATCGAGAATCTCGGCCTTGAAGCCCTTGGGGTGAAGACCGATCGCGGCTGCGTCGTCGTCGACGGCTACGGCAAGACCAATGTACCCGGCATCTACGCCATCGGCGATGTCGCCGGCCCGCCCATGCTTGCCCATAAGGCCGAGCATGAAGGCGTCGTATGTGTCGAGAAGATCGCCAATTTCCCTGGCGTGCATGCCATCGACAAGCTCAAGATCCCCGGTTGCACCTATTGCAATCCGCAGGTCGCTTCCGTCGGATTGACGGAAGCCAAGGCCAAGGCCGAAGGCAAGGATATCCGCGTCGGCCGCTTCCAGTTCGCCGCCAACGGCAAGGCGATCGCGCTGGGCGAGGACCAGGGCTTCATCAAGACCATCTTCGACAAGAAGACCGGTCAGCTGCTCGGCGCCCATATGGTCGGCGCCGAAGTGACCGAACTGATCCAGGGGTTTGTCGTGGCTATGAACCTCGAAACGACCGAGGAAGAACTGATGCACACCATCTTCCCGCATCCGACGCTGTCGGAGATGATGAAGGAAAGCGTGCTCGACGCCTATGGCCGCGCATTGAACGCATGATAGATTCGCCACAAGAGACTCAGCCGCGAAAGCCGCAGGATCTCTTCGGCAGCGTAGTTCGTTTCCGGATGCATTTTTACGTGCGCAAGGAGAAGGCAAATGCACTTGAACGGCGTGGGTTGGATCGCAGCCATCATCATCGGCGGCCTGGCAGGCTGGCTCGCCGAAATGGTCATGAAGAGCAACACCGGCATTTTCATGAACATTATCATGGGCATCGTCGGCGCGGTGGTGCTGAACGCAATCCTGCAGGCTCTCAATATCGGCGTGTTCGGCGTCGGCTGGACCGCCTATCTGATCACCGGCTTCATCGGTGCCTGCCTGCTGATCTGGGTCGGACGCCTGGTGCGCCGTTAAAGGCATATCGTTGCGGCTATGCGAAAACGGTTGTAGCGGCATGCGCCGCTGCAGCCTTTTTCTTTGTGCCGAAAAGTCCTAGATGACGTAAAAGTGACGATCGCCGACGGGCGATCGCGAGAAAAGCCAGGGTTCAGATGGTCACTGTCCTCGACACGATCGCCAACGCGCCGCGGTTGCGGCACCCCGAGAAGGCGCACAAGCCCGACCAGGAAGTTTTGCGCAAGCCGGATTGGATCCGCGTCAAGGCGCCGGTCTCGAAGGGCTATGCCGAGACGCGCGAGATCGTCAAATCCCACAAGCTGGTGACGGTCTGCGAAGAGGCTGGGTGCCCCAACATTGGCGAATGCTGGGAAAAGAAGCACGCCACCTTCATGATCATGGGCGAGATCTGCACCCGCGCCTGTGCCTTCTGCAATGTCGCCACCGGCATTCCAACCGCGCTCGACCCGGATGAGCCTGCCCGCGTCGCGCATGCCGTCAAGCAGATGGGGCTCAGCCACGTCGTCATCACCTCGGTCGACCGTGACGATCTCGCCGATGGCGGCGCGCAGCACTTCGCCGACGTTATCCGGGCCATCCGCGCGGCGACGCCGTCGACCACGATCGAAATCCTGACGCCCGATTTCCTGCGCAAGGACGGTGCGCTCGAGATCGTCGTGGCGGCCAGGCCCGACGTTTTCAACCACAATCTTGAAACCGTGCCGTCCAACTATCTGAAGGTCCGGCCGGGCGCGCGCTATTTCCACTCGATCAGGCTGTTGCAGCGGGTCAAGGAACTCGATCCGTCGATCTTCACCAAGTCCGGCATCATGGTCGGGCTGGGCGAGGAGCGGAATGAAATCCTGCAGCTGATGGACGATCTGCGTTCGGCCAATGTCGACTTCATGACCATCGGCCAATATCTGCAGCCGTCGAAAAAGCACCACCCGGTAATCCGCTTCGTCACCCCGGAGGAATTCAAATCCTTTGAGACGATCGGCCGGACCAAGGGTTTTCTGCTGGTGGCATCGAGCCCGCTGACGCGTTCATCGCACCACGCCGGCGACGATTTCGCCCGGCTGCGCGCGGCGCGGGAAGCGCAGCTCCAGAAATCGCTCTGATGCATGTCGCCCAAAGTGACCTCGGTTTGGGAGAACGACATGCATAAAAACGAAGATTCTGAAGCGTGTCGCATGAATCCGTTTCGACGCGACCCGCTCTAGAGCCGTTCATGCCGAAATTCGAAGCCACCCGCCGCGTTACCCATACGCCGCAGCAGATGTTCGCGCTGGTTGCCGATGTCGAGGCCTATCCGCAATTCCTGCCGCTTTGCGAAGCGCTGACGGTGCGCTCGCGCAAGGAGCGTGATGGGCGTACCGTTCTCGTCGCCGACATGAGCATCGGCTACAAGGCCATCCGCGAAACCTTCACGACGCAGGTGCTGCTGAAGCCCGACGAGAACGCCATCGACGTGAAGTACATCGACGGCCCGTTCAAATATCTGAGCAATGTCTGGCGCTTCGAGCCCGATGGAGCCGGCTGTGCCGTCCGCTTCTTCATCGACTATGAGTTCAAGAGCCGCATCCTCGGCGCGGTGATGGGCACCATGTTCGACCGCGCCTTTCGCATGTTCGCCGAGGCTTTCGAAAAGCGCGCCGACGCCGTCTATGGGGTTGCGCCGTCGGCCTGATGCTGGCCAAGCGCTCGCAGGCCCAACTCCAAGGCGTGCCTGACCGTTTCGCGGCGGATGAAAGCACGGCCCTTGTCGGCGAACAGCTGGCGTTCGGCGGTCACCGTTTGGCCAGCAAGGCCGACGCTAAACCAGACCAGGCCGACGGGTTTTTCCGCCGAACCGCCGCCGGGCCCGGCGATCCCGGTAACCGCCAGGGTCAACCCTGCGCGCGAGCGGGAAAGCGCACCGGCCGCCATCTCGATCGCTGTCTCGCGGGAAACCGCGCCATGCGCGTCGAGCGTGGCGGCGGAAACGCCAAGCATGTCCATCTTGGCTTCGTTGGAATAGGTGATGAAGCCGCGATCGACCACGGCGGAGGAGCCTGCAATGTCGGTCAGCGCGGCAATGATCATGCCGCCGGTGCAGCTTTCCGCCGTCGCCACCATGATGCCGCGCTCGCGGCAGGCCTCGAACAGGGCAATTGCCAGCTCACCGTTGTTCATTCCGGCACCTCGCCGGGAAAGACCACGCTGGCGGTGGCAATCGCCGCAATGCCTTCCTCGCGGCCGACGAAGCCGAGTCTTTCGTTGGTCGTCGCCTTGATCGAGATGCGGTCGGCGGAAATCCCCAGCATCCGCGAAAGGGCCGATGTCATCGTCTCGCGGTGCGGGCCAACGCGCGGCGCTTCACAGATCAGCGTGATGTCGGCATTGGCGATGCGTCCGCCGCGCTCGCGCACCACTTTCGCCGCATGTTCGACGAATATTCGGGACGCGGCACCCTTCCACTGAGGATCGGACGGCGGAAAATGCGTGCCGATGTCGCCGGCGCCGCAGGTCGCCAGCAGCGCATCGGTCAAGGCGTGCAGGCCGACATCGGCGTCGGAATGGCCGGACAATTTCTTGTCGTGCGGAATGGCGACGCCGCACAGGGTCACGTGATCGCCAGGCTCGAAGGCATGGACATCATAGCCGTTGCCGGTGCGGATGTCGGGGAAGTGCGTTCGTTCGCTGGAAAGTCGCTGGTGCGCCATGGCGATGTCCCGTGCCCAGGTGAGTTTGACATTGTCCGGCGAGCCCGGAACGAGCTTGACCGGAATATGCGCCCATTCGGCGATGGCCGCGTCATCGGTGAAATCGAGCTTGCCCAGCTGATGGGCCTTGTCGTGCGCGGCAAGGATCGGCCCGTAGGGAAAACCTTGCGGTGTTTGCGCCGCGTGCAGCCCGCTGCGGGAAACGGTTTCCGCGACGACGCCGGATGCCGACTCGCGCTTCAGCGTGTCGGCGACGGGCAGGGCAGGCAACGCCCCCTCGTATTCGCCGATGGCGGCGATGGTGCGGTCGATCAAGTCCGCGTCGACGAAAGGGCGGACCGCATCGTGAATCAGGACATGGTCTGGCGCATGGCCCTTCAGCGCCAGCAGCCCGAGCCGGACGGACTCCTGCCTGGTCGGTCCGCCAATGACGGCGATGACACGCTGGGCCTGGGCGCCCGCCGCTTGCCGGAACAGTTCGTGATCGTCGGCGTGGATGGCGACGACGATCTGACCGGTTCGCGGATGGGCAAGAAACATCTCCAGCGTATGCGCAATGACGGCGCGGTCGCCGATGTTCTGGTACTGCTTGGGTCCGTTGGCCTGCCCGGCACGAGCGCCGCGGCCGGCGGCGACGATCACCACCGCAACCCCACCTGTCGCGCCCGAGTTCTCACTTCCGTCAGTCATGGCGATTGGCTTAGCGCACGATCCCCAAAAGTGTAATTGGTTTTCCGAAAAGATCGTGCGTCAAATATGAATTCCAAAGTGTCCCCCGACGCATCCTCAAGGACGCAGGGCGCCTGGGGTCGCGACAAAACCGAAGGCCGGCATTTTCCCAATTGCGCCTTAATGTGGCGTCATTCCGCGTTGCACATTGCGGCGGTTCTGGCTAGAGAATGTGCAACGAATGGATGTGCTTGGTTTTTGTGCATGGTTAACCTGACCAAATTGGCCGCGTCTCTCGACGTCGGCGGCGTGGAAATCCGCAATCGCGTGTTCCTCGCGCCGATGTCGGGCATTACAGACGAGCCTTTCCGGCAGCGCGCCCATGGCCATGGCGCCGGCCTTGTCGTGTCCGAAATGGTGGCAAGTGGCGAACTTGCCAAGGGCAGGGCCGGCTTCGACCTGCGCATACGACATTCCGGCCTGCCCGTCCATATGGTGCAGCTTGCGGGCCGCGAGGCGGTCCATATGGCCGAAGGCGCGCGGATCGCCGCCGGCGAGGGCGCCGACATCATCGACATCAACATGGGCTGCCCGGCCAAGAAGGTTACCGGCGGCTATGCCGGTTCGGCATTGATGCTCGACCTTGATCATGCGCTGTCGCTGATCGAGGCCGTGGTCGGCGCGGTCAAGGTGCCGGTGACCGTCAAGATGCGGCTGGGCTGGGACGAAGGTGCGCTCAATGCGCCCGTCCTTGCGCGCCGTGCCGAGGAGGCGGGCGTCAGCATGGTGACGGTGCACGGTCGCACGCGCTGCCAGTTCTATCAGGGCAAGGCCGACTGGCGTGCCATCGCCCGCGTCAAGGAAGCGGTGTCGATTCCCGTGGTTGCCAACGGTGACGTCTGCTCCCCGGCCGAAGCGGCCACCATTCTCGAGCAATCCTGCGCCGATGCTGTGATGGTCGGCCGCGCGCATTACGGCGCGCCCTGGACCGCCGGTGGCATCGCAGCCGCGGCGGCAGGTGAAACGGCGGTCAACGTACCGCAGGACCCCGCGGCATTGGCCGACTATATCGTCGCCCACTACGAGGACATGCTGACGCTTTATGGTGTCGAGAGCGGCTTGCGGCAGGCGCGCAAGCATCTGGGCTGGTATCTCGATCGCCATGCCGTTGGCGTTGCCGACGACGACCGGAAAGCCATCCTGACCACGTTCGAGCCGGCCCGCGTCATTGCCTTGCTGCGAAATGTCTTCTCGCGCGATCCGCAACCCTTGATCCTGAGGAGCGCCGCATGAACGCCACCGCAGGCCAGGTCGCTGAAATGGCGGATGCCGCCCAGATCGTTCTCAACACCATCCGGCGTCCGGTGATCATGATCAGCGAGGAGGGGTTCATCACCTTCGCCAACGCCGATGCCGAGGACTTCTTTCGCTCCAGCGCGACCATGCTGGCGCGCAACACGCTGTCCAAGCTGATCCCCTTCGGCAGTCCGCTGCTGACCCTTGTCGATCAGGTGCGCGAGCGCCGGGCTCCGGTCAACGAGTATCGCGTCGATGTGTCGTCGCCACGCCTCGGCATCGAGAAGGTCGTCGATCTCTATGTCGCGCCGGTGCCGGAATTCCCGGGCTCCGTCGTGGTCATGTTCCAGGAACGCTCGATGGCCGACAAGATCGACCGGCAGATGACGCATCGTGGTGCGGCGCGCTCGGTGACCGGCCTGGCGGCGATGCTTGCCCATGAGATCAAAAACCCGCTCTCCGGCATCCGCGGTGCCGCCCAGTTACTCGAACTGTCCGCCTCCGATGAAGATCGCGCGCTGACCCGGCTGATCACCGACGAGACGGACCGTATCGTGTCGCTGGTCGATCGCATGGAGGTGTTTTCCGACGAGCGGCCGATCGACCGTTACCCCGTCAACATCCATGTCGTGCTCGACCACGTCAAGGCGATCGCCAAGAACGGTTTTGCAAAGAAAATCAGGATATTGGAGGACTATGATCCATCATTGCCTCCGGTATTCGCCAACCGCGACC
This sequence comes from Mesorhizobium sp. NZP2234, assembly GCF_013170765.1. Taxonomy (NCBI): domain Bacteria; kingdom Pseudomonadati; phylum Pseudomonadota; class Alphaproteobacteria; order Hyphomicrobiales; family Phyllobacteriaceae; genus Mesorhizobium; species Mesorhizobium sp. NZP2234. The sequence goes on along the minus strand of NZ_CP033364.1, from coordinate 4,271,257 downwards.
AGCTGATCCAGGTGTTCCTGAACCTGGTCAAGAACGCCGCTGAGGCGATCGGCAGCGACCCGCATGGGGAGATCGTGCTGTCCACCGCCTTCCGGCCGGGCATCCGCGTTTCGGTTCCGGGCACGCAGGACCGCGTATCGCTGCCGCTGGAATTCTGCGTGCGCGACAATGGCTCCGGCGTATCGGAGGACATCCTGCCGATCCTGTTCGATCCCTTCATCACCACCAAGCCGAACGGCTCGGGGCTGGGGCTGGCGCTCGTCGCCAAGATCGTCGGCGAGCATGGCGGCATCATCGAATGCGACTCGACCCCGCGCGGAACCACCTTCCGCATCCTGATGCCGGCCTGGAAGGAAACGCCATTCGGTGCCGATGAAGACGGCGAAGGAGACCGCAAATGACCGCCCGCGGCAATATTCTCGTCGCCGATGACGATGCGGCGATCCGCACCGTGCTCAATCAGGCCCTCTCTCGCGTCGGCCATGAGGTGCGCGTGACCTCCAACGCCTCGACCTTGTGGCGCTGGGTGGCGGCGGGTGAGGGCGACCTCGTCATCACCGACGTGGTGATGCCGGACGAAAACGCGTTCGACATGCTGCCGCGCATCAAGAAGGCGCGGCCGGAGCTGCCCGTCATCGTCATGAGCGCCCAGAACACGTTCATGACGGCGATTCGCGCGTCCGAAACCGGCGCCTACGAATATCTGCCAAAGCCGTTCGACCTGACCGAGCTCCTCAACATCGTCAACCGGGCGCTGTCGGAGCCAAGACGGCCGAAGATCGATGCGCGGCCGGATGAGCAGCCTGAAACGATGCCGCTGGTCGGCCGTTCGGCGGCCATGCAGGACATCTACCGCATGCTGGCGCGCATGATGCAGACCGACCTGACGGTGATGATCTCGGGTGAGTCCGGCACCGGCAAGGAACTGGTGGCGCGTGCGCTGCATGAGTATGGCCGCCGTCGCGGCGGCCCGTTCGTTGCCATCAACATGGCGGCGATTCCGCGCGACCTGATCGAATCGGAGCTGTTCGGGCACGAGAAGGGCGCTTTCACCGGCGCCCAGAACCGCTCCACCGGCCGTTTCGAGCAAGCCGAGGGCGGAACGCTGTTCCTCGACGAGATCGGCGACATGCCGATGGAGGCGCAGACGCGCCTGCTGCGCGTCCTCCAGCAGGGCGAATACACAACGGTCGGCGGCCGTACGCCGATCAAGACCGACGTGCGCATTGTCGCGGCCACCAACAAGGATCTGCGCACCCTGATCAACCAGGGACTGTTCCGCGAGGATCTGTTCTACCGCCTCAACGTCGTGCCGCTGAGACTGCCGGCATTGCGCGAGCGGTCGGAGGACGTGCCAGACCTCGTGCGCCACTTCTTCAAGCTTGGCGAGATGGAGGGGCTGCAGACCAAGCGCATCTCCTCCGGCGGCATCGAACTGATGAAGCGTTACCCATGGCCAGGCAACGTGCGCGAACTGGAAAACCTCGTTCGCCGGCTGGCCGCCCTCTATTCGCAGGACGAGATTTCCGCCGAGATCATCGAGGCGGAGCTCAAGACCGGGGAACGGCCCGTGGTCCCCGGCGGTGGAAACCTCATCCCCGACGACCTCTCCATCGGCCAGGCGGTTGAGCATTTCCTGCAGCGCTATTTCGCCTCGTTTGCCGGCGAATTGCCGCCTGCCGGGCTCTATCAGCGCATCCTGTCCGAAGTCGAATATCCGCTGGTCCTGGCCTCGATGACGGCGACTCGCGGCAACCAGATCAAGGCGGCGGAGCTGCTGGGCCTGAACCGTAACACGCTGCGCAAGAAGATTCGCGAACTCGGCGTCAATGTCTATAAATCGTCGCGGCCAGCCTGAGCGCTGATCCGATCCCGCTCTTTTCAGGGGACCGCGAGGCGAAAGATTTCCGCCATTGTCACACTTGTTGCATAATCGCCACAATGCGTTGCATAGATCGGACGCAATCATTGGCTCCAAGACGGTGACATGGCTCCGCAGGCACCTGTACTCAACCAACCGCTCTTCAGCGAACCCGGCGCGCGCGATAGGCGCCGCTTGCTGGCGCTGCCCGGCGTGGTGGCGGTTGTCGGCGCGCTGGTCATGGCGGCCATCTCCTTCACCATCCTGGTCGGCGCGACGCCGATCGCGCCTGACGCCAGGACGACCTGGGCGCTGATCGCGCTCAACGCCGCTTTCGTGCTCTTCCTCAGCGCCCTGGTCGGACGCGAGGTGCATCGCATAGTGATGGCGCGCCGGCACGGCAAGGCGGCCTCGCGGCTGCATGTGCGCATCGTTGCGATGTTCGCGCTGGTTGCCGCCATTCCCGCCATCATGGTGGCGATCATCGCCTCGATCACGCTCGATATCGGCCTCGACCGCTGGTTCGAGATTCGCACAAAGACGATCGTCAATTCCTCGCTGTCGATCGCCGATGCCTATGTCCAGGAAAACGCCCGCAATCTGCAAGGCACCACGCTGTCGATGGCCTATGACCTCGATGCGTCGCGCACGCTCTACGGCCTTGACCGGACGGGCTTTCTCGACCTCCTCAACAAGGAGGCGGTAGGCCGGTCGCTAGCCCACGCGGCGCTGATCAAGCCCGACGGCTCATTCGTCATGAGCGCCCAGACCGATGCCGATTTCGCCATGCCGGAACCGCCTGAAGGCTCAGTCAGCAGCGCCACCGACGGCAGACCGGTGCTGATAGAACCGCGCACCCGCAACATCATGGGCGCCATCGTCAAGCTGCGTGAGATCGAGGGCCTCTATCTCTACACCATCCGATTGGTCGATCCCGAGGTGATCAAGGCGCGGCAGATCGTTAGGTCCAACACGGACGAGTACCGCAATCTCGAAGACAACAGGCGCACCTCGCAAGTGGCCTTCGCGTTGCCCTATCTGTCGCTGACCCTGATCATCATCCTGTCGGCGATCTGGACCGGCATTGCCGTCGCAGACCGTCTTGTGCGGCCGATTCGCCAGCTCATCGGTGCCGCCGACGAGGTAGCCACAGGCAATCTCGACGTCGCTGTCCCCGTCAGGCCTTCCGATGGCGATGTCGCCTCGCTCGGCGACACCTTCAACAAGATGCTGCTCGAGCTCAAATCGCAACGCAACGAGATCCTGTCGGCAAAGGACCTGATCGACGAGCGGCGGCGCTTTTCCGAAGCCGTGCTTGCCGGTGTCACCGCCGGCGTCATCGGCGTCGATCCCTATGGCATCATCACCATCGTCAACCGTTCGGCCGAATCGATGCTGGCCATTTCCGCCAATGCCGCGCTCGGGCAGAACCTTTCCGCCATCCTGCCGCATGTCGGCCGCGTCTTCGAGATCGGCCGCCAGTCGGGCAAGCCTGTCTATCGCGAGCAGGTGACGTTCTTCCGCGCCGGCACCGAGCGCACCTTCAACGTGCAGATCACCATCGAGGCCGGTGACGACGGCTCGGAGGAGAAATCCTACGTCGTGACGGTCGACGATATTACCGATCTGGTCCAGGCACAGCGTTCTTCCGCCTGGGCCGACGTGGCGCGCCGCATCGCCCACGAGATCAAGAACCCGCTGACGCCGATCCAGCTTTCGGCCGAACGCATCAAGCGCCGTTACGGCAAGGTCATCACCGAGGACCGCGAGGTTTTCGACCAATGCACCGACACCATCATACGGCAGGTCGAGGATATTGGCCGCATGGTCGACGAATTCTCCGCCTTCGCGCGCATGCCCAAGCCGGAGATGAAGGCCATCGATCTGCGCGAATCGCTGCGCGAGGCTTCGTTCCTGGTCGAAGTCAGCCGCGCCGACATCACCTTCGAGCGGATATTTGGCAACGAACCGCTCAAGGGTACGTTCGACAGCCGCCTTCTGGCGCAGGCTTTCGGCAATGTGATCAAGAACGCCGCCGAAGCGATCGATGGACTGGAACAGAAGGATGGTTCGCACGGCATAATCCGGATTCAAGCCGGACGTCAGAATGGCGCGATTCGAATCGACGTCATCGACAATGGCAAAGGCCTGCCGCGGGAGAATCGCCAACGGCTGCTCGAGCCCTATATGACCACACGAGAGAAGGGCACCGGGCTTGGTCTCGCTATCGTCAAGAAGATCGTGGAGGACCATGGCGGCAGGCTGGAACTTCATGATGCACCTGCGGACTTCCATGGCGGGCGCGGCGCGATGATCAGCATCATTCTGCCGCCCGCGGCCGCCACGCCGCCGCGCGGTGAGGCCAAAACGGAACACGAAAGAGAAACTGAAAAGGTCGGTAATGGCGTCTGATATTCTCATCGTCGATGACGAGGAAGACATCCGCGAGCTCGTCGCAGGCATCCTGAGCGACGAAGGTCACGAAACCCGCACGGCGTTCGACGCCGACAGCGCGCTGGCTGCCATAGCCGATCGTGCGCCGAGGTTGATTTTCCTCGACATCTGGCTGCAGGGCTCGCGTCTGGACGGGTTGGCGCTGCTGGACGAGATCAAGACCATGCACCCCACCTTGCCGGTGGTGATGATCTCCGGCCACGGAAACATCGAAACGGCGGTCTCCGCCATCCGTCGCGGCGCCTACGATTTCATCGAGAAGCCTTTCAAGGCCGACAGGCTGATCCTCATTGCCGAGCGGGCGCTGGAAACCTCGAAACTGCGGCGCGAGGTCTCCGACCTCAAGCAGCGCAGCGGCGAGACCTTCGACCTGATCGGCATGTCGTCGGCGATGAGCCAGCTGCGCCAGACCATCGAGCGCGTCGCGCCGACCAACAGCCGTGTCATGATCATCGGTCCGTCCGGCTCGGGCAAGGAACTGGCGGCGCGCGCCATCCACACGCTGTCGGCGCGCAAGGGCGCGCCGTTCGTGACGCTGAGCGCCGCCAACATAACGCCGGAGCGCATGGAGATCGAACTGTTCGGCACCGAATCGAACGGTGTCGAGCGTAAGGTCGGCGCGCTGGAGGAGGCCCATCGCGGCATCCTCTACATCGACGAAGTGGCCGACATGCCGCGCGAGACGCAGAACAAGATCCTGCGCGTTCTGGTCGAGCAGCAGTTCGAGCGGGTTGGGGGCACCAAACGGGTCAAGGTCGACGTCCGCATTATCTCCTCGACCTCGCAGAACCTGGAAGCCATGATCGCCGACGGCCGTTTCCGCGAGGATCTCTATCATCGCCTGGCGGTGGTTCCCGTGATGGTGCCGGGACTGGCCGAGCGGCGCGAGGATATTCCCTATCTCGTCGACAATTTCATGAAGCAGATCGCCCGCCAGGCCGGTATCAAGCCGCGTCGCATCGGCGACGACGCGCTGGCCGTGCTGCAGGCGCACAACTGGCCGGGGAACGTGCGCCAGCTGCGCAACAATGTCGAGCGCCTGATGATCCTGGCGCGGGGCGACGACGTCGATGCGCCGATCACCGCGGATCTTCTGCCGTCCGAGATCGGCGATGTCATGCCGCGCACGCCGAATCAGTCCGACCAGCACATCATGGCGCTGCCGCTGCGCGAGGCGCGTGAACAGTTCGAGAAGGACTATCTCATCGCCCAGATCAACCGCTTTGGCGGCAACATCTCGAAGACGGCCGAGTTCATCGGCATGGAACGCTCGGCCCTGCACCGCAAGCTGAAGTCGCTGGGCGTCTGACAGGCGCGATGTCTGTTCAGCCACGCCTGGGCCAAGCATTTGCCGGTTACGGCCAAGGCGGAATCGCATAAGAAAGCCCGAGAGTTCTCCAGGGGTCGCCAATGCCGCGCATTGCCTATGTCAACGGGCGCTACGTCGCTCACGCGGACGCTTCCGTGCATATCGAGGATCGCGGCTATCAATTCGCCGACGGTGTCTATGAGGTCTGCGAAGTGGCGCGCGGCTTCATCGTCGACATGCCGCGCCACCTCGCTCGGCTGAACCGCTCGCTGACCGAACTCTCGATCGCCTGGCCGGTCGCGCGCAACGTGCTGCCGCTCATCCTGCGCGAAGTGGTCAACCGCAACCATGTCGCCAACGGTCTGGTCTATGTCCAGGTGACGCGCGGTGTCGCAAGCCGTGACTTTGTCTTCCCGTCGGCGGACACCAAGCCGTCCCTGGTCGTGACAGCCAAGAAGGCCGACCCCGCCGCCGGCACAAAGCGAGCCGAAACAGGTATCGCGGTCATCACCGTGCCCGAGAATCGCTGGGACCGGGTTGACATCAAGAGCGTCGGACTGCTGCCCAACGTATTGGCCAAGCAGAAGGCCAAGGAAGCGGGGGCCCAGGAGGCATGGTTCGTCGACACCGACGGCAACGTCAAGGAAGGCGGGTCGTCGAATGCCTGGATCGTGACCAGGGACGGCGTCCTGGTCACCAGGCCGGCCGATCATGGCATCCTGCGCGGCATCACCCGCACGACCATGTTTGAGGTGGCGGCAAAGCTCGGCCTGAAGATCGAGGAGCGCGGTTTTTCGGTTGCCGAGGCAAAGACGGCGCGCGAGGCTTTCATCAGTTCCGCGACCACGATTGCCATGCCGGTCGTATCGATCGACGGCGATCCGGTCGCCAATGGACATCCCGGCTCAATAACACTTTCGTTGCGGCAAGCCTTTTTTGACGTTGCGGAAAAAAGTCCAGCCTGATAACCGCACAGGTGGAATGAACATCAATATATCTCGTTCTGCTTGTCGTTACTGACGACAAGACGGTGTTTGCGCGCTTGACATGTGCCCGACAATTTGGCGCATTGGCTAGCAAACCGAAGGGGATCGGCGAAAGACAAGAACAATGGCGGAACGATCGCAAAACCTTCAGGACCTGTTCCTGAATTCAGTTCGCAAGAGCAAGAACCCGCTCACCATCTTCCTCATCAACGGCGTGAAGCTGACCGGCGTGGTCACTTCGTTCGACAATTTTTGTGTGCTGCTGCGCCGCGACGGTCACTCCCAGCTCGTCTACAAGCACGCCATTTCCACGATCATGCCGAGCCAGCCGGTTCAGATGTTCGATGGCGAGGAAAGCCAGGGCGCCTGATTGGCACGTGAGAAAGACGCGGACGCTACGGTTCGCGGAAAACCAGCGCATCATCCCGGGACGGAAGCCAAGGGGCCGACCCGGGCTGTCGTCATTGTACCTGTGCTTACCCGCCAGCCGCGCGGCGACGACGATACCAACCGTCCTCGGTTGACGCGGTCGGCTGAAGCCCGCCACGACGAGGCGGTCGGCCTTGCCCGGGCCATCAATCTCGACCCCGTCCATACGGCTGTCGTGACCGTCAACGACCCACGCCCCGCGACCTTGCTCGGCAGCGGCAAGGTCGAAGAGTTCGCCGAGATCGTCAAGAAGAAGGACGCGGAGCTGGTCATCGTCGACCATCCCCTGACCCCGGTGCAGCAGCGCAATCTTGAGAAAGAGCTGCATGCCAAGGTGCTCGACCGCACCGGGTTGATCCTCGAGATCTTCGGCGAGCGCGCCCGCACCAAGGAAGGCACGCTGCAGGTCGAACTTGCCCATCTCAACTACCAGAAAGGCCGCCTTGTCCGCAGCTGGACCCACCTTGAACGTCAGCGCGGCGGTGCCGGCTTCCTCGGCGGCCCCGGCGAAACCCAGATCGAATCAGACCGGCGGCAGTTGCAGGAAAAGATCATCAAGCTGAAGCACGAGCTGGAAACGGTTCGTCGTACCCGCGACCTGCACCGCGCCAAGCGCAAGAAGGTGCCTTTCCCGGTGGTGGCGATCGTCGGCTACACCAATGCCGGCAAGTCGACACTGTTCAACAGGCTGACCGGAGCGGATGTACTGGCGCAGGACATGCTGTTCGCCACGCTCGACCCGACGCTGCGCCGCGTTCGCCTGCCGCATGGCACGCCGATTATCCTGTCGGACACGGTCGGTTTCATCTCGGACCTGCCGACGCATCTGATCGCGGCTTTTCGCGCGACGCTGGAAGAGGTGGTCGAGGCCGATCTCGTCATCCATCTGCGCGATATCTCCGATCCCGACACGGCCGCACAGGCAGAGGATGTAGAGCGCATCCTGGCCGACCTCGGCGTCGACGCCAGTGATACCAAGCGTGTGATCGAGGTCTGGAACAAGGTCGATCTGCTGGACGAAGGCAACAGGAGCCGGCTGCTCGCCGATGCCGCCGGCGGCGGCAAGGGGCCGCCAATCGCCGTGTCAGCGGTGACCGGCGAGGGCATCGACGCGCTGAAGGCGCTCATCGAGACGCGAATGGCGGGAGAGCTCGAAGACCTGACGGTGACGATCGAGCCGGCGCAGTTCGGTCTTGTCGATTGGCTTTACCGGAATGGCGATGTCGTTTCGCGTACCGACAATGACGACGGGAGCGCCACCATCTCGCTCAAGGCCACCCAAAGCGCGCGCGAAGAGATCGAGAGCCGATTGCGTCGTAAAAACAACGGGTAGCCCAGAGAAATTCCAGGAAAGCATGCAGCGCTTTCCGTCCGGGGTTGCCGGTTGACAGGCCTACTTCGCGCGCTTCGCTTCCTGCCAGAGCGCTTCCATCTCGGCCAGGGTGGCCCTTTCAAGCGTATTGCCCGACTTTTCCAGGGCCTGCTCGACATAATGGAAGCGTGAGCGGAATTTTTCATTCGTGCCGCTCAGCGCCGCTTCCGAATCGAGCTTGAGATGCCGTCCGAGATTAACGACGGCGAACAGCATGTCGCCGAACTCGTCCTGGATCGCGGCCGTCTCGCCCTTGGCCAGCGCCTCGCGCAGCTCGCCGATCTCTTCCTCGATCTTGTCAAGGATGGGGGCCGCCTCGCTCCAGTCGAAGCCGACACGGGCAGCTTTCTCCTGAAGTTTCAGCGCCCGCGTCAAAGCGGGCAGGGCGACCGGAACGCTGTCCAGGAACCCCTTGCCATTGTCCTCCGGGTCGAGGCCGCGCGCGAGGCGTGCTTGTCGCTTCTCCGCCTTCTCCTGTGCCTTGATCTTTTCCCACATGCCCTTGGCCATGCCGGCGCTGCGGGCCTTCTCGTCGCCGAAGACATGCGGGTGGCGACGGATCATTTTCGTCGTGATTGCCTGGACCACATCCGGGAAGCCGAATTCACCGGCTTCCTCGGCCATTTGCGCATGATAAACGACCTGCAGCAGGAGATCGCCGAGCTCGTCGCGCAGGTCATCGAGATCACCACGGGCGATGGCATCCGCCACCTCATAGGCTTCCTCGATCGTGTAGGGGGCGATAGTCGAGAAATCCTGCTCGATGTCCCATGGACAGCCTGTCTTCGGCGCGCGCAGCGCCGCCATGATCTCGATCAGGCGCGAAATGTCTTTCGATGGCGTCATGCCGCGATGCTATCCTGCGGCCCGACGCGCGGCCAATGTTGTCAGCCGGCGAGAGCGCCTTGTCCACAGCTGAGCCGCTTCAGTCGAGTACGGAGACGATGGCCTTGGCTAGGTCATCCATGCCGTCCTCGGGTAAACCCGCGACATTGATGCGGCTGTCGCCGACCATGTAGACGCCATGTTCGGTGCGCAGCCGCTCGACCTGCTCCTCCGTGAGGCCAAGTCGCGAGAACATGCCGCGATGGCTGGCAACGAAGTCGAAGCGGTCGGAGTTGGATTGCCGGCGCAATGCCTCGGCGAACTGCACGCGAAGCCGAAGCATGCGCAGGCGCATCTCTTCCAGCTCGGCTTCCCAGTCGGCACGCAAGGTGGCGTCTTCCAGGACGATACGCACGGCCGCCGCGCCATGGTCCGGCGGCATCGAATACATGGCGCGCGCCGCCGACAGCATCTGGCTCATCGCCACATCGGCCTGCGCGCCATCCTTGGCCAGGACCATCGCCGCGCCGACACGGTCGCGGTAGACGGCAAAATTCTTCGAGCAGCTGGAGGCGACGACCATTTCCGGAACTTTCGCCGCCAGCAGGCGCAAGCCGAGGGCATCGGCCTCGAGGCCGTCGCCAAAGCCCTGATAGGCGATGTCGACGAACGGCAGCAGACCGCGCTCGACGACGAGAGCGGTGACGGCCTCCCACTGCGACGCATCGAGGTTGGCGCCGGTCGGGTTGTGGCAGCAGCCATGCAGCAGCACCACGTCGCCGCTCTTGGCCGTGCGCAACGCCGCCAGCATGTCGTCGAAACGAACCGCGCCCGAGGCCGCATCGAAATAGGGGTATTCACGGATCTGCAGGCCGGCGGCACGCATCACCGGCATGTGGTTCGGCCAGGTCGGGTCCGACAGCCAGACGGTGGCATCCGAACGCGTCCGCTTCAGCAACTCCGCCACCAGGCGCAGGGCGCCGGAGCCACCAGGCGCCTGTGCCGCCCGGATGCGCGTCATGTCCGCGCCTTGGCCGAAGGCGAGCTTCGCCATCACCGCGTTGAAGCCGACATCACCGGCCAACCCAAGATAGGTCTTGGTGTCCTGGCTGTTCAGCAGCCGCTTTTCGGCCTCGCGCACTGCGCGCATCACCGGCGTCTTGCCGTCGCGATCCTTGTAGACGCCAACGCCGAGGTCGACCTTGTTGGGGCGTGGGTCGGCGCGATAAAGGCCGATCAGGGCCAGGATCTTGTCGGCGGGAGCTGGCTGCAGGTCTTCAAACATCACTATGGTTCCGTTGGCGCGGCGGAGTGATACGCAAATCGAGCGTGATGCACCAGCGGTTTTAGTTATGCGAAACAGAGGGCGGCACCCAGGAGTGTGGCCTTTCGATCGAAACGATAGCCGCTATTCTAATCGCTGCGTATGCGCCGCTTCGAAAGCGGCTTAGGGATGACTGGTTCATGCTTGTAAGGCTGACGATGATCTGCAACGGCGCCACGGCCGCGACACGCCTGGGGGCGTTCCCATCGGACGAGCCGCTGGAGCCGCGATCGCTGACGCTGGCGAAGGCCCTGCGCGGGACCTTGCGCCGTGCCGACCGCGTGTGGACGGCGCCCGCGCTTCGCGCTCGGCAGACCGCCGAGGCGCTGGGGTTGGAGGCATCGGCCGAACCGCTTTTGGCGGACCAGGATCATGGAAGCTGGGCCGGCAAGAGATTTGAGGAGGTGCAGGCGGAGCAGCCAGAGGATATCGCTGCTTGGCTCGCAGACCCAAATGCAGCGCCGCACGGCGGCGAGTCGCTGGCCGACGTTGCCCATCGGGCCTCCGACTTGATGAACCGGCTAATCGCCGAGCGTGGCCATACGATCGCGCTGACCCATGCCAGCGTCATTCGCACAGCGATCCTGCATGTTCTTGGTGCCCCGCTTGCCGCCAGCTGGAAGATCGACATCGAGCCGCTGAGCATCACCGATTTTCGCAGCGACGGCCGCAGATGGGTGTTGCGCGCCTGCGGCGTGACCATGCCCAAACCGGCAAAACCACTTCGCCCCTGAGGGCCGGGCGGGCGAAGGGGCGCAAATGCGATCCTCCGAAGAGCCCGTCGAAGAAAAATGGCGAGGTCGGGATTAAAATCCCCACATGCTCCGTAAACAGGGCATGAAACGGTCGATGCCACGCTTTGACATCATAGGACAGCTCGGATCACTGCGGCGCTACGCGCAGTCGCTGACGCGCGACAGTGTGGATGCCGAGGATCTTGTGCATGACGCGCTGGTGCGCGCCTATGAGCGACGCGGCACTTTCCGCTCCGGCGGAAACCTGCGGGCGTGGCTGCTCTCGATCGTCCACAACGCCTTTGTCGACCGCATGCGCTCGCGCCGCTCGGAAGCGGCGCGCATCGAACAGGCAGGATACCTCGCCGACGCCGCCACGCCAGCGCCGCAGGAGCATTCGGTACGCCTGGCGCAGGTGCGGGAAGCCTTTTTCAACCTGCCGGAAGAGCAGCGTTCGGCGCTGCATCTGGTCGCCATCGAAGGGCTTTCCTATCAGCAGGCGGCCAATGCCACGGGCGTGCCGCTAGGTACTCTGATGTCGCGCATCGGCAGGGCGCGCGCCGCCTTGCGCCAGATGGAAGACGCCGCCCCGGGGCGCGGCAAGAATCATCTCAGGATCGTGGGAGGTGAGCAATGACCGCTCTTGTCGACCCCGTTACGGACACCGACCTCGACGCCTATGTCGACGAGCAACTGGACGTCGCCCGCCGCATCGAGGTGGAAGCATTCCTGTCCACGCGTCCGGAGGCTGCCGCACGCGTGATGTCGGATCTGCGGACCCGCGACGAACTGCGCGTGGCGCTCGCCGGCTCCAAGGGCATGGCGCGGCCGGCGACCGCTGACGCGGCGCGACGTCTGGAGAGGGGGCTTGCCCGCGGCCGCATCTTCGGCGTGTTGCAGCGCGCTGCCGCCGTTGCCGCCTTCGTTGCCGCCGGCTGGCTGGCGAACGGTATCATTGGCCCGATGTCCGTGACCAAGGTCGTCGCTTCGCCGCAGCCGCCCGCTTATGTCGACGAGGCGGTGCGGGCGCACAGGACGACGCTGGTGCGCGAAGCCATGCCCTCGCAGCCGGAAGCGCCCAATTACAACGCCGGAGAGATCCGCGCCGCCACGGCGATCGTCATGCCGTCGCTGCCAAAGGACTGGAAGGTGCGCGACGTGCAGATCTATCCGTCGCGCTTCGGCCCGAGCGTCGAGATGGCTGTCGACACCAAGGATATGGGCCTGGTGTCGCTGTTTGCCATCCGGCCGGGAACCTTCGACGTGGTCAAGCCGACCGTCGCGCCCTCGGGCGATATTTCCTCGGCCTATTTTCAGATCGGCGAGGTTGCCTACGCGGTGGTCGCGAAGAGTGGAGTTCATGACCTCGACCGCGCCGCCGAGACGCTCGCCAGAACACTTTACTGACCGATCCAAAGGAGACTGCAGATGAACACGCCCAATCTGGGATATCGCGTTGGCACCGGCGCCCAAACCGGGGCCGTCTTTGACGAGGGCCTGCGTCAGCACATGCTGCGCGTCTACAACTATATGGGCCTTGGCCTCGTGGTCACCGGCCTTGTCGCCTTCTTGGTGTCGTCGACGCCGGCGCTCTACGTGCCGATCTTCTCCAGCCCGCTGAAGTGGGTGGTGATGCTGGCGCCGCTCGCCTTCGTCATGCTGTTTTCGTTCAAGATGCAGACCATGTCGGCGGCCAGCGCCCAGATGATGTTCTGGGCCTTCTGCGCGGTGATGGGCCTGTCGCTCGCCTCCGTGTTCCTGGTCTTCACCGGAACCAGCATCGCGCGCACCTTCTTCATCGCCGCCACCATGTTCGGCGCCACCAGCCTCTATGGCTACACGACCAGGCGCGACCTGACGCAGTTCTCGTCGTTCCTGATCATGGGCCTGATCGGCGTGGTGATCGCCAGCATCGTCAACATCTTCCTTGGCTCGACCGCGCTGCAGTTTGCCATCTCGGTGATCGGCATCGCCGTCTTCATCGGCCTGACCGCCTGGGACACGCAGACGATCAAGGAACAGTATGCCGAGAATTTCGACGCGGAATCGCGCCAGAAGCTCGCCGTCTTCGGCGCCTTCTCACTCTACCTGAACTTCATCAACATCTTCCAACTGCTGCTGAATTTCACCGGCGAACGGGAGTAACGACTGTCCGCTGTGGGCAAGGGTGGGGTTCTCGCCCTTGATGCGGAGAGGTGGCCGGAGGAGAGATCCTCCGGCCACAATTCGTTCCGGCCCAATCCGTTCCGACAAGACCCGGCTTGAGTCCCCGGGAGCTTTTGCTAGTCTGCCGCCAGCTTCAACGCCGGCCCGCGAGGACATATGGCACAGGACAGCCAAACGCTTCGTGGCGACGGCATCTCGGCTGTCATAGTCGGGCAGGGCGCCGAACTGGTTTCGCTGCGGGATGCGCAAGGCTTTGAGTTCCTGTGGCAGGCCGGTCCAGAGTGGCGGCGCCATTCGCCGGTGCTGTTCCCGATCGTCGGAAGGCTGAAGGGCGACCAACTGCGCCATCGCGGCCGCACCTATCCGATGACGCAGCACGGCTTCGCCCGCGACAAGCCGTTCACCTGGGAGGAGAGGGGGCCTCGGTCCTGCACGCTGATCCTCACCGACGACGCCGACACGCGCACACGCTACCCCTTCTCCTTCCGCCTCGCCGTGACCTACGCGCTCGACCGCCAGCAGCTTGGCGTGACCTTCGAGATCACCAACACCGGCGACGAGCCATTGCCCGCTTCGATCGGCGCGCATCCGGCATTCAACTGGCCATTGCTGCCGGAATTGCCCAAGGAGGCATATCGGCTGACCTTTGCGGAGGCCGAGCCAGCGCCGATCCGCCGGCTGAAGGATGGCCTTTTGCTCCCGGTAGCGCGGCCGACACCCATCGAAGGCAAGACGCTTCCACTGTCCGAACGCCTGTTCGATGACGACGCCGTCATTCTGGACAGCCCCGCCAGCACCAGGGTGCGCTACGCCGCCGACCATGGTCCTGCGATCGAAATGTCATGGCAGGGTGCAGAGGAACTGGGAATCTGGTCCAAGCCGGGCGGCGCGCCGTTCCTGTGCATCGAACCTTGGCACGGCATTGCAAGCCCGGCCGATTTCGACGGCGAGTTCAGCGAGAAACCTGGCGTGATGCTGATCGAGCCGGGAGCGAAGCGTTCTCTGGGGTACCGGATCAGCCTGGAGCAGGGGCGGCGGTGATCAGAGGAAAGCCGGTTCTCAAACCTGCCGGACGATTGCGCCGATCACATTGACGAGAAGGCGCGCGGCGGTCAGGGCCGACATTCCGTCGACATCGGCGGGCGGATAGAGTTCGACAAGGTCGAATCCCGCGATCCTGGCCCGCTTGCCGAGGCCCGCGATCAGGTCGATCACCTGCGTGTAGGTGAGGCCGCCGGGCGTACGCGCCGCCACGCCCGGCATGATGCCGGGATCAAGGCTATCGCAGTCGAAGGTGACGACGACCCTCGCGCCTTCCGGAATATGCCTGAGCGCCGCTTCCACGCCTTGTGCATGAATTTCGCGGGCGGTGACGAAACGGCTGCCATAGTGCCGCGCCGCTTCGATTTCAGCGAGGCGTGCACTGCCGACGCTGCGCAGGCCGACCTGCACCATGCCCGCGACATGTGCCATCTCGCTCGCCCGCCGCATCGGGCTCGAATAGCCGTAGCGCTCGCCATGCACCTCGTCGCGCCAGTCGATATGGGCATCGATCTGCAGGATCCAGACCGGTCCGTGATCGGCAAAGCCGGCAAGGAACGGAATGACGACGGAATCGTCACCGCCAAGCAGGATCGGTATGGCCGGCAAGGCCAGGACCTCGCGCGTCTTCGCCTCGATCCGGGCACGGTTGCCGGCTTTGTCGTGCAGGATGGTCGAGATGTCGCCGGCGTCGACGCAGCAGACCGGCTTGCCGTCGAACAACGGACCGCCGAGATCGAAATCCCAGTGCTCGACGAGCGGAGCATCACCCTGGCTGGCTGCGCGTATGGCGTCGGCGGCCAAGGCATGGCCGCTGCTGTCCTTGCCGGGATAGGTGCTGCCATGACCGGCTCCGAAGATCACCGCACGGGGCGTGCGGCCGTCGGCGAGGCGATCGGGAAGGCCGAGAAAGGATGCGGTCATTCTTCGATGGTCCTGAATATGCGTTCCAGCGCGTCAGCGGCTTGGGGTAGGCTAGTTGCTTCATCGGTTCGATACCACCACCGAAATCACCAGCCGAGCCGACGCGACACCTGGACGGTTGCAGCCAAGTTCGAACGGGGTTGCGCCGACCGATCGGGGGCGCCTAAGTCAAACTTTGAGTGACTGGAGTGAGCAATGAACCCTGCAACAATCGAGATCTACCATCCACGCGGTGTTTCAAATTTGGGCCAATGGGACATCGGTGGTCTCAAGCTCAAAGTCTATGGTCTGGTGGCGGACAACAAGAAGGTCGATAGGCCGATGGTGACCCTGGCGCAGTCATTCGTGCGACAGGACGTTCTGCCGCGTGTGGCGGATGAGGGCGACGACAATGGCATGGGCTTTGTCATCATTCATCCTGGCGAGCTCGGCGTCTCCATCTCGGCCCACTGGTGGATACAGGGCTCGGTGCTTTGCCAGCATATCTACAGGAAGCTGTATGCGGCCATCGAGCCCATGGATACGGTGAAGAGACCTGTCATCGCCTGTGTTTGGGAACTGGCCTTGATAAACGCCGAGCAAGAGGCCTGGCGAAGGACGATGATGAAAAGCGGGCCAAGTCCATCTGCGTACATGGATGCTCGAGCTGACTTCAGGGCGGCGTAAAGGGGTACATCGATGTCAAGGCGATACGAAGCAACCGCCATGTCTGAAAGTCGCATAAGATAGATTATGGAACTTACGGACGTGAGCAGCGCGACAATGAGGACCGCAGGCCGGAATCCGGCCGGATACGACGCTGATGGCGCCAGGCCGGTTTGCCGCAGGAAATCAGCGCGATGTTGCTCCACGGTGCACGGCATACGGTGCGCTTACCGACAGATGAGGCAGCCCAGATGCCACCGCCATCCGACCTGGATTTCCTCACCAGATCGTCGTGGCCATGGGCCAGTCAGTCACGTTCGCTCATGGCTGCGGCCTTCCAGCTGAAAAAGCCTCGGCCTGCATCAGCCTTGGTCAGCCTTGCCGCGCCGATTGCCACGGAACCTCCATGCCCGAAAGGTCTAGCTAGGCTTTCCGGCTTCTACCCCAGCTCGAACGATTTCATGACCTGCGGTTCGCGAGAGAATCGATCTATCGTGCTGATTCATAAGGGATTTCGATCATCATGCCGTCATAGGCAGGCGCTACGTTGGCCGGCGTCTCGGCCATTACGGTGGCATAGTCGAGCGGCACGTGCATGTGGGTCAGCACGGCATTCCTCGGCGCCAGCTTCTCGATCCAGCCGAGCGCCTGGCCGAGTGACAGATGGCTGGGGTGGGTTTTGTACTGCAACGCGTCGATGACCAGCATCTCCAGGCCGCACAGCCGCTCGGCGGTGGCGTCGGGAAAGTCGCTGATGTCAGGGCAATAGGCCAGGGCTCCAATGCGAAACCCGAGCGAGATGATGTCGCCATGGACCTGCGGCAATGGTTCAAGGGTGAGGGCCCCCCCCTCTCCTTCGATCACCACAGGCTTTGCGTGGTCGATGATATGGGCATTGACGATCGGCGGATAGGAACTGCCGGGTGGTGTCTCGAAGCAGTAGCCGAACGCCTGGCGCAGCCGCAGCATTGTCGGCTCGTCGGCGTGAATATCGATCCGCTGGCGCTGATCGAGGACGAAGCCGCGCAGGTCGTCGATGCCGTGGATGTGATCGGCGTGCGGATGCGTGTAGACGGCCGCGTTAATGCGCCTGACAGAGGCCATCAGCATCTGCTGGCGGAAATCGGGCCCAGTGTCGATGACGACGGTCGTGCGGTTGCCATTCGATGCGATCCGTTCAACCAGAACGGCCGTACGCATGCGCCGGTTCTTCGGGTTGTCCGGGTCGCAATTGCCCCAGTCGCCGGTGATGCGCGGCGTACCTGGCGACGAGCCGCAGCCAAGGATGGTCAGGCGCAGCCGGTCAGTCATCGATCAGGCGCTCAGATCGGCAGGTCGCGGCATCTTGCCGAACAGCCGGAAGAAATTGTTCGTCGTCAGATCGGCGATTTCAGCTTCGCTGACACCAATCGTCTCCGCCAGCACCTTGGCGGTGTGCGCGACATAGGCCGGCTCATTACGCTTGCCGCGGAATGGGATCGGCGCCAGGTATGGCGCGTCGGTTTCGACGAGCAGCCGGTCATGCGGCACGTCGGCGGCGACGGCGCGCAATTCGGCAGAGTTCTTGAAGGTCAGGATGCCCGAGAACGACACACAGCCGCCGAGCGAGACGCCCACCTCGGCCAGCCGGCGTCCGGAGGAAAAACAGTGCAGGATGAAGGGGAAGACGCCCTTCCCTGTTTCGTCCTCGAGAATGGCCGCCATGTCGTCATCGGCATCGCGCGAATGGATGACCAGCGGCAGCCCGGTCTCGCGAGCCGCCGCGATGTGATTGCGAAAGCCCTGCGCCTGCGCATCGCGCGGCGCCTTGTCGTAGAAGTAATCGAGCCCCGCCTCGCCGATCGCCACCACCTTCGGGTGATCGGCAAGACGAACAAGGTCCGATGCGGTGACATCGAGTTCTTCGGCGGCATTATGCGGATGGGTGCCGACCGAGCAGTAAACCTCATCAAAAGTTTCAGTGATTTCAAGGATTTGCTGAAACCGCTTTACGCGCGTCGAGATCGTCACCATGCGGCCGATACCGGCCGCTTTGGCGCGGGCGACAATGGCCGCCCGCTCCTCGGCGAAATCTGGAAAGTCCAGGTGGCAATGGCTGTCAACGAGCATCAGGCGTTCGCGCCTGGCTGTTCGACGTAACGCGGAAATACGCCTTCCGGCATGGGTAGTGCCGTGCTGGGCACAAGCGCATAGTCGGCGTGGACATGCTCGAAGTTACGCTGGTCCGCCGGCACCGCCAGCAGGTCGAGCAGCTTCGTCGCCGAACCTGGAATGTAGGGCTGGCACATCACCGCCAAGCGCCGCACCACTTCGGCTGTCGTCCACAGCACCGTTTCCATGCGTTCCGGATTGGTCTTCTTCAGGGCCCATGGCTCCTGCCCGGCGAAATAGCGATCAGCTTCCGACACCACGGCGAAGATCGCCGCCAGCGCCAGATGGATGCCTTGCTCGGCCATGGCCTTGCGCGCGATGGCCAGAGCGGCCACCGCCTGATCCAGGATCGTGCTATCGGCATCGGTCAGGTCTCCGCGCTTCGGCACCACGCCGCCACAGTTCTTGGCGATCATCGACAGCGAGCGCTGCGCCAGATTGCCGAGGCCGTTGGCGAGGTCGGCGTTGGTGCGGTTGACGATCGCTTCATGGCTGTAGCTGCCGTCCTGGCCGAACGGCACTTCGCGCAGGAAGAAATAGCGCACTTGGTCGAGACCGTAATGCTCGACCATGGTGAATGGGTCGATGACGTTGCCGACTGATTTCGACATCTTCTCGCCGCGGTTGAACAGGAAGCCATGGCCGAAGACGCGCTTCGGCAGCGGGATGCCGGCCGACATCAGAAAGGCCGGCCAGTAAACCGCATGGAAGCGCACAATGTCCTTGCCGATGATGTGGGCGTCGGCCGGCCAGAAACGCCATTTCCCATCATTTTCATCGGGATAGCCGACGCCGGTGATGTAGTTTGTCAGGGCGTCGACCCAGACATACATGACGTGCTTCTCGTCGCCCGGCACCGGCACGCCCCAGTCAAAGGTGGTGCGCGAGATTGACAGGTCCTTCAGCCCCGACTTGACGAAGCTCAT
Organism: Mesorhizobium sp. NZP2234; assembly: GCF_013170765.1. Lineage (NCBI taxonomy): Bacteria > Pseudomonadati > Pseudomonadota > Alphaproteobacteria > Hyphomicrobiales > Phyllobacteriaceae > Mesorhizobium > Mesorhizobium sp. NZP2234. The sequence goes on along the minus strand of NZ_CP033364.1, from coordinate 4,252,110 downwards.
CACCTCGTTGCGTCGCTCCGCCGGGCCGATGAAGTCGGGCTGACTTTCGTAAAGGGCAATGAGCTTGTCCTGGTAGGCCGAGAGACGGAAGAAGTAACTCTCTTCCTCGACCCATTCGACCGGCGTTCCTTGCGGCCCGTACCGGACATTGTCGGGACGGACCTCCGTCTCCTCCTCGCCGTAATAGGCTTCGTCGCGCACCGAGTACCAGCCGGCATAGCCGCCCTTGTAGATATCGCCATTGGCATCCATCGCCTTCCAGATCGCCTGCGAGGACGCGTAGTGCCGTTCTTCCGTGGTGCGGATGAAATCGTCATTAGAGGCGTTGAGCGCGATCGCCATGCGCTTGAAATCGGCCGCGTTGCGATCGGCCAGTTCGCGCGCCGAAATGCCTTCGCGCTTCGCCGTCTGCAGCATCTTGATGCCGTGCTCGTCAGTCCCGGTGAGGAAGAAGACCTGCTTGCCGTCGAGCCGCTGGAAGCGCGCCAGCGCGTCGGTGGCGATCAGTTCGTAGGCATGGCCGATATGCGGCTTGCCGTTCGGATAGGAAATCGCGGTCGTGATGTAGAATGTGTCGCGTGACATGAATGAACCGTCATGAATGTCTGAATGGAAGCCGTGGCGGTGGATATCGCATCGGAATGGCGATTGCCATCCCGGTGCCGATGCATGCCGCCCAAAAGTGGCCCCGGTTTTGGGCCAACGGCATGCACCAAAAGGCCGTCACATTCGCATCGCAGAATTCAGGCGGTCGATCATGGTCAAGGCGTGCTGCTTCTTGTCGAGATTGTAGGTGTCGGTCTCAGATATCGCGTCCAGCGCCTCATGCCAAGTGTCCGACAGCGTTTTCGCTCGTGCGAGGTCGCCTGACAGCGCTGCCTGGCTTGCGGCATCCGACAACAGGTCGAGCGCGCGGCGGTTGAAGATATCGAACTGAGTCGCCTGGTCGCGGCCGGCGACGCCTTCCGCGAGCCGATAGGCTCCGCCGATATCGGTCCTTCCGGCCGCCACCAGCGCATCGAGTGTCTGGGCGATTTCCAGCCCGCCATATTGCGTCAGCAGGATTGCATTGCGCACACTGCCCCCTGCCCGTTCGACCAGCGCTGCCCGGGCGGCCGGATCGTCCGGTGGCGGCGGCTCCGCGGTCTCCAGCACCGCCAGCAACTCGTTGGCGCCGAGCGGTGTCAGGCGCACCACTTGGCAGCGCGAGCGGATCGTCGGCAGCAGGCTGCCCGGCGCATGAACGATGAGAATGAACAGCGTTCGGGCCGGCGGCTCCTCAAGATTTTTGAGCAAGGCATTGGCGGCGTTGGCATTCATGTCGTCGGCTGGATCGACGATTACCACCCGGTAGCTGCCGTCATGCGAGGTCATCGACAGGAAGCGGCTGACCCGGCGGATTTCGTCGACCGTGACGACGGTCTTGAAGCTCTTGGTCTTGTCGTTCAGCGGCCGGGTCAGATGCAGTACGCCCGGATGCGCTCCGGTCGCGATCTGGCGAAACAGCGACGAGGCCGGATCGGGAACGGCAAGGCTTTCCGGCGCCTGTGCGAAGTCTGGGTGCTTCAACAGGTGATGCGCAAGATGGAAGGCCAGCGTCGCCTTGCCGATGCCGACCGGCCCCGCGAAGATCAGCGCATGTGGCAGCTTTCCGGATCGATAGGCGGCGGCAAGCATCTCGGCGGCCTGTCCGTGCCCGACCAGGCGAGGCGTTTCGGCCGGCTCGGGCACGCCGTCCAGCGTATCATGCTGTTCCGGCGCGATGCGTTCGAAGATCATACCGGTGCGGCCTGCCTGTTGCGCGCGGGCGCCCTCGCCTCCAGTGCCGCGAACACGGCGGCGGTGACGACATGCTCCACCGTATCGGGATCGGCGGATGCGTCGACGACGATGCAGCGCTCCGGCTCGGCCGCGGCGATCGCCAGGAAGGCTTCGCGCCGGGCCTGATGGATGGCCAGCGTCTCCTTTTCGAAGCGGTCGGCGCCGGCGTCGCTGCCGCGCCGCAGGGTCGCGCGCCGGAGGCCCTCGGCCGGATCGATATCGAAGACCAGCGTGATGTCGGGCATCATGCCGTTGATGGCGACCTGTTCGAGCGTAGCCATGAATGCCGGGTCGATTCCGCCGGTGACGCCCTGGTAGACGCGCGAAGAATCCAGGAAGCGGTCGCAAAGAACGATGGAGCCATGCTCGACCGCGGGCCTGATGACCTGTTCGACATGGTCGGAACGGGCGGCTGCGAAGAGCAGTGCTTCCATCTTCGGCCCGAATGGCTCCGCGGCGCCCGAAAGCAGCACATGCCTGACCGCTTCCGCGCCTGGCGAACCGCCCGGTTCGCGGGTGACGAGGACATCGTACTTCTTGGCGCGCATCTTCCTTGCCAGCCGCTCGATCTGCGTCGACTTGCCTGCGCCCTCGCCGCCTTCGAAGGTGATGAAAAATCCGCGCGCCAATCGAAACGGCCTTTGTCCATGTTGGAGTGGATTGTTGCGCTCTAGATAGTCCGCGTTCGGCGAAACGTCCATGCCGTCAGATTTTTGCTTTCATGCATGTCTTTGTCTCAAAACCGTGGCCACTTTTGAGCGAAATGCATCAGCGCAGCCAGCCGATCGCCAGTTCCTTGACGGCATCGAGCGCGCGCTGCGGCAGCGTGCCGACGCCGATCGATTCGGCGGCGAAAAGCGGTGTCTCCTGGCTCAGCGTGTCGCCGATCCAGACGCGCAGCGCACCCACCGGCTGGCCCTCCTCCACCGGTGCGGCGACCGGGCCATTATAGACGATCCTGGCCGTCAGCTTGTCGCGGTTGGTGATCGGCAGGAAGATGGCGATCGGCCCTTTTGCCTTCAACGTCACGCCGGATTTCGCGCCGCCAAAAACCTGGGCCTCGCCAACCACCTCGTCCTTGGCGAAGATCTCGGTCTTCTCGAAGGAGCGCGCGCCCCAGTCGAGCAGCTTTCGCGCCTCCTCGGCGCGTTCCTTGTCATTGGCGAACCCGCTCATCGCCGCGACCACCCGGGCGCCATTGTGGCTGGCCGAAGCGACGATGCCGAAGCCGGACGCCTCGCTCGCACCGACCGCCAGGCCATCGGCACCGATATCCATGGCCAGCAGCGGATTGCGGTTCCTCTGCGAGATCTTGTTCCAGGTGAAATCCTTCAGGCCATAGTAGCGATAGAAATCCGGGTAATCGCGCCACAAATGCAGGGCCAGCTGCGCCAGTTCGCGCACGGTCGTCTGCTGGCCGTCGGCCGGCAGGCCGGTCGAATTGACGAAGGTCGATGTCTTGAGGCCGATCTGGCGGGCGCGCTCGGTCATCTGCGCGGCAAAATTATCCTCTGACCCGGCCATGCCTTCGGCGATGACGATGCAGCCGTCATTGGCGGCCTGCACGGTCACGCCCTGGATCAGGTCCTCGAGCCGGATCGCCGATTTGAGCTTGGCAAACATCGTCGATGTTCCCGACGGCGCGCCGCCCTTGCGCCAGGCGTTTTCGCTCACCACGAACGTGTCGTCGAGCTTGAGCCGCCCGGATTTGATGGCGTTGAAAACCACTTCCATGGTCATCAGCTTGGCCATCGAGGCCGGTGGGATGGGCGTGTCGGCGTTTTTGGAGAACAGCACCGTGCCGGTATCGGCATCGATCATGAAGGCCTGTGTGGCCTTGGTCTCGAACAGCTGCGCGTGGGCCGGGGCAAGGGAAATCAGGAGACCGAGAAGAAAAAACCCGGCAAAAGGCTGAAGCAAGCGAAACTGCATGAAATTCGACCCGTTGGCCGGTCCCTCCGGCAAGCCCGCGAAACTATCGGGCTTTTTCCGGGACGGATCAACTGTTCAGCGGAAAACCGGCTCGTGAATCAGTTGCGCACGGCCAGTGCATCGGGCGCGCCATGCGACCATGCCGCCTCCAGCAACTCGTCCAGGCCGCCATGGCCGTTCGGATAGAGATTGACCGCATACCAATCATTGCCGTCGAGATCGGAACGCTGGATCTCCGTTCTGCCGAAGGGTTGAAGTGCCGCTGCCACGCGCTTGGCTTCGGCGGCATCGTCAAACGTGCCGGCGGCGACATAGTCGGCGCTGGACGGCGTTACTTGCGGATTGGACTTGTTCCACGACCGCAGAATGTCTGCGGGCGACATGCCGTTGTCGTCGAGTGCGGCAAAGACATCCGCGCGCCGCACGCGTTCATCCGCGTAGGACAGCGAGGCAATCGCGAATGGCGACTGCGGCGGCAGGCCGATCTCCGGGCGCTCGGGAACGATCGGTCCGAAATCGGGCAGCGCCAGGTCGCCCAGGGCCGGCGCCTGCGCAGACAGAGCCTGCTGCGTGGCGAACGCCCCGCCGGAAGTCGTCAACTGACCCGGAAACGGTACGGCTGCCGCACCCACGGGCAGGCTTGGCGACGGTCCGTTCATGGCCACCATGACGCCGGTTGGCAGGCCATCCGACGGATCCGGAATCCGGTTGCCTGGATGGTAGGATGCCATCAGATACTGGTCGTCGTTGCCATCAAGCGGCGCGCGGCCGACATACTCCACCTTCACCTCGGCGGTGCCGACATTGGCGTAATCGAGCATTTGCGCCGCGCGCTCCGAGACATCGATGATGCGGCCCTCGTGATACGGCCCACGGTCGTTGACGCGCACGATGACGGAGCTGCCGGTCTTGAGATTGGTGACGCGGGCATAGCTTGGCAGCGGCATGGTCGGATGCGCGGCCGTCAGATGCGTCATGTCGTAGACTTCGCCATTGGCGGTCAGCCGGCCATGGAAGGCGTCGCCGTACCACGAAGCCAGGCCGACCTTGGCGTAATGCCGATCTTCCTTGGGATAGTACCACTTGCCACGAACCTGGTAGGGCTTGCCGAGCTGGTCGCGACCGCCTCCGCGCCGCATGAAATTGGCGCGCGGGCTCGCCTTCACGCCATATTCGGTCTCGGCGAAATATTCCTTGGAACGAGGCTTGGGATTCACCATCGCTTTCGGCTCGGGCTGCGACGCGCAGGCTGCCAGCAAGGCAGCCGACGCAGCAAGCAGCGTAAGCGTTGAAGCGCGACGAAGACGCGGGCGCGTCGTAGCCTGCATTTTCCTGAAATCCCCTACAGTCTCAATCAAGACGCCGTTGTTCGAACAACAGAGGAGCCAAAGCACTCACTCGACGATATCAACGACGCCCTGAACCCCGATCCTTTGTGCGCAGGAATTGCTTATTACGGTATTAACCGATTGTGGCCGGAACCGGGCAAGATTGTGGCAGTACTTGCTGCGTGAGCAACCGCTTCTTTCCGGGCTCAAAACGTCCCCAATCCAACTGCGCGAACGGGGCAGTGATGAGCGGGCTTGCGTGTGTGGACTTCTTAGCCGTCGCATCGGGGAGCAACTACGGCCCGGATTGTAGGGTGGCACCAGACAAAACCGCCGCCATCGGCAGTTCTGCACAGTCGTCAAATGACGACTGTGCAGATTAATGCGCCTATTCTAGCCTTTGTGTGGGTTTGTTGGGGGGCGTACGATGCCAGTCTACGATGTCGCGGAAATGCGCTACGACCGGGTAATGAGATCCAAGGCCGTCGAAGCAAGCAATCGAGCCGCGGCTGCCGAGGCAATGACTGGCCGGGGATCCGCCTCCCAGAAATGGGGCAAGGAATGGATCCGCGTGATCGACGCGGACGGCGGGCGAGTGTTCGCCTACACAATCGCCCGGCGCAGCATGATGGCCGACGATAAGAATCGGGAGCCTCTGATGGTGATGGGATCAGCCCGTTGCCAAGCTTGGGGGGCAGGCAAAGGCAACGGGCTGTAGGGTGGTCTGTGCACACCCCGTGGAGCATCGATGGGCATCGCCGCTCCGACCATGCAGCCTACGAGACAATGCCCATATGCGCGACTTACGGATTCGTAAGGGTGCGCGTGAGGGACGTACGGCTTGAACCGTTTCGTCCAGCCGCCCGCCCCGGTCCTGGAGTGCTCCACTGGATGAGCGCGACTTCCCTCCCGGCGATATCCTGGACGGCCCTCAAAGGTAAGGGCCGCTACTCTGCTGTTCGCCTGAACCCGGCTTTAAAAGCCAGTCATGACCCACGGATTGGCGTCGTATCCCAGACGCGGCCTTCCCGGTGTCGTTCCATCAGGCAATTTAGTTGTTCCGGTCAAGTTGCAGTCCAGCTCCGGCTTCGGCTTCTTGCTCGAATGTTTCGTGGAGCACAGGGCCGCGGCATCGCTGACCGCGACCTTCTTCTCCTTGGCAACGGCGACACCGGTCGCAGCGATCACGAGTGCCGCGCAAAATATGACCACTCTCATCGTACTTCCCCACGGTTGCGCATCCCCAAGATGCTGGGGAGTGACGTTACGTCACTTTTATATTAGCGCAAGAGAATATTTAATCCTCAGCCCGCCGCTGCCACGCTTCCACGCCCTTCGACGCCCCCACGCACACAGATGTTTTCAGCCTACGGTCCCCTAGGCGAACGAGCGGGCCATCCGAACATCGGGATGACTCCAGACCTTTGCTCCCACGATATGCCAGGCATGCAGGCTGATGGAGCGGAGCAAGTTGACGTTGCGCTTCAGGCCGCTATAAGCAGCGAGCGAAAAGGCAAAACAGCTGCAAACTGCGTATCAACGGGCAATCCATGACCCCACGCAAATTGTCAAAGGGCAATGATTGCAGCTGCTTGGAGGGATGGCCGAGCGGTTTAAGGCACCGGTCTTGAAAACCGGCGTGGGCGCAAGTTCACCGTGGGTTCGAATCCCACTCCCTCCGCCATAACAATAACAAAATCAAGTAGTTAGGTGCTTGTTTCTGAATTATCATAACCCCTGCCCTAACCGTGGTGTAAGGCCGACTAGGCAGTCGGCAAGTCGTCTATTTCGCCAATGAGGTAAGCTTCCTCGGCTGTTAGACGCGCTGGCGCCAGCCTGCTGCCATGCACCACTGCGAACGTCGCCTCATCGTCAAAAATCCGCTCAACCACATAGTACCCGCGACCGCACGGTCCAGCGATAACGTGTGCCTTCCAGGTACCGTCGCTGACGCATGATCTTAAAGCAAATGCCGAGCGCCCTACCTTCATCGCTTCCACATTAACCGACATCGTATTCAAGTTTCGCTCCTCGTTGCGTGTTCGCCATCAACCGAATATGTTGATACCCCCGACGCCGACGTGCGTCAACAGAAAATGTTGATAGAATGACTCCTGCACAATGCCGCGCCGCCAGGGCTTTGCTTGATTGGACACAACCCCGGCTAGCTGAAGAGGCAAAGCTCGGTCTGTCGACAATTGTTGATTTTGAAAGGCAGCGCCGGAAGACCATATCCGGAGATGCAACAGGCTCTATGCGCGCCGCGCTCGAGGCGGCCGGGATTGAATTCATCGACGGAAATGGCGTGATGGTTCGGCCGTAAGAAAAGGCGCGCCGCAGTTACCACGCCACAGCACGCTTTGACCGTCGAGGCGTCGGCTTTCCGAAACCAGCCACCCCGATCCAGCAGGCCGCCTACGCGATAGATGGCCTTGCCAGCGCCGGCAAGCTTTTGTCGCTACCAATTTACCAATTTAGCGAGAAAAATCAGTGCGTTGACTTAGCGTGCGGGCTATGGAATCCATGTCGGTATGGACAAAATCTTCACTCTGGATGAAGTCGCAGCTTCACTTCTCATGACCCGCCGCGGCGTCGCGAAAGTAGCGAAGCGTCGCGGACTGTGCATGGTCAATGGTCGGATTTTGACGTTCACAGCGGACGATGTCGAAGGCATCAAGCAGGCGATGCGGCCTGCACCGATAGTGCCGATGCCAACACCAGTACGCGGCCACGCGGATGGCCGTGTAGGCAAAGTCCAGTCGGCGTCGCCAAAGCTGCGCAAGCTGTTACTCGAACGGTCCAAAAGGCCATGGGCGAGGCAGCGATTGAAGGAGGAATTCGGCGAATGACCGAAGCCGAAATGCTCCAACGTATCGAGGATTTGGAAAATAAGAGCGGCCAAGCCTACCAAGTGATCGGCGCGCTGCTTTGGCAGTGCGGCCTGCATGAAACGGCCGAAGGCACCCGCGCGCTCGATTACTTTTCGCAGGATGCCTATGACGATGATTTCTTGCCCTGGCCCAAAAGCGAGTTGGGATAAAGGCGCGCCCCTGCAACATCGGGGATTGAAATGACGCGTGTTTTCAAGTTGCGCGTTTGGCGGGGAATTTCATGCATGTGCAGACGTTTCTTTCTTGCCTTTGTGGTCAATACCGTGCGCCAATGCGGTTTCTCGAACACGTCGCCGATTTAAGCTGTCGCCGGCTTGTCCGCCATATCTCTAATATAGCTGGCAAAGCCATGTGCGGTGGTTTGTAGTCCGCTGTTCGATCTTTCAGTAGGTTGGCGGCGAAACCTTGAGGTGCTGGAGCCAAAGCGCGCTGGTCTGGTTCTTGTCGCGGCTGGCGCCGGCAGAGCCCGAGAAGAGCTGATTGCGGCTAGCTACACCTAAGGCCGCATCATAGTCGCTCAGATCGGCGCGCGGGACCAACTCCTTGTTAGGTACTTGGCGGTGCCGCCACACCGCGGCTTGCATCCAAGGCCACCGTACGAAGTTCAAATCTTCGATCGGTAGAGTTTCAGTATGAATGAAAGCTTCCTCCCCCTGAGTGCGGGCGCATAACCGTGCCGATCCTAAAGCGGCACTGGGTGGCCAGCCGACGCCCGGTGGGCCTCCAACCCCATTGCGGCAAAAACGGTGACAGGGCTCTTGGGGTCTTTGCGCCGTTCAAGAACAGAGGCGGAGACAAATTCGAATTCCAGAGAATCTTCCACTTATGATGGTCATTTTTCCCGCCACGGGCGCTACATCCGTTCTTCCAAATTGGATCGATCTTCGGTGGCTCCAGTCTCGGTGTGAAGGCCATTTCAAACAATCGTATTTCCAAGTCGCTGAAGTCAGCTTTGGGGCGGATTCCAGACCGTCCGCTTTCGGAGTGATTCACCGAGAAGTCGACATCGCGCCTTTGCGCCAGCTAGCGGTGCTTAGGCGGACAGTGGACGTAATGCCGTGGGTATTCAGCCAATGGCATCATTCATTTCAAGCCGCCATCCAGGTCTGCTGCATGGCCGCAGCGATCGTACCGACCTGGTTCGGATCGCCAAGCCTAGGATCGTTGGGACGCATGCCAGAACCGGTCGGCGACGTCGCGGGATCGAATCCCGCCATGGCGGCGACCAGAGTTGCCACGTCGGACGAATGCAGCACCTTGCCGTCACCAGATTTAATGGTCTCGACGACATTGCCGGGTCCCGCGAACCAGTTGCTGACCGTCACCTGATCAGTCGTGCCAAGTACCGAGACAACAAGGTTGCTGCCCTGTTGGGCAAACCAAAGCTCGTTCCAGTCGATGCCCGAGCCGAAGTCCAGTTCATCGTCGTCTGTGAAGGACCCCGATTCAACGATGGTGTCTGAGCCGTCCCCTGCCCTGAAATGATACTGATCGTTTCCAACGCCGCCGGCCAGCGTGTCACTGCCAAGACCACCATAAAGGACATCGTCGCCTGCGCCGCCGTTAAGCGTCTCATTACCCGTAAGTCCAAACATGATGTCCGCCTGCGAGCCGCCGGCGATTGTTCCGCCCGCAGTCCGCGCGACAAGGAAGTTCATTACTCCCAATCCATCCAGCTTAAGGTTTTCGACGCGGCCAGGCTCTAGCGCCTGCTGTGACAGGACAACTTTGTCGCCAACAGGGCCGCCGCCGATCGTGATCGCCAGATCTTCGCTCAGTCCACCAGCCCACGTAAACGAAAGGTCGTCGGCTTTGATGCCTCCTTGGAGGACGAGGGTTGAGGTTCCAGTGCCAGTAGCCTTCAGCAGGCTGTTGCTGGCAGTCTGCCAATAGTAGCCCCCGAGCCAGGTATTGACGGTCCCGCCCGCCTGTACACCTATCGCACTGGCAGCGGCAATATCGGATGCAGCGGTTGTAACCGGCCACTGGTAGTTTTGTATGCTGTCAGCGCCATCGCCGCGGCTGAAAACATACTGGTCGTCGCCGCCCCAGCCCCACAGATAGTCATTGCCCTTGCCGCCAACCAGACGGTCATTGCCATCTCCTGCATAGAGGATATCGCTACCGTCACCGCCATAAAGGATGTCATTGCCGGCACCGCCCTCGAGTCTTTCATTGCCTGCCAAGCCAAACAAAATGTCGGCGTTCGCGGTGCCAGTTACAGTCGCGCCGGCACCAGTGGCAACCGCGAAACTGGTCGCGGCCAAGCCATCAAGAGCCAGCTTCTCGATACGACCAGGCGCGGTTTTGTATTCGCTGATCGTTATGGAATCGCCAGCGCCGCCGGTGTAGATCGTCAGATCCTCGCTGTTTCTGGTCCAGGCAAACGATAGATTGTCAAGTGTGATACCCCCCTGAAGGGTAAGGGTCGACGTACCGCTGCCTGTGGCTTTCAGAAGGCTGTTGGCTGCGGTCTGCCAGTAGTAGCCGCCGATCCATGCGTTGACGGTCCCGCTAGCATTCACCCCCAATGCATTCGCGGCGGCGATATCGGCCGCTGACGTGGTGACGGGCCATGTGAAGTCGGTCAGAAGATCGGCCCCATCACCGGGACGGAAGACATACTCATTGCTCCCGTCCATTCCCTGGATGTTGTCATTGCCTTTCCCACCGACCAGCCGGTCGTTTCCGTCGAAGGCCTGCATGATATCGTTCCCGGCACCGCCATAAAGGATGTCATCGCCACTGCCGGTGCTAAGCCAATCATTGCCTGAGAGGCCGAACATGATGTCATTGCCAGTACCACCGTAGACAATTGCCCCTGACGCTGGCGCCACGTAGAAATCCATAGCGGCCATCCCGTCAAGCTGAACCAATCCGACGCGCGCCGCGTCCACCTTCCATTGGTTGATCGTGATGCTATCGCCAGCTGGTCCACCGGCGATATCTATCCGCAGGTTGTCGCTGGCAACGCCGCTCCAGGAGAAGGAAAGATCCTCGGCCTTGATACCTCCCTGCAGAACCAGCGTATCCGATCCGGCTGTCACCAGCTTCAACAGGCTGTTGCTACTCGTTTGCCAATAGTAGCCACCGACCCACGTGTTGACGATCCCGCTAGCCGAAACACCAAGTGCTTGGGCCGCACTGATATCTGCTGACGCAGTGGTGGTCGTCATTACGAAGTCTTCGATGATGTCAGCACCATCGCCGCGGCCGAAGACATATGTATCGTCCCCGTCCTGACCATTTTCGTAATCGTTGCCAATGCCGCCAACAAGGGTGTCATTGCCTGATCCACCAGCCAGCGAGTCATCACCGGCCCCGCCGTTGAGCGTATCGTTTCCACTTCCGCCGCTTAGTGAGTTTGCCGCCGAATTTCCGGTCAGAACGTTGGCAGAGCCGTTTCCGAAGCCATTGATTGCCGCCGTACCCATGAGCGTCAAGTTCTCGACATCGGCATCGGAAATCGTGTACGTCACCGAGCTCAGCACCGTGTCGGTGCCCTCGCTGGCGTTCTCGATAACCTGGTCGCCGGCATCGTCGACCACATAAGTGTCATTGCCGGCATTGCCCTTCATGATGTCGGCACCGGCGCCGCCGTCGAGAAGATCGTCTCCCGCTCCGCCGTTAAGGGTGTCGACGCCGGCTCCACCCTGGATGTGATCGTCGCCGGCGCTGCCCGTGATGGTGTCGTTGGTTGTCCCGGTGGCGATGAATTCGACGCCCGTGCCGGTTGTGGTCCCAGTTCCGGTGGTTGCATTTGCGACGACGACCGAAGTGGACTTACGATCGGCGCTCACATCTGTGGTCACCGTTTGCGTGATAATCCCGCTGGCGTTGTAATCTGTCACAACCTTACGGATCGATCCATCGATGCGGGTTACAGCCGTTTCGCGGTGTTCGTAGGTGCCGTTGTTGTCGGCATCCTTGAGCAGCGTGGTCGTCAAACCATCAGCGCTGGTGGTCAACGTGCCTTTGGCGATGACGGTCCCGCCGTAGTTTTTCTCGGTAAAAGCTGTCGATACTGAGCCGTCGATCTGCTGTTGGGAAACAGCTATGACCTCATAACCCGTCAGATTCGGGGCGTTACTAGGAGCTGTCGACGGGTCCGTAGCATTGCCGTCATAGTCAAAATAGCTCGTCGTTGTAAGTCCGTCCGAGCTTGTCTTCATGACGATATTGTTGGCTATCGCCTGCTTCCAATAAACCAATCCTGGAATAAGCTTTGAAACATCCCGTGCGATAGCCTTATTGTGAATAGTGTCAACCACCGAGCCATCGAGATTGGTGAACCTGTTATCTGAGATATCCCAGTAGTTATCCTGGTCATAATCGACGCCATTGAATGAGTACTGACCATCGTCGGTATCCATTGTCCTGCCGATGGCGATTACGCTTCCTGCGGTTCCGTTCACATCGATTGACGAAGTTTGATACCCCCCGTCACCCAGCACTTTCGCGGTGTTTGTTCGCCGTTGATCAACCGTTCCGTCGCCATTGAAATCCCAGTCGGAAACGGTCGTAAGGCCATCGGCGCTTGTGGTAACCTTGGTTTCACTTGTTTTATGATTAGCCGAGCTGAAATCATCGATAACAAGCGTGACGGACCCATCGACCGCCCTGGTCGTCACTTCCGTCTGGTCGACAGTGCCGTCACCATCGCTGTCGCGTGTGATCGATGTCTTGCGTCCGTCACCGCTGGTAGTCGTAACCTGGCTATCGAGCAAAACGCCGGAGGTGGTTTGCCTCTTGACCGTTTCGATGATTGTGGCGTCAGAGAGTATCCGTCGGTCAGAGATCGTAATTCTGTCGATACCCACCGTGCCGTCTATGTCCTCCTGTGTCGTTGCAGTTCTACCGTCGACACTGGTGGCGGTGATGAATTTCGACAGCTGCGAACCATCGGCTTTGAAGTTGGTGACGGTTCTTGTCTTCGTTCCGTCAGCATTGATCGTGGTAACGTTGGTTGAATCCTCACTGAGGGGATTGGCGCCAAATAAATCCCAATTGGTGGTGATCGAAAGGCCGTTTGCGCTTGTGGTCGTAGCGAGCGCACTGGTTAACACCGAGCCATCGAAACGGCTAACGGTACGCACATTCGAACCATCGGCGTTGAGCGCGGTAAGGTCCGTCTGCCTCTGGGGGAAATTGCCGTCGTTGGTCGGAATACCAGATTCCGTTGTGATGGAAAGACCATTACCGGTAACGGTGACTCTCGCCTCGTCCATTAGGGTAAGACCATCCGACGCATACTTCTTGATCAGATTTGTTGTTGACCCATCTGTCCCAAGTGTGGTCGCGCTAGTGATTTTTCCGGTGATCCCGGCTACATATTGGTTTAGCGTTGCGCCATATACTGTTGAAGTAACCAGCCCGTTCACGCTGACGGTCGTGGCCTTGCTGGTAGTCGAGGACGTTCCTGAATTGCTATTCGGCCCTGTCGTGGTGGTCGTCACACTTCCATCGGGGGCCTCTGTTGAGGTGGTAGTGATGTCGATCGTACCATCTCCGTTGACGTCTTTGGTGATTGTGGTGGTTAGCTTGTTGGCGCTGACCGTTGTAACTGTGCGGCTCTCTAAAGTCCCATTTGCCTTTTTGCAGTCGATCGTCTCCGTCGTGCTGCCATCAGCGTTAAGCAAGCTCGTGTCGACTTTCGAGCGGCTGGTGGTCGTGCCGACTGCCGCCCAGCTTGTCGTCTTAGTCAGCCCGTTGGCGCTGGTGACAACCGTGGTCTTGTCCTTCACGGCGCCGGCACCGTCGAGATCGGTTATGGTCTCGGTCTTGCTGCCATCGGCGTTGAGCACGATGACATCGGTCGTCGATTGGTCAATCGTGCCATTGCCGTCCAGATCGGCGGCAACCGTGGTCGAAAGGCCATTGGCGCTCAAGGTCTTGGTCGTGGACGACGTCAACACACCGGCCGCGTAGGTGCGATTGACCGTTGTGGTGGAACCGTTGGCATTGAGAACAGTCGAATTGGTTTCATCGACCACACCATCCCCATTGACGTCTCTGCTCATCGTCACCGTGTTGCCGTCGCCGCTGGTGACGGTCTGATAGAGGGCGATCTGGGCGTTGCTGGCATTCTTGACGGTCACCGTGTCGGTTTTCGAACCATCAGCGCCGAGCGTTGTGGTCGCGGTGCTGGTCCGGTCGATCGTGCCGTTGCCGTCGAGGTCGGCCTGGACTGTCGAGGTCAAGCCATTGGCGCTGGTCGTAGTGATGGTCTTGCCAATCAAAGCGCCTGTTCCGGCAAGCGCGGAAACGGTCCTGGTCGTCGAGCCATCGGCGTTCAGAACGGTGATGTCGCTGGACTTGCTTTCGACAATGCCATTACCATCGGCGTCGCTCTGGCTGGTCACCGACAAGCCGTTGCCGCTGGTGGTGACGACGCGTTTAGTGAGCAAGGTGCCATCGCTGGCAAAGTCTTGTAGCGTCTCAGTCTTCGAGCCGTCGGAGTTCAAGACCGTGGAGTCGTTCACGGTTTCAGGTGCGCATCCGGACACACTCGAGTTGGCCGACGCCCAGTCAAGTTCCGCATTCGCATTGTGCGAATGGCCTTCCGCGGATTCAATAATGCCTTGGGCGACAGCCGCGCGCGATGTGCCGCCATTGAGCGCGTTGACCCAATTGGTCAGGCCGCCGGAATCAGGAGTTCGACCGAGGGCATTCTGGTAAAGCAGCGTGACAAATTGTGTGTTATCGAGCGACCCATACCTTTGTTGGAATTCAGCGGAATTTAGAAAGCTGTTGATCAAAGTCGCTTCCGACGTTCCGCTCTCCAAAGCGGAAAGCTGAGTCTGGAAGCCACTTTGATCCGGATCGTGACCAAGGATCGCGTGATAGATCCTGTAAATCGTTCCCTGATTGACGTAGTCAAAGGAATTCTCTTCAAAGACTGTCGTTTTGGTAAGTCCATCAGCGTTGACAGTCGTTGTGCGCTTGCTCGTATAATCCCCATTCATTGCGACATCCATCGCAGCAATCTTGGTCGAGCCGTCGGCGTTGCGCACGCTGACCTGGGTCTGGTCGGCATGCCCGTCTCCGTTGGCATCGATCGTTGTCGTGACCGTCTTTTGATCGGCGCTGGTGGTCACCGTGGTCTTGGCCAGCACCGCACCACTGGCGCTGGTAGTTGTCGAGGTCACAGTCTTGCTGCCGTCGCTGCCAAGGACGGTCACGGTCACTGTCGTGCGATCCACGGAGCCGTCAGCGTTGATATCGTCCTTTTCGGTCTGGGTAAGGCCGTTTGCGCTGGCGGTGTCAGCGGAACTGCCGATCAGCGTGCCGTTGGCGCTCCTGGTCGTGACGGTACGTGTGCGATTGCCGGAGGCGTCGATAGCCGTGACATCGGTGACGACGGTGTCATAGGTGCCGTCGCCATCGATGTCGATCTTGCTGGTCAACGAAAGACCGTTGGCTGACGCCTGGTCGAAGGTCCTGCCGGCCAATGAGCCATCAGGGTTGTAGATATTGTTTGTCGATGCGGTGACGCCGGCGCCATCGACGACGATCGTCTTGACGGTATCGAGATGACCGTCGCCATCGGCGTCGGTCGCGATTGAAGCGGTCTTTTGGTCGGCGCTGGTGCTGGTGGTGAAGCTTGAAAGCAGCGAGCCGTCGCGGCTTTTCACCTGCAGCGTCTCGCTCTTGCTGCCATTGGATCCGAGAAGTTTCACGTCGGACGAGACGATATCGAAAAGCCCGTCGCCATCGAGATCGCTTGATGTCGTCACCGTGTGCCCATCTGCACTGGTGAACGTCACGATCTTGTCGATCAGCGCACCGGTGCCGGTCAGGTCCGAGACCGTGCGGGTTTTCGAACCATCCGCATTGAGAACGGTGACATCGCTGGATTTGCTTTCGACGACGCCGTTGCCGTCAGCATCGGTCTGAAGATCGACACGCAGCCCATTCGCCGACACAGCGGCGATGTTCCTCGCCAGCAACGTGCCGTTGCTGGCGGTCGTCGAGGAGGTGGTGGTGCGGGTGCCCGAGGCAGCGATCGCAGTCACGCCTTGGATAATTGTGTCATAGACACCGTCGCCAGTCACATCCTGCTTGACGGTCCTGGTCAACCCGTCACTGGACATACTGGTTTCCGTCTTGCCGTGCAGTACACCGTTGCTGTCGGTGTCGGACACGGTCGTGACCTGGCTGCCGTTTACATTGACGATATCAACCACCGTGCGGTCGACCTTGGTGTCGCCATTGGCGTCGATCTTCGTGGTTGTTGTCTTTCGGTCGGCGCTGGTCTTGACCTCGATTTTGGAAAGCAAGGCGCCGCTGGCGCTGGTGGTCGAGGACGTCACCGTACGACTGCCATCGCCGGCGAGAACTGTCGCGGCGACAGTCGTACGGTCGACTGTGCCGTTGCCGTCGATGTCGATCTTTTCGGTCTGCGTCAGGCTATCGGCACTGGTGGTGACAGCGGAACTGCCGATGAGAGTGCCGTTGGAACTCCTTGTGGCAACCGTACGCGTGCGATTGCTGGAGGCATCCGTGGTCGTCACATCGGTGACGACGGTGTCATAGGTGCCGTCGCCATCGATGTCGGCCTTGCTGGTTAAAGACAGGCCGTCGGAGGAAGTCTGGCCGTAAGTCCTGCCAACGAGCGAGCCGTCCGCATTGTATTGGCTGACGGTCGAGGTCGTCACGCCCGCGCCGTCGATGACGATCGTCTTCGTCAAATCGACATGCCCGTCGCCATCGGCGTCGCCAGAGATCGAGATCGTCTTGAGGTCGCCGCTGGTGTTGGTTACGGTGCTGGATAGCAAGGTGCCGTCGCGGCTCTTGACCTGCTGGGTCTCCGTCAGGCTGCCGCCGGCGCCGACCACCGTCACATCAGTCGAGACGAGATCACCTTGTCCGTCGCCATTCGAATCTGTCGAGACCGTCTTGGACAGCCCGTCGCTGCTGGTGGTGGCGACAGTCTTGCCCATCAGCACATTGGTCGAGCTGTAGGTTGAGACCGTGGTTACCGTTGAGCCGCCGGTACCATTGGTGATAGCGGTCACGTCGCGGGTTTCATAGATGCCGTCGCCGTCGAGATCGCGCGAGACGGTGCGTGTGCGGCCATCGCCACTGGTGACGGTCTGTTCGCGATCGATCAGCGTGCCGCCGCTTGATGTATCGGCAACCGTCTCGGTCCTGGCGCCGTCGCCGGCCACGACCGTCGTCTCGGTGCTGGTCAGATCATAAGTACCGGTTCCAGTTGAATCGCTCTGCACGGTCTTCGTCAGGCCGTCGGCGGAAGAAGTGGTGATGACCTTGCGCAGCAAGGTGCCGTTGATGCTGCTTTCGGACACCGTGGTGGTGGTCGAGCCGTCGGCATTCTTGACAAAGACCTGCGTCTGGTCGGGGACGCCATCGCCATCCTGGTCGAGCGCCGTCGTCACTGTCATCTTGTCGGCGCTGGTCGTCGTGGTGGTGCGCTGAGCCAGCGAACCGTCGGTGTTGAAATCACTGACGAAACGCTGACGCACGCCCGCCGTAATTGTCGTCACGTCGGTCTGCGAGCGCTCATAGGTGCCGTTGCCGTCATCGTCGAACTGTGTCGTCGTCGACAGGCCGTCGGCGCTCACCGTGATGCGGTTCTGGAAGGCCAGCGTGCCGTCCTTGTCGTAGCCACCTAGCGTGGTGGTCTTCGAGCCGTCACCATTGGTGACCGTCGAACTCTTGACGATGTAGCCATTGGCGTCCGAGGCCAGCAAGGCATCGCCGACAGCGCCGGTCGACCCGTCGGTTTTTGTATAGGTCGCCGTACCGGTGATGGCCGAACCATCGGCAAAATTCTGTCCGCTGCCCGTCGCCGTCAGGCCGATTGAGGCAATGCCCAGCGAGGCCAGCGACACCAACTGGCCATTGACCATGATCCTGAATTCGGACCAGCGGTCGTCGCCGGCGTCAAGCAGGCCATTGTGGTTGGTGTCGAAGACGCTTTTCAGCGCATCGAGATCGCTGGTCGCCGTCTGGTCCCATTCGGTGAAGACGAATTCGCTGGAGCGGCTGATCTTGCCGTCGCCATCGGCATCGAGCACCAGCACGCCATTGCCGGCGCCGGCCCAGGCTGTGCGATGCTGATAGCCGTCGCCTTCCAAGTCGAGGAACTGCGACGACGAGTCCAACGTATTGACGGATAGGCCATTGCCGTCCAGGTCGAGGAGAACGGGATGGCCGTTCCAGCCATTGCCTCTATCTCCGGTGACCCCGCTGGGATGGCCGAAGTGGTCGCCGACTGGTGTAATCCCGTTGTGGCTGTCGCCCGAACCGTTAGAGCCGGCATTGTTGGTGTGATCCGATTTGCCCCCGGTCGTTGCCGTTACATTAGCAACCCGCATGTTCAAGTTCGGGTCTTTTACATTCAAATTTTGCTGTGCTGCATACGTTAGAGCCTTCGCCCGAGCTGCCGCAGGCGACAATCCTTCGGCCAACGCCTGTTGTGCAACCGCGCCAACTCTATCGATCGGTGCAGAGCGATCTGTGTAACCCAGACCCGGGACGTAAACAAATTCAGGGGCCATTATGAGTGTGGCCACCGCGCGAACACGGGGAGCTTGAGCAGGACGAGGGCGCGGCCTAGCAGTTGGTTTAGGAGCCGGATTGTATCCGATTGGGCTGTATATTTGTGGGTTGTAGGGATCCCAGGATGGCACGGCGTTAAAGGCAGGGGGCGCCGGAGAAATATCAGAAATCGGCAGTCCCCCCAGAAAGTTTTGGTCAGGAGCGTATTGTGGTGAGGCAGCAGGGGCGCTCCATGAATCGTATCGTGCCGTATCTTGATTGTCTCTCAAGGCGCTGGGCGCAGGGCTCGAAGTCGCGCTACTGCCGAAGTAACCAGAGGCGTTGACGTTGTTGGGTGTATTTGCGTTTGTACGATCGCCACCCATGGCCGGGCTTCCAGATCTGTCTGGGGCACGAGAATCACGATCCGTCGACGCATTATATCCGCCGCCGAAATAGCCGGGAGCGTTGGGATTGTTGGGTGTGTTCGGGCTGACATAGCCGCCGCCGAAATAGCCGGGCGCGTTGGGATTGTTGGGTGTGTTCGGGCTGACATAGCCGCCGCCGAAATAGCCGGGCGCGTTGGGATTGTTGGGTGTGTTCGGGCTGACATAGCCGCCGCCGAAATAGCCGGGCGCGTTGGGATTGTTGGGTGTGTTCGGGCTGACATAGCCGCCGCCGAAATAGCCGGGCGCGTTGGGATTGTTGGGTGTGTTCGGGCTGACATAGCCGCCGCCGAAATAGCCGGGCGCGTTGGGATTATTGGGTGTGTTCGGGCTGACATAGCCGCCGCCGAAATAGCCGGGCGCGTTGGGATTGTTGGGTGTGTTCGGGCTGACATAGCCGCCGCCGAAATAGCCGGGCGCGTTGGGATTATTTGGAATATTCGCTATTTGCAGAGCATTCTTCGCATTGATGCCGTCTTCAATGGCACCTAGAGCATCCAACATGTTTTGCACCGCCTGCTCATCCGCAGGAGTTCGGTTGGTCAGCCCATCCAAGAAATCTAGACCGATGGCAGTTTTGTTGAGAGCCTGAGAGGGCCTGTGCTCTCGAGCCGCGGCGGCGTCCTCCTGCCGGTTCGCTTCATCCAGAGCGTCACGAGCAATATCGTAGTAAGACGGTCCCGCAAAAATGTCCCTGAGATTCTCAGTGGTTAGGTTACCGACCCACCGGCCAAAACTACCGAACAAGCCACCTATCGCCCTGACACCATTGTCAAATGCGGTGACGGCCCCCGGGGTCTGTGTATGCGTAACTCGACCGGTTTTGTCAGTCCCAACCATTTCGATCCCTCAGCGCCAGGTATTGCGTTCAGATTTGATTAAAATTCAACTACTTAATCACACTTTCGTTTCACTTCGCTTAAGAATAGGGCGAGTTTTCCTCTAATAAATTCCGACTTATCTTTTCTGGAGGAAAATACGTGGGAGTTATATTTGTCGCTATCTATTAATTCCTGAACCATCTTGACTGAGGTATCCACCTCCTTTGCGCTCAAAAAGATATTTAATATCTCTTCGTTGTCTTCAAGGGCTTTCGAGGCATCCACCACACACGAACAATATGACTTTGAATTATCTTTAACACACTTGTCGTATGCAGCGGTGTTTCCGTAATCAACTGGGCTGTACTTCGCGACATGTCCTGTCGCGACCTGCGTAACAATTAGTATAATTCCGACCAACATTCGCGTACCTTTCCGTTTCCGCAATTCCAATTTCTTCATTCGCGTCCCACTTACCGTTCATGGAACGCCTCGTCCGTCATCTCGATCAGCGGGTCGAGCAAAAACTCCAGCACCCGCCGGTCGCCCGTCTTCGCCTCGGCCGTCACCGACATACCGGGCGTCAGCAGCACATCCTGGCCCTCGACCCGTATCGACGTTTCATTCAGCGCAATGCGCACGGGAAACACCAGCGGGCCGGCGGCGTCGTGCGCCGCTTCCTGTTTCGCGCCCGGCGCCTGCTGCGACGCGCCGGCGGGGATGGCGTCGTTGGACACCGTCAGCACCTTGCCATCGAGCGTGCCGTAGCGGGTGAAGGGGAAGGCCTCGATCTTGACCCGCGCTTCCTGGCCCTCATGGACAAAGCCCTTGTCGCGGTTGAGCAGCATGGCCTCGATCTCGAGTTTCGTGCCGTCAGGCACGATCACCATCAGCCGTTGCCCGGTCTGCACCACTTCGCCCAGCGTGTTGACCTCCAGTTGCTGGACGCGGCCGGCGACGGGCGACTTAAGCACGCTGGAGCGTTCGAACAGTTCGGCCTTGGCGAGGTCCTGCTGCAAGCCGCCGATCGTGCGGTCGACCTCGATCAGTTCGGTGTTGACCTTGTCGAGATAGGCTTCCCGGCGCTCGCGCTTCTGCGCGGCGAGCGTGCGCATCGTGGCTTCGAGTTCGGCGACCTGGCCTTCGCCATCGACCGCCGCCATCAATTGATCCTGCTGGCCCTGGCGGGCCTCGATGGTGCTGGTCCTGATGCCGACCTGGCGCCTTTCCAGTTGCTCGTAGACTTCGAGCCTGTCGCCGGCGAGGCTCACCAGCCTGCGGCGCTCGGCCAGCGTGCGATTGCCACGCTCGATCTCGACCTGTTTTTGCGCGATTGCCGCCTCAAGGCTGGCCTGCTCGGCTTGATAGGCGGCGAGCGACTGGCGCATCTGCTGGAGCTGCAGGGCGACGACATCGGGTGCGGCGCCTTCAGGGGCGGTGAAACTGGCTTGCGCCGACGGCGTCTCCTGCGCCACCGCATCGACCAGCGCCTCGAGCCGGGCTTCGGAAACCTCCGCCGCCTCCAGATTGCCTGACAGTTTCTGCCGCTCGGCCGCATATTCGGACGGGTCGAGCTCGACCAGTACATCGCCCGCCTCTACATGGGCGCCAAGCCTGGCATGCAGCGCCTTGACCGTGCCGGTGATCAGCGGCTCGATGACCTGGACCTTGCCGAGCGGGATCAGCTTGCCCTGCACGGTGGCATAGGTGTCGATGCGGCCGAACCAAGACCAGGCGAGCGCACCCGACGCAAACACCATGATGAGGGCCGCGAAGATGCGGGCGGCGGGTGACGCCGGCGTTTCCAGAATCTCGATCGCGGCGGCCTGGAATTCGCGCTCGTGCCTGTTCAGCGCCGGGCGTTTGGTCCCCGCCTCCCGCGCCACGCCTTCCCTTATCGCGTTCCAGTAACGCCCCATGGTCTATTCCGCTGCCTCCGCCGCCCCATCTTCCAGGATTGGTCGCTGCTGCGCCTGCAGCCGGTAGAGCTGGGCGTAGCGGCCGCCTTTGTCGAGCAGTTCCTCATGCGTGCCCTGTTCGGTAATGCGGCCGGCCTCGATGGTCATGATGCGGGTGGCATCGCGCAGCGCCGCCAGCCGGTGCGCGATGATGAAGACGGTGCGCCCCTTGGCCATCTGCCGCATGTTCTGCTGGATGACATATTCGGACTCGTAGTCGAGTGCGCTGGTCGCCTCGTCGAAGATCAGGATGCGCGGATTGCTGACCAGCGCGCGGGCGATGGCGATGCGCTGGCGCTGGCCGCCGGAAAGGTTTGCCCCGCGCTCTTCAAGCACCGTGTCGTAGCCCGACTTGAGCTGGACGATGAAGTCGTGCGCGCCAGAAAGCTTCGCCGCTTCGATGACGCGCTCCAGCGGCAGCGCCGGATCAGCGAGCGCGATGTTTTCGCGAACCGTGCGGCGAAACAGCATGTTTTCCTGCAGCACGACGCCGATCTGGCGGCGCAGGCTGCGGGGATCGATAAGCGCCAGGTCGACGCCGTCGATCAGCACGCGGCCGCGCTCCGGCACATGCAGGCGCTGCAACAGCTTTGCAATCGTGCTCTTGCCCGAACCGGACGGACCGACAATGCCGATGATCTCGCCGGGCTGGACCTGGAAGGAGACATCCGACAGGATCTCGCGCTCACCGGGTCGGTAGCGAAAAGTGACATGGTCGAAAGCGGCGTGGCCTACGACCTTGCGCAGCGATCCCTGCCCGGCGCCGCCGGAGAGTTCGACCGGAGCGTTGAGGATGTCGCCCAACCGGTCGACCGAGATGCGCACCTGCTGCAGGTCCTGCCACAGCTGAGCGAGCCGCAGCACCGGACCGGCGACGCGGCCGGCCATGATGTTGAAGGCGACCAGTTGGCCGACCGTCATGTCGCCGGCAAGCACAGCCTTGGCGCCAAACCACATGGTGAGCACGATGACAGCCTTAGAGATGAATTGCGCGGTATTGCTGGCGAAATTGGAGAGCCTGGCGGTGCGGAAACCGGCGGCGACATAGCCCGCAAGCTGGTCTTCCCAGCGACGCTGCATCTGCGGCTCCACCGCCATCGCCTTCAGCGTCTCGACGCCGACAATGGATTCGACCAGGAAGGTCTGGTTCTCGGCGCCGCGGTTGAACTTTTCCTCGATGCGACGTCGGAACTCCGGCGTTACCGCCATCGACAGCGCAACATAGGCTGGGATGGACAAGACCACGATCAGCGTCAGCCACGGACTGTAGAGATACATGACCGCAAGGAAGACAAAGAGGAAGAGAACGTCGAGCAGCACGGTGAGCGCCGAGCCGGTGAGAAAGGCGCGGATGTTTTCGAGCTCATGCACGCGCGCCACGGTCTGGCCGGTCTGGCGCGCTTCGAAATAGGCAATCGGCAGTCCAAGCAGATGGTGGAACAGCTTGGCGCCCAGCGCGACATCGATGCGGCTGGTGGTGTGGATGGTGGTATAGGTGCGCAAGCCGGTCAGCAGCACCTCGAACATCGACACCGCCGACAGGCCAATGACCAGCACCTCCAGCGTGGTCAGGCCGTTGTGGACCAACACCTTGTCGATGACCAGTTGGAAGAAGATCGGCGAGATCAACCCGAGCAGTTGCACGAAAAACGAGGCGAGCAGCACTTCGGCGAAAATCCAGCGATAGCGGATGATTTCCGGAATGAACCAGGAGAAATCGAAGCGCCTGGCAAACCCTTGCGCGAACGCGCGGCTGGTCACCAATATGACGTGTCCACTCCAGAGTGCCGCGAACTCCTCCCGGGTCACCTCACGGGGCGCACCGACCTGCGGGTCCTGTAACAGCACCTTGCCGACGGAAGTGGCCGCCAGGACGGCAAAGCTCCCGTCCCCCTTCTCGACTATGACGGGCAGCGGCAACCGGTCTAGCCGCTTCGGGGAAGGCTGGACGATCCGGGCCTTGAGCTTCAGCCGCTTCGCCGCCCTGACGATATCGACTCGATCGGCCACCCGCTCGCCCAGACCGAGATCATGGCGGATGGCATCAGGTTCTGCAGGATGGCGCAAATACTGAGTGAGTAGCGTCAAGCAAATGACGCCACTGTCCAGTGCAGTCACTACGGGCGTGCCGGAATTCACCTTCCCCCCGGAAGAAGCGCGGGATCGCGCTTGCTAATTCATGCGCCGCATTCATTTGTCGCGCAAGCAGGGGATAAAGAAATATTTTGAACTCGATGTAAACGACAAATACCACTGCTTTATATTAGCAATATTTAATATAAATGACAGGGTTCCGTTCCTCCGGTGTCGGTTTGTCCTCTCACCTTCAGTGAAGCCGCACTTGGCCCGCTGGAAAGTTCGCTCTGATCTCACCGCCAAGTCACCCTGAACAACCGAGATGAGGTGCGTTCCAGTCCGACCGCACTGAGGCTCAAATGAGGCCGGAAGCCGTCTGGCTGCTTTGGAGGTGATACGGGCGATTTCGGTCGGCAAGTAGGCATGTATGACGTGCCGTATGGTCATTCGAACCGACTGTCGCCATCGCGATCCATTTCATCCCATTGTCTGATACTTTCCTCGAGTCGAGGCCCGGCCTCGCGCGCCCAGGCCTGCGCGCGTGGATGGTTGCTTTGTAGCATGGCAGCGACCAGCGGCCGACGGCGCACAAATCGGAGCGAGAATGGTCCCCATCCGGCGCCGGTGAAAAACCTACGCTCGAACGCCCGTAGGATTGGACCCGGATCCGTGGCGATGTCGATCAGGGCCAAAGCAACCGCCGACCAGCGAAGCGCCCCGCTCACAAGCAGGCGCCAACGACCCCATTGCGGTCGTTCCAAGGTCACCGACGGTTTCGCGTAAACCGCGGTTTCCGATACGCCCTACTGTCGGCTTAATCGCGTGACGGGTCGCTACTATTTGCCGTCAACTGACCACACCCTCGGTTAGCCTCCGGGCCTTCTCGATGCCGTGTGCGGCGACGAGAGCCTGACGCTGTGCTTCCATGTCCGCCGACAGCTTGCGTCCTTCAGCGAGTTGCTTCTCAGGCATGTCGGCATCCATAATTTTGCCAAGCTCGGCTTCAACCTGCCTACCGACGCCTTCGAACGAGAAATCGTTCTGGTAAGCCCGCTGCATAACCCAGTTCAGGAGTTTTGCAGTGTCCTGTCCGATTTCCTTTCCGCTGAAGATGCGCTTGAAACACCACAGGACGACATCGACCACCTGCAGACCTGCACTCTCCTCCTCAGTGGCCGTCCGGAACGTGCTCCCGGTCACCTTCTGGACCATCAACGGCTTGCTTTCGCCTGGCCATAAAAGTCCCTCTGTATTCGCAAGCTCGGGCTTGGAAACGGTCGCATGCCAGGTCGCAAACACCTCTTCGACCTCAGCCTGCTTGTCGTGGACGATCTCGCGAACAGCCCGCTTCCAACGCTCCGACGCATTCTGCAGACCCTCCAGCAGGCTCGTGAACGCTACGAAATTCGGCGAATGCTGATACCGCCGAGCCTTCTCTGACATATGGGTGGAGAACTCCTCCGGATTGGCGATGGCCCACTCAAGCGCGTCAGTGATGATCTCGCGGCTGCGGGCATCAGGTACGAACTGAACATTGTCCAGCATCGCTTCTGCGCCCTGAACGAAGTGCTTCTTCGATGTAAACTCACTTTTGGCCGTCACGCAGTCCCAAACGATCGATGCGATTTCCGGCGTAATGACGAAGCTCGCCATCTTGAACGTAAGCAGAAGGCGCAGATGGCGGAGCCAGTACGCCGACCACGGCACCGCCTTGTTCTCACCCTGATCGAAATAGACGTCGATCACCTTGCAGACGGCGAGGTACTTCTTCTCGACGCGGGAGACGAAGAAGCGACAGTCCGTCTTTTTCAAGAGCTTCAGGAGGTCGGGCGCTATCTGTTCTATCTTGGCTACACCGAGGACGTTCGCATGTAAGGCGTCCGTACCAACCTTCTTGGAAATGGCAGCGATGCTCGCCTTCGCAACGAGATCGAAGTTTGTCTTCGTCATGAAGGCTGCGGTGATAAACAACGGCTGCTCTTCGTCGAAGAGCTTATTCAGCGTGTTGCCCGTCTCATCTACGTACGCCCACATTCCTTTTCTCCAGTCAGGGGGGCGTCTTGTAGCATAACATGCGGCAGATTCACGAACTCTTTTCATAATGTACTTCCGTAGATTACCATTGACCGCAAGCGACCACCGTCGGTTATGCAGAACGTGGCGCAGTACGTGCGCATTGGCCTGGCGCCGCAGATTATTTGTTTTTGGCGTCGATTAGGATTGCTTGTACAGCCGATAGGGCGGTTGCCGTCGACGTACGCGGTCTGAATGGCCGCTTTCCCAATACTGATGGCTAGAAGCGGACAGGCAGAAACCCACCCCAATGTGGCCGTCGGCGCGCTTTAAACTCGTCTCGTCGAGAAATGACTTTCTCGGCCAGTCTGGGGCCGAGAGGTGACGGTCGGCTTCGAAGCGCAATGGCGAGGAAAGCAGCCACTCGAGACGTCGGTTTAGGCCGTCAATTTCGCTATCTAGCAGATGGCCCGGCTCGAAAAGATCAAAGTACCGTCCCCGCCCAAACGCATCCTGCACGGCGACAATATTTCAGCTTACAAGCAAATTCTGAGATTTGAGCAACAGCACTGGTCGTGATAAGCCAAGTCGAATATTATGTTTGACGAAGAAAAAGCTCTGGGGGGAGTAGCGAGTGCCGATAGAGCACATTCACACCTATCTCGTTCATCCGAGCCACAATGTGGAGAGGCCCCACCGGATAGGTGGGACTACGGTTCAGCACACGGGCAAATTGTTCGAGATGCTGCATACGCTCTACGCGAACACGGATGCCGAATGTAACATTGGCATTTCCTTCAATCAGGGTGCGGATGGCGCGCAGAATAATCCGTGCCGCTCCTTAGTGCTGGACTACGTGAGGACTCCTTCGCTGGCTACCGGGCGGGCTATCGCTCGCCGGCTGGCGTCCTATACGACTAAACGGTCGGGTTTGGGGCTCGTATTCTTGCTTCTTGGAACGGAGGGTAGAGCTCGAAAAGTCGTTCTGTCTCGATTTCCGGCACACAACGCTATTCTGGCCGACGAAGACCAGAACAATCTCAACGTGCAATTCCTCGAGCGGGTTTTTATGAGGAATGCGAAGGCCTTCAAAGCCGCGGCCTATCAGGACGTTTCGCTAGATACGGGTTTCTGGGTCGGACGAGCGGTTGATAAGCAGGTTGAGAGCCGAGAGCTCGACGTTTCGGACTACTGGATCCGCAAATTTCTGGACTCTGAGTTTGTCACAACGGCAGCTTTGGGCACACGTCGAATCGCCACTGCACTAAGAGATGCGGCTCGCAAGACCACCGACTTGGGCGTAAAAAATGAAATCGTAGCAGCCGTCACCTTGGGAGCCGGACTCGACGGGCAGAACATGACGGTTCTAGGATTTGAGGATCGGTTTGGCCTCTCCGCAGCTGCTCGCGAGGCAATTGCACGGGAAATATCGGCACCACGTTTGGCCGAAGAAATGTTCCGGTTTGATGCCGAGGAATTCGCTCGCCAGGTGCCCTATCGAACTGTCGAATTGGACTCTGGTGCCATCCTTACCGCACAAGCGACCGAATTCAACGAGGTCTTCACCCAAGAAACCGTCATCAAGGGGGGTACGCGAGCGGTTCGATTTTCGGCAGTCGGACGAGTGGTAGATCAGAAACTTGAGAGGACCAAATGACCCTCGCAGCTGACTACGCTCAACTATTCAAGACCGCACTTCAACCCGTTGCACGAGCACTCGAGGTCCATCTGAGCGACCTCATGCAAGGCACCCCGCACATCGATCGCATTTCGGCACGACCAAAAGGGATCGACAGTTTCCTTGGGAAGGCAGGCGCGTTAACGGAAAGCGGTGAACCAAAATATTCCGATCCGATTGCCCAGATACAGGACCAGATCGGCGCGCGTATCATCGTTTTCTACAAGCAAGACGTCGATACGATATCGGCAACGGTGACCCGCTATTTCCGGCCAATTGAGAGCAAGGATCGGGTTCCCGATAGCCAATGGCGCTTTGGGTACTTCGGAAAGCATTTGATATTACTCATGCCGGAAGACGTAATGGATGCCGCCGAAGATAGGCGGGCAGTTCCAGCGTTTTTTGAGCTTCAAGTGAAGACACTTTTCCAGCACGCATGGTCGGAAGGTAGTCATGACTTGGGCTACAAGCCTGGGGAAGTGCCGTTAGAGCCGGATGACGAGCGTATGCTCGCGTACACCTCAGCTCAAGCATGGGGCGCGGACAGGGCTTTTGACGAATTGTTCCGTCGCCGAGCTGAGCGCAAACGGACAATTGATGCTTCTAATGGCTAGCCGCTGCAAAATCGGCTGTCCCACTTACGCGCGCATTGCCAAGAGAATGCCAATACATGCGCCTGCTGTCTGAGCGTCCGCTTTTTGGAAACAGTAGATTTGCTAGCAGCTTCACTGCCCGGCAGATAAAGCAAAGGGGACCCGCGACATGAAGTCAGGATTGCTGTTACAGTTTGCCGAAGGGGTTTGGATGAACAATGGCGGTAAGTAATACGAAACGGCGCGCCGGTCGCGCTCTACCTCCACTCGAAACTCGATTTGTTTTCCTCGGTGACGCCGTAGCACCCGGGGAGAAAAAGGCACTTCGGTCTGCTCAGTTTGAGGTGTTGGACCAAACGACCGGCTTCGAACGGAACCTCAAGCTCTGGCGTAAGACTGGGAACTCCGTCGACGCCGACCTTCGGCAACTTTGGTTGCATGAAATGCGTCAGGTTCAGCGTGTGATGTCCTATGCGGGAGCTCGCGACGTAATCGTCGATATCCTCGAATTCGTCGAAGATTCCGAAAACTTCGGAGTACTTCTTGAGCACGCTGGTCAGCCGCTCTCTGCGAAGCAGCTCAGGGTGTCGCGTCAGCACTGGTTGAAAAATCTTGGTGCGCCGAGGCCTCGTACGCTCTTCTGGCGGAACATCAGGCGTTTGGTAACCGCCCTCGGAATCGTGCATGCCCAAGGTTTGGTTCATGGCACCATCTCTGCCGGCTGTGTGATGACTGAAGGATCCGAAGACCCTGACTTTCAGCTTACCGGGTTCGAATGGAGTCTCTGGCTCTCCGCTGACAAATCAGAGAAAGCACAAGCCAAACTGGGTGAGGTTGCCGCTGCGATCCGCACTGATCGCTACTCATTTGCTGAAGACTGGCGAGCATTGGGGAAGTTGGCCGCACATTCCCTCGACGCGGTGGTTCGCCTATCTGGCGACGTCCAATCGGCCGGCCGGTCAGAAACTCCGATCAATCTCAGCACATCCGAGCGCGTGTTTCTGAAGAGATTGGTTAACCCGACAAGAACGGACAGCCTTGAGGCTCTTTCCATCGCGCGCGCAGTCGATGATATCATCGCGGACGTCGGTCGGTCGGTGGCATCCCGTTCCGGCACCTTCATCTTGATGTTTGCCCAAAACTCCGGACTGGGTGAGGCGGTGTTCACGGTTACTGAGGGTGCGATACCGATTGATGAATACCGCGCGCAACTGGACTGGGTTAGAGCCGACTTAGACGGCGGCGCGACACTAATGATGCCGCGCAATTTCGATCCGGCGCAGGACAAAGCAAATCTCGTCACGTCGACGATGAATTACAGCATAGGACCGATCCGACAGGACGGCTCGGCGGCTTGGGACGTCGCGGTCTGCGGTCGCGCCGAGCCGCGTCCTGAAGCCCTCCGGATAGGCGACCAAGACGAGCATGAACTGGTGCAGCCAATCGAGGTGGTGAGTTCGGTCCGCCTAGCGGTGGATACTCGTGCGCGGCTCGGACCCGATGCGCTCGATTGGAGCGTGTTTGCATCTCCCCGCGGCGGTACTGGCGCTCCCACTCGCACCGATCTCATCAGACGGTCGCTACTGCTAGTGCAGGTCATCGAAGCAGTCGTGAAGTCGCTTGAAGTCTATCCCGTCGAGTTGCTCGGTACTGAGCACAGAGATGGCAGGCGTTATGTCGTGGTGCGTGCACAGCCCCAAAATGAAAGGGACCCCATCGCAAAACGTATCGGACTTACTGAGGCATCCGCCGCCTTGAAGCGTCTGTTCGAAGATGATCACCGCGACGCCGACGCGCAGTGGCGCTTCTCGCAGGCCGCCAGCCTTGGAGCCAGTCGCCGCAACGATGTGACTGCGACATTTGCCGATATTCAAGAGCATCGCGGCCGTTTGGCGTACCGTTTTGAGGTTGACGAAGATTTGCCATCCAGCGGACCATTGTTTCTCAGACCTGAGAGGGACGCTGGGACCGAAGGGGTGATAGCCCGACGTCTTCGCAATATCAAAGCGCTGACAACGCGTGTCGACCTCTCGGAGATGCTAGACGATCCGTGGCGCGTTCGTCGATCGAGCCGCGAAGACCTTAGTGAGGATGACAAAGCTGACAAATACTTTGAGGACCTGGACGTACCCAAGCAGGAGGCGCTTGTCGGGCTATGGTCGACCTTGCCGTCCTATTTTGTTGTTGGTCCGCCCGGTGTGGGGAAGACACGTCTGGCGACTGAAACTGTCAGGCGCCGCTTTTCCGACGACCGCTCAGCTCGCCTCTTGCTGACTGCTCAGGGCCATGATGCGCTCGACCACCTTCAGGAGAAAGTCAAGGAGATGCTGGAGGAGAACAAGCTCGACGATCTCATCATAGTCAGGTCAACCGCATCCGAGCGGAGGCCCACGAGCGACGAGGACGTTCATCGCGCCGGATTGGAGTATTTAAAAATTCTGTCCGAAAGCCCATTAACCCGAGATGCGCCTGGGCCTCTGCGGGATCGAGTTCACAGTTTGACTGCGTCCGCCGGCCGGCTGTCGAAATCAAAAGACGCCTTCGAGAAGGATGATCGCGTCGCGTTGAATGCAGTGTCGAGCTTGGTTCTAGATGCCGCCAACATAGTGATTTCAACTGCAAATTCGCCCGACATAGAGCGGCTGGTCGAGGCCCGTGAGCAGTTTGACTGGGTCATTGTCGAGGAGGCAGCGAAAGCGACTGGCCCTGAATTGATCGGTCCACTCATGCTTTCCGGTCGGCGGTTGCTGATCGGAGATCACCACCAGTTGCCACCCTTCGAGGCTGATCGTCTCGTAAAGGTGCTGCGCGACCACAGCCTGGTGGCAGAAGCACTGAAACTGTCGGATCAGTACGTCGGTCCCTTGATGCGAGATGGGGAAATTGGAGAACTGGAACAGGTTGCCCGCGACCCTGTGTCGTTACGCGAAATCGCCGATATGGCGTTGCGACTATTCGAACCGTTCAGGACTTTCGTCGTGGAAGATGAGCGCCGCCTCCTTGGTAATTCTAATCATCGCCCCATCTCTTCCACGCTAACCGAGCAACGGCGTATGGATCCGGCGATTGCGCGTATTGTGTCTGCCGCGTTCTACGAGAACAAGCTCCACACACAACCCGATCGGGCAAAGGCGGCAGAAGAGAAGGAGCCACCATTCGAGGTCATAGAGCCGCTGCCACAATCGCCCGTCGTGATGGTCGATTTCAAGCACGTTAGTGCAACAGGCTCAGGGGCGCGTGCGGAGAAGATGCGACCCCGGTGGCATAATCCAAGTGAAGTGCACGCCACCTTCGATGTCCTCAGACATATCCGCGCTCGAAAGACATCGGAAAAGCCTCCGACCTTGGTGGTTTTGTCCTTTTACAAAGCGCAGGTGGAGAAGCTTAGTGAGCGGATCGACGCTGGCATCCGAAGTGGATTGCTGGGCCATCTTTCGAATTTCGCGCCTGTGCTCGGCGGCAAGAAATGGGTGAGTACCGTTGATGGGTTCCAAGGCAATGAAGCCGACCTGGTGATCCTCTCGCTCGTAAGAAACAACTCGGGAACGGGGGCTAGTGCACTCGGCTTCTTGCGAGATCGCAGACGTATGAATGTCGCCTTGAGCCGAGCCAAGTCGAAACTCGTGATTGTTGGTAGTCTAGCTTTTCTTCGCGAAGCCGTGCGGGGCGTAAATCCAGACGCCGGTAAGCACGATCTTGCGTTTCTCACTGATGTCGCCGATACGATAGACCAGCTGGCACGTGAGACGCGGGGGCAAAATGTAAAGCTGGCCAGCGTGATCGATCCAAACATTTTGCGATTGGGCAGTTAGCATGCTGATCGCCATTCCCGCCTTTCGGCTCTCGTGCAACGTCGGTATTGATAGAGGCCGTGCATGGAGCGTAGTCGACGAAATGATCCTTTGGGCAACGGCCCAGCAGCAACGATCGATCGCTCAGCTCTCCACGGAGTCGGGCCTGCCTAGGCAAATCATCGTCGCATCCATCGCAAGGTTGATGCGCTTTCGCCTGATTGAACTCACTGTTCAGAGCAACGGAGCTGGCTTTCGAGCTAGCGACTATGGCAAAGAGGTCGTAGCAAGCGGTCGCCCGCTTCCCTTTTTCCCCAAGCGCGAAGTCAAACGCGTCAGTTTTGTCATCGAAAGAGCCACTGGAAGCTTCTTCCCGACGGGCCAAGTGCGGGTAATCTCTGAAACCGCTCTGGCCAACGAAACGGACCCTGATCTTCGGCTTGTCATTGTCGAGGGCGGCGGACCGTCGATGTCACATGAAGCCAACCTCAGTCGCCTTTCCCAGATTGCAGCCCGGGGTTGGGAGGAACAAGTCGCCCTAGTCGACGGCCGGACGTCATCACTACGCGCTGAATTCATGATGATTCGCGTGGTTGATGGTGTTCCGCGAAATGTTCCCGAGAGCGCGTCGCAGGGATTGCGAGCAGTCATCGACAAAGCAGCCTCACTGCCACAGGGAACGACCCAGGTTGCCGTCGGCTACGGTGGCTCGGCCGAAGAGTCAGTACCGGAGCCGACGGTCCATGACTGCGATTTCGATCCGGCGGACATCATCGTTGGAGGTTCGGCTCAGCTTGAGTTTCTCCGGAGTCTACTTGCGAATGCCGCTAGTCGAGTGGTCGTTCATTCAACATTTCTCGACCATCGGCGGTTCAAGGATCTGTTCGACGACATACGAACAGCCTGCCTCCGTGGCGTGACTTTCGACATGCTTTGGGGAGCAGAGTCGTTGGATGAAGAGGAAACGCGCAACAGTGCCTCTGCTGTTGAAATTGCCAAAATGGTTCGCGAGGATCGCGATGTTGCTCGTCGCTTCCGTGTCCATATGCGTAGCACAGGTTCGCATGCAAAAGTCCTTCTAGCAGACACGGCTGAAGGCGACTGGATTGCTGCGGTCGGATCGTGTAACTGGCTTTCTACACCATTCCGGGCTGTCGAACTAACGGCTATACTTCGCGACCCAGCCGTCGTCGCCGATGTTGCGGTCGCCATGCAGCGTATGGTTGGCCGCCGTGGCCTGTCAGACGACATCGCAACGGAGATGGCCATCGTCGCACGCGACCTGCGGCGACATACTCCTAAGGGTGGATCTACCAAAATCTCTCTTATTTTTGGTGACAGTCATGACGTTATGATGAGGACGGCGAGCGGGGCTGCGGACCGCCGCGTCGTCGTCGGAAGCCATAGGTTAGGCTCGACTGCTAGGCCCGGTGTGGTGATACAAGCCGAGGCAGCAGTAGAACGCGCGAAAGTGGACACGACGCTCCTCTATACCATGCCATCTGGCCCGCTTAGAAACCGGCACGCTAGGACACTGGCGGAAGAGGCTGCGACAAATGGCGTTCGTCTGGTGAAGACAGGTCTGATTCCGTTGCACGGCAAGTTCGTTGCTTGGGACGACGACAATGTTGTTATCACAAGTCTCAATTGGGCGTCTGCATCCGGCGATGTCGACTTTCCGCAAGCCGACATTGGGGTACATATTGATTCACAGGGTATCGCAAAGCACGTGATCAACGAGTTGGAGGGTATCTTTCCCGAGATCTCCGACGGATTTGATATTGCCTCTTCGCGAGAGCCGACACTGCAAATTTAGCATAGGTTTGGCTGCCGGACGCTTTGCATACCCGCGGAGTGGCGTTTTCACAGCTCAGCAGGGCGGCTGTGGCCACTTTGCTTGTGTTCCATATATTTTGGAGTAGCCGAAATTTTTGGATAAGTCGCTTTGGGATGCTTCCGGATCGAGGAGCAAATCTTATCGTGCAGCCCGCCAAGTCGCTCCACGTTGAGCATATCTTGTGCGATATTTCGAAAGATGCGGGCGAATGGTTTGTTTTTATAGGAACGAAAAAGCTGATTGAGCTTTAGACTGGCACCTAGAGTTATACCCGTCAGTCCCAGTGATAGAGAAAATTGCAAACCATTGTCCGTCGAGACGGCATATTTTTTCATCAGGCTGGCGCAGGACTGTTCAAGATACTTTAGAATGCCGTTGACTTCCTGGATTTTGTCCGCGGCTGACAGGTGATTGAGATTTTGGAATATCGTCCGGCACTCGCGAAATTCGCTCATGTTGCGCATTGATAGAGCGAGATCAATGCACTGGTTCGGGTTGCTCGTTCTCGATATCAGATAGGCAGTAAAAAAGGGTAAGCGGATTGCAAACCTGGCCTGCCCGCTTGGCTCAAGAATGGAAGATAGTGTCTCCTGTGACTTCGCCTTCAGCGTTTCGAGCAGGCCGATGACCTGGGAGGGATAATCAATCCGACAGCAGCTCTCGCAAAATGCGTCTCGAAGAGGCGCCAAATAGGCATCGGCTTCCAGCGTATGCGCGACCGCGTTATAGAAATGCGACCGCTCAGCGGCCCAGCCGTAGCCGAACAGGATGCGGTCCAGCGCGCTCTTCCCGTCAGTACCCGCGTATTGCGAGTTGTTCGACGAAAGTGCGCCCACGAGATCCTTGACGTCGGCAATGTCTGGGCGGTCTGCGACGCTGAAAGCCGGTCGGTGATCCGTCTCCACAGCTACTAGCGCGCGATCAGCATCCTCATTGCGGAAAACGCTATCAATTGAAGTCTCATAAGAAGCGTACTTTGTATCTTTCACCAAGTAGGAAAGCGTCAAATATTCGCTTGAAACCCAAACGTCCCATCGCAGCTGTGGATCGATCCGAAGAGCCTCGAAAAAACTGACGACATCACCAGCCGGTTTGGAGCCCTCGAATGAAAACGCCATGCTGCGCGCAAACTTTGCCGCGTCTTCAGCGAGCGCTGCGTACGTTGGTTGGTCGATCTTAGTGAATCCAATGAAGTCGAAGTTTTTCAGCCTGCTTGAGCGAAACTCATCCTTGTAGTCGTCGACACCGATCAATTCGTCACTGAACAGGATCGCAGTGACCAGCTTTTCGAGGCAGAGAATGTCGTTATCGACATTGTTCAGATTCAAAGTCTGGCTCATGCCTGTGATGCGTTCGACGCCACTCAGAGTGGCGTTGTCAATTACTACTCGGCGATTTGTGCTCATGTGAAAATCCGATCCAATGATGGTGCTAGTTGAAATATTTGCACCATCACTGTCCAGTCCTCAGGTCGCAGCATCACAGTAATCTAATAGATCCACAACGGTCATACCGGGAAGCGGGCCCGACGATATCGGATGTCCATGCAGCCTAGCCGTGCGGGTTCTTCCGGGTCGACCGATAATGAAATGAGAACAACTCGAGCAACGGCTCCGGCATCGAGCCTTGACATGCTGGACGCGACAGCGACAGCGTAGGCCTAGACAGTGTCGCGACGCAGCCTGTCGCATTATCACTTCTCGAGTGTCGGCTTGACAATGCATTCTCGAAGGGGGCGTCTGCTTTTGGGCAATGACAAAAGTTGCCAGAACGGCCGACATGAGGCGCTTAGCCGCCATTCGGTCGTGACCTCCCTCATCCGCGTCGGGTCAGGTCACGATGCCCAGCCGGCCCAAATGTCGCCCGAGCAAGCAAACCGTCCCACGACGGGAACGGTTTGCTCTTTCACTGACATGCTAGAAGCGGCAAAAGGTGTTCAGCTCCAAAGAATATCCGCTAATGGTGTGGGCCTTCGCAAAGAAGGCGACAGCGGGGCCTCAATAATTGCCGTTGTAATACCGGTCGTCGCAAGGCGCCGTGTAGATGCGGCCATAGCGGTCCTGATAGCGGCACATCTGTTCGCCGCGACGCTGCGGCGTGGTGGCCGAGCCGACGACGGCGCCGAGCAGGGCGCCGCTGGCAGCGCCGATGACCGTGCTCTTGGTGTTGCCGCCGATGGCCTGGCCGACAAGAGCGCCGCCGGCGCCGCCGAGCAGGGCGCCGGTGGTGGCACGCTGCTGGCCTTCGGTTTGCGTCTCGCAGCCCGCAAGTGCGGCGGTCATGAGGACAGCCAAAATCGCTTTCTTGATGATCATCTGAAGAACCTCCTTTTGAGGCCACGCGGGCCGATGCCCAGGCAAGTGCGGCTGCATTGCGGCGGAACGGCGGCGCGGCTTCTCACGAAGTGAGTCAGGGTTTCCCATGAGTTGAAAGCCATGGTTTCCAAAGCGGAAAGGGAACGAGCATGCCCGCCGATCTCAACGGCCAGTATAGTTGCGCACGGATATATCTGGATGTGGCCGACGGCTCGCATTCGAAACAAACTGGAGATGTTTTCCTAACCAAATCGCAGGCGGTACAGGTCCCTATTATCAGGTCTGAGTACCATGGCGCTCGCGATGGACAAAGCAGCTACACCCACCGAGATTGAAAGGCGAAGGGCTCGCGCTGCTCAGTACCTGCGCATGTCGACGGAGAGGCAAATCTACTCCATCGACAATCAAAAGGACGCGATCCGTAACTATGCAGAAGTCATGGGTTACGAGATCGTTGCAACGTATGAAGATCCGGGCCGAAGCGGGCTCAACCTCTGGGGGCGCCCGGGTTTGAAGCGGCTGATCGAAGATGTCGAAAGCCGGCGGGCGGATTTCGAAACCGTCGTGGTCTATGACGTTAGCCGATGGGGACGCTTTCAGAATACTGATGAAAGCGCGTCTTATGAATACCGATGCCAAAGAGCCGGAGTGCGGATCGAATTCTGCGCCGAGCTATTCGTCAACGATGGGAGCATTGGGTCCGATGTTCTGAAGGCCATCAAGCGCAGTATGGCTGCGGAGTACAGCCGAATGCTGTCGAATAGGGTCTTTTCCGGTCAAAGCCGAATAGTCAAACTGGGTTTCAGCGGAGGGGGTCCCGCCGGCTATGGGTTGAGGCGGCTTCTCGTCGACGGCTCTGGAAATCCCAAGGCAATCCTCAATCATGATGAGCGAAAAGGTCTGGCCAGCGACCGCGTCGTTCTCGTTCCCGGGCCTGAAGATGAGGTTTCAACCGTCCGATGGATATTCAACCAGTTCGTGAAAAGGAGAAAAACGGCAGTCGAAATTGCGGCCGCTCTAAACGCGCGTGGCCTGGTCACCGAGTTTGGCCGGCCTTGGACCGGAGCGTGCGTAGGCACGATACTGGCCAGCGAGAAATATATCGGCAACAGTGTATGGAACCGGATATCCCATAGGCTTCTGCAAAACCGGGTGAGAAATCCGCCAAGCGCATTTGTTCGCGCCGACAACGTCATCGAGCCGCTCGTAACCCGGGCGCTGTTCGATAGTGCGCAAGCTATCAGGCGGGCGCGCACTTACCTCAAACCCGATGAGGAGTTGCTGGCCGATCTGACCAAGCTTTTGAAAGAACGGGGGAGGCTGTCGAGCCCAATCATTGATGCCGCTCCAAGCTGTCATTCAGCCAGCATTTACGCGCATCGCTTTGGAAGCATGAACGCCGCCTACCAGTTGATCGGATATGACGGGTCGGCGAACTTTCGGAGACTCGACATCAAAAGGCGGCTCGATCAGATTCGGCAGCAAACAATCGAGAACTTGATGTCGGACATCGGCAGGGTGGGTGGTTCAGCGCTGTACGACCCCCAAACAAAGATTATGCGTGTCAATGATGAATTCTCCGTGGCGATCTGGATTGCGCAATATCTGATTATGGTCACCGGTTATCCACGCTGGCCGTTCTGGAAGCGGGGTCT
The DNA here is from genome assembly GCF_013170765.1 of Mesorhizobium sp. NZP2234. Lineage (NCBI taxonomy): Bacteria > Pseudomonadati > Pseudomonadota > Alphaproteobacteria > Hyphomicrobiales > Phyllobacteriaceae > Mesorhizobium > Mesorhizobium sp. NZP2234. The sequence goes on along the minus strand of NZ_CP033364.1, from coordinate 4,214,452 downwards.
CATTGGGCCAGACGTGACGATTTTGATCAGGATGGAGCCCGATAATCGGACCGTTCGTGACTTCCTGATCGCACCCGCTCATGAAGCGCAGTCTGCTCTTCGCATGCTCAAGTTCGACAATGGCGTGCGCCTTGATGCCTTCCTCTTCGCCTCGCTTGATCCTGTGGTTGAGATGGCGAGACGAGAACCAATTCCGGCAAACTCATGAGAACGACGAAAGCCGAGCTTCGCCACTTCGTCACAAACAACCGGCATGCCATTCGGCTGACGGTAGATTCGCGGGCGCCAATGAACCCGCTGCGTGGCCCCGGTTTGTTGAAGACCTATAGGCGCCAGGTCGACAATATGAAGGAATTCATCGGGGAAGCCGACGCGGTGAAACACCAGATGGAAAGCGTCGTCGATGCCTTTCGTCATGTCCTGCGCATCACTGCATTTCAAGGGTTGCTTCAATCGAGTGGCTTCGCAACGCTTCCTTCGATCTTGACGCAAAATTCGCCAGATGCCGGGATGAAAACAGGTATCTCCGAAGACCGGCAGAACCCCTTGCCGCGCGTCGCCGAGCCGCTTGTCGAAGGCATCTGCCTCGAAGCTCTCGACAGGCTGAAGGATTTCGGCGCCCCCTTGAAGATCTTCGGCTTGTTACGAGAGGTCGTGCCGGGCCGGCAGGTTGAAATTGTCCGCCTGATGCTCGCGATGGACCGCGTGCAATTTCGAGTAGCGAAGGTCCTGATCGAACTCACCCCACGATCACAACTCACCAATCCCTTGGCTCGTAGAAAAAGATACGAGGGTATTTCCTCAGCGCAAATGGCTGCCATGGAAGCCGACATTGCCGAGGTCAGCCATAAATATCTGAGCGCTGCCAGCACCCACGGCTCAGAGATGCTAAACCTGATCGCCGCTACGAACTATTTCGACCGACTGCTGAACAACCCCAAACTGGTTCGATATCTGGCGCGCAACTTCACGGGGCAACTAGAGGTGTTTCAGAACTTGCTCGACTTCCGCGAGGCTCGATACAAGAACCCGCCGACCGCTTGAGCACTGGGACCGAAGATCAGTCGACTGCGAAGCGGGACGAGAGTTCTGGTGGGCTCATTGCAGACCAGGATGCTTTGACGAGCCACCGATAAAAACCGGGCTAAAGCGCACGCATTTTGTCTTCTGAGTTGGCGCCTTCGGGTCGCAAGCGCTCGGCCATCACCTCAGTTTCGCGGCATGCTGTGTATCTCCATCCGAACCGGCCCGCCTTTCTTGCAACTGGTGCAGAAAAGGGCGCGTTCGACCGTACTGAAAAGAGCATGCTTGCCATAGCGCCGGATCAGTCCTTCTGGCTTCACATCCGCATGGTGCGAGCAATTGATGCAATGGGCGCGCAAAATGTGCCAGCTGCGCAGATCACCCAGGGCAACATCCAGTCCGGCGTGAACGCTTCCATCAATGATCGTCTGCGGCGGGAGCTTGACCTCGCCTGGCGCCAGAACCTTCTCCATGACGTGGCGGCTGTTGTAGTGGATCAGCAGCATGCCTGGCCGGCGCCTCATCGCGGCGTGCCAGGCAGCGATGCTGACGGCAAAATCCGAGGACCGGCTGATGGTTTCGAGAAACGTCTTTTCCTCCTCGCTGTCCCAAACCTCGATGCGATAGGTGTCCTCATTGCTGGTCATAGTGGCCGCGTCCTGTGCCAGCCACGGGAGAAGCCGTTCGAGACGGCCGCGCGCGACAGGGCAAGCTCGTGCTCCAGCACGGCGTTTCTGGCGAGAGCCTTCAGCAAGGCCACCACAGCGTCGCCGCCGGCCGCCTCTATTGCGCGCTGGGCAGCTCGTTCCAATTCGGACACAGCTTCGCCGTTCGGCGCGTTTTGGCGCTTTCCCATTACCCTTCCTGCTCAGATGCACGTCAGAAATAAGGAACATATTCCTGTGCCGTCAAGCACGGACTTGACTCCATGTTCTCTTTTCGTTCACTATTGGCGCGATAGCCACAGGAGGCAGGCATGGACGTCATCATGCGCGCTCGGGGCGCATCACCCGAAGAAATGCAGCGAGGCTTGGAAGCTGCGAGAGCCGTTTTCAACCGCGCTGGAATGACGGCTGAACGGGCCGCAGGCGGCGCTTTTGCCGTCGAGGGCTGGGATGAGATGGGCTTCCCGCCGGACCAGGAGCCGTCGGAAGCGGAATATGCCGCTGCCGACGTCTGGTACGAAGCCAACAATGCGGCGCTGCAGGCATGCTGCGAAGGCTGGGCGGAGGAAAAGAGGCTGAGAGCGTTTGGGTTGGAATTGCTGTTCGATCCTGCAACCCAATTGGCCGATCGACCGGCGGCGCTGGCAATGCTCCGCGCCTTTACGGCTGCTGAAGACGGCAAACGCGAATTTTGGAACTCCCAGATCGGCATACTGGCGGACAGGTTGGCGGCCGATCTGGACGATTCGCGTGATCTGGTTGCAGCCGTGACCGTTGCCTATACCACACTGGCGCTTTCAGGCTTCAGGCCCGAAGAGCCGATCGAGCCCAAGCGCCAAGCCGTCTATGCCGCCATTGATGCGCTTGAGGCGGCAATAGAGAAACCGACGTCGCACTGATGGTCAAGCGCAACCGCAGGATTCCGGCGCCTTCCGTCATCGATCGCGATTGGCCTCACCAGGTTGCTCTGCCCGACGACATCTGCACCGATCGGAACTTCACGGTGATTACAAGGTTCTGCCAGGATCGCGGGATGGCATTCCAGGTCAGGCAGGTGCAGGCGGTGTGGCCGAACGGCAAATATGAAAGCTATCGGCTGCACTGCTTTGCCGACGCCGCCGCGGCGAAGACGTTCCGCGATCATTTCGCCGGAGAAGCGTTCGATCCGAAGCGCGATCGGGAGAATGGCAAGATACGTGGCTCCTGGCGGCGCACCGATGACTACAGGCGCATCCTCGATCTCGGCCCGCTCCGTGTCCCCGAGATCCTACGCAGCTAGAGGCAGATCATGTGCGGACGATACACCCGATATCTCTCATGGTCGGAGATCCACCGGCTCTACCGGCTGACGGCGCCGGCCGAGACCGGCCGCAACGACGAGCCGCGCTACAACATCGCCCCGACGCAGGACGTCCCTTTCGTCACCGCCGGCGAGAATGGAAACCACCGCTTGCGCGAGGGGAGATGGTGGCTCGTTCCGTTCTGGGCGAAGGAAATTCCAAAGGCGGCCATGTTCAATGCCAGGATCGAGGGTGTCGATACGGCGCCGGCCTTCCGTGACGCCTTCAAATCAAAGCGCTGCCTGATCCCGGCCGATGGCTTCTACGAGTGGACGATATCGCCGGCCGACGGCAAGAAGGATCCCTGGCACATCTACCAGCCCGGCCACGCGCCCTTCTCGTTCGCCGGCCTGTGGGCCCACAATTCCAATCTCGACATCACCAGCTGCACCATCATCACCGAGCCCGCCGGCGAGCCGATGAAGAACCTGCACGATCGCCAGCCCGTCATTCTCGACCCGGCCTATTACGATGCCTGGCTCGACCCGTCGACGCCGAAGGAATACCTGAAGGACATCCTCAGCCACGACATCGACGGGCAGCTGCAATTCAATCGCGTCGGTCGTGACGTCAATTCGACCGTCATCAACAAGCAGCCCAACGACCACCCTGCCCTGGTCGGGCCAATCAACCCGCTGTGAGTGACGAACCCGCGAGGCTTGCCGAAGGCATGACGCCAGCACCGCGCGACCGCGCCAAGGTGCTGGGCCACACATGCGAGCATGATGGCTGCGGGAAGATTGCCGGCTGGGGATTTGCTCGGCCTCGAGCAGAATCGCACTGGTTTTGCTTCGCGCACCGCGGCAACGGAGATCGGTATCTTTAGCCGCGCCCTATTCGGACAGGCCCGGGTCGAAATGCACGATCGCGTCGAGGATGGTGCGGTAGAGACTGTCGACCTCTTCATCGATCTCGCTGCGCTTGATGCCCAGCGCCTTGGCGTCCGCGATGAGTTTGTGGGTCAGCTCATCAACGGAAACAACATCGGCCTTGGCGGTTTCGGGAACATTGTTCGCGATCCACTGATCAAGGAAGTTGATGCCGCGTGTGCTCATTGAGCCTTAAGCTCGACCAAGGCTTTAGGTTCCGGCCGGCCCGTCGACGGCGTCTTCATCGACTTCGGCCTCCATGTCGGGGCTCACAGGCTTTGGCTGTTCGCCGAACGCCACGCCGTCGAAGCCCTGCAACCAGGCGTCGGCATGCTCTTGCCAGAACTCGGGCACGACGCGCTCCTTGCCGTCCTTGCGCGCCTGCGCGCCGTACATCCAGGCGTAGTTCGCGCGCTCCTGGTCCTTCTTGGCGACGGCCATCAGCGTTCCCCTTACCGGCCGAGCGGCTGCTTTGACACAGAGAGCAGCTCGGTCTCGTCTTTGATGCCGGCCATGTAATTGGCGATGATGCGGGACGCGAGCGCGTCGCGCTCCTCTGTCCGAAAATCCATCTTGAGTTGGTCGAAAACACGCCCCAGCAATTCAACCTCGGATGGATCAAAGTTACCAGCCTCACGGGCCTTGTGTCGCATTGGCATCGGTTTCTCCTCAGCAACCGGATGCGCAATAGAAGCACAGCGTCTGCCCAAGGCAAGCCGTCTCAATTCTCTTCCCAATAGTCCAGCAGTCTCGCGTGTCGCAGCTTCTCCTCGCCCTTGAGCGTCTTCACGCGGCCGACCAGGCCAGGTTTCAGCCACTCGGCCTTATCCTTCTTGTGTCCATTCGGAACGGGACCGCCGACCTTGCCTTGCACACGGTCCCACAGGGCTTGCCTCTTGTCGGCCCTTAGCCTCACGAACGCGCCGCCTTTATAGTGGCCCTTTTCAGCCATTATAACCTGCGCGGCTTTGCCGGGATCTCGCTGCACGCCAATGATGTCCATCTGCTTCTCTTCGAAGCACTTGATCTTGCGCCAGGCCATCGTAGGGCCGCTGCGATAGGCGCTGTCCTTCCTCTTGGACACCACGCCTTCAAGGCCGGCCTTGTCGACGAGATGATAGACCGCCGCGCCAGTGCCGGGCAGCGCTTCGCTGAACTGTATTCGCCCGCCTTCCGGGATCATGCCTTGCAGGATCTCGCGTCGATCGGCCAGCGGCATGGCTCGCAGATCGTGACCATAGCTGCAGCCAAAGATGGCACCTGCAAACCAGCTATCGCTTTTGCAGCGTTCAAGGCTGCGGCGATTGATCAAGGACTATCGCTGCCATCTGACAGGAGTTCCGCACTCAAAATGCTCGATGACGTGAGCAAGGACATGCAGACATGACGAAACTTTCAGACTTGGGCCGGCCCGTCCAAGGCAAGCTGCACGGCGGCGAGCCGGAGCGACAAGAAGACAATTTCTATCCGTGCCCCTACTGTGGCCAGATGGTCGATCAGCGCGACCTGCGCCAGGTGATGTGGCACGAAGGCCCGGGCCACGAGCCGCTGGAGCCGGAAGATGGAGCAACAATCCTGATGTTCCCCGGCGTCCGGAAATAACTACCGCGCACACCCTGATAAACAAAAAACCCGCCGGCCGAAGCCAGCGAGCTTTGATGTCGGCAAGCCAGGATCAGGTGGGGCAGTTAGAAACGCAAACGGCGACAACAGCCGTCAACTTCTCGCGCTTCACCAGCACCGGCTTAAAATAGGTCTTCTTCATAGGATACTTCCCCGCGTTTTCGCTCAAGCCGGCAAACTGCCTTCCGCGACGAGAGCTTGTCAACCCGGCAGCTCTGTTGCTTGGCTGACAAGCACCAGTTCGGCTGCCAACCAAAAGCCTGATGCCATAAAAAGCCCGATCACGATTGCAAATACTATCAGCCGCATACTGCGCCCCTGAGTCGGTTGCTGAGTAACATGTCAGATAAAGGCAAAAAAGGCCGCCACCGCGAAAACAGTGACGGGCTTCCATCTGATCGAAAGCATGGAATAACCGACTAGAACAAGCACAATCCGCTGGCTTGCCAATGGGGGATAGAGTGGCCCGCGCCTCTCGGGGAAGCGCGGGCCGACCAAGATTTGGGTCTTTGGTCAGCGGCCGCTCGCTGAAGACGGCCGCCTCCAGTCAAACAAGCGCTAAAGACCGAAGTTCCACCTCACGACGAAAAAGCCCGCCACCTTTCGGCAGCGGGCACAGACAAGGTTGGAACTCGCACTGCATGGGCGGCAGCGCAGCCTTCTAATTTCGTCAGCAGGAACTTGTTCCCTCAAACCTCACTTAGCGGTCACCGAGACCCGGCAAAAGCCCCGGGGCAACTTTACTGGCTATTGCCTTCCGCGAGGCCAGCGCGGGTCCAGCGATCGATAGCGGGTTGGTCCAAGATAAAATAAAAGTGGTTGCACAATCGTCACACAATTTGCTCACGATCTCGGCTATTGTCCTCAACGAGGGTTTTACTTGGGTCTGGAGAAAATACGTGAACAAATTCTTAGCAGTTCTGGCCGTTGCCACCCTGGCGGCAAGCACAGCCTCAGCAGCCGACATGGTGGCACCGATCGCGGGGTCGACCTATGACTGGAGCGGTTTCTACGTCGGCGGCCATCTCGGCTTTGCCAATGGCGACATCACGGCGACGGACGTAACGGAGCCGAATGGTGGATTTTTCACCGACGCCGTTCCGGCCGGCACGGAAGGCTTTGACTTCAACAAGGGCGGCGTAGCCGGCGGTATCCATGCAGGCGCGCAATGGCAGTGGGGCCAATGGGTTCTGGGCGGCGAGGCCACCTGGACGGCAACGGGCATCCGCAAGACCATCACGAGCCCCTACTTCCCGGACACGGACACAGAGACCGCCAAAATCTCGAATTATGCGACGGTCGTCGGCCGCGTCGGCTACGCCTTCGATCGCGTGCTGATCTACGCCAAGGCGGGTTATGCCGGCGGCAAGGTGGACTTCCGCGCCCGAGACAACGATGCCCTCGTCACCTACGAGAAGAATGAGTGGCAGAACGGCTATGCGCTTGGCGCCGGCATCGACTATGCCCTCACGAACAACCTCTCGCTGGGCGTGGACTATACCCACGTCGACCTCGGCCATAAGACGAGCACGGGTGACAACGTGTTCGATGACGGTCACCTTGGTGACAATCCCGAGACCTATCGCACCAAGGCCAAGGTTGATGCCGTCATGGCCCGGCTGACCTACAAGTTCGGAATGGGCCAGTAATTTTTTAGCCACAAAGTCACAAGAAGAAGGCCCGGCAGATAGCCGGGCTTTTGCGTTTACGTGTCGGAAAAGGCCCGCTGTCCCTTGGGGGAACAGCGGGCAAGTCCAGGAAGTGCGCTGGGATCATCCAGCAGCGATCAACGAGCGGCGGCAGGGTTGGTCGCGACCACGGACTGCCTGGTAACTATATCTCGTCAAACCGACCTTCTCGGGTGGGATGACGGGCGATGGCGGCCTCTTCTTCATCGTCAGGCAAGGCGTCGTCGCTATTCTGATACGCATTGTCATCGTCTTCCTCGGCAACTTCGCCATCCACTTGAATACCGGCATTGGTCTCGGCTGTTGCGAGATTGTCGTCGCGTTCGGATTCGATGTTGATGGTCTCGCCCTCACCGTGGACCTGATCGCGGTCCCAGTCGTTGGTCTTGTCGGGCGTTTTGACGACAGCTTCTCGAGTCTCCCGGTCTGTGTCCTTGCGGGGATCGGTGCCGGGAATATCGCGCGATGATTTGGGTTGCATGGCGTGGTTCTCCTTTGAAGCCAAACCACTTCAGACATTCAAGGTTCCCTCACCCACCGCGCAGCACTCGCCATATATCCGTCCAGTACGCCGTGACCAGCGATGCCAGCGCCGCCGCCGCCATCCCCGTTACCCCCAGGGCGCCAAGCCCCATGAGCTTCCAGCGTGTCACCTCGGCCGTCACTTCCTTGACGCTGGTCATGTCGGCATTGAGCTTGCTGACCGCGCTTTCTGTGGCGCTGACGCGCTCGACCAGCTCGTCGGTCTTCTGATACATCTTCGCGCGGCTGGCGGCGGCGCGTTGTTCCGACTGCTCGTAGCTCAGGGCGGCACGGGAATCGCTGTCCTTGATGTCGCGACGGATCTCGGTGATGTCGCGCTGCATGTTCTGCGTCGCCTCGAGGAGACCGCCGATCATCATTTCGAGGCTTCTGTTGGATGGTCCCGGCATGTCCCGACCTTTGCTGCGCTATTTAAGTTCGGCCCGGCGCGCGGCGCTGGCCTTCGTGTGCAGATCGCATTCGGCCCTGGTGTAGAGCTTCACGGCGCAGCCGGGCGCCACGGTGCGGTCGATCCTGTTCTGATCGGCCAGCGTCTTGCCCTGTGCGCCGGGAAGGCTGTTACCGACGGCCTGTCGTAGCGGCGCCACACCGCTGACGTCCGAAGTCGTACACGCCGCCAGCGTCAATGCACTCGTCAAGAGACATGCGAGCGTCGATCCCCTTTTGAATCGCATTCTGATTTCCCTTCTCGATCTTGGCGCGGACCTCGTCGGCGCCTTTGTGCTTGATGAATTCGTAGACCCCGAGCACGGCGCCCGAGGCGACAAGGGCGATGGCCGCCCAGCCGATGACGCCGCCGACCAGGCGCGAGACGCCAAGCCGGCCGACAAGGAAGGTGATGAGCTAGCTCATGCTGGGGCCTGGCCCATCGCCGCGGCAAGCCTCTTGGCCTTGCGGTTGGCATACCAGCGATATCCGGCACTGCCGAGCAGCAGCACGGCACTGAGGACGGCCAGCACCAAAACCACCTTCATGATGAACTCGCTGCCGTAGGACATCGGGGAAAGCTGGTTCTGGAGATCCTGCAGCGTGCCCGCGATGCCGCCGCTGCCGATGCCGGCGCCGATCGCCGCGTCGGCCGGGGCCGTCGATGGTGCAGCCTGTGCGTCTTCGGCTAGCGCCTTGGCCTGACCGCCATCGATGAAGTTCGCTGCTCGCGGTGCGGCTCCGCTCGCCCATGCCTTGCCGATGGTTCGAACTTCGGCAACGCGAGCCGACCACCCCTTTCAGAAGGTCGGGAAGGTCTTCAGCGCCCGGAGAAATCTCATGCGCTCGTCGCAGATGCGATTGATGAGCTCACCCAGGCTATTGACGCTTTGGATAGCCGCCAGCGTGCCAACTCCGATGACGCCATCGATCGGGCCTGTGTAGAGCGGCACCAGAGCCCGCTGAAGCCACATGATCGACCGAGCCGGGCCAGAGTTCACTGCCCCGTCGAACACGACATAGTCGACGCCGGCCGGCACCAGGTCGCCCTTCACGGCATCCCAATACTGCCTGTCATAGATTTCGTTCAGTTCATCCGTGGTGATGCCTTTGACCGACCTGGTGGCAAGGCCCCTGCCCTTGCGATAGCCGTCATAGACCCGCTGGGTGACGCCCTTCATGGTGGCGCCGCCAGGATCCTTGGGATGGTTGCTGTAGCCGCCCTCATGCGCGAGCACGCGGGCAAGCGATTCCTTTTCACGGGACGCTGCCATGATGTTTCCTGTCGGGTGATGATCTGGCTATGGTCGGCGCGGGAGCGAGCCGATGGGGGACTACACGGTGGAGTTGATCCGCGACTGCAATGCAGTGCGGCGTGCGGACTTCGAGGCCGAGAACGTTGTCGAGGCCGCGACGATTTGGGGGCCGGTAACGATCCCGCCCGATACCGGCGAATGGATCAGGGTGACGCACCCGGACGGCTGCACGACAACTTGGTTTGAGATGGATCGTTAAGCCGATGAAACGAGACTGGGTAAAGTTGCCGAAGCCGTGGGCTGACCTGCGCCCCTGCCTACGCGATTAGGTGGCGGCCAAGGCTGGCGAGATCCACACGTATGATGGCGGGCATGTCGGGCTGGTGGATGGGTTGTGGCAGGTCGTGTTCAGCGGCGACGCGAACGATGCCGATATGGTGTTGAACGCGCTGCGGAAGCCGAACTGAAATTTTGCTCAGGCCCTTTTCAGCGGGCGCTTTTTCAAAAATCGACTGAGATTTGAGAGCGTTCTTGCTGCCGGCTTCTCATCCTCCAGCAACAGGTCAATGATTCCGCCAGCTTTTGCATCTGACCGAAACCGTACCGCCCATTCTTCTGTCAGGTCGTCACGCTGGATCTTAAGTGCGGACGGCGCCACCTGCGCAGGCGGGGCAACGTCCATGTAGGCCGCCACAATTTCCACAAAAGGCGTGGGATCTTCAAGGACTTGCTCGTAGACAACATGCTTGAAAGGCAGGCCCATCATGCCGAGATATTTCGACCAAAACCGGTATCCGTCCTCGAGATGGGCGTAACTTCGGAGGATTGCCGCAAAATCGTAATCGGCCGAGGCTCCTGTCCCTTCAAGCCTGCTTGTCCACTTTTTGGAAACATTGCCGCGATGGTACGAGATGGCTTGCCTCAGCCGGTCCCGTCGTTCCAGAAACACCAGCCCGATTTCATGCTTCGAGAGCATTTCGAACAAGAAATCCGTCCCAAATCTGTCGTGCGTTTCACGAAGATGGTTGGGGAAAAGCTTTATGGCGAAGCGCCGGTTTGCCGAAGTCCCCAACTTCAAGACCGACGTTTCCAACTCATGAAATGATTGCGGCTTCGCCGAGTGGTGATACAGATCCAGCCATTCGCCAAAACGGCCCATGGTGCCGGCGGCATTCGCCAGACTTCCGAGCCATTCTGAGCCGCTCCTGGGCATTGTTAAAAGCGCAACCCCCTTCACACTGACCTCCTGCGGAATCGTCGACAAAAGCCGAGCGCTTGGGGAGCGAGCTTTACGGCCGGGCCTTCACCTGGAGCCAGAACAAAAGTCGTGGCGCCTGGTTCGTCGGTATAAACAACCGGCCGATCCGGCGCAAACCGGCGCGCCGCGTTGGAAGTCCGGGTGGGGCGCAACGGCGAAAGCAATGAGGCCGACGTGATCTTGAACGCGCTGCGAAAGCCGAACTAGCTCGGCTGCGGACAGCCTCATCAAGCTGGGCGGAAGATTGTCTTGCTATCAGTTTTGCTATAGTTCGGCTCGGAGAGCCCCTGGGTCGTAATGCTGAAAAGACTGGTAGAGCGCGGTTTTGCGATATGCGGAAGTCTGGCCGCCATCGTCATTTCGCTTGCCCTTCTGCACGGCCTGCATGACGCTTGGCAACCCGTACTATTTCAGTTTGTCGTCCTGAAATGGGTCAGCTTCGCCATGTTCATGTTCATCGCAATCTTCTCGCTGATCACGATCATCGAGGCGACGTTTGGAACCAAGTGGTTCGGTCCACTCAGGTAGCTTTCTGAAGCGCTGCAGCCGCCCTCATTGCGCGAGTACGCGGGCGAGCGATTCCTTTTCACGGGAAGAGCCATGAATTTTCCTTTCGGATGATATGGGGGCCGACTTGATTTCGACCGGCCTAAGGTCCCGCAGACGTTGTTCTCTGCGTTCTCTTTCAATTGTCATGAAGCATGACTGCGAATAGGTTGCGCCCAATTTTCCAAATGAGAGACCGGCTTGCTTAAGTCGCTTGCAAAAAGACTGTTCCCGAGATCAGCGCCAGCCGATGCTCAAGCGACTGTAGAACGCCAGCGGAATCCGTCACTGGACGGACTTCGCGGGTGCGCAGTGCTGATTGTGATGTGCTCTCACTTCGACGGACTTTTCGGCATCACTAAAGGCAATCTCGGCGTCGACATCTTCTTCGTACTGAGTGGTTTTCTAATCACGTCGCTGCTGCTTCGTGAAATTGCCGACACAGGCACCGTCAGCCTTGCCAATTTCTATGCCCGCCGCGTCCTGCGGTTGGCTCCGGCTCTGCTCGTCTGTGTTTTTCTTTTCGGCGCTATCGATCTCGCATTTGGAATATTCCCCCACAATATCATCCTGCGATCAATTCCTGCCGCTATCTTCTATGTGAGCAACTGGGTGCGCGCCACAGATCTGTGGAATATGTATGAATTCGGGCACACTTGGTCGCTGGCAATCGAAGAGCAGTTCTATCTTATCTGGCCGATAGCGCTCCTGTTCCTGATTGGTCGCGTCCGGAACTTCACCGCGATTTTTGCCGGTGTGCTGTTTTTGGTTCTGGCAATAGAGGTGAACCGCTACACGTTGGTGGCCCGTGGCGCTCCGGAGATGTGGGTCTCCGCGGCATTCCACACTCGCGCAGACGCGATATTTGCCGGAGCGCTGCCTGCCATCGTCGCCCACGGCGGGATATCCGAACAGTTCAAGCGGTGGCTTTGGTCGGCGGCGTCTGCTGGCGTCATGGTAATCGTTCTTGTGATGCTGTTGCCTGCCGACTACCTCGCCTGGAAGCAGCCGCTTGTTGTTGCGTCGGTCGCCGTCATCGTGCTCCATCTTTCGTCAAATGCAGGCTCGCGCATGCACTTGGCAATGTCGGCTGACTGGCTCGTCTACACGGGCAGGATCTCTTACGGTCTTTACCTCTACCATTACCCGATCTGGTATTTGACGGTGCACAAGTACGGAGCCGCGCTGTCTGTCGGAGAAAAGCAAGCAATCGGTTTATTCATCCTGGCGCCCGCCTCCTATGCCATGGCAGGCATGTCATTCAGGTACATCGAAACTCCCGCCCTGCTGATGAAGGAGCGTTTCCGCAGCAGGCTCACTGCCCTTGCCTAGTCTTCGCGGCAAGGGCCGCCTGGACGGGCACGTCAGTCTGGTGGATGGCGTGTGCCAAGTTCTGTACGGCGGCGACGCGAACGATGCCGATATGGTGTTGAATGCACTACGGAAGCCGAACTAGAGCTTTGCCGCCGCCACGAACAAGTCGTCGATACGAAATAAAGCGGTTGCGTGCCTGTCGGTGTTTGAGTGATATTAGTTTTCATGACAAACGGCTCGCTTCTCTTCGCTGGCATGCTCGCGGTCCTGATCGCGCTAAACTATGGCGCGTACAGGATTAGTCGCGACGGATCTTGGCACGAGCATCTTTCACTCAAACGAAGGCGCCTCATTGACGGTTCAGTGTCGCGAGGACTTCTGATGTGCCGCCGCACAGCAGACGGATGGCAGTGGCGATCCATGAGCAAGACCGAGACCGAGCGCAGCTATCTGGACAGCATAAGCGCGCCCTAAAAGACCACGTCGAGCGCGGCTTTCCAGAGGGACGCCGCCGCGTCCGCACCAGTTGCATTAAAATGCAGATTCCCAGCCTCTCGATTTGTCCCGGCTCCCGTCAGGCTGTCTGTGTCGCCGCCCGCGAAAATCGTAGCACCGTCTATGATGGCCGCCTGTGCCGCACGAACTGCGGCGCTCGTGTTACCGCCGTTGTATGAGCATTTTCCGATGAACCACGGAGCCTGGAAACCAGAGCCATAAGCTCGCACGCCAGTGATGATACTGGATAGTGCAGATGCATAGGCAACCTGCGATGTTCCTGCCGCCTGGTCCGTTTCTCCTTGATGCCAAAGATACCCAGTGACGGGTAGACCGAGTGACAAAGCCCGTTTCGTGGCAACGATGAGACGATCGAAAAACGACGCGCCAGGTTGCCAGTCGGCTACGGCTGTACTCCCGACGTCAGTTGGCAAAATAACTACTCGTGCAAAGACGCCGGCATCGATGAGTTTGTCGGCCAGCCGGCCACCCCAACTTCCAAGGGAGCCAGTCCCCCCGCCCAGCAGGGGGTCAGCGGTACGATAGATGCCGCCGTTGAAAAGGTACAGGGTTTGGTTTTTTGCGCCGTTTGTTGGCGTATAGGCTGCGGTAACATGATTGGCGCCGGCACCGTTTGATTGGCCGGCTGTGATGAACAAGGCTGTGTTCTCGCCACTAACCAAGCCGGGATAGACCAGTGTGCGCCCATCTGTATTCTGGTACGGCTGGGAGGCTGGCATACCTAGCGTTTTGATTACGTAAGGGTCTAGCGACGCACTTCCGAATACACTCATCCGATCGTTAACCCCGACAAACCAAAGACCGGCGTGTTTTGCCAGGTCTGCGTGTCAGCAGTGCCGGCGCCTCGTTCAAGCCAGGACAGGTAATGATATCCAAGGCCGCAATCGCCTGTGAACTTGGCGAAAATCGATCGATAAGCTTCCGAGCTAACGGCATAGGTGAGGCCGTTCATCTGCACTGCCCCGTTTCGCGCTGTGATGCTGTCGAACCCAATGCCAGCCACACATAGGGCTGGCGTGGTGGTGCTGTTTGTGGCTGCAATCATCAGCATCACGTCGCTGATGCGACCAGCGAGACAATTAAGCACCTCGACCTTGTTCGCCGTGTTGCCGTTGGCCTGACGCTCGGTCGCAAGCGAGTAAGTCCATGGTGACGCTGGGTCTGCTCTTCTTAGACGGCGCTGCGCAAGATTCGATGCATTGGAAATGAAGCGCTTTACCACGCTGTCCTCGGTGGTCCCATCCGCCGTCATGCGCATTGACCCGACGAACGTAGCTCTATTCGCAGCAACCGCCAGCGTGCTACTTGATGCACTGCCGAAACGCGCAGCCGCCAACGCGTTCTTGTTCGTCCAGATTCCGTTCTTGAGCTCCAGTTCAGTTGTTCCTACACCGGTTCCGCGCGTAGTATCCGAGGACCATGCTGGGCCGCTAACCAGCCTCATCGTCCCACTGTCATTGATAACAAACAGATCAAAATTCTTACCCGACTGGTGATAACCGGTGTGACCGGAAGTAGCGTCTAGGGCGAGGGTAAGCTCGGAAAATACCTTGTTGAAGAACGATGATCCGGTCCACACAGGAACGACGTTCCCGCTGGCCGGGATGTAGTACACTGACGTCGCGCCGCTGACGTCAGTTGCGGTGATCGCGGTCCCGCTGGTGAGCGTCAGCCTGCCTTGCGGAGGGGCAAAACCAGTTGCACTAACAACCGGAACAGTCGGATTGGTGGCATCGATTGTAATGCCCGTGCCTGCGGTCAGGCTGCTTACTGGGCCGCCAGACGACGAACTGGCTACAGGGAAAGGTCCATCCCAGGCGGTGCCCGTCCAGCGATAGAACGCGAACGCAACGCCGATCTCAGCATGTAGGAACAGAAAGCCTTTGTTCGCCACAGTAAGCGTAATGGCGGCGCGGTCAGTCAAGGAGCCGGAGGCGTCGGGCGTAATGCCAGCCAGCGACAACGTAACGAGCACGCGACTAAGTGTGCTATTCATATCTACGACGTTGGCGGCCGCCGAGTTCTCCAACTCGATGACGTAGTTGTACGTGCCAGTCGCGCCCGTCCATTTAATAGCAGCGGTGCCATGTGTGTCGTCCGTTATGGATGCGATGGGCATCGGATTGCCCGGCGCCTCAACGTAGAGCGTGCCTCCCGCAACAAGGGCTATAGCCCATGCGGTGCCGGTGCCTGTAAACGCAGCGCTGCCGTTCGTCACGGAAACCGTGCCGGTTTTGTAAGTCGACAATTTGGGAATTCCTTACTTCTTGTCCTTGCGGGCCTTACGGGCGGCTTCGGCTTTCGCCAGGATAGCCGCCCCGAGCGGCGCTATACTTGCTACCGCCGCTTCAACTTCGGCTTTGGTGTCGGGCATTACACCATTCCCCGTATCTTGGCTGTCCGAATGGCTGATAGCGTGCGAGGGATCGAGCTCTTGTCGTATTCGGCAAGGGCGCGCTTAATTTCCTCGCCAACACCCTTCTGAGCACCACGGGCATCAATTGTGATCTGCCGGTTATCGTTGTATCCAGCGCTATTCTGGTTTGCAGGAGCAAGTATCATCGGCATCTTCGGGATCACCTGCGAGCCGCGTGGCAGATTAAGAAGCTCCGGCCCCTTTTCGCCAACAACGGCTAGACCGCCGGGATGATTGTCCGTTCCGTTCGCGTAGCCAGGGATGCCCAACATCTGGGCGAAGCCGCCGGATGTCGGATTGAATGATGACCCACCACCAAGCCCTAGCAGGCTGAACAGCCCACCAAGTATGCCGCCGCTTCCGCCGCCACCGGCCGAGTTGGCCTGCATGATTGCGTCGATGAGATCATTCTCGATTTTGTCGATGATCTTATCGAGGGCGTTCATGGCAATGTTGCCAAAGTCCTGCCAGGACAACTTGCCGTCGTCCAACGCGGACCGCATGTCGTCAAATGCACCCTTCAGCACGTCGCGCTGAAGGTCGTACATTTCCTGCGCCTTGCGCAGTTCCTCCGCCTGCTTGGCATAGGCAGCCGAGACGTCGTTGATCGCCTGCACCTGCTGGGGTGACAGTTGGACGCTCTGCCAGTCGGCGTCGCCCTTCTTGCGAGCTTCTTCGCGGACCTGCTTTAGTGCTTCCTGCTCGAGGTCAAGCGACGTCTTGCGCTTGGTTTGCTCCTCAAAGGAAAGGCCCAGCGTCGAGATTTCCTCGTTGAGCGCCGCAGTGCGATCCTTGATCGCTTGGATGTCCTCGGCAAACCTGTCGTCAGAGGTCTTTTGCTGCGGACGGTTGGCTCTGCGTGCGGCCGCATCTGCCTTGCGCTGTGCCGCCTCTACCGCCTTGTCGTATTCGTGGCCGAGGTCTTCCCGGTTCGGTGCGAAATCTGGGGTAGGAGCAGTGTCTGGCAGCAACCCAACAGGCAGCTTCTGACGGCCATTCGTCGGCGTGCCCTGATTGGCAAAGTAGTGGGAGCCGAGATTGTCCAGCGCAGCTGCGGTATTCGCTGCAGCAGCTAGGATGCCCTGGAAGCCCGAGAGGATTCCCGCGAAACTCGGATTAGCCTGCTCCAGCTTGGCAAGTTCAATGAGGATGCCTTCAATCGGCTCCCTGCCAGCCAAAGCCTTGTCGAACAGGGCCTGCAGCTCGTCTTGGACCGGTTTCGAATCTACGTTTGCGAGTGCACGATTGAATTGATCGACGACATCTATCGTGCCTGAAACTGCGGCACTCACGATCGGTAGCGCGTCGGCCGTCTTTGTTGCCTCGGCCGTTATGGCAAGAAGCGTGTCGCGGGCAGCGTTTAGATTGCTCGGATCCGTCTTGGCGACGTTGGTAACCTCGTCTCGAAACGCCTTGATGTCTGGCGTGCCGTTGCGAGTACCCTCGGCAAGTTTTTCGATGGCAGCCTGGAACGGCTCAAAGGTCGAGATCAGCGTCTTGGAAAGTGGCCCTTGGTTGCCACCGCCAGCGCCAATCGTCTTGTAGATGGAGTCGAAAACCTCCTTAACCTGCGCGCCAAGCAGGTTCTTTAGGTCTTGGACGTTCTTTTCGTTGAGGGCGTTGACCGTGTTTGCGGTATCGCTCGCATACTTGTGCTGTTTGGTTGCCACCACGTCGTAGGCGTCGCCAAGGCGCTTGATGTTTTCCTCGTGGTTTTTGAGGATTTCATCTAGCGTTTTGAGGCTGCTGCCGCCGTACGCCTGGTAGGCCAGGAACGCCACGCCAGCCGCAGCTATAGCAGCCGTCGCCAACGGAAACTTTGTGACAAGCCCTAACGCGCTCTCGCCAATCGCCTTCAACGATCCCTTGACGCCATTCGGGCCTTGCTCGAGCGCGTCATAGATCTGGCCGGCCTGCGATGCGAAGATCTGCATCGGAGGCGCACCAAGCGCGAACATGGTGATCACGTCATTGCCCTGCCGCGACAGATTGAGCATCTGGTTGGCGGTGAGCTTTGCCGTGCTGCGCACTTTCTGCATTGCAGCATCGTGAGTATTGATGGCGATGACGTTGCCTGTGAAGGCCGCCTTTTCGCGCGCGATGGCAGCAGACATCTCGTCGCCGCTGATGGCGCCGATGGCCTGCGCCATTTTGATATTCTTGAGATTGTTCAGATAGGTCTGCTGGGCGGCAAACAGCGGGCTGTATTTCGCGCGCAGCGATTCAAGCTCACGGCCCTGGTCAGCAAGGACGCCGTTCCATTCCTTGCCTGCTTTGGCACCTATCCCAACCATGTCGTTGATGCGCGCCTGCAGCGCGGTAGTCATGGACTTGTCGATGCCACGTCCGACGCTGTCGAACTGCTTTTGAATCCCGCCCGTAGCGGTGCCGATGTCGCTAACAAGCTGCTTGAGTTGGCGTTTGACCGTGGTGAGGTCGGTGCTGACCGAAATTAGCAGGTCGTCGCTACTAGCGGCCATCGGCATCCCTCAGGTCGTTCGCAGTCTGCTCAAGGAGCGCTGCCCAGGCCGTTGGATCCGAGAGGCCGCGGATTAGAGTGATGGCGCCGGCGAGCAGCGCTGACACAACGTAGCTATCCGTGAACCCGCGGCTGCGAAGCTCGCCAACAAGGTCGGCCGTCGCGGCCGATGCCACGTAGTTTTCTAGAAGCTCAAGAGCGGTGGTTTCTTGTATAAGCGCACAGTTGGGCGATCGCGCCGAAGCACGTTGGTCGATCATGGTACGAAGTCTTTCTGAGGGTTACAGTGGATGGAATGGCCAGCTATTCAGCAGACTGCCGACCTGTTATCCCGAATTGCCGGGAGGGTTTGTAAATGGCAGATTTCATTGGCATTCTGAAAAAGGCACTCGCTAGGCACGGCGACGAGACGTCCGAAAAGCGTGTGCGCATTTATGAAAGCGTTCGTGCCACGTTGGCGAGGAAGCTAGCGGAGTTTTCGCCGCCGATTCCCGCATCCGACAAGGCCAGCCAGATGCTCTCGCTGGAAGACGCCATCTCGATGGTCGAGGGAGGTTATTCCAATCGCGCGCCGGAAACGGATCCGCTCGCCGAACTGGAGCACATCTCTTCCTCCATCGACCGCAACAAGCAGCCGGCTGTAGCACCTGACCTAGCCGATGAGTTCGCCAAGATGGAGAGTGAGCTCGCCTCATTCGGCTATCAGGGCTTATCACAACCTCAAGCACAGCAGCCAACGATTACAAATCTGCAACCAGAGACTGGAAAGCCTACGCAGGACGGAGGGAAGGCGCATTTCAGCTTTGGCGGCCCGAACCGGACGCTCCCAATAAGTAGGCAATACCCGAAGCCGCCAGAGCCGCAGCTGTCGGAGGGTCCGCAGTTCGAACTGCGCGATGGTAAACTGGCAGGGACAGCGTTGCCGCTTGGCAATTTCAGCGAAAAAGCGCAATCGGGACTTCATCAGCGCTTAAGGGCGACGCTGGCCGGCTCAGCGGCAAATTTTGCTAAGTTGGAGAACAAATTTCCCGAACTTGTTCGGGCCGCTCGTGAATACACACTATTGCTGGAGCCGAACACAAGCGAAATTGACATCGTGTCAGTATACTCCGTGGGTGCGTCACTGTTGAGCTTTGCTGATGCCTACCGTGAGCAAAATATAGATCGCACCTTAGCGGAACCAATTGAGCCTCAGACTGCGGCTGCATTGCAAGCCATATCACGCATTCACGGCGCCTTCATTATGGGTTTTGAAGAAGGGGCAGATCTTGTCAGGAAATCTGATGAGTTCCTCCTCGATGCTCAACGAATTCGTGAGATCGAGGCGCCTGGCAACACCCTTCTCAACAGTTTTGTTGTCAACAAAAAGATCATCGAAGCAGAGACGATTGAGATAAATCGGCCCGTCGCCGACTACGTTGCTCACTTTGGCTGGACGGGATCGCGAGCTGGTTACTCGGCATACATTGCGGTCAGAAATACCGTCGTCTCATCCACGAAGATACTTCTTGGCGATCTAAGCATTTTGGGAGTTCTGGGAGCTGCGATGACCGTCTCTGCATACGCCGGTGATCCGAACATGGAGTTCATAAGAAACGCAGTACCACTGCTGCGTTCAAACGCTACGGATTTGCTCGCATTTTTCAATCACTCACCTGAACTACGCGCCTACATTGAGTGGGTGATTGACGTCCTTGAGCGGGATAACAACAATCGGCAGTAGGGAAGCTACCGGAAATACTCGTCCGCTAGATCCTCAGCGCTCGACTGCGGTGACCATCCAACCTTCGGGAATGATGCCGGTGTCGCACCAAGTTTGCCGAGACACTGATTCAGTAGCGTCATACCCGCCACGCCCAGATCGCCGTTGCGCATCTTTCCAAGTAACAGCGCAGTGATACCAACGATGCTGCGGTGGCAGAAGCGCAGCCAAGGCAGTGTAGGCACCATCTCGCCCCACGCGTCCTGAGCGGACGATGGAAGCCATTCGTAGGGCTCGCCGATCGGCCTATCGTCCGCTAGTTCTGTGCGTTGTGCATAGCGCCCAGGGTTCTTTTTAAGGGCACCTGAAAGCCGCAACTGCTCGAGACTTTTTCTTGGTCTGGGCATTTCACCCCCATGTCCTGAATTGTGGCATTGCGTACGATGGTACCCCCGCCGGTCCTTAGGACCATCGGTCCTAGATATCCGACCACCCCCCCACCCCGAGGCAAATATGCAATTAATGCTTTTGCCTTGCGCACAAAATGCTCATTTGATATGAGTCCGTCACCGAGGCAATTACGCCTCGGTGACGGACAGGAGGTCCAAATGAGCGTTCTGCTTAACTTCCGTGTCCGGCTAGGCCGATGGAGAATCTCGTTCTCCCTCGACCGATGAGCCGGAGCCGGATGAGGGATTGCAGCCCTCATCCGGCGCCAAACATAGCAAGACCTGGAGCCTGCATCAATGGATGGGCGCGAGCTAACGTTACTGCGCAGGAGACTGGGGCTAACCCAGAGAGCCATGAGCGCAAAGATGGGTCTTGGCTTGCGAGCTTATTCATCTATCGAGGCGACAGCCGAAGAAATCAATCCCCGTCACCAGATGTTAGCAGAGCGGGTGGCGTTGGCGGAGGCTGTATCCCAACGAGACTACCGGCTAGCGCCACGATCTGTTCGCGAAGAAGCACTAGCCCTCGCAACCCTCATTGAGGACGCCAATTCAGACTAATTCGGCATCAGGCGCCTGATGCGCATCTGTTTCGCCCACTCGGCATGCTCGGCATTGCGTGTCGTTGAAGGCGCAGCGTTACGCCTGGCATTTACTGCGGCTGCTAGACGATCGACGCCTTCTTTTATGCCTGTAACGGACTCATTGATCCTGGCGACGGTGCCAAGCACACCATGCTTCAAATCGTCCTCGAGCGTGAGGCTCGTTGCAGCAAGATCCAACAGCCGAACACTGGCGTTTTTTACCGCACCCGACTTGCAGATGCTGATCTCGCGCAACTTCGCTTTCGTGACCAAGCGCACCTTGTGACCGCGGAATTCCTTTTCGGTGCGGGCAAGCACGTCAACGCCCACCGAAACGTCCGTTCGTCCGTTGCTCGCTACCATGCTGGCAAGCATTGCACCGCGCTGGGTCGATGGAACCTCAAACTCAAAAGCGAGAGCGTCTGCATGGTCGACAAACCGCAATCCGGACTGCGTGTCGCCAGCCTCAGTGTCGGCGATATGATCGACCTGCAGCTTGATCACGTCGCTTGCCAGCGACTCAGAAAAACATCCTTGCAAGAAGGCCACGAGATCGCCATCGCGTTCGAATACCTGTCCGTAGCTGACAGCCAAACCGCGCAGTGCCGGACGCACGAATTCCGACTCCTGATGGTTTGCAAGCATCATACCGGTTGGAGCGACCCCAAAGCCTCGGGCTGACACCCGACCGGCAAACGCCGCGCGCTCGGCCATCCGGTGCAAGTTGACGCCGGGTACTTTGATCGGATTGGGTCTCACGGGCGTACCTCGGCTGGAAGTTGAGACTTCGAAACAAAGCCGGCGCCAGCGAGTTCACAGAGGAGAGCGGGCACAGCGCTGTATTGGTCTTGTGGGTTGCCGAGGCGGGTCGATCGAAAGTCGCCCAATCTGCCAATGTTGACGCCATCTCCATCCAGGTCGTTGTAGAAGCGCCAGAGCGCCATGTTCGCCGCCTGCAGTTTTAACAACGCGTCTCCGAGCGTCTCGGCCAGACGTCGATGGACGGGCTCGACGGCAGCAAGGATCTTCGCTGCAGCCTGTTTGCGCTCAACCTTCGCGTCTTCATTCATAATGGCCAATGCCGCTTCGATGTCGCCAACGCGCTCAATGATTTCGTGCAATCTTGTCCGTTGCGGCTTGGGCTGCTCCGGCAATCGGTGGCCGAGGATGGCGGCGATCCGCGCCTGCCTGGCGGCATCAGCCACGCCCATATCGTGCTGATCGGACTTGCGCTGTATCTGTCGGCCCTCCTCTTCTAAAGCCGCTTTTTCGATGCCGAGCTTCTGCATTTTCGGCTCGATCTCGTTGGCGATGCGCGGCGCGACGTCGCGCACCTTCGGCCGGGCTAGCTTGACAACCACTCGTATCCTTAGGGCGCGAGCGGGCGCGATTTGGCACATCACACCAGGTCTAAACCAGATTCAAAACCGGAGACGGCCCAGTTCCCGGTCCCGTAGGAACAGGACATCTCTTTGAAAACAATCAGTTAATCCTGGCAATCTGCAGATAGCGCTGCTCTGCTGAATTTTTCCAAAGAAACCGCTTGCGAAACCAACCATCTCGGGCGTTACATAAGAAATCGGCCCGAAAGGATTCTCGATTTGAGTTTTTCAAATGGAGAATTGTATGCGCCGACCACCTCCCAAGAAGCGAAAATGGTGGCACCTCTCGAGGGAAGAAGTGTTCAAGCTTATGCCGATATTGCTGACTATGCTAAACCTGTTGCTGCATTGGTGAAGCCGCCTTGGCCCAACGCGCGGCTTCCATAAGACCTTTCCGCCCTCGCCTATCGGCATAGCCGCCGCGCGCCCCGAGTGCCTCGCCAACGCCATGTAAAGTCGCCCGTGCCAACACGGCCTCGATCACTGTGTCGACTTCAGGCGGAGCCATAGCGAACTCGACCGAGTCAGTCCGCCTTACATCACCGTGACGAGTGTATGGTCGCGGCTGGCCTACCCCGCTTTGCGCGCCGAGGAAGAACGCACCCTGCGCGATAGCGGGCGGACCGAACCCAAAGCGACAGTCATTGTGAAACGGTACCTCGTCGGGTTGCGGCTTAATCTCGAACCATCCGAACCAACCGCGCAGCGCCGGCGCAATAGGCTCGGAACTACCCAGTCGCGGTTTGGCCGGAGGTAGCGCCAAATAGGCTTCCAGATTCTGGGGCGCCGGATCCCGTCCTCGCACCTTGCCGCCTTTACGCCGATCAAGGCTCAAGCCGACCGCGTCGGCGCAATTGTCGTTTGCGGGCTGCGGCAAGCGCTGACGCATTACAAGCCACAGGCACGCGGCACCATGCGCGTCGTGCTTGGCGAGCCAGTTCCATGCGGGCCGACTACCTCGAAAGCGCACACGGGCCTCCTGTGGCCTATTGTCGTTAGCTGCAAGTAACCTGTCCGCGTCGCGGAGCAGCTTCGCGCGATCGGTAGCTGTCGTCATGCCGCCTCCTGCTTGCCGTTGGAGATGTTGTCGTTCGCCGGCCGCCGATCGGGACGAAGCAAATAGAATTCTTCCCACGACAGGCGCCGGCCGCGAGATGGCCGAGCGCTCTCTGCCACGGCGTCGGCGCCGGTTACGCGCCGAGGTACGGCTCGCTCTGACGGGCGTTGGATGATGTTGGCCATGTTAGCCCTCTTTCACCAGGTCCAAGGAAGCCTGCGACCCAGAGAACGTCGTGGCGCAACGGCGTCCACCGTCTCTACGCGCTTGTTGCCAGCGCCGTCTGTGTATCCAACTAGCCATTTGATTTGCTGAGGATCGTCATCGTTGACGGCCAGAACGCGAACCGGCGCGCCGCTGACAGGGTGGGCTGCGTCAAAGGCGGCTTCGCCGAGGGCTGCAGTGCCCATCGCATCAATACGCATCTGTTAGTCTCCTTTCGGTGCCGTACCGTACGTGCACCCCCATAGGAAAAAGGACGGTACGGTACGGTTCAATTTTTGCCCTTGGGTAGGTGGGTGAAACCCCCACCAACCCAAGGAAAGGGTTTCTGTAGTGTACGACTTCAACTCTGGTACGGGCTTAAGCTATTGATTTAACAACATTTACTCGCCGCCCGCACCAGCGTCGGTTGCACGGTACGTGCGCCCGGTACGCTTGCGCCGCGCCGCCTTCACAACGCCAGCAGCCAAAGTAGCGCCACGATCAACTTGGTTTAATTGTTTTGCCGCCTCGATAGCGGCCTCCTCGCCCTTTCGGGTCAACTTCCAGGCACCTACTTCGTAAATTGCGAACTGGCCACGTTTCAGCCGGTCAGTCACCGTCTGCGCTCGCCTCTTATCGCCATCGCCCTCAGCGTCTCTCCAACCGAGTTCACTGGCCAGTTCGCGCAATGATCGGCTGCCATCCTGGCGTATGGCTAGAAGCATTCGCTGGTCGTCACGGGTCGCCGCATGAGCTCGCGCAGCGATCTCTTCTTCTCCGACGACCTTGGCGCGGACCGTGGGTATTTGCCGCCCGCGGCTGTCGATTAGCGTCGGCACCTTGATCTCCGGAAGATCAAACATTATCGGGCGAAAATCCGGCCCGCGGAACTTCCCCTGCCAATGCAATTCTGCGCTGCGGTCGGCCTTCTTCGCCAACGATAAATTGCCGTCGACTTCGTTCAGAAACGCGCCACCGCCCCGAGGCAGCAAATTGTCCGAAGAGGCGTTCTTGATCGGATGGCTTGCAGCAATCACGGCAGGTCTGCATTCCATCCTGGTCAGTGACCGCAACAAACGCGCGTAGTGCCCCATCTCGACATTTGAGTTCTCATCGGTGCCAGGAAAAAAGGCAGCCGTTGTGTCCACAAATATCGCGGCGACCCCACCCAGCTTTTCAACATCGCTGGCTATTCGGTCTGCGAATTCCGAGATGGAGAAAACTCCCTCAACGAAGTGCGCGTCGATGTCTTCAGGGTTGAGGCCAAGTTCATGACACAGGCCTATCCATCTCATGCGAACGTCGTCCGGGTTTTCGCCGGCGCAATAGAGGACTCTCCCCTCCTTGACCTCTTGGCCGGCAATCGGGGCACCCAGTGCAATGCAGGCTGCAAGGAGCAGGGCAACTGCAGTTTTGCCGGATCCCGTCTGGCCGGTAATCGAGTACAGAAAGCCGGACTGAATCAGTCCATCTACCAGGTAGTCGGGCGGGGTGAAGCTCCGCACGAATTCTCCGCTCGGCATTATGCCGGGAAATGTCGCCGGTACGTTGTCGTTATCGGCTCGGCGCGCCTTACCCGCCGCACTTCTAATAATCTGGGAGTTGAGCGCCTCGCTCGCGGCGCGCAGGCGTTCAACACGTTCGTCAAGATCTTGCTTGTCCAGCGCCTGGCCAAGCTGAAGGTCGATGACAGCGCTCTGAAAGGCGAGCGAGGCCTCCGTGACGCTCATCGCGTCACCCTCGGTGCTTCTGATTTCATGTGGTTGGTCCGGTTGTGCGGATAGGTTGGCGCCGGTTGGTTCCGGCGCTTTCCTGTTGCGCCAAATAGCTCGGTTGACGGTGACTTAATCGGGGTTTGATGCCTTCAGAATCTGGCGAAAGAGTTTGGAGGCGTCGATGCGGGCTTCGAGTTCAGTTCGGGAGAGCTCAAACATTTTACCAAGGTGCGCGCGCATATGCTCGACGCTGACGACCTCCTCTTCTTCGAGGGCGATCGCATTGAAAGTCAGGACGCCAAGCATGAAGAAAAGGCGCCTGGTGTCATATTCTGATATCGGTATCGGTGCTGGTGCCGGCTCTGATACTGATAGCTGTGCGTTCATGCTGCGGCCCTCGCAGCTATACGGCGGTCGATCCAGGCTTGGACCTCAGCGCGTACAAAAGCGAACCGACGCTCGCCAAGTCTGACTGGTAGTGGAAATTGCCCATCCGCTATCAGGGCTTTCACTAGTGTTCTGGACATGCTGGTTAGTTGCGACACCGCTTTGATCGAGATCAAGCGCGGTGCGCCATTGTCGTTGTTTGGTTGCAAAGCAATCCTCCATGGCGCCAAAAAAGCGGGCGCTGCAAATGTGCGTAGGGTGGAGGTTAAGTCACGCCAGCGAGGCGCGGGTGCGATCACGGGCACCAATCCCGGCGATTGAAATCGCGCTTGGTGGCGAACTAGCGCCAACGGAAGCAATAAGTCCCCTTTACCAAGCTAAAGTCAATACAGGCAGGCGACTTTGACGTCCACTCAAGGATCAGGAAGATGCTTTTCCACAGTACAATTCCCAATCATCCATTAGCGTACGCCGCTTTTCGAGTGCGTCGGCGCGTCGGTACGCACGTTCGACTGCATTGCCGACCTGGTGCGCCAGCGCAGCCTCTGCGACCTCTCGGTCGTGCGAAGTCTTGTCCCCAGCCCAGTCTCGGAACATCGATCGTAGTCCATGCAACGTGACTGTCTTGTCAGGAGATGCCGCGCGCAACGCCTTGGTCATAGCCGTATCAGAGATCGGCGTCTCGTCGCGGTCGCCGCCGAAGATGTAGGCCCCAGTTGCGCGCTGTTTCATCGCTCGCACGATTTCTACAGCTCGCGCCGTAAGCGGCACACGATGCTCCACGCCACCCTTCATCCGGTCTGCAGGAACAACCCACAGGGCGGCGTCGAGATCGATCTCGGCAAATGTGGCTCGCCGTGCCTCTCCAGACCGCGCCACGGTAAGAACGATGAACTCCACCGCCCGGGCCGCGACACCTTTCGACTCCCGAAGCCTCAAGATTAATGTCGGCGCATGATCGTATGCGAGCGCAGCATGATGACCTCGCTGGAGTTTCTTCCGTGCGGGCATCACCTTGTCAAGAAGCCCCCGCCAGCGCGCCGGGTTGCCAGCCGTACGCCATTCGTGGGCGATGCCGTAGTCGATGACTGCCTGGATCCTAGACCGTAGCCTGTCGGCCGTTTCTGGCCGTTCCTGCCAGTGCGGCATTAAGCAATCCTTCACGTCGCCCATCACAATGTCCGCAACAGGGAGGTCGTGAAGTGGTTTCGCATAATCGCGCAAGGTCATCTCCCATTGCGCCTTATGCTTTGCATTCTTCCAGTCATTCGCCTTCGATGCGAGAAGCCCATCCATGCAGTGCGCAAAGGTGATCACCGCAGCCGGCTTGTGATCTGCTCGCGGATCCTCGCCGCGGGCTATCTGATTGCGAACGACTTCGGCCTTTTCTCGAGCTAGCGCCAAGCTCACCGGGGCAGTCCCCTGCCCGTAGCCACCCAGCCCCATTTCGTTCCTGGCTTTTCCGCGGCGCCAGATGAATATCCAGTTACGGCTACCACCCGCTTGGACTCGAATGTAGAGGCCGTCTCCGTCACCATAAATGCCCGGCTTAGTCAGACCCTTGATTTTGGTTTCTGTAAGCTTGTTTCGGGCCATCAACCGTAACCGTTATCATAACCGCCATATTGAATATGGTGATTTTAGAGTATTTACAACGGGTTATGAGCACAAAAATCACCAAAAACGGCGGAGCGGCGGGCACTCCCTCCGCCAGATGCCCATCCTTTTGATTGAAATTGATACCATAAGGCACTGAAAACGCTACCATTCGTCCAATTCCAGAGTCCAAATTCGGTCGATTTCAATACCAGTTGATCGCATTGAAAGCCGGGCACAAAACCGGGTATCGTCCTTCCGAAAACCGGGTATTTTCCGAAGGAAGAGCCTCAATGCCTAAGCTCAACTGCCTGGCGTGACACGACGCAGATTCAAATCCAGGGCACCAGTCTCCGATCCTCATGAGGGTGTCGCCGATCGCACCCATTCATGATAGAGGTCCTGTGCTGACCGTGGGGTCGCAATAGCAAGGACGACGCCAAGACTTGAAATAGAAAACCCCGCCGGCAGGGAACCGGAGGGGTTAGTCCTGGGAGGACGCGCGACGCGCTGCGTTCGCCACCGCGCGCTACACCGATATCGCCCGGGTGCGACACAGGTGTGACATGCCGGCGGGCGCCTCCGTCACCTGCCCGGCCGCAAAGACGAAAGTCGGCATCAAGCCTTTGGAAAGGAGAAATATGGTTCTGTCCAGAAGCTGAAGTGCGAGCGGGTGCTGGCCAAAGGCCGGGCTATAGAGGCGGGCGAATGGATATTTTTGGCATCAAGGCGCTGTTGATCTCCGCGTTGATATTCATTCCGTTCGAACATCTGTTCCACGAGCGGCCCCAGAAGACCTTCCGCAAGGGCTTGGGTGTGGATCTGATCTATGTGCTGTTTAACGGCTTCATCATAAAAGTGGCCGTCGTCCTGATAGCGGCCTACACGCTTGACGCCGCCGCACTCGTGGTCCCGCAATCGATGATGCGCGCCGTCGGCGGTCAGCCCGTCTGGTTGCAGGTCGCCGAAATCATCTTGATCACCGACATCGGCGTCTATTGGGCGCACCGGGCCTTCCACAAAATCCCTGCGCTTTGGAGGTTCCACGCGGTACACCACGGCATTGAGGAACTGGACTGGCTCGGGGCTTTCCACTCCCATCCGGTCGACGCGATTGCCACAAAGGCGATATCGCTGACGCCGATCTTTTTCCTCGGATTCTCCGATGCCTCGATCGCCGCCTTCTCGGTCATATATTTTTGGCACACGCTGCTTGTGCATTCGAACCTGCGGATTCCGTTTGGGCCCTTGAAGTGGCTGATCGCCAGCCCGCAATTCCATCGCTGGCATCATGCCAACCAGCGCGAGGCTTATGACAAGAACTTCGCCGGCCAACTCCCTCTCCTCGACATGGTGTTCGGCACC
Source organism: Mesorhizobium sp. NZP2234 (assembly GCF_013170765.1). NCBI lineage: Bacteria > Pseudomonadati > Pseudomonadota > Alphaproteobacteria > Hyphomicrobiales > Phyllobacteriaceae > Mesorhizobium > Mesorhizobium sp. NZP2234. Next base: position 4,186,049 of record NZ_CP033364.1, on the reverse strand, counting down.
TACAATGCCACCGGCAACAAGGTGCCGGAAAAATACGGTGTCGATGATCCGATCCCGTCCAGCTACTTCGGTCAGGTCGGCTATCCGCTTATGCCTCGCGGCAAGCTATCGAAACCGGCAGTGCCGAGCACGGAAACCTGACGGCTCATATCAATGGGAACCGCCATCTGCTGCTCGAAATGGCGGTGTCGCCCGGCAGAGGAGATTGCGTCGTGGGTTGGTTTTGGCGGGCACCAGCAATAATTATAGGTGCTGCGCGTTGGCCTCGGAGCGTTCTCGGCATGGATTATCAAGACGACGACCTCAGCAGATTCGAAGCGCATGGCGCCGCACCCCTGCCGGCCGCCAGGCACGAAGGCCGGGTGGAAAACGAGGGCGCGAAAATCTGGTACGCCACGTTTGGGGCCGGCCTTCCCGTAATCTTGTTGCATGGCGGCCTTGGTCACAGCGGAAATTGGGGATTTCAGGTTCCCGAGCTGGTCAAGGCCGGCTATCGGGTCGTGGTGATCGACAGCCGTGGCCATGGGCGCAGCACCCGTGACGGGCGACCGTACAAATACGAGCTGATGGCGTCCGACGTCCTGGCCGTGATGGACACGCTGCAATTGGAAAAGGCGGCTGTGGTGGGTTGGAGCGATGGCGCGTGCGTTGCGCTCATCCTTGGCATGAAGGCCGCCGATCGGATCACAGGTGTGTTCTTCTTCGGCTGCAACATGGATCCGAGCGGCACCAGGGAATTCGAGCCCGGTCCGGTCATCGATCGATGTTTGGGCCGGCACGCCAAGGACTATGCCGAACTATCGGCAACGCCGGGCCAGTTCGATGCATTCGTCAAAGCCGTCGGCCTGATGATGAAGACCGAGCCCAATTATTCCGCCGCCGACCTGGCACGGACGAGCGTGCCCGTGGCGATCGTTCAAAGTGAACATGACGAATTCATCAAGCGGGAGCACGCGAACTATCTGTCCCAAAACGTCCCGGCATCGGAATTGATCATCCTGCCTGACGTCAGCCATTTCGCACCGCTGCAACGCCCAGGGCAGTTCAACAGCGTGCTCTTGGCTTTCCTGGGCAATATCCATTCCTGAGCATCCGGCGCACTGCGCTCCCTGAAGCAGGAAGGCTTTTTGCCTCGAATCGGCTAAGCCTTGGGACATGAACGAAACCTCCCTTTATGCGCCGGTGAAGCGGTTCCTCGAAAGTCTCGACTTCCTGGTGAAGGGGGAGATTGGCGGCTGCGACATCGTCGCGTTGCGCGAGGGCGAGCCGCCGATTGTCGTCATCTGCGAACTGAAACTGCAGTTCAACCTCGAACTGGTGCTGCAGGGTGTCGACCGCGCGGCCGCTTGCGACGAAGTGTGGCTGGCGGCGCGTATGTCGGCACGGGGCAAGGGACGCGAAAGCGACGCCCGGTTCCGCAACCTCTGCCGCCGGCTCGGTTTCGGTTTGCTTGGTGTGACCGCGAATGACAAGGTCGAAGTGCTTGTCAGCCCGGCCGCGCCTGAGCCACGCAGGAATGCCCGGCGACGCTCTCGCCTTGTCGACGAACACCAGCGCCGCCGCGGCGATCCTGTCGCGGGCGGAGGATCGCGCAATCCGATCATGACCGCCTACCGCCAGAGCGCCCTCACCTGTGCCGCCGCGCTTGTCCACGGCCCCAAACGGCCGCGCGATCTGAAGGCGCTGACGCCGATCGCCCCGAAAATCCTGCAGCACAACGTCTATGGCTGGTTCGCGCGCGTGGACCGCGGCCTCTATGATCTCACGGATGCCGGCCGCGCCTCGCTGGTGCGTTGGCCGCAGGCCTCGCACGAGGATGTCCGACACGAGATTTTGATTGCGTCGACCCCCTGAATGCGGCCGCTTGCCCGGCATGAAGCGCCCCTCTTGGTTGATTTTTCAGACAAAACATGCTGCTTGTCCCGCCCATGAAGACACTCTGCATGATGGCCATGGCGTCCTTGACGCTAGCTTTCCCGGCCAGCGCGATGGACAACGCCTTGCGTGCCGGGCTGATGAAACTTGATCCGCAAACACGCCTCGAGCAGCGGTGCGATGCTGAAGTCCTGGACCGGATCACCCACGACGATCGCAAGTTCAAGGCCGACCGTGTTGTCGCCTACGCCTTCGCCACGCCTGAGATGAGCGCCGATGCGATCAGGAGCCCCGGTGCGGCGTTCCGCAGCAAGGGGCAATGGTACCGGCTGAAGTTCAAATGCCAGACGGGGCCGGACCATATGGAAGTTCTCCAGCTTCGCTACCGGATCGGCGATGAGATTCCGGAAGCCGACTGGGCAAAATACAATCTCTACGACTAGTTTTTTCGCGGGCTTGTATCGGCCTCGGTTCACGAGCCGGCGGCGGCTGAAAATCTCCTGTAATGCCACTGCCACGAAAGTGGTTTTCCAGCGTTGTCCAATGCGGCGCCTTGACGGCAGCGGACCATGCCTTTAGGCCCGTCGGAATAGTCGACGACGAACACTCGGCGAAGGGCTTCCAGGTCGATGGAAATATTTACCGCCGCGGGCCTATCGGCCCTTCTTCAGGTCATCGCCATCGATCTTGCGCTTGCGGGCGACAATGCCATCGTCATCGGCCTCGCCGCGGCCGGACTGCCGGCCAGCCAGCGCAAACGGGCCATTCTCGTCGGCATCGCAGCGGCCACCGTCCTTCGCATTTTCTTCGCCTTGATCACGCAATGGCTGCTCACCATCGGGCCGATGTTGCTTATCGGCGGCGGCCTGCTCTTGCTGTGGGTCTGCTGGAAGATGTGGCGCGAATTGCGCGTCAGCCACGAGCAGGAGCGTGACGCAACGGAAGCGCTGTCGAACGGCGACTTCAACAAGGATGGGGTCATCGGCGGCAAGGGGCAAAGCAAGACTTTCTCGCAGGCGGCCTGGCAGATTGTCATTGCCGACGTTTCGATGTCGCTCGACAATGTTCTGGCGGTAGCCGGCGCGGCCATGAACCATCCGACGGTGCTGATTGTCGGGCTCGCGCTGTCGATCGCCCTGATGGGGTTTGCCGCCTCGTTCGTTGCGCGCCTGCTGCACAAGTACCGCTGGATTGCCTATCTCGGCCTGGTGATCATCCTCTATGTCGCGGTCAAAATGCTGCTTGACGGGGCCGTGCAGCAATTCCCCGAACACTTCGCTTTCCTGGCACCCTGGTTCGGGTCCGGAGGCCACTGAGGCAGCCTTATGGCCCGGACCGGCCTGTCGGCCGGTTTGCTTGATTGCGGAAGCCATGCTATTGCGCCGCGCGTATTGGCTTCAGCCACGCGCCACAGACCGACATTTACAGCGATTTGAGGCCGGATCAGCGTTCGGCCCGTACCCCCATTGGAAACCAGCCTATGTCCGCCCCTCGCGTCAGTTTCGTCAGCCTTGGATGCCCGAAGGCGCTCGTGGATTCCGAGCGTATCATCACGCGGCTGCGCGCCGAAGGCTATGAGATCGCCCGCAAGCATGATGGTGCCGATCTCGTTGTGGTCAACACTTGCGGTTTCCTGGATTCCGCCCGTAACGAGTCGCTCAATGCCATTGGTTCCGCGCTTTCCGAAAACGGCAGGGTCATCGTCACCGGCTGCCTCGGTGCCGAGCCGGACGTGATCCGCGAGAAGCATCCCAACGTGCTGGCGATCACCGGACCGCAGGCTTACGAGAGCGTGATGGCGGCCGTCCATGAGGCAGCTCCGCCTTCGCACGATCCCTATATCGACCTGCTGCCGCCGCAAGGGGTCAAGCTGACGCCGCGCCACTATGCGTATCTGAAGATCTCGGAAGGCTGCAACAACCGCTGCACCTTCTGCATCATTCCCGCCCTGCGTGGCGATCTCGTTTCGCGCCCGGCCGCCGATGTGCTGCGCGAAGCTGAAAAACTGGCCAAGGCCGGCGTCAAGGAACTCCTCGTAATCTCGCAGGACACAAGTGCCTACGGCATCGACATCAAGTATCAGACGTCGATGTTCGGCGATCGCGAAGTGCGCGCGAAACTCCTCGATCTCTCGGAAGAACTGGGCAAGCTCGGCATCTGGGTGCGCATGCACTATGTCTACCCCTACCCGCATGTCGCCGACGTCATCCCGCTGATGGCCGACGGCAAGATCCTTCCCTATCTCGACATTCCATTCCAGCATGCCTCGCCGCAGGTGCTGAAGAACATGCGTCGTCCGGCGCATGGCGAAAAGACGCTCGAACGCATCAGCGGCTGGCGCGACGTATGCCCCGATCTCGCCATCCGCTCGACCTTCATCGTCGGCTTTCCCGGCGAGACGGACGAGGATTTCGAGATGCTGCTGGACTGGCTGGACGAGGCCAAGATCGACCGTGCCGGCTGCTTCAAATACGAGCCGGTCAAGGGCGCCCGTTCCAACGACCTCGGCCTCGAACAGGTTCCGCAGGAAGTCAAGGAAGCACGCTGGCACCGCTTCATGCAGCGCCAGCAGAAGATTTCGGCGACGCAGCTGGCCAGGAAGGTCGGCAAGCGCCTGCCGGTGCTGATCGACGAGGCGCACGGCACCTCGGCGAAGGGCCGCACCAAATACGACGCGCCCGAGATCGACGGCTCGGTCCACATCCAGTCGCGCCGCCCTATGCGTGCCGGCGACATCGTCACGGTGAAGATTGAGCGTGCCGACGCTTATGACCTTTACGGTTCGGCTGTCTGAGCCTCCCTACCGTTTCTCCGGGCACATAAAAAGGGCGCCTCGCGGCGCCCTTTCCTATTTTGAAACGTGGTGCGCCGCGCTTACTGCGGTAGCTTGTCGTCGACGCCCTTCACGTAGAAATTCATGCCGAGCAGCGTGCCGTCGTCGGCGACCTCGCCGTCCTTCAGCCACGCCGAGCCGTCCTGCTTGGCGATCGGTCCGGTGAAGGGGTTCCAGCCACCGGCGATCTTCTTCTCGGTCGTCTCGGCCATCGCCTTCACATCGTCGGGCATGTTGGTGTAGGGCGCGAGCTTCACCGCGCCGTCCTTGATGCCGAGCCAGACATTGTCCGGCTTCCAGGTGCCGTCGATGGCTGCCTGCACGCGGCTGATGTAATACGGCCCCCATTCGTCGGTCAGCGAGGTCAGCTGCGCATTCGGCGCGAACTTGATCATGTCGGACGACTGGCCGAAGCCGTGCAGCTTGCGCTCCTCGGCCACCTGCAGGGCAGCGGTCGAATCGGTATGCTGGACGATGATGTCGGCACCCTGGTCGAACAGCGCCTTGGCGGCGTCGGCTTCCTTGCCCGGGTCGAACCACGAGTTCACCCAGACGATCTTGGCCTTGAAGTTCGGGTTGATCGACTGCGCGCCCAGCATGAAGGAGTTGATGCCCATCACCACTTCCGGGATCGGGAAGGAAACAATGTAGCCGGCGACGCCCGACTTCGATTCCTTGGCGGCGATCTGGCCGAGTACGTAGCGGCCTTCGTAGAAGCGGGCATTGTAGATGCCGAGATTGTCGCCGGTCTTGTAGCCGGTGGCGTGCTCGAACATCACCTTGGGAAACTTCTTGGCGACCTTCACTTCCGCGTCCATGAAGCCAAACGACGTGCCGAAGATGATCTTGCAGCCTTCGCGTGCCAGGCGCTCGAAGGCGCGGTCGGCATCGGGCCCTTCGGAGACGTTCTCCAGATAGGCGGTCTCGACCTTGTCGCCGAGCGCTTTCTCGACCTCAAGGCGGCCTTGGTCATGCTGGTAGGAGTAGCCGAAATCGCCGATCGGACCGGTATAGACCCAGCAGGCCTTCAACTTGTCGGCAGCCTCCGCGGACGCGGCCAGCGACAATGCCGCTGTCGTCGTCATCAGGGCAATAAGCAGTTTTTTCATCGTGTTACCTCTCTGTGTTAAGCCTTGGAGCTTCCCGTTTGTTATTATTGTCAACGATCCGGAACGAATGGCTGCCCCAGGGATGCCGGCGTGTTCATCATCGTCAGACGCTTGTTGCGCGAGATTAGAACGAGAACCACGACGGTTGCCAGATAGGGCAGAGAAGAAAGCATCTGCGAGGGCACGGGAATGCCAAAAGCCTGTGCATGAAGCTGGCCGATCCACACCGCGCCGAAGATGTAGGCGCCTGCCAGCACCCGCCACGGCCGCCACGAGGCGAACACCACGAGCGCCAGAGCGATCCAGCCGCGGCCCGCGGTCATGTTCTCGACCCATTGCGGCGTGTAGACCAGCGACAGATGGCCGCCGGCCAGACCCGCGCAGGCGCCGCCAAAGATGACCGAGAGATAGCGGTAGCGGATGACCTTGATGCCAAGCGCGTGCGCCGAAGCATGGCTGTCGCCGATAGAGCGGAGCGTCAGGCCTGTACGCGTCTTGAACAGGAACCACATGACGGCGGCGGTCAGCGCGATCGAGATGTAGAAGATCGGATCCTGGCCGAACAGCAACCTACCCACGACCGGGATCGAACTGAGGCCGGGAATGTCGAGATTGGGCAGCCTGACGCCAGGCTGGCCGACGAAGCTCGTTCCGATCATGCCGGAGAGGCCGAGGCCAAGCAGCGTCAGCGACAGGCCGGTCGCCACCTGATTGGTGGCCAGCGACAGCGTCATGACGGCGAACAGCAGCGAGAACAGCGCGCCCATGGCGATTGCCGCGAGAAGGCCGATCCAGGGCGATCCGGTCATGTAGCCGGCCCCGAAGCCGCCGACCGCGCCCATGATCATCATGCCTTCGACGCCGAGATTGAGCACGCCGGAGCGTTCGACCACCAGTTCGCCGATCGCCGCGATCAAAAGCGGCGTCGCCGCCGTGGCGATGGTCAGGAGGATGTTGACGGTGATGTCCATCAGCGGGCTTCCTTCAACTTCGGCGCGGCTTCGAGCGGTGCCGCGCCCTGCGGCTTCGTCAACGCCAGGCCGATCAGGCGGATGCGGTAGTGGATGAGCGTGTCGCAGCCGAGCACGAAGAACAGCAGCATGCCCTGGAACACCCTCGCCACCTTGTCTGAAATGCCAAGCGCGCTTTGCACCGCTTCACCGCCGAGATAGGTCAGCGCCAGAACCAGGCCCGCAGCGACGATCCCGAGCGGGTTGAGGCGGCCGAGGAACGCCACGATGATGGCCGTGAAGCCGTAGCCGGGAGAAATCACCGGCTGCAATTGCCCGATGGCGCCGGAGACTTCCGAGATGCCGGCAAGGCCGGCCAGTGCGCCCGACAGCAGGAAGGCGAAGAACACCATGCGGCTGAGACCGAAGCCGGCGAAGCGCCCTGCCCTCGGGCTGGAGCCCAGCACGCGGACCTCAAAGCCCTTGAGCATGCGGCCCATGAGGATCCAGATCAGCACCGCCGCAACCAGCGCGAAGACAAAACCCCAGTTGGCGCGTCCGGCGTCCGGCATCAGTTCCGGCAGGACTGCCGAATCGCCGAACTGGATCGTCTGCGGGAAACCATGGCCCTGCGGATCGCGCCATGGGCCGCGCACCAGCCAGTCGAGGAAGAGTTGGGCGACATAGACCAGCATCAGGCTGGTCAGGATCTCGTTGGTGTTGAACCGGGTCTTGAGCAAGGCCGGGATCGCCGCATAGGCGGCACCGCCGAGCATGCCGAGCAGAAGCATCAGCGGCAGCACCAGCGGGCCTTCGAACTGAGGAAACAGGACCGGAATGGCCGAGCCGAAGATGGCGCCGAAAATGAACTGGCCTTCGGCGCCGATGTTCCAGATGTTGGCCTTGTAGCAGACCGACAGGCCGACCGCGATCAGGATCAGCGGCGCCGCCTTGATCGCCAGCTCATGCAATTGCCAGACCTGACTGATCGGCTCGATGAAGTAGATCCGGAACGCCGTCAGCGGATTGACGCCGAGCAGAGCGAACATGATGGCGCCGGCGATAATGGTGAGCGCGAAGGCGATGAAGGGTGACAGCATCGAAAACAGCGCCGAGCGCTGCGGGCGTTTGACGAGTTCAAGGCGCATCATGCCGTCTCCAGCGTATGTTCGGCGTGGCCCGGCTCGGCGCCGCCCATCAGCAGGCCGACCTTCTCGAAGGTCGCCTCCGCGATCGGCATCGGCTTGGACAATTCGCCATTGTGCATGACCGCGATCGCGTCCGATATCTCGAACAATTCGTCGAGATCCTGGCTGATCACCAGAACCGCCGAGCCGCTGCGCGACAGCTCGATCAAGGCCTGCCGGATATGGGCGGCCGCACCGGCGTCGACGCCCCAGGTCGGCTGGTTGACCACCATGACGCTTGGGCGGCGGTCGAGTTCGCGGCCGACGATGAATTTTTGCAGATTGCCGCCCGAAAGTGCGGCCGCTTCCGGATCCGGCGCGCTCTTGCGCACATCCATCGCCACGATGATGCGTTGCGCGGCAGCGTAGACGGCGCCGCTTTTGACCATTCCGCCAGCGCCGACAAACGCTGTGCCGTCGGTCGCGTGGCGCGACAGCAAAAGGTTTTCCGAGAGTTTCATGCGCGGCGCGGCACCATGGCCGAGGCGCTCCTCCGGTACGAAGGCGGCACCGAGCAGGCGCCGTCCGGTGATGGTGAGACCACCTGCATCCTTGCCCCGGATACGCACCGAGGCGGCATCCTGCTGCAACACCTCGCCGGAAACGGATTCGAAAAACTCGCCCTGGCCGTTGCCGGCAACACCGGCAATGCCGATCACCTCGCCGGCGCGGACATTCAGGCTGATGTTCTTGAGCGGAATCGAAAACGGCGTCGCCGGTTTGCGGCTGAGGCGGCGGATTTCGAGCAGCGGATCTGCGGTTTCGATCCCCTCGACCGGCGCGCGCACCACGGCCTGCACCTCGTTGCCGACCATCATGCGGGCGAGCGAGGCGGCTGTCTCCTCGCGCGGATTGCAGTGACCGACCACCTTGCCATGCCGCAACACGGTGGCGCGGTCGCAGATCCGTTTGACCTCTTCCAGCCGATGGGAAATGTAGAGGATCGATTTGCCTTCCGCGCGCAGCCGCTCCAGCGTCTCGAACAGCTTGTCGGCTTCCTGCGGCGTCAGCACCGAGGTCGGCTCGTCAAGGATGATGAGCTGCGGCGTCTGCAGCAGGCAGCGGATGATTTCGATACGCTGGCGTTCGCCGACCGACAGGTCGCCGACCAGCGAATCCGGATCGAGCGGCAGGCCGTAGCTGTAGGAAAGCGCCCTCGCCTTCGCGGCGATGCTGCTGATCGGCGAGCCGTCATCGAGCGACAGCGCGATGTTCTCGGCCGCGGTCAGCGCCTCGAACAGCGAAAAGTGCTGGAACACCATGCCGATGCCGAGCTTCTTGGCGGCACCCGGGCTGGTGATGCGCACCGCCTGGCCGTTCCAGAAAATCTCGCCGGAATTGGGCTCCAGCGAGCCGAACAGCATCTTGACCAGCGTCGACTTGCCGGCGCCATTCTCGCCAAGCAGCGCGTGGATTTCACCCTTGGCGATGTTGAGATCGACATGATCGCACGCGGTCAGCGTGCCGAATATCTTGGTCAGGCCACGAACCTCAAGCAGGTTCGCCCCGTCATGATCTGCACTCACAGTGCCTCCCATCTGGTTCGCCAGATATGTTCTGTGTTCCCGCAAGCATGGTAGGCGCCGCCGGCTCTCAACGCAAAGCGGCACGCGTCTTGAAAGAGCTTCAAGAATTTCAGCGGAAATTCAAGGGATAACAAGGCAGGCGTGACTAAGGAACGAGAATAGTCGTCCCCGTTGTCCTGCGGCCTTCGAGATCCGAATGTGCTTTGCCCGCATCCTTCAGCGCATAGCGCTGGTTGATCTTGATCTCGACGGCGCCGCTGAGAACCACGTCGAACAGCGCGGCTGCGGAGGCATCGAGGTCCTCGCGTTTTGCGTTGTAGACGAACAGCGTCGGCCTTGTGGCGAACAACGAGCCCTTCTGCGCCAAGAGCGACATGGAAAATGGCGGGATCGGTCCCGACGACTGGCCAAAACTGACGAACATGCCGAGCGGCCTCAGGCAGTCGAGCGAAGCCGGGAATGTGTCGTTGCCCACCGAATCGTAGACGACGTCGCATTTCCTGCCGCCGGTGATGGCGGCGACGCCGGCGACGAAATCCTGCTCCTTGTAGTTGATGACATGGTCGAAGCCGTGCGCCTTGGCGAGCTCGATCTTGTCGGTCGAGCTTGCCGTGCCGATCACGGTCGCGCCGAGATGTTTCGCCCATTGGCCGAGAATGAGCCCGACGCCGCCGGCCGCGGCATGGAACAGGATCGTGTCACCCGCTTTCACGTTGAAGGTCCGGCGCAGCAAATATTCGGCAGTCATGCCCTTCAGCATCATCGCGGCGGCCTGTTCGTCGCTGATACCATCCGGAATCTTGACGACCCGGCTGGCATCGATGACGCGTTCTTCGGCATAAGCTCCTGTCGTCACGGCATAGGCGATCCGGTCGCCGGGCTTCAGCCAATCGACGTCCTGCCCTACCTCCAGCACCACGCCGGCGGCCTCGCTGCCCGGAACAAGCGGAAAACCTCCGGGCGGCGGATAAAGACCGGAGCGATGATAGACGTCGATGAAGTTGAGCCCGATGGCCGTATGCCTGACCAGGATCTGCCCGGAACCCGGCTGGCCGGGATCGACGTCCTCATAGGACAGAACTTCCGGACCGCCATGGGCGTGGATACGGATCGCTTTGGACATGGATTGGGATTCCTCTGGCTGGTCAGGCCTTCTTGGCACCGAGATTTGGAAAGAACTGCATGATGCCACCGATGCAGGCCAGATAAAGCCCTGTAACGGTAATGCCAATCTTGGTGAAAGTGCCTACCTGTTCGCCCAGCACGCCGATCTGATCGTAGAAGGCTGCGAGAGCCGCCTGCGCAAGCGCAAGCGCGCCGAAGGCGCACCACAAAAGGGTCATTGTGAGATTGATGCGCCGCAGCCGCACCACCCGCACCGGATGAATGAAATTGATCGGGATGAAGGTCAGGATGCCAGCCACCACCACGACAGCGAACGACACCCATTGCCCCGGTTCGATGACGAACAATGTGAACACCACCATGTTCCAGACCACGGGGAATCCCTTGAAGAAATTCTCCTTCGTCTTCATGCCGGTGTCGGCATAGTAGATCGCGCTGGAAACGACGATGATCGCGGCTGAAAGGAACGACAGGCCCTCGCCCATGAAGCCGCGCTGGTAGAGCGCGAAGGCCGGAATCAGCACATAGGTCACATAGTCGATAATGTTGTCGAGGAGTTCGCCCGACCAGGTCGGCAGGATTTCCTTGACCTCGAGCTTCCTGGCGATCGGCCCGTCGATGCCGTCGACGAACAGCGCCAGTCCCAGCCACCAGAACATTGCCGTCCAGCGCTCCTCGCTCGCCGCCACCAGCGACAGGAACGCAAGGAACGAGCCTGACGCGGTCAGCAGGTGGACGGAGAACGCCCTTGCCTGCGGCCAGGTGACCTTCTTCTTCGGTCGCGGAATCCGGTCCGCGATCTTCTTGGCGGCCTTTCTGGCCGTTGTGTTCTTGCTCACGGGCCCCGCCAATCCAGCTTGCAGATCTCGGCCGAGCGGCCAGCAAAATTCCAGTTGCGGCCAAAGGCGCGCATCTTGCTCTTGTCGGACCTCGCCACGATGATCTCCGGCGCGATCCAGTATTCGGAATTCGTGATCACCGTATCCTTCTCGCGATCCTTGCCGGCGATTGGCGTCACCGCGCCATCGATGATCTTCGGTATCTGGAAGATACGCGTCTTGTCCCGGGTCTCATAGGTGATCGGCGCCTGTTCCACACCCAGGAATTTTCCAACGAGGATCGACAGCAGCGACGTGGTCCCGCCCGCCTTGCCGGTGAAGATCTTCGTCAAGGCCTTGACCGCGTAAATCGAGGCGCGCTTGTCGATGAACAGGCCGGCGGTCCAGTTGCCTCGGCTCATATAGCCGGGGATTTCCATGATCAGCCCAAGGTTGAGGCCTGACAGGTCGACCTCGCCGAAATGACCGGCATCGATACGGAAACCCGCCCAGGTCTGGCAATAACCCTCGGTCGGAGGGTGACTGCCGAGCGACAGCACGCAAGGGCAAAAAACCGTGCAATTGCAGGAGAGTACGAGCTCTCCTTTCATTGCCCAGCCCTGATCTGTCATCGAATTTCCCCCACTGAAAGCGAGACTACTAGCAGCGCGGCTGCCCAGACAAGCAGTATCGCACCGGCCAGTCGGGTTGGAAGACTGCCCGTCATCTGTTTTTCAATCAGGGTGAATACGCCGATCAGCGCCATCCAGAAGATGTTCATCACGCCGACGGCGAACATCACCAGCATGAGCGCCCAGCAGCAGCCGAAACACCAGATGCCTTGCACGACACCGAGCCGGAAGACGCTGCCGGCTTTGGCGCTCCAGTTCGAAAACAGGATCGAGAACGGGTTGCGGCATTTCTTCAGGCAGGCCTCCTTGAGGCCGCTGAACTGATAGAGGCCGGCAATCAGCAACGCGAGCGCGCCGGCAATCCCAAGCACTGGATCGTAGATCTCGCTGGATGCGGCGACTGTGTGCACGCTGAGCGTCAGTGCCGAGAACAGGGCCGAGGCAGCGAGCCAGACGCCGAGATAGCCGGCAACCAGCACCAGAGGATGAACGACCGGCTCGCCCTTGATCCGGGCTGTATCGGCGATCTCGCAATAGGTCCTTATCATCGGGGCAGCGGACGGCAGCATGGCGGCGATCGCCATCAGGAACCACATGACGACGAGCGCAACGGCACGCAAGCCGATGCTTGCGTCCAGCGGCGCCGGCGATAGGCAAAGCGCGAAGAACCGCTCCAGGAAATCGGGCAGCGGCAGTTGTGGCAAGTCGTGCAGGAGGGTGTCGCCGGGCGCTCTGCCTCGGACCTCGGCGCCGCGAATCGCCATCGCCCCGAGTAACAGCCAGGCGAATACGATGCCGGCGACGACGACGATGTTGACCGTCAAGCGCGGGTCGCGCGCGACATTTGCCATGGCGCGGCCGGCGCGGTCGAGATGGCTGAAATCGTCCTGGTGGCCGGTCATGACACCCGAATGGGCCGAATCGCCGCGTTGATCAAGCGGCATGATCTGACCTATATGCCTATCGACTGGCAGGTCTGGTGGCCCGCCTCGCATCGTAAGCCGGAAGCCGACCTTGGAGCATCAGGAAACAGCGCGCATACTGATTGCCGGCACCGGGCCTGCGGGGCTGATTGCAGCGCTCGCTTTCGCCGATGCCGGCTTTCCGGTGACGCTTGTCGGGCCCGAGGCGTCGGCCCCCGATGGCCGCACCACGGCGCTGATGAACCCTGCCCTGAAAGTGCTTGAGCGGCTTGATCTCCTCGAAGACATCAAACCCATGGCCGCGCCGTTGAAGGTCATGCGCATCGTCGATGCGACCAGCCGGCTGATCCGTAGTCCCGTCGTCACCTTCCGCGCCGCCGAGATCGACGAGGAGCAGTTTGGACTGAACCTGCCCAACAGCGTCCTTGGCCCGGCGCTTGCCGCCAAGGTGGCCGCGCATTCCGGGATCGAATGGCGCAGGTCGATGGTCAACGCCTGGCATCTCGGCGCCGACAAGGCCCGCGCCGATCTCGCCGACGGCAGTGAGGTTGGCGCGTCGCTGGCGGTCGCCGCCGATGGACGCCAATCGCCCGCCCGCGAGGCGGCGGATATCTCGACTGCCGCACGCTCCTACCCGCAAGCCGCGCTCGTGCTCAATTTCAGCCACAGCCGAGACCATGCCTTCACCTCGACGGAGTTCCACACCGAGACAGGCCCGTTCACCCAGGTTCCGCTGCCGGGCAATCGCTCAAGTCTCGTCTGGGTGGTCAAGCCCGAGACAGCCAAGGCACTTGCCGCCCTGGACAACGCAACGCTTTCAATGCGGGTCGAGCAGCAGATGCAGTCAATGCTGGGTCGGGTCACCGTGGAACCGGGCAGGCAGATCTATCCGCTTTCGACCGTGACGCCCCTGCGCTTCGCGCGAGAGAGGGTCGCACTTGTCGGCGAAGCCGCGCATGTGTTTCCGCCAATCGGTGCGCAAGGCCTCAATCTTGGCATCAGGGATATTGACGACCTGGTTGGTATTGCGAGCGAAAATCGTGAGGATCCCGGCGGGGCCAAGGCCCTCGCCGCCTACGATTTCAAGCGTCGCCCCGATATTCTGGCGCGCAGCGGTGCAGTCAATCTGCTCAACATGTCGCTGCTTTCCGACATGTTGCCGGCGCAGATCGCGCGGGGCGCTGGTCTGGGCGTGCTCGGCGGTTTTGCGCCGCTGCGCGCCTTCTTCATGCGCGAAGGGCTTCGTCCAGGCAGCGGCTTTGCAGCACTTGTGGGTGGCCTGCGAAAGCCGGCGCGGCAGCGGTAGCGATCTTGCGGACTTTATCGCGACATCGCGACATCAATCAAAACCTTTGCGCCGAATTCTGCGTAGCTTGAAGACGCTCAAACGCTTCGGGATTGAATTGACTCGGAGTCTGCGCCAAATAAAGTCAAGGAATTCAGTGGTGAGTACGATGAAAACGGCCAAATTCGCGATCGGACAGGTGGTTCGCCACCGGCTGTTTCCGTTTCGAGGCATCATTTTCGACGTCGATCCGCAATTCGCCAACACCGACGAATGGTACGAAGCCATCCCCGCCGACGTGCGGCCTCGCAAGGATCAGCCATTCTACCATCTGCTCGCCGAGAATTCGGAAACCGAATACATAGCCTATGTGTCCGAGCAGAATCTGCTCGAGGACCGGTCGGGCGAGCCCGTTCGCCACCCGCAGATCAAGGAGATGTTCGACAAGAAGCCGGATGGACGCTACGAGCCGAAACGGCAGTCCAGGCACTGACCTTCCGGCACTCCAGCCGTCCGCCGGGAAATCCAGGGGCGGGAACGAAAAAAAGCGGGGCATGGCCCCGCTTTTTCTTTGGCGCCGGTCTTGGCCGGATGCCGGTGATCAGTTGGCGGTCTTCGCCTTGTCCTGCTCGTCCTTGAGCTTCTTGGCGAAGTCCTGGTTGTTCTTGGCCACGAAGTCCTGGAGCTTCTTCTGCCGGTCCTCGATGTCCGACTGCTGCAGCGGCGGGCCGTCATAGGCACCGCTGAAGCCCTGCAGCGCGATCTTGATCGGGTTGGCCTGGTTCTGGAAATTGATCGAGGTCAGCGTGATACCCTGGCCTTTCTTGAACGAGGCGACGAGCTGGTCGGTCAGCGGCACTTCCGCCACGCAACGATCCGGGAAGCAGATGACATAGTCGAGCTTCTGCGTCTTGCCGGTGTCGATCTGCAGGCCGATGCCGGGAGGCACGAGGCGGCCGGTCGGCACCGTGACCTGGAATACCTTGCGGTTAACCTTGCCCTTGAGTTCGATCAGGCTGACACCGGTGACGAGCTGGCCGTTGCCGGCGGTGACGATGTTCTGGACGTTGCAGATATCGACGTCTTCCTGCTTGGTGCAGGCCTTGAACCAGCCCTGAGGTATCTGCTGCTGTTGCTGCGCGGAAGCCGCGGGAAGTCCTGCGCCCAGAAAGCCGATCACGCCAGCGGCCATGACCGACAGGCGGTACGCGTTGCTGTTCAGGCTCGTCATGTCGTGCATTTCCTCTCAAATGATCCCGGAACCGGCTTCTCTGCGCCGCGTGGTCCAGCTACCTGTTGCCGAAATGAGGCAACAGAATGACTTCGGACGGCGTGTTACACTGCAAGCGGTGCCGAATCCAGCCCGCTCACTTGTAATTCTTGATGACACCATTGGCCGGCACGCAGCTGCCTCATGCTAGGGTGCGCACCGAATCATCAAGCCGACCTGTTAAGGAGACGGTCATGGGCCGCGTTCTTGTTTGGCTGATCACCGCGATATCGTTTCTCACCCTGTCGCTGCCGGCGCTGTCGGAGCCAAGATACGCGATTGCCATGCAGGGCGAACCGGCCCTGCCGCCGGACTACGCGCATTTCAGCTACGTCAATCCCGACGCGCCGAAGGGCGGCAGCATCACCTATTGCGTCGTCGGCAGCTTCGACAACCTCAACCCTTTCATTCTGAAAAGCCTGCGTACGACCGCGCGCGGCATGATGGACACGATCTTCGGCAATCTGGTCTTCGAGCCGCTGATGCAGCGCAGCGCGGATGAGGCTTTCACGCTCTATGGGCTGCTCGCCGATACCGCCGACATGGACCCGGAGCGCAAGAGCATCGAATTCCATCTCAACCCGAAGGCCAAATGGTCGGACGGACAGCCGGTGACACCGGAAGACGTGCTGTTCACCTATGATGCCTTTACGCAAAAGGGCCGCCCACCCTACAGCGACCGCATGGCAAGGATCGCCAAGCTCGAAAAGACCGGCGACCACAGCGTGCGCTTCACTTTTAACGACAAGGCCGATCGCGAATTTCCCCTGATCATCGCGCTGACGCCGATCATCCCCAAGCATGCCTTTGACATGGACACATTCGACAGGACGACGCTGAAGCCGTTGATCGGCAGCGGACCCTACACGATCGCGCAGGTGACGCCCGGCCAGCGCATCGTCTTCAAGCGCAATCCGGACTACTGGGGCAAGGACGTACCCGCCAAGCGCGGCTTCGACAATTACGACCAGATCACCATCGAATATTTCCTCAATGCCAACGCCAAGCTCGAAGCCTTCAAGAAGGGCCTTTGCGCCATCGACGACGACGGTGATCCGGTGAAGCGCGAGCGCGATCTCGACTTTCCCGCCTTCCACAGGGGTGAGGTGGTTTCCGAAACTTTCGACACTGGCATCCCGCCTGTCGTGACCGGTTTCCTGTTCAACACCAGGCTGCCGAAATTCTCCAACCCGGTGGTTCGGCGCGCGCTCGGCATGCTTTACGATTTCGAATGGGCCAACAAGAACCTGTTCGGCGGCAAATACACGCGCACGATGAGCTACTGGCAGAATTCCGAGCTCTCCGCGCTTGGCCACCCGGCCGACGACAGGGAAAGGGCGTTGCTGGCCCCCTACCCCGGCCGCGTGCCGGCCGAAATCATGGACGGTACATGGAAACCGCCGGTCACCGACGGTTCAGGCCAGGACCGCAAGGTGCTTAAGGCCGCTTTCGATCTCCTGAAAAGCATCGGTTACCGCGTGCAGGACGGCATAATGCTCGATTCTGACGGCAAACCTTTCGGATTCGAGATCCTGACCGCTTCGCAGGACGAAGAACGCTTGGCCGGCATCTACCAGCGCACACTGGAAAAGATCGGCATCAACGTCAGCATCCGCAGCCTGGACGGCGACCAGATCCAGTCGCGCAAGCAACGTTTCGACTTCGAGGTGCTGGTCGGCTCGAGCGGCTTCAACAATTCCTTGTCCCCGGGCATCGAGCAGATCGGGCGTTGGTCGTCCACTGCGGCCAGGACCGAAGGATCGTTCAATCTTGCCGGTGTCGCCGACCCGGCAATCGATGCCGCGATCGACGCCATGCTGAACGCACACACCAAGGAGGACTATGTCGCCGCCGTTCGCGTTCTCGACCGGTTGCTGATCTCGGGCAACTATATGGTGCCGATGCAGTACAACACGCAGCAGTGGCTGGCGTACTGGAATTATCTGGAACATCCGCGGAAGACGCCCATATTCGGTTATCAGCTGCCGACATGGTGGCGCAAACCGAACTGAAAATCCGGAGATCGAGATGAGCGAAGCGAACGCCATAACCGTTGATGTGGTGTCGGACGTCGTCTGTCTGTGGTGCTTCATCGGTCAGAAGCGGCTGGACAAGGCGGTTGCCGCGGCCGGTGATGTAGATGTGCACATACGCTGGCGGCCGTTCCAGCTCGATCCGACCATTCCGCCGCAGGGCAAGGACCGCCGGGAGTATATGCTGGCCAAGTTCGGCAGCGACGAGCGCATTCGCGAGATCCATGCCCGCATCGAACCGCTTGGCGACGCCGAGGGCATTTCCTTTGCCTTCGATGCCATCAAGGTGGCGCCCAACACGCTGGATGCGCACCGCCTGATCCGCTGGGCTGGCGCCGCCAGTGAAGCGGTGCAGAACAGACTGGTCCGCCGCCTGTTCCAGCTGAATTTCGAGGAGGGCGTCAACATTGGCGACCATGCCGTGTTGGTCGAAGCCGCCCGCGAGGCCGGCATGGACGCATCCGTGGTGGCGACGCTCTTGCCGACCGACGCCGATGTCGAAGAGGTGCGCACCGAGATCGCCACGGCTTCGCGCATGGGCATATCAGGCGTGCCGTGTTTTCTGCTTGAAGGCAAATATGCCGTGATGGGCGCGCAGGACGTCGACACGCTGGCCGATGCCATCCGTGAGGTGGCGGCGGCCAAGGCCCGCGGCGAGCTGGACACAGTCGGCTGACCTGTCATTCCCTTCGCCTGCCGCGGAGACTTTTTCAGGTCATTGTTCGGCCTTTGGGACAGGGCCGTTGACACATTGTGACGGGCTGTTTTCCGGAATCTGGTTAGCCTGCAATGAAAAATCGGCAAATCCAACAAGCCAAAACAAGGTCACGAAATCGTGTGAATACCTTCCCCTGGGGAAGGTGTGTGTGCCACGTCATCGCACCCGGTAAACAAATGATATCATTATATTAAATCGCTTTTCAGCAGGCTTGCGCGCGACGTCCTGGAAACCCGCTCTGTTGCCTTGCCGACACGGCCGGCGCCCTTTATCCGGCCGCCCCTCTACAAAAATTAATGGAAAATGATCAATTGGTGTTACCATCCGTAACAAAACAAAAAAGGTTTGGGCGGGATCGTGATTCGGATCGGCAGACGATCGCAGGAGTCAGTACCGGATGGACTACACAGCGGCGCCACAGGGCCGTCGCATTTGACGCCGGTATCCTCGATGCGCAGTTTCTGGGGGCTGATGCGGGCCTACTGGCTGTCGGATCGGTGGAAAGAAGCCTGGACGCTGACCATCGTCATCGCGCTGTTGACCGCCCTATCCAGCAAGGCCAGCGTTTGGTTTGCCATGGCTTCCGGCGAATTGGTCAATTCGATTGCCTTTCTCCACGATGCCGCCAATACCCGCCCGCTTGAGACCATCCTGACCAATGCCGGCATATTGGTGTTGCTGGTCGTTCTCAAGGACGTCGGCTTTACCGGCGTGCGCAATCTCGTCTCCGCGACCTTGCACCGCAAATGGCGTGGCTGGCTGAACGGCAAGTTCAACCAGGCCTTGCTCGACGGCAATCATACCCATTTCCATGCACAGCATGGGTCCGTGGCCGGCGGCGCCGTCACGCCCGACAACATCGACCAGCGCATCCAGGAATCGATCAAGGACATGACCGGCGGCGCTATAGGTCTCGCTATGGGCGTGCTGGGCCTGGCAACTTCGCTCTATTTTATCGGTCAGAACCTGATCCAGTCGTCGGTGGAGGTCAAAGGCCTGGAGTTCCTGGGTAGCTATGGCAGCGCTGTCCTCGCGCTTCTGGCTGTTGCCACTTACGTGCCGCTCAACACCTGGATCGCCGTCAAGCTCGGCAGCCTGCTGGAACGACTTAATATCCGCATGCAGAAAGCCGAGGGCAGCTATCGCGGCGAGCTGACGACATTCCTGCGCCGCAGCTTCCATGTCGCCGCGTCGCACGGTGAGGACGTGCAGAAAATGATGCACGACCGTCTCTACATCGATATCGATCGCACGTGGGGCCGGCTGAATGTCGTCAACACCAGTTATATGTCGTTCGAACTGATCTACAATTTCGTCGGCGCCCGTATCGTGGCCTATGCGCCGGGGCTCGTGCCCTTCATCCACAGCCGCTTGGACTACAAGGGCTACATCACGGGCTCGGAAATGGTCGCCCAACTTATCAGCCAGTGTTCGTGGTTCATCCATGTCATGCCTGCCATCGCCACGCTGCGTGCCAACAGCCAGCGTGTCACCGAATTGGCGAGAGCCATCGAGAACGTCCAGCACCCGCAGGAATTCTACAGCCAGACCGGCCGCTCGGACTTCCACTATGCCAGCCAGAATCCGGTTTTCGGCCTGACCATCCAGAAACTCGAATTGGCGCATCAGGGCGAGGATGCGACGCCGTTCCTCAGCGCCGCGAACCTGCGCTTCCGGCGCGGCGAGTGGACGTTCCTGAAAGGTGAATCCGGCTGCGGCAAGACCTCGTTGATAAAGGCGATCAACGGCCTCTGGCCCTATGGCCGCGGCACCATCGTCTTCCCCGACGGAGTGAAGAGTTTCTATGCCGCCCAGGAGGTCAAGCTGCAGCAGGTGTCGCTGAAACAGCTGGTCTGCCTGCCGGGCTCCGAACACGACCACGGCGATGCTCAAGTCGCGTCGGCGCTGCACAAGGCTGGCCTTGGTGACTTCATCGAACACATGGCCAATGAAAACCGCGAGGGCAAAAGCTGGGATCAGGTCCTGTCGGGCGGCCAGAAACAGAAGCTGGTGGTGGCCCGCATCATCCTGCAGCAGCCGGGCCTCCTGTTCCTCGACGAGGCGACCGGTGCGCTCGACCCGGAGGGCAAGATTGCCTTCCACCAGGCGATCAAGGACAATTGCCCCGATGTCACGGTGATCAGCGTCATGCATGAGGCGGTAGCGCCCAGATCGGCTGCCGGCACCGAGTTCTACCACTCGCTCGTCATGATCGCCGACGGTGTCGCCACCAAGAAGCCGCTGGTTCCGACCCTGCCCGTCGAACTCACCACGATCCTGGCCCAGCCGCGGGCGGTCGAAGACAAATGGTTGCGTTTCTCGCGTCGGCTGAAACAGAAATAACGATGCATTCACTTCGACTTGCCGGACAAAACGGCAGTCGGCGATCACAGTGTCGCGATCGGAGCGATCAGGCACCGTTTTCCATCGTCACCGCGATTGACTCGGCAAGGCGCGCTCCTATGTTGCGCCGGCTTGCTGATAGTCAAACGCGAACCCGCAAGCAGAAAGGTCACCGCGCCATGCCTGGCGACAGTATTAGTCGAACGCAACCGCCGTCCGCCTAGACGTGACCTGAATGGTTCATGTCCTGCCGGACGGCAAGGAGTGAGCCATGAACGATTTCTTCCCTGTAGCGGACGACGAGGCCGTCGCCATCGCCCGCATCCTTGCAAACGACCATGTCGCCGACGTGGTCGAGGCTCTCAACCATGAATCGCGTGAAACCGCGACGGAACTGCTTTGCGCCGTACCCTTCGAGCGGCTGGTCGAGATTTTCGATCAGCCCGAACTCGAGAGTGCGCCTGAACTCGCGGAGGCCCTGCCCCGCTCCAAGGCAAGCAAGCTGCTCACCGCCATGTCTGTCGACCGGGCGGCCGACATCCTGCGCGAGCTCGACGAGCCGGCACGCTCCGAACTGCTCGGCGCGCTGGCGCCGCCGTTGCGCGCGACGTTGCTTTCCATTCTGGGCTATCCCGAAGGCAGCGCCGCATCGATCATGACGACGGAGTTCGTCAGCGTTCCCTCGGACTGGACCGTCGGGCGCACGCTCGACTATATCCGCAAGGTCGAGCGGACGCGCGAAACCGTCTACGCGATCTACATCGTCGATCCGCAGACGCACCTTCTGGTGCGGTCGACCGGCTTGCGCCGGCTCATCACCGGTGAGCCGGACGATCCGATCCTGTCGGTGGCGCCGGACCGCATGCCGGTCACGGTCACACCGCTGACCGATCGCGAAAACCTGGCGCAGACGATCTCCAAATACGACCTGCTCGCCGTCCCGGTCGTCGACCATGGCAAGATTCTCGGCATCGTCACCATCGACGACATCATCGATACGATGATCGAGGAAACGACGGAGGACGTGCACCGCTTCGGCGGCATGGAGGCGCTCGACGAGCCCTACATGAAGATGAGCTTCCTCGCCATGATCCAGAAGCGGGCCGGCTGGCTCTGCGCCTTGTTCCTCAGCGAAATGCTCACCGCCAACGCCATGCAGAGCTACGAGAGCGAGTTGGAGAAGGCGATCGTGCTCACCCTTTTCATCCCGCTGATCATGAGTTCCGGCGGCAATTCCGGCTCGCAAGCGACCTCGCTGGTTATCCGCGCGCTAGCACTGCGCGAGATCGGCCTCGGCGACTGGTGGCGGGTTGCGCTGCGAGAATTGCCGACCGGCCTCGTGCTGGGATCGATCCTTGGCGTTGTCGGTGTCTGCCGTATCACGCTGTGGCAGTATTTCGGTTTCTACGATTACGGCCCGCACTGGCCGCTGATTGCAGCGACGGTTGGCACAGCGCTGGTCGGCATCGTCACCTTTGGCTCCCTCTCGGGGTCGATGCTGCCGTTCGCCCTGAAACGGATCGGGTTTGATCCCGCCAGCGCATCGGCGCCATTTGTCGCGACGCTGGTCGATGTCACCGGGCTGGTGATCTACTTCTCGGTGGCGCTCGTCATCCTGCGCGGCACCCTGCTCTAGCACTCCCTCCGCCGCTGGCCGTGGCCGCGCTGGTCGGAACCCCACCGTCAGATCCAATGCCTGGCGGTCACCGGGGTTGATTGCTCCCTCGACGGCCGCGCTTCCGGCGGGCGAAATCAGACGCGCTGGCCGTCCTGCACGCGGTAGGTTGGCTTGTACATGGTGACAAGCTCTTCCGCCGCGGTCGGGTGCACGGCCATTGTGCGATCGAAATCATCCTTGGTCAGACCGGCCTTCAGCGGGATGCCGAGCAGTTGCGCCATCTCGCCCGCATCCGGCCCAAGAATGTGGGCGCCAAGCACTTTGCGGGAAGTGCCGTCGACCACCAGCTTCATCAGCATCTTTTCGTCGCGGCCCGACAGCGTATGCCGCATCGGGCGGAAGCTGGCGCGGTAGATCTCGATATCCGCGAAACGCTTGACCGCCTCGTCTTCCGACAAGCCCACCGTACCGATTTCCGGTTGTGAGAAGACGGCGGTCGCGATCGTTTCGTGGTCGGGCGCGGTCGGGTTGTTCTTGAACGCCGTCTCCACGAAGCACATCGCTTCGTGGATCGCCACCGGCGTCAGCTGCACGCGGTTGGTGACGTCGCCGATCGCCCAGATATTGTCGACATTGGTGCGGGAATAATCGTCGACCTTGATCGCGCCGGTCGAGGTCATCTCGATGCCGACGCCTTCCAGGCCCATGTTCTCGGTGTTGGGGATGCGCCCGATAGCCAGCATGACCTGGTCCACCGTCAGTGTCTTGCCACTGGTCAGGAGGGCGTCGAGCCGGCCATCCGGCCGCTTGCGCACCTGTTCGGTCACCGAATGGCAGAGTATCTTTATCCCCTTCTTTTCCATCGTCTCGTGCAGGGTGTGACGCAGATCCATGTCGAAGCGGCTGAGTATCTCCTTGCCGCGATAGACCAGGGTTGTGTCGACGCCGAGGCCGTGGAAGATGTTGGCGAATTCGACAGCGATGTAGCCGCCGCCTTCGATCATGATCGCCTTCGGCAACGCCTTGAGATCGAAAGCCTCATTGGAGAAGATGCAGTGTTCGTGGCCGGGCAGCGCCGGATGCGCCGCAGGACGGCCACCGGTGGCGATCAGGATCTGGTCGGCGGTCACGGTGCGGTCCTCGCCCAGAAGATGGACCACGTGCGGATCGACGATCATCGCCCGCGAATGAAAGGTCTCGCCGCCGGCGCCCTCGACATTCCTCTTGTAGATCGCCTCCAGCCGGCTGATCTCGCGATCCTTGTTGGCGACCAGTGTCTGCCAGTTGAAACTGGCCTCTGGCACCGTCCAGCCATAGCCGGCCGCGTCGGCGAAATGCTCCGGAAATTGCGAGGCGTAGACATAGAGCTTCTTCGGCACGCACCCCCTGATGACGCAGGTGCCGCCGAAGCGGTATTCCTCGGCGATGCCGACGCGCTTGCCGAGTGCCGCCGCAACGCGTGCCGCCCTTACCCCGCCGGAGCCGCCGCCGATGACGAAGAGATCGTAATCATAACCGGCCATGAGGCAGCTCCTTGAACGTCGGAAAATGTGGGTGACAGGTAGGCCGCCAAAGGCCAAAAGAAAAGCCCGGACAAGCCGGGCTTCACAGATGGCCGCAAGGCCACATTTGAAAACGCGGGATCAGTTCTGCGTGCCGTCGGCAGGAGCCGAACCATCGGCGGGTGCGGCGCCATCCGCCGGAGCAGCCCCATCAGCGGGCGCCGGTGCAGCCGGCGCCTTGGCCTTGGCGGCCGCGGCCAGCGTTTCGCCGACCTGCTGGGCGAGATCGCGGGCCAGGCCGTTCTGCCAGATGTCGGCTGCCTTGACCAAATCACGCGTCACGGCCGGACCATTGTCGAGCAGCTTCTTGCCGGCCTCGGAGCCGTAGAAGGCCGCGATGTCGTTGAGATCTTTTTCGGAAAACACCTTCGCATAGGCAAGGGCCGCTTCCTTCTCGAGATCGGCGCGGCGCGAGGCCATCGCCAGTGCCTTCTCGTTGATGGTCTTGCCGATCAGCTCCTGCATGTCCGGGTTCTTCTGGATGAGCTGCGATTCGAGCGCGGCTGCCGCCTGCGGCAGGATATTGTCGAACGGAT
Source organism: Mesorhizobium sp. NZP2234 (assembly GCF_013170765.1). NCBI lineage: Bacteria > Pseudomonadati > Pseudomonadota > Alphaproteobacteria > Hyphomicrobiales > Phyllobacteriaceae > Mesorhizobium > Mesorhizobium sp. NZP2234. The sequence continues at coordinate 4,161,706 of NZ_CP033364.1, read as the reverse complement.
CGGTCGCATGGATCGCCGAGACCGCCGCCCGGGCCGCCTTCAGGTGCGATTCCGTGACGTCCTGCGAGAACGCCGGCGAGGAGAAGGCGAAAACGGCCGAGGCCGCCAGAACGACGCAAAGGCCGCGAACCCGGTTATGCAACATCATGATCGGTAGAACTCCCTGGTTTTCGGGCGGCATGGACGGTTTGGATGCCGTCGCCACCGGCGATGATGGCCGCTGACGCCAGCCCGATGAAAAGACCATGCTCGACCACGCCCGGAATGGCGTGGAGAGCATTCGAAAGCGCTCTTGTATCCGGAATGCGGCCAAAAGATGCATCGAGGATAAAATGGCCGCCGTCTGTAACAAAAGCCTGGCCTCCCGTCATCCTCAATGTAATCGGACCGGAAAGGCCGAGATTTGCAGCCGCCGCCGCTACCGCGATCTCGGTGGCGCGCAGGCCGAATTGGTTGACTTCGATCGGCAGCGGAAACCGGCCGAGCGTCTCGACCATCTTCGACCGGTCGGCGATGACGATCATGCGCTGCGAGGCCGCGGCCACGATCTTCTCGCGCAGCAGCGCGCCGCCCCCGCCCTTGATCAGGGTCAGCTCCGGGTCGACCTCGTCGGCGCCGTCGATGGTGAGGTCGAGCTCGGGCGTTTCCTCCAATGTCGACAGCGGCACGCCAAGCTCGCGGCACAATGCAGCGGTGCGCTCCGACGTCGGGACACCGATGACAGTCATGCCCGTCGCGACCTTGTCGGCGAGCAATCGTACGAACTCTTCGGCAGTGGTGCCGGTGCCGATGCCCAGACGCATGCCATCGCCGACATGGGCAAGAGCCGCCCGCGCGGCCTCGACCTTCAATTGCCTCGCATCCATGCTGCCTTGCCGTCCCGAAATGTGATGCATGTCGCCCAAAAGTAACCGTGGTTTTGGGAACCACATGCGACCCGCTTTAGTGTTTTGGGCTCCTAGCATTTTTGCCGGTCCGGTCAAAGCCCCTGGTGGCCATACCACCACCGCCCTGCTTGCCTTGACGCGCGCCAGCCTTTATCGCCTGCCAGTTGTACAAACCTGCGTGGACAGACAATGATTCGCCCGACAATCGTGTTCGACCTCGACGGCACGCTGATCGATACAGCACCGGACCTGCTCGACAGCCTCAACCACAGCCTGGCCGCCAGTGAGCTCGCGGCCGTCGACGAAGCCGGCTTCAAGCGCTTCGTCGGCCATGGCGGTCGCGTGATGATAGAGCGGGCGCACGCCGCGCAGCACCGCTCGCTCGATGTCACCGAGCATGACCGGCTGCTAAAACTGTTCCTCGATCATTATACCGACAACATTCCCGGCAAGTCCCGCCCCTACCCTGGTGTCATCGAGGCGATCGCACGCTTCGAGAAGGCGGGCTACCTCCTGGCTATCTGCACCAACAAATACCAGGCCAACTCGCTGGCGTTGATCGAAGCGCTCGGCCTGACCAGGCATTTCGCGGCCATCGCCGGGCAGGACACGTTCGCCTTCCGCAAGCCCGATCCGCGCCACCTGACCGAAACCATCCGGCTGGCCGGCGGCGATCCCCACCGCGCCTTGATGGTCGGCGATTCGCAGACCGACATCGACACCGCCAAGGCCGCCGGCATTCCTGTGGTGGCTGTCGATTTCGGCTACACCGACCGCCACGTCCGCGAATTCGAGCCCTCGGCGATAATTTCGCATTTCGATGCGCTGACCGTGGATCTGGCGGAAAGGCTGATCAGCGCCGCTGGACATTGAGCGGGCAGCGACCGGCATCCTGTCGGAACAGACCAGAAAGAGTGAAGAATCCGATCGCTGTGAGAATGCCAGACACCGCCTTGACTTAACCGGTTGGCCTCCCTTATATCGCGGCTCGCTTGGCCTTCGGGCAACGAGCGGGCGATTAGCTCAGCGGGAGAGCACACCCTTCACACGGGTGGGGTCGCAGGTTCAATCCCTGCATCGCCCACCATTTTCCCCGGAATGGTTTTTCAGTCTCAGCCCCCTGCTTCGACGCTCCGGCGAATTGCAGTCCGCAAGCGCGACCTGCCAAGCATCGCGGCCATCTGGAACCAACCACCACGCCAGCGAGTTTCCTTGCGTCGAAACTTGAGGGAAAACCATGTCCAGATTTATCGTGGCAACCAGCGTTGCCGTTCTTCTTGCTGCCGGTCCGGCTCTGGCCGCGGATGACAAGCCGCTGCCGCCACCCAATGCCAAGAAGCTTTCGGAGATCATCGCCAAGGTCGAGCAACGCGACGGCTTCCGCTATGTGAAGGAAGTCGATTGGGACAATGGCGCCTACACCGTCACCTACTACACGTCGGATAAGGCGAAGGTCGAAATCACCTACGATCCGGTGTCGGCCGAGCCTAAGTAGGAGTCGCGCCGGACACTCTCCATTCGACGGGCCTGCCGTTTTCTCCACGCGCCTTGATCGACGATCGGAGTGCCGCAAATTGTCTATCCTTGGAGTGCGTGTGGCGGCGCCTGATCGTCGTGCTTGGTGTTTGAGGAAAGCCTTGCATGCCGGCAAGGGCGCCTGCCCTTGCGCCGGATCGTCTTTGATGGCTGACTGAACCGGTTGACTGCGCCTTAGGGGGATGGGCATGGCGACGGCGAAGCACGTGATGAAGCGCATCCTGATGATGCTGGCCGGCTATCTCGTCGCGATACTGGTCGGCCTCGTCGCCGTGGTGGCTATCTATGCCGCGCTCAGTTCCTTGCCCAACGCGCCGGCGTATTTCGACGTCATGGGGGTTACACCGATCGCCGCCCTGGTGGTGCCGCCGCTTGGCATGTTCATCTATTTCCTGACGATTGTCGTGACCGCGCTGCAGACGCTGATCTTCGCGCTGATCGCGGAGTTCTTCTCGTTGCGCAATGTCCTGATGCACATGGTCTTCGGCGCCGCTGCCGCCGCGGGCGGCTTCTTCCTGATCTGGCCGAGTTCGGCGGAGGACATGGACCCGGAGCGATGGGCCGACATCGGCATCATCGCCGCCGCCGGCCTTGTCGCTGGCCTGATCTACTGGCTGATCGCCGGGCGGGAAGCGGGCTTCCGCCGCCCATTGTCGCAACTCTGAACGATCAGCTGGACGGCGAACGCACCGCCTCGGTCGCGTCCAGGGCCTGTTTCAGCCGCGAGTCGCGATCGTAGACATCGTCGAAATACTCGACCTTGCCGGACATGTCGGGCCACGCGGTGAAATAGGCGACGTAGACCGGGATCTTGCGCGTGACATCCTCGGTCGAATGTCCGTGCTTAAGCTTCTCGGCGACATAGTCGACCGAGGTGCCTAGCACAGCGGCTGCCATGCCGCGCGGGTCCTGCAGGCGCACGCAGCCATGGCTGAGCGCGCGCATGTCCTGCTTGAAGAATGATTTCTGCGGCGTGTCGTGCATGTAGATCGCGTGCTTGTTGGGGAACAGGATCTTCAGTTCGCCCAGGGCATTGGCCTCGCTCGGCTGCTGGCGCACGCTGTAGGGAATGTTGGCGCCATAGGCGCCCCAATTGACCGCGGACGACGGAATGCGCTTCCCGCGCGAGTCCGTCACCTCGTAGCCCGCCCGGTCGAGATAGCCGGGGTCACTGCGCAATCTGGGCAGCATCTCGTTGACGATGATCGACTGCGGCACGCCCCAATAGGGATGGAAATCGACCTGCTTGATCTGGTCGTAGAAGAACGCCGTCTGGTTGGTGACCCGGCCGACGACGGCGCGCGTCTTCAGCTTTTCCTCGCCATTGTCGATGTAGCTGGCGGTGAACGCGGGCTGGTTGATGAAGACACGCGGGCTGCCGAGATCGGAAGGCAGCCAGCGCAGCTCCTCCAGCGCCACCTGTACCTTGAGCAGCCTGTCGGCCTTCGAGGTACCGGCCAGCAAGGCGACGGTGCGCGGACCGATGACGCCGTCGCCCTTCATGCCTTCCTTGACCTGCACCGCCTTGATCAGCGGCACCAGTTCGGGGACGTAGACCTCGCTGGTCGCCAGCCGCGACAGGAGCTCGCCATAGGTGCCGCCCATGTCGTCATCGAGATTGCGCGCGATCAGCGACAGCAGCTTCGGCAGTTCGGGGCTGGTCTGCCCCGGCTTCAGCAGCAGCTTGGGGTCGACGACGATCTCGTTCTCGGCACTTGCCTGCAGGGATTCCAGCTCGACGCGCAGCGCCTGATATTCCGCATTCTGCGGATGCCGCGATTCGAGGTAAGTGCGCACTTCCTGCGTATGCGCCAAGGTCTTCAGTACGCCGACCATGTCGAGCGGCTTGGCCGGGAAATCATAATAGCCGGTCATCCGGTTGGGCTCGACACGGCCGCTCTGGGCATCATGGGCGTAGCGCAAGACGCGCGCCGAAAGCGCCATTTCGAAGCGCACCAGTTCCTTCAGCTTGGCTGCGTCGTCCACGGAAGCCGAATTCACGGCCGGTACGTCGACCGTATAGTCGGCTGGCGTCAAGCCATAGCTCGCGGCCTCGCCGAGCACCCGAACCGCATCCTGGGCTCGGTTGTTGAGGCTGGTTCCGCTCACCCAGATGAAGTCCGGATTGGCCGAATAGTATGCGATCAGCGCCTTGGCGATATCGGGCTCGGCATAGAGTTCGTAGTCGCTGAGACCTGCAATGGCATCGTGGAAAGCAGCTCCAGTGGCTGACGGAACGAACGCCGCGTCCTGCGGCGTTGCGGGCTGGGGTGCCGCCGACAGCGTCGAGAAGTCGACGCGCACCAGTCTATCGGCCTTGTAGGTGTAATAGGACGGGCTGCTGATCTTTACGCCGCCGCCAGCAGGAACTTTGGGCTTGGGTTTGTGCTTGGGCGGAGGCGGAAATTCCCCTTGCGGCTCATGCTTGACACCACCGCCGAACAGCATGTCGAAAAGCCCTTGCGCACCGGCTTGAGGCGCGCCCAGGGCGAGCGTTGCCGCGATCGCCATCAGCGGCATCGCGGTTGCTTTGTTTCCGAGGAATTTCATCAATCACCCGCTCCGGTCGCAACCGGTTCCCGTTCCGCACGCTAGACCGTCTCGCTCACCGCATGGCGGATGTAAGGCGCGACTATACTGATTCATACCGATTTCGTTAAGCTTTCATAAATTTCGGAAAGCCTGTTGCAGAACGGTTTCACAACATCGTGACGGCGGGAGCGAGGGTGTTTCAGCTCCCGCCTGGGAACTCCGCAAAACTCAGGCGTTGGCGCCGCCATCGATGGTCAATGCGGCGCCGGTCACGAAACGTCCTTCAGGGCCGGCAAGCCACGCGACCATGCCGGCGATGTCGTCGGCCTTGCCGAATCGCGGCATGGCCATCTTCTGGCGCTGGTGCTCGGCATGCGGTCCGTCCGCCGGGTTCATGTCGGTGTCGGTCGAGCCAGGGTGGACGACATTGGCGGTGATGCCGCGCGGACCGAGGTCGCGCGCCAGGGCCTTGGTCAACCCGACCAGCGCCGCCTTGCTGGCGGAATAGGCGCCGAGGCTGGTGTCGGTGACGCGTTCGGCGAGATTGCTGCCGATCGAGATGATCCGGCCGCCCTCGCCCATATGAGCCGCCGCGGCCTTCGAGGCGATGAACGGAGCTCTCAGGTTGACCGACATGGTCTCATCGAAATCGGCAAGCGACAGCGTATCGATGGGTGCCGCGCGCCAGATGCCGGCACTGTTGACCAGGATGTCGAGCCGGCCGAAGGCACCAACGGCCTGATCGACGGCTCTGTCTATCGCCACGGCATCCCGGTTGTCGGCCCTGATCGCAATGGCACGGCCGCCCTTGGCCTCTATATCGGCAACAACGGAGAGAGCCTGCTCCTCGCCGTTCACATAAGTCAGTGCGACGGCCGCGCCATCGGTGGCCAGGCGCCGTGCAATCGCCGCCCCGATGCCGCGGCTGCCACCCGTGACGAGGGCGGCCTTGTCGTTCAAATTGCTGGAAGACATGCGTTTCTCCATTTATGTATCGATCAATACATAAATGTCTGGCAGTCTTGCCCGGTTGCGTCAACTGATTTATGTATCGGTCAACACAGAAAAAGCGCCATGCCGGAAAGAGGCCGTCCCCGTACATTCGATCGAACCGCGGCCCTGCGGCGCGCGATGGAACTCTTTTGGGCCAAAGGCTACGAGGGCACTTCGATTGCCGAGCTGACCGCGACGATGGGCATCAATTCGCCCAGCCTCTATGCCGCCTTTGGCAGCAAGGAGGCGCTGTTCCTCGAAGCGACCGAATATTACACGCAAGCCGAAGGAACGGAAATCTGGGCCGCATTGGACCAGGCATCGACGGCATGCAAGGCGATCGAGAACTTCCTGCGGCAGACAGCCAAGGCTTATTCGCGGACCGATCGCCCGCAGGGCTGCCTGATTGCACTGGGTGCACTGCACGAGGACTCAAGCAGCGGCGCCATCTGCGCGGATTTGCGCCGGCGTCGCGCCGGAAACCTCACAGCCCTGCGCAAGCGCCTCGAGCGCGGCGTGGCCGAGGGCGAATTGCCGGCGAAATTCGATTGTCGTGCCGTGGCGACCTTCTTCGCCACGGTTCAGCATGGCATGTCGATCCAGGCGCGGGATGGTGCCTCGCGCGCCGCCCTGCTGGCGACCGTGGCCGGGGCGATGGCGGCGTGGAAGACGATGGCCGCAACCGAGGCGGCGTGACAAACGCAAGCTGGTGTGCTCGAAATTCGGACCTGCCACCAAGGGCCGGGAGGGGACGACGGTGAAAAAGGGTTATCGCGAACTGCTCGACGAGGCCAATGCCGAGATCGAAGTGGTTTCGCCTGAAGAAGCGGCGGGATTGCTCGAAGATGAGGGCACGATCTTCGTCGACTTGCGCGACCCTCGCGAGGTCGAACGTGATGGGAGAATACCCGGCGCCAAACATGTCACTCGTGGCATGCTGGAATTCTGGATCGATCCCGAGAGCCCTTATCACAAGCCGTTTTTCGCCTCGGGAAAGAGCTTTGTCTTCTTTTGTGCCGGCGGCTGGCGCTCGGCGCTCGCCACCAAGACCGCGCAGGACATGGGACTGACGCCGGTCAAGCACATCCTTGGCGGCTACACAGCCTGGAAGGCGGCCGGACTGCCGATCGAGCCCGGCGAGAAGAAGAAGTAGCCCAATGCATGTCGCTCAAAAGTGGTCCCGGGTTTGAGACAACGATATGCATGGAACGAGGACCGCGGCTCAATGCAGCAATGACGGCTCGTGGTTCCCCGCGACGAAGGCAACGGCGCGTTCGACAACACCCTTGTCCGCAAGAATGCGGCGGTGGCCGAGCCCGTCGGCCCAGTGCAGCCGCACATGACCGCCGGCGCCGGCATAGCGTCTCGCATGCTCAGCCGGTACCTCGCGGTCATCAGGCGCGTGGATGATAAGCGTCGGCACCGGCGCCTGTGCGAGCTGGCGGTCGCCGGTGAATTCATGCAGGGGCCGGCCGGACAAGTGTTCGACACGGTCCGCCATGGCAAGCTGCGAGCGGGGACCGACATTGAGCATGCGGCTGAAGTCGGCAAAGATCGCCGGCAAGGAACTTGGCGCCGCGATCAGCACAAGACGCCCGGCCGCCAGCGGCGGAATGTTCTTGACCGAACCTGCGATGGCGTTGGCGGCAACGGCGCCGCCGAAGGAATGGCCCACCGCCGCAACGAACGGACCGAACCATTCGCCGGCGACCCGCACCGCGTCAACCGCGTTGACCATGTTGAGATGCCGGCCCTGCGAATGTCCGTGGCCCGGCAGGTCCAGCGAAACGACCCTGTAGCCGGCGGCGCGATAGCCTTCGATCAATGCACGCATGTATTCGGTGCGCGAACGCCAGCCATGGACGACGAGCACGGTGCCGGGAGCCGCCCTTCCCGGCTCCGGCCGGAATTCGTGCACCGCCACGCAGCCGGTCGCCGTCTTCAGCCGATGATGGCGCGCCTCGGTCATGAATTCAGCGGCACGGCCGATGGCACGACGCTCAGCGTCGGTCAGCGCCCTGGCGCTCGGCGTACGGCAGAACAGTTCGAAGGCCGCCCGCCCGGTGATGCGCGGCGCAATATGTTCGGCCGCACCAAACACACCTCGGATGACCTTCAGCCCGAATGATGCCATAGTGGGAATCCATCCATACGTTCAAGCATGAACATAATAGTTCAAAGATGAACAATAAACAAGAGCTGCCCTGGGACAACCCGCGTTTTCGCAACTGGGTCGCGGTGGCGCGCGCCTGCCATGTGCTGGAGCGCACGCTGGCGGTGAAGCTCGCGCCGCTGGATCTCAAGCCTGCGCAGCTCGACGTGCTGATGAACCTCTACCGCCATCCCGGCATGTCGCAGCACGACCTTGCACGCAAGCTGCTCGTCGGCCGCTCCAACATCACAATGCTGTTGCCGCAGCTGGAGACGCGCGGCCTGCTGCGCCGCGAGGGCGACGAGAAGGACAAGCGCATCCTGCGGCTGGCCCTGACCGAGGCCGGCGAGGCGCTGCTGATGCAGGCGCTGAAAGTGCATATGGCGCTGATCGAAAAAGCGATGAGCCAGTCGACACCGGAACAGTGCGACATGATCGGCGAACAGATGCGCAAGATTTACGATGTGCTGAAGGAAGCCTAGCACCAAGGTGGGCCGGGATTCAGGTCAGGATGCGCCGAAAATGGTGGCTTCGAGAGCCGGAGCGGAGCGTACTCAAAGTACGTGAGCACCGGAAGCGCAGGAGGCCGCCATTTGCAGGCCAGCCTGACCTGAATGTCGGTGCACCGGTCACCACATCGTTTTCTTCGCCCGCTCCGGCCATTCCTTGTCATAGGTTTCGCCGTCGATGTTCTTGCGGCTGGTGATTTCCAGGATTTTTCCGGGCGTCGGCAGCGACTTCGGGTCGACATGTTTCGCCGGGTTCCACAACTCGGACCGCACAATGGCGCGAGCGCATTGGAAATAGACCGAATCGACGTCGATGACGGTCACCGAACGCGCCGCCTTGCCGTCGACCATGAACGATGCGCAAAGGGCGGCATCCGTGGTGAGGTGCGCGCGGCCGTTGATGCGCAGCGTCGTACCGGAGCCCGGCACCAGGAACAGCAGCCCGACGCGCTGATCCCTGATGATGTTTTTCAGCGAATCGGCGCGGTTGTTGCCGCGCCGGTCCGGCATCATCAACGTCTTCGGATCAACGATGCGCACGAAGCCGGCGAGATCGCCGCGCGGTGAACAGTCCAGCCCCTCCGGGCCGCTGGTGGCCAGTGCAACAAAGGGCGAGGCCTCGATAAAAGCGGCATATTCGGGAATGACGTGGTCGAGTTCCTTGACCAGCGAGGCTTCGCCGGGAAAGCCATAGAGCGCTTCAAGCTGTTCGACAGTGGTGATGAGCGACATCTTTTTCGTCTCCGGATCTTTGCCGGCGCTACTCCAGATGTGTGACGCCTTTACGACGCCAGCTTAGCGGTCACGGCTCAGCCCCTTTTCCGCAAGCTCGGCAAGGTAGGCATTCCAGCGCTCATCCTTCTCATGGCCGAGCGTATGGAGGTAGTTCCAGGTGAAAATCCCGGTGTCGTGGAAATCATCGAAGGTGATACGCACCGCGTAGTTGCCGACCGGGTCGATCTTCAGGATGGCCACGTTGCGCTTGCCGGGAACCGTCACCCGTTGCTCCGGAGAATGCCCCTGCACCTCGGCCGATGGCGAGGCAACCCGCAACAGCTCCGCCGGCAATTCGAATGGCTGGTGATTGGGAAAGGTGACCGACAGCAGTTTGCGGTCCTTGGAGACCCTGAGTTCTTTTGGCGCGGTCATGCAGTTTCATCCCGTATCGATTGCCCTTCCCTACGCCGCTTCGCGAAAGGGGAAAAGTCCTGATAGACGACCGACACACCGTGTCGGCTCCGGGATGTTACCAAAGATCGAGAAGCGGTATCTTGAATGGCGGGCTGGATCGTATCACATAGCTGTATATAACGACGCCGATAACGGCCACGGAAACGCTCGAACATGAACATGATCGACCCCTTTGGTCGCACGATCAGCTATCTCAGAGTGTCGGTCACCGACCGCTGCGATTTCCGTTGCACCTATTGCATGGCCGAAGACATGGCCTTCCTGCCGAAGAAGGACCTGTTGTCGCTGGAAGAGCTGGACCGGCTCTGCACCGTCTTCATCCAAAAGGGCGTCAGGCGGCTGCGCCTCACCGGCGGCGAGCCGCTGGTGCGCAAGAACATCATGCATCTGGTGCGCCAGCTCTCGCGCCACCTCGACAGCGGCGCGCTCGAAGAACTGACGCTGACCACCAACGGCTCGCAGCTGTCGCGCTTCGCCGCCGAACTCGCCGATTGCGGCGTCAAGCGCATCAACGTCTCGCTCGACACGCTCGACGCCGACAAATTCCACCAGATCACCCGCTGGGGCCATCTCGACAAGGTCATGCAAGGCATCGACGCCGCTCAGGCGGCCGGGCTGAAAGTCAAGCTCAACGCCGTGGCGCTGAAGGACTTCAACGACGCCGAACTGCCCGACATGATGCGCTGGGCGCACGGCCGGGGCATGGACCTGACCGTCATCGAAACCATGCCGATGGGCGAGATCGACGCCGACCGCACCGACCAGTACCTGCCGCTGTCGCTGCTGCGCGCTTCGCTGGAGCGCCAGTTCACGCTGACCGACATTCCCTTCAAGACCGGCGGCCCGGCCCGCTACGTCCACGTCGCCGAGACCGGCGGAAAGCTCGGCTTCATCACGCCGATGACGCATAATTTCTGCGAAAGCTGCAACCGGGTCAGGCTGACCTGCACCGGCACGCTCTACATGTGCCTCGGCCAGGAGGACGCCGCCGACCTGCGCGCGCCCTTGCGCGCATCCGAAGGTGACGAACTTGTCGCCGATGCTATCGATGAGGCTATCGGCCGCAAGCCGAAAGGCCACGATTTCATCATCGACCGTCGCACCAGCCGCCCGTCGGTGTCCCGGCATATGAGCGTGACGGGCGGCTGACCTTCCTGTCGATCTGTGCAAGGATTGCTCCCGGTCATTGGCTTTGGGGCAGCAGATGCCGCGGCTTTTTTCGGTGATTGTGGCTTTCGCGACTATTGCAGCAAGCAGCGCAATCGCGGCACCCTTCACCTATGTGAATGAGCGCTTCGGCACCGTCTGCACCTTTCCCGATGAGATCTTCACCGATCGTCAGCCCGAGCCCGAAAATGGCGACGGACAGGTATGGTTGAGCGCGGACGGCGCCGGCCTGACCTGCTCCGGCATCCTCAATGTCGACGACGATACGCCGAGAGGCTTTGTCGCGGAAGAAAAGGCAAGCAAGGAACCCGGCTATACCGTCACCTATAGCAAGACCGGCAGGAACTGGGCGGTGCTGTCGGGGACGAAGGATGGAAAGATCTTCTACGAGCGGCGCCTGTTCGGCCGCGATGGTGTTATCCGCACGGTCTGGATCGATTACCCGCCGGCTCTCAGGTCGAAATATGATCCACTGGTCGGCGCCATCGCCGGCAGCCTCAAGGGGCCATGAAAACTGCGGCGCGCCCAAGAGCATTTTAGCCACACCGCGAACAAATCTCTGCCTGCAATGTCCATCTGATTTACTGGTGACGGTTTCCCGCCTAGCGTTCGTTTCGTAGCGGCTGTCGCTCTTTGGGGGAATACATCATGCACAAATTTCTGCTTTCGCTGGCTCTGCTTGGGCTTGCCGCCCTGCCCGCGGCAGCACAGTCGATCGGCGGCACTTACACTGTCGCCGGCACCAACTTCGATGGCTCGGCCTATGGCGGCGAAGCCACCATCACGCTGACCAGCGGGACGACCTGCACGATCCATTGGGAGACGGGCGGCTCCTCCTCGGACGGTATCTGCATGCGCAATGACGACGCATTCTCCGCCGGCTATGTCATGGACAAGGATATCGGCCTCGTTGTCTACAAGGTCGAGGAGGACGGCTCGCTGCATGGCCTGTGGACGATCGCGGGCAAGGAAGGCAACGGCACCGAAGTGCTGACGCCGAAGAAATAGCATCGCCCAGGCTGGTTGGTTCCGGGAGGCGGAGCGGCCTCCCGGAACGATCCGTGACGAAGCCGGAATGTGATTTCAACCCGGGCCACGGCGATTCTCCCTGTTCTGGCACAGCCCTTTGCCATTGCTGTTTCGCGGTGGGCTGGTACATGCTTGCTTGCTCAGGCAATCGGTAGATGTCTTGCCCTTATCTCCAAATCTTCGCGGCGCGTTGTTCATGATGGTGGCGATGGTTGGCTTCACGCTCAACGACGCCATCACCAAATACTCTTCGCAATCGATGAACATGGCGCAGGTCATGCTGATCAGGGGGGCTTTTGCCTCACTCTTCGTTGGCTTGCTGGCCTGGCAACGTGGCGCGCTTTTGCAGCCGCGCCTGATGCTGCAGCCATTGGTGGCGATCCGAGTCTTGGGCGAAGCGGGTGCCACCGTGTCATTCCTCGTGGCGCTGGCCCATTTGCCGATCGGCAGCGTCTCGGCGGTTCTTCAGGCGCTGCCGCTGGCGGTGACGATGGGTGCCGCGCTGTTTTTCGGCGAACCAGTCGGCTGGCGACGCTGGATGGCGATCGCCATCGGTTTTGCCGGCGTGCTGATCATCGTGCGACCGGGCTTCGACGGCTTCAGCGTCTATTCCCTCGTGGCGCTGGTCAGCGTTGCATGTTGCACCGTGCGGGATCTCGCCACCAAGCGTATCCCCCAAGCCATACCGACGATGCTGGTCTCGACCGCCACCGCGCTGGCAATGACCGTCGTCGGCGCGGCGCTGTTGTCGCCGATGGGTGGCTGGACGCCGATGACCGTCAAGAGCACGACGCTGCTGGCGCTGGCCGCGGTGCTCGTGCTTGTCGGCTATCAGTTCATCATCATGGCGATGCGCTCGGGCGAGATCTCCTTCGTCGCGCCATTCCGTTACACCGCGCTCCTCTGGTCCATACTGCTTGGCTTGATCGTCTTCGGCGATTTCCCGGACATGCCGATGATCGTCGGCGCGGCGATAGTCGTCGGCTCGGGTCTTTATACGCTTTACCGCGAACGGCTGGTCGGCCGGCGAAGGATCGTCGCCGAAAGCACCGGGCCGGCCATGGCGCCGGACGGAATCTAACCCTTGAAGCTGCTTGCGATTTCCGGCGGCTGGCGTAGAGGCTGGGCGGCATGAAACGGGATGTCGCGGGGATCATTCTGGCCGGCGGCCAGTCACGGCGCATGGGAGGCGGCGACAAGAGCCTGTTGCCGCTTGGCGCCGGCTGCGTGCTTGACCAGGTCCTGTCGCGCCTTGGCCCGCAGATTGAAACCCTGGCGCTCAGTGCCAATGGCGATCCGGCACGCTTCTCCCGTTTCGGACTGGCCGTGCTTGCCGACACCGTCGAAGGCTTTGCCGGCCCGCTTGCCGGAATCCTGACCGGCCTCGAATGGGCCGCTGCGAGTACACCTTGCAAGGCGGTCGTCACCGCTGCCGGCGACACACCCTTCCTGCCGCTTGATCTCGTCGATCGCCTGGCGTCAGCGGCCGACGAACATCCCGGCTCTATTGCCGTCGCGTCCTCGGCCGGCAGGCTCCACCCGACCTTCGCGCTATGGCCCACCGATTGTCGCGATGCCTTGCGGCATTTCCTGGTCGAGGAGCATAGCCGGCGGGTACTGGCCTTCATCGAGCGCCACGGCCATGTCGAGGTGGAATTCCCGATCCTGCAATCCACAGGGCTCGATCCTTTCTTCAACATCAACGTGCCGGACGATCTTGCCGAGGCCAGACGCCTGTTGCGGAGCATGACATGATGAACATCTTCGGCATCACCGGCTGGAAAAACTCCGGCAAGACCACATTGACCGAAAAGCTGGTCGCCGAGCTTGTGCGGCGCGGCTGGAAGGTCTCGACGGTCAAACATGCCCATCATGACTTCGACATCGACAAGCCTGGCGCCGACAGCTTCCGCCACCGGCAGGCCGGCGCCACGGAGGTCGCGATCGTGTCCGGCAACCGTTGGGCGCTGATGCACGAATTGCGCGGCGAGGACGAGCCACCGCTGGAGGGCATCCTTTCGCGGCTCGCCCCATGCGACATCGTGCTGATCGAAGGCTACAAGCGCGAGTCCCACCGCAAGATCGAAACACGGCGGCTGGCGGCAAAGGACCGGACGCCGCTTTCGGCTGACGATCCCAATATTGTCGCCGTCGCCGCGGATTTCACCGTCACGGACAAGAGCCTGCCGGTATTCGACCTCGACGACGTAAAATCGATAGTCGACTTCATCGAGCGCACCACCGGCCTCGTTGCTTGAGATGTAACGTAACGGCAGAACCCCGTTACCGATTTTGGTGGTTTTGCAGTTGCTTTTTTCTTGGAAAGAGTGGGAGTATCGCTTCAGCGGGCGGTCAAAAGCACCGCCCCACAGAGCCGTTACGGAACGACGGCCGGGACCTAAAGAGAGGACTATCATGCGTATTGCACTGCGTATCGCGCTCGCCGCATCGGCCGCGCTGCTGACGCTCGGCGTAGCCCAGGCCCAGGAAAAGACCCTGCGGATCGGCACCGAAGGCGCCTACCCCCCGTTCAACAATCTCACCTCCGACGGCAAGCTCGTCGGCTTCGACATCGACATCGCCCAGGCGCTTTGCGACCAGATGAAGGTCAAGTGCACCTTCGTCGCCCAGGATTGGGACGGCATCATCCCCGCGCTTCAGGCCGGCAAGTTCGATGCCATCGTCGCGTCGATGTCGATCACCCCGGAGCGCAAGGAAAAGGTCGACTTCACCCACAAATACTACAACACGCCTTCGGCTCTCGCCGTGCCGAAAGACTCGACGCTGAAGGGCGTGACCAAGGAAGATCTCGCCGGCAAGACCATCGGTGTCGCCACCACGACCACGCATTTCAACTATGCCTCGAAAACCTACACCGACAGCACCGTGAAGGGCTATCCGAGCAGCCCCGAGGAGCAGGCGGATCTTGCCAATGGCCGTCTCGACGCGATCGAGGACGATATCGTCGTGCTGCAGCAGTGGCTGGACTCGCCCGATGGCGCCTGTTGCAAGATTCTCGGCCAGCCCTCGCCGCAACCGGTCGAGATCTTCGGACCGGGCGCCGGCATTGCCGTGCGCAAGGGCGAGACCGACCTGGTCAACAAGCTCAATGAGGCCATCGACGCCATACGAGCCAACGGAAAATACAAGGAAATCAACGACAAGTACTTCAAGTTCGACGTCTACGGCGCCGAGTCCTGATAGACTGGATCAAGACGGCGGGGAATTTCCCCGCCGTCTTTCTATTCGTCCTGGAAATGCCGTGGAGATAAGACCCGTCAATGCCAGCCCAAAGCATATGGACACTTCTCAGTTGGGGACCCGATGGCTGGAGTGACGATATTGCCTATGGCGCGGTAGTAACGGTTCTCTTGGCGCTGGCGACGCTTCCCATTGGTTTGACAATTGGGTTTTTCATTGCGCTGGGCAAGCAATCCGAAGAGCCTTCGCTGCGTCTCGCCGCCAACATCTACACCACGGTCTTTCGCGGCTTGCCGGAACTGGTGACGCTTTTCCTGTTCTTCTTCGGCATGCCGATCCTGCTGCAGCATCTTGTCAGGTATTTCCGACCAGACGCCACCATCGACGTCAACAGCTTCGTCGCCGGCATGATCGTGCTTGCCCTGATCTTCTCATCCTATGCCAGCGAGGTTTTCCTGTCGGCCTTCCGCGCCATTCCGAAAGGCCAGTATGAGGGTGGCTATGCCATCGGTCTTTCCTACGGACTCACCATGCGTAAGGTGATCGTGCCGCAACTGTTGCGGATCGCGTTTCCCGGACTGGAAAACTGCTGGCTCAGCCTGCTCAAGGACACGTCGCTCGTGTCCGTCGTTGGCCTCGCGGAGACGTTGCGCAATGCCTATACCGCCGCGCGCGTCACCAAGCACGCATTCCTTTTCTATGGTGTGGCGGCACTGGTTTTTCTTGCTCTGGCCGTAGTGTCGTCCTTTGCAAGCAGCGCGATTCTGCGCTCGCTTGGCCGACGCGAGGCGCAGCGATGAGCGCCACGGCCACCATGGTTGAACGGCCCCCGCCGCGGGCACGCGGCTGGCCGCGCAAGCGTGTCGCCGGCTATGCGCTGGTCTGCTTGTGGATTTTGTTCGGCGTCGGCATCGTCAGCTATCTCTTCTTTGCGTGGAATGCCGACTTCTTCGCCAAATATGCGCCAGCCTATTTGAGAGGCCTTGGCGTTACCCTGGCGCTGGTTTCCATATCGATGGCGCTGGGCGCGATGCTGTCGGTGCCTGTCGCCTATGGGCGCATGTCCAGGAACCGGATCCTGTCCGGCCTCGCCTATTGCTACGTCTATTTCTTCCGCGGCACGCCGCTGCTGGTCCAAACCTATCTTGTTTACTACGGATTGGGTTCGTTCCGCGTCGAACTCCAGTCGGTTGGCCTCTGGGATTTTTTCAAGGACGCCTTCAATTGCGGCGTGTTTGCCTTTGCGCTCAACACCGCCGCCTATCAGGCCGAGATTCTGCGCGGCGCAATCGAGAGCGTGCCAAGAGGGCAATGGGAAGGAGCAGCCTCGCTTGGCCTGCACAAACTGCAGACGCTGCGCAAGATCGTCCTGCCGCAGGCCTTGATTGTCGCCTTGCGACCCTATGGCAATGAACTGATCCTGATGGTCAAGGCGTCCGCCATCGTCGCCATCATCACGGTTTATGATCTGATGGGCAATGCAAAGCTCGCCTTCGCCAACAGCTTCGACATTCAAGCCTATATCTGGGTCGCCATCGTCTATCTGGTGATGGTCGAGATCTTGCGCCATGGCGTTGAATGGATCGAGCGTCGGATCACTATTCACCTGAAACGCTGAGCCGCTCTCGGCTTCGGCTGCACCAGTCGATCGGGTGCCGGGCGTCTTGACGAATTGAACGCAGTGTCTAGAACGGTTCATCGTTTCGCGATAACGGCGGACCGCTCTATCTCTTTGTTTTGACGCAATTCCTGTGGGAAACCGCTTCACATTTTTCCAGGAATTGCTCTAGAGCTTTCGCAGCAAATTCCATTTTCAGTCTGAAGGACAAGCTTATGGCATCCGTGGCATTTCTCGGTCTTGGCGTGATGGGTTATCCGATGGCCGGGCACCTCAGGAACAAGGGTGGCCACGACGTCACTGTCTACAACCGTACCAAGGCCAAGGCCGAGCAATGGGTTGGCCAGCATGGCGGCAGCCTTGCGGTTACGCCGGCGGAGGCAGCCAAGGACAAGGACTTTGTCTTTTCGTGCGTCGGCAATGACGACGATCTGCGCTCGGTTACGACAGGCCCGGATGGTGCCTTCAAATCGATGAAGAAAGGTTCGGTCTTCATCGACAACACCACGGCCTCGGCCGAGGTCGCGCGCGAATTGGCGCAGGCCGCGCAAGCCGGCGGCTTCTCGTTTCTCGACGCGCCGGTCTCCGGTGGCCAGGCCGGCGCCGAGAATGGCGTGCTGACCGTCATGGTGGGCGGCGACCAGGCCACGTTCGACAGGGCCAGGCCGGTCATCGACGCCTATGCCCGCATGGTCGGGCTGATGGGCTCGGCGGGCGCCGGCCAACTGACCAAGATGATCAACCAGATCTGTATCGCCGGGCTGGTGCAGGGCCTGTCGGAAGGCATCCATTTCGGCAAGAAGGCCGGGCTCGATATCGAGAAGGTGATCGAGGTGATTTCCAAGGGCGCGGCCGGATCCTGGCAGATGGAAAACCGGCACAAGACCATGAATGCGGGAAAATATGATTTCGGTTTTGCCGTCGACTGGATGCGCAAGGATCTCGGCATTTGCCTGGAGGAGGCCGATCGCAACGGCGCCAGGCTGCCGGTGACCGCGCTTGTCGACCAGTTCTACAAGGACGTGCAGGCCATGGGCGGCAAGCGCTGGGACACGTCCTCGCTGCTGGCGCGGCTGGAGAAGTAGGATTTGCGATGGCCGAGCTTTCGCCCCAGTCCAGTGCCGACGAAATCGTCGCGCATCTGCGCTTGATCGGCTCGGAGGAAAATCGCCTTGGCATGCTGCGCTACGGTATCAGGATCGAACGCGCGCTTGGAATTCCACATGGCGTCCAGCGGCAGATCGCTCGGAAGATCAAACGCAACCATGAGCGCTTTTGAGCTGTGGGAGTCAGGCATTATGGAGGCGCAATTCATCGCTTCCGTCACGGCCGACCCGAACCGGTTTTCTGCCGCGAACGCAAGGCAATGGGCGTCGAGTTTCGATTCCTGGGATATCGTCGACGGTGTCTCTGACCTCTTCGTCGACACCGACGCCTGGAAGGAACTGATCAGCGAGTTCGCGGCCGATGAAAGGGAATTCGTTCGACGCACGGCTTTTGCCATGATGGCCTGGTCTGTCGTCCACCGGAAAAAAGAGCCGGAGGCGACCTTTCTCACCTTCCTGCCGATCATCGAGGCGCATGCCACCGACGACCGCAATTTCGTGAAGAAAGCCGTGAACTGGGCGCTTCGTTCGATCGGCAAGCGATCGATGGCCATGCACGGCGCTGCCCTTGCTGTCGCCGAAAGGCTCGCGCGGTCGACCGACAAGACGGCACGCTGGAACGGCAGGAATGCCGTGAAGGAACTGACCGATACCAAAACGCTCGCGCGGATCGCCGCCAGAAACGTTTGACGTCGCCAACATCCGCTTCACCGAGGTGACGCGGGCGACCCGTGGCGGCTTCGAGACTTTGTTCGAGCGGCCGGGCGCGCCAAAATACTGCTGGTGCATGGCCTGGCGGCAGTCCGGCCGCGAGCACGTCCAGGGCGACGGGAAGAAGCGGCAGATGATGGCGCTCATCGATGCGAGCACCCCGGTCGGCATCGTCGCCGAGCTCGACGGCAAGACGATCGGCTGGTGCTCGGTCGCGCCACGCGGGACCTATCGCAAGCTTTCAAAGCAGCAGGATGACGGCGAGAGCGGCGTTTGGTCGATCGTCTGCTTCTATGTGCCGAGGGTCTTGCGCGGCGGTGGCCTTGCTTCGGCGTTGCTCGATGCCGCCATTGATCATGCCTTCGCCAAGGGCGCCCGTGTCATTGAGGCCTATCCAGTGGCCGAGGCGTCGCCGAGCTACCGTTTCATGGGTTTTCGCGACATGTTTGCGTCGCGTGGCTTCCGCGAGACCGGCATGGCCAGTTCTCGCCGACATGTCATGCGGCTCGAGCATTGACGTCATTGGGCACGGCGTCTTTACTCGCCCGCAAAGGAAGCGGCATGAGCATCCATTTCAAATCAATCCTGACGCTCGCGGCCGCGCTGTCTCTCTGCGCCGCCGGCGCCTCGGCCGAGACCATTCACATCTTCTGGAAGGATCTGCGCCCGGCGAGCCAGGCGGTTGCCGAAGACGCCGGCCTGCCGATGATCGCGGCAAAATTGCCCGACCATGGCGAGACGCTGTCGCTTGGCCTGCAGGACAAGACGATACAATTAGCCGGCTATGCATTGCCGGTCGATCGCGACGGTGACCTTGTCTATTAGTTCCTGCTGGTGCCGTGGACGGGCGCTTGCAGCCACATGCCGACGCCACCGCCCAACCAGATCGTGCTTGTCACGCCAGCCCACCCCTACAAGATGTCGCAAGCCTACCAGCCGGTAGCCGTCACCGGCGCCCTGAGGCCGGACATGGAAAAAAGCCAGCTGTTCATTCTGGATGGCGTCAGCATCATCCAGTCCGGCTATAGCGTGCGCAAGGCGGAGGTTGTCGGCGTGGACACCGTGCCGGACGCCATTGCCCTACCGGTGACCTCGCCCTGGAGTTTCCTCAACAAGAAGAAGAACTAACGGGTTGGCGCTCACGCGGCATTGGCACCCGATTCCTTGTCCAGCACCATGTAGTCGAGCGGGATTTCGGTCGTGTACTTGATCTGCTCCATGGCGAAGGACGACGACACGTCACGGATCTCGATCTTGGCGATCAGCCGCTTGTAGAAGGCGTCGTAGGCGGCGATGTCGGGCACCACGACGCGCAAGAGATAATCGACGTCGCCGCTCATGCGGTAGAACTCGACCACCTCGGGAAATTCCTGGATGACCTCGGAAAACCGCCGCAGCCACTCATGGCTGTGTGAGTTGGTGCGGATCGAGACGAAGACGGTGACCCGCACATTGACCTTTTCATGGTCGAGAATGGCGACGCGCCGTTTGATGACGCCCTCCTCCTCGAGCTTCTGGATCCGGCGCCAGCACGGCGTGGTCGACAGGCCGACTTTCTTGGCGACATCGGCGACCGCGAGCGTCGCGTCCTCCTGCAGGAGGCGTAGAATTTTTCGGTCAAGGCGGTCCATCGGAGGCTCCTGAGGGAATAGTTTATCTATATTCCCTCTTATTCGAGGCTTTCACAAGAAAGAAATTCTGCCAATCGCCAATAAAGCGAGTGATTTCTTGCTGAATGCCTAGCCAATGCGATAGCGGATTTCCGACCGAAGGAAAGGCAGCAAATCCATTTCAAACCATGGATTCTGCTTCAGCCAGCCGGTGTTGCGCCATGACGGGTGCGGCAGCGGCAGCACTTTCGCACCGACCGAATTCTCCCAGATGGCACGCCAGTCCATCACCGTTTCCGTCAGCGAGGGTCGGCGCGCGGCGCCCATGTGCCAGGACTGCGCATAGATGCCGATCGTCAGCACGAGGTCTATTCGCGGCATTAGGGCCATCAAGGGCGTGCGCCATGCCGGTGCGCATTCGCGCCTTGGCGGCAAGTCGCCGCCCTTGGCATCCTGACCGGGAAAGCAGAAGCCCATCGGCACGATGGCGAATTTCTCGGTGTCATAGAATTCGTCGCGGGTCACATCAAGCCAGTTGCGCAGGCGGTCGCCGGAGGCATCGGTGAACGGC
Organism: Mesorhizobium sp. NZP2234; assembly: GCF_013170765.1. Lineage (NCBI taxonomy): Bacteria > Pseudomonadati > Pseudomonadota > Alphaproteobacteria > Hyphomicrobiales > Phyllobacteriaceae > Mesorhizobium > Mesorhizobium sp. NZP2234. Next base: position 4,140,893 of record NZ_CP033364.1, on the reverse strand, counting down.
ATGCCTGACAGGTGCACCTTGGTTCCCGGCGCCTGGCTCGCGATCAGGATGCGCGCGCTGGACGACGGCCGCAGGACCGGCCTTGGCTCATGGGGCAGCGGTTTGCCGACGGGATTTTCGACGCAGATACGGCAGGCCCGGACCGTCGCGGCAAAGCTATCCAGTTCCACACTCAAGCGGCGGCACTCGTCCGGCTGGAGATCGCCTGATGCCAGCGCAACACATTGGTGCATTCCTCCGGCACCTTGATGCGGGCCGGCTTCATGAAGTCGATCGCGATCAGGCCGGTTATATCGGCAATCGAATAGCTGTCGCCGGCGGCGAACTCGCGGCTCGCCAACTCGCGGTCGAGTATCTTCAGGAACTCGACCGCCTTCGGCTTGTTGGCCTCGCCCCATTCCGGGATCTGCGGGATTTCCCATTCCTTCATGGCTGGATGGATATGGCGAAAGGCCTGCGCGACGCTGCTCAGCAGATTGAGCTCCATCCGCCTCTGCCACATCTCGACCTGCGCCTTGCCGAGCGCGCCGCGTCCGAACAGGGCCGGCTCGGGCTGCAACTCCTCGAAATAGCGGCAGATTGCGACGGATTCCGTGATGATGGTGCCATCGTCAAGTTCCAGAACCGGTAGGCGTTGTAAAGGGTTGCGCGAACTCACCGTTTGGCTCTTGTGCTCCAGCGCGCCCATGTCGACGGACACGATTGGAACCGCGATCCCCTTCTCGGCAAGGAAAACGCGAACCCGCCGCGGGTTGGGTGCCCGGCCACCGTCGAAGAGTTTCATTCGATCCTCCTTCCCTTCCGCCAGATGCGTTTCACCAGAAGCGAAAAATCTCCCGCACGGCATCACCGATCGACGCCAGCGTGCCGTGTTTTCGCTCCACGACTTCGCCGTGATGACTATCGCGCCAGTCCTGCGGCCGATCGAACGTGCCCGCCCAGATACCGACCTTTGCCGTGCGAGCAATCGCTTCCTCGCTTTCGAAGTCGCCATAGGCAACGGCCCAGCCAGCCTCGACCTGGGCGCGGTTGAGATCCGTGTCACCTGCCTTGCAGTCGCCAAGCAGCCGCCCATAACGATCCCGCTGCCAGCCGCTACAAGTGACCGGCCTGCCTGCGATCAGGCGCACCAGCGACTGACGCGCAAGCGTGCCGCAGGCATAATCGGCGCCGTTCCTGCGGCAGGTCTGGGTGTATTCGGGCGCGTCGATGCCGCGCATGCGGATGCGCTCGGCGCCGAGCGTGATCGAATCGCCGTCATTGATGACGGCCGCACCTTGCGTCTGGCGGGTCTCGACCCGGTCGAGGCGTGCCGCCAGCAGGATCAGCAGCCCCAGAATGATGATGGCCAGCCCGTAGTCCATGAGCTTGCGCCACAGGCTTCTCGGGCGCGGTGCCGCGTACCGCCGGCGCGATCTTGGCGACCAGGAACGGCTCATATGGCAAACGGTTGGTTAATCATTCGAACGTAGCTTAACACCTTGGAACCGCTGCACGCATAAATTGAAGTTTTTGATGCCCTTGCAACGCTCGAACACAGCGGACAAGTTCATTGTGGACCGCAGGAAACCTCATCGCAACAGCGATGTGGCGCGCGCGGTGCGCAAGACGCGCGACCGTCTTTCGCAGCAGGCGGGCAATCCCGATTTCGACCGTGAACTGCTGAATCTCCACGCCCGCGCCATGACAAGCGGTGCCGTGGCCATCCCGCTGCTGGTCCTGGCGATCGCCGCGGCCGGCCGGCTCGCCGGCGTCGGCAACGAGATCGGGCTCTGGGCGCTGTTCACGCTCACCTGCTATACCATCGTCGCCTTCATGGCCCGGCGCATTGAGCGCACGGAAGCTTCCGAGCTCAACCCCTTGCAAACGCGACGCGAATTCCTGGTCGGCCACTTCCTTTGCGGCCTCGGCTGGGCCTGGTTCGTCCTGCTCGGCTGCGCCGCCTGCGAGGTCGACCAGTTCCAGGTGGTCAAGGCGGTGGTGATGCTGCTTGCCATGGCCGGGACGGCTCTCATGGCCTCGTCGCTCAGCGGAGCACTGCTGGCGACCTTTGCCGTGCCTGTCGCGCTCTATGCCTATGTCGGCACCAAATTGTGGATGCCGGTAGAGGTGATCATGACCGGGCTGCTTGTCGTGTCACTGCCTTTCTTCGCCTATGTCGCCCGTCAACTCAACCGCTCCTCCCTGATGCTGTTGTCGTTCCGCTCCGAAAAAGATGCACTGATCGCCGAACTCGAGACGGCCAAATCGATGTCGGACGAGGCGCGGCGGCGGGCCGAGGATGCCAATCTGGCGAAGTCGCGCTTCCTTGCCTCGATGAGCCATGAATTGCGCACGCCGCTCAACGCCATTCTCGGCTTTTCCGAGGTGATGGCGAACGAAGTGCTGGGGCCGATGAGCAACCCCACCTATCGCGACTACGCCCATGACGTGCACGATTCCGGCCAGCATCTGCTCGACCTGATCAACGAGATCCTCGACCTGTCGCGCATCGAGGCCGGCCGCTACCAACTCAACGAAGAGCCGGTGATGTTGCTGAACATCGTCGAGGATTGCTGCCATATGATGGAGTTGAGGGCGCGCAACAAGGACATCCGCGTCATCCAGGATTTCGAACAGACATTGCCGCGTCTGTTCGCCGATGAGCGCGCCGTGCGCCAGATCGCGCTCAACCTCTTGTCCAACGCCATAAAATTCACCGCCACCGGCGGCGAAATCCGCGTCCGCGTCGGCTGGACGGCTGGCGGCGGGCAATACATTTCGATCAAGGACAATGGCCCCGGCATTCCCGAGGACGAGATTCCGATCGTGCTTTCAGCCTTCGGCCAGGGCTCGATCGCCATCAAGAGCGCCGAGCAAGGCACCGGGCTTGGCCTGCCGATCGTGCAAGGGCTGCTTGCCATGCATGGCGGCGAATTCGAGCTCCATTCCAAGCTGCGCGAAGGCACCGAGGCGATTGCCATCTTCCCGCTGAGCCGGGTGATGGAAGAGCTGCCGGCACTGCCGACCGCGGCAGTGGCGGCGCGACGCCGGTAGGAGCCACCTCGTCAACGCCGCGTACGTCTCGCGGCTTAGCCCCGAACAGCTGCCGCCATGCCCGAACTGGTCAGCGCCGCCGCCTTGACGAGGCCTGCGCCAAGCGCTGCTCCTGCCCCCTCGCCGTGGCTTATGCCGAGGTCAAGCAGCGGGCGCAAACCAAGGAGCTCGGCGGCTCTTGTATGCGCGGGCTCGGGCGACAGGCTGGCGAGAAGACAATGCTCTAGCGCTGCGGGGTTCGCGGCATAAAGCACCGCCGCGGCGGCCGTTGCCGCAAATCCGTCGATCAGCACGGGAATCTTCTGCATCCGCGCGGCGAGGATGGCGCCGGCTATCGCCGCGAACTCGCGGCCGCCGACCCGGCGCAACACCTCCAGCGGGTCCTCTAGATGGTCGCTGTGAAACGCCAGCGCCGCATCGACCACCTCCGCCTTGCGCGCCTGCATGGCCGCGTCCGCGCCGGATCCCGGGCCGACCCAATCGACACCCCTGCCCCCGAACAGTGCCGCAAACAACGCCGCGGCGACAGTGGAATTGCCGACGCCAAGATCGCCGAGGCAAAGCAGGTCGGTGCCGCCGGCGATCGCTTCCATGCCGAAGGCCATGGTCGCCGCGCAACCGCGCTCATCAAGCGCGGCATCATCGGTGATGTCGCCTGTGGGGATGTGCAAGGCAAGATCGAACACCTTCAGTCCGAGATCGTTGGCGATGCAGATCTGGTTGATCGCCGCACCACCGGCCGCGCAGAGCTCGACCGCATTGGCTGTCGCCGCCACCGGGCGTGGCGAAATGCCATGTCTGACCACGCCATGATTGCCGGCAAAGACGGCCATCAGCGGCCTTGTCACTGCGGGCGGAGCCCTACCGCTCCAGGCAGCAAGCCACGCGGCGATCTCCTCGATGCGGCCGAGCGAATGCGCTGGCTTGTCCGCCTTGGCGAACAGCGCGTGCACGCGCGCTTGCGTCTTGAGGTCGGCTGCTGGCAAATTGTCGAGCAGGTTGCGAAAATCGTCAAAAGGTAGCGCGCTGGTCATGTCGTGAGCAATCATTCATTCCTAGAGTTGGTGAGCGGCATAGCCGCGTTGGGTGATCGGCACAACCTCCCCCAAACATCCGCCTTGATTGCCGCAAAGATGGCCTGAGAAGACGCGATCGCGAGGGCTTGCATTGGCTTTGCCGTTGCACCATGTGGAGATGGAAGAGCGGAATCCGAACGGGTCGCTCGTGAGAAAGTCATGACGGCCATCGAATCTCCCTGCATCCTTGTCTGTTCGATCGACATGAAAACCGGCTTCTGCTTCGGTTGCGGCCGCACGCGCGAGGAAATCGGCGCCTGGATGGGGATGACGCCCGAAACGCGCCGCAATGTGATGGCCGAACTGCCGGCCCGGCTGGAAACGGTCGAGCGCCGGCCGCGCCGGGAAACGCGCCGCACCCGCATGGCGCGCGAACGCGACGCACTTTAGCGAGGCACGGATGAGCAGCCGGCTGTTCTGGATTATGATGGCGGTGATCGGCGTGGGCGCGGTCCTGCTCATGCTCAACGATTCCGCTGGCAGCACGCTTGGCGTGGAAAATTACGATTTCGGCCGGCTGATCTGGCTTGGCGCCTTCGGCGCGCTGATCGGCGCCGGCCTGCTGCGGTCAGGTCGCCCGCTGGGCGCGATGGCCCGCAACCTTGGCGCCTGGGCGGCAATCGTGCTCGCCCTGATCACCGGCTACCAGTATCGCTACGAACTGCAGGACGTCGCCAGCCGGGTGACGGCGGGCCTCGTTCCCGGCAGTCCGCTGGCGCTTGGCATCGAAGACGGCCACGCCACCGTGACCCTCGACAAGGCCGACAATGGCCATTTCGAAGCGCGCATCCTGGTCAACGGCAATCCGGTGCGCGCCGTTGTCGACACCGGCGCGACCAGCACGGTGCTGACATCGGAAGACGCGCAAGCCGCCGGCTTCAACCCGGCGGCGCTCAACTACACGATACCGGTTTCGACAGCCAACGGCATGGCGCGCGCCGCGGCGGTCAAAACCGACGCGGTGGCGATCGGCGGCATCGTGCGCAAGGACATGTCGGTGATGGTCGCGGCCCCCGGCATGCTGAGCCAAAGCCTGCTCGGCATGAACTTCATCGGCTCGCTGTCAGGCTTCGACGTGCGCGGCGACCGGATGATCCTCAGGGACTGAGGTTAACCCAACCCGTCAGGCGGCTTCGGCGGCTGCCCCACCAAAACCGACTGCCGCGAAAGCCGTCTTCAGCACGTCAGGCCCGGCGCCGGGCCGGTTTGCGTCGGTCGACAGGATCTGGCGGTAGCGGCGCGCGCCGGGCAGGCCGTGGAACAGCCCGACCATATGCCGGGTGACATGACCGAGCCGCCCGCCCTGTTCGATGTGGCGCGCGGCATAACCGGCCATCGCGTCGATAAGCGTTGCGAAGTCGAACGCCTCGGGCTTTGTGCCGTAGAAGCCGGCGTCGACGCCGGCCAGAATGCCTGGCGTGTGGTAGGCGGCGCGTCCAAGCATGGCGCCGTCAACCTGATCGAGATGCGCCCGCGCCTCTTCAAGCGACTGAATGCCGCCATTAATGCCTATGAACTTGCTCGGTTTTCCAGCCTTCAGCCGATAAACCCTGTCAAAGTCGAGCGGCGGAATGTCGCGGTTTTCCTTGGGGCTCAGCCCTTCCAGCCATGCCTTGCGCGCATGCACCCACAAGGCGTCGGCGCCGGCATCGAAAACCGCGTCGGCCAGCGTATCGAGCGCTGGCTCGGGATCCTGTTCGTCGACGCCGATGCGGCATTTGACGGTGACGGGAATCGTCACCGCCGCTTTCATCGCCGCGACACACTCGGCGACAAGGTTGGGCACCTTCATCAGGCAGGCACCGAACGTCCCCGACTGGACGCGGTCGGATGGGCAGCCGACATTGAGATTGATTTCGTCATAGCCGAAGGCCTCGCCAATGCGCGCCGCCTCGGCAAGTTTCGCCGGATCGGAGCCGCCGAGCTGCAAAGCGACCGGATGTTCCACCGCATCGAAGCCAAGCAACCGATCGCGCGCGCCATGGATGACCGCGTCCGCCACCACCATTTCGGTGTAAAGCAGCGCACGCTTCGTTAGCTGGCGGTGGAAGAACCGGCAATGCCGGTCTGTCCAGTCCATCATTGGGGCCACGGCCACTCTATTATTTTGATTTTTCAGCATTTTTCTTTAATATCAAATCGTTAGTATCTGCCGAGTGCACGCGAATTTACGCCAGAATACGACCCTTTTCGCCACGTTTCGATCTCTCAGCGCACACAGACGCCTCGCGCTGGGTCACCGAAACCGAGCGCCAAGTCGATCGCGGTGAGACGCCGACCAAGCCCCGTATAGCGCGCCTGAAAACATTCGGCGAACTCATCGACCTCCATATCGACGACATGTGCGATGTAGGCAAGTCCCCTCGCCGCTCCAAGGCCGCGGCCCCCGCTATGCTCCAAAGACATCTCGGCAAATGCAGCATCGTGACTCTCGATCGCGAACGGCTCATTCGATTCGGTGTGACCGGGCCGCCTCGGCCTCGTCGAAAGAGATCGCGGCGGGTACTGGACAAGATAAAAGCCCGTTCTCGGCCGAGCGGCTCTGGGCGCGCTGGGCGGAAATAGCACATGACACCGGAAGCATTTTGCAAGGCACGCGAGAAATTACGAAAGTCGCAATTCGGGCTGGAACGCGACCCAGAAAGTTCGAAAAGCTTCCAGGAACCCCAGTCGATGGCCGACTGTAGAACCGGCTGACGTCCGTTTTGGGGCCTGAAGGGGACTGTCCGTTTTTGGAGTGGCCGGGACTGGAAGCGGACGGATGCCTCCAGCACTCCATCAACATCTTCAAGCCATGGCGATTGCGCAAGCCACGCGGCGGATCGTCAATGGTAGTAGATACCGCCGTCGACGTTGAGCGACTGGCCGGTGACGAAAGCCGACAGGTCCGAGGCGAAGAACAGCACCGGCCCGACGACGTCCTCCGGCGCGCCGAGGCGCTTCAGCGCCGCGACATCTTCCCAATGGTGGATCGCCGCTTCGCTGCCGAGATTGTTCTTGCCCATCTCGGTCAGGATGATGCCGGGGCAGATGGCGTTGACGGTAACGCCGTCCATGCCGACTTCCTGCGCCAGCACGCGGGTCAGCGTGATCACCACCGATTTCGTCGCCGCGTAATGGCCTTGCGTCGGCACCCCCTGGCGGCCGGCGATCGAGGCTATGTTGATCACCCTGCCCGATTTCCTGGCGCGCATATGCGGCAGCACGGCCTGGCACATCATCAGCACGCCCTTGGCGTTGACATCGAAATGCGCGTCCCAATTGGCTTCGTCCAAATCCTGGAGCAGGCTTGGCTTCAAGATGCCGGCATTGTTGACCAGTACGTCGATGCTACCAGCCTCCGCAAGCAGCGCCTGCGCCGTCGCTTCGATCTCGCGCTTCTTGCTGACATCCATTGTGTAGACATAGGCCTTGCTGCCCGCCGCCTCGATCTCGGCCTTGGTGACGGCAAGCTCCGCGGCCTGTGACGGCAGGTCGGTGACGGCGACGTCGAAGCCCGCCTCGGCCAGCCCCTTGGCGAGCGCCCTGCCGATACCGCGGCTGGCGCCGGTGACGAGAGCCGTCTTGCCCTTGGCCTCAGGAAGAATGGTCATGCTGCTTGCACCTTTGATGTCCTGACCGGGAGCGAATTCATCGCCACGATCGTGTCGTCGAATGAAACGAGTTTGCCGTCGGAGCCGAGCCCCATCGCCACCTTGGCGGCGACGGCGGTTGCGAAGCGGGCAGACTGTTTGAGGTCCCAGCCCTTGACGATGCCGACGATGATGCCGGCGGTGAAGGAGTCACCGCAGCCCGTGGTGTCGAAGACCTCGACGTCGAAGGCCGGCAGGTGGAAATCCTCGCCATGCTGCGGCGAGACATGCACGCCATCGGCGCCGAGTGTCAGGATGCAGTTCTTCACGCCCCTCGACTTGAAGAAGGCGGCAACGCGAGCCGGATCCCGGTCGTGCGCCATCTCGCCCGCCTCGTCGATGCTCGGCACGAAATAGTCGATATAGGGCAGGCACGGCTCAACCAGCTTCCAGGTTTCCGGCGTCGCCTGGATCAGATCGAAGGTCGTGATGCGGCCAAGTTCCTTGGCGCGCTTCAACAGCTTGACCGTCGGCACGCCATCAAAACGCTTCAACAGCCCGGTGCCGCCGACATGGACGACCGTGGCGTCAAGGGCGGCGTCGAGATCGGCGTCCGCGACCTCGAAAACGGCAGCCGTCCCCGGCACATGCAATGCCGGACGCTCGCCATTTGGCCGTACCGGCAGAATGGTGGAGGAGGTCTGGACGCTGCCGTCGCGGCGCACCAGGCCGCACTCCAGGCCATATTTCTTCAGCTTGGCCAGGAACCAATCGCCCATGTCGTCGGTGCCGAGCGTGGTGACGGCCCGCGTCTTCAACCCGAGGATGGCGCAGTCCATGCCGGTCGCGCCGGCCGTGCCTGCGACAGTCATGCGGATCTCCTCGATATAGTCGGCGCGGCCGCCCTCGGGGATGCGCGACACCGGCCGCCCCAGGATATCCAGGACGTAGAAGCCGATCGAGCTGACGTCGAATTGTGGCATGGTTGGCTGACCTTTCGAACTCAATGGGTGGTCGAACTCAATGGGTGGCGCGGCGAAGGCCGAAGCTCACGGCCAGCACCAGGAAGACCAACACGCCGATGCCGACCTGCTGCCAGTAGAAGTTCCAGCCAACGAGCAGCAGCCCGTTCTTGACGATGGCAAGCAGTAGGACACCGAGCAGCGTGCCGATCACCGAAGGCTTGCGCTCGCGGCTCAGCGTCGTGCCGATGAAGGTGGCGCCGATGGCATCGAGCAGGAAGGCGTTGCCGGACAGCGGCACGTAGGACTTGACCGTTGCCGACAGCAGGATGCCGGTGACGCCCGCCAGCAGCGCGCACAGCACATGCACCATCGACAACTCGCGCGGCACGCGGATGCCGGAATACCAGGCGACGCCCGGCTGCGCGCCCATCGCCTGCACATAGCGACCGAAGACAGAGCGGTGCAGCAGGACGTGGACCGCGATGGCCGAGACGACCAGCACGATCACCGGCGTCGGCACGCCGAACAAAGCGGTGCGGGCAATGGCGTTGAACTGGTCGCTGGCATAGCCGCTGGTGAGGTAGATTGGCTGGCCGCCGCTGGTGGCGAGCTGTTGTGTGCTCTGGCCGATGAACAGCACGCCAAGCGTTGCCAGGAACGGGCTGATGTTGAGCCTGGTGATGAGGATGGCGTTGAGGATACCGACGACCAGGGCAGCACCCAGGCCGCCACCGACGCCGACCACGCCGCTGTAACCGGCAGCCAAGAGCATCACGAAGACCATGCTGGCCATGTCAACGGACACGCCGACGGAAAGATCGATGCCGCCGGACGAGATGACGATGGTGAGCCCGAGCGCCACGATCGCCAGCATGACGACATTGTTGACCAGCACGTTGAAGAGGTTCGCCGGCGTCAGGAAGGTCGGGCTCGCCACAGCGAAGAAGATGACGATCGCCGCGAAGGCGATGAGCACGCTGTATTTGGCAAGGAAGGCGCGCAGGCTCATCTTGGGACTGTCATTTGCCGAGACGCTCATCGTGAACCCTCCGAGCCGCGGGCAAAGGATGTGATGGCCACCACCAGCAGGATCAGCGCGCCCTGCACGCCGTTGACCCAGTAGCTGGAGACGTTGAGCAACTGGAAGCCGTTGGCGAGCAGGCCGATGAACAGCACGCTGAGCAGCGTGCCGCCCATGGTCGGAACGAAGCGGCGGGAAAAGACGGTGCCGAGTAACGCCGCCGCCAGCACCGACAAAAGCAGTTCGCCGGAACCGGGCGTGCTGGCCGAGAGCCGCGAAACGGTGAGGACGCTTGCCACCGCCGCGCAGAAGCCGCTCAGCACATAGGTGAAGGACACGTAGAAGGGCACGCTGAGACCGGCCGCGCGCGCTGCTTCCGGATGGCCACCAACCGCGTAAAGCCTGAGCCCGAACGAGGTGTAGTGAAAGATGGCGATGACGAGGGCGGAGAACAGGATCAGCGCCCAGGCCAGCGCCGAGATGCCAAGAAAGGCCCCGGAAACCAGGAAGCCGAGCAGCGGGGAGGATGCGCCGACGACCGTGTTCTGGGTGAGCGTGAGTTCCATGCCGGCGGCTACGTTGAGCACGGCAAGTGTCGCCAGCAGCGGCAGGATGCCGAGACCGACCACGGCAAGGGCGTTCAGCGCGCCAACCGCCATGCCGACGGCGATGGCCGCCAGCGCCGAAAGGACGTCGCCATAGCCCATCGACAGCAGCGTGGCGTAGACGGCGGCGCACAGCCCCATATTGGCGGCGATCGACAGGTCGATGCCGCCTTCGGTGACATCGGAGCCGCCGCCGATGATGACGGAAGTCATGCCATAGGCGAGCACACCCAGGATCGCCGACTGCTCGACGACGTTGATCAGGTTGAAGGTCGATGTGAAGCCCGGCGCAAAGACGACGAAATAGGCCATGATCGCGGCGAAGGCGGCAATCGCGCCGAGCCGCACGACGAGGGTGGCGAAGCGCCGTCCGGCACTTTTGCCCGTGGCGCTGGTTTGGTCGGACACGTCGGCTTGGGCGTGGACAGTTGTCGCGCTCATGCTGCCACCCCGTCAGCGTTGGAGCGCGCGCCCGATGACGCCGCGAGCAACGCATCGCTGTTCATCGCCGCACCGGAGAAGGTACCGGCCAGCCGGCCGCGATAGACGACCAGCACCCGGTCGCAGACGCCGACCAGTTCGAGCAGGTCCGACGACAGAAGCAGGATCGCCGCCCCCTCGCCCGCCAGCCGGTTCAATAGATTGTAGATCTCGACCTTGGCGCCGACATCGACGGCCACCGTGGGCTCGTCCAGCACATAGACCCGCGACCGGCAGCTCAACCATTTGGCGATCGCCACCTTCTGCTGGTTGCCGCCAGAGAGTTCGCGCACCAGCGCGTCGCGATGCGGCGTCTTGATCGACAATTCCTTGATCAGTCCGTCGACCGCCTGGTTCTCACTGTTGCGGCTGACCAGTCCGCTTCTGGAATAACGGCGCAGGCTCGCCAGCGAAATGTTCTCGCGCACCGACAGGCCGAGCGCCACGCCGTGCGCGCGACGATCCTCCGGCAGCATGGCGATGCCGTCACGCACGGCCTTGACCGGCGTCGACAGCGACAGCTGCTTGCCCTCGACCTTGACCTGGCCGCCATCGGCGGTCTTGAGGCCGAACAGACACTGCACGATTTCCTTGGCGCCCGAGCCGAGCAGGCCCGTGAGGCCGACGATCTCGCCGGCGCGAACGTTGAAGCCGATGTTTTCGAAGCTGCCGCCGAGCCGCAGATTGGCGACTTCGAGCACCGGCGCGCCCAGCGTGACCGAACGCTTGGGAAACATCTCGCCGACATCGCGGGCGATCATCATCGATATGATCTCGTCGATCGATGTCTCACGCGGATCGACCGTACCGACATCGGTGCCGTTGCGCATCACGGTGACGCGGTCACACAGCTTTTCGATTTCCTGCATGTAGTGGGAAATGAAGACCACGGCGATGCCGTCGTCGCGCAGTCGGCGCAGCACATCGAACAGGCTGTCGACCTCGCGTTTGACCAGCGCCGCGGTCGGCTCGTCGAGCACCAGCACGGACGCTTTCTGCGCCAGCGCCCGCGTGATCTGCACCACTTTCTGCTGTGCCGTGGTCAGGTCCTTGACCAGGGTTCCCGCCGGCAATTCCATGCCGAAGAAGCGCTTCAACAGATCGGCCGCCTTGCGCTCCATGGCGCGGCGGCTGACGAACGGGCCGAGACCGATTTCATGGCCGAGGAACACCGCCTCGCCGACAGTCGCGGTCGGCACCAGCAGCCTGTCCTGATGGATGAAATGCACGCCGAGCTTTTCCACCGCTGCCGGCGACAGCGAGGTCACGGTCTCGCCATTGATGACGATGGTGCCGCTGTCCGGTCGGATGATGCCGGCCAGCACCTTGATGATCGTCGACTTGCCGGCGCCGTTCTGGCCGACAAGGCCGAGGATCGAGCCGCGCGCGATCTCGAGGTTCGCGTTCTCCAGCGCCCGCACTGGACCGAACCGCTTCGATATGTCCGTCATCGATACAGCAATTTCACGCTTTGCTGTCTGCATGGCCGTCAATCCTGGTTGATGGTGGCGGGCGGCCATTTCCCTGGAGATGGCTGCCCGCCGTTTCGTTCCGCCTATTTAACGCCTGCTTTTTCGGCGGCGTCGAGGAACGGCTTTCCTTTTTCGGCGGCATTTTCCTTGTTGATCAGCACCGCCGGTACGAAGGTGAAGGGCGCAACCTTCTGGCCGGCAAGATATTTGGCGGCATTGTCAACCGATGTCTTGCCGATCTCATAGGGCTGCTGCGCGGCCACCGCGCCTGCCGACGACTTCGGATCCATCACCATCTTGATGACTTCCGGGCTGCCGTCGATGCCGTAGGTCTTGACCTCGTTGCGGCCGGCGGCCTCGACCGCCTGCGTGGCGCCGATCTGCGGTACGTCCCAGCAGGCCCACACCGCGCCGATCGAGCCCTTCTCGGGCGACTTGGTCAGCATATCGGTGACGTTGGAATAGGCGCTCTGCACGGTGTTCGGGATGACGTCGCGCAGTTCCGGCTCGACGATCTTCACATCGGGGAACGAGGTCAGCACATATTTCAGCTGGTCGTAGCGGATCTTGCAGACCGGCACGCTGTAGAAGCCGTTGAAGACCAGCACATTGCCCTTGCCGCCCATGTCGGCGACCATCTGCAGCGCGATCTCGGCGCCGATGTTGTAGTTGTTGGACGTGGTGTTGTTGATGGCGTGCGGCGTCGCGGTGTCGACCGTGAACAGCGGGATGCCGGCATCGCGGATCTTCTGCAGCCACGGGTTCAGCACTTCCAGATTGCCGAGCTGCTCGATGATGGCGTCGGGCTTCTGAGCGATGAGCGTCTGCAACTGCGCGATCTGCTGCTGGTCCTTGCGGCCGGCGTCGAGCGCGATCACTTCGCCGCCGAGCTCCTTCACGCGGTCCTGGATGCCGCGGAACGCCATCAGGTCCCAATAGTGATCCGTTCCGATGGCGGAGACGCCGATGCGCTTGCCCTTGAGCGACAGTTCCTCGGCACTCGCGCCCGAGATGGCGGCCAGGCTGCAAGCCGCCGCCAACCCCAAAGCGAGCGCCTTGACGAGGCCTTTCATGGATCCGGTCATTTCATTTCCTCCCTTGTTGATCGCTCCGGGCCTTCCCGGAGGATTGCGCCAGATGGCCGCCGCTCAGGCAGCAGCCTCCTTGTCGCGCAGGCCGTAGCTGGCCATGCGCTTGATGACGTTTTCGATCTCCTCCTCGGACAGGATCGGCGGCTCGCCGATCTGCAGGGCGCCGTGATACTGCCGCGCCAGCGTTTCCACCTCCACCGCCAGCCACATCGCCTGGCTGAGGCTGGAACCGACCGCGATCATGCCGTGCTGTGCGAGCAGGCAGGCCTTGCGGTCGCGCAGCGCCTCCACCGCATGCGCCGAAAGCTCGGCCGTGCCGAAGGTGGCGTAAGGGGCGCAGCGAATGTCGCTGCCGCCGGCGACCGCCACCATGTAATGGATCGCCGGTATCTTCCTGCCCATGATGGCGATGGTCGTGCAAAAGGTTGGATGCGCATGGACGACCGCGTTGACCTCGGGCCGCGCCTTCATGATGTCGAGATGGAAACGCCATTCGCTCGACGGCGGCAGGCGCCCGTCGACCTCGCCGTCCCAGGCCATGAAGACGATGTCCTCGGGCACCAGCGTCTCGTAAGGCGTGCTGGTCGGCGAGATCAGCATGCCCTCGCCATGGCGTCGGCTGACATTGCCTGAGGTGCCCTGGTTGATGCCCAGCGCGTTCATCTTGAGGCAGGCATCGATGATTGCCTGGCGTGCCTCTAGGTCCGAAACGGTCATGCGATATTCCAATCCTTGCTCGGCCCTTCACCAGGCCGTGTAGCCGCCATCGATCGACAGGATCGCGCCAGTGACGTAGCTCGACGCAGGCGAGGCGAGAAACAGGATCGCCGAGGCGATCTCGTGCGGCTCGCCGAGCCGGCCCATCGGCGTCATGTCGATCCAGGTGTTGAAGAGTTCCGGGCGCTCGCGCATTTTCAGCGTCATCTCGGTGCCGACATAGCCCGGCGCCAGGGCGTTGACGCGAACGCCCGATTTCGCCCATTCGACGGCCAGCGCCTTGGTCATCATGTGCACGGCGCCCTTGCTCACCATGTAGGAGGGCGCGGTCTGCGGACGGTTGATGATCAGGCCCGACATCGAACCGAGATTGACGATCGAGCCCTTGTTGCGTGCGACCATCGAGCGGCCGAAGGCGCGCGAGACCCAGTAGACGCCGTTGACGTTGACGTCCATCACCAGGCGCCATTCTTCGTCCGATGTGTCGAGCGCGGCGTTGAGGCGGGCGATGCCGGCGCTGTTGACCAGTATGTCGACCTGGCCGAAATCGCTGACGATTCGAGCGGCCATTGCTTCGACGGCTTGCGGATCGGTGACGTCCAGCACGCGGCCGTCGACGCTGGCGACACCGGCCGCCATGAGTTCGTCGGCGGCGGCTTTCAGCCCTTGCGTATTCATGTCGAGAAGGACGATGCGCGCGCCGCAAGTACCAAGCGCCTTGGCGGCTTCCAAGCCGATGCCGCTGGCGCCGCCGGTGACGACGGCAACCTCGCCCGTCAGGTCGAATTGCGACCGGTAATCCACGCAAATCCTCCATCGGACCAAGGGCTTGCACGCGGGCAAAATCTTCCCCTCGCCGCCAAGGCGGCGTCGCAAGCCGATCGATCCTGATAATGCCTCCGGGGTCAGGCTCCTCCCGGCCCCACGACAAGGACGTTACAGAAGCTTCCCGGGTCCGTCAATCTGGTTATAACCAGAAAACGGATTCTTTTTCATGGACGTGATTCAGGTGCGATCGACACCGTTCACCGTCGCCGACGGCTGCTCGACCGCCATGTGGATGCGGGCGACGGAAGAGTTGTAGAAGGCCTCGTAATATTCGAGCGCCGCGCCATCCGCGTCATAGGCAATCGACTCGATCTCGATCAGCGGGGTGTTGGCGGCAACGCCCATCTGCTCGGCCTCTTCCTTGGTGGGCAAGGCCGCGCGCAGCCAGCGGTCGGCGCGCTTCACCGTCAGGCCGAACACCGCGCGGATGGTGCCGAAAATCGACTGGTTCTCCGACAGGATGTTTTCGAGACCGGGCACCCGGTGCCCCGGCAGGCTGATGCGCGTCATGGTGATCGGCGCGCCGTCGGTCATGTAGACGCGGCTGATGCGGACCACGCTGCCATTGGCGGGAATGCCGAAGACGCTGGATTCCTTCTCGTTCGGCGGGCAGCGGTAGATTTCGAGCGTGCGCGTCGAGACCTTGTGGCCTTTCGCCGTCAGGTCGTCGAACACGCCGAGATTGGCCGTCATGAAGTCGACATGCTCGCGCGGTGCGGCGACGAACATGCCCTTGCGCGGCATCTTGATGATGCGGCCCTCGCTGGATAGCGAGCCGATCGCGGCGCGCACGACCGGACGCGAGACGCCGAAGAAATCGCACAGGGCCTGCTCGGAAGGGATGCGCGAATTGGCCGCCAGCAGGCCGGTGTTGATGGCTTCCTCGACCTGGTTGCGCAATTGCACCCACAGCGGAGCCGCCTCGTCGCGGTTGAGCTCGACCTTGGAGCCGATCGAGCGGAACGCCTCGGCGGCTCCGGCATCTTCCTGGTCGTAGCGAGGACGCCCACGCATTCTGGTCGTTTGTTCCATTCGGTCCCGCCGCAAAATCATTTGCCGCGACTCAAGGAGCGGCAGCATCCTCCCTAACGGAGGCCGCCAGCCATATTCACGCTCTCCGGCAAGTTTCGCAACCACAGCATGGCCGCGGCCCCGAGAAGCGGCCCGGGAACGAGCAGCAGGAAGGCCCAGCGCCAGCCGCCGATGAGGTCGGCAAAGTGCGGTGTCAGCCAGATGGCGAGCACTGTCAGCGCGAAACCGGCGCCGAGTTGCACCGAGAGCGCCGTGCCGACAAAGCGGCGGTCGGCAAGCTCGGTGATGGCGGCGGAGAACTGCGCGGAATCGCCGATCACCGAAATGCCCCAGACAACGGCCACCAGCATGAACAGCCAGAGCGGCCCGGTGAACAGAAAGCCCATCAGCAGGGCGCAGCTTCCCGAGACGATCATCATGCCGGCTGTGGTCGCCGTTCGGCCGATGCGGTCCGAAAGATAGCCTCCGAGCAGGCATCCCAGGATGCCGGAGGCGACGACGAAGAAGGTCGACAGCGAAGCGGCGGCGGCTGTTCCGATCGCCTGCGCTTCGAAAGCGGCGCGCGTGTAGGCAAGCAGCCACGCCCACATGGCGTAGAGTTCCCACATATGGCCGAGATAGCCGAGATTGGCCAGCAGCAGCGGCTTTTCACGAAACACCTGGCCGATGCGCGCCGGCTCGAACACCGCCTTGCCGAAGGGATAGGGCCCTTCCTTGGCAAACAGCAGGAACAGCAGCGCGCCGATGGCCGTCGCCAGGCTGGCGGCGGCGACCACCGGCCGCCAGTCGAGCGCGCTTGAGGCGGCGCGGAAGAGATGCGGCAGCGCCGAGCCGATGGTCAGCGCGCCGATGACCGCGCCGAGCGCCAGTCCCCTGTCGCGCGTGAACCAGGTCGCGACAAGCTTCAGGGCCGGGGGATAGACGCCGGCGAGTGCCGCGCCGGTAACGATGCGCGCGGCGATGGCGCCGCCCGGATCGGGGTGGAACAGCAGGCTGGCGTTGGCGAGCGCGGCAACCATTGCCGCCGCCGCCATGAGACGACCGAGCCGCACCAGGTCGGGAAGGTTGACCAGGCTCGCCGCCAGCGCGCCGATCACGAAGCCGACCTGAACGCCATTGGTCAACCAGGCCTCGGCGCCAGGGCCGAGCGCAAGCTCCTGCTTCAGCTCGGGCAGGATGGCGGTCGCCGAAAACCAGGTGGTCAGCGACAGGACGACCGCCAGGCAAAGCAGCGACAGAACGCGCCAGCGTTCGCGGTCGGCCGCCACGCCAAGCCGGCTGTCGCCCACCGTGTTCATACGCCTTGCAGCGGCACGGTGAACACCGTCGCCGTGCCGGTGAGACAAAGCTCGCCCTGGCCGTTGCGCACGCTGGTCTCGATCTTGCAGATCGGCTTGTCGGGGCGGACCTCCTTGACCTCGACCCGTCCGGTGATCTCCTCGTCGACGCCAACCGCCTTGACGAACTTCCAGGCGACCTCGAGGAACACCGTGCCGGGTCCCGGCAGATCCTCGGCGACCAGCGCATTGAGGATGCCCGAGGTGACGCCGCCTTGGACGATCAGCTTGCCGAACACCGATTTCTCGGCCAGCGCGCGGTCATAGTGCAGCGGATTGCGGTCGCCGGTGATGTCGGTGAAGGCTTCGATGTCGCTGATGCGCGTGCGGCGCGTGCGTTCGGCAAAGGCGCCGACCTGCGGACGGCCCTTCACCACGCCTGCCCAGCCGTCTTTCGTCTCGGTGCTCATTTCGGCTTCTCCTCTGTTGCGGTTTCGACTGGTTTGAAGGCCGGCAGGACACGGCCGCCTATGGCTGTCGGCGCGAGCAAGAGCGCGTCCCCAACCCCAGGCGATCGCATGCCCGGCAAGATGAAACTCAGCATGGTCGGGCCCTCGGCCAGTTCGACCAGCCCAACCACATAAGGTGCCACCGGCAGCCAGCCGGGATGCCCCGGCTTGTGTACTAGGGAAAAGGATTTCAGCTGGCCCCTGCCCGACGCCTCCTTCCAGACGAGGCGCTTGCTCCAACAATGCGGGCACATCGGGCGCGGGTAGAACACCGCCTTGCCGCAGTCCTCGCAGTGCTGGATTTTCAGCCGCCCTTGCGCCGCCGCGTCCCAGAATGGCTGGGTCAGCGCGGTGATCGTCGGAGCGGGGGTTTTCAATGTGTTGAGATCGACGGACATCAGGCGGCTCCCAGCACGAGCGCGGTCGCCTCGCTCATCGTCGCGCCGTTCCCGGTGACCAGTGCCAGCTCGGCCTTGTCGATCTGGCGCTCGCCCGCCTTGCCGCGCAATTGGCGCACCGCCTCGACGACATGCGTCATGCCGCCGGCAAGATCCGGCTGGCCGAAGCCGAGCTGACCGCCGTGGGTGTTGAGCGGCTTGTCGCCTTGGTGCGAAAGATTATGGTCGCGCAGCCACGCGCCGAACTGGCCGGGGGCGCAGAGGCCGGCATCCTCGATCGTCGTGGCGACCATGATCGTGTAGCAGTCGTAGAGCGAGAGAAGATTCATCTGATTGGCGTCGGTGCCGGACTGCGCGAAGGCCCGGGCCATGGCGCTCTTCAGCGGACCGGAGGTGAGACTGGGCGCCTGGCTGACCGCGCGATGCGTGACCTTCTCGCCGGCGCCGAGCAGATGCACGGGTCTTCCGGGCAGCGTGCGCGCACGTTCGGCCGAGGTGACGATCACCGCCTCGCCGCCGGCGACCGGCATGACGATCTCGTATAGATGCAATGGCGAGGCGACCATCGGCGACGCCAGCACGGCGTCCACATCCGCCGGCTTGCCGAAGAAGATGGCGTCGGGGTTGAGCTGCGCATTGGCGCGCGCCGCGGCGGCGATCAGCGCGAAATCCCTGGCGGTCGAGCCATGCTCTGCCATATGCGCCTGCATCAGCAGCGCATAGGAGATGTTGGCGCCCGAGGCGCCGAACGGCACGTCGAACTCGCGGATCGGATTGCGGTTGGGCGAGCGGGGTGCCGCCGCCTCGCGGTTGTTGGCGAGCACGCACAGCACTGTCTCGCACATGCCGGCCTCGATCGCCGCAGCCGCGCGCCAGACCATCCCTGCCCCCGAAGCGCCGCCCAGGTCGACGACATTGGCCATGGTCGGCGCCAGGCCGAGATATTCGGCGATCGTTGCCGGAACATGCTGCGGCGTCTCGCCGACCTGCGGCCCGACCAGCAGCCCATCGATCGCAGCCGGCTCCAGCCCGGCATCGAACACTGCCAGGCGCGAGACCTCGGCGATCATCTCCAGCGTCGTCACGCCGCTGGTCAGGCGCTGCGGTTTCAACTCGCCGATGCCGACGATCGCCCCCTTGGCCCGGCTCATGCCGCTCTGCTCCTGTCGAGCGCGCGGTATTCCTCGAGGCATGCGGGGTTGGCCAGCGAAGCCATATTCTTCACCGGCTTGCCTTCAAGCGTCGTTCGCGCCGCGCCTTCCACCCTCTTGCCGTTGAGCGTGTAGGGCACGGCCTTTACAGCATGGATGCGATGTGGCACGTGGCGCGGCGATGCTCCTTCCCGAATGGCGCGGCGGATCTGGGCGGCGAACTCAGGCGTCAGATCAAAGCCGTCATTCAGCTTGACGCAAAGCACGATCTCCTCGTCGCCTTCGACCGGCGCGCCGAACACCAGGCAATCCTCGATCTCGGCGAAGGTCTCGCAGGCGGCATAGATCTCGGCCGTGCCGATGCGCACGCCGCCGGGCTTCAGCGTCGTGTCCGATCGGCCATGGATGATCCCCGAGCCATGCGCGGTCATCTCCGCGACATCGCCATGCGTCCAGATTTCCGGGCGTGCCGCGAAATACGTGGCGTGGTAGCGCGTGTCGCCGTCCTTGCCCCAGAAGGTCAGCGGCATGGACGGGAACGGTTCGGTGCAGACCAGATCGCCTTGCCGGCCGATGACCGGCGCGTTGCGCTCGTCCATGACAGCCACCGCAAGGCCCAGCCCTTTCACAGTCAGTTCGCCACGGCGAACCGGATGGATCGGCGAACCGAGCAGGAAACAGCCGATGATCTCGGTGCCGCCCGAGATCGAGGCAAAGATCATGTCCTGCTTCACATGCGCGTAGACCCAGTCGAACTGGCCGGGCGAGACCGGCGCACCGGCCGAGAGCAAGGAGCGTAGCGAGGACAGGTCGTGCAGACGTCCCGGCGCGTAGCCTTCGGCGGCCAGCGTCGCCAGATATTTCGGGCTGGTGCCGAAATGCGTGACGCGTGCACGCTGCGCCATTGTCCACAGCGGACTGGGGTCGAGGCCCTCGGCGGTCTTCAGGATCGGCGCGCCGTCATAGAGCACCACGGTCGCGCCGCAGGCGAGGCCCGAGATCAGCCAGTGATACATCATCCAGGCCGTGTTGGTGTACCAGCTCATGACGTCGCCGGGGCGGACATCGCCATGCAGCAGATGCTCCTTCAGATGCTGGAGCAGCACGCCGCCGGTGCGGTGGACGATCGCCTTCGGCGCACCCGTGGTACCCGAGGTGTAGAGCACATAGGCCGGATGGTCGAAGGGCACGCGTTCAAAGGCGAGCGTACCGTCGCTGCCGAAATCGTCGAAGTCGAGACAGGCCGCCGTGCAGTCGGGCTTAGCGCCCGGCTCACCGGTCAACACCAGCGTGGTCACAGTCGGCATCGCGACGACGATCTCGGCCAACCGCTCGGAGATGTCGTGTTCCTTGCCCGCGTAATGATAGCGCGGCGCGGCAAAGAGCACCTTGACGCCGATCTGGCCGAGGCGGTCGACGATCGCCGCGGCGCCGAAATCCGGAGAGCAGGACGACCAGACAGCGCCGATCGACAGCGTCGCCAGCAGCGCCACGAGACCTTCGACACGGTTGGGCAGGATGCCGCCGACGCTGTCGCCCCTCGCCACGCCGGCCGCGCGCAGGCCTTGCGCCGTCCTGGCGACGCGCCGGCGCAACTCGCCAAGGGTGAAGGTGCGGAAATGGCCGCTCTCGTCGGCCTCGATGATCGCGGCCCGATCACCGTCGCCCCGCAGCAGGTTTTCCGCGAGATTGAGTGATGCGTCGGGGAAGAATCGGCTCTGCGTCATCGGCGCCTGACCGTCGCGCAGGAAAGAGATCGCGCCGGGATCGCCGATCACGCGGCCAAAGTCCCACACCGCCCGCCAGAACGCGCCGGGGTCGCTGACCGACCAGCGATGCAGCGTTTCGTAGTCGCGCGGGTCGAAGCCGTTGGCCCGGCAAAAGCGCGCAAGATTGGACGATTCGAACGCGGCCGGCGCCGGCGCCCAAAGCACGGATGACATGAATTTCCTCCCGGAATGCAGGCCGGCACGAAGCCGTCATCTTGTCTGCATGTTGTTTTCAGATTATTGGTTATAACCAGAATGTCAAGCGGCGAACACAGCCCGACTGCCGTACAGATGGAGGACAGGAAATTGCAGGATGCGGTGTATATCGTGGCGGCCAAACGCACGCCGATCGGCAAGCTCAACGGCGCGCTCGCCAGCCTTTCGGCGGCGGAATTGGGCGGGCAGCTCATTCAGGCGATGCTGGCCGGAACCGGGCTTGCGCCAGGAGCCGTCAGCGAAGTGATCATGGGCCAGGTGCTGACCGGCGGCGCCGGGCAGAACCCGGCAAGACAGGCATCGCTCAAGGCCGGCCTGCCGGTTAACGTCCCCGCCATGACGGTCAACAAGGTGTGTGGCGCCGGCCAGAAGTCGATCCATCTCGCCGCGCAGGCAATTCGCTGCGGCGACGCCGATTGCGTGATTGCCGGCGGACAGGATTCGATGACATCGGCGCCGCACTTCATTCCAGGCGTTCGCGGCGGCGTGCGCATGGGCGACCGGGTCGTCAAGGATTCGATGGTAACCGACGGGCTGTGGGACGCCTTCCATCAGGTCCATATGGGCGTCACGGTCGAGTCGCTGGCGCGGCGCTACCAGATCACGCGCGATGAGCAGGACCGCTTCGCGCTGCGTTCACAGGAGAAAGCCGACGCCGCCATCCGTTCGGCAAGGTTCGACGATGAGATTGTGCCAGTCTCCGTAAAGACCAGGCAAGGCGATGTCGTCGTCGACCGCGACGAGCATCCAAACCCCTCGACCACCCTCGAAGGGCTTGGCCGGCTTAAGCCGGTCTTCGAGCTAGAGGGGACAATCACGGCCGGCAACTCCTCCGGCCTCAACGATGGTGCCGCCGCCGTGCTGGTGATGGCGGAGACACGGATGAACGAACTCGGGCTAAAGCCCCTCGCCCGCATCGCGTCCTATGCCTCGGCGGGTGTCGAGCCGATGGATATGGGGCTGGGCCCCGTCGCGGCGTCACGCCTTGCGCTGCAGAAGGCCGGCTGGCGGACGTCCGACCTCGACGTCATGGAGATCAACGAAGCCTTCGCCGCGCAGGCGATCGCGGTCAATCGCGAGATGGGCTGGAACGAGGAGATCATCAACATCAGTGGCGGCGCCATCGCTCTCGGCCATCCGCTGGCCGGATCCGGCTGCCGCATCGTGGTGACGCTGCTCCACGAGATGACGAGGTGCAACGCCCGCAAAGGCCTGGCCTCACTCTGCATCGGCGGCGGCCAGGGCGTGGCGATCTGCCTCGAACGATGAGGCTGAACCTCTGCGCAGTTTTTGCCTGAGAAGAACTGGGCATGGTCTGGCCTCGCCGCCTACTAATCTCATGAGCCGACGAACGGCAGCCACCCCCGTCTTCCCGATGGGGACTTAACCGGCGAAGTTGGACGGCGGCAAAGCGACGGTTTGTGGCTCTGGGTGATCGACCGTTATTCCGTCGCTTGAGCATACAGATAAACCGCCGCTATGGGCTCGGCCCATGACGTTCAGCAATGACGTCCAGCAGTCCGACGCGTCTATCGCCGCAGCGCGTATACGCTTGCCATGGTTTCGCCGGCGACAGGCAACGCCATGTCATCGTCTAGAAGCCGCGTGATCCGGGCAAAGCCCGTGAATGCCTTCCTCGCCTCTTCAGCCGACATTTGCCCCGACAGGGCGGCCGAGCAGCAATTCAGCGCGCACTGATACACAGGTCCACGTCGTCCCGTTGGCCACTTACGCAAGAAAACCATCGCCTCGGCGACACTATCCACTTCTTCTACAGGGTGCCCCTGCCCGCGCGAGATCCGCACGGGCGAAAAGAAATGCAGGTAGTCCATCGTTTCCTCCCGGTCGATCGCGATGCGCCCGATCGAACCAAATGTAACGCGCCGCCTCGCCGTCGGTTCCACGCAAAAAACGGAATCTTTAAAAATCTTTTGGCCGAATGCGATCGCCGATACGAGGATGACGGCTCGGCTACACCGTCGGGAAGTGGCAGGCAACTTTCCGGCCGGGCCGATACTCCCTCAGCTCCGGCCGCTCCGTGCGGCAGCGCTCGGCCGCGATCGGGCATCGAGGGTGGAAACGGCAGCCGGATGGCGGCTTGAGCGGGCTCGGCACATCGCCGGTGAGGATAATGCGCTTGCGCGTCCCACTCGGCGTTGTCTCGACCACGGGGACGGCCGAGATCAGCGCCTGGCTGTAAGGGTGGGCCGGGGCCGCGAACACCTCCTCCGCCGGCCCTTCCTCGACGATCGAGCCGAGATACATCACGGCAATGCGGGTCGACACCTGGCGCACCACCGAGAGATCGTGGGCGATGAAGATGTAGGTTAGGTTGAGCTTCTCCTGCAGGTCGGCGAGCAGGTTCACGATCTGCGCCTGCACCGACACGTCGAGCGCGGAGACCGGCTCGTCCAGCACGACAAGATCGGGGTTCAACGCGATGGCCCGCGCGATACCGACGCGCTGGCGCTGCCCGCCCGAGAATTCGTGCGGATACCGCATGACATGATCCGGCAACAGCCCGACGAGTTCGAACAGTTCCGCGACGCGCGCGGTGATCTCGCGTGACGAAAGCTTGCCATGGATGCGCAAAGGCTCGGCCACCAGGTCTCCGACACGCCGGCGTGGATTGAGCGAGGCAGACGGATCCTGGAAGACCATTTGCAGGCGGCGCCGCAGCGGCCTCAGTTCTGACAGCGATTTTGTGGTGATGTCGTCGCCTTCGAAGAGAAGCTTGCCGTCCGTAATGTCGTAGAGCCTCACCAGGCAGCGCGCCAGAGTGGACTTGCCGCACCCGGACTCGCCGACCAGCCCGACCGTCTCGCCGCGCCGCACGCTCAGCGAAACATTGTCGACCGCATGCACGGTTCGCCTGCCTTCGGCGGAAAAGCGGGAGCCGATCGAAAAACGCTTTCCCAGCGAACGCGTCTCGAGAATCGGGCGATCCTTGTCGGTCATGGGTCCGCTCATGCCTGTGCCACCCGAAAGCATGCCGCGGCGTGGGTACCCGCCCCAAGGTCGGGCTTGCCGGTCACGCAGGGCTCGTAATGCACCGGGCAACGCGGGCCGAACGCACAGCCCTGCGGCAATCGAAGCAGCGATGGCGGCGAGCCGGGGATGGCCGGCAGGCGGCGCGGCTTGTCGCCGGTCAGCGGCGGGATCGAACCGAGCAGCGCCCGCGTATAGGGGTGTCGCGGGTCGGAAAACAGCTCCATCCGACTGCCGCGTTCAACCACGCGGCCCGCATACATGACCATCACCCGGTCGGCAAGTTCGGAGACCACGCCCATGTCGTGCGTGATGAAGACGACCGCTGATTTGTGGGTTGCGCGCAGCTTGCGCACCAGGTCGAGAATGCCGGCCTGCACCGTGACGTCGAGCGCCGTGGTCGGCTCGTCCGCCACCAGCAGTGCCGGATTGCAGGACAAGGCCATTGCAATCACCGCCCGCTGCCGCATGCCGCCCGAAAGCTGATGCGGGTAGCGCGACATCGCCTCGTGCGGGTTGGGAAAATTCACCTCGGCCAGCAGTTC
This sequence comes from Mesorhizobium sp. NZP2234, assembly GCF_013170765.1. NCBI lineage: Bacteria > Pseudomonadati > Pseudomonadota > Alphaproteobacteria > Hyphomicrobiales > Phyllobacteriaceae > Mesorhizobium > Mesorhizobium sp. NZP2234. The sequence continues at coordinate 4,116,145 of NZ_CP033364.1, read as the reverse complement.
TTCCACGCGCTCCATCGCCTTGGCCTTGCTGATGGTGCGATGCGCGCGGATCTGTTCGGCGATCTGCCAGCCAATCGTGTAGACAGGCGTCAGCGCCGTCATTGGATCCTGGAAGATCATCGCGATCTCATTGCCGCGCAGGCGTCTCAGTTCGCGCGCGGGCAGCCCCACCAACTCGCGTCCCTTGTAGCGGATCGAGCCTTCGATGGTGGCATTGGGATCGGTGATGAGGCCCATCACGGCCAGCAGCGATACCGTCTTGCCGGACCCGGACTCGCCGACGACACCGAGGATCTCGCTTTCCGCGAGGTCAAAGGAAACGCCATCGATCGCCCGCACCAGGCCGTCATTGGTGCGGAAGGATACTTTGAGGTCGCGCACCGACAGTATCATGATGTCCTCAGGCGCGGATCGAGAAGGATGTAGACGAAATCGACGACCGCGTTGGCGATCACCACGAACATGGAAGCATACATCACCGTTGCCATGATCATCGGCAGATCGAGGTTCTGCAGCGCGTCATAGGTGAGCTTGCCGATACCGTGCAGCCCGAACACCACCTCGGTCAGCAACGCCGAACCTCCCACCAGTGCGCCGAAGTCGAGACCGAACAAGGTGACGAAGGCAATGAGCGACGTGCGCAAGGCATGGCGCAACAGGATACGGGTCTCCGACAGCCCCTTGGCCCGGGCCGTGCGGATATAGTCTTCCTGCAGGGATTCGATGATCGCCGCACGCAGCACGCGTCCATAGATGCCGATGTAGAGGATGGCCAGCGTGATCCATGGAATGATCAGCGTCAGGAACCAGCCCTTCGGATCGTCGGAGAAATTCTTGTAGCCGAGCGGCGGCACCCAGGAGAACGCCCAACTGTCATGGTAGCGGCTCTGGGTGATCAGGTTCATCACCTCGCCCAGCCAGTAGACCGGCATGGAGATGCCGAGCAGCCCCAGCGCCATCAGAAGCTTGTCCAGCCAGCTGTCGCGGGTGGCGGCGGCGACGATGCCGATGATGATGGAGACAACCACCCACAGGACCGCAGCCCCGAACACCAGCGAGAGTGTGACCGGAATGGAATCCATGACCGCCGGCACCACCTTCCAGCCACGGTTGACGAACGAGGTCAGGTCGCCGGTGACGAAGATCTTCTCCATCATTTTCACATATTGCACGTAGAGTGGCCGGTCGAAGCCAAAACTGTGGCGCACCGCCTCCAGCACTTCGGGCGACGCATTGCGGCCGGCGATGCGCGCGGCCGGGTCGGCGCCCGGCGTCGCGAAAAAGATCAGGAAGACAATGACCGAGATGCCGAACATGACGAACAGCATCTGACCGAAACGGCGCAGGATGGCGTAGATCATCAGTCGCGCCCCAGCCGAACCTTGGAGCGCGGATCGAGCGCGTCGCGCAGCCCGTCGCCGAAGACATTGAGCGCCATGACCGAAACCGCGATCGCCAGGCCCGGAACCAGCGCCACCAGCGGCCTGGTGTAAAGCAGCGCCTGTCCGTCCTGGATGATGGTGCCCCAGCTCGCAGCCGGCGGCTGCACGCCGATCGACAGGAAGGAGAGCGCCGATTCCGTCAACATGTTCAACGCCATCATCAGCGGCACGAAAACGATGAGCGTGGTTGTAATGTTGGGCAGGATATCGCGCCACAGGATGCGCCATCCCGGCACGCCCAGATTGATCGCGGCGAGCACGAACTCGCTGTGCCGCAGCGACAGGACCTGACCGCGTATCGGTCGAGCCACATAGGGCACGTAGACGATGCCGATGATGATGACCGGCAGCCACAGGCTGCCGGACTCGATATCTATCGGCCCGATCCTGATCCCTTGCGCGATGGTGACGATGGAAAGCGAAATCGCCAGCAGGTAGATCGGAAACGCCCACAGGACATCCAGCAAGCGCGACAGCACCGTGTCGGTGACGCCGCCGAAATAGCCGGCTACCAATCCCGCCGCCGTGCCGATGATCAGCGTGAAGATGGTGGCCGCCCCGGAGATCAGCAGCGAGCTCAGCCCGCCATAGAGCATCCGGGCCATGACATCGCGCCCTTGACTGTCGGCGCCGAGGAAATAATTGCCGAGCCGCCAGGTCGGACCGAGGGGCGTGTAGCCGAGCCCGAGCCCCTCGGTCGATTGTTCCATTACCGGGACGTCGGTGCCGTCGATCTGGATGACGGCGTCGAGCGTCGAGGCGAATGGGTCCACGCCTGCCCATTGCGCATAGAGAGGCGCACTGAGGCAGGCAAGGACGATGAGGAGGAACACGGCCAGGGACGCCATCGCGGCCCTGTCCCTTGCCAGCTTCGCGAACGCGACGGCCCAGGGCCCTCGCGTCTTGCGCGGCACGGCGACAGCTTGGTTCGACACGAACGTGTCCCTCCGCAGTTCGTTACTGCACCCAGGACTGGGTGATCATCCAGTTGAACTGCCGGTTGAACTTGAAATTGCCGACCCGTTTGCTGACGAAGTCAAGCCGCTTCGGCGTGAAGAGGCCGACGGCCGGTGCCTTGTCGGTGACTTGCTTGTCGATTTCGGCCCACAATTTGTCGGCGGCTTTCTGGTCCGTCACGCCAAGGTCCAGCGCCTTTTGCATCTTGGCATCGATGTCCTTGTCGCAGAAGCCGGCGATGTTGATCGAGGCATCCGAACCTTCACGGAAGGAGGCGCAGCTGAACAGGATGTTCAGGAAGTCCGAAGCCGCCGGATAGTCCTTGTACCATTGGGTGACGGACATCTGCACTTTGTTGTTGGTGTTCTGGATGTAGGTGAACTGGATATTGGACGAGATCGGCTTGACGTCGGCCACATAGCCGATGGTCGTCAGCACGCTCTGCAGATAGACGCCGATCGACCGGGAAATGGCGGTATCCTCGACGATGATGGTCACCTTCTGGCCCTTGGTTCCCGATTCCTCGACGAGCTGCTTGGCCTTGTCGAGATCAGGCGCCGACCATTTGGCGCCGGGGTCCTTGGTGAAGGGGCAATAGTCTTCATGGCCGGGGAAGTCCGGCGGCAGGACCTGGCAGACCGGCGAGGCCAGCACCTTGCCGCCGAAAAGCTTGACCAGTGTGTTGCGGTCGATCGCATAGGCAACGGCCTGGCGCGCCTTTTCATTGTCGAATGGAGCGAGGCGGTTGTTAAGCGGGGCATACCACCAGGCTGAAAGCGGCGAGATGTGCAACTGGTCCATGGATTTGCTGCCAAGTTCGCCCAGGCGGTCGCTCGGCAATGCGTCGAACATCCAGTCCGCTTCGCCGTTCTGGATCGCGGTGACGGCCGCTTCCTCGGACAGGCCGAAATCATATTGGACAACGTCCGGATAGCCGTCCGGCTGCGCTTCCTCGCTCCACTGCTTGAAATTGGGATTGCGCGAAACCGTCATGCCTTTGTTGGGGTCGAAGGCGGAGATCATGTATGGACCGGTGCTGGGGATGGGTTTGGAGCCCATGTCTTCGGCTGGCGTGTCCGCCGGCAGGACCACGGCATGCGGCAGGGCAAGCTTGTAGAGGATTTCGGCGTCGGGCTTGGTGAGGTTGACGGTGATGGTGCCGGCCGCTTCATCGCCGACAACGCCGCCTTCCAGCGTGCAGCCCTTGGTATCGGCCAGGCATTTGTCGGCGCCGACGATGCCGGCATAGAACGTGCCGGAGGTCGGCCCTGAAACCTTGAAGATGCGCTGGAACGAGGCGACGACATCCTTCACGCCAAGATCCTGGCCGCTGGAAAACTTGATGCCCTTGCGTAACCTGAAGGTGAAGGTCTTGCCGTCATTGGTAACCTCGGGCAGTGCCTCGGCCAGGTCGGGAACGATGGTGAAGCCGTCCATGCCCTCGGCCTTGCGGAAGGCCACGAGCCCGTCATAGATCGGCTGGTACACCTGCCAGCCCTGGTCGGTGTAATTGATGTGCGGGTCGAGCGTTCCCGCCGCGGAGCGGGCCAGAAGGCGGATGGTGCCGCCTCGGTGCTCCTTGAGATATTCAGCCTGTGCCGGGGCCAACCAGGTGCCGGCCAGCAATGCGGCTGCTGATGCCGCCAGGAGCAGTTTCTTCATGTCTTGATTCCCCTTTTCTCAGTTGTCGTTGTGGTCCAGGAAGTCTCCCACCGCCCGCATGCACGCATCCTGTTCTTCGACATGCGGCATGTGGCTGGAGTGCTCGAATATCTCCCAGCGCGATCCTCGGATGCCGTCCTTGAAGGGCTGCACGGTCGCGGGCGTGGCCTCGTCGTGACGTCCGGAGATGATCAGCGTGGGAACATCGATGGCCGGCAGGCGGTCGATGATGCTCCAATTCTTCAGGGTTCCGATGACGTGGAACTCGTTCGGCCCATTCATCAAATTATAGACGGTGGGATTGCGCACAACCTGGGCGAAGGTCTCCGTCACCTCTGGCGGAAACGGCACGACCCGGCAGACATGCCGCTCGTAGAAAGCCATCGTCGCCGCCTGGTAGGCCGGATCGTCCGTCGTGCCGGCCTGCTCGTGCCGGGTCAGTGTCTCCTGCACGTCCTCGGGCAGATCGGCGCGCAACCGGTTGGCCTCTTCGACCCACAGCTTCATCGAAGCCGGCGAGTTGGCGATGGTCAGCGACTTCAGACCTTTCGGCCGCGTGACCGCATATTCGGCGCCCAGCATGCCACCCCAGCTCTGGCCAAGCACATGGAAGCCCGCGCGAATGCCAAGACGGTCGACCAGGTTTTCAAGCTCGTCGATGAAAAGCCGAGGTGTCCAGAAGTCGGCGCCTTTCTCGGGCAGCAATGTGGAATTGCCGCAGCCCAACTGGTCATAGTGGATGACGGCGCGATCTCTTCGGGCAAGAAGCTTGTAGGCATCGACATAGTTGTGGGCGGCGCCTGGTCCACCATGCAGGATCACCACCGGGGCCTTGGCGGCGTCGATGTCGCCGGAGATCCGATACCAGGTTTCGTAGTTGCGGAAGGCGGCCCGCCCTTCCCTGCCAATGATCCCAGACGACATTCCGTTTCCCATCACGTTCGAACGCATCTCGCTCCTGTCCCTGACGGCAGGCGCCTAGTTTACCTTGCGGCCGGCCTGCACCCACTCTTCCAGCATCTGCACGCCGAAGGCGGTGGCACCTTGCCTGCCCAAGGGCCGATCGGTGTCGGTCAATTCCTTGCTGGCGATGTCGAGATGCACCCACGGGCGGTCTTCCGTGAAATGGCGCAGGAAAGCAGCCGCATAGGGAGCATCGCCATCCTCCATGTCCTTGGCATGGTGGCGGAGGTCGGCGAATGGCGATTGCAGTCCCTCGTCATAGGCACGGTCGAGAGGCAGCCGCCAGAACCGCTCGCCGACGGTTTCGCCGGCCGCGATCATCTGCGCGGCGATGGCATCGTCGGTGCTGAACAGGCCGGCGAATATCGATCCCAGGCCGCGCGTCACCGAATAGGTCAGCGTCGCCAGATCGACGATCACCGACGGATTGAAGCGTGTTGCCGCGTAGTGGAGACAATCGGCCAGAAGCAGGCGCCCTTCGGCGTCGGTGTCGAACACTTCCACGGTCTGTCCCGAGGCTGTCGTGATGATGTCGCGCGGTTTGAGAGCGGTGCCGGACGGCATGTTCTCGGCAATACCGAGGACGCCGACGGCGTGTACCGGGCTGCCTTGCCGGGCGAGCGCGATCAGCAGGCCGACCACCGCCGCCGCCCCGCCCATATCGGCCTTCATGTCGAACATCTGCTCGCCGCGCTTGATGCAGAGGCCTCCGGAATCGAAACAGACGCCCTTGCCGACGAATGCCAGCGGTTGCGAGGGAGCACCCTTGCCGCGATAACGCAGCACGGCCACCCGTGGCGGCCGCGCCGAGCCGGAGCCGACCGCCAGCAGCGCGTTCATGCCGAGCTCTTTCAGTTGCGCGGCATCGAGTATTTCGATGTCGATGCCGGCCTCGCGCAGTGGCTCCAGATGATCGTGGAAATTGTCGGGGTGGAGATGGTTCGGCGGCAGGTTGACCAGCGTGCGCGCGTATTCGACGCCATCGGCGATTGCATTGACCCGGGCCAGCGCCGGGGTCAGCTCCGCGCTGCTTGCTCCGACCAGTTGCACCCGCAGGGTTCGATCCGCTCCCGCCCCCTGGCGCCGGTTGCGCATGTCGAAACGATAGCGCCGCAGCCGCATGCCAAGCGCGACGCGCGCCAGGATCTCGGCTCCGGGCAAGCCGACATCGGCAATAGGGTCGAGGACAAGCGTGGCCGCGCATTCGCCCTTGCTTTCCAAATGAGCGGCAAGCAGACCGCCGGCGCGCGCCAATGACAGGGCGCTCACGGCTTCCGCCTTGCCCAGGGCGAGGACGATTACGCGCCGGACCGATACGGCCTGGGGGGCGATGAGATCGATGCAGGTCCCGGATTCGGCCAATGCGGCCGGGTCGGAGCAGGCGCGGGACAGAACCCCGCCCATTTCAGCATCCAGCGCCGCTGCCCGGGGGCCAAAGCCTGTCTGGGCGGTTTGCAAGATCACGACGACAGAGGCTTCCGCGGAAATCTCGTCCACCGTTTCGAAGACCGGCACTGGCGATTGAGGCATATGCGGTGGTTCTCCCATTTGCTGATGTGCGCAATGCTTCCACCGCGGCGGCGGAACCGATCAGGCCGGCCTCCGCCATTGGTGGAACGGTGCCGGAGGCCCCAAATAATTGTTTTTGGACGGCGACTTAGTCGCTCTTGTCCTTGGGTATCCCCGAACAGGCCAGGCGATCAAACGCCAATTTTGCCCAAGTCGATTGACAAAAACTCAACTGACAATTCATGATTGGCCCATGGCCTTACCGTCACTCAATGGCATGCGCGCTTTCGAGGCCGCCGCACGTCTCGGCAGCATCAAGGATGCGGCCGAAGAACTGCACCTGACGCCCTCGGCCATAAGCCGCCACATCCGTGCGCTTGAAAGGAATCTCGGCCAGGATCTGTTCGAGCGCGGATTTCGCCAGATAACGCCGACCATCAGGGGCTCTTATTATGCGCGCAGCCTCTCCGAGGCATTCGAGGCCATCTGGCGCGCCACCGACGATGTCAGCCTCACCGATGGTCCGGGTCACGGCAGGACCCAACGTGTCCGGGTGTTGTGCGTGCCGGTCGTTCTGAACCTTTGGCTGGCGGACCGCTTGCCGAACTTTCGCCGGCTGCACCCGACGGTGGAGCTGGAGATCTCGACATCAGGCAAGCCCGCCAACTTCGATTTGGCCATTGTCGACGAGTTCGTCTACAAGGCCGGCCCGGCTCTGACGTTGCTCATTCCGGTGGTACTGACGCCTGTCTGCGCGCCCTCATTGCTCGATGGGCCTGTGCCGCTGCGATCGCCCGCTGACCTGGTCAATCACCACCTGATCCATGAATGCGAGACCATGCGATGGAAGCGGTGGCTGGAGCAGGAAGGTGTTTCGGATACGACGCCCAAATCCAGCACGACGCTGGATGATTGCACGCTGATCATGCGCGAGGCGATCAATGGCGCCGGAATAGCGCTTGCCGACACGATGATGGCACAGGACTTTCTTGAGCAAGGCAAGCTTGTCGCCCCGTTTCGTGCCCGCCACACCTACCCGGCAGGCATCTATCTGCACCGGCCTCGCAGCATCGGCAACAAGCCAGGCACCAGCCTGTTTCAGGATTGGCTATTGTCCGAAGTCGAGGACCACAAGCGGGTAATGGCCATCACCTAGGCCGAACCGTCGTTGCCGAATCCGAATCACCGGACCGCCCTGTTCAACAACGGCCCACCAATGCGATCCGTCGATAATCGCGGTTCATATTGAATATCTTTAAGGTCAAAGCCGGCAAATGGATTGCTTGTCGGTTCCCCAGCGTCAGGCGTAACCTCTTAGCTCCACGCGTGAGGGCGCGTGCTGCAAGAAGGGGATATTGCAATGACGATACAAGGCGCATCGCCTGGCCTGTACAATGAGGACCTCGCTCCCGCCAAAGTTCGAAACTGGGGAGCGTTTTCGATCTTCAACGTCTGGACGTCGGACGTCCATAGCCTGTGGGGCTATTATCTCGCCGCCAGCCTGTTTCTGTTCTGCGGCGGCTTCGTCAATTTCATCATAGCCATCGGCATCGGGTCTCTGATCATCTACGCGCTGATGAACATGGTCGGCTATGCCGGCGTGAAGACCGGCGTGCCCTACCCCGTGCTTGCTCGCGCCTCCTTCGGGGTGTGGGGAGCCAACATACCGGCGCTGGTGCGCGCCATCGTCGCCTGCTTCTGGTACGGCGCGCAAACGGCGGCCGCATCCGGCGCGATCGTGGCCTTGCTGACCCGCATGCAATGGTTCGACGAATTCAACAAGACTTCGCATCTTCTCGGCCATTCCACGCTGGAAGTGATCTGCTTCGTCATCATCTGGGCGCTGCAGTTGCTGATCATCCAGAAAGGCATGGAAACGGTACGCCGCTTCCAGGATTGGGCCGGGCCCGCGGTCTGGGTGATGATGCTGCTCCTTGCCATCTATCTCTGCGTCAAGTCAGGGACCTTCGCCTTCACCAGCGATATTCCAATGGATGTGCTGCGCGAAAAGACCGCCGATGCCGGCATTCCGGGCGACCCCGGATCGTGGACGGCACTCTTCGGGGTTGCCGCGATCTGGGTGACCTATTTCTCGGCGCTTTATCTCAATTTCTGCGACTTCGCCCGCTACGCGCCGGATAAGGCCGCGCTGCGCAAGGGCAACATCTGGGGCCTGCCGGTCAACCTGATCCTGTTCTCGCTGGTCGCTGGCGTCACCACCATTGCCGCCTACGACGTCTATCACGAAGTACTGCTGCATCCCGACCAGATCTCGGCCAAGTTCGACAGCTGGTTCCTGGCGGCCCTTGCCGCGCTGACCTTCGCGGTGGCGACGCTCGGCATCAACGTCGTCGCCAACTTCGTCTCGCCGGCCTTCGACTTCTCCAACGTCTTCCCGCGCCAGATCGACTTCAAGAAGGGCGGCTACATCGCGGCGCTGATCGCGCTCGTGCTCTATCCCTTCGCACCGTGGGAAGGCGGCGCGGCGCATTTTGTCGGCGTCATCGGCGCGACGATGGGACCGATCTTCGGAGTCATGATGGTCGACTACTATCTGATCCGCAAAGGCGAGGTCGACGTCGAGGCGCTTTATCGCGAGGATGGCGAGTTCCGTTTCCAGGGCGGCTGGCATGTCAATGCCTTCATCGCCGCCGGCATTGGTGCCGTCTTCTCGTCGATCCTGCCGAACTTCACCAACTGGCTGCCTGCCTGGTGGGGCGTCTACGGCTGGTTCTTCGGTGTCGCCATCGCCGGCGTCATCTACTACGTGCTGCGCACCGCCGCCGTGGGTGCGGGCGCCAGGACGGCGAAGGCCTGAACAAGGGAATAACACAGTAGGGCAGTAAGCGAGCAGGGAATAGGTCCCTACTGCCCTACTGCCCTACTGCCCTACCATGTCGGCCAGCTTGCGCACTGTGTTCCAGTTGCGCGTGGTGCCGGTGCCGAGACGCTTGTGGTTCATCGCCGCGAGCAGCCGTGAACTCGGCCTCTCGCGCGAAAAGACGACCCAGATGTCGCCGCCGACTGAAAATACCTTTTCATCCTCGGCGGCATAGGCCTGGAGTGCGGCGACAGCATCGGCGGGCGCAGGGTTGCGCATCACCCTTACGGCCACCTGGTCGCCTGCCGCGGCTGAGTCCGCCGGGAATGGATTGCCGGCAGCAAGTTTCAGCCATCCCTCGCCGGCGCGCACGATGATGTCGACATGGCGGCCGAAGGTTTTTTCGAAGGCCGTTTCCAGCCGCTGTTCCAACTTGCCGATATCGGTCGCCCGCGCGTCGAAAACCAGATTGCCCGTCGCTGCCAGCGTGCGGGCATTCCTCAGGCCAAGGCCTTCCGCCATTGCCTTGAGGTCGGCCATGACGACCCGGCGCCCCTCGCCCAGAATGATGCTGTAGAGGAGCGCGACATAGGTCTGCATGAGATGAGGCCGCTTGGAGGACGCCTAGACCAGGCGCGACTGTTCCACCGCTGCCTCGATGAAGCTGGCGAACAGCGGATGCGGATCGAGCGGCCGGCTCTTCAGCTCGGGGTGATACTGCACACCGATGAACCAGGGATGATCTGGATATTCCACCGTTTCCGGCAGCACGCCATCCGGCGACATGCCGGCAAACACCAGACCGCAATCCTCAAGCCGCTCCTTGTAGTCGATATTGACCTCGTAGCGGTGGCGATGGCGCTCGGAAATCTGCGTGTCGCCATAGATATCGGCGATTTTGGACCCCTTGGCGAGATCGGCCTGGTAGGCGCCGAGCCTCATGGTGCCGCCGAGGTCGCCGGTCTCGCGGCGTTTTTCCAGCATGTTGCCTTTCAGCCATTCCGTCATCAGGCCGACGACCGGTTCGTTGGTCGGGCCGAACTCGGTCGAGGACGCATGCTCGACGCCGGCCAGCGACCGCGCCGCCTCGATGCAAGCCATCTGCATGCCGAAGCAGATGCCGAAATACGGTACCTTGCGCTCGCGCGCGAACTTCGCCGCCAGGATCTTGCCTTCGGAGCCACGTTCGCCAAAGCCGCCGGGAACCAGGATGCCATGCACCTTTTCCAGCCACGGCGTCGGATCTTCCTTTTCGAAGATCTCCGATTCGATCCAGTCGAGCTTGACCTTGACGTGGTTGGCGAGCCCGCCATGCGACAGCGCCTCGATCAGCGATTTGTAGGCGTCCTTGAGGCCGGTATACTTGCCGACGATGGCAATGGTCACCTCGCCTTCCGGGCTGTGGATGCGGTCGGAGACCTTCTGCCAGGGCTCCATGCGCGGCTTCGGCGCAGGATCGATGCCAAAGGCGGCCAGCACTTCCGAATCAAGCCCTTCCTTGTGGTAGGCCATCGGCACGTCGTAGATGTGCGGCACGTCGAGCGCCTGGATGACCGCGCTTTCCCTGACATTGCAAAACAGCGACAGTTTCCTGCGCTCTTCCTTGGGAATGGCACGGTCGGCGCGCACCAGCAAAATGTCGGGCGCGATGCCGATGCCGCGCAATTCCTTGACCGAATGCTGGGTCGGCTTGGTTTTCAGCTCACCCGCCGTCGGAATGTAGGGCATCAAGGTCAGATGCACATAGACGGCATTGTTGCGCGGCAGATCGTTTCCGAGCTGGCGGATCGCCTCGAGGAACGGCATCGCCTCGATGTCGCCCACCGTGCCGCCGATCTCGCACAGCACGAAATCATAGTCGTCATTGCCGTTGAGGACGAAATTCTTGATCTCGTCGGTGACGTGCGGGATGACCTGGACGGTGGCGCCGAGATAGTCACCGCGCCGCTCACGCTCGATGATGTTCTTGTAGATCCGGCCGGTGGTGATGTTGTCCTGCTGATTGGCCGAGCGGCCGGTGAAGCGCTCGTAATGGCCAAGATCGAGGTCGGTCTCCGCACCATCGTCGGTGACGAACACCTCGCCATGCTGGTACGGCGACATCGTGCCGGGATCGACATTGAGGTAAGGGTCGAGTTTTTTGATGCGTGCGCGATAACCTCGCGCCTGCAGGAGAGCCCCTAGGGCCGCTGCGGCAATGCCTTTTCCAAGTGAGGAAACCACGCCGCCTGTGATGAATACATATCGCGCCATGGGAGTCATCGCTTAACGCGGCCGGATTGATTCCGCCAGAGAAAAAACCACCGCGAAGGCTTTTTCCCAAAAAGGCGCTTGGACCATGATCCCGAAAATTGGAATCCGGTTTTCTCGGACAAACGATTTCCATTTGTCCAGGGATCACGACCGAACAGGCTTGATCGTGAACGAGGCAAAACAAAAGGGCCGGCTGGGCCGGCCCTTCGGCATGATGGTGAAAACGTCAGATGATGACGACTTTGGTGCCGACCCTGACGCGGCTGTACAGATCCATGACGTGCTCGTTCATCATGCGGAAGCAGCCATTGGAGGCACTGGTGCCGATCGACTGCGGCGCGATGGTGCCGTGGATACGCAGATGCGTGTCCTTCTTGCCGTCATAGAGATAGATGGCGCGCGCGCCGAGCGGGTTCTGGCCACCGCCGGGCATGCCGTCCTTGTACTGCGCGTAATGCTTCGGTTCGCGCTTCTGCATGTCGAGCGTCGGGATCCAGCGCGGCCATTCCTGCTTGTCGCCAACGGCGACCGTGCCTTTGAACTGCAGTCCCTCACGGCCGACCGCGATCGCGTAGCGACGCGCTGTCGTCGATGATTCGACGAGATAAAGGCGCCGCGCGCTGGTGTCGATGACAATTGTGCCGGCATCGTAGCCGGTGAACTCCACGTCCTGCGGCACGAATTCCGGCTTCACCTTGAACGGCTTCTTGGCATCCTTCCTGGCAAGTGCGGCGTCAAGCGCGCGCGTCTCGGGCAGGTAGCTGATCGACGAGCCGGACGAGGTGCCGCCGAACAGGCCGGCGAACAGGCCACCGCTGCTCGGCCGCGTCTGGCCGACGACCTCGCTGCGCAGTTCGCCATTGTTGCCGGTCAAGGCGACGTTCATCGCCTCGGCCGGGAGCGGCTCGGCCGACTGGATTGGCGTAATCGGTTCAATCGGCTCGATCACCTTGGTGGTCTTCTTGGCAGGCTTGGCCTCGGCCACTTCGGTTGCCGGAGCAGTCTTGCCCTTCTGGGCCAGGAAGGCCTGCCGGTCCGCGTCGGCCCTGGCCTTGGCTGCTTCACGCATCGCCAGCTTCCTGGCCTCGAGCGCCTTGGCCTTGGCGTCTTCCTTGTCGGCAACGATCTTGGCCTCGATCTTCTTGATCTGGGCGAGATCGTCCGGTGTCGGGTTTTTCTTCTTCTTGAGAAGCTTCAGTTGCGCCGCATCGCTCTTGGCTGCGACGTTGATGGCGTCGGTTTTGTCGACCGACTGGTTGGCGGCCAAATTGGCCGGCACGCCGGCGGAAGCCGGGGAACTCAGGCCGAGTGCGGCGCAAAGTCCCAGGAAAATGAAGCTGCGAAGCTGCATGGCGAAGATCCGATCGTTCAATGCTTGTTGCCCACGGCGTCGCCCGGCGCCCCCCAAGGACACCGAAAATGCCGCGTGCAATCTATAGTCGAATAAGCGCGTATGCCTCAAGCGCGCGACCACGCTGCTGCCCGTCGAATCTTCGTGATCACGCAGCATTTGCCGCGACTGTGTTCAAACGATCACAGATCGCGGCTTGGACCAGGTGGAGCTTACTGGTTGGGGACTTGCGGTGTCGCCGGCGCGGTGTTGGTGGTGCCGTTGCTTGCTGGCGGCGTCGCGCCGCCAGCGGGCGCAGTCGCCGGGGCCGTTGCCGGAGGCTTCGCCGCTGCGTCATTGCCGGATGGCGGCGTCGGCGTGGCATTGCCGGCGGGCGCTGGGGTCGTCGTGCCGGGCAATTGATTGAGTACGCCCTTGCCAGCACCATCCGAAGTCGCGGGAACGCGGTCGAGAATGTCGATCGGCTTCTCACCGTAGCGGGCAATGATCGACAACGTCAGCGACGTAACGAAAAAAGCCGCAGCCAGGATCGCCGTCGCCCGCGTCAACGCATTGGCGGCGCCACGCGCCGTCATGAAGCCCGATCCGCCACCAATGCCAAGGCCGCCACCTTCGGAGCGTTGCAGCAGCACCACGCCGACCAGGGCGAGCACGACCATGAGATGGATGACGATCAGTACGGTTTGCATAGTTTATCCTGGCAAGGCCTTGCCCGGCCGCGGACACGACCGGTGAATTGGAGGCGGCTCAATACAATGCTTTCACGGCATTTCCAAGCCCGTGGCCGGAATATGGGAAGCAACGCGCCCTTTGCAACGAATTTGGACGGGACGAGCCCCGTCCAGCGTCATGGATCTCAGCCGGGAATGCTGCGATAGGCTTCAGCGATACCCAGGAAATCAGCTGCTTTCAGGCTGGCGCCGCCGACCAGGGCGCCGTCGACATTCCTGACACCCAGCAGTTCCACCGCATTGGACGGCTTGACCGAGCCGCCATAGAGGATGCGTATCCCGGCAGCGGCGGCGCCAAGCTTTTCCGACAGCTTTTCGCGGATATGCGCATGCGCTTCGGCCACATCGGCCGCGGTCGGCGTCAGGCCGGTGCCTATCGCCCATACCGGCTCATAGGCAACGACGGTGTTCGATGGCGTGGCACTCGGCGGCACCGAGCCGGCGACCTGGCGCGACAGCACGTCGAGCGTGGCGCCCGCTTCGCGCTGTTGCTGCGTCTCGCCGATGCAAACGATGGCCACCAATCCGGCGCGCCACGCCGCGGTTGCCTTGGCCTGGACCGTCGCATCGTCCTCGCCGCGTTGTTCGCGGCATTCGGAATGGCCGACAATGACATGGCTCGCGCCCGCGTCTTTCAGCATCTCCGCCGAGATGCAGCCGGTGTAGGCGCCGCTTTCCTTGGTGTGGCAGTCTTCACCGCCAGCATGGACGGGCGTGCGCGACAGAATCTCCGCTGCATGGGAAAGCAGCGTCGCGGGAACGCAGACCAGCGCCTCGGTCTCGGCGTCGAGCCCGCTCATGAACCCGTTGCCGATCATCCTGAGCTCGTTCAGCGAGGCGCTGGTGCCGTTCATTTTCCAGTTGCCGGCGACGAGCGGGCGAATTCCTGGCGTCATGGTCTGCTTCTCCGGGCGATATCAGGCTCTGGCCCTCACTACCAAAATCAGGCCACAAAGCAATCGACAGTGGACCGGAAGGGCGCTATTGCGCTTGTTTCAGACTCGGCGCCCGCGAAAAAGGCGCACAAATCGGAAGTAACGATGCTTGGTATATTGAGAAACGCGGCGGGTACCTGGGTCGCGAAAGGTCTACTGGTGTTGCTGGTGCTCAGCTTTTTGGTCTGGGGCATCTCCGGGCGGCTGATGGGCGGCTTTGCCGGCCACGATTCGGTGATAACTGCGGGTGGCACCAAGGTATCGATCAACGAATATCGCCTCGCCTATGACCGCCAGTTGGCCGTCATGTCGCAGCAATTCGGTCAGCGCCTCACCCATGAACAGGCAAAGGCGCTCGGCATCGACAACCAGGTGCTGGCGCAGCTCGTTTCCGGCGCCGTTCTCGACGAACAGGCACGCAAGCTGGGCCTCGGCCTGTCCAAGGACCGGCTGGCCGAGTTGACGCGCGAGGATCCGGCCTTCAAGGGGCCGAGCGGTGAGTTCGACAGGAGGACGTTCGAGTACCTGCTGCGCGAAGTCGGCATGCGGCCCGAGGATTATCTGAAGAACCGCGCCCAGGTTGCGGTGCGCCAGCAGATCGTCGAGGCGGTCTCGGACGGCCTCAAGGCGCCGGACGCATTCTTCAAGGCGGTGGCGCTCTACCGCGGCGAGGACCGCACCGTCGACTATCTGACATTGCCGAAGACGCTCGTCGAGCCGATCGAGGCACCGGGCGACAGCGTGCTTCAGGCCTATTTCGAAGCCAACAAGAAGGCCTACGCCGCACCCGAGTATCGCAAATTCTCTTATGTCCGCCTGGAGCCGGTGGACATCATGGACACGACCGCGGTCACCAACCAACAAGTCAGCGACGATTACAACAAGAACAAGGCGCGCTACACAACGCCTGAGATGCGTACCATCGAGCAGCTTGTGTTCAAGACGCCGGACGCGGCCAAGGCCGCGCTCGATTCGCTCAAGGCCGGCGCCACTTTCGAGAAGCTGGTGACCGCCGAAGGCAAGACTCCGGCAGACACGCTGCTTGGCACGCTCGCCAAGGACAAGATCGCCGACAAGGCGGTTGCCGATGCCGCGTTCACGCTCAATGCCAATGAAGTCAGCCAGGTCGTCCAGGGCGCCTTTGGTCCGGTGCTGCTGCGCGTTACCGAGATCAAGCCCGAGGTGGTGAAGCCGCTCGCCGAAGTCTCCGACCAGATCCGCAAGGACCTGGCGCTGGGCGAGGCAAGCCGCATCCTGCTGGATGTCCACGACAATTACGAAGACACCCGCGCCTCCGGCAGTTCCCTGGCCGAAGCGGCCGCCAAGCTGAAGCTGAAGGACGTCACCATCGACGCCATCGATCGCAACGGCCTCAGGCCGGACGGCTCGGTCGTCAAGGACCTGCCGGAATCGCCGGCGTTGATCAAGGCGGTCTTTGACGCCGAACCCAACACCGAAAACGAGGCGCTGACCACGGCCGACAACGGCTTCGTCTTCTATGAGGTCGGTTCGATCACGCCGGCTCGCGACCGCACTCTCGATGAGGTCCGCCAGAAGGTCGTCGCGGACTGGACGGCGGCGGAGACCACCAAGCGGCTCGCCGCCAAGGCGGCCGAACTCGAAAAGCGGCTCAAGGCTGGCGCCACGCTCGACGTCATCGCCAACGAGCTCAAGCTGGAGAAGCAGACCAAGCGCGGCCTGAAGCGCGAAGCCGACGATGCCGATTTCGGCAAGGAGGGCGCCGCTGTGATGTTCGGCGTCGGCGAAGGCGGCACCGGGTTGATCCCCTCGCCCACCGGTGACGGACAAATCCTGTTCAAGGTCGCCGAAGTGTTCGAACCCGCCGGGGCCGATGCCAGCTCGGTGCCGGAGGACGCACAGAAATCCTTCACCTCCGGCATGTCGGACGATCTGCTCGACCAGTTGGTGGCGCAGTTGCAGACGCAGTATGACGTCCGCATCGACCAGGCCGCCGTTGCCCAAGCCTCGACAAGATGAGCGCGTTGAAAACCCATATCGCCAAGGTCGCGGGCGGCAACGCGCTTTCCTTCGAGGAGGCGCGCGAGGCCTTCGACATCATCATGTCGGGCGACGCGACCCCCGGGCAGATCGGCGGCTTCCTGATGGCGCTGCGCGTGCGCGGTGAAACGGTGAGTGAGATTTCGGGCGCTGTCGCCACAATGCGGGCCAAGATGCTCCGCGTCGAAGCGCCCGCCGGGGCCATCGACATCGTCGGCACCGGCGGCGACAATTCCCACAGCGTCAACATTTCGACGGCATCGGCGTTCGTCATCGCCGGCAGCGGCGTTCCTGTCGCCAAGCACGGCAATCGTGGCCTGTCCTCGCTGACCGGCGCCGCCGACGTCCTGATCGCCCTTGGACTCAAGATCGATATCTCACCGGAAACGATCGGCGGCTGCATCCGGGAGACCGGACTGGGCTTCATGTTCGCGCCCGCGCACCATCCGGCGATGAAGCATGTCGGCCCGACACGCGTCGAGCTCGGCACCCGCACCATCTTCAACCTGCTCGGGCCGCTCTCCAATCCGGCCGGCGTCGTTAGGCAGATGGTCGGGGTGTTCCTGCCGGAATGGATCCTGCCAATCGCTGAAACGTTGAAGGCGCTAGGTACCGAGCATGCCTGGGTCGTTCACGGCGACGGCTATGACGAAATCACCACCACAGGTGAGACGCAGGTGGCGGAACTGATCGGCGGCGAGATCCGCAGCTTCACGCTGACCCCGGAAGAATTTGGGCTGAAGCGCCATACCAAGGACGAGCTGCGCGGCGGCGACGCCGCCTACAATGCCAAGGCATTGCGCGATATGCTGGGCGGCGCTGCAGGCGCCTATCGCGACACCGTGCTGATGAATGCCGGCGCCGGACTGGTGATCGCGGGCAAGGCAACGACACTTGGCGATGGCATCGCGCTCGCCGCGCAAGCCATCGACAGCGGCCGGGCGCTGCAGGTCCTCGACCGTTTGGTCGAAGTTTCGAACGGGTGAACCGTGTCTGATATTCTGCGCAAGATCGAGGCCTACAAACGCGAGGAGATCGCCGCCGCCAAGGCACGCGTGCCGCTGGCCGAGATCAAGGCGCGCGCAAGAGATGCGGACGCGCCGCGCGGCTTTCTCGCGGCCCTCGAGGCGAAGCGCGGATCAGGCGGCTTCGCCCTGATTGCCGAAATCAAGAAGGCAAGCCCTTCCAAAGGGCTGATCCGGGCCGATTTCGATCCACCGGCATTGGCCCGGGCCTACGAGAAAGGCGGTGCCGCCTGTCTTTCGGTCCTGACCGACGCACCGTCCTTCCAGGGCGCTCCGGAGTTCCTCACCAGTGCACGGGCTGCAGTCGCCCTGCCCGCGCTGCGCAAGGATTTCCTGTTTGATCCCTATCAAGTGTACGAGGCGCGCGCCTGGGGCGCCGATGCCATCCTGATCATCATGGCCAGTGTCGACGATGCCTTGGCAAGCGAATTGGAAGCGACCGCATTCGAACTCGGCATGGATGCGCTGATCGAGGTGCATGACGAGGCCGAAACACAGCGTGCGGTAAAACTGTCGTCGCGGTTGATCGGCATCAACAACCGCAATCTGAGAACATTCGAAACCAGTCTTCAGACTTCCGAGCGGCTGGCGACAATGGTGCCGGGCGACCGCCTGCTGGTCAGCGAGAGCGGGATTTTTACCCATGACGATTGCCTCAGGATGCAGAAAAGCGGCATCGGCACCTTCCTCGTCGGCGAGAGCCTGATGCGGCAACAGGATGTCACCGCGGCGACCCACCTGCTTTTGACGGGCAAGGCGGCGGTAGAGGCCGCCTGACCATGACATCGGCCCTCACCCATCTCGGCGCCCAGGGCGAGGCCAACATGGTCGATGTCGGCGACAAGGACGAGACAACGCGCACCGCGATCGCTGAAGGGTTCGTCTCGATGCGAGCCGAGACGCTGGCAACCATCCTCGCCGGCAATGCCAAGAAAGGCGATGTGCTCGGTACCGCGCGCATCGCCGGCATCATGGCGGCGAAGAAGACGCATGAGCTGATCCCGCTCTGCCATCCGCTGCTCCTGACCAAGGTTTCCGTCGACATCGAGCCCGACCATGCGCTGCCCGGCCTGAAAGTGACCGCATTGGCGCGCGTCACCGGCAAGACGGGCGTCGAGATGGAAGCACTGACCGCCGCTTCCGTGGCCTGCCTGACCATTTACGACATGGCCAAGGCGGTGGACCGCGCCATGGTCATCTCGGGCATTCGGCTGGTCGAGAAGACCGGCGGCAAGTCCGGCGACTACAAGGCCGACGCCTGATGGCGCTGGTCCCGGTCGCGGAGGCGCTCGAACGCCTTCTTGATGGTGCCGCGCCGCTGACCGGCGAAAGCGTTCCCCTCATCGAGGCGGTCGATCGCGTGCTGGCCGAACCGGTCGTGGCGCTTCGCACCCAGCCGCCTTTCAATGCCTCGGCCATGGATGGTTATGCCGCGCGAGCGGCCGATGTGGCGTCAGTGCCATCGAAACTCTCGGTGATCGGCATGGCGCCGGCCGGCCGTGGCTTTGACGGCACGGTCGGCGAACACCAGGCGGTGCGCATCTTCACCGGCGCCCCGCTGCCTGAGGGCGCCGACACCATCGTCATCCAGGAAAATGTCCGGGATCTTGGCGGTGGCAACATCGAAGTGATCGAGCCCACCGCCGAATGGCGCAACATCCGCCGCGTCGGGCTCGACTTTTCCAAAGGCGACGTCTTGCTGGAAAGAGGCCGGATGCTGGATCCGGCGGCGCTTTCGCTGACGGCATCAGCCAATCATCCGCGGGTGAGCGTGGTCAAACGGCCACTGGTCGCCATCATCGCCACCGGTGACGAGTTGTTACCGCCCGGCAGCGAACTCGGGCCGGACCAGATCATCTCGTCCAACGCCTATGGCGTTGCTGCCGCCGCGCAATCGGTCGGCGCCCGCGCGCTCGATCTTGGCATCGCCGCTGACCGCCAGGAGACCATTGTCGCGCTGGTCAGGAAGGCGGTCGCGGCCGGTGCGGATGTCATCGTCACCCTTGGCGGCGCGTCGGTCGGCGACCACGACTTGATCCATGACGTGCTGACCGGCGAAGGCATGACGCTCGGCTTCTGGAAAATAGCCATGCGCCCCGGCAAACCGCTGATGTTCGGGCGCCTAGGCGACATCAGGTGCATCGGGCTGCCCGGCAACCCTGTGGCAAGCCTGGTCTGCTCGCAATTGTTCCTGAAACCGCTTCTGGCAAGGCTCGGCGGCCGCAACCATCGGCAGGACATTCGTCAGGCACGGCTGGGCGTCGGGATGCCGGCCAATGACCTGCGCCAGGATTATGTGCGGGCGGTGGTCAAGGAGGAGGATGGCGGACTGGTGGCGACGCCGTTCGGCATCCAGGATTCCTCCATGCTGAGGATGCTCTCCGACGCCAACGGTTTGATCGTGCGGGCTCCTTTTGCTTCCGCATCCGCTGCGGGAGACTCCTGCAGCGTGCTTATGTTACGCTGAAGAACCGTCTCATAAATCGCTGATAATATGTAAAAATCATCTCGGCTATTCCGAGATCAAGGTTCGCGTCAGCCCATGCGCTGGATCGGCTAGGCCATCGAGGACGTCGTAATGATGCCGGTCGGGCTCAACCACGGTGCTGGTAACGGCGCCAAGCCCGGTCCAGATGTTGGCCAGCAGCGCATTCTGGCGCAGGAACTCGGACCGTTCCCCGCCGCCGGCCCAGCAGGTGATGCGAACGCCATCCATGGGGCGCAGCAACGCCGGGCTTTCGGCCTGGGCTTCGGCTTCGTCGATTGCCAGGGACTCGTTCATGCTGGTGCGCATGAGCGGGCGCAGGTCATGGAGGCCCGAAATCGAAACGACATGGCGTATGCGCTTTGCCACATTGGCGGCCAAAGGCGTTGATATGGTCACCATGCGGCTGGCGAGATGTCCGCCGGCCGAATGCCCGGTCAGCATCAGCGGTCCGTCCACCATTGCCGCCGCCGTGCCGATCGCCACGCCGATCTCACGTACGATGCCGGTGATGCGTATGTCTGGGCATTGCGTGTAGGACGGCATCGCCACGGCGAAACCGCTGCTGACCGAGCCCTTGGCCAGGTGCGACCAGGTGCTCTTGTCGGACTCCATCCAGTAACCGCCATGGATGAACACGACGAGGCCCCTGGGCGAAGCCTCTGGAAGGAAAAGATCGAACCGATTGCGTGGTTGCTCACCATAGGCGATGTCGATGCGTGCCCGGCCTTGCGCCGACATAGCGTCGCGAAAGGCTTGCGCGGGCTCCGTCCACGCGGCCGGCCAGCGGTCACTGCGGGCAATATTCGCGCCGTTGGCGTAGGCGTTGTCCCAATCTTCGACGCGATGTCCAAGCATCCGCACCCTCCCCCAAGCACTTCGGTTTTCGCGCTAGCAATGGCCACCACCATGCCATGCGTCAATGCTTCAGCGCAAAACATTTTAGGCTTGAAACAAATTTCGACTGGTGCGATCCTGCTTCACGAACAGCCGACAATGGGAGGTCTGCTGTGCTGTCCAAACCTGCGGATGTTCACCCCTCCCGGTGGCGTCGCCGAACAGGTGTAGCTGGCTGCACGAAGCCTCTCGCGAATAGACGGGAACTTCAGATCCACCACCTCGGACAGGTGCTTCGCGCACTGGCCAGGCAGCAAATGGGATGGCGGCGACATGCTTGGGCCTTCAGCGCATATCGACACGTTCACGCGCGATCACCTGCCGCCGCCGGATCAGTGGCCGGACTTCCTGCTCGATGGCTTCGACTATCCCGACCGCCTCAACGCCGGCGTCGAATTGACCGACAGGCTGGTCGAGAAGGGCCTCGGCGACCACACCGCGCTGATCGGCAATGGCCGCCGCCGCACCTACAAGGAACTGTCCGACTGGACGAACCGGCTGGCCCATGCGCTGGTCGAGAATTATGGCGTCAAACCGGGCAACCGGGTGCTGATCCGCTCCGCCAACAACCCCGCAATGGTCGCCTGCTGGTTGGCCGCCACCAAGGTCGGCGCCGTCGTCGTCAACACCATGCCGATGCTGCGCTCCGGCGAACTCACCAAGATCGTCGACAAGGCTGAGATCACCACCGCGCTCTGCGACTCCAGGCTGATGGACGAGATGACCGCCTGCGCCAAGGACAGTGCGTTCCTCAAGCAGGTGATCGGCTTCGATGGCACCGCCAATCATGATGCCGAGCTCGATCGCGCCGCCCTCGACAAGCCGGTCACCTTCACTGCCGTCGAAACCGGCCGCGACGACGTCGCCCTGCTCGGCTTCACCTCGGGCACGACGGGCGTGCCGAAGGCAACGATGCATTTCCACCGCGACCTCCTGATCATCGCCGACGCCTATGCGCGCGAAATCCTCCAGGTCACGCCGGACGACATCTTTGTCGGCTCGCCGCCACTCGCCTTCACCTTCGGCCTTGGCGGCCTCGCCATCTTCCCCTTGCGCTTCGGCGCGGCGGCGACACTGCTGGAACAGGCGACGCCGCCCAACATGATCCACATCATCGAGACCTACAAGGCGACCATCTCCTTCACTGCGCCGACCGCCTATCGCGCCATGCTGAAGGCCATGGATGAGGGCGCCGACCTTTCATCGCTGCGCGTCGCCGTTTCGGCCGGCGAGACCCTGCCGGCTCCTGTCTTCGAGGAATGGACGAGGAAGACCGGCAAGCCTATCCTCGACGGCATCGGCGCCACCGAAATGCTGCACATCTTCATCTCCAACCGTTTTGACGACATGAAGCCCGCGTCCACCGGCAAGCCGGTAGCCGGCTACGAAGCGCGCATCGTCGACGACGCGATGCGCGAGGTGCCGCGCGGCGAGCCCGGACGGCTGGCGGTGCGCGGGCCGACCGGCTGCCGCTACATGGCCGATGACAGGCAGAAGGACTATGTGCGCGACGGCTGGAACCTTACCGGCGACACGTTTACCCAGGACGAGAACGGCTTCTTCCACTTCGCCGCGCGCTCCGACGACATGATCGTCAGCGCCGGCTACAACATCGCCGGCCCCGAGGTCGAGGCGGCGTTGCTGTCGCATCCCGATGTCGCCGAATGCGCCGTGATTGGCGCCGAGGATGGCGAGCGCGGCCAGATCGTCGAGGCTCATGTTGTGCTGGTGCAAGGCGTGGCATCAGATGCATTGACCGTCAAGCGCCTGCAGGACCACGTCAAGGCGACGATCGCACCTTACAAATATCCACGATCGGTCAAGTTCATCGCCGCGCTGCCCAAGACCCAGACCGGCAAGATCCAGCGCTTCCGGCTGCGGACGGAGAAAATCCATTGAGCGAGCCATACGATCCGGCGTCCGAAGGCGCGCAGATGTCGTTCAAGGAACGCATGTCCTACAGCGACTATCTGCACCTGGAAAGAGTGCTGGAGGCACAGACGCCGCTGTCGTCGGCGCATGACGAGATGCTGTTCATCATCCAGCACCAGACCTCGGAACTGTGGATGAAACTCGCTCTGCATGAGATCGGCGCCGCGATCCGCTCCATCCGCGCTGATCGGCTTGAGCCGAGCTTCAAGATGCTGTCGCGCGTCGCGCGCATTTTCGAGCAGCTGAACAACGCCTGGGACGTGCTGCGGACCATGACGCCAAGCGAATACACCGAGTTCCGCGACGCGCTCGGCCAATCCTCCGGCTTCCAGTCCTGGCAGTATCGCGCCATCGAGTTCATGGCCGGCAACCGCAACCTCGCAATGCTCGGCCCACACAAGCATCGACCGGACCTGAGCGGCAAGTTGGAAGCGATCCTGGCCGAGCCGTCGCTCTACGACGAAGCGCTGCTCCTGTTGGCGCGCAACGGGTTCGACATCGGCGCCGATGCCAAGCGCACGGACTGGCGTGAAACACGGACCGAGAATGAAGAGGTCCTGGTCGCCTGGCAGACCGTCTATCGCGATCCGCAGCGCTACTGGATGTTCTACGAACTGGCTGAAAAGCTGGTCGATTTCGAGGATTATTTCCGCCGCTGGCGTTTCAACCACGTCACCACGGTGGAGCGCATCATCGGCCTGAAGCGCGGCACCGGCGGCACCTCAGGCGCTTCCTACCTCAAGAAGATGCTCGAGGTCGTGCTGTTCCCCGAACTGTGGACGGTCCGCACCCGGCTCTGAGGTCTCAAGTCACCGCCGTCTTGACCGCGAAACGCGCTTCCTGCCAGGCGCCGGTGCGCAGTATGTCCTCCAGCACCTCGACCGCCCGCCACACGTCCCTGTAGCCGACATAAAGCGGCGTGAAGCCGAAACGGATGGTCGACGGCGCGCGAAAATCGCCGATCACGCCGCGCTCGATCAGGGCCCGCATCACCTGGTAGCCATGCGCATGGAGGAACGACACCTGGCTGCCGCGCGCATTGCCGTCGCGTGGGCTTTCCAGTTCGAGCCCATAGGCGCCGCATCTGGCTTCGACGAGCCGGATGAACAGCTCAGTCAAGGCAATGCTCTTCTTGCGCACCGCCGCCATGTCGACCTCGTCCCAGATATCCAGCGCGCCCTTCAGCGCCCGCATCGACAGCACCGGCTGCGTGCCGCACAGGAACCGGCGGATGCCGCTGCCGGCGGCAAAACCCTGCTCGAAGGCGAACGGCCGCGCATGGCCCCACCAGCCGCTGAGCGGCTGATGGACATGGTCATGATGGCGTGTCGCGGCATAGATGAAGGCCGGCGCGCCGGGGCCGCCATTCAGATATTTGTAGGTGCAGCCGATGGCGAAATCGGCATTGGCGGCATCGAGTTCGACCGGCAAGGCTCCCGCGGTGTGGCAGAGATCCCAGACGATCAGCGCGCCGGCCTGGTGGGCCTTGCGCGTCAGGGCCGCCATGTCGCGCAGCTGTCCGGATTTGTAATTGACGTGGTTGACCAGGATCACCGCGACGCGCTCGTCGATCAGCTCTTCAATGGTCGGAGCATCGACGCCCTCGAGCCGCAGCACCGTGCCCGGCCGCGTCGAGGCGACCCCTTCGGCCATGTAGAGATCGGTCGGAAAGCTGTCGCCTTCGGCGACGATCACCGTGCGGTCCGGCCGCATGGCAAGGGCGGCATGCAGCACCTTGTAGATGTTGATCGACGTCGTGTCGCAGACCACCGTCTGGCCGGCCGCGGCGCCGATCAGGCGCCCCAGCTGGTCGCCAAGCGCGACCGGCATATCGAACCAGCCGGCGGTGTTCCAGGCGCGGATGAGGTCCTGCGCCCACTCCTGCGTCGCGGCCTTCTGCAGCTCATTGAACACGGCTGGCGCCGCGGCGCCCAGCGAATTGCCGTCGAGATAGATCACGCCTTCCGGCAAAATGAACCGGTCGCGCATGGCACGCAGCGGATCCGCCGCATCCATGGCTTCCACTGCCGCGAGATCGAGCGTTGCACGCATGATTTGTGACGTCCCTGGGGTTATTCACGTCTGATTATTCACGGATCGCTTCGCGCGCCGGTGCCGGGCCCCTGCCGCGCTTGAGGCTGGGCAGGGCAAGCATGGCGAGCACGAACAGGCCCGTGGCAAGCTTCAGGTCGGGAGGCGGCATGCCTGCGGCAAGGCAGAACGACACCAGTTGGTAGTAGATGATCGCGCCGGCGAAGGGCGCCACCAGTTGGCGCCAAACCGTCTGCTTGCCGACGACGGCCTCGCCGATCATCAGCGCGGCAAGGCCGTTGATGAGAATCCCCAGCCCCATATTGACGTCGGCGAAGCCCTGCGACTGCACCATCAGTGCGCCGCTCGAGGCCGAAAATGCACTCGCCAGTCCGACACCGCCAATGGTCGCCGCCCAGACATTGATGCCTTGAGCCTCGGCCATATCGGGATTGGCGCCCACGGCACGCACAGCGGTCCCCTTCTCGGTCCTGAAAAACATATAGAGCGCCATGAAGACGATGAGCGCGAGGAGGCCGGCGACAACGATCTTGCTGGCCGGAAAACCCGGCCGCGCGAACGGCACCCAGTCGAACACGGTGGGCGAGCCGAAGACGGAGAGGTTGGACTTGCCCATGATGCGAAGGTTGATGCTGTAGAGCATCGTCATCATCAGGATGCCCGCAAGAAGTGTGTGGATGCGGAAACGCAGATGGATGAAGGCGGTGCAGCAGCCCGCCGCGAAGCCCGCCGCGAATGCAACCGCGATGGCCGCCAGCGGCGATACGCCGGCAGCCAGCAGCACGCCGCAGACGCAGCCACCCAGCGGAAACGCGCCTTCGCTGGTCAGATCGGGAAAATTCAACATGCGAAACGGGATCATGATCCCGAGCACGACAAAGGCCAGGATCAGGCTTTGCGCCAGCGTGACCGGTATGATCGCGACGAAGCTGGTGAGAACCTCCTGAACAAAACCCATGATGATCAGCTCGCCAACAACATGCGGTCGGTCTTGACCGAAAAATGGCCGATGAGGTCGATGACCGTGACCCTCGCCTTCTCTTCCCCGGTGACTTCAAGCAGGACCCGGCCCGCATCGAGCATGATCACCCGGCTGCCATAGTCGACGGGGTGCTGCATGTTGTGGGTCACCATCAGGGTCGTCAGCTTCAGCGCGTTGACGGCCCGCACCGTCGCCTGCATGACGATCTCGGCCGTGCGCGGGTCGAGCGCGGCCGTATGTTCGTCGAGCAACAGCAAGTCCGGCGATCCGCCCACGGCCATGATCAGCGAGAGCGACTGTCGCTGCCCGCCCGAGAGCAGGTCGACACGGGTATCGAGGCGATTTTCAAGGCCGAGGCCCAATATCGACAGGCGCTCCTTGTAGGATGCAAGCCGCGTAGCGTTCAGCCCTTGCCGCAGCGTGCGTTTTTGGCTGCGCAGGTCGGCCAGCAGCATGTTCTCCGCCACCGTCATGCTGGCGGCTGTGCCGCGCATCGGATCCTGGAAGACGCGTGCCAATCTTGCGGCACGTTTGTACACCGGCATGGCCGTGACGTCGGCGCCATTGATCAGGATCCTGCCGGAATCCAGGACAAGAGCTCCGGAAATGGCATTGAGCATGCTGCTCTTGCCGGCTCCGTTGGAGCCGATGACGATGCCGAACTCGCCCGTGGCCAGCGACAGGCTGAGACCGTCCAGCGCGATCTTCTCATCGGCCTGGCCCTTGTAGAATACTTTGCACGCGGATCGGATCTCGAGCATCGTTCCTCCCTGACCTCAGGATGACGGCGCCGACGCCGTCATCCTTCAGTGCCGATGTCAGTCGACGATGCAGCCGCAGTCGGCCATCGACGCCGGTATCTCCATGCCGAACGCGGCCATCGCCTTGCGGGAAATCGTTGCCATGTGATCCTTGTAGGCAGGGCGCGACGGCGCGATCGTCTTGGGATCCTTGCCCTTGAGGATTTCGGCGGCGATGTTGCCGGCGTTGACGCCGACCTGGGTGTAATTGACCGCGAAGCTTGCCGGCACCGTGCCGTTGCGGACCGCGCTGTCATCGGAGTTGACGATTGGGATTCCGGCCTGGCGAGCGGCCGCGGAGACAGCGGCGATCGCCGGCTGGATCAGGTTTGAAGCCGGGCCGTAGATCACGTCTGCCTTGCCGGCGAGCGCGGCGATGCGCTGCTGGATGTCATTGACGTTGTCGATGCCGACTTCCACGACCTCGAAACCGGCCGCCGGTGCGGCCGCCTTGATCTTCTCGACCAAGGCAACGTCATTGGCCTCGCCAGGATTGTAAGGGACGCCGAAGCGCTTGGCATTCGGCAGCAGCTTCTTGGTGAAGGCCATGACAGCGGCGACATCCTGCAGATCGCTGGCGCCCGTCATGCCTTCGTCTCCGGCGTCCCACGACGGCACCAGCTTGGCCGCGACCGGATCGGTGACAGCGGCAAAGACGATCGGAATACCGGAACCGGCAAGCGCCTTCTTGGCGATCTGCGAGACCGGGGTGGTGATGGTGTAGATCAGCTTGGGCTGCTCCGCCTGCAGCTTGGCGATCATCTGCGGGACTAGCGATGCATCGAAATTGGTATGGCTCTCCGTGTAGACGACATCCTTGCCCTCGACAAAGCCATTGTCCGTCAGCGCTTTCTTGAACCCGGCTATGGCGGCGTTGAGCTGCGGATGCTCGCCGAAATTGGCGATGCCGATGCGAATCTGGTCGGCGGCGGCACTCCCCGCGCTGACCATCAATGCGCCTGCCAGGGCCAATCCCGACAGCCAAGCGGATTTCGACTTCAACATCATTTCCTCCCAGATTTGATCAGCGCCGCTCATCGGGACGGCAACTGCGGCGATCATGGTCAGTCCGTCGTCACCTGTCAAACATTATATATAATTCTTGCCATGGGCCACCATCATATATAATTTCCACATGCCCGACGATGGACGGATCGCGATGCAGGATCAGAACAACTCCACGAAAACCGAGGCTGCCTATCAGTTGCTGCGGCGCGATATCCTGACCACACGCCTCATGCCGGGCGCGCCGCTCAAGCTGAGCGCGCTGCGCGGTCAATACGGCGTCGGCTGGACACCGCTGCGTGAAGCCTTGTCTCGGCTTGAGGCTGAGCGCCTGGTTACGGCCATCAGCAATCGCGGCTTTGCCGTGGCTCCAGTGTCGCGGGCCGAACTCGAGGACCTGGCTCGCGCAAGGATGGTTGTGGAGATGCCGCTGTTCCTGGAATCGATCGGGAAAGGCGGCAGGGAATGGGAGGACGCGGTTGTCACCGCTCACTACCGCCTCTCCCGCTGCAAGACCGCGGTCGACGACCCCTCTGACGACGCGGTCGACCAATGGGACGAGAGCCACGAGGCCTTTCACGCGGCATTGCTGAGTGCCGCGACGTCCAACTGGCTGTTGCGCTTCCGCTCGACAATCGCCGATCAGTTGCGGCGGCATCATCGTTTTCTCGGACTGGCGCCGACATTGCGGGCGGCGGCCGGCCTCAAGCATGGCTATGGCGAGGCAATGGACGCCCTGCGCGAGGCGATCGCGATCGAGCATCACACCGCGATCATGGAAGCGGCCCTCGATCGCGATGTCGAGCGGGCGAAAGCGCTGATGACGGCGCATATCGGCTACACGCTGCATGTCTACGTTCACAGCGAGGACAGCGGCGCGAACAATTATACCGCACGCGCCGGCAGCCTGAAGGCAATTTCGGGATGACTTCAGCGTTCTTGCTCTTGAGGCATGATCGTTGGCGTTTTGATTTCGTTTCGTTCCGCCAGGAATGGATCGACCAGCGACGCAAATCCAGCCTCTGGACGCCGTTGAGAAACCGATGCCAAGGTCCATCAAGAGGTAGGCCACAGGCGATTAACCAAAATGATTTCAATGCCCGCGTTGGCGGCGAAGGCGGTCGATCGCTGCGCACTGCCGGCGGCGGATAATTTCAGATGTCTTAACAAGTTCACTAAACTTTAAACAGTTGCGGAACACAACTGGAACAGATAGTGTTTGTTCTGGGTTTGTTTTTCGATTCCGATTCACACCCTTCGTTCAATGCCTGGGGGGCGCCATGCTGACGCGCAAGCAACATGAACTTCTGATGTTCATTCATGAACGGCTGAAGGAAAGCGGTATCCCACCCTCCTTTGACGAGATGAAGGAAGCGCTCGATCTCGCCTCCAAGTCAGGGATCCATCGCCTGATCACGGCGCTCGAGGAACGCGGCTTCATCCGCCGGCTGCCCAACCGGGCGCGGGCATTGGAAGTGCTGCGGCTGCCGGATTCGATCGCGCCAGGCCTCAACGCGGCAAAGAAATTCTCGCCTAGCGTCATTCAAGGCAGTCTTGGTCAGGGCGGCGTTGGCCGCCAGATCAAGCCGGCGCCGTCACGCTTGCCCTTTGCCGGGAATGACGACGACGCGGTCGCCGCCGTGTCGATCCCGGTGATGGGCCGTATCGCCGCCGGTGTGCCGATCGATGCCATCCAGCATCAGACGCATTCGATCTCGGTGCCGCCGGACATGATCATGGGTGGCGAACACTATGCGCTGGAGGTCAAGGGCGATTCGATGATCGAGGCCGGCATCTTCGATGGCGACACGGTCATTATCCGCAACGCCGATACGGCGAGCCCGGGCGAGATCGTCGTGGCGCTGGTAGACGAGGAGGAAGCGACCTTGAAGCGATTCCGCCGCAAGGGCGCTTCGATTGCCCTTGAAGCCGCCAACCCGGCCTACGAGACGCGAATTTTCGGGCCGGACAGGGTCAAGGTGCAAGGCAAGCTGGTCGGGCTGATCAGGCGCTACTGAGCAGGAGCGGCCGGCGTTTCGGGTTTTTGATAGGGCGGCAGTCCCCTCGCCTCGCGCGAAAACTTTCGTTGCGCGTGCCAGGGTCGATACGGTCCGTCCACGGCGAAGCTGATGATTGGCGGACTGGTCGCCGATTGGCGGTCGAAGAAGACGGCGGCACTGCCCTTGCGTGCAAGTTGCCGTTTGGTGACGACGAGAACCAGCGGGTTGTGGCAGGCATCGTAGCCCGTCGCGTCATTGACAACGATCAGGTCGGCGAAGCCGCAGGCCTTCCAGGTAGCCTTGCGGTCTTCGACATGCGCGATGATCGCGCCAGACGGATGCCGGGCGAGACAGATGCCCTCCGTGCAATAAAACGGCGCCCCTGGCGGCAGATTGACGGCATCGGCAATATCGAATTGTCCCTCTGCCTTGTTGAACATCTCCGGTGCGACAATTGTTTCGGAGACCAGCGCGCGTTTCCAATTGTCGACGGTGAATTCGTTCGGGCGAGCCCGGCTGACCGCGAGTTCGCCACCGCCGATCGGCACCGCGACCAGGCGCGCGTCTTCCGAGATCAGCACATCCGGCGTGCGCGTATCCGACACCGTCAACAGGCCGGCGAGCGCGAATGGCACTGCCGCGAGCCGCAGCCATGTCGTCGCCATCGTTGCGATGACCAGTGCGATCGTCACCAGCAGCACCGAGTGCTGTGAAATCAGCCCGATCGCATCGACGGGGGAGCGTTCCGATATCCACGCCGATATGGCGATCATGGCCGTCAGCCCCTTGCCCATCACGTAGAGAAAGGGACCATCGGCACCAAAGGGCATCGCAAGAGAACTGAGAACAGCGAAAGGCATGACAATCAGAGAAACGATCGGCATGACGGCGAGATTGGCGAACAGGCTGAGCGGTGACACACGCTGGAAATGCCAGATGGCAAACAGCGCCGTGGCGCAGCCGGCAGTGATGGAGGTCATCGCCAACCCGCCCGTCGCCAGCAGGAATTTTCGCGTGAGAAAGCCCGGCAGGGACCGCTTTGGCGGCGGCGGTCTTGCCTTTCCCGCACGGTGATCCGCCCAGCCGGCATAGGCGCCGACCAGCGCGGCGGTCGCGGCGAAAGACATCTGGAAACTTGGACCGACCACCTCGTGCGGCGACACCACGATGACGGCGATTGCCGAGATGGCGAGGTTGCGCATGGTCAGCGCGGCGCGATCGAACAATACGGCAATCAACATTACCGCCAGCATGATGAAGCTGCGCTCGGCGGCAACGACCACGCCTGAGATGATGAGGTAGGCGGCGATCGACAACAGTGCCACGGCGGCCGCGTATTTCTTCACCGACCGACGCGCGGAAAAATCCGGGAACAGCGCGAAGGCACCGCGCAACAGCCCCATGATGGTGCCGGCGACCAGCGCCATATGCAGTCCGGAAATGGAGATGATGTGATAGATGCCGGTGCGCCGCATTGATTCGTTGATTTCATCGGGAATGCCGGCGCGCACGCCAACGATCAGCGCTGCCGCGATCTCGCCTTCGGCGCCGCCAACAACGCCCCTGATGTGGTCGGCGATGGCTTCGCGCGCATTTTCTATCCCTGAAAACAGGCGGGCCGACAGGGGCATCTCATTGTCGTCGGCGGAGATGATTCTTGGATTGCCAAGGAAGAAGCCGCTGCCACCGATGCCGGCAAAGTAGCTGTCGAACGAGAAATCGTAGCTGTCCGGCCGCACCGGACCTGTCGGCGGCAGCAGCTTCGCATAGCCCGATATCAGCGAGCCGGCTATCATGTCGTCAGGTATCTTGCGCGCCGAGAGCCGGACCCTTTCCGGCGCGTAACGCAGTTTTGGCCGGGCCGTCGACGTCACATCTATGGTCAATCGGATGCGGCCGGTCTCCATGCGGTCGAGCGAGACGACACGGCCGGTCACTTGCGTCGAGATTTCCGAACCCAGCATCCGGGTGCCAGCCCGCCAGGTCTCGACCTTGGCGGCAAGCAGGCCCAACGCGCACAACAATGCCGCCATGAAGGCCAGATGGGTTCTCGGCCAGGAGCGCGAGACAAGCGCACAGATCGCCATCAGCACGACGATCGCCACAGGCTTTGCAAAGTCAGGCTCCGCCGCCAGCGCGTAATAGCCGATCGCACCAGCGGCCAGGCAGACCGGCACCAGCAGGAAGGCGATGCCTCGGTCAAGTTCCAGCTCCGCTGCCGTCGTCACACCGTGGCGCAGGCGAGGCAAGGAGGCCTGGCCAATTTGCCGCCCGATACGCGCAATCCTGCCAGTGGCGGGCGGAATTTGTGCTGGGGTACCCGCTGGCAAAGGTTGGCTGCCGGAGCCGGGAACGAGAGGAGATGGCGGCAGCGAGGCCGGCGGCGGGATCGCAAACAGGGAGCGTTCGCTGACGCCAACCACAGCGTCCTCGCCCTGATCCGAGCCCCGGCCACGTCCAGCCATCGGGTCTGCCCCTTGCACCCCTGACGCCCTATGCTACATGAACGCGCGACGCGCGAAAGTCCGCGCCGCCGCGCCCCGCTTCAGATGGTTTCCGAGAGTTTCATGTCCGACAAGGTCGTCACCCGTTTTGCCCCCTCGCCCACCGGTTACCTGCATATCGGAGGCGCGCGCACGGCACTGTTCAACTGGCTCTATGCCAAACATACCGCCGGCACGATGCTGCTGCGCATCGAGGACACCGATCGCGAGCGTTCGACCGATGCCGCGACGGCCGCCATCCTGGACGGCCTCACCTGGCTCGGTCTTGGCTGGGACGGCGATGCGGTTTCGCAATTCGAGCGCGCCCCGCGCCACCGCGAGGTCGCGGAGGAGCTCGTGCGCATGGGCAAGGCCTATTACAGCTACGAGACGCCTGCCGAACTGGAGGCGATGCGCGAGGCGGCTCGCGCCAAGGGTCTGCCGCCGCGCTACAATGGCCAGTGGCGCGATCGCGATCCGTCCGAGGCGCCAGCCGGCGTCAAGGGCGCAATCCGCATCAAGGCGCCGACCGAGGGCGAGACGATCGTCCAGGATCGCGTCCAGGGCGAGGTGCGCTTCCCCAACAAGGATCTCGACGACTTCATCATCCTGCGTTCGGACGGCAACCCCACCTACATGCATGCCGTCGTCGTCGACGACCACGACATGGGTGTCACGCACATCATCCGCGGCGACGACCACCTGACGAATGCCGCCCGCCAGACGGTGATCTACAATGCCATGGGTTGGGACGTGCCGTCGATGTCGCATATCCCGCTGATCCACGGCGCCGACGGCGCCAAGCTTTCGAAGCGTCACGGCGCGCTCGGCGTCGAGGCCTATCGGGCCATGGGCTACCTGCCGGAGGCGCTGCTCAACTACCTGGCGCGCCTGGGCTGGAGCCACGGCGACGACGAGATCATGTCGATCAAGGACATGATCTCCTGGTTCGACATTGGCGACGTCAACAAGGGCGCGGCCCGCTTCGATTTCGCCAAGCTGGAAGCGATCAATGGCGCGCATATGCGCCGCATGGCCGATGCCGAACTGTTCGACATCTTCATCGCCACCCTGCCCTATCTCGAGGGCGGCCCGGCGATGGCCGCGCGCCTTGACGACACGAAGAAGGCGCAGTTGCTGGCAGCCCTTCCGGGGCTGAAGGAGCGTGCCAAGACGCTGGTCGAGCTTGTCGATGGCGCGGCCTTCCTGTTCGCCACGCGCCCGCTGCCGCTCGACGACAAGGCCACGCTCTTGCTCAACGACGAAGCGCGCAAGATCCTGCGTGGCGCTCACGAAGCTTTGAACGCGGTTTCGGGCGACTGGACGGCTGCCGCGGCGGAGGCCGCGATCCGCGATTATGCGCTGGCCGGCGGCCACAAGCTTGGCGCCGTAGCCCAGCCCCTGCGGGCCGCGCTGACTGGCAAAAGCACCTCGCCGGGTGTGTTCGACGTGCTTGCCGTGCTTGGGCGCGAGGAGAGCCTGGCGCGCATAGCGGATCAAATCGATTAGGAGCAAACTGGCCCAAGAAGATTGGCATTGAAAGGCGCGTTTCGCAGTGCAACATTAGGTCTTGGCCCAATCTGGCACGCACCTCCTAAAATGCGGTGGCGAATACGCGCATTGCGGTGATTTCGACGTGTCGCTCTGCAGAAATTTGCCTTTGCCGGCATGAGGAAACAAGAAGGAGTTTGCAATGACCGAAGCTGCGAAAAAACTGGATGTGGGCGGCAAGAACCAAGAAGCTACGGCAACGCTTGAATTCGCCGGCAAGACCCATGAATTCAAGGTGCGAAGCGGCTCCGTCGGGCCTGACGTCATCGACATCGCTTCGCTCTACAGCACCACCGGCGCGTTCACCTACGACCCCGGTTTCACCTCGACCGCAAGCTGCGAGTCCGAAATCACCTTCATCGACGGCGATGCCGGCATCCTCTTGCATCGTGGCTATCCGATCGACCAGTTGGCTGAACACGGCGACTTCCTCGAAGTCTGCTATCTCCTGCTCTACGGTGAACTGCCGACCAAGGCGCAGAAGGACGATTTCGATTACCGCGTAACGCGCCACACCATGGTGCACGAGCAGATGTCGCGCTTCTTCACCGGCTTTCGCCGCGATGCGCACCCGATGGCGGTGATGTGCGGCGTGGTCGGCGCGCTGTCGGCCTTCTATCACGACTCCACCGACATCTCCGACCCGTACCAGCGCATGGTCGCTTCCATGCGGCTGATCGCCAAGATGCCGACGATCGCGGCCATGGCCTACAAGTACCACATCGGCCAGCCCTTTATTTACCCGAAGAACGATCTCGGTTTCGCGGCAAACTTCCTGCATATGTGCTTTGCGGTGCCGTGCGAGGAGTACAAGATCAACCCGGTACTGGCGCGCGCCATGGAGCGCATCTTCATCCTGCACGCCGATCACGAGCAGAATGCCTCGACCTCTACGGTTCGCCTCGCCGGCTCTTCCGGCGCCAACCCGTTCGCCTGCATCGCCGCCGGCATCGCCTGCCTGTGGGGCCCGGCCCATGGCGGCGCCAATGAAGCGGCGCTCAACATGTTGGGCGAGATCGGCCATGTCGATCACATCCCGGAATTCATCGCCCGCGCCAAGGACAAGAACGATCCGTTCCGGCTGATGGGTTTCGGCCACCGCGTCTACAAGAACTACGATCCTCGTGCGAAAATCATGCAGAAGACGGCGCACGAGGTCTTGGGCGAACTCGGCATCAAGGACGATCCGCTGCTCGACATCGCCATGGAACTGGAAAAGATCGCGCTGACCGATCCCTATTTCATCGAGAAGAAGCTCTATCCGAATGTCGACTTCTATTCCGGCATCACGCTCAAGGCGCTGGGCTTCCCCACCACCATGTTCACCGTGCTGTTCGCGGTCGCCCGCACCGTGGGCTGGATCGCGCAGTGGAAGGAGATGATCGAGGATCCGCGCCAGAAGATCGGCCGCCCGCGTCAGCTCTACACCGGCGCGCCGGAGCGTGACTACGTGCCGATCGCCAAGCGCTGATGAGAAGAAGTGAGTAGTCAGTAGTCAGTAGTCAGTAGTCAGTAGTCAGTAGTGATGGTCAACTTCACTACCCACTACCCACTACTCGCTATCTCGCCCTCTTGACGTACCCCATCACCACCTGCGCCGCTATCTCGCCCGACGGCCTGTCCGTCGCCATGCGCCGCGCGATCTCGGCAAAACCGTCTTTCTGCCAGGCGCGCATGCCGCTGTCGGCGAACAGCGCTTCCATCTGCCGGGCCAGGTTGTTCGGCTTGACGTACTCGTTGTAGAACTCCGGAATAAGCGCACGATCCGCAATCAGGTTGGGCAGCAGCGCCGACCAGACGGAAACGAAATAGGGCGCAATGGCACGTGCTATGGGATCGAGCCTGTAGCACGAGACCATCGGCACACCCGACAGCGCCAGCTCCAGCGATACGGTTCCCGATGCGATCAGCGCGGCATCGGCCTTGCCGAAAGCCTGCCATTTGCGTTGGGGATCAACAATGATCTCTGGCTTTTCATCCCAACGATTGACCGAGGATTTGACGAGGTCGGCGACATGGGGAACCGTCGGCAGCAACAGCCGCAGCCTATGCCCGCGCGCGCGCAGCATCGACACCGTCTCGCCGAATGGTTCGATCAGCCGGCGCACCTCGCCGCGCCGCGAGCCGGGCAGCACCAGCAATGTCTTGATGCGGTCCTGGGCAAGATCGCGCGGCAATTCCTGCGCCTTCGCGGCGGCAAGCACGCCCGCCTCATGCGTGAGGCGATGCCCGACATAGGTGCCGGGCGGGCCACCCAGCCGCTCGAGTTCCTTCACCTCGAACGGCAGGATGCAAAGGATATGGTCGACGTAAGGCTTCATCGCCACCGCCCTGCCCGGCCGCCACGCCCAGACGCTTGGACAGACATAGTGGATGATGGGAATCGACGGATTGGCCGCACGCACCTTCCTGGCGACACGCAAGGAAAAGTCGGGGCTGTCGATGGTGACCAGACAGTCCGGCTTCTCGTCCGCGATGGTTTTGGCCAGTTGGCCGATCCGCCTTATGAGGCGCGGCAGATCGCGCAGGACGGCGCTGAAACCCATCAGTGCGATCTCGCCGGCATCGAAGGGCGACACCAGGCCCAATTCGCCGAGGTGCCGGCCTCCCAAGCCGACGAGTTGCACCTCTCGGCCCGTCATATGGCGGAGAGAACGGACGATGTCGGCGCCAAGCAGATCGCCTGATTCCTCACCCGCGACGATCGCGACCTTCAGCGCCTTGTCAGCCATGCGTCGGCTCCGCTGCGGCCAGGCCGACGATGAACAGACCGAGTTCATTGGCGCGCGACAGGGTTGCGGGGCCCTCGAGGATCAGTGAGCGTCCCGCCTCGACGGCAATGCCCGCAAGCCCGGCCGCGTGGGCTGCTTCGATCGTCTGCGGTCCTATGGACGGAAGATCCGCGCGCAGCTCCTGGCCGGGCTTGGCGCATTTGACCAGGACACCGCGCGTTTTTCCGGCGATGCGGCCGTGGCCACGCAGCACCCTGGCGCGATCGAGCAGTCCGGCCGTGCCCTCGATGCCCTCGAGCGCGATGGTCCGGCCGCCGACCGCGATCGCCGCTTGGCCGATATCCAGTGCTCCGATGGCCTTTGCCGCCGCGAAGCCCGCCTCGATGTCGCGCCAGTCGGACTTCCGCGGCTCCACCTTGGTCAAGGTCCCTTCGGCCGCCACAAGGTTCGGCACGATCTCGTGGGCACCCACGACCTTTATTCCTCGTGCCTCGAGGCCTCGCGCCACCACTTTCAGCAGCCCATCGTCGCCGCGCGCCAGTGCCATCACGACAACCGGTATCACCGCAAGCAGGCTGAGGCTTGGGCGCAGATGCGTCAGCCTTGGCCGGCGCTTGATCTCGCCGGCAAGCACAAGATGGGTAATCCGGTGGCGCTTGAGCAATGGAACAAGCGAGCCGATCGCCTCCAGGGCCAGGGTCTCATGGTCATACTGGCGCAATTCCACCAAGCGGTCGGCCTCGCCGTCCATGAGGACGACGAAGGGCGGGTACCCCTGCTCGGCCGAGCCGGCCGCGACTTCGACGGGAAGGCTGCCGCCGCCGGCGATGATGCCGACCCTGGCACCTGGCGGGAGATCAAGACCAGCAGAAGCCGTCTCAGTCTTCATCATCGGCATCGTCGCCGTCGCTGCCCTTGAGCGATGGCACCGCATAGTGCCGCTTGCCGCGACTGCTGATGAAATCGATGATCTTCATGGCGGTCGGCGAAGAGGCGAACTCGGCCTTGGCGAATTCAATGTTCTCGCCGACGGTGCGGGAGCGGTCGAAGATCGTCCTGTAAGCCTTGCGCAACAGATAGATCTCGGAACGCGGCAGACCGGCGCGCTTGAGGCCGATGATGTTCAAGCCACGCAAGCTGGCGCGGTTGCCAACGGCAATGGCGTAGGGAATGACATCACCGACAAAAGCCGAGCATCCGCCAAGAAAGGCGTTATCGCCGACACGCACGAACTGATGAACGGCGCTCAGGCCGCCAATATAGACGTTATCGCCGATCTCGCAGTGTCCGCCCAGCGTCGCGCCATTGGCGAAGGTGGCGTTCTTGCCGACCACGCAATCATGGGCGATGTGGGCATAGGCAAGGAAATTGCCGTTGTCGCCGACTGTCGTCTCGCCGCGGCTGGTATCCGTGCCGACATGCATGGTGACGCCTTCGCGGATGGTGCAATTGGCGCCGATGACCAGCGTGGTGCGACCGCCCTTGTGCTTGGTGTTCTGCGGTGGCGCGCCCAATGTCGCCATCGGATAGACCTTGGTGGACGCCCCGATAGTGGTCGCGCCCATTACCGAGACATGGCTGACCAGTTCGACGCCATCACCGATCACAGCATCGGCGCTGATATGGCAAAACGGCCCTATGCGCACACCCTGGCCGATTTGAGCGCCCTCTTCCACGACGGAAGAAGGATGGATTGAAGTCTTGATTTTCATAGGCACTCGATCGTCAGTCGCCGGTGACCATCATGGCTGAAATCTCGGCCTCGGCTGCCTTGGTGCCATCGACCAGGGCTTCACAGGCGAATTTGAGCAGGTTGCCGCGCTTCTTGATTTTCTTGACATGGATCTTCAACTGGTCGCCGGGAACGACCGGTTTGCGGAATTTGGCATTGTCGATGGTCAGGAAATAGACCAGCGACGGCTTCGACGCCCCAAGGCTTCGGATGCAGATGGCGCCCGCCGTCTGTGCCATGGCCTCGACGATCAGCACGCCCGGCATCACGGGTTGCTCCGGGAAATGCCCCTGAAAATGCGGCTCGTTGATGGTGACGTTCTTGATGCCGATGGCGGATTCATCGCCGTCGATGTCGATGATGCGGTCGATCATCAGGAAGGGATAGCGGTGCGGCAGAAGCTTCATCAGCCCCAATATGTCGACCGCTTCCAGCGTCGTCGCCGCCACCATATCAGCCATTGTCCTTGCCCTGCTTGCGTGCCCTGGCCATCGTGCGCAACATGGCTATCTCCCGCATGGCTTCCGCCATCGGCTGTGCCGGATAACCGCCCCAGATCTCGCCGGCAGGGACATTGCTCATAAATCCACTTCTGGCGGCAAGCTTGGCTCCTGTGCCGATGGTCAGGTGATCGGCAAGTCCGACGCCGCCGCCCATCGTGACATTGTCACCCACGACCACGGAACCGGAAATACCTGAAAGCCCGGCCACTATGCAATTGCGACCAATGCGGACGTTATGGGCGATCTGGACGAGATTGTCGATCTTGGTACCCTGGCCGATGATCGTATCGGACATGGCGCCACGATCGACTGTCGAATTGGAGCCGATCTCGACATCATCCTGGATGACAACCCGCCCGATCTGGGGAACCCGTTCCGGCCCCTTGGCGCCGGCAACGAAGCCGAAGCCGTCCTGGCCGATCCTGGCGCCGCCATGGATGATGACCCGGTTGCCGATCAGCGCATACTGGATGCTGGCACCCGGGCCGACATAGCCGTCACGGCCGATCTGGCAAGACTGTCCAATGACCGCGTTGGGTGCGACGACGGTACCGCTGCCAATCGAGACGCCCGGCCCGATGACCGCGCCGGCCTCGATGATAGCGCCGGCTTCGATATGCGCGGTCGGATCGACATGGGCATGCCGCGAAACTCCGGTTTCACCTGTCATTGGCCCCGGCGTGGCGGCTGTCGGGAACAGCAGCCGGCCGACGAGCGCGAATGCCTGTTGCGGCCGTGGGTGGATCAGCACAGCGACACCGGCCGGCGCCTTGTTGGCGAATTCCGCCGGACACAGGACCGCGGCCGCCCGCAGCGACGGCATCAGCGCGGAATTGCGCCTGCCGTCAACGAAGACGAGCGCGTTGGCGGCGCCTTCGTTGGCTGGCGCCAGCGCTTCGATCGAAACGTCGGATTGGCCGGAATCGACAAGCACCGAGCCGGTCAGATTCGCGACTTCGGCCGCCGTATACCGGCGTGATGGCGCGAAGAACACCGGGTCGGTCATTCCAGAAGCTATATCCAGCTAGGTCGGAACATTTCTCCCGGATCAACACAACCCGGGAGCATCGTTGGCCGCCGATCAGAAGCGGGTCGATATGCCGAAGTTGAATTCCTGCACGTCATCGTGCGCTTGCTTCTTGACCGGGATCGCGTAGTCGATACGGATCGGACCGAACGGCGAGGCCCACATCAGGCCGACGCCCACCGAGGCACGCAGCTTCATATCGAGAGAGGCCTGGTCGACCGTCGTGCTGATCTTGCTGCCGTAGAGCGTCGCAGCGTCCGCAAATACGGCACCGCGGAGACCGAAGCTCTCGGGAACGACCGGCAATGGGAACTGAGCTTCGGCCGAGGCATTGAAATAGGTTACCCCGCCTAGATGGTCGCCCGTATTCGGGTCCACCGGACCGATGCCATTATACGCAAAGCCACGGATCATGCGGTCGGTGCTCTGGAACTGATCGAAGATGCGCAGAGTACCATTATTGCCATAACTCTCGACATGACCGGCGCCGCCCGAAATCAGCCCGACCAGATCAAGCTGTTCGGAAAGCGTCTGGTAGATGCTGCCGCGCCCGGTAAGCTTCACGAACTTGGCATCACCACCAAGTCCGGCCACTTCCACAGTCGTATTGGCATAGATGCCTTCATGCGGGTTCTTCATGTCGTCGATCGTGTTGTAGACCAGCCCCAGGCTGATCGACGACTTGATCCAGGGGCTTTGAGCAATGCCGTCCAGGATGGCGGGCGAAATCGTGCAGGTGCCGTCTGGATTCCCAATGGTGGTAGGACCGCAACCGTCGTCGACCTTATACTTCTCCTGAGAGATATTGTACGCCAGCTGGGTGGTTATGTTGTTGGTAATCGGCAGCCCGAAGCGGATCGTCGCACCGGTGGTGTCGCTGTCATAATTGTTATTGTACTGCCTCGTCGACTTGTAGATGTCGAAGCCGGCGGCGATGCGCCGCCCGAGGAAATACGGCTCGGTGAACGAAATGCTGTAGTCGCGCGAATTCTTGCCGCCACCCGCCGACAGCTTGATGAACTGGCCACGACCGAGGAAGTTGCGCTCGGTGATCGATCCTTCGACGGACGGGCCCGCTGTGTCGCCACCGGTCGAATAGCCGGCGCCAATGGAGAATTCACCTGTCGACTTCTCGACCACATCGACCACCAGCACGACCTGGTCCGGCTGGGAGCCGGGCACGGTCGAGATGTCGACTTTCTCAAAGTAGTTCAGAGCTTCCAAGCGCTTCTTCGCGCGCTGGATGAGCACCTGGTTGAACGCATCGCCTTCGCTGACGTCGAATTCGCGGCGAATGACATAGTCGCGCGTGCGATCGTTGCCGCGGATCTCGATGCGCTCGATATAGGCTTTGGTGCCCTGGTCGACCGTATAGACCACCGAAATCGTATGGTTCTCGAAGTTGCGGTCGCCGCGCGGCGTCACCTGTGCGAAGGCATAGCCGGAGCCGGCCACCTTCTCGGTCAGCGCGATGATGGAATCCTCAACCTTCTTGGCATTGTAGACGTCGCCCTTGCTGGTCTCGACTACTGATTCCAGCGACTTGGAGTCGACTTCGGGGATCGTGCTTTCGACGCTGACGTCACCGAAGGTGTAGCGCTCGCCTTCCTGGACGGTGATGGTGACCGTGTATTTGTTCGTTGCGCTGTCGAGTTCGCCGACAGCCGACACGACCTGGAAATCGGCATAGCCGTGATTGTAGTAGAAGCGGCGCAGCAGCTCCTGGTCAGCGCGCAGCTTGTCCTCGTCATAGACGTCATCCCGCAGGATGAACGAAACCCAGGACGAACGCTTGGTGTTGATCACGTCCGAC
Organism: Mesorhizobium sp. NZP2234; assembly: GCF_013170765.1. Classification (NCBI taxonomy): domain Bacteria; kingdom Pseudomonadati; phylum Pseudomonadota; class Alphaproteobacteria; order Hyphomicrobiales; family Phyllobacteriaceae; genus Mesorhizobium; species Mesorhizobium sp. NZP2234. The sequence continues at coordinate 4,074,483 of NZ_CP033364.1, read as the reverse complement.
AGGCGGCGGCTCGAATAGGCGCTGTTGCCGACGAAGTTGATCGCCGCGATCTGCGTGCGGTCGCCTTCCGTGATATGGAAGACCACGTTCACGCGGTTGTCGCCGAGTTCCATGATCTGCGTGGTCACGCCGGCATCGTCGCGGCCGATGCGCCGGTAAGCGGCCTTGACCGCCTCGACATCGGAATCAAGCGTCGCCTGCGAGAACGTCCCGCGCGGCTTCAGCTGAACCGCGGCCTGAAGCGCATTGTCCTTGAGCTTCTTGTTGCCCTGGAACAGCACCTGGTTGACGACCTTGTACTCGGCAACCTTGACCACCAGCGTCGAACCGACCTGGTTGATCTGGACATCCGAGAACAGGCCGGTGCCGAACAGCGCCTTGACCGCGCTGTCGATGTCGGAACTGGAGAAGGCCTTGCCCGGCTTGATGGTGATGTAATTGCGGATGGTCTCGGCGTCGACACGCTGGTTGCCGGTCACCTCCACCCTGCTTACGACAGCGGCTTCAGCCGCCGATGTGGCAACGAATTGCACCGCGAGCGCACCTGGTACGACCAGAGCGGCGGACAGTGCCGCCGCTGACGCGGCGTTCAGAAACTTGGATGCTGCCTTCATCGGGCTTAATAACCTTTTCTCGTAGTCCCCACGGCGAGAAAACCGGACGTGCGGTAATTTCCCCTACCGTATTAACCGGATTTTCCCTACACGCAAGGCTTCTGGTTAATTTGTATTTACTTAACCCTGGTGCGTGGCTTTCGCGTCACTCATATCCCCGTGCATGGTAAACGGCGTCTCAACATCGGCCATGCCGAGGCCGAATTTCTTCATGATTTCAGCATCCAAAGAGATCATTCCAGAACACGAAACCCATGAAGCACAGGACAAGGAGCAGACCGGCCCGATAGGCCATTTCCATCATTCGTTCCGACACCGGCCGGCGAATGACAGCCTCCACCCCGTAGAACAAGAGATGGCCGCCGTCGAGGGGGGGAATCGGCAAAAGATTGAGAATACCTATCCCGACAGACAGCAGCGCGACGAGCTGAACCAGCCACTCGAAACCCAGTTTCGCGGCCTTGCCCGCCATGTCGGCGATCTTGACCGGACCACCCAACTGGCACTTGTCCTCGCGCCCGGCGGCGAAACGCTGCAGGAACTGGCCGGTGCGCTCGATGACGTGGCCAGTTTCCTCGACGGCCGCCGCAACGGCACCGACCGGTGTGTAGGTGATGAGACGGGGCTGGCCGAGCTCCTTGTTGTTGACGACGCCGATCACGGCGACCTTGACCTTGTTGCCAAGCGCGTCTTCCTGCTCCATCAACTGCGGGGTCGCGGTGACCGTGACTTCCTTGCCATCGCGCAGCATGACGAAGGTGATGGTGTCGCCAGCCCGGCCCGAGACCAGCCGCTGCACATCGCCGAAGGTTTCGACCTTGCTGCCGTCGACGCTGACGAATCGGTCCCCGGGCAGGATGCCGGCCTTCGCCGCGGGGCTGTCCGTCGTAACCTCCGCCACCATGGGCTCCGCGACATAACGCCCATAGGCCGCGAACAGGACGGCAAAGACGACGATCGTCAGCAGGAAATTGAACAGAGGCCCGGCCGCCACGGTCGCCGCGCGCTTCCAGATCGCCTGGGTGTGGAAGGCGACCTTGCGCTCCTCGTCGGTCAGCGTCTCGAGCTCATCCGAGGTGGGTTGGCTGGAGGTGGCGTTCATGTCGCCGACAAATTTGACATAGCCGCCAAGCGGTATGGCGCAAAGCTTCCAGCGCGTGCCATGCCCATCGTTGAAGCCGATGATTTCGGGACCGAAGCCGATCGAAAAGGCCTTGACCCCGATGCCGCACCAGCGGCCGACGAGGTAGTGGCCCATTTCGTGGACGAACACCACCACGGTCAGTACGAAGAGAAACGGCACGAGCGTGCCGAGAAAGAAGCCTTCCGTGCTGAAAATCGCGTGAAGAATCTCGTTCAATTCAGGTCCTCAAATTCTTCCGCAGTTGCGCCGTGACTGTGACATCAATCCAGGCGAATCCAAGGCGCGCCCGCACCAGATCGTGGAACGGCATCATTCAAATCGGAAACAGCCCCTGTGCCGGATGATCGGCGCCCGCCGAAATCCAGCCAATGACGTACAGGGCGAGAGCGGCCGCGACAAGCCCGTCGACACGGTCCATCACGCCGCCATGCCCGGGAATGAGCACACCCGAATCCTTGCGGCCATGCCGCCGCTTGACCCAGGATTCGAACAGGTCACCGGCCTGGGCTACGATTGAAAGCACGAGCGCCACAAGGCCGAGCAGCGCCAGGTTCCCGGCACCAGCGGCGGCGGCCAGCACAACCCCGGCAACGACACCACCCACAGCACCGCCAAGCGCACCGCTGCGGGTCTTTCCGGGCGAAATCGACGGCGCAAGTTTGGGACCGCCGACGGCGCGCCCGACGAAATAGGCAAAAATGTCGGTCGCCCAGACAACCGCGAACAAAAACAGGATGGCGACGAGGCCCGCATGGTCGCCATCGCGCAGCAGGGCGAGCGACAGGCCGGACACGCTGGCATAGGCAAGGCCGCTTGCCTCCCATTGCCCGGTCTGACGAACCAGGGCGGCAATCGCCGTTACGGCAATCAGAATCACGGCTAGCAGCAGCAGCCAGAACGCGGCAAGCCCGGCAATCAGGGCGCCGATGAAAACGACCGCCAGCGCCTCGGGCAGGAAGCCCAGCCCATGGGTCGTGACAGGCCGCGACATGCGTGTCCACTCGTAAAAGATCATCGCCACCATGGCTGCGCACAGCAGTCGGAACGCCAGGCCGCCAAGCCATGTCAGGCCAAGGGCGATGACGGCAAGCACGACCGCTGAAATGACGCGGAGCTGAAGGTTGCTCATCCCGCGGCCGGTCGCGACGCGACGTCTTGCTGGCCCAATCCGCCGAAACGGCGCTCGCGGCCGGCAAATTCGCGCAAGGCCTCGGCGAGGTGCTCGCGGCTGAAATCAGGCCAATAGCAAGGCAGGAACACGAGTTCGCTATAGGCAGCCTGCCACAAGAGGAAGTTGGACAGGCGAAGCTCGCCGCTGGTGCGTATGACCAGTTCCGGATCGGGAATGCCTTGCGTGTCGAGACAGCCGGCAAAGCTTTCGGCGGTAATTGCTTCGCTGTCGATCTCGCCGCGCGCCACGGCCGAAGCAAGCTTGCGCGCCGTGCGAACGATCTCGTCGCGTCCGCCATAGTTGAAGGCGATGACCAGCGTCAGCGCTTCGTTGCCGGCGGTGAGCGATTCGGCCTCGTCGAGCAGCCCTCTGATGTCGGCCTGCAGCCCTGCCCTGTCGCCGATGATCCTGACCCGCACGCCGCTCTGATGGAGTTCGGCGAGATCGCGGCGGATGAAAAGCTTCAACAGTCCCATCAGGTCGCTGACTTCGGACTTCGGCCGCGACCAGTTCTCCGAAGAGAAAGCATAGACGGTCAGGAAGGAGATACCGAGATCCGGTGCCGCGCGCACCGTCTTGCGCAGTGCCTCGACGCCGGCGCGATGACCAGCGAGCCTCGGCATGCCGCGCGACTTGGCCCAGCGTCCATTTCCATCCATGATGATCGCGACATGCGCGGGCGTTGTCATGATCTCGCTCTCGGGTCGGCCTGCGGCCAACCCTAAACCTGCATGATTTCAGCTTCCTTGTCGGAAAGCAGATGATCGATGGTGCTGATCGTTTCGTCTGTGAGCTTCTGGACCTGGTCCGAACGCTTGCGCTGATCGTCCTCGCTGATGGTGCCGTCCTTCTCCGCCTTCTTCAGGAAGTCCATGCCGTCGCGGCGCACATGGCGCGCGGCGACGCGGGCGTTCTCGGCGTAGCCATGCGAGATCTTGACCAGTTCCTTGCGGCGCTGCTCGTTGAGCTCCGGCAGCGGAATCCTGAGATTGGTGCCGTCGACGATCGGGTTGAAGCCCAGATTGGATTCCCGGATGGCGCGGTCGACGGCTCCAACCATCGACTTGTCCCAGATCGACACCGAGATCATGCGCGGCTCCGGAACGGTAACGTTGGCGACCTGGTTGATCGGCATGGTGGTGCCGTAGGCCTGCACCTGGATGGCATCGAGCAGATTGCTGGAGGCGCGACCGGTCCGCAGCGAAGCCAGGTCATGCTTGAACGCGGCGATTGCCCCATCCATGCGCCGCTTGAGATCGTCGTACTCACCACTCATCTTAGTCTCCTCGACCCGTCTGCCGCGGGTTCACTGCTTCGGGGCAAGGCCCCGTTCGAGCCTGATTTTCGAAAAGCCGGTTTCCCTTTTCTAGGGATCAGGCCCCGGATCAATCGTCCGCGACGACCGTGCAGCGGCCGCCGCCCCTCAGAATATCGCCGAAACCACCTTTTTCGTGGATCGAATAGACGATTATCGGAATGTTGTTTTCGCGCGCAAGTGCAATCGCAGCAGTATCCATGATGGAAAGGCCGCGATTTATGACTTCGGCATGGCTGATGCGCTCGAAACGCGTCGCACGCGGGTCCTTTTTCGGGTCGGCCGAATAGACACCGTCGACCTGCGTGCCCTTGAACAGCGCGTCGGCGCCAATTTCGGCCGCGCGAAGCGCTGCGGCCGAATCAGTGGTGAAGAACGGATTGCCGGTGCCGCCGGCAAAGATCACCACCCTGCCCTGGTTCATGTAAGCGTCTGCCTGGCGTTGCGAAAAACTCTCGCAAAGTTCGGGCATGGCGATCGCCGACAGCACCACGGCATCGACGCCGATCTTGTGCAGCGAGGTGCGCAATGCCAGCGAGTTGATGACCGTGGCAAGCATGCCCATGTGGTCGCCGGTGACGCGGTCTCCACCCTTGGAGGCGACGGCCACGCCGCGGAAGATATTGCCGCCGCCGATGACGACGCCGACCTCGATGCCCAGCGCGCGGGCCTCGGCGATGTCGGCTGCGATGCGATCCACGACCGAGACGTCGATGCCGAAATGCTGCTCGCCCATCAACGCTTCGCCCGACGCTTTCAACAAGACACGTCGGTAGAGGGGCTTCACCGTCATCTGGTCCTCGTCATTTTGCATGTGGCGCGCCTGGGCTGGCCGCCCTCGCGCAGGCGCCGCGCCCCGAACATTGGCGCGATGCCGAGTTCCGATACACGAAGGGCGCCGCGATGTCACGCGGCGCCCAATCGGCAAATTGACGGCAACCCCTGCCCGATCGATCAGTCGGTGGATACGCTGGCAGGCTCGCCCTCGACAAGCACCGGCGAGGCGTAGCCGGGGGGCTTGTCTCCCGTTGCAGCGCCGCCGGTGACGCGCGCCTGTATGTGCGGCCCGAAATAGGAATAGGGAAACGGCGCCGGCGTTGCGCTGACCGAATCCAGCCGGTTGCGAAGCCCTGCCGGTATCTTGAAATCCAGCGCGCCAAGATTGTCCTTGATCTGGCTGGGCGTCGTCGCACCGAGGATGACGGCGGCGATCCCCGGCTGCGTCGCCACCCAGTTGAGCGCGACCTGCGGCATGCCGCGGCCAAGCTCGGACGCAACCTTCTCGAGCTCGGCCACGATGGCCCAGTTGTGCTCCGTGAATTTCTGGAAGCCCGGATGCGTCGAATTGCGAAACCCGTCGAGCCGACCGGCATTTCCGGCCTGGACCGGCCGGTATTTACCGCTGAGCAGCCCGCTGGCCAGCGGGCTCCAGACCATGATGCCGGCGCCATGCCGCATGCCGAATGGCACGAACTCATTCTCGATCGAGCGTTCGGCGAGGGAGTATTCGAGCTGCAGGGCCGAAACCGGTTCATATCCGCGCAACTCGGCGATCGCCTGTGCCCGCCCCGCATACCAGGCCGGCACGTCGGACAGGCCGATATGGCGCACCTTGCCCACCCGCACCAGGTCATCCAGGGTGCGCATGACTTCTTCGGCCGGCGTCAGCCTGTCCCACACATGCATGAGATAGAGATCTATATAATCGGTGCCCAACCGCTTCAGTGAAGCGTCTATCGCGCGCATGATGTTCTTGCGGCCGTTGCCGCCGGCATTGGGATTGCCGGGCTGCATGTTCATGGTGAACTTGCTGGCGATCACCGCGGTATCGCGCAAGCCCCGCTCGGCGATGAATTCGCCAAGCCAGGCTTCGGCGGTGCCACCGGTGTAGAGGTCCGCCGTGTCGAAGAAATTGCCGCCTGCCTCGACATAGGCGTTGAACATCGCGCGGGCCGTGTCCCTGTCGGCTCCCCAGCCCCATTCCTTGCCGAACGTCATGGTGCCCAGCGCCAGCCGGCTGACCCTGAGTCCGCTGCTGCCGAGCGTGTAATAGGTCATGGTCATGATCGTCTTCCAATGCTTGATGGTGAGTGCCGTGGTATCACTGGCCCGGCGTCGCCTTGACCCAGGGGTTGCCGCGCTCATGCGTCATGCGGAAGGCGAAGCCGTTGACCTTCCAGCCGGAGGCGGAGCGCGTCAGCTTGTGCTCATACGTGCCCCAGACCTCCCAAAGCGGGTCGCCATTGCCTTCCATCCGGTTCCAGGCATAGCCGTTCGACAGGACGGTCGCCGTGTCCGCCTCGAGTTCGACCTGGTGATTGGTGCGCAGGTGCAGGCTTGTCTTCGAACCCTTGAGGTTGCCGGCCCAGGCGCCGATCAGGTCGTCGGACGCGATGACGGCCGCGGGCTGTCCCGACAGGCTGCTGAAGTCGGCGGCAACCCGATCAGCGAAATAGCTGCGCGCGAGTTTCCAGTCCTGTGCGTCGACGGCGCGGTCGATGGCATCGGCGATGCGGATGACCGCGCGCTCGTCCGCGAGCGCTTGCCAGCCGGATGGTTCCGCCCCGCCGGCATCGACCGGTGACAGCGCCATGCCGGCCGCGAAGGTTAAGTGCTTCAACGCATTCATGTCTCTTCTCCTCAATGCCATCAGCCAATCGCGGATGTTTCGGCGACAATGTGGATCGGTGCCTTGGCATCGATAAGATTGCATTGTTCGCAAGGACCATGCGATATCATTCATGAATGGATCGGGATCTGCTCAGCCATCTGCCGGTCATCGTTGCCGTTGCCCGGCGCGGAGGTTTCGCGCTTGCGGCCGCCGAACTCGGCATGAGTCCGTCGGCTGTCAGCCATGCGGTGCGCCTTGTCGAGGAGCGGGTCGGTCAGCCCCTGTTCGCACGCACGACACGCAGCGTTTCGCTCACCGAGGCCGGCAAGGCATTGGTGGAAACGGCCGCTCCCGCCCTTCAGGATATCGCCGAGCGGATGGATCGTATCCGCAGCGTCAAGGGCAAGCCGTCCGGCCTGCTCAGGATCAATGCCTCCAACATCGCGATCCCGTTGGCGGTGACGCCGGTCGTCGCCGCCATGGCCGAGCGCTATCCGGACATCACGGTGGAGGTCTTCGCCGATCAGGGGCTGGTCGACATCGTCGGCGAAGGTTTTGACGCCGGGATCCGGCTGGGCGAGATGATCGCTCAGGATATGGTCGCCGTGCGGCTCACGCCTCCGTTCAAGGCCGTCATCGTCGCCTCTCCCGCCTATATCGAGCGCCGTGGCCGCCCGCGCAGCGTAGCCGATCTCGCCAACCACAATTGCATCGGTTACCGGCTGGTTCGCTCCGGCGCGCTCTATCGCTGGGATTTGGCCGAGGACGGCAAGGATGTCGTCATGGAGACCGGCGGAACGGCCATCGTCACGGATTCGCTCGCCGCGATTGACCTGGCGCTTGCCGGAGTAGGCCTTGCCTACATGTTCGAACCGCTGGCGCGCGCGGATCTTGCGGCCGGCCGCCTGGTGCAGGTGCTGCCGCAATCAGCGATCGAGGAGCCTGGCCTGTTCCTCTATTTCCCGCGCCGGGCGGCGATGGCGCCGAAGCTGAGGGCGTTTATCGACACCGCACAAGAAATCGGCCTGACATCCATGCGGACATCAGGCCGAAAAACACTGTCGGAATAAAGCGGTAGGAAGCTTACTTCTTGACCGCGGCCGCGACTTCCGCCGCGAAATCGGTCTCTTCCTTCTCGATACCCTCGCCAAGCGCGAAGCGCAGATAGGCGGTGATCTTGGCCGGCGCGCCGATTTCCTTCTCGGCATCCTTCAGGGCCTTCTCGACGGTGATGTCGGGATTGAGCACGAAGGCCTGCTTCAAGAGCACGACTTCCTCGTAGAACTTGCGCATGCGGCCTTCTACCATCTTCTCGATGATCGCTTCCGGCTTGCCGGACTGACGTGCCTGGTCGGAGAAGATCGCCTTCTCGCGCTCGACCGCGGCCGGGTCGATCTGCTCCGCCGTCAGCGCCATCGGGTTGGTGGCGGCGACGTGCATGGCGACCTGGCGGCCAAAGGCGTTGGCCGCATGCTCATTGCCCGTGGTTTCGATCGCGACCAGCACGCCGAGCTTGCCGAGGCCGTCGGCAACCGCGTTGTGGACATAGGTCGCCACAGCGCCATGCGGAACGGTCAGCTTGGCCGAGCGGCGGAAGCCCAGGTTCTCGCCGATGGTGCCGACAGCGTCCTTGATGGTGTCGGTGACCGACTTGTCCGAACCCGGATATTTGGCGGCGGCAACCGCCTCGGTCGTGCCATAGGCGAGAGCGACCTTGGCAACGTTGGCGACGATTTCCTGGAACGCGGCATTGCGGGCAACGAAGTCGGTCTCGGAATTGACCTCGACGACCGCGGCCTCGCGCACGCCATTGTCGACGCCGATCAGGCCTTCGGCGGCGGTGCGGCCGGCCTTCTTGTCGGCCTTGGAAATGCCCTTCTTGCGCAGCCAGTCGACGGCCTCTTCCATATTGCCGTTGGTCTCGTTCAACGCCGCCTTGCAGTCCATCATGCCCGCGCCGGTCAAGTCGCGGAGTTCTTTGACCTGTGCAGCCGAAATGCTCATTGTCGCCTCTTTGTTTTAAATGCACCGACGCACCATCGGTACTCGATGGTGCGTCTGTTTAGCGTGCCAGAATATGAGAAAGATGAAGGCCGTTGCCGGCCTTCGATTATCAAGCCTCGGGGGCTTCCGACGCCGGAGCCGGATCGAGCGCCGGCTCGACCGGAGCTTCAACCGAAGCGCCGATGTCGACGCCGAGCGCGCCCTGCTGACGGGCGATGCCGTCGATCGCAGCCTTGGCGATCAGGTCGCAATAGAGCTGGATGGCGCGGGCCGCATCGTCATTGCCGGGGATCGGGAAATCGATCTTGTCCGGATCGCAGTTCGAATCGATGATGGCGACGACCGGGATGCCAAGGCGCTTGGCCTCAAGGATGGCGATCGCTTCCTTGTTGGTGTCGATCACGAACATCAGGTCGGGCGTCGAGCCCATGTCCTTGATGCCGCCCAGTGCCTTGTCCAGCTTCTCGCGCTCGCGATCGAGGTTCAGGCGCTCCTTCTTGGTAAGGCCCTGGGCCTCGCCGGCCAGCATCTCGTCGAGCTTGCGCAGGCGCTGGATCGAATTCGAGATCGTCTTCCAGTTGGTCAGCATGCCGCCGAGCCAACGCGAGTTGACATAGTACTGGGCCGAACGCTGAGCCGCATCGGCAACGATGTCGGACGCCTGGCGCTTGGTGCCGACGAACAGCACGCGGCCGCCCTTGGCTACGGTGTCGGAGACCTGCTTCAGCGCCTGGTGCAGCAAGGGCACCGTCTGCGAGAGGTCGATGATGTGGATGTTGTTGCGGGCGCCATAGATGTAGGGCGCCATCTTCGGATTCCAGCGGTGGGTCTGGTGGCCGAAGTGAATGCCAGCTTCCAAAAGCTGGCGCATGCTGAAATCAGGCAGAGCCATTCTTATTTTCCTTTCCGGTTAGCCTCCACGGACACAGGCATTTTCGGACGAGGTCCTTGAACGCCACCGGAGGTTTCAGCCGGATTTCTCCCGGGCAGACACCAAAGTCCGTGTGTGGAATGAGCGCGCATATAGAGGGGAAGTGCGACAAACGCAAGCGGGTCGGCGCTTTACCGCTCAGCGTGCGGCAATCAGCGCTCCGGTGCCGATCATGGCGCTGCCGGCAAACCGGTTCATCAGCCGCATGCGCCTGGGTGTCCTGAACCAGCCCGAAGCCCGGCCCGCAAGTGCTGCATAGGCACCCATTGTGAGGATATTGACGCTGATCACGACGGCCACGACCAGCAGGCCATCGACAAAGGTGAGCGTGTCGAGGTTGAGGATCAGCGGCATGATCGAGGCATGGAACAGGATTGCCTTCGGGTTTCCCAGCGCGATGGATGCGCCAAGGAGGAAGGATCGGGACAATCTCGCCTCGGCCGTCCGTGATTCATCCGATTGCGCGGCCGAGGCGCGCCACATCCTGATCCCGAGAAAGATCAGATAGGCAGCGCCGGCATATTTCAGCAGGAGAAAGATCCATTCGAAGGTCTGGGCCAGCGCCACCAGACCGAGCAGCGCCAGGGTGACCAGCACGGCGTCGCCGGCGGCGACCCCAATGCCGGCCATGAAGGCACGAAGGAAACCCCGCGACACGCCATTGGTGATGACCGCGAACATCGCGGGTCCCGGTGTGGCGGCGGCGAGCGTGACGGCGGCGCAATAGGCAAGAAATGCCGTTGGTGTCATGGCCTTGCCTTTCCATTGGGCACCCGCACGCGCCGGAAGATCGCGACGATCTCCTCGCGGCTGCATTCGATGGCGCCGAGCCGCACCGCGCGGTCGCGCTCCAGGCCGGTTATGTCATAGTGCGGAGCCGACGTCTTGGGCGGGCCCTGGTAGGACGAGCGCTTGACGCCCAGTTCGGCGGCGAATCGATGCAACTCGTGGGTATCGTCGGCCATCAGGTGGCACCAGCGATGGCCCGCCCACTTCCAGATCGCCGCATCGACGTAGACCGCCATCAAGCCCGCCGTGGCCGCCTCAATTGCGCACCCCGGCTATTTCGATACCGGGCAAGGCTTTGTCTGGTCGAACAGCGAAAGATTGACCAGTTTGCCCGTCATCGAGAAGTCGCCATAGTCCATGGTGAGATCGCGGGTGATGCCGTTCTCATGCAACTTGAAGCTGATCCGGTATTCCGGCACCTCTTCACCGTTCTGGGCGCTGTCATCGAAATAGGCGATGTCGACCGGCCAGTATTTGTCGGTGGCGAGCTTCGCCAGCGCCGGAGCTTCCGGATCGGCCTTGTCAGCCTCGGTCTTCTTGCCGACGACGACGGTGGTCGTCATCACCTTGTTGGCGTCCTCGGAGCCGTCGAACAGGTTTGTCTGGTAGAAGTTCTCGCCTTTCTCGGCCTTGCCGATCAGTTCGACCAGATGCTGGGTCGGAAACTGGGTGGCGGCGAGTTCCAGGCTGTTCTTCTCGGGCTTGTCGATGTCGACCTTCAGCCCCTTCGCATCTTTCGTGGCGATACCCTTGACCTCCTTGTCGAGGTTCTGGTCGACGAAGGATTTGGTCACGAACGAAAAGGTCTTGCCTTCGGCGTCCTCGAAAGTCGTTGTCTGCTGGTCGGTGAGTCTCGTGTTGTCGTTGGTGACGATCTGGGTCACGAAACGGAATTTCACCGTATAGCCTTCGCATGCCGAACCGTTGAATTCATAGACCATGCGACCTGATATGCCTGTTATGCCGGACCGGTCGGAGGCCTTGTTGAGGGTGAGGTCATACACGGCGCGGTGCGCCTGCAGCGCCGGGACGGCGAAAGCGGGGCCTACCGAGAAGACCGCCGACAACAGGGCGGCGTGGAATGCAAGGCGCGTTGCGCGCATGAGGTACTCCGATCGTCGCGGCTGATGGCAGGCCGCAGGGAAAGATGGTCCAGCTTAAAAAAAGTCGTGGCGGAAGCGAGGCAAAAATAGCAATTTCGGCCCGGCCAGCGCGGCGCCTTCCAGCAATAGGGAAAAGCAATGAGTGAAACAATCGAAAAGCGGCTAAGCGATCTCGGCGTGGCGCTTCCTGTCGCCGCCGCACCTGCCGCCAACTACGTGCCCTATTGCAGGTCAGGCAGTCTGCTGTTCACCGCCGGACAATTGCCGCTCAAGGACGGCAAGCTGCAGGCGAGCGGCCTGCTCGGCCGCGACGTCGACACGGCAAGCGGCAAGGACGCGGCAAAATACTGCGCAATCAACATTCTGGCACAGGCCAAAGCCGCGCTCGGCGATCTCGAGAAGATCCGGAAGCTTGTGAAGATCACCGTCTTCGTCGCCTCCGCGGCTGACTTTGTCGAGCAGCATCTGGTCGCCAACGGCGCCTCTGATTTCCTGGTCGCCGCCCTTGGCGAGCGCGGCAAGCACGCCCGCTCGGCCGTCGGCACCGCCTCCCTGCCGCTTAATGCCGCAGTGGAAATCGAAGCGATCTTCGAAGTCGAATGAGGCTGACATGACCGACCTCTCCTGGCTGACTGCCCGGCCGGTTGCCCATCGCGGCTTCCACGACATGAACAAGACGCGGTGGGAAAACACGCTGTCGGCCTTCTCCGCCGCGGCCGAACGCGGCTACGCCATCGAATGCGACGTGCATCTGTCGTCGGATAGCGTTCCCATCATCATCCATGACGACGACCTGAAAAGGCTGACCGGACAGGATGGTTTCGTCTGGCAACGCAGCGCTTCCGAACTGACCGCGCTCAAGGTTGGCGGCACGTCCGACCATTTGCCGACGCTGCAGGAAGCACTCGACCTGGTCGACGGTCGCGTGCCCATGGTCGTCGAACTGAAAGGGATTCCCGGCCGCGATGAAGGCCTGGTGGCGCACGTCGGCAAGATACTCAAGCGTTACAAGGGCAAGGCGGCGATCATGTCGTTCGATCACTGGCTGATCCGTGATTTCCCGAAACATGCGCCCGGCATTCCCGCTGGTCTGACCGCCTACGGCAAGGACCTCAAGCTGATCGAAGCGCATTTTTCCATGCTGGCGCACGAGCTTTCCTTCACTTCCTACGCCGCCGGCGACTTGCCGAACCCGTTCGTCAGCTTCGTGCGTGAAAAGCTCAAGATGCCTGTCATCACCTGGACGGTCCATGACCAGCCCGCGATCGACTTGACCTTCAGATATGCCGATCAGATGACATTCGAAGGGTTCGAACCCGACTTGGTGCACGTCGCCTGAACGGGGTGTCTGAAACGTGACTTGTAGCGGCCCCGATGGAGCTTAAATAAGCCTCATGGATCAGGGTGACGACGGCGACGGACAAACAGCAAGCGCGGACTATTCGATCCGCATCGCCGCCGGCATCGGCGCTTTCACCTGCGATGAATGGAACGGCTTTGCCGGCACCACGCGCGGCGATGCGGAGAATGGCTATAACCCCCTCGTTTCATTTGCGTTCTTGAGCGCACTGGAAGATTCCGGCTGCGCCGTGCGGCGCACCGGCTGGCAAGGACATCACTTGCGGCTGGAGACCGCGCAAGGCAGGCTGCTGGGTGCGGTCCCTTGCTATCTCAAGTCGCACAGCCAGGGCGAATATGTATTCGACCACGGCTGGTCGGATGCCTTCGAGCGCGCCGGTGGCCGCTACTACCCGAAACTGCAATGCGCCGTGCCGTTCACGCCTGTCACCGGCCCTCGGCTGCTGGTCGGCAAAGGCGAGGATCCCGACGCGGTCAAGGCCGGGCTCGCCGCCGGCCTCAAAATGGTGACCGACAAGCTCGGCGTATCCTCGGCCCATGTCACCTTCGCGCAGGAAAGCGACGTCGCGACGCTTGAGGCCGCGGGCTTCCTGCATCGCACCGACCAGCAGTTCCACTTCTTCAACGAAGGCTTTTCGACTTACGACGACTTTCTCGCCACACTTGCCTCGCGCAAGCGCAAGGCGATGAAGAAGGAACGGCGCGAAGCGCTTGCCGATGGCATCACCATCGACTGGCTGACCGGCAAGGACCTGACCGAGAAAGCCTGGGACGACTTCTTCGCTTTCTACATGGACACCGGCAGCCGCAAATGGGGCCGCCCCTATCTGAACCGCCAGTTCTTCTCGCTGATCGGCGAACGCATGGCGGACGATATCCTGCTGGTGATGGCCAAGCGCAACGGGCGCTACATTGCTGGCGCCATCAACTTCATCGGCTCCGACGCGCTCTATGGCCGCAACTGGGGTTGCATCGAGGATCACCCCTTCCTGCATTTCGAGGTCTGCTACCACCAGGCCATCGATTTCGCCATCGAACGCAAGCTGAAGGTGGTCGAGGCTGGCGCGCAGGGAGAGCATAAGCTGGCGCGCGGCTACAGGCCGGTTACAATGCATTCCGCCCACTACATTTCGCATCCTGGCTTGCGCAACGCGGTCGCCGACTATCTCAGGCGCGAGCGGCGCGAAGTCGAGCGGATGGGCGAGTATCTGGAAGAGCATACCCCGTTCCGCAAGGATCTGGAGGAATAGGCAGGCCTTGGCATGGTCGATCTCGCCTGATCGCGCGCCACATCGTCTTGTCGCTACGGGACAGCTTCGCTACACGGGATGGCGAGGTACAAATCCGGAGCGTTCGCCATGGCCCAAACCGCCTATGACACCGACAACATCTTCGCCAAGATCCTGCGCGGCGAAATTCCTTCGCACCGCGTTTACGAAGACGATGCGGTCGTGGCCTTCATGGATGTGATGCCGCAGGGGCCGGGCCACACGCTGGTGGTGCCAAAGACGCCGTCGCGCAATCTGCTCGACGCCGCCCCATCGACCTTCGGCCCGCTTTTCACGGTCGTACAGAAAATGGCGCTGGCCGTGAAGAAGGCCCTCGACGCCGATGGGGTCACCATCCTGCAGTTCAACGAACCGGCCTCCGGGCAGACCGTCTACCACCTTCATGTGCATGTCATCCCGCGCTTCGACGGCATCCCCCTGAAGCCACATACCGGCGCAATGGAAAAGCCCGAGGTGCTGGCTGAGAACGCCGAAAAGATCCGCGCCGCCCTGTCGGCCAAATCTTAAGTCTTTGTAAACCGAGCGATCATCGCGGCGGCTGGGACATCACCAGGCGGCGGCATTCTTAATATTCCAGCAAGCCCTTGCGAGGCATTTTTCGTGCGCGAGGGACATGCATTGCAAGATACTTTCGAATATTTGAGCCGGCGATCCGGGGCCAATGGTGAGGCCGCTTTTTCAAAAATCTTGGTCGAATCGTTTCTTCGGCACCGTATTATTCATGCGGTTGCGCTGTTTACTCTGGGATTGGGCTTTGCGGTTGGTGCCCGGGTCGGGAATCTGCCGGATTTCGCGTTGCTTTACGAATATGCCTTTTATCTGGTGGTCTATTTCTGGATTCTTGGATGTGTATATGCAGTCTTCCGGCTGCTTCAACTGGCGTTTGTCCATCGCGCAAGATCGCCGGCCAGCCACTTGCTGGTTTCCTTCCGGCAATTGCTGGCCGATAGAAACCGTATTGCCAATGGCGTGAACGGCCTTGCCGCGATCGTGATTTTTGTTTCGGGTTTCTCAGTGCTGAAGGGCGCGATCGCCGTACTGGCGCCTTTCTCCTGGGACCAGGCCATCGCACACTTCAGCACCAAGCTGCATTTCGGGCGCGCTTCTTACCAATGGCTTTGGTGGATTATTGAAAGCCCGCTAGCCATCCGTCTTCTCAATTTCTGCTATAATTTTTGGTTCGCGGTGCTGATCGTGACTGTCTTTTCAAGTGTCGTGGCGACCCGCGATACTCTTCTGCGTCATCAGTTCCTGCTCAGCTTCATGCTGCTCTGGCTGATCGGCGGCTTCTTCGTTGCCTTGATATTCTCATCCGCCGGCCCCTGCTACTTTGCAAGGTTGGGGTTTGGCGATCTCTATCAACCGTTGATGGACGCACTTCAGTCGGCGAATAGCCAGTATCCGGTTTGGGCCCTGTCCCTGCAGGAGCGGTTGTGGAACGGCTATGAGGGTCTGTCTTCAGGAACCATGGGCATATCGGCTTTCCCTTCCATTCACGTCGCTTCATCCGTGCTTTTTGCGCTGTATGTAACGAGGCTGTCTCCACGGCTTGGCGTCGTACTGTGGATATTCGCGGCGATCATCATGCTCGGCTCCGTGGTTCTTGGATGGCACTACGCCCCGGACGGTTACGCTGGCATACTGATCTCGGTCGCCATCTGGAAAGTCACCGGCGTGATATTGTCCCGGACGACGATTGCTTCGCGTTTCGCGAGCGATCTTCCTTTGGCCCGGCCGGAAGCCGCGTCGGTATAGTCAGGAACGCGGGTGGGTTGCGGGTGGCGCATCCACAAGCCTCTGAAAGGCTGTCGGGTGCGCCGCCCCCGATCGAAGCCGTTCGCGGATCGCATCCGCGCACTGCACCGGGCTCAGCAACGAAGTGTCGACCTCAAGATCGTATACGCCGGGCCGGTGTACCTCATCCTGCCACAGCCGCACCGGCGAAGGCACGGGATCGACCGGCGAGCCGGTGACATAACCCCTGCCCGCCTCGCTGGCGGCTCGCCTTTCCATAATGATTTCAATTGGACAGCGAACGCCGACAAACAGCACCGGCAGACCGGCGAGCCGGCGCGCACAATCGATCAGGCAGTTGAGGGGCTTCGAGTACGCATCGTGATGGCCGACATCCGTCACGACATTCAGGCCCAGCCGGCTGTGGGCCGCGATCGATTCGTAGAGGGCAGCGTACAAACGCGGCACAAAAACTTCGAGGTCGGGTCGCTCACCGCCAGGGCGCAACCCTATTCCCGGGCGAAGTTGCGGCGGTGTGATCCGCTCATAGCTGTCGACGCCCAGAGTCATCCACGGGTCATCGAAGCTTTCCTGAATGGCTCGGGCGATGCTCGACTTTCCCGATCGCGGCGCGCCGTTGAGGATGATGATCTGGCCGGCCATGGTACCCCATTGTTCAAATGAAAAAAGCCCCGTTTCCGGGGCTTTTCTCGACTGCGAAATGATCAGTTCTTTCTTGGCAGTTGCGGTACAAGGCTGCGCTTGCCGCCATCCTTGCCCTTGGGCTCCGGCTTCTGCGCCACGACCTTCTTCGCGGCAGGCTTCTTGGCCACCGCCTTCCTTGGCTTGGGCGCGTCTTCCGGCTCTTCCTTCTTCGGCTGCACCGGCGCCTCGTCGGCCAGCGACTCGAGCTTCAGGCCGGTCTCGCCGGTTTCCTTCTTCTCGACGGTGACGCGCACCGTGCCGCCCTTCTTCAGCTTGCCGAACAGCACCTCGTCGGCCAAAGGCTTCTTGATGTGCTCCTGGATGACGCGACCGAGCGGCCGCGCGCCCATGCGCTCGTCATAGCCCTTGTCGGCGAGCCAGGCGATCGCGTCCGGCGACAGGTCGAAGGTGACGCCGCGCTCGGAGAGCTGGGCCTCCAGCTGCATGACGAACTTCTGCACCACCTGGTGGATCACCGGCACCGGCAGCGAGCCGAACGGGATGATCGCATCGAGACGGTTGCGGAACTCCGGCGTGAACAGCCGATTGATCGCCTCGACATCGTCGCCTTCGCGCTTGGTCGAACCGAAACCGATCGCCGCGCGCTGTGCATCCGATGCACCCGCATTGGTGGTCATGATCAGGATTACATTGCGGAAGTCGATCTGCTTGCCGTTGTGATCGGTCAGCTTGCCGTGATCCATCACCTGCAACAGGATGTTGAACAGGTCCGGATGTGCCTTCTCGACCTCATCCAGCAACAGCACGCAGTGCGGATGCTGGTCGACACCGTCGGTCAACAGGCCGCCCTGGTCGAAGCCGACATAGCCGGGAGGCGCGCCGATCAGCCGTGAAACGGTATGGCGTTCCATGTATTCCGACATGTCGAAGCGGATCAGCTCGACACCGAGCGAGGCGGCGAGTTGCTTGGCGACTTCGGTCTTGCCGACGCCGGTCGGGCCTGAGAACAGGTAGGAGCCGATCGGCTTCTCCGGTTCGCGCAGGCCGGCACGGGCCAGCTTGATCGCCGAGGTCAGCGCGGTAATGGCGGTGTCCTGACCATACACGACACGCTTCAGTTCGATGTCGAGGCCTTGCAGCACTTTCTCGTCATCGGCCGAAACCGTCTTCGGCGGGATGCGCGCCATGGTGGCGATCGTGGCTTCTATCTCCTTGATACCGATGGTCTTCTTGCGCTTGGCTTCCGGCACCAGCATCTGCGAGGCACCGGTCTCGTCGATCACGTCGATCGCCTTGTCCGGCAGCTTGCGGTCGTTGATGTAGCGCGCCGACAGCTCCACCGAGGCCTTGATGGCTTCGCTCGTGTAGCGGACCTTGTGGAATTCCTCGAAATAGGGCTTCAGCCCCTTCATGATCTCGATGGCGTCCTCGATGGTCGGCTCGTTGACGTCGATCTTCTGGAAGCGCCGCACGAGAGCGCGATCCTTCTCGAAGAACTGGCGGAATTCCTTGTAGGTGGTCGAGCCGATGCAGCGGATCGCACCCGACGACAAAGCCGGCTTCAACAGGTTGGACGCGTCCATTGCGCCGCCCGACGTGGCGCCGGCGCCGATCACCGTATGGATCTCGTCGATGAACAGCACGGCGCCCGGATAATCCTCGAGCTCCTTGACGACCTGCTTCAGCCGCTCCTCGAAATCGCCGCGATAGCGCGTGCCGGCCAGCAGCGTGCCCATGTCGAGCGCGAAGATGGTGGCGTTGTGCAGCACTTCGGGAACGTCGCCCTCGACGATGCGCTTGGCCAGGCCCTCGGCGATCGCGGTCTTGCCGACGCCGGGGTCGCCGACGTAGAGCGGGTTGTTCTTGGACCGGCGGCACAGCACCTGGATGGTGCGGTTGATTTCCGACTCGCGGCCGATCAACGGATCGATCTTGCCGGCCTTGGCCTTGTTGTTGAGGTTGACGCAGTAGGCGGTCAGCGCGTCCTGCTGCTGCTTCTTCTTGCCGCCTTCTTCTTGCGGCTCGGCGCCGTTCTGGCCGCCCTGCTCGTCATCGGCTCCGCGCGGCGAGCGCGTCTCCGATGCGCCCGGGCGCTTGGCGATGCCGTGCGAGATGTAGTTGACCGCGTCGTAGCGGGTCATCTGCTGTTCCTGCAGGAAATAGGCGGCGTGGCTCTCGCGCTCGGCGAAGATGGCGACGAGCACGTTGGCGCCCGACACTTCCTCGCGGCCCGACGACTGCACATGGATGACCGCGCGCTGGATCACGCGCTGGAACCCAGCGGTCGGCTTGGAGTCCTCGTCGTATCCGGTGACGAGGTTGTCGAGCTCTGTGTCGATATAGGTGAGAACAGTGTGCTTCAGCTCGTCGAGATCGACGTTGCAGGCGCGCATGACGGCGGCCGCCTCGGTGTCGTCGATCAGCGCGAGCAGCAGATGTTCCAGGGTTGCGTATTCATGGTGCCGCTCATTGGCGAGCGTCAGCGCCTGGTGAAGCGCCTTTTCCAGGCCTTGGGAGAAAGCCGGCATGTTACCTCACTTCTTCTCCATCACGCATTGCAGCGGATGCTGATTCTGTCGGGCGAAATCCATGACCTGAGACACTTTGGTCTCGGCCACCTCGAAAGTATAGACCCCGCACTCGCCCACTCCATGATTGTGAACATGGAGCATGATGCGTGTGGCGGCTTCGCGGTCCTTCTGGAAAAAACGCTCCAGAACGTGAACCACGAACTCCATCGGAGTGTAGTCGTCGTTGAGGATGAGGACCCGGTAAAGGCTGGGCTTCTTGGTCTTGGTTTTGGTGCGCGTGATCACGGCCGTCCCGCGGCCGGCCTCATTGCCGTCGCCGCCGCCGTTTTGCATCCGCGCCACTTGTTTCGTGGCAGTCAAACCGATCGTCACGTAATCCTGCCTCTTCGAATCCTCATGCGAGTTCGACATGTAGGTGTTCGATGGACGATTTTAAGCCCTTCTGGTTAGCTGACAATATGGCTAGGTGACCAAACTTCGCGGATTTTCGCAATCGTGAAGCGCTACGCCGCTCCGGAGGGGAAATTGGCATGAAAAAACCCGGCCGCGCTTCCGCGACCGGGTTGTCCCAGACCCAAAGGGCCGGAGTTGCGACTGTCGGGCGAAAATTACTTCGCCTTGGCAACGATCGATTCGAACGGCTTGTAAGCTTCCTTGGCGAGTTCGGCATAGAGATCGCCAATCTTGGTGGCCTCGGCGACGAACGCCTCGTAGGACTGCTTGGCGTAGTCTGTGTGGATCTCGATCGCCTTTTCCAGCGACTTGGCCGAAAACAGCTTTTCGGCAGCGGCGCTGCCGGCTTCGAAACTCTTCTTGGTATATTCACCGGCTTCGGTCGCGATCGCCTGCGCACCCTTGGAGAGCGAAGCGAAGCTCTTCAATCCGGTATCGGCGAATTCCTTGCCGTATTTGCTGAAGTCCTCATAGGTCTGGGTCATTTCACGATTCCCTTGACGGTTGAGACGTCCTTCTTCGGGGCGCCCCTGTGCAATGCACTCAATATATTGTGCGACGCACAAAAGTCAATATTTGGCCTGCGTGGAGGCTTGCCTGCGCAGGCAATGGCTAAAAATCAAATAAAGTGAGTTTCAAGCCCGAAGAAAATGGTGAACGCGGCGGTTACCATAAACGGATTGGTAACGCTGCCCCGCTAGCTTGGCTGGAAGTGAGGCAGGACCCTTTGCCGCCTCCAACGCAACGAAGAATTCAAGGGAAATATCAGTGCGTCAGGCGTTGTTGGGCATCGTTTCCAAATCCACCTCCCCCCTCAAAGCGATCATGGCCCTCGCCTTGGCGATGACATTCGTTTGCGCCGACGTCGCCTCGTCGCTGGCCGCGCGCCAGGCGGCCATTGTCGTGGACGCCAAGACGGGCAAGGTGCTGTACTCCGCGGATGCCAACGGCAGGCGCTATCCGGCGTCGCTGACCAAGATGATGACGCTCTATCTGACCTTCGAAGCTATGGCGAAGGGCAAGATCGGCAAAAACTCGCCGGTGGTGTTTTCGGCCCATGCGTCCGCCGAGGCGCCGACGAAACTCGGCGTGAAGCCGGGCGGTTCGGTCACGGTCGAGACCGCGATCCTGTCGATTGTCACCAAGTCGGCGAATGATTCGGCCACGGCGCTCGGCGAAATGCTTGGCGGTGATGAAGCCACCTTTGCGCGCATGATGACCGCCAAGGCGCGGCAGCTCGGCATGAACGGCACCGTCTTCCGCAACGCCAACGGCCTGCCTGATCCTGGCCAGTTCACCACCGCGCGCGACATGGCCACGCTGGGCATCGCACTGCGGGAGCATTTCCCCCAGTACTATGGCTATTTCTCGCAGCGCTCCTTTCTCTACGGCCGCCAGCGCATCAACGGCCATAACCGACTGCTCGGACGCATCAAGGGCGTCGACGGCATCAAAACCGGCTACACCCGTGCCTCCGGCTTCAATCTCGTCTCGTCCGTCTCCGACGGCAACCGCCGGCTCGTCGCCGTTGTCATGGGCGGGACGTCGGGCGGCAGCCGCGACAACCAGATGGCAAGCCTGATCAACACCTATCTGCCGAGGGCATCGACCCGCGGTGGTGGCGATCTGGTTGCCAAGGCTGACAGCAACAATCCGATCAAGGCACTTGCCAAGGTTCTCCTGCCCAAGCACGACGCGCCGACCCCGGATGAAAAGCCGGTAGCCGTCGCTGAAGACGACACCTCTGTCGCCGACGACGCAGCCGTTGCCCAGGGCGACAGCGAGGACGAGGATGCCGCTCAGGCCGAGGCACCCAAACTGGTAGCCCCGGCAAAGAAGGTAAAGACCGTCATCGTCGCTGCCCCCAAGGTCGCTACGGCGCAGGTCGTGGCCGCCTATGCCGAACCGACTCCGGCTGTCGACCCGGTCAACACGGCGTCGGTACCGTCGGGCTGGGCCATCCAGGTCGCATCGTCGCCTAAACAGTCGGAAGCCCAGGCATTCCTCGACAAGACCACCAAGCAGGCGCCCAAGGTGCTGGCGGATGCCGCCGGCTTCACCGTCGCCTTCGACAAGGACGGAGTCACCTATTACCGCGCCCGTTTCGGCGGTTTCGGATCGAAGGACGCCGCCTGGAAGGCCTGCACTGCTTTGAAGAAGAAGAAAATCGAGTGCTACGCCGTCCAGCAATAGGACGGCGTGGAAGCGATCTCCCGGAAAATTCCTGCGTCGAAGGAGAACTAGTTGTGATTGGAGAGCAAGACGTCCTTGGCTTCGTTAATTCGCGCCGCCAGGAAAGACGTGCCGCCGACATCGGGGTGCAGGCGCTGCATCAGGCGGCGGTGCGCCTTGCGGACATCCGCCGCGGCGGCCCCCGCTTCAAGACCAAGGACCTTGTAGGCCTCCTCCTTAGTCATGGAGCCCGGACCTGGCGCAACACCCAGCCCTTCGCCACCGTTCGTCTCAGTGTTTTTGCGCCAGACGGGAAATCTGCCGTCAAGATACGTCTCTAGCAGTTGGCGACTCTCCGCATCGCCGGAGAGTTCGCGGTAGAGATGCTGCAGCTCCGCAAGGCCCATCGCGCCAAGCATCTTGCCGTCGTGGCGGCCGGCCAGAACCAGTCCTTCAAGGCCGCCCGTATTGTGATCCAACTCCATCTCGAGTGCTGCCGTCCGCACCGTTGAGCGTTTTCCCGACGCCGAACTGACCTTGGGTCGGTTCGCGTGCATGGCGGCATACCAGCCGATTGCCCCGAACAGGATGACGCCGCCGATTCCGCTTCGACCGACCAGAAGCACCGCGCCGCCCGCCAGCGCCAGCAGGACCGGAGCCAGTGTTCTCGTCCCGCTCGCAAGCCGGGCGGGGTCGGCCCGAAGGAAGGCCGAGACTACGGCCAGGAGCACCAGCAGCAGTACGACCAGAACGATAATTGCGCCTAACATTTCCTACCGCCCCGCGAGTAACCTGTCCGCCCGGACAGCCGCGTGATGTCATCAACCACTTTTTCTGCGCCGGAATGATGGCCTTCCCTCGGGCAGGAAGAGGCCGCCATGTAGGCCGGCCCGGCGAACGCCGCGGCTTTCGTCGAGTTCGACAGCTTTTGATCGCGCATGAATTTCAAGATGTGGCGTTGTGGCTCCGCTTGCAAGTCCAGTGCGAGGCAAGATTGAGGGCCAGAAACGGCCAGCGCCCGGACAGGCAACGCTTGTGCGCGGAGATCTACAGCAAGCCGAGGTCGGCAAGCTCGCGTCTGAGTTTCGGCGGCATCTCGACCAGCCCGGCCTTCCCCTTGCCGAGATCGAGTGGCGCGTCCGAAGGTTTCAGGTAGCGCCAGCCCTGGAAAGCCCGCCGCGGCTGCCAGTCGGTGCGCACGACTTGCGGATCGAGCATCAAATGGCAGCGGCCGATGCCCTCATCGTCGGTGAACGGCCGGATTTCAGTGATCAGCTGGCGGCACTGCACGTTGCCCTTGATCACCCAGTAGAGTGAACCGCCATCGGTGATCTCGGCGCCGCGCGACGGCACCATGCGCGTGGTGTGCCAGTGTTCGGCCGGTTCACCGGCCCGGCGCCGTTCGTCGAGACGGAACTCGATCCATTCCTCGAGATCCTCGACGCTGTCGCAGCCGACGCACAGTTTTAGGAGATTGAGAGCCATTCGCTAAGGTTAGTCCGGAGCGCCGACACGTCAACGGCCTGACGAACTTCTCCACAGTGCCAAGCGCCTTCAGCACTCCACGACATTGACGGCGAGCCCGCCGAGGCTGGTTTCTTTGTACTTCTCATTCATGTCGAGGCCTGTCTGGCGCATCGTCTCGATCGCCGAGTCGAGCGGCACGAAGTGAACGCCGTCGCCCTTGATCGCCAATGAGGCGGCGGTCACCGCCTTGACCGCGCCGAGAGCATTGCGCTCGATGCACGGAACCTGCACCAGCCCGCCGACCGGATCGCAGGTCATGCCGAGATGGTGTTCGAGCGCGATCTCGGCCGCATTTTCCACCTGCATGGGCGTACCGCCCATGACCGCGCACAGGCCGGCCGCTGCCATTGCCGAGGCGGAACCGACCTCGCCCTGGCATCCGACCTCGGCGCCCGAGATCGACGCATTGGTCTTGATGATGCCGCCGACGGCCGCTGCCGTCAGCAGGAAGTCGCGGATGCTCGGCTGGTCGGCCTCGGGATGGAAATGCAGCCAGTAGCGAAGCACCGCCGGCAGCGTGCCGGCTGCGCCATTGGTCGGCGCGGTGACGACGCGCCCGCCCGCCGCATTCTCCTCGTTGACCGCCATCGCGTAGATCGACAGCCAGTCATTGGCAAGCAGCGGATTTGGCCGGTTCTGTTGCCACTGTTCCTGCAGCTTGTCGTGGAGCTGCCGGGCGCGGCGCCGCACCTTCAGCCCACCAGGCATGATGCCGTCCTGCGACAGGCCACGGTCGATGCAGCCCTTCATCGCGCTCCAGATCGCGTCGAGGCCGGCATCGAGCTCCTCGCGCGACATCTGCGTCTCCTCGTTGACGCGCTTCATCTCGGCGACGGAAAGGCCGCTCTTGGCCGCCATCTTCAGCATCTCGACCGCGTTCTTGAAGGGATAAGGCACTTTCTTGCCTTCTGTCGTCACCGACCCCTTGGCCTTCATCCGCTGCAATTCTTCTTCCGAGACCACGAAGCCGCCGCCGATCGAATAGTAGATGCGCTTGAGAAGCAGACGGCCGCCGGCATCGTAGGCATAGAACGCCATGCCGTTGGCGTGCCCCGTGAGCGGCGTCTTGCGGTCGAGCACCAGATCCGTGGCCGGGTCGAAATTGTAGGACGGGTGACCGGGCGGTGAAATCACCCTGTCGGCGGTGATGCGGCCGACAATGCCGTCGGCCTGATCGGGATCGACCGTTTGCGGCGTCTGGCCGGCAAGGCCGAGGATAACGGCGCGGTCGCTGCCATGGCCGATTCCGGTATAGGCGAGCGAGCCATGCAGGCTGGCCCCGATGCGGGCGACCTTGGCGCCGGCGGGCCGCGGCCAGTCGTCCCCCGCGACTTCGTCGAGAAACCGCCGCGCGGCAGTCATCGGCCCCATCGTGTGAGAGCTGGAGGGGCCGATGCCGATCTTGAACAGGTCGAAAACCGAAAGGAACACGCTGTCTCCTGGGGCACGTCGAGGACTACATACAGATATAGGAATTCCCCGGATGTTTCCGCTCTTTTGGCAATCGCGGCGCAGCACCTGCCGACCTTGTTTGCTCCGGCAGCGACATTGCCGTCGATCACGTGAGCCCGCATCGAAGCGACCGTGCTGGATGTGATAAATTCAGCCCATGGGCGATTCCTTCTATCTTTCGATGGCTGATTTCGGGGCGCTGGCCTTCTTCCTGATCGCGTGGCTGCTGCACACGCTCGCCTCCGACGGCAAGCTGGTCAGCCGAATGTCGCTGACGACGGCGATGAATGCACAACGCGAAGCCTGGATGCGCACCATGGCCGAACGCGAAATCCGTATCGTCGACACCGCCATCATGAGCGGCCTGCAGCAGGGAACCGCCTTCTTCGCCTCCAGTTCCCTGATCGCGCTCGGCGGCTGCTTTGCCTTGCTTGGCGCGTCCGACCGGGTGCTTGAGGTGCTGAGCAACCTGCCGCTCGGCGGAGCGCCGTCGCGCCCGGCCTTCCAGATCAAGGTGCTGGGACTGGTGCTGATCCTCGCCTTTTCCTTCTTCAAATTCGGCTGGGCCTACCGGCTGTTCAACTACTGCTCGATCCTGATCGGCGCGGTGCCGATCCCGCACGGCGAAGCCTCACGCAATCCGGTCACCGAAACGGCGGTGTGGCGCGCGGCGCAGATGAACATGCTGGCCGGCAAGCATTTCAACTCGGGCCTGCGCGGCGTGTTCTTCTCGATCGGCTATCTCGGCTGGTTCGTCGACCCGGTGGTGTTTATGCTGTCGACACTTCTGTTGCTGGCCGTGCTGGTGCGCCGCCAGTTCTTCTCGGCGGCGCGGCGCGCCGTCATCGGTCAGCCGCCCGGCGCCGGAAACGGCTGATCGATGCGGCCCGAAAGCCAATAGGCGACAAGCCCGATCCATTCGCGGAGCGCTATGGTGGTGTTCTGCACGGAATCGATCGGATTGTCGCGAAACAAGCCGACACCTTCCTTGCCGGAAGTATGATAGTCGACCGGCCATGGAACGGTTGGAAACCCAGCCTTGTCGAACAGCGCCTTGGCCCTTGGCATGTGGAAGGCGGAGGTCACCAGCAGCCAGGTCTCGCCCGACTTCGGTTCGACGAGTTTGCGGCTGAAGACCGCATTTTCGTAGGTGTTGCGGGACTTGTCCTCAAGGACAAGACGATCGGCCGATACACCCAGCGGGACGAGCAGGCGGGACGCGGTGTCGGCGTCTCCCTCGGCGTCGATGAAAAACGAGCCGTGTCCACCCGATACAACCACCTTGGCTTCGGGGAAGCGTCGGGCGAGGATCGCGGTCTCGACCATGCGGTCGCCGCTGCTGCCCAATTCATAGCCGCCACGCGCCAAGTTGATGGCGCCCTCGAAGCCGCCGCCCAGCACGATGATGCCGTCGACCTTTTGCGGCAATGGCGGGCGCGGAAAGCGTTCTTCCAGCGGGTTGAGCATCATCGCCCCAAGCGACGTCCAGGTCGAGAGCGCAAGGATCAGAAAACCAAGCACGCTGCCGGTGACCGCCAGCCGCCGCCGGCCGATCGTTGCGGCGATCAACCCCGCCAGAAGCAGGAAGATCGTCAGGTTGAGCGGCTGGATGAAGAACCAGAAGACCTTGGAAAGAAGGAAGAACATCGCTCACCCCATCACGACGCGGCGCATCCTTTTACGCGCTGGACGAGCGATACCCTTACCACCACTTTTCCGGCTGGAATGTGCCGGCCGCCTGCTCGATGACGGCGGCGGTCTGGAACAGCGTTTCTTCCTCGAACGGCCTGCCGATGAGCTGCAGGCCAAGTGGCAGGCCCTTGGGATCGAGACCGGCCGGCACGGCGATGCCCGGCAGACCGGCCATGTTCACGGTGACCGTGAAAATGTCGTTGAGGTACATCTTGACCGGGTCGGCGGCCATGTCCTCGTCGGCAATGCCGAAGGCAGCCGACGGGGTCGCCGGGGTCAGGATGACGTCCACGCCGGCGGCGAAGACGTTTTCGAAGTCGCGCTTGATCAGGTTGCGGACCTTCTGAGCCTGCAGATAGTAAGCGTCATAGTAGCCGGCCGACAGCACATAGGTGCCGATCATGATACGGCGCTTGACCTCACGGCCGAAACCGGCAGCGCGGGTCTTCTCATACATCTCGACAATGTCCTTGCCTGGCACGCGCAAGCCGTAGCGGACGCCGTCATAGCGCGCGAGGTTCGATGAAGCTTCCGCGGGCGCCACGATGTAGTAGGCCGGCAGCGCGTATTTGGTGTGCGGCAGGGAAATGTCGACGATCTCGGCGCCGGCATCCTTGAGCCAGGCAATGCCCTTCTGCCACAGCGCCTCGATCTCCTCGGGCATGCCGTCGACGCGGTATTCCTTGGGAATGCCGACCTTCATGCCCTTGATCGGCTTGCCGATCGCCGCCTCATAGTCGGGCACCGGCCGGTCGACCGAGGTCGTGTCCTTCGGATCGACGGAGGCCATCGACCTGAGCAGGATCGCGGCGTCGCGCACGTCGCGCGCGATCGGTCCGGCCTGGTCGAGAGACGAGGCGAAAGCGACGATGCCCCAGCGTGAGCAGCGGCCATAGGTCGGCTTGATGCCGACGGTTCCGGTGAACGCGGCCGGCTGACGGATGGAACCGCCAGTGTCCGTGGCCGTGGCGCCGGCGCACAGGAAGGCCGAGACGGCGGTCGCCGAACCACCGGAAGAGCCGCCCGGCACCAGTTGCGCATTGTCCAGGCTGCGCTGGGTTTTCGTGCCGCCGGCAGATACGAAGCCGCCATCGCCCTGATGCGTCGTCGGCATTACCACCGTGTCGAGGCGCGAACGCCGCCAAGGGTTTATGACCGGGCCATAATAGGATGTCTCGTTGGACGAACCCATGGCGAACTCATCCATGTTGAGCTTGCCGAGCATCACCGCGCCGTCGGCCCACAGATTGGCGGTGACAGTTGATTCGTAGCGCGGCTTGAAGCCGTCGAGTACATGGCTGCAGGCCTGGGTGTGAACGCCTTCGGTGCCGAACAGATCCTTGATCCCCAGCGGAATGCCTTCCAGCGCGCCGCCCTCGCCCTTGACCAGCCTGGCATCGGACGCCTTGGCCATATCGCGTGCCTTGTCGCCAGTCACCGCGACGTAGGCATTGAGCGCCGGATTGGCGCGATCGATCGCCGATAGATAGGCCTCGGTGATCTCGGTCGCGGTGATTTCCTTGCCGCGCAGCTTGGCGCGGGCCTGCGAAATCGTCAGTCGGGTCAGATCGCTCATCAAAGGCTCTTTTCGTAAAATACCGACCACTCGGAATCGGGATAATCCAGCACCGGGCCGCAGCGCGAGAACCCGGCACGTTCGTAGACGGCCCAGGCCGCGGGATGGCGATCGCCCGTCTCCAGCACCAGCCGCGTCAGTCCTTCCTGCCTCGCCAGCGCCTCGACCCGTTCGACGATCCTGGCGCCGATCTTGCGACCGCGATGCGAAGGCCGCGTGTACATGCGCTTGACCTCGCCGATAGCGTCGCCATGGCGTTTCAGCGCCCCACAACCGATGGCGATGCCGTCGTCGCGGGCGATGAAAACGGTCGTATCCTGGCCCGCCATCTGCTCGACCGTCAGATGGTAGCAATGCTCAGGCGGCGTCAGTTCGAGCAAGGTCTCGTTGAGTTCCTGGACCAGCCCGCGCACATCGTCCTGCAGCGGCGTCTCGATGGCGATCTCGATTGCCATCGGCGCCCTACTCCACGACCTTCGGCACGAGGAAGAAATTCTCTTCGGTCGCCGGCGCATTGGCGACGATGTCGGCCGCCTTGTTGCCGTCGGTGACGACGTCCTGGCGCTTCTTCATCTCCATCGGCGTCACCGAGGTCATCGGCTCGACGCCGGACACATCGACCTCGTTCAGCTGCTCGACAAAACCAAGGATGGCGTTCAGCTCGCCGGTCATGCGTTCCGCATCTTCTTCGCTGACCGCAATGCGGGCGAGACGCGCCACGCGCTTCACTGTCTTGACATCAACGGACATATATTTGCCTCGGGGAAAACCAGTCCGGGCTATAGCGGCGCGGCGCGCACTGCGCAACATGCATCGTGCCTGGCATCGCGCTAGGCCGCGGTGCCGACCCGGTCCCGGGAGCGCCGCAGCGGGTTGGGCAACTCGAACAATCGCTTCTTGGACGAACACATCCCACATGCGTCCTCGTCTTCCAGCGCCCGAAGGCTCGCAGTTCCGCCATGGAGCAACCTGGCTCAAGCGGTCGATATGCCAGATAAGGATCCCAGTTGCCGGAAAGCCGGTATTTTTGCCTTCTGCATCGGCGACCTGACGCGCTGGATCATCGTCATGGCAGGGCAACGCCCTCGCACAGATAGTAGCTGCCGCTATTGCCGCTCGCCTCGCTTTCGTCGTCGATCGGCCGGACCGACACGAGATCGAGCTGCGTCGGGCTGATCCGCGTTACCGACAGGACATCGGGAAAGACATAGCCCGGTTCCTGGCAGATGGCCGTCACTGCCCAGCTCGGCGAGCGCGTCGCCTTGCTGACCTGCACGAACTCGCAATTGTATTCGACGCCTTGCAGGCCATGCACCGAAAGCACGACGTTGCCGGCGTCGATCAGCGTCTGCAGCGTGTCCTTCCTGGCCTGCGCGCAAAGCTCCTCGGACTGCAGATAGACGCCTTCGATGAAGTCATCCGCGGCGAGCGCGGGCGACGCCGCGACAAACATCGACACGCAAAGAGATCGCCCCAACGCCATGAATTTGTTCCGCTTTGGCCGTTTCTAGATCGTAATCGTCTCGCCGATACCAGGCAATGCGACCTTCACGCCGGACCCTTCCAGGCCGGCCTCGAATTTCTCGGGCGTCGGATCGATCATCGGAAACGTGCCGAAGTGACAAGGCACGACCGTGTCGAACTTGAAGAAACGCCGGCAGGCAAGTGCCGCCACCGCGCCGCCCATGGTGAAACGGTCGCCGATCGGCACGATGCCGATCTTCGGCTCATGCAGTTCGTTGATCAGCGCCATGTCGGAAAAAATGTCGGTGTCGCCCATATGGTAGAGCGTCCGGTCTTCCGGGAAATGCAGGACCAGCCCACCGGGATTGCCGAGATAGACGTTCTTGCCGCCGTCTTCGCCAAACGAGGAGGAGTGCAGCGCCTGGACGAAAGTGGTGGTGAAGCCGCCGCAATCGACCGTGCCGCCGATGTTGCCGGGATTGATCTTGTTGCCGTCCACGCCCTTGCCGACCAGATACATGCAGATCTCGAAATTGGCGACCAGCTGGGCACCGCTCTTGCCGAGCACTTCCAGCGCGCCGCTGATGTGGTCGCTATGCCCGTGCGTCAGCAGGACATGCGTGATCCCTTCCGCCGGTCCTTCCCAGCCGCCCGTCCATGATGGGTTGCCGATCAGATAGGGGTCGATGAGGATCTTGGCGTCAGCGGTTTCGATACGGAAGGCCGAATGGCCGTACCAGGTCAGTTTCATGTATGCATTCCTCGATTTTTGCCGGGCCAAAGGATAGAACGCCGATAGCCCCGAGATCAAAGGGTATAGTGTCCGCCGCCCATCCGGAAGGATGCGTGCCGCTGAAAAAGACAAGGAAAAACCGTTGGCTATCATCACGATTGAGCAATTGCCGGCGCGGCTCGCCAATGGCAGGACGCTAGCGGGGCTCGATCTCGGCGACAAGACGATCGGCGTAGCGGTTTCCGACCGGGGATTCTCCTTCGCCCATCCACGCCCGGTCATCATGCGGAGGAAATTCTCCCTCGACGCCGCCGTGCTTCTGGCCTTGCTGGAGAAGGAGAATGTCGGCGCGGTGGCGATCGGCCTGCCAATCAACATGGATGGGTCGGAAGGTCCGCGCGCGCAGAAATCGCGCGCCTTCGTGCGCAACATGGCGCAGCTGAGCGACCTGCCCTTCATCCTCTGGGATGAGCGGCTGTCGACGGTCGCGGCCGAACGGACGCTGATCGAAATGGATTTCTCGCGCGCCAAACGCGCTGGCAAGATCGATTCGGCGGCGGCCGCCTTTATTCTGCAGGGAGTTTTGGACCGGCTTCGGTCGCTCTATGCAGCCGAACGAACGGAACCTGGACCGCCCAACGCCGACTGATCCAGCCGGCGATTTCGCGACGGCGGCGGAACGCCCACAGGGCCAGCAGCAGAAATCCGTCGAAGATGCACGTCTTCGCCACCATTCCAGGGATGATCGACGGGTCGATGCCCAGCATCTGACCGTAGAGCTGGAAGAAGAAGTCGTGCGTCCGCCGGCTGAGCATGACGTAGCCGAAATTGAGGTCGTTGGCCGACAGATAGAACCAGCCCCAGAAAATCGCCATCGGGGCCGCCCACATTCCGAAGATATAACGCATCAGCGGCCTCCCTTCCCGTTCGGTCCGGTTCGGCCCGATATCAGGGAGAGCAGCGAATTATGGGCCGCTGCCTTCGCCATGCTGTGCGCCATGGCATGGAAATCCGCGTCATCGGACGCGGCTGCCGAGCGCCGCTCGGCGAGCATCGCGACATAGGAGGCCAGAAGCGCGGCCAGCTGCACCGCGACGACCATGAAAAGCCCGTTGATGCCCTGCGCGGCGCCACCAATCAGGATCATCGACAGCACGCCTGAAGCGGAAATGAAGGCCATGCGAACGACGCTGTCTGCGCCCGGGCTAGCCCCATCGTTGATCAAGGAATCGACAAAGGCCCAGAAGAACAGCACCGAGACAACCAGCAATGCTGTCGCCAGCGGCGCGACAACGATGACATTCTCCAGATTGACGAACCGGGCGCTCTCGACGGTGACGCCGAGCACGCCGAGGGCTGCGGCCACACCGCGATTTCCATCGATGCAGATCAGTGCCAGCAGGGCGAAAACAATCGCCCAGTGCACGGACAGAAAGGAGGTCAATACGTGTCGCATCGTGGTTCCTGCTTCGGCAGGAGTGACAGTGGGCTTTGCCGCCCGCCGCCGCAATGGAAACCATTTGTTAAGGTTAACGGCGGTCCACAGCGTGCACGGGGACCCGGCGATTCTCGGCTCAGTTTACTGGCGGATAGAGCGTGTCGATGATCATGCGGGCATCGTGACGCGAATCGAGCATGCCATAGGTGTTGCGCCACTGGCCGGCCAGGCGCGTCTCGACGAAGGCATCGGCGATCCGCCCTGCCCCCAGCCGGCGCAATTCCGCCGCCGCGGCCGACAGCGCCAGTTGTTCGGTCAGCAGCCGGGCCGAGCCCTCATCGGTTGAAGCAACCTGCATTGCCGCCTTCAGCACGCCGATCGTGCCGCGCCCGCCGGCGCCGAGGTCGCGATCGATGCCTGCCAGCACCTCTTCGAACAGGCCCGGCGCGCGGCCGAGCACACGCAGCACGTCGAGGGCCATGACGTTGCCCGATCCTTCCCAGATCGCGTTGACCGGGGCCTCGCGATAGTAACGGGCGAGCGGCGCCTCCTCGACATATCCATTGCCGCCGAGGCACTCCATCGCCTCGTAGAGCAGCGGCGGCGCGATCTTGCACACCCAGTATTTGACGACCGGCGTCATGGCGCGGGCAAATGCCGCCTCGCCGCGATCGCTCGCCGCTTCGTCGAAGGAGCGCGCCAGCCTGAACGACAGCGCGGTCGCCGCGGCGACATCGAGCGCCATGTCGGCCAGCACGCGCTGCATCAGCGGCTGCTCGATCAAGGTCGAGCCGAACACCTGGCGGTGGCGGGCATGATGAACCGCTTCCGCCAGCCCTGCCCGCATGATCGCCGAGGACGCCACGGCACAGTCGAGCCGGGTCAGGGTGACCATGTCCATGATCGTCTTCACACCGGCACCGGGTTCGCCGACCATCTCGCCGATGGCATTGACGAACTCGACCTCGGAAGACGCGTTGGAGCGGTTGCCGAGCTTGTCCTTCAGCCGCTGAAGGCGGAAGCCATTGCCCGACCCGTCGCCGAGAACGCGCGGCACGAGGAAACAGGACAGTCCTTCCGGCGCCTGTGCCAGCACCAGGAAGGCATCCGACATCGGCGCCGACATGAACCATTTATGGCCGGTCAGGCGGTAGAAGCCGCTGCCGGCGCGTTCCGCCCTTGTCGTGTTGGCGCGCACATCCGTGCCGCCCTGTTTCTCCGTCATGCCCATGCCGAGCGTCAGCCCGGTCTTCTCGACCGGCGGCTTCTGGCTCTGGTCGTATTTGCGCGTCGTGACCCGCGGTGCCCATTCGCGGAACAGTTTCGGGCTGGCCATCAGCGCCGCCAGCGAGGCGCTGGTCATGGTGATCGGGCAGAGATGCCCGGTCTCGAGCTCCGCCGTCAGATAGAAGCGGGCGGCGCGCACCTGATGGCGGCGACCGATCTCGGCATCGCCATTTTCCCAGACTGATGAATGCAGGCCGTTCGCCACCGAACGGCGCATCAAGGCGTGATAAGCGGGGTGAAATTCGACCAGGTCGATGCGTCGTCCCTGGCGGTCATGGGTCCTGAGCTTCGGCGTCTCGACATTGGCGAGACGGGCCAGTTCCTGCGCCTCCTGCGTCAGCACGAAACGGCCGAGCCCGTCCAGGTCCTTGCGCACCGGGTCGGAAAAGCGCTCGGCAAGCTGGATCAGCAACGGATCGCCTCGCCAGGCGTTGCCGCCCGTCAACGGCGGCGGCTGGTTCGTTACGTCGTCGGTCACGCCCAATCCTTTTATCGGTAGACCTTTTATCTGCAGAAAGGTCCTTGTCGTGCGAAAGCCACGAATCCGAGGCCCTCGGCTAGATATAGCCAAGCGTTGCCGCGCGCGCGACGAAAATACCGGGGAGAACGGCGCCAATCGAAAGCTGGTGCTTGCGGGCGCAAAATCCGCACCCTATAGCAGCCCCTTGAGATGACCGACGCTTCGTCCCTGCCACTCTATCCCCACCGCCATCTTCTTGGCATCAGCGATCTTTCGCCGGCCGATATCGAGCTTTTGCTCGACAGGGCGGACAGGGCGGTCGCGATCTCGCGGCAGTCCGAGAAAAAGACCTCGACGCTGCGCGGACGCACCCAGATCAATCTCTTCTACGAGGCCTCGACCCGCACGCAGTCTTCGTTCGAGCTGGCCGGAAAGCGGCTCGGCGCCGATGTCATGAACATGTCGGTGGCGAGTTCTTCCGTGAAAAAGGGCGAGACACTCATCGATACCGCGATGACGCTGAACGCCATGCGGCCCGACATCCTGATCATCCGCCACCAGTCGGCGGGTGCCGCCGCTCTCCTGGCGCAAAAAGTCGGCTGCTCGGTGGTCAATGCCGGCGACGGGGCGCATGAACACCCCACACAAGCGCTGCTCGACGCACTGACCATCCGCCGCGCCAAGGGTCCGCTGTCGAAGCTGATCGTGGCGATCTGCGGCGACATCCTGCATTCGCGCGTGGCGCGCTCCAACATCATGCTGCTCAACGCGCTCGGGGCGCAGGTGCGGGTGGTGGCACCTTCGACATTGCTGCCCTCCGGCATTGACAGGATGGGCGTCATCGTCACGCGCTCGATGGCCGAGGGCCTGAAGGACGCCGACGTG
Source organism: Mesorhizobium sp. NZP2234 (assembly GCF_013170765.1). NCBI lineage: Bacteria > Pseudomonadati > Pseudomonadota > Alphaproteobacteria > Hyphomicrobiales > Phyllobacteriaceae > Mesorhizobium > Mesorhizobium sp. NZP2234. Next base: position 4,040,083 of record NZ_CP033364.1, on the reverse strand, counting down.
GTGATGATGCTGCGCCTGCAGCGCGAGCGGATGGAGGGCGCCTTCGTGCCTTCGGTGCGCGAATATTTCCGCTATTTCGGCCTCGACGCCGAAAAGCTGAAGGCGGCCAAGGACGACGCACTGGTAATGCATCCCGGCCCGATGAACCGCGGTGTCGAGATCGCCTCGGAAATCGCCGATGGCCCGCAAAGCGTCATCCAGGAACAGGTGGAGATGGGCGTCGCCGTTCGCATGGCGGTGATGGAAGCGCTGCTTGATCCTCGTCGTAATCAAGAGGGTCGCGGCGCATGAGCACGACGGTCTTTGAACGCGCCCGCATCGTCGACCCCTCGCGCGGCATCGACGAAGTCGGCTCGGTCATTGTCGATGGCAGGAAGATCGTTGCCGCCGGCAAGGCGGCGTTGAACCAGGGCGTGCCCGGGGGAGCGACCGTCATCGACTGCGCCAACAAGGCGATCATCCCCGGCCTGATCGACGGCCGCGTCTTCATCGGCGAGCCTGGTGGCGAGCATCGCGAAACCATCGCTTCGGCCAGCGTTGCAGCCGCGGCCGGCGGCGTCACCTCCATCGTCATGATGCCCGATACCGATCCGGTGATCGACAATGTCGCGCTGGTCGAGTTCGTGCTGCGCACCGCCAAGGACACGGCGATCGTCAACGTCTTTCCGGCGGCGGCAATCACCAAGGGCCTCTACGGCCGCGAGATGACGGAATTCGGCCTGTTGCGCGAGGCGGGCGCCGTCGCCTTCACCGATGGCCGCCACACCATAGCGAGCGCGCTGGTGATGCGCCGGGCGCTGACTTATGCCCGCGACTTCGGCGCAACCATCGTGCATGAGACGCAGGATGCCGACCTCGGTTCGTCCGGCGTCATGAACGAAGGCCTGTACGCCAGCTGGCTCGGCCTCTCCGGCATTCCGCGTGAGGCCGAATCCATTCCGCTGGAGCGCGATCTGGCTTTGGCGCGGCTGACGCGCGGTTCCTATCACGCGGCAAAGATCTCGACTGCGATGGCGGCGAACGCCGTGACACGCGCCAAAACCGACGGCGCTGCCGTCACCTCGGGCGTCTCGATCCACAATCTGTCGCTCAACGAAAACGATGTTGGTGAATACCGTACCTTCTTCCGCCTGACACCGCCTTTGCGCGCAGAGGAAGACCGGCTGGCTATGATCGAGGCGGTCAGGGACGGCACGGTCGACATCATCGTGTCCTCGCACGATCCGCAGGATGTCGACACCAAGCGCCTGCCCTTCGCCGACGCCGCGGCCGGAGCCATCGGATTGGAGACGTTGCTTGGCGCGGCCTTGCGGCTCTACCACAATGGCGATGTGCCGCTGCTGCGTCTGATCGAAACCCTGTCCACCGCGCCCGCAAGGCTGTTCGGATTGGCCGGCGGCACGCTGAAGCCTGGCGCTGTTGCCGATCTTGCCCTTGTCGATCTCGACGAACCCTGGATCGTCAGTGAAAGCGGCATTCGCTCGCGCTCGAAAAACACCTGTTTCGAAGGTGCGCGCCTGCAAGGCAAGGTCTTGCAAACGCTGGTCGCGGGCCGCACAGTATACTCGGTATAGAACCGGTAACAGGCGTCGCACCTGATCCGGCTTGCCGGGGGAAATGCGGGGGAAACAATGACTTACGGCCTGATCCTGGCATTGGTGTTCGGCTATCTCCTGGGCTCGATCCCATTCGGCTTGCTGCTGACCCGTGCCGCCGGTCTCGGTGACGTGCGCAAGATCGGCTCGGGCAACATCGGCGCCACCAACGTGCTGCGCACCGGCAACAAGGGCCTGGCCGCCGCGACCCTGCTGCTTGATGCGCTGAAGGGCACGGCTGCCGTGCTGATTGCAGGCCATTTTGCGCCCGAAACGGCGGTCTGGGCCGGCCTCGGCGCCTTTCTCGGCCACCTCTTCCCGGTCTGGCTGGGCTTCAAGGGCGGCAAGGGCGTCGCGACTTATCTCGGTGTGCTGATCGGCCTTGCCTGGCAGGTGGCGCTGATCTTCGCCGCCGTCTGGCTGGTGATGGCCTTCCTGTTTCGCTTCTCCTCGCTGGCGGCTCTGACGGCGGCCGTCGTTGTGCCCGTTGCTCTCTATTTCATGAGCGCACCGCAAACAGCCGTCCTGTTCGTGGTGATGAGCATCATCGTCTTCATCAAGCACAGGGCGAACATTTCGCGGCTGCTTGCCGGCACCGAGGGCAAGATCGGAGCCAAGGGATGAGCGAGCCGGCCGCCGGGCCGCGCCTCAGCGACCGGCAGCGGCTGAGCTGGCTGCGGCTGATCCGCACTCAGAATGTCGGCCCCGCGTCCTTTCGCGACCTGATCAACCGCTTCGGTTCCGCCGAAGTGGCGCTGGAGATCTTGCCGGAACTGATGATTTCGGGCGGCGCCAGCCGGATCGCCCGCATTCCCTCGATCGCCGAAGCCGAAGCCGAGCTGGAGGCAGCTCGCAAGGCTGGCGCGCGTTTTGTCGGCATCGGCGAGCCAGACTATCCATCCTTGCTGAGAACTATGGATAATCCTCCCCCGCTTTTGGCGGTCAAGGGCAATGCCGCTGTGTTCCGGTTGCCGGGGGTTGCCATCGTCGGCGCCCGTAACGCATCGCTGGCCGGCATAAAGATGGCGCGCAAGCTGGCGGCCGATCTTGGCGGCGACGGCTACGGCATCATCTCCGGCCTGGCGCGCGGCATCGACACGGCGGCACACCAGGGCAGTCTGGCGACCGGCACGGTGGGTGTGCTCGCCGGGGGCCTCGACCTACCCTACCCGCCTGAAAATGCAGGCCTTTGCGAGGAGATCGCCGCGCGTGGCGCCATCATCTCAGAAATGCCATTCGGCTGCCAGCCGCGCGCCCAGGATTTTCCACGCCGCAACCGGCTCGTCGCGGGGGCTGCCCTTGGGCTGGTGGTGGTCGAGGCGGCGCAGCGTTCAGGCTCGCTGATCAGCGCCAGGCTTGCCGGCGAAATGGGCAGGCTGGTCTTTGCCGTGCCCGGCTCCCCGCTTGATCCGCGCGCCGCAGGCTGCAACGGCCTGCTCAAGGACGGCGCCACGCTGGTTACCGAAGCATCGGATATTTCCAGGGCGATCGCACCGCTGACCGGGATGCGGGCGCCTGATGTGCCACCGTTTGAGGACCCGCCCGACTTTTCGGCCACCCCGCCGCCCGGGGAAAGTGACCGCGCCCGCGTCACCGAGGCGCTCGGCCCGACGCCGGTGTCGGTCGACGAAGTCATCCGCCACACCGGCCTGCACCCGGCTCAGGTTTTCATGGTATTGCTGGAACTCGACCTTGCCGGTCGGCTCGAACGCCATGCCGGCGGCAATGTTTCGCTGGTTTTCGGGGACGGTTGAGCGCAACGATCAATGGTGCTTGCCGCCCTTCTCCACGGTCTCGGCATAATCCGTTGTGTTGGCTCCAAACAAATCGCTCTCGACAGCCTTGCGCCAGACTGCGTCGGCATCTTCGGGACGAAACGGCTGAGCTGCCGTGCTGGCGTCACGGCTTTGCGGTTCAGAGCGCCGCCACAGCCAGTCGGGCATGATTTCCCGGATGAGGCTGGTCAGTTGGGTCATTGCAAACTCCTTCAATACTCGGGAGTGGCCGGTTCATTTGGCCATTGCAGCTGGCGTGCCTACAGTCTCGCGTCTGCTCATCCCGTCCAGCCAGGCCAAGGCCGCATCTACGCCGGCCAGCGCAAAAGGTGCCGCTGTCGATCCATACGGCTTTATGCGAACCGAAATGCCATCCAATTCGTTGACAACCTCGAACCCGTTCTCGTCTGAAGTATCGTCGCCGAGGAACACCGGTCGGCGCCCCCTGAAAGCCGGAATTTGCATGAAGCGTCTGATGGCTGCTCCTTTCGCCGCCTCCAGCGGCATCAGTTCCACACCGGCATTTCCGGCCAAGACCCGATATCCGGCAGGCAACTTGTCCAGCGCCTGTTCGACCAACCGCGTCGCGCGCCGCAGCAGATGCGGCGCCGCGCGTGTATGAATGGCCAGGATCGGACCCTTGCGTTCGATGTAGACGTCCGCATTGTCCAGTTCCGTCGCGATTTCTTTGGCAAGCGCTGCAATGTCGGCCGGTTCGACGGCCGCTTCGACCGGACCATCGCGCGCCAGCCTGTGCTCGAGGCCATAAAGCCCGGCGGCGCGCAATCTGAGGGGCTGGAAGAGATGGTCGACGGCGGCGATCGGCCGTCCCGTGATGAACGCCAATGCTCCGTCCAATTGCGCTTCGAGCTGTGTCAACAGCATGCGCAACTCCTCACTGACAACCACCGCATCGGGATGCGCGGCATGTTCGAGGAGCGTGCCATCGATGTCGAGGAACAGGCTCCATGGACCCTTCGGGACGGCGGGTTCTGGGAGGTGTGTCGACATCGACATCACAGCGCCGCCACGCGTCTGCGATCAAGCAACGATATCACATTGCCAGGGGGCGCCGGAGCGACGCCGACGGCACGATCGACCGCATCACGCTTGCGCAGGCGCGCGGCATCGAGAAGCATGCTGCCCGCCCACCGATAGACATTGTTGTCGCGCACGATCTCGCGCATGCGTCGCATGCGCTGGAGTTGCTCGTCCTCGGACATGGTCAGGGCCTGCAGCAAGGCGTCGCCCATCATCGCCGCGTCATAGGGATTGACGATCAGTGCCTCCAGCAGCTCCTTGGAGGCGCCGGCGAACATGCTGAGCAGCAGCACACCCTGTTCATCCTCCCGCGCCGCGACAAACTCCTTGGCGACGAGGTTCATGCCGTCATGCAGGCTGGTCACCATGCAGACATCGGCCGCACGGTAGATTTCGTAGACCTGCTCTTGAGAGTGATGTTCCGTCACCATCAGAACCGGCGTGTAGCCTTCGCGACCATGGCGCTGGTTGAGATCCTCGGCATGGCGCAGGCATTCCTCGTACAATTGTTGATAGGCGGGAAGAGTGCCGCGGCTGGGCGCCGCGATCTGCAGGAACGCCACCTTGCCGATCCATTCCGGATGAAGCGTCAGCAGTTCATCGAGTGCATTGAAGCGATCGAGGATACCCTTTGTATAGTCGAGACGTTCGACGCCCACGCACAGTTTGACATGTTCGGCCAGGCCGAATTTCTCGCGAACCTGCCTACGGCATTGCGCCACATCAGGCAGTTTTGCCAGTTGCGCCGGCGGCCATTCGATCGAGATCGGATAGGCATGAACCAGGCTGATCTGGCCGCCATAGGAGATAGCCGAGTCCTCGCGCTCGATCCTGCTCTCCAGGAAACGGTCGACGCTGTCGATGAAGTTGTTGCAATGAAACTGGGTGTGAAAGCCAACGATCGAACTGCCGAGCAGGCCCTCGAGAATCTTCTCGCGCCACGGGCAGATGCTGAACACCTCCGAATTGGGCCACGGAATATGCCAGAAGGTGATGATAATCGCCTCGGGCAGGCGTTCCCGGATCATCCGCGGCAGCAACGCGAAATGGTAGTCCTGGACCAGCACGATCGGCCGCTCGTTGCGGGCTTCCGCGACGACGGTGTCGGCGAACTTGCGGTTGACCGCCTCATAGGCTTCCCAATCCGAGGCGCGGAATATGGGCCGGGTGAACGCGATATGGCATAGCGGCCAGAGGCCTTCATTGGCAAAGCCGAGGTAATAACCTTGCTGTTCTTCCTCGCTCAGCCAGACGCGGCGCAGCGTATAGGAAGGATTGTCGGGCGGCACCTCGATCCGATCGTTCTTGTCGACCACCAGCGCGTCGGCCGAACCGCCGCCATAGGCTATCCACGTGCCCGCACAGGCGCGCGTGATCGGTTCCAGGGCGGAGACCAGGCCACTGGCGGGTACGACCAGTTGGATGTCGTCGCCCTCGCGGTTGTGGATATATGGCTCGCGATTTGAGACGACGATCACCTGGGCATCGGGAAGTTCGGTTGCCAGGATATGACGCAGAGTTTCGGGTGACCACTGCACCAGTGCCGCGGCCGCCGACTGCCCATTTTTCTCGAATTCCGGCAAGGGGCTGCGAGCGGCTTCAACCGCGGCGGCAATCCTGCCACCCTTGCGCGTCCGCACTTTCATCGTCACCAGCACAACAGCCAGGACGACGACAACTGCAAGAATGAAGATCCACAACGCGAATACGGGAACGGCCATGTACGAACTGTTGTCGGGCATTGAAATCGATTACCTTTCAATGGGATGCCGAAACAACTGCATCTAATGGAGCTTCGGCGCCCATAGCGTGGTGGTCAAACGTCCATGGCGCATGATGGTTCCGATTTTTCAGCTCCTGACCACGAGCGGCACAAGCCCCTCATGCGGCTCCGCAAGGAAGGCACCGACGCGATCTCCCACGCGCTGGAACGTCAGATCCACCGCCGCTCGCCCCACCGAAAGATGGCGAATGACGAGGCTGTCGATGCCGATCGGCAGGCGCGGCCGGGTCACATGGATCTCGCCTGTCCAGCCATCGATCTGAAGGCCAAGGCACGACTGCATGAGCATGAAGGCGGAGCCGGCGGACCAGGCTTGCGGCAGGCAAGCCACCGGATAGGCAATCGGCGCTTCGCCGGCCGCGCGCGTGAAGCCGCAAAAGAGTTCCGGCAGCCGCATGTTGAAATGAACAGCGGATTCGAAGGTGCCGCTCATCAGCCGCACAACGCTGTCGCGAATGCCGTATCGCGCAAGTCCGGCTGCGCAGATCGCCGTGTCGTGCGGCCAGATGGATCCGTTGTGATAGGACATCGGATTGAAGAAGATCGCGTCGTCCGCCAGCGTCCGCAGCCCCCAGCCGGAATGGAACGAGGCCGACAGCAACTGGTCGGCGACCATGCGCGCTCGATCCGGTTCGGGAAGGCCGACATAGAGCAGGTGACCGGCATTGGATGTGCGCACCTTGCACGGTTGGCCGTCGCCATCCAGCGCCAGTGCATAGTAGCCAAGCTCCTCGATCCAGAAATGGCGCTCGACTTTTTGGCGAATGGCGTCGGCGCGTATTTCCCAGCCTTCCGCCCGTTCCGCTTCGCCACGCAGCCGTGCCAGTCTCGCCAGGCCTTGGAATGCCGCAAAGACATAACCCTGCACCTCGACCAGCGCGATCGGCCCTTTCGGGATGCGGCCGTCGGCGTGGAAGACGGAATCGAAACTGTCTTTCCATCCCTGGTTGGCAAGGCCGGATTCCGCGGCACGCTGGTAGGTGAGGAATCCCGTCGAACGGCTCGCCGTCTCGATCCACTCAGCCGCGGCGCACAGTGAGGGCCACAGCTCATCGATGAAGGCCGTGTCTCCCGTGCGGTCCGCATAGGCGCAGGCAAGATGGATATAGAGCGGCGTGGTGTCGACGCCGCCATAATAGCGCCCGAACGGCAGTTCGCTGAGCGCCACCATCTCGCCCTTGCGCGTCTCATGCATGATTTTGCCGGGTTCGGAATCGCTGAAAGGAGAGGTCTCGGTCGCCTGGTGCTGGGCGAGAAACGCCAGAACGCCGCGCGCCAGGCCAGGATTGAGCCAAAGCATCTGCAAGGCTGAGATCACGCCATCGCGACCAAAGGCGGTGGAGAACCAGGGAATGCCGGCATAAGGATAAGGCCCGGTCGCCAGTTCCGTGGTGAGCAGCGCGACATCGGCGCGAGCCCGCGCCATCCAGTCATTGAAAACGCGGCCCGAACTGTGCAGCGTCGCGCCATGCCGGCGTTTGGCACGCATGCCGAAGCGAGCACGGGCGGCGGCAGCGCGAAACCGCTGGCTTTCGGGACTGGCATCCGTCTCGTTGCCCACTTCCACGTAAAGCGTCTGGCTGCTGCGCTTGGTGACGGCGATGACGAAATCCGCCCGCTCCGACGTCAGTTGATCGGGCGTCTGCGAAAATGAAATCGCCGATGTCCGCACCACGCTGTCCAGGCCTTCGTAGCGGAGCACGACCGCGCTCCTGGCGATCTCGGCCGTGTGGGCGGTTCCGCGCTTCGAGCGGGTCGAGCCACGAACTTCGAACATATCGCGAAAATCGGCCGCAAAACGCAGCGACAGCAGGATCGTCGAATGCTCCCGGCTGTAGTTGGACAGCGTTATGCGCTCATACAGCCTTTCCTCCCACAGCAACCGGACGCGCTCGATATGGATAGCGCCTTGCGGTATCTGGCGACCCGCGGCGCTCTCGATCGGGAGATTGGTGAGGTTGGCGGTGAACAGCACATTGTCCTGGCTGAGCGACGCGCCAAGCAACGACGTCGACCGCCCGCCAACGGTGAGGCGAAATTCGGAAAGCACGCGCGTGTCGTCGCGGAAGAACCCGTCGCCGACACCGCGTATGTCGCCATAGGCGTCGGCTACGGCGAAGCAGTCACCATGCTTCAGCGCGAAGAGACGATGCGGCTCCCTGGGCGCGGTTTCGTCCAGGGAAGCCAGTGCTATGGCAGGATCAAGCTTGCGCTCGTCGAGATGGGTTATGGTCAAAAGATCGTCCCGTGCTGGTTTCGAACGGGTGAAGGCCTACGAAGCTCTGCTTTGCTCATGGCCGTTGTTCAGCCGCGAATAGGCCGCGACATAGTCCCTGGCCATCCTGTCGGCTGAAAACCGCCTTTCGAACACCGATCTTATGCGCCGCCTGTCGAGTTGCAGGAGAGCCGGCATCGTGGCGACGGCATCTTCGATTGTTTCGACGACGAAGCCGGTAACCCCATGGTCGATGATCTCGGGCATGGCGCCGCAACTCCAGGCCATGACCGGGGTTCCGCACGCCATGGCCTCGATCACGGCAAGGCCGAAGGGTTCGGGCCAATCAATGGGAAACAAGAGGGCGGCCGCGTTGCCAAGAAATGCGCTCTTCTGGTCCTCGCCAATCTCGCCGACATATTCGACCCTGTCGCCATCGATCATCGGCTGGACGACTTCCTCGAAATAGGCGCGATCGCCATCGCCGACCTTGGCCGCAAGCTTGAGTTTCAGCCCGGTGCGGCGGGCGATCTCTATCGCCCGGTCCGGACGCTTGTCGCGCGACATCCTGCCGAGAAAGGCGAGATAGCCGCCGTCCGCACCTGCCTCGAAATCGGGCGCGTAGAGATCGACGGGCAATCCGTGATGAATCGTCGCCAGCCAGTTCGCGGACGCGAACCGCGCCCTCTGGCTGCGGGATATGGAAATCATAGGAAACCGTGGAAACCGGTCGTAGGCTTGTGCGAGGTCGGCGTAATCCAACCTGCCATGCGGCGTCGTCACCGTACGTTGCGGCATCTCTCGGAAGAACGGGAAATGCAGGAAATGGCTGAGATGGAAGTGGATGACGTCGAAATCGTCGGCCCGCTTCCTCACTTCGTCGAGCATCGATAGATGCGCCGCGATCTCGGATTTCAGTGGACGCGGATCAAGGCGAAGCGCCCGCTCGCGACATGGCACGAGCCTGGCGGAGGTCTTCGTGTCGCCACTGGCGAACAACGTGACATCGTGGCCGAGCGCGACGAGAGCCTCGGTCAGGTAGGAAATGATGCGCTCGGTGCCGCCATAGAGCCTTGGCGGCACGGATTCGTATAGTGGCGCGACGTGGGCGATCTTCATGGCCCGGCCTTCCCTCGATGAGCTGGTGATGCAGCGGAAATGCCTCAGCCGCGGGATCGTTCCGGCCTCATTCATAGATGCGTCAAATGGTCGGGAGCATTTGATGTTCGATCGAGCCGCCCTATTTCATTTTGGCTGCCGAGTTGCACTAGCTTAAGGAGGCCTAAGTGCAGGAGCCCAGGGATATCGCGGCTCGACGCCTGAGCATGATCATCGAGCAATATGTCGAGGCCAGGAAACGGCGTTATGGCTTCGTATCGACGGATCAGGCTGCCAGGGTGATCCGCAGGATGCTGAAACCAGCTGACCCAGCCCTGTCCGATCGCAAGCTCGACGACATGGTCGCCGCACTCGCGGTGAAGAACGGCCTGGCGGTGGTCTTCGATCGCGGCGCCAGGGGACCGGCTGATAGCGCCGAGGCGGACCTGAACAGAAAGGAACCGACCATGCGCGCACCAACGGAGACTCCGGATGTTGCCGGCGCGGTGGATGCCATTCTGGGCGCTCAGACCGCTGCGCTTTCCCAAACCACCCCACTTTCGATGAGCACCGTGATCTCACAGCTGCGCGAACGGACCGGCACCACCCGATCGGACGCGGATCTGGAAGGGCTGATCGCCAAGAAGGCCGCCGTCCTGGACGTGCATCTGTCGCGGAACGGCTGAGCGATCGTAGCGCATTCCTGCGGTGCGGCTCAAAGGTCTGACTGGTCGTTGAAAAGTCTGGCTCGCGGGCGTTCTTTTCCGGTTGACCGGTCGAGGCACTCTCCCTATGTTCCGCGCAATTTCGAGGGCGGCCTTTATAGCCCGCGGGAGCGCGTAGCTCAGCCGGTAGAGCAACTGACTTTTAATCAGTAGGTCATGGGTTCGAATCCCATCGCGCTCACCATTCGCTCAACAAAAAAAACCTGCCATTATAATTCCCTGCCCACTTCGGTCACGAGCCGCAAGCTCTTGGCGAAGCAAAGGCACAGCCTTCCCGCAGCATTAGCAGCCTCCCGCAGACATAAAGGCGCAGCCCTCCCGCCGACACGAGTACAACCCGGAGAAACATTACAAATCAGCAACTTGGGATTTGGCGAGGAACCTTCGCCCATATCACCCGTTGTCTCGCCACAAGGGACGTCAATCACCCTTTCGAAGGAGAAGACCATGAATAAGATCGTAACGGGTATACTGGCGACCACACTTTCGGCTTCGTTTGCCGCGGCTGCTGTGCCTGCCAATGCAGCGCAGATGTTTGTGCCGCAGGCGGCATCGGCTTCGAGCGATGTGCAGACGGTCGATTACAAGCCGTGGATGAACAACCGTCACTTCAACCGCAATTTCGGCAATCGTCATTTCAACGGTAATCGCAACTTTGCTCGCAACAACGACGGCGGCGGCTATTGGAATGGCCATCGCGGCTATCGCGAATACCATCGCGGCTATCGCCGCCACGGCGATTATTGGTTCCCGCTGGCAGCCTTCGCGACCGGCGCGCTGATCACGGGTGCGATCGTCAACAGCGAGAACCACCGCGTATACGAGGGCAATTCCCATGTGCAGTGGTGCTACGACCACTACCGCAGCTACCGGGCTTCGGACAACACCTTCCAGCCGAATTACGGCCCGAGGCGGGAATGCCGTTCCCCTTATTGATCCAAGCGTGTTGGTGTAACTGAAAAGTGCTGAGTAAAGTCCGCGCCGGCAACGGCGCGGACATCTCGTCGATTGGTCAAGACGAACAGTTTTCGCATCACCTTGCCCACTCGATTGTCTTAAGCATCAGATAAAGACCCCCGCCGTCACTGCCGGGGCATCGATAGATCCCCAACCCGTTGCAGATTCGGGACATCACCGCGCTAAGTTCCCAACCAAGCGCTTCCAGTTGATCGTCCTCATCCGTCACATAGGATTGGGCGAGTTCGTCAATGCTATTCATCTCTCCGAAGGATCGAACCTGCTTCGCATCGCTAAGGAGCCGGTCGGGCAAGTTTGAATTTGCCCAAGCCCAAAGCCAGTTACTCGCCCTGGCACTCGTGGTACCGGCAATCTGAATCTCGGCGACAACCTTGACGGCTCCGTCCTGCGAGAAAAAAAGCCTACCGATCGTCAGATCGTAGTCGTAACGTGACCAGTGGCCGAGACGAAACTCCTTCGCCAACATGGCATTCCTGGCGGTTAGCTGTTTAAAAGCCTCGTCGCGCCAAGCATCATACCAGTCTGGCTGCATATCCCCACCCCAAGCCGTTCTGAGGCGGCTGTTATGGCACGCTCAGCGTTCGGCGAACAGCATCGCGCCAGCCCGCCAGCTTCGCGGATCGTGTCGAAGCGTCCATCTCCGGCTTGAACCGCCGCTCGAGCGCCCAGCCCTTGGCAAACTCCTTCGCCTTCGGCCAAACCCCTGCTTTCGAGCCGGCGAGCCACGCCGCACCCAGCGCGGTCGTCTCGAGGATGGTCGGGCGGTCGACGGGCGCGTCGAGTATGTCGGCCAGGCGCTGCATCGTCCAGTCCGACGCCACCATGCCGCCGTCGACCCGGAGAACCGTTTTGGCTGAAGTCCCCTTCCAGTCCTTGCGCATGGCGTCGAGCAGGTCGCGGGTCTGGTAGGCGACGGATTCGAGTGCGGCCCGCGCAAATTCCGCCGGGCCGGAATTACGTGTCAGCCCGAAAATGGCGCCGCGCGCATCCGCGTCCCAATGCGGCGCGCCAAGACCGACGAAAGCCGGCACCAAGTAGACATTCTGCGTCGGGTCGGCCTCGGCGGCCAATTGCCCGCTATGCTCGGCCTTGCCGATCACCTTGATGCCGTCGCGCAGCCATTGCACGGCCGCCCCGGCAATGAAGATCGAACCCTCCAGCGCGTAGGTGGTCTTGCCGTTCAGCCGGTAGGCAATGGTGGTCAAAAGCCGGTTTCTCGAACGCACCAGATCGCTGCCGGTGTTGAGCAGCGCAAAACAGCCGGTGCCATAGGTGGATTTCATCATGCCCGGCTCGAAGCAGGCCTGGCCGATGGTCGCGGCATGCTGGTCGCCGGCCACTCCGAGGATTCTTATCTCGGCGCCGAACAGATTCTTCTCGGTCGCTCCATAGTCATCGGCGCAATCCTTGACCTCGGGCAGCATTTTTGCCGGGATGTTGAGAATGGCCAGCAATTCGTCGTCCCAGGCGTTTTCCGCGATGTTGTAGACCAGCGTGCGCGAGGCGTTGGTGGCATCGGTGGCGTGGACCTTGCCACCGGTCAGCCGCCAGATCAGAAAGCTGTCGATGGTGCCGGCCAGCAACTCGCCCTTCTCGGCGCGCTTCCTCGCCCCTTTCACCTTGTCGAGCATCCAGGCGATCTTGGTGCCGGAAAAATAAGGATCGAGCAGCAGCCCGGTCTTGCGCGTGAATTTCTTTTCCAGCCCCTGCTTCTTCAGCTTCTGACACAGCGGCGCGGTGCGGCGATCCTGCCAGACGATCGCATTGTGGATCGGCTTGCCCGTCGCCCTGTCCCAGATGACGACGGTCTCACGCTGGTTGGTGACACCGATAGCGGCAACGTCGGATGCCTCACGACCAGCGGCCTTCAGCGCTGCCTTCATGGTCGTCGCGACACTTGCCCAGATCTCCTCCGGGTCATGTTCGACCCAGCCGGAGGCAGGATAGTGCTGGGTGAATTCCTCCTGCCCGCTGCCCACGACTTTCATCTGGGCATCGAACAGGATCGCCCGGGTCGACGTCGTTCCCTGGTCGATTGCCAGCACAAAACCGTTCATTCAACATCCTCCGCCTTGACGCAAAGAAGGGAGACGGCAACGCGCCGCCTCCCCCAATTTCACACGGGCGTGAACGCCCGCATAGACAGTCCTACTTCTGCCAGCTCTTGACCAGTTCGTCGTAGTTGATGGTCTGCGGCTTTTCCTTCTCGGTCTCGATCTTGAGCTGAGGAGCGATATTGCCCGCCTTGGCCGCGTCAGCGTTCCAGTAGGCGAGATCGTGTTCCTCGGCGAGCTTCGGCCCGATGTCGCCCTGGACGCCGGACTTCTCGATGCGGCCCATGACCTTTTCCTGCTCGGCACAGAGCGAGTCCATCGCTTCCTGGGCCGACTTGGCGCCCGACGACGCGTCACCGATCGCCTGCCACCACAGCTGCGCCAGCTTCGGATAGTCCGGCACATTGGTGCCGGTCGGCGACCACTGCACGCGGGCCGGCGAGCGATAGAACTCGATCAGGCCGCCGAGCTTTGGCGCACGTTCGGTGAAGCTCTTGTCGTGAATGGTGGAGTCGCGGATGAAGGTGAGGCCGACATGGCTCTTCTTCACGTCCACGGTCTTCGAGGTCACGAACTGGGCGTAGAGCCAGGCAGCCTTCGCCCGGTCTTCAGGCGTCGACTTCATTAGCGTCCACGAACCGACGTCCTGGTAGCCGAGCTTCATGCCGTCCTTCCAGTAGACGCCATGCGGCGACGGCGCCATGCGCCACTTCGGCGTACCGTCGTCATTCATCACCGGCAGGCCGGGCTTGACCATGTCGGCGGTGAAGGCGGTGTACCAGAAGATCTGCTGGGCGATGTTGCCCTGCGCCGGAACCGGACCCGATTCGGAGAAGGTCATGCCTTGCGCTTCCTGCGGCGCATAGGCTTTCAGCCAGTCGAGGTATTTCTGGATCGAATAGACCGCCGCCGGGCCGTTGGTGTCGCCGCCGCGCGCCGTACAGGAGCCGACCGGCTGCGATTTCTCGTTGACCTTGATGCCCCATTCGTCGACCGGCAGGCCGTTCGGGATGCCCTTGTCGCCGTTACCGGCCATCGACAGCCAGGCGTCGGTGAAGCGCCAGCCCAGCGAGGGATCCTTCTTGCCGTAGTCCATGTGGCCATAGACCTTCTTGCCGCCGACATCGCGGCCGGTGAAGAATTCCGCGATGTCCTCATAGGCCGACCAGTTGACCGGCACGCCGAGGTCGTAGCCGTACTTGGCCTTGAAATCGGCCTTGTTCTTCTCGTCGTTGAACCAGTCGTAACGGAACCAGTAGAGGTTGGCGAACTGCTGGTCGGGAAGCTGGTAGAGCTTCTTGTCCGGCGCGGTGGTGAAGGAGGAGCCGATGAAATCCTTCAGATCGAGGCCCGGATTGGTTACATCCTTGCCTTCATTGGCCATCCAGTCGGTCAGGTTGCGCACCTGCTGATAGCGCCAATGGGTGCCGATCAGGTCGGAATCGTTGACCCAGCCGTCATAAAGGTTCTGGCCGGTCTGCATCTGGGTCTGGATCTTCTCGACGACGTCGCCCTCCTGGATGACGTCATGCGTGACCTTGATGCCGGTGATGGCGGCGAAGGCCGGAGCCAGCACCTGCGACTCGTACTGGTGCGTCGTCAGCGTTTCCGACACGACCTTGATTTCCATGCCGGCAAACGGCTTGGCGGCGTCGATAAACCACTGCATCTCTTTTTCTTGATCGGCGCGTGATAGAGATGAAACGTCGCCTATCTCCTTGTCCAAAAAGGCTTTTGCCTCATCCATGCCGGCATAGGCGTTGCCCACACCGAGCAATAGCACAAGGGCAGTCGTTGATGTTAGGAATTGCCGTCGCATTGTGTTTCCTCCACTTTTCAAGGTTCAAGTGCGATCTGGAGCGGTCGCCAGCACGCGGCCGCTCCAACAGTTTCCCCCTCTATACGTAGCGGAACACGCCGATGGCGTAGACCACGGAGAGAGCGAGAGCCCACCACAGGCTGGGCCCAATCAGACCCAGCCAAGCGAGATGGATAAAGGCGCTGCCAAGCAGCGAAACGAAGAGGCGATCGCCGCGCGTCGTCTCGAAGCGCAGCACGCCGACACGCGGATTGCCGCCGGGCGACGCGTATTCCCAGACCCCCATGCCGACCAGCAGCAGCGCGATGACGATGAAGAAGGCGGCCGTCGGCCAGGTCCATGCCATCCAGGAGAAGTCGAGATTCATGGTCAAACCCTCCCCAGGGCAAAGCCCTTGGCGATGTAGTTTCGCACAAACCAGATCACGAGCGCGCCGGGGATCAGCGTCAGCACACCGGCGGCGGCCAGCAGCCCCCAGTCCATGCCCGATGCCGACACTGTGCGGGTCATGGTCGCCGCGATGGGTTTGGCGTCGGTCGTGGTCAGTGTGCGGGCGATCAGCAGTTCGACCCACGAGAACATGAAGCAGAAGAAGCAGGCGACACCGATGCCGCTGGCGATCAGCGGCATGAAGATCTTTATGAAGAAGCGCGGGAAGGAATAGCCATCGATATAGGCGGTCTCGTCGATCTCCTTCGGCACCCCGGACATGAAGCCTTCGAGGATCCACACCGCCAGCGGCACGTTGAACAGGCAGTGCGCCAGCGCCACCGCGATATGCGTGTCGATCAGGCCGAACGCGGAGTAGAGCTGGAAGAACGGCAACGCGAACACCGCCGGCGGCGCCATGCGGTTGGTGAGCAGCCAGAAGAACAGATGCTTGTCGCCAAGGAAGCGGTAGCGCGAGAAGGCGTAGGCCGCCGGCAAGGCCACGGACACCGAAATCACCATGTTCATGACGACATAGGTGATCGAGTTGATATAGCCGGAATACCAGGCCTTCTGCGTGAAGATCGTGACATAGTTGGCGATGGTTGGCGCGTGCGGATAGAGCGTCAGCGAATTGACGATCTCCGCATTGGTCTTGAAGCTCATATTGATGAGCCAGTAGATCGGCAGCAACAGCACGAAGATGTAGAGCGTCGGCACGATCCACCACCAGCGCGATTCCTCGCCGCGGCGGCGCATCCGCCTGTCGAGTTCGCTCTGCGACAGCGAACTGGCCAGACCTTCCGCGGCGGCTGCCCCGTTCATCGCATTGCGCTCGGTTCGTTCATTGGCGCCGGCCATCTCAGCGCTCCGCGTCGTAATTGGTCATCACGGTGTAGAACACCCATGACAACAAAAGGATGATGAGGAAGTAGACCAGCGACATGGCGGCCGCCGGACCGAGGTCGAACTGGCCGAGCGCCGTCTTGACGAGGTCGATCGACAGGAACGTCGTCGAGTTGCCCGGCCCGCCGCCGGTGACGACGAAAGGCTCGGTATAGATCATGAAACTGTCCATGAAGCGCAGCAGCACCGCGATCAAAAGCACCCGCTGCATCTTCGGCAGTTGGATGTAGCGGAACACCGCCCAGCGCGACGCGCCGTCGATCTTGGCCGCCTGGTAGAAGGCGTCCGGGATCGAGACCAGACCGGCATAGCAGAGCAGCACGACGAGGCTCGTCCAGTGCCAGACATCCATGACGATGATCGTCACCCAGGCGTCGAACGGATCCTGCACGTAATTGTAGTCGATGCCGAGCGCATTGACGTAGTAGCCGAGCAGGCCAATATCGTTGCGCCCGAACACCTGCCAGATGGTGCCGACGACGTTCCACGGCACCAGCAGCGGCAGCGCCATCAGCACCAGGCAGACCGGCACCCCCCAGCCCTTCTTCGGCATGTTGAGCGCGATGAAGATGCCAAGCGGCACCTGGATGGCGAGGATGATGAAGGAGAAGATGAGGTTGCGGCTCATCGCCTCCCAGAAGCGGCTGGAATGCAGCAGTTCCTCGAACCACTCCGTGCCGGCCCAGAAGAAGACGTTGTTGCCGAACGTGTCCTGCACCGAATAATTGACGACGGTCATCAGCGGGATGACGGCCGAGAACGCCACCAGCACCAGCACCGGCAGCACCAGGAACCAGGCCTTGTTGTTCCAGGTCTTGTCCATCTATGCCCCCATCTCGACACGCCAGGAATCGGCATAGATGTTGATGCCCGCAGGCTCGAACCGCACCTTCGGTTCGGCAGGAACGGCCTCGTCCTCACCGATCACGGCGGCGATGTCGCGCCCCTCCAGCCTGGCGCGCACCACCTTGTGGCGGCCCAGATCCTCGACCTTGCTGATCGAAACAGCCATGCCGTCGCGGCCGAGACGCACATATTCGGGACGGATGCCGAGTTCGACGGCACCGCCGGCCGCTTTGGGTGCGCCCGGTAATTCGATCCGCTGGGAGCCGAGCGTCGCCGTCTTGCCGTCGATCGCCACCGGCATGACGTTCATGCCGGGCGAGCCGATGAAATAGCCAACAAAGGTGTGGCGCGGCCGCTCGAAGAGTTCCGCCGGCGTGCCGATCTGGACGATACCGCCATCATACATGACCACGACCTGGTCGGCGAAGGTCAACGCCTCGGTC
Organism: Mesorhizobium sp. NZP2234; assembly: GCF_013170765.1. Taxonomy (NCBI): domain Bacteria; kingdom Pseudomonadati; phylum Pseudomonadota; class Alphaproteobacteria; order Hyphomicrobiales; family Phyllobacteriaceae; genus Mesorhizobium; species Mesorhizobium sp. NZP2234. The sequence goes on along the minus strand of NZ_CP033364.1, from coordinate 4,022,376 downwards.
TGGTCATGAGTGACGTAGACCATGGTGTAGCCGAAGCGCCGATGCAGTTGCTTCAACTGCGAGCGCAGCACCCACTTCATGTGCGGGTCGATGACGGTCAGCGGCTCGTCGAACAGAATGGCGTTGACATCGGAGCGCACCAGCCCGCGGCCGAGCGAGATCTTCTGCTTCTGATCGGCGGTCAGGCCCCTCGCCTTCTTCTTCGCCCACGACGCCAGGTCGATCATCTCCAGCGTCTCGCGCACCTTGCGGTCGACATCGGCCTCCGGCACGCCGCGATTGCGCAGCGGGAAGGCCAGATTGTCGTAGACGGTCATGGTGTCGTAGATGACCGGGAACTGGAACACCTGCGCGATGTTGCGCTCCTGCGTCGACAGATTGGTCACGTCCCTGCCGTTGAACAGCAACTGGCCGTGCGAGGGATGAAGCAGCCCCGAAATGATGTTGAGCAGCGTGGTCTTGCCGCAGCCGGACGGGCCGAGCAGCGCATAGGCGCCGCCATCCTCGAAAGTGTGGTGCACTTCCCGCAGCGCGAAATCGGCATCCTTCCGCGGGTTCGGCAGGTAGGAATGCCTGACATGGTTGACGTCGATGCGCGCCATATCGCCCTCCTCAAGCCGCAAGCTTCGGCGCGGCCACGGCGCGGCCGTACTCGTCGAAGACCATGATGTGTCGCGGGTCGATGAACACCTCGACCACCGCGTCGGTCTCGAAATCGCGGATGCCGTGCGCCAGCATCACCCAGCGCACATCGGCGAAATCGAGATGGATGAAGCTCTCGGACCCGGTAATCTCGGTGATGGTGACCTTTGCCCGCACCGGCACCGCCGAGGCATTGGGCCGTTCGAGTGAAAGATGGTGCGGCTGGAAGCCGATCGTGTAGTTGCCGTCGGCGATGCCGACGAGTTCGGATGGCACCGGCAGCTTCACCCCGCCTTCGAGCAGGAAGTCGGCGCCTTTCTTGGCCAGCACGATGGTGTTGAGCGGCGGATCGGCGAAGGTCCTGGCCGTCACCAGGTCGACCGGCCTGCGGAAGACGTCGATTGTCGGCCCGAACTGGGTGATGCGGCCTTCCGACAGCGTAGCCGTGTTGCCGCCGAGCAGCAGCGCCTCGTGCGGCTCCGTGGTGGCATAGACGAAGATGGTGCCGGCGGCGGCAAAAATCCTCGGCAGTTCGGCCCGCAACTCCTCGCGCAGCTTGTAGTCGAGATTGGCGAGTGGTTCGTCGAGCAGCACCAGGCTGGCATTCTTGACGATGGCGCGCGCCAGCGCCGTGCGCTGCTGCTGGCCGCCCGACAGGTTGAGCGGTGTGCGGTCGAGATAGGGCGTCAGCTTGAGAAGCGCGGCGGCCTCGCGCACCTGGCTGTCGATCTTGCCGTGCTCGACGCCGGCCACCCTCAGAGGCGAGGCGATGTTCTCATAGACAGTCATCGCCGGATAATTGATGAACTGCTGGTAGACCATGGCGATCTTGCGCTTCTGCACCGGTGTGCCCGTGACATCATGGCCATCGAACCAGACCGAACCGGAGGTCGGCGCATCGAGGCCGGCCATCAGCCGCATCAGGCTGGTCTTGCCGGAAAGCGTCGGTCCAAGCAGCACGTTGAGCGAGCCGTGCTGAAGGGTCAGCGACACGTCGTGTATGTGCTCTACCGCACCGACTGTCTTGGTGACGTTCCTCAGTTCAAGCATGACGCCTCCTCCCAGGCTTTCTGCATCAGCTCAAAATCTCCTCATTCGGCGGCCACGACATGCCGGCGGCTTATGCCGCGCATGAATTCATCGAGGGCTGCGACCTGCTCGCGGGCGAGATGCAGGCCGCGCTTGGTCCGGCGCCAAAGCACGTCCTCTGCGGTGATGGCCCATTCGTTTTCAACGAGATAGCGAACCTCGGCCTCGTAGAGGTCGCCACCGAAATCGCGGCCGAGCTCGGCGTTTGACTTGGCAAGTCCGAGCAGAACCTGAGCGCGCGTCCCGTAGAGCCGCGTCAGCCGCCGGGCGAGGCGCGCATCGAGGAACGGATAGGCAGCCTTCAGCTTGGCAACCTGCGCATCGAAACCGGTCGCCGGGAAATCGCCGCCCGGCAGCGGCGCGTCCGACGTCCACGGCTTGCCGCGCTTGCCGAGAAAACCCTCGATCTTCTCCAGCATCGATTCCGACAGCCGGCGGTAGGTCGTGATCTTGCCGCCGAAAGCATTGACGATCGGCGCTTCGCCCTCGCCGCCCTCGGCCTTCAGCACGTAGTCGCGCGTTGCTTCCTGCGCCTTGGAAGCGCCGTCATCATAGAGCGGACGCACCGCCGAATAGGTCCAGACAATGTCCGAGCGCTTGACGGGTTGCGCGAAATACTCGCTGGCCGCGGCGCAGAGATAATCGATCTCGGTATCGCTGATCTTCACGTCGTGGGGATCGCCGGGATAATCCTGGTCCGTGGTGCCGATCAGCGTGAACTCTTCCTCGTAGGGGATGGCGAAGATGATCCGCCCATCCTTGTTCTGGAAGAAATAGGCGCGCGGATCGTCGAATTTCTTGGCGATGACGATATGGCTACCCTGCACGAGACGGACATTGTGCACATCGTTCAGGCCGACGACGCCGGAAAGCACATGATCGACCCATGGTCCGGCGGCATTGACCAGCAGCCGGGCCTTGACCTCCTCGGCCTCGCCGTTCTGCAGATTCTCGATCTTGATTGTCCAAAGGCCGTCTTCGCGGTGCGCGCCGACAACCTTCGTACGGGTTCGAATCGTCGCGCCGCGATCAGCGGCATCGCGTGCGTTGAGCGCCACCAGGCGCGCATCGTTCACCCAGCCGTCGGAATATTCGAAGGCCTTTTTGAACAGCGGCTTCAAAGGCTTTCCCGCCGGGTCGCTCGCCATGTCGAGCGTCCTGGTCGCCGGCAGCAATTTGCGGCCGCCAATGTGGTCGTAGAGGAACAGGCCGAGCCGGATCAGCCAGGCGGGGCGCAGGCCCTTGGCATAGGGCAGCACGAAGCGCATCGGCCAGATGATGTGCGGCGCGTTCTTCCACAGAACCTCACGCTCCATTAGCGCCTCGCGCACCAGCCGGAATTCGTAGAATTCGAGGTAACGCAGGCCGCCATGGATCAGCTTGGTCGAACCGGAGGAGGTTCCGGAGGCGAGGTCGTTCATCTCGGCGAGAAAAACCGAAAACCCGCGCCCCACGGCATCGCGGGCTATACCGCAGCCATTGATGCCGCCGCCGATTACGAAAATATCCCGGACTGAAGTTGTGTCCACTTAAAGCCTCCACGATTTCGCATTGCACCATTTTTGGTCTTTTGCGAAACCGTGGCGGAATTATTTCGAACTGATAACGAATGTCAAACGAAATATCACGACATCGTGAGACGGCCGTGATCAGCCTCAGCCAAGCGACGTCTCGATCAGTTGAACTTCCGCCTCCTGGCAGATCTTGCGTACCGATGCGATGTCGCAACGGTCGGTGATGAAGGTGTTGACCTGTGACAGGTGGCCGATACGCACCGGCGCGGTGCGCTCGAACTTGGTCTGGTCGGAGACCAGGATGACGTGCCTGGCATTCGCAATGATCGCCTGCGCCACCTTTACCTCGCGAAAATCGAAATCGAGCAAGGCGCCGTCGTGGTCGATGGCCGAAGCGCCGATGACGGCGTAGTCGACCTTGAACTGCCGGATGAAATCGACCGCGGCTTCGCCGACGACGCCGCCGTCCGAGCCGCGCACGACACCGCCGGCGATCACCACCTCGATCGAAGGATATATGCGCATCCTGTTGGCAACATTGATGTTATTGGTGATGACCATGAGGCCGCTGTGATCAAGCAACGCCTTGCTGACCGCCTCCGTCGTGGTTCCGATATTGATGAACAGCGAGGCATTGTCGGGAATCAGCCTTGCCGCGGCGCGGCCGATCGCTTCTTTCTCGTCCGCCGCGATCTTGCGCCTCGCCTCATACTCCATGTTCTCGATCCCGGAAGGGAACAAGGCGCCGCCATGGATGCGCGAAAGCAGCCGCTGGTCGCATAGATCGTTGAGATCCTTGCGAATGGTCTGCGGCGTCACATTGAAATGAGTGGCCAGGTCGTCGACCAGCACACGGCCATGGTCCTTGGCCATCTGGATGATCTCGGCATGGCGCGGAGACAGATACATAAGGCAAGCTCCCGTTTTCGTTTTTCTTGTCTATAAACGAAAGCGAAAGCCATGAAAAGGCATAAGCCGGCTAACAGAAATCACCTGATCGCCAAGGCAAAGCCGAAACGCAACGCCATCAAGGCTGGATCGCGCTATTCCTCGCGATTTCGGTGATGACGGCAAAAGCCGCGTCGACGTCACCAGCGGTCGTTTCGAATTGGCCGACCTGGAACCGTATTGCCACCTGGCCGTCGACCCTCGTCTGCGTCAGGTAGATACGGCCGTCGTCGTTGATCGCATTGACCAGCCGCAGATTATGCTCGTCGGCATCAGCGCTTGAAGTCGTTTTGTGCCGGAACGAAAACAGCGACAGCATCGGTTCGCTGACGATCTCGAAATCCGGCTCTCCCGCCAGCCGTGCGGCAAGCCCCTCGCTCCACGCGACATGGTTGCGGATCATGGCGCGCAGGTTTTGCAGCCCGTGGGCGCGCAGCAGGAACCACAATTTCAAGGCGCGGAAGCGCCGGCCGAGCGGCACCGACCATTCGGAATAGTTGATGATGCCGTCACGTCCGTGCGTCTTGAGGAATTCGGGCTTGATCGCCAGCGTACGCACCAGGTCTTCCGGCTGTCGCAAGAACTGGATGGAGCAGTCAAACTGTGCGCCAAGCCATTTGTGCGGGTTGAAGACGACAGAATCCGCGTGTTCGGCTCCGGCCCAGAAATGGCGATACTCCGGGCAGATCATTGCCGACCCGGCCCAGGCGGCATCGACATGCAGATAGAGCCCATGCCGGCGCGCCACACCGGCGATCGCGACGATATCGTCCGTGCCGCCGATGCTGGTTCCACCGACGCTGCCTATGATGCCGGCGGGCAGCATTCCGGCCGCACGATCAGCGACAATTACCGCTTCCAGAGCCGCTGTATCCATGGAGCGGAAACGGCCGCTGACAGGAATGCGCACCAAATTGTCCTCGCCGATGCCCGAAACCCATATCGCGCGGTCGATCGAAGTGTGCACCTGATCCGAGGAATAGACGCGCAGCCGTGCCTGCCCGGCCAGGCCCTGTCGGTTGCCTTGCCAATCCAGCGCCCGCTCGCGCATGGTCAGCACGGCATTGAGTGTCGCCGACGAGGCTGAATCCTGGATCACGCCGGAGAACCCTTCGGGCAGGCCGAGCGCCTGGCGCATCCAGTCCACGGTGCGTGTTTCGAGTTCGGTCGCGGCCGGCGACGTCTGCCAAAGCATGCATTGCGCGGCCATTGCCGACACCAGATACTCGGCCACCACCGAGACCGGCGCCGCGTTGGCCGGGAAATAGGCGAAGAAGCGCGGATGCTGCCAATGCGTCATCCCCGGCAGGATCTTCTCCTCGAAGTCGGCGAAGATCCTGTCCATCGGTTCGGCGTCTTCGGGCGGAGTGGCTTCGATGCTCCTGAAAATGTCGCCTGGATCGACCAGCGGCCGCACCGGCCGCTCGCGCAATGAATTGCGATAGTCGGCACCCCAGTCGGCGGCACGCTGCGACCATTGCCGGAACTCGTTGGTGTTCATCCTGTCCTCCCGACATGATCGCAAATCCGGCACCTTGGTCCGGCTCTCGATTCCACGCTAGTTAACATGCAAAAGATGCAACAGCTGTCGCCTGCCGCGCCGCGCCCTGAAGCGCATTGCATTTGATCGGATCGACGGCGATGCGCTTTGGGCCCTTGTTTTCATGCATGTCGTTCGCCTAGAACCGGGGGCGCTTTGGGCGACATGCATTATCCCGGGAAATCCGGCAGGCTGGCAAAAGCCGTCTTCAATGCATTCGACCAGCCATCGGAGATCGTGCGGTAATACTGGTCGTCCTGACCGATCCGCTTCTTCAGGCCAACCTTGAAAGTATCCTTCTCAAGGAACAGAAGGTCGAGCGGCAAGCCAACCGACAGGTTCGATTTCAGCGTCGAATCGAACGACACCAGGAGCAGCTTCACCGTCTCGGCCAGGCTCATGGTCCGCTCATAGGCGCGAATGATGATCGGCTTGCCGTATTTGGTCTCGCCGATCTGAAAGAACGGCGTGTCGTCGGTCGACTCGATGAAATTGCCCTCGGGATAGATCATGAACAGCCGCGGCGGACTGCCCTTGATCTGTCCGCCAAGGATGAAGGAGGCATTGAAATAGGAATCGGCCTTCTCGCCGGCGGGCGAGGAATGCGCGATCACCTCCTTGACCGTGTCGCCGACCAGCCGCACCGCCTGGTACATGGATGGCGTGTCCAGGAGCTTCTCGTGACGATCGCCGACCGCCTTCGTACGTTCGTCGAGCAGGCTGACCACGGCCTGTGTCGTCGCCAGATTGCCGGCCGACATAAGCACGATGACGCGTTCGCCGGGCTGCTCCCAGACATGCATCTTCTTGAAGGTCGAGATCGAATCCATGCCGGCATTGGTGCGCGTGTCCGACATGAACACGAGCCCGCGATCGATCTTCAGGCCGACGCAATAGGTCATGGAATCTCTTCTTGGCACTAATCCTTGCGGGATTACTGCTCCACCGTGACGGTGACCGCAAGCTGTTCTTCCGCCTGCCCCAGCCGAATTCCCGATACCGGCGAGGCATCGCGATAGTCGCGGCCGGTGGCCACCTTCACATAGCGTTCATCGGGAGAAATACCGTTGGCGGGGTCGAAGGCGACCCAGCCGAGGCCCGGGACATGCGCTTCGGCCCAGGCATGGCTTGCCGCTTGTTCGACGGCATCCATCATCAGATATCCGCTGATGTAGCGCGAGGGAAAACCCATGGCGCGCGCGGTGGCGGCAAAGATATGGCTGTGGTCCTGGCAAACCCCGGTTTTCAGCGCCAGCGCCTCTTCAGCCGGTGTCGTCGCATTGGTGGTGCCGGGCGTGTAGGCGACGCGCTCGCCGATCATTGCCATCAGCCGATGCAGCCTCTCGATATCGGTGCCCGCGCCGACCGCTTCGGCAAGATCGCGAATGCCACCGCCTATGGTGGTCAGCGGTGTCTCCTGGGCAAACAACCACAGCGGCGCGAAGCCGTGATGCGGCCCGCTAACGCCTGACGTGTCGCGCGTCACCACCTCGCCAGACGCCTCGACCGTGATGAAGTCATGGTCACCCTCGACGCTCAGCAGTCGGGTATCGTTGCCATAGTGGTCGGTAAATCGCACTTCCTCGCGCGCGCCCTCGACTTTCAGCGCCCATGACAGGACCGTCTGTGTCTGCCCGCTCACCGGAAGCAGCCGCAGCCGCTGCAGCAGATATTGCACCGGCGCGTCGTAACGGTATTCGGTCCGGTGCGTGATCTTGAGCCTCATGGCTTCCTCAATAAAACCGGTAATCCTGCGCGATCTCGTCGCCGAGCCTGGTGTTGTCGCGAATGAAGTTGGCCAGGAACTCATGCAGGCCGGCATCAAAAATGTCCTTGATCGACCCTGCCCTCAGCATGGTCTGCGTCTTCTCCGCCGTTGCGTGGCAGGCGTGACGCTCGCCGTAATCGTCGCCGAGGAACTTCAGATGTTCCGACAGGAAGCGGTAGCAGAAAGTCAGCGAACGCGGCATGCGTACGTTCAGGATCAGGTAGTCGGCGATATTGGTCGGCTTGTACTCGGCGTCGTAGACCCAGCGATAAGAGCGATGCGCCGACACCGAGCGCAGGATCGATTCCCACTGATAGTTGTCGAGCGTCGAGCCGACCCAGGAGATCGACGGCAACAGCACGTAATATTTCACATCGAGGATGCGTGCCGTGTTGTCGGCGCGCTCGACATAGGTGCCGAGTTGCGAGAAATCGAAGATCTCGTTGCGCAGCATGGTGCCGTAGAACGAGCCGCGGATCAGCGCCGTCTCGCGTTTGATCGCGTCGAGGACGCTTGGCAGGTCACGCTCGTCGATCGGCCTGGCCAGCATCCGCTTCAGTGACATCCAGGCTTCGTTGATGCTTTCCCAGGTCTCGCGCGTCAGCGCGGTGCGCACCATGCGGGCATTGTTGCGGGCCGTCTCGATCGACGACATCGTGCTCGACGGGTTCGAGGTGTCGCGCAGCAGGAAATCGGCGACATCGGCCGCCGTATAGTCAGAATACTTCTGCTGGAAGGCGACGTCGGAGCCGGCGCTGAGCAGCACCGAATTCCATTCCTCCGACGCGCTTTGCGTGCGCGTCAGCGCCATGCGCAGCCCGGCATCGACCAGCCGCGCCATGTTTTCGGCCCGCTCTATGTAGCGGTTCATCCAGTAGAGCCCGTTGGCGGTCCGGCCTAAAAGCATGTGAGGCCCTTCGGGCTAGTGAGTAGGGAATCGTGAGTAGGGAATAGTAAGCGATTGAATCTCAATGGAATATGGCATTTCCCGTCCCCTTAATTTCACTACTGCCTACTGACTATTCCCTACTCACTCAGTCATCCAACACCCAGGTATCTTTCGTTCCGCCGCCCTGCGAGGAATTGACCACCAGCGAGCCTTCCTTCAACGCCACGCGCGTCAGGCCACCGGGCACGATCTGGATGCGGTCGGAAACCAGCACGTAGGGCCTGAGATCGACGTGGCGCGGTGCCAGCCCCTTGTCGGTCAGGATCGGGCAGGTCGACAGCGCCAGTGTCGGCTGGGCGATATAGTTCGAAGGCTTCGCGGCCAGTTTCTTGGCGAACGCCTCGCATTCCTTCTTGGTCGCCGCCGGGCCGACCAGCATGCCGTAGCCGCCGGACCCGTGCACTTCCTTGATCACCAGCTCATGGATGTGCTCGAGCACATATTTCAGGCTGTCCGGCTCGGAACAGCGCCACGTCGGGATGTTGCCGAGGATCGCCTTGCGGCCTGTGTAGAATTCGACGATCTCGGGCATGTAGGAATAGATCGCCTTGTCGTCGGCGATACCGGTGCCCGGCGCATTCGCAATGGTGATGTTGCCGGCGCGGTAGACATCCATGATGCCCGGTATGCCGAGGGCCGAATCCGGCCGAAAGGTCAGCGGGTCGAGGAAGGAATCGTCGACGCGGCGGTAAAGCACGTCGATCTGCTTGTAGCCCTCGGTCGTGCGCATCGCGACATGGCCGTCGACGACGCGCAGATCCTGCCCCTCGACCAGTTGCACGCCCATCTGGTCGGCAAGGAAGGCGTGCTCGAAATAGGCCGAGTTGAAACTGCCTGGTGTCAGCACCGCGATGGTCGGCGCGCCCTTGGTGCTCTGCGGCCGCACCGCCGCCAGCGACTGGCGCAGCAGCTGCGGGTAGTTCTCGACCGGCCGCACCTTGATCTTCTGGAACAGCTCTGGGAACAGCTGCATCATCGTCTCGCGGTTCTCCAGCATGTAGGAGACACCCGACGGCGTGCGTGCATTGTCCTCCAGCACGTAGAATTCGTCCTCGCTGATGCGCACGATATCGACGCCGATGATATGGGTGTAGACGCCGGCCGGCGGCCGCACCCCGATCATCTCCGGCAGGAAAGCCTCGTTCCTGGCGATGAGGTCCCTGGGGACACGGCCAGCGCGCAGGATCTCCTGGCGATGGTATATGTCGTCGAGGAAGGCGTTCAGCGCCTGCACGCGCTGCTCGATGCCTTGCGTCAGGCGTCGCCACTCATTGCCCGAAATGATGCGCGGAACGATGTCGAAGGGAATAAGTCTCTCGGACGCCTCTTGCTCGCCGTAGACGGCAAAGGTGATTCCGGTTTTGCGGAAGACGCGTTCGGCGTCCTGCATCTTCTCGGTAAGCCTGGCCGGATCCTGCTCCTTCAGCCAGCGATCATAAGCCGAATACGGTCTTCTCAATCCGGAGACTTCCGGAAGCATTTCATCGAACGCTGCCAATCGCATACTCCCCTGTGACGCCATTTCACTGGCGTCGCCGGAGAAAATCAAGCGCAATCGGTGATTTGGGAGGTCCGGGCGATCAGTATGTCGCGCCTGCCTAAAATTGAGGCAGCTGAAATACGGCCTTGATCAGGCTTTGCCTCGCGCCCGGGCAAATACATTCCCGGCTAGAAGGCACGAAACGTGACGACCGTGAACGTGTCCTTGATGCCGGGGAGAATCTGCACCTTCTCGTTGACGAAGTGGCCGACATCTTCCTCATCGTCGACATAGAATTTGGCGAGCAGATCATAGTTGCCGGCAGTGGAGTAAATCTCCGAGGCGATCTCGGCATCGGCAAGCGCGCTGGCAACCTCATAGGATTTGCCCAGCTCGCATTTGATCTGCACGAAAAACGCCTTCATGGCTTCGTCCCGCTAAACGTCCAAGTCCAAGCGGCCCTTCTGGCAGACTGGAGGCGGCCTTTCAAGCATTGGAATCCGTACTTGGCCGACACGAGCACTGGCCACGGCCTCGCGCGGTCCCGCAACCGGCATGACATTCCGGTGGCGAATATTCGCAATCGGTGAAACCGGGATGCATCGCCAAGCGTATGTTATCGTGGGTCTTCAGACATCATTTTTGAGGGACCCTTCCGAGGAACGACGGAGACAGGCCATGCGCCGCGCTTTTTTCGCATTCGCAGTCATTCCATTCATCTTCATATCCTCGGCCTTTGCCGGCGATGCCGAAATCAAGGCAGGCCAGGCTGTCATCGATGGTCAGTTGAAGGCCCTACTCGCTAATGATGGCGCCAAGGCCTACAGCTTCGCCGCCCCGAACGTGAAGCAGGTGTTCCCGACCGTCGATGCCTTCATGAACATGGTGACCAATGGCTACCCGCCGGTGCGCAAGCCACAGTCCTATGCCTTCGGCAAGGTCGAACAGACGGGCCCGGGTTCAATTGTACAGCAGGTGCTCATCGTCGGCCCCGACGGCAAGGACTACGAGGCCGTCTACACACTGCAGCAGCAGCCCGACGGCACGTTCCAGATTACAGGCTGCAGCTTGCGGGCGTCGAATTCGCTGAGCACTTGAGGTTTTACAGGACGGGGATGTCGCCCCTCGCCCAGCCCTCCGTGATCTCGGCCCCACGCGTCTCGAAGCTCCCGGTCTCGATCCCGGCGCGGATGTCCTGCATCAGCTTCTGGTAGTAGGAAAGATTGTTCCAGGTGAGCAGCATCGCGCCAAGCGCCTCCTGCGAGCGCACGAGATGATGCAGATAGGCACGCGAATAATCCCGCGCCGCCGGGCAGTCGCTTTCCTCGTCCAGCGGGCGCGGGTCGTCCGCATGGCGCGCGTTGCGCAGATTGACCTTGCCGCGCCTTGTATAGGCAAGGCCGTGCCGGCCGGCCCGTGTCGGCATGACGCAATCGAACATGTCGATGCCGCGCGCCACCGATTTCAGGATATCGTCAGGGGTACCGACACCCATGAGATAGCGCGGCTTGTCATCAGGCAGCTCCGGACAGGTGATGTCGAGCATCTCGAGCATCACCGCTTGCGGCTCGCCGACGGCCAAGCCGCCGACCGCATAGCCCTTGAGATCCATCGCGCTCAGCGCCTGCGCCGAACGCACGCGCAGCGCCGCGTTGTCGCCGCCCTGCACGATGCCGAACATCGCCTTTCCGGGCTGGTCGCCGAACGCCACCTTGCAGCGCTCGGCCCAGCGCAGCGACAGCTCCATGGCGCGCTCGATCTCCTTCAACTCAGCTGGCAGCGCCGTGCATTCGTCGAGCTGCATCTGGATATCGGAATCAAGCAGGCCTTGAATCTCGATCGAACGCTCCGGCGACATCTCGTAGGCTGCGCCATCGATATGTGAGCGGAAGGTGACGCCTTTTTCGGTCAGTTTCCTCAGCTTCGACAGTGACATCACCTGAAAACCGCCGCTGTCGGTCAGGATCGGATGCGGCCAGCGGGCGAATTCATGCAGGCCGCCGAGCCGCGCCACGCGCTCGGCGCCCGGCCGCAGCATCAGGTGATAGGTGTTGCCCAGGATGATGTCGGCGCCGACGCCGCGCACCTGTTCCATATACATGGCCTTGACGGTGCCGCCGGTGCCGACGGGCATGAAGGCCGGCGTGCGAATTTCGCCACGCGGCATGTCGATGACACCGCGCCGCGCCTTGCCGTCGGTCGCCAGAACCTTGAAGCTGAACGGCTTAGCCATTGAATTCCTTGTCATGAACCGGCGCTTCAGGCGCCTGCCTGTCGAGCGACTGGCGGTATTGCACGCAGCCGCGCATGAATTTTGGCCAGGGCGGCACGGCGATCGATGGCGCGGTCTTTTCAGGCAGCAGGTCCCACAGATCCGGGTGATGCCAGCAGAGATCATGGCCTGACGTGTCGCGATGCGCGCGAATGCCGGCGCGCAGCTTTTTCACTTCGGCGATCAGGCCTTCGCGATCGAGGGCTTGCAGATCATCGTCCATCGCTCATCTCCGCTCGAAAAAGCAGGCTTGCGTCTCCATAGGAGTAGAACCTGTACCGGTTCGCAATGGCATGCGCATAGGCGCCACGCATCGTGTCGAGACCGCTGAAGGCCGAAACCAGCATGAACAGCGTCGAGCGCGGCAGATGGAAATTGGTCATCAGCATGTCGGCCGTGCGAAAGCGGTAGCCGGGCGTGATGAAGATGTCGGTCGGACCGGACCACGCTGGCACCGTGCCATCTTCACGCGCGGCACTCTCCAGCAGGCGTAGCGAGGTCGTGCCAACGGCAATGATGCGCCCGCCCCTCGCCTTGGCAGCGTTAAGCGCGTCGGCAGTCGCTTCACTGACCGAACCGATCTCGGCATGCATCTTGTGGTCGGCGGTGTCGTCGGCCTTCACCGGCAGGAACGTGCCGGCGCCGACATGCAAGGTCACGAAGTGGCGTTCGACACCCCTGGCGTCGAGAGCCGCGAAAAGCTCCGGCGTGAAATGCAGGCCCGCGGTAGGGGCGGCGACCGCGCCTTCCTCCCTTGCATAGATGGTCTGGTAGTCGGCGCGGTCGCGCTCGTCGTCGTCGCGCTTCAAGGCGATGTAGGGAGGCAGCGGGATGTGGCCGACGGCCTGCAGCGCTTCGTCGAGGAAAGGCCCCGACAGGTCGAAGCCAAGCAGCGCCTCGCCGCCCTCGCCCCTCTCGATCACCGTGGCATCAAGCTGGCCCAGGAAACAGGAATTGCCGTCATGACCGAAATGGATGCGGTCGCCGGCGGCGATACGCTTGCCTGGCCGCATGAAGGCCAGCCAACGGTCCGGCGCCACGCGCATATGCAGTGTCGCTTCGACTTGCGCCGCCGCTTCGCCGCGCCGCCTGACGCCTTTGAGCTGCGCCGGGATGACCTTGGTGTCGTTGAACACCAGCACATCGCCGGCCCTGAGCAGGGATGGCAGGTCGCCAACCGCCTGGTCTTCAAGCTCTTCGCCCGGCTTGACCACCAGCATCTTGGCGCTGTCGCGCGGCTCCGCCGGGCGGAGCGCGATGCGCTCTTCCGGCAGGTCGAAGTCGAAGAGATCGACGCGCATCAGTAGAGCCGGACGAGCAGCGCCCCGACCAGCAGCAGCACCGCGCCGGCGACCCGGCCTAGCGAGATCTCGCGCACCGCGACGCCCAGGAAGCCGACGCGATCGATAAGCATGCCGGCCAGCAGCTGGCCGGCCACGAGGAACGCCATCAAGGCGGCGGCCCCGATGCGCGGCGTGAGAATAGTGGAGAGCGTGACATAGAATCCGCCGAGCATGCCGCCGGCAACGAACAGCCACGGCGCCGGCGCCTTCCAGTCGAGCGAGATTCCTTGCAGCTTCACCACCGTGACGGAGATGATGCCGAGCACGATGGCGCCCGACAGGAACGAGAAGGCAGCGGCCGCGACCGGGAGACCCAGGCCGCGCGCCAGCTGCGAATTGATCGGGGCCTGAATGGCAATGAAGGCGCCGGACAGGATGCCGAGAAGCGACCAGACGACGCCCATCATTGTCGTCTCGCCTTACTTGACGTCCGCCGCGACCTTCAGCGACACGATCTTGTCGGGATCGACAACCGGCTCGCCGCGCTTGATCTTGTCGACATTGTCCATGCCTTCGATGACCTGGCCCCAGACCGTATACTGGCGGTTGAGGAAAGCGGCATCGTCGAAGCAGATGAAGAACTGCGAATTGGCAGAGTTCGGGTTCTGCGCACGCGCCATCGAGCAGGTGCCGCGGCCATGGTTGGCGTTGGAGAACTCAGCCTTCAGGTCCGGCTTGTCGGAACCGCCCATGCCCGCGCGCGAAGGAGCAAAGGTCGGCTTGTTCGAATTGCCGAACTTCACGTCGCCTGTCTGCGCCATGAAGCCGTCGATGACGCGGTGGAAGACCACGCCGTCATAAGCGCCTTCCCTGGCCAGTTCCTTGATGCGGGCGACATGGCCCGGAGCCAGGTCGGGGAAAAGTTCGATGACGACCTTGCCCTTGGTCGTTTCCAGGATGAGCGCGTTCTCGCGGTCCTTGATCTCAGCCATGTCAGATATCCTTTTTCTCAAAAAACAGAATTATTTGTCCGCGGCGATGCGCACCTTGATCATCCGGTCCGGGTCGGTAACCGTACCGTTGTCGGCCTCGTCACCCTTCTTGATCTTGTCCACCAGTTCCATGCCGCTGACGACGTTGCCGACGATGGTGTACTGGCCGTCGAGCGGCGGCGCCGGCGCGAACATGATGAAGAACTGCGAATTGGCGGAGTTCGGATCCTGCGAGCGGGCCATGCCGACCACGCCGCGCTTGTAGTGCTCGGTCTGAGAGAACTCGGCAGGCAGGTCCGGCAGGTCCGAACCGCCGGTGCCGACGGCCTGCGAGTTGAAACCCTTCTTCATGTTGCCGAACTTGACGTCGCCGGTCTGCGCCATGAAGCCGTCGATCACGCGGTGGAAGGCGACATTGTCATAGGCATGGTCACGCACGAGCTTCTTGATCTGCGCGACATGCTTGGGCGCCAGGTCGGGCCGCAGCGCGATCGTGACGTCGCCGTCCTTCAGCGTGATGATCATGGTGTTTTCGGGATCGGCGGCATAGGCGGAAACGGAAGCGGTCAAAAGACCGGCGAGCACGACAAGGAACGAGGCGAGCCTTTTCAGCTGCATGTATTTTCTCCGAGGCTTATTTCGCGAATTTGGCGGTGAGCGCGCCAGCAACTGCCGCCGGCACGAAGGGGCGGATGTTGCCGCCCATCGAGGCTATCTGCCGTACAAGTGTGGCGGTAATGGTGCGCACCGACGGGCTGGCGGGCAGAAAGACCGTCTGCAATTCAGGCGCCATGGTCTCGTTCATGCCGGCCATCTGCATCTCGTAGTCGAGATCGGTACCGTCGCGTAGCCCGCGGATCATGATCGAGGCGCCCTGCTTCCTCGCAGCATCGATGACAAGCCCGTCGAAGGCGACCACCCGGATGCGGGCGCCATCGCTGCCAAATTCGGCTTTCGTGGCGGCTTCGATCAACTGGACCCGTTCCTCGAAGGAGAACAGCGGCTTCTTGCCGGGATGAATGCCAATCGCGGCATAGACGATGTCGGCAACCGCCAGCGACGCCTTCAGCACATCGAGATGGCCGTTGGTCAGCGGGTCGAAGGAGCCGGCATAAAGGGCGATGCGTTCGGTCATGGCGGAGCTTCTAATGCATGATCCCAAAAAGTGGAAACCGGTTTTTGCGGACAAACGGTTTTTCGTTTGTCCTGGAGATCATGCTCAAATGAAAGCTTGAGCCTGTTTCATCTTCAGTCCACCAAGATGGAACAGGCTCTAGCGAGCCTCTCTCACAAAGGCAAACCCGATGGCGGGCGGGCCGTGAACCTTTTCCGGCGCATGAACGACAGATGAACAAGCTGATCACCAAGCCTTCACGCAGCGTTCATTAGATTGCACCTTAATAAGATGAAACCAAAATCCCATCTATCCGTTGTAAGGCGCAGGAGAACACGCAAATGCTGATCTACATGCTCGCCACCGCAATGACCGTCGCCATGCTGATCGCCACCGTTTTCGGGCTGCATCAAGAGGCACAACGCGTCCGCGTCAAGGCAACCGTCAAGCGCTTCGAAGGCTTCGGCCCGCGCAAGCCGTATCGTCACTACTAAGTCATTCCAGACTTCCTGCCGCGCCGGCCAATGGGCCGGCGTTGCTATGTCAAAAACCGGTCCAGGACTTACTCGGGACCATCCGAGCCAGTAGCCGTCACCGGACCGGACTCTACGCCACCCTCGACGGCCTCTTCGCTCTCCTCGTCCGCTTGCGGCTCCGAGATCCGCTCGACAGAAACCACCTTCTCACCCTCAGCCGTATTGAAGATGGTCACGCCCTTGGTGGCGCGGCTGGCGAAACGGATGCCGTTGACCGGCACCCGGATGACGGTCCCGCCATCCGACACCAGCATGATCTGGTCGTCATTCCCGACCGGGAAGGTCGCCACCAGCCGGCCGATCTCGGCCGCCTTCGACACGTCGGTGGCCCGGATGCCCTTGCCACCGCGTCCGGTCAGACGGAAATCGTAGGAAGACGAGCGCTTGCCGTAGCCGTATTCGGTAACCGTCAGCACGTACTGCTCGTGCGCCTTGAGGAACTCGTAGCGCTCGTCGGAAAGCTCCGTCTCCTCGCCGACCTCTTCATTGGTCAGCGCGATTTCTTCCTCTTCGCCGGCCGCGATACCGGCGGCAAGCCGCCGTTCGGCTGCTGCCCGCTTGAGATAGGCGGCGCGTTCGGCCGGCGACGCATCGACACTCTCGATCACCGACATGGAGATGATGCGGTCGGTCTCGGCCATGGTGATGCCGCGCACGCCGACAGAGTTGCGGCTCTGGAACACGCGCACGTCGCCGACCGAGAAGCGGATGCACTGGCCGGAACTCGCGGTCAAAAGCACGTCGTCATTGTCGGTGCAGGTCTCGACGCCGAGGATCTCGTCGCCTTCCTCCTCCAGTTTCATGGCGATCTTGCCATTGCGGTTGACCTGGACGAAATCGGACAGCTTGTTGCGGCGCACGGTGCCGCGCGTGGTGGCGAACATCACGTCGAGTTCGCCCCAGCTCGTTTCGTCCTCGGGCAGCGGCATGATCGTGGTGATGCGCTCGCCCTGCTCCAGCGGAAGCATGTTGATCAGCGCCTTGCCGCGTGATTGCGGATTGCCGATCGGCAGCCGCCAGACCTTTTCCTTGTAGACGATGCCGCGTGAAGAGAAGAACAGTACCGGCGTATGCGTGTTGGCCACGAACAGCCGGGTGACGAAATCCTCTTCCTTGGTCGACATGCCGGAGCGGCCCTTGCCGCCGCGGCGCTGCGCCCGGTACAGCGACAGCGGCACGCGCTTGATGTAGCCGGAGTGGCTCACCGTCACGACCATGTCCTCACGCTGGATCAGGTCCTCGTCTTCCATGTCCGCGCCGCCGTCGGTGAGTTCGGTGCGGCGTGGCGTACCGAACTCGTCGCGCACTGCGGCGAGTTCGTCCTTGACGATCTGCTGGACACGCGCGCGCGACGACAGGATGTCGAGGTAGTCCTTGATCTCGTCGCCGATCGTGTTCAACTCGTCGGCGATTTCATCGCGGCCGAGCGCGGTCAGGCGCTGCAGGCGCAACTCAAGAATGGCGCGCGCCTGCTCCTCGGAGAGATTGTAGGTGCCGTCCTCGTTGATGCGGTGGCGCGGATCGTCGATCAGAAGAATCAGCGATTCGACATCACCCGCGGGCCAGCGCCGCTCCATCAACTGCTCGCGCGCCGTCTGCGGATCCGGCGCGGTGCGGATCAGCTTGATGACCTCGTCGATATTGGCAACGGCGATGGCGAGACCAACCAGCACATGCGCGCGGTCTCGCGCCTTGCGCAGCAGGAATTTCGTCCGCCTTGTGATGACCTCTTCGCGGAAGGAGACGAACGCCTTCAGCATGTCGGTCAGGGTCAGCAGTTCCGGCTTGCCGCCATTCAGCGCCACCATATTGGCGCCGAAAGAAGACTGCAGCGGCGTGAACCGGTAAAGCTGGTTGAGGATGACATCGGCGACGGCGTCGCGCTTCAGCTCGATGACGACGCGATAGCCCTGGCGGTCGCTTTCGTCACGGATGTCGGAAATGCCCTCGATGCGCTTGTCGCGCACCAGCTCGGCCATCTTCTCGATCATCGAGGCCTTGTTCACCTGGTAGGGAACCTCGGTGATGATGATCGATTCACGGTCATTGCCGCGCTGCTCGATGTTGACCTTGCCGCGCATCACGATGGAGCCACGGCCGGTCGAATAGGCGCTGTAGATGCCGGAACGGCCGAGCACGATGCCGCCGGTCGGGAAATCAGGGCCCGGAATGATCTCCATCAGCGCCGGCAGGTCAATCGCCGGATTGTCGATGACGGCGATGGCGCCATTGCAGACTTCGCCAAGATTGTGCGGCGGGATGTTGGTGGCCATGCCGACGGCGATACCGCCGGAGCCATTGACCAGCAGATTGGGAAAGCGCGCCGGCAGGACCTTCGGCTCGGTGTCCGAGGCATCATAAGTGTCCTGGAAATCGACGGTGTCCTTGTCGATATCCTCCAGCAGTTCATGCGCGACCTTGGTCAGCCGCGACTCGGTGTAGCGCATCGCCGCCGGCGGATCGCCGTCGATCGAGCCGAAATTGCCCTGCCCGTCGATCAGCGGCACGCGCAGCGACCAATCCTGCGCCATGCGTACCAAGGCATCATAGATCGAGGCGTCGCCATGCGGATGGTATTTACCCATCACGTCGGCCACCGGGCGCGCCGACTTCACATATTTGCGGTTCCAGTGGTAGCCGCTCTCATGCGCCGCGTAGAGGATGCGGCGATGGACAGGCTTCAGGCCATCGCGCACATCGGGCAGCGCACGGCTGACGATCACGCTCATGGCGTACGAGAGATACGAGCTCTGCATCTCCTCGATGATGGAGATGGGCTCGATGCCGGTAGGGCCGCCGTCGGCGCCGCGCGGTGTCTTTTGGTCGGTCAAATCGGATCACAATCTAATCAGGAATCACTGACCGCTTATATAGGAAGCGCAGCCGAAACTCCAATGTTAGCGGCACTTTTCCAGTGTCATTTTTGGTGGTAATTTCAAAAGGATACCGCTGATTGCGACGATATGGCCACAACGCTTTTCGCCGCCACAAGGCAAAAGCCGGCAATGGACCGATTTCCCCAAGCGAAAGCCGCAAGTACGATGAATCGGAGCCGCTGGCTGCCTTTGCGAGCGTTGAGCGGCTGGCAGCCTCGGGATCTCAATGGCGATCTGGTCGCGGGTTTGACACTGGCCGCGATCGCCATTCCCGAGCAGATGGCAACGGCCCGGCTCGGCGGCTTTGCTCCCGAGGTCGGGTTCTTCGCTTTTGTCGCCGGTTCGGTGGCGTTTGCCCTGTTTGGCGCCAATCGCCACCTCTCGGTTGGAGCGGATTCGACCATCACGCCACTGTTTGCCGGCAGCCTGGCGCTGCTCGCCACATCCGGCTCGCCGCATTATCTGGCCCTGGCAGCCATGCTGGCCTTGATGGTCGGGGCGATCGTGACGCTGAGCGGCATCTTTCGCCTCGGCTGGATCGCCGATCTCCTCTCGGTGCCGGTCACAACTGGCTTTTTGGCCGGCATCGCCGTCCACATCATCGTCTCGCAAATGCCAGGGCTGCTCGGCCTGCCTGCCGAGAGCGGTGAGACCTTGCGGCGTATCGGCGAGATTGCCGGCAGTCTCCATCTCACCAATCCCTGGGCCCTCGGGCTCGGCCTCGGCGTGTTCGCGATCGTGTTCTGCTCGGAACGGATCAGCGCCCGCATCCCTGGCGCCCTGATCGGCATGGTGCTTGCCACGCTTGCGGTCGTCGCCTTCGACCTCGGGGATCGCGGCGTCGAGGTGCTTGGCGCGCTGCCAAACGGTCTGCCGCGAGCCTACTTGCCGGAGGCCGGCCTCAAAGATGTGCAGGCGCTCGTTCCGCTGGCTCTGCTGATCGCCATCGTCGTCATGGTGCAGACGGCCGCCACCTCGCGTTCCTTTGCCTCGCAACCGGACGATGCACCCGACGTCAACCGCGATTTCGTCGGCGCCGGCGCCGGCAGCATCGCGTCCGGCCTGTTCGGCGCCTTTGCCGTCAACGCCAGCCCGCCGCGCACGGCAATCGTTTCCCAGTCGGGCGGCCGCTCGCAACTGTCCGGCCTCATTGCCGCGGCCATCGTGCTGGCGCTCGGCGCCTTCGGCGGCAGTCTGCTCGCCAATGTTCCGCAGGCAGCCCTTGCCGGCGTCCTGATGTTCGTTGCCCAGCACATACTGCGATGGAAGGTGTTCGCCAGCGTCTACCGGCAGGCGCCGGTCGAATTCGCCTTGATCCTGATCACGATGGCGGCGATCGTCGTGTTACCTATCGAGACCGGCGTGGCAGTCGGCATCGGCCTGTCGCTGTTGCACGGGATCTGGAGCGCAACCCAGACGCAGCCGATCGAGCTCGAACAAGTGCCGGGGACCTCCGTCTGGTGGCCGCCCGGCAAGCCAGGTGCCGGCGAGCAGCTCCCAGGCGTTCTGGTCGCGGCCTTCCAGGCGCCGCTGTCCTTCGTCAATGCCGACCGTTTCAAGCGCGGCCTTTGCGATCTCGTCGATGCCAGGAACGAAACAGTGAAACTGGTCGTGCTGGAGGCCAGCAATATCGTCGAAATCGACTACACCGCCGCCCAGGCCCTGATCGACACCATCCTTCATTGCCGCAAGGCGGGCGCGGTCTTTGCAATCGCGCGTCTGGAATCGCTGCGCGCCCAGGCGGCCCTGGCGCGGTTCGGCATCGCTGAAATGGTCGGCACGAAACACATATTCCACAGCGTCGACGCGGCGATCAAATCACTTGGTCCGGGGCAACAGCAGCAGCAAGAACAGGATGGAGTGCCATGATCGACCCCCGAGAACCCATTGTCACGCCGGTTCCCGTCGAGGACTTGCGGCCGACGCAGATAACGGTCGGCATGCGGGAAGTTGCGTTGAAACGCCAGATGATCCGGGAACAGGACGCCAAGAAGAAGACCGGCGCTTTTCTCGGCAGACACATGGTGCCCGTCGTATTGGGTCCCAAAAATCGAAACTACGTCACCGATCACCATCACCTCGCTCGCGCCCTGCTCGAAGAAGGCGTCAAGGACGTGCTAGTGACCGTGATCAGCGACCTGTCCGCGCTTGACAAGGACGCGTTTCTTTTCGTGCTCGACAACAGAGGCTGGATGCACCCGTTCGATGAGAACGGCCGCCGCCGCGACTACTCGGCAATTCCAAAGACAATCGGCGAGTTGATCGATGATCCCTATAGAAGCATGGCCGGCGAGTTGCGCCGGCAAGGCGGCTTCGCCAAGGACACGACGCCGTTCAGCGAATTCATCTGGGCGGATTTCCTTCGCCGGCGCATCGATCGCAATGCGGTTGCGAAGAATTTCGACAAGGCGATGAAGGAGGCGTTGACGCTCGCCAAGGGCAAGGACGCGGACTATCTGCCGGGCTGGTGCGGACCGACCTCGGATTGAGCTTGTCTCCGTCGAGGCACCCGCATGCCGGTGCTGTCTGACCGGCGGGCGCGATAATCGCGTGGCGTCTCGCCCATGACGCGTCGAAACCGGCGGTTGAAAGTCGACAGGTCGTTGAAACCGGCGTCGAAGGCTATCGCCGAGATCGCATCGTCCGACAGGCGCAGCCGCACCGCCGCCCGGTGCAGCCGGGTCTTGAGCAGGAACTGGTAGGGCGTCATGCCGGCAACCTGCCGGAAAATGCGCAGGAAATGATAGGGACTGGTCGCCGCCCCATCCGCCAGTGCGGACAGCGAAACCGGCCCGTCGGCATCCAGCTCGATCCGCCGCACCGCTTCCGCCACTCGTTTCTGATCGCGGCGGCTTGGCGTGCGCAGGACAGGCGTGGCGCCGGAAACCGTGGCCACGGCGGCACCCGCGAAGCGCAGGGAAAGTTCCTCGAAGGCATCCTTATCGGCCATGTCGCGCGCGGCTTCCGCCTCGGCCAGCAGCGGTGCCAAGGCCGGCAAGGGCGGCAGGCGCGGCGCCTCGAAGGTGAGGGTTCGGGCGCCCGGCACGTTGGCGACGATCCGTTCCATATAGGCCGGCCCGAAATGGAACGAGAGGCAACGGTCGCCGCTGCCATGCTCGTGCCCGCATTCATAGCATGTACCGGGATTGCCGAGCAGCAATGCGCCCGGCGACAGCATGGCGGTGCCTTGCCGCGCGCGGTAGCGGAACGTGCCGCTGGTGACCGCCGCGACGCAGAAATCCTGATGGGCCTCCTCGAACGGCCGGTCGCCGGCACCGGCCGTGCAGATCACGTCCGCGACGTGCCAGCCGGGTCCGGATGCAAGAGTGCGGGTCGTCGCCGTCATGGCCGAAATATAGCAATTTTTCCCAAGCCCAGAACCCCGTCAGCGCCTACTCCTCCAGGTCTCCTGACAGAAAGAGGCCGCAGCCATGTTCGACCCCTTCGCCGAAGCCTTGCACAGTCCCGGACCGATGGTCGGGCTTGCCGAAAAACTGAACCTTTACGGCCGCTTCGTCGGCGCCTGGACCTTCGACGCCTCACGCCACCTTGAGGACGGCACCGTGCTGACCGGACGCGGCGAGGTGCATTTCGGCTGGGTGCTGGAAGGCCGCGCCATCCAGGATGTCTGGATCCTGCCCGCGCGGAACAGCGGTTCCCAGCCTTCCCTGGGCAAGTGGACATTCTACGGCACGACGCTGCGGGTCTATGATCCCGGCGCGGACGCCTGGCACATCTTCTGGAGCGATCCACGCAACACGTATTTCAGCCGCCAGCTCGGCCGTGCCGAGGGCGACACGATCGTGCAGCTCGGCGCCGACGGCACCGGCTCCTCGCTGCGCTGGAGTTTTTCGCGGATCACCGAGAACTCCTTTCGATGGCTCGGCGAGCGCTCGCACGACGGCGCGGACTGGCACCTCGAAGTCGAGTTCTTGGCGCGCCGTCAATCTGCAAGATGACGCCGCAACACGTTGTACCAATGGAGAAAACCATGTTCGACCATATTTCGATCGGCTTTCGCGACAGCAATGCCTCGAAGCGCTTCTATGACGCAGCGCAGAGGCCTCTCGGCTACAGCTGTCTCAGCCAGTCACCGGGTTCGCTCGGTTATGGCGCCCACAGCGTCGCGCTATGGGTCAACGAGGCGGCACGGCCGGTGCCGGCGGACGGAAAATCCGGCCTGCATTTCTGCTTCGCCGCGCCAACGCGGGCCAGCGTCGATGCCTTCCATACCGGTGCGTTGCGCGAAGGCGGAAGCGACAATGGCGGTCCGGGTCTGCGCGCCGACTATGGTGAAAATTACTATGCCGCCTTTGTCGTGGACCCGGACGGCTATCGCCTGGAGGCCTATTGCGACGCCGCCGGCTAGCCTTGCCGGGAGCCCGTGCTTTCGCGGTCCTGACTGTTTCCACCGGCCGGGCTTTGCTCTACCAATGTGGAGCGGGCTCGGCCCGGCGGGAGGGATCAGCGATGCCGAGTTTCGACAGCCTGTTCAATGCCTTCGTCACCATTCTCGTGACCATCGATCCGCCCGGGCTGGCGCCATTGTTCCTCGCCGTGACACGCGGCATGAACCGCGAGGAGCGCCAGCAGGTTTCGGTGCGTGCCTCGGTCATCGGCTTCCTGGTGATGGCGCTGTTCGCGGTTGCGGGCGCCTCCATCCTGTCGGTGTTCGGCATCACCCTGCCGGCCTTCCGCGTTGCCGGCGGTTTTCTGCTCTTCTTCATCGCCTTCGAAATGGTGTTCGAGCGTCGCCAGGACCGCAAGGAGAAGATCGGCGACGTCGCCATCACCAAGGACATGATCCACAACATCGCCGCCTTCCCGCTGGCGATCCCGCTGATCGCAGGCCCCGGCGCGATTTCGGCGACCGTGCTGCTCTCCGGCTCGTTTCAGGGCTTTGCCGCGCAGGCAGCACTCGTCGGCATCATCTTCGTCTGCCTGGCCATCACCTATCTGGTGTTCGTGCTGTCTGAACGCATCGACCGCATCCTCGGCCAGACCGGCCGCTCGATCCTGACCCGCCTGCTCGGCGTCATCCTGGCCGCGCTGGCCGTGCAGTTCGTGGCCGACGGCATCAAGGCATTGATGGCGGGATGAGCGGCAGCCCCCTACTGCCTTACTTCGCCGACGTGTCTACAACCTCGAAATCATGCGTGATCATGGCCGTCTTGGCCATCATCGCCGAGGCCGAGCAGTATTTTTCGATCGACAGGTCGATCGCCCGCTTGACCTTGTCGGGCGAGAGCGCCCTGCCCTTGACGATGAAATGCATGTGGATGCGCGTGAACACCTTTGGCTCGGTCTCGGCCCGGTCGGCATCGAGCTCGACCACGCAGTCCTCAACCGCCTCACGGCCCTTTTCCAGGATGTGCACGACATCATAGGCCGAACAGCCGCCGGTGCCGATCAGCACCAGTTCCATCGGGCTCGGCCCCGGAGTCTTGCCTTCAGGTCCGAATGCCGTTCCCAGCACCAGCTTGTGACCGCTGCCGGACTCACCGACGAAGGTGCGCTCCTCGACCCACTTTACCCGTGCCTTCACCGTCCTATCCTTTCAGTCCCAGATCGCGCCTGCTGTCAGGCCAATCAACAACGCAAAACCCCGAAAGTCCATCAGGACCCTCGGGGCGTATCGATCACGTAACGTCAGCCATCTGGCGACGTCAGCCGTTCGGCATTGCTATCGATCAGAACGGGATCTCGTCATCCAGCTCGCGCGACGAACCGCCGCCACCGCCGCCCCTGGGGGCGCCGCCGCCACGGTTGAAGCTTTCGTTCGGGCCGGACTGGCCGAAATCGGAACCACGGCTGCTGCCGCCACCGGAATAACCGCCGACCTGGCCACCCTCGCCCTGGCCGCGCGCGTCGAGCATCTGCAGTTCGCCACGGAATTTCTGCAGCACGACTTCCGTCGTGTACTTGTCGGCGCCGGTCTGGTCCTGCCATTTGCGCGTCTGCAACTGGCCCTCGACATAGACCTTCATGCCCTTCTTCAGATACTGCTCGGCCACCTTGGCGATGCCCTCATTGAAGATGACGACATTGTGCCACTCGGTCTTTTCCTTGCGCTCGCCGGAATTCTTGTCGCGCCAGCTCTCCGACGTGGCGATGCGGATGTTCACGACCGGCTCGCCCGAGTTCAGGCGACGGATTTCCGGATCCGCGCCAAGATTGCCGACCAGAATGACCTTGTTGACGCTACCCGCCATGTTTTTTCTCCGCGCTCATCCGAAACAAATTTTTGTCGCAGCACCTTACAGGCTGCGCACGTCCGCCGCCTGCTAAGGCTGGCTTTTCCCACAAGGTTTTTGTTCCCTTTTCGTTCCTATATGCACTGCTGCTGATTGTCAAGGAATGGCAGCAATGCCCGGAGCTTTCATATGGGTTTCAAAACAGCGCTTGCCAAATCAATAAGTATCGACTTATGCTTTTCTCATGATCGAAGCAGAGATTTTCCGCGCCCTGGCCGACCCGACACGCCGCGCCGTCTTCGAGCGCCTCGCGACGAGCGAGATGAGCGTGTCGGAATTGCGCAGCGGCCTGACTGTGTCGCAGCCGGCCGTCTCGCAGCATCTGGCGGTGCTGCGCGGCGCCGGCCTCGTGGTCGAGCGGCGGGCCGGCCGCAACGCCTATTACCGCGCCGATCCGCAGGGGCTTGCCCCCTTGCTCTCCTGGATCGAACGCTACCGGACCTTCTGGCCGGAGCGCATCGAAAGGTTGAAGACGGTTTTGAAGGACATGGATCAGTGAAGGAAGTCGGATCAATGAACGCCGAAAGCCAAAGCGAAGCCGCCTCGGATGTGCTCGAGTTCGAATACGACCTTGCGGAGCCGCCGGAAAAGGTTTGGCGAGCGCTGACGGTGCCGGAACTGCTCGCCGCCTGGATGATGCCCAACGACATCACGCCGGAAATCGGCAACCGTTTTGCCTTCGCCGCGACGGACGCTGTGATCGAGTGCGAAATCCTTGACGCCGAGCCCGAACGCCTGCTGCGCTATTCCTGGCGAGAGCAGGCGGGCGGCGCCGCGCGCCAGGATCCACTCGACAGCGTCGTCACCTTCACGCTCGCCCGAACAGTTTCCGGCGGCACGCATCTGCGCATCGTCCATGACGGATTTTCCCGCAAGGCGATGCCTGCCGTTGTCATGGCGGGTGCCGGCTGCCGGCTTTCGCTCGGGCTGCGCGGGGCCGCAAAGCCCATCGCGGCGAACACACCGCGCCTTGTGCCGCGTGCGGCCTGAACACGGAAATCGGAGAAGAAAATGAGTGGTATTGCCAGTCTGGTGCCGATGGTGATCGAGCAATCGAGCCGCGGCGAACGCGCCTTCGACATTTTCTCGCGGCTCCTGCGCGAGCGCATCGTCTTCATCAATGGCGAGATCAACGACGACGTCTCGGCGCTGGTCTGCGCGCAGCTTTTGTCGCTGGAGTCGGACAATCCCGACAAGGAGATCTCGCTCTACATCAACTCGCCGGGCGGCGTGGTGACCAGCGGCTTTGCCATCTACGACACGATGCAATATGTCAGCTGCCCGGTATCGACCGTGTGCATGGGTTTTGCCGCCTCGATGGGTTCGTTCCTGCTGATGGCGGGCACGCCGGGACGCCGCATCGCGCTGCCGAACGCCACCATCCTTCTGCATCAGCCGCTGGGCGGCTTCCAGGGCCAGGCTTCCGACATACAGCGCCATGCCGAGCGGATCGGCAAGACCAAACGCCATATGGCTGAACTCTATGCCCAGCATTGCGGCCGCAGCTATGAGGAGGTCGAACGCACGCTGGACCGCGACCATTTCATGACCGCCCGCGAGGCCCAGGCATGGGGCATTGTCGACCACGTTTTCGATACGCGCAAAAAGGCGGCGTAAGCGCAAGCCAGATCGGAGTCCCGCCACATGTCGAAGATTTGACGACACCGGTCTGGTTCCGGGGACGGCTCGTCCCTATAATCCGGGGATGATCGACACTTATTCGCCCAGGACGTCGCATCGCGTCATCGCCGCCGTGGTGTTCACTTTCGCCAGCCTGGTGAGCGGCATGGCACTCGCCGACGACGGCTTAGCGCAGGCAAAGAAAGGCGCCCTGCCCGGCGTGGCCGGCGATTATCGCATCGCCAAGCCGGCTCCCCAGCCGGAACCGGACGATGCGTTCCCCAGCAACGGGAACGGCACGTTCAAGATCGGCGATACCGATGTCAGGATTTCCGGCAGCATCACGGTCGATATGGCCACGGGTGGGTTTAAGCCCCCGAGGTGAGCAGCCCTCCGCCAGGGCCAGTTCAGCCATTTCCTCAAAAGAACAGCCCCGCCGTGCCTTGGGCAAACGGACGGGGCTTTTCTGGATCTCAAATCCATTTTTTGCCGGGAGTATACTGCCGGCGTTTGATTTCGGATGCTTCGCGGCGTCAGCCGACGATCCGACTGGCAGTCTCTGATTTTTAGGGAATACGGCAAGTCACGGTTTGCCGGGTGGCGCAAACGCTAAACCCTGGCACTTATGCCTGCCGCGGCTCCAACGAGACGTGGAGCCCTTGGGGACTATCCGGTGGCGTCATGCTCCGCTCCTGTGTCCGTTGCGACATTGCCGTCGCGAAGCGCAAATCGCAAATGCCTGCGGCGTCTCGCAGGCCGCCTTGGGGCGGCGAGGCCATCGAAAGACGGCCGGCTTCGCTGACTGCACGAGACTGCTCCCGTGAGCGGGCTGCGTCAACCATCAATAGCCGGTTACGGAAAAATGTGATCGAAGGGAGGTTACGTCCCGGTCAGTTTCTGCACAGCTTTGTCAGGAGCGTGTTCAGCCTTTGTTCTTTCCGCTTGCCCGTTCGCGCGAAAGGCGGTTAAACGACTTCTGTCGGGAATTGTGGCGTCTCTCGACGTGGCGGCAAAAACACCTACATAGGGGATGGCCGGGAAAATCCCGCCAATCCCACGAATTCCAGATCTGAGGCGGCGACCGGCGATGGCCGACCATAAATTCCTTTCCATTCGCGGGGCGCGCGAACACAATCTCAAGAACGTCGATCTCGACCTGCCGCGTGACAGTCTGATCGTCATGACCGGCCTGTCCGGCTCGGGCAAATCGTCGCTCGCCTTCGACACCATCTATGCCGAAGGCCAGCGCCGCTATGTCGAGAGCCTGTCGGCCTATGCCAGGCAATTCCTCGAAATGATGCAGAAGCCGGATGTCGACCAGATCGACGGCCTGTCGCCTGCCATCTCCATCGAGCAGAAGACCACCTCGAAGAATCCGCGCTCGACGGTCGGTACCGTCACCGAGATCTACGACTATATGCGCCTGCTGTTTGCCCGTGTCGGCGTGCCCTATTCGCCGGCCACCGGCCTGCCGATCGAGAGCCAGACGGTCAGCCAGATGGTCGACCGGGTGTTGGCGCTCGAGGAAGGCACGCGCCTGTTCCTGCTGGCGCCGATCGTGCGCGGCCGCAAGGGCGAGTACCGCAAGGAACTCCTGGAACTGCAGAAGAAGGGGTTTCAGCGCGTCAAGGTCGACGGCGTCTTCTACGAGATCGCCGATGTTCCGGCGCTCGATAAAAAATACAAGCACGACATCGACGTCGTCGTCGACCGCATCGTGGTGCGTGGCGATCTGGCAACCCGCCTCGCGGACTCCATCGAAACAGCGTTGAAGCTCGCCGAGGGGCTGGCGGTGGCGGAGTTCGCCGACAAGCCGCTCGATTCCAGCCAGACCGGCGAGGATTCGGTGAACAAGTCGAAGAACGAGACGCATGAGCGCATCCTGTTCTCGGAAAAATTCGCCTGTCCGGTGTCGGGCTTCACCATTCCCGAGATCGAGCCGCGCCTGTTCTCGTTCAACAATCCGTTCGGCGCCTGCCCGACCTGCGATGGCCTCGGCAGCCAGCGCGCCATCGATCCCAATCTCGTCGTACCCGACGAGAACGTGTCGCTGCGCGACGGCGCCGTCAGCCCGTGGGCGAAGTCGACCTCGCCTTATTACGTGCAGACGCTCGAGGCCTTGGGCAAGGCTTACGGCTTCAAGCTCGGCGACAAGTTCAAGGATTTGAGCGCGGAAGCACAGGACGCGATCCTGCGCGGCACCGGCGAGCGGGAAGTTACTTTCCAGTATGATGACGGGCTGCGCTCCTACAAGACCACCAAGACCTTCGAAGGCGTCATTCCCAATCTTGAACGTCGCTGGAAGGAGACCGAATCCGCCTGGATGCGCGAGGAGATCGAGCGCTTCATGTCGGCGACGCCCTGCCCCGTGTGCAAAGGCTATCGGCTGAAGCCCGAGGCGCTGGCGGTGAAGATCGGCGGCAAGCATATCGGCGAAGTCACCGAACAGTCGATCCGCAAGGCCGACCAGTGGTTCACCGACCTGCCGGCCCAGCTCAACGACAAGCAGAACGAGATCGCGGTCAGGGTGCTGAAGGAAATCCGTGAACGGCTCCGCTTCCTCAACGATGTCGGGCTCGACTATCTGACGCTGTCGCGCAATTCCGGCACGCTGTCGGGCGGCGAGAGCCAGCGTATCCGGTTGGCGTCGCAGATCGGTTCCGGCCTCACCGGCGTGCTTTATGTGCTGGACGAGCCGTCGATCGGCCTGCACCAGCGCGACAACACGCGCCTGCTCGATACGCTGAAGCACCTGCGCGACATCGGCAACACGGTGATCGTCGTCGAGCATGACGAGGACGCCATACTGCATGCCGACTATGTCGTCGACATGGGACCGGCGGCCGGCATCCATGGCGGCGAGATCATCGCCCAGGGCACGCCGCAGCAGGTGATGGCCAACCCCAATTCGATCACCGGCAAGTATCTGTCGGGCGCGCTTGAGGTCGCCACCCCTGGTGTTCGGCGTGAGGCGAAAAAAAACCGGCGCCTGAAGATCGTCGGCGCGCGCGGCAACAATCTGAAGAACGTCACCGCTGAAATCCCGCTCGGCACCTTCACCGCCGTCACCGGCGTGTCGGGCGGCGGCAAGTCGACCTTCCTGATCGAGACGCTGTTCAAGGCGGCCTCGCGCCGCATCATGGGTTCGCGCGAGCATCCGGCCGAGCATGATCGCATCGAGGGCCTCGAATTCCTCGACAAGGTCATCGACATCGACCAGTCGCCGATCGGGCGGACACCGCGTTCGAACCCCGCCACCTATACCGGCGCCTTCACGCCGATCCGCGACTGGTTCGCCGGCCTGCCGGAGGCCAAGGCGCGCGGCTACCAGCCCGGCCGCTTCTCCTTCAACGTCAAGGGCGGCCGCTGCGAGGCCTGCCAGGGCGACGGCGTCATCAAGATCGAGATGCACTTCCTGCCCGACGTCTACGTCACCTGCGATGTCTGCCACGGCAAGCGCTACAACCGCGAAACGCTCGATGTCCTGTTCAAGGGCAAGTCGATCGCGGACGTGCTCGACATGACGGTCGAGGAAGGTGTCGATTTCTTTGCCGCCGTGCCCGGTGTGCGCGACAAGCTCGACACGCTGAAGCAGGTCGGCCTCGGCTACATCCATATCGGCCAGCAGGCGACGACGCTTTCGGGCGGTGAAGCGCAGCGCATCAAGCTGGCCAAGGAATTGTCGCGCAAGGCGACCGGCAAGACGCTTTACATTCTCGACGAGCCGACCACCGGCCTGCATTTCCACGACGTCGCCAAGCTGTTGGAAGTGCTGCATGAACTGGTCGACCAAGGCAATACGGTGGTGGTCATCGAGCACAATCTCGAAGTGATCAAGACCGCCGACTGGGTGCTCGATCTCGGTCCCGAAGGCGGCGACGGCGGCGGCGAACTGGTTGCCTCGGGCACGCCGGAAGCGATCGTGCGCGAGAAGCGCAGCTACACCGGCCAATTCCTCAAGGAATTGCTGGAGCGGCGCCCCGGAGGCAAGCGCGAAGCGGCTGAGTGATGGCGGAGGATGGTCTCATCACGGCCCAGAGCCGTTTTGGCGTGACCGAAACCATCGATCGCCTCGCCGAGGCGATCGAGCGATCCGGACTGCATGTGTTCACTCGCATCGATCATGCAGCCGGCGCACGCGATGTCGGCGCCTCGCTGCGGCCGACAGAGTTGCTGATTTTCGGCAACCCCAGAGGTGGCACACCACTGATGCAGGACAGGCAACTTGCCGGCATCGACCTGCCGTTGAAGGCGCTGGCCTGGGAGGATGAGGACGGCAAGATCTGGCTGTCCTACAATGATCCGCACTGGATCGCCGAGCGCCATGGCCTGGGCGAAACCAGCCGCGCCACGGTCGCGGCTATGGCTGCCGGCATGAAAAAGATGATCGCCGCTGCCGCTGGAATGGATCAATCATGAGGCTTGCGCGCTCCGAAGATCTCGCCGCGATCGTCAAGCTGACGGAAGCAGCCTACGCTCCCTACAACGCGATACTCGACGCGCCGCCGATCCCGGTGACCGAGGACTATGCGCCGCGCATCGCCAACGGCGAGGTCTGGCTGCTGGAGAGCGGCGGCGAACTTGCCGGAGTGATCACGCTGGAGCGGCATGAGGATCACGCGATGATCTTCTCCGTCGCTGTGTCGCCCGCCTTCCAGGGCAAGGGGTTCGGTATCGCATTGCTGAGACACGCCGACGAGCAGACGCGCTTGTGGGGCCTGCCGGAGATACGGCTCTACACCAATGCGAAAATGCAACGGAACATCGCGCTCTATCTCGCTTACGGCTATCGCGAAACGGGTCACCGACCCAACCCTTGCAGGCCAGGATGGGTACTGGTCGACATGGCAAAACCGGTCGGCGAAACCACGACGGTCTGATTTTTCTGAATTTGGCCAGACTTCTGCACTCGGGAGGACCACAATGAGCAAATCGGGAACAATCCGCTCCGGCATGGGCGGCTGGACCTTCGAGCCCTGGGACACGTCCTTCTATCCAGACAAGCTTTCGAAAGCCAAGCAGTTGCAATACGCCAGCCGGCAGGTGCCGAGCATCGAGGTCAACGGCACCTATTATTCCAGCTTCAAGGAGCCGACCTTCGTCAAGTGGGCCAGCGAGGCACCGGACGGCTTTGTCTATTCGCTGAAAGGCAACCGCTTCGTCACAAACCGGCGTGTGCTGGGCGAAGCCGGTGAATCGATGATGCGCTTCCTGGGTTCCGGCGTTGCCGCGCTCGGCGACAAGCTCGGTCCAATCCTGTGGCAGTTCGCGCCAACCAAGAAATTCGATCCGGACGATTTCGAAGCCTTTTTGAAACTGCTGCCGGAAAAGCAGGATGGTGTCGCCCTTCGCCATGCACTCGAAGTGCGCAATGACAGTTTCATCGTGCCGGAATTCCCCGCGCTCGCGCGCAAATACAAAGCGGCGATCGTCTATGCCGACCATGCCAAATATCCTGATATCGCCGATGTGACCGGCGATTTCATTTACGTCCGGCTGCAGACCGGCTCGGACGACAATCCCGACTGCTATACGCCGAAGGCGCTCGACGAATGGGCGGCACGTGCAAGGATCTGGGCGGAAGGAAGGCAGCCGGCCGATTTGCGGCGTGCCGACCCCGCCACCGACGCTCCGGTCCAGCCGCGCGACGTGTTCGTCTACTTCATCACCGAGGGCAAGGTGCGCGCGCCTTTTGGGGCGATGGCGCTGATGAAACGCGTGGCGGACTGACGAGCAACGGGCCGCATGCCGTAGGCGTAACCTATGCGTTTTGCGCTTGGCAAAGCGCCTTTTGATGGCATCTTCGCCCCCATCGTAACCTTATCGACACTTCCTTGCTGCATGAATGCGGCGACGCCAAGCCGCAGAGATGGAACCGCCGCCGGCAAGGAAAGAGGGGCATGTCGCTGGACTACACTTCGCTTCTGCTAGCTGTCGGGTTCTCCGCGGCCTGCCTTAGCCTGACATTGTTCGGCATGTGGCTAACCGCTCGCTCCGAGCGTTTCCTGCTGACATGGGCAATCAGCCTCGTGTTCGTGGTCGGCGATATCTTCTTCTATGACGCCTATATCGACATGCCCGGGCGGCTGCTCGGCCTCGCCGCGCTGGGTTTCCTGCTGATCGGCTTTTCAACCATGCTGGGCGCTGCCTATCAGTTCAGAACGGGCGATTCACCGGTCGGGCGAACGCTGTTGGGTTGTCTTTCGCTGGTGGTGACGCTGCCTCCCATGGCGCTGGGCTATGACGGGCTGGGCTTCATATTCGAGAACTCCTTCGCGGCCTTGCTTCTGTTTGCTACCGCATTCGAATATTGGAGGTGCCGGAACGAGGCTCCTGCCCTGACGATCGGCATCACCGCGCTCTATTTGGCCACCGCCACGTCTTTCGCGCTCTGCGCCATGGTTCTTGCCTGGGATGGAAAACTGGTCCTGGGGCACGCGCCGAGCAACTGGGCGGAGGAACTGAGCCTCATCGTGGTCATCGCCAGCATGACGGGGATCGGTGCCCTGTCGCTTGCGCTCAATCAGGGTCGTCTGGCGAGGCACCACCGCCGTGATGCCCTGACCGATCCCTTGACCGGGCTGCTCAACCGGCGCGCCCTGTTCGACCTGCATGGCAATGTCCCGGTCGGCGCCTTTACCGCTGTGGTCGTCTTCGACCTCGACAACTTCAAGGCGATCAACGACGAATACGGCCACGCGGCGGGTGACGAGGTGTTGAAAGTTTTCGCCGGGGAACTCGCCGGCAATCTTCGCCAGGCCGACGTGGCGGCGCGCATGGGCGGCGAGGAATTCGCGCTGGTGTTGAAGCGCACTCTGCCGGAGACGGTTGAAGAAACCGCAGAGCGCATCCGGACCGCTTTCGCGACGCGCTTGATTGAGACCGAAAACGGTTCCCTGACCTGCACGGTCAGTGCCGGCTTTGCATTCGGCAGCAAGGAAGGCCTCAGCTTCGACAAGGTGCTCAGCGCCGCCGACAAGGCGCTCTACGACGCCAAGCGTGGCGGCCGCAACCGCGTCACGGCCTCGCCACTCCGACGCGCGGGCTGACCGCGCGTACCAATACCGAGCCTGTGGTTGTGGGTAGGCAAAGGCGGCTCTTATGCCGCCATGACGATCTCATTGAAGGCATCGAGGTCGACGTAGAAGACCTTGGTGATCTCCTCGATCAGGTCGTCGTATTCGCAGCCTTGCGACCTCAGGATGTTGATGGCGGCGATGATGTCGACGCGTTCGGTAAGCCGCCGTTTCTGATAGTCCTCGACGTAACGTTCCATGGCTGTCCCTTAGCCTGTGTGCCCAAACGCGTTGAACGACAAAGATCGCAGGAGGGAAGCTAGGAAGCCTTGCTTGCCTGGAACTTGCCCGGCCTTCGCCGCGCCCTCGATCTGCGATAACCAGACTGGTACGGAAGCGGCCGACTCACAAAGCCAAGAAAAAGACTAGCATGCAGTCCCTGATGCACCAGAGACGCGAATGGCCGGATGAAAGAAATATTGGATTTGCCAAGGAATTCGGACCAGAAACTGAAGTCCAGTACCGATTCTAGACCGTGAGAAATTTGCGGACATCGGCCCGGTCCAAATCTTCCGCCGGGCCGGTGTGGACGATCAGGCCACGATCCATGATGTTGACCTCGTCGGCGAGCTCGCGACAGAAGTCGAGATACTGTTCGACCAGCAGAACCGCGATGCCGGCCTGGTCGCGCAGGTAGCGTATGGCGCGGCCGATATCCTTGATGATCGACGGTTGTATCCCTTCCGTCGGCTCATCCAGCACCAGAAGCTTCGGCCGCATCACCAGCGCCCTGCCGATGGCGAGTTGCTGCTGCTGGCCGCCGGAAAGATCGCCGCCACGGCGGCCAAGCATCTGCTTCAGCACCGGAAACAGCTCGAAGACATGCGCCGGCACGTTGCGGTCGGCGCGCTTCAATGGCGCAAAACCCGATTCCAGGTTCTCCCGCACCGTGAGCAGGGGAAAGATCTCCCTGCCCTGCGGTACGAATGCGATGCCCGACCGGGCGCGGTCATACGCCGCGCTCCGGTCGAGCGCCTTCCCCTCGAAGGCAACGCTTCCGCTCGTCAGCCGATGATGGCCAACGATCGATCTCATCAAACTGGTCTTGCCGACGCCATTGCGGCCGAGCACGCAGGTGATCTTGCCGGCGCCCGCCTTCAGCGAGACACCACGCAACGCCTGGGCGGCACCGTAGTGAAGTGTGGCGTTTGAAACCTCGAGCATGTCTCAGCGCCTTTTCCAGAACCGGAGAAAGGCCAAATCGAAGCGATGGAATTGAACCCGCCAGACCATGCTTACCTCCCCAGATAGACTTCGACGACACGCTCGTCGGCCGAGACAAAATCGAGCGTGCCTTCCGAGAGCACGGAGCCCTCATGCAGGCAGGTCACCTTGACGCCGAGTTCGCGCACGAAATGCATGTCGTGCTCGACGACAATGACCGAATGGTCGCGCGCAATATCCTTGAGCAGCCGCGCGGTCTCCTCGGTCTCGGCGTCGGTCATCCCGGCCACCGGTTCGTCGACCAGAAGCAGCTTCGGATCCTGTGCCAAGAGCATGCCGATCTCCAGCCACTGCTTCTGGCCGTGACTGAGGTTGGCCGCCAGTTCGTTGCGTTTGTCGCCCAGCCGTATGATGCCAAGAATATCATCGATCTGGCGCGCCTCGGCGGCGGAGCGGCGGTGGAACAGCGCCGGGAAGATCGAACGCGGCCCCTTCAGCGCCAGCATCAGATTTTCCTCGATCGTATGGCTCTCGAAGACGGTCGGCTTCTGGAATTTGCGGCCGATGCCCATCATGGCTATCTCGGCCTCGTCATGCCTTGTGAGATCCACCTGGCCGTCGAAGAACACTTCGCCTTCGTCGGGCCGCGTCTTGCCGGTCACGATGTCCATCATCGTCGTCTTGCCGGCGCCATTGGGGCCGATGATGGCACGCATCTCGCCCTTGTCGAGCACAAGAGACAGGTTGTTGATGGCGCGAAAACCGTCGAAGGAGACCGAGACGCCGTCGAGATAAAGGATGGTGTTCGACTTCGACATCGCTTACTCCGCCGGCTGCGGTTCGGGGCCGGACGACGACCAGTCGCCGGGCTTTGTCGCCGCGCTGCGACCGATCTTGGCTGGCGCCGGGTCGCCATCGGTGCCGGCCTCCTCGGCCAGCGACGCCGCCCGCAGCGCCCTGGCGTTGCCACGCCAGGAATCCCACATGCCGACGATACCCTTCGGCAGGAGCAGCGTGACGGCGACGAACAGCCCGCCCAGCGCAAACAGCCAGAGTTCCGGCAGCACGCCGGTGAACCAGGATTTGCCGGCATTGACCAGCAGCGCGCCGATGATCGGCCCGACGATGGTGCCGCGCCCGCCGACGGCCGCCCAGATCACCACCTCGATCGAATTGGACGGTTCGAACTCGCCGGGATTGATGATGCCGACCTGCGGCACGTAGAGCGCGCCGGCAATGCCGGCCATGACGGCCGAGACCGTGAAGGCAAACAGTTTCACGTTCTCCGCCCGCCAGCCGAGGAAGCGCGTGCGGCTCTCGGCGTCGCGCACCGCCATCAGGAGCTTGCCGTATTTGGAACCGACGATGGCCCAGGCGACGAACACGGCGAGCGCCAGAATCACCGCACTGACGGCGAAAAGAGCCGAACGGGTTGCATCGGCCTGCACGTTGAAGCCCAGAATATCCTTGAAATCGGTCAGCCCGTTATTGCCGCCGAAACCCATATCGTTGCGGAAGAAGGCCAGCAGCAGCGCATAGGTCATCGCCTGGGTGATGATCGAGAGATAGACGCCGGTCACGCGGCTGCGGAAGGCGAACCAGCCGAAGACGAAGGCAAGCAGGCCGGGCACGGCAAGCACCATGAGCGCGGCGAACCAGAAATGGTCGAAGCCATGCCAGAACCAGGGCAATTCCTTGTAGTTCAGGAACACCATGAAATCCGGCAGGATCGGGTTGCCGTAGACGCCGCGCGAGCCGATCTGGCGCATCAGGTACATGCCCATCGCGTAGCCGCCGAGCGCGAAGAAGGCGCCATGGCCAAGCGAGAGGATGCCGCAATAGCCCCAGACCAGGTCGAGCGAGAGCGCCAGCAGAGCATAGCAGAGATATTTTCCGGTCAGCGCCACGATATAGGGCGGAATGTAGAACGCGCTTGCCGGAGAAACAGCCAGGTTGAGCAGTGGCACGATGATGGCCGCCGCCAACAGGACGAAAATGGCGATGGCGATGCGGCGGTCCGCGCCTGCGGCGAAGAAGCGTCCCGTGATCATGCTTCCACCGCCCTGCCCTTGAGCGCGAACAGGCCGCGCGGCCGCTTCTGGATGAACAGGATGATCAGCACCAGCACGACGATCTTGCCGAGCACCGCGCCGGCATAAGGCTCGAGGAACTTGTTGACGATGCCGAGTGAGAAGGCGCCGACCAGCGTGCCCCACAGATTGCCGACACCGCCGAAGACGACGACCATGAAACTGTCGATGATGTAGCCGCGGCCGAGATTGGGCGAGACATTGTCGATCTGGCTTAGCGCGACGCCGGCGATGCCGGCAATGCCGGATCCCAGCGCGAAAGTCAGCGCGTCGACCCATGGCGTTCTGATGCCCATCGAGGCGGCCATGCGGCGGTTGGCGGTGACGGCCCGCATCTGGAGGCCCCAGGGCGTGCGTTTCATCACGTAGAGCAACACGCCGAACACGGTGAGCGCGAAAACGAGGATCCACAGACGGTTCCAGGTGATGGCCAACTGACCGACATAGAACGAACCCGACATCCAGGATGGATTGCCGACTTCCTGGTTGGTCGGCCCGAAGATCGAGCGCACCGCCTGCTGCAGGATCAGCGACACGCCCCATGTCGCCAGCAGCGTCTCCAGCGGTCGGCCGTAAAGGAAGCGGATGACGCCGCGTTCTATGGCGAGACCAACCAGTGCGGCGACGAGGAAGGCAAGCGGCAGTGCGATCACCAGCGACCAGTCGAACAGGCCGGGAAAGGATGTGCGGATCACCTGCTGGACGACGAAGGTGGTATAGGCACCCAGCATCACCATTTCGCCATGCGCCATGTTGATGACGCCCATCACGCCGAAGGTGATGGCGAGCCCGATCGCGGCGAGCAGCAGCACCGAGCCCAGCGAAATGCCGTACCAGATGTTCTGGCCGGCATCCCAGAAAGCCAGCGTGGAATTGATGCTGGCGATCGCGGCCGTCGCCGCTTCCTTCACTGCTCCCGAGGCGTTGGCCTCGACGGAAGTGAGAAGCGAAACCGCGTTACGGTCGCCGCGCGCGCCGATCAGCGCGATGGCCGCCAACTTGTCTGCATCGGGCTTGTCTGAAACCAGTATGGACGCGGCACGGGCCTGCTCGAGCAAAGCCTTGACGCTCGCCACGCTTTCACTGGCGATCGCCGCGTCGAGCGGCTCGATGTTGGCGGCATCGGGTGTCTTGAACATAGTGTCGGCTGCGGCAATGCGCACAGCCGGATCCTTGGAACCAAGCGTCAGCGTGCCCAATGCATCACGGATGGCGCGGCGCAACGTGTTGTTGACGCTGATCTTGGTGATGTCGTCCGCGGAGGCCTCTCCTGCTGCCTCGCCGCTCAGCGGATCGAAAAGCTTGACGTTCTCGTCGCCTTCCTCGCCGACAAACACCATCGAGTCGGCCGTGCGAAAGTAAAGATTGCCGTCCGCCAATGCAGCAAGCGGCCGTTCGACAGCCGGGTCGCCCGTGGCTGTCAACTCTTGAACGACGGCTCCCGTCTCGGAAAAGTCCGTTACTGTCGCGAACTTGGCGATAATGGCACGCAGATCGGCTTCCGCAGCGCCCGAAGACGACAGCGTCGTCAACAGGAACAAGAGCGCCAGGCCCATCGCATGGAAAATCTTCATCGGCTCTTGGTGACCCTTGAAGGTTTAATGGGCGTCCGGACAGTGGAGGAAACAGTCCGGACGCGCGCGGTCTTGGGCATGGACCCGGAGGCCCAGCCCGGGAGGATCAGTTTGTGCCTTTGCCGCCGCACTTGCCGGTTTTGACGTTGAAGTTGCCGCAACTCAGCGGCGCGCGCCAATCGGAAATCAGGTCCTTGGAGTCGGGCAGGTAGTCGGACCATTCGTCGCCCATCACCAGGCCCGGCGTCTTCGAAACTGTTTCGAACTGGCCATTGGCCTGGATTTCACCGATCAGCACCGGCTTGGTGATGTGGTGGTTCGGCATCATCGTCGAATAGCCGCCGGTCAGGTTCGGCACCGAAACGCCGATCATGGCGTCGATGACCTTGTCCGGATCGGTGGTGCCGGCCTTCTGGACTGCCTTCACCCACATGTTGAAGCCGATATAGTGTGCTTCCATCGGGTCGTTGGTGGTGCGCTTGTTGTTCTTGATGAACTTGTGCCAGTCGGCGATGAACTTCTTGTTCTCAGGCGTGTTGACGCTCTCGAAATAGTTCCAGGCGGCGAGATGGCCGACCAGCGGCTTGGTGTCTAGACCGGCAAGTTCTTCTTCACCGACCGAGAAGGCCATGACCGGGATGTCCTCGGCCTTGATGCCCTGGTTGCCGAGTTCCTTGTAGAACGGCACGTTGGCGTCGCCGTTGACGGTCGAGACGACGGCGGTCTTCTTTCCGGCCGAACCGAACTTCTTGATCGCCGAGACCTCCGTCTGCCAATCCGAGAAACCGAACGGCGTGTAGTTGACCATGATGTCCTCGGCCGCGACGCCCTTGGACTTCAGATAGGCTTCTAGGATCTTGTTGGTGGTGCGCGGATAGACGTAGTCGGTGCCCTCGAGCACCCAGCGCTTCACCGAGCCGCCATCCGCGCTCATCAGATAGTCGACGGCCGGAATGGCCTGCTGGTTCGGAGCCGCACCGGTGTAGAACACGTTGCGCTCGCTTTCCTCGCCCTCATACTGGACGGGATAGAACAGGATGTTGTCGAGTTCGGAGAACACCGGCAGCACCGACTTGCGCGACACCGAGGTCCAGCAGCCGAACACAGCCGCGACCTTGTCCTTCGAAATCAGCTCGCGTGCCTTTTCGGCGAACAGCGGCCAGTTGGATGCCGGATCGACGACAACGGCTTCAAGCTTCTTGCCGAGCAGGCCGCCCTTGGCGTTCTGCTCGTCGATGAGCATCAGCATGGCATCCTTCAGCGTCGTCTCCGAAATCGCCATGGTCCCCGACAGCGAATGGAGAATGCCGACCTTGATCGTGTCGTCCGCCGCCTTGGCGGACGCCGACATCAGCAGGCCTGCGGCGACCACGCTTGCCGAGAACATTTTTGTTATTGTCGAGAAATTACCCCTCATACGGAAGACTCCCAAGCTGGTTGATTGCACCGCAACACTACAATGCAACCCCCATGCCA
This sequence comes from Mesorhizobium sp. NZP2234, assembly GCF_013170765.1. NCBI lineage: Bacteria > Pseudomonadati > Pseudomonadota > Alphaproteobacteria > Hyphomicrobiales > Phyllobacteriaceae > Mesorhizobium > Mesorhizobium sp. NZP2234. The sequence continues at coordinate 3,982,119 of NZ_CP033364.1, read as the reverse complement.
ACCGCTGCGCGGATTCTGAAAAACGGCAAATAGACGAATATTATCAGATTGTTATTATATTAGGTGAAACAAACAAAAGAGAGCCGGTTAAAAATTGGTTGAGGGAAATTTGCGCAACGCACCAGGCATCTGCCTAGTTTTTGTCCAATTTTAGCAAATGCCTAGATTTTGATCGCCGCACGCGGGACGCGGACGACAAATGTTGCGGTACGGCCCAAAAATGGGGCAAGCTCGCGTCTCAACCGAGCAACGTCATGGCGTCCCTGATTCATCGCATTTTCATCGGCATGGTGCTTCTGGCGGCAGCGACCGGGATCGCACGGGCCGACTTCAGCGACGGCAAGATGCCCGATGGCACCTATCACTGCGAGGTCTACCTGCTCGGCATGTTCCTCAACCTCGGCGACATCACCATCAAGGGCAATGTCTACACGGGCCCGGTCACCTTCGGGACCGCCCAGCAGGGCTACAACTACCAGATGGATGCAAACGGCGTCATCTCCTGGCTGGGTCCGCTCGGCGGTTATACGGCGGGCGGCAACTCGCTGTCGCTGACCCAGGCAACGCTGGACGGCGAGAGCCCACCTTCCTTCGACATCATCATGAAGCAGCCCGATGGCGCCTTCACGGCATCGACCTGCACCAAGGGAGGCAATCCGTAGGCCTTGGCGGGTGCGGTCTGCAGGCCCTGCCCGCCTTTCTCATGTCATCTGGATGTTGCCGAAGCTGGATAGGCAGCGGTGCGCCGTCACCCATCCACATCGAGAGGCAGACACATGGCCAACTTCCCGTTTTCATCCTCCCCTGTCATTCGCGAAATCATCGCCGAGCGCGTCTCGCGCCGCACGCTCCTCAAAGGCGGCATCGCTTCCGGCGCGTTGATCGCCGGCGGCAGCTTTGTCGGCTCGTTGTTCGCCGGCGAAACACATGCCGCCGCGCTTTCCACACTGGGCTTTCCCGAACTGAAGCGGGTCTATGACAAGACCCATGCCGCCGCCGATGGCTATGAAACAACAATCGTCGCGCGCTGGGGCGATCCGCTCGTCGCCGGCCTGCCAGATTTCGACGGCAGCACGGTCGCGGCCGCCGAACAGGAAAAGCGTTTCGGCTACAATTGCGATTACATCGCCTTCCTGCCGCTTCCCAAGGGCTCGGTGAATTCCGATCACGGCCTGCTTTGCGTCAACAATGAATACATCTCGCCCAATGTCATGTTTCCCGGCGTGACCGAGGACGACGCCGGCAAGACGATGAGCAAGGAGCAGGTCGATCTCGGCCTGGCGGCGATGGGCCACTCGATCGTCGAGGTCATGTTCAAGGACGGCAAGTGGCAAACCGTCGAGGACAGTCCGCTCAATCGCCGCATCACGGCCAACACCGAGATGACCGTTTCCGGGCCCGCAGCCGGCCACGCGCTGCTCAGGACGTCCGCCGACGCGACCGGTACGAAAGTGCTCGGCACCAGCTACAATTGCAGCGGCGGCTTTACCCCCTGGGGCACCGTGCTGACTTGCGAGGAAGGCGTTTCCGATCTGTTCGGCGGCGATCCGAAGAAGGCACCGACCGCCGACATTCTCGACCGCTATGGCTTTGATGGCTCCGACATCTACGGCCGTGGCCGTTTCCATGACCGCTTCAACATCGACAAGGAGCCGAACGAGCCGAACCGCTTCGACTGGGTCGTCGAGATCGACCCTTATGATCCCCAATCGAAGCCGGTGAAGCGCACGGCCCTTGGCCGCATGTCGCATGAGGCCTCCACGGTCGTCCTCAACAAGGACGGCCGCATCGTCGTCTACATGGGCGACGATGACTATTTCGAATACATGTACCGCTACGTCTCGAACAAGGCTTACGACAAGGCGAACCCCGCCTCCGGCAACGGCCTTCTGGACGATGGCGTGCTCTCGGTCGCCCGTTACGACGCCGATGGCTCGCTGACATGGCTGCCGCTGGTTCATGGTCAGGGCAAGCTCACCGCCGAGAACGGCTTCGCCGACCAGGCCGAGGTGCTGTTGAAGACACGGCTGGCGGCGGACGCGCTCGGCGCGACCCCGATGGACCGGCCGGAGGACATCGAGACCAATCCGGTCACCGGCCGCGTGTACGCCGTCATGACCAAGAACAAGAAGCGAGACGAATCCAAGGTCAATCCGGCCAACACGCGGCCCGAAAACCTCTGGGGTCATATCGTCGAGCTGATCCCGCCCGGGGGCCGCGGCGCCGAGGCCGACCATACCGCCGACAAATACGCCTGGGACCTGTTCGTGCTCTGCGGCAATCCAAAGGACACCAAAGTCGGCGCAACCTTCCATCCCGAGACGTCGGACAATGGCTGGTTTGTCTGCCCTGACAACATTACCTTCGACCCGGCCGGCCGGCTCTGGGTGGCGACCGACGGCGCCAATGATTTCGGCCTGCCGGACGGCGTCTATGGCGTCGACACGGAAGGCGCGGCGCGCGGCCTGCCGAAGCTTTTGTTCACCTGCCCGCATGGCGCGGAAGCGACCGGCCCTTGCTTCACGCCAGATGGCACGACGCTGTTCCTTTCGGTGCAGCATCCCTCCGAGGATGCCGAAACGCTCGACAAGGCGCAGTCCCTGTGGCCGGATTTCCGGGACGGCCAGCCGCCGAGGCCATCGGTGGTCGCCATCCGCCGCAAGGACGGCCAGCCGGTCGGGGCATAAGGTTCAGGCTCACCAAAAAAGGCGCGGAACCCAGTCAGGTTCCGCGCCAGCAGGCAGTCGGGAGGTTAGATCGTCTTGGCCGACATCTGGGCGGCGATGTAGTCGGCCTGGCGGATCGCCAGCGACACGATGGTCAAGGTCGGGTTCTCCGCGGCACCCGTCGTGAACTGGCTGCCGTCCGACACGAACAGGTTCTTGATGTCGTGCGTTTGGCCGTGCTTGTTGACCACACCATCGGCCGCCTTCTCGCTCATCCGGTTGGTGCCAAGATTATGCGTCGAGGGATAGGGCGGTGTCGGGAAGGTGCGCGTTGCGCCGACCGCCGCGTAGAGCGCCGAGGCCTGCTTGTAGGCGTGGTCGCGCATCGCCGTGTCGTTGGGATGGTCATCGAAATGCACGTCGGCGATCGGCATGCCATGCTCGTCTTTTTCGTCGGCATGCAGCGTGATGCGGTTTTCCTCGCGCGGCATGTCTTCGCCGACGATCCACAAGCCGGCCATGTGGTCATAATGGTCGAGCGCCGTGGTGAAGGAGCGTCCCCAGCCGCCTGGGTTGAGGAACGCCGCCATGAACGGCAGGCCGAGCGACAGCGTCTCGAACTCATAGCCGCCGACGAAGCCACGTGACGGATCATGCCGCGCCTCGTCGCGGATGATGCCGGCCATGGTGGTGCCGCGATACATGTGCACCGGTTTGTCGAAGATCGCGTAGACCGAGCCCGTGGTGTGGCGCATGTAGTTCTTGCCCACCTGCCCCGAGGAGTTGGCCAGGCCATGCGGGAATTTGCTCGATTCGGAATTGAGCAGCAGGCGCGGGCTTTCGATCGAGTTACCGGCCACCGCGACGATGCGGGCCTTCTGCTCCTGCAGCTTGCCGTCCTTGTCGGCGTAGACGACGCCGGTGACCTTTCCCGAAGCATCATGGTTGATCTTGATCACCATGGCGTTCGGCCGGACTTCGAGGTGGCCTGTCGCCTCGCCCTTGGGGATTTCGGTGTAGAGCGTCGACCATTTGGCGCCCCATTTGCAGCCCTGGAAGCAGAAGCCGGTCTGCTGGCAGGAATTGCGGTCGTCGCGCTCGACGGAGTTGATCGCCATGTTGCCGGTATGGCATTCCTTGTAGCCGAGCTTGTCGGCGCCCGCCTTGAGAACCTTGAAGTTGTTGTTGCCCGGCAGGCGCGGCCAGTCATTGGTGCCCGTGACGCCCATCTTGCCTTCCGCCTTGGCGTAGTACGGCTCCATTTCGGCCAGCGTCACCGGCCAATCGAGGAGGTTCGCGCCCTTCACCTTGCCGTAGGTGGTCGCCGTCTTGAACTCGTGCTCCTGGAAACGCAGCGAGGCTCCGGCCCAGTGCGTCGTCGAGCCGCCGACCGATTTGACGATCCAGGCCGGCAGGTTGGGAAAATCCTTCGCCACACGCCAGTCGCCCGATGTGGTGCGCTTGTCCTTCCAGGCCAGTTGGGCGAACGAATCCCATTCGTCGTTGATGAAGTCCTCATACTCGTGACGGGCGCCCGCCTCGAGGATGACGACGTCTATGCCCTTCTGGGCCAGTTCGTTGCCGAGCGTGCCGCCCCCGGCGCCAGAGCCGATGATGACGACCACGCCGTCGTTCTTGAGATCAAATTGTGCTGCCATGGTTTCCTCCCATGAGATCGGTCAAAAAGCGGTTGCGGACAGAGTGGCTCAGAGCCACTCGATGTCGTTGAAACCGCGCGCGATGTAGCCGCCCTTGGAGTAGGACTCGCCCTCATAGCCGAAGATCGGCCACACCTCTTTCTGGTTGTAGAGACTGACGACGAGGCCGCCGCGCACCGCCTGGAAGAAAGGCGTCTTCTCTATTTCGGTGAGCAGCGCCACACGCTGCTCTTCCCAGCCGAGCCCACGATAACCGCCCTTGCCGGCCTTCTGGTCGAGTTCGGCAATGCCTTTCTCGATCAGTTCCTTGTGAGCGGGATCCTTGGCGGCTGTCTCGTCATGGCCCTTGACGGCGATGGCGTAATATTTGTCCGGCACCTGGTCGTGCGGATAGATGTCGCGAGCGACCTGGATCAGCGTCGCCATCGTCTCGGGCTTCAGCGCCGAGGTTTCCAGGCCCCAGGCGTGCTCCGGGCTGATGATGGCGCTGCCTGAAATGACAAGCAGCGCACCGACGCCGCCGCGCTTGAGAAGCTCGCGCCGTGACAGGCCGGGCTTCCTCTCATAAATCGTGACCATAGTTTCCTCCCTGCTTGCTGTTCGCACCCCTTGAGGGTGCCGTTGCTGGCGCCGAGCGGTGCGCGCGGCTGGTTGTCCCCCTATTGGAAGCGCCCTCCACGCTGCAGGACCTCGATCTTGTAACCGTCGGGATCCTCGATGAAGAAGAACCGGGCGATGCGCGACCCGTCATGGTTGAACTCGACGATCTTCTTCGGATTGAGGCCGAGCGCGCCGAGCCGATCGTGTTCGCCGTCGAGATCGGCGACCGACACCGCGAGGTGACCATAGCCGTCGCCAAGCGCATAAGGCTCCTGCCGCCCCTTGTTGACGGTCAATTCCACTTCGAAGGGGGTATCGGCATTGCTGAGATAGATCAGCGTGAACGTCTCAAAATCCAGTCGCTGGGCGACCTCAAGGCTGAAGGCCTTGGTGTAGAAATCGATGGACCGGGCCTCGTCGAGAACCCGGATCATGGTGTGGATCGCCTTCGCCAAATCAGACTCCGCAGCTTTCATGCTTTAGAAGTGATTATGCGCGCCGGCGAAGAAAGGTGGTGGCAGCCGATTACCACGTGTAGGATAGGAAAAACGGTAATGTCGCTTCATCTAAGGACGAAAGTCCGATTGCCGTTGTCGGCCGTCCGGTCGAAGATGAAACCGCAGGCAGTGTCAAAAAAGGCGTCGGCCACCGAGTCGGCACCCAAGACCAACAAAAACGGGAGGTAACGATGTGCAGAGTCTTTGCCGCACAGGATCCGGAAGGCTATCGCCAGATCAACCGGTCGATCCGCATTGATGGACATTCGACCAGCATCCAGCTCGAGGCGACGTTCTGGGCCCTGCTTGACGAAATCGCCGAAAGCCAGAACCTGACGACGCCCAAATTCATCTCGAAGTTGTACGACGAAGCCATCGAGATCAACGGCGAAATCCCCAATTTCGCGTCCATGCTGCGCACCACCTGCGCGCTCTATCTGCGCGGCCACCGGCCCGACCTGGACGAGCGGATGGCGCCTAATCGAGAAGCGGCCTAGAGCAATTCCAGGAAACGGTTCTCCGTCCGGAATTGCGCGAAAACAAATAGTTGGAGCAGTTCGCCGTTTCCGTGAAATGGTGAATTGCTTTAGCGGCCCTCCCCAGCGATTTCGAGCGCCAGCCGGGTCATGTCCGTAAAAAGCTGCTGACGTTCTGAATAGTCGGTCAGCTCACCGGTCTCGATATTGTCGACCACCGTGCAGATCGACAGTGCACTGGCCCCGAAATGCCTGGCTATTCGGTAAAGCGCGCTGGTTTCCATATCCACCGCCAGCGCTCCTGCCGCCTGGGCCTCCGCAAATCGGGTGCGCCCGTCCGGGTGGTGGAAGATGTCGCTGCAAAGTGTCAGGCCGGCGTGATGTTCGATGCCGAGTTCGGCCGCCTTGGCCAAGGCACGGGCCAGCAGCGTCGGATCCGGACCGGCAGCGGTTCCGTAAAGGCCGAAGACTTGACCGCTTTGAGCGCTTTCGGGCCGAACCGATTGCGAAATGACAAGACTGCGCAGCTTTGCCTTGGCGCTCAGGCTACCGCAGGTGCCGGTGCGGATCAGCGTTCTGGCGCCATAATAGTCAAGTAATTCCTGAGCATAAATCAGGAATGATGAAACGCCGATACCCGTCGCCTGAATGCTGATGGGCTGGCCGCGAAACAGGCCGGTAAAGCCGAGAGCACCCCGCCTGCTATTGACGCAGCGTGGTGCTTCCAGAAATGTCCGCGCCATCCATTCGGCGCGCTGCGGATCACCCGGTAACAGCACCATATCGGCGTAATCGCCTCTGTGTGCTTCGATGTGTGGCGTCAACAGTTGCTCCCCCAAGCCCGCTCGCTCCTTCACCCGCAATCATGGCGTTGTGAGGGCGTCGCACAAGGGCAGAGAAGCGGAAGCGCCTGATGCATGCCGCCTAAAAGCGACCTCCGTTCGGGCGAACGCCATGCACAAAAGCAAAGACCCGAAGCGCGGCGCACGGATCCCTTACAGACGCGTTCTAGGACTCAAGCATGTCCTTGACGATCGTTGCCAGTTGCTTGAGCGAGAACGGCTTCGGCAGGAAGCCGAAATGCGCCTCGGCCGGCAGGTTCCTGGCGAATGCGTCCTCGGCATATCCCGACACGAAGACGAACTTGATGTCGGGCTGGCGCTTGCGCAATTCACCAAGCAGGGTCGGCCCGTCCATTTCGGGCATCACCACGTCCGAGACGACGATGTCGACCTTGCCGCCCAGCGCTTCGAACACTTCCAGCGCCTCGACGCCGGATGATGCCTCGTGCACGGTATAGCCGCGCGAGGTCAGGGCCCGCACGCCGCCCATGCGCACGGCGTCCTCGTCCTCGACCAGCAGCACCGTGGCCGACCCGGACAGGTCCTTGGTGCTGTCGACCGGCTTGACCGGCGCGGCGCTCGGCGCCTCCCCGGGCTCGGCTGCTTTTTTTGCCTCCGCGATGTGACGCGGCAGGAAGATGCGGAAGGTCGACCCCTTGCCGACTTCGGAATCGCAGAAAATGAAGCCGCCGGTCTGCTTGATGATGCCGTAGACCATGGACAAGCCAAGGCCCGTGCCCTTGCCGACCTCCTTGGTGGTGAAGAACGGCTCGAAGATCTTCTTCAGCACATCAGGCGCGATGCCGCTGCCGGTATCCTCGACTTCGACCACGACGTAGTCGGCCGCGGCGAGTTCGCGGTAGGAGAAGGTCTTGCACTCCTCGGCGGTCACGTTGCGGGTGCGCACGGTGAGATCGCCGCCGGCCGGCATCGCGTCGCGCGCATTGACCGCCAAATTGACCACCACCTGCTCGAACTGGCCGATATCGACCTTGACCGGCCACAGGTCGCGGCCGTGGTCGACCTTCAGCTTGATGTCATTGCCGACGAGGCGGGCAAGCAGCATCCTGAGATCGGCAAGCACGTCAGTCAGGTTCAGCACCTCCGGCCGCAGCGTCTGCTTGCGCGAGAAGGCCAGCAACTGCCTGACCAGCGAAGCGGCCCGGTTGGCGTTCTGCTTGATGTTCATGATGTCGGGGAAGGACGGATCCGACGGCCGGTGATTGGTCAGGAGCAGGTCCGACGCCATGATGATGGCGGTCAGCACATTGTTGAAATCGTGGGCGATACCGCCGGCGAGCTGGCCAACCGCCTGCATTTTCTGGCTCTGCGCCATCTGCCCTTCGAGTGCCTTCTGCTCGGTCGTCTCGACGGCGTAGACGATGGCCGATTCCTCAGCGCCCTCGCCACCGGTGCCGTCGGCGACGGCGTTGACGTAAAACCGGATATGCCGCTCTTCGTTGCCGGGCAGCACGGTGTCGATCGGCTCGATGTCGGCCTGCCGCTGGCGGGCTTTCTCGAATGCGGCGGCAAAGGCCGGCCGGTCGCGCTCATGGATCACCGTATCGAGCCGCACGCGGCGATCCACGGCGTCCCGGTCGACGACCGAGGAAAACAGCGACAGGAAGGGCGCATTGGTGCGCAGGATGCGCCCGCTGGCATCGACACCCGCGATGGCCATCGGCGTAGAATTGAAGAAGCGGGTGAAGCGCACTTCCGAAGCGCGCAGATCGGCCGACGCATCCTCGCCTTGCGTGCGGTTAAGCACGATCGTGCGCGTCGGGCCGCCGACACCTTCGCGGCTGGCCGAAACGCGATGCATGAAACGCACCGGGAGCGCCTCTCCCGTCATCGTTGTCAGGTCGAGATCGATGACCGCGTTGCGCGTCGTGCCGGGATCGGCCTTGACCGAGCGCACCAGCGCCATGCCATCACCGGCAACGATATCCGGCAAGGTCACGGCGCCCGGCGTGAAACTGGCGAGATCAATGCCGAGCCACTCCGCGAGCGTGGCGTTGATATAGGTGACGCGGCCGTCTTGGTCGGCGGAAAAGAAGCCGGCCGGGGCATGATCGAGATGGTCGATGGCCTTCTGCAGGTCGAGGAAGAAACGCTCCTGCTCGGCCCGTTCCTGCGAAATATCGGCGAGTTGCCAGGCCAGCATCGGCAGCCGCTGGCCCGGAACGCTGAAGGTTCGGGCGCGCGCCCTGTACCAGCGGGCACCCGGTTCGGCGCCGGGCCGGATCGATTGCGCGAGCCGGAACTCGCCGTCGCCGGGCTGGCCGTCACGCAGGCCGGAGGCCAGCCGGTAAATGGTCACCGAAGCCTCGGGAACATCCGAAAGCAGCCCTTCGACCGTCTTCAGGTCGGCGGCCGAGGAGGCTCCGGTCATGTCGGCATAGGCCCGGTTGGCGTAGACGACGCGGCCCTTGGTGTCCGTCACCAGCAGGCCTTGCGACATGGAATCGACGAAAGCCTTGGACAGCTCATCGCCGGTCGAGCGCGGCGTGACCTGTACGAAGCCGATCGCCGTCGCGAACAGGAAGCCGACGCCGATCATTGCCAGCACGCCCAGCATGCCGAGCAGGAACGGATCGCCTAGGCGCTCGCGGAACAGCCCGAAGACGATCGCCGCCCCCGTCAGAACGACGATGAAGATGATGAGCCGGGTGACCGCGCCCGGTCGCGTGTTCTGGTCGACGATCGGTACCGGATAGAAATCGCCGCGCGCTTCCTTGGCCATATGCCCCCTGCTCGTGAAGTCCGCTGTTCCGACACCCGCCCCTAATGCATGTCGCCCAAAAATGACTTCGGTTTTGGGAAAACGACACGCATGAAACACAAGGACCTGAAGCGCGTCGCATGAATCCGTTTCAGCGCGACGCGCTTTAGCCGGTTGAATCACATTCTCCTAGTCCGGAAAAGGCCCGGGCGGCAAATGTCAGATAAAAATGATGCCTGCCGGCCGTAGAGTGTTTCAAGCTGTTCACGATGCGTGAAAGGCAACTTGCGGTGGCCAGCCGCAACGGTCTAGTGTCGCGTCACTTTCCAAACCGATCAGGGGAAACCAATGCAGTGGCTGGATAGCGTGGCGGGCCCTGGTTATGCGGCGGCACTCCTATGGACTTTCGCGGCGCTCATCCTGCTGGTCATCGTACTCGTCATCATCAGGCTCGTGCGCAACCTGACCTTCGGTACGTTTGTCGCCGGTGGACGGAACCGCAAGACCCGGCTTGCCGTCATGGACGCCACGGCTGTCGACAGCCATCGACGGCTGGTGTTGGTGCGCCGCGACGACATCGAGCATCTGCTGCTGATCGGCGGCCCGACCGATGTCGTCGTCGAACGCGACATCCGCCTGGCTGCGCCTCGCCGCCCGGCGCTGACCGGAGATGGCGGTCTGCAGCCCGTCCCGGCCGCCACGGCCCCGGCAACAAAATCGCATCCGCCTAAGCCGGCTCCCGCACCGGCACGTCCCACACCGCCTCCGCCGCCGATGACTGCCGCACCGCCTGCCCGCCAGCGCCCGGCGGCGCCACCGCCAGCCCAGACGCCCGCACCGAAGCCGGCGGCGCAAACCTATCAGTCGGCCAACGTCACGCCACTGCCTGCCTACGGCTCCGCCAACGCCGTCAGGCACGTGCCACCGCCGCCGCCGCCGCCGCCAAGGCAGGACAGCATCGATGACACGCTGATGAAGGAACTCGAGGTTTCGCTGGACCAGCCCCGCTCCGGCGGCCCGGTGGGCAAACCGGCAGCCAAGGCGCCGCAATCGCTCGACGATGAAATGACCAAGCTTCTGGGCGAACTTTCAAGCCAGAAGAGATGACAAGCGCCTGAGCCGGCCGGCCACCTGGCCGAGTTCGAGTACGCTGTCGCCCGGTTTTGGCCCAGCCAAGCACCAACGAAAAATGGCCGGGAAACCCGGCCATTTTGATTTTCAACTTCGTTGTAACTGCCCGGAACCGCAGCCCCGAAGCAATATGTCAGTCGTCGCGATAGACTTTTTCGCGGCGCTCATGTCGTTCCTGCGCCTCGATCGACAAGGTGGCGATCGGACGCGCATCAAGCCGCTTCAGCGCGATAGGCTCGCCGGTTTCCTCGCAATAGCCGTAAGTGCCTTCATCGATGCGCTGCAGCGCCGAATCGATCTTTGAGATCAACTTGCGCTGGCGATCGCGGGCCCTGAGCTCGATGGCGCGGTCGGTTTCCGAAGAGGCGCGGTCGGCGAGGTCAGGGTGGTTGGCGTTTTCTTGCTGAAGGATTTCGAGAGTTTCGCGCGCTTCGCGCAGTATGTCATTTTTCCAGGTGACGAGCTTTAGGCGGAAGTAGGATTTCTGCCGTTCGTTCATGAACGGCTCGTCTTCGGAGGGTACGTAATCGGCGGTAACGATGTCGTTCATTCGACTCACCCAAACTGCCCCAAATTTGGCGCCTATATATTCGCCGGTCGACGCCTGCACAAGCGCAATCGCCCACCGACTCACGCAATTGTTAAAGTACGCCGGCGGCCTCCGCTGAAGCGAGCCGCAGCCGATTCCATAGCCAAGGCGAACCACCCCTGCGATCCCATCCCATGCAATTCATTGGCGGGAGAACGCGGGACCATTGTGCGAACCGCCCTTCTCGTGGCTAATCGCGATGCGGCTTCGGCTTTCGGCATCATTGGAGGTTGGGTGAGCAGGCTCTATCTGTTGCGACACGCCAAGGCCGGCTGGGCGCTGCCCGGAATGCGCGATTTCGATCGCCCGCTCGACGCATCGGGCCGCGCCGATGCCGAGATCATAGGCACGGCCATGCGATCACGTGGCTATGTCCCCGACCTGACATTGTGCTCCAACGCCAGGCGCGCCAGGGAAACGCTCGAAGGACTGGCCGGTCAGACAGATACCGGCAAGGTGCTGTTTTTCGACACGCTCTACAGCGAAGACGCGGCCGGCTATCTCCGCCTTATCCGGGAGCATGGCGGGCCGGGTTCCCTGCTGGTCATCGGTCACAACCCGATGATGGAGGATCTTGCCATGGCGGTCTCGGGCGACGGCGAGGAGACGGCACGGGCAATGCTCAATCATGGTTTCCCGACTTCGGGCCTGGCGGTCGTGCGTTTCCTTGACGCTCTGAAGAACGCAGCCCAGGAAGCGGGTTATCTCGAAGCGTTTCTGACACCGGCCGATCTCTAGTGTCGCCTTCCGGCGCCATTTCAAAGCCGGGTTCCAAGGCCTATATCGCAGGGACCGAAGCCCGAGAGAGCACATTTTGGCATCATCGCTAACCACTATCACCGACGAGGCAAGAATTGCCCTCGATACGCTGTCGGGACGCGCCACAGGGCTTTTTTCTCCGTCGTTGAGACTGGGCGTCACAGGCCTTTCCCGCGCGGGCAAGACGGTGTTCATCTCCGCGCTGGTCCACAATCTGATCCACGGCGGGCGCCTGCCATTGTTCGAGGCACAGAAATCCGGGCGCATCGCGCGCGCCTTCCTCGAAGAACAACCTGACGACGCCGTGCCGCGCTTCCAATACGAGGACCACATCGCCGCATTGGTCAACGACCGCGTCTGGCCCGATTCGACACGGGCCATTTCTGAACTGCGGCTGACCATCGAATACGAATCGGCCTCCGGCTGGAGCCGCATGTTCTCTTCCGGCAAATTGTCGGTCGACATCGTCGACTACCCCGGCGAATGGCTGCTCGACCTGCCGCTGCTTGGCAAATCCTTCACCGATTTTTCACGCGAGGCCATAGAGATGGCCGCTTTGCCGGTGCGGGAGGATCTGTCGCGGGCCTGGCGGGCGATCTCGGCGCAGATCGACCCGAATGCCGACGCTGACGAGATGACGGCACGCCGCCTGGCCGAAAGCTTCGCCGCCTATCTCAAGGCCTGCAAACTCGACGACCGGGCGCTTTCAACCCTGCCGCCGGGCCGTTTCCTGATGCCTGGAGATCTCGAAGGCTCCCCCGCTCTGACTTTCGCCCCGCTGGGAGGCCTCGGCGACAGGCGTCCACGCCCGGGGTCGCTGCACGCCATGATGGACAGGCGCTACGAGGCTTACAAGACGCATGTCGTCAAACCTTTCTTCCGCGAACACATTACCCGGCTGGACCGCCAGATCGTGCTGATCGATGCCATGCAGGCGCTGAATGCCGGCCCTGGCGCCATGGCCGACCTCGAGCGCGCGGTGACCGAAATTCTCAGCTGTTTTCGTCCCGGCCGGAGCAACTTCCTCACCGACTTCTTTTCGCGGCGCATCGACCGCATCCTGGTCGCCGCGACGAAGGCCGACCACCTGCACCATGAAAGCCATGACCGGTTGCAGGCAATCGTACGGCGGTTGGCCGACCGCGCCGTGGCACGGGCGAACTTCACCGGCGCCGACGTCGACGTGGCGGCCATGGCGGCGGTGCGTGCGACCCGAGAAGGCACGGTCAAGCAAGGCCGCGAGACGTTGCCGGTCATTATCGGCACGCCGATCGCCGGCGAGAGGATCAACGGCGAGACGTTCGACGGCAAGACCGAAACCGCTATATTTCCCGGTGACTTACCGGAAAAAATTGATGCGCTTTTCGACATCTCCGGGCCCGACCACAGGCAGGATTCCGAGGATCCGGCAATCCGCTTTGTCCGGTTCCGTCCGCCAAAGCTGGAGCGCACGGCCGAGGGCGTCACGCTTTCCTTGCCGCATATCAGGCTCGACCGTGCCTTGCAGTTCCTGATCGGAGACCATCTGGCATGACCGCGCCCCGCAAGCCGGCGGCCTTCCGCATCGAACCGGAAGCCGCGCCAAGACAGGATGCGCCCGAAGCGCGCCAGGCCGAGCCTTCGCGCAAAGCCCGTGCGCTCAAGACGGATGTCGCGCTGGTCATACCGGCGGAGATCGACGTTTTCGACGAGCCAGACATCGTTGCCGCTGAGCCACCACCGGCGATCGCCCCCAGAAAACGCTCGCTGCTGGGCAGCATCTTCTTCGGCGCCATGGGCGTGCTGGTTTCACTGGCGGTCGGCCTGTGGACCGACCAGCTGATACGCGACCTGTTCGCCCGTGCCGAATGGCTGGGCTGGCTGGCCGCCGGCATGGCTGTTGTTGCCGTGCTCGCGCTCCTGGTGATCCTGATCCGCGAGTTCCTGGCGATCGCCCGCCTTGCCGAGGTCGAAAAACTGCAAAAGCGCGCGCTCGACGCCATCGCGCGCGACGATCCAAAGGCTGCACGATCGGTGGTCGACGAGCTTTCGGCTTTCGTCGCGGCCAAGCCGGAAACCGCGGCCGGCCGGCGCGCGCTGGCCGAACTGCGCGGCGAAATCATCGATGGCGCCAATCTGGTGCGCCTGGCCGAAGCGGAAATTCTCGGCCCCCTCGATGCCCGGGCAAAGGTGATGATCCTCGAGGCCGCCAAACGCGTCTCGCTGGTGACGGCGGTCAGCCCGCGTGCGCTCGTCGATGTCGCCTATGTCGTGTTCGAGGCAGGCCGCCTCATTCGCCGGCTTTCGGAACTCTATGGCGGGCGGCCGGGAACGCTGGGGTTCTTCCGCCTGGCGCGCAGTGTTCTGGCGCATCTGGCGGTTACCGGCTCGATCGCCGTCGGCGACAGTTTCGTCCAGCAGATCGTCGGCCACGGCCTGGCGGCGCGCCTTTCGGCAAAGCTTGGCGAGGGCGTCGTCAACGGCATGATGACGGCACGCATCGGCATCGCGGCCATGGAGACGGCGCGCCCCCTGCCCTTCAGCGCGGCCAAACGTCCAGGACTGGGCGATTTCCTCTCTGCATTGACATCGTTCGCCGCGAAGAAGGACACCGAAACGACGGGCTCCCGCAAATAGCGCCCTGCTCTTCCCGACGACGAGCCGATTGCGGTTTCGACACCCCGCAGTGACGAAGCATTAACCAATTTTCTTCATGGTCAAACCGGTTCCAAACAGCCTCTTTGTTGCCGGGTGTCGTCGATGAAAAGCGTAATTCTGTCCAGCATCTTGCCCCTGGCCGTCGCGATCACAGCAGTCGTCGGTGTCGCCTCGGGGGCTTCCGCCGCGGAGCCGGACAAGCAGTTCTTTCAGTCGGCCGAAGGCAAATGGGTCGGTCCGGGCGAAATCATCGCCGGCAAGTACAAGGGCACGAAATTCAACTGCAGCTTCACCGGCTCCACGCCCGACGGCAAGATGGGCATGACGCTGGATGGCGGCTGCCGGGTCGGCGTGTTCACCCAGCCAATGTCGGCCAAGATCGAGCGCAAGGGCCGCGACTACAAGGGCTCCTTCATGGGCGGCTCGGCCGGTGCAGGCCTCGATATCATCGGCGGCAATGTTGTCGATGCCCGCAAGGTGGTCTTCACCATCAACCGTAATCAGTTGCGCGGCGTCATGCAGGCTCGCATCCCCGACGACAATTCGATGACCGTGACGGTTGCCGTGCGTGTCCAGGACCAGCTGGTGCCGGTCATCGGCATGAGCCTGAAGCGCGTCGATGCCGTCGAAGTCGGCTCCATCGCACCTAACTGAGCGCGCATCGCGCCGTAATACACCTCAAAAACAAAGAGGCGGCGGCCCATCGCCACCGCCTCCTTTGAAACAGTCGAACCGGGCGTCAGCCCTTGATCGCTGCCGTCACCTCGTCATAGGCCTTGCAGGCGTCGGCAAGTGTCGTGGTGCCCTGGTACTTGGTTGTCACCGCCTGGACCTTGGCGGTCAGGTCAGCTGCCTTGGACGGGTCCTTGGTGATCGCTTCCTGCAGTGCGGCAGCCATGTCCTGCGCCTTCTTGGTGGCAATCTCGGCCGTGCATTCCGGTGCCTTCGAACAGGCCGAACCGGCAAGCACCGCCAGGCCGACGGCAACAAGCAAAAACTTCTTCATGTCAGTCATCTCCTCAAAAGGGCGCGACTTGATCGTCGCTCACCCTCCAATGGCCGAAGCCGAGCGTGCTCTAACCCTCGATTGTGGCAAGATGCAACTCGGCCTCGGCCTCAACTTGTGTAACGCGCCTGCAATATCGTCCGGGCTGGATTCAGGCTGTTCGATCCGCACCAGAACCCCTATCTTTCCGGCCAGGCGCGAGACCTGAAAATCGGAATCGATTTTCGGATCGGATCATGCGCAAAATCAAAGTGCTACGGCGTCCCAGCGCATCCTTCGATCCGCGCGCCGCCAGGGTTTTGACCGCATCGGCTGCGGTCCTTGAACAAACGGAACGGTGGGAATGGCGGTAGAAACATCAGGCAGCGATCTCATTCAGGTGGTGGCGCTGCTTGCCGCGGGGGTCGTCGCCGTCCCGATCTTCAAGCGCATGGGCCTCGGCTCGATCCTTGGCTATCTGGCAGCCGGCGTGGTGATCGGCCCGTTCGGCATCGGCGTCTTTTCCGAATCGGGCGCCATCCTCCACGTCGCCGAACTCGGCGTCGTGATGTTCCTGTTCATCATCGGACTGGAAATGCAGCCGTCACGGCTATGGGGCCTGCGGCGCGAAATCTTCGGCCTCGGCGCGCTCCAGGTCGGGATCTGCGCGGTCCTTTTGACCGGCGTGGGAATGGCCGGAGGTTTTTCGATCGCGCAATCCTTCGTGGCCGGAGCCGGTTTCGTGCTGACCTCGACGGCGATCGTCATGCAGCTTCTGGAGGAACGCGGGGAAATCGCCTCGCCGAAAGGCCAGCGCATCGTCTCCATCCTGCTGCTGGAAGATCTGGCCATCGTGCCGCTGCTGGCCCTGATCGCGTTCCTTGCGCCCGGCGGCGCCGACACCAGCCTGTCGGAAAGACTGACCGAGGTCGGCATCGGCCTTGCGGCGATCGTCGGACTGGTGCTGGCCGGACGCTATCTGCTCAATCCCTTCTTCCGCATCTTGGCGGACGCCCGTGCTCGCGAGGTGATGACGGCGGCGGCCCTTCTGGTCGTGCTCGGATCGGCACTCGCCATGCAGCTCAGCGGCCTGTCGATGGCGATGGGAGCGTTCCTGGCCGGCGTTCTTCTGTCCGAATCGACCTTCCGCCATCAGCTCGAGGCCGACATCGAACCGTTCCGCGGCATCCTGCTCGGCCTGTTCTTCCTTGCCGTCGGCATGTCGCTCGACCTTCATGTCGTGGCCGCGAACTGGAAGCTGATTGCCGTCTACGTCGTCGCCTACATGGTGATGAAGGCGCTTGGCATCTACATCGTCGCCCGCATCCTCAAAACCGGCCATCGCGAAGCGCTCGAACGCGCCGTCTTCATGGCGCAAGGTGGTGAATTCGCTTTCGTCCTCTACTCAGCCGCCGCTGCCGTTGGCATCATCGACGGCCAGGCCAACGCGACCCTGACGGCGATCGTCATCATCTCCATGGTGCTGACGCCGCTGGCGATCATCGCCTTGCGGTATGTCACCCCGCGCGACGAGCAATCGCTCGACGGGGTCGATATCGCCGACGGCCTGACTGGCAGCGTGCTGATCATCGGCTTCGGCCGCTTCGGCCAGATCGCCAGCCAGCCGCTGCTGTTGCGCGGCATAGACGTCTCGATCATCGACAATGACGTCGAGATGATCCAGGCGGCGGCCGACTTCGGCTTCAAGGTCTATTATGGCGACGGCACGCGGCTGGATATCCTGCATGCGGCTGGCGCAGGCCGGGCACGCGCGGTGATGATCTGCGTCGACAAGGCCGATGCGGCTGTTCGCATTGCCGAGCTGATCAAGGCCGAATTTCCGCTGCTCACAGTGCTGGCCCGGGCTTTCGACCGCGGCACCGCGCTGCAGCTCATTCGTGCCGGCGTCGACTATCAGCTGCGTGAGACCTTCGAATCGGCCCTGGTTTTCGGTGGCTCGGCCCTGGAATCGCTTGGTGTTGATCCCGAAGACGTGGCTGAAACGATCGAAGACGTCAGGCGCCGCGACAACGACCGCTTCGAAACCCAGCTCGCCGAAGGCATCCGCGCCGGACAACGCTTCTTGCGGGGCAATATCGGCACGCCGATTCCGACGCCGCTCTCCACGCCGCGCCGCGCCGGTCAGGCACTCAATGAAGAGACGGCCGGCGTTCTGCACAAATCCGAAACCGCCGATTGAACAGGGAAGCATGCATGGAATTGGACAGCGGGGCCCTGTCGGTCACCAAATTCTGGCGTGACGCCGGCGAGGATGCATGGTTCGAGAAGAACGATGCCTTCGATGCCGGTTTCCGCGACCGCTTTCTTGATCTGCACTACGCCGCCGCGCGGCGCGAATGCGATGACTGGTCAGAACACGCCGAAGGCTCGCTGGCGCTGATGATCCTGCTCGACCAGTTTCCGCGCAATTGTTTTCGCGGTACGGGTCACATGTACGCCACCGACTCGCTGGCCAAGCATTTTGCTCGGAAGGCGGTCGCCGCCGGGCATGATCTGGCGCTGGACCCTGAAGTCCGCGTGTTCCTGTACTTGCCGTTCGAACATGCTGAAAACCTTGCCGACCAGGACATTTCGGTCGAACTGCACACCGCCAGGGCCGAGTTCAACCTGAAATACGCGCTGGAGCACCGCGACATCATCCAGCGCTTCGGCCGCTTTCCGCACCGTAACAGCTTGCTTGGCCGCGAAACCACGGCGGAGGAAAAGGCATTCCTGGACGCAGGCGGTTTCTCAGGCTGACGCCCGTCCATCTCCTTGTTTCGACGCAATCCCCAGGGGACAGCCGTCTCACATTTTCCTGAAATTGCTTCAGGCCAGCCACCAGTCACGACCAGACGGCAATCGCTCGATGCCGGCGGCGTCCACGGCGCCCAAGCGCTCCGACACGCTTCGCCCGCCTACGGCAAGATCCGGAGCGATCTCGGCCAGCGGGGCCAGCACGAAGGCGCGCTCCAGCATGCGCGGATGTGGCACTTCCAGGCCCGTCTCGTGGATGATGCGGTCGCCGAACACCAAGATGTCGATATCGATCAGGCGCGGCCCCCAGCGCTCCTCACGCACCCGCTTCAGCTTTCGCTCGGCATCGAGGCAGAGATCGAGCAGCGCCCGCGGCGAGAGCCGGGTCGACAGTTCGGCGGCGGCGTTTAGGAAATCCGGCTGATCGAGCTTGCCCCAGGGCGGCGTGCGGTAGAGCGAGGAAACAGCGGCGACGCGCGTGTCCGTATCGGCATCGAGAATACGCAACGCCGCTGCCATCGAGGCAGCAGGGTCGCCCAGATTGCCGCCGAGGCTGAGGTATACGGTGTTACTCCGGCCAGACAACGGTCACCTCGACATAATCGAGCACGCCAGGCACCGGCGCGTTCGGCTTGCGCACGGTGATTTCGGCTCTCTTGATCTGCGGAAACCGCTCCGTCAGTGCCTTTGCCACTTCCATTGCCAGGGCCTCGATCAGGAAGCGCCGCTCGCCGGTGATGATCTTCTCGATCACAGTGAAGGCAATGCCATAGTTGACGGTTTCCCCGATGGCATCGTCGACAAGCGCGCGGCCGGGTTCGACCGACAGCACCGCGTCGACATAAAAACGCTGGCCGAGCGCCTCCTCCTCGTCGAGCACGCCATGCCGGGCAAAGAAGGCGCAATTCTTCAAGCGGATGACATACATGGCTCAGCGTCCCGATCTAGAGCGACGTGCGTCTACTTGGACGAACAAAATACGCTCTAACACTTTTGAATCTACGCATCGTGTTTTCCGAAAATCGATTCCGATTTTCGGGCCGATGCGGCGGTTTCACGCGCCAGCATAGCATCCGCCACGGCCAGCGCGTCCACGTTGATTGCGACATCATGGACGCGAAACAGATGTGCGCCCCTGAGCCTGAGAATGACGCTGGTCGCCGCCGTCCCGGCGGCACGGTCGGCCGCATCGCGGCCGGTGACGGTGCCGATGAAGCGTTTTCGCGAGGTGCCGGCCATCAACGGAAAGCCAAGAGCATGAAGCTCGGCAAAGCGCGCCATCAGGTCGAGATTTTCCTCGGCCGTCTCCTTGGCGAAGCCGAAGCCGGGGTCAAGCACGATGCGCTCGTCCGCAACGCCGTTCCGACGGGCGATTTCCAGCGATTTCTCCAGGAAGGCGAATTGGTCGGCGATCACGTCGGGCAGCTTTTCGCGATCCCGGCCCGTGTGCATGATGATGAGCCCGGCGCCGGTTTCGGCGGCGACCCGCGCAATGTCGGGCTCGCGCTGCAAACCCCAGACATCGTTGACGACATGCGCGCCGGCAGCCACCGCAAGCCGAGCGGTCTCGGCACGATAGGTGTCGACCGAAATCAGCACCTCGCCGGAACGTGCCAGCGCCTCGATCACCGGCAGGACACGCGCCTGTTCCTCGCTGGCCGATATCGCGGCAGCGCCCGGCCGGGTCGATTCTCCACCAACATCGATGATCCTGGCCCCTTCGTCGACCATGCGACGTGCCTGGGCCAGTGCCGCCTCGGGAGCATCAAACAGGCCACCGTCGGAAAAGCTGTCGGGAGTGACGTTGAGGATCCCGACGACCACGGCCTTGCTGTCAAGGTCGAGATGGCGCCCATGGGCCAGCTGCCATCGCCCCGCCGTCATTGCTCATCAACCATGGGTTCATCAATGATGTGTGATCCGCAAAGGATCAATTCCGTTGCGTTGGCAACGGCCGTAAAGCAAGGTGGTCGAAGAGGCAATATGATGAAACGAACCCTGCTCTGCGCGCTGCTGCTTGCTGTGACAACCGCCATCCCGGCGGGCGCGGCAAATGTGGTGAAAACATACAGCTATTTTTCCATTGGCGGCAGCACGCTCGAGGATATCGAGAAGCAGCTCTCCAAACACGGGCCGCAGGTCAAAAGCACGGGCTCGCGCCATCCCGGCGCCACCCAGATGGCCTTCACCACCCGTATCAGCTACGCCCGGCAGGCTGGCTCCTGCCGGATCGCCGACGCGGTCGTGACCCTCAAGGTCAAGGTAATCCTTCCGGAATGGCGCCGCCCGCGCAACGCGGATGCCGATGTCAAGCTGTTCTGGGATACGCTGGCTGCCGACATCAAGCGCCACGAAGAACGCCATGTCGAGATCGCCAAGAATCATGCCCGCGAGCTGGAAGACGCGTTGAAGGCGACCTATCCCCGGAAGGATTGCGATGCGGCCAAGGCCAAGGCGGCCGAGATCACCGCCGCCGTCCTCGCCAGGCACGACCGCGCCCAGGTGCAGTTCGACCGCGTCGAAAGCGTCAATTTCGAAAGCCGTATCCTGCGGCTCATGCGCTATCGCATCGAGCGCATCCAGAATGGCCAGTTGCCGCCGGCCTGAATTTCGCGGGCGCACCGAGTGGCACCGACGCAGGCCAATCGGGCCGAAGCGTAATGCCAGCTTCGAAAAATTTTCGAACGGCAGTCGAAATCGGCCTATACGGAACGACATATCACGGGTTGGCAGGGCACAACCCTCCAAGCACGGGCATCACGGCCGATCGCGCGGCGCACCCACCAGACAAGCCCAATCGGTGATCCGGACAGCGCGCGAGCACATGGACAAAAGACTATGGACCAGGCTGTCGAAAAGCAGACCATCGCGGCTGCCGCAACACCGCTGACCGAGGCCGAAAAGAACGCCATCATCGGCGGCGTGCTTCTGTCGATGCTGCTGGCGGCGCTCGACCAGACCATCGTCGCGCCGGCAATGCCGACCATCGGGCATGCGCTTGGCCATGCGCAATATCTGCCCTGGATCGTCACCGGCTACCTGCTGACCGCGACCGCCATGGCGCCGCTCTACGGCAAGATCTCGGACGTCCATGGCCGTCGCCCAACGGTCTATGCCGCGATCCTGATCTTTCTTCTGGGATCGCTTGTCAGCGCGATGGCTCCCAACATGTTGGTGCTGGTGGTCGGGCGCGCCATCCAGGGCGCCGGCGGCGGTGGCCTGTTCGCCCTGGCGCAAACCGTGATCGGTGACCTTGTGCCGCCCAGAGAGCGGGCACGGTACGCGGCCTGGATTTCGGGGACCTGGGCGGTCGCCAGCATCGCCGGGCCACTGTTGGGCGGCACATTCGCCGAACACCTGCACTGGTCGCTGATCTTCTGGATCAACATCCCGCTCGGCATCGCCGCGATGGCCATCATCAACAAGCCGCTGAGGAAGCTGCCGGTCGCGGCAAAGCGGCATCGCATAGACGGACTTGGCGCGCTGCTTCTGATCGCGGCCACCGCCCTGCTGCTTCTTGCCTTGAACTGGGGCGGCAGCGAATATCCGTGGCTGTCGCGCGAAATCCTCGGGCTGGTGGCGAGCTCGGCCATCATCTGGTGTGCGTTCGCGCTGCGGCTGTTGCGCGCTGCCGAGCCGCTGATCTCGCTTGAAGTGCTCTCCAACCCCATCGTTCTTGGGGGCACGCTTTCCCTGTTCCTCCTGCAGGCCTCCAATATCGGGCTGTCGGTCTATCTGCCGGTCTACCTGCAATCGGTCATCGGCTTGTCTGCAAGCGAATCCGGCACCGCCCTGCTGGGGCTGATGCTGGGCACGGTTGCCGGCGCGACATTCAGCGGGCGCACCATCCCACGCTTCGTCCACTACAAGCGGATCGCCATGATCGGGTTGGCCTTCGCCGCCGTGTGTCTCGCCATCCTCACGCTTGTGGCCGGGCAGGCCTCGCTGCTGGTCGTCGAGATCCTGACGACATGCATCGGCATTGGCAGCGGCACCACCTTTCCGGTCGCCACGGTGTCGGTCCAGAACGCGGTCGACCCCAAGCATCTCGGCGTCGCCACCGGCGTGATGACGTTCCTGCGCTCGCTGGGCAGCGCGCTCGGCGTGGCGATCCTAGGTGCCGTCGCGCTGGGTAACGGCCTGCCGCTGGCTGGCGAAGGCGCCCAGGCGGGCGGAGCCGTGGCTGGGACTTCGGCTTTCTGGGTGATCTTCGCAGCCGCCGTGGTGATGCTGATACTGGCGCTTCTGACGCTCAGCCTGATGCCGGAAAAGCCGCTGCGCGGCCGGCCCGAAGCCCCTGTACTGGCGGACTAGACTGGAGCAATTCCACGAAAGTGCGACACGCCTTCCCTTGCGAATTGCGTTAAATCAAGGAGATAGGGCGTCTTTCTCGTTTCCGCGAAACAGTGAAACGCCCTAGGAAGCGTCCACCACGCCGAGCTTCTTCTGCAGGCTCGTGGACGAGGTCGTGTACTGGAACACGATGCGTTCGCCGGGACTGATGATGCGCTTGGCGGCCTGCGCCATCAGCGCCACTTCATGGAAGCCCGACAGGATCAGCTTCAGCTTGCCCGGATACCAGTTGATGTCGCCGACCGCGAAAATGCCGGGCACCGATGTCTGGAACTTCTCGGTGTCGACCGGAATCAGGTTCTCGTGGAGATTGAGCCCCCATTCCGCGATCGGGCCAAGCTTCATGGTCAAGCCGAAGAAGGGCAGCATGCGCGTGCATGGCACTTCGATATCGCCGTCCGGACCGCCCTTGATGGTGGCCGACGACA
Organism: Mesorhizobium sp. NZP2234; assembly: GCF_013170765.1. NCBI lineage: Bacteria > Pseudomonadati > Pseudomonadota > Alphaproteobacteria > Hyphomicrobiales > Phyllobacteriaceae > Mesorhizobium > Mesorhizobium sp. NZP2234. The sequence goes on along the minus strand of NZ_CP033364.1, from coordinate 3,959,019 downwards.
GTTGGCCGTCGGCGCCGGCCAGGCCAGTCACCTGGCCGACCCTGAATTCCAGCTGCTTCATCTCCTGCATGGCGTACATCTTGTTGACGCTGTCGGGCGCGGCGCGGAATTCAGGGCGCCGATGGACCAGCGTCACGCTTTTCGCCACGGGCTGCAGGTTCAGTGTCCAGTCCAGCGCCGAATCGCCGCCACCGACGATGACGAGGTCGTGACCGCGAAAATCCTCCATCCGGCGCACCGAATAGAAGACGCTCTTGCCCTCATAGGGCTCGATGCCGGGAATCGGCGGGCGCTTCGGCTGGAACGAGCCGCCGCCAGCGGCGATGACCACCACCTTGGCCTCGAACACCTCGTCCTCGTCCGTGGTCACGCGAAAGCTGCCGTCCTCCAGCTTCTCCAGGCTGGAGACCATGCGATTGTAGGTGAAGTCAGGCTTGAACGGATGGATCTGCTCGAGCAGCTTGTCGACCAGCCCTTGCGCCGAGATCGAAGGCCAGCCGGGGATGTCGTAGATCGGCTTTTCCGGATAAAGCTCAGCGCATTGGCCCCCTGGCTTGTCGAGAATGTCGATCAGGTGGCATTTCATGTCGAACAGGCCGAGCTCGAACACGGCAAACAGCCCGACGGGCCCCGCTCCGACAATGAGGACGTCTGTGCTGATGATCCCGGTCATGCGCTATGCCTCGCTGCTGGATTGGCGTGAGACTGCATGACCACCGCCCCGCTGCCAAGCGGCAGCTGGAAAAATCGGCTTCAGCCCTGCCGTTCAGGCACCCGCACCACCAGACCGTCGAGCGCGTCGCGCACCTTGATCTGGCAGGACAGCCGCGAATTCGGCTGGACGTCATAGGCGAAGTCCAGCATATCCTCCTCCATCGCCTCGGGCTCGCCGACCTCCGCCGTCCATGCCTCGTCGACATAGACATGGCAGGTGGCGCAGGCGCAGGCGCCACCGCACTCGGCCTCGATCCCGGGTACGGCGTTGCGGATGGCGTTTTCCATCACCGTCGAGCCGTTATCGGCATCCACGTCAAAATGTGTGCCGTCATGGGCGATGAAGGTCAGTTTGGTCATTTGTCACCTGAAGGGAGTTTCAGCCGAGATAATCACTCCGGCAAACAAGTCAACTGCCGCGCGAAAGCGGCGCTCGGTGACGTTTTTCCACAAACCGGGTCAGCGATTGATCGCGGCGATGAAATCGCGCACTTCGTCGATCAGCGTGCCGAGCCGCTTGAGCGTCTGGCTGTCTTCCGGCCGCCGCTCGATCTCGGTAGCGCAATCGGCAATGGCGAAGGCGCCGACGCCGCGAGCCGAGCCCTTCAACCCGTGAGCCAGCAAAAGCCGGTCCTTGAGATCGGCGTCGACTATTTTGTCGCGCACGGACAGCGCCTGCTGTACAAACAGCGCCAGCACCTCCTGCTCAAGAGCGCGATCGCCCATCGTCTGCCGGGCAAGGTGTGCCAAATCGACCGGTCGGGACTGCCTGGTTCCCGATACGTCGCCCCCGGGCATTGAGAAGGCAATGCCGCTTTCGCCACGCATGAACTCGAACTCCGTTTTCTTCGGCCGCCTGAAAAACTAGGCGAATCCAATGGACAACGGGTTAATGAATGGCCCGGAAAAATGTTGCGAAAACGGCGCCCAAATCACGCTTCCGTTAACCTTATATTTAAAGTTTTACGTATCCCGCGGAATGCATGTTTTCTTTACCCCCCTGTGTCATTACGATACGAGGGGTCCATTTTCAGCCTCCTGCGCGGGGGTAAGACAAACACAATCATATAAGCCCGCGGCAGCTAGTACAGGGTAGCGAAGGCATGGCGAAGAAACCAACGACGAACACGAGAACTCTCGACAACGACGTAGCCAGGGAACTGGAAAAAGCGCTCGATCTCGACCTCAGCGGCGACATCGGTAGCGGCGATCTCGATATCGCGGCTTCGATGGAAGATCTGGAAGCGCAGATATCCCAGGCCGCCGACGAGCTGGCTCGCGAAGGACGCAACCAGAATCCGGCCCCGCCGCCCCTCAGGCGCCGTGGCCAGGCCCCGCGACCAATCAGGCCGCAGCCCGCGCCAGGCCAAGCCCGCTGAACTGCGCCCCGTGGAGACACGCAATGGCAATGGCACGCAGCCCGCGGGCTTTGCGCCGGCCAACGACGATCGTCAGAAGGATTACAAGACCCTCCTGCACAGCCTCAACAGGCGGGCTTCCAACACCGTCTACTGGATCATCGCGTTTGTCTCGCTTGCCTGGATCGCGGGTGCCGGTGCGCTCGCCAACCTGCTGTTCGGACCGAGCATCTGGCGTATCGGCACGCTCGACCAGTTCCTTGCCCGCCCCGAACTGATTGGCCTCGCCGTCGCGGCGATCGTGCCGATCATCCTGTTCTGGGCCTTCGCGGCCATGATTCGCCGCGCCCAGGACATGCGCATTGCCGCACAGTCGATGACGGAAGTCGCCTTCCGCCTGACCGAGCCGGAAAACATGGCGCAGGATCGCGTGATGATGATCGGCCAGGCTGTTCGCCGCGAAGTGGCGGCCATGGGCGAAGGCATCGAACGCACGCTTGCCCGCGCCGTTGAACTGGAAACGCTGGTCCACAGCGAAGTCAACCAGATCGAGCGCTCCTATTCGGAAAACGAAACCCGCATCCGTTCGCTGGTGGACGGGCTCGGCAGCGAGCGCGAGGCGGTCGTCACCCATGCCGAGCGGGTCCGCGCCTCTATTTCGGGTGCGCATGAGACGCTCAGGGATGAAATCGGCGCTGCCAGCGACATCATCCGCGACTCGATCCTCAACGCCTCGACCAAGCTGTCGATGACGATCACCAATTCCGGCGACACGCTGATCGACCGCATCAATGAAAGCTCGATGTCGATTTTCGATTCGGTGGAAGGCCGGCTCGACAGCATCACCGACAGGCTTACGACCTCCGGCGAGGCCTTCGCCAGCCTGCTCGACACGCGCATTGCCAAACTGACGGACACGACGGACGGCCTGACCCGGTCGCTGACCGATCTGCTCGACGATCGCACCACCGGCATGGTGTCGCTGCTTGGCGGCGCCGCGCGCACCCTCAATTCGGAGTTCGAAGCCAGCCTCAACGGCATCGAGCGCACGCTGGCCGAACGCGGCCAGGCGCTGATCAGCGAATTCCAGACCCGCGCCGAAGCACTGGACACGGGCACGCAGAAGCTCAATGCCGCGCTCGAGGCGCGAGCCCGTCAGATCAACGAGACACTGGTCGAGCGCGCCCGCGAAATCGCCCACACTTTCGCCGAGAGCAGGGATACGCTGAGCGCGATGATCGATCAGGGCAAGACCCAGATCGGCGCAGACATGGCCGACATCGTCACCTCGACATCGAGCATGCTGGAGGCACGCGCCAGCGACTTCGCCGGGCGCATGGAAGCGGCGCGCCACGTCGTCTCGCGCTCCTTCGACAGCGACATCCAACGACTCGCCGACGCTCGCGTCGGCATCGAGGAAGCCGTCGAAAACCACAGCCGCAAGCTTTCCGAAAGCCGCGAACGCATGGCGGCCGCCATGGAGGCGGATCTCGCGAAATTCGCCGAGGGCCGCGCCGGCATCGATGCCGCCGTGACCAACCAGGTGCAGAAGCTGGCCGAAGGCCGCGCCCTCATCGCACGCGCCCTCGAGGAGGACCTGCGCAAGGTCAACGAATCGCGCGCCGCCATCGATGCATCGCTCGGTAGCCACCTCGAGAGGCTGGAAGAAGGCCGCAACCGGCTTTCACTGGCCCTCAACGAAGACTCCGGGAAACTCGTTCAAGCCCGTACGATCATTGATGAAATGGTCGCCGGGCATGTTGGAAAACTGGCTGAAGGCCGCAACATCCTCTCGCGCGCCCTGGAAGCAGATCTCGGCAAGCTGTCTGACAGCCGCGCCAGCATTGACGGGCTGGTCGCCGGCCAGGTCGAGAAGATCGCCGAAGGCCGTGCGGTGCTCGCCAAGGCGCTGGAAAACGACATTCTCGGAATCAAGAACCTGATCGAGACCCATTCGGCAAAGATGGTGGAAGACCGCACCCAGCTCGGTCGTTCGCTCGAAAACGACCTCTCGGGCATCAGGGGCCTGCTTGACGATCATTCCGGAAGGCTTGCCAACGATCGCAGCCTGCTCTCGCAAACGCTCGAAGCCGACCTTGCCAAGCTGGCCGAAAGCCGCTCGAGCATCGACGGCTTGGTCGCCGGCCAGGTCGAGAAGCTGGCCGAAGGCCGCGACATTCTCAAGCGCGCGCTGGAATCGGACCTCAACACCATCAAGGGTGTCATATCCAGCCAGTCGGAAAAGCTGGCGGAGGATCGCGGGCAGCTTTCGCGGGTCCTGGAGGCCGACCTGCAGAATGTGAACAGTGTCATCGCCGACCACATGAACAGGCTGGTTCAGGATCGTTCGACCTTGTCGAAGGCCCTCGAGGACGACCTCGCCAAGCTTGCCGACAGCCGCTCCAGCATCGATGGTCTGGTCGCAGGCCAGGTGGAGAAACTGGCCGAAGGCCGCGACATTCTCAAACGCGCGCTCGAGGCCGACCTCAACACGATCAAGAACACCGTTGTCGACCAGTCGCAGAAACTGGTCGACGACCGCGCCCAGTTCGCCAAGGCGCTCGAAGCCGATCTCGAAAGCGTCAACAGCCTCGTCAACAGCCATTCCGAGCGGCTTGTCCAGGATCGCTCAACCCTGTCGAAGGCGCTGGAAGTCGACCTCGAAAGCGTCAACAGCCTCGTCAACAGCCATGCCGAGCGTCTGGTCCAGGAGCGCTCGACCCTGTCGAAGGCGCTGGAGGCCGATCTCGACAGCGTCAGCGGCCTGGTCGCTGGTCACGCCGACAGGCTTGTCCAGGAGCGCTCCACCCTGTCGAGAGCGCTCGAGGACGATCTTGCCAAACTGGCCGAAAGCCGCTCCAGCATCGATGGCTTGGTCGCCGGCCAGGTCGAAAAGCTGGCTGAAGGCCGCGACATTCTCAAGCGCGCCCTTGAAGCCGATCTCGCCAAGCTGGCCGAAAGCCGCTCCAGCATAGATGGGCTGGTCGCCGGCCAGGTCGAGAAGCTGGCCGAAGGCCGCGACATTCTCAAGCGCGCGCTGGAATCGGACCTCAACACCATCAAGGGTGTCATATCCAGCCAGTCGGAAAAGCTGGCGGAGGATCGCGGGCAGCTTTCGCGGGTCCTGGAGGCCGACCTGCAGAAGCTGACCGAAAGCCGCGGTGAGATCGATAACATCATCGCCGGCCATGTCGGCAAGCTTGCCGAGGGCCGCGACATGTTGAGCCGCGCGCTGGAAGACGATCTCGGCAAGCTCGCCCAGACCCGCAAGGACGTCGACCGCTCGCTGTCGGGCCATATCGACCAGATCGCGGCCCGGAGCACCGACATTTCGGCCGCGATCGCCGCCGATGTCGACAAGATCGAGCAGGCGTTCAGCCGTCAGACCGGCGTAATCGAGGAACGCGCCGGAACCATGGAGCGTGCGCTTTCGACAGGCGTCGACAACGTCCGCAACGTGCTTGAGAAGAGTGCGGTCTTCGTCGCCGGCGCATTGCGCGAAAAGGTCCTGGAAGTCACCAGCACGCTGCATGAGCAGGCCGGTGCTGCCTTCAGTGACGCCGACCGCAAGATCGCCGAGCGCGCTGAACAGACATCAGCCGCCCTTTTGGCGCGGGCCGAGGACATCGCCCGCACCTTCGAGGAGGCTGATCGTCGCCTCCATGCCCGTGCGGAAGATACTTCGAACGCACTGCTTGCCCGTGCGGACGACACCTCCAGCACGCTGCTGGCGCGTGCCCATGAAACCGCCGATCAGCTGGCTGCCCGCGCCGGCGAGATCGCCGGCACCTTCGACCTGGCGGACCAGAAGCTCGCCGCTCGCGCCCAGGCAACCACCGACCAGTTGGCCGCCCGGGCACAGGACACCGCGGATCATCTGGCGGCCCGTGCAAGCGAGATCGCCGGCACGTTCGACGCGGCCGACCAGAAACTGGTTGCCCGCGCCGTCGAGACGGCACAGTCGCTGGCCGCCCGCGCCGGCGACATCCTGCGCAACTTCGAAAGCGCCGACCAGCGGCTCGGCATGCGCATTGGCGAATCGGCCGAGGCGCTGGCCGCCCGCGCTTCGGACCTCGGCCGCATCTTCGATGCCGCCGACCAGCAACTGGTCTCGCGCATCGCGGAAGGCTCGGACGCCCTGTCCAGCCGTGCGTCGGAAATCGGCCGCATCTTCGATGAGGCAGACCAGCGCCTGGTCTCGCGTATCGCCGACAGCTCGTCGACGATCGGCGAACATGCGCAGACCATCGTCGGTGCTTTCGCCAACACCGAGCAGAGGGTCGCCGACCGTGCCCGCCAGACCGGCCAGGAACTGGCCGTGCATGCCCGCGAAATCGAGCAGGCGCTTGCCGGCGCCGACGAGCGTCTTGCATCGAGCGCGGCGGCCGCGGCCGCTCGAGTCGAGGAACAGATCGCGAGCGTCGAGAACCGGCTCGCCTTCACCGCCGAGACGATGGGGCAGAGGCTCAACGAACAGGTTTCGACCGCCGAGGCGCAACTCGTTTCGCGCGCCAATGTGATCGCCGAGACCTTCACCGCGGTTGGCCAGCATATCGGCCAGAGCACCAACGACGCCGCCAAGACGATCGGCGCCAACACCCGCGAACTCAACACCATGCTCGCGGCCCGCTCCGCCGAAATGTCGAGGATCCTCGACGAAACCGCCCGGCCGTTGGTCGAGCGCTTCGCCCAGGGTGGCTCGGAACTGCAGAAGAGCATGGAAGAGGTCACCGAACGCGCGACCGAGAAGCTGCGCAGCGAAAATGCCGCCCTTGTCAACGCGCTCGCCAGCCGCACCGCCGAGACCTTGTCGGCGGTCGAAGGCGCTCGCTCGTCGCTGTCAGACAGCGTTGCCGATCTTATCGGCCGCATGACCAACTCCAGCTCGCAGCTCGGTCAGCTGATCGAGCAGGCGGCGGTCAACCTCGGCCAGGTCGACGAACGCCTGACCGGCAGCACACAGAGCTTCGCGGCGACCACCGAAAAGGCGGCACAGACCTTCGCCAGCTCGGCGCGCCTGGTCGATTCGAACACCACAAGGCTGACGGAACTGTCGTCGTCGACCTTGCGCGAAGTGGCCTCGATCGCCACCAAATTCGATGAACACAGCCGTCTGCTGGCCAGTGCCTCGGACCTCTTGAGCTCTGCCCAGAGCAACCTCGAGCACACGCTGGAAAGGCAGTCGTCGCTCGAGGATCTCGCCGTCGGCCTGGTCAAGAAGTCGGAAGATCTCGAAAGGGTCATGCGCTCGTTCGAAAACCTCGTCGGCCAGACGCTGCAGAACGCCGAAGGCAAGACGCTGGAATCGGCCGACAAGATCCGCAACGCCATCACCGATGTCGTGGATTCGGCCACCAAGCGCTTCGCCGATGCGACCGAGGAGATGCGGCGCACCGCGGGCTCGATCAAGAGCGAACTCGACCTCACCCGCGCCGAGCTCAAGAAAGGCGTCATCGAGATGCCGGAAGAGGCAAAGGAATCGACCTCCGCCATCCGCCGCGCCGTTTCAGAGCAGATCAACGCCTTGAAGGAGCTTTCCGACATCGTTGCGAAGTCCGGCCGCGGCGGCGACACCTCGGAGCCGCGCACCTTGCGTCCGGCGCCGCAAGCGCCGGCCACCCGCGCTGCCGAGCCGCGTCGCGCGCCGGCGCCGCAGCAGCCCGAGCTTCGCACGCCTCAGGCGCCGCTGGGCGGCGCCGCACTGCGCGGCACGCTCGACCTCGAGCGTCCGGCTGAGGCGGCACCGCGTCAGCAACGTCCCGACGCCAACACCCGCACGCCGCAGGGCGGCTGGGTTCGTGACCTCCTGACCGCGGCGTCGAACGACGCGGATCTCAGGCCGGCGGCTGCACCCTCGGCGCCCGCGGAAGCGCCGCGCGCGGCCCCTGCGCAGCGCTCGCCACTGCATGTGGTGGAATCGCTGAACTCTCTCTCTGTCGACATTGCACGGGCCATCGACCACGACGCTTCGATCGAGCTGTGGAACCGCTATCGGCGCGGCGAGCGGGACGTGTTCACGCGCCGGCTCTACACGCTGAAGGGTCAGCAGACGTTCGACGAGATCCGCCGCAAATATCAGGGAGAGGCCGAGTTCCGCGCCGCGGTCGACCGCTACTGCGACGACTTCGAGAAACTGCTGAAGGATGTCTCGCGCAACGACCGCGACAACATCATGGCGCAGACCTATCTGACGTCGGACACCGGCAAGGTCTACACCATGCTGGCCCATGCCAGCGGCCGCTTGCACTGAGCCGGAATTGCAGGCGGGCCCCGCCCCGCCTGTAACCGCCTCAAAGCTCCGTCGCTGAAACCGTCTCGCAGCTGCGAGCCGACGCATGCGTTCGATACGCGCGCGGCGCAAAGTCCGGTTTCCCGACGGCGCGAAGAACACGGGCGAAATCCGCTGCCCTGATCCTCGATAAAAGGGGCCGACCGTGAAGACGGCAATCATATTCGACTGCGAGTTTCTCTGCCTTGAGGGTTCGCAACGCAGATTCTGGTGTGCTGCCCACGATCCCGACCCGGTCATCGCGCAGATCGGCGCCGTCAGGCTTGGGCTCGAAGACGATTTTCCGCTGCTCGGTACACACAAGGCCTATATCAGACCGATCGACCGGTTTGGCCGGGAATATGCGCTCGACCCGTTCTTCACCAAACTGACCGGCATCACCGAGGAAAACATCGAGACCGAAGGGGTCGCGCTGGGAGAAGCCCTTGCCGATATCGATCGTTTTTCCGGGGGCGCGCGATTCTGGTCCTGGGGCAAGGACGAACTGAACATGATCGCCATCAGCTGCTATGTCGCAGGCATTCAGTCTTCCATCCCGGCAACCCGGTTTGACAATGCCGTGAAGCTGCTGATCGCGGCCGGGATGCCGATCGAGGATCTGGCAAGGACGCCGAGCAACAAGCTTGCGGATTATTATGGTGTCGAACACCCGCCGTTACAGGGTCACGACGCGCTCGACGATGCGCTGTCGGTAACCTACGCCTTGCAGCACCTGATGAAGACCGGAAAACTGCGGCCGGACGTCTTCGACCGCCTGTAACATGCAGGCGTCGGTCTATCCGGCGCGCCGGGCGCTCAGATCACCGAATCGGTCCAGCGGACGATCTGCTTGGCGGCATCGCCAAACGCGGCGTCCAGCCCACTGACATAGGCGGAATTGCCACTGCCCGAAACCGGTGCGGTCGCGGTGAAGCTCTTGGACGCGCGCACTTCGCCGTTGCGGTCGTTGAGGATGCGCACGAACAGGTCGACTTCGGCGTGCTCGCCACCGTCGACGCGCACCTCGAAGGATCGGATCTCTACGATGATCTGATAATCGATCGCCAGGCCCTCGCCCGGCTTGCCAACACCGGCAAAGCTGCCCGAGCGCTGGAATGTCTCGGCGAGCCGCGCCTGCACGATCAGCGGCAGGCGGTCGGCCCATTGCGCGCCCTTCAGATACTGGATCGAGCGGTCGGAGGGCTTGATGACGATGTTCTGGCTGTCCAGCGCCTTGAGTGCCGAGGGCTGGGCGATCAGGATTTGCTTGCGGCTGTGGCCATGCGCGTCGACCGAAGGCGCCGACAACTCAAACGTGTCGAGCGGCGCGGGTCCGCCACCGGGCAACGCCGCGCAGCTGGCGAGGACCAAGGCAAGCAATGCCAGGCCCGATCTGGACACAATCGACTTCACGCGCGACCCCTGCTGTCCCCGTTATGTATCGACCTCAAAATAACCTGCACCCGCAATGACTGTTTCTGAGGCGAGCAGACGTCGAAGTCAACGCCGTGCCCTGCCATCGAATTGCCGAACCTCGCCGTCGCCACCCGAAAGAATGCGCTGCGGATTGCGGCTGAGATCCGTGACCGCTTCCTCGATGCGCGTGATCGATCGGCGGCTGTCCTGCACCAGCGCCTCGACATTCGACAGGCCCTGGCCCGAGAAGCGCGCCAGATTGTCGGTAATGACGCCCAGCCGCGCATTCAGTGTATCGGCAACCTGCTTGAACGACTTCAGCGTATCCCTGGCGTCGGCCATTACGCCGTCGGCCTGCCCCGATCCAAGCAAGGTGTCGACCCTGGCAAGGATGCCGTCGACGCGCACCGAGGCATCGTTGAGCCGCTGTGCCAGTTGCTTGGCGTCCTTGATCGTCTGGTCGATATCGTCGGCGCGGTTGGCGAACTTGTCGGTCACCACGGCAATGTCGGCGGCGGCCTTGTTGGCGTTTTCGCTGGCCTTCTGGATGTTGGCCAGGGCCGCACGCACCTGCGCCGGATCGACACCGTCCAGCACGCCGTCGACCTTGGCCAGCGTTCCCTGCGTCTGCTTGGCGAAATCATTGACGGATCCGACCGCCGTGTCGACATTCTTGATCACACCGTCGAGCTGCTGCGATGTCTGTTTGAGGTTCGCGGTCACCGTATCGACATTGGCGACGATGCTCTTGATCTTGTCCCTGTCGACGGCATTGAGTAGGCCTTCCGCCGCCTTCAGCGTGCCGTCGAGCTTGCCGGACACGCCCTTGAGTTCGTCGGACAGCGCGCTGACGCTGGACAGGAACTTGTCGATGCCGTCGGAATTCTTGGCCAGCGCATCGGAGAACGTCTGCACGTTCTGGACAGTCTGCGTCAGCGGCCCGCGAACATCCTTGGTGAAGCCCTCGAGTTCGGTCAGCACCTTGTCGGCGCGGGTGAAGATGTTCTGCGCCGTCTGCAGCAGATTGGTCACGGCGGACGGATTGGCGACGATCTCGGCGACCTTGCCTTCCTTTTCGGCCTGATCGAGGAGTTTCACTTCCTTGGGATCGGCGCCCTTGAGCTCGATGTTGGCCTGCCCGGTGAGGCCGGCAAGGCCGATATCGGCCTGCGTCGACTTGGTGATCGGCGTCAGCCGGTCGATCTCGGTGTCGGCGATGGCGACGGTCGGGTTGTCCACGTCGATATAGACGCGCTTGACGTCACCGACCTTGACGCCGTTGAACAACACGAAGCTGCCGCGGCCGAGGCCGGAGGCCGAACCTGGAATGCGCACGCGCAACAGCGTCGTCTCGCCCCTGTCACCGATCGCCGCCGTCCAGTAGACGAAGGCGAACGCCGCCAGGATCGCAACCAGCGTGAAAATGCCGACAATGACGTAGTTGGCTCTGGTTTCCATTGCTTCACTTATGGCTATGCACGTGCGGCAAGATCAAGCTGGCGGGCGCGTTTTCCGCGGAAATAGGATTTTACCCACGGTTCCTCGCTCTTCAGCATGTCGTCGATAGTGCCTTCGACCAATACTTTCTTCTTGCCGAGCACCGCCACGTGGTCGCAAGCGGTAAACAGCGTGTCGAGGTCGTGCGTGACCATATAGACGGTCAGGTCCATGGTGTCGCGCAGCTTGACGACGAGTTCGTCGAATTCGGCGGCACTGATCGGATCGAGGCCGGACGTCGGCTCGTCGAGAAAGACGATGTCTGGATCGAGCGCCAAGGCGCGCGCAAGGGCCGCGCGCTTGATCATGCCGCCGGAGAGTTCGGAGGGAAATTTCTGCGCCGCGTCCGGCGGCAGCCCGACCAGCTCGATCTTGAGCAGTGCCAGTTCGTCCATCAGCTTCCTTGGCAGGTCTAGATATTCGCGCATCGGCACCTGCACGTTCTCCTGCACGGTCAATGCCGAAAACAGCGCGCCATGCTGGAACAGCACGCCAAGACGCATGTCGATGCGCAGGCGCTCGATATCGCTTGCCTTGTCGACATCGACGCCAAACAGCTTGATCGTTCCCGACTGCTTGGGCATCAAGCCGAGAATGGTTCGCAAAAGGACGGACTTGCCGGCGCCCGAAGCACCGACGAACCCCAGGATCTCGCCGCGCTTGATGTCGAGCGAAAGCTTGTCGAGGATCAGCTTGTCCTCGATGGCAACGGTGACGTCGCGCACCGACAAGACGATTTCACTGTCGTCCGCTTCCTCCACCTCGATGCCATTGCCCTTCGCCATCTCTCAGAACTCGATCGCTGCGTAGAACATGGCGAAAAGGCCATCGAGGATGATGACCACGAAGATCGACTTCACCACCGACGCGGTCACGTGCTGGCCGAGCGATTCGGCACTGCCGCCGACCTTCATGCCTTCGACCGAGGCGATTGTGCCGATGATCATGGCCATGAACGGCGCCTTGATCAGGCCGGCGAAAATCGTGCTGAGATCGATGGCGACACGCAGCCGGTCGATGAATGCGGCGGGGGGGATATCGGAGTAGAGCCAGGCCGCGACGATGCCGCCGCCGAGTGCCGCGAAATTGGCGATGATCGTCAGGCACGGCAACGCAATCACCAGCGCAACCAGACGCGGAAAGACCAGGACGCCGATCGGGTTGAGACCGATGACCTTCAGCGCGTCGACCTCCTCGCGCATCTTCATCGAGCCGATCTCCGCGGTGATCGCGCTGCCGGAGCGGCCGGCGATCATGATTGCCGTCATCAGCACGCCGAGTTCGCGCAGGATGAGCACGCCGACGAGGTCGACGACGAAGATGTCAGCGCCGAAATAGCTGAGCTGGTAGGCGCCTTGCTGGGCAACGATCGCGCCGACGATCGCCGACATCAGCACCACCACCGGGATGGCACCGACGCCCATGCGGTCGATCTGGTTGAAGATCGCAGCCGGGTTGACGGCGTGGCCGCGGCCAAGCTTCATCTGTGCGCCGCGGATGGTGGCGCCAAGAATATTCATCGAAGCAAAGAAATCGTCGCGCATCTCGTAGACGCGCCGGCCAACCGCCTCAAGCGCCCGGATGACGATGTTGGGCGGCCGCGCCGGCCCGGATTCGGGCTCGCGCCGAACAGCCTCGCCGACCGCGTCGAGCAGGATGGAAGCGATCTCGCTCTGGCCTTGCAGCCGGACCTCGACGTTCTTCTTCTCGAAGACACTGACCAGGCGGTCGATCAGCCAGGCGCCGGCGGTATCGATCTTCTCGATTTTCGAAAGATCCAGCGCCAAAGTCTTGAAACCGTTTCGTTTCTCGATCTTGCGCATGTCGGCGTCGATTGACGCTACCGTTCGTGTCGTCCAGATTCCGGAGAACGCGCAACCCAGAACGCCACCCTCCTCGCCGACCGCCACACGCGGTTGGTGGTCAGCCTCCGAGGCGGTCGTGCCGCTTGCGTCGCGCTTGCCGATGGTCAACATGGCGTCCTGTTTAGCCTGATGGGTCCGACCTTGTCGATTTGCCGACAACCCTTCTGGCACAGCTGGAGCAGAAAAATATGGCGCGTGTCATTTCGGTCGAGGCGGAGCGCTTTCCGATCGCCGGAACCTTCACCATTTCGCGCGGCTCCAAGACCGAGGCCGAGGTCATCACATGCACGATCAGCCAGGACGGTCATAGCGGTCGCGGCGAATGCGTTCCCTACAAGCGCTATGGTGAAACCATGGACGGCGTGCACGCCGCGATAGAGGCGATGCGCGAGCGGATAGCCGGTGGCATCGACCGGACCGCCCTGCTCGACGCAATGCCGGCGGGAGCCGCCCGCAACGCGGTCGACTGCGCCCTCTGGGACCTTGAGGCCAAGATGGGTGACAGCCCGGTTGCACACGCAATCTGGCCAGCTCCGCCGCGTCCATTGGAAACTGCCTACACGCTATCGCTCGGCGAACCCGAGGCGATGGCGGCACAGGCCCGTGCCAACGCCGGGCGGCCGCTGCTGAAGGTCAAGATCGGCGGCGACAACGACATCGCCCGGATCGAGGCAGTGAGACAGGCGGCACCCGGGAGCCGAATCATCCTTGATGCGAATGAAGGCTGGACCGACGACAATATCGTCGCGAACCTCGCCTTTGCCGCGGAGCAGGGCATTGCGCTCATCGAACAGCCCCTGCCCGCCGGCCGGGATGAAATCCTGCGCCACATCGCGCATCCGGTGCCGATCTGCGCCGATGAAAGCGTGCATGAGGCGAATAATTTGGAAGCGCTTGTCGGCCTCTACGACGCCGTCAACATCAAGCTCGACAAGTCCGGCGGGCTGACGGCGGCGCTCGTGCTGCGTGACCGCGCCCGCGATCTGGGTTTTGGCATCATGGTCGGCTGCATGGTCGGCACATCGCTTGCCATGGCGCCGGCGGTCCTACTCGCCCAGAACGCCGATTTCGTTGACCTCGATGGTCCGCTGCTGCTCGCGCGCGACCGTGTGCCGGGTCTCGTCTACCAGGGTTCGCTCGTCTCACCCCCGGACCGGGCGCTGTGGGGCTGAGCGCGCGGCAAGCCCGATCAGCACGAGGCCAATGATCGCGATCGGGATCATCACCAGGAAACCATCGACGCCGAGACGATCATAAAGCGGACCGGACGCAAGCGTGACGGCGGCCATGAAGAAGCCGTTGAAGAAATAGGCGATGCCTTGCGCGGCGCCCGTGCGCTCCTCGGAGACGGTCTCGGCGATCATCTTCTGCAGGCCGATCAGCACCATCGCGACGGACACCGAATGCAGTGACTGCACGGCGAAGAAGCCGGCGACGCCGAGGCCGAACGGCCATACCAGTGGGAAGATGATCCAGCGCACGATCGACCCGATGCCGGCGATCACCATCACCCTGACGACGGATATGGAGGCGAAAATGCGATTGAAAAACAAAAACATGCAGACTTCGGACACCACGCCCCAAGCCCACAGCAGGCCGACGACGGAATCGCTTATGCCGATCGATTTCCAGTAGATGGAAACGAAGCCGTAAAGGAAGGCGTGGCTGGCGGTGATGATGCCGACGCCAAAGGTGAAAAAGAGGAAATAGGCATTGAACAGGCTCGGCGCCGCGTGCTGGATTTCCGCGGCCGACAGCGGCGAGGCCTTGCGCGGCCGCCCCATGCGCGGCGCCAGCAGCCCTGCGACGAGTGCCGCGCCAAGGGCAAGGAAAATGATCACCGGAACGGCTTGCGGACCGGTGGCCGCCAAGATGAAGCCGCCAGCGACATTGGCGCAGAGATAGCAGATCGAGCCCCATTTGCGCATGCTTGCGTAGTTCGAACCGAAGCGGCGCACGCCCGAAAGCGCCAGCGAATCGGCGATCGGCGAATGCGGCGTCCAGACAATGGTCAGGGCAAGCGACACCGCCAGCACCATGGCGTAGGTCGGTGTCAGGAAATAACCCGCCGAGAGCAGCAGGGAGGCTGCCACCAGCGCGACATAAACATCGGCGCGGTCCCGCGCCCGGTCGGCGAGCGTCGTCAGCAGCGGCGTCGTCACCACGCGCAGGAACATGGGCGCCGCCAGGATGACGGCGATCTGCTCGGCGTGAAAGCCCTTGGCCTGCAGCCAGAGCGGGAAATAGGGCAGATGGGTACCGAGCGATATGAACAGCGTGCCGAAAATGAGGCTCATGCGCAGTTCGAAATGGCGCGGCTTGACGAGCTGTTCTGGCGAAAGCGGCGGCAGGGACATGAATCGATCCAATTACGCCGCACTTGGCCGGCCGGCCAGCAACGCAGATCGATCCCTTAACATGGCGGAAAACCCGGGGAAACCGGCTGGACTAATCGATTGGCCCGAAAATCGGCGAGAATTCGGCTCAGGCCGCCTGCCCCACCCGATCCTCGATGAGCATGGGGATGAAGGGCTCGTCCGGCGCTTCCGGCAGGATTTGCGCCCAGGTCAGGATTTCCATCCGGCCGTCGAAGTGCTCGACCACGGCCGTGCAGCTTTCCACCCAGTCGCCGGTGTTGATGTAGCGCACATCGTCGAAATTCTCGATCGCGGCATGATGGATATGGCCGCAGATGACGCCGTCGACATGCGAGCGGCGGGCTTCCTCGGTCAGCACGGTCTGGAACGAGCCGATGAAATTGACCGCTTTCTTGACCTTGACCTTGGCCCAGGATGAGAACGACCAGTAAGGCAGGCCGAGCAATTGGCGCAAGCGCGTCACCACGCGGTTGACGATCATCGCCGCGTCATAGGCATGATCGCCGAGATAGGCGAGCCAGCGCTGATTGTGAACGACAGTGTCGAACTGATCGCCATGGATGACAAGAAGGCGCTTGCCGTCGGCTGTTTCATGGATCGCGCGGTCGGCGACGACGATGCCGCCGAAATGCACGCCCTGGAATTGGCGGGCGAACTCGTCGTGATTGCCGGCTATATAGGTGATGCTGGCGCCCTTGCGCGCCTTGCGCAGCAATTTCTGCACGACGTCATTGTGGCTTTGCGGCCAGTGCCAGCTCCGCCGCAGCCGCCAGCCATCGACGATATCGCCAACCAGATAGATGATGTCGGCGTCATGGTATCGAAGGAAATCGATCAGGAACTCGGCCTTGGCCGCCTTCGAGCCGAGATGGACGTCGGAAATGAACATGCTGCGGAAAGTGCGGGGCTCTTGGCCTGACATCGCGATTTTACCCTTGCTTTCGAGCAGCCTATGCCTCGATTCATGCAACAACCGTATGACGGTTGCGATTGGTCCAGTCTAAGGACTAGCTTGCCCGCCAAATCACAGGAGAAATCGTCATGGATCTCGGTATTCGCGGAAAGAAGGCAATCGTCTGCGCTTCGAGCAAGGGACTTGGAAAAGGCTGCGCCATGGCGCTGGCCGAGGCCGGTTGCGACATCGTCGTCAATGGGCGCAATGCCGAACTGGTGGCCAAAACCGCCGCCGAACTGCGCGAGCGCTATGGCGTGACGGTGACGGAGGTCGTCGGCGACGTCTCCAAGCCCGAGGTACAGAAGGCACTGCTTGCAGCCTGCCCCGAGCCCGACATTCTCGTCAACAACAATGGCGGCCCGCCGCTGCGCGATTTCCGCGAGCTCGATCGCGCGAAAATCCTCGAAGGCGTCACCCAGAACATGGTGACCCCGATCGAGCTGGTGCAGGCAGTCCTCGACGGCATGGCGAAGCGCGGCTTCGGCCGCATCGTCAACATCACCTCGCTATCGGTCTATGTCCCCATTCCCGGCCTCGACCTCTCGTCGGGCGCGCGCGCTGGTCTCACCTCTTTCCTAGCCGGCGTGGCGCGAACGGTCATCGATCGCAACGTCACCATCAACAGCCTTCTGCCGGGCAAACTCGACACCGACCGGCTGCGCGGCCCGCACGAGGCCGGCACCGTCGAGGATCCCGCCGCCGCCGCCGCGCGCAAGACTCGCATCAGCGCCGACGTGCCAGCCAAGCGGCTCGGCACGCCGGAGGAATTCGGCCAGATCTGCGCCTTCCTCTGCTCGGTTCATGCCGGCTATCTGACCGGGCAGAACATACCGGTCGACGGCGGTCTCTATGTCAGCGCCTTCTGATCGAAAGGTCGACGACGTGGCCGGATTCATCTGGCATGAAACAGTCGTAAGAATCTGACATCTAATGATTTTTTACGCGCCGCGGTTTAAAGCCGGCGGCGCGTCAATTAGCGTCGCGAAAAACCTTGGCCGCATGCTAAAAGGGGCCTCGGAGCAGGTTTCGAGGGAGCGGCCGCATGGAAGGCGAGAACAAGAAAACGGCACGTTCGGACCTCGACGAAGCCGCCCTTTACTTCCACAAGCACCCGAGACCGGGAAAGCTCGAAATCCAGGCAACCAAGCCGCTTGGCAATCAGCGCGACCTGGCGCTCGCCTACTCGCCCGGCGTCGCCGCCCCTTGCCTGGAGATCCGCGACAATCCGGCAACCGCCGCCGACTATACGGCGCGCGCCAACCTGGTCGGCGTCGTCTCCAACGGTTCGGCCGTGCTTGGTCTCGGCAATATCGGCCCGCTGGCCTCCAAACCCGTGATGGAAGGCAAGGCGGTCCTGTTCAAGAAATTCGCCGGCATCGACGTCTTCGACATCGAGATCGACGCGCCCGAGATCGAGCGCATGGTGGAGACCATCGCCGCTCTAGAACCCACTTTCGGCGGCATCAACCTCGAGGACATCAAGGCGCCGGAATGTTTTGAGGTCGAGGAGCGGCTGAAAGCCCGCATGAGCATACCGGTGTTCCACGATGACCAGCACGGCACCGCCATCATCGTCGCCGCCGCCGTGCTCAACGGGCTGGAATTCGCCGGCAAGACCATTTCGGACATCAAGGTCGTCACCTCCGGCGCGGGCGCGGCCGCCCTTGCCTGCCTCAATCTCCTGGTCTCGCTCGGAGTACGGATCGAAAACATCTGGGTCACCGACCGTTTCGGCGTCGCCTACAAGGGCCGCACCGACGAGATGGACCGCTGGAAAGACCCTTATGTGAAGGACACCGAGGCGCGCACGCTGGCCGATGTCATCCCGGGCGCCGACGTTTTCCTCGGCCTCTCCGCGGCCGGCGTATTGAAGCCGGAACTGCTGCAGCACATGGCGCCGAAGCCGCTGATCCTGGCGCTGGCCAACCCCAATCCCGAGATCATGCCGGAAGTGGCGCGCGCTGCGCGACCCGATGCCATGATCTGCACGGGCCGGTCCGATTTTCCCAATCAAGTCAACAACGTCCTGTGCTTCCCCTATATCTTCCGCGGCGCGCTCGACTGCGGTGCCAGCGCGATCAATGAAGAGATGAAGATGGCCGCGGTGCGGGCCATTGCCGCCCTTGCCCGCGAAGAGCCTTCGGACGTCGCCGCGCGCGCCTATTCGGGCGAGACACCGATCTTCGGGCCTGATTTCCTGATCCCCTCGCCCTTCGATCCCAGGCTCATCCTGCGCATCGCGCCGGCCGTTGCCAAAGCGGCCTGCGACACCGGTGTGGCGACACGGCCGATCACCGACTTCACCGCCTACATCGACAAGCTCAACCGTTTCGTCTTCCGCTCCGGCCTGGTGATGAAGCCGGTGTTCTCATCCGCCAAGGCATCGAGCGCCAAGCGCGTCATCTATGCCGATGGCGAGGATGAGCGCGTGCTGCGCGCCGCCCAGGTGGTGCTGGAGGAAGGCATTGCCGAGCCGATCCTGATCGGCCGTCCGCACGTCATCGAGGTCAGGCTGAAGCGCTACGGGCTGCGCATCAAGCCGGGCGTCGATTTCGGCCTGATCAACCCGGAAGACGATCCGCGCTACCGCAACTATGTCGACCTCCTGATCGAACTTGCCGGCCGGCGCGGCGTGACGACGGAAGCCGCACGTACCATGGTGCGCACCGACAATACGGTGATCGCGGCGCTCGCCCTGAAGCGCGGCGATGCCGACGCCATGGTCTGCGGCCTCGAAGGACGCTTCGAGCGGCACCTGCGCAACGTGACCCTCATCATTGGCCCTCGCGCCGGCATCAGGGACTATGACCTGTCGACCCTGTCCATGCTGATCTCGCAGCGCGGCATCATCTTCCTCACCGATACGCACGTTTCCGTCGACCCGACGGCCGAGGAAATCGCCGAAATGACCGTGCTGGCGGCCGAGGAAATCCAGCGCTTCGGCATCGAGCCGAAGGCGGCGCTGCTGTCGCACTCCGACTTCGGCTCGCGCGATTCGCCAAGCGCGCTGAAAATGCGCCAGGCGGCGGCGATCCTGGCGCGCATCGCGCCGGAACTTCAATGCGACGGCGAAATGCATGCCGATTCAGCCTTGTCGGAGCATCTGCGCCAGCGCGTCTATCCGCATTCGCGACTGAAGGGCGAAGCCAATCTGCTGGTGTTCCCGAACCTCGATTCGGCCAACATCACGCTGACGGCGCTACGCGCCATGATGGATGCTCTGCATGTCGGGCCGATCCTGCTTGGCACCGATATGCCGGCGCACATCCTGACGCCCTCGGTGACATCGCGCGGCGTCGTCAACATGACGGCGCTAGCCGTGGTTGAGGCCGCGCACAAGGCGCAGGCTATCGCGAATCTGGACTAAGCCGCCTCCAGCGGTTCGGCTTGGCCTGGGGACGGCTTCCTTCATGGCTGGCTCGTCGCAAAGCCGGGGTGTTGCCGGTCGGCAACTTGCGATTGCGGAAGGTCCGTGTTGGCGGAGAGCGGATTTCGCAGGGGAAGCCTACCTGATATGGTTTCGCATCTGGTTTGACGGTGAGGACGTCATGAAGGGTTTGATGCTTGCATCCGCATTGCTGTCCCTGATCAGCGGGCAAGCTCTGGCCGCGGACGCTATCAGTGCCGAGCCCGCAACCGTCCACGACTGGTCCGGCGTCTATGTCGGCGGGCAGATTGGCTACGGTTTCGGAAGGACCGATGCGGCTTACAATTTGCCGAACACACCGACAATCCGTGGTTCTCAGAACTACGATACCGATGGTTTCCTGGGCGGCATCCAACTCGGCTACAACTACCAGATCAGTTCCACCGTCCTCGGCGTGGAGGCCGATTTTTCCGGGGCCGACATCAAGGGCCACTCCGACGAGATCAATGTCGGCGGAGGCGATACTTACGACACCAAGGTGGATTGGTTTGGAACGCTTCGCGCCAGGGCGGGCTATGCGTTCGATCGTACCCTGATCTACGGGACCGGTGGCCTGGCTTTTGGCAGTGTCGAAAACCAATATCTCAACGGTCCCTTGAGCGGCTTTTCCGAGAAGAACACCAAGGTCGGCTGGACCATTGGCGCCGGACTGGAGCAGGCGATCACGGACCATTGGTCGGCAAAATTCGAATATCAATATATCGATCTGCGGGACCAGACCATCGATTATGGCGCCAACTCCAACACCACCTTCGACAACACGTTCAATACGGTCAGGATCGGCATGAACTACAAGTTCTGACCGGCCGGAGCGGTCTGCCGCTTACCGTTGTTGCCTGGCCGGCTGAACCCGCCTGCTGTCCCGACTTAATGGCTTTCGGCCAACCAGCGAACCGCATCCGAAATAGACGATTAACCGCGAACGGGGTAGCTTGGCGACCATAGGCAAGCGGGATTTGAGGCGGATGACAAGCGCAAGGTTGAAGCGGGCGCATGCTGCCATGCTGCTTGGCCTGCTGCTGTCCGGCGCCACCATCACCGAGCCACAGGCCGCTTCGCGGGTCTGCCGTCAGTTGGAGGCCGATCTTGCCGCGGCTTCGCGTGGCGGCGGCGGCCCGGCAATGATCCGGAAATACGATGCCGCGATCGACCGCCAGCGCGAACAGATTTCCAAGGCCCGTGGCCAGGCGGACAACGCAGGCTGCGGATTTTCTCTGTTTTCCCGCAACGTCAATCAATGTGCCGGGCTCAACGCCACCATCGACCGCATGAACGCCAATCTCGACAGTCTCCAGGCCAAGCGTGCCCAGCTCGCCGGCGGCGGATCGCGTCGCGACAGTGGCCGCATCCTGGCCGCGCTCGACGCCAATGGTTGCCGCGACGAAACGGTTGCGCCGCGCCACGCTCCGCTGCGGGAAGCTGACCGTGGAGAAGACGGCACCGCGAACCTGTTCGACCAGCTTTTCGGCAACGATGGCCAGCGGGGCGACACGCTTGACCAGCCCGACGATCCCGATGGGGAGCGCACTATCCGCAGGGTCTTGAACCAGCCCGAAGCGCCCGATTTCCCGAGCGCCGGCGGCGAGTTCCGCACGATGTGCGTACGCACCTGCGACGGCTACTTCTTCCCGATGTCGAACGCGGCCTCGGTCAGCGATTTCGAGCGCGACCAGAAGAATTGCGAATCGAGCTGCCCCGGCACCGAGATGCAGGTCTTCTATTCGCGCGGCATGGACGACGATTCCGCCGCGATGACGTCATCGGTCACCGGCAGGCCCTATAGCGAACTGCCGACCGCCTATCTCTACAAGCAGTCCAACATGCCACGCCCACCGGCTTGCGGCTGCAATGCCGCGCAGAACTTCCAGATCATTGGCGGCAACCCGCCAAATCCGCGACAGTCGCAGCCCGAAACGGACGCGGCACCGTTCATTCCGGTCCCTGCCTCCAAGCCAGACCCGGGCGCCGACCCGGAAACCCTGGCCAATATGGAAGGCGGGCTCGACCGCGAAGCCATCAAGCGGCTTTCCGCCAAGCCGGTGACATCGCCGGTGTCCGCCTTGCCGCCGGAACAGCGCAAGGTCAGGGTCGTCGGGCCAACGTTCCTTCCCGACCCATCAGCGGCAATAAATCTGCAAGCTCCGGCCCCGAAGACAGTCCGGTAAGCGCAAGTCTGAGCGGCATGAACAGCCCCTTGCCCTTGCGTCCGGTCGCTTCCCTGATCTTGCCGGTCCAATCCTTCCAGACTGTCCCGTTCCATGGCTCTTCCGGCAGGACATCGAAAGCCTGATGAAGAAAATCGCGGTCGTCGGCGGAAAAATCGGGCCGCTCCTGCGGCCCCTCGCGCAGGACGCGCCACCAGCCCGCCGCATCGGCGAGCCGGTCGAGATTGCCGCGCACCGCCAACCAGAAAGGTTCGGCCTGGTCGCCCGAGATGCCGAGCACCATCAGCCTGTCTCGGGCCTCGTCGAAGGGCATGTGGTGCAGCAGCACGCGGTTCAGCACGAAAAGCTCTTCCGGATCGAACTTGGCCGATGATTTCGAGGTGGCGGCCGGGTCGAAATCCCCGGCGAGTTCGGCCAGGTCATGCGCGGCCGCGACATTCTCCGAGGTGCCGACCAGCACGGCCAGCGAAGCGACGGCCATCGGCTCGATGCCGTCCTCGCGCAGGCTTTCAATGGAGAGGGCCCCGGTGCGCTTCGACAGTCCCTCGCCCGAGACGGTGGTCAAAAGATTGTGGTGGCCGAAAACCGGCGGCTCGGCGCCCAGCGCCTTGAACAGGGCAATCTGCACGCCGGTATTGGTGACATGGTCGTCACCACGGATGACGTGGCTGATGCCCATCTCGATGTCGTCGACGACCGACGGCAACGTGTAGAGATAGGTGCCGTCCTCACGCACCAGCACTGGATCCGAGAGCGAAGCGAGATCGACCGTTTCCTCGCCGCGCACCAGGTCGTTCCAGTGGATGTCGGTGCGTTCGGGCTGCTGCGGATCGTCTGAGAAATTGGGCAGCAGGAAACGCCAGTGCGGCCGGCGCCCGTCCGCCTGGTATTCGGCCACCTGCTCCCTGGTCAGCGCCAGGGCCTCGCGGCCATAGACCGGCGGCAGGCCGCGCGTGCGGCGCACTTTTCGCCGCAGATCGAGTTCCTCCGGCGTTTCGTAGCAGGCATAGAGAACGCCCGCCGCCTTGAGCCGCTCGACGGCCGCGTCGTAGGTCTCGAAGCGCCGCGACTGATATTCGGTGGCGTCCGGGAAAATGCCCAGCCAATGCAGGTCGTAAAGGATGGCGTCGGCGAATTCCTGCTTCGAGCGGGCGATGTCGGTGTCGTCGAAGCGCTGGATGAAGCGGCCCTTGTTGTTCAGGGCAAACAGCCAGTTGAAGAGAGCGGTGCGCGCATTGCCGATATGGATGCGGCCGGTCGGTGACGGAGCGAAACGAACGGTAACTGTCATGGATGGGGCGTACCGGATGCCTTTGTGATTGACAAGATGCGCCCCCGCGCTGTGCCGCAGACATAGAACATGGCGCGCGCAATGAAAAGACCGGGCGGCGCTTGCCACGTTCGAGCGCGGCGGGCGAAGCCGACGCGGTCGAGATAATGATGCCGCTGGGCCTTGCCGCCTTAGGTCGGCTCTTGGTGGGCCGAGACATCCGAACCGCTCGCCGAGGCTGATCAGCGGCCGAAATCATCGGAACTGAGGCGGGTCCAGCGGTCGCCCATCAAGCCACCGATGAAGATGTCGCCGGAGCGGACCGCTTCCGTGACCTCGGCGATCCGCGAGCGGACCATAGTCCCCCCGGCATAGCGGAGGAAGACGTTCTTGTAGCCGAAGAGCTGAGGCAGGAACCTGCCTTGCGTCTGCCCGGCGATGCCCACGCAACCCATATTCCGCGCGTCGGCGATCAGGCCATCCAGCGTCGCGCCCCAGTGAGACCCGGAGGCCTGGATTTGCAGCAGGCTCGCGATGCCGCCGGCTTGACCGTAGAAGGCGTAGCAGCCGAGTATCTTACCTGTTTCGTCGTATGTCCCGCCGAAATGAAGGGGACCGTCGGCCCGCTTCTCGGCCGCCAGAGCGAGCAGCCGTGGCAGCTCGCCATCTTGCCAACGCGGCCGAAGCGAGTAGTCGGACATCAGGGTCGGCAAGCGCTCCGCAAATTGCGCGGCATCCATCGCTTCGCGATGGACCCGGTGCGCCGCGAAATGCTGGGCGGGCGGCTCGAACCTTTTTCTCGTAAGGGTGTCGAATGCTCTGGCGCAAGGATCAAGTGCGAAGCGAGGCAAGCCCGGCCATTTGCCGCGCGCCATGGCGGCGGCCATCGCGGCCGGCCGGAAAATGCAGGTCCATCCCAGACAATGCACCGGCAGCAGCTGATATTTCATCGGGCGCGCGAAGGCCAGGGATACCCGGTTGGCCGAATCGGTCAGGTGCAGATCGAACGCGCCTTGATGCACGGCGCGCAGCAACTGCGGTCCGGCCGAGCCGTGATCGGTGCCGGGGTCGGCCATGAGCGGCCCGATGATCGCCGCATTCAATGCCGCTCCGTTGAGCTCGTAGTGGGCTTTCAGGACCCCGAGGAAGCCACCCAGGCGGCCCTGCGGGTTGATCTGGACAAGAGCGTTGCTGTCACCAGCCTGGCCGGCAGGCCCAAGATAGATCTTTCTCATATACTCGGCCGTCTCCGCGATCGCGCGATCGAGGAGGTGACGTCGCCGCCGAAATTTCGTCAGGAAGAGTGCGGCGACACGCTCGAGATCTCCGGCTGCGAGCGGCCGAACCGAGCCGTGCTGCGTCTCCAGCACCGACGGCGCAGCCACGTTTTTCACACCGATACTTTCGGAGACAGGATGCATCGTGAGGCCTACGGAGGTCGCCTGCCGGAGGGCGAGACCTACATTGATCAATCGAATCCCAGGAGATGCGAACAAGCCCCTCTGGGTTGCTTGAGCAAAGCTATAGCAATCAATGGTTGAGACAAGGTATCTCGATCGGCATCACAAACAAATGCTCAAACTCAGGATCCGCAAGACGATCTGGATATCGCTTCGCGTCACGGATTGGCTCGGCCGGCACGGGCTGGGTGACGGGGAGCCCCCGCCGAGTTCTGCCCCGCCCTGCGGTTGCGTGCACCGCTACTCCCAACCGGCCCACAGCGCCTGATAGAGCTGGCCTCCGAACGAAGCCGAAGGCCACCCAGGTCAGATGGCAAGTCCCTTGGTCAGCTCGAGCGCCTGGCGCTCGAACAGGCGTCGGTAGATGCCGCCCTTCAGCCGGATCAGTTCGTCATGCGAGCCTTCCTCGACGATATTGCCGCGATCGAAGACCAGCAGCCTGTCGAGCGCCCGCACCGTCGAAAGCCGGTGCGCGATGACCAGCGTGGTGCGGCCGACCATCAGCCGCTCCATCGCCTGCTGGATCAGCACCTCCGATTCCGAATCGAGGCTCGATGTCGCCTCGTCCAGGATCAGGATGCGCGCATCGGCAAGGAAGGCGCGCGCGATCGCCACGCGCTGCCGCTCGCCGCCCGACAATTTCACGCCGCGCTCGCCGACCAGCGTGCCGTAGCCCTTCGGCAGGTTGGTTATGAAGTCGTGCGCGCTCGCCAGCCTGGCGGCATGTTCGATCTCCGCCTGCGTCGCGCTCGGCCTGCTATAGGCGATGTTTTCGGCGAGCGACCGGTGGAACAGGATCGGCTCCTGCTGGACGATGGCGATCTGCCCGCGCAGCGACGCTTGCGCCACCTGCGAGATATCCTGGCCGTCGATCAGGATCTTGCCCGCATTCACGTCATAGAGCCGCTGGATGAGCTTGACGAACGTCGTCTTGCCCGACCCAGAGTGACCGACGAGCCCGACGCGTTCACCCGGTTCGATATCGACCGAAAAGTCGCGATAGAGCGGTGTCCGGTGATTGCCGTAGTGAAAGGTGACGTTGTCGAAGCTTATGGCCCCTTGCGTGATCTGGATCGCCCCGGCGCCGGGCCGGTCTTCGATGCCGAGCGGTTCGGACTGGAAATCGACCAATTCCTCCATGTCATTGATCGAACGCTGCAAATTCCGGATATGCGTGCCGATATCGCGCAAATAGCCCTGCAGCACGAAGAACGAGGTCAGCACGAAGGCGACGTCGCCGGCGCTCGCCTGCCCCCATGACCACAGCATCAGTGCCAGACCGATCACCGCGGCCCGCATGGCCAGCAGCAGCACTCCTTGGGTGGTGCCGTTGACGGTGCCGCGCACCCAGGTGCGGCGCGTGCGTCCCCGCCATTTGGCGATAACCCTGGCCAGGCGGCGCTCTTCGCGCTCCTCGGCGCCAAAGCCCTTGACCACGGCGTTGCAGCTCACCGCGTCGGCCAGCGAGCCGCCGAGGCGTGTATCCCACGTGTTGGCGAGCCTCGCCGCCGGCGCGACATAGCCAAGCGACAGCATTGCGGTCACCATGATGAACAGCAGCGAGCCGGCGGCAACGACCGCCCCCATCAGCGGCCAGAACCAGCCGAGCAGCAGCGTCGAGCCGACAAGCATGACGACCGACGGCAGCAGCGCGATGAGGATGGTGTCGTTGAGCAGGTCGAGCGCCCACATGCCGCGCGTCACCTTGCGCACGGTCGAGCCGGCGAAGCTGTTGGCGTGCCAGTCGGTGGAAAACCGCTGGACGCGATGGAAGGCGTCGGCGGCGATGTCGGCCATCATCTTGAGCGTCAGTTCGACGATGCCCATGAACGCGAGGTTGCGCAGCACGACGCCGGTCAGCGCCAACGCCATCAGAATCGAGAACGCCGTCATCGCAGCATTCCAGGCAATGGCGTCCGCGCCGGCGCTGCTGGCGACGGCGTCGACCAGCCGGCCGGAATAAAGCGGCGTCAGGACGTCGGCCAGCGTCGACAGCAGGAAACCACCCATGATCAGCGAAAGCCGCCAGGGCTGGCGCCGCCAGTGGGTGAGCGAAAAACCAAGAACGCTGCGAAACGCGCTCGCGCGCAAATCGATCTTAAGACGAGCCATGATGTCATTCGGGCGCGAACGAGCCCGATCCCATAAAGTCGAAAATTGAAGAAGCCGCGCAAAGGGCAGTAATTGCCCGGAAGCGGACTGGCATATTTTGGCGTCACGCCCTTGTCGGGGCGGCGACCGGCATCGGCATAAGCCTGTGCCCGATCCGGCTTCGGCGCGAAGGACAGACCTTCGCGGAGCGCCAGCTGGGACCTAGGCTTCGCGGCCCCGCATTACCATGTGAAATACTGCCATTCGGACCTCCCGCAAATGAATCGCGGAACGGTCTTTATAGAGACGGCCCGATGCATCGCCAAGACCAGCTCCGGACCAAAGTGTATCTGGTCCAAGCACTGAGATTATTTTGCAACAATGGCGGATGGAAGCTTTCGCCGCGTGCCCGTCATTGGGGCGAGCGATCGAGGCGCATGTATCGGCCGTCCGTGGAGGGTTTGAAACCCAGTTTTTCATAGACGCCATGCGCGTCGCTGGTCGACAGGCTCCAGTGCGAGACGGTGCCGAGTTCGGGATGATCGATGAGCCCCCGCACCAGCCGCGAGCCTATGCCCTGCCCCCGATGCCGCGGCCAGACGATGATGTCGGCGAGATAGGCGAACACCGTGCGATCGGTGATCGCCCTGCCGAAGCCGACTTGTTTGCCATCGATGTAAGCAGCGGCGCAGAACGAATTGGCAAAGGCCCGGCGATGAAATTCATCGCTGCGTCCGGCCCCCCAGTAGCTCGTCATCAACAGGTCCGAGGTCGCTCGGAAGTCGATGCGCGCGAGGTCGAAACTGATCTCACAGTCTTGCATGGCCGTGTCCCCGTCTCGCGGCATCGCGTATTTTCGCCCAGTGGGCGAACCGCGGCTTATCCACGATCCCTGAAACGGTTGGTGATGGGATAACGGCGGTCGCGGCCGAAATTCTTCCTGGTGATCTTCACGCCAGGTGCGGCCTGCCGGCGCTTGTATTCGGCGATATAGAGCAGATGCTCGATGCGCGTCACCGTCGCCCGGTCATGGCCGCGCGCCACAATGTCGTCAACGCCCATCTCGTTTTCGACCAGGCATTCGAGAATGTCGTCCAGCACCGGATAGGGCGGCAGCGAATCCTGGTCGGTCTGGTTTTCCCGCAATTCCGCCGACGGCGCCTTGTCGATGATGTTCTTCGGGATGACCTCGCCCGACGGCCCGAGCGCGCCAGGCGGCACATGGCTGTTGCGCCAGCGCGACAGCGCATAGACCTGCATCTTGTAGAGATCCTTGATCGGGTTGAAGCCGCCATTCATGTCGCCATAGAGCGTGGCATAGCCAACCGACATCTCGCTCTTGTTGCCGGTGGTGACCACCATCGAGCCGAATTTGTTGGAGATCGCCATCAGGATGGTGCCGCGCGCGCGGCTCTGCAGGTTCTCCTCGGTGATGCCTTCCTTGGTGCCTTCGAAAAGCTGCGTCAGCGCGTGCATGAAGCCTTCGACGGGCTCGAAGATCGGTACGATATCATAGCGGCAGCCGAGCGCGCGGGCGCAGTCCTCGGCATCCTTCAGCGAATCCTTCGACGTATAGCGGTAAGGCATCATCACCGCGCGCAGCCGCTCCTCGCCGAGCGCATCGACGGCAAGCGCAGCGCAGATCGCCGAATCGATGCCGCCCGACAGGCCCAGCACCACATTCTTGAAGCCATTCTTGTTGACGTAGTCGCGCAGGCCCAGCATGCAGGCGCGATAGTCGGCCTCCTCCCTCTCGGGGATCTTCGACATCGGCCCTTCCGAGCAGACCCAGCCGTCCTCCGTGCGCTTCCACGTGGTGACGTCGACGGCGTCCTCGAACTGGCTCATCTGGAAAGCCAATGTCTTGTCGGCGCCGATGGCGAAGGACGCACCGTCGAAGATCAGTTCGTCCTGGCCGCCGAGCTGGTTGGCATAGATCAACGGCAGGCCGCATTCGATGACCTGCTTGATGACAACCTGATGGCGTACGTCGATCTTGGCGCGATAATAAGGCGAGCCGTTCGGCACCAGCAGGATTTCAGCGCCGCTCTCGGCCAGCGTCTCGCACACCGCGACGTCGCCCCAGATGTCCTCGCAGATCGGGATGCCCAGCCGTACGCCGCGGAAATTGACGGGGCCTTGCAGGTCCGGCCCGGCCTGGAAGACCCGCTTTTCGTCGAACTCGCCATAGTTCGGCAGATCGAGTTTGTAGCGTTCGGCCAGGATCTTGCCGCCATCGGCGACAATGATCGAATTGTGCGTACCGCTCTTGCGTTTCAGCGGTGTGCCGATGATGACGCCGGGGCCGCCATCCAATGTATCGGCGGCGAACTCTTGCGCCGCCTTTTCGCAGGCCTTGAGGAAGGCCGGCTTCAGCACCAGATCCTCCGGCGGATAACCGGCGAGGAAAAGCTCGGTATAGAGCACGAGATCGGCGCCCTGGCGCGCGGCATCCGCCCTTGCCTCGCGGGCTTTGGCGAGGTTGCCGGCGACATCGCCGACTGTCGGGTTGAGCTGGGCGATCGCGATGCGCAGTATGTCGGGCTTCTTGGTCATGCTGCTGACTTAGCGCGGCGGAATTGCCCGAGCAATGGCGTTCGTTTGGACCACCCCGGACCGCGCCGATCCGAACGACCTGAGGCCATTCGCGCCCAGACCGGCGATCAGTCGTCGCCCATGTATTCACGCAACGACTGCGGCGAATGGTTGTCGCCGATCGACATCGCCAGGATGCGCGAAATGTGCCGGCGCGGCAGGCCTGTGTCCGCCACCCATTGATTGATCTGGGCCTGGATCTTGTCGAGGTCCCTCTTCGAAGTCGGGCTTTCGGCGATATCGAGACCTGCGTCGCGAAGGGCCGCCGCCATGTCGGCCGAAATGACGAAGGCGTCCCAGCCCAGCCAGCGCAGGAAATACTGGCCGGTATTGCCGCCGAGCCGGCTGCCGTGCTTGCCGAGATAGGCCAACAGCCCGACCTGATCATC
This sequence comes from Mesorhizobium sp. NZP2234, assembly GCF_013170765.1. Classification (NCBI taxonomy): domain Bacteria; kingdom Pseudomonadati; phylum Pseudomonadota; class Alphaproteobacteria; order Hyphomicrobiales; family Phyllobacteriaceae; genus Mesorhizobium; species Mesorhizobium sp. NZP2234. The sequence goes on along the minus strand of NZ_CP033364.1, from coordinate 3,929,171 downwards.
CGCTGGCCAGTCGGCGAGGAAATGGCCGAAGAAGCCGCCATGTTCCTTGGACACGCGTTCGACGAAGGCTGCGTTGTCGCGCACGGATTTGATCTTCTGCGGATTGCGCACGATTCGCTGGTCGGAAGCCAGATCGTGCCAGAAATCGTCAGGCTGGAACAAAAGCCGCTTCGGCTCGAAACGCAGAAACGCCTCCTCGAAACCCGGCCATTTCTGTTCGATGACGCGCCAGACAAAACCGGCGGCAAAGATCCGCTCGGCCATGATCGACAGGATGCGATCGTCCGGGATGTCGGCAACGGCGGCATTGTCGGGCACCGGCCCCAGCAACGACGAAAGCTCCGCCTCGCCACCCTTGCGTTTTGCCGCGCGCAGACGAATTTTCTTGAAATCTGCCATGGGTCCCTCCCTGTTGGCCTGAATGTAACACTTCCCGCGAGGGCCGGCAGCCTCTACGTCTATCTCCACTGACGACGGAGACTGCCATGTACAAGACGATCGACGACCTGGCGAACCGCTGGCTCAAGCGGCGCCCGGATGGCCTCAGCCTATTGGAAAGCCGGGTGCTGCAATCGACGCTCGAACGCACCACGATCTCCAGGGACACCAACAAGGCGGTCGCTTTCCACCAGACCTTTGGCGACCGACTAGCCGACACGATCGCCCGCATCGGTGGTTCCTGGTCCTTCATCCTCGCCTTTCTCGCTTTCCTGATTCTCTGGACCGGCGGCAATGTCTGGCTGTTGACGCGCGATGCCTTCGACCCCTACCCGTTCATCTTCCTCAACCTGGTGTTGTCGATGGTCGCCGCCTTGCAGGCGCCGGTGATCATGATGGCGCAGAACCGCCAGACCGAACGTGACCGCATCGATGCCGCCCACGACTACGAGGTCAATCTGAAGGCCGAAATCGAGATCATGGCGCTCCACGAAAAACTCGATGAACTGCGCCACAGCCAGATCATCGGCATGCGCGACGAGATCGTGCGGCTGGCGGAAGTGGTCAAACGGATCGACGAGAGGCTGGCGCAGCAGCAGTCGGCCTCATGACCGACGCGATCCATCATTTCATCGAACAGTACGGGCTGCTCGCCGTCTTCGTCGGCTGTGTCGCCGAGGGGGAAAGTGCCGCCATCCTCGGCGGCTTCTTCGCCCATCAGCATGTTTTCGTGCTGTGGCATGCCTTTGTAGCGGCCGCCCTTGGCGCTTTCCTCGGCGATACGTGCTTCTTCATCCTCGGCAGAAGTTTCGCCGATCATCGTTATGTCGTCAGATTGCGCAGGCGGCCCGGCTTCCGCCGCGCCTATCGCCTGCTCAACACCCATCCCAATATCTTCGTGCTGTCGAACCGCTATGTCTACGGCATGCGCCTGGTCGGCGGCATCGCCGCGGGTCTTTCGACCATAGCGATGCCGCGCTTCATCATCCTCAATGCCATCTCATCGGTGATCTGGGCGATGCTGTTCAGTTCAATAGGCTACGTTTTCGGCTTGGGCGCCGAGCATTTCGTCGGTCAGGCGTTGCTTCGCCACGAAAGGCTGCTGATCGGGCTTTGCATTGGCCTGACGGTGGCGATCCTTGCCTGGCTCATCGCACGACACATCGCCAAGCGGGAGCGCGCCAAGGACTTTTGACCCGTCAGGCTATACCGAGCGCCCGATCACCTCGATCGAGGATCAAGGGGATGATCAGGTCTTCCTCATCGGCAAGATGCTGGGTCAGCATGGCGATCAGCCTGCTGTTTTCGTCGGCATAGGCATCCGCCGCGAAGCGCTGTTTGTCCTCGCTCTCCTGAAGCGTCTTGATGAAGGCATTGGCCGCCTCGACATTGCGCTCCAATCCTTCATGGATGGTCTGGTGATCTGTATCGAGAATCTCAAAACCGCGCTTCAGCCGCGCCTCCACCTTGGCGAAGACCGGAAAATAATGATGATCCTCGACATTGTGGTGACCGTCGAGATTGCCGAGAAAATGGTTGAGGCGCGGCGCGAACCAGCGCGCGAAATCAGGCGCCGTCAGCCTGCCCTCGCGATAATCGCCAATACCGTTGGTCAGCATGCCGCCGAGTTCGCGGAACATGTCGTGCCGCTGCAGCCACATGTTGGCGATGCCGTGGATGTTGGCGTGGCCCTGCCAGTTTTCACGCGGGTATTTGTCGACCAGCCAGCGCAAATCGTCCGGCAGGGCTTTGCGTTCGAGAAGCAGAAGATTCGCGGCTTCGGACATGACGGTTTCCTTTAGTTACCGTCATATAAGAATGGCAACGCTAGATCGGTAGTCCGGTGATCCGCTCGATGAGCGCGATGCCCCAGACGCCGGCGACGATGAACACCGAGATCAGCACAGCCAGCGAACCGCAATCCTTGGCCAGCTGGATGTCGACGTTGAACTCGCGGCTGAACGCATCGCAGGCGGCCTCGATCCCGGTGTTCAGCACCTCGACCATGATCAGGAGCAGCACCGCCCCGATCAGCAAGGCGTAGCCACGCCACGAGACGGAAACGAACCACCCGGCCGGCAAGGCGAGCAGCAACAGCAGCAATTCCTGCTGGAAAGCCTTCTCGCTGGCGGCCAGCTTGCGAAACGCCCGCACCGAATTGAAAAAAGCGTCGATCAGCCGCTGCATGCCCAAACCTCTTTCCGAATTACCGGCACGAGATAAAGCAACGGCCCGATCAAGGGAATAAGGCGTCTCGTCCAAAATTCATTCGGCGACCGCTATCGAAGGCGTCGACTTTTCAAACTGCGGCAGTCCGTCGTCGATCGAATAATAGTCGCCCTTGTCCCCAACGAAGATATGACAGTCGCCCTTGAGGCCTGTCGGCTTGTCGAACGATCCCGCCATGACCGAAATGTAGCCCTGATCCCTCGGCTTCCAGAAAAGCACCGACCCGCATGTCTTGCAGAAGCCGCGCCTGGCGAAAGCGGATGCTTCATACCAGGTGATGCTTTCGGCGCCTTCGATCACGATGTCTGCGTCGGCAACATTGGTCGCGGCATAGAAATGCCCGCTCTGCTTCCTGCATTGCGAGCAATGGCAGTAGACGACACCACGCAATGCTCCGTGCGTCCGGAAGCGGACCGCTCCGCACAGGCATGATCCCCGGTTACTGTCGCTCATTTTGGCCCCCCTTGAAGAAACCTCGTCCAGCATCATTGCCAGGATTCCAGCTTTGCGGGGATTGCGCGCAAGCAAATACGACATCGATTGGCGTGGCGAATCCGAAACTCAGTTTCATTTCCAGCAGCGCGCCGCACGGATTTCGAATTCAACGCGCCAAATTGGGTCTTGTCTCGCGACAGTGATGCGAAAGTTTATGCTTCTGCAGCCACAGGTAGAGAAAACTTGTGGGAATCGTGCAAATTAAGGAAACTTTAGCGCTACCGCATTTATGGTTACGCCAAGCGAAGGTCATGGGTGGGGACAGATCTCTTCGCAAGATGTTCTGGGCTATCGGTTAGCGCTCCCCAAGGCGGCGATCAATGGAACCCGCAAATTCCGCGCCGGGATCCGAGGGGACGAGTGAATCAGACATGCAGCCGGCATCCGCCCCAACCGAACAAGGCACCGATATCGTATCCGCCGTTGTCGCCACGATGCGCCAGCTCGGCGTGCTTGGCCTGCCGCGCAACTACGAGATCTTCTACGAGGCCCTGAGCGGCACCAATCGCGAGCTCAGCCTTGCCGTGCTCTCGCTGAGCAACCGGCCGACACAGGACGAATTGGACAAGATCGGCCGTTCTTTCTTTGCCCACAGTCACGGCCCAGACATTGTCGAGCATGCGCGGGACGTCATCGCCAGGGAGCTCGAGGAAGTCGCATCGCTGTTGCGGAGCGAGCGCGGCCACATCGAAAAATACGGCAGGATTCTCGATGAGACATCGAGCGGCCTGAGTAACCGAAGCCTGCTTTCGCAGGATCTCCTGCACAAGATCGCCAACGCCATGTCGGTCGCCACCAACTCGACCATTGATCATGGCCGGCAGGTCGCCTCGGCGCTCAACGACAAGACGATCGAACTCGAGAGCGTCAAGTCGAAGCTCGAAGAGTACAAGCGGCTCGCCGACACCGATCCGTTGACCCATATCTGGAACCGGCGCGCCTTCGACAAGGAAATCACCCGGATCTACAACAGCAACAAGGGCATTCTGTTCAATGCCCTGATCCTTGCCGACATCGACCGGTTCAAGGATATTAATGATCGCTATGGTCACCCGGTCGGCGACAAGATCATTCAGATCATCGCCGACATTTTCCAGACCAGCATCCGCGGCGATATGTTCGTTGCCCGCACCGGTGGCGAGGAGTTCGCGCTGATCATCGAGGGCGCCAGCGAAGACGCCACCTACGAGATCGCCGAGCGCATTCGCGCCCTGATCGAACAGACGCCGTTCACCAGCAGCCAGACCGGTATGAATTACGGCGCCGTGACGGTGTCGATGGGCATCTGCATGGCGTCGGAGGCCGAAGGCCCCGAGGACCTTTATACGAAAGCCGACCGTGCGCTCTACCGCTCGAAGGTAAGTGGCCGCAACCGCGTCACCAAACATTCCACCATGGCCGGGCGCGCCGGCAAGAGTTGGCTGCTCTACAAGAAGGATTGATCCCGGCCGGCCCTGCGCCCGCGACGAATGCCCTTGGGCCATGTCGGACCAAAGCGCCAGCGCAATCAAACATAGGCGAAGCCGGCGGCGATCGCGCCCAGGGCTCCAAGAGCCAGCGAGCCGATCCACGGCCAGCGCTTGCCACGGGTGATGATGGAAAGTGTCGCGACGGCGATCGAGATGTGCAGCAACGTCACGGCAAACGTCAGAACATGGTGCCGGTATTCCCGCAGATCGCTGTCACGCAGCTTTTCATCGACCTGCTTTTCAAATTCTGTCGCCTTGGCCTCTATCTCCGCGCCATCGGCTTCATTGCGCTTCGCGTTGGCCTGGAATTGATCGGTGGCCGGGCCACCCATCGCCGCCGCGATCTCATAACTGTTCTTCTTGATGCTCTTTGCCTGGAAGAAGCTCCATTGATCGCTGGCCTTGTTCTGGAGGTAGGCCGCCTCGCTCTTGTCGTTGATCGCCTCGGCGGTTTCGAGCGACTCGAAGCTGCCGACCGTCGCGGCAAGAACCGCCAGCACCGCAATGGTCACAGAGACCGTGGTCAGAAAGGGATTGCCCTCATGCGCGGCATGTTCGGCATGCTCGGCGTTCTCAAGGTGCTCCTGGGTGGAGTCTTCCATTGCCATTCGCCGATTCCTAGCCGGATAACATGATCTCGGCGGCGAACATTCACCTCAATCTTGGTTTTGCAGTGATCGCGCCAGCATAAATTTTCGTAAGGTTTGGCACATCTATCAAATCGACGGCATGGCCCAGCACGAAAAAAGGGCGCCGGATTTCTCCGGCGCCCTCGTGTTTCGATCTGTTGCGGACCGCCGGATCAGCCGTTCACAGCCTGCTTGTGCTGCACCGGATGGCTTTTCTTCAGGAGGTCCGAGACCAGGAAGGCCAGTTCGATCGCCTGGTCGGCATTGAGGCGCGGATCGCAATGGGTGTGGTAGCGGTCCTGCAATTCCTCGGCCGTTATGGCGCGCGCGCCACCGGTGCATTCGGTGACGTTCTTGCCGGTCATTTCGACATGGATGCCGCCCGGATGCGTGCCTTCCGCGCGGTGCACCTCGAAGAAGGTCTGCACCTCCTTCAGGATGCGGTCGAACGGCCGCGTCTTGTAGCCGGCGGCCTCGATGGTGTTGCCGTGCATCGGGTCGGACGACCAGACCACGCTGCGGCCTTCCTTCTGCACCGCGCGCACAAGTTTCGGCAGATGATCAGCGACCTTGTCCGAACCAAAGCGCGCGATCAGCGTCAACCGACCGGGCTCGTTCTCGGGGTTGAGCAGGTCGATCAGTTCCAGCAAGCCGTCAGCGGTCAGCGACGGGCCGCATTTCAGGCCGAGCGGGTTCTTGATGCCGCGGCAATATTCGACATGGGCATGGTCGGGCTGGCGCGTGCGGTCGCCGATCCAGATCATATGGCCCGACGTGGCGTACCAGTCGCCGGAGGTCGAATCGACGCGGGTCAGCGCCTCTTCGTAGCCGAGCAGCAAAGCCTCGTGGCTGGTGTAGAAATCGGTCTCGCGCAGCGCGTAATTGGTCTCCGAGGTGATGCCGACGGCCTTCATGAAGTCCATCGTCTCGGTGATGCGGTTGGCGAGCGACTCGTACTTCTCGCCCTGCGGGCTGTCGGACACGAAGCCGAGCATCCAGCGATGCACGTTCTCCAGGCTGGCATAGCCGCCCTGCGCGAAGGCGCGCAGAAGGTTGAGCGTCGCCGCCGACTGGCGGTAGGCCATTTCCTGGCGCGCGGGATCGGGAATGCGCGATTTCTGGTCGAATTCGATACCGTTGATGATGTCGCCGCGATAGCTCGGCAACGTCACCTCGCCCTTGGTCTCATTGTCGGACGAACGCGGCTTGGCGAACTGGCCGGCAACGCGGCCGACCTTCACCACAGGCTGCGCGCCGGCGAAGGTGAGCACCACCGACATCTGCAGGAAGACGCGGAAGAAGTCGCGGATGTTGTCGGCGCCATGTTCGGCAAAGCTCTCGGCGCAATCGCCACCCTGGAGCAGGAAGGCTTCGCCGGCTGCGACCGCGGCGAGTTGCTTCTTCAGCTTGCGTGCCTCACCGGCAAAAACCAGAGGCGGAAAGGTCGCGAGCTGGGCTTCCGTGTTTTTCAGCGCGGCAAGATCCGGATAGGCAGGAACCTGCTTGATCGGCTTTGCTCTCCACGAATTCGGCGACCATTTCGTCATCGCTGCACCCAACGCTCTTTCCGGCGAACACCCTCGCCCGCATTTCCACCCCTATATGGGTTGGCGGCTCCATACACGAAGCCGATTTCCTATTCTAGACCGGAATTTCAGCGCTGGCGAATGGGCAGGGTAGGCTATGCCGCCTTCTCCACCAGCCTTGCCAGTTGCGTCATGACCACCGCCGAGCCCGCCAGACGCTTCTCGGCCGTTGGCCAGTCGCGGGTGAAGACGACGCTGTGGTCCGGCCGGATCTTGGCCAGTGAACCCTGCTCGCCGATGAACTTGACGAGGCCGACCGGGTTGGAGAATTCGCGCTTGCGGAAATGGATGACGACGCCCTTCGGCCCGGCATCGAGCTTTTCGACATTGGCCTTGCGGCAAAGTGCCTTGATGAAGACGATCTTCAGGAGATGCTTCACCTCGTCCGGCAGCGGGCCGAACCGGTCGATGAGTTCGGCGCCAAAGGCATCGATCTCCTCGGTGTTTTCGAGGTCGCCGAGACGGCGGTAGAGCGCCAGCCTGAGCTGCAGGTCCGGCACATAGCTTTCCGGGATCATCACCGCCGTGCCGACGGCGATCTGCGGCGACCAGCCGCCATCCTGCACCTCGCCGGAATCCTTCACCTCAGCGACGGCCTCCTCCAGCATCTGCTGGTAGAGTTCGAAACCGACCTCCTTGATGTGGCCGGACTGTTCTTCACCCAGAAGATTGCCGGCGCCCCTGATATCGAGATCGTGGCTGGCGAGCTGGAAGCCGGCGCCGAGCGTGTCGAGCGACTGCAGCACTTTCAGCCGGCGTTCGGCCGTGTCGGTCAGCTTGCGGTTGGCCGGCAGCGTGAACAGCGCATAGGCGCGCACCTTGGAGCGGCCCACGCGGCCGCGCAACTGGTAGAGCTGCGACAGGCCGAACATGTCGGCGCGGTGGATGATCAGCGTGTTGGCGGTCGGGATGTCGAGACCGGACTCGACGATCGTGGTCGACAAAAGCACATCATATTGCCCGTCGTAGAAGGCATTCATGATGTCGTCGAGTTCGCCCGGCGGCATCTGGCCATGGGCAACCGCCACCTTCAGTTCAGGAACAGATTCCTTCAGGAAATCATGGATTTCCGCGAGATCGCTGATGCGCGGAACGACATAGAAGGAATGCCCGCCACGATAGCGCTCGCGCAGCAGCGTCTCGCGAATGACCAGCGGATCGAAGGGCGAGATGAAAGTGCGCACCGCCATGCGGTCGACCGGCGGTGTGGCGATCAGCGACAGTTCGCGCACGCCCGTCAGCGCGAGTTGCAGCGTACGCGGGATCGGCGTCGCCGACAGCGTCAGCACATGGACATCGGTCTTCAGGTCCTTCAGCCGTTCCTTGTGCTTGACGCCGAAGTGCTGCTCCTCGTCGATGATCAGCAGGCCGAGATTCTTGAACGAGATCGAGGATCCGAGCAGCGCATGGGTGCCGACAACGATGTCGACCTGGCCCTCGGCCAGCGCCTTCTTCGTTTCGGCGAGTTCCTTGGCGCCGACCAGCCGTGAGGCCTGGGCGACACGGATCGGCAGGCCGGAAAACCGCTGCGAAAACGTCTTGAAATGCTGGCGCGACAACAGCGTCGTCGGCACCACCACGGCGACCTGGAACCCTTCCATGGCCGCGATGAAGGCCGCGCGCAGCGCCACTTCGGTCTTGCCGAAGCCGACATCGCCGCAGATCAGCCGGTCCATCGGCTTGCCGGCGCCAAGATCGTCGCGCACCGAATCGATCGCCGTCTGCTGGTCGTCGGTCTCCTCATAGGGGAAACGGGCTGAGAATTCGTCATAGAGGCCTTCAGCCGGCACCAGCGCCGGTGCGGCGCGCATCTGCCGCTCGGCGGCGATGCGGATCAGTTGCCCGGCCATGTCGAGCAGGCGCCGCTTCAGCTTTGCCTTGCGCGACTGCCAGGCGCCGCCGCCAAGCTTGTCCAGCGTCGCTTCGGCCGAGTCCGAACCGTAACGCGACAGAAGCTCGATGTTCTCCACCGGCAGGAACAGCCGGTCGTCGCCGGCATAGTGGATTTCCAGGCAATCATGCGGCGCACCGACCGCTTCGATGGTGCGCAAGCCGATGAAACGGCCAATACCGTGGTCGGCGTGGACGACGATATCGCCGGCCGACAAGGCCGAAGCCTCGGCAATGAAGTCGGAGGCGCGCTTCTTTCGCTTCGAACGCCGGATCAGCCGGTCGCCCAGAATGTCCTGTTCGGCGACGACGACCAGTTTTTCGGTCTCGAAGCCGGATTCGAGCGGCAGCACCGCAAGAGCCGCCTGCCCCGGCTCGAGCTGTTCGGCTTCCGCCAGCGTCTCGACCTGCTTGAGATTGCCGAGATGGTGCTCGGCCAAGATCTGCCCAAGCCGGTCGAGCGAGCCCTCGGTCCAGCCGGCGATGACGACACGGCGGCGCGCGGCGCGCTCGTCGGCGATGTGCCTGACGACCACATCGAACACGTTGACGTTCGGATCGGCGCGCTCCTCGACGAAGCTGCGGCCATGGCGCGAGCCGGCGTGATAAACCTTTTTCGCACCGGCATCGGGCGCATCGAAGGGCGTGAAATCGATCGCTTCGCGCGGTCCGAGCGAGGCGATCAGGTTTTCCGGCGACAGGTAGAGCAGATCGGGCGCCACCGGCTTGTAGGGCACCGCATCTTTCAGCGCAGCGTCGGCCTGCTTTTTACGCGCCTCATAGTGGTCGAGGATCAGCGTGTGGCGTTCGGCCAACGCCTCATGCGCCAGATGGTCGAAGACAACCGGCGTGTCCGGCAGATAGTCGAACACGGTCTCCAGCCGCTCGTAGAAGAACGGCAGCCAGTGCTCCATGCCGGCAAACCGCCGCCCTTCGCTGACCGCCGCGTAAAGCCCGTCGTCGCGCTGCGGTGCGCCAAAGGCCTCGATATAGGAGCGGCGGAAGCGGCTGATGGTTTCGGGCGTCAGCGCCACTTCGCTCATCGCCTGCAATGCCATCGACTTGCGCTGGCCGGTAGTGCGCTGCGTGGCGGCGTCGAAGACGCGGATCGATTCCAGCGTGTCGCCGAAGAAGTCGAGCCTCAGCGCCTCGGTCCAACCCGGAGCGAACAGGTCGAGAATGCCGCCGCGCACCGCGAATTCGCCGATGCCGCGCACCGTCGGCACGCGCTCGAAGCCTGACGTCTCCAGCCGCGATACCAGCGCGTTCATGTCGATCTGGTTGCCGGGCCTGGCGTGAAACGTCTGCGCCTCGACAAGATCGGCCGGCGGAATGCGCTGCAGCAGCGCATTGGCGGTGGTGAGGATGACGGCGCGATGCGGCTTCTTGGCCAGCGCGATCATGGCGGTCAGCGCATCGAGGCGCTTGGCGGCGGCATCCGAACCGGGCGAGACTCGGTCGTAGGGCAGGCAATCCCAGGCCGGCAGTTCCAGCACCGGCAGGCCGGGTGCGGCGAAGGCCAGCGCCTCGATGATCGCCGGCAGGCGCTGGCCATCGCGCGCCACGAACAGCACCGGCTTGTCGGGCGCGATTTCCAGGGCCGCCTGCACCAGCGCGAAGGCTTCATAGCCGTCGGCGACGCCATCGACGATGAACTGGCCGGCGCGGCCTTTCGGCAGACCAATGGTGGGAATGAGGCTCATCAAATCACGGTCTTGTTTATCGCAATTCCCATGGGAAAACCGTTTCGCGCTTTTCCTGGAATTGCTTGTTTTCAGTTTGTCGCAATTCCGGACGGAAAACCGCTTCGCACTTTTCCTGGAATTGCTTTTGTTCAGAATGTAATGGTCCGGCGGGACGCCAGGATCTTTTGCAGGACGGCGCAATCGATATCCGCCGGGATCGGCCGTTCGCCGGTGATCAACGGCAGGAATTCGGTGTCGGGAATGTCGAGGAGCCTCTCATATTGGTCGATTTCCTCGTCGGTCAAGGCACCGATCTCCGCGTCGGCGAACGTGCCGAGGATCAGATCCATCTCGCGCATGCCGCGATGCCAGGAACGGAACAAGAGCTTGCGGCGGTGGGCGTCCAGCCCCTCGCTTGATCGTTTCGTTCCGGTCATTGTGCCGCATCCTCGCTTGCTGCGGCGCATATAGCGTGGATAGAAGGTGCTGTCAGCCTTGCGCTGAGGCCGTCGCGACATAAGCTGACATTATGCGTCCTTCCATACTCGATCCGCTGTTCGTCCCGATCACTTCGCTTGCCGGCGTCGGGCCGAAGGTTGGCGCGTTGATCGAGAAGGTCGTCGCCGCTGATCTTGGCGATCGCGCGGCCCGCGCGGGCGACCTTCTGTTCGTGCTGCCGCATACCGTCATCGACCGCCGGAGCCGGCCGGGCATCGCAGGTTCCGCGGAAGGCCAGATCGTCACGCTCGACCTGCGCATCGACCGTCACCAGCCTCCGCCGCGCGGCAACAGGTCCGTGCCCTACAGGGTCTACGCCCATGACGATACCGGCGAAATCGGCCTGACCTTTTTCCATGCGCACGCCGCCTACCTCGAAAAGACGATGCCTATCGGCGAGCATGTCGTGGTCTCGGGCCGCATGGAATGGTTCAACGGCCGCCCGACCATGGTCCACCCCGATCATATCGCGCTGGCCAGCGAGGCGGAAAACCTGCCGCTGGTCGAACCGGTCTATCCGCTGACCGCAGGGCTCTCGGGCAAGGTGCTGCGCCGGGCGATCGGCCAGGCGCTGGCACGCTTGCCCGAATTACCGGAATGGCAGGACGGCGCCTTCATGCGCCGGCATACCTTTCCCACCTTTGCCGACGCGCTCACCCGTATCCACAATCCGGCGGACCCGATCGACGTTTCCATCGACGGCGCTGCCTGGCGGCGTCTTGCCTATGACGAGTTGCTCGCGGGCCAGGTCTCGCTGGCGCTGGTGCGGGCAAAGATCCGCCGTCTGTCCGGCCGTCCCCTGGTCGGCGACGGCCGCATCGTCGAGAAACTGCGTGCGGCCCTTCCCTATTCGCTCACCGCAAGCCAGGAATTCGCGCTCGCCGAAATCAATGCGGACCTCGCCGACCCCGAGCGCATGCTGCGGCTTCTGCAGGGCGATGTCGGTTCGGGCAAGACGGTGGTCGCCCTGCTTGCCATGGCGCGCGCCGTCGAGGCGGGCGGCCAGGCGGCATTGATGGCGCCGACCGAAATCCTGGCGCGCCAGCATCTGGCGACGATCGCGCCGCTTGCCGCCAAGGTCGGGCTGCGCATCGCCATCCTCACCGGCCGCGAGAAGGGCCGCGAACGCACCGAAACGCTGGCTGGTCTGGCGAGCGGCGAGATCGATATCGTCGTCGGCACCCACGCCCTGTTCCAGGAGACGGTCACCTTCCACGACCTGGTCCTGGCCGTGATCGACGAACAGCATCGCTTCGGCGTTCACCAACGGCTCGCCATCACCGCCAAGGGCGATGCGCCCGACATGCTGGTGATGACCGCGACGCCTATCCCACGCACGCTGGTGCTGACCGCCTTCGGCGACATGGATGTCTCGAAGCTGACGGAAAAGCCGGCCGGCCGCCAGCCGATCCGCACCGTCACGCTGCCGCTCGAGCGTCTCGACGAACTGGTTGGCCGCATGGAGGACGCGGTCGCCGGAGGCCAGAAGATCTACTGGATCTGCCCGCTGGTGGAAGAATCGGAAGAGATCAAGCTGATGTCGGCCGAAGACCGATTCGCTTCGCTGAAGCCGCTGTTCGGCGACCGCATCGGCCTCGTCCATGGCCGCATGAAGGGCGCCGAGAAAGACGAGGCCATGCGCGCCTTCAAGGAGGGCGAGACCCGCATCCTGATCGCCACCACGGTCATCGAGGTCGGTGTCGACGTACCGGACGCCACCGTCATGGTCATCGAGCATGCCGAACGCTTTGGCCTTGCGCAGTTGCACCAGCTGCGCGGCCGCGTCGGGCGCGGCGACAAGCCCTCCTCCTGCGTGCTGCTCTACAAGGATCCGCTCGGCGAGACAGCAAAACGCCGGCTGTCGGTAATGCGTGAGACCGAGGACGGCTTTTTGATCGCCGAGGAAGACCTCAAATTGCGCGGCGAAGGCGAGCTCTTGGGGACCCGCCAGTCCGGCACGCCGGGGTTCCAGGTCGCGCGCATCGAGGCGCATGCCGATCTGCTGGAAGCCGCCCGCGACGATGCGAGGCTGATCCTGTCGCGCGACCCCGAGCTGCAGTCCGATCGCGGCGAGGCGCTGCGCCTGCTGCTCTACTTGTTCGGCCGCGACGAGGCGGTGCGGCTCTTGCGCGCCGGATGAGGCCCTAGCGGCGGATTGGCGACCGTTCCGTTGATCGGCTCGCCGTTCAGCGTCACCAATTTCGTCTTCACCTCGGGCGCCACCAGCCCGGCCGAGACGATCAGCTTGGCGCCGTCCTCGATCGTCATGTCGAGCAGCACGATGTCCGACTTCGGCACGTACATCAGGAACCCGGTTGTCGGATTCGGCGTGCAAGGCATGAACACGGCGATCAGCGGATCGCCTTCCTGGTCGAGCTTCTCATTGATCTCGGTTTCTTTTTCGCTGGCGACAAAGACCAGCGACCACACGCCCTTGCGCGGATATTCGACCAGCCCGACCTGTCGGAACATGTCGCCCTTGTTCGACAGCACGGTCTCGAAGATCTGCTTCAGTGAGCCATAGATACCGCGCACCAGCGGCATGCGGCCGAGCAGGCGCTCGCCGAAACCGACAATGGCGCGGCCGACAATGTTGGCGGCGAGGAAACCGATCAGCGTGATCAGGATCAGCGCGACGATCAGCCCAAACCCCGGCACCGGAAACGGCAGATAGGTGTCGGGGCTGTAGCGCGCCGGAATATAGGGCTTTACCCAGGAATCGACCCAGCCGATGAACGACCAGGCGATATAGGCGGTGATCGCCAGCGGCGCACAGACGATGAAACCCGTGAGGAAATAGTTCCTCAGCCGGGTCATGCCGGAGGTCTTCGGAGCATCGGACATGGTTCACCGGGGCGCGGGTTGCAGCGCAACATTAGTGAACCGGACGGCCGTTTGGAACTGCGAAGTTTTTAAAGAGCGCCTGTTGCGGCCCCTATTCCACCGTGACCGATTTCGCCAGGTTGCGGGGCTGGTCGACGTCGGTGCCCATGAAGACCGCGGTGAAATAGGCCAGCATCTGGATCGGCAGCGCATAGATGATCGGCGAGATGATTTCGGGAACGTCCGGCAGGATGATCGTCTCCATCGTCTTCACGCTCGCCTGCGCCGCTCCCTTGCCGTCGGTGATCAGGATGATCTTGCCGCCGCGCGCCGCCACTTCCTGCATGTTGGACACGGTCTTCTCGAAGATGCGGTCATGCGGCGCGATCACGATGACCGGCATGTTCTCGTCGATCAGCGCGATCGGCCCGTGCTTCAACTCGCCCGCCGCATAGCCTTCGGCATGGATGTAGGAGATTTCCTTGAGCTTCAGCGCGCCTTCCATGGCCAGCGGGAAATTGGTGTCGCGGCCGAGATAGAGCACATCGGAATAGCGCGACAGGTCCCGCGCGATGCGCTCGATCTGCTCTTCGAGCTTGAGCACCTGGTTGGCATAGCGCGGCGCTTCCGAAAGCGCCCGCACCAGGGTCTTCTCCTCATCCTTCGAGATCGTGCCGCGCGCCACGCCGGCGCGCACCGCGAGCGAGGCCAGCACCGAGAGCTGGCAGGTGAAGGCCTTGGTCGAGGCGACGCCGATCTCGGGTCCGGCCAGCGTCGGCAGCACGACATCGGATTCGCGCGCCATGGTCGATTCCCGCACATTGACGACGGCGCCGATCTTCATGCCGGCCTTGCGGCAGTAGCGCAGCGAGGCCAGCGTGTCGGCGGTCTCGCCCGACTGCGAGATGAAGAAGGCGGCATCGTTGGCCGACAGCGGCATCTCGCGGTAGCGGAACTCCGAGGCGACATCGATGTCGACCGGCAGCCGCGCATAGCGCTCGAACCAGTATTTGCCGATCAGGCCGGCGAGATAGGCGGTGCCGCAGGCCGAGATCGCCAGCCGGTTGATCCCTGCGAAGTCGAACGGCAGGTCGAGCGGCTTCGAGACGCCGGAGACGAAGTCGACATAATGCGCCAGCGTGTGCGAGATCACCTCGGGCTGCTCATGGATCTCCTTCTCCATGAAATGGCGGCGGTTGCCCTTGTCGACCATGAAGGAGGTCGACAGCGACTGCTGGCGCTTGCGCTCGACTTGTCCGCCGTCGATGTCGAAGATGGCGACGCTGTCGCGGCGCACCACCGCCCAGTCGCCGTCCTCCAGATAGGTGATCGAATTGGTGAAGGGCGCCAGCGCGATGGCGTCGGAGCCCAGAAACATCTCGCCGTCGCCATGGCCGACGGCCAGCGGCGGGCCGTTGCGGGCGCCGACGATCAGGTCTTCGTCGCCCTTGAACATGATGGCCAGCGCAAAGGCGCCTTCGAGCCGCTTCAGCGCCTGGTGCGCCGCCTCGACCGGCTTCAGCCCCCTGGCCAGTTCGCGCGCCACCAGATGGGCGACGACCTCGGTGTCGGTCTGCGAGGAGAAGGAATAGCCGTCGCGGGTCAGTTCATCGCGCAGCTCGGCGAAATTCTCGATGATGCCGTTGTGGACGATGGCGACACCGTCGGAAAAATGCGGATGCGCATTGGTCTCGTTGGGCACGCCATGGGTTGCCCAGCGCGTGTGGCCGATGCCGATCGTGCCACCGAGCGGCTCGTCCTTGAGCCGGCGTTCGAGGTTGATCAGCTTGCCCTCGGCGCGCCGGCGGCCAAGCTCGCCCTTCTCGATGGTGGCCACGCCGGCCGAGTCATAGCCGCGATATTCGAGCCGCTTCAGC
Source organism: Mesorhizobium sp. NZP2234 (assembly GCF_013170765.1). NCBI lineage: Bacteria > Pseudomonadati > Pseudomonadota > Alphaproteobacteria > Hyphomicrobiales > Phyllobacteriaceae > Mesorhizobium > Mesorhizobium sp. NZP2234. Next base: position 3,913,552 of record NZ_CP033364.1, on the reverse strand, counting down.
GCGTCGACGATGAGCGGCGCAACCTGCGAATGGCCGACGATTCCAACGATACCGCACATGCAGACAGTCCCCGATTCCCCATGGAAAACCAGCGCTATTTAGGGATGGCCGGCCTGCCGTGAAAGTCACATTGCATTTCGCCCGGTGTAACGGACGCTTGCGTACGCATGCACCATGCCAGACTGCCCTTGCAATCCGGTTACTGCAATTGTTCGGCTTTTCGATTGCTTCGGGAAGCAACCTACCGACCGACCGCTAATGATCGGCGCCGGCGGCCTTCTTCTTCGCCGCCGCGGCCGAGGCGAAACGCTCGCGCAACTCCTTGCCCTTGCCGGGAATGGTCTTCTGGCGGGCGCGGCCGAAGGCCAGCGCGTCGTCGGGCACGCTTTCAGTGATAACGCTGCCCGACGCGATGTAGCCGCCCTTGCCGATCGATACCGGCGCCACCAGCGAGGAGTTCGAGCCGACAAAGGCGCCCTCGCCGATGTCGGTGAAGAATTTCGAATAGCCGTCATAGTTGCAGGTGATGGTGCCGGCGCCGATATTGGCGCCCGCGCCGACGCGGGCATCGCCGATATAGGTCAAATGGTTGACCTTGGCGCCCTCCTCGACAACAGCCTGCTTGACCTCGCAGAAATTGCCGACCTTGGCCTTCTGCCTGAGATCGGCGCCCGGCCGCAGCCGAGCGAATGGCCCGACATCGCAATTGGCCGCGATGGTGGCGCCTTCGATATGGCTGAAGGCATGGATCCTGGCGCCGCCGGCGATCTTCACGCCCGGGCCAAACCAGACATTGGGTTCGACCAGCGTGTCGGCGCCGATCTCGGTATCGTGCGAGAAATAGACCGTTTCCGGCGCGATCAGCGTCACGCCCGACAGCATCGCCTCCTGGCGTCGACGCTGCTGCCAGATGCCCTCGGCCTGCGCCAGTTCGGCGCGGTTGTTGATGCCGAGCGCATTCTCGAAACTGGCTTCGGTGGCGACGACATCGAGACCTTGCGCGCCCGCGATCTCGACAATGTCGGTCAGATAATACTCGCCCTTGGCATTCTTGTTGCCGACCGCGTCGAGCAGCTTCAGCGCATGGGCGCCGGCGACCGCCATCATGCCGGCATTGCAGAAGGTGATTTTCTTCTCCGCTTCGGAGCAGTCCTTCTCTTCGCGGATGGCGATCAGCTTGCCGCCTTTTTCGACCAGCCTGCCATAGCCGTTTGGATTGGGCGTTCGGAAGCCGATCACCGCGACGGCCGCGCCTTCGGCGAGCTTCATCCGCGCCAGGGTCAAGGCCTCCGCATCGATCAGCGGCGTGTCGCCGAACATCACCAGGATGTCGTCATAACCCCTTGATATCGCTTCGCGGGCTGCAAGAACGGCATGCGCCGTACCCAAGCGCTCTTCCTGCACGAAGGTCTCGGCCTTGGGTGCGAACTTCGCCACCGCCTTGCGCATCTCTTCTGCGCCATGGCCAATCACGATCGTATCGCTGCTGGCACCGGCGGCGTCCGCCGCCTTCACCACATGAGCGACCATCGGCAGGCCGGCGATCGGATGCAGCACCTTCGGCAGCGCGCTCTTCATGCGCGTGCCTTCACCGGCGGCGAGGATAACGGACAGGCAGGATCTCTGGCTCATGGATTAGGCAACCATCTGAAAAGGGCTGGGAATCAAACTCATGCTAGCAGCGGCGCCATGCTGCACCAATGCGGTTAAATTCCGGTGAGATGGCGGAGAGCAGCTGACTCTTAATCAGCGGGTCCGCAGTTCAACCTTACGCCTACCCCAGCCGCCCCAGCACCGGGAAATTCTCCAGCAGCCAGTAGGACACCGTCTGCACGCCGCCGGTGAGGAAAAACACGCCGGCGACCACCAGCAGCGCGCCGATCGCCTTTTCGACCCGGCCGAGATGGACGCGGAATTTACCGAGGAAGCGCATGAAGGCGCCGGAAAACAGCGCGGCGATCAGGAAAGGTATGCCGAGCCCCAGCGAATAGGCGGCAAGCAGGAGAGCACCCTCGCCCACTGTTTCTCGCCCGCCGGCCAGCGTCAGGATCGGACCCAGCACTGGGCCGATGCAGGGCGTCCAGCCAAAAGCGAAGGCCAGCCCCATGACATAGGCGGCGACGGCACTGGCCGGCTTGCCCTGCGACTGGAAACGCGCCTCGCGCGACAGCAGCGGAATGCGCAGGATGCCGAGGAAATTCAAGCCCATCAGGATGATCAGCACGCCGGCGGCCATCGCCAGCGGCTCCTGCCAGACGCGCAGCAGCCGGCCGATGGTCGAGGCGCCGGCGCCGAGCGCCACGAACACGGTCGAGAAGCCGAGCACGAAGGCGATCGAGGAATAAAGCAGCGCGCCGCGCGCGCCCTGCCTTGCCGTCACGCCAGCGTTGCCGCGGAAATCCTCGACCGACACGCCGGCCATGTAGCAGAGATAGGGCGGCACCAGCGGCAGCACGCATGGCGACAGGAACGAGATGGCCCCTGCCCCGACCGCGCTGACATAGCCGATGTCCAATGCCATTCCCTGAGCTCCGACTGTTTGGCGACGATATAGCGACACGCGGGTTTGTCCGCCAATCACCATCATGTGGCAAGTCATCGCGGGGCCGGGAAGAAAGCACCCGCGCACGGCGTTGACACAAGGAGACCGCAATTTCCCGCGCGTCTCCAGATATCAGCCAGGGAGAATTCCATGAAAACCATAACCATAGGACTGGCCGCGCTCCTATTCAGCACTGCCGCATCCTTCGCCGCCGATGCCTGGAAGGAAGCCAACGTCGGAGGCACGAAAATCTACACCGATGCCAAGGGCATGACGCTTTACACCTATGACAAGGACGAGAAGGGCAAGTCGAACTGCTACGACAAATGCGCCGCCAACTGGCCGCCGTTGAAGGCCAAGGCCGGTGCGAAGGCTTCCAAAGGATGGACGATCGTCGACCGTACCGACGGCACCAAGATGTGGGCCTATGATGGCAAGCCGCTCTACACATTCATCAAGGACAAGAAAGCTGGAGATGTGAGCGGCGATGGTGTCGCCGGCGTCTGGCATATCGTCAAGGCCGACTGAGCCTCTATTCCCGTTCCCGCTCGCTGGCGGGACATGGAGCTGGCCGCCGGCGTCCCCCGATGCATCTGGCGGCCAGCTTCTTCTTGCGCAACGTGAGCCAGGCTCCTCGCTCAACGCAATTCGTCGACTCATCGGAAGCGCGCAGTCGTTTTCGCCGACTTGCGGCCCCCAACTCTCCTGATCGAAATTCTGTGATTTTCTCCATACACTCTTAGAGTGTATTGCTGCCGGCGGCCTCGCAATTTGGGCGCTTCCCCTTGACCGGATGCAAAAGCGCGGCCATGTGAGCGACAAACAGAAACGAGATTTCGTCGCGCGCAGCGGAATTCTTCTGGCGCATCACAGCAGATAAGAGACCTCATGGACGTCGTCGTCGTCGAATCGCCGGCCAAGGCTAAGACAATCAACAAATATCTGGGCAGGAACTACAAGGTTCTGGCCTCGTTCGGCCATGTCCGCGATTTGCCGGCCAAGGACGGCTCGGTGCGCCCGGATGAAGATTTCGCCATGTCCTGGGCGGTCGACACGGCATCGGGCAAGAGGCTCGCCGACATCGCCAAGGCGGTCAAGGACGCTGACGGCCTGATCCTCGCCACCGACCCTGATCGCGAAGGCGAGGCCATCTCCTGGCATGTGCTGGAAGTGCTGAAGCAGAAGCGCGCGCTGAAGGACAAGCCCGTCAGCCGCGTCGTCTTCAACGCCATCACCAAATCATCGGTGCTGGAAGCCATGGCCAATCCGCGCCAGATCGATGGCCCGCTGGTCGATGCCTATCTCGCCCGCCGTGCGCTCGACTATCTCGTCGGCTTCACTCTATCACCGGTTCTATGGCGCAAACTGCCTGGCGCCCGTTCCGCCGGCCGCGTCCAGTCGGTCGCGCTGCGTCTGGTCTGCGACCGCGAATCCGAGATCGAACGCTTCATCCGCGAGGAATATTGGCAGATCGCCGCGATCCTCGGCACACCGCGCAACGAGAATTTCGAAGCACGGCTGACCGCCTTCGAACGCAAGAAGCTGCAAAAACTCGACATCGCCAACAAGGCGCAGGCCGACGACATCAAGGCGATGCTCGAGGGCGCGACCTTCAAGGCGCTGTCCGTCGAAGCCAAGCCGACAAAGCGCAATCCCGGCCCGCCCTTCACCACCTCGACGCTGCAGCAGGCCGCCTCGTCGGGCCTCGGTTTCTCGGCCACGCGCACCATGCAGGTGGCACAGCGCCTCTATGAAGGCATGGAGATCGGCGGCGAGACCACCGGCCTGATCACCTATATGCGAACCGACGGTGTGCAGATGGCACCCGAGGCGATCTCTGGTGCCCGGGACGCCATCGCCAAGGAATTCGGCCCAAAGTACCTGCCGGAGAAGCCGCGCCAGTACACCGCCAAGGCCAAGAACGCCCAGGAGGCGCACGAAGCGATCCGCCCGACCGACTTCATGCGCACCCCGGCATCCGTCAGGCAGTATCTCGATTCCGACCAGTTGCGGCTTTATGAGCTGATCTGGAAGCGCGCCATCGCCAGCCAGATGCAGCCGGCCGAGATCGAGCGCACCACCGTCGAGATCGAGGCCGTCAACGGCGCCCGTACCGCCGAGCTTCGCGCCGTCGGTTCGGTCGTCCGCTTCGACGGCTTCATTGCCGCCTACACCGACCAGAAGGACGACGACGCGGAAGACGAGGAAAACCGTCGTCTGCCGGAGATCCGCGCCGGCGAGCAGCTTGCCCGCCAGGCGATCAACGCCACCCAGCACACGACCGAGCCGCCGCCGCGCTATTCCGAGGCCTCGCTCATCAAGAAGCTGGAAGAGCTCGGCATCGGCCGGCCGTCGACCTACACGGCAATCCTCAAGACGCTCGAGGACCGCGACTACGTCACGATCGACAAGCGTCGGCTGGTGCCGCAGGCCAAGGGCCGTCTGTTGTCCGCCTTCCTCGAAAGTTTCTTCGAGCGCTATGTCGAATACGACTTCACCGCCTCGCTCGAGGAAAAGCTCGACGAGATCTCCGACGGCAAGCTCGCCTGGAAAGACGTGCTGCGCGATTTCTGGAAGGATTTTTCGGGCGCCGTCGCCGACATCAAGGAACTGCGCGTCACCGACGTGCTCGACGCGCTCAACGAGGAACTGGCGCCGCTGGTCTTTCCCGCCCGCGAGGACGGCTCGAACCCGCGCATTTGCCCGAAATGCGGCACTGGCAATCTGTCGCTGAAGCTCGGCAAGTTCGGCGCCTTCGTCGGCTGCTCGAACTATCCCGAATGCTCATTCACCCGCCAGCTCGGCGACGCCGCCAATCCGAACGGCGAGAATGGCGGCGGCGAGGACGGCACCAAGGTGCTCGGCAAGGATCCTTACACGGCCGAGGAAATCACCCTTCGCTCCGGCCGCTTCGGCCCCTATATCCAGCGCGGCGACGGCAAGGAAGCCAAGCGTTCGAGCCTGCCCAAGGGGTGGACGCCCGACTCCATCGACCATGAGAAGGCGCTCGCGCTTCTGGGTCTGCCGCGCGACGTGGGAAAACATCCCGAGAGCGGCAAGATGATCTCGGCCGGACTCGGCCGTTACGGTCCGTTCGTCCTTCATGATGGCACCTACGCCAATCTCGACAGCATCGAGGACGTGTTCTCCATCGGCCTCAACCGCGCCGTCACGGTGATTGCCGAGAAGCAATCCAAGGGCAAGGGCGGCCGCAATGGCGGCACGGCCGCGGCCCTGAAGGAACTTGGCGACCATCCGGACGGCGGCGGCAAGATCGTCGTGCGCGACGGCAAGTACGGGCCTTACGTCAATTTCGGCAAGGTCAATGCCACGCTGCCCAAGGGCAAGGATCCGCAATCGGTCACCATTGAAGACGCGCTGGCGCTGATTGCCGAGAAGGAAGCCAAGGGCGGCGGCGGCAAGAAGCCGTTCCGCAAGGCGGCAGCGGCCAAGGCACCGGCGGCCAAGAAGACAGCGGCCCAAAAGCCGGCTGCGAAGAAGCCGGCCGCGAAGAAAAAAGGGTAGGACAGCGTGGCGCGCAGGATCACCGGAAGAAGCCACGGCGATCCGCGCACCGCCGACACGAGGGCCAAGGTCAAGGACGACTACAAGCCGTCGCGCGACGAGATCCTGCGCTACATCGCCGAAAATCCCGACCGGGCTGGAAAACGCGACATCGCCAAGGCGTTCGCGCTGCGCGGCGACGACCGCATCTGGCTGAAGGATCTTCTGCGCGACATGCAGGATGAAGGCGTGCTCACCAAGGAGCGCAAGCGGCTGGCCCGCGTCGGCGCGCTGCCCCATGTCGCCGTCCTCGACATTTTTGGCCGCGACGGCGACGGCGTCCTGCTGGCGCATCCGGCCGAGTCCGTGGGCACGGGCGAACCGCCCGTCGTATCGATCCGCGTGTCGCGCGGCGGCAACGGACCGGCACCGGGCATCGGCGACCGCGTCCTGGCCAAGACCTTCCCGACCGATGACCCGTCAGGCCCCGCCTATACCGGACGGGTGATGAAGATCTTCGAGAAGCGCAACGATGCCGTTCTCGGCGTCTTCCGCGTACTGCAGGATGGTACCTTCCGCATCGAACCGGTGGAACGGCGCCAGCCGGAGCTGATCGTCGACAAGGAATTCCAAAACGGCGCCAGGAACGGCGACCTGGTCGAGGTCGAGCCCGCGCGGGCCTCCCGCTACGGGTTGCCCCGTGCCAAGGTGCTCAACGTGCTGGGCTCGCTGACCAGCGAAAAGGCGGTCTCGATGATCGCCATTCATGCCCACGACATTCCGCACATCTTCCCGGCCGACGTCATCGCCGAGGCCGAGGCGGTGAAGCCCGCGACGATGGCCAATCGCGAGGACTGGCGCGACCTGCCGCTGGTCACCATCGATCCGGCGGACGCCAAGGACCATGATGATGCGGTCTTCGCGACGCCTGACCTGGACGAAAAGAATCCGGGCGGCGTGATCGCCACCGTCGCGATCGCCGACGTTGCCGCCTATGTCCGCTACGGCACGGCACTCGACCGCGAGGCGCTGAAGCGTGGCAATTCGGTGTATTTTCCCGATCGTGTCGTGCCGATGCTGCCCGAGCGCATTTCCAACGACCTCTGTTCGCTGCGCGAAGGCCAGGACCGGCCGGCGCTGGCGGTGCGCATGACCTTCTCCGCCGACGGCCACAAGATCAGGCACTCCTTTCACCGCGTGATGATGAAGTCCGCGGCAAAGCTCGCCTACCCCCAGGCCCAGGCGGCGATCGACGGCGCGCCGGACGACAAGACCGGCCCGATCCTCGACACGGTGCTGAAGCCGCTATGGGATGCCTATGCGATCCTCAAGCGAGGTCGCGACGGCCGCCAGCCGCTCGAACTCGACCTGCCGGAACGCAAGATCCTGCTCAAGCCGGATGGCACGGTCGATCGCGTCATCGTGCCGGAACGGCTCGATGCTCACAAGCTGATCGAAGAATTCATGATCCAGGCCAATGTCGCCGCCGCCGAGACGCTGGAGGCGAAGAAGCAGGCGCTGGTCTACCGTGTCCACGACGCGCCTTCGCTCGCCAAGCAGGAATCGCTACGCGAATTCTTGGCAACGCTTGGCCTGTCGCTGGCGCGCGGGGCGCAGATGCGGCCCAGCCAGTTCAACGGCATTCTCGAGCGCGTGCATGGCGCCGACAACGAGGCGCTGGTCAACGAGGTGGTGTTGCGCTCGCAGAGCCAGGCTGAATATTCACCTGGAAATATCGGCCATTTCGGCCTCAACCTCAGGCGCTACGCACATTTCACCTCGCCGATCCGCCGCTACGCCGACCTGATCGTGCATCGCGGACTCATTGCCGCACTCGGCCTCGGCCTTGGCGGGCTGACGCAAGACGAGGAGGCGCGGCTCGAGGATGTCGCTGTGCTGATCTCCGGCACGGAACGGCGCGCCATGGCGGCCGAGCGTGACACGGTCGACCGGCTGATATCGGCCTATCTCGCCGAGCGCATTGACGAGCGCTTCGACGCCCGCATCTCCGGCGTCACCAAATCAGGACTATTTGTCCAATTGCCGCAATATGGCGCCGATGGTTTCATCCCTGTCTCAACCCTGGGCGGCGATTACTATATATACGACGAAACGGCCCGCTCCCTGTTCGGAGAACGCTCGGGAAAAGGCTACCAGCTCGCGGACCGCGTCGAGGTTCGGCTGGTCGAGGTGGCACCCATGGCCGGCGCGATGCGTTTCGAGATGTTGACCGACCCGAAGCCCCTGCCAGGCTCCACCAGGTCGTTTCACAAGGCTAAGGGCCGCGCCCGTGCGTCGCAATCGCGACCGGGGTCGCGCGGCAGGAGACGATGATGGAACAACAGGTTTTCGGCGGCCAACATCAGTCGGGCCGGGTTGCCCGTCCATTGTGGACGGCGATGAAGCGTGGCTTTTTGGGGCGCTGCCCGAACTGCGGCGAAGGCAAGCTGTTTCGCGGCTTCACCAAGACCGTCGAGACCTGCGGCGTCTGCGGCGAGGAGATCCATCACCATCGCGCCGACGACCTGCCGGCCTATCTGGTCATCGTCATCGTCGGCCACATTGTTCTCGGTGCCTTCATGGGCGTGGAAGCGACGTCGACCTTGTCGACCTGGCAGCACATCCTCATCTGGGTGCCCCTGACCATCTTGCTGTCGGTGGCGCTGCTGCAGCCTGTCAAAGGCGCCGTCATCGGATTGCAATGGGCGTTCTATATGCACGGCTTCGGCGGCGAAAAGGATGGGATTGAGCCTCATCCGGGAGCCTAGAGCTCTGGCTGGCGCAACATACCGACCGTGAAAGGCCACTTTCGCTTGCCAGAAGTTTCCGCTAGGTCCCTGCGCATGGAAGCAATGACCAAGGTGGACGTCGACAAGCTCGACAAGGGTCTTGCCGCACATAGCGGCAGGCCCCTGCGCCCGCGTGACGCCGCGACGCTGATCCTGCTCGACCGCAAGGGCGATGAGGTGCTGGTGCTCATGGGCCGGCGTCACGCCGGCCACGCGTTCATGCCCGGCAAGTTCGTGTTTCCCGGCGGCCGCACCGATCCGGCGGACAGCCGCGTCGCCACCGCCACCGCATTGCACCGCGATGAGGAAGCAAAGCTGCTTGCTGGTCCCGGCCGCACCAGTGCCGCGCGAGCCCGGGCTGTCGCATTGTCCGCGATCCGCGAAACCTATGAGGAAGCCGGACTGCTGATAGGCCAGAAGGCCGCCTTTGCCACCGACAAGCGTGACTGGCAGGGTTTTGTCGAACACGGCGTAAGACCGTCACTGGAAACGCTGCGTTTCATCGCTCGCGCCATCACCCCACCCAACCGGATACGCCGCTTCGACACCCGTTTCTTCAGCGCCTGGCGCAGCGATGTCGCCGTCGAATTGCCGGGCGGAGGGCCGACCAACGAACTCGAGGAACTGGTCTGGCTGCCGCTCGCCAAGGCCCGGGAAGCCGACATACCCGACATCACCCGAATGATCCTGGACGAGCTGGAAAAGCGCCTCGCCCATGATCCGCTGCTGCGACCGGGCGGTCCCGTCCCCTTCTACCGGCTTGTGCGCAACCGCTTCACCCGCGAACTTCTGTAGGGCAATTCCAGGAAAAGTGTGACGCGGTTTTCCGCCCGGAATTGCGTAAGATCAAAGAGACAGAGTATTCAGCATCCCATGACGGTCGATACCCAACCCAAGGGCGACGAACGCGTACACTGGCTGCCGATGGTGGCGGCGATCTCGTCGATCAGCGTCGTCGGCATAGCCATCGGCCTCGGCATGCCCCTGCTCAGCGTCATCCTGGAAACGCGGGGCCACTCGGCTTCGATGATCGGCCTCAACACCGCCGTCGCCGGCCTGGCCTCGATCGCCGGTGCGCCGTTGGCCACACCGCTCGCCATGCGCTTCGGCGTCGCCTGGACCATGATCGGGATGATTGCCGCCGGCGCCCTCGCCTTCGTCGGCTTCCATTTCGCGCCCGACTTCTGGATGTGGTTTCCGCTGCGTATCGTGCTGCATATCGCGTTGACGGTGCTGTTCATCCTGTCGGAATTCTGGATCAGCACGTCGGCACCGCCGCACCGGCGCGGCCTCGTGCTTGGCATCTACGCCACCGTCCTGTCGCTCGGCTTTGCCGCCGGACCGTGGCTGTTCGCGCATCTTGGGAGCTCCGGCTTCAGGCCGTTCGGCGTCATCATCGTACTGGTGACGCTGGCCGCGATACCGGTGCTGGCCGCGCGCAATGAAAGCCCCTCCATCGTTGCCGATGGCGAAACCAGCAACTTCCTTCGCTACATCTGGCTGGTGCCATCGGCGACCGCCGCCGTACTGGTGTTCGGCGCGGTCGAAACCGGCGGCTTCGCGCTGTTTCCGATCTACGGCAACCGCATCGGCTATTCGGAAGCCGACGCAGCATTGCTGCTGACCATGATCGGTCTCGGCAATGTGCTGCTGCAGATCCCGATCGGCATGATCAGCGACCGGGTCAGCGACCGCCGCTATCTGCTGCTCGCCTGCGCCACCGTCGGCCTTGCCGGCACGGTCTTCATGCCCTTCTTCGCCCAGAATTGGCACCTGATGGCCGCCCTTCTCTTCGTCTGGGGCGGCGTTGTCGCCGCCATGTACACGATCGGCCTTGCCCACCTCGGCTCGCAGCTTTCCGGCCATGAACTGGCATCCGCCAACGCCGCCTTCGTGCTCTGCTATGGTGTCGGCATGGTGCTTGGCCCGCAGGCGATCGGCATCGGCATGGACGCGTTCGGTCCGTCCGGTTTCGGCTGGTCGCTCGGCCTGTTCTTTGGCGCCTACATGGCGCTGGTTGGCGTCAGGCTCGTCCGCAAGATTCTCCTTTGACCCTTTGAGACGGCGACCGCTGCTGACAGAACCGTGTCAGCAGCGCCGGGTTAAAAGAGTGTCCCCCAAAAAAGGAAGTTGAGGACACTCCCATGATCGACAGCGGCTTTGAAACCACATCATTGCGAATGACGCTCCTGCTGCTTGTGACCTTCCAGGCGCCTGCCGCGGATGTCGACCGCATCATGGACGCGGTCGTGGCGATCGCACCGCTGGCCATGGGCAAATACGACCGCAACGCCTATCAGTCGGGACACGGCATCGAGCGCTACAGGCCGCTTGAAGGGGCCGCGGCCGGCGCCGAAATCGAATTGCGCCGCCGCCCGGGCACGGTCGAGGTTTCATTCGAACTGCCTGATGACCAGGCGCTGGCAAGCCGCGTCGTCGAGGCGATTTTCCAGGCCCATTCCTATCAGGAGCCGGTGATCCGCCTCCAGCCGATCCTCGCCAGCCGGTCCAAGGGGCTGGATGACCGCGCCAATCCGAATCGTTGGTGGAACACGACCGGAGACTGGAAGAAGGTTGGCGTGCCGGAGACGGAAAACGTCTGATTTACGCGTAATGGGCTACCCGGACGAGCCACATCAGGTCCGCCGGGCTTGACTTTCCAGGCACGTTCTTTATGTGTCGCGCCAAGTTTCCCGCGTCCGGGTGTTTTCCCCGTGCTCCAGCGGCCAAAACTCCACGAACAAACGGACTGATACCATGGCCAAAGCCGCAAACATCAAGATCAAGCTTCTGTCGACCGCCGACACCGGTTTCTTCTACGTGACCAGCAAGAACAGCCGTACCAAGACCGACAAGCTGTCGTTCCGCAAGTACGATCCGGTCGCCAAGAAGCACGTCGAATTCAAGGAAACCAAGATCAAGTAATCTGGGTTTTCCCCTTGCAAACAAAAACGCCGCCCATCGGGCGGCGTTTTTGTTTGCAAAGGCAGAGGCTCGGGCTCGCTCTCTCAGCCCCGCTGAATTTCCTTCAGCCGATGCGGTCGCCGCTTTTCGGATCGAACAGATGCAGCGACGCCGGATCGGCCGCCAACCGCACCGTATCGCCGGGCTTGACGCCGGCGCGGCCCATGGCAAAGACGCAAAGCTGCTGGCCGGCCAGCGCGACGTAGAACTGTGTCGAGAGGCCGAGCGGCTCCACGACCCCCACCTCGCCCTGTAGCGCGCCGTCATCGGCCAACCGGATATGCTCGGGCCGCAGGCCGACGGTAATGGCATCGCCGGCGCCGAGCGGCAGGCCATCCGGCAGTTTCAGCGCCTGGCCATCGGCCAGAACCGCTTCCGATGCCTCGCCCTTCCGCACCGTCGCCGGCAGGAAATTCATGCCTGGCGAGCCGATGAAACCCGCAACGAACATGTTGGCAGGATGGTCATAGAGATCGAGCGGCGCGCCAACCTGCTGGATCAGCCCGTCATGCATGACGACGATCCGGTCGGCCATGGTCATGGCCTCGATCTGGTCGTGCGTGACATAGACCGAGGTGGTCTTCAATTGCTGGTGCAGCGCCTTGATCTCGGCCCGCATATGGACGCGCAGCTTGGCATCGAGGTTGGACAGCGGCTCATCGAACAGGAAGACCTTGGGATCACGCACGATGGCGCGGCCCATGGCGACGCGCTGGCGCTGGCCGCCGGACAACTGCCGCGGCAGGCGCTGAAGGTAGGCGTCCAGGCCCAGCCGCTTGGCCGCGCCATCCACCCTGGCATCGATCGCCGGCTTCTCGGCCTTGCGCAGCATCAGGCTGAAGCCCATGTTCTTCGCCACATCCATGTGCGGATAAAGCGCATAGGACTGGAAGACCATGGCGATGTCGCGGTCCTTGGGCGCCACGTCGTTGACCAAACGCTCGCCGATGCGGATCTCGCCACCGGAGGCTTCCTCCAGCCCGGCGATCATGCGCAGCAGCGTCGATTTCCCGCAGCCGGACGGACCGACCAGGACGACGAATTCGCCGTCGGCGATTTGAAGGTCGACCGCATGCAGGACACGGACGGCGCCGTAATCCTTGCGAACCTTTTCGAGCGTGACAGAGGCCATCGGTCTATCCTTTGACGGCGCCGGCGGTCAGGCCGGTGACGAGATAGCGTTGCAGGAAAGCGAAGAAGATGCAGACCGGGATCAGGGCCAGAATCGACGCCGCCATCATCTGCCCCCAGTCGACGGCGAATTTGCCGATGAAGGTGAGCAGGCCGACGGCGAAGGTCTTCTGGTCGTCGCTGGAGATCAGCATCAGCGCGAACAGGAGCTCGCTCCAGGCGGCGGTGAAGACAAAGCCGAGCGTGGCGCCCATGCCGGGCAGCGTCAGCGGCACGATCACCCGGCGCATTGCCTGGGCACGCGTACAACCATCGATCATCGCCGCCTCTTCCAGATCCTTCGGGATGCCGTCGAAGAAGGATTGCATCAGGAAGGTGGCGAAGGCGGTGTTGAAGGCCGTGTAGATGATTATCAGCCCGGTCAGGCTGTTGATCAGGCCGATCTGGCCCATGACGCGGTAGATCGGCGGAATGACCATCACCAGCGGAAAAGTCTGGGTCAAAAGCAGCATCAGCGCCAGCACCGCCTTGCCGCGAAAGGTGAAACGCGACATGGCGTAACCGGCGAGCGTGGCGATCACCGTCACCAATGCCGCCGTCGACACGGAGACGATGACGCTGTTGAGGAAATAGCGCGGGAAATCGGTGGCCTCGAGCACGGTGACGAAATTCTGCAACGTCGTGCGCGACGGCCAGAAGGTGATGCCTTCGGAATAGAGCAGCCGCTCCGGCGTCACCGAGATCTTCAGCGTCCAGTAGATTGGGAACAGGGCGAAGATCACATAGGCGGCGATCGCCGCGTAGAGGCCGATACCGCCTAGGAACCGTTGTGAAGCAGAGCGTCCCGCGATCATCAGACGTGCCTCACAAGGGAGCGGCGGATGGCGATCAGCGCGATCGCATAGGCGATCAACAGCACGAGCAGCAACACGGCCACCGCCGAGGCATAGCCCTTGTCCAGTGACTTGAAGGCGCTGACATAGATATAGACCGGCACCGTATTGGTCGAACCAGCAGGCCCGCCCTCGGTCATGACGAAGATCAGGTCGGCGAAGGTGGCGATCCAGATGGTGCGCAGCATCACCGTGATGGCGATGGTCGGTGCGAGGAATGGCAGTGTCACCTTGGTGAAGCGCTGCCAGGGCGAAGCGCCGTCGATCGCCGCCGCCTCGTGCATTTCGGACGGGATAGACTTCAGCGCCGCCAGAAGCGTGATGGCGAAGAACGGAATGCCGAACCAGACATTGGCGACGATCGGTCCCCACATCGCCGTGGCGGGATCGGAGAGCACGTTGGTCGGCTCAGCCTTTAACCCGAGCGCGTACAACCAGTGCGGCAGCGGCCCGATGATGGGGTTGAACAGCCAGGCCCAGGTCAACCCGGACAGGAAGGACGGAACCGCCCAGGGCAGGAACACCAGAGCCTGCACCACCTTGCGGCCCCAGAACGGTTTGTCGAGCAGCAGCGCCAGGCCAAGGCCGAGGAAGAATTGGAAGAACAGGCTGGCGACCGTCCACCACAGCGTGTTGATCAGGGCTTGCCCCAGAACATGATCCGACAGCATCGCCTGGTACTGGCCGAGCCCGACATATACCGACTTGAAGGCCGAGAATTTGCGGAAGGAGTAGCTGATGCCGATGATCAGCGGCACCAACAGCACCACGACCAGCAGGATGATCGCCGGGCTGAGATAGAGCCATGGCTCGACATTTGCGTAGGTAAGCCGCTTCTTTCGCGACTGGCCCGCGGGTCGCATTTCGGACACGGCATAGGTCATGGGTTGAGGAACGGCTCCCTGGAGCGGCGTTGGTATAGCGTCCTTCTCCCCGTCGCTATACGGGGAGAAGATACCGGCAGGCGGATGAGGGGCAGCGTGAGCCTGTCGAGACAAGGCGCCGCCCCTCATCCGGCCCTTTCGGGCCACCTTCTCCCCGTAAACGGGGAGAAGGAAAGAAGCGCTGCGCTTACTTCTTGTTCTTCGCCAGCCAGTCCTGCTGCTCCTTGGTCAGGAAGGCAGCCCATTGGTCCGCGACGTCCTTGGCGGTCTTCTGGCCAAGCAGCACTTCCTGAAAATTCTTGATCGCGACCTGATCGACGAAGTTGCCGAGATTTTCCAGATGAGTCGGCGGCGTCACCATTTCATATTTGGAGCTGTCGCTCAGTTCCGTGAACCAGCCCTTGAACTGCTCGGTCTTGAAATGGGGATCCTGGTCGGCGCCGTTGTGGATCGGGACGACGCCGACTTCCTTGGCCCATGCCAGATTGTCCTTGGGCGAAAGCAGTGTTGCCATCAGCTTCCAGGCGTCGTCCTTGTGCTGCGAGTTGGCGAACATCGCCCAACCGGCATAGCCGAGCGTCGGATACGACTTGCCGCTCGGGCCGGTCGGCAGGGGCGCGACGGCGAAGTCATCGGCGCTCATCTTGTCGGCGATGCCGAGCAGCGCGTCCGGGTCCTGGTTCAACATGGCGCAGGTGCCGGAGTAGAAGCCGGTGACGGTTTCGTTGAAGCCCCAGCTCACCGCATCCTTGGGCGCCAGCCCGTCCTTGTACATGTCGGCCAGCATCTGCAAGCCCTTGACCGAGCCCTCCTCATTGATGGTCGAGGTGCCGTCCTCGTTGAAGTAGCCGCCCTTGCCGGCGGCGATGTTCATGAACATGTGCATGCCGTTGAAGGCGCCCGGCCCGCCGCGCAGGCAGTAGCCATACTTGCCCGGGATGGCGGAGATTTTCTTGGAATCGGCGACGAACTCGTCGAGCGTGGCCGGCGGACCGTCGAGGCCGGCTTCCTTGAACAGCTTCTTGTTCCAGAACAGCGCGTTCACATAGTAGCCGTAGGGGATCATGAACTGCGTGTTGTTGACCGTCGAGCCGAACTGCTTGGCGCGGTCGCCGAGCGTCTTGGCGTCGCCCCATTTGGCCATGTAGGGGCCGAGGTCCTCGAGCTGGGCATTGTTGGCATAGAGACCCATCCAGCGTTCCGGCATCTCCACCACGTCGGGCGTATCGCCGGCCTGCACCATGGTCAGGAATTTTTCGAAGGCCTGCCCCCAGGGCAGCGAGATCAGCTCGACCTTGATGCCGGGATTGGCCGCTTCGAACTCGGCGATCTGCTTTTTCAGGAATTCGGTGCGCGGCGGGCTGGTGATGACTTCGACCATCTTCAGGGTCGAATCGGCCAGCGCGCTCCCGGCGGAAATCGCCAACCCTGCAACGGTGGCAAGCATGATGGTCAGTTTTTTCATGTTCAAGACTCCCATTTTGAACCCGCTTGTTATTTTCTGGCTTTTTCGAAGGCCTGGGCGACGTCGGCCCAGAGGTCTTCGACACTTTCCAATCCGACATTGAAGCGGATGGTTCGGGGGCTGACGCCGAAGCGCGCCATCGAATTCAGTCCCGGCGTCTGCTCCAGCGACGCCTTGGCCGGCACGACAAGGCTTTCATGCCCGCCCCAGCTGACGCCGATGCGGAAAAATTTCAGCGCATCGACGAAGACCGGGATGTCGATATCGTCCGTCACCTCGAAGGAGAACAGACCGGCATAGCCTGCCAGCGTCGCCTTGCCCGGATGGTTCGAATAGACGGGATGGTTGACGCGCTCGACATTGGCATGCGCCTTCAGCCGCTCTGCGATGGTGAGCCCGCTCTTCATATGGTGCGGCAGGCGCAGCGGTAGCGTGCGCAGGCCGCGCAGCAGCAGCCATGCTTCGAACGGCGACAGCTTGCCGCCGAGATAGGAATAGGTCTGTTCGTTGATGTGCTTGATATGCGCCGCGGAGCCGGCCACCACGCCGGCGACGGTGTCGCTGTGGCCGCCGAGATATTTCGACGCTGAATGCAGCACCAGGTCGACGCCATGCATGATCGGCTTCTGGAACACCGGCGTCGCCCAGGAATTGTCGATCGTGGTGACGATGCCCTGCTCCTTTGCCAGCCGGGTCAGATGCGTCAGGTCCTGCAGCTCGAACATCATCGAGGTCGGGCTTTCCAGATAGAGCAGCTTGGCGCCGGGAAGTGCCGCCGCCACCGCATCGGGATCGGAGCCGTCGACATAATCGACCTTGATGTTGAGCCGCGGCAAAAGCCGCTCGAACAGCCGGTAGGCATCGCCGTAGCAGTTCCGCACGGCCACGATGCGCTCGCCCGCCCCGACAAAGGCAAGCACCGTGGCGCTGATCGCCGCCATGCCGCTGGAAAAGCCGCGCGCGGCCTCGGCGCCCTCGAGGGCGGCAACGCGCGCCTCGAATTCCATTACCGTCGGATTGTCGCCGCGCGAATAGATCGGCTGCCTTCGCTTGCCGGCAAAGGTGTCGGCCATCTCGGCATAATTGGCGAAGGTAAACAGCGAAGTCTGGTAGATCGGCGGCACCACCGCGCCACCGGGGAACGGTTCGTCATGCGCCAGCAGCGTCGCCGCCTCGGCAAGATAATCATGGTCGAAACCGCTCTGATGCTCGTTCATGTCTGGCTCGGAAGTTTGAGTTTGGCGGCACCGCGCTTGAGATCATCCTCGACGGTGGCGATCAGCTTGAGTGCCTCGGCGCGGGCACCCTGCGGGTTGCGCGCGGCGATGCACTCATAGATGGTGCGATGGTAGGGAAAGCTGGCGTGGCCGAAATCGCGCACACCCAGCGGATGCTCCCAGAAGCGGTGGAACAGCTCGTGCATGGCCGCGATGATCTGTTCGAACAGCGGATTGCCGGAGACGCGGTAGACCGCCTGGTGGAATTCCCAGTCCTCTTCCGACGACATGCCGTCGCGGGTACGGAATGCCTGCTCCATGATGTCGAGCTTGCGCTCGATCTCGGCGATGTCGGCCGGGCTCGCCCGCTCGGCGCAAAGAGCCGCGGCCTCCGCCTCCAGCGCGCGGCGGATTTCCAGCGTCTGCATCAGGCTGGTGAAATCATTGCCACCCGCCAGCGTCAGTGGCATATGCAACATGTCGGGCGACACAGCCGCCTTGAGATAAGTGCCGCTGCCTTGCCGGCGCTCGACGAGACCGAGCCCTTCCCACCGCGTCAGCGCCTCGCGCACCGTGTTGCGGCTGACCTTCAGCCGCTCGGCCAGGATACGCTCGGTCGGAAGCCGCTCGCCGGGCTGCAAGGCTTCGGCGCGAACAAAGCCCACCAATGCCTTCAGCACGGCGTCATCACGCGCCGTCGTCTGAATGGGTGGCAGGCTGTTCTGGTCCACACATCCTCCCCGAAGCGCAAGTGGTCCAATGGCCCAACCAATTTCTGCACAGACGGAGAGGCGTGTCAACAGCCGAAACGAGAACGGGCCGAACGGCGCCATGGCGCCGTTCGGCCCGTCGGTTCAAGCGTGGCTTCGCGCCGGCGTGGCGGCCTTGGCGCGCCAGCGCGCGAACATGTCCTCGCGAAACCGCCTCGAACCCGCGAGCCTCTCCTTTGCTTCCGCCAGAACGGAAGGCGAAGCCTGTGCGGGCGTGCCCGATTGGAACGGAGGAGCCGGGGCATATTCGAGCGAGAGCTGCACCGTCTCGGCCTCGGCCTGACCGAGAAGCCTGGCGACCAGTACGAGACCGAAGTCGATCCCCGAGGTGACGCCGCCGGCGGTTATCAGCTTTCCATCCTCGACAATTCGCTCGTCGACTGGAATGGCCCCGAACTCGGCGAGGAAATCATGCGCGTACCAATGCGTCGTCGCCCGCTTGCCTTCGAGCAGGCCGGCGGCACCGAGCACCAGGGCACCGCTGCATACCGAGGTGATGTAGCGCGCCTGAGCCGCGCGCTCCCGCACGAAATCGAGCACTGCCTGATCCTCCAGCAGCGTGTTGACGCCGCCTCCACCCGGTATGCACAGCACATCGAGAGGCGGGCAATCGTTGAAGGTCGCCGTCGGGTTGAGCGACAGTCGCGTCGACGACATCACCGGATTGCGATCCTTCCAGATCAATTCCACCTCGGCGCCCTTTGCCGATGCCAGGACTTCATAAGGGCCGGTGAGGTCGAGCTGCTGGACATTGGGGAAGACGAGGATGCCGAAACGAAGGGTCATGGAACTCTCCATAGGTTGACTCCAGCCAATCTAAGGCACCATGCTTTGGCACGATCGCCAATCACCCCTCGTTTCAAGCCAAAGCGTCATGCGCCGTATCGAAATCCTTGCCTATCCCGACGTCCAGCTCCTCGATGTCAGCGGACCGCTTCAGGTCTTCGCCAGCGCCAACGACTTCAGGACGCAGGCCGGCGAACCCGCGCCTTACGAGGTTACGGTGGTCGCCGCCTCGCCGCGGATAAGGACATCGGCCGGTCTCGTGCTGGAGGCAGCGGCGCTGCCGGCGCACGGGCCAGGGATCGACACGCTGATCGTGCCTGGCGGATGGGGCGTCAACGCGGCCTGCGAGGACCCCGGGCTGATCGATTGGGTAACCGGCCGATCGCGCGACGCCGTGCGAACGGCCTCGGTCTGCAGTGGCGCCATGCTGCTGGCGACGGCAGGCCTGCTCGACGGCAGGCGTGCCGTTACCCACTGGGGACGCTGCGCCGAGTTCGCGCGGCGCTTCCCGGCGGTCCGCCTCGAACCCGATCCGATTTTCATCCGTGACGGCAATGTCTGGACGTCGGCGGGCGTGACGGCGGGCATAGATCTCGCCCTTTCCTTCGTCGAGGCCGACCTTGGCCGGCGCGTGGCGCTTGCGGTGGCGCGCGAGCTGGTGGTCTTCCTGAAGCGCCCCGGTGGCCAGGCGCAGTTCAGCCAGACGCTCAAGCTGCAGCTAGGCGACGAGCGCTTCGACCGGCTGCATGGCTGGATCCAGGACAATCTGGACGGCGACCTTTCGCTGCCGAACCTGGCCGAGCGCGCCAATATGAGCCCGCGCAGTTTCTCCAGGCACTATCGGGAGGCAACCGGCCGCACACCTGCGCGCGCGATCGAGGAGATCCGGATCGAGGCGGCGCGACGGATGCTGGAACGGGGCCAGGCCGTTAACCAGACGGCCCGCCGCTGCGGCTTCGGATCGGAAGAGACGATGCGGCGCGGCTTTCTCCGTGTCCTCGGCACAAACCCGCGCGACTATCGCGAACGCTTCTGACGCAGAGGCCTTTGTCGCCGCGATCAGGTGGCCGCCCGCTTTGATCGTGTCGCTAACGCGTGGCAGGCGGCCCGAACCAAGCGGTCAGCGCTTCGGTCAGCCCCATTTGCGTTCCAGCCCCGACCCAGGCCACATATCCATCCGGCCGGATCAAGACGGCGTCGGGCGCGGCGACCGTCCCGAGGGCCGGCAGCTCCCAGATGCCTTCATATCCAGCCTCGATCTGGCGGACCCGATCCGCCCAGGGCGTAATGTCCGGCCAGCCTCGTTCGCCGAGGTTGAGGAGCACCGGCCGGGCATCGTGCAGCAGGCTGAAGACCCGCGCCGGACCGAGGGCTGTGACAAGGTCGAGGTCGGGCATCCGCCGCCCAAGCAACGGGTGGCCCTCGCCGAGATCGTAACGGATACCCAGGCCGGACATCTCCGCGGCGATCCGTTTGCGCGGCTCTTCCATGCCGAGCAACTCGGTCATCGTATCGCCCAGGGCCTTGGTGCGGTCGTCCGTGCGGCGAAGCGCGACCTGCGCCATCGTGTTGCGCAACACGCGGGCGGCGACCGGATGGCGCTCGGCGTGATAGCTGTCGAGCAGGCCTTCCGGTGAGATCCGCTTGACCACCTGGGCCAGCTTCCATCCCAGATTGACCGCGTCCTGCACCCCGATATTGAGCCCCTGCCCGCCCATCGGAGGATGAATGTGCGCGGCGTCGCCGGCCAGAAGGACACGCCTGTCACGATAAGCGGCAGCCTGACGCGTCATGTCGGTGAAGCGAGAGAGCCAGGTCGGACCGTGGACTCCGAAATCGGTGCCGTAGACAGCCACAAGCGCCTCGCTGAGATCGTTCAGCGTCGGCTCGCCGCCGATGGTCAACTGCCTCTCGGTCAGCACGACACCCACCCTGTCGCCATCCTCGATCTTGCCTATCGCATGAATGCCGTAGGCGTCATTGCGGAAGCCCAATGCCGGTTCCTCGGCCATCTCGACCTCGGCGATCATCCAGCTCATCGTCGGATCCCATCCGGCGAACTCAATGCCCGCCGCCTTGCGGATCGTGCTGCGTCCTCCATCGCAGCCGACGAGGTATTGCGCCCTCAAGAGTTGGCCACCGGACAAATCCAGGTCGACACCGTCATCGTCCTGCGCGAAGTCATTGACTTCCTGCCCGCGATAGATTGGCACTCCCAACTCGTCGATCCAGTCGGCCAATATCCGTTCGATATGGTTTTGGCGCAGCGCCAGCAGATAGTTGTGCCGGGTGGGAAAGTCGCTGATGTCCAAACGGATCATGTGGAAGCCGACGGTCGGGAAGCGCTGCCCCTGTGAAAGAAACCGGTCGGCAATTCCGCGCTGATCGAGAACCTCGATGGTGCGTGCGTGAAGGCCACCCCCGCGCAAGCCGGCCAGCTGCTGGGTCGGACGCCGCTCCACAATGGCGACGTCGATGCCTGCCAAAGCGAGTTCGCCGGCCAGCATCAGCCCGGTCGGACCGCCTCCTGCGATCACCACCGCATGATCTCGACGCAAACCGTCCATAGGCGACACAATACCCATTCTCGTTACTCCCGTTTTCCGCTGGTCAATGCATGCCGCCCAAAAGTGACTTCGGTTTCTGGAGAACGGCACGCATGAAAACAGAGACCCCAAGGCGCATCGCATGAATCCGTTTCAACGCGACGCGCTTCAGGCAGCGGTTTACGGGAACAGGCGGGTCTTGCCGCAAGCCCCTTGTGCGCCATATGTACAAAGTGAAGAGAGGTGCTTTCCTTGCTTGGATGACCGCCAAAAGCGGCAGCTAAGGGTCATGGCCGGGCGATTGAAGCTGGTCCCGGTCAGCAAGCGTTCCTCAGATTTTTCCGCACAAGAAAAAAGCCCCTTTCGGGGCTGCTACAGAGGTCTCGGAACAAAGGGGGCCGGTCGGCGGTTGGCAGCGGTACGAGGAGGCCACTATGTGCCAGCGCCGGCCGGCCGACCCCACGGACCCAGGAGATGCGGCGGACCTGAGCATCATGGGGTATTTCAGGATCGAGCCGGCTATCTACCCTCGCGCCGGCTTCGTCTTCCCCTGCACATTTGCGCACGGGCTTAGGAAAATCAACAGTTTCTTAACCAAGGCTCGGGAATTGCTTGGATTAAGGTAAATAGCTAACCTTATTGGATTGACCGGGGAATCGGCCGCGGACGCTTACGCTGCCTTGGCAACGACGCGGTTGCGGCCGCCGCTCTTGGCTTCATAGAGCGCGAGATCGGCGCGCTTCATCAACGCGGCCACCGTATCCACGCCCTTCAGAACCGACGACACGCCGACGCTGACGGTGACCTCGATCGTCTTGCCGTCGGCACCGATGGCGAAAGGTTTCTGGGCGATCTCGGCGCGGATGCGTTCGGCCACTTTCTCGGCCACGGCGCCGTCGGTGTCCGGCATCACCACCACGAACTCCTCGCCACCAAAACGGCAGGCAAGGTCGATACCCCTGACATTCTTGCGCAGCCGTCGGGCGAATTCCCGCAGCACCTCGTCGCCGCCATCATGGCCGTGCGTGTCATTGATCGACTTGAAGCGGTCGAGGTCGGTGATCATCACCGACAGCGGCCGGCGCCGCGCCACGGCGCGGTCGAACAGCGTCTGCAGATGGCTGTCGAGGTAGCGGCGGTTGTGCAGCCCGGTCAGGCCGTCCGTCACCGCCATTTCGATGGTCTGGGTGACGCTGGCGCGCAATTGGTCGTTGTAGCGCTTGCGACGCACCTGGGTACGCAGCCGCGCCGTCAGTTCCTGCTGGTCGATCGGCCGCATCAGATAGTCGTTGATGCCGAGTTCGAGGCCGCGGATGATACGTTCCTCCTCGCCCTCCTCCGCCAGAAGGATGATCGGGACGAAACGGGTGCGGTCGAGCGAGCGCAATTGCGAGCAGAGCCGAAGCGGATCGAAATCGGCAAAGGCCGTCGAGATCATCACGCATTCATAGGGGGTTTCGGCCGCCTGGAAGAACCCTGCATGCGGATCACTGGTGACGTCGAGATCGGCGCGGTCGCGCAGCATCTTCTGGATGCGCTCGACCGACGATTTGCGTTCGTCGATCAGCAGCACTTTCGGCGTCGTGTCCTCGGACGCGAAATTGCGGCTGAGCAGCTCCTCGATGCCGATATTACGCGTCGTCGAGGCCCGCAGCCTGAGCTCGTCGGTCAGCGATTTCAACCGGACCAGGCTCTTCACGCGTGTCATCAGCTGCAGGTCGTTGACCGGTTTGGTCAGGAAATCGTCCGCGCCGGCCTCGAGCCCGCGCACGCGGTCGGACACCTGGTCGAGCGCGGTGATCATCACGACCGGAATATGCGACGTCGCAGGATCGCTCTTGAGCCTGCGGCAGACTTCGAACCCGTCCATGTCGGGCATCATCACGTCTAGCAGCACGACATCGACCTTGCCGTTCTCGCAGGTCTCGATCGCGTCGGGCCCGTTGGTGGCGGTCAGCACCTCGAAATATTCGGCCAGCAGCCGGACCTCCAGCAGCCTCACATTGGCAGGGATGTCGTCGACGACGAGGATCCGCGCGGTCATTTCACAAGGCTCCGGCTCGGCTGGAATGGCACATCAGGCATCGCCCAGATAGGATTTGATGGTCTCGATGAAACGCGGCACCGAGATCGGTTTCGAAATATAGGCCTCGCAGCCACCCTGGCGGATGCGTTCCTCGTCGCCTTTCATGGCGAAGGCAGTCACGGCGATGACCGGAATGACGTGCAGATCGTCGTCTTCCTTCAGCCATTTGGTCACTTCCAGCCCTGACACTTCGGGCAGCTGGATGTCCATCAGGATGAGATCGGGCCGGTGCTTGCGCGCCAGGTCAAGCGCCTCCAGACCATTGCGGGTGCGCACCGTCTCGTAGCCGCTCGCTTCGATGAGGTCCCGAAAGAGCTTCATATTCAGCTCATTGTCCTCGACGATCATGACCTTCTTAGGCATCGACATCCCGTCCCGGCCGTCCTTCCGCTCGAAGGTGACCGTCATGCGCCCTGGTTGAACGCACCAAACCCTGCTTCACTATACGGCAATATGATTGACGAAACGGAAACCCTCGGGCTGCAAAGCAGCGCGAATTCCACATCGCCTCCCGACGCGTCCAAAAGGCGCGCCACGCTGTAAAGGCTTGCCGCAAACAACTCTTGCCATTACTGCGGAAGAGACTCATTCCACATGCCGAAGGTAGTGATGGCAAACGCGGCGTCAATGCGCGAAGAGGCGGAAACCATTGCCGTGAAGGCGCTGGGCTTCGTTGCCTCCGATCCGGAGCTGTTGCCGCGTTTTCTGGCGATCACCGGAATAGAGGCGCATTCGATCCGCAAGGCCGCCAGCGAGCCGGGTTTCCTGGCCGGCGTGTTGCAGTTCATTCTCGCCCACGAGCCGACGCTGATGCGCTTTGCCGAGGAAACCGGCACGCCGCCGTCCGCCGTCGGCAAGGCGTTGCGCGCGCTACCGCTCGGCGACGACAACCAAGAGCATTCCATATGAGCGATGATCCGGAGACCGCCCGCCAGATCGAGGAACTGGCGGCCGACGACCGGCCGCTGCTGGTGCTCGACGTCGACGACGTCGTGCTTGAATTCATCCGCCCCTTCCCGCATTTCCTGAAGTCGCGCGGCTATGGCCTGACACTGGCGTCCTTCCGGCTGACCGGCAACATAGCCGAAACGGCGAGCGGCCGGCTGATCGAACAACCCGAGGTCACGGCACTTCTGGGCGATTTTTTCGACGCGCAAGCCGATTGGCAGAGCATCACCGACGGCGCCGCACAAGCCTTGACGGGGCTTGGCAAGCGCGCGGAAATCATACTGCTGACGGCCATGCCGCACAGGCATCGTGCGGTGCGTCGCATCCATCTCGATGCCCTGGGCCTGGACTATCCGCTGCTGACCACCGAGATGGCCAAGGGACCGGCGGTGGCCAGGCTGCGCGGCAAGAACGGCCGGCCGGTGGTCTTCGTCGACGATCAGCCGCACAATCTGGCGTCGGTGCGGGAATCAGTCGCCGACGCAAATCTTTTCCACCTGATGGCCGACAATTCGCTGCGTGCGTTCCTGCCGCCGGTCCCGGACGATGTCATCGTCGTTCAGGACTGGCATGAAGCCGCGCCGAAGATCGCGGGCGCGCTGGGGCTGTAGAGCAATCCCAGGAAAAGTGTGAAACGGTTTTCCCGAGAAAAAGCGCGTAGCGCTTTTCCTCGAGAATTGCGTCAAAACAAGGGGCTAGAGCCGAACCCTCAAGGGTTCAGCTTCGCGCCGGCCCCGCCACTATCGGCGCCACCGCCATTATCGCCACCGCTGCCATCGTCCGCACCGTTACCATCGTCGACGCTGTCGTCCACCGCCGGATCGGCGGGCTTCAGCATGACGCCGTTGACCGTGACCGAGCCGTCGGCCTTGGTGCTGACAGCCCATTCCAGCCGGCCGTCCGGCAGCGTCTTGGCAAAACCCTTGGCCATGAGAGCGACAGGCACGTACTGCCCCAGCTCCGGCTCCGCCTTCGCTGCGTCCTGCAGATGGGCCATGATCTTGTCGAAGCCGGCGACATCGACCGTAAGATTGGCGTCGGGCTTTTCACCGAAGCTCGTCATCTCGCCTTCCAGCGCGATCTCCATGTCCTTGTTCTTCACGATGCTGTGGCCGATGACGACCTTCGGCGCCTTGGCCAGGAAATCCGCCTTGAGCTGGTCGCCGAACTCGGCCGACAGCGGTGGATCCTGATTGAGATCAAAGGCTTCGATCGCCTTCTTCGCCATGCTGTCGAGATCGATATTGGCACCGCCGAAGTTCAGGTCGATATCAGTGGGCAGCAGCGCCACGCTCCAGCTCGGCAAAAGCTGCTGCGGAACGGTCAGCCCCGCCACCTTGATGCCGTAGGTGATCTTGCCGTTCTGGGAAACGCCATCGGCACCGAAGGCAGTGCTGAGCTGCGTCGCCCCGAAAGTGCCGATCGGGCTGTCGACGGCGAAATCCTTGAAACCATAGGTGCCGTCGATGCGCTCCCACACCGGAAGCGCGGCGAGCAGAAGCGACTTCAACTGCGCCTGGTTCGCCTTCAGCGTCTTCTCGTCCTCGTTGGCCACGGCAAATGCCAGGAGGTCGAGCAGCGGCTTTGTCCGCACGCCCTTGCCGCTGGCCTCGACCGACAATTCCGGCGACTTCACGGTGACCGGAAAATTCAGTCCGCTTTCGGAATCGTTGAATTTTATCGCCTCGACGAAATTCGAAATTTTCTGCGACGTCGTGAAATCGACGCCGCCATTGGCGGCCTTCGTGGCGGCGATGGTCGCGGTGCCGGCGCCGGCACTGACGTCGATCTGCTGCTTGGCATCCTTCGATGCCATCGTCATGCTCGCGATCGAACTGGTGCCACTGATGAAGGCCGCCAGATTGGGGTCGTAGACGCCGGCACCCTTGCCGTCCTTGATCGAAAACTGCGTGCTCTGCGGCCCCTCGGGCCCCTTGAACTCGAAGGACGCGCTTTGCGAGAAATCCATCGAGACGTCCCAGGTCCCGTCGCTGCGCGGCTTGACCAGAAGGGCGTAGGGGGCAAAGTCGAGTTTCACCTGTTCCTGCTTGGGCAGGACCCCGGCCAGTGTCTTGAAATCGAACACGATCTTGTAGGCATCGCCTTCGACCGAAACCTTCAGAATGCCCGTGTCGAGTGCCTGTTTGCCGACGTAGCGGGACAGGTCATCGGACAATTGCTTCGCGCCCTGACTATCCACGGTCTGGCCGAAAGCGGGCGCGCTGAGCACAAGCGCGGTAAAGGCAACTGGCAACACACGGTTCACGGGAATTCTCCGTTTGGTCGAAAGGCGGAAATCGTTTCGTACGTCTGGTAGGGAAATACCGTCACAACTGCAAGACGATGGTGATCAAGTGCCTGGCTCCAGCACCAGCCGCATCAGCGGTCGGCCCGCCTTGCGCTCGACCATTCTCTCGAACCCGGCCTTCTCGAACACCCCCGACGAGCCGACGAACAAGCCGATCGAACGCGAATCGCGCGACAGGTCGATCGGGCAGGCCTCGACAAGCCGTGCACCGTTCCTGCGAGCGAAATCGATGCCACCTTCAACGAGGCGATGCGTGATACCCCTGCCGCGCGCTTTGGCGCGAATGAAAAAGCAGGAGATCGCCCAAACGGCTGGATCTGAAGCGTCGGCGGGGTCGAGCGGCGCCGAGCCCCTGCCCTTGTTGTTCCATTCGGGCACGTCGGCGCGCGGCCCGATCTGCATCCAGCCAACCGCCTTGCCGTCCTCGAAGGCCAGCAGGCCGGGCGGCGGGCCGGCTTCGATGCGCGCCTTGATATGGTCCTTGTTGCGTTCGCGGCTGCTTTCGCGCCGCGTCGCCGGCGCCAGCCTGAAATGCGTGCACCAGCAGCCGTAACAGGCGCCCTGCTTGCCAAAAAGGTCCTCGAAATCAGGCCAGAGCTCAGGCGCCAGCGGCACTATGGTCGTGCTCATGCGGTTCTCCCCAGGCCAAGCTTGTCGCTGGCCCTGCACTGTCGTACCATTGCCTCTGTTCTCTTTATGTTCGCAGTGATGGCGGCCCCTGTCAACAATCCCGATCACGGTTTTTGCCGTGACTGCCTGACGTTTCAGCGCAGTGAGACGCGCCGCTGCGAGCGCTGCGGCAGCCCTCGCCTTGCCCGCCATCCCGAGCTTTACCGGCTGCATCTGGCCCATATCGATTGCGACGCCTTCTACGCGGCGATCGAAAAGCGCGACAACCCGGCGCTCAAGGACAAGCCGCTGATCGTCGGCGGCGGCAAGCGCGGGGTGGTCTCCACCGCATGCTACATTGCCCGCATCCGCGGCGTGCGCTCCGCCATGCCGATGTTCAAGGCGCTCGAGGCCTGCCCCGACGCGGTCGTGATCGCGCCCAACATGGAAAAATACGTGCGCGTCGGCCGTGAGGTGCGCGCCATGATGCAGGCGCTGACACCGCTGGTCGAGCCGCTGTCGATCGACGAGGCGTTTCTCGACCTGGCCGGCACCGAACGGTTGCACGGCCTGCCACCGGCCGTGGTGCTGGCGCGCTTCGCGCTGGCCGTCGAGAAGGAGATCGGCATCACCGTTTCGGCCGGCCTGTCCTACTGCAAATTCCTCGCCAAGATCGCGTCGGATTTCCGCAAGCCGCGGGGCTTTTCGGTCATCGGCGAGGCCGAGGCGGTCGGCTTCCTGGCGACACAGCCGGTTACGATGATCTGGGGCGTCGGCAAGGCGTTCAACGCCACGCTCGAGCGCGACGGGATCCGCACCATTGGCCAGCTCCAGAAGATGGAGCGTGGCGACCTGATGCGCCGCTATGGCGCGATGGGTGACCGGCTCTACCGGCTTTCGCGCGGCGAGGACGTCCGCCGCGTCGATCCCGACCAGGACGCCAAGAGCGTGTCGGCCGAAACCACCTTCGACACCGACATCGCTTCGCTGGAAGAGCTGGTCTCGGTGCTGCGCGGCCTTTCGGAAAAGGTCTCGGCGCGGCTGAAAAAGTCGGGCATTGCCGGACGCACCGTGGTGCTGAAGCTGAAGACCCAGGATTTCAGGCTGCGCACGCGCAACCGCCAGCTCGGCGACCCGACCCGGCTCGCGGATCGCATCTTCTCGACCGGCGTGGAGCTTCTGCGCAAGGAAACGGACGGAACGAAATTTCGATTGCTCGGCATTGGCGTCAGCGATCTGTCCGATGACGACAAGGCCGACCCGCCGGATCTGGTCGACGTTCAGTCGCGCAAGCGCGCCATGGCCGAAGGCGCGATCGACGCGTTGCGCGACAAGTTCGGCCGCAAGGCGGTGGAGACCGGCTATACATTCGGCAGGGGCCGTGACGCCCATCCGCCGGAGCCGCTCGAGGAATGAGCTGTCAGGTGCGCTTCAGATCGATGCGACTGGTCACCACGTTCTTGCCGGTTTTGGGATCGCGGTCGATGACGGTGAGCAGAATGCCATTGGCGCCTTTTTTCTGCACAGTCAGGTGCGCGCTGCGGTCACCATTGACCAGCTTGGCCCAGCGGATGGCGAGATTGATCGCGTTGCCGGATCGGCTGCCGTTGAGCTGCGCCGGACCGGTGCGCGATCCGACATAGACGCCGCTGTAACTGGCACCACTGGTTTTCAGATGGGCGCTGATGGCGCGCGAGACCACAACGAGGCCGCGGCAGTTGCCGTCGAGCGACAGCGAGGACGCTGTGGCATCCGATTTGAAGGTGCAGGAAACGCTGACGGTCGGCGCCTGTGTCGTCACCTGGACAGTCCCCTTGCCGGCAAAATTCCCCTGGAAGGATTGGAGAAACTTGCTCTCATCGGCATGTGCCGCATTGGCCGCGACCAGCAGGCAGCCGGCAAGTGCGCACCGCGCAGGTGATGTCATCGAAGTTCTCCTCGTCGGGCAGACATGTAATACCAAGGCTTGGGGTGGATACAGCGACTCAACGCCCCTTGGCGTATCAGGTTCCGCGGGCAACGCGACCGTTTGCAACGTCGCCACGACTGGTCCAGAAGAATCAAGCGGCTAGCGATTGCGGCAAAGGCTCCCGCCTGCGAGATAGCGGCCATGAAACCCACCCCTTCGATCCCCAAGGCTGCGTTCTGGATGGCGCTGTCGGTTACCTCGTTCCTGGGGATGTCGGTCGCCGGCCGCGCCACGACAGCGGAGCTCAATGTCTTCCAGGTGCTGGAATTGCGCTCGGTGTTCGGCTTCCTAATTCTCCTGCCGCTGGTGCTGACGAGCGGTGGCTTTGCGGCGATGCGCACGCAACGTCCCCTCGCCCACATCGCCCGCAATGTCGTTCACTATAGCGGCCAGGCGGCATGGCTCTACGCGCTAACGCTGATTCCGCTGGCGGTGCTGATATCGATCGAATTCACCACCCCGATCTGGACGGCGATCCTGGCGGTGACTTTTCTGGGCGAACGGCTGAGCCGGCCGAAACTGGCGGCGGTCGTGCTCGGGCTGATCGGCGTGGTGGTCATCGTGCGCCCGGGCGTCGGCTCTGTCGATCCTGGACACCTGGTCGTGCTGGGTGCCGCGGTCTGTTTCGGCATATCGCTGGTCATGGTCAAATCACTGACCCGCACCGACAGCGTCGTGCGCATCATTTTCTGGATGCTGATCATCCAGTCGGTGCTCGGCCTCATCCCGGCGCTCTACGTATGGCGCACCCCTTCACTCGAACTCTGGCCATGGGTCGTGCTGATCGCCTTCACCGGCATGTCATCACATTTCTGCATGGCCCGCGCGCTCACCTATGCCGACGCCACCGTCATTTCGCCGATGGATTTCCTGCGGGTGCCTTTGTCCGCGCTGGTCGGCTGGCTGCTTTATCACGAGCAGATCGACGCCTTCACCGCCGGTGGCGCGCTGCTCATCCTGATGGGCAATCTGCTCAATCTGCAGCGCAAGCCGGCCGAGCCGGCTGAAGTGGCGGCGTCATAGCCGTCATCCCCTGAATGTTCATGCGCTAGTCGCCTGCGTCTGGTATGTTGAGAACATGCCCGCAGGCCTTGCAGTGCACCGCGTCCGGTTCGTGCCGTTGCAGTCCGCATCGCGGACACGGGAAGAACACCTTGGCCGGCCGGAAGATCGCCTGCGCCAGCCTGACGAACAGCGATATTCCGATGATCATGGTGACGATCGCGGTCAGCTTGCCGGCCATGCCCGGCAGCACGATGTCGCCGAAACCGGTCGTGGTCACCGTGGCCACGGTGAAATAAAGCGCGTCGATGTAGTTTTCCAGCCCGGCTCCATTGCGGAAGAAGAAAGTGTAGACGAAGCCGGTGATGACAAAGAGAAAGGTCAAAAGGTTGATGACCGCGTGGCTCGCCTCGCGCCAGGGGCGCAAGCCACGCATCTCGAAATGCCGCCAGATCGAACCGCTGCGCGACAATGACCACAGCCGCAGGATGCGCAGGAAACCGAGATTGGCGAGCGCCGTCGGCATCAGCAGCGTCAAAAGGATGAAGACATCCACCCAGGAGGTTGGCTGCTTCATCAGGCGCAGCATGTCGTTGGAGGCCAGCAACCTGACGATCAGGTCGACGCCGACGAGCACCGCCACCGCATAATCCAGCCACAGGAACGAAGCCGATTGCTGGATGACGGGTGTCGCGATGAAGAAGGCGATGATTGCCAGATCGATGACGATTGCCGCCAGTTGGAACCGGAAAGCCGCCGGCGTGCGCCCGTGGTAGAGCCTGCGCAGCGTGTCGCGCAGGCGCGCAATTGCTGAAATATCCTGGGATGAAGCCTTGTCGGAGGTCTTCATGCGGGCCGCGATTGCGCAAGCGGCGGATGCCGCCCGCAGGATCGCCACCGCCTGCCGAGGATGGCGGTCACACCAATTCCACTTCGACCACGCCGGGCACGGCGCGCATCGCCGACGCGATCTGCGGCGAGACGCGGTAGCCGCCCTGCAAGGCGATCTCGACCTCGCCCTGCGCCTCTTCCTTGATCACGATAATGCTCACCTGGCTCTCGCCACGCTGGGTGAGTTGGGATTGGATCATCGAGGCGGGTCCGTCGTTCCTGACGAAAATGCGCAGCGCCTTCTGGATGCGGCTTGCTTCATCCTCCAGGGACTGGACCGAGTTGATGCGCAGGTTTACGCCCTCGGGCCTGTCCTCCGCCGCCACGGTGATGACGACGGAGCGGCCGGCTTCCAGGAGGTCGCGATACTGTGCCAATCCTTCCGAAAAAAGCACGGCCTCGTACTGGCCGGAAGTGTCGGAAAAGGCCACCACGCCCATCTTGTTGCCGGTGCGTGTCTTGCGTTCCTGCTTGCTGGTCACCGTGCCGGCCAGGCGGCCGGCAGAAGCGCCGCGCTTGACGGCGGCTGAGAACTCCGCCCAGTTCTGCACCCGCATCTTTTGCAGCGCCGCCTTGTATTCGTCGAGCGGGTGGGCCGAGAGATAGAAGCCGACAACCTGGAATTCGCGGTGCAACCGATCGGCGGCGAGCCACGGATCCGTCGCCGGCAGGTTGAGCGCCTGCGACTGGCTCCCTAGCGAGGCGCCGAAAATATCGGCCTGGCCGGAAACGGCATTCTGCTGCGCCAGCGATGCCAACCCCATCATCCGTTCGACGCCAGCCATCATCTGTGCCCGGTCATGCCCGAAACAGTCGAGCGCGCCGGCCATGATCAGGCTTTCGAAGACACGTTTGCCAACGATCTTGGGATCGATCCGCTCGCAGAAATCGGCGAGGTTCTTGAACGGCTTCTCGCCACGGACAGCGACGATGTGCTCGACCGCCGCGTCGCCGACGCCCTTGAGCGCGGCCATCGAATAGTAGATGCGGTTCTCACCGACCTCGAAAGGCCGAAAACTCGTCATGACCGACGGCGCCAGAACCTCGATGCCGAGGCGCAGGGCATCCTGGCGGAAATCGGCGAGCTTGTCGGTGTTGCCCATGTCGAGCGTCATCGACGCCGCCAGGAACTCGACCGGATAGTGCGCCTTGAGATAGGCGGTCTGATACGAGACCACGGCGTAGGCGGCGGCGTGCGATTTGTTGAAACCATAGTCGGCGAACTTGGCCAAAAGGTCGAAAATGAAGTCGGCTTGCGGTTTGCTGACGCCACGCTCGACAGCGCCAGTGACGAAGCGCTCGCGCTGCTTGTCCATCTCGGCGCGGATCTTCTTGCCCATGGCGCGGCGCAGAAGGTCGGCTTCGCCGAGCGAATAGCCGGACAGCTCCTGCGCGATCTGCATGACCTGTTCCTGATAGACGATGACGCCTTGCGTCTCCTTCACCAGATGGTCGATCTTCGGGTGGATCGAGGCCATCTCCTCCTCGCCATGCTTTCTGGCGTTGTAGGTCGGGATGTTCTCCATCGGGCCCGGACGATAGAGCGCGACCAGCGCGATGATGTCCTCGATGCAGTCGGGCCGCATGCCGATCAGCGCCTTGCGCATGCCGGCACTTTCCACCTGGAACACGCCGACCACCTCGCCGCGCGACAGCATGGCATAGGTGTCGGGATCGTCGAGCGGTATCGTCGCCAGGTCGATGTCGATGCCGCGCCGGCGGATCAGTTTGACCGCCGTATCCAGAACGGTCAGCGTCTTCAGGCCGAGAAAGTCGAACTTCACCAGCCCGGCCTGCTCGACATATTTCATGTTAAACTGGGTAACCGGCATGTCCGAGCGCGGATCGCGGTACATCGGCACCAGTTCCGACAAAGGCCGGTCGCCGATGACGATGCCGGCGGCGTGCGTGGAGGCGTGGCGGTAAAGGCCCTCCAGCTTCTGTGCCATGTCGAGCAGCGTCTGGACGATCGGTTCCCTCTCGGCCTCTTCGGCAAAGCGCGGCTCATTGGCGATGGCGTCGGCGAGCTTGACCGGATTGGCCGGATTCTGTGGCACCATCTTCGACAGCTTGTCGACCTGGCCATAGGGCATCTGCAGCACGCGGCCGACGTCGCGCAGCACGGCGCGGGCCTGCAGCGTACCGAAGGTGATGATCTGGCCGACCTGGTCGCGCCCATATTTCTGCTGGACGTAGCGGATCACCTCTTCGCGGCGATCCTGGCAGAAGTCGATGTCGAAGTCGGGCATCGACACGCGGTCCGGATTGAGGAAGCGCTCGAACAGCAGCGAGAAGCGCAGCGGATCGATGTCGGTGATGGTCGTCGAATAGGCGACCAGCGAGCCGGCGCCCGAACCACGGCCCGGGCCGACCGGAATGCCTTGCGCCTTGGCCCATTTGATGAAGTCGGCAACGATCAGGAAGTAGCCGGGGAATTTCATCTTCTCGATGATGCCGAGTTCGAATTCGAGCCGCTCGCGATATTGCTCGACCGTATAGCCCGGGGTTGGTCCGTGCAGTGCAAGCCGCGCCTCGAGCCCCTCGCGCGCCTGGCGGGCGAGTTCGGCCGCCTCCGCCTTTTCCGCGGCGTCCTTGTCGGCACTATCGCCGCCGGTGAAACGCGGCAGGATCGGGCTGCGGTTTTTTGGATAGTAGGAGCAGCGCAGCGCGATCTCGACGGTGTTGTCGACCGCCTCGGGCAGGTCGGCGAACAGCTTTGCCATGTCGGCCTGGCTGCGCAGGAAATTGTCCGGCGACAGCCGGCGGCGTGTGTCGACGGCGACGACCGAGCCCTCGGCGATGGCGATCAGCGCGTCATGCGCCTCATAATCATCGCGCGACGAGAAAAAGGCCTCGTTGGTGGCTACCAGCGGCAGTTCGTGCGTATAGGCGAGATCGATCGTTGAGTGCTCGATGGTCCGGTCGTAACCCGCAACCCGGTCCAATTCGACATAGAGCCGATCGCCGAACAGCGCCTTGAGCGCCAAAAGCCTCACCTCTGCCAGATCGCGGCGATCCTCCTTCAAGGCGTTGCCGATCGGGCCGCGTGGGCCGCCGCTGAGGCAGATCAGCCCGTCGGCGTTTCCCTCCAGCATCTCGGTCGTCAGGTGCACCGCCTCGCCGGGCGGCGTTTCCAGATAGACCCGACTGACCAGCCTGACCAGGTTGGAATAGCCGGCCTCGGTCGCGGCGAGCAGGACGACCGGCCGCATCTCCGGCCCTTGCCGCCGGCGGTCGCGCTGACCGTCGCTGTTCTCGCCGGAAAAAGCGAGTGCGATCTGGCAGCCGATGATCGGCTGGATACCGTCCTTGACCGCCTTCTGTGCAAACTCCAGCGCACCGAACAGGTTGTTGGTGTCGGTGACGGCGATGGCCGGTGCCTCGTCCTTCACGGCGTGGCCAACGATCTTGCCAAGCTGAAGCGCACCCTCGAGCAGCGAATAGGCCGAATGCACGCGCAGATGGACGAACGGCCGCGCCGGCACCTCCGGCCGCGCTGCCGCAATCGCGGCTTCGCGCTTCAGGGGGTCGCGTGGAAGTCTGTCGTCCGCCATGGTTTCTCGCGCTGTCGAAGGCTTTGAGTCGGTGGAGATGTATTGTCCGGGACCGGGCGATACCAGTCCAGCACAAACGACCGACAACCACAGGCTTCCGCGACCCTGCGCGACCTGCTCAAGCGAATTCCATGATCACCGCGTCAACGGCCAGGCTGTCGCCCGGCTTGGCATTGAGCTTGGACACAACGAGATCGCGTTCAGCGCGCAGCACGTTTTCCATCTTCATCGCCTCGACCACGGCAAGCGTTTCGCCGGCCTTGACCTCCTGTCCCTCCGCAACGGCGATCGACACGACGAGGCCGGGCATCGGGCAGAGCAGCAGCTTCGACGTGTCCGGCGCCACCTTCTCCGGCATCAGTCTTTCAAGCTCGGCGGTACGCGGCAGCATCGCGCGCGCCGTCACCGACATGCCCTTCCAGGCAATGCGAAAACCGTTGGCGACAGGCCGGATCTGGGCGACAACGGAGCGCTTGCCGACCGTGCCGCGCCAGATCAGATCGCCCGGCCGCCAATCGGATGAAACGGTCAGCGCCTTGCCGCCTTCGATCGACAGGTCGACCTCCATTGGAATGGAAATCATGCCTTCGAGGATCGACGCATGGAGATAATCCTCGCCAATCTTCACCACCCAGTCGCGCTTCAGCGCCCCCGAATGCGGCGCCAGCCGCCCGCCCAGCCGGTCGAGCCTGTCGCGGCGCAACAATTCCGTGGCGGTGGCGATTGATGCCAGCACGGCCTTTTCCTCGCTGTTCGGTACGACAGGGGCAAAGCCGTCGGGATATTCCTCGGCTATGAAGCCGGTCGAAATCGCCCCTTCCCGCCAACGCGGATGCTGCATCAGCGCCGCCAGGAACGGGATATTGTGCTCGATCCCGTCGACCACAAAACTGTCCAGCGCTTCCGACATGGCATCGATTGCCTGGAGCCGGGTCGGTGCCCAGGTACAAAGCTTGGCAAGCATCGGGTCGTAGAACATCGAAATCTCCGAGCCTTCGGTGACGCCGGTGTCGTTGCGGATGACGACGTCGCCAAATTGGCCCTCTTCCGGCGGCCGATAGCGGGTCAGCCGGCCGATCGACGGCAGGAAATTGCGATAGGGATCCTCTGCATAGAGCCGGCTTTCCACCGCCCAGCCATTCAGCTTGATGTCGTCTTGCTTCAAGGCGAGTTTCTCGCCGGCGGCGACACGGATCATCTGCTCGACCAGGTCGATGCCCGTGACAAGCTCGGTCACCGGATGCTCGACCTGCAATCGTGTATTCATTTCAAGGAAATAGAAGTTCTTGTCCTTGTCGACAATGAACTCGACCGTACCGGCGCTCTGATAATCGACGGCCTTGGCCAGCGCCACCGACTGCTCGCCCATGGCCTTGCGCGTCTTGGCATCGAGGAATGGTGACGGCGCCTCTTCGGCCACCTTCTGGTTGCGGCGCTGGATC
This sequence comes from Mesorhizobium sp. NZP2234, assembly GCF_013170765.1. Lineage (NCBI taxonomy): Bacteria > Pseudomonadati > Pseudomonadota > Alphaproteobacteria > Hyphomicrobiales > Phyllobacteriaceae > Mesorhizobium > Mesorhizobium sp. NZP2234. The sequence goes on along the minus strand of NZ_CP033364.1, from coordinate 3,877,252 downwards.
GAGCATTCGCGCTCGCCGAGATAGAGCGCGTTGCCATGCGCGTCGGCCAGCACCTGGATCTCGATATGACGCGGATCGACGACGAATTTTTCGATGAACACGCGGTCGTCGCCGAACGAACTCTTGGCTTCCGATCGCGCGCGATCGAACCCGTCGCGCACTTCCGACTGGTTCCAGGCAATGCGCATGCCCTTGCCGCCGCCGCCGGCCGAAGCCTTGATCATCACCGGATAGCCGATCTCGCCGGCGATCTTTTCGGCATGGTCGGCATTCTCGATGACGCCGAGCCAACCCGGGACCGTCGACACCTTGGCGGCGTTGGCGAACTTCTTCGATTCGATCTTGTCACCCATCGCCTTGATGGCTTTGGGTTTCGGGCCGATGAAGACGATGCCTTCCGCTTCCAGAGCCTCGCAGAAGGCGGCCCGTTCCGACAGGAAGCCGTAGCCTGGATGCACGGCCTGCGCGCCCGTTTCCTTGCAGGCCGCGATGATTTTTTCAGGCACGAGATAGCTCTGCGCGGCGGACGATGGCCCGATATGCACCGCCTCGTCGGCCATTTCGACGTGAACCGCATCGCGATCGGCATCGGAATAGACGGCAACCGTGGCAATGCCCATCTTGCGCGCCGTCTTGATGACGCGACAGGCGATCTCGCCACGATTGGCGATCAGGATTTTCGTGAACATGCTGAGGTCATTCCCCTCCGGTCGGTCGTTCCTTTTATGGCCTGTGCTTGCAGGGTCAAGCCGAGCGTGCAAATCACTGCCTTTCAATCGATTTGCGATTCCAATTCTTCGCTGTGGCCCAGTCACGGCACCAGCTTCCAGTTGATCGTGTCGATAAAACCTGAAACCTTGGAAAAAAATTCGCATTGGAGGACGCCTGATGAAAACCCGCGCCGCTGTCGCTGTCGCCGCCGGAAAGCCGCTGGAGATCATGGAGGTCGACCTCGAAGGCCCGCGCGATGGCGAGGTGCTGGTCGAGATCAAGGCGACCGGCATCTGCCACACCGACGAGTTCACGCTGTCGGGCGCCGATCCGGAAGGCCTGTTCCCGGCCATTCTCGGCCATGAGGGTGCCGGTGTCGTGGTCGACGTCGGCAAGGGCGTCACCTCGGTCAAGAAGGGCGACCATGTCATCCCGCTCTATACGCCGGAATGCCGGCAGTGCCCGTCCTGCCTGTCGCGCAAGACCAATCTGTGCACGGCGATCCGCGCCACGCAGGGGCAAGGCCTGATGCCCGACGGCTCGTCGCGCTTCTCGATCGGCAAGGACAAGATCTTCCACTATATGGGCTGCTCCACCTTCTCGAACTTCACCGTGCTGCCCGAGATCGCGGTGGCCAAGGTCAATCCGGACGCGCCCTTCGACAAGATCTGCTACATCGGCTGCGGCGTCACCACCGGCATCGGCGCCGTCATCAACACCGCCAAGGTCGAACAAGGCGCCACCGCTGTCGTCTTCGGCCTCGGCGGCATCGGCTTGAACGTCATCCAGGGACTGAAGCTGGCCGGCGCCGACATGATCATCGGCGTCGATTTGAACAACGACAAGAAGGAATGGGGCGAGCGGTTCGGCATGACGCATTTCGTCAATCCGAAGGAGATCGACGGCGATATCGTCCCTTACCTCGTCAACATGACCAAGCGCGGTGCCGACCAGATCGGCGGCGCCGACTACACGTTCGACTGCACCGGCAACACCAAGGTGATGCGCCAGGCCCTGGAAGCCTCGCATCGCGGCTGGGGCAAGTCGGTCATCATTGGTGTGGCGGGCGCCGGCCAGGAGATTTCGACCCGGCCGTTCCAGCTTGTCACCGGCCGCACCTGGATGGGCACCGCCTTCGGTGGCGCGCGCGGCCGCACCGACGTGCCGCGCATCGTCGACTGGTACATGGACGGCAAGATCCAGATCGACCCGATGATCACACACACGCTGAAGCTCGAGGATATCAACAAGGGGTTCGACCTCATGCATGAGGGCAAGTCGATCCGAAGCGTCGTCGTTTATTAAAGCAAAGCCACACGCCGCCGACCACCGGCCAGCGACCTCTGTGGTTCACAACTGGGAGGAGAATGGAATGGCGGAGAAACTGCACCCGAAAATCGACAATGGCCTGCCCAAGGAAAGCGCAAGCTTTGCCGGCGGCACGCTGGTCTGCGCCTGCACCAGCAAGCCGGTCAAGGTGAAGGTCAAGGGGCAGATCGCCCACAATCACGCCTGCGGCTGCACCAAATGCTGGAAGCCGGAAGGTGCTGTATTCTCGGTGGTTGCCGTCGCCGGCACCGGCGACGTCACCGTCACAGAGAACGGCGACAAGCTCAAGGTGGTCGATCCCTCGGCGCTGATCCAGCGTCATGCCTGCACCGGCTGCGGCGTCCACATGCACGGCCCGGTCGAGCGCGATCATCCGTTCAAGGGGCTGTCCTTCATCCATCCCGAGCGTTTCGTCGAGGATGGCTGGTCGCCTCCGGGCTTCACCGCCTTCGTCTCGTCGATCATCGAATCCGGCGTCGATCCGAAGCGAATGGACGGCATCCGGGCCCAGTTGAAGACGATCGGGCTGGAGCCCTATGACTGCCTCAACCCCGGCTTGATGGACTATATCGCCACCTGGACGGCTAAGAAGTCCGGCGCGCTGCCGGCCTGAACGCTGTAAGATTTCAGGCAGGGGCCGGACATGTACCGGCCCCTGCCCGTTTCGGAGAGGCAATGCCCGCACCCGCCATTTACGTCGACGCCGACGCCTGCCCGGTCAAGGCCGAGGTCGAGAAAGTCGCCGAGCGCCTTGGCGTCGTCGTCACCTACGTCTCCAATGGCGGCCTGCGGCCATCGCGCGATCCGATGATCCGCAACGTCGTGGTCTCCAAGGGAGCTGACGCCGCCGATGACTGGATCGTCGAGAACGCCAAATCCAACGATGTCGTGGTGACTGCGGATATTCCGCTCGCGGCGCGCGCCGTGGCTCTCGGCGCGCACGTGCTTGGCCCCACCGGACGCCCGTTCACACCCGAAACCATCGGCATGGCGGTGGCCATGCGCGACCTCAAGCAGCATCTGCGCGAGACCGGCGAGAGCAAGGGCTACAACGCCTCCTTCGCGCCGCAGGACCGCTCGCGGTTCCTCGGCGAACTCGACCGTATCTTGCGGCGCGCCCTGAAATCCGCCACACCGAGCTAGAACAGAGCGCCATCCAGGGTCGGAACCACCATGGCCGCCGAAATCCCCGTGCAAAAACCCATGCAGCGCCACATGCTGTTCGCCATGTCCGCGTGTTTCGGCGCGCTTGCGCTGCTTGTGGCGTTGCTGCTGCACGCCCCACTCGCCTACTCGATCGGCGCCAACGCCTTTTTTGCCGCCTACGTCATTCTTGTCGTCAGCCAGATGCCCAAATTCACCGGCAAATATCTGAGCAAGAATGCGCGGGCCACCGACCAGCCGGTGCTGGTCATCTTCGCCGTCACGCTTGTCGTTGTCGGCGTTGCCCTTGTCTCCTTGTTCCTGCTGATCAACCAGAAGGACAGAGGCCACCCGGTCGAACTCATCTTCGCGCTGCTGTCGATCCCGCTCGGCTGGTTCACCATCCATGCCATGGCGGCACTTCATTATGCGCATGTCTACTGGATGGACGGCGACGAGGTCGACACCAAGACCAAGACAAAAATCCCGGTCGGCGGATTGCTGTTCCCGGGTGACAAGCGTCCGGAAGGCTGGGATTTCCTCTATTTCTCGACGGTCATCGGCATGACGGCGCAGACCGCCGACACCAACATCTCGACGACGCATATGCGTTGTGTCGTGCTTGTCCATTCCATCCTGTCGTTCTTTTTCAACACGGTCATCGTCGCCGCGGCCGTCAATCTCGCCGTCAGCCTGGGCGGTCCGTAATAAATCCGTGATCGGATGAAACATCGGTTTGGATCGCGACGTATCAGGAGGACAATGAACGCACAGGCCACGCCGCGAGGCCGGGAGAAGAGACAAGATGGAAACGGTTGCCAGAAGCCAATCCGCCACCGAACCGGATGCTCCCGCGTCGAGTGACAGCACACTGGTCTACCGCCAGTCGCGCTGGACAAGGCTGACGCACTGGATCTGGGCCATCTCGCTGTTCTTCATGCTGCTTTCCGGCCTGCAGATCTTCAACGCCCGGCCGCAGCTTTACATCGGCAAGCAATCCGGCTTCGAATACAACAATACCATCTTCGAAATCGGCGCCGAGAACACCGATGCCGGTCCTCGCGGCTATACCGAAATTTTCGGGCACCGCTTCAACACGACGGGCGTGCTCGGCTGGTCGGGTCCGCCGGGCAACGAGACGGCGCGCGGCTTCCCATCCTGGGCGACCATTCCTTCCTACTATGATCTCGGCACCGCCCGCGTCGTGCATTTCTTCTTCGCCTGGATCCTGACGACGACCTTGATCGTCTGGCTGGTCGCCAGCCTGATCAACGGCCATATCAGGCGCGATCTCGCCCCGCGGCTCGACGATCTCAAGCGGCTGCCACGGGATATCGTCGACCACGCCAGGCTGAAATTCCACCACACGCGCGAATACAACACGCTGCAGAAGATGGCTTATGGCGGCGTGCTGTTCGTGCTGTTGCCGCTGATGATCATCACCGGCCTTGCCATGTCGCCCAGCATGAATTCGGTACTGCCCTTCCTCAACGAGATACTTGGCGGCCGGCAGACGGCGCGCACCATCCATTTCACCGTCATGCTGCTGCTTGTCGGCTTCTTCATCATTCACATCCTGATGATCCTTGCCGCCGGCCCGATCAACGAACTGCGCTCGATCATCACCGGCTGGTACCGCACGGATCCTCCCGCGCATGACGACAAGACGACCGAAAGGAGTGCCTGAGATGGCGAAGTTCCAGATCAGCCGCAGAAAATTCCTGACCGCCACCAGCCTTGGCGCCTCCGGTATCATGCTGTCGGGATGCGACGCTTTCGACAGCCAGCTGAGCATCGGCAGCGGCCTGCGCAGCTTCCTCGAAAACGCCAATGGCCTGACATATCGCGCGCAGCGCTGGCTTGCCGGGCGTGACGCGCTGGCGCCGGAATTCACCGAGGCCGATATCCGTCAGCCGCAACGGCCGAACGGCGTCACCGCTCCTGACGATGACACCTACAAGGGCCTGCTCGCCAACAATTTCGCCGACTGGCGGCTGGAAGTCTCGGGACTGGTTGAAAAGCCGCTGTCGCTCAGCCGCGAGCAGCTTCAGAACATGCCGAGCCGTACCCAGATCACCCGTCACGACTGCGTCGAAGGCTGGAGTTGCATCGCCAAATGGACCGGCACGCCGCTGTCGCTGGTGCTCGACCAGGCCGTGGTCAAGCCGCAAGCGCGCTACGTCATGTTCCACTGCCTCGATACGATCGACCGCAGCCTGTCCGGGGACATCAAATACTATGGCACGATCGACCTCATCGACGCCCGCCACCCGCAGACGATCCTGGCCTATGGCCTGAACGGCAAGCCGTTGCCGGTCGAGAACGGCGCGCCGCTGCGCGTCCGGGTCGAGCGCCAGCTCGGCTACAAGATGCCGAAATATCTCTACAAGATCGAACTGGTCGACGGTTTCGCCAATGTCGGCGGCGGCCGCGGCGGCTATTGGGAAGACAATGGCTATGACTGGTACGGCGGGATTTGATGACCGCCTTCATAAGCGCCGAGCACGACCTGTCGCCCGTCGAACTGAGTGTGCTGGAAGAGCATCTGCGCGGCGAAAACCGGCGACTCACAGGCTGTGGCGATGACCGAGGGCTGAACTTTGTGATCCGCGACGGTGCCGGACGGTCAATTGCTGTGGCGGCCGGCTACTCGTGGGCAGGCACGTCGGAACTTCAATTGATGTGGGTCGACCAGGCCTATCGAGGCCTTGGGTATGCAAGGCAGCTGCTCGATGCCTTTGTTGCCGAGGCTGCCAGCCGTGGGGCTCGGCGAATATGGGTGTCGAGCCACGACTTCCAAGCGCCGGGCCTATACGAGAAAGCCGGTTTCCAGCGCGTCGCCGAGTTCGCAGGATGGCCCGAAGGGCATTCCAACATTGTCCTGCGCAAGATAATCGCCGCGGACGGCTGTGCTTAGGCGACCTTGTCGAGCAGCGGCCTCAGCGCCGGATGGATCAACGGCGAGGCATGCTTGATGAGGGTCAGCAGCGCGCGCTCGTTGTCGTAGAGGGGACGGTCCGCCGCGATGTGCTCCACCAACCATTTGGCTTCGCCGGCATCGATCGTTTCGGCGCGGCGGGCCAAAGCCTCCGTCGCCCTGTTCTTGGCTTCCCACTCGGCCTCGATGTCATCCGGGGACCGATAGGCTTCGATGATGCCGGCCATGCCACCGGAGACCATCCGGCTGAAGAAACCGCCGATTTCCGGATCGGCGTGCTCGAGGAAGGTTTCCTGGCGTAGCGCCACATCGCGGGTCGGGGCTTCATAGCCGGCTGAGCACATGACGAAGTTGGCGATCGCCTTGACGAACAGGTCGTTCCAGGACGGATCGTTCTTGGCCTGGGCGGTCTGTTCGTTGATCCTGAACAGCACCTCGGCCTCGATGCGGGTGATGGCGATGTTGCCGTCGCCGCCATGGGCGTGGAGGATGCGGCGCAGCAGCTCGACTTCCGCCCTGGCGATCAGGCCTGGCACCAGCGCACCACCCAGCATCAGCGGCCCCTTGCCATCGATAACGGCATGGGCGACCTGCTCCAGCGCATAGACGCAAAGCTCGTCTGGCGACGATCTTGCCTCTTCCAACACATGGACCAGCAACTCGAGTTCGGTTCTGCTGTCGACCATGCCGTCCCGCGAGATGGTGCGGATCAGCCAGTCGGCATTGTCCTGCGAGATGTAGCCGGACGGTTTTTCCTGGTGGACGATGTAATCGGTCACCGCTTCGACGAAGAACGGTGCCCAGTCCGCGCATTTGTCCCGCGCCGTCTGGTCGAGCGCGAACAACGCCTCCGCCTCGCCTCGCGTCACCACGCCATCGGCGAACACATCGCGGCGCAGCATCACCACGTCCTCCTGGGCGATGCGGTTCTTCGAGGTCAGCCCCGCCACCGGCGCGCTCATGATCAATTCGCCCATTGTCGTCCCCGTCGCCCCAAAGCGCTACATCGGCCTTCCATATCAGGAGTGTCTTGAAAAACCGGCAAACGGCGTGGTTAGCGAAGACTTGTCGGCGCAACGCACCTTTGATGTCGCGGGGAGGTGACAAGGTGTCGCCGTCGGGCTATGGATGGCGCGTCGAGGACTTGAGGTTTTGAGTCCTACCTGTTTGCGGGAGAGAGCAGCGAGGGCTGCCGCCGAAGGGGAAATCGCCCGAAATCTCTCAGGCAAAAAGAACCGTAGACGGGAAAGACACTCTGGAAAGTCGGGGCTTGCCCCCGCGCCGAAGGTGTAAGCGCCGCTGACAGAGTTCCGGCTGCGCGAGTCTCTCAGGCTTGAGACAGAGGGGCACGGACTGGTCGCCATTCGCGGCCGATTGCGTGCGACTCTGGAGACGACATGACGGGCGACGACTCAAGACACCTTCCTCTCGAAGATATCCACACAGCCGCCGGTGCGCGCTTCGGCGCCTTCGCCGGCTGGTCGATGCCGCTGACCTACCCGGCCGGCGTCATGAAGGAACATCTGCATGCCCGCGAACATGCGGGGCTCTTCGACATCTCGCACATGAAACTGTTCGAGGTCAGCGGACCGCAAGCGGTTGCGCTGCTCAACCGTGCCTGCCCGCTGGATGCCGGCGCGCTCGAAATCTCGCAATCCAAATTGACGTTCTTCCTCAATGAGGCAGGCGGCATCCTCGATGACCTGATCGTCACCCGCCTCGGCGCCGACCGCTTCATGGTCGTCGCCAATGCTGGCAACGCCGTCGCCGACGAAAAGCATCTGCGCGAGCTGGCCGCGAATTTTGACGTGAAGGTCGAGCCGCTCGACCGCGTCTTCCTGGCCATACAGGGACCCGAAGCCTGGGCCGTGCTGTCCCGCGCCGGCATCGAGACCGGTTCGCTGCTGTTCATGCACGGTGTCGAGCCGCGAAAGAACTGGTTTATGAGCCGGTCCGGCTATACCGGCGAGGACGGTTTCGAGATCGGCCTGCCCGAGGCCGATGCGCGCGACCTTGTGGCGAAGCTGCTCGAGGATGAACGCGTGCTGTGGATCGGCCTTGCCGCGCGCGACAGCCTGCGGCTGGAAGCGGGGCTTTGCCTGCATGGCCAGGACATCACGCCGGAGACCGACCCGGCCGCCGCCGCGCTGATGTGGGCGATCCCCAAGGACATCCGCGCGTCTGGCGCCTTCATCGGCGCCGACGCCCTGCGCGCCGCCGTGGAACGCGGCCCGGCGCAAAAGCGTGTCGGTCTGAAGCCGGAAGGCCGCCAGCCGGTGCGCGCCGGTGCTGCCCTGTTCGACGCCGACGGCAATCCCGCAGGCCATGTCACATCGGGCGGCTTTGGCCCCTCTGCTGGCCATCCGGTCGCCATGGGCTATGTCGCCGCATCGCTGGCAAAGCCCGGCACACGGGTCTTCGCCGACGTGCGCGGCACGAAAATCCCTGTCGATATCAGTTCCCTGCCCTTCACCCCTCATCGCTACCGCAAAGGATAGACCGCATGGCAAAGACCTATTTCACATCGGATCACGAATGGCTCCGCGTCGAAGGCGGCATCGCCACCGTCGGCATCACCGACTACGCGCAGGAACAGCTGGGCGACCTCGTCTTCGTCGAACTGCCGGAAACGGGAAAGAAGCTGAGCAAGGGCGATACCGCAGTCGTGGTCGAATCCGTCAAGGCGGCCTCTGACGTTTACGCGCCGGTCGACGGCGAGATCACCGAGGCCAACGGTACGCTGTCTTCCGACCCCTCGCTGGTCAACTCGGCGGCAACCGGTGCCGGCTGGCTGTGGAAGATGAAGCTTGCCGACGAAAGCCAGCTCGCCAGCCTCATGGATGAGGCCGCCTACAAAGCCCATATCGGCTGATAACAGGACTTAAAAACGATGAGCGCAGCACTTACCCCCTTCTCGGCCCGCCATATCGGTCCTGATGTCAGCGATGTCAGAGCCATGCTTGCGGTGATCGGCGTCCCCTCGGTCGAGACACTGATCAGCCAGGCCGTGCCGCAATCGATTCGCCTCGACCTGCCGCTGGCCCTGCCGGCGCCGGCGAGTGAAGCCGAAGCACTGGCCGAATTGTCGGCGACAATGGCTGGGAATACCGTGCTGAAGAGCTTCATCGGCGCAGGCTATCACGGCGTCCACGTCCCGCCGGTCATCCAGCGCAATCTGTTCGAGAATCCGGCCTGGTATACGGCCTATACCCCCTATCAGGCCGAGATCAGCCAGGGCCGTCTGGAAATGCTGTTCAATTTCCAGACGCTGGTCACCGAACTGACCGGCCTGCCGGTGGCGTCGGCCTCGCTGCTGGATGAGGCAACCGCTGTCGCCGAAGCGGTCGGCATAGCGCTGCGCCACCATCGCGACAAACGCACCAAGGTGGCACTTGCCGGCACGCCGCATCCGCAGACACTGGATGTGGTACGCACCCGCGCCGAACCGCTCGGCATCGAGATCGACGGCGAGACGATCGACGACAACACGGCTGCCCTGCTCGTCTCCTGGCCCGATACATCAGGCGTCTATGGCGACCACAAGGCGGCGATCGACAAGGCCCGCGCCACCGGCGCGCTGGTCGTCTTCATCGCCGACCCGCTCGGCCTGACGCTGACCGACGCCCCGGCGAAACTCGGCGCCGACATTGCCGTCGGGCCGATGCAGCGCTTTGGCGTGCCGATGGGCTTTGGCGGCCCGCACGCCGCCTATTGCGCCGTCTCCGACAGGCTGACGCGGCTGATGCCCGGCCGCCTGGTCGGCCAGTCGACCGACAGCAAGGGCCGGCCCGGATACCGCCTCGCCTTGCAGACGCGCGAACAGCATATCCGCCGCGACAAGGCGACCTCCAACATCTGCACGGCGCAGGCGCTGCTCGCCAACATGGCGACGGCCTATGCCATCTGGCACGGTCCCGCCGGGCTGCAGGCGATTGCTGGGCGCATCCACGCGCTGGCCAACCGTCTGGCAAGCGGTCTCCAAGCGGCAGGCGTGCCGGTGCTCGGCGCCAGCCGTTTCGACACGGTGACGGTGGAGGTAAAGGGCAAGGCCGCGGAGATTGCCGAAGCCGCCGAAAAAACCGGCCGGCTGCTGCGCGTGCTTGATGCCGACCATGTCGGCATAGCCTTCGACGAGACCTCGACCGACGCTGATCTCGACGCGATCGCGGCCCTGTTCGGCGCCAAGGCCGGGCTTTCGGCCGGCAGCACGGTGCCCGGCAAGCCGCGGGGAAAAGAGTTCCTGACCCAGCCGGTCTTCAACGAGAACAAGTCGGAAACCGACATGATGCGCCTTCTGCGCCGGCTGGCCGACAAGGACCTGGCGCTCGACCGCTCCATGATCCCGCTCGGATCCTGCACCATGAAGCTCAACGCCGCGGCCGAAATGATGCCGGTGAGTTGGCCAAGCATCGCCAATCTGCATCCCTTCGCGCCGGCCAGCCATTCGGCCGGCTATCGCGCCATGATCGGTGAGTTGGAAGGTTGGCTGTCCGAAATCACCGGTTTCGACGCGGTCAGCCTGCAGCCCAATGCCGGCAGCCAGGGCGAATATGCCGGCCTGCTCGCCATCCGCGCCTATCACCGCTCGCGCGGCGAAGGCCACCGCACCGTCTGCCTGATCCCCTCTTCCGCCCACGGCACCAATCCGGCAAGTGCCGCGATGGCGGGCATGAGCGTCGTCGTCGTGCGCTGCCTGGAGGACGGCAATATCGACATGGATGATATGCGGGCCAAGGCCAACGAGCATTCCAAAAACCTCGCGGCGCTGATGTTCACCTATCCTTCGACGCACGGCGTGTACGAAGAAGGCGCCCGTCACCTCTGTGCCCTCATTCACGAGCATGGCGGCCAGGTCTATTTCGACGGCGCCAACCTCAACGCGCTCGTCGCCCTCGCACGTCCTGCCGACATCGGCGCCGATGTCTGCCATATGAACCTGCACAAGACCTTCTGCATCCCGCATGGCGGCGGCGGCCCCGGCATCGGCCCGATCGGCGTCAAGGCGCATCTGAAGCCCTATCTGCCGGGCCATGTCACCGAAGGCTCGGCGCATGCCGTGTCGGCCGCACCGTTCGGCAGCGCTTCCATCCTGCCGATCACCTGGATGTATATCCGCATGATGGGCGCTGCGGGCCTGAAGCAGGCAACGGAGACTGCCATCATCTCGGCCAACTACGTGGCGACACGGCTCGCGCCGCATTTCCCCCTGCTCTACAAGGGCCGGCACGATCGCATCGCGCATGAATGCATCCTCGACACGCGTGTGCTCAAGGAGAGCGCCGGCATCAGCGTCGATGACATCGCCAAACGCCTGATCGACTACGGCTTCCACGCGCCGACCATGTCGTTTCCGGTCGCCGGCACGCTGATGGTCGAGCCGACGGAGTCGGAGCCCAAGCGCGAGCTCGACCGCTTCTGCGAGGCGATGATCGCGATCGCCGGCGAGGCAGCCAAGGTGGCGAAGGGCGAATGGCCGCTGACCGACAACCCGCTGGTCAACGCGCCGCACACCGCGGCCGAGACGCTGGCCGGACAGTGGACCCACCCCTACTCACGCCTGGAAGCGGCTTACCCCGCCAGCGACGCCGACACAGCGGCAAAGTACTGGCCGCCGGTGTCGCGCATCGACAATGTCGCCGGCGATCGCAACCTGGTCTGCTCCTGCCCGCCGCTGTCGGATTATCTGGGAGCGGCCGAATAGCGGTCTCTCGGCCTAAGCTGAGCGCAAGGCCGGCTCGACCGGTTCGGCCTTGCCCATCCTCTTGCGGCTGATGACGCAATTTCGGCCGGCGCGCTTGGCCGCGTAGAGCGCGGCGTCCGCCTCGGCCAGCACTTCGTCGAGGCTGCTGCCGTCGGTGCCGCCAAAGCCGATTCCGCCGCTGACCGTGCTACGCAATGGACCGAGCGGACTGGCAACGATTTCGGTGCCAAAGGCCACGCCAATCTTGCTGGCGAGATCATAGGCCCGCTCTTCCGTCATCCGCGACATGACGACGGCGAACTCCTCGCCGCCAAGTCGAAAGGCGTCGACGCCGGTCCTGGCATATTTCCGGATGACGGCGGCGAAGCGGCACAGGACCTGATCCCCTATGGGATGACCGTATATGTCGTTCGTCCTCTTGAAGTGATCGAGGTCGAACATGACGATCGCCGTGAAGGGACCGAAGGACCGCTCGCCGTGGAGCGACGTCAACCCACGACGGTTCATCAGCCCGGTCAATGGATCGGTCATCGTCTCGGCCTTCAGCTCGATCTGTGCCTGCAGATGATGCAGCGAGAGCGTCAAGGCGCCGAGGCCGGTCATGCAGGCCACCGCCACGACGGAATTCAGACGTTCGGCCCAATTGTCGGGGGCAACGCCGAGCGTCCATTGCGCCTTGGCCAGCAGAACCATGCCGCAAAGGGCAAACGACAGCGCACAGGTGCCGCTCAGGAACGAGACCACCAGCAGGATGCGGCGATCATGACTGCCATTGACCCAGAACATGGCCCCGATCGTCGACAGCAGTACGGTCACCGTCGCGTAGGTGACGATGAAGCCGACACCGTCAAGGCCGAGGAAGGTCAAGGCCGCGCAGATTGCCATGGCGGCAAGGGTCGGCACGACCGCACGCCTGTGGTCCGGCACGCCAAGATACTGCATGGCCGAAATGCAGAGGATCAGGAAGCCCAGGCTGAGCAGCGCCAGCGCGATCTGGCAAAGCAACGGATCCGGCTCCTTGGTGTATCGCCAGAACAGGATCACATGCGCGACGAGGACGAGAATGCCGCACGCCACCGTCAGCACGAAACGCGCCCGCGGCGCGGTGAACCAGATTGCAAACATGGTAACGGCCAGACAGGTGCCCGACAGCGCGGCCGCGAGCAGGAGCGAACTGAAATCCAGCATATCGGGCGGGGGCCTCTCGAGCGTCGGCGGTTAGCCGCATTCTAGGTCAGCGGCAGCCCTCGATCATGGCTTTAAGCCGATCTTTCGACCGAAGCTGCGGTTAGGGTTTACAAAGCGTCGATGCCACCTGTCCCGAAACCGTACCCTTGGCCGGCACGAGGACGGCATCAACCCTTGTTGAGCAGCGCCAGATTGGCGTTGACGACCGTGGGGTCGGCCATGCCGGCCTTCGCCTCCAGCAGCAGCGCCCTGGCCTTCTTCTTGTTGCCGCGCAGCAGTTGCGAATAACCCATATTGTTGACGATCTGCGGTTTGCGGCCGGCGACCTTCAGGAGCTGGCCGTAGGCGCGGTCGGCAAAATCGAAGCGGCCGAGTTCGTCATAGGAGGCGGCGAGCCCCATCCAGGCCTCCGCATTGTCGGCCTTCAGCTCGACGGCCTTGCGGAAATGCTGTTCGGCGAGGCCGTAATTCGCATCGCGAAACTGCGCCTTGCCTTGCGCCAGATCGGACGTATCGACATCCCTGGCAGCCGGCTGGATCGCGGTGGTCTTGGTCGTGTCGACGTTGTTGTTCGTCGTGCACCCGGTGATCATCAAGACGGCCGCCATCGTGGCCACCGCCGCAAATTTTGTCTGACGCATGCCCTGCCCCGTCGCCCGATTTGTCGGGTCGTTCTTCAGGGAAAGACACTACAGCACAGCGATTAAGCTTCGGTGCCGAAATGCCCCTAAGATTTGGTTTCCGCAATACCGACCATTAACCACTGGCCGCAACGCCGCGAGCAGGTGCGAACCCCCTTCTTACGGCGGGTCCATTGCCTTGAGCGCCGCCGGAACCGGATAACGGCTGCCGTCATAGCGCAGCCGGTGGGTCCGGCTCACCGACTTGCCGGGATGCGACTGGCACTCGCCATCCTTGTCGGGGAACGGTTCGTCGGTATCCTGCCGCTCGACCGCGATGATGTCGTGGTAGCCGCGATGGATCTTCGGGCTCATCGCCAGGCTCACCTGGCTCGAATGAAACGATCCCGCGCAATTGGTGTCGCCTTCGCCGCCAAAGCCGGCCACTACGAGCCCATCGAGCACCGCGCGCAGCGCGTTGCCGGCGATGGCGTAGAGCCGCAGGTCGGTTTCGTTGAACGGATTGGGCTGCGAATGGTTGGCCATGTCGATGCGCAGGCCGAAGGCGGTGACACCGGGCGCCAGCCCATAGCGGCCGGTGTCGAATTCGATGCCGCGGATGGCGACGGCATCGTCGTTCATCAGCCTGGGCTGGAGCAGGCGCTGGCGAACCTGCAGGGTCTTCCTGTCGACGACCAGAAGTTCGATGTCGCCAACATGCTGGCCGTCGACGGATTGGACGCTGTCGATCAGCGGCACCGCGACCAGCAGCAGATCGTTATGCGCTGGCCAGACCTTGCAGACCAGGCCCGGCATACCGTCCTGCGGGACCGCGAGAGGGATGCTGGTATGCGGTTCGAGCGTGAACGAGCGGCCGTCGGCGCTTTTCTGGACCTTGGGATAAGCCTGCCGCAAAAGCGAGGCGGCATCGCCACAATCGTCGGCCGCGGCCTGCGCCGGCCACAGGCTGGCGGCGGCGAGAGCGAGGGCACACAACACTATTCGCATGGGGTTCTCACGTCGCAAGGCCGCGTTCGGGCCGGATGATGCGTAGCCGGCCCAGGATCCAGGGTATCAATATTGGCTAGTGGCTACCCGTCATCTTCACGATGATGGGGATGACCGCGATCATCAGGACCACCGGCAGGATGCACACCGTCACCGGTATCGACATCTTGGCCGGCAGAGCGTGCGCTTTTTCCTCGGCCAGCGACATGCGCTTGTGGCGCATTTCGTCGGAGAAGACGCGCAGTGCGCCCGACAGGCTGGTGCCGAGTTCCTTCGACTGCTGCAGGAGCGTGGCGAAGGAGCGGACTTCGTCCAGGCTGAGGCGGTCGGCGAGCGCCTTCAGCGCATCGTCGAGGCTGCGCCCTGCCCGCAGTTCCAGCGACACCAGCTGCAGGTTCTGGCTGAGCGCGGGATAGGTCTTGGCGAGTTCCTTGGAGACACGCTCGATGCCGGCTTCCATGCTCATGCCGGCATCCGAGCAGACGATCATCAGGTCCATGAAGTCGGGAAAGCCGTTGCGATATTCGCGCATCTTCTCCCGCACCTTCTGGGTCAGCACAAGGCCAGGAAGGAAATAGCCGGCCACGCCCGACAGGATCACGAACGCCCAACGGCTGGCCATCGTCGCGTCGGCATTGGCCAACCATTGGTTCAGGACAAACGCTCCGATCGCGGCGCCGACCAGCGCCGAGAAGCGTATGATGAAGAACGTGCCGACGGCGCGCGGCTCCATATAGCCGGCCTGGATCAGCTTCATGCGCAACCGGGCGACATTTTCGGGATCGCTCTTGGCGTAGAATTCCTGTGCCCGCCTCACCGCCTTCTCGCGCACGACATTGGCGTTCTTCTTCTGCAGCGGCTCGGGTTTCGCGGCCGCGGGACCATGGTCGACCTTGAGCCGGCGCTTCACTTCGTTGCGATCGCCCTTCGCCGCCACCATCGGCCAGGCCACCGCACCGGTGCCCAGGGCCAGCAACAGGACGGCCACCGGCATCAACGAGGTCGGAGCAAGCGAGGCGAGGAACTCGATGAGGCCCTGCATGTCAGAACCTGAAATTCGACATCTTGAACATCATCAGATTGCCCAGCATCAGCCACGTCACCGAGCCGCCGATCAGGTACCAGGTTTTCGGCTCGTCCCAGACATCGCGGTAGAAGCCCGGCATCAGCGCCATGATGGCGGCAAACAAAAGTGCCGGTATCGCCGTCAGGATATAGGCCGACATGCGGCCTTCGGTCGAGATGGCGCGCACCTTGCGGCGCAGCTTGCCGCGCTCGCGGATCGTCAACGCCAGACCGTCGAGGATCTCGCGCAGATTGCCGCCCGAACTGGACTGGATCGAGACGGCGGTGATGAACAGCGGCAGATCCTCATGGCCGACCCTGTCGAACAGCGAATTCAGCGCCGAGACCAGGTCGGAACCATAGGTGACCTCATCGGCGATGACGCCGAATTCGGTGCCGATCGGATCGGGCATCTCGCGCGACACCATGGCAATGGCCACCGGCACGGGATGACCGGCCTTGAGGCCGCGTGTTATCAGCTCCAGCGCCTCCGGCAGTTGCATGCCGAAGCGCTTGAGCCGGCGCTTGCGCTTGAAGCGCATCACCACCACCGGCAACAGCGGCACCAGCACCACGAACAGGACAATCCCCATCAAAAGCGGCAAGCCATGCCAGATGGCGACCAGGGCCATGGCCAGCGCCACGCCCGAGGTGATCATCAGGAATCTCGACAGCGGCATGATCATGCCCGACTGCGTGCGCAGGGCACGGAACCGGTCCGGCGAGAACAACGAGGTGCCTGCATCGAGACCCCGTTCCTTGCGCAGCTGGATCAGCACCTGCTCCTGGCTGATCTTGTTCTCCTGCAGCTTCATGCGCCGGTTGATGGCGGTGCGCTTGTCGCTGCGGCCAGCGTAGAGGAGATAGCAGGCCTCGGCGATCATGATGCCGGTGACTGCTGCCCCGGCATAGACGACATAGATCGCGCTCAGCCCGTCGAACACCCTGGTTACTCCTGCGGTCGGCCGGGTTCGAAATAGCGTCCGGGAAACTCGATGCCCATGGCGCGCAGATCTTCCAGGAAACGCGGCCGGATGCCGGTCGCCTCGTAATAGCCGAGAATCCCGCCATCGGCGTCCATGCCGGTGCGCACGAAGCGGAAAATCTCCTGCATCTGGATGACGTCGCCTTCCATGCCGGTTACCTCGGCGACGCTCGTCACCTTGCGCTTGCCGTCGGAAAGCCGGGTCAGTTGGACGATGATATCGATGGCGCTGGCGATCTGGCTGCGGATCGACTGCACCGTCATCGGCATACCGGTCATGCCCAGCATCTGTTCGAGGCGCGAAATGGCATCGCGCGGCGTGTTGGCATGGATGGTCGCCATCGACCCCTCATGGCCGGTGTTCATCGCTTGCAGCATGTCGAAGGCCTCCTCGCCGCGGCACTCGCCGAGGATGACGCGGTCTGGGCGCATGCGCAGCGCGTTCTTGACGAGATCGCGCTGCTTCAGTTCGCCATGGCCCTCGATGTTGGCGGGACGTGTCTCCATGCGCGCGACATGCGGCTGCTGCAGCTGAAGTTCGGCCGCGTCCTCGATGGTGATCAACCGCTCGTCCTCGGGGATGAAGGCCGACAGCGCGTTCAGCATCGTCGTCTTGCCGGTACCGGTGCCGCCCGAAATGATCGTCGTCTTGCGGGCGTGAACCGCCGCCGCCAGCACTTCAGCCATGTTCTGCGTGATGGCGCCGAATTCGACCAGCTTGTGAAGGCCGAGCTTGTTCTTGGAGAATTTGCGGATCGACACCAGCGGCCCGTCGACGCCGACCGGGCGGATGGCCGCGTTGAAGCGCGAGCCGTCAAGCATGCGCGCATCGACCATCGGCTGCGATTCATCGACGCGGCGGCCGACCGCGGCGACGATCTTGTTAATGATTCTAAGCAGATGCGCCTCATCCTTGAACGGGATATGGACCTGCTGCAGCTTGCCCTTCTTTTCGATGAAGCAGTTCTGGTGACCGTTGATCAGGATGTCGTTGATGTCCGGATCCTTGAGCAGCGGCTCGAGCGGACCGAGGCCGACCATCTCGTCGACGATATCGTCGACCAGCGCCTCTAATTCGACGGTGTTGATCGCCATCCGCTCCTGGCGGGTCTTTTCAGAAACGAAATCATGCACCTGCCGGCGCATCTCCTCCTTGGGCAAACGCTCCAGCGCCACGAGGTTGATCTCCTCGAGCAGCATGCGGTGAATGCGGACGCGCGCATCGAGCACCTTGTTGGCGTTCTTTGCCGGTGCGATATCAGGCTTTGCCGGCAAGGCCTTTCGGCTGGTCGGGATGACGACAGCATGATGCGCGACCGGGGCTGATTCTGCCGGACGCTGCGGCCGTGCGTCACGGTTCTGCAGGGTTGAAAAACGGCTGGTCATCCGGCCTTCCTCCTCAAGAAGTCCTTCCCGAGACCGAATAGCGACTTCGACTTGGCTCCGGTCGCGGCTGCCTCCTCCGGAAGAATGATCCTCTTCAGGTCGTTGACGACATTGGCATTGGGGTCGATTTCGTGCAGCGGCACGCCGCGGTCGACCGCCTCGCGCACCAGCCGGTAGTTGTTGGCGATGCCGCCGACGAAATGCTCGCCAAGGATCTCCTGGACGTCGGCCTGCTTGATGCCGTTGTCGAACATCTTCTGCTCGAAGCGGTTGACGATGACGTTCGGCTTCACTTCCTTGCCGGCGGTCTCATAGACAGCCTGGATCAGCCTTTGCGTGTGGCGCAGGCACGGCACGGTCATCTCGGCGACGATATAGAGCTTGTTGGAGCCGAGCAGCACGGTCTCCGTCCAGGGAAACCAGGTGCGCGGCATGTCGATGACCACATTGTCGAAATAGGCCGAGACGAGGTCCAGCATGCGTACCACGACATCGGTCTTGAACGAGCGCATCTCCGCCGGGTGGGTCGGCGCGGCCAGCACGCACAGACCGCTGGCGTGCTTTGACAGCATCACGTCGAGCAACTGCCGGTCGAGGCGTTCGGGCTGGTTTTCGATCTCGGTGATGTCGAAACGTGGTTCGAGGTCGAGATATTCGGCACAGGCGCCCTGCTGGAAATTGAGATCGACCACGCAGGTCGAGGCGCCACGCGTCACCGAATGATGCAGCTGGAAGGCGGTCTGCAGCGCCAGCGTCGTTGTACCGACGCCGCCGGCGGCAGGCATGAAGGTGTAGATCTGCGACTCGGTGTTTTCCTCCCGTCCCGGCCCCTGCAACGCCCGCACCACCGAGCGCACCAGGTCTGCCGTTGTGATTGGCTTGACCAGGAAATCGGCGACCTTGAGCTGCACCAGGATGCGCACCGCGGCTGCGTTGAACTCCTGGGTGACGACGACAACCGGTGTCTTGCCCTCCAGCCGGCGCATGATGCGCTGCAGCGACTCGACCTCCTCCAGCCTGGCCGCGTCCATGTCGACGATGATGGCGCCGAAATCGGCCTCCTGGATCTCGCCACGCAACTCGGTGACACTCTTCTCCACCGCCGAGAGCTGGATGATCTCGGAGGCGGCGAATGCCGTCCGCGTGTCCTGCACGAAGGTCCTGTCCGTCGATACGAGCAGGATTTTCCGGGTCTTGATGCCGTTTGCCATTTTTATCAGCCTGTGGGCTCGATCGCCCTTTGGGGTCAGTTGCCCGTGGTCGTCTGCGACGCCTTCGACGCGGCGGCCTGATCGGGGGTGACGGGTCCGGCATCGCCACGCTTGGCAGGCACGAGAAGCCTGGTGTTCTGGACACCGTACTTCCAAGGATCGACCATCTGCATGACGGTATTGGCGGCCTGGGCGTTACCGGCCCCGGTCGTCAGCCCTTCACTGCGCACATAGTCGTCGCTGGTGCAGCCGGCGGCGAAGCCGGCCAAAAGCAAGGCGATGCTCGATCTCAGGATCAGACGCATGGCACTTCAGTCCTTCGGCAGGTCGAGGAAATGCCCGACCGTGGTGGCGGGAGTGGCTCGTGCGGCACTGCCATCAGCCAGCGCCAGCGCGCGACCGGTGTCCGATGCCTTCACTTCCTCGGTGTTGTTGAGGAAATAGTCGACGTTGCTGGCCGGCTGCGTGCCGTCGGTCGGCTCGGCCATCTTCTTCGATGGGTCGACCGGCTTGACCAGATAGGGCGTGACGATGATGACCAGATCGGTCTCGCGGCGCTGGTAGGACTTCGACGAGAACAGCGGTCCAAGCACGGGCATCTTGCCGAGGCCGGGAATGCGCGATGTGGTGATGTCGTTCTGCGACTGCAGCAGCCCCGCGATCATGAAGCTCTGGCCGTTCTTCAGGTCGACCGAGGTCTTGGCGCGGCGCACGATGAAACCGGGCACGGAGATGGTGCCGATGTTGTAGGATGCCGACGCGTCGATCGAGGACACTTCCGGCGCGATGTCGAGGCTGACCAGCCCATCCTTGAGCACAGTCGGCGTGAAGTCGAGGCTGACGCCGTACTTCTTGTAGCTGACGGAGATCTTGCCGTTGTCCTCGGAAACCGGGATCGGAAATTCGCCGCCGGCGAGGAAGCTCGCCGTCTCGCCGGACCGGGCAATCAGGTTCGGCTCGGCCAGCCGGCGGGCGAGGCCGCGCTCTTCCAGCGCCTTGATCGCGACATCGATCGACACGCCGTTCGACAACAGCCGGCCGATGATCTCTCCGGTTCCAGCCGGCGGCACGGTTCCCGGAGCGATGGTGACGTCGCGTCCACCAATGCCGTAGGCGAAATTGGCGCTGTATTTGGCGCCGAGATCCTGGCTTGCCTGACGATTGATCTCGACAAAGCGGACGTTGAGCTGGACCTGCTGCGAGGACGAGATGTTGACGGAGTTGATCACTTCTTCATTGCCGGAAAAGCGGCTGGCGATCTTGCTTGCCTTGTCCGCGGCGACAGCGTCATCCGCCTCGCCCGACAGCACGACACGGCCATTGGCCGAACCGACCTTGATCTTGGCGTCCGGCACGCTGGCGCGTATGGTGCTGGCCAGTTGATCCGTGTCGAGCGTCACCTCGATGTCGACGGTGCCGACAAGCTGCTTGTTCTCGTCGAACAAAGCGATGCCGGTCGTACCGAGATTGTTGCCCAGCACATAGAAGGATTTGTCGGTCAGCGGATTGACGTTGGCGATCTCCGGATCGCCGATGACAATCTGGTAGAAAGCGGCGCTCGTCACGATCGTCCTGGGCTTCCCCTTGGCGACCTTGATCGACGCATTCTTGGTCGCCGAGACATAGACGACGTCATTGCCTGCCCTGGCCGCGCCGGGCAAGCCAAGCATCCCGCTTGCAGCCAGGGCAACCGCCATCCCCAGGGTGCGCACGAAGCGCAACCGGCCTGCCATTCGATATAGGGTACGCATCAACATTGCCCCGTCCCGACCGGTCCCCACCGGCCTTTACTTCTGGTCCCGCGCAGGAACCTGATATTCCTCGGCCTTCGTGCCGCGCGTCACGATGACCGTCTTGAATTTCGGCTTCTCCGGCTCCTTGGTCACTGCATCGAACAAGGAGCCGGCCGCGGCCTGAGCCTTGGCCGCTACCGATCCGCCGAAGGAAGAGATGGTGGTGACGCCATTCTTGCCGTCGCCGCCTTCGCTGGCTGAGCGCAGCGACAGCGACAGCGTGCCGACGGTGCGGGCAAGCGCCACTTTCTGCGCGCCCTCGGTCGTCACCTCGATGGTCACGGAATTGGCCACCTGCGGCGCGGTCTGGCGCTCGTCGGCGCCCTGCCCGACGCTCAGCACCTTGGCGTCCGCAACCACGATCTCGGACGTGATGGTCGAACCGGCCGCCCCTTGCGCATTCTTGGCGACCTCCTGGATTTCGCCGGCATCGCGCGTCAGCACGACATCGACGCGGTCGCCCGGCGTGACGAAGCCGCCGACACCGGCAATCTCGTCGGTGCGGATGGTGACCGCGCGCATGCCCGGCGTCAGCATGTTGGAGAGCGTCGCGCGGCCGTTTGGCCCCGACAACTTGGTCAGCAACACGGGTTCGTTGACCTCGATCGGCGACAGCACGACGCGGCTGCCTTTGCCAAGCAACCCGTCGATGGTGGCAAAAGCACCCTGCGGCAGGGAATCCTGCGGCCACGGGATTTCGATCAGCTTTGCACGGTCGATTTCCATGCCGTAGCGCAACGGCGCGTTCGCCACCACGATGGTCTTGAACTCGATCCTTGGCGGAGCCGGAGCAGCGATCGACGCCGTCTTCTCCTCGGCGTCGGCTCTGGCCTGGCTTTTGACCCAGAAATCCGCGGCAAAGATCGATATCGCGCCGAAAACGGCGGCGATGCCGATCATCGTTATGGCCTTGCCCCTCACGCCGAAACCCCTGATGCCCGTCGTTTCTTGTTATGTTGGGCTCACGCTAGGCCGCTTTGTTAAAGAAACAGGAATCCCGGCCAGCGGTATCGGACCTATTTCCGCCCGCTTGGTTATCGAATGGTTTTAAGGTAAGAGGGGTCAATCCCCGAACGTAACAGGAACCTCCGTCGCTTGGCGCTGAAAAGCGTGGCAGTATCGGCGGGTGATTCGCAGCACCGGACCCTATGGCAGGCATGGACGACAACAACGATCTCTTCGGCAACATGGACAAGCAGCCGCAGCCGGTTCGCACACCGGCGCGCCCGGCGGATCCCCTTGTGCAGGCTGCGGCCAAGCGCACGCCAGCGACCAAGGATGGCAGCGAGGGTTACAGCGCCGCCGATATCGAGGTGCTCGAGGGCCTGGAGCCGGTGCGTCGCCGGCCAGGCATGTATATTGGCGGTACCGACGACAAGGCGATGCACCATCTGTTCGCCGAGGTCATCGACAATTCGATGGACGAGGCGGTTGCCGGCCATGCCACCTTCATCGATGTCGAGCTTTCGGCCGACGGGTTTCTGACCGTTACCGACAATGGCCGCGGCATCCCGGTCGACCCGCATCCGAAATTCAAGAAGCCGGCGCTCGAAGTCATCATGACGACGCTGCATTCGGGCGGCAAATTCGACTCAAAGGTCTATGAAACCTCCGGCGGTCTGCATGGTGTCGGCGTTTCCGTGGTCAACGCGCTGTCGGATCATCTCGAGGTCGAGGTCGCGCGTGGCCGCCAGCTCTACCGCCAGCGCTTTTCGCGCGGCATTCCGGTAAGTGGCCTGGAGCAGCTTGGCGAGATCCACAACCGGCGCGGAACGAAAATCCGCTTTCATCCCGACGAGCAGATCTTCGGCAAGGGCGCGGCGTTCGAACCGGCGCGGCTCTATCGCATGACGCGCTCGAAAGCCTATCTGTTCGGTGGCGTGGAAATCCGCTGGACCTGCGATCCCTCGCTGATCAAGGAAAAGGACCAGACGCCGCCCAAGGCGGAGTTCCATTTTCCTGGCGGCCTGAAGGACTATCTAAAGGCATCGCTCGGCGACGACTTTCAGGTCACCCGCGAAATCTTCGCGGGAAAAAGCGAAAAGCAAGGCGGCCATGGCTCGCTCGAATGGGCGGTGACGTGGTTCGGCGGCGACGGCTTCATCAATTCCTACTGCAACACCATCCCGACCGGCGAAGGCGGCACCCACGAGGCCGGCTTCCGCAACGTGCTGACCCGGGGCTTGCGCGCCTATGCCGATCTTGTCGGCAACAAGCGCGCCTCGATCGTCACCTCCGAAGACGTCATGATCTCGGCGGCGGGCATGCTGTCGGTGTTCATCCGCGAGCCTGAGTTCGTTGGCCAGACCAAGGACAGGCTGGCGACGATCGAGGCGATTCGCATTGTCGAGACCGCGATCCGCGATCCATTCGACCATTGGCTGGCCGACAATCCACAGGAAGCCTCGAAGCTCTTGGAATGGGTAATCGCGCGCGCCGACGAGCGGGTGCGCCGGCGCCAGGAAAAGGAAGTGTCGCGCAAGAGCGCGGTGCGCAAATTGCGCCTGCCGGGCAAGCTCGCCGACTGCACGCAGAACGCGGCCGCTGGTGCCGAACTGTTCATCGTCGAAGGCGACTCGGCTGGCGGCTCGGCCAAGCAGGCACGCGACCGTGCCAGCCAGGCCGTATTGCCGCTGCGTGGCAAGATCCTCAACGTCGCCAGCGCCGGCAACGACAAGCTCGCCGCCAATCAGCAGATATCCGACCTGATCCAGGCGCTTGGCTGCGGCACACGCTCGAAGTACCGCGACGAGGATTTGCGCTATGACCGCGTCATCATCATGACCGACGCCGACGTCGACGGTGCCCACATCGCCTCGCTGCTGATCACCTTCTTCTACCAGGAAATGCCGGCGCTGGTGCGTGGCGGCCACCTCTATCTGGCGGTGCCGCCGCTTTACTCGATCAGGCAAGGCGGCAAGGTCGCCTATGCCCGCGACGACGCGCACAAGGACGAGCTCCTGCGCACCGAATTCACCGGACGCGGCAAGGTGGAGCTTGGCCGCTTCAAGGGCTTGGGCGAAATGATGGCCTCGCAGCTCAAGGAGACCACCATGGACCCGAGGAAGCGCACGCTGCTCAGGGTCGACGTGATCGACGCCGAGGCCGCGACCAAGGACGCGGTCGACGCGCTGATGGGCACCAAGCCGGAAGCCCGCTTCCGCTTCATCCAGGAGCGTGCCGAATTCGCGGAGACGGAAGTGCTGGATATCTGAGCGCCACCCGGTCCATAACACGGGCTCCAGTTGCGGAGACGAGCATGTGACCCGGGCACGGCTGAAAGCTTATTTCGAGACAAGCTTGGCCGGACTGACACAGCCGACGCGCTCGGACTGGATTTTCGCCCTGCGCACCGTTTCGGCCGGCCTTATCGCGCTTCTCGCCGCCTATGCGCTGCGGCTCGACCACCCGCAATGGGCGATGATGACGGTATTCATCGTCGCCCAGCCCGTTGCCGGCATGGTGCTGGCGAAAGGTTTTTACCGCCTGCTCGGCACGCTCGCCGGCGGCGTCGCCGCGATCGGCATCACCACGATCTTTGGTACGGGCCCCTGGGTGCTGGTGACGGTGCTGGCCGTCTGGATCGGCATCTGCACCTTCGTCTCCTCACTGCTGCGCAACCCGGAAGCCTATGGCGCGGCCCTGGCCGGCTACACGGCCATGATCATCGGCCTGCCTGCCTTCGGGCAACCGCACCTTGTCGTCGATCTTGCAGTCGCGCGCTGCGCCGAGATCGTACTCGGTATCGTCTGCGCCGGCCTGACCAGCCGGCTGATCCTGCCGAAACTGGCCAGTGACGCCATCATCTCGCGGCTGAAACGCTGCATTCTCGACCTCGCCATCTATGCCGGCGGTGCGTTCTCCGGCGGCGATCGGGCAACGCTCATCGGACTGCACCGCAAGCTCGTCGCCGACACCCAGACGCTTGGCGAGATGCGCGCCTATGCCAGGCTCGAGGCGCCGAGCTTCGCGCCCCGCGCCCATCCGGTCCGGCGCACCATAGGACAGCTGCTCTCGGCGCTCTCGGCCGCACGTGCGCTGCATTCACACGCCGCTCCAAAGAACGCCGCGCTCATTCCGGTACGCTCGGAATTGCAAGTGCTTGTCGGTGAACTGGCGGCCAAACCCGGCGCCTTGGATGATACCGCGCCCTGGGTGGCACGGCTCGACGCGATCTCGGCCAAGGCCAGGCAAATGCCCGATGCCCCGGTCGACCAGGGTGACGACAGGGTCGGCACCATCACCCGCCTCACCATCGCCGCCGATTTCGCCGAGGCGCTGAAGCAGGTGCTGCGCGGTCTGGACGCGCTGCGCTCGCCAGCCGCGCGCCGTCAAGGCCGCGCCAGCCGGCAACCCGCCCTTGTGGTGCATCGCGACTATCCCGGCGCCGCGCGTAACGCCGTCCGCGCGGCCCTTGCCACATTGCTGGTCGCCGCATTCTGGCTGACGACGAAATGGTCGGAAGCGGCCGGCACCGTCATTCTGGTTGCCGTCGTATCGAGCCTGTTTGCCGCCCGCCCCGACCCCGTGCAGGTATCCTGGGGCTTCTTCAAGGGCACACTGCTCGCGTTGCCGTTTGCCTTTCTCGTCGGCCAGATCGCGCTCCCCGCGCTGCCCGGTTTCGGCTGGTTCACGCTTTTTGTCGTTCCCATATTGGTGCCGGCGGCGCTCGCCATGGCCAATCCGCGCTATGTCGGCGTGGCGACCGCCTTCGCCATCAATTTTCTCGCCTTCCTCAGTCCGCATCAGGCGATGACCTATGCCCCTGGCCCCTTCCTTGCCGGCTCGGCATCGATCCTGGTCGGCATCCTGCTGGCGATCGGGGTCTTCATCGTCGTGCTCCCCGCCGACCCGTGGCTCGCGGCCAACCGCATCGTGCGGGCCATGCGCGAGGATCTGGCCCGGCTTTGCCTGCACGAGCGCGTGCCGAGGCGATCGGCCTTCGAGAGTCTCGCCTATGACCGGGTCAACCAGTTGATGCCGCTGGTGCAGAATTCCGGCAGGAAGGGCGAAGCAGTTCTGGGTGGCGGCGTCGCCGCGGTCACGGTCGGTCTGGAAATCCTGCGGTTGCGCAGCGCAAGCCAGAACCACGCCATCCCGTCCGAGACCGCGCTTTCGGTCGCCAACTTCCTGAGGGGGCTGGCGCGCGAGCTGCTTTTCCGCGCGCCAGGTGACCCGCAGACGGCGACTGTCGCCGTGGCCCGGCAATATGCGGCGGGCATAGCCCAGCGGAACGCCAACAGCGACGCGCTGCAGATCGCGGCATCACTGCGCATTATCGCCGCGGCGATGGAGGATTTCCCGGATTTCTTCGCCAGGGATAAAGGCTAGGCCGCGGCGATCGCCAGCGCATGGCCGCGTGCATTCTCGCGCAGGGCGTCAAGATGGATCGACTTGACCAAAGCGGCGAGATCGCCTTCCGCCGATTGCCCACCCAATTCCTTGAGCATCAGCCAGCTGACTTCCTGCACGCCGGCAACGCGCTTGCCATTGGCGACTTCCCGCCAGATTTTCAGCGCGCGCAGGATGATCGCATGCGTGGCGGCGGCAAGGCCGGCGCTGCGAAACAAGGCTTGCAAGGCGACATCGTGCCCGCCCGCCAACAGCGCTCTCACGCGCTGTTCAGACTGCTGGCCGAGTGCCACCAGAGTCGAGCCGAAGAAATCGACCTTGCCATGCGCGATGGTGCGGATGAGGAAGCTTGCGGTGAGATCGCCGCGCAGCCTGAGATGCTCGATCAACGCCGCGTGTTCTTCCTGGCGCGTGCCCTCGATCAGCGTCACCGATGCTTTGACGCAGGCATCCCGCATGACGCGGTCGGCACGCGCGGCGCCCATCAATGCCATGACCAGTGGCGATGTCTTCAATGTTTCGCCAAGCTTGATCAGCAGCATATGCCGGCAGTCGGCAGGCAGGCGTGCATCCGATATCAGCGCCTCGCGCACCAGAGGCAGATGCCCGTGGCGTTCCGCCATGCGGCGGAAACTGAGGGAAGCAATGTGGGCGCCACTGTTGGCCAGCAGCACCGCGCAGGCTTCCGCCTCGCCAATCTCGGCAATGGCCGCCGACAGTGCCATCGAGACGAGCGGACGGTCCGCGATCAGCTTCTGCGTTGCCTTCTGGCTCGCCGCCACGCGGTTGATCAGATCGGCGTCGGTGAGCAGCGGCGAGCGCGCCAGCACGACACCGGCGACCTCGGGCTGGTCGGAAGCCAGCGCGCTGATGATCTGCAGCGGCGCGTGGTGGCTCATGGAAAGCGCTTCGGCCATTGCCAGCCGCACTTTCGACGATGCATCGTCGAGCAGCAGCGTCAGCGCGGCCTCCGCGGCGCAGCGATCCTCGAACGGCAATTCGGAATTGACATAAGCCCGGGCCAGCGCGTTGGCCGCGGCGGCACGCTCGGACACCCTGGCCGTGTAGATCCACTTCAGGAAATGCGAAACAACAACCATGCCCGCCTGCTAATGCCCCTTGCCAGAAGATTTCCGGCCCCGGTGAGACGGTAGGCAGAAATGGTTTACGAACGGTTCACCATGTTCATTAACTGGCTTGCGACTGCCGAATGCAGCGCTTATCAACCGTCGGACAGCGGAGGAGACAGCAAATGGCCGGGCTATATCTCGAGGAATTCGTCGTCGGCCACGTCTTCCAGCACACGCTGCGCAAGACCGTCACCGAGAGCGACAACATGCTGTTTTCGGTGATGACGCTGAATCCGCAGCCGCTGCATATCGATTTCGACTTCGCCGCCAAGAGCGAATGGGGCAAGCCGCTGGTCAACTCGCTGTTCACGCTCGGCCTGATGATCGGCATTTCAGTCAATGACATCACGGTCGGCACGACGGTCGCCAATCTCGGCATGAAGGAAACCGTGTTTCCGCATCCGGTCTTTCACGGCGACACCATCCGTGTCGAAACCTCGGTCGTCTCGGTGCGCGAGTCCAAGTCGAAACCCGATCGCGGCATCGTCGAATTCGAGCACCGCGCCTACAATCAGCATGGCGACCTCGTCGCCAAATGCACCAGGCAAGCGATGATGCTGAAGAAGGCCGCCTGATGCGTTCGCTACTGTTCGTTCCCGGCGATTCCGAACGCAAGCTGGAAAAGGGTTTCGGCGCCGGCGCCGACGTGGTGATTGTCGATCTCGAGGATTCCGTGGCGCCGCAGAACAAGGCTACGGCGCGCGCGGTCGCCGCACGCTTTATCGTCGAACGCAGGGGGCAAACCACCTCGGCCATCTATGTCAGGGTCAATGACCTTTCGACCGGATTGACCGACGACGATCTCGCCGCGCTCGTTGCGGCAAAGCCGGACGGCATCATGCTGCCCAAATCCAACAGCGGCCAGGATGTGCAGCACCTCTCGGCAAAGCTCAGGGTTCGGGAGGCGGAGAACGGCCTGCCCGACGGCTCGATCAGGATCCTGCCGATCATCACCGAAACCCCGGCAGGAATACTCGCCGCGGCGACCTATGCCGGCGCAAGCGCGCGGCTCGCCGGTCTGACCTGGGGCGCGGAAGACCTGTCGGCGGCGATCGGCGCGCGCTCCACCCGCGACGAGCAGGGCCGTTACACCGACGTGTTCCGCCACGCCCGCCTGACGACTATCCTGGCGGCCGGAGCCGCAGAGGTCGCCGCGATCGACACAGTGTTCCCGAATTTTCGCGACATGGCGGCATTCGCCACGGAATGCGCCGAGGCCGAGCGAGACGGCTTCACCGGCAAGATGGCGATCCATCCCGACCAGGTACCGGTCATCAATGCGGCCTTCACGCCCTCCGCCGAGGCGGTCAAGCAATCGGCGGCAATCGTCGCGGCGTTCGAGGCGGTCGGCAATCCCGGCGTCGTCGGTATCGACGGCAAGATGTACGACCGCCCGCATCTGCGGCTGGCCGAAAGGCTGCTTGCACGCGCGAGGGCGGCAGGCATTTCCGCCTGACCTCGCCGGCAACGACGACGGCGCTGGTTGGCGTTCCGTCCAACGCCCTTGGGCGGAAGACTTCCGTCACCCGGCATTCCAGCGCGGCGGGCGCTGCCGCCACACGGGGCGGCTTGACGAGACGCGAAGGCGCCATGGCGAGATCGGCATAGACGAACTCGTTGACGCCAGGCGGCGCGTTGACGGACGTGTAGTTCATCTTCTCCGCGAGATCGCGGCTGACCAGGTTGGCGACGAACTCGCCGGTCTCCTGGGCAAAGGAGGCGCTGTCCTTCTCTCCTTCCGACGAGAACCAGACGATGAAAGGCCGTGTCGAAACCGCATTGAAGAAAGAGTATGGCGCGAGATTGATCTCGCCCGCCTTGTTCAGCGTCGATATCCAGCCGACCGGGCGCGGCGCCACGATCGCCTTCGACGGATCGTGGGCAACCCGTGTCCCATGGACGGCTCATAGAACATTCAGCCCGCCCGGGGTCCTGAGTAATCGGCGAAGAGCTTGGCCGGATCGGGCCGTGGCCGCTCCGGCGCCTGGCCGGCATAAGAGCCGATGTGGATGAAGCCGACGACGCGCTCCCGCGGCGCCAGTCCGAGGATTGCCCTGCCCTCCGGCACGTCGGAATACCAGTTGCTGATCATGTTGGTGCCATAGCCCAGTGCATTGGCAGCAATCATCAGGTTCATTGCCGCCATGCCGCCGGACAGGAACATTTCCCATTGCGGGATCTTGGGATTCTCTTTCGGCACCGACACCACGCCGATCACCAGCGGCGCACGGGAAAAGCGCGCCAGCTCCTGGTTGCGGCGGCCCTCGGGCAACGGCCCTTCCCGCTGTTCGGCGAGCTCCGCGAGCTTCTTGCCGATCTCGACGCGGACATCGCCGCGATAGAGGATGAAG
Source organism: Mesorhizobium sp. NZP2234 (assembly GCF_013170765.1). NCBI lineage: Bacteria > Pseudomonadati > Pseudomonadota > Alphaproteobacteria > Hyphomicrobiales > Phyllobacteriaceae > Mesorhizobium > Mesorhizobium sp. NZP2234. Next base: position 3,847,341 of record NZ_CP033364.1, on the reverse strand, counting down.
CGCCAGGGCTCGAGCCGGCCATGGTCGGGCACGCGCGTGGCGGCGGCGATCATCGTCGCGATATCGGCATCGCTGGGTGCCGGCTCCTTGAGGTCCGGAATCGGTGCTGAATTTCGGGTCAGCAGGAAGTCGATGATCGGCGACGCCATGGGCGCAAGTCTCCTAGACACTCTGTTTTGAGCTGAAGCGCACCATTGGGAATTCGGGCGGCTCGGGCAAAGGCGCGCGAGCGCCGGGCTGAAGAGTCGTGGATCGGACTCTTAAGCCTTGAAATTGCCACCGCCATGGGCTTCAACGCAAGGCATGTTTGAGGGGCGACTGCGTCTTTTCCTGGTTTGGCTCTGCGCCGCGCTGTTCCTGCTGCCGGTCTCCTTCGCTGCTGCGCAGGAAAAGGACGGCGTCAGCGACCTGAAACTTCCCGGGATTTCGAGCTATGCGACGCCCAGGACAGAAGCCCCGCTGGCGCTTGGCGGCGGTGGCGCCATCACTTTGTCGGCCCAACTGACCGACAAGGGCACCGACATCACCCGTGGCCTTGTCTGGCGTGTCTTCAAGCCCGAACCCGTCAACGGCAAATTGCCGATGGTGGCCTCCGCGCATGGCGGCAGTGCCGTCTTCCAGCTCGAGCCTGGCAGCTATCTGGTCCATGCCTCCTATGGCCGCGCCGGCGCCACCAAGCGCATCACTGTCGGCAAGGAAGCCAAGCGGGAAAGCCTGGTGCTCGACGCCGGAGGCCTGAAGCTCGACGCGGTTCTGTCCGGCGGCGTGCGCATTCCCCCGAAAAAACTGCGCTTCTCGATCTATGAGGGCACCGCCGAGGCCAATGGCGACCGCGCGCTGATCATTCCCGACGTCGAACCCAACAGCGTCGTGCGGCTCAATGCCGGCATCTACCACGTCGTCTCGACCTATGGCGCGGTCAACGCGGTGATCCGCTCCGACATCCGCGTCGAGGCCGGCAAGCTGACCGAGGCCACCGTCGAGCATCACGCCGCCGAGATCACGATGAAGCTGGTGCGCGAAACCGGCGGCGAGGCGATTGCCGACACGTCCTGGTCGCTGCTCAACGAATCCGGCGATCCGATCAAGGAAACCGTCGGCGCTTTCGCCTCGATGGTGCTTGCCGAGGGCGACTACACCATCATCGCCAAGAACCGCGACCGCATCTACCAGAAGGATTTCACGGTCGTGGCCGGTCAGAACCAGGAGATCGAGGTTCTGGCCACCGAAGCGGCGGCGATGGACCCGGAAGAAGGCGCGGATTAGCCTTCTACGGCCCATTCCCCGATTTCAGGCTGCCAGCTTTAGCTTTGTCCGTGCCGGCAGGAAGGGAATCCGGCGGCGTGGCAGCTGTGGCGCCAGGTCGAACACGCCGCGGTAAAGCCGCTCGAGCAATGCCTTGCGGTCGCGCAGCGGCTCCAGCTCACTCCAGCTCAGCACATCGCCGACGCGCACGTCGATCGCCTTGCCGGACAGCCGTGCGAATTCGCGGATGAGCAGCGACGTGCGCAATGTCAACGAGGCCTTGCCGACGAATTTGGCCACCCGGCCGTCGCGCTCGGCCATGTTCATCGGCCCGCTGACCAAGTGGAACAGCCTGCCGTTCTGCCCGGAAAAATGCATGGGAACGACCGACGCCTTCGCTTCCTGGACGAGGCGGGCGGGAAACATCTTCCATGGCAGGTCGCGCGCCCTGCCGAACCCTTTCGGCGCGGTGGCAACACCGCCGGCCGGGAACACCACGATGGTGACACCTTCCTTCAGCAGCCGCACCGCTTCATGGCGCACCGCCATATTGTTCTTCAGCGCGTCCTTGGTCTCGGAAAAGTCGATCGGCAGCGAATAGGGTTCCATTTCGCGAATCCTGAGCAGATCCTTGTGGATCATCACCCGGAAAGGCCGCCCGAGCTGCTCCGCCAGCGAGAGCACCGCAATGCCGTCGCCAATGCCGAAGGGATGGTTGGCAACGATCACCAGCGGCGTATCGGGCAATTGTGCGGGCGGCCATTGATCGGCGGTTCGCACGCCGACATCGATCAGGTCGAGCATGCGGCTGAACACGCGCTCACCGGTCGGTACGACCTCACGGCGCCAGAAATCGTAGAGTGCCGCAAAACGATCGCGGCCCGAAAGGCCTTCGACGGAATGAATGAACCACCGCGCCAGCACCGGCTGGTGCGGATTGGCGTAGGAAAGTTCGGGAAAGGACCGTTCGCGCAATTTCAGCTTGAGCATGGGGGCTCGTTACAAGATCGGCGTGACAGGGATATGAAAATGGCGGTGGATCGCTCCACCGCCACCATCAAAGGTGCTGCTCAAATCAGGCGGCGCGCTTGCGCCGGCGATCGGGCGTGACCGCTTCTTCGGTCAGCCGATCGATTGCCTGGGCAAGGCCCAGCGACTCCTGGTCACGCGATCCAAGCCGGCGCATGTTGACCGTCTGCTCTTCCGCCTCGCGCTTGCCGCAGACGAGGATGACCGGAACCTTGGCCAGGCTGTGTTCGCGGACCTTGTAGTTGATCTTCTCGTTGCGCAGATCGGCCTCGGCCGACAAGCCCGCGGCCTTGAGTTTTGCCACCACTTCGGTCGCATAGCCGTCGGCGTCGGACGTGATCGTCGCGACCACGACCTGCAGCGGCGCGAACCACAGCGGGAAGTGACCGGAATAGTTCTCGATCAGGATGCCGAGGAAACGCTCCATCGAGCCGCAGATGGCACGGTGCACCATGACCGGCTGCTTCTTCTCCGAATCGGAGCCGATGTAGAAGGCTCCAAAGCGTTCCGGCAGGTTGAAGTCGACCTGCGTCGTGCCGCACTGCCATTCGCGGCCGATGGCATCCTTCAGCACATATTCGAACTTCGGCCCGTAGAAGGCGCCCTCGCCCGGATTGATCGAAGTCTTGATCCGATTGCCGGACCTCGTCCTGATCGTCTCCAGCACGCTGCCCATGATCGCCTCGGCGTGATCCCACGCCTCGTCGGTGCCGACACGCTTGTCCGGCCGCGTCGACAGCTTCACGCTGATCTCGTCAAAGCCGAAATCGGCATAGGTCGACAAGATCAAATCATTGATGCGCAGGCATTCCGACGCCAGCTGCTCCTCTGTGCAGAAGATGTGCGCATCGTCCTGCGTGAAGCCGCGCACGCGCATCAGCCCGTGCAGCGCGCCCGATGGTTCGTAGCGATGCACATTGCCGAATTCGGCAAGTTTTACGGGCAGATCGCGATAGGACTTCAACCCATGCTTGAAAATCTGCACATGGCCCGGACAGTTCATCGGCTTCAACGCGAAAACGCGATCGTCGTCGGTGTCGTCGCCGGCAACCGTCACCTTGAACATGGCGTCACGATACCAGCCCCAGTGGCCTGACGTTTCCCACAGGCTCTTGTCGAGCACCTGCGGAGCGTTGACCTCCTGGTAGCCCTGCTCGTCGAGCCGGCGGCGCATGTAGTTGACCAGGTTCTGGAACATCTTCCAGCCCTTGGCATGCCAGAAGACGACGCCCGGTCCCTCTTCCTGGAAATGGAAAAGGTCCATCTCGCGGCCAAGCTTGCGATGGTCGCGCTTCTCGGCCTCCTCCAGCATCGTCTGGTAGGCATCAAGCTGCGCCTGGTCGGCCCAGGCCGTGCCGTAGATGCGCGTCAGCATCGGGTTGTTCGAATCGCCACGCCAATAGGCACCAGCCACCTTCATCAACTTGAAGGCATTGCCGATCTGGCCGGTCGAAGCCATGTGCGGACCGCGGCAGAGATCGAACCAGTCGCCCTGGGCGTAGATCTTGAGATCCTGATCCTCGGGAATGGCGTCGATCAGTTCAAGTTTGTAGCGCTCGCCCTTGTCGGCGAACACCTTCTTGGCCCTGTCGCGCGACCAGACCTCCTTGGTGAACGGCTTGTTGCGCGCGATGATCTCGCGCATCTTCTTCTCGATCACCGGAAAATCATCCGGCGTGAACGGCTCGTTGCGGGCGAAGTCGTAATAGAATCCGTTCTCGATCACCGGCCCGATGGTCACCTGCGTTCCCGGCCACAATTCCTGCACGGCTTCCGCCAGCACGTGGGCGGTGTCGTGACGGATAAGCTCAAGCGCGCGCGCATCGTCGCGAGTGATGATCTCGACCTTTCCGGACTTGCCGAGCGGGTCACTGAGGTCGCGCACGGTGCCATCAATGGCATAGGCGACGGCCTTCTTGGCCAGCGACTTCGAGATCGATTCGGCCAGGCCGGCACCGGTCATCGCCGCGTCGTAGTCGCGGACGGAGCCATCGGGGAATGTCAGGGAAACGGAATTCAGCATCATGTATCTCCTATCCAGTCCCGCAAACGAGCGCGGGTGGTAAAATGCAGGTCACCGGCGGCTTGCGGCCGCGACCTGCATCAGGTTGGCCGGAGGCGTCCGGCGGCGGCAGTCTTTTATGAGCAGATGCCGCCGCCGTAAAGCCCAGCCTACTTGATCAGTTGCGGCAGATCCCTGAGGAACGCGGCCCGCGTCGCCAACCCTTTCGGCATATCAGTCCGATTGGCATCGACAACCAGCCGGGCGAACACGATCTGGCGTCCGTCTTTCCGGGCCCAGCCGACAAACCAACCGAGCGAGCGCTTGTCCTTGCCGCCCTCGCCGAGCCTCGTGCTGCCGGTCTTGCCCTGAACGGCCCAATCACCGGCCTTGAAGCTTGGTATGATTGCGCGTGTCATCTCATGCGCCTTCGCCGACACCGGCATCTTGCCAGCGAGCAGCTGGCGCAGGAAGGCAACTTGTTCGACCGGCGTGATCTTGAGCGAGGAGTTGACCCAGGAACGCGTGAGCCCGTCATCCTTGCCGGGATTGCCTGAAACGTCGCCATTGCCATAGTTGAGCCTCGATACATAGCCGGCAAATTTCTCGCCGCCCAGCCGGCGGGTGATCTCCCGGGAATACCAGATAATCGAATCGCGTTCCCAGATCACCGGGTCGACAGTCTTCTGGTCACGCTTCACCGCATTGAATTCGGGTTTGTAATCCCAGGTCGGCGTGTGCTCATCGTTCAGGATACGGGCGTCGTAGCCGATCAGCGAAAGCGGTACCTTGAACGTCGAGGCCGGGCTGAAACGCTGATCGCAGGTCCCGTCCTGGTAAAGCGTCTTGCCGGTCGCCGCGTCGGCGATCAGCGTGCAGTGCACATCCCCAAGCGGCGCCGATTGCGCGCGCATCGGGAACCCCAGCAGCCAGGCGAGCAGGAACAGGACTCCAGCCAGGATAAAGGGAAGACGGTCGATGTTACGCATTGATGCTCGCTCCAGAAGGGTGTTCGCGAGCGGGCTTAGCGAGGTCTCTTGTCTCGATTTTGTCTCAAATGCGCAGTCTTTGTGCAGGCTTGCGTTAACCCTACCGGATCGTAAACGCCCAGAGGATGAACGGCCTTCAGCACTATCCTCAGTTGTTGGCTTTGCCGCCCTTTCTGCCTATCCACCAATAGCGCCAAGGCATGAACCAGACATAACGGTCCGCCAGCACTTCCGGAACCAAATCGACGCCGTGCGTGCCGAATGGACCGCAGCGCAGCACGCGAAAAAGGCCCATCCAGCCACCGGCCCACAGGCCGTGGCGGGCGATCGCCTCATGCGCGTATTCGGAGCAGGTCGGCAGATGCCGGCAGGAATTGCCGACAAAGCCGGATAGCGTCAGTTGGTAGAGGCGCACGAGCGACGTGCCGAAGAGACGGCCAGGCGTCTTGCGCCATGGGCCGGGCCAGTTGCGGCCGCGTCCCGGCGGCCTGGCAGTGTGGGCATGCCCATGCGGGTCGTGCACCGCAATCTCCGTATCGCGTTCTTCCCGCGATAGATGTGAGCTTCGCCGGGAGAACGCAATCCCCACCCCTTGTGCGTCATGGGCGGAAGCGGCGAAACGGCTGCCGGTCAACCGGAGGCACCCAGCGGTCGGGGCGGATCGGCTCCTGGCCACACTTTGTATGCAGCCTTTCGTCACGCCATTGGAACGTCGCGATCCGCATCACATCGCCGAAGATGTTCAGGAACTGGTTCATGGTCGGTCTCCTTTGACGCGATTAGACCGCCGCTGGCCTTGGCCTTCAAACGAGTATAATTTCCATTTCGGATAACCCTGGATTATGCGAATGAAGCGCGGGCGCCTGCCGTTGACGGCATTGAGGAGTTTCGAGGCGGCGGGGCGGCATCTGAGTTTCAGCCGGGCCGCCGAGGAACTTTTCGTCTCCCAGGCTGCGATCAGCCGGCAGATCCGCGAGCTCGAAACCTTCCTGCGCCAACCTCTGTTCGAACGTCATCATCGCCGTGTCGAACTGACCGATACCGGTCGCCGGCTGCTTGCCCAACTGGTCAGAAGCTTCGACGATATCGACCGGCTGCTGTCGGAACTGGCAGCGGTCCCCGCGCAGTCCCTGGTCCGCGTCAGTGTGGAGCCGTCGCTTGCATCCGTATGGCTGGTGCCCCGGCTCAACCGATTCCGCCAATTGCGGCCCGATATCGACGTGTCCCTGGAAGTTGATCCAAGGCTGATCGATTTCCGCGGCGACCAGCCCGAACTTGCCTTGCGCTTCAGCGCCCATGCCACCTCGTGGCCTCGCAGCCAGGCCGAGCGGCTTGCCTCGACGGTCGATTCCCCGGTTCTATCGCCGGTGCTGCTCGCCTCGGGCCCTGCCCTCGAGAAGCCGATCGACCTCGCCCGCTACACGCTCTTGCACGAGGAAAACCGCCAGGGCTGGGCGCGCTGGTTCGAGGCGGCCGGCGTGCCCGCCGACGCCGTGCCGGCGCGAGGTCCGATGCTGGCGGATGCCTCGCTGTCGAAGCAGGCCGCGCTGCTCGGACATGGCGTGGCGCTGGGTGATCTCTTGCAGATCGGCGGGGAAGTCGCGTCCGGAGCGCTGATCAAGCCGTTCGACATCGACGTTGCGTCTGGCGCCTACTGGCTGGTGGCCAGGAATCTGAAGGATCTTTCGGAACCGGCCGCCGCGTTCGCCGACTGGCTAAGAGCCGAGTTTGCCGAAAGCAGACGCAAGCTGCGGGAGCAGGCCTAAGCCGCTTCTTCGGCGCGCTTCTTCTCGATCTGGCCGATGGCGTCGACCACGGCGTCGAAGGTCAGCATGGTCGAGGCATGGCGCGCCTTGTAGTCGCGCACCGGTTCCAGATACCTCAGGTCGGCAAAGCGTCCTTGCGGTGGCTCGCCATTTTCCTTCAGCATCTTCAGCATGGTGTCGCGCACAGCGCGCAATTCCTCGGCACTCGCGCCGACAACGTGGCGCGCCATGATCGAGGACGACGCTTGGCCGAGCGCGCAGGCCTTCACGTCATGGGCGAAGTCGGTTACCACGCCGTCTTCCATCTTGAGGTCGACGGTAACGGTCGAACCGCACAGTTTGGAATGCGCCTTGGCGGTCGCGTCCGGATGGTCGAGCCGGCCGATGCGTTCAATGTTTCCGGCAAAGCCGAGAATTTTCGCGTTATAGACGTCGTTGATCATTATTTTCCAATCCGTCGCCGCCAAGCGAACAGCGATTGCCGCTGCTGCGTCTTCCTTTCGCTCGCTACGACCTTATATAATGCTGGCAGTCCGGTAACGACAAGGCGATGAGCGCCGCGGTCCTGGCCGGGAAAGTCACGCCGCTTACGGGGCTGGAAACGGGGCGAGTTTCCGACACCGAAAGGTCGTGGTCCGTTCAACTCGTTCCTCCTTGGAGAGGAACTACGGGAGACGCCTTTTATGGATGCCGTCATCAAGAAATTCATGCCCCAGTCCGCTTACATGGAAAAGCCGATCACCGACCGGCCGAGCGAAGCCGAGGTCGAGGCCGCGGTGCGCACGCTGCTGCGCTGGACCGGCGACAATCCGGACCGCGAAGGGCTGATCGACACACCCAAGCGCGTAGCCAAGGCCTACCGCGAGATGTTCGGTGGCTACGACATGTGCCCGGCAGAGGAACTCGGCCGCACCTTCGAGGAGGTCGCAGGCTATGACGACCTCGTCATCGTCAAGGACATCCAGTTCCATTCGCATTGCGAACACCACATGGTGCCGATCATCGGCAAGGCGCATGTTGGTTACCTGCCGGACGGCAAGGTCGTCGGCCTGTCCAAGATCGCACGAGTCGTCGATATCTTCGCCCATCGGCTGCAGACGCAGGAAGCGCTGACCGCGCAGATCGCCGGCGTCATCCAGGACGTGCTCAACCCTCGCGGCGTCGCCGTGATGATCGAGGCCGAGCATATGTGCATGGCCATGCGCGGCATCCGCAAGCAGGGTTCCACCACGCTCACCTCCACCTTCACCGGCGTCTTCAAGGATACCCCCGAAGAGCAGGTTCGTTTTGTCACCATGGTGCGCGGCGGCGGGGCGTAAGCCCCGCACCGGCGTCGCCCAACCATGATCCCGGAAAACCGGTTTTCGCGGACAAGCGAAAACGTTTGTCCAGGAATCATGGTCAAACAGGAAAATGCACCGGCGATGTCGGCACTGGAATTTCGCGAAGCTCCGTCAGACAAAAAGGCCCTCGAAGAAGGCGCGGTGTTCTCGCCGCGCTTCGACGCGGCCGGTCTTGTCACGGTGGTCGTCACCGATGCCGAAGACGGCATGCTGCTGATGGTCGCCCATATGAATGCGCAAGCGCTCGCGCTGACATTGGAAACTGGGATCGCCCACTACTGGTCGCGCTCGCGTAACGCACTTTGGAAGAAGGGGGAAACCTCGGGCAATTTCCAGCATGTCGTCGAGATGCGCACCGACTGCGATCAGGATGCATTGTGGCTGCACGTGAAAGTGTTGGGCCACGACGCAACTTGTCACACCGGCCGGCGTTCATGCTTTTATCGGACGGTGGGGCTGGTCGACGGCAAGGGGACGCTTGTCGACGACGGCAGCAAACCGCTGTTCGATGCGGAAAAGACGTATCGGAAGCCTGTGTGAACCATTCCATATTCACAAACCACTCATGTTCACTATTCTCAAACATCCTTCTGATACAAAGGATGCGGGACAAGGGAGATCATGATGCTCGAGTGGGCGTCATTGCGTAACAGATCAGACGTTCGAGAAGCCAACGGCCTCTCCTCGTCCGGCGGCGCACCCCAACCAAAACCCGAAAAGAAGACAGGCATCTCACTGGCATTGGGTGGCGGCTGCGCTCGTGGCTGGGCCCATATCGGCGTGCTGCGTGCGCTCGACGAAGCCGGCATCGAAGTGTCGATGATAGCCGGCACCTCCATCGGCGCGCTGGTTGGCGGCTGTTATCTCGCCGGCAAACTGGACGAACTGGAAGAGTTTGCACGCAGCCTGACCAAGCGTCGCATCTTTGGGCTGCTCGATCTCAATCTGCGCGGCAGCGGCCTGTTCGGCGGCATGAAGCTCGACGCCCGCCTGCGTGAGCATGTGGCAGGCGTTCGTTTCGAGGATCTGCCCAAGCCATTTGTCTGTGTCGCGTCGGAAATCCGCACCGGCCACGAAATCTGGGTGTCGAGCGGCTCGCTGATCACAGCCATGCGCGCGTCCTACGCACTGCCCGGCGTGTTCGAGCCGGTGAATTGCAACGGCCGGGTGCTGGTCGACGGCGCGCTGGTCAACCCGGTGCCGGTGTCGGTCTGCCGCGCCTACGAACAGCCCCTCGTCGTGGCGGTCAATCTTCACTACGACCTGTTCGGTCGCGCCGCGGTGATAAAGCACAGCGCCGGCGAACTGGTTGTCGAAAAGGACGCGCCGCGCGCCGGTCACCCGGACCCCGACCACCAGTCGCATCAGACCCGCCTCGGCATCACCGGCGTCATGGTCGAAGCCTTCAACATCATCCAGGACCGCATCTCGCGCGCCAGGCTTGCCGGCGATCCGCCCGACATGTCGCTCCAGCCCAAGCTCAGCCATATCGGCCTGACCGAGTTCCACCGTGCCGACGAGGCGATCCAGCTCGGCTACCAGGCGACGATGGCGCAGATCGGCGAACTGAGCCGGCTGCAGACGGTTTTGGCTTAGCCAGCCACCCTCACGCCCGCGCCGCGTCGATAATGCGAAACTGGACGGTGCGGTTGCCGTTCCAGTAGTTCCCCGACAGCGAGCCGGCGACATGCACCGTCTTGCCCCGGTTCTTGAACAGGAATTCGCCAAGTGCGGTGTCGACGGCGCGAAAGGCGATCCCCTGGATGCGGCCGCCGCTCTCCGACTGCAATTCGGCGCGGATATGGTTGGTGCCGACCGGGCGGGCGTCGGCCAGCCGATGGCGAGGCAGCGCGAAAACCGGTGCGACGTGGCCGGCGCCGAAGGGGCCGGCCCTTTCCAGCGCGTCGAGCAGGCTGAGCGTCGCGCCTTCGGCGGCAAGCGCACCGTCGATTGCCAGGCTTTCCTCGTCCTGCAGCCGAAACACGTCGGCGGCCGCGCGCTCCTCGAAAAACGCCCTGAGTTCGCCGAGCCTGGCGCGCTCCACGGTGATGCCGGCCGCCATGCCATGGCCGCCGCCCTTGACGATCAACCCGGCGTCGGCGGCTTCACGCACCAGCCGTCCGAGGTCGAAGCCCGACACCGAACGGCCCGAACCGGTACCGATGCCCACAGCGTTGAAGGCGATGGCGAAAGCCGGCCGCCGCGCATGATCCTTCAGTCGTGAAGCGAGCAAGCCGACAATGCCGGGATGCCAGTTGTTGCTGGCGGTGACGACGATGGCCGGGCCATTGCCGCCGGCAAGCTCGGCATCGGCTTCGGCGCGCGCTGCCGCAAGCATCTCCTGCTCCATCAGCTGCCGCTCCTGGTTCAACCGGTCCAGCGTCTCCGCGATGGTTCGCGCCTCGACCGGATCGTCTGTCGCAAGCAGCCGGCTGCCAAGGGCCGCATCGCCAATGCGCCCGCCGGCGTTGATGCGCGGCCCTATCAGATAGGCAAGATGAAAGGTGCCGATCGGTTCGCCGATGCGGGAAACCCGCGCCAATGCGGCAAGCCCTTCATTCTTCTGCTGGCGCGCCACTTGCAGCCCTTTGACGACGAAGGCACGGTTGACGCCGGTCAGCGGCACCACGTCGCACACCGTGGCCAATGCGACGAGATCGAGCATGGAAAGCAGATCCGGCGGCGTGGTCTCGGTCAAGCCACGCAGGACCTTTGCGGTCTGCACCAGGGCAAGGAACACGACGCCGGCGGCGCAGAGATGACCCTGGCCGGAAAGATCGTCGTCGCGGTTTGGATTGACGACGGCAATCGCGGCCGGCAAGGCGCCACCGACCTGATGGTGGTCGAGCACCACGACATCGGCGCCGGCGGCATTGGCTGCATCGACGGAAATGGCACTGTTGGTGCCGCAATCGACGGTGACGATCAGCGTCGCGCCGCGCGAGACGAGTTCGCGCATGGCATCGGGATTGGGGCCGTAACCCTCGAAAATACGGTCCGGAATATAGATTTCCGATGGCACCGAGAAATGCGTCAGAAACCGCTTCAGCAAGGCTGACGAGGCCGCACCGTCGACATCGTAGTCGCCGAAGATCGCCACTTTTTCCCTCGCCATCACCGCCGCCGCGATGCGGGTGGCGGCCTTGTCCATGTCGGTCAGCGAGGCGGGATTCGGCAACAGGTCGCGGATCGTCGGATCGAGGAACCGCTCGGTCTGCTCGGCGGTAACACCGCGTCCGGCAAGAACGCGTGCGACAATGTCGGGCACGCCATGGCCTTGCGCGATGGCAAGCGCGATCATGTCCTGTCGTTCGGTCAGCCGATGCTCCCAGGAGAGACCGGTAGCCGACTGCCTGACATCGAGGAAGAGGCGCCTGTCGCCCATCATGCGCTTTGCCAACTCATAATTGGCCGCAGGATTATGCATGCCGCCCAAAAGTGCGCAGCGGTTTTGGGATGACGACATGCACAAACAACGGCCCAAAAAAGCGTCGCGTGGACACGACGGGCTTTAAGGCCAAAGGCGGGCAAAGCCAAGCGGTTCGCGGCGGTAGGCGTCGCAGGAGAATTCAAGAATAACTACGCTTTCCGCTTTTCAGCCTGGCGCCGGACCCATTCCTCGGCTGCATCCCCCATTGTCTTTTCCCAATCGTTCTTGAGCCAGGCCATGAAAGGCCGATCGAACCTGAACTTATCGCCGCATTCGCGGATGAAAAAGCGGCGCACATTCTGGGTGTTGCGATAGGACTTCGTGATGGGCGTGGCACGCGAAACCGGATCCGCGTGCCAGTCGAACGCTTTCATCCTCGGTCCTTGCGCGGCCAGGGTTCAGATGCAGCCAATGGCTAACAACTGCGGCGAGGCTTCGCAAGCAGGCTTAAAGCAATTCCAGGAAAAGTATGAAACCGTCCGGAATTGCGTCAAAACAAAGAACTCTAGAACTTATCCAGATCCTGGTGCCGGGCCTTGATCTCCCGCACGGTTCGCGACGACGACCGCAAGACGATCGTATGCGTGGTGATGTATGTGCCGCCGAACTTGACGCCGGCCAGCATATTGCCGTCGGTCACGCCGGTGGCCGCGAACAGCACATCACCGCGCGCCATGTCTTCGGCATGGTAGATCCGCTTCGGATCGGAGATGCCCATCTTCGCGGCGCGGGCGACCTTCTCCGGCGTATCGAGGATCAGCCGGCCCTGCATCTGGCCGCCGGTGCAGCGCAGTGCGGCCGCTGCCAGCACGCCCTCGGGCGCGCCGCCCGTGCCGAGATAGATATCGATACCGGTTTCGTCCGGATCCGTGGTGTGGATGACGCCGGCGACATCGCCGTCACCGATCAGCCGGATCGCGGCACCCGTGGCGCGCACGGCATCGATCAGTTTGGCGTGGCGCGGCCGGTCGAGGATGCAGGTGGTGATGTCGGACACCGCGACGCCCTTGGCCCGGGCCAGGCTGGCGATGTTTTCGGCCGGCGAAGCGTCGAGGTTGATGACGCCTTCGGCATAACCCGGACCAATGGCGATCTTGTCCATATAGACGTCGGGCGCGAACAGCAGACTGCCCTTCTCGGCGATCGCGATGACGGCAAGCGCGTTCGGGAGGTTCTTGGCACAGATCGTCGTTCCCTCGAGCGGATCAAGGGCGATATCGACGGCCGGGCCTTTGCCGGTGCCGACCTCCTCGCCAATATAGAGCATCGGCGCCTCGTCCCGTTCGCCCTCGCCGATCACCACCGTGCCCTTGATGGCAAGGCGGTTGAGCTCCTGGCGCATGGCGTCGACAGCGACCTGGTCAGCCGCCTTCTCGTCGCCGCGCCCACGCAGCCTGGCTGCCGCGACCGCGGCCCTTTCGGTGACGCGCACCAGTTCCATGGTGAGTATCCGGTCAAGGCCGGCGACAATGTTCTGGGCCACATTCATTTCGGCAAATCCTCGTTTGCATGCCACCTCCCGCCGGAGGCGGGCTTGTTTTGTCAAACGAGCATGACAACGGCAAGACCTGCCGCGAGTTTTATCGAAAGATAAGCAATATCAATCGATTGAACCTTATTGCGAACAAGATTGCGGCCCGGCTGGGAACAGCCGGGCCGCACTTGAAGACGCATGAAGATAACGCCGGGATCTAGAAAACCGCCAGGTATTTGAGCAACGAAATGATGCCGATGATGATGACGATAATCTGCACGATCTGCCGCATCCGGGCATCGAGAGGCAGGCGCTGCACAAGATAAAGAACAAGGATGATGACGAGGAATGTGATCAGAATGCCGATCAGCACGGATGAAGCCATGGTGCCCTCCTAAAATGATTACCTGAGAAACCGCGAAACGAACCGGCAGCGCCGGCTCGATGCCGGCGCGGTCAATACCAGCGGCGCGGGGTGTCGTTGTTCAACGACTGGCCGACGGCGATCCCGGCCAGAAAGCCGAGCAGGCCGATCACGCCGATCACGGCAGTCGTGGTGCCGGGATTTTCGCGCGCCACGTCCGAAACCGCCTGGGCCTGGCTGCGCAATTGCTGTGCTGTCCGCGAAGCACGCGCCGCGGCCGTCTCATACAAATCCGAAGCTTGCTCGCTGGCATCGTCGAGCATTTCCGCGCCCCGCGCTGAAATGCTCTTGTTGATCTTGGTGATCTCCTTGCGCAGTTCGGCGATCTGCTTTTCCAGCGTTTTCTGGATGTCGTCGATCTGAGGGGTATCGGATTTGTTGGTATCGGCCATGGAGTGGCTCCCTTGGTTGCTGACCAAGAGAACGGGGCCGGCACGGATTCGTTCCGGTTGATCGCGGCTGCGCGACGGTGGGGGCGGAGCTACCCTGCCCGCTCGATGCGGATGACCTGCGGCTTGTCGGTCAGGTGACCGTCCTTGGTGATGCCGTCGACGGCCTTGCGCACGGCGGCCTCGGTGGTCTCGTGGGTGACGAGGATCACCGTCTTCTGTGCCGCCGCCTCGCCGCTGACCGCATGCTGGACGATCGATTCCAGCGAAATATCGTTGTCGGCCATGCGCTTGGCGATCGCGGCGAACACGCCGATGCGGTCATGCACGGTCAGCCGGATGAAATAGCCGCCGGCATGGCTGCGCATCTGCGCCTTCTTGTAAGGCCTCAACTCCTTTGCCGGCCGACCAAAGACCGGCCCATGCTGGAAGCCCGGCCGGCTCTTGGCGATGTCGGCGATGTCGCCGATGACGGCCGAGGCGGTGGCGTTGCCGCCGGCGCCGGGGCCCGAAAGCAGCAGTTCGCCGAGGATGTCGGTCTCGATCGCCACCGCGTTGGTGACGCCATGCACCTGCGCGATGACGGAGGCGGTCGGCACCATGGTCGGATGCACGCGCTGCTCGATGCCGCTTTCGGTGCGCTGGGCAACGCCCAGCAGCTTGATCCTGTAGCCGAGGTCGCCGGCGGCACGGATGTCGGCCTGGGTGATGTTGGAAATGCCTTCCATGTAGATGTCGTTGGCGGCGATCTTGGTGCCGAAGGCAAGGCTGGTCAGGATCGACAGCTTGTGCGCGGTGTCATGGCCTTCGATGTCGAAGGTCGGATCGGCCTCGGCGTAACCCAGCCGCTGCGCGTCCTTCAGGCAGGCATCAAACGAGATGCCCTCGGCCTCCATGCGGGTCAGGATGTAGTTGCACGTGCCGTTGAGAATGCCGAACACACGGGTGACCGAGTTGCCGGCCATCGCCTCGCGCATCGTCTTGATGACGGGAATGCCGCCCGCCACCGCCGCTTCGTAGTTGAGCAGCACGCCCTTCTTCTCGGCGATCTCGGCCAGCGCCACGCCATGCTTGGCGAGCAGGGCCTTGTTGGCGGTGACGACATGGCGGCCGGCTTCGAGCGCCGCCTTCACCGACAGGCGCGCCGGCCCTTCATCGCCGCCGATCAGTTCGATGAACACGTCGATCTCGGCGGTCTGCGCCATCTTGACCGGGTCGTCGAACCATCTTGCGGAACTGACATCGACGCCACGGTCGCGCTTCGGATCGCGCGCCGAAACCGCTGCGACGATGATGTCGCGCCCGCATTGCCGGGTCAGTTCCGCCGCCTTGTCGCGCAGCACACGTGCCACCGATGCACCGACCGTGCCGAGGCCGGCAATTCCAACACGCAGTGCTTCAGCCATGGAAGGCGACGTCCCTCAAATCAGATCGAATTTTGCTTACCGGTGAGCGGAGAGCGGCACCACATTGTTGGGCTGCTTGGCGCTGGTCGACAGGAAGCGCTTGATGTTGCGCGCCGCCTGGCGGATCCGGTGCTCGTTCTCCACCAGCGCCACGCGCACGAAATCGTCGCCATGTTCGCCGAAGCCGACACCGGGTGCCACCGCCACGTCGGCGTGCTCGATGAGCAGCTTGGAGAATTCGAGCGAGCCGAGATGCTTGAACGGCTCAGGGATCGGCGCCCAGGCGAACATCGAGGCAGCAGGGGCCGGAATGGTCCAGCCGGCACGGCCGAAGGCATCGACCATCACGTCACGGCGCCTGTGGTAGATGTCGCGCACCTCGGCGATATCGGCGCCGTCGCCATTGAGCGCATGGGCCGCCGCCACCTGGATCGGCGTGAAGGCGCCGTAGTCGAGATAGGACTTCACCCGCGTCAGCGCCGAGATCAGCCGTTCGTTGCCGACGGCAAAGCCCATGCGCCAGCCGGGCATGGAGAAGGTCTTCGACATCGAGGTGAATTCGACGCAGATGTCGATGGCACCCGGAACCTGCAGCACCGAAGGCGGCGGATTGCCGTCGAAATAAATCTCCGAATAGGCAAGGTCGGACAGGATGATGATGTCGTTCTTCTTCGCGAACGCCACCACGTCCTTGTAGAAATCGAGCGAAGCGACCAGCGCCGTCGGGTTCGACGGATAGTTGAGGATCAATGCCAGCGGCTTCGGGATCGAATGGCGAATGCCCCTCTCGACCGCCGGAATGAAGCCGTCATCGGGCTCGACCTGCAGCGAACGGATGACACCGCCCGACATGATGAAGCCGAAAGCGTGAATCGGATAGGTCGGATTGGGGCACAGGATGACGTCGCCGGGCGCGGTGATTGCCTGCGCCATGTTGGCGAAGCCTTCCTTCGAGCCGAGCGTGGCAACCACTTGCGTGTCGGGATTGAGCTTCACGCCGAAGCGGCGTTGATAATAGGCGGCCTGGGCGCGGCGCAGCCCCGGAATGCCGCGCGAGGAGGAATAGCGATGCGTGCGCGGATCGCGCACGACTTCGCACAATTTGTCGACGATGGCCTTCGGCGTCGGCAGGTCCGGATTGCCCATGCCAAGGTCGATGATGTCGGCGCCGCGCGAGCGCGCGCTGGCCTTGAGCCGGTTGACCTGCTCGAAAACGTAGGGCGGAAGGCGACGGACCTTGTGAAACTCTTCCATGGCGGTTCCAGACAGCAAAGGGGTATTGGGCGCGCGCTATATACTCATTTGCAGGTAGGGTCGAGGGTGGGATCGCATTTGCCTTCGATCTGCTTCAGCGTCTGGGGGCCGTGCTTCTTGGCCAGATCCGTCAGCGCCGCCTGATCGGTGACGGAGCCGCCGCCCCTTTTGGCACCCTGCCCGCTCTTGTCGGCCTTGAGTTCGGCGAGCTTGGCGTTCCGCTCGGCCTCGGTGAACTGCTTGTTCGCCACTTGCGGCGGGATGTTCAGGTTCGGAAAGGTGCCCGTGTCCTTCGGCCCCGCATTCTCGGCCATCGGCACCGGTCCGCTGGTATTCGTGCTCGAACATCCGGCGATCCCCACGAGGACGATCGCCACGCCGATGCGGCAAAAGCGTGCGGCACCAAAAAAAACAGTCTCGCCAATATTAATCGTCATATTGTTTCCTTGGCAGCCGAGGTAGAGCGAGATTGGACCCTGTCGGATGTCCCATGTTAATATGTCAAGAAAACGCTTCGGGAGGAACCCCGCGAACCATGTCCAAAACACCCGATTCGGGCAAAACGGAAGATGACGAGCCTTCGACCGTCGAGCAATATCTGGTGAAGGATCCGGAACGCTTCGCGTTGAACATGGCGCGCATGCTCGAACAGGCCGGGAAGGCGGCGTCCGCCTGGGCCGAGCCGCGCGAAAAAGGCGAAGTGCGCGACCACGTCGCCGAACCGGTCGTCGACATGGTCAAGACCTTCTCCAAGCTCAGCGAATACTGGCTTGCCGATCCGCAGCGCGCGCTCGAAGCGCAGACGCGGCTGTTCGCCGGCTATATGACCGTGTGGGCGAACGCCATTCAGCGTGTCAGCCCCAGCGCCGAGGGTGCCGACGATGCCGTCAAGCCGGAGCGCGGCGACAAGCGCTTCCAGGATCCGGAATGGGGCCGCAACGCCTTCTTCGATTTTCTCAAGCAGGCCTATCTCGTCACCTCGCGCTGGGCGTCCGAACTGGTCGAGCACGCCGAAGGTCTGGACGAGCACACCCGCCACAAGGCGAGCTTCTACGTCAAGCAGGTGTCCAACGCCATCTCGCCGTCGAATTTCATCCTGACCAATCCGGAACTGTTTCGCGAAACCGTCGCCTCCAACGGCGAGAACCTAGTGCGCGGCATGAAGATGCTGGCCGAGGACATCGCCGCCGGCAAGGGCGACCTGAAACTGCGCCAGGCCGACTATTCGCCCTTCGAGATCGGCCGCAACATCGCCACCACGCCCGGCAAGGTGGTTGGCCGCAGCGACGTCGCGGAGATCATCCAGTATGATCCGTCCACCGAGACGGTGCTGAAACGGCCGCTGCTGATCTGCCCGCCCTGGATCAACAAGTTCTACATACTCGACCTCAACCCGCAGAAATCCTTCATCCGCTGGGCGATCGAGCAGGGCCATACCGTCTTCGTCATCTCCTGGATCAATCCCGACGAGCGCCACGGCGCCAAGAACTGGGAAGCCTATATAAGGGAAGGCCTGCAATACGGCCTCGACACGATCGAAAAGGCCACGGGCGAGCGCGACGTCAACGCGATCGGCTACTGCGTTGGTGGCACGCTGCTGGCGGCGGCATTGGCGCTGATGGCCAGCGAAGGCGACGACCGCGTCAAGTCGGCGACCTTCTTCACCACGCAGGTCGACTTCACCCATGCCGGCGACCTGAAAGTGTTCGTCGACGAGGAACAGGTCGCGGCGGTGGAAAAGTCGATGAACGAAAAGGGCTACCTCGACGGAACCAAGATGGCGACCGCCTTCAACATGCTGCGATCCGGTGACCTGATCTGGCCTTATGTCGTCAACAACTACATGCGCGGCAAGGATCCCCTGCCCTTCGACCTGCTCTACTGGAATGCCGATTCGACCCGCATGGCGGCGGCCAACCACTCCTTCTACCTGCGCAACTGCTATCTCGAGAACAACCTCTCGCGCGGCACGATGGAGTTGGCGGGCCGCACCGTCTCGCTCGGCGATGTCACCATCCCGATCTACAACCTCGCCTCGAAGGAAGATCACATCGCGCCGGCGCTGTCCGTCTTCGTCGGTTCGAAGTATTTCGGCGGCAAGGTCGACTATGTGATGGCCGGATCCGGCCACATAGCGGGTGTCGTCAATCCGCCCGCATCCAACAAGTACCAGTACTGGACCGGCGGCGCGCCGATCGGCGATTTCAACCAGTGGATAGCCACGGCTACCGAGCATCCCGGATCCTGGTGGCCGCACTGGCAAAGCTGGATAGAAGCCAAGGACAACACCCGCGTGCCTGCCCGCAAACCCGGCAAGCATATGAAAACCTTGGGGGATGCTCCGGGTACCTATGTCAGGGTGCGTGTGTAACGGACTGTAATGTCTGGTGAGTTGACGGCCTGCCAAAAGCGGGCGAAATGGTGTCGTCAACCGTCGAGCGGCCGTAATTCGGCAATCGCTGCAAAGATACTTTCGAGCTTGCGGATTTGACACAGGTCTCGTTTCCGGATCGGAGACAAAGGTCACCCTGGACTGCGGCGGCCAATGCTGCGCCAAGGAGTTACCGGCCGGGTATCGAGGGGGAATTTGACTTTGAAATCAGCAGGATGGAGCCTCGCAAAGGGAGAACGCCGCGCCATCGTGGCAGCGTTCTGCTCCGTGCTCCTGGCCTCCTGCACCTCGGCTGGCGACCCGACAATGTCGGTCGGAATGCCTGGCTACAATGCCTCTTCCTCGAACATCAATGCGGCCGCCACCGGCACGCCCATGGCCACCGCCGATTCGACATCGCAGACCACGACCACCCAGACGACCGTGATGAGCGAAGGTGACACGGCGCTTCCCGAAACGGTCGCTTACGTACCGATCGCCAAGCCCGAGATTGCCTTTCCACTGACAACGCCGGCCGGGGCTGAAACGATCGCGGGACAAACGCCACAGGCCCTGCAGCAGCCGGCCCAGACGGCGCAACAGACCGACGCGGTCGCCCAGAAGATCGCCGCCGCCGATGCCGAGGTGACGGCGCCGAAGCCTGCCGCGGCACCGGCGATGAACAATCCGGTCTATGTGACTGCGGGTGAGATGCCACAAGCCGAAGCACCGAAGAAACGGGGCTTCCTGGCCTCGATGTTCGGCGCCACGCCGGCTTCCGCGACCCCTGCTCCGCTTGTCAAAACACGCACGGGCGAACAGCCGGCCGTGCAGGCCAAGTCCGCGTCGGCACCGGCAAAGCCCATCATCACACTGGCCTCGGCCGACTCCACCGCAAAGCCGATACAGCTGGCTTCGACCGGCGACGAAGCCGGCCACATCACGGGTGGCGATGCGTTGCCCGGCGTGCGCCAGACGGCGCTGTTCGAGATCAAGCGCAAATCCGGCCTCGACGACGAAAGCGACGTCGACCTCAATGAGGACGAAGGCGGCAGTTATCAGGTAGCGTCCGCCGCCGGCATGGCCCGGCTCGCGCCCAACGGGCTGCTGAAGCAGAACGAAAGCGTTGATGTCGCCTGTCTGAAGCCGTCGCTGGTGCGCGTGCTGAAGACGATCGAAGGCCATTACGGCCGCAAGATGATGGTGACGTCAGGCTACCGCGACCCCGCCCGCAACCGCCGCGCCAACGGCGCCAAGAATTCGTTGCACATGTACTGCGCCGCCGCCGACATCCAGGTGCCCGGCGTCTCCAAATGGGAACTGGCGAACTACATCAGGACCATGCCCGGCCGTGGCGGCGTCGGCACCTACTGCCACACCGAATCGGTCCACGTCGACGTCGGCCCCGAGCGCGACTGGAACTGGCGCTGCCGCCGGCGCAGCGGTGGCGGCGACGGCTGAAGGGCGCGATTTCACGGGCCGGAGCGGCCAGGTCGTGCCGCAAATATCGTTTCAGCGGACAATTCTAGACTTTCGATATTGGCCTGAGCATTCCCAACCTCGCCAACCATGGGCTGAGCAGCAGCGAAGCTCCGTCGCGAAGACCCGGGGATCCATTCCGTGACTTGGTTGAAGCGTAGGGGCAGAATTCCGCACTGTTGCAACGCCTTGAAGTCGCGGCATGGATCCCAAGGGCTAGGCCGCGTCGCCTCGCTCCTCGCTCGGCCCTGGAATGACGAAGCGATGGGCGTTTCCGCTAGTCACCAAGCCGTGCAGCCGTGATGAAGCCCTGTGTTTCCAAAGGTCGGAAAAAAGTTGTCCAGGGCTGCACTTGACGGGTTGCCGGTTGCGCGCAACGCCAGTATAAGCCGCTTCGTCTGAGCGCGCCCATCGTCTAGCGGTTAGGACACCGCCCTTTCACGGCGGTAACAGGGGTTCGATTCCCCTTGGGCGTACCAGCGACTTCAAGCACTTAGCCAAAAACCTCCGTTCCCCGTCCAAAGTTTGGCCAGTATCCGCGCCGAATCGCAGACCTGAAGCCAGCGGCCACCGTCGGCGGCAGTCATGATCCAAAAGCGTGGCCATCAGGTGTCAGTCTCGTCAGGCATCGCGGCGTGGATGAAGTCCACCCCGGAAATGGCCCAACCTGGCTGCAGGGCCGCCCCTTGGCTTTCAACGCGCCCTGACGGGCCTGTGGATATACGCGATCAAGATATCGGGCGAGCAGTACCTCACCACCTCTGATGCCGCCGGACAACCCGGCACTGCCATCCACCGGAGGAACCTCCGCGGTAGGCATGTTGCTTGGGCTCTGGCTATTCGGCGACATCATCCTCGGGTTGCTGGTTCGCCCTCTCCGCAGCGGCGCGGTCGCGTTCCAAAAGAACACGGAGGCTGACTGGAGGTAGGCGTTCCGCGCTACATCGCCCCGATCACTGCCTCGATGCTCGCTGGCGCCTGGCGCCGTGCTGCGTCCTTCGTTCGCATGTTTCACCCACATCAGACAGAAGTGCATATTTTGCATGCGGCGCCTAAAGCGGAGGCCCAAATGGGCGGCTATAAGCCCTGGTGTGATGCTATTCACGACCATCAGGTCGAATGTTTCGCTTCGGAGAACGGTTTGACCGCGGACCTGGTCTGGGAGTTGATCCTCAAACACGGCAACAGCCGCAAGGCCGTGATCAAAGCTGCGCGGGGTTTGGAAGGTGATGTCAGACAACACGGCGGATCAGCACCATGCTCCCCTGTGGAGCCGACGCCCCTCCTGGCGATACGTGGGCCGGCAAAAGCAATAGCCGGCTTGCCCATAAGGAAGCCCCAAGTCAGCTAGGCCACAAGTCAGCTAGGCCCCAAGTCAGCTAGGCCACAAGTCGGCTAGGCCCCAAGTCGGCTAGGTCATGCGCCAGCAGTCCGTGATCGCACCATATCGCAGGCTTCTTGAATCGGTCATGCCGTTCATGCGGCGGACCTGATTGTCCGCTTGGCCGGCGTCCACCCCACCCCAACGGTCCCCAACCGACGGGCGCCGGCCATTTTATCCCCTCCTTGGGTAGGCTCGCCGAGAAACCCCAACGAAATCTCAGCGAGCCAGCCGCCCTGGCATGAGGGACATAAACAGAGCGACCAATTGCTCTACGAGTCCGCTGTCCACAAAGTTGCTGGAAATCGTCATACCCTGGCAAGTTGAAGCCCGCGCCCCTCTGGCGGCGAAAAGGCGCGGGCCCGATCGGAGGCCCGATCTTCGGCAGGACGATGGAGGGCACCTACCTGCCGCACGGATCAACTTTTAGAGACGGCTAATGTTCCGCGTAAGGTGCGGTTGTAGGGCCGCGTCGGCCCCGTGGTGTGCCACAGGAAAAACGCGACTTCCGCCGCTGTCGTGCATGGGGATTTCTTACGACTCCCGGCCTACGCTCGCCCGTTAACGCCTTGTTTGCCTGACGTCTGTTAGCTTCGGCGAATGGAAACAACCTTCGACGATCTCGGCAAGGCTCTGGAACGCAACCAGCACACGCCTGGAGCCAGCGTCGCTGTGGTCGCCGTGGCCGTCGCGATAGGCCTGGGTATTATCGTCGCTCTGGTCGGCGCTTCAACATCCGCTCCGCAAGTTCCTCACAATGTCGGCTTGTGGGGTGAGCAGCACGCCATAGGTTAGGGGCCGCACCAGCAACCGTCGTGGGTTGGTGAATGTTCTTGTTTCGAGGTTCGATCAGGCGAAAAGCGTCCCGTTTTGGGTCAGCTTGAGCTGGCATTGCAATTGCAACAGCGCAATGGCATGGCCTATAACAAACCGTCTTCCCCAGCTGTAGAAATCAGCCCGTCCTTAGGCGAGTGGGTTGTTAGGATCGTAGGAAGGGACGGCAACACCTATTCCAGAGCCTTCGAACGTGAGCCAGATGCCGTCGTCTTCGCTGAAGATCAGCGTTTGCGTCTGGGATTGAAATCTCCAACGCCCGACTAGCATGCCGAACTGGAGCCTTGCTTCAGGACTTCGTCCTCGCGGATTTGGCCGGTGTCAGAAAACCATCCCTTATCAGATCCAAGGCGTCGAGCGCGTCTTCATCCAACAAGTTTGTCAAAGGCACTCCGCCCACGCGCACAACCTTGTTGTTGTCTATGTCGTAGACCTCCCAGAGCCCATCCCTGACTCTCCGTATTGCGTGCCGTCGCTCCATAAGAGGTCTCTAATAAGCGACACATCGAAGCTCGTGCAAGAAAACTCGATCCACAGGCTGGAGTTAACGGTGGAAAACTGCTTGCCGCGACGACAAGGCTGAACGAAGCCCGCCCCAGACAGTCTTGCCCCCGTCCGAGGCGGGCTCGCTGGAGGCTGATAGAGGCAGCTTCCTGGCCTTGGCCCACGGGGATCAAAACCAAGGCAGATTCAGAACTTCACCAGGCGAAGAATGTTCCGGCGGCAGGATCGATCCCATGCCCCTCGTTAACCGCTCGAAACCATCTTCTTGCGTCGGTGGTCGGCAGATGGGTTGAATCAATGGTGCCTTTTGGGGGTTCGCTTGTTCTGCTCATTGACCGATAGCGCCCGGGAACTCGAGCATGCCTGCGTCACTTGACTGCCAAAAACCTGCCAGCTGACACGCCTAGCCGCCAACCAGCGGCACGGTAACGGTGGTCGCGTAATTGATCGGGAAGGCGCTGAGGTAAGGGAAGTCGACGACGAAGGCATAGGTGGCGGTCAGATGCGCCATGCGGAAGCCGCCGCTCGCCGGGTCGATGGCTATCGTCACATTCACATCCTTCAAACCCAGGGCCTGCAATTTCTGCGTGGCGATCGATTGGATGTCGGCCTGGGTCAATGTGTTCTGAAGCTGCAGCGAGCGCGACGATGTCTCAAGCGTATAGCGAACGCTGGAAACCGAGTTCATCGACCAGCCGAAAGCGAAGATTCCGAACAGCAATATGATGAGGAATGGCGCGATCAGCGCGAACTCCAATGCCGCTCCACCCGATCGATCCCACTTGAAGGCGCTTGCCTTAACGGACACGGATCACCTCCAGGTGGCCGATAACGCTGGAAGTGGAAAAAACGCCGAAGGTGAAGGGCGGCGTCCAGGTGGCCGATGCCTGGATCTGAACATAGACCGATGGAACCTTCGGCCCACTGCACAGGGCGGAAGCGTCGACCACGGTCGTCCCGCACATATAGATTCGGCTTAGCGTGACCTGGCCGTCCGCCGGCCGCTTCTCCCAGCTCGAAATCGCAACGGCCTGCGTCGCCGTGTCATTGGTCGAGCCTTCCATGATCAGGTTCGCGGCGGTCTTCACGCCGGCGCGCATCGACAGCGAACTCGTCACATAGGACCAGCCGTCGATGATGCCGAGCAGCGCCGCGCACAGGAAGGGCAGGATCATGGCGAACTCGACCGCCGCGACACCCGAACGGTCGCCAAGAATCGGCTTTGATCGGCGTTCCACGGGAGGCTACTCGACCAATGCCACGGACTGCGCGGCCGGAATGTCGCGCATCCCGAGGCTGGTGCAATCCTGATTGATGGTTGAATTGCCTGACCATTGTATCGTATCGGCGACGACTTGGGTGCAGCCGCCGTTGCCCGAGAAATTGCCGAGATAGCTGACCTGCTGTCTTGGGAAGTAGATGGCCCCAGTCAGCAGCGAGTCGGCTGTGCCGTTGAATGTGCTGGATGCACTGCTGCCGGCCCTGTCGCCATAGAACAGAACACCTGAATAGGCGCCCGAAGTCGGCGCGCTGAGCTGCACGGAGGCATTGCCATTCATGCTGACCGTCGAGCTGCCTGACATGAAGATGGTCACCCCGCTGCCGGTGACGGAAGCGTTGGCGTTTATCTTGAGATTGCCCTGAACGACATAGACGCCCGGCTGGAGGGTAACGCTGCCGCTAAGGCTGAGTCCGCCGCAGTAGGTGCCGGGTTTCAGCGTCGATTTGTTGGTGTTCTGGCAGGGATTTGAAGCCGCCGGGGTCGGCAGGTCGGCGAATGGATCGGCGGCAGGCAGCGCCTGGGTGATCGGGGCTGGGCAAACGGTGGTGACCGGATTGTTCAGTGAAACGCCGCCCGCCGATATCAGGCAATCGACCTGCAGTGCCGCCGAGCCCTGGAGCTTGATGGCGTCCGAAGCATTCGAATTGGACATCACCACGCAGCCGGTGACCTTCACGCTGGTACTGCCGGAAAACAGTACAGCCTGCGAGGCGGTCGGATCCAGCGCGGTCATGCAGGACTTCGAGGCATTGGTTATAAGGGCCACCGCCCTCGCCTGTTCAGGCACCTGGCCCTGCGTGAAGATCGAGGTGAACATCCGGTCGAGCTTCTGGCCGACGATGACCTCGACCGCTTTCTTCGCCGTATTTGGTCCGGACACTGGCGGCGTATTGACGACGATGGTGCCCGAGCCCAACCCATTCGACGCGGCCGATTGTGTCGCGGCCGCGACGATCGTCGGCTTGTCGGACCCTGAGATCTGTTCAAGCGCGCCGGCATAGGCGGCGGCATCGGCCGTGGCCTGCAGTCTCAAGCTGTTGTAGTACCAGTAGGAGGTCTCCACGCCGAAGCCGGCGGCGCCGACAACGATCGGCAGGCTGAGGGCGAAGATAGTGGCAACATTGGCCCTGGTACTCCGGCGTATACCGGTCGCCATGAGCCGAATTCGAGTGAAGCAGCTGGAAGCCATAGTTTAATTAGAAAGCACGCATATATGAACGAACGGCTAAGAAGTTCGGTTCATTTTTGATCACGGCTTCGATCGGCTTCAAACAGCCGGCGCTTTGCTGACCGGTGCGCGGAAGACGGCGATGCCGTTCCTGACGGCACGGGAGCGCTCCAGCGACAAATGACGCCGATTGCAGGATACGCTGGGCAGCTCCGGCGAATGGAAGCGATCCAACTCATTTGGATGCGGTCAAATCCAGAGCGCCGGCAGTCTTGGCTTCAGGCGGAAAGGACGGGCACCGGCTCTGAGGCCACTCCAGCCGACAACTCTTTCTGTACGGCCAGAAAAAATCTGCGGACTTCGTCACCGGCGGTGGCTCTGTCCCTGCCCGATCCGACAACGAGGTCAAGCAGTTCCGCTGCCTTGGCCCTCCAGAACGAGGCCGCGGTCTCGCCATGCAGATTGTCGAGCTTGGCCGCAACTTCTCTGACCAGGAATAACTGACGGTCGATCGGGAACGCACGGATTTTTTCTGCAGACATCTTCCGAACCATGAGACTGACGCAACGAATCAACATTGCTGAACAGGCAATGGCGTAGCCGCGAAGGTGGAAACGGAAGCTTAACGACGCTATTGATGGATATCCGCGGCACGAGACAGTGCACTCGAGCCGAGCCGGCTATCGAGGCAAGCGCATCTGCCCTCAGGCCTGCAGCGCCCTCGCCTCGCCGCCGCGCTTGCGCGGCGCCATCATGTCGCCGGCCATCAGTCCGGTAACGCGGCAGAACGCCATGAATGCCCGGCAGGCATCCTCGGTCTTGACCACGTCCACCGTGGCGCCAAAGCAGGCGTTGAAGGCTTTCTGATACACCGGTCCCTGCCGGCGCGCCGGCCAGTCCTGGAGAAAATCCAACGCCTGCTCGACGCTGTAAATCTCCTCGACCGGCAAGCCAGGCCCTGGCGCGATGCGCACCGGCACCTCGAACTGCAATCTGTCCATCCGAAATCTCCCGAACTGGCGTCGCCCAGCAACGCCGTCCGTCGTCAAAAGTTGCTTTGACCGGTCTGTGCCACGGAAATGTGTCGTCACTGCGGAAGCGGCCGCCTTTGCTGCAAAGGCGAGGAAAGTTCTGCCGGCACCAGGATGCCCGGCAGAACGTTCCGATCCGACGGGCGCAATTCACTGGTTGGCGGGGTCGGTCTCGGCGTCGAAGGCCATGCGCACCACCATCACCAGAATATAGGCCGACGGCAAGGCGAACAGGGCACCGAGCACGAGCGCTCCGGTTCCCGACAGATAGAGCGTCTCGGCGATCGCCCAGTAAACGGTTCCGATACAGATGAACGCCTGAACGGACAAAAATGAAGCAGCCGAGGCCGCACGCGACAGGCTTTTGAATGTCTTGATACGTTGTTGCATTGCGATGATCCGGAAATGACGCACCGCGCCACCAGTGCGCGGCTATGGCCGGCGCACGGATCGCGGACGCGAATGGCTTGGTATGATGGCGAACGCGGTCTTGGACCGCTCAGGCTTGCGCGAACGGCGGCGCGCGCGGCTGATTGGTGCTGGTGCACGGAGCCGAGACGGTCCCATGGCCGGCGACGACCACTGCCGGCGACGTCGGGGCGAGCCAAAGGAAAACAGTTTCTGGAGCTGGTAACGCCGGATGGCCGCCCGCGAACTTGGCCAGCACCGGCCTGGCGGTGCGAACCTCAACGGCCTGTGCCTTGTTGGTGACGCGCAGCAGCGCGGCGGCTTCGCCCGACCGTTCGACGCCAACGCTGGCGCTGCCCTGGGCGGGGTCGGCGAAAGTTGGGACATCCGGCCGGCCGAGGCACAGCATCGCCAGCAGCACAAGGCCCATCAGACATGAGCAGGCTGCCGTCAGCGGCGCTTCAAGCGATCGGGCGCGCTTCAGGGCTGTTCGCGATCTCCAAAACATCGTTCCGCCCTAGCGCACGATGACCGGAAAGGAAAGCAAACCGTGAAAAACCGGCAAAAGACCGCGCCGACGCGACGAATATCCCGCCGGTTCGGATTGCATCAGGCAGTTCTTCCTTGAACCTTTTGCCCCCAAGTGCCAAATCTGGTGTGATTTTCACGCTGGCACACCTGCAGCGCCCCACCTTCCACACGGACAAAATGGTCACCTATCTCGACGCCGCCACCGCCCCCCTCAGAAACACCGGCCAGATCCGCCTCTATGGCGAGGACGGTTTTGCCGGCATGCGTAAGGCATGCGACCTCACCGCGCGTTGCCTCGACGAGCTGGTGCCCATGGTCGCGCCCGGCGTCACCACCGATGCCATCGACCGTTTCGTCTTCGAGTTCGGCATGGATCACGGCGCGCTGCCGGCGACGCTCAACTATCGCGGCTACACGAAGTCGTCCTGCACCTCGATCAACCATGTCGTCTGCCATGGCATTCCCGACAACAAGCCTTTGAAGGACGGCGACATCGTCAACATCGACGTCACCTACATTCTCGATGGCTGGCATGGCGATTCCTCGCGCATGTATCCGGTCGGCACCATCAAGCGCGCCGCCGAACGGCTGCTCGAAGTCACCCATGAATGCCTGATGCGCGGCATCGCCGCGGTCAGACCCGGGGCTCGCACCGGCGCCATCGGCGCCGCCATCCAGACCTACGCCGAGGCGGAGCGCTGCTCGGTGGTGCGCGACTTCTGCGGCCACGGCGTCGGCCAGCTGTTCCACGACGCCCCGAACATCCTGCACTATGGCAACGTCAATGAAGGCGTGGAAATGCGGCCCGGCATGATCTTCACCATCGAGCCGATGATCAATCTCGGCCGGCCGCATGTGAAGGTGCTGTCGGACGGTTGGACGGCGGTAACCCGCGACCGCTCTCTGTCGGCGCAGTACGAGCACACGATCGGCGTGACCGACGCCGGCTGCGAGATTTTCACGCTCTCGCCCAACAAGCTCGACCGCCCCGGCCTGCCGGCCTGATTTTTTGACCGTCGGGCGACTGCTGCGCCCGATCGATTGCCGGATGCGGGGGCGGATGGGGAAAGCCAACGACGAAGACGACGAGCGGAGTTTCTTCTCCGAGGTACCGGTCCGGCGTGCGGCGAAGGCCAAGCCGGCCTCAGCCGAGAAACCTGGATATCTCGGCCATCGCGACCGCTTGCGCGAGCGCTTCGTCTCAGCCGGTCCGGACGCCCTGCCCGACTATGAACTTCTGGAGCTCCTGCTCTTCCGGCTGATCCCGCGCGCAGACACCAAGCCGGCCGCCAAGGCGTTGCTCGCGCGGTTCGGTACATTGGCCGAGGTGCTTGGCGCGCCCGTCAACTTGTTGCAGGAGGTCAAGGGCATCGGCCCGGCGGTGGCGCTCGACCTGAAAGTCGTCGCGGCGACGGCGCAGCGCATGGCGCATGGCGAGGTGCATGGCCGCGAAGTCCTGTCGTCCTGGACGCAGCTTCTCGCCTATTGCCGCTCTGCCATGGCCTTCGAGGCACGCGAACAGTTCCGTATCCTGTTCCTCGACAAGAAGAACGCGCTGATTGCCGACGAGGTGCAGCAGACCGGCACTGTCGACCATACGCCCGTCTATCCCAGGGAAGTGGTCAAGCGCGCGCTCGAACTGTCGGCCACCGCGATTATCCTGGTGCACAACCACCCGTCAGGGGACCCGACGCCGTCGCGCGCCGATATCGAGATGACGAAAGAGATCATCGAGGCGGGCAAACGGCTGGGTATCGCCGTGCACGACCACATCATCATCGGGCGCAAGGGATATGCCAGCATGAAGGGCCTGCTGCTGATCTGAGCGGCGGCCGATATGGCGAACAAGTCATCTTCGCCGAGAGCGAAGCCAGGGCGTTCGCGCGCAACGCATCCGACCAGGCTTTCGTCACCGGCTTCCCGTGTTCCAGCGCCTTCGACAGGCCGCTCGACCATTATTGCGGCGAGCTAAGACCATGGTCCGGCCGGGATGGGACTTCAGTGCCATGGTCGTCTCATGGCGCTGATTTGCGTGGAATATCAAATAATTGCGCCGTCTGCGGTTACCAGCCTCGCGCATTGCGACCGCATTTGTCTAAAGTTTACTCCGTACGGTTAGCGGTTTCTCATATTACGCTGCCCTAGCGGTGGCGGAGGTGGCGATTCACCGAGGAGACATCATGACAAACCGGAAAACTTTGTTCGCGGCGCTTGCCGCACTGGCGCTTCTGGCGTCGCCGGCGCTCGCCGGGGGCGGCAACGGGCACGGTGGAGGCAACGGGCACGGCGGCGGCAATGGCAACGCCGGCGGCAATGGTAACGGCAATGCCGGCGGCAATGGCAATGCTGGCAGCAATGACCATGGCAAGAGCGGCGCTTCGCATGGAAAGTCTGCGTCAGCCCCAGGACAAGCAGCCAAGGCGGAAACGGACACAACAACCGATACCACGGTCGATACCACGGTCGACAACACCCAGGTAGCGTCCGTGCCCAAGGACAAGAACATCCATGCCAAGCTTGGTCGGCTGAACTCGCTGCAGCGCAACATCAACGCCTATATGAATTCCAAGAGCAAGAAATTCGCTGCCATTCAGGCCTTTGTGACGCAGTCGGCGAAAGCCAAGAACGCCCAGGCCGCGGCTGAGGCGGCTGCCACCACGGCCGCCGCTGCCCAGGCCCAACTGGATACGCTGAATGCGCAATTGACCGCGCTGCAGGCGGATCCGACCGCCACGGCCGCACAAATCCAGGCTGTGAACGATCAGATCTCGGCGCAGCAAGCCGTTGTCGACGCCGACAACGCGGCGGCTGCCCAGGCAGAAGCGGCGGCCGCCGCCGCCACCGTCGGCACCGATCAGGCGTCGCTCGACGCGGCACTGACGGACATAGCCAACAAACCGGTCGACGCCGAGGTCACGGCATGGGCCCAGGGCGTCCTTGCCGGCAAGATCGACCAGATGGCGGCCAAGATAAACGCGGAGACGACGCCTTAGGCATCCACCAAAAACGGCGGTATCCTGATTTGCCGAAGACAATGCCGTCGGGTTCGCCCGGCGGCATTGCTGTTCTGGCCGCAGGCAAAACGCCCGGGGACCATTCAAGCGTGGCAGCTGCTTGCTGGGTTGCTGAAAGGCGCTGCGATGTACGTCCGATGAAGCGCGGCTAATCGAGCGAAATGCCGAAATTTGAAAATCGTTCAATCCCGGAAAGATCAGTCCAATCACACCGACACGATTGGATCAATCTTCCAATCAGCAAGCGCCACATTCAGTTTTTTGGAAAATAGTTTCGTTGAGGCGCCGCGCTTCCGCTGTTACCGTTTGAAACGCTTCAATCGGAACCAGGCAATTGCAACGCAAGCGCCCTACTATAGCGGATGTCGCACGGACCGCCGGTGTCTCCATCGGCACGGTCTCGAACTTCATCAATGGCACTGCCGGCCTCAGGGAAGACACGCGCGACCGCATCGAGAAGGCGGTCGCCGCACTGATGTACCGGCCGAGTTCCTTCGCGCGTTCCCTGCCCGGCCGCGCACTGCGCAGGCCAAAAAACCTCGATCACCTGCCGAGACTTCTGGTCGCCGGACGCGTCAGCGTCGACTTCCTGTGCCGCGTCGACGTGCTGCCGCATAGAGACGACCGGATCACTGCCAGCCATATCGAAAAGGCGCTGGGTGGCCCGGCCGCCAATCTCGCGGTTGCCGCGGCCGGCGTCGGGGCGCCCTACGCTCTTGACGTGGAGTTGGCGACGGCGGTCGGCAGGGATGCGGAAAGCGACTGGGCGCTGGGCGAACTTTCCAAGCTAGGCGTCCACGCCCTCCCCATCCGCAGCACGCCCAACAACCGGCTTTCGCAGGCGATCGTCATCATCGAGCGCAACGGCAGCCGCACCATCATCAGCGAACCGTTCGAACTGGGTGAGGTCGACCTGACCGCCAATCTGGACATCCAGTCCGAGCAGCGCCCGGCCTGCCTGCATATCGAAGGCTTTCACTATGAGACGATGACCGCCTCCATCACGCGCTTTCATCAGGCCGGCTGGAAGGTCAGCCTGCATTCGGCCGGCTTGCCCAAAAGTGCGCGCACGCCCGAAACCTTCGCGCAGATGGTCAGGCAGATCGATCTGACCTTCATCAACGACGTGATGATGCGCGAGATTTTCGGCTTTCGCACCGGAATGGCAAGCATGATCGAAGAGGTGCGGCTGAGGCTGTCACGCATCAAGCCGCGTGGAACCGTCGTGCTCACCCTTGGCGAGTTTGGCGCGGTCGTGTTCCCGGCTGGCGGCGGCCCACAGATCGAGGTGCCGGCACTTCCGGTCAACCGCGTCGATGCCACCGGCGCCGGCGACAGCTTCGCCGGCATCTTCCTGAGCCTGTGGCTGCATGGCGCGTCGCTGGACGCCGCCGCCCGCTATGCAGCGATCGGCGCGAGCCTGACGACCACGGTCGAAGGCGCGCAGGGCTACATCGCCGATTTCGCGACCCTGAAGGCCACCGCCTTGGCGGGCGACACTGTTATGGCAAGTTAAATCAAAGACTTATCAATTTCTGGACATCAGCCCATCAGGCGAAATCGGGAGAATATGATCATGGCGAGAGCAAAAGTCCTTCTGGTCGGCGAGAGCTGGATGAGTTCGGCAACCCACTACAAGGGTTTCGATCAGTTCGGCAGCGTCACCTTTCATCTGGGCGCAACACCGCTCGTTGCCGCCCTGAAGGACAGCGAGTTCGATCTCGACTATATGCCGGCCCATGAGGCCGTCGAAAAGCTGCCCTTCACCATGGAAGGCCTGTCGCAATACAGGGCGATCATCCTGTCCGACATCGGTGCGAACTCGCTGCTGCTCCATCCCGATGTCTGGCTGCACGGCAAGACGGTTCCCAACCGGCTCAAGCTTCTGCGCGACTGGACGCTGGCCGGCGGCGGCCTGATCATGATCGGCGGCTATTTCTCCTTCCAGGGCATCGACGGCAAGGCGCGCTGGCATCGCACGGCTGTCGAGGATGCGCTGCCGGTGACTTGTCTTCCCAATGACGACCGGCTGGAAATCCCAGAGGGCTTTCGGCCCGAGATCACCGGCCCCAGGGATCATCCGCTCTTTGCCGGCATCGACGGCGAGTGGCCCATTCTTCTCGGCGCCAACGAGGTCGTTGCCCGCGAGCGGGACGATGTCGAAGTCCTGGCGCGGCTGCCGCAGGACCAGGGCGGCCACCCCCTGCTGGTCACCGGGCGCCATGGCGAAGGCCGCACCTTGGTCTGGACATCGGACATCGGCCCGCACTGGCTGCCCAACAGCTTTGTCGAGTGGCCCGGCTATGCGCGCCTTTGGACCAATGTGCTGCGCTGGGTGAGCAAGACCATCTAGCCGCTCAGCCCGATCAGAAACAGCTGGGAAACCGCCATGACTGCACCGTTTCTTGTGGCCAGAAACATCGCCAAGCGCTTCGGCGCGCTGACCGCGCTTGCGAATGTCGACCTGGAAATCCATTCCGGCGAGGTGCTGGCGCTGCTCGGCGACAATGGCGCGGGCAAATCGACCTTCATCAAGATCCTGGCAGGCGCTCATGCGCCGAGCGACGGCGAACTCGTCATCGAAGGCAAACCAGTCACCTTTTCCTCTCCCAAGGATGCGGCGTCCTCGGGGATCGCGACGATCTTCCAGGAATTGGCGCTTTCCGAGAACCTTTCGATCGCGGAGAACGTCTTTCTCGGCCGGGAATTGAAACGCTCCATTTTTGGTGTCCCGTTCCTGAAGCGCCAGGAAATGCGCCAGCGCGTCGACGTCCTGCTGAAAGAACTCGATGCCCATATCTCCGACCCGGAAGCGCCTGTCGGCAGCCTGTCCGGCGGTCAGCGCCAGGCGGTCGCCATTTGCCGGGCGCTCAATCTGAATGCCAAGCTGGTCATCATGGACGAGCCGACGGCGGCCCTTGCCGTCGCCGAGACCCGCAAGGTGCTGGCGCTGACACGGCGGCTCGCCGCGCGCGGCTGCGCCGTCGTCCTCATCAGCCACAACATTTCCGAAGTCTTCGAGGTTGCCGACCGCATCGTCGTGTTCCGGCGCGGCCGCAAGGTGGCCGAACGGCTGGCCACTGAGACCAATCACGAGGAAGTCGTTTCGCTCATAACAGGCGCTCATCCCGACGTGCGGGCGCTCGAAAAAACAAACTGAAACGCACGTCATTTCCAGAGAGGATCAAACCAAAATGCTTTCACAACTCAAGAAAGTGCTCGCCGCCTCCGCATTGTCACTCGTCGTTGCCACCGCAGGGCATGCCGCGGACAAGCACAAGGTTGCCTTTGTCCCGCAACTGATCGGCATCCCCTATTTCAACGCCATGGAAGCCGGCGGCAATCGCGCCGCCAATGATCTCGGCGTCGACTTCATCTATTCCGGCCCGGTCGACACCAATCCGGTCGACCAGTTGCAGATCGTCCAGAACCTGATCGACCAAGGCGTCGAGGCGGTCTCGGTCAGCGTGCTTGATGCCTCCAGCATCGCCCCAGTGGTCGAGAGCGCCAAGGCCAAGGGCATCAAACTGTTCACCAGCGACAGCGATGCGCCCGACAGCGGCCGCGCGGTCTATGTGGCCCAGGCAACCGACGAGGGCCTTGGCACGACGATCATCGACGAGCTCGTCAAGCGCGTCGGCGAGGACGCAACGATCGGCATCGTCTCCGGCGAGGCGACGGCGTCAAACCTCAACGCCTGGATCGGCTTCATGCAGAAGCAAGCCACGGCCAAATATCCGAAGCTGAAGCTGCTCGCCCCGCAATTCGCCGGCGGCACCGCGGAGCGCGCCGCGCAGATCTCTGGCGATCTCATGGCCGCCAACCCCGACATCAAGGCCATCATCGCCGTCGCATCCTCGACCTGCCCGGGCGTCGCCCAGGCAATCGAGACCGCCGGCAAGATCGGCTCGGTCATCGGCGCCGGCTATTGCAGCCCGAACACGGCGCGCTCCTACCTGAAGAGCGGCGCCTTCGGCTTCACCGTTCTGTGGGATCCCGAGCAGCTCGGCTATCTCACGGTGTGGGCCGGCAAACAGCTGATCGACGGCAAGGCCTTCGAGGCGGAGAACAAGATCGTCGGCCTGGAAAAGCCCGCTACCTATGACTCCGCCAAGGGCATCCTGCTGCTCGGGCCGCCGGCTGTCTTCACCAAGGACAATGTCGACAAGTTCAACTTCTGAGCCTGACATGAGCGCGGTGCGACAGTCTGCAAACGGTGTCTTCTCCATGAACGGACGAGAGTGGTCTCTGCTTGTCGCCTGTTTGCTGGCGATCCTCATCTTTTCCGTCGCATCGCCTCACTATGCCACCCCTGGCAATGCGGCGACGGTACTGCGCAACAGCGTCGAACTGCTGCTGATCGGCCTCGGCATGACCTTGCTGCTGGCAATGGGCGGCATCGATGTGTCGATCGGCATCGTCATGGGGCTGGCGGCCATTGCCATCGGTCGCGTGCTCGGTGCCGATGGCAGTCCGCTGCTGGCGATCATTGCCGGTCCGCTGGTCGGGGCGTTGCTTGGAGGCGTGACGGCAATTGTCGTCGTCCTCGGCCGCGTGCCCGCCATCGTCGGCACGCTTGGCCTGCTCGGCGTCTACCGCACCGCCGTCTTCGTCCTGCTCGGCGGACAATGGCTTTCCGGCCTGCCCTCGAGCCTCACCAACATCCTTGCGACAACCGTACTCGGCGTCCCTGTTCCCGCCCTGGTGATCGCTATTGCCTATCTCATCGTCTGGCTGGCGTTGCGGCGGACGCCCTACGGGCTGCATCTGCTGGCGATCGGCAATTCGGAGGAAAAGGCGCGGCTGTCGGGCATACCGGTCATCAAGACCCGCTTCATGACCTTCCTCATCAGCGGCCTTCTGACCGGCATTGCCGCCACCTTTTATGTCGCCACCTACCGCAATGTGGAAATGACGGTCGGCAGCACGCTGGCGCTCGATGCCATTGCCGCGGTCATTCTCGGCGGGACGAGCATATTGGGCGGCAAATGCAGCCTGATCGGCACCGTGCTCGGCGTGCTGCTTTTGAGAATCCTCCAGAACGGGCTGCTGCTGGTCGGCGTCCCCTCGCTCTGGCAGCCCGTCGTCACCGGCGTTCTCATCATCGGCGTGCTCGGCTTCGAGGCCGTCTCCAACCGGTTGCCGCTTGGCCTGATACAGCGGGCCCGCGCATGAAGACGCTCCGCAACCTGCAGGGCCCAGCCCTCACCTTGGCGTTGCTCTGCGCGCTCTGGCTGATCGTGATCGTCGGTCTGCTGGCGCTCAGGCCTTCGGTCTTCAACCTCGGCACGGTCACCACCATTCTTCAGTTCTCGACGATCCTGGCGCTGGTCGGCCTCGGCCAGGCGCTGGTCATCCTGGCCGGTGGCGCCGGCATCGACCTGTCGGTCGGCGGCGCGGTCTCATTGTCCGCCATCATCGCAATGCTTTGCGTCAAGCTTGGCCTGCCACCTGTCCTGCTGCCGGTCGTCTGCATCCTGGCCGGGGCGGTGCTCGGCGCATTGAACGGATGGCTGGTCAACGGGCTCGCCCTGCTTCCCTTCATAGCGACGCTCGGCACATTCTTCGTCTATTCAGGCGCGGCACTGGCCGTCACCGGCGGTGCCGCCCAGGCCGGCGTGCCGTCATGGCTGCTTGTCTGGGGGCGTGGCGTCGTGATGGGCATTCCCATGCCCTTCCTCACACTTGCCATCCCATGCTTCGTCCTGGCTGGCCTGGTGCTGATCTCGACTGCCTGGGGGCGCTGGATCTACGCCATGGGCTTCAATGAACGCTCGGCCAAGCTGGTCGGCATCCCGGTCGATCGCGTGCGCTTCATTCTCTATTGCCTGAGCGGAGCGCTCGCCGGTGCCGCCGGTCTGGTTTCGCTCGCCTGGCTCGGCAGCGGCAGGCCCAATATCGGCCAGAACCTCGAACTGGAATCTCTGACCGCCGCCATGTTGGGGGGCATCGTCATCACCGGCGGGCGCGGTGGCGTCGGCGGCGTTTTCGCGGCCGTCCTGCTGCTGGTCACGCTGAAGACCGGTCTTCTGCAATTGAACATCAACACGGTTTGGCAGGTGGGGATTGTCGGCGCCCTTCTGGTTTTCGTCCTTCTCGCCGACCGACTTTCCCAACGTTGGAGATCATGATGCCGTCAAAAGAAGAGATCATCGCCGCACGCGTCGAGGCAGCAGCCGACCGCATCGTCGCAACGCTGAGCGATCTCGTCGCCTTCCCCTCGATTGTAAAATCCAATCCCAGGGAGGCCGGGCCGGGTGAGCGCGATTGCCAGCTCTATCTGCAAAAACGCATCGAAGCGCTCGGCTTCACGACCGATCTCTGGGATCCGGACGGTCCGGCGCTCTATGAAAAATACAAAGGCCGCGCCGGCGCCAACAAGGGCCGGACCTTCGACGGCCGGCCCAATCTCGGCGGCGTCCTGAAAGGCACCGGCGGCGGGCGTTCCATCATGCTCACCGGCCACATCGACGTCGTGCCGCCCGGCGCCGCCAGCCACTGGACGACCGACCCGTTCAAGCCCGTCCTCAAGGATGGATTTCTGCACGGCCGCGGCACGGTCGACATGAAAGGCGGCGTCGCCTGCATGCTGATGGCCGTCGAAATCCTGAAGGAGCTAGACATTCCCCTGTCCGGCGACATCGTCTTCACCACCGTCGTCGACGAGGAGATCGGCGGCATGGGCTCGCTCGCCATGGTCGATCGCGGCTTTCACGCCGACGCCGGCATCATGACCGAACCGACGGCAAACAGAATAGCGCCGCTCTGCCACGGCATCCTGTGGGGCAGGATCATCATCGACGGCATAGGCGGCCACGCCGAACTCACGCCGAATGCCTGGTATTCCAGCGGCCCGGTCGATGCCGTTCAGCTGTGCCGGCAAATCCTCGACGGCATCGACATTCTCAACCGGCGCTGGATGTTCGATCCCAGGAAGAACCACCCGCTGATGGACCTGCCCAACCAGATCATCGTCACCCAGATCAATGCCGGCGAACACCCCTCCTCCATGGCAGGACGCGGCGAGATCATAATCGACGCGCAGTATCTGCCGAGCGAGCATGACGAGTTCAGGCTGGGCGGCAACGTCAAACGCGAAATCGAAGAACACATCGCCAATATCTGCCAGGCGGACCCCTATCTGCGAAAGCAACCGGCCCGCGTCGAATGGATCCTCGACGCCGACTGCGCCGAGATCCCGTCGGACAATCCGTTCGTCGGCGTCTTCCAGCAGGCGGTCGAGGAAGCCAAGCTGTCACCGGTCCTCAGCGGTTTCGGCGCGCACAGCGACATCGGCCTGCCGACCGGGCTTGGCAACACGCCGACCGTAAATTTCGGTCCGGGCGATCCGGCACAGGCTCATCAGCCGAACGAACGCGTTTCAGTGCGCGATCTCGTCGATTGCACAAAGGCGATTGCGATCGCCGTCGAGAAATGGTGCCGGTAGAGCAATTCCAGGAAAGTATGAAGCGGTTTTCCGTCCGGAATTGCCTCAAAAGCGCGCCCCTCACCCGGCCGACCCACCAGCACGCCCAGTGTCATGACCGAAAGCGCGAAGAGCACAAGGCCGAATCCGAGCGCTTCGTCCGGCGTGACGCGGCCCGACGGAACCGGCCGCCTTGACGTGCGCGACATCAGCGCGTCGATGTCGGCGTCATACGATCGCGCCTGGGCGGAATATCTCCCCGGTGGAATTGCAGCACCAACATACCATGGAATCCAGGCCGAGGGTAGAAAACCCAAGCTTTGCGAAGGTTTAGAACCCGGCCGCGCTCAAGGCGGATCGGTTCGGCAGGTCTCGGCGATCTGCTCGACCGCCTCTTCAAGCCCGGCAAGGTCGAAATCCGCCTGGCCGCGGCCTGACAACAATCCAAACCGCCAGGAAAGCGAAAGCCGTCTTGCGGGAACAAGGCGCTTGATGCCGTCGGCGCCGTCGCGCACCAGCATTCGGCCGCGTGACCCGACCGACCAGCTCTCGTCGAACTTGCCGCCGCCGTCGACGCTAACCGATATGGTGATCTTGCGGCTGGCCGAAACCCCGTCATTCAACTGCAGCCATTCGGTCCAGCGCGGTTCGCCATCCGCCCGGCAGGCAATGGTCAGCACCGGGCTGTAGCTCAAGGCGCCGCCGCCGGTGATCAGCTTGTTGGTGGCATGAAGCGAAGCAGTGACAAGACCGGCGTCATCCGTGCCGAAGCGCCAATCGCCGGCAAGCGCGTCGGCTTGGGCAAGATCACAGGCGAAGGCTAGAACGAGCGCCAGGGCGACAGCACGCCCCGTTTCAAAGAATAGGCTCAACGCCCCCTCCAGGAACCATACGGTTTGCAGCAGCAGCGCAGATAATGATCAACGCCCGGTATCGCCAAGTGCCGCGTCCCGAGAAGCGAACCGGCTGTTGCAGTTTCGCAACGAAAAAGGCCGCCTTGAGGGCGGCCTTCGTCGATTCCATGAAGTGCGGGAAACTTATTCGGCGTCCTTGGCGGCCTTCTTCTTCGGCGCGGCCTTCTTCTTCGGCTCTTCCGCCTCGTCGCTAGCCTCGCTCGCCTTGGCTTCGGCCTTCTTGGCCGCCGCCTTCTTCGCGGGCTTCGCCTTGGTCGTGGTCTCCGCTTCCTCGTCATCGGCCATCAGCTCTTCCTTGCTGACCTTGACGTCGGTGACCGAGATCTGGCCGAGCAGGTGATCGACCACCTTTTCCTCGAACATGGGTGCGCGCAGCGCGTTCAGCGCCTCGGGGTTGCTGCGGTAGAACTCGAAGGCTTCCTGCTGCTGGTTGGCCGGGAAGCGGCGAACCTGCTCGAAGAGGCCGCGCTGCAATTCCTCGTCCGACACCGTGACACCGGCCTTCTCGCCGATCTCGGCGAGCACCAGGCCAAGACGCACGCGGCGCTCGGCAAGACGCAGATATTCGGCGCGGGCTTCTTCTTCGGTCGTCTCTTCATCGGCGAAGGTGCGGCCGGCGGCTTCCAGATCGCGATTGACCTGCGCCCAGATGTTGTTGAACTCGGCGTCGATGAGCTTCGACGGCGCCTCGAACGAATAGGCCGCGTCGAGCTGGTCGAGCAGCTGGCGCTTGACCTTCTGGCGCGTCATCGAGCCGAACTGGTTCTCGATCTGGCCGCGTACGATCTCGCGCAGGCGCTCCAGTGATTCCAGGCCAAGGTTCTTGGCGGTCTCGTCGTTGATTTCCAGCTCGCCCGGCTTCGACACTTCCTTGACGGTGACGTCGAAGGTCGCTTCCTTGCCGGCCAGATGCGCTGCCTGGTAGTTTTCCGGGAAGGTCACGGTGACCTGCTTTTCGTCGCCCGCCTTGGCGCCGATGAGTTGGTCCTCGAAACCCGGGATGAACTCCTTGGAGCCCAGCACCAGCGGCTGATCGGTCCCGGCGCCGCCGGCGAAGGCCTCGCCGTCGATCTTGCCGACATAGTCGATGCTGACGCGGTCGCCTTCGGCGGCCTTGCCGGTCTTCGGCTCGTAGCTGCGTGCCGACTCGGCGACACGCTTGACCTGCTCGTCGATCTCGCTGTCCGGCACGTCGAACACCTGGCGCGTCACCTTGATGTCGGAGAAATCCTTGATCTCGATCGCCGGTATGACCTCATAGTTGAGGCGGAATTCGAAGTCGGTGCCGCCGGCCAGGATCTTCTCGGCTTCCTTCTCGTCCTCGGTCATGATGACCTCGGGCTGCATGGCGGCCTTTTCGCCGCGGCCGGTAATGATCGAACGGGTCGAATCATTGAGGATCTCGTTGACCACTTCGGCCATGAACGACTTGCCGTAGACCTTGCGCAGGTGCTGCACCGGCACCTTGCCGGGGCGGAAGCCGTTGATGCGGACCTTGTTGCGCGCGTCAGACAGCCGCGCCATCAGCTTGGCTTCCATGTCACCGGCCGGCACGGTGATCTTGATCTCGCGCTTGAGACCGGAATTGAGCGTTTCGGTGACCTGCATCGTAAAACCTTTGTTTTCACCAATGAGACTGGCACGGCCTCTGCCGTTTACAGCCTGCCGGTATAATCTTGCCGGGAATGGCTTTTGGTACGGAACCTGGCGATTTGACCGAAATTACGGCTCAAACTCTCCCAAACTGCGTTCCAAAATGTGAATAAGTTCTTGTTTTTCCTACTTCTTATCACATTCTGTAGAAGCGGATCGTCGCGTCCCGTCACATTTGACACGCCTTTTGTCACAGGCGAGGCTAATTTTCAACAGTCTTCGCGTTTAGGCGAACAACCAGCATTTCGGCCCTGACCCACCATCTTGTCTCCGACATTGACAGAATGATGGCTACATGAGATTGCCGGACCATGCGGGTATGGCGGAACTGGTAGACGCACCAGATTTAGGTTCTGGCGAGAGATCGTGGGGGTTCGAGTCCCTCTACCCGCACCAATGACCGACATCCAACATCACTAATAGAGCGGCTCCTCGAACAACGTCTTGTCGCCATCGACCAGCGCCTTGATCTGCGCGGTACCGTCGCTGGCGAGTGCAAGGCGTATCCCGAACGGGCGCACCCGCATGTCGTTCTGGATCGCGATGCCCTCGCCCTCCGGCAGGTAGAAGCGCTCGATGCCGTACTCCGGCGCGATCGTCATGCCTTCGCCGCGCAGATCCCAGCCTTCGGCGACATGGCCCAGAATATCGGCTTCGTCGGCCGCTGCGGGCGTCGGCGCCTTGCCGAACCAGGCGGTGGTCGGCGTCCAGTAGCCGTCGGCACCCTTCTTCAGGCGGACCACGATCGAGGTGTCGTCGCTGGAGAACTTTCCGGCGGGAATATTGGCGATCATTTTCACCGGAATGCGCGAGATGTCGTAGCCGAGGACAATGTAGTCGCCGCGCAGCAGGTCGCGCGGATCGACGGGCTCGATCTTCAACAGAACGTCCTTGCCGTTGCGTAGGATCGCCGCCCGGCCGGCGATGATCCAGCTCAGGAATCCTATCTGGACGAGCGCCAGCACCAGCGCCGAGATGACAAGTCTCTTTCCGGTCATCATGCCGTGGCTCCCCCGATGGCTGGACCGTTCATGCGTTTTTCGACGCGGATGATGACGACTGCCAGGATACCGAGCAGCACCGCGGCGGCCAGGAAGAAGCCGGCCGTGTCGAGCATCGACTGCAAGGTCACGACATAGATCATAGCGAGTTCGAAGGCGAAGCCGAGATAGGCAAGCCAGCGCAGGCCTCGGCTTTCCCGCCCCGCCAGCACGATAGCGGCAACGATGCCGGCGAGCGCGACGACCGAGGCGATGGCGAAGCCGCTGTTATAGGTGCTCTCGTCCGCCAGTTCGAACTGGATGATTGCCAGGCCGGTGAGGAAGCCGAGCAGAGCATGCAAGGGTAAGCGGCCGCCAAGCTGCACGATCCGGTCGACCGGTTCCGGTGCGAAGACGGCAGCCGCGAAAAGCACGGCGGAGACAATGACAAGGGGGATCGCCACCGGAAGCGTCGCGTGATTCCCGGCCAACAGCACGAGATAGAAGAGCAGCGACAGGATGATCAGGTGCCGCGCCGGCTGACTGCGGGTCCAGAACGAGACGGCAAAGAGCACGACCGCCATGACGACGAAGGCATGCGGAAAGTTGGTGCGGCTGTAGTAATCGAACCCTTTCAGGAACAGCCAGGCGTCGGCGATACCGACCGCCGCGACGGTCAGCGGGTTCGACCGCAGCGCCACCGCCGCCAGCGCCGTGCCGGCGCCCCAGGTGACCAGCGCGGAAGCCTCGTCGCCGGACAAATGATACATCTGGCCGATCAGCGCGATCGAACCGCCGAAAGCAGCGGCAGCCACGATCCACAGCGCTTCGCCGATCGCCGCATGGTCGCGCGTCTTCAGCACCGCGCCGCCGACATAGCCGCCAAGAATGATGGCAAAGAGCGCGGCCACTCGAGCGAGCCGAGGGATCGCATCCCAGTTGGCGGCGACGAAGATCAGGATGGCCGCGCCAAACAGCAGCGCCGCCATCATCGCCAGGATAGAACCGAAGCTCAGCGACTTGCGCTCGTTGGCCTCGACGTCACGGGTAAGGGAATCGGCCGTCGCGGCGTCGATCAGGCCTGTCTGCAGCCACCGCGCGATGTCGGACCTGACCCGTGTCGAGTACCCTGCCATGCCCTGCCTCCCCCGCTAGGTCGTTTTTTTAGCCGAACCAGCCAAACCGTTGACGTTACGGCACTTTCTGATTCTGGCTTCTTTGTGTCAGGTCCGTGAAGGCGCGTTAATGTTGCATTGCACAATTTGCATTGCTGCCATGCAGCCATAGCGCTTTTAAATCGATATGGGCCCGCCTATTTATGGTTCGTACACAAACGGAATGATCCGCAAGAAAGACGAAACGAGAACTACCATGAACCTGATCCGCAACTACCGCAACTGGCGCCGCTACAGGGACACCGTGTCCGAGCTGAGCCGCCTGAGCAACCGCGAACTGACCGACCTCGGCATCAGCCGCAGCGACATTCCTTACGTCGCTCGCAAGGCGGTCTAATTCTTCGGGCCGCGAATGGTCCGAACAAGTTTCTAAAAAAGAGAACCACAATGAACCTGATCCGCAACTATCGTAACTGGCGCGTTTATCGCGAGACGGTTACCGAGCTGGGTCGCCTTTCGAACCGCCAGCTGCATGATCTCGGTATCGTCCGCGACGAAATCAAGATCATCGCCCGCAAGGCGATCTAACGGAATTTCGCTGGAATCGACCTCCTCCCCGAGCCCAGCGAAGACGGTCGGCCCTTACCCTCCTCCCAAGGGTTGACCACCAAAACGGCGCCCGCCGCACCTCCTCCCGCGGCGGGCGTTGTTTCCCAGGCGGCAAAAACGAATTTTGCCCCAGAGGT
This sequence comes from Mesorhizobium sp. NZP2234, assembly GCF_013170765.1. NCBI lineage: Bacteria > Pseudomonadati > Pseudomonadota > Alphaproteobacteria > Hyphomicrobiales > Phyllobacteriaceae > Mesorhizobium > Mesorhizobium sp. NZP2234. Next base: position 3,803,753 of record NZ_CP033364.1, on the reverse strand, counting down.
TTCGCCCCTCTTCAAATGGCGAAAGAGATTTCGTCAGAGCCGACCTCCTCCCCGGCGATGACGAATAGGCCCAACCTTCACCTCCTCCCGAGGGTTGGCCAACCAAACGGCGCCCGCCGCACCTCCTCCCGCGGCGGGCGCTGTTTCCCAGGTGGCAAAGTTGCCCCAGAGGTTTCGCCCCTCTTCAAAAGGCGAAAGAGATTTCGTCAAAGCCGACCTCCTCCCCGGCAATGACGAATACGGTCGACCTTCACCTCCTCCCGAGGGTCGACCTCCAAAACGACACCCGCCGGACCTCCTCCCCCGGCGGGTGTTGTTGTTTTCAAGGGCAGGCGCTCCCGACCAGGCGATTCCCGCTCACCGCAGAGCGACAATTGCAATCGCGGCGGCAAGCGACTATTCCGGCGCTCATGAGCAAAAATCCTATCCACATCATCGGCGGTGGTCTCGCCGGTTCCGAAGCCGCATGGCAGGTGGCGCAGGCCGGCGTTCCCGTTGTTCTACATGAGATGCGGCCGGTTCGGGGCACGGACGCCCACAAGACCGATGGCCTGGCCGAGCTGGTCTGTTCCAATTCCTTCCGCTCCGACGATGCCGAAAACAACGCGGTCGGGCTGCTGCACGCCGAAATGCGGCTGGCCGGCTCCTTGATCATGAGTGCCGGCGACGCCAACCAGGTGCCGGCCGGCGGCGCGCTTGCCGTCGACCGCGACGGTTTCTCCGAGGCCGTGACGAAGAAGCTCGAAGCACACCCGCTGATCGCCATCCAGCGCGAGGAAGTGCCAGGCCTGCCGCCAGCGGACTGGGACCAGGCGATCATCGCCACGGGGCCGCTGACCGCGCCTGGACTTGCCCAGTCGATCGCCGAGGCGACCGGCGCCGACGCGCTCGCCTTCTTCGACGCCATCGCGCCGATCATCCATTTCGACACGATCGACATGGACATTTGCTGGTTCCAGTCGCGCTACGACAAGGTCGGGCCTGGCGGTACCGGCAAGGACTACATCAATTGCCCGATGGACAAGGAGCAGTACCTTGCCTTCGTGCAGGCATTGATCGACGGCCAGAAGACGGAATTCAAGCAATGGGAAGGCACGCCCTATTTCGACGGCTGCCTGCCGATCGAGATCATGGCCGAGCGCGGCGTCGAGACGCTGCGCTACGGGCCGATGAAGCCGATGGGCCTGACCAACGCGCACAATCCGACGGTGAAGGCCTATGCGGTCGTCCAGCTCCGGCAGGACAATGCGCTGGGCACGCTCTACAACATGGTCGGTTTCCAGACCAAGTTGAAGCACGCTGAGCAGGTCCGTATCTTCCGCACCATTCCGGGCCTGGAAAACGCCGACTTCGCTCGCCTCGGCGGCCTGCACCGCAATACCTACATCAACTCGCCGACGCTGCTCGACGCCTCGCTGCAGCTGAAGTCGCGCCCTGGCCTGCGTTTCGCCGGCCAGATCACCGGTTGCGAAGGCTATGTCGAAAGCGCCGCCATCGGCCTGCTCGCCGGCCGCTTCGCCGCCGCCGAACGGCTCGGCTATGCGCCGTCGCTGCCGCCGCTCACCACGGCCTTCGGCGCGCTGCTCAACCACATCACAGGCGGCCATATTGTTTCCGACGATGAGCCAGGCAAGCGCTCGTTCCAGCCGATGAACGTTAATTTCGGCCTGTTCCCCCCGATGGAAGCGCCGAAGACCGAAGGCAAGCGACTGCGCGGCAAGGACAAGACAGTCGCCAAAAGGCACGCCATCACGTCACGCGCGCTGGGCGATTGCCGGCAATGGCTGGGGCTGCCGGCGCAGGCAGCGCAGGCGGCGGAATAAGCAATCTCGGGATTGAACCTCAGGCAGGAAAGTAGGATACTATCCTGCCTGAGGGAGCCGCTCTATGGAATCTGCCGAAAAACTGTCCGTCACCGTCACGCCCGCCATGGCGCGCATGATCCGCGAGAAAGTCGAGGACGGCTCCTTCGGCTCGGCGAGCGAGGTCATCCGTGCGGCGCTCCGCGCCTTCCAGCGCGAAGAGGACGAGCATGCCGAGCGCATGGCCTCGATCAGGGCTCGGGTGAAGGCGTCGATCGAAGATACAAGGCCGAATCTTTCTGGGGAGGAGGTTCGCGACCGCCTTGGACGATTGTTCGCACAGTATTCGAGCCGCGCCGATGATCCGGCGGCTTGAGGTCGAATATCGCGAAAGCGCCAGTAACGATCTTGCAGACATTTTCAGATACCTCGTCGAGGCGCGGAAGCCCTGACGCCGCGAGAAATTTCGTTCTGCGCATCGAAGGCCGTTGCCAGAACATCGGCAATGCACCTCGCGGCGGCCGCTCGCGCGACGACATTGTGCCGGGGCTGCGAACCGTCCCGTTCGAACACTCGGCCGTTATCGCCTACGTGATCGAGGGCGATGTTGTCCGCATCGTCAATATCTTCTACGGCGGCCGCGACTACGAGACGCTGATGCGCGGTGGCGGTTCGAACGACGCCTCCTAGCAGCCAAGCAGTTACTCCGCCGGCTCGGCACTCGCCATAGGCAGTCCCGGCTTCCCCGCCTCGGCGGGATTTCGCCTGACATAAGCAGCCTTCAGGCTTTCAGAAGTTTCGCGCGAGCCGTCATGGCTCCAGCCTGGCGGCTTGATCAAGTAATTCAGGCGCTCGCGCAGCGTCAGGCCCGGCGAAAACGCATCCCTGAACATGCCGATCCATTCGTGGAAGGCCACTTTCAGCGGGTTGAAGGTGCCGAGATTCTTGACGATGCCGTAGCGCGGGCGGTCCTCCTCCAATTCCTCGACGAAGGTACCGAACATCCGGTCCCAGATGATCAGCGTTCCGGCATAGTTGGCGTCGAGATAGCGCGGGTTGGTGGCATGGTGGACGCGGTGGTGGGACGGCGTGTTGAAGATCAATTCGAACCAGCCCCACATCTTGCCGATGGTCTCGGTGTGGATCCAGAACTGCCAGACCAGGTTGAAGCCGAAGGTGAAGGCGATCACCGCCGGATGGAAGCCGAGCAGCACCAGCGGCGCCTGCAGCACGAACATGAAGGTGAACAGCCCGGTCCAGCTTTGCCGGAGCGCCGTCGACAAATTGTAGTGCTGGCTCGAATGATGGTTGACATGCTCGGCCCACACCCAGCGCACCCGGTGCGCAATGCGGTGATAGACATAGTAGCGCAGATCATCGAGCAGGAAGGCGGCCAGGAACACCCAGGCCGACAGGCCGAGATTGAAGACGCGGAACTGCCATAGCCACAGCAGCGCCCAGTAGGAGACGACACCAAGCAGCAGCCCGGCGACGACATTGCCGGTACCCATCATCAGGCTGGTCAGCGTATCGCGCGTCTCGAACGAGCCCTTGGCGCGGCCGCTGCGCACCAGCCAGAGCTCGATCAGGATCGCGGCGACGAAGAACGGAATGGCGAGTTGGGTGACCTGCGGGAAATCATAGCTCTCCATCACGCGGCCTCCCCAGCGGAATTTGAATGATGCGATCCGAAAGCCATCAGCAAGGCCCGGGCATCGGCGGCACTCGCGAAGCGGAAGCGACCGCCCTTCCAGGTGAAATCCGTCAGCCGGACCAGAATCGTATGCGCCTCGTCGGCGCCGCAGACCTTTGTGTCTGCAGGCGTGACGATGCGGGTCAAAAACCGATCGCCGATGCCGTGAACAATGCCGACACGCCCTCGCCCAAGATCGATAAATGCCGTCTTGGCATCCGCCGTCAGGCGGACCGTCACAGCCGTCTCGTCAGGATAATCTTCGGCGAAACGGCGCAACGCCTGATTCGCGCCGGCCAGTGTGGCCGTCTTGCTGCCGCCGGTGAAATGCACCGCGGCAACCGACAGCGCAATGCCGAAGGCGACGATCGCGACCAGCACGGGCAAGCTCATGGATTTCCTCCGGGCCCGGGCCGTCGTCTTCGGCGACAGTTTTCGGGCTCAGCCGGATCCTTAACATGATTGACGTTTACGTCAAAGCGCCGGCCAGCCCTTGCTTGCGCGCCGCAACAGGAGCCAATGCCGGCGCAAGGCAGAGAGCCGCGCGACGCTGACGAGCGGTGAATGGCCCGACCCTTCCATCTTGTCGAGATAGGCGCGCGACAGCGCCAGCGGCAGGAATGCCGGGCGCAACGACGCCGGCAACTCCGCGGCGCCCCGCTCGAAGGCTGAAAGGTGTTCGCGTGCCAGAGCGATCATCGCCGCCACGGCGCGCTGCGCTCCAGGCCCGCCATCGCCGGCAACAAACTCTTCCGGCGACGATCCCGCCGCCGCCAGGATGTCGGCCGGGACAAAGCATTGCCCGCGCTTGCGGTGCAGCGGTAACAGCAGAAGCAGGCCGGTCATCGCCTGCGCACAGCCCGCCCTGCCCGCCAATTCCGCAATGCGCGGCGCGTCGACGGGATCGAGCACCATCGCCGCAAGCTGGATGAGCGCGGCTGCCGTCTCGCCGCAATAGCCTTCCAGATCCGTGCGCGACGGCATCGGATCGTCGTAGAGATCGAAGATGCGCGCTTCGAGCATGTTCTCGAAGGCCAATTTCGGCAGGCGATGGACGGAAATTGTCGCCTTCAGCGCGTCGGCGGTGGGATGACCGATGCCTGCGCCATCATTGTCGGCGGCGATGAGATCGCGCCACCATTGCAGCCGTACCTCACCCGGCAACGCTTCATGGATGCGGTCGCGAATGCCCGCGACCTCGGCATTGAAAGCGTAAAGCGACAACAGCGCATCGCGCTTGTCGGCCGGCGCGTAGAGCGCCGTGAGATACCGGTCATGGTCGGCGGCGCGCACCGCGTCCATGACGATTTTGGCATTCTGGGACATGTCAATCGACGGCGATGAGCGCGGCAGCCACGGCGCGGTCTTCCGCCAGAAGGACATTGTAGGTTCGCACCGCCGCTCCGGTCGACATCGGATCGGACGCTATGCCCGCCTCTTTCAGCGCCGCCCGCAACGCTGCCGGCAACGGCCGGAGATGCCTGCCCATGCCGACCAGCAGGATCTCGACCTTGTCGGCCTCGGCCAGAAGTTTGTCGAAATCCGCCACCGTCAGCGCCGCAGCGTCCGCCGGCTCCCAGCCATGGATGCCGGATGGTAGGCACAGTAACGAGCCGCGATGCGACATGTCGGCAAAGCGAAACCCGCCATTGCCATAGGCCTCGATCGGAGCGCGGCCTGGGAAATGCGCCTCGCGGATGACGATCCCTTTGCCGGTCACCACTCAGTCACCCCTTCGGGGCCGCGCGTCAGGTCGCGACCGCCTTGCCGCCGCCGACCGGCTTCTCCTCGTCGGCCGTGGCCTGCGGCCGCAGCTTGAACAGGATCAGCAGCGGTGCGGCGATGAAGATCGACGAATAGGTGCCGAACACGACACCGAACAGCATCGCCATGGTGAAGGAGCGGATGACCTCGCCGCCGAACAGCACCAGTGCCAGCAAGGCCAGGATCGTCGTCACCGAGGTCAGCGTCGTTCGCGACAGCGTCTCGTTGATGGCGTTGTTCAACAGCTGCGGTAGCGGCATTCGCTTGTATTTTCGCAGATCCTCGCGGACGCGGTCATAGACCACGATCGTGTCGTTCAGCGAATAGCCGATAATGGTCAGGATCGCCGCCAGCGACGACTGGTTGAATTCAAGGCCGGTGATGACGAAGAAGCCGAGCGTCATGACCACGTCGTGCACGGTCGCAACGATGGCGCCGACCGCGAACTGCCATTCGAAACGGAACCAGACATAGACCAGGATGCCGACCAGCGCGACCAGCATGGCGATGGTGCCTTGCTTGGCAAGTTCGCCGGAAACCGTCGGTCCCACAACCTCGACGCGGCGGAAATCATACTGGTCCTGCAGCTCGCCACGCACCTTGTCGATGACCGTCTGCTCGGCATTCTCGCCGCCATCCTGCGTGCCGACGCGGATCAGCACGTCGTTCGGCGCGCCGAACTGCTGCACCTGCACCTCGCCGATGTTGAGTTCCATCAGCCTGGCACGGATATCGCCGAGATTGGCGTCGCCGCTCTTGGACTTCACCTCAATCATCGAGCCGCCCTTGAAGTCGATGCCGTAATTGATATCGACCGTCATGAACAGCACCACGGACAACACCGACAGGAAGCTCGACAGCGCGAACGTCCAGCGACGGATGCCCATGAAGGGGATCTTGGTGCCTGGCGGAATGAAGGTCACCGGCGCCTTCGGCAGCTCCTTCGGGCGAGCGCGGCGCAGCCAGATCGATACCAGCAGGCGCGTGAAGGTGAAAGCGGTGAAGACCGTGGTCAGGATGCCGATGGCGTAAGTGATGGCAAAGCCCTTCACCGGACCGGTGCCGAGATAAAACAGCACCACGGTGGCGATCAGCGACGTGACGTTGGAATCGACGATGGTCGCCAGCGCCTTCGAGAAGCCGGTGTCGATCGCCTGGATCACTGAGCGGCCAGCTCGTCGCTCCTCACGGATACGTTCGTAGATCAGCACGTTGGAATCGACGGCCATGCCTATGGTCAGCACGATACCGGCAATACCGGGCAGGGTCAGCGTCGCCCCAAGCAGCGACAACAGTCCGACGATCATCGCCACGTGCACCGCCAGCGCGATGTTGGCGAGGAAGCCGAGGAAGCCGTAGGCGACGAACATGAAGGCAACGACGAGGATCGAACCGATGATGCCGGCGACCTTGCCGGCATGGATCGAATCCTGGCCAAGGCCCGGACCGACAGTGCGTTCCTCGATCACCGTCAGCGTCGCCGGCAGCGCACCGGCTCGCAAAAGCACGGCGAGATCGTTGGCGCTCTGGGCGGTGAAATTGCCTGAAATCTGGCCGGTGCCGCCGAGGATCGGCTCACGGATCTGCGGCGCCGAAATCACCTGGTTGTCGAGGATGATGGCGAACAGCTTGCCGACATTCTGCGACGTCGCCTGGCCGAAGCGCGCGGCCCCCTTGGAATCGAAGCGGAATGAAACCACCGGCTCGTTGTTCTGCGAATTGTACGTCGCTTGCGCATCGACGAGGTTTTCGCCCGAAACGATGACACGGTTTTCAATCAGATACGGAACCGGCGGATCGTCCTGGGAATAGAGCACCGAGGAGCCGGCGGGCGGGCGACCCTTGAGCGCGTCCTGCACCGGCATCGACTGGTCGACCATCTGGAAGGTCAGCTTCGCGGTCTGACCGAGGATTTCCTTCAGCCGCTGCGGATCCTGCAGGCCAGGCACCTGGACAAGGATGCGGTCGTCGCCTTGCCGCTGCACGATAGGCTCGGTGGTGCCGAGTTCGTTCACGCGGCGCTCAACCACTTCGATCGATTGCGCCAAGGCGGTCGACGTGCGGTACTTGATTCCGGCGTCGGTGACGGTGAACTTGAGCAGGCCCGGCTCGGAATCGTCCAGCGACATTTCCTGGATCGACCCGCCGGTGAACAGGCCGGCCGCGACCGGATCGGTCAAGGTCTTCAACGCCTTCTTGGCGGCATCGAGTTGCGCCGGATCCGTGATGCGAACCTGCAAGGTACGCCCCGTGCCGCCAAGGCCGGTATAGCCGATCTTTGCGTCACGCAGCAGCGTGCGGATTTCGTCACGCGTCGTCTCCAGCCGATCCTTGATCAGATCGTTCTGGTTCATCTCGAGCAGGATGTGTGAACCGCCCTGCAAATCGAGGCCGAGCGTCATCTGCCGCTTCGGCACCCAGCTCGGCAGCTGGGCCAGCGTGCTGGCGGAGAACAGATTGGGCGCGGCGAGGATCACTGTGATGGCCACGGCCACCCAGATCAGGATCATCTTGAAGCGCGAAAAATACAGCATATGGCGTCGTCCGTCAGAGCGTGTCCGCGGATCGCTCCGCCTGGAATTAGGTTATTTCTTGGCGTTCTGGTTCGCCACGGGTTCGCCCTTGACGCGTACGTCGGCGATCGTCGAGCGCAGCGCCGTCACCTTGGTGCCGCCGCCTAGGTCGATCTCGAGCTCATTGTCGTCGATCACCTTCGTCACCTTGCCGACGAAACCGCCACCGGTGACGACAGTATCGCCGCGACGGACCGCCGCCAGCATCTCGCCGCGCTTCTTCAGCTGCGTGCGCTGCGGGCGGATGATCAGAAAATACATGATCACGAAAATCAGGACAAACGGCAAAATGCTGATGAGCATATCGGGAGAGGTGCCGCCGATGCCTTGGGCGTATGCCGGTGTCACGAACATCGAGAGTACTCCTGAATTTTGAAAACAGCCGCCAACCGTTCTGCGGAGTTTGGCGGCCCCTTGAAATTTGGCCGGAATATAGTCGGTAAAGTTGTCAATGCAACTGCGCGGCCGGGCAAATCGGCTGCTTTTCCGGCCTGCCGGGCCGTGTTAGAGCATGATCGCGAAAAGCGCGAGCCGGTTTTCGGAAAAGATCACGCTCGAACAAAAGGTTGGAACCGGTTTCGAACCTGACGGAATCGAACGGGTCTTACCTGCCCGCCCCAAGGAAACGAACCAAAAGACCTGAAATGACCGACAGCACCATCGACGCCCTCAACAAGAAACTTGACCGCCTGATCGAGGCCGTCAGCCGCCTCGCCCCGCCGCCCGTGCCCGAAACCGACCTTGGTGAGGCCGATTGCTTCGTCTGGCAGGCGGAGCCGGGCTATCTGGAGCCGGTGCGCAAGGTCAACCGCGTCGATATCGGCCTGATCCGGGGCGTCGACCGTGTCCGCGACATCCTTGTCGACAACACCGAGCGCTTCGCCGCCGGCCATCCGGCCAACAACGTGCTGTTGTGGGGCGCGCGCGGCATGGGCAAATCGTCGCTGGTCAAGGCCGTGCATGCCGAGATCAATGCCAAGGCCAGATCACACAACGCCAAATCCGACCTGCCGCTGAAGCTGATCGAGATCCACCGCGAGGACATCGACACGCTGCCGAAGCTGATGGGTTTGCTGAAGGCAGCCCCCTTCCGTTTCATCCTGTTTTGCGACGATCTGTCCTTCGATCACGACGATACGTCCTACAAGTCGCTGAAGGCAGCTCTTGAGGGCGGCGTCGAGGGGCGCCCGGCCAATGTCATCTTCTACGCCACCTCGAACCGCCGCCATCTGTTGCCGCGCGACATGATCGACAATGAGCGCTCGACAGCCATCAACCCGTCCGAGGCAGTCGAGGAAAAGGTCTCGCTGTCCGATCGTTTCGGACTTTGGCTCGGCTTCCACAAATGCTCGCAGGACGACTACCTCGAGATGGTCAACGGCTATGCCAGCCATCATGGCCTCGACATCGATCCCGAGCAGCTGCGCGCCGAGGCGCTGGAATGGGCGACGACACGCGGCAGCCGCTCGGGTCGCGTCGCCTGGCAGTTCACACAGGACCTAGCCGGCCGGCTTGGCAGGCCGCTGAAGGATTGAGGCATCGCCAAGGCAAATTCCGGGATGTCACTTGGGCAGCCGCGCCCGTCGCAAGTCGCGCGGCGTCTGGCCAATCTCGCGGCGCATCCAGTGCGCCAGGTGTGACTGGTGCGCGAAGCCCGTCAGTTCCGCGACCTCGCTTGTGCTGAGATCGTCCTGCTGCAGCAGAACGCGCGCGCGTTCGACGCGGCGTCGCAACACATAGCGATGCAGGGTGATGCCCATTGCCACCTTGAACCATGTCCGCAAGTGCGAGCTGCTCGCGCCGGCAACCCTGCTCAGGCGATGAATCGAAAGCGGCTCATGGAGGGCGACTTCAATGTGCTCCAGGACGCGCTTGAGCTGGGTATCCGACAGCCGGTTTGTTCGATCGATGTCTGAAACATCAAGGCCAAGCAGCCTGACCGCGAGTGCGGCGCCAATGCTGTCGGCAAACAGAGAGCCGCTCGGCGCGCCGGCATTGAGATCGCTCTGGAGTGCTCGAGCAAGATGTTCGATGCGTTGGTCACGAAGCAAATGGCGTGTGTCGAGCCGCGTTGTCAGCGCCTTGCCGCCAAGTTCCGCCGCCACCCTTTCCATCAGGGCTGGCTGCAAGACAATCTCAATCGTGTCGAACGGGGTTTCAGCCTCGAAGCCGCCCTCCTCGCCAGCCGGCACCAGGTCGATGTCGCCGGCGCGCCTGACGAAATATCGCCCAACCTGATTGCAGTAGGAGCGCGTCGCCGCGCTTGCATGCACCATGATGCGGTGGTGTGGCGCCCGCGGCAGACGATGGACACCGGCCTCGATATGCCGGGAAACCATTGTTAGGTCGGAGGAGGATCGGGCCGGAGCGAATTGCGGACGCATGCTCTCTCGATTCATGGCAAAACCTGTCCAAGATTTGGCAATTCCCGCGCGATTTTCAATGCCGGCAACCGGTACTCACGCCTCTCCATCAGCTTGAAGAGAGGTTGCCATGAGTTTCTATGTTGTTGTCGGCGCGGGCCCGGTTGGACGCGAGACCGCTCGCCTTCTTGGCGAAGAAGGACATGACGTCGTGCTCACGAGCCGAAGCGTCGGCTCGAACGCACTGCGCAACGTGCGGGCCATACAGGCCGACGCCACGGATGCCTCGGAACTGGCGCGTATCTGCCAGGGCGCCGAGGCCATATTCATGTGTGCCATGGCCACATATCATCGGTGGCCGACCGACTTTTTCCCCATCATCGACGGCACCGTGCGCGCGGCGGAAGCGGTCGGCGCGAAGCTCATCGTGCTCGGAAACCTCTATGGTTACGGGGCAAATGCCGATAGCCCGCTTCGCTCCGACCTGTCTCTGGACCCGACTTCGAAAAAGGGAACCGCCCGGACGATCATGTGGCAGCGGGCGGTCCGCGCCAATGTACCGGCCATCGAAGTACGGTCCAGCGACTATCTCGGACATGGCGCAATCAGCTATTTCTCACTGGTCGCGCTGCCCTCCATCATCGAGGGCAAGCCTACCGCCTTCATTGGAGACCTCGACGCAACCCACGCCTGGGCCTTCACCAAGGACGTCGCCAGGACACTGGTCGCGGCCACCCGCTACACGGGTGAATGGGGACGGGCGTTTCACGTTCCCTCGCAATACGCCTCCCCTCGGGAACTCATCCAGAAAACCGCGGCGATGCTCGGGCAAGAGATCCCAGAGACACGTTCCTACTCCGTCCCCGAGATGGAGGCTCTGGGCATGCACGAACTCATCGAAATGAGCTACCTCTTTGAACGTCCCTTGCTGGTCGACTCCTCGGACGCCGAGACGCTTCTCGGCGTGAAGGCCAGCAGCCTTGAGGAGATGATCGCCGACACGCTCCTTGATCATCTCTGAGGCTTGCGGGCGGGCATTTTTCACAACTGAAAAAGCCCGCTCCTCGCGGAACGGGCTGAGCCGGCGGGCCGGACTGGAGGTCAGACGGCCCGCAAATCGCTTTTTTTATTCTATTCGAGATAGGTCGAAGGATCGACCGGCGCCGAGTTCTTGCGCACTTCGAAGTGCAGCTTCGGCGAGTCCGTCGTGCCGCTCATGCCCGACAGCGCGATTTCCTGGCCGCGCTTGACCTTCTGGCCGCGCTGCACCTCGATCGAGCTGGCATGGCCGTAGACGGTGACCAGGCCGTTCTCGTGGCGCACCAGCACCGTGTTGCCGAATTCCTTGAGACCGTCGCCGGCGTAGATGACGACGCCGTTTTCGGCCGCCTTGATCGGCGTGCCCGTGGGCACGGCGATGTCGACGCCATCCTTGCCGGATCCGAAGCCTGAGATCACCCGGCCGCGCACCGGCCAGCGCATCTTGCCGATACCCGTGGCGTCGGGCGCCACCGCTTCATCGTCCTCGGCCTGCTGGATGACTTTCGCATCCTTCTTCGGCGGCGTGTAGGACGCCAGCGTTTCCGACGGCGTGGTCTTTGCAGGAGGCTGCGTGGTTGCCGTGGTCACCGGATCGACTTTCGCCGGCTTTGCACTGGCGACCGTCGCCGTTCCGCCGGCCGGCACTTTCAGGGTCTGGCCGATCTTGAGCAAACCGTCCTTCATGCCGTTGGCCTGCTTCAGCGCCACGACGCCAACGCCGGTCTTCCTGGCAATCGAGGACATCGTGTCGCCCGACTGGACCGTGTAGGTGCCGGCGCCGCCGGTTGCCTTGGCCACTTGCGCGGGCTTGGGCTCCTTGGGCTGGCTCGCGGCGGCCGAAGCATCGACCTGAGCGGCGGACTTGCCCTCCTTGAGTTTCGGCTGTTGCGGCAGAACGGCAACCTTGTCCGGCGCGGTGGCCGGCAAGTCGTGCTTGCCATCCTTTACCGGCTTCCCATCAGCGACTTTCGGCTCAGCCTTGCTGGAATAAGCATAGGCCGGGATAACGATCTTCTGGCCGGTCTTCAGCCCCTTGGTCGGGCTCAGGCCATTCACCTTCATGATGACATCGGCCGGCACCTTGTAATGCGCCGCCAGGCCGGAAATGGTCTCGCCGTCCCTGACGACGATCTCGGTCGCATGCGGTGTGCCGGCCTGCGCCATCCTCGGCGCGTCGGGCTGGGCACTCTTGAATGGCTTCGCGGCCGGCTCGACAGTGCTGGTCGTCGTCCTGTCGAGATGAGGAGCGGGCCGAACCATGGCCGGCGCCGATGCGACACGCACGGGATTGGCCGCAGGCGCGAGTGCCGGAGCGGGTTGCGCCTGGGCTGAAAGGGGCGGAGGCAGCGGCCGGCTGGAGACCGGCTCTAGACTGGAGCGGCTGACCGACTGCGTGTGGGTGCCGTCGAGCGGGGCTGCCGAGACATCGCCCGGATAGGGCTGCACGGCATCCTGCTTGTTGATGATGGTGCGCTGATTGTTGGTCGAGGAAGTGAAGACGTCGTCGACACTGTTGAACCGCGACGCCTGGGAACTGCACCCGGCGGCCGCGCCTGCAATCATGAGAACGGCGCAGCCCCGCGCCAGATTGCGACCATTTGCCTTCAAAACATTGAGTTGCATCGCACTAACCCGCACAAACTCTGCACCAACTGAGACAGGATTAAAGCGCGTTAATGTTACTGGGCGGTTAACCCATTAGAATCCGACGAAAATTTTCTTAAAACATTTTCGAGTGCGCCGGAGGCGCCTAGATCACCGCGGCGACGCTGCGCAGGATCGGCTGCAGCCGCACGAGACCGATATCCTCACGCTCGAAACGGCTGCCGACCTTGGTGAGCTTGGCCAGCACCTGCTCGCCCTCTTCCGGCCCGATCGGTGCGATGACGATGCCGCCGCTCGACAATTGGTCGAGCAGGAAGCGCGGCAGGCTGTCGAAGGCAGCCCAGGCGACGATGCGGTCGAATGGCCCCTCGGCAGGCAGACCGCCGGAGCCGTCAGCCTGGCGCGCTATGGCGTTGCCGATGCCAAGCGCCTCGAAGCGCTGCCTGGCCTGTTCGACAAGCGTCTTGTAGCGGTCGATGGTGACGATCCGTGCCGCCAGCCGCGACATCACCGCCGCCGTGTAGCCGGAGCCGGTACCGATCTCGAGCACGCGATTGCCGGGCTCGATGGCAAGCGCCGCGATAACAGCTGCTTGCATATCCGCGCCTTCGATCGCCTCGCCGCACTCGATCGGCAGCATGCGGTCGGACCAGGCGATCTGATGGAACTGCGCCGCCAGGAAACCTCGCCGTGGCGTCGCCTCGAAAGCCGCGATCAATGCCTTCGGCACGGTTCCCCTGCCGCGCAGGCGCAGGAGGAAAGCGGCAAATCCTTCGCGGTCATCGATTGGCAGGTTCATGCAAGCGCCTTGCTCAGCTGGTCACGGATCTCATGCGCGGTGAGGTCGAGCTGCAAGGGCGTCACCGACACCAGGCGATTGCGCAGGGCGTAGAGATCGGTGCCTCGCTTGCCCTCGACTGGCTCGCGGCCAAATCGCAGCCAATAGTAAGGCAGCCCGCGCCCATCACGGCGCTCGTCGACCCACAGGCTGTGCACGAGCTTGCCCTGCGAGGTGACCACCGTGCCGGCAACCTCCTCTGGAAGGCAGTTCGGAAAATTGACGTTGAGCAGCACACCGTCCGGCAGCGGCGTCGCGACGAGCTTCTTCAGCAGTGCCGGCGCCAGCGCTTCGGTGGTCTCGTAGGGGACGACGCGATCCTCGCCGACATAGGAGTAGCCCTGGCTGAGCGCGATCGAGCGGATGCCGAGCAGCGCGCCTTCCATGGCGCCGGCGACGGTTCCCGAATAGGTCACGTCGTCGGCGATATTGGCGCCGGAATTGATCCCGGACAGGATCAGGTCGGGCGCACCGGGCAGGATCTTCTTCACCCCCATGATGACGCAGTCGGTCGGCGTGCCGCGAACGGCAAAATGCTTCTCGCCGATCTTGCGCAGCCGCAACGGCTCCGAGATCGACAGCGAATGCGCATAGCCTGACTGGTCCTGCTCCGGCGCCACCACCCAGACATCGTCGGAGAGCGTGCGGGCGACGCGTTCGAGCGACGCCAGGCCCTCGGCATGAATGCCGTCGTCATTGGTCAAAAGAATGCGCATTATTTCGATTCGATCTTTTCCAGACCGCCCATGTAAGGCCGCAGCACTTCAGGAATGGTTACGCTGCCATCCTCATTCTGGTAGTTTTCGATGACAGCTATGAGAGCGCGGCCAACAGCGGTGCCCGAGCCGTTGAGCGTATGGACGAAGCGATTGCCCTTGCCATCCTTGTCCTTGTAGCGGGCGTCCATGCGGCGCGCCTGGAAATCGCCACAGACCGAGCAGGACGAGATTTCGCGATAGGCGTTCTGGCCGGGCAGCCAGACCTCGATGTCATAGGTCTTGCGCGCGCCAAAACCCATGTCGCCGGTGCACAGCACCATGGTGCGGAACGGCAGTTCGAGCCGCTTCAGCACTTCCTCGGCACACTCGGTCATCCGCTCATGCTCGGCAAGCGATGATTCCTGGTCGGTGATCGACACCAGCTCGACCTTGTAGAACTGGTGCTGGCGCAGCATGCCGCGCGTGTCGCGTCCGGCCGAGCCTGCTTCCGAGCGGAAGCAAGGCGTCAGCGCCGTGTAGCGCAGCGGCAGTTTTTCATGCGCTGTGATTTCCTCCCGCACGAGATTGGTAAGCGGCACCTCGGCGGTGGGGATCAGACCAAGCCTGCCCTCCCCGTGCGGCGTGAAGAACAGATCCTCCTCGAACTTCGGCAGCTGGTTGGTGCCGAAAAGCACCTCGTCGCGGACCATCAGTGGCGGGATGACTTCCTCATAGCCATGCTCGGTCGTGTGCAGGTCGAGCATGAACTGGCCGATCGCGCGTTCCATCCGCGCCAGGCCGCTCTTCAGCACCGTGAAGCGCGAGCCCGACAGCTTTGCCGCCCGCTCGAAATCCATCATCCCGAGCGCTTCGCCGATCTCGAAATGCTCCTTCACCCAGTTCGGCCGCGTCGGCACCTTGCCGACGATGTGCTTGACGACATTGTCGTGCTCGTCCTTGCCGACCGGCACGTCATCGAGCGGCACGTTGGGCAGCACAGCCAGCGCGTCGTTCAGCGCCTTGTCGAGCTCGCGCTCGCGCGCCTCGCCGTTCTGGATGAAGGTTTTTATCTCGCCAACTTCGGCCTTGAGTTTCTCGGCAAGGGCGGCATCGCCCGAACGCATCGCGTTGCCGATCTCCTTGGAGGCGGCGTTGCGGCGCTCCTGCTTGGTCTGCAGCTCGGTGACGTGCTCGCGCCGCGCCTCGTCCCTGGCGATCAAATCATCGACCGTGGACTGCGCCTCCGCCGCCGACCACGAGCGCTTGGCCAGCGCCTCGACAAGGGCCTTCGGGTTGTCGCGAATCCATTTGATGTCAAGCATGGTCTATCCGTCCTCGGGTGGCATGTCGCCCAAAAGTGCGCAGCGGTTTGGGACAACGACATGCTCAAAACAAAAACTGAAACGCACCGCCTTGATGGCGATGCGTTTCAGTCAGAGGGCGTAAACCGCATCCTTGATCGATGCAAGATGAGGCTGGGCGGCGGTTGTCGTTTTCCGCGGCAGCCGATGTCTTACGAGGCTGCCGGCGCCGGAGGTTCGTCCGGTGCCTTGTCCGCCACGGTCTCGCCGGCTTCCTGTTTCTCGCGTGCCAGGCGCTCGCGCTCTTGGCTGCGCTCGATCAGCCGGGCCGACCAGATGGCGACCTCGTAGAGCAGGATGGTCGGGATGGCGAGACCGATCTGGCTCATCGGATCGGGCGGCGTCAGCACCGCCGCGACGACGAAGGCGATGACGATCGCCCATTTGCGCTTCTCGGCCAGCGCCTTGGACGACAACATGCCGACGCGGGTCATCAGGCTGGTCACCACCGGCAGCTGGAACACCAGGCCGAAGGAGAAGATCAGCGTCATGATCAGGCTGAGATATTCCGACACTTTCGGCAGCAGCGAAATCTGCACCTGCTCGTCGGTACCGGCCTGCTGCATGGCGAGGAAGAACCACATCACCATCGGCGTGAAGAAGAAATAGACCAGCGAGGCGCCCATCAGGAACAGGATGGGCGACGCGATCAGGAACGGCAGGAAGGCGTTGCGCTCGTTCTTGTAGAGGCCGGGCGCGATGAATTTGTAGATCTGCGTGGCGATCAGCGGAAAGGCGATCACCATGCCGCCGAACATGGCGAGCTTGACCTGCGTGAAGAAGAATTCCTGCGGCGCGGTATAGATCAGTTCGACTTTGTGCGGATCGAGACCCGCCCACTTGGTCGCCCATTTGAACGGAACGACCAGAAGGTTGAACAGCTTCTTGGCGAAGAAGAAGCACACCAGGAAGGCGACGAAGAAGCCGCCAAGCGACCAGATCAGCCGGCGGCGCAACTCGATGAGATGCTCGATCAGCGGTGCCGACGACTTCTCGATCTCGTCCTTTTCCTTGTCCGAAACGCTCACTTGGCGGCTCCAGCCGTCTTCTTGGTCACCGGCTTCTTCGCGGGCGCGGGTTTCGGTTCGGCTTTCGCCACGGCCTTGGCGGCAGTCGCCTTGGCGGCGGCGGGCTTCTTCGCAGCGGCGGTCACAGGCTTTGCTGCTGTCGCGGCCTTTGTCGCTGGTGCGGCTTTTGCCGTCACAGTCTTCGCGGATGTCGAGGCCTTGGCCGGCGCTTTTGCCACCGGTGCCGACTTGGAAGCCTTCCTGGCCGCGGATGCCTTTGGCGCCGCGGCCGCTTCCGTGGGTGCCGATACGACCGATTCATCGGTCATCGCCGGGAAAATCGGTGTTGGCGCCGCGGCTCCCGCCACACTGACGCCAGGCATTTCCGTTGCACCATTCTTCAACGGCTCGGCCGGCAGCGGCGTCGAAGCTGCTGGCGTGGACGGATCGGCGGCAGGCTTCGGCTTCATCGCCGCATCGACGCCGGCGCGCACATCGGCCGCCGCCTGCTCGAACGGGTTGAGCTGCTTCTTGATCTCGGCAATAGGGCTGAGGCCCCTGAGTTCGTCGACCGACTTCTTGACGTCGTCGAGCTCGGCTTCCTTGAGCGCGTCGTTGAACTGTTTCTGGAAATCGGCCGCCATGGCGCGCAGCTTCGCCGTCGTGCGGCCGAAGGTGCGCAGCATATTGGGCAAATCCTTCGGCCCGACGACCACGATCATGACGATCGCGATCACCAGCATTTCGGTCCAGCCGACTTCAAACATGGCACTTTGTTCCGACTAGAACTTTTTGGCTCAGCTCTTGCTGGCTTTTTCCTTCACGGCCGAAACGGTCTCGTCGGCACGGTGTTCGACGGTACGCTTGTCGTCGGCGACGTCATCGTCGGCCATGCCCTTCTTGAAGCTCTTGATGCCTTTGGCCATGTCACCCATCAGCTCGGGAATCTTGCCGCGGCCGAACACCAGCAGCACGATCACCAGCACGATCATCCAGTGCCAAATCGAAAATGAACCCATAGCAAATCTCTCTCGAATGTTTTCCCTGGCGATGATCTATGCGTTTTCGCGTTGGGATTCAAACACAACAGCGACAGAGTTTATGAAAGGGTGACGGATGTCACGCTTTTTCGACTCACTGGCCCGCTACCAATCGGCGCATCTACGATCTATCGGCGCGCTTGGACAGAGCGCCAGTGGTCAATCTTCCGTGACGCGCGGCGTCAGCAAGCCGAGTTCCTCGAGGTCGATATCGGTCAGCGGATCCTCGTCCTCGGTGAGCGTGTCGGGGTCGGCCGGCGGCTGCGGAATGGAGAAATTCGACGGCATGCGGCCCGAAAGCAGGCCGGCGCCCTTCAGTTCCTCCATGCCGGGAAGATCGCGGATTTCCTCGAGCGCAAAATGGTCGAGGAAGGTTTCGGTGGTGCCGTAGGTGACGGGACGGCCGGGCGTTTTGCGACGGCCGCGCATGCGCACCCATTCCGTCTCGAGCAGCGTGTCGAGCGTGCCCTTCGAAGTCTCGACACCACGGATATCCTCGATCTCGGCGCGCGTCACCGGCTGGTGGTAAGCGATGATCGCCAGCACTTCGAGCGCCGCGCGCGACAACTTGCGCTGCTGCACCGTGTCACGGCTCATCAGGAAGGCGAGATCGCCGGCGGTACGGAACGCCCAGGCGTCGCCGACCCGCACCAGATTGACGCCGCGCCGGGCGTAGATCTGCTGCAACTCGTCCATTGCGAGGGCGATGTTGATGCCGTCGGGAAGGCGCGCGGCGAGCTGCTTTTCGCTTACCGGTTCGGCGCTGGCGAACACGATCGCCTCGGCCATGCGCACGGCCTCCGACACATGCAGGCGCTCGGCCGGATTCTGGGGCTGATTCTGGGGCGAAGCCTGGTCGAGATCGCCCTCATCCGGCCCATCATCCACCTTGAAGGGGATAACCGAAGCGTTGGCGCGTTCGCTCATGATGCAACCTCGACTGCCTTGATTGCCGGTGCGCGGTGATCGCGCAGATAGATCGGCGCGAACACTTCGTCCTGCCGGACATCCATCTTGCGCTCGCGCACCAATTCCAGTGTCGCCGCGAATGAGCTGGCGATCGCCGTGCGCCGCTCTTCAGGGCTGGTCATATATTGGATGAGGAAGCTGTCGAGAGCCGTCCAGTCCCGCAACGAGCCGATCAGCCGGGTCAGGATGTCGCGCGCGTCCTTGAGCGACCAGACGCCGCGCCTGGCGATCGTCACATTTGTGATCGCCTGCTTCTGCCGCTGCTGGGCATAGGCGGTCAAGAGGTCGTAGAGCGACGCCGAATAGGTGTTGCGCTTCTCGATAATGACCATTTCGGGCATGCCGCGCGCGAACACGTCTCGACCGAGCCGGTTGCGATTGACGAGACGCGACGCCGCGTCACGCATGGCCTCTAGCCGCTTCAGGCGGAATTGCAGCACCGCCGCCAGTTCCTCGCCGCTTTCGCCCTCTTCGCCAGGCTGCTTGGGGATCAGGAGCTTCGACTTCAGGAACGCCAGCCACGCCGCCATCACCAGATAATCGGCGGCAAGCTCGAGGCGCAGCGTCCTCGCCGTCTCGACAAAGGCCAGATATTGCTCTGCCAGCGCCAGGATGGAAATGCGTGCCAGATCGACCTTCTGGTTGCGGGCAAGATGCAGCAAGAGATCGAGCGGACCTTCGAAGCCGGCGACGTCGACGACCAGCGATGGGTCGCCGGTCAGCCGTGAATCATCGTTCTCGGCCCACAGGCGGTCCATCGGTGCGGCCTTCGCGGCCTTGCTCTCCAATGTTTCCGCCACAGCCTTGTCACTTCCTTGTCGTTAGGCCACCGCATCGAAATAGGTGGCGAATTCGGCGCGTATCTCGTTTTCCTCGGCCGCGTCGCGTTTCCTTATATAGGTCAGAGCCCGCTTTGCACGCTCCAGAGACTTGCCTTCAAGCCCCGTGGTGCGCGATGCGATGCCCACCATCTCCTCGAAAACGCCGTTGCAGTGAAGGACCAGATCGCAGCCCGCCGCAAGGATCGAGGCCGCCTTTGTCGGGAAATCCCCAGAAAGTGCCTTCATCGAGGTGTCGTCGCTCATCAGGAGCCCGTCAAAGCCGATGTCGCGGCGGATGATCTCGTCGATGACCTTGCCCGATGTCGTCGCCGGGTTCTTCGGGTCGATGGCGCTATAAACGACATGCGCCGTCATTGCCATCGGCAGGTCGTTGAGCTCCCGGAACGGCGCAAAATCATGCCGCTGCAGATCGCTGAGCGAAGCATCGACCGTCGGCAGCTCGAAATGCGTGTCGGCAAAGGCCCGGCCATGCCCCGGAATATGCTTCATCACCGGCAGGACCCCGCCTGACATCAGGCCTTCGGCGGCGGCACGACCGAGTTCGATGACCGCGCGCGGCTCCTTGCCATAGGCGCGCGCGCCGATCACGTCGCTGGCGCCTTCGATCGGCACGTCGAGCACCGGCAGGCAATCCGCCGTGATGCCGTAGCGCAGCAGGTCGAAGGCGTGCAGGCGCGCCATCAGCCACGCGGCACGGGCGCCGGCGTCGTGATCGTCGCGCCACAGCGCGCCAAGCGCCCCGCCGGCCGGATAGTTGGGAGCCAGCGGTGGCCGCAGGCGTTGCACCCTGCCGCCCTCCTGATCGATGAACACCAACGCGTCGGGGCGTCCGATGCAATCACGCATCTCGGCGACCAGATCGCGGATCTGCTCGGTCTCGCCAATGTTGCGGGCAAACAGGATGAAGGCCCACGGGCATTCATTGCGATAGAAATTGATTTCTTCGCGGGTGAGCGACTTCCCGGCACAGCCGAGGATCATGGATTTTGATTCGGTCATGTCAGGAGTTTAGGGCTTCGCGCGATCAAAGGGAATCGCTTGCGATCACATGCGGCCCAACGCCGGAACTGCTTCCACATGAAAGCGCTGGGCACATGAAAACGCTGGGCGCATGAAAAAGCCGGCGCGGTCAAAGACCCACGCCGGCTTGATTGATTGATCGGCGCCTAGCGGGAGACGAAGCAGTTGCCGCCAGCCGCCTTGTAGCTGGTGCACAGGTTGATGGCATCGTTGCGCGACTGGGCCGCGACGCGGACACGGTAGAACGTGCCCTTGCCGGCGATCTCGGCCTTGACGATGTTGGCGGTGCGGCCGGCAAGCACGCTGCCGTAGCGGCGCTGCAGATCCTGGTAGGTCGACTGGGCGCTTTCCACCGTCGGTTGCGAAGCAACCTGCATCGACCACGAACCGCCACCGGTCGCCGTCGTTGCCGGATCGATGGAAGCGACCTGATCGGGCTTAACCTCGCCGACGACGTCGACCGGCTGGTCGGACGGGCGCTGCGGTGCGATCGCAACCTTGGCCGGGGTGTTGGCCGACTGCGCCTTGGCCGGTTTGGCCGCCGGCTTGAGGGCCGGCTCGTCGCCCGACTGGGCGGCGGCAGGCGCCACGGTGCCGGTCTGATCGGTATCGGCAGAGGGTGCGACATGCTGCGGCGCCGGATCGGTCGGCTCAGCGGCCGCGACCTGCGGCGCGGCCGGCGCCGGGTCCTCGCGCGGCACCAGCGAGCCATCCGACTTGACAACCATGGTCCTCACCTTGCGCGGCGCGACGGCGACGACATCGGTGTTGGTGCCCTTGTCGGCATCCTGCAGCACCTGCGCGATGCGATCCTCGGACTTGGGCGCCGGCGCCGCATTGGCGGTTGGGGCCGCATTGGCGGTGGGCGAGGCGTTGCCGTCATCGGCTCCGCCAACGGCGGCACTCTGGTCAGGAGAAAGATCTATGGCGCGAGCCGGATCCTTTGCCTGCACGTCCACTGGCACCTCGGTGTTGGTGACAAGCTTCTGCTGCACCGGTTCGGCGGGCTTCGCGCCCTTGACCACCGCGTCGTAAACCTTGTTGTCCTGGTTCGGCACCACGGTGCCGCCCGGATTTTCCGGCTTGACCTTGATCGGTGAATTGTCGGCCTTGACGATCACCGGAGCTTCGCTGCCGCCCTTGCCGCCGAAGGACAGCGCAAAGGCGCCAAGACCGCCCGCGACCGCAACGGCGCCGACGATCGCGGCGATGAACAGGCCGCGGCGGCCCGACGAGCTGGCCGCTTCGCGCTCGCCGAGACCCGGAACGGACATCGCCTCGTCCAGTTCAGGATCATAGTCGAGTTCATCGACGGTGAAATCGTCCGCCTGCGAGACCGGCTGGCTGCCGGGCAAATTGTCGAGGTCGAAGCCGTCCGCGGCATCGGCATAGCCAGTGTTCGCGGCCGCACGAGCAGGCGTTTCGGTCGGCCGCGCCGCATAGGTGCGCGCTTCAGGCTGGTAGGCAGGCTTGGGCTCTTCGTATGCCGGCGCCTGGTATCCCGCGTTAGACTTCTCATATCCCGGATTGAGACTCCCATATCCCGGATTGAGCCCCTCATATCCCGAACTGTATCCTGCATTGTAGGATTCGTCGGCGTAGGCAGCGCTGCTTGCGGGAGCAGCTGGAGCAGGCGCGACTTCCACCGAATTCATTTCCGTCAGAAGGCTGGCGAACTCGGCGTCGAGATCGTCATAGCCAGGCGCGGCCGGCTCGTCTTCCTCGAAATGCAGTTCCGGAATGTCGAGATCGTCCGCCAGCGCCACGACGCGCTCCGGCACATCGACCGTTTCGACATCAGGCATCTCCTCATAGCGCGACGGCTGTCGCGGCTGCAGCGCTGATACAGGGGCCGCATGGGGAGCAGCCGCAACCGGCTCGGGTGCACGATAGGTCGGCACCACAGCCACTGCCGGGGCCACTTCCGGCGCGGCGGCCCTGGCCGCCATCGAAGCGGCCGGCTGCGTGGCAAATGCCGGCTGCTGGGGAACCGGTGTCACGCGGCTCCACGAACGGGTTGGCTCCGTCGGCGCCGAGCGTTCGGCCAACCAATCGAGGGAATCGGCCCGATCCTGCTGGGAAGCCGTCTCATGGCGCGCATCGAGACTCCTGGCAAGGGCCGCATCGAACGCATCATCGTCGAGATCGATATGATCCGCGGCATCCGAACCAAGATCCTGGTCCTGAAGTTCGTCGAGCTGCAGATTGTAGAGATCGGCATCGGCGGCGTGGGCGGCACTCGAACGATGCGGATCCTCGGGCGCATGGTCGTCGAGATCCCAGTCGAGATCGCCAACGAGATCGGCATTTTCCTCCGCGCTCTTCGCCGGTGCGGCGGCATGGACCTGGGCGGGAGCAATATCCGGTTGGGCTACAACAGGCCGAGCAACGACAGGCTCGTTGACCGCCGGCGGCGTGCGCGCCGTCATGGCGCCCAGAAGCGCGTTCAATTCGTCTTCGAGGCTCCGTTCGTCCGCCGCGTGGGCCCGCACGGGCTCGGCCATGACCGCTGCCGGAGCCATCGGCTGGACCGCAGCCGCAACCTCGGCGACCGGCTCTTCGGCAGGCTCGGCGAACGCATCGCCCAAATTTAGGTCGAAAGCGTCATCATCCGAAGCGGCATCGGGGCTTGAGAACTCCCCTTCCGTGTCCACGGCATCGGCGAGCACGTCGTGCGCTTCCGCTGCATCAAAGGCCACCGGCTCGTCTGCCTGAACGTCAAAATCCATATCGACATCAGCCATGGCGTCGTCGAAATGACCCGCGAAATCCTCGTCGGAAGTCGCCTGGACCTCATTCGCAACGGCCAGTGCCGGCTCAGGATAGTCGACGGCGGATGCGGCCACATGGCGCTGATCCGCCGGATGGTCGTCAAGCATCAACTCGTCTTCGAGCGAAAGCGCGACCGCATCGTCGAATTGATGATCGGGCTCGACAGCCGCCGGCGCTTCGGCCACCGCGTGCCGAGCCTCGACGGTATCGCCCTCGATGTGGAAATCCTGATCGAGCGACGCGGCAAGCTCGTCCTCCATCGGCAGATCGTCTTCGAAGGGCGAAACGTCTTCGAGCGAACTGGCAACGGCATTGTCGAAATCGGCGTCGAAGGCAGGTTCGACGGATGGCGCGGCTTCGGCAGCGTGAGGGTTGGCATGGCTGGCGACCAGCCCCTGATCATCGGCACCCGTGAAGTCCAGATGGAAATCGTCGTCGAGGGACAGCGCAAGATCATCGTCGGCCGCGTGCGTGGCCGCCGTTTCGAATGCCGGCTCATGAACATCGACGGATGGAGCGGCCGCACCGTCGCCGGCGTCGAACTCGCCCATCAACTCCTTTTCGAGGTCGATATTGAAATCGTCCTCCTGCACGGGCTGGCTGGCGACAGGAGCCTGGGCCGGCTCCGGTTGCTTGACCGGCTGGCGCGGGTCGAATCCCATGATCCTGGTCAGCTCCGCGAACGGATCATCGTCAGCGATGTCGTTGTTGTCGGCTACTCTCAGCTGGGTTCTGTCTGCCATTATTGTTCCCGAACTCGCACTCATTCGGACGCCATGGACGTCGCGCAGGGTTGGCCCTTACCAGCGCAATGTGGGCAAAAGGTGACAGGTTTTTTAGTCAAACCTAACGCATTTCGGTGGGCGCTGCCGCTCCGATCAACGTCAGGCCGGACGTCAGAACGTCCGAAACAGCCTGCACCAGCCCTAGTCTGGCATGCGTCAATTGTCGGTCGTTAACCTTAACAAAACGTAAGTCCGGATTATCCGTGCCCCGGTTCCAGTGTCCGTGGAAACTGGAAGCCAGATCATAGAGGTAAAATGCCAGCCTATGCGGCTCCAGCGCAAGAGCGGCGGATTCGATCAGGCGTGGATATTCGGCGAGTTTGCGGATCAGGCCGATCTCGCCCTCGTCGGTCAGCGATGCGACGGCGGCCGCCAGGCTGTTGCGGTCGAAATTCGCCTCGCCCAATTGCTCGCTTGCCTGCCGGAACACCGAATGGCAGCGCGCCGAAGCGTACTGCACGTAAAACACCGGATTGTCCTTGGACTGCTCGGTCACCTTGGCGAAGTCGAAATCGAGCGGCGCATCGCTTTTGCGGTAAAGCATCATGAAGCGGATGGCGTCGCGGCCAACCTCTTCCACCACTTCCCGAAGCGTGACAAAATCACCTGACCGCTTCGACATGCGGACCGGCTCGCCGTCACGAAACAGCTTGACCAGATTGCACAACAGGACGGTGAGCTTGACCTCGTCGCCCGCGATGGCCCGTGCCAGCGCCTCCAGCCGCTTGACGTAACCGCCATGGTCGGCGCCAAGCACATAGATCAGGTCGACGAAGCCGCGATCGACCTTGTCCTTCAGATACGCCACGTCGGCGGCGAAATAGGTGAACGCGCCATCGGACTTGACCAAAGCCCGGTCCATGTCGTCGCCGACCGCGGTCGAGCGGAACAGCGTCTGCTCGCGGTCTTCCCAGTCGTCCGGCTTCTCTCCCTTGGGCGGCGGAAGCTTGCCCTTGTAGATATGGCCCTTCAGCGTCAGGTCGTTGATCGCCGAGCGGATCTTCCTGGCATTGTCGGCATGCAGCGTGCGTTCGGAGAAGAACACGTCGTGATGCACGTTGAGCAGCGCCAGATCCTCGCGGATCATCGCCATCATCGCGTCAATGGTCCGGTCCTTGACGACGGCCAGTGCTTCGTCATCCGGCATCTGCAGCAGCGAACGGCCGAACTCCTTGACCAGCGCATGACCGACCGGGACCAGGTAGTCGCCGGGATAAAGCCCGGGCGGAATCTCGCCGATATCCTCGCCAAGCGCTTCGCGGTAGCGAAGGAAGGCCGAGCGTCCGAGCACATCGATCTGCGAGCCGGCATCGTTGATGACATATTCCTTGGTCACGTCGTAACCGGCAAACGCCATCAGATTGGCGAGCGCGTCGCCCACCACGGCGCCCCGGCAATGGCCGACATGCATCGGCCCCGTCGGGTTGGCCGAGACATATTCGACATTGGTTTTCCGGCCGGCGCCGACCGTCGAGCGGCCATAATTGCGTCCCTCGCCCAGAAGGGCCGCCAGATGGGCCTGCCAGAAGCCGTCCTTGAGGCGGAGATTGACGAAGCCAGGGCCGGCAACTTCGGCGGCGGCGACATCCTTGTCGTCGCGCAGCGCCAGCGCCAGCCTTTCGGCCAGCGCACGCGGGTTCTGGCCGGTGGGCTTGGCCAGCACCATTGCCGCATTGGTCGCGAGGTCGCCATGGCTGGCGTCGCGCGGCGGTTCGACTGCGATGCGCGACAGGTCGGGCGAAACGCCATCCTTGTCTTTCAGATCGAGCGCTTCGACAGCCTTTGTGACTCGCGCGGTGAAATCGGCGAAGATGTTCATGGGTATTGCTCTGGCGGCTTTATGGCGAATCCGGCTCGTTGGCCGGCAAAATCGCGCCCGCCCTAGCTCAAATCCGGGGTGCGGTCAAACAAACGCCGATGTTCCTTGAGTGCGTAGGTATCGGTCATCCCTGCCAGGAAATCGGCCACGCTGCGCGCCTTGATGCGATCCTCGGCCCGGTCCAGCCCCTCGCGCCAGCCGTCGGGCATGGCGCGCGGGTCGGCGAAATAGACATCGAACAGGTCCCTGACGATCTGCTCGGCGCCGGCGCGCACCCGCATCACCTCCTTGTGCCGATAGAGGTGCTTGTAGAGAAAAGCCTTGAGTTCCTTCTCGGCCGCGGCCATCTCGGTGGAAAAGGTCACCATCGTCTCGCCGGCCGCCCTCACCGCATCGGCGCTGCGTGGGGCGATACGCTCCAGATTGGCGGTCGCGGAAACGATGACATCCTCGACCATCGCGGTGATCTGCCGCCGCATCAGTTCGTGGCCGGTGCGCACGCCATCAAGCGCCGGATAGCGTTGGCGCACGCCCCGCAGGATCGCTCCCGGCAGCGAGACGTCCTCCAGCATGTCGAGCGTCAGCAGCCCTGCCCGCAAGCCGTCGTCAATGTCATGTGTGTTGTAGGCGATATCGTCGGCGATGGCGGCGCATTGCGCCTCGATGCCGGCGAAGTGGTCGAGTTCGAGATCCTGCAGCTCCGAGTAGTCGCGGATCGCCTGCGGCACCGGCCCTTTCAGGCCCTTGCCGCGGCTGTCCGTCAGCGGGCCATTGTGCTTGACCAGGCCCTCCAATGTCTCCCAGCTCAGGTTCAGCCCGTCGAATTCGGCGTAGCGCGCTTCCAGCCGGGTCACGATGCGCAGCGATTGCGCGTTGTGATCAAAACCGCCCCAGGCAGCCATCTTGTCGTTCAGCGCGTCCTCGCCGGTGTGGCCGAAGGGCGTGTGGCCGAAATCATGCACCAGCGCCACGGCTTCGGCCAGATCCTCGTCGCCGCGCAACGCCCGCGCCAGGGCGCGCGCGATCTGGGCCACCTCGATCGAATGGGTCAGCCTTGTGCGATAATGGTCGCCTTCATGGGCGATGAAGACCTGGGTCTTGTGCTTGAGCCGCCGGAACGCCGTCGAATGGATGATGCGGTCGCGATCGCGCTGGAATGGCGTGCGGGTCGGGCTTTCGACCTCGTCGAACAGCCGGCCGCGCGAGCGCGCCGGATCCGTCGCATAGGCCGCGCGCGGCCGGTAGCCGAATCCGATGTCGCCCAACTCGTTGGTCATGGTCGATGCCGCAGGTTGACTGGTCTAGTTGACTTGGCCGCTTGCGCTTCATACCTATCATGTGAAACCGAAAGCAAGGTGACGCCCATGGGCGCGGATGCCAAGACTGCCATGAAAGTCGATATGACCGAGGCTGCCGCCAAGCGGATCGCCAGGATTGTCTCCAACGAAGCCGGCAAAACGGCTTTGCGCGTCTCCGTCGAAGGCGGCGGTTGCTCCGGCTTTTCATACAAGTTCGATCTGGTCGATACGCGCAACGACGATGACGTCGCCATCGAGAAGGATGGCGCCACGGTTCTGATCGACGATTTGTCTCTGGTCTATATGGGCGGGTCGGTAATCGACTTCGTCGACGATTTGATGGGCCAGTCGTTCCAGATCCGCAATCCGAACGCGGTCGCCTCCTGCGGCTGCGGCACCAGTTTCTCCATCTAGCGGCATGCCTGCCGTCGGCGCGGTCCGTCAGGTCGCGCTGTCGGCCGGACGCGATCTTGATTCGACGCTCGCCTTCTGGCGCGATGTGCTCGGCATGAATGTGCACGCGCGCTTCGACCCACCGGGTATCGCCTTCATCATGGCAGGCGGCGTGCGGCTGCTGTTCACCGACGGCATACCGGCCGGCACCGTCTATCTCGACATAACGGGCCTCGAAGCCTTCCACGCCGGGGCGAAAGCCGCGGGAGTCCCCTTCACCGCGCCGCCGACGCTGGTGCATCGCGACACGGAGGGCCAGTTCGGTCCGGCGGGGGAAAGCGAGTGGATGGCCTTCCTAAAGGACCCGGCAGGCAATACGATCGGCCTGGTCCAACGCCACCCGCCGCAGGAAGAATAGACCGTCATGAAAATCGTCACCTGGAACATCAACGGCGTCCGCGCCCGCATCGGCAACCTCACCCACTGGCTGACCGAAAGCGCGCCCGACATCGTCTGCCTGCAGGAGATCAAGACGGTCGATGAGCAGTTCCCGCGCGCCGAGATCGAGGCGTTGGGCTACAATGTGGAAACCCATGGCCAGAAGGGTTTTAATGGCGTCGCCATCCTGTCGAAGCTGCGCTTTGATGAAGTGAACCGCGGCCTGCCGGGCGACGACACCGACGAACAGGCGCGCTTCATCGAAGGCGTATTCTCGACCGACAAGGGCGCGCTGCGCGTCGCCTCCCTCTATCTGCCGAATGGCAATCCGATCGATGACGACAAGAAGTTTCCTTACAAGCTGTCCTGGATGGCCCGGCTGGAACGCTGGGCCGAGGAACGGCTGAGGCTCGAAGAGGCACTGGTGCTGGCCGGCGACTACAACGTCATTCCCGAGCCGATCGATGCGCGCTTTCC
This sequence comes from Mesorhizobium sp. NZP2234, assembly GCF_013170765.1. NCBI lineage: Bacteria > Pseudomonadati > Pseudomonadota > Alphaproteobacteria > Hyphomicrobiales > Phyllobacteriaceae > Mesorhizobium > Mesorhizobium sp. NZP2234. Next base: position 3,775,155 of record NZ_CP033364.1, on the reverse strand, counting down.
GGAGAACTGGCTGGGCGACGCGCTGTTCCAACCGCAGACGCGGCAGGCCTTCCGGCGACTTCTCAATCTCGGCTTCACCGAAGCGGTGCGCGCGGTGACCGATGCGCCCGACACCTACACCTTCTGGGACTATCAGGCCGGCGCCTGGCAGAAGAACAACGGCATCCGCATCGACCATCTGCTGCTGTCGCCGGAAGCCGCCAACCGATTCTCGTCGGCCTCGATCGAAAAGCATGTGCGCGCCTGGGAAAAGCCATCCGATCACGTGCCGGTGGCGATCGATCTCGCGCTGCAGCCAGCCTGACCGGCCCCTTCCGCCGTCGAATCGCCGGGCTTTGTTTCGCCACGACGACGTTGTGTCGCCACAAATCAGGCTCATGATCGAAAATCATCATGGCGGCCGGGGTTCCCATGACTATTCGATCTGTTGCTTGTCCGATCGGCCTGGCATTCGCCACGGTCGTCATGCCGCCGGCCTTCGCCGCTCCGGAATGTCTCGCCAATGGAAAATCCTATCCGGTCGGTCAGGTCGCCTGCCTGACTGTTGGCGACCAGAGCCATCTGGCGCGCTGCGACATGGTGCTCAACAACACGTCATGGACCAAGGTCGGCGACAGCTGCCCTGAAAACAAGATGGCGCCGCATCTGCATGTCACGCCGATCTCGACACCCGCGCCAAGCATGGTGCCGACCGAACCGACCGAGAACTGATTTTCTCATCAGGCTATCGACCTCGCCGCCGACTATTTTCATCGTTATGTCTTATGTTAAAGACGCAGACCTCGGATCGGTACAAGGTGCGCCAGTCAGCGGCCAGTTAAATGGGCTCCGCTGCTTGGGAGCGACCATCGCACTCTCGCCCTTGCCGGAGCGTAGAGATGTTTGGACAAGACAGCAGCCAAATTCTGTATCCCGAGGATATCGACCGTCTTTGCGCCGTGTTTGAGGCTGTGTGTGACCGTTACCGGATTTTGCCGGATCCCGAAGCCGCTCTCGACCTAGCCGCGGATTTGGTGCGCTTGTTCCAGTCCGGCATGACAGGCGAAACGGCGCTCAGAATTGCGGCGGAGGCGCGCCTCACGGAACCCTATCGTCTCGCGGGCTGATCTGGCGTCGGCTGCTGGTGACTTCCATGATCACCGCCCGCCGTTCGGCCTCGACCTGGGCGACGTTGACCAACGTGTCTATGTCCAACATCTCATGAAGATGACCGGATTGCACAACCATGTTTCGAACGGTTTTCAACGTTTCGCTGGTGGCCCGAAGCGTCGCGGCGAGCGTAGGCATGTCAGTCATTTGTCACTCCGGAGAAATCACGCGTCGAGACAACCACTCAACCATAGATAGCTATCCACAAAAAGTTCGACCGCAGGCTTATTCATTATCGGCCATCGCTAATTTCACAATTCAGCCGCAGCCGCTTGCGCAACCGTGCGGCATTTTATTTGCCAAAATTGGCTCTGATATTTATCAGCCCGCGACGAAGCCAAGTCCGCATCGTGTTTATCGGCACGTCATGACGCTCGGCCAATTGCGCGTAAGAGAGGCCCTCGATGTAAGCGCCTCGCACGGCTTCCGCCTTTTCCCTTCCCAGTGCATCGATGCATCGATGCACGCGCTTCGTATCGTCGGCTGCGATTAGCAAAGCTTCGGCCAAAGGGGTCGGATCGGCGACATCGTCCGCGGCAGCGAGGTCGGCGGTAGCTGGCCGGCGCGACCGGACCCGATCTATCGCATGGTTGCGAGCGATTGCCGCAAGCCATGAAATGGGACTGAGTTCCGAAATCACGAAGCGGTCTGCTTTGGACCAGATCTTGACGTAAACCTCCTGCAACGCCTCCTCCGCTTCGCACCGATGACCAAGTATGCCCAAGCAAATTCCGAATAGTTTCCCGCTCGTATGCCGATAGAGAAGATCGAACGCGGCCCGGTCTTGCATGCTTGTCCGCAGGATCAGCCTTGATATGTCATCACGATTCATCACGGGAATCGCTCGATCTCGACCGGAGGTGAAACAACCTTGGATCCGCGCGCGCCGCAAAAATCGCTTGGAAATGCCGAGTTGGGAATGTTCCTTACAGAAGATCTCCAGTGACCGTCGATTTTAGAGAGAGAGACTCCATCGAAGTCCGAGATACTTTCCCAATACCGCCCATTTTGGACAAAATAGCCAAGCTCACTTTCGAGCCTGATGGCGTTCTCCATCGACGTATCGTCGATCGCCGATCTGAACTTCGCCCTGATGGCTTTGATGCGGGCGGAGGTAAGCCGCTCGATTAAAGGCAGCGTCACGCGCGGTAGGGCAAGACGCGTTACCGGAAGCTCAGACAGGTTGAGGCACAGCGTTCCGTGACGCAGGGCTTGGGCGAACAGCCTTGCCGACTTCGCCTTCAGATCCCTCAGAGTTACGTCGTTCCTCAGCGGATCTGCCGTGCCAACCCCGTAGAAGTGCGTAGGCGCGTTCGCGGGATACACCATATCGCAGCCTAAAAAGGCTATGATGTCGGGCTTCAGCGCCTTCAGCGCCCAGTAGCCCGCGGTAAATGCCATTGTCCCGCCGGCGTAGACGAATCCACCGAACAGGTTCTGCGCGGGCACGAACTCGGCGGATGTTATGATCGATGCAAACCGCGGGCTCGGGCTATCCGGCAACCGTCCCTCGGGAAAATCGTCTGGGTGGATCAGATAGTCCCAATCGGGCCGCACGGCCCAGGCGTTGTTTATCGCGACGATGTCGGTGAAGGCCGAGCGATCCCAGTCCCTGGCCCTGACCGCGTCGGGCGCGCTGCCGATTATCAGCGAGATCTTAGGCATCTCACGCGGGCTCCTGACTGCTGGTCGCTTGCGAAGCGATTGATTTGTTCTGGTTACGGCTCAAGAACCGAATTGGATCACTGCCGATCAAACGAACAAAAATCATTTTGCCTGGGAATGTGATCCGAACCCGCGCGCAGTTCGTAAAAAGACCAACGACCCAAAGAGCTGCCTGGTCAGCCGGAGCAAGTTTGAGCGTATACTGCAAGGCGATGGTTGAATTCGATCCAGCCTGGTTAATCACTCGCGTTGCGGCAACCCAGGATCGGGATGCTTTCGTGAGCCTATTCGAGCACTACGCGCCACGCGTGAAATCCATGATGATCCGACGCGGCGCAAGCCCCGACCGTGCGGAAGACCTCGCGCAGGAAACCCTGCTCAGGCTCTGGCGAAATGCCAGCCAGTTCGACCCCGGACGCGCTACGGCATCGAGCTGGGTCTATGCCATCGCGCGCAATGTAGGCATCGATCTCGGCCGTCGTGACCTTCGAGCCGCCAAATGGTTGGAAGACGAAGCCGTTCAGGAAGAGGCAGATCCGGACGAGCCAGAAGGGCAGCTTCTCGCGGCCGAGCGCGAAGACCTGGTCAGGACCTCGATCGCAACGCTGCCCAGCGACCAATTGCGCGTTGTCCGATTGTCGTTTTTCGACGGCCTGGCGCATGCCGAGATCGCCAAACTGCTTGGGATACCGCTCGGCACCGTAAAGTCGCGGATGAGGCTGGCTCTGCATCGATTGAGAGGGAAGCTTGGTGAGCTGAGATGACGAACGACATTACCCACCATCCGAGCGACGAGACTCTGGCCGCCTTCGCCTCCGGCACGCTTGATGAAGCGCGTAGCCTGGTCGTCTCGATCCATCGATCCTTGTGCGCCGCCTGTGGCCACGCGGTCGATCAATATGAAGCGATCGGTGGAGCGCTCCTTGAGCAGGCATTGCCAGTGTCGATGAGGCCCGGCGCGCTCCAGGCGGCGCTGGGATCGATCGGTACGAGCGCCCAGGGCGCGGAGATCGCATCCGAGCAGCTGCTCGACCGTCATAAGCTCGGTCCATGGCGCCGGGTGTGGCCCGGTCTGCAGCAACGCGCCGTCTCCGTCGCCGGCGATTCCGATATCAAGGTCTTCATGCTGAAGGCGGCACCCGGAATCACGCTTCCGCACCACAAGCATACCGGTGACGAATGGACGTGTGTTCTGGAGGGCGCTTTTGAACACCAATTCGGCCGTTACGGTCCTGGCGACTTCGACGAGGCGGACGAAACCGTCGACCACAAGCCACGCATTTGCAGTGACGTGCCCTGCGTCTGCATAGTCGCGCTTCAAGGAAGCATCAGGCTTCAAAGCTTTTTGGGCCAGTTGATACAGCCAATCCTCAGGTTCTGATCGCTGCTGGGAGTGCGGCAATCGTTACCGTTCGCGGGCCTGATGCATGTCGCCCAGAAGTGTGCAGCGGTTCTGGGACGACGACATGAACCAAAACAAAGACTTTAAGGCGCGTCGCCTGAATCGGCTTCAGGGCGACGCGCTTTAAAAGCCGCGACCCGGCCTTTGTCGCATCGAACGCAATCGCCATCTTACCGACGAAAGAATCGAAGCAAGGATCAGGAGAATAGGGTGTGGGCGTGCCGCAACGGTGCTCGACAGCTTACCGGGAAGAAGAGTAGGACCCAGGTGTCCGGATTGCACCAGAAACAGCACCTTCTGATCGGTCGTCATGCCATTTCCTTCTGCCACCTCTCGAAGTTGCGGATCGCTGAACATGACCATGAGGACACCATTGAGAACTCGATGTCACATAACGTGATCGAACCTCACGCGTTCCAATCATTTGTGATGTCAGGGAGTTCGCCAACGTGAACGGAGGGCGCGAAAGGTCGCTACCTCGAGCCAAGACGCGGTCAGCCGCTATTGGTCGGCGTTGGTGGTGCCCTTGGTAAGGATGTCATCCGCCAGCGAAATCGCCGTGCGCCGGTCGGCTTCGCCGGCCGCGGCGAAAGCCTCTTCCTGCATGCCTCGGATCCAGGGCTGGTCGGCCGGCGACGCGCGTTCGAGCGCCGCGGTCATCATCGCCAGGCCGCGAACGATCTTGCCGCTCTGGAACAGGAGATGGCCGAGCGTCGCCTGCGCGCCGGCATGGCCCTTCTCGGCGGCGAGCTGGAACCAGCGCCCGGCCTGCTTGACGCTGGCCTTCACGCCGCCCTCGCCTTTCAGGAACATCTGCCCCATCTCGAACTGGGCGTTCGGGTTGCGATAGTTGGCGGCGGCGCGCATGTAATATTCCTGGGCCGCCACCTCGTTCTCGGTGACCGGACTGCCGGGAATGCCCTTGCGCAGATAGTCGCCGAGCGCCACCAGCGCGTCCGAGACGTAGCTTTCTTCCGGAGAACCGGGCTCGACATCCTGGTCGACGATTTCCGAGAAGAACTTGAACGCCTCATAGTCGTCGCGGGCCACGCCATCGCCCTCGGCATACATGCGGGCAAGCTTCCAGGTGGCGCCGATCTGGCCATTTTCGGCGGCGTATTTATAGGCCTCGGCGGCCTGTTCCTTGTGGCCGTTCTTGTAGGCGGAGAAGCCGAACTGGAACACCGCCCAGGGACTGGACTGCGGCTTCACGCCGGTCTTGTCGTCGAACACCTTGTCGTCGAAGGCCAAAGCCTGGCCCACGGCGCCAAAGATCGCAACAGCGACCAGTGCCGGAAGGACAGATGACCTCAACAACTCTGGTGTTGACTTCAACAACTCAGATATCCGCATAACAGTGTGTTTCTTTCGCACCGCCCGGATGGGTGACAGCACCATCCCTGGCAGACCCGACCGTCTGTGCGTATTTCCATATCGCGCCCGACTGGTAGTCGGTCGTGCGCGCCTTCCATGTCTTTGCCCGCGCCGCCAGTTCGGCGTCGGTCAGCGCCACCTCGATCGTACCGTTCACGGCATCGATCGAAATCACGTCGCCATCCAGGATAAGACCGATCGGACCGCCAACCGCCGCTTCCGGCCCGACATGGCCGATGCAGAAGCCGCGCGTCGCGCCCGAGAAGCGGCCGTCGGTGATCAGCGCCACCTTGCCACCCATGCCCTGGCCGTAGAGCGCCGCCGTCGTCGACAGCATCTCACGCATGCCCGGGCCGCCGCGCGGCCCTTCGTAACGAATGACGAGAACCTCGCCTTCCCTGTAGTTGCGATGCGTCACCGCCTCGAAACATTCCTCTTCCGAATCGAAGCAGCGCGCCGGGCCGGAGAATTTCAACTCCGCCATGCCCGCGACCTTCACGATCGCGCCTTCGGGGGCAAGGTTTCCCTTCAACCCCACGACACCGCCGGTTTGGGTAATTGGTCTGTTGGCCGGGCGGACCACATCCTGGTGTTCATTCCAGGCAACGTGCTCCATATTTTCGGCCAAAGTACGGCCAGTGACCGTCAGGCAATCGCCATGAAGATAGCCGTGATCGAGCAGCGTCTTCATCAACAGCGGAATGCCGCCGGCCTCGAACATGTCCTTGGCGACATATTTTCCGCCGGGCTTGAGATCGGCGATATAAGGCGTCTTCTCGAAGATTTTCGCCACGTCGAACAGATCGAACTTGATGCCCGCCTCATGCGCGATCGCAGGCAGATGCAGCGCTGCGTTGGTCGAGCCGCCGGTGGCCGAAACCACGGTCGCCGCATTCTCCAGTGCCTTCAGCGTGACGATGTCGCGCGGCCGGATGTTCTTGGCGATCAGTTCCATGATCTTTTCGCCGGAGGCGAAATTGAAACGGTCACGCATCTCGTAGGGGGCCGGCGCGCCGCAGGAATAAGGCAGCGCCAGGCCGATCGCCTCGGCAACGGTAGCCATGGTGTTGGCGGTGAACTGGGCACCGCAGGAGCCGGCCGAGGGACAGGCGGCCTGCTCGATCTCGAGCAGTTCGGCATCACCGATCGTGCCGACCGAATGCTGGCCGACAGCCTCGAACACATCCTGCACGGTGATCTGGCGGCCGCGATAGCTGCCGGGCAGGATCGAACCGCCATAGATGAAGATCGATGGCACGTTGAGCCGCACCATGGCCATCATCATGCCTGGCAGCGACTTGTCGCAGCCGGCGAGGCCGACCAGCGCATCATAGCAATGGCCGCGCATGGTGAGTTCGACCGAATCGGCGATGACCTCGCGCGACACCAGCGAAGACTTCATGCCCTGGTGGCCCATGGCGATGCCGTCGGTGACAGTTATGGTGCAGAATTCGCGCGGCGTGCCGTTGGCGGCCGCCACACCCTTCTTGACCACCTGCGCCTGGCGCATCAGCGAGATGTTGCAGGGGGCGGCTTCGTTCCAGCACGAGGCTACGCCGACCAGCGGCTGTGCGATCTCGGCGGCGGAAAGCCCCATGGCATAGAGATAGGACCGGTGCGGCGCGCGCGCCGGACCGACAGTCACATAGCGGCTAGGGAGCTTAGCCTTTGAAATGACCTTGGCGTCCATTCTCATCCTTGCCGCGGGCGGTGCGGCCTGCCTCGTCACCGGGCCTTCTTGGCACGTGTCCCGAGACAGGTTCGAGGTGCGCCGGGTTTATGGCGGGAAATAGGCAATTTCCCCGGCCTGACTTTTAGCGCGGGGGTTGTTCAGAAAGTGTTGCCAAAACGTCACAATTGCACGAAGCAGTCCCAGTGCGGCTTATATGCAACGCAGCTTGGATAGCGGCATCGCCAACAATGCCCGCCCAAACGAAGAAGGCCGGGCAATGCCCGGCCTTTTGCCAGTATTTTCATAAGCTTAGAACTTGATCTTGAGGCCGCCCGAAATCGCGGAGACCAGATCGTTCCCGAAGTCGTAGCTGACGTCCGTACCGGCTTGAAATCCGTTCTCACCGTTCACAACACCCGAGTGGCCGCTGGTCAGCACGCCGATCGCGCCGGCCAGGCGCAACTCGATGTTGGGCTTGGGGGTGTAGGCGATGCCGCCACCTATCGTCCAGGTATCGGTCTGGTCGCCATAGCCATGCGAGGTCCCGCGGTCCCATGAAATCTGGGCCGCGCCGCTCCACTGTTCGTTGAATTGGTGGCCGATGCCGCCGGTGACCGTCCAGCCGTCCCGATACATCAGATCCAGCGAGGTCACAGCCGCCGCCGAACCCGTAACGCACACGGAAGCCGGAACCCCCTGCGGGCAGATCGGGATGCTTTGCAGCAGGCTCCAGTTGACCCACTTGATTGAACCGAATGCGAGCCAGCCGGGCGCGATGCCCGATTGCAATTTCAGTTCCAGCGAATCCGGCATCGACTGCGTTGCGCCGTATATATCGCCGACAATATTCAAGGTGCCCGCGATGTTGTCGAGTTTCACCTGCGAATTGTAGACGAGGCTGGCGCGCAGCGCGATATCTGGAATTTCGTAGGCGACGCCAACGCGCCAGCCCCAGCCGCTGCTGCTCAGGTCGACACGGCCGATTGTGGTACCCAAGGCCGGGTTCGCATAGCTCTCCTTGAAGCCGTAGACTTCCTGATAGAAAACGCCGCCGATGAAGCGAAGCTGCCCCTTGCCGACATCCATCTTGTAGGAGCACGTGCCGGCATAGTTGTTGCTTTTGATCTGGGTGTTGATGTTGGAATAGGAGCCGTTCCAGATACCGGGGTTTGAACTCGCACCCCATGGCTGCGAATAGTCAAGCATGCAGTCAACGCCATGGCCAACCGTTGCCTTGATGCCGACATACGGCACCCAGTAGCCCTCGGCGTTACGGGCGGTACTCTTGCCCGTTAGCCCGCCGCCGGACGTGTCCGTCGCGTTCTTGAGATCGCGCTGCGGCATGACATAGGTTCCACTGACGTCCGAAGCGAAGGGGCCCGGATCGAACAACAGGTCGATGTCGTAGCCGCCGCGCTCCAGGCCACCAGCATGCGCCGTGTCCATCACCGTGCCTATCAAAGCAAGCGAAAAGCACCCCGCCCCCAGCAGCGCTTTCAGACGCACATCGAACATGAATCTCCTCCCCGGATTCGAGTACAACCAAGCAAGACCGCTTTGTGCTGGTAGTGCAACAGCGATTTCGAGGGTGTACATGTACATGTTTTTCTTGGTGCCTTCTCCGTCGAGCCGCTTAAGGCCCTCACCGTCATAAAAACAGCCAATCTGCGTGCGCCAATTCGAAAAACCCAAAAAAACAGCCAACATCATCGCAAAAAATAGCGTCCTGACGGCCGGTCTGCCCGCTGTTACATTATAGCAACATCGCGGCAGAAACTTCCGTTTACGTCAACGACAACATTTGCGCGCAAGCTAATGTATTGCCACGGAGTACGTGGTCCACGGGAAAGACCTGGCCAACCAAAAAGGCCGGGCATTGCCCGGCCTTTTTTTGGTCGACAATGTAAGGACTTACCACTTGACGCTGTAGCCACCCGACAGCGCGTAGCCCCAATCGCCCTGAACGGTACGATTGAGCAAAGAAGGCGTGTACTGGGTCTCGGACACCGATGCGAGATAGATGGCGGCAACGCCAAATCGAAGCTCCCCACCGAGCTTGTCCTTAAGCGCAACGCCGGTACCGATCGTGTAGGTGTCTCCGGTCAAATCCCAACCCGTGCTTACGCCCCGGTCATAGGAAGCAAACACAGTTCCGGACAACTGATCATTGAACTTGTGGCCAACACCGCCAGTGACGGTCCAGCCATCGCGCCAGAAATAGTCGTTGCCGTTCTCGATGCCCAAGGACGGGATATGAAGATTGAGCTGCTTGGTAACCGACCAGTCAGTCCACTTCACACTGCCATAGACCAACCAGCCTGGTGCGACACCGGTCTGAGCCTTGAACTCCAGCGACTGCGGGAACTTCGTGTCACCCGTCGCGTCCACCGTGACCGGCCCTGGGACCGGGAATGGAATCAGAGCTGGACTTGCGACCGCCGACCCGGACGCGTCGATGGATACACCTGAGCGATACATCAGCTGGGCGCGTAACGCGATCTCGGGGATCTCGTAAGCAACGCCTGCACGCCACCCCACATTGCTGTCTTTCAGACCGACATCAAGCAATCCTGCGACCGCAAGAAGGTTGTAGTCAACATCCTCATGGTAGACGCCACCGAGTATCCAAATGCGACCTTTGCTCAAATCGAATTTTATGCCGCAGGTGACAGCACCTTCGTAGATTGTGAAATTTTCTCTCAGCTTGGCAAGAGTCCCACTCGGCGAGGGCCATGTCGCTCCACCACCATAAGACTCTGTGTAGGTACCTGCGCAAGACAGGTTGTCCGACAGCTTGAATTTTACCGCGGCCGAAGGGACAGCGTAGCTGTCGGAATAGTTCACGCCCACCAAATTGGGATTGAGCTGGTCCACCGAATATTTTCGCGTGGGCGCGACATAGGTCACGCTGGTGCGCATGTTGAAATTGCCGTCTTCAAAAAGAATATCGGTATCAGCCGTGCCGCGCGAAAAGCCGCCAGCGTGCGCCGAGCCCATCAAAGCAAGTGAAAAGCACCCCGCCCCCAGTAGCGCTTTCAGTCGCAGATTGGTCATGAATGTCCTCCCCGAATTCGAGTGCATCAAGCTAGAACCAATTCAGGTTAACGGCGCAACAACGAATTAGCGGGCGTACATGTACATGCTCGGCGAACGCACTTTCGACAAAATGCAGATAAGCACCGTAAGGCCGAAAAACGGATCGAGGCGTGCCTGTCCGAACAGAAAATAACCAAAATTCGCCCCAAAAGGCTCAAAGACAGCCACTTTTAAGGGGGCTATGGCCCCATTGTTACATTATGGCAACAATGGACGCAAAGTTTCCGTTTACGTCAAAATTAACGTAGCGGAATGCCTGTTTTCGAGGCAGCTGACGTTTGGGCACACCCCTCATGGCCTGCACGAATCTGTCCTTCAACCGGCGTCGCGAACTCTGGTCAAAGCCACCGAAAGCTTGTCCTGCGCATCGCGGTATTCGGCGAGCTTTTCGCGCTCGGCCTCGACAATCTCGGCCGGCGCGCTGGCAACGAACCGTTCGTTGGACAGCTTCTTGTGCAAGCGCGCGATTTCCTCTGTGACCTTGGCCAGTTCCTTCTGCAGCCGCGTGGCCTCGGCGGCGAGATCGATCAAGCTGCCAAGCGGCAGGCAGATCGTCGCCTCGTTGAGCACGATCTGCGCCGCGCCCTTGGGCGCCGCATCGGCGAGCGAGATGTCACCGACACGCGCCAGCCGCTTGATCGCCGAGTCCTCGCGAACCAGCCGCTCACGCGTGAGATCGTTGGCGCCGACCACGACCAGCGGCGCGATGGCCGCCGGCGGCACATTCATCTCCGAGCGCACCGAGCGGATGCCAGAGACGAGGTCGACCAGCCAGTTGATGTCGGCGGCGGCATCCGCGTCCTCGAAATCCGGCGCCGGCCAGGCGGCGTGGCAAAGCAGCGACTCGCGCTCCTTGCCCTCGCCCGCCGTCTGCGCCCACAGCTCTTCCGTCATGAACGGCATCATCGGATGCAGAAGCTTGTAGATCTCGTCGAGCACGAAGGCTACGCAGGCGCGGCTTTCGGCCTTGGCCGCCTCGTCCGTGCCCATGAACACCGGTTTCAGCAGCTCGAGATACCAGTCGCAAAACAGGTTCCAGACGAAGCGGTAGGCCGCCCCGGCCGCTTCGTTGAAGCGGTATGAGGTGATGCCGTCCGTGACCTCGCGCGCAGCGCGTGTCAGTTCGGTCAGGATCCAGCGGTTCACCGCCAGCTTGGCATCGTTCAGCCAGAAATCGTCATTGCGGGCGACTTCGTTCATCTCGGCGAAGCGCGTTGCGTTCCACAGCTTGGTGCCGAAATTGCGATAGCCGGCGATGCGTGCCGGATCGAGCTTCACGTCGCGCCCCTGTGCCGCCATCACCGCCAGCGTGAAACGCAGCGCGTCGGCGCCGTACTCGTCGATGAGGTCGAGCGGGTCGATGACGTTACCTTTCGACTTCGACATCTTGGCGCCGTTCTTGTCGCGAACCAGCGCGTGCACATAGACGGTATGGAACGGCTCCTCGTCCATGAAGTGCAGGCCCATCATCATCATGCGGGCAACCCAGAAGAAGATGATGTCGAAGCCGGTCACCAGCACGTCGGTCTGGTAATACGTCTTCAGTTCAGGCGTCTGGTCCGGCCAGCCCAAAGTTGAGAACGGCCAAAGTGCCGAGGAGAACCAGGTATCGAGCACGTCCTCGTCGCGGGTTAGGATCTCGCCGGGCTTGAAGTTCTCCAACTTGTCCTCGACCCAGGCCTTCCACGGGCCTTCAAGCGCCAGATAGTATTCGATAGCCGCACTCAGCGCCTCTTCCTCCGACTTCTCGACGAAGACGCGTCCGTCCGGCCCGTACCACGCCGGTATCTGGTGACCCCACCACAGCTGACGCGAAATGCACCAGGGCTGAATGTTCTCCATCCAGTCGAAATAGGTTTTTTCCCAGTTTTTCGGCACGAAGTTGGTGCGGCCCTCGCGCACAGAGGCAATGGCCGGCTTCGCGAGTTCGGCGGCATTGGCATACCACTGCTCGGTCAGGAACGGTTCGATCGGCACACCACCGCGGTCGCCATGCGGCACGGCATGGCGATGCGGCTCGACCTTGTCGAGGAAGCCGCCGGCTTCCATCAGCTCGACGATCTTCTTGCGCGCGACGAAACGGTCGAGCCCTTCAAGCTCGGCCCAGACAGCCTGGCGTTCCGGCGTGACCTGGAGGCCGGCGAGGAAGTCCTCATTGTCCTTCAATTTGATGGCGGCTTCGACGGTCAGGATGTTTATCGCCGGCAATTTGTGACGCTTGCCGACCTCGAAGTCGTTGAAATCATGCGCTGGCGTGATCTTGACCGCGCCCGAACCCTTTTCCGGATCGGAATATTCGTCCGCCACGACGGGGATTTTTCTGCCGACGATCGGCAGCACAACGTTTCTGCCGACCAGATGCCGGTACCGCTCGTCGTCCGGGTGCACCGCGACGGCCGTGTCGCCCAGCATCGTTTCGGGCCGTGTCGTCGCCACGGTGATGAAGGTCTTCGGATTTTCCGGGTCGAAGGTCTCGCCCTCGATCGGGTAGCGGAAATGCCAGAGGTTGCCGTTGACCTCCTGCTGCTCGACCTCGAGGTCGGAGATCGCGGTCAAGAGTTTCGGGTCCCAGTTCACAAGGCGCTTGTCCTTGTATATCAGGCCTTCCTTGTAGAGGGTGACGAAGACTTCAAGCACGGCCTTGGACAAGCCTTCATCCATGGTAAAGCGTTCGCGGGACCAGTCGGCCGAGGCGCCGAGCCGCTTCAGCTGATTGAAGATGGCGCCGCCGGATTCGGCCTTCCACTCCCAAACCTTCTCGATGAATTCCTCACGCGTCAGGTCGCGGCGATGGATCTGCCTTTCCATCAGCTGGCGCTCGACCACCATCTGCGTGGCGATACCGGCATGGTCCATGCCCGGCTGCCACAGCACGTTCTTGCCGCGCATGCGCTCGAAGCGGATCAATATGTCCTGCAGCGTGTTGTTCAGCGCATGGCCCATATGCAGCGAGCCGGTGACATTGGGCGGCGGGATGACGATGGTGAAGGCCTCGGCCCCCTCCTCGGCGCCGGCGCCGGCGCGAAACGCGTCGGCCTCTTCCCACACTTTGGCGATCTTCGGCTCGACGGTCTTTGCGTCGTAGGTCTTTTCAAGCATGGGAAAACGGTCCGCGCTGTCGGGATTTTTGCTGGTTCGGTGTAAATCGGAAGGTCTTGGCCAAGTCAACCGCAAGGCCCGCTTCGGTTCATGAGAAGCAGATAGGCGCGGCGGTGTTCATTTCAACGGGAGCCATGCCGCACGGCACCGCGCCTTGACCCGCGGCCGTCCCGGCAATACCTTGTCGGTGCTGCTGTAGGGCGCATCGGCTTCCGGCCGGAGGGGGCATTGCCCGCCTACGCCACCTCAACCCCACAGTGCGCCCATGCCGACTCTCGAACACCACAAGAAACAGGCCAAGCTCTATCTCAAATGGCACCGCGAGCGGTATTACCCCGTCGCCGCTGTGATTGGATGGCTCTTGCCGCGATTTCGCCATTTCAGCGACAGCCAAATCCTCGATCACGACTTCAAGCTGACCGATGCCCAGGAACTCGTCGCCAGGAAGTCAGGTTTCGAGAGCTGGCAGGCGCTGAAGGAAGGCCTTCAAACCGTGACCGATCATGCAGCAACAGACGCCGCAAAACCGCATCTCGCCTTTGCCGAGCCACAGCTCTTTGTCTGCGACATCGCAGCGGCCTGTAATTTCTATCGGGAAAAGCTTGGCTTCGAGACGCGCTTCACATATGGCGAGCCGCCCTTCTACGCCCAAATCATTCGCGATGGCGCACGGCTCAACCTGCGCCATGTCGACAAGCCTCCACTCGCCGCCAATTCGACCGATGACCTGCTGGCGGCGACGATCGTCGTCGACAACATCAAGGCTCTGTTTCTGGAGTATCAGAAGGCCACGGCCCCGTTCCATCAGACATTGCGGACCGAACCCTGGGGGGCCCGCACGTTCATCGTCACGGATCCCGACGGCAACCTTGTCTGCTTCGCGTCCAGCGCGGGCTGACCTCATCGACAAAAACGCCGCCTCATGGCGGCGTTTCGAAAATGATCGTTGGAGGAGATTACTGCGCGCCGCGTGCGACGCGCTCGATTTCTTCGCGCACCAGGCGCTCCACCAGCGTCGGCAGATTGTTGTCCAGCCAGTCCTGCAGCATCGGCCGCAGCATCTCCTCGGCCATCTCGTCGAACGTTTTCTTGCTGCGGCTGGCAAAGGCATCGGACAGCTCGCCAAAGGCCGCGGCGACCTGCCGGCCCGTGTGTTCGGAAAGAATTGCCGGACGAGCCGAAGGCGCTTCATTTGTCGCCGCATATGCCTGAGCGGCGCCGGCCGAAGCGTCGCTTGAAGAAGGCTGTCCGAACGCGCCCTCAACCACCGATTCGCTCGCCGGGGCCTCGGGCTGGGCAACGGGCTTGCGGATGCTCCTGTCCGGCATCGCCTTCGCCTGCTCTCCAACCGCGGCGATCTCGCGCCGCCAATCGGCAACGATGCTATCGCTTGTCGCGCTGGCCTCTGGCGCCGCTGGCGCGTCGATCCTGGCGGCAGGCGCCGGCTCGGCGGCGACCCTGGCACTGACCTCCGCAAGCGTCATCGAAGGCCTGGCCGGAACGGGATCGGCGCGCGTCTGCGATTCCATGCGCGCGATCACCGGCTCTGGCGACGGTGCCCGGACTTCCGCGAGCGCGACCTGCGTCCTGACTTCGGGCGCAGCATGCAGTTCGGCGCGAAACGCATCGACGTCCGCCGCCGGAGCTTCGCCCGGCGACGGCTCCAGGTCCTGCCGCAGCTCATCGGTCTCGCCCGGCTGCTTGCGGCCGTTATCGCTATCCTCGATGATCCTCCTGATGGAAGCCAGTATCTCTTCCATGGAAGGTTCGCGCTGTGCGCTGCTTGCCGTTGCCATCGTCACATCCGCCGCCCTGGTGACCCTGCAGATTTCCACTCCGGCAAAGCCGGATTCGAATCATGGCGACAGCGTAACCGACGGATCGCCGAACGAGAATCCCCAATCTGGGGACACGTGGGATTTCAACAGATTAGAGCGTGAAGCCGAAAAAAGCCGGACGGGGTTTTCAAAAAATCCCGTCCCGGCGGAAGGCGAGAATTCCAGCCGATGGCCTTATCGGCCATCCGGCGTCCGCACGCCGATCCACTTGTCCTTGACGGCGTTGTAGTGCTCTTCGGGCTTGTACTTGGTCACCGGCAAGCCAAGCCGGTCGACCGACAGGCGGCCCATCGCCGACAGGATGGCATAGCTTGCCACGACCACATCGTGTTCGGAATTGGCCTGGTTGATCTTGGCGGTGATGACGGCGGCCTGCGCGTTGAGCACGTCGAGCGTGGTGCGCTGGCCGACATTGCGCTCCTCGATGACGCCATTCAGAGCCAGTTGCGCGGCATCGATCACCTGCTTGTTGGCGGAGACGCTCTGCTGGGCGGCGGTGTATTGCGACCATGCGGTGGCAACGGCCTGGCGCACCTGGTCACGGCTGACATCGACCTGGATGCGGGCCTGGCCAAGCGATTCCTTGTTCTGCCGCACCACCGCCGATGTCCGCCCGCCCGAATAGATCGGAATGGTCAGCGTCGCGCCGATATTGGCCGACGTCGAATTGCCGTTCGTTCCGACATTCGGATTGCGGTTGAGATAGTCATCCGAGATGCCGGCCGATGCGGAAAGCTGCGGCAACAGCGCGCCTTCCGCCGACTTCACCGAAAACGCGGCCGCGTCGACCAGATGCTGGGTGGCGAGGATGGCCGGATGTTCGGCCGAACCAATGGCAATCGCCGAATTGAGGCTCGCCGGCAACAGTTTCCCCAATGGCGAAGCGGGCTTGAGCTTGCCCGGCTCGTCGCCGACCACCTGGTGATAGGTTGCAGCGCTCGCCAGCGCCTGCGCACGGGCGGCACTGAGCGAGGCCACCGCCGAGGCGCGCGACGCGTCGGCCTGGGCGACATCGGTGCGCGTGCCCTCGCCAACCTCGAAACGCGAGCGCGCGGCGCGCGCCTGTTCGGTCAGGAACTGCAGGTTCTGTTCGGTCAGCACGGCGATCTGCCGATCACGGATCACATCCATATAGGCCGTGGCCGCGCTGAACAGCGTGTTCTCTTCGGTGTTGCGCAGGCTCTCCACCGACGCCTTCACCTGGGATTCCGCGGCCGCCACATTGTTCCTGGTCTGAAAGCCGTCGAACAGGGTCTGGTTGATGGTGATGCCGACGCTGGCCGACGACGTCTTGCTGTTGGCACCGCTGGCGCGCGTGTTCACATAGTTGGCGTCGGCGGACCCGGCGATGGTTGGGCGCCAGCCGGACTTGGCGATGGCCACGCCTTCATCGGTGACGCGCACGCCGGCACGGGACGCATTCAGCGAGGAATTATACTGATAGGCCTTGGCGAGGGCGCCGGTGATGGTTTCCGCGGAGGCGGTCAGTGGAGACAGCGCGGTCGCGGAAACAAGGACAGCGGCAAAAAGGATCTTGGATACAGACGGCACGGGTATATCCCTCATTCGTTTTCCATGGGAACCGCGCCGCGCCAGCTTCTCGCTAGAGTAGCCGGAGTGACGTGTTTCGATGTTCCCTGTCGCTCGGTCCCAAAGTGCCCCCAGTCCGGGATCAGCAACGATTGTTCAAATGCAAGCGACCATGACAAAGCCTTTGCTGCAAGGCCAAACCATTCAGAATTCGAAAGCATGCTCACGTTCGAATCCGGGTAGTGGCTTAATTGCCGCATTAAATGCCCGTCTCCCGGTTGCAACCCCCCCAGCCTTGAAAAAAAGTCGCGCCACGCCGGCATTACCCTGCCCTTCGACCGCGACGAGTCGGCCGCCATCGGCGAGCTGATCGAGCAGCGGCGCCGGCACTTTCTCGACACTGCCGCCGATGAAGATGACGTCATAGGGGGCCTTGGCCGCATGACCTTGCGCCAGCGCGCCCTGGACCACGGTCACATTGCCGCAGCCCAGGCCGGAAAGGGTCGACGCCGCGGTTTGCGCCAACACCGAATCGCTTTCGAGCGCAACGACGGATCTCGCCAGCCGCGACAGGATGGCCGAGGCATAGCCGCTGCCGCTGCCGACATCGAGCACCGAATCGGTCGGGTTGATCTCGGCCAGTTGCATCAGCTTGGCCAGCGGCGATGCTTCCATGAGATAGCGCGCGCCATCGGCGCCGCCGCCGATGCGGATGTCCTCATCGATATAGGCGAGATCGCGCTGTTGGTCGCCGACGAAGAGCTCGCGCGGTACGGAAAGCAAGGCTTCCAGCAACGGGGCGCTGGTCACGTCGGTGGTGCGAACCTGGCCGTCGACCATCTTGACGCGAAGCTCGGAGAAATCAGCGCTCATGTCCCAACCAATCCGCTTGCCGCGTCAAGAACGCGGCTCATTTCGACTGGAACTTCAGCCCCCGGCGCTTGTGCGCGGGAGCCTGGGGCATTGGAGGCCTCGCCCGGAATCGAACCGGGGTGCAAGGATTTGCAGTCCTCTGCGTAACCACTCCGCCACGAGGCCTCATTGCTCCCGGCGTTCCACCCGGTTCCAATAGGTTGCGGCGAAAATGGCGTCAAGCGGCCTCCATGCATTCCTCGCGGTTTCCTCTGAATGAATCCTTACACCCATATCGAGCGTCGCGGCCGCGATGACCACGACGCATATTAGCATGGCATTAGGTATAACAGCAGATCACGCGAAACTCCACGCCCCGGCCGCCGTTGGGAAACGGGAGGACTGTTCCATGCGGTCTGCAAGCCCGAACGACGGAATGAACGCCTGGGACGGCTTGTCGCGATCGGGATGCGACGCATTGCTGCGGCATGCCATCGACTGCCTTGCGATAGACGGCGCCGCCAAGCTTTCACCGCGTGACCGCGCGCGCCTCGCCTCGGCCGCCACCATTCTCAGGGAAATCCGCGAGGACCTGGAAAGAAGTGCGGACCGACGAGCGGATTCGCGAAAATCCGAAACTCGAACAAGGGCATGACGCGCCTGCAAGACCCGATCAAGGACACGGCTGGTGGCGACGTTCAGTCCGGACGCCGCCGCCGCTCCCACCAGACGACGAGGCGACGGCGATGGCGCCGCACCATGGCGAATTCATAAGAAAGCACCAGCAGTCCGATCGGAACCATCCAGAAGCCAAGAATCGGCAGAAACCCGAGAATGCCGCCGATGGTCAAAAGAATGCCGATCGTGATTCTGAGGCCCCGCGATTGCGGCATGGTGAATTCGCGCCCGAAAATCGAGATCTTTCGTGCCGGTATCCGGTTTTCGTCTGCTGCCGTCATCGCGAATGGCTGCCCATCTGGTGGCTCGACAATGTCAGTTTACGAAAGCCGCGACCGCCCTATCGGTTCCGCGCCCGTCGCCAAGACGGCTAATATGAGGACTGACACCGGCGATTGCGAGAAACCGCCGCGCGAAAAAGTCTCGGAAAAATACGAAATGCTTCTTTGCAAAGCCGAAAGGGGTTTGCTATAGGCTGCGCCACTTGCTGAAAGAGCCTCCGTTCCCCGGTAGCTCAGTGGTAGAGCAACCGGCTGTTAACCGGTTGGTCGCTGGTTCGAATCCGGCCCGGGGAGCCAATCATTTCCATGCACTTGTGATATTTTAGCGCACACAACAGTGCCAAGCTCTGCCTTGGGCAACAATCCAGTGCCGGCGCGAGAGAATCGACCAGTTTTCAGGGTAGTCACCGTTACCCGAAACGTCAGGCGTCTCACTCTACAACGACACCAAGCACTGCCGCCTTCTTCAAGATCAGAGCTTTCAGATCCGCATCAGAACGTTGCGTTCCAGTCCTTTGGCGCAGCAATTCGATAAATTCGGCCATGGATTGGAGGTCATGTTCACCCAGCATCGTCTCGACCACCATGGCCACGTCGACTGTGTCGGGTCCAACCGCTGTTTCCATTTGCCACCTCCGCACAAGGTTGCATTAGCGATCAGTAAACTTCGAACTCCCGCTTCCGTTCCTATCGGCGCGATGTGACGCCTTGCATTTTAGCCAAATTAAATGTGGGAGATGGTCATGGAATTTCGAGCGGGGGCTCATGACCACAGACCTGTTTCTCGCCGCTGTCGCGGCATTCGCGATTCTCGTCCCGCTTTACTTCATCCTCAAGTGAGGCGTTAGGCCTCCGCCAGCCTCGCCAGCGCGCGGGATCGACCGTCGCGGCGTGTCGTGAGTTGATGCCGTCGCGCGCCATTCCGTCGAGACAAGCCCACGGGACGCATCGAGGGCTTCGATCTCGATCACCGAAGCCCTCGCGCTCAGCCGCTTGGCAGCTCAGACTTGCGCCAAGCCTCCGTCGACGAACACCTCGCCGCCGGTCATGAAACTGCTGTCCGAGGATGCAAGAAAGGCGGCCACGGCGCCGGTTTCCGACGGATCGCCCATCCGCCCGAGGACCGTGCTGGCCCCCAGAGCGGCTATGCCTTCGTCGCCCAGCACTTCCAGTGCCAGCTCCGTCGTGGTCGGTCCCGGCGACAGGACGTTGACGCGGATGCCCGTGCCCTTGAGGTCCAGCGCCCAGCTACGCGCCAGATTGCGGACAGCCGCCTTCGTTGCGCTGTAAATGCTGAACGCCGGGGTCCCCATCACGCCCGTGCTGGAACCTGTCAGGATGATCGACGCCCCCTCGCCCATCAGCGGCAGAGCCTTCTGCACCGTGAAAACCAGCCCCTTTACATTCAGATCGAAGATCCGGTCGTAGTGCTCGGTCGTGATCTCGCCGAGCGGCGCGAACGCTCCGGTCCCGGCGTTGGCGAGCAGGATGTCGAGGCCGCCCCGCTCCGCCTTCACCGTCTCGTACAACCGATCGAGGTCAGCCTGATCGGTTACGGACCCGCCCACCGCCCGCGCATTGGGGCCCAGCTGCTCCAAGGCCGCGTCGAGCGTCTTCTGCCGCCGCCCGAAGATGTAGACGAATGCGCCTTCATCGACGAACCGTTTGGCGGCGCCAAACCCGATGCCGCTTCCGCCGCCCGTCACCACGGCCGTCTTACCCTGTAGTCTGCTCATGATGTGCTCCTTCATTGAGGTTACACAGACTTGGCGACATACCCACCTATTGACAAGTATGCACCTTTTGGTAAGTACTATGGAATGTCGTTAGATCGCTCAGACCCAACCTCGTCGCCGATCGAGATTCTCTCGTCGGCCCAGAATTGCACGCCGACATTGCCAGGCTTCACCTGCGGCCTCGATGCCACCCTGAGAGTCATCGCGGGCAAGTGGAAGCCGCTGATCCTGTATTTCCTCGCGCAGGGCGGCCCCATCCGCTATGGCGCGTTGCGACGAGCCGTGCGCGACGTGAGCGACAAGATGCTGATCCAGCAGCTCAAGGAGCTGGAGACCGACGGCCTCGTGAAGCGGACCGACTACAAGGAGATCCCTCCTCGGGTGGATTACAGTCTGACCCCGCTCGGCCTCAGCCTGGCAGAGGCCCTCGTGCCGCTATGCATCTGGGGCACGGAAAACATGGCTGAGGTCACGCGCGTCTTCGCCCTGCGCGAGGCGTTGAACGGCAAGATACGGTGATCCTTCTTGGCGGAGACGATGGCCATCCGCTTTGCTCGGCGCGCCTTCAACAGCGCGGGTCGATGTCGTCGGTAGCCGACTCGTAATTCTCTGCTTCGTCGGCTCCGGCGCGCCGGCATTTCCAAAGGCCCGATCCGGAATATCCGCCAACGTCTGGCGGCGCTTGCGCGCGGTTGTCCGCCGCGCGATAGATGCGTCGGTTCAGGGAGGAATCATGCGGAAGATCCTGGCATCGGCGCTGCTGTCCGCAGCCGCACTTTATGCAAATTGTGCTCTCGCACTCGACAGCAGCGGCACGCCTGTCGTGGTGACACCGCTTGCATCGCGCACGACAACCGCGTCCGGCCAGCCGATCACGCTGCCGCAAAAGAATGTGCAGGTGCTGGTATCGACCTATGATATCGCGCCGGGCGCGACCTTGCCGGTGCACCGGCACCCCTTCCCGCGCTATGCCTATGTCGAGGCCGGAACGCTGAAGGTCACCAATGTCGAGACCGGCAACAGCAACACCTACAAGACAGGCGATTTCATCATCGAAATGATCGGGCAGTGGCATCAAGCCACCAATATCGGCGATGGCCCGGTCAAGCTGCTGGTGATCGATCAGGTCGAGGAAGGCGCCAAGAATACGGAATTGCGGCAGTAGCCGCCCATGCCTGAAAAGCGGAAAAGCAATCCGCTTTCCCCCGCCGTCGCGGACACCACCCTGCCCAAGCGTTTCAAAGAGCGCTCAGCTCCAGCTTCCGACCATCTGACGAGTCGTCGCGTTCAGGCGATTGAAGGCGTTGATCAAGGCGATCTGGACAACCAGGGCGGCAAGCGCCTTTTCATCATAGTGCCTGGCGGCTTCGCCCCAGACATCGTCCGGCACGGCGTCCGGGCGGTCGGCGAGCCTTGTGCCTGCCTCGGCCAGCGCCAGGGCCGCCCGCTCGGGTTCGCTGAAGTACGGCGTCTCCCGCCATGCGGCCAGCGCAAAGATGCGCTCGTCCTTTTCACCTGCCTTTTTCAGTTCGCGCGCGTGCATGTCGACGCAGACGGCGCAATTGTTGATCTGGCTGGCGCGCAGATGAATGAGCTTGCGCGTCACATAAGGCAGGTCGGCCGCCTCCGTCGACTTGTCCAGGGCCAGCAGCGCTTGCAGGGCGCCCGGGATGAGCATGACCGGGTTCTTGATTCGAGCTTGCATTGTCTTTCTCCATTGAAGGCATTTCGCGGGCATGTCTTGCCGAGCCCGGATGCCACGCATCCAGCTTCGACTCGATGGGATTTTCGGCTGCCGCCGCATCGCTGACGATCAATCGATAACCCTTCAGCTATGGGTTTAATTCATAACTACACGGTTATAAGACTGTCAAGCCGGGAAATGGCGCCTGGTCCAAATGGCTTTGTTTCGTTCACGCTTTCGCGTCAGCCGCTCGGGTGCTAGGGCATTGACCACCATCATGGACAGGATCGCCCCTTGACCACACAACCCCGCCCACCGCTGATCGAAATATGTGTCGAAGGCATCGATGGCCTGCTCGCGGCGCAGGCTGCCGGCGCCGATCGGGTCGAACTGTGCGCCAGCCTGGTCGAAGGCGGCATCACGCCGAGCCTGGGCACGGTGCGCGCGGCCCTGGACCAGGCGACGGTGCCGTTTCATGTCATGGTGCGGCCGCGCGGTGGCGATTTTCTCTACAGCGAGACCGAATACGGCTCGATGCTCGCCGACGTCGCGGCGCTGCGTGATCTCGGCGTGGCCGGCGTGGTGTTCGGCTGCCTGAACCCCGACGGCACCATCGACGAGAAGCGCATGGGCGAGCTGACGCGGGCTGCCGGGTCCTTAAATGTGACCTGCCACCGCGCGTTCGACATGACACGCGATCCCAGCGAGGCGCTGGAAGCGCTGATCCGCTGCAAGGTCGGCCGCGTGCTGACCAGCGGCCAGCGAGACACCGCGCTCGAAGGCCTGCCATTGCTGGCCGATCTGGTGCGGCAAGCGGGCGACCGCATAATCATCCTCGGCTGCGGCGGGCTCGATCTCGCCAACATCGCCGAGGTGCGCAAAAAGACCGGCCTGGCGGAGATGCATTTCGCGGCGCTGATGGATGTGCCAAGCGCCATGGGTTACCGCAATCCCAAGGTCGGCATGGGCGGCTCCGATCTCGACCGCGAATACCGCAACACATTGACCGACACACCGCTGGTGGCGGCGACGATCGCGGCGGCCAAGGCATGACCTCTCCGATAGACCGCATAGCGCAGGACGACGAAGCGGCCATACTGGCGCTCAACAACGAACATGCGGCGGAACTCTCCTGGCTCGAAGCCGAGCGGCTGTCGTTCCTGCTCGGCGAGGCATTCTACGCGCGGCGCATCGGCGATCTCGAAGCCTTCATCATGACCTTCGACCAGGACGCGAACTACGACAGCCCGAACTTCGTCTGGTTCCGCGAACGCTACGAACGCTTCATCTATGTCGACCGCGTGGTCGTGGCGGCGCACGCAAGGGGCCGCGGGCACGCGCGCCGGCTCTATCAGGATCTGTTCGACCATGCCGAGCGCGCCGGCTACGCGCTGGTCACCTGCGAGGTCAACATCGACCCGCCCAACCCGGCCTCGGATGCCTTCCACGCCGCTCTCGGTTTCGCCGAAGTCGGCGACGCGGTCATCCATGGCGGCAAGAAAGCCGTGCGCTACTACGTCAGGCGGATCGTCGCCTGATCCGCTGGCGCTGGCCACATGAAAAAGCGACAACTAAGATAGCCGTTCCGCCAACCAGGGGAACCGCGATGCCAAGCTGGCACATTCCCGAAAAGCACACCTCGTCAACGGCGCCTATGCGATCGGCACCGCTCTGAATATCTCCGCCGGTCGATCTAAGCGGGCCTCAGAGTCTTCTCACGCTGACCCCGAAGCGCATTCAGAAGCGGCTTCTCGACCCTGGTGTGAACCGCCCATCCAAAGAGCACACAGGCGAGCGTCGACAGGATGATGATCAGGTCCGGGGCGATCGGGAAAGCAAGCCAGAATTGCAGTAGGGTCAACAGGATCAGGATGTGCGTGAGGTAAAGCGAATATGAGGCGTCGCCTTGCGCAGTCCAGAAACTAGGGCCAGCCTTGATTTGCATCGTCCCATACACGATCAACGCTGCCGGGATGCCGTAGATCAGCAGCCGCGGTCCTACGCCAACGCCAACCAGATAGTCGATAGGATCGCCCGAGGGGGCGAACCCGATTGGGCCGGCCAGCACGATCATCCCCGCGCCAACGACTATAGCCCATCTGGCCGATCGCCACTCCGGCAATCGAGCGATAGCGACACCGAGCAGAAATTCCAGAATGATCGGGTTGCCGAGGAACTGGAACACCGGACCTATCGGGCGAAGCAGCATCGCGCCGATGAATAGTCCGAGCAGGACATAGAGCGCGTTTCGGTTCCAGAGCACCAGGGTTGCCGCAGCATAGAACAGCGTTTCGAAACAAAGGGTCCATGCGACCGTCAACAGGGGCGCTGTCATTACGTCGGTCGCCGGCCAAAGCAGGAATGTGGCGAGCACATCGCGCCAGCCGAAGCCATCCTTGGCCGCGATCACAACCGTTGGAACGCAGGCGACGAAATAGATCGGGACAACGCGGCGGAGTCGCCGCCACGCGAATTCCTGCCACGACAACCCGATCGATACCCGGCTGATGATGACGCCGGAAATGACAAAGAAGATATCGACACCGGCCCGTCCGACCATCTGTACGCTCAGGGGCAAAAGGCCATTCGATCTCGTCACCTCGACGGCGATCTTCACTGAATGGGAGTAGACCACCATCAGCGCCGCGACAAAGCGAAGGATCTGCAACGACCAAATCATAGCCGCGCCAGTCGGACCGGCCAGATAAGACCGTCAATCAGGCATTCGCCGAATATCCTCGCCACGAACGATGCGCGCGCCGGCACCATGCTGGCCGCCGCCACGCTCAATGCCCACGCAACCAGGGCACTCATCGCGTAGACGACGATGACCAAGGTCAGTCGCTCGCGCCATGCTCTGTTCAGGATTGGCTTCAAAAGAACCCCCGCCAAAATCAAACCACTCCTCCGCCGGTCGCGCAAGGACATGGTTTCCGAGCGGTTAACGGGGGAGCGCAGGTGAAGGTGGACGCTTAACGGTTGGTGCGAAGCATGCCGCTAGCCCCGGCGGCCGCCAGGAACGCCTTCCGGCTTCGCTTGACCGCAACACGAAATTTGGCCGGCCGGTTGCAGTCACCATGTCCGCTCCGCCGCAACTGCGTTGCC
Organism: Mesorhizobium sp. NZP2234; assembly: GCF_013170765.1. NCBI lineage: Bacteria > Pseudomonadati > Pseudomonadota > Alphaproteobacteria > Hyphomicrobiales > Phyllobacteriaceae > Mesorhizobium > Mesorhizobium sp. NZP2234. Next base: position 3,749,994 of record NZ_CP033364.1, on the reverse strand, counting down.
GTACTCACCAGTTGCGGTTGAGCCATTCGCGCGCCGGGCGCTCGATGAGGTAGTAGCTGCAGAGCGCGCAGGCAAAGGCGCCGGCCAGCATCGGCCAGGGGTTGCTGCCTTGCTCATAGACGAATTTGTAGAATGGCTGCTGCCACAGATAGAGCGAATATGACCACAGGCCCAATGTCGTCATTGGCCAGGACGACAGCAGACCGGAAAAAAGCCGGTTGCTGAAATCGAGCGCGTTGACGGCCAGCGCCAGCAGGGGCGTGGCCAGGAGATAATGGATCGGCGTCGGCACCGGGTCCACGAACAGGAAAACCGCGCCAACCGCCGCTGCAAGGGCGACATAAGGCCCTTTCAGCACGTCCGGCAGCCTGCCCTCGGCCTTGAGCAGGCAGATGGACGCCGACAGCAGGATTGATGCGATGTGCACATCCGTGCGCCAGTAAGTGGCCTCGTAGTCCAGGTTGAAGACCCAGTACGACACCGCGCCATTGGCCATGGCAAGCAAGGCCAGCGCTACCAGCAATGGGAGGACGCGGTCGCGGCTGACGACCGTGGCGCTGATCAGCGCCAGGATGACATAGGCATGCTCCTCGACACAGAGCGACCAGATATGGTCAAGCGCCCCGGCGCGGGTGACGAGGATGCCCGCGTAATTGTAGGTGAATGTCAGCGCCGTCAGCGCCGCCTTCCACTTGAAGGCGATGAATGTGCCGGACAGCGCGATCATGGCAATGATGACGAAGACCAGGAGCGCCGGATAGATGCGCGAGAAACGGCGCTTGAAGAACTTCTTCAGCGGATACCGTTCGATGAAAAGGATCTCGGCCATCAGCCGGCCGCTGAGCACGAAGAAGAACTCGACGCCGAGCACGCCGAGGTTGATTCCGGGGACCGGGAAAAAATGGCCGATCAACACCAGGGCGATCGACAGGCCGCGCCAGCCATCGAGATAGGCCAACCTTGTCCTGGCCGATCTGTCTACGACGGCCCGGGACGGAACCATGTGGGTCGCGGAAATTTCGGACATGCCGATCCTTTCGCATTGGCATGCGAAAGGGCAAAGCGGTACGCATTCCGAACCCGGCTCGCATTCCCGCCCCCGTCCATACTGCAGTGCAATATAAATTTGTGCAAGTGCGAGATTGCCGCCGACACGGTTTTCAGGCGGTATGGCCCGGAATTGCTTCAAGCAAAGGATGTTGCGCTGCGGCTGAATCCATCAGCAAGTGGCCACTACAGGCACCACGAAAAAGGGGCCGCCATGGCCCCTTTCCGTGAAACCATGAAACGCGCCGGTGTCAGGCGTTGGCGGCTGCCACGGCGCGCTTGGCCATGACCGCGATCAGATTTGCGCGATAGTCGGCGGAAGCGTGGATGTCGCTCATCAGGTTCTTGGCCGGCACCTTGACGCCGGCAAGCGATGCGGCGTCGAAATTCTTCGCAAGGGCCGCCTCGATTTCCTTCGAGCGAAAGACACCGTCATCGCCGGCGCCGGTGACGGCAACGCTGACGCCATCCTTGCCCTTGGCCACGAACACGCCGACGATCGCGTAGCGCGAGGCCGGGTTGCGGAATTTCTCGTAAGCGGCCTTTGCCGGAGCGGTGAAGCTGACCGCGGTGATGATCTCGCCGTCCTTCAATGCCGTTTCGAACAGCCCCTTGAAGAACTTGTCGGCTGATATCTCGCGCTTGTTGGTGACGATGGTGGCGCCCAGCGCCAGCAGGGCCGCCGGATAGTCCGCCGCCGGATCGTTGTTGGCGATCGAGCCGCCGATCGTGCCCTTGTAACGCACCGCCGGGTCGCCGATCAGCGACGCCAGATGGGCAAGCGCCGGACACGCCTTCCGCAGCTTCTCGTCATTGGCGACATCATAGTGGGTCGTGGCGGCACCGATGGTGACCGTCTTGCCCGACACCTTGACGCCATGCAGTTCCTTGATGCGCGAGAGGTCGACGAGATCCGAAGGAGCCGCCAGACGCGTTTTCATGGCGGGGATCAAGGTCATGCCCCCCGACAAAAGCTTGGCGTCGCCGCTCTTCACAAGCTTGGCGGCTTCAGTGACCGAGGCGGCACGGTGATAGTTGACCGAGTACATGTTTGTTCCTCCTCAGTGCTTCGTCGCGGCGCGGATCGCGGCCCACACGGTGGACGGCGAAGCGGGCATGGCGATATCGGCGATGCCGATGGCGTCGGTGATGGCGTTGATCACCGCCGGCGGCGAGCCGATGGCGCCGGCCTCGCCGCAGCCCTTGATCCCAAGTGGGTTGCCCGGGCATGGGGTGTTCGAGGTCGAGACCGTGAACGACGGCAGATCGCCGGCGCGCGGCATGGTGTAATCCATGTAGCTCGCCGTCAGCAGCTGTCCGCTGGCGTCATAGTGGGCGCCTTCCAGCAGTGCCTGGCCGATGCCTTGCGCCAGTCCGCCATGCACCTGGCCTTCGACGATCATCGGGTTGATGATGTTGCCGAAATCGTCGGCCGCAACGAATTGAACAATCTCGGTCAGGCCGGTTTCCGGATCGATCTCGACCTCGCAGATGTAGCAGCCCGCCGGGAAGGTGAAATTCGACGGATCGTAGAACGCCGTCTCCTTCAGCCCGGGCTCCATGCCGCCGGGCAGATTGTGGGCGGTGTAGGCGGCGAGCGCCATCTGGAACCACGGCACGTTCTTGTCCGTGCCGGCGACTTTCAGCGCACCATTCTCGATGACGATATCGCCCTCGTCTGCTTCGAGCAGATGAGCCGCGATCTTCTTGGCCTTGGCTTCCACCTTGTCGAGCGCCTTGACGATGGCCGACATGCCGACCGCTCCCGAGCGCGAACCGTAGGTGCCCATGCCCATCTGCACCTTGTCGGTGTCGCCATGGACGATCGAAACCGAATCTATCGGCACGCCAAAACGCTCGTTGACCAGCTGCGCGAACGTCGTTTCGTGGCCCTGGCCGTGGCTGTGCGAGCCGGTCAGCACCTCGATCGTGCCGACGGCGTTGACCCGCACCTCCGCCGATTCCCAAAGACCAACGCCGGCGCCAAGGCTGCCTACCGCCGCCGACGGCGCGATACCGCAGGCCTCGATGTAGCAACTCATACCAATGCCGCGCAGCAGCCCCTTCTTGGCGGCAGCAGCCTTGCGCTTGGCAAAGCCGGCATAATCCGAAGCCTTCATGGCCGCGTCGAGCGAAGCCGCATAGTCGCCGGCGTCATAGCACATGATGACCGGCGTCTGGTGCGGGAACGAGGTGACGAAATTCTTGCGCCGCAACTCGGCCGGCGACACGCCGAACTGGCGAGCGGCGGTTTCCATCATGCGCTCCATGACGAAGGTCGCTTCTGGACGCCCCGCTCCGCGATAGGCGTCGACCGGCGCGGTGTTGGTGTAGATCGCCTTCACATTGGCGTGGATCGCCGGAATGTTGTACTGGCCCGACAGCAGCGTCGCGTAGAGGTAGGTCGGCGTCGCCGACGAGAACAGCGACATGTAGGCGCCGAGATTGGCTTTGGTCTCGACCTTCAGGCCAAGTATCTTGTGGTTCGCATCAAAGGCCATTTCGGCATGGGTGTGATGGTCGCGGCCATGCGCGTCGGTGAGGAAGCTCTCCGTGCGGTCGGCTACCCATTTGACCGGCACACCGGTCTTCTTCGACGCCCACAGGCAGACGATCTCTTCGGGATAGATATAGATCTTGGAGCCAAAGCCGCCGCCGACATCCGGCGCTATGACACGCAGCTTGTTCTCCGGCGCTACATTGTAGAAGGCGCTCATCACCAGCCGCGCGACATGCGGGTTCTGCGACGTGGTCCAGCAGGTGTAGTGATCCTCGGCCTTGTCGTAGTGGCCAAGAGCCGCCCGCGGCTCCATGGCGTTGGGAACCAGCCGGTTGTTGATGATGTCCATCTTGACGACATGGGATGCTTTCTTGAAGGCAGCCGCCGTCTCGTCGGCATTGCCGATGTCCCAGTCGAAGATCAGGTTGTTGTCGGCCTCCGGGTGGATCTGCGGCGCGCCCTTGTCCATCGCCTTCGAGGCGTCGACGACCGCCTTCAGTTCCTTGTAGGTGATCTCGACCGCTTCGGCCGCATCGCGTGCCTGGCCCTTGGTCTCGGCGACGACGATGACGACCGCGTCGCCGACATAGCGAACCTTGTCGAAGGCCAGCGGCGACCATGCGCCCATCTTCATCGGCGAACCGTCCTTGGAGTGGATCATCCAGCCGCAGATCAGGTTACCGATGCCATCGGCCTTGAGCTCCTTGCCGGTCAGCACCCCGATGACGCCGGGCATGGCTTGCGCCTTCTTGACGTCGATCTTCTTGATCTGAGCATGCGCGTGCGGGCTGCGCACGAAGGCCGCATGCTTCATGCCGGGCACCACCATGTCGTCTACATAGCGGCCGGCGCCGGTGATGAATCTTTTGTCTTCCTTGCGCGCGACCCGAGCGCCAACACCTTCAATGCCCATAGAAATTCCTCCCGAAATGGTGAGTATGAAGTAGCGAGTACCTGAATAGTGAAGATCGCCGCCGGTTCAGACCGGCAACTGACCACTCACTACTCTACCGCTCACTCTTCACGCAGCCTGCTTCGCCTTGCCCTTGGCTCCCTTCGACATCGTCTTCGATGCGGCGAGGATCGCCTTGACGATGTTGTGGTAGCCGGTGCACCGGCAGATGTTGCCTTCCAGTTCGGCCCGCACCGTCGCCTCGTCGAGGCCTTCGGGGTGGCGGTTGATCATGTCGGTCGCAGTCATGATCATGCCTGGCGTGCAGAAACCGCACTGCAGCCCGTGATGTTCCTTGAAGGCCGCCTGCACCGGATGCAGGTCGGCGCCGTTGGCGAGACCTTCGATCGTCACGACGCTCGAGCCGGACGCCTGGACCGCAAGCATGGTGCAGGACTTCACCGCCTTGCCGTCGACATGGACGACGCAGGCCCCGCATTGCGAGGTATCGCACCCGACATGAGTGCCTGTAAGGCCGAGATTCTCGCGCAGGAAATGGACCAGAAGCGTTCGATCCTCGGCAACGCCGCTGACGCGCCTCCCGTTCACAACAAACGAAACGTCCGACATGGTCCCTCCCTGGGTATCAACCTTGGTCCTCACCTGCCGACACGCCGCTGGCGCTTCGGCCATGCGTTATTCGTACACCGCACAACGCACAAAAAACAGCGCGACGGAAAAGGCGGATCATTGTACTTTCGGTCATGGCCAAGGCCAAAGGCGCACTCCCCTCGCCCCCATTGCCAAAACGCCTATTGGAAGCAACAATATCTTCGACGCCGCGCGCCAGAAGCTTGGTAAAAACAGCCGCGCATAAAACAGCGTTGGAGGAAGTGCGGGAGGACGCCGCTGACCAGTTCACGGACGCGCTACGCATGCGGCTTGTCGGCGCTGACCACGGACGAGCCCAACCCGGATGTTTTCGCGCGCGCGGTGGCCGCCGAGGCCGCCGCAATCAACGCCGGCTTTGCGCTGCTGTTCTTTTCCCAGAGCCTCGTCGAGGCCGGTGCCTTGTCGCGGGCGCTTTCTGCCCACGCGCCGGGGCTCCATCATGCGGGCTGCTCGACAGCCGGCGAGATCACGCCGCAGGGGCTCGAAGAAGGCCATATGCTGGCAATGCTGCTGCCGTCGGCGTCGTTCACCGCGGTCAGCACCATGGTCGGCAACCTGTCCACATCGGGCATGGACAGGATCACCGGCGAGGTCGAGGCCTTGCGGCGCGCGCTGCGCGGCCGGCTCGGCGGTGAGCAGACCAGGAACACCTTCGCGCTCTGTTTCATCGATGGGCTATCCTATGCCGAGGAAGCGGTAAGCTCCGCCATCCACTGGGGACTTGACGACATACCGCTGCTCGGCGGGTCGGCCGGCGACGATCTGAAGTTCGAGACCACACGCCTGATCTCGAACGGCAGGGTCACCTCTGACAGCGCCATCATCGTGTTGATCGCCACGGAGATTCCGTTCCACGTCTTCAAGACCGACAATTTCGTTCCGACCGACGAAAAGCTGGTGGTGACGGCGTCCGATGCCGATCACCGCATCGTGCGCGAATTCAACGCCACCAATGCGGCCGAGGAATATGCCGCTTCCGTTGGAATCGTCGCGCAGACCCTGACGCCGCTGAGCTTCGCCTCGCATCCGGTGGTGGTGAAGGTGGGCGGCGAATATTATTGCCGTTCCATCCAGAAGATGCACCCGGACGGTTCGCTATCGTTCTTCTGCGCCATCGACGACGGCGTCGTGCTGTCGATCGCCCAGCCCAAGGATATGGTGGAATCGACACGCGCCGCCCTGCGCGAGGTCGAGGAGAGGCTTGGCGGTATCGACATGATCCTCGGCTTCGACTGCGTGCTGCGCCGGCTCGATGCACGCAACCGCCAGGTCTTTCGTGACATTTCGGAGCTCTACCGGGTCAACAACGTCATCGGCTTCGGCACTTATGGCGAGCAGTACCGGTCGATGCACCTCAACCAGACCTTTACCGGCATCGCTTTCGGCGAACGGCAAGCGGCAGAATAGGGCGGCGAAATAAGATGCCGCTCAGGGACATAAACGATCTCGAAAAGCTGAAGAAGATCAACGCCGCCCTGGTCAGCCGCGTCGAACGGTCGATGGACCAGCAAGGCAATGCCTTCTCGCTGTTCCAGACCGCGATCTCGCTCGAAAACCGCGTGCGCACGCGCACGGAGGAGCTGCACTCGACCTTGCGACGGCTCGAGCAGTCCAACATAGATCTCAGTGCCGCCAAGGAAAACGCCGAACTAGCGAACCTGTCCAAGACAAGGTTCCTCGCCGCCGCGAGCCATGACGTGCTCCAGCCGCTGAACGCGGCCCATCTCTCCGTCTCCGCACTCGCCGAGGTGCAGACCAGCGACGAGGGCAGGAAGCTGGTGCGGCAGGTCGAGCGCTCGCTGGAAACGATGGAGGACCTGCTGCGCACGCTGCTCGACATTTCCAAGCTCGATGCCGGTGTGGTGCAGCCCGACATTGGCGATGTCAGCCTCGAGGCGCTGTTCTCGTCGCTGCGCTCGGATTTCCAGCCGGTCGCGGAAATGAAGGGGTTGTCGCTGAAATTCCGGCCGGTCAACGCCGTCGTCCGCTCCGACCGGACGCTGCTGCGCCGCATCCTGCAGAACATTCTCTCCAACGCACTGGGCTACACCCGCTCGGGCGGCGTCCTTGTCGGCACCAGGCATCGCGGCGACACGATCCGCATCGATGTCGCCGATACCGGCTGCGGCATTCCCGAGGACCAGCGCGAGGCGGTTTTCGAGGAGTTCCATCGCGGCACTTCGCCGACCAGCGCCGAACTCGACGGCGGAGGCCTTGGGCTCGGACTTGCCATCGTGCGCCGCATGGCCGGCGCGCTCGGCCACCCCGTGACTTTCTCGTCGAAGGTCGGGCGCGGCACGATCTTCCACATCGATGTCCCCGTCGGCATCGGGGCGCCCGCCGACGCCATCGCCAGCGCCACCGGCCTTGAGCGGTCGCGCGGCTACGGCCTGTTCGGCACCAAGGTGCTGCTGGTCGAGAACGACATCGAGGTGCTGGAGGCCATGACCTTCCTGCTCGAGCGCTGGCAGTGCCTGGTGCGGGCCGCGACCTCGACCGACGATGCGCTCGACCTGCTCGGCGACACCGACTGGGTGCCGGACATCGTCATTGCCGACCAGCATCTCGACGGCGGCGATCTTGGCACCGCAACCATATCGGAAGTCCGCGATTATCTCGGCCGCGCCGTGCCGGCGCTCATCGTCACCGCCGACAGTTCCGAAGCCGTCGCCAAGGCGGCACGCGCCGGCGGCATCGAATTGATGCGCAAACCGCTGAAACCGGCGCAGCTGCGCGCGCTTCTGGCGCATTTGCTGGCTTAGGGGTTTACCCTCCCCTTGATAGGGAGGGTAAAAGCTCAAAAACCCGCCTGATCCCTGAACAGCTCGGCATTGTCCAGCTTCGACACCTCGATCACCGCCTGCGTGCGGCTGTAGACATTGAGCTTGCGCAATATCTCCGAGACATGCGCCTTGACCGTGGTCTCGCCGACCTGCAGTTCGTAGGCGATCTGCTTGTTGAGCAGGCCCTGGCGCAGCATCTGCAGCACGCGCAGCTGCTGTGGCGTCAGCTTGGACAGGCGCTGGACCATGTCGGCGCGGTCGATGCTGTCGGCGTCCGCCGGCTGGCCCTCATAGGTTTCCGGCACATAGATCGCACCGTCCATTACCGACCGGATGGCGGCGGCCAGATCGCTTTTGCGGGCCGATTTCGGGATGAAGCCGGCGGCACCATAGGACAGCGCTTCGGAAATGATCCTTGGCTCCTCATATCCAGACACGATCACCACCGGCAGGCGCGGATAGCGGGTCCTGAGCTGGAGCAGGCCCTCGAAACCGTGCACGTCGGGCATTGAGAGATCGAGAAGCGCAAGATCGAACGGCTTGGCGTCCGCCAGCAATTCCACCGCCTCGGTGATCGAGCGCGCTTCCACCGTATCGACTTCCGGATAGGCCATCTGGACGGCGCTGTGCAGCGCCTCGCGAAACAGCGGATGGTCGTCGATGATCAGGAACCGGGCGCGATCGTTGGGTGCTGTCATGTGGCTCGTTCCGGTTTACCCGCCACACCATAGTCCCGCGACCATGGCCGGATTATTGGCAAATAGTCTATCGCCAATTGCCAGGATGCACCGCTGTAAAAGCAATGGAAACCCTGAATTCCTCATACAGCCCAGGCAAAGCCCTTGCTTTATGAAAAGCGACGCCTTGCCCGCCCCCCGAAATCGGTCGAAGGTACCGCCATTCATCCCGATATCCAAACGCAGAGACCACCATGACCGCCTTTGTCCTTCCCGTGCCGCCAACACCTTCCGTCGCCGTCAGCGGATCGGCCGAGCGCTTTGCCGTACGGCGCATTTTCTGCGTTGGCCGCAACTATGCGGCGCACGCGCGCGAGTTCGGCAACGACGAACGCGATCCGCCCTTCTTCTTCACCAAGCCCGCCGACGCCGTGGTCGATTCCGGCACCGATATCCCCTACCCGCCGCTGACGGCCAATCTGCACCACGAAATCGAACTGGTGGCCGCGATCGGCAGACCTGGCTTCCGCATCGCGCGTGACCAGGCGCTGGATCATGTCTGGGGTTATGCCGTCGGCATCGACCTCACCCGCCGCGATCTCCAGGATGAGGCCAAGAAGGCGGCGCGGCCGTGGGACTGGTCAAAGGCCTTCGACCGTTCAGCCCCTTGCGGCCCGCTGGTTCCCGCGCAGAAATCCGGGCACCCGACGAAGGGGCGTATCTGGCTCGCCGTCAACGGCGCGGTGAAACAGGATGCCGACCTCGCCGAATTGATCTGGCCAATCGCCGACATCGTCTCGATCTGCAGCGAAGCAGTCGAACTGCAACCGGGCGACCTGATCTTCACCGGCACGCCTGCCGGCGTTGGCGCGGTCAAGCCCGGCGAGACGATGACCGGCGGCGTCGACGGCATCGGCACGATCGAAGTGACGATCGGCCAGCCGCAATCTTGAACGACAGAGCCATGAGCGACATCGTCCTGCACAACTACTACCGCTCCTCCACCTCGTATCGGGTGCGGATCGCGCTGGAGATGAAGGGGATGAGCTACGACTACGTCCCGCATCATCTGCGCCATGGCGAGCATCTTGAGCCGGCCTATCTCGCGGTCAACCCGCAGGGGCTGGTGCCGGCATTGGTGCTCGACGACGGCACGCTTTTAACGCAGTCGCTGGCCATCATCGAATATCTCGACGAACTCCAGCCCGCACCGCCGCTGCTGCCGAAAGACGCACTTGGCCGGGCGCGCGTCAGAATGCTGGCACAGACGATCGCCTGCGACATCCACCCGGTGAACAATCTGCGCGTGCTGACCTCGCTGCGCACTTTGTTCAGCGCCGGCGACCAGGACATCACCAACTGGTTCCGCCACTGGGTGAACGAAGGCTTTCAGCCGCTTGAAAAGATTCTGGCTTCGTCGCCCGATACCGGAACTTTCTGCCACGGCGAGGCGCCGGGGCTGGCCGATATCTGCCTGGCCGCGCAGGTCACCAACAATGCCCGCTTCGGCGTCGACATGGCGCCTTACCCGACAATCGCCCGCATCCATGCCGCCTGCATGGCACTGCCAGCCTTCCAGAAAGCCGCGCCGCAGAACCAGATCGATGCCGAATAGGGCCTCTACCGACCCACGCGCAGCGTGAGCGCCCAGAAAGCCAAAGCGAACAGGCCGATGCCCACCCCAAGCAGACAGACGCCGCTCCAGCCAAAGGCGCCGTAAGTCATGGTCGAAGCGATCGAGCCGAGCGCGCTGCCAAGCGAATAGAAGATCATGTAGCCGCCGACCAGCCGGCTGCGCGCATCCGGCCGGCGCGAAAAAATCAGGCTCTGATTGGTGACATGGACGGCCTGGATCGCCAGGTCCAGCATGACGATGCCGGCGACAAGCAACCACAGCGACAGACCCATGAAGGCGATCGGCAGCCAGGCGGCCGTCATCAGAAGCAGGCTGAGGCCGGTGACCAGGTGCCCGCGCCCGCGATCGACCAAGCCTCCCGTCCAGCGCGCGCCCAATGCGCCGGCGACGCCGGCAAGGCCGAACAGCCCGATCTCGGTATGCGAGAGTGAAAATGGCGCAGCGCTCAGCGGCAGCACCAGCGGCGCCCACAGCACGTTGAAAGTGGCGAAGATCAGCATGGCCAGCACCGCACGCACGCGCAGCAGCGGTTCCTGCACGAACAGCAGCACCACCGAGCCCAGCAGGCGCGGATAGGATGTGTGGGGCCGCGCCGCCTCGTGGCGCGGCAGGATAAGGTAGAGAACCACCGCCATGACGAGCGTCAGCGCCGCCGAGACAAGATAGACCCAGCGCCAGCCGGCGAAGTCGGCGACGACGCCGGCGACGAAGCGTGCAAGCAGGATGCCAAGGATGACGCCGCTGGTGACGGTGCCGACCGCCCGCCCCCGCTCGGATGGCACGGCGAGATCGGCGGCGTAAGCCACCAGCACCTGCACCACTACCGCAAGGAGCCCGACGATCGCGAGGCTTGCCAGCAGCATCGCGGCGCTCGGCGCAATCCCGACCGCACCCAGCGCCACGGCGGAAAGCACCGCCTGCCCGGCGATGAGCTTGCGGCGATCGAAGAGATCGCCAAGCGGCACGATGAAGAACAGGCCGAGCGCGTAGCCGATCTGCGTGACCGTCACCACAATGCCCACCGAGGCCGGCGCGATGGCGAAATCATGCGTTATGGCGTCAAGCAGCGGATGGGCGAAATAGACGTTGGCGACGCTCAGGCCACAGGCAATGGCGAAGACCAGCGCCGTCATTCCCGACAATCCCGGTGGCGAAGCTGGTATTGCCCGCGGCAGCCTGTCAGCCCGCTCCGCTCCTGTTGCCACGCCGTCCACAACCTGCAGATTCATGTCGCTCTCCACAATAGGTTTCAACTTGAAACCACTTGCTGGATAGCCAAATCAGTTTTATCTTGCAACCGACATGATTGTTCTGGACCAACGACTGCCATGGTGAAACGAACGAGCCACCACCAGGCGGATTGCCTGATCGCGCGGCCGCTGGATGCGATCGGCGACTGGTGGTCTCTGCTCATCGTGCGCGACGCCTTCGACGGCTTGCGCCGCTTCGGCGAATTCCAGAAGAGCCTCGGCGTCGCCAAGAACATCCTGTCGGCGCGGCTGCGCAATCTGGTTGCGCACGGCATTCTCGAGACAGTGCCGGCTCCCGACGGCAGCGCGCACCATGAATATGTGCTTACAGAAAAGGGGCGCGGCCTGTTCTATGTCCTGGTCGCCCTGCGGCAATGGGGCGAAACCTATTTCTCCGGACCGGGCGAGCCCTATACTTTCATGGTCGATACGCGGAGCGGACGGCCGATCAGGCGCTTGGAAGTGCATGCCGAGGATGGTCGGGTGCTTGTTCCCGGGGACACCAGACTTGCCGATTTCCGCGACCGCGAAAACGGCTGAGCGCCCGGGCTGGTTCGGCGGGCTGGCAAGGCTGGCGGAATCGATTTCCGCTTGACCGGACAGGGAATCGGCTATCGTTTCCACGGACAGTACGCAGGGTGGAGTGACCGATGAAAGCCGTCGTCTTCGAGAAATTCGGCGAAGCGCCGACGATCCAGACCGTCCCAGATCCGAAGCCGGCCGCCGATGGCGTCGTGATCAAGGTCGAGGCAACCGGGCTCTGCCGCAGCGACTGGCATGGCTGGATGGGCCATGACGATGATATCCGGCTGCCGCATGTGCCGGGCCATGAATTGGCAGGCGTCGTTGTGGCGGCCGGCAAGCGCGTGACGCACTGGAAGGCAGGCGACCGGGTCACGGTGCCTTTTGTCGGCGGCTGCGGCCACTGCTTCGAATGCACGTCCGGCAACCATCAGGTCTGCGAGCATCAGTTCCAGCCCGGTTTCACCGCCTGGGGCTCTTTCGCCGAATATGTCGCCATCGACTTCGCCGACACCAATCTCGTACGCTTACCGGAAGAGATGGAATTCGCCACCGCTGCCAGCCTAGGCTGCCGCTTCGTCACGTCGTTCCGGGCGATCGTCGACCAGGGACGGGTCAAGCCCGGCGAATGGGTTGCCGTGCATGGCTGCGGCGGCGTCGGGCTTTCGGCGATCATGATCGCCAGCGCCATGGGCGCCAATGTCATTGCCATTGATCTCACCGACGAGAAACTGGAGTTTGCCCGCAAGATCGGCGCGGTGGCGACCATCAACGCATCGACCACCCCCAATGTGGTGAAAGCGGTCAAGCAGCTCACCAATGGCGGCGTTCACATGTCGATGGACGCGCTCGGCCATCCGACCACCTCGTTCAACTCCATCTCGAACCTGCGCCGGCGCGGCCGCCATGTGCAGGTCGGCCTGATGCTGGGCGACCATGCCAAGGCTGCGGTGCCCATGAGCAAGATCATCGCTTTCGAGTTGGAGATCCTCGGCAGCCACGGCATGCAGGCTTACCGCTACCAGGCGATGATGGAGATGATTCGCACCGGCAAGCTCAAGCCCGAACTGCTAGTCGGCAAGAAGATCAGCCTCGACGAAGCGCCCGCCGCCTTGATGGCGATGGGCGGTTTCGAAGGCATCGGTATCGGCGTGGTGACGAAGTTCTAGAGGCGGGCGTCGTTTGCCGAACTAGCGCGCGAACTTCTTCGCCCCGAACACGCACGCCACGACGCCCAGCGTGACTACCACCATCAGCGGGCTGACCTGCTCGTGCAGCAGGCTCGCCGCGAGCGCCAGGCCGAAGAAGGGCTGCAGCAATTGCAGCTGGCCCACCGCGGCAATGCCGCCTTGCGCCAGCCCCCGATACCAGAACACGAAGCCGATCAGCATGCTGAACAGAGAGACATAGGCGAGCCCGATCCAGGCGTGGGCGCCGACGGCGGCAAAGGACGGCGGCAGCGTCACGAAAGTCAGCACCAGCATGATCGGCAGCGACAGCGTCAGCGCCCAGCAGATCACTTGCCAGCCGCCGAGCCTGCGCGACAGCGCGGCGCCCTCGGCGTAGCCCAATCCGCACACGACGACGGCGCCCAGCATCAGGCCGTCGCCGAGCGGTGACGCGGTCACGCCTTGCATCAACGCAAAGCCAGCGACGAGCGCGCTGCCGATGCACGAAAACAGCCAGAACGCCGGTCTTGGCCGCTCGCCGCCGCGCAGCACGCCGAAGATCGCCGTTGCCAGTGGCAGCAGGCCGACGAAGATGATCGAGTGGGCTGAGGTGACGTGCTTCAGCGCCAGCGCGGTCAGCAAGGGAAAGCCGACCACCACCCCAAGCGCGACGATCGCCAGCGACAAGAGATCGCCCCGTTCCGGGCGTTTCTGCCGGAACAAGAGCAGCATTGCCAGGCCAAGCAATCCGGCAATCGCGGCGCGGGCTGACGTCACGAATGTCGGATCGAAATCCATCACGGCAACGCGCGTCGCCGGCAGCGAGCCTGAGAAGATCAGCACGCCGATAAATCCGTTCAGCCAACCGTTCGCGGTCTTGTCCATTCCAGGCTCCATGTCTTTCGCCCTGTATCTGGCAGATGCCATGGCACAGCCAGAGACAATGGGGTACAATTCAGCGAAACTGTAATGGCATCACGGGCAGTACGGATGAGCAACCTCGCCTTGGAAACTGATGGCGCGCGCGCCCTGGGCGCCCCCACTCTGGTCGAAAGCGTCATGGCGGCCATCCGCCAAAGGATCGCCGCGCGCAGCCTGACGCCGGGAGCCCGGCTGCCGTCGATCCGCGCCTTCGCGCAATCCATGCAGGTGTCCAAGTCCACCGTGGTCGAAGCCTATGAGCGGCTGGCCGCCGAAGGCACGATCCGCTCCCGGCCGGGCTCAGGCTTCTATGCCGCCGGCTCGCTAGCGCCGCTGTCGTTGGCCGAGATCGGTCCCCGGCTCGACCGTGCCGTCGATCCGCTCTGGGTCTCGCGCCAGTCGCTGGACGCCGGCGACGAGGTGCTGAAACCTGGCTGCGGCTGGCTGCCGGCCGCATGGATGCCCCAGGCCGGACTGCGTCGCGCGCTACGCACGGCAGCGCGCGCCGATGATGCCGCGCTTGCCGACTACGGCACGCCGCTCGGCCTGCCGCCGCTGCGGCAACTCTTGGCGCGGCGCATGGCCGGGCATGGCATCGAAGCCTCGCCTGAACAGATCATGCTGACGGAATCGGGCACGCAGGCCATTGACCTCCTGTGCCGGTTCCTGATCGAGCCCGCCGACACGGTGCTGGTCGACGATCCCTGCTACTTCAATTTCCACGCTTTGCTGCGCGCCCACCGCGCCAAGGTCGTCAGTGTTCCTTACACGCCGTCGGGGCCTGATATCGAGCTGTTCGCGCAGGCGCTCGCCGAACACCGGCCGCGCCTCTACATCACCAACTCCGCCATCCACAACCCGACCGGCGCAATCCTGTCACCGGTCACCGCGCATCGTCTGCTCAAGCTCGCCGACCAGTCGGACCTGACCATCGTCGAGGACGACATCTTCGCCGATTTCGAGCACACCCCTGCCCCCAGGCTGGCGGCCTTCGATGGGCTGCATCGCGTCGTCCAGATCGGCAGCTTCTCCAAGACGCTGTCGGCCTCGGTCCGCTGCGGTTTCATCGCAGCGCCCCGCGACTGGATCGAGGGCCTGACCGACCTCAAGATCGCCACCACCTTCGGCGGCGGACGGCTGGCGGCCGAACTGGTGCTGACGCTGCTCAAGGACGGCAGCTACCGCAAGCATATGGATCTGCTGCGCGCCAAGCTTGCGCGCGCCATGGCCGAGACCGGCACTCGCCTGAAGGCGATCGGCGTCACGCCCTGGATCGACCAGCCGGCCGGCCTGTTCCTGTGGTGCGGCCTGCCCGACGGCGTGGACGCGGCCGACGTTGCACGCCATGCCCTGGCCGACAACGTCGTGCTGGCGCCTGGCAACGCATTCAGCCTGTCGCAGACGGCCAGCCGTTTCCTGCGCTTCAACGTCGCCCAGTGCGAAGACCAGCGGATCTTCAAGGTGCTTGAGGCCGCGATGGCACGCTGATCTCAGCGCCCCGTACAGACCTCCCGCACGCAGTCGCGCATCCAGCGCTGCGCCGGATCGGCATCGAGGCGCGGATGCCAGAGCATCGAAATGGTGACCTCCACGGTCGTGACAGGCAGTGGAAAACTGTGCATGCCGGCGCGCGCGCCGGCCGTGTGCCGCTCGGGCACGCTGGCGATCAGGTCCGAGGCGCGCGCCATGGCGAGTGCCGCCGAGAAACCCGAAACCATGCACACGACCGTCCGCCGCAAGCCAAGCGCGCTCAAAGCCTCGTCGATCGGCCCTTTCTCGCGGCCACGCCGCGAAACGCTGATATGCCGGCCCGCCGCATAACGCTCTGGCGTCACCGTGCCTTCGCTCAAGGGATGGCCGGCTCGAACAGCACCAATGAAGCGGTCGCGAAACAGGGCCTGGATGCGCACTTCGGGTCCGGTTTCGCCGGCGACGCCGATTTCCAGGTCGATCGCCGCGTCGCGCAGCGACAGCACATCCTTGTCGGATTTCGGCGCGAAACGCAGCCGTACTCCTGGCGCATCGACCTCGATGCGCGCGACGAGACGAGGACCGAATTCCTCGACGAAACCCTCATTGGTGCGCAGGGTGAAGACCTTGTCCAGGCTTGCGGGATCGAGCAACTCAGCAGGACGCAGCAGCACCTCCGCGTCCTGGACGACGGGGCCGACCTGCCGCCGCAATTCCTCCGCACGCGGCGTCGCCACCAGGCCGCGCCCGGCCCGCACCAGCAGAGGATCGCCCGTTGCCTCGCGCAGCCGCGCCAGCGTCCGGCTCATCGCCGAGGGGCTGAGCCGCAGGCGGCGCGCGGCGCGGGCCACGCTGCCTTCCGCCAGCAGCACGTCGAGAGCAAACAGCAAATTGAGATCAGGAGACGCCATCTTTGGATCATAACATGATGTGGCGTTTGACGCATGAATATGATGCAAATGCTGCGCCTTCCGCCATATCAACCACAAGACTAGATCTCCGATGGCTCCGGTTCCGGAGCGAATGAAAGGAGATCGCCATGGCAGTCGCCACACAAGGTCGAGATGGGCTGACATCGGCCCCGCAAGAGAAAGAAGCGGTCGGCTGGGCCTTGGCAAGCCTGTCGCTCGCCACGCTGCTGTCGTCGCTCGGGACCAGCATTGCGAGTGTCGGGTTACCCTCGCTGATGCAGACGTTCGGGGCGTCGTTCCAGGCCGTGCAATGGGTGGTTCTGGCCTACCTCCTCGCCATCACCACGCTGATCGTCAGCGCCGGGCGGCTGGCCGACATGTTCGGACGCCGGCCGCTGCTGCTTGGCGGCATCGCGTTGTTCACATCGGCATCGGCGCTCTGCGGCTTGGCGCCGACGCTCTGGCTGCTGATCGCCACGCGCGCCGTGCAGGGGCTTGGCGCCGCATTGATGATGGCGCTGACGCTGGCCTTTGTCGCCGAAACCGTCAGCAAGGAGCGGACCGGCAGCGCCATGGGCCTGCTCGGCGCCATGTCGGCGATCGGCACCACCCTCGGTCCCTCGCTCGGCGGCCTGCTGATCGCCGGCCTCGGCTGGCGCGCGATCTTTCTCGTCAATGTGCCGCTGGGTCTCCTGACCTTCGCCCTCGCCTGGCGTGGCTTGCCCGCGAGCAACAAGAACGCGCAGACCGCTCAAGGCGGGTTCGACGCGATAGGCACTGTCCTGCTGGCCCTGACCCTGGCTGCGTATGCACTGGCCATGACGCTTGGGCGAGGCAATTTCGGCGCGCTCAAAATTGGCCTGCTTGTTGCGACCGGCATCGGCGTTGTTCTCTTCGTCGTCACGCAATCAAGAGTGAAAACCCCGTTGATCCAGCTTGCCAGCTTCCGGGATCCGCGGCTCAGCGCCAGCCTGGCCATGAGCCTGATCGTCGCCACGGTGATGATGGCAACCTTGGTGGTTGCCCCGTTCTATCTGTCGCGAGGGTTGGGGCTCGATGCCGCGATGGTCGGCTTGGTGCTTTCAACCGGGCCGCTGGTCTCGACCCTGTCGGCGCTGCTGGCTGGGCGGCTTTCCGATCGCTTCGGGGCCAACAGGATGATGGTCGCCGGGCTCACCAGCCTTGCCGCGGGCACGTTCCTGCTCTCGCTCGCCATGACGAAACTCGGCATTGCCAGCTATGTCGTTCCGATCACCGTCACCTGCTTCGGCTATGCCCTGTTCCAGACCTCCAACAATGCGGCCGTCATGACCGGTGTCGGCGCCGGCGAACGCGGCGTCATGTCGGGCCTGCTCAACCTGTCGCGCAATCTCGGCCTCATCACCGGCGCATCCCTGATGGGCGCCATATTCGCGGTTGCGTCGGCTGGTGCTCAGAATGTTCTCGGCTCCGCCTCGGCCGCGCGGGGCATGCAGGTCACTTTTGAGACGGCAACGGCCCTGGCGCTGGTTGCGCTGCTGCTCGCCCTGTTCTCGCCCCGCTTTGCCGGCCGTGCCCGTCCCAGGAATTCCTGACCTGCCCGGGCGGTTGCCGAGCCGATCCCGGGCTGTTACTGAACGGCGCGCAGGCGAATGCCTGCAACGTCAATTTCGGGACAGCGGTATGGGAACCACAAAGTCAGCAGACAAATAAGCCGCGACAACATCTCGTTGTTGCGGCCTTCTGCCCCGTCAAATCAGACCATCCAGGAAACGGCAGATCGCCGCCAAATCTCACCATTTGTGCGGATGCTCAATCATGCCTTTTCCAAAACGCCCGATATGGGCCTATTCCTTGCCGTCAGCGCTGCTGCTGATGGCGCCTTTCGATATCCTGGCCTCGCTGGCCATGGACATCTACCTGCCGGTCGTTCCGCTGATGCCGGAGGCTCTCGGGACATCGCCTTCGGTCATTCAGCTGACGCTGAGCCTCTACATGATCACCCTTGGCCTCGGCCAAATCGTCTTCGGCCCGGTCTCCGATCGGATCGGCAGGCGCCCGGTGCTGCTCGGCGGCGGCCTCCTGTTCGCAAGCGCTTCCATCGCGCTTGCCGGCACGTCACTTGCCATTGCCTTCGTCGTGCTCCGCGTCATCCAGGCCATGGGTGCGTCCGCCGTACTGGTCGCGACCTTCGCCACGGTTCGGGATGTGTACGCGGAGCGATCTGAAGGCACGGTCATCTATGGTCTGTTCAGCTCCATGCTGGCCTTCGTGCCGGCGCTGGGGCCGGTCGCCGGCGCCGTGATCGCCAAGGGTTTCGGCTGGCGTGCGATCTTCGTCACACTCTGCATTCTGGCCACGGCTGCCACACTTAATGCCTGGCTTCGCTGGCACGAGACGCGCGCCCTGAATGACTCCGGAACGCGACCGGCTTTCGGCCCGATCTTGCGCAGCTTTGCCTTCTGGACCTATACGCTCGGCTTCGCCGCGGCCATGGGCACGTTCTTCGTGTTCTTCTCGACGGCACCGCGCGTGCTCATCGATCGTGCCGGTTTCACGCAGGTCGGCTTCAGCCTTGCCTTTGCGACGGCGGCACTGGTGATGATCGCAACCACCCGGTTTGCCAGGCCATTCATCGCGCGCTGGGGCACCGCGGGCAGCCTGGCACGCGGCATGGCGATGTTGCTTCTCGGCGCATCGATGCTGGTGATCGGACAGGTATTCGCCGCGCCCTCTTTCGTCACCTTCGTCCTGCCGATGTGGGTGATGGCGGTAGGCATCGTCCTTGCTGGATCGGTCACCGCGAACGGCGCGCTCGAAGCGTTCGGGGATGTCGCGGGAACCGCTGTGGCGCTCTATTTCTGCGCCCAAAGCCTGATCACGGGCATCGCAGGCACGTTCTTCGTCATCCTGCTGGGCGGCGATACGGCATGGCCGCTGGCCTTCTATGCCACGGTGCTCGCGGTAACGACATTATGCGCGCTGAAGCGTTTGCGGAGCCGGCAAGGCGCAGTCAGCTGAAAAACCGCAGGGGCTTGGGCGGGTGCGCTCAGGCCCCCGCGCGTTTGCGGCGCTCGTAAAGCATGACCAGCGTTTCGGCCGTCAGTGCCGGCTTTTCCTCGCCTTCGATCTCAACGGTGTTGGCTGCCTTCATCAGGTATTGGCCGGGCCCTCTGTCTTCCATGGAAAGCAGGACCGTGCGCAGCCTGATGCGTGCGCCGACCTTGACCGGCGCGAGGAAGCGCACCTTGTCGAAGCCGTAGTTGAAGGCGGCCTGCGTATTCTCGGGCACTATGCCCATGCCGAGCGCCAGCGCGCCGATGATCGACAGCGTCAGGTAGCCGTGCGCGATCGTCGTGCGGAACGGGCTTTGCCGCCGCGCCCGCTCGGGATCGACATGGATCCATTGATGGTCGCCGGTGCATTCGGCGAACTGGTTGATACGGTTCTGGTCGACCGTGGTCCATTCCGAGACGCCCAGTTCCTGCCCGGACATCGTCCTCAACTGCTCGTAGGTCGGCGGCGTTTTAGGCCGTACTTCAGTCATTCCTGCTTTCCCGATAGCTTGCAGTGCCTCCGGACCACGAACGGACGGCTCCTGTCAATTCGCCTTGCGTGAATCCGTTCCGCCGAATTCCGGCTGAATCGTGCCATGCCGCCTGACGCGTGGCGCCGATGCAACTATGCGCAAGCGGGTAAGGAGTGCCGACGATCCGCGTGGAGAATGCGGACAACGGCCCACGCAGACCTATTTCTTCTCGTAGCCGGCGCGGATTTCCTCCATCGCCTCCTTGATGCGCGCGCGCAGGATGTCGATCGATTCGCTGCCGGATTTCCGGGCCAATTCAGCCACTTCGCCTGCATTCTTGAGCGCCGCCTCGAATGATTTCCTGGCGAACTCCGTCTGCTTGGCCATGAGTTCCTGCGGATTGCCCGGCGCCCTGTAGCCCTGCGCCACGTCGGCAACCTCGCGCAACGTGTCCTGCAGCATCTCGCGTTGCCTTGACAACAGCGAGGTCGCTCCGGCTGCGCTGGCTCGCGCCGCCTTCTCCAGCGCTTCCAGGTTCTTGCGGTGATGGGCGAGGATCGCCTCGACATCGACATTGGGCACCTTCAGGTCCCGGCCGAATTTGCCGAACATGTCCATGAAGGAATCGGATTCCGGTTGTTTTGCCATGACGTCTTCTCCCCTGTCGCCGCGGATGCGGGCGCCCTCGTCGGAGAATAGCACTCGCGTGTCCATTCGGACACAGGCATGGCGATGGACGCGGAATCAATTGACCGGGAGCAGCAACTCGATCGTATAAAGCACTATGCCCGCCAGCCCGCCGATGATCATGCCGTTGAAGCGGATGTACTGCAGGTCTCGGCCAATGTTCATCTCGATCAGCCGCGTCAGCTGGCCAAGGTCCCAGCGCTTGACCTGGTCGGCTATGAATTTCGACACGCCGCTCTTCTGGCTCTCGACGAAGGAGGCCAGCGCCACGACGAACCCCCGGTTCATGTCGGCCCGGATCCGCGCATCGCCGGCAAGATGGCGGCCGACCTCGACGAACATGTTGGCGAGATGCGCGCGGATCACCGAATTCGGCGCCTTGGCGTCCTGCTCGATGAACAGGCTGAGGCTCTGCCACATGTCCCCGGCCAGCGCCCTGACTTCGGGGCGGGCGAGGAAATCGTGTTTCATCTTCTCGGCACGCTTTGCATATTGCTTGGACGTCCGCAGCCGTTCGACGAAGCCTTGCGCGAAACGGTCGAACTCGGCGCGCATTGGATGGTCCGGATCGGCGCGCACTTCCTCTAGCAGAGAGCTCGCAGACGCGACGATCTTCTTCAGAAGATAGGCGTCGGCTCTGAACAGGTTGAACAGCGACGGCAATTCCTCGCGGATTTTCTCACGCATCGTCGCCAGCGCCTGTTCATCATTGAGGAAGCGGCCGACCACCTTGATGAACTCGTCGAACAGTTTCTGGTGGCGGCGGTCGTCGGTGAGCGCCGACAGGAGCTCCGCCGCCAGCGGCGCCAGCGGCACCTTTTCGATCTGTTCGAGCATGCGGCTGGTGACGAAGCCGCGCAGGCCGGATTGCTCGACGGCGGCCAGCGTCTGTGGCACCAGCCGCACGACGAAGCGCGACAGGCCGGCGGCGCGTTCGACATCAGTCAGCCAGTCGGCGACGAGTGCGGCAAAATCCACCTCGGCGAGTTTTTCCCGCACCGGCTCCGGCGCCAGGAAATTGGCCTCGATGAAGCGGCCGAGATTGTCAGCGATGCGGTTCTGGTTTTCCGGGATGATGGCGGTGTGCGGGATCGGCAGCCCGAGCGGCCGCCTGAACAGCGCCACCACCGCGTACCAGTCGGCCAGGCCGCCAATGGTCGCCGCCTCGGCGAACGCGGCGACGAACCCCAGCCATGGATAGGAGCTCTCGAACGACTTGGCCAGGGCGAACACCAACACGCAAAGCGCCAGCGCGGCCGTGGCGATGAATTTGGTCCGCCGCAGCGCCGAGAGCTTGGCTGCCGCATCGGCATCGAAACGGACAGGCGCCAGGGACGAAGCCGATTGTGACATGGACGAACTGCTCCTCGCCGATCTCTGGTCAACCGCTGGTCGATCTCTGGACGACCACCGATCGGTCTCTGGTCGACCACTGGTCGATCTCCGGCCTATCTAGGGTTTCATCAGCCGAAATGCCCGTGACGACCGGTTTTCCCCGCGTTCCGCCCGGTTGCGCACATAAAGTTGACGAGAATATTCATCTATAACGCGAAGCTAGTCTGGAATTATTCCAAGGTATAGGCCATATTCGCTCGAGGCCAGTGTGGCGACTCCGAAATTCCGGGTCACAGCCGCGTCGGCAAAGTTCTGGAATCTGGCGTGGTCGCACCACGCCGGCGCCTAGCGAGGACGAAATGCGGCTTACCCGCCAGACCAACTATGCCATGCGTATCCTGATGTATTGTGCCGCCAACAATGACCGGTTGAGCCGCATTCCCGAAATCGCGACCGCCTACTCCGTTTCGGAACTTTTCCTGTTCAAGATCCTGCAGCCGCTGGTCGAGCATGGCCTGGTCGAGACCGTGCGCGGCCGCAATGGCGGTGTCCGGCTTGGCCGTGCCGCCGAGGCGATCAGCCTCTTTGACGTCGTGCGCGTCACCGAGGAAAGCTTCGCCATGGCCGAATGCTTCGAGAACGATGCGGCCGAGTGCCCGCTGGTCGACAGCTGCGCGTTGAATTCAGCGCTGCGCGAGGCGCTCAACGCCTTCTTCGCCGTGCTTTCCCGCTACACGATCGCCGATATGGTGGCGGCAAGGCCGAATGTGCGCAACCTGCTTGGCATCGACATGCTGGAACGCCGCGCCCCGGCCGCCTGAGGGTACGTGAGTACCGGAAGCGCAGGAAACCACCGTTCGCAGGCCGGCCTCACCTGAATATCAACCGACCGAGGATTGCGGCAGCACGAACGGCATATTGCCGGCTGGCAACACACCGACCCTGAGCCGGCAATCGAACACTTTTTCGATCAAATCATCGCTCAGCACCTCTTGCGGCGAGCCGGTCGCGGCCAGCCGGCCGAGATGCATGACGAAGATGCGGTCGGCATACATGGCCGTCAGGTTGAGGTCGTGCAGGATGGCGACCACGCCGCCTCCCCTTCTGGCGAAGTCGCGGGCGATGTTCATGATGATCAGCTGGTGCTTGATGTCGAGGCTGGAAACAGGCTCGTCGAGGAACAGGTAGCGCGGCTTGCCGTCGAGCACCGGTGCCCAGACCTGGCACAGCACGCGCGCAAGCTGGACGCGCTGCTGCTCGCCGCCCGAAAGCTCCTGGTAGAACCGCCCCGCGAAACCGTCGAGGTCGACGCGTGCCAACGCCCGTTCCGGCAGCCGCGCATCCTCGCCAGGCAAGGCACCCGAGCGGCCGCCGACAAGCCCGAGCTTGACCACCTCGCGCACGGTGAATGGAAACGACAGCGTCGTCGCCTGTGGCAGGACCGCGCGATGGACGGCAATCTCGACCGGCTTCATCGCCGCAAGGTCGCGGCCGTTGAGGGCGACGCGCCCGGCATGGGCAAGCTCGCCGGACAACGCCTTCAGGAAGGTCGTCTTGCCCGAGCCGTTGGGGCCGACGATTGCCGCGATTTCGCCGGGTCGCGCATCGAAATCGACACCGCCGACGATACGTTTGCCGGCGATATCAACCGAAACATCCCTTGCCTCGATCATCCCAGCCTCACAAATCCCGAACTTCACAGGTCAACGACGCCTCGCTTGCGCAGCAGGATCCATAGGAAGAACGGCGCGCCGGCGACCGCGGTGACAATGCCGATCGGCAGTTCCGCCGGCGCCACGATGGTACGTGCGACGGCATCGGCAAGCAGCAGCAGCGAGGCCCCAAGCAGTGCCGAGGCCGGCAAAAGATAACGATTGTCTGGGCCGATCAGCAGGCGCAGCAGATGCGGCACGACGATGCCGACGAAGCCGATGCCGCCGCTGACGGCGACGGACGCACCGACCGCCGCCGAGACACCGATGATGGCGGTGTATTTCAACCGCTGGACGGGTATGCCGAGATGGCCGGCGGTCGCCTCGCCAAGCGCCAGGGCGTTGAGACCCCGCGCCAGGAAAGGCATTGCCGCCAGAGCCAATATGATGATCGGCCCGACGGACGCGATCTTCGCCCAGGTTGCGCCGCCAAGGGATCCCAGCGACCAGAAGGTCAAGTCCCGCAACTGACGATCGTCAGCCATGAAGATGAGGATGCCGGTCAGCGCCATGGCAAGCGCTGCCAGCGCGATGCCGGCGAGCAGCATGGTGGCTACCGAGGTCTGCCCGCGCCGCGTGGCGACCTGGTAGAGCACCAGGGTCGTGGCGAGACCGCCGAAGAACGCCGCCATCGGCAGGGCAAGCGTGCCGAACAAAGCCGTTACCGGCGCCAGAATGGTGGCGCCAAGCACGATAATGGCCACGGCGCCGAGGCTGGAGCCGGCCGAAACGCCGATCAGGCCGGGATCGGCCAGCGGATTGCGGAACAGCCCCTGCATGACGGCACCCGAGACCGCGAGCGCCGCGCCGACCAGTATACCGAGGATGATGCGCGGCAGTCGGATATCGTAGACGATCAGGCTGTCACGCGCGCTCAGCGCCGCATCAAATGGAACAGCTCCGGACAGCCAGTCCCTGATGACATTGACGGCCGATGCGTCCGATGCGCCTGACGTAAGCGATAGAAATACGGCGGCGGCGAGCCCGAGGCACAGCAGCACGATGACGATACGGGCGCGGCCCGAGCGATCGCCTTCGGATACACTCATCGCCTTCACCGGGCCGGCGATCGATTGATCGACCATGATGCGCACGCTCAGTCCGTGACCTGCCCGCCATAGAGCGAGACGGCGAGGTCGTGGATGGCGTCGGCCGTACGCGGCCCGAAGCCGAGCAGATAGGCGCCATCGATGCGGATCAATTTGCGGGCGGCACCTGCCGGCGTCGAGGCGACGGACGGATTGCCGAACAATTCATCGTCCGATACCGGCGGCCCGGCATTGCTCATCATCAGGATCACATCCGGCCTGGCGGTGATGATCGCCTCGTCGGACATCTGCTTGTAGCCGGAAAAGCCTTCGACGGCATTGACGCCGCCGGCCAGCCTGACCATGCCGTCGGCCGCGGTTTCGCTGCCGGCCGCCAGGATCTTGCCGCCCTGGACCGACAGCACGAACAGGACCCGCTTGCGTTCCTTGATCGAGGCAGTCTGCTTTTCGGCTGATGTCAGCCTGTCATCGAGGTCCCTGGCGAGCACCTCGGCCTTGGCGTCGGCCCCCAGCGCCTTGCCGATGATACGGACCTTCTCCAGGATGCCCTCACGGCTATAATGTTCAGGCACTTCGATGAAGGGGATGCTCGTCTTCTTCAGCACGTCGACCGCTTCCTTGGGACCGCTGCCCTGCAACGCCAGGATGCCGGTCGGATTGACCGACAGCACGCCCTCCGGCGACAGCGCGCGCATATAGCCGACATCGGGCAGGTCGAGCGCCGCCTTTGGATATCGGCTGGTGGAATCGCGCGCCACCAGATGCTTCTCCTGGCCAAGCGCATAGACCATTTCGGTGATCGAACCGCCTATGGCGGCAATCTTCGACGGATCGGAGAAAACGGAAACGCCCTCGGCGGCACCAGCCGGTTGCAGCGCGGTGAAAGCCAAGGCAAGGCCGACCATCGGGCCGGCGACGATCCTGGAAAAACAGCCCATTGTCGTTCTCCTCAGGCTGCTGTCGGATTTGGGATACGCGGCAGATTTTCTGCCAGGAATCGCCAATCGTCGCGCTCGCTTTCGCCTTCATGGCGCTTGCCGAAGAACTGGATGATCATCTCGCCGTCGGCGGCATAGACCTCGAGCGAGGTGACATGGCCATCCTTGGTCGGCTTGCGCACCGCCCAGACTTCATGGATGTGATCGGTGCGCAGGTGCAGATGGAAGGTCTCGTCGAGCACATTGATCCACGGCCCCATCGGCTTGATCGACTTGACCGGTCCGGAATGGATCTGGATGCAGCCGCGGTTGCCGACAAAGCACATGATCGGCATCTCGCCTTCGGAGGCGTGATGGAACATGGCGCGGACCGCGTCATTGTCGAGCGGCCAGGCATAGTCCGTTCCGACCATGCGCACTGCCTGGCGGCGGCTGAGCTTCAGTGTCTTCAGCATGCCGAAGAACTGGTGCACATCGGTCAGCCGGCTCCAGCGGTCGCGCAGGTCGTCAAGATTGGCAGTGGTTGCTTCGGCGTCGCTCTCATCATCGGGGATTGGCCCCGAAATATCGATCGTCGGCTCCTGGTTCGACGATGCCAGAGCGGCGACCAGCTTCTGGTAGGCGTAGAGGCTGGAAGCCGGACGCAGATGCACCTTGTGCACCGCCTCGCCCGCCGCGTCGAAGAACTGCAGGCTGCGGCGGATCTCTTCGCCGTCACGCTTTTCCACAGCGAAGCCATGCGCCCAGACTTTCGGGAAGATGCGCAGGTCGATGTTCTCGCCAAGCACCATGGCATTGTGGTTGCCGGTAACCACCTTGTCATAGACGCCGATCTTTTCGTGCACCGCGCTTTCGTTACGTGTCAGCGCCATAACCTCGCCGACGGCCTCGAGGCCGGTCAGAAGATCGTTGACGCGCGGCTCGACGCGCACGACGCCGTCGCCGCAATGCGCGGCCACCAGTTCGGCCTCCGAAATGCCGAGCTGGGCCGCCAGGTCACGCTCGCGCGCTTTCGGATTGTCGGTCCGTGCCCGCCGGATTTCATGCGGGGCGGGTTTTACGCGCTGGTCCATGTCTTAACCCCTGATACCTTTTTACTTGTTGAGAATGAGCTTGCCCTGCCGGGTGATCTTCAGCCGGTAGAGCGCACCATGATGCTCGATGCCGATCTCGTGCTCGCCCTGGAACAGCGTGTTGCTCGACAGCGTTCGCACGGCCAGCGGGATCCGGTCGAAGCGGGTGGAGGCATCATCGGAACGCCGGACGCGATAACGAAAATCGTTGGGATTGTGCGTGTTCATCTGGGTCGATCCCTTTCCTGTGCCGGGCATCTGGCTAGGCGTTGCATATTGCCGATTCATTTCTTGACTCGAATAATCATGTTTATTAGTCAGTGCAATACCGGAGCAAATGAGTCAACATTTAACACGCCGGACACGATGAAAAATGCCAGCCAGCCCCGGGCCAGCCAGCATGAAACCTGGAATTTGGAGTTGGGGCATGGGGTTGGTGAACTGGGAATCGCGCGGCCGGTCGGCGGCGAGCGGCATGGCGGCTTTGTTGGCAAGCGTGGCGGTCATCGCCCTGTCCGCGCCAGCAGCCTACGCCCAGGCAACGCAGCCGGCGGGCGATCAAACGGATCAGTCGAAGAAGGCTGACCAGGAAAAAGCAGCACCCGCGGGCGCGACGCTGCTCGACAAGATCCTGGTGCTCAGCCGCACCGGCGAAACAGCGATCGAATCACTGGCCTCGGCCAGCCATATCGATCAGGAACAGCTGGACCGTCGCATGGCGACGACGCCGAACGAGATGCTGCTCGGCGTGCCCGGTGTCGCCGCGCAGGCCGACGCCAGGCGTGTCAGCACCAGCATCAACATCCGCGGCTTGCAGGATTTTGGCCGTGTCGCGGTTATCGTCGACGGCGCACGCCAGGATTTCCAGCGGTCCGACCACGGCACGCAGTCGACCTTCTATATCGATCCCGAGCTCGTCAAATCGGTCGATGTGATCCGTGGTCCTGTCGCGAACACCTACGGTTCGGGCGCCATTGGCGGTGTCGTCTTCTTCGACACAAAGGATGCCTCGGATTTTCTCAAGCCCGAAGAGACGTGGGCCGGCTCCATCACCGGACGTTACGAGAGCAACGGCAAGGGCTGGACCACCAGTGCCACCGGCGCCTATCGTCTCAACGAGAATTGGGATGTGTTGGGCAACATCGTCTACCGCGACTATGACGACTACAAGGATGGCGGCGGCGACACCGTCAAGGGCACCGGCTTCGACGTGCTGAGCGGCCTGCTCAAGACCACCATCCGCCCGACCGACAACAGCGAACTGAAACTGGGCTGGGTCGGCTCAAGCGACGGCTGGAGCGAGATCAGCGGCGGCGTGCCGACCAACGATGCGGATCTGAAATCCAACACTTTCACGGCTCGCTACAACATTACCGACGAAGACAAGAGCTGGCTCGATCTCCACATCAACACCTCCTACAACAAGACCAATCTCGGCCTGACCAGCCTTGTTCCTCTCAGCCGATTCGATCCCACCACGGGCGATTCCATAATCCTTCCGGCTGGATCGACATCGACATTCGACGTCGGCACGACGGCGATAGACATCTGGAATACATCGAGATTCGAGACTAGGGGCGTGGCGCACGAACTGACCTATGGCGGCGATTGGGTCAATGATGACGTCAAAACCGGCGGCACCGCGGGCGGAGACAGTTTCTACACCCCTTCGGGAAAGCGTAACGTCTCTGGAGCCTACGTTCAGGACAAGCTCACCTGGGAATGGCTCGAAGTCATCGCCGGGCTGCGCTACGACAGCTACAGCCTCAAGGACGGCACCCATGAAACGTCAGGTGAGCGTCTTTCGCCGCGCATCACCGTCGGCGTCACGCCGTTCGACACGCCAAGCCTGTCGGGGTTGCAGTTCTACGGCACCTATGCTGAGGGCTACCGCTCTCCATCGCTGACCGAGACGCTGATCAGCGGCAACCATCCGGCGGGGGTTACTTTCCCGTTCCTGCCCAATCCCAACCTGAAGCCCGAGACCGGCAAGACCGTGGAATTCGGCGTCAACTACAAACAGAATGACATCCTTGAAGCCGGCGACGCGCTTCGCATCAAGGCGGCCTACTTCAACAACAATGTGGACGACTACATAGAGGGTACATCCTTCGGGGCTTCCTTTACCAATCCAGCGAGCGCTTGCCCGGTCGATTGGGACCAGCTCATGAACAACCCCGGCTACATCCCGATCTGCTACCAGTATCAGAATTTTGCCAAGGCCAAGATAAACGGCTTCGAGTTTGAAAGCGTCTATGACGCCGGTTGGGGATATGCTGGCCTCTCTGCCTCGATAACAAATGGTCACACCATTTCCTACGCGGGCGTTCGAGCAGACCTCGCCACGATACCGTCCTCCCAGGTCACGGCCCAGCTTGGCCTGCGTTTCCTCGAGGACAAGCTGACCGTCGGCGGCGAAGTGCAATACAATGGCAAGCCGAAGGGCAATGCCGTGGCCACCGACTATACGCTGGTCAACGCCTTCGCCAGCTATCAGGCGACGGACAATCTGAAGGTCGATTTCCGGGCCGACAATCTGTTCGACGTCAAATACGCCAACCCGTTGAACGGCAGTACGACAGTTGCGGTCTATGAGCCGGGCATAACATTGAAGTTGGCGGCAACCATGCGTTTTGGAGGCTGATGATCATGAAGAGCTTGGCGACATCCCTTCGTCTGCTGACCTCGACGTTTGCGATGTCGCTGACGATGGTTCCGGCGTGGGCTGAAGGGTCCGCGCCGGTCCCCGCACTGACCCTCGAATTGAACGCCGCGCAACCTTCCGACAAGGGTTGCCGGCTTACATTCGTGGTCAACAACAACCTTGGCGCCGGCCTTTTCAAGGCGGCATTCGAGATCGCGCTGTTCAACGAGGCCGGCGTCGTCGACCGGCTGACCGTGCTCGACTTCAAGGATCTGCCGGAAGGCAAGACCAAGGTGACGCGCTTTGATCTCGCCGGCACCGATTGCACCAAGGTCAGCCGCGTTCTGATCAACAGCGCGACCGAATGCGCCGGCACCGGCGTCGAGCCGAATGCCTGCATGCGCAAGCTGAAGACCGAGACCAAGACCGGCATCGCTTTCGGCGTCTGAGGTGGGGCTGCACACCACCTTCGCACAAGACACCGCGGCATGGTCCGTGGCCGGCTGCGGTCC
Organism: Mesorhizobium sp. NZP2234; assembly: GCF_013170765.1. NCBI lineage: Bacteria > Pseudomonadati > Pseudomonadota > Alphaproteobacteria > Hyphomicrobiales > Phyllobacteriaceae > Mesorhizobium > Mesorhizobium sp. NZP2234. Next base: position 3,720,086 of record NZ_CP033364.1, on the reverse strand, counting down.
GCTGCCGTGCGGGGCAAACGATCTTGATTTGACAACACTGCGTGGGCCGCTGCAGTTTCCGGCCCGCAACATGCAGGAAGTCAGTCCCCTCCCCGACGCTGGCGGCGAGCTGGCGATAGCGCCGGCCGAGCCGCTTGCCCAGACGCGACCGCAAGCCGGCAACGGCAAGTGGGCGACGGCGATTATCATCTCCGGTCTGCTCCATGCCGCGGCAGCCAGGCATTTCTGATCTCGCCCGCCGGCACATTCGATTTCCAGGACGCGGAGCAATCGGAAGGCAGTGATCGGACAGGTGACAAGGTCGCCGGCAGCGCATTGGACAAGGACCCTTCGACAGTGAACGTCAGGCTGGTGCCAAGCTCTCAGCCGGCCAAGCCACAGGCAGAGGCCGCCAGACCAGCGCCGCCTGCAAAACCTTCGCAGCCCAAACAGGAAGCCGTGAACCAACCTCCCGAACCGACAAAGGAAGCGGCAAGGCAACCGCCCCAGCCTTTGCCGGAAGCTGTCAAACAGCAAGCGGTCACGCCGGACATACTGGTGGCGGCGGCCCCGCGCCCCGATGACCAAAGCGTGGCTGCCAAGGCCGAAGCGCCGGCTCAGCCAAGCGCTCAGCCTGAAACCACCGAAATGCCTGTCGCCGTTCCGAACCAGCCGCCGATCCCCAGCGCCAGGCCAACGCCGGTGGCGCCGCCTTCAAAAGCGGAGGACGAGAAGCGCGGCACCGCTGATGGCCAGGACCGGCTGGCGCAGGCGGCCAGCAAGGGCAAAAAGCAGGAAGAGCCAGGCAGCGCCGCGGAAGACAGCTATCGCGGCGATGTGATCAGGAAGCTCAGCCGCGTCAATCGGGCCGTACCGCCTTCCCTGCAACTGACAGCGCGCAACAATGCCGTTGTGACATTCGTTATCAGCAGCAAAGGCGGCATTGATGACCTGCGCATCCTGGAAAGCTCCGGATCGCCAAACTTCGACCAGATCGTGCTTGGCATCGTCCGCAAGGCGGCGCCGTTCCCGCCTATTCCGCCCAAAATCGGCAGCAGCCTGGAGTTTACCGGCGCTATCGGGCCGTTTTGAATGTCCCGCCTTCAACCATCAACAGTCCACGATCCATTGATTGAAAAAGGAAACCCCATGTACATCGCCATGAACCGCTTCAAGGTTCAGAACGGCTCGGAAGCCGATTTCGAAGCCGTATGGAAGAACCGCGATTCCAGCCTTGCCGAAATGAAGGGTTTTCGGGAATTCCACCTGCTGCGCGGCCCTGTCAACGAGGCCGAAGGCTACACGCTGTTTGCCTCGCACACCGTGTGGGCGAGCCAGGACGATTTCGTCGCCTGGACAAGATCGGAGAATTTCCGCGCGGCCCACAGGAATGTCGGCACGACGAAAGTCCACTATCTCGGCCATCCGCAATTCGAGGGCTTTTCCGTCGTCGAGGGTGCCTGACGTCCCTTTGCCCGAGCGACTGTGACGATCTCTGCCACCATCGTCATGATCGCGTGGAACCGCGCCCACCCAGCCGACGCAGCCATTGGGCAATGTGCATGCGCATTCATCTGATCGGTTGCCCCGCTCGAATTGCCGGCCGTGTTTATCCCCGGCAACTCGACATAAGGCAAGCGAGGTGCGAACAGTCCCTATGCCGCCGCCAACAGGCTGGCATTGCCGCCGGCCGCGGTCGTGTCGACGCAGACGGCCCGCTCATGCGCATAGGCCGCCGGGTTGAGCACTTCGCTGACCAACGGCACGATCGGACCAGTCCTCTCGGCAATGACCTTGCGCACGATGCGCGCGGCTTCCGGCGTTCCCGAAAAAGCGACGACATCGACGCGCAGCGAGCGCGCCTCGACCGGATCAGGCAGGCCATCTATTGCAGCGAGCGGCAGCCCCTTGCCGGTCAACGCCGAAAGCGCCGCTGGCGCCCCGGGCGCAACGGCCAGCACCGCATTGCCGGCGGCAAGCGCCTGGATCGTCTGGGCAAGCAGCGTGTCGGCATCCGGCCCCAGGCACAGCACGCGGCCGCGCGGCGACAGCGACAGCGTGTTGGCCTCGCCGGTCGGCCCGGGCAGATCGACCTGACCGAAATCGATACTGGCGGCGGCTCCGATGGCGGCAGCTCCCTTGCCGCGCAGGTGCTTCCTCAGAATGGCGATCCGGTCCGGGCGCGTCGACCAGCCGCCCAGCGTGGGATCGGGCAGATTGTCGGCCAGCTCGGTCGCCGTCACCTTGTGGCCATCCTGCAAATGGGTGCCCGCCTCCGGCCCCTTGCGGAAGCGCCGGAGATAATGCGGTCCGCCGGCCTTCGGCCCGGTGCCAGACAGTCCCTCGCCGCCAAAGGGCTGCGAACCGACGACAGCGCCGATCTGGTTGCGGTTGACATAGATGTTGCCGGCGTGAATGCCGTCGACGAAATGCTGCACGCGACCTTCGATGCGGGTGTGCAAGCCGAAAGTCAGGCCATAGCCCTTGCGGTTGATCGCGGCGATCACCGCGTCGATCTCATCGGCGTCGAATGTCGCGACATGCAGCACCGGCCCGAACACCTCGCGCTCCATCTCCTCTATGCCCTTGACCCTGAACACATGCGGCGCGACGAAGCGGCCATCCTTCGGCGCCTCGAGCTTGGCGATCAGCCGGCCCTCGAGGCCCTTCTTGGTGCAATAGTCGCGGATCGAAGCCTGTGCCTCATCGTCGATGACTGGGCCGACATCGGTCGAAATTTGCCAGGGATCGCCGATGTTGAGCGCCTCCAAGGCGCCCTTCAGCATCTCCAGCATCTTCTTCTCGACATCCTTCTGCACATAGAGCACGCGCAGTGCCGAACAGCGCTGGCCCGCGCTCTGGAACGCAGAGGCCAGGATGTCGCGCACCGCCTGCTCGGGCAGCGCGGTGGAATCGACGATCATCGCGTTGAGGCCGCCGGTCTCGGCGATCAGCATGGCGTCCGGTGCCGCGGTCTCCGCAAGCTGCTTCTCGATCAGCTTGGCGACCTCGGTCGAGCCTGTGAAGCAGACGCCGGCAATGCGCGGGTCGGCGGTCAGCGGCGCGCCGACCGACGGGCCGTCGCCGGGCAGGAGCTGGATGACGTCTTCCGGAACGCCGGCCTCGCGCAGCAGTTCGACGGCGCGGAAGGCGATCAGCGGTGTCTGCTCGGCCGGCTTGGCGATCACCGAATTGCCGGTGACCAGCGCTGCCGCGATCTGGCCGGTGAAGATGGCGAGCGGGAAATTCCACGGCGAGATGCAGACGATGGCGCCCCGCGCCTGCGTGCCCGTCTCGGCGTTTGCCGACTCGGTCGCGTAATAGCGCAGGAAATCGACGGCTTCGCGCACTTCCGCCACACCGTCGGCCAGCGACTTGCCGGCCTCGCGGGTGGCCAGCGCGAAGAACTCCACGGCATTGGCCTCGTAGAGGTCGGCGGCGCGGTTGAGAATGGCGGCGCGCTCGGCAACGGGGCGCTTTGCCCAGGCCGGCTGCGCTTCCACCGCAATGCGCACGGCGGTCGCGACTTGCTTGGCCGCGGCCTCGTGAACGGTGCCCACCACTTCGGCAGGCTTGGCCGGATTGACCACCGGGCGCTGCTTGCCATAGCCGGCGGCCCGCGTAATCGGCTTGGCATGCCAGCGGTCCGGCCCCGCAAAGGCCGCCTTGGCCCTGTCGATCGCCGCCAGCGTCACCGTGTCGGTGATATCGAATCCCTTCGAGTTGCGGCGGCCAGCGCCAAAAATCTGGGAAGGCCGGACTATCGCCGGATTGGCGGCGGGGCCCTGGCTTTCGATCGTTTCGAGCGGATCGCGCGCGATGTCCTCCGGCTCGACGTCTTCGTCGGTCAACTGGTGGACAAAGGAAGAGTTGGCACCGTTCTCGAGCAGCCGGCGGACCAGATAGGCAAGCAGGTCGGAATGCGCGCCGACCGGCGCATAGATACGGCAGCGCGTGCCTTCGGCCTGGCGCACCGTCTCGTGCAATGCCTCGCCCATGCCATGCAGGCGTTGGAACTCGAAGGAATTGCGATCGCCCGCCATCGACAGGATGGCGGCGACGGTATGCGCATTGTGGGTGGCGAATTGCGGATAGATTCGGTCGGTCATGCCGAGCAGTTTTTTCGCGCAAGCCATATAGGAAACGTCGGTGTTGGCCTTGCGCGTGAAGACGGGATAGCCGTCAAGCCCGAGCGTTTGCGCCCGCTTGATCTCGGTATCCCAATAGGCGCCCTTGACCAGCCGCACCATGATGGTGCGGTCGTACTTCTTCGCCAGCGCGTAGAGCCAGTCGATAGCGAAGGCTGCACGCGGGCCATAGGCCTGGACGACGACACCAAAGCCGTTCCAGCCGGCGAGTTCCGGCTCGGCCAGAACCCGCTCGATGACGTCGAGCGAGAGGTCGAGCCGATCCGCCTCCTCGGCGTCGATATTGAGGCCCATGCGCGAATGCCGGGCCGCGAGCGCCAGCGACAACAGCCGCTCGGCCATGACAGGCAGCATCTCTTCTTTCTGCGCCACTTCGTAACGTGGATGCAGCGCCGAGAGCTTCACCGAGATGCCATGGTTCTGCCTGATGTCAGGACCGTTCGAGCCGGAATCGAGCGACGAGATCGCATCGGCATAGGCCTTGTGGTAGCGCAGCGCGTCAGCCTCGGTGCGGGCCGCCTCGCCCAGCATGTCGAAGGAATAGAGATAGCCCTTCTGGATCATCTGCCGACCGCGCTTGACGGCTTCGGCGATGGTGCGGCCAAGCACGAACTGCTCGCCCATTTCACGCATGGCGGCGGCCACCGCCTTGCGGATGACCGGCTCGCCCAGCCGCCGCACCATCGAGCGCAGCGTGCCTTCGATACCGCCCTCGCCCTCGTCGAGGACACGACCGGTCAGCATCAGCGCCCAGGTCGAGGCGTTGACGAAGATCGAGCTCGAACCACCGGAATGCGCGGACCAATCATGCGGCGCGATCTTGTCGGCGATCAGATCGTCCATAGTCTCGGTATCCGGCACGCGCAGCAGCGCCTCGGCCAGGCACATCAGCGCCACGCCTTCCTTGGTGGAGAGACCGTAGGCCGAGAGAAAGACCTCCATCAGCCGGGGATCCGACGAGCCGCGCACCGCCCGCACCAGATCGGCGGCGCGGGCCGAGATCGCATTCCGATCTTCTGCCGAGAGTCCCGTCGCTTCGGCCAGCCGCTTCACGGCTTCGTCTTCGTCAGGCAAATAGTTGGCACGGATCTGCTGGCGGATGGTGTCGAGCGGCATGGCGGTCCTGCGGAACGAGCATCGGGGAGCGGGCCGGCGGTCACCGGACCGAATGGCGCAAGCTAGCACAGCTGCGAATTTCCATCGGTCCAAAGAAATCGACAAGATAAACCAATCGATCTATCATTCTGCCAATCTGACAAAGTTTGGACTGCGATTTCCATGACAGAAGACCAATTGGACCGCATCGACCGGAACATCCTGTCGGCGCTGGCAAGCAATGGCCGGCTTTCCATGTCGGAATTGGCGGCAAAGGTGGGGCTGTCGAAGACACCGGTGCAGGCGCGGGTGAAGCGACTGGAGAAGGACGGCTATATCAGGGGCTACCAGGCAATCATCGACCGCGAGCGCATGGGCGAAGGCCATGTCGCCTTCGTCCAGGTGAAATTGTCCGACACCCGTTCAGCGGCACTCGACGCATTCAACCGGTCGGTACAGTCCGTGCCCGAGATCGAGCAGTGCCACATGATGGCGTCGAGCTTCGACTATCTGCTGAAGGTCCGCACCAGGGATATCGCCGCCTACCGCCGTGTGCTGGGCGAGCGCATCTCGGCCCTTCCCCACGTCGCCCAGACCTCGACCTTCGTGGCGATGGAGACGGTGAAGGACCGCTGACCATGATCCCGAAACACGGACGCCGGTTACCGGCCGGGATCATGGTCAAGCAAGAAAACAGGGCCTACTCCGACAGCGTCTTCAGGAACGCCACCAGCGCCGCACGCTCGCGATCCGACAGCTCCAGCGGATGGATCTCGGATGTCCCCTCGACGCTGGGAGCCGCCTTGGCGTAGTGCGCCACCACGTCGTCCAGCGACGAAAACTGCCCGGCATGCATATAGGGCGGCCGCGTGGCGGCGCCGCGCAGCGACGGCGTCTTGTAGGCGCGGATCAATTGCGGTCCGTCCTTGACCATGAAGCGCAATTCGCCGCAGGCGCTCACATCACCGTCGCGATAGGCGCCGAGACAATTGAACGGGTCGGCCTCGACCTGAGCAACCGCGTCGACACGCCCGCGATCCGGCGGCAGATCCGCGACGGGCGGTACACCGGTGTTGTGAAAACCGTTGTCGGTGAAGCGCGGGCCGTTGTGGCAGGTCACGCAATTGGCCTTGCCGATAAACAGCTTCAGCCCGAGGATCTCCTCCCGGGAAAAGATGGCATCGCCTTTGGGCTCGGCACCGGTGGCAAGGTCAAGCGCAAAGCGGTCGAAACGCGTCTGCGCCGGCTCGATCGAGCGTTCAAAGGCAGCAATCGCCTTGCCGATATTGGCATAGACGCGGTTGATGGCGTCGCGCTGTCCATCGCTCATTGCATTCCAGGCGGCCTTCTCGGCATCGGTTCCCAGCGGGCTGGCATTGGAAGGAATGCCGGAAAAATCGGGCAGCGGCCCGAAGATCCGCTCATAGCGCTCGCCGAAGCGCGCCTTGATGTAATGCGCGTAGGCGGTGCGGTTTCCGGCCTGCTCCAGCGGGTTTTCCAGCGGTGTCAGCGCTTGCGCCCACAGGCTGTCGCGTCGGCCGTCCCAGAAGAAAAAGGGATCGCGCGCCACGCCCGCCAGCGGCATGGTGCGCCGGTTGGTGCGGCCGACGCCAACGGCTCGCGGCAGGTCGTCCTGGAACTGGCGGTCGATCTTGTGGCAGGTCGAGCACGACACGGTGCCGTCGCGGCTCATGCCCAGATCGAAGAACAGCGTCGAGCCAAGCGCCGCCGCGGCCGGCACGTCGGCGAAGCGATTGGTCGTGTCGGGCTTCAGCAACGGCAAGGTGTTCAGGGCCAGCGAAGCGATGGTCTTCTTCTCGGCGTCGGAAAAATCCGGCTTGCCGCAGCCAACGAGGATGACGGCGGCCGTCAGCGCCAGAAAACAGAAAAGGCGCGTCATCGATCGCTCACAGCACCACGTTGAACAGCACCGTGTCGGAGCCAGCGCCGGACGAGATGGCGAAACGAAGTTGCCACCAACCGCTCATGGTGAATTTCAGCCCCTCGATGCGGTAACGGCCCTCGCCCAGATAATCGGTCACCTGCGGGCTCGTCGGCAGGCCGTGATTGTGTTGCGGCATGCCGCCGGAGATGGCGATCGCGGCTCGCTCCACCGAAGCCCCTGTCTTTGTTTTCAGCGTCAGCAGCCAGGATTCCAGTTCGCCCTGCCGCACCACGCCCCGTTCCGGCACGAAGCTCGCAATGTACAGCCCGTTGTCGGTTTTCTTCGTCCGAGAGAGATCCGGGCCGGCAAGCTGCGCGCTTTGCGGCGCGGTCAGGTAGACGACCGCGAGAACGCCGACCAGCAGAGCAGCCAGACCAAGACCCGCCAGGAGATAACGCCATATCGATGCCAAACCGGTTCCTCTTCTGCAGACAACGTTCTCCCGGGTGGATCGCTTCCCGCCAGCCTGTGGGAAAACGCTGTGGCGCAAAAATGCCTGCTTGCCAAGCATGGCGCCGCCACCGGCAAAAAGCTACAGCACGGAAATCACTGGAGGATAGCAGATGGCGGGAAACGGCGTCGCCTCGATCGGCGAATGCATGCTCGAACTGTCGGGCCAGACCGGCACGAACTGGCGCATGGGCTTTGCCGGCGACACGTTCAACACGCTGTGGGCGCTGCATGCGTTGAGCCAGGACCGGCCGGCGACCTATGTCTCGGCCTTCGGCGACGACCCCTTCTCGCAAGGCCAGATCGGCTTCTTCGCCGAAAACGGCATCGGCATCGGCTCCAGCCCGGTGATATCGGGGGCGCGCCCCGGCCTTTACGCGATAACGCTGACCGGGGCCGAACGCTCCTTCACCTACTGGCGCGGCGACGCCGCCGCCCGGCAGCTTGCTTCCGATCCAGCCGCACTGTCGAAAAACCTTGAGAATCAGGCGCTTGTGTATTTTTCCGGAATCACTTTGGCAATTCTGGACGATGCCGCGCGCGCCACACTGCTGAGCGCTGTGGCCAAGGCGCGCACGGCGGGGTCGCTGATCGCTTTCGACCCCAACTACCGGCCGCGGCTTTGGCGTCGGCGCGAGGACGCGCAAACGGCCATCGTAGAGGCGCTTGCCGTTACCGACATCGCACTGCCGACCTTCCCCGACGAGCAGATGCTGTTTGAGGATGCAACGCCGCAGGCGACCGCCGAGCGGCTTGGACAATGGGTCAGCGAAATCGTCGTCAAGAACGGCGAACAGCCGGCGCTGATTGCCAAAAACGGAACGTTGCACGACGTGCCGGCGATCCATGTCGCGGCCGCCATCGACACCACCGGAGCCGGCGATTCCTTCAACGGCGCCTATCTGGCGGCGCGTCTTGCCGGTCATGGCCCCCAGGAAGCTGTCCGCCGAGCCCATCGCGTCGCCGCCGCCGTGGTGCAGGTTCGCGGCGCGCTGGCGCCGTTCGATACATTGCGGACTGCGTTTGAAAACTAGCGCTTGGAGAAACTATGGAAGGCGGAAACGATATTCCGTCACGTGGTGATAAATTGCACCTGGCCACAGCGTCGCCTGTGGAAAATACGGCCGGTTCGGCGCATCCGGCCATATCTGAGGTTCCAGGCAGAAGCCACTAAAGGCTTTGTAATCCCGCCCTTCCAGGCCCTTGCGGGGCGTCACATACTGGCCTGTATAGAGCTGGACGCCGGGCTCCGTCGTCCAGACCTCCATCTCGACGCCGGAGCTTGCCCCTTGCGTCCATGCCGCTTGCCGCAGCGGTCCGCGCGCCGAGGCGAGGCAGAAATTCTGGTCGTAGGGCAGTTGTTCGCCCTCGGTCTCCATGCGCAACGGCCGCGCCTGGCGGAAATCGAAAGGCGTGCCGTCAACCGGCTTGACCACGCCGGTCGGGATCATGTCGCCATCGACCGGCAGATAGGCACCGGCGTTCAGCATCAACCTGTGATCGAGAATGTCGCCGGCCCCGCCATCATCCAGGTTGAAATAGGAGTGCTGCGTAAGATTGCACAGCGTCGGCTCCTCGCAGGTCGCCGTCAGTTCGACGCTGAGCGTGCCGGGTATCTTCAGCCGGTAGGTGCAGGTGACGTCGAGCGCGCCGGGAAAGCCCATCGCGCCGTCGGGATCGTGCAGCGTCAGCGTGACGAAGTCCCGGCCGTGCAGCGAAACCGCCCATGGCCGGTGCGAATAACCCTGCGAGCCGCCATGCAGCGTGTGCTTGTCGAGGAAATTCGGCTCGGTCTGGTAGCGGTTGCCGCCAATGGTGAAGCGGCCGTCGCGGATGCGGTTGGCATAGCGGCCGACCACCGCGCCGAAGAAGGCGTTGTCGGCCTCATACTCTTGCAGGGTGCCGTAGCCGAGCACCAGCGGCGCATCGTGGCCGGTCAGGCGCAAATCCTGGATGATGGCGCCGAGACCGATGATGTTGGCGGTGAGGCCGCCGCCCCTGATGGCGAAGCGGCGCACGGGCTCGCCCGTCTGTGTCGTGCCGAAGACCTCGCCGTCCTTCATCGCCATGCCCGCAAATGCCAGTTGATCCAGAGGACTTCGGGAGGATTTCCCAGAAAAGATGGGCCGCCCGTTGGCCTGCCCATCTCAAGACCAGTCTATCAGAGGCCGAGGCCGCCAATGCAGACATATTTGGTGTCGAGATAATCCTCGATGCCCTGATGTCCGCCTTCCTTGCCGAGACCCGATTCCTTGACGCCGCCGAACGGCGCCTCTGGCGTCGTGATGAGGCCTTCATTGACGCCGACCATGCCGTATTTCAGCCCTTCCATGACCCGGAAGGCACGGCCGAGATCACCGGTGTAGAAGTAGCAGGCAAGGCCGAACTCGGTGTCGTTGGCCAGTTGCACCGCCTCTTCCTCGGTCTCGAACTTGAACACCGGTGCGACCGGGCCGAAGATCTCTTCCTTCATGAAGCGCATCTTGGGCGTGGCATTGGCGATGACCGTCGGCTGGAAGAACGAGCCGCCGAGCGCATGACGCTTGCCGCCGGCGACGATCTTGCCCCCCTTCGAGGTGGCGTCGGCGATCAGTTCCTCGACCTTCTCGACCGCCTTCTCGTCGATCAGCGGTCCCTGCTGCACGCCTTCCTCGAGGCCGGAACCGACCTTCAGCCCGTTGCTGGCGGCGGCCAGTTTCTCGACGAACTTGTCATAGACGCCGGCCTGCACGAGGAAGCGGTTGGTGCACACGCAGGTCTGGCCGGAATTGCGGTACTTGGCGGTTATGGCGCCGGTGACGGCACGGTCGATATCGGCGTCGTCGAAGACGATGAACGGCGCGTTGCCGCCAAGTTCCATCGAGACTTTCTTGACGGTGACCGACGACTTCTGGATCAGGATCTTGCCGACTTCGGTCGAGCCCGTGAAGGTGATCTTCTTGACCAGCGGATTGGCGCAGATCTCGTCGCCGATTTCTCCGGCGGCACCGGTCAGGATGTTGACGACGCCCTTGGGGAAGCCGACTTCCTCGGCCAGCGCGCCCCAGGCGAGGCCCGAATATGGCGTCTGCGAGGCCGGCTTGACGACGGCGGTGCAGCCCGCGGCCAGTGCGGGACCGAGCTTGCGGGCCAGCATCGAGGACGGGAAATTCCACGGCGTGATGGCGGCGATGACGCCGACCGGTTCCTTGGTCACCAGGATACGGCGATCCGCCCATGGTGACGGCACAACGTCGCCATAGGTGCGGCGGCCCTCCTCGGCGAACCACAATATATAAGCCGCGGCCGAGCCGATCTCGCCCTTCGATTCGAACAGAGACTTGCCCTGCTCGATGGTCAGCAGTTCGGCCAGCACGTCCTGATTGTCCATCATCGCGTCATGCAGCTTGCGCAGCAGCTTCGAGCGTTCGAGCGCGGTGGTCTTGCGCCACGACTTGAAGGCGGCATCGGCCGCCTCGATGGCGCGGCGGGTCTCGGCCTTGCCCGACTTCGGCACGGTGCCGATCTTGAGGCCGGTGGCGGGATTGTTGACGTCGACCGTCTGGCCGCTGTCGGCCTGCACCCATTCGCCGTTGATGAGATTGGCCTGCCGCATGAAATGGCTGGTTTTCTGAAGCATGGTCTAGCCTCCGCTCGGCGCACTGACGGGCCGGTATCTGGATTTTCTTCGATGGGCGTGCCCGATGATATCGAGGCCGGGACACTGGAGCCAGTGCTCTTTACCTAGGGCAAGCCACGCAATCAATTGCAAGATGGCATATAGGCTTTGGGCCAGCACGAAACCAGCCGAAGACGAACTAACCGTAGACGTGGAGAACCACGGTCAGCCAGAAAGCCGTGGTGATGGCGGCACAGGCCGTGGCGATGGTCATCTGGTTCGAAGCCAGCGCCTGGCCGGTGTTGAACTGCACGGCGATGAGATAGGAATTGATCCCGGATGGCAGCGCCGCGACCACGACCGCCACCTTGGCGGTCATCGGCGGCAGGCCGAGCAGCCATACGAAGGCGAGAACCAGCGCAGGCATCAGGAACAGCTTCAGCGCCGAAAGCGCCAGGGCCGGCCTGACATTGCCGGAAACGCCGAAGCGACGCAGGCTGAGCCCCATGGCAAACAGCGCCACCGGCCCGGCCGTGTCGGCCAGCGCATCGACCAGCCGCATGGCGAGGTCAGGCAGCGGCACGCCGCTGAGGCGCCATGCCAGCCCCAGCAGAATGCCGATGATCAGCGGGTTCATGAACAGCCGCCGCAGGAAGCTGCGCAGCACCCGCAGCGGATGGACATGGTCGCCGCTGCCGCGGCCAAACATCTCGAACAGCACGATCGAGGCCATCATCATGACCGGCAGATGCACGGAGACCAGAAGCGACAGCACTTCGAAGCCGCTCGGGCCGAATACGCCAAGGATGAACGGCGCGCCGAGCAGCACGACATTGGAATAGGCCGACGACACGCCCCCGACGACGCCGGCGCGCGCATCACGTCCGAAGATCCTCGTGGTGACGAGATGGCCGACGGCCCAGGTTATCGCCACAGACGTGAAATAAGCTCCCCACAGCGGCCATGGCGCCACGCCGTGGAAATCGGCATTCACCATCGTCTGGAACAGAAGCAGCGGCATCGCCACCGAGACCGCGAAGTCCGATATCCCCTCACCGCTCGCCGGCCTGAGATAACCGGTGAGCCCGGCGAGATAGCCGAGCGCGACGAGGCTGAAGACGAAAAGGACGGTTTCTGTGAGTGGGGACATTTTTCAGGGATAGGCGAGCCACGCCCGTGGCGCAATCGCGCCCGAATTTGATCATGCCCGAATTTGATCATGGTCTGCTGGCAGCGTTATAGAGGGTTTGGAACATCAGGGCGGACACGAACGACAAATGACCTTTGTCGAAACCTCAGGACGCAATCTTTTTGCGCGGATGTGGCTGACGGCCTTCGTCGCCGCGCTGTTTTGTCTTGCCGCGACGGCGTTTGCGCTTGCCGAACCGAAAAACCTCAAGGGCGTGGCGCTGATTATCGGTCAGTCGAAATATGAACACATCGCCGCCCTGCCCAACCCGGCCAACGACGCCCGCGACATGGCCAAGATGCTGACAGACCTCGGTTTCGACGCCCGCAACGTCACCGATCGCGATGCCGCCAGGTTGAAGCGCGACCTCGAACGGTTCGTCGAGGATGCCGAAGGCGTCGACGTCGCCTTCATCTACTATTCCGGGCACGGCATCGAAGCCGGCGGCGAGAACTATCTGGTTCCGGTCGATGCCGACGTCTCGTCGCTCAAGGATGCCGGTCAGGCGCTGGTGCCGATGTCCGCCGTCATGGATGAATTGAAGAAGACCGTGCCGGTGACGATCATGCTGCTCGACGCCTGCCGCACCAATCCGTTTCCCGCCGACGCCGTGGTGCGGCGCGCACCAACCGCTTCCGCCGAGCCGATCGGTGCCGGCGGGCTGGAACCGGTCCGTGGCGCCAAGGCCCTCGGCAACGCACCGGCGGCCGATGCGAGCCTGGGCACTGTGGTCGGCTTCGCCGCCGAACCGGGGCGCCCGGCTCTGGATGGTGCCCCCGGGGAAAACAGCCCTTACGCAGCCGCGCTGCTACGCCACCTCGCGGCGATGAAAGGCACGGAGTTCGGCTCGGTCATGCGCATGGTGACCGAGGAAGTCTATCTCGACACCAAGGCGAAGCAGCGCCCCTGGGTCAATGAAAGCCTGCGCCGGCTGCTCTATTTCGGCGTCGCGCCACCGGAACCGACAGGCGATGACGGGCTGATCACCGGCGAACGGCGGCAACTGCTCCTGACCATTTCCGACCTGCCCGATCCCAAAAGGGCGCAAGTGGAACTGGCCTCGCTGCAGGACGGGGTGCCGCTCGACGCGCTCTATGGGGTACTCAGGGCACTCGGCACGGAAAAGATCCCCGAGGATCCGGCCGACCTGCACAAGGTGCTCGACGCACAGGCCGAGCGGCTGAAGAAGATGATGTCCGAGCGCGCGGCGTTGCGTACGGACGATCCGGAGATCAAGCGGCTGGTCGCGTCCGCCGACAAGGCCATCAGCCAGGGCGCAATGGTGACGGCGCGCAAATTCCTCGATGACGCGGTCGGCAGGGTCGAGCAGAACGGCGACGCTGTTGACGAGGCCGAGGACCTGGTCCGGCAGAAACGCATCGCCGACGCCGCCATCTACGCCAAGCGCGCCGACGCGTCGGCGCTGATCTTCGACTACAGATCCGCCGCCAACGACTACGCCAAGGCATTCTCGCTGGCCGAGAAATGGGACGAGAAGCTGCGCTGGAACTACAAGAACCAGGAAGCCGAGGCACTCAATGCCCATGGCTATGCCACCGGCGACCTCGATGCGCTGCAGCACGCGATCGAAGCCTATCGCGTCATCCTGAACTTCATCCCGAATGGCGAGCAGAACCGTGACTGGGCCATCACTCGCAACAACATGGCGGTGGTGTTGCAGACCATCGGTGAACGCGAGACCGAAACCGCCCGTCTCGAAGAAGCGGCACGGATCTTTCGCGATTCGCTTGCCGTTTTCGAGCACGAGAAGGACGACCGCAACTGGGCGGCCGCGCAGAATAACCTCGCCAATGTGCTCCTGAAGATCGGTGAGCGGGAAAGCGATCCGAAACGACTCAATGAAGCGGTGGCGGCGATGCACGCCACGCTCGAAAAGCGCCCACGCGACAAGCTGCCGCTCGACTGGGCCGCCTCGCAGAACAATCTCGGCCTCGCGCTCTACGCCCTTTCCGAGCGCGACCCTGCCGGCGAGCACCTGAAGGAAGCGGAAGCCGCCTACCGGCTGGCGCTCGAGGAATACACGCGCGAGAAAACGCCGGTGGAATGGGCGATGGTCGAGAATAATCTCGGCAATACCCTTGTGACTTCAGGCATCCAGCTCAACGACAAGGCCAAGATCAACGAGGCGGCCGATGCGTTTCGCGCGGCGCTGAAGGTGCGGACCCGCGAGACCTTCCCGGTGTCATGGGCAACCAGCCGGCTCAATCTCGGCAACGCGCTGAGCGGGGTTGCCCGCTTCGATATCGGCACGGGCACGCTCGAAGAGGCCGCCGCGGCTTATGATGACGCGCTCACCGTGTTTACCCGCCAGCGGTTCCCGATGGATTGGGCGTCGGCGCAGAACAATCTCGGCTCGATCTATCAGACGCTTGGCCAGCGAACCCGCGATGCGGCCAAGCTCGAACAGTCGGCGGCAGCCTTCCAGGCCGCCCGGCAGGTCTATGTCAGGCGGAAATTCCCGCAGGATTGGGCCATGAGCTACTACAATCTCGGCAACACGCTGCAGCTTCTTGGCGGCGTCACGGACAAGCCCGAGCACTACAGCGAGGCGGTCGACGCCTATCGGAATGCGTTGCGCGAATACAAGCGCGAGACGAACCCTCGGCAATGGGCGCTGGCCCAGGCCGGTCTGGGCTCGACGCTGCACTGGCTGAGCATGAGCAATGCCGATCCGAAAACCTTGCAAGATTCTATCGCGGCGCGGCGGGCGGCACTTGAAGTGCTGTCCATCGAGTCCGCGCCGGTCGACTGGGCCAACGCCCAGAACGGCATCGGCATGAGCCTGCTCAACCTCGGCAACATCGAACGGACCGGAAAATATCTCGACGAGGCCGAGGCGGCCTTCACCGCGACACTGAAGGTGTTCACGCGCGAAAGTCAGCCCATGCAATGGGCCTTTGAACAGAACAATCTTGGCGACATCCACTGGAACCGCGCCAGCTATGGCGGCGGCAAGCCGGAATATCTCAGGGCCATCGAGTTCTTCGAGAACGCCAAGCAGGGCTTCACCGAAGCCGGCTACACCATACCCATCCCGCTCACCGACCAGAAGATCGATCTGGTGAAGCAGCAGCTCGCCAAAAAGTGAGGCTGGGACGTCCGCGACGCCCGCTTGTCTTTGTGCCGGCCTTCCGATCCCTATATGCGAATGGTCGGAGTCTGATGCCAGGCTCATGGAAGGACCGCGATGATTCGATTTGCCCTGGCCTTGTTCCTGCTCGTCATTCCCTTCGCGGCGCATGCCACGGATGCCGGCTGGGCGTTGCTGCGCGATGGCGGCCATGTCGTGCTGCTGCGCCATGCCATGGTCACCGGCACCACCGATCCGGCCAATTTCGACATCGACAGCTGCGCCACCCAGATCAACCTCTCGGCGCGCGGTAAGCAGCAGGCGAGCAAGATCGGCGCGTTGTTTGCCGCCCGCGCCGCGCCGGTCGAACGCGTGCTGTCGAGCCGCTACTGCCGCTGCCTCGACACCGCCCGCATCGCCTTCGAGGCCGAGCCGGAGCTGTTTGCGCCGCTCGATCTGCTGAAAGGCGACGATGCGCAGAAGGCCGCCCAGATCGCCGCCATCATGAAGGAAATCCGCGCCTATTCCGGTTCCGACAACCTGATCATGGTCACCCATCTGGAAGACATCGTGGCGCTGACCGGGGTTTCGCCGCGAGAGGGCGAAGCCGTGGTCGTCGAGCCGCAGGGCGACGGCCTGCGTGTGCTCGGCCGTGTTACGTTCTAATCATGGCCGGAGCCGGCTGACGAACCGGTGAGCAACCACGTATCGATGCGGACTTTCCACGCCTCGATCATGTGTACGAACGCGTCCTCGGTCAATTCCGACAGATACGCGTCCCCTGCTGCCGTCAGAGCCGTGAACGTGTAGGCAATCGATGCCTGCGTGCCACCGTCGGCGGCCGGGCGGCAGGCCACCTCGACAAATCCGAAACGTGAATCCGGCGTAACCCTGACATAGCGGACGCGATGCGCGACAGGATCCCAGTCGGCGCAGGCCCAGAGCGTCGTCTCGTCGCCGTGGACAGTCCGGAAGACCATGCCTTGCCGCGTATCTCCATTTTGCGGGTGCAGAAATTCCGGATCCCAGCCCTCCACCCAAAGGGTCTCGCCGATCGGCGTGAACAGCGGGAAGACGCGGTCGACCGGACCGGAAAGGACGATGCTGTGGCTGCGCTCAAGATGGCTCGTCATCCGCCTTTCCTTCCCTTTCCACTCCGTCCGACGGCGGCGCTTCAGCCAGACCGTGGCTGTCCGCGGCGCCAAGCTCCAGCCCGTAGATGCGCTTCAATTGGCTGATCGTTTCCAGGGTCGCTGGCGAAAACGGCGCCTGCCCTTCGAAGGCATGCAGCACGATGCCTTCGATGAGATCGCCAAGGCTCATGTCGCGATGCTCGGCCAGCGCCTTGAGCACCTTCACCAGCCGCTTTTCCAGGCGCACGCCCGTCTGCACGCGTTCAATGTTCATGGTGAATTGGTATCATGGTACATTGGTACCATCAAGCCTCTCGCGACATCTGGCGGTGTTGCCGAAGGCCACCGCTGAAAAAAGCCGCGAACTCGCCCCGACAGCCGCCTGCGACAACCCGCGACAACTGATGCGTATCGTCCAAAATTGGTTCCGGTTTTGGGAAAACGACAGGCATCGAAACAGCGACTGACGTGACGTAATGGGAAGGGCCGCCGGGTTGACCGGCGGCCCTTCTTGCGTTTCTTGGGCAGCCTACCCATCTGCGCCCGGCTTATCAGGCCTTTTCCTGCCGGGAAAAACCGATTAGACAGCGCCCAAACAAGATGCGGACAGATTCCGCCCGCAAAGAAGGAAAAGCCCTTGTCCACCACGTTCGACAAAGTCGCCAAGATCATTGCCGACACCAGCGAGATCGATATCGACACCATCACACCCGAGAGCCACACGATCGACGATCTCGGCATCGACAGCCTCGATTTCCTCGACATCGTCTTCGCCATCGACAAGGAATTCGGCATCAAGGTGCCGCTGGAAAAGTGGACCCAGGAAGTCAATGACGGCAAGGCGTCGACCGACGACTACTTCGTCATGAAGAACCTGTGCGCCAAGATCGACGCACTGGTCGCCGCCAAGACCGCCTGATGTCAGTTGAGCGCGCGACCTTGACGCGCTCTGCCGCCTGACCCACAAAGCCGCTCATGAGCAGCCCCCGCGACGTCGTCATCACTGGTATCGGCCTTGTCTCCTCGCTAGGAGAAGGTCCGGACGCCCACTGGCAGAAGCTGGCGCAGCCGGGCCTGCAGCCGGTGCTCGAAGCCGCGCGCTTCGCGCCCTACACCGTCCACCCGCTGCCCGAAATCGACTGGAACCTGCAGATCGCCAAGCGTGGCGACCAGCGGCAGATGGAAACCTGGCAGCGGCTCGGCACCTATGCCGCCGGGCTTGCGCTCGACGATGCCGGCATCAAGGGCAATGACGAGCTCTGCGCGACCATGGACATGGTGGTGGCCGCCGGCGGCGGCGAGCGCGACGAGGCGGTTGACGCCGCCATTCTCGCCGCATCCGAGAGCCGCAATGACCGCGACGTGCTGCTCAACGAGAAGCTGACCACCGAGTTGCGGCCGACCCTGTTTTTGGCGCAGCTTTCCAACCTGCTCGCTGGCAACATCTCCATCGTCCACAAGGTGACAGGCTCGTCACGCACCTTCATGGGCGAGGAAGGTGCCGGCGTCGCCGCCGTCGAAACGGCCGCTGCCCGCATCCGCTCCGGCCAGTCGACGCACATTCTGGTCGGCGGCGCCTTCCAGACCGAACATTCCGACATGCTGCTCGGTTACGAGCTTGCCGGCTATTTGCATCGCGGCCCGTGGAAACCTGTGTGGCAAAGACAGGGTGCCGAGGGTGGCGGCGTCGTCACGGGATCCGGCGGTGCCTTCCTGGTGCTGGAGCAGCGCGAACACGCCGTGAGCCGTGGGCGCAAGATCTACGCCGAACTCGGCCCGGTCGTTTCAGGCCGCGCCAGGCGGCCACGCGGAGAGCTCGATGCCGAGATCGCCGCGCTGCTCGGCCAGGCGGCGCTGCCGAACGGCAAGCTGCTTGCCCTGTCGGGTGCCTCGGGCGCGCATGCCGCAACCACCGCCGAGAAGACGGTGCTCGATGCCAATCCCGGGATCGCCGCGCGCGGCTTCTCGACACTGACCGGGCACATGAAGGAAGCGCAGTTTCCTTTCGCGGTGGCGCTGGCGGCACTCGCCGTCGACCGCAAGGCCGCTTACCCTGTTTTCGATGCCGCCGCCGAGAAGCCGTTCAAAGGCATTCCCGCAAGCGTCCTTGCAACGGCGATCGGCTATCACCAATTCGAGGGCATGGCGCTGGTCAACGCCGCATAACGCGGCGCTCGCGATCCATGCTGCAACGATAAACGCTCGAGGGCTCCCGGATGGCCAATCTGAACGATCACATGGGCAGGCCAATTGTCGCCGTCACCGGCATCGGCGTTGTCACCTCGCTCGGCGTCGGCAAGACCGACAATTGGGCGGCGTTGACCTCCGGCAAGTCGGGCATCCACCCGATCACCCGCTTTCCCATCGATCAACTGAACACCCGCATCTCCGGCATGGTCGATTTCCTGCCGTCGAGTTCGAAAGGTGCCAGCCCGCTCACCTATGAGCTGGCCGAGCTTGCCGGCCTCGAAGCGGTGACCGAATCCGGTCTTGATTCCAGCGACTTCGGCGGACCGCTTTTCCTCGCATCGCCGCCGGTTGAACTCGACTGGGCCGAGCGCTTCTCGCTCTACAATTCCGACAAGGACAAGGACGACACCGCCGCCGAAAGACTGCTTCGGGTGGCGCGTAGCTTGAAAGAGCTGGATATTTTCGAAACCACCCAGTTCGGTTCTATCGCCGACCGCCTTGCCGACCGCCTTGGCACACGCGGTCTGCCGATCACCCTGTCGACGGCCTGCGCTTCGGGTGCCACCGCGATCCAGCTCGGTGTCGAGGCGATCCGACGCGGCGAATGCGACCGTGCGCTATCGATCGGCGCGGACGGTTCTGCCACCGCCGAGGCATTGATTCGCTTCTCATTGCTTTCGGCGCTCTCCACGCACAACGACATTCCCGAAAAGGCATCGAAGCCTTTCTCCAGGGATCGCGACGGCTTCGTATTGGCCGAGGGGTCCGGGGCGCTGGTGTTGGAATCGCTTGAGGCGGCATTGGCTCGCGGCGCGACCATTCTTGGCGTCCTCAGCGGTTGCGGCGAGAAGGCCGACGACTTCCACCGCACCCGCTCGAAGCCGGACGCTTCGCCCGCCATCGCCGCGGTTCGCGCCGCCCTCGCCGATGCCGGCCTGGGTGAAGACGAGATCGACTATGTCAACGCCCACGGCACGTCGACCCCCGAGAACGACAAGATGGAACATCTGGCACTGTCGACCGTATTCGGCGAGCGCATAAGCTCCATGCCGGTGTCGTCGAACAAGTCGATGATCGGCCACACCCTGTCGGCGGCCGGCGCCGTCGAGGCGGCGTTTTCGCTGATGACGATGCGCGAAAGCGTCATTCCGCCGACCATCAACTACGACAATCCCGATCCGGCGATCGTGCTCGACGTGGTGCCCAACAAGAAGCGCAATGCCGAGGTTCGGAGCGTTTTGTCGAACTCCTTCGGCTTCGGCGGCCAGAACACTTGCCTTGTCATGACACGGGAACCGGTCTAAGCGACCTTTTTCAGTCCCACTGAACCGACAGGCCCAATGCGCGCATTGCAACTTATCGAGGACCGCCGTCTTGAGACGGTGGACCTGCCGCCCCCGCCGCCCCCCGCACTCGGCGAAGTCACGCTGCGCATCAAGGCGGTGGCACTGAACCATATCGACGTCTGGGGCTGGCGCGGCATGGCCTTCGCCAAGCGCAAGCTGCCGCTGGTCGTCGGCGCCGAGGCCTCCGGCGAGGTCGAGGCGGTCGGCCCTGGCGTTTCCAGCCTGCTGCCCGGACAATTGGTGTCGATCTATGGCGCGCGCACCTGCGGCCTTTGTCGCGCCTGCCGCGAAGGCCGCGACAATCTGTGCGAACATGTTTCCGGCGTTCACGGTTTCCATCTCGACGGCTTCGCGCAGGAAAAGATCAACCTGCCCGCACGCCTGCTGGTCCCCGCTCCACCCGGCGTGACCGACATTGGCGCCGCGGTGGCGCCCGTTACCTTCGGCACGGTCGAGCACATGCTGTTCGACAACGCCAGGCTTCAGCCGGGTGAAACCATCCTTGTCCATGCCGGCGGCTCCGGCATCGGCTCGGCCGCCATTCAGCTGGCCAAGCGGATGGGTTGCACCATCATCACCACGGTCGGCTCGAACGACAAGATCGACAAGGCCAAGGCGCTCGGCGCCGACCATGTCATCAACTATCGCGACGACCGCTTCGAAGGCGTCGTGCGCAAGCTGACAAAGAAGAAGGGCGTCGACGTCGTGTTCGAGCACGTCGGCGCCGACACCTTTGCCGGCTCGATGCTGTGCCTGAAACGCGGCGGCCGCCTGGTGACCTGCGGCTCGACCTCCGGCGTGTCGACGCAGATCAACCTGATGCAGCTGTTCCAGCAGCAACTGAAGCTGCTCGGATCCTTCGGTTGCCGCATGGAAAACATGGCCAACGCCATGCAGAAAATGGCGGCGGGACAGGTCGCACCGGTCATCGACACCGAGGTCGGATTCGATGATATCGACGCCGCGCTGAAGCGCATGGAAGGCCGCGACGTCTTCGGCAAGATCATCCTGCGCGTCGCCTAGGGCCTTGACCTCGGTGCTCAAGAAGCTTCGCCGCGACGTCAAATTTCGCTATGGTCGGCAGTTGCGCCAAGCGAACTACTGGCTGGTTGCGCGTGCGGCGATGATCATCCTTTCGGTGCTGCGCCTGTTGCCGGTCGACAGCGCATTGAATTTCGCCGACCGGGTCGCGCGCCTCATTGGCCCCCGGGTCGGACGCCATCAGGTCGCCATCGACAATCTGCGCAAGGCCTATCCGGAAAAGAGCGAGGACGAAATCGAGGCCATCGCCTCCGACATGTGGGGCAACATGGCCCGGCTCGCCGCCGAATACATCTTCCTCGACGCCCTGTTCGACTATGATCCGGCCGCCAGCAAGCCCGGCCGCGTCGAGGTCAAGGGAGTAGAACATTTCGTCGAGATCGCCGCCGAAAAGCAGCCGCATATCGTCTTCACCGGCCATCTCGGCAATTTCGAACTGCTGCCGGTGGCGGCGGCCACTTTCGGCATGAACATCACGGCGCTGTTCCGCCCGCCCAACAACCCATACCTTGCCGACTACATTCTTTCGACGCGGCGCTCGACCATGGGCGCGCTGCTGCCGTCGATGGCGGGGGCCTCGTTTGCCCTGGCCTCCGTGCTGGAAAACGGCGGCAATATCGGCGTCCTTGTCGACCAGAAATTCTCCAACGGCCTGGAGACGACCTTCTTCGGTCGCCCCTGCCAAAGCAACCGGGTGCTCGGCACCCTTGCCCGCCACTATGACTGCGACGTCTATCCGGCGCGTTGCATCAGATTGCCAGGCAACCGCTTCCGGCTCGAGATCGAGGACAGACTGGTCTTGCCGCGTACCGCTGACGGCAGCGTCGACGTCCACGCCACCACCCAGATGCTGAACGATGTGGTCGAACGCTGGGTGCGCGAGGATCCCGGCCAGTGGATGTGGTTTCACAAAAGGTGGGAAATCAGCAACTGGCGGCGCAAGAAGCGGCCGAAGCCGGCTCCTGCCGCAAGCGCCTAGCCCAAGCTGCTGGCGAGAAAGTGACTCTGCGCCAGCGATTGATGCCACCGGCGAATCCGGGACGTTTCAGTTCGCCACGACAATGCGCGTGTTGCCGAAGCCCACTTCCCGCACCATCGAATAAAAGGCAGCCGCATTGGCCGTGTGCAGCCGCACGCAGCCATGCGAGGCCGGACGGCCGAGTTGCCTGACAGCGCCCGTCCCATGGATGGCATATCCACCATGGAAGAACACCGAATAAGGCATCGGCGACATGTCGTATTTGCGCGAATACCACATCTTGGCGGTTCGCTGCGGCCGATATGTGCCACGCGGGGTGAAATAACCCGAGCGGGCGGTCGACACGGCCCAGCGATAGACCTCCGACCCGTACCGCACCGTCATCGTCTGCGACGACACGTCGATCTTCGCTTCCAACATCGCCGCGTAACTTGCGGACGGCGTACCCAACAGCGCGGTTGCCAACATCGCCGCTGCCACGAGAAAGAACTTCTTCATGCGATCAAACCCCTTTGATTGCCCCTTGCCGGCTCGCCATCACGTTGTTTTTCACCATTTTTAATGGCAGTGAACGGATAACACACACTCCTTGATCAATTCCCCAATCCAAAGCAGCGAATTTGAACGATTTCCCGCGATAGTTGCCGCAACGACACGTCGCACGGACTTGATGGTCGGTGGGCTTGCAAAACCGCCGGGATCGCTGCTCAACTCAGCGGATGAACGAACGACTCCTCAAGGCAATCGATGACAGGCGCGACGATGTCGTCGCGCTGACCGCCGACCTCATCCGTTTTCCGACCATCAACCCACCGGGCGAAGCCTACCGGCCATGCGCCGAATATCTTGGCGCGCGGCTGAGAAAGCGCGGTTTTGAAACCGAATTCATCCGCGCCGAAGGCACGCCCGGCGACACCGACCGCTATCCGCGCGTCAATGTCGTGGCCCGTTTCGACGGCCGCTCGCCCGGTGCCTGCGTCCACTTCAACTCGCATATCGACGTCGTCGAGGCCGGCGACGGCTGGACCGTCGATCCGTTCGCCGGCATCGTCAAGGACGGCAAGGTCTATGGACGTGGCGCCTGCGACATGAAGGGCGGCCTGGCCGCGTCGATCATCGCGGCCGAAGCCTTCATGGACGTTTATCCCGATTTCCCCGGCGCCATCGAAATATCGGGCACGGTCGACGAGGAATCCGGCGGCTTCGGCGGCGTCGCCCATCTGGCCGGCCTCGGCTATTTCTCCAAGCCCAAGGTCGACCACGTCATCATCCCCGAGCCGTTGAACAAGGACCGCATCTGCCTTGGCCACCGCGGTGTCTGGTGGGCGGAGATCGAGACCAAGGGCGAGATCGCGCATGGCTCGATGCCGTTTCTGGGCGACAATGCGGTGCGCCATATGGGCGCCGTGCTGAAGGCTTTCGAGGACGAGTTGTTCCCGGCGCTCGACCGCAAGGTGACGCGCATGCCGGTCGTGCCCGAAGGCGCCAGGCGCTCGACCATGAACATCAATTCCATCCATGGCGGCCAGACCGAGGATTTCCGGCCTGGCCTGCCCTCGCCCAACGTGCCCGATTCCTGTCGGCTGACCATCGACCGCCGCTTCCTGCTCGAGGAAGATCTCGCCACGGTCAAGGGCGAAGTGACCGACATTCTCGAGCGGCTGAAGCGCGAGCGCAAGAAATTCGACTACGAGATCCGCGACCTGATGGAAGTACTGCCGTTGATGACCGAGCGCGACGCGCCGGTGGTCAAGGCCGTGGCGCAAGGCATTCACGCGATCTTCGACCGCGAGCCCGACTACGTCATCTCGCCCGGCACGTACGACCAGAAGCACATTGCCCGCATCGGCCATATTTACGACTGTATCGCCTATGGACCGGGCATTCTCGACCTCGCCCACCGGCCGGACGAGTGGGTCGGCATAGAGGACATGGTGGAAGCGGCCAAGGTGATGGCGATCGGGCTCAACGTGCTGCTGCGCGGCACAACCGGATGATCGGCCTGCGGCGCAAAAAACATTTCTCCTGGCGCGACGCGACAGCACGAAACGCAATTTACTCCCGCGCCAAATCACGCTTCTATCCGCTGGCTTGAGCATTTGAGCACATGGGGAGTTCAGCGATGAAACTGTGGAAGACCCTTCTGGCCGCTGCCGTGCTGGCGGTCGCAACCGCCACTTCGGCGTTTGCCGCTCGGGCCGATCTTGTCATCGGCATTCCGCTTGAACCACCGCATCTCGACCCGACGGCGGGAGCGGCCGCGGCAATCCGGGAGGTCACCTACGCCAACGTGTTCGAGGGCCTGACCCGGATCGGCCCCAATGGCGAGGTTCTGCCGGATCTCGCCGAAAGCTGGACCATTTCCGATGACGGCAAGGTCTACACCTTCAAGCTGCACGCCGGCGTGAAATTCCACGACGGCGCCGATTTCAGCGCCGACGACGTGAAGTTCTCGCTCGACCGTGCCCGCGCGGAAAATTCCGTCAACGCGCAAAAGCAGCTCTTTGCCGCCATCGACAAGGTCGACGTGGTCGACCCCGCCACCGTGAAGGTGACGCTCACCCACCCGCAGGGCTCGTTCCTCTACAATATGGGCTGGGGCGATGCGGTGATCGTTTCGTCGAAATCCGCCGACACCAACAAGGAAAAGCCCGTTGGCACCGGCCCCTTCAAATTCCAAAACTGGGCCAAGGGCTCGTCGATCACCCTGGTGAAATCAGATCATTACTGGGGCACGCCTGCTTTCCTCGAAAAGGTCGAATTCCGCATCGTTCCCGATGCCGCGGCCGCGGTGCCGGCTCTGCTTTCCGGAGACATCCAGGCTTTCCCCTTCTTCGATCCCGACAGCGTTTCCCAGGTCAAGGATGATCCGCGCTTCAAGGTGGTGGTTGGCGCGACCGAAGGCGAGACCATCCTGTCCATCAACAACAAGAAGCCACCCTTCGACAAGCTGCAGGTCAGGCAGGCGATCTCCTACGCGCTCGATCGCAAGGCGATCGTCGATGGCGCCTCGGCCGGGCTCGGCCTGCCGATCGGCTCGCATATGTCGCCGGCCAACAAATATTATGTCGACCTGACCGGCCGCTATCCGCACGACGTGGCCAAGGCCAAGGAACTCCTCAAGGAGGCGGGACTGGAGAACGGCTTCAAGGCCACGTTGAAGCTGCCGCCGACGACCTATGCGCGGCTCGGCGGCGAGATCATCGCCTCGCAGCTCCGCGATGTCGGCATCAACCTGGAAATCATCCCCGTCGAGTGGGCGCAGTGGCTGGAACAGGTGTTCACCAAGAAGGACTACGACCTGACCATCGTGTCCCATACCGAGCCGAACGACATCGATATCTACGCGCGCAAGGACTACTACTTCAACTACGACAACCCCGCCTTCAACAAGGTCATTGCCGATCTGGAACTGACGTCCGACGAAGCCAAGCGCAAGGAATTGTATGCCGAGGCACAAAAGATCCTGGCCGACGATGCCGTGGTCGGCTTCCTCTACGAACTGCCCAAGGTCGGGGTCTGGGACGCCAAGCTGCAAGGCTTGTGGGAAAACGCCCCGATCCCCGCCAACGACCTGACCAAGGTGAAGTGGAGCGAGTGAGGCTCTCTCGGTTTCGTCATCCTGGGGCAAAGCAGGCGCGCAGCGGCTGCGTGGACCCCAGGATCCATTCCGTGACTTACGAGCGCCCCCGCGGCGCAGAATCTGGGAGATAGCTTTGAAGGTAGAGAGAGGCGACGCTGGCTTTGCACCGTCGCGCCCTTCGATCTCTTTCACAGCATGGATCCTGGGGCCTCCGCGACATCGCTTCGCTCCTGCTCCACCCCAGGATGACGACGCTAGTAGCGTCGACCTCCCATGACAGCCTACCTGCTCAAGCGCCTCGCCATCTCCCTCGCCACGCTGGCGCTGGCTTCCATCGTGGTGTTCGCGGTGCTGGAGATCCTTCCCGGCGATCCGGCGCGGCTGATGCTGGGCATGAATGCGAGCGCCGACCAGGTGGAGCTTCTGCGTAACCAGATGGGTCTCAACGCGCCGCTGGCTTGGCGTTACCTTCACTGGGCCGGCGGCCTGCTCAGCCTCGATTTCGGCCGCTCCTACACCTACTCGGTGCCGGTCATCGACCTCGTTCGTGAACGCTTGGCCGTCTCCCTGCCGCTGGCGCTGATCGCGCTCGCGCTCTCCACCCTCATCGCCATTCCGGTCGGCCTGTTTTCCGCCAGCCGGCGCGGCCGCGCCGGTGACACGATTTCCATGGGCGCGGCACAGCTTGGCGTCGCAGTGCCCAATTTCTGGTTCGCGCTGATGCTGATTTATGTCTTCGCCGTCTGGCTGCGGCTGGTGCCGGCCGGCGGGTTTCCCGGCTGGGGTGCCGGTATCTGGCCTGCGCTGAAATCGCTACTGCTGCCGGCGATCGCCCTTGCGCTGCCGCAAGCAGCGATCCTGGCGCGCGTCACCCGTTCTGCCCTGATCGAAGTGCTGAACGAGGACTACATCCGCACCGCCCGCGCCAAGGGCCTGCCCTATCGCGCCGTACTGTGGCGGCATGCGCTGCGCAACGCCATGATCCCGGTTCTGACCATCCTTGGCTTGCAATTCGCCTTCCTGCTTGCCGGCACCATCATCATCGAGAACGTCTTCTATTTGCCCGGCCTCGGCCGGCTGGTGTTCCAGGCGATCACGCAGCGCGATTTGATCGTCGTCGAAAGCGTCGTCATGCTGCTGGTCGCCGCCGTCATTGCCGTCAACCTCGTTGTCGACCTTTCCTACGCGGTCGTCGATCCGCGCTTGAGAGGCCTGCAATGACCTTGCACCTCGATATCCCCGAGGAGACATTCAGCTCCATTCTGGCCAAGGCGTTCCGAAACACGGCTTTCGTCACCGGCTTCGTCGTCACCGTATTGATCCTGGCGATGGCTTTAGTCTCCTATGTCTGGACGCCATACGACGTGACGAAGCTGATCATTGCGGACAAGACGCAAGGCCCCTCGCTGGGCCACTGGTTCGGCACCGACCATTTCGGCCGCGATATCCTGTCGATGGTCATGGTTGGCGCCCGCAATTCGATCGCCGTGGCGCTGGTCGCGGTCGGCATCGGCATGGGTATCGGCGTGCCGCTCGGCGCCTTTGCCGCGGCACGCGGCGGCTTGGTCGACGAGGTGCTGATGCGCGTCAACGATCTGGTCTTCGCCTTCCCGGCGCTGCTGTCGGCGATCATGATCACCGCCATCTTCGGGCCGGGCGCGGTCAACGCCATCATCGCCATCGGCATCTTCAACATCCCGGTCTTTGCCCGTGTCGCTCGCGCCGGCGCGCTGGCGATCTGGCCGCGCGAATTCATCCTCGCCGCGCGCGCCGCGGGCAAGAGCAGCACGCAGATCAGCGTCGAACATGTGCTGCCCAACATCGCCACGCTGCTGCTGGTCCAGGGCACCATCCAATTCGCGCTGGGTATCCTGGCCGAGGCCGGGCTTTCCTATCTCGGCCTTGGCGCGCAGCCGCCAATGCCGAGTTGGGGCCGCATGCTGTTCGACGCCCAGACCCGCATGGTGGTGGCGCCCTGGATGGCGATCTTCCCCGGCATGGCGATCGTCATCACCGTGCTTGGGCTCAATCTTCTGGGCGACGGCATCGCCGATATTCTCGACCCGAAATCACGGCGGCAGCGATGAGCCTGCTGGAGATCGAGAACCTGTCGTTGTCCATCGGCGACACCCAGATCCTGAAGGACATCGAGCTTTCCGTCGCGCCCGGCGAGGTCATGGGGCTGGTTGGCGAATCCGGCTCCGGCAAATCGATGACCGCGCTGACGATGATGCGTCTTCTTCCCCATGCAGCGCGCGCCACCGGGCGCGTATCGTTCGACGGCATCGATATCCTCGCGGCAAGCGAGGACCAGATGTGCGCGCTGCGCGGCGACGACATCGGCATGGTTTTCCAGGAGCCGATGACGGCGCTGAACCCGGTCAAGACCATCGGCGAACAGGTAGCCGAGGGCATACGCTGGCACACCAGGGCGACGCGCGCGCAAGCCGAAGAGCGGGCGCGCAAAATGCTCGACCGGGTCGGTCTGCCCTCGGCAGAATTCCCGATGTCGCGCTATCCGCACGAACTGTCCGGCGGCCAGCGCCAGCGTGTCGTCATCGCCATCGCCTGCGCCTTGAAACCGAAGCTGCTGATCGCCGACGAGCCGACGACGGCGCTCGACGTCGTGCTGCAGGCGCAAATCCTGGACCTTCTGCGTGACCTCGTCGCGGAGAGCCGTATGGGCCTGCTGCTGATCTCGCACGACCTCGCCGTGGTGACCGAGATGGCCGACCGCATCACCATCCTGCGCCGCGGCGAGGTGATGGAGGCCGGAGACACCGCGCGCACGCTGTCCGAACAACTCCACCCCTACACGCGCCAGCTGGCGCAAGCCTCGATGCATGTGCCGGCACGCGCCAGACGACATGACGCCAGCCAGGGCAAGCCCTTGCTTCAGGTGGAAGGTGTAACCCGCGACTATCGCGGCCGCCGCGCCTCGCTGTTCCGCCGCGCGCCTGACATCCGCGCCGTGGACGATGTCTCGCTGTCGATGACGCCAGGCCAGTCGGTGGCGCTGGTAGGCCGCTCCGGTTGCGGCAAGTCGACGCTCGCGCGCATGATCCTGGCACTGGACCGGCCGAGTTCAGGCACGATCCGGTTTCGCGGCGAAACGATCACCGGCAAGAGCGAGGCCGATTTGAAGCCGGCCCGGCGTGACATGCAGGTTGTCTTCCAGGATCCTTACGGCTCCTTCGACCCGCGCCAGAAGGTCGAGAAACTGGTCTCGGAACCCTTGCATGTGCTGGAGAAAAAACCGACACGCGCCGAGCGCCGCGAGATGGTGGCGCATGCACTGCACGAGGTCGGCCTCGACCAACGCGACATGGAGAAGTACCCGCACGAGTTCTCCGGCGGCCAGCGCCAGCGCCTGTCGATTGCCCGCGCCATCATCACCCGCCCCAAGCTGGTCGTCGCCGACGAGCCGGTCTCGGCGCTCGACGTCTCGATCCGCGCCCAGATCCTCGATCTCTTCGCCGAGCTCAACCAGAAGCTCGGCATCGCCTATCTCTTCATCACCCATGACCTGACCGTCGCCCGTGCCATCACCGACGAGGTGCTGGTGATGCATGAAGGCAAGATCGTCGAGCGCGGCAAGACGCACGAGGTGCTGGACCATCCGCAGTCCGAGGCCGCCAGGGCATTGGTTACCGCGGCCCCCGATTTACACCGAGCGATCGCTCGGAAGATGCAGGAGCAAGGGTGAGCGGGATGACAGCCCCTATTCTTCCGGCTTCACCACATCGACCGGGCTGATGTCGAGCAGGTCGAGCGTGCGGCGCAAGAGGCGCACCTCGCTCTCGGCCAGTTGCGAATCCGCCTTGGCGATTTCCGCCATGTGCCGGGCCAATTGCTTGCGCCGTTCGACGTCGAGATCGCGAAACAGCGCCATCGCTTGCGAGCCGTTGGTCTCGTAGCCGAACTCGTTGAGATATTCGATGACGGCGTCGATGCTGGTTTCCTGGATGCCGAAGGCATCCTTGCAGATGCGGCGGAAGGCAACCATCTCGCTCTCGCTGACCGTTCCGTCGGCCAGGATCATGCGGAAAAGCATCAGAAGTTCGGCCGACAGCACCGGATCGTCCGCGACCTTGCGCACACCGGGGTCGCCGTCGAAGATTGAGCGTATCTGGTCCAGCAACGCGAATGCCATGGGGCGGTCCTTTTCCGATTCCTCTTCAATAGAGTTAGCGCGGAATCGGCCTTGCGCAAACGGGGCCGTCGTGGTCGAACGCCCCGCTATCTCCAGTCTACCAGACATCTCCACACATCAGATGATCGACCTCACCACCCAGACTGTCGCCATGCTCGCCTTGGCCGCCTTTGCGGCGGGCTTTGTGGACTCGATTGCCGGTGGCGGCGGACTGATCACCATCCCCGCACTGCTGCTTGCCGGGCTCTCGCCGGTCGAAGCGCTTGGGACCAACAAGTTGCAAGGCATGTTCGGCTCCGGATCGGCGACGATCCACTATGCCTCAAAGGGTCATGTCGACCTGCGCCGACAATTGCCGTCGGCCCTGCTGGCGGTCGCTGGGGGTGTCGTTGGCGCCTTGCTGGCCACCATTGTTCCGGGCGACCTGTTGCGCGCCCTGTTGCCGCTGGTGCTGATCGCCATCGCACTCTATTTCGCGCTCAAGCCCAATATGAACGATGTCGACCGGGCCGAGCGCCTGTCGCCGTTCCTGTTCGGACTGACCCTGGTGCCGGCAATCGGCTTCTATGACGGCCTGTTCGGCCCCGGCGCCGGTTCCTTCTACATGCTGGCCTTCGTCGCTCTTGCCGGCTACGGCGTGCTCAAGGCGACGGCGCATACCAAGCTGCTCAACTTCGCCTCCAATATCGGCGGCTTCATCGTCTTCGCTGCTGTCGGCGTCATCTCCTGGAAGATCGGGCTGATGATGGGCGTTGCCCAGTTCCTCGGCGCCCGCGTCGGTGCGAGCCTCGCCATGCGCATCGGCGCCAGATTGATCAAGCCGCTGCTGGTGGTCGTCTGCCTGGCGCTGGCGGTGAAACTGCTGGCCGACCCGGCCAACCCGCTGCGCGTCATGATTGGTGTGTGATCACGCGCCTGTTACCATGCCGTTGTTCGAATCATGTTGGAGGAGCCCGGACATGAATCTCAGCGCGCCTACCCAGATTGTTTTCATCATTTCTCTCGTCATTGCCATCATCGGCATTCTCGCCGCCCTTGGCGTTCTCGCCTTTATCCCGCTCGCATCGGTGTGGATCATTCTGATTGCCTACATCGTGCTCGCCGCCGGCTGCCTGATGCGCGGCGCCTGACAAGTCCCCTTGAAGTGGGGACGGAGAGCGCCCGGCCAAAAGCCGGGCGCTTTTGATTCTGACCTTCGGTCTGCTAGATTCCCGAGCAGAAGGATGGCCGATGCCGATCGAGA
The DNA here is from genome assembly GCF_013170765.1 of Mesorhizobium sp. NZP2234. Taxonomy (NCBI): domain Bacteria; kingdom Pseudomonadati; phylum Pseudomonadota; class Alphaproteobacteria; order Hyphomicrobiales; family Phyllobacteriaceae; genus Mesorhizobium; species Mesorhizobium sp. NZP2234. The sequence goes on along the minus strand of NZ_CP033364.1, from coordinate 3,688,923 downwards.
TGCAGCTCCGCAAGGAACAGGACCGCTCCATCGCAGGGCGCTTCGAGATGCGCCGGCGCCTTCCCGATCCAGTGCTTGATGGGATCGTCACCGAAATCTGCGGCTACCGCGAAACGGCACCCGGCCATTTCCGTAATGTCGAATACGCTTCGCTCACCGTGCCGCTGGTGATCAGCTTCGCCGAACCCTTCGCCATCGGCCTCGGCAAGGCGCCCGGCGACAATGACCGCATCGCCAGTTTCGCCGCCGGCCTCTTCGCCGGACCGGTGATGATCGAATCCTTCGGTGCCGCCTGCTGCGTGCAAGTCAACTTCACGCCGCTTGGCGCGCGGCGTTTCTTCGGCCTGCCGATGAGCGAACTGACCGACAGCATGGTCGTCCTCGACGACGTGCTGGGCGCCGAGGGCCGGGCGCTGCGCGAACGGCTCGGCAACGCGCCAGACTGGGCGTCACGTTTCGACCTCGCCGAAGCCTTCGTCACCGCCCGTCTTGCCGGCGCCGCCGAAACGCCGCTCGAAATCGCCTGGGCCTATGACCGCATCATCGCATCAGGCGGTCGGGCCCGCATTTCCTCCATTGCCGAAAAACTGGGCTGGAGCCGAAAGCATCTCGCCGGCGGCTTTTCCAATGCGATCGGCATCGGCCCAAAGACATTGTCGCGTATCGTTCGTTTCAACCGGGCGCTCGGCCTGTCGCGGCGGCAGGCCGCCGATTGGGCCGACATCGCCGCCGATTGCGGCTATGCCGACCAGGCGCATCTGGTGCGCGAATTCCGCGACCTTGCCGGCGACACGCCGACGGCACTTCCGGTCAGGTAACATTTCTTCAAGACGCGGGAACGGCCTTCACCCAGATTGATGCATGTCGCCCAAAAGTGCGCAGCGGTCTTGGGCGACGACATGCACGAACAAGATTCATCGACCAACCCCGTTGAAGGAGATCGATATGGCCACCAGCAACGAAGCCCCGCGCCTGTACCCTGCCCTGCGCTACAAGAACGCGGCGAAAATGATCGACTGGCTCTGCGAAGCCTTCGGCTTCAGCGTCCGCGCCCGCTATGGCGAAGGCGATGTCGTACACCATGCCGAACTGGTCTTCGGCGCCTCGATGATCATGCTGGGCAGCGCGCGCGACGACGACTACGGCAAGATGGTCGGCGAACCCGGCACCGGCGGCGGCAAATCGATCTATATCGCCGTCGACGATGCCGACGCCGCGTATGCCAAGGCGAAGAAGGCCGGCGCAACGATCATCCAGGAGTTGACGGACCGCGACTATGGCAGCCGCGAATTCATCTGCCGCGATCCGGAAGGCAGCGTCTGGTCGTTCGGCACCTACTGGCCGAAGGCGGGGGATAAGGGCTGAGCTGATCGCGCTGCGAGTTCGAGATTGGCCGGGAGCGCCCCCACCTTCGTCATCCTCGGGTCTGCACTGCGTCGCTACGCTCCTCGCTCCGCCCGAGGATGACGACGCGGGGGCGTTTACGCTAATTGGCAAGGTGGTTCGCCAACAGGCCCCTACCGAGCCAGCCCGAAAATCGCGTCACAGTCGAGATGGGTTTCCAATTCGGCAGCGACCTCGTCCAGCGCCCGCTCGACTTCGGCTCGGTAGTCGATGCCACCGCCCCTGATGCCGAGGCTTTCCAGGAATTTCCCGCGAAAGGCATCGGCGCCGAACAGGCCATGCATATAGGTGCCGATCACCTTGCCATCGGCCGAGATCGCGCCATCCTCGACGCCATTGATGACCGCCGACGGCCGCAGCGTATCCGGGCCGGTGGTACGGCCGAGATGGATTTCGTAGCCTTCGAGTGGCAGGTCGAACTGGACCGAGCGCGCACTGACATTGCGCACGGTTTTCTCCGGCTCCATCACCGTTTCGATATCGAGCAGGCCAAGCGCCTCGGCCTCGGTGACGCTGCCTTCGATCCCGTCGGGATCGCGCACCACACGCCCAAGCATCTGGAAGCCGCCGCAGATGCCGACAATATGGCCGCCACGCTTGCGGTGCGCGGCAAGGTCTCTGTCCCAACCGTTCTCGCGGAATTTTAGGAGATCGCCGATCGTCGACTTGGAGCCGGGAATGACCACCAGTCCGGCGTCCCCCGGCAACGGCTTGCCCGGGGGTACGAACACCACTTCGACCTGCGGTTCGGCTTTGAGCGGATCGAGATCGTCGAAATTGGCGATGCGGCCAAGCATCGGCACAGCCACTTTCAACGCACGCGTCTCGCCGGATGCCAGCCGCTCCAGCACCACCGAATCCTCTGAAGGCAGCCGCGCCGCCGCCTTCAGCCACGGCACGACGCCAAAGCAGCGCCACCCCGTAAAACTGTCGATTGCGTTGATGCCGTCATCGAACAGCGAGACATCGCCACGGAACTTGTTGATGAGGTAACCGACGATCATGCGCCGGTCCTCTTCCGGCAGGATCAGATGCGTGCCGGCTACCGAGGCGATGACGCCGCCGCGATCGATGTCGCCGACCAGCACCACCGGCACATCGGCACGCGTGGCAAAACCCATATTGGCGATGTCGCGGCTTCTTAGATTGATTTCCGCCGGCGAGCCGGCGCCCTCGACGATGACGAGATCAGCGCCCTCGCCGACCTTGGCCCAGGAGTCCAGCACCGCATCCATCAGCCGGCCCTTCAGCGCCTGGTAGTCGCGGGCCCGCGCCTCGCCGAACACTTTTCCCTGCACGATGACTTGCGCGCCGATATCGGTCTGCGGCTTGAGCAGCACCGGGTTCATGTGGACCGACGGCGCGACGCCGCAAGCGATTGCCTGCAGCCATTGCGCGCGGCCGATCTCGCCGCCGCTTTTGCTGTTGTCGCCGGGAATGTCGGCGACGGCGGCGTTGTTCGACATGTTCTGCGGCTTGAACGGCCGCACCTTCAGCCCGCGCTTTTTCGCGGCGCGGCACAGGCCGGCGACCAGCACCGTCTTGCCGACATCCGAACCCGTCCCTTGCAGCATGATCGCCTTGGCCATCAGTTCCGACCCTGCGCCGCGGTTCCGGTGATCGTGGATTTCTGCGCCAGCGGTCCACCGCGCCAGATATAGAGCGCCAGAAGCGGCTCGCTGCCGGTTCGCATGGCGTGGTTGACATTCGAGGCGTGGTGGACGACCTCGCCCGCCTCGCGCTTGCGAAAACCGCCCTCGCCCATGCGCCATGCCGTGCCGCCGGTCAGCGGGATATAGATCTCCTCGGCGACGTGGTGGTGGTCTGGGTAGACGATTTCGGGTCCAAGGATCAGCAGGCCGGCCGCCACCTCATCATTGGCGAAATGGCCGCGCGTGCCGAACAATTCCAGCCAGCCGTAATTGTCGATGAAGGTCTTGCCGAAATCGGCCTCGGTATAGGTCTGCCCCCAATGCGATTCGTAGCGCCGCTGCGCCAGCCATTGGATCAGCGGTTGCGCAGCCATCGGCGCCAGGTCAGCCGCTCGATCGAGATGGCGCAGGCAACCGAGCGCATGCGGCGCCAGCGCGCGCGCCGGCATATCCCAGCCAATGCGCGCGACGGCGCCGCGCACCAGCGCGTCATCCACTGAGGCGAGATAGGCGTGGAACCGTCCCAGCAGCTCATCGAATTTTGTCGTCACATCTTGCTCCGGACATGCATTGGTGCACAGCCGCTCCGCAGCGGGTCGGGTTGCGCGGCGGCATCATTGGTCTAGATTAGTGCGCGCGCAAAGCCAAAAACGACAGGCCAGCAAGCCGAAACCATCAGGGAGCACGCCATGGACGCCGCGGTCGATGCGAGCACCAGCCAGTTCGAACTCAACGAGGAACAGCGTGCCATCCAGGAGATGGCGCAGGCCTTCGCCGCCGACCGCGTCGCGCCGAATGCGCTCGACTGGGACCGCAGGAAATACTTCCCCGCCGACGTGATCCGCGAGACCGGGCCGCTCGGCCTCGGTGGCATCTATGTCAGGGACGATGTCGGCGGTTCGGCTCTCGGCCGCCTCGACGCCGTGCTGATCTTCGAGGCTCTGTCGCACGCCGACCCAGGCTTTTCGTCCTTCATCTCGATCCACAACATGGTGGCCTCGATGATCGACAGGTTCGGTAATGACGAGCAGCGCCAGCGCTTCCTGCCGAAGCTGACCTCAATGGAATGGCTGGCAAGCTACTGCCTGACCGAGCCAGGCTCCGGCTCGGATGCAGCGGCGTTGAAGACGCGCGCGGTCAAGAGCGGCGGCGACTATATCCTCAACGGCGCCAAGCAGTTCATCTCCGGTGCGGGCGACAGCGATGTCTATGCAGTCATGGTGCGCACCGGCGCCGATGGGCCGAAAGGCATTTCCACGATCATCGTGCCGAAAGATGCGCCCGGGCTCTCCTTCGGCGCGAATGAGCACAAGATGGGCTGGCACATGCAGTCGACCCGCCAGGTCATCTTCGAGGACTGCAAGGTGCCGGCGGAAAACCTCTTGTCGGATGAGGGCGCCGGCTTCGGCATTGCCATGGCCGGCCTCGATGGCGGCCGGCTGAACATCGCCGCCTGTTCGCTGGGCGGCGCCCAGTCGGCGCTCGACAAGGCGCTGTCCTATACCGCCGAGCGCAAGGCCTTCGGCTCGAAGATCAATCAATTTCAGGCGCTGCAGTTCAGGCTGGCCGACATGGAGACCGAGTTGCAGGCGTCGCGCATCTTCCTCTATGCCGCCGCCTCCAAGCTCGACCGCAAGGCGCCCGATGCCGGCAAATGGTCCGCCATGGCCAAGCGCTTCGTCACCGACACCGGCTTCAATGTCGCCAACAATGCGCTGCAGCTGCTCGGCGGCTACGGCTATCTGCACGACTACGGCATCGAGAAACTGGTGCGCGACCTGCGCGTTCACCAGATCCTCGAGGGCACCAACGAGATCATGCGCGTCATCATCGCGCGGGCGCTGATCGGCCGCTGAAGCCAGCAAACTCCGGGAGTGAGACAATGACGACGATCGCCTTCATCGGCCTCGGTAACATGGGCAATCCAATGGCCGCGAATCTGGTCAAGGCGGGGCATCAAGTGCACGGCTTCGACCTCGTGCCCGAGAATCTGACGATCGCGCGCGAGCATGGCATCGTCGTCATGGCCAACGCGCCGGCGGCGGTGAAAGACGCCGATGTGGTGATCACCATGCTCCCGGCCGGCAAGCATGTGCTCTCGGTCTATGAGGACATCGCGCCCAAGGCGAAGAAGGGCGCACTGTTCATCGATTCCTCGACCATTGATGTCGAATCGGCGCGCAAGGCGCATGCGCTCGCTGCGAAACACGGCCTGCCCTCGATCGATGCGCCCGTCTCGGGCGGCACCGGAGGTGCCACGGCCGGCACGCTGACATTCATGGCGGGCGGCTCCAACGATGCCTTCGCCGCCGCCGAGCCGATCCTGAAGCCAATGGCCGGCCGCATTGTCCATTGCGGCGGCGACGGTGCCGGCCAGGCGGCGAAGATCTGCAACAACATGATCCTCGGCATTTCGATGATCGGCGTCGCCGAAGCCTTCGTGCTGGCGGAAAAACTCGGGCTGTCGCATCAGGCGCTGTTCGACGTCGCCTCGACATCCTCAGGCCAATGCTGGTCGCTGACCACCTATTGTCCGGTTCCCGGCCCTGTGCCGACCTCACCCGCCAACAGGGATTACAAACCGGGCTTTGCCGCGGCCCTTATGCTGAAAGACCTGAAATTGTCCCAGGAGGCCGCACTCGGCGCTGGGGCGGTGACCCCGCTTGGCGCCGAGGCGGCGCAACTCTACGCCCTGTTCAGCGCCCAGGGCCATGGCGGCGCCGATTTCTCCGGCATAATTAATTTTCTCAGGGGTAACCTAGCGTAACCAACGGATTTGACAGACTTTTCCGGACTCCTCCTGCAGAAAAACCGCAAATTTAGATTTGCTTAAGCTCTCGATAACTCCGCGGTAACGATGTCGGTATAAAACTGATCGTGAGGCGGACATATCGCATCCGCCCGGCGCTCCGGATCAGGTCTCGCGTACCGGAGCCCGTAAGTTTCGCCAAGTGTTCGAGTAGCGAAGCGCCATGCGTATCTGGCAAAGCCGCGTTCCGATGGAGCGCGGTTTTTGCATTTGTGCACCGCTCAATCCAGGCCGACATCTATATTCCGATCGCCGCGTTCGGGATTGGCACGTGGTCTTCGTTGATCAGCACGATCGGCGCATCCACTCCATCAACCCTGACCACGAGCAGGCGCATGCTCCAAGTGCCGGCATTGCGAACCAGATGGGAAAACACGGTGCCTTTGCCCTTGGCGCCGTGGACGGGAATACTGAACTGGGCGTCGCCCGTCCCATTCGCGTTGACGTTGAGATGGCCGCCGACCCAGAAATTGTCGATCACGTCGTCGCCAATGGCAGCCTTCACACGGGTGTCGGCGCGAATGGCATCCATGGTCATGTGGTAGGCGTCATTGCCCTTGAGCATGAAGGGGATGCTGCCGACCATCGTCGCACAGCCCCCGATACTGACCACCCAGACGGCAAGGCCGGCGATCGCCCAGTTGCGCTGCGTCTTGCGGAACTGTTCCGCGTCGCGCCAGGCCCGGTTCTGCCACGCCCAGCGGCTGCCTCGCGCGCCGAGCACGATGATCACGATGAGGTTGACGACCGGGATCAGCGCCAGCAGCGCGATGAAAGTGCTGTTGCCTATACCCCAGATCCAGTTGAGGAAGAAGGCGCCCCAATTCCAGCGATCGAGTTCGGGCGGAATTTCAGCGGGCTGGTTGAGCGGTTGTCCGGCCATGAAATCCCCCATCGGTGCGTATACCGATCGGTTCTAGCGCATGATCCCGACAATGCGCAAAATCAAAGTTCCGCAGGGCCTATTTCAAGCCTTTGACGAAAGCCGGCGAAAATTCGCCTTCACCGCACGGCTGGCCGGCTTCAGCCCGGCATTGATCGACCGTTCCGTCGCGACGCCGTTGAACAGCGACGGCGTGCGACCGGAAAGGAGTTCCGGCCAGAACCGCGATGCGGACTGCAGGACAGACATTTGCGCCGCGAACACGCCCTCGGCGATTGCGGCGGTCTTCTCGTTCACCGCACGGGCGGTTTCGGTGCCCCAAGGCTGGCTGCTGCCCGCGTCCATCGCCATCAACGGCATGCGCATCATCGCCACCAGCGGCGCCAGCATCAGGTCGGCGCCGATGTTGGCTGCTTCTTGCGCGCGTCGACTCTTGCCGGTTTTTCTCATGGAAATGAACCCCTTGTCGCAGCCAGGCTGGCCGCTGCCTCACACACTACGCGCGGGGGATGAAGTTTGTTCCCCATCACGGCAGCATGTTTCTCGAGGCCGGGCGTTCCTCCAGGAAACGCCCGGGTCGAGGTTCGCTCTCAACGCTTGCGCAGATCCGCTTGCGCCAGATCCAGCGCCTTGCCGATGCGCTCGCAGGCCATGTCGATCGTGTCGCGGGTCCAGATCAGCGGCGGCGACAGGATCATCGTGTCACCGGTGGCGCGCAGCATCATGCCGTTGGCGATCGCGTGGTCGCGCACCGTCACCGCGGCACTTCCCGACGGCAGGAACCGTTCCCTGGTCGCCTTGTCCTTGACGATCTCGATCGCGCCCATCAGGCCGATCGAACGCACCTCGCCGACGAGATCATGTCCGGCAATGCGCTCCTGCAGGGCCTTGGCGAAATAAGGCCCGGTGTCGTTCCTGACGCGGTCGACGAGGCCTTCCTGTTCGATGATTTCCAGGTTCTTCAGCGCCACGGCGCAAGCCACCGGATGGCCGGAATAGGTGTAGCCGTGATTGAACTCGCCGCCCTTCTCGACCAGCGTCGACGCAATGCGGTCGCCGACCAGCAAGGCCGACAACGGCTGGTAGCCTGACGTCAGCGCCTTGGCCGTGGTGATGGTGTCCGGTTCGATGCCAAGCGTCTGCGCGGCGAACCATTCACCAGTGCGGCCATAGCCCGTGATAACCTCGTCCAGCATCAGCAGAACATCATATTTGCGGCAGATGCGCTGCACTTCCGGCCAGTAGCTCGCAGGCGGAATCTTGACACCGCCCGCCCCCATCACCGGCTCGCCGATAAAGGCCGCGACCTTGTCGGCGCCGGCCTCGAGGATGGCGTCCTCGACCGACTTTGCCGCGCGCAGGCCGAAATCATGGTCGCTCTCGCCGGGCAGTGCCAGTTCATAGGCATAGGGCATCATCACATGGACGATGTTGGGCACGGCGCCGCCGAGCTGCTTGTGCATGGCATCCATGCCGCCGAGCGAGGTGCCGGCGATGGTCGAGCCATGATAGGCCATCTTGCGCGAGATGATGCGGTTCTTTTCCGGCTTGCCTTCCAGCACCCAGTAGTGGCGCACGAGGCGCAGCGCCGTGTCGTTGGCCTCCGAACCGGAGGAACCATAAAACACCTGGTTGACGTGTTTCGGCGCGATCTCGGCCAGCTTCTTGGACAACAGCACCGGCGTCGGCGTCGAGCATTTGAAAAAGGAATTGTAGTAGGGCAGTTCCTTCATCTGGGCGTAAGCGGCCTCGGCCAGTTCGTCACGGCCATAGCCGATGTTGACGCACCACAGCCCAGCCATGCCGTCGAGGATTTCGGCCCCTTCGGAATCGTAGATGAACGGGCCGTTGGCGTGGGTGATGATGCGCGAGCCGGCTTCGCGCAGTTCCTTGTGGTCGGTGAAGGGATGAAGATGATGCGCGGCGTCGATCTGCTGAAGCTGCTTCAGCGAATAATTCTGATAGGTCATGTCTGGATCTTTCCTCTGGATTCTGTCCGGCTGGCGCCGGGGCGAATGCATCAGAGGGCTACGGGCGGTGAATAACCGATGCGGGCGCACAGCCGCAAAAGCTCGGCGCGCAGCGTGCGCGGTGACGGTGTCACCGCGACCCGCGATGCGCGAGCCTCAAATGCGCCAACCAAGGTCCTGACGAGAGCCATTCCGGCACCTTAGAGCAAAGGCTGGTCGAGGTGAACCACCCTTTGCTTGGCCCATGAACGAATGATTCTAGGCCTTGGCGGTCAGCGCCCGCTGCAGGAAGACATATTTCATCGCCGTCTGGGCCGCCTGCGGCCGGCGGTCGCCACGCCCGCCATGTCCGCCTTCGGTTTCCTCGAAAAACAGCGTCCTGGCGTGGCCGGCCTCCTGCAGGCGAGCCGCCATCTTGCGCGCATGGCCGGGATGAACGCGGTCATCGGCGGTCGAGGTCGTCAACAGCACGGGCGGATAGGCGGGATTGGCCTTGACGTGCTGGTAGGGCGAATAGGCGGACAGCCACTTGACGTCTTCCGGCTTCGACGGATCGCCATATTCGGCCATCCATGAAGCGCCGGGCGGCAGCTCGGTGTAACGCAGCATGTCGAGGAGCGGCACCTCGATGATGGCGGCGCCGAAAAGCTCGGGATGCTGCGTCAGCGAAACACCGGTCAGCAGGCCGCCATTCGAGCCGCCCTGGATGCCGAGCGAGCTTGCTGTCGCGATGCCGCGCTTCACGACGTCCTCGGCGACCGCGGCGAAATCGTCAAAACCGTTCTGGCGATTGCCTTTCAGCGCCGCCTGGTGCCAGGCCGGCCCGAACTCGCCGCCGCCGCGGATGCAGGCCTGCACATAGGCGTTGCCCTTCTCCAGCCACAGCCTGCCGCGCACGCCGGCATAACCGGGCAAGAGCGGCACTTCGAAGCCGCCATAGCCATAGAGCAGCGTCGGCACCGGACCCTTCTGGTCGCGCCGCCTGACGACGAAATACGGGATCATCGTGCCGTCCTTCGAGCGCGCTTCGAACTGCTCCGAGATCAGCGGCGCGGCATCGAACCGCGCCGGCTGCGACTTCACCGTGGCGAGCGTCTCGCCATCGTCATCCGACCAGATGATCGAGCTCGGCGTCAGGAAATCCGTGAAGGAGAAGGACACGCTCGACCCGAAATGCTCGGCATGGCTGATGCCGACAGTGCCGTTTTCAGGCAAAGCCACCGGTTTCATGGACCAGGTGCCCTGCTTACGTTCGCAGACGAGGACCTTGCCACGCACATTGTCCATCAGGCTGATGAACAGCCGGTCCTGCGTGCGGGCAATACCGGCGATCGACACGCGATAGGCCGGCGCCAACAGGGTCTCGATGGCCCCCAAACCGCCGGTTTCGATCCAGTGGGCGAAGTCGAACGAATAGAGCCCGTCCGGCTGGCACACCGTGCCGTCAGGCGCCGTCCATGGCGTGCGCACGCCGAACACCAGTTGATCCTTGAAAAGCGATGTATCGGTGGCGTCGTCGGGCAGCGGAATGCGCCTGTTTTCACCAGACGGGAGATGCAGGAAGCTGTGCGACGCGAAGAAATTGATAGCCCGCGCCAGAAACACGTGACGCTTGTCGCCGTCGAACTCGACGCCGGCTCCGGCGGCGAGATCGTCTTTCTGCGCCTCGAATATCGGCGTCGCCTCTTCCAGCTTGGTGCCACGCTTCCAGAGCTTGATCACGCGCGGGTAGCCGGACTCGGTCTTGTCAGCGTCTTCGAGGGCCGCCGAGACGATGACCGTGTCCTTGTCCAGCCAGCCGAAACTCGACTTCGAGGCAGGAGCCCGGAACCCACCCTCGATAAACGATTTGGTTTCGATGTCGAATTCGCGCATTTCGCTGGCATCACCGCCATCCGGCGACATCGACAGCAGGCAGCGGCTGAAATCCGGATAGAGCCGGCTGGCGCCGCTGAACACCCATTTTATCCCCTCCTTCGCCGCAAGCTGGTCGAAGTCGATGATTGTTTCCCACACCGGCTTCTCGGTCTTGTAGGAAGCGACCGTCGTGCGGCGCCACAGCCCGAGCGCATTGGCCTTGTCCTGCCAGAAATTATAGACATGGCCGGCGATAGCCGCGCCGACCGCGATGTTGTCCTCGGCCGTCATCAGGTCGAGTGCGGTCTGGAATGACGCCTGGTAGGACGGATCGCCTTGCAATTCGCCAACCGTGATCTCGTTCTGGCGATGCACCCAGTCCAGCGACTGTTTGCTGGTCCTGTCTTCCAGCCAGAGGAATGGATCGGCGGCTTCTGGCTTGGCGATGGGCTTGGTCATGGAATCTCCGATAGGCAATGCTTCGGCATGCAACATCGACATGCCTTGTCCGATATTCAATAGCTGCGGCATCTCAGCAGAGGATTCGGGCCTTACCGCGACCGGCGACACTCGCAACCGCCAGCACCAGGCACATCAGGCCCAGCGTGATCGGCAGGCCACCGGCGCCCAGCAAATCCATCGCGCCTCCCGCCAGCGGCGGCACGGCGATGCCACCGACGCCCCACATCAGCGAGAAGGCGGCGTTGCCGGCGACCAGTGTCGAGCCGGTGAAGCGCTCGCCAAGCTCAATGATCGACATCGTGTAGATGCCATACGAAACCGCGCCCCAGACAAAGATCATCGGCCAGATCAGCGGCGTTTCGATGAGAAGCGGCAGCAGCACGCATCCGAGCACGGTCAAGCAAACGCAGGCAAGCCGCACCAGACGCGCGGAAATCCGCTCCGCCAACAGGCCAAGCGGCACCTGCATGGCGATGTTGCCGGCGATCATCATCGACAGCAGCGCCGACATGCGCACCTCCGCGATGCCGTAATGGGTGCCGTAGACCGGCAGCAGGGCCAGCGCCCCCTGTTCGAAACCCGCGGCGACGATGACCGCGAACAGAAGCAGCCACGCCATCGGTACGAAGCCCAGGACCGAGACCTGATGACCGGCCTCGTCCACCTTGGGCAGGCGCGGCAGCACCGAAGCCAGACAGATGCCGCATAGAACGAAGGCGGAAATACCGACGATGAAGGGTGGCCAGCCTTCGGTGCCGACGGCAAGCAGGCAAAGCGGGCCAGCCGCGAATCCGGCCGAGATGATCGTCGAATAGACGCCCATGATGCGCCCTCGCCGCGCCGGTGGCGCCAGTGCGATCACCCAGATTTCGCTCAGCACATAGAGCGGATTGGTCACCGCGCCGATCAGGAAGCGCAGCGGAAACCACAGATAGACATTCTGCGTCCAGCCAATCAGCGCCAGCACGACGGCCGAAAGCGCCGCACAGGTAAGCGCCGTCCGCCCTGCCCCGAACCGCCGCGCCAGTCCGGGGATGAGCGGCGACGAGACGATGAAGCCGATCGGCGTCATCGCCGCCGACAAGCCGATCATTGCCGGCGAGACGCCCTGTCGCTGCAGGATGAAGCTCAACAGCGGATAGGACAGCCCTTGCGCGATCGCGAACACCGAGACGGTCGCGATCACGCCGGTGATCGCCGCCCATTGCATCCCGACCTGGCTGTTGTCCGAACCGGCCGCCATCATGCCTGGCCGCTCCGGCGAACCGATGCGCGATAGAGCGCGAAGATCACCAGCAAGGCGTCGAGGCCGATGATCACCACGGGCAGGCCCAGCGGACCGATGCCCTGCATCAGCAGCCCGGCGCCGGGCGGGCCGACGATACCGCCAACGCCCCACAGCAAGGCGAAGGCGGCGTTGCCAGTGACAAGCAGCGTGCCCTTGAACCGGCTGCCGAGCTCGACCAATGCCATCGTATAGACGCCGTAGCCGACCGCGCCCATCACCAGCAGCACGCCCCAGATCAGGGGAGTCAAGATCAGCAGCGGCAGCAGAATCGCGCAGGCGGTCGTAGCCATCGCGCAAGCCAAGATCATCGGGCGGCCGCCGAACCGCTCAGCGAGCAGGCCAAGCGGGATCTGCAGCAGGATGTTGCCCAGGGAAAGCGCCATCACCAGCGCGGCGAGCACGGCTTCCGGCAAGCCATAGCCGGCGCCGAAGACCGGGACCAGCGCATAGGTGCTTTGCTGGACGGCGGCCGAGACCAGCACGGCCAGCAGCAGCGCCGGTGCCAGCCGTGCAAAACCGATAAAGCTGCCGGCGGGCTGGCCGTCATCCTCGAAACCGGTGAGCTTCGAGGAGACAAGGCGCAGGATGATCGCGCAAAGCACGAAACCGCCGACACCGACGCTGAAGGGCCCCCAGCCCGAAGTGCCGACCAGGGTCAAGGTGAACGGGCCGGCCGCATAGCCGGCGCCCATCAGCGTGTTGAATACACCCATTACACGACCGCGCCGTGAGGGCGGAGCCAGCGACAGTGCCCAGACCTCGCCGAGGATATAGAGCGGGTTGATGACGACGCCGATGATGAAGCGGATGACGTACCAGGCCACCCAGTTTTGCAGGTAGCCGATGCCCAGGAAGCACAGCGCTCCAACCAGTGAGCAGCCGACCGCCAGGTTTCGCGCACCGACCAGCCGTACCGCCGCCGGCACGAACGACGCCGACAGGATCAGGCCGAGCGGCATCATCGCCGCCGACAGGCCGATCAGCCCGGGCGACATGCCTTGCTTCTGCATCAGGAGCGTGAACAGGGGCGAACTCAGCCCTTGCGCGGCGCCGAACATGGCAAGCGCCGCGGTCACGCCGGCGAGCGCCGCCCACTGCGTCCCCGCTTCGCCTTCGCTCGAGCTGGTTGCGACCATTCCGTCATTCCATGTGAGGTGCCGGCAGACCTCCCGGCCGGCAAGCGTCACTAGCTACTGGTTCGATCAGGGGAAAGAAAGTGCCGGCAAGGGAAATCCGCTTGCGCCAACTCGACGGCGATCCGGCGAATCGCGCCGCCGCGCAACTGCCATTCCGGCATGTCGCTTCCCTCGCCCTAGTGGTCGCCGCCTCCGCAATGGCCGGCCGGCCGCCGGTCCATTATGCCGCCCGCTATTCGCATCCTACGAGGACCATCATGACCGCCGCCCTAAACCCTGCAGAACCGGCCTTGGCACCCGACCGTGCCCGCCGTGGCGGCCGCGCCGGAAAGCGCGCCGGAGGCTCGGCCGCGTTCGAGCAGCCGCCGTTTCGGCAGTTGAAGATCCCGCTGCGGCCCACGAAGCTGGTTTCGGATGACGAGCTGGAGTCGATCCACCTCGCCTCCTTGCGTGTGCTCAAGGAAATCGGCGTCGACGTCCTGCACGACGAGGCCCGGCGTATCATGAAGGCGCATGGCGCCGACGTGCGCGAAGGTTCGGAACGCGTCCGCTTCGACAGCGACATGATCCTCGAACTCGTCTCGCATTGTCCGTCCGAATTCACCATCCATGCCCGCAATCCCGCGCACAATGTCCGCTTCGGCGGCGATAATCTGATCATCTCGATGATGGCGTCGGCACCCAATTGTTCCGACATCGACCGTGGCCGCCGGCCGGGCAACCAGGCGGACTATCGCAATTTCCTGCGCCTTGCGCAGATGCACAACATCCTGAACTGCACCGGCGGCTATCCGGTCGAGCCGACCGATATCCATCCGTCCGTCCGCCACCTCGAATGCGTTCGCGACCTTGCAATGCTGACCGACAAGGTGTTCCACATCTATTCGCTCGGCAAGGAACGCAATGTCGACGGCATTGAAATCACCCGCATCGCGCGCGGCATCAGCCACGAGCAGCTGCTCGAGGAGCCGTCCGTCTTCACCATCATCAACACCAATTCGCCGCTCAAGCTCGACGTGCCGATGATGGAAGGCATCATCCAGATGTCGAGCAAGGGCCAGGTCGTCATCGTCACGCCCTTCACCCTGTCGGGTGCGATGGCGCCGGTGACCATCGCCGGTGCGCTGGTGCAGCAGAATGCCGAGGCGCTGTCGGGCATTGCCTTTGCCCAGATGGTGAAGAAGGGTGCGCCTGTCGGCTATGGCGGCTTCACTTCCAATGTCGACATGAAGTCCGGCTCGCCGGCCTTCGGCACGCCCGAATACATGAAGGCGCAGCTTGTCGGCGGCCAGCTTGCCCGCCGCTACAACATTCCCTATCGCACCTCCAACACCTGCGCCGCCAACACGGTCGACGCGCAGGCGGCCTATGAAAGCGTGTTCTCGCTGTGGGGCGCCATCCAGGGCGGCGGCAACCTGATGATGCACGCGGCCGGCTGGCTCGAGGGCGGCCTGCGCTGCTCCTACGAAAAGACCATTCTCGACATCGACCTCTTGCAGATGGTGGCGGAATTCCTGACCCCGCTCGATCTGTCCGAGGAAGCGCTAGGCTTCGACGCCATCCAGTCGGTTGGCCCGGGCGGCCATTTCTTCGGCACCCAGCACACGCAGGACCGCTACAAGACCGCCTTCTATTCGCCTATCCTTTCCGACTGGCGCAACTTCGAGACATGGGCGGAAGCCGGCTCGCCGACGGCGCTGGAAAAAGCCAACAAGGTCTGGAAAGAGCGGCTGGCGTCCTATGACGAGCCCTACATGGATCCGGCCATCCGCGAGGAACTCAACGACTTCGTCCAGAAGCGCACGGCCGAAGGCGGCGCGCCGACAGATTTTTGATCATGCTGGCGTGCGTCGTCACGCCAGCCCCAAACCTCTGATTCAATTTACACAAAAACGGACCTATCTTCATGAAATCCCATGTAAAAGCGGTTGTCATCGGCGGCGGCGTCGTCGGCTGCTCGGTGCTGTATCACCTGGCCAAGGCCGGGTGGACCGATATCATGCTGATCGAGCGCTCGGAGCTCACCTCCGGCTCGTCCTGGCACGCGGCGGGCGGCTTCCACACGCTGAACGGCGACCCCAACGTCGCCAAGCTGCAGGCCTACACCGTGCAGCTCTACAAGGAGATCGAGGAAATATCAGGCCAGTCCTGCTCGCTGCACCTGACCGGCGGCGTGATGATGGCCGATACGCCCGAGCGGATGGACTTCTTGCGGCTGGCCCACGCCAAGGGCCGCTATCTCGGCATGGACACCGAGCTGATCACGCCTTCGGAAGCCAAGGCGATGTTCCCGCTGATGGATGAGACGAACTTCGTCGGCGCCATGTGGGATCCGGTTGAAGGCCATCTCGACCCTTCGGGCACGACGATCGCCTACTCCAAGGCGGCCAAGAAGCTCGGCGCCGAGATCGTGCTGCGCAACCGCGTCGTCGACTTGACGCAGCAGCCGGACGGCACTTGGAACGTCGTCACCGAACAGGGCACTGTCCATGCAGAGCACGTCGTCAACTGCGGCGGCCTGTGGGCGCGCGAGATCGGCCGCATGGTCGGCGTCGAGCTGCCGGTTCTTGCGATGGAGCACATGTACCTGCTCACCGAGCCGATGCCGGAGGTCGAGGAATTCAACAAGTCGACCGGCCGCGAGATGATCGGCGTGCTCGATTTCAAGGGCGAGATCTACACCCGCCAGGAGCGCAACGGCATCCTGCTCGGCACCTATGAAAAGGCCTGCAAGCCGTGGTCGCCGGTCAACACGCCCTGGGATTTCGGCCATGAATTGCTGCCGCCGGACCTCGACCGCATCGCGCCGTCGCTGGAGATCGGCTTCAAGCACTTCCCCGGCATCGAGAAAGCCGGCATCAAGCAGATCATCAACGGCCCCTTCACCTTCGCGCTCGACGGCAACCCGCTGGTCGGCCCGGTGCAGGGCCTGACCAATTTCTGGTGTGCCTGCGCCGTCATGGCCGGCTTCAGCCAGGGCGGCGGCGTCGGCCTCGCTCTGTCCAACTGGATGGTGCACGGCGATCCCGGCTTCGACGTCTGGGGCATGGATGTCGCCCGCTTCGGCGAATGGGCCGGCCTGCGCTACACCAACGCCAAGGTGCGCGAAAATTATTCGCGCCGATTCTCGATCCGTTTCCCCAACGAGGAATTGCCGGCAGCGCGTCCTGCGCAGACGACGCCGCTCTACGACATCATGCTCGCCAACAACGCCGTCATGGGCGATAGCTGGGGCCTGGAAACCCCGCTGTGGTTCGCGCCGAAGGGCAAGGAGCCGAAGGACATCGTTTCCTTCCATCGCTCCAATGATTTCGGCCCGATCGGCGAGGAAGTGCGCGCCACGCGCGAACGCGTCGGCGTGACCGAGATCGCCAACTTCGCCAAATACGAAGTGTCGGGACCGGGGGCGGAAGAGTTCCTCAACCGGCTGATGACCAACCGCATGCCGAAGACCGGCCGCATCGTGCTCACCCCGATGATCAACGAGTTCGGCAAGCTGATCGGCGACTTCACCATCGCCAAGGCGGGTGAAGACCGCTTCATGATCTGGGGTTCTTCGGCCGCGCAGAAATATCACATGCGCTGGTTCGAGAAGCACCTGCCGAAGGACGGTTCGGTGCGCATCCACCGCTTCGACCAGACGCTGGTCGGCCTGTCGATCGCCGGACCGAGCGCGCGGGATTTGCTGCAAAAGCTCGTGGATACGGACATCTCGACAAAAGCCTTCCGCTTCATGGATTTCCGCGAGATGGCCGTCGGCGGCGCGCCCTGCATGGTCAACCGCATCACCTACACCGGTGACCTCGGCTACGAGATCTGGATGGCGCCGGCCTATCAGCGCCTGGTCTACAAGGCGATCAAGGACGCCGGTGAAGAATTCGGCCTGGTCGATTTCGGCATGCGCGCCTTGCTGTCGATGCGTCTCGAGAAGAACTTCCCGACCTGGTTCCGCGAGCTGCGGCCGATCTACGGCCCGTTCGAAGGCTCGATGGACCGCTTCATCAAGCTCGAGAAGAACGATTTCATCGGCCGTGAGGCTGCTGCCAAGGAACAGGCGGACGGACCAAAACTGCGCCGTGTCTCCTTCATCGTCGATGCCGCCGATGCCGACGTGATGGGCGACGAACCGATCTGGGCCAAGGTCAGCAAGGATTTTGGCACGGTGGAAAAGCCGCATGGCTACGGCGCGCCCCGCTTCGACGACAAGGGCAAGGAAGTGCGTGGCTCCAAGGCCGCCGAGGGCGCTTCCGCCGTGCGCGGCATCGTTGATGGCGACTGGCGCGTCGTCGGCTGGGTGACGTCGGGCGGCTATGCCCATTATGTCCAGAAGTCGATGGCGCAGGGTTACGTTCCGGCGGCGCTGGCCGAGGATGAAAGCGCCGGCCTGTTCGAGATCGAGATCCTCGGACATCGGCGTCCGGCCCGCATCAATGTCGAGGCACCGTTCGATCCGAGCGGCGAGAAGATGCGGACCTGAGGGTCGACGATGGACAGCGCGGCGCCAAAGGGGAGCTTCGGCCGCCACCGCAAGATCATGCCGTTCGAGCCTGGCTCGATCGAGGAATTGCGTGAAGGCTCCCGCCAGAAGGCGGCTTCGCTCAACCAGCATGTGCTGGGCTATGGCGCGCAGGCTGAAGCGGAATGGGCGGCGGCGGGCATTGCCGCCCCCGATCTTCCGGCGATGCGCAAATACCGGCTGGAGCGCATCCGCGCCGAGCTGAAGCGGCGCGGCTATGCCGGTGCCCTGCTCTACGATCCGGTCAATATCCGCTATGCGACCGACAGCACCAACATGCAGCTGTGGGTGGCGCACAACCCGACGCGGCATTGTTTCGTCGCCACCGACGGACCGGTGGTTCTGTTCGACTATTTCTCCTGCGAGCATCTGTCCGATCATTCCGGCGTCGTCGACGAGGTGCGTCCGGCCGTATCGTGGATGTATCTCTATGGCGGCGAACTCACGGAGCAAAAAGTCCGCTGCTGGGCCGCAGGCATAGCCGATCTGGTAACGGAGCATGGCGGCGGCAACAACCGCGTCGCGGTCGACCACCTCAATCCGGAAGGCGTCGAGGAGTTGGCGCGGCTAGGTGTCTCCATCGGCAATGGCGAAGCGGTGATGGAAAACGCCAGGCTGATCAAATCGCCTGATGAAATCCTCGCCATGCGCCGTGCCATCGTCGCCTGCGAGGCGGCAATGGGCGAGATGGAACAGGCACTGAAGCCCGGCATCTCCGAGAACGAACTGTGGGCCGAACTGCATCGCGGCAATATTGCGCGCGGCGGGGAATGGATCGAGACGCGCCTGCTGGCGTCGGGCCCGCGCACCAATCCCTGGTTCCAGGAATGCTCGTCGCGCCTGATCGAAGCGGGCGACCTCGTCGCCTTCGACACCGACCTGATCGGCCCCTATGGCTTCTGCGCCGACCTGTCGCGCACCTGGCTTTGCGGCGATGCAAAACCATCCAACGAACAACGCGGCCTGTTCCGCATGGCCGCCGAGCAGATCGAACACAACACGCAATTGATGCAGCCCGGCATTTCGTTCCGCGACCTTGTCGAACGCTCGGCGGTGCCGCCGGGAGACTGTTTCCCGACCCGCTACGGCGTGCTCTATCACGGCGTCGGCCTGGCCGATGAGTACCCGACACTGCCGCATGCCAGCGACTGGACGCCGGACACGCCGGACGGCGTGCTCGAACCCGGCATGGTGCTGTGCGTGGAAAGCTATATCGGCAGGCTTGGCGCCCGTGAGGGCGTCAAGATCGAGGAGCAGATCCTGATCACCGAGACCGGCAACGAGCAGCTTTCAACCTACCCGTTGGATGCGAGGCTGCTAGGCTAACCCTGCAAGGGCGTCGCGCATTGCCTTGATTGTCTTTTCAGGCGTCGTCCGGGCGGTAATGAACGGCAGGCCCTTGCGCCGTGCCGTCCAGCCGACGATCACGACCTTGCGCGCCGCCGGCTCGAAACGTTGCGCCAGCGCCCAGCTCTCACAATCGATCGCCGCTATATCGGCCCTGCCCTCGGCCACAGTGACGATCGAGCCGCGATGGCCACCGCTTTCGCTACGCGAGGAAAAGATGTCGAGGCTTTCGCCCGCCGCCTGCAGGTCGCGCGTCAGGGCAATGATGCCCGACATGGAATCGAGGCTGTTGAAGGTGAAGCGCTTGCCACGGATGAGATCGAGAGGCAGCAAGGCCTTGCCATCCGCGGGCGATCGAGCCTCCGGCCCCTCGCCCGCCCGCATCACCAGCGCGCTCGAATAGAGTTCGCCCTGCCCGCCTTCATAGGTGTCATAGCTTGGCTGGCCGACCACCTGCACATGGCTCGACAGTCCGAGTTCCATCGGTCCCCAGCAGGTCTGCGCGAACAGCAGTGCCGGATGCAGCCAGAGCTTGTGATAATCGAGTTCATCCGGCGGCAATGTCGCCGGGTCCGGCGCGATCAAGGCCCCCTGGCCATCGCGGATGCCACCCGGCACGGGCGGCAGGTCACCGTTGCGGCGCACGATGGTCTGCGGCGCATCGATGCCCTTCTGCCGGAAGGCGTCCCGCAGCAGCACCCATTGCGCGTCGACCTCGCCGCGCGCCTCGGGCCAGTCATACATTGGCAGGGCAGCAATCGATTCACTCATGCCGATATCAAATCATCATCTCTGGAAAAGGATCGCAAAAACGCGGCGTCCAATCAGAATTGGCCGACACCTATCCCGGGATGCCCGGGCTATTCCTTGGGCGGCTCGGCGGGCACCGGCGCGGTGCCGAGCCCATTGATGTTGCGGGCCCGGATGCGTGGCTTGAACGCCCGGCCGTGCTCAGGCGCACGACGCAGCACCGGGTGCACGATCGGCTCCTTTGCCTTGAAGGCATAGGCTTTGATCAGCGCGAAATAGTTCGGATAGGCATAGCCATTGTTCATCCGCAGCCACTCGTCCCGGCGCTCGCGAAACAGCTTGGGCAGCTTGTACCAGGCCACGGTCGGCGTCTTGTGGTGGACGAAGTGCAGATTGTTGTTGAGGAACAGAAACGACAGCGGCGAGCGCTCGATGATCACCGTGCGGCCTTCCGGATGCTCGGACCACTGATGCTCGGCAAAGGTGCGGATCGCGATCAGCGACTGACCGAGCCACACCGGTGCCAGGATGTAGAGCCACAACGGAATGCCGAAGCCGAACTGCACGATCGGCGCCACAATGGCGAGGCCGATCGCATGCAACAGCCAGGCTTTGCGGATCGCCTTGTCGCCGGCCATGATCTGCTTGGCGTCGTCGATGAAGAAGCCGATGCAGGACAGCCAGGGGCCGAGGAAGAACCGGCCGGCCATGGTGTTGTTGACCTTGAGCAGGAATTTCATCGTCGGCGGCAATTCGTCGTGCTGCCACAGCGCCTGATAGTAGCTTTCCGGATCGTCCAGCGGATCGGTCAGCCGCTCGTCGGCATGGTGGCGCAAGTGCAGCGTCTTGAAGCGCCGGAACGGCCAGACCAGACCGATCGGCAGGAAGACGAAGGCTTCGTTGATCAACGCATTGCGCGTCGGATGACCATGCAGCACTTCGTGCATGATCGACGACTGCAGTGCCAGGACAAAGCCGAGGAGAAGGAGCGCCACAATGGGATAGGAAGGCCAGAGCAGGAAACCGGTGGCAAGCCACGTTCCGTAACAGAAGAAAGCGAGAACCGTGGTCGGCCACTCGATGGCCGGTGCGTTGCGTCGCTTGATGCTCTTGCCTGTCATGCTATCGACCACTGCCCCTCAGTCGCCGGAACCCCCAATGGTTCCTGACAACATAGTGTCAGGAGAAACGATTCCACTCAACGCGACAAAGTATACAAAATGTTGCGATTGCGCATTTTTGACCGCACATGTTACACATTGTAAACAGCCTTAGGGATTCATTTACGCCTGAGACGCCCCTTGGGTCGCTTCGGCGCAAATTTTTTCCTCAAGATTCGGAGGACCGGACGATGGACAAACGCGACCTGTCAGCAATCTTTCGGGAGCGCCTGAGGCTGCTCCTGACACGATCGGATCTCAACCAGTCCGCCTTCGCTTCAGCGGTCGGCATCGACCGGTCGGCACTGTCGCAGCTGATGTCGGGTGCCTCGACGCGCCTGCCGAGGGCCGAAACGCTGCTCAACATCGCCGCGGAATTCAAGATATCGCTCGACTGGCTGCTCGGCCTTAGCCAGGACGAAGGCGTCACCGGGGAAATCCGTGAAAGCCTCGAGATCGAGGAAGCGCCCGATGGTTTCGACCGCACGCTGCTCGCCAAATGGTTCGCCGAGGCCGCAGGCACCAAGATCCGCTACGTGCCGGCCGGCATCCCCGACCTGCTGCGGACCCGCGCCCTGGTCGACTACGAGGCCAACATCACCAACCGGAGCCGCCTGGCGCAGGCCAGCGAGACGCAGTACCGCATCGAATACAACCGGCGCCCGGAAACCGACATGGAAGTCTGCATGCCGCGCCACACGCTGGAGATTTTCGCCCGCGGCCTCGGCGTCTGGGACCGTTTTCCGGAGGCCGATCGCCAGCAGCAGCTCGCCCATATGGCGACGCTGCTTGACGATCTCTACCCGACCTTCCGGCTGTTTCTCTATGACGGCCGCATGCGCTATTCGATCCCGCTCACCATCTTCGGGCCCTATCGCGCCGCCATCTATGTGGGTGACATGTACGTCGTGCTGAACGCCACCCAGCCGGTTCAGGCACTGACCCAGCACTTCGACAACCTGATCCGGGCCGCCGACGTCAACCCGCACGAGGCAGCAAGCTTCGCGCGCAATCTGGCCAGCATGTCGTTCCCGTCAGGCTCTGTCTGATCCGGCGCAATCGTGGTCATTCGAGACTATCCGCATCTCAAAAAGGACAGCCCATGTCAGAGCCGCGCCGCATCGTCGTCCCTCCCCAGTCTGGCCGTTCCATCCGCGTCTGGCGCGGAGACCTCATCCGCATCATCGACCCTAGGGGACAACAGGTCGCCGATCTCTGGGCGTTCGCCACCGAGCCGGCGCTCGACTGGCTGAGCACGTCGCAGACCCGCGACATCACCGAGCGGCTTTTTCCCCGCATCGGCGACCATTTCTACAGCGCGGCCGCCAGGCCGATGCTGACACTGGTGGAGAACGCATCGCCCGGCCCGCATGACATGCTCTATCCGGCCTGCGACAGCGCGCTCTATGAGCGCGCCGGCTTTCCCAACCACCCGAACTGCCGGGACAATCTGATGCAGGCGCTGGCCGTCGAGGGCATATCGCTGCCCTTCGCACCCGACCCCGTCGACCTCTTCCAGAATTCCCTGCCGCAACCCGATGGCAGGCTGATCGTCGAGGCTTCGATCAATCCACCCGGCGGTAACGTGACGCTGCGCGCTGAACTGGACCTGCTGCTGGTGGTCACCGCCTGCTCGGTCGACTATTACCCGACCAATGGCGGGGTCTGCACCGAGATCGAGGTCGAGATCATAAGCGGATCGTAGACAGTCTTTCAATCTGGCCGGGTCATCGTGGCAAATCATTGACTGGACATAAAGACTTCTTTATATCCTTATTTGACTTCGAAATATGAAAGCCAATCCGATGACGACGACCAATCCGATCGATGCCTTGCTGGCTGAAAAGGGCGTGCTGCTGGCCGATGGCGCCACGGGCACCAATTTGTTCGCCATGGGTCTGGAGGCCGGCGAGGCGCCGGAACTGCTGAACGAGACCGCGCCCGACACCATCACCAGCCTGCACCAGAATTTCGTCGATGCCGGCGCCGACATCATCCTGACCAACTCCTTCGGCGGCACCCGTCATCGGTTGAAGCTCCACCATGCGCAGGACCGTGTCCATGCGCTGAACAAGCGCGCCGCCGAGATTGCGCGGGCGGTTGCCGACAAGGCCGGCCGCAAGGTCATCGTTGCCGGCTCCGTCGGCCCGACCGGTGAGTTGCTGGTGCCGCTCGGCGCCATGACCTATGACGAGGCGGTCGACGCCTTTGCCGAGCAGATCGAGGGTCTCAAGGAAGGCGGCGCCGAAGTGGCCTGGATCGAGACCATGTCGGCGCCCGACGAAATCCGCGCCGCCGCCGAGGCGGCAATTCGCGTCGGCCTGCCCTACACTTATACCGGCTCCTTCGACACGGCCGGCCGGACCATGATGGGCCTGTTGCCGAAAGACATCCACGGCGTCGCCGATGGCCTGTCGCAGGCCCCGCTCGGCGTTGGCGCCAATTGCGGTGTCGGCGCTTCCGATATCCTGGCCTCGCTGCTCGACATGACCGAGGCGAAGCCGCAGGCGACGGTGATCGTCAAGGGCAATTGCGGCATTCCCGAATTCCGCGGCACCGAGATCCATTATTCCGGCACGCCGGAATTGATGGCCGACTATGTGCGTCTCGCTGTCGATGCCGGCGCGAAAATCGTCGGCGGCTGCTGCGGCACCTCGTTCCAGCACCTTGCCGCCATGCGCAAGGCGCTCGACGCCCATACCAAGGCCAGCCGCCCGACGGTCGAGACGATCGTCGAGCGCATCGGTCCGATGCGCAACAAGGTGGCGACGGAAAACACCGCCGAGACAAGCGAAGCCCGCCGCGAACGCCGCCGCAGCCGGGCCTGAGGCAATATCCTTGGGTTAATCGCTATTGTCGGCGTAGCTCGACTGCGCCGACTTGAAATCGACCACATTGTCGCCGCGCATTGTCATCAGGGCACCGGATGAACCCGGGTCGGTGATCTGTTCCAGCATCAGGCGGAAGCGGTCGTTGGTCAGCGCCGACATTGCGGTGTCACGCGCCTGCGCGACATCGTCGCTGATGCGTCTGGTTTCGGCTGACGAGGCTGATGAAACCGGCGAAGCGTCTCGCGCCGGCGGGGGCGCGTTGGCGATAGTCCTGATCTGCAATTCCGGCTCCCTCAAGCCCTGTAAACAAGCCCGGTGTAACGAGAGGACATTGCGATCCGGTACCGGAAATACCGCGCAATTTAACGATCCGGCAGATAGCTATGAACCTGCGATGCCGCCGTCGTTGGGGCGGCTAAATCAACGGCGGAAAAAGCTTGCGCAAGAACCCATTGAACCAGGCGGCTTGCGCCGCATCGTGCAGGACCATGAGGCGATCCTGCTCCTCGCGCGTCTGTGCGCCCGGCTTGTCATAATTCGCTGTCGGGCGGTTCTGCACACGCTGAAATCCTATTGGCGTTACTTCCGCATGGAATTGCAGGCCGTACACCTTGTCGCCGATACGGAAAGCCTGATTGGGGAAAAGGTCGCTCGAGGCAAGATGCTGGGCCCCTTCCGGCAGTTCGAAGCCATGCCAGTGTGACTGCGTCACATGGATCGGCGCAGGCAGGAAATCCTCAGCTCCGGCCGAGGGATAAAGTGGGTAACACCCAAATTCGTGTACCCCGCTTGCCGGCGGACCGACCTGCGCGCCGTGAAGCCAGGCAATTTGCTGAGCGCCCTGGCAAATACCGAGCAACGGGATGCCGGCATTCATGCAGAAGTCGATAAACCGGTATTCGTCCAGCAAAAACGGATGCAGCGAGGTATCATATACATTGTACATTCCGCCATAAATCACGCCGCCTGCGACAGTATCATCCGCATCGAGCGCCTCTCCGGCAAAGGCGCGGCGCAAGACCGGTTCGTAGCCGTTCTTCTGGAGGTAGGCGAACATGCGGTCGTCTGCGGGCTCGTCGCTGTGCCGCACGAGAATAATACGCTTCTTCATGATCCTGCCTTTCCCCTCGCCAGCATGGGTGGCGCAAGGCAGCCACACAACAAAAAAAGGCCGGCAAGGGAAAAATCCCTCGCCGGCCTGCCTCACCCGCCCGTGGGCCGGTTTCCCGTATCAGAACGATCCCATCTGAAAGAAACCGGCCGTATCACCACTACCGGTTACCGCCCAGCGCCGAGGCAAGGCGCACGAGCGAGAGGAACTCAGACCTGTACCCAAACGGATCGGCTCCTCGGGCGGCAGTGGCAATCTCCATGATCCTGTCGTAACCGAACTTCGCGGTCGCATCCTCGTCGCGCAGCTTCTGGCCAAAGGCCGCGACCGCGACGGAAAAGCGCTGGTCGGTGCTCGCCTGGTCGAAGGACGCCACCTCGTTGGCCGATGTCACCGGCGTGGTGATCAGCTTCGAGACGTCCTCGGTGGGCAGCTTGTAGCGGATCTTGACGAAGGCATATTCATCCGCGTTGGCGACAC
Source organism: Mesorhizobium sp. NZP2234 (assembly GCF_013170765.1). Taxonomy (NCBI): domain Bacteria; kingdom Pseudomonadati; phylum Pseudomonadota; class Alphaproteobacteria; order Hyphomicrobiales; family Phyllobacteriaceae; genus Mesorhizobium; species Mesorhizobium sp. NZP2234. The sequence continues at coordinate 3,663,267 of NZ_CP033364.1, read as the reverse complement.
CGCCATTGTTGACCGTGGCCTGGCCATAGCGCAGCGGGTCGATCTGCTCGCCGCCGCTGCCCTTTGGTGTGATCTCGTAGATCGCGGTGACCGAATGGCCGGAGCCGATGTCGCCGGCATCGACACGGTCATTGTTGAAATCCTCGCGGCTGAGCGCCCGGGTCTCGTAACCGATCAGCCGGTATTCGGAGACCTTGTTCGGATTGAACTCGACCTGGATCTTCACGTCCTTGGCGATCGGGAACAGCGTCGAGGAGGCATCCTCGACAAGCACCTTTTCGGCTTCGGCCAGCGTGTCGATATAGGCGGCGGTGCCGTTGCCGTTCTGGGCAATGGTCTGCATCATCTGGTCGTTCAGATTGTCATGCCCAAAGCCGAACACCGACAGGAAGACACCCGACTTGCGCTCCTGTTCGATCAGGCGCTTCAGATCATCATCGTCGCTCTGGCCGACATTGAAGTCGCCATCGGTGGCCAGCATCACCCGGTTGACGCCGTTCTTGATGAAGGATTGCTGGGCAAGCTTGTAGGCTTCCTTGATGCCGGCCTCACCGGCCGTCGAACCGCCGGGCGTCAGATTGTCGATGGCATTGAGAATCTTGTCCTTTTCGGCAGCCTTGGTCGGCATCAGCACCGTGCCGGCCTCTCCAGCATAGGTGACGATGGAGATGGTGTCGTCAGCCTTCAACTTGCTGACCAGCAGCCGGAATGCCGATTTGAGCAGCGGCAGCTTGTCCGGCTCGTCCATCGAACCCGAGACATCGATCAGGAACACCAGATTGGCCTTCGGCTGCTCGGTCGGCTTGATGTCGAAGCCCTTGATGGCGACATGCATCAGCTTGGTATGCTCGTTCCACGGCGTCGGCATCACGCTGACGGTCGAGTTGAAAGGCGTCGACGCCGAGTCCGGCCCCTTCCAGTCATAGGGGAAGTAGTTGATCATCTCCTCGACGCGCACTGTATCGGCCTGCGGCACGGACCCTTCCTTCAGCGAACGGCGCACGAAGGAATAGGAGGCGGTATCGACATCGATCGAGAAGGTCGAGACCGGGTCTGCGAGTGCCGCATGCACCGGATTGGTCTTGAAATCCTCGATGCGGTTGCGATTTTCCTCTTGTGGCGCAATCTGGTCCGTCGGTGCGGTGGGCAGCGGCGCCATCAGTTTGGATTCAGCAGCCGGCATGCGGGCGACCCGCGATGTGCTGGGCGCGCTTACAGTTCCGTCCAGTGCGAATTTACCCGTCGGCGCTGGCGGTGCCGGCTCGGCCACCGCCCCGCGCTCCGCGGCGGTCTGCTGGGCTGAGCCACCGGCCTGGGCGGATTCGGGTTTCGGCGGAGCGGTCGGCGCGACAAGCGCATCGGCGGCGTCGCGGCTCTCCACATCGGCATCGGCCTTCTTGTCCTTCGCCAGTTCGGTCGGAGCTTGCTTCGGCTCTGCCACGACTGGCTTCACGGTCGCCGGCTTGTCGGCCAGCGTCTCGGTGATCTTTTCGTCGCCGCCGAATTTGGGCGGCTGTTCCCTCAGCAGGTGGAAAGTGGCGTATCCGGCGATCGGCAGGGCGACGAGCCCGGCAAGGGCCGGCGTGGCGATGAGTTTCTTTTGCATGATCTCGCTCCAGAGCTTTTGTGCTCGCTCTGTGAGACGAAGACCGCCGACCGATCCTTGGGTGACGGCAGAAATATTTTCCTGATCATAGGCGTGCATGGCAGCCTCGAAGGCGCGCGCCTTCGCGCTCTCGCCCGGCACCGGTGCTGCGATATCGCGCAGTCTGTTAAGTTCGTTGTCGTCGACCATGGTCACACTTCCCCGGCCGAGCGCATCAGCGTCTTCAGCCGTTTCTTCGCTTCATGGATGTGCCAGGAAACCGTCGTCTCCGAGATCGCCATCGCCTCGGCGGCGGCCGCGTGGCTCAGGCCCTCGCCATAGACAAGCAGTACGGCATCGCGCTGCTTGTCCGGAAGCTGCCGCACCGCTGCCCACAGCGCCTCGGCCGGATCCTCGCTCTCGGCCAGGACCTCGCCCGAAATCAGCGCATGGACGCCATAGGCCTCGGTCTTGACCGTCTCGCGGGCGGTCTTGCGCATCATGTCGCGCGCCGCGTTCATCGTCATGGTGTAGAGCCATGTCGTGAAGGCGCCGCCACCGCGATAGTCGCGGATCGCCTTGCCAAGCCGGACACAGACTTCCTGGGCGATGTCTTCGGCATCCGCCTTCTTGCCGCACCAGCGATAGGCGGCGCGATAGACGAAGTCGTAGTGACGCTCCAGCAATTTGCCGAAGGCCCCTCTGTCCCCGCCCTTCGCCCGCCCGATCAGTTCGGCGTCGGAGGCTTCGCTCTCATCCAGCATCATCGCCATCATTTGCCTGTTGGACGAAGGCTAATGGCCGATCCTTGGGGTGATGCAAAGATTTTTTTCCGCCCGGCGCTTTGACACTCAAATCGCCTGCCGGGACGCCTTCACATCCGGCGCAAGAACAAGAAAGAGGGGCCCGCTGGCATCAAGCATGATGCTGGCAATTCCGTATCGACTTGGGTCTCTGCGCGCCATCGCATTGGCATCTACCGCCACGCTTCTTCTAACCAAGGTCAATCCCTGCTTTTGATCGGCGCAGGCGTGGCTATCGGACTTCATGCGATCGGCCTGGTTCAGGCGATCCGCTCGACGGCTCAGATCAGTGTTTCGGCAAACAGCGTGATCAGCCTTTGCCAATGCCGCTCGGCGCCGGCTTCGTTGTAGACGCTGTGATCCGGCACGCACCAGCCGTGCGCCATGCCGACATAGTTCTCGATCGTGTGGTCGACCTCCGCGTTCCGCAGTGCCTCCTCCAGCCGCGTCGACTGTTCGGGCGGAAAACTCCTGTCGACGCCGGCCATGCCGACATAGACACGCGCCTTGATGGACGCGGCCTTGCGGTGCGGGCTGTCGGCGGCGTCGCTGGCAAGATTGCCGCCATGGAAACTCGCGGCGGCCTTGATCCTTTCGGGATAGGACGCGGCGGCGTTCAGCGCCCGCGCACCACCCATGCAATAGCCGACTGTGCCGATCGGCCCGGTGACGTCTTCGCCGGCGAGCGCATCGAGAAAGGCCGCGCTGTCGCTGATCGTCATCTCCTGTGTCGTGCCGGTGACCAGCGCCATCAGCGCTGCCTTGGTTTTTTCCTCGACGAAGGCGGTCTTGGCATCGAACGGCCCGTAAGGCGCGTTGCGATGGAAGAGATCGGGCACCAGCACCGCATAGCCCTCGCCCGCCAGTCGCGCGGCCATGCCGTCGAGCGCGGCGCGCGGACCGAACGCATCCTGGTAGACAATGACGCCGGCCTTGGCTGGAGAGCTCTTGGCCGAGCGGAACAGGCCAGCCTTCGCCACACCGTCACGGGTCTTGATCTGAAGGTCCTGCTTCGTCATTGCCTGCTCCGTTGATCAGAGCAGCGATACATATCCGCGCAAACCGCCACGGCAAGGCGTTCCCTGATCTCCATGGTCAACATTTCGTGCAGGACCGCGTGACGCGTTGGCGGGTGCCCGAGGCCGCGACATGGAAGGCTTGGATCAGCCTTCCCCATCGATGCGCATGGTCCTGGCGCCGACATGCAGCGCCCGTCCGGCGCCGAACCCCATGATGGCGGCACCCAGCCCAAGCGCGACGAACAGGAAGGCGGATTCCGAGAAACTGCCGGTCCAGCCGCGGATCAGGCCGACCAACAGCGGGCCGGTTGCCGCAAGCACATAGCCGACGCCCTGCGCCATGCCCGAAAGATGCGCGGCGACATGCGAATCCGGCGAACGCAGAACGATCAGGGTCATGGCGGCAGCGATCAGGCCACCTTGCCCGATGCCTTGCAGGATCGCCCAGAAAAGCACGGTCGAAGTCGGCGCGAAGAGAATGCCGAGCAGCGCGACCACCGCCACGCCAACAAGCGCCACGTTGATGCCGCGCTGGTCCCTGAGCCGTACCGCGACGGAGGGCACGGCAAGGCAGGTGATGACCTGCGCCATGACGGACACCGAAGCGATGGCGCCGGCGGTGGCCGCGTCGAAGCCGCGCTCGCGCAGGATCGGCGCCAGCCAGCCGAAGATGCAGTAGGCAAGCGCCGACTGCAGCCCCATGAACAGCGTCACCTGCCAGGCCAGGCGATCGCGCCACAGGCCGACGACGCGAAAGCCGCGATGGCTGGCCTGCCGCCGGCTGCCCAGCGCCTGCGGGATCCAGATCAGCAGCACGACCAATGTCGGCGCTGCCCATGCGGCGAGCGCGCCCGACCATGAGCCCGTGACAAAATGCTCGATCGGCAAGGTGAGGCCGGCGGCAGCGGCTGAACCGGCGCACAGGGCCATCGTGTAGAGCCCGGTCATGACGGCGGCGCTGCCGGCAAAATCGCGCTTGACCAGACCCGGCAAAAGCACGTTGCCGATGGCGATGGCGCCGCCGGCAAGGAAGGTGGCGACAAACAGCAGCGGCACCGAACCGAACCAGCGCAGCCCGGTTCCCAGCGCCAGCAGCGCAAGCGCGCCAAGCAAGGTGCGTTCAGCCCCGTAGCGCTGGGCAAGCCGGGGAGCAAAGGGGGCGAAAAGGCCGAGACACAAGACCGGAAGCGTGGTCAGCAGGCTGGCGCCGGTCGTCGAAAGACTGGTCGCCTGCATCACCTCGGGCAGCAGCACCGACAGGCTGGAAAATAGCGGCCGCAGATTGAAGGCGATCAGCACAAGGCTTGCGCCAAGCACGATGCGCGCGGAGCGGCTACGCAGTTCGGGTGGCCGCGGCTTCGGCAAGCTATCGGCTTCGGCATCGATGAGGTCCAGCCCCTCGATGGCGTTGGATTGCGCCGTCGGAACGGGCTGACGAAACGTCTGGTTCATTGGGAAAGCAGTCTTTCAAGTTGGGCCAGAACCGGCGCCATGAAAGCGCGGACGGCGGAAACCGCACGGTCGGGGTCACCCGCGGCTATGGCGTCGACGATCGCCGCATGCGCCTGCTGGTCCGGCTCGGGCAGTTCGCCGTCGATGGTGGCGTGGATGGTTTCGGTGATGGCCGCGGTGAAGAAGTCGTAGAGCTCCATCATCGCCTTGTTGCCGGACGCCGCGACGACCGATTTGTGGAAGGCGAGATCGCGCCGGATGAAAGCGTTGCTCCCGCCATCGGCGACCGAGCCGCGCTCGGAAAGCAGCAGGCGCATCCGGTCGAGATCGGCGGGTGTGCGGCGCAAGGCGGCAAGCCGCGCCGCCTCCAGGTCCAGCGCTGCGCGCGCCTCCCATTGGTCGCGCAAGCCGGTTCGCTTGACGCGGTCGAGCGCGGCCGATGAATCGACGGTCGAGCGCACATAGGTGCCCGAGCCCTGGCGCGTATCCAGCAATCCTTGCGAGACCAGCACCCTCACCGCCTCACGCACAGTGCCGCGGCTGACCGACAGCAGATCACTGAGCGCCGCTTCATTGGGAATGCGTTCGCCCACGCCCCAGCGGCCGCCGACGATTTCGGCACGCAGGCTCCCGGCTGCGCTGTCGGCAAGATTCGTTCGGATGGCGGGTTGCATCGGCCTATTCATCAAGTCATCTGATGACTTGATGAATAGGCCTGCTTTTGTCCACCGTCAAGACACGCATCGGGAAATCCAAGCGCCACACGATGGCGTTGATCAGCTGGCGGCCCGTACGAAGCTCGCCATATGGAAGGCCTGAACCTCCGGCGGATAACGATAGGCGGTGCCATAGGGACAGGCATTGCGGTCGAGGCAGCCGCCGCTCCGGCACGGTTCGCCATTCCCGCCACGCACATGCGCAAGGCAGGTCTGGTAGGCAAACCCCTCCCTGGAATAGGCATCGACCGGACAGGATTTCAGGCAGGGTTTCTCGACACAGGCATCGCAAAGGTGGATTGCATCAGCCCGCTCCGAAAGCTCGATCTCGTCCTCGAACAGCAACGCGCCGCGATAGGCATGCCAGAGCCCGTATTGCGGATGCATGAGAATGCCGAGCGGCGACGGTTTTAATCCCTCCGCCCGCATCGCCCATTGCTGGAACGGCAGATAGGGCTTGTCCGAGGGCGAAACGGCACGGGCACCAAATTTTTCCGCGACCGTGCCGATCGTTTCGCGTGACCATGTGTCGAGCGGATTGGCGATTGCCTGGGGTTGTTGCTCTCGCCAGCGCAGGAAATGCCGCCAGGGTGCGGCACCCGCCTGCCCCACCAGCAGGATGGACCTTGCCGGTGCGCCCGATGCGCCATGAGGGGCATCGCTATCAGGAAAAGCAAAGCCGCCGCGCAGCATGAGGCCGTTGGCGTCAAGCGCGGACGTGATCCTTTCGATCATGCCGCGCATAGAATCATCCCTTCTTGTCCGGATCGGAGAAGGCGCTCCGCCAGACTTCCTTGTGGATGATGTTGGCGACTTTAGCCCCGCCTGACTCGGGCTCCTTTCAGGTGAAGGCGTCGGGCATCGACCCCTTCTTCCTGGCGATGAAGTCCTTCAGGGCTTCGTCGATGCTGGGATCGAGATGCGGCGCCTCGTAGCTCTCCAGCCAGCGGCGGGCGAGTTCGTTGGCGCGCTGCGGCGCGGTCTTTTCGCCTTCGGCCAGCCACTGCTCATAGGAATTGTTGTCGGCGATGTTGGAGCGGTAGAAGGCGGTCTGGAAATTGGCCTGGGTGTGGTCGCAGCCGAGATAATGGCTTCCCGGCCCGACCTGGCGGATGGCGTCCATCGCCTGGCCGTTCTCCGACAGGTCGACGCCTTCGGCGAATTTCTGCTGCATGCCGAGCTGGTCGACGTCCATCATGAATTTTTCGTAGCATGACGCCAGCCCGCCCTCGAGCCAGCCGGCCGAGTGAAGGACAAAGTTGGTGCCGGCAAGCATGGTCGAGTTCAGCGTGTTGGCGCTTTCATAGGCGGCCTGCGCATCCGGAACCTTGGACGCGCAGAGCGAACCGCCGGTACGGAACGGCAGGCCGAGCCGGCGTGCGAGCTGCGCCGCGCCGTAGGAGACCAGGGACGGTTCGGGCGTGCCGAAGGTCGGCGCACCCGACTGCATCGAGATCGACGAGGCGAAGGTGCCGAACAGCACCGGCGCGCCCGGCCGGATCAGCTGCGTGAACGATGCGCCGGCCAGCACCTCGGCCAGGACCTGCGTCAGCGTGCCGGCGACCGTCACCGGGCTCATCGCGCCGGCAAGGATGAACGGCGTGACGATGCAGGCCTGGTTGTGCCGCGAATAGACCTTCAGTGCGCCGAGCATCGTCTCGTCGAACACCATCGGCGAGTTGGCGTTGATCAGGCTGGTCAGCACCGTGTTGTTCTCGACGAAGTCGTCGCCGAAGACGAGCTTGGCCATCGCCACCGTGTCCTCGGCGCGCTCCGGCGCGGTCACCGACCCCATGAACGGCTTGTCCGAATATTTGATGTGCGCATAGACCATGTCGAGGTGGCGCTTGTTGACCGGCACGTCGACCGGTTCGCACACAGTGCCGCCGGAATGGTGGATAGACGGCGCCATATAGGCGAGTTTCACGAAATTCCGGAAATCCTCGATCGTCGCATAGCGCCTGACGCCATCGAGGTCGCGCACGAAGGGCGGGCCGTAGACCGGTGCGAACACCGTGGCGTTGCCGCCGATCTGCACCGAGCGTTCTGAATTGCGGGCATGCTGTGTATAGACGGAAGGCGCGGTCTTCAGCAGCGAACGGCAAAGCCCCTTGGGGAAATGCACGCGCTCGCCCTTGACGTCGGCGCCGGCCTCTTTCCAGAGCTGCAGCGCTTCGGCGTCGTCGCGGAAGATGATGCCGATTTCCTCGAGCACCGTGTCGGTGTTCTTCTCGATCAGCGCCAGCCCTTCCTCGTCGAGCACCTCATAGACGTTGATCTTGCGCTTGATGTAGGTGAGCTGGGTGCCCGGCCCGCCGCCGGAGCGCGCCGCGCGCCTGGCCGCCGCTCCGCCGCTGGCGCCGCGCCCACGCCGCGCGTTTGACGCTTCCTGGTCGACTGCCGCGTGTTCGCTCATGATCGCTCTTCCCTGAATATGGCCTGGCCTTACTATGGGCCGGTCCGTAACCGTTGCGGCCGCATGGCGCGGCTTTCGCCGGATCGTAGCCATGCACCCTATTCGAAACGGCCCGTCCGCGCCAACGCCTGTCGCAAAATCGACAAGAAAACCAATAGATTTTCCAGTCGCTTTCCTTTTGCGGGAAGTCGCAAATCAGCTATGGATACTCGCCCGTTGCGGGTTAGGTATGAACGCCAATATTTTGTGCCTTGCGACACAGTCGCGATGCCGTGAGGAGCTGGATTAAAATGTCCGACGACGAGATCATCCTTTCTGAACTTTCCGACGACGAGTTGGTGCAGCAGATGCACGACGACCTCTATGACGGGTTGAAGGAAGAGATCGAGGAAGGCACGCGCATTCTGCTGGAGCGCGGCTGGGTGCCTTACAAGGTGCTCACCGAGGCGCTTGTCGAAGGCATGCGCATCGTCGGCGAGGATTTCCGCGACGGCATCCTGTTCGTTCCCGAAGTGCTGCTCTCCGCCAACGCCATGAAGGCCGGCATGTTCATCCTGCGCCCGCTGCTGGCCGCCACCGGCGCGCCCAAGCAAGGCAAGATGGTGATCGGCACCGTCAAGGGCGACATCCACGACATCGGCAAGAACCTGGTGGGCATGATGATGGAGGGCGCCGGCTTCGACGTCATCGACCTCGGCATCAACAATGCGGTCGAGAAATATCTCGATGCGATCGAGCAGCATCAGCCCGACATCATCGGCATGTCGGCGCTTTTGACCACGACCATGCCCTACATGAAGGTCGTCATCGATACGATGAAGGAAAAGGGCATCCGCGACGACTATGTCGTGCTGGTTGGCGGCGCCCCGCTCAACGAGGAATTCGGCAAGGCCGTCGGCGCCGACGCCTATTGCCGCGATGCCGCGGTGGCGGTCGAGACCGCCAAGGACTTCATGAAGCGCAAGCATAACGTGCGCGCTTCCGCCTGATCCAAGGCATCAGGATGGACAGACAGAAAGAGCCGCGCCTTGCAGCGCGGCTTTTTTGTTCCCAGATGATGGAAGAGGCCGCCGATCAGTTGGCGACAGTGTCTTTGACAGCCCTTGCCGTCGATTTGACATCCTTGCCGACGCCCCGAATGGTGTTGGCGCAGGCCGTAAGGGCCAGGGCACAGGCAAGAATGGCAATCGGCGCGATACGCAGCAGTTTCATGGACGGTGTCTCCCTCGACAGATAAATTAGCCCCGCAGCGAAAGCCGGCTCGACTTGGTCAAGACGCAAAAAACGAAACCGAATCAGACACACAGGCTGCTCGTCATCGCCTGCGGAATGATTGCGCGCGAGGTATTGGCCGTCAAGGAACAGCTCGGGCTGGATCACCTTGACCTGACCTGCCTGCCGGCGGAGTTTCACTTCTATCCCGACCGTATCGCGCCCGCCATGGACAAGGCGATCGGCAAGGCCAGGGCGGAGGGTTACGAGCACATCTTCGTCGGCTATGCCGATTGCGGCACCGGTGGCCTGCTCGACCGCGTCATCGAGAAGCATGGCGTCGCGCGCATGGCCGGCCCGCATTGCTTCGCCTTCTATCAAGGCATGGAAGCCTATGCCAAGGTTGCCGACGACGACATGATGTCCTTCTACATGACGGATTTCCTCTGCCGCCAGTTCGATGCCTTCTTCATGAAGCCGCTGGGCCTCGACAAGCATCCGGAGCTGATCAAGGACTATTTCGGCAACTACGAGAAGCTGATCTATCTCGCCCAGACCGATGATCCTGAACTCGACAAGGTCGCGGAAAAGGCCGCCGCACTGCTTGGCCTCGCCTATGAGCGGCGCGCGACCGGTTATGGCGACCTGACCGCGGGAATGGCGCAGGCGGCGAAGGTCACCTGAGCGCAATCTAACCTGGCCCGTTCTCAGCCCTTAACGCCGCCAGCACATCGGTAAAGCTCGTCCTGCAGACAAAACCCAGCCTGTCCCTCGCCCGCGACGCGTCATAGACCCTGTCGATGGAGGAAAACATCGTCCAGCCCTTGCGCGCGTAGAGCGCCGCGAAGTCCGGGAAATACCGCGCGACCACCGACGGCGCATCCCTGATCAATGCCGCGCAATCATCAGGTTGGAACGGTGTCGGCGCACAGACGATGAAAACATCGAAGCCAAGCTGTGGCGCCTTCTCCAGCGCGGCGACATGGGCCTCGGCCGCATCTTCCACCGTCAACCGCCGGAACAGCAATTCGTTCGCCTTGGTGTTGGCATCCGATTGTTCGATCGCATGCGCCATGTCATCGGCTTCGGGAAAGAAGCGGGCCGTGCGCAGGACGACCACCGGCAGGCCGTGCTCAAGATGATAGAGGCGGCAAAGATGTTCGGCCGAGAGCTTGGTGACGCCATAGATATTGCGCGGCTCCGGCGACATCGCTTCGGTTAGCCACGCCGCCTTGCGCGCGCCACCCTTGAAGCCGTCGCGTATCGCCTGCGAGATCATCAGCGATGTTGTCGAGGTGAACACAAAGCGCTCGACGCCGGTCGCCACCGCCGCGTCGAGCAGGTTGAGCGTGCCCTGCACATTGGTGGCGACGAAATCGCTGTTGGCGCGGCTCTCTATGTTGGGCTTGTGCAGCGCGCCGCTGTGGATGATGGCTTCGATACCATTATCCCTGACCGCCCGCATGACCATGTCACGATCGGCGATCGAGCCGATCATCCGCGTTTCGACCGATGGAACAGGGTCGAGGCCAATCACCTCATGACCAAGCGCGCGCAAGCGCGGCGCCAGGGTGCCGCCCAGCCAACCCGACGATCCCGTGAGCAAGATTCGCATGCGCCCCCACCATGATTTTTGACGGTGACGCTGTTAAGCACGGATGACAGGCGCGAGCGACCCGGTAAAGTCAGCCATCAGCCGGCAGAGGCGCCGCTCCGGACATTAACTGCCATTTTCAAACGCCATTTTAGAGACACGGGGAGTTCCAGATGATCCTTCGCCCACTGCTTGCGGCCATCGGCCTGCTCTGTTGCACCTTGCCAACCCTTGCCGACGGCGAGGTGCAGAAGCTGATCACGCCTGCCGACAAGACCCGTCTCGACAAGTATGGCGAGACGCGCAAGGCGGCGCTTGCCGAGGCGAAGGCGGGCAATCCGGCCGAGGTCAAACAGCTCGATGCCTTGCTGGCGAAGCCGCTGGTCTCGTTCTCCGACAAGGACCTGACCGGCAATTGGAAGTGCCGCACCATCAAGGCAGGCGGGTTGAGCCCGCTCGTCATCTATGGCTGGTTCAAGTGCAAGGTGACCGACGACGGCTCCGGCTGGCGGCTGGAAAAGATCAGCGGGTCCCAGCGAACCCAAGGCCGCTTCTTCGACGACAACGAGAAACGCGCCATCTATCTCGGCTCCGCCTCCGTCAACAACGATCGGGCCAAACCTTACGGCAGCGGCCCGCAGACCGACCAGGTCGGCTATGCCTTCCGCACCGGCGCCGGCGAATGGCGCATCGAACTTCCCGCACCCCACTACGAATCGAAGCTCGACATCATCGAGTTCAAGCGCTGAGCGTGGTCATCAAGATTTAACCCCCTTCCGGCACAAAATCCGGCCAGCACGCGGCAGCCGGCCGCATGCAAGGCAGGAAAACGGGCAATGTCTTCATCGGGAGCAACGAGCGCGCCGATCGTCGTCGTGACCGGCGGCGGCCAGCATGTCTGGGCCATGATCAACGCAATCGCCGATCGCGTAGGTCCTGTCAGCGTCATCCTCGAAATCCCTGAATCCAAAAAGCAATTGCTGCGTGGCCGGGCTCGGCGCCAGGGCTGGATCTCGGCCATGGGCCAGCTTGGCACGATGGTGCTGAGCAGGTTGGGCAAGCGGATTCTCGCCAGCCATGGCGCGCGATTGATCGCGGAGGAGAAACTGGAGGTCGAGCCGCGACCGGGCCAGGAGATCATCCACGTGACTTCGGCCAATGGGCCCGAGTGCCTGCAGGCGATCCAGAAGATCCAGCCAGGCGTCGTGCTGCTCAACGGTTGCCGGCTGATTTCGGCCGGGATGCTGAGCAAGATGCCCTGCCCGGTGCTCAACTACCATGCGGGCATCACGCCAAAATATCGCGGCATGAATGGCGGCTATTGGGCTCTGGTATCAGGTGACGCGCAGAATTTCGGCACGACTGTCCATCTCGTCGATGCTGGCGTCGACACTGGCGGCGTGCTGAGGCAGGCGCGTGGCAAACCGAAAAAAGGCGACACCATCTCAACTCACGCACTGCGCCAGGCGGCGTTCTCGCGCGACATCTGCGTCGAGGCCGTGCGCGATGCACTGGCCGGAAAACTCACGACGATCGACCCGGGCCTGCCTTCGAAACAATGGTATCACCCGACGATCTGGTTCTACGTCTGGACCGGCCTCAGAACCGGAATCTGGTAGGGTCTTTTCAGCCCGGCACCGCATAAGGCAGGACGGCTTTTTCGGCATGCCGAACCCGCCGCCGGTGCGCGTCGCAAACGAATAAAGACACCTTTCATTTTACGACATTGAAATGCGTCGCTTTTGAATGCGCGCGCGTCGTCCCATAACAAGCGGGCCCATTGCGCATGCGGCAATGCTCGATAGTTCGAGGAGCGAGAATTCATGGCCGATCTTATCGTCGTCTACTGGCGCGACATCCCTGCCCAGGTCATCGTCAAGAAGGGCCGGCAGAACGCCAAGCGTGAGCTGCCGCTGCGCTTCACCGAGGCCATTGACATGTGCGCCATGCGCACCGGCGCCGGCGGCACCGACGACTATCTGGCCGAATGGCGCAAGGCCGATCCGGTCCCGGTTGGCGACGACCTCGAAGCCGAGGTCGAAAAGGCTTTTCAGGAGCTCGATGCGAAATACGACCGCGAGCGGCTCGTCGCTCTGGTCAAGGCGGGCGGGAAAGAAAATGTCTGAGACGAACCCGGCGGTTACCCAGGCCACCCTGGTCAAGAAGGCAGCGCCGAAATCCGACTACAAGCCGGCCGACGTGTCGCCGCAGCGGCGCGTGCAGCGTTCTTTCGCGGTGAGGCTGTGGTCGATCCGGCATTCGCGCCTGCTCGAATGGTTCTATTCCCGTTTCGCCGACATGTTTCTGCTCCTGCACCCCCTGTGGAAGGGCATAGGCTACGGTCGCGTCGAGGCCCCGATCAAATTCGTCGAGAAGCGCGTCAAAGGCTTTATGTTCGACTGCCGCATGTGCGGCCAGTGCATCCTGTCCTCGACCGGCATGTCATGCCCGATGAACTGCCCCAAGCAACTGCGCAACGGTCCCTGCGGCGGCGTGCGTGCCAACGGCAATTGCGAGGTCGAGCCCGATATGCCCTGCGTCTGGGTCAAGGCCTGGGAAGGTTCGCAGAACATGGTCAACTCGGACAAGATCCTGGCCGTGCAGAAGCCGGTCGACCAGTCGTTGCGCGAAACGTCGGCCTGGCTGCGGGTCACCGCGCAGGCGGCGGCAGCCCGTGAAGCCGCTGCCGCGCCAAAGACCGGAGCCGCCGCATGACCGCTCGCCAGCGCGACGAAAACCCGGCCGGCATTCACTTGCCGCTCGATCCCCTGCCCGGCCACTCGTCCCGCGGCCGGCTGGAGCGCGTGCTGCGGCGCGGTGAATTCGCGGTGACGACCGAGCTCAATCCCCCGGACAGCGCCGATCCCGAGGACGTCTACAACAGGGCGAAGATTTTCGATGGCTGGGTCGACGCCATCAATGCCGTCGATGCCTCGGGCGCCAACTGCCACATGTCCTCGGTCGGCATCTGCGCGCTTCTGACCCGCATGGGCTATGCCCCGATCATGCAGATCGCCTGCCGCGACAAGAACCGCATCGCCATCCAGGGCGACGTGCTGGGCGGCGCCGCCATGGGTGTCGCCAACATGCTGTGCCTGACCGGCGATGGCGTGCAGGCCGGCGACCAGCCCGGCGCCAAGCCGGTGTTCGACCTCGATTCCATGTCGCTGCTCGAAACCGTCCGCATCATGCGCGACAACGGCAAGTTCCTGTCCGGCCGCAAGCTGACGACGCCGCCGCAGGTCTTCCTGGGCGCTGCCGTCAACCCGTTCGCGCCGCCCTTCGATTTCCGCCCGATCCATCTTGGCAAGAAGATCGCCGCCGGGGCGCAGTTCGTGCAAACGCAGTATTGTTTCGACGTGCCGATGTTCAGGACATTCATGCAGAAGGCGCGCGACCTCGGCCATACCGAGAAGGTGTTCGTCCTGTGCGGCGTCGGCCCCCTGGCCTCGGCCAAGACCGCCAAGTGGATCCGCTCCAACGTGCCGGGTATCCATATCCCGGACGCCGTCATCAAGCGGCTGGAGGGTGCCCAGGACCAGAAGAAGGAAGGCAAGCAGCTCTGCATCGACATCATCAACGAGGTGAAGGAAATCCCCGGTATTTCGGGCATCCATGTGATGGCCTACCGCCAGGAGGAATATGTCGCCGAGATCGTCGATGAATCCGGCGTGCTCAAGGGCCGCCAGCCCTGGAAGCGCGAAATCCGTCGCGACGACCAGATGGTTGCCGATCGGCTGGACCACATCCTGCATGACGAGATTACCGAAACCCAGGTGGATATGGTGAAGACCGCGCACTGATCCTGCACGGAGCACGAGCATTCGCTTGATCGAAAAGAGATAACGATATAAAGAACTCTTTATATCACGACGGAGAGATTTCATGACCCGGACCATCGTTGCCTCGGCGACACGAGAAATCATCATCGGCTTCGACCAGCCCTTCTGCGTGATTGGCGAGCGCATCAACCCGACCGGCCGCAAGAAGCTCGCCGCCGAGATGGTGGCTGGCAATTTCGAGACCGTCATCAAGGACGCGCTGGAGCAGGCCGCCTGCGGCGCCACCATGCTCGACGTCAATGCCGGCGTCACCGCGGTCGACCCCAACGCGACCGAACCAGCGCTGCTGGTGCAGACGCTGGAGATCGTGCAGGGTCTCGTCGACCTGCCGCTGTCGATCGACAGCTCGGTCACTGCCGCGATCGAGGCGGCACTCAAGGTCGCCAAGGGCCGCCCGCTGGTCAACTCCGTCACCGGCGAGGAAGAGAAGCTCGAGGCCATCCTGCCTTTGATCAAGAAATACAACGTCCCGGTCGTCGCCATCTCCAATGACGAGACCGGCATTTCGATGGATCCGGACGTGCGCTTCGCCGTCGCCAAGAAGATCGTGCAGCGCTGCGCCGATTTCGGCATCCCGGCGCACGACGTCGTCGTCGACCCGCTGGTCATGCCGATCGGTGCGCTAGGCGACGCTGGCCGCCAGGTCTTCGCGCTGCTGCGCCGCCTGCGCGAAGAGCTCAAGGTCAACACCACCTGCGGCCTGTCCAACATCTCCTTCGGCCTGCCGCATCGCCATGGCATCAACGCCGCCTTCATCCCGATGGTGATCGGCGCCGGCATGACCTCGGCGATCATGAACCCGGTGCGACCGCAGGAAATGGAAGCCGTGCGCGGCGCCAATGTGTTGAACGGCACCGACGAGAACTGCACCAACTGGATCAGGACCTACAAGGACTACAAGCCCGCCGAAGGCGGCCAGGCGGTTGCGGCGCCGACGCAGGTCAATGCTCCCGGCGAAGGCGGCGGCAATGGCGGACGCCGGCGCGGTGGCCGTGAAGCCCGGATGGCCAGGGGATAAGCGCGCAATCGTGAACCGAACTGCAAACCACGCTGAACCGATCGCATCATTGATGCGGTCGGACGCGTCTGCTTTGCGTTCAGGCGATGCCCGGTATGGCGTCGAACAACGTCATTCCCGTCCACGATCCGAATATACCGGTCACGCCGCCTGTGAATCCGGTGGCCAGGCATTGCGAAATGCGCGGCCATGGGCCCTTGAGCAGCCGCACCATGGTGAAGGCGGTGAATATGCCGGCAAGCAGGAGATCCGACATGATCGGTCTCTGGACCATCAGACATTCCGCCCAATCCTGAGACGATCCGTTAAACGGTATCGACAATTCTTACCGAGACACGTGCAAGCATGAATTCTCCCGCCAACATCACCGATCCGCTCGTGCTGTTCATGCCGTCGGGCAAGCGCGGCCGGTTTCCCGTCGGCACGCCGGTGCTGGATGCCGCGCGCCAGCTCGGCGTCTATGTCGAAAGCGTATGCGGCGGCCGCGCCACGTGCGGGCGTTGCCAGATCGAGGTGCAGGAAGGCAATTTCGCCAAGCACAAGATTGTCTCCTCCAACGATCACATTTCGCCCAAGGGACCCAAGGAAGAGCGCTATGAGCGCGTGCGCGGCTTGCCCGAACGGCGCCGCCTGTCCTGCTCGGCGCAGATCCTCGGCGACCTCGTCATCGACGTACCGCAGGATACCGTCATCAATGCCCAGACCATCCGCAAGGATGCCGATACCAGGGTGATCGCCCGCGATACGGCGATCCGCATGTGCTATGTCGAGATCGAAGAGCCCGACATGCACAAGCCGCTCGGCGACCTCGACCGGCTGAAGATCGCGCTGATGAAGGATTGGGGCTTTAAAAACCTCGAATTCGATTTCTACCTGCTCCCGCAGGTGCAGGGCATATTGCGCAAGGGCAACTGGACCGCCACCGCCGCCATCCACAAGGATGCCGACAGCGACATCGCACGCGTCATCGCGCTGTGGCCGGGCCTCAAGAACGAGGCCTATGGCCTGGCCTGCGACATCGGCTCGACCACCATCGCCATGCATCTGGTGTCGCTGCTCTCGGGGCGTGTCGCCGCTTCGTCCGGCACGTCGAACCCGCAGATCCGCTTCGGCGAGGATCTGATGAGCCGGGTCTCCTATGTGATGATGAACCCGGATGGCCGCGAAGGCATGACGGTGGCCGTGCGCGAGGCGATCTCCAGCCTCGTCGACAAGGTCTGCGCGGAAGGCAATGTCCAGCGCAACGACATCCTGGATTCCGTCTTCGTCGGCAATCCGATCATGCACCATCTGTTCCTCGGCATCGATCCGACCGAACTCGGCGGCGCCCCCTTCGCGCTCGCCGTCTCGGGTGCGGTGCGCATCAAGGCCTCCGATGTCGGCCTCAAGCTCAACCAGGGCGCGCGCCTTTACATGTTGCCTTGCATCGCCGGCCATGTCGGCGCTGACGCGGCGGCGGTCACGCTGTCGGAAGGCCCGCATCGCCAGGACGAGATGATGCTGATCGTCGACGTCGGCACCAACGCCGAGATCGTGCTCGGCAACCGTGCGCGGGTCGTGGCTGCTTCATCTCCCACCGGCCCCGCTTTCGAGGGTGCCGAAATCTCCGGCGGCCAGCGTGCCGCGCCCGGCGCCATCGAGCGCGTGCGCATCGACCCCGAAACGCTGGAGCCCAAATACCGCGTCATCGGCTCCGAACTGTGGTCCGACGAGCCAGGCTTCCTCGACAGCGTGCAGGCAACGGGCGTTACCGGCATTTGCGGTTCCGGCATCATCGAGATCGTGGCGGAGATGTATCTCGCCGGCATTATTTCCGAGGATGGCGTCGTCGACGGATCGCTCAGCCTGCGCTCGCCCCGGGTCGCCGCCAACGGCCGAACCTTCTCCTACGTGCTGAAGGAAGGCGAACCAAAGATCACCATCACCCAGACCGACGTGCGCGCCATCCAGCTCGCCAAGGCCGCCCTTTACGCCGGCACCAAGCTGCTGATGGAAAAGCAGAACACCGAGCACGTCGACCGCATCCACTTCGCCGGTGCTTTCGGCTCCTTCATCGATCCGAAATACGCCATGGTGCTGGGCCTGATCCCCGATTGCGACCTCGACAAGGTCTCGGCCGTCGGCAACGCCGCCGGCGCCGGTGCGCGCATGGCGCTCTTGAACCGCGGCTATCGCCGCGAGATCGAGGAGACGGTAAGCCAGATCGAGAAGATCGAGACTGCCCTGGAGCCGAAATTCCAGGAGCATTTCGTCTACGCCATGGCGCTGCCCAACAAGGTCGATCCGTTCCCGAAATTGTCGGCGGCGGTGAAACTGCCGCCACGCAAGACGGTCAGCGAGGATGGTGTCGCCGGCGACGCCACCCCGCGCCGGCGCTCGCGCGAAGGCCACGCTGCACGACGCGGCCGCGAATAGACGCGACTTCCGCAAGGCGTTTCAACCTTCAAAGTCATTTGCATGCAAATGTTTCCGGATCGAACCGATCCGGAAACCGAAACGCTGTTTTCGCGAAATCCATCCGATACATAACGAGCGCATTTAGCGGACATCGAACGACGGCCAGGGACGATCCTCGGCTGCCGTCGTCCTTCAAGGGAGATGAAAATGTCGATGTTCGAAAATCTTGGCCGCTTCGGTGTGACCATCAGGCAGACCCATGCCAGGAACAAGGCGATCCGTGCGCTGAACAGCCTGCCGGCGCATGTCCAGAAGGATATTGGCTGGCCGGCCTCGCCGCCGAGCGATCCACAGGCCGCGCTCACGTCGCTGCTTCTGGGCACGCCGCGCTGATGACCTTCGCCGACAAATGCAAACTGCTCGGCATGCGCCGGGGGTCTCGCACATCCCCGGCCCGAACCAGCAACCGGCTGCGCGTGGCGCTTTTGCCGCGCCGCTGACACGGAGCGCGCATCACACCGGCGTGTGGAGACAGCGTAAATCTTGACATTCTTGGCCAACGCACGATCTTCGCAAGAGAGGGGGAATTCTCTTAGTCGGCTGCAGCCGAAGTTCGTGTATCCGCATGCCAAGTTTGAAAAGCCACGTCGTTTCCTTCGTGCTCAGGCACAGCCGCAAGAAGGCGTTTTCCAGCCCTGAGAACCTGCAGCGCTGGATCGCCGCCGCGCGCAAGACCGAGGATCACCATCCGCCGGCCTCGCTGCACCAGCGCTTCGACATCGAGACACGTACCGTGGACGGCTTCCCGGTCTACGAAATTGCCCCCAGAGCCGGAGAGCATAGGCGGATCCTCTACCTGCATGGCGGTGCCTATGTCTTTGAAATCACACCCTACCACTGGCATCTGATCGCCGAGATGGCCGACCGGCTGGGCTACGGCATCACCGTGCCGATCTATCCCATCGCCCCGGAACACGATTTCCACGCCATGTTCGGCATGGTCGGCGATGTCTATCGTCAGATGCTCGACGAGTCGGAACCGGAGGACATCATCTTCATGGGCGATTCCGCCGGCGGCAACATGGCCGTAGTGCTGACCATGATGGCTGCCGAAGAGGCCCTGCCCTTGCCGTCGCGTCATGTCCTGATTTCGCCCGGGCTCGACATGTCGCTTTCCAATCCCGACCTGTTCGAGGCGGAGCGCAACGACCCCTGGCTCGGCATCCCGGGCGGCCTCGAGGCGATCCGGATGTACAGTGCCGGCATGGACCGCTGCGACTGGCATATCAGCCCGGTCTACGGCGATCTCTCGGTGCTGCCGAAAACACTGATGCTGACGGGCTCGCGTGATCTTTTGACCCCAGACAATCTGATCTTCGCCGAAAAGGCGCGGGCAGCCGGCGTCGAGGTCGATGTCGTCCATGAGGAAGGCATGTTCCACGTCTGGCCGCTGATCGACATGCCGGAATCACGACGCGCTCGCCAGCACATCGTTGCGTTCCTCAGCGAGAGCCGCTCACCGGTCAGGCAAGACATGAAAACAGGGTTGGAGGCGCCCTCCGCCGAGGCGGCGGAGTAACGCTTGTCCTTTCGATCCGGCGGCGGATCAGAACTTGCCGGTTTCCCGGAACACTTCGAACGTCGCACGGATGTGGTCGGCGACGGCCTTGACAGGCGCGCTGGCGTCCGGAGCCACCACCATGGCAAGATTGTAGGTGCCGATATCAGGCATGCCGTCCTTCGGGCAGAGTTCGACCATGTCGTTGCCGAGGAATGATCGCGGCAACGGCGCGACCGCGAGGTCGGCCATGATCGCGGCACGCTGGCCAGCCGTGTGCGCGCTCATATAGGCGACGCGATAATTGCGGCCCTCGCGCCCCAGCGCATCGAGCGCGCCGGCCCGCCAGGCGCAGCCCTCCTCCCACAGCGACACCGGCAACGGTTCGCGCAGATGTGCGCAGCCGCCCTTGGCGCCGGCCCACACGATCGGTTCGGTCAAAAGCACCTCGGCGCCGAGCGCGCTGGTCTTGTAGGAGTTGGTCAGAAGCGTGATGTCGAGCGCGCGGTCGTCCATGCGCCGGCGCAGATTGCTGCTCTGGTCTATGGTGACATCGACGGCGATCGAGGGGTGCGACTGCGCGAAGCGCTTCAGCACATGCGGCAGCACGCGCTCGCCATAATCATCCGGCGAGCCGAGCCGCACCACACCGACAATCTCGGGAATGATGAATTTCGACACCACCTCGCGGTTGATCGACAGCAGCCGGCGGGCATAGCCGAGCAGCATCTCGCCGTCCGTGGTCAGCGATACCGAGCGGGCGTCGCGCGCGAACACCGAGCGGCCAAGAATGTCCTCCAGCTTCTTGATCTGCATCGACACCGCCGAGGGTGTACGAAAGACGGCATTGGCGGCGGTGGTGAAGCTGCCGGTCTCGGCAATGGCCACGAAAGTGCGCAAAACGTCGAGATCGAGCAGTGGCAGCGGATGATTAAGCGGGGCGTTCATGGCGATCAGCCTTCAATTTTTCTGATACAAAGCATCATTCCATTTCGTTTGATTGAACATCAGATCGGGGGCATAGTCAACTGCATCGATTGAGGATGCTGCCACAAGCAGCCATGAAACGACCACGACACAGACCTGCAATCGACACGAAATGAAGCTGAAACAAACCTGACTTAGCAGTCGCCCCTGGCATCCCTGCCAGGCGCGCAAGGAGAAATGAAAATGTCTATCCTGTCGTCCCTCGGCCGCATCGCGACCGAATTCAGCGCGGCCCGCGCCCGCTACCAGACCGAACGCGCCATCCGTTCCCTGCCGATCGAACTGCAGAAGGATATCGGCTGGCCTGAGGCATCCGACACCAAGACCGGTATTCGCAACGGCATCGGATCCTGGGCTGGAGCAAAGTAGATCGTGTGTATCAAGCGCTGAAGGCCTGCCGCGCGGACCCAGCCCGGCAGGCCTTCTCTATCTTATTTGCATTCAAATGAGTTTCGAAGCCATGCGAGCGCTGCATGGCGCATATGAGCAAGCCGCATAGCGGCGCGGACTTCAAACTAACACTCTGTAAATAATCGCAAATTTCAGGCAGCTTGCCCAAATTTGTCGCATTCGGTGTCGCATTTCATATCAAGCGCTTCGCTTTTGCGATTTAGTTTTTGCTCACACAAGCCTATATCAGCGCCAGCAAACGAGCTGCCCCACTCCATCAAGCGAAGGCGACCCGTCTGAGCAACCGATTGGAGATGATCATGAAGCTTTTTTCACGCCTCTTTGCCCGCCGCGAAATGAACCTGACCACCGCTCTCGAGCGTCAGCGCCTTGCCAACACCATGCCTGGCCAGACTGGCGCGATGGCTGCGGCGCGCCTCGGCTTCGTCGCCTGACATTTTTCCAGGCAGCGCTTCCCTGCCGCTGCTTCAAGACTGTAACGCCGCCTGGCTCCGGCCACGGCGGCGTTTTTGTTCGTCTTTGCGCGTTTTGCCTGTCGTTTGGACAGTTGCTGCCGCGCCCGGGGGCATCGCCGCAAAGCAATTGCCCATTTGCGACCCATGTCGCAAATTTAATCTTGCCCAGGCGGCGTAGCCGATTGACAAGCATGATTTTTCCTGATGTCGCTATGCTATTCGCGACATCCTGTTCGCGTCATGGCCAGATGAGGTTCCCGTGAACGCCGTCAAGCATCCGATCAAGCGATCGTTTGTGTTCTTCCTTATCCCCGATTTCACCATGATCGCTTTTGCGACCGCGCTCGACCCGCTACGCTCCGCCAACCGCATGCTCGGCTACGAAGCCTATCGCTGGCGCCTCGCCAGCATCGATGGCAAGCCGGTGCGTGCCTCGAACGGCGTCGAATGCGCGGTCAACACCTCGCTGGAGGACGAGCGCAAGAAGATGGCCGGCCCCGATCGGCCCAACATGGCCATCGTCTGCAGCGGCATCAATGTCGAGCGTTACCAGAACAAGTCGGCCTTCGCCTGGCTGCGCGAAGAGTACAATCGCGGCGTCGCCGTCGGCGGCCTGTGCACCGGGGCACATATCCTCGCCGCCGCTGGCCTGCTGTCCAACAAGCGCTGCGCCATCCATTGGGAGAACCTGCCGGGCTTCTCCGAGGCGTTTCCGAAGGCCAATGTCTTTGCCGACCTCTTCGAGATCGATCAGAACATCTACACTTGCGCCGGCGGCACAGCCGCGCTTGACATGATGCTGAAGCTGATCGGCGACGACTTCGACGAGAGCCTCGTCAATCGCGTCTGCGAGCAGGTGCTGACCGACCGTGTGCGCAGCCCGACCGACCGCCAGCGCCTGCCGCTGCGGGCTCGCCTTGGCGTGCAGAACTCGAAAGTGCTGACCATCATCGAATTGATGGAGGCGAACCTCTCCGAGCCGTTGTCGCTGATCGAGATCGCCGACCATGTCGATCTGTCGCGCCGCCAGATCGAACGCCTGTTTCGCACCGAGATGGGCCGCTCCCCTGCCCGCTACTACCTGGAAATCCGGCTCGACCGCGCCAGGCACCTGTTGATCCAGTCCTCGTTGCCGGTGGTCGAGGTGGCGGTCGCCTGTGGCTTCGTCTCGGCCTCGCACTTCTCTAAATGCTACCGCGAGCTCTACGCCCGCTCGCCGCAGCAGGAGCGCGTCGACCGCAAGCAGCTGCTGGCGGCCTGACCGGGTCAAGCCTTCGCCGGCTGGCCCTGCGCCGTCCGCATCGCCTCGACGCGGATGTCCTCGGTCAGCCGCGCCTTCAGTGCCGAGAACTCCGGACTGGTCTTGAGCGTGTAATGGCGTGGATGCGGCAGGTCGATGGCGACATCCGACTTGATGCGGCCTGGCCGCGCCGTCATCACGATGACGCGCGAGGCCATGAAGATCGCCTCCTCGATGTCATGCGTGACGAACAGCACCGTCTTCTTGCGCCGCTCCCATATGCCGAGCAGGAGCTCCTGCATCAGCCCGCGTGTCTGGTTGTCCAGCGCTCCGAACGGCTCGTCCAGCAGCAGGATCTCCGGATCGTTGGCAAGCGCGCGGGCGATCGCCGTGCGCTGCTGCATGCCGCCGGAGAGCTGCTTCGGCCAATGGTTCTCGAACCCCTTCAGGCCGACGAGATCGACATAGGACGCAACCACTCCGTCCCGCTCCTTTTCAGCCATGCCGCGTTCGCGCAGGCCAAAGGCGATGTTTTCGGCGACCGTCAGCCACGGAAACAATGTGTAGGACTGGAAGACCATGCCGCGATCCGGCCCCGGCCGGGCCACCGCCTTGCCGTGGAGCAGCACGCGGCCCTCGCTAGGCGCCTCGAGGCCGGCGACGATCCTGAGCAGTGTCGATTTTCCGCAGCCGGACGGACCAAGGATGGTGATGAAGTCATTGGCGGCGACCGCCAGGTCGATCGGCATCAGAGCCTTGACCGGCTGTCCGCCGCGCACGCCGGCAAAGGTGCGCGAAGCGCCCTCTATGAGAAGCTTGCTCAAGCCAGGCTCCATGGAAAGAGCCAGCGGTTGAACGCTTTGAAGGCGAAATCGGACAACAGCCCAATCAGTCCGATGACGATGATGCCGAAAATGATCTGCCCGGTCGCCAGGCGCGACTGGCTATTGATGATCATGTAGCCGATACCGGAGGACGAACCGATCAGTTCGGCGACAATGACATAGGTCCACGCCCAGCCGAGCACCAGCCGCAGCGTCTCGGCGATTTCAGGCGCATTGGCCGGCATGATCACCCGCCTGACGATGCTGTTGTTCGTCGAGCCAAGCGTATAGGCGGCCTCGACAAGGTCGCGCCGCGTCGAACCCACCTTGACGGCGATGATCAGGATGATCTGGAACACTGAGCCGACGAAGATGACCAGCAGCTTTTCCAGCTCACCAATGCCGGCCCACAGGATGAGCAGCGGAATGAAGGCCGAGGCCGGCAGATAGCGGGCAAAGGAGACAAAGGGCTCCAGGAAGGCTTCCACGGGCTTCCATGCCCCCATGGCGATGCCGAGCGGTACGGCCACGACCGACGCCAGTACAAAACCGCCAAAGACCCGCCAGATGGTGATCAGTATGTCGAGCCAGAAACGGTCCTCGACAAGCAGCCGCCAGCCGTCCCGGAGCATCGACAGCGGATCGGCGAGGAAAATCCGGTTGACGTGACCGCCAAGCGTGATCCAGCCCCAGAACGCGATGAACAGCACGAAGAAGGAAACGCCGAGCACGGTTCGCAGGCCCGGCGAAACTGGATGCAACGGCCGCATCTTCACATCGTCCCCATCTTCAAATTGTCACGTGCCGAGGAGAGAACGGCGGCGCCAGGCGCCGCCGTGACGGGGCAAAGGCCGAAAATATCAGTTCGCCACCGCGCTGGTATCGGCCAGCGTAGCGACATCAGGGGCCTCCTTGATCAGCCCCATCTGCAGCAGCAGCTCGCCGGCGGTCTTGGAAAAATCCTGGAATTCCTTGGTGAAGAACTGCTTGTTTTCGGCCTTGTCGGCCCATTTCAGGTATTTCGCCGAATCCTCGAATTCCTTGGCTGACTGCTTCACGTCGGCGCCCATGATCTCGTAGGATTTCTGCGGGTCGCTCTTGATCAGGTCGAGCGCCTCGAAATAGCTGTCGGCGAGCGCCTTGGCGGCGTCGGGATTGGCCTTGAGGAATTCGGGCGTGCAGCCGACCGTGTCGAGCACCATCGGGTAGTCGAGCGTGGTCGCCAGTATGTGGCCCTGGTCGGCCTTGTCGCGCACGGCCGAGATGAACGGCTCATAGGTGACCGCCGCATCGTTCTGGCCAGCAAGGAAGGCCTGCGCCGCCGCGTCCGGCTCCAGATTGACGACCGTGACGTCCTTGGTCGACATGCCGTTCTTGTTCAGCACCCAGGCGAGCAGGAAATAGGGCGACGTGCCCGGCGCCGAGGAGGCGACGTTCTTGCCCTTGAGATCGGCGACGGTCTTGATGTCGTTGCGCACGACAATGCCGTCGGCGCCATAGGATTTGTCGAGCTGGAAGATCTGCTTGGTGGTCACCCCACTGGCGTTCCACACCAGCCAGGTTTCGACCGTGGTGGCGGCGCATTGCAGGTCGCCGCTGGCGATGGCAAGCGGCCGGCTGGCCTGAGGCACCTTCTTCAAGGTCACGTCGAGGCCGTGCTTCTCAAAGAGGCCCGCCTGCTTGGCAAGCGTCAGCGGTGCGAAGCCGGTCCAGCCGCTGATGCCGATGGTGACCGATGTGGCGGCCATCACCGGGGCGGAGAGGCCAGCGGCAAGCGTCAAAGTGGCGGCAAAAATGGTGGTCCTGTTCATATGAGTTCCCCTTTTGTTTCTCTGGGGGAATTGTTCACTGACGCCAATCGGCTTGTCAATCAACAGGAACGTGTTTGGCGGCCTGCCGGCAGGCACGCCCCGTCGCCGACGCTCGACAGGGCTGAAGCCCTGCCGCTCTCAATAGCCGTCGCAATAGCACTCGGCCGACGAGATGCGATCGTTCCAGTCGCCGCCCAACTCGCGGGCCCTGCGCCTGATCTCGATCGATTGACCTCCCATATTCGTATCCTCATAGGCCACAAGTGTGCAGCCCCGGCGAACGAACACCGACGACACGCGGTCGTTCCAGAACTGGCCACGACGAAAATTCACCGAATCGTCGGGGCCCATTTCGATCGACCGCCCGCGAAAATTCACATGCTCGAACATGACGCAGGCGGGCTGGTCATTGTACTGGGCGCTGGCGCCGCCGGCAAAAAGCACGGACGCGACAGCTGTCAGAATGGCTAGACGTTTCATCTGATCTTCCTCGGTTTCGACCGCGGCCCCCACCTGCTGGATAGCGCGGCGCGGCCGTTTTGCCAATGCCTGCCGCGCCATCGCCCAGGCCTAGCGACTGTCCAGCATCCAGCTGCGGTTGCGCCACATTTTCTCGCCGATCTGGCAGTCGGCGGCCGGCTTGTCCTGCGCCAGCACCACTGGCGGATGGTCCGCCTCCGCCGCCGCCCATTGCGGTGACGCCGGACCGGCGAGTTCCAGCACCAGCTTGCGACGGATGGCTTCGGGAAATTGCGTCCAGTCGTTGACCGGGATCATGAAGGCACCGGGGCCGCCTATGACGCAGTCGCTGTAGTAACGGTCGAGATCACTGACGTCATAGGCGCCCGAAAATCCGCCTCGGGTCATCAGCGGCAGGCCGTTGATGACGATGCCTTGCCTGACCACCCCGTCGCGGGTGAGATTGACCGGCGCACCCTGATTGTTGGGTCCGTCGCCCGAAATATCGATGACCCGCCTTGTTCCCTGGTAGCCGCTTTCGGCGAAAAGATCGCTGCCGAACTCCAGCGCGCCGGATATCGAGGTGCGGCGCGCGCTGTTGGGCGGCTGGGCGGACAATTGCGCCACCACTCGCTCGGCATCGGCGCGGTTGGCGATGACAGTCCACGGCACGATGACGCGTTGCCATGTGGTGCCGGCCCATTCCACATAGGTGACGGCGATCTTGCCATAGGCGCCATCGGCGATTGCCTGCAGCACATTGTCATGCGTCAGGGCCGCCGCGTAGCCGTGACGCTGAATCTCGAGCTCATCGGCCGACATGGACAGCGAGACATCCACCGCCAGCACCAGCTCCACATCGACCGGCTCGTCCGCGCGGGATCCCCGGGCCGGCCAGAGCATCAGCGCCAGCGCGGCGCAGCCGGAAATGAGATGTCTTGCGTACGGGAAAGCAGACATGCCGGAAGGGTAAGCCAAAACGGCGCTGTTAAAAAGACAAAAGCCCGGCCAAAGGCCAGGCTTTTGCGATCGGTCTTTCTCTCGATCAGCCGATCAACTGCGCGGCTTGAGGTTCTCCGGATCGTAGAGTGGCTTGTAGCCAACGCCGGCGACTTCGACCGGGTAGGTCTCGCCAAAATATTCCACCTTGAGCTTGCGGCCTTCCTGCGCATACGAATGCGGCAGGTAGGCGAGCGCGATGTTCTTGCCGATGGTCGGGCCATAGGCGACCGATGTGGTAAAGGAGCGGCGGCCGAGTTCGTCGACCAGCGTCTCGCCGGTAGCGGGATCGAGCACCGGCATGATGCCCACGGGATAGCGCGCCACACCTTTCGAATCGGTGTTTTCGGTCATCACCAACGTGCACAAAGTCGCCGGCTGGTGTTCGCGGGCACGATACTCCAGGTGCTTGGCCTTGCCGCAGAAATCATTCTCCTTGACCTTCGGGCGCGCGAGATCGGCTTCGAGCAGATTGTACTCGGTCAGAAGGTCGGCGTTCTGCAGCCGCAGGCTCTTTTCCATGCGGCGCGTATTGGCATAGGTCTCGACGCCGAACGGCATGACGCCGGTCGTGCGCAGCGCGTCCCAGACGGCCAGCCCGTCCTCATAGCGCATGTGCAGTTCCCAACCCTGCTCGCCGACATAGGAGATGCGGAAAGCGGTGACATCCTTGCCGCCGATCCGGATCGGCTTGATCGCGGCGAAGGGGAAATTTTCAACGGAGAGCCCGTCCGGAGTCTCGACCACCTTCTGCAGGGTCGCGCGGGCATTCGGCCCCCAGATGCCGATGGTGACGTACTTTTCCGTCACATCGGTGATGGTGACGTCAAAACCCTTGTCCTGCGCGGTCCGCTGCATGTAGCGGAAGTCGCGCGGGCCGGCGTCGGCGCCGTCGATCAAACGGCAGCGATCGGCCATGCGGATGACGGTGAAGTCGGCGCGCACCATGCCTTCCTCGTCGAGGAAGTGGGTATAGATGCCCTTGCCGATGTTGTTGTCGCCGCCGATCTTGGCCGCGCACAGCCATTCCAGCAGCGCGACATGGTCGGGCCCTTCGACGTCATACATGGAGAAATGCGAGAGATTGACGATGCCGCAATCCTCGCTCATCGCCAGATGCTCGGCGTTCGAGACGCGCCAGAAATGGCGGTTGTCCCACTCGTTCTCGCGCACCGGCACCCGGTTGCCGTACTTCTCGAGAAGATGCTCGTTGGCGGCATAGCCATGGGCGCGCTCCCAGCCGCCTAGTTCCATGAAGTAGCCGCCGAGTTCCTTCTCGCGCTCCCAGAACGGCGAACGCCTGATGTTGCGGCCCTTGGAGAACGGTTCGCGCGGATGCACCGCGGGATTGTAGACCTTCATCGCCGTCTCGGTGCAACGGTCCCAGATGAACTGCTCCTTGGTCTGGTGCGGATAGAAGCGCGCATAGTCGATGGCGTGATGATCGACCGCGGTGCGGCCGTCGGTCATCCAGTCGGCGATCAGCTTGCCCATGCCGGGCCCGTCCTTGACCCAGATGGCGACGGCATACCACAGGCCCCTCACCTTCTGGCTCTCGCCCATCGACGGGCCGCCATCGGCCGTCACCTGCAGCAGGCCGTTGAAGGAATGGCTTTCATTGTAGCCGAGTTCGCCCAGGATCGGCGTCAACTCCATGGCGCGCTCGAGCGGCGCCAGGATCTGCTCCATGTCGAGATCGCGCTGCGACGGCGAAAGGCGGGCCTGGTCCTTCTCCAGCAGGTCGCGCGGATGACAAAGGCGCGGGTTGGTCTCTTCGTAGTAGCCCCATTCGATCTGCCCGCCTTCGGCGGTCTTGGGATCGCCGGTGTCACGCATATAGGCCGAGTTGCCCTGGTCGCGCAGCAGCGGCCAGCCGATCTCCTTGCCGGTGCCGGCGAACTCATTGTACGGCCCGAAGAAGGTCAGCGGATGGTCGATCGGCATGACCGGCAGGTCCTCGCCGACCATTTCCGCGATCAGCCTGCCCCAGATGCCGGCACAGACGATGACATAGTCGGCCTCGATGGTGCCGCGGTCTGTCACCACGGCGCTGATGCGGCCGTCCTTGACCACGAGCGACTTGGCCGGCGTGTTGGCGAAGGATTTCAGCTTGCCCGACGCCTCCGCCTGGTCGACCAGCTTGCCGGCAACGGTCTGCGAGCGCGGAATGACGAGGCCGGCGTCCGGATCCCAGAGGCCGCCCTGGACCATCTCCTGTTCGATCAGCGGGAACTTTTCCTTGATCTCGGCCGGTTCGATCAGGCGGGCGCGTGTGCCGAACGCTTTCGCCGACGCGATCTTGCGCTTGATCTCGTCCATGCGGCCGTCGTCGCCGACACGGGCCACTTCAAGGCCGCCGATGCGGGCGTAGTGGCCCATCTTCTCGTAGAAATCGATGGAGTAAAGCGTGGTCCAGCAGGACAGGAAATCATGGCTGGTGGTGTAGCAGAAATCGGAAGCGTGCGCGGTCGAACCGATGTCGGTCGGGATGCCCGATTTGTCGATGCCGACAATATCTGTCCAGCCACGCTCGATCAGGTGATGGGCGATCGACGCGCCGACAATACCGCCGAGGCCAATGATGACGACCTTCGCCTTTTTCGGAAACTCTGCCATTGCCCGCGACTCCAGATGCTAATGCGGGCAGCTTCGGCGCCCGTTTGATCGGCGCACAATATGCAGACGACAGGCACGGCGCTACCGCCTGTTTGCGACACGCTGCAGGTGCGGCGCGACCCGATATGGATCAGGAGAAATCGCGACCTGTCAGGCGAAGGCCCAGATGTCTTCGGCCTGGAAGCCGACCTGATAGCCGGCGGTCTTCAGCCTGACCACGACCTGGCCGATTTCGGCCGCCGGCAATGCACCGACCTCCACCTTGATCATGCCCGGGCGATAACGCTTGAGGTCGAGCTGTTCGAAGACCATCCAGTCGGCGCCCTCGCAATCGACGAGGAAGGCGTCGATATGGCTGATGCCGTTGCGGTCGAGCAGCGTCTGCAAGGTTTCCGACGGCACCTCGATGTCCCTGAGGTGCGGCGCGAATTTGTTGAAGTTGGCGTCCGCCTCGCCCCAGGCATTCTTGCCCGACATCAGATTGGTGTCGGTGACCGACGAGCAGCCGATGAACTCGATCGGCAGCGTGCCGGCCTCGAGGGCGGCCGCGTCGAAAGTGTGGACGGTGATCGTGCCCCTGGTTTTTGTGACGGCCACCGGCTCGATGATGAAGCGGTCCGTGTCGGGATAGTTGGCGCGCAGCCGCTTCTGATTGTACGGGATCGGCTCGACCAGCATGGCGCGGGCACCGGCAATCCTGTGCAACCACGGCGTGACATCGTCGAACAGCGCGCCGTCGCAGGCACCGACATTGACCATCTGGAACGGCCGCCCTGCCCCACCGAAGCGCGCCTTCAGCGCCGCCCTGGCGAGGAATTTCGTGCCGCGCAGCGACGGCCCGCGATCGAGCAGGCCGGAGGGAAGACCGAGCGACAAGGCGATGCGCGCCAGGCTGGATAGCGAACTCATGGCTTGTCTCCGGGAATGACGTGCAAGGCCGCGCGGTGTTGGCCTCGAACCGATGCCGCCCACAGCGCCATGAAGGGCGCCGCCAGCAGCAGGAAGGGCGGGATCAGATGCGGGAAATAGATGCGCGTGTCGTGGATCGGGAAGACCGTGAACTTCGCCAGCGCACCGAGCACCAGCGCCGCGAACAGGATGCCGGCACGTCGCTCGAGGCGAAAGCCGGCACGGCCGGCGGCAAACCAGCCGGCCAGCGCCAGTAGGGAGACACCGACCCAGCTGTTCAGGTTGACGGCGCGCAGCAGCGACGTCGCAAATGCCCTGAGATAGGCGGTGACCGAGAACGCCGGCTCGAACCCGTCCATATTGTAGCGCTGTTCGATGCTGGAGAACCACAGATGCGGCCACCAGCCGGGATGATGGGCCCAGTGCGAAATGGCGAAATAGGCAACGAAGGACGCGGCGAACCCGGCCAACGCACCCCATGCCCGCTGCCGGAAGGCGACCAGCAGCACCGCGAAAATGGCAAGGAACACAATATTGTCCGGTCGTACCATGAAGGCGAGGAAAAGCATGATCGCAGTCGCCGCCTCGCGGCCCCTGACATAGGCGTAGAGCCCGCCGAGCAGCAGCGCCGACGTGAGCAGGTCCGGCGTCGAGGCACGCGCCGCATCGCCGAAGTCAGCCATGATCAGCACCGCGCCGATCAGCGGTGCCAAGGCCAGGGCCTTTTCCCAGCGCAGCCAGTGCAGCACGATCGCGCCGAACAGCAGCACCGAAAACACCTGCACGAGGTGCATCGCCTCGACCGGCGACATCACCGCGCTCAGCGTCGACAGCATCTCGGCGTAGAGGAACTTGATCCGATACATGCCGAGCAGCGAATGGAAGTCGGCGGCATTCTCCGTCATGTGGCTGCGGAAGCCGCCGCCATCATCGGTGAGCGTTTTGTAATCGGCGGCCGAAACACCCGCTTTGACCGTGCTGTAGGCATAATCATGCAGCGCCTGCGGATCGGGATAGGTGCCTTCCTCGGATATTGCGAGGTAAGGCAGCATGTCCCAATTGGCGTCGGGCATCACCCAGGCCGTGAACGCGGTCAGAACGATATAGAGCGCGAAAGCCGCCGCGCCGATCGGTGCGGCCAGCCGCGCATAGGTCCCCTCGCCCCAGGCCAGACCGGTCTCGGTGAGCCGGTCGAGCGGGGTTTTCGCAGCGGGAGACTTGGTCAGCATCGTTCTGCCCAATGAGCTTTTCTTAGCGAACTTGGCTTTTGACGAAGTCCTTCACGATCGACACGATGCCGCGTGACAGCAGGCTGTCGAAGGCATCGACGAAGCGGTCGACATGTTCGCGCCGGCAGATCAGCGGCGGTTCGAGCCTGATGACGTTGCGGTTGTATTCGGTGAAGGCAACGAGCACGTCGTAGTCGCGCAGCAAAAGCGCGCCGACAAAACCCGACAGTGAACCCTTCAGCTTGTCGTCGAGCACGCTGACGATGGGCCTGAGCACCATCGGCAAGGTCTGCGAGAAGTCGTGGAACTCCAGGCCGACCATAAGGCCCTTGCCGCGCACATCCTTGATGATCTTCGGGTATTTGTCCTTGAGCGCCTGCAGCCGCTGCAGCAGATAATCGCCGGTGACAGCAGCGTTGTCGATCAGCCCCTCGTCATAGAGCACGTTGAGCGCCTCGATCGAGGTGACGCAGGCCTCGCCCATGCCGCCGAAAGTCGCCATGGCATGGATCATCGCGGTCTTCGGCGTGCCATAGGCCTTCATGTAGATTTCGCGCCTGGCGATCATCGCGCCGACCGCCGCCTTGCCGCCACCGAGCGACTTGGCGAGCGCCGTCACATCCGGCACGACGCCGTAATGCTCGAAGGCATAGAAGCGGCCCGAACGGCCATAGCCGCACTGCACTTCGTCGGCCACCCACAGCACGCCATGCTGGTCGCACAGGGCGCGCAGCTTCTGCCAGTATTCCGCCTCTGCCTGGATGATGCCGCCACCGCCCTGGATGGTTTCAAGCACGATGACGCCGACCTCGGGATCGGAGCGGAACAGCCGCTCGACCGCCTCGATGTCGCCGAAGGGGATGCGCACCGTATTGTCCGCCATCCTGAAGTCGGCGCGGTAGAGCTGGCCGTCGGTGATGCCAAGCACGCCCTTGGTCTTGCCGTGGAAGGAATTCTCGGCATAGACGATTTTCGGCCGCTTCGGGCCGGCGGCGCGCTCGGCGAGCTTTACCGCCGCTTCCATCGCTTCCGAGCCGGACGAACCCAGAAACACCATGTCGAGATCGCCGGGCGAACACTTGGCGATGTTGTGCGCCAGCGCCGCCGCATATTGCGACATGAAGGCGATCGCGATCTCCTGGCGCTTTTCCTCCTGGAACTTTTTGCGCGCCTCAAGCAGGCGCGGATGGTTGTGGCCGAAGGCCAGCGAGCCGAAGCCGCCAAAGAAATCGAGGATCTTGCGGCCGTTCTGGTCGATGTAGAACATGCCTTCGGCGCGCTCGATCTTGATCTTGTGGAAGCCGAGCAGCTTCATGAAATGCAGCTGGCCGGGATTGAGATGCGCCTTGAACAGGTCGGTCATGCGGGCGACATCCATCGCCTTGGCCTGCTCGACGCTGATCAGATCGGGCTTGGCGATGGTGGCGGGCGACAGCGCCGGCGCATTGACCATGGTACGCGCATTCGTGTGTTCAGGCTTGGCCATGACGGTCATTTCAATCTCCTGTCCGCGCTACGACCAGCGTCGTGCGCCATAAAACTGTTTGGCGAGCCGCCTATTCGGCCGGCACATGTTTGGTGGCGACGGCGTGCCCGGCCTTCTTGGCGCGGTATTCGCTGTAGGCGGCGATCAGCATGTCCTCGTCGCGATATTGCGGCACCCAGCCGAGCTGGCGCTCGGCCTTGGACACGTCAAGCACGCATTCCTCGTCGGCGATCAGATATTGCTCCGGGTCCATGATCGGCATGTTCACGAGGTCGAGCAGATCGAGCGTGCGCTTGACCGCCCAGCCCGGTGTCGGGATCAGGATCGACTTCGAACCGGCATGCCGGATCAGGTCGCCGAGCAATTTCTTCACCGGTGGCGGATTGAGTGAGCCCAGATTGTAGGCCTCGTTGGGCACGCCGGCCTTCCAGGCGGCCCGCGCAGCTTCCGCGCAATCGAACACAGAGATGAACTGATAGGGGTTTTTGCCCGAGCCGATCATCGGCACCGGAAGGCTCCAGTCGATCAGCTTGAACAGTTTCTCCAATATGCCGAGCCGCCCGGGGCCGATGATCAGGCGCGGCCGGAACAACGAGATCGACATGCCGCGCTTGCGCCATTCGGCGGCGAGCTCCTCGGTCTTCTGCTTCGACCAGCCATATTCGCCGAGCGGCGCGACGGGATGCTCCTCGGTCATGGGCTGTGTGACCGTGTGTCCGTAGATCATATCGGTCGTGTAGTGAACGAGTTTTGGCGTACCAGCCCTGTCCATGGCCTGCATGATGTGCTCGGTGCCGTGGAAATTGACCGGGAAGAAGAAGTCGTGCCGCTTGGCCCGCACCTGGATCGGCGACAGCATCTTGGCCGACAGATTGTAGACCATGTCGTCGGCCTTGAGCCCGACAGCGGCGACCGACGCCGGATCGGTGACGTCGCACTTGACAAAGCCGACATTGCGGTAGTGCGCCAGATCGCTTTTGAGGATGTCGGCGACGACGACCTCTTCGCCGTCGGCCACAAGCTTCGGGGCAAGGTGACGGCCGACGAAGCCGTCACCGCCGAAAATCACATGTCTCATCGAACGGTCTCGTTTGCAGGGATCTTGTCGGGCGCGATGGAAGCGGTCTGGTCTTCATGTCCTCGCCCGCTTTGGGCGATCAGCACGGTGCCGACGCAGATGAAGGCGATGCCGGCGATGCGCCAGCCATTGAGGTCTTCGCGAAAGACGAAGTAGGCGAAGACGGCGACAGCGACATAGGCGAGGCTGAGGAACGGATAGGCAAAGGAAAGCTCGACCTTGGACAGCACGTAAAGATGCGAAGCCATGGAAATCACGAAGGTGCAAAGGCCCAGGAACACCCAGGGGCTGAAGACGATCTGCAGCAACTTGAGGAGCGGATTGACGCCTTCGAACGAGATCGGCCCAAGCGACATCATGCCTTGCTTCAGCATGAGCTGCGCGGCGGCATTGGTCATGACCGTAAAGAGAATGAAGACGATATATTTCATGCCAGCTCACCCACCCGGTGTCATCGACTAATACAAACCTGAAAAGATATCGTGAACTCACAAGAATGTTTTGAGTAAATTCAGCGATTAATCATTCGATAACCACGATTCATTCCAAATTTATCTATTCAGCGGCCTCGATTCCACGCCGCCGCGGATCGATGCTGCCGGCCGTGCGGGCCCAGAAATCGGACATGAAGGCAGGGTCGCGCAGCGCTTCCAGCCTCGGCCAGTCGGCGAAGGAGGCAGCGAAGGTCGCGGCACTCATGCGCGCATCCTTGTAAGGGTTGACCGCCCCGCCGGCCGCGATGGTGATGCGGTCGAGCTCGCCAAGCAGGGCAAGCGTCGCCGCCCCCCTGTTGGGGAAATCCAGCGTCAGCGTGTAGCCCGGTCGCGGGAACGACAGCAGCGCGGGCGAGCGGACCCCGCCGAAACGCTTCAGCACGGTGAGGAAGGAGCCCTGCCCGGCTCGTCGGGCCGCTGTCAGCAGCTCCGGCACAACGATGCGCGCAGCCTCCTCCGGCACCACGCTCTGATGTTGAAACAGCCCTCTGGGGCCATAAAGCCGGTTCCATTCACGCACACCGTCGAGCGGGAAGAAAAAGCCGTGGTAGCCGGTCTGGCGCGGCACGGTGGCGCGGCCCTTCTTCCATCGGTAGGCGGCGTTGAAAGCGGTCAAGAACGGCCGGCTGAGCACATTGAAGGGCGGCTGGAACGGTATCGCCAGCTTGCCGCCGGCGCGGGAGGCCGCGTGCGAGCCGCGTTCGGCGTGGTTGCCGGTAAACAGCAGGCCACGCCCGCTGTTGCGGCCGCCGGCGAGTTGATCGATCCAGGCGACGGCATATTCATTGGCCTGGTCCGCCGCTTCGGCGAGGTCAAAGAACTCGGCGAGGTCGCGAAACGGTGTCGTCTTTTCGACGATGTCGAGCGAAGGCACCCGCATCAACCGGATCGACGCGGACAGGATGAGGCCGGTCAGCCCCATGCCGCCGATCGTCGCACGGAACAGGCGCGGATTGTCTGATGTCGAGCAGCGATGGGTCTTTCCATCGGACCGCAGCAGCGTGAGACTTTCGACATGGCAGCCGAACGTGCCGCGCCGGTGATGGTTCTTGCCGTGCACATCATTGGCGATGGCGCCGCCGAGCGTCACGAATTGCGTGCCCGGAACGACAGCCGGGAAGAAGCCGTAAGGTGC
The DNA here is from genome assembly GCF_013170765.1 of Mesorhizobium sp. NZP2234. Classification (NCBI taxonomy): domain Bacteria; kingdom Pseudomonadati; phylum Pseudomonadota; class Alphaproteobacteria; order Hyphomicrobiales; family Phyllobacteriaceae; genus Mesorhizobium; species Mesorhizobium sp. NZP2234. The sequence continues at coordinate 3,627,522 of NZ_CP033364.1, read as the reverse complement.
TGCGTGCGCGATGATATCCGCCAGCAGCACGCCGGCATCCGCTTCGAGCACACCGGTCTCGGCATTGAAGGCCCGGATGCGGTTCAGCGTCCGCATGTCGACGACCGCACCGGCGTGGTTCTGGCAGGAATCGCCGTAGGAACGCCCATTGCCATAGGCCAGCAGCGATGCTTCCTTCGCCTGGCCGCCCTTCAGCAGCGCGATGGCGTCATCGGCGTGGATGGCATGCGGCGCGGGCGGCGTGGCAAGGCCAAAGGTCCGGAAGCGTTCGACCATGCCTACCAGCCCCCGATGATCAGCAGCATCGCGCCGATCAGCACCACGATCTGGCTACGCCAGTCACGGATGATGAAGACGACCGGGTCGTCATGCATCTCGTCGCGGCGCGCCAGGATCCAGACGCGCATGGTGAGGTAAAGCACGATCGGCGGCAGCGGCCAGATCAGCCATGGATGCGGGTAGAGTTCGCGCACCGCGACACTGTCCATGTAGAGCGCCAGCACCAGCGCCGAGGAAAAGGCCGACGCCATGCCGGCCTGGGCGACGATCTCCTGGTCTTCGGTGCGATAGCCACGGCCGGCGATGCGCTCACCAGGCGGAATGGCGGTGGTGCGCAGTTCGACAAAACGCTTCACCAGCGCCAGCGACAGGAAGAAGAAGATCGAGAAGGCGAGCAGCCAGAACGAGACATCGACGCCGGTCGCGGCGGCACCGGCGAGCACGCGGATGGTGTAGAGGCCGGCAAGCGTCAGCACGTCGACCAGCAGCATGCGCTTGAATGACAACGAATAGGCCGTGGTGACGGCCATGTAGCCGCCGAGGACTGCCAGGAATTCAGGCGCCAGGAACAGCCCGGCGCCGACGCCGACCGCCAGCAGCACCGCGATCGCGCCAAGGCCGAACGGGATCGACAGCGCACCGCTGGCGAACGGCCTGTTGCGCTTGGTGGCGTGTTTGCGGTCGAGCGCGAGGTCGAAGAAATCGTTCAGGATATAGATAGCCGAGGCCACCGCGCTGAACGAGATGAACGCCAGTACGCACTGCCAGATCATGTTGGTGTTGAAGTATTCGTGCGACAGCACCATCGGCACGGCGATCAGCGAGTTCTTCAGCCACTGGTGCGCGCGCAGCATCTTGATGATGGTCCGCAAGGTCGGCTTGGGCGCCGGCATGGTTTCGGCGCCATTCGCCGCCTGCCAGCGTGCGGCGTGACGATCGGGCGCGACGACGATTGCATTGCGCGCGGCGTCGAAGACCTGGAGATCGTGCCGGCTGTTGCCGGCATAGTCGAAGCCGCCATCGCCGTAGGCCGCGACCAGCGAGGCGCGCTTCTTGCCCGAGGTGAGATTGTCGAGACCATCGGTCGCCAGCACACGGTCGAAAATGCCGAGATGGCGGGCAATGGCGTCTGCGAATTTGCGCGGCGTGCCGGTCGCCAGCACGATCTTGCGGCCTTCGCTATGTTCGGTCCGGAGCCGGTCGAGCAGCGGCGCGCGATAGGGCAGCGACGCGGGATCGATGTCGATGCGCTGCGCGATCGCCTGCTTTAGCCGCGCCGGCCCGCCGGCCGCCCAGAAAGGCACCAGGAAAATATAGAGCGGGTTCTTCTTGAGGAGGAGGAACAAGCCTTCCCACAGCAGGTCGGTCGCGATCAGCGTGCCGTCGAGATCGACCGCAAGCGGTATTGCGTTCCTGTCCGACCGCGCATCCATGCCGTCCTGCCCTGCCAGCGTATGATCCGGAAAACCGGAATCCCGTTGCGCGCCGCGTTTCGGCGTCTTGATGCCGGTATAGCGGGGGATGACGTAACGAACGTTAAAACGTCTGGTTGCAGGCGGCTGCCGCGCCGGTATTTCCGGCGTCATTGTTAAACAAAGGCTACTGGAAACGATAAAAGGCCGGGCAAATACCCGGCCTTTCCAATGATACCGCCAGAATTACTTGATGCGGGCGACGCCGCCGGAAATTTCGACGGTCTCCGAACCGGTCAGGGCTTCGAGGTCACCGTTCGGCAAGGTGACGAAGCAGCCGTTCTGGCAGAATTCAACGGTTTCACCGCCGGCCAGGGCAAGGTCGGTCTTGCTGCCGCCCTCCGTCACGACCAGCGTACGGGTCTCGGCGTCCTTGTTGACCGCGCTGGCGGCATGAGCCGAACCGCTCACGGCGAGCAAGGCGACGGCAGCGACGAGAGACTTCCACATGGTGCAATATCGGTGTTCCCACCGCCTCTGTTGCATTTCGCAAGGCATTTTCGCCCTTTGCTTGGGAGCTTATATGAGATGGAAGCTGAACCGCAACTGAATGCCGTATTCATGCCGCAATTGGCTTTGGCACTCTCCAACGCCGGTTGCCGGTTCACGCCTGGCTCCTGTTAGTTTGCCCGACCGGCACAATATGATGCCCAAGGCGGCACACGCGAAGAAAAGCGGTTCGCCGTTTCCGGGAAACGGTGAAATGCGCTAGTCGGGATCGGGCTTGCGCGGTTTGCGTCCTGATTTCGCCTGCTTTTTCGCTTCAGCCGCCGCTTCTGCCTTGGCCAGTTCCTGTTCGGCAAAGTCGGCCTCGATCTTGTCGTCGTCGGTAGGCCAGGCCTTCGTATGCTTGGTCTCGACGACAGCGCGGGGCGTCGACGGTATCTCGATATGCTGGTCGTCGAATTTTTCGAGAACGGAGAAGCGGATGTCGTTTTGCACGGCGCTGCCGTTCATAATATCGGCCAGGAACACGCGGATCTCGAATTCCAGCGCGGCGGCGCCGAAATTGGAAAACAGCACGAAGGGCTCGGGGTTCTTGAGCACCAGCGGATGGCTGCGCGCGATTTCCAGCAGGATGGCATGCACCTGCTTGACGTCGCTTCCATAGGCGACGCCGACCTTGATCTCGACACGGCCGAGCTTGTTGCGGTGCGTCCAGTTGCCGACGGCGTTGTTGATCAGGTTCGAATTGGGCAGGATCACCGACTGCCGCTGGAAAGTCTCGATCTCGGTGGCACGTACGCTGATCTTCCTGACCGTGCCGCTGATGTCGCCGGCGACGATCCAGTCGCCGACCTTGAACGGCCGTTCGGCCAGAAGGATCAGGCCGGAGACGAAATTCGACACCACGTTCTGCAAGCCAAAACCGATACCGAGGGAGAGCGCGCCCGCGACCAGTGCCAGGCTGGAGAGATCGATGCCGGCGGCCGAGATGCCAACGAGCGCCGCCAACGCGACACCGGCATAGCCGACCGCCAGCCGGATCGAGTTTCGCACCCCGGTATCGACCTTGCCGCGCGCCATGACGGAACCGTCGAGCCAGCCCTGGAACCAGCGCGTCAGGAAATAGCCGATGACGAAGACGACGATGCCCGAAAGGATGCCGGTGACCGAAATCGTCACCGACCCGATATTGATCCCAGTCGCCAGCTTGTAAGCCCAGGCCTGGATGTCGCCGGGCTGGAAGCCCCACATCAGCAGGATCAGCGGCAGGAAAACCAGAATGATCAGCAGATTGATGGCTACACTGACGACAAGGCCGAGTTGGTCGAGTGCCGTATCCTCATAGCTGGAATTGGTCGACAGCCAGCGCCCGACAGTGGTGTTGGCGAACGCCCCCTCCTCGCCGATCGCCTGCGCCGAGAGGAAGCCGATATAGGCGGTGATCAGCGCCGTGCCGGTGACCACGACCTGCAGCGAGACGAACAGCGCAAGGCCGATGAAGCCGAGCAAGGCCGCGGTGATGGTGAACAGGCCAAGCGCCAGTGCCAGGTAGCGCAGCCATGCCGGCCAAGGCCGCCAGCTTCCGTCACGTGCCTTGAACGGCCGCAGCATCGCCATGAGGATCAGGATGATGCCGACGACGATGGTGGCGACGAAACTGCGCGCGATGGTCAGCGACAGCGGCGATCCCATCTTGTCGTTGATGATGGACAGGAATGTGTTGGCGCTGATGACCACGGCCATGGCGGTCGCCAGGCGCACCAGCCAGCGCGCCGGCCCGGTTTCGACCGGGATGAGACGCCAGTTCGGCAGTCGCGGAGACAGTGCCGCATTGGTCAGCCGGTTGACGCAGAACACCACCCCGATGGCGGTCGCCAACGCATTGAGAAACAGGCCAATGTCGCCGCGCAACACATTGTAATAATTGAAAAAGAAGATGGTCGAGCCGAGAAACGCGCCGACCGCCAGCGTCGGCAGCAAGGTAGACCAGAAGGCCACCGACAAGCGGCTGAGATAGGACGGGTCTTCGTTGGAAGGGTCTGCCTCGAACACGCGTCCGAACAGGCGCCTGCCGCCGACCAGCAGCACCAGCGCCAGCCCGAGCGCCACGAAGGTTGCCGCCAAAATGGCCTGGAACTTGAACTTGAAAGCGAAGCTCAGCCATGACGACACCGCCTTGTAGAAATTGGCGTATTCGTCCTGGGCGTCGGAAAACACCTGCGGGCTCAGTGCGTCCGACAGGACGTAGCGCTTGGTCAAAAGGTTGCGGAACAGCTCGCTGCGCATATTGCCGATCTTGTCGATCAGTCCGCTGATACGGATCGACAGGTTCTGCGCGCTGGCGACGACCGCGTTGATCTCGGCCTTTTCCGACGCCAGTGCCTGACGCTCGCCGGTCACGATGTCGGGCTCCTGCGGCTGGCCCGCGGCCGGCGGCGGGCCTAGCACTTCGATGCGATTGTTGATTTCGGTCAGTCGCGGACGGAACGCCAGCGCACTGGTCAATGCCGCCCGCGACAAATCCTCCAGTTGCAGGCGGATATCCACGAGCGAGGAATCGTCGTCACCGTCCTGCTGTATTTTCTTCTCGAGATCGTCGGTCTTGGCCGTCAGGCCCTGGATGACCTTCTGTTGATCGGTGATCAATCCGGCGGAGCCTTGACCAAGCGCCTGCGCCATCGCCTCGAACGACGGCGGCGCCGAAATAACCAGCGCGAGGATCAGAACGAGGCGGAGCAATCTCAAAGGCATGACGTATTGGCGACTCACGGGCGGCAAAGGCATTCAAAAAGCCTGTCCTTGATAAAGACGGCCATATCTTGGGGCAAGCCGTCGCATCCGATCGCGTTCGGATCGCGATCCGAGCGTCGGCCAGTCGAAAGGCAATGGCGCAATATTGGCTTTGCGGATACAGCCTGCTCTATAGTCTGCCGCATCGCCCGAACCGGATGACAATGATGGCAGAGTACTCGGCCTTTTCGCTGCTTGCGAACGCGCTCAAGGGAAACAAGGACTGGAAGCCGGCCTGGCGCAAGCCCGACCCGAAGGCTTCCTACGATGTCATCATCATCGGCGGCGGCGGCCATGGGCTCGCCACCGCCTACTATCTGGCCAAGGAACATGGCATCACCAATGTCGCCGTGCTCGAAAAGGGCTGGCTCGGCTCCGGCAATGTCGGCCGCAACACCACGGCCGTGCGCTCGAACTACCTGCTGCCCGCCAACACCCGCTTCTACGAACATTCGATGAAGCTGTGGGAGGGCTTGTCGCACGAGCTCAACTACAATGTCATGTTCTCGCAACGCGGCTGCCTGAACCTGGCGCACACCCCTGCCCAGTTCGACGATTATGCTAGGCGCGGCAACGCCATGCGCCATCTCGGCGTCGACGCCGAACTGATGACGCCCGCCGAAATCAAGCGCCTGATACCGGCGCTCGACATTTCCGGCGATGCACGATTTCCGGTGGTCGGCGGCCTGATGCAGCGGCGTGCCGGCACCGCCCGTCACGACGCGGTGGCCTGGGGCTATGCGCGCGGCGCCGACCGGCGTGGCGTCGACATCATCGAGAATTGCGAGGTCACGGGCTTCCTGCGCGATGGCGACCGCGTCACCGGCGTCACCACGTCACGCGGCGATATCCGCGCCAGGAAAGTGGCGGTCGCGGTGGCCGGCAGCACCGGGCGCGTCATGCAGTTGGCCGGCATCGAGACGATGCCGATCGAAAGCCATGTGCTGCAGGCCTTCGTGACGGAATCGCTGAAACCCTTCATAGACACCGTGGTGACCTTCGGCATGGGCCATTTCTACATGTCACAGTCCGACAAGGGCGGCCTTGTCTATGGCGGTGACATCGACGGCTACAACAGCTATGCCCAGCGCGGCAACCTGCCCATCGTCGATGAGGTGATGAGCGAGATGCTGGCGCTGTTCCCGGGCCTTGCCCGTGTACGCATGCTGCGCTCCTGGGGCGGCGTATGCGACATGTCGATGGACGGCTCGCCGATCATCACCACGGGGCCCCTGCCCGGCATGTACCTCAACTGCGGCTGGTGCTATGGCGGCTTCAAGGCGACGCCGGCTTCCGGCTGGACCTTCGCCTGGACCATCGCCAAGGATGAGCCGCACGATTTCAACGCGCCGTTCACCCTCGACCGCTTCCACCGCGGCCTCGTCATCGACGACAAGGGCCAGGGCGCGAACCCGCGGCTCCATTAGGAAACATCCCGTGCTCATCACTTGCCCCTATTGCGGCCCGCGCGACGTCATCGAGTTCACCTATCAAGGTGACGGCAACCGCGAACGTCCAGACCCCGCCTCGCAGAATTTCGAGGCCTGGAATACCTATGTCTATGACCGGCTGAACCCGGCCGGCGACCACAATGAAATCTGGCAGCATTCCGGCGGCTGCCGCGCGCATCTCAGGGTCGTGCGCAACACGCTGACGCATGAGATTTCGAGCGTCGCCTTCGTGCGCGGCGACCATGTCTCGACCGCGCGCCGCAAGGCGGAGGACAAGGCATGAGCCCGCGCCGCACCGACACTGGCGGCCGCGTCGACCGGCTGAAGACAATCCGTTTCACCTTCGATGGCGTCGCCTATACCGGCCATGCCGGTGACACGCTGGCGTCCGCGCTGCTGGCCAAGGGCGTCACGCTTTTCGGGCGCTCGTTCAAGTACCACCGCCCGCGCGGCCTGCTGACTGCCGGTGTGGAGGAACCCAACGCGCTGGTGACGGTGCTGAAGGGCGAGGTGCGCGAACCCAACATCCCGGCGACCATGGTCGAGATCCACGATGGGCTTGTGGCGATCAGCCAGAACCGCTTCCCGTCGCTCGCCTGGGACATCAATGCCGTCAACCAGCTCGGCGGCAAGATCCTGTCCGCCGGCTTCTACTACAAGACCTTCATGGGTCCGGTGATCGGTCCGCTCAAGGGCACGCGTTTCTGGATGTTCTGCGAGCACTTCATCCGCCGCGCCGCCGGTCTCGGCAGCGCCGGATCGGCGAAGGATCCGGCCCGCTATGAGCGCATGAACGCCTTTTGCGACGTGCTGGTGGTCGGCTCCGGCCCCGCCGGCCTGATGGCCGCCAAGGCCGCCGCCGATCAGGGAGCGCGCGTCATGCTGGCCGATCTCGAGCCGCGTTTCGGCGGCTCGACCAACTGGTCCGAGGAAACCATCGATGGCGCGCCGGCCGCCGATTGGGCGCGCCGCACCGTCACTCAGCTCGAAGGCCGCGACAATGTCCGGCTTTTGCCGCGCACCACGGTCTGGGGCTACTACGACAACAATACACTCGCCGCGCTCGAGCGGGTCAGCGACCACAAGGAACAGCCCGCCAAGGGCGAGCCGCGCCATCGTTATTGGGCAATCCGTGCCAAATCCGTGGTGCTGGCAACCGGCGCTTTCGAACGGCCGCTGGTCTTCCCGGGCAACGACAGGCCAGGCGTGATGCTGGCCCATGCCGCCGAGCGCTACGCCAACGAGTTCGGCGTGCTGCCGGGTGAACGGATCGCCCTGTTCACCAACAATGACAGCGCCTATCGCGCGGCCGTTGCCCTGAAAAATGCGGGGGCAGCAATCGTAGCCGTCGTCGACGTCCGGTCCGAACTTTCGGCCGAGATGCGCAAGCTGGCCACCGAGGCCGAAGCCGAGATCCTTGCCGGCCACGCCGTCGTCGCCACCGAGGGCGGCAAGGCGCTTTCCGGCTTCAAGGTCCAGCGTTTCGACATGGTCACCGGGGCGCTCACCGGCGATGAGCGAAGCATCCATGCCGACTGCCTGCTGATGTCGGGCGGCTGGTCGCCGACCATCCATCTGGCCAGCCAGGCCGGTGCCAAAGCGGAATGGAATGCCGCACGGCAAGCCTTCCTGCCGCCAAAACCGACACAGAAATGGATCGGGGCCGGCGCCTTCACCGGCAGTTTTTCGACGGTCGAGGCGATCGCCGAAGGCCGCGCCGCCGGTCTTGCCGCCGCGGGTGGAACAGGCACGCCCGCGGCGTTGCCCACTGTGGAAGCAGTGGCCGGCGACCCCGATCCGGCGCCCGTCTTCGAAATCAGGGCCAAGGGCAAGAGCTTCGTCGACTTTCAGCATGACGTGACGGCCGAGGACGTAAGGCTGGCGCACCGCGAAGGCTTCGTCTCGGTCGAGCACCTGAAGCGCTACACAACGCTTGGCATGGCGACCGACCAGGGCAAGAGCTCCAACATTCCCGGCCTTGCCATAATGGCCGAGGCGCTGGGCAAGCCGATCCCGGAAGTCGGCACGACACGCTTCCGGCCGCCCTTCGCGCCGGTGTCGATCGGCTCGCTTGCGGCCGAGCGCTTCGGCGACCTGAAGCCTGAGCGGCTGACGCCGATGCATGACTGGCACCTCGACAATGGCGCGACCATGTACTCCGCCGGCCTCTGGTACCGACCGATGATCTACGGGCTTTCAGGCGAAACGGTCGAGCAGGCCTATGTGCGCGAGGCCAGGGCGACGCGTGAAAGCGCCGGCATCGTCGATGTCTCGACGCTGGGCAAGATCGCCGTGCAGGGCCCCGACGCCGCCGCCTTCCTCGATCGCGTCTACACCAACATGTTTTCGACGCTCGCCGTCGGCAAGGCCCGCTACGGGCTGATGCTGCGCGAGGATGGCTTTGCCTTCGACGACGGCACCACCTGGCGGCTCGGCGAACAGGATTTCCTGATGACCACCACGACGGCCAACGCCGGCAAGGTGATGCAGCATCTGGAATATTTCCTCGACGTGATCTGGCCGGAGCTGAAAGTCCATGTCACTTCGGTGACCGACGAATGGGCGGGCGCCGCGATCGGCGGACCGAAGGCCAGGCAGATCCTGGCCTCCTGTGTCACCGGCACCGCCGTCGACAATGCGACCCTGCCCTTCATGGGCATCGTCCGCGGCGAGATAGCAGGCGTTCCGGTGATGATTTGCCGCCTGTCTTTCTCCGGTGAGATGGCCTTCGAGGTCTATTGCGGTGCCGGCCATGGCACCCATGTCTGGGAGGCGCTGATCGACGCCGGCAAGCCGTTCGGGCTGGTCACCTACGGGCTCGAGGCACTGGGCACGATGCGCATCGAGAAAGGCCATGTCACCGGCGCCGAGATCGACGGCCGCACCACGGCGCGCGACCTGCATCTCGACTGGATGCTGTCGAAGAAGAAGCCCTTCATCGGCTCGGCCATGATGGACCGCGAAGGCCTCATCGCGTCCGACCGTCTGGAACTGGTCGGCCTGATCGCGCTGGACAACCGGCCGCTCAATGGCGGCGCGCACATTGTCGAGACGTTGGACGAGGCCAATCCACACGGCTCGATCGGCCACATCACCGCCTGCTGCTATTCACCGGCGCTCGGCAAGCATATCGCGCTGGCGCTGGTCGAGGGCGGCAAGGCTCGGCACGGCACGCGTGCCCATGTCTCCGATCCGTTGCGCAACCGCTTCGGGCCGGTCGAGATCGTCTCCAACCATTTCTACGATCCGGAAGGGACCCGCATGCATGGTTGAGCGCCAATCCCCCCTCGAGCCGGAGTTTCATGTCGGCTCGCACGGTAATTTCGAACATGGCGTCGAGATCCTCCTGACCGAAACGCGGCCGGGTTCGATCGTGCAGCTCGCCGCCTGGCCGGGAGAGGAGAAGAAGTTGATCGCGGCCATCCGCACCGTCACCGGGCTTGCATTGCCCGATGGCGCCGGCGGCGGCCTGAGCGACGGCGTGAAATCGGTGTTCGGCTTCGCACCGGGAAAATTCACCGTGGCCGACGAAGCCGAAGGCTTGGCCGCTTCCTTTGCCAAGGCGGTGACACCGGCCATCGGCACCGTGACGGACCTGTCGCATGGCCGCACCGCCATCCGCATCGCCGGACCGAAAGCGGAGTGGGTGCTGGCGAAATTCTTCGCCATCGACTTCGCGCTGCCGGCCTTCCCCATCGGCGCGGGCCGCTCGACCAGCCATCACGACGTCTTTGCCCAGATCCAGCGCACCAGCGCCGACCAGTTCGACATCTATGTCTTCCGCTCCTTCGCGCGTTCGTTCTGGAAGGCGCTTTGCCATGCCAGCGAGGAAGTCGGCTACGAGGTGCAATAAGTCCACCTCGCCCGGTGTCGACTACGATTGCTGCGCGACGGCGCGCCATTCGGTGTTCTGCAGCACAACCCGGTAGCCGTCGCAATCCTCGAAGGTAACGCCATGCCTGTCCCAATAGGGATTGAAAGACGGAACTGTGGCATAGCCGTGGTCCTTCATGCGCTGGATGGCGGCTTCCCAGGCGTCGCTATCCGGAATGTAGAAGACGACCAGGTTGTCTGCCGTGGGCGCCTTGCCGGCATCGTGGCCATGCGCGTGGGTGAATTCGAAATGATAGGCGTCGCCGGGCTGCCCGAGCATAACGCCATCGAAGCCATCGTGGTCGCTGAAGCGAAACAGCTCCTGGAGACCGAGACCATCCCGGTAGAAGCGGGCTACCTCGGCGAGATCGTTCGTTGGCCGCGCCACGCGCAGAACGGGATGAGTTTTCATTTGCTGTCTCCTTTTTGGACCGGATTGAAATCGGACTGGGCCGCCCGTGGCGCAATCGCGCTTGCCCATTGCGTCACGACGAGCCCGCCGATGATCAGTGCAAATCCGGCAAACCGAGCAATGTTTACCGGCCGATGGGCAAAGCTCATCAAGGCGAAATGATCGATGACCAGCGACGCGACCATTTGGCCCGCAATGACGGCGACGATGAAGCTCGCGGCACCGAGTCTCGGCGCCAGAAGCAATGCGGCGGTGATGTAGACCACGCCTGCCGCACCGCCGATCCAGATCCACCACGGACCTTTGAGCGCCATCCCGACGGTCGGAACCGGCACCCTGAAAGCGATCATGACCGGAACGATCAGCACAACGCTAACACCCAGCGAGACCAAGGTTGCCCAGAGGGGGTGACCGAGCAGGCGGCCAAGCATCGCGTTCGCCCCTGCCTGGAACGGGACGGCCGCCCCGGCCAGCAAGGCGGCGATCAGAAAGGAAAAACTGCTGGGCATGATCTTATCTCCATATCGATCATGCCGAATTAGGTCATCAACCTTGCGTATGGAAATTCCATTTTCATACGCATAGTATGCATCAAATGAATGATCTCGCTGGTATCGATCTGAACCTGCTCGTCGTGCTGGAGGCCTTGCTGGCCGAACGCCACGTCTCGCGGGCGGCAATCCGGTTGAACAAAAGCCAGCCCGCCGTCAGCCATGCGCTTGCCAGGCTGCGCCACCTTATCGACGACCCGCTCCTGGTCAGGCGGCAAGGTGGCCTCGAGCCGACGGCACGCGCCATGGAAATCGCGCCGGCTCTCACCGAGGCGCTCGATCGCATGCGGCACCTTCTGGCACCGGCCGGCTTCGACCCGGCAAGGGAGCGCCGGACGTTTCGGCTCGCCATGTCGGACTATGGCGCCGCGGTCATCCTGCCGGCCCTTCTGCCGCTCATGCGGGCGCGGGCACCGAATGTCGACCTCGTGGTCAGCCAGGCGAGCCGCGAAGTGATGGTTTCGCAAATCATCGACGGCGAGATCGATCTTGCCTTTGGTGTTTTTCCGGGCTTGGACCGATCCGTGCGCTCGCATCGGCTGTTCGACGAGCACTTTGCCTGTCTCGCCGATACCGCAAGCCTTGGCGGCAGGCAAACGATGGATCTTGCTACCTATCTGGAGCGGCCGCACGCCCTGGTCGATTTGCGGCCCGAGCGTCAGAGCGAGGTCGACAAGGCCCTGGCCGAATTGGGTCACAAGCGGCGGCTGTGTCTCGTCCTCCCGCATTGGGGCGTGGCGCCACGCCTGATCGCCGGCACCGACCTGGTGCTTACAGTCGCCAGCCGGATACTGCCGGCGCCCGGCGATGGGCTCTGCGTCTTCGCTCCACCTTTCGAAGTTCCGGCCTTTCAATTCACGCAAATCTGGCACAAGCGACGCGATGGCGATCCGGCGCACCAATGGTTGCGGTCGCGGCTTCAGCATCTGCTTGACGGTTGAACGGTAGAGCGGCGTAAGGAGCGCTCTGGCATCAACGCCAAGGCGTTCTGCCGCTAGAGAATCCTGCCGCAGGCGCCCATGATGAACCACGCGGCCGCCCAAACGGTCCAAGGGGTACAAATCCCGTCTTAAGAGTCGGCACAGTCGTTTGGTTCGAACATCCCCATGACCGCAGAAATATCCGCCGGCGCCACGGATCGCGCCGATGTGTCGGCCAGAGCCTTGCTTCTGCTGCCGCTGACGGTCGCTTGCGGCGTGTTCATGACCAGCCTCGACCAGAATGTCGTGGTGACGGCGCTGCCCGGCATCGGCGAAAGCCTCGCTCGCCCGCCCAGCCAGCTTGGCCTCTTGATCACCGTCTATGTCGCCAGCCTGATCATCTCGATGCCGCTCGGCGGCTGGGCGGCCGACCGCTTCGGCCTGCGCAACGTCTACTGCTTTGCCTTGCTGGTGTTCGCCACCTCATCGGCGCTCTGCGGCCTGTCGAACGACATCTGGACGCTGGTCGGCGCCCGCGCGCTGCAGGGATTTGGCGGCGCGCTGATGGGCACGCTCGGCCAGGTCGTCATCCTGTCGAGCTTTCCGCGCAACCGGACGCTGAAGATCAACATGTATATCTCGGTGGCCAGCCAGACCGGACCACTGGTCGGGCCGCTCGTCGGCGGCGCGCTGACCACCTACATTTCCTGGCGCTGGATCTTCTTCATCAATGTGCCGTTCGCGCTGGCGGCGGCGATCCTTGCCGCCTCACTGTTCCCGACAGTGACCAAGCCGGTGCGCACGCGCTTCGATTTTCCAGGCTTCCTGCTCGTCGGCAGCGGCATGGTCCTGCTTGTCTTCGGCATGGACTCGCTTGCCGCCAAGGATGCCGCCGGCGGCATGATCGCCGGTGAACTGGCGCTGGCTGTCGTCATCCTGTCGATTGCCTCGCTCTACTGCCTGCGCGTGGCCAATCCCCTGCTCGACCTCAAGCTGCTGCGCATCCGCACCTTCCGCATCTCGTTTCTCACCGGCGGCGGCCTGGACACGATCGGGCTCAGTTCCGTCGCCTTCCTGCTGCCGCTGATGTTCCAGCTCGGCTTCGGCATGAGCGCGGTGCAGGCGGGATCGCTGACCTTCGTTGCCGCGCTCGGCTCGGTCGTCATGCGTTTCTTCATGCCACGCGTTCTCAACCGGTTCGGGTTTCGCCGCGTATTGGTCTTCAACACGCCTGTTGTGGCGGCGATGGTCGCGGGCTTCGCCTTGATGCAGGCCACGACGCCGGTCTGGATCGTGCTTGGCTACATCTTTGTTTTCGGCGTCTTCCGCTCCATCCAGTGGGCCTCGACCGGAAACCTCGCCTATTCCGACATCGCCCCCGAACAGCTGGCCCGCTTCAGCGCCCTTTATTACATCCTCTGGCAGCTGGCGGTGGCCATCAGCGTCGGCCTTGCGGCGGCCATGCTGTCGTTCCTGGCCGGCGGCGGCCCTGCCGTGACCAATGATTTCCGGATCCTGTTCGCGATCGAAGGCGCCATCACGCTCTGCGCGCTGCTCGCCTACCTCAAGCTGACGCCGCAGGACGGCGCCCATGTCAGCGGGCACGGCATGCAGATGAACACGGAATAGCCGACGGCCAAGTCTTTTCGGCGGCGCTCTATTCGCTGAACGTCACCCACTCTTCGAGCGGCACGCGGTCGGTACGGAAGGCGTTTTCCGGCTTGGAGGTGTCTTCGTAACCAAGCGCCATGCCGCAGACGACAATCTCCTCGTCGGGAATGTTGAGTACTGGCCGGATCTGCCGGTGATAGGGCGCGAAGGCCGCCTGCGGGCACGTGTGCAGGCCCCGGCCCCGCGCCGCGACCATGATGTTCTGCAGGAACATGCCGTAGTCGATCCACGAGCCCTGGTTGAGCCGGCGATCGATGGTGAAGATCATGCCGACCGGCGCGTCGAAGAAGACGAAGTTACGGTCATGCTGGGCGCGCATCTTGTCCACCTCCCGGCGGCCTATCCCGAGCGCGCCGTAGAGGCCAAAACCGTTCGCACGGCGGCGGGTAAGATACGGCTCGAAGAACTGGGTGGGATAGTAGCGATACTCGTCCCAGTCGGCCTTTTCGGCGCGGATGCCGGAATTCAGGATGGCATCGGAGATCTGCTGCTTGGTCTCGCCCTTGGTGACGTAGACCCGCCACGGCTGCATGTTGGTGCCGGACGGCGCGCGCGCCGCAACCGCCAGAATGTCCCGGATTGTGTCGTCGTCGATCATGTCGGGCAGGAATGCGCGCACGGAACGGCGCGACATGATCGCCTCGTCGACGATCTCGGCATCCCCCGCGATTCGAGCCTTCTTTTCCAGCATGGGCCGTCCCTTAGCCTTTTTGTCGATCGGACGTCCCCACTCGCCGCTCGCGGCGGAGCCTTTGCATGAACCGCCAAAATCCTGCAAGCAAATCTTGAGCATCGGTGAAAATCCACTTGATTTTTTCATGAGCTTGATTTCTCATGAAATTCGGGATGAAATTTTCACAAAGAGAGCGTTTTTGCCCTCCACTACCGCACGAACATTGCAGGGACCTGACGAACGCGTTCTGGCCGGCGACATCAGGGCGCTGCGTCGCGCGCGCGGGCTGACGCTGGCTGAGATCGCGCTGAAACTTGGCCGCTCGGTCGGCTGGGTCAGCCAGGTCGAGCGTGGCCTGTCGACGCCATCGCTGAGCGATCTCAGGGCCTTCGCCGAGCTGTTCGGCGTGCCGATCAGCCTGTTCTTCAGCCACGACGTGCCTGTCGAGAGCGAACGCGGCGTGGTCGTGCGCGCCGGCCGGCGCCGCACGCTTGGCACCAGCGAGACCGGCTTGGTGGAAGAACTCCTGTCGCCCGATCTCGGTGGTAGCTTCGAGATGGTGCGCTCGATCTTCGCGGCGGGCGCGGAGATGAAGACCGAGCAACTGCGACCGACCGAGGAAGCAGGCTATATCGCCTCGGGTATTTTCGAAATCGAGATAGCGGGCGTCTGGCACCGGCTCGGCGAAGGCGATTCCTTCCGCTTCGAAGGCAAGCCCTATCGCTGGCGCAATCCGGGCACCGAGCCCGCAGTGATCATCTGGGTGGTTTCACCACCCGTATACTAAGTTCAGTTTGGGAGAAGAACATGGCGGGTTTGCCGAGCACGGCACGCGTGGTGATCATCGGAGGTGGCGTCGTCGGCACCTCCTCGCTCTATCATCTGGCCAAGGCGGGTTGGACCGATTGCGTGCTTCTGGAGAAGAACGAGCTGACCTCCGGCTCGACCTGGCATGCCGCCGGCAATGTACCGACCTTCTCCTCGTCATGGTCGCTGATGAACATGCAGCGCTATTCGACCGAGCTTTACCGGGGCCTGGCCGACGCTGTCGACTATCCCATGAACTATCACGTCACCGGTTCCCTGCGTCTCGCCCACTCGAAGGAGCGCATGCAGGAGTTCCAGCGCGCCAAGGGCATGGGCCGCTACCAGGGCATGGACATCGACGTGGTCGGTGTCGATGAGATCAAGCGCCGCTATCCCTTCATCGAGACGCACGATCTGGAAGGCGCGCTCTACGACCCGAGCGACGGCGACATCGACCCGGCGCAGTTGACCCAGGCGTTGGCCAAGGGCGCGCGCGACATGGGCGCCAAGATCATCCGGTTCTGCCCTGTTACCGGCGTGCGCCGTGAGAAGGACGAATGGGTGGTTGCCACGCCGCAAGGCGAGATCCGCTGCGAAATCGTCGTCAACGCCGCCGGCTACCGCGCCGCCGAAGTGGGCAAAATGTTCGGCCGCGAAGTGCCGATGATGGTAATGAGCCATCAGTATATCCTCTTCGAGGAGATCCCCGAACTCGCCGCGTGGTCGAAGGAACAGGGCAGGAAGCTGCCCCTGCTGCGCGACGTCGATACCTCCTACTATCTGCGCCAGGAGAAGGCCGGCATGAATCTCGGTCCCTATGAGCGCAATTGCCGCGCGCATTGGGCCACCCCCAACGATCCGATGCCGGAGGACTTTTCCTTCCAACTCTTCCCCGACGATCTCGACCGGCTGGAACATTACCTGGCCGATGCCGTCGCCCGCGTGCCGATCCTTGGCACCGCCGGCCTGTCCAAGGTCATCAACGGCCCGATCCCCTATGCGCCGGACGGCAACCCGCTGATCGGCCCGATGCCCGGTGTGCCCAACGCCTTCGAGGCCTGCGTCTTCACCTTCGGCATCGCCCAGGGCGGCGGCGCCGGCAAGGTGCTGGCCGAATGGGTCACGCAAGGCCAGACCGAATGGGACATGTGGTCCTGCGACCCGCGCCGCTTCACGTCCTTTGCCTCGGCGCCGGACTATTGCGTCGCCAAGGGCCTGGAAATCTACGGCAATGAATACGCCATCCAGTTCCCGCGCCATGCCTGGCCGGAAGGCCGTGACAGGAAACTGTCGCCGATCCACAACCGCACCAAGGCGCTCGGCGGCCGCTTCGACGCCTACAATGGCTGGGAACGCGCCACATGGTACGCGCAGCCCGGCGACGACATTTCCGAGGAGGCGACGCTGACCTTCCGGCGCGACGGGCCTTGGCAACACCGCGTGCGCGAGGAGTGCCTGGCGGTGCGCGACGCCGCCGGCATACTCGACCTGCCGGGGTTCTCACGCTTCAACCTGGAAGGCCCCGGTGCCGCCGAATGGCTGAGCCTGCAGGTCACCGGACTGGTGCCCAGGCCCGGCCGCATCGGGCTGGTCTATTTCGCCGACGACAAGGGCCGCATCGTCACCGAAATGTCGGTGGTGCGCCATGGCGAGGACCAGATGACGCTGATCACCGCGGCCGTCGCGCAATGGCATGATTTCGAGTGGCTGAAATCGCGCATGCCTGGGGATGCGGCCTTCACGCTGACCGACCGCACCGAGGACTATTCCACCCAGATCCTGGCCGGCCCCAACTCGCGCAAGATTCTCGCCGATGTCTGCGACGCCGACCTCGCCTTGCCGTGGCTGACACACCAGGAAGCAGAAATAGCCGGTCGCTGGGTGAAGCTGGTGCGCGTCTCCTTCGCCGGCGAACTCGGCTGGGAAATCCACACCAAGGTCGGCGACACATCAGCCATCTTCGACGCCATCTGGGCGGCCGGCCAGAAGCATGGTCTGAAGCCGTTCGGCATGTACGCGCTGGATTCGCTCCGGCTCGAGAAGGGCTACCGAACCTGGAAGAGCGATCTGTCGACCGACTATTCGATCCTGCAAGGCGGCCTCGAGCGCTTCGTCAAATGGGAAAAGCCCGACTTCCGTGGCAAGGCCGCACTGCAGAACGAAAAGCAGCAAGGCGTGAAGAAGCGTTTCGTCACGCTGGTCGTCGAAGATCCCGGCGATTGCGACGCGCCCTACATGTCGACGCTCTGGCACGGCGGCCAGATCGTCGGCGAGACCACGTCGGGCGGCTGGGGCCATCGCATCGACAAGTCCATCGCGCTCGGCATGTTGCGCATGGATTTGACCGAGCCCGGCACATCGGTCGAGGTCGAAATCTTCGGCGACCGTTTCAAGGCGGTCGTGCAGAAGGATGAACCTTTGTGGGATCCGAAGAACGAAAGACTGAGAGCGTGAAGAAAGTCATCCTCACCGACGGTGGTATGGGCCAGGAACTGGTCCGGCGCAGCAAATCGGAGCCGACGCCATTGTGGTCGGCCAGGGTGCTGATCGACGAACCCGATCTGGTGCGCGACCTGCATGCCGAATTCATCCGTGCCGGCGCCCGGGTCATCACCATCAATACCTATTCGGCGACACCCGAACGCCTGGCGCGCGAGGGCGCTGATGACCTGTTCAAGCCCCTGCAGAAACGTGGCATCGAACTGGCCAGGCAGGCTCGCGACGCAGCCGGCGACGCAGCGATCGCCGGCTGCCTGTCGCCGCTTTTCGGCAGCTACGCCCCGGCGCTGACCATCTCTTACCAGGAGACGCTCGAGATCTACCGCCGCATCGTTGCCGAGCAGGCGGACGGCATCGATCTCTTCCTGTGCGAGACCATGGCTTCGGCCGATGAAGCGCGCGCGGCCGTCACCGCGGCTTCGGAGAGTGGCAAGCCCGTCTGGGTGTCGTGGACGCTCGCCGATCACGGCGCGCCACGGCTGCGCAGCGGCGAAACAATAGCCGCCGCGGCCGGCGCGCTCGATGGCCTGCCGATAGCGGCGCGGCTGCTCAACTGCTGCCGCCCGGAAGCGATCGCCGCCGCCTTGCCTGAACTGATCGATCTCGGCGGCCCGGTCGGCGCCTATGCCAACGGCTTCACCTCCACGGAGGCGCTCAAGCACGGCGGCACCGTCGATGTGCTGCACGCTCGCCACGACCTCGGCCCGGACGCCTATGCCGAGCAGGCGATCGGCTGGGTGGAGGCAGGTGCCGAAATCGTCGGCGGCTGCTGTGAAGTCGGGCCACCGCACATTGCCGCGCTGCGCGACCGTCTGCGGCAGGATGGTCACGAAATTTCGGGAGTTTTGCATGCCTAGACCATCGTCGCGCATTTCCGGCATTGTCCCGTCGGGCAAGGATGGCTGGGAAGTCCATTCCGCCGCCTGGGCCCGCAAGGAAGCCGGCGAGGACATCATCATGCTGTCGGTCGGCGACCATGATTTCGACACGCCCTCCCAAACGATCGAGGCTTGCGTCGCCGCGGTCCGCGGCAGCAACCACCACTACACGCCGCTGCCCGGCCTGCCGCGCCTGCGCCAGGCGATGGCGGCAGCCTCCAGCGCCTGCACCGGCGTCGAGACGACACCGGATCAGGTGATCGCCACGCCTGGCGGCCAGGCGGCCCTCTACGCGGCCGTGCAGGCCGTGCTCGACCAGGGCGACCATGCCATCGTCGTTGCTCCCTACTACGCCACCTACCCCAACACGTTCAGTGCCGCGGGTGCCGGTTTCACCGTCGTCGAGACGCCGGCCGAGGATGGTTTCCAGCCGCATGTCGACATGATCCGCGCCGCACTCAAGCCCAACACGCGCGCCATCCTGATCAACACGCCGAACAACCCCACCGGTGCGGTCTATTCGCGAGAGCGGCTCGAACAGCTGGCCGAAATCTGCAGGGAGCACGACCTCTGGCTGCTGTCGGACGAGGTCTACTGGACGCTGGGCGGTGGCGAGCACATCTCGCCGCGCTCATTGCCCGGCATGGCCGAACGCACGCTGGTCATCAATTCCATGTCCAAGAGCCATGGCATGACCGGCTGGCGCATGGGCTGGCTGACCGGTCCTGAAGCGATGATCACGCTGCTCATCAATCTCAATCTGGTGACGACCTACGGCCTCCCGGCCTTCATCTCGGTCGCCTGTGCCGAGGCGCTGGAGAACCACTACGGCGTGAAGGACATCGCCGAGCGCTACGCGGCGCGCCGCACCGTCTTCCTCGACGCCGTGCGTGGCATGAATGACGTCAGCGTGCGCGGTTCCGAAGGCGGCATGTATGTCATGCTCGACATATCCGCGGTCGAACCCGACGACGAGAAATTCGCCTTCGCCTTCCTCGACAAGGAGAAGGTCGGCGTGATGCCGGGCTCCAGCTTCGGCGAAGCCGCCGCCGGTCACATCCGCATCAGCCTCTGCCAGCCGGAGCCCGTGCTGCAAGAAGCGGCAGCCCGGCTGCGCCGCTTTGCTTCCACCTATCGCCGCGAGGCCGCATGACCAAGACCATTCCCACCAAAGCCATTCCTACCAAAGCAAGGGCGGTAATCATCGGCGGGGGCGTTTCCGGCTGTTCGGTCGCCTATCACCTGGCCAAGCTCGGCTGGACCGACATCGTGCTTCTGGAGCGCAAGCAGCTGACCTCGGGCACGACATGGCACGCCGCCGGCCTGATCGGCCAGTTGCGCGGCTCGCAGAACATGACGCGGCTGGCGAAATATTCAGCCGACCTCTACGTCAAGCTGGAAGCCGAGACCGAGGTCGGCACCGGCATGCGCCAGGTCGGCTCGATCACCGTGGCGCTGACCGAGGAGCGCAAGCACGAGATCTACCGGCAGGCGTCGCTCGCCCGTGCCTTCGATGTCGATGTGCGCGAGATTTCGCCCAACGAGGTCAAGGAGATGTACCCGCATCTCAACGTGTCCGACGTCGTCGGCGCCGTGCATCTGCCGCTCGACGGCCAGTGCGACCCCGCCAACATCGCCATGGCGCTGGCCAAGGGCGCGCGCCAGCGCGGCGCCACCATCGTCGAGAATGTGAAGGTGACCAAGGTCCACACCAAAGCCGGCCGTGTCACCGGCGTGTCCTGGGCGCAAGGTGAGGACCAGGGCACCATCGAGGCCGACATCGTCGTCAACTGCGCCGGCATGTGGGCCCGGGAACTCGGGCGTCAGAACGGTGTCACCATCCCTCTGCACGCCTGCGAGCATTTCTATCTCGTCACCGAGCCGATCCCCGGCCTCTCCCGCCTGCCGGTGCTGCGCGTTCCCGATGAGTGCGCCTACTACAAGGAAGATGCCGGCAAGATGATGCTCGGCGCTTTCGAGCCGGTGGCCAAGCCATGGGGCATGGACGGCATCCGCGAGGATTTCTGCTTCGACCAGTTGCCCGAGGACATGGACCATTTCGAGCCGATCCTCGAAATGGGCGTCAACCGCATGCCGATGCTGGCGACCGCCGGCATCCACACCTTCTTCAACGGCCCTGAAAGTTTCACGCCGGACGACCGCTATTATCTCGGCGAGGCGCCGGAACTTCGGGGCTACTGGATGGCGACCGGCTACAATTCGATCGGCATCGTCTCTTCGGGCGGCGCCGGCATGGCGCTGGCGCAGTGGATCAACGACGGCGAAGCACCCTTCGACCTCTGGGAAGTCGACATCCGCCGCGCCCAGCCCTTCCAGAAGAACCGCCGCTATCTCAAGGAGCGTGTCTCCGAAACGCTCGGCCTGCTCTATGCCGACCATTTCCCCTACCGGCAGATGGCGACATCGCGCAACGTCAGGCGCTCGCCCCTGCATGAGCATTTGAAAGCGCGCGGCGCGGTTTTCGGCGAGGTCGCCGGCTGGGAGCGCGCCAACTGGTTCGCCCGCGAAGGCCAGGAACGCGAATACCGCTATTCCTGGAAGCGGCAGAACTGGTTCGACAACCAGCGCGACGAGCACTTGGCCGTCCGCAACAAGGTCGGTCTGTTCGACATGACCTCGTTCGGCAAGATCCGTGTAGAGGGCCGCGATGCCTGTGCCTTCCTGCAAAAACTGTGCGCCAACGACATGGACGTGGCGCCGGGCAAGATCGTCTACACGCAAATGCTCAACCAGCGCGGCGGCATCGAGAGCGATCTCACCGTCTCGCGCCTGTCGGATACAGCCTATTTCCTCGTCGTCCCCGGTGCCACGCTGCAGCGCGATCTGGCCTGGTTGCGCCGGCATGTCGGCGAGGAATTCGTGGTCATCACGGATGTCACCGCGGCCGAAAGCGTGCTCTGCCTGATGGGCCCGGATGCGCGAAAGCTGATCCAGAAAGTCAGCCCCAACGATTTCTCCAACGAGAACAATCCGTTCGGCACGTTCCAGGAGATCGAGATCGGCATGGGCCTCGCCCGCGCCCACCGCGTCACCTATGTCGGCGAACTCGGCTGGGAGCTCTATGTCTCGACCGACCAGGCCGCCCATGTCTTCGAGGCGATCGACGAGGCCGGCGCCGATGTCGGCCTGAAGCTCTGCGGCCTGCACACGCTCGATTCCTGTCGTATCGAGAAAGCCTTCCGGCATTTCGGCCACGACATCACCGACGAGGACAATGTGCTGGAGGCAGGCCTCGGCTTCGCGGTGAAGGCGGCCAAGGGCGAGTTCATCGGCCGCGATGCCGTGCTGAAGAAGAAGGATGCCGGCCTGTCACGCCGGCTGGTCCAGTTTCGCCTGAAGGACCCACAGCCCCAGCTCTTCCACAACGAAGCGATCCTGCGCGACGGCAAGATCGTCGGCCCGATCACGTCAGGCAATTACGGCCACCATCTCGGCGGAGCCATCGGACTGGGTTATGTGCCGTGCCCGGGCGAGAGCGAGGCCGATATGCTGGCTTCATCCTATGAGATAGAAATCGCCGGCGAGCGTTTCGCGGCGGAGGCATCGCTGAAGCCGATGTATGATCCGAAGGCGGAACGGGTGAAGATGTAGCGCCTTCCTTCGCCCCGTTTACGGGGAGAAGGTGCCCGAAGGGCGGATGAGGGGCAGCGCCAGCATTCGAAAGCTCGCGCTGCCCCTCGTTTGGCTGCCGCCATCTAATTCCTCAAAACCGCTCCAGCTTTGCCCGCACCTTCGCCAGAAACGCCGCTCTCGTTGCCGGCGTCGAGGCATCCATCAGATAATGCGCCAGGAAAAACGTCTTGCAGCGTGTCGCGCACAGCGCCCGCATGCCGCGCAGCAAGGTCTTGCGTCCGGGCTGCCCGACGACGACGCTCCACCAGGTCGGCGCGCCGCAGGTGGTGATGACGCCGACCTTGGTGACATGCCTCATCAGCGATGTGATCCGCCCCTTGCCCGCCGGCAGCTTGAAGGCGACATCGGTCGCCCACACCCGGTCAAGCCAGCCCTTGAGCATCGCCGGCAGCCCGTACCACCAGGTCGGATAGACGAACAGGATCGCGTCGGCCCAGGCGAGCAGTTCGAAATGCGGCTTCAGCGCGGGATCGCGCGGCGCCTGGTCATTGTAGGTGCGCCGCTCGTCACAACCCATCACCGGATCGAATTTCTCGGCGTAGAGATCGAGCAGCCGCACCTCCCAGCCCCTTGCCTTCAGCACATCAAGAGCGGTGTCGCGGATCGCTGCGCAAAAACTCTCCGGCACAGGATGGCAGTAGACCACGAGGACCCGCATCAGAACGCATCCATGCTCGCCGCAACCTTCGTCATGAAGGATTTCCGTGTTTCGTCGGTCGACAGGTTCATCGCGTAATGCGCGAGATAAGTCACCGGCGCGCCGGGCTTTACCGTCGCGCGCAGCATACGCTTGATCAGCCTGCGCGGCGGATCGCCCATCAGCACTGCGCGGAACCGGGTGCCGCCATAGGTGGTGACGGCGGCGACCTTACGGACGTTGTGCAGCGACGGCTGCACTTTGCCGTCGACCAGCTTGAACGACACTCCAGGCAGGAACACACGATCGAAGAAGCCCTTCAGGATCGCCGGAAATCCGTAGTTCCACACCGGATAGGAAAGCACCAGCGCATCGGCCCGCAGCAGACGTTCGACATAGGGTGCCGCGGGGTCCGCGGAGCCGCGCTGGTCGTGGTAGTCCAGCCTCTCCTGGCGCGTCAGCCTTGGATCGAAATTCTCGGCGTAGAGGTCGCAATCATCGATCGTATGGCCCGCCGCCATCAGCCGCTCGACGACCAACCGGTGCAGGCCGGCATTGAAGCTGGTCTCGACCGGATGGGCATAGAGGACGAGGATGTTCATCAGCCTGCCTTTTGCAGCCCCTTGAACAGGAAGGTTCGCCCCGAACGATAGTCGTAGTCCGGATTTTCCCAGGCGATCATCTTGCCGGGATTGAGCAGGCCTTGCGGGTCGGTCTCGCGCTTGAAGGCGAGCTGCACGGCATCCGTCTGCTTCATGCCGCCCTCCTCCAGCGTATAGCGGTGCGGGTTGAAGATCGGGCAGCCATTCTCCTCATGCAGCCGCACGATCTCGTCGAGCCGCGCCTCCGTGGTGAACTTCACCAATGGCAGGCCGAAACAGGTGATGTTGCCGTCCAGCCGCACGAATTCGAGATGCGAGAACACTTCGCCCGGAAACATCGTATCCATCTTCTCGACCAGCGCCAACTGGTTGGGAAAGGGATAGAGCGATTGCAGATAGGTGATGTCGGGATCGACACGCAGTGCCCTGAGCGTGGTGTGGTTCCAGGCCAGCTCGTAGGCCGGCGGAAGGCCTTTTTTCTCATCCGGCGTCGCTGTGGCCGCGTTGAAGATCACCTCACCGCCGACGCGCCGGGTGAAGGCAAGGAAAGCATCCAGTCCATGCTGCGCCACCATGACGACGCAGATGCTTTGCCCTTCCCTGAAAAACTTCTGATGCCGCTTGAAATAGAGCTGCGGCACGGGTGCGGCGATCGGGGTGATCAGCTTGGTCAGGATGCCGTCCTGGCAGGCCAGCGCATTGCCGTAGCGCGCCGCGTCCATGAAGGCACCGAAGCCGACAATGACATCGACCCAGTCATAGGCCGCGGTCAGCGGCATCTCGACCTCCGTGATGATGCCATTGGTGCCGTAGGCGTGGGTCACCTTGTGCAAATCCTCGCCGGTGAGCTCGAGCACTTTCGGTTCGGCCTCCATCGTCACCACGCGCAGGCGCAGCACATTGCCGAAATCGCGCAACCCGCCGAAATTGATCGAGCCAACGCCGCCCGAACCGCCGGCGATGAAGCCGCCGATCGAAGCGGTATTGTAGGTGGAGGGCGAGAGCCTGAGTTCCTGGCCGGAATGCGCCCGTGTCGCCTTGTCAATGTCGGCCAGCACCGCGCCCGGCCCGGTCACCACGCGCCCCGGCGCGATCGACTTGATCTCGTTCATCTCAGCGAGGTTGAGCACGACACCGCCCGACAGCGGCATTGCCTGCCCATAATTGCCGGTGCCGCTGCCGCGCGGCGTCACCGGCACGCCATGCCGATGACAGGCGGCGAGTACGCGGATCAGTTCGGCCTCATTCTTCGGCGTCACGATCAGGTCGCCTGTGACATGGTCGAGCTGTTGCTTCAGCACCGGGCTGTACCAATAGAAGTCGCGGCTCTTCTGCTGGACGATGGCCGGATTGTCGTCGAGCTTTATCCCGTCAAGATCACGTTTGAGCGCCGAAACGTCCATCATTCCACCATCAGTTCGTCGAGCTCGGCATAGTCGGGCAATTGCCGGTCGATCGCGCGTCCGGCGCGCACGACGATGCGATCCGATTCGGGCCGCGACAGCAATTCCGTCCAGCTACGACCTTTGAACAGAATGAAATCGGCATCGCCGCCGGCGGCAAGCGTGCCTAGACCATCAAGCCGCATCACCTTGGCCGGCGTCGCGGCGACCGCTTTCGGCCAGTCGGCGACCGGATGATCGAAATGCAGGATGCGCGTCGCCATGCGATAGACCTCCAGCATGTCGAGGTCGCCATAGGCATGGAAGGGATCGCGTGTGTTGTCGGAAGCGACCGCTACCGGAATGCCCCTCGCCTTCATCTCATGCAGCAGCGTGACGCCGCGCCAGCGCGGCGTGGTGGCGTCGCCACGCCGGTCCTGCAGATAGAGATTGCACATCGGCAGAGAAACGATCGCCAACCCGGCCTTCGCCACCTTGTCCAGCGTGTCCAGAACCTCGAGATCGGGCTGCCGTGCCAGGGAGCAGCAATGGCCGACGAGGATATTGCCCTCGAAGCCGCTCCAAAGCGCTGCCTCGGCGATCTTCTTCAGCGAGATGGCGGCAATGTCGTCGGTCTCGTCGGCATGGAAATCGAGGTCGAGCCCGTGCTTGATCGCCTGCGCGAAGACATGGTCGAGCAGCTCTTCCAGGTCCGGCACCATATAGGTGACGACGCCGAGCACGCCCTTGGCGGCGGCAACCCGCTTCGCCAGCCTGTCGAACCATTTCTTGTCGCGCACGCCCTCGATGCCGAGCAGGCAGGCGCCCTGCAACTCGATGCGGCCGCGCCATGTTTCGCGCATCGTCTCGAACACAGGCCAGGAGATTTCCTCCTGCGGCGCGACGCTGTCGAGATGGGTGCGCAGCGCCCTGGTGCCATGCGCGTAGGCCGAGCGCAGCGAAAAATCCATGCGCCGCGCCACGTCCTGCGCGCTCCAGCGCGCGACGCGGTCGGCGCCGGTGGCGTTCAACGCTCCCATGAAGGTGCCGTCGGGATTGGGTTTTCGCGGCCAGATATGGCCCTTGTCGATATGCGTATGGCAGTCGACGAAACAGGGCAAGATGATGCGGCCGTGAAGGTCGATCGCATCGGCAGGCGCCTTTGATCGGCCATGCGCGGTGATACCGGAAATCTTGTCGTCAGCGACGGAAATATCGGCGAGCGCAAAGCCGTCGCTGTCGAAGGCAGCGGCAAGTCCGGGCGTCAGTGACGCATGAACGCGAGCGTTGGCGAGATGGTATGAACCTGTGTTCGGAATCAAGGGCCTACCGCTCCTGCTTCAGCGCGCTTTCGTGCCAGCGCCGCAGAATGAGATGTGAGATCAGCGACAGCACGAGGAAGATCAGGATCCCGGTCAGCGAGATCAGGAACAGCGCCGCGAACAGCCTTGGCGCGTTCAGCCGGTAGCCGGCCTCGATGATGCGCGAGGCAAGCCCCGACGACTGGCCGGTGGCGCCGGCGACGAACTCGGCCACCACGGCGCCGATCAGCGACAGGCCGCCGGCGATCTTCAAGCCACCGAGGAAATACGGCATTGCGGCCGGCAGCCTGAGATAGCGCAGCTGTTGCCAGCGCGTCGCGCCGTTGAGCTTGAACAGGTCGCGCAGATTGCGGTCGACGGAATTGAGGCCAAGCGTGGTGTTGGACAGGATCGGGAAGAAGGCGACGATCCAGGCACACAGCAGAAGCTTGGTCGTCTGGTTGTTCACATAGATATTGATCAGCGGAAAGATCGCCACGATCGGCGTCACCTGCAGCACGATGGCAAAGGGGAAGAACGACATCTCCACCCATTTCGACTGCGCGAACAGCACCGACAGGCCAACACCGCCGATGACGGCCAGGGCCAGGCTGAGAAAGGTGATACGCAAGGTGACCAGCAGCGAGGAGAACAGCAGGCCGGCATCGCTGTAGAGCGTCTGCAGCACCACGCCGGGGCGCGGCAGGATATATTGCGGGATCTCGTTCCAGACGCAGATGCGGTCCCACAACCAGATCGCCAGGATCATGATCGCCAGCGGCAGTACCCAACGGCCGACCCGCTCGAGCCGCTCCTGGCGCACACGGCGCGCTTCCTCCGGGTCGAGTTTCAACGTGCCGTCAATGGCCGTCATGATGCGCCCGCTGTTGAATTGATGGCATTGACCAGCACGTCCGAGGCTTGCCGGCAAAGCGCCGCATAGTCCGGCGAGGTGCGAAACACCTCGTCGCGCGGATAGGGAGCCTCGATGGCAAGTTCGTCGAACACCCGGCCCGGCCGCGCCGCCATCACGACGACGCGGTTGGAAAGGAACACGCTCTCAAAGACGCTGTGGGTGACGAAGACGACGGTGAAGCGTTCGTCCTGCCAAAGCTCCAGCAGATCGTTGTTGAGCTTGAAGCGGGTGATCTCGTCGAGCGCCGCGAACGGTTCGTCCATCAAAAGCACGCGTGGCTTGGTCACCATGGCCCGCGCGATGGACACACGCATCTTCATGCCACCGGACAGTTCGCGCGGCACGGCATCCTCGAAGCCGGTCAGGTGAACCCGCGCCAGCATCTCATTTATCGCAGGGGCAGCCTTGGCTCGGGAAATGCCTTTCAGCCTCAGCGGCAGCCAGACATTGTCGAAGACGCTGGCCCAGGGCAGCAATGTCGGCTCCTGGAAGACGAAGCCGATATTGGCGCGGTCGAGCGAACCGCCGCCGCGCCAGTCGAGCACGCCGGAGGTCGGCGTCGACAGGCCGGCGATCAGCCGCAGCGCCGTCGACTTGCCGCAGCCGGACGGCCCGAGCAGGCTGAGGAAATCGCCTTCCCGGATCGTCAGGCCGACATCGCTCAACGCCGTCACGCCATTGGAAAAGACCTTGCCGACGCCGCGCAGCGCCAGCAAGGTCGGAGCGATATCCAAGGCCGGCGCTTGCGCCACCTTTTCCCCTATCATGCCGGGCTGGCCTATTTCTTCAGCTCGAGCCCGACACCCTTGTTGACGAAGGCCAGCGTGTAGGCCTTCGTGATGTCGATGCCGTCAGGCGTGACCTTGGCCTTGACCATCTTGTCGTAGAAGCTCTTGATCCGCGCATCGGTCATGGCGCCGATGCCGAGCTTTTCGGTGTCGCCGGAATCGGCAAGCCCGAACTTCTTCATCTGCTCGATCGAGAAGGCGATCTGCTCATCCGTCATGTCAGGATTGTCTTTCTTGATCATGTCGTTGGCGGCCTTGTTGTCGCCGTAGAGGTACTTGTACCAGCCCTTGGCGGAGCCATCGACGAAACACTGGACCACTTCCGGTTTCTTGTCGATCGTGTCCTGCATCACCTCGATCGTCGTCGAGTAGGTGTCCCAGCCATAGTCGGCGAGCAGAAACTGGTTGGGCACGAAGCCGCCTTCCTTCTTGACCGCGAACGGCTCCGACGTGACGTAGCCCTGCTGGATCGACTTCTTGTTGGCGAGGAAGGGAGCGGTGTTGTAGGTGTAGGGTGCGCGCTTGGCGGCGTCGAAGCCAAGCGCCGTGACCATCCACTGGAAGAAGGTCTGCACGCCTTCGTCGCCCAGAATGTACTGGTCGGCGTTCTTCAGGTCTTCCCATTTGTCCAAGCCCTCGCCGGGATGGGACATGATAACCTGCGGGTCCTTCTGGAAATCGGCGGCCACGACGCGCATCGGAATGCCTTGCTGGACGGCATCGAAGGCCGACAGCAGGTTGCCCCCCATGTAGAAATCGATCTTGCCTGCCAGCAGCATCGGCCGGCCGCTGACCTGCGGGCCGCCCTGCATGATGGTGACGTCGAGGCCGCAAGCGGCATAGGTGCCGTCCGCCACTGCCTGGTAATATCCGCCATGCTCCGGCTCCGCCAGCCAATTGGTGCCGAAGGTCACTTTTTCGTTCGCCGCGGCCCCCAGTGTGCTGGCGGCAAGCAAGGCCACCACCGCCACCGAGGTCTTCTGTTTTGCGTACATCGACAACCATCCTTTGTTTGCTCCGGCGCGCCACGCGCCAGGCTCGACACCAGAGATTCAAGAAGCAAGACACATGCCACCGGCGTCTCGCGCCGGGACCCGCCCGCCTGCACCACAGCCATCTGCGAAAGCCGGAAAGGTCGTGCTGCACCGGAGGCATCGTGCCTATTTTTTGAACGCCTGTCCACAATCGCACCGGCGACATCCCAAGCCATCTTGAAGCTGTAGTGAATACGGCCTTAGGCTGACGGCATCCAGGAGATTGCCGTGTTCAGATTCCTCACCCCCAAGTCGATCAAGCCTCCCTTTGCCCGCTACAGCCACGGCGTCGAAGTGCCCGCCGGCAAGCGGCTGGTGCTGTGCTCGGGCCAGGTCGCCATCACGGCGGACGATCAGATTCCCGAGGATGCCAGCGCCCAGGCCGAGCTCTGCTTCCGCAACATCGAGGCGATCCTTGGAGAGGCCGGGCTGGGACTTGGGGATATCGTGCGCATCAACGCCTACGTCACCGACCGCGCGCATCTGCGGCCCTATATGGATGTCCGCGACCGGCTGTTTTCAAGCCCGGCGCCGGCTTCGACCCTGATGATCGTTTCCGGCTTTGCCCGGCCCGAATTCAAGGTCGAGGTCGAAGCCGTCGCCGCCGGGTAAGAAGCGCCAGTGAAACCCTACGAATCGACAGTCCAATAGTCTAAAGTCACGCGAAGTTGGCGCTGCCCCTCATCCGCCTGCCGGCACCTTCTCCCCGTATGGAGACGGGGAGAAGGGAACCGCTCCGACGATCTCCCCCGTTCTTCACGGGGAGAGAGTAAGGATGAGGGGCAGCGCCGGCGCCAGATCAATTCCGTCGAGGCACAAAATGAACGAGACAAAAAGACGTGTGTGGTGGGGTGACTACCGGACGACGGAATACGCCTCGATCGATCCGGAGGCGACGATCGCCGTTCTGCCGGTGGCGGCGATCGAGCAGCACGGCCCGCATCTGCCCGTCTCGACCGATACCTCGATCATGAACGGCATGCTCGACACGGTGATCGCCCGCCTGCCCGGCGATCTGGACATCCGCATCCTGCCGGTTCAGGCGGTCGGCAAGTCGAACGAGCATCTGCACGCGCCGGGCACGCTCACTTTGCCGGCAAGGACGCTGGTCGAGGCCTGGACCGAACTTGGCGTATCGATCGCGCGCGCCGGCGTGCGCAAGCTCATCGTCGTCAATTCGCATGGCGGCAATGAAGAGATCATGGGCATCATCACGCGCGAATTGCGGGTGCGCGAAAGGATGCTGGCGGTGAAGACGAGCTGGCAGCGTTTTGGGCGGCCTGCCGGCATGTATACCGAACTCGAGGATCGTCACGGAATCCATGGCGGCGATGTCGAGACCTCGCTGATGCTGCATTTCCGGCCAGATCTCGTCGACATGGCCAAGGCCGAGAATTTCGTTTCCAACGTCGCCAGGGCCGAGAAGGAATTCTCGCTGCTGCGCCATACGGGCACCCACGCCTTTGCGTGGATCGCCGGCGATCTCAACCCGAACGGCGTGGTCGGCGATGCCAGCATCGCGACATCGGAAAAAGGCCGGCTGACAGCGGAACATCAAGCCGACGGGTTCATCAGCCTGCTCAGGGATGTGCGCAAGGCAAAGCTCGCCGATTGGCTGAAGTAGCCGCCTAGCCACAATTGCGCCTCCGCAAAAACGCTCCCGCATATGAGATTTGCCAAAATAGATCATACTGGACGGGATATGGAGGCCGACATGGCAACAATGAACGTATCATTGCCCGATCCGATGAAGGATTGGGTTGAGGCGCAAACCGAAACGGGTCGCTACGCCAACGCGAGCGACTATGTGCGCGATCTGATCCGTCGGGATCAGGAGCGCAACGACAACATTGCCGCCATGCAGCGCTTTGTCGACGACGGCTTGAAGAGTGGCATCGGCAATCGATCCAGGGACGCGCTTTTTACGGAGGCGGTCAAACGCGCTGGAAAGCCACCCGGCAACGGGTAATGAAATTTCGCCTTTCTTTAGCTGCGGAAGAGGACATTGCCGAGCAAGGGGTGCGCCTGTTCGGCGCTGTGCAGGCCAGACAGTATCATGACGAGTTATTCGCGATCTTCGACCTGATCGCTGCCAGTCCCCGAATGGCGCGGGAGCGGCTTGAATTGTCGCCACCAATGCGTATCCATCCCTTCAAGGCCCATCTGTCGTCTACCAGATCGAAGCCGACGGCGACGTGTTCATTGTCCGGGTACGCCACGGGCAAGAAGATTGGGCGAGTGAAGGCACTCGATAATCCTACAGCGGTATATGGACACAGCTAGCTGTCGATCTTCAGCGCGAACGGCGTTCCTTCAAAGGCATCCGCGCCACGCCCGATTGACTGGACCGCCTCGATCATGCGGCCGTTGCGCTCAAGCAGCGCATCGGCCACGGCAATGAGTCTCGGGTTAGGTGTCGCCGAGGGCGACAGTGTCCGCAGCGTCCGGGCCAGTTCGACCTCGTCGCGCTTCGGCGCGAGCGCGGCTGCGATGATGTAGGCCGAAGCCGTCGAACGGCTGATGCCGGCGTAGCAATGCACGACCATCGGCTTCGCCCGGTCCCAACGGCGCGCGAAATCGAGCAGATTGCGGACATGCTCCTCGCCCGGCATGGTCATGCCGTCCTGAGCCACTTCGATATCGTGCATGACCAGATGCAGATGATTTTCCCTCGCTATCGACGCCGGACGCCTCACATCCGTTCCGACGGAGAGCAGCGACAGCATACGCTCGGCACCGGTCCTGGCCACCGTCTCCTCGACCTTCGACAGCGAACAGACATGGATCATGGTTTTGAACCCCTTGATCGATCCTCGCGCCGCGCCGCCCAATCGGCAAGGGCCGATTCGAGCCGCAGCCATTCCTCCTGACTCCCCGGCAGGCCGGCGCGCAGGACATGCGGCCGCCCGGAGAAATGCCGAAGCAGGACGCCACGCTCGCCAAGCGCTGAAAACAGGCCGGCGGCATCCGGCAGGCTGAGATAGCGGAACAGAGTGGTGCCACCCGCGACAGGCACGCCGAAACGGTCGAACAATGAGTCGAGCCGCGCCGCTGCATCCGTCAGGGAGGCCCGCATGGCGTCCTGCCAGCCGATATCGGCAAGCGCGCGGATGCCGTATTCGAGCGCCGGGCCGGCAACAGCCCATGGCCCGAATTGCGTTTCCAGCGCTTCCACCGTCGCTGCATCCGAAAGCGCGAAGCCAAGCCGCAGGCCGGCCAGGCCGAAGAACTTGCCGAACGAACGCAGCACGACGATGCCGCCTTGACCGACATCACCGGCGAGGCTGTGCTGGCGCGGGCCGACATCCATGAACGCTTCGTCGACGACCAGCAGCCCGCCTTTTGCACGCAGTCCGGCGGCCAGCGCCAGCAGCCGGTCGCGCTCGATGACGCGACCGTCGGGATTGTTGGGATTGACGATGACGGCAAGGTCGGCCTGCGCCAGCGCCGCGAAATCGCTGACTTCGCTCACCTCGTGACCGGCGATCGCCGCGGCACGCGCATGTTCGGCGTAGGTCGGCCCCAGCACCAACGCCTTGCCGGGCCTGACCCGCGAGGCCACACGCGGCAACAGGATCTGCGTGCCGGGCGCAGCGACGACGTTGGCTGGCGACGGCGCGCCGTACGTCCTGGCCGCTATCCCTGTCAGCTCACGCGCCCGCCCGGCTTCCGGCAATCGCCACAGCGAGGTGGCGGGCAGGTCGAAAAGCGGGTAGGAGAGCGGATTGATACCGGTAGAGAGGTCGACGAAAGGCAATACGGCGTTGGGGAAAAGCACCCTCGCCCGGCCGAGACTTCCACCATGGTCCACCGCTCCTTCAAGAAGCTTCATGTCAGTCCTGATCGCTTTCCTGTCATTGGCCGTCGAATTCGCCCTCGGTTACCCGGATTGGCTGTTTCGCGCCATCGGCCATCCGGTGACGTGGTTCGGCAGGCTGATATCCTTTCTCGATCGCAGGCTCAACCGCGCCACTGATCCCGACGCATTGCGTCGTCAACGCGGTGTCCAGGCACTTCTCGTCATCGTGCTGGTGCCGGCGGCGATCGGCCTTTGCGTACAGCTTGTCCTGCTCTGGTTCGTTCCCCTGGGACTGGTCGTTGCCGCCCTTCTGGCGACATCGCTTCTGTCGCAGAAGAGCCTTTTCGAACATGTCGAATCCGTCGCCGACGCGCTCGATACAGGCGGGCTGGCCATGGGCCGTGTCGCCGTCTCGCGAATCGTTGGCCGCGATCCCGAGGCGCTCGACCGCGCCGCCGTCTGCCGTGCGGCGATCGAAAGCCTGGCGGAGAATTTTTCCGACGGCATCGTCGCTCCCGCCTTCTGGACCGGTGTCGGCGGGCTGGCCGGCGGCGCCGCCTACAAGGCCGCCAACACCGCCGATTCGATGATCGGCCACCGCACCCCGCGCCACGAGGCTTTCGGCTGGGCGGCGGCGCGCTTCGACGACTGGATCAACCTGCCAGCCTCTCGGCTGACGGCGCTGCTGATCGTGCTGGCGGCTTTCCTGGTCGGGGACGCTGATCCCCGCAGCGCCTGGCATGCGGTGTGGCGAGACGCAAAAAAACACCGCTCGCCCAACGCGGGCTGGCCGGAAGCGGCCATGGCCGGCGCGCTCGGTCTGGCATTGGCCGGGCCGCGCAGCTATGGCGGCGTGCTGGTCGACGATGTTTTCATGGGTGAAGGCGGCCGCCGCGACGTCGACAGCGGCGACATCAGGCGGGCGCTGAAACTCTACCGCGTCGCCGACTATCTGCTGATCGCGCTGTTCGGCCTGGTCTCGGTGATCGCGGTTCTGGTGTTCTAGAACTCGATCCCCTGCTGGGCTTTCACGCCTGCCGAAAAATGGTGCTTGGTCACGCCCATCTCGGTGACCAGGTCGGCCGCTTCGACCAGCGCCGGTTTGGCGTTGCGGCCTGTGACGACGACATGCAGGTCCTCGCGACGAGCCTTCAACGCAGCAACCACCGTGTCGAGATCGAGATAGTCGTAGCGCAGCGCTATGTTGAGCTCGTCGAGCACCACAAGGCTGATGGAGGGATCGGCGATCAGCTCCAGCGCCTTGGCCCAGGCGGCTTCCGCCGCCGCGATATCGCGCTTCAGATCCTGCGTTTCCCAGGTGAAGCCCTCGCCCATCGCGTGCCAGACGACGCGGTCGCCGAAGGCAGCGAAAGCATCCTTCTCGCCCGTGTGCCACTTGCCCTTGATGAACTGGACGACGCCGACCCGCTTGCCATAGCCAAGCATCCGCAGCGCCAAGCCGAAGGCGGCTGTCGTCTTGCCCTTGCCAGGGCCGGTGTTGACGATCAGCAGTCCTTTCTCGACCGTCTTGCTCGCCACCTCGGCGTCCTGCACCGCCTTGCGTTTGGCCATCTTGGCGCGGTGGCGCTCTTCGTCCCGGTCTTCGTTGGTCTTGCCGTCGATATCGGTCATCTCATTTCACCTTGAGCGGCAGCCCCGCCACCATCAGCAGCACCGTATGGGCGATCGCCGCGATCTGCTGGTTGAGCCGGCCGGCCTCATCACGAAAACGGCGCGCCAGTGCGTTGTCCGGCACGATGCCCTGCCCGACTTCGTTGGATACCACGAACCACGGCCCGCGCGGCCGCGACAACACATCCGCCAGCCCCCGGCATTCAAGCCCCAGGTCGTGGTCTGCCAGCATGTGATTGGTCAGCCACAGCGTCAGGCAGTCGATCAGCACCGGGCGGCTATCGGGCAAAGCCTCGAGCGCGCCGGCAAGGTCGAACGGCGCATCGATGGTGGCCCAGCCCGCCCCGCGTCGCGACCGGTGCAGCGCTATGCGCTCGCGCATCTCGTCGTCATAGGCTTGCGCGGTGGCGATATAGGCCCACGGCGAGGGCAACGCCGTCGCCAGGGTTTCGGCGTGCGCGCTCTTTCCCGAGCGCGCACCACCGATGATGAAGGTCAGCTTGCCGCGATCAGGCAAAGCTGTCGCGCAGGCTGTTCGCGGTGCCGGTGAAGCGTCCGCGCACAACGCCGACGACAGCGCCAAGCACCAGCCAGAACACCAGATTGGTCAGCGTCACCGCCACCACGAACTGGTGGTGCAGGCCTTCCGGGATCGGTGTCTCGAAGCTGTCGGGCTGCGGCGCCCCGACGATATGCGGCGCCACGATCAGCAGCACCGCAAGGATGGCAAGCGGCAGCGACTTGCGGAACGCGATCAGGCCAAGCCCGATGGCGGTCGCGATCACCGTCGCCACCCACCAGATCTGGCGCTGCGTGAGGTCGGCCGCCGGCATGGCCGGCAGTTCCGGCGGCAGGCCGAGGCCGGGCGCCAGTGTGAACACGGCAAAGCCGGCCAGGCCCCAGAACACGCCCTGGCGCCAGTTGCCGATGCCGCCGGCGAATTCCGAAACAGCGACCAGGATCAGCGCGAAGCCGATGCCGGTGACGACGTTGGACACCACGTTGAAGGCAAAACGTTCGAAGCCGTCGGCCGGCGCCCAGCCCTCGTCCTCGGCCGGAGCTGCCGCTGCGGCCGGAGCCGGGGCGGCGGCGCTCATGGCATTCGATGCCGCTGGCGCGGCGGAACTCATTGCGTTGCCGCTGGCGGCATCAGCCGAGGCCGCGGGTGCCGCGGCATGGTCATGGCTGTGGCCGCCTTCGGCCTGTTCGTAGACTTCCGCCTTGAGGATCAGCGGCACGGTGGCATAGGCCTGCATGCAGGCGAGAACGACGCCGGCCACGAGCCCCGCGATCGCCGCGATGAACACGACGTTGCGAAACAGATTCATGATGTCAGGTCCTCGTCAGTGGCAGGGAAACGCCATCGAATGCCGGTTGTCATGACCGGCATTGTGGACCGCATCGATATGCGAGAAGCCGACGAAGCCGATGATGAAGGTGCCGAGCAGCGCGGCGAGCGCCAGCTGCATGAAGCGCGACTGCGAGGAGACGGAAGCGCCGAGGGAGACGGAAGCGGTAGTCATGTCTTGTCCTTTCACCCTCCACCCGAGGGCATCGAAGTCAGTTTCCTGTCGCCGGCAGGTCTCCTGGCTCACGGATCAGCGCCCTTCCCCACCTTCCCGAAGACAAATCTTCAGTGGCATATGGAGAGGACTACCGCACACAGTTGCGGGGGCAGCAACGGCATTGGGCAACAAGTCAGCCCGCACCGCATTCCCTCTTGGCTCCAAAATGGAACCGACGACATCAGCGACTATAGGCAGAATCACCGCCTCCGGCAAACCAAATTCCGCCGGTAACCAGCGCGATTACGCCATGCCGGCAACATCAGCGGTCATCGGCGCCACAATTGACAATTATGCTGGCCGGGTGTCGGCTGGCCACTTCACAGGAAGCCAGCCATGCAGCCCATTGCCAGCGAGCGCGATCCCTATAACGGCCTGACCCAGACCGAACCCACCCTGCCCTCATCGGCCTATTGGGACGCAGCGGCCTATCAACTGGACCTCGATGCCATCTGGTACAAGAACTGGCTGCTGGTCTGCCGCGAGGCCGATCTGGCCCAGCCGCTGGCCTTTCGCCGATTCCGCATCGGCACGCAGGACATCATCGTTCTGCGCGACGACACCGGCGCGTTGCGTGCCTTCCACAACACGTGCCGGCATCGCGGCTCGCAGCTTTGCCAGGAGAGCGAGGGCCGGCTGAAGGCGCGGCTGATCACCTGCCCCTATCATGCCTGGTCCTATTCGCTGCGCGGCGACCTCGTGCGCGTGCCGTCGAAATCATTGCCGGACGGCTTCGACAAGGCCGACCATCCGCTCTATCGCGTCGCGCTCTCGGTTTGGCGCGGCTTCGTGTTCATCAATTTGCAGGAAGATGCGGCCGGCTCGGCGCAGGCATCCTTCGACCCCGCCTCCGGCAATCTCGGCAATTGGCCACTGGAAACGCTGGTGGCAGGCCATGTGCTGCGCAAGGTGATGCACTGCAACTGGAAGATCTTTTGGGAGAACTTCAACGAGTGCCTGCATTGTCCGGGCGTCCACAAGGACCTGTCGCGGCTGGTGCCGATCTATGGCCGCGGCCTGATGAGCCGGCATGACGACCCCGAATGGACCCGCCACGCCGACAATGACGCGCCGGAGTTTTCCGGTGGCCTGCGGGCTGGCGCCGAAACCTGGTCTAGCGACGGCAAGACCCATGGGCCGGTCTTCTCGGGATTGACGCCAGCCGAACGCGCCGCCGGCCAGACCTACGCCACCAGCCTACCCTCGATGTTCATCGTCGGCCATGTCGACTATGTCAGGACAGTTCGGCTGGTACCGCTCGGGCCGGAACAGACGGAACTTGTCGCCGAATGGCTGTTCGCGCCCGAGGCGCTGGCCGCGACCGACATCGACAACATCATCGCCTTCGGCACACAGGTGCTGGAGGAGGACGCGGCGATCTGCGAGGTCAATCAGAAAGGCCTGCGCTCGATGCGCCACGCCGCCGGCGTGCTGATGCCCGAGGAATATGAACTGCACCGCTTCCACAACTGGGTGCGCGAGCGCCATGCGGCACTTTCACGGTGATCCTCACAGCGACTTCGGTAGGTAGCGCCAGGTCACGAAGCCGCACGCCGCCGCCAGCAGGCTGAGCGTGACGAACACCGAGCCCAGTCCAAAGAAGGCCAGCACCACCGAATAGACCAGCGGCGGCGTCAGTTCGGAAAAATCGAGATAGGTGCGGTAGACCGCAGCCATCTGCGGCCGTTCATAAGATCGCACAGAACGCATGAAGGCGGTCGACCCCAGGGCATCGAGCGCGATGGCGAAGAACGCGCCACCAAGCAGGAAAGCGCCGGTCAACAACGGTGCGGTCACTCCCACCGTGCCCGCGGCCAGCAGCATGGCCGACATGGCGAAATAGGCAAATGTCATGGTGCGCCGGCCGCCAAAGCGTTTTCCGGCCTTGCCCCAGAAGATCGCCATGAACAAAAGCGCATTGCCGGCCGAAACAAGGAGGCCGCCGGCGATATCGCCCTGCCCGGTGATCACCATGAACAGCGGCCCATAGACGAAGAACGTCGTCCAGAAGCAGGAGCGGCCGAAGGCGATCAGCCAGGCGAGCCTCAATCTGGGCTGCGCGACGAAGCGGCCGATATTGGCGAGCGGATTGGCAGGCCGGGTCTTGCCGGGCCGGATCGACTGGTTGTCGCCCAGCCGATAGGTCCAGAACAGCGCCAGCAAGGCCAGCGCGAACACTGCCACCGCCCCATGCGCCGCGTAGATACCGAAGCGTGTATACAGGAAGATGCCGAGCGTCGGCCCGCCGGTCCAGGCGAACATCGACCACGCCATGCGCAGCGATTCGGCCTGCATGAAGTCGGTCTTGCGGATGTGGTCCATGATGTAGAGATTGAGCGTGATCGACAGCGCGCTGGCGCCCATCACCCGGCACAGCATCCCGGCCAATTGCCCGGCAAGCGTATGGGTGACGAAGAACAGCGACCCGATGGCGAGCAGGCAGGCGCCCGCCGTATAGACCCAGCGCCGGGCAAAGCGGCGGATCAGCATCGGCATGAACAAGGTCACCGACAGGCCGAGCAGCGCCACGATGGTATAGAGGATCGAGACGATCTGCTCATTGTGCAGGATCTCGTAGGCCTGGATCGGGATGACGCTCGACACCGTGGCTCGGGCAAAGGACTCCACCGCGTAGAGCGAGGTGAAGGTGCGCGCATCCGCGGCCTTGAGGGCCGGGAGCCAGATCGGATGGCGCACATGGGTGGACATTGCTTCCCCAAAAGCAGAATCACCGGCCAAATCTGCCTTGGCCACTTCCGGGCGATTAAGAGGAAACCGACGCATATCCGGCAAAAAGCGAAGTCGGTCAAAGACTTCCCGGCGCTGGCCTAAAGCGGCGCCTGATGCAAGAGACATCGCCCATGCCGCTGCTCGCGGCCTTCTTCTGTCCCGTCCAACCGTGATAGTCCTCAAGCGGGGCTGAATCAGATCGCGAGACCATGACCATCCATACGCCGACCGTACCCGTTCCGGAGCCATCCCGGCGCATCGTCGCCATCGACATCGTGCGCGGCATCGCGCTGCTGGCCATGGCGAGCTACCATTTCACCTGGGACCTGGAATTCTTCGGCTACACCGACCCGGGCCTCACGGCCTTCGGCTGGTGGAAGATCTATGCGCGCTGCATCGCCTCGACCTTCCTGTTCCTGGTCGGCGTCAGCCTGTACCTTGCCCACGGCCGGCAAATCCGCTGGAACGGCTTCTGGAAACGGTTCGCCATGGTTGCCGGAGCGGCGATCGCCATTTCGGTCGTCACGCGGATCGCCACGCCTGACGGCTTCATCTTCTTCGGCATCCTGCACCAGATCGCGCTCGCCAGCCTGCTCGGCCTTGCCTTCCTGCGGCTGCCCGCGCTGCTGACGCTTGTCATTGCCGCGCTCGTCATCGCCGCGCCCATCTATCTGCGCTTCGAGGCGCTGGATCATCCCTGGCTGTGGTGGATCGGCCTGTCGGCGATCAATCCGCGATCCAACGACTATGTGCCGCTGTTTCCATGGTTCGGCGCGGTGCTTGTCGGCATCGCAGTGGCGAAACTCGCCTCCGCATCCGGCATGCGAGCCCGCCTTGCGAACCTCAAACCCGGACGCTGGGCCAATCCGCTGGTCTTCATCGGCCGCCACAGCCTCGCCTTCTACCTGATCCATCAGCCGCTGCTGATCGGCTGCGTCTGGCTGTTCTCGCAAGTGATGCCGGCCCAGGTCGAAACCCCGCAGGTCAATTTCCTCAAAACCTGCCAGCGCTCGTGCGAGCAGACGCGCAACGCGACCTTCTGTTCGAGCTATTGCGGCTGCATGCTGACGACGCTCGAGGGCGAAGCATCTCTTGATCGGCTCGAGAACAACGACCAGACTGCGGAGTTCAGGGCGCATCTGGGCGATCTGGCCGGCAGCTGCACGGCCCAGACCGAAGACAAGATGGATGAGGGAGGAACGCAATGACCGAAACCCAGCCGAAGCCCGGGGTGATCCCGTGGCCGCCGGTTATCTACACCGCGGCGATCGCCGTCAGCGTCATCCTCGGCATGCTCTACCCCCTGCCCTGGATCGGCGATCTCCTGGGCGACCTCCTGTTCGCGGCGGGCTGGGTGGCATTGTTCGGCGTCGCCGTACTCTGGTTCACCGCCATCCGCACCATGATGCGGGCCAGGACAACGCTCAATCCCAATGCCGTGCCCGACCATCTCGTCACGACGGGCCCTTTCGGCGTCACCCGCAACCCGATGTATCTGGCCAACACACTGCTGTTGATCGGCGTCGCCTTTGTCACGGGGATAGCCTGGTTCCTGCTCTTTGCCTTCATCGCCGCCTTCCTCACCCAGAAGCTGGCGATCGAGGGCGAGGAAAAGATACTGGCGGCGAAATTCGGCAAGAAATACCGCGACTACGCGAAGCGGGTGCGGCGCT
This sequence comes from Mesorhizobium sp. NZP2234, assembly GCF_013170765.1. Lineage (NCBI taxonomy): Bacteria > Pseudomonadati > Pseudomonadota > Alphaproteobacteria > Hyphomicrobiales > Phyllobacteriaceae > Mesorhizobium > Mesorhizobium sp. NZP2234. Next base: position 3,587,086 of record NZ_CP033364.1, on the reverse strand, counting down.
GGATTTGAGCTTCGTCAGGTGTTGACGCCAAGCTCCACGAGCCGCTCGACGCATGACTCCTCGGCCTGGTCGAGTTCGGCCAGTGTCTCCTCGAGGTCGCGGCGCTTTTGCCTCAGATCCTCGCGCTTTTCCTCGATGCGCTTGATCATAAGCTTGAGCTGCCCGACCTCGCCCGGCGGCTCCTTGTACATCTGGATGATTTCGCGGATCTCGTTGATCGAGAAGCCGAGCCTTTTGCCGCGCATGATCTGCCGGATGAGATGGCGGTCGGAGGGACGAAACAGCCGAGTGCGGCCGCGCCGCACCGGCTGCACCAGGCCTTCGTCCTCATAGAAACGCAGCGTCCGCGTCGACACGTCGAATTCGCGGGTCAGTTCGGTGATCGAATAATATTCCCGCATTGTCACTCCAAGTCGGAATTCCGGGCGACCGCCACGCGGCGCCGCCTTCTGTCCGAACCAAACCCTCGGCCGCCGGAATCGACATGGCCCCCGCGCGAGCCTCGCACGGCATTTACGTAAAAGTCAATTGAGGCGACTACCTCACGCCGAACCACCAGCTTGCGAGGCCAAGGAAAGCGAAAAAGCCGACGCAGTCGGTGACGGTGGTGACGAAAACCGCCGACGCCACGGCCGGGTCGATCTTGAACCGGTCGAGCAGCAGCGGGATCAGGATGCCGGCAAGTGCGGCCGCGAACATATTGATGATCATCGCCGCTCCGATGATCCCGCCCAGATTGGGATCGCGAAACCAGACGGCGGCGACGATGCCGATCAGAACGGCAAAGACGATGCCGTTGATGAAGCCCACGCCCATTTCGCGGCGGATGATGCGGGCGGCATTGTAGATGTCGAGGTCCTTCGTCGCCAGCGCCCGCACGGTGACGGTCATGGTCTGCGAACCGGCATTGCCGCCCATGCCGGCCACGATCGGCATCAGCACGGCGAGCGCCACGATCCGCTCGATCGTGTGGTCGAACAAGCCGATCACCGACGCCGCCAGAAATGCCGTGACAAGGTTGACCAGCAGCCAGGGAACGCGCGAGCGCGAGGTCGCAAACACCGTGTCGGAGAGTTCTTCGTCGCCGACGCCCCCCATGCGCAGCAGATCTTCCTCCGCTTCCTGCTGGATGACGTCGACGACATCGTCGATGGTCAGCACGCCGACCAGCCGCTCATTCTCGTCCACGACCGCGGCTGACAAGAGATCGTACTGCTCGAACTCCCGCGCCGCCTCTTCCTGGTCCATGGTGGCCGGGATGGCGTGGCGCGTCTCGTGCATGACGTCCTCGACCTTGACCGCGCGCTTGGTACGCAGGATCTGGTCGAGGTCGATGGCCCCCAACAGCTTGAAGGTCGGATCGATGACGAAGATCTGGCTGAAGCGCTCAGGCAGGTTCTTGTCCTCGCGCATGTAGTCGATGGTCTGGCCGATGGTCCAGAACGGCGGCACCGCGACGAACTCGGTCTGCATGCGCCGCCCGGCGGTCTCTTCGGGATAGTCGAGCGAGCGGCGCAGCCTGATCCGTTCGGTGAACGGCAGCTGCGACAGGATCTCGTCCTGGTCTTCCTTTTCGAGATCTTCGAGGATGTAGACCGCGTCGTCGGAATCGAGTTCCTGCACCGCCTGCGCGATCTGTGCATTGGGCAGGTGATCGACGATCTCCATGCGGATCGCCTCGTCGACCTCGGTCAGCGCGGAAAAGTCGAAATCGGTGCCCAGCAACTCGACGAGGGCCTGCCGCTGTTCCGGATGCAGCGCCTCGATCAGGTCGCCGAGTTCCGACTGGTGCAGATGGTCGACTTCATGCTTGAGGGTCAGCGTATCGCGATCGGCGATCGCGGCCCCGATCTGGGCAAGGAAGGACGGAAGGACCGCACCGTCCTCGCCATAGATATCGGCCCGGGCATCGTCAGCCGCCTTGGCGGAGGTCGTCTGCTTGTCCTCCACCACCGCCTCCCGCCATCCCGGAAAAATTGTGCCTTCAGGTCTAGAGCATCGGCCCCTAAAGCGGAAACCGGTTTCTCGGAAATCGACATCTCGCGTACAGACGCGATTCGATCCGAGAACTTATCGCTCTAAGGCACGGAATATCAAACGAAACGCCTGCTCCACGTCGCCCTATGAGTGTATCGCGGATGCCGGGCCTGGCAATGCCTATCCATCAAGGACCAGCCAATCCCCGGCTTCAGACGGCGCGACAGCCGATGTCGCTGGGGAAAGAGCACCCCGGCGCGATTGGGGCAGAATTGTCATGATACGGGTCCAGGCCTGAAGCCTGACCTGTGCGTTGCGGATAACCAGCCCAGGACAAAAACGGCCCTTGAACAGCAAGCCCGGGAAAACAAGCAAGGCAGTTGGCGACCGGCGCATGCGCATTGTCGTCGCCGAGCGCAATCCATTCGTCATATCGGCGCTGCGCGAAATGCTCGAATGCGACGGCCGCTTCGACCTGTTGAACACCGTGCAGAGCGGCAGGCAGTTCCTGGACCTGGCGGCGAAGGGTGGGTTTGACGTCGCTGTCATCGGCTGGAAGCTCGCCGACATGGACGGCGCCGATGTGCTGGCCGAGGTCCAGAGCCGCAAGCTCGACGTGCGCATTACCGTCTTTTCCAACGACCATGATATCGGCATCCTGAAGCAATGCGTGCGGCTCGGCGCCCAGGGCTACTGTTTCCAGTTCGACGACCCAGCCATCATCTTCGACACGATCCTGGCGGTCGCGCATGGACGCATCTGCATCCCCTATATCGACATCAACAAGGTCAACGACACGCCGCTCGCGCAGCTCACCGTGCGCGAACGCGAGCTGCTGGCGGTGCTTTCCGACGGCTGGACCAATCTGCAGATCGCCACGCGGACCGGCATTTCCGAGAACACGGTGAAGTATCACCTGAAGAATCTCTACGACAAGCTCGACGTCCGTAACCGGGCGATGGCCGTCGCGCTCTATGCGCGAGAGAGGCGTACCCAGAAGCAGCCTTTCGGGTAGGCTGACCGGGTAGGCCCGCCCCACCCGCGCGCGGCGAGATCTTACCCGCCAAGGTGTTGTTGGCTTTAGCCGTCGAAACGAAACTCCCCCCACCGCTTTGCTGGATCAGGAGGAGTTCGCATCATGGCCGGTTTCACCCATCTTTTCATTCCCGGGCCGACCAACATCCCCGAACAGGTCCGGCAGGCGATGAACCTGCCGATGGAGGATATGCGCGCCGCGTCCTTCCCCGATCTCACCTTGCCGCTGTTCGAGGACATCAAACGCGTCTTCAAGAACGAGACCGGCCGCGTCTTCATCTACCCGTCCTCCGGCACAGGCGCCTGGGAAGCGGCGATGACCAATGTGCTCAGCCCCGGCGACCGCGTGCTGATGTCGCGCTTCGGCCAGTTCTCGCATTTGTGGGTCGACATGGCCGAGCGCCTCGGCTTCGAGGTCGACGTGATCGACTGCGAATGGGGCACCGGCGTACCGCTCGAGCTTTATGCCGAACGGCTGAAAGCGGACAAGACGCACCGCATCAAGGCCGTCTTCTGCACGCAGAACGAGACCGCGACCGGCGTGACCAGCGATGTCGCCGGCTGCCGTGCCGCGCTTGACGACGCAAACCACCCTGCCCTGCTGTTCGTCGACGGCGTCTCGTCGATCGGCTCGATCGACTTCCGGCAGGAAGAATGGGGCGTCGACTGCGCCGTCAGCGGCTCGCAGAAAGGCTTCATGCTGCCCGCCGGTCTCGGCTTCCTGTCGGTGAGCAAGAAGGCGCTCGTCGCTTCGAGGAGCGCCACCCACCGGCGCTGCTTCTTCTCCTTCGAGGACATGATCCGCGCCAACGACGCCGGCTACTTCCCTTATACGCCGGCGACGCAGCTGCTGCGCGGCCTGCGCGCTTCGCTCGACCTGATCGCCGAGGAAGGGCTGGAGAACATCTTTGCCCGCCATCATCGCCTCGCCGAAGGCGTGCGCAAGGCGGTCGACGCCTGGAGCCTGAAACTCTGCGCCAAGGCGCCGAAATGGCATTCCGACACGGTGAGCGCCATTCTGGTGCCTGAAGGCATCGACAGCAGCGACGTCGTCAAGCGCGCCTACCGCACCTACCAGACTTCGCTCGGCGGCGGCCTCAACAAGGTGATGGGCAAGGTCTTCCGCATCGGCCATCTCGGCTGGCTGAACGAGGTGATGGTGCTCGCCTCGCTTTCGGCGGCCGAAATGGCGCTGCTCGATTGCGGCGTGCGGCTGGCCCCTGGCTCCGGCGTCGGCGCCGCCATCCAGCATTTCCGCGCCTCGGCCGCCGTGCCGGTCGCCGAAGCCGCCTGAGGGACCAGACGATGAGCCACACCATCAACCACCTCAGGAAATTGAGACTCCAGCGCAGCGAGCTGGCGGTTCCCGGCTCCAGCCCGGAGATGATCGACAAGGCAGCCAACAGCGCCGCCGACTTCGTCTTCCTCGACATCGAGGACGCGGTCGCACCGCCCGACAAGGAACGCGCCCGCAAGAACATCATCCAGGCGCTCAACGACATCGACTGGCGCGCCAAGGGCAAGACCGTCTCGGTGCGCATCAATGGGCTGGACACCCACTACATGTACCGCGACGTCGTCGACGTGATGGAACAGGCCGGCGACCGGCTGGACACCATTCTGGTGCCGAAAGTCGGCGTGCCGGCCGATCTCTACATGGTCGAGGCCATGGTCAACCAGATCGAGATGGCCAAGGGTTTCAAGACCCGTGTCGGCTTGGAAGCCCTGATCGAGACCGCGCTCGGCATGGCCAATGTCGAGGCGATTGCCGCGACGCCTGGCCGGCTGGAAGCCATGCATTTCGGCGTTGCCGACTATGCGGCGAGCTGCAAGGCGCGCACCGTCAATATTGGCGGCCTCAATCCCGATTATCCCGGCGACCAGTGGCATTTCGCGCTGTCGCGGATGACCGTCGCCTGCCGGGCCTATGGCTTGCGCGCCATCGACGGACCGTTCGGCGATTTCTCCGATCCGGAGGGCTACATCGCCGGTGCCAAGCGCGCGGCGGCACTCGGCATCGAAGGCAAATGGGCGATCCACCCCTCGCAGATCGCGCTCGCCAACGACGTCTTCTCGCCGCCGGAAAAGGAAGTCGCGCGTGCCAGGCGCATTCTCGAGGTGCTCAAGGAAGCCGAGGCCCTGGGCAAAGGCGCCGCCGCACTCGACGGCAAGATGATCGACGCCGCCTCGGAACGCATGGCGCGCAATGTTCTGGTGGTCAACGAGGCCATCGAACGCGCGGGCCAACTGACCAGCTAACGACCGCGCCACACATTGACGGTTCAGGGAGGACAACAATGGACATCCACGAATATCAGGCCAAGGAACTGCTCGCCCGGCATGGCGTGCATGTGCCGCGCGGCGGGCTGGCTTACAGCCCCGAACAGGCGACCTACAGGGCGCGCGAGATCGGCGGCGGCAAATGGGTCTTGAAGGCGCAGGTTCACTCAGGCGCCCGCGGCAAGGCCGGAGGCATAAAACTGTGCGCCAATGACGAGGAAATCTCCAGCGCCGCCGAAGCGATGCTCGGGCGCAAGCTGGTGACCCAGCAGACCGGCCCGCGCGGCAAGCTGATCTCCAGGCTCTATCTCGAGGAAGCGGTCGATATCGCGCAGGAGCTCTATGTCGGCTTCGTCCTCGACCGCAAGGAAGAGCGCGTGATGATCGTGGCCTCGGCCGCCGGCGGCATGGAAATCGAGGACATCGTCGAGAAGGCCCCTGATTCCATCCTGCGCACCTCGGTCGATCCCGGCGTCGGCATGCAGCGTTTCCAGGCCCGCGAGATCGCCTTTGGGCTGGGCCTCGATCATGACCTGATCGGCAAGGCGACCGAGACCATCTTCAGTTGCTACCAGGTGTTCCGCGACTACGACGCCTCCATGCTGGAGATCAATCCGCTGGTGGTGACGCGCGACGGCAATCTGATCGCGCTCGACGCCAAGATGTCGTTCGACGAGAACGCGCTGTTCCGCCGCCCGGAAATCTCCGAACTGCGCGATAAGAGCCAGGAAGACCCGCGCGAAACCTTCGCCAGCGACCGTGGCCTCTCCTATGTCGGCCTCGACGGCAACATCGGCTGCATCATCAATGGCGCGGGGCTCGCCATGGCGACCATGGACATGATCAAGATCGCCGGCGGCGAGCCTGCCAATTTCCTCGATATTGGCGGCGGGGCGTCGCCGGAGCGGGTGGCGAAATCCTTCCGCGCCGTGCTCGGCGACAAGAATGTCGAGACCATCCTGGTCAACATCTTCGCCGGCATCAACCGCTGCGACTGGGTCGCGGAGGGCGTCATCAAGGCGATACGCGAGGTCGGCGTCACCGTACCGCTGGTGGTGCGGCTCTCCGGCACCAAGGCCGAGGAAGGACGCCGCATCCTGGCCGATTCCGGCGAGGCGGTGATCGTCGCCGACACACTTGCCGAAGCCGCCGAAAAAGCCGTCGCCGCCTGGCGCGCGGCCGCCAAGAAAAAAGCAGCCTAGAGTCGGATGATTTCAGGTCGATTCGACCTGAAATCTGAATCCGTCTCTAAAATCAAACAGATAGAGCATGATGTCGCCCGAAAACCTCTTCACACTTTTCGGCATCATGCTCTAGGGAGGTCGAAAAAATGGCAATCCTGCTCAACCGCAGCACCCGGGTCATCGTCCAGGGTTTCACCGGCAAGATCGGCAGCTTCCATGCCGAGGACATGAAGCGATACGGCACCAAGCTTGTCGGCGGCGTCACCCCCGGCAAGGGCGGCCAGACGCATCTCGGCCTGCCCGTCTTCAACACCGTCAAGGGCGCGGTGCGCGAAACCCGCGCCGAGGCGAGCATCGTCTTCGTGCCGCCGCCCTTCGCCGCCGATTCGATCATGGAGGCCGCCGATGCTGGCATAAAACTCTGCGTCTGCATCACCGACGGCATCCCCTCGCAGGACATGATGCAGGTCAAGCGCTACATGCGCCGCTACCGCTTCGAGGATCGCATGCGGCTGATCGGCCCGAACTGCGCCGGCGTCATCACGCCCGGGCAAGCACTGATGGGCATCATGCCAGGCTCTATCTACCTGCCCGGCCGCGTCGGCATTGTCGGCCGCTCCGGCACGCTCGGCTACGAAGCGGCCTCGCAGATGAAGGCGCTCGGCATCGGCGTGTCGACCAGCGTCGGCATCGGCGGCGACCCGATCAACGGCTCCTCCTTCAAGGACATGCTGAAACTCTTCGAGCAGGACGACGACACCGACGCCGTGGTGATGATCGGTGAGATCGGCGGACCGCAGGAAGCCGAAGCCGCGATCTGGGCGCGCGACAACATGCGCAAGCCCCTGATCGCCTACATTGCCGGCCTCTCCGCTCCGAAAGGCCGCCGCATGGGCCACGCCGGCGCCATCATCTCGGCCTTCGGCGAGTCGGCGCAGGAGAAGGTCGAAATCCTGAAGGAGGCAGGCGTCATCATCGTGCCGACGCCGTCGACGTTTGGCGAAGTGGTGGCCGATACGCTGGCGCGGATGAAGAAGGCGGCGTGATCTCAAGAAATCTGGGCAGTCGCTCGCCAGACATTTTTGCGGGAGGAACATTGATGTCCGGCACATCGAGGATCTGATCGACGAGACCCCTGACCTATCTGCGCAACGACGTATCGACGGAAAGCTGCAGCGGGCCGATATTGCCAGCGTGCTGCAAACCGTCTGCGCCGAATTCTCCGATGTCGGGTTCGCGGTTTCCTATTCCGGACAGATCCAGGGCCACGGCGGCAGCATCGAGTTGCACGACAACCAGCCAACCGGCCTCGTCGTTACCGTCGATCTGCCGAACGAACCAAACGTCCAGCCGCTACAGAGCGGCGCCGCACTCGGGCCCGATGATCGCAGGATTGCCGGAGGTGATTTCACGAGATCCGAAGGCCCGCTTCGGGAAATATTGGTGCGGTCGAGAAGACTCGAACTTCCACGGGTTGCCCCACAGCGACCTCAACGCTGCGCGTCTACCAATTCCGCCACGACCGCACGTGGTAGGAGCCGGAACCGACCGGCTCGCGGCGTGTAGCAAATCGTTTCCGGCGAAACAAGTGCGCCGCACGCAATAATCTCAGGCGATTGGCATAACGGTCCACAGGATTGGAATGAAGGGCCGGAACTGGACGTTTCCAGCGATTGACGCCATATGGAGACGGATGCATGCCGCCCGAAGTGCAAGCGGATCGCCACGGCATAAGTGAAAAACGAAAAGCCATGACAGAACGCAGCCAGATCGCCACGTCGTTCCTGCCGCTCCCCGGTTCAGCACCGGTCGAGTGGCGCATCGAGCCTGGCCTTACCCCCTATCCCGATGCGCTTGCCTTCATGGAGGCGCGTGCCGAGGCGATACGCGGCGGGGCCGCCGGCGAAATGGTCTGGCTGGTCGAACATCCGCCGCTCTACACCGCCGGCACCAGTGCGCGCGTCGAGGACCTGATCGATCCCGACCGGTTCCCGGTCTTTTCGGCCGGTCGCGGCGGCGAATACACTTATCATGGGCCGGGACAGCGGGTCGCTTATGTCATGCTGGACCTGAAACGGCGGCGCGAGGACGTGCGCGCCTTCGTCGCCGCGCTCGAACAGTGGATCATCGGCACGCTCGCCGCCTTCAACGTGCGCGGCGAACGCCGCGAGGACCGGGTCGGCGTCTGGGTGGTGCGGCCCGATCGCCCTGCCTTGCCGGACGGTTCGCCGGCCGAGGACAAGATCGCGGCGATAGGTATCCGGCTGCGGCGCTGGGTGAGTTTTCACGGCATCGCCATCAATGTCGAACCGGATCTCGACCATTTCAGCGGCATCGTGCCCTGCGGCGTGCAGGACCACGGTGTCACCAGCCTCGTCGACCTCGGCCTTCCCATTGGCATGGCCGACCTCGATCTGGCGCTGAAATCAGCCTTCGAGGATGTTTTCGGTCCCGCCGTGGCTGCGCCCGCCGAGCCAGTCCGAAGGACTGGTTGAACCTTTCGGGTTCAACAGGTTCAAAGCAACTGCGCCGACGCCCACAGCACGCCGCAGCCATGGATGACGAACACCGCCAGCAGCGCACCGGCGATGGCGAAGCGGTCGACCGTGCGGATCGGTTCCAGCTCGTGGCGTGGCTTCACTCCGCTGCCCATGGTCAGCAGGCTGAGGATTGAAAAGACGGCTCCCGCCGCGAGCAGGAAGCCGGAGGAAAAGCCGGCCCGCCACCCCACCGCCAGGAAAGCCGAGAGCAGGAAGAACGAGGCCAGCGCCAGTGCGATCGGCCCCGGACAGATCTGGCGCAACACCTGGCCGCCGTCGAACTTCCACACCGGCACCAGATTGGCGATGTTGAACAAGGCGGCGCAGCCCGCCAGCGCCGCCAGCAGCGCGGCCGCGGCCTTGTGCCCCTCGCCGCCCGCAAGCGCGCTGGCGGCAATGACGATCGGCACCAGGAAGGCGGAGAAGCCCGCCCCCATCAGCGCCACGAAGGCCACTTCGAAACGGCTGTTGTAAGGCCTGCCGCCAATGGCGACCCCGCCGAGCAGCGGGATGAAGATCATCCGCGCCTTGCGGTGGCCCATCAGCCGGAACGCCGCCATATGGCCGAGTTCATGCAGGGCCACGACCGAGGTAAGGATCGAGGCGAGCGCCAGCCCGCCGAGGTGGAGCCCGAAGAACGGCCACAGCATCAATGCCGACAGCACGGCAAACCCAACCTGGCTGAGCGGATGCTCGAACCAGCCGCCCTTGCGATACTGACCGGTTAGCGCCCAGCGTTGCAGCTTGGACAGCTCGCGGCGCATGGCGAAGTAACGGAACACCAGAAAGGCAACGCCGCGGTAGCGATCCGTCTGGCTGAGCGTCACCCGCGTGCCACCGTCTTCGGAGACGAGTTCGGCGGTTTCGCGATAGTCTTTCCAGAACGAGGCGTCGAGCGCGGTATCCTCGACGACACGCATCGAGAAGCGGCTGCCTTCGACGACATCGTCAAACCGTGCCCTGCGTTCGATCGGCTTGCCGTCGCGGCCCTCCCACGACAGCATGATGCGGGACACGCTCTCCCCGTCCAGCGGCTGCGCCGACAGGATCTCGCCGGACCAGCCGGCATCGCTGCCAAGCGGCCACAGCGCCTGCCAGAGGCGCTGGCGGTCCGTCGCAATCAAGCGGCTCATCCTGACCGTGCGCAAACCAAGCGGCGCGGTCATCAAGAGAAAGATCAGCCCGAGATTGCTGGCCACGAGAATGGCCGTGACGATGGGCGACACCTGGACGTTGCTCCTGCCTTGAGGCGCATCCTAGCGTCGAGGCGGCAAGAAAGGTTTAACGGAGGAGCGGTCCGCTTGACGGCGGAAACAGCAGCGATCAACGCCGCCAGGTCACATGGCGCCGATCCAGATCGCCATGGAAATGAGGAATGTGCTCATGCAAACCAGTGAGATGACATCCTGAACCAGATCGGTCATAACTCTCTCCTGTTGTTGATATGTTCGCAATTTGTTCTAATTTTGTTTCAAAGTCAACGAGCAGAATCCAACCGCATCCGAAATCTCCGGCGATCGGATTGGCAGGGTTAAGAAAAGGTTGACGCTGCGGGAACTATACCGAGTGATGAACGTGGGCCAACACGAAGGCGCCAATAAAGCTGACCGCTGGCGAAAGCGCATGAGACAAGGCCGCCGGTGGCGCCTCTCGCGCAACTTTGTAACCTGGCTGCTGATCCTGGTGATGATCGCGATCTCTTCCACCCTGATCGCACGGAATGCTCACTGGCGGTTCTGAGCCCGGGTGACCTTCGGAGAGGCCAGAATCCCCGACGGCAACCTGCATTCGCGGAAATCTCGCCGGAGCTTGTCCAGGTTGGCCCCACTCCCGCGGCGAACATCGACGTGCCCTACAGCGGCACGACCTTGCCGTCGGCGAGCGTGACGCGCCGGTCCATGCGCGATGCCAGTTCGTGATTGTGGGTGGCGATCAGCGCGGCCAGACCCGACTGCCGCACCAGCGCCTCCAGGGCTTCGAACACATAGGAGGCGGTGACCGGATCGAGATTGCCAGTCGGCTCGTCGGCTAGCAGCACCAGCGGCGCATTGGCAACGGCACGCGCGATGGCGACGCGCTGCTGCTCACCGCCGGACAATTCGGCCGGCCGGTGCGAGGCGCGCTTGCCGATCTGCATGTAATCGAGCAGCTGAGCGGCGCGCTCGGCCGCTTCCTTGCGCGGCAGGCCCTTGATCAGCTGCGGCATCATGATGTTTTCCAGCGCGGAAAACTCGGGCAGCAGATGATGGAACTGGTAGACGAAGCCGACATCGTTGCGTCGGATCGACGTGCGCTCGTCGTCGGATAGCCGACCGCAGGCCCGTCCGGACAGGATCACGTCGCCGGCATCGGGGCGCTCCAGCAGGCCGGCCGTATGCAGCAGCGTCGACTTGCCGGTGCCCGACGGCGCAACCAGCGCTACCATCTCGCCGCGCCGCAGCGAGAAATCGGCGCCGTTCAGGATGGTGAGCTTGCGCGGCCCCTGGACATAGTGCCGCTCGACGCTCTTCAGCTCGATAATGACCTCGGCCACTACTCGTACCTCAAGGCTTCGACCGGATCGAGGCGGGCGGCCCGCCACGCCGGAAACACGGTCGCCAGGAACGACAGGCCGAGCGCCATGATGATGACATAGGTGGTCTCGCGCGGATCCATCTTCGCCGGCAGCTGGCTGAGGAAGTAGAGCTCCGGATTGAACAGCACCTTGCCGGTCATCCAGGAGAAGAACTGCCGGATCGATTCGATGTTGGTGCAGATCAGCACCCCGAGCAGCACGCCAGCGAGCGTGCCGGTGACGCCGATCGCCGCGCCGGTCATCAGGAAAATGCGCAAGATCGCGCCGCGCGAGGCGCCCATGGTGCGCAGGATGGCGATATCGTGCCCCTTGTCCTTCACCAGCATGATCAGCCCGGAAATGATGTTGAGCGCCGCCACCAGCACGATCAGCGTCAGGATCATGAACATGACGTTGCGCTCGACCTGCAGGGCGGAAAAAAAGGTCTCGTTGCGCTGGCGCCAGTCGACGATGTCGATGGGCCGTTGCGCCGCCTCCTCCACCTTCGGCTTCAGCGCGTCGACATTGTCGGGATTGTCGACATAGATCTCGATCGTCTGCGCGCGTCCATCCATGTTGAAATAGAGCTGCGCTTCCGAGAACGGCATGTAGACGATGGAGCTGTCATATTCCGACATGCCGACTTCGAAGATCGCCGCGATCTTGTAGCCCTTCATGCGCGGCGTGGTGCCCAGCGGCGTCACGTCACCATCGGGCGAGATCAAGGTGATGGTGTCGCCGAGCGTCAGCCCGAGATTCTCGGCCATGCGCTTGCCGATGGCGACGCCTTCGCCCGAGTCGAAATCGGCGAGCGTGCCTTGTTTGACGTTGCTGGCGACGATGGCGATCTTGCCGAGATCCTCTCCGCGTATGCCGCGCACCAGCGCGCCGGTGCCGCCACCGACATTGCCTTGCGCCAGCACCTGGCCGTCGATCAGCGGGATGGCGTATTTGATGCCGGGCACGCCGTTGATGCGGCCGGCGACCTGGGCGTAATCCTCGAGCGGCGAATCAAGCGGCTGCACGATCAGATGGCCGTTGACGCCGAGGATGCGGGTCAAAAGCTCGGCCCGGAACCCGTTCATCACGGCCATGACGACGATCAGCGTCGCCACCCCCAGCATGATGCCGAGGAAGGAGATCGAGGCGATGACCGAGATCACCGTCTCCTTGCGCCGCGAGCGCAAATAGCGCCACGCCACCGTGCGTTCGAATATGGAGAAAGGGCCGGCGCCCGCCGATCTTGCCGCAGCCGCCTCGCTCATGCGGCGGCACCGAAGCGTTTTTTGGCATCGGCGATCGGCAGCGTCACCCGCTCGCCGGTCTTGCGATTCTTGATCTCGACCTCGCCGGCGGCCACGCCGCGCGGCCCGACGATCACCTGCCAGGGCAGGCCGATCAGGTCGGCTGTGGCGAACTTGCCGCCCGGTCGCTGGTCGGTGTCGTCATAGAGCACATCCTTGCCGCTGGCTGCGAAGGCGGCATGGAGCTCGTCACAGACGCGGTCGCAGTCGGCGTCGCCCACCTTCATGTTGATCAGACCGATGTCGAACGGCGCCACGGCGTCCGGCCAGATGATGCCGTTCTCGTCATGGCTGGCTTCGATGATCGCCGCGACAAGCCGCGACGGGCCGATGCCGTAGGAGCCGCCGGAGACGAAATGATCCTTGCCGTCAGGCCCGGTCACCTTGGCGCCCATAGGCTTCGAATATTTGTCGCCGAAATGGAAGATGTGGCCAACCTCGATGCCCCGAGCCGAGACCCGGTCCGCTTCGCCGAGCTTGTCCCACGCCGCCTCATCATGCATCTCGTCGGTGGCGGCATAAGGCGTCGTCCAGGTTTTGACGATGTCCGATATCTCGGCGTTATTGGCGAAGTCGGTGTTTTCGCCAGGCACCTGGAGCGACAGATAATCGCGATCGCAATAGACCTGGCTCTCGCCGGTGTCCGCCAGGATGATAAATTCGTGGCTGAGATCGCCACCGATCGGCCCGGTGTCGGCGCGCATCGGGATTGCCTGAAGGCCCATGCGCGTGAAGGTCCTGAGATAGGACACGAACATCCTGTTGTAGGCCGCCCTCGCGCCTTCGAAGTTGAGGTCGAAGGAATAGGCGTCCTTCATCAGGAATTCGCGTGAGCGCATGACGCCGAAGCGCGGCCGCACCTCGTCACGGAACTTCCATTGGATGTGGTAGAGATTGAGCGGCAGGTCCTTGTAGGACTTGACGTAGGCGCGGACGATCTCGGTGACCACTTCCTCATTGGTCGGGCCGTAGAGCATGTCGCGGTCCTGGCGATCCTTGATGCGCAGCATCTCCTTGCCGTAGTCGTCATAGCGGCCGCTTTCGCGCCACAGATCGGCCGACTGGATGGTCGGCATCAGGATCTCCAGCGCGCCGGCGCGGTTCTGCTCCTCGCGGATGATCTGGCAAACCTTGTCCAGCACCCGCTTGCCGAGTGGCAGCCAGGAAAAACTGCCCTGCCCCTGCTGGCGGATCATGCCGGCACGCAGCATCAGCCGGTGCGAGACGATCTCGGCCTCACGCGGATTTTCTTTGAGGATAGGCAGGAAATAGCGCGACAAACGCATGGACTGGTCCGTGAATGAGAATGGTCGCGCCAGAATCGGTGCGACGCAGGCTTGCTTGACCCGGCTTCATAGCCATTTCATGGCGGAATGGAAACCCGGCCATCGCGGCACATCAGCGCGTTGCGGCCCGGAAACCTCCGGTTTCCGGGCCAAGCCGCGCGGGCAGTTCAGCCACCGAACCTCTTGGCGTTCGGCCTCGAATTCTTTGCGCACGTCAATTCAAAACATGCCGCAACAGCTCCTCTTTGCCTTACTGGTCGTTTCGAAAGCAAGGCATGCCATACTATTGTGCAGTGCAGCACGAGAATGCCTGTTTCGAGGCAAAATTCTTCGTGACATTTTCATTCGGCTTAGGCTAGTGTGCCGCGATAACCGAGAGGGCGGAGAAAAATCTGCCCTCCTACGCGGTCAAAGTCTTGGGAGGATGCGATCTAGGCGCGGTTACTCGCTGCCGCCGGAAACCGGAAACAGATCGGACGCGTTTAATTGCAAGGCCTCGTGCCTTGCATTTTTTTTGTGCAATCATCTGGTTAGCGCGGCGAGTTGCCAGGCTACTTTACCCTGCGTCAGCAAGCATGGAGCCGCCAAGCATGGCGACGTCCCGATCCCTTCCGCTGCGGCTCGTACGGTATCGAAGCGCCCTAGCCGGGTGCTCTATTTTGCCGGTGTCTGGCCGAAATCCGGCACGATGTGCGGGATGTCGTTGAGGCTGTATCCCAGGCCATGCGTCAGGCCATAAAAAATGCCCATCAGGATCGCCGTGGCGATGGTGGTGCGGATGACCGCACGCAGCATGTGCGGGCCACGCGGCGCGCTTGGAACCGTGCCCAGCGTCACGTCATGATCGTCGTCCTGTGTCCTGACGCTGAACGGCAGGACGGCGAACAGCACCACCCACCACGTCGCGAAAAACAGGGCGGTGAACGAAACCCAGCTCATGATTGCTCCAGTTCGATCAGCGTGCCGAAGAAATCCTTCGGATGCAGGAACAGCACCGGCTTGCCATGGGCACCGGTCTTCGGGTTGCCGTCGCCCAGCACGCGAGCGCCAGCGGCCTTGAGCTGATCACGCGCGGCCAGGATGTCGTCGACCTCGTAGCAGAGGTGGTGCATGCCGCCGGACGGGTTCTTCGCAAGGAACGCCGCGATTGGCGAGCATTCGCCCAAGGGCTCCAGCAATTCGATCTTGGTGTTGCCGACATTGACGAACACCACCGTGACGCCATGCTCCGGCAAAGCCTGCGGCTCCGTCACTTCGGCGCCCAGCGTGTTGCGGTAGGCGGCAACCGCCGCCGCCAGATCCGGCACCGCAAGCGCGACATGGTTCAACCGTCCAAGCATGGAATGCTCCGTATCAGGGCAGTGTGGCAATAGGGAAGACGGATCAGAGCTGACCGCATTCCTACTGCCCCCTCCCTTCATCTCGTAACAAACACCGTCACCAGCGGCTTCTTGCCCCAGGCTTCGTTGGCCGCACCGCGCACCGCGCGCCGCACGGCCTCCTGCACGAGGTCCAGGTCTTTCCGGCGCTGACGGGGAATCGAGTCGACCGCGCCGACCGCCGCATCGATCATCAGGTCTTCGAGCGTCTCGCCGCTGGCATCGGCCTCGGCGACGCCGATGGCGACCAGGTCGGGATCGCCGGCCAGCTCATATTTGTCGTCCAGCACGACATTGACCGCGACATGGCCGGCAAAGGACAATTTGCGCCGGTCGCGGATGCCCATCGCCTGGTCGGTACCGATCAGCTTGCCGTCCTTGTAGATGCGGCCGAACGGCACCTGGTCGATGATGGTGGCGGGACCGGGGGCGAGCCTCAGCATATCGCCGTCGCGCACCTGCGCCACCTGGCCGATGCCGGAGGTCGACATCAGCGATCCCTGCGCCACCAGATGCGCCGCCTCGCCGTGCACGGGAACGCCGATCTGTGGGCGCACCCATTCATACATCTTGCGCAGCTCGCTGCGCCGGGGGTGGCCGGAGACATGCACCAGCGCGTCGCCGTCCTCGATGATCTTGATGCCGAGATCGATAAGGCGGTTCTTGATCTCGAGGATCGCCTTTTCATTGCCGGGAATGGTGCGCGAGGAAAACACCACCGTGTCACCCGCCGTCAGCGATACCGATTTCATCTCGTCGCGCGACAGTTTTGCAAGTGCCGCCAGCGGCTCGCCTTGGCTGCCGGTACAGATGATGACCAGGTTTTCGCGCGGAATGAAGCCGAAATCCTCCTCGGCGATGAACTCCGGAAGGCCGTCCATATAGCCGAGTTCGTCGGCGACATCGATGACGCGCTTCAGCGAACGGCCAAGCACCAGGCATTGGCGGCCGGCATCGCGTGCCGCCCTGGCGATGGAAACGATGCGCCCGACATTGGAGGAGAAGGTGGTCACGGCGACGCGGCCCTTGGCGGCCTGGATGACGCCCTTCAGCCCCTCGCCGACGGCGACTTCCGAAGGCGACTCGCCTTCGCGCAGCGCATTGGTCGAATCGCAGATCAGCGCCAGCACGCCCTTGTCGCCATAGGCGCGGAAACGCGCCTCGTCGGTCTTGGGTCCGATCGTCGGCTCCGGATCGATCTTCCAGTCGCCTGTGTGGATGACGGTACCAGCTGGCGTGGTGATGGCCAGCGACATCGGCTCGGGGATGGAGTGCGCCACCGGAATGGCCTCGATCTCGAACGGGCCGACGGTGAATTTCTCGCCAGCCCGGTAGATCGTCAGCGGGATCTTGGCTGCTCCCTGCTCGCCCTGGCGCTTGGCTTCCAGCAGCCCGGCGCTGAACGGCGTCATCCACACCGGCGCCTTCAGCTTCGGCCAGATGTCGAGCAGCGCGCCGTAATGATCCTCGTGCGCGTGGGTGATGATGATGCCGCGCAGATTGGCGAGGTTCTCCTCGATGAAGCGCGTGTCGGGCAGGATCAGGTCGACGCCCGGATGCGCCGCGTCTGGAAAGGTGACACCGACATCGATGACAATCCATTCGCGCGCGCTCGGCGGGCCGTAGCCGTAGAGGGCGAAGTTCATACCGATCTCGCCGACACCGCCGAGCGGCACGAAGACGAGTTCGGCGTTTTCCGCTTTCGCCATGATTTTTCCCTTCCTGGCCCTCAGGCCAAGCCGTTAAAGCAATTCCAGGAAAAGCGTCTAACGATTTTCCGTCCGGAATTGCGCAAGGACAAACTATACCCCGGCGGAAGCCACCGCGCCGAAATGCACATCGCCGGCAGCGATCGTCAGAACCGCCCCTTCATCGTCGCGGATCACGAAACGGCAATCCTCGTCAATGGTCTCGAACACCCCACGCACCACATTACCGTCAATTCTGACAGCAACCTCGCCGCCGAGTCCCGCCGCGCGCGCCAGCCAGCGTCTCCTGATGGCTGAAAGTCCGCGCCCCTCATCCCACAGGCGGGCATTCTCGCTCCAGGCATCCGACAGCGCCAGGAACAGCGTTTCGGCATCGCATGTCGCGCCGAGCGCTTGGAGTGATGTCGCGGGATACGGCAAATCCGTGGGATGCGCCACCACATTGACGCCGATGCCCACCGCCACGGCGAAACGGCCGCCGTCCAGCATCGCCGACTCCAGCAGGATGCCGGCCAGCTTGGCGCCGGAGGCCAGAACGTCGTTCGGCCATTTCAACTCGAAACGGTTTTGTCCCTGGCTTGCGC
Source organism: Mesorhizobium sp. NZP2234 (assembly GCF_013170765.1). Taxonomy (NCBI): domain Bacteria; kingdom Pseudomonadati; phylum Pseudomonadota; class Alphaproteobacteria; order Hyphomicrobiales; family Phyllobacteriaceae; genus Mesorhizobium; species Mesorhizobium sp. NZP2234. The sequence continues at coordinate 3,569,254 of NZ_CP033364.1, read as the reverse complement.
CATCAAGTCCGATGGCGATGCGGCCTTTCGGCACCACGGCATCCAGTGCATCGGCGAGCGACAGACCGGCGACGAAACCCAACGTCGCGGCAAGGCGAAGTTCACCGCCGGTGATGACAAGCAGGGTCGCTGCCAGATTGCCTTCGGGCGAGACCCAGGCACGACCGCGCCGGCCACGCCCGCTTTCCTGCTTTTTGGAAACGACCCACAGCTTGCCCGGGTCGCCTGCCCGGGCGTGGTCCAGCGCCACCGTATTGGTGGAGCCGACGCTGTCATGGGCCTCGAGCCGGAAGCCTTCCGACGCCGAGGTTGGGGCCAGCCGAAATGCCATCCCGTCAGAAAAATGTCTTGGCGGCGGCTTCGGCATAGGTGCCGATCGGCCCGCCGATCAGCACATAGAACAGCACGAAGGCGCCGGAGACGCCGAGCACGAGGCGCAATTCGCCGGCCATGGGGACGAAGCCGCCGACCGGTTCGTCGAACCACATGATCTTGATGATGCGCAGGTAGTAGTAAGCGCCCACCACCGAGGCCAGCACGCCTATGATCGCCAGCGCGTAGAGGTTGGCGTTGATGGCGGCGAGGAAGACGTACCACTTCCCCCAGAAGCCGGCGAGCGGCGGGATGCCGGCCAGCGAGAACATCAGGATGGTCAGGATGGTCGCCATGACCGGGTTGGTCGAGGCTAGGCCGGCCAGGTCGCTGATCTGTTCGACATTGCCTTCCTTGCGCCGCATGGCGAGGATGAACGCGAAGGTGCCCAGCGTCATCACCAGGTAGATCAGCATGTAGATGGCGACGCCACGCACGCCGGCCTGGCTGTTGGCGGCAAGGCCGACCAGCGCGTAGCCCATATGGCCGATCGAGGAATAGGCCATCAGCCGCTTGATGTTGGTCTGGCCGATCGCGGCAAAGGCGCCGAGCGCCATCGAGGCGATCGAGATGAAGACGATGATCTGCTGCCAATCGGCGGCGATCGGCTTGAACGCGCCCATGGTGACGCGCACGATCAGCGCCATCGCCGCCATCTTGGGGGCCGCCGCCAGGAACGCGGTCACCGGTGTCGGCGCGCCTTCATAGACGTCGGGCGTCCACATGTGGAACGGCACCGCCGAGATCTTGAAGGCAAGGCCGGCCAGCACGAAGACCAGACCGAAGACGAGGCCCAGCTGGCGCTCGCCGCTGCCCAGCGCCGTGGCGATTTCCTGGAAGCCGGTGTTGCCGGTATAGCCATAGACCAGGCTGATGCCATACAGCAGCATGCCCGACGACAGCGCGCCGAGGACGAAGTATTTCAGGCCGGCCTCGGTCGAACGCAGATTGTCGCGGTTGATCGCCGCCAGCACGTAGATCGCCAGTGACTGCAGCTCGAGGCCGAGATAGAGCCCGATCATGCCGTTGGCCGAGATCATCAGCATCATGCCCAGCGTGCACAGCAGGATCAGCACCGGATACTCGAACTTGTCGAAACGCTCCGCCTTGGCAAAGCGCATCGACATGATCAGCGTCACCGCCGAGCCGACCAGCGACAGCACCTTCATGAAGCGAGCGAAGGGATCCTGGATGAAGGCATTGCCATAGGCGTTGCCCTGCCCGGTCCGGAAGATCAGCCAGACGCCTGCGATAACCAGAACGGCGACCGCAAGGCCGCTCACCGTATTGGCGGTGTTGGAGCGCGAATAGGCCCCGACCATCAGCAGCGCGAGCGCGCCGATGGCAAGGATCAGCTCGGGCGTCGAGAGCGACAGGCTGGAGAGAAGGTCCGGCGTCATGGTTCGCAAAACCCCTGGTCAGTTCGCCGCCGCGGTCTGCGCGGCGCCGATGGATGCGGTGACATTGGTGACGAGCGACTTGACCGATTGGGCCGTCGCGTCGAAGACGGGAGCGGGATAGACGCCGAAGAAGATGACCAGCACGACCAGCGGGTAGATGATGACCTTCTCGCGCGCCGAAAGATCGAGCAGCCCCTTCAGGCTGTCCTTGGTCAGCGCGCCGAAGATCACCCGGCGGTAGAGCCACAGCGCGTAGGCCGCCGACAGGATGACGCCGGTAGCGGCGAAGAATGCCACCCACGTGTTGACCCGGAACACGCCCAGCATGGTCAGGAACTCGCCGATGAAGCCTGATGTGCCCGGCAGGCCGACATTGGCCATGGTGAAGATCAGGAACACGGTGGCGTATTTCGGCATGTTGTTGACCAGGCCGCCATAGGCATCGATCTCACGCGTGTGCATGCGGTCGTAGATGACGCCGACGCACAGGAACAGCGCGCCCGAGACGAGGCCGTGGCTGAGCATCTGGAAGATCGCGCCCTGAACGCCTTCCTGGTTCATGGCGAAGATGCCCATGGTGACGAAGCCCATATGGGCAACCGACGAATAGGCGATCAGCTTCTTCATGTCCTCCTGCATCAGCGCCACCAGCGAGGTGTAGATGATGGCGACGACCGAGAGCGTGAAGACCAGCGGCGCGAACATTTCGGATGCCAGCGGGAACATCGGCAGGGAGAAGCGCAGGAAGCCGTACCCGCCCATTTTCAGGAGGATACCGGCCAGGATGACCGAACCGGCGGTTGGCGCCTCGACGTGTGCATCCGGCAGCCAGGTGTGCACCGGCCACATCGGCATCTTCACTGCGAAGGATGCGAAGAAGGCGAGCCATAGCCAGGTCTGCATGTTGGCCGGGAAGTTGTGGGTCAACAGCGTCGGGATGTCGGTGGTGCCGGACTGATAGAACATCGCCATGATGGCGAGCAGCATCAGCACCGAGCCGGCGAGCGTGTAGAGGAAGAACTTGAACGAGGCGTAGACGCGCCGCTTGCCGCCCCAGACGCCGATGATGATGAACATCGGGATCAGGCCGGCCTCGAAGAAGACGTAGAACAGCACGATATCGAGCGCGCAGAACACGCCGATCATCAGCGTCTCGAGCAGCAGGAAGGCGATCATGTAGGCCTTGACGCGCTTCTCGATCGATTCCCACGACGCCAGGATGCACAGCGGCATCAGGAAGGTCGTCAGGATGACGAACAGCATCGAAATGCCGTCGACGCCCATGTGGTAGGAGATGCCGGAGTCGAGCCACGCGACCTTTTCGACGAACTGGAAGCCCGCCTGCGAATTGTCGAAGCCGGTCCAGATGAACAGCGAGATGATGAACGTGAACGTCGTGGTCAACAGCGCAATGGCGCGGATGTTGCGGCGTGCGTTTTCGCTGTCATCGTTGATGAACAGGATCAGCAGCGCACCAACCAGCGGCAGGAAGGTGACCAGCGAGAGGATTGGCCAGGCGGTCATCAGAGCATCATCCAGGTGACGAGTGCGGCAACGCCGATCAGCATGGCGAAGGCATAATGGTAGAGGTAGCCGGTCTGCAGCTTGACGACGCGGTTGGTGACATCGACGACGCGCGCCGAAATGCCGTCCGGCCCCAGGCCATCGATGATGGTGCCATCACCGGTCTTCCACAGGAAATGGCCGAGGCGCTTGGCCGGCCGCACGAACAGGAAGTCGTAGAGCTCGTCGAAATACCACTTGTTGAGCAGGAAGGCATAGAGCCCGCGATGCCGCGCGGCGAGATTGACGGGCATTTCCGGCGAGCGGATGTAGAACTTCCAGGCCAGCGCGAAACCGATCAGCATGGCGATGAAGGGCGAGAGCTCGACCCACAGCGGCAGTTCATGCATCTCGTGCAGGATGTGGTTGTCCGGCAGCGTGAACAGCGAAGCCTTCCAGAACTCGGCATAGCCTTCGCCGATGAACGAATTGTGGAAGATGATGCCGGCAAACAGCGCGCCGGCGGCCAGCACGAACAACGGCACCAGCATCACCGGCGGCGATTCATGCACATGGTGCATCACCTCGTGGCTCGCCCGCGGCTTGCCGTGGAAGGTCATGAAGATCAGCCGCCAGGAATAGAAGGAGGTGAAGCACGCGGCGATGACCAGCAGCACGAAGGCAAGGCCGGCGACCGAATTGTGGCCGGCAAAGGCGCTCTCGATGATGGCGTCCTTGGAGAAGAAACCGGCTGTGCCGATGACGGTCACCGGAATGCCGACGCCGGTCAGCGCCAGCGTGCCGATCACCATCATCCAGTAGGTTGTCGGGATCAGTGACCGCAGGCCGCCCATCTTGCGCATGTCCTGCTCGTCGGAGACGGCGTGGATGACCGAGCCCGAACCGAGGAACAGCAGCGCCTTGAAAAAGGCGTGCGTGAACAGGTGGAAGATCGCCGCGCCATAGGCGCCGACGCCGAGCGCCACGAACATGTAGCCGAGCTGCGAGCAGGTCGAATAGGCGATGACACGCTTGATGTCGTTCTGGACCAGGCCGACGGTCGCCGCGAAGAAGGCGGTGAAGGCGCCGATGAAGGTCACCACCGTCAGCGCCGAATGCGACAGCTCGAACAGGGGCGACAACCGCGCCAGCATGAACACGCCCGCCGTCACCATGGTGGCGGCGTGGATCAGCGCGGAGACCGGCGTCGGGCCTTCCATGGCGTCCGGCAGCCAGGTGTGCAGCGGCACCTGCGCCGACTTGCCCATGGCGCCCATGAACAGGAGCAGGCAGACGACGGTCATTGCCGACTGCTTGTCCAGAGCATGGCCGAGGAAGGTCAGCACGGCGGCACCTTGCGGGGCGCCTTCAGCCGGAATGAACGTTGCCGCGTTGGCGAAGATGGTGCCGAGATTGACCGAGCCGAACAGCACGAAGACGCCGAAGATGCCGAGCGCGAAGCCGAAATCGCCGACGCGGTTGACAACGAAGGCCTTGATGGCCGCGGCATTGGCCGAGGGCTTCTTGTACCAGAAGCCGATCAGCAGGTAGGACGCCAGGCCGACCCCTTCCCAGCCGAAGAACATCTGCACCAGATTGTCCGCCGTCACCAGCATCAGCATGGCGAAGGTGAACAGCGACAGATAGGCGAAGAAGCGCGGCCGGTTCGGATCGTGGTGCATGTAGCCGATCGAATAGATGTGGACCAGCGCCGACACGGTGTTGACCACCACCAGCATCACCACCGTCAGCGTGTCGATGCGCAGCGCCCAGGAGACGTCCAGCCCGCCGGACTGGATCCAGTGCAGCACCGGCACGGTGAAAACCTCGCCATGGCCGAAGCCGACGCTGAAGAAGGCAACCCACGACAGAACAGCCGAAATCACCAGGAAGCCGGAGGTGATGTATTCGGACGCCTTGGCGCCGAGCGACGTGCCGAACAGGCCGACGATCAGGAAGCCGAGCAGTGGAAGGAAGACGATGGCCTGATACATGGTGGTTCCGTCAACCCTTCATCATGTTCACGTCTTCGACCGCGATCGAGCCGCGGTTGCGGAAGAAGACGACGAGAATGGCAAGTCCGATCGCCGCCTCGGCCGCCGCGACCGTCAGCACGAACAGTGCGAACACCTGGCCGACCAGATCGCCGAGCGCCGCCGAGAAGGCGACAAAGTTGATGTTGACCGCAAGCAGGATCAGCTCGACCGACATCAGGATGACGATGACGTTCTTGCGGTTCAGGAAGATACCGAACACGCCGAGCGTGAACAGGATCGCCGATACGGTCAGATAGTGTGCGATGCCGACGACCATCTCAGACTCCTTCGCCCGACTTGACCTTGCGGATTTCCATGCCGGTGGCCGGCGTGCGGCCGACCTGGGCTGCGATCGACTGCCGCTTGACCCCTTCCTTGTGGCGCAGCGTCAGCACGATGGCGCCGATCATGGCGACCAGCAGGATGAGGCCCGAAATCTGGAAGTAGTAGAGGTAGTCGGTATAGAGGATGTCGCCGAGCGCGGCCGTGTTGGAGCGCGTGGCGAGATCCGGAATGGGTTTCGAGATCGTCGAGGCGAGCTGCGGCGCGAAGGTGTAGCCGCCCAGCACGACGATCAGTTCCGCTGCGAGAATCAGCCCGACGAAGGCGCCGATCGGCGCGTACTGCAGCGCGCCGCTCTTCAGTTCGGCGAAATCGACGTCGAGCATCATGACGACGAACAGGAACAGCACCATGACCGCGCCGACATAGACGACGAGCAGGATCATCGCCAGGAACTCGGCGCCGGTCAGCATGAACAGGCCGGCGGCGTTGAAGAAGGTCAGGATCAGGAACAGCACCGAATGCACGGGGTTGCGCGACGAAATGACCATGAACGCCGACGCCACGGCGACAAAGGCGAAGAGGTAGAAAAAGGCCGCCTCTAGTCCACTCAGCATTGGGGTTCCCCCGGGTTCCTGTCCGAGCACGACGCTTGCGTCCTGCCCGATCTTGCTTGCCACCGCCTCCGGTCGGCAAGTTTCGTTGTGTCCTTAGACGAGGCCCCTCGCCCCGTCCATGCGTCAAATATCAGCGGTAGGGCGAGTCCAGCGAGATGTTGCGCGCCAGTTCGCGCTCCCACCGGTCGCCATTCGCCAACAGCTTGTCCTTGTCGTAGTAAAGTTCCTCGCGCGTCTCCGTCGCGAACTCGAAATTCGGCCCCTCGACGATGGCGTCGACCGGGCAGGCTTCCTGGCAGAAGCCGCAATAGATGCACTTCACCATGTCGATGTCATAACGCACCGTGCGGCGCGTGCCGTCATTGCGGCGCGGGCCGGCCTCGATGGTGATGGCCTGCGCCGGGCAGATCGCCTCGCACAATTTGCAGGCGATGCAGCGTTCCTCGCCGTTGGGATAGCGGCGCAGCGCGTGCTCGCCACGGAAGCGCGGGCTGGTCGGCCCCTTCTCGTGCGGATAGTTGATCGTCTCCTTCGGCGCGAAGAACTGGCGCATCGACAGGAAGAAGGCGCTGACGAAATCCTGCAGCAACAGCGATTTTGCGGCCTGGGAAAGAGGGGACATCACGCAAACCCCGTGATCTTGAGGAAGGCTGCGGTGGCGACCACCATGAACAGCGAGATCGGCAGGAACACTTTCCAGCCCAGCCGCATCAACTGGTCGTAGCGGTAGCGCGGCACGAAGGCCTTCACCATGGAGATGCCGAAGAAGACGAAGCAGACTTTCAGCACGAACCAGATGACGCCGGGCACCCAGGTGAAGGGCGCGAAGTCGAAGGGCGGCAGCCAGCCGCCGAGGAACAGGATGGTGGCCAGCGCGCACATCAGCACGATGGCGACATACTCGCCGAGGAAGAACAGCAGGAACGGCGTCGACGAATATTCGACCATGTGGCCGGCGACCAGTTCCGATTCGGCTTCGACCAGGTCGAAGGGTGGCCGGTTCGTCTCGGCCAGCGCCGAGATGAAGAAGATGATGAACATCGGGAACAGGGCCAGCCAGTTCCAGTCGAGGAAGGTGTTGGGCAGGCCAAGCCTCGTGCCAAGCCCGCCCTGCTGCGACAGCACGATATCGCTGAGGTTGAGCGATCCGGCTGTCAGCAGCACGGTGACGATGACGAACCCGATCGAGACTTCGTAGGACACCATCTGCGCGGCCGAGCGCAGCGCGCCGAGGAACGGATATTTCGAGTTGGACGCCCAGCCGCCCATGATCACGCCATAGACCTCGAGCGAGGAGATGGCGAAGACATAGAGGATGCCGACATTGACGTTGGCGATCGCCCAGCCCTGGTTGACTGGAATGACCGCCCAGGCCGAGATCGCCAGCACGGCCGACACCAGCGGCGCCAAAAGGAATACGCCCTTGTTGGCGCCTGACGGGATGACCGGTTCCTTGAAGACGAATTTCAACAGATCGGCGAAAGCCTGCAGCGTGCCCCAGGGGCCGACCACGTTCGGGCCACGGCGCAGCTGCACCGCCGCCCAGATCTTGCGGTCGGCGTAGAGGATATACGCGACGAAGACCAGCAGCACGACGATCAGCACGACTGACTTCAAGAGGATCAGCAGCGCCGGCAGCACGTAGAAGGAGAAGAAGGTTTCCATGCTTATTCCGCCGCCTGCTTGAAGCCGCTCTTGGCCAGTGCCGAGCATTCAGCCATCACGGCCGACGCCCGCGCGATCGGGTTGGTCAGGTAGAAATCCTTGACCGGCGACGTGAAGGTGCCCTTGTTCAGCCGCCCGCCAAGCTTCGCCACGCCGGCGATGTCCTCGGCATTGCCGGCCGCGACCTGGTCGATGCGGGCCAGATGCGGGTATTCGCCATAGAGCTTCGCCCGCAGCTGCGGCAGCGAATCGAACGGCAGTTTCTTGCCCAGAACGTCGGACAGCGCCCGCAGGATCGCCCAGTCCTCGCGCGCGTCGCCTGGCGCGAAGCCGGCGCGGTTGGTCTGCTGCACGCGCCCTTCGGTGTTGACGTAGGTGGCCGACTTTTCGGTGTAGGCCGCGGCCGGCAGGATGACATTGGCGCGGTGGGCGCCCGCATCGCCATGCGTGCCGATATAGACGACGAAGGCGCCGCCGGTCTTGCCCATGTCGATCTCGTCGGCGCCGAGCAGGAACAGCACGTCCGTTTCGCCCAGCATGCCGGCAACGTCCTTGCCGCCCTCGCCCGGCACGAAGCCGAGATCGAGGCCGCCGACGCGCGCCGCCGCATTGTGCAGCACGGCAAAGCCGTTCCAGTCGGCGCGAGCGGCGTTTACGGCCGTGGCGAGCTTGGCCGCCTGGCCGAGCACCGCCGCGCCATCGGCGCGCGCCAGTGCGCCCTGGCCTACGATGATCAGCGGATGCGTCGCCTTCTTCAGCGTCTGGAAGAATTTGCCATTGCCGTCCGCCAGATCCTTGAGCGAATCCGGACCGGCACCCAGCAATTCGTAGTCATAGCGCGTGTCGCCGACATCGCCGATGACGCCGACCGGCAGGTTGCCGACCCGCCAGCGCTTGCGGATGCGGGCATTGAGCACGGAGGCTTCGAAGCGCGGATTGGCGCCGATGATCAGCACCGCGTCGGCCTGCTCGATGCCTTCGATGGTCGGGTTGAAGATATAGCTGGCGCGTCCGAGCGACGGGTCGAGCGCGGCGCCATCCTGGCGGCAGTCGATGTTCTTCGAGCCGAGCGAAGCCATCAGGAGCTTCAGGGCGTAGATCTCTTCGACCGCCGCGAGATCGCCGGCAATGGCACCGATCTTCTCGGGCGTCGTCTTCGATACCGCATCCTTGATCGCCGCGAACGCGTCCGCCCAGCTTGCCGGAACCAGCTTGCCGTCCTTGCGCGCATAAGGGCGGTCGAGGCGCTGCGTGCGCAGGCCGTCCCAGATGAAGCGGGTCTTGTCGGAAATCCACTCCTCATTCACCTGCTCGTTGACGCGCGGCAGGATGCGCATCACTTCGCGGCCACGGCTATCGATGCGGATCGCCGAGCCGACCGCATCCATCACGTCGATGGATTCGGTCTTGGTCAGCTCCCACGGCCGCGCCTGGAAGGCGAAGGGCTTGGAAGTCAAAGCGCCGACCGGGCAGAGATCGATGACATTGCCCTGCAGCTCGGAGGTCATCGCCTGTTCGAGATAGGTGGTGATTTCGGCGTCCTCGCCGCGGCCGATCAGGCCGAGCTCGGAAATGCCGGCAACCTCGGTGGTGAAGCGGACGCAGCGCGTGCAGTGGATGCAACGGTTCATCACCGTCTTGACCAGCGGGCCGATATACTTGTCTTCGACCGCCCGCTTGTTCTCGTGATAGCGCGAGGAATCGACGCCGAAGGCCATCGCCTGGTCCTGCAGGTCGCACTCGCCGCCCTGGTCGCAGATCGGGCAGTCCAGCGGATGGTTGATCAGCAGGAATTCCATCACGCCTTCCCGGGCCTTCTTGACCATCGGCGTGTTGGTGAAGATTTCCGGCGGCTCGCCATTGGGGCCGGGGCGCAGGTCGCGCACGCCCATGGCGCAGGAGGCCTGCGGCTTGGGTGGCCCGCCTTTCACCTCGATCAGGCACATGCGGCAATTGCCGGCGATCGACAGCCGCTCGTGGAAGCAGAAGCGCGGCACTTCCGCGCCCGCGTCTTCCGCCGCCTGCAGCAGCGTGTAGTGGTCGGGTACAGTGATCTCTTTCCCGTCGACCTTGAGCTTTGCCATTCGCTTCAAACCCCTGCGGATTTCCCGCAATCTCATTTTCCGGGCGCGACAGACGCAGCGCCCGACATTTCGTTCACTTCTTCGCGGCCAGCGCCGCCGCCTGGGCAGTCCAGTCGTCGCGGCCGATGCGGCCGTTGAACGACAGATAATCGTCGACCCAGGCGATCTCTTGCGGCGACCAGGCGGCGATCTGGGCATATGTCCAGATGCCAAGCCCGTTCAGCACCTTCTCCAGCTTCGGGCCGATGCCCGATATCGCCTTGAGGTTGGAGGGTCTCGCAGGCCTGTCCATGGTCTTGGGCTGCCTGAAATCTTCGGGCAGCAGCACATCCGCGGGCTCGCCGGTTGCCGGAGCGGCATTCACCGCGGGCGCCGTGGTGGCGGCTTCCTTGGCGGCGATGTCGGTGACCTCCTGCGCAAAGGACTGCGCCTCGGCAATCAGCGTCTTCGCCGTCGCCCGCGCCTTGATGGACGACGAGTTCGCGTCCTCGAGCTGCTCGATGCGTGCCTCGAAATCCTCGATCAGCGGCTGCATGAGCCGCTGCGATGCCTCGGCGGCTCCCGAAAGCGCGCCCATCCAGACGCCGAACGCATGGTTGGCGAGCCCGATGCCGAGCGCCGACATCGCCGCCGCACCCGCGACAGGGTGCACGAAAAGGTTGACGGCGCTGGCCATCTCCTTCGGCATCATCCTGGTCAGGTCCTGGTTCATCTTCTCGAGCTGGTCCAAATTGGGCATCAATGGGTTGGGTGTCGAATACGGCGCCATAGAATTCTCCTGGTCGTTTCTTCGCTCGCCCCGCCCCGTTATTCTCGCTTCGGGCTCTCGCCCGCGGTCACAAACTCTATTCCGCCGCCACCATCACTGGCTCGGCTCGGTGCGCGTTGCGCGAAAACTCGTCGATGCGCCGCTCCACCTCGCCGCGGAAATGCCGCATCAGGCCTTGGATCGGCCACGCGGCCGCGTCGCCCAGCGCGCAGATCGTGTGGCCCTCGACCTGCTTGGTGACGTCGAGCAGCATGTCGATCTCGCGCTTCTGCGCCTCGCCGCGCACCAGCCGCTCCATCACCCGCCACATCCAGCCGGTGCCTTCGCGGCACGGCGTGCACTGGCCGCAGCTCTCGTGCTTGTAGAAGTACGACAGCCTCGCGATCGCCTTCACAACGTCGGTCGACTTGTCCATGACGATGACGGCGGCCGTGCCGAGGCCTGATTTGAGGTCGCGCAGCGCATCGAAATCCATCGGCGTGTCGATGATCTGCTCGGCCGGCACCAGCGGCACCGAGGCGCCGCCTGGAATGACCGCAAGGAGATTGTCCCAGCCGCCCCGAATGCCGCCGCAATGCGTCTCGATCAGCTCGCGGAACGGGATCGACATCGCCTCTTCGACGGTGCACGGATTGTTGACGTGGCCGGAGATGCAGAAGAGCTTGGTGCCGACATTGTTGGGTCGGCCGAAGGACGAGAACCAGGCCGCGCCCCGGCGCAGGATGGTCGGCGCCACCGCGATCGATTCGACGTTGTTGACGGTGGTCGGACAGCCGTAGAGGCCGACATTGGCCGGGAATGGCGGCTTCAGCCTGGGCTGGCCCTTCTTGCCTTCGAGGCTTTCCAGCAGCGCGGTTTCCTCGCCGCAGATATAGGCGCCGGCGCCATGATGCATGTAGACGTCGAAGTCGTAGCCGGATGTGTTGTTCTTGCCGATCAGCTTGGCCTCATAGGCCTCCTCGATGGCCCGCTGCAGCGCCTCGCGCTCGCGGATGAACTCGCCGCGCACATAGATGTAGGCGGCGACCGCGCCCATGGCGAAGCCGGCGAGCAGCGCCCCCTCGACCAGCGTGTGCGGGTCGTTGCGCAGGATGTCGCGGTCCTTGCAGGTGCCGGGCTCGGATTCGTCGGCATTGATGACGAGGTAGCTCGGCCGGCCGTCGCTCTGCTTGGGCATGAACGACCATTTGAGGCCCGTCGGGAAGCCGGCGCCGCCACGGCCGCGCAGGCCGGACGCCTTCATCTCGTTGACGATCCACTCGCGCCCCTTGGCGACGATGCCGGGCGTGTTGTCCCAGGCGCCGCGCGCCATCGCACCGGCCAGCGACTTGTCGAAGAGGCCGTAGATGTTGGTGAAGATGCGGTCTTTGTCCTGAAGCATTTTTCGTCCCTCAGACCGGCTTCTTGCCGAAAACGCGGATGTATTCGGCGACGCCGCCCTTGGCGAGCGCCTTGGCCTGCTTGACCCAGTCGTCGCGGTCGATGCGGCCGTGGAAGGAAAGATAGCCGTCCACCCACTCGCGCTCCGCCTTCTTCCACGACGCGACCTGCGCGAAGGTGAAGATGCCCAGCGTATGCAGGATGCCCTCGATCTTCGGGCCGACGCCGGAGATCAGCTTGAGATCGTCGACCGCGGCCGGCCTGTCGATGCCGGCCGGACGGTTCTTGTCGTCCAGCGACGGTTTCGCCGGCTTGGCGGCCGGTACCTTGGCTTCCGGCGCCTTGAAGGCAGCGGCCGGTTCGGCCTTGGCCTTCGGACCATTGCGCTGCTTGGCAACCTGCTCAACCTCGGGCGCTGCCTTGTTGGCGTTGGCGGCCGAGTGCAGCGGCGCCGAAACGCTCGCCGCCTTCTCCGCCGCAGGCGCCACCTTGGTCGCCGAAGGCGTCTTCAAGGCTGGGCTGGTTTCGGGCGCGTCGGTCTTCGGCTTGCTGGCATTGGACGGCGCGACGGGCGCGGCAGCGGGTGCCGGAACTGGCTCGGCAATGATCGCGTCGGGCGCCGCCTTGGCGGCCTTTGCCGCCTCCCTCGCCTCCCTGTCACGGGTCGACTTGAGGATCGCCTTTTCGCTCTTCAGCGTTGTCAGACCAGAGGCCGGCTCCGAGCCGGTGCGGCCATTCTGCGGCCCAGGCGCTACCGAAGCGCCCTTGCCCGCATCGTAAAGATCGATGATTTCGGCCAGCCGTTCCGGCGTCAGGTCCTCGAACGTGTCCTTGAAGATCATCACCATCGGCGCGTTGACGCAGGCGCCGAGGCACTCGACCTCTTCCCACGACAAGGTGCCCTTGTCGTTGGTGTGGAACTGGTCGTGATGGATCCGCGAGCGGCAGACATCCATCAGCGCTTCCGAGCCGCGCAGCATGCAGGGCGTGGTGCCGCAGACCTGGATATGCGCACGCGTGCCGACCGGATTGAGCTGGTACTGCGTGTAGAAGGTCGCGACCTCGAGCCCGCGGATGCGGGGCATGCCGAGCATGTCCGAGATCGTCTCGATCGCCGCCTTGGTCACCCAGCCTTCCTGTTCCTGCGCTATCATCAGCAACGGAATGATCGCCGACTGCTCGCGGCCTTTCGGGTATTTCTTGATCCATTGCTTCGCCGCTGCCGCGTTCGCCCGGTTGAAGGCGAAGGAGGCGGGCTGGACGCTGGCTTCTGCGAGACGGCGGACTGACATTTAGCGATCGACCTCACCAAACACGATGTCGAGGGAGCCGAGAACGGCGGTGACGTCGGCCAGCATGTGGCCGCGGCAGAGGAAATCCATGGCTTGCAGATGCGCGAAACCGGGTGCGCGCAGCTTGCAGCGGTATGGCTTGTTGGAGCCGTCGGAGACCAGATAGACGCCGAACTCGCCCTTCGGCGCCTCGACGGCCGCGTAGACCTCGCCGGCCGGAACGCGATAGCCCTCGGTGTAGAGCTTGAAGTGATGGATCAGCGCTTCCATCGAGCGCTTCATCGCCTGGCGCTTCGGCGGCACCACCTTGCCGTCGAGGTTCGACACCGGGCCGGTGCTTTCCTTGCCGAGCAAGAGATCGACGCACTGGCGCATGATCCGCGCCGACTGGCGCATTTCTTCCATGCGCACGAGATAACGGTCGTAGCAGTCGCCGTTCTTGCCGATCGGAATGTCGAAATCCATTTCCGAATAGCATTCATAGGGCTGCGACTTGCGCAGATCCCAGGGCGCGCCCGAGCCGCGCACCATGACGCCGGAAAAGCCCCAGGCCCAGGCATCGGCCAGCGACACAATGCCGATATCGACATTGCGCTGCTTGAAGATGCGGTTGCCGGTCAGCAACTTGTCGAGATCATCGATCGACTTGAGGAACGGGTCGATCCACTTGCCGATGTCCTCGACCAGCTGACGCGGCAGGTCCTGATGGACGCCGCCGGGGCGGAAATAGGCGGCATGCATGCGCGAGCCGGAGGCGCGCTCATAAAACACCATCAGCTTTTCGCGCTCGACGAAGCCCCACAGTGGCGGCGTCAGCGCGCCGACGTCCATGGCCTGCGTCGTCACATTGAGGATGTGCGACATGATGCGGCCGATTTCGCAATAGAGCACGCGGATCAGCTGGCCGCGCCTCGGCACCTCGATACCGAGCAGGCGCTCGGCCGCGAGCGCGAAGGCATGCTCCTGGTTCATCGGCGCGCAATAATCGAGCCGGTCGAGATAGGGCACCGCCTGAAGATAGGTCTTGGCCTCGATCAGCTTTTCCGTGCCGCGATGCAAGAGCCCGATATGCGGATCGACGCGATCGACGACTTCGCCGTCCAGCTCCAGCACCAGGCGCAAAACGCCGTGCGCCGCAGGATGTTGCGGACCGAAGTTGATGTTGAAATTGCGGACGGAGGTCTCAGCCATTGTGGCGCCTCAATTCGTCTTGGCTTTTTCGTCGCCCGGCAGGACGTAATCCGTCCCCTCCCACGGCGAGAGAAAATCGAAATTGCGGAATTCCTGCTTGAGCTCGACCGGCTCGTAGATCACGCGCTTGGCTTCGTCGTCGTAGCGAACCTCGACGAAGCCGGTCAGCGGGAAATCCTTGCGCAGCGGATGGCCTTCGAAACCGTAGTCGGTCAACAGGCGGCGCAGGTCGGGATGGCCCGAGAACAGCACGCCATAGAGATCGTAGGTCTCGCGCTCGAACCAGTCGGCGCCGGGATAGACGCCGGTGATCGACGGCACCATTGTCTCCTCGTCGGCCTGCACCTTGACGCGGATGCGGACATTCTGCTTCGGCGACAACAGATGGTAGACAACGTCGAAGCGCTTGGCCCGCGACGGATAATCAGCCCCACAGACATCGATGATCGAGATGAACTGGCAGCGCGCATCGTCGCGCAGGAAGGTCACCACCTCGACCAGGTCGCGCGGCTCGACATGGATGGTGAGCTCGCCATAGGCGAGCACCGCGTCATTGACACGACCGATCAGCTTTTCGCCGAGATAGGTCGACAGTTCGCTCAGGGATGCTGCCATGGATTTACCGTTCGATCGTGCCGGTGCGGCGGATCTTCTTCTGCAGGAGAAGAATGCCGTAGAGCAAAGCTTCGGCGCTCGGCGGGCAGCCGGGCACATAGATGTCGACCGGCACGACGCGGTCGCAGCCGCGCACCACCGAATAGGAATAGTGGTAGTAACCGCCGCCATTGGCGCAGGAGCCCATCGAGATGACGTAGCGAGGCTCCGGCATCTGGTCGTAGACCTTGCGCAGCGCCGGCGCCATCTTGTTGGTCAGCGTGCCGGCGACGATCATGATGTCGGACTGGCGCGGAGACGCGCGCGGCGCGACACCGAACCGCTCCGAGTCGTAACGTGGCATCGAGGTGTGGATCATCTCGACCGCGCAGCACGCCAGGCCAAAGGTCATGAACATCAGCGAGCCGCTGCGCGCCCAGGTGATCAGCGCCTCGGTCGAGGTGACCAGGAAGCCCTTGTCGGCAAGCTCATTGTTGATTTCGAGGAAGAAGGGATCGTCCTCCCCCACCGGCCTGCCGGTGTTGGGATCGATGATGCCCTTCGGCTTCGGCGCGACGAGGGTGCCTGAACTGTCGTTCAATCCCATTCCAGCGCTCCTTTTTTCCATTCATAGGCAAAGCCGATGGTCAGCACTGCCAAAAACACCATCATCGACCAGAAGCCGAGCATGCCGATCTTCGAGAAGGACACGGCCCAGGGGAACAGGAAGGCCACTTCCAGGTCGAAGATGATGAACAGGATCGACACCAGGTAGAAACGGATGTCGAATTTCATGCGGGCATCGTCGAACGAGTTGAAACCGCACTCGTAGGCGGACAGCTTTTCGGGATCGGGATTGCGGTAGGCCACCAGGAACGGGGCGGCCAGCAGCGCCAGGCCGACGACCAGTGCCACGCCTATGAACAGGACGATAGGCAGGTACGAACTGAGAAGTGCGTTCATGCAGCGGCTTTCCGTTGGCGCCAATCCACGTTGATTACAGCACCGGACCTTATTGCGGAAGCGTGACAGTTTAACCGCTGAACCGTTTTAAGGGCCTATGCTGCAACGCGGCGAGGGTTAGCGCAGCACTTCCAGCGAAGCAAGTCAAACCTTGTTCAAAACGCCGACCTGGACGGCATATCCGGAGAAACTGGTCCGATCCGCTCCTGTTTGATTTCCTTCGCTTTTTACTCCACTTTTCTCTCCTGACATGGTTGCCGCCAAAACCCTGCTAGCATGGGTTGGAATCACCACGCAGGTTCCGCAAAACTGGACGCCGGTTTTGCGACAAGAAGCTGCCCAGACAAAGACCGACCCACAGCCGAAGCCCCCTCGGAGTGATGCCTGCATGAAGGAAAAGATCTCTCTTGCCGCGGCCCGCCGCATTGCACTCGCCGCTCAAGGGTTTCTCGATCCGCGCCCAAATGGCACACCCGACCGCCGTCATCTCGCCCGTGTGCTGTCCCGCACCGGCCTGCTGCAGATCGATTCCGTCAGCGCGGTGGTGCGCGCTCATTATATGCCGCTCTATTCGCGCCTGGGCCCCTACCCGCTCGCTTTGCTCGACAATGCCGCCGTGACGCGCAAACGCACTGTGTTCGAATACTGGGCGCATGAGGCCTCGTTCCTGCCGGTCGAGACCTACCCGCTGATGCGCTGGCGCATGCAGCGGGCCGAGCAAGGCGATGAAATGTATCTGGGGCTGGCCAAATGGGGCCGCGAACACGCCGCCTATATAGAAGACATCTACCGCGCGGTCGTCGAGCGCGGCCCGATCGCCGCTTCGGCGCTCGAAGGCCAGAAAGGTTCGGGCGGCTGGTGGGGCTGGAGCCATGCCAAGCACGCCTTCGAATGGCTGTTCTGGGCCGGGCGCATCACCACGGCGCACCGTCGCGGCTTCGAGCGCTTCTATGATTTGCCGGAGCGCGTGCTGCCGCAGGCGATCCTCGATCTGCCGGTGCCCCCGGCCGAGGACGCGCATCGCGAATTGCTGCGCATTTCCGCCCGCGCCCATGGCGTGGCGACGTCAGGCGACCTGCGCGACTATTTCCGGCTGTCGCCGGCCGATATGAAGGGCCGGCTGGAGGAACTGGTCGAGTTGGGCGAATTGCTGCCGGTGCGCGTCGAAGGCTGGGACAAGCCGGCCTACCTTCACAAGGACGCCCGCCTGCCCCGGAAAATCGAGGCCCGCGCGCTGTTGGCGCCGTTCGACCCGGTCGTCTTCGAGCGCTCGCGTTCGGAGCGGCTGTTTGACTTCCACTACCGCATCGAGATCTACACGCCGGCTGAAAAGCGCCAATACGGCTATTACGTCCTCCCCTTCCTGCTCGGCGACCGGATCGTCGCGCGCGTCGACCTCAAGGCGGACCGGCCGGCGAGCGTCCTGCGCGTCCATGCCGCCTACCCCGAGCCCGGCGCCCCGCCTGAAACCGCCGCGCAGCTCTTCGAGGAATTGAAGCAGATGCAGGGCTGGCTTGGCCTTGAACGCATGGACGTGACGCCGGCAGGCGATCTGGGCCCGGCGCTGGCCGACATCGCCATGTCGTAAGCTCGCGTTGACACCGCTGCCTGCAAAAGCCTAAATCCCGTCCAGACGGTCCCTTGCCCGCAACGGCAGGGGCTAAGAGGGAATGCGGTGCGAGGTGAAAGATCTCAAATCCGCGGCTGTCCCCGCAACTGTAAGCGAAGAGCCTAGGCCGAAAGCCACTGGGGATTCCTGGGAAGGCGGCACCCAAGGCGATGACCCGCGAGCCAGGAGACCTGCCGTCTGTGACAAGAGAATCCGATCGCCCGGCGGGTTTCCGGGCAAGGAGCCCGGCTTTTTGGACCAGAACGGCAGTTTTTCGGCTGGTACAGCGGACAATTCGTCCGCCGACAGCGAAGCCTTGACCGGCGTCACGGTCATCGTCTGCGCCTCCTGTCGCGACGAGGCCGGCTCGGACGCCCATCCCCGCGCCGGCGAACTGCTGGCCGAGGACACGCGCCATGCCGCGGCCGATGACAACATCCGCGTCCGCACCGTCGAATGCCTCGGCAATTGCAAGCGCCGGCTGAGCGCCGCCATCCTGCGCGACGGCTGCTGGAGCTATGTCTTCGGCGACCTGACCGCGGCCAGCGGCGCCGACCTCGTCACCGGCGCCAAACTCTTCGCCACCTCGACGGACGGCCTCATTCCATGGCGTGGCCGGCCCGATTCCCTCAAGCGCGGCCTCGTGGCCCGCATTCCTCCCCTCGACCTGTTGAAGGATTGATCATGAGCGCCCCAAATTCGACCGGCAATCTCTCCCGCGTCCCCTGCACCGTCGTCACCGGCTTCCTCGGCGCCGGCAAGACGACGCTGGTCCGCCATCTCCTGGAAAACGCCGGCGGCAAGCGCATTGCCATTATCGTCAACGAGTTCGGCGACATCGGCATCGACGGCGAAATCCTGAAAGGCTGCGGCATCGACACCTGCCCCGAGGAGAACATCGTTGAACTGGCCAATGGCTGCATCTGCTGCACCGTGGCAGACGACTTCGTGCCGGCGCTGGACCAGATCCTGTCGCTGACGCCGAAGGTCGACCACATCCTGATCGAAACCTCGGGCCTCGCTCTGCCCAAGCCGCTGGTCCAGGCGTTCCAGTGGCCGACGGTGAAGAGCCGCGTGACGGTCGATGGCGTGATCGCCGTGGTCGACGGCCCTGCTTTGGCCGAAGGCCGCGTCGCCAACGACATGGACGCCTTGCAAGCGCAGCGCGCCGGGGATGAGAGCCTCGACCATGACGACCCGGTCGAGGAAGTGTTCGAGGATCAGATCGCCTGCGCGGACCTGATCATACTGTCGAAGAGCGACCTGATGGACGCCGCCGGTTCGGCCCGGGCCAACGCCATCGTCAACGAACATTCCGCCCGCGCCGTGAAGATCGTGCCGACCTCGCACGGCAAGGTCGACCCTTCCATACTGCTCGGGCTCGGTCTCGCCGTCGAGGACGATATCGAGAACCGCAAATCCCATCATGACGGCGCTTTCGACCACGAGCACGACGACTTCGACACCTTCATCGTCGACATCTCTTCGATCGCCAATCCGGACGAGCTGGCAAGGCGCGTCGCCACTGTCGCCGAAGAAGAAAATGTGTTGCGTGTGAAAGGTTTCGTCGAGGTCGGCGGCAAGCCGATGCGGCTCCTCCTGCAGGCCGTCGGCCCGCGCGTCAATCATTACTATGACCGCGCCTGGACGGCCGAGGACGACCGCCGCTCGCGCCTGGTCGTCATCGGCCTCAAGGGGCTGAACCGCCCGGCAATCGAGCGTATACTCGCCGGCTGATTTTCAGACACGGGCCGCGATGCATATCCTCACCACGACGTCCGCCTCGCTCGACGATCTCGCCGAGCCGGTCGATCTGCGGCAGACGCCGGCGGATATCGTGGCGCTGTCCTTCACCGACAGCGATCTTGCCGGGTTGGCGGCGGCGTGGAAGGCCGATGCCGGCCGCCTGCCCTCGATGCGGCTGGCGGCATTGCGCGACCTTCGCCATCCCATGTCCGTCGACCTCTGGGTCGACAGCGTCGCCCGCCACGCCAAGATCATCCTGGTGCGCATCCTCGGCGGCCATGATTGGTGGCGCTATGGCTGCGACCAGTTGGCCTCGGTCGCCCGCGAGCGCGGCATAAAACTGGCGCTGCTTCCCGGTGAAAGCCACGACGAGGATCTCAGGCTGATCGAAGCCTCGACGCTGCCGCGTGAGGAATTGGATAGTCTGCTCGGCTATTTCCGCGAAGGCGGCCCGGCCAATATGAGCGCGCTGGTGCAGCGGCTGGCGCGGCTGGCGGGCCAGGATGCGGCCGTTGTTGAGCCGGTGGCAGTGCCAAAAGCCGGCTACTACGAGCCCACACGCGGCGGCGTCCCCCTCCCCCTCGAGGGGAGGGTCCGGCCGCAGGCCGGGGGTGGGGTCCTCTCAGAAGGCACCGCAAGAGCGCCGAGCCCGGTCGAACCGACCCCACCCGGCGGCTCTGCCGCCACCCTCCCCTCGAGGGGGAGGGAAAGGTCGTGCCGATCCTCTTCTACCGCTCGATGCTTCTCGCCGCCGATGTCGCGCCGATCGATGCCCTTTTTGAAGCGCTGCGGCAGCGCGGCGTTTTCCCGGTCCCCATCTTCGTCTCCAGTCTGAAAGACCCGCCGTCACTGGCCTTTGTGGAAACCGCGTTCGCCGTGCTGAAGCCCGCCGCCATCATCACCGCGACCGCCTTCGCGTCAGGCGCCGAGCCCGGCGTCGAAACCCTGTTCGACCGTGCCGGCGTGCCCGTCTTCCAGGTCATCGTCGCCACCACCCGCCGCGACGTCTGGGAAAACAACCAGCGCGGCCTGGCGCCCGCCGACCTCGCCATGCATGTCGTGCTGCCAGAACTGGACGGCCGCATCCTCGCCGGCGCCATTTCCTTCAAGGGCGAAAGCGATGTCGATCCCGCACTTGGCCACCGTGCCTTCGCCAACCGGCCCGAGTCGGATCGCGTGGCGCAGGTGGCCGACCGCGTCGCGGCCTTCATCAAGCTGCGAGAGACGCCTCGAGCCGGGCGCAAGCTGGCTATCCTGATCCCCGACTATCCCAGTGCTCCCGGCCGTACCGGCTATGCTGTCGGCCTCGATGTGCCGTCGAGCGTGCTGGCCATGCTGCATGACCTGAAGGGACAGGGCTATGCCGTTGAAGGGATTCCGCAAACGCCGCGCGCGCTGCTGGATTTGCTGGAAGTCAGCGATACTGGATTGACGTTAGACAACTATATTGCCTTCTCGACAGAGTTGCCGATTGCGGCAATCGCAGGGGTCGAAGGCGCTTGGGGCAAGGCAGAAGACGAGGCAGGGTTGCGCCAGGCGCACAGACCTTCACAAACGATCTCAGCAAGCTTCCCCTTCCGCGCCGCCACCTTCGGCAACATTACTGTCGCCCTCGCCCCCGACCGCGGCCGCTCCGCCGACCGCCGCGCCGACTATCACGACCCGACGCTCCCCCCGCGCCACGCCCTGATCGCGTTTGGCCTGTGGCTGCGCAAATCCCTCGGCGTCCATGCGCTCATCCATGTCGGCGCGCACGGCACGCTGGAATGGCTGCCGGGCAAGACGGTTGCACTCTCGCAAAGCTGCTTTCCCGAGATCGTCACCGGTCCCTTGCCCGTCATCTACCCCTTCATCGTCTCCAACCCAGGCGAAGCAGCGCAAGCCAAGCGGCGCATCGCCGCCGTCACGCTCGGCCATTTGCCGCCGCCGCTGGCCGGCGCGGGACTGGACGACGACCAGCACAAACTCGAACGCCTGGTTGACGAATATGCCCAGGCAGATGGCCTCGACCGCCGCCGCCGCGACCGCCTGGCAAAGCTGATCGTCGACACCGCGCAAAAGACCGGCCTCGCCGCCGAAGCCGGCGTCGCCAGGACCGACGCGCCCGACGAGGCGCTGCGCCGCATCGACGCCTGGCTCTGCGACCTCAAGGACTTCGCCATCAAGGATGGGTTGCATATCTACGGCCGCGCGCCCGATGGTGAGCCTGACGCCATGCGCCGCCAAAGTGCCGAGACTGAAAGGTCGGCGCTGCTCGCCGCGCTCGATGGCCGCCACGTCAAGGCCGGACCGGCCGGCGCGCCCGCGCGGGGGCGCTCCGATGTTTTGCCCACCGGCCGCAACCTGTTCACGTCGGATCCACGCACCATGCCGACACCGACCGCCTATGACCTGGGCAAGGCGGCGGCGGAAGAGGTCGTGCGCGGCTATATGCAAACGCATGGCGACTGGCCGCGCTCTCTGGTGATCGACCTCTGGGGCTCGGCCTCGCTGCGCACCGGCGGCGAGGAAATCGCGCAAGGCCTGGCGCTGATGGGCTGCCGGCCGCAATGGGATGCCGCCACCGGCCGCATCACCGGCATCGAGGTGCTGCCGCCGGCAACGCTCGGCCGCCCGCGCGTCGATGTCACCTGGCGCATATCGGGCCTGTTCCGCGACATGTTCCCGACCCAGATCGCGCTGATCGACGCCGCCGCCAATGCCGTCGCCGCGCGCGACGAGGAGGATTCGGAAAACCCGCTCGCGGCCCGGACCCGAGCGGATGGCAAGATCAGCCCACGCATTTTCGGCACCTCGCCCGGCACTTACGGCGCCGGCGTCGAGGACCTCCTGTCGAGCGGCGACTGGGCAGCGCGCGAAGAAATCGGCCGCGCCTATCTCGACGCCACCTCGCATGCCTATGGCGGTGCCGGCGGCGAAGGCGTCTCGGTGCCCGGCGCGTTCGAAACCCGCATCGCCGAAGCCGATCTTCTGGTCCACACCGGCGACGACCCCGGCCGCGACATTCTCGAAGGCTCCGCCGACGTCGCCTTCATCGGCGGCTTTTCGGCAGCACTTGCAGCGCTCGGCCGGAATGCCGACGTCATCGTCCTCGACACGACAGACCCGCAAAAGCCGAAGCCGCGTTCGGTCGGCGAGGCCGTCTCGCGGGTGGTACGCGCCCGCGCCGTCAATGCGCGTTTCATCGCCGGACAGATGCGGCACGGCCCGCGCGGCGCCTCCGAATTCGCCGAGACGGTCGACCGGCTGGTCGGCTTCGCCGAGACCACCCATGCCATTTCGGGCGCGCTGATCGAGGCCGTGCACGACGCCTATGTTGGCGACGCGGAAGTTCGCGCCTTCATCCTGCGCGAAAACCCGGCCGCCGCGAAGGTCATCGCCGAGCGTTTTCTCTCCGCGCGACGGCGCGGCCTCTGGCATCCCTTGCGCAATTCCATCGACGACGATCTCGCGGCGCTGATTGCCGAGGCAGAGGTGCTGGGAGTGGCGGCATGAACGCCTTCTCGCGCCGGGGCGCCTGTCCGGCCCTGTCGGCACCAATGCAGACCGGCGATGGGCTGCTGGTGCGGCTCAACCCGGTTGCCGGAGCCCCATCTTTTGAAGGATTGACGCCGAAGCTCTTGATCGAGCTGGCGGACTCCGCCCAGCGGCACGGCAACGGCATCATGGAGGTGACGGCGCGGGGTAGTCTGCAGATACGCGGCCTTACAGCGGAGACCGCAGCACTGCTAGCGGCGGAGGTCGATGCGCTGGGCATTGCGGTGCGGACCGGCGTGCCGGTGGAGACCAGTCCGTTGGCGGGCATCGATCCTCGCGAGATCGCCGATCCGCGACCGCTGGCGGAGCGGGTCAGGGTGGCGGTCGAGGACGCTGGGCTGACGCAACGGCTGGGGCCGAAGGTTTCGGTGGTTGTCGACGGTGGCGGACAATTGACGATGGATGCGGTGACGGCCGATGTGCGGCTGAAGGCGGTGCGAGCCGACAACGACATCGTCTGGAGCGTATCGGTTGCCGGTGACGGCCGAAACGCGAAGGTGCTGGCAACAGTCGATGCCGATGCCGCTAGAGACATAGCCGTCGCTACGCTCAGGATGGTCGCTGAAAAGGGCCGCGAAGCGCATGCGAGGGATTTGTCGGAGAGGCAATTGGTATCTCTCGCAGGCTGGCATTCTGTGGCGCCCCCCTCTGTCCTGCCGGACATCTCCCCCACAAGGGGGGAGATTGCTCATTCGTGCTCGGCCTCGCCCATTTCCAACGCCGAAACGGCTCAGCACACGTCCGCTTTCGCAAGAACAACGCCGCCGGCAGGGCAGCCGATCTCCCCACCTGTGGGGGAGATGTCCGGCAGGACAGAGGGGGGCGCCTCGCGCAAACCTATCGGCCTTTTCCCTTTGGCCGGCGACACTTTCGCCCTCGGCATTGCTCTCCCCTACGGCAGTATGCCAGCCGACAAGCTCATCGCTCTCACGCAAAGCGCCCTCACGCTGGGCACCACCGAAATCCGCCTCGCCCCGGGCCGCGCCTTGCTCTTCCTCGGCCAACCACAGTCAGCGAACCATCGCCTCCAGCAAGCCGCCGCCGCCCTCGGCTTCGTCACCTCCCACACCGATCCGCGCACCCGCATCGCCGCCTGCCCCGGCACGCCGGCCTGCGCCTCCGGCCGCATCGCCACGCGTGACATCGCCGAGACGATCGCCGCCGAAAACGCGGACATTCTCGACTTCACGCTGCACATTTCCGGCTGTGCCAAGGGCTGTGCACATCCCGGCCCGGCGGCGCTCACGATCGTCGGCGACGAAAATGGAGCCGGACTTGTCGTGAACGCGACGGCAAAGGCTCTTCCTGCCGGCTACAGGCCGGGCTATGACGCCGCGCGCGGCTTCGGTCGCGTCGCGGCGGTGATCCGCAGTGCACGATTTCAGGACGAGACCGCCGCTGCTTGCCTGACAAGGCTTGGGCCGGCGGCAATCGCCGAGACTTACCAACAGGCCCAAACTAAAAAACGGAAATGAGCATGGCCGCCTACGACTACATCCACGACGGCACGGCGATCTACGAGCGCTCCTTCGCCATTATCCGCGCCGAGGCCGACCTCAAACGCTTCTCCGAAGCCGAGGCCGATGTCGCCATCCGCATGATCCATGCCTGCGGCCAGGTCGAAGCATCAAGCCATTTCGTTTTCTCGCCTGAATTCGTCACCGCCGCGCGCCAGGCACTCGCCGCCGGCGCGCCGATCTTCTGCGATGCCGAAATGGTCTCGCATGGCGTCACCCGCGCCCGGCTGCCGGCCGGCAACGAGGTGATCTGCACGCTGCGCGATCCGCGCACGCACGACATCGCCAAAGCGATCGGCAACACCCGTTCTGCCGCCGCGATCGACCTGTGGGGCGAGCGCATGGCCGGTTCGGTCGTCGCCATCGGCAATGCGCCGACCGCGCTGTTCTATCTCCTGGAAAAATTGCGCGACGGCGCGCCGAAGCCGGCGGCCATCATCGGCATGCCGGTCGGCTTCGTCGGTGCCGCCGAATCCAAGGATGCATTGGCCGAGAATTCCTATGGCGTGCCCTATGCCATCGTGCGTGGCCGGCTTGGCGGCAGCGCCATGACGGCCGCCGCGCTCAATTCATTGGCGAGGCCCGGCCTGTGAACGCGCTCCCCAAAGGCCGACTTGTCGGCGTCGGCACGGGTCCCGGCGATCCAGAACTGTTGACACTGAAGGCCGCGCGCGCCCTGGCCGAGGCCGATGTCGTCGCCTACTTCGCCAAGCGCGGCAACAACAGCAACGCGCGCGCCATCGTCGAGGCACGCTTCCGACCAGATATGCTGGAACTGCCGCTGCTCTATCCCGTGACCACCGAGATCGACAAGGATCACGACGATTACCGATCGCAGATCACCGGTTTCTACGAGGAGTCGGCCGAAAAGGTCGCCGAACACCTCGACGCCGGCAGGATGGTTGCCGTGTTGTCCGAAGGCGACCCGCTGTTCTACGGATCCTACATGCATCTGCATGTCCGCCTCGCCCATCGCTTCGCGACCGAAGTCATTCCAGGCGTCACCGCAATGTCCGGCTGCTGGTCGCAGACCGGTGTGCCGATCGTCCAGGGCGACGACGTGCTGACGGTTTTGCCCGGCACGATGAGCGAGTTCGAGCTGACGCGTCGCCTGGCCGACACCGATGCCGCCGTCATCATGAAGGTCGGCCGCAACCTGCCCAAGATCAGGCGGGCGCTCGAAGCCACCGGCAAGCTGACGCGCGCCGTCTATGTCGAGCGCGGCACCATGGCCGGCAGCGTCTCGATGAAGCTCGCCGACAAGCAGGACGACAAGGCCCCCTATTTCGCCATCGTGCTGGTCGCCGGCTGGTCCGGCCGGCCAGGGGCATTGGGAGCACAGGCATGAGCGGCCGCCTGACCGTCATCGGCCTCGGGCCCGGCAATGCCGATCAGGTCACGCCGCAAGCAAGCCGCGCCGTGGCCGAGGCGAAGTTCTTCTATGGCTACAAGCCCTATCTCGACCGGCTGGACCTGCGCCCGGACCAGACTCGCGTTGCCTCCGACAACCGTGAGGAACTCGCCCGCTCCAAGGACGCCTTGACCAAGGCCGCGGAAGGCCACGACGTCGCCGTGGTTTCCGGCGGTGATCCTGGCGTCTTTGCCATGGCGGCCGCGGTTTGCGAGGCAATCGAGGCCGGCCCGGCTGAATGGCGGGCTATCGACGTTGCCGTGGTGCCCGGCGTCACCGCCATGCTGGCGGTCGCCGCCCGCATCGGCGCACCGCTCGGCCATGATTTCTGCGCCATCTCACTGTCCGACAATTTGAAGCCGTGGGACCTGATCGAACTGCGCCTGCTGGCGGCGGCCGGCGCAGGCTTCGTCATCGCGCTCTACAACCCCATCAGCAAGGCCCGCCCCTGGCAGCTTGGCCGCGCTTTCGAATGCCTGACCGCGATCCTGCCCGGCACCACGCCGGTCATCTTCGGCCGCGCCGCCGGCCGTCCGGACGAGCGCATCGAGGTTTATCTGCTGGCCGACGTCGATGCGCAAAAGGCCGACATGGCGACCTGCATCATCATCGGGTCGCCGGAAACCCGGATCATCAAGCGCGCGGACAAGCCGGCGCTGGTCTACACGCCGCGTTCGGCATCGGGTTCGACAAAATGATCGGCCCCGAATTGGTTGACAATCGCGGCCAGCGCTTCGACGGTTTCAGCCGAAGGCACCTCCGGCAACATTGGCCTGCGGACCATGATCACCTCGACACCAAGCGCCCGCGCGGCGGCAATCTTGCCGTAAGTGGCGGCGCCGCCGCTGTTCTTGGACACGACACCGTCGATGCTGTGTCTTTCCAGCAGCGCTCGCTCGTCAGCTTCGCGGAACGGACCGCGCGCCAGCAGGTAGTCGGCGTCGGGCACGGCGAGCTTCGGCTCGACCGGATCGACGCTGCGGATGAGGTAATGGTGCTGGGGCGCGGCTTCGAAGGCCGCCACCTCCTGTCGGCCAAGCGCCAGGAAGACGCGGCGCGGTGCCGGTCCAAGTGCCTGCACGGCTTCGGTGACGCTATCGACATCAGTCCAGCGGTCGCCTTCGATGGGCTCCCAGCCCGGACGGCGCAGGGCCAAGATCGGCACGCCGGCCGCGCGCGCCGCCTGCGCGGCATTGGCGGAGATTCGCGCCGCATAGGGATGCGTGGCGTCGATCAGCAGGTCGGTGCTTGTCTCCTCGAGGTAGGCGGCCAGGCCATCGGCGCCGCCAAACCCTCCGGTTCGCACGGGCACGCCTTGCGCCACGGGGCTTTCGGTGCGACCAGCCAGCGACAGCGTGACCGAAGCGCGTACCGCCAGCTTTCCAGCCAGTTGCCGGGCTTCCGTGGTGCCGCCGAGGATCAGGATACGGTGGGTCATCATGCCTGCTGAAAGTCCGCGCGGAGCCGGCTATGCGTCGAAATGGCTGACGGTGATCGGCATCGGCGAGGACGGTTTAGCGGGTCTCGGCGACGAGGCCAAGCAGCGGATCGCCGACGCGGAGTTCATCTTCGGCGGCAAGCGCCATCTGGCGCTGGTCGCGTCCTTCGCCAAGGGCGAGCCGTGCCCCTGGCCGGTGCCCTTCGATGCCGGGATGGCTGACGTGCTGGCGCTGGCGGGCCGCAAAGTCTGCGTGCTTGCCTCCGGCGATCCTTTTTTCCACGGCGTCGGCGCCACCCTCGCCCGCAAGGTCGAGCCGCGGGAGATGCATGTCATCCCCGCGCCGTCGGCCGTCTCGCTGGCCGCCGCCCGCCTTGGCTGGGCGCTGCAGGACATCGAGACCGTCTCGCTGCATGGCCGGCCGCTCGACCTGATCCGGCCGCTGCTGCAGCCCAATGCACGCATCCTGGCGCTGACATCGGACGGCGACGCGCCGGCGGCAATTGCCCGCCTGCTCGCAGAACTCGATTTCGGCGCATCGCGGCTGACGGTCCTGGAAGCTTTGGGCGGACCGAACGAGAAACAGCGCATGGCACGCGCCGATGCCTTCGACCTCGAAAACGTCAATCCGCTCAACGTGCTGGCCGTCGAAATTGATTCGAACCCGCAAGGCCGTGTGCTGCCGCTTACGATTGGCCTTGCCGATCATCTGTTCGACCATGACGGCCAGATCACCAAGCGGGAAATCCGCGCTGTCACCTTGTCGACACTGGCGCCCAGGCGCGGCGAGTTGCTGTGGGACATCGGCGCCGGCTCCGGCTCGATCGGCATCGAGTGGATGCTCGCCCACCGCTTGATGCGCGCCATCGCCATCGAGGCCGACCCGGGCCGCGCCGCTCGCATCCACCGCAATGCAGCCGCCTGCGGCGTTCCGGGCCTGGTGGTGGTGGAAGGCAACGCGCCAAAGGCGCTTGCCGGGCTGGAGATGCCGGACGCTATCTTCATCGGCGGCGGGGGCAGCGACACCGGTGTCTTGAACACCGCCATCAAGGCGCTGCGCCCCGGTGGCCGTCTGGTCGCCAATGCGGTGACACTGGAGATGGAAACGCTGCTTCTCGCCCAGCACCTGAAGCTGGGCGGCGATCTTACCCGGATAGACATTTCGCGCGCCTCGCCGGTCGGTTCGATGCAGGCATGGCGGCCAGCCATGCCAGTCACGCAATGGAACTGGGTGAAGCCATGATGGTCGCGGGCATCGGCAGCCGCAAAGGCGTTGGCGTCGAGGACGTGCTTGCCGCGATTGAAACCGCGATCGAAACGCATGGGTTGGCAATGACGGCGCTTTCGGCACTGGCCACCGCGGCGCTCAAGAAGGATGAAGACGCGATCGCCGCCGCTGGCCGCTCGCTGAACCTCCCGGTTGTCATCGTCGATGACGCAGCGCTTCAAGCCGCCTCGCCAGGCACGCTCAGCCATTCCAGCCTCTCGCAGGAACTGGCCGGCACGCCCTCGGTTTCCGAAGCGGCGGCCCTCGCCGTTGCCGGGGCCGGTGCGAAACTGCTTGGCCCTCGCACCGTGCTTGGCCCGGTCACCTGCGCCATCGCCATCAGCGGAGACGCGCCATGACCGTTCATTTCATCGGTGCCGGTCCGGGTGCCGCCGACCTCATCACGCTGCGCGGTGCCAAGCTCCTGGCAAGCTGTCCGGTCTGCCTGCATGCCGGCTCCATCGTCGCACCCGAATTGCTGCAGCATTGCGCGCCCGGGACCAAACTGATCGACACCGCGCCGATGTCGCTCGATGAGATAGAGGCCGCCTATGTCGAGGCCCACAAGGCCGGCCATGATGTAGCGCGGCTGCATTCCGGCGACCTGTCGGTTTGGAGTGCGGTCGCCGAGCAGATCCGCCGGCTGGAAAAACACGGCATCCCTTACACGCTGACGCCGGGCGTTCCTTCCTTCGCCGCGGCCGCGGCGGCGCTGCGCCGCGAGTTGACCATTCCCGAACTGGCGCAAAGCCTGGTGCTGACCCGCATCTCCGGCCGCGCCTCGAAAATGCCGCCCGGCGAAACGCTGGCCGGCTTCGGCCGCACCGGCGCCACGCTGGCCATCCATCTTGCCATCCACGCCATCGACCGTGTCGTCGCCGAATTGACGCCGCATTATGGCGGCGATTGTCCGGTGGCGATCGTCTTCCGGGCCTCGTGGCCGGATGAGCGCGTGCTGACGGGGACGCTGGAAACGATCGAGGCGCAACTGGCCGCCGATCCGATGGAGCGTACGGCGATCATCTTCGTCGGCCGCTCGCTTGCGGCGGAAGGCTTTGGCGAGAGTTCATTGTACGACGCCCACTATCAGCGGCGTTTTCGCGGACGGGACGGATTGTGAGCGGCAGCACCAGGAACACAGGCGAACACGCCACGCTCGAACAGGCGCTTGCCCGGCTGAACTTCAAGCCGCGTTCGCTGGAACCGGGCCATGTCTGGCTGGCCGGCGCCGGCCCCGGCGACCCCGGCTGCCTGACCCTGGAAGTCCTGGCGGCCTTGGCCGAGGCGGATGCGCTGGTCTATGATGCGCTGGTCTCACCCGATGTCGTGGCGGTGGCATCGGCAGCCGAACTGTTCTACGCCGGCAAACGCGGCGGCCAGCCTTCGATGAAGCAGGACGATATCACCGCTCTTCTGGTTCGGCTGGCGCGCGAAGGCCGCCGCGTCGTCAGGCTGAAAGGCGGCGATCCCTATATTTTCGGCCGTGGCGGCGAAGAGGCCCTGGCGCTCGCGCGCGAAGCTATCCCTTTCCGGGTTTTGCCCGGCCTGACATCCGGCCTCAGCGCGCTGGCCGCAACCGGCATCCCGGCCACCATGCGCGGCATCAACAAGGCGGTGATCCTGGCGACCGGCCACGCCGCCGGCACCGACGACGACATCGACTGGGCGGCAATCGCCCGTACCGGCCAGCCGGTTGTCGTCTATATGGGCATGGCGAACCTGCCGCTGATCGCGGCAGCGCTGCTCGACGGCGGGCTGGCGCCCTCGACGCCGGCGGCGGTGATCGTCGCCGCGACGACACCGCGGGAGCGAACCGTCGTCGCCACGCTCGCCACCATTGCCGAGGAAGTGGCCGCCGCCGGCCTTGCCTCGCCGGCACTGATCGTCGTCGGTGGCATCGTCGCCATGCGCGCCGCATTGGCGGGCAAGGCATGACGGCCCGCGCCATCATCATCGGCGCCCCGCGCTCCGGCTCGGGCAAGACCAGCGTCACCATCGGCATTCTGCGCGCGCTCACCCGACGCGGGCTGAAGGTGCGGGGCGCCAAATCCGGACCCGACTATATAGATCCTGGTTTCCACACGGCCGCCACGGGCCTGTCCGGCGTCAATCTCGACAGCTGGGCGATGCCGCCATCGCTGCTCAACGCCCTCGCCGCACAAGCGGCTGACGATACTGATTTTGTCATCCTCGAAAGCGCCATGGGCCTGTTCGACGGCATTCCGGCCGCGCGGGGGCGAACCGGTTCGGCGGCCGATCTCGCCCGGCTCTACGGCCTGCCGGTGCTGCTTGTGCTCGACGTGTCCGGCCAGTCGACCACCGCGGCGGCCGTCGCCAAGGGTTTTGCCACTTACGATCCGGATGTGCGCATGGCCGGCGTCGTGCTCAACCGGCTGGGCAGCGAGCGCCACCGCCGGCTCTCCGGCGATGCGATCGAGGCGATCGGCCTGCCTGTCGTCGGCGCCATCTTGCGCGACCCCACCCTGAACCTGCCCGAGCGGCACCTCGGTCTCGTCCAGGCCGGCGAGTATGATGATCTGATGGCGCATCTCGACCGCCTTGCCAACATGGCGGAGAAGTCGCTCGACCTCGACGCGGTCATGGCGCTGGCAACGCCCCTCACCCCGGCGGAAGGCGGCTTCGACGAGGCGCTGCAGCCGCCCGGGCAGCGGATAGCCCTTGCGGAAGATGCCGCCTTCACCTTCCTCTACCCGCATGTCGCCAGCTATTGGCGCAAGGCGGGCGCGGAAATCGTTCCGTTCTCGCCACTCGCCGACGAGGCGCCCGACGAGGATTGTGACGTCTGCTGGCTTCCCGGCGGCTATCCCGAGCTTCACGCCGGCCGGCTCGCGGCGTCGGAGACTTTCAAGGCCGGAATGGCGCGCTTCGCCGCGACCAAGCCCGTGCATGGCGAGTGCGGCGGCTTCATGGTGCTTGGCCAGGCGCTGGAAGATGCCTCGGGCGAAACGCACGGAATGCTTGGCCTGCTTGGCCATTCCACCAGTTTTGCAAGGCGGAAGATGAACCTTGGCTACCGCGAGGCGCGACTGCGCGCCGATTGCCCGCTGGGCGTGCAGGGCGCGTTGATCCGGGGCCACGAATTCCACTATGCGCAGATGACGGCAACCGGCAATGACGAGCCGCTGGCCGACCTCGCCGATGGTCAGGGCAATCCGATCGGCGCCTCCGGCTATCGGCGCGGCCATGTCAGCGGCACCTTCTTCCATGCGATAGCGAGGGGCGGCGCATGAAGCTCCCGAATTTGACCCTTTCGCCTCGGCAAATCCTCGACGACATGGCGCTCTGCCTGGTCTTCTTCACCCGCCTGCCTCTGCCCATCCTCGATTTTCGCGGCCGCGGCCTTGCCGCCGCGATCTGGGCAGCGCCGGTCGCCGGCCTCGTCGTCGGCCTGATCGGCGCCATCGTCTTTGCCACGGCGGAACGGTTTGGCCTTGCCATGGGCCCGGCGGCCGCCCTTGCCCTTGTTTCAACCGTTATCACCACCGGCTGCCTGCACGAGGACGGGCTGTCCGACGTCGCCGACGGCTTTGGCGGCGGTAAATCGCGCGGCCGCAAGCTGGACATCATGCGCGACAGCCGCATTGGTGCCTATGGCGCGGCAGCCCTGACCCTGTCGTTGCTGATCCGCTGGAACGTGCTTTCGGAATTCGTCGACCCCACGCAGGCCCTCTTCGCTCTCGTGGCTGCCCACGCCGCTTCGCGCGGTGTGCTTGGCGCGTTCATGCACCTGTTGCCGCCGGCACGGTCCGATGGCCTGTCGGCGGGTGCCGGTACGGTCTCGCAGGAAATCGCCATCGCCGGCGCCGTGCTTGGCGCGATCCCGCTTCTTCTCCTCGGGCTCGGCGGCGCCATCGCCGCGCTCATCCTGCTCGGCCTGCTGTTTGCCGCCTTCCATGCCCTTTGCCTCAACCAGATCGGTGGCCAGACCGGCGACACGATCGGCGCCTTGCAACAGGTCAGCGAAGTCGCGGTGCTTCTTGTCGCTTCCGTCGCGCTCTCTTGATCCCCTTGGCCTGATTCCCCTTGATTCCTTTCCGGAGACCTTGCCCCCATGCCCTTCAAATCTCTTGATGAATTGCGCGCCGCCTGCCTCGATCTCCCGGCTGGCAGCGATTCCGCAGCAAAAGCCGTTGCCCGCCGCCAGGACACGCTGACCAAGCCGCAAGGCAGCCTCGGCCGGCTGGAGACCATCGCCGCATGGCTGGCGCGCTGGCAGGGCCGCGACATGCCGAAACTCGACCGCGTGAAAGTGTTCGTCTTCGCCGGCAATCACGGCGTCACCGCACAAGGTGTGTCGGCCTACCCATCGGAAGTCACCGTGCAGATGGTGGCGAACTTCGCCGGCGGCGGGGCCGCCATCAACCAGCTCGCCCGCATCGCCGGCGCCGAACTCGATGTCATCCCGCTCGACCTCGACCATCCGACGGGCGATTTCACGCAAGTGCCGGCAATGGACGAGAAAGCCTTCCTCGCCGCCGTCTCGGCCGGCTACGACGCGGTGACTGATGATCTCGATCTGATCTGCTTCGGCGAAATGGGCATCGGCAACACCACGCCGGCGGCCGCCATTTCGGCGGCACTGTTCGGCGGCGGCGCGGAAAAGTGGACCGGGCGCGGCACCGGTGTCGATGATGCCGGCCTGAAGCGCAAGGTTGTCGCCATCGAGGCCGGCCTCAAGCGCCACGCCGCCACCCTCGCCGATCCGCTGGGCGTTGCCGCCGTCCTTGGTGGCCGCGAACTCGCCGCCATCTTCGGCGCCACGCTCGCCGCCCGCCATCTCGGCATACCCGTGCTGCTCGACGGCTTCGTCTGCACCGCCGCCGCGGCCCCGCTGGCAAGGCTGCACCCGACGGGGCTCGC
The DNA here is from genome assembly GCF_013170765.1 of Mesorhizobium sp. NZP2234. Taxonomy (NCBI): domain Bacteria; kingdom Pseudomonadati; phylum Pseudomonadota; class Alphaproteobacteria; order Hyphomicrobiales; family Phyllobacteriaceae; genus Mesorhizobium; species Mesorhizobium sp. NZP2234. The sequence continues at coordinate 3,535,700 of NZ_CP033364.1, read as the reverse complement.
GCACACGATCGCGGCTCATGTCTCGGCCGAATCGGGCCATCGCGGGCTGCTCGAAGCCCTCAGCCTGCCGCCATTGCTCGATCTCGGCATGAGGCTCGGCGAAGGCTCCGGCGCCTGCCTCGCCGTCAACATCGTGCGCTCGGCACTGGAGTGTCATGCGAGAATGGCGAGCTTTGCCGAGGCTGGGGTCTCGGAGAAGTAGCTTCGGAGTTCCTACGGTTGGGTCCGTGAAGCCGCTCCCGTCATCGGCAGGAGTGGCATCTTCCTGCTACGGCGATTCTCGAATAGATCTGGCGGATGAAAAAACTCCATCCCGCTGCCGCTGCTGTGGCTATTGCCGTTGTGCTTGCCATTGTGCTTCGGCGCGATGGATACTCCAGCCACGGCCCGACACCGCGATTTTCGTTGTTTTCCTGGTTTTCTTCTGGTGGCTCATCAGCGATTTCTCGGGCGGGAAAGGCGGAACTGACGCTAGCGAAGCTGAAAGCGCAGAAAAGAACATTGCTTTTCGGTTCGGCCGATTTCTAAGCCGCATTTTTGCACGCAATTAGATCATCATGAGCACGAAATAGCGTTGCTGGTTGAAAAGCCGCAGCACTTGGCCCGAGACGCGCCACACGCGTCTCGCTTTTCAGGGTCTTTCCACCAAGTCTTCTAGGAATTTGGTGGGTGCGCACAGGATTGAACTGTGGACCCGCTGATTAAGAGTTATCGAACCCACTATTTCAAGCGGCCACGGATGCGCTCAACGCGTATCATATCCGGGCTTTCCGGCATTCATCCGATAGCACCAATTAGCACCCGCTGCCAAAAATTTGATGGCAATGTGTTGGCAGACGTTGACATTATGCAAACACTTCCGTATTCATCGTGCATATCGAAGTTTGCAAATAATCAATAGGGATGCCGCCATGCTTGAAGATATGCACGCTGATAATTCGCCGGTTTCATCGCCCTCAAGGTCCATCGGCAAGGCCGCTGCGGCGCCCGTCAAGCCCGGCATATCTCTTTCCGTGACAGTGGAGGCCGGCCCGTTCCGCCGCGCGCTGGCGGCCCTGCTACCGCACTGCGAGGCGCGTTACACAATCCCGATCCTCGGGTGCGTTGTTCTCTCCGTGGACGCCACGGCGCAACGGCTCAGCGTCTCGCTCTTCGACATCGACATGTCGATAGAAACCACGCTGCCCGCCTGCGGTACCGGCGATGCCTTCGCGGTGCCATTGAAGACGCTGGCGGGCTTCATGAGCGGCGCCGATGGTGACACCGTGGTAATCAGCAAGACAGCCACCGACGCCCGCGTCACCTTCACCTGTGGCGATTTCAGCGCCGCCATTGTCCCCATGCTTGCCGAGGATGCGCCAACCCTCACCGGGCCGAAATTTTCCGATGCCGGTTTCCGCCGCGTCGCGCTCGCCGAGGGCGTGATGTCATGGCTTATCGGCCTCACCGCCCCTTTCGTTTCATCGGAAGAAACCCGGTACTACCTCAACGGCGTCGCCTTCGAATTCGGGAACGACGATGATGGCATGGTGCGCGCCATCGCCACGGACGGCCACCGCCTCGGATCACGGCAGACAACGCCGAGCGCGCCTATCAAGAGCCGTGAAACCATCATCATTCCGCGAGCCGCCATCAAGGCAATCTCCGCCCTCGCCGCCGGCAAAGAGGTCACTCTTTCGGTTGACGATACCAAGGCCGAACTTGCCTTCGGCGATTTCGTCATCCGTACAAAGTTGATCGACGGCACCTTCCCGGACTGGCGCCGCGTCGTTCCCAAGGGTCCGTTCAAAGAGTTCGAATTGGACGGCGCCAAGATCATCAAGCTCTATCAGGCGTGCAAGGGTGTCCGGGGCGAGCGCAACAGCGCCGCCGTGACGGTGGAGCCCTGCGAGGGCGGCATGTTGGCGAGCGCGAACAATCCCGATTTCGGAACGGTGTCCGCCAAGCTGCAGAGTAGCCCGCCGGCCGGTGTCCAGCCCTTCGGGATGAACGGCCGCTATTTTAAGGACATGGCAAAAGCCTTCGGAACGCGGCGCCTTAGCTTCGGCGTCACCTCGGCCGGCGACCCTGTTATGATCAAGGGTGTCGGCGGACCGGCCGGCGAATTCGCCATTCTCATGCCTATGCGCGTGTAGCATGGCCGAGGACACGAAAGACCGGCCGGCCGCCTCGGGCGCTTCTGGCACGGCATGGAACGACCCGAAGGTTCCAGGCCTTCGGCTTCGTTACCTCGCGACCAAGGCGGTCTATTACCTGTCCTACCGCACCAAGACCGGGAAGCAGCGCGGATACAAAATAGGCGACTTCCGCTTCGTCACCCTGACCCAGGCCCGGACCACGGCGAAAGACGTTTTGGCCCGAGTGGCGAAGGGCGAAGATCCCGCCGGGGAAAAGGCCGTGGCGGCGAGCCGCCCGACGATCGATCAGCTACGGGAGTGGCACGCGGAACGGCACTCCGCAACCAAGAACAAAAAGTCGTGGGCGGAAGACGTGGCCGCGCTCTACGTCAATCACATCATCCCCCACCTCGGCGCGGATATGGCCGTGGCGGACGTGACGGAGTCGCATATCGAGGCCCTGCACCACAAGATGAGGGCGACGCCGAACCAAGCGAACCGGGTCGCGGCGTGCCTGCACAAGGCTTTCAATCTGGCCGAAAAATGGGGCTGGCGGCCTCGCAAATCTAACCCGGTGCATGTCGAGCGCTACAAAGAACGGAAGCGGAAGCGGTTGCCCCAGGCAGACGAGGCCATACGGCTGTTGATCGCCCTCAACGCGATGCGCGAGACGGACCCCCATTTCGTCGGCTTGGTTGAGCTTCTGTGCTTCACCGGCGCCCGCCTCAACGAAATCATGAGCGCCCGGTGGGAGTGGGTGAAGCCGGACGGGCTGCATTTGCCGGACTCCAAGAGTGGAGTGAAGATCCTTCCGCTGTCCGGCCTGGCCCGCGAGGTCTTGAAGGATATTCCTCGACTCCGGCGCAACCCGTGGATCATTTGCGGACGGCTTCACGGCCACCATTTGGTGAACGTCACGAAGCCGTGGAAGCGGCTTATGGCCTCGGCAAACATAACCGACAATTTGGTCCGCCATGATCTTCGGCGGTTCTTTGCCTCGGCCGGCCTGTCCGGTGGACTCGAGCTGTCCCACGTTGGAAACTTGCTCGGGCATATGGACCCGTCCACAACCAAGCGCTACGCCTTCCTTCTCACCGGTGCCGCTCAAAAGATGGCGGACACGGCGGCGGAATCGGTCAAGGAAATAATGACCGGCGGCGGCAAGGTTGCGGTATTGCGGCGTTGATGGGGCACTATGCACAATGTATATTCCGGGCATGAACACTGCAGCCGACGACCAACGCGAATTCGAATTGCTCTTTAAGAAATCAGGGCTTGAACAGAAACAGCTTGCCGGCTTGCTCGGCAAGACGCCGGTACAGGTGAACCGCTGGCTTACCGAGCGGAAGGACAGCGGGGCGCCGCCCTTCTACGCGATCCAATTCTTGAGGATCTATGTGATGCTGCCGGCCTCGGCGCGGGCGCATCTGCCAACGCGGATCATTAGCTATCCGAAGAAAGCGGCCTAGACCGCACTCTAGGCCGCGCGGATGGCCCGCATAATGGCCTCCCACCAATAGATGACGAACGCCACGGCGACGCCGCCGATGGCCGAGCCTGCCACGCCTGAGACGAACAACGCGCCGATCCCGCGTTGCTTCCATTGCTTCACCTCATCGGTGATCTTTTTCGAGTCGACAACATCGGCCTTCATGGTGGCAACTTCTGTGCTCAACCCGCCAAGGCTTTCAACGACTTCGTCAACGCGCCGGTGGACAACGGCGCGGTGCTTGTCGCCGTCCGCTATGCTCTTTTCGATGCCCTCGACCTTGGCAAGCAATATGCCGAGGGTGCGCTCTACGGAAGTTTGCGCCATCGCTACAGCCCCGCATTCCACTCGCGGACGCCATCAACCTGGGCCGAGCACGTATCTAGCCCGGCTTCGTTGACGTCGCCGCGCACCGCAAAATCTTCTGTGATCCACGCGCCCGCCTTGCGCCATTTCTTCGGGCACGGCTGCACCAAGTTCGCCGGGATCTTCTCCCGCACAACAACGGTTTTGACGACGACCACCGGCTTAGGGGTAAAGGCGGCGCACGCTGTCAGGGACAGGAGTGTTAAGATAAGCGCGAGCGTTTTCATCTTTGCCTTTCAGGTCGGCGCGAGCCGTTGTCTTGTCGATCAATGCGGAATTGGCAGCGGCGAGCTTGAGGGCGAGGTCGGCCGCTATCTTGTCGTTGGCGGCATCCTGCTTTTGCATCCGGGCAATCGTGTCTGTGCTGACAGCGTTGGCGTCGACGGCCCTATCGAGGTTGCCTTGTACCCGAGCGGTTTCCGCCTCGGCGGCGATGGCGTTGCCGCGATAGACGGCAGCGGCGCCGAAGAGCCCGAGGAAGGCAACCGCCAGGACGGCGGCGACGATGAGTTTGACCTGTGTCATTGTGCCAACCACCACCAAAACACGGCGGCCTCGATACCCAGAACAAGGCCGGCGCCGATGGCAGCGCCCGCCCCGAGAAGCGCAAAGGTCTTGAGGGTCATGACGGCAACCCCGACACGCAAAGCTCGGCCTCGCCGATGCGCTGCGCGTCGCCCATTTCACGGCGTTTCACCAGGCCATCAACAACGGTGATACCGACCTTGTTAAACGCGGTCTGCGCTTCGCAGCCCTTGCGGTACTGCCCCTGCATATGCCAGCGGGTGGCGCTCGATCCGGCCATGCCTTTCTTTGATGCCACCGAACCGACGCCGAAATTGTAGGCGCCCGAGAGCATGGCGGCTTGAACACTGATCGGGAAGTTGAGGAAGTTCGGAACGCCTTTGACCAGCGGCAAATAGTAGTCGTGGAATATCTGCTCACGGGTCATCTGCTCGCACTGCGCCTTCGTGAAATGCATTCCGGCCGAGACAGGCTTTCCGTTGATCTTTGTGATGCCGCCGCAGATGTCCCAAATCTTGGCGAAGCGATCCCAATGCGAAGCCAAAACCATGCCCTCCCAAGGCAGGATCAGATTGTCGGTAGCGAGGATGACGGCCGGCGGTAGAACCTCGGGCGTGGTGTCTCGATACGATTGCCAGCCGCCAACGCCGGCCGCGATGATGGCCGCTGCGATTGCGGACTTGCCGCGCTTGGTGGCGATGATCTTACCTACGGGCATGGCGGCGCCTCTTTCCTGAAACGGCATGTTGAGGGATGAAACGGAAAATCCCCGCCAGGGCCGAGAACAGGCCGGCGAGCGCCCCGAAGAGCGGCGCCGGGATCGGCAGATAGCCATAGAAATACGGCCAGGCGGTATCGAGGAAGAACAGCAAGCCGGACACGGCGCCGGCAATATTGAGGTGGAATGAGTACGCGTGCCGCGCCACCTTGCGCGCGTTTGGAATGAGCTTAGGGAACGGGGTCATGGCGCGCCCCCTAGCTCGGAACATCAATGATAAAGCCATCGGTCGGCGACGTGGATTCCACCGGCTCGGGCGGGGCATCCGGGTCGATCTTGTCGTCGTCCGTGGGCTTGGTTTTCTTCACGCCGGCCGGAACGTCCGCCTGCTTTTCGGCGAACAGCTCGGCGTCAATGGCGGTGCTGTAGCCGCTGGCGTTGAAGGTATGGGTCGCGGTCTTGATCCGCCATTCCGCCGGAATGTATGGCCGAAAGTTGGAAAGGATCAGCTTTGCCTCGGCCTGCACGCCTGGCCGTCCGCCGATGGTGCAAGAGAACGAAGCTTTGCCACGGTCACTCTTGTTCTTGTAGGAGTCGGCGGCGGCCTGTGCTTCGGCTTCGTTGTGATGGGTGTAGCGAAGATCATGGAACGGCTCTTTGCCGGCCGTGGCCTCTTTGGTTTCGCCGGTGCGGATATCCGTCCAGAACGCCCGGACCCCGCCCTTTTCTTGAGCGCCGCCGGACTCGTCGCCAGGCACGTCTATGATGAATTCGCCATCGGCCTGCCCCGAGGCGGTTTCGCCAGCGGCACCGGCGGCGCCCTGTGCGGAGTCCCCGCCGCCGTTATCAAGGCCGGCGGCCTCTCCGGCTTCGTCACGGGCGGAATACTTGAATGAGAACGTCGAACAATCCGTCTCGACAAGCGTCACCGTGGCGAGGGCTTCGCCGGTGACGCTCTTGCCGGTGCCGCGCTTCGCGACCGCCAGCTTGCCAGCTACGGGCCTGGCGACGCCGTCATGCATAGCGGCGAGCCGGGTCGCGAAAGCCATATCGGACTCGTTGCGCTGATCGATATGGCGCATGACGATACCGGACAGCGCCGGATCAAGCTTCGCCTCATATCCGTTCCGACCGGCGATTTCCTGCATGATCGCGCCGACCGTCTTTTGGTGATAGCTCTTCGTTTTCGGGGTGCGGAACGACTTCGGCATCGCCGCCGCCCTGCCCGTCACCTTGAGCACCCGAGGCGGCGAGCCCACGTCCAAGTCGTCAATGAGGTACGGGCCGAACGTGGCCGATTCCCCTTCCCTGTAGCCGAGGGTTACGGTGATGTTTGAGCCGATGAGAGGCAGCGCCGCGACGCCGCCATCGCTCCAACGGGCGCGGTCGTCCAACTCGATTGTGACCCGGTCGGATTTGTCTTCGGCTTCGTCATGGCACTGCACGGAAAGCAGCCGATCCGCGAGGCCGCCGGTGATGTCTTTGCCATCCGATGAGAACGAAGCGAACGGGGTCATAGCTAACCCCAAATCCGAATTATCGGGGTTGCTTCCGGGCGCGGAAGTTCCGGCAGATTGACAAGAGTTCCGGCCGTGAGCACCGGCCCCGATGCGGCCAAACCTTGGTTCGCCTCATAGACGCGCTCGACAGCAAGGGGTTGCTGGCCCTTCTCATAGAAGCGCCAGCAAATTTCATCGACCATGTCGCCGTCGCTGGCGCGGTAAATGTCCACTTGCCACCCGTTTGCAATTCGCCAACACTATACCCGAACCAACTCATGCGCCGTACCCACGATACTTAGAAAAGGCCGCCGTCCGCGCCGTAGCTCTTGAGATCAAGATTGAATTCCTGCTTTCGAGGCGCGCCGTTATTGAGAAAGAACGTTTGCGTTTCATCGACACCCATGATGACGAAAAGGCCGAAGATCCCGCCGAGGCCGGAAACCAGCATTTGAGGTGCGCCCGTGGCGGCAATCGCCCTCATGGCGTCCAACTGCCCGAGGCCGCCACGGAAGGCGGGATAGACAACCCCGCTCAAGGTGAACGACGTATGGCCGGGGCCGACGAATTGCATCGCCGGGGCTCGGCCGATGCGCTCTTGCGAAACCCACCGATATTCAACCGCTTGAACAAGCGATTGGTAGGCCGCCGTTGACAAGCTGAAACGAAACGGCCCGAGGCCCATCATCGTTGACATGGCATCAATCCGAAAGGCTTGATTGAACAGCGGCGGCGTGGGCGGAAGCCTGGGCAGCGAGGGCGCCGTTGACGGCCGATGCAATCGCCTTGGCGTCCGCACCGGGGGCGTTGATGGTCAGGGTAACGCTAAACGGCGCGTTGACCTGTTGAGGCTCATGAGCAATCAAAGGGTCAGGCATCACGAAGCTATTCGCGGTGACTGTCCCGGCCTCGACCTTGTCCGTCTTTCCGCCGCCCTTGCCGAGGTCGCCAATCGGCGTCATGAGGTCACGCCACGCCGAGGCGAAACCATCCATCACGTTTTGCATCGGGGCAGCGGTAGGGGCGAACGCTGGTGTCGCCGCCGGACGCTGTTCCACGGGCGCAACCAATGCACCCACGGCGGCACCGGCGCCGGCCGCCTTGACGGTGGCAGGGCCGCCAGGGGTCACCGTGCTCAAGTCAAAGCCGAGGGTCGATTTGATGCTGTCGGGAAGCCAGCCGATGAGGTCCGCCACGGCACCTTTCAGCCAGGTAACGACATCGCCCCACTTCGATTTAAGGCCATTCCAGATGGACTCCACCATCGCGGCGCCAACGTCATAGAGCTTCGCGGGAATGGACTGGATATAGGCCACGGCCGACGAAAACAGGCCGGTGACATAATCCCAAAAGTCGCCGAAGAATTTGGCGATGGCATCCCAATTCTTATAGATGAGGTACGCGGCGCCAGCGATGGCAGCAACAGCAGCGAGGAACCAGCCTACCGGGGTCGCCATGATAGCGACGCCGAGGGTAATGAACGCGGCGGTAACGGACGCCAGCGCGGCGAGCAACGGAGCCGCAGTCCACAATCCGAGCGCGATTAGCGTCGCTTGCATCGGGCCGCCGAGGAAGTCGACAACCGGCTTGATGACGCCGAGGAACCAATCAAGGTTTTCGCCGAGGTGCCGGATTTCGACCCGGATTTCCGAGGCGGGATTCATGAGGTCGCGAAGCACTTGCGCGAAGGTCTTGACCCAATCCGAGATTGTGGACCGGACTAAGTCGGCGTTGGCGTCAAACCATTCCGTGGTCGTCTTGATAACCTCATCCATGACGGGCAAGAGCTGCACGCCGAGGAAGAGCTTTAGGCCATTGATGCGGATCAAAAGGGCGTCAAGATCGTCGCCGAAGGAATCGGCCGCCTTTGCCGCGCGCTCGCTCATGACGGACCCGGTAAGCCTGGCTTGATGGCGCATTTCCGCCAAGCCCTCGGAACCGTCCGAAAGCATCTTGACGAGATCAACGCCGGACTTGCCGAAGAGTTGGAACGCCAGCGCGTTGCGCCGCAACGGGTCTTTGATCTTTGAGAGCCCGGTAAAGGTATCGTTTAGAATGGCTTCGGTCGTCCGCATCTTGCCGTTGGTGTCTTTCAACGGGATGCCGAGCGCCTTGAAGCTCTTTGCCATGATCTTGTTGCCTCGGGTGGCGAGCGACGCGTTGATCCCGAGCTTCTGAATCCCCTTGGTCAGGGACTCCGATTCAACGCCGCTCATTTTCGCGGCGAAACGGTATTCCTGTAGCGACTCGACGCCGACCCCGAGCTTGAACGAAGCTTCGCCGATCTCGCTGCCGAGGTCCGACGCGCTCTTCGCCAGCGCGAAGGCGCCAGCAACAGCGCCCGAGGCGCCGAGGCCGAGGAGTCCGATGAATGAAGAAAGCCGCCCCGTGGTTCGCGCCAGGCCGGCGCCGAGGCCATTCAAGCTATTGCCGAGCCGGGAGACGGCAGAACTGATGCGGTCGAACCCGAGGCGGGAGCTAAGAGCGGCAAGGCGTGCCTGTATCGCCTTGATCCGACCGGAGATCCGGTCAATCAGGGTAAGCCTTACGGCGGCTTCTGCTACGGGCTTACCGGCCATTACCTTTTCGCCTTATTCCGCTCGGCGGCGAGCTTGCGCCACATGGCGATTTCCGAAAGGTCCATTTCCCACATTTCGGACGGCGGCCAATGGAAGATAGAAGCGATATCCGCCATGAGGTTAGAGACGGACTCGAGCGTTACGCCCGTTTCCGCCTCCCCATAAAACCCTCAATGATCTTGGTGAGGCCTTCGATATCGGCGGCGTCCAGAAGGTCAAACGCCTCGGGCGGCCAGCCGGCGAGGCTGCAGATGATGAGCGCGGTTTTATCCAGGCCGGAATCCTCGCGTTCCATATCGCGAATATCCTTTCCCTTGATGCGCCGCAACATCGCCTCTTTGACCTCCCGCCCTTCAAGGGTGATCGGGTCGAGAAGCGTGTACTTCGTCTGCTTACGAATATCGGTCGTCATGTCATGCTTCCCTTACAGGCCGATGGCCGTGCGTTGCGACGCGAGCTGGTCGACGCCGCCGATGCGGCGCACCATGTTGATGATGTCAATTTCCATGTACTCGACGTCGGCCTGGCGGTAGCGGAAGTAATCGAGTTCATAGGTGAGGGTCTTGAGGGACTTGCTGCCCGGCTTCCACTCGCTCAATTCCATGGCGGTCAGCATCCCGCGCATGTTGAGCACAACGGGCTCGGCGGCCTTGCCTTGGGCCTGCACGGCGCCACGCGCGACAAGCGGCACGTTGTCCACGCCGAAGAGACTGACAAGGCGGGGATCATAGTCGGAAATGACGAGCGTCGCCGTCATCGCTTCCATGCCCATATCAAGTTTCTTCGGGCCGTCCATGCCACCGGCGCGGTGCTCTTCCAAGAGCAACGTGAGCGTCGGCGGCGTGATGGAATCGCAGCGCCCCGCAAACGAGTTGCCGTCATAGTAGAGGTTGAAAGCTTTGAGCTGGCGCGGAAGAGCGGCGGTAACGTTGCTCATATCACAAGATCCTCAAGGAAGTCGTTGACGATGCGCGAGCGGAAAATGACGTGCTCGGCCGGGTAAGGCGGCGTGAAATCGATGTTGAACCAAACCTTGCCCTCGGATATCGAGGCCGGCGAATTCAGGTCCGGGTCGGCGTAGCAGCGGCCACCGATGAGGGCGCCCATCGCAACCAGCGTGCGAATGTAGGCGTTCACGGACTCCTCAACATCATCGATATAGGTCTTCGTGATGTTGCGATCCACGGCCCAAAGGTGGGCGCGGAGGATGGAGTCGTTGATGATGTCCGCCGTGCGAACAACGGACAGGAAGGCGAATTTCTGGTCGCTGGACAGGGTGCGGTTGCCCCAAAGCCGGAACCCGTCTTCGCGAATGATGGTTGCGACGTTGCCTTCGTTGAGAAGGTTGGCGCGGCTGTTGAAATCACCCAAGGCGAAGTCGACGGGGCGATCCGTGCCCACGATACCGTTGATATTCTGGTTTGACGGCGACCACCAGAATCCGCGGTCATTGTCGGTCTTGGCGATGAGGCCGGCCACGGTGGACGAAGCCGGCTCGCTGTTCACATTGGCGCCGCGCGCGACCTTGACACCTGGGTCGATCACATAGACGCGCTTGGAGCCGAAGTCGCCGGCATAGGTGAGCGCGGCGGCGTCCGTGGTGTTCGGGCCGTCCGCGATGATGACGGCCTTAAGGCGTTCCGCGATGCCGATCAGCTCGGCAACAACCGCGTTCGCCGTGGCGGCAAGCGTGACGGCAGAAGCCGCTCCCACCAGGCCAGCCGAGGCGGCGAAAGAGAACACCGGGGCAACCGTATAACGGCCCGCCGAGGTAATGGTGATCGCAGTCAGTGCGCCGCCCGCAACCGTGAAGTTGCCGGCCGCGCCGGACCCGGTGCCGCCGGTGAAGGCAAGCGGGAAGGTGCCATTTGCGCCACCGGCGCCGGGAGTGATGGCACCGTGGCCGGCCACACCGACCGGACGTTCGCCGGTAAAGCCGGGGGCAATGAGAATGCGAGGGGTCACGCCTACCGCCGATTGCGAACCAATGGCGGCGTGGACACCTTCAAGAACGTTGGCGAGGGTTTCGCCCGAGTCAGCGCCTTCCTCGACCCGGCATACCACGATAACGGCGCCGATCTGGTCAAGGATGAGGTCGACCGCGTTCGGCAAAGTTCCGAGACGGGTTTTCCCGACCGATACGTCCAGCTTGGCGGCTTCGCCACGGCTACCGGCGATGAGCACGGGCTCCCCAATCGGGAAGGCCAGCGGGTCAGCATCGGGCGCGGTGCCAACGATGAAGATGACGGAAGAGCGAACGGTGCGGATCGCGCGCGGGCCGTCATCGATTTCGATGAGTTCAACGCCGTGCAGGAATTCGGTACCAGCCATATTTGCAAATCTCCGATGTCAAGATTTGCTATAGGCCCGCGTTGACGTTTCGCAAACGAAGGATGCGGGGTTTGACCCGCACCCCTTTCAGATTGTGGACGCGTAAAGCCAAATCGTATCAAGCTCGGAAGGCTCAAATTGAAGGGCCGCCGAGAGAGAAAGCACAAGGGGATGGTTCCGGCGGAAACTTGTCGCCTTGCGCCACTCGATGTCGGCCCGCAACTTTTCATCGTCACCGGGTATCGCGGAAATCAGCCCCTCTATGGTGGCCTCCGATAGGCCGATGACGGGCAGCATCATGCAGAGCTGTCGTGGAGTGAGTGCGGGAAGGAGTGCCCTGGCCTCATCCTCAGTGAGGGGCGTCGGCGGCGCCGGGAAGAAGTCTGTGTGTGTCGTCGTCTGGCCTGTCGCCAGGTTGACTTCAATGCGTTCCATGATCCTGGCTCCTTAGCTGTACGAGATATTGATTTTGCCAGCGTCGAACGTGTCTGTGCCGTTCAATGTAGTAAGCCTAACCCGGTCAAGAGCGCCTGCAAGCGTCTTATGCCCACCGCCGCCTCCAGAGTACGCGACGCTATTATTGGCGAAGCTAATCCCGCACGCCCATTGATTTGTCGCGGCGTCCAGAAGAGTTAATGTAACAACTCCGCTGTTTGCCTCAGACGCCACAGCGTTACCAGTCAGCGCGAAGCCAGATGTTGGGTTGGTGCCGACGCTGCTCGCTCCGGTGCCAGCCGCATACACTGAGGCGCCAACATAGCCAGTCGTTTCAACGCCGCTAGCGGTGCCTAGCCTAAGTAGAAGCATACTGGTTCCGCTACCCGACACACCAGCATAGGCGACGTGAATAATACTGGCCCACGATGGGATTCCCGTGAAGTCTATTGCTACACCGGAAGTTGTGGCCACCGCCGTAGCGACGGTGCGGCCGGGACCCCAAGAGGGGAAGCCCCCGACCAGCTTCAGGAACAGACCATCTGTGCTCTTCGCCAGCCTGCCCCAGGTGCCTGCCCCGGCCGCGTAAATGACGTCGCCGGCTACCGCCGCCCCGACCCATGGATACAGTGTATCGAAGTAGGTTTTCAGGAACGCCTTGACCTGGGTCCATGTGCTGTATTTCGGAATGTTCGCGGCGGTGCTATCGCCGATCCAAACGCGGTCCGCGTCAATCGGCGTCACCTTATTCGTGGCGTTGAAATAGGCCAGGACACCGGCAAGAATGTTCGTCCATGAAACCTGTTTGATCAGGCCGCCAACACTGTCGGAAATGCCGAAGAGATCGGCGCCCGCCAGCGTAGTTTTTGCCGCCGCGCCGATGACGTCGAGCGCCCACCGCAACGCGTTTTCCGCCTTGCTGTAGACCGAAAGATTGGTGCGGGCGACGGTGAGATCCGCGAGGTCCGCGAGGTTCGAAGCCTTGGAAGCTTTCTGGCCGACCAAGGTCGTCAAGTTGGTGATAACCGCCGGGTCATTCTGCAGCGCGGCGGCAAGCTCGGCGATGGTATCGAGCGCCGCCGGTGCCGCGCCGATGAAATCGGCGAAGTAGAGCCGAGCCCATGCCGTAGTTGCGATCTTGGTCGAGTTGTCAGCAACACCGGGCGTCGGCGCCGTAGGCGTGCCGCTCAAGGCCGCGTTGAGCAGCGGCGCCTTTTGCACAAGCGTTGATAGGATGGCGGCGACGTCAACGTCTGCGGCCTGCAAAGCCGCGATGAGCCGGGCGACATCGTGCCCAAGATTGTTTCCGCCATTCGGGAGTTGCCAGTTTCGGTTCGCGGTGACTGCATCAATGGTCATAGGTCATCCTCAAATCGAAAAGGCGCGGAGATCGGAAACAGCCGGGCGCGCCGCCGGGGTGCCCGTTGCGGTGAGCCGTAGCCGGCCCTGTGTGGCGGTGAGGCCGGTAACCCGATAAGTCCGCTCAAAGGTGCCATCCGTCAGCGCGGCGGCCAGGACCTGGGGCAGTGCTTGCCAATTATCGTCGGCCTTGTCGTAGTTGACGGTAAGGGTCGAGCCGGCGGGAAGCCGCGTTTTCATCACGCCGTCCAAGCGGATCGCCGCCCCGAACGCAAAGGCGTCGCTGATGTATACGCCGCTCGCCTGCATCGTTCCTTTGATGGCGAGTACATCGCGGCCCATGACGGGCGAAACCTTCTCTGTGCCCGTCAGGATGGCGCGCAAAGCTGCATTGCCGGTGAAGAAGCTTTGGCGCTCCCACACCTGGCCGGGCTCGATGCGCACCGCCGCCTCGCCGATGGGCTCGATTTCGAATTGCAACCGGGTGTCGCCGGTGGGCAGAAACACCTGTGCCTCGGCGATGAAATCCGAAAGGCTCACGGCGGTAACGGTGCCAAGGGCAATCGTCTTCGCCACCGGATTGAACTTCGCGGCGTTGAGACGGAACGTCAAATCTTCGTCTTGGTGAGCTGTCCAAGTCGTCGCATTGGAAGACGAGAAGCGAACGCCAACGGTGTAGGGCTGCGCGCCGATCCATTCCTGCCGCGCGGCATCGAAGCCGCCGCGCGAAGCGAACGAAACCGAATGGTTCGGATCATTCGTCTTGAGCACAAAGGCGGTTTCAACGCCCGCCGGGATGAAGACGGGCGGGTCAAACGAGAACTTTTGCCAGGGGCCGACCAAGGCAAGATGCATGTCGACTTCGGTTTGAGCGATGACATCGGCGGTAGGATAGCCGTTGTCCATCGTGACGATCTCGCAAAGCACCGGTTGCGCCGCGTTGCCGATGGCGCAAAATTTCACCTCGATAGAGGCGATATGCCGGCCTTCGGTGAACTGGAATGACTGTGCCACCGGGTCGGTATGCCCTCGGCTGCCACCTTCGCCGCCGTGTCCGCCGCCAAGAGACGGCGCCCGAGGCGGCGACTCCTGAAATCGCTGGATGGTTGTCAACTGTTGATTGGTTGTGATCTCAATTCGGCCCTGTCCGGTAAACTCGGCGTTGGCGTAGTCGCCACCGGCGCCCACGGCGGCGACGTGCTTGGTGCCGGATGGAACGTTCGCCGGGATGACGAAGCTCCCCGAAACCTGGCCGCTGGCGTCACCCACAAGCGGGCCGGCCGGCGTCACGTCGATCCCGTCAAACGTGAGGGTTTGCAGAACCTCGCCCACGCCGAACCCGTCAATGGTGAAAGCAACATTGATCTGCCGAAGGAACCGGGCCGTAACTTCGCGAGTCGAGGTGATAATCTCAACATTCGTGACACGGCTTTTGTTGCCCTGGCCGAACACCTGAGTAACGGGCGAAAGCGAGGTGTCTTGCGTTTCGGTCCAGAAATCTTGCGAGGGCGTCAAAGTCATCTTGGCCGGCAGTGGCGCAAACGACTGGTAGGGATTGATCTTTGTGCAACCCGTAACCGCTTCCTGCGCAATCAACACCTCTTCGGTGAAATTGAGATATTGCGGCGCCGGCAGCGAGAAGAATTGGAAAGTCGGGATGATCGGAATCTGAAACGTGCCGTTGAACACGGCGCCGTTCTGGACCTCGCCGGCATCGCGGTAGCGGTCGTCGTTGAGAGGATCAACGAAGACGCCTTTTTTTGCCACCGGCTCGCGCGCGGTGATGTCCATTTGCAGGCGTGAAAGCGCGATCAAGTCAAGCGCGTCGACAAGCCGATTGTACATGCGGTCGATGGTGGAAAACGGATAGGCTCGGATGCCGTTGTTGATGACGGCGGGCGTTCCGAACCAATCGTTTTCGACCACGCAAAGCGCCAGAAGCGTAGCCGGCGGGGCCGGCGGCTGCGGCTGTTCAATCGCCGGAATGCCCTTGAGGTAAATGATATTGCCGTCTCTATCGAGACAGATGAGGTCGTGACGGGGCAGATTGTAATTGTATGTGACGAAGACAGGCCCGCCGGTGACGCCGCCGGCAACGGTGATCCCGGTGGACGTTACGACCGAAGGAACCTCCGCTAGTAACGGTAGGTGACATCATAGGACGACCCGCCCGCCGGTTCCGCCCCCGCCCCCGCCCAATCGACGCGATCATTTGCAAAGGGTGTAGCTGGCCGGCGAGGCGTAGGTCGTGGCGCCCTGCTTTACCAGCGAAACCGACACAACGCTGGTATGCCCGAGAAGGTCAGACGTATTCGCCACGCCACCGCGCACGACCGTTTCCGTCACTTCCTTCGTGATGATGACAGTCGCAACCGAATTGATCGGAGTCCGGTTGAGGGTGATAACCGCCGTTCCGGTGCCGCCGTCATCGAACGTATGGGGCTCGGAAGCGATGTTGAGAATGTCCGGCTCTTCGGTCTGGCCGAAGCGCGTCGCGGTGTTCCGGGTCCGCTTGTAGCCGAGGATATTGGCGGTGCCTTCCTCGATTGAAAACCATTGCTTTCCCGCCGAAAGGCCGAGGGGCGTTACCCTGCAGCCGCGCGCGATATAGTTTTCGTGCGCATCATAGTCATAGGGTGCGATGGCGGCATTGAAGCCAGCAAGGGACGGCGGCGGCGTCTGGTCAACAACGAAGCCGTTTCGGATCTGGTAGACCCGGTAAAGGTCGCCGACCTCGCCGTCGCCATCCCATCCCCACGAAAGCGAAAGAACTTCGCGCGCCGCGCCAGGCTCGCCGAACGAAACTATGGCTTCCTCATGAAGCCCCAAAAGCGAGGCGTCATCCTCATGCGTGATGACGGTTGACAGCACACGGACGCCGACAACAACGTCTCCCACGATGGGCAAGCCCACGAAGGCCGCCGAGCCCACCGGGCGGACATCGCCGCGCACATAGACCTCGCCGGCCGCAATCGTGGTGGCGCCGGTGAGCGGGTCCACGATGACGTCGCAACCCTTGATCCGGTCGCCGTCATGGGCAACCATATTGCCGATATTGGTACGCTTGCGGGCTTCGATGGAAAGCCCTTCGGTGATCTCGCCGGCCTGGGCAAAATGCCGTTCCCTGTAAAGCACGCGCTCGCGCGGGTCGCTCACCTTCGAACGATCATAGATATCCGCGAGGTCCGGGCGAAGAGCCGGGTCGAACACTAGAAATTCTTCATTCGCCATTTTCAGATTTCCAAGGTGAGCGTGACGTGCTGCCGAACGGTGCGGCGGAATGCGAAATCAACCGCAACCGGCCCGAGGGTCATGTCGTCGGCTTCAAAGCCGTCTTCGAATTCGATTTCTTCCGGGCCAAGCCAAAGCTTGCCGGGCTTCTCGGCGTCGATGTTGTGGGCGCGGAAGACCAGGGCGATGGATGCGCAAACCGCACCTTCGCCGTCGCCGAAATCGGTGCGTGCTTCAACCTCAACAAACACATGCCCGGCGGGGCCGCCTACATGGCTTGCTGAGACGTCGCGGACAGCAACCGGCCGGCGGTAGCCGATGGCGTCACCGGCGGCGTCGTAGAAGCCCACGTAGACGGACAGGCGGCCGATGAGAAACAGCTTGAAGGCGGCGACGTCCGTAACGCCATCCCATGAGACGCCAGGCACATTCCAAGGGAAGTCGCCCCAATTCAGCACCTCGCCCAAGGTGACGTTGACGCCGAGGGCGGTACGGTCGGCGGCGTCTGCTATGATGCTTCCGTCGATCTCTTCGCCGTGACTCCATTTGACAGTTCCGCCGGGAAGACGGATTCCGCTGTCATCGCTCCAAAGAGCTTCGCCCCACTTCTGTTCACTCCATTCGAGGGCGCGGACGTTATAGCCGTGCCACCCGCGAATGAAACGCGACCGCGCCGGGTCCGAAATGCCGGCCAGGTATTCGGCGTCGCGAAGCACCGGCAGCTCGGCCACGGGCACCAAGCCCATACCGATCTGATAGCGGTTCCATTTCCGGCGCCGGTCGTTCTGGTCTTCAAGCTCGGGCGCCAGGTAGCCGATCCATGACAGCGCCATGAACAGGGCGGCCGGCGTACCCCGGACCCGCTGCCACGGGATGCCGGCGGCGATCAATTCATCATCGTCGTTGAAGAATTCAGAAATCGGGCCAAGGCCGTATTCCGCGACGACCCAAGGTGAGAAAGCCGCCGGGATGGTGGCCCCGTATTTCAGGCCGGCGATGCTATCAATGAGCGGCCCGAAATAGGGTGTCCGGTCCAGCGACTCGGAAAGCGCCCGCTCAAGAGGCGACGCATTGTTCGGGAGAAGGTGAAGCGCGCTCAACGCAACCTCCCCGCAAAGTTGGCGGTGATGGTGCCGAGCGTGGCGGCTTGATTGTCGCTCACCACTACCGGCGCCGCCGGGGTGACAACCTCAACCTTTGAGACGCCGGGAAGGTGAACCCGAGCCGCGAGCCAGGAAGGGTTGAGGTCGAAGCCGATTCCGCTTTCGTCAAACCATGCGGAACGGATCAATGTTTCCATTGAGTCGATGATGGCAAGCGGCGCGTTCGGCAGAAGCCAGACATTCAAGACGATGTTTTGCGGCGCCTGGGTAGCGGGCACAACTTCGATGACATCGTTGATGGCCCGAACGTCCGTAGCGGTCACGGCGGCCAGCACGGCGGCCAGCATGGGCGCATCCGGCACGCCGCCGTTCACAAGGGAAAGCAGGGCGACGCGAAGCTTCGGCCCGCCGTCGACTTGATAGACCGCCACGTCTTTGACCCGGACATCTGCGGTACGGGCGATGAACTTATAGCGTTCTTCCGTCCCGCCTGTGGACCGGCCTTGAATCGCCAAGACGGTTCGCGAGCGAAGTGCAGAATCCGTCTCGCCCACGAGGCGAAGCACGTCATAAAAGGCCGCCAGATGGTCAAGGTCGGACCCGGCGGCAAAGAACAACAGATTGGCCCGAGCGGCGTCGTTCACGCGAGCGCGCAAAACGATGTCTTGATAGGATGAAGCCTCGATTACTTTGATCGCCGGGTCGCTTTCGAGCAACGCGGAATAGCTCGGGTCGATATCAACAAGTTTATTGATCGTCGCGAGGCGGATTTCTTCGTATGAGAGGGTCGCAATAATCGCCGGGACGGGGAGCCCTTCCAGCGTATATTGCGCCTGTGTCATTTGACAACGATTCCGCTAAGAGAAATGATCTTCCCGTCCGGCAAATAATCGCCGGTTAGACCAAATTCTATAACCCCGTCGCCGAGTGGATTAAACGAAGCTTCCCGCAATCTTAGGCGCGGTTCCCACCGGCCGAGGGCATCGGCGAGCGCCATATAGATATCGACCGCGAAGTCCGCCGTAACAGGTCGATCAACCAGATTGGGAATGTCCGAACCGTAGTCGCGGCGCATCACCCGCGTACCGATGCGGGTCGAGAGAATGTCTGTGATCGATTGTTTCAGGTGGGCGAGGCCTTCAAGCTCTTTGCCCGTGGTGGCGTCCATTCCGCGCATGATCTTTTCCCCTACGCTACCGGGCCGGTGTTGCTGCCGCCGGGCTCGACCCCGGTATGTTCGTGCAGCTCGGAAATGTCTTTCCCGTTGTGGGTGAGCGTCGGGGATTCGATTTGGATTCCGCCTGGCGCTTTGATTTTGAGTTCGCCGCCGGTGGCGTGTATCGAGGCCCCGCCGCCGATGTTGAGGGCGAAGCTGCCGCCCTCGGCGACGTCCATTTTGTAGGCCTTGGCTTCGTCGTCGTATTCAACGACCGTGCCGTCCGGGTAAATGGTCCGGTGAATGCTGCCCTTGTCCGCTGCCTGCTTTTTTTCGGTGGCGATGGAACCCACGATAACGGCCTGTGACGGGTCGCCAGAGGGCGAGACAGCGACAACCTGTTCGCCAACGTCTAGGCTGTCATAGGTCTTTGTGTTGCCCGCCCTGGCGCTGGTAAACGGTAGCCAGTCACTTTCGAATTCGCCGGCCTTGAACCGGTATCGAGCTTTCTTGTGATCGACCTGCGAAACCTTCCCGATAAGGACGGTGTTCGACATGCGCCGTTCAAGATCCGTGATGTCCTTTGCCCGGCGTTCAAGCATTAGATCAACGCCGTGACATCGGTATAAAGCGGCTCATTGCCGGGGCCGGTTTCCGGGTCAAACCCGAGCAAGACAGTCGTCGGCGGCCGGCCGTCAACTTCGATCAATTGCGTATAATAGATGATATCGAACGTTAGAATCGCGGTCCAAAGCGCGACCTCGCCTTGCTCCGCAAAAGCGGTGTCCGTCTCGAAAATCGTACACCACTCGACCAGATTGCCGAGCGTGGGATTCGCGTGCAGCCAGGTTTCGACCTGAAAGGCGCAATCGTCCACGGCGTCGGCGCCCTCATCACCCACCGCGTAGCACTCAACGATGAGCTTCAAGAACCGGCGCCGGATTCCGCCATCGTGGCGGTAGTCCGGGTCGATCAAATCTTTGCCGGTATAGACGACGCCAACGGGCATGGTGCGGGCATCGGCGGGAAAGTCTCGGCTATTGTAAAAGCGAGCCTTGGCCGCCGTGGGGAACACCGGCGGGTCGGCCGCGTCCGGTGTCGCCAGCAAGGCGGCAACTGCGGCGCGGATGATCTTTCGCGGGTGCGGTGCCATCGCTATTTCTTCCGAAGGTGCAGCTTCGTGTTCTTCGAAGAGTCGGGAAAGGTGTCGATGACGCGGAATGAGCCGAAGCCGGAAATCGTCACTTCGTCATCCGGCATCGGGTCAAAGCCGAGGTCGGCGTTGCGGACATCAAGCACCGGGATCTTGGACGTGGTCGGCACCCTGCCGCCAGCCTCAAGGGAAACGTGCTCATAATCGAAAATCGCGGTGAGGTCGGGCTTGATCTCGCCAGACTCGCCGCGCTTGTAGATGACGAAAACGGCCTCCCCGAAGGTATCCCGAACAACGCCGGTCATATCGTCTAGGAGGCCGCTCCAATCCATGGCAGGCGGCGGTTAGCCGGCGGCCTTTTCTTTGGCGGTCAAGAGCATTTCCGGCCGCGTGCAGATGTACAGCGGATAGGAATAGACCTCGGGGCGCACCCAAAAATTGCGGTCTTTGTCGCGGATCATCATCGCGTAGAGCGGCCGCCCCAGGGTGTTGACCATGTCGAAGGCTTCGCCAGGTGCGAAAGCCTTCTGGAAGACATCGGGCGCACCCATCGGGAAGAACTTGCACTTGGTCGACCGGATGCCGAGGCCCTGTTTCGTGCCCGGCGCCGCCGCGTCACTGAAATCGTCGGTGCCGCGATAGTTGATGAACATGATCCCGCCGAAATCGAAGGTGGCATAGGAGCCGGAAGCGATGACGGATTGCGTCGCCACACCAAAGGCGCGGTTCAACGCCTGTGCCTGCGAGGTGTTGAGGTAGACCTCGCGAACCAGCTTGTGGCGGGTCAGCTTGTCAAAGAAGCTGTCGCCGCACAGGCCTACGACCCGCGTGCCCATCGTCCAGGCGCCTTTTGCGGCGTGCATCATGGCGCGGATGACACCACGGCAGACGGACTCGACGTCCGTGGTTGCGGTGTCCAGCGCGAAGTCGATTTCGGCAGGAACCGGGATTCCCCATTCCGTGAACCAGTTCACGATTTCGGTGCCGTCCGCGTCCAGAACAACGCCCTGCAAGGCGCCGAGCTGCATGTTCTCCCACGTCATTTCAACATCGCCGATAAGGCGCTGTTCGTAGCGTCCGACATAGCCGATCATGGTTTCCAGGTCGGACTCCGTGCCGAACGCGCGCATGTTCTGGATCTCGGATGCCTTGAGCGTGTGGCCCTTGGCGATGCGCGAGGTGTCATATTTGCGGAGCGAAGCTCGATCCGTCTTGCCCTCGGCCAGCGGCGCGCCGCGTTCCGAAGTCTGAATGATGGAAAGAACGTTGCCGGCGCGGCGCTCGACCGAGACGGATTCGGTTGAAATCGGAACCTCGCCGAAGAGGTTCATCGAGCCGATCAGGTTCGGCTTGAATTCGTAATCTTCAAGCGCAAGGGTCATCGAGACGGCGGAAAAGGCGTCGTCGTTGAAGATATCCATATGCATAGTGCGAGTTCCCCGTTTTCCCCGTCGCTGCCTTAGCGAACGATGATTCCTTTGGTGGCGAGGGCCGCGATTGCGGTCGCCTTGTTCGGTGCCGAAATGCCGGCGGGCCAGGTGAGTTCGTTTGCGTTGACTTCGGTTTCGCGCATCGAAACGACCACGTTCTTGTCGGCGAGAGTGGCGTCGACGTTGCCGAAGAGAACGGCGCGGGCGTTCTGCGATCCGTCCACGGCGGCGGGGTCGAACGCCTTGAATTTCTTGGAGCCGGCGGCCACGGTGATGTTGAATCCGTCACCTGCAACCATCGGGGTGGCGCCGACCGTGATGGTGAAGCCGAGGTCGTCGGCGAAAGCGGCGCCGGTGGCACCGGACTTGATTTTGAAGCCGTCCGGGTCGGTCACGTCGAACTTGGTCGCCGCCGTGAATTCCACGGAATAGACGCCGGCTTTCGCGCCGGGGCCGGTGACAACCGCGCTGATCGTGGCGTTGCCGGTGTTGCCGGCCTTGGCGGCAGCAACGGCGGCGGCAACTGCAATCTGGCCGAGCACGGTTCCGTCGACCAGCTTGGCGGCGCCCGTGAGGGAGCCAGCGTCACGGGAACGCATCCCGCCGGTCGCGCCATCGGACTCGCTTACGATGTAGGCACCGGCGCGGCGGTTTTCAGAAAGAACGGTTGTCATTTCGGTCGACTCCTATTGACGCGCTTACCGGCGCTTCATTGCCTTTGCCCACGCGGAAACCTTTTGGCCCGCGTCAAGAACCTTGCTCGCCTCGGCGATCGCCTTGGGCTGCGCGATGGTGGAAACGGGCGCCGCATCGCCAGCGGCGGCGGCGTCCAGAACCTTGGAGCGGGCGTCGGCGACGCTCATGCCCTTGGTGATTGCTTCGGTCACGTTGAACGTGACGCCGAGGCGGTCCGCCTGGGCAGTGATGGAGGCGAGGCCTTCGCATCGGGTACGTTCGGCCTTGGTGGCCTTCTCGGCGTCCGTGGCGTTCGCCTCGGCAGCGAGTCGGGCCGTCTCGGCCTCGGCTGCAATCCGTGCGGTTTCGGCTTCGGCTGCAACGCGCGCCGTCTCGGCCTCGGCAGCGAGTCGGGCCGTCTCGGCCTCGGCTGCGGTCTTCTCGGCGGCGGAAAGAACCTTCGTCATGAGTCCAACTTTCAATTTCGATTTTGACAACACTTGCGGCGATGCCGTTTGCAAATCGTCAACGCTATCGGCAAATGCTTGAAGGGCTTCGTCAAAGGTGCCGGAGTTATCGGCTAGACCAGACTCGACCGCATCAACACCGCGATACATGCAAGCTTCCGTAGCACGGATCTTTGCGGCGTCGATTCCACGATGTTGCGAAACGAGCTGCACAAACATTTCGCCGAGGGCGTCAACATCGGCCTGCACCGCGTCCCTGGCACGGTTGCTCAAGGGCTCATGCATGTTGCCGTCCGCCTTCTCGGCACCGTAGAAAATATACGTCCAGCGAACGCCCGCCATCTTGTCGGCTTCGCTGACATCGACATGCGCGGCGAGGCAACCGATGGAACCGAGTTCGCTTGTGGTAGCAGCCCAAATTTTAGACGCCGCACTTATGACGCCGTAGCCGGCCGAGGCCGCCACTTCGTTCGCGTGCCCCCAAACGGGCTTTCCCGTTGCCTCGCTGGCGCTACGAATGAAGCGCGCCAGGTCAAAGCAGCCGTTCGCTTCGCCGCCGGGTGAGTCCACCTCGAGCATGAGCCCGCGCACCGCCGGGTCGTACATAATTTCCGTGACCGCATCGGCCAGCGCGGAATAGCTGGTAAGCCCGGACTCCGAGTCCATCCATGAGCCACGCCGGATCAGTGTTCCCAAGACCGGAAGCACCGCGATACCGTTGTCGGCCATGTAGCCGCCACTGCGGAAGGCTCGGCCCTGCCCTGCCCGCGCCTCGCGAGGAGCGCGCGGCAGCTCGCTTGCCGACACCGCGAGGCCGTCGAGGATTCGCGGCCCAATCGCGTTAAGGATGGTGTTCGCCTTGCCACGATGGATCAACAGCGGCGT
The DNA here is from genome assembly GCF_013170765.1 of Mesorhizobium sp. NZP2234. Lineage (NCBI taxonomy): Bacteria > Pseudomonadati > Pseudomonadota > Alphaproteobacteria > Hyphomicrobiales > Phyllobacteriaceae > Mesorhizobium > Mesorhizobium sp. NZP2234. The sequence goes on along the minus strand of NZ_CP033364.1, from coordinate 3,512,182 downwards.
GTCGAAAAGCAAACTGGCAACTAGCGGGAGATCACGCGGCATTTTGAAGATCCTCCGGGTTGTTGTCTTCGACGGGAGCCGGGGCGCCAGGTGCGGGGCTCGGCGCCGGCACGCTGCCATCTGTGTCGAACACAAGTGGCATCTTTCGGCCCGCCGCCTCGGCGCGCTCTTCCTCGATCTCATCGTCCATGTCTTCGCGGTCGTACCCGCGTTCCGCAATGCTTTGCGTCCGGCTCTTGAGGCCGCCCTTGATTGCGTCCTTTTCGGCCGCGATATCCTTTGCGGGGTCAAGCCATTCCTGCCGGGGCGGCAAGTGATCGCAAGCCCAATATTCGGTCGGGTCCACGTCATAGCCGGGAAGGTCCACAAGACCGGCCATCACGGCGCGCTCAACAAAAGCAATCCAGATGGGCCGGCAAAGCTGATGGATCAGCGTATGATTCTGCCACTGCGAAATCCGGCGCCGAAACGCGACAATGGCGGTGCGGACGTTGGAGAAGTTGCCCTTGGTCATATCGCCGGTAACAATGGAATACGGCACGCCGAGGCCCGCCGATATCTTCAAGGTCGTGCGATATTGGAAGGCCTCATAAGACCCTCCAACTTCCACGGGCGAAGAAAACTTGATGTCTTTGTCGTTGCCGAGGTCAACGATTGCGCCGGGCTCCATGCCGGCGATTGGCGCGTCATATTCTTCGGTGCCTTCGTCATCGTTGACGGTGATCGGGTTTTCACCGCGACCGATAAGAAACGCCGTGAACAAGGCGGCGTTGTTCTTTCGCGCGATTTCGGCGTCGTCGTAGACCTCGAGTCCGAAGATCTTGACCAGCACGCGGGCCACGCGGGGCACGCCGCGAATCTGTCCGCCCTGGCGCCCGTCAAAAACGTGCAGCACTTCGGCCGCTGGCACCCGTACCCGGTCACGGCTGGCCGTCGCCATCGGCGGCCGGATATCGTGCGGATGGAAGCGCCAGAAGTGATAAGCGACGCGGGCGCCGATGGCATTGAATTCGATCCCGGCCACAATGAAATTACCGCCGGGCAGACTGGCCGTGAAGGCGAGGTCGAGCATTTCCGCCGGGAGCAACTGCAACTGAAAAGGGACCGTCCACATATCGGAACGGCGCCGAGCGCGGATTCGAATGAAACATTCGCCGGCCATGTAGGCTTCGCGGGCCGCCTTGGCTTGGATGCCATAGTAGTCGGTCATCCCCTCGGCGTCGGCTTCGTCCGTCCACTTCGTGAACAGGGCGAGCAATGCGGCCTTTTGTGCCTTGCGCTCTTTCTTGAGCCGGGGCCGAGGCTTGATGCCGTCACCAACGGCGTGGCTTGTCCATTCGTCAATGGCGTTGCCGGCGTAACCGTCATTCTCATACAGCCATCGGGCGCGGGCTATCAGGTTCGGTCCGGCGGCGCGGATCGCGACGTTGATATGGTTGCGAGACGGGTTGAAGCCGCGCAAGCGCCGGCCGTTTCCGGCGGCCTCAAACGTATTGTTGCCGCCGCCGTTCAATCGAAACGCGCTGGCGACACGGGTGCCGATGCCGGAAAAAATGCTCATCAATAGCCCCGCCGAATATCTAGGTAGAACACACGGTTCTTGGGCTTGCCTTCCAGTGCCGCGATCTCTTTGTCGATATCGGCGAGCGCGTCTTTCATTTCGCCCATGCTGCGATATTGGACGCTCTTGTCGCCGTGGCGAACGATGAGCGCACCCGACCGCATCGCCTTAAGCAGCGCCGCCCTTTGTGCCTGTAGCAATTCCAAATCGGTCATTGATATCACATGAACGGACTGCCGACGACGCGACGGCGTTTCCGGTTCACCTTAACACCGGCCTTCGGCGGCGTGATTCCACGATGTTGCGAACCGGCGTCATCCTCGCCGGGCTCGGGCTCGGGTTCGGCGGGTGCGACGCCAAGCTCGGAAAGCATCCGTTCAATCTTGGCGGCCTCCCGGTTCAAGACGAAGCCGGCGGCGATCAACCCTTGCAATGAGGCGTAGGCGTAGACGCGGCAGTCAAGCGCCTCATTCCTGGCGTGGTCAGGCTTCCACCAATACACGTCTTTGAAGCCTTTGACGTAGCGGGTTTTCTTAATCTCGGCCGTCAACTGATCGAAATATTCTTTGTCGCGTTCCATCGGGAAGTGACAGGCCCCGGCGCCGCTGACCAGCGCCCCGGTTTTCTCAAGCCGCTTCGTGATCGTTTCCTTCGCGCTGTCCACGCCGATAGGATAAAGGTTGATCCTGCCCTTGTTGTTTCGGGTCGGCCGCTTCGGCCACACCGGCCGGCGCCCCGCGTAGCCCTTGATACCCCAGATGCGGCGACCCTCACGCGGCTTGACGAACCGGTAAACGTCTTGCGTGTTAGCGCCGCCGGTATCGACGGAGGTCGCCGCTATCGCCATCCCGTTCGGGAATGCGGGGTGCGGGAAGCGCTGAAACAGATAATCGTCAAGTTGATCCCAAACCTCTTGTTGAGACGGGTCACCTATAAAGATCTGATAGTCAACGGACCATGATTCCTCATCGCGGCCCCATGCTACGACCTCGGCCTCAAGGCGGTCGGGCTGGACATCAACGCCAGCGGTGAGCAAGGCGGCACCGGCGGGGCAACCCGAGAATACTTCCCGCTTCGCCATGAGCGTGTCGGGGTCCGCCTTCTCGCCGCCAGTGTCTTCCCAGGGCTCGCCGAGAACGGTGTTGATGAAGATCTGCAGCAGCGCGGGGTCGTCCTTTGCCGCCATGAATTCAGACACGCATTCCGCCCACTTGAACCAAGGCGAATACAGCGCGGAAAGGTGATAGCTGCGAATGTTCGGGCGGATCGGTGTAGCGGTCGGCACCCAGGCGGCGCCGCGCTCTTCCGATAGCAGAAACTTTTTGCGGGCTTCGGTATGCCGGTGTTCGCAAAACTCGCCGGTTACGGGGTCCGTGGCCTGGCAGACGAAAGCCGCGGATTCCGGGTGCCCCGGCTCCCATTTGATCGCGGCCCATACAATAGGCTGTGCCGTCCCGCACTTCTCGCACTTCACGTTGTAATAGCGCTGGTCGCCCTCGGCGAATGACTTCGCGATGCGGCTGTTGAGCTTGAGCTTTGGCGATGAGGTGATGAAGATTTTGCGGCGCGGAAAGTTCGCGGTTCGCTTGATCGCCAGCATCGCGGGGTCGCCTTCGTCATCCGCTGATGCCGGGTAGGCGTCGACTTCGTCCAGCACCAAGCGGGACACCGGGGAGCCGCGAAGGCCGGAACCCGAATTCGCGCCCGTCATGAACAAGGCGCCGCCGTCAAAATCCTTCTGCATGACGGTGTTGCCGGAGTCCCGCGAGCGGGCCGGCTTGATCTTTTCGGCGAGCGCCGGGCTTTCCGCAATCATCGGGTCGATGCGGGTCTTTGAAAACTTTTTCGCCATGTCGATGGTGGGCAGCACGTACATAATCGGCCCAGGCGAATGGTGGATTGTGTAGCCGACGAAGTTGAACCCGCCTTCCGAGGCGCCGATCTGCACGCCCTTCATGAGCGCTACGGTTTCAATCGCCGAATAGGTGGACAGCGAGTCCATAATCTCGCGTAGGTATGGGGTGCGCGAGGTCCGCCACTTGCCCGGCTCGGAAGACGAAACCGAAGTCAGATAGCGGTGTTCGTCCGCCCATTCCGAAACGGTGAAAGGCGGGTCCGGCTCGATAGCCGCGATCCCTTCCTCAAACAGGTATTCAAATGCGCCCTCGCTTAGCACTCGGAGTCCCCGAAGGTGCCGGCGTCCATCGGTGCCCGCGTCTTCGCCAGTTCGGCCAGGGCGAGGCGCATGTGCTCTTCAAGGGCACCGGCAAGCTGGACCGGGTCGGCCTCGACCACCGCCGAGATATCGGACGCGTAGCGGTTCGCGAAATTCAACATGGCGGCTCGGAAGACGCGCATAAGCGAGCGGATCGCGCGCCTCGCCTCTTCCCTGTCGACCGTGGTTTCCTTAAGCCGTTCAAGGTTGATCTTGGCGGCCTCAAGGTCGACCTGCATCCGCTCGACCTTGAGGTCGTATTCGCTGTTTTCCGTGGCCTCTTCGCCGGACTTAAAAAGCTTCGAAGTCTTCGGAACCACCTTGCGGCGTTGCTGGTTTGGATTGCTATTTGCAAACCATTGGACCCGAGCCGCCACGGAATCAACGGAACCATCGGGGAAGATGGAACCGGCGAGGCTTCCCCGCTGCACTCTTTGGCGCACCGCGTTAGGCGTAACGCCCATTTCTCGGGCAAAAGCGGCAAGGCTGATGCCCGCGAGTTTCTTCCTGCCGCTCACTATTTCTGATCCTAGCTATATACATGGCGCATATTACGCGCTACATATCGTTTGCGAATTGCAAACACTCTAGCTGAATCGGAACCGACAATGAAGTCGTACAATGTCAAGTCAAATGCGAAGCGTTTCGCCCGCCAGCTCGCGGCAAAGTTTCCCGGCTACATCGCCGATGAGCCCGTCGAGCGCTGCCCTATCGAAGTGGCAGAGGGCAAGGCCGAATGGTATCCCGGCGTCGCCGCCCCGACCAAGGTGCTGGCGACCGGCATCCCCGAAGAGATCAGTTCAACGGCATACGTCAACGGCAAGCTCGCCGAGGTGACGGCAGCGCGCATCGAAGGCCACACCACGATTTCCGGCGGCGAAACCGGCGAAGGCATCGAAGCAGAGGTCGCCAAGGTGGCGGCGCTTCGCCCATACCAGCAAGCGGCCGTCGACGCGATTGAGGCCGGCGCCGTGGTGATGTCATTCCCCGCCATGAAAGCGGCGGTCGCCAGCAAGGCCCACAAAGCCGAGGTGATAGATCCCCGTACGATGACCCTCCCCGCGATGAAGGCGGCTGTTGCTGATCTCCCCCTCACGAAGTCAACGCCGGAAGAGATCGCGGCGCGCCGCGCCGCCCGAGCTGCACGCGCGGCGGAACCGAAGCCGGCGAAGGTGGCGAAGACAACCAAGGCCGACACGATCATTGAACTTGTTTCCACGGCGGATGGTGCCACCCTTCGCGACCTCATGGCGGCCACCGAATGGCAGGCCCACACATTGCGCGGCTACATCGCGGGCACGCTTCGGAAGCGCGGCCACAACATCGTTGCGAAAAAGATCAAGGGCGAAGAAACCCGCTATGTGATCCCGGCGGCCGAGGTACAGGCACGAGCGCCCGCGTCGCAGTAGCGGCCGTGGAATGGCGGGGCGCCGGGTCAAGGCCATCGGCCGAGGGCAGGCGCTGGTCGAGGCGTTCGCCTACGCTTTTATCGACTGAGTATCTAGAAATGCCAGATGCCCCGCTGCATGAACAGGTCGGTCGGCGCTCTCCAAACCCTATATCGGGCCGCCTGTTCGGCCTGTTCGCGGACACCAAGCTGACCAATTCTCTGAAAGAACGCGTCTATGCGCTGTCTGGCAAAAAGTTTCCTGCCCCTGGTGTTGTAGTTGCGGATGGGGAGCCAATGGCCGCTGATCGACCGGCCGCCTTGGGAAAGCGCTATGCCGATGCAAAACTGCTCAGGAGTGTGGACCTTCACGACGCCAATCATTCGTTCGATGGCATGATAGGCGTCGGTTAGAGCTGGGATGTTGGCGCTGTGGACGCCAAGAACGCCGCTGTTCCACATGGGCTCTTCGCCGGTTAGAACCTGATCGCCAAGCTTAAGCCCCTTGCCGGCGAGACTGCGGTATTCCTTCTTCGGCCTTCCCTCGCACTTGCGCATCACGGAATGGGTCGGCGATATCTTCTTGAAGCATCGGGAGATGTCTCCGACCGTGTACATGTCGGTATCCATGAAAAACAGGCGGTCGCAGTCCTGCAATAGCTGGATGATGCCGGCGGCCTTAATCCCGAACAGATATCGATCGCCGAAAGACATCTCGCGCATGCGCGCAGCGGTCAATTCGATGGTCTCGACAGGGTATCCACTGAAAATCTTGGGCCGGTCGGTCAAGACCTTGATCTTGGCGTCGGGGCAGAAGTGCAGCAACCGCAGCGCACTGAAGAGCGCTCCGCGCGCATACAGTTCATCCTCGCCAAAAGCGATGTAGCCAAGCCTGTCACCCATGCCGACCCTTTTGCATCCCGGGCGGCCGGTCGTCCACTAAATTATAGGGCGTTGCGGCCACGCTTAGCACCGCGCCCCCTGGCAGGGCAAAGGATCTGGAACTATTTTAGCTAATGCTGATTGAATCGTGTTTTCATGAGTCAGTTCATGCGTTTAGCTTTCATCCCGCCGATGAGGCCCAAGCTTGTAGACAGCCCGCCTCTTGGGGATGGCTGGACCCATGAGATCAAGCTTGACGGCTACCGAACCCAAATCGTTATCAACGGCCCCGATGATATCCGCGCCTACTCAAGTAGCGGCGCGGACTGGACCGCGAAATATACTGGCGTCATTGAAGCGGCGCGCGAGCTTGGCGTCGAGTCCGCGATCATAGACGGCGAGGCGGTTGCTACCAACGCGAAGGGGCAGCCGGATTTCCACAAGCTGCAAAGCATCATTCACAAAGACCCTTATACCGCCATCCTCGGCGCCTTCGATATCCTGCACTTAAACGGCCACGACCTCCGCGACATCGGCTGCAAAGCGCGCCGTGAAATGCTCTACAGCATCATGAAGCCGAACAGCCGGATTCAGTTCAGCGAGACGTTGCCAGGCGACGCGAAATCGATCTTCTACCTCATTGACCAGGCAGGGCTTGAGGGCATGGTTTCGAAGCGTGCGGACAGCGTTTATCGCAGCGGTCCGACCACCAATTGGTTGAAGATCAAAAGCTATATGTACAGTGATCTTGAACTCATCGGGGTCGAGCGGGAGCGGGGTAAAGCAGCCATGGCCCTATTCGCGGAACCGGGCACCCGCAAGTATGTCGGCTCCGCATTCGTCACCCTCGGCGGCGAGATGCGCGAACGTCTCTGGCAGCGGGTCCAGGCCAAGGCTGGCGGCGCCCCGCCCGACGCCTACATGAACAAACGGCACCCCTCGACTCAATGGATCAAGCCGGGTTTGATGGCGACCGTGAAGCACTTGCGCGGCGAAGAGATTTTGCGGCACGCATCTGTGAAAGCTCTTTTGGAGGATGGCGACAAAGGATCAGGAACGGTCAATTAGCGGAGGTAGAAATCTAGCCGCTCCCGTTGTGCCTGGGGCGAAAACATCTGCTCAACGGTCTGCCGTGCCTTGAGGCCGACCGCTGCCCGTAGCGCCGGGTCGGCCTTGAGGTCAGCCAGTATTCGCGCCGCCTGTTCCGTTGTTTCGAACAGGAAACCGTTTTCGCCATGCCTGATATGATCGGAATAGCCGCCATGCGAATGGCAGACCACGGGCAAGCCGCAAGCCATCGCTTCGAATACCACCCGCCCGAACGTCTCCACATGCGGGTCGGTCCGATAATAGAAGGCGTCGACCTGTGATAGAAACTGTTCGGCGGGAAACTGCCCCTGCGGCAGGATCGCGAGCAGCGGGTGCGGGGCGAGCTTGTCCTTGATCGGCATCCCGCCTTGGATTCGTATGGCGGCGCCATCCGCTAGCAGTTCCCGGTAGAGTGGCAAGTCGTCCGCATGGTGCTTGCCGGGCGCGTCACGGCTCAACCGACCGACTGTGAAAGGTCTTTCCGGCTTGGAGGGGCCGCGCGAAAACCGCCCGATATCTATCGGCGAGGGATGCACGGTGCCCTCGATTTGCAGCAAGCGCTTTTGGAAATCGGAAATCAGCACCATCTCGGCGGCCGGCCAGCCAAGCATGCGAGGCATGCGCGTCGTTAGCTCGATGACTTTCGGGTGAAAGGTGTTGAAGACATAGATCAACCGGCGCGGTTTCGGAATGAGATAAGGCCATACCTTGTTTCGCCAATGCGCGCCGAGAAATACATAGGTGCCGCCATCGGGCACGCTTCGCGAAAGCGGCGAGATCCGACGAATTGGATACCGGCGTTTCAGTTCGGCGGAAGCCCTTGAGGATGCCGCCCAAAGCCGCACCTCGGCTTCCCGTCTCAACAAATGATAGAGGTCCAGAGTCTCAAGATCGCTGCCCCCAAATTGGTCTTGAAACCCGTTGAATAAATGGATCATTGATCTTCTGTACTTTTGCTTGGCGGCACGTCATATAATATTTCTGCACGGTTGCAAGCGCAAGAATTCGAGGCGGCAACACATAGCCATTTCTGACGCGCATATCGTCACAGCCGTGGCCTCACGTCCCACCCCTACCTCAACAGATTGATCGGATTGAAGAATTCCGCCGGGGAAGAAAGCCCGCGGTACCTTGGACGCATTCGAAAAAGCGATGGCTTCTATTCGGGGTGAATAGTTCGGATATGCTTTTCGGGATTTCTGTCGCTAGCAAGAACGTGCGATGCAGCGCTCCCCTCACATGACACCCGCCCCGGAAGTACCTTCGAATTTCATAAGCCATTGAAATCATTATGATATTCGTGATGAGGCCGAGGTGTGTTGATCGTATTGGGAACGGGGATCAATGAGGACGCATCATTCGCAGTCATCAATATAATTGATGGCTCAACCCTTAACCCTTGAAGGCGTATCGCTTCAACTGCCTGACCACGTTGGCGGTGAGGCGGGCTTGTGCATCAACCTCGATCTGCCCCATCGTGATCGCTTGGCTCATTACCTGGGTGACACCGGCACCCCATAGTTCTTTGATCGGGTTTCGTTTCTTCGTCTCCCGAACGAATACCCCCCGGTGCCCCGACTTCATCGTGGCAATGAATGTGTTCTTGTAGAGCTTGCGGACCCCCCAGGCGTTCGCGGTTACACCTGGCTTCGTCTGCCTCGCCGCGAACTTCACCAGCGCTATGGGGCGCCCACTGCCTCGCACTGTAGCGGTGAGGGTTGAGGGCTGCGAATACGGGAAGATACGGATCGAGGGATCGACATCACCTCGCTTCAATCCGCCTGCCTTCGCTACGGTGCGAGCCGCGAAGGTGCGGACCTGTTTCGCTGTCGTGTTTACACCAACTGACAGCGCTTGGTTCAGCCTCGGGGGCTGCAACCGTCTCATCAAGGCTTTGACTTCTGCGGTTTGCCAATCAACCTTGATCTCTAGGTCGGACATGATGGGGTATTACGGACCGGAGCCATGTTCGGGGACAAGGCGCCCCGCGTCCGTCTTCGCCTTGCCCTTCGGGGCAGGCGCGACCTCGGCGATCTCATCAACCTCGGCAGCGATGGCACCGGCACGGCGCAACCGGTCCAGCGTGCCGGGTCCGATGTCCGAAGGCACCGGCCCTTTGAGGAACTGGCGCGCGGAACCCTTATCGGAAACAACCATGTTGCGGATCAAGTCAACCATTACAGGAATTCCTCTTCGGACGAGTCGGGCTGTCCGCACATAAAGCCTAATCGTTTGCTGTTCGTCAACGGTCCCGCTTCGCGAAAGGTGTATTAGGTCTATTTTCCTAAAAGGCGCTTCATACACCCCAAAAATACAGCTAAACCCCTGTTCTATATATATAAATGTATTTGTATGAAAATATATATATAAATAGAGCTTTATACGCATGCCTCTATGCGCTCCCGCTATGCGCTATGCATGTATAGCTCTATGTTTTCGGGCAAAAATCCATACATTATATAAGCGCAACGATTACAGCGACTTAGGTGTATTTCAGGCCCTATTTCAGGGTGTATTTTTGCCGATGTATGCGGAAATCGCGCCTGGGATCGCCGAATTGTCCGCGTTTTGCAAACTTTCCGCTTGCGCCATCGATATTCGCAGCGTATATCGTCGTTATCGAAACGCAAACGACGAGCCCCGGCAATGATTTACTTCTCTACCCGTTCCGACTGCCCGAACCGCGCTAAGCTCGCCACGATGACGAAGCAAGAGGCCGCGACCTGGGCGGCTCGCGCCTCGACCAACTGCATGGAAGTTTCCCGCCTCGCCGAGATTGAAACCTATTTCAACCTCACCCGCGCCGAGGCAAACGCGCTGCATTCCGCCGCTGTCACCGCTCTTGTTGATGCCAGGGTGTCCGCATGAACGCCGCCGGCTACTGCAAAATCACTGCAATCGAGATCGAGCGTTTCCGCGAGCCCGTCCAGAAGATTGACGGTTACGGCCTCCCCTACTGGTCGGAAGAAACCACGTTCGGGCATGTCGTCATCGTGGCCGAGGGCGCCGTGTTCTACGTCTCAACGCTCAAGGGCGAGACGGAAGAGGGCAACGCGGCCCGCTACCGTGTGGGCGGCTACACCGATGATCGTTGCATCTATGACCGTCTCGCCGAGGTGAAGCCATGAGCCCCGCAACAGCCGCCGCCCTCGCCGAGATCCGCGCCGCCGTTGCCTCCGGGCAAGCCCGCTTGGTCCCCGCCCTGTTTTCCTGGCAGTTCGGCCGCGCCGCCTCGGCCGCCGCGTTCCGCGCCGCAAAGGCCGCCGGGATTATCGAGGTCGCTTACACCTCTGTAGCGGGAACACCGGTCTACCAGGCCGCCGGCATCAACGCCGCCCTCGCCCTCTTCGCCACCGCAACCAAGCACTAGGAGCAACCCGCATGAGCCAAGATTACAGCCCCGCCGCGCTTCGCCGCGCCACACCTCGCCCTTTGCCCGCCTTCGAAATCCAAGCGATGGGCGAATTAGTTGAGCACTCCCGCATTCTGGCGAAATGGACCGATGGCCCCGCGCGATTCTTCGTCTGGCTTGAAGCCGCCGGAACCGTCATCGGCCCCGACGCCTTCATTCACAAAAACAGCGTTGCCCCGGAATGGCTCGGCGAGGGCTCGACCCGCCGCAAAAACCCCGAGTCCTTCCCGCACCGCACCGTGAGCCAGCACGCGAAGGCTCATGCCCCCATCGTTGCCGCGATCCGCGCCGCCATCGCCGATGGTGCCTTAGCTCGGGCCGCCGTTGCCGCCTACACCGCCGCCGAAGAGGCGACGGAGGCGAGGTGGCGCGCCGCTCACGTCTCCCGTATCCGTCACGCCATCGAACATGCGGCGGACCGGATGCAACTTGAGGGCAAGGGCCAGGATGCCCATGCCATCCGCTTCGTTGCCTTGCTCGATCCCGAGCTGCTTATTCACCTTGCCAACATCATGCAGGGCGCCCGCGCATGAGCAAGCACACACAAGGCCCATGGGTCGCCGGGGCCGATGGGAAACACCGCGCATGGATCGCCGACCTGCACAACGGGCTCGCGATCTGGACGGAACGCCGTTTCGCCGAGGGCGAGGCCTACGAATGGGGCGACCGCGTCGCCGATGGCAATTTGATGGCCGCTGCCCCCGAGCTTCTGGCCGCCGCGAAAAGCTGTCTCGCCGCCGAGCTGGCGCGGCGCACCAAGCTTAAGCCAGGCGCCCCGGCTACAACCTACTGCGAACGAAGGATCGCCGCGCTTGTCGCCGCCATCGCGAAGGCCGAGGCCGTCACATAAAAAGATCAACAATCAACCGTTTGCGTATTGCAAACACGATATTCATAGCGTATATCATGCATATCGAAACCGCAAACGAGGAAGCCCACATGCCTAAGACCATTTACACCGCGATTGACCCGGCCGGCGTTGAGCACAAGCGCACCACCGCCGACCGCACCTACACCCACACCGTTGTTTACCAGCGTTCCAAGGTTGCAGCGGTTGAGGCCGCCACCACGAAGAGCGCTCGCGGCTTTCATGCCAAGAATGGTCAATACTACCTCGATTGCATCCGCGACGGCCGTCACGAAAACCTCATGAGCTTTGAGCACTACCGCGCGGACACCGACCGCCAGGCCCGAGACGTCGCCGAGGCGATTGGAAACCTGGCCGGCGCCACCACTGCCGCCGAATACGCCGAGGCCAAGGTTGCCGCTCACCTCGCCCGTATCGAGGCCACCGACTGGACGATCTGGCATAACCTGGGATGGTGCGGCCGCCACGACCTCGCCCGCAAGCTCGCCGCGAAGACCTCGGGCGCCGTCATCCTTCCCGCAATCCAGAAGTGAGCCCCACGGGGCGGCGCCGACCTCGCCGCCCTCGCCCTTCTCAACCGACCAGGAGTCCCACCATGCAAAACCCCACCTTTAAGCGTGCCGTCCGCGTTTGGGATGACGGCACCAAGAGCTTTGTTAGCCGCAACATCGAGATCACAATTAATATTCAAGCCGTGGCCGACGCCCTGGCTCGGAAGGCGATCAAGAACAAATCCAAGAAATCGAAGCTGGTAGCCGGCGACATCGTGGGCGCGCTGGTCTAGCTCGCCCGAAAAAAGATCACGCTCATATCGTTTGCGTATTGCAAACATGATATTCGCTATGTATATAGCGTTATCGAAACGCAAACGGGAACCCGCCATGATCGACTTTGCAGACTTTGACACCGACCCGAACACCTCGGCCCCTGTGGTCCGCGAGACCGCCGAGGCGATCCGCGCCGCCGCCCACCTCGCCAACGGCGGCGACGCCTTGTTCCCCTGCCCGAAGTGCAAAGGTTCCGGCCAATGGGGCTCGGCCCGGTCCTACGATTGGAAGGCCTGTTTCGCCTGCAAGGGCAAGGGCAAGGTTTCCAAGGGTGTTGCCGCCGCCGCCAAGGGCAAGGTAACGAAGGCGGTGAACCTGGCGGAACGAAAGGCCGAGTTTGCTTCCGCGAATCCCGCCTTGATGGCCGGCCTTCGTGAAATTTCTTCCTGGCATAACTTCGCCCGCGAATTGCTCGGCAAGTTCGAAGAGTATGGCACCCTGACAGACGGCCAGGTCGTCGCCGCGCTGGCATCGCTGGCTAAGGTGAAGGAAGCGCAAGCCGCCCGTGCCGCTGCCCGCTCGGCCGAGAACGCGGGGAAGTCCGGCGAGGTCGGCGTTGATCGTATCACTGCCCTTTTCGCAACCGCCACTGCAGCCGGCCTGAAAAAGCCGGTGTTCCGCACCTCGCGCCTCGTCATCAAGCCAGCGAAACAGCACCCCGGCACCCTCTACGTTACCGACAAGGCGCTCGCCGGTGCCTATGTGGGCAAGATCGTTGCCGGCAAGTTCGAAGCCCGCCGGGAAGCCGCGCCGGATACCCTGGCCCTGCTTTGCGCCATCGCGACGGACCCGATGAAGGCCGCCACCGACTACGGCCGGTCCACCGGGGAATGCGGTTGCTGTGGCCGCGAGCTTACCGACCCGGAATCAGTCAAAGCCGGCATCGGTCCGATCTGTGCCACGAAATGGGGCATCTAGCCCCATGACGATCAAAGAATTTCAAGCCATCGGCCGCGCCCTTCGCAAACCTGGCGGGGGCGCGCCCATCATTCGCAACTGGACACTAGGAGGCCGCCACATGGGCAAACTGTCCCCGATAGAACTTACCGATACCGAAGTCCGAAGCGCGGAACACGCCTTGCTCGCCGCGAAGGTGCGCAACGCCATGCTCGCGGAATGCCACACCTTCGAACGCCAGGGCAGGCCCGAGGTCGCCGCCGCTCATCACAGGTTCGTTTCCGACCTCACCTACGAACAGATTTTGCGGATGCGCCGCGCCATCCTCGGGGCATGACCATGGCCGAGCCCGCCGCCCCGAGCGAGCCCGCCGAGATCCCCGGCGAGGTCGAAATGTATGACGGGGAGCTACGCCGCGTCGTTGACGCCTCCCGAACCGGATGGTGGCGCTTCCATCAACACTATGATCGCAGCGGATATTGCGACAACCCGAGCCGAGGCTATTGAAATGACAAAGATCAAGGTTGACGTATCGAGTAGCCGGCCGCTGTTCATAGAGGCGGACGCGGAAGCCTTCGGCGAGGTGTTCGCCGCGATGTCTTCGAGCGATCAAGTCGCGGTGTTCGCCGCCATGGTTTGGCACATGAAGCCGCACCGGACGCAATGGGATCATATCTCAATCGAGCTTGAGGCCACGGAAGCGAACCGCGCCGTGCGCGACCAGTTCCGCGCCGTGCTCTTCCCCGAACCTGATGCGGACGCCGCCCGCCTCGCCTGGCTTGAGGAACAACACACGCTGCACGGCTCCGTCGAATTCCTCTATGTCGTTGACGGCTACACCGCGCAACGGATGCGTGATGGTTCCCCCTGTGGCCGCCCCTATGATGGCGCCACCTTGGTTGACGCCATAGACGCGATGCGCCGCGCCGAGGTGGCATCATGAGCCGGCGCGATATCCCCTGCAAGATTTGCCCCGAGTGCTTCATGATCGCGCCGAACGCAACGGCGCGGTGCCGGACATGCGGAACCGCACTCACCCCTCGGGAACGCCAGAAAGAGGCCGCCGAGGCGCAAGCCGCGATGCAAGCGGCGTGCGACGCGTTCAACGCCACCCATGCGGTCGGCGATGTCATCCGGTGTTGGACGGGTCCGCGTGAAGGCGCCCCGGTGCTTCGCGTCATCAAGGCGCCCGCCGAGATCCTAAGAGGTCACACCGCCGTTGTTTTCGTGTCCGGTGGCGGCGGCTGCATCGCCTTAAGCCATATTAGCGACGCGTGAAGTACTTAGCTTTTCTTAAGGTTGCATCACGAATTGTTACAACCTGTGCACTGTCATCTTATCCACATTGCGGCGTCACGGCTTTGTGATAGTTACCTCTCCGGGCTTAGCAACCCGGATCGAGACTATGGCGCCTTTGGGCGCCGAGACAGCGTGACGCTTGGCGGCGCCGCGCACCCCATGGCTTTGGCCGGGGGCGGCGCGCGTATGTCCAATGCTGCGCAAGCGGCTAAAGGCGTGCCGGCTTGTCGTCTCGACAAGTTGCTAACCCCCGGCTTGGTGCCGATGCCCCAACTCGGAATGCGGTTCGATGCAAGTTTAGCTCGGCTGATCGTATAAGAACGACGATTTTTCTTGAGTTATGCTCAAACCCGATATACGAACAGAACAGGAACATATTCCTACCCCCAAGGGCTGGCCGTCCATTGGCCTGCCTAGCGTGCATGATCTTTCTAAAGCCGGCGCCGCGTGCGCCAAAGGAACCAGCCGTGACACATGCCAGCCCGCATAAGACCTACCAGACGATCACCGAACAGCGGTGCGGGCAAGCAGTCAGCGTTTACACTGGCGGCAGCTTCGTCGGCAGGGGCGGCATGAAGATCGGACCGTTCCGACCGTTCCGAGACGAAGAGGACGGCGCTACCGAAGACGCGGTCGGACGCTCCGCATGGTTCTTCGCCGAGGGTGTCGGCGCCTTCGATAGGTACGGCTGTTTTCTGTCTGGTGTTCCCGAGAATAGCCCGCTCGACTGCGTCGCCATGTGGCCGGCAGAACACGTTGAAATAGATCGAGAATTCTCAATTTAGCGGTTGCATGACGATATTCGTGATGTATAGTTCTCTTAGAAACAAGGGAATGACGCCGTGGCCTACACAACTGAAAAGCTTTCCAAGA
Source organism: Mesorhizobium sp. NZP2234 (assembly GCF_013170765.1). Lineage (NCBI taxonomy): Bacteria > Pseudomonadati > Pseudomonadota > Alphaproteobacteria > Hyphomicrobiales > Phyllobacteriaceae > Mesorhizobium > Mesorhizobium sp. NZP2234. The sequence continues at coordinate 3,496,872 of NZ_CP033364.1, read as the reverse complement.
CCCGCACCGCGATTTACCGCGACGGCGTCTACCTCTGCCAGCTCATGCCCGCCGAGGTCGCGGGCTGGATTTTCAGGGCGGAACGTTCGGACGCAATCGACATCGAGGCGGCGATCTCGGAACGCGCCTACCGGGTCGAGGCGGCAACCGCCTACCTGGCGAAGCGGGCGATCCGCGCCGCTGCATCCGTCCAGCTTTCCCTTTTTTAGGAGCAACGAAAATGATCGCTTTCGAAGCCGGAAAGACCTACAAGACCCGCTCAATCTGCGATAGCAATTGCTGGTTTTCGATCACCGTTGCTTCCCGCACCGCCAAGACCATCAAGACGGTCGATGGCAAAACCCTTCGCATCGGTTCCTATGGCGGGTCCGAAACCGTGAAGCCTCACGGGTCTTATTCCATGGCGCCAGTTATCTCGGCAGATAGGTGAAATATGATCAACCCCCCGGAATCCGCGCCTCTGCCCTGGCGCCGCGCCTACACCCTCGGCATGACTGACCTAGTCGACGCCAATGGCGATCCCGTCATCATCACCGACGAAAGCGGCGGGTTGATCGTTGACCCGGACGTTTGGGAATTCTTGCTCGCCGCCGTCAATAAGCCCTCCCAAATCGTCGCCGCGCTGGCCCGGATGCCGAGCGGTTACGGCCTCACCGCTGTCGACGGGCAAACGGCGAGTTACGAACGTTTGAGCGAGAAAGACTGTCGGGGCGGGACGGACGCGGGCGATGGCAGCGACTACGAATTCAGCAATCACGGGCAGGCCGGCCGCAAAGACTGAAAACGAGGGCCGAGGGCGGCCCTTTTTCGTGGCCCAAGCGTTTGCAAAATGCAAACGTCATGATACTCGTAGCGTTATCAAAACGGGGAAAGCGCATGAACAAGTCCCACCACTTCACCGACGCCGAGCTGGCGGAACACGAATTCAGCGGCGCGGATCTCGCCACGCTTTTGTTCCGCCTCGGCCTCGGGTCCGCCGGCCTCGCCCTCTTCCTCGGAACCTTCATGCTTGGTGTCCCGCTCGGCGCCATGCTCTTCGGCGCCCCGCTATGAGCCCCGCTGTTCTGTTCTGCCCGGCGATGCACGCCGAGAACGTTGCTCGCGTCGACAAGGGCTGGACCCGAGCGCCAGGCTTCACCAGCGAGCGCCCCATATGGATTACAGCCGAGGGCGAGCGGGTCGAGCATACTTCCCGCGTCGACTCCCTTTTCGGCCGACCGCGCGGCCTTCGGGTCCACCTCGGTTTCGGGTGCGCGTGGCGGGATATCTGCGAAATCAGCACCATGGCCCGCGCCGGCCGTCTCACCATCGTAGGAGAAGAAAGATCATGAACGCATCCCAAGCGGTGCAGGAATCGTTGAGCGGTGACCATGCCCCGATGTCCAAGGTGTTCCCTGGCTCGCTGGCAACGGCTCCAGGCACCCGCAACGCCTACGTGACGGCGGACAGCGGGGTCGTTGCCATGATGGTAGGCGATGACGCACAGGAGCGCGCCGCCGCTGTAGCCCGTGCCCTGGCCGCGCATGACAAGCTTGTCGCCATGGTTCTGTTGCTGAAACCAGCATGGGGCCACAACGGCGCCAGCATCGACCGGGATCTCCAAGAATTGATGCGGGCTGGCCCCTTCGATCCGTCGCCACCCTCGCCGCTGTTCTGCCAACAATATGGACGGGCAAAGCGTCCGGCTCCCTTGATCCCCGATCTGTCCGCCGAGGACCGCGAAGCGGTGTTGCGTGCCGGACCTGGGCCGATAATCGCCGACCCGGACTACGCCGAGGTCGGGCCATACGTGGTCGATGATATCTGCATCGCCATCGGCTCGGCGGTTCGGCGGCGGAACCGCTCGCAATCTCGCGGCGATCAACCCATAGGCCCGAGCATGGAATATGCCGCAACGGACTTGGTGCTACAGGCTCTTTCCGAGTGCGGCTATAAGGTCACGGCGCCGGGCCAGGAAAGCACCGCGGATTCCGCCGACCACCTTTGCAAGCTGGCGCTCGCCGATGTCATCGCCGAATGTGACGCGGTGCGCGCGGTGCTTAAGGATGCCGGGCACCCGAGCGAAGGGCGAGCCCTGCACGGCCTTGTAGACATCGCCATTGATCGGGAGCGGTGCAAGCGCCAGGAAGAGGTCGGCAAGCTCGCGGGCCGCCTCAACGCGATACGCGAGGCCGCAGCCTAGCCGGCGCGCTGCCCGTAGGCCCGAACTATGGCGTTCGCCTTGCCCTGGCACGGGTAGCAAGGCCGCTCACATTTGCTATCGCAGATCATAAACGCGACCTCGGCGGCGGTGGGTTTCGCCGAGGCCGTTATGAGCTTGAGGCCGACGAACAATGCGGTATCCGCCGATAGCGTCACCCGCTTCCCCGCATTGGCCCGCGCCAGTATGAGCGCGGCAAGCTCGACCTCATTGGCCCATCGCCTCGGCATCCAAGATCACCCGACTGAATTTATTCCTATGTGAACACACCAGGAACATCGGTCAAGCGTCTACTGCCATTCCGCGACCTCAAAGTTGCCGTTAGGCCTAGCGATGAGCCGGAAAGTGAAGTCGGAATAAACGTTGTCGCTGCCGTCATCGGGGCCGCACCACACCTTCATAACGGCACCTCGGGCGCCTGGCCCCTTTCGGGACACCATCTTGACGATGGGGCAATTGAAACCCTGCTCTTGTATCAAGGCCGTCGCGGCCTTTGTCATAGCGGGAGTCATCGTCATTTCATCTGCAGCCGCCGAGGTGGCGACAACGGCGAAGAGTGCGGCGAGGATCTTTTTCATCGCGGGACCGTAGCGTCGTTTCGCCAGGTCTTGCAAGGCCTCACTAAGCCGCGAGGGCGGTTCCGATTGCGGCCGCAGTAATAGGGGCCGCGTACTGTTCATACGCCGCCGCTGATAGGTGCGTTCCATCCGGGTAGATCGCCGTGTTCGCCGTGGTGGCGATGAGGCCTAGCACCGCGTCCGCCGCGAAGTCGGCCACGGTGTAGCCGTTGGCCGCCGCGTTGTTCCGTATTTGGGTGTTGAGGTCTTGGCGGTCGAGATCCTTAGCGCTACCCGCCGCGCCAAACGCTACCCTCGGAAGGCACGTTCCAACAACGATGCGGACGCTTGCCCCGAGGGCCTTCTGTGCCGCCACCCAGGTTTGAATATTTGCCATGACGGCGGCGGCGACGCCGGTGCCCGCCACGATGTCATTTGTTCCTGCCCATAGGTGAAACACGTTCTTGCCGGATATCGCGCCACTGTACAGAATGGCCTCGCGAGCGGCCCGCCCGGTGATGATTTGGGCCATGGTTTGCCCGGCGATTCCGAGGTTCCAAATAGCCTTATTCGTTGCCGTCACCTGGGCCATAGCCAAGGCCGGGAGGGTCTTGTTATCGTCCGTATAGACACCCTCGGTTATGCTATCGCCGACGAAAGCGAAATTGTTGTCAAAGCTGGTCGGGACGCCGAAGGCAGCAATTGCCGCAGTCCTGGCATCGGTTATTTGGGTGTCCGTCAACTGGCTCGGATAGATCGCAAGCAACGAATAATCTTGCCGCCCGGCTTTGTTCCAAGGGCTGGCAACAGAAGTGTAACCGATATAGCCGCCGGCCATCGCAAGAGCGACCGGAGCGGTGACCGTGCTTTTCGCGCCGGTTGTGCGGAAGATGCCGCTTCCGGCGGCGCCGCTGCTCATGCCGTAGAATTCGGGAACGGCTTTAGCGACGGGCGTTTTGTCATTGACGGCGCCCGGATACCAGCGAATTGACATCGCGCTACTGGACGATAGCAGCAACGTGTCGGATTGAGCGGTTGCCGGAAACTCGTATGCCGTCAGACCTTGAAGCGAGACTGACGAGGCGAAGACGGCAAGCTTGGTGTTTCCGAGACGATCGATCGCCACACCCGCCGGCATGTTCATGAAACGCGGGATCGCATTCGCCAAGGTATTGTCGGCCCGCCTACTGCCGAGAACGATGGCGTTCCGGTCCGGCAACAGCCGAGGCATGTTGAGCTGCGTCGCTTGCGTGGCGTGGTTGCCGTTGCCGCTTTGGTCATACCACGTCTTGACCATGATCACATCGGACGGCGAAGCCTTGAAGGCCATGGCGGCGGCGATATCGATTTTGCGGCTGATCGCCCGATAGCCGATATCCATTTCAGCGCTATCGGAAGCGCGAACGATGCGGCAGCACGCCAGGGCGGACCCGGCAACCGCGTTGGTCGAATAGATTGCCCCGCCCGCCCCCGTGGCGGGCAGCACAAGAGCGGGGCCGGCTAGTTCCACCGGACCTGTCAACTTCGGCGATAAAGCCAGCCCGCGCCCGAGGCCGGAATTGCTAAAGGGCGAAGGGAGCCCGAACATTACACCCCGACCGTGTAGCCACGGATTTGCGAGGCCCGGTCCAGCCCTCGGGCGAAAACCTTGTCGCCGGCAATGATGTCAAGGGTGAGCGCGCGGTCGCTGTATGGCGAAAGCACCACGAAGGCGGCGGACCCGATGAGAGGGGCGGCGGCGGCGATGGCGATTGCTACCGCCGGGATCTGCGCGGCTTGAATGCAAACCGTTTTCGAGGTGGCGCCGTCCGCGATTTGAGTCCAAGCGCCCGCCGCAAGGTCCGTTGCAAATGTTGCTGTCGCCATAACGTTCCCCTTGCCCCCTCGGGGCGAATTGGTTGCGGGAGGCGGATTTGAACCGCCGACCTACCGGGCATGAACCGATTGCGCTACCAGACTGCGCTACCCCGCCGGATGACTAAGCCCGAGTCGTTTGCAATATGTCAACGCTAGACACGAAAAACCCGGCATCGCTGCCGGGCTTTACTCCGTATCCTGTAATCCGAGGCGGTCAGGCCTGCCAGGGCACGGCGTAGGGGCGATGCGAGCCGGCGGCCGGCTTGGCGATGCGGTAGAGGGCAAACGTTGCGACGGCGGGACGCCTGGCGCCGGCTGCGATAGGCATTCGCGCCGCGTCTTCGGATGCCGTCATGATGGCGAAGTCGAAGTCGGCTGCACCGGCAACAGCGCGCGGCGGCTGTTCATAGCTGACGGATGCGATGGTGACGCGTTCGAACTCGGCCGCCGGTGCCGAGCATACCGAAAAGGCGAGCGCGACAACGGCAAGTGCAGACATAAGGAATCTGGTCTTGTTCATCTGGTTCCTCGTTACTCGCCGGAATTGGCGAGGGTTGATGCCAAGGGAATTAACTGCCTCACCCCTCGGCCGTAGCTGCTTCTCGCCGAGCCGTTTCCGCCGGGCTGTACAGTGCTTTTGCATCCCCACTAGACGCGAGTCGTTTGCGTTTTGTCAACGCTCAATCCAAGTCTTCACCGGGCTCCCGTTCGCCGAGAAGGGCATTAAGCGGGACCGTCACAAACGGCGTGTTGATGCCGCTGGAAAAGTAGCGGTTCCCCTTCCCTGCCCTGGCGCCTGGGATCGCCTTGAGAATGTCCCGGTACTTCGAAGACGCCCATTCCGTGTTTTTCAACACCAGGCGCTTGAAGCTTTCGTGCGAGGTCGTGATGTCCACCAATAGGCCGGCCTCTTGACCCCGCCAGACCCGAACCCCCATGCGGGCCAAGGCCGCGATTGCAGATTGCTTTTTCTTATTCGGCTCTTTGGTGTTGTATCCGTCATTGAGCGGCAGCATATCGGCGGCGAAGGCCGCCAGCTCTAGAAGCTCGCCTATTGTCCGCTCCCAGGTGCCGCCCTCGGGCGTGTTGTGCCGCACCAAGTAGCCGGTGATATGCTGCAAGAACCTATCGGAATCCTTGGTGGCGCCCTTCGCGCTGTGATCGGTCCAGTCATTGGCCCGAAGCCATATCAAGGCGTCTTCCACCGTCACCGGCTTCGTGCTGTTCAACAGATAGGCGCCGGCAAGCATCGGCCCGAGCTGGTCGCCTAAGCGCTGGCTTCCGAGGTGTTGCGCCGCCGCCACCGTGAAGACATCGACATAAGCCCGAAGGGTCGGCAAGTGCTTGATGGTGCGAGCGAGAAGCCGCTTTGAAAAGGCCGGGGTGAGAAGGTCCACGATATCGGACAGCAACTTTTCATAGTGCTTTTTGTTGATCGCCTTTTCCTCTTCCGTGTCCTGCGCCGGATCGGCGAGCGTCAATTGAGTGATGCGGGATTCGTCGGCGTAGCCTTCGATTTGCGTGACGATGGAAGCGAACACAAACATTGATCGGGCGCGGAAACCCTTCGTCTTCTGGTTTGCGGTGCCTTTGAGAATGAGGCCGTCGCCTTCGGATGCGGCGACGCGCGCGAGATCCATAATAGCCCGGATGCGGTTTTGGTTGTTCTGATCCTTCGGCTCAACTTCGTCAAAGATGATCGGCAGCGCATCCATGCCAAGCGCCCCTCGGACGCCGGCTTCCGTGGTGTTGCCGACCACGCTTAGCGCGGTGGCGGCGAGGCAGCGTTTCACAATCTGATCCATCACCGTCGACTTGCCGGAACCGGAGGGGCCATTGACCCAAACATGGGGGCGCCATTTCAGGAAGCCGCACACCGGGGCCACCACGCACCAACCGGCGAGCAAGTACCCGGACAGCGGCGAAACCCACCGTAGGCTCTTGGAAAGGGCCAGGAACTTACGTGCCTCGGCGGTCGAGATAGGCGCATCCATTTCAACAGCCATGGACTCGCCTTCGTCATAGACGAACCGGCTCCTATGTTCGTGAAACGATGTTTCCTCCCCGTCCACAATGAGGCGGTCGCCGGCATGATAGATTGCGGTTTCACCTTCAAACCAGGCGCCACGCCCCCGCACCGAATTGTGCGGTACAAACTTGCGGCGGAACATGCAGGCCTGCATGCATGCGTTGATCGCGGCGCTCCAATCGACACCCGTTTTCGCTCCGGGGAATTCCATTTCCCACCATTGCAGCGGGGCAAGCCGCATCATGTTCGATGATGACAGCGCCGAGGCGTTGAGCCCGATCACTTGCGCCACGTTCGCGGGCTGGAAAAAACACATGGTTTCGTCAACGCCGAGGCATCGGAAATGAGGGTCGCCGAAACTTGCCAGCGGATGTTCTGCCGCGCCGTCTTTTCCACTCGGGGTCGCCTCGCGGCTTTCGTGCTCGGCGGCGTGGTCCTGGCCGTAGTCTCGGTCGGCTGGATCATACCCGCCGCCATCCTCGGCCGGCGGCGGGTTTTCGTCCGCCCCGGATTGAGGCGGTTCAACCACGGCGGCGATGACTGCCCGAACCCGGTCAAGACCGTATTTCTGTGCCAGATCATCGAAGTCGGTTAGCTCGATATCGGCGGGGTCGAACTCGGGGACCGCCACCACACCGCCGACCGTTTCCGCCGCTTCGCGAGCCTTCGTGAGGCCCGGATTCATCCGGTTGTCCGGCATCTTCGTGAACCGGTCATTGTCCGCCGCGAAAAGCAACCGGGCCTCCGGGTACTTCACCCGGATCGCCTTTGACACCGAAGCGAGATTTCCCGCATCGAAAGCAGCAATGGTGAGGTAGCCGGTCGCTTGGTGGACTCGAGCCGCCGTGCTGTAGCCCTCGGCGATGGCGATAACAGCCCCCGCCTCATCCGGTTTCTTGCCGATGGAATGATAGTTCCCCTCTTTCGCGGTGCCTTTGAGAAAGCGTTTCGTGCCGTCATCGGCGATGAGCTGGACGCTTACCAGCTCGGCGGCCGGGGTGAAGATCGGCACGACAAGGCTACCGGCCCGCGCGGTGCGGGGCTCTTCCTCGGGGTCGATGACGTACCGCACATTTTTCTTGAGGCGGCGAAGGCCGGGGAAAGGCGGCAACCCCTTTTTGGCGAGGTAGGGGTGCGTCGCCGGGGCCTTCTCTGTTTCTGCCATGATGAGGCCAGCGGCGGCGGCAGCGGCGGCGTGCATCTTGGCCCGGTCTTCGTCACGCTGGCGTTGCGTGTCGACCATGCGCTGTTTCAGGGCGGCCCGTTCCGCTGCTGTCATTGTCGACGGCCGCTTTTCGGTCCAAGTATCTTGAACGCCAGTTTGCAGGTCGCCGAAGGCACCCGAGGCCGGGGAATCCAGATGCAACACATACCATACGTGCTGATTTTTAGCCTGTTTTTTTCCCTGGGCGTTGGCGCGGTGTATCTTGCCGTCCGCTATGGGATGGGATGAGCCCCGAGCGTTGGCGGTGTCCAGGTGGACACCGGCGGAACGCATCGCTTCGATGAAAGCGAGAATGTTGTCGTCACTGTCCGCCACGGTATGCCTTAAGGGTTTCGAGCGCTTCCGCTTCACTTCTAATGATCGTACCGATGCCACCGGCGCCAGCGATGAAACCCGCGAAATGGGTTTGTTCCTTCGTCGGTCGACCCGTCCCGTCTTTCACTTCCCAAGAGCCGAATACCGCGACCCGGCGGCCCACCATTTCGGGCGTGATGACGATTGAGTTGAGGCCGATGATATCGCCGGACCCGAGGCATAGCCCGGCCTTGATGGGGTAGGCGTCAAGCACGACTCGCTCGCCACCTCGGGCAGTGTATTTCTCGCCGGCCGACAATGAAAACGATTTGCCCGCCCACCCCGATGCCGTGGTGTTTCTCCACACCGTAGCGCCCGCCTTGGACAACGCGATGAGGCAGCGATTCATAAGGTTTGTGCCGGTGCTCATAGCAGCGCCGGCATAGCTTTGAGCTCGGCCTTAAGCTCGACCTCGCCTGGCTTCCATTTGTCAAAGTCCGCCTCGATCTGCCCGAAGTTCACGGGATGGGCGACGCGAAGGTTCAAGGCGCTTCGGCCGGCGATGTAGCTGCCCCGTTCCTCGCTATGCGAGATCCACCGCATATCAAGCCAGCGCTTCCGGTCGATGCCGATTTTCTTGAAATCGGCGATGGTGACGAAGCCCCGGCGTTCCAAGATTATGCAAATCTTGATCGCCTTAATCTTCCATTCCGAAAGCTGCGAAGGCCCCGAGGCGCCGGCCACGACATCGGGCACATAGGCCGGAACCTTGCACCGTTCCGCCGGGCAATGATCCGCCCAAATCTCGCGCCAGATGTAGCCGCCGATTTCCGGTAGTTCCGGGGCGAACCACGGCTTATCATTTGAATGGGCTCGGCGGTATGGTAACCCGTACTTTTCGGCGAATGCCTTTTCCTCGGCCTCGCGTTCCGCCTCGCTTGTCATGACGATCACCGCAACGCCGAGGTAGCTTGCAACGGTTTTCAGCTCGACCCCGGCGGCGCCAGACGGCACCAACGCGGCCCGGAAGTCAGGCCCGCAACGCTCGCCGCCTCGGCCCGAATAGATGCCGTCCACGGCCTGCAGCAACACCTTTGCGTTGAGGGTCATTTTCGCCTCAACGCCGATTTGGGCGCCGTCAACATCGCGCACCAAGAGGATATCGAAACCGGCGGTTTCCGGGTAGGCGGTCCAGCCCTCGGGCAACCGGGCGATGAAGGCGGCGCAAAGCGCGGCCTCGGACTCGAATACTGCCCTCGCCTTAGCCATTGACGGGGCCGCCGGTGGCAACCTGGCGCTCGCAAACGGTGGCGTAGTGACGGAACACCTCGCCGGCAGCGGCGGGGCCATACCACTCCACCATCTTGACGGCGATGGTATCGAGGATGCCGAAGGCTGCGGCATCGGCGGGCAAGCCGTCGCTTACGTGGGAGGCCAGCACGCCAGCGATCGCCTTACGTCCCTGGGTCCGCACGGTGTTGTGCTTGATGGCCTGTAGGTCGGTCATCTGGCCGGTTTTGATGTAATCGGAATAGGAGCGTGCCATAGGTGTACCTTTCATCTGACGTAGCGGGTTTGGGATTTGGACATTCGGGCGGCGTGGACGTGCTTCGCCCACCCGAGCGGATTCTTCATGCCGCGCATTTTTCCGAGCGCGACTAAGTCTTCCAAGCTCTTCGCCGAGCTTTGTTGTTTCTTCGCCTCGACCCTGGCGGTGCGGTCGATCTCGGCCAGCTCGCCGGCCAGCTCTTTCACCGTCCGGCCCATGGATGGATAAACGTGCTGGCATTGCGGGCACACCGGCGCGGGTTGATGGACGCGGAAGCAGTTCGGGCACTGCCGGGTCGTCACCGCCGGCTCATCGTCGTCGTCTTCGTCCTTCGCCCGTTTCTTTTTCTTGTGGCCCTCAAGCGTCCATTCCCGGTCGTCATCGGGCAGGCCGTGGCCGCGTCCGCCTTGGTCTTTCGGGATGCTGTTTCCAGCGTGGTCGAGAATGAGGGCGTAAGGCTTCGGTCCCGCCGCTATCGCCATGAGGCGGCCCGCCTGGGTTTCGAGGTCGAAGCCTGGCGCGTAGACGGGGCGAAGGACGCGGCCGACTTGCTGTAGGAACAGCGCCAGCGAATGGGTCGGCCGCAACAGAATGGCGACCTCAATCGCGGGCAAATCGAAGCCCTCGGAAACAAGGTCCACCGATGACAGGATCTGAATCGTGCCGCGCTCGTAGGCCCGAAGGATGGCGTCGCGGTCCGGTGAGTCGCCGTCGATATGGGCAGCGGTGTAGCCGGCGGCTTGGAACTGCTCGACCACGCTCAAGCTGTGCTTGATGGACACGCAAAAGATCATCGCCTTACGGCCATGCGCGAGCCGGCGGTAATGCTCGACCGCGTTGCCCGTGATCGCGGTTGCGCCCATGCGCTTCTCAAGGTCGGCCTTATTGAAGTCGGCGCCGGAACGCTTGATGCCGCCGAGGTCGGGCGATGACGGGGCAAAAACGCGATAGGTGGAGAGGTAGCCTTGATCCATTAGCCAGGCGACCGGCGGCCCCTGCACCATCCGGCCGAACCACTTCCCTAGCCCGGTGCCGTCATGGCGTTCCGGCGTCGCGGACAGCCCGACAATCTTGGATTTCTTGTTCGCGTATTCTTCGATGATATCGGCCCACGTCTTCGCCCCGGCGTGGTGGGCTTCGTCCGGCACATACAGGTCGGGCGTGCCGTGTTGATCCATCCTCTTGCCGAGGGTTTGGATGCTGGCGATCTGCACCGGCTGGCGGCGGTCCCCTGTCATGCCGGAAGCAATGATGCCGTAGGGTATGCCGACCTTGTCGAAGGTGAGCGCGGTTTGCTTGATCAGCTCGCGGCGATGGACACCGAAGATGACGCGTTTCCCGCGCTTCGCCGCCGATGACGCCATGAACGCGGCGAGGCCGGTTTTGCCGCCGCCGGTCGCCATCTGGACAAGAACGGAATTGACCTCGCGAAGCGCGTCCCGCGTCTCGACAATTAGCTCTTGCTGGTAGGGGCGAAGGACGAAGGCCATTTAAGCCGCCACCGTCTCGCGGGCGTCCATCGCTATGGCGTCACGGATGGCGCGGCGCTCGACCGGGGTGCCTTTGCCGGCGGTGGCGATGGCGTGGAAACCGCAATACGGGATGCGGCTATCTGGAATCCGCGGTGCTCCGCAAAACAGCGAAGTCTCGGCGTCAAACGCTTCGTGATGGCCCCAAAGCGGAAACTCACACTGGCAAGAGGTGAGCCGGCCTTTCGGGACACCGGCATAGCCTGGCGCCTTAGCGGGAAACGCTGACTTGAACGGCTTCGGCGCCGGCCCTTCCACCTGTGGCGGCGCCGCCGTCTTGCGAAAGCGGGTCTTGCCGTGGCCCCGAGGGCGAAACAGCACGGGGTTGCGCCTGGCCAGGCCGTACAGCTCTTCCGGGGTGGCGCCGACCAGTTCGGCGATCTCGGGGCCATTCATTCCCGTCGACCAAAGGCGTGCAGCCTCGGCCTTGTTTTCAGCGGTCCATTTCATGAAGGATTCTCCAAATCGTTTGCGTTTTGCAAACGCTTAGTTCGCGGCAATAGCCAGCTCGCGGGCGGCGTTGATTTTCGAGACGTGGGCAACGGTGGCGTCGCCGAAGAGCGGAAGGCCCTCGGCGGGCTCTAGTTCGGTTCGCGCCCGTTTCTTGGTTTCGGGACCGGCGAGCACAAGCGACATGCGCTTCGCGATGTCCCGTTGATATTCTTCCTCGCGCTCTATCAGGATGGCGTTGCAGCCCTCCCAAAACGCGGCCTCACCCGTGGTGCCCGTTCCGGCGAAGGGGTCAAGAACTGTGCCGCCCTTCCGGCAGACAAGACGGACAAGCCAGCGCATCAAGTCGACCGGCTTCACGGTAGGGTGTTTCGAGCCGAGGCGGTCGTCGCCGTCCGCCTTAGCGCTGTAGAAGAAACGGACAGAAGAGCCCGCGTCGCCGCGTGGTTCGCTGGCGGCCCGGTTATACTCCCCGTGCGTGTTCTTGGTGCTGGCGCTGCCTTCCCTGCCCGTGACGCGGCCTTGCGCCCCGGCTGCAGTAGGAAACGCGGCTTCCACCTCGGCGGACCCGTCCGTTACGATATTCGCCGGGTATCGGCCTTGCACCGGGCGGGCGTCACCATCTTTGCAAAGGCCGCTGTTTTCGTCGGTCCAGGTACCGCCGCCGCTGGCCTTGCCGCCCCATCCCGTTGCCTTCTCGGCGTCGATCCGGCAGGCGTCCACATTGAGTCCGCCGGTGCCGTGCGCCAGGGTGTTGGCGGCCACGGTTCCGATCATCGGTTTCCGAGCCAGGCATATCGGTTCCCACGCCGGTTTAAGCGCGGTGCCCCATCCATTCCACTCGGCGGCCTCGGGCGTACCGGTGGAATAGATATCCCGATCATAGGCGGGGCGCTCTTCGCCCTTACCCACGTTCAAAAGAGCGGAATTGCGCATGTCATTGACAAGCGTTTCTTTGCCGAGGAATTCGCCGCGAAAGTCGCCGATGCGCTTGAACGCTGTTTCAATCCGGCCGCGAAGCCCGGTTGAGATCCCGCGCTTGTCCCGGCTCTTCGCCCATTTCGTCAGGCGATTGTAGCGGGCGCGGATGGCTTCGTTTTCGTCCAGCCATTGCCGGAACAAATGGTCGTCAATGCCCTTCGAAACACTATGGCTTTTCGGGAATCCGGTGCCGTAGCACCACGCCAGCATTCCGCCGAATTGGCTATCCTCAACGCATTTGAAAAACGCTTCCACCTGTGCCGGGGAAAGGCTTTCGAGAAACTGGACAACCGCCGTATCCGAGGCGAGCATGTTGAGAATGTTGTCGCGGACTTCGAAGCCGGCGCGAGCGATGGCAACCGCCATATCGTGATAGGTCCGGGTGCCCGAGAAAGCGACCACGTAGCCGCCGGGTTTCAGCACGCGAAGCACCTTCGCCCAAAGGTCCGGCCGGAACGCGATGTCGCCGCCGTCCCATGTCTTACCCATGAAGCCGGCGGATGCCCTGGCGTAGGCCCCGGCGCTGCCTTCCTTTGGCGTCGCTGGCGCCGCGTCATCACCGCCGAAGCGGTTGACGATTGAGGTTAGATGGTAGGGCGGGTCGCACACCACGGCGTCGACGGAGCCCTCGGCGATATCGTCAAGGCGAGCAAAGCAGTCGCCGGAAAGCAGCGTAACGCGGCCATCCAGAAAGACGGTTGAGGCTGTCATGCTAGAAGAGATCCCCTTGGTTTGGAGCTACCGGCGGCGCCGGTGGCGGTGGGGGCGGCGCCGGCTTCTCAACCGGCTCGGCCTGATAAATCGTTTGCGTTTCGTCAACACGATGGGCGAAGCAACGCCAGTTCCCGAGCCGTCCGACCCTCAATTTGACATTGTAACCGAAGCCGGCGAGGCCGCCGCACACTTCGCAAACAAAGTCCCCAGGTCCGGCGAGTCGTGTCACGTTTGATATAACCCGATAAGCGTTGACAAAATGCAAACCATGTTCGGCCAGCGGAAGCAAGTCAAATTTCTGACAAATTAGAAAGATCAACTCGGGAACAATTTCGATAGGTCCAGCGTGATCCCACGTTGTGCAGCGATTTTAAGCAGTTTCGGCACGTAAGCAGCGGGAATCGTCCCGCCCATTCCATCGGGGCGGCGCTCCGCATTATCCCAACCGGTGATAGTGGAGCGGTTCACCCCGAGTAGCCGTGCCAATTCGGCACGTCTGCCGTTTGCAAACAAATCCGTGACAAATTGCAAAGGGGAATTAACTGTCATGTTTGATATCGTTTGCTAAATGTTAACAACTTTGATATGGACGGAATCAGATGTGGTAGCAGTGCATGGTATGGAGTGCCTTATGAAACCCGACGTTGATTGGTTCCGCCGGAAACTTGAAGAGCACCGGCTTTCGCAATCCGGCCTCGGCCGGATGCTCGGCATAGACAAATCCACCATGAGCCTCATGCTTGCCGGCAAGCGGAAGCTTTCTCTTGCCCACGCCGCCGATATGGCGCGGCTTCTCGGCGTCACCGTTTCCGAGGTCATGGAACGCATGGGCGTTCGAACGGACGGCATCAAAGCCGGCGACGCCACCTCTCCGCACATGCTGCCTTTTGAAGGCTGGATCGATGATAGCGCGCGGGTCCAGACAGAAGGCAACGGCAAGCGAAAGCGCATGATTGACATAGGCGTGAACGTTGAGCCCGGTTCGACCGCCCTGCAATGGCGGACGCCACAAACAAAAATGGATATCCTCGACGGGTGGATCGTAGTTTCTGGCGCCAGGCGTGAGCCTGACGATAGAATGATCGGTCGCGGTTGCGTGGTTGGCACCAAGTCCGGAGAAGTAATGCTGCGCACGATTCGGCGCGGATACACGCCGGGCTCGCATACCTTGCTCGGCCTCGGCATCCCCGAGTCTACCGAGGCAGAGGTCGAATGGTATGCGCCAATATTGCTTATGAAGCCCGCGACGGCCTGATAAAGCAGCTACCCACTTAATAAATTCAAATTTTATCATTCGGTCGCAGTTTCCGGTTGACGCCGCCCGTAGCGTGTTTGCATATTACAAACAGTTAGCAAAATGCAAACAAAGGATTCGGGTAGCATGTTGGTTTCAACGGGTAGGATTTACCGTTCGCGCAGCGGAAAAAAGGTCGGGCCGCTTCGCCCGTTTCGAGATAAGGAAGACAGCCCCGCCGTTGACATTATGGGGCGCTCGGCGTGGTTTTACGCCGATGGCGTGGGCGCATTCGATAAGCACGGCCTCTATCTCACCGGAGGCACGGAATGCCCGAATGACCTTACCGCCGAGGTGGACGGGCTCGGCAGCATCGACGGCCATATCGAGCGCCATGAAGACGACCGCGAGCTGACGGTGGGCACGTCCGTTCCGCTCGGCGTCTTGCTCGCCGAGGTCCGGTTGATCGGCGATGAGGTCGCCATTGACAGGGCTTGGCTTGAGGCCGCGCACGGCGGCACCCCCGTCCCGCTTGAAGGTTCCGCCGTGGACAGTTTTGGCATCTTCGCTTCCGGCCGCTGGCGCACCTTCCGAAGCATCATTGTTGCCGCCGCCCTGGCCGAGGCGCGGGCATGAGCAAGACCCCCTATTCCCCCGATGCCGAATGGTTCTGGCCGCGCAAAGAGTCGACGTGGCACAAGCTGCGGGAACCGGACATCACCGCCACCGGTTCCGCGACGCTCTTCGGCTGCAGCCCCTATATGACGCCGTTCGATATGTTCCACCGGATGGCGGGCAACATCACCGTTGAATTCGAGGAAAACGAGCGAATGCTTTGGGGTAAGCGTTTGCAAAACGCAATCGCTCAAGGCGTCTGCGCTGACAATGGTTGGCAAATCGTTGACGCCCACCCCTTCCTCTACGCCAGGTCCAAGACCGTGGCAGGCATGGGGGCTTCGCCCGACTACGTCATCATTGATCCGGCTCGCCCCGAAATCGGCTTCGGCGTTCTGGAAATCAAGAACGTTGATTTCTTCATCGCCGGCAAAGACTGGTCGGACGAAGAGGCGCCGCCGCATATCGAGTTTCAGGTGCAACACCAGCTCGCGGTTACGGGCTTCAAGTGGGGCGTTCTCGCCGGCCTCATCGGCGGCAATACGGTTCGGGTATTCCGCCGGGACCGTGACGCCGAAGTGATCGCGGAAATCATCATCCGGGTCGATGACATGCACGGCCGGGTCGCTCGCAACGAAGCGCCACCGGCGGACTACCTCGCGGACTATGAGACGATCCGCACGCTCTACCGGCACGCCACGGTCGCGAAGTCCTTTGACCTCGACCACCCCGGCGATGAACCCGAGCTGGACCCGGTGAAACTCAACGCCCTCATGGCGGCGAAGTACGACGCCGACCTCACCTTCAAGGCGGCCGAGGAAGACAAGAAACGCGCGGCGGCGGAATTGCTCGATTTCGTCAAAGACACCGAAACCGTGTTCGGCGGCGGCTGGAAGCTTTCCGCCGGAACGGTCCACCGCGAAGCGTCAACGATCAACTACCCCGCAACCACCTACCGCAATCTTCGGCTGTCCAAGCCGAAGCCGAAGGCCGTGAAGGCCAAGAAAGGTTCGAACTAAATGACCACCGGACAAGCTGTCGCCCTGGCGACCCCACCGTCTCACCGCGCTATTTCCGTATTCTCAAGCGAGGCCGATTTCGCCGCCGGGCAGCGCCTTTGCAAAGCCCTGACATCATCGAACCTTGTTCCCGAAAACTACCGGGGCGAGGGCAACATGGGTAACGCCCTGATCGCTTTGGACATGGCGAACCGGATGCAGATCCCGCCCATCATGGTCATGCAAAACCTCAACGTGATCGAAGGCCGGCCTTCCTGGGCATCGCAATTCATCATCGCAGCCCTCAACGCCTGCGGCCTGTTCTCGCCGATCCGCTTCCGCAAAGAAAACCTCGGCGAGCAAGAGGTTTCCAAAACGGAATGGAGCGGCCCGAAAGGCAACCGGGTAAGCCGCGTCGTGAAGGCAACAATCGTCAACAAGGTCTGCACCGCCTACGCGACGGAGAAGGCCACCGGCGACGTGCTTGAAGGCCCGACCGTGTCCATCGCCATGGCGGTAGCGGAAGGCTGGTATTTCCGCCCCGGTTCGAAGTGGGTGACGATGGACGATCTCATGCTGATGTATCGGTCCGCCGCGTTCTTCGGCAAGCTATACGCCCCGCACCTCCTTAACGGCATGACGACCGCCGACGAGGCTATGGACATGGCCGCGATCAAAGACATCACGCCAGCGGCCGAGGTCGTGGACGCGGCGACGGAAGGCAAGCCCGAGGGCAGGCCGAGGGGCGTTCACGCCGCCATGGCAGCGGCCAAGGCAGCGGACAAGCCGAAGCCGAAGGCGAAGCCCGCCGCGACCGTCATCGAAGCCGTAGCGGCCTCGGAGGAGCTTCCCCCGCATGACGCCGATGGCGTGGTGTTGGAAGACGAAGACGTTGACGGCGATGGCGACCGCGCCGCCGGTGCAGACGATGTTTTCGACCTCGGCGATGCCGAAGGCGAAGACGATTACAGCCCGTCTTAAGGAGTCGCGATGTCAGGCGTTGATCTAGTTCGCGACCTTCAAATCGCTACGTCCGGCGCCCGCCGGGCCTTGGCGATATGCGAGAAGGCCGTTGCCAGCGTGGTCGAGAAAACCGAGGCCCTGGCCTTGTCACTCGGCCAGAACAACGAAGCTCGCGCCGTGGCCTTTGCTGCCACGGGCGAGGTGCTTCTAACCGGTGACGATGTCGCCGGGGTGCTCCGGGTCAGCAAGGCAACGCTTGCCCGCTGGCGGGTGCTCGGGACCGGCCCCGGCTACGTCAAGAAACAGGGCCGAGTCCTGTACCGGGCCGAGACAATCGAAAAGTTCGTGACTTCAAAAGAGCGCACCAAGACGCGCGATGACGGGGAGTGACATGGAAGCAACCGCCGATAGCGAACTGTTCACGCGCACCGTTAAGGTCGTGGACAGCTACGACCGGGGCGCCCTTGTCCGGGTCAATGAAACGGGACGCGAGGGCTGGATTTCTCTTGCCCACGCGGACCTCTCGCCGGCCGGCCCGCTGCACGTCTTGACGGTGCCGGCGGCGGTGGCGCGGGAAGCGGGTTTGTTGTGACCGTCCGCGACCTCGCCCACTTCGAGTCCTGGCTTTCCGACCTCGGCGCCGAGGTTTCGGACATCACCGGCGAGCGCGTGATTTTGCGCGCTCGCACCTCAACCGGGACGCATGTCGTTTACGCGGACCGGAACGGCAAACAGCGCTGGCCGCAAGAACTTCTCGCCATCGTGAGCGACTACAACGCCGGCAGGACGCCGAGCCTTGAACCAATGAAACGGACGCGAGGCGAGAAATGACCACGGCGCCAGAAGATTACAGCCTGATTGACGAATTCGACCTCAATCAACAGCGCCGGGCAATGGCGGCCCTCAACGCGGAACGGAAGCGCCTCGGGATGCCGATCTTTCAGATGGAAGACACCTCCGGGGTATCCATGAATTCGTTCTATGCCTGGCAGGGCGGATTGCGGGAGCCGACCCTTGGGTGCCTTGTCGCCGTGGCGCAAACGCTCGGCTTCGATGTCGTCATGCGGAGGCGGAGCAAATGATCGCGCTCGCCGACCTGCACGCCGCCGCGATGCGCAAGGCCGATGCCGCCGAGGCAAAGGTCGCCATGGAACAGGCCGCCTTAAATGACGACCTCGCCTACGCGCGTGAGAACCACCAATCCATGGGCGAAAACTATTGGAAGCCCCTTCACCTCGCCCGGCTCAAGTCACAAACCGCCCGAGCCCTCGCCGAGGCTATCACCGAAATCATGGGAGAAACCAGCACATGAACACGATTGATCGCATCATCAATGGCATGGCCTACGGCTTCGGCGGAATCATCGGCGCCGGCCTCGGCTTGGTGGCGGTTACGCTACTGGCGCCCATCGTGGGCGAGCTTCTAGCCGTCTACGTCCTGCACTCGCTTTGAACTTCCCCGAGGCCATGGCGGCGGTGCTCGCCGGGGCCACTGTCCAGCGGGCGGAATGGAACCCGAGGCGCACCGTGCGCCTCGCCATCTGCCCTTGGAACGGCACCGACGAAGCGCTGGTCGTCTTCGACAAGAACAAGCTCGGCGATGTCCCGCCCTTCCCCTTCACCGCCAAAGGCGCGGACGTGCGCGGCGATGACTGGCACACCATAGAGGTTTCAGAATGACAGCCCCTCGCTTGGACAATGACAACCTCTTAAGCGTCATCTTCCGCGCCATCGCCGACCCAGGCCTCACGGAAGGTTACAAGGGCGACCGCTCGCTAACACAATGGCAGGCGGAAGCGGTGATGCGGGCGATTGCCGGGCTGCGCCCGATGACGCGCCGCGAGCACTTGCTTTCCTGTCTCGCCGAGGAAGGCGCCGAGATCGGGCACCGTGTTTCCAAGGCCCTACGCTTCGGCCTAGGCGAGGTGCAGCCCGGCCAGTCTCTTACGAATGCCGAGCGCATCGCCGAAGAGTGCGTCGACCTGCAAGCCGTTTTCGATATGCTGGCCGCCGAGGGCATCTTTCCGCTCATGACAGCCGCCGAGCTTGACGCCGGCAAAGAGGCGAAGCGGTTGAGGGTTGAGAAATATATGTTGCTCGCCCGCCAGGTCGGGGCGCTGGAATGAGTGACCTATTCGCCAGCGACAACCGCTTCGAACCCGCCACGTTTTCGCCCTGTCGAACGTGGCGGTTTCGTTTAGAGCGCCGATGGTCCGCCGGGCCGAAGGCCGCTTTCATCTTGCTCAACCCGAGCACGGCAGATGAGACGAAAGACGACCCCACCATTCGCCGGTGCATCGGCTTCGCGAAGGCCTGGGGCTTCGGCGGCCTTGTGCTCGGGAATATCTTCGCGCTACGCTCTACGGACCCGCGAGCGCTGTACAGCCATGCGGACCCGATAGGGCCGGGAAACGATGACGCGTTGCGCGATATCGCCCGTGAGGCCGAGAAGGTGATTTGCGGATGGGGAACCCACGGGGCATTGAACGGCCGAGGCGCTTTCGCCCTCGACGTGATGCGCCAGGCCGGCGCCGCGCCGCTCGCGCTCAAGGTGACAGCCGCCGGATTTCCGGGGCATCCGCTCTATATCAGCGCGGACACCATTCCGAGGGCTTTCCGGTGAGAACAAACGGGCAAAATACGGCCCTGAAAATTGTTGGCAGAGTGTTGGCAGGACGTTTTTCGCCCTACACTCGGATCACCACTAAAGCATTGAAAAGCTTTGGTGGGTGCGCACAGGATTGAACTGTGGACCCGCTGATTAAGAGTCAGCTGCTCTACCAACTGAGCTACGCACCCACTCGGCCGGCAAAAACCGGCGTTGGCGGGCATATAGCCGCCACCATCGGCCATGTCTAGCCCTGCCGGAATCATTTCCCGACAAATCGACCAACCCTCGATGCGATCAGACGAAAAGCTTGCCCTCCGCCACCTTCACCGCGTTGCCGCCAATGCGCGCCGAGGCCAGTTTTCCACCTTGCACGGTCAGTTCCAGGCGGATGCGCGATGGCCGGCCCATCTCCAGCCCCTGCTCGATCCACAACTGTGAAATGCCGTCCGTCGGGCCGTCGAAATGCATGATGGCGCCGGCGAAGGCGGCCGCTGCAGAACCGGTCGCCGGATCCTCATAGGACGGCGTGCCGGGCACGATCATGCGGACATGAAAGGCGCTTTCGTGGTTCACCGTCTCGCGGCAATAGACATAGGGGCTGGCGAAGGCCCATTCGCTCTTGCGCGGCGCCAGCTCCGACCAGGCCTGGTTGTCCAGCCGGATGCGGCCCGCCGCCTCGAGATTGGCGACCGGAATGGTCACATAGGGCACGCCGGCCGACCAGAACGAGACGCGGTGATTCTCGAAGCCGATCTCGTGCGGCGCCAGGCCAAGGGCTGCCCCGATCGCTTCCGGATCGGCCTCGAGCTTCAGCGGTTCCGGCAGTTTCGCCAGATCGAACTCGGCGAAGGTGTTGCCATCGTGCGTGCTGACGGCGCAGCGCACCGGGCCGATGTTCTCTTCCAGCACGAAGATGCCGGCACCGCCTTCGCCGGCCAGTTCGGCAAGCGCGATTGCCGATCCAACCGTCGGATGGCCGGCGAACGGCATTTCGTAGTCGGGCGTGAAGATGCGGATGCGGTTCTTGTGCTTGGGGTTGTCCGGCGGCAGCACAAAGACCGATTCGGACAGGTTGAATTCGCGCGCGATGGCCTGCATCGCCGCCGTGTTCAGACCTTTGCAATCCAACACCACGGCCAGCGGGTTTCCGGCCAGTCGCTCGGTCGTAAACACATCGTAAAGCAAGTAACTCCGGGTTTGCATTCCTGCCTCAATCCCAACATGGGCGAAATTTAATTTGATATTTGAACCGGTAAGCCTGATCTGTGCACAGATAGGGACATACGCATCATAGGGGTCCGACGTGGACCAGATTGTCAATCTGCCAAAGACGGAATCGGATTCCGCCATCGAGACGGCGCTTGGGCTCGACCGACAGGGTCTGCGCAAGACGCGCCGGCGTGGTTGGCTCTATGCGCTACTGACCCTGATCGTGCTTGCCGCCGGTCTTGGCCTCTATCAATGGTATGCGGCCACGCCCGCCAGGATCGATTACACCACCGTGCCGGCCGCCAAGGCCGATCTGACCGTCCAGGTTTCGGCGACGGGCACGCTGCAGCCGCTCACCCAGGTCGATATTTCCAGCCAGCTTTCCGGCATCATACGCTCGGTCTCGGTCAACGAGAACCAGCAGGTGAAGAAGGGCGACGTGCTGGCGGCCCTCGACACCGCCAAGCTGCAGGTCCAGATCGAACGGGCCGAGGCTTCCGCGAAAGTGGCGGCCGCCAATGTCGAGGACGCCACGGTGACGCTGGCCGAAAACGAAAGCGCGCTGGTGCGCGCGGCCGCCTTGACCAAGCGTGGCATGGCGACCGACCAGTCGCTCGAGGCGGCAACCGCGACGCGCGACCGCTCCAAGGCGGCGCTTGACAGCGCCCAGGCTAATCTCGCCATCGCCAATGCCGATCTCAAATCGCAGCAGACCGACCTTGCCAACAGCACCATCTATGCCCCGATCGACGGCATCGTGCTGACGCGCTCGGTCGACCCCGGCCAGACGGTCGCCTCCTCGCTGCAGGCGCCGGTGCTGTTCGTCATCGCCGCCGATTTGCGTAACATGGAACTGGTGGCGGCGGTCGACGAGGCCGACATCGGCGCCGTCAAGACAGGCCAGCATGCCCGTTTCACCGTCGATGCCTTCCCCGACCGGCCGTTCGATGCCGAGATCCGCGACATCTCCTATGCCTCGGTCACGACAGACGGCGTCGTCACCTACAATGCGCGGCTCGAGGTCAACAACAACGAGCTGCTGCTGCGGCCCGGCATGACCGCCACCGTTTCCGTCGTCACAAGGGAGGCCAAGGGCGTGCTTACCGTGCCCTCCTCCGCCTTCCGCTACCGCCCGGCGCAGCAGGCCGCGCGTGGCTGGAGCCTCAGCGACCTGTTCACCGGCCGCATGGGTCGTCCGGGCGGCAACCGCCAGCGCCAGGCGACGACCCCGACCGATGGCTCGCGCACGCTGTATGTGCTGGAGAACGGCCGGCCGCATCCGGTCAACGTCAAGATCGGCTCGACCGATGGCGAACTGACCGAGATCACCTCCGGCCTGGACGAAGGCGCGCAGGTCATCACCGCCTCGCAGCCGCGGAGCTGACGGCCGTGGCCGCTAGCGCGACGCTCATCACCTTCGACAAGGTCTGGAAGAGCTATGGCCAGGGCGAAGCCAAGGTCCATGCGCTGGCCGGAGTCGACCTTGCCATCAGGCGCGGCGAATTCGTCGCCATCATGGGGCCGTCCGGCTCCGGCAAATCGACGGCGATGAACATCATCGGCTGCCTCGACACGCCGACGGCCGGAACCTACTCCTTCATGGGCGTCGACGCCGGCCGGCTCGACCGCAACCGCCGCGCCATGCTGCGCAACCTCTATGTCGGCTTCGTCTTCCAGGGCTACAATCTGCTGGCGCGCACCACGGCCGCCGAAAACGTCGAACTGCCGCTAATCTATCGCGGCGTCGCCGCCCGCGAGCGGCGCGACCTTGCCATGCAAGCACTCGCCCAGGTCGGCCTGGTCGGTCGCGAGCATCATACGCCGGCGGAACTTTCCGGCGGCCAGCAGCAGCGCGTGGCGATCGCGCGTGCCATCGTCACCCGCCCGACGCTGCTCGTCGCCGACGAACCGACCGGCAACCTCGATACCGCCCGCACGCATGAGATCATGGAACTGCTGACGAAGCTCAACAAGGAGCTCGGCCTGACCGTCACCATGGTCACGCATGAGGCCGACGTCGCCGAATATGCCGAGCGCACCATCCGCTTCCTCGACGGCCACGTCGCCTCGGACACCATGAATGTCGAGGTGGCCTGATCATGATCTGGGAAACCGTCCGCCTCTCGCTGCGCTCGATCCGCCGCAACGTACTGCGCTCGTTCCTGACGTTGCTCGGCATCGTCATCGGTGTCGCCGCCGTCATTGCGATGCTGACCATCGGCTCCGGCACCACGCAGAAGGTCAAGGCCGACATCTCCAAGCTCGGCAGCAACCTGCTGGTCGTCCGTGCCGGTCGCCCGGCCGGTCCCGGCGGCCCGGGCGGGCTCGACCAGGTGGTGCGGCCACTGGCGGAGAAGGACCTTGCCGCACTGGTCGCGCATCTGACCGGCGCGCGCGCCATCTCGCCGGCCTCGCAGAAGCAGGTCCGCGTCATCTTCGGCACCGAAAGCCTGACCTCCGGTGTCACCGGCACCGACAGCGCCTATCTCGACGCACGCGACTGGAAGCTGGTGTCCGGCCGCCCGTTCAGCGATTCCGAAACCCGCTCGGGCACCGGCGTCTGCCTGATCGGCGAGACGGTGCGCCAGCAGTTCTTTGGCGCCGGCGACCCGGAGGGCGAGATCATCCGCGTCAACCGCACCTCCTGCAAGATCATCGGCCTGCTCGAGCCCAAGGGCTATACGGGCTTCGGACAGGATCAGGACAATGTGGTGCTGATGCCGCTGCACGCCTATCAGCGCCGCATCGCCGGCAACCGCGACATCGACAACATCTACATCGCCGCCGACGACCGCACGCCGACCAGCGAATTGCAGCCGCGTGTCGAGGACATCTTGCGCGACGCGCGCCGGATCACGCCCGACCGTGAGAGCGATTTCGCGATCCGCGACATGACGCAGATCGCCGACGCCATGGCCAGCGCCACCACCACGATGACCGGCATGCTCGGCGCCGTCGCCGGCGTCAGCCTGCTGGTCGGCGGCATCGGCATCATGAACATCATGCTGGTCTCGGTCACGGAACGCACCCGCGAGATCGGCATCAGGCTCGCCATCGGCGCGCACGAGAAACATATCCTCATCCAGTTCCTGGTCGAGGCGACGGTGCTGTCGCTGCTCGGCGGCATCATCGGCATCCTGATCGGCCTGGCACTGGCCGGCCTCGCCTCGCTGACGCTGATGATACCCTTTGCGCCGAGCCCGGCCGTCATTCTGCTCGCCGTCGGCTTTTCGGCGCTGATCGGCATGGTGTTCGGCTTCTTCCCGGCAATGCGCGGCGCCAGGCTCGATCCGATCGACGCGCTACGGCACGAATAGGCAGCAGCTTCAACGGCTATCCCCAACCCTGGGGCGCTTGCCCGCGCGGCCGGGCACACGCCGCGCCGACAAGGCCTGTGAAAAACCGGGCAAGCTACACGTTGGCCGGGTCCGTCGTCCTGCCGATCACCCATTTCATCGTCAGTCCCTGCACGATGATCGAGAAGATCACCACCGCGTAGGTCGCGGCAGCAGCACGGGTTTGGCCGCGCTGTCCGGCAAGGACAGCGCCAGCGCCACCGAAACGCCGCCGCGCAGGCCACCCCAGGTCAACACGGGAACATATCCCGACGAGAAGGTCTGGCGTATCGCCAGCAGCGAGATCGGAATCAAGACGGAGACAAATCTAGCTGTTGGCGAAATGCCACTCGATCAGCGGCTTCATGTGCGGCGACAGCCCCTCCGGCAGGTCGGCGGCGTGGCGGATGATCACCGGTCCTTCGATCTCCGGATCGGTTTCGGCGGCAACGAAGGCCGAGATCCGGCGCGCGACCTCATCGGCCAGGTCATCGACATGATAGCGGCGGAAGATCACCGTGCCGCTTGCTGTCGACAGGGCGTGCCAGCGCACGCCGCGTCTGGCATCCGTCAGGTCGATACCGGTCTCTTCGCGCACCTCGCGGATCATGTTGAAATCGACATCGACCATCCCGTCGTGGAAATCGACAGGCTCGAACGAGCCGGCGGCGAAATAGACACGGCCGGCATTGACCGTCCGCGGCCCCATGCGGATCGCCACCAGCGCATTGTCGCCCGCCACCAGCACGGCATGGGCATAGGCGTGCTCGGCGCCGGAATTCTCCGGCCGCTTCCGCCAGAGCATGAAGGTGGAGTAGTTGACCGCATGGCAGCGGCCGACGAGGCGGTTGTCGCGCCAGGCAAGTTGCGACAGCAGCACCACCGTGCCGTCGAACAGCGCGGGATTGGCTGCCATCTCGCGCTGCCAGTTCTCGGCGATCGCCGCCGCATTATCCCTGGCGAAAGGATGCGGGCCGGGGTCGAGCCGGACGTCGACGGCATCGACAGCCAGGATGACATTGCGCGGCAGGTCGAAACTCATGCCAATCAAGCCCCAGTCCCTTTATCAAGCCATGTCCAGCGTGATCGCCACCGGGCAATGGTCGGACGCTTTCGGCCGGTCCCAGCCGGCACGCGGGAAGCGCTCGACCTCCTGGCCCGCCGGAAAGATCGTGCGCCAGGGCTGGCCGTTGCGGATGATGTCGGGAACGGCGGTGGCATTCTTCGCCGCCAGTCCCCTGGAGAGCAGGATGTAGTCGAGCTGGCAAAGATGCCGCTCTTCAGGCCCGCGTGTGTGATAGAAGGTCCAGCGGTTCATTTCCGGCCGCCGCTCGACGACATTTTCGCAGAAGCCGCCAGCCGTCAGCACGTCGATGCAGGACTGGTTCTCGTCGACCACCTCGAAACGGTAGCCGTCGACATCGTCGCCGGCGATCTTCACGCGCTGCCGGTAATCGTTCATGTCGCCGCAGATCGCCCAGCGCTTGTCGGCGGCATGGTCGCCACCGAAGCGCTCCTCGATGATCCGGCGCACGGCCAGCGCCTCGGCCATGCGCACCGGCATCGTCGCCTCGCGTCCGTCAAGCCCGTTGCGCGCCGGACCCATCGACTTGAAATGCACGAGATAAAGCGTCAGCGGCAGGCCGCCCACGGTGATGTCGACTTCCAGGCAGTCGCGCCGGAAAATGCGTTCATTGGCCTGGCTGCCGAGGGCCGCCAGTTCCGGCGTATGCAGCCCGAACTGCTCGTAGGTGACATAGGCATGGCTGGTCATGCGCACGAATTCGATCGGCTGTCCCTGCGCGGTCTCGTTGCGCATCATCACGGCGACGTCGATGCCGCGCGAATCATTGCCTGATGTGGTGTATTTCTGCCGGTAGCCCTGCCCCACCATCTTGAACAGGTAGCCATATTCGAAGGCCTTCAGCGCCTCGATGTTGTCGACCTCCTGCATGCAGATGATGTCGGCCCGGGTGGCGGCAATCGCCAACGCCGAGAGCTGGCGCGTGTCGTCGGACTGCGCGATGGCGCGGGCCTGTTCCAGCATCTTGTACTCGGCCTCGCTCTGGATATCGAACAGCGCCAGCGTCCGATCCTCGTTGAGCTGGTTGCGGTAGCCGGAAAAATCGAACCTGTTCATCAGGTTCTCGACATTGAAGGTGGCAAGGCGCAGCGACATGCCCTGACCTTTGCCTGCAAGAGCGCCAGAAAACAAGATCGCAGGACCACAAGCAGGGATCGGTTGGTCCTGACGGCATTCGCGCCATGGTTGACGGAACCTTTCCGTTCATCCGCCGTTCAGACGCTAACATCCACATTGGACCCATTCCCAGGGTAGGCGTGGGGCTGTATCTCTTGGAGAGTGCAATGAACTCGCTCTTTTCTTCCACCATCAAGTCCGGGCTGATAGCCCTTGGCATCGTCTCCGGCATCACGGCGCCGTCCGCCGCCGGACCGATCCTGCAGCCGGACCTGTCGCTTCCCACGAGCACCGCGGCGCCGACGGTCACGCCGGTTCGTGACAGCTGGGCCGGCGGCAACAACAATAACCGTGGCTTCAACGATGACTGGCGCTGGCGCCGGTCGGGCCATTGGAACGGAAACCGGCACTGGAATGGGGGCGGCAACTGGAACGGCGGCGACAACTGGCGCTGGCGCCATGGCCGTCGCCACTACCACGGCGGCTACTATGACGACGGCGCCGCCGCGGTCCTTGGCCTGGGCCTGGGGCTCGGCCTTGGCAGCATGTACAACAACTACAACAACTACGATTACTATGCGCCGCCGCCGCGCCGCTATTATCGCGCCGGACGGCTTTCCAACGCCCATGTGCAATGGTGCTACAACCGCTACCGGTCGTATCGCGCCTGGGACAACACGTTCCAGCCCTATAACGGTCCCCGCCAGCAGTGCTGGTCGCCCTATAGGTAAGTTGGCTGGACGATCCGGAAATGAAAAACGGCGCCTCACGGTGCCGTTTCTATTGTCGAGCGTGGATTTCGCTCAGGTCTTGGCCTTGTCGACCAGCTTGTTCTTCGAGATCCCCGCGCGCCCGCAGGCGAAGCCCGAGGACGCGCAAAGGCAAGAAACGTGGATCGGCTCAGTTCTTGGCCTTGTCGACCAGCTTGTTCTTGGAAATCCACGGCATCATCGCGCGCAGCTTGGCGCCGACTTCCTCGATCTGGTGGCTGTCATTCATGCGGCGGATACCCTTGAAGCGCGACAGGCCGGCACGGTATTCCTGCATCCATTCCGACGTGAACTTGCCGGTCTGGATGTCCTTCAGCACGCGCTTCATCTCGGCCTTGGTCTCGGCGGTGATGATGCGCGGGCCCGAGACATACTCGCCCCATTCGGCGGTGTTCGAGATCGAGTAGTTCATGTTGGCGATGCCGCCTTCATAGATCAGGTCGACGATCAGCTTCACTTCGTGCAGGCACTCGAAATAGGCCATTTCAGGCGCGTAGCCGGCTTCCACCAGCGTCTCGAAGCCGGCGCGGATCAGTTCGACCAGGCCGCCGCACAGCACGACCTGCTCGCCGAACAGGTCGGTCTCGCATTCCTCGCGGAAATTGGTCTCGATGATGCCCGAACGGCCGCCACCGACGCCGCAGGCGTAGGAGAGCGCCAGGTCGAGCGCATTGCCCGAAGCGTCCTGGTTGACGGCGACCAGGCACGGCACGCCGCCGCCCTTCTGGTATTCGCCGCGCACCGTGTGGCCCGGGCCCTTCGGCGCGATCATGACGACGTCGACGGTCGACTTAGGCTCGATCAGGCCGAAATGCACGTTGAGGCCGTGCGCGAAGGCGATCGCCGCACCGTCGCGGATGTTCGGCGCGATCTCGTTCTTGTAGATGTCGGCCTGCAGCTCGTCGGGCGTCGCCATCATCATCAGGTCGGCCCATTTGGCGGCGTCCGCGACGCTCATCACTTTGAGCCCGTCGGCCTCCACCTTCTTGGCGGTCGCCGAACCGGCCTTGAGGCCGATGGCGATTTCCTTGGCGCCGGAATCCTTGAGGTTGAGCGCATGCGCCCGGCCCTGGCTGCCATAGCCGATGATGGCGACCTTCTTGCCCTTGATCAGGTTGAGATCGGCATCACGATCGTAATAGACACGCATTTTGTCTTCCTTCCCGTTTTATGAATCAGAGGCCTTGCGGCCGGTTTTTGCTCCATGAAGAGCGAGAAACTGCTGCGTCGCCCGCGCGGCATCGCCGCCGATCGCCGCCTCAGTCAATTCCAGCCGGTCGCCTAGCAGCAGACGGATCTGCACGTCGCGGGCGACCAGCCCGAAAAAGGTACGGAACGCCGTCTCGGCATCCGTGAATTCCAAAAGCCCGGCCTGGCGCCCCGCCTCGAGCACCGGCTTCAGCCGCTTCGCCAGCGCGAAACGGCCGTTTTCCAGCACAACAGCGCCGAGATTGTCCTTGCCCGACCCGGCATGACCGACCGCCACCCGGTTGAGCGCGATCGAGGTGTCGCTGGAGATCACCTTGAGCCAGTCGGAGGCGAAGCGCTCGAGGCTTGCTGTCAGCGAGGCAAGGTCGAGCCCCTTGCCGTCGACGGAAGCCACGCGCACCTTGGAGGCCTGCCACTGCACGGTCGCCGTCAGCAGCCCGTCACGGTCGCCAAACCACTTGTACAGCGTTTCCTTGGAGCAACTGGCCCGCCGCGCCACGGCGGTCATGGTCAGATGATCGCCCTCCTCGACCAGCAGCCGCAACGCCGCATCCAGAACGGCCTTCTGCCGCTCCGTCAGCGCCTGGCTGTTGTCGATGTCGGCGTTTGCCAGCAACACGCTTTGTTCCTGTTCACAGGTAGAGGCCTTGGGGTCACCCGGAAGCCGTACCGTACGTTACGGTTCGGCATATTGCGCAATCCGATGCTCGGCGCAAGGGGATATGACGAAAATATCCGCTAGTATCCGCGAAACGCGCGCGGCGCCCATGCTCAATCGCCGGCAGGCGGATGACGCAGCCGGCCAAGCAGGGCCGACACCGTTTTCAGCTCGTCCGGTGAGAGCCTGGCGCCAACTAGTTCGGCGATCGACCGCCCGTAAACGGCCCACATCCGGCGGCGCGTCTCGCGCCCCTTGGCTGTGATGCGGATGGTCTGGCCGCGGCCATCGTCCGCCACCGGCAGCTTCTCGACCTGGCCGTCGGCCTCAAGCCGCGCCAGTAGCCGCGAAATGTTGTACTGTGCAAACAGGGTGCGCTCGATCAATTGAAATGGCCGCAAGCCCCCCTCGCCCGCCTCGGCCAGCTCATGCAGCACATCGTACCAGGCAAGCGGCGGCAGGCCGCCCTCTTTCAGGGCGTCTTCGGCACGCTCCACCAATTGGCGCGAAACACGCATCAGGCGAGCCCAGGCCTTGATGGCCTCCGGCGAAGGCGTGGCTTTCTCGGTCATGGCCTACCTTTAGGCGATAGATGCAAATGCATCAAGCTTGACGATCAATGCAATTGCATCTACATAGATGCAATTGCATTGACTATCGAAAGGCAAATCATGTCCGACAAACTCGTTCTCGTCAGCCATCCTCTGTGCCCCTATGTCCAGCGCGCCGCGATCTCGCTGGCCGAGAAAGGCGTGCCGTTCGAACGCGTCGACATCGACCTCGCCGACAAGCCTGTGTGGTTCAAGGCGATCTCGCCGCTCGGCAAGGTGCCGCTGCTGCGCGTTCAGCAAGATGGCAAGGAGACTGTGGTCTTCGAATCCGCGGTCATCCTCGAATTCCTGGAGGAAACGCAGGCCGGCGCGCTCCACCCGGCCGATCCCTACGCTCGTGCCCGGCACCGTGCCTGGATCGAATACGGCTCGGCCATCCTCAACGCCATCGGTCGCTTCTATTCAGCCCCGGCCGAAGCCGGCTTCCTTGCCGAATCCGGTGCGCTATCCGCCATGTTTGAGCGCCTCGAAGCCGAACTCGCTGACAACGCCGACCGGAGCGGCCCGTGGTTCGCCGGCAACCGGTTCTCGCTCGTCGATGCGGTGTACGGGCCGATTTTCAGATATCTCGACGCTTTCGACCGGATCGGCGATTTCGGCATCCTGGACGGCAAGCCGCGCGTCCAGGCCTGGCGGAAAGCCTTGAATGATCGACCGTCGATCAGGAACGCCGTGGCGCCGGACTATCCGCAACGCCTGCATGCCTTCCTGCAAGCGAAGGGATCTTTCCTGTCGAGCCTCATCCGCCGAAGCGATGCAGCCGGATCATTTGCGTTGGCGCGATCCGCGTGAGCGCCCGCGAGCAATCACTCGCCTTGGGCGGCCTCAGTTCTCGAACATGACAAAGGCGGCCCAGACCCTCGGATCCTGGGCGCCCGGTATCTTGCCTGCGCGGGCATCGCGGCGGGTCTGGCGAAGTGCTTCCGGATAGGTCTGTCCGTCGGCAAGATAACGGTAGAACCCGACCATGAAGGCGGCGGTACCGGCGTCGTCCACCGGCCACAGCGTCAGCAACGAGCGCTTGGCGCCGGCAATGTTGATTGCCGTCGGCAGGCCACGCAAGCCACCGACGAATGTCTCCTGGCCTCGCGCCGTCTCACAAGCGGACAGGACAAGCAGGTCGAGCCCCGACAGATCCCAGCTCATCAGCTCCATGCCATAGAGCCGGCCGTCATCATCGTCACGTTTCATCGACTGCCGGTCTCCGGCTTGCGACAGCACGACCTGGCTCTGCCAAAGGGCGTTCACGCCGCCCACCCCGCCCTCTTTCTCGTCACGATAAGCGCCGTGGGTGGCCAGATGCGCGACCGTCGCCTGCTCCATAGCCTCGCGCAGCGTCCGCTCCCTGGCCGCCGTTCCGGTCAGCATATGGACCGAATAGTCATCGGCGCGCAGGATCGAGGCGATCGCATCCACCTCCTTGCGGGTGCCCGGCAACGGCTCCGCCCCCTTTTCGGGACCTCGCGCATAGTCCAACCCGCCGGCCAGCAGGGCTCTGCCGGTCCTGGGAAGACTCTGGCCGACGCCGGCGTTCAGCAGCGATTCCGGCCGCGTCAGCATGCGCACGGCGAAGCGGTCATCAAGCGTCGCGCCCTTGCCGTCCTGCAGCAGGGGGAACGGCACCGAAAACAGTTTGCCGTCCGGCACCACGAAGAGCGTGTCGGCGCCACCGAGCGACGGCTCCAGCGGTCCGATCAGACCGGCATAAAGCCCGGTGAATGTGGCGTTCAGGTCGACCAACGTCACGGCACCGCGCTCCTGCGCGGAACGCGTCGACCTCAGGTTTGCCATGCGTGTTTCGCGAGCGGCCGGGATGAGCCTGCGCGGATCGCCGAGATCGTAGAGGCGCGGCTGCTGGTCCTTGCGTGTGACGATCGCATAGAGGCGCTCGTCTTCCAGCGGTTCGGCGCTCTCCCGATCCGCCCGCCACTTGCGGGTGATGAAGTAATCGATCAGCGCCTGGTTTGGCTTCAGCAGGGTGCCGGCAGAAGGTAGCGGCTTGTCCACCAGGCCCTGGCTGAAACTGTACTTGGCCATGGCTTTGGCGATGGCCTTCTGGTACGCCGCCTCAACCTGGTCGGGCTGCACCGCACCCGGATCATCGGAACTGTCACCACTGGAAGCCGCCTCCTGATAGGCCAGGGACAGCCGGATCCCGGCCTCGATCAAGTGCCGTGTCTCCAGATCGTTCGGATCGATCAGGCGGTATAGCCTGCGCAACAGGTCGCGTTTTTTATTTTCAAGCGTCGGCCAGCGGCGCACGGCTTCAGCAAACGCCGGCACCACCGACGCATTGTCCTTTGCGAGGCGCGCATAGTCGTAGAGCATGTCGTCGGCCAGGGCGCGGCTGGCCTCGGCAACGACGGGATTGCCTGATGTGCTCACCTGGAACCAATTCCAACGCAGCATGTCATCGTCGAGAGCAGCGAAATCGGCGGCCGCGGCGGCAGGATTCCTCCTTGCCTTGAGATTGGCCATCGCCTGGCGCGCGGCAAATGTCAGCGGATGCACCACCCCGTAAGTCGATCCGGCGACGCTATAGGCCCGTTCGAGTTGGGCCATGCTGCTTTCGGTGTCGCCCACGGCAGTGAAATGCGCGGCCAGCAGGTTGGCGATCTTGATTGCCAGTATCTCGGGATAGTTCGGGTCGGTGGTCAGTTGCCGCAACTGTGCCAGCGTTGGCTGATCGAGCGGCTGGACACCAGAGAGCACCCTGGTATAGAGCACCCAAGCATCGGCCTGTTCGACCAGATTGCCTTCCTGCTTGAGAACGACGGCAATGTCCCGGTTCTGCTGGAAGTGGCGCAAGGCCTCGTCGTATTTGCCAAGGTCCAGATAGTCCTGCGCGGTGTTGTTGGCGCTGACCAGAACGTTGAAGTGGTCCGGGCCGTAGTAGCCGATCCGCTTCTCCAGAACGGCCAGATCATAGTGCAAGGCGCGTGTCGGAGCTCCCATCTGGCGCAGCATGTCGGCCAGATTGTTCTGCAGTTTCCAGATGAAACGATCATCGGTACCGGTTACCTGCTCGGCCAACTTCAGATTGCGCTGCTCGATGTTGATGGCTGAAGCGATCTGACCGAACGCCGCGACCCCGGTCGCCAACACGTCGTTGGCATACAGGAGTTCCTGCGACTCCTTGCCGTGATAGTGGGCGTACAAGTTGGTGGCTGTCGCGCACATTGACACGAAGCCCTGATAATCCTTCTCCGCCTGCTTCAGCATTGCGTAGTTGAGATAAAAGTCGGCGCGCTTGGCGACATCCTGCCGCATGGCCCTCGTCTTCAGCCCCTCGGCAAAAATCTCCTCGGCTTCGTCGAGGATCTGGTTGTTGAGGAAAGTCGCGCCCGCGTTCGAGTAACTCTCCACGGTGAATTCGTAGAGGTCGCTTCTGGCGGTGGCGAGCAGCGCTGCCCGCAATTGCGCATAGCCTTCGTCGAAGCGTCCCGCGTCCATCATCAGTCTGTAGGCAGCGTCGATGCGGGCGGCCAGCGCGGCCTGGCCGTCCGATGGGTGCTGTTGGCCCGGCTGGCTTGTCGTCTGGGCGTATGCCTTCGGCATAGACAGCGCGACGATCAACATCGCCAGCATCGAAGCCGCAACGCGCATCAGGCCTCTCGGACCTCGGGCTATGGACATCACTGTGTTCACGCGGATCGGCTTGGCGAAAACTCTATGATGCAGTCGTACCATGACCTGGATTTTGTCCGAAATCCCATCGCGCTTCCCTCAGCCCTGCCCGCCTGAACGGATCGATCACCGTGCCGGCGACCATCGAAGCCAGAAGCCGCGGCGCCGGCGGGATCTTTGCGATGGTCGCCACCAGCCTGTCGCGGATGAAGGGCAGCGCCACGGAATCCGATTGGTAGAACGGCGTGAACGCCAGCGACAGCGCCTGGAACACACGCACGTGCCAGCGCCGCGCCTTGGCATAGGCCTCAAGTGCTGCCTCGACGCTCCGCGTGCGTGCCAGCGCATGGCTGAGCGCCGCCGCGTCGAGCAGCGCCATGTTGGCTCCTTGCCCAAGCTGCGGGCTGGTCGAATGCGCGGCATCGCCGATGACGGCCAATCTTCGGCCGACCGGAAGCTTCATCGTGTGGTGGCCGTAGCGGGCCAGCGACAATTGGTCGAAACTGTCGATCTGGCGGGTGAACGCCTCGCTTTGCGGCCACAGCCGCACCACCCTCTCCTTCCAGGCGTCGAGGCCGGCAGCGCGCACCGCGTCGGCATCATCAGGCTTCAGGCTCCAGAAGAAGGCCGCCATTTTTTCGGCGCCGGGCTCCGGCCGGCCGATCGGCAGCACGCCGATCATCACGCTGGCCTTGTCGTAGCGCTGCAAGAGCGCGTGCTCGTCAAACCCTTCGCCGCGCCAGCCGAGCGATGCCCAGAACGCGCCATAGCTGAGCGGCCGTGGCGCACCTGCATTGGCCACGCTCTGTCGCAGTTTCGAGCGTGAGCCGCTGGCGTCGACGATTAGATCGAACGGCCCTGCCCGTCGTCCATTGCCACAGATCAGCGTCGCCCGTTCGCCGGCCTCCATGGTCTCGATCTCGACGCTGGTCTCGATGACGATCGCCTCGCGCCGGGCGGCGCGAAAAAGCGTACCGAACAGGGCCGCCCGGTGCACCGCCAGCCCAAAACGGCGGCCGCGGTGGGCATCATAGCGAACGTCGAGCACGGTGCGGCCGGTCGAGGCATCGGCGCCATGCAGCCGGTCGATCCGAGCGCCAAGCGCCGTGATATCGTCGAGCAGGCCGAGATCGGCCAGAACCGTCAAGCCGGTCGGCTGCAGGATCAGCCCGGAGCCGACCGGCTTCGGCTTCTCGAAGCGCTCGAAGATGGTGACCCTGTGCCCTGCCCGCTTGAGATAAAGCGCCATGGCCAGCCCCGCCGGGCCGGCGCCTGCAATTGCGATGTCGTAGGAAATGCTGATGCCCCCAAGCCGAACTGGCCGGGACAATCCTTCAGCCGCTGTGCGAAATCAAGTCGCGGCGCCGGCCCTGTCCGGCTGTTCAAGCCTGTGTTGCGTCGAAGCCGGCCCGTGCCGCGCGCACCGCATCATGGTTGAATTCGGCCCACTGCAACAAATGCTGCAATGCATCGAACATCGAGCGCCCGAGATCGGTGAGGCTATATTCGACGCTCGGCGGCTTGGTCGGGAACACTTCGCGATGCACATAGCCGTCGCGCTGCAGATCGTAGAGCGTCTGGGTCAGCATGCGCTGCGAGATGTCGGGAACCAGCCGCCGCAACTCGCCGAAGCGATAAGGCTGCTCGGCCAGCGCCGCCATCAACAGCGAACTCCACTTGCCGTTAAGCCCCTGGATGACGTCTCGGACCGGGCAATCGGCGAGATTGCCGCCGCCGGTCATGGCTTTGTAGATGTCGAGTTTGGATTTCAGATTGATGATCTTGCTGTCCACGGCTGGTTCCCTGCCTGTGCCTACCTCCCCAAAAACTGCCTTCTTTACGGCACCGGGTCAATTCCTATTTTAGTGCTGGTCTCTTTTTGAGACCAGCAACCGAACCGCCTTTCGGCGCAATGTCAGGATCCTCCATGACCGCAACCCTTCTCGTCACCGGCGCTTCCGGCCAGCTCGGCCGCAGCGTCATCAACCACCTGCTGGACACATTCAAGGTACCGGCGGCCCGGATCATCGCCACCACGCGCACGCCCGCCAACCTTGCGGATCTTGCAGCGCGCGGGGTCACCGTCCGCCAGGCGGACTTCGATGACACGGCATCGCTGCCAAAGACCTTCGAAGGCGCCGACCGGGCGCTCATCATCTCGACCAACGAGTTGGCGATCCAGGGAAAGCGTCGCGAGCAGCAACTGGCGGCGGTCGCCGCTGCCGGAAAAGCCGGTGTCAAGCATCTGCTCTACACCTCCTTGCCCAACACTGAGCCGGGCTCGCCGGTCCTCTTCGCGCCTGACCACTACGATACCGAGCAGGCGATCAAGGCGAGCGGCATCCCCTACACGATCTTCCGCAATGGCTGGTACGACGAGAACCTCTTCATGGCGGTGCCGCAGATCCTCGCATCGGGCCAATGGTATACGTCCGCGGGCGACGGCGCCATTTCCTATGGAGCGCGCGACGATCTCGCCGCGGCCATAGCCGCGGGGCTGGCCTCGCAAACCGTTGACAGCAAGACCTACACGCTGACCGGCCCCAAGGCCTATACGACAGCCGAAGTCGCCGCGCTTGTCACCGAAGCTACCGGCAAGCCGATCCAGGTCGTCCAGCTCTCCGATGAAGCACTGACGGAGGGCATGAAGGCCGCAGGGCTTCCCGAGCCGATCGCCAAGCTTCTGGTGTCATTCGACGCCGCCACGCGCGCCGGCGGCCTTGGCATGGTGACGGATTCGGTCGAGACGCTTTCCGGTCGAAAGTCGGTATCGCTGAAGCAGTTCCTGGAAGCCAACAAAGCCGCGCTGGCTGGTTGAAACCAGAGCGGTGGGAGGTCACCCTCCCGCCGCGCTACTTCGATGTCTTGAGCAGGCCGAGCCGGACCAGGCTCTCACCGGTGGCGGCCAGCGCGTCTTCGCGCGAGCGCGGCGCCCAGCCGAGCACACGCACCGCCTTGGCGTTGGTGGCATTCTTGACCTTGCCCAGTTCCGTCACCAGTTGCGCGGCTTCGGCGTTGAACAATCCGACGATCCGCACCAGCCAATCGGGAAGCTGCCTCGTCGAGACGCGCGACGCCGCGTCGCCGAGCCGCGCCTTCACGGTCTGCGCGATTTCCCGCACGGTCATGAAGTCGCCTGATACCGCGAGGAAGCGCTCGCCCTTGGCGGCTGGATTGGTCATGGCACGCACATGCAGGTCCGCCACGTCGCGTGCGTCGACCACGCCGAAGGACAGACGCGGCAACCCCGGCATGGCGCCGTTCATCATCCGCTGGACAAATTCGGTGGAGGTCGAATGGTCGGCGCCGAGAACCGGTCCGAAGATGCCGACCGGGTTGACGACCGCCAACTCCAGCCTGCCGCCCTCGGCAGCGATGAAATCCCAGGCCGCGCGCTCGGCAAGCGTCTTGGACTTCACATAGGCGCTGACCTTGCCCGTCGGATCGGTCCAGTTCTCCTCGGTGAACGGTCCGGGCGGCATCTTGCCATAGCCGATGGCCGCGAAGGACGAGGTCAGCACGACGCGTTTGACGCCAGCGTCCCGCGCAGCCCGCAGCACCCGCAGCGCACCCTCGCGAGCCGGGATGATCAGATCGTCCTCATGCTTGGGCACGCTGGCCGGAAATGGCGAGGCGACATGGAGCACGTAATCGCAATCGGCGACGGCCTCCCCCCAGCCTGCGTCACCCGTGAGGTCGGCGATGGCGAAGGACAGCCTGTCGCCCGGCTCGATGCCGCCGGCCTTGAGCATGGCCAGCACATCGGCTTTCCGCTTGGAGCTGCGCACCGTCGTGCGTACGCGGTAGCCGCCCTTCAGGAGTTCAAGGATGCAATGGGCGCCGAGGAAACCCGATCCGCCGGTGACAAGCACCAATTCGCCGCTCATGCCCGCCCTCCACCAGCTTAGGTCGAGGCGATCAAGGTCGTCAGATCGCCACCTGCGTACCGATTTCCACCACGCGTCCGGTCGGGATCTGGAAATATTCGGTGGCGTCGGCGGCCGTGCGCGCCAGACCGATGAACAGCCGGTCCTGCCACACCGGCATGCCGGAATTGGGCGAGGCCTTGAGCGACCGGCGCGACAGGAAGAAGGATGTCGTCATGATGTCGAACTTCCAGCCCTGCTTGCGGCAGATCGCCAGCGCGCGCGGAATATTGGGCTGTTCCATGTAGCCGAACGTCAGTGTCACCCGCATGAACAGTTCGTTGACCGTCTCCATCTTGACCCGGTCGCTATCGGGCACCACCGGCTGCGGCGCCGTCACCACCGAAAGGATGACGTTCTGCTCATGCAGCACCTTGTAGTGCTTCAGGCTGTGCATGAGCGCTGTCGGCGCGCTGAGCGGATCGCTGGTCAGGAACACCGCGGTGCCGGACACCAGCTGCGGCTTCTTCTTCAACAGATTGCCGGCGAGGAAATCGAGCGGGATCTCGTTACGGCGGGTCTTGTCGAACAGGTAGCGGCTGCCGCGCACCCAGGTCCACATGGCTGTGACAATGGTGAAGGCCACCGCCAGCGAGGCCCAGCCGCCCTCGAACACCTTGACGATGTTGGAAGCGAAGAAGCCGATGTCGATTAAGGCAAACAGTGCGGTCAGCGGGATTGCCACCCTCAGCCGCCATTTCCAGATACGCGTCATGACGACATAGAGCAGTACTGTCGTCACCAGCATGTTGCCGGTCACCGAGATGCCATAAGCGGAGGCGAGCTTGCTGGACTCGCCGAACCCGACCACCAGCAGCATCACCACCAGCGCCAGCAAGAGGTTGACGCGCGGCATGTAGATCTGGCCGGACTGTTTTTCCGACGTATGCAGGATTTCGAGCCGCGGCAGCATGTTGAGCTGCACCGCCTGCCTGGTCAGCGAGAAGGCACCCGAAATCACCGCCTGGCTGGCGATGACCGTCGCGGCGGTCGCCAGCACCACCATCGGGATAAGCATCCAGCCTTCGTTCATCTCGAAGAACGGATGGCCGACCACCCCGTTCTTGGCCAGCACAAAGGCGCCCTGCCCGGCATAGTTGAGCAGCAGGCAAGGGAACACGATCGACAGCCAGGCCAGCACGATCGGCTTGCGGCCGAAATGGCCGAGATCGGCATAGAGAGCCTCGGCGCCGGTGACGGCGAGGAAGATGGCACCGATGGTGACGAAGGCGACATCTGGCGAATGAATCAGGAAGGCGACGATATAGTGCGGGCTGATCGCCCACAGGATCTCCGGATCGGCGATGATGTGCTTGAGCCCGGACAGGCCGATAGCCAGGAACCAGACTGCGGTCACCGGACCGAAGACCAGTCCCACACCGCCCGTGCCAAACCGTTGCACCGCGAACACCATGGCAAGAATCACCAGCGTCAGCGGCACGACATAGGGCTGGAAGGTGGGGGTAACGACGTTCATGCCCTCGACCGCCGACAGCACCGAAATCGCCGGCGTGATGACGGCGTCGCCGAAGAACAGCGAGGCGCCGACGATGCCGACGCCAAGGATCACCGCCGAGCGCTTCGGGAAACTGCCGCGCGCCAGCGCCATCAGCGACAGCACGCCGCCCTCGCCGCGATTGTCGGCGCGCAGCACGAACATGATGTATTTTATGGTGACGATGATCGTCAGCGACCAGATGATAAGCGACAGCACGCCCAATATATCGCCACGCTCCGCGACCTGACCGCCCGAAGACGCCACCAGGGCCTCGCGAAAGGCGTAGATCGGGCTGGTGCCGATATCGCCATAGACAACGCCGAGCGCGCCCAGCATCAGCACCTTGGTGCTGTGCTGCTCGATTTCCGGATGGCTCGATTGTTCGACGGGTTCTGCCTCACTACCAGTATTGGCAAGGGCCATGGACGACACTCCGATAAGCGCGCGGTGCTCTACGCTTGCTGCGATGCAATATCAAGTACCGTCACGTTATGGCTGCCATGCCTGGTGCGCGAGGCTGCCATCATTACCACCCACAAGCCCTGAGAAACCGACCCACCGTGCCGGCCATGCCATACTCCAACGCGTCGGCTGTCAACCCATGTCCGATTGACACTTCGGCCAATGCCGGAATGCGCCTCGCCAGAGCGGGCAGATTGCCCACCGTCAGATCGTGCCCGGCATTGACCTGGAGACCGGCGGCGGATGCCGCATCGGCTGTTTTCCCCAATCTTTCCAGCTCGTTGGCCGCCTTTGCGGAATCGGAATGGCAGCTGCCATAGGGACCGGTATAGAGCTCGATCCGGTCGGCACCGGTATCGCGCGCGGCCGCAATGCCGGCGGGATCGGCATCGGAGAACAGCGACACCCTGAAACCACCCTTCTTCAGGCGCCTGACGATTGGTGTCAGGAACGCCGCGTCGGCGGCGAAGTTCCAGCCATGGTCGGAGGTTGCCTGTGCCGGCTCATCGGGAACCAGCGTCACCTGTTCGGGCTGATGCTTTTCCACAAGCGCCAGGAAATCCTCGCTCGGATAGCCCTCGATGTTGAATTCAGCCTGCGGGAACTCGTCGTCGATCAGCGCCCGGATCTCCGGCAGGTCGGAATGCCGCGTGTGACGCTCGTCGGGACGCGGATGGACGGTCAGCCCATGCGCTCCGGCGGCAAGGGCGAGCCGGCCGATGCCGATCACGCTGGGCCACGGCAAGTCGCGCCGGTTGCGCAGCATGGCGATGGCGTTGAGGTTGACGGAAAGCTTTGCGGGCATGGGCTGGTGTCCGTGAAACAGGCGGGTTAGCGGCGCGCCGCGGCCATCCGTTCAGCCTGGGCGCGCTTGAGACCGGGCATCTATAGCGTCTTTGGCGGGAACAGATAGGGCTTTCCAGTGTTCCAGAAGACCAACTCTCTTCCAAAGGAGGCCTCGCCGTGAATTTCCTGCAATCCGTGCCGGCGATCCGTCGCATCGACACCGGTCGCGACGACCTGTTCGCAATCGATGTGGTCGGGCATGTCTCGGCGGCCGATGCGGAAAACCTGTTTGGCCTGCTGGAAGCGGCCTACGCGCTCCATCAGCGAATCGACGTGGCTGTGCGCATGGTCGATCATGACGGCGTCGACTGGGCCGACATCTCCGAAGAGACCCTCAAACTGGGCGCCCTCCATGCACTGGAGC
This sequence comes from Mesorhizobium sp. NZP2234, assembly GCF_013170765.1. Taxonomy (NCBI): domain Bacteria; kingdom Pseudomonadati; phylum Pseudomonadota; class Alphaproteobacteria; order Hyphomicrobiales; family Phyllobacteriaceae; genus Mesorhizobium; species Mesorhizobium sp. NZP2234. The sequence continues at coordinate 3,456,352 of NZ_CP033364.1, read as the reverse complement.
ATATAGGCCGCTGCGCGGCGATCGGCGCACCGGACTGGACGCCGGACGCACGGCACGCCTTGCCCGCGTCGTCACCCATCGAATTCAGGCATTTCAAGGCCGAGGACGAAGACGAGGCCTGGGAATGGCTCGGTGTCCGGCAAGTCGGCGTACGGGAAAAGCCCTCGTCGTAGCTACCTGACGATGGTCAGCCGCTCGGCGGCCCGGGTGATAGCGGTATAGAGCCAGCGCTGGCGGGTTTCCTTGAAGGCCCAGCTCTCGTCGAACAGCACGATCTCGTTCCACTGCGAGCCCTGCGCCTTGTGCACGGTCAGCGCATAGCCATAGTCGAAATCATCAAAGCGCTTCTTCTGCTGCCAGGGGATATCCGCGTCGGGATCCTCGAACGCCGCCTTGAGCAGCTTGATCTTGGCGACGCCACGGTCCGGATCGTCCTCCTCCGGCGAGACCAGAAGGTTGATACCGGGCTTCACCGTCTCGCGCGACGAAGTCATCACCTTCCACAGCGAGCCATTGAGCAGCCCCTTGGCGGGATCGTTGCGCAGGCACACGAGCTTGTCGCCGGCCTGCGGATAGTCGGCATTGAAGCCCTTGAGCTCGCGCAGGCGCTGGTTGTAGCGGCGACGCGTGCGGTTGGTGCCGACCAGCACCTGGTCGGCCCTCAGCACCAGTTCCTGGTTGACGTCTTCCTTGCCGATCACCTGCGCCGTGCCATAGTCGCCGCGCATGAATTCGCGGCCTTCGCGCACGTCGAGCGCCAAGCGCAGGATCGGATTGTCACGCGCCTGCCGGTGGATTTCGGTGAGCAGGAAGTCGGGTTCGTGATCGGTGAAGAAGCCGCCGCCCGAAATCGGTGGCAACTGGCCGGGGTCGCCCAGTACCAGGATCGGCGTCCCGAAACTCATGAGGTCGCGGCCGAGCTGCTCGTCGACCATCGAGCATTCGTCGATGACCACCAGCTTGGCGCGCGAGATCGGGCTCTGCCGGTTGAGCGAGAAGGTCGGCGACATCGAGGTCTTGCCGGTGACCTCGTCCTCGACCGATTCCTCACCCTTGGGCCTGTAGATCAACGAATGGATGGTACGGGCATTGACCGCCCCCTTGGAGCGCAGCACCTGGGCCGCCTTGCCGGTGAAGGCGGCGAACTGCACCTGGCCGTCGACATGTTCGGCAAAATAGCGTGCCAGCGTCGTCTTGCCGGTGCCGGCATAGCCGAACAGCCGGAACAGCTGCGGCTTGCCGGCTTGCAGCCAGCGGGCAACCGCCTGCAGCGCCTCGTCCTGTTGGGGTGAGAATTCCATCAGTGCGACAGACCGGATTCGCAAGCGAAACACAAGACAGCCGCCAATCGACTGCCGTCAATGACGCACCGAGCGCCTCCGACAGCTGAGGCTATCAGGCGCACACAAGAACGTAAAGAGAACAAAAAGACAGACGCCCGGCCATCGTTGCTGTCAGCCGAGGGCAATCAAGGCTGTGCCGGCGAAGGCGAGCACGAGGATTTGGGGCGGTCCTGGACATCCGCTCAACTCGCGGATTGGAACTCCGGGTCGTTCTCGAGCAGGATCGGCCTGCCATGGGGCGTGGCGTGCGCGGCGCGCTCCCAGGCTCGGGCCATCGCGTCGACATCGGATGTGGCGGCCAGTCCCTTCGACGCCAGCAGCCGCTCCAGCGCTGCCAGCCAATGCTCGTAATAATCGTGTCCGTCCGTCGCGGCGCCCGGCTTCTTCACCTCGGCCGACAGCGCCTGTGCCCATTCGCCCCACGAAAACAGGCCCTTGTCGTGCAGCGCCACCGTCATGGCGAACGCCTCGGCCTGCCAAGGCTCGGCGAAAACCGGCGCGTCGAGGCCAACGGGCAAATCGGCGGCGGTCCCGTCAGGCCGGCTCAAGATAGCTCTCCCAGGCGTCGATCGAGACGACAAGCGTCGGATCGGCGCCCTCGCCCCAGATCTCCGTGCCGTCGAAAACCACCGTATAGACCCATTGCGGGTTCTCGCCTCGCCCGTGCGCGTTGGTGTCGGGAAAGACGAAGCCGTCGCGCACCGCCTCGATCCTGCCCAGCTTGCCGCGCGCATAGCGCGGCAGCCGTGTGTGACCGGTGGGGTTGAAATTCTTCGTCCGCACCTGCTGGCCGGCCTTGAACCGCGCCGGCGAGGCAACGGGCCGGTCGCAGGGACCACCCTTGGCCAGCACCGCCGGCACGTTTTCGGCCTTCAGCACCCGCTTCGGGATCGCCGCCGCATCGATCGCCTCGCCGGCAGCGAGATCGCGCTCGCTGACGAAGCCATGGCGCTTGAGCAGGGTCTCCAGCGCCTTTATCCAGATCTGATAGTAGCTGGAGGAATAGTAATCGGCCGGATGCAGCGATTCGCGCGCATGCCGGCTCTCATCGATATTCCAGGCTCCCATGGCGCCGGCGCAAAGCGTGACGCCGAGCGCCCGCCTCTCCCAGGCCGCGTGGAAACAGGGCTCGTCCTTTTCGGGCGCGACCGGCCCGAACCCCATCTGTCCGCCAAGATCCTGGGGCCCGTTCATGCCGGCTCTTTCGCCAGGGCAGTGCCGATCATTGCATCGCGGCTCACCAGATCGGCCAATTGCTCCTCGCTCCAGCCCTCGGTACCGCCCGGCCGCATCGGCACCACGAGATAGCGCAGTTCCGCCGTTGAATCCCAGACGCGTATCTTGGTTGCGGCCGGCAACGTCAGGCCGAATTCCTCCAGCACGCCGCGCGGATCGATCACCGCGCGCGACCGATAGGGCGGAGCCTTGTACCAGACCGGCGGCAGGCCAAGTACCGACCATGGATAGCACGAGCACAGCGTGCAGACGACGAGGTTGTGGGTGTCGCCAGTGTTGAACACCGCCTGCATGTGCTCGCCCTGGCGGCCGGTATAGCTCAGCGATTCAATCGCCGCCGTCGCGTCGCGCTTCAGCCAGTCGGCATAGGCGGGATCGTTCCACGCCTTGGCCACGACCCTCGCGCCGTTGCGCGGGCCGATCTTGGTCTCGTAGGTATCGACGATGACGTCGATCGCGGCCGGATCGATCAGCCCCTTGCGGGTCAGGATGGTTTCCAGCGCACGCACGCGCGCCGCGAACGGGTCGAGCTCATTGTCGTGGTCATGATCATGGGACATGGCCACAAACTACGGTTCCGATCCGCCGGCGGCAAGCGCCACGGCTTGGGCAAGCTTTATCCAGGCCATCAGGCAGCTATTCGGCCGCTGTCTTCTGCGGCTCCGCCCGGATGTCGTCATTGGTGCCGAACAATGAAGGCTGGTCGCCATTGTCGACCACCTTCAGTTCAGCCTTGCGCTTCGGCATGAGCCCGACCAGCCAGCCGGAGAAATTCTCCATGTAGACGTAGATCACCGGCGTCACGAACAGGGTCAGCGCCTGCGAAGCCAGCAGGCCGCCGACAACGGCAACGCCCAGCGGCTGGCGCAGCTCGGCGCTGGCGCCGGTGCCGAGCGCGATCGGGAACGTCCCCATCAGCGCCGCCAGCGTCGTCATCATGATCGGCCTGAAACGCATCAGGCAGGCCTTGTGAATGGACTCCTTGGCCGACATGCCCTCTCGTCGCAATTCAAGCGCGACGTCGACCATCATGATGCCGTTCTTCTTGACGATGCCGATCAGCATCAGGATGCCGATCACCGCTATGACGGACAGATCCATGCCGGCGAAGCGCAGGGCAACCACCGCTCCGAGCACAGCCGATGGCAGGCCGGTGAGGATGGTGAGCGGATGGATGAAGCTCTCGTAGAGAATACCCAGCACGATATAGATGGTCAGGATCGCGCCGCCGACCAGAAGCCCCTGGTTGGCCAGTGAATCCTGGAAGGTCTTGGCGGTGCCGGCAAAGGTGGTCGAGATCTCCGTCGGCATGCCGATCTGCTCTTTGAGCGCGTTGATGCGGGTCACGCTGTCACCCAGCGCCACGCCTTGCGGCAAATTGTAGGAGATGGTCACGGCGGGAAGCTGGCCGAGCTGGTTGACGGTCAGGGCGCCGGCCGTGCGGTCGACCCGGGCGAAAGCGCCAAGCGGAACCAGGGAGCCGCTCGCCGTCCGCATCTGGATGGCAAGCATCCGCTCGGGCGACCATTCGATCTTGGGATCGAGCTCGGTGATGACCTCGTAGCTGTCGGCCGAACCGAAGATCGTCGAAACCTGGTCGGTGCCGAACCCGCCATAGAGCGCGGTGCGCAGCGTGTCGGTGTCGATGCCGAGCTGGGCGGCCTTGTCGCGATCCACCACCAGCGATGCTTGCAGCGCATTGTTTTGCAGGTCGCTGGTGACGTCGGTGAACGTCGCGTGGTCGGCCGCCATGGCGTCGTTCAGCTTCTGCGCCCACGTATCGGTCAGGCCGGTATCGAGGCCCTGAACCACGAGCTGGTAGGCGCTGGCCGACGAACGCGACCCCAGCCTCAGATTTTGCACCGGCTGCATGTAGGTCTCGATGCCCGCCACGCCGGCCAGTTGCTTGCGCAGATCCGAAAGCACCTTCTCGATATTGGGACGCTGGTCCTTGCCCTTGAGCTGGACGAAGAGCTGCCCCTGGTTGAGCGCATTGTTGCCGCTGCCCGCCGACCACGCCACGTGATCGACATAGGGCGAATGCGAGAAGACGCTGGCCACCTGGCCCTGCAGCTTGGCCATGGCGTCGAACGAGATGTCCTGGCGCGCGATGGTCGTCACCGATATCTGGCCGATATCCTCTTGCGGGAAGAAGCCCTTGGGCGAGATCTGGATCAGCCAAACCGACGCCGCGGCCGTGCCCACGAAGACGAGAAACACCAGGAAGGTGTGCCGCAGGCAGAAGGTCAGAACCCGGTCGTAGCCACGCGTGACGATATCCCGCTTATGGCCAGCGCCATGCTTGTCGCGATCGGCCTTCGTGACCGATAGCAGCCGCGAGCACAGCATCGGCGTCAGCGTCAGCGACACGAACATCGATGCCAGGATGGCGACGGTCACCACGACGGCGAACTCGTTGAAGATGCGTCCGATCACGCCGCCCATCAGGAGCACCGGGATGAACACCGCCACCAGCGAGATCGAGATCGAGATGATGGTGAAGCCGATTTCGCGCGCGCCCTTGAGTGAGGCATCGAAGGCCGACAACCCATCCTCTTCCATGTGCCGGAAGATGTTTTCCAGCATCACGATGGCATCGTCGACGACGAGGCCCACGGCAAGCGTCAGGCCCATCAGCGATATGTTGTCGATGGAGAATCCGAACAGGAACATCGCGCCAAGCGTGGCGATCAGCGAGATCGGCACCGCCACTGCCGGGATGATGGTCGCCGTCACCCGACGCAGGAACACGAAGATAACCATGACCACCAGCGCGATGGTCAACAGCAGCGTGAACTGGACGTCGTCGACGGCCTGGCGGATCGACGTCGAACGGTCGTTCAGCAGCTTGATCTGCGCGGCGGCCGGCATCTGGTCCTGGAAGGACGGCAACATCGCCTTGACCTTGTCGACGACGTCGACGGTGTTGGCATCGGGCTGGCGCTGCACGGCCATGATGATCGCGCGGGTACCATCGTACCAGCTCGCCGTCGTCGTGGTCTGCACCGAATCGACGACACGGGTTACCTCGCCCAGCCGCACCGGGTGGCCGTTCTTGGTGGCGATGATGAGGTTGGAGAAGCCGGCGGCATCGGTGAGCTGTGTGTTGGCGGTGATGGTCAGCTGCTGCTTGTTGTTCTGCAGCACGCCGAGCGGCGTGTTGCTGTTGGCCGACGCGACCGCCGCCTGCAGCTGGTCGATCGAGATGCCGCGCGCCGCAAGCGCTGTCGGATCGATCTGGATGCGCACCGCGTATTTCTGCTGACCGAAGATCGAGACCTGCGCCACACCGTCGATGGTCGACAGCGATGGCGAGATCACGTTCTCGGCGAAGGCGTCGAGCTCGGTCAATGGAACCGTGTCGCTGACCAGCGACATCAAGAGGATCGGCGCGTCGGCCGGATTGACCTTGCGATAGCTCGGCGGCGCCGTCATCTGCGGCGGCAGCGATTTCTGCGTTCGCGCGATCGCCGCCTGCACGTCCGCCGCCGCTGCGTCGATATCCCGGTTAAGCACGAACTGGATGGCGATCGAAGTCTGGCCGAGCGAATTCGTGGTCGAGATCGAATCGATGCCGGCGATGGTGGCGAACTGCTTGATCAGAGGCGTCGCCACCGATGTCGCCATGGTTTCCGGCGACGCGCCCGGCAGTGAAGCCGAGACGTTGACCACCGGAAATTCGGCGCTGGGCAGTGCTGCCACGGGCAGGAACTTGTAAGCAAACAGCCCGCCCAGCACGAGGGCGAACGACATCAGAAGGGTGGCGACGGGCCTGCGGATGCAGAATTCGGAGATCATCGGGCCGCCTCGCCGGCGTTGGTCGCCTCGGCCACCTTGGGCGCGGCCGTCGAGTTGCCCTCATGCACCGCGGCACCATTCTTCAGCCTTGTCTGGCCTTCCGTGACCACTTTCTCGCCGGCTTTCAGCCCCTGGCTGATGGCGCTGTTCTGGCCCTCGGTCAGAGCCACCTGCACCGGCCGCATCTCGACGGTGCTGTCCGGCTTGACCACATAGACGAACGGGCCCTTCTGGCTGGGCTGGACCGCGACGGTCGGAACGGAGGTCATCTGCGGCATGATCCCGGCGTCGAGGACGACATTGACATACTGGCCGGGCCACAGCGACAGATCGGCATTCGGTATGCTCGCCCGCGTCGCGATCGTGCCCGACGCGGTGTCGACACTGGAATCGACGAAATCGAGCGTGCCCTTGCCGATCGGCGTCGGGTCGCCGTCCTTGGTCAACGTCACCGCGCCTTGCTGCGGATTGGCAAGCGCCTTGTGCAACAGCGCAAGGTTGCTTTCCGGCAGATTGAAGTTGACCTGCAACGGGTCCATCTGGGTGATCGTCACCAGCGGTGTTGCCGTACTGCTGTTGCCATTGCTGACCGTGACGAGATCGCCGACCGACACGTTGACGGCGCCCAGCCGACCCGAGATCGGGGCTGTGATCGTGGCAAAGCCAAGCTGGACGTTGTCGGCATCGATCGTCGCCTTGTCGGCATCCACGGTCGCGGCCGCCCCCTTCTGCGCGGCAATGGCCTGATCATAGGTCTGCTGGGTACCAGCCTGCTTGGCGACAAGATCCTTGGCGCGCTGAAGATCGGAATTCGAGCTGGCGAGCAACGCCTGGTCCTTGGCAAGTGCCGCTTGGTCCTTGGCGAGTTGCGCCTTCAGCGAGCGGTCATCGAGCGAGAACAGCGTGTCGCCCGCCTTCACCATCTGCCCGTCCTTGATCTCGATCGACACGATCTGGCTGGAGACCCTCGCGTTGATGTTGACCACAGCCGGAGAGGAGACGAAGCCGATGGCATAGCGACGGATCGGGAAGTCGGCCGTCGTTGCCGTTGCCGAAACGATCGAGGCCGAACGGGCGCCACCGCCGCCTGATGCCTGCTTGTCCCCTGCCGCCGGCTCGTCGGTTGCCGATTTGCCCGCAACGGCGACCGGCTTTACGCCGACCAGTTGCTCAACCTTGCCCAGCGTATCGGGAGACAGATAGAGCCAGGCCCCGCCGGCACAGGCGACGGCAAGCAATGAAAGAATGACTTTTCCACGTATCGTCAAAGCACCCTCTCCGTCCGACACGCCGTTGCCAGGTGGTCGTATCATAGCTCGTTCACGGCTGATTGCCGCGATTTAGCCGAATAGATAGGACAGGCATTTGTCGGAAAAGGGCCAAAACACGGCATTACGAAGATTTAATGTGCACTGCACAATAGGTGGGCAGCCGGTCGCCGCCACAGGGGGGCGAGGCTCGTCGAACCGTCGGGACCCCTATTTCAGCATCGGCCACAGCGTCGCCGCCAGCAGCACGCCCATGGCGATGTTGAACCATTTCAACCGTACCGGGTCCGACAGAAATCCACGCAACGCCGTGCCGAACCCCGCCCACACCGAGACGCTGGGCAGGTTGACCACGGCGAAGGCGAACGAGATCAGCGCTACCGAGATGAAGGGGTGGTCGGGGTTCGTGTAGACAGCCATGGCGGTGATCGCCATCACCCAGGCCTTGGGATTGACCCACTGGAATGCCGCCGCATCGATGAAGCGCATCGGCCGCGCTTCCGCCTCACCCTTGCCGCTCAGTGAGCGCGACGTGGCGATCTTCCATGCGAGGTAGAGCAGATAGGCGGCGCCAGCGACCTTGAGGACATTGTGCAGCGCCGGAAACGCCGTCAGCACCGCGCCAAGGCCGAAACCCACGGCCAGCAACAGGACGAGAAAACCGATGCTGATGCCCAGCATGTGCGGGATCGTCCTGGTGATGCCGAAATTGACGCCGGAGGCCAAGAGCATGAGGTTGTTCGGCCCCGGCGTGATCGAGGTCACGAAGGCATAGACGAGCAGTGCGAGGAATGCGTCGAGTGACATCGGGTCCACAAGGTCAGCAATGCTGACATAGATAGCGAACACGTCAGACGCAACCGCAATCCTTTGGTCCAGCAGTCGCCGGCCATGTCGATCGTAACTCAGCCCGTCGAACCCGGGACGCCTTCATCTGACGTGAGACGGCGCCGGCAGCCGGTTGTCGGCGGCAGTCATGGCCGGCTGCCCGCCGCGCAGGCGGCGCAACCCCTTCCGTCTTGGAGTATTTTCCGGAAGTTTCACGCTGTGCGCGAGACCAAGGCCGGCAAGAACCCGGATGAAGATCCAGCCGAGGTCGATCTGTCCCCGTTCAAGACCAAGCCTGGCGGATTCGGGGAATGCGTGATGGTTGCCGTGAAAACTCTCCCCGAACGTCACCAAACCGAAACGCGGCAGATTGTAGCCCTGCACCGCCACGCCATCGACACACCATCCCTGGTCGCCGCTCCGATGCGCGAAATGCCCGACCAGCCAATGTCCTGTGAGGGACATGGAAACACGCACCGCGATGCCCCAGACCACCCAGCTCCAGCCGCCAAGCAGCAGGAAGGCAATGGCCCATGGCAGCTGCTGCAGCATCCAGGTGCGCTCGAGGAATTTGTAGAACCGGTCATTCCGGATCGACGGCTCGATGACGAAGTCAGGCGGATTGCGCAAGGCGACCACGCAATGCATCTGCCAGAAGGCGTCGATGAAAAAGGGCTGGCGGTGGGCATGCAGGTCGTGGCAGGCCGTCTGCCGCTGCGCCCAGTCGCGGATATCGTGCGCATGGATCATTCCGAACGGGCCGGCCATGCCGACCAGCACGCCGAGATAGACCAGCGCGTGTTCGATCCAGATATGAACCTTGAACGAGCGATGGATGAGCAGGCGATGCATCCCGACCGAGTGTCCGGCGCAGATCGTCACCGCTGTCGTCACCACGAACAGCGCAAGGGCGCTCCAGCTGAAGGTGAGCGGCCCGAACACGATGGCAACGACAGTCATCGCGCCGACCCAGATCGACTTGGCCGGCATCCAGACAACCCTGCCATCGCGCGCGTCGCTGTCTTGTCGAGAAATCATTCTGCCCGTGGATATGGTCTTCATCGGGAACCCCTCCCTCGCATGAACATTTTCCGAACCACAGCCTTGTCTTTCGGCGCCTCGCGCCATATTTAGGCAGTAAGCTAATCATCTATTATGCCCAGATTAGGTATTTAGGCAATAGTCTAAATGATGTCCGGAAAATTCCGACAAGCGTCTCCATGGCGCCTGTGATTACGAGGTCGCAAAGTGGTCGAGAAAACTGAACAGGCATCGGACGCTGAGGCCGGCATCGGCGCCAGCGGCGCGATACAGCGCGTGTTCGAGGCGCTCTCTTCGGCACCCCGGCGCAGGATTCTGGCCTATCTCGCCCATTCCTCGCTGACCGCGGGCGAGATCGCGGCGCGCTTCGACATGTCGAAGCCATCGATCTCGCAGCACCTGAACATTCTGGAGACGGCAGGCCTCATCGCCAGGGAGCGGCAGGGACAGTTCATCCACTACTCGCTGGTCGAGAACAACCTGGTGAACACCCTGAACGGCTTCGTTCAGGATGTCTGCCCCGTGTCACGTCCACTGAAAAGGGAAAGCAAGGCCCTGGCCAGCGGCAAAAGCGAGGTCCCGCCGGCAAAACCCCAGGACTGATCCGACGCCGACGTGACGGGCCTTACATGCCTTGCGGGCCGCGGTTCATCGCCGCCACGCCGGTGCGGCAGATCTCGACCAGGCCGAGCGGCTTCATGATGGCGATGAACTGGTCGAGCTTCGAGCCCTTGCCGGTGATCTCGAAGATGAAATGCTCGGTGTTGGCGTCGATGACGCTGGCGCGGAAGGCGTCCGCCAGCCGCAGCGCCTCGACGCGAGCCTCGCCGGAACCGGCTACCTTGACCAGCGCCAGTTCCCGCTCCAGCGGCCGCTCCTGCCCAAGCTCGTGCGAGCGGACAGTCAGATCGACCACACGGTGTACCGGCACGATGCGCTCGAGCTGGTTCTTGATCTGCTCCATCACATGTGGCGTGCCGCGCGTCACGATGGTGATGCGCGACAGGTGCTTCTCATGTTCGGTCTCGGAGACGGTCAGGCTCTCGATGTTGTAGCCGCGTCCGGAAAACAGGCCGATGACCCGGGCGAGCACGCCGGGCTCGTTGTCGACCAGCACGGAAAGCGTATGGATCTCCGGCCGCTCCGTTTCCTTGGCGATGAAGTAGGCGGAGCCGGTCGGTTGAAGGTGCTGTGCGTTCATGACATGGATCTCAAATTCTTGATCTGATTATTGTTTTCGCACGGCTTCTTTCGACAAGCCCTGCCTTGGCTCGTCGATTACACCAGTTCCCGGCCCTTGGCGTCGATGGCATTCGCCACCGCCTCGTCGGTGGCCTCGTCCGGCAACAGCATCTCGTTATGCGCCTTGCCTGACGGGATCATCGGGAAGCAATTGGCAAGCGTCGCCACGCGGCAGTCGAACAGCACCGGCTTCCTGACCGAGATCATCTCCTTGATGGCATCGTCCAGCTCGTCCGGCTTCTCGCAGCGAATGCCGTGGCCGCCATAGGCCTCGGCCAGCTTGACGAAGTCCGGCATCGCCTCGGTGTAGGAATGCGACAGCCGGTTGCCATGCAGCAACTGCTGCCATTGGCGCACCATGCCCATGTACTGGTTGTTGAGGATGAAGATCTTGATCGGCGCGTCGTGCTGCACGGCCGCACTCATCTCCTGCATCGTCATCTGCACCGAAGCGTCGCCGGCAATGTCGACGACCAGCGCGTCGGGATGGGCGATCTGCACGCCGAGCGCCGCCGGCAGGCCGTAACCCATCGTGCCCAGCCCGCCTGACGTCATCCAGCGGTTCGGCTTGTCGAAATGATAGTGCTGCGCCGCCCACATCTGGTGCTGGCCGACCTCGGTGGTGATGTAGGTGTCCATGTCCTTGGTCAGTTCGTAGAGCCGCTGGATGGCGTATTGCGGCATGATCACGTCGTTGTTCATCTTGAACGCCAGTGAATCGCGCGCGCGCCATTTGGCGATCTGCTCCCACCAGGGATAGAGCGCCTTCTTGTCGGCCTTGGCGGTTGCCCGCCACAACCGCACCATATCCTCCAGCACCCGGCCGACGTCGCCGATGATCGGCACTTCGGTGTGCACGTTCTTGTTGATCGACGACGGATCGATGTCGATGTGGATCTTGCGTGAATTCGGCGAGAACGCGTTGAGCCGGCCGGTGATACGGTCGTCGAAGCGCGCGCCGATGCAGATCATCACGTCGCAATCATGCATGGCCATGTTGGCTTCGTAGGTGCCGTGCATGCCGAGCATGCCCAGCCAGTTCTTGCCCGACGCCGGATAGGCGCCGAGCCCCATCAGCGTCGAGGTGATCGGGAAACCGGTGAGGTCGACCAGCTCGCGCAACAGGTGGCTCGCTTCCGGACCGGAATTGATCACGCCGCCGCCGCTGTAGATGATCGGCCTTTTGGCATTGGCCATCAGATCGACCGCCGCCTTGACCTTCTCCAGATCACCCTGGACCTTTGGCTGGTAGCTGGTGCGCGGCGCGATCTGCGGCGGGACGTAGAACCCCTTGGCGAACTGCACGTCCTTCGGAATGTCGACCACCACCGGACCAGGCCGGCCGGTCGTCGCGACATGGAAGGCCTCATGGATGGTCGCCGCGAGTTCATTGACGTCCTTCACCAGCCAGTTGTGCTTGGTGCAGGGCCGCGTGATGCCGACCGTATCGCACTCCTGGAACGCATCGGAACCGATGAGCGAGGTCGGCACCTGCCCCGTCAGGCAGACCAGCGGGATCGAATCCATCAGCGCGTCCTGCAGCGGCGTCACCGCATTGGTGGCACCGGGGCCGGAAGTCACCAGCATGACGCCGGCCTTGCCGGTCGAGCGTGCATAGCCCTCGGCCGCATGGCCCGCGCCTTGTTCGTGCCGCACCAGAATGTGCTCGACCTCGTCTTGCTGGAAAATCTCGTCATAGATCGGAAGGACCGCGCCGCCCGGATAGCCGAAGACGTGCTTGACGCCATTGTCCTTCAGCGCCTGCACCACCATTTCGGCGCCCGTCATTTCACGTCGCCCGTTCTGTCCATTGCTCATCGGTCTGGTCCCGTACTGTCCGCCATCTGGCGATTGCTGGTCGTTTAGTCGTGTTTCAGGCAATAAAAAAGGCCCCCGAGGGAGCCTGTGTGTTGCGCATGGTAGGATTTCGCCCGGCGGTTACACCGCCTTGCCCACGCGCCTTCCTACGAGAATGAGTGCCTTTTTCATGGTGGCGAACCATAAAGGTGGAGTCGCGGGCTCGTCAATGGGGGATAATGCGAATTCACTCGCCTGTGAGATCGGCCCCGTCTCGCGATAACGCGATAAGCCACGCGCTACCATAGTACAGTTGAGCCCATGCGGCCGTCGCACCACTATGCCAGGCTAAACGTTGCCTTGGGAGGAGGACGCGTGGCTGGCGAACGGGAGCATATCCGGGAAATAGAGCAGGTCCTGTCCGGCAGGACATCGGCCCGCGACGATGTCGTGGTCAAGTCCTGGCTACGCTGTGTGGACACCCACCGGCTCGACCCGGCCCGGCCGACGGAAGCCTATATCGTCCCCGATACCCAGTTGCGCGAACATCGCGAACAGTCCGAGCGGCTGATCGCGATCGCCCGCAGCGGCCTGGAAACCCTCTTCAAGCAGGTGGCGGGCCAGAACTATGTGCTGCTGCTGGCAAACGCGAAGGGCGTCACCGTCGACTTCCTCGGTGATCCCCTGTTCATGGACCAGTTGCGCACGGCAGGGCTTTATCTCGGCTCCGAATGGTCGGAAAGCCGCACCGGAACCTGCGGTGTCGGCTCCTGCATCGTCACTGGCGAGGCGATGACGATCCACCAGACCGACCATTTCGACACGACCCACACGCCGCTCTCCTGCACCGCCGCGCCGATCTTCGACACCAATGGCGAGCTCGCCGCTGTGCTCGACATTTCCCTGCTGCGCTCCCCGCAGCCGAAGATCAGCCAGAACCTGGCGCTGCACCTGGTGACGGCTTCCGCGCGGCGCATCGAGCTCGCCAATCTGATGGCCCAGATGCACTCCGAATGGGTGCTGCGTTTTTCCCGTTCGCCGGAATTCCTCGACGTCGACCCCGAGGCGGCCATCGCCCTCGATGCCTCGGGCCGCATCCTTGGCACGACGCGTGGCGGAGCGCTGCTTCTGGCGCAGGCCGGAGGTGTCGACTGGCGGCACTCGCCCTCCCCCATTGGCCAGTCGATCTCGCGCTATCTCGATGTCAGCGTCGACGATCTGCCGAGCCTGACACGCGGCCGCCCGACCGAGGAGCGGCTGGTGTTCGGCCGCAGCGGCAGCGCGCTGTTCGCGCACGCCATCGAACCGCAGCCGGCGACCGGACGCCGCGCGCCGGTCGAGGCGGTACCGAAGCCTATCGGCGACCTTTCCGGCGGCGATCCGGCGATGGCTGCCACGCAACTGCGTGCCGCCAAGCTGGCGCGCACGACCATTCCCATCCTGATCCATGGCGAGACCGGCTCCGGCAAGGAATATCTCGCCCGCGCGATCCACGATTGTGCGCAGCGGCCCGGCCCGTTTGTCGCCATCAACTGCGCGGCCATTCCTGAACATCTGATCGAGAGCGAACTTTTTGGCCATGTCGCCGGTGCTTTTACCGGAGCCGCCGCCAAGGGGCGCAAGGGACTGATCGAGGCCGCCAACGGCGGCACGCTGTTCCTCGACGAGATCGGCGACATGCCCTACCCCCTGCAATCGCGGCTGCTGCGCGTGATCGCCGAACGCGAACTGGTCCCGGTCGGCGGCATCGAGCCGCGACAGGTCGACATCAAGATCATCTCGGCCTCGCACCATGATCTGCGCAAGCTGGTCGAAGAGGGACGTTTCCGCGAGGATCTGTTCTACCGGCTGAACGCGGCCTCGCTGACCTTGCCGGCGCTGCGCGAACGCACCGATTTCGAATGGCTGCTGGACCGACTGGTGGATCAGCGCGCCCACCTTGCCGGCCGGACAGCCAAGCTCTCGCCCGCGGCGCGCCTGGCGCTGATCCGTCACCGCTGGCCCGGCAACATCCGCGAACTCGTAAACGCCATCGATCTGGCGGTGACGCTTTGCGAGGGCGGGATGATCGAGCCAGCCGACCTGCCCGACTTCGCATTGCCATACCTGACGCCGCTTGCTGCGCCCGCCAGACTGGTTGCCCTGCGCGCTCCGTCGCCCGAGGACGAGCGTGCGGCACTGCTGGATGCTCTCGCGGCCGCTGGCTGGAACATCTCCGAGGCCGCGCGGCGTCTTGGTGTCGACCGCACGACGGTGCATCGCCGCATGAAGCGGCTGCGGCTGGACGCGCCCAATTAGTGTTGCGTCCGCTGTGGCGCGCCATGGCACGCGCAACACCGCCGCAACAGCCCATGACAGCAGAAACCGCTAGATGATGCTGATTTTATTACGATTTCCGACTCAGCAGTACGGTTGGCATGCTGCTTGCTTCGCGTTCCAGGTACCCACATGGAACTTGGAGGAGAAGCCATGACACAGAACGCGGTCAATCTTGCAGCCGCGGCGCGGAGCATGCAGGCCCTGCGCTTTCATGCCGCCAGGGATTTGCGCATCGAGGACATTCCCAGGCCGGCAAGGCCGGGGCCGGGACAGGTTGTTCTCCGCAACAGGTTTGTCGGAATCTGCGGAACCGACCTGCATGAATACAGTTACGGGCCGATCTTCATACCGACGGAGCCGCATCCGTTCACCGGCGCCAGCGGCGTGCAGGTGCTTGGACATGAATTCGGCGGCGTCATCGAGGCCGTCGGCGACGACGTGACCTCTGTCTCGGTTGGCGACCGCGTGGCGGTGCAGCCGCTGATCATGCCGCGCTCGGGAGACTATTATGCCGCGCGCGGCCTCTACCATCTGTCCGACAAGCTTGCGCTGGCGGGCTTGAGCTGGATCGGCGGCGGCATGGCGGAAGCCGCCTTGCTCAACGACTACAATGTCGAGCGCATCCCAGACGAAATGTCCGATGAGGAAGCCGCATTGGTCGAGCCGACCGCGGTCGCCGTCTATGCCTGCGACCGTGGTGGGGTAAGCGCGGGAAGCTCTGTGCTGGTCACCGGCGCCGGCCCGATCGGCATTCTGACGATGCTGGCCGCGCGCGCCGCGGGCGCAACCCAACTGTTCATCTCCGACCTGAACGACACCAGGCTGGAGATGGCGCGTTCGATCCTGCCTGGCGTGGTGACACTCAATCCGAAGCGGGACAAGGTGGATGAGGCGGTGCGCGCCGCGAGCGAAGGCGGTGTCGGTTGCGATATCGCCATCGAATGCGTCGGCAACGAACATGCGCTGAAGGCTTGCCTCGCGGCTGTGCGCAAGCAGGGTGTCGTCGTGCAAACCGGCCTGCATCCGCACGAGAACCCGCTCGACTGGTTCCAGGTCACGTTCAAGGACGTCGATATCCGCGGCTCCTGGGCCTATCCAACGCATCTGTGGCCGCGTGTCATCCGTCTCATCAGTTCGGGACAGTTGCCTGCCTCCAAGGTGGTCACCAGGCGCATACGTCTTGCGGAGGCGGTGTCCGGCGGTTTCGATGCCCTGCTCGATCCTGCCGGAACCCAGCTGAAAATCCTCATCGACCTTTCCTGATCAATTTGACAACCGGAGGAGAAACCATGCTTGAGAGAACCCCCACCACGAAGGCGCAGGCGCTGCTCGACAAGTTCGGCAAGGCGCTTGCGGACGGCGACATAGACGCAGCCGCCAATTGTTTCCAGGCGGATTGCTACTGGCGCGATCTCGTCACCTTTACCTGGAACCTGAAGACGATGGAGGGCCAGGACCAGGTCCGCGACATGCTGACGGCAACCTTGGCTGAAACCGGACCAAGCGACTGGAAGGTCGCCGAAGGCGAGGAAGCAAGCGAGGCGGACGGTGTCACCACTGCCTGGATCACCTTCGAGACAAGGGCGGCGCGCGGCTTCGGCCTGGTGCGCTTCAAGGGCGACCTTATCTGGACCTTGCTCACCACCATGGCTGAACTGAAGGGACACGAGGAGAAGTCCGGCTTCACCCGACCGCTCGGAGCAAAGCATGGTCACGGCAAGGACAGGAAATCCTGGCGCGAGGAGCGTGACGACGAGATCGCCGAACTCGGCCGCAGCAGACAGCCCTATGTCGTGATCATCGGCGGCGGCCAGGGCGGCATTGCGCTGGGTGCCCGCCTGCGCCAGCTCGGCGTGCCGGCCATCATCATCGAAAAGAACGAACGCCCGGGCGATTCCTGGCGCAAGCGCTACAAGTCGCTCTGCCTGCATGATCCGGTCTGGTACGACCATCTGCCCTATATCGACTTCCCCAAGAACTGGCCGGTCTTCGCGCCGAAGGACAAGATCGGCGACTGGCTTGAGATGTACACGAAGGTGATGGAGCTGAACTACTGGTCCTCCACAACAGCCAAATCCGCCAGGTACGACGAGAAGGCCAAGGAATGGACCGTCGTCGTAGAGCGCGACGGCGAGGAGATCGTGCTCAAGCCCAAGCAGCTGGTGCTCGCGACCGGCATGTCCGGCAAGGCGAACTGGCCGAAATACAAGGGCCAGGACATCTTCAAGGGCGAACAGCAGCATTCCTCGACCCATCCGGGTCCAGACAAGTACCGCGGCAAGAAGGTCGTGGTCATCGGCTCCAACAACTCCGCCCATGACATATGCGCGGCACTGTGGGAGGGAGGCGCCGACGTCACCATGGTGCAGCGCTCCTCCACCCATATCGTCAGGTCCGACACGCTGATGGATATCGGGCTCGGCGGGCTCTATTCGGAGCAGGCGGTCGAGAACGGCATGACGACGCGCAAGGCCGACCTGATCTTCGCCTCCCTGCCCTACCGCATCATGCACGAGTTCCAGATTCCGCTTTACCAGCAGATGAAGGAACGTGACGCGAAGTTCTACGCGGACCTGGAGAAGGCCGGCTTCCTGCTCGACTGGGGTGATGACGGTTCGGGCCTGTTCATGAAATACCTGCGCCGCGGTTCGGGTTACTATATCGATGTCGGCGCTTGCGATCTCGTCATCGACGGCTCGATCAAGCTCAAGAGCGGTCCAGGTGCCGCGGTGCAGGAATTGACCCAGACCGGCGTCAAATTCGTCGATGGCACCGAATTGCCGGCCGACCTCGTGATCTATGCCACCGGCTATGGCTCGATGAACGGCTGGGCCGCGGACCTCATCTCGCAGGAGGTGGCCGACAAGGTCGGCAAGGTCTGGGGCCTTGGCTCCGACACCGCCAAGGATCCCGGCCCGTGGGAAGGCGAGCAGCGCAACATGTGGAAGCCGACCCAGCAGGAGGCACTGTGGTTCCATGGCGGCAACCTCCACCAGTCGCGCCACTATTCGCAGTATCTGTCGCTGCAGCTGAAAGCACGGCAGGTCGGCTTGCCGACGCCGGTCTATGGGCTGCAACAGGTTCACCACAAGGCCTAGCTGCCTATCCCCAGGAGTCCCCTCCTCTCCTGCGATCAGCAAGGCCGGCCCCGCGCGGCGCTTCCGCCGCGCGGGTGCTTCGTTTCAGCTAGGCGCGATCGACAATGGGCCGAAAAACGACGCGTCAGGCGAACGCTCGCGACAGGTCTCCGACCGGAATGCAGCCAGCGCGTTTGCGCCATTGAAGCAGAAACACATGGGCTGTCCTTCCCGGTGATGGACCGCGGTCAGGCGCGATTGGCGAAATCGCGCACGACGCGCTGCAGCAACGGCACATAGTCGCGAAACGCCCGCGTCTTCATGTTCGCGATCTTGCCGCCCTCGTCCCAGATGCGGACACGCACCGCTTCCTCATGGAAAGGATTCTTGCGGAAGTCGGCCACCTCGTCGGCGCTCATCGGTCCGCCCTGCAGCGACAGAGTATGCACCGAAGCCGGCGACAGCTTGGAGAAATAGGTCGGGTCGGTGGCGCAGAGATAGCGCTTGGCCGCGACGTGCAGCCTCACGCACTCGACGATGACAGGCGGGAAGAACGGCGCCAGCACTTCGCCTCCGGCCTCGTCATGATGCTTGTCCTCGACATCGTCGGGCGAATAGGTGCCGAATTCGCTGGTGTAATGGCCGATGTCGTGCAGCAGCGCGGCTGCCACCAGCGCGTCGGGCGCGCCGTCCTGTTCCGCCAGCCATGCCCCCTGCAGCATGTGCTCGGACATCGTCACCGGCTCGCCGAGGTAGGATTCGGCGCCCCGGCGCTCAAAGATGTCGGCGATAAACTCGACGATGTTGTCGGCGTTCAGATCCCGGCCGCTCATTCCGCCGCCTCCTTGAAGCTGTACTCGATCGCGGCAAGCGTCGACAACAGGCCGTCCTTGTCGGCGTAGCAGCCTTGCAGCCAGCGCTTTCCGGTGCCGGAAAACGCCTTGCGGGCATGCATGACGCGCGTGTTGTCGACGATGAAGGCCTGCCCCGCTTCCAGTTTGAACGTCACCTCGAAAGAGGGATCCTCGATCAGCTGGGCGAACCGGCGATAGGCGCCATAATAGGCATCCATGTCGGCGAACGGCACGTCGACGACAGGCGCCAGCGAGCGGTTGTTGAAGCGGATGCAGATGAGTTCGCCATCCGGCCCGAGTTCGATCATCGGCCGCTTCGCCTGCAGCCGCACACCCGAGGAGCCTGCATATTCGAAGCGTGCCGGACAGGAACTCAACAGCCGGAAGCCGTCGGGGTTTTCAGCCTGCAGCGCGGCCGCGACGGCAAAACCGTCGACCACGCTCGACTCGCCGCCCTCCACCGTATTCTCGATGCACGAGAGGATCTGCAGCGTCGGCACCGGGTCGCGGTAGGGATTGTCGGTGTGTGCCTGAAGCCCGAGATTGGTATAGGCGAGATTGTTCGGGTTGACCTCCGCGCGCACTTCGAACCAGCGGCCGTAATTGGTCTCCCTGATGTAACCGAACAGGTCGGAGACCTTGCACAGTGCGCCGGATTCAGCCGGCAGACCGTCCATCACGGCAAAGCCGTAGGTCCTCACCGCCGAAAGCCATTCGCGCAGGACGCTGCGGCCGTGAAGGGCCGCCGCGTATCTGGCGCGCGGTACCGAATTCTGCATCGTCGCCTTGGTCCAGCGCTGGATGATATCGCCTGTCCAGCCGGGCTCGCGGGGCTCGTCGCGGTCATAGGCGTTTGCGCTCAGCCATTGCGCTGGAAAGCTGACCGTTTTTCCTTCCGGCACGAAGCTGACCTCCAGCGCACCGGCCTTTATGGTGGCCGCGCCAATCCTCGTCTCGGCCGGAATGTCGAGAATCGTGATCAGGCGCTGGCCGTTGCCGGCGCTGCGCGTCTTGTCGTCGAGCGCATTGTCACGCAGCCACATGGCGTGAAAGCGCGCGCGCCTCCCGTCTTGCCAGCCGAGTTCGATTGTCCTGCCTTCGTCGCCAACCAGCGCGTGGGTGAGCATGGGAATGCCGTTCCTGTCCGTTGCGCCCCACGGCCCGATCCGTGAGGTTTCGATTGCATGTTGGCGACAGGAAAGGCATAACTCAAATTATCATTTTTTGGCCAAAGACCATAAATTTATAATGCCTCAAAAGCCCATTCCCGCAGTGCCCCCGCTCGACTGGCTGCGCAGTTTCGAGGCTGCGGCGCGACTGTCGAATTTCACGGCGGCAGCGGCCGAACTCGGCCTGACCCAGGCCGCCGTCAGCCAGCATATCCGGCTGCTCGAGGAACGATTGAAGACGCGGCTGTTTTCAAGGCTTGCGCGTGGTGTCGCCCTGTCGCCCGAGGGCGCCGCCTACCTGCCCCACATCCAGTCGGCCTTCGCCACCATCTCCAGCAGCACGACGGAACTGTTCGAGCCGCGCGCCGTCCAGACCGTCTCGATCCGGGTGCCGATCTCCTTCGCCCTGCTGATACTGGTTCCAGCGCTGCCCGATCTCGCCGAAGCGCTGCCGCGTATCCAGCTCGATTTGGTGACGATCCACCGGCCGACCGACTACGATTTGCCGGGCTCCGCGCTCGACATCCGTTTCGGCAACGGATCCTTTCCCGGGCGCGAGGCCGAAAGGCTGACCGCCGAACGCCTTGTGCCGGTGGCAAATCCGGCCCTGGCCGGTGCCGCCGACTGGACATCCCTGCCGCTGCTTCTGGTCGCGGGCGCGCGCGAAATGTGGTCGGAATGGTTCGCGGCGGCCGGACTGGCCGGCCACCCCCAACGGTCGCATCGCTTCGACAGCTTTGTCGCCGCCATGGAAGCGGCGAGTTCTGGAGCCGGCGTGCTTCTGGGGTCGCGGCCGCTTGTCGACGCAGCGCTCAAGAGCAGAAGCCTGGTGCCGCTTTCCGATTTCGAGCTCTCCAGCACCTCAGGCCATTTCCTGACCAGGGCCTCGACCGCGCGCCTGACCAGTGCCGAACAGGATTTCCGCCAGTGGCTGCTGAGCTACCTGTCCAGGGAAGCCTCTGCGTGACGGCGTGAGCCATCACGACCCGGCGCCGATCCGCTTCCAGTAGATCAGCGTGCCAGTCAGCCCGCCATGCGGCTTCAGCGCATAGTCCGGAATTTCCCCAGCCAGGGTGAAACCGAGTTTTTCGTAGAGGCCTGACGCGCCCTCTTCCGTCGCCGTATCCAGAACCAGCAGCGTGCGCGCCCTCTCGACGGCGAGACGCTCCGCGGCCCGCATCAGGCGCGTTCCGATGCCCTTGCCCCGGTATTCGACCGATGTCATCAGCTTGGCGATTTCGGCCCGGTGCGGCTGGTTGGGTGGGCAGTCGAGCAGCAAGGTGACAGTGCCGGCCAGGACATGACCGTCCCATGCGCCAAGCACCACCCTTTCGCCTTTTGCCGCCGCCGCCAGCGACCTCTCCCAGAATGCGCTTGCCGCTTCCGGCGCCAGCGGATGCATGAAGCTGACAGAGCCACCGCCGGCAACTGTCGCGACCAGCAGGTCAGCGAGCTTTGCCAGTGTTTCCGCACTGGCGCTCAGGGCACCGATCTCGATGGAATTCATGGCCAGTCCTCTGGAAACGATGAATGGGGTCGATAGCGCGCCGGCATCAGTCGAGATGGCGCACGCGCCGCCGCTTGCGCGCCGCCTTGATGGCGCTGATGCGCTCGGTGTCTTCTTCCTTGAGATGCCGTCCGCGCTCGAGGATCTCGAGTGTGTATTCCTCATAGGTCAGGCCCAGCCGCTCGGCCTTGTCCATGCGCATCAGCATGATTTCGTGGCTTGGCGCCTTCCATGCCTTGGCATGCGCGGCCTGCCAGGCCAGGAAGATAAAGGGATCACCCTTGCCCCATGGCGGCCCCTTGTAGTCGTCAAGAGGCGGCCCCCCATTGTGGGAGCGTTTTGGTCGTCTTGCCATCGTGTCAGCCCCTGACCAGCGCGACAAGATAGTCGGCGCCCGCCCCCAGGGCATGGAAGATGCAGTCCGACGGCGCCCCGAGCGCCAGGCAGTCGCCGGGCTCCAGCCTGTGCACCACATCGCCCTCGGTGAATTCGAGCTGTCCGGAAATCAGCCAGATCTGCTGCTTGATGAAGGCGTAGGAGGCCGCCGGCAGGCTGACCCTGGCGCCCGCGGGCAGATGCACCTTGATCAGTTCGAGCGGCATGTCGCAGGCCGGCGACAAATGCCGCCTGACATAGTCTGTGTCCGGATCGCGCCACACCGGCTGGTCGGCCTCGCGCAGCAGCCCGCCGCCTTGCAATTCCGCCCGGGCGATAAGGGTCGACAGCGTCATGTCGAAGGCCGCCGCAATACGCACCAGAAGGGACGCCGTCGGACTGGTCATGCCGCGTTCGATCGTGCTCAGCATCGCCTTGGAGACACCGGACCGCTCGGCGAGTTCGGCCAGCGACCAGTCCCGCATGGTCCTTTCGGTGTGAATTCGTCTGCCGATAGTCGTAGAAATATCGTTCGCTATATCATCCATTCGTCCATTATAACGAAATTCCGACGATGGAAAAGCGCCCTCTCGTGACAATTTTCAACAGGCGCTTAATCCTCTCTACACCATCCAGCCTCATCCGACCTTAACCCCGCTTCGGTAGGATCCGATCTCCAGGGAAATGGGGATTGGCCTGTCCATGTATGTCGAACGCGAAGCTTCCGTCGGAGAACCGACATCGCAGGAGCGCCGCAACGCAGAGCAGAACGACCGGCGCATCCTGGGCAACGTCGTGCAATGCGACGGCGCGCGCGCCACCATCAGCGCTTATGCCGACGATGTCGACGGTGCGGTCACCGGCCTGTGGACGGTCGGCAAGATGATCTCGATCAATCTGGGCACGACGCGAACCGTCGGCCTGGTCTATGCCATAGGCAAGTCGGACCGTGCCTGGAGCAGTGAGGGCCAGAACGCCATCGAGGTCAGCATCGAGCTGATCGGCGAAGTGCGGGACCCCGCCGAGCCGGGCGCCAAGCCGATATTCGACCGCGGCATTACCACCTATCCGCATATCGGCGCCGTCGCGCACCGGATCCGCAGCCGTGATCTCCAGGCGGTCTACGATCTGGCCGGCCGCCATTCCATCACCATCGGCTCGCTGTCCCAGGACGAAGGGATCGCCGCCAACATCGCGATCGACGACACGCTGGCGCGCCATTTCGCCATTGTCGGCACCACGGGCGTCGGCAAGTCCACCGCTGTCTCGCTGCTGCTGCGCAAATCGATCGCGGCGCGGCCCGACCTGCGCATCCTGATCCTCGACCCGCACAATGAGTTCGCCGGCTCTTTGCCCGAATATTGCGTCAAGGTCGATTCCAAGACTCTCGACCTGCCGTTCTGGATGTTCAAGCTCGAGGAATTCGCCGAAGTGCTGTTCCGTGGCCGTGAGACGGTCCCGGAGGAGATCGACGCTCTGCGCGACCTTATTCCGCTCGCCAAGAACCTCTACCGCAACCCGAATTCAGGCGCCTATCTCAGGCGCGGCAACGATGCGCTGACAGCCGATACGCCGGTGCCTTACCGGATCGCAGACCTGCTCAAGCAGATCGACGAGCGCATGGGGATGCTCGAAAGCAAGAACGACCGTCCGATCCTGAAGTCGCTGAAGACGCGCATCGAATCGGCTGCCGCCGATCCGCGCTACCGCTTCATGTTCAGCTCGCGCCTGATCGAGGACACCATCCACGAGACGATCGGCAACATCTTCCGCGTGCCGCATCACGGCCGCCCGGTGACCTGCTTCGAGATGGCCGGCATGCCCTCCGAAGTGGTCAATTCCGTGTGCTCGGTGCTGGCGCGCCTGGCCTTCGATCTCGCTCTGTGGAGCGAGGGCAAGCTGCAGCTCCTGTTTCTGTGCGAGGAAGCGTATCGTTACATGCCGGCCGATCCGCGTCTCGGCTTCGCGCCGACCCGGCACGCCCTGTCACGCATCGCCAAGGAAGGCCGCAAATATGGCTGCTATCTCGGCGTCGTCACCCAGCGTCCGGGCGAGCTCGACCCGACCATCCTGTCGCAATGCTCGACCTTCTTCGCTATGCGGCTCGCCAACGAGCAGGACCAGGCGATCATCCGCTCGGCCATCGCCGACTCTTCCGCCTCCACGCTTGCCTTCCTGTCGTCCATGGGCCAGCGCGAGGCCATTGCCTTCGGCGAAGGCGTGGCGACGACCATGCGGCTGAAGTTTGAAAAGCTGCCCGCCCACCTGCTGCCCGGTACGGCCAAACGCGAAGAAGCCGAGGCGCCGAAGGCCGGCGACGATGTCGATCTGGTGGCGATCGTCGAGCGGCTGCGCAACGTGCCCAAACCGACTCCGCAGGCCATGGCCTTCGCCGAGGTGGTCGATTCCGGCCGCCAGGCCGGCGACCCCGACTATCGAAAGCCGGCGACCGCCCGCGTGCCGTCGGACGACGATTTCGACATGCGCTACGGCCTGAAGCCCGCCACCTTCGGCCTGCGCCCCCAGAACGACTAGGTCTGGGCGCTACGTCCATCTGCCGATACTTCTGAGAATTTACCTCAAGGGATCCAAGTACCTGGCTTCGTTCGCCAGCTTGGATAAATCCCGTCAGGAAATTCGTCAGGCTGAGTCGGTTGGTGTCGCCTTCGAGAACCGGAGCGAAGCGGACTTTTGGTCCGTGAGCACCGGAAGCGCAGAAGTCGGCATCAAGCGGCCAGCATCACGAATTTAGTGGCGGGATTTTAGGCGCAGACGCGGTTGCGGCCTTGCCTCTTCGCCTCATAGAGCTGGCGGTCGGCGCGGCGGTAGAACTCCTCCGCCGTTTCCTTCCGGTCCCAGACCGCGAGCCCGACGCTGGTGGTGATCTTGAGCCTGACATTGCCCGAGAGGATCGACATGTTGGCGATGGCCTTGCGGATGCGCTCGGCGAATTTGCCCAGCAGTTCCGCCTCCATATTGGGCGTGACCACGGCAAACTCCTCACCGCCCAATCGAGCCACCACATCGTGGAAGCGTGTCATGTCCTTCAGGCAGCTGGCGACGGCCTTCAGCACCTCGTCGCCGACGTCATGGCCGTGCGTGTCGTTGACCTGCTTGAAATGGTCGAGATCGAGGATCATCAACCCGACCGGCTTCTCGATGCGCCGGAACTCCTCGAGATATTCCTTCAGCGCATCATCGAAATAGCGCCTGTTCTGCATGCCGGTCAGGCCATCCGTCAGGGCGGCGTGCTCGAGCGTTTCGGAGCGGGCGCTGAGCGAAACCGTCATGGCGCGCAGCTTACCTTCTTCCGTCGCCTGTTTGCGGATCAGCGGGTAGATGAAGAAGATGCCGAAAAACAGCGCTGTGGCGAGCAGAACGCCGGTCGCGAACAACAGCTTGTTGAGGTAGATGACCTTGTCCAGGCCCGACTGGGTATGGAGTTCCGTGGCGAAGGATTGCATGAGTCCATAGGCGTGCAGCGTCACCAGACCAGCGGCCAGGATCACGAAAATAAAGACGAAAAAAGCGGATTCCGCCTTATGGAAACGCATCTGCTCCCCAATGGAAAAGTGCCCGTCGACCTTATGGCACGGACCGCCTTACGGAGCGTTAACTCCGACAACCTCGACGGGAACCGTTCCCTCTAGGTCAACTTTTTAAGTTGTATTAGCAACAAGTGTTTGGATCGTGGTTTCGAGATCGTCATCCCGGCGCAATCTTTGCCATTCCGGCCCCAGTTGGTGCCGAAACCAGGTCGCTTGCCGCTTGGCATATTGCCGGGTAGCGATCTTGGCGCGCTCGATCGCTTCGGGAAAGCTGGATAGGCCGGCCATCGCCGCTTGCAGTTCGCGAACGCCGATCGCCTTCATCGCCGGCAGGTCCGGATCGAGGCGAAGGGCTGCAAGTTGCCTGACCTCCTCCAGCGCGCCCTTGTCCAGCATCTGGTCGAAGCGCCTTTCGATGCGATCGACCAGCGCGGCCCGATCCGGCTCGATGACCAGGAAACGGGCCGTCTGCCTGTCGATGAGCGGCCGGCCGCGCTCTGCCTGCCATTCCAGGATCGATCGGCCGGAGGCGTCGAGCACTTCGAGCGCACGCACGATGCGCTGGCTGTCGGTTGGCTTCAGCTGGATGGCGGCTCTCGAATCCTCGCGCAGCAGCAGCCCGTGCAGCTTGACCGCGCCTTGCTCTTTCAGCTCGTAGCGCCAGCGGTCGCGGATGCGCGGCGGAATATCGGGCATTTCCGAAATGCCTTCGGCCAGCGCGCGAAAATAGAGGCCCGTGCCACCGACGAAGACCGGCCGCCGCGACAGCGCTCCGTCGTCGATGAGTTTCATCACGTCGCGTAGCCACGCGCCGGTCGAATAGGCGGTACCGGGATGGACATGGCCGTAGAGAAAATGCGGCACCCGCGCGAGGTCGGCCGGTTGCGGCCTGGCGGTCAGCACGTCGAGAACCGAATAGCCTTGCATGGAATCGGTGTTGACGATGACGCCGCCTGTGCGTTCGGCCAGATCGAGCGCCAGCGCCGACTTGCCGCTGGCGGTCGGCCCGGCTATCAGGATCGCATTCTTCACGCGGCCTTCGCCCGCATCCGCGCCGGAATTCTCGATGCCGCTCATTGCCACGCTTGTTTCCCGTCCCGCTGACCGCGCTCTGTCGGGGTCGCTTGCGAATATGGCCTCGCGGACGGTGGGCGCAAGCACCGTCGTCTGGCTGGCCGAAGGCATTGCCTGCGATCTTGCCTTGCCGCAAGGGGCTGACATCGCCGGGATCACCGACGCCTTGCGCGCCGCATTGGCCGCTGAACCGGTCGACGTGACCGTCCAGCAGGCGGACACGCGTCGCAAGAAAATCCTCATCGCCGACATGGATTCGACCATGATCGACCAGGAATGCATCGACGAACTGGCCGACGAGATCGGTGTCAAGGATCGCGTTGCCACTATTACCGCGCGGTCGATGAACGGCGAGATCGCCTTCGAACCGGCTCTGCGCGAACGCGTCGCGCTGTTGAAGGGGCTCGATGCCGCCGTCGTCGACCGCATCGTCGCCAACCGGCTGACATTGGCCTCGGGCGGCCGCGAACTGGTCCAGACCATGCGCGCCAACGGCGCCTGGACAGCGCTGGTCTCGGGCGGCTTCGAGGTCTTCACCACACGCATCGCGGCGATGCTCGGCTTTCAGGAAAACCGCGCCAACCGCCTGCTCGAACAGGATGGACACTTCACCGGCCTGGTCGGCGAGCCGATCCTGGGTCGCGCCGCCAAGGCCGACGCGCTGCTCGAAATTTCGGCGCGCCTTGGACTGACACCCGCCGACGCCATCGCCGTCGGTGACGGCGCCAACGATCTCGACATGATCCGCCTCGCCGGCACCGGCGTGGCGCTTCATGCCAAGCCAACGGTGGCGGCGCAGGCAAAGGTGCGCATCGACCATGGCGACCTGACGGCCTTGCTCTATTTGCAGGGCTATCGCCAGGAAGAATTTGCGCAATGAAACCAATGCGTACCGAGCGGCTGGTCCTGCGCAACTGGGAAGAGCGCGACCGCGAGCTCTTCCATCGCATCAATTCCGACGAGCGCGTCATGGAATTCTTCCCGTTCCGTCGCGACCGCGCCGCCGCCGACGCCAAGATGGACGAGGTCCGCGCATGGATCGATGAGGATGGCTATGGCTTCGCCGCGGCCGAGATTGCCGCCACGGGCGACTGCATCGGCTTTGTCGGGCTATCAGGAACCGAGGACATGGACGTCCTGCCGGTCGGCACGATCGAAATCGGCTGGCGGCTGGCTCCGGAATTCTGGGGCAAGGGCTATGTCACCGAGGCCGCCGAGGCATGGCTTGCCTACGGTTTCGAGACGCTTGGTCTCGACGAAATCGTCTCCTTCGCCGTCGCGGAAAACCACCGTTCGACCGCCGTCATGAAACGCCTCGGCATGACGGCCGATCCATCGGCTGACTTCGATCATCCCGGCATTCCCGACAGCCATCCCGCGCTCAAGCGGCATGTGCTCTATCGGCTCTCTCGCGACGGTTGGCAGGCAAGAAAAAAGGCGGCTCGTTAGCCGCCTTTTTGATAGATCGGTGGATTGAAAACTCAATCCATCCGGATCGTCACGAAGCGCAACTCGCCGGTCTTCGACGCCAGCATCAGAAGCGCGTTCTTGCGCCCCTGCTCTTTCAGCGCGCCGATCCTGTCCATGACATCCTTGGGCGTGGCGACCGATTCCTGCGCGATCTCGGTGATCACCTCGCCCGGCTGGATGCCACGCTCCGCGGCGGCCGAGTCCTTGGCCACGTCCGTGATGACGACGCCGGAGACATCGGCGGCGATGCTGAATTTCTTGCGCGTCTCGTCATTGAGCTCGCCCACCGTCATGCCGAGCACCGAGGCGGTCGAAACGGCCGGAGCCTTGTCGCCCTTGTCCTGGTCGGTGTTGCCATTCTCCCCGCTGGCGAGCTTCTCGCCATCCTCGAGCCGGCCGAGCGTCACCTTCACCGTCTGCTCGACGCCCTTGCGCACGATCAGCACGTCGACTGCCTTGCCGACAGGGCTTTCGGCGACGACGCGCGGCAGGTCGCGCATTTCATGGATGTCCTTGCCGTCGAACTTGATGATGACGTCGCCGGCCTGGATGGTGCCGTTGTCGACAGGTCCGCCCTTGATGACGCCGGCCACCAGCGCCCCCTTGGCGGTCGTCATGCCGAGGCTCTCGGCGATGTCGTCCGTCACCGGCTGGATGCGCACGCCGAGCCAGCCGCGCCGCGTCTCGCCAAACTGGCGCAACTGGTCGACGACGCCCGAGGCGAGCTGCGAGGGGATGGAGAAGCCGATGCCGATCGAGCCGCCAGAGGGCGAAATGATCGCGGTGTTGATGCCGATGACCTCGCCGGCGCTGTTGAACAGCGGTCCGCCGGAATTGCCACGGTTGATTGCCGCATCGGTCTGGATGAAATCGTCATAGGGGCCGGAATTGATATCGCGGTTGCGCGCCGAGACGATGCCGACCGTGACCGTGCCGCCGAGGCCGAACGGATTGCCGATCGCCATCACCCAGTCGCCGACGCGCATCTTGGTGGAATCGCCGAACTTCACCGCGGTGAGCTTGTGGCCTTTCGGATCGACCTTGAGCACCGCGACGTCGGTCTTGGTGTCGGTGCCGACCAGCTTTGCCTTCAGCGTCACGCCATCGGAGAAATTGACCTCGATGTCGTCGGCGTCCGCAATCACGTGGTTGTTGGTGACGACGATGCCTTGCTCGGCGTCGATGACGAAACCGGATCCCAGCGACTGCACCTTCTGCGCGCCATTATCCTTGTCGCCGCCGCGGTTCTTGAAGAAATCGTCGAAGAAGTCCTGGAAGGGCGACCCTTCTGGAAGCTGCGGCATCGGCACGGCACCCGGCCCTTCCGTACCCTTCACCGTCTGCGAGGTCGAGATGTTGACCACCGCGCCGAGCAGGCCTTCCGCGAGGTCTGCCACCGAAGCAGGTCCGTCGGCCGCGAAGGTCGGCGTCACGAAGGACGGGAAGGCGACGGTGCCGACAAGAAGTGCCGCCGTGCCGGCTATGAATGTCCGCCGTGCTGCGCGCAAAAGGAGTGTTGATGTCATCGAGAAGCCTCCCGGTATTTCTGAAAGAGAAAGCGCAACGGCAAAAACACCGCGTTGCGCCATGTTGGCAAAAAATACGGCACGTTTGCGGCTACGACCAGCGGCGGAGGATAAATCCTCCGTTTTGCCGAAGATGAAAACCGGTGGTTCTCATCCGCCCCGCACCAGCCAGACGATGCCGACCCCGATGGCGATGGCGACCAGCCCCGCGATCCGCAATGCGTTCTCCGGCATCGACAGCACCTCGCCCGCGAGCTTCCGCGCGAAACCGGGAAAGCCGCCATAGACCAGGCCCTCTATGACAAGGACCAGGCCTATCGCCGCGAAGAAGTCCTGCACCGGCTATTGCTGGCCGGTGTTGGGTTGTGTCGTCGGCGCTGCGGGTGCCGTCGCCGGTGCGGCCGGTGCCGGCGGCGTCTGTTTCGCCGGCCCTTCCTTGCCGTCGGGATCGCGGAAGTAGCGGAAGAACTCCGAGCTCGGCGACAGCACCATGGTCGTCCCGGTGCTGTCCAGCGCCGTGCCATAGGCGTTCATCGACCGGTAGAAATCGAAGAAGGCCGGGTCGCGCTGATAGGCTTGCGCGAAGGTGGCGCTGCGCTGGGCCTCTCCCTCGCCGCGCAGGATTTCCGATTCCTTCTGCGCCTCGGCGATGATCTCGACAACTTCGCGGTCGGCGCGGGCGCGGATGCGCTGCGCCGCTTCGTTGCCGCGTGCCCTCAGCCTTTCGGCCTCGGCCAGGCGCTCGGCCTTCATGCGGTCGAAGGTCTGTTGCGAGACCTCGGCGGTCAGGTCGGTGCGGCGGATGCGGACATCCTCGATCTGCAGGCCGAGCGAGGTGGCGTCGGGCCGGAGCTGATCGCGCACTTCGCGCATCATCACCGCACGCTCTTCCGAGAGAGCGGCCTCGAAATCGCGCAGACCGTAGACGCGGCGCAAGGCAGCGTCGAGACGGGTCCTGAGCCGCGCCTCGGCCAGTTCGATCTGGCCGGACACCGCGGCACGGAACACGCGCGGATCCGAAATGCGATAGGCGATGAAAGCGTCCACCTCATAGAACTTGCCGCCCGAAACCTGGACGCGGATGTTGTCGAGGTCGAAGCGCAGCACCCGGTTCTCGATCAGCTGCACCGTGTCGGCGTCGAAGAACGAGAACGGCGCCTTGAAGTAGATGCCGGGCTCGGTCTTGACGTCGACGATCTCGCCGAAGCGCAGCACCAGCGCCTGCTGGCGCGCATTGACCACGAAAACCGAGGAATAGATGAGGAACAGGATGACCGCCGCGATGACGACGAAAACGGGGAGACGGTTGCCCATCACTGGTTACCTCCCGTGTTCGCGCCAAGCGCGGCCGGAGCCGGCGCTTTCTGCTGCAATGCCGGCAGCGGTAGGTAGGGGACGACCCCTTGCCCGTTGCCCTGTTCGACGATGACCTTGCTCGAGTCCTTCAGAACCTTCTCCATGGTTTCCAGATAGAGGCGCTTGCGCGTGACATCGGGCGCCTTGGCGTATTCGTCGTAGACCGAGATGAAGCGCTGCGCCTCACCTTCGGCTTCCTGCACCACCCGGTTCTTGTAGGCGGCCGCGTCTTCGCGGACCTGTGCGGCCTCGCCGCGTGCCTGGCCGAGCTTCTGGTTGGAATACTGGTTGGCCTGCTCGACGAACTTGTCCTCGTCCTGCTCGGCGCGCTGCACTTCGTCGAAGGCATCGGCCACTTCGCGTGGCGGCGCCGCGTCCTCGATCGAGATGGCGTTCACCTGCAGGCCGGCCTTGTAGCCATCGAGCGTGGTCTGGATGATCTCGCGCACCGAGGCCGCTATGCCCTGGCGGTCGTCACGGAAGATATCCTGCGCCGGCCTGCGGCCGACGGCTTCGCGCATGGCGCTTTCGGCGACCTGCCGCAGCATGCCGTCCGGATCGGAGACGTCGAACAGATAGGCGCGGGGATCGGAGACCTGATAGGCCACCGAAAACTGCACGTTGACGATGTTCTGGTCGCCCGACAGCATCAGGCCGTTGCCGCTGGTGTTGCCGCCGCCGATGTCGACGAGTTGCTCGGAAATCTTGGCCGTCTCGACGGTCTCAAGCGGCCACCAATGGAAATGCAGCCCCGGCTGGGAAAGCTCGGCCTTCGGCTTGCCGAAACGCAGTTCGACCGCGACCTCGTCCGGCTGCACTGTGTAGACCGCCTGGAAAGCCCACAGCACCACCAGCACCGCGGCGATCAGTCCGAAAACGGCCGGACTGGCACCGCCGCCACCGGGCAGAGCGCGCCGCAGCCGGTCCTGGCCGCGGCGAATGATGTCTTCGAGGTCGGGCGGCGAGCCCTGCGGGCCGCTTGCCCTTTGGCCCCTGCCCCCAGGGGCCCAGATTGTTACCGCCGCCGCCCCACGGGCCGCCGCCTCCGCCACTCTTGTCGTTCCAGGGCATGAATGTCCTTTCGCTTGGAATTCCCTCAAGCGCCGGAGTTACGGCGCAAATCCAGTGTTGTTCTTCTATAGGGACGCCACGGCGCGCTTTCAACGCGATGCGCCGCCGACATCATCCCTTTTGGCCCGGTAGCGACCCTTTGTCGTCCCTCAATGCACGTTTTGTCTATCAAAGTATCTGGCGGCGGCGCTCGTAAACCGAATAGCGCGTTGCGTGGCTGTCCTTTTCTCCAGCCGGAACCTCCTGCGCACTGACCATGCGCCATATCTCGGGGTCGATCGGCGGAAAATGCGCATCGCCATCGACGGTGGCCAGCACATGGGTGACGTGCAGCCGGTCGGCCAGCGGCAGCGCCTGGGCATAGATCTCGCCACCGCCGATGACGCAGACCTCGTCCACGCCAGCCATGCAGCGTCCGCGCACGGTTGCCAGCTGAATGGCGGCTTCCAGCGTGTGCGCCACCTCGATGCCCTCGGCCCGCCAGGTCTTGTCGCGCGTGACCACGATGTTCAGCCTGCCCGGCAGCGGACGGCCAATGCCTTCATAGGTCTTGCGGCCCATGATGATGGGCTTACCCATCGTGTCGGCCTTGAAACGCTTGAGATCGGTGGAGAGCCGCCAGGGCAACCCGCCGTCCCGCCCGATCACGCCGTTCTCGGCAATGGCGACATAGATGGCGACATGCATCAGTTCGCGTCCCCGCCATTGCTGTTCGACGGTTCGAGCAGCAGGATGTCAATGTCGTGCTCCGGGTAGAAATCGTCCGCCGTCATCTGGAAGGTCGTCGGCCCGACCTTTTTTACGTTGTCGCCGCAGAACGAGACCAGGGCTTTCGCATTGCCCTTGTCGATGGTCAGCTTGAACTTGCCGATGGTGCCCGCCGCCCAGTTGCCGCCCGTGGTCAGGATATAGGCGATGCGGCTTTCGTAGTATTTCGGGTAACCGTCCGGACTGTCCTTCGCCGCCTTGCGCACCGCGTTCTCGAACGTGTCGTCCATGCAGTAGCGGGTCTTGTAGGCGGCGTATGCGCCCTGGAAATGGCCGTCACTGAAGAAGCTGACCGATGACGTGCCGCCGACGCTGGGCTTGTAGCGGTGCGAGACACGGACGTCCTTGTTGGCCGGAAAGGTCGAGCGCCACCAATAGGTCGAGCGCAATTGCCAGAAAGGTGCGTAGGACGGGTTGGTGCCTGGGTCGCTGTCGCCTTCCGGATCCTCGATGATGATGCCGCGATCGACCCAGTCGTCGGCCACCGCCTTCGGCAACTTCGCCAGTGCCGCCTTGGCCGCGTCGCCGAACGGGTTGAACGGCACATTCTGCGCCTTCAGGTCGGCGCTGATGTCGATGCCGAGCGCGAACACCTTCTGCTCGAGTTGCGGCTTTGCCGCGACACCGTCGATCGTCACCTCGAAGCCGAGGAAATTGTCGCTCTGGTTTTCAGGGATTGCCGGCATCTCTTCGGGATCGCCCGAAATGTCCGGCATCGGGAAGGCGACGATCGAATCGACATCCCTATCGGTGTTGTTGTGGAAGACGTAGTCGACCGTCACCTTTTCGGGCGAGATGAAGAGGTCCTCGCTTTGCATCGCGACCGCGTCGCTGCGCGACAGGATCAGGCCGCCTGTGCCGAGTTCGGCAACAGAATCGTTGGCCAAGGCAGGCGCGGCGGAAAGCGCCAGCGCCGCAGTCAGAACACATCGCAACATCGAAGCCCCCTCGGCAAGAATGCCTGATGACCCTAGCCGTTTCAATGCGGCGTTTCAAAGCCCTTCCGCTCGCATGGACACGCAGTGGCGGTCTGGACACGCGGGTTGCGATCGGGCAGGAGTTCGCCCATGCGCAAGCTTCTCGTCATCGGCATCGGCGCCGGCAATCCCGACCACATGACCGTGCAGGCCATATCAGGCCTGAACCGCGCCGACGTGCTGTTCATCCCCGACAAGGGCGCGAAAAAGAACGACCTCGCCGACCTGCGGCGCGAGATCTGCGACCGCTTCGTCACCAACCCGAAATCACGCCGGGTCGAGTTCGACGTGCCGGTGCGCGCTGAACCGACATCCTCCTACCGTTCGACCGTCGACGACTGGCACGAAGCCATCGCCGTCCTCTACGAAGCCCTGATCCGCGACGAGATTGCCGAGGACGGATGCGGCGCGTTCCTGATCTGGGGCGATCCCTCGCTCTACGACAGCGCGTTGCGTATTCTCGGGCGGGTGCGCCTGAGAGAGAATGTCGCCTTCGAGCTGGAGGTCATCCCCGGCATCACCGCCATCCAGGCACTTGCCGCCAGTCATAAAACAGCGCTGAACCGCATCGGCGATTCCATTCTGGTCACCACCGGGCGACGGCTGACCGAGGAAGGCCTTGCGGAAAATGCCGGCAGCACAGTCGTCATGCTGGACGGCAAATGCGCCTTCAACACGCTGGCCGACCATGATCTCATCATTCACTGGGGCGCCTATCTCGGCACGCCGGACGAGATTCTTGTCTCGGGCCGCCTGGGCGATGTCGGTGCCGAAATTGAAAAGGTCCGCGAGGAGGCCCGCCGGAAAAAGGGCTGGATCATGGACACTTATCTGCTGCGCAAGCAGGAGTAGGGAGTAGGGAGTAGGGAAGCCGGCATCATTCCCTACTGACTACTGACTACTGACTACTGACTACTGACTATTCTCTCACCCCGCGTCGATCTCCGCCTGCAGTGCATCCATGTGAGCCGCCGCCGCGGCGGTCGCCGCGCGCTCGATGGCGCGGAACCGGCTGACCACCGCCAGGCCGATGGCCGTCAGCTGCGCGCCGCCGCCCTTGCGGCCGCCGGTCTGCGCCGCAACCAGCGGCTTGCCGAACACCCGGTTCATGTCCTCGACCAGGTCCCAGGCGTGCTTGTAGGACATCTCCATGCCGCGCGCGGCGGCCGAGATCGAGCCGAAGGTGGCGATATGCTCCAGAAGCTCGATCTTGCCCGGACCGATCCGCCCGTCAGGATCGAGATTTATCCGCAAGCTCAGCGATGGCATTTTTGCTCCTCCTCGCTCACGCCCGGTCCCCATAGTAGAAGGTCTTCGCCGATACCGCTATTCCAAAAAGACATAGCGCACTCATCCATCCGCCTCGGCGGGCAGGCCTGCCCCCGTATTCGCCTGGTCGAAGCTCACTGTCTTGACCACCGCGAAAACCTTGCCGCCAAGCCGCAGTTTCAGCGCCTGCCGCGACTGTTCGGTGATGCGGGCCAGCACGGTCGCGCCATGGCAATCGATGCCGACTTCGACCGTCGGTCCCTCGCCCGGACTGATCGCCACAATCATGCCGGGCAGGATGTTGAGCGCGCTGAGGCCTGTCGGTTTCTCGGTCGCGATCATCACATCGCGGGCACGAATGCGGACACGCACGCGAGCCCCTGTCATCGTCGCAAGGCGCGGCACGCGGATTTCACCGGCGGCCGAGCCGAGCACGGTCATGCCGAACACCTCGTCGTGACGCAGCACCTTCGTGTCCAGCACGGCGCCACCCTCGCCGCGCTCTTCAGCCGGCAACAGGTCGAGCCTTTGCATGACGGCCTCGGTCGGGCCACTGGCGACGACCTTGCCTTGCGCCAGCATCACCACGTCGCTGGCCAGCCGCGCCACCTCGGCGACCGAATGGCTGACATAGACGATCGGGATTTTCGTCTCGTCGCGCAGCCGCTCGATATAGGGCAGGATCTCGGCCTTGCGCGCCTCGTCGAGCGAGGCCAGCGGCTCGTCCATCAGCAGTAATCGGGGGCTGGCCAGCAGCGCCCGGCCGATCGCCACACGCTGCTTCTCGCCGCCCGACAGCTTTACCGGGCGCCGCCCGAGCAGCGGGCCGATGCCGAGCAGGTCGACGACGCCATCCATGTCGGCATAGCGCTCCTTTGCCGGCGTGAACCAGCGGCCGTAACGCAGATTGCCGGCCACGCTCATATGCGGGAACAGGCGCGCATCTTGAAACACCATGCCGATGCGGCGTTTGTGCTTCGGCACGAAAATGCCGGCACCTGTGTCGACCAGCACGCGGCCGTCGACCTCGATGCGGCCCTTGTCGGGCCGGATCAGCCCGGCGATCATGTTGATGAGCGTGGTCTTGCCCGAACCGGATGGGCCGAACAGCGCTGTGAGCCGCCCTGAGCTCTCGAAACGGGCCTCGATGGCGAAATCGCCCAGCCGGTGGCTGATGTCGACGATGACGCTCATTCGATGTCCATCCGCCGCCCGACGCGCCGCGCCAGCACCTCCGAGGCGACCAGTGCCGCCATCGAGATGACGATCGAGATCAATGTCAGCCGCAATGCGCCCTCATCGCCGCCCGGCACCTGCGTGAAAGTGTAGATCGCGGACGGCAACGTCTGCGTCTCGCCAGGGATGTTGGAGACGAAGGTGATGGTCGCGCCGAATTCCCCCATCGCCTTGGCGAAGGCCAGGATGGAACCGGCGATCAGCCCTGGCAGGATCAGTGGTAGCGTGATGGTGCCAAACACCCACAAGGGATTGGCGCCAAGCGTGCCCGCCGCCGCCTCCATCTTGCGGTCCACCGCCTCGATCGACAGCCGGATCGCCCGCACCATCAGCGGAAAGCCCATGACGCCGCAGGCAAGTGCCGCACCGGTCCAGCGAAAAGAGAAGACAATGCCGAAATGCTCGGCCAGGAAGGCACCGGCCG
Source organism: Mesorhizobium sp. NZP2234 (assembly GCF_013170765.1). Taxonomy (NCBI): domain Bacteria; kingdom Pseudomonadati; phylum Pseudomonadota; class Alphaproteobacteria; order Hyphomicrobiales; family Phyllobacteriaceae; genus Mesorhizobium; species Mesorhizobium sp. NZP2234. The sequence goes on along the minus strand of NZ_CP033364.1, from coordinate 3,419,779 downwards.
GGCCGCGCTTGCCGAAAGTCAAAAGCAGGAGATAGCCGGTCACCACGGGCGGCAGGATCAACGGCAGGTGAACAACGCCGTTGAGCAGCGTCTTGCCCCAGAATTGTCCTCGGGCAAGCAGCAGCGCGATCAATATGCCGGGCGGCAGGCTGGCGAGCATCGCCACAGTCGCCACCTTGACGGACAGCCGGACCGCATTCCATTCGTCGGGAGTGAGGTCCAGCAGCCAGTTCATATTGCGATGTCAGACCCGTCTCAGTTGCTCGGCGTGAGCACGGTGAAGCCCTGTTCCTTGAAAAGCGCGCCGGCCTTGGCGGACTGCAGGCATTTCAGGAAAGCCGGCGTATCCTTGTCCTTTGAATCGGCGGTCTGGGCAACCGGATAGATGATCGGCGGATGCGAATCCTCCGGGAATGTGCCGACCACCTTGACGCCCTTTTCCGCGTGCGCGTCTGTGGCGTAGACGATGCCGAGAGCGGCCTCGCCCGTTGAAACCAGCTTGAGTGCCGCGCGCACATTCTCGGCCTGCGCCACCTTGCCTTCGACCGAGGACCAGACGCCGAGCGATTCCAGTGCCGCCTTGCCATATTTGCCGGCCGGCACCGCCTTGAAATCGCCCATGGCGAGCTTGCCGTCGCCGACCAGCTCGGCGAGGTCAAAACCCTTCTCGATCCTGGCATCGACCGTCGAATCCTTCGGCGCCACCAGCACGATCTCGTTGCCGAGCAGCTTCACCTCGGTGTCCGGCTTGGTCAGCTTCTTGTCGGAGAGATATTTCATCCAGTCGAGATCGGCCGAGATGAAGACGTCGGCCGGTGCCCCGCCCTCGATCTGCTTGGCCAGTGCCGAACTCGCGGCATAGGAGACGGTCGCGGCCTCGCCGACATCAGCCTCGCAGGCCTTGTTCACCGCATCGAGCGCATCCTTGAGGCTGGCCGCCGCGAACACCACGACCTTGTCTTCCGCATGGGCGGCCGGCATCGCCGCCATCAGCGTCGCCGCAAAACCGCCAATGGCGATCGCCCTCAACCCGAAACCTTTGCGCGTCATCGAAAACTCTCCCTGGTTTGAAATCCGTGCGGCTCACGGCCTGCCATCCGATATATCCGCATGAATATAACAAGGGAAGGCCCGGCACCTCGCGAAAACGCCTGTGCGGCGTCGATTGTTCTGGTAGGACGAGCAGGAAACCTGATGCATGTCGCCCAAAAGCGACCTCGGTTTTGAGCGAACGACATGCATGAAAGCAAAGGAGAGCCCGATGAAGGTCAGCGCCCGCAACGTCCTCAAGGGGACGATCACCGAGATCGTCAAGGGAGCCACCACCTCGCATGTCAGGATCGACATTGGCGGCGGCGCCATCGTCACCGCCTCGATCACCAATGAAGCCGTTGCCGACCTCAAGCTCGAAAAGGGCAAGCAGGCCTATGCCGTGGTCAAGGCCTCGGATGTGATGGTCGGCATCGACTGAACCGCTTGCGGCCAGAGACGGTTCGGGAAAACGGGATCCGGCCGAGCGAGGTCGCGATCGAGGCACCGCCGGCGACCGACGCCGGCCTGGTGTTCATCGGCGTCGTCCGCACCCTCTGGGCCTCGCGCGTGGTCACGCCGCGACAGGGCAGTGACGACGGCACGGTCTGCCGCATCGAAATCTTCGATCCCTGAATATCAGCACACTTCAGACCGCGATGGGCGCCTTGATCGAGGCGTCGGCGACATAGTTTTCCAGCCGGAAATCCTCGAAACGGAAGGCGAACAGGTCCTTCACCTCGGGGTTGATCCACATGGTCGGCAGCGCCCTCGGCGTGCGCCGCAATTGTTCGCGCGCCTGTTCGAAATGGTTCGAGTAGAGATGCGCGTCACCCAGCGTGTGGACAAAGTCGCCCGGCTTCAGCCCGGTCACCTGCGCCACCATCAGCGTCAGCAGCGCGTAGGACGCGATGTTGAACGGCACGCCGAGGAAGATGTCGGCGGAGCGCTGGTAGAGCTGGCAGGAAAGCCGGCCCTCGGAGACATAGAACTGGAACAGGCAGTGGCATGGCGGCAGTGCCATGGCTTCCACCTCGGCGGGGTTCCATGCAGAGACAATCAATCGCCGCGATTGAGGATTGCGGCGTATCTCCTTGAGAAGGCCCGCGATCTGGTCGATCGAGCCGCCATGGCCATCCGGCCAGGAACGCCATTGCTTGCCATAGACGGGGCCAAGGTCGCCGTTCTCGTCGGCCCATTCGTCCCAGATCGTGACGCCGTGGTCGGTCAGGTACTTGATGTTGGTGTCGCCGGCCAGGAACCACAACAGTTCATGGATGATCGACTTCAGATGCAGCTTCTTTGTCGTGGTGACGGGAAAGCCGCGCGCCAGATCGAAACGCATCTGGTAGCCGAAGACGGAGCGTGTGCCGGTGCCGGTGCGGTCGCCGCGATCGGCGCCGTTTTCCAGCACATGCTGCAAGAGGTCGAGATACTGGCGCATCGGTTCCGGCTCGATTCGAGTGTTTGGGCATTATAGCGGCCAGACCGGCGGCCGAACACAGCAAAACGGCGTAAGTAGCGATTGCGAACCACTCTTCCAAACGTTTGCGCCGCCCCTCATTGCGCTGCCGGGCATTTCTCCCCGTATAGTGACGGGGAGAAAGAAGCTGGGCCGCTTCGCCGCGCCATTTCTGCAACGTTGGCGATTGGCAAAAATGGCGACAACAGCGTCCTTCTCCCCGTTCACGGGGAGAAGATGGCGGCAGCCAGATGAGGGGCAGCGCTGACGCGCGATAAAGTGAAAACAAGGCTGGAGCGGCTATTCTGCGGTGTACCAGCCTTCGCAAACTGATGCGCGAGCGTCACAGCGAGCCGAGCTTGCCCAGATCCTTGGCCACCAGATAGTAGAAAGTCACCCGGCTCTTGGTGTTGTCGGCGTGCATGGCCTTGCAGGTCTTCTCGATCGAGGCGTCGGCTTTCGCGCCGTCGCTGATGCCGAGCTTCTTGGCGACCCAGCTCTCCTTGACGCGTTCAAGCTCCTTCGGGTCCGTGCAGGACACCAGCGAGGAATCGCGGTTCCTGAGCGCAATGCCCAGATGCTTGACGATCTTTTCGACAATTTCGGCGCTGGCGCCCGCGTCGTACTTCTTCACGTCTGCAAGATAGTCGGCCATTAAATTTCCCCTCGTCGGCGCCACGGATCCGATCGATGAGGGCTGTGGCGCGCTTCGCAATCCGTGCGCTAGGTCGATAATCCCTCACCGCCCGCAAAGCTTCGGTTGAGACCGCTCCCAAGTCAACCCTTGCCGTCGCAATTTGACACAGGGACAAAGGTCCATTGCGGCCTTTCATTTCAGTCAAACGCCCCCTATATTCGTTTTGTCGGCTTGACCGACTATGGCGATAAATGGGCGATGAAATAAGCCGTTCGGACCCGGGGGCGGTACCCGGCGCCTCCACCAAAAGCCGCTGTTGAAGACAGAGCGGTTTTTGATGGGGGCGAAATAGGATCGACGAAGGTGTAAAGATCGTACTTTTGCCCGGCATTGTACCACCGTCATCGGGCTAAACTTATAGTTGCCAACGACAACTATGCGGAAGCTCGTCTCGCTGCTTAATGCAGTGCGAACGCTTCAAATCAAGCCCTAGGGGTTCGCACTTCTAGGCGGGGTTCGGAGGTACCTGGCAACAGAAACCTCCACTTCTCCCTCCCTTCAATTTGCGTCACGCAAAATGGTGCTTCCGCTGGCGGCCCCTTCGCATGCCTTCGGCAGCCATGCGTGCGCCCCCTTCTCCATGGATGGGACATTGCAAAACGATTCCGATCGATTCTTCGTGCTGACCGGCGGCCCGGGCTCCGGCAAGACCACCTTGATCGAGGCGCTGAAACAAGCAGGGTTTCCGACGGCGCCGGAGGCCGGACGCGGCATCATCCGCGATCAGGTGGCGATCGGCGGCCCTGCCCTTGCCTGGCGGGATCGCGCGCTCTTCGCCGAACTGATGCTTTCCTGGGAGCTGCGCTCCTGGCATGCCGCGCATGCCGAATCCGGTCCGGTCTTCTTCGATCGCGGCGTGCCGGACACGATCGGGTACCTCAGGCTCTGCGGCCTGCCGGTGCCGGATCACGCCGTCAGCGCGGCGCGGAAATTCCGCTATGCGCGCCGTGTCTTCATCGCGCCGCCCTGGCCGGAGATCTTTACGCAGGACAAAGAGCGCAAACAGACGCTCGACGAAGCCAGGCGCACCCATGACTCGGTGGCTGGCGTCTATGCCGAACTGGGGTACGAACTTGTGCCCCTGCCGCTCGTGCCGGTGGAGGAGCGCGTCCGCTTCATCATCGGCGAGGCCGGCCTTCGGGCATAAGGCCCCGTGGGCATGAAAAAGGCCGGGATGAACCCGGCCTTTTTCATGCGTTTGGTTTGCTTATTCCGCCGGCGCCTCGACCGCCTCGTGCGAGCGGCCAAGCGTGACCTTGGCCAGCGTGAACGAAATCACCGCGCAGAGCGTGATGCCGGCGACCATCGGCAGCGGCGTGCCGTCGAAGAACACCCCGGCGACGCCCATGGCGAGCGCGCCGATGGCGAAGTGCAGCGTGCCCATCAAGGCCGAAGCCGTGCCGGCGATCTCGCCATGTTCTTCCATGGCCAGCACCGAGGTGGTCGGGATAACCAGGCCGAGGAAGCCGTAGCCGACGAACAGCAGGGCCGCCATCACATCGAGCCGGTCGATACCCGCCGCCATCACCGCGAACAGCACCACCATCGTCGAGGCATAGCCGGTCACCGCGACGCGCACCACGCGCCGCAGCCCGAAACGCTCGGCCAGCACTCCCGTCAATTGCGACATGCCGATGAAGGCGACCGCATTGATCGAGAAGAACACGCTGTAGACCGAAGGCGACAGCCCGTAATGGTCGATCAGGATGAAGGACGAGCTCGACAGATAGACGAAGAAGCTCGCAATGCCGAAGCCGGCGATCGCCACGAGGCCAAGGAAATTGCGGTCCCCCATCAGGAAGCGGTAGCCGGCAAGCGCGGTTCCGAAGGAAGAACCGACGCGTTCTTCCGCAGGCCGCGTCTCCTTGAGCGAGGTCGCGAGCAGGATGGTGGCAAGGGCCGCCGCGCCGGTCACCGTCCAGAACACGGCACGCCAGCCGAAATTCTCGATGATCTGGCTGCCGGTCAGCGGCGCCAGGATCGGCGACACCGAAAACACCAGCATCAGCAAGGACATCAGCTTGGCCGCCTCATTGCCTGTGTGCAGGTCGCGCACGATCGCGCGCGGCACGGCCATGCCGGCGCTGGCGCCAAGGCCTTGCAGGAAGCGGAAGGCGATCAGCCACTCGATCGTCGGCGCCATTGCCGAACCGATGCCGCCGACCATGAACAGTGCAAGGCCGCCATAGAGCGGCAGCTTGCGGCCGACCATGTCGGAGATCGGCCCGACGACGATCTGGCCGAAACCCATCGACAGAAAGAAGATCAGCAGGCTCATCTGCACGGCGGCCGTGCCGGCGTGCAGATCCGCGCCGATCGACGGCAGAGCGGGAAGATACATGTCGATCGCGAACGGGCCGATGGCGGACAACAGGCCGAGCACGACCGCGATGCGGAGGAATTTGGGACTCATGATATTGGCTTCTTTCGAATCTGGCTGCCGCCGCCAGGCGACGTCTAACCCTAGGACGGTCCATACCGCGAGATTCCGACTCGCCGGGAGCGAATTCTATTCGTCTCCTCGATGCGAAATCTCTTTGCATCCTGTCCAGAAATTTAGACACTCTTGTCCAAATCGTCAATCACCTCTATATAGAATTTCATGAGACCGGGCGTTTCTCCTGACACTTTCCCGCCACGCGGCCACGAGGCCAAGCGCGTATCGATTGTCGACGCCGCCGCCAGCGTGTTCTGCCGCGAGGGCTTCGCCGGCGCCAACATCGACCTGATCGCCGCCGAGGCGGGCGTCTCGCGCCAAACCGTCTACAACCACCACGGCGACAAGGAAAAGCTCTTCATGGCCGTTGTGCGCGACCTCACCGAGCGCTGCAATGTGGGCATCTTCGCCACCATAGCCACCTTTCCCGACCAGCCAGGGGACCTCGAAGCCGATCTGATCGGCTTTGCCGTGCGCCTGAACCAGAACTGCATCTGCAACCGCGACGGAAAATTCCTGCGCAAGCTGATCCAGACCGAAGGTGAGCGCTATCCCGAATTGTTTGCCGAATGGCGCGAGCAAGGCCCGGGCAGGACATGGCCGGCAATCGCCGCCCGCCTCGCCCGCCTCGCCTATGGCGGCCATCTCGTAATCGATGATCCCGACGTCGCGGCGCGCCAGTTCCTCGGCCTCGTCAATGCCGAACTGCAGACCACCTTCATGCTCGGCGGCACACCGCGCGAGGACGAGGTGGTGCAATCGGCGACAAACGGCGTGCGCACCTTCCTGCGCGCTTTCGGCAAGCGGCCCACGGCGGCCAGCGCGAAAAAGCACGCCACGCTGGCTAACGCATAACATTTGCGGTTGCCATGAAGCCGGCTTGCCGATCAAATCGTTGGCAATAGTCCTCGCTTCGACGCGGCGGTGATCTATATGCGGTTTACGCCGCGCTCAAGCTTGATTACAGCTATGCGGACGATTCAACGGAACCCGACCACCACATGGCCGACGACCACATCCGCTACGACATTCTGGCCCAGGAGGCGTTGCGCGGCGTCATGCGCAAGGTCCTGGCCGAGGTCGCACGCACCGGCCTTCCCGGCAACCACCACTTCTTCATTACCTTCCTGACCGGTGCGCCCGGCGTGCGCGTGTCGTCGCGGTTGCGTGAGCGCTATCCCGAGCAGATGACCATCGTCATCCAGTTCCAGTATTGGGACCTGAAGGTGACGGACACCGGCTTCGAGGTCGGCTTGTCCTTCTCCGACGTGCCGGAGAAACTGGAAATCCCATTCTCGGCCGTGCGCGGCTTCTATGATCCCTCGGTCAATTTCGAACTCGAGTTCGACGTCAAGACCGACGCCCAGCCCGATGAGGAACCAGCCGCGCCCGCGCCCGAGCCGCTGACCATCGTCTCCGAGAAGAAGCCGAAGGCCGAGAAGAAGGCCGCCGCCGAAGCGGAGAAGAAGCCCGCCGCGGCTGAAGCCGGCACCAAGGGCGCCGAAGTGGTTTCGCTCGACGCCTTCCGCAAGAAATAGGCTCCCGGGCTCTCGCCATGGCCGACATCGTCAATCTCCGCCAGGCTCGCAAGCAGAGGGCGCGGGACGAGAAGCTGCGCGTCGCCGAACAGAACCGGATCCTGCACGGCCGTTCCAAGGCGGACAAGCAACGCGATCGGCAGGTCGCCGACAAGGCCGAAAAATTTGTCGAAGGCCATCGCCTCGAGCCGTTCGGCAAGGACGAGCAATGAGCGTTCGGCCGTGAGCGTCGTCGAAAAGCGCTCCGTGACCATTCGCGGCCATCGCACCAGCTATTCCCTCGAAAAACCCTTCTACGACGATCTCGTCGCGATCGCGGCGCAGAGAAAGCTGACGCTCGCAGCACTCGTGGCCGAAGTCGACGAGACCCGGCCCCGTGACACCAACCTGTCCTCGGCGCTGAGGCTGTACGTACTGCAGTGGGTGAAGCGCGGACCGATCTAGGCGCTCTCGACCGGGTCCGTCTTTTTCCCGCGCCTGGTGCCGAAGCCAAGCAAGGTTGAACGATCACGCTCCTCGGCCTGTTTTCTGGAGCGCACGCGCATCAGATCCTTCCAGCCGACATAGCCAACCAGCTTTGCGTCCTCGCGCGAGACGACCGGCAGATGCGACACGTTGGCCATCAACAGCTTGTCGGACAGACCTTCCAGATATTCGTCGGGAAAAGCGAGCGTTACCTTGGTTCCGGCGAGCAACTCGCCGAGCGTCGTGGTCCTGTGCGTGCCGGCACGGCGCCAGCGCAGGATCGCCGGCGGATCGATGAGACCGAGCACCTGCCCGTTGTCATCGATCACGGGAAAACTCGGATGGCGTGTCTCAGGCGCGGTCAGGAAGGCCGCCGCGCCATGCAGCGTCATCGTCGCCGGCACGCTCTCGACCTGCGACGTCATCACCTCGCGCACCCTGGTCAGCGCGAACGGATCGACACGATATTCGCGCACGAGGTGGTGCCCTCGCCTGGCGATCTTCTCGGTCAGGATCGAACGCTTCATCAGGAGCACCGTCACGGCATGCGCCGCCGCACAGGCCGCGATCAGCGGCACCAGCACATGCGTGTTGCCGGTCAACTCGACGGCGAAGAAAGTAGCCGTCAGCGGCGCGCGCATCGTGCCACCCATCGTGGCCGCCATGGCCAGCAGCGCCCAGAATCCCGGATCCGCCGCGGGCAGTATCCCGGCAAGCACAGCGCCCATCGCGCCACCCATGATCAGCAGTGGCGCCAGCACGCCGCCGGATGTTCCCGAGCCGAGCGCCACCGACCAGATGATCGCCTTGACCACGAGCAGGAGAAGCGCCGCGGTGGCGATCGTGCGTCCATCCAGCATGTCGGCGATGTTGTCGTAGCCGACACCGAGTGCCCGTGGTTCGATCAAGCCGCCGACGCCGACCATCAGGCCGCCGATCATCGGCCACCACATCCAGTGGATCGGCAATTTCTGGAAGGCGTCCTCGCAGGCATAGACCATCTGGGTGAGCAGTCCCGACAACAGGCCGGCGCAGATGCCGACCAGAACCCAGCCGCCGAGCCCGGTGAACGACACCGCCATGCCGCCCTGGAACGGAAAGATCGGCCCGGGCAAATGCAGCACGGTGCGCTCGACCTCGGCCACGATGGCCGCCACCGCCACCGGAATGAAGCTGCGCGGCGTCCATTCGAACAGAAGCAGTTCCACCGCCAGCATGATCGCGGCGATCGGCGTGCCGAACACCGTGGTCATGCCCGCCGCCGCTCCCGCCACCAGCAGCGTCTTGCGCTCATTGTCGGTGACCGGCAGCATCTGCGCGATCAGCGAGCCGATCGCGCCGCCGGTCATGATGATCGGGCCCTCGGCGCCGAAGGGTCCGCCCGAGCCGATCGAAATCGCCGATGACAGCGGCTTCAGGATCGCAACCTTGGCATCGAGCTTCGAGCGCCCGAGTAGGATCGCCTCGATGGCCTCGGGAATGCCGTGGCCACGGATCTTCTCGCTGCCATAGCGTGCCATCAGGCCGATGATCAGTGCGCCTATCACCGGCACCACCACCGCGGCGTAACCGAGCGGCGTGTCCTGCAATTTCAGGTCGTCGAGCGTGAACTGGCCGAAATAGGCGATGTTGGTGGCGAGCCGGATCAGTTTCAAAAGCACGATGCCGGCGAACAACCCCGCCGTGGCGACCACCACGGCTATGGTGGCAATGGTCAAGACCCGCGCGTCGGTGGTGAAATCGCGCAAGTGACCGTTTTCGGAATGATGGGGCTTCATGGCTGGCTTTCTGGCGGCGGCCGGATCTCGGATATGTGGCACGGGCGAAGATGCCAGCCGGCTTTGTCGGCTCGCTATGTATCGTAATACGATATAAATTCAAGCCGGTCTGCACCAAAACCGTTTGAGCCTTTTGCCGGAATGGAACAAATGTCTGGAATGACGCAGCCCGGAAAATCTCGCCCCGCCATCAAACAGTCCGACTACCAGCGGCTGTCCGAGTTCCGCTACCTGATCCGCCGCTTCCTCGAATTCAGCCAGGTGCAGGCGGAAGACGCCGGCCTGACGCCGCGCCAGCACCAGGCCCTGCTGGCGATCAAGGGATTTCCGGGCGGCGGACCGGTGACGGTTGGCGACCTGGCGGAACGCCTGCGCATCCGCCACCACAGTGCCGTCGAACTGGTCAATCGCCTCAGCGAGGCGGGCCTGGTCACACGGGATCAGGACAAGGATGACCACCGCCGTGTACTGCTGCGGCTGACCGAGCGCGCCGACGATTGCCTGGCTGAACTGTCGGCGGCGCATCTCGACGAGCTTTCTCGCATCGAACCCATGCTGCGGCGCCTGCTCGACCAGGGTCGCGAGTGACGCGCAGGCGTCTTGCGCCGGATGGCATGGTGATTTTTTGCGGCGCCCGAATCCTTTGACCTCGCCGCAACGTCCAGGGGATGAAGGCCTCAAAGGGAGAGACGCAATCGAAAGGAAGCCCAGCGATGAAACGTCATCTGATACGCTACAAGACCAAACCCGAACGAGCCGACGAGAATGAGCGGCTGATCAAGGCGGTCTTCCAGGAATTGCATGACAAATCGCCGGACGGCGTTCGCTACATGACCTTGCGATCCGGCGACGGGACTTTCGTCCATCTGGTCGAGACGGAAACCGATGCCCATGCCGAGATCATCACCGGATTGGCCGCATTCGAGGCTTTTCAAAACGGCATCAGGGATCGCTGCAGCGAACGTCCGCAACGCGACGAGATGACCGTGGTGGGCAGCTATCGGATGCTGGATGAGTGACAGGGGCAGACGGCGTCATCGAACGGGAGGCTTATGAACATTCCCATTCCCGGCGAGCAGCATCGGCTCTTTGAGCGCCTGTCTGGGGAATTGCGCCCCAAGCTGCACCGCTATTGTGCCCGCATGACGGGCTCGGTCATCGACGGCGAGGACGTGCTGCAGGAGGCGCTGGCCAAGGCATTCGAGGCGTTGCCCAACGCCGGCCCGATCGCCAATCCGGAAGGCTGGCTGTTTCGCATCGCGCACAATACGGCGCTCGATTTCCTGCGCCGGCGCTCCCGCGAAAAGACCACCGCCGATGAGGACCCCGACATGATCGTCGACCCGGTAAACCCCACCATCGATCGTCAGGCCGCGGCCGCCGGGCTGCATACCTTCATGCGTCTTCCCGTCGCACAGCGAAGCAGCGTCGTCATGATGGACGTCCTGGGCTATTCCCTGCAGGAGATCAGCGCGATGCTCGACACCAGCATTCCTGCAATCAAGGCGGCACTGCATCGCGGCCGCGACCGGCTGCGCCGGATCGCCGACGAACCGGACGACCGCCCTCTTCCCAGGCTGGGCGCCACTGAACGACTGCTGCTCGATGCTTACATCGACCGCTTCAATGCCCGTGATTTCGACGCGGTGCGCGACATGCTGGCGCAAGAGGTGCGGTTGGAACTGGTGGCCAGGACACGGCTCAACGGCCGCAAGGACGTCGGCACCTACTTCAACAACTATTCCCGGGTGCAGGATTGGCGTCTTGTGCCGGGCTTCGTCGAAAACAGGCCGGCAATCCTTGTCCGCGATCCTGGCAACCCAATGGCGCGACCCGCCTATTTCATCCTGCTGGCCTGGCAGGACGGCAAGCTCGCCGCCATCCGCGATTTCCGCCACGCCCGCTACGTTGCCGACGGTGCCGAGTTGTTCGTTCCCTGAGACGATCGCCCTTCGGGAGAGCAACTGGGAAGGCCTGTCCTACTGCCCTACTGCCCTACTGCCCTACTGCCCTACTGCCCTACTGCAACGACTTCAGCAGATTGTCGATCGTGAACGGATTGGACTTCGGCTTGGCCGGCGGTGGATTGTCGTTGGCCTCAGGCAGCGGCGCACGCTCGACCTTGGGTGCCTGTTCCGCGGCCTTGCGTTCGGCCTCGAGCCTGGCCCTTTCCCGCGAAGCAACGCGCAGCGCTTCTTCCGCCGTCTGCCGCTCCTGTTCGGCCTGTGCCTTGGCGGCTTCGTCGGCGGCTTGCTGCTCGGCCGCGGCTTTCGCATCGGCCTGGGCTTTCGCCTCTTCGTCGGCCTTCGCTTTCGCTTCAGCCTGGGCTTCAGCCTCCGCTTTCGCCTTGGCGTCCGCCTCGGCTTTCAGCCGCGCCGCTTCCTCCTGCCGGCGCAACTCTTCGGCGGCCTTGTCGCGCGCGTCCTGCAACGCAGCGTAGTAGCGCACCTCGCGCCGCAGCCTCTGCTTTTCGAGCAGCGCCGCCTGCATCGCCTCGACGCGCTGCTGCTCTCTTTCCAGCGCGCGCTGGGTCAGGAACTGCGCCAGCGGCTCGCTGTCGAACCGCCGCGTGACGGCGCCGAAAGGCCCTTCGGCGGTGAAATTGACGACCGGCTCCGAACCGACCAGTGCCTCGTCGCCTGGCCGATAGGTGATCGCGCCCTTGGCGGAGACCGTGCTGGTGTTGAGATCCGCCGTGATGTCGGTGGACAGGGTCGCCGCGAGATTTTCAAGGCTGATCGGCGGCGCCCGCAGCGTGCCGCCGGCAATCGTGAAGGCGATGTCGGCATCCTTGGCGGCGAAACTGCCATCGGCCGCGATCCCGGGCGCGAAGCCGGCGGTCTTTGCCACGTCGATGTCGCGCCCGATCGCATCCGCCTTGGCCAGGAAGGCGCTGAACGCATCGGGATTGACGCCGGCGATCTGCAAGCTTCTCAGCGTCGCGGTACCGGAGCCGGACAGAGCGGCGATCATCGCATCGACCGACTTGCCGCTGGTCGACAGCGTCGTCGAGAAATCGCCGATGCCGCCAACGCCGGCATCCGGCAACACGTTCGCCAGGTCGGCGCCCGCCAGTTTCATCTGGCCGGTGAAGAGCCCGGTGCCTTCATTGTTCTTCAGCTCGAACAGGCCGGTCAACGCACCACCAAGAAGCTTCGCCTTGAGGTCCGAAACCCGGATGCCTTCCTTGTCGAGCTTGAGCGAAAAGGCGGCGTCATAGGCGGTGGCGAACGGTCCGGCGGCAAGCGCTGATGTCGTCAGGTCGAGGTCGGCCGTGAACGGCAGGCTGGATTTCTGGCTGAAGGGCGAGGACGGCCAAACGCCGCCCTTGTCGCTCGCGCTCTTGTCGGCCCCGTTCTTCTTGTCGACAAGGAAAGCGGAATCGCCGAACAGCGCCACGGCCATCGGATCGAGATCGAGCTCATCGAGCGCCAGCGCGCCGGCCAGATGCGGAACGCCGTCTTTGGTGTCGATATTGACGTCGCCGGAGACCGCCGCTTCGTTGACGGCGCCGCTGACACTGTCCAGCACCAGCAGACCGTTGCCATAGTCGCCCTGGGCCGAGAGCGACGTCGACATGCCCGCTCCCATGCCCGGCAGGCCGATGCCTGTCGTCATCAGCCAGGGTTCGATGTCGGCGGCATCGAGATCGATCTTGCCTTTGGCGGTTGGCCCTTGCGGCGTGTCGGCGATCGTCCCTTCGAAGCCGGCCTTGAAATCGTTGCCGACAAGGCTGAAAGTCGTCGCGAGACCGCCGCCAAGCGTGCCTTTGGCCTGGATGTCGGTGTGTGCCTCGCCCAGCATGCCAAGCGGCAGCGCCGGCAGGCCGTAAAGCGCCAGCAGTGCCGTGGCATCCGGGCTCTTGGCGTTGAAGGTCAGCGTCACCGGTGCCTCAAGCAGTCTGTCCAGCGCGCCCTTCCCCGACAGCGAAGCCGAAAAGGCCGAGCCTCCGGCGTTACCCTGCCCGCTTACTGCCAATCCCGTCGTGCCGTCGCCATTGTCGGCGGCGCTCGCCACAAGGTCGACACGGGCATCCTGGAACAGGTCCGGATAGGCGGCGGCACGGCTCGACAGCCCCTTCAGCACCGCACTGTCGGGATAATGCTGCGTGGCAACGTCGATCAGCGGCTTGAGGTCGACAGCGACGACGGAAGCGTCGAGCTTGCCGGTGGGGCTCGCCGGGAAATCCTTGATCCGGCCCGTGGCGCTGATCGAGGCGCCCGCCAGCCCGCCGACCGACAGCCGGTCGACTTCAAGCAAACCGTCACGCAGCCTGAGCGCGGTGTCGACCGTGTCGGCGGTCAACCCGCCGGCGCTGACCGGCCCGGCCTTGATCTGGAAATCGAGATCGCGGTCGGCAAAGCGGTTGGCCCCCTTGTCGCTGACGAAGATCGAGGCGAAGGCCGCCAGCCCATCGACGTCAAGCTCGCCGCCTTCAAGCCGCATCAGCACCGATGGCCTGGCTTCGTCAGGCTGGCTGGAATCGATGCGTCCGGAAAACTTCGCCTTGCCCAGGATCAGTTCGAGGTCGCTGAAGGCCTGGCGCTTCTCGGAGAGATCGACCTTGGCCTTGAAGCCGGCGGCGGGCAGACGGCGGATCGCCTCGTCGACATCCTTCGACAGCCAGGCGGCAAAACCGGATGGCTGCGCCACAGCCAGCAGCAGCGAGCCGGTGAAGCCGAAATGGTCCTCGACGCTCAGCATGCCATTGGCCTCCAGCGTCGTGCGGCCGGGCAAGGTCGCGGCGAGTGATTTCACCGACCAGCCCCCTTCGACCGGCTCGGCGGAAAGATGGACGTCGCGGACCGTCGTATCGCCGGCCACCACCGCCGGCAGCTTCACCTCGACGGTGCCGGGTATGGTCGGCTTCGGCAGCCCGAGCAGCGCTTGCTCCAGCCCGGCAATGCGCTGTTCGAGCGTCAGGCCGGCCCCGGCCTGGGCGCCGACCGCCTCGTCGAACTGTACCTGCGCGCCATTGGCCTCGATGGCGAAGCTGGGCTTCTGGCCGAGATCGACCGAGGCCTTGCCGTCGGCTGTATAGGGGTTGTCCAGCGGTCCGGTCTCGAAGCGGAATTCGTCGACGCCGAGCTTCTGGTGGTCGAGCGAGAACTTGCCGTTCAGCCGGAAACCCGGATCGGGCTTGCCGGCGCTGACCTTCACCGTCTCGCCATCGTTGCCGCGCAGTTGGGCGCTGTTCTTGTCGGCGCCATTCTTGTCAGCACTCGAAATCTTGAACTGGCCGGAATAGACGGCGGCGCCGTTGACGATGCCGGCATTGCCGTCGGTCTCGATGACCAGCGGATAAGCATCGGGATCGGCCTTCAGCCGCAGCCGCATCTGGCCATTGCCTTCGGCCTTGCCGGTCGACGCCGCCACAGTGGTGCGCAACCCGTCCAGCCGCAACGTGCCGTCCATGCGCCATGGGCCGGCCAGCGACTTGGCCGAAATGGTCGAGTTGATTTCGGAAAAGACGTGGCTGCGCCCGCCCGCCGCATGGCGCAGTTCGACCTGCCCCTCCGTCACCGTCAGCTTCTCGATCGAGATCTGGTTGAGATCGAAGGGCGAGGATGGCCGTATCGCCCAGTCGACCGTGCCGTCATTGGCAATATCGATGGTTGCCTTCGGGTGCACCAGCCGCATGTCGAAGATCAGCACCTCGCCGCGCAGGAAGGGTGCCAGTTCCGCATCCATCGAAAACGTCTCGACGGTCATGGCCGGCTGGCCGTTGGGGCCACCGGCGACGGCGACGTTGGAGAACGTCACCGAGGGGAATGGCAACAGCCTGGCCGTGGCGTCGCCCTGCACGGTCACCTTGCGGCCGAGGACGGCGCTTGCCTCGCGCTCGAACTGAGCGCGGTAGCCGGTCCAGTCGACAAAATACGGTCCCACCAGCGCCGCGCACAGCACCAGAACGAACAAGCCACCGAAGATCACGAACAGGCGTGCGAGCATCAGCTCCGAACAGGTTGATTGAAATTCTGCCGCACTCTACCCGCATCCGCGTGTCGATAAAGAGGCAATTCATCCAGTATTGCGTCATCCTGGGCGATCTGAAACAAATCCGGGAAAAGCGGAGATTATCGGATGTCGAGCAAGAATTGGGACCGTGTGCCGATCGATGCGCAGAGCGTCGATGCTCCGCTTTCGCAATCGGCGATTTTCCTCGTCGTCACGGTCGCCGCGGAACAGCCGGCCCTGGCCAAGGTTTGTTCCGTGCTCGGCGAGCTTGACGACCTGGTCAAGACTGTCGGGTTCCGCGACCTCGGCGGCCACCTGTCGTGCATTTCCGGCATCGGCCGCGATCTCTGGGACCGTCTCAGCCCGGGCCGGCGGCCGCTGGAACTGAAACCATTCGCGCCGATCAAGGGAGCGGTCCACTCGGCGCCCTCGACACCGGGGGACCTCCTCTTCCACATCCGGTCCGAACGGCCCGACATGTGCTTCGAGTTCGAGCGTATCCTGCTCGACAGGCTTGGTCCCGATGTGACCGTCGTCGACGAGGTGACCGGCTTTCGCTACTTCGATGCCCGCGACCTGCTCGGCTTCGTCGACGGCACCGCCAACCCGACCGGCCTCGACCTGCCCGCCTCGGCGCTCGTGGGCGACGAAGACGGCCATTTTGCCGGCGGCAGCTATGTCGTCGTCCAGAAATATCTGCACGATATGCAGGCCTGGGCGCGCATTCCGACGCCCGAGCAGGAGGCGATCATCGGCCGAACCAAGATCGACAACATCGAGATCGATGATGACGACGCGCCACGCAAATCGCACAAGTCGCTGGCCACGATCGAGGATGCCGACGGCAACGAGTACGACATATTGCGCGACAACATGCCGTTCGGCAGGCCCGGGCAGAACGAGTTCGGCACCTACTTCATCGGCTATAGCAGGTACCTCTGGGTCACGGAGAAAATGCTGCAGCGCATGTATGTCGGCGACCCGCCGGGGGCTTACGACCGGCTGCTCGACGTCTCGACACCGCAGACCGGCACGACATTCTTCGCGCCAACCCGTCCCATGCTGCAAACCCTTGTCCAGAACGCGCAGGACCAAATTCCCGCCGCACGGTAAAGCGGCGGGCCGACAGCCATTGTCCGCAGGGACCTCAGCGTGCGTCGCGCTTGGCTTGCGCCACCTTGGCTGCCTTGCGCTGCCGGCCGAGTTCGGCCGGACGGACCAGCTTTGGCGCCCGCTCATTGGCTACGGCCCGCATACCGTTGTGAGCTGTGCGTGAATTGTGCGCGGGACCATCCGCTGCCGCACCTTGCTTCAAGGCCAGCGCCTTGCGTGCGTTCCCGACCAGGGAAACGCGGGCCGCCAGTTGGCGTCGCCGTTCGGCCTCGCCATTCAGCCGCCGCATGGCCATGGCCAGCACCGCCAGCTTCACTTGCGAGCCACTATCGGACTTTGAAGGTGTAGTGCCTTTCGGCGCACCCTTGCCACGAATCTCGCGCCGACGGCGGTGCGCTTCGGTCTGCGCCTTGTCGCGCCGCTCCCGCAGTAGCTTGACCAGACCGGAAAGGTCGGCGTCGGAAAGGTCCTGCACCGCCGGATGGTGCGACTTTTCCACCAGTTCCCTTTCATCGGCGCTCAGCGCGCGCGCTTCTTCCTTGCGTGAAATGGCCATCACGGTCCTCCTCAGCTGACGTGCCTGTTCTTTCAGGCCGCCTCGGAGCGTCGGCCCGAATGGTGGCGCGGTCAAGACGAGCCTTTTCGTGAGGCCCTACCCCATATCGGGCAATATCTTGCCGGGGTTCATGATGTTTTGCGGGTCCAGCGCCTGCTTGATGGTGCGCATGATGTCGACGCCGTGGCCGAGTTCGCGGCGCAGGAAGCCGATCTTGCCCTGGCCAATGCCGTGCTCGCCGGTGCAGGTGCCATCCATGGCGATCGCCCGCAGATTGAGCCGCGCGACGAACTTTTCCGACAGCGCGATCTCGTTCGGGTCGTTCACATCCATCAGCACCAGCACGTGGAAATTGCCGTCGCCGGCATGGCCGACGATCGGCGCGATCAGGCCCATCTCGGCGATGTCGGCTTCGGTTTCGGTGACACATTCGGCAAAGCGCGAGATCGGCACGCACACGTCGGTCGACAGGCCCTTGGCGCCCGGCCGCAGCGTCAGCGACGACCAGTAGGCATCGTGCCTGGCCTTCCACAGTTTGGTGCGCTCCTCGGCAACGCTGGTCCACAGGAACGGGCCGCCGCCATTTTCCTCGGCGATCATGCCGAACGTCTCGGCTTGCTCGGCTACGCTGGCGTCGCTGCCATGGAACTCGACGAACAGGCACGGGCTCTCGGGATAGTCGAGCTTGGAATAATTCTTCATCGCCCGCATCTGCAACCCGTTGACCAGTTCGATGCGCGCCACCGGAATACCCATCTGGATCGTCGCGATGACGGCGTTGCAGGCCGCCTCTACGCTCGGGAACGGACAGACGCCGCCCGAGATTGCCTGCGGAATGCCTTGCAGCTTCAATGTCAGCGAAGTGATGATGCCGAGTGTGCCTTCCGAGCCGACCAGCAGCCTGGTCAAATCGTAGCCGGCCGAACTCTTTTTGGCCCGCTTGCCGGTCGTCACCGTCTCGCCGTCCGCCATGACCGCCGTCAGCGACAGCACGTTCTCGCGCATCGTGCCGTAGCGCACCGCATTGGTGCCGGAAGCCCGCGTCGCCGCCATGCCGCCAAGCGAGGCATTGGCGCCCGGATCGATCGGAAAGAACAGGCCGGTGTCGCGCAGATGCCGGTTCAGATCCTCGCGTGTCACGCCAGGCTCGACCGTGCAGTCGAGATCTTGCGGGTTGACCGAAAGAATACGGTTCATGCGCGACGTGTCGACCGAAATGCCGCCGCCCGGCGCGTTGGTGTGGCCTTCCAGCGAGGAGCCGACACCGAAGGCGATGACCGGCACGCGATGCGCCGCACAGGCGCGCACGATCTCCTGCACCTCGGCCGTCGTCTCCGGGAAAGCGACGCCGTCGGGCGCCTGCGTCGGGATATAGGTGGTGGTGTGCGCGTGCTGCGAGCGGATGGCCTGCCCCGTCTGGAAGCGCTCGCCCAGCTGTTGCTTGAGGATGCCGAGCACCGCCGCGATGCCTTCCTCGTTGCGTTCGACCGGATTGAGGTCGCTCAGAGCCATGAATTCCTCCGCGAATGGACCAGCGCCCACGCTTGTTTTGCAGCTATGGATGCCTAAAGCAATTCCAGGAAAAGTGCGAAGCGCTTTTCCTGGGAAAGCCGCATGCGCATTCCCTGGGGAATTGCGTCAGAACAAAAGAGCCTCCGCAGTCACACTCTGTCCAGCACCAGAACAAGGAAGTTTCGATGCCCATCCCCGCCCCCTTCGTCTCCAGGCCCATGGACATCGAGAAAGACTGGATCGATTACAACGGCCATCTCAACATGGCCTATTACAACGTCCTGTTCGACCGCTGCTCGGATGAGGCTTTCGAGGCGATGGGCATGGGGCTGGACTATGTGAAGGGGCGCCGTCTCACCATCTACACCGCCGAGGTCCATGTCTGCTACGTCCAGGAACTGCATCTCGACCACAAGGTCACGGTCTCCTTCCAACTCATCGACCATGACGCGAAGCGGCTCAGGTCCTATCAGGAAATCCGCCATGTCGACGGCTGGCTCGCCGCCACTTCCGAGACGCTGTCGCTGCATGTCGACATGGCGGGGCCGAAGGTCGCGCCCTTCCCCGCCGATGTGCTGGCCAGGATCGAAGCCATGCGCGCCGCCCATTCGGTGCTGCCCATGCCGGAGCGTGCCGGCCGCGCGATCGGCATCAAACGCAAGTAGGGCGAAGCCGATATCCATGCGGATTCGGCACGGCCAGGCATTGGGTCTGACTTCAAAGCCACACCCTGAACTCAAAATCGCGGAGCCCCCGATATCCACCGGCAGCGGTGCTTGAAGCGGGTTTGGACCGGCATTAACCTTACCGAGGTTTTAACGGGAACAAGCCAATTGAGCCGTTGAACGACTCAGCGGAGCGGTCGAAAACCATCCGCATAGAGCTGTTTACGAGCGGCGGGGCGAAGCCGGTTCGAGGGACGTGCATGAAAACCGACATCAAGGTCGAGGTGGACAGGCTGGCCGCTGATCCGCGCATATCGGACTATGATTTCTGGCGATCGATCAAGAACGTCGACAATGAAATCTTCCATATCGCCAACAACAACGAGCCGATCCCGTTCGACATGATCCGCTGGCGCAGCATTTTGAAGCGCGCCCGCCTGAAGCGCGGCCACGCATAGCGTCCGCGAGTCGGCATCAGAAAAATCGGGCGACCGAATGGGTCGTACCGTTTCACGGCGGTCGCCTGACTGCCGCCAGCGGTGAACGTGCCGCCACCGGCGATGACTGGATGATGGCCGTATTCGTCATCGCATAGGGGATGATGCGGTCGATCACCCGTTCGAGTTCGGCCACCGAGCCGACATGGGCGAGCGCGATGAAGCAATCCTCGCCGGTCACCCGGTCGCATTGGGCGATCTCCGGCAGCTCGCGAATGATGTCGGCGACGATCGACAATTGTCCCGGCACCGGCCGGATGCGCAGCCACGCCGACAGCGTCAGGCCAAGCGCGGCGGGATTGATCCGGACGCAATAGGCTTCGATGACGCCATTCTCCTGCAGCCGCTTGATGCGCTCGGCGACACTGGGCGCCGACAGGCCAACCGAGCGCGCAAGCTCCGCCGTGCTGGTGCGCGCATCCGTTTCCAGCAGGCGCAGGATTTTCACATCCGCCGCGTCGAGATCGGCATTTTCAGTTCGAAGGCGCTTCAACGAAAACTCCTTTCTTTCGGGAGCGAAATTGCCGGAGAATTCGGCCATTCGCCATATCAAGTAGAAAAACTGCCTGCGATACTGATCCGATGAACGATCAGACGCAAGCGCCAGCTGCCGGCCCTGCCATCAACGGCCCCGTGCTCGGCACCCTGGCGGGAAGGTTGCCGCCGCATGTCTGGTTCGGCGTCAGCGCAATCTTCCACTATCTCGGCCCGGCCTTCGCGGTGCTGCTGTTTCCGCATGTCGGCGTGCTCGGCATGGCGTGGCTGCGCATCGCCACAGCGGCGCTAATCTTCGCGTCGCTGACGCGCCCCTGGCGAAGCTTCACTCGCGCCGATCCCGCAACGCGCCTGCTGCTGCTGGCTTTCGGCGCCTGCCTGGCGGTGATGAATTGCTCGTTCTACCTTGCGCTCGACCGCTTGCCGATCTCGCTGGTGGCGGCGATCGAATTCGTCGGCACCATCGGCGTCGCGCTCGTCGGCCTCAGGAGCGTCCGCAACCTGACTGCCCTTGCCGTCGCGGTTGCCGGCACCTTGATGCTCATCGACGTCAGATGGTCCGATGATCCCGTCGGCCTGTTCTGGGCCTTCCTCAACGGCGCGCTGTTTGTCGGCTACATCGTGCTCGGCCACCGCGTCGCCCGTTCCGGCGCTGGCGACGGCATTGCGGGCCTCGGCGCCGCCATGGCGGTCGCCTTCGTCGTCGTGCTGCCAATCGGCTTCGCGGATGCGCTGCCCGCCTTTTTCTCACCGACGCTGCTGGTCGCCGCCATCGGCGTCGGTATCTGCTCCTCGGTCATCCCCTATATCTGCGACCAGCTTGCCATGTCGCGGTTGCCGCGCTCGAGTTTCGCCCTGATGCTGTCGCTGCTGCCGGTCACGGCAACGCTGATCGGCATCGTCGTGCTGCGCCAGATTCCGAGCCTGATCGATTGCCTCGGCATCGCACTGGTGGTTGCCGGTGTCGCCTTTCACAAGCCTGCGCCCAGCGGCTAGTCGCAGGAAAGCCTTTATCTTCAACTGCTTGCAGAACTGCCGGGTCGGTTCCCGATCTCGCCTGACTGCGACAAGACGCTTAAGATTGAACCAATTTCGCCTTTAAGCCGTTGTCCCCTACGAAAACGGCTTGGAGTGACACCATGGACTGGAAACGGACCAGGGAGCCTGCCGACGCTTGGCACATGACGGATGACCTTCATGTCGAGCATGGCAAGGGCGACCCGTTCGCGGCGGCGATTCGCGCTACCCGTATGTCGATGATCATCACCGATCCTCGGCGGCCTGATAACCCGATTGTCTTTGCCAATGACGCTTTCCTGCGGCTGACCGGCTATGAGCGACAGGAAGTGCTGGGCAAGAACTGCCGCTTCCTGCAGGGGCCGAAAACCGACAAGGCCGCTGTCGAGCAAATCCGCGCGGCGATCGCGGACAACGCCGATGTCAGCGTCGACATCCTGAATTACCGCAAGGATGGTTCGACCTTCTGGAACGCGCTCTACATCAGCCCTGTCTCCAACGACAAAGGCGAGGTGCAGTTCTTTTTCGCCTCGCAACTCGATGTCTCGGATCGCAAGCGCTCGGAACATCGCATCACCGCCGACAAGGATCGCTTCGAGAAAGCGGTGAAGGAACGCACCGCCGAGCTGGAAGCAGCCCTTGAGGCGCAAACCACCTTGCTGCACGAAGTCGATCATCGGGTGAAAAACAATCTGCAGATGATCTCATCGCTCATCATCATGCAGCGCCGGACCATAAAGGATGAAGCGATCAGGCATTCGTTGACCACCATGCTGGAGCGCATCGAGGCACTCAGCACCGTGCATCGCCGGCTCTACCAGTCGAAGGATGTCAGCCGGTTCGACGTCTCGGATTTCGCCAAGGACCTGGTGACGGATCTTCTGACGGCGTCGGGGCGATCCGGGATCAAGTCGAACCTTGAGCTCGAACCCATTGTGATTTCGGCAGAGAAGGCGACGCCTGTCGCGCTGATGGTCAATGAACTCGTCACCAATGCCTTGAAGCATGCTTTCAAGGAAGGGCCGGACGGGACCACGGCGGGCCGTATCGGCATCAAGATGAGCCAGCCCGACGGCCATTTCAACATCGAGGTCTCGGACGATGGCGTCGGCATGGCCGAAGCCAATGGCGATGCCTCGTTCGGCATGCGGCTAATCAAATCGCTCGCCCGCCAGTTGCACGCCGATATCGAATGGCGTGACGCCGGCCCCGGCACCAAGGTCGTGATCTCGATGCCAAACGAACCGCAGCAAAAAGGACACTCCCATGACTGAACCACTCAAGGTCCTGATCGTCGAGGACGAAGCGCTGTTGGCGATGGAACTGGAAAGCCTTGTCGAGGAAGCCGGCCATAGCGTCGTCGGCTGGGCGACGTCTTCGGCGGAAGCAAAAAGCATGGTCGAGTCCACGGATGCCGACATCGCCTTTGTCGACATCCACCTTACCGACGGTCCGACCGGCGTCGACGTGGCCCACTATATCGGCGAAAAGAAACGTTCGATGGTGGTGTTCATGACCGCCAATCCGAAGCGAATCCCCGACCATTTCGCCGGCGCTATCGGCGTCATCGCCAAGCCCTATACGATGAACGGGCTGACGTCGGCGTTGCGGTACCTGCAGGAGGGCGTGCGCCGCCCGCCTCCGGTTTCGACACGTCCAGCCGGATTCACCCTGTCGCCGGCCTACGCGGCGGTCTGGGCGCCAGCGGCCTGACGTCCTACGCCAGTTTCTCCTTCAGGAAGGCGATCGTCCTGCCCCAGGCGAGATCGGCCGCCTTCTTGTCATAACGCGCGGCCGACGTATCGTTGTTGAAGGCATGGTTGGCGCCTTCATAAACATAGACCGTGTATTCGACATGGGCGGCATCGAGCTCCTTCTTGAAGGCGTCGATGCCGGCATTGGTGCGATCGTCGAGGCCGGCATAGTGCAGCAGCAGCGCGGCCTTGATCTTCGACACATCGGCGGCCTTCGGCTGCATGCCGTAATAGGCGACGCTCGCCGCGAGATCCGGCGCATTGACGGCCAGCATGTTGGCCGTGCCGCCGCCCCAGCAGAAGCCAATGGCGCCGACCTTGCCATTGCCGTCCTTGTCGGCCTTCAGGAAAGCGACGGTCGCGACGCCGTTGGCGACAGTCTGCGCCGGGTCGAGCTTCGTGAACATGTCACGCGCCTTGTCCTCATCGGCGGGTGTGCCGCCAAGCGGCGACAGGAAATCCGGCGCCAGCGCCACGAACCCCTCCAGCGCCACGCGCCGGGCGACGTCGCGTATATGCGGGTTGAGCCCCCTGTTTTCATGGATGACGATGACGGAGCCGAGCTTGCCGGCCTGGTTTGCCGGTTTGACCAGATAGCCCTTCATCTCGCCGCCGCTGCCCGGATAGGTGATCTCCTCGCCTTTCACCCGCGGATCGTTGTCGGCGACGATTGCCGCGTGGGCGGAGTTCGCCGCCAGCATCGGCGCGATCGCGGCCGCCGCGGCACCCGATCCGGCAAGCCTGGTCAGCTGTTCCATGAAGCGCCGGCGGTCGAGCGTCAGATGCGTGTATTCGTCATAGGCGTCGATCATCGCCTGGGTGATGGCGGGCTTGTCGGTGGCGGTGGATTTGGTCATTGGCGCACTCCTCGGTCTCGCTATCTCGATGCGACGTCCCGTCGTTCGCAAGATAGGGGTGGGCCTTGCATCGTCCAGTCACGGAGCGGTGACGCCCCGTCTCTCCGGCAAGGCGCGGCGCCATCATCCCAATTGGCGTCATCACAATTTTGTCATCGACGACAAATCTTGATGGCACCGCCACAATAGTGGGGGAAACTGACCATACGGCCGCCCCATGGCGCGGCCACGGTCCTGAAAGGATCGATCTGAAAGGAAGCCGCCGATGACCATGCCCTCGCCGATCCTGGCAACCGCCTTTATCGTTGCCGCAGCCGCGATCCTGGCGATGCGCGCGGCCTTTGTAGCGGCGAGCCGGAAGTCCATGGTCAAGGTCCGCGTCCGCCAGCGCCATCCGGCAAACACGAAAACCAAGGGTTGAGGTGAAGTCATGGACGTACAGGATATCGTGAACACCGTTTCGCAGAAGGCCGGCCTTGACCAGGCAACGACGGAAAAGGTCGTCGGCACCATTTTCTCGGTACTGGAGCACGAGGCGGAAGGCACCAGCGCCTCATCCTTCTTCGCCAAGATTCCGGGCGCCGATGCACTGGCACAGAAATATGACGTCATGGCCGCCGCCCCTGCCGGCGGCGGTGGCGGCTTCCTGTCCTCGCTGCAAGGCGCGCTTGGCGGCGTTCTCGGCGAGAAGGCGGGCGCGCTGGTCAACGGCCTCGCTGCCCTCAAGGCATCCGGCCTCGATCTGGCGCAGATCCAGAAGGCTGGCGAGACGCTGGTCCAGCAAGCCGAAGCCGCGGCCGGCCCCGATCTGACCAACCAGGTGCTGGGCTCGGTGCCCAGCCTGAAAAGCCATCTCGGGCTCGGCTGATCGTCAATTCGCCGAGCTTGCCCCTAGGCAACCCACTGCCTACTTGGGCAGCGCGTAAGCCATCACATAATCCCCTGGCTTGGTGCCGACCGAGCCGTGGCCGCCGGCGACGATGACCACGAACTGGCGTCCGTCGGCGACCGTATAGGTCATCGGCGTCGACTGACCGCCGGCAGGCAGCCGCGCCCGCCAGAGCTGCTTGCCCGACGTCAGGTCGTAGGCGCGCAGATAATCGTCGACCGCGGCACCAAGGAAGGCGACGCCACCGGCGGTGATCATCGGCCCGCCAATGCCGGGCACCCCGACCTTCAGCGGCAGCGGCAGTGGCGTCATGTCGTAGACGGTGCCGTTGCGGTGCTTGTAGTTGATCGTGCCGGTCCTGAGATCCACCCCGGCGACATACCCCCACGGTGGCGCCTGGCAGGGAACGCCGAGGGGAGACAGGAACGGCCCCATCACAACCGCATAGGGCGCGCCTTCATTGCGGTTGAGCCCCTGCTCGCTGCCCTTGGTGTCGTCGCCCGGCGCCGGCACGTCGGCGCGCGGAACGAGCCTGGACGTGAAGGCGAGATAGGTCGGCATGCCGAACATCACCTGCCGCACCGGATCGACCGCTACGCCACCCCAGTTGAAGGTGCCGAAATTACCGGGATAGATCAGCGATCCCTGCACCGAGGGCGGCGTATAGCGGCCTTCGTAGCGCAGTTTGTGGAAGGCGATGCGGCAGGCCAGCTGGTCGAACATGGTGATCCCCCACATGTCGGCTTCGATCAGCGGCTTCGGGTTGAAGGAGAGATCGGACGAAGGCTGCGTCGGCGACGCATGGTCGCCCTCGATGGCGCCGCCGGGCGCCGGCACTTCCTTGACCGCGATCACCGGCTCGCCGGTGCGCCGGTCGAGCACATAGAGGTCGCCCTGCTTGGTCGGCCCGACCAGCGCGGGCACGATCGTGCCGTCGGCCTTGGTGATGTCGATCAGGCTCGGCTGCGCCGGCACGTCCATGTCCCACAGGTCGTGGTGCACCGTCTGCCGCACCCATTTCAACTGCCCGGTATTGAGATCGAGCGCGGTGATCGAGGAGGAGAACTTCTCGACATTGGCGCTGCGTCCGGCGCCGAGCTGGTCCGGCGTCTGGTTGCCGAGCGGCACGTAAAGCAGGCCAAGCTTCTCGTCGGCGCTCGGCGTCGACCACATGTTGGGCGAGTTGGCGGTGTAGGTCTGGCCGGCCGGCAGCGGCGTCGTCTGGTCCGGATTGCCGGAATCCCAGTTCCACAGCAGCTTGCCCGTGCTCGCATCATAGGCGCGGATAACGCCCGACGGCTCCTGCGTCGAATAATTGTCGTTGACCGCGCCGCCGACGATGATCTTGCCGCCCGCGATCAGCGGCGCCGAGGTCGAATAGTAATAGCCTGATTTGGGGTATGGCATGTTGGTCAAGAGATTGAGTGTGCCGGCCTCGGCGAAGGCGGGACAGACCTGCCCGTTGGCGGCGTCGAGCGCGATCAGCCGGGCATCCGAGGTCGGCAGGTAGACGCGGGTCGCGCAAGGCTGGCCGGCGGCGCCGGCGGCATCGGCATAATAGGACACGCCGCGGCAGGTCTGGTGCTGGCGGTCCTTGTCGAGCTTGATCTTGGGGTCGTAGCGCCATTTTTCCTTGCCGGTCGCGGCGTCGACCGCGATGGCGAAATTGTGCGGCGTGCATATATAGAGCGTGTCGCCGATCTTGAGCGGTGTCACCTGGTATGTGGTCTCGCCGACATCGTCCGGCCCCTTCACGTCGCCGGTGCGATAGGTCCAGGCCGGCTGCAGATTGGCGACATTGTCCGGCGTGATCTGGTCGAGCGGCGAATAGCGCTGGCCGAATTGCGTGCGGCCATAGAAGTGCCACTCGCCGGCCGGCACGTCGCCGCCGAGATTGGCGTTGGGGGTCACCTTGTCGGTGTCAAGCGCGCCGGCGATGTCCTTCGGGTCCGTGGTCATCGAATAGCCGGCCACCGCCAGTGAGGCCAGCACGGCCAGGATCAGCGGCGCGCGCCCGTCAGGACCGGCAAGGCCCCGCCGCGCCCACGGCGTCAGCAGCCATAGCGCCACCAGCACGATGATGCCGCCGCGCGGGCCGAGTTCCCACCAGTCGAAGCCGGTTTCCCACACCGCCCAGGCCAGCGTGCCGAGCACGATCGCCGCGTAGAGCCACAGCGCGGTGGAGCGGCGCCGGTAGAACAGCCATGCGGTGATCAGGAACGCGAGGCCCGATATGATGTAGTACCAGCTGCCGCCCAGCGAGGCCAGCCAGATGCCGCCAGCGCCAATTGTCAGACCGAGGAGAAAGAGAACAAGGGAGGTGATGGTTACAGCCAAGATGATACTCCTTCGACTGTTGCGCGCTTCTCGCGGCCATGGGCAACCCGGCATTGCGTTCCTGCCCGGCACACAACTTTCTCCCGCCCGCCTCGCCTGTCAAGCTTGTGCCACGGGCCCAGGGGCAGTGCTCGGTCTAGCTGCAAATGCGCGGCGGGTTGAGCGTCATGCGTGCCAAGGTGGCCGGATAAGCGGCTTTACCGGGAACAAAACGTAGACAGTTCTGGTCTTTCCCAACCGAATCACTACATTCGGGGACGATGTCCGGCTTTTCCGAAGACATGCCCTTTTTCGACGAACCCAATGCGCGGCCCACGGCCCCGTCGGGCATTGCCGCGCGCGCCATGGCTGCCCGCGGCGGCCACAACAATGCGCCGGACTATCTCCGGGGGCTGAATCCGGAACAAAGGCTGGCGGTGGAGACCACCGAGGGTCCTGTTCTGGTGCTGGCCGGCGCCGGCACCGGCAAGACGCGCGTGCTCACCACCCGCATCGCCCATATTCTCGCCACGGGGAAAGCCTTCCCCTCGCAGATTCTGGCCGTGACCTTCACCAACAAGGCCGCGCGCGAGATGAAACAGCGCATCGGCATTCTGATCGGCGAAGGCAATGTCGAGGGCATGCCGTGGCTGGGCACCTTCCACTCGATCGGCGTGAAGCTGCTGCGCCGCCATGCCGAGCTCGCGGGTCTGCGTTCCGACTTCACCATCCTCGACACCGACGATGTCGTGCGGCTGATCAAGCAGCTGATCCAGGCCGAGGGCCTCGACGACAAGCGCTGGCCGGCCAAACAGTTCGCGCAGATGATCGACGGCTGGAAGAACAAGGGCCTCGGCCCCGCCGAAATCCCCGAGGGCGACGCACGCAGCTTCGCCAACGGCAAGGGCCGCGAGCTCTACAAGGCCTATCAGGAGCGGCTGCAGACGCTGAACGCCTGCGACTTCGGCGACCTGCTCTGTCACCCGATCCGCATCTTCCGGGCCAATCCGGATGTGCTGAAGGACTATCACCGGCGCTTCAAATACATCCTCGTCGACGAATACCAGGACACCAACACCGCCCAGTACATGTGGCTGCGCCTGCTGGCACAGCGGTCGGACAGCGGGCGTGGGTCAACGTCGACGGATCTGCGATCGGCCGAAGGCCGCAAGCCCGACCAGGCGTCGGCCGGCCAAGCCGCCCCCGCGGAGGCCCGCGAGCGAAGCTCGCGTGCGGCCGTGAGCGAAAACAAAGTCAACATCTGCTGCGTCGGCGACGACGATCAGTCGATCTATGGCTGGCGCGGCGCCGAGGTCGACAACATCCTGCGCTTCGACAAGGATTTTCCCGGCGCCACCATCATAAGGCTCGAGCGCAACTACCGCTCGACCGCGCATATACTCGGCGCTGCTTCGCATCTCATCGCCCACAATGAGGGCCGTTTCGGCAAGACGCTGTTTACTGACCGCAACGACCCCGAGGACGGCAAGGTCAATGTCCACGCCGCCTGGGATTCCGAGGAGGAAGCCCGTGCCATCGGCGAGACCATCGAGGCCTATCAGCGCCAGAAGCATAATCTCAACGACATGGCGATCCTGGTGCGGGCGTCCTTCCAGATGCGCGCCTTCGAGGACCGCTTCATCACGCTCGGCCTGAACTACCGCGTTATCGGCGGCCCGCGCTTCTACGAGCGCATGGAAATCCGCGACGCGCTGGCCTTCTTCCGCGTCGTTGCCAACAGCGGCGACGACCTCGCCTTCGAGCGCATCGTCAATGTGCCGAAGCGCGGCCTGGGCGAAGCCACCATACGCCAGATCCACGACACGGCGCGCGCCCTGCGCATTCCGATGCTGGAGGCCGCCGGCAATCTCGCCGAAAGCGACGAGTTGAAGCCGAAGCCGCGCGCCGCTTTGCGCGAAGTGGCCGCCAATTTCGAGCGCTGGCAGAAGGCGCTGGAAACCAAGCCGCACACCGAACTCGCCGAGACCATTCTCGAGGAGAGCGGCTATACCGACATGTGGAAGAACGACCGCTCGGCCGAAGCGCCGGGTCGGCTGGAGAACCTGAAGGAACTGATCCGCTCCATGGAGGAGTACGAGTCGCTGCGCTCGTTCCTCGAACATGTGGCGCTGGTCATGGATGCCGAGCAGAATGCCGGGCAGGACGCCGTCTCCATCATGACACTGCATTCGGCCAAGGGCCTCGAATTCGAGACGGTTTTTCTCCCCGGCTGGGAGGAAGGCCTCTTTCCCCACCAGCGCGCGCTCGATGAGGGCGGCCGCTCCGGGCTGGAGGAAGAGCGCCGGCTGGCCTATGTCGGCCTCACCCGGGCCAAGAAGAACCTGCATATCTGGTTCGTCTCCAACCGCCTCATCCACGGGCTCTGGCAATCGACCATCCCGTCGCGCTTCCTCGAGGAGCTGCCGGAGGCCCATGTCGAGGTCGCGGAAAGCGGCAACAGCTATGGCGGCTATGGCAATTCCTACGGCGGCGGCTCATTCGCCTCCGGCCGCGGCGGCCGCCAGAACCCCTACGGCGCGTCGCGCTTCGACAATGTTGGCGCCAACAATGGCGGCACCGAGAAATCCGGCGCCTTCTCCAACACCTATTCTACGCCCGGCTGGCAGCGCGCGCAGGCCAACCGCACCGAGGCGACAGACCGCAACTGGGGTTCGCGCTCCGGCCACCAGGTCGAGCGCATCGGCTATGGCGAGACAGACAGCGGCTACGGCGCCGGCCGCACGAGCGTAAAGGGCCGCACCATCGACGGCGAACTGGTCGCCAAATCCGTCTCCGACACGCCGTCCGCCTTCAGCGTCGGCGACCGCGTCTTCCACCAGAAGTTCGGCAACGGCAATATCTCGGCCATCGAGGGCAACAAGCTGACCATCGACTTCGACAAGGCAGGGCAGAAACGCGTGCTGGACGGGTTCGTCGCGGCGGTGTGAACCGAACCCTGCGGGCTTCGCGCAAAGCCGGCGAAGGCAATCAATCCACCTTCTTCTCCCCCCGCTCGCCGGCCTTGACGATATCGCCCGTCGTGAACAGGATTTCCTTCAGTTCCGCCCGCCAGTCCTTCTTCTGGCGCAGCAGGAATTCCAGATCCATGCCGAAATGCTTGAACTCCTCGCCTTGTGCGTTCTTCATGATCGCCTTGGCCTGAGGGTCCTTCTCCACCGAAATGCGCTGTTCGTACCAGCCGATCGCTTCCGCCTCCTCGATCAGCGAGGTGATCATGCGGGCAAAGGTCCGCACCTTCTGCGGCAGTTCTTCAGGCGGCTCGTGATACTGGTCGAAACCCATGTCGTCCTCCGTGGTTCACTCCATGAATGCCTGGGAATGGTGCCGGTTCCGCATCATCGCTGCAATTCGGCCAATGCCCTTTCCAGCGGCGCCGACGAAATCTGGATCGGTCCGGAGAACGCCACATCCATGTCCAGGATCAGGTAGATCGCCCCGGCGATCAGCGCGGCCGATACTATGAGGGTTCCGGCGGTGATTGTATTCTTCGGTGCCCTGAACCCGAAACTGGCGAAGATCAGCGCCAGCCAGGTGACCAGCATGGCGATCAGCGGCCAGGGAATCGTACCCTCCGACTGCTCGACAAGGACCCAGCGCAGTTCCAGCACCTTCTGCAGGCGCTGGCGTCCATCCTGCAGAAGGGAACCGCGTACAGCGTCGGGAGGGGTCAGCCCATTCAGCCGCACGCCAATCTCCGTCAGCAGGCGTTCGGACAGCTGATTGGCGGCGATGGTCGTTTCGCTATCTTGCGACGAGGTCTCCACCACCCGCTGCACATAGGCGACCAATGGTTGGCGCACCGCGTCGGTTTCCGGGCCATACTGGCGCAAGGTCCTGTCGAGCAGGATCAGCTCCGTCGCATAGGCGTGCACGTTGTGATCGATCGATTCGAAGGTGTTCTTGGCCGAGTTGATCATCAGGCCGAGTATCAGCGAGGTCATGACCCCGAACAGATTGGCGGCGAGCCTAACCACCGTGTTCGTGTCGTCATCACGATGCCTGGCCGGCAATCTCGGCCAGATCGTCATGCTGGCGAACGCCGACGCCGCCAGGCACAGGAAAATCACCAATGCGATCAAGGCTTCGCGCATGAAGCGCATTTCTGCACGGGACGCACCAATTGCCAATGCCAGGGCGACCCATCGAAGGCGAAAGTCGAGGGTATTCGTGGTTCCAATGCGATATGGCAGCGCCTTGCCGGGCCAAAAGGTGGCACGCTAGTGTCCTCTTGTCCGCAAACAGGGCAATTCGAGCAGCAAGGAGGCCGGCATGTCTGGAAGATCATCCTTGCCGCTCCTCTGGCGCCGGCCGCTGCTGCCGGCCCTGCTTGTGCTGCTGGCGGCGGCGATCTTCCTCGCCGACACGATCACCAATCTGGAGATCGCGGTCGCGGTCTTCTATGTCGCCATTGTCCTGATCGCGGTGCGCTATCTCGACCAGCGCGGCGTGGCGATGGTCGCGGCGGCCTGCATGGCGCTGACCGTGCTGAGTTTTTTCCTCACGCGGGCGGGTTCGGTGCCGGCAGGCGTGATCAACTGCGCCATCAGCCTGGTGGCGATCGCCGTCACCGCCTATCTGGCGCTGCGCACCGCCGCCGCTGAGGCGTCCGCCCGCGAAGCACAGGCACAGCTCGCCCACATCACGCGGGTGACGATGCTGGGCGAGTTGACGGCCTCGATCGCCCACGAACTCAACCAGCCGCTGGCGGCGATCGTGTTGAACGGCAACGCCGCCCGGCGCTGGCTGGCGGCTGGCAACCCGGATGAGGCCGGCAAGGCGGCCGAGCGCATCGTCAGGGATGCCGAACGCGCCAGTGAGCTGATCAGGCGCCTGCGCGACCTGACGCGCAAGGCAGCCGGCAAGGCCGTCCGGCTGGATGTCAATCAGCTGATAGCCGAGACGCTGACCCTGGTGGAGAACGAGGCCGGCAGAAGCCATGTCTCCTTGCGGACAGAACTCGCCGGCAAGCTGCCTCGAGCCGAGGCCGACCCGGTGCAGATCCAGCAGGTCATCCTCAACCTCATTCTCAACGCGATCGAGGCGACGAGCGGCGAGCAGGAGCGCGACGTGACAATCGTCACCAGTGCCGGCAAGCCCGGCGAGATCGTGATCGAAGTCCGCGATTCAGGCCGTGGCCTGAGCGGCGTCCAGCTCGACCATGTCTTCGACGCCTTCTACACCACCAAGCCCGAGGGCCTGGGCATGGGGCTTGCCATCAGCCGCTCGATCATCGAAAGCCATGGCGGACGCATCTGGGCCCAGCCGGCAATGCCGCGCGGTGCCGCATTCTTCTTTTTGCTGCCGGCAGGCCGGACAGGATCGCGCGGGTCGAACCAATGAAGCAAGCCAGCGGATCGGAAACGAGCAAACCGGAACAGATCGTTTTCGTCATCGACGACGATCCCGCCATGCGCGAGGCGCTCGACAGCCTGCTGCGCTCGGTCGGGCTGGATATCAGCTGCTTCGGTTCGGTCGCCGAATTCCTGGGAGCGCCGCGGCCGGACATCCCCTCCTGCCTTGTGCTGGACGTGCGCCTGCCCGGCAAAAGCGGCATGGACTTCCAGAAAGAGCTCGCTCGTTCCGATGCGCCGCTGCCCGTGATCATCATGACCGGTCACGGCGATATCGCCATGTCGGTGCAGGCGATGAAGACCGGAGCCGTCGATTTCCTGCCAAAACCGTTCCGAGAACAGGACCTGCTCGATGCCATAGCCGCCGCCTTGGACAAGGACCGGTCGCGGCGGACGCAGAAAGCCGAGATTGATATCCTGCGCGAACGCCTGGCGACGCTGAGCGAAGGCGAGCGCGGCGTCGTCGCGCTGGTGGTCCAGGGACGGCTCAACAAGCAGGTCGCTGGCGATCTCGGCGTCAGCGAGATCACCGTCAAGGTCCGCCGCGCCCGCGCCATGCGCAAGATGCAGGCCGGCTCGCTGGCCGAGCTTATCAAAATGGCCGCCAAGCTCGGAATCTGACCCCTTCAAGCCGGCGGATAAGCCGTTATTTTCCAATGCGTTGCCAGCGCGTCCCTTTCCACGGGATCTGCCTCCTTATGCCTTGGTATCAAGCCATATACCTAAGATTCCGGCGCTCGCGTTGACACGCTGCAAGCCATGGGCGTAAGGCGGCGTGGCTTCGGCTGACCGAGGCATCAACTCGAGATCGAACAGGTTATGGACAGCTATCCCAGTCGCTGTCCGGATCAAGCCCCAGGCACGGTCCGGACACTGGCCCCATCAACAGATTTGGTTTCCGGCATGTGGCGCCGGTCGGGCCTCGGCAGGGCATAACCCGCCTGCGGCTCGCCTTGCCGTCCCGCCGGACCGCGAGAGGTGAGCCATGAACACCAATGTCATTCCCCTCCGCGCGCGCCCCTTCGCGCGCTCCGCTTCAACTGTACGGCCGTCTGTTGCAACAACGCGCGGCCTGGCGGGCGAGGCCGGCTTCACCATGCCGCCGACCCGGCTCGTCTGCGTCTGGCGACGCGGCACGGTGAGCGGCCGCCTGGAGTGCCGCTGGACGCAGGAGCAAAAACCCGTTTCCGAAGAGGGCGTCAGTCGTCGAACGGCCCTGCCACGGCACGCCGCCTGAGCCCCTCTTCGACGCCGTCCAAACCTCCGCGCTGACGGCCGCGCCCTGGCGCCCGGCGCGACCGCCTCCCGGTCGAAGCCTTTCGCATGCCCGCAACCATCCGGGCTTTCTCCCAAGCCATACCGCAATCGGCCCATCATCCGGAGGCCCATCATGATCTTCCTGCCTCACAACCGCAATTCCCTGGGCGAGGCCGCGGCCCTCGCGCGTGGACGCATCGCTCCCAACATCTACGACACCGTCGCCTTCGCCATGCTGGTGGCCTTGCTGGTGCTTCTGGCGCATGGCGCCGCCGGCATGCGCGCGCCAACGACACTGCTCACCACCTCGCCGGTGACGCTCGATCTCGCCAACCTGCCGGAATACGCGCTGCGCACCACGCTGCGCATGTTCGCTGCCATCATCGTGTCGCTGATCTTCACCTTCACCGTGGCGACGCTGGCCGCCAAGAGCCGCCGTGCCGAGATGGTGATCATTCCCGCGCTCGATATCCTGCAATCAGTGCCGGTGCTGGGCTTCCTGACCTTCACCGTCACCTTCTTCATGGGCCTGTTTCCCGGCAGCCAGCTCGGCGCTGAATGCGCGGCTATCTTCGCCATCTTCACCAGCCAGGCCTGGAACATGGCGTTCTCGTTCTACCAGTCGCTGCGCACGGTGCCGGGCGACCTCGATGAGGTCAGCCGTGGCTTCGGCCTGTCGGCCTGGCAGCGGTTCTGGCGGCTGGAGGCGCCGTTCGCGGCCCCCGGCCTGGTCTGGAACACGATGATGTCGATGTCCGGCGGCTGGTTCTTCGTCGTCGCCTCGGAAGCCATCACCGTCGGCACCACCACCGTGCAACTGCCTGGCATCGGCTCATGGCTGGCGCTCGCCATCGACAAGCAGGATTTCAGGGCCGTCGCCTGGGCCGTGATGGCCATGGGCGTGCTCATCCTGCTCTATGACCAATTGCTGTTCCGGCCCGTTGTCGCCTGGGCCGACAAGTTCCGTTTCGAGCAGACCGCCGGGCAGGAAAAGCCCCGCTCCTGGGTCTACGATATCCTGCGCCGGGCCCGGTTGCTGCAGACCGTGGGATTGCCGATCGTATGGCTCTGGCAGCGCGCCATGCTGCTACGACTGGGCAAGCGTGCCATGCCGGCAGCGTCCGCCGCATCGCGCCGCTTCTCGCGCGCGCTCGACATCGCCTGGGTGGGACTGGTGCTGATTGTGGCCCTGTGGGGCGTGGTCGAGACGGTCCTGTATCTCAGGCAGACCCTTGGCTGGAACGATGTGGCCGAAGCCTTCAGCGGTGGCCTGCTCACCTTGCTGCGCGTGGTCGTGCTGATCGCCGTGGCCAGCGTGATCTGGGTGCCGATCGGCGTCTGGATCGGCTTGCGGCCGGCGGTCGCCGAACGCGTACAGCCGCTGGCGCAATTCCTCGCCGCCTTCCCCGCCAACGTACTGTTCCCGTTCGCGGTGATCGCCATCGTTGCCACCGGCGCCAACCCCAGCATCTGGCTGTCGCCGCTGATGGTGCTGGGCACGCAATGGTACATCCTGTTCAACGTCATCGCCGGCGCCAGCGCCTTCCCTTCCGATCTCAAGGAGGCAGCCAGGGTCTTCAAGATACGGTCCTGGTCGTGGTGGAAGAACGTCATGCTGCCGGGGATTTTCCCCTATTACATCACTGGCGCGCTGACCGCCTCCGGCGGTTCGTGGAACGCCTCGATCGTCGCCGAACTGGCAAGCTGGGGCAACACCAGGCTCGAAGCCTTCGGGCTCGGCTCCTACATCGCCAAGGCCACCGAGGCCGGCGATTTTCCGCGCGTCATCCTCGGCATCGCCGTGATGTCGCTCTTCGTCACCCTCTTCAACCGCACCCTCTGGCGTCCGCTCTATGTCTACGCCGAACGCCGCATGCGGCTCGACTGACCCCCACTCTTTCAGGAGACTGATCATGAACCAGGCTGTCATCACCCAAGCTGTCATCACCAAGAACCGGCCGCTCGTCGAAGTCCATGGCGTCTGCCAGACCTATGACAAGGGCAGCGCCGGCAAGCTCATCGTCCTCGACCAGGTCGGGCTGACGCTGGGTTCCGGCGAGATCGTCGGCCTGCTTGGCCGCTCCGGGTCCGGCAAGTCTACTTTGCTGCGCTCGATCGCCGGCCTGATCCGGCCGAGCCAGGGCGCCATCACCTTCGAGGGCAAGGCTGTCTCCGGCACGCCGGACGGCATCGCCATGGTCTTTCAGAGTTTTGCGTTGTTTCCCTGGCTGACGGTCCTGCAGAATGTCGAACTCGGGCTCGAGGCACAGGGCGTCTCGCCGGCAGTGCGCCGCAAGCGCGCGCTGTCGGCCATCGACCTGATCGGCCTCGACGGTTTCGAGAACGCCTATCCGAAGGAGCTGTCGGGCGGCATGCGCCAGCGCGTCGGGCTCGCCCGCGCCCTCGTGGTGCATCCCAAGGTGCTGTTGATGGACGAGCCGTTCTCGGCGCTCGACGTGCTGACGGCCGAGACGCTGCGCACCGACCTGCTCGACCTCTGGTCGGAAGGCCGCATGCCGATCGAGTCGATCCTGATGGTGACGCACAACATCGAGGAGGCGGTGCTGATGTGCGACCGCGTGCTGATCTTCTCGTCCAATCCGGGCCGCGTCGTCGCCGAGCTCAGGATCGACCTACCGCAGCCGCGCAACCGGCTGGATCCGGCGTTCCGCGCGCTGGTCGAGGACATCTATGCCCGCATGACCGCCAGGAAGGAGCCGGGCAGCCCTGCCCGCGACGGCGTCTTCCCGGGTTCGGGTATCGCCATGGTGCTGCCGCGCGTTTCGACCAACCTGCTCGCGGGCCTGATCGAGGCGGTCGCGGCGGCGCCTTACAAGGGGCATGCCGATCTGCCGCCGCTGGCCGCCAGCCTGCAGCTCGAGATCGATGACCTGTTCCCAATCGCCGAAACGCTTCAGTTGCTGCGCTTTGCCGAACTGGCCGAGGGCGACATCCAATTGACCCTGGCCGGCAAACGCTTCGCCGAAAGCGAGGTCGACGCGCGCAAGCAATTGTTCGCGCAGCAGCTCGCGACCTATGTGCCGCTGGCCGGCCACATCCGCCGCGTGCTCGACGAACGCGCCAACCACAAGGCGCCAGCCCGCCGCTTCCGCGACGAACTGGAGGACCACATGTCCGAGGGCTATGCCGACCAGACGGTGCGCGCCGTCATCAGCTGGGCTCGCTATGCCGAATATTTTGCCTATGACGAGGAGAGCGATCTTTTCACGCTCGACAACCCGACATGAGCAATCCCAGGATAAGTGCGAAGCGGTTTTCCAGGGAAAGCGCATTTCTCTTGCTTTGCGCAATTCCCAAGGGTGTCGCGGCTACCGCTCACGAAACCGGTGCCGCGCCGCCCTCTTCGGTGCGCCGCGCGATGAATTCGTCGAGCACGCCTGATGTGGCCGCAGCCGATGCCGGCGGCTCGAAATCGGCAACCGCGCGCCGCCAGACCCCGGTGGCGCGTTCGCTCGCCGTCTTCGATCCACTTTGCGTCCAGTTGCCGAAGTTCGACCAGTCGGCCACCAGCGGTTCGTAGAAGGCGGTGCGGTAGCGCGCCATGGTGTGGCCAGCCGAGAAGAAATGGCCGCCCGGTTGCACTTCGGCGATCGCCTCGAAGCCGATCGCATCCTCGTCGCCCGGCGTCGCGGCGCAGAGTTCGGCGACCGTCTGCAGCGCCTCGATGTCGGTGATCATCTTCTCGAAGGAGACGCTCAAGCCGCCTTCCAGCCAGCCGGCGGCATGGATGCACATCGTCGCTCCGGCCAGCACCGAGCCCCACAGCGCGAACTGCGTTTCGTGTGCTGCCTGCGCGTCCGAGATGTTGGCGGCACTGCCGCCGCCGGACCGCCAGGGCAGTCCGGTGAAGCGCGCCAGCTGGCCGGCACCCAGCGTTGCCTTGACATGCTCCGGCGTGCCGAAGGCCGGCGCTCCGGATTTCATGTCGACATTGGAGGAGAAGGAGCCGTAGACGACCGGCGCGCCGGGCCGCACGATCTGCGCCAGCG
Organism: Mesorhizobium sp. NZP2234; assembly: GCF_013170765.1. NCBI lineage: Bacteria > Pseudomonadati > Pseudomonadota > Alphaproteobacteria > Hyphomicrobiales > Phyllobacteriaceae > Mesorhizobium > Mesorhizobium sp. NZP2234. The sequence goes on along the minus strand of NZ_CP033364.1, from coordinate 3,382,105 downwards.
TCAGGCCCGCCAGCGCCTCGGCATGCTGCAGCGCCAGCGCGCCGGCGACCGTGATCGGCGCCATTGCACCCGCCAGGCAGAACGGCGTGATGACGGAGACCTGGCCGGCCCTGGCGAAATCGATGATGCCTTGCGCCATTGGAATGTCGAGCTGGCGCGGCGAGTTGGTGTTGATGACGGTGTAGCAATGCGCGTTTGCCAGGAACTCGTCCTGCGACAGGCCACGCGCCAGCCGGATCATCTCGAAACCGTCCTCGACCTGCGGCGTGCCGCGCGCGAAGACGAACGGGAACTTGTCGGACAGCGTCAGTTGCGCGCGGTTGACGGCATAGTGGCGAAAGCGGTTGTCGACATCCTGCGGTTCGATGCAGGGGCCTAGCATGTGCAATACGTCGAAATGCTGCACCAGCCGCAGCAGATCCTCGAAATCGGCCAGCGTGCCCGGCCGCCGGCCACGTTCGAGATCGGTGACGTTGGGCGCGCCGCACCCGGCCAGGAAGGTCATCGACCCGAGTTCCAGCGTCAGGTCGCGGGAACGGTCGCCGGCTTGGGCATGGATCGACTTCGGCGCCGAGGCGAGAGCCGCCACCACCATGTCGCGGCCGATGCGTACCATGTCGGTATCCGGGTCGACCAGCGCGCCGGCACTGGCGAAATAGTCACGCGCCTGCGGCAGCAGCACCTTGATGCCGAGCTCCTCCAGAACGCGCAGCGCCGTGTCGTGGATCGAAGCCACCTGGTCATCCGAAAAGATCGGCTGCGGCAGGAACGGGTTCTTCAGCAACCGGTAATTGGGCCGGCGGCTGCTCTCGCTGCCGGCCTCGCCGGTGCGTCCACGTCGGCGCTCGCGCCTGCCGTCTCGTGCCGCGTCATCGACCATCGAAAATCCTCCTCATTGCCGCATCGCCTTGCCCGAGGGATCGTAGGGCGAGGCCGCGATGATCCGTGCCGGCCGCTCGACGCCGACAATGTGCACCGAAAGCGCCGTCCCCTCCTCGGCAAAATCGTCGTCGACCAACGCCAGCGCGACGCTCTTGCCGATCGTGTAGCCAAAGCCGCCCGAAGTGACGAAGCCGATGCGTCGGCCGTCGCGCCAGACCGGCTCGAAGCCGCTTGCGTCGGCATCAACGGCATCGATCTCCAGCGTCACGATCCGCCGCGAGGTACCTGCCTGGCGTTCCGTCAGTGCCGCCTCGCGGCCGACGAAATCGCCCTTGTCGAAGGCGATGAAGCGGTCGAGGCCGGTCTCGCCTGGCGTGTAGCCCTGCGTGAATTCGCGTGACCAGATGCCGAAGCTTTTCTCCAACCTGAGCGCATTGAGCGCGTAGTAGCCGACCTCGGCCAGGCCAAGATCTTCACCGGCCGCAAGCAGCGTGTCGCGCAGCGTGGCATGCATGGTTACCGGGCAACTGATCTCGAAGCCGAGCTCGCCGGCGATAGAGAGGCGGGCAACCCGCGCCCGCACCATGCCGATGTCGAACGTGCCGCAAGCCATGAACGGCAGTGCGGCGGCGGAGACGTCCTGATGTGTTGTACGCTCCAGGATTTTCCGCGCATTCGGCCCGGTCAGCAGGAAGCCGCCCGTTGCGTCGGAAATGTCTGTGACCGTGACGCCCTCTCCTGCCTGGCTCTCGAACCAGCGCATGTGGAATTCCCTGAGATAGTAGGAACCCATCAGCCAATAATCGTCGCCGCCCCAGTTGATTACCGTGAGGTCGCCCTTCAGCCGCCCGTCCGGCCCGAGCATCGGCGCCAGCCGCGCCTGTCCCGCCTTCGGCAGCTTGCATGCCAGCAGCCGGTCGAGCCATGCCTCCGCATTCGCGCCGGACACCGCATAACGTGAATAGGCCGAGATATCGACGAGGCCAGCGGCACGCCGGACCTGCAGCGCCTCGTCGCCGACGATGTCGAAGGCGTTGGACCGCTTGAGCGTGGTGCTTTCGCGAAACCCCATCGGCGCGAAATAGGCCGGGATCTCCAGCCCCCACGATGCGGTCCACTCGCAACCCGCGGCACTCATGCCGTCATAGGCGCCGGGGCGTTTCAAGGGCCTGCCGGCTGGCAGACGCTCATTGGGAAAGGTCATGACGAAACGGCGCGAATAGAACTGCCGCGTCGTCTGCTTCAGATATTCGCGATTGGCGGCGAAGGCGCCATAGCGGGCGATGTCCATGCCGAAAATGTCGGCCTGCGGCTCGCCGTAAATCATCCATTCGGCCAGCGATTTGCCGACGCCGCCGCCCTGGCTGAAGCCGGCCATGACGCCGCAGGCGACCCAGTAGTTTTTCAGGCCGCGCACCGGTCCGACGATAGGGTTGCCGTCCGGCGTGAAGGTGAAGGCGCCGTTGACCCATTTGCGGATGCCGGCGCTCGCCAGGCAGGGAAAGCGCTCATGCGCCTTGGCGAGTTCGGGACTGATGCGGTCGATGTCTTCCGGGATCAGCTCGATCCCGTAGTCCCAAGGCGCGCCGTCCATGTTCCAGTGCTTCGGGTTCTGCTCGTAGACGCCAAGCAGCACGCCCTTGCGCTCCTGGCGCAGGTAGGAGAAGCCGTCGAGGTCGACGGCGATGCCGATCTCCCGGTCAAGTGCCGCGATCTCCGTAATGTCCTCGGTGACGAAATAATGGTGCTCCATCGGCGTCACCGGCAGGTCGACGCCGGCCATGCGTCCGAGCTGCTTGGCCCAGAGCCCGCCGGCGTTGACGACATGCTCGGCGACGATGGTGCCCTGTTCGGTGACGACGTCCCAGCGACCGTCCGCGCGGGACTTCAATTCGACGACACGGTTGCGCAGGATCACCTCGGCCCCGCGCTTCTTCGCGGCGCCAGCATAGGCATGCGTGGTGCCGTAGGGGTCGAGATGGCCTTCGTTGGAATCATGCAGGCCGCCGAGCACGCCGGTGACATCGACGATCGGGCAGATCGCCTTGATCTCTTCGGGAGTCACCAGCCGCGCGGTTTCGATGCCGACCGACTGGAACACCGCCCAGGCCGATTTCAGCCACTCCCAACGCTGGGGGTCGCTGGCGATGTTGACGCCGCCGGTCATGTGCAGGCCGATGTCCTGGCCGGACTCGGCCTCGATCTCGCGATAGAGGTTGATGGTGTAATCCTGCAGCGCCGCGACGTTGGGATCGGCATTGAGCGCATGAAACCCGGCCGCCGCGTGCCAGGTCGAACCGGCCGTCAATTCGGCGCGCTCGATCAGTGCGACATCGGACCAGCCGAACCGCGTCAGATGGTAGAGCACCGAGGCGCCGACCACCCCACCCCCGATGACGACTGCGCGGTAGTGCGGCTTCAAGGCTTCCCTCCCGGTCTGTCAGAAGCCGCACCATATACGCGCTGTACATAAGTGTCTAGTGCTGCGCCTGCTGACTCGAAATGGATTCGGGGTGATCTAATTCTCGCCCCGAGCGCACGTCCTCGCAGGGCAATGAACACGCGGGCGGGCATACGTGCCGCGCTGTCACGCAAGCATCATGTTCGCGCCGTAGACCGCTTTCCGGGGAGCGGCGCGCGGCATCATCGATGTGCCGCCTCCTTGAGCTTCTTCGTTCTTCGGCCGCTCCGTCACATCCGTCACCAAGAGGACCATCCATGAAACACCTGCACCGAACCGTCGCGCTCGGCGTCGCGCTGACCTTGTTCACCGCCTTGACGCCGGCGCTCGCCGACAGCACCGCGACCGTCGGCGCCACCAGCTTTGTCAACAAGGGCCTGGTGGGCGTTGGCCGCATTCCTGCCGCCCAGCGCGACAAGTTCGGCGAGACGTTCGGCTCAGGCTCCGGCATGTCGATCGACGTCGCCGGCTGGACGCATGACGCGGGCACCTACAAGGGTTCGCTCTGGTTGCTGCCGGACCGCGGTTACAACGTCGCCGGCACCACGGACTACCGGCCGCGCCTCAACACCATCGGCATCGAGTTCACGCCGGCGGCACCGGGTGCTGCTGGCCAGGAACAGACAGGCGTGAAGGCAACGCTTGCCGACACCTTGCTGCTCACCGACGACAAGGGCACTGATGCCACCGGCCTCGATCCGCTGTCGGATGTGCGCGCCGCGGCTGGCGACATGCCGATGCTGCCCGCCGCCACCAACGGCAAGCTCGCCCTCGACAACGAGGCGGTCGTGCGGCTGCCCGACGGTTCGATGTTCGTCTCCGATGAATATGGCCCGAATATCTACCGGTTCTCGGCGCAAGGCCGCCTGATGTCGGCGACCCAGCCGCCGGCGGCCCTGGTGCCGATGCGCAAGGGCGCACCGAACTTCTCCTCTGACAATCCCGGTCCAGGTGCAGCCGACCCCGATCCGAAGGATCCCGATACCGGCCGCCAGAACAACCAGGGCCTGGAAGGCATGGCGATGACGCCGGACGGCAAGTTCCTGATCGCCGTGCTGCAATCGGCGACTAGGCAGGACGGTGGCGATTCAGCTTCGACCCGGCAGAACACACGGGCGCTGGTCTATGACGCCTCCGACCTCGCCCATCTCAAGCTGGCGCACGAATATGTCGTGCCGCTGCCTGTGTTCAAGGACGCCAAGGGCAAGACCAAGGTCGCCGCCCAGAGCGAGATCGTGGCGTTGTCGGACACGGCGTTCCTGATGCTGGCGCGCGACAGCGGCAACGGCCAGGGCCTGAAGGGCGATACGTCGCTCTACCGCGAAATCAGCATCGTCGATGTCTCGTCCGCCACCGACATTGCCGGCGGTCCTTTCGATGCCGCTGACAAGCCGCTCGCCCCCAAGGGCGTACTCGACCCGTCGGTGACGCCGGCCAAGCTGACGCCGTTCATCGACATCAACGACAATGCCGAGCTTGGCCGCTTCGGCCTGCACAATGGCGCCCCCAACGACCAAAACAACCTGTCCGAGAAGTGGGAAGCGATGTCGCTGGCCAGCGTGCTCGATCCGAAGCTGCCCGACGATTATTTCCTGTTCGTCGCCAATGACAACGACTTCCTTGCCCAGGACGGTTTCCAGGTCGGGGCGCCCTACAAGGCCGACGACGGCGCCGATGTCGACACCATGTTCCTGGTCTATCAGGTCACGCTTCCCGGCCTCGCCAAGAAGTAACGCCTGAAAAGGCGGGCGCCCAGCGCGCCCGCCTCAACGACGTCAAACGGCTGACCGTGAGGACGCCTATTTCAAGAACTCCGCGTCCTTCGGCACGCCCGCGTCGATCGGCTCTGCCGTCCTGCTCGACACAGCCATGATCTTGCCGGCGGCCGACAGGTTCGGTCGAACGAAGACCTGTGCGGGGCCGTCGACGCGGCTGTAGAGGTCGATGATGTCCTGGTTCATGAAGCGCACGCAGCCGGGCGACGCGTTCTTCCCGATGGAATCCCACTCTGGCGTGCCATGCAGCCGGTACATCGTGTCCTTGCCGTCGCGGAAGAGATAGAGGGCGCGGGCGCCCAGCGGGCTCTGCGGGCCGGGCGGCATGCCGTCCTTGTATTTCGCCAGTTCCGGCCGGCGCTGGATCATTTCCGGCGGCGGCGTCCACACCGGCCACTCTTCCGCGCCTGCACCACCGCGCTGCCGGTCCATCCAAAACCGGCCTTGCCGAGGCTGACACCGTAGCGGATGGCCTTGCCGCCGTCGCGCACCAGATACAGGAAGTGCTCGGAGACATCGACGACGATTGTGCCGGGTTTCTCTCCGGTCGGGTCGGCCACGATCTGGCGCACGAACTTCGGATCGAGCCTGGCCACCGGGATTGCCGGCAACTGATAACCCTCATCGGTGCGCGCCGCGTACATGCTTGCGGCATCGCCGAACGCCGCATCGGGCGGCGCCGCGGCAACCGGTGGCGGTGGCGTCGCCACATCCGTCGTGGTGCAGGCCGAAAGAGCCATGAGGCCGCGCTCAAAGCGGACGCACCCAGAAAAGCGCGCTGGCTCAGGCGCTCGGAAAACAGCGGAATATCGGACATGATCCCCCCGGCTTGTCCATATTTGATAAGGATATGCGGACCCCACGCCTAGGGATCAATACCCATTCCGGGAGCTTTGAGAACATGATCGGACCAAGGCAAGTCCAGGAAGATGCGTTCGGTCTGCCGGGCAGAGCGCATAGCGCTTTCCCCCTTTGTAATTGCGTCGAACAGGGCGATTGAGCGGTTCGCCGCTTCGTGAAGCTGTGAACCGCTCAAGATACGCCAAGCGGAATTTTCCGACGCCGCATCGACCTGTGCCGTTGAATCGGCAATCATCGCGGACCGAGTTGGGATAAGCCTCCAGCCATGACCGAAAAAATGCCCACGCGCCGGCGCACCGGCGACCTGACCAGCGGCCCGATCCCACGCACGCTGCTGCTGTTTGCCTTGCCGGTGTTGGGCTCCAACGTGCTGCAGTCGCTCAACGGGTCCATCAATGCCGTCTGGGTCGGCCGTTTCCTTGGCGAATCGGCCCTGACGGCCACCTCCAACGCCAACCTCGTCCTGTTCCTGATCCTGGGCACGGTGTTCGGCATCGGCATGGCGGCGACCATCCTGGTGGCGCAGTCGGTCGGTGCCCGCGATCTGCCCGAGGCGCGCCGCATCGTCGGCACCAGCGCCACCTTCTTCTTCCTCGTTTCCATAGTCTTCGCGGTATGCGGCTGGATCTGGGTCGACGCCATCCTCAACACGCTTGGCACACCGGCGGACGCCTTGCCGCTGGCGCGGTCCTATCTGCGCATCATCTTCATCGCCGTGCCGATGATGAACCTTCTGTCCTTCGTCATGACCGTGCTGCGCGGCGCCGGCGATTCGCGTACGCCCTTCTTCTTCATGGCGCTGGCGGTCGTGCTCGATATCGTGCTCAACCCCCTGCTGATCCGCGGCATCGGCCCCTTCCCCGAACTCGGCATCGCCGGATCGGCGACTTCGACGCTGATCGGTCAGACCGTGAGCGTCATCGCCATCCTTGTCGTGCTCTATGCGCGCAAGCATCCGCTGCGGCTGGCCGGCGCCAATCTCACGCTGCTGTGGCCCGACCCCGCCTTGCTGCGCATTGTCGTCTTCAAGGGCGTGCCGATGGGGCTGCAGATGATCGTCATCTCGGCGGCGGCGCTGACGGTGATGGGCATCGTCAATTCCTACGGCTCGCAAGTAGCCGCCGCCTACGGCATCGCCGCGCAGCTGTGGACCTACATCCAGATGCCGGCGCTCGCCATCGGTGCCGCGGTCTCCTCGATGGCGGCGCAGAATGTCGGCGCCGGCCGCTGGGACCGGATCGGCCGCGTCGCCGCCTCCGGCGTCGGCTTCAACCTTGTCCTGACCGGCGCTCTCGTTGCGCTGTTGTGGCTCTTCGACCGCTCGATCCTCAGCCTGTTCCTGAGCAGCGACAGCGCGGCGATTGATATCGCCGCCCATATCAACACCGTGGCGTCCTGGTCGTTCATCCTGTTCGGCGTCACCATCGTGCTGTTCGCCACGGTGCGCGCCACCGGTGCGGTGATGCCGCCGCTGATCATCCTGGTGATCTCGGTGCTCGTCATACGCACCGGCTTTGCCTATTTCATGCGCGGCGTGATCGGCGAGGAAGCGTTGTGGTGGAGTTTTCCGGCTGGCTCGATCACCTCGCTGGTTCTGGCCGCGGCCTATTACCGCTTCGGCGGCTGGCGCACCATGCACATGATCGAGGACAGGCCGGCCGCCGGCGAGCCGCCGGATACCGGGCTTGGCGTGCCGCGTGAGCGCGCGAACATGGCGCCTGAAACGCCGAACGGCTGATCACCGACAAGGAAAAAAGGGCCGCGGATGACGCAGCCCTTTTTCGTTACGGCATTCGAGATCTGCCCTATTTGCAGGGAAAGCCGGGCGCGATCTTGCACTTGCCGGGCCGCGGCTTGTGCGGCGGGCGATGGTGCGGAGGACGGTGATGGGGCGGCTTGTGCCAGTGCGGCGGCCGATGATGCGGCGGACGAACGATGACGATCGGCGGACGAACGACATGGGCGCGCGAAAGATAACCGGAACTGGCCCAGCCGCTGACACCACCGCCATGGATCCGGCACCAACCCGGCTGGCAGCCGGCCACGTCGACCCTGAAGCCGGCCGGCAACGTCCCGACCCTGGCGTATCCCGCGCCGGGCCCGCTACGCACGTTGAGATTTGTCGTGGTATGAGCGCTGTAGGCGAAGGCCGCGGCGGATGTTCCGAAGACGGCGGCCAGCATGGTCGCTATCGCAAGCAGAAATCGAAATCTCATCAGTCCCTCCATTCGGTCCCCGGCCGTTCGACGGCTCGACCAAGGGTTGCATCAGAAGGGAGAGAAAACAGCGGGAAAGTCAACAACCGGCCAAGGCCGATCATCACATCGGCAACTTCGGCAAGGGAGTTTTCCCGGACATGGTTGAGGAATTTCCCGAGTGCCGTTTATCGGCCCGGAAACTTCCGCTAACAGTTTACTGTCTTTCGACAATTCATTGCGGGCGGAGGCGGTGAGCATGGGCAAAGGCAGGGTCGAGGCATTCACCGACGGCGTGGTGGCCATCATCATCACCATCATGGTGCTGGACCTCAAGGTGCCGGAGGGCGAGGACTTTTCCGCCCTGGCGCCGCAATTGCCGATCTTCCTGTGCTACGTGCTCTCATTCATCAATGTCGGCATCTACTGGAACAATCTGCACAACATGTTCCACACCGTGCAGCGCGTCGATGGTGGCGTGCTGTGGGCAAACCTGCATCTGTTGTTCTGGTTGTCCCTGATGCCGGTAACGACGGCTTTCATGGGCGAGAACCATTTCGCCACGGTTCCGGTCGCGGTCTACGGTTTCGATCTTGCAATGTGTGCGACCGCCTACGGCATCCTGGTCATCGCCCTGCACCGTCTGCATGGGCCGGATACCGCCTTCGCCAAGGCAATCGGCAGTGACCGCAAGGGAAGGCTTTCGCTTGCCGGCTACCTGGCGGCGATCGCGCTTGCCTTCCTCAACCGGTGGATCGGCGTGGGCCTCTATGTTGCCATCGCCCTGGTGTGGCTGGTGCCGGACACGCGCTTTTCGCGCGTTCTCGAGAAATAGCGCGGGAAACCAGCCTTATTTACGCATCGCCTTTAGCGTTTCCGCCACCGAAGCGGCAAGGTCGGCATAGCGCTCCTCCAGCCGTTCGGCTGCCTTGATGATCGAGAAATCATGGCCGAATTTCTCCAGCGCCATACGCAGTTTCTCGACGAATTCGGCCTGCTTTTCCAACGCCGAGAACAGCGTCTTCACCTGGGCTTCGCTGATATCGGGGTTGGCCAGCATCTGCGGCACCTCTCGCCCCATCTGATCGCCGGTGGCGGTCTGTTCCTTCAGAATTGCAACCCAATCCGTCAATAGAAAATCTCCTTTACCAGGATAGCATGCGCAGCCTCGACCAGCCCGGTCAACCCGGACACGTGCCGACGCAGGCTTGCGCAAGCCTGTTCCGGCACTAAGTTCTGCGCCATCGAGAAAAGGATCCCGTTGCTCATGATCACCGACGCCGAAATCCAGACCGCCCTGCCCGCGCTCAGCCCCGGCAACACCGCCGTCATCACCGGCGCCGCGAGCGGCATTGGGCTGGCGGCCGCCAAACGACTTGCGTTGATGGGCATGAGGATCGTGCTCGCGGACATCGCCGGGACCCGCCTTGACGATGCCTCCCGGGCAGTCTCGGCCATTGCCGGCGACGACGCCGTGCTTGCCGTTGCATCGGACGTTTCGAAGGCCGATGAGGTCGATCGTCTCGCCGACCGGGCATTCGGCGCCTTCGGCGAGATTTCGCTGCTGATGAACAATGCCGGTGTCGGCGATAACCCGGGCAAGCCCTGGGAAAACCGTGATGCGTGGAAGCGGCTGCTCGACATCAATTTCTGGGGTGTCGTGCATGGCGTGGAGGCCTTCGCGCCACGCATGCTGGCATCGGCCAGACCGGGCCTGATCCTCAACACCGGCTCCAAACAAGGCATCACCACGCCGCCCGGCAACCTTGCCTACAATGTCTCCAAGGCAGGCGTGAAGACATTCACCGAAGGCCTGGCGCATGCGCTACGCAACGAGCCTGGTGCCCGCCTGTCGGCGCATCTGCTCATCCCCGGCTTCACCTATACCGGCCTCACCGAGGGTGCTACGGAAAAACCGGCCGGTGCCTGGACCGGCGAGCAGGTTGTTGATTTCATGTTGGAATCGCTGGTCAGCGGCGATTTCTACATCCTGTGTCCGGACAATGACGTGGCGCGCCCCGTGGACGAAAAGCGCATGGCCTGGGCGATCGGCGACATCATCGAAAACCGCCCCGCCTTGTCGCGCTGGCACCCGGACCACAAGGATGCCTTCGCGGCCTTCATGAAAAACTGATCTTCACGTCCTCAGGCCGCACGCTTCTTCGGAGCTCGTTTTTGCGCCACGGCCTTCTTCGCGGCCATGGCGGCGATCTTTTCGTCATGCCGTCGCGCCGCCCGTTCGCATTTGTCGCGGATCTCCTCGACCTCGGATTCCGTCAGGTGCTCGATGCCGATGAAGCGGTTGTGGCCCTCGCTGACCCGGATCAGTTCATCGAGCTTGGCCTGGATCGCCGCGCCGTCGCGGTTCTGGGTGTTCTGGATGAGAAACACCATCAGGAAGGTGATGATGGTCGTGCCGGTGTTGATCACCAATTGCCAGGTGTCCGAGAAGCCGAAGAACGGCCCGCTTGCCGCCCAGACGACGACGATCAGGCCACAAGCGGCGAAGGTCAACGGTAGGCCGGCTATGTGGGCGACCCAGTTGGCGACCTTGGTGAAAAGCTTTTCCATCTGTCGAGAACCCTCAATGGCTGCCGCGATGAGAAACAACCGACGACCGTTCCAGGTTCCCACCGGCAACAAATACGTCAGGCGCAATTGAATGCACGCAATGGGAGCATTCTACGGAAAACACACCTTATCGGTTTAATGTCATGGTAACCATGCAGGCAGAGAGCCTGTTCCTTCCGCTTCACGGCGGTTTAACTCCAGCCCCTTCCGCCGCGCCACCCCCGCATGGCGGAAGGGGTTTCCAGAAAAGCGCCGACCGGCACACTGACAGACGGTCGGCTCCGCCTCCCGCAACTTGCTTCGCAGCCTGTGCGCCATGAGTGGCTCGCCGCTTCCTTGAGACGGTGACTCTTCTAGGCGGCGTCGTTTTCCCAACGGTCGAGGAAGGCCTCGATCGGCATTGCCTGGATGTCGGGAACCGCCCTGGCGAGTTTCTCGACCGGCCAGTCCCACCAGGCGAGCGCTTCGATCCGTGCCGCGACAGCCGGGGGAAAGCGCCGTCGCAGCGGCTTCGCCGGCACGCCGGCGACGATCATGTAGGACGGTACGTCCTGCGTCACCACCGCATTGGCTCCGATGACAGCACCATTGCCGACAGTGATGCCAGGCATGATCACCGCACCGTGGCCGACCCAGACGTCATGGCCGATGGTCACGGCATTCGCTCGCCGCCGCTCGCGGAACGCGGCATCGACGCCCAGCCAACGAAAATACTCGTTCGGCCGATAGCTGACCTTGTGCTGCGTCAGCCGCTCGATCGGATGTTCCAGCGCATTGATGCGGCTGTTGGCGGCGATCGAGCAGAATTTGCCGATGCTCGTATAGATAGCCTCGGCATGGCGCTCGAAATAGGAGAAGTCGCCGACGCTCACTTCGCGCAGCACCACCCGCTCGCCGATCGAGGCGTAGCGGCCAAGCTTGCATGCCTTGAGTTCCGCGGTCGGATGGATGCGCGGCTCGGGGGCCTTGAGGACGAGGTCTTCGGAACGGTCCATGCGGCGGCTTTACGTCAGAGCAATTGCTCCCGCAAGGCAGGAGCAATTGTCCGTGGGGCAATCAGCACGAATGACGTCCACCCCGCCTAGTTCGGCTTGCCCTTGCTCCACACCACGTTCTGGCCGTAGAGCGGCACTGTCGTGACCGACATTTTCGCCGAGCCGTTCTGCACCTGGCGGGAATGCGAGAGGTAGATCAACGTCTCGTTGGCCTTGTCGTAGATGCGGTTCACCACCTGCTTCTTCCAGATCAGGCTGAGGCCTTGCTTGAACACCTCCTCGCCGCCCTCGCTCATGTCGATGTTGCCGATGGTGATAGGACCGGTCTGGCGGCAGGAGATCGAGGAATCGCTGGGATCCTCGAACCAGTTGCCCTTGTGCAGGCGATCGATGACGCTGCGGTCGAAATAGGCGACATGGCAGGTCACGCCATCCACCTTGGGGTCCTTGATCGCGTCGATCTTGATGTCGTTGCCGACCCAGTCGACGCCCACCTTGCCGACTTCCTCGGCGACGGCGCCGCCGGTGCCGAGCGCAAGGCATGCGGCCAAGGCGCCGCCGATCACTTTTCGCCCAATCAGTTTGCGCAAAGGAGGTCTCCCGCGGTTCGAGTTGCCGGTTTCAGGTGGGGCGCGTTGTGCCGCTTTGCAAGCGGATGCGTCAACGCCACCGCGGTTGCGGCAACGCGGCACTTTGCCTGCGCGGGGCCGAACCGCTAAGACAGTCGCACCGGCGCGGCATTGAGCCGGCGCGATGATTTCTGCGGACGGACTTTTCTGATGATGCGTTCTATCCTGGTCGGTATTCTCGTCCTGATGGCGGCCGGCATCGGCTGGCTGACCTTCGACTGGTATCGCGGCCACTATGGCGGCGAACCGTTCGGCGCACCCTTCACCCTGGTCGACCAGAAAGGCGCGCCGATCACCGAGGCGGCATTCAGGGGCCAGCCCAGCGTCGTCTTCTTCGGCTTCACCCACTGTCCCGAGGTTTGCCCGACCACGCTGTTCGAACTCTCCGGCTGGCTGAAGACGCTCGGCGACGACGGCAAGACCCTGCACGCCTATTTCGTCTCGGTCGACCCGGAGCGTGATACGCCGGCGGTCATGAACGCCTATGTCAGCAACTTCTCCGACCGCATCACCGGCATCACAGGCGACCCGGACAAGGTCCATGCCATGGCAAAGTCGTTCGGCATCTACTGGAAGAAGGTTGATACCGGCGACGGCGACTATACGATGGACCACACCGCCTCGGTGCTGCTGCTCAACGGCAAGGGCGACTTTGCCGGCACGATCGCCTATGGCGAAAGCGCCAGCACCGCGGTCGAAAAGCTGAAGCGTCTTGCCGCGAAGGGCTAGAGTTTGATCCCGAAAAGTGGAAACCGGTTTTCTTGGACAAACGGTTCCGTTTGTCCAAAGATCAAGCCCGAATAAGAAACTCCCGATGACCCAGACGCGGATCCATTTCACCACCGGAAAGATCGAGGCGGAGCGCGTCTTCGCGGCGCTTGAGTTGGCCTTCGAGGATGAAGGCTTGCCGATTGCCGTGCTCGAAGTCGACGAGGACAAGGACATCCACGAGGTCTCGCTCTACGCCGATGGCGACGTCGACGCCGTCGAGGCGCGAGTGAAGGACATTCTTGCCGGCCTCGCTTTGTCGAAGCCGGTCGAGCGCGAGGCACTGCCCGACATCGACTGGGTGGCGCGTTCGCTGGAAGGCCTGAAACCGGTGCGCGCCGGCCGTTTCTTCGTCCACGGTGGACATGATCGCACAAAGCGTCACAGTGGCGAACTCGCCATCGAGATCGAGGCAGGCCTCGCCTTCGGCACCGGCCACCATGGCACCACCGCCGGCTGCCTGGAAATGCTGGAGAAGGTGGTGCGGCGCGAGCATCCCCGCAATGCGCTCGACCTCGGCACCGGCAGCGCGGTGCTGGCCATCGCCGTCGCCAAGCTGGCGCATATACCGGTGCTCGCCACCGACATCGATCCCGTGGCGGTGAAGGTCGCCGCCGCCAATGCGCGGCTCAACCATGTCAAGGCGCTTGTCGAAACGGTGACCGCGCCGGGCTTTCACCACCCGATCTTTGGCAAGCGTGCTCCCTTCGATCTCATCGTCGCCAACATATTGGCGCGGCCGCTGATGCGGCTGGCGCCGCAAATGGCCAGGCATATCGCGCTCGGCGGCTCGATCGTGCTGTCAGGCATTCTCGATCGCCAGCGCGACGCCGTCATCTCGGCCTATGTCGGCCAGAATTTCCGGCACGTGCGCACCTTGCACCGCGAAGGCTGGGTGACGATCCATCTCAAGCATTGAGACAGGTCGAGCACCGCAGCGCCCGCAGTCGAAAGATCCGTTCCGAAATTGTTGCCAAAAGCCAAAACTCCGCCGACCGGAGTCGGCGGAGCCTTGAATGCTGTTTTCTACCAGCTTCAGACGCCTGTGAGGGAAACAGGCCTTTCAAAACTTCGCCACGGCATGGATGTTCCACCCCAACAGCAAAAAGCCCGGTCGCTTAGAACCTAATGCCCAGATTGGCCTTGAAGCCGTTGTCGAAGGCATCCGGCCCGAACTGTCCGGCATAGGACAGGCCGAGTGTCGCGTTGCGCGCCAGTTGCACGTCGAAGCCGGCTTCGACCAACATCGCATCCCTGGCGATCGGCGCACCGGCGATTGTGAAGTCGTCGCCGCCGGCAAAGGCGACGGTCGACAGCGGTGTCACATCGCCGAAGGCATGGCGCCAGCCGAACATGCCGCGCGCGGTCGCCGCCACGCCGCCGATGGTAACGTCGGTGGAGGCTCTGACGCCGAGCGTGGTGAAGGTCGCATCCGACGACGAACTGCCGCTGGTCAGCGCCGCGGTGCCGCCCTCCGCGAAGCCGTCTGTATGCAGGTTTACGTAAGCAAGGTTGGCGAAGGGCTCGAAAGCAAACGGCCCGGCATCGGTCTTGTAGGCCAGCTCGCCGAAGGCTTGCGCGGTCGCGGCGTCGTAGTCGGCCGACAGGCCGTCGGTGAAGCCCTGGAACGCGACTGAACGTGACGTCGAGATCCGGTGCCAGGTGTAGGCGGCGCCGGTGCGGAAGGCGATGGCGCCCCAATTGGTCCCGCCATAGAGACCGAGATGGTAATTGTCGCTGTCGCCCGACGAGGCCCTGTCGTCGGCATTGAAGCTGGTGCGGCTGTAGCCACCGACCACGCCGATGCGCCAGTCGCCGGCCAGGCCGTCGGCGCCGACCAGCAGGCCGCCCGTCGACCGGTCGAAGGCGGCCGCATTGCCGTCGCTGTCGGTACCGCCCCAGGACCCGAACCCCTGCGACCAGACGGCGAAGCGATCGGTGTCGGCGGGCACAGACTGAACGCCGTCCTCGCCATAGGCCATGACCGGCAGCGAAGCTGTCTTGCCGCTGTCGCCGAAGGCACCACGCAGGCGCGCCGTCACCGCGTCCTGCAGGAAGTGGCTGTCCTGGAGGAGCATGCCCTTGGCCGAGGCGTGGACTTCACCGGAGAGCTGGTCGAAAGCGGCCTGCGCGGCAGCGTCGCTTGGCAAGCCAAGCACCGCGCTGACCAAGGCGCTGCTGGCGGCACTGTCCAGCCCCGCGCCGGTGGCGATCTGGTTCGGCGTCAGGCCGGCGGAGCCGAAGCTCTTTGTCTGGGTGACGTCGACATAGGCATGGGTTGCGTCGGATGTGGTGCTCAGACTTACGAAGGCGGAGACCTGTGGATCGCTCACCAGGGTGAACGTTCCGCTGACGCTGGTGGCCTCGAGCACCGTGTAGCGGGTACCCGCGACCAGGCCACTCTGCCCGATATTGGTCACCGTCAAGCCTGCGCCATTGGTAATGGTAGCGGCACCGGATGCGTCGATCAGATCCGAAAGACCAGCCGAATTGAGTTCCACCGCATAGGTCGAGCCGGACTCGAACTTGGCGGTGCCGTTGACGGTCAGCGTACCGATCGCATTGTTGCCGGGCGCGACCGTGCCGGAAGCATCGAATGAGCCAACCGTGCCGCCGCCGGCAAGCGTGGCGCCACTGTCGACCGTAACGGCAGAACTGGCCAGCGAACCTGAGACCAGCAAGGTGCCGGCCTTCACCTTGGTCCCGCCCGACAACGCGTTCGTACCCGACAGCTCGAAGGTTCCCGTCCCGTCCTTGATCAGTCCGTTGGTACCTGTGATGACGCCCGAAAATACCGTCGAGCCATTATTGCCTCCGGTCGTCAGCTTTCCTGTCCCGCTGGTAACCGCTCCCGCGCCGGCAAGCGAGCCGATCGCCTGGTCGAAATTGTTGAGATCAAGCGTTGCGCCGCTTGCCACCGTATAGGCGCTGTTCGCGCTGAAGATGTTGGTCGTGGCCGCCTTCAGCGTGCCTTGGGCGACATCGGTGGCCGTAGCGTAATTGTTGTTGCCGGCGTAACCGTCGACCGTCAGCGTTCCCGCGCCGGTTTTGGTGAATGTCCCGCTCGGCGTATCGTTGTCACCCATGCTGGCGGTCGTGCTGACGTCAAAACCGTTGGTGTCGATGGTGCCGCCCGCAGCGCCAAAAAGGATCGAGACGTTCGGAAGGTTGAGGTTTGCACCCGCCTGCAACGTGCCGCCATCCAGTGTGATCGGACCCGTGCCCAGCGCGTGATCGGCCGTGACCCGGATCGTTCCCTCATCGATGATGGCGCCGGAGCTGAAACTGTTGCCGTTGTTGGTCAAAACAAGCGTGCCGGCGCCGGTCTTGACGATCGCGGTTGGATCGCTGAATTCCGAAATCTGACCGGCATAGGTTCCGGTTGCTCCCGAGCCGACATTCAGATTCATGCCGGCATACATGATCAGGTCATTGTTGATCGTGATGCCGTTCTGGATGTCGATGGTGGTGCCGCCGTTGGCGTAGACAGCCCCCGTCCCAAGCGCCGCATTGTTGCCAAGGCTGAGCGTGCCGCCATAGAGATTGGTGCCGCCCGTGTAGGTGTTTGCGCCATTCAAGGTCAGCAAGCCGTCACCGCTCTTGGTGAGGCTTGCGCCGGAGATCACTCCATCGGCCGTAAAATGAGCACCGGCATCGACCGTGACGACAGTGTCGGAAACGAAATTGAAACTGGCGCCGGCGTCCAGGTCGGAAATGAAATTGTTCGTCTGCACGTTGATCGAGGCCTGCCCAGAGGCCTGGAAATTCAAAACGCCGCTTGAAAACCGGTAACCGCCGGAGGTGCTCGTGGCATTCAAGTTCAGCGTGCCGACCGTATAGGGTCCACCAGTCAGGAGAACGGTATAGCCGAGCCCCTGGTCCGGCGCATCATGGTTGAAGTTCGCGACCGCCTCGACGCCGTCGGGAACCGTTGCGGGAGTCCAGTTCGCAGCCGAACCCCAATCGCCGCTGTTGTGAGCGAAATCCTCGGCCGAGGCGCCACCTGACATGATCGGCGTTACAGCGGCCGCAATCAGCCCGGCCATCAGCAGAGCCGGAAGCGACGTGGACGACCGAAGCGAGCCCGCAAGCCGCGCATTCACCTCGCCATCGCCTTTGGCACGCGCTGCGGAAACAGAATATCTCATCCACAATCCCCCCGACCAACCATCCATTGGCTGAATCGACCCTTTAAGCCCGTGGCGACGCTACGAAACCCGCTGCCGAGAGACAAGCGAATGTAAGCCGTATAGATTACCGGAACCGAGCAACACGGAGCCCAGACAAGAAATCAGAGCAAATCCGTCGCGAATTTGCATCGATCAACAGTTGGCCACACCAGACGCCAGACCGCGAACAAGCACGGTTTTTGCCGACTGACTGGCTCAAGACATAGTCCTCATTTTCAACATCGACCCTGCAAACGGCGCGCGGCCGGCATCATCACTTTCAACAGCGTGCCGGAACTGGCCCCGAAACCAACCTTGACCGGAAGGCCCCCACCCCCGGCTGTCAAGACAAGAAAACCCGAACCAGATAACTTGCCATGCGAAGTGACGCACGCTCAAAAAGCAGGCGTTGCTGACTTTTTCTGGTTACAATTCCCGTGTGCCGGCGGGCAGCGCAGCAAAGCCGCGTTGTGTCGGGGATGAACAACGACAAGCCAGCCCTCGTACTGCGGCTGGACCAGCCCCATCTGGTTGTCAGCCAGGCGGCGCTGTAGCAGTTTTCGCCGGTCGGGAAATCGATTCCGCTTTCCCGACCCATAGGCTACGGTCGCGCGACTACCAAGGAGGCCCACCATGTTCCAGACCTTCGATTCCGCCGGCGACCCGGCAGTCGGAAAGCCGCGCGTGGCGCTGCTGCGCCAATGGTTGGCCGCGAATGGCCTTGATGGTTTTATCGTGCCACGCGCGGACGAGCATCAGGGCGAATATGTCGCCGATCGTTCGGCACGGCTGAAATGGCTGACCGGCTTCAGCGGCTCGGCCGGTGTCGCCATCGTGCTTCGCGACCGCGCCTTCGTCTTCGTCGACGGGCGCTACACGCTGCAGGTGCGCAATGAGGTCGATCTCGACATTTTTTCGATCGAAAGCCTGGTCGACAACCCGCCCGCCGTCTGGCTCAAGGATAATATCGGCAAAGGCGCGCGGCTCGGCTTCGATCCATGGCTGCACACGATCGGCGAGGTCAAGGCGCTGCAGGCCTCGGCCGACAAGACCGGCGCCGTGCTGGTGCCGCTCGACAAAAACCCGATCGACATCATCTGGAAGGATCAGCCCGCCGCACCCGTGACCCCGGTCGAGCTGCACCCGATCGGCTTTGCCGGCGAGCTCGCCAAGGACAAGCTGGCGCGGCTGGCAACGGCGATCGGCAGGGACGGCGCCACCCATGCGGTGCTGACCGACCCCTCTTCCATCGCCTGGGTCTTCAACATCCGCGGCGGCGACGTGCCGCACACGCCGCTGGCGCTCGGCTTCGCCATCCTGGCCGCCGACGGGTCGCACCAGCTGTTCATGGACAAGCGCAAATTCTCGCGCCAGGTCGCGGCCTATCTCACCCAGCTCGCCGATCCGCATGAGCCCGGCGAATTCGAGGCGGCGATCGCAGCGCTTGCCAAGGGCGGCGCCAAGATCGCGCTCGACCCGGTGCTTGCGGCCGACAGGCTGCGCATGCTGGTCGAGGACAATGGCGGTACGGTGATTGCCGCGCCCGACCCGGCCCGCATCCCGCGCGCCACCAAGAACCAGGCCGAGATCGCCGGCTCGCGCGCCGCCCATCGCCGTGACGGCGCGGCGGTGGCAAAGCTTTTGTGCTGGCTGGAGCGGCAGAAGCCCGGCTCGCTCGACGAGATCGCGGTCGTCACCCGGCTGGAAGAGAGCCGCCGGCAGACCGGCGAGGAAACGCAGATGCCGCTGCGCGACGTCTCCTTCGACACCATTTCCGGCGCCGGTCCGAACGGCGCCATCATGCATTATCGCGTGTCGCGCGCCACCAGCCGCAAGCTCCAGGCCGGCGAGCTGTTCCTGCTCGATTCCGGCGCGCAATATCAGGACGGCACCACGGACATCACCCGCACCGTGCCGATTGGTCAGCCGACCGAGGAGATGCGCGAGCGCTTCACGCTGGTGCTGAAAGGCATGATCGGCATTTCCACGTTGCGGTTCCCCGCCGGCACGCGCGGTTCGGAGATCGACGCCGTCGCCCGCATGGCGCTGTGGAAGCATGGCTGCGACTTCGCCCACGGCACCGGCCATGGCGTCGGCTCGTATCTGGCCGTGCATGAAGGACCCCAGCGCATTGCCCGCACCGGCACAGAAAAGCTGCTCGAAGGCATGATGCTGTCCAACGAGCCGGGTTACTACAAGGAAGGCGCCTATGGCATCCGCATCGAGAATCTCATCCTGGTGACGCCGCCTGAACAGATCGAGGGCGGCGACATCGCCATGCACGGCTTCGAGACGCTGACGCTGGCGCCGATCGACATCAGGCTGGTGCGCTCAGACCTGCTGACGCGCGAAGAACTGCATTGGCTCGACGCCTACCATGCCCGTGTGCTGGCCGAGATCGGACCGATGCTCGACGGCGAAACCCTGGCCTGGCTGGAAAAGGCGACAGCACCGCTACCGCATGACGCGAAGATTTGAGGCGGCCTATATTCAGCTTGGAAGGCTGGCGCTGCCAACGGCCCAAACCGATCGCGCCTACGAGATCATCCCACGAACTGCCGCGCGAGGATCAGCACCGCCGCGCCGGCCAGAAACATCGCCATCAGCCCGCCACGCAGTGACACAACAGCCGTGACGACCAATGCCGCCCATTCCGCCGGTCCGGCATTCAACAGTTCAGGCGCCACCAGCGTGGTCAGAACCGCCGCCGGCACCGCATTGAGGCCTGCTTCCACGCGCGGATGAATGTTCTCGAAGCGCGAGATGACCAGATGTCCGCCGACGCGCGTGAGATAAGTGGCGATCGCGCCCGCGATGATGATCCAGAACGTCGTGCTCATGGCCGCTCTCCAACGCCGCTATGGTGCGGCGGCAGGATGACGGCGAGCAGAACGCCGGCAACAGCGCCGATCGAGACATGCCAGGGCGAGCCAACCGTCTTGTAGGCGATGATGGACGCCGCGGCGCTGGCGATGACCACCGGCAGCCACAGCGGCCGTTTGCGAAAGCCCATGACGAGGCCAAGAAAATAGATCGGCAGCAGGAAATCGATACCCAGCGCGTGCGTATCGGGGATCAGCTTTCCGAACACCGCGCCAAGCGCGCTTTCGACGATCCAGAACAGATAGACCGGCAGGCCGAGCCCCAGATACCAGGCAAAGCTGACGGTCTGGCCCGATTGCGCCCGCGCTTCTGTCACGGCGTATTGCGGATCGGTGAGGATGAAGTAGCCGAGAGCTTGGCTGATGACGGGCCAGTGCGCGATGCGCCGGCCGATGCCGGCCGAGTAGAGCACATGGCGGAAGTTGACGGCGAAGATCGACAGCACGATCAGCCACGGCGCGACATGCTGGCCGAACAGCTGGATGCCGACCATCTGGCTGGCGCCGCCGAAGACAAGCGCGCTCATCAGGAAGGCTTCGAAGACAGAGAAACCCTGGTCAACGGCAAGCGCCCCGAACAGCACCGCGAACGGCGCCGACGCCACCACGACAGGCATGGAGAGCCGCACGCCTTGCCAGAAGTCGCTCTTGCCGCCGCTCTGCGAGATCACGTCCGTCGCCATCGACCACTCCTGATGCATCTCGCCCAAAGTGCGTAGCGTTTTGGGAATACGACATGCACAACAACAAGGAGTGGCGGTATGTAGGTGGCACTCCGTGCCTTGTCACACGAATTCGCTTGAGCCAAACGATCAGCGGAAATGATCGTCACCGCGGGATCAGTCTTTCGCCGCGCCACCCTCTATCTCCCTGCCCCAGTCGAGCAGCGGCTTGGAACGCATGACGAAATCGACGAGTTCCTCGACCAGCGCGGACGTATGGATTCCCGCTGGATCGATGACGTGCTGGACCACGAAATGCCGGTTGCGGATGGCCTCGGCCAAATCGGGATCGCTTATATGCTCGAAGCCGCGCGGCGTCCGCTTCATGCGACCCTCCGCCTCCAGCCCAAGCCGGTCCTTCTTCAAGGCGGCCGCCAGGCCGCGAAATGTATCCGGCCGCGTTGCGATCGCCTTGCGCATGGCGAGCAGCAAGGCCGGCTCCGGGTTCCACCAGGCGACGTCGGCAAAACAACGCTCCAGCCCGATATGAACATAAAAGACGCCTTGCGACATCTTGGTGCCGTCCGGTGACAGGATGGCCGAGACATGCCGGTTGTAGGGCCGTTTGTCCTTGGCGAAGCGCACATCGCGATTGATGCGGAACAGCGATTTCTTGCGGTCGCCGCGCAGGCCAAGTCCGGCATCGGCGAAACGCTGCGTCAGCGTGTCGACGAGATCGCCCAGGGGATCGCGCAGTTCCTGTTCGAACAAATCGCGGTTTTCCAGGAACCACTCCCGGCTCTGATGGAAATCCAGTGCCTTCAGGAACGGAATGGCCTTCGGGCCGAACCCTTTGAACGCTCCGTCCATCACGCCTTGCCGACCCGCTGCAGCCAGGTGTCCTCGTCGATCACTTCGACGCCGAGTTCACCGGCAAGCTTGAGCTTGGAGCCGGCACCCGGTCCCGCCACCACCAGATCGGTCTTGGCCGAAACCGAACCGGCGACCTTGGCGCCGAGACGCTCGGCCATCGCCTTGGCTTCGGAACGGGTCATCTTTTCCAGCGAGCCGGTAAAGACGATGGTCTTGCCCGCGACCTCGCTGTCGGCCGAGACGGTGACGATATACGGCTTCGGCTTGACCTGTTCGAGCAGCTTGTCGAGCACGTCGTCATTGCGCTCATTGCCGAAGAAGTCGCGCAGCGCGTCGATCACCGTGTCGCCAATGCCGTTGATCGACGGGAAAACGGCATGCGGATCCTCCGCCGCCGCCGTCTCCTTGCCGACGCGGATCAGTTCCTCGATGGTCGAGAAGGTCTTTGCAAGCACGGCCGCCGTCGTCTCGCCGATATGGCGGATGCCGAGCGCGAAGATGAAGCGGTCGAGCTCCGGTTCGCGGCGCGAATCGATCGCCGCGAACAGCTTGTCGAGGCCCTCATAGTTGCGATCCTCGACGCTGCGCACATTCTTGCGCGTCTTGCCGGACGCCGCCTCGCGCTGCCTGGCCTGCTCCTCTCGCCGCTCGGCAAGCGCCTTGGTGACGGCGGGTCGACGGTCCCGGAGCGTGAAGATATCGGCGGCTGTCTTGATCAGTCCGGCATTGAAGAAGGTGTCGATGTTCTCCGCGCCCAGACCCTCGATATCCAGGGCGCCACGTGACACGAAATGGCGCAATCGCTCCACGGCTTGTGCCGCGCAGATCAGCTCGCCCGTACAGCGCCGCCGGGAATCCTCCTTGCCGGTCTTCTCGTTGATCTCGCGCGTCGCCGGTGATCCGCAAACCGGACAGGTGTGCGGGAACTCGTAAGGCACGGCATTGGCAGGACGCTTGTCGACGACGACGCTGACGATCTGCGGGATGACGTCCCCTGCGCGCTGGATCACCACCGTGTCGCCGATGCGCACATCGATGCCGTCGCGGATCGGCAGGCCGTTGCTGTCGAAACCCTTGATGTAATCCTCATTGTGCAGCGTGACGTTCTCGACCACGACACCGCCGACGGTGACAGGGGCCAGCCGCGCGACCGGCGCCAGCGTGCCGGTGCGGCCGACCTGTATGTCGATCTTCTCGACCGTCGTCATTGCCTGTTCGGCCGGGAATTTATGGGCGACGGCCCAGCGCGGCTCGCCGGTGACGAAACCCCAGCGGCGCTGCAGCTCCAACTGGTCGACCTTGTAGACGACGCCGTCAATGTCATAGCCGAGCGACGAGCGCTGCTCCTCGATCAGATGATAATGCGCCACCAGTTCCTCGACCGACTTCGCCCGCACCATCAAGGGGCTGATCTTGAACCCCCAATCGGCGAATTTTTGCACCGATTCGTACTGGGTCGGCGCCGGATCCGCCGTCGTGAAGCCCCAGGCATAGGCGAAGAACTTGAGGTTGCGGGTGGCGGTGACGGAGGGATCCTTCTGGCGCAGCGAGCCGGCCGCCGTGTTGCGCGGATTGACGTAATCCTGGCCGCCGGCCGCCGCCGAACGCTGCTTCAGCGCCTCGAATTCCGCATAGGTCATGTAGACCTCGCCGCGTATCTCGATGATTTCGGGCCAGCCCGAGCCTTTCAGCCTGGCGGGGATGTCGGCGATGGTCCTGAGATTGGCGGTGATATCCTCGCCCACGGCACCATCGCCGCGCGTCGCGCCTTGCACGAACACGCCCTTTTCGTAGCGCAGCGACGCCGACAGCCCGTCGATCTTCGGCTCGGCGGTGAAAGCGATGTCGAGATCCTTGTCGCGGTCGAAGAAGCGCCGGCCGCGCTCGATGAAATCGGCGACGTCCTCGTCGGTATAGGCCTTGGCGAGGCTGAGCATCGGCACGGCATGGCGCACCTTGGCAAAACCCTCCGCCGGCGGTGCGCCCACCCTGCGCGACGGCGAATCCTCGCGCACCAGCCCCGGAAAGCGCTGTTCGATGGCAAGATTGCGTCGCGTAAGCGCGTCATATTCGGCATCCGTGATGATCGGCGCGTCCTCGGTATGGTAGCGCCGGTCGTGCTCGGCGATCTCCTCCGCAAGGCGCTTCAGCTCTGCTTCAGCCTCGCTTTCGCTGAGCGAATCGACAGGTTTTTCCGACATGCTTTTGTCCCCGAACGGTGGCGCGTCACAATAGATCAGGATTTTGGGAAAATCATTCCCGACCAGCAGCATGGAGCCATATCCTGACTCGATCCGTGACGCCGGATATTGTTACGCCGCGTTTGTGTTTTCGCGCAGCAGCCGCTCGGCGGCCGCGCGTGCCTCGTCGGTGATCGTTGCGCCGGCCAGCATGCGGGCGATCTCTTCCTGCCGTGCCGTCCTGTCCATCTCGGCGATGCCGGTCGCCACACGATCGGCGCCGCCCGATTTGGAGATCAGGAAATGCGTCGCCGCGCGCGCCGCCACCTGCGGCGCGTGGGTCACCGACAGCACCTGCACGCGCTTCGACAGCCGCGCCAGCCTCTGGCCGATGGCGTCTGCCACGGCGCCACCGACGCCGGTGTCGATTTCGTCGAAAACCAGTGTCGGCGCCGAGCCACGGTCGGCCAGCGCCACCTTCAACGCCAGCAGGAAGCGCGACAGCTCGCCGCCGGACGCCACCTTCATCATCGGCCCGGGCCGCGTGCCGGGATTGGTGCGCACCCAGAACTCGATCTGGTCTATGCCCTCTTCCATGCGGGTCTCGGCCTCGCTCTTCATCTCGACGATGAAGGCTGCGCGTTCGAGCTTCAGCGCGGGCAATTCGGCCATCACGGCCTTGGTCAGGCCAACGGCCGCCGCGTGACGAAGCGAGGAAAGCTGCGCGGCGGCGATGTCATAGGCTTCACGCGCCGCGGCGGCCTGCTTTTCCAGCCCATGCAGCCGCTCCTCGCCAGCGTCGAGATCGGCGAGGTCCGCCACCATCGTGTCGCGCAATTGCGCCAGATCGTCGACCGCAACGCTGTGCTTGCGTGAAGCCGCGCGCAGCGAAAACAGCCGTTCCTCCGCCTTCTCCAGTCGCTGCGGGTCATATTCGGTGGCTCGAAGTGCTGCCTCGACGCCAGACTGTGCCGCGTCGAGAGACAACATGGCTTCGTCGAGCGACTTGACCACGTCCTCGAGCAGGCCCGGCGCCTCCGTCGCCTTGCGCTGCAGGCGCCTCAGCAGGCTGGCGAGTTGCGGCAAGGGTGACGACGGACCGGACAGCACATCCTGCGCATCATGGATTTCGGAAGCGATCTTCTCGGCGCGCATCATGTGGGCGCGCAGTTCGGCAAGTTCCGTTTCCTCGCCGGGCTGCGGATCGAGCCTGGTCAGTTCCGCGACCGCGGCGCGCAGATAGTCGGCCTCGCGGGCCGCCGCCGCCACCTTGGCGCGGTGGCGCGTAAGTTCCTGCTCGCAGCCGCGCCAGTGCCGCCAGGCCTCGCCGGTCGACCGAACCGCGCCAAGATGGCCGCCGAAGGCGTCGAGCACATCCCGGTGCGCTCCGGGATCGACCAAGGCGCGCTCATCGTGCTGGCCGTGGATTTCGACCAGCGCGCGGCCGACATCGCGCATCAGGGTCACGCTGGATGGCTGGTCGTTGACGAAGACGCGGGTGCGGCCGTCCGCCGTCTGCACGCGGCGCAGGATGATGTCGCCGTCATCCTCGATGGCGTTTTCGACGAGCAGCGCGCGCACCGGATGGTTTCGCGGCACATCGAACACGGCAATGACCTGGCCTTGTGCCGCGCCATGGCGCACCAGCGAGGCGTCGCCACGCGCGCCAAGCGCCAGCGACAGGGCATCGAGCAGGATGGATTTGCCGGCGCCGGTTTCGCCCGTCAGCACGGAAAGGCCCGGCTGGAAGTCGATATCCAGCTTCTCGATCAGGACGATATCGCGGATCGACAGTCTGGAAAGCATCAGAACCCGGACCTCAAGCAATTCCAGGAAAAGTGCGTAACGGCTTTCCGTCCGGAATCGCGTCAACAAGAGATAGAACGGTTCAGCGGCTCAATCAAACCACAGAACCGCCCGTGAAGCGGCACGCGACCAACCGGAGTCGCAGCGCCGCACTATCTTTTTGTTTCAGCGTCGGATCAATCCGAAAATGCGCTTCGCCGCGACGCGCTCTAGAGCAATTCCAAGAAAAGTGTGAAACGGGGAATTGCGTCAAAAACAAAGAGATAGAGCGGGTCGCCGTCTCCGTTAATCGGCGAACCGCTCCAGTATCAGGCGCCGGTGATCAGCTTTCCGGCCTTGGATATCCACGATCCGGCATTCTCGCGCGGCGCCAGTCCGTTGCTCTGCAGGAGCTTGTAGGAATCCTTGTACCATGGGCTGTCGGGATAGTTGGTGCCGAGCACGGCGGCTGCCGTCTGGGCCTCCGAGGTCAGCCCCATCGCGTAATAGCTTTCGGTCAGGCGGGCGAGTGCTTCCTCGACATGGCGCGTGTTGGAATAGTTCTCCACCACGGTGCGGAAGCGCTTGACGGCGGCGATGTATTCACGGCGCTCCAGATAATAGCGCCCGATCTGCATTTCCTTGCCGGCGAGCTGGTCGTTGGCGAAGCGCATCTTCTCCTTGGCGTCGTCGACATATTCCGAATTCGGCCAGCGCGTCACGAGATCCTGCATCGTCTGCAGGGTCTGGCGTGCTTCCTTTTGATCCTGCGTCACGTCCTTGATCTGGCGATAGTAGCTCAGGCCGATGATGTACTGCGCATAGGGCGCGTCATCGGTGGACGGATAAAGCGCCAGATAGCGCTTGGCCGACGAAATAGCGTCGTCGTAGCTGCCCTTTCGATAGTCGGCGAAAGCGCCCATGACCATCGATTTACGGGCCCATTCCGAATAAGGATGCTGGCGATCGACGGCGTCGAACTTCTTGCTCGCCTCATCCAGGCGCCCCGCGTTCATGTTGGCGAGGCCCTGATTGTAGAGGACGTCGGCCGGCTCGGTCTGGTCGACATAGGTCGACAGGTCGATGTCTTTCTCCGACGACATGCAGGCCGACAGGAAGAGCGATGGAACAACCAGCGAAAGCGCCAGGAGAACAGACCGCTGGGGCGCTTTCGATTGACCGACTCGCTTGAAGAACATGATTGGATTGCGCCCTTTCGGCGTTATTTTAATGCCTCTTGCATGCTGCTGCCCCAAAATTGGTCCCCACTTTTGAGCGACATGCACTAATCGACGGCAGCAGCCATAAACCATAACCGCCTTGCCCGGCAACGCTATGTCTAGCCAATCGCGCATTTTTGTGGCGGCCGGCCTGCGCCGAGACATCCCTGCAATTTCGCCTGCTGGTGATGCATTCCTGCAACACTCGGCTCCCCCGTCATCGGGGCGAAAACGTCGCGGGACTCAGATCATCCAGGGCGCGTAGAGCGGCGCATTGACGGCGCTCATCTCCGCCGCGCGGCCACGCTCGCGGCGTGTGGTCTCGACGATCTCGAAGGCCGTGCGGTCCGACAGCAGGCGGCGCAGCGCGGCCGCGTTCAGCCTGTGGCCGCCGCGATAGGAGCGGAAACAGCCTATGAAACGGGCTCCGGCCAGCGCCAGGTCGCCCATGGCGTCGAGCGTCTTGTGACGCACGAATTCGTTGGGATAACGCAGGCCGCCCATGTTGATGACCCGGTTGTCGTCGCCGATCACCAGCGAGTTCTCGAGCGACGAGCCAAGCGCATAGCCGGCGGCCCACAGCCGTTCGACATCCTTCATGAAGCCGAAGGTGCGCGCGCGCGCGATATCACGGCGGAAAATGTCCGCATTGATATCCGAGGCGAAGAGCTGGCGGCCGATGGCCGGGCTTTCGAAATCGATCTCGATCTCGAAACGGGTGCCGTCATAGGGCCTGAACTCCGCCCAGGACGCACCGTTCTCGATGCGGACCGGCTTGACGACCCTGATGTAGCGCCGCTTGACCTGCAACGTCTCGATGCCCGCCTGGTCTATGGCTTCCACGAAGGCGATGGCGCTGCCATCGAGGATCGGAACCTCGTGGCCATCGATTTCGATGAGGACATTGTCGATGCCGAGCCCGAGCAGCGCGGCCATGATGTGCTCGACAGTGGCGATATGCTCGCCCGAGGGATCGCCAAGCATGGTGCAAAGGTCGGTGGCGCCGATCTCGGAAAACAGAGCACGGAACTCGCGGCCCTGCCCTTCTCCACCGATCAGCTGGAACACGATGCCGGTATCGGCATCCGCGGGCAGGAAACTGATGGAAACTTCTTTGCCGCTGTGAACGCCGGTGCCTGTAAGCGACGCGCGCGTCTTCACTGTCGTCTGGTAGTCGTGCAAGACAATCCCCATAAGCCCGAAATGCCTAGGTCCGCTTCTCCAGCCCGAGGGCGCGGCTCTTGTGAAATCGGCAGGCAGGGCCACTTCCCCGAAATCCCGGCAGACCGACTATGGTAGGCAGCGAAGATAATGTCCCGGTCGGGAGACTCCAAATCACGGTTTCTTACTCTTTGTAACCGCGAACTGGAACATGTACGGAGCCATAACCGATTGATTTTACAGCATTTAAAACGTTAACAGGCAAGCAATTCCTTGCTTGCCTGTTAACGATTGTTACAGTCCGTTAACGGTTCAGTTGGCCTGGCGGCGCAGGAACGCCGGAATCTCCAGCTGATCGTCGTCCTGAGTCGCCCTGGTCTGCGGCGTCAGGCGGCCCTGGTCATCCAGCTGGCCGCGGCGCGGCGCGTAGAGCTGCGCGTCCTGGCTGGCAAGACGGCGCACTTCGGGAGCCGCCTGGCGCAGCTTGGGCTCGCGCGGCTGGGCTGGCTGCAGCCGTGCCGGCTCCTCTTCGCGGCGGGTCAGGCCATTGGTCAGGCGCTTCAACAGACCCATCGGTCCACTGTTGTTCTCGTGGTCCGCCGGACGGCTCTTGGCGTCCACCTCGGCCTTGACCACCGGCGGGAAGTCCTCGACGCGCGGCATGCGCTGCGGCGCCATCGCCACCGGCTGCGGGACCTCACGCAGTATTTCGCGCGGCTGCGGGGCCGGCTGCATCATCTGCTGGACGACCGGCTGCGGCATGGGCTGCGGCTGTGCCGGGGGCGCCTGGAAGATCTTGCTCTGCGGGCGGAAATCATCCGCATGGGCGACCGGGGCCGGGCGAGCCTGCGCCATGGCCGCGGCGTTCGCCTCGGCCAGCTGGATGGCCTCGGCGACCGGGTCGGCGGCACGCGGCTCATAGACAGGCTGCTGGACTGGTGCCGGGCGGCTTTCCACCGCGGCCACGGCCGGACGGGCGGCCGGCTTCTGCGGCGCCGTACGGATCGAGATCGGCGCGGCTGCAATTTCAGCCGCCGACTTGTCGATGCCGGTGGCGACGACCGAGACTCGGATGACGCCTTCGAGTTCCTCGTCGAAGGTGGCGCCCAGGATGATGTTGGCGTCCTGGTCGACTTCCTCGCGGATGCGGGTCGCCGCTTCGTCGACTTCGAACAGGGTCAGGTCGCGGCCGCCGGTGATCGAGATCAGCAGGCCCTTGGCGCCCTTCATCGAGGTCTCGTCGAGCAGCGGGTTGGCGATCGCGGCTTCGGCGGCGGCCATCGCGCGGCCCTCGCCCGAAGCCTCGCCTGTGCCCATCATCGCCTTGCCCATCTCGCGCATCACCGAGCGCACGTCGGCGAAGTCGAGGTTGATCAGGCCTTCCTTGACCATCAGGTCGGTGATGCAGGCAACACCGGAATAGAGCACCTGGTCGGCCATGGCGAAGGCATCGGCGAAGGTGGTCTTGTCATTGGCCAGCCGGAACAGGTTCTGGTTGGGGATGACGATCAGCGTGTCGACGCATTTCTGCAGTTCCTCGATGCCCATGTCGGCCGTCTTCATGCGGCGCTGGCCCTCGAAGTGGAACGGCTTGGTGACGACGCCGAC
This sequence comes from Mesorhizobium sp. NZP2234, assembly GCF_013170765.1. Taxonomy (NCBI): domain Bacteria; kingdom Pseudomonadati; phylum Pseudomonadota; class Alphaproteobacteria; order Hyphomicrobiales; family Phyllobacteriaceae; genus Mesorhizobium; species Mesorhizobium sp. NZP2234. The sequence goes on along the minus strand of NZ_CP033364.1, from coordinate 3,352,428 downwards.
GGTGAGGATGCCCTTCTCGCGCGCCGCGCGGGCAACAACCGGAGCAGCACCGGTGCCGGTGCCGCCGCCCATGCCGGCGGTGACGAAGCACATATGGGTGTTGGACAGGTGATCGATGATCTCGTCGATGCATTCTTCCGCCGCCGCGCGGCCGACTTCCGGCTGCGAGCCGGCGCCGAGGCCTTCGGTGACATGCGCGCCAAGCTGGATCAGCCGGTCGGCCTTCGACATGGTCAGCGCCTGCGCGTCGGTGTTGGCCACGACGAACTCGACACCGCGCAAGCCCGCGGTGATCATGTTGTTCACGGCATTGCCGCCGCCGCCGCCCACACCGAACACGGTGATGCGCGGCTTAAGCTCGGTGATGTCCGGCTTCTGCAGATTGATGGTCATTGTCTCCGTCCTTTGCCTTTCACGCCGCTTCGCCGCCGCGGCCGCCTATGGGGCTGTCCCCGTCAATTAGAAACTGTCTCTCAACCACTGACTCATGCGATGCAGTTTTCCACCCGTTCCAGTCATCCTGAGACCGGAAATGCCTTTCGCCGGATGGCTCTCGAAACTCGCCATCTGCGGATAGATCAGAAGCCCGACGGCGGCCGAGAACGCCGGCCCCTTCGCCGCTTCGGGCAGGCCCGCCACGCCGAGCGGACGGCCGATGCGCACATTGCGCCCCAGGATGCGGCGCGCCGCTTCCGGCAGGCCGGCCAGCTGGCTGGCGCCGCCGGTAAGCACGACGCGCTTGCCGACCGCATTGCCGTAGCCGGATTTGTTCAGCCGGTCGCGCAGCAATTCGAGCGTCTCGTCGATGCGGGCGCGCACGATGCGCGTCATCACCGAACGCGGTATCTGCAGCGGCACGTCGCCGTCATCGCCGATCGGCTGGATCGAAACCAGGTCGCGGTCGTCGGCGCTGCCCGGCAACGCCGAGCCATGCATCACCTTGAGCCGCTCGGCGGCATCGAGCGAGGTCGAGAGCCCCTTGGCCATGTCGAGCGTGACGTGGTTGCCACCGATCGCGATGGCATCGCCATGGACGAACTTGCCTTCCGAAAACACCGAGATCGTGGTCGTGCCGCCGCCCATGTCGATGCAGGCAGCACCCAGTTCCAGCTCGTCATCGACGAGCGCCGCCAGTCCGCTGGCATAGGGCGTCGCCACCATGCGCTCGACCGACAGATGCGAGCGGTTGATGGAGAGCTCGAGATTGCGCATTGGTGCCGCGTCCCCCGTCAGCACATGCATGTCGACGCCGAGCGCGTCGCCGACCATGCCGCGCGGATCGCGCACCCCGCGTTCGGCATCCAGCGAGAAGCCGACGGGCAACGAATGGATCACCTCGCGCTCGGCCTTGAGCGCCTGCTTGGCGCCGGCGCCGAGCACCCGCTTGATGTCGGCCTCATCCGCCTCATGGCCGCCGAGATTGATGGTCGCGGAGAAAGCTTCGCTCTTCAGCCGGCCGGCGGTCATGTTGACGATGAGCGAATCGACCGTCAGTCCCGCCATGCGCTCGGCGGCATCGACCGACAGCCGGATGGCATGCTCGGCCCGGTCGAGATCGACGACCACGCCTGACTTCACGCCTTGCGACTTCTGGTGGCCGATGCCGATCACCTGGATACGGTGCGAGCGGCCGCGCAAGAGCTTGCCGTCATCGTTCGGCTTGAGCTTGGCCACCATGCAGCAGACCTTGTTCGAGCCGACGTCCAGCACCGTGAGGGTGCCGGACCGGCGCGACGAGGCATCGCCAGAACCGCCAAGCCAGCTCATATCTTCGTCTCCGGCTTGCGCTTGAGGGTTTTCGGCTTCTCGTTGAGGGCGGCCTCGCGCTGAGTCGCCGCCTCGGGCGTCAGCTCGACGACCAGCCGGTCGGTGAGCCGCATGTCGACTGCGGCGATGTCGCGCGACAGCAGCCCCTTGTCATGATCCATCTTGATCAGTTCGGCGAGCGCCTGGTCCTCGTCATTCTCGGGCAGCTTGACCGTGATACCATTGTCCAGCTTCAGGTCCCAGCGCCGGTCGCCGACGCGGATATAGCCTTTCACGCGGCTCGCGAAGTCGGGATATTTCTCGATCTTGGCCAGGAAGTCGGGCGCCTTGGCCGGCGCGCCCTCGCCGATCAGCAGCGGCAGCAGCACCTGCTTGCCGCCGGAGAACGGCGCGATGACGGCACCATCCCTCTCGATGACCGAGAGATCGTTGCCCTGCTGCCAGAGCGCGAAGGCCTCGCGTTCCTCGACGCGCACTTCCAGCGTATGCGGGTAGACCTTGCGCACCGCCGCCATCTCGATCCAGGGCAGGCTGGAAATGCGCTCGCGCGCGGCCTCGGCATCGAAGCCGATCAGCGACGTCCAGCCATCAAGTTCGAGCCTGTCGAGAATGTCGATCTCGGAGGTCTGGCGATTGCCGACCACCTTGACTTGATCGACGGCAAAGCCGGTGCGGGCAGTGATGCTCTGGATGATGCCATCTGCGTGACCGCCGAGATAGGCGCCATAGGCGCCACTCGAAGCGAGCAGCACCGCCGACATCATCGCCGCGGAGAAACGCGGCGCCTCGAATTCGCCATCGCCCAGGCGCGCCAGGATGCGCACCGGGCGGCGAAGCACGCGCGGCAGCACGAAATGGCCCGATGACAGCGACAAGCCGAACAGCGACGGCCCAGCCGCGCCCCTCTCCTTGCCTTGTCCCCATTTCAACGCAGACACGAAGCGTCCTCCACCATCCAACTCAACAATTCACCAAACGAATGCCCGGCATGGGCTGCGATTTCAGGCACCAAAGACGTCGGCGTCATGCCCGGCTGAGTGTTGACCTCGAGCCATACAACCTCGCCATTTTCGGAGTGACGATCGTCATAACGGAAGTCCGACCGGGAAACGCCCCGACAGCCGACAGCTTGGTGAGCCTTGAGCGCCAGTGTCTGTATTTTTTGGTAAATATTCGGTGAAACTTTTGCGGGGCATTCGTGTTTTGATCCGCCCGCGACATATTTTGAATCGTAATCGTAGAAGGAATGCCCCGTCGGAATGATCTCGCAGACACCAAGCGCCACGTCACCCATGACGGCGCAGGTCAGCTCCCGCCCATGGATATAGCGCTCGACCATGACGGTATCGCCATATTTCCACTCGGACGACCCAACGACCTGCGGCGGATGAGACTGCCCCTCGGAGACGATAACGACACCGAAGCTCGACCCCTCGCTGACCGGCTTGATCACATAGGGCGGCTTCATCGGGTGCTTGTTCTGGATGGCAAAGCGATTGGCGACCTTCGATTCGGCAACGGGAACGCCGAGCGACTTGACGACCCTCTTCGCCTGCTCCTTGTTCATGGCGAGCGCCGAGGCGAGCACGCCGGAATGAGTATAGGGAATGCCGAGATATTCGAGGATGCCCTGGATGGTACCATCCTCACCGAAAGGGCCATGCAACGCATTGAAGGCGACGTCAGGCTTGAGCTCGGCAAGCACGGAACCGACATCGCGCCCCACATCGACGCGGGTCACCTGATAGCCTTCCTTCTCCAGAGCATCGGCACAGGCCTTTCCGGAAGACAGGGACACGGGCCGCTCGGACGAAAAACCTCCCAGCAGGACGGCCACATGCTTGCTTTTCATTCCCCGTCATCCCCTCTCACGGCGGACCAAAAACCAAGATTTCCGCAACATTGAGTCCGAGTCTCCCGGCAGGATGCCCCCCCCAGACGGAAAACGCGGGTAACGCGTCGAACGACTCAAATCAGGAAACGCTTTCGAGCAGAGAATCAGAGAGTTGATTCACTGGCAAGTACTTATGATTCCGAGAGATTCACTTTCTGAGAAAATGGATGCGAAAACCGCGTCACTGAGTCCCCGGAGCAACGGTTTGTGCGTTCTGGGAACGCGTTGAAGTTCATCCATCACATGAACTTCAACCGGCGCTAAAGCAGCTGGCCCAAAAATTCCTGCACTGCATGTCCGGCACGGAAATTGCCGATGCGCTTGATCTCCCACTGCAACCGGATGCCGGAATGTTCGAGCACCCGCGCACGCACCGTCTCGCCAAGATATTCGAGGTCGTAACCGGTCGCCGTGCCGGTGTTGATCATGAAATTGCAGTGCATCGGCGACATCTGCGCGCCACCGATCATCAGGCCGCGGCAGCCCGCCTTGTCGATCTCCTTCCAGGCCGACGTGCCTTCCGGGTTCTTGAAGGTCGAGCCCCCGGTCTTCTCGCGGATCGGCTGCACGGTCTCGCGATGGTTTTGCACCGCATCCATCGCCGCCTTGATCGTGGCCTTGTCCTCGGCGAAGCCCTCGAACACGGCCGATGTGAAGATCAGCCCGGCGGGCGCCGCCGAATGGCGATAGGCATAGCCCATCTCGGCATTGCTCAGCCTCTGGACATTGCCCTTGCGGTCGAGCGCGCGCACCTCGACGACGCGCTCGCGCGTCTCGACGCCATTGGCGCCGGCATTCATCCTGAGCGCGCCGCCAACGGCGCCCGGAATGCCGTGATAGAAATGGAAGCCGCCAATGCCCGCTTCCAGCGCCAGGGCGGCCACGCGCTTGTCGGGCGTCGCCGCGCCGGCCCTTATCCTGATCGGTGAAACGACCTCCGCCTCGCCAAAGCCCTTGGCCGAAAGCCTGATGACGAAGCCCGGAATGCCGCCATCCCTGACCAGCAGGTTCGAGCCGATGCCAACGACGGTGAGAGGTATCTCTTCAGGAACCGCGCGCAGGAACGCGGCAAGATCTTCTTCGTCCGCCGGCTGGAACAGCACCTCGGCCAGGCCGCCGGCGCGGAACCAGGTGATCTTGTCCATCTCGGCATTCGGCGTGAGACGGCCGCGCAGGCCGGCAAGCCGGTCGCCGAGTCCGTCGATCAGGGCCTGGCCGTGCATCATGAGGCGGCAAGCTCCTTGGGCAAGGCATAGGCCCATTGGGTGATGTTGCCGGCACCAAGAAAGACAACGAAATCACCAGGCTTGGCCAAATCGCGGATGATTGGCGCGATATCGGCCGGCCCCTCTATGTAGCGCGCGTCGCGGTGACCGCCAGCGCGGATGCGCGACACCAGTTCGTCCGACGTGACACCGTCGATCGGATCTTCGCCGGCAGCGTAGACAGGCGCGACCATCACCGTATCGGCGTCGTTGAAGCAGGCCGAAAACTCGTTGAACAAATCATGCAGCCGGGTGAAACGGTGCGGCTGGGCGATGGCGATGACGCGGCCCTTGGTGGCGCTGCGCGCCGCCTTCAGCACCGCCGAGATCTCGACCGGATGGTGGCCGTAATCGTCGAACACGTCGACGCCGTTCCAGGACCCCGTATGGGTGAAGCGGCGCTTGACACCGGCGAAGGACGACAGGCCCTTCTTGATCGCCTCGGCGGACAGGCCGAGCTCATGCGCGACGGCGATCGCCGCGGTGGCGTTCGAGACATTGTGCCGGCCGGGCATCGGCAGGCGCAGGCCGTCTATCGTCTTCTGGCTGCCGGTCTTGCGGTCGCGGATCACCACGTCGAACTCGGAGGTCGCGCCGGCCATGCGGTGGTTGGTGAAGCGCACATCGGCCTGCGCGTTTTCGCCATAGGTGATGACGCGGCGGTCCTCGATGCGGCCGACCAGCGCCTGGACTTCCGGGTGGTCGGTGCACATCACGCCGAAGCCGTAGAAAGGTACGTTCTCGACGAACTGGCGGAACGCCTCGCGCACATTGTCGAAACTGCCATAGTGGTCGAGATGCTCGGGATCGATGTTGGTGACCACGGCGATGTCGGCGGGCAACTTGAGGAAGGTGCCGTCGCTCTCGTCGGCTTCGACCACCATCCACTCGCCATCGCCCATGCGGGCATTGGTGCCATAGGCATTGATGATGCCGCCATTGATGACGGTCGGATCGAGCCCGCCGGCTTCGAGCAGGGTCGCGACCATCGAGGTCGTCGTCGTCTTGCCGTGCGTGCCGCCGATCGCCACCGCCTGGCGGAAGCGCATCAGCTCGGCCAGCATCTCGGCGCGACGCACGATGGGGAGTAATTTTTCCCGCGCGGCCTTCAGCTCCGGATTGGATTTCTTGATCGCCGTCGAAACGACGATGACCTCGGCGTCGCCGAGATTCTCGGCCTTGTGGCCGACGAAGCATTCGATGCCCTTGTCACGCAGCCGCTGCACATTGGCGCTGTCGGCCTGGTCGGACCCTTGCACCTTGTAGCCGAGATTGTGCAGCACCTCGGCAATGCCGCTCATGCCGATGCCGCCAATGCCGATGAAATGCACAAGGCCGATGGTCTGCGGCATCTTCATGCGTGCGTCCCCTTCTTGAAATCCGATACGCTTTTGCGGGACGCAATAGCCTCTGTGAGATCGGCGAGCAACCGTGCCGCGTCGGGCCTGCCGGCCGATTTCGCGCCAGCGGCCATCGCCGCCAGCCGATCGGGATTGTCCATCAGACCGCCAACCAAGGCAGCGATACGCTCGGGCGACAGCGTCGATTGCGGATGCACCTCGCCGCCACCGGCGGCGGCAAGGGCAGCCGCGTTCGCCGCCTGATCGTGGTCGAGCGCATAGGGATAGGGCACCAGCAGCGCCGGCCGGCCGATGACGGCGATTTCCGAGACGGTCGAGGCGCCGGAGCGCGAAATCACCAGATGCGCCGCCGCCAGGCGCGCCGCCATGTCGGTGAAGAAGGGCGAGACCTCGACGGCGACGCCAAGGGCGGCATAGGCCGCCTTGACCCGCGCCACATCATCGGCGCGCGCCTGCTGGGTGATCGCAAGCCGCTTGCGCTGCGCATCCGAAAGCAGTGCGATAGCCCCCGGCATGGCATCGGAGAAGAATTGGGCGCCCTGGCTGCCGCCGAACACCAGCAGGCGGAAGGGCTGCCCCCCGGTCGACGCCACGTAGGGTGTCTTGGCCGCTTCCAGCACAGCCGGCCTGACGGGATTGCCTGTCGTCACCGTCTTGGCACCAACGGCGCTCGAATCCTGCGGCAGGAAGCCGCCGGCGATGGCATCGACACGGCCGGCCAGCGCCCGGTTGGCGCGCCCCATCACCGCGTTCTGCTCGTGGATCAGCGTCGGCACCTTGCGCCGCGTCGCCGCATAGAGCGGTGGCAGGGTCGGGTAGCCGCCGAAGCCGACCACCGCGTCCGGCTTGATCCTGCCGATAATGGCGGAGGCCTGGCGCACGCCGCGCCAGATTTTCCAGAAGGCGCCGAGCACGGCAATGGGATTCTTCGAACCCATCGTCGCCGACTGGATCGGATGGATGGCGGTGGCCGGAAAGTGGCCTGCAAACCGCTCGGCGCGTTCGTCGGTCGCCAACTGCACCGTCCAGCCGCGCTCGATCAGCTCATGCGCCAGCGCCTCGGCCGGAAACAGATGTCCGCCGGTTCCGCCCGCCGCGAGAAGGATGACACCCCTCGCCATGTCACTCCGCCGGCAGGGCGCGTTGCGGCAGCGTAAAGCCCATCTGCTTGCGCTTTTCCGGCCGCTTGCGCGTCAGCGCCAGCACCATGCCCATCGAGATGGCGATGGCGATCTGCGAGGAGCCGCCATAGGAGATGAAGGGCAGCGTCATGCCCTTGGCCGGAACCAGCTGCAGGTTGACGCACATGTTGATGACGGCCTGCAGGCCGAACACGGTGACGAGGCCGCCGACCGCATAGCGGGTGAAATCGTCATGTTCCTTGAGCGCCGTGTTGAGGCCGCGCAGCACGATGAAGGCAAAGATCGACATGATGAAGAAGCACATGATCAGCCCGAATTCCTCGCCCGCGACCGAGAAGACGAAGTCGGCATGGCTGTCGGGGATGACCCGCTTGACCGTACCCTCGCCCGGCCCGACGCCGAACCAGCCGCCATTGATCAGCGCGTCGCGTCCCATGTCGACCTGGAACGTGTCGCCTTCGCCGGTGAGGAACTTGTCGATGCGCAAGGCGACGTGCGGAAACACCGTGTAGGCGGCGAAGACACCGCCGACGCCGGCGGCACCCAGCACGATGATCCACAGCCAGGGCAGCCCCGCCATGAAGAACATGATGCCCCAGGTGCCGGTCGTCAGCATGGTCTGGCCCAGGTCGGGCTGCGCCACCAGCAGCGACACGACCAGCACCAGGAGCAGCATGGCGAACAGATTGCCCGGAATGTCGGGCTGGCGCTTGTGCTCGGCGAAAAGCCAGGCGCACATGATGACGAAGGCCGGCTTCAGGAACTCAGACGGCTGGATCGACAGGCCGGCGAGCGAGACCCAGCGCCGCGCCCCCTTCACCTCGACGCCGACATAGAGCACCGCCACCATCAGCACCAGCATCAGGCACAGCATGATCAGCGACATGCGCCGGATCTCCCTGGAATCGAGGAAGGAGACGGCCAGCATCACGCCGAGCGCCGGCACGGTGAAGATGATCTGCCTGGTGGCGAAGTGGAAACTGTCGAGGCCGATACGTTCGGCCACCGCCGGGCTGGCGGCGAAGGACAAGACGATGCCGAGCCCCATCAGCGACAGGAACGCCGCCAGGAACCAGCGATCGATCGTCCACCACCAGGTCGCGACGGGACTTTTATCGAGACGGCTCTGCATTATCGTGCCCCTCCGATGGGTTTGACGCCATCTATAGCGCTCGCAGCTTGCCTGAAGGCTTCGCCGCGAACTTCGAAATTCTTGAACTGGTCGAAACTCGCGCAGGCCGGGGACAGCAGCACCACCACCTCGCCGCTGTCGTCGCTGGCCGCATCATGCGCGGCATGCGCGACCGCGGCGGCCAGTGTGCCTGAAATCTCGTAGGGCACGGCCTCGCCCAGTGTCGCCGAAAAGGCGGGCGCCGCCTCGCCGATCAGATAGGCCTTGGCGATGCGCGGGAAGAAGCCGCGCAGCGGCTCGATGCCGCCTTCCTTGGGCAGGCCGCCCGCGATCCAGTAGATACGGGGAAAGCTCGACAGGGCGGGTGCCGCCGCGTCGGCGTTGGTTGCCTTGGAGTCGTTGACGAACAGCACATGGTCCTTGCGGCCGACCTGCTCCATGCGGTGGGCGAGACCCGGGAAGCTTTCGAGCCCCGACTGGATTTCGCCGAGGTCCAGCCCGACTTTCAGGCAAGCTGCGACGGCGGCCAGCGCGTTCTGCGCATTATGCTGGCCGCGCAGCGAGCCTATGCCTTCGAGGAAGGCGACGCGGCTATAGCGGCCGTGCACGGCTTCCATCAGATTGGTGCCGTCGGCGAAATAGCCGTCGGTCAGCGGCAACCGCTTGGAAATGCGGATGACCTGCCGCCCTGCCCGCTCCAGCCGCTCGGCGATCTGTGCGCACCAGGAATCGTCGATGCCGATGATCGCCGTCTCGCTGCCGGCCACCAGCCGCTCCTTGATCGAGGCGTAGTGCTGCATGGTGCCGTGGCGATCGAGATGGTCCGGCGTCAGGTTGAGCAGGATGCCTGCGGTCGGGTTGATCGAGGGCGCAAGGTCGATCTGGTAGGATGAGCATTCGACGACATAGTGCCGATCGGGCTTCGGCGGATCGAGCGTCATCACCGCGCGGCCGATATTGCCGCCCATCTGGGTATCGCGGCCGGAAGCCGTCAGGATATGCGCTGTCAGCGCGGTCGTGGTCGACTTGCCGTTGGTGCCGGTGATGGCGATGAAGGGCGCCGTTGGCGCGCTGAGCGTCCGCTCCCGGCAGAACAGTTCGATATCACCGATCACCTCGACGCCGGCGCCACGCGCCAGCTCCACCGTCCAGTGCGGCTTGGGATGGGTCAGCGGCACGCCCGGCGACAGCACGAAGGCCGAGAATTTCGCCCAGTCGGCGCCGCGCAGGTCGGCGGTTGCGATGCCGGTTGCCGCCGCCTTGGCGACGCTGTCGGGATTGTCGTCCCAGGCCAGCACCTGCGCGCCGCCCTCGATCAGCGCGCGCGCCGTCGCGATCCCCGAACCGCCGAGCCCGAAGAGCGAAACCTGCTTGCCTGCGAAGGATGCGGCGGGGATCAACGGGGGGCTCCTATCTGAGCTTCAGGGTCGACAGGCCGACCAGCGCCAGGATCACGGCGATGATCCAGAACCGGATCACCACCTGGCTTTCGGTCCAGCCGAGCTTTTCGAAATGATGGTGGATCGGCGCCATCAGGAACACCCGCTTGCCGGTCATCTTGAAGTAGCCGACCTGGATGATGACCGACAGGATTTCCACGACAAACAATCCGCCGACGATGACCAGCACGATCTCGTGCTTGGTGGCGACCGCCACCGTGCCGATCAGGCCGCCCATGGCCAGCGAACCGGTGTCGCCCATGAAGATCGCCGCCGGCGGCGCGTTGAACCAGAGGAAGCCGAGGCCGGCGCCGATGACAGCGCCCAGCACGACCGCCAGTTCACCGGTGCCGGGAACAAAATGGATCTGCAGATATTCGGCGAACACCGCATTGCCCGAGAGATAGGCGATGACGCCGAAGGAGGCCGCCGCGATCATGATAGGCACGATCGCCAGACCGTCGAGGCCATCGGTCAGGTTCACCGCATTGCCCGCGCCGACGATGACGAAGCAGGAGAACGGAATGAAGAACCAGCCGAGGTTGATGATGAATTCCTTGGCGAAGGGGAATGTCAGCGACGACGAGAACGGCGCCTGGCCGTTATGCATGATTGCCCAGGCGGCGATGCCGGCAATGACGAATTCGAGCGCCAGCCGTGCCTTGCCGGAGAAGCCGAGATGCGACTGCTTCGTCACCTTCAGATAATCGTCATAGAAGCCGATCGAGCCGAAACCCAGCGTCACCAGAAGCACCACCCAGACATAGATGCTCGACAGGTTCGCCCATAAAAGCGATGAGCCGATGATGCCCGACAGGATCATCAGGCCGCCCATGGTCGGCGTGCCGGCTTTCTTGAAATGCGTTTGCGGTCCATCGGCGCGGATCGGCTGGCCCTTGCCCTGGCGCAGCCTCAGCGAATTGATGATGGTCGGCCCAAAGATGAAGACGATCAGCGCCGACGTGATCAGCGCCCCGCCGGTGCGGAAGGTGATGTAGCGGAAGACGTTGAAGACGGAGACCCTGTCCGCGAAATCAACCAGCAGTGTAAACATGCGCTTTCGTCCCCCGACTTGACCTAGGTCAGTTTGCTGGTTGTCGTTTCAGCCGGGAACTTCCCCAGCAGCGCATCGACCAGTTTTGCAAAACCGATGCCCTTCGACGATTTGATCATCACCACGTCGCCCGGCCTCAGTGCGGCAAGCAGCACCGGCTTCAGTTCCTCGACGCCGGCGCGGTATTCTGTCCTGATGTCGCTTGGCAGCGCTTCCGCCAGCGCCCGCATTTCCGGCCCGCCGAGAAAGACGGTCTGGGTGCCGGTGCCGACGATGAGATCGGCCAGTGCGGCATGCAGCTTGGCCGAATGTTCGCCGAGTTCGAGCATGTCGCCGAGCACGGCGATGCGGCGGCCCTCGCCCGTCACCGGCGTTGCGTTGAGCAGTGCCATGGCCGCCGCCATCGAGGCCGGATTGGCGTTATAGCTCTCGTCGATCAGCGTGATCGAGCCACCGGGGTGACCCGAAGCCGAGCCACCGGGGTGGCGCAGCACATGGCGTTTTCCGCGGCCGCGCTCGGCCGAGAGATCGACAAGGGCCAGTGCTACCTTGTCGAGGTCGGCGCCGACCAGCTGCGCCGCGCCCAGTACCGCCAGCACGTTCTGCACCATGTGCCGGCCGGGTGCACCGATACGGGCGATCATGTCATGGCCATTGATCCTGGCCGCGATGTCGGAATGGTCGGCATGCAACTCGCACTTGGTGAGCTTGAAGGTCGAGCGCGCATTTTCGCCAAAGCCGTAGACATGCTCGACGCCGGCGGCATGCGCCATCTTGTCGAGAAGCTTGAAGCGCGCATCGTCGCGGTTGAGAACCGCGGCACCCTCGGGCTCCAGCCCTTCGAAAATCTCGGCCTTGGCCTTGGCGATCTCGTCCAGATTGCGGAAGAAGCCGAGATGGGCGGCCGCGATCATGGTGACGATGGCGACATGCGGCCGCACCATCTTCACCAGCGGCCGGATCTCGTCAGGGTGGTTCATGCCGATCTCGAACACGGCATAGTCGCAATCGGCGGGCATGCGTGCCAGGGTCAGCGGCACGCCCCAATGGTTGTTGAAGGACTGCGCCGAGGCGTGCACCTTGCCGACCGCCGAAAGCACATGGCGCAGCGCTTCCTTGGTGGTGGTCTTGCCGGCCGAACCGGTGACGGCGATGATCTTGGCAGCCGAGCGGCTCCGCGATGCGACGCCGAGCTTTTCCAGTGCGACCAGCACGTCCTCGACGACGATGATCGGCGCCGTCAGCCGGCCGAGCGACGGCAGCTTGCCTTCCGCCACCACCAGCACGCCGGCGCCGGCCTTGATGGCCGCGGTGGCGAAGTCGTGACCGTCCATGGCCTCGCCCTTGATGGCGAAGAAGGCGTCACCCGGCTGCAGGCTGCGGCTGTCGATCGAAATGCCCGATATGCCGTCCGGCATAGGCCCGAGCGGCCGCCCGTCCATGGCGGCAACCAGCGCTTCGGAGGTCCACAGCAAACTCATGCGGCACGCTCCCGCAAAGCGGCGCGGACTTCCTCATGATCTGAAAAATGCAGGGTTTCGGAGCCGATCGTCTGGCCTTCCTCATGGCCCTTGCCGGCCACGATCAGCGTGTCGCCGGCATCAAGCATGCCGACGGCCTCGTGGATCGCCTTGCGCCGGTCGCCGATCTCGATGGCGCCTGGTGCGGCGGCCATGATGGCGGCGCGGATCGTTTCGGGCACTTCGGAGCGCGGATTGTCGTCGGTGACGATGACGACATCGGCGAGCCGGGTGGCGATCTCGCCCATGATCGGCCTTTTTCCCCGGTCGCGGTCGCCGCCGCAGCCGAACACGACCATGACGCGGCCGGTCGTGAACGGCCGCACCGAGGCCAGCACATTTTCCAGCGCATCGGGCTTGTGGGCATAGTCGACATAGACCGGCGCGCCACTGGCGGTGGTCCCGACGAGATCGAGCCGGCCCGGCGCGCCCTTCAGTTTCTCCAGGGACATCAAGGCCTTGGCGACCGGTGTTCCCGTGGAAATGGCAAGCCCCGCCGAAACCAGCGCGTTCGAAATCTGGAAATCGCCGGCCAGCGGCAGATCGATTTCGTAAAGCACGCCCTCGGCCTCCACTTCGGCGCGCTGGCGATGGCGTTCGTGCTCGACCCGCTTCAGCGTGAGGAAATCGCCATGGCGGCCAACCGTCAGCACGTCGAGCCCGGCGGCCCGCGCCGCCTGGATGGTCGGCGCCGACCACGGGTCGTCGGCGAAGATCACCGCCGGCGCACCTTTCGGCAGCAGCGTGTCGAACAGGCGCAGCTTGGCGCGGTGATAGTCCTCGACCGTCGGATGGTAATCCATATGGTCGCGGCCAAGATTGGTGAAGCCGCCAGCCGCCAGCTTCACGCCGTCAAGCCGGCGCTGGTCGAGGCCGTGGCTGGAAGCCTCCATCGAAGCGTGGGTGACGCCGGCATCGGCCAATTCCCTGAGCAACTGGTGCAGGGCGACCGGATCGGGCGTGGTCAGCGAGCCATATTCGTTGCGGCCTGGCGCCACCACGCCGGTGGTGCCGATCGAAGCCGCGGCATAGCCCGCCTGCTCCCAGATCTGCCTGGTGAAGGCGGCGACCGAGGTCTTGCCGCTGGTGCCGGTCACCGCCACCATGGTTTGCGGCTGCCTGCCGAAATAGCGGGAAGCACTCAGCGCCAGCGCCAGGCGCGGATCATCGACCGCCAGCACCGGAACCGGCAGTCCGGCAACGGAACCGCCTTTGCTTGTCACGATCGCAAGCGCGCCACGCCTGGCCGCTTCGGCAGCGTAGGCCGTGCCGTCCGCCTTGGTACCGGCGAGCGCAAAAAAGACGACGCCGGGCTTTACCTGCCGGGAATCGGACGAAATCCCGGTAACCTCCAGATCGGCGGAAGCTGTTCCTTCGACTGGCAGGACACCGGCTAGATCTCTGAGCTTCATCGAGTTCCGTTCACCGCAATAAAATAGCGCGCAGTCGCCGGCGCGCCCTAAGAATCACTCATAGGAAACCAACGTTGCACCATTTTCATGGCTGAAATCTGGTTTCACGCCAAGCATGGCCGCGGAACGCCTGATGATATTGCCGGCCATAACCCCTGCATTCGCGGCCGCGACGTCCGTCATGCCAGGCTTTTCAGGGTGCGGGGCGTCGGCAATCGTGAAGACGAGGTATTGCGGGTCGTCCATCGGGAAGGCGGCGACGAACGTATTGAAATTCAAGTCCTTCGAGTAGCGGCCGTTGATGACCTTCTCGGCCGTTCCGGTCTTGCCGCCAACGCGGTAGCCGGGGACTCTGGCGTTTCTGGCCGAGCCCTTCTCGGCGTTGAGCGAATAGAGGTAGCGCATGCCCTCGACCGTCTTTTCGCTCACGACCTTCTTGGCGGTGGCCATCGCTTCCGCCTGCGTACGCACCAGGAAGGTCGGGTTCATCAGGAAGCCGCCATTCATCAGCGCCGCGCAGCCGACGGCTGCCTGCAGGGGCGTCGTCGATACGCCGTGGCCGAAGGCGATCGTGAACGAATTGACCTGTTTCCAGACCTTCGGTTCAGTCGGGCGGGCGACTTCCGGCAGTTCGGTCTGCATCCTCTCCAGAATGCCAAGGCGATGGAGGAATTCCCGGTGCCCCTCGATGCCGACCAGCTCGGCCTCCCTGGCCGACCCGATGTTGGACGAATAGAGGAACACTTCCGGCAATGACAGCACACGGTTCTTGCCGTGGAAATCGTGAATGGCCTGATGGCCGACCCGGATCGGATGCGAGGCATCGAAACGGCTATTCATCGTCGCCTTGCCGGAATCGAGCGCCATCGCCGAGGTGAAGCTCTTGAAGGTCGAACCCATCTCGTAGAGGCCGGCCGACATCCGGTTCAGCCGGTCCTTCTCCTGTGCATTGTAAGGATTGTTCGGATCAAAATCCGGCACCGAGGCCATGGCCACCACTTCGCCGGTCTTGACGTTGAGCACGACGGCGCCGGCGCCCAGGGCGCGGTAGCGCTCCAGGCCAGCGGCGATCTCGTCGCGCACCACGTGCTGGACGCGCAGATCGATGGAAAGCTTCACCGGCTTGAGATCCTTGGCCACCGCCAGGCCCGACGCCTGCAGGTCGCTCAGCCCCTGCTCGTCGATATATTTCTCCATGCCGGAGATGCCCTGGTTGTCGATGTTGGTCAGGCCGACAATGTAGGACGAGGTCTCGCCGCTCGGATAGAAACGGCGCTTCTCCGTGCGAAAGCCGAAACCGGGAATGCCGAGCTGCATGATATCGGCCTGCTGCTTGGGCGTCAGCTGCCGCTGCAGCCAGACGAATCCGGCGCCGCTCTTGAGCTTGTGGTAGGTCTGCTCGTAATCGATCTCGGGCAGCACGGTCGACAGTTTCTCGATCGCCTCGTCGGCATCGACGATGCGGCGCGGCTCCGCGAACAGCGACGCTGTCTTGATGTCGGTCGCCAGCACTTCGCCGTTGCGATCGACAATGTCGGGCCGCGAGGCGGTGACCCGGCTCTGCGGGCCGCCCGACAGATCTGGCGTCTGGAAGCCGAGATAGACCAGCCGGCCTGAAATGGTCGAGAAGATGCCGAAGAACACCGCCATCGTCATCACGATGCGCGCCTTGCCCTTGCCGCCTGTCGCCTTGCGGGCGCCCTCGACGACGATCGATCCGTCTTCACCCGTCCTGGCGCGACGCCTCAGCAGTTTGCCGATCATTGGGCGATGCCTCCGGTGACGACGGGGTCCTTGTCGCCCGAGGGCGCCTTGTCGGAATTGTCGGCCATGGCGCCTTGACGTCCGTTCAGGATGTCCTGGATATCCAGGGCCTTTGCCGGAAGATCGCCCAGGCCCACGATCTGGCGTGCGCTGACCGGCTCGAGCGCGAGCTGCGACTTGTAGAGTTCGGTCAGCTTCTGCAGCCGCGACGGCTGCGTGAGCAGGCTCCAGTCGGCCTTGAGCAGGTCGATCGTCTCCTCCTCATAGCGGATCTGGGTATGGATTTTCTGCACCGCCGCCAACTGATCCTCGGCCTCGCGCTTGGTCTTGTAGGTCAGGGCCGCCGCCGAAACCATGACGGCGATCAGGACAATGTCGCTGGTACGGAACACGTGCTTACCTCTCCCCCGGCTGGTTGATGCCGGGAAGTTTTGGAAGGCCGAAAATCGAAAAATCGCCGGCACGCGCCGGTGCCTCGGTGCGGATCGCCGCGCGCAACCTGGCCGAACGGGCACGCGGATTGGCCGCTGTCTCGGCATCACCTGGCGTCACGCCGCCGCCGGCCTTGCGGAAGGTCGCGGTGCGCGCCTGCGCCTCGGGCAAATGACGCGAGCCGGTGGCGACGTCGGCCCGGTCGGCGATGAAACGCTTGACGATGCGGTCTTCCAGCGAATGGAACGTCACCACCACCAGGCGCCCGCCCGGCTTCAATGCGCGTTCGGCCGCGAACAGGGCCTTGGCCAATTCGCCAAGTTCGTCATTGACGTAGATGCGCAGCGCCTGGAACACGCGAGTGGCAGGATGGATCTTGTCCTTGGGCGCGCGGCCGATATGCGTCTCGATGGCGTCCGCCAGTTCCAGCGTGCGCTCGAATGGCCGCTTCTCACGGCGCGCCTCGATCATGCGGGCGATGCGGCCGGCGTGACGCTCCTCACCGAGGAAGCCGAAGATGCGGGCAAGGTCGCCCGGCTTGAAGCTGTTGACGACGTCGGCGGCGCTGAGGCCCGCCTGCGCCATGCGCATGTCGAGCGGCCCGTCGGCGCGGAAGGAAAAGCCGCGCCCGGCCTGGTCGAGCTGCATGGACGACACGCCAATGTCGAGCACGATGCCGTCGACACTTTCGACATGTTCGTCCAGCGTCGAGAACGGCGCCTGCACCAGCCGCAGCCTGCCGCCCGATTGCGCCTCGAGATCGCGTCCGGCCGCGATGGCGTCGGGATCGCGGTCGATCGCCACGACGGACGCCCCGGTCGCCAGAATGGCTTTTGTGTAGCCGCCGGCGCCGAACGTGCCGTCGATGATGATGTCGCCCGCCGCCGGCGCCAGTGCCTCGAGCACTTCGCCAAGGAGGACCGGAATGTGGCGGACCGGTCCGCCAACGGCGTGCCCACCTACAGCGTGAGGAAGGTCATCGCCGTGGCCCACCGTCATTCCGGTCGCTCCCCAGGCTTCGTCCCCTGCCGAAGCTGCAAAAGCCGGGCCCGTGCCTGCGCCCCATAGGCAGCAAGCCGCCCCGGCTCCCAGATCTGAAAGAAATTGCCGCGCCCGACAAAGGCCACCTCCGCCGAAATGCCGGTGTGCTCGCGGATGAAATCGGTCATCGTGATGCGGCCGTCCTGATCGAGTTTCAGGAAGGTCCCGTCGCCATGACAGAAGAAGGACATGTCGTCCGCCGTCTGCAGGAACGGATCTTCCTGCGCGATGCGCTGCTCGTAGCGGTCGAGCAGGTCGAGCCCGCCGACATCCATCGCCGGCAGGTCGAGGCAGCGCAGTGCGTAGAGTTCCGAATAGCCGCGTTTCTGCACGACGGCGCGGAAATGCGCCGGAACGGACACCCGTCCCTTCGCATCGATCCTGCTCACCGTGTTCGACAGAAACCGGTCCATTAAACGCTACAGCCGCTTGCGCCGCCGCACCCCTCTTCATTGTCTCGCACGCGCCGCCGCAGCGCGTTTCCTGCCCCGCATCAGCCGCGTCCACACAGGCAAAAATCGGCAAAAGCGCAGCCGCCGCGGCTGCCCGATTGGCGTACGCTTTACACTGACGCGGAACGAAGGCTTTGATGTCTGAATGGGATATCATGGGGTACTATGGGCGTCAACGGGAATAGGCTTCACAAACACGCGCATCGCGACCAATCCGAGCAGCCTTGACGGCACGTCTCGTCTTTATGGTCTATTAAGCCTAACGAAGCGTTTAGAGCCCTCTGGCCCAAAAGACCTGGGCTTGCCGCGGATCACCCGCCCGCATAGCGTCGAGCGACGTCTTCCGCCCAAAACAAGGATCAAGCCATGTCCGAGACGGCAAAGTCACGCGCCGCCGAACTGTCCCATTTGCGCAGCCGCGATTTCGCCGACGGCGACCCGATCCCCTTGCCGCTGACCATGGCTTCGATCTTTCACACGCCGGGCGTCGAGACCGGCATCGATCAATATGGCCGTTACGACAATCCGACCTGGCGTGCCGTGGAACATGTGCTCGGCCATCTGGAAGATGCGCAATGCGTGAGTTTTCCCTCCGGAATGGCGGCAATTTCGTCGGTGTTTTTCGCGCTCCTGAAATCGGGCGATCGCGTGCTCCTGCCGGCGGACGGCTATCACGCCACGCGTGCGATGGCCGAACGCTTCCTGACGCCGCTCGGCATGGTTTGCGACACCAGGCCGACGCCGACCTTCCTTGATGGCGGCTTCGCAGGCTATTCGCTTGTCTTCGTGGAAACCCCGTCCAATCCGCGGCTGGACATTTGCGACATCTCGGCCATCGCCAAGGCTGTCCACGAACAAAACGGGGTTCTTGTCGTCGACAACACGACGATGACGCCGTTCGGCCAGCGCCCGCTCGACTTCGGCGCCGATATCGTCGTCTCCGCCGACACCAAGGCGGTCAACGGGCACTCGGACGTGCTGTTCGGCCACGTCGCCAGCCGGAACGCCGACATCGTCACCAAGGTGACGGACTGGCGCGCAATGGCCGGCGGCATTCCCGGACCGTTCGAAGCGTGGCTGGTGCATCGCGGCCTCGAAACACTCGAGGTGCGCTTCGACCGCATGTGTTCTTCGGCCGAAACGATCGCGCAACGGCTGAAGGAACACCGCGCGGTGCGTGGCCTGCGTTTTCCCGGTTTGAACGGCGACCCCTCGCACAACCTTGCCCGCGCCCAGATGGAGCGCTTCGGCTTCCTCATTTCCTTCGAACTCGCCTCGGAGGAGAAGGCCGAGGATTTCATCAACAATTGCCCGCTGATAGAGGCCGCGACCTCCTTCGGCGGCGTCCACACCTCAGCCGAGCGGCGTTTGAAGCGAGGCGATGCGGTGCCGCCGGGCTTCGTCCGCCTTTCGGTCGGCTGTGAGCCGGTGGAAGAGCTTTGGAAGGCCATCGAGACGTCGCTGGACAGGATCAGCCGCTGACGAACCAGTCACGCACCGAGGTCGTCAGCCTCGATGTTGCGATGGCCGTGCAGCACGCGGACGATTTCGATCGCGTCACCGCGGACCCGATAAAGAATAAGATAGTCACCGAGGACCAGGTGACGGATGCCTGGCGCGATATCCTCACGTGGCGCGCCTGGGAAGGGATAGGTGGCCAGTTGCTGCCACCGTGCCTCGATGCGGTCGAGTTGTCGATCGGCTGCAGTCTCGCTGTCGTCGGCAATATGTTGCCAAATCGCAATCAGATCTTCTTCTGCGCGTGCGCTCCGGACAATGGGCAACAGATTCCTGCTGCGTCGTCAGAACGCAAGCGCCTCCGCGCCTCGGCCTTGATGTCATCCATGGACGCGAATCGACCCGGTCCGCTGTCGATCCCCCCTGCACCAGTTTGCGCAATTCCTCGACCGTGTAGCCGAGCAGGTCGCGACGATCCTTCCATTGCCGCAGCGCGTCGCGGATGACCTCGCTCGCCGAGGCATATTCGCCGGCGGCGACCACATCGTCCACCGCTTGCGCCAGTTCCGGGGAAAGCGTGATGCTGCGCTTGTCGACCTGTCCCATGACGGGGCTCCTGATATCGTTCTCGAACCATGGTACGATTAATCGCACCAGCTTCAAGCGACTGGCTGAGCCGGGCCTATGGACAAACATTTGAAAAGGCTTGAATCGACAGGCGCGCCCGAGGGCGCAACCTGCTGATCTCAAAGGATTCTTTTCGAGGCGAAACTGCCAGCTGGCCTGTAAGCCGGGTTCTGTATGGCCCTCGCCTCTTGCGGGACGAGAACGTGGCGGCCATTCATCTTGGGCGCATGTTGCCATGCGCCTCACGCAACCTACCCGGACGGTGAGCCGGAAACAGCCCTCGAGGGTTTCCCCTCGCACCGCCCCTATTCGGTTTTGCTCCCGGTGGGGTTTACCGTGCCGCTCCTGTTGCCAGTCGCGCGGTGGGCTCTTACCCCACCCTTTCACCCTTACCCCGACAAGTCGTGGCGGTTTGCTTTCTGTGGCACTTTCCCTGGGGTCGCCCCCGCCGGCCATTAACCGGCACCGTGTCTCCATGGAGCCCGGACTTTCCTCACTCGCGGCCTTTCGGCGTTTGCGAGTGCGGCCGCCCAGCCAGCTGGCAAGGCGTATAAAGGGGTTCAGCCGGGAAAACGCAAATGAAAAAGCCGGCTTGTCCGCCGGCTCTCGCAACTTGCGGTCAAAGCGCCGCCATCTGAACCTTGACCTTGCTGCAATAGGCGGCCGAGATGGGGTTCATGCGCGTCGCGGCATGGCCAGCATTGTATTTCAGGATCGTGCCGCAGGTCGTGCCACCGCCAAGATTCTGCGCCAAGGCGAGGTACTTCATGCCGTATTTGATGTTGGTGTCGGGATCGAACAGGCCTTTGGCCGAGCCGTTATAGCCCATCATCCGCGCCGTCGCCGGCTTGATCTGCATCAGGCCGATCTCGCCGGCGCCGCCGACCATGTTCGGCCGGTAGTTGCTCTCGATCTTGATGACGGCGTGCGCCAGCGACACCGGAACGCCGTAGCTTGCCGCATAGCGGGCAACGATCGCTGAATACTGGCCGCCGCTGGCTACCGCCGCCGTCGACGCGGCGACATTCCTGAGGCCGATCGAGGCCGTCGTCGTCATGTCGATGGTCTTGCGGCCACGCTTCGTCTGCCTTTTGGGGGTGGATTTCTGCGCCTTGGCCCAGCTGGCCTTTTCCACCTTGGCGGAAGCCTGCTTCGTCGTTGCCTTCGCACTCTTGCTGCTTTTGGCCGAAATGGCCTTGCCCTTGGCGGTCGCAATGACCACCCCCTGATCGGCCCGTGGGCTCAACGGCGCGGCGTCAGCCGCACTGAAGGCAAAAGTCATTACGCCGGCAGCAAGAGCTGCCGTTACAACGGTCAATTTCTGCATGTGATCCTGTTCTGTCTGGACCGTTCGAAGATCTTCGCACGGCGCGGCTTGATTAGTATCGGAACATCCGGGGGAAAGACGTCCGACAAACTGTACGAATTGCCCTTTGAAGCCCGATTTGGCGCCAATGAAGGCGAGGCAAGTCACTTTGAGTGACAGTTTGTAACCTGATTCAGGGAGAAGATTACTTGGGCAGCGCCTTGACCCTGGGTCAGCCGCTTATGGAAGCAAGCAATTTTTGCAGCGTGCGCATCGTCGAGCCGTCGGCCAGCCCGTCAACCAGGCGGGGTCGGAAATGCCGTTGGAAGGCCTCGACGACAATCCTTGTCTGGTGGTCGAAAATGCCCGATATCTCAACACCATAGCCATAGAGCGCCAGCATCGACTGCAGTGCCTCGACATCGGCACCGTTTTCGCCGGGCTTCAGCGCGGCTCCGCGCCTGACGGGTGCCGCCGGCACCAGATGGCCGACACCGGCCTCGAACAGAGCAGTCCACGGGAACTTCTCGCCCGGATCGATCTTGCGACCCGGCGCCACATCGGAATGCGCCAGCACGCGCCTGGCGGGGATCGCATGCCGCCCGGCAATCCCCTTGCACAGGCCGATCACCGCATTGATCTGGCGACGGCGGAAGCCGGGATAGCCCAGCGAATGTCCAGGATTGACGATCTCGATGCCGACCGAGCAGGAATTGATGTCGGTGCGCCCGAACCAGGAGCTCTTGCCAGCGTGCCACGCGCGGTCGCTTTCCCTGACCATCTGCACGATGTGGCCGTTCTCATGGACGAGATAATGCGACGAGACTTCGCTCGCCGGATCGCACAGCCATGCCTCCGCCCCGGCCCCTGTCGCCATGCCGGTATAGTGCAGCACGATCATGTCGGGCTTCAGCATATCGCGCCTTGGCCCGAAATTCGGCGACACCCTGACCTCGGCGCTCGGCTCGTCAGGCAGGAAGCCGCTCATACGTGTCGCAGGCCCCGCTCGATCATTTCATAGGCGGCGTTGATCGCCGCGACCCTGGTCGTCGCGATCTTGATGAATTCCTGCGGCAGGCCGCGCGCGATCAGCCGGTCCGGGTGATTGTCGGAAACCAGCTTGCGATACCGCTTCTTGACCTCCTCGAACGGCTTGCCGCGCTCGATGCCGAGCACGACGTAGGGATCGCCGGCGCCAAGATTGACGTGGCGGGCCAGGATCGATTCGTAATGCGCTTCGTCGATCCGGAATATCTCGGCGATACGGTGCAGGAAGATGCCTTCGCGCTCGTGCACCAGCCCATCGGCCTTGGCGATATGGAACAGGCCGTCGAGTATGTCTTCCAGCATGACGCAATTGGAATGACCGGAACCGCACAGCTGTGCCATGCGCTCGGCATAGGTTTCGAACCCGGCCACGTCCTTCTGGGCGAGATCGAACAGCCTTGCGACGTTGCGCGTCTCCTTCGGCGGCACTTCGAATATTTCCTGGAAGGCGCGCACCTCGTCCTGGGTGACGATGCCGTCTGCCTTGGCCATCTTGGCCGATAGCGCGATCATCGCCACCGAGAAGGCGACGCGGCGGCGCAGATCCGCATCTCCGGAGAATACCGTGCGCACGGCCTCGACGACGTCGGCAACGCCCGACGTCGCTGAAGACGATACCCGAGTGATAAATTCGCCGAGGCGATCCCAAATCGACATGGCCCGCTTCATAGAGCCAACCGGTCCCCGCTATCAAGCCAATAACGGCCTGTCCGGGTCCGTGATCGAGAGGCACTTTGTCGGTCTGGCTACCCCTAGCAAGAAAAGGCCGGCGAAACGCCGGCCCTTCCTCCCAAGACACTTTTACTGCTTACAAACTACTGCGCGGGCGCAGGAGCGGGCGTTGCCGGAGCCGGCTCGGCAGGCTTGGTCGAATTGTCAGCCGGTGCCGCGGGCTTCATCGGCTGCTCGGCAGCCGGCGGATTGGTGCTCTGCGTGGTGGTCTTGTCTGTGCCGCTGTCGCTGCAGGCTGCGACGCCCAGCAGGGCAAGGGCGGACACGGAAGCTAGAATGAGCTTTTTCATAATATCTCTCCTTCAATACACGCCCGAATTGCGTGAGCGCTCGGACAGACAATGCACCACGCGGTCATGAGTTTCGTAACGTTGCGTTTCTGCATGTAACATCAACGGGATGCGTTGCTGCCGGCGCGTTGGCGCATTAACAACGAAACCTGAAACGAAATGCCGGAGACGACAGCCATGGCCGCGAAATGGGATTTCTGGATCGATCGCGGCGGCACCTTCACGGATGTCATCGGCCGTGACCCGCAAGGGCGGCTGCACCCGCGCAAACTGCTTTCGGAAAACCCCGAAGCCTATGCCGATGCCGCCATCCAGGGCATCCGCGACCTGCTCGGCGTTGAATCGGGCGCCACGATCCCATCCGGCCTGATCGGCGATATCAAGATGGGCACCACGGTCGCGACCAACGCGCTTCTGGAGCGCAAGGGCGACCGCGTGCTCCTGCTCATCACCAAGGGGTTTCGCGATGCGCTCAGGATCGCCTACCAGGCGCGGCCCGATATCTTCGCCAAGGAAATCATCCTTCCCGAGCAGCTCTATGAGCGCGTCATCGAGATCGACGAACGCGTGCTGGCCGATGGCTGCGTCGAACGGCTGCTCGACATCGCCGCTTGCCGGCCGGCGATCGAGCAGGCGAAGGCCGACGGCATCGATGCCGTCGCAATCGTCTTCATGCACGCCTGGAAATACCCCGACCACGAGAAGGCGGTGGCAAAGGTCTGCCGCAAGCTGGGTTTCAGCCAGGTCTCGGTCAGCCACGAGGTCTCGCCGCTGATCAAGCTGGTCGGCCGCGGCGACACCACCGTGGTCGACGCCTATCTGTCGCCCATCCTGTCGCGGTATGTGCGGAAGGTCGGGCTGGAGCTCGGCGTCCTCTCCCCTCTCGAGTTGGGGCGATCGGCCGAAGGCCGGGAAAAAGCCAACGATTTGGCTTTTTCAGCAACGAACGCCCGGAACCATAGCGAAGGGCAAGCCGCGAAGCAGCCAGAGGGGGTCCTCTCGGGAGGCAGAACGTTGAGCCCGGTTGAACCGACCCCACCCGGCGGCTTTGCCGCGACCCTCCCCTCAAGGGGGAGGGAAAGTCCCCATCTCATGTTCATGATGTCCTCGGGTGGCCTCACCGCCGCCGACATGTTCCAGGGCAAGGACGCGCTGCTGTCGGGTCCGGCTGGCGGCGTTGTCGGCATGGTCGAGACGGCGAAGCTCGCCGGCTTCGACAAGGTCATCGGCTTCGACATGGGCGGTACGTCCACCGACGTCGCCCACTATGATGGCGAGTACGAACGCGCTTTCGACACGGAGGTCGCCGGCGTGCGCGTCCGCGCCCCGATGATGCGCATCCACACCGTCGCCGCCGGCGGTGGTTCGATCCTGCATTACGAGGCCGGCCGTTTTCGCGCCGGACCGGACTCCGCGGGCGCCAATCCCGGCCCCGCCGCCTACCGGCGCGGCGGCCCGCTGGCCGTCACCGACGCCAACGTGATGCTCGGCAAGCTGCAGCCCGATTTCTTCCCGGCGATCTTCGGTCCCGGCCAGGACCAGCCGCTCGACGTCGGAACGGTGCGCGCGAAATTCGCGGCCCTTGCCGCCGAAATCGGCGATGGCCGCTCGCCGGAGGCGGTTGCCGAAGGCTTCGTCACCATCGCCGTCGAGAACATGGCCAACGCCATCAAGAAGATTTCCGTGCAGCGCGGCTACGACGTCACCGAATATCTGCTGAACTGCTTCGGCGGCGCCGGCGGCCAGCACGCATGCCTGGTCGCCGATGCGCTCGGCATGGAGGCGGTGCTGATCCATCCCTTCTCCGGCCTGCTTTCGGCTTACGGGATCGGCCTGGCGTCCGTCTTTGCCTCGCGCCAGCAGGCATTGCTCAAGCCGCTTGCCGAAGAATCCAGAACGGAGATCGGCAGCCTCATCGCCATCCTGAAAAAGGCCGTCATCGCCGAGCTTGCGGCCCAAGGGATCGCCGAGGACAAGGTTGCGACCAGGCCCGTGCTGCACATCCGCTATGACGGCACCGACACGACACTGCCGGTGAATTTCGAAAGCGACTCGATTTTCCAGGCGAAGCGCGATTTCGAAATCGCCCACAAGGCGCAATTCGGCTTCGTCTATGACGACAAGCCGATGATCGTCGAGACGGTCGGCGTCGAGGGCAGCGAAATAGACGAGAGCAGCGCCGAAGCCTATGCGCCCGCCGGACCTGCGAGGATTGAAGCTGGCGCTTCTGGAACGCGGCGCATCTACACCGAAGGCCGGTGGCATGAAGCCGGCATCCATCGTCGCGAAAACCTGCGCCCATCCAATCTGGTCCCGGGCCCCGCTCTCATCATCGAACCGAACCAGACCATCGTTGTCGAACCGGGCTGGCGGGCCGAAATCACCAACCTCAACCACGTCGTGATCCGCCGCACCGAAAGGAAGGCGCGGGCCGCCGCCCTTGGCACATCGGCCGACCCGGTGATGCTCGAAGTCTTCAACAACCTGTTCATGTCGATCGCCGAGCAGATGGGTGTCACCTTGCAGAACACCGCCTACTCCGTCAACATCAAGGAAAGGCTGGATTTTTCCTGCGCCGTCTTCGACCACACCGGGGCGCTGGTCGCCAACGCGCCGCATATGCCGGTGCACCTCGGCTCGATGGACCGTTCGGTCGAAACCATCATCCGGCTGAACTCCGGCGACATCCACCCCGGCGACGTCTTTGCCCTCAACGCGCCTTATAATGGCGGCACGCATCTGCCCGACATCACGGTGGTGACGCCCGTCTTTTCCCTCCCCCTCGAGGGGAGGGTGGCCGCGCAGCGGCCGGGTGGGGTCCTCTCAGAAGGCACCGCAAGAGCGCCGAGCCCGGTCGATCCGCCCCCCTCCGGCGGCTTCGCCGCCACCTCCCCCTCAAGGGGGGAGGAAATTCTCTTCTACGTTGCCTCGCGCGGCCACCACGCCGATATTGGCGGCACCGCGCCCGGCTCGATGACGCCGCTGGCCACCACGGTGGACGAGGAAGGCGTGCTGTTCGACAATTTCCGCATCGTCGACCGCGGCCGCTTCCGCGAGACGGAACTGCAGACGCTGCTGACCGATCACCCCTACCCGGCCCGCAACCCGCATCAGAACATCGCCGACCTCAAGGCGCAGATCGCCGCCAACGAGAAAGGCGTCGCCGAGTTGCGCAAGATGGTCGCGCATTTCGGCCTTGATGTCGTCGAGGCCTATATGGGGCACGTCCAGGACAACGCCGCCGAAAGCGTGCGGCGGGTGATCGAGCGGCTGCCGGACACGTCGGCCTATGAATACTCCACGGATACCGGCCAGGTGATCAAGGTGAAGATATCGGTCGACCGGCAAAAGCGCGAGGCGACAGTCGACTTCACCGGCACGTCACCTGTCATGAAGAACAATTTCAACGCGCCGGAGCCCGTCGCCCGCGCGGCGGTCCTCTACGCCTTCCGCGTCATGGTCGAGGACATGATCCCGATGAATGCCGGGTGCCTGCGGCCAATCAATATCGTCATTCCCGATGGCTGCATGCTGAAGCCCGCCTACCCCGCCGCTGTCGTCGCAGGCAATGTCGAGACCTCGCAGCATGTCACCAATGCGCTGTTCGGCGCCATGGGCGCCATGGCCAATGCGCAGGGAACGATGAACAATTTGACCTTCGGCAACAAGAAGTACCAGTACTACGAGACGATCTGTTCCGGCTCGCCGGCAGGCCAGATGAATTCCGGCCGCGGCTTTGCCGGCACCTCCGGCGTGCATACCCACATGACCAATTCGCGCCTCACCGATCCCGAGGTGCTGGAACTGCGCTTTCCCGTGGTGCTGGAGGATTTCCACATCCGCGAGGGCTCCGGCGGCAAGGGTAAGTGGGATGCCGGCGACGGCACCAAACGCACCATACGCTTCCTCGAGAAGATGGAATGCGCGATCCTGTCCTCGCACCGCAACCGCCCGCCGCGGGGGCTGGACGGTGGCGGGGATGGCGAGGTCGGCTCGACCAAGGTGCGCCGCAAGGACGGGACGGTCGACGTGCTGAAGGCCTGCGACCAGACCATGCTTGATGCCGGTGAGGCAGTTATCCTGACGACGCCGACACCGGGTGGGTTTGGCAAGCTGTAAAGAACACGTCAACAGCCTGTCACCGGCCTGTCATGACCCTGCGCTACCCGCTTGCGCCAAAGCAAATGGGGAATCACTTTGTCATGACGGACGTCTCCTCGGATCTGGTTTTTCGCCGCGGCAAGGAAGTTGGAAAGGCCGTCTACCAGAACCGCGCGCTTTCCAAAGCCGGCATCTCGGAGCGGCTGTTCGCCCTTCTGTTCTCCGGCCTCGTCTATCCGCAGATCTGGGAAGACCCCGATGTCGACATGGAGGCCATGCAGCTTGGCCAGGGTCACCGCATCGTCACGATCGCTTCCGGTGGCTGCAACATCCTGGCCTACCTCACCCGCTCGCCGGCACGGATCGACGCCGTCGACCTCAACGCCGCGCACATCGCGCTGAACCGCATGAAGCTGGAAGCGGTGCGCCGCCTGCCCTCGCAGGGCGACCTGTTCCGCTTCTTCGGCGCCGCCGACACCAGCCACAATTCGCAAGCTTATGACCGTTTCATCGCGCCGCATCTCGACCCGGTGAGCCGCCACTACTGGGAGCGCCGCAACTGGCGCGGCATCAGGCGCATCGGTGTCTTCGACCGCAATTTCTACCAGACCGGCCTGCTTGGCCTGTTCATCGCCATGGGCCACCGCACAGCCAAATTCTTCGGCGTCAACCCGGCCCGCATGATGGAAGCCAGGAACATCGGCGAACAGCGCCGCTTCTTCAACGAGGAGCTGGCGCCGGTCTTCGACAAGAAGCTCCTGAAATGGGCGACGTCGCGCAAGGCTTCTCTGTTCGGCCTCGGCATTCCGCCGGCGCAGTATGATTCCCTGATCACCTCCGGCGACGGCACCATGGCCAGCGTGCTGAAGGCCCGGCTGGAAAAGCTCGCCTGCGACTTTCCCCTGGAGAACAATTACTTCGCCTGGCAGGCCTTTGCCCGCCGCTATCCAAATCCCGGCGAGGCCGCCCTGCCCGCCTATCTGGAAAAGCAGAACTACGACACCATCCGCGGCAATATCGACCGCGTCGCCATCCACCATGCCAATCTGATCGAATTCCTGGCCGGCAAGGATGCCGGCACGGTCGACCGCTTCATCCTGCTCGACGCGCAGGATTGGATGACCGCTGATCAGCTCAATGCGCTGTGGTCGGAAATCAGCCGCACCGCCTCCGCTGGGGCCCGCGTCATCTTCCGCACAGCCGCCGAACCCAGCCTGCTGCCGGGCCGTGTCTCGACCTCTCTGCTCGATCAGTGGGACTATCAGGACGAGGCGTCGCGCGAATTCTCGGCCCGCGATCGCTCGGCCATCTATGGTGGCTTCCACCTCTATGTGAAGCGCCCGGCATGAGCACGACGGAGCTACCGGCCAGCCCCGAATTCAAGGCCAGCCACGCCGAACTGATGGACGGCGTCTATCGCTGGCAACGCCATATCTACGACCTGACCCGCAAATACTACCTGCTCGGCCGCGACCGGCTGATCGATGGACTGGATGTACCGGCGGGCGGCACCGTGCTGGAACTCGGCTGCGGCACCGGCCGCAACATCATCCTCGCCGCCCGTCGCTATCCCGACGCCCGCTTCTTCGGCCTCGATATCTCGGCCGAGATGCTGGAGACCGCCCGCAAGGCGATCGACCGCGAAGGCCTGTCCGGCCGCGTCACGCTGGCACGGGGCGACGCCACCGATTTCGATGCGGGCTCCCTCTACGGCATCGAGCGCTTCGACCGCGTCTTCGTGTCCTATTCGCTGTCGATGATCCCGGGATGGGAAAAGACGGTGTCGGCAGCCCTTGCTGCGCTGGCCCCCAACGGCTCGCTGCATGTCGTCGATTTCGGTCAGCAGGAAGGCCTGCCCAACTGGTTCCAGACTCTGCTGCGCGGCTGGCTGAGGAAATTTCACGTCTCGCCACGTGAATCGCTGCGCGAGGTTCTGGAATCGGAATCTCGGCGAACCGGCGCAACCTTCCGTTTCCGCACGCTTTATCGCGGCTATGCCTGGCTGGCGGTGATCGGGCCGCGCAACCTTGCCTCCCCCCTCGATGGAGGAGGTCGCGCCGAAGGCGCGGGTGGGGATGAAGCGCTAGGCACCCCACCCCGGCGCTGCGCGCCGACCCTCCCCATCAAGGGGAGGGTAAAGAGAGCTAATGCAGCGCCTTCACCAGCGCACCCACCATCGCCTGCGGGCGATAGCCGAGCTTGGCCGGTGTCAGCCCCAGCCGCACGATCACCAATTGCTCCGACGGAATGATGGTGACCGTCTGGCCGTCATGGCCTTCCATCCAGTAGGTATCCTTGGGCAGGCCTGCCGCGACACCGGCGCCGGGATTTTCCTCGTCGCCCGGCGCCTCGATCCACAACTGGCCCTTGCCGTAGACCTTCGAGGCCGGCGCCGGCTCGCGCATCCAGTCGACGAAGCCGGCCGGCAGGATTTGGTTGCCGTTCCAGACCCCGCCTTGCAGCAGGAACTGCCCGAAGCGGGCCCAATCATGCGCCGTGGCGTAGAGATAGGATGAGCCGACGAACGTGCCCTGCTCGTCGGTTTCGAGCACGGCGCTGTGCATGCCGAGCGGCTCGAACAGCGCCGTGCGCGGCCATGTCAGCGCCTTGGCCTTGTCGCCGATCGCATCCTGCCACAGCCGCGACAGCATCACCGCGGTGCCGCTCGAATAGGAGAACACCTTGCCGACCTCGCCCACCAACGGCTTGGATATGGCAAAGCCCGCCATGTCGGGCTCGAGATAGAGCATGCGCGTGACGTCGGCGACGTCGCCATAATCCTCGTTGAACTGCAGCCCGCTCGACATCGCCATCATGTCGGCAAGGCTGATGGCGGCGCGGCCATCCGCCTTCCACGGCGCGAACAGGCCCTTGTTGTCGACGGCCATCTTGCCGTCCTTGACCAGCGTGCCGATGATGGCGGCGTTCACCGTCTTGGTCATCGACCAGCCAAGCAGCGGCGTCTTGGCGGAAAAACCGTTGCCATAGCGTTCGGCGACGACGCGGCCGTTCTTGACCACGACCAGCGCGCGCATGCCGGTACCGGTCAGCGCCGCGTCGTCCAGCAGCTTGCCGATCACCGGATCCTGCGATGCCTCGACCCGCTCGCCCTCGGGCCACAGCGTGTCCTGGCTGGCAGCCGACGTTTCGCCATGGACCGCCGTGCGCCGCGCCTTGCCGACATCGCCGTCGGGTATCGAGGTGCAGCCCAATCCATCGCGGGAAACCGCCTCGCTTTTGCCGAGGAAGCCAAGCAGGCCGGCGGAGACCGTGCCCCGGTTCTTGTCGACCGAGACCCGCATCAGCCGCAGCAGCGGGTGTCCGGGCGCCTGCACGTCGACGGCAAGCACCTCATTGGGATCGCGCCCGGCTATGAAGACGTTGGAGCAGACGATCTTGGCCGAATAGCCGGAGCCGACGCGGATCAGTTCGGGTGGCGCGATGTAAAGCCAGGCAAACAGCGCGACGACCGCCAGCACGATCAGGCCAAGCACCCATCTGACGATCTTGACGACGATCCGCATCCGCATCCTCCCGGGCTTTCGCCCGACCTTATGTCATCGATTTGCCGCCATTGCTTCCGCAAATCGGGATACTTGTCGAGCGCCGTCAACGGATTATCAACCATGATCGGCGATCACGGGGGATGCATGCCGCCCTAGACCGCATAGCGGTTTTGGGACAACGACATGCACAGAAATGGATATGCTGGGCGATGCTGTGGGGCGATCGCCTGGAGGGGGCTCGACCAGTCGTCGGCCATCGGTTCACAGACCCATCAGCGACCGGCTGATTCCGGCTTGGAAGTTGCGATGCGCCGTCTTGCGGCCCTTTTCATGCTGACACTGCTTGGCGCCTGCTCGACGGTGGACGATCTCTCGCCGCTGTCGCCGTCCGCTTCCAGTAGCCCGACGGTGGCCGTGCGCGCGCCGCGCTTCGCCGATTCCAAGCCGCATGAATGGGACAGTGGCGCGCCCTGGAACTATGCCGTCCACGGCACCGACGTGTCGAAATACCAGACCTCGGTCGATTGGCCGACCGCCAAGGCCAGCGGCATTTCCTTCGCCTTCATCAAGGCGACGGAGGGTGGCGACCGCTTCGATGAGTATTTCAACGAGCACTGGTCGCGCACGAAGGCCGCCGGCGTTCCGCGCGCGGCCTATCATTTCTTCTATTTCTGCACTCCGGCCGCCCAGCAGGCACGCTGGTTCATCCAGAATGTTCCCGTCGACCGATCCGCCATGCCGCCGGTGCTCGACATGGAATGGAACCCGAAATCCCCGACCTGCAGGTTACGACCCGACCCGGCCACGGTGCGCGCGGAAATGACCACCTTCCTCGAAATCGTCGAGCGGCACTACGGCAAGAAGCCGATCATCTACACCTCGGTCGATTTCTTCGACGACAACGAGCTCTCGAGCTTCCGCGGTTACCCCTACTGGCTACGCTCCGTCGCCGGCCACCCGCGCGAGAAGTATGGCAGCCATCCCTTCACCTTCTGGCAGTACACCGGCACCGGCATCGTTCCGGGCATGACCGGCAAGTCCGACATCAACGTCTTCAACGGCAGCGAGGCCGCCTGGAACAAATGGCTGCGGCAGAACACCCGCTGAACCAGGTTCAACGGCAGCGAATCCTCGGCCAAAGCACTCCAGCAGGGTTCCCGTTGAACCGGGTTCAACGGCAGCTAGGTCTTTGATCAAATCACTCCAGCAGGGTTCCCGTTGAACCGGGTTCAACGCCAGCCGAGCCGCCTTGAACAAGGAACTGTGGCAGAAGAACCGTTGACACCGGGCCTGCCGCCTGCTTTTCGACACAGCCAGCGGCAAAAAAGTGCAACCGCTGGTAATTCGGGGCGTTGGGCTTCCAGCCAATCACGACAATGCCCTCTTCGTTTCGGAAGGAAGCTGATGCGACTGCGTTCCCAAGCCCTCGCGGCGCTATTCCTGTGCGCCACGGCCCTGCCGGCGATGGCACAGGAATGCGGCGGCGACTTCGAAACCTGGAAACAGGGCGTGGCGGCGGAAGCCAAGGCGGCCGGTGTCGGCGCCATCGGCCTCGACGCGCTTGAAGATGCCACCTTTGACCAGAGGGCGCTGGCGCGCGACCGCGCCCAGGGCGTCTTCACCCAGACCTTCATCGAATTTTCCAACCGCATGATCTCCGCCTACCGCCTGAAGCAAGGTGCGGCGAACATGAAGAAATACGCCGACATCTTCGCCCGTGCCGACCAGCAGTTCGGCGTCCAGGCGCCTGTCATCACCGCCTTCTGGGCGCTCGAAACCGATTTCGGCGCCGTGCAGGGCGATTTCCACACGCTGAGCGCGCTGGTGACGCTTTCGCATGATTGCCGCCGCCCGCAACTTTTCCGCCAACAGTTGGTGCCGCTTCTGGAGTTGATCGACCGTGGCGTGCTGCCGGCCGACGTCAAGGGCGCCTGGGCCGGCGAAATCGGTCAGACGCAGATCCTGCCTTCGGACTATCTGGCGCGTGGCGTCGATGGCGACGGCGACGGCAAGATCGACCTGCGCAACAGCGTGCCCGACGTGATCATGACCACCGCCAACAAAGTGCTGTCGCGCGGCTGGAAGCGTGACGAACCCTGGATCCAGGAAGTGCGGGTGCCCGATGAGATGCCCTGGGACCAGACCGGGCGCACCAACAAATTGCCGCTGACACAGTGGGCGCAGTGGGGCGTCACCAATCCGGACGGCTCGCCGCTCGTCGACAAGGGCCTCAAGGCCGGCCTTGCGCTGCCCATGGGCCGCAAGGGGCCAGCCTTCCTGACCTATGACAATTTCGATGTCTATCTCGAATGGAACCAGTCCTTCACCTACGCGCTGACCGCGGCCAATCTCGCCGCGAGGCTCGCCGGCGCGCCGCCGCTTGATCCGCGCAACCCCGAACAAGGCCTCGACAACGAGCAGATGAAGGCGCTGCAGACCAAACTCGAAGCCCGGGGCTACGACGTCGGCACTGTCGACGGCATTCTGGGCACCAACACGCGCGAAGCCATCCGCAAGGAACAGATGCGGCTCGGCCTGCCGGTGGACGGCTGGCCGACGCCGGACCTGTTGGGGAAGCTGTGAAGGGAGTGAGTAGTGAGTGGTGGAATTTAGAGAATTCCCTACTGACGACTACTGACTACTGACTACTCACTCTCGTTCCTAATCCGCCATCGTCTCCAAACTCGCGAATCCCTGCGGCGCGTCGCCCTCGTCGAACGGCGTCGTCACCTCGACGAAGGTGTCGGGATAAAAGCCGTTGAAGCGGGTCCTGAGCGACAGCGAATAGGCGCCGATATGGCCGATCTCGATCCAGTCGCCGGTGTCGACGGTTTCCGGCAGCCAGAATGGCCTCGACAGGATATCGACGGAATCGCAGGTCGCGCCGCAGACCTTGAACGGCACGATCTTGCTCTCATCGCCATTGCGGGTCCTGATCGCCGGATCGGGAATGAAGCGCGCCGGCAGCGTGATCTTGCCGGTCCAGGAATCCGACAGCGACGCCCAGATGCCGTCATTGATGTAGAGCCGTTTGCCCTTGCGCAGCAGCACCCGCACGATCAGCGACAGGCAGCGCGCCACGATCACCCTGCCCGGCTCGGCCACCAGCGGCATCTGGTCGAACTGGTACTCTTTCAGGTCGCCGGAAAGCCGCGACATGATCTGGCCGAGCGAGGGCATCTCGATCTGCTTGCGGTTGGGATCATGGCCGTATTCGGCGGGAAAGCCGCCGCCGACGTCGAGCCCCGCAATATCGAAGGCCAGCCGGTTGCGCACCCAGTCGGCCGAAGCCAGCGCCCGCTCATAGGTATCTGGATCCTCGATCTGGCTGCCGACGTGGAAACACAGGCCCACCTTGTAGCCCGTACGGTTCAGCCGTTCCGCCAGTTCCACGGCATAGGCCGGACCGGCGCCGAACTTCTTCGACAGCTCGTAGGCGGCATGCCCCTTGGTCTGCACCCGCACGAACACGCTGACCGAGCCCGGGTCGATGTCGAGTGCCCGCACCACCCGGGTCAGCTTGGTGATCTCGTCCTCATGGTCGAGCGAGATGACGCGGATGCCGTATTTCTCCAGCGCCAGCTTGATATCCGACTGCGCCTTGACCGGGTGCATGTAGAGCATCTCGGCATCGGGCGAGACGGCGCGCACGGCCGCGAATTCGCCGGGTGAAGCGACGTCGAAGGCGGTGACGCCGGCCTCGACCAGCGTCTTCAGCACGATCTGCTCGCCATTGGTCTTGACCGCATAGGCGGTCTTGCCGGGAAACATACCCATGAACTGCCTGGCATCGGCCTTCAGCACCCGCGGGCGGAAGCAATAGACGGGATCGTCCGGGCGAAGCGCCAGAGCCGCCTCGCGGGCATTCTCGAATCGCTGCATTGACGAATCCTCGACTTCAGCCTGCGCACAATTAATCCAAGCTAGCGGCTAATGAAAACAATTCTGTGTCTCGTGCCTTTGACGCAGCGGCGCTAATTTTTGGCGGCATCGTTTGCCGCCGATCAGGTTTCGGGTGGCCCTTGTCGCCGGAACGGATATGCCTTGTGTCTGACCGGCTTGCATCCGGGCCGGCATTACGGCCTGTCTTGGGGGAGGACGATAGACATGGCAATAGCCGCGACATCAGCACCGCGCGGACCGATGACGCTTGCCGACTGGGGGCAATTGCTGCTGCTCGGCGCGATCTGGGGTGGCTCGTTCTTCTTCGCTCGCATCGCCGTGGCCGAACTTCATCCGCTGGTGCTGGTGCTGTTTCGCGTCGCCATCGCGGCGATCGCGCTGCAGCTCTATCTCGGCCTGCGCGGCCCCTCGTTCCGCCTTGCGCTTCCGCATGCCGGCCTGTTCTTCCTGCTGGCCTTCACCAACAACGTCGTCCCCTTCTCGCTGATCTTCGCCGGCCAGACCGAGCTTGGCGCCGGCGTCGCCTCGGTGCTCAACGCAACCACGCCGTTCTGGACGCTGATCCTCGCCAACGCGATGACATCGGACGAAAAGCTTTCCTGGAACAAGCTCGCGGGCATCGCGCTCGGCGTTGCCGGCACCGCCGTGATGATCGGTCCTGGCCTGCTCGCCGGGCTTGGCGGCCCGGTCTGGGCGAAATTCGCGCTGATCGGCGCCTCGCTGTCCTATGGCATTGCGCTGATGATCGCCCGCCGGTTCAAGGGCGTGCCCTCGCCGGTCATCGCCACCGGGCAACTGACCGCCTCGACCATCATCATGATCCCCATTGTGCTCTTCACATACGGCCCGGCCGGACTGTTCTCGGCCTCGCCGCCGGTCTGGGCGGCGGTGCTGGCACTGGCTCTCCTGTCCACCGCCTTTGCCTATATCCTCTATTTCAACCTCGTTGCCTCCGCCGGCGCCACCAACGCTTCGCTGGTCACGCTGATCGTTCCGGCCAGCGCCATGCTGCTCGGTTTTCTGTTCCTCGGCGAACGCCTGGAGTTGTTCGAGATCGGCGGCGTGGTGCTGATCGGACTTGGTCTTCTCACAATCGACGGACGCGTGCTTGGAAGGCGGTAGGCTGAACCGCATTGGCGCGAAAATCGAAATCGACTTCGTGACGGTAGCGCTGCCATGACACGCTCGCGACACCATCCCGCCACAATTTATTCACAGGTCTGAAGCGGGTTTTTGCCCAGAAGTTTCAACGGCTAACGGCAAAACCGACGTCGCAAATCTGGCAATTACGTCGCAATGCAGCACATTTTCCGCTTGCCTGTGGCACAAATGAACCTAGACTCCTAGGCATAGCTCTTTAAGAGGAGGCTATGTCATGGGACTTACGAGGCCAATCAACGCATTGATGATTTGTGCTGCGTTTGCTTTCATCGGCGCCCTCATTATGGGCGTCCTTCCCTGAACCCGCCAAAACGGGGAAGACCAGCACCAGATAGTCCAAGCAATTCGAAAGGCCGGGTTTTACCCGGCCTTTTGCTTTTGGCCCTGCCTCACGCGGCAGCCGAACCCGCCACCTCCGCCTCGTGCGAG
This sequence comes from Mesorhizobium sp. NZP2234, assembly GCF_013170765.1. Lineage (NCBI taxonomy): Bacteria > Pseudomonadati > Pseudomonadota > Alphaproteobacteria > Hyphomicrobiales > Phyllobacteriaceae > Mesorhizobium > Mesorhizobium sp. NZP2234. The sequence goes on along the minus strand of NZ_CP033364.1, from coordinate 3,316,193 downwards.
CGGATGCCGATCATGTGGCAGATGGCAAAGACGAGGTCGGCGCGGTTCATCGTGTAGAAGTGGAAGTCGCCGACGCCGCGCTCGACCAGGTCCAGCACCTGCTCGGCGGCGACCGCCGATGCCACCAGCGCATGGGTCTGCGGGTCGTTCTGCAGGCCGTCGAAGCGCTCCGCCAGCCATGCCGGCACCAGCGCGCCGCAGCGCGCCGAGAAATTGGCGACCTGGGTGAAATTGTGCACCGGCAGGATGCCGGGCACGATCGGGATGTAGATGCCGGCGCGGCGCGCGCGCTCGACATAGCGCTCGTAGAGATCATTGTCGAAGAAGAACTGGGTGATCGCCCGCGTCGCGCCATTGTCGACCTTGCGCTTCAGCATGTCGATATCGGTGGCGAAGTCAGGACTTTCCGGATGCTTCTCCGGATAGGCCGAGACCGAAATGTCGAAATCGCCGGCGTCCTTCAGCGCTCCCACCAGTTCCGCACCGTTGGCATAGCCGTCCGGATGCGGGCGATAGGCGGTGCCCACGCCAGCGGCCGGATCGCCGCGCAAGGCGACGAAGCGCTTCACGCCCATATCGGCGAATTCCTGGATCACGGCGTCCACCTGATGGCGGGCCGCGTCGACGCAGGTCATGTGCGCGGCCGGCGTGAGGCTCGTCTCGTTCAGGATACGGCTGATGGTGCGCGCCGTGCGCTCGCGCGTCGAGCCGCCGGCGCCGTAGGTCACCGAAACGAATTTCGGCTTCAGCGGCTCCAGCCGCGTGACCGTATCCCAGAGGCGCGCCTCCATCTCGTCGTTCTTGGGCGGGAAGAATTCGAAGGAAACCCGGACCTTGTCGCCAATGTCGGGGCGGCGGGAAAAGCGGAACTGGTTCATCAGGCGATTTCCCCTATCGAACTTACTTTGCTCTGCTGGCTGTCATTGGCAGGATCGGCGATCAGCAGGCGCCGGTCGCGGCCAAGCCACAGCTTGACTGTGAGCCTGGCCTCGTTGCCGCCCCGCGGCTCGAACTCCTGGGCATCCTCGAGATCGAGGCCCGCCTCGGCAAACCACTCGCCGATCTGCCGGTCGGAAAAGCCGAGCCTGACATGCGCGTGCTCGTCACGCAGGAATTCCAGCGTGTGCGGCGCGAAGTCGACGATGACCAGCCGGCCCGACGGGCGCAACAGCCGCGCTGCTTCGTGGATGGCGCGGGCGGGATCGTCGAGATAGTGCAGCACCTGGTGGATGGTGACGAGATCGAAGGCGTCACGCTCCACCGGCGGCGAGAAGATATCGCCCTGCCGCACCTGCGCGTTGGAAACGCCGGCCTTGTCGAGATTGGCGCGCGCCACGGTCAGCATTTCGCGCGACATGTCGATGCCGACGCCGCGCCGGTAGAGCGGCGAGAAGATTTCGAGCAGCCGGCCGGTGCCGGTGCCGAGGTCCAGCATCGACTGGAACGGCCGCTTGCCGACCAGCTTCAGCATCGCGGCCTCGACCGCGCGGTCCGGCACATGCAGGGAGCGGATATGGTCCCAGCTTGCGGCATTCACGGAAAAATACTCCGCCGCCCGGTCCTGCCGCTTGCGCTTGACCGAGGCCAGGCGCTCGAGATCGCGCTCGACCTGCGGATCGGCGCCGCGAATGCTGGAAACCAGCCCCATGACAAAGTCCCGCGCGGAATCGGCATCCGACAGGCGGAAGAAAGCCCACGACCCCTCCTGGTAACGGCCGATCAGCCCGGCCTCCAGCAAGAGCTTCAGGTGCCGCGAGACGCGCGGCTGCGACTGGCCGAGAATTTCGGTAAGATCGGAAACGGTGAGGTCGCCGCGCGACAACAGTGCCAATATGCGCAGGCGGCTGGATTCGGCCGCCGCCTTCAGCGTATCCACCATGGTGTCGAGCGAGACATGCATCTGCGTATTCTCTTTTCAGCGCATCAGATTTGAAAAAGATATAAACATATGTTTATGTCGATTTTCAAAACCTTGCAAGCGCTATGTCGCTTCCGGACAAGAAAATGCCGCATGCGTGATTTCCCGGTGCATATCGCCCAAAAACGTGTAGCGGTCTTGGGACTGGCACCAACACAGAGATGGCAGAATGACCGCACCGCGTGAGATGTTCGAGGCGCGCGAAGGTGAGCAGAGGCTGGAACAGGACCCGGCTGCAATGCCCGCGGATGGCGGCGTCGTCTTCATTGGCCGCATCGCCTCGCCATGGACCACACGCGAGACCTGCCCGAAAAACATGCGCGCGGCCCGCGAAGCCGGCCGGCCGGCGGTGCTGACCATCGACGCGCCCTATCGCGGCGGCTTGCAGGGCCTTGAGCGCGCCAGCCACGTCGTCATCCTGTCCTGGCTGCATCACGCGCCGCGGAATCTGATTGTTCAGAAACCGCGCCATGCGGCTGAAGCAAAAGGCGTATTCGGCCTGCGCTCCCCTGCCCGGCCGAACCCGATCGGCCTGCATGTGGCAAAACTTGTCGGGCTCGATATCGCCGCCGGGCGTATCGATATCGACGCCATCGATGCGCTCGACGGCACCCCGGTCATCGACATCAAGCCTTACTTCGCCTCGACCGACGCCGTACCGGAGGCGACCATGGAAGGGCGCGAGGAGCGATGACGGCGCCGACCGGCCGCCGCCGCGCCATCGCCAAGGCACTGACGGCGCTCCTGCCGCTGGCGCCTTACGCCGACATGGAAAAGATCCGCGCTGACGCCGGCTCGGTGCATATGAAGACCTTGCCGCCGACGATCGCGGTGTGGCTGGCGACGATCGCCCACATCCGCCACATGCACACCGATTACGAAAAACTGCTGGCCGAGGGCTATGACCGCGACTCCGCACGCTTCTTCGTTATCGAGCAGACCAACATGGTGCTCACCCGCTGGCGGGCGACACGCCTGCTCGACGCCGACGACGAGGATGAGTGAGGCGGCAGGGTCTGTTTATTTTCGCTTCAGCACGGCAACCGCGTTGTAGGGCTGGCCGTCAGCCTGGCCCACCCAGGTCCAGGACAGGTTCCCCTTGAAAACCCGGACGGTGATGTCGCCGCCATCGATGCATTTGTCCTGGCCGTAAGTGATGCTTTCATGGAACTCAGCGGATGTCTCATCCCGCGACGTCTGCGACAGCGACCCGCCGCAGCCGAGTGACGGATAATCGATCGATGCGCCATCGTCCCTGATCGTCATGGCGATCGACCAGTCGGCGCCGGCATCACCGGCCAGGGCAGAGTTCGTCGCCTTGTTTTACGCATTGCGCACTGGCTTCGCCCGCCACGGCGAAAATCATCATGGTTGCGATGACGGTCCCAAGCCTGACCATATCCCCTCCCATTCCAAGCTGCCGGATCATAGGGCAACTCCAATCCGGTGTATCGGCCAGATCATGGAGGACGAACAGCGCCTGATGGCTGGCTCTATCGCTTCTGTCCGGCGCCGATAGCCTGCAGATCCGCCTTGTGCGAGAGGAGGCCGCGATGACCCGGACGAAGGCAACAGAGGACCCGGCGCGACTGCCGCTGGTTGGCGATCGCCATGTCGACCCGCATTCCTATCCCGATGGCATCGCCTTCCTCGATGGTCAGTACCTGCCGATGTCGCAGGCCAAGGTGTCGGTGCTGGATTGGGGATTTCTGCACTCGGATGCCACCTACGATACGGTGCATGTCTGGGACGGCCGCTTCTTCCGGCTTGACCTGCATCTCGACCGCTTCTTCGGCGGGCTCGAAAAGCTGCGCATGACGATCCCCTTCGATCGCGAAGGCGTGGCCGAGATCCTGCACAATTGCGTCGCGCTGTCGGGCCATCGCGCCGCCTATGTCGAGATGCTGTGCACCCGCGGCGCCTCGCCGACCTTCAGCCGCGATCCGCGCCAGGCGATCAATCGCTTCATGGCTTTCGCGGTCCAGTTCGGCTCGGTCGCCAATGCCGAGCAGTTGCGGCGCGGCCTGCACGTCGCCATCAGCGACAAGGTGCGTATCCCGCCGGCTTCGATCGATCCCGCGATCAAGAACTATCACTGGCTCGACCTGGTGCGCGGCCTCTACGATGCCTATGACCGCGACGCCGAGACAGCGCTCATTCTCGACTTCAACGGCAATGTCGCCGAGGGCCCGGGCTTCAACGTCTTCTGCGTCAAGGATGGGAGACTGTCGACGCCGGCCATCGGCGTGCTGCCCGGCATCACCCGCCGCACCGTTTTCGATCTCTGTGGCGAGGAAGGGCTCACCGCCGAGGCTGCCGATATCAGCGTCGCCGCGCTAAAGGCGGCCGACGAGGTCTTCATCACCTCGACCGCCGGCGGCATCATGCCGGTGACGCGGATCGACGGCGCGGCCATCGCCGATGGCAAGGTCGGGGCCGTCACCAGCCGGCTGATGGCGCTCTATTGGCGAAAGCACGATCACCCGGCGTGGTCGAGCCCCGTGAAATATCCCTAATACCGGGCCGTCCTGTTCAAAAAAGATTTCCCCTCTCCTCTGGAAAATCAAGGGACGGACTGTATATGCGCGAAAGCGGAGAAGCCTCCGTTTTCGCAAAATCGCGCCCTCAGGGGCAAGGATCCCACATCATGACATCAAAGGTTTGGTTCATCACCGGATCGTCGAAGGGTTTTGGCCGCGTCTGGGCCGAGGCCGCATTGGCGCGTGGCGACCGCGTTGCCGCGACCGCCCGTGACGCCGGCACGCTCGCCGATCTGGTCGAGAAATATGGCGACAACATTGCTGCGATAAAGCTGGACGTCACCGACAAGAAAGCTGTCGACGCCGCCATCGCCGAGGCGCACAAGCGCTTCGGCCGGCTCGACGTGGTCATCAACAATGCCGGCTATGGCCATTTCGGCGCCATCGAGGAAGTCAGCGAACAGGAAGCCCGCGACCAGATCGAAACCAATGTGTTCGGCGCGCTCTGGGTCACGCAGGCAGCCCTGCCGATCATGCGGTCGCAGAGGTCCGGCCACATCATCCAGATCTCGTCGATCGGCGGCGTCAATGCCTTTGCCTCGCTCGGCCTCTACCACGCCTCGAAATGGGCGCTGGAAGCCTTCAGCCAGTCACTCAGCATCGAGGTCGCGGAGTTCGGCATTCATGTCACGCTGGTCGAGCCGGGTGGCTTTTCCACCGACTGGTCCGGCGCCTCCGCCAAGGTCTCCAAGCCCATCGAGGCCTATGCGCCTGCCCGTGCCAAGATGGCCGAGCGCCGCGCCAACTCGGTCGCCGGCGATCCCGAGGCGACCGGCCCGGCGATGCTGGCCATCGTCGACGCCGCCGAGCCGCCGCTGCGCGTGTTCTTCGGCGATGGCGGCCTGCCGATGATCCGCCAGGAATACGCCAACCGCCTCGCCACCTGGGACAGGTGGGACCACGTGTCCGTCATGGCGCAAGGCGCCAACAAGAACCGCAAGGGCTGAGGCCCGGCACTTTTGCTACGCCGCCCAAGGGCGGCGTAGCCCTTGCTCTCAGGCCCGATAGATCCACTGCTCCGGCACCCGCGCGGAAATCTCTTCGCCGGCCTTGATCGTTCCCGGCTTCTCGACCCAGGCGACCACGCCCCGCAGCCGCTTCGCCGCTTTCGGGAACAACAATGCGCCAGCTTCGATGTCGGCCATCCCGGAATTTTGAGCAATTGACCGCCCGGCGATGCGGCATGGTCCGTTCTGGGCGTCGACCTTGAGGGTGACACCATCCTTGAAGAACAGCAGCGTGCCAGCCGGCAGCATCGACAGATGTGGCACGCCTTCGATCACCAGATTGGCGCCGATCCATTCCGGCCTGATCTCGGCCAGCCCCATCCGCTCGGCGACAATGGCCAGTTCATCCCCGGCCACGATCGACACTTGCCGCTCGTTGCGCATTTCGGTGCCGCGCGGATACCAGGGTTCGCGTCCTCCCGAACGCCGCGTCGCGCCGGCATGGAAATCGCCCCATATGCCGTCGAAGCCCAGCCGCAATTCCTTCACCGGGCGTGTCTGGAAATGACCCGGCGGCGCGGCATAAAGCGCGGCCGCGCGGGCGGAAAGCTTCTTTGCCGGGATGATTTCGACCGGCTTTTCGGCCTCGGGGAAGAGATCCAGCATGGCGTTCCGTCCTTGAATCATGCCTCCCGTTTTTGCTCTTCAGCCGGCAGAGCCGCAAGAGCGGTTTGGGCCAAAAGGCGCAACTCTTCGGCCGATGCGCCGTCGCGCGCCTGGATCGACATGCCATTCATGACGCCGGCAATGTATTTGGCGAGACTCTCGACGGAGAGCTCTTGCGGCAGTTCACCCGCTGCCCTGCCCCTGGCCAGCCGCTGCGCGATCGCCGCCTCGCTCGCCTTGCGATAGGCCTTGAGTTCATCCGCGATGCCTTGCGCCTGCGGCGAGGCCGCCAGCGCGCCGCTGACGAACAGGCATCCGCCCGGCTTGCCGGGCCTGGAATAGGCCTCCGCCGCCCCCATGAGCAACCGCCGGATCGCCTCGCGCGTCGGTACCGGCGCACTCAGCGCCTCCAGCGCAAACCCTATCTCGGTCTCGTGGTAGCGTGTCAGCGCCTTGCGGAACAAGGTCTCCTTGTCGGTGAAAGCATTGTAAATCTGCGGCGGCGTCAGCCCCATCGCCTCACGCAGCATGGCAAGCGACGTCGCCTCATAGCCATGCTCCCAGAACAGGTGCATCGCCGCATCCAGTGCCCGGTCGGGGTCGAACGCACGGGGACGACCACCCCTTGCCCTTTCCAATTTATCCATAGCGATCGATACGAAACCCGTTGACTCGCCTGTCTCGCATAACGTAACAATTGATACGAAACATGGCAAGCCGGAAGGCGATCCGTCAAGCAAGGCCGTGCAACCCGAGGACAAGGAGAGCCCAGATGCCAATCACCGTGACCGCGCCGGAAGGTGTACTGACAGAGGCCGGAGAGCGCGAAATCCTGCCGCGCCTCAGCGACGCCCTGATCGATGCCTCCGGCGCTACGGGCAATTCCTTCCTCACGTCGATCGTCGGCGGCACGGTCCATGTCCTGCCGTCCCGCCACATCTATGCCGGCGGTGCCAACCGGCCTGTCGTCATGGTGGAGTTGAAATTACCCAATATCGGCCTTGGCTCGGTTGAAGCCCGCAAGGCCTTCATCACCACTGCCGCCGGGATTGTCGCCGATCTCTGCGTCCCGGAGCACAAGCCCGAAAATACCTGGATCAACATCGTCAACGCGCCCGACGGCGGCTGGGGCATCGGCGACAGGCAATATACGAGCGATGCGCTTGTCGCCGCCGTCACCGCCGCGGCGCACTGAACCGATGGGGAACGACAGGATGCGGCTCTCCCCTTCGCTGTTCTTCACCACCAACTGCGAGCCGGCACTGGCCTTCTACGAAGAGTGCGGGCTCGGCCGGGCAACCATCCTGTTGCGCTGGGGCGACAACGGAATGCCGGTTCGCACCGAAGCCATGCGTGGAAAGATCCTGCATGCCCGCTTCGAAGGTCCCGGTGTGCTGTTTCATGCCTCCGACAATGACGATGCGGAGCCGATGAAAGGCTCCGCCATGATGCTGGAATTCGACGATCTGGCCGCCATGCGGGAGCTTTTCCAACGCATGGCCGCTGGCGGCCGCATCACCGTGCCCGTGGCGCGGCAATATTGGGGAAGCAGTTTCGGCATGCTGGTCGACGCCTATGGCGTGCAATGGATGTTCAGCTGTTCCAGCGAGTGAGGACAAGGATCACGACCTTCTTACCGGAAATGGAATTGGCGCCGCATTGCCGCCGCGTCGGATCGCTTTCATGGTGCTCGGATGCATGTCGCTCAAAAATGGATCCCGGCTTTGGGAGAACGACCTGCATGAAACAAGGACCGGAGGTTCGGCATGCGACCGGTGACGGCAATCACGCTGCTCTGGCTGATTTGGGTGCTCACGTGGATTGCGGCCGCAGCGTGGGCTGATCCAGTTCAAAAACGCGCCACTATTAGGGCCGAGGCCCGCTATCGTGTCTTCTGGCTGGCCGGCACCGTCCTGCTGTTCGTTCCGGCGCACGGCTACGAAGGCAGGTTGAGATTGTGGACCCCAACCCTCGCAGAGGCCTGGGCTTGCATTGCCCTGATCGCCGTCGGGCTGATCTTCTCGTGGTGGGCGCGCATTCATCTGGGCAGGTTGTGGTCGGCCTCGGTCACTGCCAAGGCAGACCATCGCATCGTCGACACGGGCCCCTATGGCCTGGTCCGGCATCCGATTTATACGGGGCTGCTGTTGGCGGTGCTCGCCACCATGGCGGCAAAGGGGACGGTCTGGGGTGTTGCCGGCGCGGCCCTGCTCATCATCGGCGTCGTCATGAAGGCAAGGCTCGAGGAACGCTTCCTGCGCGGCGAACTTGGCCCCGCCTATGACGATTACGCACGGCGAGTGCCGATGCTGGTGCCCTTCACACCGGCCTGACACGTTGGAGCGCCGCTTAGTCCGATCTTCTAGAGCGTGTTGCTGTTGATTTGAATCGGTTGGGATTCACGCCGAGGTGATTTTGTGATTCAAGATGCTGGCTGGGCGGAGGCCAGCATCGGATGCCAAGACCCTATTCAAACGATCTTCGTGAGCGCGTTGCGGCAGCGGTTGCGGCTGGCCGGACATGCCGGGAAACGGCTGCATTGTTCGGGGTGAGCGTGGCGAGTGTTGTGAAGTGGTCGCAACGCCAACGATTGAGCGGAAGCGCATCGGCGTTGCGCATGGGGCGTCAATCCGGCCGGGATTTGGAGCCACATCGCGTGTGGCTGCTGGAGCGGGTAGCCTCACAGTCGCATGTGAGCGTGCGAGCGCTGTCGGCGGAGCTTGCCGAGCGCGGCATCGTGGCAGCCCCGGTGTCGGTGTGGCGGGTGCTGAAGGAGGCCGGGTTCAGCTTCAAAAAAAACGCTGTTCGCCAGCGAGCAGGACAGGCCGGCGATTGCGCGGCGCCGGGCACAATGGAGGAAGTATCAAGGCAGGCTTGATCCACGGCGCCTGGTGTTCATCGACGAAACCTGGGCAAAAACCAACATGGCGCCGCTACGAGGCTGGGGGCCTCGTGGGCACCGATTGGTCGCCAAGGCTCCGCATGGCAAATGGCGCACGCTGACCTTCCTGGCCGCGCTGCGCTGCGAGCGCATCGACGCGCCCTGCGTCATTGATGGTCCCATCAACGGTGCAAGCTTTGCGGCCTGGGTTGAGCAGTTCCTCGTGCCGACGCTCTCGCCCGGTGACATCGTCGTCATGGACAATCTTGGAAGTCACAAGGGGCAAGCCATTCGTCGTGCCATTCGCGCGGCCGGAGCCAAGCTTTTCTACCTGCCACCCTACAGTCCAGACCTAAACCCGATCGAGCAGGTCTTCGCCAAGCTCAAGCACCTCATGCGAAAGGCTTCAGAACGGACCGTCGAGGCCACATGGCGACGTATCGGAACACTCCTCGAAAGCTTTCAACCCGCTGAATGCGCCAACTATCTCGTCAACGCTGGATATGCTTCAATGTAAGTGAAACACGCTCTAGCCGCGCTGCTTTCCCGAAAATGGTCGACGGCGCCGCCGATTTGAACCCAATCATGTTTCGACTGCTCGAAGATCGACCGCGCTGGCGAAGGATATTTCGGATCCGAAAGCGCGCCGACGGCGACGCCGATCATTGACGGCAGCCTGTCGGCCCTCCAGCAGACGGTCGATCCGCAGTTCGGACAAAAGCAGTTGCGGACCTTGCCGCCGCTTGCCGCATCGCGGGTGAATTCCTTCGCGGTTCCAGAGATGGCGACAGCATCAGCCGGATAAAAGGCGCCGACGCCGAAGGGCGCGCCGGTTCGGCGCTGGCAATCGAGACAGTGGCAGGCGACAACCAGCTTTGGTGGGCCTGTCAGCGTGAGCGTGAGGGCACCGCAGCTGCATCGTGCATCGGCCATTGGAACTCTCCTTTCTGAAACGGGATCGCGTTGCTCCAAGTTGAGATACCCCCGACACAGGCTGTGCGAGGGTCAGGTCAGGTTGAAACGGAGTGGAAGACGGCGCGAAGCGGCCCGCTGAGGACGAAAGTCCGAATGGTCTTTCAGGCCGGCATCACCGCGACGTTGCTTAGAGCATTCGGATGAGCGCGCCGCCTATCGAATACCCCGCGCCGAAGGCGCAGATCAAGCCGAAATCGCCGGGCTTCATGTCGGCATGGTTCTCCGACAGCGCCACGATGGCCCCGGCGCCCGCGGTGTTGCCCAGCCGCTCCAGCACCATCGGCGCACGGTCATGATCGACGTCGTGGCCAAAGGAGAGCTTCAGGATCATGGCATTCATGCGCGCATTGGCCTGATGCAGCCAGAAGCGCCGGACCGCCTGAGGGGTCAGCCCGTGCTCGGCCAGGAATTCGACGATGAACTTCTGGCCGGCGACGGTGACTTCCTTGAACACCTTGTTGCCGACCTGCTTGATCAAATTGCCTTCCAGGTTGATCATGTAGGGATCGTCCTGGGCGGTGCGCGTGTGATAGCCGAGATTGGTGCGGATGTTGTTCGACATCTGCGTCCAGATGCGTGTGTCCAACACCTCGAAGCGTCCCGGCCGTTTGTCGCCCTTGGCAAGTCCCTCCACCACCAGCGAAACCGAGGCGTCGCCGAAGATGAAATGCGTCTGCCGGTCGCGGAAATTGAGATGGCCGGTGATGATTTCCGGCGTGGTCACCAGGATGCGCTTGTGCGCGCCCGAGCGCACCAGATTGACGGCCATGTGCAGGGCCGCGGCGGCGGAGGAACAGCCAAGCCCCATGTCGAAGCCCGCGCCCCTTGTCCCCAGCGCTTCCTGCATTTCGATGGCGATCGCCGGATAGGGCCGCTGGTGGTGGGAAGCCGAGCAGATGATCAGGTCGATCTGCGACGGCTCAAGCCCGGCGTGGTCGAGCGCCTTCCTGGCCGAGGCGATGCCGAATTCCGCTTCCAGCGACAGCGCATCGTCGGGCCGCGCCGGAATGCGCGGCGCCATGCGGGTTGGATCGAGTATGCCTTCGCGCTCGATCACATGACGGGATTTCACACCCGAGGCATGAACGATGAAGTCGCTGTCGGATTTCTGCAGCAGCGCCTCACCGGTGACCTGGCGGCGTGCGTTCTCGGTGTCGACCCAGCTGTTGAAGCTCTCGACCAGCTCTTCATTGGTGATGACAGCTTCAGGAATTTCAGCGCCGATGCCGCTGATGATGACGCGATGCATGTTTCAGTCCGTCCCATCCGCAGGCGTTGCGGCTTCATGTGGGCGCCGAAACGCTTCGGCGCAACACTTTTCTCATCCGGCCGGTTTACGCCGGCTTAAAGCAAGGTTTCAGGCCGGCCTGACCCGCTTTCACCAGGCGCACAGCTTGGTGTTCGTCTGCGGGTTGTTCCAGCAGGCGCCGTCGTCGCGGCTGCGCACATACTGTCCCGGCAACGGCACGTTGCGGCGGCCGAGATTGACGTAGCCATAGGCAAAACCCGGCCCGTCGATCTCCAGCACATAGGTCGGATAGCCCGGCGCCGAGATGCGGAAGCTGCCCGCATCGTCGATCATGCGGTAGCTGCAGGGAAAATACCCGTCATCCGTGGTGAAGCAGCGCGCCCGCTTGGCTTCGGCCGAAACCGAAAACGCCAGAAGTGCCGCCGCGCATACGCCACCGCCGCAAAGCAATCTTTTCAAAGTCATCACTCCCCCCTGCAATGCGGGCCATCGTCGCCCGCGCGATGAGTTGGCATGGCGGTCAAACCGGGTCAAGCGGCCGCGTCAGGGCCCAAGAAAAGTGGATAATTCTTTCCTAGCCGGCCCTTTTGGCGACTATGAAAATTCGCGGGAAGCGTAGCAAAACCTTGCCGTTTGCCGTCCTGGGATAGGCCTTGGCGATCTTGGCCGTGTAGCTGTCGAGGAACAGCTTGCGCTCTTCCGCCTCCAGCGGATCGAGGAACGGCTTCAGCCCGGTCGCCTTGACCCACTCGACGATCGCTTCGGCATCGGCCAGCGGATGATTGTAGATGGTGTGCCAGATATCGAGCCGGTCGCTGAGCGGCGACAACAGGTCGTAGTAGAACGACACCGGCGGCAGCGGCGCGCGCGCCGCGCCCTTTATCCTTGCCGCAAACGGCATTTCGGCGGCGGTCTCACGCATCAGCCGATGCGAATCCTCGGCCATATTGTCGGGCATCTGGATCGCCAGCGCACCGCCGGGCGCGAGGAAGCCCATCAGCCGCTGAAACACCGAAGGGTGCTCGGGCAGCCACTGGAACACCGCATTGGCAAAGATGACATTGACCGGCTCGGCCGGCCGCCATGTCGAAGCATCGGCGAGGTCGAAGCTGACATTGGGCAGGCGCGCCCTCGCCTTCTCGATCATGTCGGGAGAGGTGTCGAAACCGCTCACCTGCGCATCCGGCCAGCGCTCGACCAGGAGCTCGGTGGAATTGCCCGGTCCGCAGCCGATGTCGACGACCCGGCGCGGGAAATCGACCGGCACCTGTGCCGCCAGGTCGCGCGCGGGCCGCGTGCGCTCATCCTCGAATTTCAGATATTGGGCGGCGGACCAGTCAGCCATTTGAACTCCTCATGTGGTTTGAGAATTCGCCGCCCCTATGGTCCCCTACCGCGTCAGCCGCTTGTGCGTCATGCGGTGCGGGGCCGCCGCTTCGGCGCCCAGGCGCCGCAGCTTGTCCTTCTCATATTCCTCGAAATTGCCTTCGAACCATTCGACATGCGCATCGCCTTCGAAGGCCAGCATGTGGGTCGCCATGCGGTCGAGGAACATGCGATCGTGGCTGATGATGACGGCGCAGCCGGCATAGGCTTCGAGCGCGTCTTCCAGCGCTCCCAGCGTTTCGGTGTCGAGGTCGTTGGTCGGTTCGTCGAGCAGCAGGACATTGCCGCCATTCTTCAACATCTTGGCCAGATGCACGCGGTTGCGCTGGCCGCCGGAGAGGTTGCCGACCTTCTGCTGCTGGTCGCCGCCACGGAAGTTGAAGGACGAGCAATAGGCGCGGCTGTTGATCTCGTGCTTGCCGAGCTTGATGATTTCGGCGCCGCCGGAGATTTCTTCCCACACGGTCTTATTCCCATCCAGTGCATCGCGGCTCTGGTCGACATAGCCCAGCTTGACCGTCTCGCCGATGCGCACGGTGCCTGCATCCGGCTTTTCCTGGCCGGTAAACATCTTGAACAGCGTCGTCTTGCCGGCGCCGTTCGGGCCGATGACGCCGACGATGCCGCCTGGCGGCAGCCGGAACGACAGGTTCTCGATCAGAAGCTCGTCGTCAAAGCCCTTGTTGAGGCCTTCGACCTCGATGACCACATTGCCGAGGCGCTCGCTCGAGGGAATGACGATCTGTGTATCGGTCGGCTTGCGGTTCTGCGATTGCTCGACCAATTCCTCATAGGCCTTGATACGCGCCTTCGACTTAGTCTGGCGGGCCTTCGGGCTCGACTGGATCCATTCGCGCTCGCGCCAGATGGACTTCTGGCGGGCGTCGTCCTCGCGGCCTTCCTGGATCAGGCGCTTGGCCTTGGCGTCGAGATATCTGGTGTAGTTGCCCTCGTAGGGAATGCCGCGGCCGCGGTCGAGTTCGAGGATCCAGCCGGTGACATTGTCGAGGAAGTAGCGGTCGTGGGTGATGATCAGCACCGAGCCCGGATAGTCGCGCAGGTGCTTTTCGAGCCACGCCGTGGTCTCGGCGTCGAGATGGTTGGTCGGTTCGTCGAGCAGCAGCAGGTCGGGCTGTTCGAGCAGCAGCCGGCAGAGCGCCACGCGGCGGCGCTCGCCGCCCGACAGGTTGGTGACTTCGGAGTCAGGCGGCGGACATTGCAGCGCGTCCATCGCCATCTCGACCTGCTGGTCGAGATCCCAAAGGTTGAGCCGGTCCATCTCGTCCTGGAGCTTGGCGGACTCGTCCGCCGTCTCGTCGGAATAGTTCATCATCAGCTCGTTGTAGCGCTCGATGATGGCGGTCTTCCTGCCGACGCCGTCCATGACGTTTTCACGCACGGTCTTGGAGTTGTCGAGATGCGGCTCCTGCGCCAGGTAGCCGACGGTGGCACCTTCGGCCAGCCATGCCTCGCCCTGGAACTCCTTGTCGAGCCCGGCCATGATGCGCAGGATCGTCGACTTGCCCGAGCCGTTCGGCCCGAGAATGCCGATCTTGGCGTCCGGGTAGAAGGACAGATGAACGTTATCGAGCACCTTCTTGGTGCCATAGGCCTTCGACAGGCCGGACATGTGATAGATGAACTGGCGTGCCACGCGCGCTTTCCCTGAAACTGACTGAATTGTCGATTTGAATGGAGGTTGGCCGCTATGTAGGCGATGCGGCGGCGAACGGCAATCGCTTTTGCCAGATCAAGCCGACCACACGAACTAAGTGCGCGCCGCCTCCTGAAGTTTTCCATCGGCAACGAGCCGCTGAAAGCTCCGGTTAACCCTTCCGCGTCAAAAGAGGATCGGGGTGGAATCGCCGGCTGGCCGCGATTCCTGGAAAGAGAGCGGATCGACGGCATTGCTGAACAGTTTCCTGCTCCTTGCCGAAGCGATCGTCTACTTCAGCGTCATGGTGACGCTTTTTCGCTTCAGGAAGCGCATTGGTCTGGGCGTTTTCGTCTGCGCGCTCGGCGTCATGCACTTCCTGGAAACCTATCTCGCCAGCGTCTTTTATGTCGCCTTGCCATTCGGCATGGTTTCGCCGGGCTCGGCGGTGCTGTTTTCGGGCAAGCTGGTGATGCTCCTCCTGCTCTACATGAAGGAGGACGCCGCCACCGTACGCCAGCCGATCTACGGCCTGCTGCTCGGCAATGCGCTGATGATCGGGCTGGTGCTGCTCTTGCGCCTGCACGCCATAGCGCCGCTGCCCGATGGCCGGCTGCCCGACATCGGCTTCATCGACGAGATGGGCTGGCTGATGGTGTGGGGCACGACGCTGCTGTTCATCGACGCCATCCTCATCATCCTGATCTATGAAAAGCTTGGCCGGTATCTGCGCGAGGCGCAGTTCGCACGCATCCTGATTTGCGTCGCCTGCGTGCTGACCTTCGACCAGGCGGGTTTCTTCACCGCGCTGCATTTCGTTGCCGGCGCGCCGATCGATGTCTTCCTCGGCGGCTGGTTCGCCAAGATGGCCGCGGCCCTGGCCTTCAGCGGCATGCTCGTGGCTTACCTCAGATGGTTCGAGGAGCGCGACATTCCGCTGCCGCGTGGGCTGACCGATATTTTCCAGACGCTGACATACCGCGAGCGCTACGAAGCACTGGTCGAGCATGTCGGCCGCGACGGCCTGACCGGCCTGCTGCATCGCGGCCGCTTCGATGCTGACGGGGAAGCCGCGGTCGAGATCAGCCTGCGCACGGCGAGGCCGCTCAGCCTGCTGATCATCGATGTCGACCATTTCAAGTCGATCAACGACCGTTTCGGCCATGCCGAGGGCGACAAGGTGCTGAAGACGGTTGCGACCCTGCTTCGCGAGGTGGCCAGCGCCGAAGACCAGGTGTTCAGGATCGGCGGCGAGGAATTCGCCGTCCTGAGTTCGCGCCCGCATTCGGTCGCCAGGCTGTTTGGCGAAAGCATCCGCTACGCGGTCAAGGCATCGGCCGTCACCAGCCGCTTCGAGCTGACCGTCAGCGCCGGGGTTTCAACCGTCGGCGAAACGACCCGCTGCCTTGCCGATCTGTTGGCGCTCGCCGACCAGCGCCTCTACAAGGCGAAGTCGACCGGGCGTGATCGCGTCGTCGGCGAGCCAGGCGGCCCCGAGGCCGATATGGCGGTCGCTTGGACCAAGTCGGGGCAAATCTAGCGCCGGTCACGGGCAGGCGACGGCCGTTCGGGCGGCGCTTACTGGAACCCGATCGCGTCGACGGTGCCGGTCGGGCAACCGGCCTTGTTGGTCGGCACCGAGGCCAGCAGCAGGTTCTTGAGCGAAGCGTTCGGGCCGATCGGGCCGGCAAGGCCAAGCGTCAGTTCGCCGATCAGCCGCCGGCCGCTCGTGGGATCGATGACGCAGGACACCCGCACGCGGTCGCCTGCTCCCGCGCCGAACGCGGTGTCGAAGGCGCCGCGGATCTGGTCCGCCGTCAGCTTGCCGCCAATATTCTTGACGAAGAGATCGCGCACCGGCGAGCTGTTGACCTGCCGCATCAGGCTGAGCGCATCCGCAAAATACTCCTGCTGGCTCTTGCCGTAGCAGGTGCCGTGCTTGATCCACTCATGCCGTTCCAGCTGGGAGGCCGTCCCCGGCATCACCTGGTCGAGCTCCTTGCGGGTGCCAGCGTCCAGATTGACCGGCGGCAGGTCCTTCCAGTGAGCCGGATTGTCGTTGGCCTTGTCGTTGGCCGCCACCTGGCAATAGAAATTGCCGTTCGGCTGCGGCCACAGGCCGTGCAGGGTGAAATTGGTGGCATCGAACTCGTTCGGGTTCTGCGCCTTGCATTCGGTCTTGTTCGACTTGGTCTCGCAAAAAGCCGGCTGCCAGCTCAGCGCGAAGACATATTCGGGCTTGCCCGAGGCGGCGGGCTTGCCTTGTCCGCCAGGTGCAGCCGGCACCGTCGCGGCACTGCTGCCCGACAGATGGCCGCAACTGACCTTCACCCAGCGGCGCTCCGGATCGGCACCCGGCACCAGGATCAGGTAATGTGTCGGCGCGTCCTTGTTGCCGGCCAGCAGCTGGTAGCTCTGTCCGGCATCGGTCGAGACATTGCCGGGATTCTTGCCGTTTTTGATGGCTTGCGTTGCCGGACAGGCAGCGTCGGCGACGAAAGTGCCGCTCATCTTGACGTCGGCATGTGCCGCGCCGGCCAGCGATACCGCCAGCATGGCCAATCCGAAAACAACACCAATGCGCATGAGAATCCCCGGCTGAAGAAAGTGGGCGACAGACTGAAGCTGTCTCCATGTCAGAATTGCGATGTTTTGCTGGCCAAACGCAAGAAACATCGTCGCGCAAAAGCAGTTGCTGTGGATTGACGCGAAACCGGCGCCGGCGCAAACAAAACCAACAACGATAAATGGGGGAGAGAACAGGCGGCCATGCCTTTCAGTCAACAACGCATGGTCCGCTCACCGACCGGGGCCGATCTCAATCTCCTCGTCAGGCATGCCGATGGCCGGCCACGTGCCGTCGTCCAGATCAATCATGGACTGGCCGAACACGCCGCGCGCTATGCCGGTTTCGCCGATTTCCTGGCCGCGCGCGGCCTCCACGCCTATGTCCACGATCATCGCGGCCATGGCGCGACCAAGGCGCCCGACGCGCCGCTCGGCAAGTTCGCCGACAAGGATGGCCCAGCCAAGGTGATCGCCGACGTCGATACCATCCATGACCTGATCGCCAGCGAATGCCCTGATCTGCCGGTCATCCTTTTCGGTCATTCGATGGGCGCGTCGATAGCGCTGAACTACCTTTTGAGCCACTCGCCGCGTGTCCATGCCGCCGCGATCTGGAACGGCAACTTCTCGCAAGGGCGGCTTGGGCAGGTAGCGCTCGGCATCCTTGCCTGGGAACGGATGCGGCTGGGCTCCGACGTCCCATCGCGCCTGCTGCCGAAACTCACCTTCCAGGCCTGGGGCAAGGCGGTGCCCAACCACCGCACGCCGTTCGACTGGTTGTCGCGCGACGAGGCCGAGGTGGCGAAATACATCGCCGATCCGCTGTGCGGCTGGGACGCCTCGGTGTCGATGTGGCACGATGTGGTCTCCATGGCGATGAACGGCGGCAAGGATGCCGGGTTCACGAGCGTGCGGCGCGACCTTCCGGTCGCGATCGTCGGCGGCGAGAAAGACCCCGCTTCGGACTACGGCAAGGGCATCACCCACCTTGCCAACCGCATGCTCAGGATGGGCTTTTCGAATCTCGTTTCAAAGGTTTACGCCGACACCCGCCACGAAAGCCTGAACGAGGTGAACCGCGACCTCATCATGGACGATTTCGCCGCTTGGGCCGACGGTGCCCTGAAGGCGTGACCGATTGGCCTATTGCAAGGGCCGTGACAGCCATTGCCGGTCTTGGTAGAGCCTCTGATCTCGCGGCAATCACGGTGATTGCCGCAATCATGGTGATTTATGGCTGAACCCCCGCTGAAAGGTGTCCGCGTCATCGAACTCGCCCGCATCCTGGCCGGCCCCTGGGCTGGACAGTTGCTCGCCGATCTCGGCGCCGATGTCATCAAGGTCGAAAGCCCCGACGGCGGCGACGACACCCGCAAATGGGGCCCGCCCTTCGTGATGAGCCATGACGGCGAGAACCTGTCGGCCGCCTATTACCATTCCTGCAATCGCGGCAAGCGCTCCATCGCCATCGACTTTTCGACGCCTGAGGGTGCGCAAACCATCCGCCGGCTGGTCGCCACATCGGATGTGCTGATCGAGAATTTCAAGCTCGGCGGGCTCAGGAAATACGGGCTCGACCATGACAGCCTGCGCCAGATCAACCCGCGCCTCGTCTATTGCTCAATCACCGGGTTTGGCCAGGACGGCCCGTATGCGCCACGCGCCGGCTACGACTTCATCATCCAGGCCATGGCCGGCATGATGTCGATCACCGGCGAGCCCGGCCGTGAACCGCAAAAGGCCGGCGTCGCCATCTCGGACATCTTCACCGGGCTTTATTCGGTCATCGCCATCCAGGCCGCGCTGCGGCACGCCGACCAGACCGGCCAAGGCCAGCACATCGACATGGCGCTGTTCGACACGCAGATCTCGGCGCTCGGAAATCAGAACCTCAACTATCTCGTCTCCGGCAAGTCGCCGGTGCAGATGGGCAATGCGCATATGAACATCGCGCCTTACGAGGTGGTGCCGGTCCGTGACGGCCACATCATCCTGGCGGTCGGCAATGACGGCCAGTTCCAGAAATTCTGTGCCGCCGTCGGGCTGGACGATCTGTTCGTCAATCCCGACTTCGCCACCAATCCCGCCCGGGTCGCCAACCGGGTCGAGCTGCGCGCGCGCATCATCGAGGCGCTGAGCATCCTTGATCGCGATCCGCTGCTGGCAAAGCTCGAAGCCGCTGGCGTGCCGGCGAGCCCGATCAACACGATCGGCCAGATGTTCGCCGACCCGCAGACGATCGCGCGCGGCATGCGGCTCGACCTCGACGACGGCCATGGCAACCGTCTGCCTTCCGTGCGCGCGCCGATGGTGATGTCGGGCACGCCGCTGGTCTATGAACGCCCTTCGCCGCGCCTAGGCGAACATACCGACGAAATCCTCGCTGAGCTGGAGAGATCAGGCAAATGAAGACTGGTGGACAACTGATCGTCGAAGCGCTGGAAGCGAACGGCACCGACCGCATGTTCTGCGTGCCGGGCGAATCCTATCTCGCGGTGCTCGACGCGCTGCACGACTCGGCGATCCGTACCATCGTGTGCCGCCAGGAAGGTGGCGCGGCGATGATGGCTGACTGCCAGGGCAGGCTGACCGGCAAGCCCGGCATCTGCTTCGTCACCCGCGGCCCCGGCGCCACCAACGCCTCGGCCGGCATCCACATCGCCATGCAGGATTCGGTCCCGCTCATCCTGTTCATCGGCCAGGTCGCCAGCCACGCCAAGGAGCGGGAGGCGTTCCAGGAGGTGGACTATAAGAGGTTCTTCGGCGACATCGCCAAATGGGTGGTCGAAATCGACGATGCCTCGCGCATCCCGGAATTGGTCACTCGCGCTTTCGCCGTGGCGACATCGGGACGCCCCGGCCCAGTGGTCATCTCGCTGCCCGAGGACATGCTGACCAGCGTGGTCGACGCGCCGGACGCACTTCCCCACACGCCGGTCGAGACATATCCCGGCGCGGCCGAACTCGACGCGCTGGAGATGCTGCTTAACGGCGCCAAGCGCCCGTTCGTCATTCTCGGCGGCACGCGCTGGAATGAGGAAGCCGTGGCGCACATGCGCGCCATATCAGAGACATGGTCGCTGCCGGTCGGCTGTTCCTTCCGACGCCAGATGCTGTTCGACCACCTGCACCCGAACTATGCCGGCGATGTCGGCATCGGCATCAATCCGAAACTGGCCAACGCCATCAAACAGGCGGACCTCGTGCTGCTGATCGGCGGCCGCATGGGCGAAATGCCGTCTTCGGACTACACCTTGCTGAAAAGCCCCTACCCCGACCAGGCGCTGGTCCATGTTCACGCCGATGCCGGTGAACTCGGCCGCGTCTATCGGCCGACGCTGGCGATCAACGCCTCGCCCTCGGCTTTTGTCGAGGCTTTCGCCAAGCGCAGACCGGCCGCGACACCAGGCTGGGAGGACGAGCCGGCGAAGCTGCATGCCGCCTATCTCGACTGGTCGACACCACCGGAAACCGGCCCCGGCACGGTCCAGATGGGGCCGATCATGAACTATCTGGAGAAGGTACTTCCCGACGATGCCATTCTCACCAACGGTGCCGGCAACTACGCCACCTGGGTGCATCGCTTCCACCGCTCCCGCCGCTTCGGCACACAAGCAGCGCCGACATCGGGTTCGATGGGCTATGGCACCCCGGCCGCCGTCGCCGCCAAGGCGCTGTTCCCGGAGCGCACCGTGATCGCTTTTGCCGGCGACGGCTGCTTCCTGATGAACGGCCAGGAATTCGCCACCGCCGTGCAATATGACCTGCCGATCGTCGTCATCGTCGTCAACAACGGCATCTACGGCACGATCCGCATGCACCAGGAGCGCGAATATCCCGGCCGCGTCGTCGCCACCGGCCTCAAGAACCCCGATTTCGCATCGCTGGCCCGCGCCTATGGCGGCCATGGCGAGACAGTCGAGAAGACGGCTGATTTCGCGCCCGCCTTCGAGCGAGCCCGCGCCAGCGGCAAGCCGGCGATCGTCGAAATCAGGCTCGATCCGGAAGCCATCACGCCGACGCGCACGCTGACTCAGATCCGCGACAAGGCGTGATTCAAAAAGGGGCTGATATCAGCCCCTTTTTGAAGTGCTTGCGCTACTTCGCAGCCTCGATCTGGCCGCGGATCTCGCCATCCTTGTTGGCGGCGGTGTGGACGTTGACATAATAATTGCCGGCCGCAAGGTCGGCAGCCTGTGCGTCCGTCAGCGTCGCGGACCCCTTGATCGGGCTCTTGAGCTTGCCTTTGAACGGGATGACGGGAGCGGCATTCGCACCCATCGCCGCCGGGCCGTGAATATGCGCTGCAACAGCCGGTCCGCTGAGGCCGGAATATTTCACGTTCCAGCTGAGCTTCTTCTTGGTGGTGTCGAAGGTGAGCGTGGCGGTGCCCTTGCCCTTGGTGGTTACGGGCGGGCTCTGTTGGCTGCCATCGAGCGTCGCCTTGTACTTCACCACCTCGGCCATGGCCGGGGACGCGAAGAAGAAAGCGGTCGAAATGGCCAACGCCGAAAGTACCGGCAAGATGGAATATGTGCGCATTAAGGACCTCCGTGGCTGTCGCATGCGTCGCGAGCCCCCGTCGCGCGCATGCCTCAACTGGAACGGTTGGACGGGCCAATGTTTCCCTGCACACGGTTTTGTGACCGGGAAAGCAGCAAAAGAGGCGATCGCTCGCCCTTTTCCGAAAGCCGGAAGAGTGGCTGTCAGACCGCCGCCAGCGCCTGCGTCAGGTCGGCGATCAGATCGTCCGGATGTTCAACGCCGATCGACAGCCTGACCGTGGTCTCGAGCACCCCGATGCGCTGTCGCACGTCGAAGGGAATGCCGGAGTGGGTCATCGCCGCCGGGTGGCTGGCGAGCGATTCCGTGCCGCCGAGGCTTACCGCCAGCTTGAAGATCTGCAGGGCGTTGAGGAAGGCGAAGGCCGCCTTCTCACCGCCCCTGATGTCGAAGGAGAAGGTCGAGCCGGCGCCGCTGCATTGCGCCCTGTAGGTGCGGCCAGCCGGCGTATCCTCGCCCAGGAACGGCAGATAATGCACCTTCTCGACCTTGGCGTGATCGCGCAGGAATTCGGCGACCAGGCGCGCATTGTCGTTAGCCCGCTCCATGCGGATCGACAGCGTCTCAAGCGAACGGCCGAGCATCCAGCAGGAATGCGGGTCGAGCTGCGTGCCGATCGCGCCACGCAGCGCCTTGATCGGCTTGGTGACCGCCTTGCTGCCCATGGCCGCGCCCGCGATCAGGTCGGAATGGCCGCCGACATATTTGGTCAGCGAATAGACCGAGACGTCGGCGCCGTGCTCGATCGGCCGCTGGAAGACGGGACCGAGCAGCGTGTTGTCGCAGACGATGATCGGCCTTGAGCGCTGCCCGGCACCGATCTCGTCGGCGATCGTCTTGATCAGCGCAATGTCGACCAGGCTGTTGGTCGGGTTCGATGGCGTCTCGATCAAAATGACCGAAACACGGCCCTTCGCCACCGCGGCATCGGCTGCGGCGCGCACCGCTTTCTCGTCGACACCGTCGGCAAAGCCGACTGCGCCGATGCCGAATCCGGAAAGCGTGCGCGTGAGCAGCGTCTCGGTGCCGCCATAGAGCGGCTGCGAATGCAGGATGACATCGCCCGGGCGGGCATAGGCGAGCAGCGTCGTGGCGATCGCCGACATGCCGGATGAGAACAGGATGCAGGCATCCGTCCCCTCATAGACCGCCAGCCGATCCTCGACGATCTCGCTGTTGGGATGGTTGAAGCGCGAATAGACCAGGCCCGACGCCGTGCCGCTCGGCGGCTCCTTGCGGCCGGATGTGTAGTCGAAGAAGTCGCGTCCCTCTTCCGCCGATTTGAACACGAAGGTCGAGGTCAGGAACACCGGCGGCTTGACCGCGCCCTCCGAAAGTTGCGGATCGAAGCCGTAGCTCAGCATCAGCGTCTCCGGATGGAGCTTGTGGTTGCCGATATGGGTTTTCGACGGGCGCGGCGCGGTCATGACTCTTCCTGTTTTTCGAGGGGTATTCCGCCGCAATTTATGCGATCCCGATCAGCCAGTCCTTGCTATTCCTGGGCTTGCATGGCTGCATGTCGGCAACAATTTGCCGCGAGAGAGCGAAAGTGCAGCAGAAGATAGCCGACGACTTCGACCTCAGGATTCTCAGGGAATTGCGGGCGGATGCCCGCATCACCAACAACGAGCTTGCCGAGCGCATCGGCCTGTCGCCGTCGCCTTGCCTCAGGCGTGTGCGGCGGCTGGAGGAGACCGGCGTCATCAGGGGCTACACCACGCTGGTCGACCCCGCCGCCTTCGGCTGGAGCATGGTCGCCATCGCCACCATCCGGCTCAGCCGGCAGAACGAGGACGAGATCGTCATGTTCGAGGAGGCGATCCGCGGCTGGGAAGAGGTGTTGGAGTGCCACCTCGTTACCGGTTCGCGCGACTATGTGCTGAAGGTGGTGACCGGCAGCCTGGAACAGTATGAGCGCTTCATCAAGGAAAAGATCGCGCGGCTGAAATGCGTCGCCTCGATCGAAACCAGCTTCGTCATGAACACCATAAAGGAACGGCGCCTCTGAGGCGCCGTTCCATCTGGTCGTTTGAGCATGATCTTTCCGGGATCACGCTCCCACAGGCCTATTATTTGATCGCCTTGTCGGTGATCGCCGTCGTGTAGGCGCCTTTCGGCTCCTTGGTGATGATCTTCTGGTCGAGCAGCGCCTTGGCGGTGCGCTCGTAGGTCGCCGGGTCGAGCTTGCCATCGGCATTGTCGATCAGCTTGGCGACTTCGCTCATCATCCGCTTCTGGTGGTTCTCGTCCTGGCCGCCGCCGTCCATGACGATGCCGGCGGCTTCGTCATTGTTGTCGACGGCATATTTCCAGCCCTTCATCGAGGCGCGCACGAAACGAACCATCTTGTCCTCGAAGGCCGGGTCCTTGAGCTTGTCTTCCGAGGCATAGAGCCCGTCCTCGAGCAGGTCGTTGCCCATCGCCGAGTAGTTGAACACGGTCAGCTGTTCCGGCTTGTAGCCGGCGTCGATCAGCTGCCAGTACTCATTGTAGGTCATGACCGAGATGCAATCCGCCTGCTTCTGGATCAGCGGCTGCACGTCAAAGCTCTGCTTCAAGACCGTGACGCCGTCCGGGCCGCCGTCGGTCTTCAGGCCAAGCTTGTTCATCCAGGCGTAGAACGGATATTCGTTGCCGAAGAACCAGACACCGAGCGTGTGGCCCTTGAAGTCGGCTTCGGTCTTGATCGGGCCGTCCTTCGGGCAGACCAGTTCCATGCCGGCCTTCTTGAACGGCTGGGCAATGTTGACCAGCGGCACACCCTTTTCGCGCGCGGCCAGTGCGCCGCCCATCCAGTCGACGATCACGTCGGCGCCGCCGCCGGCGATCACCTGCTCGGGCGCAATGTCCGGGCCGCCCGGCTTGATGTCGATGTCGAGACCCTCGGCCTCGTAGAAACCCTTGGCCTTGGCGACATAGTAGCCGGCAAACTGGGCCTGCGTGACCCATTTCAACTGCAACGTCACCTTGTCGGCGGCCATCGCCTGGAACGCGGCCAGCGACATCGCGCCGGCCAGAACGGGAATAATCAGTTTTTTCATTCTTTTACCCTCTGAAGTTAGTGCCCTTAAACCCACCGCCCCTATCCACCACGGACAGAGGGATGCCAAAACGTGACGGCTCTTTCGACAAGAGCGACCACGCCATAAAAGACCGAACCCGCAAGTGCTGCAACTGCGATTTCGGCCCAGACCATGTCGATGTTCATCCGCCCGACCTCGGTCGAGATGCGGAAGCCCATGCCGACCACGGGCGTGCCGAAGAACTCGGCGACGATGGCGCCGATCAGCGCCAGCGTCGAGTTGATCTTCAGCGCGTTGAAGATGAAGGGGGCCGCCGCCGGCAGCCGGAGCTTGATCAGCGTCGGCCAGTAACCCGACGCATAGGTGCGCATCAGGTCGCGCTCCATATGGCCGGAGGCGGCCAGGCCGGCGACCGTGTTCACCAGCATCGGGAAGAAGGTCATGATGATGACGACAGCCGCCTTGGACTGCCAGTCGAAGCCGAACCACATCACCATGATCGGCGCCACGCCGATGATCGGCAGTGCCGAGACCATGTTGCCGATCGGCAAGAGCCCGCGCCGCAGGAACGGCACGCGGTCGGCGAGGATCGCGGTGATGAAACCGGCGCCGCTGCCGACGACATAACCGAAGAGCACCGCCTTGAAGATGGTCTGCCGGACATCGGCGCCGAGCACCGGCAGCGAGCTCGCGATGCGCGCGCCGATGGCGCTGGGCGGCGGCAGCAGGATGAAGGGGATGCCTGCGCCGCGCGTCACCGCTTCCCAGATGATCAGGATCCAGGCGCCGAATATGGCCGGGATGATCAGCCGCAGCGCGTTGCGGGCCAAGCTCCTCATCGGACGAAGGCTGGACAGCACCGCCACGCAGCGCCAGCCAAGCAGCCAGGCGGCCGCGAGCAGCAGGAAATAAGGTGCCAGTGCCGTGCCTTCGAACCCCGCGATGCCCGAGATCAGCAGCCAGGCAACGAGATGGGCGCCGACAAACAGCACGACCGCCTCTGCAAGCGGTGGAATCCTGATCATCGAGATCAGTGCCGCCACGATCGCCAGGCCGAGCATCAAACCCTTGGTTCCGAGATAGGGATAGTTGATGCTCGCTGTCGGGTCCGCGAGCGCTGCCGCTTCCGGCTTCGACATCGCGCCGAGGGCGACCGCGATCA
Organism: Mesorhizobium sp. NZP2234; assembly: GCF_013170765.1. Lineage (NCBI taxonomy): Bacteria > Pseudomonadati > Pseudomonadota > Alphaproteobacteria > Hyphomicrobiales > Phyllobacteriaceae > Mesorhizobium > Mesorhizobium sp. NZP2234. The sequence continues at coordinate 3,290,661 of NZ_CP033364.1, read as the reverse complement.
GGCAGAGCACGATCGCCAGCACCGCTTGCCAGGAGGGTTTCAACCAGTTCATGCCGGCCTCCCGCCCATGGCGCGGTCGACGAGGCGGCCGGCAATGCCGACCACCATGACCAGAAGTGCCGCCACGATGGAACCCGCGACCAGCGCCGACCAGATGTCGATGGACTGGCTGTAATAGGCGCCGGCGAGCAGCTTGGCGCCGATGCCGGCGACCGCGCCGGTAGGCAGTTCGCCGACGATGGCGCCGACCAGGCTTGCCGCCACCGCCACCTTCATCGAGGTGAACAGGAACGGCACCGAGGCCGGGACACGCAATTTCCAGAAGGTCTGCGCACGGCTTGCATTGTAGGTGTGCATCAGGTCGAGATGCATGATCTCGGGCGAGCGCAATCCCTTCACCATGCCGACGGTCACCGGGAAGAACGACAGATAGGTCGAGATCATCGCTTTCGGGATCAGGCCGGTGATGCCGATCGCCGCCAGCACGACGATGATCATCGGCGCCACCGCAAGGATCGGAATGGTCTGCGAAGCGATGATCCACGGCATCAGGCTGCGGTCCAGCGTCGCCACATGCACGATGCCCACGGCGATGATTATGCCGAGCGCGGTGCCGAAGGCGAAGCCGAGCAGTGTCGACGACAATGTCACCCAGGCATTATAGACGAGGCTGCGGTTCGAATTGATGGGCCGCAGGAAGGTGTTTTCAAAGAAATTCACCGCCACCTGATGCGGCGCCGGGAGCGTCGGCTTCGGCTGCGCCAGCGTCTTGCCGATGAATTCGACCGCGCCGGGGGTTTCGTTGGCACGAGTGTCGAGATCGCGCTGGAATGGCGTGTTGAGGATGACGGCCATGACGTACCAGAGCACGACCACGCCGGCCAGGATCGAGGTGACAGGGACGAGCTTGTCGCGGAAGGAGTCCATCTAGCGCTCCCCCTCTCCTCTCCCCGCCGGGGAGAGGATGGCCGGAGCGAAGCGGAGGACGACCACCTGTTTCTTCGTCATCCTAGGGCGAAGCAAGGAGCGAAGCGACGCGGCGCAGACCCTAGGATCCATGCCGTTACCTCTATGTTCCGCAACGGTGCGGAACACGGCACCCTTTGCGCGACCGCGGCTGGAAGCCGTTCTCCGCCGGTTTGACCCCTCGCCCGACGTCACGGTATGGATCCTAGGGTCTGCGCGACGCTTCGCGCCGCTCCGCCCTAGGATGACGAACGCGTAGGACGTTCTCTGGCGAGGGCACTCAATCATCATAGCTGTGCCCTGCCCGCAGACCATCGCGCACGCGCGCGGCGATCGCCAGAAACTCCGGCGTTTCGCGGATGTCGAGCGGCCGCTCCTTCGGCAGTGTCGATTCGATGATGTCGCTGACACGCCCCGGGCGCGGTGACATGACCACGATGCGCGTCGAGAGGTAGACGGCTTCCGGAATGGAGTGGGTGACGAAGCAGATGGTCTTGTTGGTGCGCGCCCACAGTTGCAGCAATTGCTCATTGAGATGGTCGCGCACGATCTCGTCCAGCGCGCCGAATGGCTCGTCCATCAACAAGAGGTCGGCGTCGAAGGCGAGCGCACGCGCGATCGAGGCGCGCTGCTGCATGCCGCCGGAAAGCTGCCAGGGGTATTTCTTCTCGAAGCCCGAGAGGTTGACGAGGTCGAGCGTGCGCTTGATGCGCTCCGCCTGCTCCGCCCTGGAGAGGCCCATGATCTCCAGTGGCAGCGCGACATTGCGTTCGATCGTGCGCCACGGAAACAGCGCCGCGGCCTGAAAGACATAGCCATAGGCGCGCTTCTCGCGGGCCTGCTCCGCGGTCATGCCGTTGACCGAGATCGTCCCCGATGTCGGTTTCTCCAGGTCGGCGATGACGCGCAGCAGCGTGGTCTTGCCGCAACCCGACGGCCCGATGAAGGAGACGAATTCTCCCTTGCCGATGGTCAGGTCGACATTGGACAGCGCCTGGACCGGTCCGTCATTGGTCTGGAAGGTGAGGCCAAGTTTGCTTGCCGCGACGACGGCTGGCGAAATTCCGGTCATCGGCTGCCGCCTGCCTGTTCCCGCCCCTGCGGCGCCGTCCGGTTTCCGATTGCTTTTATAGCGATGTTGTTTTCCACTCGCCCAGTCCCATTGGTCTTGTCCCACTCGAATCGACGCCCGGAGTTCCCCGATGTCGCCCAAACCCACTTGCCATCTTATCCGCCCTGGAAGCACTTATGAAGGCAAGCAGGGTTTGACCTATTTCGCCGGCATTGCCACGGAATCGGTCGGCTCTTCCGGCATCTGCATGCACGTTCTCACCATGCCGCCCGGCGCCCGCGCCAAGGCGCATCTGCACGAGAGCCATGAGACGGCGATCTATGTGCTCTCCGGCGAGGTCAATACCTGGTATGGCGACCGGCTCGAACACCACATCGTCGTCAAGGCTGGTGACCTCTTCTACATTCCTGCCGGCGTGCCGCATCTGCCGGCCAATCTGAGCAACGCCCCGTCTTCGGCCGTCATTGCCCGCACCGATCCCAACGAACAGGAAAGCGTCGTCCTGCTGCCGGAACTGGATGCGCTGGTCGCCTGAAGTCGACGCAAAGGCTCGTGCCGTCATTTGCACCGAGAGACTTCGCCCATGACGTTGCCGTCCTCATCGGCGATCACCAATCTCTTGGCGTTCTTGGCGCTCTTCCTGATGGTGAACTGGCCGGGCGTCTCGCCCTCCTCGCCCTCCGCCTGGCAACTGGCCTTCACAACCAGCGACCCGTCGGCCTGGACCTTTTTTTCGGTGAAGGTGCAAGCGCTCGCCACCGTGACGAATGCCTCGCTGGTCAGAAGCAGCATGTCCTCGGCATAGACCTCTTGGCCGTTCTTGTTGATGCAACCGGACTTGTTGCCATAAGGCTTGCTGAGGTCGATGCCGGCCGCCGTCGCCTGGCTTGCCGCCAGAACCATAAAAGCGCTGACAAGAAGTCCCCCGCGCCGCATCTCAAACCCCCGTCGCCGGGATGCCTGTGCGTTCCACCTTGCGCGGCGCGGTGATCTCCTTCCACGTCGACAGCGCGCGGTTGACCGCGGCGTTCGGCTCGCGCCCGACGAACTGGCCGTGGCCGGGCCTGGCCTTCACCTCGGTCTCCTCGATCGACAGTTCGCCGCGCGAGAAGACGAAGCGTGGCAGGCCGGTCACCTCGACGCCTTCGAAGACATTATAGTCGATGACGGACTGCTGCTTCTTGGCTGCGATCGTCTTCTTGCGCTTCGGATCCCAGACGATGATGTCGGCGTCAGCACCTTCGACGATGGCGCCCTTTTTCGGATACATGTTGAGGATTTTTGCGATGTTGGTCGAGGTCACCGCGACGAACTCGTTCATCGTCAGCCGCCCGGTGTTGACGCCCTTGGTCCACAGCACCGGCAAACGGTCCTCGAGCCCACCGGTGCCGTTCGGTATCTTGGTGAAATCGCCGACGCCGAAGCGCTTCTGCTTGGTGGTGAAGGCGCAATGGTCGGTCGCCACCACTTGCAGCGACCCGGCCTGCAGGCCGGCCCACAGCGAATCCTGGTGCAATTTGTTGCGGAAGGGCGGGCTCATCACGCGCCGCGCGGCATGGTCCCAGTCCTTGTCGAAATACTCGCTCTCGTCCAGCGTCAGGTGCTGGATCAGCGGCTCGCCGAACACGCGCATGCCCTTCTGCCGCGCCCGGCGGATGGCCTCGTGGCTCTGCTCGCAGGAGACATGCACGACATAGAGCGGCACGCCGGCCATGTCGGCGATCATGATGGCGCGATTTGTGGCCTCGCCCTCCACTTCCGGCGGGCGTGAATAGGCGTGACCCTCGGGGCCGTTGTTGCCGGCGGCGAGCAGCTTCTGCGACAGGGCAGCAACCACGTCGCCATTCTCGGCATGCACCAGCGGCAGCGCGCCAAGGTCGGCGCAGCGTTGAAACGACGCGTACATCTCGTCGTCATCCACCATCAGCGCGCCCTTGTAGGCCATGAAGTGCTTGAACGAGGTGATGCCCTTGTCGACGACGGTCGCCATCTCGTCGAACACCTGCTTGCCCCACCAGGTGATCGCCATGTGGAAGGAATAGTCGCACGACGCCTTGGAGGTCTTGTTGTCCCACATCTGCAGGGCTTCGAGCAGCGATTGCTGCGGCGCCGGCAGGCAGAAATCGACCACCATCGTGGTGCCGCCGGCAAGGGCCGCACGCGTGCCGGACTCGAAATCATCGGCCGAATAGGTGCCCATGAAAGGCATTTCGAGATGGGTGTGCGGGTCGATGCCGCCCGGCATCACATAGCAGCCGGTGGCGTCGTACTCATGGTCGCCATGCAGGTCGGAGCCGATGGCGACGATCTTGCCGTGGCTGAACAGCACGTCGGCCTTCCAGCTGCGGTCAGCGGTGACGACGGTGCCGTTCTTGATGACTTTGGTCATTTTCGTGTTCCCTTGTTCTTTTCGCGCTTCTTCGTGAGCGGCGTTTGGAATCTGGATGTCTAAAGCTCACTCCACGATGACAGCCGTCTCCACCACAGCATGGAACAGCACGTCGGCGCCCGCGCTCGCCCATTCCTTGGTAATTTCCTCGGCCTCGTTGTGGCTCAGCCCATCGACGCAGGGGCACATCACCATTGCGGTCGGCGCCACGCGATTGATCCAGCAGGCATCGTGGCCGGCACCCGAGACGATGTTGCGGTGGGTGTAGCCAAGCCGTTCGGCGGCATCGCGGATAGCCTTCACGCAGCCGGCATCGAAGGTGACCGGATCGAAATGGCCGACCTGCTCGACCTTGTACTGGATATCCAGCGCCTCGCAGATCGTGTCGATGCCTTCGCGGATGCGGCCATCCATGGCGTCCAGCACTTCTTTCTCGGGCGAGCGTATGTCGATGGTGAAGACGGTGCGGCCGGCTATGATGTTGCGCGAGTTGGGATAGACCTCCATGTGGCCGACCGCGCCGACGGCGTCGGGCTGGTAGTCCATGGCGATCTCATGCACCAGTTCGATCACGCGAGCCATGCCGAGCCCGGCATTGCGGCGCTTGGGCATCGGCGTCGAGCCGGTATGCGCCTCCTTGCCGGTCAGCGTCACCTGCAGCCATTTCAGGCCCTGGCCGTGGGTGACGACACCGATGTCGATGTCTTCGTCCTCAAGGATCGGGCCCTGCTCGATATGCAGTTCGAAGAAGGCGTGGATCTTGCGATCGCCAACCTTCTCGGTGCCCTTCCAGCCGATACGCTCCAGCTCTTCGCCGAATTTCTTGCCGTTCTTGTCCGTGTGCTCGTAGACATCGGCCTGGTCGAGCACGCCGGCGAACACGCCCGACGCCATCATCGCCGGTGCGAAGCGCGAGCCTTCCTCGTTGGTCCAGTTGGTGACGACGATCGGATGTTTGGTCTTGATGCCGAGATCGTTGAGCGAGCGCACGACTTCCAGCCCGCCCAGAACGCCGAGCACGCCGTCATATTTGCCGCCTGTCGGCTGCGTGTCGAGATGGCTGCCGACATAGACCGGCGGCAGGCTGGGATCGGTGCCCTCGCGGCGGGCAAACATGGTGCCCATCTCGTCGACGCCCATTTCGAGCCCGGCGGCCTCGCACCAGCGCTTGAACAGATGCCGACCCTCGCCATCCTCGTCGGTCACCGTCTGGCGATTGTTGCCGCCGGCAATGCCGGGGCCGATCTTCGCCATCTCCATCAGCGAATCCCACAAACGGTCTGAATTGATTCGCAGATTCTCGCCGGGTGCGGCCATTCAAAACCTCTCCAATTGCGCGGCGTCCCCCTCCCCCTCGAGGGGAGGGTGGCCGCGAAGCGGTCGGGTGGGGTCGGTGCGACCGGGCGCCGACCTGATCTTTTGCCGCGAGGCCGCCGTTGATGCCCCGGACACGCGTAAGCTTCGAAATGCGCCAGAAGGCGCGCGCGCTTCGAGTTCACGCGACCAAGGGCGAATCCCTGCTCTGGTATGAACTGCGCGAGCTGAAATCGACCGGTATTAAATTCCGCCGCCAGTGCCCGATTGGAGCATACATCGTCGACTTCGCCTGTTTTGGTGTGAAGCTGGTGGTCGAAGTGGATGGCGATCTGCACGAACACGCAAAGGGCAAACGGCACGACGCTGTTCGTGATGCCTATCTGCGTTCGCTCGGGTTCGATATCTTTCGCGTTGACGAGCCCGATGTCATAAACAGCGCTTGGCATGTCGCGCAGTTGGTCAAGGGGAAGGGCGAGCTTATGTCAGGCGACCCCACCCGACCGCTTCGCGGCCACCCTCCCCTCGAGGGGGAGGGATATCCGCGCCCAGATCTTCAATCGATCGACCTCAATACTTCACGCACATGGTCGATCAGTTCGTTGATCTGGCCCTTGGTGATGATCAGCGGCGGCGACAGCGCGATGATGTCGCCGGTGGTGCGGATCAGCGCGCCGCGTTCGAACGCCTTGACGAAGGCCGAGAAGGCGCGCTTGGTCGGGCTGCCGGCGATCGGCGCCAGTTCGATCGCGCCGATCAGGCCGATGTTCCTGATGTCGATGACATGCGGCTCGTCCTTCAGCGAGTGCAGCGCGTCTTCCCAATAAGGCGCCAGTTCCTCGCCGCGGGTAAGCAGGCCTTCTTCCTTGTATGTATCGAGCGTGCCCAGTGCGGCCGCACAGGCGATCGGATTGCCCGAATAGGTGTAGCCGTGGAAGAACTCGATCATGTGCTCGGGACCGGTCATGAAGGCGTCGTGGATTTCCTTCTTCACGAACACCGCGCCCATCGGGATGACGCCGTTGGAGACGCCCTTGGCCGTGGTCATGATATCTGGCGTGACGCCAAAATAGTCGGCCGCGAACGGCGCGCCGAGACGGCCGAACCCGGTGATGACCTCGTCGAAGATCAGCAGGATGCCGTGCTTGGTGCAGATTTCGCGCAGCTTCTGCAGATAGCCCTTGGGCGGCAGGATGACGCCGGTGGAGCCGGCGACCGGCTCGACGATGACAGCGGCGATGGTCGAGGCGTCGTGCAGCGCGACGATGCGCTCCAGCTCGTTGGCGAGCTCCGCGCCATGTTCCGGCACGCCCTTGGAGAAGGCGTTCTTCTCCGGCAGATGCGTGTGCGGCATGTGGTCGACGCCGCCGAGCAGCGTGCCGAACATCTTGCGGTTGGTGACGATGCCGCCGACCGAGATACCGCCGAAATTGACACCGTGATAGCCGCGCTCGCGGCCGATCAGGCGGGTGCGCGAGCCCTCACCCTTCATCCGGTGATAGGCGATCGCCATCTTCAGCGCGGTCTCGACCGACTCCGAACCGGAATTGGTGAAGAACACGTGGTCCATGCCCTTGGGCGCGATGTCGACCAGGCGGTTGGCCAGTTCGAACACGATGGGATGGCCCATCTGGAAGGCAGGCGCGTAGTCGAGTTCGGCGGCCTGGTGCTGGATCGCCTCGGTGATCTTCGGCCGGCAGTGGCCGGCATTGACGCACCACAGGCCCGCCGTGCCGTCCAGCACCTTGCGGCCATCGCTGGTCGTGTAATGCATGTCCTTGGCGGACACGAACATGCGTGGCGCCTGCTTGAACTGCCGGTTTGCCGTGAACGGCATCCAGAATGCACTGAGATCGTTCGGCGTGACTTTCAGCCGGTTGGACATGACCAAGACTTCCCCTTGTAACCTGTTTCGGTGCGTCCAACGCTTGGTCTTTGCGCCGTTTTCATGCTACGCAAATTTTTGACCGATTGGACAAACGTTAGCACCGCCCTGTCGGCGGTCAAGGGATTACTAGCGGAAATGCGGGTCCTGAAGTGCGTTCCACAGCCTGGGGAAAAACTGGTCCAGAGAATTGGTCCAGATGACCTTGAACACGAGACTTGGCAACGCGAGGGCCCGCAACTGTGAACACCGGCACGGAAGCCCCCCGCCGCACACGCATCCAGCAGGAAAAGCGCGAAGTCATCCTGGAGGCCGCGCTCGAGGTGTTCTCCACAAACGGCTTCCGAGGCTCGACCATAGACCAGATCGCCGAAGCCGCCGGCATGTCAAAGCCGAACCTGCTCTATTACTTCCGCCGCAAGGAAGACATTCACGAGACCTTGATGCAGCGTCTGCTCGACACCTGGCTGGCGCCGTTGCGCGAGCTCGACGACATCGGCGATCCCATGACCGAGCTCAGGAGCTACATCCGGCGCAAGCTCGAAATGGCGCGCGATTTCCCGCGCGAGAGCCGGCTGTTCGCCAACGAGATCCTGCAAGGCGCGCCGCGCATCATGCCGCTGCTGGCCGGCGAATTGAAGACGCTGGTGGACGAGAAGGCATCCGTCATCAAGGGCTGGATGCGTGCCGGCAAGATCGCCAAGACCGACCCCTGGCACCTGATCTTCTCGATCTGGGCGACGACGCAGCACTATGCCGATTTCGACGTCCAGGTCCGCGCGGTGCTGGGACCGAACCGCGGCGGCGACGGCCGCTTCGAGGACGCGGCGCGGTTTCTGGAGCAGTTGTTTCTTGAGGGGCTGAAGCCGAAGCCCTGATCGCTGCCGCGACGGCTCAGGCGCTGCGCCGCTCGACCGGCAGCGCGTCCAGCAATGTCTGCAGCTTTGCGATCGAGTTCTGCTCGGCGAGCGGCGTATAGACGATCAGCTTCATGTCCGAGCCGTCATCGATCGACAGGCTCATATGCTCGAACACCATCGGACCGGCCGCGGGGTGGCGCAGGTGCTTCATGCCGGACAGCCGGTGCACGACGTCGCGCTGCGGCCACCATTCCCGGAACTCGGGACTTGAGCGCATCATCAGCGCGATCAGCCGCTCGAAATCCGGATCGCCGACATACTTCGCGCTCTCGGCGCGGAACGCGGCGAGAGAAGCGCGGGCCACCTGCTCCCAGTCGACCAGCAGATGCCGCCGGTGCGGATCGGTGAAAACGCCATGGATGATGTTGCGGGCGTCGCCCTCCAACAGGCCGTAGTCGCCGAAAATGGCAACAGCCGCGTCATTCCAGGCCAGCACGTCCCAGCGCGGGCCGACCACATAGGCGGGCTGCAGAACCAGGCTTTGCAGCATGTGCAGCAAGGGCCCGTCGACCTTTGCCGGCACGATGCGCCGCCGCTCTGGCTGCTGGCGGCCGGCAAGCGTGAACAGATGCCGTTTCTCAGCCGGGTCCAGCCGCAGTGCCTCGCTGAGCGCCGTCAGCACCTCCACCGAAGGGCGCACGTCCCTGCCCTGCTCCAGCCAGGTGTACCAAGTGGTGCCGACGCCGGCGATCATTGCCACTTCTTCGCGGCGCAGGCCCGGCGTTCGCCGCCTGAGGCCTGTCGCGATACCGGTTGCCGAGGGCGTCAGCCTCTCGCGTCGCGAGCGCAGGAAAGCGCCGAGTTCGCGCCGGCGGCTGTCTTCAGCGGAATGAGAGCGAGCATCCATGACGCTTATTATAGCAGTACTGATACCAGGATAAAGTTTGAACTGTTTGAGGCCTGCCGGATGTCCCATCTTCGAGCCGGAGCGACGAAATGGAGGCTCCGGACATGGACCTGCAAGACAAGACAATCCTCATCACCGGCTCGACCGACGGCGTCGGCCGCGTCGTGGCGCAAAGACTGGGCGCCGCCGGCGCGCGCGTGCTGGTGCACGGCCGCGATGCCAAGCGCGGCAAGGCCGTGGTCGCCGAAATCGAGGCCGCCGGCGGCAAGGCCGAGTTCTTCGCCGCCGACCTCGCCTCGCTGGCCGAAATTCGCCGCCTCGCCGAGGCCGTCCGCGCCAGGACGGACCAGCTCGACATCCTCATCAACAATGCCGGCATCGGTACAGCAGGTGCCAAACGGCAGATCAGCGCCGATGGCTACGAACTGCGCTTCGCGGTCAACTATCTCGCCGGTTTCCTGCTGACCTCGGACCTTCTGCCGTTGCTGAAGGCGAGTGCGCCGGCGCGCATCGTCAATGTCGCTTCGGCCGGCCAGCAGGCAATCGACTTCGGCGATGTAATGTTGGCCGGCGGCTATAGCGGCGTGCGCGCCTACTGCCAGAGCAAGCTGGCCCAGATTCTGTTCACCATCGATCTGGCGGAAGAGCTGAAAGGCACCGGCGTCACCGTCAACGCGCTGCATCCGGCGAGCTACATGAACACCACCATGGTCCGGCAAGCGGGGGTGACGCCATGGAGTTCGGTCGAAACCGGCGCCGACGCGATCGTCAATCTCGCGACCTCATCCGCGCTTGAAGGACGCAGCGGCCTCTATTTCGACGGCCTGCGCGAATCCCGCGCCGACGCCCAGGCCTACGACGCCAGGGCAAGACAGCAATTGCGGAGCTTGAGCCTCGACCTTGTCGGGCTGGCAACAGCGAAGGAAGAACATTCATGACCGGCAAGACAGAACACACAGTCATCATCGGCGGCTCATCCGGCATCGGCCTGGCCACCGCGCGCAAGCTGATCGGGCCGGGCATGAAGGTAACGATCACCGGGCGCAACCAGGACAAGCTCAACCGCGCCTGGAAGAACCTTGGCGGCGCCGCGGAAAAGGCCGCGTTCGATGCTTCAAAGCCGGATGAAGTGCGTCAGTTCTTCGAGCGCCTCGGCCCGTTCGACCATCTTGTTCTGGCAGCGAGCGGCGGCAAGGGCCTTGGCCCCTTCGAGACCCTCGACCTTGCAGACATAGGCAGTGGCGTCGAGGAGAAGGTGCGGCCGCAACTGTCCTGCCTGCAGGCAGCCCTGCCGACGCTCAGCAAGACCGGATCGGTCACCTTCATATCGGCGGTATCGGCTCAGGTCGCCATGCCAGGCATCGCCGGCATCGGCGCCATCAACGGCATGTTGCTAACCGTGGCGCCGATCCTGGCGGTCGAACTGAAGCCGCTGCGCGTCAACGTCGTGGCGCCCGGCGTCATCGACACGCCGTGGTGGGACTTCTTGCCCGACGAGCAGCGGCAGGCGGTCTTCGCCGAATATGCCGGCAAGACTCCCGTGGGCAGGATCGGCCGCGCCGAGGATGTCGCCTCGGCGATAGCCTTCCTCGTCTCCAACGGCTTCATGACCGGCCAGGTCCTGACCTGCGATGGCGGGCTGAGGTTTGCGGCATAGGCGGCAGGTCCAATGCACGGCGGCAATCACGATGCGCCGCCGAGCAACAGGCGGCCGAGGAACAACGGGGTCGAAGGCAAATCGACGGGCATCAAACGCCCCTTTGAAAACTGTGGGAGCGCCGCCTCGGCGGCGCTCCCATGGCGCTGGAAAATCAGGCTGCCTTGGCGGCCGGCATCGGATGAATGGCGTGGAACGGGATGCAGAGCCGGTTCCAGGTGTTGATCATGCCGAGCGCAACCGACAGCTTGACGAGTTCCTCGTCCGAGAAATGCTCGAGCGTACGGGCATAGAGCTCGTCCGATACGCCATTGTTGGCGATCAGGGTCACCGCCTCGGTCCAGGCGAAGGCCGCGCGCTCACGTTCGGAGAACAGCGGCGATTCCCTCCAGGCAGAGACGAGATAAAGCCGCTGCTCTGTCTCTCCGTCGCGCCTCGCCTCGCGGCTGTGCATCTCGACACAGTAGGAACAGCCATTGATCTGCGAGGCCCTGAGCTTGATCAGGTGCAGCAGCCTCACCTCCAGCCCGCATTCGTCGACCGCCTTGTTGAGCGCCGACACCGCCTTCATGATCTCGGGCGCCTTGGCGAAGAATTGCATCCTCTGTTTCATCTTGATGTCCTTTCACATCTGCTTTGGATTTCGCGGGGTGGAACTGGATTTCTGGGGCCGTTGATGACGCGCGACGAAGGCGCAGCTCGCTGCGTACGATCTGGGATCCCCTTCCGCGGCGTAATCCGCCACGATGTCGGACAGCTTCGTCTCGGCGAGCGCTGCCCGATAGGCGCGTTCGGCTTTCAGCATCGCGGCGTTGATGCCGCAGGGTTTGACATAGGCCGAGGCGTCGAGCTTGACCGGGCCGTTGCGGCGGATCTCACCGCAGCGAAAGGCCGGTTCACGCCCCTCGATGGCCAGCACGATGTCGAGCAGCGTGATGCTCTCCGCCGGCCGCGCCAGCCGGTAGCCGCCCGCCGGTCCCGGCACCGATTCCAGGATTCGCTCCGCGCACAGCATGTTGAGATGCTTCAGCAGATAGCTCGGCGACAGGCCAAAGGACTCGGCAAGAGCCGCACCCGGCATGGTGCTGTTTCCGTCCACGCTGGCCAGTGTGGCCGCACAGTGGATGGCCGCTTCAACGCCCTCGCCAAGCTTCATGATGCCGATCTCCAATTCATGGATATCTTTTATCGTGGATAATTTTTATCTGCAATAAGAAAATGCAGCCCTGCTTTTGAAACGAGAATACGTGGATGGCGAAATCGGAAATGACAGCGTCTTTCTCCCCGTCACTATACGGGGAGAAATGCCCGGCAGGGCAATGAGGGGCAGCGCCAACTTAGCGATCTGATGACTAAGACCATACAAAAGCGCCCTGTGCGAACGCACAGGGCGCTTGAGCCAGATCGTCAGGGACGCATGAAATGCGGGACTGGCGGGCAGATCATCTCAAAGGTCGCACGGCCCCTCATCCGCCTACCGGCACCTTCTCCCCGTATAGTGACGGGGAGCAGGGAGCTACTGAGTCCTCGGCGCCCTTCTCGTGACGAATCCCTACTCCGCCGCCACCTTGGCCATCGGATTGTTCGGGTGCGTCGTCCAGTTGGCATAGATTGGCGACACCGGCTTGCCGGTGCGCTCATCCATGGCCCCGGCGGCCAGCGGCTCCATGGTGATGCAATTGTCGACCGGGCAGACATTGACGCACAGATTGCAGCCGACACACTCGGCCTCGATCACCTCGAAATGCCTGACGCCGTTGACCATGTTGGTGATCGCCTGGTGCGAGGTGTCCTCGCAGGCGATGTGGCAGCGGCCGCATTTGATGCAGGCGTCCTGGTCGATACGCGCCTTGGCGACATAGTTGAGGTTGAGATACTGCCAGTCGGTGACGTTGGGCGTGGCGCGACCGATGACGTCGTCGAGCGAGCGGTGGCCCTTCTCGTCCATCCAGTTCTCGAGACCGGCGATCATCTCCTGCACGATCTTGAAGCCATAGGTCATGGCCGCCGTGCACACCTGCACATTGCCGGCGCCAAGCGCCAGGAATTCGGCGGCGTCGCGCCAGGTGGTAATGCCGCCAATGCCCGAGATCGGCAGGCCGCGGGTCTCGGGATCGCGCGCGATTTCGGCCACCATGTTCATGGCGATCGGCTTCACCGCCGGGCCGCAATAGCCGCCATGCGAGCCCTTGCCGTCGATGGTTGGCATCGGCGCGAAGCTGTCGAGATCGACACCGGTGATCGAATTGATGGTGTTGATCAGCGACACCGCGTCGGTGCCACCCGCGTGCGCCGCCCTCGCGGGCTTGCGGATATCCGTGATGTTGGGCGTCAGCTTGGTGATGACGGGCATGCGCGTGTACTGCTTGCACCAGCGCACCACCATTTCGATATATTCCGGCACCTGACCGACGGCCGCACCCATGCCACGTTCCGACATGCCGTGCGGGCAGCCGAAATTGAGCTCGATGCCGTCGGCACCGGTCTCTTCGACCAGTGGCAGGATGGATTTCCAGCTCTCCTCGACGCAAGGCACCATGATCGAGGCGATCAGCGCGCGGTCGGGCCAATCCATCTTGACCTGCTTCATCTCGCGCAGATTGGTCTGCAGGTCGCGGTCTGTGATCAGCTCGATGTTGTTGAGGCCGAGCAGGCGCCGGTCCGCACCCCAGATCGCGCCATAGCGCGGGCCGTTGACGTTGACCACCGGCGGGCCTTCCTCGCCCAGCGTCTTCCACACCACGCCGCCCCATCCTGCCTTGAAGGCGCGGATGACGTTGTAGGCCTTGTCGGTCGGCGGCGCAGAGGCCAGCCAGAACGGATTGGGCGATTTGATGCCGACGAAATTGTTGCGGATGTCAGCCATGACAGGTCCCTTTCAACGGAGACGAAGGAGCAGTTCCACGGGTGCAAGAATGCCGCCTTCAAGCGCGGCGGTGATATTGGCGATCTTGGTGCGGGCGCTCTCGCCCATGATGAGGCCGACGCCGGGCGGCGGTTTTTTGCCTTCTGCTTGCGCGGCGGCCATCCGAGCACGCACAGTGGCGAAGAATTCGATGGCAAAGGCGCCGCGTGGCCGCTCGGCGGTTACCGAGAACCCCGCGGCTGCAGCGGCCGCGCGATAGTCACCGGGCGTGGCAACGAAGGACATGGTTTCATCCGATGCCCATGGCAGCGGATAGGTCAGCGTGCCGCCCTTGAGCCGCATCACATCATAAACGGCGAAGACGCCGCCCGGACGGAGCACGCGCGCGGCTTCGCTCATCAGCTTTTTCTTGTCCGGAAGGTTCATGCCGACATGCAGGATCATGGCCGCGTCGAAGCTGGCGTTTTGGAACGGCATGTCCAAGGCGCTGCCCTGCACGAAGTGCGTCCTGTCGGCCATTCCCGTGCGCTTCGACAGGCTGGTCGCGATGTCGACATAGCTTTGCGTGAGATCGATGCCGGTAACATCAGCGCCGGCTTCGTTGGCGGCAAAGCGGGCCGGACCACCCACCCCCGATCCGATATCGAGCAGCCTGGCTCCAGGCTTCAAACCCATCTGCCCGATGAGTTCCCTTGTGGCGGCGATGCCGCCAATGTGGAATTCGTCGACCGCTTCAAGATCGCCCGCACTTAGATGGGCAACGTCCACGCCCGTATCGGCGAGCGCGGCAAGGATGCGCTGCTCGAGACCCGATATGTCGTAGTGACGGGCGACGCCCGGTTCCACCGTGGCCATGATCCTTATCCCTGCGTCAGACTCCTGTGTATGCTCTCCGCCGCATCGCGCCCTTGCGCCACGGCGGAGACGGTCAGGTCGTCGCCACCAAAGATGCAGTCGCCGCCGGCCCAGACTTTCGCCAGCGAGGTACGCCCTTCCGCGTCGACCTTGATACGGCCGGCTTCGAGCTCGATCGAGGCACCGCTGCCGTTGAGGGCGGCCGGGACAAAGCTCTGGCCGATCGCCTTGAACACCTGGTCGGCGACCAGCGTCAGCGTCTCGCCGGTGCCTGCGAGCCTGTCGCCCTTCAATGCCGTGTATTCGAGTTCGATGCCCGACACCTTGCCGGCCTCGGCGATCACCCGCTTCGGCTGCAGCCAGTGGCGGATGGTGACACCGTTGGCGGCGGCCAGGTCCTGCTCGAACTCGGAGGCGTTCATATGCTCCTGGCCGCGCCGGTAACAGATCGTCACCTCCTCGGCGCCGAGCAGCTTCGACTGCACGGCCGCGTCGATCGCCGTCATGCCGCCGCCGATGACGACGACGCGGCGGCCAACCGGCAGGCCGGCGAGATCGGCGGCCTGGCGCAGTTCGGCGATGAACTCCACCGCGTTGATGACGCCGGCGGCATCCTCGCCATCGGCGCGCAGCGCATTGACGCCGCCAAGCCCCATGCCGAGGAACACCGCGTCGTAATTGCGGATCAGGTCGGAGAGCTGGTAGTCGCGGCCGAGCGCCTTGCCGTTCTGGATGTCGATGCCACCGATCGCCGTGACATAGTCGACCTCGGCCTGGGCGAAATCGTCGACGCTCTTGTAGGCGGCGATGCCATACTCGTTGAGGCCGCCGGCCTTCGGGCGCGCTTCCAGGATGGTCACGTCATGGCCATGGCGGGCGAGCCGGTGCGCGGCGGCAAGACCGGCCGGGCCGGCGCCGACCACGGCAACGGTCTTCCCCGTCGCCGCGGCGCGCGCATAAAACTGTTTGTTCTCGGCCATCGCGACATCGGTGGCGTAGCGCTGCAGGCGGCCGATCTGCACCGGCTTGCCCTCCGCCACCTCGCGCACGCAGACCTCTTCGCACAGCGTTTCGGTCGGGCACACGCGGGCGCACATGCCGCCAAGGATGTTCTGGTCGAAGATGGTCTTGGCCGAGCCGATCGGATTGCCGGTCGAGATCTGGCGGATGAACAGCGGAATGTCGATCGAGGTCGGGCATGCGTTCATGCACGGCGCGTCGTAGCAGAAATAGCAGCGGTCGGATTCGACCAGCGCCTCGTGGTGATCGAGCGGCGGATGCAGGTCGGAAAAATTATCCGCATACTGCTCGGCCGCGAGCCGGCCGCCGGCAATACCTTCCTTGAACTGGCCTTCTGGCATTGTCAGTTCCCCATGTTTTGTTTTGGGGAAGGCTAGCACGTTTTATTTTTTTATCAATTGGTCAATTTTCGGCGCAAGCTACTGAAAAGGTTTGATAAAAACATGATTTTTTCACTCATGTTATGCTGAGGACGGCTGGTCTTGCCGAGCTGGGTGGCGCTCGTCGTCCGGCCGGCCATGGAGTGCCCGGACCTCGTCCGCCACCAGCTCCTGCAGCCGCCACAGATTGCGGTCGTGGATGCCGAACGCCTCGAGATGGCTGACAGTGTTGTAGAGATATTCGGCGCCGGAGCCGATATGGCCGCAGGCCCTGGCCAATATGCTTGCCACCTTGTCCAGTGGCTGGCCCAGCGACGTTCCCCGCCCCTTCACGCCAACCCAGAAACCAAGCGCCCGCAACGGGCCTTGCGCCGTATGCACGGGCAGCCACCGGACTGAGCTGACGCTCTCATGGTCGCTGATCTCGCGCCGCAGCAGCCTTTCGATCTGGGCCGGTTTTTCGCCCTCCTGCAAGCGGTAGATCACGCCGTTGCACCTTCCACCTCGTTCGAGCGCCATCATCAGCCCCGGCTGCTCCGCACTGCCGCGCCAGCGCACCATGTCGAGACAGAAGGAGCGGTGCCAGCCGAAGGCCGTGGCGAGCCTTTGCTCCACCGATTCGAATTCCGGCTTCCAGATCAGCGACCCGTAGGCGAATACCCAGAGCGGCCCTTCGTCCGCTTCAGCGGCAAGCCGCATGGCAAGGGTCCGGAAATCCTCGTCGTTCAGCTCGGTCCAGCTTGGGTCCGGTCCGGGATCGGCCTCCTGCCGATGGCACAGTGCGACAAGCTCAGGCGTGAGCGACATCAGGCGCATGAAACGACAACCCCTCTTTTGCCGCAGAGAAATTGAAAAAAGTCGGGCGCGCAACCCGGGAACGCATGCCATGCGTCGACATTATTCGTCCGGGCGGATGTCGGATTTCCGTCGCCAGGATCGTCCTGCGATGGATCGGACAACGATCGATGCTGAACGGTGAGGAGACCGACCATGCCCAAATCCCCGATGCCTTTCTTCTGGTACGAGCTGATGACATCAGACCTCGATGCCGCCGAGGCCTTCTATACCAAGGTTGTCGGCTGGACGGCGCAGCCCTTCGACACGGCGCCTGGCATGCCGCGCTATATCGTCATGAATGTCGGCGAGCGCGGCGTCGGCGGCCTGATGACCATGCCCGAGGATGTCAGAAAGATGGGCGCGCCGCCTGCCTGGCTTGGTTACATCAAGACCAAGGACGTGGATGCCGCGACGAAATCAGTGAAAGCCGCCGGCGGCGGCGTTCACTGTGAACCCAGCGACATTCCGGGCGTCGGCCGCTTTGCCGTTGTCGCCGATCCGCAAGGCGCGGCCTTCATGTTCCTGCAGCCGAACGGCCCCGACCAACCCGTCGTGCCGGCCAGCACGCCTGGTCATATCGGCTGGCACGAACTCTACACCAGCGATTGGAAGGCCGCGTTCGATTTCTATTCCAGCCAGTTCGGTTGGACCAACGCCGGCGATTTCGACATGGGCCCGATGGGCATCTACCAGACTTTCACGGCCGGCCCCGAATCTGGCGGCGGCATCATGAACAAGCCTGCCCAGATCCCCGTCCCGGTCTGGCAGTTCTACTTCAACGTCACCGGCATCGACGCGGCCGCAAAACGCGTCACCGACAATGGCGGCAAGATCCTGATGGGGCCGATGGAGGTGCCCGGCGGCAGCTGGATCGTGCAATGCCAGGACCCGCAAGGCGCGCATTTCGCCTTGATGGCGCCGGTGCGCTGAAAGCTATGACACCGCTGGCATGAAGCGACGGCCTTTCTTCGCACCACCGACGAAGGGCCGCATGCCTCAACCGGCCGATTTATTCCGGCGTCAGCACCGCGACCTTCAGCTCAGCCTTTTTCGCGCCACTGAACTGGATGGTGGCCGGGCCGGCCGCCAGCTTGAAGCGCACGCTTTTGCGGATACCAGGGCAGGTTTTTACCCCGCTGTAGCCGGCCGATTTAACGGCCTTGCCGTCCTGGATGACATCGATCCACGCCTCGCCCGACAGGCTTATCTGAATGGCGCCTTCGGGCGGCACGGCCACGCTGGCGACAGCGCCAAACGTGCCCTCTCCCGGAGCATGTTCAGGGGGCACGGCGAAAGCGGCCTTGTCGACCGGCACCAGCGCCAGGTCAGCGGCCGCGCCGACCGCCAGCGTCCCTCCGGACGGCGTTGCCGGCGCCGCGGCAAACAACGCCTGTTCCCGCGTCACCGGCCATTTGAAGGCCTCGCAGCCGGCGTCCTCCGCCACGGCGAAACCGGTGCCCGCGACGAGTGCGAATAGGCTGATGATGACTTTTTTCATGGCAAGGAAATCCACCTGTTCAGAGCGCTTATGCTAATACAACCTTTGCGATACAAATGCAACCCAGGCGAGAAGAATATGGGAAGGGCAATACCGGGGAACATTTCCAATCACCGATTGTTGATGACATGCCAACGGAAGTGAATGGTCCGTCGCTGGGCGATAATCTATCGCCGGGCCGGGAGGGTGAAAATGGAGTTCGGATGAAACTTTTTGAAGGCCTTGCCAGATACCAGCCGCAGGCACTCGGCGTGCTGCGTATCATGACCGCGCTGCAGTTCATCGAGCATGGCAGCCAGAAACTGTTCAACTTCCCGCTAAGCGCCCAACCTCATGCCCTGAACAGCCTGTCGCTCACCGCGGGTATCCTCGAATTCGCCGGCGGCAGCCTGCTGGCACTGGGCCTGTTCACGCGGCCCGTCGCGTTTCTTCTGGCCGGCGAGATGGCGATCGCCTATTTCATGGCGCACTATCCGCGCGACTTCTTCCCCGTCAACAACAGCGGCGATGCGGCGATCTCGTTCTGCTTCATCTTTCTCTATCTGGTCTTCGCCGGCGCCGGCGCCTTCGCGCTCGACAATCGCCGCAACGCGTGATGCCCATGCCGCGGGGGTGAGCCTCACCCCCGCATCCGTTCGAAATTCGCATCGAACAGCGGCGCCGCCTGGATGCGCGCCGCGTGACGCTTGCCCAGCAATTCGATCTCGAATCCGTCGCTCTCGTCGGCGATCTCTTTCGGCACATAGCCGACGGCGACCGACTTTTTCGAATGATGCGCGAAGCCGCCGGACGTCACCCAGCCACGCACCGCCCCGCCGAACCAGATCGGCTCGTCGCCGATGACATCGGCATCGTCCGCATCGACGATGAAGGCGCGCAGCCGCAGTTTCCCGCCTTGCTTGCGCTCGGCCAGCGCCGCCGCCTTCCCTATGAAATCGGCGTCCTTGCCATAGGCGACGAAACGGTCGAGCCCGGCTTCCAGCGGCCCATAGATCGGCCGGTATTCGCGTCCCCATGAGCCGTAGTTCTTCTCCAGCCGCAGCGCGTTGAGCGCGCGCGAACCGAACAGGCCGATGCTGAACTCCTCGCCCGCCGCCACCAGCGCATGATAAGCCGCGCGCTGGTATTCGGGCGCCACCCAGATCTCGTAGCCGAGATCGCCGGTATAGCTGACGCGGCCGACAAGGCACGGCGCCATGCCGATATCCATCCTCGCCGCCGCCATGAACGGAAACGCCGCGTTGGAGACATCGGCGCGACTGACCTTGGCCAGCACATCCCTCGCCTTCGGGCCGGCAATGGCAAGACCGGTGAGTTTCGCGCCCAGCGCCTCGATATGAACCGAGCCATCTGCAGGCAGGTGCGCCTCGAACCAGCGCATATGATACTGCTCGGCAATGCCGGAGCCAGCGAGGAACCAGCCATCGGCGCCCAGATTGGCCAGCGTGAAATCGCCGATCAGCCTGCCGTCCTCCTTCAGCATCGGGGCCAGCGTCATGCGGCCGGGTTTCGGCAGTTTGCAGGCGAGCATCCGGTCGAGCCAGGCAGCCGCCCCCTCGCCCGTCACCTTGTATTTGGCGAAACTCGAAATCTCCGCCAGACCGACGCCGCCGCGCACGGTTGCGACTTCCCTCGCAACATGGGTGAAATCGCTTGAACGCCGCCACGAGAACTCATCCTTGATGCCCTCCGGCGCGTACCAAAGCGGCACTTCCAGCCCGTAGGCGACACCCCACTGCGCACCCCTGGCCGACAAGAGGTCATAGACGGGGGTCGTCTTCAGCGGCCGTCCGGCCGGCAGTTCCTCATTGGGGAAGCGGATCGAAAACCGCCTGGAATAGTTCTCGCGCACCTTGGCATTGGTGTAGGCCATTCCAGCCCAGTCGCCATAGCGTGCCACATCCATGGCCCAGATGTCGGCGCCGGGATCTCCCTCGATCATCCAGTTGGACAGTGCCAGGCCGACGCCGCCGCCCTGGCTGAAGCCGGCCATGACGCCGCAGGCGACCCAGAAGCCCGGCAGGCCGCGCACCGGCCCGACAAGCGGGTTGCCGTCGGGCGCGAAGGTGAAGGGCCCGTTGATGATCTGCTTGATGCCGGTGTGCTGGAAAGCCGGGAAGTGGCGGAATCCGACCTCGAGAGACGGCGCGATGCGGTCGATGTCGGGCTCGAGCAGTTCATGGCCGAAATTCCATGGCGTCTGGTATTCGGACCATGGCTTGTTGGCCTTCTCGTAGGTGCCCATCAGCATGCCGCCGCGCTCCTGGCGCAGGTAAAGCTCGCCGTCGAAATCGACCGCATGGATGATCTCGGTGCCGGTCTTGGCGTTCCAGGCGGCGACCTCCGGCATGTCCTCGGTGATCAGGTACATGTGCTCCATGGCCAGCACCGGCAGTTCGAGCCCGACCATGCGGCCGACTTCGCGCGCCCACAGGCCGCCGGCGTTGACGACATGCTCGGCCACCACCTCGCCCTTGTTGGTGATGACGCGCCACATCCCGTCGGGCCGCCGCACGATGTCCTCGACCTTGGTGAAGCGCTCGATCTCCGCGCCGAGCTTGCGCGCGGCCTTGGCATAGGCATGCGTGACGCCCGAGGGATCGAGATGGCCGTCCTCCTTGTTTCTGACGGCGCCGACGAATTGCTTGGGATCGATCAGCGGCATCAGTTCGGCCGCCTCGGCAGGCGAAATCACTTCCAGGTCGATGCCGAGATAGCGTCCCTTGGCGACGACGCCGCGCAGCCAGTCCAGCCGCGCCTCGGTCGCCGCCAGAAGCACGCCGCCGGTCAGATGCACGCCGGTGGCCTGGCCCGACAGCTCCTCGATCTCCTTGTAGAGGCTGATCGTGTATTTCTGCAGCTTGGCGACATTGGGATCGCCATTGATCGTATGCATGCCGCCGGCCGCGTGCCAGGTCGAACCCGAGGTCAGTTCGTCGCGTTCCAGCAGCACCACGTCGGTCCAGCCATGGCGGGCGAGATGGAACAGCGCGGAGCACCCGACGACACCGCCGCCAATGACCACGACCTTTGCATGCGACTTCATGGATTTTTCTCTGATATCAATGGATTGGAGGGGAAAGTGGAATCAGGACGGAAGGCATCACGGCTCGCCCTGCCCGATCGCTTCCTTACGCTTGGCCACATAGGCCTCCAGCGCCTCACGAACGGCGATATCCATCGCCGGCTTGACATAGTCCTCGAGCGCCTTCTTCCACAGCCGCGTCGCGCGCGCCGTTGCGTCGAGCCCACCTGCCTCCTGCCAGGCCTCGAAATTCTGCCAGTTGGACAGCATCGGCTGGTAGAAGGCGGTGGCGTAGCGCTCCAGCGTGTGCGGCTCGCCGAAGAAATGGCCGCCGGTCGGCACCGCGCCCAGCGCCTCGACGGCAAGCTCGGCCTCGTTGACTTCGATCGGCCGCAGGAACTCCATCATGTGCTGGATCATCTCGACATCGATGATGAACTTCTCGAACGACGCCGTCAGCCCGCCCTCCTGCCAGCCGGCGGCGTGATAGACGAGGTTGCCATGGCCGAGCACGGCGCCCCACAGCGCCATCAGCGTCTCATAGGCGCCTTGCGCATCGGCGGCGTTGGAGGCCGAGCCCGGCGTTGTCCGGTACGGCAGGCCGTAGCGCCGGGCCAATTGCCCCGAGGCGATGTTGGCCTTGGTGTTTTCAGGCGTGCCGAAGGCCGGCGCCCCGGACTTCATGTCGACATTGGAGGTGAAGGCGCCATACATGACCGGCGCACCGGGTCGCACCAACTGCGTCAGCACGACGCCGAACAGCGCCTCGGCGTTCTGCTGCGCCAAGGCGCCCGCCAGCGTCACCGGGCTCATCGCCCCCATCAGGGTGAACGGCGTCACCGCCACCGACTGGCCGAACTCGGCCATCGTCATCAGCCCCTCGGCCATCATCTCGTCGAAGCGGCGCGGCGAGTTGACCGAGATGATGGTGGCGATGCCGGGATCTTCCCGTAACTGGTCCAGCGTCAGCCCGCGCGCGATCGCCATCATCTCGATACCGTCCAGCGCCCTGCCCCGGCCGATCGCCGAGACGTGGAAACTCTTGTCGCTCAGCGTCAGATTGGTGAAGTAGGTGTCGAGATGGCGCGAATTGGCCGGCAACTCGACCGGCGCGCAGACCTGGTTGCCGAGCATGTGGACGCAGTTGAAATGCTGCGCCAACCGGGTCAGGTCGGCATAGTCGCGCAAGTTTCCTGCGCGGCGGCCTCGCTCCATGTCGTGCACATTGGGCGGCCCGGCAACGAGGGTGAAATTGATGGTGTTGCCGCCCAGATGGATTGTGTTGGCCGGGTTGCGTGGTGTCAGCGTATAGGTGGGCCGTGTGGTCTTCAGCGCCTCGTCGACCATGCCGCGATCGATGCGGACATTGGCTGTCGCATGGTCGACCCTGGCGCCGGCTTTCTCGAACAGCGACAGCGCCCGGGGGCTCATCACCTCGATGCCGAAATTCTCCAATACATGCATCGACGCCTGGTGGATCGCCTCGATCTGGTCGGACGAAAGCAGCGCCATTGGCGGATAGGGGTTCCTTACGCGCCTTTGCGGTAGTTGCGGGATGGGCGCTGGGCCCCGGTTGCTGGTGCGCTCGGCGCCGCGCTTGCGTCTTGGTTCATTCATGCCTGGCATCAAAGCTTCGGCAAACCAGGCAAGCTGTCGGAAATACGCCGCTTACAGGCGCGATTTTAGTCAAGGCGGCATCTTCGCAGTGTCATTTTATAAAAAGCGACAGAGGGCGTCGGAATGCCGATATAGCATTTTCCCGAGCGCTGATGGCCGCGGAGCATTAACGGAGTCGGCAAGATTCCCTTTATGATTTCGGCCTATTGCTCATCCAATGCGTAGGTCGAGTTTTAGTAAAATTGTAGCGGTTGGCGTGTTGCTGGCATTGTCGGCCTGCGCGACCGCGCCCAGCCATATCAACAATGTCTGTGCCGTCTTCGACCAGAATGACGGCTGGTTCGACAATTGGCAGTCGGCGGCCGAACGGACGGAGCGGAAATACGGCATCCCCGTCCCCGTGCTGATGGCGACGGTGCGCAAGGAATCGGGCTTCAAGAGCAATGCCCGGCCGCCGCGCACCAAGCTGCTCGGCTTCATTCCCTGGAAGCACGTCTCGTCGGCCACCGGCTTCTCGCAGGCGCTGGACGGCACATGGTCGCAATATCAGCGAGAGACCGGCAACTGGGCGGCGCGGCGCACCAAATTCGCCGACGCCGTCGACTTCGTCGGCTGGTATCATTCCAAGACATCAGACACCTACGGCGTCGCCCGCAACGACACCTACAATCTCTACCTCGCCTACTATCTCGGCTGGACCGCCTATGGCCGCGGCAACCGCGGCGACGCCGGGGTGCAGGGTTACGCCCGGGCCACGGACAAGATGGCCCGAGACTATGAAGCTCAGCTACGGCAATGCGGCTCCTGATACCTGCCTAGGTTAGTGCCGCCTCGTCGTGTCTTTCGGCTTCGAAACACCGGTTTCGGAGACCTCGTCGCGGACTTCGTGGCGACGGGCCCGCATGCCGGCCTCGCCCTGCTCCACGGCGTCCCCGATCTGGTCGGCTTCCGCGCTGCCCGTTTTGCCACGCGGCCGGTTGGGCGCTGTCCCGGCCAAACCGGGCCCGGTGCCGTGCGCATCGTCCGGCACGCCCTCATGCGCGGCGTGTTCCTTGTCGAACTTGATCACCGGCTCCATCTTCGCCAGCACGTCATCGGCCAGCCAGCACAGGCTCATATGGCCGTCACCGAGATGCTTGACCGGCGGCACCTTGGTCTCGCACAGATTGTCGGGCACGAGCTTCTTGTAGCCGCAGCGTGTCTGGAATGGGCAGCCAGACGGCGGATTCATCGCCGACGGGATGTCGCCCTCCAGCACGATGTGCTTCTTGACCACGCTGGTGTCGGCGATCGGGATCGCCGACAGCAGCGCCTCGGTATATGGATGATAGGGCGGCGCGAAGATCTGGTCGGTCGTGCCTTGCTCGACGATATAGCCGAGATACATGACGACGACGCGGTCCGCGATATAGCGCACGACGGACAGATCGTGGCTGATGAACAGCATCGTCGTCTTGTTCTTGCGCTGGATATCCATCAACAGTTCGGTCACCGCCGCCTGCACCGACACGTCGAGTGCGGAGACCGGCTCGTCGGCCACCACCACCTTGGCGTCGCCGGCAAAGGCGCGCGCCACGCCGATGCGCTGCTTCTGGCCACCGGAAAGCTGGCGCGGCTTGCGCGTCTCGAAGGCGCGCGGCAGCTTCACCAGGTCGAGCAGTTCCAGCATGCGCTTGCGCCGGTCGGCGACCGTCTTGCCGACGTTGAATTTCTCCAGCGTGCGGATGATCTGCGAGCCGACCGAATGGCTGGGATTGAGCGTGTCGAACGGGTTCTGGAACACCATCTGGATCGAGGACACGGTGTCGACGCTGCGCTTCTCGATGCCGGTCGACTGGATCTCCTTGTTGCCCAGCGTCACCGTGCCGGCACTTGCCGTCTCCAGGCCGAGCAGAACCTTGGCCAGCGTCGACTTTCCGCAGCCGGATTCGCCGACGATGGCAACCGTCTCGGATTCGCGCGCCATGAAGGAGATGGTCTCGTTGGCCTTGACGACACGGCCTTCGCTCGACCCGAACACCTCGCTGCCGCCGACCTTGTAGTACTTCCTCAGATCCTCGATCTTGAGCACCGGCGCGCCGGGCACGACACGCTCATTGACCTTCTTGGCACCGGGCGGCAGCGCTTCCCAGTCGATTTCGTTGAAGCGCACGCAGCGCGAGAAATGGCCGTCATGGCCGGCGACCTCGACCATGGGGATTTCGGCGGCGTTGCAGACGCCCTCGACGAAATGGTGGCAGCGCGGGCCGAAATTGCAGCCCTTGGGCCGCTCATGCGGCAGCGGCAGCTGGCCCGGAATGGCGATCAGCGGCCGCGAGTTCTTGTCGGCGCCCGGCAGCGGGATCGAACGGAACAGCCCTTGCGTGTAGGGATGGCGCATCCGGTCGAAGACGTCCTTGATCTTGCCGGTCTCGACCGCCTCGCCCGAATACATGACCGTGATCCTGTCGCAAGTCTCGAGGATGAGGCCCAGATTGTGCGAGACGAAGATCATCGAGGTGCCGAACTTTTCGCCCAGCCCCTTGACCAGTTCGACGATACCCGCCTCCACCGTCACGTCGAGCGCCGTAGTCGGCTCGTCGAGCAGAAGCAGCGCCGGCTTCGACAGCAGCGCCATGGCAATGACGATACGCTGCTGCTGGCCGCCCGACAGCTGGTGCGGATAGGAGCGCATCATGCGCTCGGGGTCCGGCAGCTTGACCGACCGCACCATTTCGACCGCGCGTTTATAGGCCTCTTCCTTCGACACCTTGTCGTGGATCAGCGGCACTTCCATCAGCTGCTGGCCGATCTTCATCGCCGGATTGAGGCTGGCCATCGGCTCCTGGTAGATCATGGCGATCTTGTTGCCGCGGATGGCGCGCAGCTCCTCCTCGGAGAGCTCGCCCATATCCTTGCCCTGGAACTTGATCTTGCCGCCGACGATCTTCCCGATGTTGGAGAGGTCGCGCATGATACCGAGCGACACGGTCGACTTGCCGCAACCGGATTCGCCGACGATGCCCATCGCTTCGCCGGGCATGACCGTGCAGGAAAAATCCATGACGGCCGGTATCTCGCCCTTGCGGGTGAAGAAGGAGATCGACAGGTTCTCGATCTCGATGATCGGCGCAGTGCTTGGCCCAGGGGTCGGCCCAGGGGTCGGCTTGTCGGGATTTCGAACTGCCTCGTTCATGGGTCGCTCCAATCCAAATTATACCAGAGGCGGGCCAAGGCCCGTCAATCAGTCTTTCATCGATTGCTCGCGCAGCGAGTCGGCCAGCAGGTTGAGCCCCAGCACGAACGACATCAGCGCGATCGTCGGTGGCAGCGCCGGATGGATGAAGGAGCGCAGCAGCCGGCTGGCATCCTTGATCGCCGTGCCCCAGTCAGGGCTTTCCGGCGCCAGGCCGAGGCCGAAATAGCCGAGCGTCCCGAGCAGGATCGTGGTGTAGCCAATGCGCAGGCAGGCATCGACGATCAGCGGGCCGCGCGCATTGGGCAGGATCTCCCACAGCATGATGTACCAGGGTGATTCACCACGCGTCTGCGCCGCCGCCACATAGTCGCGCGTCTTGATGTCCATCACCAGGCCACGCACGATACGGAACACGCCGGGGCTGGAGGCGAACACCACCGCCACGAAGATGTTGAGCTGGTTGGGGTCGATATGCACGATGTGCAGCGGGTCCCTGTCGAAGACAAGGCCGAGATAGATCCAGCCGCCTACGATCAGCGTCAGGCCGAGCAGGATGTAGATCCGGTCCGGCCGGTTCTTGAAGCGAGTCCAGAACAGGACGCAGAAGAAGATGATCGGAAACAGGAAGAAGACGCCGGCCAGCGCATAGGGGATCGGCGTGTCCATGATCCCGGGCGTCACCAGCAGGTAGAACAGCAGGATCACGGGGAAGGCCAGAACGAGGTTGGCCAGGAACGACAGGATGGAATCGATCTTGCCGCCGTAATAGCCGGCCGGCAAGCCGAGCGTGATGCCGACCATCAGCGCGAAACCGGTTGCCGCCGGTGCGATGATCAGCACGATCTGGCTGCCATAGACCATTCGCGAAAACACGTCGCGCGCCAGCTTGTCGCCGCCGAAGAGATAGACGAGCCCCGATTGCGGCTCGATGGCGCCCGGCAGCGTGTCCTTCATGATCGGGATCTGGCCCAGCGGATCGAACGGCGAGATGGTCGAGGCGAAGATCGCCGTGAACAGCCAGAACAGGCAGATGAACACCCCCGCTATGCCGACGCCGCTGTCGAAAAGCTGGCCATAGAGCGCCAGCTTCTTCTTGTAGAGAAAGCTCGCCCCCATGACGATGGCGAGCGCGACCCAGACCGGCCAGAAGCGCCACAGCACTTCGAGGATGATGGTGGAGGCGCCGATATATTGAGCTTGCATGCGCCTTCTCCCTACTGAACCCGGATGCGCGGATTGAGGAACGCGTAGCCGACATCGGAAATGAGCTGCGTGATCAGGACGATGAACACCGAGACCAGCGAACAGCCGAGCAAGAGATCGATGTCGTTGTTGCCGGCGGCCTCGACCAGCGTGTAGCCGAAGCCCTGGTAGCGGAACATGACCTCGACGATGACGACGCCGGTGAGCAGCCAGGGAAACTGCAGCATGATGACGGTGAAGGGCGCTATCAGCGCGTTGCGCAGCGCGTGCTTGACCACCACGCCGCGAAAGGAAAGGCCCTTCAATCGCGCGGTGCGGATATATTGCTGCGTCATCACCTCGACCATCGAGGCGCGCGTCATGCGCGCGATGTAGCCTATGCCGTAGATCGCCAGCGTGATCACCGGCAGCGTGAAATTGTAGAAGGTGATGCCCTGGCTCGCCGAGGCGGCCGAGCCGTTCAGCCAGCCGAGCCAGGAGGCGAAGACGACGGTGAAGATGACGCCCGACACATATTCAGGCGTCGCCGTCGAGGCGATCGAGGCAACAGAAAGCACCCGGTCGGTTCGTGAACCCTCGCGCATGCCGGCGAGAATGCCGATCAGCAGCGAAACCGGCACCATCACCACCAGCACCCAGAACATCAGGATGCCGGTGGCGCCGAGCGCCGGGAACAGCTTGGCCGCGACCGTGGTCTTGAACTTTGTCGAGCAGCCGAAATCGCCCTCGATCACGCCGGAGAATGTCGGCACGGTCGGGTCGTTGCAGAAGGTGAAGCGCTGGGTCGTCTTGCCGGTCGCCGGATCGGTGATCGGCTGCTTGGGCAGCACGCCGAGCCACTGGCCATAGCGCGAGAAAAAGTTCTGACGGTAGCCATGGTTGACCAGCCAGCTTTCGAGCTGATCGGCCGATGTGTGCATTTCGGTCTGGCTGATCGCCAGCTTCTTCAGGTTGGGTTCGAGATTGACGAGGAAGAAGACGACCAGCGTCAGGCACAGCATCGTGAGCAGGATCGTGCCGATGCGTCTGATGATGAATGAGAACATGCGTGCCCCCCTGCCGGCCGGGTTGGGGTCAGATATGGTCAACCCTGTGACGAAAACCTTGCGACGTCACGCCGCCGCTGCATCTCATGCAACGGCGGCGATCCTGCGAATGCGAAGGGCGATGCCCTTCGCATTCATCAAGCTGTGGGTCACGCCTGATCGAGCCAGACCTTGCCGAAGTCGTGCTCGTAGGTGGGGTGCATCGAGTGGTTCTTCACCTCGGGCTTGATGTTGATGTAGAGCTTGCGCCAGTAAGGCTGGATGATGATGCCGGAATCCTGCAGCATCTGCTCGATGTCCTTCATCACCACCTTGCGCTTCTCCGCATCGGCGATCCCGAGCGCCTCGTTGACCTTCTTGTCGAAGTCCGGATTGGCGTAGGCCGTTTCGTTCCAGGCCTCGCCCGTGCGGTAGGCGATGGCGATGACCTGGATGCCCAGCGGACGCATGTTCCAGTTGGTCTCCGAGAACGGATACTTCGTCCAGTCGTTCCAGAAGGTCGAGCTCGGCAGCACGGTGCGCTTCACCTTGATGCCGGCCTCGCGCAGCTGGGCC
Source organism: Mesorhizobium sp. NZP2234 (assembly GCF_013170765.1). Taxonomy (NCBI): domain Bacteria; kingdom Pseudomonadati; phylum Pseudomonadota; class Alphaproteobacteria; order Hyphomicrobiales; family Phyllobacteriaceae; genus Mesorhizobium; species Mesorhizobium sp. NZP2234. The sequence continues at coordinate 3,261,531 of NZ_CP033364.1, read as the reverse complement.
GCGATCGCGTCCGTGGTGTTCTTGTGGTAGTCCTCGTCATTGCTGATCAGCTCGTGCTCGAAATCGATCACGCCGGCTTCCGTCAGCATCTGCTTGGCCTTGGCGATGTCGCGCTTGATCTTCGGCAGTTCGACATATTCCGGATGGATCGGCGCGACATGGTGGTTTTCGGCCGGCGTTCCGGCGTTGCCGTAACCAAGCTGCAGCACCACCGAATTGTCGACGGCCAGGCACATCGCCTGACGCACCTTCTGGTCGCCATAAGGCTTGGCGTTGACGTTGAAACGCGACACCACGGTGGCCGCGGTCACAACTTCCGAGGCCGGCGCGCCGACGCCTTCGATGATCTTGACGTAGTCGGCGGTCGTCTCGTGGTTGGTGTGCACTTCGCCCGATTCGAAGGCCGAAACCGTCGCAGCCGGATCGGTGCCGTAGTCGATAAACTCGACGCCGTCGAGGAAGGCCTCGCCCTGCCACCACTTGCCGGTCGTGCGGCGCTTGTAGACGACCTTCTGGCCGACATCGTAGGACACGAGTTCGAACGGACCGGTGCCGATCGGGCAGTTCTTGAAGTTCGCGCCCTTCTCGTCGAAGGTCTTGTGGACGATGAGGCCGGGATAGTCGCACAGGTTCGGGATGATGGCGATATCCGGCTTGGTAAGCTTGAGCTTGACCGTCATGTCGTCAACCTTGACGACCGAGCCTTCGCGCAGCTTCTTGGTCGTATCATCGACGAGGCTGCCGAGGCGCCCCGGCATCGAGTTGCCTTCGGCGGACTTGTCGGCCCAGCGAGTGAAATTGTGGATCACGTCGTCGGCCGTGAACTTGTCGCCATTGTTCCATTCGACGCCTGGCCGCACATGCAGCGTGTATTCGGTGGCGTCGTCGTTGATGTCCCAGCTCGCCAGCAGATACGGCGCGAAGGTGTACTCCTTGGTGTATTTCACCAGCGGTTCGAGCGCCTGGCGCTCGGCATTGGAAATCTCCGACCAGTCCGCCGTGCGCGGATCCTTGGGATCCTTGACCGACATGGCGACCTTGATCACGCCGCCCTTCTTGCCCTGCACGTCCTCGGCCCTGGCCGGCGTCGGGGCGGCGAGGCCGAGCAGACCGTAAGCCATGGCCGTCGACGCACCGAAGACGCTGGCAAGCGCCAGGAATTCGCGGCGGTCCACTGTTCCCGCCTTGGCTTCTTCGGCCATGGCCAGGATGTGATCCGGAACGCTGTCGCCGTTACTTTTATAGATTGTCATGACTAACTCCCATTGTTGGCTTTCCGCCGATTAACATTCCGCATCCAGGCCATGATGTCAAAGATGGCTTGGAATGGGAACATGTTAGGGAATGTGCAACTTTGAAAAGGGAGCGGTACGCGCGATAGCGACAGTCTTGACGCAAAATTGCTAGTGCGCCCAGATTCCGCCCAAATCTCCTCGGGCGAGTAAACTGAGGCATTGGCGCTGGTTACGACAGCGCCAGCCGCGGCCATGGTGAGGGCCAGCCCCTCAATATTCCTTCTCGTAGAAGATGCCGCCCTTGGCCTCGCCGGCGTCCGTCGCCTCGCCGCGCAACTTGACGCCACGCCCGACATTGAGGTCGATGGTCGCCTTGCCCGAACCCGGCTTGTCGCCCTTCTGGATGGTCACATAGGTGCGGTCGTTCAGGTATTTGCCGGCTGACACCGCCGTCCCGCCCTTGCTGTCCGTGGTCACATCGAGATCGTCGACGCCGATGGCGCTGCGCAGGTTCTCGAGCAGCGAGGTCGAGCCGCCGACGCCGGCCAATTGCGCGGCGGCTTCGGCAAGCTGCGCGATCTGCAGCGGCGACAGGTTCGACATCGACCGGCCGAAGATCAGTTGCGCCAGCACCTCGTCCTCCGGCAGCGCCGGCACCGAGGAGAAGGTGAATTTCGGGTTGGTCGCCTCGCCCGACACCACGATGGTGACGGTGGCGCCGGTCGTCGTCGTGGTCGCCGTCAGGTTGAGATAGGGCACCAGCGAACCGGAGAAGCCGACAGTGCCCTCGGTGAAGGTCAGCCGCTTGCCCAGGATCGACAGCCTGCCGCGCTGCAGGGTGAAGGTGCCGACCGCCTGCGGCGAAGAAGCCGGGCCGGTCAGGCGGAGCGAACCGCCGAGTTCGGCATCGACGCCCCTGCCCTGGATGAATATCTGGTTCGGCGCATTGACGGTGACATCGAGCGCGAGACCGCTGCCGCCGCTCTTGCCGCTGGTCGTCGCCGGGCGCAGCGCCTTGTCCTGCGCCTTGACGGCGCTTGGCGCGTTCTTGTGCTTGACGTCGAGCGCCGAGAGCGAGCCCGGCAATTTGTCCGGAACCGTGATGACTGTCTTGGCGAGATTGACGGTACCGGCAATCGCCGGTGCCGATGTCAGCGGCCCCTTGATCGTCAGGTCGCCGCCGAGATTGGCGGTCACAACGCGTCCATCCGTATAGCGGCCGTCGGTCAGCTTGATCGAAAGGTCGGCCGGGAAGCCTTGCGCCGGGTCGATGCCGACCGTGCCGCTCGCCGACAGGCTGCCGCGCGTCGATAGCGTCCCGGTCAGCCGGTTGATCCTGGCGACGCCGCCGCCGATCGAGACATCGGCCGTGAGATCGTTGACGGCCAGGCCCGAGCGCGCATCGACGAGCCGCGCGCCCGAGGTGCTGACGCTGCCGCCGATGACGGGCGACGTCGCGGGGCCACGCACCTGGACATTGACATTGGCGGTTCCCGTCAGCGCCAGGCCCTGCGCGGCAAGCTTCTGGCTGAGGAGGCCGAATGGCACGGCGCCATTGAAGTCGAGCACCAGCGCCGGCGTGCCCCCCGTCGTCACCGTGCCGCCGCCCTTGAGGCCAAGGCCGGCTCCGTCGCTGACATTGGCGTTTAAGGTCAGCTTGTTGCCGGCAAAAGTGCCGGACGACGAAACGCTTACCGCGCCGACGCCGGCGCCGCGGGTCTGCGACGTCTGCACGCCGGTCGCATCGATGTTGAAGGCCACGGCCGGACTGGCCGGCGCGCCGGTCACTTTCACCGTGCCCGAAATCGAACCCGCCGCGTCGAGGCCCGGCGAGAAGCTGTTGGCGAGCGACATCGGCACCCGCGCCAGCGTCGCGTTGATGTCGATCGCCTGCCCGATCTTGCCGGTGACCGTCGCCGTGCCGCCGCCGAGATTGAGCACCAGCCGGTCGAGCGTCGTCGTGCCGTTGGCGATGCTGACGGTCGACGCCTGGGCGATCGCCGCCTTGATGCCCTGGATGGTCGCCTGGCCCGAGGCGAGCTCGATCGTGGTCGTGCCATTGGCCACCTTCACGCGGCCTGCGGCCTTGGCCGGAATGCCCTTGACCGTGGCACCGCCGGAAAAGCCGGTCCAGTCGCCATCGCGCTTCAGATCGACATCGATGCCGCTGATCACGGTGCCGCCCGATATGACGCTGTCGGCACGGATCTTGCCCGAGATCACCGGCGCGGCGAGATAGTTGGCGATCAGCGCGTCGATGGAGACGGCCTTCGCCTGCAGGTCGCCGCGCGTGATCGAGGCGGTGGCCGCCTTGATGGCAACCTGGGGTGCGGCGCCATTCCTGGTGAAGGCAATCGTGCCGCGCACATCGCCTTCGGCCTTTTCCAGCGCCAGCGCGGCGAGCGGGCCGATATCGGGCAGGTCGAGCGAGATCGTGCCTTCGGGCACGAACTTGTCGTCCAGCGCCAGATCGCCGGAGATCTTGTTCTGGCCCAGCGACAGGAGGAGGCCGTTGATGGCGCTCCTGCCGTCCGCCGTCGCCAGCACCGCGCTGCCTTGCAGGGCCTGTCCCGCGACATTCCCGGTCAGTTGCACATTCGCCGCCGGGTTGGCGGCATCGGCCTTGCCGGTGGCCGTGAGCCTCAGGCCGGTGATCTCGCGCTCCGCCACCAGCAGCCGATCGCTGTTGACCGTCAGCGACAGGTCGGGCGCGATGGCTGGCCCCTGGGCGTTCAGAGCGAAGGCAATGGCGCCCTTGGCATCCTTGGATAGCAGCGAGATGTCGCTCAGCGCGCCTTTGATGTCGGCGGCCAGCTTGTTGTCGGCAAGGCTGGCTTGCCCGCCGGCGGTCAGCGCGCCGGAGACCAGCTTCAGCCCATCGACATTGATGCTGCCGCTGGGATCGCGTTTCAGCGTGGCGCTGATCTGTGCCCGTTCACCGAGCATGCCGCGCGCCGCGGCCGGCAAGGCCGATGACGGAGCATCCGCATTGAGCTTGAGGTCGATGGTGCCGTCGCGCAGCGATACCTGCCCTGCAACCTGGCTGTTGAGCGCATCGCTTTTGAGCGAGCCGCTGTCGATCGCGACGGAATCGGCGCTCAGCCGGGCATTGAGAGCGGCCGTGACCTTGCCGGCGATCAGCGGCGCGATCGCCGCATTGTCGAGGCCGACCTTGTCCACCGACACCGTGCCGGAAACCGCTCCGGCGCGGTTCTTGAGATCGAAAGCGTCCGAATGCAGCGCCAGGACAAGTCCGTCCACCCTCGCCGGGCTGGTGACGACCGAAGGCAGGATCGCGGAGACATCCAGGCGAGCCTTGGTGCTCTCCCCCGCCACCTTTGCCGACAAGGACTTGACCTCGATCTTCACGGGACTCTCGGCGCTGCCGACGGTCAGCGGCAGGCTGGGGCCGGACGAGGTGAGATCCAGCGCAAAATCGCTGGCGCCGTTCGGATTGATGGTGCCGGCGGCCGTGCCGGAAATCTTGTCGCCGGACAGCGTCGCATGGTCGAGGGCGACGCCGCCGGCCAAGGTGTAGCTGCCGGCCGCATCGACCGCGAGCGGCCCAAGCCCGGCCTGACGGGTCTGGCTGGTTTCGGCGCCGGCAAGCTGCGCGCTGAACCGAACGTCCGGGGCGGCTGGCGTTCCCGTCACCTGCGCCGTGCCGCCGAGCGTACCCACGGCATCGAGGCCGGGCGCAAAATCATTGGCAAGCGCCGCCGGCAGCGCCGAGAACTGCGCGGCGAGATCGAGCGTCTGGCCGGCGCTGCCCGACAACGTCACCGCGCCGCCGCCAATGTCGAGCGCCAGCTTCTCGATGCTGGTGGTGCCATTGGCGATGGTCAGTGTCGAGGGTTGGGCGATTGCCGCCTTGATGCCGCGCATCGTCGCTTCGCCCGAGGCGATCTCGACGCTGGTGGTGCCCTGGGCGATCTTGACCCGGCCGGCCGCTGTCGCCGGAATGCCCGCTATCGTCGCGCCGCCGGTGAAATTGGTCCAGTCGCCGTCGCGCTTCAGGTCGACGCCGATGCCGCTGATCTCGGTGGCGCCCGACGTGACCGAGTCAGCCTTGATGGTGCCCGAGATCGCCGGCGCCTTGAGATAGTTGGCGATCAGCGCGTTGACGGCGATCGCCTTGGCGGTCACCTCGCCACGCGCGATCGAGGTGCTCCTGGCATCGATGGTGACCGATGGCGTCTCGCCGTCCTTGGCGAAATTGATGGTGCCGTTGATATCACCCGTCACCGCCTGCCCGGCGAGTGCCGCCAACTGGTCGATTGCGGGTGCCGCGAGCGTCAGCGTGCCCAGGGGCATGAACTTGTCATCCAGTGCCAGGTCGCCCGAAACCTTGTTGTCGCCCAGCGAGATAAGGAAGCCGTTGATCGACCGCTTGCCCTCGCTCGTCACCAGCGCCGCCTTGACGTCGAGCGGCTGATCGTTGACGGCGCCGGTCAGCGAAACATCGGCGGAAGGGCTCGCTATGTCGGCCTTGCCGCTTGCCGTCAGCTTGATCGCCTTCACCGTGCGGCCCGAGGCCGTCAGGCTGTCGCTATTGGCGGAGACGGTGAAATCCGGGGCTGTCCTGGCGCCGCTGGCCGACAGCGCGAAATCGACGCCGCCGGCGACCGGCACGCCGACCATCGGCGATAGCACCGAAACGTCGCCGAGCGTGCCCTTGATGTCGGCCTGGATGTCGGAGCCTTGCGCGCTGGCGGTGCCGCTGGCGGTGAGCGTGCCGGAGGTCAATGAGATCGAATTGGCGGCGAAGGCCCCTTGCGGATCGCGCGTCGCGGCGGCCGAGAATTTCACCCGCTCGCCGAGCACCGAGCTGATCTGCGGCGGCAAGGCGGTCGACACCGCATCGGCATTCATCTTGAGCTGCATCGACAGGTCCGCGAGCGCCACCGTCATCGTCAGGGAGGCATTGAGCGCATCGGAACGCAGCGTGCCCTGGTCGATGATGATGGCATCCTTGCTCAGTGATCCGGCGAGATCGACATCGACCTTGCCGGTGACCAGCGGCGCCAGCGTCGCCACGTCGGTCTTCAGCCCGCCCGCCGTCAGCTTGACGGCGACCGGCCCGGAGCGATTCTGGATGTCGAAGCCGTCGGAATGGATCTGCGCCGCAAGGTCGTTCAGTTGCGTGCCGCCCGCCACCACCGAAGCCAGCGAGGCACCGATGTCGACGATCGGCGCCTTGCCGTCGCCGAACGCGCGCGCGGTCGCGTTTCTGATCGCCAGCGTGATCGGTTGCGCGGCACTTCCCACGGTGATCCGCACAGGCGCGCCCTTGGCGGCAATTTCCACGGACAGGTCGCTGGCGCCGGCCGGATCGGCGATGCCGGTCGCTGTGCCATGCACGGCATCGCTTTCGATGCTGGCCCGGTCGACACTGATGCCGCCGGCCGATGTCGCGGTGCCCGCGACATCGAAACTGGTCTTGCCGGCAAACAGCGGCTTCAAGTTCTCCGGCAGGAAGCGGGCAAAATCGCCGTCACCCTTGGCCTCGACGTGGCTGCCCTTGTCGGTCGACTGATGGCGGCCCGTCAGCTGAGTGACGATCTCGCCATCCACCGTGAACGTGGCAATGCCGTTCCAATTGGCGAGCGGCCCGGTGCCTGAGACGGTTATATCGACCGGCGGCGTATCGGGCAGCTTGAGCAGGTTGGCGATGATGCCGCCTGCGGGCTCAGAAGCCTTGAACTCGAGGTCGAGCCTGTTGTCGGTTGGCGCAAAGTGGATGTTCGCATCGACATTGCCTTGCTTGCCGTCATGGCGGGTGACGTTGAGCCTGGTCTCGACCGCCAGCGGCGCCGCGTCGGCCTTGAGCATCCCCTTGGCGGCGAGTTCGGCGATGCCGCTGCCGGCCAGCTGCTGGCCAAGCGCGATTTCCGGCAGGTCGATCTGCTTGATGTCGATGGAAACCGGCAGCGTCGCCGTGCCGCCGCTCGGCGCCGGCTGTTGCGTCCCGGCCACCGGCAGGCGTGCCAATTCGATGCGCTCGGCCGCGATGCGGTCGGCACTGAAGCTCTTCGACAGCAGCGCCAGCGGCGACCAGTCGACGGCGACCTTGCGCGCCACCAGCCAGGCCCCGTTGCGGTCTTCCAGCACGACATGATCGACGCTGAGCGCGCCCGACCAGATGCCGTCGATGCCGCTGACCGTGACCTTGCGGTCGTCGCTCGAGGCCAGCCGCGAGATGATGCCGGCGAGATTGTCGCGCCCGCGCTCGGTCTTGGTCAGGACAACGAGTGCGCCGATCGCGCCCGCGACAACAATCAGCAGCGTGTAGAGAACAATGCGAAGGATGCGCCGGACCGTCTTCATGTCAGAACGCCTGCCCGATGCCGGCATAGATGCCGAAATGCGGATCACTGGGATCGCGGTTGAGCGGCACCGCGGCATCGATGCGCAGCGGCCCGAATGGCGTCACATAGCGCAGGCCGACGCCGGCGCCGACCTTGACGTCGGAGAAGTTCGGAACCGACTTCGTCGACACCGTGCCGGCGTCGACGAACGGCACGATGCCGATCGTGTCGGTGACGGCGATGCGCATCTCCACCGAGGTCTCGAAGAAGGACAGGCCACCGATCGGCTGGCCGGTGAAGTCTTTCGGGCCGATGCCCTGATAGGCATAGCCGCGCACCGAACCGCCGCCGCCGGAGTAGAAGCGCCGGTCGGCCGGAACGTTCTCGAGCCCGGTGCCGACGATCGAGCCGACGGCGACGCGCTCGGCCAGCACGAACTTCGAGGCCGTATCCAGCGACTGATAGGCCGATCCCTCTCCCTTGAGCTTGAGGAAGGCGGCCCCGCTCATGATGTCGTAGCTCGGCTCGGCATAGGCCAGCACCCGGAAGCCCCTGGTCGGGTTCAGCCTGCTGTCCCTGTTGTCATAGACATATTGCAGCGGAACACTGGCGATCAGGTAGGTGTGCTTGCCGAACGCATCCGTGATCCTGGAATAGTCGAGCGCCACCTCAGCCGAGACGGTCTGCTTCTTGTCGAGCTCATAGGACAGGCCGGTGCTGCCCTTGACCGAGAAATGGTCGTAGGCGTCGGGATGCTCGAGTACGGTCTTCACGCCGGCAAAGAACTTCGACGCGGGCCCGATCACACCGGGTTTCTCGAACATGATGCCGGCATTGTAGTTGAGATCGGACAGATTGTTGCTGCCGATGCCGCTGATGGCGCCATCGATGCGCAGCTTTTCCGCGTGACCAAATAGGTTGCGGTGTCCCCAATAGCCTTCCAGGCCGAGGCCTTCCGTGTTCGAGAAGGTGCCGCCGAGGCCGAAATAGCGCGGCTTGCGCTCGCTGACCTGGACGCCGATCGGAATGTTGCCGTCGGCATCGAGCTTGTCGGCCTCCTTGAAGGTCACGCTGTTGAAAACCTCGAGCGCCAGCAGCCTGTCGCGCGCATCGCTGATCTCCTGCGGCGAGTACTGCCGGCCGCGCTTCAGCCCGGTCATGTATTCGGTGAAGTCGCGGTCGACCTTCTCGGTGCCTTCCACCGTGGTCGCGCCATAGCCGGCGACGGGGCCTGCCGCGACCGTCAGCGTCACGTCGAGCGTCGAGGTGGCATGGTCGGCGACGATCTGCCGGCCGGTCACCTTGGCGAGCGGCCTGCCCTGTTCTTTCAACGTGCGCACGATCAGCGCCTCGGCCTTCAGCACCGCGCCCGACCCGGCGTCGCCGCCCGATATCAGGCCGTAATCGGCGCTCATCAGCCCCGCCGCGTCCCCTTCCAGCCTGATATCGCCGAGAGTGAACTTGGGGCCGGTCGCGATATTGATCGCCACTGGAATCGGCTGTGGGCCCTTGAATTCGGCGTCCGGCGGCAGTTCGTCGAGCGGCTTGCCGTCGACGGTGATGGTAACCACGCCTTCGTAGCGGGCATCGGCATAAAGCGCGGCGACCAGCTGTTCGCGGTCGCTGCGCGCCTTCGCCATCAGCCCGAGCGAGCCGGAGACCGGCCGATCCTCGTCGCCCTTCAGCGCCGAGGCGTTCTCGAGCTTCTTGACAAGATCCTTGTCCGCATCGGGCACCGTGATGGTCACGGCATAGCGCAGCGGGTCGACAATGTCGGCGTCCTCGTCGTTGGACGACCCCCAAAGCTTGATTCCGAAAAGCTCGAACGCAGCCGCGGACCTTGATTCGGCGCCCAGCACGGTCGAGCAGATCATGGCCAAAAGCAGGGCGCGCGAAAGAACGCGCCCTGGCGCGGTCCCTCCTGACATCTGCTTTTCATGCGCTGGCATTAAGACAACCTAGGTTACAAAACTAAAATTGGAATGAAGTTCTGAAGCGCACGTAAAGGGGCCACAATCCAATTGTCTGAAATAGGACGGGCTTGGAATTCACACCTTCTGCGTTTCCGCAAGAAAGCGTGATCCCCTGTCCTATGGAGGTTACTGTCCGCATACCGGTCCTTGGCCGGAAAATAAACCGTTGGCAGGTGGAACCTGCCGCGTCCGCGCGTTGACAAGCTCGACTGAAGCTTGAACATGCCGGGACGTCTGCACTTGTCTGGAGGGTGTTATGGCAATGCGCACGGCTCGTGGTCTGTCGATTCTGATCCTTCTTTTCTTCGCCTGGGCCAATGCCTTGGCCTGGAACGACGTCGCGCAAGCGGCCGAGGCCCGGCGAATCGCAACGACCGACAATTCCGATTATTTCGGCTTCGACCTGCGATCCGACCAGAATGTCACCCTCGACCAGTGCAAGACAACATGCCTTGGCGACCCTGCCTGCCGCGCCTTCACTTACAACACCAAGGCCAAATGGTGCTTCCTCAAATCCGACTACAACCAGCTGAAGCCGTTCAACGGAGCAGTTGCCGGCAAGATCGTCAACATTGACGGCGATCCGGATATCGGCGCGCCGCCGGAACTCGCCTTCTTCCCCAACTGGATGGCCGATCAGGCGCAGCAATACCGCAACAGGCTGCTTGGCCCGGCCTATGACAAGCCGACCGAAGGCATGGCGGCCCTGATCAGCTCCGCCGAGCAGGCCGTGCAGACCGGCGACCATCGCTCCGCCATGCAGAAATACGAGGCCGCTGTCTCGGTGATGCCCGATGATGGCCAGCTCTGGCTCAATCTGGCGCGCGAAACGCTGGCCGTGCAGCCCGCCGCCAACACCTCCGAAACGTCTACCTTGCCGATGAACGCCACTTCGGCCGCCTTCAACGCCTACAAGCTCTTGCGCACCACCAAGACCCGCGCCGACGTGCTGGCACAGCTCGGCGCCGGCCTCGACAAGCGCGATCTCTACCGGCCGGCGCTGCAGGCCTATGAGGCGAGCCTTGCGCTGGTGACGTCGCCGGCCGTCCAGGCCGACTATGCCGATCTGAAGGCCCGCAAGGGTTTCCGCGTGATCGACCACAGCGTCGATGCCGACACAAGCGCGCCGCGCATCTGCGCGCAATTCTCCGAGGAACTGGTCAAGACCGGTGTCGACTACGCGCAGTTCGTGACCGTCGACAACGCTCCGCCGAAGGGCGTCGAGGCCAAGGACAAGCAGATCTGCATCGAAGGGCTCGAACACGGCCAGCACTACGACGTTACCTTCCGCGCCGGCCTGCCGGCGGCAATTGGCGAAGTGACCGCCGCACCCGTGGTGCTGTCGATCTATGTGCAGGATCGCGCTCCGTCCGCCCGCTTCACCGGCGACAGCTTCGTGCTGCCGGCCGGCGCGCGCCGTGGCATTCCGGTCGTCACCGTCAACATGAACGCCGCCGAAATGAAGCTCTACCGCATCGGCGACCGGTCGCTCGCGCAGCTTCTGTCGGGCTACCAGTTCCTGCACCAGCTCGACGGCTATGACATCTCCAACATTTCCGAGCAGATGGGCGCGCCGGTCTGGCAAGGTCAGCTCGACATCGTCAACGACCTCAACAAGGAGGTCACCACCTCCTTTCCGGTCGACGAAGCGCTGCCGCAACGCAAGCCCGGCGTCTATGTGCTGACCGCCCAGGCCGTCAACGGCAAGAGCGACGACTACAATTCGATGGCCACGCAGTGGTTCGTCGTCTCCGACATCGGCCTGTCGACCTATACCGGCCAGGACGGGCTCAACGTCTTTGCCCGTTCGCTGGGTTCCGCCAAGCCGATCGCCGGCGCCGAACTGACGCTGGTTGCCCGCAACAACGAGGTTCTCGGCACCGCGACGTCGGATGCCGACGGTCACGCCGTCTTCAATCCCGGCCTCACCCGCGGCGACGGCGGCATGGTGCCGGCCGTGCTGATGGCCAAGCAGGGCGACAATGATTTCGTCTTCCTCGACATGTCCAAGGCCGGCTTCGACCTGTCCGACCGCGGCGTCACCGGGCGCGCGGCGCCCGGTGCGCTGGACGTCTACGCCTGGACCGAGCGCGGCATCTACCGCGCCGGCGAGGATGTCCATGTCGCGGCCCTTGCCCGCGACGGCGCCGCCAAGGCGGTCGAGAACCTGCCGCTCACCTTCATCTTCTCGCGCCCCGACGGCGTCGAGGATCGCCGCATCGTCAGCGACGGCGCCTCGGCCGGCGGCCATGCCGTCGACCTGCCGCTTGAACCCAACGCCATGCGCGGCACCTGGTCGGTATCGATCCACACCGACCCGAAGCAGCCGGCGGTCGCCAGCCAGATGTTCCTGGTCGAGGATTTCGTGCCGGATCGCATCGAATTCGACATGAAGGCCGACAAGCAGGAAATCGCGCGGGGAGAAACCGCCAACATCAACATTGACGGCCGCTTCCTCTATGGCGCGCCGGCGGCGGGCCTGGCGCTGGAAGGCGAGTTGACGCTGTCGACGTCGCGCGACTGGGACCGCTTCCCCAACTTTTCCTTCGGCCTCGCCGACGAGCAGTCGGCGGAGCCGACGGTAACGCCGCTCACCAACCTGCCCGTGGTTGGCGATGACGGCAAGGCGACCTTCCCGATCTCCGTCGATCAATTGCCCTCGACCACCAAGCTGGTCGACGGCAAGGTGGCGGTGCGCATGCGCGAAACCGGTGGCCGCGCCATCGAACGCTCGCTCAACATCGGCATCCGTCCGCAAGGCCATATGATCGGCATCAGACCGGACTTCGCCGATGGTGAAGTGCCGCAGGGCGGCACGGCCAAGTTCAGCCTGATCGCCGTCGACCCTGATGGCAAGCGCGAGGCGCTGAAGGGCGCGCAGTGGACGCTGGTCAAGGTCGAACGCAATTACCAATGGTACCGCTCCAACAATTCGTGGAACTACGAGCCGGTTACCTTCACCAAGTCGATCGCCAACGGCCAGGTCGACCTCAACGCCGATGGCGACGCCACCGTCTCCGTGCCGGTCGACTGGGGCCAGTACCGGCTCGAGGTCGAGACCTCGGACCCCGAGGGGCCGGCGACCAGCTATGAATTCGACGCCGGCTGGTATGTCGCCTCGACGACCACCGAAACGCCTGACGGACTGGAGATCGCCCTCGACAAGGACAACTATGCCGCGGGCGAAGTGGCCAAGCTGAAAGTCTCGCCGCATTTTGCCGGCGAACTTCTGGTCAATATCGGTTCCGACAAGCTCTTGAAGACCATCACGGCGACCGTTCCGGCCGGCGGCGGTACCGTCGACATTCCGGTTGGCGACGATTGGGGCGCCGGCGCCTATGTCACGGCGACCCTGTTCCGGCCGGGCGATGCGCAGGAGACGCGCATGCCGGCCCGCGCCATCGGCGTGAAATGGCTGACGGTCGATCCGGGCTCGAAGAAGCTCGCCGTCACCCTGACACCGCCGGACAAGACGATGCCGCGCCAGCAACTGTCGATCCCGGTTTCCGTGGCCGGCGTGCAGCCGGGCACCAACGCCTATGTCATGGTTGCCGCCGTCGATGTCGGCATCCTCAACCTGACCAACTACAAGGCGCCGGATCCGGAGAACTGGTTCTTCGGCCAGCGCATGCTGGGCATGGAGATCCGCGACATCTATGGCCGCCTGATCGATGGGTCGCTCGGCACCACCGGCAAGCTCAGGACCGGCGGTGACGGCGCCAACATGCAGGCGCAAGGCAGCCCGCCGACCGAAAAGCTGGTCGCCTTCTTCTCCGGCCCGGTCGAGCTCGACGCCGACGGCAAGGCACGGATCGACTTCGATATCCCGCAGTTCAACGGCACCGTGCGCGTCATGGCCGTCGCCTGGACCAAGGAAGCGGTCGGCCATGCCCAGTCGGACGTGATCGTGCGGGACCCCGTGGTCATCACCGCCGGCCTGCCACGCTTCCTGGCGCCTGGCGACAACGCCGTCATGCGGCTCGACGTGGCCGACACCGACGGTCCGGCCGGCGACTATGCCTTCTCGATCGACACGACCGGCGACCTGTCGACCGGCGACAAGCCCCTGCCCCAGAAGCTGACGCTCGCCCAGGGCAAGCGCCAGACGCTGACCGTGCCGCTGATCGCGAAGACGGCGGGCAATGCCTCGCTCACCATCAGGCTTGCGCACGCCGACGGCACCAAGGTCGAGCAGACGCTTTATGTGCCGGTACGTCCGGCGCAATTGCCGGTCACCACGCGGCTTGTGGTCGACCTCAAGGGCAATGGCGGCGCGCTGCGTGTCGACAAGGAACTGCTTGCGGCAAGCCTGCTCGACGGCGCTTCCGTCAGCGTCGGCGTATCGCAGGCGGCAGCCTTCGACGTGCCCTCGCTCCTGATGACGCTCGACCGCTACCCCTATGGTTGCGCCGAGCAGACCACCAGCCGCGCCATGCCGCTTCTCTATGTCAACGAGCTGGCCTCGGGCATCGGCATGGAAAGCGACCCCGACCTTCACGGCCGCATCCAGGATGCCATCTACAAGGTGCTGAGCTATCAGTCCTCGAGCGGCAGCTTCGGCCTGTGGGGCCCGGGCTCCGGCGATCTGTGGCTGGACGCCTATGTCAGCGAGTTCCTGACCAGGGCGCGCGAGCAGAAATACGACGTGCCGGCTCTGGCCATGAACCAGGCGCTGAGCAATCTGCAGAACTCGCTCGGCTATGACCAGAGCGTACAGGACCGCGGCAGCGAGATCGCCTACGCCCTCTACGTTCTGGCCCGCAACAAGAAGGCCTCGATCGGCGACCTGCGCTACTATGCCGACACCCAGCTCGAGGCCTTCTCGAGCCCGATGGCCGTTGCCCAGCTGGCGGCGAGCCTTGCGCTCTATGGCGACACGCAGCGCTCGGAAGCGACGTTCAAGACCGCGCTGCAGCTCGCCAAGTCGAGCAGCGACTACGACTGGTACCGCTCCGACTACGGCTCGGCGCTGCGTGACGGCGCGGCGATGCTGTCGCTGGCGGCGGAATCGAAGCCCGTGTCGACGATCGTGCCGGAGCTGGTCAAGCTGGTGACCAGGGAACGCGCCGAAGCCCGCTGGACCAGCACCCAGGACGATTCCTGGATGCTGCTGGCGGCCCGCGCGCTGAAGGAAGGCAATGATTCGATCACCCTGACCGTCAACGGCGCGCCGCATTCAGGCGGCTATTCCAACCAGGTCAACGGCTCCGAGCTGGTGGACAGCCCGCTCGAAATCGCCAACACCGGCAAGACCCCGCTGCAGGCCGTCGTCACCAGCGTGGCGTCGCCGATCCAGCCCTTGCCGGCCGGCGGCGACGGCTTCACCATCAGCCGTACCTACTACAAGCTCGATGGCACGGAAGCCAATGTGACGGAGGCAACCCAGAACGAGCGCTATGTCGTCGTGCTCAAGGTCACCGAGCAGAACAGCTGGCCGTCGCGCCTGCTGGTCACCGACCTCTTGCCGGCCGGCTTCGAGATCGACAATCCCGGCCTGGTCTCCAGCGCCCAATTGATGAACTTCTCCTGGCTGGCACAGACCGACGCCGCTCACCTCGAATTCCGCGACGACCGTTTCGTCGCGGCATTCAACCCGGCCGACGGCGACCATGACCACAATCTGACGCTCGCCTATGTCGTGCGCGCCGTGACCCCGGGTACCTACGCCCATCCGGCGGCGACGGTGGAAGACATGTACCGGCCGCGATATTCGGCCCGCACCGCCACCGGCATGATGGAGATCAAGGCGCCGTAAGATGTTGCCGACGAACATGAACAGGACGATGGCGCTGCCCCTCATCCGCCTGCCGGCACCTTCTCCCCGTATAGTGACGGGGAGAAGGGAACTGTCCCGATCGTCGGCAACTGTTCTGCAACTTTGGAAATTGGCGAAAACCTCCGCGCAGGCCTCTTTCTCCCCGTCTCTATACGGGGAGAAATGCCCGGCAGGGCAATGAGGGGCAGCGCCATGCTTTCAAGAAAACTTCTCCGCCGTGCCGCCATAACCGTAGCAACCGTCACCGGCATTCTCGCCCTTTCCGTCGCCTCTCTCTGGGAACTCGACCGCGCTTTCCCGCCGCCATTGCCCGCGACGCTGACTGTCTCCACCGAAGTCCAGGATCGTGACGGCCAACTGTTGCGCGCCTTCGCCACGCCGGACGGCTACTGGCGGCTCGAAACCCGTCTCGACCAGGTCGACAAGCAGTTCGTCGACATGCTGGTCACCTATGAGGACAAGCGCTTCTGGGACCATGAGGGTGTCGACGTGCTGGCGCTTTGCAGAGCCGCCGGCCAGTTCGCAACCAGCGGCCACATCGTCTCCGGCGGCTCGACCCTGTCGATGCAGCTTGCGCGCCTGATCGAGCCGCGCGAAAGCCGCAGCCTCGGCTCCAAGGTCAAGCAGATGCTGCGCGCCATCCAGATCGAGCGGCGGCTGTCCAAGCGCGAGATCCTCGAACGCTATCTCACGCTGGCGCCCTATGGCGGCAATCTCGAAGGCGTGCGCGCCGCTTCGCTCGCCTATTTCGGCAAGGAGCCAAAGCGGCTCACCGTCTCCGAAGCCGCCTTGCTCGTCGCGCTGCCGCAATTGCCGGAAAGGCGGCGGCCCGACCGCAATCTCGAAATCGCTCACGCCGCCCGCGACCGGGTGCTGACCCGCATGGTTTCGTCAGGCCTGATCGGCGAACGCGAGGCGGCACGCGCCGCCCTCGACGACGTGTCGGGCCTGCGCCGGACTCTGCCGGCACTCGCCGCGCACGCCGCCTATGCGATGCTGCCCCGGGCCGTTCCCGGCCAGCCGCTCAAGCTGACGATCCGCAAAAGCGTCCAGCAAGGACTGGAGCAGGTGGCACGCGACGCCGCCGCCAAGCTCGGGCCGCGCCTCTCCGTCGCCATGGTGCTGGCCGATTCCCGAACCGGCGACATCCTCGGCGAAGTCGGCTCGGCCAATTTCTTCGATTCCAGCCGCTCCGGCTGGATCGACATGACCAAGATCGTGCGTTCGCCCGGCTCGACGCTGAAGCCGTTCATCTATGGCCTCGCCTTCGAGCAGGGACTGGTGGCGCAGGAAATGTTGATCGAGGACAGCCCGGTCGATTTCGGCGGCTACAGGCCCAAGAACTTCGACATGGGCTACCAAGGCGATGTCTCGATCCGCCAGGCGCTGCAACTGTCGCTCAACGTGCCGGCGATCCGCGTGCTCGACGCGGTCGGCCCGGCCCGGCTGACAGCACGCTTCCGCCAGGCCGGGGTCAACCCGATCCTGCCGATCAACGAGGCGCCCGGCCTGGCCATCGGCCTTGGCGGCGTTGGCGTGACGCTGCGCGATCTCGTCCAGCTTTATACGGGCCTCGCCAATGGCGGCAAGACGCACACGCTGCATGACGGCACCGAGCCGGCCAATGCCGAACGCACCACTGCCACCATCCTCAACGAGCAGGCGAACTGGCAGATCATCGACATATTGTCGGGCGTGAAACCGCCGGAAGGCGCCTTGCAGCGCGGTATCGCCTACAAGACCGGCACATCCTACGGCTACCGCGACGCATGGTCGGTCGGCTTCGACGGCCGCTATGTGCTGGGCGTCTGGGTCGGCCGCCCCGATGCCAGCGCCGTGCCGGGCCTCTCCGGCTATGTCTCGGCCGCCCCGATCCTGTTCGAGGGCTTTGTCCGTTCCGGCCTCGCCACCGTGCCGCTGCCGGGCAAGCCGCCCGGTGCCTTCACCCCCAAGCGCGAGGATCTGCCGGTGACGCTCGCCCGCTTTGGCGCCGGTGCCGACGGGCTGGTGCAGGCCACGCCCACCGAGCCCGCCCCAACCATCATCTTCCCGCCGGACGGCGCCCGCGTCGATCTCGCCACGAATTCGGCAGATGCCTCGCCGCTTGTGCTGAAACTGCAAGGCGGCCGTGCGCCATTCCGCTGGCTGGCCAACGGCAAGCCGCTCACTGGCATCGACCGCCGCCGCACCGCGACCTGGCTGCCCGACGGCGCGGGCTATTCGACGCTGACTGTCATCGACGCCGTGGGGCGGGCGGCCAGCGTAAAGGTGTTCGTCGAGTGAACGCACTCCTTGAATAGAATGCGCCAGGCGATTCAGCGCGTTGGCTTTTGCGCACTGGCGCTTGGGGCTTCAGTTCCCCAGGCACATGCCGATACCCTTTCCGCCGGCTTCGTTCGGCTCGCCGATATCGATCCGTCCATCCGCCAGGACATCCGTTACGCCGGACCCGACGATTTCCTTCACCGCAAGGTGAATGGCTACGAGGCGCCGGTCTGCATTCTCACCTTGCAGGCGGCGCAAGCTCTTGCCGGTATCCAACAGGCGATGGCCGCGAAAGGCCTGACCCTGGTCGTGTTCGATTGCTACCGCCCTGCCCGCGCCGTCGCCGACATGGGCGAATGGACGCGCGCGGGCGGTCCGCCCGATCCGAAATGGTATCCGAAGGTCAAGCGCGGCGACCTCATCGCCAAGGGCTATGTCGGTGAGCTGTCGACCCATTCGCGCGGCTCAACCGTCGATGTCGCGATTGCGCGGGCCGGCGGTCCGGCGGTCTCCAAACCGGCCTGTGGCGCCACCGATGCCCATACGCTCGATTTCGGCACCGGTTTCGACTGTTTCGACCCAATGAGCGAGACCGCGCACCGTCCGCTCGGCAATGAAGCGGCGGCAAACCGCAAGATGCTCGTCGATGCCATGCGCACCGGCGGCTTCAAGAACTACGCCCGCGAATGGTGGCATTTTACGCTCGGGCACGAGCCCTTTCCAAACCAGCGTTTCGATTTTCCGGTAAGCGCCGAATAACCCGCGGGATCGAACCGAATGCGGCGTTGCCTCGGCATCGGGCATCCCTAGATAGGACGTCGAGTCCGCGCGGAGTGTCGGCGAGGAAAATATTTCCCGACATGGCGGAAGACCGTCGAATATTTTCTTCAGGAGGGCAAAAAAGGGAACATTCGGTGCATCTAATTTCTATCAATTCGCTAGATTTGGCGCGGGTTCAACGGAGGCAGAAATGACCAAACCTCATTTCAGGAAACTGCTCGGCGCACTGGTCGCCACATCTGTCCAGTTCGGCACGCTCGGTTTCGCGTTCGCCGACACCACCATCCTCAACGTGTCCTACGATCCGACACGCGAGCTCTACAAGGCCTATGACGAGGCTTTCGTCGCCCATTGGAAAGCCGAGACCGGCGAAACGGTGACGATCCAGCAGTCGCATGGCGGATCGGGCGCCCAGGCCCGCGCCGTGATCGACGGCCTCGATGCCGATGTGGTCACGCTGGCGCTCGAGGGCGACATCAACGCGATCGTCTCGAAGTCGAAGAAGATCAATCCCGACTGGCGCAAGAAATTCGAAAACAATTCAGCGCCTTACACCTCGACCATCATCTTCCTCGTTCGCAAGGGCAATCCCAAGGGGATCCACGACTGGAATGATCTCGTCAAGGACGGCACCCAGGTGATCACCCCCAACCCCAAGACCTCGGGTGGCGCACGCTGGAACTACCTGGCCGCCTGGGCCTACGCCAACGCCCATGACGGCGGCGACGAGGCCAAGACCAAGGAATTCGTCGGCAAGCTCTACGCCAATGCCCCGGTTCTCGACACCGGTGCGCGCGGCTCGACCGTCACCTTCGCGCAAAAGGGCATCGGCGACGTGCTGATCGGCTGGGAAAACGATGCCTATCTGGCGCTCGACGAATTCGGCGCCGACAATTTCGAGATCGTCTATCCGCCGACGTCGATCCTAGCCGAGCCGCCGGTGGCGATCGTCGACGCCAATGTCGATGCCAAGGGCACGCGCAAGGTGGCCGAAGCCTATCTCGGCTGGCTCTATTCCAAGGAAGGCCAGACGATCATCGCAAAGAACCATTATCGTCCGGCCAAGCCAGAACTCGTCGCACCGGCGGATCTGCCCAAGACCCCCGATATCAAGCTGATCTCGATCGACGATCCGCTTTTCGGCGGCTGGAAGAAGGCGCAGCCTTATCATTTCGGCGACGGTGGTATATTCGACCAGATCTACAAGCCGGCCCAGTAAGGTTCGGTTGCGCTGAGGAAGCTCGCCAATGGGCTTTCTTCAGGCAGAGTCCGGTTGAATAAGAAGGGACAATCCAGAGCTTCATGACGACAGCACCCGCGCAGGCGGGGTGGCGGTTCAAGCAGCCGAGTGTCATTCCGGGTTTCGGATTGACGCTCGGCTTCTCGCTTGCCTACCTCACCCTCATCATCCTCATTCCGCTGTCCGGGCTGATCTGGCGCTCGGCCTCTCTCGGCTGGGTTGAATTCTGGGCGATCGCGAGCGATCGGCGCACCATCAATGCGCTGGAAATCAGCTTCGGCACCGCCTTTCTGGCGGCCGCCGTCAATGTCGTCTTCGGCACGCTCGTCGCCTGGGTGCTGGTGCGCTACCGCTTCCCCGGCCGCCGCATCGTCGACGCCATGGTCGACCTGCCCTTCGCGCTGCCGACCGCGGTCGCCGGTATCGCGCTGACCACGCTCTACGCGCCGAACGGCTGGATCGGCAAATTGCTGATGCCGCTCGGCATCAAGGTCGCCTACACGCCGCTCGGCATCGTCATCGCATTGGTCTTCATCGGCCTGCCCTTCGTCGTGCGCACCGTGCAGCCGATCATGGAAGAAATCGACAAGGAGGTGGAGGAGGCCGCCGCGACGCTTGGCGCCAACCGCTTCCAGATCATCACCCGCGTGCTGTTCCCGGGCCTGGCGCCGGCCATCATCACCGGCTTTTCGCTGGCCTTCGCGCGCGGCGTCGGTGAATACGGCTCGGTCATCTTCATCGCCGGCAACTTGCCCTACAGATCCGAGATCGCTCCGCTTTTGATCGTCATCCGGCTGGAGGAGTACAATTATCCGGCGGCGACCGCGATCGCGGCGATCATGCTCGCTCTGTCGTTCGTCATGCTTCTGGTCGTCAATCTCGTGCAGACATGGAGCCGCAAGCGCTATGGCTGATCCCGAAATCAAATCCTACGAGCCCTACCATGAGAGCCGCTCGGCGGCGGTGACCGAAAGCCGGCCGGCACAGGCCGTGCTGATGGCGATCGTTTTTGCCTTCCTCGGCGTCTTTCTGCTCCTGCCGCTGATCATTGTCTTCCATGAGGCGCTGGCGAAAGGCATCGGTGCCTATACGCAAGCGCTGGGCGAACCGGATGCGCGTTCGGCCATTCACCTGACACTGCTCGTCGCGGCTATCTCGGTGCCGCTCAACGTCGTCTTCGGCATCTCCGCCGCCTGGGCCATCGCCAAGTTCGAGTTCAAGGGCAAGGCCTTCCTGACCACGCTGATCGACCTGCCCTTCTCGGTCTCGCCGGTCATCTCGGGTCTGGTCTACGTGCTTCTGTTCGGCGCCCAGGGGCTGCTCGGAGAGTGGCTGAAGGCACATGGCATCCAGATCCTGTTCGCCGTGCCCGGCATCGTGCTGGCCACCGTGTTCGTCACCTTCCCCTTCGTCGCCCGCGAACTGATCCCGCTGATGCAGGAGCAAGGCAATGGCGATGAGGAAGCGGCGCTCTCGCTCGGCGCCAATGGCTGGCAGACCTTCTGGTACGTCACGCTGCCCAACGTCAAATGGGGGCTGCTCTACGGCGTCTTGCTTTGCAACGCCCGTGCCATGGGCGAATTCGGCGCGGTTTCGGTGGTTTCGGGTCACATACGCGGCCTGACCAACACCATGCCGTTGCATGTCGAAATCCTCTACAACGAGTACAATGCCGTCGGCGCCTTCGCCGTCGCCTCACTGCTTGCCGGGCTGGCGCTCGTCACACTGGTCTTGAAAACACTGCTCGAGATGCGCTACGGCGCCGAACTCGCCGCGACGCGCGGACACTGACAGAGGGATTTGTATGGAAGTTCGCGTTGCCAACGTGCGCAAGGAGTTTGAGCGGTTTCCAGCGCTCCATGACGTATCGCTCGACATCAAGTCCGGTGAACTGATCGCGCTGCTGGGCCCGTCCGGCTCCGGCAAGACGACGCTGCTCAGGCTGATCGCGGGACTGGAACGGCCGACGCGCGGCAAGATTTTCTTCGGCGACGAAGACGCTTCGCAGAAGTCGATCCAGGAGCGCAATGTCGGCTTCGTGTTCCAGCACTATGCACTGTTCCGGCACATGACGGTGGCCGACAATATCGGCTTCGGGCTCAAGGTCCGGCATGGATCCTCGCGGCCGCCGGCGCAGGAAATCCGCCGCCGTGCCTCCGAGCTTCTCGATCTCGTTCAGCTTTCCGGCCTCGAAAAGCGTTATCCGGCCCAATTGTCCGGCGGCCAGCGCCAGCGTGTCGCGCTCGCCCGCGCCATGGCGATCGAGCCCAAGGTGCTGCTGCTCGACGAGCCGTTCGGCGCACTCGATGCGCAGGTCCGCCGGGAACTGCGCCGCTGGCTGCGCGAGATCCATGATCGCACCGGCCACACCACCGTCTTCGTCACCCACGACCAGGAAGAGGCACTGGAGCTTGCCGACCGCGTCGTGGTGATGAGCCAGGGCCGCATCGAGCAGGTCGGCACGGCGGACGATATCTACGACACGCCGAATTCGCCCTTCGTCTACGGCTTCATTGGTGAATCGAGCTCGCTTCCCGTCAAGGTCGAGAATGGCGAGATCTGGCTCGCTGATCGCCCCATCGGGCTTGCGGCGCCGCACGCGCCCGAGGGTGATGCAACGCTCTATTTTCGCCCGCACGACGTCGAGTTGCTGGACGGCTGCAGCGGCTGCATCGCCGGCACGGTCGCCGCCAGCCGCCGCGTCGCCGGCACGCGCCGGGTGGAGCTCGAGATCGGCGGCGACCGCCAGCGGGTCGAGATCGAACTGCCCGTCGATCACCCGGCGGCACAGAAAAGCCGGGTGGCGTTCCGTCCGGGGCGCTGGAAGCTGTTTCCGGCGGCCTGATCTTTCGGGTCAGGCGCTATTCCAGCCAGTTCTCGACCTTCAGCTTCCGTATCCGGGCGAACTTCCCCACATTGGCCGTCACCAATGTGGTGCCCATCACGCAGGCGTGAGCGGCAATAAAAAGGTCATTGTGGCCAATGGGTTGGCCAGCGGCCTCCAACTCGGCGCGAAGCGCGCCGTATTCAGCGTCCACCGGTACGTCGAGCGGCAATACAGGGATCTCGGCCAGCAGATCCTCGACCTTCTTGAGCAGCTTGGCCGATCCCTTCCTGGCGCAGCCATATCGCAATTCGGAGGCGACGACGATGCTGGTGCAAACAGCGGCGTCACCTTCGCGCACCATTGCACTGGCAGCCTTGCCGGCCGGGTTTCGGATCATGTCGCTAATGACGTTTGTATCCAACATGAACCGCATCAGAAAATGTCCTCGGCTTCAACAGGCGCATCCTTGATCCCGGGAAAGTCGTCCTCAGGACCAAGCGGTGGCTCTTTCGCCCATTGGGCGAGCAGCGCGGCAAGGCCTGGTTTGCGGAGCGGCTCGATGACAAGGCGGTCGCCTTCGCGGCTGATCAGAACCTTGTCACCGGGGAGCTCGAATTCGACGGGAATACGCACCGCCTGGCTGCGGTTGTTGCGGAAGAGCTTGGCCTCCTTCGGAGGCGACGCGGTTGTATGCCGGTGCTGTGGCACGGTTGCCTCCGTTTGTATATGCCATATGTATATGCCAAATGATCGCCCTGCACAAGGAATACAGACCGAAACAATTGTCACCTGAAATAAAATTCTAAGGACTCGTTCTGTCGATCATATCTTTTCTCGCAGCAAGGGCGCGGAACCCTCGTGCATACCTCGCCGCGCCCCATGCGCCACGGCTATGGTTGCGCGATTAACACATTGCATCCGGAGCCCTTTTCATGAAGCGATTTTTCCTCGGCATTGCCACGGTCGCCGGCCTGTTCCTCGCGTCCTCCCAAGCCTGGTCGGCCGACAAGCTGCTCAATGCCTCCTATGACGTCGGCCGCGAACTGTTCGTTCAGGTCAACAAGGCCTTCATATCAGGGCATCCGGGCGTGACCGTCGACCAGTCGCATGCGGGCACCTCGGCGCAAGCGCGCGCCATCGCCGAGGGCCTTGGCGCCGATGTCGTCACCTTCAACCAGGTCACCGACATCGATTTCCTGGTCAAGAAGGGGTTCGTATCCGCCGACTGGCAGAAGGATTTTCCCGACAACGCATCGCCCTTCTACTCACTGCCCTCGTTCCTTGTCCGCGCGGGCAACCCCAAGCACATCAAGGACTGGAACGATCTGGTGCGCGACGACGTGCAGGTGATCTTCCCCAACCCGAAGACCTCCGGCAATGCGCGCTACACCTATCTGGCGGCCACGGCCTACGCCAAGGAAGCCTTCAAGGGCGACGGCGCCAAGGTGAAGGAGTTCATCACCAAGCTGTTCAACAATGTTCCGATCTTCGACACGGGCGGTCGCGCCGCGACCACCACTTTCGTGCAGCGCGAAATCGGCGACGTGCTGATCACCTTCGAATCCGAGACGCGCGGCATCCGCAAGGAGTATGGCGACGACAAGTTCGAGCAGGTCACGCCTTCGGTCAGCCTGCTGGCCGAATTCCCGGTGGCGATCGTGGACAAGGTCGCCGACGAGCACGGCACGCGCGACCTGGCCAAGACCTATCTCAACTTCCTCTACACGCCCGAAGGCCAGGACATCCTCGCACAGAACGGCAACCGCGTGCGCGACGCGGCCGTCGCCGCCAAATACAAGGCCGACTTCCCCGAGGTGCGCCTGCTGACCGTGGAAGACGTCTTCGGCGGCTGGGACAAGATCCAGAAAGAGCATTTCGCCGCCGGCGGCCTGCTCGACCAGGCCTATGGCAGCCGCTGAAGGCTCGCGGCACATATTGAGCAGACAAAGACAGCCGGCAATGAGCCGGCTTTCTTCGTTTTTGCCTTCGCCGGCGCCAACCCTGCGAAACGTTACAAAGAATCAACGCGTTCGTGCCTAACGTGCCATTTGGCGTCTCGTTTTCGCAAAATACCACTGCGCGGCAGAACCGTCATTATTTGCACACAAACAGCCGCCAGATGCGGGGTGGTTGGGGTTTCAACGGGTTGACTCGGGCATGCTGACAAAAAAAGGCAAATACGGCCTCAAGGCCCTCGTGCATCTTTCCAGTCTCCCGATTGGCCAATTGGCCTTCGTCAACGACATCGCCGTCGCCAACAACATCCCGAAGAAATTCCTGGATGCCATCCTGGGCGAACTGCGCAATGCCGGCTTCGTCCAGAGCCGCAAGGGCAAGGAAGGCGGCTATCGCCTCGCCCGCCCCGCCTCGGAGATCAAGATCGGCCACGTCGTGCGCGTGCTCGACGGGCCGCTGGCGCCCATTCCCTGCGCCAGCCGCACGCAGTACCAGCGCTGCGAGGATTGCGACGAAGCGACCTGCCAGGTCCGGCACATGATGCTGGAAGTGCGCCAGGCGATCGCCGAGGTGCTCGACAACAGAAGCCTCGCCGCCATGCGCGATGCCGATAACGACGATTTCCCGGTCGAGCTGTCCTCGCAAATCTAGACCGACGGCTGGCGAACACCGTTCATCCCCGTGAGATTGCGCGATGCGCGCAGGCGCATTAAAGCGGTCCTGCAACAGGAACAGATGGACGCCCGCAGGATGAGGCTGTCGACGTTCGCGAAATCCCGAAACGCTGCCCGCGGACCGACCCCCACGGCCAGGTTCCAGACTGAAATCATCGCCGATATCCGCGTGCCGGAAAGGGCTGAGGACGTGCGCTTCTTCAGCCGCAGGATCGTCCGCCCCGGCAAGGTGCGCCGGTTCTCGAACCAGGATCTGCGCGAAACCCTCCTGGCCGCCTTTTATCTCATGGTCGCGGCCTCAGTGCCGGTGCGCTGGTGGGCACCGATTTGCGATCGGATGTCCAGGCTTCGCCTCAAACGCCACATGCGCAAGCAATTTCCAGGCTACGCGGCCGCGACGCGCGCGGTGCTTGGCGGCGGCATCGACGCACGCAAGCTGTTCGAGGCATTGCTCGTGGCACGCCACCGCCGCCGGCTGCAGCTTGCAGCGCACATCGCCGGTTTCCGGTGGTCCCCGATTGTCCGGCTGGAGGGACAGGAAGGACTGCAGGCGGCACTGCGGCGCGGCCACGGCGCCATCATCTGGTGCGATCAGTTCACCTCCCAGACCATCTTCGGCAAGCGCGCCCTGCACGAGGCGGGCATCGAGGCGCATCAGGTGAGTGTCAATTCACATGGTGTCTCGGAATCGAGGTTCGGTCTGCGTTTCCTGAACCCGCCGATGGTCAAGGTCGAGAACCGCTACCTCAAGAGCCGTATCGTCTTCGAGCGCGACGATGCCTATCAGGTCACCATCCGCATCCAGAAGATCCTGAAGCGCAATGGCGTGGTGCTGATGACCAACACCATCCATGCGGGCTCGACCTTCACCGAGGTCGCGATCGGCGAAGGCGGCTGGACGCACCTTGCTTCCGCGCCGGCGAACTTCGCCGCAAGAGGCAAGGCGGCGCTGTTTGCCATGTCGACCTTCGAGACCCTTCCCTTCCGCGAATACCGGGCCGTCATCAGCCCGGAGTTGTTGCCGGCTGAAGCGGAAACGGGACGGGACGGAGCCAAGGACATGGTGCTGCAGGCACGCTATATCCTGCTCAAGCGCGACCGGCTGCTGGAAGCGCTGAAACAGTTTCCCGAACAGATGCTGATCTGGTCCAGCAGCCGAAGGCTGACGGATGCCCCGGACGATGCCATGACAACCGACGATGCCGGCTCATGACTTGGCCAGCAGCCGGATCGCTTCGGCAACGACATCGGCGACGGGTCTCGTCGCGTCGATCGTCAGGGCCCGCTCATCCCTGCCCGGCGGCTCCAGTATGGCGAACTGGCTGCCGACCAGGCTGGCCGGCATGAAATGCCCCTTCCGGCTGGCGACCCGCGCGCTCGCCGTCGCCGGGTCGATCTCCAGGTAGAGGAAGGTGATATCACGGCAAAAACCGCGCAGACGTTCGCGATAGCCGCGCTTCAGCGCCGAGCAGGCCGCGACCACGCCCTTCCCTTTGCTGGCCGATGCCGCGATGTGTTCGCCGATCGCATCGAGCCAGCCTTCGCGCAGTTGATCGGTGAGCGGCTCGCCGCTTGCCATGCGGGCGACATTCTCGGGCGGGTGCAGCCTGTCGCCCTCGATGAAGATGGCGCCCAGCGCGGCCGCCAGCGCGGTGCCGACGGCCGACTTGCCGCAGCCGGCGACGCCCATCACCACGATGGCCGGAGGCACTGAGACGGGGGGGCGCGTCGGCGCCTGCGCTGTTTCTTGGTCCATGGCTAGAGCATGATGCCGAAAAGTGTGAAGCGGTTTTCGGACGACATCATGCTCTATCTCCTTGATCTGGAGGCGGTTTCAGATTTCAGGTCAATTCGACCTGAAATCATCCGGCCCTAGCGGCTTGCCGGCGCGCGGCCGTAGAGCAACAGCATGGCGACGATGACGACGCCATAGATGATCTGCCGCCCCGCCTCCGGCATCTGCATGACCGACAGGATGGATTGCAGGAGCGTGATCAGGATGACGCCGGCAACGGTGCCGAGATAGGACCCGCGCCCGCCGAGGATCGAAGTGCCGCCAAGCACGACCGCGGCGATCGACGGCAAGAGATAGGCATCGCCCATCGACTGCGCCGCCTTGGAGGCATAACCGGCCAGAAGCACGCCGCCGAAGGCGGAGAGCCCGCCGGAGACGGCGAAGGCGATCATCACCACGCGCCTTGTGTCGATGCCCGAGAGATAGGCGGCGCGCTCGCGGTTACCGATGCCGTAGACGGTGCGGCCGAAGCCGGTGCGGGTCAGCACGAATACCATCGCGGCCCCGATCAGCGCCCAGATGATGACCGCGTTGGGGACGCCGGGAATGGCGAAGCCGGTGGCGAGGTAACGCATGGCGCCGGTGGCCGAATCCTGCGGCGAGAAGCCGCCGGTGTAGACCACCATCAGCCCTTGCGCGACGGCGTTGGTGGCAAGCGTGATGATCATCGAGGGGATGCGCAGATAGGCAACGCCGATGCCGTTGACGACGCCGATCAGCACGCCGCAGAAGATGCCGAACGGGATGGCCAGCGCGACGCCGACCGGACCGTAGGCGGCGGCCGCGCATGCCATCATGGCGCCCGCCGCCACCGCCCAGGGCACCGAAAGGTCGATCTGGCCGAGCAGGATGACCAGCATCATGCCGGTGGCGATGACACCCAGGAACGAGGCCACCTTGAGCTGCTGCAGCAGATATTCAGGCGACAGGAAGCTGCGCGAATAGAGGCTGCCCAGCAACAGCAGCACCACGATGCAGGCAAAAGCCGTCAGCACCGCCGGATCGGCGCGGCGGATGAATTTAGGCATGCGGCCGGCAATGCCGCCGTCGCTCTTCCCAACCATCGGCGTCGTTTCGCTCACAGGAACCACTCCAGCCGGTTGCGGACCCGAAACAGGGCGAAGGCGCCGAGGCTGACGGCGACCAGCAGGATAACGCCCTGGAACAAAGGCTGCCAGAGCGGATCGAAATCGAACACGAACAACAGATCGCCAATGGTGCGGAAAGCGAGTGCCCCGAAGATGGCGCCAATGGCGCTGCCCTTGCCGCCGAACAGCGAGACGCCGCCAAGCACCACGGCGGCGATCGAGAACAGCGTGTAGGAATTGCCGCTGGCATAGGCCGCCTCGCCCGTATAGGTGAAGAAGGTCAGGAACAGGCCGCCGATCGATGCCAGCAGCCCGGCCAGCGTGTAGGCGGCGAACTTGCCGCGCCGGATCGGCACGCCCGACATGTAGGCCGCCGTCTCCGACGATCCCGCCGCGTAGGCCGCCCGGCCAAGCACCGAGCGGCTGAACGGCACCCAGACCACCAGCACGATGGCGAGCAGCACGACGAGGCTCGCCGGCACCACGCCGAACACGCGGCCGGTCAGCGCATCGGCAAGATCCTCATTGACCGAGCCGCCCGGGAACGGCCGTAGCAAAAGACCGATGCCGTAATAGACGGCGCCCGTGGCGATGGTGGCAACGATCGGCTGCAGTCGTCCATAGATGACAATCGCGCCGTTGATGGCGCCGCACAGAAGGCCGACAGCCAGCACGGCGATGACGCCGAGCGCCGTCT
Organism: Mesorhizobium sp. NZP2234; assembly: GCF_013170765.1. Taxonomy (NCBI): domain Bacteria; kingdom Pseudomonadati; phylum Pseudomonadota; class Alphaproteobacteria; order Hyphomicrobiales; family Phyllobacteriaceae; genus Mesorhizobium; species Mesorhizobium sp. NZP2234. The sequence goes on along the minus strand of NZ_CP033364.1, from coordinate 3,232,917 downwards.
GCGCCGGCGTGCCCACCACCAGCCAGGAAGCCAGGCAGTTGGTGAGCAGGAAGATCATGCCGACGGACAGGTCGATGCCGGCGGTGATCACCACCAGCGTCTGCGCCATGGCGACGAAGGCGAGCAGCACGCCCTTGTTGGCCGCCGTCTGCACCACATTGGCTGTGAATCCGGCCGGATGGTTCGAGGTGTAGATGACGAACATGACGATGAAGATGCCGAGCGCAAGCAGCGTTCCGCGCTGCTCGGCCAGCCAGTAGCGCCAATCTTTCACACGCTTGCTCCCAGGCCCACCGGGCTCTCCTCGCCATGGATGTTGAGCGCGCTCGATATCAGCGCCCGCTCGGTGATCTCGGCGCCGACCAGTTCGCGCTTGACCGCGCCATCGTAAAGCACCAGCACACGGTCGCAGCACCCGATCAGCTCGTCATAGTCGGTCGAATAGAACAGGATCGCCGCACCGGCATCCGCCAGCTTGCGCATCAGCTGGTAGATCTCCTGCTTGGTGCCGACATCGATGCCGCGCGTCGGATCGTTGAGCAGGATGATGCGCGGCTGGCGCATCAGCCATTTGGCGATAACCACCTTCTGCTGGTTGCCGCCCGACAGCGCGCCGACCGGAATGTCGAGACCCGCCGTCTTGATCGCCAGCAGACCAACCATGTCGTCGATCAGCCGCTGCTCGGCCGCGCGGTCGATGATGCCGCTCCTGGACAACCGGTCGAGCGCGGCAAAGGACAGGTTCTCGCGCACCGTCATTGGCAGCATCAAGCCTTCCGTCTTGCGGTCCTCCGGAATGAGCGCCATGCCGACGCCGTCCTGTCGGGCCACGGCGGGACTGCTGATGGTCACCGGCTTGCCGTCGATCAACACCTCGCCGGCAAGGCCGCGCAGCACACCGAAGAAGGCAAGCAGCAATTCGCGCTGGCCCTGGCCGTCAAGACCGCCGAGGCCGACCACCTCGCCCGCCCTGACGGTCAGCGAAATATCGTGCAGCCGGTCGGCCCAGGAGAGCTTGCGCGCTTCGAGCCTGGGGGCGGCGCTGGCCGCTGCCGCCACCGGTTTGGGCGGAAAGATGTGGCTGTATTCGCGGCCGATCATCAGTTCGACCACCTCATTGTCGCTCTTCGAGCCAGCCTTGTAGCTGGCGACGTTGCGGCCGTTGCGGAACACCGTGCACTGATCGGCAAGTTCGGCGATCTCGTTCATGCGGTGCGAGATGTAGAGCAGCGCCAGCCCTTCCGAGCGCAGCCGCTTCAAGACGCCGAATATCTTCGAGACATCCGCCGCCGTCAGCGCCGAGGTTGCCTCGTCGAGGATCAGGATGCGCGGTTTTCTGGCCAACGCCTTGGCGATCTCGACCATCTGCCGGCGCGACAACGGCAGGTCCTTGACCAGCGCCAGCGGATGGATGTCGGCCGCGCCGGCGCGGGCAAGGGCTTCCTCCGCGATGCGGCGCTGCGCCTTGCGGTCGATCATGCCGAAGCGTTTGGGCGGATCGGAAATGACGATGTTGTCGGCAACGCTGAGCTCTGGGATCAGCGACAGTTCCTGGAAGATGCAGACGATGCCGGCCTTGTTCGCCGCGCCGGGCGAAGCGAAGGCCACTTCGCGGCCATCCAGCATCATGCGACCCTCGTCGGGCGCCACGACACCGGCCATGACCTTGATCAGCGTCGATTTGCCGGCGCCGTTTTCACCGAGAATGGCGTGGATGCTGCCGGCTTCGACCGCAAGCTCGGCCTTTTCCAGCGCCCGCACGCCGCCATAGCGCTTGGATATGCCTTCCATGCGAAAGAGAGGAGCCGCACCGTCCATCAACCCTCCAGGGCCATTAAGGGATTGCAGGCTGGCGCCGCGGGGTAAGCCGCGGCGCCAGCCATTGGCCAGCGATTACTGGTTTTCCTTGGTCTGCCCCATGATTTCCTGGGCACTGAAATTGATGCCGCAGGTCGGGAAGGAATTGCCGACGAAGAAATTGTCGGATTCCTTCGGGAAGTAATCGGTACCTTCCTTCATGTCAGGATCCGTGGCGACAGCCAGCGGCAGCTTCACTTCCTGTGGCACCACCTCGCCTTCGAGTGCCGCGATCGCGGTCTTGATGGCGACGGCAACCTGGGCCGGACCGGAGCCGGCGGAGGTGCATTTCAGGCCATCGGCGGAATGGGCCGCGCAGAACTTGCGGAAGCCGTTTTCGGTTTCGCCGCCGAACGGCACGAACGGGTGCTTGGCATCGATCATCGCCTGCACGATGCCGGTATCGCCACCCTGGCCGGTGATGCCGTCGAACGGACCGTTGGTGGCGATGGCGTCGGCGGTCACCTTCTGCGCCACGCCGTCATCCCATTTGCCGGCGACTTCGGTGACGTCCCATTTCTTCCCGGAGGCGTCGAACACCTCGTGGATGCCATTGTGGCGATCGGTATCGACGGAGGTACCGGCCACGCCGCGCACCTCGAGGATCTTGCCGCCATTCGGCACCTTCTCGACCAGCCACTTGGCCCACAATTCGCCAAGACCCTTCTGGTCGACATTGACGTTGATGGCATCCTTGGTGTCGAGGATGTTGTCGAAGGCGACCAGCACGATGCCGGCTTCCTTGGCGCGCTTGATGACCGGACCGAAAGCGGTCGGGTTCTGCGCGTCGGTGACGATGGCGTCATAGCCGGAATCGATGAAATTGTTGATCGCCGAGATCTGCGCCGGCACGTCCTCGCCGGTCGAGACGACCTTGAATTCCTTGATCTTGGCCTTGACGTCGGGCTGGGCCGCATAGGCCTTGGCCGTCTGCACCATCTGGATGCGCCAGGTATTGGCGATATAGCCATTGGCGAAGGCGATGCGGAACGGGCCTTCCTTCTTCGGATATTTGAAGAATTTCGTGTCCGCGCCCCACGGCGCGAAGCAGTCGGCCTGGGCGGCGGGTCCGGATACGATTTCCGGGCCGGCGGCCATGGCGGCCGAGTTGAGCATGACGAATGCGCTGGCGGCAACAATGCCACCGACAAGTGACTTGATCATCGATAATCCTCCCGATTGCAGTTCTGATTTGTCGGTTCAGTTTATGGAATTTTCGCGTTTCCGGCTGGCCCCTCCGCCTTGCCCAGTCACGCCTGCCAGGTGCCGAAGACCTCCGCGATCCCTCCCCTTGCCGTCCCCATCGATCGGGGGGAAATTTATCATATTATACATAATAAACAAGCATGAGCTGTTGCTTATGTATAATAAACAGGTTCAACGCCTTTGCTGGCAATGCCCGATCAGAGAAAATGGTAGCGCTACCATGATATTGTGTAAAGCGCCATTCGCGGTCGTTCTCGAAAGTGTGTTCAGCGGGCCGTGCTCTCGCGGCGCTTGAGCTCGAAGCCGAGGTCGACGATGCGTTGCTCCGGCCGGTCGCCGGCGATCGCGGCCAGCGCCATGGCCACCGCGCGCCTGCCGATTTCGTAGCGATGGGTGCGGATGCTGGTGATCGAGGGAAAGGCCACCTGCATCATATCGAGATCGTTGAAGCCGACGATGCCTATCGTCTTCGGCACATCGATCGCGGCGCGATGGCATTCGAACAGCACGCCGAGCGCGATATCGTCATTGTTGCAGAACACGCCGTCGAGCGTCGGCATCTTGGCCAGGGCATCGCGAAACATTTCGCGGCCGAGCGATACGCTGGACAGCACCGGCGTGGTGGTGATCAGGCGCGGGTCGAACAGGCCGGCCTTCTCCATCGCGGCGCGATAACCGGCCAGGCGCCGCTGCGAGCGCGGATCCATGCGCGCGCCGATGAAGCCGATGCGGCGATAACCCACCTCGATCAGGTGCTCGGTCGCCGTCCTGCCGCCGTCGAGATGCGAGAAGCCGACCATCATGTCGACGGGGTCCGGCCCGGTCTCCATCACTTGCACCACCGGGCAACCGGCATTTTCCAGCAGTTTTCGCGAGGTTGGCGTCTGGTCGATGCCGGCCACGATCAGTGCCGCCGGCCGCTGCGAGCCGAACACCTGCAGGAGCCGCTCCTCCTCCAGTCCCGAATAATGCGTGTTGCCCATTTGGATGCGGAACGGGCTGTCCGATAGGCTGTCATAGATGCCGCGCACCACCTCGGCGAAGACGTTGTTGGTGAGCGAGGGCACCAGCACGCCGAACACTTCGGCGCGCGCCGAGGCCAGAGCCCGCGCATTGGGGTCCGGCACATAGCCAAGCTCGTCGACGGCGGCCTGGATCTGGCGGCGCAAATCCAGGCTGACACGCTCTGGCTCGCGCAGCGCGCGCGACACCGTGATGGCGCCGACGCCGGCCTTGCGCGCGACATCCGATATGGTCGGGCGGCCTCCGCCCCGGCGCGAGCGTGTCTTGATCATGGCCACGGCCCATGCGCGCCATCACCGGAACGCGCCCGCAACATGATCATCTGAGCTGTCGCCATTTCACCGGCCTTACCGCACCCTTCGGCTCTGGGGTCGCGCAGTGCCCGCCTGTTGTCAAGCCGAGGTGCTCAGGCCGCTATGGCGGTCCTTTGCCTTGCCTTCCACATGAACAGCCCGATCGCCACTATGTTCAGCAGATTCCACGCGATGCCGTTGAGGAAGGCGGCGGCGTAGGAACCGGTCAGGTCGTAGATCCAACCCGACATCCAGCCGCCGATCGCCATGCCGAAGATCGTCGCCATCATGACGATGCCGATACGCTGGCCGGCCTCCTTGGCGGGCAGGTACTCGCGCACGATGATCGCATAGCAAGGCACGATGCCGCCTTGCGACAGGCCGAAGACCAGCGACACGACATAGAGCGAGGCGAGCCCGTCGAACGGAATGTAGAACAGCAGCGACAGGCACTGCAGCACCGAACCGATCAGCAGGGTTTTCGCACCGCCGATGCGATCGGCGATGAAGCCTGAGGCAAGCCGGCTGACGACGCCCGCCGCCATCATGATCGACAGCATGTCGGCGCCATGCGCCATGCCGTAGCCAAGATCCATGCAATAGGCGACGATGTGCACCTGTGGCATCGACATCGCCACGCAACAGCCGAGGCCGGCAACAACCAGCAGCGTCTGCAGCGCCGCCGGCGACATGGGAATCGGCTGCACCGGCCGGCTCCCGGGCGAGCCGGCGGCGGCCGCGTCAGGAGCACCGCGTCGCAGCAACAGCACCAGGGGCACCATGGTGACAAGGCAGAAGACACCGATCGCCGCGTAGGTGAAGCGCCAGCCTTCCGCCTTGATCAGCGTCGGCATGATGGTTGGCCAGAGCGCGCCGGCGAGATAGTTGCCGGCCGCAGCCGCTGTCACAGCGACGCCGCGCCGGCGGTTGAACCAGTGCGAGATGTCGGCGATCAGCGGCCCGAAGATCACCGACGTGCCGACACCGATCAGCACCCCCTGGGCAAGGGTGAATTGCAGGATCGAGGTCGAAAGCGCGGCGAGCAGCAGGCCGGCGGAGAGCGCCACGGAAGAGAACAGCGCCGGGATCCAATAGCCCATGCGATCGATGGCGCGGCCGACCAGGACATTGCCGGCGGCAAAGCCAATCATGGTCGCGGTGTAGGGCATCGAAGCATCTGCACGGTCGACGCCGAACTCGGCCTGCACGGCGGGCAGCACCACGACCACCGCCCACATGCCGACCGCGCCGATCGTCGCCAGCAGCATCGAGATGGCCAGCCGCATCCACGCGTAGGAACTGTCGATGCCGGCACTGGGCCGGCTCAAGTCGGTTCGGGTCAAAGGCGTTTCCTGTCGGCGGACTCGAAATCGGCTGCCGTTTTGGCCACTATCGGCACATTCCCAGCCCACAGCAGCGCCACGGCGGGCAAATCCGTGGCTCCAGAGCGGGCACGAAGGCGGGAACCGAGGCCAATGTCTGGAGTTTTCCGATCAGCGAACCCCCAAAGGAGTCCCAGCCATGACCACCGCCAGGAAGAAATGGTCGGCCGAGGTGACCGAGCACAGTGACGCGATGGATCTTGAGGATCACGTCTTCGAATCCGACGATGCCAAAAAGATCGCCGCCTCGCTCAAGCGGTCGGCCGAGCACAGCCACCGCCGCAAGGCCGAACCCTTCCAGTCAGCCATGTCGATGCTGAATTTTTACATCAATCGCGCCGGCAAGAACCTGCCGGCCGCGCGCAGACAAGTGCTTGAGCACGCCAAGGACGAACTGCGCCTGGCCTTCGGCCGCGAGAAGGAAGACTAGCGCCGGCCTATGTTGAGATTCAGGTCAGGCCGAGCCGATGGTTTTTGAGAACCGGAGCGGGCCATAAAGTGCCGTGCGCAGAGCCGGATCGCCTGAAGCTCAGCATCCCTAGCGCGACTTGATCACGTGGTCGGTGTTGGCCAGCAGCTTGCGAACCGCGGCGCGCGCCGCGTCCGGGCGTTGCAGCCGGATGTTCTTCTCGATCGCCTCATGCAGCTTTTGCACGTGGTTGAGATCATCGACTTCCCGGGTGGTGAAGGTGAACAGGTGATCGAAGGCGGATTCGATCAGCACGCCGAGCGGCACCAGAAGATCGTTGCCGGAGGCGCGCAAAATGGCAAGGTGGAAGCGTGTGTCGGCGCGGGTGCGCTCCTGCAGGCTCGCGGCCTCCCCCATCTCGCGGCAGGCCTGGCTGATCTCGGCCATCTGTTCGTCGGTCCGCCGCATCGCCGCGAAAGCGGTCGCTTCGGGCTCGATGATGTGGCGGAACTCCTGCACAGTCTTCAGGAACACCTCGCGGTCCGGCGACGTCGCGTACCAGGCGAGCACATCGCGGTCGAGCAGGTTCCAGCGTTCTTTCGGCTCCACCCAGCTGCCGATCTTGGGGCGTGAGGCAAGCAGGCTCTTGGCCATCAGCATCTTGATCGCCTCGCGCACCGCCGAGCGGCTGACGCTGAAGGTCTCCGACCATTTGGCTTCGTTGGGCAGGATGGTGCCGGGCGGATAGTCGCCGCGCACGATCCGCAGACCGATCTCGCTGGCCAGCGACGTGTGCACGCTGGCGCCGGGAATACGTGCCGCGTCGGGCCGTCGAACACCGGTCGAGCGCTCGACGGCGGCCGCCTTGTCCGGCGATTTTTCCTTGTTCGGCTTCGCGTCCCGCATACGCTTCAGAAAGGCCGGTTTGCGGAAGCTGTCAAGCACCACGGAACGGTTGCGCCGCAAAGCGCCCCGCTATGCACAGCCCAACCGCATTTGCCCGCTCGCTCAGGCCGTTTTGACGTATTTGCGCCAGCTGTGTTCCGGGCGGAAGCCGAGCATGTCGCGCGCCTTGCGGTTCGACAGCAGCGTCTCGTATTCACCGAGTTCGGCCTTGACCGGCACGCCCGGATAGAAGCGCTTCAAGAGTTCCGCCGTCGGCAGGTCGGACGAAGTATCGTCGTTGGCCGCGTTGAACACCTGGTAGCCGAGGCCGTCCTTCTCGATGGCGCGTAGCGTGATCTGGCCGAGATCGCGCGCGTCAACATAGCTCCAGGCAATGCGCTTGCGAAAACCGGGGTCGGCGAACCATTTCGGAAACAGCGAATATTCGTGCGGCTCGATGACATTGCCGATGCGCAAGGCATAGATGTCGGTGCCGTTGCGTTGCGCGAAGGCCCGCGCGGTCTTCTCGTTGACGACCTTCGACAGCGCGTAGCTGTCCATCGGATCGACATCATACGCCTCGTCGAGCGGGAAATATCTGGGATCGCGCGGCTCGTTGGCGAACACCAGGCCATAGGTTGTCTCCGAGGACGCGATGATGACCTTGCGGATGCCGAGCTTCACCGCCGCCTCGATGACATTGTAGGTGCCCATCGCATTGATGCGGAACACCTCGTTGTCGGGCGTGATCATGATGCGCGGGATGGCGGCGAAATGCACCACCGCATCCACCGGCTGCGGGCGCAGCGACGGATCGAATTCGTGCAGGCCCATATAGCTCGACAGTGCGTTGAACACCTGCCCGCTGTCGGTGATGTCGGTGATCAGCGTACGCACCTTGGGATTGTCGAGCGGCTTGGTGTCGATGTTGAGCACCTGGCAGCCGTGCTCGACAAGATATTGCACGACATGGCGCCCAGCCTTGCCGCTGCCGCCGGTGAACATGATCCGCTTCGTCATTCTGGTCTCCATGACAGGCTCTGGAATTCCCGTCTATTGTCAGACAATATTGCATTCCGCAACCACATAGGGCTAAAACGGCGGCGCAATTATCGATAATCCTGGATAGGACAGACGACATGAACACCTCCGCCGCGCGCGAGACGATCGGCTTCATCGGCCTTGGCCTGATGGGGCACGGCATTGCCAAGAACATCGTCGACAAGGGCTATCCCCTGACATTCCTTGGCCGCAAGAACCGCAAGCCGGCGGAGGACCTCCTTGGCCGAGGCGCCAGGGAAGCATCGACCTCGCGCGATGTCGCGGCGGCATCTGACATTGTCTTCATCTGCGTCACCGGGTCGCGCGAAGTGGAAGCCATCATCCGCGGCCCCGATGGCCTCAAGGAAGGCTTGAAGAAAGGTTCGGTCGTCGTCGACTGCTCGACCTCGGACCCGGTCTCGACCGTCGCGCTCGCGGCCGAACTCAACGCGCTTGGCATCGACTATGTCGACGCGCCATTGAGCCGCACGCCGAAGGAGGCCTGGGAAGGCACGCTCGATGCCATGGTCGGCGCGCCGGACGCCGTCTTTGCCAGGGTGAAACCGGTGATCGAGACCTGGGCCGGCCGCATCGTCCACATCGGCGACACCGGCGACGGCCACCGCATGAAGCTGCTCAACAACTTCATCTCGCTGGGCTATGCCGCCATCTATTCCGAAGCACTGGCCCTGGCTCAAAAGGTCGGCATCTCGCCGCCGCGTTTCGACAGCGTCATCCGTAACGGCCGCATGGATTGCGGCTTCTACCAGACCTTCATGCGCTGGACGCTGGAAGGCGACCGCGACGCCCACAAATTCACCATCGCCAACGCCTTCAAGGACCTGACCTATCTGGAGTCCATGGCGGGTGCGGCCGGCATCGCCAACCCGCTCGGCAACGCCACCAAGAATTCCTTTGCCGGCGCCCATGCCACCGGTCCGGCCGAGCAGTTCGTACCGATGCTGGCGACCCATATCGCCAAGGTCAACGGCGTCGACCTGATGCCGATGAAGGATGGCAAGAAGCAGACGATTTGAGGTTCAAACGGCCGCACGGCTCACCGCCGCCTGCTTCCAATCCCTTCATCGGTGTCGGCGAGCAGCTTGTGTACGGCATTGCGGGCCGCCGCCGGCCGTTGCAGGCGGATGTTCTTCTCGATCGCCTCATGCAGTTTCTGCGCTCGCCGCTGGTCGCCGACCTGCCGCGTGGTGAAGACGAAGAGATGGTCGAGCGCGGACTCGATCAGCACGCCGAGCGGCACCAGAAGGTCATTGCCAGAGGCCCGCAGGATGGCGAGGTGAAAGCGTGTGTCGGCGCGGATGCGTTCCGGCAGGTTGGCCGCCTCGCCCATTTCGCGGCAGGCGAGGCTGATCTCGGCCATCTGCTCGTCGCTGCGCCGCATGGCGGCAAAGGCCGACGCTTCCGGTTCGATGATATGGCGGAACTCTTGCACGGTGCGCAGGAAGGCCTCGCGGTCGGGCGCGGTCGCGTACCAGGCAAGCACGTCGCGGTCGAGCAGGTTCCAGCGCTCCTTTGGCTCGACCCAGCTGCCGATCTTGGGGCGTGACGCCAAAAGGCTCTTGGCCATAAGCATCTTGATCGCCTCGCGCACCGCCGAGCGGCTGACATTGAAGGTTTCGGCCCATTTGGCCTCGTTGGGCAGGATGCTGCCGGGCGGATAATCGCCGCGCACGATCCGCAGACCGATCTCGCTGGCGAGCGAGGCATGAACACTGGATCCGGGAAAGTGCGCCGCGTCGGCCCTGCGCATGGCCGCCGGATCGCGGCTGGCTTTCGCCTTGGCCCGGCTGGCTTTTCTTTCTGCCTTCTCGTGCGGCATCCACGTTCCAGTAGGTCGGCTGCCTGTCGCCCGGATGGGTCCGTATCTGCGTGGCGCGCCGATCCCGTTGCCGAAAATCCAAACCATGGACGCGACAAGGCCGGAGCCTGTTGCCCCTCGCCACGGCGTCTCGCTCAAGGAATTGACGGGGCGCCCGTTGGCCGAGCGCCCCGGATCGAAAACTACTTTTGGATACAGGTGTCGACCGTATCCTTGGTGCATTCGTCGAGGCCGGTGAAGACCGGATCGGCGACCTTCTTGCCCGTGATCAGGTCGATCATCACCGACGGCGCCTTGTAGCCCATTTCAAACGGCCGCTGGCCGACCAGCGCGGTGACAAGGCCATCCCTGGCGATCGCCACCTCGTCGCCGATCGTGTCGGCGGCGCCGATGACAAAGTCGTTCTTGGCCAGCCGGTCCTTCAACGGTCCAACCAGGTCGCGATAAGGCTGCGGCGCGCCGAACAGCGGCCAGCCGCCCATGATGCCGAAAGCATCGAGCTTGGGGTTGGCCGCAAGGATATCGGTCATTGCCTGCACGCCCTTGGCACCGTCGTCATTGGTGAAGACCGGGCAGCCGGCGACTTCGGTCCAGCCGCCTTCACCGGCTAGTGCCGCAAGCCCTTCCTTGCCCGTCAGGGCGTCGCGCATGCCTTGCGCGCGGCGCAGGATGTTATCGGCTGCCGGGTTGCCCTCGATGGTGCAGATCGTGCCGCCATTCGGCTTGGCCTTCTTGATGTATTCGCCGATCTTCTTGCCCATCAGGTAGTTGTCGGTACCGAGATAGGTCTTGCGAAGGGCTGCGTCCTCCTTGGCCAGGTCGGCGTCGACAGTCATGATCGGGACCGTCGGATTGGCGGTCTTGAGCGTCTGCGCGATCAGCGGCGCGTTGGACGGCGAAATCGCCACCGCCGCCGTGTCAGGCTTGCTCAGTATATCCTGAAGGATCTGGGCCTCGCCGGCCTCGTCGGAAGTCGACGCCGGACCCGTGTAGAAGCATTCATATTCCGAGCTGGCGTTTTCCTTGTTCCATTTCTCGCAGCCCTGGTGGATGGCCTCGAAGAACGGATTGTCGAGACCTTTCACCACGATGACGAGCTGCTTCTTGGCCAAGGCCGGCCCGGCGCCCAACGCCATGGCGGCGACGGCGGCGAGCAAAACTGTTTTCCTCATATCAGTCCTCCCTTGAAAAACAGACGGACACGGCGTGCCCGCCACACAGATCGGCCCCAACGCGAGATGGCAGGGCGAATGCCCATGCCGCCTGGCAAGACCGATAAGCATTTCCAGATGCGACCGGACCGGCATTGCCGGCACGATCGATGATCTCCCGCCGACCCCGCCGTCGATCATGGCCCGGGACCGGCAAATCTTCCTCCGACCCTCAGCTAATAACGGCACGCCGCCAACGTCAATTGCTATTTGTCCTACAAAACGGATTTTTCGGAACCGCCACCCACTATTCGTCTGACAAATGGTCTATTTCCTATTCATCGGACAATTGACGCCCGCACGGGCATTTGCGTAAATGACTGATATCGCTGTTTCCGGGAGGAGCTGGGAGAGCGACGCGAAAGCCGCCCCTGTCCCGGGGCATGCGGCAAGCACAGGGAGGCAAAGGCTGGTGGCGGTTCTCGAACTCACCAACATCTCGAAGCATTTCGGCGCCATCCAGGCGGTCAACGACGTGTCGCTGTCGATCGAGCCCGGCCAGGTCGTCGGCCTGATGGGCGATAACGGCGCCGGCAAGTCGACGCTGGTCAAGATGATCGCCGGCAATTTCCGGCCGAGCCATGGCGCGATGCGCATGGACGACAAGGAGCTGATCCTGCACAAGCCGGTCGAGGCGCGCCAGCACGGGATCGAGATCGTCCACCAGGACCTGGCGCTCTGCAACAATCTGACCGCGGCGGCGAACGTCTATCTCGGGCGCGAGTTGCGGCGCGGCGTCGGTCCGTTCCGCATTCTCGACTATGCGGCGATGTACAAGCGCGCCGGCCAGATCTTCGCCGAGCTCAAGTCCGAGACCCGGCCGCGCGACCTGGTCAAGCAGATGTCGGGTGGCCAACGCCAGGCGGTGGCCATCGCCCGCACCATGCTGTCGCAGGCCAAGATCGTGCTGATGGACGAACCGACGGCGGCGATCTCGGTCAGGCAGGTCGCCGAAGTGCTCAACCTGATCCGCAATCTGCGCAACCAGGGCATAGCGGTGGTGCTGATCAGCCACCGCATGCCCGACGTCTTCGACGTCGCCGATCGCGTCATCGTCATGCGGCGCGGCAGGAAGGTCGCCGACAAGACGATCGCGTCGAGTTCGCCCGAGGAAGTCACCGGGCTGATCACCGGCGCCATCGAGCAGGCGGCATGAGGGCGCAAAACCCGTATTTCACCACGCTGGCGCGCATCGCCGCCGGCAGGAAAGGTCGATAATGGCAGTCACCCTTGACCAGACGATCGCGCAGAAGCAGCACACTTTCCTGTCGCGGATATTCTCCAGCCAGACGTTCTGGGTGGTGATCGCCGTCATCCTCGCCTGCATTTTCCTGTCGTTTGCCACCGACGCCTTCGCCACCTCGAAGAACCTCTACAACATCACCCGCAACGTCACCTTCGTCGCCATCGTTGCGCTCGGCATGACCTTCGTCATCATCACCGGCGGTATCGACCTGTCGGTCGGCTCGGTGCTGTGCCTGTCGTCGATGGTGCTGGCCGTCACCATGCATGCCGGCTATTCGATCGAAATCGGCATCCTGGCTTCGATCGCCACCGCGCTTGCCATCGGCGCCTTCAACGGGGTCATGATCGCCTATCTCGGATTCCCGCCCTTCGTGGTGACGCTCGGCATGCTGTCGATTGCCCGCAGCCTGGCCATGGTCGCCTCCAACAACACCGTCGTCTTCCAGTTCGGGCCGGACCACAACAAGCTGCTGGCGTTGGGCGGCGGCGCCTGGCTGTTCGGCATCGCCAATCCGGTGCTCTACATGATCCTGCTGGCGCTTATCACCGGCTTCGTCCTGCGCTGGACCAAGTTCGGCCGCCACATCTTCGCCATCGGCGGCAACGAGCACGCTGCAACGCTGACCGGCGTGCCGGTGCGCCAGATCAAGGTCGCCGTCTACATGATCTCGGCGCTGTCGGCCGGCATTGCCGGCATCATCCAGACCGGATGGCTGGGCGCCGTCACCACCAATCTCGGCACCGGCATGGAACTGCAGGTCATCGCGGCCACCGTCATCGGCGGCGCCAACCTGGCCGGCGGCGTCGGCACCGCCTTCGGCGCCATCGTCGGCGCCGCCCTCATCGAGGTGATCCGCAACAGCCTTGGCCTGCTCGGCATCAACGCCTTCTGGCAGGGCACCTTCATCGGCGGCGCCATCCTGCTGGCGGTGCTGTTCGACCGCATCCGCAACTTCCGCCGCAGCGATTGAGAGCCGCCGCCGCCGAAGCGCTATTCGTTCCGGTTCCTATCGCTCAGTCTGAAAATCGGCCGGGGCGACCCGCCATCGGCACCGGCCGCGAGCCGATGCCTTGACGGAAACCGGAAACCGGCCGCACAATCCCGGTGCAGGCGAAGGGAGGCCAGTCGCCTGCGGGAGGATATACCCATGACGGAAGCGATCAGGCTCTACTGGGGCCGGTTCGGACATGTTTCTATCCTGAATGTCGCAAGCGACTTCGTCACCCATGCCCATGTCGAGGCACACCTGATCATCTGGCTGGAAGGCACGGCCGGCGAAATGACGATCGGCCGCGAGACGGTCAGGCTGGGACCACACACCGCCGCCGGCATCAATTCGCTGCAGCCGCACAGCCACGTCCTGTCGCAGGATGGCAGGCCGGGCCTGTTCCTGGCCTTCTACATCGATCCCGACTGGGCGCGCAGGCGCCGCGACCTGCCCTCCTCCGCGCCATTGTTTGCCCAGGCGGCGATCACGCTGGAGCCCTGGCTGCATCAGGCCGCCGCAAGCCTGCTCGACCATCTGACCGACAATGAAAGCGTCGACGACGTCGCCAATTACGAGATCGAGCGCTTCATCGACAGCGTGCTCGATGCCGCCGACGCCTCGGCGCCGCAGGACACCCGCATCCGCATCAGCACGATGCAGGACTTCCGCGTCCGCAAGGCGATCCAGTTGATGAAGGCCAATGTCTGCGAACGCATCTCGTTCGATGACGTGGCGCGCAGCGTCGGGCTGTCGCGGCCGCATTTCTTTGCCTTGTTCAAGGAACAGACCAATCTGACGCCCAACGTCTACTGGAACACGCTGCGCATGGAAGAAGCGGTGCGCCAGCTGCAGTGGTCGCAGGAGCCGCTGATCTCTGTCGCCTGCAATCTCGGCTTCACCACGCAGGGCAATTTCTCGCGCTTCTTCCGCGACCATGTCGGCGTGCCGCCGACACTCTACCGTGAGGCGGCGCGGGCAACGGCCTGAGCTCCAGCCGCTTGTTTTTCAGACTCCTTGATACGCGCTCAAGACGCATTGATAAGCGTCACCCGGGTCAGCCCCCTACCCTTGCCGCAACGCTCATTCGCAAGGGAACATCATATGGCCAAGGTCACCATCTCCAGCGTCATCGACGCGCCGGTCGAAAAAGTCTGGGCGCGCATACGCGACTTCAACGACCTGCCGGGCTGGCACCCGCGCATGGTCGAAAGCCATATCGAGGATGGCAAGGACGCCGCCGCGATCGGCTGCGTGCGCAACTTCCAGCTCGCCAGCGGCGCGCGCATCCGTGAAAAACTGCTCGACTTCTCCGACGACAATTTCCTCGTCAGCTATTCCATCCTGGAAACGCCGCAGCCGCTCACCAACCACAAGGCGACGCTGCAGCTTCGGCGCGTCACCGATGGCGACCGCACCTATGCCGAGTGGACAGCCAGCTTCGACGCCGCCCCGGAGGATGCGGACAAGCTGGCCGAGGGCATGGGCGCCAATGTCTTCCAGGGCGGCTTCAACGCCCTGAAGAGCCACTTTGCCGGCCAGAGCTGAATCGGGCTGAGAACAGGAGTGTTCCATGGCGCTTGCCCTCCAGACATTCCCGACCGTGAAGGACGCCAATGCGGCGCTGAAGACGGCCGGTACCCGCTATCTCGGTGGCGGCACACTCGTGGTCCGCGCGGCCAATGAAGGCGATGTCTCGGTCTCCGGCCTTGTCAGGTCGACCGACCCGACCCTGTCGGCCATCACGGTCGCCGATGGCAAGATCCGCATCGGCGCCTCGGTGACCATGGCGGCGATCGCGCGACATCCGGAACTCGGCACGCTCGCCAAGGCCGCGCGCGCCGTAGGCGGCCCGGCGGTGCGCAACATGGCGACCGTCGGCGGCAATCTGTTCGCGCCCGCCCCCTACGGCGATTTCGCCGTTGCCTTGCTGGCGCTCGACGCCACGGTCGGCACCGATGACGGCGAATTGCCGATCGAGACTTTCCTGACCGGGCGTGACGAAAGCCGCGCCATCGTCACGTCGGTCGGCTTCACGCTGCCGAAGGCCGACGGCTTCCGCTTCCTGAAAATATCGCGGATCAAGCCCAAGGGCGTCTCGGTGCTGAGCATCGCCATCGTTCTGGAGCAGGCCGCGGACGGCACCGTTTCCTCGGCTCGGATCGCGCTTGGCTGCATGGCCGATCGGCCAGTGCGTGCCAGGGCGGCGGAAGAGGCGCTCAAGGGAAAGACGCTTGACCGGAACGGCATCGCACCGGCACTGGCCGCCGCCGCCGAAGGCACCACGCCCATCACCGATCCGATCGCCAGCGCCTGGTATCGCGCCGAAGTGCTGCCGGTCCATCTCGGCCGGCTGTTGCTGACTTGAAATCACGAGTTGGGGAGCGCGCGTCTGTCCGATCCTTCGGGCGGACGCGCAAGGAGGAAACATGGCGAAGGTCCCGGTTCAATTCACGCTCAACGGCTTCGAAAAAGCCGAATTCATCGACAGTGGCACGACGCTGCTCAACGCCTTGCGCGACAAGATCGGCGACACCTCGCCGAAGGGCGGCTGCCACCAGGGCACGTGCGGTGCCTGCTCCGTCATCATCGACGGCGAGCTCCGGCTGTCCTGCCTGACCTTGGCTGAAACTTGCAACGGAACAGCCATCACCACGACATCGGGCCTCGCCGAGGGCGGCGTCCTGCATCCGCTGCAGCGCGCATTCCTCGACACGTTCGCCACGCAATGCGGCTTCTGCACGCCGGGCATGATCATGGCGGCCAAGGTGCTGCTCGACCACACGCCCAACCCCACCCGCGACGACGTGGTCGAGGCGCTGTCGGGCAATATCTGCCGCTGCACCGGCTACGAGCCGATCATCCAGGCGGTGCTGACGGCCGCGCGCTCCAATTCGCAGAACGCCGCCTGAGGGGATCAAGAGAATGGAACTGCGCAAGAACTACTTCGCCGATGTCCGCAAGGACGATCTGCATGAGATCGGCCAGCCCCGGCCCCGTTCGGATTCGCCCGGCCATGTCACCGGCAAGACAGCCTTTTTCGCCGACCGCAACTTTCCCGGCATGCTGCACCTGAAGATGGTGCGCAGCCCGCACCACCACGCCCGCATCCGCTCGATCGACACGTCCGAGGCTGAGAAGCATCCAGGTGTGGTCAAGGTGCTGACCGCCAAGGACGTGCCGCACAATGTCTACACCATCCTGATCCTGATCCAGATCGGCCCCGAGGACGAGACCGTGCTGGCCGACGGCAAGGTGCGCTGGAAGGGCGAGGCCGTGGTTGCGGTGCTGGCCGAGACGGAGCGCGCCGCGCAGGAAGCCGCGGCGAAGGTCAAGGTCGACTATGAAGTGCTGCCGGCCGTCTTCGACATGGAGGAAGCGCTGAAGCCCGGCGCGCCCTTGGTCAACGAATATCACGGCCAGAACTACTATCTCTATGACAGCGGCGAGTGCCGCAAGGTACGCTTCGGTGATGTCGAGGCCGGCTTCGCCGGCGCCGACCACATCTTGGAACAGAGCTATCAGTCCTCGCCGATCGAGCATGCGCCGACCGAGACCACCGGTTGTGTTGTGGCGCCCGAAGGCAACGACCGCTTCACCTGCTACACCAACACGCAGGCGATGTTCTTCACCCTCGACAACACGTCGATCATCCTGCAGATGCCGGGCTCGAAGCTGCATTTCGTCGGCGGCACGGTCGGCGGCGGTTTTGGCGGCAAGGTCGACGTCATCGTCGAGCCGATCGCCATCCTCGGCGCCAAGCTGACCGGACGACCGGTCTGTTTCATCTACAGCCGCGAGGAAGAGATGCAGATCTCGTCACCCCGTGCGGCCGAAAAGGTGGTCATCAAGGACGGCGTGATGAAGGACGGCCGCATCGTCGCGCGCAAGGTCACTGGTTATACCGATGCCGGCGCCTATTCGCGTCACTCGCCCTATGGCGCGCAGAAGGGTGCCGGCCACTATCCCGGCCCCTACACCATCCCGAATGTGTGGATCGACACCTACTGCGTCTACACCAACCGCACGCCGTCGTCGGCCATGCGCGGCTTCGGCGTCACCATCGGCGACTTCGCGCTGGAGGTGCAGATGGACAAGCTGGCGCGGCTGATCGGCATGGACCCGCTCGAATTCCGCTTCATCAACGCCTATCGCGACGGCGACATGAAGGCGCATCGCCAGCCGACGGAAGGGGCAGCGCTCATCGAGTGCATGCAGGAAGCCTCGCGCGCCGCCAACTGGCCGGTGGCGGAGAAATACATGGCGATGTCGTCCTACGTGAAGGGAGCTTGAGATGGCGATCAGGCGCGGACGCGGCGTCGCCGCGATCAACTATCCCACCGGCATGAATCTCGGCGGCGATCCGACCCAGGCGCTGGTCCACTCGACGCCGACCGGCAATTTCATGGTGACGCTATCCTCGGTCGATCTCGGCCAGGGCATGAAGCAGATCATGGCGCAGATCTGTGCCGAAACCATTGGCGTGCCGACCGACCGCGTCGTCGTCGACACCGCCGACACCGACACCGGCCCGCATTGCATGGGCACCTTCGCCTCGCGCGGCACGCATCGCGCCGGCAACGCCGTCATCCAGGCCGCGAAAGAAGCGCGCCAGGTGATGCTGGAAGTGGCGGCGGAAGAACTGGAGGTCAACGCTTCCGACCTCGAGACCGACGGCCAGGGCAACATACTGGTCAAGGGCGCGCCGCAGAAATCGATCTCGATCTTCGACGTCGCGCTGTCGGCACATTTCAAGCGCGGGCGCTCGATCTCGGGCCGCGGCATGTTCCTGATCCCGCGCTCCTATCCCGAGAAGGAAACCGGCGCGATGAAACCGTCGACCTGCTACGCGCATGCCTGCACGGTGGCCGAGGTCGAGGTCGATGACGAGACCGGCGAGGTCACCGTGCTGACAGTCAAGAACGTCTTCGAGATCGGCCGCGCGCTGAACCCGAAGATGGTCGAGCAGCAGCTGGTCGGCGGCTCCTGGATGGGCATCAGCCACGCGCTCTACGAGACGACAGAGCCCTATTACCCCAACCGCGATCATGGCGGCACCGACTTCAACCAGTATCTGATGCCGGGGCCAGGCGACCTCGCCGAGACCGAGATCATCGTTCTGGAGCGGCCCTCGGCGGACGGGCCCTACGGCGCCAAGGGGCCGGGCGAAATGTGCGCCAATCCGCAGATACCGGCGGTCGCCAATGCCGTCTTCGACGCCGTCGGCGTGCGCATCGACACGCTGCCGATCACGCCGGAGCGCATCCTGCGCGCGCTCAAGGCGCAAGCGGCGAACTGACATGCCCGAGGTGAACGCCGAGACTGTCGCGACCTCGCCGGAGGCGGTGGCGTCGCATCTCGCCACCTCGCGCTATCTGGCCGACGACAGCCTGGCCACCGCCATCTTCCTGGCGATCCGGCTCGGCAAGCCGCTGCTGCTCGAAGGCGCGCCGGGCGTCGGCAAGACCGAGGCCGCGAAGGCTGTCGCCGAGCTGCTCGGCCGCGATCTGGTGCGCCTGCAATGCTATGAAGGCGTCGACGCCGCGCATGCGCTCTACGAATGGAACTACCAGCGCCAGCTGCTCGCCATCCGCCATTCCGGCGAACACGAAATCGACATTTACGACGACCGCTTCCTGATCGCCCGGCCGCTGCTGCAGGTGTTGCGGGCACCGGAGCAGCGCGTACTGCTGGTCGACGAGATCGACCGTTCGGATCATGAATTCGAGGCGCTGCTGCTCGAATTCCTCTCCGATTTCCAGATCAGCATCCCCGAGCGCGGCACCATCCGTGCCGGCGCGCAGCCGATCGTCATCCTGACCTCCAACCGCACCCGCGAACTTGCCGAGGCATTGCGACGACGCTGCGTCTATCACTGGATCGGTTATCCCGATGCCGAGCGCGAAGCCGCCATCATCTTGCTGCGCGCCGGCGATGTCGCTGAGGCCACCGCGCGCGCCGTTGCGGCAGCCGTGCAGACCATCCGCGCCCGCCCGCTGGCCAAGCCGCCCGGCATCGCCGAGGCCGTCGAATGGGCCAATGCCGCCACCATCCTCGAAAAAGGCGGCAGCCCCTGGCCGGAAGCCTTCCGCCGCGCCATCGGCGTGCTGATCAAGGACGAGGAGGATCTGTCCTACATCGCGCCTGAGCTTGGCCGGATTGTCGAGGAGGCGCTTGCATGAGCGCGTTGCCCAACGCCGCTACGCCCTTCCTCGGCTTCGGCCGCCTGCTGCGCCGCTACGGCTTCGCCATCGCCCCCGAACAAGTCTCCGGCTTCATGCAGGCGGTCACACTGCTCGGACCACGCTCGATGGCCGACATCCGCGAGGCCGCCCTTGCCACGCTGGCGCCGCCGCCCGATCGCCGCGACGAATTCGAAGCGCATTTCCAGAGCCATTTCTACGGCAGCACGTCAGCCGTGGTCGAAGGTGACGCGGAAGAGGAAACCCGCATCAAGGATGATGGCGGCGCTGACGACCAGCGGATCGAAGCCGAGCACAACCAGGAAGGCGGCGAACTGTCCTCGGCCCTGGAGCAATTGAGCACCCGCGATTTTCAGCGCGACGACGACAGACTGACCGCCTTTCAACGCAAGCTGCCGTCCGCCCTGCCCGCCCGCCGCTCCTTCCGCACCGTGCGCACCCCTTCGCGCGGCAAGCTCGACCTGCGCCGCTCGCTGCGCGAAATCGTCAGCGCCGATGGCGACGTGCCCTCACCGCTGCTGCGCCGCCGCCAGACCGTGCCACGCAAGCTGCTGCTCTTGATAGACGTCTCCGGCTCGATGAAGCTGCACACGGCGGACTATCTCAAGCTCGCGCACGCCATCGTGCAAGGCGCCGACCGCGCCGAGATCTTCACCTTCGGCACGCGGCTCACCCGCATCACCACGGCATTGCGCATCCGCGACCGCGACCAGGCGCTGGCGCGCGCGGCGGCCCAGGTCGACGACTGGGACGGCGGCACCCGCATGGGACCGACACTGCTCGCCTTCCTCTCCGTTCCGCGCTTTTCGTCCTTTGCCCGCGGTGCGGCGGTCGTTGTCCTGTCGGACGCTCTGGAACGTGGCGACCATGCCGAGCTGGAGACGGCCATACGCAGGCTGAGCGCCCGTGCCTTCCGGCTGTCGCTGGCAACACCCTTGGCCGGCGACCCGCGCTTCCGCCCGGTGACGGCGGCACTGCGCGCCATCCTGCCTGACCTCGACGACCTCATCGACGGCTCGTCGTTGACCAGCCTCATCGATTTCATCCTGTCGCTCGCCCGTCCCGCCCCCGCGGCATCGACAATCTGGAAGAGGGTTTCCTGATGCAAAAAGCCATCGACGCGCATTTCCACATTTGGCGCCAGAAGGACCAACCCTGGCTGGTCGGGCCGATGGTGCCGCGCATCTTCGGCCCTTACGAGCCGATCCGCCGCGACTATCCGATCGGCGAATTCCTCGACGACCAGAAGGGATCAGGCGTCGAGAAGGCCGTCTATGTCCAGACCAACTGGGCGAAGGAGGATTTCGAGAAAGAGGTCGCCTTCCTGCAGAAGACAGCGGGTGAAACCGGCTGGCCGCACGCAATCGTCGGCTATGCCGACATGACGGTGGATGACGTCAGGCCCCAGATCGACCGGCTGATGAAGTACAAACTGCTGCGCGGCGTGCGCATGCAACTGCACTGGCACGAAACGCCGGCCTTCCGCTTCGCCGCTTCGGCCGACCAGGTCATCGATCCCAAGGTGCGCGCCAACGTCGCGAGGCTGAGGGACTATGGCCTGTCCTTCGACCTGCAGCTTTTCCCCGCCCAGATGAAGGACGGGCTGACGCTGGTCGGTGAGAATCCCGATACCAGCTTCATCCTCACCCATGCCGGCATGCTGACCGGCACGGATCAGGAAACCACCGAGGCCTGGAAGGCGGGGCTGCGCACGCTCTCGGCGGCACCCAATCTCTACGCCAAGCTCTCCGGCCTCGGCACCTTCGTCCACCGCAACGATCCGGCGCTGATCGCCTATATCGTCGACAACGCGATCGATATCCTGGGCTCCGATCATCTGATGTTCGGTTCCAACTTCCCGATCGAGAAGCTCTGGACCAGCCACGCCGAGCTGATCAAGGCGCACCGTGACGCGGTGGCGAAGCACGGCGCGACCGCCGAGGCCGATATCTTCTGGAACACGGCGGAGCGGGTTTACCGGCCAGTGTAGCACTCTCTTCCTTCCCCCCTTGTGGGGGAAGGTGAATCGGCGCGCAGCGCCGAGACGGATGAGGGGTGTTCCAGCGAAGTGAGACGTTGGCGTTCCCTGGAGCACCCCTCATCCGACCTCGCTTCGCGAGGCCACCTTCTCCCACAAGGGGAGAAGGTAAGTCCCCGCCTAAGCCCTTACTGCGTCGGCAGCATGCCTTCGACGTCGCTGGCCGCGTCCGTGAGCGCTTCCTTGGGCGAGGCCGACTGGTCGATGATGCGCGACAGATTGTCGACGATCGTCTGCGTGACCTTCACCCCGTTGGTGCCCGGGAAGGCGTACCACGGAACCATCAGCGGCATCTGGCTGAGCCCGGCCTGGAACAGCGGGTTCTTCTTGTAGAAATCGCCGAGATAGTCTGACGATTTCGCTGCCAGCTCGTTGTTGGGGACATAGCCGGTGCCCGGCACGACGACGGAAGCGCCATAGGGGCCGGCGGCGAATTTCGCGAACTTCCAGGCAGCCTCCTGCTTGGACGTATCCTTGGTCAGGATGACCACGGCGTTGCCGCCGGTCGGCAGACGGCCGTTGACCGGATCGATCAGCGGGATCTTGGCGGTGCGCAGCGTGAACTTGTCGCCGACATTCTTGATGGTGTTGACCAGCGCACCGGTGGTCTGGAATTCGAAGCCGACCTTGCCGGCCGCGAAAGCCTGCTCGCCCGCCGGCTTGGTGAAGACCGGCATGCCGCCCTCCTTCACCATCCGTTCCAGGATCTCCACCGCCTTCTCGCCTTCGGGTCCGTTGAAGGCGACCTTGCTTTCGTCCTCGTTCAGCATCTTGCCACCGGCGCCGAACAGCAGCGCCGAGAACATCCAGTCATCGCCCTGCCAGCGGAAGTCGATGCCGTCGACACCATTGCCGAGCGCCTTGATCTTGCCGCCGAGCGCGATCACCTCGTCCCAGGTCTTAGGCGGATTGTCCGGATCGCCGCCGGCCGCCTTCACCAGGTCGGCATTGTAATACATGATCGGGTTGGAGGTGGCGAAGGCCAGGCCGACCTGCTTGCCGTTGACCTGCGCCAGCTTCAGGATCGTGTCGGAGAAGCCGAGCTCCGCCATGTTGCCTTCCTTCTTGACCAACGGGCCGAGATCGACGGCGACGTCGCGTTCGTTCAGCATGCGCAGGCGGTTGAGGCCGATGAAGGTGATGTCGGGCATCTCGTCGGTGCCGGCCTGGCGAAGAATGGTCTGGATGCCTTCTTCATAGGTCGCCGACGGGCTGGCGAACTGGATCTTGATATCGGGGTTTTCCTCCATGAACTTCTTCGAGATCGTGTCCATCACGTTCTTGAAGAAGCCGGGCATCGGGTAGTGAACCGTCAGCGTCGTCTCGGCATAGGCCGGAATGGCCGTCGCCAGCGACACCGCCGCCGCGGCGAAAATCCTGGAAAAATGCTTCATTGCTCGTGCTCCTTGTTGGCCCAGTCAGTTGTTGGCAAGCTCAGCCTTTGAGACCGGTCATGGTGATGCCCTCGACGAAACGCTTCTGCGCCAGCAGGAAGGCGGCGACGAGAGGAAGGGTGATGATCAGCGTGGCGGCCATCAGCGCGCCGTAGTCGTCGCCGGCCTCGGCGGCGCGGAAATACATCAGGCCGAGCGGCGGTGTGGCGTAAGCCTGCTTGCTGACGACGATCAGCGGCCAGTAGAGATCGTTCCAGTGCGCGACGACGGAAAAGATCGCAAAGGCCGTGACCGCCGGCCACGCATTGGGGACGATGACGCGGGCGACGATGCCGAGTTCGGACATGCCGTCGAGCCGTGCCGCGTGCAGCAGGTCGTCGGGCATGGCGCGGAAGAACTGCAGGAACATGAAGATCGCGAACACCGATATGGTGAAAGGCGCGACCAGCGAGGTGTAGCTGTTGAGCAGCGACATCCTGTCGAAGGTGACATAGAGCGGCAGCGCCGTCGCGTGGATCGGGACCAGCAGGCCGAGCATGACCAGCACCATCATCAGCCGCGCGGCCCGGAACTTCAGCTTGGCCATCGCATAGGCGCACGGAATCGCCACCACGACCTGGAAGAAGAAGATCAGGCCGCACACGACAACGCCGTTCCACAGCAGTGTCGCCATCGGCACCTTGGCAAACGCCTTGGCGAAATTCTCGGCGAAGTAGAAATGCCGCGGAACGAGCGACAGCGACGAGGTGAAGATATCGCTCTGCGTCTTGCCCGCTGTCGAGATCATGAAGATGTAGGGCGCAAGGATCATCAGCGCGCCGAGCGAAAGCAGCGCGAAGCGGATGACGCGGCCGGCCGGAACGCTGCTCATGTGTAGTGCACCCGCCGGTCGAGGACGCGGTATTGCAGCAGCATCAGCACGACCAGGATCGCGAGGAAGACGACCGTCATCGCCGAGGCGTAGCCGACGCGCAGATAGACGAAACCTTCCTGGTAAATAGTGAAAAGCAGCACTTCGGAGGCCTTGTTGGGGCCGCCATCGGTCAGCATCTTCACCGTTTCGAAAACCTTCACCGCATTGGTGATGCTGATGGTGACGACGAACAGCGTCGTCGGCCCGAGCATCGGCCAGGTGACGAGGAAGAACCGGTCGAGCGCCGATTTCGCGCCGTCGACGTAAGCGGCGGCATAGAGTTCGCGCGGGATCGCCGTCAGGCCCGCCAGGAACAGCACCATGTTGAAGCCGACCGACTGCCAGATGCCGATGATCGACAGGCTGTAAAGCACGGTGTTCGACGCGCCGAGCCAGTTCGGGCCGGGAATGCCGGCTAGCGAAAGCAGCGCGTTGAGCGGCCCGATCGTCGGGTGGAAGATGTATTGCCAGACGGTCGCCATGGCGACGATCAGCGAGGCGACCGGCAGGAAATAGACGGTGCGGAAAAAGCCGCGCGCCCGGCCCTCGCCTTCGATCAGCAGGGCAACGCCCAGGCCAAGCACGATCGAGACCGGCGCGACAATGGCCGTATAGACCGAGGTGTTCCACAACGACCGGCGGAAGGTGCGGTCGTTCAGGAGATGTGCGTAATTCTCGAAGCCGACGAAGCGGAACTTGCCGTAGCCGAGCTCGAAATCGGTGAAGCCGAGAAAGATGACGGCAGCCACCGGCAACAGCACGAACAGCAGCAACAGCACGATGGCCGGCGCCGCCAGCAGCCAGGCGGTCCGGTCCTCGCTGCGCGCGCGCAGCGCCGCCGCGCTCCGGACATTGCCGGCCAGCGCAACGCTAGACATAGGCCGGCTCCTGCCGCGCGCCCGCCGCGATGCGCAGCCGCTTTCCCTCCGGCCCGAAGACCATCGCCTGTTCAGGGGCCAGAAGGATGCCCACCTTCATTCCGGCAATCAGGTCCCTCGCCTCGTGCGGCGCCAGCTTGGCGACGATGATGTCGCCGGAGGCGTCGAGGCGGCAATGGGCAATGACTTCCGAGCCGAGGAATTCGAGGCGCTCGATCCGTCCGGCAAGGCCGCTCCTGCCGCTGGGGGAAAGTCTTACGAATTCGGGCCGGATGCCGAGACTGACCGGCCCGGTCGCAACCTTTTCCAGCAGGGCCAGCCGGATGCCCTCGAAGCCGACACGGCCGCTTTCGGCCTGTGCTTGGATGATGTTGATCCTCGGTTGGCCGACGAAGCGCGCGACCTCGATATGGGCGGGATCGTTGTAGATCACGTCGGGCGCGGCGAGTTGCAGCAGATTGCCGCCGATCATCACCGCCACACGGTCAGCCATCGAAAGCGCCTCGGCCTGGTCGTGCGTCACATAGAGCGTCGGCACGCCGGCGCGGCGGTGCAGTTCGACGATCTCGCCGCGGGCATGGACGCGCAGATTGGCATCGAGATTGGAGAGCGGCTCGTCCATCAGGAAGATGCTGGGATGGCGCACCATCGCACGCGCCAAGGCGACACGCTGCCGCTGGCCGCCGGACATCTGCCCCGGCTTGCGGTCAAGCAGATGATCGATCTTCAGCAGACCCGCCATCTCGCGCACATCGCGCGCAATGCCGGTGCGGATCTCTTTCTGGCCGGGCAGCAGCGAGCCAACGAGCGGCAGGCGCTGCGACCGGCTCAGCCGCTTCATGGCAAGCGGCACGGCGATATTCTGGCCGGCCGTCAGATGCGGATAGAGCGCGTAGGACTGGAACACCATGGCGATGTTGCGGTCGGCCGCGGCAACCGGCGACATGTCCCTGTCGCCGACGAAGATCTCGCCGCTGTCCGCATGGTCGAGCCCCGCCAGGATGCGCAGCAAGGTGCTCTTGCCGCATCCGGAGGGACCGACAAGCGCGATGAACTCGCCGGGCTCCACATCAAGGCTGATGCCGTTCAGAATGGCATTGCCGCCAAACGACTTTTTGACGCCGCGAAGCGAAAGCGCGCTCATGACGCGACCTTCTTGCGAACCTTGTGCGCCTCGTGCGGATAGACCTCCTCGACTACGTCATCCAGGACATGGGCCGTCATGCCCGGGATGGCGACGATCTCGCTGGCGACCGTGTCGCCGAATTGATGCACAACGGCGCCAAGCAGCCGCTCGCCCGGCATATCACGCTCCATGTCGCCGACGACGAAGGCCGCCGACGGACCCCATACAAGCGACGTGTTTTCATATTCGCCCTGCCATGCCCGGTGCAGGTGACCACTGGCGAACAGCGCGACATCGTGGGCGCCGATCAGGTCATAAAGACGCTGCCGCTGCGCCGGCCTGACACTCCAGTAACCCGTGTCGCCCTCGCCGGGCTCGTCGATGAAGAGCGGCTTGTGGGCAAAGAGCGCGACGCGCCGGCCGGCGCGGCTTTCCAGTGCGGTCCGCAGCCATTCGAACTGCGCCTCTTCCTCGGCATCGTCAAAACCCATCAGCAGGCTGTCGAGCCCGATGAGACGCCAGGTGCCGGTGTCCTCCATCCAGTAGTCGGGGCCAACCAGCCGGCGCCAGCGCTCGAGGCGTCCGGCATTGACCGGCTGCAGCGAGCCGGGCAGATGGCCGACATCGTGATTGCCGGGCACCAGCAGCATCGGCTTCGGGATCTCCCGCATCAGATCCATGCAGAAGGCGATGTCGTCGTCCCGGTCGGCACCGTCGACGCTGAGGTCGCCCGTGTGGATGACAAGGTCGGCGCCGCTCTGCTCGATCCAGGCGGCCAGCGGCTGCCAATTGCCGTTGAAGTGCGGTTTGGTCGGGCTGAAATGGGTGTCTGTGATCTGAACGATTTTCATGTCGGCTCCAGCATGCGAGCCGAGCCCCCCGGCGAGCGGCATCGCATGGGGCTTCCTTAGTGCCGTTCCATGTCACTTCCTTAACAGCCGCTGGGATAAACCGCGCAATTGCGGGCAGCGGCTGGCGAAGGGTAGCCGGCGGCAACCGGCGCAGCGTGGAAAGCGACCGGATTTCAGCCACTTGCCACTGCTAGGCTACAGAATAGCCGCGCTCACGATCTTGCGGCGGCGCGGCGGGAAATCACGCTCACCTCACCTCGAATTGCGGGTCGACCGGGATCTGCATCGCCGTGACCAGATGGTTGGTCTGCCCCGCCAGCCCGATGATCGACACCAGCTCGCCATGCTGCGCATCGGTCATCCCCTTGGCCCGCGCCGCCGCCGTGTGCGAATGGACGCAGTAGGAGCAGCCATTGGCGGTCGAGACGGCGATATAGATCATCTCCTTGGTCAGTGGATCGATGGCGCTGTCGGCCACCATCACCACCTTGAGCTGCTCCCAAACCCGCTTCAGCGACACCGGATCATTGGCCAGCCCACGCCAGAAATTGTTGACGAAGTCGGATTTGCGCGTCGCCCGGATATCGTCGAACACGGCCTTCACATCAGGGATTTTTTCGACCTCGGCATCGCTGAGGAGTCTTGTGGTGGCCATGGTGTGGTCCTTCCGTTTCGATCGATGAATTAGGTCGTTGAATCAAGTGATGCGCATAGACGGCTAACCGGTTTGTCCGATTCAGTTTTTGGCTCGGAACAGCACGGACGCCGAGGTTGGCAGAGCAACCCAGCGTCGCCCGTGGATGACGAAGGGAGAGACGCCTCGGCCAATTGTCGACGCACACACCAGCCAGAACCCTAATGCACCGCCGCGTACATGATCTTCTCCTCCGTCGCCTCCGCCGGCGAAAACTCCTCGACGATACGGCCCTGGCGGCAGACCAAGATCCGGTCGGACAGGTTCATGATCTCCGGCAGGTAGGACGAGATCACCACGACGGCCAGTCCCTCGTCGGCCAGCCGGTTGATGATCTGGTGGATCTCGGCGATGGCGCCGACATCGACGCCCCGCGTCGGCTCGTCGAAGATGACAATGCGCGGCTTTTGCACCAGCCCCTTGCCGATCACCACCTTCTGCTGGTTGCCGCCGGAAAGCTCGACCACGCGCGCATTGTCGTTGATCGCCTTGATGTTCAGCGTCTTCGTCCATTCCGCCGACAGCTGCCGCATCTCCTGCGCATTGATCACCCAGGCCTTTTCGCGGCCCGCCGCCAGCAGCCCGCCGAAAAGGTTCTCGGCGATGCCCATCGTCTCGAAAATGCCCTCGCTCTTGCGGTCCTCGGTGACATAGACGATGCCGTCGGCCACCGCCTCGCTCGGCACGAGGTAGCGCACCGGTCTGTCATCGAGCTCGATCGCCCCACCCCGCAAGAAATCCCGCTTGTAGATACCGGACACGATCTTGAAGGTCTCGGTGCGGCCGGAGCCGATGAGACCGAACACACCGGTGATCTGGCCCTCGAAGATCGAGAAGGAATTGTTGCGCACGACATTGCTCATCGAAATGTCCTGCACCGACAGCACCTTCTTGCCCGCCTTGCGCAGCCTGGCTTCGTCGCGCTGTCGGTAGATCTGGCCCGACAAGCTGCGCCCGACCATGGCGGCAACGATCTTGTCGCGGTCGAAGGCGGAAGTATCGTCGGTGACGACCAGTTCGCCGTCGCGCAAAATGGTGATGCGGTCGGCGATGGCAAGCGCCTCTTCCAGGGCATGGCTGATGAAGACGATCGAGACCCCATTCGCTTTCAATCGGCGGATCAGCGCGAAGAAATGCCGCTTCTCCTCCGGCGTCAGCGTCGCCGTCGGCTCGTCGAAGATGATGATCTCGGCATTGTGGTGCACTGCACGCGCGATCTCCACCATTTGCCTCTTGGCCGCGCCCAGCGTCGCCACCATCGCGTTCGGATCGACCGGGAAATTCAGCGACTGCAGGAACTGTTGTGCTGAAATATACGTGCCGCGCAGCCGGTTGAGGAATTTTTCAGTACCGAGATAAAGATTTTGCGCCACCGTCATCGACGGCACCAGGCTGGTCTCCTGGAACACCATGGCGATACCGGCCTCGAGTGCCGCATGCGGCGAGGCGTAGGCGATCTCGCGCCCCTTGTGGAACATCTTGCCGGAGGTGGCGTCGACGACGCCGGCGATGATCTTGGTCAGCGTCGATTTCCCGGCACCATTCTCGCCGAGCAGCGCGTGGATCTCGCCCTTGCGCAGGTCGAAGCTGACATTTTTCACCGCCGGCACGCCGCGATAATTCTTGGTGACATTCTCCAGGCGAACGATCGGTTCCATCAGAAACCTCCCGTATCGACGGCAAGCACACAGTCGCCGCCCCTGGAGGCGATGAACAACTTGCCGTCCTTTTCCACCACGCTGCAGATGCCGTGGCGCGTGCCATTGGCGCGGCTGTGCAGGCTGAACTGCGGCTGCATGTTCTGATCCAGTCTGACCACCAGCCCGTAGGAGCGGCTCGGCGACCATGGCTTGTGGATGCCCATGGTGCGGATGCCGCCGCATTGCAGTGGTTCGAGGAAGCTGCGGTTGGAGGCCAGCGCCGGCGCGATCCAGTAGGCCGGCGGGACCTGGTCGATCATGTCCTGCCGGTAATGCGTCTCCTGCAAGACGAACTCGATCAGCCGGTTGCGCGGCGCGAACAAGGTCAGCCACGCCCCGCCATCGCGCGCCGGCGCGAGTCGCGCGGGATAGCCGGGCAGATGTGTCAGCACCGTCGAACGATTGCCTGTCGCGCTGCTGAAACGGATGAGCTGGTGGCGCCAGCTTTCGCTCACCAGAACGCCCTCGCCCGCCGGATGCAGACCGTTGGGGAACGCGATGTCGCCGGCAACTTTCTGGAAGCCGATCGCTCCCGGGCCACATCGCCACAGCGAACCGGACGCGCCCTTCCTCATCAGGTCGGCGGCCCATTGCGATGGCGTGTGCTCGGCCGAGCCATTGGCCAGCCAGAGCGTGCCGTCATCGGCATAGGCAAGTGCCGTGACGCAACGCACATCCGTCGGCAGCGAAACATCCTTGCCCGATATCAGCAGCTTGCCGCTTTCGAGAGCCACCGTCAGCTCACCCGATGGCGACAGCGCCAGTGCCGAAACGGGGGACGCAAAGGTCTCGACAACCCTGGGCTCGCCTCCGGCGCCAAGCGAACAGACGGCGTTGCCGCTTGAGGCGAGCAACCTCTCACCGGAGGCCAGCAGATTGTCCGGCTCGGTCAGTTCGGCAAACGCAGGCGCGTCATCGAGCCGCGTGTTGGGCCGGAAGGCGCCGTCCAGCGGCGGGATGGTGACCGCCTTGCCGCGAAACATATCCAGGATCGGATCGAGGATCATGGCTTTGCTCCCCAATAGGAAGCGGGGCTGGTCCAGTTCGGGTCGGCACCCGAAATCCTGTAGCGGCCGATGCGGTTGTTGAGGATGCCGCCGACGAAAAGATATCCCTTGTGCTCGCGCATCGAGGTGACCATCGGATGCGCATCGCCGGTGAGGTCGCCGAGTGCCTCCACGATCCCGCCCTTCTCGTTGAATTTCACCACGCCGCCGGTGTTGATGTTGGGGAACAGCCACTCGTCCTGCGGCAGCCGCCGCGTCATGCGCTTGCGCATGTCGGGATGGCGCAGCGACAGGTCGAAGCTTGGCGTGCGCATGCCCAGCCACGCCATCCAGTAATTGCCGTCCGACGCCCGGTTGATGTTGTCGGGATAGCCCGGCATGTCGCGGATGACGCATTCGGCGGTGCCGGCCTTCGGCCCTTCCAGCCAATAGCGATGCACGCGGCAGGCCCAGCTTTCGGCGAAGAACAGCGACTTGCCGTCATGAGCCATGCACACACCATTGGTGTAGCGATAGCCGTCGAGCAGCGTTTTCGTCGAACCGTCCTTCGGGTCGTAGACCAGCAGGCGCCCGGTGGCGCGGTTCTCGATCGAGTCCAGCGCCCAGTCATGCGCGTCGTAGCGCTTCGTTGAATCCGTGAAATAGATGCGCCCATCCGACGCGATGTCGCAATCATTGGGATCGCGCAGCCGTGCATCGTCGACGATCGAGGTCCAGGAGCGTGACGTCTCGGCCGAAAGGCGTTTCACCTCGCGCTGCGGCGAAACGGAATAGAGCCCCATGGCACCGACGCAGCTGATCAGGTTGCCCGACTTGTCGAAGGCGAGCCCCAGCGGAAAGCCGCCAATATGGGCAAACACTTCCGACTTGACGTAGTCCGGCGCGAAGAAGCGGACGATCTCGCCATGGCGGGTGCCGCAATAGAGATTGTCGTCACGGTCGAGGATGACATCCTCGGGCCCTTCCAGCTCACCGAGCCCGATATGGTCGGCCGCGGACAGACGGTTGTCGAGCTCGTAAGGCGTGCCGGAGCCCGGCACCGCGGACTGTGTCTCGCCCATCTTGAGATAGACCGGCGCGACATAGACTTCGTTGAGCACCTTGTGGCGGTTCTTCAGCCAGCGGATGTCGATGGTCACCGCCACCGCCAGCATGATGCCGAGCACCATCTGGTTGGTGCCTGTGCCGTAGCCCAGCCGGATCAAGCCGTTGGTCATGGTCAAGACGATGATGGCGCCCATCAGTCCCTTGATCACCGAGCCGCGCCCGCCGCCGAGGCTGACGCCGCCGACCACCGCCGCCGTCAGCGCCATGATCTCGAGGTTGAGGCCGGTGCCCGGCCCTGCACCGCTCAAGCGGCAGGCAATGAGGAAACCGCCGATCGAGGCGCAGAAGCCCGAGAAGACATAGGTCATGAACACGGTGCGGCGCACGCGGATGCCGGCATTGTGCGCCGAGCGCCGGGAGCCGCCGACCGCCAGCACATGCCATCCCGGCCGCGAGCGCGTCAGCGCGATATGGGTGACGACAGCGAGGATGATCGCCAGCCAGACCGAGACCGAGAGGCCCCAGAAGGTGCTGTCGCCGATGAAATCCAGCACATCCGACGTGGCGGTCGAAAGCTGCACGTCGGCGGCGTAGGTGGTGACGAGGATGTCGAACAATGCCCGACCGAAGATGAAGGTGACCAGCGTGGTGAGGAAGGCGCGAAGCCTGAGATATCCGACGAGGTAGCCGTTGATGGCGCCGAAGACGAGCCCGGTGGCGAGCGAAGCGGCCAGCGCCAGCCAGATCGACTGTTCGAGGATGAAGAACACGTAGACAGCCGAGAAGCAGGACAGCGCGAAGATCGAGCCGACCGAGAGATCGATGCCGCCGCCCAGCATCACCACCGTCATGCCGGTGACCACCATGGAGAATTCGCCGAGCTGGCGGGTCGATTCCTGCAGCGACGTCAGTTTGAAGAAACCCGGAATGATCGAGCCGAACACGCCGAGCGTTGCCACCAGCGCCAGGAACGGAATGGCATTGTCGGTCCAGCGTTTGGTCAGGATCTCGCCGACCAGATGGTCGGGCACGAGATTGTAGCGCCAGGACTGAAGGCGTTCGCGAAAGGACATCGGCTCACTGCGGTACGAGAAAGAGGTGGCCGGGCAATCCGGCCACCTCATTGATATCTGTCGGGAACGTGCGGTTTATTTCGCCGCCGCTTCGGCCTGCAGCGCCTTCAGGTCCCAGCAGCTGTCGGGCTTGAGATCGGCCTTGGTCGTCGCCTTCTCGAGCGTATAGATATAGGTGTGGGAGGTGCCGGCCGGCTGGCCGCTCTGCAGCAGGAACTTGATGATGGCGTTCATGTCGCCCGACTGGCGGGCGAGATCGGTCATCACCACGGCGCCATAGGTGCCGTCCTGCAGCTTGTCGCAATCGGCCGCCTTCTCGCCGCCGCCGGTGGTGACGAGGAACACCTTGCCGTCGAGCTTGGCGTCTCGGATCGCGGCCGATGCGCCGGTGGCGTCACCGTCCCAGAAATCGATGATCGAGCAGATGTCCGGGTTCTGCTGCAGCATCGTCGTCGTCACGTTGCGCGAGGTCGTCGCGTCCCAGTTGGAGTCGGGCTTGGCCACCACCTTGAAGTCAGGATGCTTGTCCAGCACCTTCATGATGCCGGCATACTGATAGAGGCTGGAAGAGTTCGCCTGGTCGCCCTGCACAAGTCCGATCTTCTTCGACGAGTTTTCGCCGCAGCCCTTGATCGCCGCTTCGGCCTCGAGCTGGCCGAGCCGGTCCCAGTCGCTGCCGACGAAGGCATCGGCCGGGAAGTTGGCGGGGTTGTCGACCAGAAGCACATAGGTGCCGGCGGCCTGCGCCTTCTTCATCAGCTTGGAATAGGAGTTGAGGTCCGGTGCATGGATGATCAGCACGTCGGGCCTGGTGTCGGACGAGATCGCGTCGGTGATCGCCTGCGCGCCCGCATCGACCACCCAGTTCGGATCGCGCGTCTCGAACACGCCGCCCCAGGCCTCGACTTCCTTCTTTAGGTAATGCGCCCAGCCCTGCGCCAGGTCGAAGCCCATCGCCAGCGGCACCAGCATGACGCGCTTGCCCTTGAGCGCCTGCGCATAAGCGGCCGGACCCGGATCATCGGCGGCGAAGGTCGGCGCCACGAAGGCGGTAACGGCCAGCGCCGTGGCGGCGGCCATCAGTGTTCTGATCAGTTTCATGTCACGTCCTCTGTTTCGACTGTCAT
Organism: Mesorhizobium sp. NZP2234; assembly: GCF_013170765.1. Classification (NCBI taxonomy): domain Bacteria; kingdom Pseudomonadati; phylum Pseudomonadota; class Alphaproteobacteria; order Hyphomicrobiales; family Phyllobacteriaceae; genus Mesorhizobium; species Mesorhizobium sp. NZP2234. The sequence goes on along the minus strand of NZ_CP033364.1, from coordinate 3,199,488 downwards.
TGCCGGCCGATCGTCGCGATCGTTCCGGGTACCCCTAAATGTCGCCTTGTTGCGCGGTCTGTTCGTCGCGTGGATTGATGATGCCGTCGACGATGATGGCGCCGAGCAGGATCGCTGCCTTGATCAGGTTCTGGTAGAGCAGCGGAATGTCGATGATGGTCATGGCGTTGAGAAGGATGCCGATCAGCGCCGCTCCAACCAGCACGTTGCGCACCCCGCCCCGCCCGCCCGAGAGGCCGATCCCGCCGATCACAGCCACCAGCACGATGTCGTAGAGCAGCGTCGAATTGACGACACGCGTGTTGATCGAATGCAGGCTGGCCGCCGTCAGCAGGCCGGCGATCAGGGCAACGAAGGCAGACAGCACGTAGCGCAGCACCAGCATCGGCCGCACCGGGATGCCGATGTTGCGGGCCGCGACCGGGTTGTCGCCGGCAAAATAGATGTAGCGCCCCCATTTGGTGTAACGCAGGAAGAGGAAGAACAGGAAGGCGAGGCCCGCGAAGACGAACACCTCGATCGGGATATCGAGGAAGCGCAGGCCGCCGAGCAGTTCGACCCAATGCCCCTGCGGCACCGGCACCGCATCCTGCGTGATCAGTTGCGAGCGCACATAGCCGAAGACGAAGGAGCCGGTGGCCAGCGTCACGAAAATCGCCGGCACGTCGGCATAGGCGACGAGAAAGCCGTTGAGCAGCCCGATGGCGAGCACGCCGGCCAGCACATAGGCGAAGGCCAGCCCGTCCGACGTCCCCGTGTTGAGCAGTTGCAGATACCAGGCGACCGACATCGCCATGATCGCCACCGCGGACAGGTCGATACCGCGGCCGATGATGACGACAGCCATGCCGAGCGCCAATATGCCCAGCACCGACACCGAGCGGACAATGGCGACGAGGTTGTTGGGATCGATAAAGCCCGGCAGCCCCATTGCCGCCGCAACGAACAGCACCACGGCAATGGCAAAGACAATGCCTTCCTGATTCAGGCTCCTGGGATTTAGCCAGCCGGTCGTGTTCATGTCTGCATTTGCCCCGATGGCAGCGCTGCCATCCCGAAAGCAAAAGCTAATCGGCTCAGCGCCGGTTCGTCAAATGAATCCGCGCTTGGAACACCGGCGGATGTCGATATTCACCGGGTGGACACATTGATTGCCGAAACTGGCGCAATGCGCGGAAACTCCTGCATTTTTGGCAACCGATTGCGCCATCGCCGTCATTTACGAAAGCGCTGTATCAAGGCGAAGGGATGGGGCGGAATTTATCTCCGCATCGGGCGAAAAATTGGAGTTCATTTCGCCGGCGCGTGGCCGGAAACCTCGGCTCCCGCGGCGGGCGGCAGCACGAGAAAACGCAATGCCGCGACCAGGCCGATGACACCGATCGCCAGGAAGGCGATTCGAAAATCGACGAGATCGAGCGCCGGCCGGTCCCTGGCGATCTGCGACAGGTTCAGGATCGCCGCCGCCACCGCGACGCCGAACAGCATCGCCACCTGCTGCAGCATGGACGACAGCGTCGCCGCCGAACTGCGCTGCGCCGCATCGATATCGGCGAAGGCCAGGGTGTTGAGCGCGGTGAACTGCATCGACCGCGACAGGCCGGCGATCAGCATCAGGACCACGACCAGCGCCTGCGGCGTCTGCGGCGAGATCGCTCCGCAAGCCATGATCGAGGCCGAGGCGATGATGCCGTTGACGACCATCACCGGGCGGAAACCGAAACGCCGCAGCGTTGGCGTCGTTATCGTCTTCATGCCGAGATTGCCGAGGAAATAGGCCAGGATCATCAAGCCGGCATCGACGGGCGAGAGGCCGAAGCCAACCTGGAACAAAAGCGGCAGCAGGAACGGCGTGGCGTTGATCGCCATCCGGAATATGGTGCCCGCGGCGAGTGTCGAGATGGCGAAGGTCAGCACCTTGAACGAGGAGAGATCGAGCAGCGGATGAGTCGCGCGCCGCAGATGCCGCACCGCCAGCCAGCCGATGACGATGCCCGCCGCGATCAGCAGCACCGTCGGCCGCGGGCCGTCCTCGGGATGCGCGATGCGCTCGAGGCCGTAGAGCAGGCAGGCGAGCCCGAGCGACGTCAGGAAAAACCCCGGCCAGTCGAGCGGCTTGGGATCGGCTTCCCGGTCGCCCGGAATGAAGCGGGCGACCAGCGCCAGCCCGATCAGCCCAAGCGGCACGTTGATGAAGAAATTCCAGTGCCAGGACAGGTAGGTGGTGATGAAGCCGCCGAGCACCGGCCCGACCACGGGCGCGAACAGCGCCGGCCAGGTGATCAGCGCGGTGGCGTTGAGCAGCTCGGACTTCGACGCATTGCGCAGGACAAGAATGCGGCCGACCGGCGTCATCAGCGCGCTGCCCAGCCCCTGCACGGCGCGAGCAGCGACAAATTGGGGCAGGTTTTCCGAAAAGCCGCAGGCAAGCGAGGCCAGCGTGAACAGCGCGATCGCCACGAGAAAAATGTTGCGCGCGCCGAACCGGTCGGCAAGCCAGCCGGACAGCGGCACGAAAACAGCCATGGTCAGCATGTAGACCGTGATGCCGATGCTCATCGCCACCGCCGGCACACCGAAGGAGGCACCCATCTGCGGCAACGAGGTCGAGATGATCGTCGAATCCAGCAATTGCATGAAGAAGGCGATGGCGACGATCAGCGCCACGCGCCGCGCACTGGTGGCCGTTGCCGGCAAGGCTTCAGTTTCGGGAATGGCAGTCATGTCGGAACCGGGTTGAACAGCATTTGGCCGACTGCGTCCATAGCCAGCGCAACAAACTTTCGTGTCGCCTCGCGGCCTGCTATGGGATGGGCGGGGCGACCGAGGAAAGGGCGCGCATAAATGAAGCCCATCTACATCGACTATCTCAATGCTCTAGACATCGATGCGCTTGCCATGACCGACGGCGAAATCATTGCCGCCGTCGAGGCCGGTCTGGTCGCTCAGGGCAAGGGCCAGACCGTGATCGAACCGCGTGTTCACCTGGAACCGGACCCATCCTTCCACGGCCATTTCAATGTGCTGCGCGGCTATGTGGCGCCACTCGACGCGGCGGGCGTGAAGATCGTCGGCGACTACGTCGACAACTATCTGCATGGCCTGCCCTCTGAATTCGGCATTCTGAACCTGTTCGATCCGCGCACCGGCACGCCGCGTGCCATCCTCGATGCCACCGTCATCACCGACATGCGCACCGGCGCCGTCACAGCGATCGGCGCGAAGCATCTGGCACGCAAGAACTCCAAGGTGCTCGCCCATATCGGCGCGCGCGGCACCGCCTATTGGAACGTGCGCCTGCTTGACCATCTCTTCGACTTCGACGAGATCCGCGTCCATTCGCGCCGCCCGGAAAGCCGGGACGGCTTTGCCGCCAAGCTCTCCGGCGACCTCGGCAAGAAAGTGACGGCGGTCGCCGACTGGAAGAGCTGCATCGAAGGCGCCGACATCGTTGTCGAGGCCTCGCGGCTGCCGGAGCCTCAGCCGCTGCTCAAGACCGAATGGATCAAGCCCGGCGCCCTGGTCGTACCCTATGGCACGATGAGCGCGGTGGAGCTGTCGCTGACCGACATCATGCAGAAGATGGTGGTCGACGACTGGGGCCAGTGCAAGGGCGGCAAGTTCGGTTCGCTGCGCGCCCATGTCGAGACCGGACGGCTGAGTGAAAAGACGCTGCATGCCGAGCTTGGCCAGATCGCCGCCGGCCTCAAGCCGGGCCGGCAAAGCGACGACGAGACCATCCTGTTCTGGCATCGCGGCCTGTCGCTGTCCGACATTGCGCTCGGCAAGGCGATGCTGGCCAAGGCAGGAGAAAAAGGCATCGGCCAGAGGCTGCGTTTCGCATGAGCGCGCTCGTCCTCACCGGAGCCGCCGTAAGTGTCGGCGATATCGCCACCGTCGCCCGCGGAGCCCGCAAGGTGGAGATCGGCCCCGATGTCCTCGGCAGGCTGGACAAGGCACGCAAAGTGCTCGACCAGGCCGCTGCCTCCGGCCAGCCCATATACGGGCTGAACACCGGGCTCGGCGCCAATCTCGGCACGGCGGTCGAGGGCGACGCCAGTGCCTTCCAGCGGCAATTGCTGGAAGGGCGCAGCGGCGCGGTCGGAGAGGCGCTGCCGGTTGAGGCGGTGCGGGCAACAATGGTCGCTCGCCTGGCGATGCTGTCGGCCGGCGGCTCCGGCCTCTCTCCCGCTGTCTTCGTCGCTCTGGTCGACGTGCTCAATGCCGGTGTCCATCCGGTCATGCCGTCACTCGGCTCGATCGGCGCCGGCGACCTCGTGCTGATGACCGCGCTTGCCCTTGTGCTGATCGGCGAAGGCGAAGTCGACTATCAGGGCCGTCGCATGCCGGCGGCCAAGGCGCTGATGATGGGCCGCCTCGCGCCCATCAGCCTGGCACCCAAGGACGGGCTGTCGCTGATCAACGCATCGGCGGTGTCCTCCGGCTGCGGCGCGCTTGCGGTAACTGACGCGCTGTCGGCGCTTGCCCAGCAGCAGCAGGCCGGCGCGCTGACCATGGAAGGTTTTGGCGCCAACCGCACCATCCTCGATCCGCGCCTGCACATGGCACGCCCGGCGGCCGGCCAACAGGAAGCCGCCAAGATATTGCATGATCTGCTGGCCCGCGACGAGCCGCCGGCGCCGACCACCCTGCAGGATCCGCTGTCGATCCGCTGCATGCCGTCGATCCACGGCGCGCTGATCGAGGCGATCGGCCAGGCTAAACGTGCCGTCGAGATCGAGCTCAATGCCGCCGCCGACAACCCGCTGGTGCTGGGCGATGACGAACTGGTGCTGTCGACCGGCAATTTCCACACGGCCGCCCTTTCGCTCGCTTTCGAGACACTCAGCCTGGCGATCGCGCAATGCGCCGCCGCGAGCGTCGCCCGCTTCATTCAGCTCACCGGCTCGGGACGCAACGGCCTGGCGAAATATCTGTCGCCGGTCGGCGGCGCGTCGGCCGGCTTCGTGCCCCTGCAGAAGACGGCGACATCGATCCTGGCCGCCATTCGCCACAAGGCCAATCCTGTGATGCTCGACTTCCTGCCGGTATCGGAAGGTGTCGAGGACCATGCGACCCAGTCCCCCCTCGCCGTTGCGAAATGCGCCGGGATGATCGCGCTATGGCGGCGGCTGATAGCCTTCGAGCTGATGGCTGCCGCCCAGGCCGTCGACCTGCGTGAAGGGTCGACGCTGGGGCCACGCACTGGCTCGATCTATGCGGCGGTGCGCGCGCATGTATCGATGCTGAAAGACGACCGGCCGCTGGGAACCGACGCCGAGCTGCTCCACGCCATGCTCGCCGATGGAGCGTGGCAAGGCGCGGCAATGGTCAGCCAGGAAGCCGAATAATCAGCTCCTTGCGTCTACCTTTTTCATGAACAGGCTGAGCTCGGCCGGGTCCATGTGCACGATGTGCCTGTCCTCCGGATAGGCGCCACTGTTGACGTCGGCGACATATTCGGAGAATGCCGCCACCCGCTCAGCCTGCAGCCGGTCATATTCGGCGGCGAAATTGCGATAGACCTTGGAGTGGCGCGGCATGTGACCCCGGTTCTGGCCAAGGATATCCTCGGCGAACAGATATTGCGCATCGCAGCCGGTGCCCGCCCCCATCGACAGCATGATCAGCGAGGTCCGCTCCGAGATTGCCTTGGCAACCTCCACCGGCACCACCTCGATCTCCGCGCCGATGGCGCCGGCGGCCTCCAGTTGCTTCACCGCTTCGAAGACCTGAAGAGCGGTATCGGCGGTCTTGCCGACCGCCTTGAAGCCGCCGGTCCAGGTGGCGCGGGATGGAATGAGGCCGACATGACCGATGACGGGAATGGCATCGTCGGCCATCCGTTTGATCGTGGCATGGCCGGCGCTGCAATAGACGGCGTCGGCACCGGCCTTGTAGAGCCGGAACGCCCAGCGCAGGAAATCATCCGCCGTGCCGATCTCGAAGAAATTCTCGCCCGGCATGGTGAACAGGCTGGGCGCGGCATCGCGATATTGCGGGTTAAGCACCAGTTCGGGCGGCACCGAGACGATGTCGACCCCTGCCCGTTCGGCGGCCTCCGCCTCGTCGAGCGTCAGCACCCGCAGCATGGTCAGTTGGCGCTTGCCCTTCATGGCGCGCAGATCGGCGACGGTCGGTCTCTTTCGGCTCATTAAAACATCCCCTCTGTTGCTTGCCACGTGCTGGGTCGGTTGCCGCGCGTCAAATCTGGATCATCACCTTACCGGCCTCGACCTTCACCGGATAGGTCGCGAGATTGACGCAGACCGGCGCGCCCTTGGCCTGGCCGGTCTTGTAGTTGAAGCGGCCATTATGCTTGGGGCATTCGATGATGTCGTCCATCACCAGCCCGTCGGCCAGATGCGCCTTCTCATGCGTGCAATAGCCGTCGGTGGCGAAGAACTGATCATCCGGCGAGCGGTAGACCGCGAAGGTGCGGCCGCCATGGTCGAAGCGGATGACATCCTCCTCCTCGACGTCGTCCACCGCGCACGCTTCAACCCAATCGGCCATCTTTCAGTCTCCTGCCAACACTCGCGATCGTTATTCGGCGGCCGCCGACATATCGACCTCGTGGAACTCGCCGCGATAGGGCCTGGCCGTCGGCGGCAATTCGCGCTTGAGGTAGAAATCCTCGTATTTCAGCTGCCTGAGCAGGACCGGCCAGACCTCGCGATAGGCATGCCACATCGACGGGTTCGGCTCAGGCAGATCGTGCTTGATCAGCTCGTGCAGCCTGGGCAGCGCGTGATACGGCACCATGGGGAACATGTGGTGCTCGACATGGTAATTCATGTTCCAGTAGATGAACCGGCTGATTGGGTTCATGTAGACGGTGCGCGTGTTGAGCCGGTGGTCGACGACATTGTCGGCAAGGCCGATATGCTGCAGCAGGCCGGTCGTCACCATGTGCCAGGTGCCGTAAAGGCGCGGCAGGCCGATCAGCACCAGCGGTATCCATGACCTCAGCGCGATCGCAAGAACGATCGTCGCGAGATATATGGCCACGTGCCATCGGGCGGCGACCACGGCCTTGTGCTGTTCCATTTCGGGGATGTAGCTCTTCTCCTCCGCGGACAGCGTGCCGAAGGCCTGGCGCACCAGCGTCGGCAGCGAATAGCGGAAATCGAGAATGCCGGTGAAGGCGAGCGCCGCCTTCAACAAATCCGGCGGACGCATCACGGCGATCTCGGCGTCGCGGCCGACAATGATGGTGTCGGTATGGTGGCGGGCATGGCTCCAGCGCCATTGCACGGGATTGCGCATCAGCATGAAGGAGGCGATGTGGTAGACGACATCGTTCATCCAGCGCGTGCGGAAGGCCGTGCCGTGGCCGCATTCGTGCCAGCGCGAATCGCTCGACGAGCCGTAGAGCACGCCATAGACGAACAGGAACGGCACCACCCACCAAGTGCCCCAGAACCAGACGATGCCGGCGGCCGAACCCAGGATCGCGGCGAGCCAGATCACCGTGTCGCGGATCGCCGGGCCATCGGAGCGCTGCATCAGTTCCTTCATCGCCTTGCGCGGCACGTCGGTGTGGTACCACTCGGCCGAGGCCAGGCCGGTCTCGATCGCCCTGCGTGTGCTTTCGCCGACCAGGCTGTAATCGCGCTTTTTTGCCATCGTCGTCACATCGACCTCCAATCGTCATGCACCGCTGGCAATCCGGTCCGCCGGCCGGAAGGCTCGCTTTGGATAAATGTAGCGCTCATGCCCTGCCCGCCAGTCTTGGGAAATTGCCGGAAGGCTGAGGATAATCCTGCTTTGGCTGCCGGGCGATGGCCGCGATCCGGTTTTCGGCGGCCGCGATCTCACCCGCACCGTCGAGCACCCGGAACACCGCATCGTAGGCCCGGCTTTCCCCATGCTCCAGCCAGATCATCTCGCCGCGGTCGCGCGCGGCGAGATCGCCGAGCACATGATGGGTCGAAGGCTCCATGCCCAGCGCATACTGCCCGGCCTGGAAATTCTGCCATTGATAGGCACAAGGCAGCTGGTCCTTGCGCGTCACCACTTCGAAACCGAGTCCGAGGCGGTCGTTGACCACCGCCACCGGAACCTCGCCCTTTGCGTCGGCGCCCATCTCATGCTGCCAGACCTGCTCGCTGAACCCCATTCGCGGTTCCGGCGCTGTGCGATATCCGACCTTCTGCGCCTTGTAGCGCTCGCCGGTATGACCGGCCCACACCACGTCGCGGATCGGCGCGAGATAGCGCGAACCCTGGTCGAGCAGGGGATGGCTGACATTGATGTGGTAGAAATACATATGCGGCGTGCGGTTGAAGCCGTGATTGACGACACGGTCTGAAAGCCGGATCTCGTTGCCGCCGACATCGGCTTCGATGCGACGGATGAGATGCAGATCCTCGCCGAACACCGCCGACTGCTGGACGATGCCTTCGGCCCACAGCACGCAGCGGTCGCCCTCCCAGCGCTCGCCATGACCGGTCAGCCGTGCCGGAATGGTGCCGACGCGGCCGTGCAGCGAATGGGTGACGGTACTCTTGCCGGGGTAGTTGTAGTTTTCGGCCGGCACCTCTTCCCGGCCCAATATGTGGTCGAGGCCACAAGTGACGAGCAGCCCGGAAAAGGAGCGTGCCCAGGCGAGCCCGCTCTCTCCCTCATAGTCGTGCAGACCTGGATGGCGGAAGCCGCTCGGCGAATGCCAGCCGATCGCCTGGCCCTTGAACTCGCAATCGGCGATATCAAGCGCCCGGTCGACCAGCGCCGTGAAGCGCAGGCCCGAGCCGGTGCGGAACTCCAGCATGCGGATGCCGCGCTCCACGCCGTCGCCAAGCGTCATCAGCCGCACGCCGGCGAATTGCGACAGCATGCCGGATCGCTCCGCCACTTGCCTTCGCGACAGCGTCTTGCCGTAAAGCTCTACCATGCGACGCCCTTCACTTTGCCCTCGCCTCTTTGAGCAAGGCCGACATGTCGGCGCCGGTGATGATGCTTTCCACGGTCAAGAGGTCGGTGTCGGCGACGATCTGTTCGGCGACGATTTCGCCGCGCCGCATGACGATGATGCGGTCGGCGACCTGGAACACGTGGTGGATGTTGTGGGTGATCAAAAGCACCGAATGGCCGGCGTCGCGCACTTCCTTGACGAAGCGCAGCACGCCATGGGTCTCCTCGACGCCGAGATTGTTGGTCGGCTCGTCGAGGATGATCACCTTGGCGGCGAACTGCATGGCGCGCGATATGGCGATCGACTGGCGTTCGCCGCCCGACAGCGTCGAAACCAGCGCATCGGCGTCGAGTTTCTTCGAGATGCCGACGCGCTTGAGCAGTTCGGAAGCGGCCTTGCGCAGCTTGGCGAGATCGAGCGGCGCGAACACGCCGAGCCAGCCGAAATTGACCGGCTCGCGACCGAGGAAAAGATTGCGCGCGATGCTGAGATCCGGCGCCAGCGACGTGTCCTGATGGATGGTCTCGATGCCGAGGTCCATCGCATCGCGGGTCGAGCGGATCGAGACCTTTTCGCCGCGCACATAGATGTCGCCTCGGTCGACGGGGAACACGCCCGAGATCGCCTTGATCAGCGTCGATTTGCCGGCGCCATTGTCGCCGAGCAGCGCCACCACTTCGCCTTCCCTGAGCGTCAGCGAGGCATTCTTCAGCGCGCGCACGCTGCCGAAGGATTTCTGCAAATTCTGCAGCCGAAGCACGTCCATTATCAGCTCCTTGCGGCGTTCTTCTGCAGCAAAGCGTGCAGGATCAGCATGGCGAGGATGATGAGGCCGACGAAGATGTTGTAGGCCAGCCCCGGCACGCCGATCAGCACGATGCCGTTGCGGATGGCGCGCAGCATCAGCGCGCCGACGATGGTACCGAGGATGGTGCCGCGCCCGCCGGTCAGCGCCGTGCCGCCGACCACCACCATGGCAATGACTTCCAGTTCGTAGCCGGTACCGGCCACCGGCGAAGCGGCGGAGATGCGGAAGGCGCTGATCATGCCGGCAAGACCGGCCAGCACCGAGGTCGCGATGAACAGCCAGATCTTGACGGCGTCCGCCGGCACGCCGCGCGCCACCGCCGCGTTGCGGTTGGAGCCGATGGCGCTGATCCAATTGCCGAGCTTGGCGTAGCGCAGGATGTAGATGGCAAACAGCGACAGGCCGATGAACCACCACAGCGAGGTATAGAAGCGGAACGAACCGACATTGAAGCTGCCCGCCAGCAGGGTCACGAAAAAGCCGGGCTGGTCCCAGGATTTCAGCGGGAACCCTTGCGTGATGTAGAGGGCCGCGCCGCGTACGACGAGCAGCATCGACAGCGTCACCAGGAAAGACGAAATGCCGATCTTGGTGACGATCAGCCCGTTGATCGCGCCGATCGCGATGCACAGGAGAAGGCCGGCCAGAAGGGCGATGCCGATATCCAATCCCCCGTTCTGCACCAGCAGCATCACCACCACCGGCGCCAGTCCGAACACCGCGCCGACGGACAGGTCGAATTCGCCCGCCGTCAGAAGCAGCGTCATGCCGAGCGCGATGATGCCGAGCTCGGGCAGGAACGCCATCATGTTGGAGATGTTGAGCGGCGACAGGAAGTTGCGGTCGGCGATGGCGAACACCGCCAGCAGGACAATGAGGATGACGAGCGAGGAAAATGGCGGCGAGCGTATCAGGCTCGATCTGCGTTTCCCGACAGGCATCTCGTCTTCTGCGGCGATCGTCATGACTGTTTGAACCATGCTGGAAAGACGCCCGCCGCTTTCGCAGCGGGCGCTGCTTTTATCATTTCTTGTCGTAGAGCTTCAGGATCGGGTCGACGCTGGAGGCGTCGTAGAGACCGAAAGTGTGGATGTCGTAGCCGATCGGCTCGCCCGATGCGGCCAGCCCGAGCAACGCCACCGGCATGAAGCCTTGCGCCGACGGGTACTGCCAGGCGGCGGCGTTGACGAAGCCGTCCTTGACGGCCTGCGCCGTCTCCTTGGAATTGCCCCAGCCGATGACCGGGATCTTGCCTGCCGGCACGCCGGCACCGTCGAACACCCGCTTCACGCTGGCCGCCACGGAATCGCCGAGCGCGATGATCGCCGGCGGATTGTTGGCCACCATATAGTCGGTCATCTTGGCGATGATGCCGGCCGGATCGGTGCCGCAATCGACGACGTCGTATTTGATCCCCAACGGATCGAAAACGCTTGCGATGCCTTCCGTCTCCAACTGCTGATAGCTGGCGCCGGGAACTTCCACCGGCAGGAACACCTTGTCGCCCTGCTTCACCATCTTGTGGTCGACGAGGTACTTGGCCCAGACCGCGCCGGCTTCCTTGAGGTCGGCGCCGACATAGGCCTGGCGGCCCGTCGCCGGATCGTCGGTGTTGAAGAACACGATCGGGATGCCGGCAGCCTTTGCAGCCTTGACCTCCTCTGTCCAAAGCCCCGGCTGCGCCGAGGTTGTGGCGATACCGTCGGGCTTGGCGGCGAGCGCCGAGTTGAACGCCTCTTTCTGCGCCGCCATGTCGCCACCGCTGAAAGAGATCTTGCAGGTCACCTTGAGCTGGTCGCAGGCCTTGGTCGCGCCGGCGTTCCAGTCGATCCAGAACGCATCCGAGGGGCCGCCATGCGACAGCAGATAAAAGGTCTTCTGGCCCTCCGCCGCCTGCGCCGTCGTGCCGAGGGCCACGCCGGCGAGCACCGTCGCCGCGGCCGCCAATTTCCAAGCGAATTTCAACATTCTTTCCTCCCTTGTTTGGAGCCGAGCGGCCGCGAACCGGCAGCGCGAAACAATCATCAAAGGCCGTTGGCGCGGAATTTCCCGTCGAGGAATTTCTTGGCGCGCGGCACGTCGTCCTCCGACAGATGCTCGATGATCACCGGGATGTTCGGATGCTTCTCAGCCAGCCGCTTGAGATAGAGATCATAGTTCAGCGAGCCGAGGCCCGGCGCCGGCAGTTCGATCTCGCCGACGCCGCGGAACGTATGGCTTTCCATCGCATCGGCGTCGCCGATATCGGCGTGCTTCTCCGACTTGTCATCGCCCGAGCGCTTGACGTCCTTGGCGTGCGCGATCTTGATCTTGTCGGTCAGCGTGTCGAACACCTGGTTCAGGATCTGGTCCATCCTGTCGATGTTGTGCGTCTCGAAATAATTGGTGGGGTCCATCAGCAAGCCAAGGCCGGGGTGGTCGACCTGCGCGAACATCCTCACCGTCTCCTCGACCGAGCCGACGACGTTGTTGACATAGGTTTCGAGCAGGAAGACCGCGCCGTGGTCATAAGCCGTCTGCGCGAGGTCCGCGATCACCTTGCGGCATTCCTCGAAACCTTCCTCAGTCTTGTTCTTGGGATGATGGACCCAGTCGGATTCGGTGTTGTAGGTGCCGGTCTCCGAGATCACGTAAGGCGAACCGAAATGACGGGCGTTGCGGATGATCTCCTTGAGATAGCCGACGCGCTTGTCACGCTCGGCCTTGTCCGGATGGATGATGTTGGTGTAGCCCGACACGCAGCAGACCGGCAGGTTGTGGTCGCGGAAGACGTCGCGGACCTTCTTCGCCTTGTCCTGCGTGATCTGTCCGGCCGACAGGTCGACATCCTTGAAGTGGAGATCGAGCTGCACCGTGTTGAAACCGAGGCCGCGGATCTTCTTCGCCGTCTCTTCGAGGCCGTACGGGAAATAGCCCGTGAAAATACCTGCCTGCATCATGATCTTGAATTCCTCCCTGTAAGCGATTCAGTTGTCTGGTGTTTCGGTTGCGGTGATCAGATAGCGATTTCGGAAAGCTTGACCGTTCGGCCCGATGCCATCGAGCGGTATCCCGCCTCGACCAGCGCCATGGTCTTGACATTGTCAGCGACGGAGAGCGCGGGCGGCGTGCCGGTCTTCACCGCGTGCTGCAGCTGCTCCATCACGCCGATGAAGGCATGCGGGAACCACATCGTGTCCCAGCTTGGGCTGACCCATTCGCCGCCGGTGGTTTCCGCGGAGGCATAGGTCAGCGTCGAGGCCGCACCCGTCGGCCAGCCGATCGTGCCCTTGGCGACACCCTTCGTGCCGTCGACGCGCCAGTTGATGTGCTGGTCGTCCTTGTATCCCTCCTGGCGCGGGCCGGACCAGACATCCTCGAGCGAAACCGCGAGCACGCCGGACGGGAAACGCAACGTCGAGACGGTGATACCGTCCAGATGGTCGAATGTCGTGCGCGGATCCTTGCGCGTCAGCGTCGTGATCTCGTCGGGATCGCCGAACAGGAAGCGCAGCACGTCGAGATGATGCACGCTCATATTGGCGAGCGTCAGCCGGTCGTAATCCTCGAGGAAGGTCTGCCAGTGCGGGATGGCGTGCATGTCGATCTGCGCGAAGACAATGTCGCCGAGCGCGCCGCTGTCCATGATCTGCTTCAAGACGCGCATCGACTGGTCGTAGCGCATGTTCTGGTTGACCGAGAGGATCTTGCCGGCCTTCGCCGCTTCATCGCGCAGCTTGACGGCTTCCTCGACCGACAGCGCCAGCGGCTTCTGCGCCAGGATTGCCTTGATGTGCTTCTGCTTCAGCGCGTGGCGGATCAGCGCCGGCTGCAGATCGGGCGGGAAGGCAAGGTCGATGATCTCGACATTCGTGTCCTCGATCAGCCGTTCCGGCGTGTCGTGCACGGTCGGGATGCCCCAGCGCGTGGCGACCTTCTGCGCATTCGCCCGCGTGCGCGACGCAATCGCCACGACTGGAAAGCCGGCCTCCTTGTAGGCGGCGAGATGGCACTCCGCCATGATCATGCCGGCACCGACGCAACCGATCCTGTATTCCTTTGTGCGGACCTTCACGTCCGGTTCGAAGCCTTTGGCTGCCATGTCTTCCTCCCGAAATTCTGTCCTTGCGGCCGCAATCATCTCGACAACGCGCCTCCGCTCTGTCCGAAATAATGCACGCGGGTGGCCTCGCAGGATATCGCCACCATGGCGTCAGGCCTGATGTCGGGCTGGCCGCGCAACAGCGCCTTCAGCCGCGCTTGCCCGGCAGCGAGTGTCACGACGGTGTAGCCGCCGAGCGGCTCGACTTCGAACACCCGCGCCGGGCGGCCCGAGCCCCCGTCCGCCCAGGGTCTGACCTTGATGTCTTCCGGCCTCAACCCGATCTCGACGGCATCAGCAGGAGCAGTCTTGTCGGCAATCCGGATCGTGCCTTCAGCCGCCTCGACACCGCCCTCGCCGCGCGCCGATTTCAGGATGTTCATGACAGGCGAGCCGAGCAGCCGCGCCACATAGGTGCTGGCCGGCCGGTCATAGATCTCGGCCGGCGCACCGATCTGCCGGATCTTGCCATTCTCCAGTATGGCGATGCGGTCGGCGATCGACATCGCCTCTTCCTGGTCGTGGGTGACATAGATCAGCGTCTTGCCGAGTTCGCGCTGGATCCGCTTCAGCTCGACACGCGTCTCCTCGCGAAGCCTGGCATCAAGCGCCGAGATCGGATCGTCCATCAGATAGGCGTTGGGATCGCGCACCAGCGCACGCGCGATCGCCACGCGCTGCCGCTCGCCACCCGAAAGCTGCGCCGGCGGCTTGTGCAGGATGTGGCCGATATGCAGCTTGGCCGCGACGTCGGCGACGCGCTTTTTGATCTGGAGCTCGGCGACGCCGCGTTCGACCAGCGGAAAGCGCACATTGTCGAGCGCGCTCATATGCGGGAACAGCGCCAGGTTCTGGAACACCATCGCCACATTGCGCTCGGCCGGCGATACCGTGTTGACCGGTCTGCCGCCGATCAGGATTTCTCCGGCGTCCGGGCTCTCCAGCCCGAGCACCAGGCGCAGCATCGTCGACTTGCCCGATAGCGGCGGCCCGAAGAAGCAGAAGAACTCGTTGTCGTTGACGGTGAACGACGCATCGTCCACGGCGAGCGTTGCACCGTATCGTTTCGTCACGTTGCGGAAGACGATGTCGGCCATGGCTCAATCCACCCTCATCGCAAGGCCGCTGGCGGCATCGAAGATGCGCACCGACGCCGCCGTGGGCGCGACAACCGCTGTTTGTCCGATCGAGAGCCCGACATCATTGTCGAAGACCGCCTTCACGGCGCCCTCGCCCTGGCCGAGATGGACGATGGTGCGCGCGCCGATGCGCTCGACGAAGGTGACAGGCATGGCAAGACCGCGGCCGTCCTGCGCCAGGGCCACCTGCTCCGGCCGGAAGCCGTAGAGCACGTCACCGCTGGCACCGCGCAGGGTGGCCGCCAACTCGTCCGGCAGCGGCGGCGTGATACCCAGCGGCCCGAGATCGACGACAAGCCCGCGATCACTCTCCGCCGGCTTGCCCTGGAGCAGGTTCATGCCCGGCGCACCGATGAAGCGGGCGACGAAGACATTGACCGGATTGTTGTAGACTTCGAGCGGCGTGCCGACCTGCTGCAGAACGCCGTGGTCCATGACGGCGATGCGGTCGGCCATGGTCATGGCTTCGAGCTGGTCGTGGGTGACATAGACCATGGTCTGCCTGAACTGGCGCTGCAGCTGCTTCAGCTCGGTGCGCATGACGGCCCGGAAGGCGGCATCGACATTGGACAGCGGCTCGTCGAGCAGGAAGATCGCCGGCTCCATGATCGCCGAGCGGCCGATCGCCACGCGCTGCAAGATGTTGACCGACAGCCGGTCGGCCTTGCGGTCGAGCAGCGGCGTCAGCTGCAGCAGCTCGGCAATGGCGCCGACGCGTCGGTCGGTCTCGGTTTTCGCCGCACCGCGCATTCTTGGCCCGTAGGCCAGGTTCTGGCGCACCGTCATATGGGTGAAGATGGCGTAATTCTGGAAGACGAAGCCGACGCCGCGCCGGCCCATCGGCACGCCGGCCATGTCGCGCTCGCCAAACAGGATCTTGCCGCTGGTCGGCTCTTCCATGCCGGCGATCATGTTCATCGTGGTCGACTTGCCGCAGCCGGATGGCCCGAGCAGCGCCATGAACTCGCCATCCGCTATGTCGAGGTCCATCGTCTTCAGCGCGGTGAAGTCGCCGAATGTCTTGGTGAGGTTGCGCAGCTGGATCGCGCTCATGCCGCCACCTGCCCTGCCCGCGCCATGCGCTTCATGGCGAACACGGCGACGACGGAGAGGACGATCAGGATGGCCAGCGCGATCGCCGCCACATAACCCCAGATCAGGTCCTGCGTCGTGACCTTGTAGATGTAGACCGAGATCGTTTCCGTGGCGACGCCGGGACCACCGCCAGTCATGATGTAGAGCGTGTCGAAGATCTTGAAATTCTCGATCACGCGGATCGCCAGCGCGATGATGATGATGGTCTTCATCTTCGGCAGCACGATGGTGACGAAGCGCTGCCAAGGATTGGCGCCGAGCAAGGTAGCCGCCTTGATCTGGTCCTCCGGCACGCCGACCAGGCCGGCAAGCAGGATCAGGAACATCAGCGGCGTCCATTGCCAGATATCAGCGATCATCACCGCGATCAGCGCCAGCGTCGGGTCCGACAGCCAGGCGATGGTGACCTGTGTACCTGATATGGCGGACAGGATGTCGTTCACCGGGCCGCCGGACTGGAACAGCATGAAGAACATGTAGCCGGCCACCGCCGGCACCACCATCATCGGCGTCAGCAGGATCGAATAGAAGATGCGCTTGCCCGGAAAATCGTCCGCGAACAGCGTCGCCAGCGCCAGGCCCAGCAGGAATTCGGCCGGCACGCAGACGATCATGACGATCGCCGTGCGCTTCAGCGCGCTCCAGAAGCGCGCATCGGCGGCAAGGTCCGTATAGTTGGCAAAGCTGTTCCACATCTCCCAGGCATTCCACCAGCCGAGGCCCGAAAGCGGCGACCAGTCGGTGACGCTGATGTAGAGCTGCATGAGCAGCGGAAAGACCGAGATGAACAGCACCAGGATCTGCGCCGGCAGCGTCAGCCGGAAGCCCAGCTTTGCTCCTTCATCGCGCGGCGCCGGCTTTGCCTGGACGGCCTTCATCGCGTCCTCCGAAATCGTGGCAATCACCGCGCTCATTGCTTGAGCGCTCCAAAAGTCAGCCCGCGCACCAGATGGCGCTGGATGGCGATGCCCATGATGACCGGCGGCACGGCGGCGATGAGCCCCAGCGCTGCCTTGGCACCATAGAGCTGGCCGGTCATCGAGGACGACAGCGAGGCCATGTAGACGGGGATCGTCACCCATTCGCGCGTCGTCAGAAGCAGCGCGATCAGATAGTCCGACCAGTTGAGGATGAAGACGAAGAGGGCAGCACTCGCGAGCGGCGCGCGCATCATCGGCAGCGTGATGCGGGTGAAGACGCGCAGCCGCGAGCAGCCTTCGACCAGGGCGGCTTCCTCGATCTCGCGCGGCATGTCGTCGAAGAAGGTCTTCATCAGCCAGAAGGCGAACGGCAAGGTGACGATGCCGTAGATCAGGGCCAGCCCCCACCAGCTGTCGGTGAAGTTCAGGAACGACCACATGATCATGACAGGGATCATCACCGCCATCGGCGGAAACAGCCTGAGCTGGATCAGCGCCAGCGGCAGATTCTGTCCGGAGCCGAAGCGCGACAGGCCGTAGGCAGCGGCCGTGCCCGCCGACATGGCGATCGCGGTGCCGAACACCGCCGAGAGCAGCGACGACAGGATCGGCTTCAGCGCGGTGCGGTCGAGCGCCACGATCAAATTGTTGGTGGATTCGCCGAAGACGAACTGGAAATTGCTGAGTGTCGGGTTCTTCGGCCACCAGGTCAGGTCGACACCGGTCGCCGACCATTCGGCGATCGGCTTGAAGGCCATCGACACCATCCACAGGATCGGCACCAGCGTCACCGCCATCGCCGCGAGGATCGCAGCGTAGCGGAATATCTCGAAAGGAACGGAACGCTTCATCTGGCTGCTTTTGCTGGTGGCGTTAGAGGGAGCATGATCTCTGGACAAACGGAAAACCGTTTGTCCGAGAAAACCGGGTCCCACTTTTTCGGGATCATGCTCTGGTGCGGAGGGGAAGAGCTTTCGCCCCTCCCCTCCGGCTCTGATCCAGGGAGACGGATCAGCTGATCGGATCGAGAACGGTCGGCCAGGCCTCCTTGTTGGTTCTGATGGCTTCGAGCAATTTGTCCTCGCCGATCCGCCGGGCGATCTTCTTCCACTCGGCTTCGGTGTCGGCCATCGCCTGTTCAGCGGTCTTGGCCTTGGTCAGCGAGGCCATGAGGTTTTCGTCCAGGGCGTTGTGGAAGGCGGTGGCGCCGGGATAGTTGATGGTCGGCACCGTGCGGGCGACGGTCTCGCGCACCACATCCATGTGGTAGGCATGATAGGTCTGGCGCACCAGCGGATCGGAGAAATCCGAAAGCCGGAACGGATCGAGATAGCCGCCGGGATTGGCGCTCATCCAGGCATAGATGCGGGCCGAGCCCAGCCATTGCAGCAGGAGGTAGGCGACTTCCTGGTTTTTCGACTGCGACGAGACCATGCCGGTCAGCGAGAACCACAGCACCGAGCGGCTGATCAGTTTGCCGTCGATCTCGCGTCCCGGCGGCAGCATCGTGCCGATCTTGCCGGTGACGGCCGAATCCTTGTTGCCGGCATTGTCGAGGAATTTCGGCAGATTGGAGAAGGCGCAGGTCATTGCGGCACCCCCCTTGGCGAAATTGCCATACTGCTCCGGCCAGCCCCATGAGATCGCATCCGGTGAATGATGGACGAGCGATTCCACATATTCGTTGGTGGCGGCGATGCCGTGTTCGGAATTGATCAGCGGCTTGCCGTCGTCGCCGAACAGGAACTGGTTGGGCGAGGCCATCGAGACATAGCGCTGGTACCAGTTGGTGTAGCCCCAACCCTGGTTGCGCAGGTCGGTCGAGCCGAACAGGCCCTTGTCGGGGCGCTGGAAGAAGGCGGCGATGTCGCTGTGCTGCTTCCAGGTCTTCGGCGGCGCCAGGTCGTAGCCGTATTTGTCCTTGAAGGCCTTCTGCTCGGCGGCGTCGCCGAACAGGTCGGTGCGGTAGACCCAGGTCTGGAAGTCGCCGTCGAGCGACACGCCATAGTTCGAGCCGCGATATTTGTTGAGCAGCGACACGCCCTTGGCGCCGTCGACATAGCCGGTCTTGGGATCGTCCCACTCGGGCTTGTACTGGGCGACGAAGTCGTCCAGCTTGGCGATGCCGCCGGTCTCGGCGAGGTCGCCGAGGCGGTTCCATTCGGTTGAATAGATGTCGTAGGCCCCACCCTTGGTGGAGATATCCTGCATCGTCTTGGTGAATTCCTGGCCGTTCGGCAGGCCGACGATCTCGATCGGAATGCCGGTTTCCTTTTCCCACAGCTCCTTGATCGATGGCGCGCCGGCCGGGAAAGGCTGCGTCAGCTGGCCGATCGAGCCGTCCGACAGGCCGAGCACGATTCTAGCCGGCGCCTTGCCTGCGCCCTTCAGCGCCTTGGCGGCCTCGATGGCGCGGCCTTCCGGTGTGTCCGCGCCGTATTGATAACGCTCGGCGCCCTCGAAACCGGTCGGGCCGCCGATCATGCCAGGCGCCAGCGCGTCGGCCGCAAAGGCGCGGCCGGGACGAATGAATTGCGGTGCGATGCCGGCCGCGGCCACGAACGCCGCCGCCTTTCCTCCGGACGCCAGCAATCGGCGTCGCGATATGCGGATCAGATCAGACATTGGAATTCCTCCCTCAGGGCTCAATGTTTCCTCCACGAGCCCATGAGGGATATTGACGGCAGTATCGGAAGGCTGTCAACATCATAAATAATCAAAACACCTCACAACATCGCAATAAGGCGAGGAAATGCGTCATACCAAGGTCCATGCATCGCTCCTGATGCCTCGAATTGATGGGAAATGTGCTTTCCCATCCCGGCTCCGAACCGTCAGGCGACCTGATTTAGCCCGGCGGCTTGCGCTTCGGCCAAGGCCGGATACATCATTTCCCATCAGAATCGCGGATAGCGGGTGCCGTCGCCATCATGCCGGCGGCCGGCATTGCACGATCTTGATGCATTGAGGAGATGAAAGACGGTGCGTTCCACCCTGACTGACATAGCCCGGGAAGCTGGCGTTTCCGCAGCCACCGTCGACCGCGTGCTCAACAACCGTCCCGGCGTGCGGGCGCGCACGCGCGACATCGTGCTCGAAATGGCGCAGCGCCTCGGCTACATCGCCGAAAGTCCGAACGGGGCACCGCCGAGGCCCTCATCCGGCGAGGTCATGAGGCTCGACTTCGCGCTGCCGGCCGGCACCAACTCCTTCATCAAGATGCTGCACCGCCACATCGAGGCACAGGCCCTGGCGCGCCCCGATCTCGACGTGCACATCGCCACGATTGAAGGCTTCAATCCAGACCGGCTTGCCCGTCTGCTGCAGGATCTGCGCGGCCAGACGCAAGGCGTCGGCGTCATCGCGCTAGACCATCCAACGGTACGCGAGGCGATCCGCTCGCTGTCGGCCAATGACGTCAAGGTGGTGACCATCGCCTCCGACATCCTGCATGTGCCGAGGGTCGCCTATATCGGCATCGACAACCGTGCCGCGGGTCGCCTGGCCGGCTATCTGCTCAAGCGTTTCATGGGCCCGGAACGTCCCGGCAAGGTGGCGCTGTTCGCCGGCTCGCTGTCTTATCGCGGCCATGAGGAACGCGAGATGGGGTTCCGGCACATATTGACCGAGGAATCCCCCAATCTCGAGATCGTCGAGATGCGCGAGATGCTCGACGACCGCGAAAAGGCCTATTCGGAGGCATCGGCGCTTCTGGAGCGGCACCCCGACCTTGCCGCGATCTACAATGTCGGCGCCGGCAACACCGGCATCGCACGCGCGCTCAAGGAGCGCGGCCGTGCGCAATCCATGGTCTTTCTCGGCCATGAGGTGACGGACGGCACCAAGGACCTGCTGCTCGACGGCACGCTCGACGCGGTCATCGACCAGAACCCGCGCGTCGAGGCCCGCGAAGCACTCAACACCTTGACCCATGCGGTCCGGGGGCTCCCCTATGAATTGCACCAGCCCAGGCTGCAGGTGATCTTCAAGGAGAACATCCCGGAAATCTGACGGATCGGGACGAGCGGCGCAGCGCCGCCCGACGCTTCTGACTTACTGGACGGCGGCGACCTGCGCGGCGGCGGCGTCGACGAAACTCTTGTCGACCCATTTGCCGTAGTCGATCGAACCCTTCAAAAGCCCGGCGCCAGCCATGAATTTCTCCTCGCCCTTCAAGGCGTCGATGGCGTCGTCGGTGAGTTTGGGATCCTGGTGGAACACGCCGTCGGCATAGGTCTTGCGCACTGACTTCTCCGACGATTTGGTCGCCTCGACAAAGATCTTGATCGTCTCGTCGGGATGCGCGTCGGCCCAGCGCGAAATCTCGATATCGACCTTCAGCAGCCGCTTGACCAGGTCGGGATATTTCGCCGCGAAAGCGCCGTTGACCGAGATGACGTTGGGCACGTTCCACTCCGGATGCGTGCTTGTGTCGAACAGCACCCGCGCCTCGCCGGTGTCGACCAGCTTGGCCGCTGTCGAGTCCGTCTCGACGATGGCGTCGATGTCGCCGCGCAATAGCGCGGGGCCGGAGGCCTCGAAAGGCAGGTTCAGCCCCTCGACGTCATTCGTGGTCAGGCCGACGCTGTTCAGCGCCTTGCTGAAATTCGAATGCCTCACCGTGCCGGTGAGATAAGCGACCTTCTTGCCCTTGAGGTCCTGCAGGGTCTTCAGCGGCGAGTTGGCCTTGACGACGACGTAGGAGCCGCCCGCCCTGACATAGCTCGACAGGCCGATCAGCTTGACATCGGCGCCGGACGCGGCGACGCGCAGCGCCGGGTTGTTGCCGGTATAGGTCACCTCGATGGCGCCGGTGGCCAACGCCGTCGTCGCCTCCGAGCCGCCATTGAAGGTCACCAATTCAACCTTGATGCCGTCCTTGGCGAATTCCTTGTCCCACCAGCCATCCTTCTGGGCGAGGATGAATTTGAGATGCCCGGGCGCGGTGCTGCCGATGCGGATCACATCGGGCTTGTCCTGCGCGAAGGCGGGCATGCCGCCAAGGCCGATGACGACGGCAATGGCGCCCTTCAGGAGCAGCCGGCGAAATCCATCGAATGCGATGCTGGTCATGGGAAAATCCTTCCTGATTGGAATGAATGGCTTAAATGAGCGAAGACTCGGACTGGCCTTTCCAGGCGGTCGCCCAGCGCTCGAACCAGACGAGCAGGTAGTTGACGGTCAGCCCGATGACGGTGAGCGTCAGGATGCCGGCATACATGTCGCCCGTCTCCATCATCAGCTGCGAGTTCTGGATGAGGAAGCCGAGGCCGGATTTGGCCGCCAGCATCTCGGCGCCGATGACAGCGAACAGCGAGGATTTGACCGCCAGCCGCGCGCCGGCGACGATCGAGGGAATGCTGGCCGGCAGGATGACTTTGCGGAACAGGTCGAAGTCGGACGTGCCCATCGAGCGTGCCGCCTTGATCAGCAGCGGATCGACCGATTTGACGCCGCTGATCGTGTTGACCAGCAGGAAGAACACCGAGGAGTAGAAGGTGATGGCCACCTTCGATTCCTCGCCAATGCCGAGCAAAAGAATGAACACCGGCAGCAGCGCGAATTGCGAGGTGTTGCGCAGCGTCTGCACCAGGAGGTCGCTGACCTTCTCGAACAGCGCATAGCGTCCCATCAAGAGGCCGAGCGGAATGGCCACCACCACGCCGAGCGCGAAACCGATCGCGGCGCGCTGCAGGCTGATGCCGATATGTTCGATCAGCACGCCCGAGGCGAGCAGGTTCCACCACGCCACCATCACCTCGCTCAGCGGCGGAAAGAAGATGCGGTTGAGCCAGCCGAGCCGCGGCGCGATCTCCCACAGCAGGAAGAACAGGCCGAGCAGCGGCAAGCCGTAGACGAAAGTGCCGAAATGCGCGCTCTTCCTTCGGGCCTTGGCGGCGCGGCCAGCCCTTGGCGCCGCCCCGGCAACGCCGCGAAAACCGATGGCGGGGCCAAGCTTTTCGGTCAGGTAGGCCATGGCTAGCTCCTCAATGGCTGAAGGCTGGCGACAGCGTCCAGTCCTTCTGTGCCTTGTTGACCTCGTCGCGCAGCACGTCCCAGACGCGGGCGCGGTAATCGTTGAAGGCGGTGCTGGCGCGGATGTCGCCGTCGCGTGGCCTCGGCAGGGCGATGTCGATGATCTCCTTGACCGCGCCTGGCCGCGCGGTCATCACCACCACCCGGTCGGCGAGGAAGATCGCCTCGTCGATGGAGTGGGTGACGAAAATGACCGTCGTCTTGATCTTGCCCCAGATCCTGAGCAGTTCGCCCTGCAGCAGTTCGCGCGTCTGCTGGTCGAGAGCGGCGAAGGGCTCATCCATCAACAGCACTTCAGGGTTGCTGGCCAGCGCCCGCGCGATTGCCACGCGTTGCTGCATGCCGCCGGACAACTGGTTTGGGAAACGGTCCTCGAAGCCGGCAAGACCGAACAGCGACAGCAGGTGACGGGCGGTGGCCGTACGCTCCGCCTTGGCGACGCCGCGCACCTCCAGCGCGTATTCGATGTTGGCCAGCGCCGTGCGCCAGGGGAACAGCGCATACTGCTGGAAGACATAGCCGGTCTTGGGATCAGGCCTGGTGATCCGCCTTCCGTCGAGCTGGACGTCCCCGCCGGTCGCCTGCGTCAATCCGCCGATGATGTCGAGCAGCACCGATTTGCCGGAGCCGCTCGGCCCGACCAGCGTGATGAACTCGCCCTTGCGGATGGACAGATCGACGCCGTCGAGCACGGTGACGCGATCGGTCGCCTCGCCGTCGACGGTGACGAACTGCCCCGGCTTGAGCTGGAAGGTTTTCTTGATGTCGCTGACGACGATGCGGTCCATGATCTTGTCCCCTCCTATTGCGCCACGCGGATGTGGTGCGTCGGGTCGAATTCCGAGCCGCCGGCCTTGCCCCGCTTCCAGCCGAGCGCGCGAGCATAGGAGCCGAACAGAAGCCGCCCCTCGACTTCCGCCTCGCTGATGCCGGTCGGCCCTTCGGCGAATTCGGCCACGTAAAGCGCATCGGTCGGGCAATAGATCTCGCACAGGAAGCAGGTCTGGCAGTCGTCCTGGCGCGCGATAATGGGGGCGCCGTTGTCAGTCGCGTCGAAGACATTGGTCGGGCATACCTTGACGCAGATGTCGCACTCGATGCAGCGCGTGGCGGAGACGATCTCGATCATGAAGCCAGCTCCGCGAGCCGCTCCGGCGCGCCGGCAATGCGGAACGCGTCGACGCCGGTGATCACCAGCCGGTGCGCCAGATCAGGGCTCTTGCCAGGCACATCGGTGCGGCGGTGCATGCCGCGGCTTTCGGCGCGATGCAGCGCGGCAGCCACCGACCAGCGCCCGGTCGCGGCGATCGATGCCGCCTCGCGTGTGCGGACCCGATCCAGCCCCTCGCCCTGCAGATGGTCGCGCACATCGCGCCAGACGCTCTCCAGCCGCTCCCGGCTTTTATCGAGACCGGCACCGCTGCGGAAGAAATTCCCCTCGAGCGGCGTCACCTCGTTGCGCACGGCGTCGATCACCTCACCTGCCGCAATGTCGGCGCGCGGCGATGCTGCCGGCCTCAAGCCGGCCTGGCCGAGCGATTGCACGATGCCGCGAAACGCCTTGCCGCCGCGACGCTTGGCATGGATCGAGGCGCCCTTGCCCGCCCACCAGCCGCTGGCCAGCGCCCAGGATGAGTTGACGGCGCCGCCGCCGGAAACCGCGCCGGTCATGATTTCGCGGCTGGCCGCGTCACCGGCTACATAGAGGCCGGGCACGCCGGTGGCGCAATCGTCGGAGACGATGTCGACGCCGCCCGTGCCGCGCACCGTGCCTTCGGCGCGCAAGGTGATACGGAACAGCTCGGTGAACGGGTCGATGCCGGCGCGGTCGTAGGGCACGAAGCAATTCGGCTGGCCCTGGCGCAGCCAGCCCTGCAGCGCCGGCTCGGCCTGGTCGAGCCGCGCATAGACCGGACCATCGATCAGCGCGCGCGCCACTTCTTCCTCGCGGGAGCCAATGCCGTTGCGCAACGGCTCGCCTGTCGGCCCGAGGATCGGCGAACCATCCTCGCGATGGAACGAGGCCCAGCGGAACGGCAACCCCTTGTTGAGCGAGGAGCCGTACGGTGCCAGCGTGTATTTGCCGGTGAACTCCATGCCCGACAGGCTGGCTCCGGCCTCCGCCGCCATCAGATAGCCGTCACCGGTCAGGCCGGTGCCGCCGAGGATGCGCTCGCGGAAAGCGCAGCCGCCGGTCGCCAGTACCACTGCATTGGCATCAACGCGCCAGTCATGACCCGCCTGCCGGGCAACGCCGGCGGCACCGACGATGGCATCGCCGTCCGAAAGCAGTTCGAGTGCCGGGTGATGGTCGAGCACGGTGACACCGGCCAGAAGCACGCGGCGGCGCATGAAGCGCATGTAATCGGGACCGCGCAGATTGGCGATGTAGAGCCGGCCGTCCTCCTCGCTGGGGAAGGGATAACCCCATTCGGAAAGCCTGAGCAGGTTGCGGTAGGCAGTGTCGACGCAGCGCAGCATCCAGCGCTGGTCGGCGAGCTCGCCGGTGCGCTGCCAGCGCCGCTCGACCACGGCATGCCTGTTGTCGCCCGGCGGCACGCACCATGTGCCTGTGTTGGACGGCGCGGTGGCGCCGCTGGTGCCGAGATAGCCCTTGTCGGCCAACACAACCTTGGCGCCGCTCTCAGCCGCCGCGACCGCCGCCCAGGCCGCGGACGGCCCGCCGCCGAGCACCAGCACATCGGCCTGCAGATGCAAGCTGTCGGACACGGATCGTTGTGGTTGGGGCATGGCTACTCGGCGATCGATTCAAGGCAGGCCGCGGCCGCTTCAGGCGGCGCGGGCCGCGCCCGCGAACCACACCGGCTCATTGCCGGCGCTCCATTTGATGTTGCAGCCGATCGACGGCACCTGATCGGCCGCGGGCCTGCCGCCCTCCAGCACCGTATCGACCGCGGCGCGCAGATCCGCACCCGTCACCGGCTTGCCATTGCCCGGCCGCGCATCGTCGAACTGGCCGTGATAGGCCAGCCGGCGATCGGCGCCGAACAGGAAGAAATCAGGCGTGCAGGCCGCGCCATAGGCCTTGGCCGTCTGCTGCGAGGCGTCCTTGAGATAGGGGAAGGAATAACCGAATTTCTCGGCTTCCTCACCGATGCGGGCGAGCGTCTCCTCGCGGTGTGCCTCATGGTCGTTGGCGTTGATCGCCACCACCTGCAGCCCCTTGGCCGCATAATCCCTGGCGAAGGCGGCGAGTTGCTCGCGGATCAGCACGACGAACGGGCAGCGGTTGGAGATGAAGGCGACGAGCAGGGCCGGCCTGGCGTCGAAATCGGCCAGCCGGTGCAACACGCCTTGCGCGTCGGGCAACAGGAAATCCGCCGCCTTGGTGCCAAGCTCGATCGGATTGGACTCTGTCTTCGGCATCGATGCGCTCCCTTTTCCACCTGTCTCACGGGCCATGCTACGGGCGTGCTGGACGCCCGCAGTTAGTCTATGAATTTAGTAGAATTATAGGCTGGAGAACGCGTTTACGGTCAACCGCGAGGACTAGAATATCGTGCCAATGTTCCGGCCCGGACCGGCAAGTTTGTGCGGGAAGCAGGCAATCCGGAGAAATCCGGCGAATGAGGCGCCATCTGCGGATCAAGGGTTGGTGCCGGCATCACCCTTCCGGATAAAGCGCCTTCGCCAGGTCGCGGATCGCATCCGATGTGCGCGGGCCAAAGCCGATCATGTAGGCGCCGTCGAGCACGATCAGCGCCTTGTTGGCCGCCGCTGGCGTGGCCGCCAGCGCGCGGTTTGAGAAGACGTGCTCCGGCGTCGGCCCGCCCTTGCCGTCGCTCATCATCAGGATCACATCGGGCGCCATCTCCACCAGTTTCTCCTCCGAGGCCGCCTTGTAGCCTTGCACGACATCCATCGGATTGAGGCCGCCGGCATAGCGGATGATGGCGTCGGCCGCGGTGCCGGTGCCGGCGGCGCTCAACTTCACCAGCCCGTGGAAGAACACCACCTTCTTGCGCCGCTCCAGCGGGATTTTCTCGGATAGCTCGGCGGCGGCCTTGAAGGCGGCGAGCACCTCGGCGGAAACCGCCTTGCCCTTGTCCTCGAGCCCGAGCGAGGCGGCAATCAGCGTGATCTTGCGATCAATGCCTTCTGGCGTGTTGTCCTGCGGGACGAAGACGATCGGGATCGCGAGCGACATCAGCACCTCCACCGCTTCCGGCGGCCCGCTGTCCTCGGCCGCCAGGATCAGATCGGGACGCAGGCCCGCCAGCCCTTCCACCGAAAGCTGGCGGCGATAGCCGACATTGGGCTTCTCGGTCACCTCGGGCGGATACTTGCTGCCCCGGTCGACCGCGATGATGCGCTCGCCGGCGCCAAGCACATGGACGATCTCGGTGACATCGGAGCCAAGCGTCAGGATTCTCGTTGCCGGCCCCGGCGCGACAGTTCGTCCCAGCGCATCGACAACGCTCTCGGCGGCCAGCGCCTTGAAGCCGCAGGACGGTGCCAGCACCGACAGCACCAGAAACAGCACCGCCAGGATCCTGCCCGGCTGGAACCATGGACTCCGCCTGCCCTCGCCTACGCTGCCCTGCATCGTTCACTCCTGTCCATTTGCCTTCTCGATGATTGGCTTGGCCTATAAATTTAAAGTTGACTAATGTCATCATGTTTTAATATGTGACCTCTGCCCGGACCGTTTGGTCGAGGGATTCCAATCATGCCAGCCAGGGCCGTTCAGCCACCGCCAGCAGTTTGCATTTGCTTGGGGCTTGCATGACAACGACAACAAACACGACCTTGATGGCCAGCACCGCGCTCGCCTTCGTACTCGGCCTCTGCGCCGTGCCTTTCGCCAATGCGCAGGAACAGGAACAGGAGAAAAAGGCGGCCGCCAAGAGCGACCGCCTGGCGCCGGCCAGTGCCAGGCAGAGCCAGCCCGCGACCATGCTCGACGTGATCACCATCTCGGCGACGATGATCAAGACCGCCGTCATCGAATCGATGGCCGCCATCAGCGCCGTCGACCAGGATGAGCTTGACCGCATTCAACCCGACACCGCCGCCGACATTTTCCGCACCACGCCCGGCGTCGCCGCCTCGATGAATGGCGACGACCCTGCGACCGCCATCAACATTCGCGGCCTGGAACAGTATGGCCGCGTTGTCGTCACGCTCGACGGCGCCCGCCAGGATTACTGGCGCGTCGGCCATGGCTCCGGCTCGTTCTATGTCGAACCCGACCTGATCAAGGAAGCCACCGTCATTCGCGGCCCGGTGTCGAACGCCTATGGTTCGGGCGGCATCGGTGGCGTCGTCTCCTTCGAGACCAAGGACGCCGGCGATTTTCTCAAGCCGCAGGAGAGTTGGGCCCTGAGCGAGAAGCTCGGCTATGAAGACAATGGCGACGGCTTCACCACCAGCACCACCGGCGCTTACCGATTCAGCGATGATGCCGACATCATCGGCAACCTCATCTATCGCGACCGCGACAGCTACACCGACGGCAATGGCGACACCGTGCCATGGACCGGCGAGCGCGTGACAAGCGGTTATCTGAAGACGACGCTGCGTCCGGCCGACGGCCATGAGCTGAAGCTCGGCGCCATCCTGCAGCGCTATAACGACCAGATCACCGGTTCGAGCGGCTCGACCTCGCCGACACTGAGCCGCTACGACACCAACACGACCAACCAGACCTACACCGCCGCCTACACCTGGAAGCCTGACGACAACGACCTGATCGACCTCAGCGCCAACGCCTATCACAACCGCACCCGCGCCGAGCAGACGCAGGCCTGGCCCACCTCGGCGATCGGCAATTTCCGCTTCTATGATGTCGCGACATCAGGCTTCAACGTGAAGAACTCCTCGCGCTTCGACGCCTGGGGCATCGCCCACACGCTGACCTATGGGCTCGACTATTATTATCTCGAGGCCTCGTCTGAAGCCGCGCATTTCGGCGCCGGTGAACAGCAGGGCTATGGCGGCTTCCTGCAATGGCAGGGCGACTACGAGAACTGGCTGCAGGTGATCACGGCCCTGCGCTATGACGGCTACCAGCTCGATGGCGAGACCCGCTCGGTGCCGCCGGAACAGGCGTCGATCTCCGGCGACCGCTGGTCGCCGCGCCTGACCGTCGGTGTCACGCCGTTCGAAGGCTTCCAGCTCTACGGCACCTACTCCGAAGGCTACCGGGCACCGGGCCTGCAGGATGTCTTCCGTGGCGGCGGCGCGCATGGCGGGGCCGACTCCTACCGGCCCAATCTCCTGCTGCAGCCCGAAACGGCGAAGAACTGGGAGGCCGGTATCAACGTGAAGTACGACGATGTGCTGACGGCGGGCGACCGGCTGCGCGCCAAGGTCAACGTCTTCCACACCGATGTCGAGGACTACATCGACGTCGACCTCA
Organism: Mesorhizobium sp. NZP2234; assembly: GCF_013170765.1. Classification (NCBI taxonomy): domain Bacteria; kingdom Pseudomonadati; phylum Pseudomonadota; class Alphaproteobacteria; order Hyphomicrobiales; family Phyllobacteriaceae; genus Mesorhizobium; species Mesorhizobium sp. NZP2234. The sequence goes on along the minus strand of NZ_CP033364.1, from coordinate 3,170,110 downwards.
CCGTCCTGCCGCGCACGGCAATCAACATCGGCGACGCGCGCCTCAGGGGTGTCGAGGCCGAGATGGTCTACGACCATAACTGGGGTTTCGTGAACCTCGCAGGCGCGCTGATCGACGCCAAGGTCGTCAGCGGCGTCTATTCCGGCCAGGCCTTGAACAACACGCCGCTCGACCGCTTCTCGGCCACGATCGGCTTGCGCATGCTGGAGGATCAGCTCACCATTGGCGCGCAATATCTCAGCGTCGGCAAGATCACCCGCACCAGCCGCACCAATCCCAACGCCGTGCCGGTGGTCGATGACGGTTTCGACCTCGTCAATGTCTTCGCCAACTGGACCATCAACGACAATCTCAAGCTCGATTTCGGCGTCGATAACGTCTTCAACACCGCCTACACCGACCCGCAAAGCGCATGGTCGACCACGGCTGCAACGGAACAGGGCAAGGGCCGCACCTTCAAGCTGGCCCTCACCGGCAGGATCGGAGGATGACAATGAGCGAAGCATCGATGCATGAACTTGCCTGCGAGGCGCGGCTCAACCTGAAGCGCCTGCCGGACTACATGGACAGCATCAGCGACAGGCTGCGGAGCTTCGAGGCCGATGCCTCGCATGATGGCCGGCGCATCGATTTCCGCTTTGCCTTTGGCGGTGCCTCCATCGACATGGAGCAGTTGGTGATGCGGGCCAACGCGCCCGACCGCGACGGGCTCGCCCGCATCAAGGACCTGCTCGCCACGGCGGTCCAGGTCTACGCCAGGGAGGAAAACCCGGAGATCGTCTGGACCGGCGATCTCTCTGGCGAAACCAGCCTCGCCCAGTTCCGCGAGATGACGGTAAGAGAGGTTCGTGACCTCACCCCGCATATGCGCCGCATCCGTCTTGCCGGCCAGGACCTCGGTCGTTTCGCCAAGTTCGGCGGCATGCATATCCGCATGCTGTTCGCAACCGGGGAAGTGCCCGATCCGCTGTGGCCGATGCTCGGCGACAATGGCCTGCCGGCCTGGCCCGCTGACGACCGGCGCCCGGTGGCGCGCGTCTACACCATCCGCGCGCTAGACGTCGCCAGGGGCATCATGGATGTCGATTTCCTCGTCCACCCCGGTGACAGCGTCGGCTCCGCCTGGGCCACGCAGGCTGCGGCCGGGATGAAGGTCGGCATCATGGGACCGGTCGGCCGTCCGGTGCGGCAGGCTGAGTGGTACGTCATGGGATCGGACGAAACCGGTCTTCCCGCGCTGGCGCGGCTGCTGGAAACGCTGCCGGCGCAAACCAGGGGCGTCGCCTTTGTCGAAGTCGCCGACGAGCGCGAGAAGCAGGAGATCGACAACGCCACGGGCATCGAACTGCACTGGCTGACAAGGGACGGCGTGCCGGCGGGCGAGGACAAGCTGCTCGCCGAGGCCGTCCGCTCGGTGGCATGGCCACAGGACGGCTCGACCTTCGGCTGGTTCGCGGCGGAAGCCGGTGCCGCCAGGATCGTGCGCGAATATTGGCGCGACACGCTGGGGTTGGGCCGGGACCGGACGCTGGCAGCGGCCTATTGGCGGCGCGGGGCCGCGGGGCTGATGGCTGGGTGAGATTTGAGGTCTGTCTGATGGCAGTAAGCTGACAAGCGTTGGCGCTGACTTTCAACGATTTTCTCGGACCCTGCTGACGATCGCCCCGCCATCCGGCCCGATAGCGATAGCAATCCGGTCACCAGGAACAATCTCAGCTATTTCACACACCACCAGCGGCATATGGATATCGTAGAGAAACTCCGCCACGATCGCGCCAACCGCCAGGATCGGGTCCGGCCGCTCCAGAACAATGCCGGCCGGCGCCGTGCCACGACGGATCGCTTCGGCTAGCACCGAGGAGGACGACGACGACCCCCGCCCGCTCGGCATGACCAGGATCTTGCCGGCCACGTTCTGGCCAAGGCCAGGATGCGAGTGATCGATGATCTCGCCGGTCTCGGCGTCGATGCCGCCCCAGAAACTGAGCGCCTGCGAAAACACCAAAGCCAGGCCTTCGGCCTCGCCGGCGAGTTGGAAAGCGCCCGGCCATTCGACAACTCCACTTGCAGCCGATCGCGTCATGAACCACTCCTCACGACATGCCCGACCGCGGCGGAGCGGATGCAATCCCTCATGTCGGCGAAGGCGACGGTTACGCCGATATTGCCCGGCGCGTAATGCGCCCATTTGCCGGAGTTGGTCATCACCACACCGTCGAGCCGCTCGAGAATCGCGGTCACATAGGTGCAGGTGTCGGCGACCGGGATCAGGCCGAACGCTTCCATGCCTGTGAGCATGCCCTCCTCCTGCAATCGTGTCAGCGTCGCGCGGCCGGTGTTGACGTAGATCGGGATGCCCTTGCCAGGTGCTGCCTCGCGCAGCACCGGCAACAGGCGCATCCATTCCTCATGCGAGAAATGCGGCGTGCCGAGCGACACCGCCGCCAGCGGCGCTCCTTCCGGCACCATAGACAGCCTGGCCAGCGCATCATCGATATCGGCGCGGGTGACGATGATCGTCTCTTCGGGGACTTGGCCGTGCAACGCTTCGTCGAGCGTCCCCGCTTCCGGCGTGATGCCGACCGCATGGAACAGCGCTACGGCGCCCGTCGTCGCGGCGGCCGCGCCCAGCGCCTTCAACTGATCCTCGTCGCGTGGCTTCGGCAGGCCCGATATGACCGGAATGCGGTCGCCACTGGCTTGCCCGATGATCAGCCCGACGCCGACGAACAGGCTGTCGCCTGGTTCGGCCTTGGCGATGTTCAACTTGAACAGGATGCGGCCACGCCGGTTCTCGCTCAGATGCAGGCCCCAGGCTGGCGCGCGCGCGGTCATGGCGCAGCACAGATCGATGAAATCGCCATAGCGGTTGGTGCGCGCGCCGATCACCGAATTGGCGAAAACGATGGCGTTGGATTCGCCCCAGGCGATCTGCTGGCCGAATTCGGGCCGGAAGCGCGTCTGATAGGGCGCACAGGTGAAGGTCGCCTGGCAGCCGAGTTCCAGATGCGCCTTCATCAGCCGCCGCGCCGGCACCTCCTCGGCCGCCGGCATCTTCACCATGCCCGGATGGATGAGATCGAACGAGCCGACATTGAGCGTCGTCGGCACCTGCACGCGCCCGCCGCCCTCGACCAGCCGTTCGACGAAATCGAGCCCGGCCTTGCCGTGATAGAGGCAGCCATCGATATGGGCACCCGAAATGTCGAGCAGGCCACGCGCGCCGATCGCGTTGGAAAAGGCGACGAGGATTTTCATGGCGGCGGCCGCGGATGGGCCTTGCTCGCCGTCGAGCATGGATCGGTCCTGCGCGGTCAGTTCAAGCGTCATCGGAATGCTCCGGACTTATGCCGGGCTATGCTGTTCCTTATTGCCCGCTGTCTGGCAAGAGCGAGAACGAGGATCAGCTCGCCGCGATCAGCACCGTGCTTTCCGGCGACCAGCGCAGCACCACATCCTGACCCTCCGCCAGCCTCTCAGCGCCGGTGTTCTGCACGATGACCTTCAACGTCTGGCCGGCGCGCTTGACAAAGTAGGTGCTGTTGTTGCCGGCGAAGATGCGCTTGGAGACCTGACCCTTCAGCATGTTCGCATTGGCCGCATCGGACGCCCCGCCATCCGTGGCAATGCGAATTCGCTCGGGCCGCACGGCGCAGCTCGCCTTGGCGCCGGCGGCAAGCGTTGCGCCCACGCCAGCGGCGATCGCCGTGCCGTCCGGCAGCCGGATGCCGTTGCCGGTCGAGTCGCCGCGAAAGATGTTTGCGTCGCCGAGGAAGGTGGCGGCGAACTCGCTTTTCGGCCGGTCGTAGATTTCCTCCGGCGGCCCCTCCTGTACCAGGCGGCCGTCGCGCAATATGCCGATGCGGTCGCTCATCGTCAGCGCTTCTTCCTGGTCGTGGGTGACGAAGATGGTGGTGATGCCGATCTCGCGCTGGATGCGCTTCAACTCGATCTGCATGTCAACGCGCAGCGCCTTGTCGAGCGCGCCGAGCGGCTCGTCGAGCAACAGCACACGCGGCTTGGTGACGATCGCGCGGGCAAGCGCCACACGCTGGCGCTGGCCGCCGGAAAGCTGGTGCGGGCGGCGCGTGCCAAGCTTGCCAAGCTGCACCAGGTCAAGCGCGCGCTGCACCTCTGTGGCAATCACCGCCTTGGCCTCACCGCGCACCGACAGGCCGAAGGCGACATTGTCGGCGACGCTCATATTGGGAAACAGCGCGTAGTTCTGGAACACCATGCCGATGCGGCGCTTTTCGACCGGCACGCGCTCGACGCTCTCGCCGCCGATGGAAATACGGCCGCTGTCGGGAAAATCGAAACCGGCGATTTGCCTGAGCAGCGTGGTCTTGCCGCTGCCCGATGGTCCGAGCAGCGCGTAGAAGCCGCCATCGGCGAAATCGATGGAGACATCGTCCAGCGCCTTGTGCGCGCCGAAGCTGCGGGAGACGTTCGCGACCTGGACGCCAGCCATTATTTCTCTCCGCCGAATTTGAAGAAGCGCGCCGTGAGCAGCATGAGCGCCATGGACACGACAATGATGATGGTCGAGACCGCGTTGATCTCAGGCGTGAAACCCTTGCGGATCGCGGCGTAGATTTCGACCGGCAGCGTCGTCTGGCCGGGTGTCGAGAGGAAGTAGGAAACGACGAACTGGTCGAACGACACGGCAAATGCAAACAGCCCACCGGCGATGACGCCCGGCATGATCCAGGGCAGCGTGACGCGATTGGTCACCTGCCACTGGTTGGCGCCGAGCGAGCGTGCCGCCTCTTCCAGTTCCGGCGCGAAAGTCTGCAGCCGGGCCGAGACGACGACGATGACATAGGGCAGCGCCAGCGCGACATGGCCGAGCAGGATGGCGAACAGGCCCCGCCCGATGCCGACGCCGAAGAAGAAGATCAGCATCGCCGTGCCCGTGATCAGCCACGGAATGGCGATCGGTGGAAACAGCAGCGCCTGCAGCACCTTCTTGCCGCGGAAATCATAGCGAAAAAGCGCCAGCGACGCCGCCGAGCCGAGCACCACGCTGATGAGCGTGGTGATGATTGCGATCTCCAGGCTGTTCCAGGTGGCCGCGATCAGCTGGTCGTTCTGCCACAGCGAGGCATACCATTCCGTCGTCCACTCGAACGGCAGTTGGTAAAAGGGCGAGACGTTGAACGACATCAGCGCCATGATGATGATCGGCAGATAGAGGAAGGCGAGCAGCAGGAAGATATAGATCCGGCCGAACCATTCGAGGATGCGGGTCGTCATCATCAAGCGGCCCTCCGCAACACAGGCGAGGCGATCGCCAGGATGACCAGCACGACCGCCAGCAGGATGAAGGACAGCGCGGCACCCAGCGGCCAGTTGAACACGGCGACGAACTGATCCTCGATCACCGTGCCGTAGAAGGTGCCGGTGCGCCCGCCAAGGATGCGCGGCTCCATGAACGAGCCGACGACGGGAACGAAGATGAGCGCGGCCCCCGCCACCAGACCGGGCATCGACAGCGGGATGATCACGCGCTTGAGCACCTGCAGCCGCGAGGCGCCGAGCGAACGACCGGCCTCGATCAGCGAATCGTCGATCGCCTGCAAGGTGAGATAACAGGTCAGCACCATGTAGGGCACGTAGGAGTGCACAAGGCCGATGATGACGGCGGGATAGGAATACATCAGATCGATGTTGATCTTGAACGGCAGGACGGCATTGAGCGCCGTATCGAGGATGCCACCCTCGCGCAGCACCATCGCCCAGGAGAATATCCGCACCAGCCCGTTCGACCAGAACGGCAGGATGACCAGCAGGAAGATCGCCTCGCGGCTGCGGCCTTTCAGCACCTTGGCCAGCACATAGGCGGCGGGATAGCCGATGAGGATGCACCATAGCGTCACTTCCAGGCCGAGCCTGAGCGAAGCGAGCAGCAGCGTTAGATAGAGGCTCTGCGAGAAGAAGGCGGCATAGTTGCCAAGCGTGAAAGCCCAAGGCTTCTCCGTCAGCGGCAGGTCGGTCATGAAGGAGAAGAAGACCATGGCAGAGAGCGGCAGGAAGATCGCCACCGTCAGCCAGATATAGGCCGGCGCCAGCAGCGGCAGGGCCGATCTCAGCCCGCTGCGCGGCGCACCCTGCGCTGCCATGATAAGCCTCCTCCCCAGGATTGAGGGACCAGCCGGCGCGAACCGACGGCTGGTCCGGACGTAGACCTACTTCACGTCGACCTTGAGCTGCTGCCAGAGCGCCAGGTAAGCCTCGCGCTGCGCGTCGGTGATCGGCGCCTGGAACTGGATGCGCTTGGCGACCTCTGGATCGCCCATCACCTTGCGGTTGAAGGCATCCTCGGGCAGAGCGTCCACCGCCTTGGTGTTGGCGGAGACCGGGGCGCCGACCTTGGTGACCCATTCGACATAGAATTTCGGGTCGATCATCCAGTTGATGAAGGCCTGCGCACCCTCGACGTTCTTGGAGCCGACGGGAATGGAGAAGGCATCCAGCCAGGCGACGGCGCCCTCCTGCGGAATGACCAGGGAAACCGGCAGCTTGAAGTGCGTCTTGGCGCGGTCGGCCGAGCCGCTCCAGTAGGTGCCGATGTCGATCTGGTTGGAGGCGACCATCTGGTTCCAGTCGTTCTCCGAGCTCCAGAAGGTCTTGATCTGCGGCATCAGCGAGGTGAGCTTCGTCTTGACCGCATCCATATCCTTGATGTCGTTGATGTTCTGGCCGGTGGCGATGGCGCCGAACTGCACCGCCTCGACGGCGTCGTCGCGAATGACGACGCGGCCCTTGTGCGCGGGATCCCACATTTCGGCGATCGACGTCGGCGGCTTGTCGAAGGACTTTTCGTTGATGGCGAGCGCGGTCAGGCCCCACACCCACGGCACGCCATAGACCTTGCCGTCATGGTCGAGCATCGGCGAACCGGCCTTGTCCTTACTGATGTCGGCATAGTTCGGCAGCTTCGACACATCGATCGGCTGGATCAGCTTTTCCGCCATCGCCTGGTCGTTGAAGGCGGCGTTGATCATGACGACGTCGTAGAGGCCGGGATTGGTCCGGATCTTGGTCAGCATTTCCTGTTCGGAATTGAAGAAGTCGTTGACGACCTTGTTGCCGGTCGCCTTCTCGAAGGCCGCGACGGCCCATGGCTCGTCGGCGCCGTAGCCTTTCCAGTTGAGCACATGCACTTCGGCGGCACTGGCGGCCAGCGTGAGCGCGGTGGTGAAGACGGCGGTCGCCGTCAAGAGAGCAGTCAGTCTTGGCATGCGCATGTTGGTTCCTCTCTTTGTTTGCCCGCTTGGCGGGGCTTGTCAGGCTGTCTGATGGGCCTTGTGGTTCTGGCCCGGCGCGCCGGTCGCGGCGGCCTGGCTCAGGAAAGTCTGGATTTCGGCATCGTTCGGCGCCGATGAGCCGCCATGACGGGTCACCGAAATGGCCGCCGCCGCATTGGCGTAGCGCGCCGCCTCGAAAGGATGTGCACCCCGCGCCAGCGCGCTGACGAAAGCGCCGATATGGGTATCGCCGGCGCCATTGGTGTCGACGGCATCGACCTTGAAACCGGCAACGGTTTGCGCCGAACCGCCGGCCAGCCTGACATGGCAGCCCTTGGCGCCGGAGCGGATCACGACACCGGCCGCCCTTGGACAATGATCGGCGAGAAGCCGCGCCGCGAGGGTCTCGACATCGCCCTGGCCGGCGATCTCGGCGGCTTCCGCCATGTTGCAGCTCAGCCATGCCGAGCGGGCCAGCACACGCGCCAGGATCGGGCGTGGAATGTCTGAAATGACGGGCGTCGGGTCGAAGACAAAGGGAATGTTTTCCGGCAGCGCCTCGATCCAGTCGGCGAGTGCTTTGCGGCTGCCCGGGTAGCTCAGCGTATAGCCCGAGGTGAACACCCAGTCCCCCGGCGCTACTGATACCGGCGCCATCATGTCGAGGTTGAGAATGCTCTCCGCACCGGGCCATGACACGAAAGTGCGTTCGGCATCGCTCGAGATCATGGCGACGCAATTGCCGCTGTCCATCACGGGCGATGGCGGCGTCAGTGTTTCGATGCCCTCGGCGGCGAAGGCGGCGCGCAGGAAATCGCCATTCGGCCCGCTGCCGAGTTGGCCGCCAAACACCACTGTCATCCCGGTGCGGGTGGCCGCGACCATCATGTTGAAGCCGCCGCCTGCGACCTGCGCGTAGCTGGATGCCGTCTCCTCAGTGCCTGGCGCCGGCAAGGCGTCGATGCGGTAGACATAGTCGACCACCGCGCTGCCGATATGGACGAGACGCCCACTCATGCCGCGGCGTCCTTGCCGGAACCGGCTTTTGGTGCAAGGCCTTTGGACGTCCGCGCAGCGACAAGATCGGCGGCAAGCGCGCGAACATCCGTCATGTCGATCCCCCTGAGGCCGGCGACGCGTTCCCTTGGCAGCCGTGAAAAGCCGGTGCAGGCGCCGGCCATGCCGGCCGCGATGGCGCCGATCGTGTCGGTGTCGCCGCCGAGATTGGCGCTGATGACCGCCGCTTGCCATGGGTCACCATCGGCGACTTCCAGCACAGCGAAGGCCGCGGGAACGGATTCCTGGCTGGCAACGCCGGTGCCGACCAGATCGGTGATCAGCCGGATCGCATCCCTCATCACCTTGCCGCGCACCAGATCCTGCGCCCAGACGATACGCGCCGCGATGTCGCCGCCGGTCACCCAATGGCCAAGCGTCGCCCCTCGCCTCGCCGCCGCGACGCCGCTGTCGGATGCGGCGCGCCAGTCGCCGCCGGAAACGCCGTGGCTGACGGCGGCCGCGACGGCGGCAGCCGACGCTATGGCTATCGAGGTGTTGTGCGTCGCCCGGCACGTCTCGGCCACCTTGGCGACGAATGCATCGAGCGGTTCCAGCGGCATCATGATGCCGACCGGCGCGATGCGCATCGCCGCCCCATTGGTGTCGCCGCTACGTCCCGCCTCCTCGGCTGGCACGCCATTGTTGATGGCGTCGATGGCGCGCTTGGTCGATGGTCCCAGGAGATCGTAGCTGCCGCGCGCCTTGACCTCGCGCTCCCAGTCGAGCAGCGCGTTGACCCAGCGCGCATGGTCGAAGCGCTCGCCTGAAACAACCAGGATGCGGCCAAGCAGCAGCGCCTGTTCCGTATCGTCGGTGATGGTGCCGGCCGCGAGCCCCTTCGATACCGGATGATCGGCGAAGGGCGCGATGAAATCCTCGACATGGCCGTAGAGCTCGCCAATGCGCGCCGGCGACAAAAGCTGCGTCGGCATACCGAGCGCGTCTCCCAGCGCTCCGCCGACAAGCGCGCCCATGGCGCGATCAAGTGTGGTGTCGTCCGGCATCGCTCAGAACCTCATATGCAGCGCGAAATGCGCGGGATTGAGCAGGCTGGTGACATATTCGATCGGCCGGTCGTCGGCCGCACGCGTCAGCCGGCGGCCGCGCAGGAAGGGTGTACCTTGGGGGCAGCCCAGAATGGCGGCGTCCTCGGCGTTGAGCATCTCGATACCCACCCATTCCTCGCCATGGTCGGGGATCAGGCCGGCGCCGCGCAACGTCTGGTGCAGCGATCCCTCACGCAGGCCGCGCAGCGGCACGTCCTCAAGCTCCGGCGACAGCGGCAGGCGGCTGCGCTCGATGGAAATCGCATGGCCATCGCTGGCGTTGGTACGCACCCGGTCGACAGCGATGAAGAACGGGCTTTCGATGCCAAGCAAGGCTGCCAGATCCACGTCTTCGATGACTTCCAGCCGCAGCGTCCTGGTCTCGGCATTGGCGCCAGCATTGGCCAGCGCCCGCGACCAGCCGATGGCGTCGTCGACCGGCTTGCCGTCGAAGGTGACGAAGGAGCCGATGCCGACCTTGGTGGTGATCAGCCCGCGGCTGGACAGTTCCTCGAGGCCCTTGCGGACCGTGTTGCGACTGACGGAGAAGCGCTGGACGAGTTCGTTTTCGCTTTGCAGGCGGTCGCCGAAGCCGAGCAGGCCGGAACGGATTTCATGTTCCAGAACGGTCGCGATCTGCTCGGGCTTGCCCGTGCCGGGAGACAGTTGAACCGCGCGCCGCTTCATATTCATACCTGTTCAGTGAACCTGTATAATCCTGTTCAATATATGGTCACAAAACGCGTGTCAATGCGGTGCCGAGGGCAGATGGAGAAGGCAGCGAGTTCCCGGCCCCGGAAAATGTGGTGGAGAGCCGGACAACCGACCACTGGGCCCGACACTGTGATAGGTTCGCGCGTCGAAGGAGCACCATGTCCCATTCAACAGAGCATAAGAATCCCAAGCTGATCGGCGTGATTGCGTTCGATCGCGGCGAGGACGGGGACCTGTTTCCAGCCTTCGGCCCCGCCGACCAGCAAAGCGAAGACCGCGCCATACGCACGGCCAGGGCTTTGGCGGTTAAACACGCCGGCGTGATCGCCTGGAGCCGGGATGCCGACCCGACCCTTGGGGACTACGGCCCGCCGACCACGCTGTTTGTCAGCGGCGACGTCCCGGACATGGAATAATCCGGTAGCGCCCAGGCAGCCCAGAAGGAATAAAATCTGATTTTAATATTCGTTCACCTCAAGGAACTGTTTTCTCTCAATCCCGTTTGTCTTCAGGTCGTTTATTCCAATGACCTCGACAGAGAGGAATTCCCAGATGAACTTCAAGATGCTCACGATGGGCGCGATGGCGCTTGCTATGATGACTGGCTCGGCGTTGGCCGCTTCGGGGGGCAACACCTCCGCGCTCGACAATCCGGAGAAGATGGCACCCTTCTACACGGACTCAGGCATGAAGACGATGAAATCCGAAAAGGAATTCAAGGCCGCCTGGATGGCCATGAAGGAAGAAGACCGCGCAGGCATGATGAAGGAATGCAGCGACAAGGCCATTGCCAAGTCGCATGACAATTTCTGCAAGATGACCAAGCAGCTCGGCGGCGCAAACTGACCAGTCACGATTTGGGCGCATGCCGAAATCGAACAGCCGGAAGAAGGCGGGCCGAGTGTCCGCCTTTTCAGCGATACGTGGGACATCACGTCATCGTGGCTGGTGATTTACTTCGCGACAATGGCCGGGCAAAGGTGTAAGGCCCTTGCCTGGAGAGGCAAAACGCCCCTCGTCTGGCTTGCCCCATGTTTCAACCCATTGCGAACATCGAAGACGCGCAGACGCTGGCGCAGGCGATCGTCAACACCATCACCGAACCATTCCTGGTGCTGGACGAGCAGTTTCGCGTGCTGGCCGCCAGCCGCTCCTTCTACAAGACATTCGAGGTCGACCCCGCGCAGACCCAGGGCTCGCTGCTCTATGCGCTAGGCGATGGTCAGTGGGACATTCCGGCACTTCGCTTGCTGCTGGAGACGATCATTCCCGAGAAAGTCGCCATGGACGGCTTTGAGGTGGAGCATGATTTCCCGCGGATCGGCCGCCGCACCATGCTGCTCAACGCCCGCAAGGTGCTTTACGACCACAGCCCGGCCGTAACCATCCTTCTCGCCTTCAATGACATTACCGCCCGCCGTGTCATCGAACGGGAAAAGGAAGAATTGCTGCGCCGCACCGAGGATCTTCTTCACCAGAAGGACGTGCTGCTGCGCGAGATGGAGCACCGGGTTGCCAACAGCCTGCAGATCATCGCCAGCATCCTGTTGCTGAAGGCACGCTCGGTCACGTCGGAAGAGACGCGTCAGCATCTCAAGGATGCCCACCAGCGCGTGTTGTCCGTGGCCGAGGTGCAACGCCATCTTCATACCTCGGTTGGCGTCGACGAGATCGATGTTGGCTCCTACCTTCCGAAATTGTGCAGCAGCCTCGCCTCGTCGATGATCGGCGAAGCCCAGCCCATCACGGTCGCTGTCATGGCCGAAGGCGGCAGAATGGATTCACAAAAGGCGGTCAGCCTTGGGTTGATCGTCACTGAACTGGTGCTCAACGCCATCAAATATGCCTTCCCCAAGGAAAAGTCCGGCGCCCTTATCCAGGTGACCTTCGAGACCGCGGGCAACGATTGGAAACTGACCGTTTCGGACAACGGCGTCGGCAAGGTCGCCAACGACTTGCCGAGTACTGGACTTGGAACAGCGATCGTCGAGGCACTGGTGAAACAGCTGGAGGCCAAGGTGGAAACCGTCAGCGACACCAACGGCACAAGCGTCTCGGTCACCCGGGCAACGTTCACTTCACGAGTGCCGCGCGCGGCGTAGGAACCGCTACCACGAGGCCTGCCTTCCCGACATCGCCTCGATCCTGATCCGATAGAATAGATGGCTGCCCGAGAGCGCCACAGTATCGCCGGGCTTCAGCGCTCCAGGCTCCCACCAATTCCCATGCTTGGCAAGAAGCGACCAGGCAAGCCGGCGATCGCTATCGACCGGAGCGATCATCCTTTCAACGCCGGTCATGCAGCCATCTGGATCAGGCGCTTTGGACAACTCCTCGAACAGGCCTTCCACCACGACACTCCTCCAGCCATCGACACCGCCGACATCGTCGACCTGAAGGCAGACATGGGGATTGGCCCGCATCCAGTCGACTTTCCTGCCGGGAAGCGAGAAACTGAAAATGGAATTCTCGCCAAAGGCGAAATGGACCGGCACCACATAAGGTTTCTGGTCACGCACGCATGCCAGGCGACCGATGCGTTGCGTCTTCAAAAGGGCGACGCAGTCCTGCCGCGTCATCTCCTTGATGTTCATCCAATCCTTCTTCCTGTTCGGGCCGCGCGCTCGATGCGGCGTACGACCTTGATCGCCTCTGCTTCCGCTATGCCGATCAACCCATCGATCTCCTGGATGGTCTCGACATGCTTGCCAGCGCCGCCATCCGCCGGGACATGAAGATCATCGCGAATTTCGCAGAGTGCGGTTCTGAGTGCTGCGGGCATCGGGCTGCCTTCCGCAAGCTCAACAGTCTCGACGCAAGCCGGTTCCTTCGGCTTCAATGCAAAAGCCCGCTCCGGGATGCCGGGGCGGGCCTTGGAGGAGGATGAAGGGGTGGGACCCTCTCCTCTTGTTTCCACGGGGGGTGTGGACCGAATTCACAATACGATAGTCGCGAAAAATTTGGGATCACAAGCCGGCTTGCTTCCATCACAATCCGGTGCGCTCCGACCTGGGCTTGGTCACAAGATCGCGATTATCCGAAGCTTGCGGGCCTCTATATCCGCCCTAGCACGACAAGGATGATAATGATCAGCAGCACGAGCCCGAGCCCGCCGCCACCATAGTAGCCAGTCCCATAGAACGGCCCGCCGCCGAGCCCGCTGAAACCGCCAAGCAGCGCGATGACAAGGATGATGATGAGTATGGTGCCTAAGCTCATGGTTTCCCGCTCCTGTAGGCGCTGCCACGCCGGTTTTAACATCGCCACATGCGACGTTTCGAAGACGTGAACGTTCGAGCAGCCTTACCGTTCCGCGCTATAGTGGGCACGGCATCCGCACGGAGATGATTTCCGCCGGCGAATGAAATCTCGGGCAATAAAGTGCCGGTGGAGATTGAAAGCGCTCGACATGCAGGAAGCCCGCCTGAGTGACGGGCTTCCGACCGGCCGAAGGCCAGGAGAGTGCTGTCAAAGCCTCACGGCTGGTTTCGCACGTCCGACCCTGGCGCTCTTTGCCTCAACGACGGGCGATCAGCAGGCAGAGTTGACGCAGATCGCGGTCATAGGTGCCTGCGCTGCTGAGCACGTCGACGCAGCGCTTCTTCATGCGCGCTACCTGGCCGCCGGACATCTGCGCTACGACACCCGGGAGGCTCGGGTTCGACGGGTTGCTCGGGTTGGACGGATTGCTCGGGTTGGACGGAGTTGTCGGATTGGTTCCACCGATGCCGATGCCGACCCCGACGCCGCTCGCGCCGCCAACATTGGCGCCGAGCCCGGCGGTAACGCCACCCGTCCCGCCGACATTCGCACTGGTCCCCGCATTGATGCCGTTGCTTCCACCGACCGAGGCCCCCAATCCGGCGCTGACGCCGTTCGAGCCGCCGACATTGGCACCGGCACCAGCATTGACGCCGCCGCTCCCGCCAACCGAAGCGCCGACGCCGGCGTTGACGCCACCGCCGCCACCGACGGAGGCACCGACACCGGCATTGACGCCGCCGCTACCACCCACCGAGGCCCCGACACCTAGCCCTGCCGCATTCGCTGGCAAGGAAAGAACGAGGACGATTGCACTACCGGCCAACACACTGGCGACTGTCTTGATGGTAAAAGCCATAACACTCTCCTGTTGTCGTTGCGCTAAGGCAGTCGGCGTACAGCCGATTGCAGATTTAACTACGTGACAAAGGAGAGCAGGTTTCAAACCATCACATACTTGCAATGATGATGGTGTTTATTGCAAGAATGCAGAAATTATAAGAGGAATAAAAATATAATACACGTGTAAAAAACATTTTACGTCAAAGAGCGCGAATTATCGATATAGCAGCTGACCTTGGAATAAAAACGATTCTTCATGGAAGCGTCGCTCCGTGTCAAACCGGAAGATCGGACATCACTCAGCGATCAGGACAGAAACAAGGAACCGCTCCGGGCAAGCGCTGCCAGCCATCCCCAGTCCTGGCAGGATCGGCTCTCTTCAGCGACAGTCCTGCTCTCAGAATATCCGGTAGAACAGCCTGTAGTGCACCCGTTCCATGTAGGCGCGATATTCCGGCTCGGCCGCCAGCAGGGCCTCCTCGCGCAGGATGCGATACAGCTGCAAATAGGTGATGACCGCATAGACCGCGAGGTTGTGGAAGGAGAAGGCCGACAGCAGGTAGAGCACGTGGCCGGCAAGGTAGCCGGCATAGATCGGGTGCCGCACGATACGGTAGGCGCCGCCCGTCATCACGCCACGGTTGCCGGGCAGGATGGCAAAGGAACGGCCCAGCGATATCTTGCCCCAGATGACGAATAACAGCGCCGCGAACTGCAGCGGCGCGGCGATATAGACTGGAATGAGCGCCGTGCCTGGTTCAAGGCTGATCAATGCAACCCCGAAACTGGCGCTCACGGAGACGATGACCGTAAGCGGATTCCAGTCGCGCGTCACCGGACGCCGCGACACGAGCAGCCAGGTGAAGGTGAGTATCTCGGAAATCGCCACCAAGGCGGCGTTGAGCCGGGTCGGATCCTCCACGACCTGGTAGAGGCCGCGATAGACGAACAGCCCCGCGCAGGCCAGGGCGCAGGCACGAAAGAAGCCTTCGCGCAGATCGGCAAGGATCTCGCGCTTGCGCACGTCGGACAAGATCCCGTCCCGGCCTGCGCTTGAAAGCGTTTCACTTTTTGACGTGAGCAAGCCAAGCACCCCGATGATCCCTCGAAGGGACCATTGCATGCAACCATTGCCGGGCGGTTAACCGGCAAGATCGGATCGGGATTGTCGGGATCGACCAGAAGGCTGGAGAAAGACGCGCCCCGACGCCAACCAATAGCGCACCGAGCGCACCGGCTGACGCGCATCCAGCCTCAACCCAGATATGAATTTGCGAAATACCTGGCGAAATCCGGACGTTGCGTCAGAACCTTGCCATCGGCGTCTCGCAAAATGCCCGCGGTGAAGAGATAGCCGCCGATCGCGCCCATCTTCACCGGGTCCATCGTGCCGATGGCACCGTTTTCCGCGCGCAGATAGTGTCCGTTGATCAGCACTTTCAGCGACGCCTCGATCAACGACGGATTGGTCAGGGCATCCTTGTTGGCGGCGATCAGCAGCGCGGCGGCTTCTTCCGGATGATCGACGGCGAACTGATAGCCGCGCCGCGTTGCCTGGACGAAGGCCGATGCCAGTGCCGGGTTTGCTTGGAGATATGCTTCGCTCGACGAGATCAGCGTCGTGTGCTCGTCGGGCACGCCATAATCGGCATAGACGAAGCTGCGCTGCTTGACGCCCTTGAGTTCGGCCTCGACGCCCTCCCAGGTCGCGACCTCCAGCGTGAAGTCGACCGAGCCATTGGCCAGCGCCTCATAGGCGGAGGTGCCGAGCGTCACGGTCTCGAACTTGCCCTTGCCACCGTCGTGGCGGATGATGGTCGAGATCAGCGCATTTTCCCAGGCGCTGCCGAAACCGCCATAGGTCAGGCCGTCTAGGTCCCTCGGGCTTTTGATCTCGCTGCGCGCCGCATTGAAGACCACGCGGCCGGTTTCGGCCTGCACCACCGCATAGACCGCCTTCAAGTCGGCACCGGCGGTCCTCTGGGTGAAAAGGCTGATGGTGCCGTTGATGCCGAAATCGGCAACGCGGTTGGCGACCAGCGTGCCGGCGCCGGTGTCGCTGTAGGGCAGGATGTCGACCGCGAGGCCGGCCTCGCGGTAAAATCCCTTGTCGCGGGCGACGAACAGCCCGATGTGGTTGGTGTTGACGGTCCAGTCCAGCGCGACAGATACTTTTTGCGTTGCCGCAAGCGAGCGGCTCGATCCCCCAACCAGCGGAAGACCGCTGGCAAGGGTGAGCAGCAAAGCCTGCCGGCGCGTCAAGTCAGTCATGGTCATGTCCTTTGGATGGTTGAGGGTTGAGCAAGATGTCGAGGATCTCGGCCTCGAGTGCGCCGGCCTGTCGCGCGGCGGCGCCGGTCGGATCGCGCGGGCGCGGCAGCGGCACCCTGATTTCACGCAGCACACGGGCCGGGCGCGCCGACAGCACATAGATGCGGTCGGACAGGAACACGGCCTCGCGCACATCGTGCGTGATCAGCAACGCCGTCCAGCGATGGTGACGCCACATCTGCTCGAGCCAGCGCTGCATGGCCGCGCGGGTCAGCGCGTCGAGCGCGCCGAACGGCTCGTCGAGCAGAAGCATGTCGCGCTCCTGCACCACCGTGCGCAAAAGCGCCGCGCGCTGGCGCATGCCGCCCGAAAGCTGTGCCGGAAAATGCCGCTCGAAGCCGGCAAGCCCGAACTCGGCAAACAGCGGCGCGACGCGAGCCCGCGCCACCTTGCGCCTGGTGCCTTGCACTTCCAGGCCGAGCGTCGTGTTGTCGATGATACGCCGCCACGGCATCAGCGCGTCGCGCTGCGGCATGAAAGCAAAATGTCTGCCATGGTCGTCGAGCGGCGCGCCATCGAACAACATCTCGCCCCCGCCATGCTCGGCACCTGTCAGGAGTTGGAACAGCGTTGACTTGCCGGCACCCGAAGGCCCAAGGATGGAGACGAATTCGCCGGCGCCAACGCTGAGCGAAATATCGGCGAGCACGTCGAGCTCGTCGAATGCCTTGCGCACATGCCGCAATTCGAGCCGGCTCATCTCCGCGCCCCCTTCCCCGCCGGCTGCCGGCCGGCCCGTTCCCACGGCATGGCAAGGCGCTGCAGGAGCGCCGTCAGCCCGAACAGGACAAGCGTCAGCGCGGCGCTGACACCGACGGCGGCCAGCACCAGGTCGGGGCGGAAATTGTTCTTGGCGTTGAGCATGTAGATGCCCAGCCCTTTCGCCGCACCCGCATATTCGGCGAAGATGGCGCCGACCACCGCATAGGTGATGGAGATCCGCAGGCCCGCGAAGAAATAGGGCAGCGCCGAAGGCAGCCGCGCCAGCACGAAGACGCGCCAGCGCCCTGCCCCCATGGCGCGCAGCATCTGGCCGATCTCTGCCTCGGTCGCCTCGTAGCCCTGCACCAGAGCCACCAGCATGGGAAAGAAGGTGACCAGCGCGACCAGCATGATCTTCGGGGTCAGCCCGAAGCCGAACCACAGCACCACCAGCGGCGCGATCGCCACCAGCGGCAAGGTCTGGCTGATGATGAAGACAGGAAACAGCGCGCGCCGCAGCGGCTGGAAGAAATCGACCAGCATGGACAGCAGAAAGGCGGCACTGAGCGAGCAGGCAAAGCCGATCAGCGTGGCGCGGATGGTGGGGATAGCGTTGTCGACCAGCGCCTCGCGATTGAGCATCGCCTGTTCGAAGACGCGTGACGGCGCGGGCAGGATCGTCGGCTTGATGCCGGAATAGGTGGCGTAGAGCTCCCACGCAACGAGCAGCAACCCGACCGAGATGACGGCGGGTATAGCCTTGGCAAGGGAAGCCGCGATCGGGCGCGGCACTGATGATGAGACCACGGGCATAACCTTTGACGGGTCGCGCGGAAGCGCGGCCGGCCTAGACAGCCGACGGGCTGTTGGCCGAAACCGTGACGTCGAGGGTTACGTGGCCGGCCCCCGGCCCGAAGCGGCAGAAGGCCTCGTTCAGCGCCGAAAAGATCGCGCCAGTGTCGCCGCGCAGTTTGGTGCAGAAGTTCTTGGAGCGATCGTAGACGCCGGACTGCTTCAGGAAATCGATGCAGCCATAGATCTCGTCCATGTGGTCGCCTGTGCCCATCACATAGAGTGAGAATTGCGCCGCCGCCGGCTGGCCGGTGGCAGCAGCATTGCGCACCGCGGTGATGGCGGCTTCCTTGCGTGGGCCAAGCGGCCCGACAGGTCCGCCAAACGCGTCTGAGCGGCAGATCGGATCATCCGGCTCGCCCGGGCAGCCGCGCGAAATGGCCGCCGACAGCACGCAATGCTTGCCGCTCCGCGCCGCCGCCACGAACAGATCGCGCAGCGCCGGGAACAACACTTCGGGCGGCCCGACCAGCAAGGTCGACATGTCGTCGGTCTCGATCCTGAGCCTGTCCCGGTAGGGATCGAGCGCGCCGAGCGCACCGAGGATGACGCCGACGAAATCGTCGGCCATGGGATATAGGGAAATCTGTGCGCCTGAAAACATCGCCCGCCTCGCTCCGCTGGTATTACCCAGATCAGCTTCTAGGGTCTGTGGGCTTGCCGCCCCCGTCTCAGCCCCGACCGTACGGAGCACCCCTGTGGATGGACGCCTTAAAGCACCATTCGAACCGAAGGGGAAGCCGTTTTTTCGGCGCAACGGGCCAAAAGCATTGCACCAGATCTGATCACAGGATGGGCGCCGGAGGTCCTCCCCGCGCGAATTTATCGGGAACCTTCGCCACGCCGCGAGGTTGACCCACCAGTCGCAACGCGACGAGTTCACAGAAATGGAGACAGAACCATGTTCATGAAAATCCTCGCAGCTTCGGCGTTCACCGTTGCCCTTGCCACATCCGCGATGGCGCAAAGCAATAGCGCAAATGGCACGGACGGGTCGAGCGGCAGCGGCCAGTCGATCACCGTGGACCCCAGCACGCCGGCGTCACCCAACACGGTCGATCCGGCGGCGACCAACAGCACCACCACCGCCCCGGGCGACATGAATTCCAATGCGGACAAGAACTGCCCGACCAATCCCCAAGGTGCGCAAAGCGATGCCAACGGCAACGCAACCGCACCGACGGTGAACGACAACAACTGCGGCAAGTAATTTCGATCGCAACCAGGGAGATCGCGGAGCGCGAGCGCCGCGATCTCCCTGTCTAACCGGTCTCAATGACCGGGCTCCGGCAAGCCGCTTTTCTCGCTGAAACGCTATTTCAGGACACGGCTTCTGACTTGAGGGCGCGCAAAAGCGGCGCGCAATTTCAAGAGCCGTTTGAGCAGGCGGCCATGGGTTAGATAGCGGACCCTGCCATCGGCGAGATCGAACTCGGCGGTGCCCCATCGTGCGACCGGCGCTTGTCCGGTCGGCGGGCCAAGTCGTCCGATTTGGAACGCCAGTCTGACTTTGCGGCCGGCGACATCCAGATAAATCCCTGGAATATGGCCCAGCACATGCCATAACCGGGCGACATGCTCGATCGACATCGCCGGCGAGATCATCGTGTGGGCCGATTCAAGCCGCGCCCAGATGAAATCGCCGGCCGGCTGCCGTGTCCCCAAAAGATTGCCTTTGCAGTAGGCGGGCGCCACCTCGCTCACCAGCGTGCGCATCGCGCTTGCCAGGCCGTCGATCAGGGCCCGCCGCGACGCCCAGTCTGTCTCCGAAAACGATACCTGCCCAAGGATGTCTCCGTCATCGAAGGCGGCGGACATCTTGTGCAGCGTCACACCGCCATGAACGGCATGCTGGCCATCCACCGCCAGGCGGTGGAGAGGATGCGGGCCCCGATAGTTGGGCAGCAGCGCCGGGTGAAGATTGAGCCCGCCCTTGGGAAAGATGCTCAGCAATTGCGGTGGGACCAATGTGGGGAAAGCATAGCAGATCAATACAGTGGCCTTGACCTGCGACAATTGCTTGCCGAGCGTGTCCCAATCATAAGGCCGACCAAATTCGATCAGCCTTGCCGGCGTATCGCCGATATAGCGCCTGAGCAGCAATCTGCGTTTCAGTCTTCGGCGTAAATTGCTGGTGCTGAAGTGCTTTGGGCGCCGACGCAACCCAGGCACAACGATAGCCCCGATGCTATGGCCTGCTTCAAGCCACCCTGCCAGCAGCGGCCCGGTAAAGTGGTTGACGTCGAGTATGAACACGGCCGAAAGCCGGTCTTGCCCGGTCTGCGGGCTCAAAAGCAGCACCCTCTCAAAGCGCCCGTCAAGCCGATCACCTCATTCAAACGACGATCGAGCCAGGCCTTTTCGGGCGGGCCGACCGCTTGCCAATGAAGGCCGTCGATCAGGTCTTGATTTGCGAAGACGGTATCAAGGCGGTGACGTCCGAAAGGCGGCCCCCTTTCGTCAGGACTGGCTTCTGATAAATCTTCTTCATGCTTCCCCCGTCGGATCATCCGCGCAATTGCGGCAATGCCACCGCCCGTCAACCGTCATGCGATGGCTGGCCGAGCGGCAATCGGTGAGGCGATTATAGTCCCATGCCGTGCGAAAGCCTATCCGTAAACTTATGAGACGGCTTTCTCACGAACCGGCAGCTTCCAGCCTGGCCTGACGAAATGGCAGGTATAGCCGTTGGGATATTTCTCCAGATAATCCTGATGCTCGGGCTCGGCCTCCCAGAAAGCACCTGCCGGTGCGACTTCAGTAACGACCTTGCCCGGCCACATGCCGGAGGCATCGACGTCTTCAATGGTGTCTTCGGCGACGCGCTTTTGTTCGTCGCTCGTATAGTAGATCGCGGAGCGGTAGCTCATCCCGACATCGTTGCCTTGGCGGTTGCGCGTCGTCGGATCATGGATCTGGAAAAAGCGCTCCAACAATGTGCGATAGCTGATCACGGCCGGATCGAAATTGATCTCGATGGCTTCGGCATGGGTGCCGTGGTTGCGATAAGTGGCATTGGGTACGTCGCCGCCGCTATAGCCGACACGAGTGGAGATGACGCCGGGGTAGCGCCGTATCAGATCCTGCATGCCCCAGAAACAGCCGCCGGCAAGCACCGCGCGTTCGGTCGAAGTCGCCATGTCACGTCTCCTCAAGAAAGCAATTCAGGGGAAACGCTAGCTGTTTCCAGCCTGAATTGCACAACAAATTGGATTTCCCACAAATGGGCATTGTCGGCGGCTTCGTCCAGTCGACTGGAAGTGAACGCGGCGCCTACAGGGTGCGTGCGACCCATGCACGAACGAAACTATCACGATGCGGAACGGGATCGACCGCTCGACAGGCTTCAGTTGCGCGGATGCCGGGTCCGGCTGTCGGCGGCAAGCGGCAAATACCGCGTGCCGGGCGGAATGGCGGCAAAATTGATCGTCACTGGCGGCGCCCCGCGCGACCAGTTGAAAAGAACGGTCTTGACCGGGATGTCGTCCAGCCATGCCCGCAGTTGCGGCGGCACATCACGCCCCGACCAAATCATCAGCATGCCGTGGTCGCGCAGCCGCTGTGTTGTGATCCAGGGCGCGAACCGCGTATTGAGGTCGGTGAAGATCGAAGGCTTGTCATAGGCGTTGAGGCCCGCCAGCATGGCCAGATTGGTATCGCCGCCGACAATGTCGAGCCGGCCGGGCACCGCTGCGTGCCAGACCGCCTCGGCCTCGTCCGAGATCGGTTGCGCCGGCCAGCAGACGGCGTCCATGCGCCCCCGCACATTGCAATCCGTCCAGCGGATCGCCGCATAGGCGGCCGACATGGTGACGATGCAGGTGAATGCGCAGATCGCCAGCCTTCGCATCTCGAAGGCACCAAGCCGGTGGCCGAGGAAGGCGAGCGCCACGACGCCGACAAGATTGTACATCGGCGCGCCCCAGGATTCACCGGTGCCGGTGAACAACGAGGCCAACATGATCAGGACCGCCGGGCCGAGCCCCATCCATACGAGATAGACCAGAATGCCGCGTTCGACGGGCGCTTCTGGGGCAGGCGAACGCCGCAGCAGCCCCGATATCGACAGGACCAGGAGAAAGCCGGAGAGCCCGGCCATCTGGACACCGATGTAATACAGGCGAGCACGGTGTTCCGTCACCCAGGCGTCGCGGTCGGCGAAATAGGTCAGCGGCAGGAAATCGATGCGGTAGAGTTCGATGGCCAACGGCGCGGCGACGGCGAGAAAAACCGCAAGGCCGAGCCATGGCCAAGGCGTTGCAAGCCGGCCGCGCGCGCGCGCGTCGGACAACAGCCAGAGAGCGCCGAAGGAAAGCAGCAGGCCGGTGGAGAACTTGGCATAGAGCCCGACGCCCGACACCAGTCCGAGCGCCAGCCACCAGCCAGGTCCACCACCGCGGCCGGCACGCCAAAGCAGCCAGCATATGGCCGCCCAGAACGGCATCTGCGCATAGTCATGATTGAATTGCGGGGTCGGCCAGCCGAAGAAATAGACCGACGGCATCAAGAGCACCGCGGCCAGCGCGCGGCTTTGCCCGAGCATGTCGCGGGCCAGCAGATAGACCAGGACGAAGGTCGACGAGATCGTCAACTGGGCGAGCAGATATTGCGGCCAGCGGAACGATCCGGTCAGAAGATGGCTCGTTTCAAGCAGCCAGCCGGGAAGCTGCGGATGCTTGTAGGTCAACAGCACCCATTCGCGGCCCCACATGAACCCTTCCACGACATCGCCAGGCGGCGCGGGGTCGATCAGCGCCGGCACCATCGTCCAGCACACGATCTGCACCAGGCACAAGAGCGCCAGCAAATACCAGGGATGACGAAGCAGGCCGGACCAGACCGACGAACGGTCGATGCCCGCGACAGGCAACCCGCCCGGCAGCCAACCATCTATGGAGTCGTCAATTCCCGTCATGCGGCGCTTAAATCACACCGACCGGTTCGCCGAACAGCCCCAACGTCGAAGCTTACGAAAAAGTATACTTGCAGGCCATTGCAGGACCAAGATTGAGCGGGAATTTCAGCGCTCCATTGCCCTCCCCGACAGAACAATCCGCATATCTGATCCTGTCTGAACCTCCCGGATACTCAATGCGTCACCAGCATGCCGTCATCCACCACCGCGCGTTCGATTTCTGGCTGGCGCGCGCGGCTGTCCTCGTCATCATCTGCCTGCAGCTTCTGGTCATCAACGATCTCTCGTTCGGTCCCCGCTGGCTGGCGCCGGCCCTCGAGGCGGCGCTGCTCGTGCCGCTGTCGGTCGCCACGGCCTGGACACAGGTCGCCACCCAGAAGGCGGTCGAGGAGGAGCACTGGTATCTGGTCGGCCGGTTCCGCGTCATGATCCGCAGGACGGCCCTGGTGATGACCGGGGTCGTCAGCATCATGAACTGCGGCTCGCTGGTGTTCCTGGTGCGCGCGCTGCTGGCGGGCCATGCCGGCTCCAGCGGCCAGACGCTGCTGATCGACGCGCTCAACATCTGGGTC
This sequence comes from Mesorhizobium sp. NZP2234, assembly GCF_013170765.1. Taxonomy (NCBI): domain Bacteria; kingdom Pseudomonadati; phylum Pseudomonadota; class Alphaproteobacteria; order Hyphomicrobiales; family Phyllobacteriaceae; genus Mesorhizobium; species Mesorhizobium sp. NZP2234. Next base: position 3,146,565 of record NZ_CP033364.1, on the reverse strand, counting down.
ACCAATGTCATCATTTTTGCCTTGTGGTTCTGGAGCACCGATCGCGGCGGGCCGCCGACCTGCGGCCTCGTCAACCGCGCCCATTCCGATTTCCTGTTCCCGCAAATGACCTTGAACGACCGCGAGATCCGCGACTGGCTGCCGGGCTTCGTCGACTATGTCTTCCTCGCCTTCACCAATGCGACGGCGTTTTCGCCGACCGACACCTTGCCGCTCTCCCAGCGCGCCAAGCTTTTGATGATGGCCGAGGCGATGATCTCCCTGCTGACGATCGCACTGGTCGCGGCCCGCGCCGTCAACATCCTGGCCTGATCCATGTCGTCCAAAAGTGACCTCGGCTTCGGGAAGACGACATGCGTAAAAAACAAAGCCCTGAAGCGCGCCGCATGAATCCACTTCGCCGCGGCGCGCTTTAGCCCAAAACGCAAAAAAGCCCGCTCCGGCGAACCGGAGCGGGCAGTTGGATTGTCCGCGACTGTCGTGAAGCCGGAGCGCGAGGTGGAGGATCCACCACCCTCAATCCGCGCCGAGGTCGCGTTCGAAGACCACCTGGTCGCGCAGCGGAATGCCGTTCACAGCCGAGCCTTCGGGGTAACCGGTCGATGGCCCGAAGGCGTCCTGCACGATACGGTACATGCGAAATCCCTGTCGCTGGTAGAAACGCAAATTGCCGATATCGGCCGTTGCGGTCGAGACGATCAGGCGCCTGCCGTTGCGCTCGCGGCAACGGGTGATTGCCGCCGCGACCAGGGCACGCCCCAACCCCTCGCTCTGCCTTGCCGGGCGGACCGCGAGGCTCTTGAGTTCGAACACACCGCCCTCACCTGTCTCGATGACCTGCGCATGGCCGACGATCCGACCGCCATCGCGCGCGACAAGCACCTCGCCCCGATCGATGTAACTGGAAATCTGCATGGGGGAATCGTCTGCCAGGGCAAACAGAGGCCGTAAAGCCTCACGGTTTCCGTCGTATCGTTCAATAAGCATTCGCAGGTCCGGAAGGGATCAACGCCACCGCGAGTTCGGCGGCCCTGCTCTGGATATAGCAGCGGCCGGTCAGAAGCCACAAATGCAAAAATCCCGCCCTTGCGCGAGCTGTCAGGTGGAGATTTCGGCACGCAAAGCCTGCGGCTATTCCTCCGGGGCCGGACTGAACTTGCGCACGATCACCTCGAACAAAATATCCGAAAGGCGGCAACGATCGCCTTGCGCTCTTCGGGCGAATAATGCGCGGCATCGTCGATGGTCATGAAGGTGACGTGTCGGGACATGGCGGGCCTGATTCAGCTTGTGAGATGACCACTGCATGGCGCTGTTCAGGCGTGGTTTTTTGGGGTCGGATGCGACAGTTCTTCTCCCCTTGTGGGAGAAGGCGGAGCGCGCTCTTCGATCTTTTTACCCAGCCGCCGCCCGCATCTGCGCATGCTGCCGCACATGCTCCAGCGTCAGCTCCAGCCCGATATGCGACAGCTCGGTCGCAGCCGCCTCCGCGGCCTGCGTGGCCGGTTCCGCGACGCGCTCGAACATCTCCTGTTCGTAAAGCTTCACCGCTTGCCTCCAGTCACCGGCCTCGACCAGGTGGCGGGCGAGTTCGGCGGCGTCGAGCATGGCGGCGTTGACGCCCTCGCCGCCGAAGGGCGACATGACATGGGCGGCGTCCCCCAGCAGCGTCACGCCGACCCGGTTCGGCCAATGGTGGCCGATCGGCAGCGCGTGGATGGCGCGGGCCACGATATGGTCGTTGCTGGCCGCGATCAGCGCGACGAGCTCCGGCGCCCAGCCCTCGAATTCGGCCATGAGGCGGGCTCGCGCCGCCGCCGGCGAAGCGAAATCGAACGTCCTCTCCGCCCAGTCGGCGGGCACGCGGAAGATGGCATAGCCGCGCAGATGCGCATTGGCGTTGCGCTGCACGATCATGCCGCGGCCGTCGCCCTCGGCGCCGATCTTGCCGCGCCCGACCAGTTTCGACAGCGCCGGATGGCTGGCGTCGACATCGTCGATGCCGAACTCGATGAAGGTGAGCCCGGAATATTGCGGCCTGTAGCGCGAGACCAGCGGCCGCACCCGCGACCAGGCGCCGTCGGCGCCGACGACGAGGTCGAACGGGCCGAGCAGGTCGGCGCCGAAGGCCAGGTCATAGGCGCCGTCGGGGCGCGCATGGACTTCGCGCAGCTCCCTGCCCCATTGCACCGCGCCCGCCGGCAGCGAAGCGAGCAGGATGTCGCGCAGCGCCGAGCGGTCGACTTCCGGCCGGTCGCCGCTGTCGTCGTCATCGGCCAGCACCAGCCGGCCGTCCTTGTCGTAGAGCCGGCTGCCCTGGTCCTCGTAGCGGGCGATGCGCAGGAATTCCTTTTCGAGGCCGGCGCGCCGCAAGGCGAGCTGGCCGGAGTCGACATGCAGATCGAGCGTGCCGCCCTGCGGCCGGACCAGCGCATGCGCCTCGCGCTCGAAGACGGTGGCGGCGATGCCGTTGAGATGCAGGATGCGCGCCAGCGTCAGGCCCGCGGGGCCCGCGCCGATGATGGCGATGCGCAAAGGGATTACGGTCATGGACAGGGGTCTCGCATTGATTTATATAGGAACCTATACAATAAACATAGGCACCAATGCAAGTCATGACCGACTGGACCCTGTTCTCGAACCCCGCCCCGCTCATCAATATGGCAGCGCGCAGCCTCGCCCGTCTCGGCGAGCGGCGGGTGAAAGCCTTCGGCTTCTCGATCGGCCAGATGCCGGTGATCTATCTCCTGCGCGGCGGCGCGGCGATGTCGCAGAAGGAACTGGCGCGCTTCGCCAAGATCGAGCAGCCGTCGATGGCGCAGATGCTGGCACGCATGGAGCGCGACGGCCTGATCCGCCGCACGCCCGACCCCAATGATGGCCGCAGCAGCCTGATCTCGTTGACCGAAGCGGCGCTGAAAAAACTGCCCGCCGCGCGCGAGGCGCTGGACGAAGGCAGGGACGAGGCACTGGCCGGTTTCAGCGAGGACGAGGTGGCGACGCTGCTGGGCATGCTCAGGCGGCTGAACGAAAACCTGGACCGGATGGTGGCGCGGGAGGTGGAGTGAGCAAGTTCAGGCCCCCAGGTTCCGAGGCCCACCTAGCTCTTATACCCCTCGTTCAAGCAATCATTCTTCCAGGCCCAGTCGAAGTCGGCCCGCGACATGGACTGGCCCATGCCCGGCTCGACAAACGGACCGGCGGTGTTGTCGATATAGACGATGAAGCGCGCCTCCTTGGTGAAGGTGCCGACCTTGGCGGTGATGACACCGCAGGTCTGGCCGGACGAACTGTCGCCGGTAATCTGGACATGTGAGAATGTGGCGGAAGGATCGCTCACCAGCTTGTGCATCTTGCCTTCGGCGGCACTGATTGCATCGGCGCGCCAATCGCCGCTGCCGCTACAGGCTGAAAGCAGGGCGCAAAGGAGAAGCAGTTCCGCAATCTGGCGCATGTGGGACCCCAAACGTCGCACCGGACGCTACCCGGCCACCGGTTGCCGCAAAAGCGGTATTGCGGATCATGGTTTCGCGGCGGTTGACCCCTTCCCCATCCTCTCCACCTCCCCCGCCGACAGGAACAGCAGCACCACATCGCTCATCCCAAGCAGCGGCGTGAACGTCACGATCGTTATCCCGCCGGTCGCGTTGGTGCGGGTCAGGCCTTCGGAATAGATGTCGAGCGGCGGTTCCTCGTCGAACCAGACGCCATGCAGGGTCTCGCCCTGCCATTTCTCGCGGCCCTTCTCGAAACTCTTGAACGACAGCACGCTCTCGCCGGCCTGCACATCGCCGCCGCCGCCATGGCGCACCACGACGCTGTCGAGTGCGCCCGGCGCGCCACGGCCCATGATGGTCTGACGAATGGCATCCGCCGGGATCATGCCGGTGCCCCAGGCCGCCTGCTGCTGCGGCGGGCCGACCAGCACGCGCTGCGGGTTGTCGCGCGTGCCCTCGCCGGTCACGCCGGCGGCCCAAAGCCGCACGGGCGTGTCGAAGACCTTGCCTTGCCACCACTGGGGGTAGCGGCCCGTCAGGTGCATCGCCCATTCCGCGCCGCCGGCCCTGGTCTTGCCGAGCTGGTTGCCGGCCATGAACAGGCGCTCGCGATTGACCGCTCCTGCCGCGTGAAACTCCGCCTGGCGCGGATACGGTCTGTACGCCGCCAGCTGGTTGCTGCGTCTGCGGCGGTCAAGTTCCGCCAGCAGCGCCAAATATTCCGTCTTCGCGGCGATCGGCGGGCTCTTCGAGGAACGGCCTGACGACGGCTTCGAGGGCCCGGATGCGGCTGCGGATCTGTTCATCGCTGAGGGCGTCCAGATGGTTGACGGCGGCGACATCGAAATCCTTGGGCAGGACTGAAAGCACGATCTTCAGATACTGGTCGGGCTTGTCGGCCCGCACCTCGGCGATGACGCCGGCGCCGTGCGCGCGGAAATCGGCCCGCACGGCGGCAAGAAAGTCGTCGCCCAGCGTCTTTTTCGGCCGCTTCGGCCGAGGCGTCGGCGCGGCCGCCTCGCCGGCCGGCTTGCGCCTTGCCGGTCTTGTCTTGCGGCGCGCCGGCCCGGCGCCGGCTTCGTCAGCCATCGACCTGGCCCATCGCCTTTGCGGCGGCATCGCTGGCCGCCTTGCCCGCCTTCGGCATCGATCCGACCGGCTTTCTCGAGCGGCTGGTTTTCTTCTTGGCCCGCTTGGCGCGCTTCGGCTTGGCGGTCGCGGCAGTTTTTGCCGCACCGGCGCGTTTTGCCATGCTGGCCTGCGCCTTCAGCCGCGCCAATACGTGACCGATGGCATGCCCGCCAATGCCGGGCCGCGGAAAACCAAAGCCGCCGGCAGCATCCCGCACCATGCCGATCAGCACGCCAGGTGCCACCAGTTCGACCCGGCCCAGACGCGGCCGTGGCGCGGCGCCCTCGAACTCGCCAATGGCGCTGACGATGTCGCGGCCGTCATCGTCGGTGATGATGGTGGCATAGCGTTGGGTCATCGGATTCTCGCAGAGGTCGCGTTCTGTGGCGCCCCCCTCTGTCCTGCCGGCATTTCAACGTCGGCACAAAGCCGTTTCGCTCGGTGAGATCGCCAAAAACACAAAACCCGCCTCGGCGGCGGGTCGTTGCCGCAAATCAGCACCATGGACGAAATGATAGCTCGGCTGCCCTCACCCGGTCAAGGAAAAAATTCCTAATTGTATACTTGACGTATCAGACGCGCACCGGCTAGGAATACGCGTCGCACAAGACCACCAATCACACTGGCGGCGAATACGTTCGTTACGAAGCCGACCGCATAGTCCACACGAACACGATTGAGAACGTGTTCTCAGTCTTCAAGCGCGGCATGGTCGGCGTTTACCAGCATTGCGGCGAGGCTCATTTGCACCGCTACTTGGCCGAGTTCGATTTCCGTTACAATCGTCGCAGCGCTCTGAAAGTCTCGGATGCGGAACGCGCTACTGATCTGCTTCGCATGGCCTGCGACAAGCGCCTTACCTATCGGCGGATTGGTGAAGTCGGTCACGCCTAAGCAAAATGCGCGAAAGCTTCTTCGCTTGCGAAAGAAACACCGACTCGACTCTGAGTAGGCGTTTCATCATTATTTTACCGGTCTTGTGATTCGGTCGTCACCACACCTCGCGGGCACACCTCTATGGCGGGCCACTGCCCGAGAAAGGAGGTGATACGCATGAGCAAGACCTACAAGATCGGCCAGAGTGCCGTGACGGGCCGCTTTACGTCGGTGAAAACCGCCATAAGCAAACCCACCACGCACATCGTTCGCACGATCAAGAAGTGACGTAGCCTACTAGGCTACTGACCTTCCGGACGGTTGTTCTTCGCGGGATGGCCGTCCGGTTTCAGTTTTGCATCAGCTTTGCTTAATGGCCGGTTAACCGGCTTGTTCCCCGTTTTATGGTCCGGTGGGGTTTTTAAGAGGCGACGCAACACCTCGTCGCCCTTTTCCTAGTCTTTGTCTTTGGGAGTTTCTAGCATGGACAACAAATTCCGTAACCTTGATTTTGATCCGAGGAACTTACCGAAAGAGTACCTAGAGGCAATCGGTATGGCATGCACCTGTTATGCGCAAACCGAGGACCATATTCAGATGGCTATAGCCGGACTGCTAGGAGTCGATATGGAGATTGGTTGGGCAGTGACAACCCACATGACTCTTCCTTTGAGAGAAAGTGTGTTGAAGTCACTGACCGACATCAAATTCGATGACCTGTCAGATGTTGAGGAATTTGACCGCCTTTTGGCAAAGGTGAGTGAAGCAGCTAACAAACGAAACCAGATAGTGCATCATATGTGGTGCATCGACGAAGACACGAAAGAGGTATTTCAAGTTCGAGCTCAAGCGCGCGCTCGCGTCAATGTCGATGTTATGCCGGTGTCACTCGAAGCTATTCGGGCCGATGCTGGTTTCATCTACAATGCGGGAATAGAACTTTTCCGTTTTATCATGACCAAAAATCTTCTCCCGACGCTTCCGTCTCGCACCCGCGCGCGCTTCGACAAGCGCAAGGCGATCAAGGACAAGCGCCGTGCTAAGTGACTGGACATCGTCTGCGGTAAGTGTCGGCCTGTCTGTGTGAAGCATAGGATTTTATTCCTTGGCACGTCAAGTATAATGGGAAAAATTCCTAGGCCTTCAAAACTCCGCCTCAAGCCTCCTCCTCGATCATGCTCTGCGCGACCTGCGTGGCGCCGCCATTGATCCGGGCGGCGATGATGTGGCCGAGCGCCACGGCACCCACGCACAGCAGCACCGAGAGGCCGATGTTGAGGGCCGCCCGGCCGAAGCCGCCGGCGCGCAGCAGGTCGAGCGTCTGCAGGCTGAACGACGAAAAGGTCGTGTAGCCGCCGCACAGGCCGATCATCACGAACAGGCGCAGGCTTTCTGAGGCGGGATAGCGCCCGCCGGCCAGCGTCAGCGTGCCGAAGAAGCCGATCAGCAGCGAGCCGCTGATGTTGATGATGATGGTTCCCCAAGGCAGTTCACTGCTCACCGGCAGCGCCCAGGTGGAAACGAGGTAGCGCGCCAGCGTGCCGAGCGCACCACCGGCCATGACCAGAAGACAGTTCGAAAAAGACATGCTCGATCCTCTCTGAGACGAGCACATCGGCCCGCCATGGCGGCGGAATCGACAGATTCCCACCGCGGTTTTCGCGGCAGGAGTCATCAGCCATCACTGGCGGTTTCGGGAGAACCCCATTCCCATCACTGGTAAGATGCCAGACATCTCCCATTACTGGCAAGATGCCAGAGCGCGGCCGCTTCGACAAGCCGGCCGCGGCGGGAGGCTGAAAACACAAAACCCGCCTCGGCGGCGGGTCGTCGGCGCAAATCAGCACCATGGACGATATCATGGCACAACTGCCCTCACCGGACAATCGGATGGCCAACGGCCGATATCCGGCATTGGCTAGCCGGCTTTTCTTCAGCCCGCAGCTGTGGGATCATCGGTTGAAGCTCATGGAATGATTCCCGTCACGGCCTTTGTGGGAGAGGACGATGGACAGACCAGCCATGGCATCCGTTTTCAGGATGCGACATGCTCCAGCCTCGGTTTCCGGGGTGCGAAGTACCGGCCAGGGACAGGCCGATCCGGTGATCCGCGTGAACTCGCTTGGCGAGGCGATCCGCTTCGTCGCGGGTGCATACCCCAACTACGACATCGGCGCCGTTGCCATCACGTGCGGCGATCCGTCGATCCCGCGCCTCGGCAGCCTGGAGGTCAAGGCGCTGTGGCGCGAATATGGCGAACGCCTGACGCAGGAATAGACAGTTTCCCACGACAGACGGCCTGCCCGTCGTCCGGATCGAAGATGACCGTACCCGGCGCCTTCATCGGCTGGTCGGGATTGCGGCGGCGATCCCGCTGGTGCTGCTGGTCGCGCTGTTCGCCGACAGGATCCGAGGCGGCACGCTTTGGCTCCGGATCTGAAACGCGGCTGGCGCGTTTCAGCTACGGTGAATAGAGGGAGCAATCGTCATGAATGTCGCCAACCTGCAACTCGAGGGCCTGCTGATGGCCGTCGCCTCGATCAACCATGTGCTGGTGCGCAAAGGCGTGCTGACATCGGAGGAGATCGATATCGCCCTGCGCAAGGCCGAGGCTGGCGAGACCAGCGAGGAGCGGTCCGGCGGCATGTCGGCGTCGAGCCGTGACGCTGTCAACTTCCCGATCCGGCTCCTGGAGCTCGCCAACCAGTGCCAGCCGGAGGCGGACATGCCCTCATTTTCCAAACTGGCCCGCATGGTCGGCCAGATGAAGGAGCCATATAACGACCAGATGTGAGATCAGCCGTTTCACGGAAACGGCTGACTCCTCTGATCATCCCCTATGCCCTGCCCGGCCAGCCCGGGTTCAGCGCCAGCGTCTGTCCCGGTCCGTGCACCGCCGCGAACAGCAGTCCGGCGATGAAGGAAAAATGGTCGACGAAGAAGCCGAACTCGGCCTGGTTGCCGGCCCAGTGGCTGGGGCCGTGGAAGGCGAAGGCCAGGAACAGCACATAGGCAGCGGCGACAAGGGCCGCCTGCGTGAAGAAGGCGCCGCTCAGGAAACACAGTACCAGCGCAACCTCCAGGATGGCCGCGCACCAGGCGAGGAAGAGAGGGAAGGGAAAGCCGGCGGCGGCGATGAAACCCGCGGTGGCGCCCATGCCCATGGACTTGAAGGTCACCGCCATGAGGAAGACGGCGGCAAAGATCAGGCGGGCAATGAGAAGGGCCGTGGTCTGCCACGGCGATTGAGCGATTTGCGACGGCATGACTTTCTCCAGGGGTTTGAAAACCGTTTCGCTCCCAAGGACGTGCGACCTTAGGCGGTTCCGACATCCCCCTCGCGAATTTACCTGAAAACCCATAAGGGACCGCCCGCCGCCACGGTGGCAGGCGGTCACCCCGCTTCAAACGCCCTTCCGCCCCGGCCGAGTCGCTCGCCACAAAAATCGCGAAACTTGTTCGTAACCATGATCGTGGTAGCCTTAGCTTGGGCTAATGCACAGACTTGTCTGATGCAGTGTTTGGGTGGGTTGAGAATTGGGCGCGCGTGTCAGGCTGGGGACGGGACCCTTTCTGGTCGGGTCATCGGTGGTGGAGTGCAATGGCTGCGGCGGCAGCGGGCAGGTTTTCCAATGCCCGCGCTGGACAAGCTCCAACGGCCTTTGCTGTCCCGCGGGCACCCACCATCGTGGCTGCCCCGGCGCCAGCGCGCCCTGCGCAGAATGCGGCGACACCGGTCACCGCGACGCCGGCCCGGTTCATTCGCCGGCCTGAACAACGGCTTGCAAGCCGTTCCTGCCGGGGCGATCCGCCGTCATGGAACCAGCAGCGCCGATCGCTGTTATGTCTGATCGCGGCATCGCGTGGTACAATGTGCGCGCGACCATGCGGCTGACAGAAAGCGAGGCCCGCCATGCCTGACGACAAATCGAAGATCAAACAGGACCGCAAGCTGGTTTCGAGCGAGGAAACCTACGAGGTTGCCGCGTTTGCCCGCAAATACGGCATCCCGCAGAGCGAAGCCCAGACCATCATCAAGCGCTACGGACCTTCGCGCAAGAAGCTCGACAACCATATGGCGGCGCGCGGATAGAGGGCGGCTGCCGCGAGCCGCGAGAACGGAGGGCCGCGACCATGTCCGACACCATACGCAGGACCGGCAGCTGCCTGTGCGGCGGCGTGCATTTCGTCGTCACCGGTCAGCCGACGCGGGTCGGCCTCTGTCATTGCAAGGACTGCCGCAAGGCGGGCGGCTCGGTCTATTCGGCCTTTGCCATCTGGCCGCGCGATGCCTTCGAGACATCGGGCGAAGTCGCCACTTACGGGACGCGCAGCTTTTGCCCGACCTGTGGCGGCCGCGTGGCCTGGGTCGGCGACACCGAGGCCGAAATCATGCTTGGAAGCCTCGACGTCGTGCCGACCGACCTTGCGCCCGAATATGAATTGTGGATCAGCCGCCGCGAGACCTGGCTGCACGCCTTGCCGGGCGCGGAGCAATTCGAGCATGACCGGCCGCGGGCCGAAGACGCCGATCCGCCCGCGCCGCGACCTTTGTCGGACGCCGTCGCTGGCGACTGAAAATTGATCCTTCGGGCCTGGAACCCTCCCCTGCCAGCGACGTTATCCGGCGCCCCTTAGGCATGCCGCGGTTTCCTCGGACCGCGGGCCAAACCTACCCGTCACGGAGACTTCAGTTGAACGACAAGATGTTTCCCCGACCGATCCGCCTGAAATTTGCCCCCGAGCGCGAGCGCGTGGTGCGCAGCGCCTGGGAGGGCCTGGAATGCCTCGGCGACTGGCCGTCCGGCCAGGGCCGGCGATACCGGGCGGCGTTGCGCAGCTGCCGCGATGCGCTGGATGGCTGGACGCCGCCGGAAAAGGCGATGCGGGCCATGATCGATGCCGCGCGCGAAGCAGACATCCTCCGATAACTGAAAACAAATGGGGCGGGAAAAACAATGGCCGATGTGATGCTGTCGACACCAATGCGCATCAAACCGCACGGCTCGGACACGATCCGTGAGGTGGTGAGCCTTCAGGACGCCAGCGAGATCCTGATCGACTGGCCGCATGCCAGCCGCGGTCCCTTCTACCAGGCCGCGCGCGAGAAGGTGGAGGCGGCGCTGGAAAACAAGGACGGCGCGGCACAGGCGCAGGAAGCCTTCACCGCGCTGTGCGATCACGCCGGCGTTCTGGTTCGCTAGAACATTCCAGGAAACTGTGAAGCGGTTTCGCCTGACAAAAAAGCAGGCGATGCCCTCGCCTGCTTTTTTGCGGAGCGGGTCTTTTATTGGGCCGGCAGGTCGCCATCCACGATAGGATGAGACGTTTCGAACCCGAAACTCTTCGGCGCCATCAGCATAAGGACGATCACGATTGCGATGGTGGCAATAAACGTGGCTGTGTTAGCAATATCCCTCAAGTTTCCCGTCCTTTCAAATCCGATTCGTTAAGGAAACGTTTCCCGATCTGTGAGGTTCCATTACCCCGGCGGCAAAGCCGCCAGCCTGGCTTCTACTTGGACGGCGGCTGCGCCGGCACTTGGCCGGGCTTGATCACCGGCGTGTTGCCTTGGTCGGGCGCTGGCGCCGCCATTCCCTGGTCGCCGGTGGCCGGCGGCTTCAGCACCCCGCCGCAATCATTGAGCTTTTCAGTCAGATTGCCGTCGCCGGACGGCTGCTTGCCTTGCGCCGGCTGGACACGGCATTTGTCGGCTTGCTGGGCCGGGTTCTGCAGCTGATCCGTCTGTGCCGCCGCCGGCAGCGCTGCCAACACCAGCATCAGGGACGCGATGGCGAGAGGTTTCATCTCGGCCTCCTTCTCCTGCGCGGCCGCCCCGTGGCGACCTTCCTTTCGCAGGGACAACGCCTGTCGGCGCAAAAGGTGGCATCCAAGGCGGTGATAGGATCAAGGCGGACGTCGGCCCACCTGCAAACCGGATCAGCGGGTTTCCCCGGCATCGTCCTCGGACGGGGCAGCCGGCGGGTCCGGCCTTTGCGGGCACTCCTCATAGCGGTGGTCGCGGCCGCCGCAGAAGGAACAGCACATCGCCTCGCGGCCCTCGTCTCCGGGCCACCACCGCGGTGTTTCGTAAGCTTTCCTGTCCATTCCCAGCAATGCGCGACACGCGATTTGGTTGCGCCGATGGCCGCGCCGCGTTCAGGCCTCATGCTTGGCCTGTCGCGGAACCGGCGGGACGAAGGATGAGTTCTGTGGACAATGAGAGCCCGCTCGGGGATCCTCCGGCAAAAGTGAAGCGGCTTTCGACCGAAACCGCGTTAGAAGAGGTAACAATGATATCGGTTCGCTTTCGAATCTTGTTGATGACCTTGGGCACCGTGCTTGCGGCAACCGGTCTGGCCGAGGCGCGGCCCGACAGCCGTTCCATGAACTGCGCCGAAGTCCAGGCCATGATCCAGAGCCGCCGCGCGGTGGTGCTGACCACCGGCCCGAACACCTATGACCGCTATGTCAGGCAGTTCGGCAATGAATGCGACTGGCCGGAAGTGCCGATGTCGGCCTATATTCCGGCGCGCGACGGACACTGCCCGGTTTATCGCTGCGAAGAGCCGGTCAACAACTTCCCGAATTGACGCTTCGCCGTACTGGCGCCATAACCGTTCCAGCTTCTCCCGCTTCGTCTAATGGTAGGACAGCGCCCTTTGAAGGCGTGAATCGTGGTTCGAGCCCATGAGCGGGAACCAGTCTTCGACCGGCTGGAGCAATTCCGGGAAACCGTGAAACGGTTATCCCATGGAATTGCGTCTACGAACTCCCGGTTTTGGAACCGGTGCTCCTGAAACCATTTCATGGACCCCGCGTTGACGACCTGGCATGGCCAGACACAGGAGGCATTTCATGACCGTCAACTGCCGCATTTCCATCGACAACCGGCCGGACGCCACCGACGCAATTTTCCAGGCGGTGCCCAGGATCGGAGAAAGCGTTTCGCTGTCGGTCGACGGAAGCCCGCAGGACCTGCGGGTTTCGCGCGTCGTGCATGTCCCCGACGGGACACTGGATGGCGCAGCGATCATCGTCGAGGTGACGACCAACATCCTCTAGCCCTGCCCGCCGCCGGTCGGGGGATGGTTGCCGTCGCCGCCGACGGCCACCACCGAGCCTCACGCGACAGTGACTGGCAGGGATGAAACTTTGCGCCGACGCGAACGTTCAATATCCGCAACGCCGTCGAGGTTCCAATGCAGACCGCTTGGTTTTCCAAACCCGTGGTGGTTTCTGTCGGTGTCACCGGTGCAACCCGCAACCTGTCCAACACGCAGCAAGCCATCGAATTGCTCACGACCCATTGGCGCGATGCCGGTAGCCTGAAACATCAGTCCGCGCTGCGCGCCTGCCGCCGGGCGACCAGCGGCGACATGTCCCCCGATACCGCCAGGGAGGCCTTTGTCGAGGCCGCGCGCGAAGCGCACATACTGGTCGAGTAGGAACTGGCTGGTCGAATGGGAACCGGTCGCCGCCCGAATTCACGGGCCGCGGTCCCTATTCACAATCTCGTGATCGATGGAACCGACTGAAACGACAGGCGTTTTTTTGCAGGCGTCTTTTTGTCAGGCAACATCAGGAGGCGTTTATGCGCATCATGAATCTCGTCACGCTCGCCCTCATCATCCTTGGCGGCCTCAACTGGCTGGCCATGGCTGTGACCGGCCATGATATAATCGGCACGATCCTTGGGGGCGCCATGCTGGCCCGCCTTGCCTATCTGATCATAGGCCTTGCAGCCATATGGCAGCTCATGCCGGGCTTCCAGAGCTTCACCGTTGGAGAAGTCGATGCCGAGAGGCATCTCCCGCATCATCGGTGACCGGCAGGCCGGGGCGGCGGAAAAAACCTGCCGCCCCACCTGAGCGCAGCGCCGCGTGAGCAGCGCTCGTTATTACGCGCATCGCGCATGCTCCGCGATTGCCATCGGCAGGTGCCCGCCGTCGGATAAGCGCGACACCAAGGTCTCTGACGGGCGTCAGATGCCGAAGCCGCGCGCTTCGTCATCGGGCTCGGTGCCGGGTTGCGGCACGATGATCGCTGCCAGCGGCGCGGCCAGCTGCCATCTGAGATGCCCCGCGGACCGCTCGAGGACGGCGGAGCCCCCAAGCGACTGCGGCGCCACCCGCTGCAGGACGACGGTGCCGAATCCCTTGCGCGTGGTCTCTTCGCGTCTGTCGTCGGGACGGGGCGCGGATGTCTCGTTCCAAAGCAGTTGGAACTCACGCTCGCCCGAGCCGCCGGCATCGTGGGTGCCGGAGCCGATCGTCCAGGTGACTTCGATCCGGCCGTCTTCGCTGCCAAGCGCGCCATATTTGGACGAATTCGTGCCGAGCTCGTGGAAAGCCATGCCGAGATTCTGCACCGCGTTCGACTGCAGCGTCAGGACCGGACCGGAGAGCAGGATCTGCTCCTCGCGGCCGAAAGGCTTCAAATGTTCCTGGATCAGGTCGAACAGGCTGGCGCCGGCCCATTCCGAGGTGACAAGCAGATCATGCGAACGCGAAAGCGCCATGATGCGGGCACGGATCAGTTCCTCGAACTCGTGCGGGTCATTCGAGCGCTTGCTCGTCTCCCGGACCATCGACAGGATGACCGCGAACTGGTTCTTGACGCGATGGTTGACCTCTCGCATCAGCAGCCTGATCTTGCGCTCGCTCTCCTTGGCTGCGGAAATGTCGCGGGCGATCTTCGAGGCGCCGACGATCTCGCCATTGGCGTTCTTGATCGGCGAAACCGTCAGCGAGACAGAAATAAGCGCCCCGTCCTTGCGCTTTCGCGTCGTCTCGTAGCTGGCCACCCGCTCGCCGGCGCGAACCCGGCTGATAATCTCTATTTCCTCGCTCTTGAGGTGATCGGGAATGAGCATGACGATCGACCGGCCAATCGCTTCCTCGGCGCTGTAGCCGAACATGCGTTCGGCCGCCAGGTTCCAGCTGGTGACGATGCTGTTCAGATCCTTGCTGATGATGGCGTCGAAAGAGGAATCGATGATCGCCGCAAGGCGCGCATCCGCGGTCGCGCTCTGTTTTTGGTTGGTTGCTCCGATGTCAGCTGTCGCCGCCACGATATCGCTCATTTGCATGAGGTAGCGCGCAAACGGATCAAGGCAATCTCGCCCCAGGACAATCCGTACGGGCCGCGCGTCACGACCGAAACGGATTTCACTCCGAAGGCCGATCGTTTATCTTGCCGTCGCTCTCGGGCAGCACGCCGAAGTCTTGCGATTTGACGCCCTGCTCGGCCGTCAGGAAGCCATCCGAGGCAAGGCCACGTCGCAACAACTCCCTGACCGCGGCCGAGCGGCTTGGCATGCGCTTCTCGAATCGCCAGTTTTCCAAGGCCGCCAATTCGTCGGCGGTGAGCATGATTTGCAGCCGTTCGGGCCGTTCCAGTTCAGCCATGTGCGCCTCTCGCTCAAGACTAAAAATACAGCGAGTTAGTATCTAACTCATTATTCTATAATTGGGGTAGTGCGTGTCACACGTCAAGATCGGCCAGTGAGCGCTCCGCGTATCAGGCTCATGATGCGTATCAAACGCCGGACACACATTCCTGTAACTATCATAACTAATTGATTTATTTATGTATTTTATGGAAATTTACTTGTCATCCCGTCACGCTGGGCTCATGTTTCGATCTTGACAGAAAACCGTTCCCCTTGGGAGGTTTCAATGCGGTACGATTACTCCACGCGCTTGCGCGACGACGTCCATTCAGCGGTCCAGAAGGCATTCAAGACGGCTGGGATCGTCAACATCTCGGCGACGGCGGAACAGGTCCGGATGAGGAATCTGGTCGAGAACGTCGCCCTTGAGGACATTGAACACCTGGTGCTGCAGGCCGCCCAACTGCTTGGCGCGGCGATCGAATTCGACGCCTTGAACAGTGGCTTGATTGTGCTTGGAAACCATCTCGTCGAGGATGACGAGGAGAGCGCGATCACCCCAGTCGATCTCGGTCAATCCGCATCGATGCAGTAATCCAGGGACAGTGCCGACAGGCGCCCTATATGATCCGGGAAGCCTTTAACCGGAGACGCCCTGCCATGACCCTTGCCACGCGAAAACTCGGCAGCCAGGGGCTGCAAGTCTCGGCTATCGGCCTCGGCTGCATGGGCATGAGCCAGTCCTACGGTCCGGCGGACGAAGCCGAATCCATCGCCACGCTGCATAGGGCCATCGAACTCGGCTGCACCTTCCTGGATACCGCCGAGGTCTATGGCCCGTACGGCAACGAGGCCCTGCTCGGCCGGGCGCTGAAGGGCAAGCGCGGCCATGTCACCATCGCCACCAAATTCGGTTTCCGCATCGAAAACGGCAAGCAGGTTGGGGTCGATAGCCGGCCCGGCCATATCAGAGACGTTGTGGACGCCTCGCTCGGCCGGCTCGGAACCGACCATATCGACCTCCTCTACCAGCACCGCGTCGACCCGGCGGTGCCGATGGAGGATGTCGCCGGCGCGGTCGGCAAGCTGGTTGACGAGGGCAAGGTTCGCTTCTTCGGCCTGTCGGAGGCAGGCAGCGCCAACATTCGCCGCGCCCATGCCGTGCATCCCGTCTCGGCGGTGCAAAGCGAATATTCGCTGTGGGAGCGCAATCTGGAGCCAGAGATCATCCCGCTGCTCGGTGAACTCGGCATCGGCCTGGTGCCGTTCTCGCCGCTCGGCCGTGGCTTTCTCACCGGCGACGTCATGCGCGCCGAGGACTATCCCGAAGGCGACTACCGCCGCGACGACCCGCGCTACCAGGGCAGGAATTACGACGCCAACGTCGAGGCGGCCGGCACGGTGCGCGACGTGGCAACGGCCCGAGGCGTCAAGCCGGGTCAGGTCGCACTCGCCTGGCTGCTGTACAAGGGAAGCGATTTCGCGGTCGATATCGTGCCGATCCCCGGCACCAAGCGGACAAAATACCTGGAGGAGAACATCGCCGCCGCCTCGCTGAAGCTCGACGCCGCCGAAATGGCCGCGCTCGACGAGGCGCTCGCGCCAGGGAAGATCGCCGGCCCACGCTATGGCGAGCGTGGCATGGCGATGGTGGACCGGTAGAGATGGTGGAGATCGGCAGGAAGCGGATATTGCCGAGGCCGATGTTGTGATGTCGCCTTTGGGGCCGATAGTGGACGGGCAGCTTCTGGCGTCCGAAAAGCCTTAGCGGACGTTCCGCTTGCTGCGACTAAGATCTCCGACTAACCGGCCTTTGGCCCCTCGGCCGCTTTGCGCCAGTCCTGCCGTCCGGCAAGCTTTGCTTTGTCAGCTGGCGGTGAACGGCATCGCCGGGCTTGCGTCCTTCGGCTGTTCGCCGAGGGCAAAGACAGCGCTCGCCTCGCTGACGATCGAGACATGGTCCTTTGCTGCTGCTCCAGCGGTTGCGCCGTCGCCGCGCAAGATCGCGGTGACGATGGCGTCATGCTCCTGCCAAGACTTGGCGAGTCGACCAGAAAGCCTGAATTGCGCCCGCCGGAACGGCGCCAGCCGGCTACGCGTCATCACGGTCAGTTCGTAGATGTGGGTGCTGTGAGCGCCGCGATAAAGCCGACTGTGGAATTCGGTGTTGAAATATTCGTAGTCTTCCTGGGCGCCCAGCCGCACCAGGCGGGCCGAGGCCTGATGCTCGACCTCCAGCGCGCGGCGCTCGCCGCCGGTCATGCGTTCTGCGCAGAAGCGCGCGCATATCCCTTCCAACTCGGCCATGCTTTCGAACATTGAGGCGAGATGCTCCTGCGTAACGACTGCGACGATGGCGCCCCGGTTGGGTCGCCGCTCGACCAGACCCATGGCGCTGAGTTGGCCGAGCGCCTCGCGAACCGGCGTGCGTGAGACCTCGAAGCGGATGGCAAGCGAAACCTCGTCGAGCTTTTCGCCTGGACGCAGCACGCCGGTGACGATGCGGTCGCCGATCGCCCGCACCATCTGATCTACGGTCGTGCCCGACCGGATCAAGCTGCGCTTTCCCGACATATCTGTCTCGCCTCCCATGCGTTGGCTGCCATGAAATCAACTGGCTGGACGGCACGATCCCGACTCAGTCGCATTCTCTATGCCTATGTTTTAATCTTCCTGTCAAATTGGCTGTTTTCAAGGCAAAAAGTGCATGCAATTGCCTCTCGCTTGTGCATAGTGCGTTAAAAGTGTCATTGATTTTATTAGATAAATTTATCAATCCCAACTGGCACAGTGATTGCATGCACTTTGTTGAGAAGGCGTTAACCGACCCGGAAAAGGGTCCTATAGGGGAGCATAAGAGATGACCGACAAATTCATGCTTAGCCGTCGCCAGTTGCTCAAGACCTCCGCCGCCGGGGCGGCGCTCGGGCTTGCCTCCGCGGCCTTTCCCATCTCCCGGGCCTTTGCCGCCACCGCTACCGTCGGCTTCATCTATGTCGGACCGAAGGATGACTATGGCTACAACCAGGCGCATGCCGAAGGTGCGGCGGCGCTGAAGGGCATCGAGGGCGTCACCATCGTCGAGGAAGAGAACGTGCCGGAAACGGTCGACGTCCAGAAGACGATGGAATCGATGATCAATCTCGATGGCGCCTCGCTGATCTTCCCGACCTCGTTCGGCTATTTCGATCCACACATGCTGGCCATGTGCAAAAAGTTTCCCGACGTGCAGTTCCGCCATTGCGGCGGCATGTGGGACAAGGCCAAGCATCCGATGAATGCCGGCTCCTATTTCGGCTATATCGGCATGGGCCAGTATCTCAACGGCGTCGTCGCCGGCCACACATCGAAGACCAAGAAGCTCGGCTTCGTCGCCGCCAAACCGATTCCGCAGGTTTTGCTGAACATAAACTCCTTCCTGCTCGGCGCGCGCTCGGTCGATCCGACCATCACTTGCCAGGTCATCTTCACCGGCGAATGGTCGCTGGCGGTCAAGGAAGCAGAAGCCACCAACGCCCTGGTCGACCAGGGCGCCGACGTCATCACCTGCCATGTCGACAGCCCGAAAGTGGTGGTCGAGACGGCAGCCGGGCGCGGCGCCTTCGTCTGCGGCTATCACGCCAACCAGAGCCCGCTGGCGCCGGAAAAATATCTCACCGGCGCCGAGTGGAACTGGGCCAAGGTCTACAAGATGTTCGTCGACGAGCTGACGGCCGGCACGCAGCTGCCCAACTTCACGCGTGGCGGCCTCGCCGACGGCTTCGTCAAGATGAGCCCTCTCGGCCCCGCCGTCGGCGAGCCGGCGCGCAAGCAGTTCGACGCCACGCTGGCCGAAATGATGAAGGGCGGCTTCGCCGTCATCAAGGGTCCGCTGAAGAGCAACAAGGGGGCAGTCGTGGCCACTGCGGGCCAAGCCTTCCCGGAGACCGCGATCGAACTCGAAAGCATGGACTATCTGGTCGACGGGGTCGTCGGCTCGACCGCCTAATCTTGAGGGGAACGGGTCGATGGCTAATACGGTGACAGGAGCCGGCATGCCGGCATTGTTCGGAGCCAGGGGATATCCTCCGGCGCTGGAATGGATCGCGAGGCGGGCGGAAGCCTTCGTCATTCCGCTGGTGGCGCTGATCGTCGGCATGGCGCTGTTCAGCCTGTTCATCCTGGCTGTCGGCAAGTCGCCGACCCTGCTCTACGAGACCATGTGGCGGGGTGGATTCGGCTCATGGTTCTCGGTGCAGAACTCGTTGTCGCGGGCGGCGCCCTTGCTGCTGGCGGCGCTGTGCGTGGCGCTGCCGGCGCGGCTTGGCCTCGTCGTCATCGGCGGCGAGGGCGCGATCGTGCTGGGCGGCGTCGGTGCCGCTGCCATCGGCGTGGCGTTCAGCGGCGCGCCGTCCTTCATCGTCATTCTTGCCATGGGCGTGGCGGGCATGGCCGCCGGCGGCATCTGGATCGGTGCCGTCGGCGCGCTACGCCACTACCGGGCCGTCAACGAAACCATCTCCAGCCTGCTGATGGCCTACGTCGCCATCGCGCTGATGAACCAGTTGGTGGAAGGACCGCTGCGCGACCCGGCCTCGCTCAACAAGCCCTCGACGCAGCCGCTGGCGGACATGTACCGCATCGGCAACATTCCGGGCATGGACGTGCATTGGGGGCTGGTCGTCGGCGTCGTCGCCTGCATTCTCTCCTGGGTGCTCATCGAAAAGACCCGCTGGGGATTTGCCGCGCGCATCGCCGGCGGCAATGTGCGGGCGGCCCAAGTGCAAGGGCTTGCGGTCGGGCCTCTGATCGTTGGCTTCACGGCGCTCGCCGGCGGGTTCGCCGGGCTTGCCGGCATGCTGGAAGTCGCCGCCGTGCAAGGCAGCGCCAACGCCTCGCTGGCGGCCGGCTATGGTTACACGGGCATCCTCGTCGCCTTCCTTGCCCGCCACAACCCGCTGGCCATCATCCCCGTCGCCATCCTGCTTGGCGGCATCGATGCCTCGGGCGGGCTGATCCAGCGCCGCATGGATCTGCCGGACGCCACGGTGCTGGTGCTGCAAGGCATGATCTTCATCGTCATCCTGTTCAGCGAAACCTTCTACGGCCGCTTTAAGGCCTTCAATCCCGATCTCTGGAAAGGAGCCTCCTGATGGGCGCTACCGAGATCGGCCTGTGGGGCGTGCCGCTGGCCATACTGGGCGGGGCCATCCGCGTCTCCACTCCGTTCATCTTCGTCTCGTTGGGCGAGGCGATCACCGAGCGCTCCGGTCGTATCAATCTGGGCCTTGAAGGCACGCTCGTCTTCGGCGCCATGACCGCCTATGCGGTGGCGGTGAAGACCAATTCGCCCTGGCTCGGCCTGCTTGCCGCGGCCTTCGCCGGACTGTGCTTCGGCCTGTTCCACGGCTGGATCTGCAAATTCCCGAAGGTCAACGACATCGCCATCGGCATCGCGCTGATGCTGTTCGGCTCGGGCCTCGCCTTCTTCTTCGGCAAGCCATTCATCAAGCCCAAGGCGCCCAATTTGCCGGCCATTCCCTTCGGCGGCTGGTCGGACATTCCGCAGGTTCAGGCCGCGCTCGACGTCAACGTGCTGTTTCTCATCGGGGCCGTGCTTTCGGTCATCCTGTGGTGGGCGTTCCGCAACACCCGCGCCGGCCTCATCGTGCGCGTCGTCGGCGACAGTTCGGACGCGGCACGTGCCATGGGCCTCAACCCCGACACTATACGGCTGCTGGCCACCGGCGTCGGCGGCGCGCTGGCCGGCATCGGCGGCGCCTATCTGTCGCTCTATTATCCCGGCAGCTGGACCGAGCGTATCTCGTCGGGCCAGGGGCTGATGGCGGTGGCGCTGGTCATCTTCGCGCGCTGGAACCCGCTGGGATGCTTTGCCGCCGCGCTGCTGTTCGGCGGAGCGGGCGCGCTCGGGCCGGCGCTGCAATCGGTCGGCGTCACGCAAGGCTACTATCTGTTCTACGCCGCGCCCTACATCCTCACCCTCATCATCATGATCGCCACCTCGTCGCCGACGCGCTCGCTTGCCGGTGCGCCGGGCGAGCTGTCTATCACCAAATGACTGGAGTTTTGCCCGTGAACGCCAGAGTCGAAATTACCCAGCATACGATCGATGCCGAGCCCTATCCGTGGCCCTACAATGGCGATCTGCGGCCCGACAACACGGCACTGATCATCATCGACATGCAGACCGATTTCTGCGGGCCGGGCGGCTATGTCGACCATATGGGCTACGATTTGTCGCTGGTGCGCGCGCCGATCGAGCCGATCAAGTCGGTGCTGTCGGCGATGCGGGCCAAGGGCTACACCATCATCCACACGCGCGAGGGGCATCGCCCCGATCTCGCCGACCTGCCGGCCAACAAGCGCTGGCGCTCGCGCCGCATCAACGCCGGCATCGGCGACCCCGGTCCGTGCGGGCGCATCCTGGTGCGCGGCGAGCCCGGCTGGGACATCATTCCCGACCTCTACCCGATCGAGGGCGAGCCGATCATCGACAAGCCCGGCAAGGGCTCGTTCTGCGCCACCGACCTGGAGCTGATCCTCAACCAGCGCGGCATCCGGAACATCGTGCTCACCGGCATCACCACGGATGTCTGCGTGCACACAACCATGCGCGAGGCCAACGACCGTGGCTATGAGTGCATGATGCTGGAGGATTGCTGCGGGGCGACCGATTACGGAAACCATCTGGCGGCGATCAAGATGATCAAGATGCAGGGCGGCGTTTTCGGCACGGTGTCGAATTCGAAGGCGCTCGTCGCGCAGCTGCCGTGAGGAGGCGGCGATGAGTGACAGCATCAGAAAAGCCGTCGGCGTCGAAACCATCGGCATGACCATGCGTTTCGGCGGCTTCACGGCGCTGGACGGCGTTTCGGTGAAGGTGCCGGCAGGCTCCTTCCACGCGCTGCTCGGCGAGAATGGCGCCGGCAAGTCGACCCTGGTCAAATGCATGATGGGTTTTTATCACCCGACCTCCGGCGACATCGTGGTCGACGGGCGCGAAGTTAAGATCGCCAGCCCCAGGGACGCCTCGGCGCTTGGGCTCGGCATGGTCTACCAGCATTTCACGCTGGTGCCGTCGCTGACGGGAGCGGAGAACCTTGTCATCGCGCGCGAGAAGGTGCCGGGCGTTATCGACTGGCGCAAGGAGGGCGCCGAGCTCGCCGTGTTCATGGAGCGCATGCCGTTCAAGCTGCCGCTCAATGTCAAGGTGGCGGAGCTTGCCGCCGGCGAGAAGCAGAAGCTCGAAATCATCAAGCAGCTCTATCTCGGCCGCTCCTTCCTGGTTCTGGACGAGCCGACCTCGGTGCTGACGCCCGGTGAGGCACAGGAGGTGCTGGGGCTGGTGCGCGACATGACCAAGGCCGGCGACCTCACCGTGCTGATGATCTCGCACAAATTCCATGAGGTCACGGCGTTTGCCGACGATGTCAGCGTGCTGCGCAAGGGCAAGCTCACCGGAACCGGCCGCGTTGCCGACCTCGACCACAAGGCGATGGCGGCGATGATGATCGGCGACCAGCCGATCGCGGCGCTCGACAGTCGCACGGCGCCCAAGGCCGATGCCGAGACGGTGCTGAAGATCAAGTCGCTGAAGGCGCCGGACCGCACCGGGTTGAAGTCGATCAACATCGCCGATCTCGGCGTACATTCGGGCGAGATCGTAGGCATTGCCGGGATTTCCGGCAACGGCCAGAAGGAATTCCTGGAAGTGCTGGCCGGCCAGCGGCCGCGCGACGCCGGCGAAGTGCTGGTGCGCGGCGAAGCTTATGCGGCGACGCGCGCCGAGGCGCGGGTGCTCAATGTGCGGCTCATTCCCGAGGAGCCGCTGAAGAATGCCTGCGCACCGAAAATGACGGTGGCCGAAAACATCTCGTTCCGGACCTTCGACATCGACGGCAATGGCAAGCCGGTCAATTGGATTAGCGCCGGCGCCATCCGCGCGTTCAGCGGCCGACTGGTCGAACAGTTCAAGGTCAAGACCGCATCGCTGTCCTCGCCCATCGCCTCGCTGTCGGGCGGCAATGTGCAGCGTGCGGTGCTGGCGCGCGAACTAACCGGCGAGGTCGACCTGCTGATCGTCTCCAACCCATGCTTCGGCCTCGACTTCTCGGCGGTGGCCGAAATCCGCGCCCGCATCATGAAGGCGCGCAATGCGGGTGCCGCCGTGCTGCTGATGTCGGAGGACCTCGACGAGTTGCTGGAACTGTCGGACCGCATTTTTGTCATGTCGGACGGTGCTCTGGTCTATGAGACGCCGATCGCCGGAGCGAGCGTGCAGACCATCGGCGAGCATATGGCGGGGCATCACTGATGGCTGAAATCGACGCGCAGCCATTCGCCTTTGCGTTCAAGCCCGTCACGATGGCGCTGGTTGTCATCGACATGCAGCGCGACTTCGCCGAGCCGGGCGGCTTCGGCGCCAGCCTGGGCAACGATGTCAGCCGGGTCACGGCGATCGTACCGACGGTGAAGCGGCTGATCGAAGGGTTCCGCGCCGCCGGACTGCCGGTGATCCACACCATGGAGTGCCACCGCGCCGACCTCTCCGACCTGCCGCCGGCCAAGCGCGACCGCGGCAATCCGTCGATCCGCATCGGCGATGTCGGCCCGATGGGCCGGGTGCTGATCGTCGGCGAGCCGGGAACGGCCATCCTCGACGAATTGGCGCCGCTGCCCGGCGAGATCATCATCGAGAAGCCCGGCAAGGGGGCGTTCTATGCGACCAGGCTCAGTGAGGAACTGAAGCATCTCGGCGCCCAGCAACTGGTTTTCGCCGGCGTCACCACCGAGGTCTGCGTGCAGACGACGATGCGCGAGGCCAATGATCGCGGCTATGAGTGCCTGCTCGCCGAGGACGCGACGGAAAGCTATTTTCCCGAGTTCAAGGCAGCCGCCATCGCCATGATCCGCGCACAGGGCGCCATTGTCGGCTGGACGGCGACGACCGACCAGGTGCTGCAGGGACTTGCCAATGGCTAATCTGAGTTTTGCCGGCCTCGTCGATGGCGGCTGGCGCGACCTGGCGTTCGAGCCTTTTCGCGAGGGCATCACTGTGCACTGGCTGCTCAAGGGCGGACCGGTCGAGCCGTCGGTCGCGATCCTCGACTACCGGGCCGGCGCCGGCGTGCCGCGCCATCGCCACGTCGGGCTGGAAACCATCGTCGTGCTCCAGGGCACGCAGAGCGACGAGAATGGCTGTTATCCCGCGGGCAGCGTCATCCTGAACCCGGTCGGGACCGAGCATTCGGTGTGGACGAAGGACGGCTGCGTGGTGTTGATTCAGTGGGATCTGCCGGTGATCATTCTGGGGGAGGCCACATGAGCGAGATCCGCTTCGACATCGGCAGTCTGCATGCGGCCTATGCGGCCGGTGTCAGTGTTGCCAACATGATCGATACCGTTCACGCCCGCATCGCGGCAGCCGACGATCCCGGCATCTTCATTCATCTCGCCGCCAAGGCAGAGATGCTGGCGCAGGCGCAAAAGCTCGGACCGTTCGATCCGGCGGGCAGGCCGTTGTGGGGCGTGCCGTTCGCGGTCAAGGACAACATCGATGTCGCGGGAATGCCGACCACGGCAGCCTGCGCCGAATATGCGTACGTGCCGGAGCACGACGCCACCGTGGTGGCGCGGCTGAAGGCAGCCGGCGCGCTGGTGGTGGGCAAGACCAATCTCGACCAGTTCGCTACCGGACTGGTCGGCGTGCGCACGCCCTATCCGATCCCGAGGAACGCCGTCGATGCCAGCCTGGTGCCCGGCGGCTCCTCGTCAGGATCGGCGGTGGCGACAGCGCGCGGCATCGTCTCCTTCGCGCTCGGGACCGACACCGCCGGCTCCGGCCGCATCCCTGCCGGCCTCAACAACATCGTCGGGCTGAAGCCGACTGTCGGCGCACTTTCGGCCGCCGGCGTTGTGCCGGCCTGCCGTACGCTAGATTGCATCTCGGTGTTCGCGCTCACCGTCGACGACGCCTATGCGGTGTTTGGTGTCGCGGCGGCCAAGGATGCCGCCGATGCCTATTCGCGCGCCATCAAGGTGCCGGCGTTTGCCGCGCGCCCGCCGGTGCTGAGCGTCGGTGTGCCTGCGAAAGGCGACCTGAAGTTCTTCGGTGACGCCTCGATGCAGGCCGGCTTCGAGACGGCCCTTGGCCTTCTGGAAACGCTTGGCTGCCGGCTGGTCGAAATCCCGTTCGGCGATTTCTACGCCACAGCCAATCTTCTCTACGAAGGCGCCTGGGTGGCCGAACGCTACGCCGCGGTCCGCGACTTCATGGATGCCAACGAGGCCGCCATGCATCCGGTGACGCGGAAAATCATCGGCGGTGCGCGCGGCCTGTCGGCGGCCGATGCCTTCAAGGGTCTCTATGCGCTGCAGGCCTGTAAGGCGAAGCTCGCTTCGGTCATCGCCTCGGTCGACCTGTTCTGCGTGCCGACCGCGCCGACGCATTACGCGCTGGATGCCGTGCTCGCCGATCCGATCACCACCAACAGCCGGCTCGGCACCTACACCAATTTCGTCAATCTGCTGGACATGTGCGGCATCGCCGTGCCGACCGGCAAGCGCCATGACGGGCTGCCGATGAGCGTGACCTTGCTCGGCACGGCAGGCAAAGATTGGCTGACGGCGGCACTTGCGCGCGACATCCATGCCGCAAGCGGACTGCCGCTTGGCGCGACCGGCTGGCCGCAGCCGGGAAGTGCGTTGCCTGGCAACATTGCGCAGGATCAGACGATCGATCTGGTGGTGGTCGGCGCGCATCTTTCGGGGATGCCGCTCAACGGTCAGCTAAGGGATCTAGGCGCCCAATTCTCGAGAGTAACGAAAACCACACCTGCCTACCGGCTCTATGCTCTTGCCGGCCAGTCCGTGCCCAAGCCTGGCCTCGTCCGGGTATCCAGGGATGGCATGCGAATAGACGTCGAGGTCTGGCGGCTTGACCCGGATGCCTTCGGACGGTTCGTCGCCGCCATCCCCCCACCGCTGGGCGTAGGAACGATCGAACTCGAGGACGGCAGCGCGGCCAAGGGGTTTCTGGTAGAAACCGCCGGCCTGACTGACGCTTCCGATATCTCCGCCTATGGTGGCTGGCGTAGTTTTGTCAGATGCGACCAAGAAAGGGCCAATCTTCTGGCGACCTAGCAACCTCAGCTGGGTCTCCGACGGTGTCTGCTTTCAGGAACGGCGAAGGTGACCTTAATGGCCGATATGCGGCGCGAGGCCGCCATCAGCACCTTTACCGGGAGAGCCCGCCCACCCGGTCGCTCGCGGCAGTCGGGTTTCATCCCTAGGCCGCCGCCGCGGCCGGAACCTTCCTCGGAGCCGCCCGCCGTCGCGCGCGCCGTTTGGCGACGAGCTTCAACGCGATCGGCGGCTCTTTCGACAGCGCGCCCGTCACCGCGCCGGCCATGCCGTGCGCGACGAAATCCGCGCTGATGTCCTCGGCCAGCCTGGCGGCCGCTTCCTTGTCGCCGTTGCCGGTCTCCGACCAGAACACGATGCCCACCCGAAGTGCCGCCTTCGCCCGCTTCAGCCGGCGAACCAGGAAGCGGGCGTGCTTGACGGAATCGCGGTTGAGGAAGCCGACCACGACCGTGTCGATGGCTTCGAGTTCGAGCCGGCGGATGCTGGCGGGTTCCATGTCGGCAAAGCCCGCCTTCGGCGCGGTCGCCCCCTGGACTTCCAGGACCTGCGCTAGCATCGCGGCCGCGGCATCGTCGAGTTCGCCTCGCCCGCCGGCGCAAAGCACCGACAGGCCGGTGCCGTCTGGCAGGTCGGCCGCGTCCTCATCGGTCGCGTCGCCGGGCTCGCCCCCCTCCTCGGTCTGCTCATCCTCCTCACCCGCTTCCTCTTTCGCTTCGTCCTCCAGATTGGCCACCAGCACCAGGGCGCTGGCCGCCACTTGCCGTCTTTGCAGGTCACCCATGACGCCGCGCACACGGTCCCGTTCGCCCAGCAGAAGGGCCGGAATGGCGACCTTGTCGTAGAACTCGACCAGGTATTTTTCTTCCAGCATCTCCTCGGCATGATCGGTGGCTTCGTCCGGATCGCCGGCCAGAAGCCGCTGGTAGAGCCGCGCATGAGGTTCCAGCACGGGCTCGTTGCCGAACAGCACGTCGAGGAATTCGAACTGCGGCACGTGCCTGCCCAGAACCACCAGGCAGACGGTGAGCGGCGTCGACAGCACCAGCCCCAGCGGCCCCCACAGCCACGTCCAGAAGATCGCCGCAACGATGATCGCCAGCGGCGACAGCCCGGTTCGCGAACCGTAGAGCCAGGGCTCGACGACATTGCCGGTGACCAGTTCCATCACCACGAACAAGGCGGCCGTCCACAGGACGAGTCCCCAGCCGGGCGCCACGGCCAGCGCCAGGAACAGCGGCAAAAGCATGCCGATGGCGGGGCCGATATAGGGAACGAAACGCAGCGCCAGCGCCAGCAACCCCCAAAGCAAGGCATTGGGAATGCCGAGGATCCACAGCCCGATCGCGATGGGAATGGCGTAGACGGTGTTGACCACCAATTGCATGAGCAGATAGAGCCCCACGCGCTTGCCGGCATCCTGGAGCGCCTCGGTGGTGCGGTGAAGGTCGCCATAGCCGACAAGCCTGATGAAGCGGTCGCGCAAATCCTCCCGCTCGAGCAGCATGAAGATGACGACGACAATGATCAGCCCGGCCGATCCGAGCGGGCTGATCAGCGGACCGACGATGTTCTGCAGGACCTCGAGCGGCCTTTCGTGCGCGACGATTTCGACGGGCACCGGCACGCGCGGCGGCTTGTCGGGCGTGGCGGCCGGCAGCGTTGCGTCCTGCCTGTCGATCTCCTGGCCGACACGCTCGACCACGCCGCTCAATCTCGAAATGATCCCTCCCCCGACCCCGGTTTCCTTGAGCGAGCGGATCTTGGCCAGGATGTTGGTCTGATAGACCGGGATGTTCTGCGCCAGTTCGCTGACCTGCGTGGCGACGATGAAGCTGAACAGGGCAAGTGCCGCGAAGGCGGCCAGCACGCTGGCGATGACAGCCGCGATCCTGGGAATGCCCACCCGCTTGAGCGCCGAAACCAAGGGCGCGAGCGCGAAGGTCAGCAGCAGTGCAATGGCGATCGGCAGGAACACCTCGCGCCCGAAATACAGCGCAGCCACCGCGGTGACGGTGGTCGCCACATTTGGCAGTGACGTTCGCGGGTGGGGCGCGGCGGCCGAAAGAATGTCGTCCAGCCCCTGCGACGCCATTCCATTCCGACGATTGTTCGCCACCTTGTACCTCTCCCCTGCCAATGGCCATGGTCCGATATATTGAACCGGCGTGCAACCTTGGCCGGCGGCTGTGCGCTGCTCCCCCAACGGGCGCCGGTCCGAATGGCTCCATGCGCTTGACATTTTGTGCACATGTCAATAAATGAGTGACCACTCACTCAAATGGCTTGGACATGGCACGCCCCCTCAGCGAAGAAAAACGTCAGGCAATCCTGGCTTCGGCTACCGAACTGGTGGCGACGCTTGGAACCGGCGCGGCCACGGCCAAGATCGCCCGGGAGGCCGGCCTCTCCGAAGGCACGCTCTTCAACTACTTCGCCAGCAAGGATGAGTTGCTCAACCAGCTCTACCTCGAGATCAAGACCGATCTCGGCAACGCCTTGCTGACTTCGTATCCGTCGCAGGCCAGCGTGCGCGAGCGCAGCCGCCACGTCTGGAACAACTTCATCGATTGGGGCGCGAAACACCCCATGAAGCGCAAGGCCATGCGCCAGCTCAGCGTCTCGGAGCGGATCACCGAGCAGAGCAGGCGTCAGGGCAACGCGGCCTTCGGCGATATTAACAGGATGATCGAGGAAAGCCTCGTCGATGGCGGGCCGAAGGGCTGCTCGATGGCCTTTGCCGGAGGCATTTTCGAGGCCCTCGCGGAGACGACGCTCGAATTCATCGCCCGCGATCCTCGGCAACGCGAACACTACAAGGAGACCGGCTTCGCGTTTTTCTGGAGCGGTATGTCGAAGTAGCTCCGACCACGGTCTCAAGCACCACGCGGATCATGACCACCGCAAATTCGCGACCAAATCAACACCAATGAATGAGTGCCTAATCACTCGTTTATATGCCAACGCACCGAAAGGAAAAACAATGTCGAAAGTCTGGTTGATCACCGGCAGCGCCCGCGGGCTGGGGCTGGATATCACCGAGGCGGCGCTTGCCGCCGGCAACAGCGTCGTGGCGACGGCGCGCGATGTCACCCGCCTCGCGGAGCTCGAAAGCCGCTACACCGGGCATCTTCGCGGCTTTGCGCTTGATGTCACCGACCCCGCCGCCGCGCAGGCCTCCGTGGATTTTGCGCTGGAGACGTTCGGACGTCTCGACGTTCTCGTCAACAATGCCGGCTTCGGCCATATCAGCCCGTTCGAGCAGACCAGGGAGGCTGATTTCCGGGCGCAGATCGAGACCAACCTCCACGGAGTCGTCAATCTTGCCCGCGCGGCCATCCCGGTCATGCGTGCCCAGCGCTCGGGCCATATCATCAACATCTCCTCGGTCGGCGGGCGGACGGCCACGCCGGGCCTCAGCGCCTACCAGGCGGCAAAATGGGCGGTGGGCGGCCTGACTGAAGTGCTGGCGCTGGAACTCGCCCCCTTCGGCGTCAAGGTCATTTCGGTCGAGCCGGGCGGCATGCGCACCGATTGGGGAGCCACCGCCTTGGCCGCCGCGCCCGCCTTGCTGCCCGATTATGAGCCAACCGTCGGCGCTGTGCTGGGCATGCTCAAGGCCTATGTCGGCAACGCCATTGGCGACCCGCGAAAGGTCGCCGATGTCATCGTCGATCTCGCCGGGCGCGATTCCTTGCCCGCTCACCTGATCCTCGGCAGCGACGCCTTGCATGTCTTTGCCCAGGCCGAAGCCGCGCGCCAGCAGGCGGCGAAGGAATGGGCACCGGTCAGCACCTCCGTCGATATCGAGGGTGTCGACCTTTCGTTCCTGTCGCGGGAGAGCCACTCATGAGCGCCTGGACCACGCACGACATCCCGCCCCAGCAGGGGCGCAAGGTGGTGATCACAGGCGCCACCGGCGGCCTTGGTTACGAGACGGCGCTGGCGCTGGCGCAAGCCGGCGCGGACGTGCTGATGACGGGACGCAATGCAGCCAAGGGCAAGGATGCGCTGAGCCGCGTCCAGGCCGAGGTTCCCGGCGCCGTCGTGCGCTATGCCCATCTCGATCTCGCGGACCTCGCCTCTGTCGAAGCCTTCGCCGGCCAGCTCGCCGGCGAATGGGAGGGGATCGACCTGCTGGTCAACAATGCCGGCGTCATGACCCCGCCGACCCGCCACGAAACCGCCGACGGCTTCGAACTGCAGTTCGGCACCAACTATCTCGGCCACTTCGCCCTGACCGGACGCCTGCTGCCGATGCTGCGCAAGGGAAGCAGGACGCGCGTCGTCAATCTCAGCAGCGGCGCCCACCGCATCCAGGCGGCGATCCATTTCGACGACCTGCAATGGCAAAAGCGCTACAGGCCCTGGGCCGCCTACGCGCAGTCCAAGCTCGCCATGATCCTGTTCGCCTTCGAACTGCAGCGCCGCAGCGACGCCAATGGCTGGGGCTTGCTGAGCAATGCGGCACATCCCGGCTACGCTCTCACCGACCTGCAGACCAGCGGCCCAACCCTGGGCCACGACGGCCGGCCGTCGCGGCTCGATTGGCTGGGCAGGCTGCTCGCGCCGGTTCTTTCGCAGTCGGCCGCGCAAGGCACGCTGCCGACACTGTTCGCCGCGACCGCGCCCGACGCGAAGCCGGGCGGCTATTACGGTCCGCAAGGTCTGTTCGAACTGAAGGGCGCGGTCGGCGAGGCAAGGATAGGCCGCCACGCGCGCGACACTGCCGTCGCCTCCCGGCTTTGGGACGTGTCGCGGGAATTGACCGGCGCTGGCTGGCCGGGCGGGGCCTGATGCGCCCGTCAGCCGTCCCTGGCAAACAGCGTAATGCCGGCGGCGCCGGCGACCTTCAGGACTTTCCCCAGTTCGAGCGTGGGCTTGCCGTTCTCCAACTCCGACAGGAAGCGCCGGCCGACCCCGGCGAGATCGGCGAACTGCTGCTGGGAGAAATCTCGCCGCTTGCGGGCCGCGCGCACCAGCCGGCCGAGATCCGCCGGCGACGTTATGGTGCTCCCCTGCAAGGCCGCTTGCGCCAAGGCGTCCCCGGCATCGTCGCGGACCGGAGGTAGCCGCCGTGGCAGCGCCGCACGGACGGGCCTGGGTTCATCGCGGAGGTCACCAAGGCTCCCGTCATGCTTGTTCGAAACGCCGTCAGTCGGGACGGCCGGCGCCAGCGACCCGAATAAATCCCCCTGCTCGGCGGGAGCGGATCGTGCGGCGCGGCGCGCAATTTCGACAGCGCTTTCAGGCGGGGGTGTCTGTGTGGTCATGATTCCGCTCCCGAACGGGAGCATATGCTTTGCCGGAATGAAATCAAAGCTACTTGTTACCGTACGGGATCATAAATCATGACCCCGTACGGGAGCGGCCGTAGATTGCCGCCGGCCTCCACACGGAAGCAAGCGCGGGCGGAGACTGCTCCCGAACGGTATCAGCCGATCACCGTGCCGCATACCTTGCCAGCGCGTGCTCGATCAGCACGTCGATAACCCTGCTGTAGCCGATGCCTATCGCCGCCAGCGCCTTGGCGTACATCGAAATGTCGGTGAAACCCGGCAGCGTGTTGACCTCGTTGACCAGCAGCGAACCGTCGGCGCGCAGGAAGAAGTCGACGCGCGCCATGGCCTCGCAGCCGAGCGCCCGGAAAGCCTGCGCGGCCATCTCCTTGGCTCTGTCGGCAACAGCGGCCGGCACATTGGCGGGCACCTGGACCACCGCGCCGTCGGCGTCGAGATACTTGGCCTCATAGGTGTAGAAGCCATGCTTGCCGGCCGGAATGATCTCGCCGGGGAGCGACACCGTGAGCGAGCCGTCGGCCTGCTCCAGCACCGAACATTCGATTTCGCGGCCTTCGACGAACTCCTCGATCAGCACCTTGCCGTCATAGCGGAAGGCCGTTTCGACAGCCTGCTCGAAGCCATCCCTGTCATTCACCTTGCTCACGCCGAAGGAGGAGCCCTGGCGCGCCGGCTTGGCGAAGAAGGGCAGCCCAAGCGCGCCGGCAATTTCCTGGAACGAACCTCTGTCGTTGCGATGCACGGTCACGGAGCGGGCAACCCCAAGCCCGGCCTCGCGCATCAGCCGCTTGGCGACGTCCTTGTCCATGGCAACGGCGGAGGCCAGGATGCCGCAGCCGACATAGGCGACATCGGCGACCTCGGCATAGCCCTGCACCGAGCCGTCCTCGCCGAACGGCCCGTGCAGCACGGGGAAGACGACGTCGACCGGCGGCAGGTCATGCCGCGCTCCACCGTGCGGCACGGCCACCAGCCGTCCCTTGCCGCCTGGCAGCAGGGCGACCTCGATACCGTCCTCGGATACCGCGGCCCCTGCCCCGTCGACATCAGCCTCGGACAACGGTTGCAGCAGCCATCTGCCGTCCCTGGTTATGGCGATCGGGACCACCTCGTAGCGCGTCCGGTCGATTGCCTTCAGCACATTGGCCGCCGACAGGCGCGACACCTCATGCTCGGCCGAGCGCCCGCCATAGAGGATGGCAACCCTTGTCTTCCCGGTCATTGAAACCCCTCGAAAAAATCAAATGGCGACGGCAATGCCGCGATTGGCAAAGAAACGGTCGAAATCGTATGGCGCCAACATTGCGTTCTCTTGTGTGGCGCTGGTATGGCCGGATGGGTTGTGAAAGCGAAAACCATCATCGGATGCGGCCGTCACCAGCACCAGATGGCCGCCCTTCGAGGGCGGCTCGCGCTCGGGCCAGCGGATCGAGCTGCTGACCGAAGCGATGAAGAAGCGCGACTGCCTGAGGATCGCCGGGATGTCCGCGGTTGCGACATTGGTCATCACCTGCGCCTCCAGGCCGAATTCCGCCTTCACGAAGGTCACGAAAGGCGCGTAGATCAGGCCCTTGATCGAGCCTTCATTGACGACATAGCCGCCATATCCAGTGCATCGCCTGGCCAGCTCGATCGTCGGCACGATCTCGCCCCGCGTCGCCAGGATCATCTTGAGGCACGCCATGCCGCAGATGTTGTCGGCCCAGACCGCGTATTCGTCGAGCGTATCCGCGCCTGATCCTCGCCACAGCGGATCCCGCCGCAACGCGGCCTGGGCGCCATCGGCGATCACGGCCAGCGTCATGTCGGGCGTTTCCCACTGGCTGAAAAACGGCACGGTTTCAGGCAACGGGCTCATGCGAATCCTCGGGCCGGCTCATTCCATCTCGTATACGAGGATACGGGATCAAAGAAAAGCCGACGCTTGGACTGTTTCGAATTCGTTCTTGCCGCCAGGGTGGAATGTCCAGACAGTCTCTCAGAAGGTGATCCTCACCGAAGGGGTACTGCGCGCGTGCGGACCGTGATGAACAGCCTCGATGTTGTTGCCGTCCGGATCGAGCAGGAAAGCGGCGTAGTAACCGGGATGATAGGGCCGCTCGCCTGGCGCGCCATTGTCCTTGCCGCCGGCCGCCAATCCGGCCTTGTAAAAGGCGTCGACCATCGCGTGGTCCCTTGCCTGGAAGGCCAGATGGTGACGGCCGGTGAGCTGTCCGAGCGCGGCGCGGCTGTCGGCACTGGAGATGAACAGCTCGTCGCACCAGAAATAATCGGCTGCCGTCCCGCCGATCGGCACATCGAGCACGTGCAGGATCGCCTCGTAGAAACGCCGGCTGGCGGCGAGATCCCTTACCACCAGCTGGATATGGTCGATGAGCCGGCCGCGATGCAATTCATGGGTTTCCATGCAGATCCTCCTCGCAAAGCCCCGAATGTAGATTCGGACCGGGCGCCGTCAATACGGGCGACGGTGTCAGCTGACATGCCTTGCCTGGTTTCGCTGGATCTCCCTCGAGCCGGCCCTGCGCGGCGGCTGGTGAATTCCCGGACACCATCCGCCGCGCTCGGCCCGCCGCGTCACTTCGTGTTGATCACCGAGGAGGACCGGTAGGTATCCATGGTGGCGCCGTTGCGGTCTTCGTCGAACAGCGTGTCGCTGCCGAAGCTGGCGCGCAGGCCGATGACGAACTTGTTGGCCCTAATGTCGTCGGTAGACGTTTCGAACTTCCTCCGTTCGAATTCGTAACGTCCGAACACCGCCCATGGCGTTTCGTCGAAGCGATACATTGCCTGGACGGCGGCACCGACCACGTCCTCGCTGGTGCCGTTATAGTCGGTTTGGTTGAAGTCGAGCTCCGCATCGAGGCGAAGGTTCTTCTGGACGAAATAGCGCGCCACGCCGCGCACGCCCCATTGGTCGCCGTGAAAATCGTTCACGGTGAGCTGGCCGACACTGGCCTGGCCGTAAAGGGTCAGGTTGCCGAGGTAGAGCTGGGCCTCCGGACCGACCGCATAGTTGTAGACGGTCACGCCTTCGGCGAAGCCGAACGATGTGTAGGCGGCGAATATGCCGGCGGCAAAACGATCGGGATCGCGATAGAAGCCATGGACCGCGCCGCGCGTGTCATCCAGGGGGTCGTAGTGGCCCCATATGCGGTCGTATGTCAGGTCGCCCTGCAGGTTCCAGCGCTGCGCGAATGCGATGTTGACGCGCGCTGCCCCGCCGCCGGCCCGGGTCGTGTAATCGTCGCCGACAAAGCGGAGCCCGCCGAGATAGAGTTCGCCGTAACCCGAAATCCGCGGCGTCGCCACTGTCTCCTCGGCCAGCGGCGGCGGGGCGTCCGCGGCGAAAGCGGAGGTCGTGGCGGCCAGTGAAGCGACGACAAGTAAAAAGCGATGCATTGAGAACCCCGAAAAATATGCGTTCCGGACCCCGCGTCCGGCGAATGACCGTCAATTGGCCGATACCGCGGCCGGCGCTGACGGGCCTTCCCGTGTTGCATCGTTCGCCGTGCCGCGTCTTGGGCCGGACCGCATGCGAATTGTCCTGGAGTGCGCCGCAGCACTTGGCGCGCCGGTGTGACCATTCGGCATCAGCCGACACCGTTCAGAATCTGTAGGCGATGCCGAGCCGGATATCGTGCGTCTTCAGTTCGATCGCATCGGGGTTCGCGGCGGCCCCATCGAAGGTCGAGTGCCGTATGGAGGTGTGGCGGCCGAAGTCGGCAAAGCGATATTCACCCCGGACCACCCAATTGTCGCTGACCGCATATTCGGCGCCGGCGCCCAGCGCATAGCCCGCGATGGTGTCCTCGACATCGGCATAGGCATCTCCGCTCGGAAGGAAGACGGTGCTGTGCTTGTAGTGCGCCATCGCCACGCCGGCGGTGACGAAGGGGAGCCACCGATCCATCGCGTAGCCGGCCCTCAGGCGAGCGGACCCGATCGGGTTCAGTTCCAGCACACCGCCGAAGCCCGGATCGTCGACGCCCAGCGCCTGATAGACGGTCGTGTCCTTGAGATTTGCGAAGTTGTAATCGCCCTCGACGCCGAGGACCAGGCCGCCGTCGAACTGCTTCATATAGCCGGCATATAGGCCACTGAGGCCGCCCGAAAGGCCGCCGTAGCCCCAGCCGTAGCCGCCAAAACTGTCAGGTGCGAAAGTCTGGCCGACCCTTGCGTCGCCCCATCCGTATCCGGCCTGCGCGCCGATATAGCCGCCGGACCAGTTGTAGGTGGCCGAGGCCGGCAGTCCGGCGTCGGCGGCTGAAGCGATGCCGGCCTGAGCAAGAAAGAAGGCTGTGGCGAGAAGTATCGTTTTCATTGCTTGTCCGCGGTCCCCGAGATGTTCGCCACGGCGGAAGTGCTTCGCGGCGCTACATCGCGGTCTTGCATTGTTCGCCGTCCCGCGTCTTGGGCTGGACCGCACCGGACTTGTCTTCGGGCGTGCCGTGATGCTTTCCTGCCCGGTGTGGCCGTTCCGCACCGGCCGGATCAGACCGGATCGTCCGATTGCGGTAGAGCGTCTCACGGCGACGGCGAACCGCCCCGACTATTCCCGGGGAAAGCCGTTTGCCTTACCTGGCGCAGCTCGGCGTCGAGCCGAAGCGGCGGCGGAAGCAGCGGTTGAAATAGGAGACGTCGGAAAAACCGCTCAGCAGCGCGATCTCACTGATGCGCATGCGGTCGTTGCGCCGGTCGCCAAGCATGCGGTGGGCCCTCTGCAGGCGCAATTCGAGAATGCGCTCGGCGAAGCTCGCCCCGGTCTCCTGCAGGAGGTCGTGGACATAGCGCACGGAAAGCCGCAACTGCTGGGCGACCTGCTGGGCCGAGATGGCGGGATCGGCGAAATTGTCGCGGATCTTGTCCAGTATGGCCTGCAGCCTCGCCGCGCGCAGGCCGCGCATGCCGGCGAGTTCGGCGGGATCGCCCTTGGCGCCGGTCACCAGGCCGACCAGGTCGACGATGGTTTCGGTGGCATGGGTGACAAGGTTGGGCGAGACCAGGGCCGGGCCCGCCGCCAGGAAGCTGCAGTACCGCCTGAGCATGCCGAGCGCCTCATTGTCGGCCGCGACGGTCAGTGCCAGCCGATCCTCCACACGGGCGAAGGCATTCTCCAGTATCTCGCGCGGGACGACGATGTTGGCCCACACATTGCTGTCGCCGCCGCTCATTTCCAGCGCTTCCGAGGCCGAGACCAGCGCGGCCTCGTTTTTGCCGACGCTGTAGTCGCGGCCGGCCTGGGCGCCGCTCAGCCTGGTATCGCCATTGTTGATCAGGAGGAGATAACCGTCGCGGCCGTCATCGGCGATGTTGCGGGCCTTGCGGCTGGCATGCTGGATCGTTCCGGCCATCTGCCCCAGCACCAGCGGCCCGACCGCCGTCGCCTCGATGGCCGCGGCGAACGGCCGATTGGCCGAGATGGCATATTCGACCGACCAGATCTCCGCGACATGGATATCCTGCCAGAGCGCGAACCGTGCTTGATCGTCGAGATGTGAGGGCAGGTCGACCGACGAGAAGACGTTCTTTTTCAAAAATAACCGGCCCTTCCCCCGCCTTCTAGGAAATGCAGCGTATGAAACTTGCTCGCGTCTTGTCCAGAGTTGGCGATATTTGTGCCTTGCACGACAATTTCATTGCCGTCCCGGTCAAGAATTCAGCCGATATTGCCAAAACTGGCGTTCGAAATTTCAAAACAAGCTGAAATATACAGGAGCGCGGGAATCATCTCCGCCGCATCACCTTCGTACACTCGCGGTGGTTGAGCCCGTACTTGCGCCTTTCGCCGATCTTCCCGAAATGTGTGTGTCGCACCGGTTGTCAAACCATCGGATCGGAACGAAAGCGATTTCTTTTCGCGGGACCGTTCCGAGGCGGAACCTTCCACCGCTGACCAGGTTTTGTGGCGCGGTCAGGGAGGAATGGAATTGGACAGTTTTCAGAGGCTCGAAGCACTCCTCGACAGTGCCGGCGGCGACAGTATCGAAGAAGCGGCCGCTTTGCTGCGCCGCTTCACGGGCAGGTCGCAGGAGATCGCAGCGGCGGTGGACGAGTTCATGCTGGACTTCAAGACATTGGTCTTCGTTATTGAAAGCGGCAAGGAAGGGTTCGAGAAATCGATCCGCAAGCTGGCGCGCGCCAGGCTTTCGAAGATCAAGCTCCTGATCGGCGTCCCGGCGTAGCGGGGCACGTCCACAAGCCGAGCGCCGATACGTGTCTCCGCGCAGCCGCTTCAAGTTTCTTCGCTGGTCGCAAAGTCAGGGAACCGACTTTCTTGTCATTGGCGACATCGCTTTATCGCTTATCCCTGGGAACAAAGCGCTCTGGCGCAGATTAAGTCCTCAGCACATAAGTGCATAAACAAGGACCTTCCCGATGAAAACTCGCCTTCTTATGGCCACACTGGCCACAGCCACAACTATGGCTTTCGCGCTGCCAGCCTTTGCTGCCGACAGCGCCCAAGACTTTGTCGACAAGGCAGCGAACGGTGCGATGTTCGAAGTGGATTCGAGCAAGATCGCCGAGACCAGATCGCAGGATCAGAGCGTCAAGGATTTTGCGCGTAAGATGATCGACGATCACGGCGCGGCCAATGCCAAGCTTGAGACGATCGCCGGCGAGCAGAAGCTGACGGTTCCCAAGGAACTGGACGCCAAGCACAAGAGTGATGTCGACACCCTGAAGAACGGCAAGGATCCGGTCGACGGCCCCTACGTCCAGATGCAGCGCGACGCGCACACCGATGCCGTGAAGCTGTTCGAGAGCTACGCCAAGGACGGCGACAACGCCGAGCTGAAGACGTTCGCCGGGCAGACTTTGCCGACACTCAAGATGCACCAGGAGATGATCGAAAAGATCGCGGCGACCTCGGGCACCCAGTCATCAAGTTCGCAGACGCCCAAGGTCACGGTCGGCGACAAGCCTGAGCAGGCCCCTCCGCTATCCGGCGCGAACAGCTTCACCGAAGACCAGGCA
Source organism: Mesorhizobium sp. NZP2234 (assembly GCF_013170765.1). Classification (NCBI taxonomy): domain Bacteria; kingdom Pseudomonadati; phylum Pseudomonadota; class Alphaproteobacteria; order Hyphomicrobiales; family Phyllobacteriaceae; genus Mesorhizobium; species Mesorhizobium sp. NZP2234. Next base: position 3,108,247 of record NZ_CP033364.1, on the reverse strand, counting down.
AAGGACCGGATCCAGGCCGCCGGTTTCTCGGATGTCTCGAAGCTGACCAAGGACGACCAGGGCATCTGGCGCGGACAAGCGAGCAAGGGCGGCAAGAACACCACCGTTGCGCTGGACTACAAGGGCAACGTCGTTGCCGGCACCAACTGAATCCGAAAATCGAGGAGATCAAGCACATGAAAACCGTAACCGGACTATTCGACAATTATGACGACGCTTCCGATGCCGTTGGCGAACTGGAAGCCACGGGCATTCCGCATTCCGACATCAGCATCGTCGCCAACAACGCGGACAACCGGCACGAAAATGACGGCTCCAAGGTCGCGGATGATGCCGCGGGCGGTGCTGGACTGGGAGCCGCGATCGGCGGAGCCGGCGGGCTGCTGGCTGGACTTGGCCTCATGGCCATTCCGGGCGTCGGCCCGGTGGTGGCGGCTGGATGGTTGGCGGCCACCGCGGTCGGCGCGGTGGGAGGTGCCGTGGTTGGCGGGGCCGCGGGTGGCATCGTCGGCGCGCTGACCGATTCCGGCGTGTCTGAAACCGATGCACATGTCTACGCCGAGGGCGTGCGCCGTGGCGGCACATTGGTCACGGCCAAGGTCGATGACCAGTTCGTGCCCGAGGCTGAAAGGATTCTCGGGCAGGCCAATTCCGTGAACCTGGAAGAACGGCGCGGTGAATACGAGGCTGAAGGTTGGACCGGCTTTGACGCCGATGCGGAGAATCACCGTTCGAACGAAATCGGACGCGACCGAGCTCGTGACGTGAACCGCATCTGACCTCGAGCAATTCCAGGACATAAAGAGTTGGGGCGGTTAGCCGTCTCCACGAAACGGTGAACCGCTCCGGAAGCTTCGCTGCCGCATCGTCATTTCGGCGGCGAAGCTCCCTAAGCCTATCCTTTCAGCAGCGCCGCCAGCCTTGGAATGCCCTCGGTCACCGCGCGGCGGTCGGCCAGGGTGAAGGACAGCCGCAGCGTGTTGCGTCCGGTGCCGTCGGCATAAAAGGCATTGCCGGGCACAAAGGCGACGCGCGCCTCCTTCACCGACCGCGCAAGCAGTTCGGTTGCATCGATCCCTTCCGGCAGGGTCGCCCAGACGAACATGCCGCCCTCCGGGCGGCTCCAGGTCACGCCCTTGGGCATGTTGGCTTCCAGCGCGCCGAGCAGACCATCGCGACGCTCGCGATAGGCGCCGATGAGTTTTTCGACCTGGCCGTCGAACACGGATTCGGCGACGCGGTGCATGACGAGCTGGTTGATCGAGGGGCTGTGCAGGTCGGAGGCCTGCTTCATCAGCACCAGCTTTTCGACCACATGGCGCGGCGCGCAGACCCAGCCAACGCGCATGCCGGGCGACAGGATTTTCGAGAACGAACCGCAATAGAGCGTGCGCGCCTTGTCGATGCCGCCGGAGCGCGCGCAATCGAGCGCCAGGATCGGCGGGACGCCCTCGCCGTCATAGCGCAGCGCGCGATAGGCGGCGTCCTCGATGACGGCGATGTCGAGTTCGCCGGCAAGGTCGAGCACCGCCTCGCGCTGCTGCCGGTCCAGCGTGTTGCCGGTCGGGTTGGCGAAATCGGGAACCAGATAGGCGAACTTGACCTTGCCGCCATTTGCCGCCGCCGCCGCGCGATAGGCATCCGGCGTCATGTTGCCGCCTTCGGGCCGCAGCCGGTCATAGCGCGGCTCATAGGCGTTGAAGGCCTGCAGCGCGCCAAGATAGGTCGGCCATGTCACCAGCGCGGTGTCGCCTGGCGACAGGAACAGCTTGCCCAGATAGTCCAGCGCCTGCTGCGAGCCGGAGGTGATGAAGATGTTGGCCTCGTCGCAGGCGACGCCGAGCTTCCCCATCTGCCCGGCGATCCAGCGCCGCAACGGCAGATAGCCTTCCGATACCTGGTACTGCAGCGCCGCGCCGGCTTCGGCACCGCTAAGCACCTCGGCATAGGCGTCGCGGATGGCGTCGGCCGGAAACAGCGCCGGATCGGGAATGCCGCCGGCGAAGGAGATGATATCAGGCTGGTCGAGCAGCTTCAGCAGTTCGCGGATTTCGGAGGCCTTCATGCGCGACGAGCGCGAAGCCAAGAGGTTCAAAAGGGTCAAGTCACGCCTCCCCGGACGTTTTGTATATAGGTCAACTTGGCTGACCTATATCCGCTTTGCCAGGCAATTTGAATAGTGCCTGAAAGCCTGGCGGTATACGCCAGTCACCGCGGAATTGCCCTAAAGGCTCTTCTTGTAGCCAATATGGCTGCCTGTGAAGCCGAGGCTTTCGTAGAAACGGTGTGCGTCCGCCCGCCCCTTGTCGGTGGTCAGTTGCACGAGACCGCAGCCGCGTGCCCGGCACCGGTCGATCGCCCATTCGAACATCCGCCGGCCGATGCCGCCCGAGCGGCGATGGCCGGTGATCCGCACCGCCTCGATCTGCCCGCGCCAGGCGCCCTTGCGTGAAAGCCCGGCAAGAAAGGTGATCTGCAACGTGCCGATCACCTCGGCCCCATCCACGGCCACCGCCAGCAACTGGTTGGGATCGGCGTCGATGGCGTTGAAGGCATCGACATAGCCCGGCGCCAGCGGCAAGGAGGCATCCTCGCGGGCGGCTCCCAGCGGATCGTCGGCCAGCATGGCGATGATGGCGGGAAGATCGGAGGCTTGCGCCTTGCGGAAGGTGACCATGGCGCCGGGATAGCGCGAGGCGGTGGTGGGGGCAATAGATCGAGAGCGAGCCTTTGGGTGCGAGACCGATAGTGGATAGACTGGCAAAGGCCGGCAGCGCCAGCCTCGCAGGTTATGCCTCGCCCCCATACACCCTCTGCGCCTGCGTCAACGCCGCGTCCAGCCTCTCGCCCTCGGCATAACCAGCCAGGTTCTCCGGCCGCTCGATGCCGGGCAGCAGCCTTGGACATGGCTCGGCCGCGCCGATCACCATGCGCACCGGGATGACGCCCGCCCAGACGGGATGGCCGTAATCCTCCTCGTCATCGCCGACACCCTTGGCGCGCACCTTGGCGGACGCTTCCTCGATGCGCATGCCGATCACCGTCGTCGCCTTGGCCTCCTGCGCCGAGATCGGCCGCAAGGTTTCGCTGCGGCCCGGATAGAAGCGGTCGACGACGCCGGCCAGTGCCTTCATCTTCTCTTCCGGGTCATCGACGATGCGTGCGGTGCCGAAGCACATGGCCGAGCGGTAGTTGGCGGAATGGTTGAAGCCGGTGCGCGCCAGCACCAGCCCGTCGAGATGCGACACGGTGAGACAGGCCGGCGTGCCGCCGCGCAACTGGCGCAGCATGCGGCTGGCCGACGAGCCGTGCCAGTAAATCCAATCACCCTCGCGCCAGTGGATGGTCGGCGTGCAATAAGGCTGGCCGTCGAAAGTGTAGGCGACGTGGCACAGCAGCCCGGCATCCAGCACCGCGAAAACGGCCGCATGGTCGTAGCTGCCGCGCTCATGCAGGCGCTTGACCCGGTTGCGGCTGGTGGTCGGAAAGCTGGCGGCAACATCGTTCACGGCTTGCATCCTCAACTATTGTTTGCCAACCATGCGCCATGACATTGGTCGATAAAAGAACCAATCAAAGCAATAAAACTCAGACCAATCCACCGGATTGGTCAGCGCTGATCCCGGTTCTGCCCGGCGACGGCCCGCGCAGCCGCGAGCTTTACGCCGCGCTCAGGCGGCTGATCGAGACCGGCGCGCTGGCCGCCGGCGCCAAGCTGCCGACCACCCGCGACCTCGCCCGGCGTTTCGGCCTGTCGCGCTCGGCGGCGGTCGCCTGTTTCGAAATGCTGATCTCGGAAGGTTTTGCCGTCGCCAAGGTCGGCGCCGGCACTTTCGTCGCGCGCGATGTACCCTATCTGCCGACAACACTGGCCAAGGCGCGTCCGCCCGAAATCGATGCCGCCACGTCGTTGCCTTGCGGCCTTGGCGTCGCGGTGTCCGACCCTCGCACGCTCAACCTGTTCCGCATCCTGTTGTCGCGCCACCTCGCCCGCCCCGGCCCCGAACATTTCCGCTATGGCGATCCGCGCGGCGGCGTCGCGCTGCGCACCGCGATATCAACCTATCTGCGAACCGCGCGCGGCGTGCGCTGCGACGCCGGCCAGATCGTGCTGACCTCGGGCACGCAGCAGGGGCTCGACCTGCTGGCGCGCGCCGCGCTTCGCCCCGGCGACGCCGTCTGGCTGGAAAACCCCTGCTATCCCATGGCGCACGCCGTGCTGGCCGGCAGTGGGGCCAGGATTGTCGCCGTGCCGGTGGACAGCGAAGGGCTCGATCCCGAAATCGGCGAAAGCCTGTGCCCAAGGGCGCGCGCGGCCTACGTCACGCCCTCGCACCAATATCCGCTCGGCGTGACGATGACGATGCGCCGCCGCCTCGCCCTGCTCGACTGGGCGCGGCGCAACGATGCCTGGATCATCGAGGACGATTACGACAGCGAGTTCCGCTATGCCGGCCCGCCGCTGACCTCGCTGCAAGGCATGGACGGCGCCAACCGCGTCGCCTATCTCGGCACCTTCTCCAAAGTGCTCTTCCCGGGCCTGCGCATCGGCTATGTCGTGGTGCCGGAACCGCTGCTCGATGCCGTGATGGCGGTCAGGGCCCGCTCCGACCGCTACCCCTCGACACTGGCCGAAGGCGCGCTGACCGACCTGTTGAACGAAGGCCACTTCGCCGCCCATCTCAGACGCGTGCGCCGCCGGGTGCAAGCCGCGCGCGATGTGCTGGTGGCGGGCCTGCACGCCAATTGCGGCGATGCGCTCGATGTGACGGTGCCCGAACAGGGACTGCATCTGATGGCGATGTTGCAGGGCGCTGGGCCGGACACCGCCATCGTCGAAGCCGCAAAAGCGGTGGGCGTCGGCGCGCGGGCGCTGTCCGCGATGTTCATCGACGGCGCGCCGAAGCACGGGCTGGTGCTGGGCTTTTCCGGGTTCTCGGATGAGGAGTTGAAGGCGGCGACGGCAAGGTTGGGCGGGGTGATGCGGCATTCTCTCGCTTCGTCATCCTAGGGCGAAGCAGGAGCGAAGCTCCGTCGCGGAGACCCTAGGATGACAAAGGCGCGGGTACCGCCTCATCAATCCCCATCCGCCGCGGGCTTGGCCTTGCCGCACTGCGCCAGCACCTTGCCTATGGCCCCGCTCGAGCCCTTCAGCGGAAAGCTGATCGGGCCATATTTGGCGGCACTGACCGACACATCCCCCTTCGAGCGCAGCAGGTCGAGCAGCGGATCGGCCTTGGCCAGATTGACCACGAAATAACCGTACATTTCCTCGAGCTGCAGCGTCTTGGTCACCGTCTTGCCGTCGGCCTTGAAGTCGAACGCGCCGCTGATTCCGGGCTCCGTCTGCTGGCCGCCGGCGCCCAGATCGTAGCTCAGCACCGGCGTTTCGAAACAGGTCAGCATCAGTTGCGCGTCGCCCTTCGGCCCGCCGCAGACCGAGGCGGTCAGCACCTTGCCGCCTTCGTCTTCCTCCATCTTCGCGCTCCAGCCGCTGCACGACGCGGCAAAGGCCGGCTGCGCGGCCTGCAGCGCGGCCAAGGCACCGGCGACGACGAGATGTCCTGCTTTCATGAATTCCCCCTGACAATTGCAGCACCCGCGGCCAGCATATAGGAAAAGCGATCCCGTGGCATCGCCTGTCGCGGCACGGCCGTTCGGGTCGTTTTGGAGAGTGTTGTGTCGAGAGTTCGCCTGTGTCTTCTGCTGGCCGCCCTGGTGGCCTTGCCGCCCACCGCCCATGCCGAGTGGAAGCCGGTCGAGAAGGTCGAGACCTACGCCATTTCGGGCCAGTCCGGGCTGGAGCTCTACCGGTCGATCGGCGAGAACGGACCCAATGTCGGCATTACCCGCGCCATCGCCTACACCAATTTCAAGCTGACCTGGGGGGTCCGGGACTACACGCCCAGGGGCAAGGATTGCGTGCTGACGGCGGGGAAGCCGAAACTGATCATCACCTACACCTTGCCAAGCCCATCCGCCCCGCTGCCGCCGGCCGTCCAGAAGAACTGGGAAGTGTTCATCGCCGGCGTCAGCGCCCATGAGAAGGTGCATGGCGCCAGCATGATAAAAATGGTGCATGACATCGAAGCCGCGACAGACGGCCTGACCGTCGCCGATGACCCCAAATGCAGCAAGACCAGGGCCGAAGTGGTCAAGCGGCTCGATGCGATCTCGAAGGCGAGGATACAGGGCAGCCGGGATTTCGACCGCGTCGAGTTCGGCCAGGGCGGCAATCTGCAGAAGCTTGTGCTAGCCTTGGTGAATGGCGGCTGAGCGCCATCATCGCGGCTCCATCAGGTCCGGCCCCCCAGCCCCGACGCCATGGCGCGGTCGCCACCGTGGCAAACTCGCGCCTTTCCTCTTCCCCGTCGATCGAGGGCCGCTCGGCCCGCCGCCCTACCGGCCCAGATCAAGCGCGGCGCTCAAATCCCCCATCGGCGGCTGGTCGTTGTTGCGCAGCGCCTTGTCGCGGGCGACGATGCCCGGCAGCACCGGCAGGTCGTAGCGCGCGGTGATGAAGCGCAGGATCGACGTCGTGTCGTATTGCGTGTGGTCGACCGTGCCCGTCTTCGCATAGGGCGAGATGATGAAGGCCGGGACGCGGTTGCCCGGGCCCCAGCGGTCGGCTTTGGGCGGCGCGACATGGTCCCAGAAGCCGCCATTCTCGTCATAGGTGACGACCACCAGCATGTGGCTCCATTGCGGGCTCTTCTCCAGATGCGCGACGAGGTCGGCCAGATGCTGGTCGCCCGATGTCACATCGGCATAACCGCTGTGCTCGTTGAGATTGCCCTGCGGCTTGTAGAAGCTGACAGAAGGCAGCTTGCCGTCGTCGATCGCCTTGATGAATTCGGAGCCGTCGAGACCGCCATCCCTGAGATGCGCGGTACGCGCGGCGGTGCCCGGCGCATAGGCGGCGAAATAGTTGAACGGCTGGTGATGGAACTGGAAGTTCGGCACCGGCGTCGCGTTCTTGCCGTCGAGCGTGGCCTGCCAGGCGCCGGCATACCAGGCCCAGTCGATCCCCCGCAGCGAAAGGAGGTCGCCGATGGTGATATCGTGCTGCGGCGGCAGCGTCGTCGGCTGCGCCGGGTCGGCCAGCGCCTTGTCGCCGCCCTCGGCCGGCTTGTTGGCGCTGGGCTGGTAGGGTGGCTGCATGGTGTTGACGACATGGAAGTCGGGCGTGATGGCGCCGTCATTGACGAATTTCGGCACGCCGCCAAGGGCGGAGGGCGGCGAGTTGTCGGCGACCTTGAGTGTCTTGCCATCGGCCTCGACGACGGCGATCTGGCCCTTCACCGGGCTGGTATCGGCGTTTGGATAGACCGGGACGCAGGCGCAGGCGAGCTGGAAATGGTTGAGGAAGGAACCACCAAAGGCGCCCTGGAAGAAATTGTCGGCCAGCACGTATTTCTTCGCCACCGCCCACATCGGCAGGCTGGAGCCGTCATAATGGCCCATGACAAGACCGCCGGAATCGGCCCAGGCGGCGAACTTGTCGTTCCGGCCGTCATCGATCTGCATCTGCTCCTGGTAGAACCGGTGCCAGAGGTCGCGCGTGACGACGGAGGTCTTCTCGTTGAAGCCGCTGGCGTCGTCTATGGCGAAGCTGGCGTTGCCGAGATGCGCCGACTGCGCCTCGGTCACAACAGGCGTCACGCCCTTGGCGGTCAGCCCGCCCCAGGCCGGCGGCAGTTCTGAAAGCGGCTTGCCGTCGCGGTCGAGCTGGCGCGCCTGGTCGGCCGAGACATTGGCCAGCCCATTGGCGCCGGGGAAGCCGCCATAAAGATTATCGAAGCTGCGGTTTTCGGCATAGATGACGACGACGGTGTCGATCTTGTCGTAGCCGGGAGGGGCGGCGTTGGCAGCGCCAGCGACCGATGCCAGGGCGGTGGAGGCCAGGAAAAGCGAACTGAAGGGCCGCATCAAGGAGTCCTCGTGGCTAAGGGGAATGGCTAGAGGCGTCGTGCATGGCCGGAGGCCGCGCATGCAAAGAGCTACGTCGATGCCTTGTCACCTTTGTGACACTTGCCTCGCCCGCGAACACGGTTTCGTGAAGAACGGGAGCAGTCATCAATCCGTTGCAGTGCGACCCTAACTGCGGAGCGAAATGGACCGGGAAGCGATGACGACGGGACGAGGCAAACGCCTGATGATCGCGGCCGCTGCCGCCTCGTTGTTCGGCCTTGCCCTCGCCTGGCCGCAAACCCTTGTCCATGCCGGATCCGGCAGCGTCCACCCCGGCCCGCTGTCGCGTGCCGATGCCTTCGCGCGGGCGCAGGCACTCATGGCGCTTGGCCGAAAAATGTTCTTCGATCCGGCCCTGTCCGCCTCGGGCAGGCAGGCCTGCTCGTCCTGCCACGACCAGCGTCACGCCTTCGGCCCGGCCTCGGCCAAGCCGGTCGAGATGGGCGGTCCAAACCTCGACCAACCAGGCGTGCGCGCCGTGCCGTCGCTGCGCTATTTGCAGGCGGCGCCCGCCTTCACCGAGCATTTCTACGATTCCGAGGACGAGGGCGACGAGAGCGTCGACAATGGCCCGACCGGCGGCCTGACCTGGGACGGCCGGGCCGACCATGGCAAGGACCAGGCGAAAATCCCCCTGCTCTCGCCTTTCGAGATGGCCAACAAGGACGGGGCCGCCGTCACATCAGCCCTGCGCAAATCAGCCTATGCCGGCGAGTTCAAGGCGGCCTTTGGCGACGACGTGTTCGACCACCCGGACGATGCTTTCGACGCCGCCGCCGAGGCGCTCGGCACGTTCGAGCAGAGTGCGCCCGATTTCTATCCCTATTCCAGCCGCTACGACGCCTTCCTCGCCGGCAAGGCTGAGCTCACGGCGCAGGAGCTGCGCGGCCGCGCGCTGTTCGAGGACGAGGCCAAGGGCAATTGCGCCAGCTGCCATCTCAGCGAACCCGCCAATGACGGCGAGCCGCCGCAATTCACCGATTTCGGCCTGATCGCCATCGCCGTGCCGCGCAACGCGGCAATTCCCGCCAATGCCGATCCCGACTATGTCGATCTCGGCCTGTGCGGCCCGCTGCGCACCGACTTCAAGGGCCGGACCGAGTATTGCGGCCTGTTCAAGACGCCGACCCTGCGCAACGTCGCGCTGCGCAAGAGCTTCTTCCACAACGGCGCCTTCCACACGCTGCGCGACGCGGTCGCCTTCTACGCCAGCCGCGACACCGATCCCGGCCGTTGGTATCCCAGGAATGCCGATGGCACGGTCCGGCAATATGATGATCTGCCAAAGGCTTACTGGCCGAACTTGAATCAGGAACCGCCCTTCAACGGCAAAAAGCCCGGCGACGGACCGGCGCTCAACGATGCCGAGATCGACGACATCGTCGCGTTCCTGCAAACGCTGACGGACGCCGATCAGCAGGCCGGGACAGTGCCCGCGAACTGAACCCTTGCTAGCTCCGCCAGGCCGCCAGATCGGCCAAGATCCCTGCCTTCATCGCGGGGTCGGCGTAGCTCGCCTGCACCGATGTCGCGGCGAGCTGGCGGATGGTTTCGTCGTCCCAGGCGAAGGTCTCGGCGCAAGCGGCGTAGGATGCTTCAAGCGTGGTGTCGAGCAGCGCCGGGTCGTCGGTGTTGATCGAGACCGGGACCCCGGCCTTGCGCAGGGCGTCAAGCGGATGTTGCGCCAGCGAGGGATAGACGCCAAGCGCCAGATTGGAGACCGGGCAGATGCCGAGCGGAATCCGTCTTTGCGCCAGCAAGTCGACAAGGTCCGGATCCTCGATCGCCCGCACGCCGTGGTCGATGCGGTCGGCTCCCAGCAGTTCGATTGCGTCGCGAACGCCTTCGGGCCCGCTCGGCTCGCCGGCGTGAACCGTGCGCCGCAAACCCGCCGCGCCGGCACGGCGAAACGCCTCGGCGAAGCGCGGGCCGGTGCGCCCGGCCGCCGCTTCGTTTCCGTCGATCGAGAAGGCAACCACGCGCCTGTGCCTGATGTCGCTCAGCAACTCCACCAGCTCGATCGCTTCCGCCGCCGACTGGGTGCGCAGCAGGCTGACGCAAAGCCCGGCCGGGGGGTGCCCATCCTGTTCGGCGGCCGCGAAGCCCGCGTCGAACGCGTCGATCATCCCCGGAATATCCTTGTGCCAGTGAGGCCAGTGGGTCGGGTTGACGATGACGTCGGCGTAGCGCACGCCGCTTCGGCCCATCCGTTGCGCGAATTTGTAGGCCGTGGTGGCGAGCTGCTCGCGCGTGCGGAATGTCCCGCATAGCCAGTCGAGCATCTCGAGGAAGCTCTTGAGGTCGTGGGCTTCGAAGAGCCTGTCGCGCGGCGCCCGCAGCGGAATGCCGGCTTCCTCGCAGTTCCGGATCACATCGTCGGCCTCGAAGCAGCCCTCGATATGGATGTGCACTTCGGCTTTCGGCAGTCCGATGAAGTCGGTCAATGACGCCCCCCCTCTTGGCCGTCCCCATCAAACCATGAAACGTCGCTGTCGGTTTCAAGAAATGATTGAAAGAACTGCGCAAGGGCCGCGAGATTGCGGCGCCTGCCAGAACCTGGCTTGCCCCGACGGGGGTGGCTACGGCATGCACAACTCGTCCGGCAAAGCTCCCTTCCTTTCCCTCCGAAGGGGGGAAAGGTGGCGCTGCGAAGCAGCGACGGATTGGGGGAACCGCGTGCCAATCAAGCCTCGGGCCGATCAGTCACGCCAGTCACGGAAGATGTGTGCATGGCGTAGCCGATCGAACCCAAGCTCACAGCGCCCTGATGACACCCCCATCCACCCGAATGTTCTGGCCGGTGATGTAGCCCGCACCGTCCGAAGCCAGGAACGCGATGGTCGCGGCGATTTCCTCCGATGTGCCGTAGCGTTGCATCGGCACGTTGTCGCGGCGCTCCTCGGTGGCCGGCAGGCTGTCGATCCAGCCGGGCAGCACATTGTTCATGCGCACATTGTCGGCGGCGTAGGTGTTGGCGAAGATCTTGGTGTAGGCGGCAAGGCCGGCCCGGAACACGGCCGACGTCGGGAACATCGCATTCGGCTCGGCCACCCAGGCGGTCGAGATGTTGATGATGGCGCCGCCCTTCTGCTTGACCATCTGCGGCGCCACGATGCGCACCGGCCTGATCACGTTGAGCAGATAGACATCCATGCCGGTGTGCCATTGCTCGTCCGTGATCTCCAGGATCGGCGCACGCGGGCCGTGGCCGCCGCTGTTGACCAGCACGTCGATGCGGCCAAAACGCTCCAGCGTCAGGTCGGCGAGGCGCTGCAGATCCTCATTCGACTGGTTGGAGCCGGTGACGCCAAGCCCGCCCAATTCCTTGGCCAGCGCCTCGCCCTTGCCCGACGAGGACAGGATGGCGACCTTGAACCCATCCGCCGCCAGCCGCTTGGCCGCCGCCGCCCCCATGCCGCTGCCGCCGGCCACGACCACAGCCACTTTTTCTACACTCATTGGATTTTCCTCTTCGGGTTGGCGGGAGCCGCAAACGGTGTTTTCGGGATCCGGGCGCTGATATAGCTGGTTTTTCCGCTCGGTTCGAACCAGAATGCCTGAAATCAACCAGTAGAAAAACTCCTGCATGCCCGAAGCCTTCCTGAGCCTGCCGCCGCTGAATGCGCTGCGCGCGTTCGAGGCCTCGGCGCGCCATCTCAACTTCCGCATCGCCGCCGAGGAGTTGAACGTCACCCAAGGTGCGGTCGCCCAGCACATTCGCGGGCTGGAGGCCGAGCTCGGCACGAAACTGTTCGAACGGCTGCCACGCGGCCTGGCGCTGACCGATGAGGGCCGCGCCTATGTGCCCAACATCCGCCGCGCCTTCGACCTGATCTCGGAGGCAACCTTGCTTCTGCGCCCCGAACCGGCGCGACTGACGATCAGCGTGACGCCGAGCTTCGCCACCAAATGGCTGATCCCCAGGCTGCAGGACTTCATGGCCGACAATCCGCTGGTCGACCTGCGCGTGCTGGCCAGCGAAAGCCTGTCGAGCTTCCAGGCCGACGGCGTCGACATCGCGGTGCGGCAAGGCCGCGCCCCCTTCGGCCCCGGCCTGATCGTCGACCTGTTGTTTCCCCAGCAGATCATCGCCGTCTGCGGTCCGGCCCTGCTGCCGGCCGGCACAACCGAAATCGCGGCGACCGAAATCCAGCATCACCTCCTGCTGCACGACGCGCACAATCTGTGGCCGGAATTCATGGAAAAAGCGGTCGGCCTGAAGATGACGACCGAGTTGAAACGCATGCGCTTCAACCAGACCGGGCTCGCCATCGACGCGGCCCTCGCCGGCCAGGGCATAGCGCTGGCCAGCCGCTTCCTCGTCGCCGCCGACCTCGCCGCCGGCCGGCTGATCCAGCCAGTCCGCGGCGAGATGCGGGGCACGCAGGATTTCTATGTCGTCATGCCGAGAAAACAGCGCCATCCCGAGCCGACGCAGGCCGTGCGGCAATGGCTGCTCGATGCGGGGGATCGGGCGTTCTCATGAACGTCGTGACGAATACGAACCGGTCGTGCGTCAACCGCCTAAGCCAGCGCCGCCCCTCATTGCCCTGCCGGGCATTTCTCCCCGTATAGTGACGGGGAGAAAGAGCGGATCGTAACGTCGGCGCCTTCACCGCAACGTTGGCGATTGGCGAAATCATTCACGACAGCGTCCCTCTCCCAAGCACTATACGGGGGGAGGCCGGCAGGCAGGTGAGCGGCAGCGCTGGCATCCGGTAATTGGAACTCGAGCCTTCCCGTCCCTACCCCTCCACGGTCTCCAGCACGCTCAGCAGCGTACCTTCCATGTCGGGCTCGTCGCCGGAACAGACGCACAGCATCTCGGCGTCGCCCTCGCCCACCGAGAGGTAGGCGTGGCCCATGGTGGAATCGATATAAACGCTGTCGCCCTCCTTGAGCCGCACCGGCGCGTACTGGTCGGTGTGCAGTTCGATCTCGCCCTTGAGCACGATCAGGAACTCCTCGCCGGCATGCCGGGTCAGCGGGCCGAACTCCTGCGGCGTGCGGGCCCGTGCATAGGCGCGGATCGGCACCATGCGCTTGCGCACCAGGTCGGTGGCCAGATAGCGATAGTCGTAGTTGCGGGTCAGCTGGCGCAGCGTGTTGGCCGGCGACGTCACCGAGCGGCGGGTGCGCGACGCCGGCTGCTTGCGGTCGCCGCTGAGCAGTTCCGTGACATGGATGCCGAGCCCCTCGCAGATCTGCAGGAGCTTGTCGTAGCTCAGCGACATCTGGTCGTTCTCGACCTTGGATAGCGTCGACACCGCGACGCCGGTGAGCCTGCTGACCTCCTGCAAGGTCCAGCCATGCGCTTTTCTCAGCGCACGCAGACAATCACCGAGGTTCGGTTGCTCCGACATCGTCAGCTCCATGGCGCGGCCATCCGTCGCTCGCTTGCTCTAGGTAGTCGAACGCCCCGCCGCCATCAACAACATCAACAATTTTCTTATACGCTAAATATTGACTGGATACGAAAACATTTTTACGACTGGCGGATGCAGTCGAAGTCTTCCAAAAAAATCGTCGTCATCGGTGGTGGCATTGCCGGCCTGTCGCTGGCCGCGGCCGTGCGGGACTGGGCGGAAGTCACCGTCATCGAGCGTGAGCCGCATCTGGGCTACCATGCCAGCGGCCGCTCCGCAGCCCTGTTCACCGAGACCTATGGCAACCGGGTGGTGCGCGGGCTGACGCTGGCCAGCCGGGAGGCCATCGTCGAGGGCGGGTTCGTCGCCCACCGGCGTGGCGCCCTGCATGTCGGCTGGCGCGGCGACGACGCGGCGATAGACCGGCTGGCCGGCGAATTGCAGGCGCTTGTGCCGAGTGTGCGCCGCCTCTCCGCGGCCAAACTCCACGCCCTGGTTCCGGTCATTGCCACGGAGGCCACCTGCGGCGGCGTCTATGAGCCGGACGCGGTTGATGTCGACACGGGCAAGATGCTGGGGTCAAGCGCCTCGGCGCTGAAGGCCAGCGGCGGCATCATCCGCACCGGCGAGGAAGTCCGCGAGATCGCCCATGCCGGAGACGGCTTCCGCATCGCCACCAGTGCCGGCGAGCATCGGGCCGACATCGTCGTCAATGCCGCCGGCGCCTGGGTCGATGTCGTCGCCGGCCTTGCCGGGCTCTCCGGCCTTGGCTTCCAGCCCAAACGGCGCACCGCCTTCCTGTTCGACCCGCCCGCGGGCACCGACATTGCCGGCTGGCCGCTGGTGGTCGACTTGCACGAACAATTCTACTTCAAGCCCGATGCCGGCAGGCTGATCGGCTCGCTCGCCGACGAAACGGACTCCGAGCCTTGCGACGCCTGGCCCGAAGACATCGACATCGCCATCGCTGTCGACCGCATCGAGCAGGCGACGTCGATGCGCATCGGCCGGCCCTCGACGCCGTGGGCGGGCCTGCGCACCTTCGCGCCCGACCGAACCCCGGTCGCCGGCTTCGACCCGCGCCTGCCCGGCTTCTTCTGGCTCGGCGGCCAGGGCGGCTACGGCTTCCAGGTGTCGCTGACGCTGGCCAGGCTAAGCTCGGCGCTGATGCGCGGCCAGCCCTTGCCGGCGGATGTCACCGCGCTCGGCGTCAGCGCCGCGGCGCTCGCGCCCGACCGCTTCCTTGTCCCGGCGGCAACGCCATGAAGTTCATGCCCTTCCCCCAACCCCCGAAACTGTCATCAGGAGCGTTTGCGATGAAATCCACCGTTCTGCGCGCAGTGCTTGCCTCGACCCTTCTGGCCTCGTCCGTCCTTCTCGGCGGGCAGGCCTACGCCAAGACACTGGTCTATTGTTCGGAAGCCAATCCGGAGACCTTCAACCCGGCGATCGGCATCGCCGATTCCACCATGGACGCCGCCGCCAAGACGATCTTCAACCGGCTGGTCGAGTTCAAGCCGGGCACGACGGAGGTCGGGCCGGCGCTTGCCGAGAGCTGGGATGTCTCGCCGGACGGCAAGACCTACACGTTCCACCTGCGCCACGGCGTGAAGTTCCAGTCGAACGAGCATTTCACCCCGACGCGTGATTTCAACGCCGACGACGTGCTCTACACCTTCAACCGCCAGCGCGATGCCAACAATCCCTACCACAAGCTCGGCGGCGGCACTTACGAGTACTTCAACGCGCTGGGCATGGGCACGCTCATCGAGAAGATCGACAAGGTCGACGACTACACTGTGCGCTTCACGCTGACAGCAGCCAACGTCACCTTCCTGGCCGGGCTGGCGCTCGACTATCTCTCGATCCTGTCGCTGGAGCAGACCGAGAAGATGGTGGCGGCCGGCACGCCGGAGCTGATCGACAGCCAGCCGGTAGGCACCGGCCCGTTCATGCTCGAGGCCTATGTGCCCGACAGCCAGGTCCGCTACACCGCCAACAAGGATTACTGGCGCGGCGCGCCGAAGATCGACACGCTGGTCTTCGCCATCACGCCCGAGCCGACCACCCGCGTCGAGCGCATCAAGGCCAATGAATGCCAGGTCGCCGCGCCGCCGCCGCCAAGCGCGGTGGCCGAGCTGCGCTCCGATCCCGACATCACGGTGCTCGATCTCAAGGGCCAGAACATCGGCATTCTCGGCTTCAATGTCGAACACCAGCCGCTGGGTGATGCGCGCGTGCGCACCGCGCTGGCCAAGGCCATCGACCGCAAGGCGATCGTCGAGGCCGTCTATGCCGGCGCGGGCACGGTGGCCGGCAGCGTCGTGCCGCCGGCGCAGCTCGGTGCCGTCACCGATGCCGGCATCGACTATGATCCCGATGGCGCCAAGAAGCTGCTGAAGGAAGCCGGCCACGAAAGCGGGCTGAAGATCAGCCTGTGGGCGATGCCGGTGTCGCGCCCCTACAATCCCAACGCCAAGCGCATGGCCGAGATGATCCAGGCCGACTGGGCCAAGGTCGGTGTCCAGTCGGAGATCGTCAGCTTCGAATGGGGCGAATATCTCAAGCGCACCGCCGCGGGCGAGCAGGACACCTTCCTGCTCGGCGGCAGCAGCGACAATGGCGATCCCGACAACATGCTGAGCTACCTCCTGTCCTGTGACGGCGTGAAGGGCGGTTCGAACCGCTCGCGCTGGTGCGACAAGGATTTCGAGAAACTGCTTGACGAAGGCCGCGTCGCCGCCGACCCGAAGGAACGCGCCGCGATCTACGGCAAGGCGCAGGCCATCCTGAAGGTGGAGGTGCCGGTGGCGCCGATCGCCCATTCCATGGTGGCGATCCCGATCCGCAAGAGCGTGCTCAACTACGTGCTCGACCCCTTCGGCCGGCAGAATTTCGCCGCGGTCGACATAGCGGAGTAAGGCCCGGCCCCTCCTGGTCCATCCTCGGCTGGATGGACCACGACATCCATGAAACCAGCAATTTAGCGGCGAAAGCAGAATCGATGCGTGAAAACTTGACCGCCCTCCTCGACAGCTACCTCGCCGATGGCGCGGTAGGCGCCTCGCTGGCCTATGCGCGAAACGGCGCGACGCCGACCGCCCTCGGATCGGGGCTTTCCGACCGGCAAAGCGGCGCCGGCGTCACGCCGGACCAACTGTTCAAGATCGGCAGCTGCACCAAGACCTTCGTCGCGGCGGCACTGGTCAAGCTCGCCGAGACCGGCAAGCTCGACCTCGGCGCGCCGATCTCCGCCTGGTTCCCGGACCTGCCGGGCGCGAAAGACATCTCGGTGCGCCAGCTGATCAACCATCGCAGCGGGCTGCCGGAATTCGAATATTACATTCCGATGGACCCGAGCCGACGGTGGACGCCTCGGCAGCTGGTCGACATCGCCTTCGCCTCCGACAAGCAGAAGGCCCCGGGCGGTCCGGCTGTCTACAACAACACCGGCTATGTGCTGGCCGGCATGGTGATCGAGGCCGTCACCGGCCAGTCGCTGGGCGCCTATGTCAGAAGCGCGATCCTGCAGCCGCTCGGCCTGAAAACCACCTGGTCGCCGGCGACCGAGGCCTTTCCGGAAAAATCGATGGTCCGCGGCTATTACCACCGGCCGCCGCCGGCGCCGGACGCGCCGGCCGACATCGCCTCGGGCGCCGAGATGTGGCGCATGGACGGCGTGCTGCCCTATTCCGACGCCTTGCAGGATTCCTCCGATTCCTTCCCCTTCGGGGCCGCCTATGGCTGCGGCGACATGGTGTCGACCCCGACCGACATGGTGGGCTTCATGCGCGGCCTGTTTTCCGGCGGGCTGCTGTCGCCGCCCTTCTTCGCGGAGATGTTCGAACACCGCGTGCCGGCGAGCTTTCCCGGCACACGCATGCGCGAAACCGGCGCCGGCATGTTCCAGAGCGCCTATGCCGACCGCGCCTTCTACGGCCACCAGGGCAGCATTCCGGGCTATGTCGCCGTCATGCTGCACGATCCGGAAACGGATCTCACCATCGCCATGACCAGCAATGTCGGCTCCGGCAACCGCCTCTCCTTCCAGGCCAGCGGCCTGCATCCGGTGGTCGATCAGGCGATCCGGATCATTCTCGAGTAAGCGTCAGGGCCGCGCCTGGCGCCCGAAACCGGAGGACGGATCGGGCAAGCCAGGCAGCATCTGGCTGAGCACGCGATCGCGAAGAAAGACGTGATGGAAGATGGCCGCGGCCGCATGCAGGCCGGCAAGCCACATGATGATATCGCCAAGCGTGCCATGGATTTCCGCCAGCGGAGCACCCCAAGTGCCTGAAAACGGGCCGATTGCTCCCAGGCCGTAGACCGTCACGGGGTGACCTCCGAACCAGGCGCCGAGCATGGCGGTCACCGGGATCGCGAAAAGCAGTGCGTAGAGCGCCCAATGCGTTGCCTTCGAAGCGACCTCCATCCAGGCTGGCATGGCCGGGGCATCGGGAATGCGGTCGAACAGTCGCCAGACAAGGCGGATGACCAACAGCCAGAAAACGGCGAAGCCCAGCGATTCATGAACCAGCAGCGTCGAGGCCCTGGCCGCTGAATAGACGCGCTCGGCAGGACCACCTGCCGAAACCAGGAAGGCAATGAGCACGAGCACTGCCGTCAGCCAGTGCAATGCCTGGGCAAGGCCTCCGTAGCGGGTTGTAGTACCGGACAGCGACATGCGAGAGTTCCCAAACAGTTGGACACGTTCCTCCCGCACCCCTCTCCGAACTTGCCCTCGTTTCGATTGTTCCTCAAGCGCCCTCTAATAAATTTGTCATGCGCCGGTCTGTATGACGGGATGTCTCGCCCGCCGCCGGCAAGAGGTGCCGCGATCGATACGGTTGGTGCGCTCGCAGCTGGATTGCCGCGCGGGGATATGAGACGCTGCCTGATCCCCGGAAGCGAGATGCCGCCATGAAGCCCACTCTGCCGCTGCTGTTGTGTCTCAATGGCGGTTATGTCGACACGGCGGGCTTCCTGGCGCTGCAGGGCTTGTTCACCGCGCATGTGACGGGAAACTTCGTCACCCTGGGCGCCTCGCTGGTGCTCGGTATTTCGGGCGTGCTGGCAAAGCTCCTGGCGCTGCCGGTGTTCTGCATCGTCGTCATCCTGACCCGGCTGGCCGGCGAACATCTGCGCCGGCATGGCCGGCCGGCGCTCGGGCCGCTGTTGGGAACCAAACTGGCGCTGCTTGTCATCGGGGCCGCCCTGGCGATCCGCTTTGGCCCTTTCGCCAGCGGCGACAGCGCGGCCGCGATCGTCACCGGCATGGTGCTGGTCGCCGCCATGGCGATCCAGAACGCGGTGCATCGGGTCCATCTGGCGGCAGCCCCGCCCTCGACGCTGATGACCGGCACCACCACCCAGATCATGATCGACCTCGCCGACCTCGTCGGCGGGCTGGCGCCGCAGGCCCGCCCGGCGCTTGTTGCCCGCCTGCGGCGCATGGCGGCGGCGGTCGCCGTGTTCGCCGCCGGCTGCGCGGCAGCGGCACTCGGCTTCGCCTTCGTCAATGTCTGGTGCTTCGTCGTTCCGCCGGTGATCGCACTGGCCGCGCTGGTGCTGCGGATCGCGGCGCCGGAGGAGACGAGGCAATAGGATCAGCCCCGCGACGAGAAAATCGCCACCGCCGCCGCAACGATTTCGGCATTGTCCTTCGCCACCGTTCCATCGGCCAGCGTCTTGCCGTCTTCCAGCCCGACCCGCGTCGACCAGCGTTTTTGGCGCGCCAATTCCACGAACGGCCAGACCGTGGCGTCGGCGCCATGCAGCAGGATCGGCCGCCGCATTTCGGCGCGTTCGAGCACGGCGCCGATGCCTCGAGCCTCGTCGAGCGCTGCCGCCAGGTCCTGGATGTCGATCTCGACCAGGATGCGCAGCACCCGGTTGCGGTCGGCAAGCGCCACGAAGCGCTCGGCATCCTCTGTCGTGGCAAGCCCGGCCTCGATGCCGACGCCGCGCTGGCGCAACAGCTCCATCACGGCGGGCGCATCGGCTTCCGACAGGTTGACAGAGGCGTAGTCGGGCAGTTCGCGCCAGCCGGCGATCGCCGCGCGGGTCCGCCCGACATCGTTCTCGATCCAGGCGCCGGTCGACACACCGACAAGCGTGCCCGGGCAAGCCCGGCGCACCGCCAGCACCGTCGCGTCGACGGCCGCCAGGCTTTCGCGCCCGTCGGCGCCGCGCGGATGGATGTGCAGTTCGCCGGCGCCGGCGGCGACACAGGCCGCGGCATCGCTTGCCATGGCCTGCGCGTCGAGCGGCAGCTTCGGGTGGAAATCGCGCGGACGCGCGCCGTTGATGCAGGCCTGGACGATCATGAATGTCACCTCGGGCAAGGAAGTCGCAGTCTAGCCGTGCGGCCAGGCCGGGCAAAGAGTTGCGCGGTGCCTCTCCTGACAGCGCGGCAAGGTCCGGCGGCATTTGAATAAAAAACGCCTGTGGATATTTACCCAGCGTTCCGGCGGGCGAGCCAAGATAAATTAGGGCGGGATCATGGAGGGACCATTGACCAGCGATTTTTCAGCCGCCCGCATCCATCTCGAACGCGCCTATCACTATCTGCGCGGCAATGACGAGACGAGTCGCTCGACATGCGAGGCCCTCGACCTCCTCATCGAGACGGTGGCGGAAGCACAGCACAGGCGGTCCGAGACCGGAGTGCTGGCCTTTCCCCAGGCGACGATGCGGCAATCCAGCTGATTTTGAGCGACAGGCATCAGGATGCCTTGCGGGCTCCGCTTGCCGGCCCGGCCGCACGTGCCACGATCTGCTCCAGCGGTTCGGGCCGGTGCAGCAGGAAGCCCTGGCCGAAATCGACGCCCATTGCCTGCAGGATGCCGAGCGTCTCGGCCTGCTCGATCTTCTCGGCCACGACGGCGCAGCCGACACTGCGGGCAATGCCTGATATGGCCGAGACGATCTCGCGGTCGAAGCGGCTCTCGGCGATGTGCTCGATGAAGGAACCATCGATCTTGATGGCATCGACCGGAAAACGCCTGAGATATTCGAACGAACTCATGCCGGCGCCGAAATCGTCGAGACTGACCTTGCAGCGCCGCTCGCGCGCCTTGCGCACGAACGCCTCGGCGGCGTCGAAATTGGTGACGGCGGCGGTTTCGGTGATCTCGAATCCGATGCCCGAATGCGGCGCCCCGGTTTGCTCGATGATGCCGTCGACGAAGTCCCACAGGCCCGGGTCGCTCAGCGTCTGCGCCGACAGGTTGAAGCCGAGCGTGATCGCGCCGGACTTCATGGCCGCGCCGTGCCGCGAGAGCGCGGTGCGGATGATCCAGCGATCGAGCCTGGCGGCAATGCCGAAGCGCTCGGCCGCCGGTATGAATTCGCTGGGCGGGATCAGCTTGCCGGCGCGCCCGGCAAGCCGCGCCAGCACCTCGACATGGCGGCTTTCCTGCCAGGGCCGGCCCAGCCGGTGGATCTCCTGGCCGAACAGTTTCAGCCGGCCGTCCTCCATGGCGTCGACTGTGTCGGCGGCGAGCCGTGCCGCGTTGAGGCCGCCCGAAGCGGCCTCGGCTGAAAACACCGCGAAACGGTCGCGCCCGGCGGCCTTGGCCGCGTAGCAGGCATCGTCGGCGCAGGCCAGCGCGTCGGCAACCGTGGTGGTTCGGTCATCGACGATCGCGATGCCGATGCTCGCCGCGAGCCGGCGCGAGGTCGCGGCGAGGCCGAGATCGGCGCCGCGCACGGCCGCCAGGATGGCGCCGGCCAGCCGCTCGGCCTGTGCGGCGTCGCAATGGGGCACCAGCAGGGCGAACTCGTCGCCGCCCAGCCGCGCCGCGTGCGCCGATGGCGGCAGGCAGCGGCCGATGCCCGCCGCCACGCTCTTCAGCGCGAGATCGCCGGCGGCGTGGCCGGCGAAGTCGTTGAGCGCCTTGAAGTAGTCGAGATCGATATAGAACACCGCCAGCGGCATGCCCGTGGCGATATGGTCGGCAAGCAGCCTGTCGAAGGCGGCGCGGTTCCACAGGCCGGTCAGCGCATCGTGGCGGGCGGCGAAGGCAAGCTCCTGCTCGCGCAGCTTGTCCTCGGTGATGTCGCGCACCGTGCCGAGGACCTGGCCGGCAGCGCCCGCGGCGGCGACGAAACGCACCAGCGATTCGATATGGCGGATCTCGCCGTCGCGCCTGATGATCCGGTACTGCGAGGCGGTAACGCCGTCCGAGCCGGGTGACGGCAGGTGCGCCCGTTCGGTGGCTTCCTTGTCGTCGGGGTGCAGGTAGGTGTGCCAGAGGTCGCCCGCCACCTCGTCTGTGTCGGCGACGAGGCCGAATATGTCCCGGGTGCGGGCGTCCCAATAGCTCTTGTTGGTAGCGATGTCGTAGTGCCAGATGCCGGTGCCGCTGGCGGCGAGCGCGAGGCGAAAGCGCACATTGACCTGTTCGAGCGCGGCTTCGGCCGCTTTCTGCTTCGAGATGTCGGTCTGCACGCCCATCAGCCGCAGCGGCCGCCCGTCCGCGCCGCGTTCGACGATGCCGCCGCGATCGAGCACCCACACCCAGTGCCCCCGCTTGTGCTTCAGCCTGAGTTCGGTCTCGATGGTATCGGTCAGCCCGGCGATGTGGCGATCGCCACTGGCCAGCGCGCGTTCGCGATCCTCGGGATGGGTGAGTTGCAGCCACAGGTCACTGGCGTTGGCGAGTTCATCTTCCCCGTAACCCAGCATTCGCGCCCAGGTCGCCGAATAAAAGCAATCGCCGCTGCGAAGATCCCAGTCCCAGACGCCAAGTTGGGCGCGTTCCAGGGCCTTGGCCCAGAACGCTCCGTTGCGACCTTTCCTGCTCTGACGCGCCATAGTCTGTTTCGCTTGCCCCACCCACGGACAATCTGCCGCAAAACCAGAGAAGAAACAGTTACCGGAGCGGCGGATGGCCATGTCGGGAAGGTCAGCGGCCCGTCAAGACGCCCACGCTGCATGCCGCAGCAGGCGGCCCGTCAATTTTCCTCGACCGTTGACACGCCAGTGGCCGCCGTCACGCTGGACAGTTTTTCGCGCTTTTCGAGCCTCGGCTTTTCGTAGGTCTTCTTCATGGCCAGTTCCTTCTTCAGTGCCCATTCACCGCTCAAGTCTATCCGGGCCAGGTGGCCAGGCTTGGGCCCAGCGGAACAGAGTTTGGCCTGCACGGCCCTGTCCAGGTCCCGGTACCGACGCTTCGCGGTCTTTTGATTGGCCGACAAGAAGCGGAGTTCTGTCGCCGGCCAATGGTCCTAGTGATCGCACGAGGCCGCCCATCCCGGCGGTCTCGAGAGAAGCAGCCGCCCATCAGCCATCGGGCCGAATGCGCCCACGCCTTGGGGAAACGGCATGCACGACAACAAGAGGACCCTCCCATGACCAAACAGGAAGACAACAAGGCCGTCGTCGTCAGATGGTTCACCGATTTCTGGGGTGGAACCTGCGATCTGTCGGTCGTCGACGACATCGCCGCGCCCGACATGCTGCTCAAATATTCCTTGCATGAGCCACGCCGGGGCCGCGACGACATCAAGGCCTTCATGACCGATTTCCGCGCCGCCTTCCCGGATCTCAACTTCTGGGCCACCGCCGATCTCATCGCCGAGGGCGACTATGTCGTCGGCCAGTGGGAGGGCGGCGGCACGCATACCGGCCCGGCTTTCGGCGATTTCCTGGCCGGTTCGCTGCCCGCCGCCACCGGACGCGCCATGCGCTTCACCGGCACCACGGTGCTGAAGGTGATCGACGGCAGGATCGTCGAGGAGATCGGCCTCGACGACGGCGTCGCGGCGCTGACCCAGCTCGGCCTGATCAAGGCCGCCTGATCGGCGGGGCCATCGCCGCCTGGGCGGTGGCCCCTTGGTCCGACAACCCGTCAGGGTGTTCGGCAGCGCCACACGACATCGTCAATAGTTGTGCATTTCACGGTGACATCTTCGTCAACGATTCCTTGATGAACAAGGAAGAATTATAGACGTCTAATATTTCGATTTTTATCCTTTTCCAAGTGTAACTGAATAGTAATACACAATATGCAAAAATACCCGTCAATAGTGCTTTGGGCTGCTGGCGGGACGTCCTTCGATGAGTGCGCACACCGGGCAACGGGGCCGCGATCGCCGGTCCCTTGCCGTTTTCGACCTGGACATCGCGGTCACCAGGAGCGACTGGCTGCTGGCCGCCCTGTGCCTTACCTGTATCGCGGCGGCGATTTGCCTGCGGCCGGAGCGTTATCTGCGGCTGTCCATACAGTATTTCGGGACATTCCTCAGCGTGCTGCCGGTGCTCCTGGTGGTTGGCCTCGGGCTGGCGGCGCTGATGTATGGCAGGCCAACGCCGACAAGGTTCATGGTGCGGGTGCTCAGGGAACGTGGCCCGGCGGCCGCGCGGGTCGTCCTGCTGTTCTTTCTCGGCATCACCGCCTTCACGACGTTCAGGATCACCATACCGGAGATCGTGCCTTACTATGCCGATCCCAAGCTGGCCGAACTCGATCTTTGGCTGCACGGCATCGATCCCTGGGTATGGACGCACCGCATCGTTTCAGAGCCCGCCTCCATGCTGGTTTTCAAGGCCTACATGTCCTGGTGGTTCATGCAATGGTTCGGCGTCATGCTCTTCGTCGCCTTCTGGAACAACCCCGTCCGGCGCATCCGCTATCTTTGGGCGTTCGCGCTCACCATGATTTTTTGCGGCGCCGTTCTTGCGACCATGCTGTCATCCACCGGGCCGATATTCTACGACCGGTTCTATGGCGGCGACCGATTTGCCGGGGTGCTCGACGCGCTGCTGGCGGACCCGCATGCCTTGCCGGTGAGGTTCGCCGCCAATTATCTGCTCGATGCACACGACAGCGGCAGGTCCCGGTTGGGCACCGGCATCACCGCGATGCCCAGCATGCATGTCGCCATCGCCACGCTCAATGCTTTCTTCCTCACCGGTTTCGGCCGCCGCTCGGCCTTCGCCGGATGGTCTTTTGCAGCACTCATCCTGTTCGGCTCGGTCTACACCGGCTGGCACTATGCCGTGGACGGCTACCTTTCGATCCTTGTCGTGTCCGCGATCTGGTATCTGACAGGGCGTTTCCTCCTGCCGCAAGCAAGCCAGGATACCGTCGGGATGGATCTGCCGCTGCCAGAACCGGTGTCGCAATGACCGGGTTCGGCTGAGGCCGGCAAACCACTTCAGCTGGCGTTCGGCCAGGCGGCCCTGGAGCCGCCTGGCCCTGGCTCGCTACTGGCTCGGCGCCATCGCGTGTTCGCAAGACACTTTCGGGTTCATGTCGGCGAAAGTGCCGGTCGGGTTGCCCTTCCAGGCCCAGACATGCAGCTCGTAGAATTCACCAAGGCCATAGCGGTTGGGCGCGCTGTTGAAGTTGAACAGCTGTCCGTCCAGCGACGCCGGTCCCTTGGAGGTGATGTATTCGACCGCCACCAGCTTCAACGTGCCGTCGGCCATCGGCTCGTACATGACGGCCTCGGGACGGGCGATGTCGATCTTGTCGTCCTTCAGGTACTGGCCGTTGACGTAGTGGATGCCCATGGCGCCGCCGGTGATGCCGCTGGCGCAGGGAATTGGCGCATAGCCCTCGGCCGTCGCCGCTTTCACGTCGAGAAACCGGTTGTTGGCGGCCCGCACCTTGTCGGCCAGCGGATTGGGGCCGGACACGGCTTCAGCCGCCTCCTGATGCGCCTGTGCGAAGGTGGTGCAGACGGCCAGCATGGCCCCCGCCATGACAAGCCTGTTGGGGAAATCTGGTATCATATCCATTCCATTCTTCTTGAAAAAGCACGGCTGGCCGGCCGCCGGAAATACGGCGGCGCGACAGGCAAGCGCCGTGGCTGTTGTTGCTTGGAGACCCCGAAAACGATGCGGCGAATGCCGGTCATCCCTTCGGCAGATACGGGATCGTTCCGGCCAGGTCGGTGTCGTCGATCAGCTGGAAACGGCTGTCGCTGCCGCCTTGACGGGCCGAAACGAAAGGCGCGTAGGCCGGATCGTTGGTGAAGGCGCGCGCCGCCGCCTCCGACGGGAACGCCATCAGGGCGATCAGCGTGGTGTCGAGCGGCTTGCCTTCGAGCGTCTTCACATTGCCGCTGCGCGACAGATACTTGCCGCCATGCTTGTGGACGAGGTCGTGCACCGAGCCGGCATAGGCCGGCACCCATTTCGGGTCCTTCATCTTGATGTCCGCGATAAGATAAGCAGTCATGGTCGTCTCCTGGTTGCGGTGCACAGGGATATCCCGTGTCACCGGCCAAAGGGCTCGCATGGCGGGGCTCTCGCCTACCAGTCCGCGATCTGTACCGGGCCGGTACAGTTTCTGTACTCGCCGCCTCAATCATGAAGGGCTAATGTTCGGCCTTGCTTCGAGGGAGGGACACCAATCATGGCCCAGCACGGATACAAGCAGTTCTGCCCGCTATCGATGGCCGCCGAGGTGCTGTGCACCCGCTGGACGATGGTGCTGATGCGTGAATTGGTGGCCGGTTCGACCCGCTTCAACGACCTGCGCCGCGGCGTCCCAAAAATGTCGCCGACCCTTCTGTCGCAACGGCTGAAGGAGCTCGAGCTGGCGGGGATCGTCGAGCGCAAGGAGATCCAGGGCGAGAAAGGGATCTTCGATTACCGGCTGACCGAGGCCGGCCGCGATTTGCGCCCTGTCGTCGAGGCGATGGGCTTCTGGGGGCAGAAATGGGTCGAGTCACGGCTGTCGCTCAAGAACCTCGATCCGTCGCTGCTGATGTGGGACATGCGGCGCAATCTGAACCCATCGCCGCTCCCTGAAGGGCGCACGGTGATACAATTCCTGTATCAGGATCTGCCGGCATCCAAACGCTCATGGTGGCTGATCGTCGAAAAGCACGGCGAGGTCGACCTGTGCTGGTATGATCCCGGCTTCGATGTCGATCTCTACGTCTCGACAGACCTGCACACGATGACGGCGATCTGGATGGGGTTGCTGACCGTCGAGAAGGCCGGCGCCAAGGTTTCGCTGACCGGCGACCAGGCCATCGGCAGGAAGATGCAGACCTGGCTCGGACTCAGCCCGTTCGCTGTGGAGCCCAAACGCGCGGCTTAGGAGAACCGAGAGCCGCTTGTCAGGAAACGGGTGGCGGGGCCGGTCCCAGGCGGGCTTCAATGCCGCATGTTCATCACGCTGCAAAGAGATCTGAAATCGACGCCGCTGGCGGTGGCCGACGACCCACGCTGGGCGCGCATCGTTGCGCGAGACAAAACGGCGGACGGAGAATTCTGGTATTCGGTGGCGACGACCGGCGTCTATTGCCGGCCCTCCTGCCCGTCGCGGCAGGCCAACCCCGCCAATGTGCAATTGCACGACACGCTGGCTCAGGCGAAGGCGACCGGCTTTCGCGCCTGCCGGCGCTGCAAGCCGGATGGTCAATCGCTCGAGGCCGGCAATGCCGCGATGGTCGCCGATGCCTGCCGCAGGATCGAACAGGGCGAGCAAGAGCCCTCGCTCGCCGAACTCGCCGATGCCGCCGGCCGCAGCCCCGGCTATTTCCACCGCGTCTTCAAGGCGATCACCGGGCTGACGCCGAAGGACTATGCCGCCGCGCACCGCGCCGCCCGGGTCCGCCAGGGGCTGGAGGACGGCGCCAGCGTGACGGCCGCGATCTACGATGCCGGTTTCAATTCAAGCGGCCGCTTTTACGAGAAATCGACCGGCATGCTCGGCATGACGCCGACGCGCTACCGCGCCGGCGGCGCCAACGAGGATATCCGCTTCGCCGTCGGCGAGACCTCGCTCGGCACCATACTGGTCGCGTCGAGCCGCAAGGGCGTCGCCTCGATCCTGCTCGGCGGCGATCCGGACGCGCTGGTGCGCGACCTGCAGGACCGTTTCCCCAGGGCGCGGCTGATCGGCGGCGACCGCGCCTACGAGGCGCTGGTCGCCCGCGTCGTCGGCTTCGTCGAGGCCCCACGGTTCGGCCTCGACCTGCCGCTCGACGTGCGCGGCACCGCGTTCCAGCAGCGTGTCTGGCGGGCCTTGCGGGATATCCCGGTCGGCAGCACGGTGTCCTACGCCGAGATCGCCGAACGCATCGGCTCGCCCAGGGCAACCCGCGCCGTCGCCGGGGCCTGCGCCGCAAACGCCCATGCGGTCGCGATTCCCTGCCACCGCGTGATCCGCAAGGACGGCGCCCTCTCAGGCTATGCCTGGGGCGCCGAGCGCCGGCGCGCGCTTCTTGACCGCGAGGCCGATGGGACGGCGACCGCGGCCGACAGGGCCGACCGGCCTTCACGGGCCTGACGAGGATCGGCGATGCGCGCGATGGCAAGGTCCTCCACCGCCGGCGCAAACCGCCAGATCGCGGTCAGCCGCCCGGAAGACGCCAAGTCGCGGGTGTTGGCCGCCATCGTTGAGCTGGTCGACAGCGGCAGGGCGGAGTGGAGCCGCACCGCGACAGACGAGATCGAGCTGCGGCTGTTGAGCGGCGAAGTGTTCGTGCTCGGCGAGGTGTCCGTCACGCGTGTGGGATAAGCACACTCAGCACCCTACGGCGCCCCCTCTGTCCTGCCGGACATCTCCCCCACAAGGGGGGAGATTGGCTGTCATCACGGCCTTCGCCAATTTCAACGTCGCGGGACGAGCGGAGGCGCCAAAGCTGCCAATCTCCCCACCCGTGGGGGAGATGTCCGGCAGGACAGAGGGGGGCGCCGTAGGGTGATTACCCTGGTATCGCTAGCCCCTCGAAGATTTGAATTTGAAAGCAAGCACCGGAGTGGGCGCGCGCCGGCACATGGCTAGGGTTCAGGCACAGACAAAGGAGTGAAGGCAATGAATATCATGCAAACCCACATGACCGAACCGACGGCGCACATCGACACCATCGCCTACGCCATCGGCCAATCCGCGATCGGCAAAGTCCTGGCCGCTCGCAGCCCCATCGGCGTCTGCGCCATCCTGATCGGTGACGACGCCAAGGCAATGGAGCAGGATCTCGCCAACCGCTTCCCCGGCAAGGTTCTGGTCAAAGACGAACCGGGGCTGCGTGACGATCTTGCTGCAATAGCGCGCTTCGTCGAAACGCCCGCCGCCGGCCTCGACCTGCCGCTCGACATGCGCCACGGCACGCCGTTCCAGCAACGGGTGTGGGAAGTGCTGCGCACCATACCGTGCGGCGCCACGATGACCTACACCGCGCTTGCCCGGCGCCTTGGCCAGCCGAACGGCGCCCGCGCCGTGGCGCTCGCCTGTGCCGCCAACGCGATCGCGCTCGGCATTCCCTGCCATCGTGTTGTCAGAGCCGACGGCACGCTGTCGGGCTACCGCTGGGGCATCGAGCGCAAGCGCGCGCTGCTGGACAAGGAGGCCGCGATATGAACGCCCATGCCAAGGTCGCCGCATCCGTGGTCGAAGCCGCGGAGACCCGCATCGCCGGCTACGACTGGCCGGCCCTTGCCGCCGAACTCGACGGCTTCGGCTGCGCGGTGATGCAAAAGCTGCTCTCGCCCGAGGAGTGCCGGCGGATCGCCGGCCTCTACCCCCAGGAGCAGCATTTCCGCAGCCATGTCCACATGGCCAGGCACGGTTTCGGCAAGGGTGAATACCGCTACTTCCGCTATCCCTTGCCCGACCTCGTCGGCGGCCTGCGAAGCGCGCTCTATCCAAGGCTGGCAGAGGTCGCCAACAGATGGAACGAGCGCATGGGCATCGCCCTGCGCTATCCCCGCACCCATGCCGGGTTTCTGGACCAGTGCCATGCCGCCGGCCAGGAGCGGCCGACGCCGCTTCTCCTGCAATATGTGCCCGGCGACTTCAATTGCCTGCACCAGGACCTCTATGGCGACCTCGCCTTCCCTCTGCAGATGGCGATCCTGCTCTCCGAACCGGGCGAGGATTTCACCGGCGGCGAGTTCGCGCTGACCGAACAGCGGCCGCGCATGCAGAGCCGGGTCGAGGTGGTGCCGTTGCGCCAGGGCGATGCGGTGGCCTTCGCCGTCCACAACCGGCCGGTGCAGGGAACCAAGGGCAACTACCGCGTCAACCTGCGCCACGGCGTCAGCCGGCTGCGCTCGGGCATGCGCCACACGGTCGGCATCATTTTTCACGATGCCAGGTGAGCGCCGCTCAAGCCTCCCAATAGGGCGGATCGCCAAAGGCGTCGCGCAGCCATGTGGTGAGCGCGCGCAGTTTGGCGGATCCGCGCCTATCCTCGGGATAGGCGATATAGATGGTGGCGCCTTGCGGCTCGGCGCCGACATCGACGACCGTCAATCGCTTGTCGGCGATCTCGGTCTGGATGAAGTACGCGGGGAGCAATGCCAGGCCGAGGCCGGCAAGAGCGGCGTCGCGCATCAATATCCCGTTGTTGACGCGCAGCGCGGTTTGCGGGCGGATCGTCACCAGCCGCCGCGAAATCTTGAACCGCCAGTCGGCGGCGCCCCGGATGGAATAGATGATGCCCTTGTGGCGTTTCAGGTCGTCGGTGGTCGCGGGTCGTCCGAACCGCTCGATGTAGTCCGGCGAGGCCACCAGGAATCGCGCGCTGGAAGCCAGCTTCCTGACGATGACCGGTCCGTCATCGACGACGGGCCCGTGACGCACGATCGCATCGTAACCATCTGCCACCATGCTGACGAAACGATCGTCGAGATCAAGCGTCAGTTCGATCCCCGGGTGCCTGGCCAGGAAACCATACAGCGCGGGGCCGAGATGGAGGATGCCGAAACTGGTCGGCGCCGATATCCTGAGCGGCCCGGCCAGTTCGCCGCGATGTTCGGCGACTTCGGCTCTGGCATCGGCCACCTCCTGCATGATGCGCCTGGCGCGTTCGTAGAAACCCCGCCCCGCTTCGGTGATCGAGAGTTTGCGGGTGGTGCGGTCCAGCAGCTTTGCGCCGAGGCTGCGCTCGAGCTCCGACAGCCGCTCGCTGATGACGGACTTGGACAGGCTCATGCGCCTGGCCGCCTCGCTGATCGAACCGGATTCCGCGACGGCGACAAACGCGGCGGCGGCTTCAAGCTTTAGCATTGTTCGGCGTTCCCGAATTCACAATCAGGCGACCGGCGCCTAACGAAATCAAGGACATGGTGCCATAGTTCGAAGGACCGCGATACGGCGGCCACAAAAGCTCGGGGTAATGCATCATGTTTCGTCCTTTGGTTATCGTGCTTGGTCTGCTGTCACTCGCCGCTCCGGCCTCGGCGCGCGTGATCCCGTTTCCGGCGGGCTTCAAGACCCAGTCGATCGAGACCAACGGCACCAGCCTGCATGTGCGCGTCGGCGGACAAGGGCCCGCGGTCATCCTGCTGCACGGCTTCGGCGATACCGGCGACATGTGGGCACCGGCGGCGACAAAGCTGATGAAGGATCACACGGTGATCGTGCCGGACCTGCGCGGCATGGGCCTTTCGGCGCATCCGGACAGCGGCTACGCCAAGAAGAACCAGGCGGTCGACATCGCCGGCGTGATGGATGCGCTGAAGATCGACAAGGCCGACCTGGTGACGCACGACATCGGCAACATGGTCGGCTATGCGCTGGCCGCGCAATATCCGAAGCGCATCACGAAATGGGTTGTCATCGACGCACCGCTGCCGGGCATAGGTGACTGGGACAAGATCAAGCAAAGCCCGCTGCTCTGGCACTTCAACTTCCGCGGCCCCGACATGGAGCGGCTGGTGGCGGGCCGCGAGCGCATCTATCTCGACCGCTTCTACAACGAACTGTCGGCCGACCCGAAGAAGATCGACGAGGCGACGCGCGTCCACTACGCAAAACTCTATGCGCGGCCGCATGCCATGCATGATGCTTTCGAGCAGTTCAAGGCATTCGACCAGGACGCCGTCGACAACCAGGCGATGCTTGCCGCCGGCGGCAAGCTGCCCATGCCGGTGCTGGCAGTCGGCGCGGAGAAATCGGCGGGCACGTCACAGGCCGACATCCTGCGGTTCGTCGCGTCGGACGTGACGGGCGCCATCGTGCCCGCATCCGGCCATTGGATCATGGAAGAAAACCCGGATGCCACGGTCAAGCTCATCACCGATTTCCTCGCCAGGTGACAACCGGCCGGCGATCGTCTGGGGCCTGCTGAAACCGATCTCATGAAACCAAGCGGATGGGTTGCCGCCAGCAAAGGCGGCCCGTCGTCACGACAAAAATGGAGCCATTCGATGTCGTTGTCGCATCTTCTCTTGTCGGGAGCCGCCGTCCTGATGGCGATGGCCGCGCCGGCCTCGGCGGCCGGCGCGCCGAAGAAAACGGTCGTGCTGGTGCATGGCGCCTTTGCCGACGGCTCGAGCTGGAGCAAGGTCATCCCCTTGCTGGAGGCCAGGGGGCTCAATGTGGTGGCGGTGCAGAACCCGTTGAGCTCATTGGCCGCCGATGTCGACGCAACCAGGCGGGTCATCGATGCCCAGCCGGGGCCGGTCATCCTGGTCGGCCATTCCTGGGGCGGTGTCGTCATCAGTCAGGCGGGCGTGAACGACAAGGTCAAGGCGCTGGTCTACGTCGCCGCCTTCGCGCCGCCAAAGGGCGTGTCGGTGAACGATCTTGGCAAGGGGCAGCCGCCGCTGCCCTGGGCAAGCGCCCTGGAAGCCGATAGCGGCGGCTATGTCAGGCTAAGCGCCGAAGGCGTCGCCAAATATTTCGCGCAGGACCTGCCGCCGAGTGAAATCAGCCTGATCGCAGCCACGCAAGGTCCGACCTTTGCCGGTATTTTCGACGAGAAGCTGACGGCCGCCGCCTACGAGACCAGGCCGAGCTTCTACATCGTCGCCAGCCACGACGGCATGATACCGCCGGCGGCTGAAGCTGCGATGGCCAAGGCGATCGGCGCCGAGGTGACCGAGCTTGCGACCAGCCACGTTCCGATGCTCTCCAAGCCGCGCGAGGTGGCCGATGTCATTCTGGCGGCCGCCGACTCGATGAAATAGGGCGCGGGCCGGATCGGTCCGTCATCCGTCCGCGAAGACCATCTCCAGGATCCAGGGGCAGGCATAATAGTCTGCGATGCGATCGATGACGCCGCCGTCGGCATGGATACGCACCAGATAGGCCGGCCGCCATGCCTGGCCCCGCGGCCTGTCGACGACCAGAACGGCCTCCCCTTGGATCGCATCTTGCCGCATGCGCCAGGGCTCGCCGCGCTCGTATTCGATGAAATAGGGCGAGCGCGAGAGCAGGCCATTGTAGCAGTCCGAAACCCGCAGCCGGGCATCGGCGCTGGTCAGAGCCCGCACCCCGTCCCAGTCCCTGGCATTGAAGAGTTCGACATAGCGGCCGAGCAGCCGCTCCAGTTCCGGGTCGTGCGCGGGTGCCGCGACCGGTTGCGCCGGAAGAGCGGCGAGCTTGGCGCGGCCGCGATTGAGCGCCGACTTGACGCCGCCCGATGTCGAGCCGACCAGGTCGGCGATCTCCTCCAGCGAATGGTCGAGGACATCCTTGAGCAGCACGCAGGCGCGCTCCTTCGGCGGCAGGTGCACCACCAGCCGCTCGATGGCGCGGCCGGCGCCCGCACCGGCGGGCTCGACCGGCAGCACGATCTCATCGCTGGCATAGGAGGCTTCGGCCTTGAGCCGCGTGCGGCGGTTGCGGATGAAGTCGATGCACCTGTTATGGGCGATACGAAACAGCCATGGCCGCAATGCCTGTGCATCGTCGAGCAGCGCGATCTTGCGGTAGGCCTCGAACAGCGCCTCCTGCATGATGTCCTCGCCGTCGAGAGCCGAGCCGGTCATGCGCGCGCAGTAGCGGTGCAGACGGACGCGCAAATGCGAGACCGTCTCCAGGAATGCCCTGTAGCGCAGGTCGAACAGGCCTTCGGGATCGAGGCGCGGCTCGATGCCTTGCCTCGTTTCACGGGATGCGCGGATCTGCTGGTTCATCGCGGCACGTCGCTTAGAGCAATTCCAGGAAAAGTGTGTAGCGGTTTTCCCGGGACAAGCGCGTAGCGCTTGCCCTTGGGAATTGCGTCAAGACAAAGAGTTAGAGCAGTTCGCCGTTTCCGTGAAACGGCGAACTGCTCTAACGTCACCGCAACATCGCGCAAGCGCGGCACTTCCACAAGCGCCAAGCCCAGCCGGCGCATGGTCACGCCGCCCTTTCGCCGGTCGCCATGGCGACGGCATCCGGCAGGCCCAGCCTCGGCCGCACCCAGGCGGCGAAGCGGCCGATCGCGTCATCGGCCTCCGGCGCCCGGCCGGCCATCATCTGGAAGGAGTGCAGCATGCCGTCGAAGACATCGAGGCGCGTCTCGATGCCCGCCTGCCGTGCGCGCTCGGCGAACATGCGGCTTTCGTCGACCAGCGCCTCGTCGGCACCGGCCTGCAGGAACACAGGCGGAAAGCCGCTCAAGTCGGCGTAGAGCGCGCTGACCTCCGGATCGAGCCGGTCGCGGTCGCCGATGAAGTTGGTCACCAGCCAGTCGACGGCCTCCCTGGCGAAGGCTGGATCCTTCTTCCGGTTGGTCTCGTAGCTGGCGCCGGTCAGTGCCATGTCGAACCAGCCGGAGATGATCAGCGTGGCGGCTGGCAACGGCCGGCCTTGCGAACGCAGCCGCTGCAGGAGGCCATAGGTCAGCACCGCTCCGCAGGAATCGCCGGCAAGCGCGATCGATTTTGCGTCGACGCCCTGGTCGATGAGCCAGTTCCAGGCGGCCATCGCCGCCTCGAGCTGCGCCGGGTGCTTGGCCTGATGCGCCAGTGGATAATCGTAGGCCAGTGCCCGGCAGCCGACGGCCTTGGCCAGATGGCCGACCAGCTTGCGGTGCGTGTAGATCGAACCGCCGATGAAGCCGCCGCCATGGGCGTAGAACAGCACGCGCCGCGCGTCGGCGCCCTTCGGCACGATCCACAGCGCCGGCACGCCGCCGGCATCCACCTCGCTATAGTCGACACCGCCCGGCTCGCCGGTCAGCGCCGTCCAATGCGTGTCGTTGTAGTCGATGATCGCCTGCGGGCTGGTCAGCTTGCCCGCATTGGCTGCGATCGCCGCGTAGTGGTTCCTGTTTGCCTCGCTCTCAGTGCTCGCCATGATGGTCTCCCGAGGTTGCCGATCGCCGACTGCGACCTTCGAGAAGCAGAGACGGACGGGCGGGCAAAAAGGATACGCCGCCGATGCTTTTTCCCGAAGTTCGGCTAAGCCTCGCCTCTGAACATGGCCGCGTGGCGTTGGGCGAATTCGACGAACGGCGTCGGCCGCACGCCGAACATGTCGTGCGTCGCCAGATGCACCCGCGATTTCGGCCGCCGCAGCCGCTCGGCCAGTTGCTCGTCCAGCGCATCGGCGAAACCGGCCGGAATGCCGGCGGCCAGCAAATTGCGCCGCCGCTCCGCGGGGCTGATATCGACATAGCGGACCGGCTTGCCGATCGCCTGCGATATGCGCGCCGCGATGCCGGTCATGGTCAGCGCTTCCGGTCCGGTCATGTCGAGGCTCTCGCCTTCATAGCCGCCATCGCGCAGCAGCCGGAAGGCTACCTTGGCGATATCCTTGACATCGACGGGCGACAGTTCGGTGTCGCCGAGCGCGAGGTGGAAAGCCCCCTCGGCGGCAATGGTCGGCGCGTCGCGCAGGTACACCTGCATGAACTGGCTGGGGCGCAGATGCGTCCAGGCCATGCCGGCCGCTTCCAGATAGCGCTCGACCTCCTCATGCATGCGCGTGAAGCGGAACTTCGTGGCGTCGTAGCCGATGTTGGATTCGGCACCGGAGAACTTCACCACATGCGCGACACCGGCCTGCCGGCAGGCATCGATGAAACGGCACTGCGTCTCCCTCATGTCTTCGGCGGCGGTCGAAATCATCAGCACGCGGTCGACGCCGTCGAGTGCCGCGCCCAGCGTTTCCGCCCGGCGCATGTCGCCCTCGACCAGTTCGACGCCGGCAAGTCCGCCGAGCCCCGCCATGGACGCCCGCTTCGGGTCGCGAACCAGCGCCCTCACCTCGTGTTTTTGCCGCGCGAACTCGCGCACGATCGCTTTGCCGTTCAGGCCCGTGGCGCCTGTCACCAGGATCATCGTCTTCTCCGTCTGGGATTGAGGCGGCCGCCACGCCGGCGACCGCACCTTGAAGACGAACAGGCGAGGGCAAAGGATTCTGGCCAAACGGTTTTTTTAGGAACCTCGCCGTACCCGATCACCGCGCCGGGGCGTAGCGGTTGACCACCATGCCGCAGGCATAGGCCTTCGAGCCGAGCAGGAGCAGGTTCTGGAAACCGCCCTGCTCGAAAATGCGGCGTCCCGCGCCCAGCACCGCCGGGTTGATGAACAGCTGGAACTCGTCGACCAGCCCGGCCGCGATCAGCGCCGACGCAAAGCCGGCGCCACCGAAGACGGCGATGTCGCCGCCCTCGCCCGCCTTCAGCGCGGTCACTTCGCGCGGCAGGTCGCCGCTGACCACCACCGTGCGTTCCCAGCGCGAGGATTTCAGCCTGCCGCTCGGCACCACCTTCCGGGCCTCCACGATGCGCTGGGCGAAGGCGTGGAACGGATCGGCCGGAAACCTCTTCGCCGCATTGCCCCAATGGGTCAGATACCCCTCCTCGGCCATCTTGCGGCTGAGCAGGATTGTGTCGATGCCGGCGAAAACGGTGTTGAAGTCGCGCTTCAGCTCCTCGTCCCAGGCGCTGTCGTCGCCCCATTCCCAGAGCTGCCAGCCATGATCCTCATAGGCGCCGACGAAACCGTCGACCGACATCTGCATCTGAAGGATGAGCTTCTTCATCGTCGTCTCCCCGCGGGATCAAAGAAAATTGCTTTACTTTTGGAACCATTGACGCGGGCCAAAAATGATGTCAATAGTAAAGTGATTTAAAAATGGAAGCATAGAGATGTCGACGCGTGAAAGATCCGGCTGTCCGATCAGCCTGTCGCTGGAACTGCTCGGCGACCGCTGGACGCTGCTCATCATCCGCGACTTGGTCTTCGCCGGGAAAAAGCATTTTCGCGAGTTCCTGCAGTCCGATGAGGGCATCTCCTCGCGCACGCTGGCGGAGCGGCTGCAGACGCTGCAGGACGAAGGCATCCTCACCCGCAGCGACGACCCGAGCCATGGGTTGAAGGCGATCTACCGGCTGACCGAGGCCGGCATCGACCTTTTGCCGGTGCTGGCCACGTTCGGCGCGTGGGGCAGCAAGCACCGCAAGGCCGACGGCCACCTAGCCCGGATTGCCGACGAACTGGCGGCCGGCGGCGCACCAGCGCTGGAACGGAGGAAGGCGGCGCTGCGGGCCGAGCATATTGTCTAGGCGCCGCCCCTCCTTCCCTCATCGGAACGGGTTTCAGCAAACGGTTTCCCTTGACAGAAATCACCTTTTGTTCTCTATTCGTTCGCATCTATCAGCAACTGCGGATGAGCGGTCGGGATGGAAACGACAGCCACCATCCTGCATGCCGATCTCGACGCGTTCTATGCCTCGGTCGAGCAGCTGCTCGATCCATCGCTGCGCGGCAAGCCGATCGCGGTCGGCGGCGGTGTGGTGCTCGCCGCCTCCTATGAAGCGCGCGCCTTTGGTGTGCGTGGCGGCATGCCGGGGCGCAAGGCGCGCGAGCTTTGCCCGCAGCTGATCTTCGTCGGCGGCAATTTCAGCCACTACCAGCGGCTGGGCGACGCGGCGATCAAGGTGCTCGACGATTTCACGCCGGTGGTCGAGCGCATTTCCATCGACGAGGCCTTCGCCGATGTCGCCGGCTGCACGCATCTGTTCGGGCAACCGGCAGAGATCGCCACGGCGATCCGCCACCGCGTGCGCACGGAACTTGGCCTGCCGATCTCGATCGGCGTGGCCCGCACCAAGCATCTGGCCAAGATCGCCTCGCAGGTCGCCAAGCCCGACGGGCTGGTGGTGGTCGATCCCGGCACCGAGCTCGCCTTCCTGCATGATTTGCCGGTTTCCCTGATGTGGGGCGTCGGCCCGGCGACCAAAGCGCGGCTGGCCGAGATCGGCGTGGAGACCATCGGCCAGCTGGCCAGGACGCATAGCGGCGCGCTGACGCGGCTGCTCGGCCCCGCCGCCGGCGAAAAGCTTGCCGCCCTGTCGTGGAATCGCGATCCGAGAAAACTGGAGACCAGGCGCCGGGCACACTCGGCAGGCGCGCAATCGGCGCTTGGCCAGAAACCCGCCGTGGCGCGGGTGATCGTGCCCACCTTGCTCCACCTGGCCGACCGCGTCGCCAGCCGCCTGCGCGCCAAGGCGCGGCCCGGCCGCACGGTGACGGTGCGCGTGCGCTTTGCCGATCTCAGCGCCGTCACGCGCTCGATCACGCTAAAGCAGCCGATCTCCGCGACCACCATGCTGGCCGAGATCGCACAGGACCTGGTGCGCGGCGTGCTCGCCGATCATCCCCGGGAAAAGACGATCTCGCTGCTGGCGATCTCGGTTTCGCATCTGGAGGAGAGCGCCGAACTGCAGCTCGACCTGCCGCTCGGCCTCGCCGACGAGAAGCGCCGGCCGGGCAGCAAAAAAGGCCTTGCCCGCTTCGGCGCCGACCGCGCCATCGACAAGATCCGCGAGCGCTTCGGCAAACAGGCCGTCGGCTACGGCACCGTGGCGTTGGAAGCGGCGCGCTCCGTGCCCGACGAATTCAGGGAACTGGCGGAGAAGGAACTGTGAGCAGAAGAAAGCTCCAACGTCAGCTACGGTAGGTGGCCGACGCTAGATGTCAGCAATCTCAAAACTACATAGTTAGCAGTATTTGATCTCCTGAGCGATGAGGCGGAGAAAGCGCATCGGCGACCTTGGGAGTTGCGGCATAATTCGCGCCATTGAATGTTGAGTAGATTAAACGACCAGTAAATTCATATAGAAGAGAGATCGCAAGCCAAACGGATTGTTCGCCAACTTCCGCTAAGCTACCAAACTCTGATGAGGTAGCAAAAATTCCATGTTCGACAATCAAAATCGCGTCAATAGCACTATTATCAACTAATTTCTGCCTGACAATATCTGCACGCGACCATCCCTTGAAACCAATAGCTATAAAAGGAATGCGAGGCGATGGTCGAGATCCTATTATTAAGCCAGAGGGAGAGCTCCTTTTTATTTTTGAAAGCGAGTTCGCAGTGTGAATAACTTCTTTCCATTGCGCCTGTATATCGGATTTTATTTCGAGGGTCGCGGCAACAGTTTCAGCAAGATAGAGTCGATGATGCGGACTGCCAACAGCGGGCAGTGATGGCCCGAGGGGAAACTCTACAACGACATCTATTTGACCTGATTGATTGCCTTCCAAGTCCACGACATCGCCAGAACCAAATCTGTAAATTGGTGGAAATACATCCTTAAGAAATCCATCTACAAAGGTTTCGCGCTCACGCCCTTTCGTAGCAGCAGACATAGGTGCACTTGCTTCGTAGCTGGCCATCAACTGCTTTCTAATACCACCGAGGCGACGCAAGACATTATCAACGGGCACACCAGCCTCCAGACAGTTGACAGGATTGAGTGTCGAAATTTCACAATGGAAATAGACCGCCTGACAGGTAAATCATCTTGCAGCCGGATAATGAGATATCGTACGTTCCGATTTACAGTTTATGCTCACTTAATTCATTCAGATTGGCTACAGCGCCTTGTTAAGATCGATCAAATATCCAGCCGCCTTCAGTTCCTTCGCAAGTAAAACCTTCCAAATTCCGGAATCGTCAACCTTCGTGTAGATCACACCATCGAAATCACTCGGGGTTTCGACATCACCTCTTACTAGGGCAGCCACATTGGAGGGCCCCAATCGGCCAAGAAAGAAGCCCAATTCGAGGATTACATTTTGGCGGGCGCGTTTCATTCCCGATACCAGCTCATCGTCCGGTGACATAAGGACAATAGCGAACCCAATACTGTCCGCTTCGTCTCGAAATTTCTCAATTATGGTCCGCCCTTTATTGGCCTGCTCGTGGAGAATGATAGGCTCATAACCAAGTCTCGTCACAAAACGGGCGACAGATTCCTTCGTTCCGTTATCATGGCCATGGACGATAAAGATCTTGTTTGACCGATTCCCATCGAATACAGCCTTCTGAAGCCGCTCCCCACCAGATAGATCCGCCGCCTCCTCTATTCTTTCATCAAGTAGACGGATTGCCGCCTGCAGCAATTGAATAGAACGATTTCGATCTTCCGCAACATGCTTTACCTTGTCATGGTAAGCAACATCACCTCCCAATATAAGCGGCCAATCGAACTTAGAAGCCGGGAAATACCGATTATACTCGATACTTCCTTTTCCAAAGGTCTCGTCAAGAGCGGTTTCTACCGACGTCGACAATGGTCGCACTGTGGCCCAAGGGTCATTTTGATCAAGGGTCTTGGGATCGAATTCCGTAACCTCGGCCAGGCGCTTCTCCAGGCGGCGCTTTCCACGTCGCATGTCGTCGGGGGTTAGGTGAGCAGACTTTGGAGCGTCCATGCTAGGTTTTCGTACCACTACCGAATCCTTCGAAAAACAGATGAACTCGAAGCAGAGAAAGCAAAGATGTCACGCTGAGGCAACAGACCTCGCCCTGCCAAAAGCGTAGTACACTGGATTAAGTTATCGCGGGGCACCAGAAAAGGTGATGACACGACCACCCAAGCCCGGCCGTCGCCGTGAAATGCTTGCCAAACCGCGCCATGCCGCCCATACAGCCTCTCGGGCGGATCGCGCATCCTGAGAGGTCCTCGCCTCTCCCATCTCGCCGGGATACTGTCCGATGTCCGCGACGCCGTACCCTTGGTCGAAGCCTTGACGGCCTCCTCCCCAGCCTCGTCACCATCGCTTGTCCACCTTGGCTGGTCGGATTTCTTCGCCGATCAGCTTGAACTGGGCGAGGCAAGCCTGATCCCGACCCGCATCGCCATGGTCCACCGTGACCGGCTGAGCGGCCTGTCCCAGGCAGGGCAAACCGACCTGACGCTGGCGCCGCAGGCCACCACCGGAGACTATGCCGTCGGCGACTGGGTGCTCGTCGAGCCGCATGATCAGCTTGTGAAGCGTCGCCTGACCCGCAAGACGGTTCTGGAGCGCCGCACCCAGGGCGGCCGGGTGCCGCAGCTGGCCGCGGCCAATGTCGACACGCTGTTCATCGTCACCTCCTGCAATGCCGACTTCAACATCGCGCGGCTCGAGCGCTATCTGGCGCTGGCCAACGAGGCCGGAACGACACCCGTCATCCTGCTGACCAAGGCCGACACGGCTGAAGACGCCGAGGCGTATCAGCGCCAAGCCGCCGCGCTGCAGCGCGGATTGACCGCGGTGACGCTGAACCCGCGCATAGCGGGTGCCGCGACCGCCCTCGCCGCCTGGTGCGGCGCGGGGCACACGGTGGCGCTGATCGGTTCCTCCGGCGTCGGCAAATCGACGCTGGTCAACACGTTGGCCGGATCAGCGCGGCAATCGCCGCAGCAGACCGGAGCCGTTCGCGAACACGACGACAAGGGACGCCACACCACCACGGCACGGTCGCTGCATGCCATTGCCGGCGGCGGCTGGGTGATCGACACGCCGGGCATGCGCACGCTGCAGGTCAGCGACGTCGGCTACGGCATCGACACGCTGTTTGCCGAGATCACCGAGCTTGCCCCACTTTGCAAGTTCCGCGACTGCACCCATGTGCACGAACCGGGCTGCGCGGTGCAGGCTGCCATCAAGGCCGGCACGCTCGATCCCGAGCGCCTGGCCCGCTGGCGCAAACTGTCCGGTGAAAACCAGCACAACACGCCGGTGCGGACAGGACCACGCGGCGCCAAGTCCTCCGCCGGCCGCGGCAAGCGGCGCTGAACGGCCGCCCTACTGCCCTACTGCCCTACTGCCCTACTGCCCTCAAAGCCGGGCCGTGCCGAAAACCCTGTCCCAGAAAATCGACGTCACACCGAAATTGGCGGTGTCGTCGATATGGTGGTGCACGGCATGGCGGCGCTTGAGCGTGTAGAGGTAGCTCGGATGCGAGGGATGCCAGTGATGGATCATGTGATGAACGCTGATGTACCAGAGATAGCCCAGCATCAGCCCGCAACCGACCGCGCTGGCGATCGCGAAATCCGAGAGCATCCAAACGGGCAGTACGATCAACGCATGCACACCGAGACTGAGCCAGGTCGGCGTGCCCACAGAACTGCGCTCCTCGACATGATGACGATCGTGCAGATCCCTGATGTAGGGAACGTGATGAAGGACGAAGCGGTGCAGGACGTATTCGATCAGCGTCCACAGGCCCAGGCAGATAAGCACCGTGCCGATCCAGTCCGGGGCGCTCTCTTCGCCTGCCTCGATCAGCCCGGCGATCCCCAGTACGGCGATCACCAGCGGATAAACCACGAAATCGCTGTAGTAGCCGATCAGACCCAGTTGCATTTCGGACGTCCCACCTGACTTCGACGCAACCCAAACCATGCTGTCAGATTGCAAGCCCCCGCAATGGGGTGCAATGCGGATGCACCTGACATAACGTCGCAATCTCCCGGCGCAAGACCGGCGCCCATGATCCACGCAGAATCAGGTGAGCGCCGACTTCGCACCGGCGCCGCAAACGGACACACAAAAATGGCAAAACGCAGTGCAGGCCTGCTGATTTATCGCCGAGGCGATGGCGATGTCAGCGTGCTTCTGGTTCATCCCGGCGGCCCGTTCTGGGCGAAGAAGGACGACGGCGCCTGGTCGATCCCGAAGGGGCTGGTCGGCGAAGACGAGGACGAACTCGCCGCGGCGCAACGCGAGACCGCGGAAGAGCTAGGCATCAAGGTCGGCGGACCTTTCACGCGCCTCGGCGACTACAGGCAGCCGGGCGGCAAGATCGTCATCGCCTGGTCCGTCGAGACCACAACCGGGATCGATGTGGCCGCCATCAGCAGCAATACCTTCACCATGGAATGGCCGCCGCGATCCGGGTCGATGAAGGAATTTCCCGAGGTCGACAGAGCCGGCTGGTTCAGCCTGCCCGAGGCCGAGGTGAAAATCCTTGCCGGGCAGCGCCCGATGCTGGCTGACTTGGCGAAGCAACTGGGCTGAGTGATCTCCCCGCTTGTCGAGAGATCCGCTGTCATCCTCCAAACCGTGCCGCCGTCCAGGCCCCGCCTGCGGCATTCGACTCCACCGCCGCCGCGACAAACTTCACTCCCCGTGCGCCATCGACCACGTCGGGCACCTGTGCCGCGCGTGCCGGATCGACCGTACCGCCAGAGCGATGGGCGCGGATGATATCAGCGGCGTCGCGATAGAAATTGGCGAAGGCCTCGATATAGCCTTCCGGGTGCGCCGCCGGCATGCGCGACACGCGCCGCGCCTCCGCCGTCGATCCGTGGCCGCCGCGCACCAGCGTGCGGGTTTCCTCGCCATAGGGCGAAAAGCGCAATTCCTCCGGCCGCCCACCCGACCATTCGAGCCCGGCCTTGTCGCCATGGATGCGCACGGAGAGATCATTGTAGTGGCCAGGCGAGGTCTGGCTGGCCAGGATCGTGCCGCGCGCCCCGTCCGTCCAGCGCACCAGCACATGCGCGTTGTCGTCGAGCCGGCGCCCGGGCACGGCGGTGAACAGGTCGGCCGAGACCGCCTCGGCCTCGCGCCCGGAGATGAAGCTCGCCAGGTTGAAGGCATGCACGCCGATATCGGCCAGGACGGCGGACTGCCCTGCCCTTGCCGGATCGGTGCGCCACTCCGCCTGCTTCTGGCCCTCGGCGTCGATCGGCTTGGTCAGCCAGTCTTGGATATAGGCGCCATGCACCGACACGATCCGGCCGAGCTCGCCCGCCATCACCATTTCGCGCGCCTGGCGCACCATGGCGTAGCCGGTGTTGTTCAGCGTGACGACGAAGCGGCGTTTTTTCGCCTTCGCCAGCGCCACCAGCGCCTCGGCATCGCCGAGCGTCGTCGACAGCGGCTTGTCGCAGATGACGTCGATGCCGGCCTCG
Organism: Mesorhizobium sp. NZP2234; assembly: GCF_013170765.1. Taxonomy (NCBI): domain Bacteria; kingdom Pseudomonadati; phylum Pseudomonadota; class Alphaproteobacteria; order Hyphomicrobiales; family Phyllobacteriaceae; genus Mesorhizobium; species Mesorhizobium sp. NZP2234. Next base: position 3,065,081 of record NZ_CP033364.1, on the reverse strand, counting down.
AGGAAGGCGGTGGCGATCGGCGCATGCAGATGGTTGGGCGTGACGATGACCACCGCCTCGATACCGTCCGGCCGCGCGGCTTCGGCCTTGGCCATGGCATGGTAGTCGGCATAGCTGCGTTCCGGCGCGATGCCGATCTCGGCGGCCGAAGCGGCGGCGTTCTCCGGGTCGGACGACAGCGCGCCGGCCACCAGCGCGATCTGGTCGTCGAGGCGCATCGCCAGCCGGTGCACCGCGCCGATGAAGGCATTGCGGCCGCCGCCGACCATGCCGACCCTCAGGCGCTTGCCCGCCGACCCATCCGATGTTGCGTAGACCATGTTATTTCCTCCGGGCAGATCATTGGCGACGCGCCAAGCCTCAAGCTCGGCTACCACTTTCGAACATAATTTCCAATTTCCATATTGTAATACGATCGTGCCGCGCTAGCCTGAACATCATGAGTGGGGCGGGCAAATCATCGGGACGGTCTCTCAGCGACGAGGCGGCGACGCGCAAGCGCGGGCGCTCGCTGGCGGCATTGGGCTATATCCAGCCGCAGACCTATGAGGAGCTGCGCGCGGTGCTGTCGTCCGGTACCGTGCATTTCCCCAAGCGCCTGCGCCAGGTGGCGATTTTCCTTTGGCAGCATCCGAGCGATGTCGCGCTCGGCACCATCGCCCAGGTGGCCGCACAGGCCGGCGTGCAGCCGTCGACCCTGGTGCGCTTCGCGCAGATCTTCGGCTATTCCGGTTTTTCCGATTTCCAGGGCCTGTTCAAGGAGCACATCAAGGGGTCGTGGCCGGATGGGCGCGGCGAGCCTCGGACCGAGGCCGAACCCAATGCTCTCCTGCATTTCCTGCATGGCATGGTCGGCGCCTCGCAGGCCTCGCTTGGCCGCGTCGAGGCGGGCTTCGACGTCGGGAGTTTCGAGAAGATGGTGGAGGTGCTGGCGGCCGCCGACCTGATCTATGTCATCGGCTCCAAGCGCGCCTTCCCTGTCACCACCTATCTGTCGCTGACGCTCTCCCAGCAGGGCGTGCGCAACGTGCTGGTCGACAATGTCGGCTCCACCGCGCTCGACCAGGTCGGCTGCATCGGCGGCCGGGATGCGGTGCTGGCGGTGTCCTTCAGCCCTTACAATTCGATCACGCCCGACCTCGTCGCGGTGGCGCATGAGCGCAAGGCCCGCATCGTCACCATCACCGACAGCACGTTCAGCCCGCTGATCCGGCTGTCGGACAGCTGGCTGGAGGTGGTGGAATCCGACTTCGCCGGCTTCCGCTCGCTGGCGGCGTCGCTGGCCGTCGGCATGGCGCTGGTCCAAGGCGTCGCGGCAAAGCGCGGCACATGAGGTGGTGCTGGCACAATTGACTATCGGGAATTGTCGTTCCATATTTCAAAAAATAGAAACTTTGTTCCGGGAGGAGGAATGGAGATCAGGCTCGACGGCAAGGTGATATTGGTCACCGGGTCGACGCAAGGCATCGGCCGCGCCATCGCCGAGACGCTGGCGCGCTCCGGCGCGGCCGGGCTGCTGGTCACCGGCCGCGAGAAGTCGCGTGGCGATGCGGTGGCGGCCGAGCTTTCGCGGCTGGGCACGCCGGCAGTCTTCGTCGCCGCCGACCTCGGAGACCCGGCGACCCCTGCCCTTTTGGCGCGGGCCTGCGTCGAGCGCTTCGGCCGCATCGACGGTCTCGTCAACGCGGCGGGGCTGACCGACCGCGCCTCCTTCCTCGATGCCAGCCTCGACGATTGGGCCTCGCTGTTCGCCGTCAACGCGCGCGCGCCCTTCTTCCTGATGCAGGCGGCCATCGCCGACATGAAGAAGCGCGGCGAGCGCGGCGCCATCGTCAACATCCTGTCGATCAATGCCCATTGCGGCTCGCCCGAGCTTGCCGTCTATTCCGCCACCAAGGGCGCGCTGGCGACGCTGACCAAGAATGCCGCCAACGCGCATCGTTTCGACCGCATCCGCGTCAACGGCATCAATGTCGGCTGGACCGACACGCCGGCCGAACGCACCATGCAGTCCGAAACGCTCGGCCATGGACCGGGCTGGCTCGACGCCGCCAACGCCGCGCAGCCTTTCGGCAGGCTGCTCGAGCCGGGCGATATCGCCAGCCTCGCGGTCTTCCTGCTTTCCGACGCGGCCGGGCCGATGACCGGCGCCGTCATCGATCAGGAGCAGTCGGTGATCGGGGCGAACCGGTGAACGCTGCTCCCAACTCGCCGGAAACGCTCGGGCCGGCCTTGCTTGACCGGCTTCCGTCCGCGGTCCAGACACCGTCCTATGACCGGGCGGCGTTGACGCCCGGCATCGCGCATCTCGGCGTTGGCGCCTTCCACCGCTGCCACCAGGCCGAATACACGGACGACCTGCTCTCGCTCCAGTTCGACCGCTGGGGCATCGTCGGCATCAACATCCGCCCGCCCCGCCTTGCCGACACGCTTGGCCGTCAGGGCGGGCTCTATACGCGGCTGATCCGCGAGAACAGCCATGTCGAGGCACGCGTCATCGGCAGCATCGTCGAAGTGGTCGACAGCCAGGACAGCGCCGCGCCGGCGCTCGACGTGCTGGCCTCCCCCGACATCGAACTGGTGACGATGACGGTGACGGAAAAGGGCTATTGCCACATCCCGTCCAGCGGCGCGCTCGATCTCGGCCATCCCGATATCGTCCATGATCTCGCCAACCCGCAAGCACCGCGCAGCGTGCCCGGCATATTGACGCGGGCGCTGGAACTGCGCCGCGCCACGCATGGCCGGAAGCTGACGCTGCTCTCCTGCGACAACATCCCGACCAATGGCGTCATCCTCGAAAATGTCGTGCGGACCTTTGCCGAACGGCGCGGCAATGGCCTGGCCGACTGGATAGCGGCCAACGCCGCCTTCCCTTCGGCCATGGTCGACCGCATCGCACCGGCGGTGACCCAGGACGATCTCGACAGCGTCGAACAATGGTTCGGTTACCGCGATGCCGCCGTTGCCGTCGGCGAGCCGTTCCGGCAATGGGTGATCGAGAAGAAATTCGCCGGCCGCATGCCGCGCTGGGATCTGGCCGGCGCGACCTTCGTCGAAGACGTGACGCCGTTCGAACATCTCAAGATGCGGGTGCTGAACGGCGCCCAGACGACGCTTGCGACCCTCGGCGTGCTGGCCGGACTTGAACACACATTCGATGCCGTCGCCGACCCGCTGCTGTCGGTCTTCGTGCACCGCATGCTCGTCGAGGAAACGCTGCCGACGCTGATGCCGGTACCCGGCATGGAGCCGCTGGCTTATGTCGAGCAAAGCCTTGGCCGGCTGAGGAACACGGCGATCCGCCACCGCAACCACCAGATCGCCACCGACGGCTCGCAGAAGATCGTGCAGCGTCTGCTCAACCCGATCCGCGACCGCTTGCGGCAGGGCCAGGGCATCGACCTTCTGTCGGTGCCGGTCGCCGGCTGGATGGCTTACCTCGTCCAGGCCTCGGCCCGCTTCGGCAAGCGCTGGCCGGTGTCGGACCCCTATGCCGGCAAGGTCGCCGAGATCGCGGACATGACCGGGCGCGATGCACCGGCGCTGGCCTGCGCCATTCTCGCGATCGACACGATTTTCGACCCTGGCCTCGCCGCGAACGCTACCTTCCGCGAGGCCGTGACCTCGGCGCTTGGCGCGTTGCTGTCGGACGATCCGATGGCGGGTGTCAGGCACAGTCTTGAACAAGATGAGATCGCGAGGTTGAAGCGATCCAAACAATCGGCATTATAGGCACTGGCTTTAGGGGAGGCATGATGAAACTTGGTGTGCTTACGGCACCGTTCGCGCAGACGCCGCTTGGCGAGGTTGCCGGCTGGGCGAATTCCGTCGGCTTCGAGGCGCTGGAGATCGCCTGCTGGCCGAAAACATCTGGCGCGACCCGCCGCTATGCCGGCACCAGCCACATCGACGCGGATGGCACCTCCCCCGCGCAGGCCAAGGAAATCGTTGCCTCGCTGGCGCAGAAGAACCTCACTGTCTCGGGCCTCGGCTACTATCCCAACCCGCTGCATCCGGATGCCGCGCACCGCGAGGCGGTCATCGGCCATCTGAAGAAGGTGATCGTGCTGGCCGCCAATATGGGCGTGCCGGTCGTCAACACCTTCTGCGGCGGCGATGCGTCCAAGACGGTCGACGTCAACTGGCAGGACGCGCTGAAGATCTGGCCCGAAATCGTCGCCTATGCGCGCGGGCACGGCGTCAAGCTCGCTTTCGAGAACTGCCCGATGATCTTCAGCCATGACGAATGGCCGGGCGGGCACAACATCGCCTATTCGCCGCAGGTCTGGCGCCGCATCCTGGAGACCTGGGGCGGCGATGTCGGCATGAATTTCGACCCCTCGCACCTGGTCTGGCAGATGATCGACCAGGCCCGCTTCATCAGGGAGTTCGGCCCCTACATGCTGCATGTCCACGCCAAGGACCTGATGATTGATCATGATGGTTTGTACGAGCGCGGAATCCTTTCGGCTGGCATAGGCTGGCAGGTGCCGCGCATGCCGGGGCTGGGCGATGTCGACTGGAGCGGCTTCTTCTCCGGCCTTTACCGCGCCGGTTATGATGGATCCGTCATCATCGAACACGAGGACAGGCGATTTGAAGGCAGCGACGACCAGGTGAAGCGCGGTTTCCTGCTCGCCCGCGACGTGCTGCGCCCCTTCGTCAAATGAATGAGAGCGCGCCGCATGACTCACTTTGTCAGCGGCGTGTTCCAACAGGTTGAAACTGAAACTGAAAACAATGTGGAGGAGTATTGAAATGAAGAAAATCCTGACCATGGTCCCGCTACTGGCGGGCGCGGCCTTGCTGGCCTCGGTGGGCGTCTCGTCGGCCGCCGGCAAATACACGATCGGCATTTCCAACACCGTGCAGGGCAATGGCTGGCGCGAGGAGATGGTCTGCGCCATGAAGGCGCAGGCGCTGGCTTCGGGCGAAGTCGCCAAGCTCAACATCGCCCACCGCAACACCGACGCCGCCGGCCAGTTGGAAGATATCCGCAACCTGATCAGCGCCAAGGTCGACGCCATCGTCGTCAACCCCGCCGATCCGGCCGGCATCAAGGCGGGCCTGGAGGAAGCCACCAAGGCCGGCATCGTCGTCGTCGCCGTCGACCAGGCGGTCACCGAACCGTCGGCCTACATCATCTCCAACAACCAGGAGCAGTATGCCTATCTCGGCGCCAAGTGGCTGTTCCAGCAGATGGGCGGCAAGGGCGAGGTGTTCTACATGCGCGGCGCCGCCGGCGCTTCCGCCGACTCTGATCGCGACAAGGGCTTCAAGAAGGCGCTGGCCGAATTCCCCGATGTGAAGGTCGCGCAGGAAGTCTTCACCGGCTGGCAGCAGGACCAGGCCAAGCAGCAGATGCTGTCTTTCCTCGCCACCGGCACGCCGTTCAACGGCGTCTGGACGTCGGGCATCGACAACGTCATCGTCGACGCGCTGGTTGAATCGCAGGCGCCTTTGGTACCGGTGGTCGGCGCCGACAATGCCGGCTTCGTCGGCCAGTTGAGCTCGGTCAAGGGCCTCGTCGGCGCTGCCGTCACCAACCCCGGTTCGATCGGCGGCGCGGGTGTGACGCTGGCCTTGCAAATCCTCGACGGCAAGAAGCCGGCACAGCAGACCGTGCTGGTCGACCCGCAGCTGTGGGAAAACGCCACCGAAGAAGGCAAGGCCAAGCTGAAGGCCGCCGCCGACCCCTCGCTCAGCCCCGAATGGCCGGTCTCGATCTCCATCCCGGACTGGACGACGTACACGAAGGACCAGATCGTGGCGTGCAAGGGTCCGGGCGAGTAAGGGCTGCGCCTCTGCCTTCTCCCCTTGTGGGAGAAGGTGGATCGGCGCGCTAGCGCCGAGACGGATGAGGGGTGTTCCAGGGAACGCCGACGCCTCACTCCGCTGGAACACCCCTCATCCGTCGCCTTCGGCGACAGCTTCTCCCACAAGGGGAGAAGGTGGAGCTTTTCAGCAGTACGCCGCGCACAAGCCTGGCGTACTGGTGCATTGAGCAGATCCCATAAATCGAGACCCGAACCATTTGACCACCAGCCCCCTCCTCGACGCGTCAGGCGTCGCCAAGAATTACGGCGCGGTCGCCGCATTGCGCAACGCATCGCTCTCCGTGCTGCCGGGCGAGGTGCATGCGCTGATGGGCGCCAATGGCGCCGGCAAGTCGACGCTGGTGAAGATCCTGACCGGTGCTATCCAGGCCAATGCCGGGCGCATCCTGATCCGGGGCGAGGCGCGTGACATACGCTCGCCCGCCGCCGCCCGCCGCGCCGGACTGCTGCCGGTCTACCAGGAGCCGTCGCTGATCCCCGATCTCGACGTTCTATCCAATCTGCGGCTCACCGGCACGCCGGTGGAGCCGTTCCGCGCCTGGGTGCGCGAGCTCGGCATAGCCGACCTCGACCTGCGCGACACCGCGCGCGACATTCCGCTGGCCGTGCTGCGCGTGCTTGACCTTGCCCGCGCGCTGGCCGTCGAGCCCGATGTGCTGCTGCTCGACGAGATGACGGCCGCGCTCCCGGCCAACCTCGCCGAAAAGGTGCTCGAAGTGGTGCGCCGCCAGGGCGACGCCGGCCGCGCCGTGATCTTCATCTCGCACCGCTTCGTCGAGATATCGGCGCTCTGCGACCGCGCCACGGTGCTGCGCGACGGCGAGACCGTCGGCGTCGTCGACATCGTGCCGGGCATCGAGGAGAAGATCGTCGAGCTGATGCTCGGCACCCGCATCGTCAAGACCCATGTCGCCGCCCGCAGCGCCGCCGAGAAGGCCGCGCCCGCCCCTGCCCAACCGCGCATCGCCGTGAAGAACCTGCGCGTCGGCACCAAGCTCAACGACGTCTCCTTCGATCTTGGGGATGGCGAGGTCGCCGGCGTGGTGGCGCTGGAAGGCCAGGGCCAGGACGAATTGTTTTCCGCCCTTGCCGGTTCGATCCGGCCCTCCGGCGGCACGATCGAGGTCGACGGCCATCAGGTGAAATTCTCGCATCCGATCGACGCCATCCGCTCGGGGATCGCCTATGTGCCGGGCGACCGTTCCGAGGCGCTCGCCATGCAGCGTTCGGTGCGTGAGAACATCGCCCTGCCCTTCAGCGCCGCGCTGCGCAACTGGGGCCCCATTCCCATGCGCCGCGAGCGCGCCAAGGTGCTCAGCGCCATCGAGCGGCTGCAGATCGACACCCGCGCGCAAGGCGAGGTGCAGCGCCTGTCGGGCGGCAACCAGCAGAAGGTGACCATCGCCCGCTGGATCGCGGCCGACGCCCGCACCATCCTGTGCTTCGACCCGACGCGCGGCATCGATGTCGGCACCAAGCAGGAGATCTACAAGCTGCTGCGCGAACTTGCCGGCCACGGCAAGTCGGTGCTGTTCTACACCTCGGAACTCGAAGAGGTGCAGCGCGTCTGCGACCGCGTCATCGTCATCTTCGGCGGCCGCCTGGTCGACATCTTCCCGGTCGAGGAGGCCGACGAACCGGCGCTGATGCGCGCCGCCTACGGCCTGCCGCGCGGCGCCAAGGCCGATGTCGGCATCCTGGCGGCCCCCACCGCCAATGCCTCCGATGCGCCGGAGGCGAAGCCATGAGCCATTTCCTGCGCCGCCAGGGCTGGGTCATCGGCCTGTTCGCCCTCCTCGTCGTCCTGTTCATCGCCACCAAGCTGATCCAGCCCGGCTATGGCAGCGGCGATTTCGGCTCGCTGGCGCGGGCCGTGCTGCCCTACGCCTTCGCCGTCGCCGCGCAGACGGTGGTGGTCATCGCCGGCGGCATCGACCTGTCGGTCGCCGCCATGATGGCGCTGACCAGCGTCACCGCCGCCTCGATGATGGCGGGCGCGTCGGAAGAATACGCGCTGTTCGTCGTGCCCTTCGTGCTCGCCATGGGTTTCGTGCTCGGCGCGCTCAACGGCCTGTTGATCGTCGTCACCCGCGTGCCCGACATCGTCGTCACGCTCGCCATGCTGTTCGTGCTGCAGGGCGCGGCCCTCCTGGTGCTCGATGCGCCGGGCGGCGCCGCCGCCGAATGGCTGAAGGCGCTGATCTCCGGCACCGTGCCGATCCCAGGCCTGCCCGACGCCATCGACGCCTGGCTGCCCAAGGCGCTGCTGGTGCTCATCGTCTGCCTCGCCATCATCTGGATACCGCTGCGGCGCTCGCGCCTCGGCCTCTCCATCTACGCCATCGGCTCGAGCGAGCTGGCCGCGTTCCGCTCAGGCGTGCCGGTCAAGCGCACCCGCATCATCGCCTATGCGCTGTCGGGCCTCTTCGCCGCCTTCGGCGGGCTGGCGCTGACCATGAGTACCGGCATCGGCGCGCCCATCCCCGGCCCCTATCTCCTGGCCAGCGTCGCGGCGGTGGTGCTGGGCGGCGTGGCGCTCGGCGGCGGCAAGGGCGGCCTGCTCGGCCCGATCATCGCCGTCTTCGTGCTGCGCCTGGTGCGCACGGATCTCACGCTGCTAGCCATCGACCCCAACGTCACCGCCATCATCGAAGGCGCCATCATGGTCGCCGTCGTGATGTTCGGCGCGTTCATCACCATGCGGAGCCGGCAACAATGAGCAACGCCGCGACTGTTCCCCAAACCATCCCCTTCGGCCGCCGCCTGAAGCGCTTCATGGCCGACCGGCCGCTGGTGCCGCTGATCATCCTGCTCGTCATCCTGGTGGTGATCCTGCAGATCCTGCGCCCCGGCATCGTCAACGAGCGCTGGATCGCCAACACCATCAAATTCGCCATTCCGCTGGCGATCCTGGCCGGTTGCCAGACCATGACCATGCTGACCGGCGGCATCGACCTGTCGGTCGGCACGGTGGCGACGATGAGCGCCTTCATCATGGCGACGCAGATCGTCAACCAGGACCCTTCCATCGCCTTCCTGCTGGCGATGATGCCGGCCCTGCTGATCGGCCTCGTCAACGGCATCGGCGTCGGCGTCTTCCGCGTCCATCCGCTGATCATGACGCTGGGCACCAGCCTGATCGGTACCGGCTGCCTGCAGGTCTACCAGCGCACGGTGATCGCGTCGGGCGCCAAGATCCCCGACTTCCTGGCCTGGCTCGGCACCGGCGTCACCTACGGCTTCCCCAACGCCTTGCTGCTGTTCATACCGCTGGCTGCCCTCATCGTCTTCACGCTGGCCCGCACCGGCTTCGGCCGCCTGCTCTACGCCGTCGGCGACAATGAGCGCGCAACGCGCCTGTCGGGCGTGCGATACTGGCAGGTCATCACCGCGCTCTACATCACGTCAAGCGTGCTCGCCGGCATCACCGGCCTGCTCTATATCGGCCTGATCAAGGCCCCATCGCTCTCGCTGGCCGAACCCCTGGTCCTGCCCTCGGTCGCCGCCGCCGTCATCGGCGGCACCTCCATCTTCGGCGGCCGCGGCGGCTACACCGGCACCATCATCGGCGCCCTGATCCTCACCGTGCTGACGACGCTGCTGACGATCCTGCAGATGCCGGAGGGGGCGCGGCGGATCTTGTTCGGGCTGATCGTGCTGTTTGTCACGGCGGCTTATTTGCGGATTGTGGAGGAGCGGTGAGAGTTGATAAAGCCCGCAGAGGGAGCGCATGCCGGGCCAGTTCACAATCGGTGTCGTCGGCTACGTCCTGGCGGTAAACCTGCTGGCACACGCCGCCATGGCGTTCAACAAGTCCAGGGCCAGGAACGGTTTACAACGCATTCCCGAGGCGACGCTTCTGACCCTTGCCATGATCGGCGGCGGCATCGGAACCATGATCGCGCAGCAAACGATCCGGCACAAGACGCGCAAGGAGCCGTTCCGCTCCACGCTCGTTGTCATCGCCCTGCTCCAACTCCTCGCCCTGATCGCGCTTATAGTCGGATTGCTCACGACGGGATCGCCCGAAGCGCTCTGGCAATTCCTTACGTCGTGACGGCCGCTTATCCGCGGATTGTCGGGGCGCGGCATGTCCCGTTTCGACTTGATGCGCTTCAGCCTTCTCGCGTGCCGCGATACATTTCCAGGGCTCGGTCCCTGGCCATGGCGTGGTCCACGATCGGTGACGGATAGTCCTTTCCGAGGCAAAGCCCGCAATCCCTGAGGACGGCTGCCGGCGCTTCGAAGGGGCGATGGATGTAGCGGTCGGGCAGCCTGGCCAGTTCGGGAACATAGCGCCTGATGTAGCTGCCTTGCGGATCGAACTTTTCGCCCTGCAGCACGGGATTGAAGATGCGGAAATAGGGCGCGGCGTCGGCGCCCGATCCGGCCACCCATTGCCAGCTTGCCGGATTGCTGGCGGCGTCCGCGTCCACCAGCGTGTCCCAGAACCAGTCCTCGCCGGTGCGCCAGTCGATCAGCAGGTCCTTGACCAGGAAGGATGCCGCGATCATGCGCACGCGGTTGTGCATCCAGCCGGTCTGCCACAGCTCGCGCATGCCGGCATCGACGATCGGATAGCCGGTCAGTCCGCGCTGCCAGGCCTTCAGCGCAGCGGGCGCGCTTTGCCATTCGAAGGCTTCGAAGGCCGGGCGAAAATTCTCCTTGTGCAGGCGCGGCCGGTTGAACAGCAGATGGTAGGAGAACTCGCGCCAGCCGACTTCCTTGCGGAAGGTGTCGGCGTCCTTGCCGCGCCTGCGCCGCAGCGCCGCCATGATCTGGAAAGGCGTTATCTCGCCATGCGCCAGATGCGGCGACAGGCCCGACGTGCCATCAATGCCGGGCAGGTCGCGGTTCTCGGCGTAGTTGTCGAGGCCATCCTCGACAAACCGCGCCAGCCTTTCCCCCGCGCCCTGTTCGCCGGGCTGCCAGCGTTGTGCGAGGCCCGACGACCAATCCGGATGCCTTGGCAGAAACCCGAACGCGTCGAGCCTGTCGGAGGCAAGCTTGCCCTTCCATCCCGTGAGCGAGGCCGGCGCATCGATCGGATCGCGCACATCGTCCTCGGCCAGCCTTCTGTAGAAGGGCGTGAACACCTTGTAGAAATCGCCGGATTGCGTGGCGAGGCGTGACGGCTCGTGCAGCAGGAACCCGTCATGGCTTTTCGCTTCCAGCCCTTGCTCGCGCAGGCCGGACTTCAGCGCCTTGTCGGCATCGATGCCGGCTGGAGAATACCGGCGATTCCAGTACACGGCGCCCGCCCCCGTCTCCTTGACGGCCTCGGCCACGATCTTCTCAGTCGCCCCCCGCCGCAGGAAAAGCTTGCCGCCAAGCTGCTCCAGCGACCGCTCCAGCGCCGCAAGCGAATGGTGCAGCCACCAACGGCTGGCTCCCCCAAGCGGCCGCGCGTCCTTCCCGCTCTCATCCAAAATGAAAAGCGGCACGACCGGCCTGCCCGCAGCGCCCGCCGCCGCCAGCGCCCCATTGTCCGCAACACGCAGATCGTCCCTGAACAGGACGATTATCGGGCCTGCTTGATTTCGCTCCAAACCTGCTCCTTCCAGACAAAAGAAATGGCAACCAGCGATGCGAGGCAGCCCTGCGACAGCCACCGGCTTGAAAACATGCCGGCGTCGTCGATGTCCTTCATCATCTAGAGCGCCGGCCGGTCAGTGACCAGCACGATTGCGGTGTGGGAGGTTTCGGCGGGCGCTGTGTCGAGACGGGGGAGAAGGCCGTGGTGGGCGGCGCGTCCATCTAAGCTGCTGCGCCAGCTTTTGCCCGTACCGGCGAAGGTGGCCACTGCGATAAAGATAGGGATCATCGAATAGATATGTCGTTAGCGCTGCGTAGTGGACGATCGCCGCTCCCAAGCCTCATTTCCCTGCCGGAATGTCTTCCGAACCACGACATGCCGTCAATGGTGCCAGTGAACAGAGCGGGCAGCTACCAAGCTCAGTGAAATCTTGCGATGGTACGTTGCCATCGTAACGCCGCCGAAAAGCGCCGGTTGAAGCAAAGAATTACGTGACCAAATTACGGTGACAGACAGCGCACTCTTTACGTCGCCTGTCGGCCAATCACCCACCCCGCACCATCCCTCCACCAACACCCCCTGCTCACCCGCCCAGAACCAGTGGTCCTCCGCCTCCACCTCGACAAACCGCGCCTCGGCTATCCTGCCCGCCAGATACCGCCCCGGCTTCCACCCGCACCGCCGGTCACCTCTGCGGTGCAGCACCAGCGTCTTGGCCGAGACTTTTGACAGCAGCGGGCGGACATCGGCGTCGCGCAGCGCTTGCGGCAGGCAGGCGACTGCGGCGGCCCTAGGGAGGCGGAGCGCCAAGCGCGCCTGGCGGTCGGCGACGACGCCCGGCGCAAAAGTTTCGCCTGGCCGCCTGCCAGTCCTGCCAGTTCGAAAGTCCGACCTGTTGCCCCCGCCAGCTCTTGACGAAAATCGGTGCGCCTGACACGAGGGCAAATGAGCATTCGCGCCATGGACGACAAGCAGGCGGTGGGCAAGCTGTGAAGCGTTTTTTTCGATTGCTTGCCGCTGTGGTGATGGCGTCCGGCGTGGCCGGGTGCACCAGCGTTTCCTACTACGCGCAGTCGCTGGAAGGCCATGTGCGGATCATGGCGGCGCGCGAAAATGTCGGCAGGCTCATCCACGATCCCTCGACGCCGGAGGTATTGCGCGCCAAGTTGACGTCGGCGAGCGCCATACGCCGCTTTGCCACGGACGAGCTGGCGCTGCCCGACAACAGCAGCTATCGAAGCTATGTCGACATCGGCCGGGACAATGTGACCTTTGCCGTTTTTGCCGCGCCGCAATTCTCGCTCACGCCCATGACATGGTGCTTTCCGGTCTTCGGCTGCGTTCCGTACCGGGGTTACTTTTCCCAGAAATCAGCGGCTGAAAGTGCCGGCGACCTGCGGCGGAAGGGGCTGGACGTTTACGTTTCGGGCGTCACCGCCTATTCCACGCTGGGCTGGTTCAGCGACCCGCTGCTCAGCACCATGCTGCGTCAGGACGACACCTATATTGCGAGCCTCATCTTCCATGAGCTGGCGCATCAGAAAATCTATGTGAACAACGACTCCGCGTTCAACGAGGCGTTCGCGGTCGCCGTCGAAACCAGCGGCGTGAGGAAATGGCTGCGGGTCACCGGCAATCGCGCCGGATTGCGCCGCTACGAAGCCGGCCGCAAGCGCAGCGCGGATTTTCTCGGACTGATCGCGCAAACGCGCGACGAGTTGCGGCAGGTCTATGGAAGTCCCCGCGCGCCCCAACAGATGGCTGCCGCCAAGACAGCCACGATCGACAAGCTGCGGGTGCGCTACCGGCAGATGCGCGACGGGCGCTGGGCCGGATACCGCGGATACGACGCCTGGTTCAACAGCCCCATCAACAACGCAAAGCTCGCCGCGACGTCCGTCTATGGCGAGCAGGTCCCGGCGTTCCTTCGCCTGTATGATTTGTGCTCCGGCGACTATCCAAGGTTCTACGCTTCCGTTCGGCGCATCGCGGCCTTGCCTCAGCCTTCCCGTGCGGAGGCGCTGAGGACCGCGACGACGTGTAATTGACGTCGGCGAGTACGGCGGCCGGCCTAGCAAGCTCGGCCTCGACCAATGCCTGATATGGCCGACACGCGCGCAAGCGGGGCCCTCACCGTCCGCCCGCCATCGCCGCGATCGTCTCCAGCAGCGCCCGCTGCTCCCCCACCCAGAACCAGTGATCCTCACCCTCCACCTCGACAAACCGGGCTCCCGCGATCCGCGCGGCCAGGTACCGCCCGGCCTCGATGCGCACGGCGTGGTCGCCGGCGCGGTGCAGGACCAGCGTCCTGGCCGAGACTTTTGACAGCAGCGGCCGCACATCGGCATCGCGCAGCGCCCGCAGCAGGCCCGCCACCGCGCCGGGACTGGAGGCGGCCCTGAGCAGGCCGGCCCACCAGGCACGCGCCTGGCGGTCCTGGGCGACGCTGGGCGCGAAGGTCTCGATTTCCGCCGGGCCGCCCCAGCCGGCAAGCAGGCGCCGCTGCCACAGATCGTATTGCGCCGATGTCAGCGCGAAGGGGTAGTCCGGCGCGTGGCTGCCCTTGGCGAGCGAACCCCACAGAACCAGGCCGGTCAGGCGGTCGGGGTGGTCGACGGCAAAACGGATGCAGCCCGGCCCGCCTTCCGAGGCGCCGACCAGCAAGGCTTTGCGGCTGCCGGCCGCGTTCATCACCGCCAGAATGTCGCGCGCCGTCGCCTCGACGGTCGGGCGGGCGCCGACCCGGTCGGACAGGCCCATGCCGCGCCGGTCGAACAGGATCAGACGGCCGAGGCGCGACACCGCGCTGAGCCAGGCGCGGCAGCTCCTGTCTTCCCAGATCCGCTCGACATGCGAGATGAAGCCCGGCACCAGCACGATGTCGGCCGGGCCGCCGCCGACGGTCTGGTAGGCGACATGGATGCCGTCCACCTCGACATAGCGGGTCCTGGGCATCTCCAGTTCGGGGTCGGGCATCGGCGCGCGCAGCAGGGCGAGCGTGGCCGGGTCCGGCGCCACACCGAGTTCGTCGCGCAGCAGCCGCGTGCAGGTTTCGCCCTGGCGCTCGGCCGCCGCCCTGTCGCCGGCCGCCAGATGGGCGCGGATGAGGTGGCGGTGCGCGCTTTCGCTCAGCGGGTCGAGCGCGGCAAGCCGCGTGGCGTGCGGGACAGCGCCGCGCGCATCACCGCCGGCGATCCTGGCTTCCACCAGCCGCTCCAGCGCCTGCACCAGCCGGCTGCGCAAGGCCTCGCGCCGGAAGAACACCCATTCCTCGAATTCGGGACAGTCCGGCAGCGAGAAGCCGGCGAGGTAGTCGCTGGTGTAGAGGCCGGCGGCCGCGTCGAGCAGTCCGGCGTCGCAAGCATGGTCGAAGGCCCGGGAATCGGCCTCGACCGAGAGCGCCGGGCGCAGGCTCAGCGATGCCGCGTTGGCGACGATGATCTCCTCACCGAAGGCGACGCGGATCTTGTAGAGCGTGCGCCGCAGGCGGGCGCGGGCGGCTTCCACGTCGGCCTCGGGCCACAGCAGCGTGGCGGCGACGTCGCGCGCCACCGGCCCACCGGCCTCGGCGAGGTAGATGACGAGCGCGGCCGCCTTGCGCAGGGCGAGCTCCACCCGCCGGCCGTCCAGCCGGAACTCCGGAAACCCCAGCAATCTGAGTTGTATCAGCTCCATCGATCCGCACGCGGCCGCGCAACGATGCCGAGAGGACGTTGAGGGGACGCCGGCCATCTATCCATCCCCGCGACGTCGGGCCAATGGGGCCCGATCAGGAGACTCCCTTGGAGCGAGAAATGTCACCGGTCAATACGTCAAGCCATCGCATGTCGGAACCGCTTGCTGGCGGCGGCACCCCTGCCGTCGCCGCCAACACCGGGCACGGAGGCTGAGCCATGTGCCAGACCTGCCTCTCCTGGTACGCGCGCTGCGTTGCCCCCTACCTCGTCCACGCCGGCTGTTCGGCCGGCGCCTTCGCGCGGATGCGCCGGCGTGTGATCCCGCGCGCAAAGGGGATTGTCGTCGAGGTTGGCTTCGGGTCCGGCCTCAACCTTCCCTATTACGACCCCGCCAAGGTGGAATGGCTGATCGGCGTCGATCCCGACGGCACGATGCTCGGCCTTGCCGGTCCCAGGAGCCGTGCCTTGCCATTCCGGGTCGAGTGCCTGCGGGCGAGTGGCGAAAGCCTGCCACTGGCCGATGGCCTCGCCGACACGGTCGTCGTCACCTATGCCTTCTGCACCATCCCGGACCCCGAGGCGGCGCTCGGCGAAATCCGGCGTATCCTGAAGCCGACGGGCCAGCTGATCTTCATCGAGCACGGCCAGGCCGAGGGAAAGTGGTGCCGCAGCTGGCAACGGCGCCTCAACGAGCTGTGGGGGCGCCTCGCCGGCGGCTGTCACCTCGACCGCGATCCGCTCAGCCTGATCCGCGCCGCCGGCTTCAGCCTCACCGAACAGCAGCACGGGCGTTTCGCCCTGCCCTTCTGGCAATTGGGCAGCCATCACGCCGGCATTGCGGCGCCCCCCGCGGCGGCTTGATGGGCGGGTGACGTCAAGCTTGCCGGCGTCCGCCCACCTCTCACCAAAAACCCACCAGCGACCTCAGTATCGCCGCGGGACCAATCGCCTTCCGGCAGGTTTTGCGGAATCCGGCCCGGCCCGTCGCCTCGAGCACGTCATCGTCGATGTCGCGCAGGATGCGGCGCGCATTGCGCCATCCGATCCTGGCAAGCGCCGATGCCAGGTCCGCGCGCGCGGGATCGAACGGGCCCTGATTGGCGGCCGGATCGGCGGGCCGGTCGATGTCATTGCTTGCGCCAATCGCATAGCGGGGGACCATCACCGGGGCGCCGGCGTCGAAAGGCGAGGCAAGATCGAGAAAACGCGACATCGAACTCAGGCAAAGGGCCGGCGTGGAAACGAGCTGCTCATAACAGACGAAATGCACCGGCGCCCCGGTGCGGCGCAGGGCTTCCATGGCAAAATAGAACTGGTTCCAGTAGTCGGCAGGGTTGCGGAACCTGTACTTCATCTGCTTCGGTTGCGTGAAATCCTGCCTGATTTCCAAAGGCCTGTTCAGGAACGGACCGAGATGTCTGGCCGGCCTGAAAATACTATCGTTCCTGGTGAAACGGAACCATGACAGAAGCTGGGTAACCGGGTCCTTGCTCATCACGATGATGGGCAAGCCGCCATATCCGAGCTCGCGTCCGCTCATCAGCGCCGGAAATATGCCATGTTTCCAAAAGCCCTGGTCGAAGACGACAGGCATGCCGAGATGCGTTTCGACCAGGTGCTTGGCGAGATTTGTGCCGGATCTCGGCGTTCCCATGATGCGCACCCGGGCGGCATTGCCGCCGGGCTGCCTCTGTGATCCGTCGGGGGCTGAACGCGTCATGGCCGTCTCACAGTGCCAGGCTCCCCTGCTCCGCCTCCTCGGCATTGGGATCGCCGGGCGCCGTGGCCCAGGCGAGTTCGACCAGCGTCACCGTGCGCTTTCCCGTGCCGTCGAGCTGGCAGACGATGAGGCCCTGCTCCTCGATATAGGTCAGGAGGCGCCGGGCGCGGCGCAGCGAGTGCGAACCATAGGCGCGCGCGATCGCGGCGTCGCTCGGGCACGGCCAGCCCTCCTTCGCCGCACGCGCGATCATCATGAACACGCCTTGCATGTCGTCGGGCAGCAGCGACGCGCGGACCGAAACGTCCCGCCACGCGTCATCCTGCGTCGTCTCGGAGCCGAGGCCGGCGCGCGCGCGCGTCAGCATGCGGCGGAACTCCGGCAGATCCGGCACCACCGAGGCGAGGCCCTCGATGCGGCAGCGCACCACGAATTCCTGGTAGAGCACGCCGATGACGCGGAAACCCGCGTCGGGTTGCGCAAGAATGGCGCTCAGCACGCGGTCGACCCGTTCGCGCCGATCGGCCAGGTCCTCGGCGCTGATTTGCGGCTCCGCCGGTTCGGGGCGGATTTCCAGCGCCGCCGACTTCGCCGCCATCAGCTGGTCGAGCAGGTCCGGCGACGCCACACGGCGCTGCGCGCGTACCGCCTCGGGCGGCGGTGCCGCCAGGATAATGGCGCGGGCGTCCTCCAGTGCCGCTTCCGGCAGCGGCATCAGCCGCGGCGTGCCGTTGCGCGGGCTGGTGTCGGTCGGCCCGATACGCAGGCCGAGCGGCCGGCGCGACAGCGCCGGCCCCAGCGCCATGAACTGCCCGCGCTCCAGATCGCGAAAGGCTTCCGCCTGGCGCCGCTCCATGCCGAGCAGATCGGCGGCGCGCGCCATGTCGATGTCGAGGAAAGTCCGGCCCATGAGGAAATTCGACGCTTCCGCCGCGACGTTCTTGGCGAGCTTGGCCAGGCGCTGCGTGGCGATGATGCCGGCCAGCCCGCGCTTGCGGCCACGGCACATCAGATTGGTCATGGCGCCAAGCGAAAGCTTGCGCGCCTCGTCGGAAACCTCGCCGGCCACAGCCGGCGCGAACAGCTGCGCCTCGTCCACCACCACCAGCATCGGGTACCAATGGTCGCGGGCGACCTCGAACAACCCGCCGAGGAAGGCGGCGGCGCGCCGCATCTGGTTCTCCGCGTCGAGCCCTTCGAGGTTGAGCACGGTGGAGACGCGGTGGATGCGTGCCCGCTCGCCGGCCGCCTGCAGGCCGCGCTCGGTATGCTCCTCGGCATCGATCACCAGATGGCCGTAGCGCTCGCCGAGCGAGACGAAGTCGCCTTCGGGATCGATGATCGTCTGCTGCACCCAGGGCGCGCTCTGTTCCAGGAGCCGGCGCAGGAGATGCGACTTGCCGGAGCCGGAATTGCCCTGCACCAGAAGGCGGGTCGCCAGCAGTTCCTCGAGATCGAGGTTCGCTGGGGCGCCCGCCGTGGTGTGTCCCATCTCGATCGCAACGGTCATGTCTCGACTCAATAAGGTCTCCTGCGCGGCATGGGGCTTACCAACCCAGGCGCTGCCCGTCGAGCACTGATGGCCGACTGCCCGGCGTTGCACACAGTTGCGAGAGACGGTGAAGGCCGGGCGAAGAGCGTGCCATCGCCCCGCCGGCCTGTGGATAGTAACCGCTCATTCACCATGGGCGGGCGTTCCGATTGAAGATGCCGGTCATCCGTCTAGCCTGACCCTGCATCGAGCCCCAACGAGATGCACCCAACGCCCCAAATGGCGGCCGGCGTCTTCAAGTTCCCTCTCCGTATGCGCCGGCCGTCGGTTTCACCTTACATCGTCACTTCCGCACCTTGCCCCGGCACCGGCGGCAATTCGGGCGCGTCGAGCGCGTTGAACGGATCGCGCCAGGCCTCGATGCCTTCAAGCCGGCGGTACCACCCGGCAAGCCCGGGATAATCACCGAGCGGCAGCCTCCCGACATCGTTGAAGGGCAGGAACGTTGCCATGCGGAAGTCGGCATAGGAGACCCGATCCCCGACCAGCCATTGCCGGCCCGCGAGTGCGGCCTGAAGGATCGCGGCCATCTTGTGGAACAGACCCAACCCCTCCTCGACCAGCTGATGGTCGATCGGGCCCAGATGATAGCGCTGCTTGGTGCCACGCTCGAAATGCACCATGTCGCAGGCCCTGGCGAAATTCTCCTTGCCCCAGCTCAGCCAGCGGATCATCTCCGGTTCGTCATCGCCGGAGCGCCAGAAATCCGAACGCATGTCGCGCGACAGCCGGCAGGCTATGGCGTCGGTCTCCCACAGGCTGCCGCCCGGCCAGGCCAGTATGGGAAGGGAAAGATTGGGATTGAGCGGCCGAAATCGTTCCGCTTGCCCCGGCGCGAAGGGCGACGCGAATTCGAAGGCCACCCCCGCCTTGAGGTGACGCGCCACCGCGACCGCCAGGCGCGGATTGGGGTTGCGGCTGAAATACAGTTTCATTTCGCCCGCGGCCGGCACCGGCTCGACCTTGTCACTCATGAATGCCTCTCCTTGTCCTGGCCAACGTCGCCAGACCAAGGACGAAAGCGGACGGTGCAATCCGACAAAGTTTGGGTTGACCGGCCCCGATGGCGAGGCGACACTTCCCATAGCACCAAAGGCAGGAGGAAATGCGATGGACGAGCCCGAACGGTGGCGCCACATGTCGACAGCGCCCAAGGACGGCAGCCGGATCCTGGTCACGGTGCGCCCCTCCGAACAGGGCCCGGCGGAAGTCGACCTCGCCTATTGGTCGCGCGGCGACCAGTTCGCCGGGGAAGGCTGGCGGGCGTCGGATTCCTCGCCCGGCCGCGTCGTCGAATATGCCGAGCCGGAGCTGAAATGCTGGATGCCCCTGCCCTCGGCCAATCTCAGCCGGGGCGGCTCGATGCCTGCCCCCTGGCAAGGCGACGATGCGCAACAGTTGGACGGTTCGGGGATTTGACGCCGCTTCATCGTCGCGATACCCCAGGGAGAAAGCGGGGAGCTTCGCCATCCACGTCAGGAGTGCAGCGGCGGTGCTGGCCTTCTTTCAAACGCCGGCCAAACAGGCGCACGACGATCCGCGCTGTCGATAGCACCAATGGCTCGAGGGCCTTCCCCCAATCAGTCCTGGATATCGCCAATGCCCGGCTGGCTTTTTGCCGTTCGAGGTAGCGTTCAAGCGCGATGCCGTGGCGCAACCCTGCTGGCGCGGGCGCCGGATAGAAGTCCGGCCGTGAGCCATCATCGAGCCGAAACGGCCAATCAGTTGACCTTGAGGGCAGCATGGCATCCTCCCGAGGTTGCTCCCGTCGGCAAACTGTCGGCTGCCTGCGTGACGAAGCAGATGAAAGCCGCGTGATGGAATCGTGAAAAACGGCGCTCTTGGCAGATGGCGGTTGAAATAGAGGCCGCTACACCGGACAATCGCGTTCGACACGTGGCTGGGGCGGGATCCGATGACGGGGCCTCATCTTTATCTTCTGGGCGGTTTCGACTTTGCCGGTGTCGGGGCCGTGGTCCCGGCCTTCAGCCGCAAGGCGCGGGCGATGATGGCTTATCTCGCGCTGCAAGCGGGCCATTCGCAGTCGCGCGAGAAGCTCGCGACACTGCTTTGGAGCGCCAACAGCGAGGCACAGGCCCGGATGAGCCTCAGACAGGCGGTGTCGGCCACGAGGAAAGCCCTGCAGGCGTCCGGCGGCCGCCTCCTGACCGACGGTGACAACGTCGTCCTCCATCTCGATGAACTTGATTTCGATGTCGCCCGGTTCGAGGCACTGGCCGCCAGTTCAACGGCTGCGGATCTCGAACAGGCGCTTCTCGTCTATCGAGGCGACCTGCTCGAAGGATTTGGGCTGAAGGAAGAGCCCTTCGAAGACTGGCTGCGGGTCGAGCGCGAGGGCCTGAGGGCGATGGCGGTCGCGGCGCTGGACAGGCTCGTTGCGCACTACTCGGCGCTCGATCCGGCATCATGTGTACGTGCTGCAACGCGTTTGCTGACCATGGAGCCCCTGCGGGAAGACATCCACCGAGCCCTGATGCGAGCCCTTGCCGCTCAGGGCCGGACCAATCTTGCGCTGAAACAATATGAAGATTGCCGTCGTGTGCTGCAGCGCGAGCTCAACCTGCAGCCCGAGCCGGAAACCCGTTCCCTGTACGAAGAGCTGCGAAGGCGCCGGATGGCGCCGCAAGTTCAGTCCAGGACGGCAGGCCCGGCCTCGCCGGCCGGGGCGTCACCAGCGACGCATGCCGACGAGCGGCCGGCATTCGGCGGCGAGCAGCAGCAGGCCTCGACCCACTATGCCAAATCGGCCGGGATCAACATCGCCTATCAGGTAACCGGCGATGGACCGATCGACCTGATCTATGTTCCAGGGTGGGTGTCCAACCTCGATCTTGCCTGGTCGTCGCCGCGGCTTTCGCGTGTGCTTCATCGCCTCGGCACCTTTTCGCGCCTGATCCGCATGGACAAGCGCGGCACAGGATTGTCAGACCGCAGCGTTGGTTTGCCGACCCTTGAGGAACGTATGGAAGACATGCGGGCGGTGCTGGATGCGGTCGGCTCGAAGCGAACAGTTTTGTTCGGCAGTTCCGAAGGCGGACCCATGTGCATGCTGTTCGCGGCGACCTATCCGGAGCGCACCGCGGCACTTGTGCTCAACGGAACCTATGCCAGGGGCACGTGGTCGAGGGACTACCCATGGGCAAGGACGAGCGAGCAGGTGGAAGAAGACTTGGCCGCTGTCGAAAGACAATGGGGCGAGCCTGCGGACATGAGCAATGCGGCACCGAGCCTGATGAATGACAGCTTCGAGAAAGAATGGTTCGCCGCGTATCTCAGGAATTCAGCCTCGCCCGCCGACGCCATCGCGCTCTGGCGCTGGGGGACAGAAATCGACGTACGTGACATTCTGCCTGCCATTCATGTTCCAGCACTGATCGTGCAGACCACCGGCGACCGCTGGGTAAACCCTGAAGAAGGACGCTACCTGGCGACGCACATCGAAGGCGCCAGATACATCGAACTCGCCGGCCGCGATCACGTGATCTGGGGCGAGAATTCCGATCGTCTCGTCGACGAGATCCAGTCCTTCGTTACCGGCACCCTGCCGGCGGCGCCAGACGAACGGATCCTGGTGTCGGTGCTGTTGCTGGAGATGGGTAACCCACCCTACTGTGACGGCGCGGATCTTGTCGAACGCCATACTGAAGAGATCCGTGCCCAATTGCTCACTGCCGAAGGCAGGCAGATCAGGCACTCGGAAAATAGATTTCTCGCCGTGTTCCAGAGGCCGACCCAGTCGATCCAGTGCGCCATCGCGATCCGTCATCGCCTGCGACAATCCGGCGTCGATATCCGCTGCGCGGTCCATACCGGCGAATGCGAGGAGCGCGGCGACGATCTTACGGGGATCGCGATCGAGCTGGCATCGCGGCTGCTCGATCATGCCGAACCGGGTGATATCATCGCATCGCGAACCGTGCGCGATCTCGTGGTCGGCTCCAGCCTGATATTCCAGGAGCGGGGCGACATCGAAGCAAGCGGCCTGCCGGGCATACTTTCGTTTTTCAGGGTCAGCGAATCGCCTTCAGACCCTGGGGCAGGACGTGCCCTCCTCTGTGAGGGAGAGCACGCGATCGTCAGAACAAGAACGACGCCGTAGCCGGGTTCGGTCCGTCGCGGCCGTCGGCCGAATCCATGCCGGCGATCGTCTTCAGGTCCTCTGCGTCCAGTTCGAAATCGAAGACATCGAAATTGGCCGTGATGCGGTCCTGGTGGATCGACTTCGGGATGACGATCAGCCCTTGCTGGAGGTGCCAGCGGATGATCGTCTGGGCGGCGGATTTGCCGTGCTTGCCGGCAATGCCCGCTATGGTCGGGTCGCTGAGCAGCCGGCCGCTGCCGAGCGGGCTCCAGCTTTCGGTATGGATGTCATGCAGGGCATGGAAATCCCTGAGCGCACGCTGCTGGAAGCGCGGGTGCAGTTCGATCTGGTTGGCCACCGGGACCACGCCGGTCTCGCCGATGATGCGCTCCAGGTGATCCCGGTTGAAATTCGAGACGCCGATCGATTTGATGCGGCCGGCCTGCTGCAGCTCGATCAAGGCCTTCCAGGCCTCGACATATTTGTCCTGGCTGGGTACCGGCCAGTGGATCAGGAACAAGTCGAGCTGCTCGATGCCGAGTTTCTTCATCGTGTCGTCGAAGGCGCGAAGGGCCGCATCGCGCTTATGCGCGCCGTTGCGCAGTTTCGAGGTGATGAACAGCTCGCTTCTCGGCACGCCGGCGGCGCGGATCGCCTCGCCGACGCCTTCCTCGTTCTGGTAGCCCTCGGCGGTGTCGATCAGCCGATACCCGGCCTTGATCGCCCAGCCCACCACTTGCGCGGTGATGCCGTGATCGACCTGCCAGACGCCAAGGCCAAGCTGCGGAATGGTGGCGCCGTCGTTCAGCGTGATCTGTTCGGGCATGGTCGATTCCTTTGCGAAGAGATGTCCGGGCGGTCGCCCAACGCAGCCTATCTAGGCGCGCGCCGGGGCGACGGCCAGTCACCGATGGACAAATTCGCGCGGCTCGACTTCGCGGCCCTGATGCCTCCGTCAGAGAAAGCGCCTCACTTCGGCCGGCGCACCGCTCGCACCACCCCGTCGGACGTGCTGCCGCAGTAGAGGCGCTCGCCGCCATCCGATTCCATCCCCGAGACACCGATGCCATCGGGCATGTCGAGCGTCTCCAGGACCTTGCCGGTTCTTGGATCAACGCGGCGCAGATCGCTCTGATCGCCTTCCCAGGTGGCGTGCCACAGCTCGCCGTCCACCCAGGTCACGCCGGTGACGAAGCGGTTGGATTCGATGGTGCGCAGGATTTTCCCGGTCTCGGGATCGATCTGGTGGATTTTGCGCTCGCGGTACTGCCCCACCCAGAGCGTGCCTTCGGCCCAGGTCAGCCCGGAATCGCGGCCGCCGCCGGGCGCCGGGATCGTGGCGAGCACCTTGCCTGTATCGGGATCGATCTTCTGGATGCGATCATTGGCGAGCTGGAAGAAATGCCGGCCGTCAAAGGCGGTGCCGGCATGTGCGGCGACATCGATCGACCGCAGCGTCTGCCCGCTTTGCGGATCGAAGGCATTGAGTTTTTCGCCCGAGGCAAACCAGACGTTCTCACCGTCAAAGCTCACCCCATGCACCCGCTCCACACCGGGAAAGGGTCCGTATTCGCGCAGGATCTCGGCCGCTGCATGTTTCATGTCTCTCTCCTCGCGTGATGGTGGAATGACCCATTCCTAACCATTTGGCAGCGGCGCCGGGAGTAACAAGGTGGTCGTGAAACCGGCCACCGGCGGCGTCATCCAGCGGCGCGCCCGGCCATGGCCGAAGGACTGTACCTTGCCTGCCTCGGCAAGCGGCTCGAGCGCCCGCTGCACGCTGCGCTGGCCGGTGCCGAGCGCCAGCGCCAGCGCCGAGCTCGACCAGGCCTCGCCATCGGCGAGCAAGGCCAGCACCGCCGCGTGCCGTTCCTCGATCGGCCGCGCCAGCACCATAACCGCGCGCGAATGGCGCGGCGCCAGCGTGAAGCCGCGCTTGGTGGCGCTGATATCCGCCAGCGCGGCAAGCTCGGCGCGCAGCCGGCCGATTTCGACGCGCAGGCGCGCGCGGTGCGATTCATCGGCGTGCTTGCCGCCGAAGGCCCGCGCCACGAGATCCTCGCGCGATACATCCCCGGGCCACGCTTCGGCGAGCGCGCGCGCCAGCGCGAACAGCACCGGCCGGTTCGCCAGCGAGACGGTGCTGTCGCCAGCGCGCACGACATAGCGAATAGCGTCGACGACCAGCGCCGGCGATGCCTGCAGCGCCTCGACCTCTTCGAGCAGCAGCGGCCGCTCCGCACCTTGCGTGATCAGCCGCGCCGCCGGTGTTTCGAGCGCCAGCGATGCGCTGGCGACCTCCGCCATGAGGCCCGGAATGCCGGCCTGGCGGGCGGCGTTGCGTGCCCATTCCAGCGCCGCGCGCGCCGGCCGGATCCTGAGGCGCCGCATGGCGATGCCGGCGACAGCGAGCTCATGGGCGGCCCTCGCGGCCGGCGGCAGCGGCGTCGGGTCGAGCCCCGCCAACACATGTTCGGCCTCGTCGAGGCGGCCGATCAGCAACAGGCGCCGAACCTTGAGTTGGCCGGCATGCGCCGCGTTAAGCCGGTCGCCATGCTTCTCCAGCGCGGTCCGCGCCGCGTCGAGCGCCTTGGCCGGCCAGCCCAGATCGCGCGAGACCAGCGCGATCTCGGCCTCGGCGACGACGCATCTGGCGCGCGCGACGGCCTCTTTCGGGCTGAAGGCGCGCGCGGCTCGCCGCAACAGAAGCTTGGCGCGGTCGAAGTCGCCGAGCTGCGCCATGGCAATGCCGCGCAGCGCCAGTGCCGGCGCATCCTCGCGCAGCGCGACGCGGTCGAGCGCCGCGAGCGGATCGCCCGCCGCCAGCGCCAGTGCCGCCGCCGTGATCAGCGAGTCCATTCAAATCCCGTCACACTTGTAACTCCCACCTCGAAAAACACCGCCCTAACTTAAGTCACCACGGCCAAGCAGCAAGCCGCATCGGCAACGGGCGGCACACCAAGGAGAACGCGATGACTGTCTCAACCGACCTTGCTCTCGACGCACCGAACGACGCCACCGGGCATGCCCGGCGTCACCCCTGCTGCGCCGGACCGGACGATGCGGACCCAACCGCTTTCGCAACACCTGTCCCTCACCGCCCCACCCTGGCTCAGGATCCCCGGGCGATCACAGGCCGCAACGGCCCCATGACTGGCAAAGGAGAAGACCAATGACCAAGCACTTGACCATGAAGACCCCGCCGATCGTTTCGAGGCAGGAATGGGACGCCGCGCACGAGAAGATGCTGGTGAAGGAGAAGGCGACGCTGCGCGCCAAGGACGCGCTCGCCGCCGAACGCCGGCGCATGCCATGGATGGAAGTGGACAAGGCCTATGTGTTCGAGGGCCCCAACGGCAAGGCAAGCCTGCTCGACCTGTTCGAAGGCCGCCGCCAGCTGATTGTCTA
Organism: Mesorhizobium sp. NZP2234; assembly: GCF_013170765.1. Classification (NCBI taxonomy): domain Bacteria; kingdom Pseudomonadati; phylum Pseudomonadota; class Alphaproteobacteria; order Hyphomicrobiales; family Phyllobacteriaceae; genus Mesorhizobium; species Mesorhizobium sp. NZP2234. The sequence goes on along the minus strand of NZ_CP033364.1, from coordinate 3,039,246 downwards.
CCGCGCCTTCTTCGAGCCCGGTGTCTATGGCTGGCCCGATCACGCCTGCCGCGGTTGCTCGCTCGGCGCCGACCAGGTTGGCCACCTCGCCCATCTCAACGCCCGCAACACCACGCTCGCCTACGCCTCGCGCGCCCCGCAGGCCGATATTGCGCGGCTGAAGAAGCGGATGGGCTGGGAAATACCCTGGTACACCATCACCGACAGCTTCGACAAAGACTTCGGGGTCGACGAATGGCATGGCCACAACGTCTTCATCCATGACGGCGACCGCGTCTTCCGCACCTATTTCATCAACAGCCGCGGCGACGAGGCGATGGGCACGGTCTGGAGCTATCTCGACGCCACCCCGCTCGGCCGCCAGGAGATCTGGGAGGACTCGCCCGAAGGCTATCCCCAGACCCCGCTCTACAGCTGGTGGAACTGGCACGACAATTATGAAGCCGGTGCCGACAAGAAGTGGGCCGAAGTGGCCGCCGCCGGCGAAGCCGCCTTCCGCGACAAGGGCGAACAATAGGACCGGTGGATCGACGCCCCATCGAGCTTGGGTTCCTCTTCCCCACACCGTGGGGCGAAGAACCCAAGCCCTGGCCTCGTCACTGGCATGATCATCAGGGAAAAGGACCATGACCGACATCCATTCCGGCACCGGCGGCGCGACCCCCGAAAATACCGCCTCCCTTGGCGTCGCCGACTGGCTGTGTCTCGCGGCGGCACCGACCTTCGCCCTGATGGCCCTGCTCTCATGTCTTCAAGGTGGCGACACGGCCATGCTGTGCATGGGCGGCTCGCCGCTGACCGGCATGGCGGCCATGTACCTGCTGATGAGCGCCTTCCATCTCGCACCCTGGCTCAGGCTGATCTCCGGCCGGCAGGTCCGATAGGCCTGGCTCGGTTAGACTTGGCTCACTTAGACCGGGCTCGCTGTCGCCATATCAAGACATCCACACAAGGAGAAGACAATGAAGCTGGTCAGGCTGAGGGCGCCGGGTGGCCTGGACAGGCTCGAACTGGTCGAGGAAGATCCTCCCCGGCCGGGGCCAGGTGACGTGCTGGTCAGGATCCGCGCCTGCTCGTTGAACATGCGCGACGATTTCGCGGTGCAGGGCAAGACACCGCTCGGCGACGGCCGCGTGCCGCTGTCCGACGGCGCGGGTGAAGTGATCGCCGTCGGCGGCGATGTCGATGCGCTCCGCCCGGGCGACAGCGTGGTCAGCGTTTTCTATCCCTGGTGGCTGGACGGAGACATGACGCCCGCCACCAGACGCGACATTCCGGGAGAGAATTTCGACGGCTTCGCCAGCGAATATGTGTGCATGCCGGCGCATGCCTTCACGAAAGCCCCGGCGGGTCATAGCCATTTGGAGGCGGCGGCGCTCACCTGCACCGGCGTCACCGCCTGGCGAGGCCTGGTGGTGCGCGGCAAGGTGAAGCCCGGCGACACGGTGCTGGTGCTGGGCACGGGCAGTGTTTCGCTGTTCGCGCTGCAATTCGCCAAGGCCGCCGGCGCCCGGGTCATCGCCACCTCGTCCGACGAGGAAAAGCTGGAGCGGCTCGCAAGCCTCGGTGCCGACGCGACCATCAACTACAAGGCCGTCCCGGATTGGGGCCGCGAGGCCCGGGAGTTGACCGACGGGCGCGGCGTCGATCACGTGATCGAGGTCGGCGGCCCCGCCACGCTGGCGCAATCCCTGGTCGCCTGCCGGACAGGCGGCCACATCGCCCTGATCGGCGTCCTGACCGGTTTTGCAGCTGATGTCTCGATCCCGGCCGTGTTTTCGAACCAGATCCGCATCAGCGGTATTTCGATCGGCAGCCGGGCGGACCAGGAGGACATGATCCGCGCGATAGAGGTCAACGGGTTGAAGCCCGTCATCGACCGCCGCTTCCCGCTGCGCGACATTGCCGCCGCCTTCACGCATTACGGAGCGCGAAAGCACTTCGGCAAGGTTTGCCTGGAGCTTTGAGCCATTCCATCAGCAATGGCTAATTGACAGCCTCCAGGAAACGGCGCTCAGTGCCTTGTACAGGTGGATCGCAGCATCAGGCGGGCGATTTCGGCCGCCGGCGTCACCCTGGGGAGGATGCCATGCCAACCGTAATCGGCCATCACAACATCTCGAAAGACAGCAAGCACTGGCTCGCTTCACCCAAGCGCAAGGAGCTTTTCGGCTCGCTGGGGATCACCAACATCCGCACCTTCGTCGATCCGCAGAACCCGAAACGGGTGGCCGTGATGATGGACGTGCCGGATATGGACAAGATGGCCGCGCTGATGCAGAGCAAGGCGGCCGCCGACGCCATGTCGCACGATGGCGTGGTGCCGGAGTCCCTGGTGATCCTCGTCGAAGCCAAAGCGTAACCGCGCCAGGTCCGGCACTTCAGGTCGCGATGTCGTTGACCGGCAGCAAGGGCTTGGGGAGGTCAGCCTCGCCAAGCCCGGCGCGCAACTCGATCTCGATGTCGCGGCATATCCGCGAGATCGGAACGTCGTTGGCGTTGCCCTCGAACGGGTTGGCGCTGCTCTCGCCGACTGGTCGAGAGACATGTAGGCCAGCCCAGCAGCGTGCTGAACGGATCGTCAGCCAGATGCCGATCGTGCCCAGCATGCCGCCAGGTTTGCCCATGTCGGCAAAGACCGGAACGACGCCGAACGGCAACAGCGAGATCATGACAAACATGGAACTGACGATGGCGTACTGGCGCGGATAGGGATTGTTCTTGATGCGGTCGCGGCGCGCCGCTGATCGCGGAAATCGCGGATCAGCTGTCAGTTCGCCATGGATCTGCGGGGGAATCCTGGCGTCCTTGAGCAGTGCGTTGACCTGGACCGATTGCATTTCGAGCAAGGTGGTCGCCGGCTGCGATCAGCTTGCAGGAACGGCCCACATATATCGGATCCCCTCAAAGATCGTGGATAGGCATGGTTGTCACGCGGCCGATATCCAGATCCTCAACCCGCGCTGTTTGCCCCGAACCGCAGGCCGTCCATCAACAGCTTGACCAGCCGACGCGAGCGGTCTCGCCACTCCGGCGTGTCGGGGGCGGAGTAGATTCCCGACAGCGCATGCAGCACGTCGGAGGCATCGACGTCGCCCCGGATCGTGCCGTCGGCCACCGCTGCCTCGACCAATTGCCGCAAGGCCTGGGAGACCCTGCCCGACGTGTCGGAAAACAGCGTCGAGTTGGTGGTGAGGAGGATGCGCAGGCTGGTTGCCAGGCCGCGCTTGGTGGCGATGTAGTCGACGAAGCGCCGCATCCATTCTTCCAGCGCGACATCGGACGGATGCTTTGCCGCAAGCTCGCCGGCGGCCGCACACAGCGCCTCCGCCTCGCGGCGGTAGACCACCTCGACCAGATGCTCGCGCGTCGGAAAATGCCGGTAGAGCGTGCCGATGCCGACACCGGCGCGGCGCGCAATGTCCTCCAGCGAGGCATCGATGCCGCGTTCGGCGAAGACCGATGCGGCCACCTCGACCAGCCGGTCGCGGTTGCGTCGCGCGTCCGCGCGCAGCGGCTTGGTGTCCGCGGCGGTCTTCGTTTCGGCGATGACGGACGGCTCGACGGCCAATTTTTTCTCCACGGTCGAAATATGGGGGCTTGAACCCGGCCGGGCCAGCCCCCACGTAATAAACGGAGGCGCCTCCGCTTTAGTGGAGTGCTTTCATCATATAAGAAGGGGAACGCTTATGTCACGCCTTTCGAACCTGCAAGCCGACATCTCCCCTGCCCGCCTGTCTCCCCGGAGATCCGCTGTCACTTCCTCCAACACCTGACCAAGAATTTACCTTGCCGTTCTCCGGCAAGGCACCAGTTCACCTCCCATCCGCGTCAAGCAAACTGGAGCCAGACGCCCATGACCAGTCTTCCCATCACGCTTACCATCAACGGACACCGACACGAACTGGAAGTCGATCCGCGCGTAACCCTGCTCGACCTCCTCCGCGAGCGGCTTGACCTCACCGGCACCAAGAAGGGCTGCGACCGCGGCCAGTGCGGCGCCTGCACGGTGCTGGTCGACGGCAATCGCATCAACTCCTGCCTGGCGCTGGCGGTCAGCCATGACGGCGCCAATGTCTTGACCATCGAGGGCGTCGCCCGTGGCGAGGAGCTGCATCCGGTGCAGGCCGCCTTCATCGCCCATGACGGCTTCCAGTGCGGTTTCTGCACACCGGGCCAGATCATGAGCACGCTCGGCCTGATCGCCGAAGGACAGGCCGGGGACGATCCCGAACGCATCCGCGAGGGGCTGAGCGGCAACATATGCCGCTGCGCGGCCTATGGCGGCATCGTTGAGGCCGTCCTGGAAGCTCAGGAGCAACTTGCCAAGGCCGACCGGAGGACCGCGGCATGAGGGACTTCGATTACGTCAGGCCCGCCACGATCCCGGACGCCATCGCGGCGGCCGCGCGGCCGGGTTCAGCCTATCTCGCCGGCGGCACCAATCTGCTCGACCTGATGAAGGGCGGCATAACCAGCCCCGAGCGCGTCGTCGACATCTCGCGGCTGCCGGAACTCAACCGCGTCGAACGGCTGGACGATGGCAGCCTGCGCATCGGCGCGCTGGTCCGCAACGCCGATCTCGCCCACGACACGGCATTCGCCAAGGCCTATCCGGCGGTGGCCGAGGCGCTGCTGTCGGGCGCCTCCGCGCAGCTTCGCAACGCCGCCACCGTCGGCGGCAATCTCCTGCAGCGCACGCGCTGCAGCTATTTTTACGACACCGCCAGCGCCTGCAACAGGCGCGAGCCCGGCACCGGCTGCGACGCGATTGGAGGCGAAAACCGCCTGCACGCAGTGCTTGGCTGGAGCGATGCCTGCATCGCCACCCATCCGTCGGACTTCTGCGTGCCTCTGGTGGCGCTCGACGCCGTGGTCGAGATCGAGGGCAAGCAGGGCCGGCGTCATGTGACGCTGGAGGAATTCCACCGGCTTCCCGGCGAAACGCCGCAGCGGGAGAATGTGCTGGAGCCCGGCGACCTGATCGTGGCGGTGCGGCTGCCGGCCGAGGCGGCCTCCTTCGCCGCCAACGCCCGATACCTGAAAGTGCGCGAACGCACCTCCTTCGCCTTCGCCGTCGTCTCCGCCGCCGCGGCACTTGTCGTCGACAGCGGCAAGATCCGCGCCGCGAGGCTGGCATTGGGCGGCGTCGCGGCCAAACCGTGGCGGGCGCGCTCGGCGGAAGCCGTGCTGCTTGGCGCGGATGCCAACGAGGCGACCTTCGCCAGCGCGGCGGACGCGGCCCTGGCCGATGCCAGCCCCTCCGGCGACAATGCATTCAAGATCGAGCTTGCCCGCCGCATCGTGGTCAGGGCGCTGACGTCTGCCCTGGCGGGGACGCCCGAGCGGATACCGGCCCTTCCGGCTTCTCCCTTTTCCTCCATTCCCGGAGCGCGCCATGACGCTTGAACTCAGCCTCAACCAGCAACCCGCCCACGCGCGGCAAGGCTCCAGCATCGGCCAGCCGCTGACCCGCCGCGACGGCTTTCTGAAAGTCACCGGAGCCGCGCGCTACGCGGCCGACAACCATCCGCCCGGCATGCTCTACGCCGTGCTCGCCGTCTCCAGCATCGCGCGCGGCCGCGTGGCCTCACTGGATATCGAGGCGGCCAAGGCGCACGAGGGTGTGGTCGAGGTGATGACGCCCACGAACCGGCCGGCGCTCGCCGCCGATCCGGATGCCAAGGACCATCCCTTCATGTTCCGGCTCGACCTGTTGCAGAACGAAGAGGTCCGCTACCCCAACCAGAGCATCGCCGTGGTGATCGCCGAGACGCTGGAAGCGGCGACCGAAGGGGCGGCGCTGCTGTCGCCGCGCTATGAAGCACTGCCGGCGCGCGTCGGTCTCGACGGTGCCGAAAGCTTCGTGCCGCGCGGTGTCGGCGTCGGCGGTCCGGCGGTGCAGCACAAGGGCGATGTCGAGGCCGGCCTCAAATCGGCAAGGACGCGGATCGAGGCCACCTACGAGACGCCGGCCCAGTACCACAACGCCATGGAGCCGCACGCGATCGTCGCCGCCTGGGATGGCGACCGGCTGTCGATCGACACGCCGAGCCAGGGCCTTGCCATGGCGCAGGGCCGCATCGCCGGCCTGTTCGGCATCGCGCCCCAGGACATCCACATACGCAGCCCCTTCCTCGGCGGCGGCTTCGGTTCGAAAGGCATGATTTCGGGGCCGCAGGTGCTAGGCATCCTGGCGGCGCGCCTCGTCGGCCGTCCGGTCAAGCTGGTGCTGCGGCGCGAGCAGATGTACGGGCCGGTCGGCCACCGTGCTCCGACGCGCCAGACCTTGCGCATGGGCATGGATGGCGAGGGCCGGCTGACGGCGATCGACCATCACGCCAAGACCGCGTCGAGCACGTTCGACGACTTCTTCGAACCGGCGGCGGATGCCTCGCACACACTCTATGCCAGCCCGGCCATCGCCACCTCGCACGAGGCGGTCCGGCTCGACACCGGTACGCCGCTATTCATGCGGGCGCCAGGCGAAGCCACCGGCTCGATCGCGCTGGAGAGCGCCATCGACGAGGCGGCTCACGCCTGCGGCATCGACCCGCTGGAATTCCGGCTGCGGAACTATGCCGAGGTCGAGCCGATGACCGGCAAGCCGTTCTCCTCCAAGGCCCTGCGCGAATGCTACGCACAGGCGGCCGGGACGTTCGGCTGGGCGAGCCGCCCGCCGCGGCCGCGGCAGATGCGCGACGCCGATGGTTTCCTCACCGGCTGGGGCATGGGTACGGCGACGTTCCCCGCCCTGATGTTCCAGGCCGAGGCGCGTGCGGTGTTGAGGGCCGATGGCAGTGGCCTGATGGAGACCGGCGCGCAGGATATGGGACAAGGCGCCTGGACCGCCTTCGCCCAGATCGCCGCCGACGGGCTCGGGCTCGACATCGGCCAGGTCGATTTCAGGGCCGGCAGCTCCGACTTGCCCAATGCGGGCATTGCCGGCGGCTCCGCCCACACGGCGACGGCCGGCATGGCGATCCACAATGCGGGCGCCGCCGTCATCGCCAGGCTCGCCGATCTCGCCACCGGCAACGAGGCCTCGCCATTGTTCGGCGCCGGCAATGAGGGCGTCGTGGCGCGCGGCGGCCGGCTGTACCGGCGCGACGATGAAAGCCGCGGCGAAAGCTATGCCGAGATCCTCACGCGCGCCGGCCTCACCGAGATCGAAGGCCGTGGCAAGGGCGCTCCGGATCCGGCATCGCAGGAGACCTATGCCAAGCATGCGCATGGCGCCGTGTTCGCCGAGGTCAAGGTCGATCCGGATTTCGGGCAGATCCGCGTCACCAGGCTGGTCGGCGCCTTCGCCGCCGGACGGGTCATCAACCCCAGGCTGGTGCGCAGCCAGTATTATGGCGGCATGATCTGGGGTGTCTCCTTCGCGCTGCATGAAGAAGCCAGCACCGACCGGCGCTCGGGCCGGATCCAGAACGCCAATCTCGCCGAATACCATGTCCCGGTGAATGCCGACGTGCCGTCGGTCGAGGCGATCCTGGTCCATGAGGACGACCCCTACGTCAACGCGCTCGGCATCAAGGGCGTCGGCGAAATCGGCGTCACCGGCACGGCCGGCGCGGTTGCCAACGCGGTCTGGCATGCAACCGGCGTGCGGCCTCGCCGCTTTCCGATCCGCATCGAGGACCTGCTCGGGTGAGAAATGACGAACGCCCGGAGCGAAAGCGCCGGACGGACAGGTGGGCCTCCACCTGTCCGACATGAAATAATTCCACCAGCGTCAAGCAACTGGAGCCCGACGCCCATGACGAAAATCCCCATGCATCTCGACATTAACGGCACCCATCATCACCTGGAACTCGAACCCCGCGTGACGCTGCTCGATGCCTTGCGCGAGCGGCTCGGCCTGACCGGCACCAAGAAGGGCTGCGACCACGGCCAGTGTGGCGCCTGCACGGTGCATGTCGACGGCGAGCGCGTGCTGGCTTGTCTCACCCTGGCGGCGCAGGCCGAGGGCCGCGCCATCACCACCATAGAGGGGCTTGCACGGGAGGGCGAACTGCATCCCGTGCAGGCTGCCTTCCTCGAGCAGGACGCCTTCCAGTGCGGCTATTGCACGCCCGGCCAGATCATGTCGGCGGTCGCCTGCATCCGCGAGGGCCATACCGGCTCGGATGAGGAAATCCGCGAATACATGGCCGGAAATCTCTGCCGCTGCGGCGCCTATCCGCACATTGTCGCCGCTGTCCGCCAGGCAGCCCTGGAGGTCACATCATGAGGGATTTTTCCTATTTCCGCGCCGGCTCGCTTGATGCCGCACGCCAGGCAGCGGCCCTCCCCGGCGCCATGCTGCTTGCCGGCGGCACGACGCTGATCGATCTCGCCAAATGCGGCGTCGCCGAGCCCGACACGCTGGTCGACATCACCCACCTCAAGGGGCTCGACCGGATCGAAGTGGGCGAACACCGCGCCACCATCGGCGCGCTGGCCCGAATGAGCCATGTCGCCGTTCACGCCGACATCAGGAGCCGCTTCCCCGCAATCTCCGAAGCGCTCTGGCAGGCGGCCTCGGCGCAGATCCGCAACATGGCGACCATCGGCGGCAATCTGATGCAGCGCACGCGCTGCCCCTATTTCCGCGATCCCGCGAATTTTTCCGCCTGCAACAAGCGTGAACCCGGCTCTGGCTGTTCGGCGATCGGCGGCGTTACCCGTGGTCACGCCGTGCTCGGCATCAGCGAGGCCTGCATCGCCATGTATCCCGGCGACCTCGCCACCGCTTTGGTTGCCTTCGACGCGACAGTCCATCTCGGCGAGCGCCGCATCCCGGTCGACGACTTCTTCCTGCTACCGGGAACTACGCCCGACAAGGAGCACGCGATCAAGCCGGGCGAGATGATCACCGCCATCGAGGTCCCCTCATCCGCCGCCGCGCACCGCTCGACCTATTTGAAGATCCGCGACCGGCAATCCTATGAATTCGCCGCCGCGAGTGCCGCAGTCGGTCTCGAACTGGAACCCGATGGGCGCACCATCCGCGACCTGCGCGTGGCGCTCGGCGGCGTCGCGACGAAGCCGTGGCGGGCGCGGGCCGTGGAGGCGGCGTTGATAGGCAAGGTGCTGGAACCGGACGCCGTCCGCGCGGCCAGCCTGCTTGCCGTCGAAGGAGCTGTCGACCACGGCGCCAACCACTACAAGATCGAGCTCGCGCCGCGCGTCGTCGCGCGGGCCATCCTCAAATTGGGAGAGACGGCATGACTGTTCACGCAAGACACGGCGACGCCTCGGATGGCGCGCTGGCGCAAGCCGTCGGCGGCCGGCTGTCGCGCGTCGACGGACCGGCCAAGATCACCGGCGCGGCCAAATACGCCGTCGAGCAGCAGCTCGAAGGCCTCGCCCATGCCGTGCTGGTCGAGAGCACGATTGCCTCCGGCAAGGTGCGCGCGATCGACACCGCGCGGGCGGAGGCAGCACCGGGCGTGCTCAAGGTGCTGACGCCGGACACCATCATCAGCCTGAGAACCGCGTCGGACTGGTTCGGCACGCCGCCGCCGGACAAGCCCTATTGCCCGCTGGCGCGCGACATCACCTTTTCAGGCCAGCATGTCGCCGCTGTCGTGGCCGAGACCTTCGAGCAGGCGGTCGCCGCCGCGGCGCTGGTCAAGGTCAGCTATGACGAGACGCCTTCAATCGTCGACCTCAGCGACGGCAAGGCCGGCGATGGCATCCCGATCGACGCCATGACCAAGGAATGGGGGGATGCGGCCACCGCCTTCGCCTCGGCGCCGGTGCGGATCTGCGCCGCCTACAACACGCCGCGCGAATACCAGGCGCCGATGGAGCCGCATGGCCTGATCGCGCGCTGGGAAGGCGATCGCCTGACCGTGTGGGAGCCCAGCCAGTGGCTGGACGGCATGGCCCGCACCTATGCCGAATGGTTCGAAGTGCCGTTCGAGAATGTGCGGCTGGTCTCGCCCTATATCGGCGGCGGCTTCGGCTCCAAGGCGCTGGCGCTCAGCCACGGCGCGATTGCCGCGAGTGCCGCCAGAATGCTGGGCCGGCCGGTGAAGCTGGTGATGACGCGGCCGCAGACTTTTACCGGCTATGGCGGCCGCGCCGCGACCCGGCAGACGGTGACGATCGGCGCCGACCATGACGGCGTGATCCAGTCGATCGTGCATCGCGGCGTCAATGAAACCTCCATCGACGGCATGTGGGTCGAGCCGCTGGGATCGGTCACCTCGATCATGTACGCGACGCCGAATTTCTCCTCGAGGCAGAATGTCGTGCGGGTGAATTCCGTGGTGCCGGGCGCCATGCGCGCGCCTGGCGAAAACCCCTCGGCCTTCGGCATTGAAAGCGCCATCGACGAGCTCTCCTACGAGGTCGGCATCGATCCGCTGGAGATCCGGCTGCGCAACTATGCCGAACAGGACCCGGAAGCGAAAAAAGCCTGGTCGACCAGGCAGTTGCGCGAGGCTTTCGCAGCGGGTGCCGAACGCTTCGGCTGGGCCAGGCGCACGCCGGCGCCGCGCTCGATGCGCGACGGCAACCATTTGATCGGCTGGGGCGTCGCCGCCGGCACCTATCCGGTGCGGCGCGCCTATGGCGAGGCGGTCGTGCGCATCCTCGCCGACGGTTCGGTCGAGGTCGAAAGCTCCTCGATCGACATGGGCCAGGGCACCTACACCATCCTGGCGCAGACCGCCGCCGAAACGGTCGGCGTGAGCGCCGACGACGTGGTGGTGAAGCTCGGTGACTCCCGCTTTCCCCGCGCCGGCGTCACCGGCGGCTCGCGCCTTGCCGGCGTGATGACGGGTGCCGTCCACAAGGCGGCAACCTCGGCGCTCGACCAGCTGGTGGGCTTGGCGATCAGCGACCCGCGCTCGCCCTTCCACGCGCTGCAGGCGAACACCTTGGTGGTCGCCAATGGCCGCATCGGCTCGCCGCGCGGCGACCGCGCCGATGTCTCGATCGCCGACCTGCTCAAGAGCGTCGGGCGCGACCGCATCGAAGCGACCGGCGACACCATGCCTGCCAATTCGACCGCCGAGGACCGCTACAAGAACTACACCACCATCGCCATGGCGCTGCCGCACACCGAGGGCGACTATTCCCGCCACTCCTGGTGCGCGCATTTCATCGAGGTGCGCGTCGATGAGGATTTCGGCACGGTGCGTGTGTCACGCGTGGTGTCGGCGCTGGATTCCGGCCGGCTCTACAACCCGAAGCTCGCCGAGAGCCAGTGGAAGGGCGGCATCATCATGGGCATCGGCCAAGCCCTGCTCGAGGAAGGCATAGTCGACCGCCGCCATGGCCGCATCGTCAACAACAACCTCGCCGACTATCTGGTGCCGACCAATGCCGACATCCCTGACATAGATGTGATCTCGGTCGGCATCCCCGACCTGCATTCCTCGGTGCTCGGCGGCAAGGGCGTCGGGGAACTCGCCATCGTCGGCGTCGCGCCGGCGATCGCCAACGCGGTGTTCCATGCGACGGGAAAGAGGGTGCGGGATTTGCCGATCACGCTGGAGAAACTGATCTGAGGGATCTCCCCCCTCGAGGGGGAGATGGCCGGGAGGCCAGAGGGGGTCGTCTCGCGTGAAGCGCCAACCTCCGATCGTCGAAAGAAGGTCGCGCCCGGTCGAACCGACCCCCTCTGTCGCCTTCGGCGACATCTCCCCCTCAAGGGGGGAGATCAGCTCCTCACCACTCCAGGCCGAACACCAGCTTGCCGAAATGCAGGCCGCCGGCGGCCATGTGGGCATAGGCTTCAGCCGCTTCGCCAGGTGAAAACACCTTGTCGACGACCGGCTCGATCCCCGCCGCGCCGACGGCGCGGGCGGCGTCGCGGAGGTCCGATACCGACCCGGTGTTGTTGCCGATCACCTTCAGCGCCTTGATGATGATCGGCAGCAGGTTGACCGTGGCCTCGGCGCCGGTGACGAAGCCGATGGTGAACAGCGTGCCGCCGGGCGCGGTAGCGTTGATGGCGCGGGCGAAGGTAGCGGTGCCGCCGGTCTCGACCACAAGGTCGGCGCCGAGGCCGTCGGTCAGCTCCAGCACCTTGCCGTCCCAATCAGGTGTCGCTCGGTAGTTGATGAGATGATCGGCGCCAAGTGCCTTAGCCCGCTCCAGCTTCTCGTCCGACGACGAGGTGACGATGACGGTGGCACCGGCGGCTTTCGCCAGCTGCAGGGTGAAGATCGAGACGCCGCCGGTGCCAAGCAGCACCACGACCGAGCCCGGCCCGACATTGGCCACGCGGATGGCGTTCCAGGCGGTGGTGCCGGCGATCGGCAGCGTCGACGCCGCCTCGAAGGAAAGATGCGCCGGGACCGGCACGAGCGAATTGGCCGGCAGCGCGACATATTCGGCCAGCGACCCCGGCAGCGCGACGCCGCGCATCTGCGTCATCTCGTAAGGGCGCGGCGGGCCGCCGATCCAGCGTGGCTTGGCGTGGGCGACGACGCGATCGCCCGTTTTGAATCTCGTGACGCCCTCACCCACCGCGACGATCTCGCCGGCACCGTCGGCGACGGGGATCAGCGGAAAGACCGGTCCGGGATAATTGCCGCTCGCCACCGCGACGTCGACGAAGTTGAGGCTCGCCGCACGCTGGCGGATCAGCACCTCGCCGCGTTGCGGCTCAGGGGTTGCAACGGTGGCGGCGCGGAAGGCGTCCAGCCTGGGTTGGCTGAGTTCGATGGCTTTCATGGTTTCACTCCGGTGGGACGATTGATGGGGTTGAGTGAACCTAGTTGCTGCGTTATTTCTGGATAATCCTGATCTTCTACATTTGAGTATTGCAAATCATGCAGCAATCCCATGAGCCGGCGGCCCTTGCCGAAATGGCTGCCTTCGCGGCCATTGCCGAGGCGCGCTCCTTCACCAAAGCGGCGGCGCGTGTCGGCCGCGACGCGACCATCCTGTCGCGGCGCCTGCAATCGCTGGAGGAGCGGCTGGGGGTAAGGCTGCTCTCCCGCACGACGCGCAGCGTCTCGCTGACCGAGGCGGGCGCCGAATTCCTGGTGCGCGTGCGCGCCATCCTCGCTTCCGTCGACGAGGCCGAGGCCGCCGCGTCGGCGCATGCCGGCGGCGGTCCGCGCGGCCTGCTCAGGCTGGCGCTGCCCGGCACGTTCGGGCGCATGTGGATCGGGCCGCTGCTGCCGCAATTCCTTGCCGAATTTCCCGATGTCCGCATCGAGGCCGAATTCTCCAACCGCTTCGCCGATCTGGTCGCCGAGAATTTCGACGTCGCCGTGCGGCTCGGCGCGCTGGAGGATTCGCGCCTGGTGGCGCGCAAGGTGGCGACGCGGCGCCGGCTGCTCTGCGCGGCCCCCTCCTATCTCGCCCGAAAGGGCCGGCCGGAAACACCGCGGGCGCTGCTCGGACATTCCTGCCTGGGCTTCAGTGGCTTCCAGACCTTTCCGGCCTGGGAGATGACCGACCGCGAGGGCCGGCGCGCGCGCGTCGAGGTTTCCGGACCATTGGTCAGTGACGATGCCGAGGTGCTGGTCGAGGCCGCCGTGCAGGGCGTCGGCCTGATGATGAGCACCGACTGGCTGGTCGGCCGCGAACTTGCCGACGGACGGCTGGTGCCTGTGCTGGAGGAGTGGACGCTGGCCGACGAAGGCGCGGTCCATGTCGTCATGCCCTCGGCCAAGGGCCAAGCCGCCAAGACCCGCGCCTTCGCCGACTGGATCGGCAAGCGCTTCGCGCCGGAACCGCCCTGGCGGCGGTGAAGCTGCCAATCTCCCTCCTTGAGGGGGAGATGGCCGGCAGGCCAGAGGGGGTCGCCTCGCGTGGAGCGCCGGCCTCCCCTGCCGAAGATAAGAGGTCGCGTCAGGACGCACCGACCCCCTCTGTCGCCTTCGGCGACATCCCCCTCGAGGGGGGAGATTACGTGCACGTCCCTCACTTCCCCTGCCCCTTCATGAACTGGCTGAGCAGATCCACCGGCAGCGGGAACACAACCGTCGACGAGCGCTCGCCGGCGATGTCGTGCAGGGCCTCGAAATAGCGCAACTGCATGGCCTGCGGCTCGGCCGCCAGCATGCGGCCCGCCTCGACCAGTTTCGCCGCCGCCTGCTGTTCGCCCTCGGCGTTGATCACCTTGGCGCGCCGCAGCCGCTCGGCTTCGGCCTGCTTGGCGATGGCGCGGACCATGTTCTCGTTGAGGTCGACATGCTTGATCTCGACATTGGACACCTTGATGCCCCACGCGTCGGTGCGCTGGTCGAGGATCTCCTGGATGTCGCTGTTGAGCTTGTCGCGCTCGGCCAGCATCTCGTCCAGCTCATGTTTGCCGAGCACCGAGCGCAGCGTGGTCTGCGCCAGCTGGTTGGTGGCGGCCATGTAGTCCTCGACCTGGATCACCGCCCGCTCGGCGTCGACGATGCGGAAATAGAGCACCGCGTTGACCTTGACCGAGACATTGTCGCGCGAGATCACGTCCTGTGGCGGCACGTCCTGCACCACCACCCGCAGGTCGACCTTCACCATCTGCTGCACGAAGGGAACAAGGATGATGAGGCCGGGGCCCTTGACCCCGGTGAAGCGGCCGAGCGTGAAGACCACGCCGCGCTGATATTCCCTGAGGATGCGGATGGCCGAGGACAGGAACATGATCACGACCAGTGCGACGAACAGATAGGCGACATAACCAATCATCATTGTGTTGCTCCATTCCTTGCCGCGTCGCGCTTCCGCACCGTCAGCACGAGGTCGCTGATATCGGTGACCTCGACACTGTCGCCGGCCGCGATCGGTTCGTCGGCCTTCGCCCGCCAGCGCTCGCCCAGGGCCAGGACATGGCCCTCCGTGCCCTGCCAGTCGAGGATCTCGGCCGGCTGCCCGCGCATGGCTTCGCCGCCGACGCGCGGCGGGTTCTTGCGCGCCGCCCAGACATAGGTGCCGGTCAGCAGCGCCAGCCCGAGCGTCAGCGCCGCGGCGGGACCGATGACGGCCCAGGACATGGCAAAGCCCGGGCCCTCTACCCGCAGCAGCATGGCGGCGCCGAACAGAAAGGCGGCCACGCCGCCGAGCCCAAGCACGACGGTGGGATTGAAGGCCTCGATGACGAGGAAGGCGAGGCCGAGCAGCATCAGGGCAAGGCCGGTATAGTTGATCGGCAGGAGGTCGAGCGCATAGAGGCCGAGCACGAGGCAAAGCGTGCCGATGACGCCGGGCGCGACCGCTCCGGGGCTGGTGAACTCGAAGACGATGCCATAGACGCCGACCAGCATCAGGATGACGGCGACGTTCGGATCGGTGACGACGCCGAGCAGCCGGATGAACCAGCCGGGCTCCAGCGTCTCGACCGGCAGCCCCTTGGTCGCCAGCACCACTTTCTTGCCGGCGACATCGACAGTGCGCCCGTCGGCCAGTTGCAACAGTTCGGTGGTGTCGCGGGCGACGAAGTCGATGACATGTTCCTGCAGCGCCGCATTGGCCGACAGGCTCGCCGCCTCGCGCACCGCCTTCTCGCCCCAGTCGCCATTGCGCCCGCGCAATTCGGCAAGCGACCGGATCAGGGCGACCGCGTCATTGGTCACCTTGGCCATCATCGCGTCGCCTGCCGGCCGTCCGCCCTGGCTCTTCTGGTCGCTCTTGTCCTTCTGGTCGTCCTTCTCGCCGCCAGGAAGCGACGGCAGCCCGCCGATCTCGACCGGCGTCGCGGCGCCGAGATTGGTTCCCGGCGCCATCGCCGCGACATGGGTGGCATAGAGGATGTAGGTGCCGGCGCTAGCCGCATGGCCGCCGGCCGGCGCGACATAGCCGATGACGGGTACCGGCGAAGCCAGTATATCGGCGATCATCTCGCGCATCGAGGTGACCAGCCCGCCCGGCGTGTCGAGCTGAAGGATAAGAACCGAGGCGTCCCGCTTGGCGGCGGCATCGAGCGCTTCCTCGAGCTGCCTGCTGCTTGCCGGCCCGATGGCGCCGTCGATGGCGACGCTCAGCGCGACCCTCTCGCTCCCGGCCGAAGAGAAGGGAGAAAAGACAGCCACGGCGACGAAGGCCGCGGCCAGAAGGGCCACCCGCGCGAAGGTCACGCTCAAAGCTCCATGGACTCAATATGGGTTGTATTTTGGCGAGTCCAAGAGGAGCCGAAGTCGGCGGCCGGCGAAGGCCGAAGCGACGACGGATTGCGGACCCGCGCCGGAAAGGTCGGGGCGGGGTATTGTTCGCTCTGGGGGATCAGAACTTGTAGCTGAGCCCTACCCGGACATCGTGCGTCTGCAGGTCGACCTTCGTCTCCGTGGGCAGGCCGGCCGCTATCGACAGATCCTGGCTGCCGAAATCGGAGTAGCGGTATTCGGCCCGCGCGATCCACCTGTCGGTGAAAGCGTGCTCGATGCCGGCGCCAACGGTCCAGCCGACATGGCTCTCGTCGTGGAACGGTATTTCGCCGCCGGGGCCGGCGCTGATCGCGGTCACTTCATATTTGGCCGCGGCCACGCCGGCGGTGATGTAGGGCAAGGTCCGGTCGAACGCATAGCCCGCCCGCAGCCGCGCCGATCCCTCCCATTTGAGTTCGCTCTTGAGCAATGTGGTGACGCCACCGCCGCCGGTGTCGACAGGTGTCAGTCCGTCGGCATTGCTGTAGGCGATGTCGGCCTCGGCGCCGATCACGAAGCTGTTCGCCATCTGGTAGTTGGCGCCGATATGGATGCCGCCGACAAAACCGTCCGGATCAAGCGGCACGTTGAGGTCGGATCCGCCGCCGAACCCGCCGCCGGCGATGAACAGATTGGATTTTCCGGCTGCGTAGCCCGCGTCGACGCCGGCATAGAGGCCGGACCAGTCGTAGCCGGCAACAGGCGAGACCTCATTGAGGTCGGCCGCGCACGCCATGCCGACAGGCGCCAGAATGAAGGCCGTCGCGAGAAGAATGATTTTCATTGTTTGTCTGCCGCCCCATATGTTGTGGTCCTCGCCACGAAAATACTCCGTGGCGATCCAGGTGTGGTCGAGGCCCCCGGTGTTGCATTGTCCGCCGGCTGCGTCTTGGGCTGGGTCGCACCGGAATTGTCCGGGAAAGCGACACGCCGCTTTCCCGATCGGTGTGACCATTCAGCCGCAGTCGATCGGCGCGAACGCGGCATTGGCCGCCGTGACACCGAAGGCACCGGCGAGGACGGCGCTGTGGTACCCCTACTCCGGCGACGGCACCGGTGGCTTCGAGGTCAGCGCCGTGCCGGCGGCCGCCGCGATGACGGCGGCGATACCGGCCAGTTGCGCCGGGCTCAGGCTTTCATGCAGGAACAGGAAGCCGGCGAGCGCGCCGAGCCCCGGCTCCAGGCAGGTCAGCGTGCCGTAGATGCGGGCCGGCATCCGGGTCAGCGCCACCATCTCCAGGAAGAACGGCAGCGCGCTGGAAAACAGGCCGACGAGCAGGGCGCCGACCAGGATCGACGGCGCCAGCAGCCCCGTGCCGGCCTCGGCGATACCGAAGGGCAGCACCAGCACGGCGGCGATCGCCATGCCATAGGCGGTGGTGCGGGTGCCAAGCTCGGCGCCCGTCTTCTGGGCGAGCACGATGTAGAGCGCCCAGAAGCCGCCGGCCGCCAGCGCCAGCATAACCCCGGTCGGGTCAAGCGGCTGCTGAGAATGGATGAAGGGCGACAGAAGGATGATGCCTGCCACCGCCAGCGCGATCCAGGCAAAGTCGCTGGCGCGCCGCGACGTCAGTGTCGCCACCAGCAACGGCCCGGAAAATTCGAGCGCCACGGCGACGCCGAGCGGGATCCTGGCAAGAGCCGCGTAAAACAGGAGGTTGAGCGCGCAGAGCGTCACTCCATAGGCAACGAGCCAGGGCAAGTTGGCACGCGTCGGCCGCATCTGCCACGGACGCAGCACCGCGATCAGCATCAGCGCGCCGACGACCAGCCGCAGCGTCGTCGTGCCTTGCGCACCGATCACCGGAAACAGGGTCTTGGCGAAAGTGGCGCCGATCTGGATCGACACCATCGCGCCCATCAGCGCCGCGACGGGCAAGGGCGCCGCTTCGCGACTGGCAACCGGTATCGATGTCACTTGGTACTATCCTCCGCGCCGCCGGGCACAAGCCCTCCGGCGGCATCGGGATAGGCCGACCCGGCGCGCCTGTCGTGAGACAGCGCGCGGCGCTTGATGGGACACGGCCGTCGCACGGCGCTGTCGCCCGCCGCCGGCTCAGCCGCCGAACGACACGCCCCTGCGCCGCATTCCCGCCTGCACGCCGCGCACGATCAGCCTGGACAGGACTTCCATGTCCCAGGGCATTCCCGGACGCCAGACATCCAGCAGAAGGGCTATGCGGGCTTCATCGGCATTGTTCATCACCTCGTGCGGATAGGTGTCGTCCCACAGCATGCCTTCGCCGTCGCTGATCCGTTTCTCCTGATGGTCGATCATCATGACAGTTGCCGGGCGGCCATCGGCCTGTCGCGGGATGACCAGGCCGAGGTGGAACCGCATGATGCCGCGAAAGGGTCCGCGATGGCTGGGAATGTGCTTGCGCGGCGCGAGGAACGAGATGGCCGCCGATTTGACCTCGGGGCATTCGGCAAGCAACCGGCTGAGAACCGGCATCCGCGCAAGGTTCTCCGGAACCGCCATGTCATAGGCCTTGAGCACGAACATGCGCCAGTCGAGGCCGTCATTGGCCGAGATTTCGGCCTGCTCGGGCATGATGTCGTGAAAACGCGGCACCTTGCCCAGATGCACGCCCAGCGCTTCGCCGCGGATTTCACGCCACGCGTCGATGAATTTCGCCGCGTTGGGAAATTCGATAGCGGTATCGAGGATCGCCGGCGCCTCTATCCGCCTTTCATAGACACGCCGGATCACATCGGATGCAAGATCATAAGTGCGCGACATCTCATGGCCTCCGTCGCACCATAGACGGATGGCCCTTGATTTTCGTTACACATCTTGTTCACGACGCCGTGCGCTGCCCGCCAGCCGTGGTCCGGTCGCACCGGCCCTGCTCCAGAATCCCCTCATTCCCTGAAGGCGCGGCTGATCTGATCTTGCAGCGGTTTGACGAGATAGGAGATCACGGTCCGGTCCGCGGTCTTGATGAAAGATTCGACGGGCATGCCGGGAACCAGCTTGACCTCGCCGAGGCGCGCCACCTCCGCATGCGTGGTCGCGATGCGAACGGTGTAGTAGCTGATGCCTGTACGCTGGTCGGTCGTGGTGTCCGGCGAAGTCAGCTCTACCGTGCCGTTGATTTGCGGCGTGGTGCGCTGGTTGAAGGCTGAAAAGCGCAGCGCCGCCGGCTGGCCAACCCAGAGCTGATCGATGTCGCTCGGCGCGATCTTGGCTTCGACCGTCAAGCTGTCGCTGTCGGGCACGATCTGCATGATCGTCTGGCCAGGGGTGATGACGCCGCCGATGGTGTGGACGATGGACTGTTGCACGACGCCATCCTGGGGCGCGCGGATGTCGATGCGCCTGAGCTGGTCCTCGGCGGCGATCTTGCGCTCCGTCAATTCGCCGACCTTGCCGTCGATCTCGCGCAGATCCTTGTTGACGTCGGTGCCGAGCTCGAGGTCGATCTGGAGGATCTGCAGATTGATCTCGGCGATCTTGCCCTGGGCCTGCGCCAGGGCCGCCGTCAGCTGGCCGCGCTCGCCATCGAGCCGTGCCGACTCGCGCTCCATGGCGGTCAGGCGGTCGATCGAGATCAGCCGCTTCTTCCACAGCGCGCGTATGCTGGCCAGTTCCTCCTCGACGAGCGTGATTTCCTGCGACTTGGCATCGGCTTGCGCCGTGTCCCCGCCAATCTCCTTCTGCAGCTGCAGGATGCGCTCCTGCAGCTGGCTCTTCTGGCCGGAACGCCCCGCGCGTCGCGTCTCGAAAACCTGTTGCTCGCCAGCCATGAGCTCGGCGATCGCCGGATCGCCGCGGCGATCGAGAAGGTCCTGCGGAAAGGCGATGACATCCGCGCCCCGGCGCTCCGCTTCGAGGCGCGCCTCGCGTGCCGCCAACTGGTCGAGCGCCTTGGTGACGACGGCAAGGTTGGCCGCCGGCAAGGTCGGGTCGAGGCGCACGAGCAGAGCGCCGCGCTTGACGCGGTCACCATCACGCGCCGCGATCTCGCCGACGATGCCGCCGGTCGAATGCTGCACGTCCTTGACATGGGAATCGACGACGAGAACCCCGGAGGCGATGACCGCTCCCGAAATCCGTGTCAGCGAGGCCCAGCCGCCGACACCGCCGACCAGCAGCGCGACCGCGATGAGGCCCAAATGCAAGTAATGCCGGATGGATTGGTGAGAGGAGCTCTGCATCGTTCCCCCAATCACTCGCCCGCCGCCGCCACCGTGCCTGGCGTCGCCGGCCCTTCGGTGGCGAGCCTGAGGTGCGGCACGGTGGCCGCGGCCGGCTGCGGCCGCGGAAACAGCTTGTTGAGAACGTCTTCCTTGAGCCCAAACGCCTGAACGCGGCCCTGGCTCATGGCGAGGATGAAATCGACCGTGCCGAGCGCGCTAGGCCGATGCGCCACGAGCACGACGATGCCGCCTCGCTGCCGCACCGAGACAATCGCCTGGAACAGCGCCTGCTCGCCTTCGGCGTCGAGGTTGGAGTTCGGTTCGTCGAGCACCACCAGGAACGGATCGCGGTAGAGAGCGCGTGCCAGCGCGATGCGTTGGCGCTGGCCGGCCGAGACGGCCTCGCCGAGTTCGCCGATCTGCGTCTCGTAGCCGTCGCGGAAACCAACGATGAGATCATGCGCGCCGGCTGCCCTGGCGGCGGCAATCACCAATGCGGGATCGGCGCCGGGTTCGAAACGCGCGATGTTCTGTGCGATCGAGCCGGCAAACAGCTCGACGTCCTGTGGCAGGTAGCCGATGAACTGGCCGCGATCCTCCGGCGACCACTGGTCGAGGTCGGCGCCATCGAGCCTGACCCTGCCGGCGGCGGACGGCCAGGCGCCGACAAGCGCCCTGACCAGCGTCGACTTGCCCGAACCGCTCTGGCCGATGATGCCGACCGCGTGTCCTGCTTCCAGCGCAAAGCTGGCATCCTGCAGCAGAAGACGCTGCGTGCCGGGCGCCACGACGCTGACACCTTGCATGAAGACGTGGCGGCTCGGCGCCGGCATGGCCATCGGCTCGGCATCGGCCGGTAATGCGGCGAGGATCCTGGTCAGCCGCAGCCAACCCTGCCGCGCGGTCACGAAGCCCTTCCAGTTGGCGATGACCAGATCGACGGGCGCCAGCGCCCGGCCACTCAGGATCGAGGCGGTGATGATGATGCCCGCGGTCGCCTGCTGCTCGATCACCAGCCAGGCACCGATGCCGAGCATTGCCGATTGCAAGAGCATGCGCAGC
Organism: Mesorhizobium sp. NZP2234; assembly: GCF_013170765.1. Taxonomy (NCBI): domain Bacteria; kingdom Pseudomonadati; phylum Pseudomonadota; class Alphaproteobacteria; order Hyphomicrobiales; family Phyllobacteriaceae; genus Mesorhizobium; species Mesorhizobium sp. NZP2234. Next base: position 3,017,956 of record NZ_CP033364.1, on the reverse strand, counting down.
ACCTTGGACACGGCGCCAAAGCCGCCGGCAATGTCACTGACGCTGCGCTGCTCGGCGAGATAGTCGCGATTGGCCTCTTCCCATCGTTTTGCCATCCTGCCGCCCATGCCGAGAGCAGCAATGACTTCGGCGTTGCGGTTGCCGGTCGTGGTCAGGCCGTTGCGGATGATGCCGGTCTGGGTGCCTGATGTGACCGGCTTGCGCGTCAGCCGCTCGGCAAAGACGGTCAACAGCACCAGCACGATCGCGCCGATCAGGGCCGTCACGCCGAGAAGCACGTGGAACATGAAGATGATGACCAGATAGAGCGGCAGCCACGGCAGGTCGAACAAGGCGGTCGGGCCGGAACCGGACAGGAAAGTCCGCACGCTGTCGAGATCGCGCACCGGCTGCATGCTGTCGCCATTGCGCCCGACCTTGAGCGGCAGCTTGAGGACGCTGGAATAGACGCGGGCGCCGAGCGCCTCGTCGAGGGCGCCGCCGATGCGCACCAGGATGCGGCCGCGGATGAAATCGAGCACGCCTTGCCCGGCATAGAGGATGGCGACGAGCAGGCTGAGGCCGATCAGCGTCGGCACGCTGCGGCTCGGCAGCACGCGATCGTAGACCTCGAGCATGTAGATCGAACTGGACAGCATCAGCACATTGAGGACGCCGCTGAACAGCGCAATGGCGATAAAGGCGGAGCGGCAGGATTTGATTGCCGCCGAGAGTTCCGATCCCTGCTGCAGGATATTGGGCTGCCGGGTACTGGACCCGGCAGCCCTTCGCGCCGTCGCCGCGGCGCCGGGGGCTGCGTCCGGACCGGTTTCGGCGCGAAAGGGATTGCGTCTCCGAAACAGCACAAGCGCGCCGGATATCGCCAGCGCCAGACAGACCAACCAGATCCCCGCCGACGTTGTCAGCACGCCGCCGAGGGCAAGAAAAAGGGCGCAGGCGATCAGAACCAGACCCAAGGACCTGATCCTGGCCTGCGCCGAAGTGAAGATGGTGAAGCCCCTTTCCATGCCATTTCACGCGGGCGAAGCTACGGCAAACACCCGGCCGAAAGGCCGGACGCCGGCCTCAGGCGATGCCCGTGAGGCCCCCCACTTCGTGCAAGGTGAGCCAGAATTGATCGAGCGTGTTGGGATGCTCGTCGATGATGTTGGCCCCATCGAACCAGGCTACATGGCCGCCTGCCCCGGATGTCACCAATTGCCCCTGGTTGAACCACATCAGCGCGTTCTTCAGGCCCTCGCCATCGGCCTCCTTGCCGCCGTTCCAGTCGGTGATGCCGGAGCTCGGATCGGTGACGTCGACATACTTGGTCCAGGCCGTCGAGCTTGTCTTCAGCGCGGACCCTGCCAACCCCGTGCCAGCGGCGTTTCCATCAATAATCCCGTCACCTCCGTCGACATTGACGTTGAGTCCGGCCCATACCCCCTCGCCCTTCAGCCACATCATCGCCTCGGTGATCAAGTCGTTGGGCTGGGCAACGTGGTTGTCTATGTTGAGCTGAGCGGCGATCACCTGCTGCAGCATGATGACGCGCGCGTCACCGCCGGTCGAACTCGATTCTATGGCCTTGGCCAGGGAATTCGAAATCAGCAGGGTGTGTTCGCCGGCGTCGGCAACGCCGTTGCCATTGCTGTCGCCGAGCAGCAGGTTGCCGTCGTGGCGCGGGTTGATGTCCAGCCCCCAGATGACGCCACTGTTGAAAGCGCTCTTGGTGGGATTGCTTTCGTGGCCGGTGACACCATCCCACGCATCGGAATGGCTTCCCCAGAACCCTTGGGTCAGCGCCTTGTTCGAGAAGCCCTCATAGTCGCTGCTGTCGGTGGCGAGCGGCGTCAGCGAATGTCCGGCCGTGTCGACATAGGCATTGGTGGTGGCCGTTGCATTGTTGACGTAGCTGCCGAGTTGCGCTGTGCCGGTCGCCTTGAAATGCCAGGTTTCGTTGGTGTCGAGCAGGCCGTTGTGGTTGATGTCGCCGGTGTTGAAGCCGCCGCTGGTTATCGCCGTGGCATTGAAATCATCACCAGTGCCGACCGTGCCATTGTCGTCCTTGACGACGACGTTGGCGAGCGCGACGTTGCCGTCGTTCTTGACATCGTAGGTCCAGGTCACAGCCTGGCCTTGGAAGATGTTAAGGCCGTGGTCGACGCCGTTGGTCTTCTTGTCCAGCGTGATATGCGGATCAGCGCCGAAATAGCTGGAGCCGTCGGTGGCGCTAGGTGTGGCGACATGACTGGCATCGTCAGTAAAGGAGCCCGTGGCCGTGCCGACATTGCTGTAGTTGCCTTTTTCGGCAACGCCGGTGCCGGTGAAGGTCCAGGTCTCGGTGAGGTCGAGCTTGCCGTCATGGTTGGTGTCGCCGACATTAAAGCCGCCGCTGAGATCCGGCGTGACGGTGACGCCTTGATTGTCGGTCACGTTGACGCCCGAAAGCGCGACGTTGCCCACATTGGTGACCGTGTATTTCCAGGAGATCGCCTCGCCGGCCAGGATGTTGAGGCCGTCGCCCGATGTCGTACCGTCAACCGTCACCTTGTCGATGGCGATCTCGGGATCAGCGCCGAAATAGCTGGAGCCGTCGGTGGCGCTAGGTGTGGCGACATGACTGGCATCGTCAGTAAAGGAGCCCGTGGCCGTGCCGACATTGCTGTAGTTGCCTTTTTCGGCAACGCCGGTGCCGGTGAAGGTCCAGGTCTCGGTGAGGTCGAGCTTGCCGTCATGGTTGGTGTCGCCGACATTAAAGCCGCCACTGAGATCCGGCGTGACGGTGACGCCCTGATTGTCGGTCACGTTGACGTCCGAAAGCGCGACGTTGCCCACATTGGTGACCGTGTATTTCCAGGAGATCGCCTCGCCGGCCAGGATGTTGAGGCCGTCACCGGATGTCGTACCGTCAACCGTCACCTTGTCGATGGCGATCTCGGGATCAGCGCCGAAATAGCTGGAGCCGTCGGTGGCGCTAGGAGTGGCGACGTGACTGGCATCGTCAGTAAAGGAGCCCGTGGCCGTGCCGACATTGCTGTAGTTGCCTTTTTCGGCAACGCCGGTGCCGGTGAAGGTCCAGGTCTCGGTGAGGTCGAGCTTACCGTCATGGTTGGTGTCGCCGACATTAAAGCCGCCACTGAGATCCGGCGTGACGGTGACGCCCTGATTGTCGGTCACGTTGACGCCCGAAAGCGCGACGTTGCCCACATTGGTGACCGTGTATTTCCAGGAGATCGCCTCGCCGGCCAGGATGTTGAGGCCGTCGCCCGATGTCGTACCGTCGACCGTCACCTTGTCGATGGCGATCTCGGGATCAGCGCCGAAATAGCTGGAACCGTCGTCGCTGGTAACGGTAGCCGCACCGGCTGAAGCGGAAACGTGGCCGACATTGGCATAGTCGCCTTTGACGGCCGTGCCGCTGCCGGTGAAGCTCCAGGTCTCGGTGGTGTCGAGCAGGTTGTTGTGATTGATGTCGCCGACGTTGAAGCCGCCACTGAGAACCGCCGTCACGACAACACCCTGGTTGTCGGTGACCGTGACGTCCGACAATGCGACGTTGCCGGTGTTGCTCACCGTATATTGCCAGCTGATCGTATCACCGGCGAGCACGTTCAAGCCATCGCCCGTTGCCGCGCCGTCGACCGTCACCTTGTCGATGCCGATTCCAGGCGTATCCGTGCCGGTGCCGGGGGTCGTAAGGGTGCGCCACTCCTCGAAGCCGCCATTGGCTCCGGAGAAGCTTGAAAACAGCGTCACATAGGATCCGGGAGAGACGCCGGCCGCCGTAAAGTCGCTGACCGGGACGAGCACACGGTAGTCGTCCGTTCCCGAGCCATGGTTGGAATCGATCAGCAACTGGTCGGCGCTCAGGTGGAAGACGGAGGTGAATCCGGCGAAGCCTGCATTGTAGTCGGTGAGGGTCGCTCCGGCGTTGGAGATGTAGATATCCAGGCCGGTCATCGTGATGTCGGCGTTTACGGCGTTGTTGCTTTCGTTGAGGTCGAGCCGGAACTCGAGATAGTCGACGCCGCCGACATTGATCGATTGGATGTTGCCGTATTGCAGGTCGTGGGTGAAGGACGCCTTGTTATCGAGGACGTTGCCGTTCTGGTCGGTGTTAAAGCCCTCCTCGATACCTGTCGCCTGCAGCCGCAGGAAGGAATCGTAGTTGCCGGTTCCCGACCCCTCGGTCGTTGCCTCGAGAAGGACACCGGAGCCCAGATCTGTTGCCATTATCGTTTCCTCCACATTGTCGTCCGGTCAGCGGCCAGGCCGCTTCCGTCTATCCAGTTTGCGAGCTCCGGACGCCCGGCTCCCGCGGAACGCGGCGTATCGGTGAGCGACCGTTTCGCGAAAAGAAGGTGGGTGAATTTGGACAAAAGTACCGAGGCGACGGCGAAGTCTGAACTCGCTTCGCCAGCTGTTTCTGCGACATGACGGAACACAAGTGCCTTCGAACCGCCTGCCACGCCCACGCCCCACGCCCAAACTCACGCGGTCGATGTCGACCGGCAGAGCCTTAATATTCCCCTAACCATATTGCGCAGGTTGCAATGGATGCGTCTATATAACCGAGGTTATAGGCGCGAACGAAAATTCAATATCGTTAAATACCACGAACGTTGGAGTAAAGACCTGCAACATTAGCCGATTTGTATGAAAATTTGTCGGCTTTCACTCTCACCGACGAGGCCGCTGGAGTCAGGCCCGTGATCTCATCAAGTCACGGACGGGCAATGGCGCCCCGGAACCGACCTGTTTTCATTTCGGCACCGGGCGCCTTGGTGCCGACAGCGTATCGACATTGATTTAGTAATTGCTAATTCTTTCCGAAAACACGATGCTGTCGGGATGGGTCATCGCATAGGGTGTGCGAGCCTGACCGGGTTGGAGCGCGGCTGAAAGATGGTCACTTCTGTGTTCATTGTCGACGACCATCCGCTGCTCCTGCACGGCCTGGAAGACCTGATTGCCCGAGACCCCGGCTATACGGTCGTCGGATCCGCGCTGGATGGCAGGAGCGCACTGACCAGGATCAGGCAAGACCTGCCCGACGTCGCGGTGATCGACCTGAACATGCCGGGCTTCAGCGGACTCGACGTTGCCGTTGAACTCGGCAAGGAAACGCCGGGCACGCGATGTGTGATGCTGACGGCCGGCGCGTCACAAGGCCAGCTCTACGACATCGTCATGGCCGGCGTCGCCGGGATCGTGCTGAAGGAGTCCGCCATCGGGACGCTGCTGAGATGCATTCGGCAGGTCGCCGCCGGCGGCCACTGGCTGCCTGCCGAAATTGTCGGCGAAGCCCTTGAAATCGAGGCGTCCCGCCGGATCAGATGGCGGAGCCTGTCGTCACGCCTGACCAGGCGGGAGATGGAGATCGCCCGGCTCGTTGCCGGGGACAAGCCTTACGAGCGGATCGCGCTCGACATCGGCATCTCGAAAGGCACGCTGAAGATCCATATGAACAACATATATCGCAAATTGGAAGTTGCCTCGCGAGGCCAGCTTGTGCAGCTCGCCGCCGGCCAGGTCGGACTGGATGCCGGCATCGGGCGCGAATGAGGCCGCCAGCGTATAGGCCGCCCTCGCCTCCAGGACAGGCGCAACTGGTCACGGTGCCGTCATCGTCGACGCCAGTCTTGGCCCGGTCCTGACGTCGACGATCTCGGGCTTCGCGCTGTCGACCGCGCCGTCCCAGCCGCCGCCGAGCGCCTTGTTGAGGGCGATGTAGTTGGTCGCCAGAAGGACGCGGCTCTGCAGCAGGGAATCCTCGGCCGTGTAAAGCGAGCGCTGGGCGTCGAGCACATCGAGCAGGCTGGTCTCGCCGGCCTTGTAGAGCATGCCTTCGAGGCTCGCCGCCTCGCCATAGGATTTCGCCGACGAGGCAAGCTTGCCGATCCGGATGCGCTCCTGCGCCATCAGCACCAGCGCATTCTCGACATCCTCGAGCGCGGTCAGCACCGAGGCGCGATAGGCGATGAAATACTGGTCGCGCTGCGCGCGGGCGACATCGGCGGCGGCCTGCAGCTGGCCGGCATTGAACAGCGGCACGCTGAGCGAAGGCCCGAACGACCAGCCGATCGACGAATTCTTGCCGAGATCGCCGAGATTGAGGGCCGCCGTGCTGATGTTCCCCGTCAGGCTGACCGAAGGGTAGCGCGCCGCCTCGGCCTGGCCGACCTTGGCGGTGTATTGCGCGTATTGCCGCTCGGCCATGCGCACGTCCGGCCGCGACAAAAGGATGTCGGCGGGAATGCCGGTCGGCATCGGCAGGCGCGGCGACGGGATCGGCTTGCCGCGCTTCAGTCGCTCGCTGAGCGCGGCCGGCGGCCGGCCGGTGAGCACCGACAGGCGATGCACCGCCTCGGCATAGCTTGCTTCCAGCGTCGGCACCGCGGCCTCGGTGCTCGCCGCCTGCCCCATCGCCTTGGCGACGTCTGCCGCTGTCGCCGACCCTGCCAGCGCCATGGTGCGGGTGAGTTCGGCGGTCTGCCGCTGCGAGGTGGCCGAACGCCGGGCGAGCGCGATGCGGGCCTGGTAGCCGCGCGCCTGGGTGTAATAGGACGCGACATCGCCGACCAGCGTCAGCAATGTCGCGCGCAATTCCTCTTGCGCCGCGTCCACGCCGTAGCGCGCGGCATCGACGCCCCTGCGGTTGGCGCCGAACAGGTCGAGCTCCCAGCTGGCGTCGAAACCGGCCTGGTATTCGCTGTAGATCGAATTGGTCCCCGCCGTGGTCTCTGACGACTTGTCGCGCGTCACCGAGCCGGAGCCATCCACGGACGGCAGCAGCGTGCCGGCGCTCTGGCGATAGCTGGCACGCGCCTCGCGGATCTTGGCCTTGGCGGTGGCGACGTCGAGGTTGCCAGCGACGGCTTCCGCGACCAGCGTGTTGAGCTGCGGATCGTGCAAGCGCTGCCACCATTGCGACAGCTGCGCCGGCTGGGCGGATTTCGTCGGCTTCTCACCGCTCCAGTTCGCCGGCATCGGCAGGATCGGCGTCCGGTAATCCGGCCCGACGACGCATCCGGCAAGCAAAACAGCCGTGATCATGGGCGCAATGAGCCGCCCTGCGGCCACCGGGCCACGTTCCAAACCTGTCATGGGAAGTTCCTTACTGCTGGTTGGCCGTCGCCGGCTTCTCGTCCGTGCCTTGCCCGAGATCCGGGCCGGTATCCTGTTTGGCCACCTTGCCCTTGAAGATGCGCCGCACCGTGACGAACAGCAGCGGCACCAGGAACACGCCGATCACCGTCGCCGCGATCATGCCGCCCATCACGCCGATGCCGACCGAGTTCTGCGCGCCAGAGCCGGCACCGCTGGCGATCGCGAGCGGCGTGACGCCGAGGATGAAGGCCAGCGACGTCATCAGGATCGGCCGCAATCGTTGTCGCGCCGCTTCCAGCGTCGCCTCGACCAACCCCATGCCGGCCGCCTGCCGCTCGATGGCGAACTCGACGATCAGGATGGCGTTCTTGGCGGCCAGGCCGATCGTGGTCAGCAGGCCGACCTTGAAATAGACGTCGTTGGTCTGGCCGAAAAGCGTTGCCGCCGCGAGCGCGCCGAAAATGCCGATCGGCACCGACAGCATGACCGCGAACGGGATCGACCAGCTCTCATAAAGTGCCGCCAGGCACAGGAACACGACCAGCGCCGAAATCGCATAGAGCGACAGCGCCTGGTTGCCTGAAAGCCGTTCCTGATGCGACAGACCGGTCCATTCGTGGGAATATCCGGGCGGCAGTTGCGCCACCAGCCGGTCGATCTCGTCCATCGCCGCACCGGAGCTCACGCCGGCCGCCGCCGCGCCCTGGATCTCGACCGCCGCCGAGCCATTGTAGCGTTCCAGCCGCGGCGAACCGAACGTCCAGTGGCTGGAGGCGAAGGCCGAGAACGGCACCATGGCGCCGCTGGCATTGCGCACCTGCCATTTGTCCAGGTCTTCCGGCTGCATGCGGAAGTTCGCGTCCGACTGCATATAGACCGGCTTCACCCGCCCGCGGTCGATGAAGTCGTTGACGTAATCGCTGCCCCAGGCGCTCGACAGCGTGTTGTTGATGTCGGCGAGGCTGACGCCGAGCGCGCTGGCCTTCTCCTGGTCGATATCGATCGAGAATTGCGGCTGGTCCTCCTGGCCGTTGGGCCTGGTGTTGGCGAGCAGCTTGCTCTGCGCGGCAAGACCCAGCAGCTGGTTGCGCGTCTGGATCAGCGCGTCATGGCCGGCGCCGTTGACGTCCTGCAGGTAGAAGTCGAAGCCGTTGGTGTTGCCGAAGCCCTGGATGGCAGGCGGGGCAAGCGCGAAGACCTGCGCGTCCCTGATCCCTCGGAAGGCGCCCATGGCGCGCCCGGCAACCGCTTGCGCCGACAAGGCCGGCGATTTGCGCAGGCTGAAATCCTTCATCGGCACGAAAGCGATGCCGACATTCTGCCCGGCGCCGCCGAACCCGAAGCCGGAGGCCGTAAAGACGCCCTGGACAGCGTCCTTTTCCTGCTTGAGATAGTGGTCGGTCACCTCGGCCAGGACACGCTCGGTCCGGTCCTGCGTCGCGCCGACCGGCAGCGACACGCTGGTGATCAGGATGCCCTGGTCCTCTTCCGGCAGGAACGAGCTCGGCAGCCGGGCAAACATCCAGCCCATGGCGACGACGATGGCAAGGAACACGGCGAGAAAGCGCCAGGACCGGTTGATGATTCCATGCGAACCGTCGCGATAGGCTGTGGTGCCGCGATCGAAGACACGGTTGAACCAGCCGAACGGGCCGGTCTGCGTTGCATGGTCCTTGGGCCGCTTCAGGATCGTGGCGCAGAGCGCCGGCGTCAGCACCAGCGCGACCAGCACCGACAGCACCATGGCCGAGACGATGGTGACCGAGAACTGCCGGTAGATGATGCCGGTCGAGCCGCCGAAGAAGGCCATCGGCACGAACACCGCCGACAGCACGGTGGCAATGCCGACCAGCGCGCCGGTGATCTCGTTCATCGATTTTCGCGTCGCCTCTTTCGGCGACAGATCTTCCTCCGCCATCACGCGCTCGACATTCTCGACCACGACGATGGCGTCGTCGACCAGCAGGCCGATGGCCAGCACCATGGCGAACATGGTCAGCGTGTTGACCGAATAGCCGAACAGCGACAGCACGCCGAACGTGCCGAGCAGCACCACCGGCACGGCGATGGTCGGGATGATGGTGGCCCGCAGATTCTGCAGGAAGATGAACATCACCAGGAACACCAGTACGATCGCCTCGGCCAGCGTCTTGACCACCTCCTCGATCGACAGCCGCACGAAGGGCGAGGTGTCGTAGGGGTAGACGACCTCGACGCCTTGCGGGAAAGTCGAGCTCAGCCGGTTGATCGTCGCGCGCACCGCTTCCGCCGTGCTGATGGCGTTGGCGCCGGTTGCGAGGTTGACGGCGACGCCGGCCGCCGGCTGGCCATTGTATCTGGCTTGCGTCGTATAGCTCTCGGCGCCGAGCTCCACCGTGGCGACGTCGTTGAGGCGAACCAGCGAACCGTCGGTCTGGCTCTTCAGGATGATGTTGCGGAACTGTTCGGCGGTCTGCAGCCGGCTCTTGGCCGTCACCGTGGCGTTGAGCTGCTGGCCCTTGCGTTGCGGCATGCCGCCGAGCTGGCCGGCCGAGACCTGCGTGTTCTGCGCCTGGATCGCCGCAGCCACGTCGCTCGGCATCAGCGTATATTTGGCGAGCTTGTCGGGATCGAGCCAGATGCGCATGGCATAGCTGGAGCCGAACAGCTGCGTCGAGCCGACGCCTTCGACGCGCTTCAGCGTGTCGTTGATGGTCGAGTCGACATAGTCGGCAAGATCGGTCGAGTTCATCTTGCCGTCGCTGGAGACGAAGCCGATGACCATCAGGAAGCCGGTCGAGGATTTGGACACGGTGATGCCGTTGCTCTGCACCACCTGCGGCAGCTGCGACTGCACCAGCTGCAGCTTGTTCTGCGTCTGCACCTGGGCGGTGTCGGGATCGGCCGCGCTGGTGAAGGTCAGCGTGATCGTGGCCTGGCCGGTCGAGGTCGAGGTCGCCGTCATGTAGTCGAGATTGTCGATGCCGGTCATGCCTTGCTCGATGACCTTGGTCACCGAGTTCTCGACCGTTTGCGCGTCGGCGCCCGGATAGGTGGCGCTGATGTTGACCGTGGTCGGCGCGATCTGCGGATATTGCGAGATCGGCAGCGTGGTGAGCGCGAGCAGGCCGCCCAGCATGATCACGATGGCGATCACCCAGGCGAAGATCGGCCGGTTGATGAAGAATGCTGACATCGCCTCAGTTCCCGGTCGACTGGCTGCTATCGGCCATCTTGGACGTGGAGGATGTGGCCGAAGAGGTCTGCGCCCGGTCCTTGACCTCGCCGGTCATCTCGTCGATCGTCACCTCGACGCCCGTCGCGTCGCCGCCGGGCCGCACCAGTTGCAGGCCCTCGACGATGACACGGTCGCCGTCGCCGACGCCCGAATCCACCAGCCAGTTGTTGCCGACGCTGTTGCGCACGGCGAGCACACGCGTCTCGACCTTGCCCTGCGCGTTGATGACCAAGGCGGTCGCCTCGCCCTTGGTGTTGCGGGTGACGCCCCGCTGCGGCACCAGGAAACTGTTCTGGGCGACGCCCTCTTCGACCAGCGCGCGCACATACATGCCCGGCAGAAGCAGGCGGTCGGGATTGGGGAACTCGGCCCGCAGCGCAAAGGTCCCGGTGGTCTGGTCGACATTGGCGCCGGCGAATTCCAGCTTGCCGGTCTGGTTGTAGATGGTTCCGTTCTCGAGCTTCAGCTTGACGCTGACATTGGGGCCGCTGAACTTCAGCCGGCCCTCATTGATGGCCTGGCGCAGGTTGAGCAGATTGGTGCTCGACTGCGTGACGTCGACATTGATCGGATCGAGCGAACGGATGGTGGTGAGCAAGGTGTCCTGATTGGCGGTGACCAGGGCGCCCGGCGTCAGCGACGACTTGTCGATGCGGCCGGCGATCGGCGCGGTGATCTTGGTGTAGTCGAGATTGATGCGCGCGGTTTCGACGCTGGCCTTGGCGGACGCCACATCCGCATTGGCCTGGGCCAGCGTTGCGGCGGCATCGTCATAATCCTGTTTGGAAACAACGTTCTGCTTCAGCAAGCCGGCATAGCGGTCGAACTTGGCCTGCGCCGTCGGCACCGCCGCTTCGGCCTTCTGCTGGGCCGCCTGCGCGCTGTCATAGGCGGCCTGGTAGCTCGCCGGATCGATGAGGTAGAGCGGTTGCCCGACCACCACCTCGCTGCCCTCCTTGAACAGGCGCGCCTGGATGATGCCGTTGACCTGCGGGCGCACATCGGCGGTGAGCGAGGCTGAAGTGCGTCCCGGCAGTTCGGCTGTTATCGCCACCGACTGCGGATGCAGCGTGACGACCCCGACTTCCGGCTTGGCGACCCCGCCCATGCCGGCGGGAGTCTTGCTCTGCTCCTGCGAACAGGCCGCCAGAAGAACCGTGGCGGCGAGCGCTGCCGCCCAGGGCGCGAGCCGGCGTGGATGGACCGACACGACGGATTGGCTAGGCGTGAAAGGCATGGCCTGGATCTTTCCCTGGAGTTGCGGCGGCCTGGCACCGGAAGCGAGGCCAGGCAGGATCGATGAAATACGCTCGACGGCGATCGGTATCGTGAAAACGGGCCGCGCCCATGCGAGGGCGGCGTCGAGCAGTGCCTCGAAGCGGCTCATGTCGCGCTCCTTCTCCGCGGCCAGATCGAACCCGACGATCGAGTTCCGGGCCGCGATGCCCATCGCGCTCATTTATGCCGATTGGCGGTTGCATGCCAAGCCTTGCCTGCATCCTATGCGGTCTTGCGGTCATGATGATCGTGGAGCTGCCGCGAAACCGGCAGCGACAGGCGCCAGGCGGCAAAATGCAAGCGGATCGCACCCTGCGGCGCGTCGACCGGCGGCACCGTCGGCTTGGCGGCATGGCCGGCGCGCTGGCCGGGCGAGCCGATCGGCCTGACCGACGCGATCAGCCGCAGCATCATCAGGGCTTCCCACATTGCCGAGCTTCCATTGTGCGTGATTTGAAGGGTGGGATGGCTGGATATGTCAGCCATCCCACGGGACCGGCCGGCCCGAGAACGGGTTGGGCGCCGGGCCGGCCGGCGCAGCCGGCTGGAGTGATCAGCCGTTCCCGGGCTGGGGTGGCGGAAGCTGCCCGCCCTGGTCGGGCGGACCTCCAGGCGCGGCTGCATCATTCGGCGGGCCGCCCCAGGGGCCGGGGGGTGGTCCGTGAGGGCGTTCCGCCGAAGCGAGGATTTCGAGCTGTTCGGGAGTAAGCTTGGCGCGCAGCACGGCGATCGCATCCTTGAGCTTGGCGGCCGAAGCCGCGCGCGCCGTGATGTCGTCGGCCAGCCTTTCCTGGAAGGCGAAGGCATCGGGCTTGCCGCCCGGAGCCGCATCAGGCCCCTTTGCCTCGGGACCGCCAGTGCCGCCGGGACCGCGATCAGGCCGGGGCGGCGAAAGCACCGCCTGCAGCGCGCTGGTGTAGTCGCGCCAGGCGTCGAGCTGCTCGCTGCGGATGCCGACGCGCGTCTCGAGCGCCGCCAGCCTGGCGGCCAGCATGAATTCCGGCGGCGGTCCCATGCGGCGGGGACCAAAGCCTTCCGGGCCAACGCCTTGCGGGCCCCAGCCTGGCGGACCCCAGCCTGGCGGACCATGCCGCATCGGGCCATGCGGGCCAAAACCCTGCGGTCCGGGCATCCGGCCGTCCTGCATGGCCATGGCGGGCGGCGGCTCGCCCGGAGCGGGGCCGGCATCGGGCTGCGCCGCCAGCGCGGGATGAATCGCGGCGACGGAAAACAGGCCGAGCGCAAGAAGTCTGCTTCGCATGATTGGTGTTCCTTTCTCTCATGCATCGGACGGCCATGAGGATAGGAAGCCTGTTTGTCCGCTTCGCGTCGGCATGTTGCCGAAGGTTTCCGCAAAGGGGCAATTTGTTTCCGAATGTTTCCCGACCCCGGCCAGAAACATTGCGTTGCAATTTTCCATGCCGCCGGCGCGCGCTCTCCCTATAATCAGCTTCAAGCCCCCTACAATCACGGGCAAGGGCACGCCTCATGCAGTCACAACCCCATATCCTCGTCGTGGACGACGACCGCGAGATCAGGACGCTTCTCGGCCGCTACCTCGACGGCCAGGGCTTTCGCGTCTCGGTGGCGGCCGACCGGCGCGAATGCGAGCAGAAGCTGGCCTCCGGCCAGTTCGACCTCGTCGTGCTCGACGTCATGCTGCCGGACGGGTCGGGCCTCGACGTCTGCCGGAGCTTGCGGGACCGCAAGCCGCACGTCCCGGTCATCCTGCTGACGGCGCTGAAGGAGGATGTCGACCGCATCATCGGGCTGGAGCTCGGCGCCGACGACTATCTCGGCAAGCCCTTCAACCCGCGCGAGCTCACCGCCCGCATCCGCGCCGTGCTGCGGCGCGCGGTTCCCGAGGACGCGCCCGCTCCCCGCGCCCGCGTCTACCGCTTCGCCAGCTACAGGCTGGAGCCCGACACCCGCAAGGTGACGGACATGCAAGGCGCGAGCATCGATCTCACCGGCGCCGAGTTCGACCTTTTGCAGGTGTTCCTCGACCGGCCCGGACGGCTGCTGTCGCGCGACCAGCTGCTTGATCTCACGCAGGGCCGCGAGCGCGACCCGCTCGAACGCTCGGTCGACGTGCTGATGAGCCGGCTGCGCCGCAAATTCGCCGACACCGGCGACGGGCCGCTGTTCAAGACCGTGCGCAATGGCGGCTACCAGCTCACCGCCCGTGTCGAGACGGTGGAGGTCCCGGCGTGAACTCGCTGCGCCGCCGCCTCATCGTCTTGCTGGTCGCCTCGATCGTCGGCGTCGTCGGCCTGGCGACGGCCGCCATCCTCAGCGTGCGCGGCGGCGGGCCGCCGCCGGAGCTGACCGTGCCCTGGATCGCCCAGCAGATGGAACTGGTGGTCCGGCTGCTGCCGGGCCCGATACCGGACGTGCTGCGGGTGCAATTCACGGACCATCCGGCCGGCGGCAAGATCGCCAGCACGGAAACGGCGATGCTCAACCACATCCTGCAACGCCGCGGCCTCGACCTGCAGGCCATCGTCAGCGAAAAAGGAGAGGAACCCGGCCAGGTCGCGTCGGTGCGATTGCCCGACAGCCGCTGGGCGATCATGGATGTGCCGCATCTCAAGCCGCCGGGCCGCGAATGGCTGGTTCTGGCCGGCTGGATCTCGCTGATCGTGGTCGGCGCCACCGCTGTCTCGGTGTACTTCACCTCGGTGCTGATCCGGCCGCTGGAAATGCTGGAGGCCGCCGTCTCCAAGATCGGCAGCGATGGCGTGTTGGCGGCGGTGCCGGAAGTGGGCTCGGCCGAGGTCAAGGCGACCGCGCATGCGCTGAACCAGCTGTCGTCGCGGCTCAGGACCGCCATGGAAAGCCGCATGCGGCTGGTCGCCGCCGCCGGCCATGATCTGCGCACGCCGATGACGCGCATGCGGCTGCGCGCCGAATTCCTCGACGAGGACCGCGACAAATGGCTTCACGACCTCGACGAGCTGGACCGCATCGCCGACAGCGCCATCCGCCTGGTGCGCGAGGAGGTGAACCAGGATGCGGTCGAGCCGTTGGACCTGCGCAAGATGGTGGAGGATATCGAAGCCGAGATGGTGTCGCTCGGCCATGCCGTCTCGATCGGCCACCTCGACAAGGTTTCGGTGCGCGCCGGCGCGCTCGGCCTGCGCCGCGCGCTGCGCAACCTGATCGTCAACGCCGCCACCCATGGCAAGGCCTGCGGCATCAACCTCGCGCTCGCCGACAGGCGCGCCGTGCTGACCATTTCCGACAACGGCCCGGGCATTCCGCCCGACCTCATCAACAAGGCCTTCGAGCCCTTCTTCCGGGTCGACCCCGGCCGCCAGCAATTCATTCCGGGCGCCGGGCTGGGCCTGGCCATCGCCAAGGAGATCATCGAGCGCTATGGCGGGACGGTGACGCTGGAGAACCGCGAAGGCGGCGGGCTGGCGCAGACGGTGGTGTTCAAGGCTGTGTGAGGGGTACGGCGCGGCCCCCACCCCGATCCGCTTGCGGATCGACCCTCCCCACAAGGGGGAGGGTGAAAAGTCATCCCGCGATCGCCATCGGCACAGCGCTCTTGTTGGGGATCTGGATATCGATCTCCAGCGTCGACATGGTCTCGCCGCGGTCCATCGAGACCTGCAGGTAGTCCTGGTCGATCTGCACGTGCTTGGCGATGACGGCCATGATCTCCTCGCGCAGGATGGAGACGAGGTCGGGCTGGCTGCGGTTGCGGCGCTCATAGGCGAGCAGCACCTGCAGCCGCTCGCGCGCCACCGGCGCGCTGGAGCGCCGACGGAAAAGGTCGAACACGTTCATGCCGCCCTCCTTCCCAACAGCCGGTCGAGGAAGCCTTTGCGTTCGAAGGGAACGACGACCGGCAGGTCCTCGCCTTCCAGCCGCCTTGCGGCGTCGAGATATGCCTTGGCCGCGGTGTTGAGCGGCTCAGACAGCGTCACCGGCGCGCCGAGGTTGGAGGCGCGCAGCACATCCTGGCTTTCGGGGATGATGCCGAGCAGCGGCACCGAGAGGATTTCCAGCACATCGTCGATGCTGAGCATTTCGCCGCGCGCGGCGCGCGCCGCGTCGTAGCGGGTGACCAGCACGTGCTTGGCGATCTGCTCGCCCTGTTCGGCGCGCATGGTGCGGGCGTCGAGCAGGCCGATGATGCGGTCGGAATCGCGCACCGACGACACTTCCGGATTGGTGACGATGACCGCCTCGTCGGCAAAGCGCATGGCGAGCTGCGCGCCGCGCTCGATGCCGGCCGGGCTGTCGCAGAACACGTAGTCGAACACCGAGCGCAGCTTGTCGATGACTTCGCCGACGCCCTCTTCCGTCAGCGCGTCCTTGTCGCGCGTCTGCGAGGCCGGCAGCAGGAACAGCGTCTCGACCCGCTTGTCGCGGATCAGCGCCTGCGACAGCTTCGCGGTGCCCTGGATGACGTTGACGAGGTCGAACACGACGCGGCGTTCGGCGCCCATGATCAGGTCGAGATTCCTGAGGCCGACGTCGAAATCGACGAGCGCCACCTTCTTGCCGGTCTTGGCCACGGCGGCACCGAGCGCCGCCGTCGAGGTGGTCTTGCCGACGCCCCCCTTGCCCGAAGTGACCACCACTACCTTGCCCATGAAAAATGCCTCCGTTGTTTTTCTCTGTTATTTCCGTCGGCCCGCCGGCTTGCCATCTCGGCCGCCTTGCGCACCAGTCAGCTCAGTGTCTCGACGCGCAGCTTGTCGCCGTCGAGGAAGGCCTGCACCGGCTTGCCGCGCGAAACCCCTTCCATCTCCTCGGCGGTGATGTACCAGCCGTCGACGGACAGAAGCTCGGCCTCGTTGCGGCGGCAGAAGATGCGCGCGCTCGTGTTGCCCAGCGCGCCCGCCGAAGCGCGCCCGCGCAGCGTGCCGTAGACATGGATCGAGCCGGCGGCGACGATCTCCGAACCGGACGCGACCGAGCCCAGCACGATGACATCGCCATGCGGATGCATGATCGCCTGGCCGGACCGGATCGGCGCCTTGATCATCAGCGTGCCCGAATCATAGTGCGAAACCTGCGGTTCGCTCTCGCCCGCCTTGCTTGCGCCAGCCTTGCCCTCGCCACTCTTGCCGCTATCGGCCTTGCCGTTCTCCGCCCTGCCCTTGCCGGCGCCGCCTTCAGGCGGCTCGGCCTTGTCGGAAACCTCCGCCCTCGCTTTGTCGGCACCCTTGCGGCCAGGCAGCAGCCCATCCGTCGTCGCCTCCTTGGCGCCGACCAGCAAAGGCGGCAGGTCGGGCCCGAGCGAGGCCCCTTCGAGCTCGATGGCATAGATGCGGATGCCCCGCGTCCCAAGCTCCGCCACCAGAGCCGCGATCTCGCTCGGCTGCGGCTTCAAGACGTTCAGGTCCAGCAGCACCGGCCGCCCGGCAAAATAGCCCGGCGAATTGCCAATCCAGTGATCCAGCCCCTGCAGCCACTCCGCCATGGGCGCTTCCGGGGTCAATGTGAAAGCGACGAAGGAACGGGCACGAAAGCGAATGGATTTAGCCTCGAGGGGAGCGGCAAAGGTCACGGCTGGCGAATCCTTACTGAGAGGTAAACGCTAGCGAGAGAATGGTTAACGAATGGTTAACGAGGGGGTGGTGATGGACCGTCGGAATTAAGGTTCCTGACAGCCCACCGACCTTGCAGCGAGTGAGCCGGTTGCGCATTCGGCAACCTCAAGCCACTGCCATAAAAACCGTAAGTGCGACGAATGGCCGGCGCCTGCTGTCAAAAATAGTCGTGTGTAACGCGCTGCCCAATACTTGTGCAAATTCATGCACCACGTAATGGTGTCGACGGGTGGATTTATTGAAAAGTGGGGGAGTAGTGAAACGCGCTGTTTTGACAATATCGGTGTTGGCCGGCCTAGCAGGCTGCGCCACGCCGCCGGAGAGGATTTCGGGAATTCCAAATTCCGGACCCTGCACACAGGCTGACAGGGAGCGCCTAGCCGTCATTTCCAACCAGCAGAACAAGGCTGCGAGCGGAGATGCATTGGGAGTGTTTCTGATTGGTGTGCCGGTGGCGTCGATGTCGGGAGGCGATCACGAGGCCGAGATTGCCATCCTTAAGGGGCGCTGCGGGGCGCCGAGGACATAGATTAATGCCCTCGAATCGTAGACCGCTATACGGGTAATTTGAGTGCGTTACGGCTCGGTTGCATAGCCGATGAACTGCCGATCGCGCTAACCCAGATACTGCGCAAGTCGTCGGACCGATCTTATTTCGACGAAACGGTATTTGAAACGAGACTCAGATCTTATGCAATTCATCAAGAATGGTCCGGACATCCCAGAACGATTGCTTCAACTGCACGAAGAAGGGCGCGTCGTATTCTTTTGCGGAGCGGGAATATCGTACCCAGCTGGGCTGCCTGGGTTTGGCGGATTAGTTGATAAACTCTACTCTGGGCTAGGTGCAACCCCGACTCCTGTAGAAAATGTCGCCAAAAAAACAGGATTACACGACGCGACTATCGGACTCTTGGAAGGCCGAATTACCGGAGGCCGGGCGGCGGTAAGAAGGGAACTGGTTGCTGTCTTAACACCAAATTTGGCTTTACCGCGAGCAACACAATCTCATGATGCGCTGATCGTTTTGAGTCAAAACCGAAAGGGGCAACTCCGATTGGTGACAACCAATTTTGACCGCATTTTCGAGGCCGTGGCGGCCAAACAAAATCTTGATATCTCAAAATTTCAGGCCCCTTTGCTTCCTGTTCCGAAGAATCGCTGGAGCGGCCTTGTCTATCTTCATGGCTTGCTACCCGAATCCCCGACCGATGACGATCTAAACCGACTGGTCGTAGCAAGCGGCGACTTTGGCCTTGCTTACTTGACAGAGCGCTGGGGGGCGCGTTTCGTAAGTGAATTGTTTCGCACCTATACTGTCTGCTTTGTCGGATACAGTATCAACGACCCCGTTATGCGCTACATGATGGATGCGCTAGCCGCTGACAGATTGATGGGCGAAGCTCCCGCAGAGGCGTTTGCATTCGGCAGTTATGCAAAGGGTAAGGAGACTGTAGCTGCACAAGAATGGGGAGCTAAGAAGGTAACGCCAATTCTATATCCAGAGTTTCGGCGGCACTTCTATCTTCATGAAACTCTGCGCGTTTGGGCTGACACCTACAGAGACGGTGTTAGAGGTAAAGAAGCAATCGTTGCTCGATATGGGGCCATCAGGCCGACCGGGAGCACAAAGCAAGACGATTTTGTTCGCCGGATGTTATGGGCATTAAGTGATAGCACCGGGCTTCCAGCAAAACGTTTTGCTGACTTCGATCCCGTCCCCTCTCTGGATTGGCTCGAATCCTTAACTGAAAGGCGCTTTGGACATCAAGATCTTCCACGTTTTGGAATTCAGGCCAACCAAGATGAAGATAAGAAGCTTTCGTTCAGCATCTTGGACAGGCCGACTTCTTATACTCACGCACCATGGATGAACCCCGTTCAGCGAGCCTTTGGAAGCCTCGGCAACTGGGATAATGTGATGGAGCAAATCGCCCATTGGCTGGCGAGACACGCTAACGATCCAAAACTACTGTTATGGGTCGCAGCAAGGGGCGGCAAACTGCATCCAAGCTTTGAGTTCTACCTGACGCGGGAATTTGAGAAGAATCCTCCCACTGCAGCGGTTCGGAAACTGTGGAGTTTGGTGCTCGCAGGGCGTCTGAAATCCGGGGCACGATCGCACGATCTCTACTCGTGGCAACAGAACTTCATTCGCCATGGCTTCTCACCCACCATGGGGGTTCAGCTTCGAGCCGCGCTAACGCCGTACGTCAATCTAAGTGGGCCTTTTCTTGAATTCGATAACGAAGACGAGCAGAGATCGAGTCCCGAGGAATCTCGCTCAATCTCAGACTTGGTGCGCTGGGAAATAGTCCTCGCGGCCGATCACGTTCATTCTGTTCTAAACAGTCTTCGTCAGAAATCGGAGTGGTCGGCTACACTACCGCAACTACTGTCCGATGCCACGACATTGCTCCGAGATGCCTTCGATTTGATGAACGAGTTGGACGGAGCTGACGACCACTATGACAGTTCCTACATCCATCAGCCGTCAATTAGTAATCATCTGCAAAATACGGATTTCAATGACTGGACGGCATTAATCGAACTTGCGCGCGATGCATGGCTGGCCACCGCGAAGGTAAGCCCAGAAGCAGCTAGGGCCGAGCTAGGTAGATGGCTGACCATTCGATATCCTGTCTTTCGCCGTCTCGCGTTCTTTGCGGCTACCCATGAACCCAATCTAGTTTCAGCCGATGAAGCACTTTCGTGGCTGCTGGCAGACAACCAATGGTGGCTTTGGACGGCTGAGACACAGCGCGAAACGATGCGACTTCTCATTTCTTTACCGCCGCGCCTAACGTCACCGCAGAACGAACTACTGCAAGCAGCCATCCTACAAGGGCCTCCTCGCAATATGTTGCGCGACGACCTCGACGAGGAAACTCTGCAGCGGGCTATCGACAGAAAGGTTTGGCTAGCTCTAGAGAAAATACAATCATCCGACGCCGGTCTGACTGCCGAAGCAACCAACCGCCTTCAGGTTCTTCGCAGCACGTACCCGGACTGGCAATTGGCCTCGGACGATCGAGACGAGTTTCCCTATTGGATGAGCAGCGGCGAAGAGTGGCGGACATACCGCCCCACCCCCAAGCTTCGCAGGGACTTGGAAACTTGGCTACGTGACTACCCATCAGTTGATGATCTTCATGAGTCTGACAACTGGTCAGAGCGTTGCGCGAAGGATTTTTCGCGTACAGCAACCGCCCTGCTAAGCCTTGCCAAGCAATCGATTTGGCCCGTTGATCGTTGGCGTCAAGCCTTACAGGCATGGTCCAATCAGGACATAATCGCTCGATCATGGAGGTACGTCGCCTGTACAATAGCTTCCATGCCAGGGGCCGAATTAACAAAGCTAGCGCGGCCCGTGGCGTGGTGGCTAGAAGAATCTGCAAAAGCACTTACGCAAAATGAGAAGTTATTCTTCGATTTGGTCGGAAGAATAGTAAGCATATATCAAATTGATATACTTGAAAAACAAGATGATCCCATTGGTCGCGCATTCAATCACCCGGTCGGACTTGCCACGAATGCGATCTTGCGCTGGTGGTTCAGACAGAATATCGAAGATGGCCAAGGATTGCGGCGCGAAATGATACCGCTTTTTGAATTGATTTGCGATCCCAATGCTCCAAGTTTGCATTATGGCAGGATCATACTCGCCGGCAGCGCGATAGCTCTTTACCGTGTGGATCCTGATTGGACTAAGGAACATCTCGCTCCTTATTTCCGATGGCAAGATCCCAAAGCTTACGCATTAGGTATTTGGCAGAATTTTCTACGTTCGCCACGATTACATTGGCCACTTTTAGATACACTAAAGAGCGATTTTCTTTTGACCGCACAGCACTACGACGATCTGGGGAAAACATACGCACGGCAGTATGCAGCCTTTCTAACTTATGCAGCTCTTGAGTCAGGCGGGACGTTCACAATCCACGATTTCAAAGGAGCGACGGAGGCTCTGCCGCTATCGGCGCTGCCCGAAGTAGCAGAGACATTGTTTCGAGCTTTGGAAGGTGCGGGGGAAAAACGGATAGAATTCTTCCGGAATCGCGTCAAACCCTATATGAAACGCATATGGCCAAACACATTGCACGCGAAAACTCCTGCAGTCTCGGCGAATTTTGCCAAACTCTGTTCGGTTTCCGGTGATGCCTTTCCTGAAGCTTTGATTCAGTTTCGAGATTGGCTCCAGCCCATAGACGATATTAGTTATACTATTCATCTACTGCGGCAGGAGGGTTTGTGCACCCAACACCCCAACGATGCCCTAACTCTTATTGATCTGATTACCCCTGCAAACGTTCAATGGCTGTCAGAGGATTTTAAGGACTGCCTCATGGAAATTCGAACCGCGAATCCGGAACTTGAGTGGGATGTTCGTTTTCAGCGCCTAGTGACGTTGTTGCGGCAGAGAAACCAGTCATGGCCCTGAAACTAATCTATGGCTTAACGGCAGAAATGCACCCCTCACCGCCGCTTGAAATACTGCACCTCCTTCTCATGCTTCTCCGCCGCTTCCCGCGTCTCGAACGTGCCCAGGTTTCGCCGTTTCCCGGTCTTCTCGTCCTTCTTGCGGGAATAAAGCCGGTATTTGCCGTCCTTGAGTTTGCGGATCATCTCGCTCTCCCCGGTTAGGATTTGGCCTCGCTCAGGATTTCCGTCTCGCCTTCAGGCCGCGCGCGGCCTGTTCGATCGCGGCGCGGTCGGTGCCCAGGCGGTCGATCAGGTCCTGCGCCTCGTCGCCCGACAGGCCGGTGCGCATGGCGAGTTGCTCGACCTCCAGCACGTCGGTGCTGGCGATTTCGCGGGTTTGCGGCAGCGCGTCGTCGGCTGTCAGCGGCAGGGCGGCTTCCCTGTCGATCTCCATTTCGGCCTGGTGCCAGTGCCGCTCGTGGTCGCCATGGGCGCCGCCTTCGCGTTGCCAGATGGCGTAGGCGCGGTCTCGGATCTTGTCGGTGCGGTCGTCGGTCATCGTCGTTCTCCCTTGGTGTTCGGGAGGAACGCCGCGCCTGCGCGAACGATCCAAAAATTTTGCGTGATCGCTGGCCGGGATGGAAATTGCTGGACGGCCGGGATGAAGCCAGGCGCCGGGCGCAAAAATGATCCAGGCGGCGGGGCAAGCCCGCCGCCTGGATGCCGGCCGTCGTGGACGGCCTTGGTGTCAGTGGCCCCAGATGCCCTGGCCGGAATCGGCCGGCATGTCGAGGCGCGGCTGCCCCGACGCCGCGCTGTCGGTGATGCTGTGGGTGACGCGCGGGTCGACCGCCTTGGCGCCGGACATCATCGCATGGGTGGCCGGGTAGCCGCCGGCGGCGGGGACGAAGTCCGAGCCGAAATGGTCGCTGCCGGCAAAGGCCATGCCGGAGACGAACAACAGTGAGGCAGTGGTCAATACAATCTTCTTCATTTCAGTTTTCCATCTTCTTGAAGTTGACATCTGGCCCCGACGCGCCGCCCGCCCGCGTTTCATGGGACCGTGTTTGCTGCTCCTCAGGCGAAACCGGGCAACCGCCACCCTCACGGCGTTCTTGCGATGTCCGGCTGTCAGCGCACGACCGTGTCGGTTCGTTGTTGCGCTGTTGGCCGCTTCAATAAGGGCCTGGTGTTTGTGCGGGCGTGGTAGGCGGCGTGGTAAAACCCGCCGCCTGAGTGGAATTTTGCGTGGAATGCGGCCCCGCGTGCCTCAAACCGGCAACCGCACCTCCAGGGAGAACTGGTTCTCCACGGCCAGCAATGCCCTGACCATTTCCTTGTCGCGCCGGCGCTTTTGCAGATAGCGGGCCAGCAGCCAGTCCAGCGAGAGCGTGCCGGCGCCGACGGCGGCCAGCACGAACATGCCGCCCGATATGGCCAGGTCCTTTTCGAAATGCAGCAGCTCGTTCTGGTTGGCGAAGTTGACGTGGAACAGCAAGGCCGTGGACAGGCAGAACAGGCCGAGCCCGATGCCGCCCAGCCGCGTCAGCAGGCCTGTCGCCACCGAGAGCCCCGCCCCCAGTTGCAGCGCGATGGTGGCGACGAACAGCGGCAGCCCGACGCCTTGCGCGGCCATCGCCTTGGCGGCGCCGTCGAAATGGGTGGCCAGCGTCACGCCCTCATGCAGGAAGATGAAGGACATGAGCAGGCGGCCGGCAAGCAGGGTCACGTCCCTGATGTGGTATTTCGTGGCGAGGCCGGTGAGCTTCGCGGCGATGTCATTGGGTGTCATGATCAGCCTCCAGATTTTGGGCAAAGGCAAGCAGCCCGCCGCGGGACGCGCGAGAACGGCGCCTGCCGGATGTGATGTTCGAAAAGGCCGGAGCCGGCTCGAGGGAGAGGCGCCGGCTCCGGCAAGGGGCGCCAGCCACGAGCGCCCGAACTGGTGGTGGGGGACTGGAGCGGTCAGTCCCGGTCCCCCACTCCGGCCGCATCGCGGCCACCTTTCCCCCGCCCCCGCGGAGGGAAAGGAAATGGGTCGCGGTCTTACTGCGTCACCTTGGTGTCGATGGCCTTTTGCAGGTCGGAAAGCTCGTCGCAGCCGGCGGGGCAGAGTTTCTGCAGCGAGGCCAGCTGCTCCTTGGCCTTGGCCATGTCGCCGGTCTCGACATAGAGCTCGCCCAGATATTCGCGGGCGGCCTTGTGGTCGGGCTTCAGCTCCAGCGCCTTGTTGTAATAGGTGAGCGCGGTGGCGGTGTCGCCAGTCTTGCGCAGCGTGAAGCCGAGCAGATTGTAGACGTCGGCCTGCTGGTTGTCCTGCGCGAGGTCGCGCAGCTCGGCCAGCGCGCCCTTGTAGTCCTTGGCGGCGATCTTGGCCTGGACGGCGGTCAGGTCGGGCGCGTCGGCGCCCTCGATGTCGTCGACCGCATAGGCCGGCATGATCGTCGCGACGGGAACCACGGTCAGCACGGCAATGGCGCCGAGCAGGCCGTAGAGGGCGTGCTTGCCCAGATAGGATTGTTTCATTGTCTTTCTCGCTTGGTTTGGGTTGCCCGTTCAAATTTGAACGGGTGTGAAGCCGTAGGCGCTGCCGTCCTTGACGAAGACGCCGGTGCCGGGGAACGGGAAGTGCGAACCGGAAATGCGGATGTTGTCCGCGATCACCCGGTCGATGATCTTGTGGCGCGTGGTAATGGCGGTGGGCCCGTCCTGGTCGTAGCTGCCCTGCCATTCCGGATGCGGCGCCAGAAGGGCCGGCACATACATGGTGTCGGCCGAGATCATCAGCTGCTCCTTGCCGGAATTGGCGAGGTAGACGGAATGTCCCGGCGTGTGGCCGGGTGCTGCGATGATCTGGATGCCGGGCGCCACTTCCGCGCCGTCCTGGACCAGCTTCCAGTTCTTCCATTTCGGGAAGTTTTCGGCGATGCGCTTGCCCGCCGGCTTGCGGCCCTCGGGCAGCTTGGCCAGCCGGCTCGGATCGGTCCACCAATTGTATTCGGTGGCGTTGACGATCAGCTCGGCATTGGGGAACACCGGCGTGTTGGTGCCCTTCTCCATCAGGCCCCAGACATGGTCGGGGTGGAAATGCGAGATCATGATGGTGTCGATCGCCTTGTAGTCGATGCCGGCGGCGGCCATGTTGGCCGGCAGATGCGTGGCATTGGCCTGCCACTGGCCAACGCCCGAGCCGGCATCCATCATGATCAGCTTGCCGCCCATCTTGAGCACGACGACGGTGAGCGGGATGGGCATGAAGTCGGTGGTCAGCCCCGCCTTGGCAAGCGCCGCCTTGGTCTCGTCGACCGAGACATCCTTGATGAAGGCCGGGTCGTGCGGCTTCTTCCAGATGCCGTCATAGATGGCGGTCACCTCGATATCGCCGACCGTGTATTTGTAGAAGCCGATGGTCGGCTCGACCAGCAGTTCCGCGAAAGCGGGACGTGTGAACTCGAGCTTGCCTGCAAGGCCGAAAGCGGCGGCGGCGGCGGCGGATTGAAGCACTGTGCGGCGTGTCATGCTGAA
Source organism: Mesorhizobium sp. NZP2234 (assembly GCF_013170765.1). Lineage (NCBI taxonomy): Bacteria > Pseudomonadati > Pseudomonadota > Alphaproteobacteria > Hyphomicrobiales > Phyllobacteriaceae > Mesorhizobium > Mesorhizobium sp. NZP2234. Next base: position 2,992,852 of record NZ_CP033364.1, on the reverse strand, counting down.
CATGGTGGTCTCCTGTGGGTTGCGGTGGCTGCAAAAGTCGGAAGGCGAGAAACTCCGGGGTGACGGAGGGCCACGCCACATGGCCCTCCGTCCTGAGTGCGGACCGGGTCGGGACCTCGAGGAGGGGGGCCCGACCCCTGAACTCAGTTGCCCGGCACAGGCGGGCCGACGAATTCGCCCGCATCAGTCTGGGAAGCGGCCTGGCTGGGAGCGGTCGTCACCGTGGTGTCGACCTTGTTCTGGCGCGCCTTGTAGGGGATCGAGGCGGTGGCGTTGCTGTCGACGGCGGCAAGCGGCTGGTTTGCCGTGTCGGCATTGAAATGGTCGCTGCCGGCAAAGGCGCTGGTGGTGGCCACCAGAATGGCCGCGGCGGTAAGAGCGAGGTTTTTCATGTCGATGATACCTGTTTGTTGAGGCACGGGTTGAAGGCCAGCGCCTATCGGCCCCAGAGGCTGTCGCGATCGTGCCGGGCGACGATGTCCTGAACCGAGGTCTGGTCCTGTTCGGTCCTGAGCTGTGCATCGGCGCCGTTCCGGGGTGCCGTGTCGGAGATCGAGGCCGTGACAGCGGTGTCGACGGAAGGCTGGTTGCCGCCTTCGAAATGATCGCTGCCGGCAAAGGCGGCATTCGAGGCAAGCAACATCGCGGCCACGCTGAGAGCGAGCTTGGTCATTTCCAGAAATCCTTGTTTCGTTTCTTCGGGTCGCGGGCCGTATTGGCCCCGCTGCAGTGAAGACCCGGCGGGGCGGTGCTTTATTCCCGGCGACGGCGAGATTTTTTTGAAAGGGAGGATTTCAGGGCGCGCGGCCACGCCAGGCGCTGTCCGGCAGGACCAGCGCATAAACACACAAAAGGCGCCGGCGCAGCGCGCCGACGCCTCCGATAATGCGCCGGATCAGCGCCGCTTACGGACAGGTCTTCTTGCCGCAGACCGCGATGCAGATCGCCTCGTTGGAGCAGGTGTAGGTCTTCCTGGAACTGGTGCCGGATGAAGAGCCGCCGCTGGAGGCGGCGAGTTGTCCGGACGCGCCGAGGTCCAGCGCCTTCATGTCGCGATTGCTCGCGCTGATCTTGCCGCATGTCTCGCTGCCGCAGACAGCCCTGCAGATCGCCGGGTTCATGCATTTGTAGGCCGCGAAGACCTCGGTTGGAAGAAGGGCGCAGAAAACCGAGATGCCGAGAATCCACCTTTTCGCCGCACGCATTGTTGCCTCCTGTGGCCAGTTTTCCCGATGTCGCGGAGGCCCGGCCGCCCAGCCTCCGTTCCCGCGCGTGCCTCCGGCACCGCGTCCACGGTGCGACTATGCGGATGCGGGAGCCTCGGCGTATCGCAGGGACGGCACAGGTGGATGGCACTGTCGGAACAGGCGCCTCACTGCGCCAGGCCGGCGCGCACCTCGGAAGGCGTCATGCGATAGCGCGACCGGAACTGCCGGTAGAAGGTCGATGGCTCGACCAGCCCCGCCTCGAAGGCGAGATCGGCGATCGGCCTTGCGGCGAAAAGCGGGCTGGCGAGTTGCCGGTGGATCCGCTCCAGCCGCCTTTGCATGACATAGTCGGAAAAGCTGTGCCCTTCCTCCGCGAAGAGACGCCTGATGTAGCGCGGGCTGAGCCCAAGGCCCCTTCCCGCCATCTCCGCCGACAGCCGCGCCTTGTGCATATTCTCCTCGATATAGCGCTTGATGGCCTCGATGCGCGCGGCGCGGACGCCGCGCCCGGCGATCAACTCACCCACCTCGCGGCTGGTTCCGACCGCCGCGGCGAACAGATCGGCAATGTGCTGGGCGGCCAGCGGCGCAAGCCCGGCGCTCATACCGCCGCGCGCCACCGCCGTGACATAGGCCAGGAGGAGCCGCGCCTCCGGCGTGCCGGGGTTGATCGCGTCGGGCCTGAGATCGCCGACATGGCGCACCAGCGGCTCGAGCGTCGACCTGTCGAAGCGGGCGCAGATGGTCCAGCCCCCGCCTGGCGCCCTGGCGCGCCAGCGTCCGTCCATCGGCATGATGCAGGGTGCGCCGGCCGGCGTCTCCACGGTTCCCTGGCCTGGCGTGTCGAAGCCCCAGCCACCCGCGATCCAGGACACGACGAGATCGTCATTGGCGTCCTGCCGCAAGGCCGCCGTGCGTTCCCAGGCCATCGGCGAGACCTTGCCCTCGGCCACGCTCACCCCTGGCAGCAAAAGGGTGGAGGCGTTCAGATGCAGCGCGCCGCGATCGAGCGGAGCAAGGTCCAGCCGCATGCAGATGCGGCCGTAGAATTCGCGCACCGCCGCTTCGCGCTCGCGATCCGCGATCTCGTCCGTGGACAGGACGATGACATTGTCCTGGCTGGCCACCTGCTTCCGCCCCCGTTCTTCCGGTTGGTTTTCGTGCGGGCGGCGGCGGGAATTCAAGGCCTGAGTGAACGCGCCGCGCAAATGTGGCGGCAGGCGCAAGGAATGTGGCCGTGGGTGCAAAAACCGGCATCGGATTGCCGGCCGGCGAGGCTCCTAGCGGAGGTCGCGGATCCAGCGCCATAGGGTGCGGTCCGCGCCATGCCCGGCTGGCAGGCCGCGCCCCTGCGCGGCGAGCGCCCGCATCTCGCGTGGCGTCATGTCGAAGCAACGCCGGAAGGCACGGACAAAACTCTTGCGGTGGCCGAAGCCGTGGCGGTCGGCGATCTCGCCGATGGCTTCGTGCTGGCGGGCGGGATCGACGAGCTCGGCGCGGCAGCGGCGCAGCCTTTCCTCCTGGATGTATCGGGAAAGGCCGCCATACGGCTCGAACAGGTAATAGAGCTTGCGCGTCGAAATGCCGAACAGCGCGGCTATCGTCGCGGCCGTGAGGTCGCGGCTGCCGACATGCCTGTCGATGTGGCGGCGGATTTCGCCGGCCAGCGCCAGTTGCACCGAAGCGGCGTTTTCCTCCGCCACGGCCGAATTGATGGCCGCCGCGGCAAGATCCAGCGTCGGCCTGGTCACCGCCTCGGCATCCTCGCCGCTCATGGCCGGCGCTGCCGCGTAGAGGCCGAGGAGATGGCCCCGCAACAGTGCCGTCAAAGGGGCATTGCCCGGGATGACGCGCAGATTGTGCTCGTCCGGCGCCTTCAGGAGCGGCGCCAGCAGGCGGCGCGGCATGGTCAGGTTGAGGCTGTCGATGCCGGATGTCCCCGTCGACTGGGCCTGCGCCAGGTCGGAGACGATCAGGTCGCCCGGGCAGGCCTTTTCATCCGGCCCGCCGTCGCGCCGGCCGTGGCTGCCCCGCAGGCAGACCTGCACGGTGATCTGGTCGAGACCGTCGCGGCCGATGCGGGCGCGCGAACGGTCGAAGGTCTGCGCGACGCATCGGTACGAACTGAGTGCGATTTCGCCGAAATGAAACGCTTCGGCATGGACATGGAACCGGTCGTCGCCGCCATTGCGCAGGCGAACGTCATAGAAGAAACCCATGTTCTCCCGCCACAGCGCGACCGCGTCCCTGGGCGCCAGGCCCGCCGTGTCCAGCACCGAACGCGGCACCCCGCGTCCCACGGGAGCCCTCCCCGGCACCACGTCCTGACCGTTGCCTCCCGCTGCCATCCGCCACGATCCTGAAAGCCGCGAACCACCCAGCATAGGCATGGATGGCGGGCCGCGACAACACCGGCCTTGCATGGCAGCCGAGGCCGGCTCCTCCAGCCCGCAATATCTCGCTCAGACACAATTCAGAAACAAGTTTCAACACTTCGGAAAAACTGGCGAAAAGATCGGATGCCATAACCATCCCGCGGGGGACTGCCGGGATTCCTTTTCGGAAGCTTCGGGTCCGCCACCAACAAGGGCCAAATCGCAGCGGCGGCACAGCCGAAAATGCCGGATCGAACGGCGGTATGAACAGCCGGGCGATGCGCGGCCAGGACGAGAGAGTTTGGAAATGGATCACGGTGTCGATATCGCCGCACTCGACAGGGACACGGCAAGACCGGACGGAGCGCCCGAAGCCGGCGTCGCGAGCTTCGATGCGCTCATAAGAAGTGCCCAGCGGTCCGCGGCCACGCACGGCCAGGTTCTGACCGGCGCGGACTTCGCCCGGGCAGGCCGGCCCGATGAGCGGCTGGACGCGGTCTTCGAGGAGCTCGCCGAGACATTCGCAGCCTTGCCGGCGGTGATCTCCGAGGGACGTGTCTGGACGTATCAGGAGCTCGACAAGCGCGCCAACCAGTTCGCCCGCCTGCTCGTCAAGCGCGGCGTTCGGCCGGGCGACCGGATCGGGCTTATCCTCGACCGGTCGGCGGAGACCTATGTCGCGGTGCTCGCGGTGGTGAAGGCGGGTGCCGCCTTCGTGCCGCTGGCCACCGCCTTTCCGCAAGAGCGCATGGCGCTGATCATCGACGACGCCAGTGTCAGCCTGATCGTCACCATCGCCACCTATGCGTCGCGCGCCGACCAGTTGCCGGTTCCCCACGTGCTGATCGACAGCGCCGCCGCCGAGATCTCCAGACAGTCCGACGCGCCGCTGAAGCTGCACAGGGCGCCGGCCTCCGTCGCGGTCGAAGACATCTGCTACATCCTCTACACCTCGGGCACGACAGGCAGGCCGAAGGGCGTGGCCGTCCGGCACCAGAGCTTCGTCAACTTCATCCGGGTCGCCGCCGCATCCTATGGCTACCGGCCGGGCGACCGCGTCTACCAGGGCATGACCATCGCCTTCGACTTTTCCTCCGAGGAGATCTGGGTGCCGTTCGTCGCCGGTGCGACGGTGGTGCCCGCGCCCGGCCAGATGCCTCTCGTCGGCGAGGAACTCGCCGATTTCCTGCGGCATCACGACATCACCTGCATGGCCTGCAGCCCGACCCTGCTGTCGTCCATGGCCAGCGACGTGCCCAGCCTGCGCACGCTCCTGGTCGGCGGCGAGGCCTGCCCGCACAATCTGGTGGTGCGCTGGTCGAAGCCCGGGCGGCAGATCCTCAACACCTACGGCCCGACAGAGGCGACCGTCACCGCGACCATGGGCGCGCTGACGCCGGACAAGCCCGTCACCATCGGCGCGCCGCTGCCCACCTATTCCATCGTCATTCTCGATCCTTCGCTGCCGGAACTGGCCGAGCCTGGCGAACTGGGCGAGATCGGCATCGCCGGCATCGGGCTCGCGGTCGGCTATCTCAACCGGCAAGACCTCACCGAACAGAAATTCATCCCCGACTTCATCGGCCTGCCGAACAACCCGTCGAAGCGCATCTACCGCACGGGCGACCTTGGCCGGATCAACGCCGATGGCGAGATCGAGTATAACGGGCGCATCGACACCCAGGTGAAGATCCGCGGCTATCGCATCGAGCTCGGCGAGATCGAGGCGGTGCTGCTGGACCAGCCCGCCATCGCGCAGGCCGCCGTCACCACCTGGGAGATCGAGCCCGGCCGTGTCGAGCTCGTCGCCTACTACGCGCCCAAGGCCGGGGCGTCGGCGATCTCGCGCGCCGATCTCGCCCAGACGATGAAGCGGCGCCTGCCGGACTACATGGTGCCCTCCTATCTGGAGGAACTGCCGGCGATCCCGATGACCGTCTCCAACAAGGTGGATCTTCGCCAGTTGCCGAAGCCGACCAGCGTCCGGCTTTCCGCCGACCGCGAGATGGTCGCGCCCGGCAATGACGACGAGCGCTTCCTGGCCGACGCGCTGGCCGCCGTGTTGAAATTCGACGCGGTCTCGGTCGAGGACAATTTCTTCGACGATCTCGGCGCGAACTCGCTGCTGATGGCGCATTTCTGCGCCCGCGTTCGCACCCGCAAGGAATGGGCGACGACGTCCATGCGCGACATCTATCTCTATCCGACGGTTGCGCGCCTGGCCAAGCACCTGGCCATGGCGGAGGAGATGACGACGGCCACCTTCGAGCCTGTCCTCACCCGCCGGGCCTCGAACCTCGTCTACTGGACCTGCGGAGCGGGCCAGCTTTCGTTCTACCTTGTCTACAGCTATGTCGCGCTGTGGGTCCTCGACCACGGCCTCGACTGGGTCTATGACGCGCTCGACGAGCCGCTGCAGCTTTACATCAGGTGCGTGGCGCTCTCGGCCGGCGTGTTCTTCGGCATGTCGGGCTTTGCGGTTGCCGCGAAATGGCTGCTTGTCGGCCGCTGGAAGGCCGAGGCGTTTCCCATCTGGGGCCTGCGCTACTATCGCTTCTGGGTCGTCAAGACGCTGATCCGCACGGCGCCCGTCGTGCTGTTCCGCGGTAGCCCGCTCTACAGCATCTATCTCAGGCTTCTCGGCACCAAGCTCGGCCACAACGCCGTCATCGAATCCAAATCCGTGCCCGTCTGCACGGACCTGATTTCGATCGGCGCCAACACCATCCTGCGCAAGGAATCGATGATCCTCGGTTACCGCGCCCAGTCCGGCTATATCCATACCGGGCCGCTGACCATCGGTCGCGACGCCTTCGTCGGCGTCGGCTCCACGCTCGACATCGACACCTCGATCGGCGACGGCGGCCAGCTCGGCCATTCGTCCTCGCTGCAGAGCGGGCAAAGCATTCCCGACGGCGAGCACTGGCACGGATCGCCGGCCGTGCCGACCACGGCGGACTATTGCAAGGTGCGCAACGCGAACCCTTACGAGGTCCGGCGTTTCCTCTATGAAGCCGTCCAGCTGGTGCTGCTGTTCGCGGTCATCACCCCGCTGCCGCTCCTGTTCCACAGCTATTGGGAATATGTCGGCGACGACTATCAGGAGACGATCGGCCTTGTCGCGATCGGCACCACGGTCACGCTGTTCGGCTATATCGCCGTGGCCTTTCTCGCCGCCACCGTGGTGCCGCGCGTTTTCAGCCTGATCCTGAAGCCGGGCCGCACCTATACGCTCTATGGCTTCCGCTACTGGCTGCAGACCGTCTCGGAATTCTCGAGCAACTCGCGGGTGCTGGGGCTGCTGTTCGGCGACAGCTCGGCCATCGTCCACTATATGAGCGCCATCGGCTGGAACCTCAACAAGGTGGTGCAGACCGGCTCCAATTTCGGCTCCAACCAGCAGCACGAAAACCCGCTTCTGTGCGAGATCGGCACCGAGACCATGGTGTCCGACGGGCTGTTCATGATCAATGTGCACAAATCCGCCTCGGCGTTCCGGCTGGAGCCGACACGCATTGGCGAGCGCAACTATCTCGGCAACAACATCTACTATCCGCCGGATGGCCGCACGGGCGACAACGTCCTGCTCGGCACCAAGGTGATGATCCCCATCGATGGCCCGGTGCGCGAGAATGTCGGGCTCCTGGGTTCGCCCGCCTTTGAGATCCCGCGCATGGTGAACCGCGACAAGGAGCTCATCGCCGGCGTCGACGAGGCCGACCGGCGCCAGCGCATCCCGTTCAAGAACCGCCACAACCTGGTGACGATCCTTCTGTTCATTGCCGCCCAATGGGTCATGCTGTTCGCCACGCTGGCGATCTGGGATCGGGCATTGAACTACTACACCGAATGGAACGAGGTCGCCCTCTTCGTCGCCGTGATGCTGACCTCGGCGATCACCATTCCGTTCTACATTCTTGTCGAGCGGGCAAGCCTTGGCTTTGGCCGGCTGAAGCCGCGGATGACGACGATCTACGATGTCGACTTCTGGCGCCACGAACGCCATTGGAAGCTTGCCGATACACCGATCGTGCGCCTGTTCGCCGGCACGCCGTTCCGGCCGGTGATCCTGCGCATGCTGGGCGTCAAGGTCGGCAAGCGGGTCTATGACGGCGGCAGCAACCTGACCGAGCGTTCGCTGGTCGAGATCGGCGATGACGTCACGCTCAACGAGGGCTGCGTCATCCAGGCCCATTCGCTGGAAGAAGGCGCGTTCAAGTCGGACTTCATCCGCATCGGTGACGGTTGCACGCTCGGACCCTCCGCCTTTGTCCACTACGGCGTCGTCATGGGCAAGGGATCGATGGTCGATGCCGACTCCTTCGTGATGAAAGGCGAAGTGCTGGAGCCCAACTCGATCTGGCGCGGCAACCCGGCCAAGCTGCATCGTTTCGTCGAGCCGATCATGGATGACGGCTCCACGGCGTCATCCTGACGATCCCGAGAGCATCGGAGGTCACGTGACAGAGCGATCCGGAAGCACGCCCGACATCCGGATCGCGCCGCTTACCCCGGCCAATCGCGCCCTGGTGGCAGCACTGCGGCTGGCCCCCGAGCAGATGGATTTCGTCGCGGGCAACGCGGCCTCGCTGCGCGAAGCCAGATCCGATCATGACGCGCGGCCGCGCGCGATCATGGCCGGGGATCGTGTTGTCGGGTTCCTGATGTACGAGGCGCCAAGCGATGACGACGAGGCGCGCATCTATCGGTTCATGATCGACCGCGCCAGCCAGGGCAAGGGCTACGGCAAGGCCGCGCTGCGCGAGGTGCTGCGCGAAATCGGCGGGCTCGGTCACATCAGGCACGTCTCCATCTGCTACGAGCCGGAGAATGAAGCGGCACGCCAGCTCTACCGTGCCGCCGGTTTCGTCGAAGAAGGGCTCGACGAGGATGGCGAAATGATCGCCGACCTCGCCCTGCCGGCATCGACGGGCGATCGATGACGCCCGCCGCGAATCCTTCGCCTCCGGATCTGCCCGAGGAAACCTCCCTGGCGCAGGCGCTGGCCGCCATCGCCCCGCATGGGGTCCGCACCGGATGCCGGCTCATACGCGAAGGCGACGAGACCCATCTTTTGCCCGAGGAGGCGCGTTCCATCCCCGCCCGCCAGCCGGCCATGCGACGAGCCAGCGGTGCGGCCCGCTGGATCGCGCACCGCCTGCTGGCCGACATCGGCATCAAGAACATCGCCATCCCGCGCGCGCCATCAGGTGCTCCGGTCTGGCCCCACGGGACAATTGGTTCGCTCGCTCATGACGACGACATGGCCCTGGCGGCGGTCGCGTCTGTAGGCGATATCGTCTCGCTCGGTATCGACGTCGAGCCCGCGCTGCCCCTGCCCGATGACATTTTCGCGCTCGTCGCATCCGGCGCGGACCGGACCGGCGCAGTCAATCGGCTTCTTGCCGGCCGCATCCTCTTTGCCGCCAAGGAAGCGGTCTACAAGGCCGTCTATCCGCTGGACCACCAGGTGCTGGGCTACGAGGATATCACCGTCGACCTGAACACAGGCCGCGCGACGACAACGACCGGCCGCAGCGCCAACCTCGTCTACTGCATCGCCCCGCGCGTGGTCGTACTGGCGTTTATCGGGGAATAACGCATCGTCTATTCGGCCAGAATCTCGCGATAATCCCTCACCTGCCCATCCAGCCCGCGTATCCGCCAGCTCTCCCCGTCCCGCGCCTCGATGGAGCACGGCCCGAGCGGCACCTTGCCGCCGCCTTCCGGCAGGTCGAGCACGTAGACGGGATTGCAGATACCCGACAGCCGCGCCCTGAGCGCTTCCACCAGCGCCTGGCCCTGCGCGATCGTGGTACGCCGGTGCGCCATGCCGCGCGCGAGGTCGCCATGATGGAGATAATAGGGTTTTACCCCCAGCCGATACATCAGCTCGCGGCAGAGCTCTTCCAGCACCTCGACGCTGTCATTGACGCCTTTCAGGAGAACACTCTGGTTGAGCAGCACGAAGCCGGCTTGCCGCATCGTCCGGCAGGCCGCCTCGGTGGCGTCGGTTATCTCGCGGGCATGGTTGAAATGGGTGACGACGGTGACCATCAGCCGGCCCTGCAGCGCTTCGACCAGGCCTGATGTGACGCGTGTCGGCAGCACCACCGGCACGCGTGTGTGGATGCGCAAGAGCCGAACATGCGGAATGGCCTCGATGCGCGCGAAGATTTCGGCCATCGCCTTGTCCGGCAGCGACAGCGGATCGCCGCCGGTCAGGATCACCTCGCGGATTTCGGGATGCTCGGCGATATAGGCCAGCGCCGGCTCCAGCGCCTCGCGCGTGTAGCCGCGGCCGATCGAGGTCAGCGATTCCTTGCGGAAGCAGAAGCGGCAATAGACCGCGCACTGATAGGTTGGGAACAACAGCACCCGGTCGGCATGGCGATGCGTCAGCCTGGGCACCGGGCTGAAATCATGGTCGGCGATCGGATCGCCAAGCTCGCCCTCCGTTTCCACCAGTTCGCCGGGCGACGGGATGACCTGCGCGCGGATCGGGTCGGCCGGGTCGTTCCAGTCGATCAGGTCGAGATAGGCTTTCGGCGCACGCACCTTGTGCCGGCTGGCGGCCTCCTGCGCGGCTTGACGCTCGGCGGGCGACAGCGGCAGGCGGTCGAGATCGCGAACATGGCGCACGCCCTGGCGGACATCGTCCTGCCAGGCGGCGTCGGGGGCGCGGGTTGCTTCTTTCAGGTCGGTCATTGCAGGTCTCGGCTTTTCGCGCGGACCTATCGGCCGGATGGCCCGCGCGGTCAACCACCGTGGCAGCATCCATTGTCATGCACCGAGATCCGCCGACCCTTGCCGCGCAGCCGGCTCACCCAGTGCCCCCACCCCTGCCAGCCATCCCCACAAAAGCACTCTCAATCGTCTCGAACCTCAGTTCCGGATAAAGCGCCCCCGCCTCCGGAGTGCCCGTCTCAAGCGCGGTCTCGCCGCGGATCCAGAACGCCCGCAGCAATCCAAGCCCTGGCGCCACCGCGATCATCGCCTCCAGTTCGTCAGCGCTCATGTTCACGATGCGCGGCGCGCGGCCGCTCACCCGGCGCCACAGGTCAATCATCGCGCCCTGCGTGATCCTGTTCCGCGCGATGCGGATTTCGCGGCGGACAGCATTGGGATCCTCCAGCGCGCGCATGGTGACGGCGGCGATATCCTTCTCGCTGACGAAGGTCGCCGGCACATGGCCGTCGCCATAAAGCGTCACCTCGTCCGGCGGCAGCGGTGTCGATCCGAAGCGCGTCAGGTCGCCCAGCGTCGCCACCCAGGTCGAGAAGAAACCGTTGGTGTAGATCACCGTATAGGGCAGGTCGGCCTCCCTGACCGCGTCGAACACGGCCCTCTTGATGTCAAGCGGTGCGATCGTGCCGGGTGCGGCGGCGGCAAAGTCGAGGCCGAAGCCGGCGGATGGCACGAAACGGGAGACGCCGACATCTTTCACGGCGCGCACCAGCGTCATCTCGCTGGCCGAACCGACATGCACCGAGCTGATGACGCGATCCGCCTTGCCGACGGCGCGCACGAGGCTGTCATAGTCGTCGAGATCGCCGACATGCACCGTGGCGCCCAATTCCTTGAGCGGGCGCATCCGCGCTTCGTTGGCTGAAGTGGCTGCCCGGACCAGGACATGCAGGCTGTCGCCATTGCGCGCGCTGGCCTTCGCCATCTCGCTGCCGAGAAGTCCCGTCGCGCCGATGATCAGAGTGCTGGTCATATCCCCCTCCCATTGCCCGGAATTCCATTACCAAGGACAGAGCCGTCCCAGTCGCGCTCGAAGCCGATGTCCCGCAAGCGGCGGTCGGAAAGTCGGGAAAGCCGGCGCAGCGTGCGCCGGCGCTCGAACGCTGCCGTGCTTCGCATGGCGAGGCCGCTCATCGCGGCGCCGATATATCCAAGGGTCGGACTCATTTTTCGTCTCCTGTGTTCGCTAGACGCAAGCGTGCCCGTGCCGCCCAACGGGCGAGCATGATGATCGCTCACATCAATGTCTGGTCTTCAGCGCATCGATGAACCGGAAAAGTCCGATATGGATGCGCGGTACACGCTGAATATCCGCTATTTTCAGGCTGGACGACAAACGACTCTTTGTGCAGGATTTGTGAGCAACGCTCACAGGTTGAGATCATGCCGCGCCGACTGCCACCCCTGACCACCTTGCCCGCCTTCGACGCGGCCGCGCGGCATTTGAGTTTCTCCAGGGCGGCGGAGGAACTCAACCTCACCCATGGCGCAATCAGCCGTGCCATCCGCAACATCGAGGATAGGCTGGGCATCCAGCTTTTCGACCGGGGGACGCGATCGGTGCGCCTGACCGCCGTGGGTGCTGCCTACGCCTTGGAAGTCGGCAAGGCGCTCGACCAGATCGCCGCCGCCACCATCGCCGCCACGCCCGACCGCTCGACGCGCATCCTGAATGTGTCCACATCGGATGGCTTTGCTGGCCGCTGGCTGGTGCCGAGGCTGCACCGCTTCCATCGCGCCAATGCCGAGATCGACGTGCGGCTGGCGACCTCGGGCGTGCTGGCCGATTTCGTCAGCGACGGCATCGACATCGCCATCCGCTATGGCAAGGGCGGCTATACCGGCGTGACGGCGGAATTTCTCGCCGACGAAGAAGTCTTCCCCGTCTGCAGCCCGGAACTTCTGCAAGGCGAATATCCGCTGCGCCAGCCCGGAGATCTCCGGCATCACAAGCTGATCCATGACGCCTTTCGCATCGACTGGGCGACATGGCTGCAACAGGCCGGCGTCGAAGGCATCGACCCCAAACGCGGTGTGCGCTTCGATTCCGCCACCTTCGCCGTCGAGGCCGCCGTGCATGGCGAAGGCGTGCTGCTCGGCCGCAGCGCGCTGGTCTCGGCCGACCTTGCGTCAGGGCGGCTGGTGCGACCCTTCGGCCTCGCGCTGAAATCGGCGGCCAGCTACTACCTCGTCTATCCCGACGGCGCGCTGCGGCAGAAAAAGGTCAGGGCATTCCGCGACTGGCTGTTTGCCGAGGTGGCGGCTGACTGGGTTGGGATGCCCAAGGGCGGCTGAGGAAGGCTTGTGCCTATGCCGCTCTCGACCCCACCAACCCCAGCCGCGACAAGCTCTCGGCCGTTGCGACAATCGCCTCTTCGGCCGGGCGTGCAAGCAAGGCTTGCGGCGCCGCGCTGACCCCAACCCGGACCCTCGGCCATACCTCCCCACAAGGGGAGGTATGGAGCTCAGCTTTTCCGCATTTCCGGAAGAGCGCTATCTTGGAGGCCGGCAGGGCGCCTCCTCACCCTTCCCCTTGTGGGGAGGGTCGCTGCGAAGCAGTGGGGTTGGCGCGTCGCCGCAAAGAGCAAGCGAGACAGGTGGACAGCTCGGGACTGCCCACCTGGCCCCCGCCTGGTGCATGCCGCCCCAAAGGGGGCATCGGTTTTCAGGGAACCGACATGCAGGCCCCGCGGACAGAGTGGACGCTGGCGTCCGCGGCGACCAGTCGTCATATGACGACTGGCGCATGCGGCAATGGCGCTCCCGCCTACTCCTTGGCGCGATAGGCGTCGGGCACGACGAACACTTCGTCGGCCCGGCCATAGCCGCCGTCGGCAACCTCTTCCACCAGCACCATCGTGGTGGGTCTGGCGACTTCGCCGAAGAAGTCGACGAACATGGCCGTGGTTCGGTGGATGAGGTCTTCCTTCTGCGCCCTGGAGAGTGCGGCCTGCGGTACCTTGATGTTGGCGAATGGCATGATCGTTTCCTTGCTTCTCGAGGTTGGATTTCAGGCTTTGGGATGGAGCAGGTCGGCAAGGCCGATCCGTTCCATGAGTTGCGCGCGCACGCGGTCGGCAACGCCGTTGACGATGGCGGCGCCATCATCGGAAGGGTCGATATGCACGCGCAACGGGCGGCTGCCGTGCGGCATCGCCACGAGGTCGACGATTGCCCGGGCGATCTCGGCCGGGTCGGCATCCACCGGCTCCAGGGACGCCAGCCCCTTCAGCACCTTCTGGTCGACATCGGCATAGGGACCGGCCCAGTAAGCGTCGGCGCGCTCGGTGTCGGCGGGTGCCGCCGCGTGATGAAAATGCTCCGTGCCCTTGGTGAAGGCGCCCGGCACCACGATCGTCGTTTCGATGCCGAAGCGGGCGAGTTCCAGCGCATAGCTCTGCGCCAGCGCGTCCATGCCGGCCTTGGCGGCGAAGTAGGGTGCCAGGAACGGCGGAGTGCCGCCGCGCGTGCTGCTCGAGCCGACCCAGATCATCTGGCCCCGGCCGAGAGAGCGCATATGCGGCAGGGTCGCACGGTTGACGCGCTGCGTGCCGACGACATTGACGTCATAGAGCTGCGTCAGCTGTTCGGGCGAGAACGCCTCGGCCGGCCCGAACCCCATATGCCCGGCATTGTGGATCAGCACGTCGAGCCGGCCGGCCTCGCCCAGTATATGCCGGATCGCTGCTTGCGCCGAGGCATCCGAGGTGACGTCGAGCGCGACGGTCTTCAGCGCCACGCCCGCGTCCCGGGCGAAGTTTTCCATCTCGGCTACCGCGGCGCCACGCGCCGAGGGGTCGCGCATCGAGGCATAGACAGTGTGGCCGGCCCTTGCGAGCGCCCGCGCGGTCATCGCGCCGAAGCCGCTGGAGGCGCCGGTGATCAGGATTGTCTTTTGCATCATGGCCTCCTCAGATCACGCCGCCATTGGCGCGGATGATTTGTCCGTTGACCCAGCCGCTATCCGGCCCGGCGAGGAACGAGACCACGCCGGCAATGTCTTCGGGTTGGCCGAGCCGGCCGAGCGGGATCATCTTGCCAATGGCCTCGATCTGCGCCGCGCTCTTGCCATCCGTGAACAGCGCGGTCTCGACCGGTCCGGGCGCCACGGCGTTGACGGTGACGCGGCGCGCGCCAAGCTCCTTGGCGAGGATATGCGTCATCGCTTCGACGGCCGCCTTGGTGGCGGCGTAGACGCCGTAGCCCGGCTGGTAGAGGCCAACGACGCTGCTGGAGAAATTGACGATGCGGCCGCCGTCGCGAAGCCGCTTCGCGCCTTCGCGCATGCCACGGAACACGCCGCCGAGATTGATCGCGACCTGCGTGTCGAACGACGCATCATCGGTCGCCGCGATCGGCGACAGTCTCATGATGCCGGCATTGTTGACGAGGACATCGACGCCGCCGAAGGCCTTCTCGCCGGCGTCGAAAAGTGTTGCGATGCCGATCGGGTCGGCGATGTCGGCCTGCACGGCGATCGCCTTGCCGCCATCGGCCTCGATCGCGCCGACAAGCGCTTCGGCCTCGGCGCGGCCCCGTGCATAGTTGACGACGACGGCGACGCCGTCGCGGGCGAGCCGCCGCGCGATCGCCGCACCGATGCCTTTGGAGGCGCCGGTCACGATCGCGGTTCTGGTGGGATTTGTCATGGAAGTCTCTCCGTGTTGCTGGTGACACGGATATAGGCCAAGCCAACTTCCGATAATCAGCCGCCTCTTGACATCACTATTCGGAAACTGCGAACAAAGCCCATGGATCGTCTGGACACGATGCGGCTCTTCGTCCGCGTTCTGGAGCGGCGCAGCTTCACCGCCGCCGCCGCCGATCTCGGCCTGCCGCGCTCGACCGCGACGGAAGCGATCCGGCGGCTCGAGGAACATCTCGGCGCGCGCCTGCTGGAGCGCACGACACGCCAGGTGAACGCCACGCAGGATGGCGAGGCCTACTATCAACGTTGCCTCTCCATCCTGGCCGAGATCGAGGATGCCGAAGCCGCCTTCCGCAACGCCGAGCCCTTCGGCCTGCTGCGCATCGACGCCAGTACGCTGCTCACCCGCACCTTCCTGTTGCCGCGCCTGCCGGAGTTTTTGGCCCGCTATGCCAGGATCGACCTGCAGATCGGCCAGAGCGACCGGCTGGTCGATCTCGTGCGCGAGGGCGTCGACTGCGTCATCCGCGTCGGCGAGCCGCCCGACAGCGGCATGATCATGCGCCGGCTGGGGATGATCCGCGAGATCACCTGCGCCAGTCCCGCCTATCTCGAACGCCACGGCACACCCGCTTCCCCCGATGCGCTCGACGGCCACCAGGCAGTGGGCTTCGTCTCGTCGCGCACCGGCGAGGTGCTGCCCTTCGAGTTCACCGTCGGCGGCAAGACGCGCGAGGTTCGATTGCCGGGCCGCGTCGCCGCCAACAATTCCGACACCGCCGCCGACCTGGCGCGGCTTGGCCTCGGCCTCATCCAGGCGCCGCGCTATCGCTTCGAGAAGGAGCTTGCCGACGGCACGCTCATCGAGGTGCTGGCCGACTACCCGCCATCGCCGACGCCGCTCTCGGCACTCTACCCGCAAAACCGGCAGCTCTCGCCGCGCCTGCGCGTCTTCCTCGACTGGGCGGCCCGCATCTTCGCCGAGGCGAACTTGTAGGAGCAATGCCAGGAAAAGTGTGTGGTGGTTTTCCCGGGAAAAACGCCTGGCGTTTTCCCTTGGGGATCGCATCAAAACACAGAGATAGGCTTCCGTCGTTGCCCATCGGCGCCATCTGATGCCATTGTTGCCGCGACAGCGCGCCATGGGGAGATGGAGCGCCGCCAGGGAGGACCGACATGACCAGCACACAGGCCGGCTTGCCGCGCTACGAGGATGCCGTTTCGCGCTTTCGCATCGAGGATGAGATCGCCAGGCTCGACGGCGACCCGGCGACCGGCATCAATGCCTATGTCGAATGCTGCGGCCGCCATACCGGGCAGGACCGGCTGGCGCTGCGCGCGATCTCCGCCGGTGGCGAACTCCGGCTGTTCAGCTTCGATGACCTCGCCGATATGTCGGGCCGTGTCGCCAATATGCTCAAGGGGCTGGGCGTCGGCCCCGGCGATGTCGTGGCCGGCATGCTGCCGCGCATTCCCGAACTGGTGGCGCTCATCCTCGGCACATGGCGCATCGGCGCCGTCTACCAGCCGCTGTTCACCGCTTTCGGGCCGAAGGCGATCGAGCATCGCCTGGGCTACAGCGGCGCCAGGCTGGTGGTGACCAAGCCGGCCAATCGCGGCAAGCTCGACGAGATCGAGAACAGCCCGCCGATCGCCACCATTCTTGGCCCCGATGATGCCTTGGCCCAAGGCGACATCGATTTCCGCGCCGCGCTTGCCGCCGCCTCCCCCGATTGCGAACCCGTCATGCGCAAGGGCGACGACCTGTTCATGATGATGTCGACATCAGGCACGACGGGCCTGCCCAAGGGCGTGCCGGTGCCGCTCAGCGCCCTGCTCGCCTTCGGCGCCTATATGCGCGACGCGATCGGGCTGCGCCCCGACGACGTCTTCTGGAACATCGCCGATCCGGGCTGGGCCTACGGCCTCTATTACGCCATCACGGGCCCGCTGCTGCTCGGCATCGCCACCACCTTCAACGAGGGCGCCTTCACGGCTGGGAGTACCTACGAAATCATCGAGCGGCTCGGTGTGACCAGCCTTGCCGGCTCGCCCACCGCCTTCCGCCTGCTGCTGGCCGAAGGCCCGGAGGCCGCCGCTGGCGTCAAGGGCCGCCTGCGTGTCGTGAGCAGCGCCGGCGAGCCGCTCAACCCGGAAGTGATCCGCTGGTTCGACACCCATCTCGCCGCCCCCATCCATGACCATTACGGCCAGACCGAGAACGGCATGATGGTCAACAACCACCACGGCCTTGCGCATAGGGTGCGCGCGGGATCGTCCGGCTTCGCCATGCCGGGCTACCGCATGGTGGTGCTGGACGAGGCCGGCAACGAACTTGGCCCCAACCAGCCCGGCATCCTCGCCGTCGACATCGCCAACTCGCCGCTGCGCTGGTTCGACGGCTATCACCAGGTCGAGACGCCCGCGATGGCGGGCGGCTATTACCGCACCGGCGACACGGTGGAATACGAACCGGACGGCTCGGTCTCCTTCATCGGCCGCGCCGACGATGTCATCACCTCGTCGGGCTACCGCATCGGCCCCTTCGATGTCGAAAGCGCGCTCATCGAACATCCCGCCGTCAACGAGGCGGCCGTGGTCGGCGTGCCCGATCCGCGGCGCACCGAGATCGTCAAGGCCTTCGTCATCCTGGCGCCCGCCTACCAGGGCAGCCCCGAGCTTGCCGAGGAGCTGGCCCAGCATGTCCGCAAACGGCTTTCCGCGCACGCCTATCCGCGCGAGATCGACTTTGTCGCCGAACTGCCGAAGACGCCAAGCGGCAAGATCCAGCGGTTCCTGCTGCGGAAGGCAGAGGTGGAGAAGCGGAAGTTGTGAGAACCCGCGATCAGGCCACGAACTCCAATCTGATCCGATCTTCAGCCGAGGCGCGCACGAAACAAGGTCGAGCCATCCGCCAGGCGCGACCTGGAGATGTCGCGCAATCCAGCCTCGGTCATCCAGGCGCGGTACTGACCTTCCGTGTAGGATTCGCCATGGCGATAGAGGTTCAGGAAGGTGAGATTGAGAAAGACACCCTCGGGCGGGCCGAGGCGGTCGTCATCGACGACGCCCCATCCCGCGATTGCGATCTCGCCGCCTTGCGTGAGGCAACGCGCCGCGTTCAGGATCGCACTGCGCGCCTGGTCCGGCGGAAGGACCTGGACGACGGCCTTCAGGATCGCCAGATCGTGCCGGCCGATCGATGGCGCCACGGTTATGTCCCCTTCTTCGACAGTCACGTCGTCGGCACCATATTCGGCCAGGATGGATGGCGCGACCGCCGCGACCGTCGGGAGTTCCATCAGCGTCGCCGCGATCCGTGGCCACCGCTCGCGAAGTCCGACCAGAATGGTCCCGGCGCCCCCGCCGATGTCGATCACCGAACGGATCGCGGAGAGATCCATTTCCCGGGCCAGGTTTCTGCCGAAAACCACCCCGCCCGGCGCGAGCATGCGGCTGAAGGCGGCCGCCGCCTCGGGGCCGGCCTCGGAAAAATCGTGCAGCGCGGCCGGCCGGTTCTGCCGCAGCGACTCGGCGGTCAAAAGGTCGGCTCCCCAGAGCTCGCGCAGCAGCGCATGATCGCCGCCGCGATAGGTCGTCTTGGACGCGTCGAGGAAGGCCGACGCTTCGGCTCCGTTGCGAAAGCGACCATCCTCGACTTCGAGCAGACCGATGCTGGCGAGCGCATAGAGGAGCCGCGACAGACGATCGGGCTCGACCTTGAGCGCGACCCCCAGGCTGTCGGCGGTCGCCACATCGCCACCGAGCCGGGTGAAGATGCCAAGGTCCAGCCCGGCGCGAAGCGCCAGGGCGGCGGGCACCGCCGCGATCAGTCCGTCGATCCGATCATGATCCGCCATCTCACGCCCCCTGCCGCGATCCAGGACCGAGCTTGAAGCAGCTCACTTGAGATTGGAACCTCCGTTCCGCGGAAAATGTTGCCGCCTCGACCAACTCGCGCGGCGTCGGCGGAGCGCCGCCTACCCTCTTGCAGGTTGGTTCTAGATCACCGCGCGGACCCTGCCTGCCTTGTCGAGGCGACAGCGGACTTGCGCTTGCCGGACTTCGATGCCGCCTCGTCTCGCATAGTCTATTCGCACCATGATCGGCGCCGTCAGCGCGCTCCCGGATTGACGCAAAGCACCCGCGCTTACCGCACGGACACGGACAGCGCCAAGCGGCTTGGCGGCGGACATGATCGCCGCGCGGCAGGCTTGTACGACCGTGGCCGGCGTGCCTGGTTTCGCCGTCAGGGCTTCCAGGGGTGCGAAGGGATATCCCATGGTGAGGTCGCCCTGACCGGCTTTGGAAGGCCTGAGGACGGATGGCAGGACGATCGGTTGCCTGGTGGCCTTGGCCAGGGTTGTCGCTGTCATGGCGGTGGCCGTGGCTGTCGCGGCAGAGCCGGTGGTGGCGGCGGCCTGGCCACCGGGAGCGGCCGCCGATCCGTTTTGGGCGGACGAATCGGCGCCCACGCCGACGCTGGTCGACACGCCTGCACCCGAGGTGCCAACATCGCCGCTGGCGCTGACCGACCCGCTGCCTGCGCCGACCGAAGCTCCGACGTTGGCTCCGCCAACGCCATCGATGCTCGCGCCCACCCCTACGGATGCGCCTTGCGAACCGGCGCTCACGCCGGCGCCGACGCCGAGACCGCCGGCCCTGCCGCCTATACCTGCTTCGAGACCCGAGGCAGGCCCGATTGCGATACCCATCGTCAACGCGGCCGCGAAGTATTTCTTCATTGTCATCCTCCCAGCGCCATGCATCTCGCTCACCTGTCCTTCACTGCGCGGGTGGTCGCACCGGGAGCAATGCGGTTGGAAGAGCGATGGTTGCCAGCAGGACAGGTTGCGGCGACTTTGAGCCTTTCACTTTCCGTTTTTTCGGCAGGTCCGGGTTACGGGCTGCGACCGGACGCGATGGCGGACTTGCGAGCGCGCTCTCGGAGGTACCTGCCTTGGGCGCGCGCATCTCGGCCGCGGTCCGACGCTTGTCCTTGATGGCGTCGATTTCCGCACGCGCGGCACTGAGGCTGCGGGCCAAGCCGTTGGCCCTCTCCCGCTCCTGGTCCAGCGCCGCACTCAAGCCTATCGAGCTCTGCTTCAAGGCGTCCCGTTCCTCGCGGGCACTGTCGAGGTCACGCATGGCTGAATCCGCCCGTCGACGTTCCAGTTCGAGCGCTTCTCCGGCTTGGTTTGAAGCGGCGTCAGCCACTTGCCGGTCCTTCAGGGCCTTGGCCTGCTCCGCCGCGGCCAGGTTTGCGCTCGTCTTGAGAGCATCGATGGTCTGCCGAGCCGTGGCGAGTTCCTGTTCCAGGAGCTCGGCCTTGTGGCGCTCCTCTTCCAGCGCCTGGTTCGCGGCGGCGTGGGAGGCATCGGTGGAGGGATGCGTTTCAGGCATCGCGCCTTTCTTGCCGTCCCAGAGACTGGCTTCCGCCCTGAAATCTTGGATGGCGCGCAGCGCGGTGTCCAGGTTGGCCGTGAGCGCTTCGTCCGTTTGCTGCTGCTCTTTCAGGGCCTGCGCTTGCTTGGCCAGTTCAGCCCGTGCAGCGGCCAATTCGCGGCGCAAGGCCTCCTCCACCGCGCCGGGCGGCGTTTGTGGGCCGTTGAGGGCATTCGCTCCGCCGGGCGCGGGATTGAATATGTTGGTTCCGACCGCGCCGGATCGCACATTGCCCGGTTCTTTCGCGATATCCGTATGGTCCGAAACCGCGACCGACGAACGGCCATTGACCGCGGCCGTCGCGGACGCATCGGGCGCCAGCTGGCTGTTCGCGGGAGACGCAGACAGCAGAACGAGGATGGACGAAACAAAGGACAGCGTGGCCTTACACCCGCTGCCACCTATCCTGTGAATTAGAACAAAAGCGCGTCGCTTAATAAGGGTGAAGTCAAAGAGCCGGCATTTGGCCCTGGTACCTTGCAAATGATTCATCACTTGACCTCACCTGGCGCGACCCTCACCGCGATCGTATTCTCCACTTAGTTCGAGCCACGGCGCTGGATGCCGCGTCACCGCGACGCTATCTTCTATTTCTCTGCTTGTTGTCATTCGAACGAACGAAACTTTCCCTGAGACGACCCTGTTCGGATCAGCCGCGCCGAGCATGCCCGGCCGCGCGCGACCAGACTTACGCAGGCCGGATCGATCGAGCATCCGAACCTTGACTGCACGGGGGCGTGCGGTCTCTTGTCCCAGCGCGGAAGGCAAGGGAGATGCCCACCTGGAAAAGATCATCCTGGACCGCGACCCCGGATATGATGACGCCATCGCCATCCTGCTGGCCGCCGGCAATCCGAACATCGATCTCCTCGGCCGCCGGCCCGGCCTTCTCAGCTCTGGTCCAGCTTCGTCCGATTGCGCCGATGGCATTCACGATCGCGTCGGCGGCTTGGCGATCAAGCGCGATCTCTACCATGCCTTCGGTCGTCTGGATCGAGAGGATACCGAGCGTACCCCTGTCATCCTCGACGGTGCTGACGTGGATTTCAGTTGGCACGAAAGGCCGTGCCTTGTCCTTACGCTTCATCGGATACCCACATCATCGAGCAGCCGACAATCGTGCAACTTTTTGACACATACAAGCCAGCTCAGGTTGAATCTCGCCCGGGGTGAAGATCTCCCGCGTGGCCGCCCGCTTCATGGCTCGGTGCCGCCCGGGCGTCGCACCTGTCACAGCACATTCATTGTTGACGGATATTTTGTCGACACGTCGTTTTCAGCTGCGATGCAGGAAGCGCCATGCCTGTTCACCCTCGGTATGATAGCGGTTGCCTAAAAACCTCCGTGGAGCTGTCGGAGGGTTTTGGTGGTTGGTTTGTCCGCGTATGCGAGAACGACCAGGAAATTTTCCATCAATTCAGGCGTGAGCGCGATGCGATCGCCTTCGCGGGCACGCAGCGCAAGCGCCTTGGGCTGCCCCGTCCGCCGGAGCGGGCAGCAGCCGACGGCCGCAAGACGGTCGGGAAGATCAACCAGATAGCGAATGTGCTAAGAACCAGGGGGCTCGGTCGGTTCGTCCAGTTGTCGCGACACTGATCGAGGAGTGCCAGGCGTCCGCAACTCGCGTCGGGCTTTTCATGTTTTCTGATACGGCTTCCTTTACACGGCCGGCGGAAGCCGGCTTGATCGATCCGCCAATGGCAACACGGAGGATCCAAGCTCGAGGCCGGTCTGGCCCGAACTCAGTGCGCCACGCCATCCGAAGCGTGCAAGAGCCGCCACGCCGAACCAACTCGCCCGTCGAATTGCGCCGCAAAACGCTCCGCCGCCACATCCTCCAGGCCGTCATCGACGAGCGCCTCGATGCTTCGCCGCATCAGGGCGAGCTGCATCCGCCTGGCGTGCTCGAGGTCGGCCTCTCGCATGATTTCCGTCACGTGGTAGGCGATGACGGGTTGGCCGAGGCACGACACAAGCGCGTTGGCCTCGGCTGTTACAGTGGTCACCGCGTCTTCGATCTTCATTGTGGCGATCCTCATCAAGAATGATGCTGACGCCTCCCCGCAAGGCGACGGTGGTCCGTCGCTTCTTCTTTTGATTTCAGACTGCCGCGCGACCGAAGGCTGCGCGCCAGGCCAATAATTGCTGTCTTCTTAGGTCCCTCGAGCAGCCTCGTTGGCCAAAACAATATCCGCCAAATTTGATTCAAAGGCGAACTGATAGTTAACTGATGGTTAATGACGGCACTTGCGGTCCCTCCCCGGTAAGGATGTTTCGCCTCCACGTTTCCTGCCGCGCAATAGCCGCAAAGCTGCCCGATGGCTGCCTGGCCTGTTGATCGCCACAAAGAAAGGTTCTGTCATGCGGTTGGTCTGGACGGTCATGTTTGCACTCGCCAGCGGTGTTGCCTTCGCCGCCTCGCCCGAGGACGATTATATCGCCGCGCGCGACAAGGCGATTGCCGAGATCGCGGCGATGGAGAGCACGAACACCGCCGTGGAAACGCTCGACGCGGCCAATGAAAAGGCCCGCGCCGATCTCGAAAAACGTCTCACCGCCCTCCTCGGCCCCTTCACGGTCAAGGATTTCCCGGCCGCCGGCACGATCAATATCGAAAGCCTCAGTTCCTCCGATGTCGGCTTCGGCATGCTCGACGGGCTGCGCCATGGCACCGAGGACGGCCCCAGCATCGTGGCATCGACACGCGGGCTGGTCGAGCGCTGGCTCAAGTCGCGTGCGGCCGAGACGGACGCCGACCTCAAACTGCCCACCAGCTTCGACGCGGCGCTGAAACTCGACGCCTTCTATACCCAGGCCATCGGCAGCGACGCCGCCTTCACCGGCACGCTCGACTTCGCGCTGAAGACGCCTGATGGCGCCGATATGGCGATCGCGCGGCTCGGCGGCTGGGCACAGGATATCGGGCCGAACTACGACCAGGAGGTCATCGTCACGATCGTTAAGGGCAACAGCGTCCTGATCGCCGAGGCGCCCGCGGCGCCGCCGGTCCCGAAGATCGCGGCCTGCGACGCCGTCTGGACCGCCGCCGACGCCGCCGCCCAGAAACTGGCCAAGCAGGCCACCGACGACAGCGACGAAAACACATCCGATGCCGCCAACGCCGCCTGGACGAAAGGCGACGACGACTTCCGCGCCTGCATGGGCAAGAACCTGCCTGGCACCCCGGCCTTCCCCGCGCTGCTCGCCCAGGCGCAGACGCTGGCGGATCACATGGCGGGGAAATAAGGGGCAACGTCGGCGCTGCCCCTCACCTGCCTGCCTGTCCAGCCGATAGATGGGTAACACTTTAAACCGGATACATGGGTAACACTTCTCCCTCTATGTGTCAGCCGCGGCGCCAAGCGGTTTGGTTGGCGCGGCGATCCATAAATTGGCGACTCGTCCTTGTTGCCCTCGCATCCCACCACCATATCGTCGGCGCGCTGGCACGCTGACGCAGTTGCCAGCACCGCAAAAAATGGTTGAAAGGAAGTCCTGAACGCGCCCCGGCGCGGCGGGCGGATGAAAAGCGTGGGAAAACCGGAATGACGACGGATACGAAAACGACGGAAACCAGGGCGTTCGAGGCGGATGTTTCGCGGCTGCTGCACATGATGGTGCATTCGGTCTATTCCGATAAGGACGTCTTCCTGCGCGAGCTGATTTCCAACGCGGCTGATGCCTGCGAGAAACTGCGCTTCGAGGCTGTCAGCCGCCCGGAGCTTCTGGCCGACGATCCCAAGCCGCGCATCTCGATCTCGGCTGACGCGGACAACAAGCAGATCACCGTCGAGGACAACGGCATCGGCATGAGCCGCGACGACATGGCCGAGGCGCTGGGCACGATCGCCCGCTCCGGCACCCGCGCCTTCATCGAGCGCGTCGGCTCCGGCACCGAGGACACGCAGCTCATCGGCCAGTTCGGTGTCGGCTTCTACTCCGCCTTCATGGTGGCCGACCGGGTCGATGTCATCAGCCGCCTGGCGGGAAGCGAGGAAGCCTGGCGCTGGTCGTCGGACGGCAAGGGGTCCTATGAGATCGCGCCCGCCCCGCTCGAAGCCGCGCCGAAACGCGGCACCCGCGTCGTGCTGCATCTCATGGACGATGCCGTCTCCTACACCGGATCCTACCGGCTCGAGCAGCTGGCCAAGTCGCAGTCGGGCCATGTGCCGGTGCCGATCACGCTCATCGAGAAGCCCGGCGCCGAGGCGCGCGACATCGCCGACGGCACGGCACTCTGGGTCAGGCCGAAAAGCGAGATCAAGCCCGAGGAATATACGGACTTCTATCGCGGCGTCGCCGGCCAGTATGACGAGCCGGCCGCCACCATCCATTTCCGCGCCGAGGGCCGGCAGGAATATTCGGTGCTCGCCTTCGTGCCGGGCTCGCGTCCGTTCGATCTGTTCGACCAGGACCGCAAGGGCCGCATGAAGCTCTATGTGCGCCGCGTCTTCATCACCGACGATGCCGACCTTCTGCCGCGCTACCTGCGCTTCGTGCGCGGGCTTGTCGATTCCGCCGACCTGCCGCTCAACGTCTCGCGCGAGATGATCCAGGAAAGCCCGCTGCTCGCCTCCATCCGCAAGGGCCTGACCAACCGCGTGCTCGGCGATCTCGCCAAGCTCGCCGAAAACGAGGCCGACGCCTATGCGAAAATCTGGGACAATTTCGGCGTCGTCCTCAAGGAAGGACTCTACGAGGACTATGAGCGCCGCGAGCAATTGCTGAAGCTCGCCCGCTTCCGCTCGACCGCCTCTGGCGAAGCCTGGCGCGGCCTTGCCGACTATGTTGCCGCGATGAAGGAAGGCCAGAAGGCGATCTTCTTCATGGCCGGCGACGACCGCGCCCGGCTCGAAGCCTCGCCGCAGCTCGAAGGGTTCAAGGCGCGCGGCATCGAGGTGCTGTTGCTCACCGATCCGGTCGACAGTTTCTGGGTGACGATGGCGCCCGAATTCGACGGCAAGCCGTTCAAGTCGGTCACGCAGGGCGTGGCCGAGCTGTCCGACATCCCGCTGCTCGACGAAGCCAAGAAGCAGGAGACAGTGGCGACGCCGGAGGTCGACGGCTTCCTGGCCTTCGTCAAGTCCGCCCTTGGCGATGCCGTCTCGGACGTGAAGGCATCGGATCGCCTGACCGAAAGCGCGGTCTGCCTTGTCGCCCCCGAACACGGCCCCGACCGTCAGTTCGAACGGCTGATGAACGCCGCCGGCCGCCTCGACAAGGCGGCCAAGCCCATCCTCGAAATCAACCCGAGGCATGAGCGCGTGCTGGCGCTCGCTGGCCTCGGCGAGGACGAGCAGGCCTTCAAGGACGATGCCGCCCATCTTCTCTACGACGAGGCGCGCGTGCTCGACGGCGACAAGCCGGCCGACGCCAGGGCGTTCTCGGAACGGCTCGCAAGGCTGATCGCGCGCGGCATCTCGAAGGGCTGAGCAATTCCAGGAAAAGTGTGAACGGTTTTCCCGGGACAAGCGCGTAGCGCTTGCCCTTGGGAATTGCGCCAAACAAAGTGTCAGCGCCGCTTGGCGGCCGGGCCTCATTGCCCCGCTGCAATGGCGGGCATCCGGTTGGGGTGCCTGAGATGGGTCGGCGTGATGCCGGTCTGCTGGCGGAACACCCGGCTGAAATGGCCGGCATTGGTGAAGCCGCAGCGATAGGCGATATCGCCGATCTGCAGGTCGCTGCCTTCGAGCAGCGACTTGGCATGATGCACCCTGAGCGCCAGGTAGGCCGCCATTGGACCGATACCGAGCTCGGTCCCGAACAGCCGCTCGAGCTGGCGCCGCGAGCAATTCAGGCGGTCAGCGATCTCGGTCACCGAGAGCGTCTCCTGAAGGTTGCTCTCCATCAACAGAAGTGCGCGCTTCACCGCGCGGCTCGACGCCTCCGGAAACAGGTCGCCGACGGGCTGCACGTCGCGGCTGCTTCTGATCCGGTCGAGCACCAGGATCTTGGCGGCCTTTTCCGCCGCCTTCTGGCCGATGAACTGGGACACGAAGTGGCCGGCGAGGTCGGCCGCACCCGTGCCGCCGGCGCATGTCGAACGCCCACGGTCGACGGAAAACAGACTGTCGGCATGGGCGTTTACGTCAGGGAATTGGCTGCGAAAGTCCTTGATGTGGAACCAGCTGACGGCCGCGGCGTAGCCGTCGAGCAGGCCGTAGCGCGCCAGCACGAAGCTTCCCGTGCAGAGCGCCGTCAGCGGCACCCCCTTCTCGGCGGCGCGCAGCAGGAACGTTTCCTTGTCCGAGCTCAGGCTGCGGTTGGTGTCGAGCAGGCCGCCGACCACGACGACATTGTCGAAATCCTCCGGATTGCCGATCCCCTTGGTCGGCAGCAATTCGACGCCGCAACTCGCCCGGATCGGCAGGCCGCGTTCGCCGACGATCTCCCAGTCGAACTCGATCCTGCGGCTGCGGTCGCCCTCGTCGCCCGCGAGACGCAGCGTGTCGATGAACAGCGACAGCGGCGACAGCGTGAAGTCGCGAACCAGCAGAAACGCAAACCGCCTTGCCATTGTGTTTCCGGAACCGTCCCCTCGCCCGTGCTGGAGCCTGTTATCACCGATCCGTATTGTTTGGCACAGGCGCCAGCCTCGCGATCCCCAGGAGCGGCCGTCGGATGTCGGAGATGCGACCGACGATCCCCCGGAGAAAGTCGATATCAGGCGCACCGTCGGCCGGATACGGGATGGAACAAAAAGGGCCCGGGCGCCAGGCGCCCGGGCCTTTCTTCAGGGATGTCGCGGGCTCAGTTCTTGCCGACGCCGGCGGCAGCCTGTTCGATCAGCTTGGCGACCGCCGCCGGATCGGAGACATAGACCGCGTGGCTGCCGGGCACTTCCACCGTCGTGGCTCCGGCCCGGGTCGCCATCTGGCGCTGCGCCGGCGGCGGGATCATGTGGTCGTCGGTGGCGACGAGATACCAGCTCGGCTTCACCCTCCAGGCCGGCTTGGTGACCTTGCCTTCCAGTGCCGGGATACCCCACGGCACCTGCGAGTCCGCCATGAAGGCAGCGAGCGAGGGGCGCACATCGGCGGCGAAGGCAGCGGCGAACTTGGCCTTGTCGAGCATCAGGAAGCCGTCGACGGGCGGCAGGATCGGCGGCACCGATGCACCGGGAGGCGGGTTGGCGATCAGGGTCGAGACCGACTCGCCGGCATCCGCCGCGAAGGCCGCGATGTAGACGACACCAGCCACCTTGGGATCGGTGCCGGCTTCCGACACCACCACGCCGCCATAGGAGTGGCCGACCAGGATGACATTGCCCGGAGCGGCGGCGATGGCGCGCTTCGTCACCGCGACATCGTCGGCGAGCGAGGTGGTCGGGTTCTGGACGATGGTGACGTCGTAGCCGTCCTTC
The DNA here is from genome assembly GCF_013170765.1 of Mesorhizobium sp. NZP2234. Lineage (NCBI taxonomy): Bacteria > Pseudomonadati > Pseudomonadota > Alphaproteobacteria > Hyphomicrobiales > Phyllobacteriaceae > Mesorhizobium > Mesorhizobium sp. NZP2234. The sequence continues at coordinate 2,965,066 of NZ_CP033364.1, read as the reverse complement.
TTGAGCTGGTGGTAGACGCCTTCCCAGCCGGAGCCATCGACGAAGCCGCCATGAACGAGGACGACGGAATTTGCGGCATTGTTCGACATTTGAGTTCTCCTTTTCAAAGTGTTGTTTGCGTTGGTTGCAGGAGGACTATGCGACGCGGCCGCCGCGCTCGCTTTGAGGCGGCCTTCAGGACCTCTTGATTTTCCCTTGAGATGGCTTTGATTTTGCGGTCACGACACGGCTACAGTGTCCAGAGTCGCGATTTCCGCCCATCCGGAGCCAGCAATTGCCGTATCTCTTCGAGGATTTCGCTCTGGACGGCGAGCGGCGCGAACTGCGCCGTGGCGATGATCTGGTCCCCGTCGAGCCGCAAGTGTTCGACCTCTTGCAATATCTGATCCGCAATCGCGAGCGGGTGGTGAGCAAGGACGACCTGGTCGACGCTGTCTGGCAGGGGCGCATAGTTTCCGACGCCACGCTGGCCAGCCGCGTCAACGCCGCCCGCAGCGCCCTTCAGGACAATGGCGAGCAGCAGCGCCTGGTCCGCACTATCCTGCGCCGGGGCTTTCGGTTCGTCGGCACCGTGCGCGAGGAGGTCGGCGCCGAGACGATCGCCCCGGTCGAGCAGGCGAAGCCCGGCCTTGGCATTCCGGCCCGCCCCTCCATCGCCGTGCTGCCCTTCGTCAACCTGAGCGGCGATGCCGATCAGGACTATTTTGCCGACGGCATGGTCGAGGACATCATCACCGGTCTGTCGCGCATCCGCTGGCTGTTCGTTATCGCGCGGAATTCTTCGTTCACCTACAAGGGCCGCGCGGTCGATGTGAAGCAGGTCGGGCGCGAGCTCGGCGTGCGCTATGTGCTGGAAGGCAGCGTGCGCAAGGTCGGCAGCCGCGTGCGCATCACCGGCCAGTTGATCGATGCCGAGGATGGCGGCCACCTGTGGGCCGAGCGCTACGACCGCGAGCTGACCGACGTGTTCGCGCTGCAGGACGAGATCACCATCAGCGTCGTCGCGGCCATGGAGCCCAATTTGCGCCGGGCCGAGATCGAACGCGTCAAGCGCCGGCGCCCCGACAGTCTCGACGCCTACGATCTTTTTCTGCGCGCGCTGCCCGACGTCTACACCTTCATGCCGCAGGGCGCCGCCAGGGGCCTGCCCCTGCTCGACCAGGCGCTGGCCATCGAGCCGACCTATGCGCTCGTCCACGGCTTTGCCGCCTGGGCGCACCAGACCCTTTTTATCCGTGGCGGCATGGGGGCGGAGCATAGCCGGAAGGCGTCCCGCCATGCCCATGCGGCGATCGAGCACGGCTCGGGCGACGCCATGGCGCTGGCTTTGGCCGGTTTCACCATCGGGCTGGTCGAGCATGACCGCAGGCTCGCCGACCAGGCGTTTTCGCAGGCGCTCGCGCTCAGCGCCTCATGTGCCTTCGTCTATGCCTTTGGCTGCGTGCCGGTCGCCTATGGCGGCGATGCGACACGGGCCATCGACTGGGGCGAGCAGGCGTTGCGGCTGAATCCGTTGGACGCCATGAACTGCGTCCCGCAAGGCATGATCGGCTTCGGCAATTTTCTCAACGGCCGGCATGAGCAGGCAATCGCGGCCGGCCGGCGGGCGGTGGAGATGAACCCCGGCTTCAGCATCCTGCACGGATGGCTGGCCGCTCCCCTTGCCCGACTCGGCCGGATCGAGGAGGCCAAGGCATCGGCCGCACGGCTGTTGTCGCTTGATCCCCGCTTCACCATCGGCCGCTGGTCCGCCGCCGTCGGACTTGCGCCTGGCATCATCGACGACGTCAGCGACGCCATGCGAACGGCAGGGTTGCCGGCATAGAAGCGATTGCCGTCGGGTAAAAATCAACCAGGTCGGACGGCCACGGCCCCTGTTGCCACGCCGTCCGCCTATCGAGTTTCGTCGTCTATCGCGGCCCGCGGCGCACGGATGTCCACTGGCTCAATCGCCTGGTGTAGACATCGGGCCGTTAATCACCCAATCTTGGCACCGGGAACAAAACAGGCGCTTCAAAGAAAGCGCACCGGGTGGTCATGAAACGACGATGGACATTGTATGATCCGCGGCTGGCCTGGATGCTGGTCGCGCCGGTGCTCCTGCTGCTGATCTTCTTCCTGGTGCTGCCGATCGCCGTGATGGGCGCCTACACCTTTTTCACCTTCGTCACCGCCGGTGTGGAAACGAGCGCGCTGACGACCGCCAACTGGCACGAATTCCTCACCGACAGCTACTATCACGGCTTCCTCCTGAAGACGCTGCGCGTCGGCGCGATGACGGCGCTGCTCTGCGGCGTGCTCGGCTATTTCCCGGCCTATTTCATCTGGGCGACGACCTTCAAGCACAAATGGCTGCTCCTGCTCTTGCTCATCGTGCCGTTCTGGATTTCCTTCACCATCCGCACCTTCTCCTGGATCAACATCCTGGGCGAACAAGGCGTCATCAACGTCGCGCTGCTGAGGATGGGGATCATCAGCGATCCGCTGCCGATGCTCTACAATGAGGGCGCGGTGATCCTGGGACTCCTGCACTTCCTCCTGCCCTACATGATCCTCAACGTCTATGTCAGCCTCGAGGGCATCGACCGCACGCTGATCTCGGCCGCCCGTTCCATGGGCTGCACCAGCGCGCAGGCGTTCCGCGAGGTCACGCTGCCGCTGTCCCTGCCGGGCCTGGCGGCAGGCCTGCTGCTCTGCTTCGTGCTGGCCGCCGGCAGCTACGTGACGCCGCAGCTTCTGGGTTCGGGGCGCGACGCGCTGTTCGGCAATTTGATCTACGACACCATCATGGGCGAGCTGAACTGGCCGATGGGCGCCACGCTTTCGATCGTGCTGTTCCTGGTGCTCGGCTTCTTCGCCGCCATCTACACCCGCTACATGGGCATGTCGCAGATCGTCAAAGGACTTGGTGGATGACGGGGTTGGGCGGATGAAGGCGCGGCGCAAGGAAGAAGGCAGATGGGCCTGGCGGCTGACCGGCTTCGTCACGATCTGCGTCTACATCTTCATGTTCGCGCCGATCGTGGCGACCGTCATCCTGTCGTTCAACGCCTCGATGTTCGGCGGCTTCCCGATGACCGGCTTCTCCCTGCAATGGTACGCCAAGCTGATGACCAACGAGCAGGTGCTGGCCGCCTTCCGCACCTCGCTGTGGATCGCGCTGCTCACCGCCGCCGTCACCACGGCGATAGGCGTGGTCACCGCCTTTGCGCTGGTGCGCTTCGAATTCCCCGGCAAGCAGGCGCTGAGCACGCTGGTGATCCTGCCGGCGCTGGTGCCGGAGACCATCCTGGGCGTCGGCCTTCTGGTGCTGATCAAGGCGGTCGACCAGCCAAGGACCATGCTGCTGCTGGTGCTCGGCCATATCCTGCTCGCCGTGCCCTATGTGGTGCTGATCGCGCAGGCGCGCATGGTCGGCATCCGGCGCGTCTACGAGGAGGCGGCGCTCTCGCTGGGCGCCTCGCGTTTCTCGTCGTTCCGCGAGATCACGCTGCCGCTGCTCATCCCCGCCGTCGTCGGCGGCGCGCTGCTCGCCTTCACCATCTCGTTCGACAACACGTCGGCCAGCCTGTTCTGGCGCCCGGCCGGCGTCGAGACCATGCCCACCCAGATCCTTTCGATGCTCAAGATCTCGATCAGTCCCGAGATCAACGCGCTCGGCACCGTGATGATCCTGGTGACCGTAGGCATCCCGCTGCTCGGCGGCCTGATCCTGCAAAGCCTGACCAGATTGAAAAGACGTGGCGAACCAAAGGAGGAAGCACGATGAAACTGTCCAACGGCAAGCGGCTTGAACGGCTGCATGATCGATATCGAAACGGTGATCTCAGCCGCCGCACTTTCCTGACGCTGACAGCCGCCGCGGCTGCCGCGGCGGGTCTCGACATGCCCTGGATGCGGCAGGCGCTCGCCGCGGTCCAGGAGGTTCGCTTCGACGGCTGGGGCGGCACTGTGCAGGACGCGATCGACAAATACGCCTTCCAGCCCTACACGACCAAGACCAAGATCAAGGTCGTCCAGGGCACGTTCGGCGACGAGGACGAGATCATCACCAAGATCAAGACCTCGAAGCCCGGCGACTACCAGGTCATCCATTCCTCCGGCGTCAACTACTACATCAAATACGTCAATGGCGGCCTGACCTCGGAGATCAACGAGGCCAATATTCCCAACATGGCGAATGTGCTGCAGCCGATGATCGAGCCGTTCCGCAAGCTGACGCCGAAACTTTCGGCCGTGCCTTACGACTACGGCACGACAGGCATCGCCTACAACACCAAGGTGATCTCGCCCGAGGAAGCCAAGGAAAAGGGCGCCGCCCTTTTGCTCGACAAGAAATATGCCGGCAAGGTCGGCGGCTATGACGACATGACCACGCGCGTCTGGTACGCCGCGCTCGCCACCGGGCAGGACCCCAACAACATCAAGGACATGGACACGATCTGGGCCAAGGTGCGCGAGACGCGCGACCTTGCCAAGAAGTTCTGGAGTTCCGGCGCCGAGCTGATGGACCTGCTTTCCAAGGGCGAGATCGTGGTGACCGACGCCTGGTCGGGCCGCGTCGCGGCCTTGCAGGACCAGGGCCATCCGATCGGCTATCTCGATCCGGCCGGCTCCTATGCCTGGATGGAGGACATGCTGATCCTGAAGGGCTCGCCGATGGCCGAGTGCGAGGAGCTGATCAACTTCATGCTCGACCCGGCGACCTCCATCGCGGTGGCCGAGGGCCAGAGCTATCCGCCATCGCTCGACCCGACCAAGGTCAAGCTCACCGAGAAGATCGAGAAGCTGCCGGCCTTCGACAAGACCGGCACGATGAAGTCGCTGACCTTCGCCGACCCGGTCTACTGGGCGACCAACGAGGACGCCTGGACCAAGCAGTGGAACAGGATCTCGAAAGGTGCCTGACAGAAACGACCTTTCAGAATTGCCCCGGCCGGAAGCGGCCGGGGCGACGCTGTCCGGCGCGGGCAAGGCCGCATCGGACAGCGCCGAAGCGAGCCAGCCGGCGGTCGAGTTTCGCAACATCGACATCGCCTATGGCAAGTTCGTCGCCGTGCGCGATTTCTCGCTGTCGATCCGCAAGGGCTCCTTCGTCACGCTGCTCGGCCCTTCGGGCTGCGGCAAGACCACGATCCTGCGCTCCATCGCCGGCCTGGTCGATATTTCAGGCGGCCAGATCATGATCGACGGGCGCCGGGTCGACGACGTGCCGATCTACAAGCGCAACATCGGCCTTGTCTTCCAGAGCTACGCGCTGTTCCCGCACAAGACCGTGTTCGACAACGTCGCCTTCGGCCTGAAATACCGCAACGTGCCGAAGCCGGAAATCGTGCGCAGGGTCGGCAAGGCGCTCGAAATGGTGCGGCTGCCGGGCAGCGAGAAGAAACTGCCCTCGCAATTGTCGGGCGGCCAGCAGCAGCGCATCGCGCTTGCCCGCGCCATCGTCTTCGAGCCGCAGGTGCTTTTGCTCGACGAGCCGCTATCGGCCTTGGATGCCAACATGCGCGAGGAAATGCGCGTCGAGATCAAGAAGATCCAGAAGGAAACCGGCATCACCGCCATCTTCGTCACCCACGACCAGGAAGAAGCGCTCTCCATGTCGGACCGCATCGTGGTGATGAACGCGGGATCGGCCGAGCAGATCGGCACGCCCGAGGAAGTCTACGAGCGGCCCGCCACCGCCTTCGTCGCCGATTTCCTCGGCAAGGCCAACATGCTGGCCGGCACCGTGAGCGGATCCGGCAAGGCAACGGCTGTGGTGCTTGCCAGCGGCCAGACGGTCAACGTGGCCTGTCCTAGGCAGCTTGCCGACGGCAGCAAGGTCACCGTTGTGGTGCGGCCGCAGAAACTGACGGTCGGCGCTGCGGCGGGCGCCAACCATCTGTCCGGCCGCGTCGTCTCGGCGTCATATCTGGGCGGCAGCGCCATCTACGAGATCGACATCGGCGGCAAGACCAGCATCCGCGCCAACGCAACGATCACTGGCCGGGTCCTTCGCGAAGGCGAGACGATCGACCTCGGATTCGATCCCGAGGGCTGCGTTCTGCTCGACGAGGACGGTCAGCGCATCTCGTGATGCATGTCGCCCAGGAGTTGGCACGGCCTGCTGCTGCGGTAGCACCTATGCGCTGGCCGAGCGCGCTGTCGTAGCCACGTCCACCCACCATCGATTGACGACTTCCGGGCTTGTCAGCTGCGTCTGCTTCGAAGCCTCGATCTGTTCTTGGCGATACTCGGTAGCGGTCATATCGAACCGCTGGCGAAACGCGCGACTGAAATGCGCTTCGCTGTTGAAGCCGAGATCGGCTGCAATTCGCGACAGTTTGCGCGTTTCGAGAGGATCGCTCAGCGCTGCCCGCACGGCAATCAGCCGACGCTCCTGGACGTAACGCATGATGCCTCCGTGAGGGGCGAAAACGCGGTAAAGCGTGGCCCGCGATATGCCAAGCTTTTCGGCCAGGAAATCCGGCGACAGTTTGCCAATGGCGAGATTGTCGCGAATTGCCGTTTGCGCCAGTGACAGAAAATCATCATCGGCATCTTGAGCATTTCGCGATGTGAAATCCGCGTGGCCGAACAAGCGCCTGAGAAAATCCGCCGTATCGGAAACAGTGCTCGCGATCTCGTCTTCCGAGATCTGCGAACTCCGCTCCTGAAGCGACCGGATGTGGGCGGCGAGCAGTTCGTTGCGAGGCGGATCGAGGCGAGCCTTCAGGGTGCCGGGTGCCATGTCGGGCAGCATCGTTCGGGGAACGACGAGCGACAATGTGTTGGAGGCGAACGCCCGCGTCCTGACCTCGTGCGCCAGATCGATGACCGCGACCTTTCCCGGACCGATCGAAGCCTGCTCTCCTGAGATCAGACCGTTGAAGCCGCCGCTAAGATAGAGGTGCAACAAGATGTGGTCTGGAGTGGCGGCGATACGTTCGGCGTCGCGGACAAACATCTGCGGCTCGAACGCCACCTTAGCGATGATCATGTCGCCCAGGATCGCTCCGTTCGCCGATCCGGTGGGCAGGATTTTGCTTCGGGCCCAAGGGCGTGGCTCGAACAGGGGGGACAACACCGCGCTCCACGTGGCGAAGGCTATATCCGCATCCAACCCAGTCGTTACGTAATAGAGCCGAGGTACAGCCATGCTTAGATATATTCTTCTTCGCTTATGTTCGGCCCACAAAAGAAAGTGGCTAGATCAAGTTCGAAACACCAATCCGCTGGGAATCGCGAGGGCACCGATCGAATTAACGCCTCTGGTAGCTGTCCGTTCCGACATGCGAAGCGGAGCCACTGTTCGATATTCCGCGAATTGATTGATCGAGCGTCTCAAGGCGACGCTTTTGCCGAAAGCGCGCTTTTCCGGCTGCTGACATCGACGCCGAACTCATGTTTCAACCGCCTTGAGATTGGGAATCTCGCCGCGATGGCGGCGTGTGCTTGGGTGGGTAAATTGCATATTTTTTCTGACGTGGTGGCTTTCGGCTCTCGTGCCGCGAAGATGTCCTCTCATTGGTCAATGGCGGGCAGCCCTCAAGGGCGATCCATTCTCGCCGCGAACCGCGCCAAGGTCGTTGCAAATCACGGCTGGCGTCAAGGCCTTCTTGTCTGCACCGCGCTTGCCGGTGTTGTGCTGATCGCGAACGACGCGGTTGCGCAATCGGTTGGCGGCCGCGGCGGCAATGGAAATGCCGGCAACCAGGGCGGAGCGGGCCAGACCTTCGGAGTTGCTGGCACGCCAGGCCAAGGCAACACGCTATTCTACCCGGGCGGCGGCGGCGGCGGCGGCGCGGCGGCAGCCGGCGGTGCGGGCGGCGACGGCACCAGCTTTGCGGGCGGCGGCGGCGGGGCGGGCGGCACGAACGGCGATATTGCCAGTCCCGTTGGCGGGAATGGCGGGAATGGCGGCAACACCAATTATGGCGGCGGTGGCGGTGGTGGCGGCGGCGGCCACGGCGTTCTTCTCGCGTCGCCCGGCGCCCAGTTGCTATCGGCCACCGGCGGCAATGGCGGCGCGGGCGGCACCGCGGAGGTCGGCGCCGCGGGCGGCGGCGGTTCGGGCGGCTACGGCATCGGCTCGACCGTCGGCACGTCGTTCCTGAACATATTGGGCACGGTGAAGGGTGGCGACGGCGGTGCCGGCGGCAATGGCGTCAGCTACGGCGGCGGCGGCGGCTCCAGCGGGAGCGGCGGCGATGGCGGCGGCGGCATCTATTTCGGATCGGCCGGATCGAGACTCAATCTGATCGCCGGCTCGATTACCGGCGGCAATGGCGGCGCCGGAGGCACTGGTGGATATAGCAACGGCGCATCGGGCCGAGGCGGAAATGGCGCCGACTTCATGGGGTCGGACGGCAATGTCGCCGACATCGCGCAGGGCACCATCATCCAGGGCGGCATTGGCGGGGCGGGCGCGGCCGGTGGCGCCGGCATCGTCGGCAGCGGCATTGCGGTCACCAATCTCGGCACGATCTCCGGCGGTCTGTCGAATCTCGGCGCATCCGGCGCTGTTCGAGCCGACGCGATTACGTTCACCGGCGGCAGCAACAGCCTGACGCTTGGCAATACCAGCTCGACCGGAACGATCAACGGCGGCATCGGCATCACCGGGACACTTGCCATCGATCCAGGCACGGCAGCCGGCGCCAGCGTCACGCTCGGCAACGTCATACACGATGCCACGGCTGCGGGCGGCATCATCAAGTCCGGAGCCGGCACGCTGGTGCTGACAGGTGCGAACACCTACACGGGCGGCACCACCTTCGCGGCCGGGATTCTGAACGCCGGAAGCGCGGGCGCGCTCGGCACATCAGGCGCACTCAGCTTCACCGGCGGTACGCTGCAATACAGCGCCTTGAACCAGGTCGACTATTCGAGCCGGCTCTCGACCGCCGCCGGCCAGAAAGTCAGCGTCGACACCAACGGCCAGAACGTCACCTGGGCGTCGGATCTGGTGTCGTCCGGCGGCAGCCTCGCCAAGTCGGGCACCGGCACGCTGACGCTGACCGGCAACAACGATCTCAGCGGCGGCGTAACGTTCGCTGCCGGGACGATCAATCTTGGCAGTGCCGGCGCGCTGGGAAGCACCGGCACCCTCACCTTCGGCACGTTCGGAGGAGGCAAGCTGCAATACAGCGCCGACAATCAAGCCGACATTTCGAGCCGGATTTCAACCGCCGCGAACCAGTTCATCGGCATCGACACCAATGGACAGAACGTCACCTTCGCCACGACGATAGCGGCTACCGGCAGCAGCACGCTGGGAAAATTTGGCGCGGGGACGCTGACATTGACCGCCGAGAATGCGACGCGTCTGCGCATCGACGGCGGCTCGGTCGTGTTGACGGGCAATGGAAGCATCGCCGGCGACGTGTATTTCACGGGCGGCGGCCTGTCTTCCGTGCTGGACATTTCGCAGACAAATTCCGGCGCAACGATCGGCGGTCTTTCTCGCCTCGGTCTGCCTGACACGGCTTCCGGAACCATCAAGCTCGGCAGCAAGACACTGACGATCAACGGCGGCGGTCTGCCCAGCAGCTTTATGGGCGTCATCGAAGGAACCGGCGGCGTCACGGTCGCCGACGGATATCTGAATCTTGGCAACACGAACACCTATACCGGCTCGACAACGGTAGGGTACGGCTATCTGGGGATTTACTCGGACGATGCCATCGCCGCTTCGAGCGAGCTCAACCTCACTGGCGAGGGTCAAGTCGAGTTTGGCTCGGCGACCGGCACGATACAGACCTTGCGCGGCGTTGCCGCCAGCACGGTGTACATACTAGACAAACTCAAGATCACGAACGGCTCGACCTCCTATGCCGGCGTGCTTGCCGACTCCTACGATCCCGCCGGCCTCATCATCGAAGGAGGCCATCAGACGCTCGACGGCATCAACACCTACACCGGCACCACCACGGTCGAAGACGGCGGCACGCTCACGGTCAACGGCTCGATCGCTTCATCCTCGATGACAACGGTCAACGCCGGCGGCACGCTTGGCGGCATCGGCACGGTTGGAAACGTCACCATCGATGGCGGCACGCTGGCGCCGGGCAGTGCAACCGGCACGCTGACGGTGCAGGGCGACCTGTCGATGACATCCGCGTCGACCTATCTCGTGGACGTGTCGCCGGCCAGCGCGGCGCGCGTCGATATCACCGGCACGGCCAGCCTCAACGACGCGACATTGCGGACATCCTACGCTCCGGGCAGCTACGTCGCGCGACAATATACGATCATGACCGCCGCCGGCGGCGTCGACGGCACGTTCAGCGGGCCGGTCAGCAGCAACATACCTTTGTCGCTCTCGCAGACCGTGAACTATGATCCCGAAGGCACCGCTGTTTATCTCAATACCAAGCTGAATTTCGTCGTGCCGGGTGGCCTGAACGGCAATCAGCAGTCGGTCGCCAATGCGCTGACCGGCTATTTCGACAGCACCGGCGGCATTCCGGTGGCCTTCGCGGCGCTTGGCGCGGCCGGCCTGTCCCAGGCCGCCGGCGAGACCGCGATCGGATTGCAGCAGACGACCTTCAGCGCCATGGACCAGTTCCTGGGCGTTCTGGGCGACAGCTCCGTTCATGGCCGCGCTCATGGCGGCGACATCACCGCGTCGATCGGCGATGCACCTTCATCACGCTGGACTGTCTGGGCAGCCCCCTTCGGCTCCTCGCAGACATCCGACGGTGATGCTGGCCAGGGCAGCAGCAACTTGACCACCCGGCTCTACGGCTTGGCGGGCGGTGCCGACTACCGCCTTTCGCCCGATACGCTCGCCGGCTTCGCCTTGGCCGCCGGCGCGACAAACTTCAGCGTCGGCGATTACGGCTCGGGAAGAACCGACCTGTTCCAGGCCGGCGCCTTCATCCGCCACGACATCGGCGCTGCCTATGTCGATGCATCGCTTGCCTATGGCTGGCAGGACGCAACGACGCAGCGTTCGGTCGGTGCCGACCGGCTCGAGGCGCGCCTACACCCGCAAGCATTCGCCGGGCGCCTGGAAGGCGGCTACCGTTTCGACACGCCATGGGTCGAGCTGACACCTTACACCGCCGCGCAATTCGCGACCTTGTCGTTGCCAGCCTACAGCGAAACCGCGAAATCCGGCGCTGACACGTTCGCGTTGAACTACGACTCGAAGAACATCACCGCGACTCGGGCGGAGCTTGGGATGCGGACCAACATGTCTTTCGCAGTCGAGGACAAGATTTTTACGCTGCGCAGCCGTGTCGCCTGGGCGCATGACTTCAACGCGGATCGCAATATCACGGCGACCTTCGAGGCTTTGCCGGGTGCTACCTTTGTCGCCAGCGGGGCGGCACGAGCGGCCGACGCCTTGCTGACCTCGGCATCCGCGGAGCTCAAATTCAACAATGGCTGGACGCTATCGGGGACGGTTGACGGTGAGTTCTCCAAGGCCACGCGCAGCTATGCAGGGCGGGGTGCCGTGCGGTACGCGTGGTAAGGAGCAGGACATCGGGCCGCTTCCAGGCGGCCCGATGTCCACCTGGCTCCCGCATCCCGCTGGCCGGCTCGAACAGCTATGGAAGCCGGCCGGCGAGCGGTGGAGATGAACCCTGGCTTCAGCATGCTGCATGGATGGCTGCCCCCTCCCCTTGCCGGGCTTGGACGGATCGAGGAAGCAAAGACGGCGGCCGCGCGGCGGCTGGCGCTCGACCGCATTTCATGATGGGCGGCCAGTCGGCGGCGGTGGGACTGGCGCCGGAGATCAGAGCAGTTCGCCGTTTCCGTGAAACGGTGAAATGCTCTAGACCTGCGGTTCCGTCTTCGATCCTGGGCGACCTTGCCCCAGGCGCGGCTCCGTCCCGGCCATGAGCCGCCGGATGTTGGCGCGATGGCGCGCGATCACATAGAGCCCGCCGGCAATCACCAGCAGCCGGTAGGGCAAGGGCTGCTCCAGGGCGCAGGCCAGAGCGATCGCGGTCAACGCCGCCAGCATTGAGCTCAGGGAAACAATTCGGGAAATAGCCAGCACGACACAGAAAACCGCCGCGGCCCCCAGGCCGATCGGCCAGGACAGCGCCAGAAGCACGCCAAGCCCTGTCGCCGCGGATTTGCCGCCGGTGAAATTCAGCCAGATCGAACGGCCATGCCCCAGCAGCACGGCAAGTCCGGCGAGGCAGACGGCCCAGGACACAAAGCCTTGCGGGTCAGATCCCGCCGGTGGCGTGAGGAACGCATGGAGCCAGCGGGCAAACACAATCGCCGCCACGCCCTTCAGCACATCGACCAGCAGCACAGCCAGGGCAGGCCCTTTGCCCAGCGTTCTCAACACGTTGGTGGCGCCGGTGGATCTGGAGCCATGCTCCCGGATGTCGATGCCGCCCAGCAGTTTCCCCGCCAGATAGCCCGTGGGGATCGAGCCGAAGAGATAGGCAATCGCCAGTCCAGCCACGCTCGCTATCCAGAACACCATGATGGTCACCCCGTTGCGGATCAATCGCTCCACCCTTATATAGCCCGTGTCGGAAAAGGCAGGGTTGGTTTGGTAAGCCCAACTCGTCTCGGTAACGAGAGCTCTGGTCTTTGGCTTCGTGCACGAGATCCCCACGACGAACATCGGACGCTGTTGAGCGTCCAATCGTTCGTCCGTGTGGCTCTCAACCCGAGGAACGCTCCGGTCGAACACATCGACCAAGGAGTAGTTCATGCCCAACCCGATTCCCCATGATGTCGTGCCATATGATGTCTTGATTGCCGGTGCCGGTCCGGTCGGCCTGTTTCTCGCCTGTGAGCTGCGCCTGGCGGGCCTTTCCGTGCTGGTGCTGGAAAAGGCCGAGGATCCGCGCTCGCCGCTGAAGCGGCTGCCCTTCGGCATGCGTGGCCTCTCGGCACCCACCATCGAGGCCTTCCACCGGCGCGGCCTGCTGGACGACATTGGGGCGCCGCCCGCCAAGGATGGCCCCGCCGGCGGCAAAGCGGCCGCCGCGCATTGGATGCAGCAGCCGCGCCGCCCGGGCGGCCATTTCGCCGGCATCCAGTTCTACCTAGATGCCGTCGACACCTCGAAATGGCCCTATCGTCTGCCCGGCCCGGCCGGCACCAGCATGGCGGTCGAGATGGAGCATCTCGAAACCGTGCTTGCCGTCCGCGCGGGCGCCATGGGCGTCGAGATCAGGCGCGGCCTCGGCGTCGAAAACTTCGACCAGTCGGACGAAGGCGTGACCGTCCGCGCCGGTGGCAAGACTTTTCACGCCCGCTGGCTCGTCGGTTGCGATGGCGGCCGCAGCACGGTTCGCAAGCTTGGTGGCTTTGCGTTCACCGGCACCGATGCCGAGTTCACCGGCTATTCCGTCGAAGTCGAGCTGGCCGATCCGGACACGCTCAGCCTCGGCCGCCACTACACGCCGACAGGCATGTATACCCACGCACGGCCAGGCACGATGGCCATGGTCGAGTTCGACGGCGCCGCGTTCCACCGCACGGAGCCGATCACGCTGGAGCATGTGCAGGCGGTGCTGCGCCGCGTGTCCGGCACGGACGTGACCTTGACGGCGCTGCACCTCGCCACAACCTGGACCGATCGCGCCTACCAGGCGACCGCCTACCGCAACGGCCAGGTGCTGCTTGCCGGCGATGCCGCGCATATCCATTCGCCGCTGGGCGGCCAGGGCCTCAATCTCGGGCTCGGCGATGCGATGAACCTCGGCTGGAAGCTCGCCGCCACCATCCGCGGCGACGCGCCTGCCGGCCTGCTCGACAGCTATTTCGATGAGCGGCATCCGGTGGGGGCGCAGGTTCTCGACTGGTCGCGCGCCCAGGTCGCGCTGATGCGGCCAAGCCGCAGTTCGCGCGCGCTCGAAGCCATCATCCGCGATCTCATCGAAACACGAGATGGCGCGACCTACTTCGCCGAGCGCGTCTGGGGCGTTTCCCTGCGCTACGATCTCGGCGGCAGCCACAGGCTGGTGGGCCGCAGCGCGCCCGATTTCGAGCTGGCCGACGGGACGAGGCTCGGCGAGCGCCTCAGGAGCGGGCAAGGCCTGCTGCTGGACTTCGATGCCCACCCTGCCCTGCAAGCGCTGGCGAACCGCTGGAACGGGCGGATCAGCTATGTCGCCGTGGATGCCATCGAGCGGCTGGGCCTGGGCGCCCTGCTCGTGCGCCCCGATGGCTTCGTCGCCTGGGCTGCTGATGATGCCCCTGACCCTGACCTCGAGCGCGCCGCCCAGGCTGCGTCACGATGGTTTGGCGAAGGCGACCAGGAGCCCACATATGCTGGAGGAACCGTTTGAGCATGGTTTCGGTTGTCTGCTGTGCGAACTGTCGTTCCACAAAGGCCCCTGATGAGCGAACATGAAGCATGGCAGCCAAGAAGCGCGACTCCCTGCGGAAGGTCCTGAGCGGCATCGTCGCGGCGATTGCCGCCGCGCCCGGTCGCACATCCGAGCAAGGCGCGAGCACCGCCAAGGCGTCAGTGGTCGCCGAGTGGCCGCTGCCGCCATCGGCGACGCTTGGCTCCTCCTTCCGACTGAAGGGGATCGAACGCGAAGTTCGAGCCCGCCTGCCGTGGGCAGTGAGGACGTTTGCCAAGGCTGAGACAGGCCGCATCATATTGCGCATGTTGAAAACCGACGCGGATGCGTTCCAGGCAGCCTCTGAAACCATATCCAGGACGCTGGAGGGCATCGAAGCACTGGCCGTGCTGCCGCGCGAGGCAGAGGACATCCTCGCCATCTCCGCCCGCGAGCGCCATAAATGGCTGAAGGACGGTCGCCTGAAGAGCATCGGCACCCGCACCGTCAAGATGCGCGGGCGATCCAAGGCGGTGACCTTCCACGTTTTCGATCCACGCCACATCGAGGACATTCTCGATCGCGACCTGGCCAGCGCCTGGCGGGAGGAAGATGCGCGGGAAGCGTCCGAAAACAGACGGCGCGGCGCCGGCAAGGCCGCCCTGACGCGCGCGGGAAAGCGCGAGCGCAAGGCTCGCAGCGCCAGGACTTCGGGAAAGGAAGGCGCTCCGCAGCCAAAATTGGAAAGCTGGGATACGTTCGAGGCGGAAGGCCTGCTGCGCTAAGAAACAAGGCACTTGTCGGGAACAGCCCCGGTCGTTCGTCCTCTGTGTGCAGCCGCAGACCTGGACACCAACCCTTCGGAGCCTTCCAATGATCCCCACCATCACCGCCTTTGAACGATCGCCCGATGGCGGCAGGGGACTGGCGCGCGATACGCGCGTCCGCTGGGCGCTCGAGGAAGTGGAGCAGCCCTATGAGGTTCGTCTCGTCTCCTTTGCCGGAATGAAGGCGCCTGGCCATCTGGCCATCCATCCCTTCGGCCAGATCCCCACCTATGAGGAAGGATCTCTGTGCCTGTTCGAGACCGGCTCGATCGTCTTTCATCTTGCCGAGCAGCATGCGGGCCTGCTGCCCGGGGATCGCGATGCCCGCGCCCGCGCCATCACCTGGATGTTTGCCGCCCTCAACACCGTCGAGCCGCCGGTCCTCGATTTGACGAACGCCAGGATATTCGAAGCCGACAGGCCCTGGGCTCAGCAGCGCCTGCCACTGGTGAAAGACCGTGTTCGGGCAATGCTGGACAAGCTCTCGGCCTATCTTAGCGCCGCGGACTGGCTCGACGGTGCGTTCAGCGCCGGCGATCTGTTGATGGTATCGGTGCTGCTGCGCCTCAGAATGTCAGGCATTCTGGACGAATATCAAAACCTTGCCGCCTATGTCGCGCGCGGAGAAGCGCGGCCTGCCTATGCCAGGGCCTTCGCCGCGCAATTTGCGATAAACGCCCCATCGGCCAGCTGACACACCACGGCGCCTTCAGCCTGACCGGTTGCCCAGGCAGGCACGGTTACGGATATTTCGCCTGTGCGGTCGCCGGGCTCGGATCACCCTGCAATTCCTTCGGCAAGGGCAGGCTCGAGCATTGCAGGTGCACGTTGCGGGCGAACAGCTTTCGCTGCTTGTGCTCGGCCTCCGTGGTTGCCGCGATGATGCCCAAGCCGTACGGGCCAAGCGCCACGAATTCCCAGCCCGGGTGCTGCTTTTCGCGAACCGCATAGTCCGCGGCCGCCGCGCGGGCCTGCTGGCATCCCGGCGATGCCCATTTCGGGTCTCGCGGCGAAAGCGACGCGCCATAGTCGACGGGAGAAGTCGCGCATCCAGCCACCGTCGCGGCCAGTGCGGACATTGCAATGCGTATCGCAAGTCTCATGCCGGAAGCCTCTGCTGTTGCCGTTCCGCTTTCCACGGACATTTCCGGCCGCGCCATCACGTATACGCGATGTCCCGCCCCAGCGCTTGCCATAGGCCTCGCTTCATGTCGATCTTCCCACGGCCAGATTCGGGCCGCGTGCCTGGAACCAAATGACCGGCGAGACTGTTCAGTTGTAACTTTGACACAGCGCTGACGCGCCCGGCCGGTTGGGCAAGCGGCGATTTTAAGGAGCTTTCATCATGAAGATTTCGTCCGGATTTCGGTCCGTCGCAATTGCCGCCATCGCCACGGCGGCAGCCAGCGTCGCCAGCGCCGCGCATGCCGACAGCGGCACGATCCGCTTTGCCGTCTACAAGGCCGCCTTCTTCGTCGGCGGCTCCGGCGGCGAAGGCACGTTCACCTTCCACGGCAAGACCTATCCGATCTCGATCGGCGGCGTCTCGGGCGGCCTCGCCTTCGGCGTTTCCAAGACCTATTTCCACGGCACTGTGCGCCATATCAGGCGCGCGCGCGACGTGACGGGGGTCTATGGCGCGGCGGGTGGCGGCGGCACGCTCGGCAAGGGTGCCCAGGTGATCGTCATGACCAATGACAAGGGCGCCCAGCTCGAACTCACCGGCAAGCAGGTCGGGCTGCAGGTCAACGCCGATCTCAGCGGCATGGCCATCTCGCTGCGGTAAGGGCGCTCATTCCGCCCTTTTAACAGCAAGCTGGTTCCAAGGGCGGCGTCGGCTCGACGGCCGCCCTTTTTGTCAGCTTCGCAAGCCCGGTGCTTCCTGCCCGGTGCGCTCGACATATTCCGTATAGCCGCCGCCATAGGTGTGGATGCCTTCGGGCGTCAGTTCCAGCACGCGGTTGGAGAGCGCGGCCAGGAAGTGCCGGTCGTGCGAGACGAACAGCATCGTGCCTTCATATTGCGAGAGCGCCTCGATCAGCATCTGCTTGGTGGTGATATCGAGGTGGTTGGTCGGCTCGTCCAGCACCAGGAGGTTGGGCGGGTCGAACAGCATCAGCGCCATCACCAGCCGCGCCTTCTCGCCGCCCGACAGCACCCGGCATTTCTTCTCGATCTCGTCGCCTGAAAAGCCGAAGCAGCCGGCAAGCGCGCGAAGCGGCGCCTGGCCGGCCTGCGGGAAATTGTCTTCCAGCGTCTGGAACACGGTGCGTTCGCCCTCAAGCAGCTCCATGGCGTGCTGGGCGAAATAGCCCATTTTCACGCTCGGTCCCCGCGCCACCGTCCCGGTGTCCGGGTCGGAAGCGCCGGCCACCAGCTTGAGCAGCGTCGACTTGCCGGCACCGTTGACGCCCATGATGCACCAGCGTTCGCGGCGGCGGACCTGGAAGTCGAGCCCCTCATAGATGGTGCGGCTGCCATAGGCCTTGTGAACATTCTTCAAGGTCACGACATCCTCGCCGCAGCGCGGCGCCGGCTGGAATTCGAAATTCACCACCTGGCGGCGCTTGGGCGGCTCGACGCGGTCGATCTTGTCGAGCTTCTTCACCCGGCTCTGCACCTGCGCCGCATGCGAGGCGCGCGCCTTGAAGCGCTCTATGAAGGCGATCTCCTTGGCCAGCATCGCCTGCTGGCGCTCGAACTGCGCCTGCTGCTGCTTGTCGGCGATCGCCCGCTGCTGCTGGTAGAATTCATAGTTGCCGGAATAGGCTGTCAGCGAACCGGCGTCGATCTCGACGATCTTGTTGACGATGCGGTTCATGAACTCGCGGTCGTGCGAGGTCATCAACAGCGCGCCGTCATAGCCCTTGAGGAACTGCTCCAGCCAGATCAGGCTTTCCAGGTCGAGATGGTTGGACGGCTCGTCGAGCAGCATGACGTCGGGCCGCATCAGAAGGATGCGCGCCAGCGCCACGCGCATCTTCCAGCCGCCGGAGAGCTTGCCGACATCGCCGTCCATCATCTCTTGGCTAAAACCGAGGCCATCCAGCACCTCGCGCGCCCGGCCGTCGAGCGCATAGCCGTCGAGTTCCTCGAAGCGATGCTGCGCCTCGCCATATTTCTCGATGATCTCGTCCATGCGGTCGGCCTGGTCGGGATCGGCCATGGCGGCCTCGAGTTCCGCCATCTCGGCCGCCACCTCGCTCACCGGGCCGGCGCCGTTCATCACTTCGGCGACAGCGCTGTGGCCCGACATGTCGCCGACATCCTGGCTGAAATAGCCGATGGTGACGCCGCGATCGACCTGCACCTGGCCCTCGTCGGGCTGCTCCTGGCCGGTGATCATCCGAAACAAGGTCGTCTTGCCGGCGCCGTTCGGCCCGACAAGGCCGACCTTCTCGCCCTTCTGCAGCGCGGCCGACGCCTCGATGAAGACGAGCTGACGGCCGTTCTGCTTGCTGATGCTTTCAAGTCTGATCATGCGGTTTCCGGGGAATTGGAACTTGGAGGATTTTCCCGGGGCCATACGCGATGGCGCGCGTCAAAGGAAGAGGCGCTACCGCCGCAGCGGGCACGACACTCATCCTTCTCCCCCTGCGGGAGAAGGTGGCCTCGCGAAAGCGAGGTCGGATGAGGGTGCTCCAGCTTGGCGCCGACGGCACTCCGTCACCCACCCCTCAACCGTCTCAGCGCTACGCGCCGATCCACCTTCTCCCACAAGGGGAGAAAGAAAAACCCGTCAGACACACTTCAGAAACAAGATTCAACATCCGGGAAAAACTGAGGAAAACATCATCTGCGATAACCATCCTCGCGGCGGCCGGACAGAGACCGCCACACCAACGCAAAGGGATGGTCCCGACAATGCAACGACGTTCGACCGGATGGATGGGTGCCGTTTCAGGCATTTCACTTGCCATGCTCGCGGTCGCATCGTCGGGCGCGGAGGCGGCGGTTACCCGGAGCGAATATTGCAGCCGGCTCGGCCTCCAACTCGACGGAGCCATCCAGACCAAAGCCGAACCCGGTGCCAGCGTGAGTGAGATCGCGGAGGCAACGGCCCTCAAGGAAAAAGCGAACCGGTTCTGCGCCGAGCGCAAGCAGGCGCAAGGCATCCGGACCTACGCCAACGCCTTGAAGCTGCTGGGCGTGACACCGATCGACCTCAACCAGTGACAGCAACCCTCGAAGGAAAGCCCATCATGAACAAGCCCCTCCTCTCCGCGCTCGGCCTGGCCATCGCTCTCGGTCTGGCAATGCCTGTTGTCGGCACCGCCAACGCGGCGGCCACGACCACCACGACGACGACTGCTCCGGCGACGACGACCGCCCCCGCGACCGCTCCTGCCGTGGAGGCGGCGAAGACGCCGGTCAAGGCGGCCGCGCACAAGCGTCACCGGCACCACAGGAAGCACCACAGGCATGTGCGCAAGCACGCTCACCGGCACGCGGGCAAGAAGCACGGCCACCGGCACGCCGCCAGGAAGCATCACCACATCCGTACCCACAAGAAGCACGGCCACAAGCACGCCAAGGCTGCTTGAGCTGCCCTGACTTCCCCCTGACTTCCCCCTGACTTCCTCCCGGGAAAAAGCCGCCACTCGCATGAAGCGGGGGCGGCTTTTTCTTGCGCGTCAGGATGCGCGCGCTGCCCCTTGCATGCGCTATTTCTCGCCCAGATACTGGAAAACGGCCTGCTTCCACCAGTCGCTCTCCATCGTCTGCAGCAGGGCGACATCGAGAGGTTTGCGCAGCGGGCTGCCGAGCGGCAGCGCGATGGCGTATTGCTGCTGGTCGAAGCTCGCGTCGAGAACCTGCAGGTTGGTCGCGTAGTTCTGCCCGACCAGCCAGCCAAGCAGCGGCTTGTCGTGGACCAGCGCATCGATCTTGCCGGCGCGCAGCGTGTCGAGGCCCTGCTCGACCGTGGCGAAGTCCTGATGACGGGTATGGGTCGAATCCAGATAGGACGCCGTCGACGAATTCCGCACGGCGCCGACCCTGACCTTGGCGAGATCGCTTTCGCCCTGCACCATGCCTTCCATCTGCGTCACCGTCAGCACCGATGTGACGCCGGCGGTGAACACCGCGATCGCGATGATAGAGCCCATCATCCAGATCGCGGCGAGCACGCGTCCCGGCACGGTCCGCGGCCCGAAATCGCCGGTGCTGGCCTGTGTCGCGGCGATGGTCGACCACCACATGCTGGAAAACAGGCCCCTGGCGACGCCGCCGCCGAAATCATCATTGTGGCGGCGTTCGAACATCCAGATCAGCACGCCGACCACCACCGATATGACGATCAGCCCCAGCACCGCCTGCAGGAATCCGAACGAGGTCAGCGCGCGCAACACCGGCCGCCAGGAGGGCTGGCTGTTGAGCGGCGTGGCGATGCCGAGCCCGGTCGAGAAAAAGGGCTGCGTGAAATCGACGACCTTTTCGCGGTCGGCGGTGACCGTGATCGCGGCCATCGCCGCATCGAACTTGCCGCTGACGACGCCGTCGATCTGGTCCTGCACGCTTGGCACTTCGACATAGCGGAAGCGAAGGTTGAGCCGCCCGGCTATTTTCTGCCAGAGATCGATGCTCAACCCCGACCAGGTGCCGTCCTGCAGCTTGAAGGCGAAGGGCGGCGCGGCCTTGATCCCGACCGCTATCTCCTTGGCGGACAGGGACGAGGACTGATCGGTCTGCGCGGTGGCGCCGGTTGCGGCACACGCGACGGCGGCGACGAGGAACAACGTCATCGCCCACGAAGCAAATCTTCTCAACGGCAAGGACTCCGCGACCGGTTCCGCCGCGCGATCGTCGCGGCGTTCGAAAAGGTAGCGGTCATGCAGCCCTTCGTCCACCCGCGATGTTGGCGCCAACCAGGAAGCGAGGCACGGCAGCCCCGCGCCGATTGAAGCAAAAACAGGCAGTTAGCGCGATTTCGCGATTCACCTGTTGAACCGTCATCAGGCAATGCCAAGTGCGGCCCGAACCTGCGGACCGCTCATGCCGCTGTCGAAGACGACAGTACCGGGATCGAAGCGGCGGGCCTGCGACAGCGGTCCGGCCACGACCGGATCGAAGCCGGCATCGCCCACCAGCCGCGCCGTGGTGGCAACGGCCCCGGCATCATCGCCGGCGAGCGGAATGCCGATCCTGTCGCCGGCGCGATGCGCCTGCGATCGCAGCGTCGTCCACATGACGGTGCTGAAGACGCGAACAAGCCGCGCGCGCGGCACCAGCGGCGCCACGGCAAGAGCCACGCCGTCCTCGCGGGCAAGCGCGGCGTCGCCGAAGGCGCCGTCGCGCGGCGGATCCGGCACGGTGGCGTCGAGCAGCACCTTGTCGCCGAGTGCCGCCTCGATCTCGGCCGCGACATCGGGCCATGCCCGAAACGGAATGGCGGCCAGCACGGCGTCCGCGCCGGTGACGGCGTCAAGGACCGGTCCGGCGGTGGCGCTGCCGCCGAATTCGCCAAGCATCTTGCGCAGCCGTTCG
The DNA here is from genome assembly GCF_013170765.1 of Mesorhizobium sp. NZP2234. Classification (NCBI taxonomy): domain Bacteria; kingdom Pseudomonadati; phylum Pseudomonadota; class Alphaproteobacteria; order Hyphomicrobiales; family Phyllobacteriaceae; genus Mesorhizobium; species Mesorhizobium sp. NZP2234. The sequence continues at coordinate 2,943,498 of NZ_CP033364.1, read as the reverse complement.
GGATGCCTGACGCCGAAGGCCACGCTGTGTCCGGCCTCGACCCACAGCCGTCCGAGCGTGCCGCCGATCATGCCGGCGCCCAGAATTCCTATTCTCATCGTCGCCTCCTGTCTGAAATCGCCCTCACCACGGCAGTCTTTTGCCGTCGCGGAAGAAACCGCCGGTCGGGCCATCATCGGGCAGGATCGCGGCCCAGACGATTCCGGCCGCGCCTTGCGCTACCGGACGACCGCCCGGCCCGCCCATATCGGTGGCGACCCAACCAGGGCAGATGGCATTGACCAGCACGCCGGAGCCACGCAGTTCAGCCGCCAGCACGCGGGTCAGCGCATTGAGCGCCGCCTTCGATGTCGAATAGGCCGGCGCCCCTGCCCCCATCGAGGCCAGCGAACCGCCTTCGGACGACACATTGACCAGCCGGCCATGACCGCCCGCCCCAAGCAGCGGCGCGAAGGCGGCCGCCACCCGCCAGGCGCCGAAGACATTGGTCTCGAACGCCTCGCGGATCACGGTCCAGTCGGGCCGCAAGGCGCGCGTGCCGGTGTCGTAGTGGATGGCGGCATTGTTGATCAGCACGTCGAGCCGGCCGAAGCGGCGTTCGACATCCATGACGGCCCGCATTGCTGCCTCCGGCGCCGCGACATCAAGCGCGATCGCCTGCGCATCGCCATCGATCTCTTTCGCCGCCGCCTCGCCCTTGGCGAGATCGCGCACGCCGAGCAGCACGGTGAAGCCGAGTTCCGCCAGTTGGCGGCCGGTCTCCAGCCCGATGCCGCGATTGGCGCCGGTGATGAGGGCGATTTTGCCGTGGTGTCCGTTCATCGGGGGGATGCCTCTGCTTTGTCGATCGTCTCGAGGAAGATGGCATGGCCGGCATTGATTTATTAGATGGTGGAGATCGCAGTCATTATGCGGCCGGATGCATGAGTTGATTGCGCAGGAATCGGGTGTCGGCCGGCATCGCGCCATGCGATCGTCGATCCGTCACGAGGACCGATCATGCTCACGCTTCACGATTATCTGCCATCGCAAAATGGCTGGAAAGTCAGGGTTCTGCTCGGGCTGCTGAAGATCCCTCACAACACGCGCATCGTCTCGATTTTCGAGGGCGAAAGCCACACCGATGCTTTCCTGGCGCTCAACCCGGCCGGCGCGGTTCCCGTGCTTGAGCTCGAGGACGGCAGCGCCATCGCCGAATCCAACGCGATCCTCACCTACCTCGCCGAAGGCACCCCCTTGCTGCCTTCGGATCGCTATCAACGCGCCAAGATCATGCAGTGGCTGTTCTTCGAGCAATACAATGTCGAGCCCGTCATCGGCTCGCTGCGTTTCTGGACCTTGACCGGGCGGCTCGAGCGCAACCAGGCCATGGTTGCCGGCAAGCGCGAGGCAGGCGCGCGCACCCTCGCCGCCCTGAACCGCGGCCTTGGCGAGACGCCATTCCTCACCGGAAACGACCTCACCATCGCCGACATCGCTATCTATGCCTACAGCCACCGCGCGGAGGATTGCGGGTTTTCTCTTGCGGACTACCCGGCATTCCTCGCCTGGACCGACCGCGTGCGCGACGCCATCGGTCCCGGCTTCCCCGTCCACCTTTACGGCATCGATCCGCACGCGGGCGCCTGAGCCTATTTCTTCCCCTGCGGATGGATCGTCTCGCCGCGCTTCAGCATCTCGACAAACGTCTCAATCTTCTTCCGGCGTCCCGCCTCGGTCTTCATGTTGTGGGTGCGGAAGGCGAGCGAGAAGCGGTTCTGCGCGCTGAGTTTTTCCAGCATCGCCTTCGCAGCCGGCTCGGCATCGATTGCCGCTTGCAGATCGTCGGGGATTTTCATCTCCTTGCCGCTGCCATAGGCGCGCGCCCAGCGCCCGTCGGCCTTGGCGGCCTCGACCTGGCTCAGCCCATGCCCGGTCATGCGGCCCTCCTCGACCAGCCGCGCGACATTGTCGATGTTGATCTTGCTCCAGATGCTCTTCCTGCCGCGCGGCGTGCAGCGCTGCAGGAAACTGTTCTCGTCCAGCCCCTTGCGCACGGCGTCGATCCAGCCGAAGCACAGCACGACGTCGATGGCCTCCTTGGGCGTGATCGACTTCAGCCCCGAGCCGACCTTGTGCATCTTGATCCACACTTCGGTTTCCGTGGCGTGGTGCTGGCCGAGCCAGGCGTGGAAACTGGCCGCGTCGGGGAATTCCCGGACCTTGGCGGGATCGACCTTGACCGGCGCCATCAGCCAGCCCGCCGGTTCGGTATCATTGTCGCTGGCGCCACTTTCATATTGCCTCCGTCATGGTGCGATTGCCCGCATCATGGCGCAGTCCACTGTCAGTTTTAGGCAGCAGTGGGGCACGCCGACGCGAAGCAACGGAACGGCCCATCCATCGCCGCGTTGCGGCTTCAGTGCAACCGCCCGATGGAGGTCCCGATGGCGATAGAGACCATTTTCGCCCATGTCAGCTGTTCCGATCTCGAAGCGAGCATCGGCTGGTACGAAAAGCTCTTCGGCAAGCCGCCGCTGCGCCGGCCGATGCCGGGGCTGGCCGAATGGCACTTCACCGAGAGCGCCGAGCTGCAGCTGTTCGAGGACAAGGACAAGGCCGGCACCTCGACGTTGACGCTCGGCGTCCTGCCCCTGGCCCCCGAACGGCAGCGGCTGGTGGCGGCCGGCCTCCAACCCGGCCCGATCGAGGAGGCCGACCATTTCTGGATCATGCGCATGCGCGATCCAGACGGGAACCTGGTGGTGTTCGCGAGCGCGGAACGCGAGTAGGAGAGCCAAACGGCTCGCGCGGGACGGCATTTCGCCAGCACAAGCAGGCGATTAACCGGCAGCCTCGAAGACTATGGTTATCTCGTCCGCTCCGACGGCGAAGGCGGCCACCGCTTTCTGGAAGATGGTCGACATATTGCGCGACATCGAGGAAGAGTGGCGCACCGGGCCGGAGCGCCTCGCCCAGTTGAAGGCGCTGCTGTTCGCCGTCTGGGACAGCCCGCGTTGAACGAGACGTCCCTCTGCCCGGCATCATCGGCATTTCCGATGGCGCCATCGGTTTCTTCCGTTTCCCTTGGCCCGCGCCGAACTGCCAATCCCTGCCTGTGTCCAATCCAGCAAAGGCAGAGCGAAATGAGCATTTCGAACCAGAAGATCCTGATCGTCGGCGGCGGTTCCGGCATGGGCCTGGCGCTGGCCCGGCGTTGCGTCGAGGCCGGTGCGACGGTCACCATCGCCGGACGTGGTGAGCGGAGGCTGCAACAGGCGCGCGAAGCGCTTGGCAACCCAACGAACCTCGATGTGTCCGTGGTCGACATCGCCCGGGAAGACCAGGTCGCCGATCTCTTCGCGCGCATCGGCGGGCTCGACCACATTGTCAGCACGGCGGCCGACATTCAGGGCGCCTACAGGTTGCTGCCGGAACTTGACCTCAAGGCGGCGCAACGCGTGGTCGAGAGCAAGGTCTATGGCCCATTGCTGCTCGCCAAGCACGGCGCGCCACGGCTGGCCGGAGCCGGCTCGATGAGCTTCGTTTCCGGCATCGCTGCCTACCGGCCGGCGGCGCGCGGCTCGGTCGTCGCCGCGATCAACGCCGCGCTCGAAGGGTTGGTGCGGGCGCTTGCCGTCGAACTCGCGCCGATCCGCGTCAACGCCGTTTCGCCCGGCTGGGTCGATACCGAGATCTGGGCGCAGGTCGCCGGCGACCGCAAGGCCGAGACGCTTGCCGCGATGGCCGAGCGGCTGCCCGTCGGCAGGGTCGGCCGACCGGACGACATCGCCGACGCCATCGTATTCCTGATCGGCAATGGCTTTACCACCGGAACGACGCTGCATGTCGAGGGCGGGCACCGGCTGGTTTAGCTGGCGGCGCCCGTCGTCAGGGAATTGTTTGGAAACAAGACCTTGGATCCATCGGCCGATTCAAGACCTGAACGAGCCCCGGAGCGTTCTGGCGCCAGCATGTCGCGCGCCGCGGCGAGCAATTGCCCGAGCGCCGGCGGCTGGACGCGCCGGCGCCGCCAGATCATCGCCAGCGGCGCCGCCCGCATCCGGCCGGGCCATGGCAGTTCGACAAGATCGCCACGCGCAAGCGCGTCGCTGACGGCAAGGCGTGGAACGAGGCCCAGGCCGGTGCCGGCCGCCACCAGCCGGACGATGGCGCCGATGCTGCCGACTTCGGCGGCAAGCCTCGGCGCCGCCATGCCCGCCTCGGCGAAAGCAGTGTCGACCATATGACGGTAGACGCACCCAGGCTCCGTCGCCACGAAACGCAGCGCGGCAAGGTCTTGCAGCACGCATGGCGCGGTGGCCTGCCCCGGAGGTGCGACCAGCACCAGGGGTTCGGCCCCGATCGTGCGGCTGGCCAGGCGTTCATCGGCGGCAGCGCCCCCGCCGTCGCGACGCTCGAAGCAAAAGGCGACATCGATATCGCCGTCCTCCAGCAGGTGCCGCAGCGTGCCGCTGTCGGCCACCTTCATCCGCACGGTGATCTCGGGATGGCTGGCCTGGAACCCCGGCAGCCAGGGCGCCAGACGGGCCGAGGCGATCGTTTCCAGCGCGCCGATGGTCAGCGCCCCGCTTGTCTGCCCGGCGGCCAGCAGCACCGCCGCGCGCGCCTCGCCGTCGAGCCGCAGCAGTTCCTCGGCGATCGGCTTCAGCGCCAGTCCCGCCGGCGTCAGGTCCAGGCCCGACTTCGAGCGCGTGAACAAGGCAGCGCCAAGCTCGGCCTCGAGGGTCTGGATCTGGTCGCTGACACTCGATTGCGCGAGATGAACCGCCTCGGCCGCGCGCGTGATGTTGCGGCCGCGCGCCACCGTGAGAAAGGTCCTGAGCAGTCTTGGATGCATCGCCCGGCCGACGCGCCTACTGCAACTGCGGCTTCTTCAAAAAACTGCCCCGGTCCGCGGATTTGACGCGCAGCCAGGTCTCGCGGCCGTCGCGCACCACGCGCATCGGGATTTCGGCACCGGCCGAGCCGCTGTCCCATAGCTTGCGATAGAAATCGGCGAGCCCATCGACGGCGCCGTCGCGGACCTCGGAGATGACGTCGCCCTGGCGCAGGCCGGCTTTTGCCGCCGGGCCGCCCTCGGTCACGCTCATCACCACCACCTTGCCGTCGCTTTCGGCCGACAGGGCGCCAAGCCATGGACGCGGCGGCCTGGCCACCTGTCCGCGCGTCAGCAGATCGTCGAGGATCGGCGGCAACAGATCGATCGGCACCACCATGTTGATATCGGCGACCTCGCCGGCGCGGCTCATCTGCAGGCGCAGCGAGCCGATGCCGAGCAGTGCGCCATCGGCGCCGAACAGCGGCGCGCCGCCCCAGGACGGATGCGCGGGCGCGATGAAGATCGCCTCGTCCAGCAGATACTCCCAATAGCCGGCGAATTCCTGCTTGGTGACGATCTTGGCCTCGACCGCCCGGCCGATGCCGTCGGCAAGCACCACCGCGTCGCCGATCCTGGCCTTGCCGGCATCGCCCAGCGGCACGGCCGGCAGGCCGGTCGGCGCCAGCGCCTGGACCAGGCCGAAGCCCGATTCCTGGTCATAGGCCAGCGCGTGCGCCGGGATGACACGGCCGTCATGCGCGGTCAGCCAGACCTCCTCGGCCTCGGTGATGAGATAGCCGATGGTCAGCACCAGCCCGTCATCCCTGATGACGACGCCGCTGCCCTCCCTGAGCGTGCCCAGCGCGCCGGCCGTGAAGGCATCGTCCGGAACGGTGGCGCGCACGGCAACGACGGAGCGCGGATTGGGATTGATGGCCATGATTTTGTCCTGCGATGCAAATGCCTTGGCGGCTTCGTCTATAGGTATGCGCTGGGGGAGATCGCGCAAGGGTAGAGGGTTCAATTGTAGAAGTCGGCGCCGCCCCTCATCCGCCTGCCGGCACCTTCTCCCCGTATAGTGACGGGGAGAAGGGAAAGCCGCGCTGGCCTCGGCGCTCTTCTTGCGACATTGGTGATTGGCGAAAGAGCCAATGAGAGCGTCTTTTCCCCGTCACTGTACGGGGAGAAATGTCCGGTGGGACAATGAGGGGCAGCGCTGACATTGACAATAGTTCAACGCAAGTTGAACTTCCCGCCCTGCAGCCCTAGCTGTAGATGGATCTGCGCAATCCTTTCTTCCCTCCCCCACCATTCGAGGCCGACATGACAGAGTACACCCCGCCGAAAGTATGGACCTGGAACAAGGCAAATGGCGGCGCCTTTGCCAGCATCAACCGGCCGATCGCCGGGCCGACGCATGACAAGGAATTGCCCGTCGGCAAGCACCCGCTGCAGCTGTACTCGCTGGCGACGCCGAACGGCGTCAAGGTGACCGTCATGCTGGAGGAGCTGCTGGCGCTTGGCCACAAGGGCGCCGAATACGATGCCTGGCTCATCAGGATCAACGATGGCGACCAGTTCGGCAGCGGCTTTGTCGAGGTCAACCCCAACTCCAAGATCCCGGCTCTGATGGACCGCAGCGGCGCCACGCCGGTGCGCATCTTCGAATCCGGATCGATCCTGGTCTATCTCGCCGAAAAGTTCGGCGAATTCCTGCCCACAGAGCAGCCGGCGCGCGCCGAAGTCTTGTCCTGGCTGTTCTGGCAGATGGGCTCGGCGCCGTATCTTGGCGGCGGCTTCGGCCACTTCTACGCCTATGCGCCGCAGAAATTCGAATATGCCATCGACCGTTTCTCGATGGAGGTGAAGCGGCAGATGGACGTGCTCGACCGCCGGCTGGCCGAGACCGAATATCTCGGCGGCAAGGATTACTCTATCGCCGACATGGCGGTGTGGCCCTGGTATGGCGGGCTGGCGCTTGGCCGCATGTACAATGATTCCGGCGAGTTCCTGTCGGTGCAGGACTACAGCCATGTGCAGCGCTGGGCGAAGGCGATCGATGCCCGCCCCGCGGTCAAGCGCGGCCGCATGGTCAACCGCGCCTTCGGCGAGCCGGCCCTGCAGCTGCACGAGCGCCACGACGCCGGCGACTTCGACACCAAGACGCAGGATAAGCTGGCCGCCGAATAGACGGCGGCAAGGGCCACTTCACAAGAAAGCCCGCCACGAACCGTGGCGGGCTTTTCCCAAGGCTGGACTGGTGTCGCACCCACTATGGCCGAGCCATGGATCAGTGCAGCACTTCGACGATCTGACGCGTATCGGGATCGACCAGGACAGTCTGGTCGTTGATCACGGCGACGCGGTACTTGACATTCGGCACCTCGCGCAACTCGACCTTGTCCGGCACCGCGGAGCCGAGCTTGAGCTCGACGCCGAGCAGATTCACCGACGCCAGCGGCTGCTTCTTGACGTATTCGCGAACCACCGTCTCCTGCTCGGGTTGGACGACGATTGTGTCCGCCATGGCCACACCCATGCCGCCCATCAGGACGATCGCGGCTGCCGCACTCGAAAGATAATGTTTCATGGTAACCTCCATTGTATATGTCCAATTGCCACCCGGAAGGAAAACTCGGCCGGCACCATGAGGTTCCATCGCGCTTTGTGGAATAAATGCGGCACGCCCAACAAAGACAATCTTGGTTGATTTTACGCATGAGCGGTATCGCTCGGATTATGACGCAATAACTGGAAATTAATTCTCAAATTTAATGAAATCAATCAAAGGTACACTTGGTCCGGAAAGATGCGTATAGCGCTTCTTCCGTAAGCACGATTCCGCGATTGCCTTAGCGATAGCTAACGTGAAGCGTGCGATGTCGTTCCGCATGCGGTTGCGCGATGCGACGAAAAAGGCCCGCCCTGCCGGGAGCAGAGCGAGCCTCAGACGATGCCGGCGGAGGTGGCAGCCTCACCGGTCACATCTGGAAAACGCCTGCGCCGGCATCCGGTTCCAGCCACGGCGGCATGGCCTTGCCCTCGATGCAACCAGGACGCCCCGGCGACGTTGTGCACGCATTCGATGAAATCCCAGCAAGGATATGGCGCCATGGCTCCCCGCCCTCCCGTGACCAAGCATCCCTTCACGCTGATGTTTGTCGTTATCGCGTTGATGGCGCCCTTTGCCGGCCTTGCCTGGCGCACGCGCGAATGGATGGGCTGGTAGGCCTTCCAGGCAGCCGAAACACCAGGCCACGGCCACGCCGGACGGGCATATCTGGCGGCAACATGGCCGCCTGAGTGGCCGCCTGAATATATCTCTTTTAGCTAAAATAACGGAACGTCCAATGGACATTGCCGGAACTGAACAGGGCCTCCCGGACCTTTGCTGCAGCCACCTAAGACCTTGGTCCTGCAAGGAAACGCAAAGGGCCGGTGACACTCTTCATCGGGAACATCCCGCCCCCGCCGTCGTTTGCCGCAAGGTCCCAGACCTAAGGCCCAGACCTGATCATTTCGGAGGAAGAGTGATGTCACATCGGTCCATCATCACCAGGACAGGCCACGGCCCCGGTACGGCCATCGCCGTGTTGATGGTCGGGCTGGTGGTGGTGGGGATTGTGTTCCTCGTCCTTGGCGGCGCGCTCTATTTCGGCGATGCGTCCTCGGACTCACACGCCCTGTCTTCGGTGCCGGCGCGATCGTTTCAGCAAGCTGATCGCGAAGCGGCTAATTGACCGATCCGCGCTCCGGAGCGTTCCAGCGCCTTGGAACGCCGCCTCAGCGCGCTAGTATCGTCCCGTCCCCGGCCACCACCTTGCCGCGACGATAGACCGTGCGGTCCTTCGGCACGGCCACCACCGCCTCGGGCACATGCAGCGCCCGCATGGCGACAAAATCGGCCTTGGCGCCAACCATGATGCCGTAATCCGCCAGCCTGAGCGCCTTGGCGCCGGCATGGGTCACCACATCGAAGGCGTCGGCCAGTTCGCGGTCCTCGTAGAAGCCGGAGCGGTAGCCGATCATGTTGGCGCGCGAAAGCATGTCGCCATCGCCATAGGGCCACCAGGAATCGCGGATGTTGTCGGAGCCGCCGAACACGGTGACCCCCGCCTGCCGCAGGGCCGCCACCGGCGGAAAGGCATGGTTGCCGGGCGCGTTGGTCATGATCGCCACGCCGGCGGCGGCCAGCATCTCGCCGGCCTTCGCCAGCGCGTCGGCCGGAATATCGCCAAGGCCATAGGCATGGCTGACCGTGACATGGCCTGCCATGCCGAGCGCCTTGGTCCGCGCCGCGATCTCCTCGACCTGGAACAGACCGAGCGTGCCGCCATCATGCAGATGGATATCGACGCCGGCGCCATGCTTTTGCGCCAGCCCGAACACCGCATCGAGATGACCCTTCACATCGCGGTCGAAACTGGCGGGGTCGAGCCCGCCGATGAGGTCGCAGCCGAGCTTCAGCGCCTCGTCCAGAAGCTCCGCCGTGCCGGGCGAGGACAGAATGCCGCTTTGCGGGAAGGCGACGAGCTGGATGTCGATGAGGTCGCGGTATGTCTCGCGCACGGCAAGGACGGTCTCGACATGGCTGAGCCCGACCGAGCCATCGACCATGACATGGCTGCGCATGGCCAGGCTGCCATGTCCGATACACAGTTCGAGCTGGTTCTTGGCGCGCTCGGCCATCGGCGCGGCGGCGGCAAGGTTTTGCGCTTGGAAGGCAACGCGCTCGCGCACGTCGAAACCGTTGGTGCAAGGAATATGCGGCCGCCAGGCGTCGCCATGGAACGATGTGTCGAGATGGATATGTCCCTCGACGAAGGCCGGCACGACAAGCTGGCCGCCAAGGTCCACCATGATGGCTGCAGGACCGGCCAGCGGCGCGTTGCCGGCGGGCGCGATGGCGTTGAAGCGGCCGTCGGTAACGCAGAGATCCGCCAGCGACCCATCGGCCAGTTTCGCGTTGCGGAAGATCGTCTGTTCGCTCACCGGTGCCATTCCTGTTGAAAGCGCCAGTCCTCGCCGCCCGCCCGCCGCGGGTCAATGCGGCAGAGTCGAGAAACTGTTTCACGCAACAGCCCCGGCGAACCGGCTATCAGATCCTAGCTCCTGCCTATTCCGCTTTCGCGGAAGTTTCGGCGGGCCCGCGATATGCAATGATGCTGTCGCGGTGGTACGAGCCGCCCTGGTTGACGCGGGCGCCCAAGCACACCCCAACAATGCGCCCCCCCGCCCGCGTCGGCCACGGCAGACCCTTGGTCACATCAAGGCTTTCCCGTCAGCCTGGCAAAAGCCAGCAATGGACCGATGTCGTGCCGGTCGGCTGCCTTCAATGCCGAGATGTAAGCCGCCCGCCTTTCGTTCATTTTCAGAAGATCGGCCCCGGCGGTCCAGTCGACCGGCCCGACGCCGTACAGCTTCTCAAGCATGGCATCAGCCAGGATGCGGGCATGGCGCCCATTGCCGTTTGCAAACGGATGAATGAACACCATCCGGTGGTGAAGCCGAATGGCTGCTTCCAGCGGCGCGTAGGTGTCACGATCCACCCAGTACAGCGCATCATCCAGCGCCGCACGCAACTGCACCCCGATCTGCACCGGATCGACGCCGATGTTCTTGCCCGTCGTCCTGAATGTTCCAGCCCAGGTCCACACGTCGCCGAACAGCCGCCGATGAAGCTCGACGGCAAAACCGGGAGTGAGCACGTCCTTCCTCCGTGTCCTGGAAAGCCACAGCAGGCCGGAGGTGATGTTGGCCTGCTCCAGTTCATCAAGCTCGGCCTGAGTGGTGATGTGCCTGTGCTTCAGTCCGGCGAGCTCGTTGAGATCAAGTGGCGTCGCGCCGTCGGGATAGTCCGGTGCAATCATTTGTCCTGCCAGAAATCGGACGGCATTTCATGGATCAGCTCGTTCATCAGCCGGGTCATTTCTTGCCGAGTCCGGCCGTCGGTCACGGTCTGGTCTTCCAGCGCCATATGTTTGCCCGCCGTCGCGACAATCGCCTGCGCCTTCTTCCGCGCCTGCGCGATGATGAGGTTCTCGATGGTCTCGGGCGGCACGAAAGCATAGACGAAGCGGCACCCCATCGCCTCGGCCGTGGCCTGCATCGACTTCAGGGTGACGCCGCCTTCCAGTTCGGCTTGTTCCACCTGGGCAATACGGGCGCGGGTTACGCCCATCCGCCTCGCCAGTTGGGCACCGGACATGCCGAGCGCCTTTCGCACCGTCCTTATCCAGCCCTCCGAAGGGACCTGGATGTTGCCGCCTTGGGTGAGATCCACAACGGCCTGGTATTGTCGGCGAACGGCCTGCTTAACGCTCATTGTAAACTCATATATTGTCAGAAAAGGACAATCTGTAAATATATACATATACAAAGAATACGATAATGTCAATTTATGTGTTGACATATCAACGAGGCTGACGCTTTTCGGCATTCACTGCGGCGCACCGGCAAACAGCACCACGCCGTCGCCGCCGGCCGCTGGCCAATCCCTGATGGTGCGGTCGTAGCCGCCGGTCAGCACCGTGCCGTCGGGGGCGAAAGCCACCGCGTAGATCGGGCCGGTCTGGCTGTCGAACATCGCGATCTGGTTGCCGGTTTCCATGTCCCACAGCCGCGCCGTGCCGTCGAGCGAACCCGACAGCAAGCGCTTGCCGTCCGCCGACAGCGCCAGCGTGTAGACCGTGCCCTCATGGCCCTCGAAGCGCTTCACCTCGCGGCCGCTGTCGAGATCCCAGACCTTGATCGTCAGGTCGCCGCTGCCGGTGATCAGATGGTGCCCGTCGGCGGTGAACACGGCGCCATAGGTGCCTTGCTCGTGGCCATGCCAGCTGCGCAGCTGCTTGCCGCTTTCGACGTCCCAGAGTTTCAGCGTGCCGTCGATGCTGCCGCTGAGCGCCTGCTTGCCGTCGGGCGAGACGGCCACCGCGCTGATCGACCAGTCGTGTCCGGTCAGCACATGCAACACCGAATCGTCGACGAGATCCCAGACGATGACGTTTCCGGTATCGTGTCCGCTGACGGCGCGCTTGCCGTCCGGGCTGATCGCCAGCTTGTTGACGCCGCCATTCTGGCCGGCCTGGAAGACATGCAGCACGGCGCCATCGGCGAGTTTGCGCAGCACGATCTCGCCGTCGTCGCCCCCCGTCAGCGCGCTGACGCCGTCGGGCATGTAGAGCGCCGTGCGCGCCATGTCCTTGTGGACGCCGAGGTTGCGGATCAGGTGCTTGCCGCCAATGTCCCACAGCTTGATCAGATGGTCGGTGCTGGCGCTCATGATCGATTGGCCGTCGGGCGCCACCGCCAGCCACACGACCGCGTCGCGATGGCCGTCGGGCTGCGTTGGGACCGCCGGCGGCGGTGGCGGCAACGGCGCCACTGTGGGCGGCGGAATGACCGCGACCTCCGGCGGCGCCGGCGCGACGGGAGCGGGTGGCGGTACGGCCACGGGCGGCGCTGGCGGCACCGGTGCCGGCGGCGGGTTGGCGGCTACCGGCGGCGGAGCTGGTTGCGGTGCAGGCGCGGGTGCCGGCTCCGCTGCCGGTGGCGCGGCGGCCACGTCCTGGCCTTTTGGTTCGCCGGGTTTGGGCTCGGCAAGTTTGGGTTGATCTGGCTTGGGCTCACTGGGCTTGGGTTCAGCCGTCTTCGGTTCATTTGGCGGTTCGCTCGGCTGGCTGGCAACCTCGCCGCCGCCATCATGCCACGGGCCGAACCGGTCGGCGGCCAGCGCCGCCAGCACGATCAACGGCAAGGCGAAAAAGATCTTGCGCAGGCCGGGCCTGCCGGTCTCCCGCACCTCGGCCGCGCGGCCGAACAGCGGTGTCCCGCCCAGATGCGCCGGCCGCCCCGGCAACAGACCGGCCCAGAACAGCACCGCGCCGAGCAGGCAGGCAAGTGCCGCCACGGAGAAAGCCGCCAACCGGGGCAAATCCGCGCCCGGCCCGGAAAAGCCATGCGAGGCAACAGCGCCGAGCAGCGGAGAGACCGGCGCCAGGCAGGCGATCGCAAGCGCGGCAAGGACAAGCGCAGCCAACCTGTCAGCCAATCTGTTCATCGCGCTTCCCCTCGCCTGGCTCTCGGGCCAGACTACCAGCGTCAACCGTCTATCGCAAAACGCATCGGTGCCCGCATGCGACGGATGGATGCGTCTGAAATCCCGAAGAAGATCGGCTAGTGACCTCGATCAAGAGATCAGTTCGAAGCTGATCACGACCGCCTGCGTCGCGGCGCAAAAATGTGTTCTTGATCAATCGCCACAAAAAGAACCGGTGTTAATTTGCCACAGTCATCACTGATACGCGTTGGACTATCCCCGGCGAAATATTGACACCAGGCGGCGTTGTGTCACTGTCCTCGTGGGATATAGTGGAGAGCTTGCGTTATGAAGAAGATTTATGAACGGCCCGTATTGGTCAAGAAGGGCAATCTGAAATCCATCGTCGCTGCGGTGCCCTCGACACCCTCGCCGCAATAAGAATATCGCGCCTTCGCCGGATTTTCCGGCATGGCCTGGCTGTCAACGGTGTTGATATGACGCTTTAAATGATTTTACGCCATCGCCATTGTCGAGAGCTTGAAACATGAAGAAAACCTATGAACGGCCCGTCCTGGTCAAAAGGGGCAATCTGAAATCGGTCACGGCTACCGCCTCGGCTCCGCCGGTCCTAATAGATTGAGCCTCGGAACCTGATCGACCAACGCCGCTGGGGCTGGATTGACGGCGAGCACGGATAGGCCGCTGAAGCGGTCTACGCGTTGGCATTGCTTGTTCGTGTGACGATTGTCGCGCGGCCGCTCACTTCAGCTCCACCCAGACAGGCGCATGGTCGCTGGCGCCGTCCTGTCCGCGCACGTCGCGGTCGATGCCTGCGCCCTTCAGCCGGCGGGCGAGCGTTTTTGACAAAAGGATGTGGTCGAGCCGCAAACCCGCATCGCGCTGCCAGCGGTTACGGCGGTAATCCCAGAAAGTATAGAGCGTCTCCTTCGGATAGACTTTTCGCAGCGCGTCGACCCAGCCCTGCTCGATGAGGGCAGCGAACGCTGCCCGGCTCTCCGGTTGCACGAGCGCGTTGTCGTCATAGGAGCGCGTGGTGTAGATGTCGCGCGGCTCGGGCACGATGTTGTAGTCGCCGGCCAGCACGACAGGCAGGCCGGTGTCGAGAAGCTGTTCGGCATGCGCTTCCAGGCGCTTGTGCCAGGCGAGCTTGTACTGGAATTTCGGCCCCGGCTGCGGATTGCCGTTCGGCGCGTAGAGGCAGGCGATGACGATGCCGTTCACCGCTGCCTCGATGTAGCGGCTCTGTTTGTCGGTATCGTCGCCGGGCAAGGCGTCGCGGGTCAGCACCGGTTCCGCGCCGCGCGCGAGGATAGCGACGCCATTCCAGGTCGGCTCCCCCTTCCACACCGCGCCGTAGCCGGCATCGGCGAGCGCGGTGCGCGGAAACTGCATATCGCGCGCCTTGAGTTCCTGCAGGCAGACGACATCGGGTTTTGCGGCCGCCAGCCACGCCAGAAGGTTTTCCAGCCGGCTGTTGATGTTGTTGATGTTGAAGGTGGCGATTTTCATTCAGTGCATGAAAGCAGGAAACGGAAGACGGTCGCAAGGGGCTGACGAAACGGGTTCCTAGAGCAATTCCAGGAAAAGTGTGAAACGGCTTTCCGTCCGGAGTTGCGTTAAAACAATGAGTTAGAGCAGTTCGCCGTTTCCGTGAAACGGTGAAATGCCCTAGGCCTCCGCCAATTGCAGATGGTGGCGCTGCCCCTCATTGCCCTGCCGGGCATTTTTCCCCGTAAACGGGGAGAAAGAGGCTGGCCGCATCGCCACGCCATTTCTGAAACGTTGGCGATTGGCGAAAACCGGCGACGAGAGCGCCCTTCGCCCCGTTTACGGGGAGAAGATGGCGGCAGCCAGATGAGGGGCGGCGCCGACTGTCGAAAAGGGTGCGAGGCGTACGCGCCCTAAAGCCTGCCCGCCCACGCCCTCACCGTCTCCGCCAGCGTCTTCAGATGATCCGCCGCCGAAAATCCGGAAATGCTCTTGCGCGGCTTGAGATCATGGTCGCCATCTTCCAGCCACACCACCTCGATCGCATCGGACAGCCCATAACCGGCCACCTCGTCGCGCGTGCCGAACTCGTCGCGCGTGCCCTGGAAGATCAGCGTCGGCGTCTTCAGGCCTATCAGATGCTTCGTGCGCAACTGATCAGGTTTACCAGGCGGATGGAAGGGATAGCCGAGGCAGACCAGCCCCGAAATCTCGCCCTTGGCGAACATCTCGTCCGCGACCATGGAAGCGACGCGCCCGCCCATCGACTTGCCGCCGATGATCAGCTTCCCGGTCACGCCCCTGGCGCGCAAGTCGGCGATCGCCTTGACGTATTCCGGGTTCACCGTCTCGGCGCGCGGCGGCGGCTTGCGCTGGCCGTAGCGGCGCGCCGCCATATAGTGGAATTCGAAGCGCGCCACCTGGAAGCCCGCGGCGGCCAGGGCCTTGGCGGTGGCGGTCATGGAGGGCGAATCCATCGATGCGCCGGCGCCGTGGGCGAGCAGGATGGTGGCGGGGGCGGTGTCGAAGCCGTCGAAGAGGAAGCTGGTCATGGAAACTCCGGCGTTGACGACCCCTGCTCCCCTTTTGGGAGAAGGTGACCGAGCGAAGCTCGGTTGGATGAGGGGTGTTCCAGCTTGGCGCACACGGTCATCAACGCCTCTGCAAACAACAAGCTCGTCAACCTCTCATTCCTTCCAGCCCCCCTCATCCGTCTCGGCGCTGGCGCGCCGATCCACCTTCTCCCACAAGGGGAGAAGGAAAGGCCCTCAACCCGCCGTCCGCGCCAACTGCATATCCACGAACTGCACGCCCTTGGCCGCCACCCCCGCCCATTCGGACTCCGAGTCGAGTTCCAGGTACCGCACCCACAGCCGCCGCGCCTCAGGCAGATTGCCGGCGTCGAATTCCAGCCGTGCCAGGTTGAACACCGGGTCGGCATAGGCCTTGTCGAGAGCGATCGCCTTCTGCAGGTGCCGTCGCGCCGAGGCGTCGCGGCCTTGCTCGCTCATCAGTCCGGCGAGGTTGAACCAGGCTTCGACGAAAGCGGGGTCGAGTTTTATCGCCCTGGCATAATCATGCGCGGCATCGGCCGCTTGGCCGGCGGCGCGCAGGCAGTTGGCGCGGTTGAAGGCGGCGATGGCGTCATTCGGGTCGATGGCGAGGCAACGCTGGTAGAGCGCGGCGGCACCTTCATGGTCGCCCCCCTCCTCCACCGCTTCTGCCTCGGCGAACAGGTCTTCCAGCGTGTCGTCGCCTTGCGGCGCGCTGCCTAGGTCAAACAGCAACTGCCCGTCGAGTTCGCTCTGGCCGCCCTCGAGATAGATCCCGTCGGCGCGGCCATGCTGCGAGCCGACAGCGAGCGACTTGGCGGTGAGCGAAGCCACCGGGCCGGAGCGGTGCACGGAGCGCGCGATCGCTCCCCAAGTCGCGCCGCTGGCCACCAGCCCGGCATATTTGCGCGCCAGGATCAGGTCGCGGAAGGAATAGGGCTCCGCATCGTGCTCGAACGCATCGAAGAGCGACAGCAGATCGAGGTCGGCGCCGGACAGCCGAGACTGGTCGATCAGCGACTGCCGGGACAGCGACGATGCTTCCGGCGCCATCATCAAGCCGAGCAGGCGCAAGAAGCCGTTCTCGCTGATCAGGATGCGCCCTGCCGCACGTTCGGCGGCGACGCGGCGCTCGATCCCGGCATCGCCGTTTTTCGTGAGGCCAGCCTTGGCGAGAAGCGTACGGCCGAACACGACATGCGTGGTGCGCCGGGTGATGCCGCGCCTGAGCTGGCCATGCCGGCGCTCGACCTCACGGGCGGCGAGCCTGAGCGGAAACGCCGCCAGCGCGCCGATCGTGCCGAAGACGCCGCCCGCGACGGCCGGTGCCGTCATTTCTTGCTCTTGCCGACCGCCTTCAGCAGACTGGCCTTCAGCGGATTTTCAGGAAGCCCGCCCGCTGCCGCCTTCTTGGCGGCAGGCTTCGCCGCCTCGTCGGCCTTGCTCTTCGACTTGGCCGGCGGCTTCGACTGCGACAGGCTGGCCTTCAGCGCATCCATCAGGTTGATGACATTGCCGCGCTCGGGCGCCGCCGCGATGATCGGCTTGTGGCCCTTGAGCTTCTCGCGGATCATCGCCATCAGCGCGATCTCATAGCGGTCCTCGTAATTCTTCGGATCGAAGGTGGTTTCCTTCTGCTTGATCAGCGCTTCGGCGAGTTCAAGCATTTCCGGGTCCGGTTTGCCGGCCGGAATGTTGCCGAAATATTCAGCCGTGCCACGCACTTCGTTCGGGTTTCTCAAGGTGCACACCAACATGCCGTTCTCGCGTGCGCCGATCGTCACCACCCGTTCGCGGCTGGACAGCACCAGCCGCGCGATCGCCAGCTTGCCGGATTTGCGCATCGCCTCGCGCAGCACGGCGAACGTCTCCTCCGCCATCGCCCCATCCGGCGCCAGGTAGTAGGGCGCGTCCTGGTAGATGACGTCGACCTCGCCCTCGTCGACGAAGGCCTCGATGTTCATCGTGTGATTGGATTCGATGCGCACCGCGTCGAGGTCGGCATCATCGATGATGATGTACTGCTTGTCTTCGTACTCGTAACCCTTGACCAGATCCGAGCGCTCGACCAACCCGAGTTCGGGATCGACGGGCTTCATGTTGATGCGGTTGTGGGTCTTCTTGTGCAGCTGGTTGAACGAGATGCGTTCGCTCGCGCTGGTCGCGGGGTATAACCGCACCGGACAGCTGACGAGGCTGAGCTTGAGGTAACCTTTCCAACTTGCCCTGGGCGCCATGATACACTCCTACGCGGCCATGCACTGACATTTTCGACTGAGCATGATCTTGTCCAAAAACCGGTTCCCGCTTTTTGGGATCATGCTCTCCGCAGCGCTTTCGTCCGAAAGACGATTGGCGCCGTGGAAATCCTACACCGACCCCGCACAATACCGGCAAATCCCTGACGAAATCTTCCGCTGCGTCTTTTCAGGTCGTGGGGAGAGAATAATTCAAATTGTCGGAAGCGTCGATGGCGGTTTAGGCGCTGGTGATTGGCCGAACGCCTCGAGGCTTCGTCATCCTAGGGCGAAGCAAGGAGCGAAGCGACGCGGCGCAGACCCTAGGATGACGAACGCAGTGTCGGCAAATCCCGCGCAAACTCGTCGATCTCAGCCCACGGATCGCCCGACGTCTCCAGCAAGCCCGGCAGCGACGAATAGTTCAGATCCTGCGGAGCATCGATCGCTTCCAGGTCGCTCCAGCTCACCGGCGTCGAGGCCGGCAGATTGGTGCGGGCGCGCAGCGAATAGGGCGCGGCGGAGGTGTGGCCGCGCGCGTTGCGGTGGTAGTCGATGAAGATGCGCTTCTTGCGGTTTTCCTTGCCCATGGTGGTGGTGAAGGTGTCGGGCGCGGTTGCCGTCAGATGCGTGGCGATCGCGCTGGTCGCCTGGTGCAGTTTCTTCCAGTTCTGCCTTGGCGTAACCGGCACGGTGATGTGGATGCCGCTGCCGCCGGACGTCTTGGCGAAAGGCACCAGCCCCAGCCCCTCGAGCTCGCCCTTGATGTGGACGGCCGCCTCCACCACCTCGCGCCACGAAATCCCCTCGCCCGGGTCGAGGTCGAAGACGATCTGGTCGGGCTTGTCGAGACTGGCGCGGTGCGTGCCCCAGGTGTGGAACTCCACGACGCCGAACTGCGCCAGCGCCAGATAGCCCTTGGCGCCTTCGACCGAGAGATAGGATTTGGTTTCGCCTTCGGAATTGGTCGACTGGAACGTCACCACCGAGGGCGGCATGCCGGTGAAGGCGTGGCGCTGGAAGAAGCAATCCTTGGGCAGGCCGGTCGGGCAGCGCACCAGCGACACCGGCCGGCCGAGGATATGCGGCAGCATGAAATCGCCCACCAGCGCGTAATAGACGGCGATGTCGAGCTTGGTCGGCCCGGTCTTGCCGAACAGCCGCCGCTCCGGATTGGTCACCCAGATGGTGGCGAGGTCCGCCTCGGATATCAGCCGCTTGCGCTTGGCCGAGACCGGCGTCGACAGGCCGACATCCCTGAGGCCGCGAAACACGCCATGGCGCAACGAATTGTCCGCCGTGCGGTTGGCATAGTGGATGCGCGCCGAAAACAGCGGCTTCACCCAATGCATCTCGCGCATGATTTCGCGCGGCACGCCTTCGGGCGCGGACGCGCCTGACGTCAGCGGCTCCAGCCGGGCCAGCAAATCCTCCGCCGTATCGCGGTCGAAGCCGGTGCCGACCTTGCCGCGATAGTGCAGTTCGCCGTCCTCCCACTCGGCCATGCCAAGTGCGGCCAGCCCTTCCGCCGCTTGCGAGGTCGTGTAGCCCGCGATGACGAAATCGTCCTTCTGCAGCGCCTTGCATTTGGTCCAGCTCTTGGTGCGGCCGCTCTGGTAGATGGCATTGGCGCGCTTGGACACGACGCCTTCCAGCCCGAGCTCCGTCGCCTGGTCGTAAAGCCCCTGCCCCGAGCCTTCGACATGGTCGGAGAACTGGATGGCGGAATTGGCGCCGAGACCGGCGAGCAACTCGCCCAACAGCGCCTTGCGCCGGATGAGCGGCACCTTCGTCAGGTCCCAGCCGTCGAGATGCAGGAGATCGAAGGCATAGAAATGCAGCTTGCTGCCGGCGCCTTCGGCCAGCGCGTCCTGCAGCAGCGCGAAGCGGCTGATGCCCCGGCCATCCAGCACGACGATCTCGCCATCGATGATCGCCTCGCGGCACGGCAATTTGGCGAAGGCGTGCGGCAGGTCGCCATAGCGTCTTGTCCAGTCTATGCCGCCACGGGTGATCAACCGCACCTGCCCGTCGGAAACATGCGCCATGGTGCGGTAACCGTCGAACTTGATCTCGTGCAGCCAGGGCTCGTTCGTGTTCTCGGCAACGCTTTCGCCGCCCGGCGGCTTTGGCACCTGCGTCGCCAGCTGCGGCTCGATGCGGCTGAGCGCCGGTGCCTTGACGGCGCCAGGCAGCGTGCTTGGTTTCAGGGAACCCGGCTTGGGCGCGGACTTCGCGGCCGGCTTCGCCGCCGCCGCCAGCTCCTCGATGCGCAATCCCGATTTCACACTTTCCGGCCGCGCTTCGAGGATGTTCAGCGCCGTGTCGGCGGCAAGGTCGCGCTCCTTGAACAGCAGCCAGTTTTTCTTCTCCGCGTCCTCGCCGGGCTTGGGCTTCAGGCGCGTCAGCATCCAGCCGCCATTGAGCTTGTCGCCGGCCAACCGGAACTTGAAGGCGCCGGTCCTCAGGCTCTTCTCCACATCGTCCATCGGCGCCCATGTGCCGGCGTCCCAAACGATCATCGGCCCGCCGCCATACTCGCCCTCGGGGATGACGCCCTCGAAATCGATATATTCGAGCGGATGGTCCTCGGTCTCCACCGCCAGCCTCTTGTCGGCCGGGTTGAGCGAAGGCCCGCGTGGCACCGCCCAACTCTTCAGCACATCGCCGACCTGCAGGCGCAGGTCATAGTGGTCCGCCGTGGCGTGGTGCTTGTGGACGACGAAGCGGTTGCCGCCGCCGGTAATGAGCCCGCCCGCCGGCTCTGGCGTCCTGGAGAATTCGCGCTTGCCGCGATAGGTCTTGAGTTTGGCGGGAGCCGGCATGGGTCAGCGCCCAAGGCGTTTGGCGAGCGGGAGCAACCGCCGCGTTCCGGAACCGATGGAAATCACGCTCTCAATCGTCGGTGGCCGGCGTCAGTTCGAGCTCGGCCGGCGATAGGCCCTGCTGCAGTTGGCTCAGCCGGAACTCATCCACCCAGTAGGCCTCGCCGTCGACCAGCACCCGTGCCTTGTAGGCACCGTCCGAAAAGCTCTGTGCGGTGATATAGACCTTGTGGGCGTCGAGTGCCTTGCGCACCGCGGCGCGCTTGGCATTCTGGCTGGTTACGGGACTGAACATGACGCTGCCCTCGGTCGCCTTCACACATCGGGCGACTGGGCTCAAGGATGACGGAGACAAGCAGTCCTGTCAATTTCGGGCGCGGAGACATGCCGCCGGTCCTGCGAAAATCCGGCATGCCTGTCGAAATCCGCTCCCGGCGAACGACATTGGTGCGGCGCCGACGCGGCGCGATCACCTCAAACAGGGAGCACCACCATGGCCAAGATGCTCGTCATCTACAAAACCCCCGCCGATCCCGTCGCCTTCGAGCGCCATTATCACGACATTCACGTGCCGCTGGCCAAGCAATTGCCCGGACTGCGGCGCTACGAGATCAGCCGCTCGCCGATCATCAATGTCCTTCCGGGCGAGACGCCCTACAGGGTCGCCATCCTCTATTTCGACAGTCCGGAGGCCATTCGCACGGCCTTTGCCAGCGAGATCGGCCGGGCCTGCGCGGAGGACCGGCGAAAATTCGCCAGCGATGACGATCTGGTGACGATGCTGCTCTTCGACACCGAGCCGCTCTGAACCATCACCTCATCGCGCACGGCCATCAATTCCTGCTCCCGAAGCCGCTTCGGGAGCCGTTCGTCAAGTCTTCAATCGCCGCAACCGGCGCATCACACCCTGCACGGCCTTGTACAGTTCCGGCTTGGAGCGCACGAAAAGCTCGATCCTGTTGCGCAGCTTGATATAGGCGGTCGCCCCGCTGCCCCGCAGCGTGATCGGCTCGCACAACTCCGCCAGTACCGAGCTTGAAGCGCCGATATGCTGCTTGTAGCCCTGGCTGCCGACCGACAGGTCGAAATGGCCGAGCCCTTGCGTCACCCCCCACATCATCAGCTTGCCGATTGTCGTCAGGCCCGGCGAGGCGTTGGGCACCGCGTCGTGGTCGATCCCGAGCAGGAGCGCATGCAAGGTGCCCTTCATGACCAGCACGTAGATGACGGCGAGATAGGTTTGCCCGACACGCAGCCCGAACAGCCGCACCGAGCCGTCGGACAGGCCTTGCAGGGCGGCGTTGCGATAGAACTCGACGACCGGTGCCTGCGTCAGCAGGTCGAAACGCCCGAGCTCGCGGAAGCGATTGAGCCTGAGTTCCAGCAGCGTCGCGAACTGCTTTTCCACCATATCCGGTGTCTCGGCCTCGGCCAGGTCGAGCCTGCCCATCTGTTCGAAGCGGCGGCAGTGCTTGTGGAAATTCTTGGCGAAGGACGGTTTGCAGATGCGCTTGATCAGCGTCGCCGGCTCGCCATGCATGGCCAGGCCCGAGGCGATCTGGATGGAGTCGCGCGTCGCCGAAAGCAGCGCCAGCGGATTGGCGACGCCATGGATCTGTCGCGGAATGCCCGCGATGTGGATGCGGTCCGCCGGTGGCAGCACGGCACGGACCGCTGCCCATGCCGCATCGGCACCTTGTCTGGTCCAGGGTCTCGCATCGGCCAGCAGCGGCGCTGAGTAATCGCACACGCCGCAGCTCAGCCATTCGATGACATGGTGTCCAAGCGCCCGGCGCCGCATCAGTGGCAGCAACATGACCGGCGCGCCCGTGACGGCGTCGCTGACCTCGACCACCAGCAGCTCGGCGTTTGCGGGCATCAGCCGTTTGGCGATCCCTTCCACCCAGGCGAGGCCCTGATGGCCGGTGCAGAGGCCGGTCGCCTCAAGGCGCTGCCACAGCGGCCTTACGCTGTCGAAGCTGGTGTGCAGACACGCCGTATAGTGCGCGATGGCGCCCAGACCGACGACATCGGGGGAAGCCGGTTGGCCCGCTGCATCCGCTACCGCTTCTATTCGCATTGCCTGGCCTGCCACGTCCTTCTCCCGTCGTTCAGGCCCGCCCTCGTCATCCTCCGCGAAGACGCCGCAAACCCCGCATCATCCCTTGGGCCGCGCTGCGCAGCCGGGGGTTGGAACGCACGAAGGCCTCGGTCCGGTTGCGCAGTTCGATGGCGGCGCTCGCGACACGGCCCCGCACCGTCAACCCATGGCGTAGTTCGGCCAGCACCGAAGCCTTGGCGCCCATGCGTTCCTTGTAGCTCTGGTCGCCGACCGACAGGTCGAAATAATCGAACCGCCGCTCGCGCGCCCAGCCTATCAGCCGGCCCATGATCAGGAGGCCCGGCGAGACATTGGGCACCACGCTCTGGTCCATAGCTATCAGCAGAGCATGAACAGTCCCTTGATGGACCACCGCATATTGGACGGCTATCAGGGCATCGCCGACGCGCAGCCCGAAGAGCCGCACCGATCCGTCCGGCAGACCCTGCAGGGCGGCGTTGCGGTAGAAATCGACAACCGCCTCCTGCGTCAGCAAGTCGAACCGGCCAAGCTCGCGAAAGCGGCTGAGCCGCATGCGGATCAGTTCGCCGAAGAGCTGCTCGACCTCGGCCTGCGTGCCGGCCTCGACAAGCTCCACGCCGCCGAGCCGTTCGAGCCGGCGCCAGTCCTTGCCGAATTCCTTGACGAAGGATGGCCTGCACAGGCGCTTGAGGACGGTTTCCGGCTCGCCGTCGATGGCCAGGCCGAAGGTGGTCTGGAGGGAATCGCGCGTTGCCGGAAGCAGCGCCAGCGGGTTGGCGACGCCGCCGATCCGCCGCGGAATTCCCAGGATGTTGACGCGGTCTGCCGCCGGCAGCACGGAACGCACCGCCGCCCACGCGGCCTGCGCGGATTGCGCCGTCCACGCGCTCGCATCGGCCAGCAGCGGTGCCGAATAGTCGCAGACGCCACAGCTCAGCCATTCGATCACCCGATGGTGGAAGGCTGGCCGCAGCATCAGCGGCACCAACATCAAGGGCGCGCCCGTCACCGCGTTGTTCACTTCGACGATGAGCGGCTCCGCGCCTGCCGGCATCAGCCGCGCCACGATCCCCTCCACCCACGCGAAATGCTGGTGGGCGGTGCAGACGCCATCCGTCTGGAAGCGCAGCCAGAGCGGCCTGACCGCTTCGAGGCTGGTGTGCAACCGCGCCGTGTAGGCGTCGTTCGCCGCGACGATGGCGGGATGAGAAGCCTGCCCGTCGGGCAAGTCGGCCACCGCGGCAATGTGCACTGCCTGTTCTGCCACATCCTTCTCCTATCGCTTTGCCGCGGCGAATGTGACCGCCCGTCGCCAGGAGCCCAGTCGGCTATACCGCTGCTGGTCCGGATGCTCGATGTTCCACATGCGGTGATGCGCGAAATACCATGATGCCACGAGCACGAAGGTCTCGGAGACCGCCGAGCCCAGCAGCGCCCATGGCGGGGACGCGACGGCCAGCAGGATCGCGATCAGCGCCAGCCCGACGATCGCGCCGCCCATCGTGATGAACGCGACGATCCGGAAATCGCCGAAGATCTCGAGCACGATGCGGGGCATGATGTAGAGCATGATCGGCACGAAATTCGCGATCACGAAAAGCCCGATGAACCCGACCGAGGCATCCTGCAGAGCCTGGGATTTTATCATCGGCAGGACGAACATGATGGCGCATCCATAGGCCAGGCCGCCGAGCCCCATGACGAGCGACCAGATCTTCGCCTGCGCCCAGACGCGGCGCGTTTCGTTGGCCTGCATCAGCTTCGCGAGTTCCGGCTGCGTCATGTTCACGAAGGCAAGGCTGATGATGCGCAGCGGAGCGAACAGCACGAGGACCGCCGCCAGCGGCGCGTAGGCGGCCGGTCCGGCAATGCCCGCGACCAGCAGCGCCAGGCTTTGACCCTGGATGTTGGTGGTGGTCGCGCTGAAGGCCGACCAGCACAGCTGGCGCCAGAGCCTGGTGTAGCGCCGGCGCGTTGGCATGCGGAAACTGACGCGAACCCTGCGGCCAGCCAGCCGGACCAGGACGAAGATGCCAAATAGATTTGCCGCCGCAAGGGCGTAGAACACGGTCTGCAGCACGTCCGTGGCGAACCAGATCGCCAGCCCGGTGAGCACGGTGCCGGCGATCGTGAAGGCGGCGTCGCTGATGGAGACGACCACCTGCTGGCGACGCGTGAAGAATGCCGTGCGCATATGGCTGCGCAGCGACCAGGCGCCGACGAAGCAGCCGGCGGCAATGCCGCTTGGGTCGCCCAGGAGATGCATCAGGATAGCCGTGCCGGCGGCCATCAGCAGCGCCACCACCAGCGCCGCCGTTCCGAAGGCCACGTCATGGGCATCGACGCCGGCCCTGTTGCTGCTCTTGCTCATCCATATCGAGGCGGGGACGGCGGTGAGCGACCTGATGTAGGACAGGCCGACGCCGCCCATCACCATGGCGAGGGCGAAAAGGCCGTAGCCTTGCGCCGACAGCATGTGCAGCAGCGCGAGGTTGAGGGCGAAGTGGAAGCCGCTCTGCATTGCCTCGCCGCCGATCATCAGCACGAGGCGCCGCACCAGATGGACGGGGAACTTCACGGCTGCGTCTCCGCCTGGCGGGTGGTTGCCGCCTTGCCCGGCCTTGCCATGGCCGTCTTCAGCTTGTCGGCGGCGATCGCGGCGATCGCCGCGGCCGCGACCGGCTCGCTGAACATCGTCTCGTAGCGCTTGCGCCCGGCGGCGACGAACCCGCGCCAGGCTTCAGGGGCAAGGACGATCTCCTGCAATTTCGCGGCAAGCGCGGGGGCATTGTCAGGCGGAACATGCCAGCCGGTCTCGCCGTCGCTGACCACCTCGACCAGTCCGCCGATCGCCGACACCAGAGGCGGCCGGCCATAGGCCATCGCCTCGATGGCGACGCGGCCGAGCGATTCCGGGCGCCGCGACGGCACGGTGACGATATCGGCCCAGCGGTAATGCTCGGAAGGGTCGGAGATGAAAGGCAAGGTGCTGACCTGATCGGCCAGCCCCATGGTCCCGACCAGTTCGGCCAAGGCGCGCTCGCGCTCGACGCTTTCGAAAGCGCCGCCGACCAGCCGCACCTCGATCCTCGACTTCAGCTCCGCCGGCATCGAGGCGATCGCCTCCAGAAGCACTTCCTGGCCCTTGATCCGGTTGATGCGGCCAAGCAGCAGCACCCGCAGCGGGCGCTTGCCGTCATAGGTCATCGCCTCGGCCGCCGCCGGGCCGGCAACGCCGTTGTAGACGACGTATGAGCGCGCGGATTTGGGATCGCCGAACGCGGCGCGCGTGGCGCGCGAGTTGAAGATGAGATCGGCACGGCTCCAGTGCATCAACCCGACCAGGATCCGGCGCAGCACGCCTTCGGGAATCTCGTGGATGTGCAGCAGGGCCTTCGTCGGCAGCAGGCGCGAGGCCAGCGCATAGTCGGCGACGATCGAGGTGTTGACGTAGACCAGGTCGCAATCGCGCAGGCGCCGCCATGCCCGCCACAGCGCGACCGGCAGCCGCGCCATCTCGATGGTCGCCAGCCGCAGCATCGCCTGACGCCTCAGCACCCAGAGCGGTTCGAAGACGATCCGGCTGGCATGAGGTTCCAGGATCCGCAGGATCGGCCCGCCGCGCGGCAGGACCACTTCGATGTCGGCGGACGGAAACGCGGCGCGCAGCGCCGCCACGCTCTCCGCGAAGCTGCGGTCGGAGCCGTAGAGTTCGTAGCCCTGGTGGATGCAGGCAATCCGCATCTTCACATGCATCTTTCTGTCAGGGGTGGTGTGACGATCCCGCCGCCTGACGGTACCGGCGACCGGAAACACCCCTTTGGACTTCACTGGTTGCGAGTGTGGTCATGAACGGGATCACCACACCAATGCTGCACGCCCTCCGCCGATTCCGGCGCGCAGAAGTCCATCAGCAAGGATCATACCGGGCTAATGTACCCATCTGCGGGCCGGCCGGCCCCGGCATTGCCTCGTTTCGATACACATACGTGCGGAAAGTTGACCGATAGTGAAACAACTCCGGCGGTTGGAAGAAATATTTTACAACCCCGGTGCGATGATGGCCGGAACCCGGTCTGGCATGGATATCGCTAGGCTGCGGTTCTGAGATGACACAGCCTCGCATCACGGATCGAGCGGACCTGAAAGTACCAGCAGCCATGAAACCGGAACAGCCTTCCATCCTGATCCTGGGAACGCGCGGCATTCCCGCGGCTCATGGCGGCTTCGAGACCTTCGCCGAGAAATTGGCCCTTTTCCTGGTCGCACGCGGCTGGAAGGTCGGCGTCTACTGCCAGGACGAGGTCGAACGGGTCGACCAGCGGGTGCGCCTCGACAGCTGGCGTGGCATCGACCTGATCCACATCCAGGTCGCCTCGAAAGGACCGCGCGCGACGCTGGAATTCGACTGGCAGTGCGTGCTCGACGCCGCGCGCCGGCCCGGCGTCTGCCTGGTGCTCGGCTATAATGGCGCGGTCTTCCTGACCTGGCTCAGGCTGATGCGGCGCAAGATCATCACCAATATGGACGGCATCGAGTGGCGCCGCCCGAAATGGGGACCAGCGGCGCGCACCTGGTTCTGGCTCAATGAATGGATCGGCGCCTGGGCTTCGCACCGGCTGGTCGCCGACCATCCTGTCATCGCCGATCACCTGGCGACGCGCCGGCCGCGCAGCGCCATCGCCACCATCACCTATGGCGCCGACCCGGTGACGTCGGCGCCCGAGGCGCCGGTACGCGCGCTCGGGCTCGAACCTGGAAAATACCTCATCTCGATCGCGCGCATCGAGCCCGACAACAACATCCTGCCCATCGTCGAAGCCTTCTGCAGCCAGAAACGCGACATGAAGCTGGTGGTTCTGGGCACGCTCTCCGACCAGAACCCCTATCATGTCGCCATCCGCAAGGCCGCGAACGCCTCGGTGGTGCTGCCGGGCGCCATCTACGACCAGGCGGCGGTGAAGTCGCTGAGGTATCACGCGCGCGCCTACATGCACGGCCACACCGTCGGCGGCACAAACCCGTCGCTGGTCGAGGCGCTGGCCGCCGGCAACATGGTGATCGCGCACGACAATCCCTACAACAGGTGGGTCGCCGGGGCCGCAGCCGTCCACTTCACCGATACGCAAAGCTGCGCCGAGCGGATGCGGCAGGCGATGGAGGATGACGCGCTGGTCAAGGCCTGCGGTGAAGCCGCCAGGACGCGCGCCCGCGAAGCCTTCCGCTGGGAGGATGTGCTGCTGGCCTATGAGGATGAAGCCTACCGGCTTCTTGGGGTGACATCGGAGCGGACAACGGCAATCGACCGCCCCTCGCCCGGCGCCGTATGACGGGCTGGTCGCGGCGGCGGTTGCTGCGCGCCGCGCTGTCGACGGCGCTGGTGCCCGCGGCGATGGCGCAGCTTCCCGCGCCGTCCGCGCTTGCCGCCAGCGGCGAATGGCGTTTCCGCCGCGGCGTCAACGCCTGGCCCTGGTTTGCGCTGACGCGTGAATTCCCCGCCCCGCGCACCGACTATGACTGGCCGCCCTTCCAGTCGCAGCGGCCGGTGCCAACCCCAGACGACCTCCGCCGGCTACGTGCCACCGGGCTCGATTTCATCCGCCTGCCCGTCGATCCCGGCCCGTTCCTGGCCGCCGACGCCACCACGCGCGGCAAATTGCTGGATATGCTGGACGCCGCCGTCGCCGCCACGATCGACGCCGGTCTCGGCATCGTCGTCAACGTCCAGGCCAACGGCGCCACCCATTACTGGAACCCCGACCGCATGGTCTCCAGCACCGCGGCACCCGAATTCGCGGCCTATCGGGCGCTGGTCGGCGAACTTGCCGGCATGCTGGACCGGTTCACACCCGGAATGGTCGCGCTGGAGCCGGTCAACGAACCGGCGCAGTCCTGCGATTCCAACGTCTGGTCGCAGGTTCAGGCATCCCTGCTGACGGCGGCGAGATCGTCATCCCAGGCCTTGCCGCTGGTCGTCACCGGCGGCTGCGGCTCGATGGTGAGCGGGCTGGCCGCGCTCGATCCGGCGCCGCTGGCGGCCTTCGAGCCGATCCTGTTCACCTTCCACTTCTACGAGCCCTATCTGTTCAGCCACCAGGGCGCGCCGTGGATGCGCGAGCCCGTCTACCGCGCGCTGAACAATGTGCCGTGGCCGGCCTCGGCGGGCTCGCTCGAACAGACGCTGGCCTCCGTCCGGGCGCGCATGGCGGCGGATACCGAAACCTCCGAAGCGGACAAGAAGGCGGCCTACGCGGAGACCGAGCGCGTGCTGAAGGTCTATTTCGACGCCCAGCCCGACCGCTGGTTCATCGACAAATATCTCAGCCAGGCGCGCGACTGGGCCGACAGAAACGGCATTGCGCCGCAGCGCGTCATCATGGGCGAATTCGGCGCACTGCGCACCGACGCGCGTTACGTGGCGGCACCCAACCCCGACCGCGCCCGCTACATTTCCGATGTCAGGCAAAGCGCCGAGGCCGCCGGCTTTCCCTGGGCCTTCTGGGACCTCTTCGACGGCATGGGCATGATGGACGACAAAACCCGCGCGCTGGACCCGGCGATGGTCGAGGCGCTGGGGTTGAGGATGGCGGAGCAATAACGCCGACCGTCCAGATCTTCGTCATCCCAGGGCGGAGCAAGGAGCGAAGCGACGCGGCGCAGACCCTGGGATGACGAAAAGCGGAGGCCTGACGCTAACTGCGGGGGTTCAGCCCGCGCACCTTTTGCCGCACCCCACCCCGCACCGGCCGATACAGCACCAGAGCGATCACCACGAATTTGGTCATGAGCGTCGTCTTCGACGCCAGGCTCTCTGAGGTGTTGAGCAGGATCAGCCAGCCCAGCATCAGCAGCCAGATGCCGGCATGGCAGCGGCGCGCCACTTCATGCATGAAGAGCGCGAAGCCGACGAACAACAGCAAGGTGAAGAAGGCGCCCTGGTAGAGGACCGTGCGGATGATGGGGTTCTCGATGCCCTGCTCGAGGCCGCTGATGCGGCGCAGGCTCTCGATGAGGTCGATGTCTGGCCCCACGATCACGTCGCGCAATTCCAGATGATTGAACAGGTCGAACATCTCGACGCGGGCATTGGCGCTGCCGGAGTCCGACACGAAGCGCTCGAGCAGCGCGTCGAAAAAGCCGTAGGACGCCGCGACCGCGATGACCACCGGGACCAGCGCGGCAAGGATGAGGCCGAGGGCCGCGCCAAGCAGGTTGACGCGCCCCGTGCGCAAGCCGCGCAGGCCCTGGATGAGCAGGTAGCAACCGCCGAGCACGATGGTCAGCACCATCGCGGAGCGGCCGCCGAAGGCGACGAGAGCCGCGCATTGCAGGCCGATCATCCCGAGCCGCAGCGGCATGGACAGCGATTTCGAACCGGACAGCAGCGCCAGCACATAGATGGAGGTCACCGTGGCATTGGACAGCGGATGGCCCTGAAGCGCCGTCGAGCGCAGGTCGGTCATGAACGCTTCGCCGTCGAGCCGATAGGGAAAGATCAGCGTCTTGGTGGCGAACTCGAACAGGGCCAGCAGCGCGTTCACGGTCATGATGGCGTGAACCACGGTCTGCATCCGGGCGAAGGTCTTCTCGTTTTCCTCGGCCAGCATCATCACCAGCAGCGCCGGCGCCACGAACGTGTCGATCATGCCGGCCATGCCGGGGCGCTGGCGCGCGATGACGACGACCAGGAGCACGATCGACATGACCGCCATCAGCGCGCTGGCCGGCCGCCGGTCGGCGACGGCAACCATGTAGCCGACCGGATTGCCGAAGGTGCAGGCGCGCCAGGCAAACACGAGTATCAGCAGGTAGGTCGAAGGATGGATCTTGGTCGCGGGGTTGCCGGTCAGGCCGTCGTAATTATAGCCCACCAGCCACAGCATGCCGCCGGAGATGGCGAACAGCAGCGCCACGACCGTGACCAGGCCGATGCTGGTCAGCCAATCGACGGAGCTGCCGGCGCGGGCCTGACCCGGACCGGCCCAGCCGGCTGCCGGGTTGGCGGTCCGGATCGCAGCCATGTCAGGCCGCCTCGTCGACCAGCAAGGCGCCGGTCGGCAGCCGCCCCATGACGGAAATGGCCTGCGAGGCCGTCGTGACATCGCGCATCGGCGTCGAGTTGAGCGTCGCGACCATCACGATCTCGTCGACCATGGCGACCAGAGGCGAGGCGTTGAGATTGTCGGCCAGCGCGCCGCCGTCGACGACGACGAGGTCGAAATTGCGGCCCGCCTGCGCCAGCATCTGCTGCGTGAAGTAGACGCCCTGCGCCTCGGAAAAGACGGCCTTTTGCCGGCCCCTGCCCAGCACCGCGACATTGCTGCCGGCCGTGTACTGGCTCAACGCATCGAAGGCATATTCGCCGCGCAGAACGTCGAGGAGACCGGGTTGCGGCTCCTTCTTGCCGCCGCTGGCATTGTTGGTGTCGATGAACAGGACACGGCTACCCCTGGCCGCCGCCGCATTGGCTAGCAGGCGCGCCACCCTGCCCCGCTGCGCCGCGTCCTCGGGCGGCGATGTCAGCAGGATGGACGGCACCAGCGGCCAGTTCGGCGGACGCCGGCTGGAGGCGAACAGGCGCCGCAGCGCCAGGCCCGCGACCGCATCCGTCTTCTGCCCGGCCGAGGCGGCAGCGCCGCCGAAAGGCCACCAGCGGCGGCGCGCCGATTTCGCCGGCAGAACGCCAAACACCGGCGCGTCGATAGCCGACTGCATCTGCGCGCTGGAAAGCACCGTCGGCGAGGAATATTCCGCAATCAGCGCCAGCGCTGTGCCCAGCCCCAGCCCGCCGAAGAGGGCACCGAAAAGCAGCAGCGGCAGCGGCGGCCAGCTCTTCTTCAAGGCAGGCATGGCCTGCGAGATGATGCGCGCATTGGTGCTGTCGACATTGATCTGCTCGCGCGTTTCCTGCGCCCGCTGCAGATAGGTGGCGTAGACCGAGCGCACCGCCTCGAGGTCGCGCTGCAATTCGCGCAGCTTGACCGAGGCCTGGTCGGTGTCGAGCGACTTGCTCTTCATGCCGGCGACCTTGGCTTCCAGCGCCTGCTGGTTGGCCAGCGCCCGCTCGTAGTCGGTCTCGGCGGCCGCACTGATGCGGCCGAGTTCGCGCGCGATGAGGGCGCGCGTGTCGCGCAGCTGCTGCTGCGCGGCGATCATCGAGGGGTGGCGCGGCCCGAGTTCGGTGCCAAGCTGCGAGACCTGGTCGACAAGCGTCGCCTCCTGCGCCCGCAGGCTCGATATCACCGACGAACGCATCGCTTCCGAGGTCGCGTCCGGCGCGCCGCCGGACCGGCGCAGCTGGTCGACCTGCGCCTTCAGCGTCGCGGTACGGCTCTGCGCGGCGGAAAGTTGCGTGTTGATCTCGGTCAGCTCCTGGTCGCTGACCAGGTTGCCCGCCGCCATCACCATGTTGTGGGCGGATTTGTAGGCCTCCACCGCGTTCTCGGCCTGCTGGACGCGCTTGCGCTGTTCGTCCAGCCGCGCGGTGATGGAATCGGAAGCGTCGGTGGCCATCTTCGCGCGCGCGCTCGCCTGGTCGGCGAGGTAGGCCTGCGCGATGGCATTGGCGAGCTTCGCGGCCTTGTCGGGGCTCTTGGCGGTGACGATCACATCAAGGACCAGCACCTTGTCGGCCCGCTTCACCGCCAGCCGCCCGCGCAGCGCATCGAGCGTCTTTCCGGTCCTGTCGGTTTCGGCCGACCCCGAACCCAGCAAGCCGCCAAGCAAACGGCCCACCAACCCGCCCTGCCCGTTGAATTCCGGATCCTCGGTCAGGTTGGTTGCCTCGATGGCCCTGAGCAGCACGCCCGTCGACTGGACGACGCTGACCTGGCTTTCCACCATGGTGATGCCGCCATCGGGCGGAACGCGGCTCGGATTGACGTCGTTGGTGACCACCTGCAGGTCTTGCGGATCGATGATGATCTCGGCCACCGAACTGTAGAGCGCCGGCGTGAACAGGCCGTAGAGCAGCGTCACAAGGGTCAGCAGCGCGGCGGTGGCGAGGATCAGGAAACGGCGGCGCACCAATATGCGCTTCAGGTCACCCAGCTCGACGGTCGAGGATGCATAGGACGCCGTCGGCGCCGGCTCCGGGGCGTATTGCGTCACCTCTGGAGCGTGTTGTTGCGGCAACGAGAGCAGGGATGATTGCAAAGGTCGCTCCGACAACACTCCATGTGCCTGCAAGGATTAATTGCGGCCTCAGCCTAGCTATTCCTCCAACTGTTAAAACACTGTTAATTATGTTGGGAGCTCTTCTGATTTTTGGCACGGAGTTTGCCTAACAGAGGCACGAGCGTGGTGACGCGGGCGCGGGCGAGCAGGAGACGGACGCAAATGGGGCAACACTTCACTTCAACCCATCCGTCCGGGCCTCTCGCGTGTCCAATTTTCGAACACCGGCCAGATGCGCAACGTCGCAATGCCAGGGGTGCGACATGCGGGTGAGCCTGCGCCTGGACGGCGAGCGCGTCCGTGCTTTTCACCTGCTGCTCCTGCGGCGTCTGGCCGAGCTGGCCCCTGTCGAGGTTTCCGTCGACGCCAGGCCGGCCGGGGGCGGCATTCCTGGCGGCGCCACGGCGCTGTTTCAGCTTGAGACGGCCATCCATGGCCTGCCGGCGGACGGGCTGGCCAAGCGCCTGCCGCTTTCGGCTTTGGCGCCCTATCGGACGCAGCCGCCCGCCTCCCCCGACCTGGTGATCGACCTCTGCGGCGACGTCCACCTGGAAGGAACGCGGGTCTGGCGCGTGACCTATGACGGCGCCGCCGGCGAAGCGGCCCTGCTGGCGCTGATCCTCGACGGCCGCACGCCCATCGCCCGCATCGAGGAGAACGGCGCCGCCGTCGCCGAAGGACGCCTGGGCACCGAATATGGCGGCATCGCGCTTGCCTCGTTCCAGGACATGCTGGCGCGCACGGCAAGCCTGATCGTCGCGGCGATGCCCCCCTCGGCAATGAATGGCACGGCGCGCACCGTGCCCGTCCTGCCTGAGCCGGCGCAGGCCGGCGCCTCGCCACGGATACCCTCCACCACCAGGCTTGGCATCAGGGCGGGCAAGGCGCTGGCGCGGCGCATTGTCCAGAAGATCTATCACCTCTGCTACAATGCCCCGCACTGGAAGGTCGGCTGGCGCCAGACCGACGGCCGCGACCTGTTCGACCTGCGCGCCCATCCGGCAACGGGCTGGCAGGTGCTGCCCGACGACGGCAGCCGCTTCTACGCCGATCCGTTTCCGATCCTCCATCAGGGACAGGTAACCCTGTTCGTCGAGGATTATATCCACCGCCTCGGCAAGGCCATCATCTCCGCCGTGCCGTTTGGCCCATCGGGGCCGATCGGACGTCCCGAGCCGGTGCTCGACCTGCCCTACCACCTCTCCTACCCCTTCGTCTTCGAGCGCGACGGCGAGGTCTGGATGGTGCCGGAAAGCTGCGCCAACCGCACGGTCGACCTCTACCGCGCCACCGCCTTCCCCGGCGGCTGGGTCAAGGAAGCGACGCTCCTGTCCGATATCGTCGCCAGCGACGCCACGCTGGTCGAGCATGGCGGCCGCTGGTGGCTGTTCGCCACCGTCCGCGACGGCGGCGGCGCCTTCTCCGATGCGCTCCATCTGTGGTCGGCGCCGGACTTTCGCGGGCCGTGGGCGCCGCACCCCAGGAATCCCGTACTGGTCGACATCGCCTCGGCGCGCCCGGCCGGCCGCATGGTCAAGCGCGGCAACGACCTGCTGCGCCCGGTGCAGGATTGCCGCAGGAGCTACGGCGCGGCCCTCGGCATCGCACGCGTCGCTCACCTTGATGTGAACGGCATGGAGCAGGTTGTCGAGACCATCTTAACCCCAGGCGCGCTATGGAATGGGCGCAAGCTGCACACGCTCAACGAGGCGGGCGGCCTGGAATTCATCGATGGCTCGGCGATCGCGCCGCGCTGGAAACAGGAGAGGCGCCCACCATTAACCTAAACACTGGTTACCACCAGCCACCCGTGCTGGTTGCTTGAGGTTGCTATGGGCCCGGAAGATATTTCCACCAGGGATTGTGGAGACGAAAGATGACTAGCATAGAGGGCGTCGACATACCCCTCGCCGAGGCTCCCCCGGCTGAAGTCGATGTAGCGATCATTGGGGCCGGAATGGCCGGCACCACCCTGGCAACGCTGTTGGGAAACGCCGGCCGCAAGGTGGCGCTGATCGATCCGCACCGCGTCCATCACGACGAGTTCCGGGCCGAGAAGATCGGCGCGAACCAAATGCGGCTGTTCGAGAAGCTCGGTCTCGACAAGATGGTCATGCCTCTCGTCACCCCGTTTACCGACGTCGATGTCTTCCGCCTCGGCCAGTTCTTCGCCCGTGAAAAGAAGTGGGAATACGCATTTTCCTACGGCGCGCTGATCAACGGCCTGCGCGACGCCTTGCCGCCACAGGTGCCACTGACGGTCGGCAAGGTAACCGAGGTCTCGACCGGGCCGGACCGGCAGCGGCTGGTGCTGGCCGACGGTACCGTCATCAATGCCCGCCTGCTGGTGGTGGCCACCGGCTACAGCGAATTGGTGCGGCGCGCCATCGGCGTCGAGCGCATCGAATTGTCGAAGGCGCATTCGCTCTCGATGGGATTCGATCTCGCGGTCGCGCCGCGTGACTGCGCCTATCGCGCCGTCACCTGCTATGGCAAGCGGGCCTCCGACCGCGTCGCCTATCTCACCGTTTTTCCCATCGGCGACAGGATGCGGGCCAACATGTTCGTCTATCGCACCGTCGCCGACCAGTGGACGCGGGATTTCCGCGCCGATCCGCAAAAGATGCTCTGCGAGCTGATGCCCGAAATATCAGCGCAGTGCGGCAACTTCGAAGTGGCGAGCCCCGTCGAGGTCAGACAGGTCAATCTGACCACGACGCAAGGCCATCGCCGCGATGGGGTCGTCTTCATTGGCGATGCCTTCGTGACGACATGCCCGACGCCGGGCGTCGGCATCGGGCGGGTCATGATCGATGTCGATCAGCTCCATTCGGTTCACATTCCGCGCTGGCTGGAAACGCCAGGCATGGCGGCTGACAAGATCGGCGCTTTTTATGACGACCCGGTCAAGGTGGCTTCGGATGAGGAAGGTATGCGGGTGAGCATCTACGCCAAGCGGATCACCACCGAAACAGGGCTGGAATGGCGCGCGCGGCGCCTGCGCAACAACACGGCGCGCCGGCTGATGATCATCGGCCGCAAGGTGCGCCATCTGGGACCAAGGCGGGCGCCCGGCATGGCGTGAGGGACCTCCCCTGTCCCGCCAAAAAGCAAAAGGCGCGATCGAGCGACCGCGCCTTGCACCTCGCCCCATCGGGCGAAAGCGTCGTTCCGGCCCGCTCAGGGCGGCGGGAGCAAACCTGATGATGGGCTCGTCTGGGCCGTGACGGCCGAGAGCCGCTCACGCTTCTGCCAGCTTGGCTTCTCGTATTTCTTCACCGGATAGTGCCCTCCGCGTTGGATACCGCGCCATAAGAAATGCTTCGGCACGCTGTGTCAATTATGCCAGGACAGGCTTTCACAACCTCGCACTGCCTGAACGATCTCCCTCGGAGGCCAGCGGATCCAGGCGGAAGCCCAATTGCTCGACGGCATCGAGGACGCGTTGCGCGTTCTCGGGCTTTACCGTGGTGACGCCGGCCATGACCTTGGAGACAGTGGCGGCCGACACGCCGGCGCGGCTCGCCACGTCGTGGATCGACGGACGCCGCGGCTGGTCCTGCCTGTGTGCCATGGCTCCTCCTCCCGAGGCGCGGCCGGGCGCATTTTCTTGTCCGCCGAGGGCATGAATAGTCGATTTTTCCGAGTTGTAAATCGGTTCACGCGAGGTGATTATTGCCTTGAGTGCGCGGGCCGCGCCGGGAGGAATCATGTCGAACAAGGATTTGCCGCTGGTGATCAGCGCGCCGGAACCACGCACGCTCGAGCTGATCTTCACGCCGCCGCAGCTGGCGCGCTTCAGGGCGAAATACCGCGTCGTCGAAACCACGGCCGATGGCGTCGCCGGGCTGCCGGCCGATGTGCTGGCGCGGGCCCGCTACATCGTCGGCCAGCCGCCGATCGCGCCCGGAACGCTGGACGCCATGCAGGCGCTGCGCTGCGTCTTCAACGTCGAGAGCAACCTCCTCGACAACATGCCTTACGAGACGCTGTTCGCGCGCGGCATCCATGTCGTCACCACCGGCCTCGTCTTCGCCGATCCGGTGGCCGAGCTTGGCCTTGCCATGGCGCTGAACCTTGCCCGCGGCATCGTCGATGCCGACCTCGCCTTCCGGCAAGGCAAGGAGTTGTGGGGCGGCGACGGCAATTTGACGGCGCGGCTTTTGTCGGGCGCCGATGTCGGCATCGTCGGCTTCGGCGATCTCGGCCGCGCGCTGAACCGCCTGCTGTCGGGCTTTCGTACCCGCACCCGGGTCTTCGACCCCTGGCTGCCGCCATCGATCCTGATCGACAATGGCGTCGAGCCGGCCTCGCTCGACGAGGTGCTGTCGCGCAGTGACTTCGTCTTCGTCGTCGCCTCGGTGACCTCCGAGAACCAGGGCTTTCTCGGTGCCGATGCCTTTGCCAAAATGCGCAAGGGCGCCGCCTTCATCCTGCTCAGCCGCGCCGGGGTGGTCGACTTCCCGGCCCTGATGGCGGCGGTGAAAAGCGGCCATATCGTCGCCGCCAGCGATGTCTTTCCGGAAGAACCGCTGGCGCCGGACCATCCCGTGCGCACCCTGCCCGGCTTCCTGCGCTCGGCCCACCGCGCCGGCGCGCTCGACATCGCCTTCAAGCGCATGGGCGACATGGTGCTGGAGGACATGGACCTGATCGACCGCGGCCTGCCGCCGCTGCGCTCCAAGCGGGCCGAGCGCGAGACGGTGTCGAGGATGCGCTCGAAGCCGGTGGACAGGAACTGACGGGAGAGCGGAGAGCGGAACCTTTGCGCGGCGTTTACGTTTCAGAGGTGGATCGTCTCCCATTCGATCCGTTACTCCTCCAATCAAGCCCCGCCAGGCTCCTGCCGGCGGGGTTTCTTTTATCTGGCGATCAAGGCCGCCCGCATGCGTCGCGGAAGACGGGCTTTTCGTCACCATGGAACGATCGCCCCGCTGACAGGTTTTGCAAATGGCCGGGCGGTGGGACGCCCGGTCTACTCCAGAAGGCCCGTCACCTGTCGCGTCGGTGGCGGGCCTTTTCGTTTGCCGCGCTCGCCGCGGCATGCGGAACCTTCCCGACAAAGCGACGTTGGTCCTCGCCGATCAGGCAGACAATTCGCAAAAAGGAACATTCCATGGGAAGCACCAGTGACAAGGCCGCGGGTCTCGCCAATCAGGCTGTAGGCAAGGCCAAGGAAGGTGTCGGCAAGGCCGTCGGCAATGATCGCCTGCGCGCCGAAGGCGAGGCACAGGAAGCCAAGGGCAAGGTCCAGAAGGCTGTCGGCGACGCCAAGTCCGCCGTCAAGGACGCGACCAACAAGACCGCCGCCGCGATCAACAAGAATCTCTGAGAGCTTCTTTGCTCTTGGGACGTTTGGAGGCCGCCGCGCCAACCGGCGGCCTTCTTCACGTCGGCATTTGAAATCGGCGGGGAACACATTGCCCTGCCCGAGATTGAGGAACCAGCGCAGCCCGCGCATTGACCCCTCGAGGACTTCAGTCATGGCCAAGCAAACCTCCAGGCCGGCCGGAACGGCCGCGACCATTCACGATCAGAAACCGCAGCGCGGCGAAGGCGGCGAACTGCACCAGACCGCATCCGGCTCGACGCCGGTGCTGACCACCGCGCAAGGCGGGCCGGTCTCGGACGACCAGAACTCGCTCAAGATCGGCGCCCGTGGCCCGACGGTGCTGGAAGACTTCCATTTCCGCGAAAAGATATTCCATTTCGATCACGAGCGCATTCCCGAGCGCGTCGTCCATGCGCGCGGCTATGGCGCCCACGGTTATTTCGAAACCTATGAATCCCTGGCCAAATACACCCGCGCCGACATCTTCCAGCGCGCCGGCGAGAAGACACCGGCTTTCGTGCGCTTCTCCACGGTCGCCGGCAACAAGGGTTCGGCCGACCTTGCCCGCGACGTGCGCGGCTTCGCCGTCAAGCTCTACACGCGGGAAGGCAACTGGGACATTGTCGGCAACAACATACCGGTGTTCTTCATCCAGGACGCGATCAAGTTTCCCGACCTGATCCACGCCGCGAAGGCCGAACCCAACAGCGATTTCCCGCAGGCACAGACGGCGCACGACAATTTCTGGGACTTCATCTCGCTCACGCCTGAAAGCATGCACATGATCATGTGGGTGATGTCCGACCGCGCCATCCCGCGCTCGCTGCGCTTCATGGAAGGCTTCGGCGTCCACACCTTCAGGCTGCTCAACGCCAAGGACGAATCGACCTTCGTGAAATTCCTCTGGAAGCCGAAGCTCGGCCTCCAGTCGGTCGCCTGGAACGAGGCGGTCAAGATCAACGGCGCCGACCCCGACTTCCATCGCCGCGACCTGTGGGACGCCATCCATGCCGGCAATTTCCCGGAATGGGAACTGCAGCTGCAACTCTTCGACCAGGCGTTCGCCGACAGTTTCGACTTCGACATCCTCGATCCGACGAAACTCATTCCCGAGGAGGTGCTGCCGCCGATCGCGGTCGGCCGCCTGGTGCTCGATCGCATGCCCGACAATTTCTTCGCCGAGACCGAGCAGGTCGCGTTCATGACGCAGAACGTGCCGCCCGGCGTCGATTTCTCCAACGATCCGTTGTTGCAGGGCCGGAATTTCTCCTATCTCGACACGCAGATCAAACGGCTGGGCAGCACCAATTTCACCCACATCCCGATCAACGCGCCGAAATGCCCCTTCCACAATTTCCAGCAGGACGGCCACATGGCGATGCGCAACCCGGTCGGGCGCGCCAACTACCAGCCCAACTCATGGGATGAAGGCCCGCGCGAATCCCCGCAAAAGGGTTTCCGTTCCTTTGCCGAGGTCGAAGCCGGACCGAAGGCACGGCTGCGGTCGGAAACCTTCGCCGACCATTACAGCCAGGCGCGCCAGTTCTACATCAGCCAGGACCCCGTGGAGCAAGGCCATATCGCCGCCGCATTGACCTTCGAACTGAGCAAGGTGCAGACGCCTGTCATCCGCGAGCGCGTCGTTTCCCACCTTCTCAACATCGATGACGGCCTGGCCGGCAAGGTGGCGGATGCGCTCGGCTTGAAAGCCATGCCGAAGCCCGCCGACGCGGCGGTGCCGACGCGCGGGGATCTTCCCGCCTCGGACGCGCTCAGCATCCTCAAGAACGGCCCCGGCCGTTTCGAAGGCCGCAAGCTCGGCATCCTGGTGACCGAGGGAACGGATGCCGGTTTGCTGAATGCCTTGAAGCAGGCGCTGACCAAGGCCGGCGCCAAGTTCGAGATCATCGCGCCGAAGGTCGGCGGCGCCAAGGCGAGCGACGGCGGCTGGATCGACGCGCAGCAGATGATCGCGGGCGCACCGTCGGTTCTTTACGACGCCATCGCGCTCCTTCCGGCAAAACCCGCAATGGCCGACCTGTTGAAGGAATCGACCGCCCGCGACTTTGTCGCCGACGCCTTCGCGCACTGCAAGTTCATCGGCTTCGTCGAAGCGGCGGCACCTCTGCTGGAGAAGGCGGGCGTAGCCGAGGACGAGGCGGTGATCCCGCTTGCATCGGCCAAGGACGTCGCGGGCTTCGTCGCCAGTCTCGGCGACCTGCGCTTGTGGGCGCGCGAACCCAAGGTGAAGCTGGGCTGAAGCCGGTCTTTGGTGACATCAGCTGGAACCGGCTTCCTTCTCGGACATTACATTAGCTGGTCCGATCGGCGGGTTGCCGATCGGGAAGGAGCCCGCCGCCTCCACGGGGATGGCGGGCTCCTTGCATCCTCAGGCGGAGATTTGGGTGGACAAACCTCTCTATGCCCTCGCCGAGTTCTTCTCCAAGCCGCCGGGCTTCTACGTGATGCTGGCCGCCGCCCTTGTCTGCGCGCTGCTCACCAGCGCCACGCTCGGAACCTACATCATATCGATTTCAGCGATGTGCCTGACAGGCGTGGTCCTGATCCAGAACTACCGAGACACCTCGGCCATGCAGGCGAAACTCAACGAGATAATCGTCGCCCTGGACGCCGCCCGCAACGAGGTGGTGGGGCTTGAACATGCTTCGCCCGCAGCCATCGACGCAGAGCTGAAAGACATAGAGAACAGGGCCTCGGCCGCGTCCTCACGCGAGGTTCAAGGAGGCTAGAGCAATTCCAGGAAAAGTGTGAAACGGTTTTCCGTCCGAGTTGCGTTAAAACAATGAGTTAGAGCAGTTCGCCGTTTCCGTGAAACGGTGAAATGCTCTAGCCCCTTTCCGCCTTTGCCGTCTTGGCCCGCTCGCAGGCGGAGCGAAATTCCTCCACCTCCCGCTCCGTGAGATGCTCGATCCCGATAAAGTCATTCTTGCCCATACCGGACCGTATGAGTTCGTCCAGCTTGGCCTGGATGGCCGCGCCATCCCGGTTCTGGGTGTTCTGGATGAGAAAGACCATCAGGAACGTGATGATCGTGGTTCCGGTGTTGATGATGAGCTGCCAGGTCTCGGAATAGTGGAAGACCGGACCGGTCGCCGCCCAGATCAACACCGATGCCAGGCACAGGGCGAAGGCCGAAGGTCTGCCGGCGGCCCGGGCGACCGCGCCGGCCATGCGGTTGAACGTTTTTTCCATGCGGGAGCTTTCGAAAGGTTGGAGGAACTTCGCCACAACTTCCCCGTCGACCCCCGGTTCCGGGCAATGAGTTCGTTTTCGTCCCATCCTTCCGGGACATTCTTCCCAAGACGCGCACCTGGCTGCATCGAAGGAGAATTCCCTTGGCCGACCGCCGCCGGACAAACCGGATTGAACGCGCCACCCGCGAATCTCAATCCATCATTGCCGGAAAACGTCGGGCGCGTGAGGCCAAGACTGCTCGGCCGCGGACACAGCGGCTCTCTTCCGACGGACCAACTCCGGCCCAATCCGCCGGCTCGAAGCCCAGGAACGCCGCCCCCAAATCTTCACAAAAAATCATCGACGCCGACTGACGCCGCGCGGGTCCTCTTCGGCGGACGGCAAAGCCTACTTGGCCACAATCCAGTCCAGAACGTCCGGGTCGATCTCGTCAATGCCGGTCAATTCGCGCACCAGCTCCTCGGCGTGCATTCGCCATTGCTGTTCGGCAATGCGATTTTCCACGACCGATTTCCTGAAGGCGCCGCGAAGAATCTCGCAGTCCAGGGCGGATATATTCTTGCTTGAATGGTTGTCAGCCATTTTAGCCTCCGCATTGGTGGCGGTAGCACCTGATTTGGCTTCCAAGCGTCCGGATGCCGTGAAAGGCGGACGACCGGGGGACTTTACGCCTCCATGCGGCAATGGCGAGTCAATTCATCATGGGGAACGTTGCAACCACTCGGTGGTTGTAGCGTGAGGAGGGCTGCCCGTGTCAAACCAACCCAGCGTTGTCGAGACCTTGCGGATCGTCAGGGGATTTTTGATCCTCGCGCGAAAGGCGGTCATCGATGCGCACCATATCGAAGCCATCATCGAGATCGATACGCTGATGCAGGTCGCGCAGGCGGAGACCGACAGGCGCATTGCCGTCCTCGAACGGGCGGCGGCATCAAAGACATAGGTGCCGCGCGCGATCCCCGAGGGCACGGCGCGAGCCCATGCCCCTGGACGGTTGCCGGACCAGCGCAGCCGTCGAACAGTGCAAGGGCCTATTGGCCAAAGGTCCCATTCGCGTCAGCGCCATGGTGTGAGAGATTGATAAAATATAAGCAATTGCTTGAATAGTGGTCCGAACGGCTGTCGAGAGGCGTGTCGTGCCAATCCGCAGGAATCTTGCCGAGAATCTCCGACGGCTGTCGAGCAGCCATGCGTCGGTGGCCGCCGTATGCCGCGGGCTGAACATGAACCGCACCCAGTTCGACCGCTATTTACAGGGCAAGAGCGTGCCCAACCGGGCGACGGCCAAGCTGATCTGTGACTATTTCCGGATCGACGAGGATGAATTGTACCGTGCGCCGGAAGCGCCCGAGCCAGCGGACGCGGGCCTGTCACCAATCCACCGGATGCTTTACGAGAACATGGTGCGCGGCCCGTCCCCCGCCCTCGCCGGCGGCACCTATTTCACCTATTTCGCGGTTCCGGACCGCCCCGACCTTGTGATGCGGTCGGTCACCTTCGTGCGGCGCGAGGCCGAGCGCGTGACCTTCAGGCGCGTGACCCGATGGGCCGAAGGCCATCGCCAGGGTGGAGCGCGGGTGCCGGGCTGGCACTATGGCGTGGCGGTGTCGCGGCTGAACTGGATTTATTTCGCCGGCATCAACCGCCGCCAGACACGCGAACCGTCGATCGTGGCCGTGCAATGGGCGCCTTACTCGGAGCCGGTTCTGGTCGGCAACGCCTTTGTCCTGACCGGAGCTGGACCGCTCTGCGTAAAGGTCATCATGCGCCAGGAGGTCCGCGGGATCAGCCTGCGGCAGGCGCTACGCATGTCCGGCGTCGTCAGCCTCGACGACCCGCGCCTCGACCAGCTCGTGGCAAGCCTTGCGCGCGAGGGCTAGAGCAATTCCAGGAAAAGTGTGAGCGGTTTTGCCGGGACAAGCGCGTAGAGCTTGCCCTTGGGAAATGCGTCAAAACAAAGAGTTAGAGCGGTTCGCCGTTTCCGCGAAACGGTGAAATGCTCTAGAGTGCTGTCCCGGGTCAATTGGCCCGGAGCAACAAGGGTTCGCGATGCTCAGCAGTTTCGACTATGGCGGCAAGGAAGCCGACACCGTGCACGCGCTGGAGGAGGACATCATCTTCGGCCGGCTGGCGCCCGGCACGCGCCTGGTCGAGGATGTGCTCCTGGCGCGCTTCCCGGTTTCGCGCCACTCGATCCGCCAGGCGCTCTACCAGTTGGAGAGGCTGGGCATCGTCACGCGCGAGCGCAACAAGGGCGCCATGGTGCGCCGGCTCTCACCCGAGGAGGTGCGGCAGATCTATGAAGTGCGCGAAATGCTGCAGCGCCAGGCGGCACTGATGATCCCCCTGCCGGCCAGCGACGCGCTGATTGCCGAACTGACCGAGATCCACCGCATCTACAGCGGCCATGTCGACGCAGGCCACCTCAGGGGCATCCACGAGACCAATGACCGTTTCCACCTCACCATGTTCTCGGCCTGCGGCAACGCCTATCTCGTCTCGTCGATCGAACATTACATGCGCCTCAGCCTGCCGGTGCGGGCCAACTCGCTGGCCGACCGGGAAAAACTCGACATCTCCCGGCAACACCACTTGATGATGATCGA
Organism: Mesorhizobium sp. NZP2234; assembly: GCF_013170765.1. Classification (NCBI taxonomy): domain Bacteria; kingdom Pseudomonadati; phylum Pseudomonadota; class Alphaproteobacteria; order Hyphomicrobiales; family Phyllobacteriaceae; genus Mesorhizobium; species Mesorhizobium sp. NZP2234. The sequence goes on along the minus strand of NZ_CP033364.1, from coordinate 2,899,599 downwards.
GGCGCTGAAGCGCAGGGACAATTGGGTGCTGGCGCAGCTCTGCGTCGACCATCTGCAGCCGAGCAAGGCGTTCTATCTCCAGGAGATCGAAGCGGCACCGGCGGGCAGCGACGCCGGCTAGGGCAATTCCGGGAAAAGTGTGAAACAGCCTTCCCTGGAAAAGCGCGACAGACCGGCCCGAACAACAGCCCTGCCGGTGGGGCCTTTTTTCAGCGTCCGCCAGGGAACAATCACGGGGCCGGGAAATTCTGAAATTGGCCTGATGCTGCTGCGGCCGGCCCTCTAGCGCACCCGCGTTTCGCGTCGGCAGTGCACTGTCGTCATGCGGCAAGAGTATTTTTATGCAGTCTTACGGCAAAAATCAGGAAAAATTTCAAGATTTTTAGAATACGTTTGCAAAATCAAGCGCGCCTCGCGCCATAAACCGGAACTTTACCAAAATTCTTCCGTTAAGACATTGATCGTTGCTTAGACGGTCACGAAGCAACAGGGAAGGATCCTATCATGAATATCAAGATCATCTGTCTTGGCGCCATGGCGCTTTCAATGGCCGCCGGCTCTGCTTTCGCGGGCGGCAGCACTGGTACATCCGCTCTCGACGACCCGGCCAAGATGCAGCCCTTCTACACGGATTCCAGCATGAAGACGCTGCGCGGCAATGACGATTTCGTCAAGGCCTGGAAGGCGCTGACGCCGGGCGACCAGGCGTCGATAAAGACGGCTTGCGCGGACGAGGCCAAGAACGCCACTCCCGCCAATTCCCATCCGGAATTCTGCAGCAGCGTGAAATTGAACGGCGGCAGCTGATAGCTTGCCCTCCATTGAAAAACAGCCCCGTTGCGGGGCTGTTTTGTGATGGCGGGCTGCCGAAGAGTCGAGGTACCCGACAACGGTGCGCCTCGCCGCCTGCGAGCGGCGAAGCCCACCCGGGCTTAGACGGGCGTTCCCGATGGCGCGGCGATCGCGGTAACGCGGGAAAGTTGCTCGCGCTTCACGAGCACCGGCTTTTCGTAGGTCTTCTTCATCATGATATCCCCTTGCCCAAGTGACGAGCCGGGATCGCATCGCCGCCGCATCGCGTCAAGCAATGGCCAGACACGGTTCCGTGATCGACCGCGCGGCCTTCGCACGCCTTGAGTCTCCCGTCTCCTTTTTCTGGCCATGTTGCACTGCGAAAAACTTGCTGCATTGCGATAACGGCCTGCCCGGCCGAGAGTGGCGGGCGCTGGGCAGGGTTGTTGGGCTTGGGGGCAAGAAGGAGGCCTCGTGGCGGCATCATTCCGTCCAGACATACAGGGGTTGCGCGCGCTGGCCGTCGGCGGCGTCGTTGCCTATCATTTCGGCCTCACGGCCCTGCCCGGCGGCTTTGCCGGCGTCGACATCTTCTTCGTCATTTCCGGTTGGCTGATCACGACGCATCTGATGGGCGAGATCACCAGGACCGGCCGGCTCGACCTCTGGCGCTTCTACGCCCGGCGCGCCCGGCGGCTGCTGCCGGCCGCCCTGTTCGTCATCCTGGCGACGCTTGGCGCGGGCTATTTCATCCTCGCGCCGCAGGAGCAGGCGCTCTATTCGCGCGGCGCCATGTATGCCTCGGCCTACACCATCAATCTGTGGCTGCTGCGCTGGTCGTTCGACTATTTCGCCGCCGATGCCTTGAGCAACCCCTTCATCCATTTCTGGTCGCTGTCGGTGGAGGAGCAGTTCTATCTCGTCTGGCCGGCGCTGCTGCTCTTCGCCGCCTGGCTGCACCGGGGCAAGCGCATGGCGGTGGTGGTGATCGGCGTCGCCGGCCTCGCCTCCTTCGCCGCCTGCCTGTGGCTCACCAGCCTTTCGCCGGCCTGGGCCTTCTACTTCTCGCCGCTGCGCGCCTGGGAGTTCGCCGCTGGCGGCCTGGCGACGCTGGTGCCGGCGGCCTTGTGGCAGCGCCGGCCATGGCTGCGCGCGGCGCAGGGCTGGATCGGCCTGGCGCTGATCGCGGCGGCCTATCTCACCTTGACCGAAGACCTGCCCTTCCCCGGCTGGTACGCGATTCTCCCGGTGGCCGGCACGGTGCTGGTGCTCTTGAGCGGCGCCGGCGAAGAACGCGACGCGGCGGCAGCCAGCCCGGCCGGCTGGCAGGCGCTGGCGCCCGTTTCCCTGCTTTCGCTGCCGCCCCTGCAATGGATCGGCACGCTCTCCTATTCGCTCTATCTCTGGCATTGGCCTGTCATCGTCTATGCCGGGATGCTGGCGCCGGACCTCACCACCCCGCAGCGCCTCGGCTGCGCCGCGCTGGCGCTGGCGCTGGCGTTCCTCACCTACCACCTGATCGAGAACCCGGCGCGCCTCGGTGGCGGGCTGATGGCCGGCGCTCGAGCGCTCGCCCCCGCCCTGGCGCTGACCGGCGTGGGCGTGGCCGTGGCCTATGCCAACGCGCATCTGGCCACGCGCAACATCGACCCCGCCCAGCGCGGCATCGAACAGGCCGCCGAACAGCCCTCCATCGCGCGCGCCACCGACAAGAACTGCCTGCTCGATTTCCACACGGTGAAGCCCAAACCCTGCACGTTCGGCCCGGCGGACGCCGCCCACACCGTCGTGCTGTTCGGCGACTCGCATGCCGATCACTGGTCGACGCCGCTGGTCGAGGCCGCGAGCCGCAACGACACCAAGGTGGTCACCTATCTAAAATCCTCCTGCCGCGCCTCGCGGCTCTCCACTTTCAACACGGTGCTGAAGCGCGACTACACCGAATGCGACGCCTGGCGCGAACAGGCGATAGCGGAAATCATCCGCCGCAAGCCGCGCCTGGTGGTGATCTCGGAATTCTCGATCGGCAATCTGACGCGCGACATGACCGCCGCCGGCCGCAAGCAGGAAACCGCGCGCTGGCAGGCCGGCCTGCGCTCCACCTTGCAGGCCTTCAGCCAGGCCGGCGTCGAGACGGCGGTCATCCGCGACACGCCGATCGGCGACAGCTTCGCCGATTCCTGCGTGGCCCGCGCGCTGTGGTGGCGCGAGGCTCCCTCGCGCTGCGACACGCCGAGGGCCCAGGCCGCCAATGACGGCACCGCCGCGCAAGAGCGCGCCGTGGTGAAAAGCGTGCCCGACACGCTCTATGTCGACCTCACCGACCGCTTCTGCGGCCCGACCGAGTGCCACGTCTTCATCGGCGGCAAACTGGCCTTCCGCGACCGGCATCACCTGGCGACGGCCTTCGCCGAGACGCTGGAAGGACCGCTGGAGAAGGCGCTGTTCTAGGGGTTAGCTTCTTCGCTCACCGGGGGGCAAAACTTGGCCCGCGAAGCGGACGAAAAGCCAATTGCTTGGCTTTTCGAACGGCGAACGCCGGCAGGCAGATGAGGGGCCGCGCGGCAACCAAATATAGATTCAAGATCTAAGACGATAGTCGGCCCCAGAAACGCTACTCGACGTTTTCGCCCTGCTGGATTGACGACGCGTCGACAATCTTTGGCAGATTTTCAGCAAGCGCCAAGACTGTCGAAGCTGCGCCTCTTGCCGCCACTCGGCGGAATTCGTCTAGGTATTCTCCGATGCCGTCGTCCTTTTCCTTGCTCGCCTGCATGCTCTTAATCGCGTGCTCGGCCCCAAGCAGAAGGATGCGCATACCGAGGATGTATTTCTCTGTCACGACGTCGCGTGCGACACCGCTGAGCCCCTTGCGGTACTTCAGATGGTATGCGTTGTCGTAGTTGATCATGTAGACACTTTCCGTGCCCAGATCTTCGATCATGCCACCGTCGTTTTCGTTGAAACCTTCTGGCCACTCAGCGGAATCGTATCCAGGAATCTCACGACCATCCTGAGTGAGAAGTCGGCACTTCGGTAATCCGTGCGTTGGGGCGTCCTCGCCCTTTCCTGGCTTGCTGTCGCCAGCGCTGGCATTTTTGACTATCTTCGGCTTCTTCACCCCCTTTCGCTCCACATCATCGACTTCAGCGACCACTTTCACTCGTACCGCCTCAGACTGCACAGGCGCCGGCATCGCTTCGTCCATCATTGAAATCCGGAACGAGAAGGTATCGTCTACAGCGACAGTTTCCTTATCCGGACTTAAATAGAGTGCGATACGCCCGTCTTGCAGATGCTCGCGGACGGCGAACTTCTTACGGATCTCTTCATCCAGAATGACCTTGCCGGGGTTGTCGGTCCGCTGGAGATAATCATTCGCCGCATCGGTGCGGGCACCGATAGGCCGGCTACGGCCCATCGGGATCTCTAGAATATTGGCCTCAAACTTTTCTTCAAGGCGGACGAACGTCGGGCTGTAGAGCCCTTCGAACTTCTCCTTAACACCACTTTCCTTTCCGCCGGGCTTGGATCCGCCGCTGGCAGGCAATCTGATCGACGGGTCGCGGCTCGACAGCAGGCCTGCCAGACTAGGATCTCGATCCACGAGTTTCTGGAACAGAGAGTTACTTTCCGTCTTAGAAGCCCGCTCAAGTTCCTCGGCGGCTACCTTCTTCTGCAGGTCGCCGAGAGCTTCCGACTCCTTGATGGTCCTCGTCACCAGATCAACATAGGTTTCGCCGTCCTGCGTACTGCTTAAGTGCTCGCGGTCACCCTTCCACACTTCATTGTGAGCAGCGAAGGTAAGGTTGCTAGCATCTACGATGACGACGATACGATCCTTTAACGCGGGAAATCCACATGTAGTCGAAAGATAGCCTCGGGTCTGTTTGAACTGGACCTGACCGTTGACGGCGTGGAAGACGCGGTTATTTGAGTTGTTGGGCTTGAGCCATCCAGGCAACTCGCGCTTCAATGGGATCGCGCTGATAGTTACCGTTCCAAGGCGGGGATCGGAAAACTTCCCAACGAAGATTTTGGCCTCGCCAGATGCATCGTCCTCGTCATCAAGCCCCTCTTCCTTATGGGAGTTGAGAAGCAAGAACTCCATTCCGTAAAAAGGGCGAGGGTCGACCCCCAATGCTCGGTCGCCACCGCGCTTGGGATCCGGTTTTTGCCGGAGATCAAGGATACGGAAGGGAAGAATAGTCTCCACAAGGTTCTCGTTAAGTGCGTCCCGAGAGCCCTTGAAACTCATGAAGCGAGAACCAACCTGATAGTCGTAGAGTTTCACAATCGTTCCCGATTCCAGATGCATACGGTCGTAACGTTTCTTCTCGACAGTATGGAACGGATAAAGTTGAGCTGCATCGAATCGCGCCATCTTGCCGCCAGGTGGCACAAAGTATTCCGCTACTGGCATGCGGTCGGGATCAGTCGGACGCCGACGCATTATGGTCCAGCCCCAAGGACCTTTCTTGTCGAATCGGCGTGAAACGATCAGCTTATACCAGTGGCGCCCGCAGTAGCGCAGAACGCCCGATGATCCCATGTTGAACTTGCCCTGGACGAAATTGATCGCCTTTTTGTTGCCAGCGCTCAGCGACAGGAAAGTGCTCTCGAAATCGTCCGGATTCTGCCCCTCGCCGTTGTCCGCAAACGTGTAACAGGGAAGCCCCTCCGACTTGGACTTCGCGCCGGTGATACCGATTGCGAGATTATTCTGGGCAAAGGTTTTCAACCAAGGATCATTAGCGGCAAGATTGACGAGTTTGCCGCCGTGCATTTTTTGAACAAGCTCGTCGACGGCATCGTACATTGTATTCGGCGCCGACTTGCCCTTTGGATCGATGTTCTTCTGATACGCATGCTTCAGCAAGACTGCGTCGACCATGTTGGTCATCAGTTCGGTTAGGGCCTTACCGCCGTCGCTTGCCTGGTTCGACGTGACATTGAAGTTCGTCTCTCGCCCGTCTAGGGGGTGCCAGTTCCTCGCGTCCCGCATTTCCGGGATCTCGGCCAAAATCTTGTCAACTTCGGCCTCAGATTCCGTTCCCAATAACGCAAGGCAAATCTTCTTTGAATCCATAGACTTATCCCTCACTCTAAAACGAACTGGGCGCCACTGCCCTTTTTGTTCGACAATTCGAATCGTTTCTTGCAGGCCGAAATTTCCTCGTTCAATGCCTTGAAAATCTTTGTAACATCCTCACTGGTGTAGTCGTAGTTTGATCGGTTCGCGAGATTCCCTATAAGGCGGATATCGTTGAGCGCCTTTGTTACCCTTGCAGACGCCAGCTTTACGAACTTTGAGCGATCCTCTTCTCTCGTCATTTCCATCTCCAAATCCACTCTATCGCGTATATATGGATAATGTACGAGTAAATAGCAAAGACATTTTTTAACAAGTCGAGGAACAGCGCCAGCGATTGCGGCAAAATCGGCTCCCTCTAACCACTTGAAAGATTTAGCGGAATCAGGCATTTTTCAATGCCTTGTTAATCCGCTTCGAGTATGGTCAAGTATATCCAGGGGGATACGTGAAAGACGACAGAACCTATTCGACTGATGAGGCCGCAAAAAAGCTGGGAATATCGAAGAGTACGCTTCTCCGATGGTTCCGAGAAAAGCGGATTTCCGACGTAAAACGTGATAGAAATGGCTGGCGTGTGTTCACCTTGGCGGACATCGAGAGCGTTAAAAAGGTGTTGTGATGGACCGCGCCCATAGTTCCAAGAGCATAGCCGCACCAGCCTTCCTAGCCGTCGATTTTTTTTGCGGCGCCGGCGGTACGACTCGGGGACTCATCGATGCTGGTGGTTATGTTATGGCGGGCATCGACAAGGATGACCGCTGCAAAACTACGTACGCCGAAAACAATATCAACACTGCCGTGGACTACGCGAGTTCCCGTTTCTTGAATTTCGATGTCTTCCCAAGGGATGAGGAATATGAAGCAGGGCAGCAGGACGAGCTGATTGCGAAGCTTGATGATCTCATCGGGTACTATAAAAGGAAAGCGCCGAAGGTACCTCTGCTTTTTGCAATTTGTGCCCCATGTCAGCCTTTCACAAGGCTGTCGAGAAAAAAGCTCAGCGATAAGCGAAAAAAGGGGCGCGAGAAAGACCGAAATCTTCTTGCCCAGGCCGCGGTCTACGTCGAACGATACATGCCTGAGATGGTGCTTTCTGAAAACGTCTCGGGTATTAAAGATCCGAAGTACGGTGGCATCTGGGAGGCGTTTCGACAGCACCTAGATACTCTTGGCTACGTCACTGGTTCCAAGGTAGTTTGCACCTCTAAGTTCGGCGTGCCACAATTCCGCAAAAGATCCATTCTGATCGCAGTGCGGCGCGAACTCGTCCGCGAGGAGCGTTTCGCGGATATGCTAGAAAGCGAACTGCTCGTGCCAGAATCGGATCCTAATGCGATGGTGGTTACTGTTGCAGATGCCATTGGCCACATGCCTCCGATCAAGGCTGGCGAGACACATATTGACATTCCAAATCACCGAGCTCGCACGCTAAGCGAACTGAATTTGAAACGGCTATCGTCGGCAAAGCCTGGACAGTCAAATGCTTATATGGCGACGACCGAATTTGGTGATCTAACCCTTGACTGTCATAGGAAGGTCAACGAACGGTTGAACAATAAGTGCTTCACGGACGTCTATACCCGGATGCATCCCGACCGACCATCACCGACCATCACCACCAAGTGCCACTCGATCTCAAACGGACGCTTTGGTCACTACGACATGAGCCAAAACCGTGGGATGTCTCTTCGTGAGGCGGCGATCCTTCAGTCTTTTCCCGACGACTATGTATTTTACCCAACGGACCAGATCGAGCCAGTAGCGAGGATGATTGGCAATGCTGTGCCTCCGCGCCTAGCAAAGTACTTCGCTGGCTACCTCGTCAGCAGCATCGACGGGGCTCACGCGCGGTAACGCGGTGGTGGACATCTTTACACAGCAAAAGCGTAGCGAAGTCATGTCCCGCATTCGCGGGAAAGATACCCGACCTGAGATGACTGTTCGCAAATATCTTCATTCGAAAGGGCTACGCTTTCGCCTGCATGGAAAGGGACTGCCTGGCAAGCCAGACCTCGTTTTTGCCCGCCGACGCGCCGTCGTTTTTGTCCATGGTTGCTTTTGGCACGGTCACAAAGGTTGCCCTCGTGCCGCATTGCCCACAACAAGACAAGATTTTTGGAGTGCCAAGATTGGGGCCACGGGCGAGAGGGACCAACGAACAAGGAGAAAGCTCGAAGAAAATGGCTGGACTGTATTGGTCGTCTGGCAATGCGAGATCTCTGCGGAGAAACTCGAAGGCCTTGCCACCACATTACGAAGCCCCCTTCGGTGTGATCCTAGCTGAAAGCAAGGATGTCGCCGCTACGGCAAACCTTGGACGGCAGTCGCTTAATGGGCTACTTGGCTAAATTGTCTCGTATTCCGTCGAAGGCACTCTCGCTCTTAGAGCGAGACCAATGGTCATGCGCTGCTGACCGGGATTCAGGTGGCGATATTCCTTGGCCACACCATACTTCTTAGCCACCGCGTAAAGGCTATCGAGGTCGAGGCTCCCGTCATCCCGATTGACTTGCGCGGCTATCCAGCGATTGAATGAACTGTCGGCTGTTTTCTCCAACCACACCTTTCGTTGCTCGGGAGAAATCGCCATCGAACGATCGCGCTTCAGGTCTTCGCTGGTGTAGCGCGTTGCGGTCGTGAACATGCTTTCCCGAGTAATGCGAAGCCCTTGCCGGTCGATCGTGAATCCCATGGCATCCATGATCTGTCGCGCCATATGGCCGATCATCTGCTTAATACGATCCTGAGCGACTTCAGGTCCGAAAATGCGGAGAAGTCCGGGCGCTAGAGGTTCCACTGCGGCACGATCCAGATAGGTCGCCGTTTCCATACGAACCAAATTATCAGATCGTTTCATGAATTTCCAAAGTTCCATTCCAAAGTCGCTGTCGGCGAGATCCTTGAAATTCTGGGCATCATAGTCGAGATCGGTCAGGTCTGGGATGTCGTTCAGCGGCATGATGTCCTCCTTGATGGGTAACAATAAGGATGTGTATATACAGGAGCCATGGTATTATGGCAATCTATCAATAGTGACATATGTCAAAAATACGAATCAACCTTAACGCCCCATCATCCCTGGTGCACCCGCCAACAAATCCAACCCTACCTTCAGCAGCTTCGTCACCACATCGCGGCCCTCGCCAGTCTGTTCCGCAAGGTTCTTGATCGACTCCCCCGCGCAGCGGACTTTTTGCACCACGACGGCCACCTCCCAGTGGCCGAGCGCGCGGGTGGCGGCGGCATGCGCCCGGCCGGCGTCTAGCACGCTGGTGGCGATGCCGCCGCCCTTGCGGCCGCCGTCGACCCGTTCGCTCCAGCGCATCGGTTTCATGCCGGACTGCTGGCTGCACTGGAAATCCTCGCGATAGCTCTAGCTGGCCTCACGCTGCTGGCGCGACAAGGAGGTGACGCCGACGAGCGGATCGACAGTGCGAACCCGCTCGATGCCGCCGGTCGAGATATAACCGTCATTCGAGACCTCGTAGACGCGCCTTGAGCGTGCCGGCCGCCAGCCGCTTTCACCCGCGCCTCCAAGCACGCCGCCGGGCAAATTGTGCGGAAAATCTACCGCCACCCGCCGGACGCCGTGATCCGCTCTCCGCTCACCCACGCCGCCTCGTCGGATGCCAGGAATACCGCCACCTTGGCGATATCGTCCGGCTGGCCGAAGCGGCCGAGCGGGGTGACCGCCACCAGCGCCTTTTCGGGCTCGCTGCCGACGATGCCGGCATGCCGCAGCCCCTCGGTGTCGACGCCGCCCGGCGCGATCGAATTGACGCGGATGTTGCGGCGGCCCAGTTCGCGCGCCATCGACAGCGTGATCGAGTCCACCGCAGCCTTCGTGGCGGCATAGACCAGTGAATTGGGCTGCGGGTTGAAGCTGGCGACCGAGCTGATGTTGACGATGCTGCCGCCCCGCGGCCCGAAATGCCTGACCGCCTCCTGTATGGCCAGCACGACGCCCAGCACATTGGTGTCGAATTGCCGGTGGAACTCGGCCTCGCTGACCGCTTCCAGCGGCTCGAAGCGGAATACGCCGGCATTGTTGACCAGGATGTCGGCGCCGCCGAAGGAGGCTTTCGCCGCTTCGAACAGGCCGCTTATGTCGGCCGCCCGCGCGACGTCGCCCTGCACGGCGACGGCACGGCCGCCGCCTGCCTCGATTGCCGCGACGACGCGGCCGGCGCCTTCCCGCGACGAGGCATAGTTGACCACCACGGCCGCGCCCGCCGCCGCGAGGCCCTTGGCGATGGCCGCGCCGATACCCTTCGAGGCGCCGGTGACGATGGCGACCTTGCCGCTCAGTCTGCTCATCCATTCTCTCCTTGTGACGATGACGAGCGCTATTTAAGCTTGCCGGAAATGCGTATTAGCCTGACATCAGGCCGATCTTTCCTGCCTGGAATTCCGTAATCGATCCCGTCCCGACATGCGATGTTGCCGCCATGACCACCATCCTCGAAAAGACCGCCGGCCTCGTCGCCTTCGTGCGCACGGTGGATGCCGGCTCCTTCCAGGCCGCCAGCCGGCTGATCGGCTCCAGCCCGTCGGCCGTGTCGAAGAGCGTCGCAAAGCTGGAACGCCGGCTCGGCGCGAAGCTCATCCGGCGTTCGACGCGCCGGCTGGGGCTGACCAGCGAAGGCATCGCCTATTATGAGCGCGTCGCGCCGCTGCTGCGCGCGCTCGACGATGCGCAGGATATCGTGCAGGGCACCGGCACGGCGCGCGGCCTGCTGCGCGTCACCGCGCCTGTCGAGCTCGGCCGCGGCCTGATCGCCTCATGGGCCGAGGAATTCCTGGCTGAACAGCCCGACGTGAAGCTGGAGCTCAGCGTCACCGACCGCCATGCCGACCTGATCCGCGAAAACTATGATGTGGCGGTGCGCATGGGGGCGCTGGCCGATACCGGGCTGACCGCACGCCGCATCGCCAGCCTGCCGATCGTGCTGGTGGCCGCGCCCGCCTATCTCCGGCGTCGGGGCTCTCCAGCCTCGATCGCGGATTTGCGGGACCATGATTTCATCCGCTACGTCTCGGCCGGCCGGCCGCTGCCGATCACCTTCGCCGACGGCTTGGAGATCGTGCCCGACGGCCGCCTCGAAACCGATGACGGCGGCGCCATCCGCCACGCCGCCCTTGCCGGCGCCGGCATCGCCCATCTCATGCGCTTCGCCGTGCAGGACGACCTCGACGCCGGCCGCCTGGTTCGCGTCTTGCCCGAGGTGCCGATGCCGACCATGCCGGTGCACATCGTGCATGCCTTCGGACGGCAGTTGCCGGTGCGGGCAAGGCTGTTCGTGGAGTTCCTGGCGCTACGGATGGGGAGGCTCGGCCGCTAGGGCAACGCGGCCCCCGGTCCCGGTGCACCCTGCGCATGCCGCCTGTAGCGCAAATGCTCGACGAGGGCCGCAAGCGCGGCCGATTTCTGGTGCCTGCTCGGATAGTAGAGATGGTAGCCCGACCAGACGGGGCAGAACGTTTCCAGGCACGTTTCCAGACGTCCCGAGGCGAGATGCCCGGCAACGTGTGGTTCGAAGATGTAGGCCAGCCCCAGGCCAGCCAAGGCGGCTTCGATCATCACGGGCGCATCATTGACGATGACCGCGCCCTCGACCGGCACGTCGACCGTGCGCGCACCGTCCCTGAACATCCAGCGGTAAACGTCGCCATGGCTTGCCGTGCGAAAGTTGATGCAGTCATGCGCGGCAATATCCTCGAGCCGGACAGGCCGGCCTTTCCTGCGAAAGTAAGACGGCGCGGCGACAATGGCCGCGCTGACATCCGGCCCCACCGGAACGGCCACCATGTCCTTCTCCAGATGCGCTCCGAAGCGAATGCCGGCGTCGAACCCTCCCTGGACGATGTCGACGAACCGATCGCTGACATGGATGTCGACCCGCACGCCCGGATGGCTGGCCAGGAATTCGCTCAGCGCCGGCACCAGGATGGCGCGCGCCGGATATTCCATCACGGTCAGCCGCAACGTGCCTGACGGCTGGTCGCGGCTGTCCTGCAACTCCAGCAGCCCGCTTTCGATCTGGCGCAGCGAAGGCGTGATCCGATCGAGCAGGCGGCGGCCCGCCTCGGTTGGCCGCACGCTGCGGGTGGATCGCGCAAGCAGGGGCACGCCCAGCCGCGCCTCCAACGCACTGATGCTCTGGCTAAGACCGGACTGCGCACGCCCCATGACGGAAGCGGCCCGTGTGAAGCTGCCCGCCTCCACAATGGCCTGGAATACGAGCAGGTCGGCAATATCGCGACGATCCATTTATCAGCTTGAGTGATAGACCCATTCATATAAATCACCCTACTGGCGAAATGCAATTCGCCTTAGGTCTCTGGCTCCCACCAACCGGAGCTCCAAGATGGACAGGATCAGCCCCCTTCTCGCCTCACTCATGATTGTTGCCGCCGCCGCGACACTGCCCGCGCCCGCCGCGGCGAAAGCCGGCAATATCGTGCTCGTGCACGGAATGAACATGGATGGCGGTGCCTGGCGCGGCGTCTACGACCGCCTGACAGCCGACAAGTACCGCGTCACCGTGGTGCAGCTGCCGATGACCTCCATTCAGGACGATATCGCCGCCACCCGCCGAGCGATCGACACGCAGGATGGTCCCGTCGTGCTGGTCGGTCACTCCTATGGCGGCATGGTGATCAGCCAGGCCGGCACCGAGCCGCGGGTCCGTGCCCTCGTCTACGTGGCGGCGTTCCAGCCCGAGATCGGCGAAAGCCTGGGCTTCCTCAACGCCTCCATCCCCGGCAAGCTGCCGGCGGACGCGCTTACCGTGTTCAAGGACGGCTTCTACCTTGTAAAGCCCGACGCCTGGATCGCCGATGTGGCGAACGGCCTGCCCGAGGCCGAGGCACGCTATACCGCCATGTTCCAGACGCCGGCGAACACGGCGATTTTCGGCTACAAGGCCGAAGCCGCGGCATGGCACAATGTGCCAAGCTGGGCAGCCATTGCCACGGAAGACCGCACCATCGCGCCGGAGCTGCAGCGGCGGATGTCCAAACGCTCGGGCGCCAAGGTCGTCGAGATCCACGGCGGCCACTTGCTCCCGATGTCGCATCCCTCGGAAGTCACCTCGGTAATCGAGGATGCGGTCGCTTCGGTAAAGTGAAGCGGGTCTTGCGCCCGGCGCCGCATGGGTTGCCTTGCGAATCCATGGAACGAGGTCCCGCCTTGCGGGTTATATTAGATCGGCCTTGAAAAGGAGGTAGCCATGAAGAAGCTCCTGTTTGCCTCGGTTATCGCCATTGCCTCGGCTGCGGCGATGATCGCCCCCGCCGAGGCCCGCAGCCACGTCTTTATCGGCATCGGCGGCTACGACAATTATTACGGCAACGATTACGGCAATGACTATTACAATGGGGACTATGGCGGCCGCTATGTCTACGGCCCCTACGACCCTTATGACGACGGTTACAGATACAGGCCGCGTTATTTCCACCGGCACCACCGCTGCCACCTCGAACTGGTCAGTCATTGGCGCCACCACCACCGGATAGTCGAGGAAGTCCGCGTCTGCGGATGACCTGATCCTGGTGAAGCGAATCCGGCCGGCATCGCCGGCCGGATTTTCGCGGGTCTCACCCCGCCCGCCGCTCCATCATCATCCCGTAATGCACCGCCAGCAGATCGAGCCCGATCTTCAAGAGCTTCGTCACCACGTCCCTGCCCTCGCCGGTCTGTTCCGCCGCGCCTTTGACCGACTCCCCCGCGCAGCAGACTTTTTGCACCACGACGGCCACCTCCCAGTGACCGAGCGCGCGGGTGGCGGCGGCATGCGCGCGGCCGGCGTCGAGCACGCTGTCGGCGATGCCGCCGCCCTTGCGGCCGCCGTCGACCCGTTCGCTCCAGCGCATCGGTTTCACCCCGGCCTGCTGGCTGCACTGGAAATCCTCGCGGTAGCGCTGGCCGGCCTCGCGCTGCTGGCGCGACAGCGAGGTGATGCCGATGAGCGGATCGACCGTGCGGACCCGCACGATGCCGCCGGTCGAGGTATGGCCGTCATTCGACACCTCATAGACGCGCCGGGCTTCAGCCGTGCCGGCCGCCAGCCGCTTGCGGCCGAAGGCATCGTCGCTCAGCGCGAAATCATGGCCGATCTCGCGGCGGATGCGCACCTGCTCGGCCTCGCCCTTCGGCAGTTTCGGCGCCTGCGGCTTGGCGGCTTTGGTTTTCCTGGGCATGGGGTGGCTCCTTGGGTTTTGGGGTGTGGTGTTTTTTGGTGGAGAGGTCGCTGTCCCGCCGACCTGAATGATCATCCTGTCACCTGCTTCACGGGCGCCTGCACCGCCCTTCTCGCCATCAGTTCCCGCATCGTGCGCCGCTCCCGCACCTCGATGCAGAGCTGGGCGCTGGACGGGCAGAACTGGGCGTTGCCGCTCTTCACCTCGCCGCGGACGAAGCGCTGGATGGCGGCCTGCAGATCGGCAAGCTCGGCGTCGCGCACCGCGACGAGATAGCCGCGCATCTGCATCTCGACATCAGTCAGGGCGGATTGCGGGAAGCATGAGAACATCGCGGCCAGCGCCTTCGTCGCCTGCTGCAGTTCGGCTGCGGTCATGGCTGCGGATCTCCTCGATGATGGCGTTGGCTGCGTCGGCATGGGTTTTCGGCCTGACCCAGCCGGGTTTCTTCCCCGGGAGAGCGGAAGCTGTCTTGCCCGCACGGGACAAAGGCTCCGCCTTCTCCCGGGACAGCGCCGCCGCTTGTTCTCCATGAGCCGAAAAAGCTTCCGCATTTTCAGGCGAAAAAGCGGAAGCTTTTTCATTCTGGTTTCTGGAGTCTGGAGAATGCCGCGGCAACACGCCGGCATTTGGTGCCGCATGCGCCTTTGTTTTCAAGGCGGTAGCGGCCCCGCCGCGTGCGCCGGCGGCGGCCCTCGCCTCGCTTTTGACCAGTGCCTTGTGCAGTTCCTTCGTCAGCCTTTTGTGGCCGATCTCGCCCGCCTCGCGCTCGAAGAAGGTCAGAAGATCGGCGCTGATGGCACGCCATCTCTTCAGCGACAGGCGCGCCACGCGCGCGAGCTTGGCGTCGTCATCGGGAAGTCGGCCGCCGGCATTCCACATCGCCATCAGGATGAGCATGTAGGCGCCGATCTGCTCGGTGGAGAGCTGCAGCGTGTCGCCGACGAAATCGGAGACATAGAGCTGCATGAAGGGCCGCTCGCTCATGCAGCACTCCACGCCGCGTCGCCCGCCAGGTGGATGGAACCAGCCGCCTGCCTGCACGTTATGACGCGTCCACGCCAAGGGGAGGTTTGCCGATGACAGCTTTCATACCGGTTACGCTGCGCTTTTGCGACAACAAGACCATGCTGGTTGGGTCCGTGGCCGAAGCCGAAACGGCGTTGCAGCACCAGTGGCCCGACAAGACAGCACCCGCCTTTCTCGACGCCGCGCGGCTGGTCAGGCAGGCGGTAGAAGGCAATTGCTGCCCGCGCACCGCCTTCGAAGCCTTCACTGGCGTCGCCGGGCAACAAGGCATATTGGTGGTCAAGCCGCGAAGCCGCGCGCATGACTGGCTCGACGCCGCCGCCAGCCCCTGAGGCAGGCACGAAGGCAATGCAACCGCCTGACGGTCTCGCGCGTTTATAAGCGCAGGCTTGGAAGCCGCGCCCAGAGCGAAGGTGAATGCCGTGGGTACGATGAAAACCGGAGTGCCGCTTAAAGTGTCGATGGACGGACATGTCGAGGAGATCGACAGCGTCAGCGACGCCGCGGATTTCCTGCAGCGCTGGCCGATCGAGCGGCGTGGCCATGTCTACCGCAGCGCACTCAACGCCTGCAGCGCCGCGATCGCGGCGCAGATTTCCGAATCCGACGCGATAAAAGTGTTCACCGGCTTCGCCCGCGTCACCGGCATTCTGGTTGCCGACAGCGGCCCGGCCATGAGGCTTGAGGCACGCACGGTGCAGAGCCGCATGCCCAAACAGGGCCGCCAGATGCCGAAATAGGTTTGTGAGGGCTCTTTCTCCCCGTTTACGGGGAGAAATGCCCGGCAGGGCAATGAGGGGCGACGCCAGCGCTTCGGTAAGTGGCATTCGCGCTGTCCAAATCCATCTCACGACGCTTAATCCTGTTAGCTTGAGCTGCCCCTCATCCGGCACCTTCTCCCCGTGAACGGGGAGAAGAGACCAAGCCTCACCCCGCCTCAAAAACCCTGCGTTGAAACCGCGCCTGGTGGTAGCCGCAGTAGCTCTTCAATGCCTTCGTGCGCATGCCGCAGCACAGCATCTCGGCGCCAGGCCGGCCACCCGGCGCATCGCTCTGCGGATCTTCTTCCAATGTCAGGTCGAGCGGCGCCCGACAGCGGGAAAACAGGCAGTCGATGAAGCGCATCGCCACGCCATGCGGCTGGCGGCCGATGGGTCCGCGCTGCGGCGCCGGCACCTTGAAGCGGTAAGCTTCGCCATCGGCGATCAGCACCCCCACCTCGCGCACGAACAGGCGCGGCGGCAACCATGCCGGCGACGAATCGTGCCTGGCCCGGACCTTGTTTTTGCGCGCGACGGCGGCCTTGGCGGCGTTCGCCTCGGCGGTCGCCCCCGCGGCCACCTTGCCGTTGGCCTTGTCCTTCGCCGGCTTTGCAGCGGCCGGCTTGCGCATTGCCCGTTCGGCACCCGGCAACACCCCACGGCCATTGGCAAAGCCGATCGCGCCCAGCATGGCGTTGCGATGCACGATGCCGATGATGGCGTTGCGCGAGACCGGAGTGCCGCGCAGCGCGCTGAACGCCGTCGCGATCCGCGAGGCTGAAAGCCCATCCTTCAGCCAGCGGGCGATCTCTTGCAATTCGGCGTCGCTGTAGCTTGCCATGTCCAGGCTCCATCCAGGGCTCCGCCTTCGGCAGCGCTCGGGAGCGCGCTGTCGGCCAGGCGTCAGGGCTCGGGCCCGGTCAGGGCCTCGATCAGGGTGTTCGGTGCGAAAGCCGGCCCGCCGCCGGCATCAGTCGGAGGCGGATCAGCCGGAGCGGATCGAGTGCCCGGCGGTCAGGCGCGCCAGCCGCGCCTCCGCTGTCTTTGTGTCGGGGGCGGACACCGCCCTGCCCGTCATCGGCTCGAACAGGATGACGGTGCCGTCCTGCGTGCGGATGCAGGAGCGCGCACAGGGACCGGCGGCATGCCGGTCGAATGGGGGGCCGGAGCCGAGGGGAGCGGCGGCTCCGGCCGTTCCGGCCGCCGGTGACGGGCGGGCCGGACCCGAGGCATCGAAGCGCTCGGGCTTCGCCCCGGCCGGGGAGGAGGACGGCCGGGGCGGAAGGGAATGGCTGGCGACTTCGGTCGCCGGGTGCGCCTCACGGGAGGCCGGCGCTACCGCGCCATCAAAGCTGGACAGGTTCTGCATGGCCAGATATAAGCATAACTCAAAATTAGATGCAAGCCATTCTTTCATAGACGAGAGCCGCTTTCATCGCTCACATGGGCGCCATGGCAAAAACGGAACTGTCGATCAAGGTCGGGGCGGCGATACGCCAGGCACGCAAGCAGCGCGGCCTGGTCATGCGCCACATTGCCGAGCACAACGACACCGATGTCGCCGCCGTCGGCAATTGGGAAACCGGGCGCAACCTGCCCAAGACCGAGAACCTGTTGAAGACCGCCGCTTTCCTGCGCGTCGACCCGGTCGCGCTCGGCCAAGGCCAGGTCATCTTCCTCGACGATGCCGGCCCCGTGGCCGACGCCGTGGCCGACGCCGAGATCGTCACCGATGCCGGCCCAATGCCCGCAGGGTCAATGGATATCGAAGTGCTGGGCGCCGCGGTCGGCGGCGATGACGGCGACTTCACCTTCAACGGCGAACCTGCCGGCTACGTGCAGCGCCCGCCGGGCGTGCGCAACCTGCCGAAGGTCTTCGCGCTGCATGTGCTCTCCGATTCCATGGTGCCGCGCTACGAACCCGGCGACCTCATCTATTGCGGCGGCCGCGACGCCGTGCCCGGCGACCATGTGGTGATCGAGACGTTTCCGGAAGAAAACGAGCGCAACGGCAAGGCCTTCATCAAGAAGCTGGTCAAGCGCACGGCGGGCGAGCTGGTGGTCGAGCAGTACAATCCGCCCAAGACAATCACCTTCAACCGCTACGCGATCAAGCATGTCTGGCGGGTTATACCGCTGAAGGAATTGCTGGGGTACTAGTGGCTGGGCGGTTTTTCCTTCTCCCCTTGCGGGAGAAGGAAGAATCAGCGCCTGCCCCGCCCCCTCAAGCCCGCCTCGCCTCCACCAGCACCTCGCGCTCGCTCAGCATCTGCGCTTCGCTACGCACCCGCTGGCGCTCGTCGACGAACGCGGCCTGTATCGACACCGCCGTACCCGGCAGCCCGTCGGCGCGGCAGGCCGAGCAGACGATGCGGCCCGAAAGCTCCGCCAGCGGCGTGCCGTCCGTCACCCCGAAGCGCCGCAGTTCATCGGGTTTCCACCACCTGTTGCGGCCGCAATCGGCGCACTCGACCGATATCGAGACGACATGCGCGATGACTGGTTTCCTGCCCGGCAATGCCATTGCCTCTCCACCCCATTTGTTCCTGATTTGTTCTTATATTCCTGCCTTTTCAGCCCGGAGTCGAGTCGCAGTTTTCAACACTTAGCAAAAAGTTTCACTTCTATAGTTTTGAGTTATGCTTATATATCCAAATAAATGTGAGTCACCTGCCGCACTGACCCGGGAGCAATGATGGATGCCGCCGATTTCGCCCGCGCCTGCGGTTACACCGGCGACAGCCCTGCTTTGCTCGAAGCCTTCGAGGCGATCCGCCGCAACGGCATCGCGCAGGCTCGCCAGGACCATTTTCGGCGCAAGGCCCTGATCGACGAGCTGAAACAGTCCGAGCCGCTGTTCCTGGCCGCGATCGGCCCGGCGCTGTCGGCCGACGAGGCCATCGAGGACACCACCCGCTTCATCGCCTTCTGGCGCGCCATGCCGCGCTGGCGCCAGGAGCGGCGCCTGCCCGACCTCGCCAGGGCCAGGCAGCAGCGCCTCCTGGCGCGCTTCTTCCGCCGCTACGGCCACCGCCTGTGGGCGCTCGAAGCGGCCTGAGGCCCGGGGGGCGTGGCTGGACCTGCCATTTGCGGGTTCGATCAGCCGAGTTTCTTTCCAGATTGCGTGCGGGTGCCCTCCCCGCGCCGGCAGCACGTCGGCCCTGATTCCGTCGGATTGCTGCGCTGATTGGTGGCCTCGAAAAAGCGCCCGAGGGACCCGCCATGACTCGCACCGTTCTCGCCGCCCTGTGGATGCTGGCGCTTGCCCTGTCCGCACACGCCGCCGGCGACGGCACATCAGGGCTCGCCGACGCCACCGTGCTGATCGTGCGCCATGGCGAAAAGCCCGACAGCGGCACCGGCCTGTCGCCCGAAGGCGAAGCCCGCGCGCAGGCCTACGTCGCCTATTTCCAGCCCTTCATGCTCGACGGCGTGCCGTTCCGGCCCGACATGCTGGTGGCCAGTACCGATTCCAGAAACAGCGCGCGCGAACGGCTGACGCTGACGCCGCTCGCGGAAGCCCTGAAACTGCCCATCGACCAGCGCTTCGCCGACAAGGACGTCAAAGCCCTCGTCGCGGCGCTCTCCAGCGAAACCCACGGCAAGTCGATCCTGATCGCCTGGCATCACGGCCAGCTGGGAAAGCTCATCAAGGCCTTCGGCGCCGACCCCAAAACGCTGCTGCCGGACGGCAAATGGCCCGGCGATGTCTTCAACTGGGTGGTGGTGCTGCGCTTTGATCACGCCGGCCAGTTGGTGCCGGGGTCGACGCGGATCATCGAGGAGAAGTTGCCGGGATAGCGACCTTGCCTTCTCCCACAAGGGGAGAAGGCAGACCCCTACCGCCTCACCCGCGACTTCAGCCACCGGTCGAACGCCACCGCCAGGATCAGGATCAGCCCGATCACGATGCTCTGCGTGTAGGACGACACATTGTTGAACTGCAGCCCGTTCTGCAGCACGCCGATCAGCGCCGCGCCCACCACCGTGCCGCCGACCGAGCCGATGCCGCCGAACAGCGAGGTGCCGCCGATGACGACGGCGGAAATGACCGTCAGCTCGTAGCCGATGCCGGCGACCGCTTCGGAAGAGTTCAGCCTGGCCGACAGCACGAAGGCGGCCAGCCCGGCAAAGAAGCCGACGATGACATAGACCGAGACCAGGATGCGGTCGACGCGCAGGCCCGACAGCCGTGCCGCCTCCGCATTGCCGCCGACGGCATAGACGGCGCGGCCGTAACGCGTATAGCGCAGCACGATGTGGCACAGGATGGCGGCGATGGCGAAGATGATCGCCGGCACCGGCACCGGGCCGATCAGCCCCGTGCCGAACCAGCGCATCGAAGCGTCGAAGCCCGAGATTGGGCCGCCATTGGAGATGGTCAGCGTCAGTCCGCGAAACACCGTCAGCCCGCCCAGCGTGACGACGAAGGGCGGCACTTTCAGCCTGGTGATGGCAAGCCCCTGCACGCCGCCGGCGGCGGCACCGACGATGACGGCGGCGAGCAGCGCGGCGAACCAGCCATAGCCCTGCGTGCCTGACGTCGACAGCGACAGCGTGTTGGCCGCGCCGCCCTTGGCGACGACGGCCGCCACCATGCCGCAGAAGGCGAGCAGCGAGCCGACCGACAGGTCGATGCCGGCGGTGAGGATGACGAAGGTCATGCCGAGCGCGATCAGCCCGGTGATCGAGATCTGCCGGGTGATGTTGAACAGGTTGATCGGGTCGATGAAGCTCGGCTTCAAAACGGTGAAGACGATGACCAGCGCCGCCAGGAACAGCAGCGGCCCGAAACTCATCAGCAGCCGTGCGAAATTGATGCCGCCGCCGCGCTCGCTCTGTTCCGTCACACTCATCGTGCCTCCTTTTCTTTCGTCATCCTGGGGCGGAGCAGTCGCGAAGCGGCTGCATAGACCCGAGGATCCATGCCGTGAAACCTCCTGTCGAACGCAGCGGTGCAGAATTCCGTCCCCTTGCAACACGTTGAAGTAACGGAATGGATCCCTCGGGCTGCGGAGCAGCTCCGGGGGTCTGCGCCGCGTCGCTTCGCTCCCTGCTTCGCCCTGGGATGACGAACGCCAAGGGCGGCTTCGCCACTCTCCAAAGTCGGCACCTCCTTCGACTTGTCAAATCCCGCTCGCATGCCGCCCGTTCGTTTCCTGCCTGTCGAGCGCCATCAGTTCCATCAGTTTTTCCTCGTTTGCCTCGACGCCCGGCATTTCGCCGGTGATGCGCCCCCGGCGCATGGTGACGATGCGGTCCGACACCGCCAGCACCTCGGGCAGTTCGGACGAGATCATCATCACCGCTATGCCGCGCGCCGCCAGTTGCACCAGGATCTGGTGCACTTCCGCCTTGGCGCCGACATCGACGCCGCGCGTCGGCTCGTCGACGATCAGCACTTTGGGATCGCGCGCCAGCCAGCGCGCCAGGATCACCTTCTGCTGGTTGCCGCCAGACAGGCCCTCGATCGCCTGCTCGGGCGAGGCCATGCGGATCGACAGCATTTTCCTGAAACCCGACAGCGCATCGCGCTCGCGCCGCTCGGCCATGAAGCCGAAACCGTTGCTGAACGTGGCCAGCGAGGCGACGGAAAAATTCGGCAGGATACCCAAGGCGGCAAAGATCGCCTGGTGCTTGCGGTCCTCCGGCACCAGGCCGATGCCGAGCGCGATGGCGTCGGCCGGCGAGGCCGGAGCGATGGATCTGCCCTCGAGCGTGATCGTTCCCGCCGCGATGCGGTCGGCGCCGAAGATGGCACGCGCCAGTTCCGTGCGGCCCGAGCCGACAAGCCCGGCGACGCCGAGGATCTCGCCCGCCCTGAGGTCGATGTCGACGCCGTCGAGCACGATGGCATGCGGCGCCTCGGGATCGCGCACGGTGCGCAGGCCGCGCACCGACAAAATGACATCGCCCGCCACCGCGCGCTGCGCGGGTCGCGCGTAAAGTTCGGAAGCCGCGCGGCCGACCATCTTCTCGATGATCCGCGGCAACTGGATCGGCCGCCCTTTGTCACGGTCGAGATGCCCGGCCAGCCTGCCGTCGCGCAGCACCGTCATGCGGTCGCAGATGGCGGACGCTTCCTCCAGCCGGTGGGTGACGAACATGATGGCAACCTTGTCCTGGCGCAGCCGGTCCATGATCGACAAAAGCCGCTGCACCTCGGTCTCGGTCAGCGCCGAGGTCGGCTCGTCCATGATGATCAGCCGGCTCTTCAGCGACAGCGCCCGGGCGATCTCGACCAGCTGCTGTTCGGCCACCGACAGTGCCGAGACCGGCGTCATCGGATCGATGGAAAGCCCGACGCGGGCGATGATCGCGCGGGAGTCATCCTCCATCTTGCGCCAGCTCACCAGCCCGAGCGGCCCCGTCGGCGCGCGGCCGATGAAAATGTTCTCCGCCACCGTCAGCGTCGGTATCAGGCTGAGTTCCTGGTAGATGGTGACGATGCCGAGCCGCTTGGCATCCTGCGGGCTGGATGGCGCGTAGTCGGCGCCGTCGAAAGTGATGCGGCCGCTGGACGGCGGCATGACGCCCGACAGGATTTTCAAGAGCGTCGATTTGCCGGCGCCGTTCTCGCCGAGCAGGCCGAGGATTTCGCCGGGACGGATATCGAGCGAGACGTCGCTCAGCGCGGTGACACCGGCGAAATGCTTGGTGACGCCCTCGACGGCGAGCAGGACGGGCGATGGCGATGCGGTTTCAGCTGCGGGCAATGGTTGCTCCCCGAGACACAAGACGACGGCGCCGCCCCTCACCCTTACCCTCTCCCCGTGAAGGACGGGGAGAGGGAGATCGCCAGCGTGGCGGCCATCTCCTTCTCCCCCTCACTATACGGGGAGAAGGTGCCGGCAGGCGGATGAGGGGCGGCGCTGACTTCGGCCGGCTCGTCGCCCTACTTCGTCTCGTTCAGCCTCTCGGCCTTGTCGAGATTGTCCTTGCCGATGACGATCGGCGTCAACAGCACCAGCTTCTCCTTCGGCTCGGTCTTGTTCTTGGCGTAGGCGACCGCGATCTGCACGGCGGTGCGCGACTGCTGGCCGGGGAACTGTTCGACCGTGCCGGCGAGCTTGCCGTCGCGGACCGCGACCAGCGCTTCCGGAAGCGCGTCGAAGCCGTAGATCTTGACGTCGGTGAAGTTGCGCGCCGCGCACGCCTCGAGCGCGCCGAGCGCCATGTCGTCATTGGCGCAGATGATGGCGTCCGGCTTGCCGTTGGCGGCAAGGCCGGCTTCCGTCACCGACAGCGCCTCGGCGCGGGCGAAGTTGGCGGTCTGCTCGAAGATGATCTGGTACTTGTCCTTCAAGGGATCGAGCACGTTGTGGACGCCCTTGTTGCGGTCGATGGCCGGACCGGCGCCCGGCTGGCCCTGCAGGTGGAAAAGCTTGGCGCCATTGGGGAACGCCGCCACGACCGCCTGGGCTTCCGCCTCGCCGCCCTTCACATTGTCGGCGCCGACATGGGCCAGTATGCCCTCGACGCCGTCGACGCGGCGGTCGATCGTCACCACGGGAACGCCGGCCTTGACCGCTTCCTCGATGGCCGGAGCCAGCGCGTTGACGTCGAGCGGCGAAATGACGATGGCGTTGACCTTCTGCACCAGGGCCGCCTCGATGTCAGCGGTCTGCTTGGTGGCCGAGTTCTGGCCGTCGCTCTCGGTCAGGTTGACGCCCTGCGCCTGCGCTTCCGCCTTGATCTCGTTCAGCATGTGCACGAAGAACGGAAAGCCGAGATTGGGCACCGAGCCCAGTATGGTGAGCTTGTCCTCGGCGAACGCCGAACGTGCGGCCAGCACCATGGCGCCCGCGGCCACGGACGTCATCAGGAATTCACGTCTGTTCATGGTTGATCCTCCTCCACAAGAACGCACGATCCCCAGGACCGGGATCGGCCTTGGGAAGGGATCATGCGTCGGTTCAAAGTGTTGGAGCATCCTCCTTGCGCCCGATCACGCATGCCGCTCCAGCTGATCGCCGTTGCAAAAAACTGCCTCCCATCGGCATCAGCAGATGGATGCTAACCCAGGGTCAACCATTTGTGCAACATCGATATAACAGTGCCAGGCGACGAATTATCGGAATTGTCGGATTTTTGACCAAACCGACCTGTCCGGCTTCCATTCCGGGGCCGCGACCCTAATTTGAATCGCCGAGTCCATCCTGAAGATCGGTCCACCCTGGAGAAATCATGAAGCCGCACATCATCTGCCATATGCTCGCCTCGCTCGACGGCGGCCTTCACCCCAGCCGCTACACCACCAGCCCGGACGGAACCCGGGCGGAGTGGTCAGGCCTCTATGAGCAGATCCACGGCGACCTCGAAGGCGATGCCTGGATCGTCGGGCGCGTCACCATGGCCGAGATGAGCAAGGCGGTGGCGCACCCGCCGGCGCATTCCGGCAAGGTCGAGCGGCCGCACCATTTCGCGCAACGCAATGCGGGACCCTATGCCGTTGCGCTCGATGTCTCCGGCAAGCTCCACTTCGCCAAGCCGGATGTCGGCGGCGACCATGTCGTGGTGCTGCTTGGGCATGATGTCGCCGACAGTCATCTGGCCGAGCTCGCCGCCGACGGCGTGTCCTACATCGTGTCGGAAACGGCCGAGATCGATCTCGCCGCCATGCTCGACGTGCTCGGGCGTGAACTCGGCATCCGCCGGCTGCTGCTCGAAGGCGGCGCCAGCATCAACGGCTCCTTCTTCGCGGTCGGGCTTGTCGATGAGCTCAGCCTTCTCATCGCCCCCGCGCTCGATGCGCGGGCGGCAAACCAGGGCTTTGTCGAGTTCGGCGAAAGCGGCCTCGCCGGCAAGATGCAGCTGTCGCTGACAAGCTGCGAAACGCTGGCGCATGGGCTGATCCACCTGCGCTATGCCGTCAGTCCCGGCTGATGCCGCTTTATCAGCCCCTCAATAGCGCATCGCATCCAGATCGGCGATCAGCGTCGGGCCGGTCGGATGCCAGCCGAGCCGGGCCTGGGTCAGGGCGCTCGAGGCAGGCAGGTCCATGGGGGCGAACATCGCCATCCAGCCGAAATGCTCCGCCGCCTTTTCCGGCGGGATCGAGACGACCGGCAGGTTGAGGCCGCGGCCAAGCGCCTCGGCGATGGCACGCACTTCGACGCCTTCCTCGCCGACCGCGTGATAGCGCGCGCCCGGCTGGCGCTTTTCCACCGCGAGCCGATAGAGCCGCGCCGCGTCCAGGAGATGCCCCGCCGAATAGCGGTTGCGGCCTTCGCCGACATAGGCCGAGACGCCTTTCTGCCGCGCGATCTCGATGAGCGGCGAGATGAGCCCCTGCTTGACCGGATTGTGGACCTGCGGCAGGCGCACCACCGACACATTGACGCCTGCCTCCAGCAAGGCATTGCCGGCGAGTTCCGAGGCGATACGGGGATTGGGATGGCTGGCGTTGAAGACATCCTCGACGGCCAATTGGCCATGTCCGGGGCTGCCCATGCCGACGCCCGACGTGATCACCAGCGGCCGGTCGGAGCCGGCCAGCGCCGCGCCGAGGGCTGCGATGACATGGCTGTCCTTTTCGCAGTTCTCGACGAACCGCGAAAAATCATGGTCGAACGCCGTGTGGATCACGGCATCCGCCTTCGCCGCGCCGTCGCGCAGGCCCTCCGGCTCTTCGAGGGTGCCGCGATGCACTTCGGCGCCCGCGGCGGCGAGCGCCTCGGCGCCTGCCTCGGAGCGCGTGACGCCGACCACCTGGTGGCCGGCCTGGATGAGTTCGGGAACGAGCGCCGAGCCGATGAAGCCGGTCGCGCCGGTCAAAAAGATACGCATGCAAATCTCCTGCGGTTGCCTGCGTAATATCAACGGTCTATTATTCCATTAAAGTAGTGACCTTATCATGGTATAATCTTTAACAGGGTGCCTGACAGGATGCCTTCCCCCGGTTCGCTCGCAGCCTTCCTGAAGGACCGGCGCACCCGGCTCGACCCGGCGTCTTTCGGCTTTGCCGGCCGCCGGCGCACGCCGGGGCTGCGCCGCGAGGAGGTCGCCCAGCGCGCCAACATCAGCCCGACCTGGTACACATGGCTGGAACAGGGCCGCGGCGGCGCGCCCTCGGCCGACGTGCTGAACCGCATCGCCAAGGGGCTGCTTTTGACCGAGGCGGAGCGCGAACATCTCTTCATGCTCGGGCTCGGCCGCCCGCCCGAGGTCCGCTACCGGGGCGACGAGGGCGTCAGCCCCCGGCTGCAACGCCTCATCGACACGCTCGATGCCAGCCCGGCTCTGGTCAAGACAGCGACCTGGGACGTCGTTGCCTGGAACCGCGCCGCGGAGGTCGTGCTGACCGACTATGGCACCATCCCCGCCGGCCGGCGCAACATCCTGCGCTTCATGTTCCTCACGCCCCACATCCGCGCCAAGCAGCACGATTGGCAAAACCTCGCCCGTTTCGTGGTCGGCGCCTTCCGCGCCGATGCGGCGCGTGCCGGCGCGGTCTCCGAGGTCACCCAGCTGGTGGACGAACTGTGCAACGGCAGCCCCGAATTCGCCACCCTGTGGCGGGAGAACGACGTGCTCGCCCATGGCGACGGAACAAAGCGCCTGAAGCACCCGGAATTGGGGGACATAGAGCTGGAATACTCGTCCTTCGCGGTCGACGGCAGGCCGGATTTGAACCTGACCGTCTACAACCCGATCGACAGCAAGATCGCCGACCGCATCCGCGCGCTGGCCCGGTGCCTCAAAGCGCAAAGCCTTTAGACAGTCACCCGCGGCAACGACACTGCCGGCACTTGCCTGGCAGCCGACTGGCCGTCAACGCCGCCTAGACGTTCTTGTCCTCTTGCCAGGACCCGACGTAGAAGTGACCGAACAGGAGACACAGGCAACATGGTGGGCGACACGAACCTTCGGGCTGGACAGTGCCATTGCGGCGCGGTGCGTTTCGAGGCGACGCTCAGCGACGGCTTCGATTCGATCCGCCGCTGCACCTGTTCTTACTGCCGTATGCGAGGCGCCGTCGTCGCCATGGCTGAAATGGGCGGGGTCAAGATCCTCCAGGGGGAGGATGCCCTGACGACATATCGCTTCCATACCGGATCGGCGCAGCACTTCTTCTGTTCCCGCTGCGGAATATACACACACCACCAACGACGCTCGAACCAGAACCTGTATGCCGTGAACGTGGCTTGCCTGGACGGGGTAAGCCCATTCGATTTCCCGGAGGTGCCTGTCATGGATGGCGTCAATCATACGAACGACACCGGCCGGCCGACGCGCCGGGCAGGCACCCTGCGCTTCATCCCGGCTGACTGACCGCCGTCATCAGTGCCCTTCGCAGACCGTCTTCAGGATCCGCAAGGTCGGCCCCCAATAGAGATCGGCATGCGGGCGGATCGCCGGTTCGGCGAAGTCGCTGAGCGTCAGCGTCAGCAGCGTTCCGCCGTCGGCCGGCGCCAGGGCGAAACTGACCAAGGTGTGGTTCTCGGGCAAATCCGCCAGGCGCGAGGCCGACAGCGTGCTCCAGTAGCTGTAGGCGAACCGCCTCTCCGGCTCGAAGGCGCGGACCGTGCCATGGTTCTCGAACTGCATGCCGTGCAGCAGCCCGCGTATCACGATCGTACCGCCTTCATGTCCTTCGAGGCTGACGGTCAGCTCCTCGTCCGACATCCATTGCGGGATCATTCGAGGCGTCGTCAGCACCCGCCAGACCTTCGCCGGCTCGGCATCGATGGCGATCGCCTTGACGATCGGCGCGGCGCCGGCGGAACCGTTCACGGGTACACGGTCCGCGCGGTTGCGGCAGCGATGGTGCCGGGACCATGCCGGGCGTGGCCGGCCGTCAAAGCGACCGCATTCGCGCGCCGCATCATCCGACAGATCACACTTGCAAGATCCGGCCCTGGAGGGTAGCGAGGCACCATCCCGCACCCATCCACACAGGTAGACAGCTGACTGCGTTTTGCGCCTATGCCGGCCTGTTCCTGAGCGCCCTGGTCGCGGCCACGATCCTTCCTGCCCAGTCCGAGGCCGTTCTGGCCGTCATGCTGGCCAGCAAGGCCTATTCGGCCCTGCTGCTGCTCGCCGTCGCCAGCGCGGGAAATGTCCTGGGCGCCGTGATCAACTGGTTCCTTGGCCGGGAAGTCCTGCGCTTCGCGGGTCGCCGCTGGTTTCCGGTCACGCCGGCCGCCCTTCAATCCGCCTCGAAATGGTACCATCGCTACGGCAGATGGTCGTTGCTGGCCAGTTGGCTGCCGGTTGTCGGCGACCCGCTCACGGTCGTCGCCGGCGTGTTGCGCGAACCGTTCTGGAGCTTCCTTGTCCTGGTCACGATCGGCAAAACGGCGCGCTACGCGGTGCTGGGCTGGATCGTCCTCAGTTGGACATGACAACGAACCGCTTGCCGGTGACCTCCCCGACAGTGTCATTGCGCCGGCTCGGGCGCCAGCACCAGCGCGATCTCCCGCGCCGCCTCCGCCGCGTGGCGGCGCACGGTGGCAAGGTCGAGCATGCTGTAGGTGGTCGCCACATAGGGCACGGTGAGTGCGGCGACCGACTGGCCGAACGGCCCGATGACCGGAAAGGCAAGATCGATGACGCCAGGCTGCAGCCCGTCCGCCACCTCCTCATGACCGGCGGCGCGGATGCGGGCAAGCGCATCGTGCATCTCCGCCTTTTCGTCAGGGATACCAGAGGCTTGCAGCCATTGGCTGATTCTGTCTTGCGGCTGGAACGCCATCAGCGTGCGGCCTGTCGCGGTGCCGAACAGCGGAAATTCGGCGCCGACGCGGACACGGAAGCCGAACGCCGCCGGGCTTTCCACCTGCGCCAGGATCAGCACCCTTCCGGCATTGTGGACGCCGAGATTGCAGGATTGCTGGATGGCGTCGGAGAGCCGCCGCATCGATGGCAGCGCCGCCTGGACGAGGCCACGCAACGGCTCGTGCCGGTGCGCCAGTTCGAAGAGGCGCGGCGACAGGAAATAGAGCCCGGCCGGGCGGTCGCGGAAGATGTAGCCGCGCCGCTCCAGCGCCTGCAGCACGCGGTAGATCTGGTGGATGGAGCGGCCGACCGCTTCGGAAATCTGGCCCTGGTTCAGCCCGTCCTTCTGCTCGGCCAGCAGTTCGATGATGTCGAACGCCTTTTCCAGGGCCGGTACCGAATAATCCGGCGCTTCCGCGGTCTTGCCAGCCATGCCCCACAACCTTCCCGGATCATCCAGAATCAGGGGCCTAGTATAGTTACAAGGCGGCCCCCATCGTAGCCATCATCAGCCGGGCGATGCGCCGGTTGATGTCGTCGGGGACGGGCTGCGCGCCCCCCACCAATCCCTCACCCCTGGCCACCCGCTCCAGCGACAGCGCCTGCAGCATGAAGCCGATATCCATGGATTCGATCGAATTGCCCTTCGGCTCGACGCCGGCAAGGTTGAACATGCGCCCCTCGGCCACGAGGATGACATGGCGTCCATTGGCAAGGTCGAGGCGCCGCAACGTGCCGTCCAGGTCCGTCGCGGACGTGGTCATGGCATTGAGGCCTTCGGTGTCGATCTCCCACGGGAAATGCCCGGAATTGGCCAGCACCGCGCCGTCCTGCATGACGGCGACCGCTTGCGCCGGCAGCACGCCGGCGCGGCCGGTGGCGGTGATGAACACTTCCGCCCACGGCGCGAGGTCGGCGAGCGGCGCCACGCGGTAGCCGTCAAGTGCCGCCTCCAGCGCCTTGATCTCGTCGATCTCGACGATGGCCACGCGGCCGCCCAGCGCCCGCAAATATTGCGCGATGCCGCGCCCGCACCAGCCGTAGCCGATGACGCAGAAGCGCCGGCCGGGGATCATCAGGTTGGTGATGCGCATGAAGCTCTCCACCACCGATTGGCCGACCGCGTGCTTGTTCTCGCCGATCGCCTTCAGCGGGCTGTCGTTGATGACGATGGAGGGGAACGGCACCTTGCCGGCCAGTTCGCCGCGCAGCCGGTCGCCGCCCGAGGTCGTCTCCTCGGTGCCGCCCAGTATGGATGCAGCCCTGCCCCGCTCGACGATGCCGGAGGCGAGGTCGGCGCCATTGTCGAGCAGCATGTCGGGCCGCGCGTCCAGCACCCGCGCCAGATTGGCGTGATGGTCGGCGAGCGAGTCGGCGCGGCGGCCGAAAATGCCGATGCCCTGGCTCTGCAGGAAGGCGACGACATCATCCTGCGTCGAGCCGTGATTGCCGGTGCCGACGATCTCGGCGCCGCCTTCGGCCAGCACCTCGAGCAGCACCGCCGTCTTGGGCTCGACATGCAGCGACACGCCGATGCGCCGGCCGGCAAATGGCCGCGTGCGGCGGAATTCTCCGCGCAGTCCGGCCAGCAACGCCATGCGCGAACGGATCCAGGCGATGCGGGCGCCACCGCGCTCGACCAGCTCGGGGGTCGCCGGATTGGCCTGGGCGTGGGTCATTCGAAGTCTCCGATCACGATTCAGATTCAGCACTTGCAAAAAAGTTTTTTGCATGTGACAAATCTTGCAGAGGGTCGTCAAGCCCCCACGAGAAGGGGCAACGGACAGCAGCGCGGCGCGCCCCAAGGCGTTCGGCGCGCCATCGGCTTTGCATGTGAAGGGGTACGAAATGGGAAATCTGGATATAGCTGTCGTCGCCATCTATCTCGTGGCGGTCACCGGCATCGGGCTGTTCTTCGCCCGCTCGATCAAGACCGAGGAAGACTACATCGTCGCCGGCCGGCGCATGGGGCCGCTGTGGCTGACCATCTCCGCCTTCGCCTCCTGGACGGGCCTGGCCGGTCTGTTCGGCACGCCCGAAATGGTCGTGCGCTACGGCATATCGGGCACCTGGTGGTGGTTCACCTTCCCGATCGGCCTGCTGTTGATGGGCATCTTCCTGGCCAAAATCGTGCGCCAGCGCATGCATGTGACGACGCCCGACATCGTCGCTCGGGATTATCCCGATTCAGTGCGTGTCGCCGCCTCGCTGGTGACGAGCTGGAACTATCTCGCCTGGGCGGCGGCTCAGGTGTTCGGCATCTCCATGGTGTTCACCCTGTTCTCCGGCATGGATCCGAAGACCGGCGCCATCGTCGCCTTCCTCGTCGTCATCGTCTACACCATGCTCGGCGGCTTCCTCGCCGTGGTGGCGACCGACGTGCTGCAGGCAGTCATCTTCCTCATCGTCATCGGCGTGGTGGCGCCTCTGTTCGTCATCTTCGGACCCGGCGTCCCGCACATCTATGAAGCGACCAGGGACATTCCCGGCTTCTACAATTTGTTCGCCAACGTGCCGCCGGCGACGCTGTTCGTCTGGTTCCTGCTCCTGCCCGCCGGCTTCATCGACACGATCGGCTTCCAGCGCGTCTTTTCCGCCAACTCGCCCGACACGGCGCGCCGGGGCATGATCAACGGCTTCCTCGTCATGGCCGTGTTCGGCGTCATCCTCACCTTCCTCGGCGTCGCCGCCAAGGCGCTGCTGCCGGCCGACACCAACCCGGTCAACGCCATGCCCGACCTGATGGTGCAGCTTCTGCCGCATGGCGTCATCGGCGTGCTGGTCGCCGCCTTCCTGGCGGTGGCGATGTCGACGGCGAGCACGACCCTGCTGGTGACAGCCACCACGCTGCAGCGCGACGTGATCTCGCGGCTGCGCCCCGATGCCAGCGACCGGGAAAGGCTGTGGACCAGCCGTATCCTGCTGCTCGTGCTCGGCCTCATCGCCCTGGTCGTGGCGCTCAGCGTGCCCGGCATCGTCACCATCCTGATGCTCGGCTTCTCGGTCTATGTGCCGGGCCTGCTGCTGCCGGTGCTGTCGGCCACCTTCGGCTGGCGCATTCCGTCCTGGTCGATGCTGGCGACCATCGTCATCGGCTCCGGCTCGACCGCGATCCTGGTGCTGCTGGGCGAACCGGGCGGCATTCCGGCCTCGCTGGTCGGCTTCATCCTCTCGGTCGTTCCCTTCGTCGCGGGACTTGTCACGCGATCGGAAAGGCAGCCGGCCTGAGCCAGCGAAAGACCCGGAAAAGCAATAAGATAAGGCTCCATCCTGAATCAGTGCGGGATGGAGCCCCGATGCGGAGAAACCAATGCTGAAGACCACTTTCGACAGGCTTCCAAGTGCCGACCAGGCGCTTGTCACCGCCGCGGCGCAAGCGCGCGACAAGGCCTACACGCCCTACTCCAACCACAAGGTCGGCTCGGCCGTGCGCACCGCATCGGGCCGGCTTTTCGCCGCCTGCAATGTCGAGGTCGTCACCCTGCAGCAATCGGTCCATGCCGAGCGCAACGCCGTGATGCAGATGGCGGCGGCGGGCGAGCGCCAGATCGAGGCCATCGTCTGTCACGGTCCCTATTCGGGCGTGCCCTGCGCCGAATGCCGGCAGGTGATCTGGGAGTTCTGCTGCGACGATCCGGAGGTCAAGATCATCGGTTCGACGCTGGACGGCGAGATCGAACTGATGACCATCGGCGAGATCTATCCCAGCCCCTACGGCCCGGGCACCAAGGGCATCGACCCGCGCAAGTTCTGAGGCGGGAGGCGCGCCCTCCCGCCAGGTCACTTGCGGACCACCTTAGGCAACCGCACATTTCACCGCCGAGCGGGACACGTATGTGCTGGGCGAGGCACTCGACGGCCGCATGTCATCCCGGCATAGCCCCGGACAGGAAGCGTGCGCTATCGACCCGGATGCCCGAAAATGCGCGATGTCGATGTCCTCTGCCGCTGCATCGGCGCGTTCATCCTGGCGGCCGATCCGGAGTCCTGGACAGGCGTCTGAGCCGGATTCCGTATCATCCCTTGTGTTCGAACACCGCCCCGTAATGATACGGCGGCAGATCAACCATTCGCAGAAGCCGGAAACCGGCAGCCTCCAGCACCGCCGACACCGCTTCAGGTGACATGCGCATCTCCGTCCTGGGCCCGCGCGGCTGACCAAGCACGGTCGTTTGCTCTCGCGGCAACTGGTGCCAATTGACCAGCGCGAACAGGCCGTGCGGCTTGAGCGTACGGGCGACGGCCTTGACGAGGGCCGGCTGATCGGGCACCCCGTGGAAGGTGTTGGCGATCAGCACGAAGTCGACCTTTTCAGGGATGAGATCCGCGACGTCGCCGGCATCCGCGACGATCCACTTCAGGACCGAAACGCCGAGCCGCTTCACCTCGGCCTTGGCCGCCACGATCATGTCCGGGTCGAGGTCGAGCGCATAGACACGGCCGCCGACGATTTTCGCAAGCGGTGCGGTGAAATAGCCGTCGCCGCAGCACAGGTCCAGGGCCGTCATGCCTGGCTCGACGCCCAACGACAGCAAGAGGCCCGACGGGTCTGGCCAAAGCGCCTCCCACCAATCGCGGTCGGGCATGGAGGTGGCGGGAAACATTCCAGTCATGGGCGGACGCTTTAGAGCAATTCCAGGAAAAGTGTTAGCGGTTTTCCGTCTGGAATTGCGTCAAAACAAAGAGTTAGAGCGGTTCGCCGTTTCCATGAAACGGTGAAACGCTCTAGAATTGCGCTGGGGGACAGCTTTGACCGGCACACAGCCAAAGGCAACGCCTCCGTTGCCGACGGCGGGTCGAACCGGCGAAATCCGCCCGAACATTGTCGCCCCGACACCAAAGGCAGCCCCCGACATGGATTCTGATGACTGGGGCACCGGCCCGGTCATCCAGCCGCGTGTGGCGCGACCGCGGCCGTGCCGCTCTGCGCACCCTTGCGCGATTGCCGGCTGATCAACGCGATGGCGGCGAAGGCCGCGATCCCGAACAGGCCGACCACGACATTGAGCCACAGAGCCGGCAGGACGCCGAGGCCTGATATCATCAGCGTCAGGCCGAACGGGGCGAAGGCGGAACTGAACTGGCGCGCCGCCGTGATCCAGCCGACATGGGAACCGAAGCGCTCCTGGCCGAACAATTCGAGCGGCAGCGTGCCGCCGACAATGCTCATCAGGCCCGAGCCGAATCCGAAAAGCACGGCAAACAGCATGGCGCCGGGAACGGAGGGCGCCGCCACCAGCAGCACCGCGAGGCCGCCGGCCAGCGCGGCGGTCGCTCCGAGCGCCAGCGATGTCTGCGACAGGCCCCGGCCGAACAGCATGTTGACCAGCCGGCTCGCCACTTGCGACGGCCCAAACAGGCTGGCGACCAGCACCGAGGCCCCGCCGAGACCGACCAGTGTGAGCAGCGGCACCATCCGCACAAGGATCGCTGAAAGCACGAACCCCTCTATGGCAAATCCGGCCAGCACCAGGATGAACAGAGGCGACCATCGCCGGTCGGGCGCGGCGGCCGACAGGCTTGATGTCGCCGGGATGACCCTCTCCCGCGGCTTGCCGGTGCGGCGCGAGAGCCGGGCCAGCCACCAATGGATCGGCAGGCAGACAAAGGCGTTGAGCGCGGCAAAGAGAACCAGCACCTCACGCCAGCCGAGATGCTGGTGCAGCAGCGTCGTCAAGGGCCAGAACAAGGTCGAGGCGAAGCCGGCGATCAAGGTGAGATGGGTGATGCCGCGACGCGCCCCGCCGAGCTGCACGATGGCGACGAAGGCCGTGCTGTAGAGCACGAAGCAGGAGGCAAGCTCCATGGCCAGCACGCCGATGGCAAAGCCGGCACGCCCCGGCGCCAGCCCGCACAACAGCAATGCGCCGGCCGCGGCCAGCGATCCCGGCACCATCAGGCGCCCTGCCCCGACCCGGTCCGCGAGGCTGCCCGCGAACGGCGACAGGATGGCGCTCGCCAGCAGCGACACCGACAGCACGGCGAACACCCATTGCTGCGACCAGGCGAGTTCCGCCGCCACCGCCGGCGCCAGGATGCTGTAGCTGTAGTAGAGCGTGCCGTAGCCGATGATCTGCGTGGCGCCCAGCGCCCAGATGGCGGAAGCGGGGATCTTGCCGTCGCTCACTCGGCGGCTTCCATCTTGCCGGTGCCTGCGCAGCCGCAACCGCCTTTGCCGGCGGCCTTGGCGTCGGCATCCGCCGCGCAGCAGGCATCGGTCGCCGCCGGCGCTGGTCCGCCGCAACAGCCCTTCGACAAGCGGCCCGCCGGCACCGTGCAGACGCCGGTTTCGGGCAGCACCAGCTGCACCATGTCGGCCGCCGCCATGTCGCCGGCGATCGCCGCCGCGACCGAGCGGACCTGTTCGTAGCCGGTCAGCAGCAGGAAGGTCGGCGCCCGGCCATAGCTCTTGATGCCGACCGTGTAGAAGCCGGGCTCCGGATGGCTGAGCTCGCGGTGGCCATGCGGCGGCACGTCGCCGCAGGAATGCTCGTTGGGGTCGATGAGCGGACCAAGCGCCTTGACGCTTTCCAGCCATGGATCGAGATCGAGCCTGAGCTCCCGGGTCAGCGACAGGTCCGGACGCTGGCCGGTCGCGGCGATGATGCGGTCGACAGGCCCCAGTTGCATCAGGCCCTCCTCGCTTTGCCCCGCCACGACCAGCCGGCCATCGCGCTCGCTTATCGCAAGCGTCGCAAAGCCCGTCACCAGCCGAACGCGACCGCTTTCGGCAAGGTCGCGCACATCGGCGCCGAGTTCGCCGCGCGCCGGCAACTGGTCGGCATCGCCGCCGCCATAGATGCGCACGAGGTCTGTTCCGCGCACCGCCCAGATGAAAGCCGTGCCGGGCTCGTCATCCGCCAGCCTGGCAAGGTCGAGCAAGGCGTTGGCCGCCGAGTGACCCGAACCGGCAACCAGCGTCGTGCGGCCGGCATGGAGCGCACGGTCGCGGCCAAGGATATCGGGGATGCCGTAGGCGATGCGGTCGGCAAACTCCGCCTCGCCTTCCGCCTCGATGCCGCCGGCGCCGAGAGGATTGGGCGTGCGCCATGTTCCGGAGGCGTCGATGACGGCCCGTGCGCTGTCGCGCCTGGTGCCGTCGGCGGTCTCGACAACGAGCATGAAGGGCCGCGTCCCGCGCTCACTGCCGCGCACCTTGTCGGCGCCCCAGCGCGATATGGCCACGACACGCGCATTGGTCTCGATCGCCGGCGCAAGTTCCGCAAGCCTGGCAAGCGGCTCGAGATAGTGCGCGACAAGTTCATCGGCGGTGGGAAAGGCTTCCGGGTCCGGCATCCGCCAGCCATGGCTTTCGAGCAACCTGCCGGCCGCCTGATCGATGCAATAGCGCCATGGCGTGAACACCCGGACATGGCCCCAATCCCGCAGGCTGGCCGCGACACCGCTGCCGGCTTCATAGAGCTTGACCGGCAGGCCCCGCGCCATGAGATGAACGGCGGCCGCCAGCCCAACCGGACCGGCGCCGATGACGGCGATTGGCGGATCGTCTCGCGTGGCCATAGCTTCCATCCTTCCGGTATTATCGAAATAAAGGCAAAAAATCAGGCGGCCGCGTCATCCGCCGCCGGATTGCAAGCCGCATCGGCGCAGCATTCGTCGGCCAGGAAGCCGATGAGATCGTTCATCATGGGATAGTTGGCGCGGCAGATCAGCGTCGTCGCCTGCCGCTCCTGGCTGACTAGCCCGGTGAGGATCAGGCGGTGCAGATGGTGCGACAGCGTCGAGGCGGCGATGCCGAGGCTCTCCTGCAGGAAGCCGACCGGCCGGCCCGCTTCGCCGGCCCTCACCAGGAGACGATAGAGGTTCAGCCGCGTCGGATTGCCGAGCGCTTCCAGCTGCTTCGCTGCTTGTTCGAGTTTCATGGAAATAGCATGCGGCCGGCGACAGGACTCGTCAAGGGCTATTTCGAGAAATATCGAAATAGCAAGTCAGACGACCCGCTTGCCGCCGGCATCGACGACAACCTCGCCGTCCTCCTTGGTGAACGGGCCGATGTCTGGATTGGGCAGGATATCGAGCACCCTTTCGGATGGCCGGGCCAGCACGACGCCGAGCGGGCTCACCACGATCGGCCGGTTGATCAGGATCGGATGCGCCAGCATGAAATCGAGGATTTCGTCGTCGCTCCATTTGGGGTCGCCAAGGCCGAGCTCCGCATAGGGCGTGCCCTTCTCGCGCAGCAGCGCGCGCGGCGTCATCCCCATTGCCGCGATCAGCCCGACAAGCTTTTCGCGCGACGGCGGGTTCTTCAGATACTCGATCACCTCCGGCTCCTCGCCGGACTGGCGGATGATCGCCAGCGTGTTGCGCGACGTGCCGCAGGCCGGGTTGTGATAGATGGTGATGGTCATTGCGGGGCCCTCTCGCTGGATGCGGCGTGGCGGACGGCACTCCCCCGCTCGTACCAGCCTTTGCTTCGGTTCACGATCCACACCACGGAAAGCATGACGGGAACCTCGATCAGCACGCCTACCACGGTTGCGAGCGCCGCACCGGAGTTCAGCCCGAAAAGCGCGATCGCCGCCGCGACCGCCAATTCGAAGAAGTTGGACGCGCCGATCAAAGCCGATGGTCCGGCCACGCAATGCCGCTCGCCGGACAGCCGGTTGAGCATATAGGCAAGACCGGAGTTGAAATAGACCTGGATCAGGATCGGTACCGCCAGCAGCGCTATCACCAACGGCTGGGCGATGATCTGCTCGCCCTGGAAGCCGAACAGCAGCACCAGCGTCGCCAGCAGGGCAATCAGTGACAAGGGCTGCATGGCAGCCAGCAGCGCATCGAGCCCGCCCTGCCCCTTGGCCGCCAGCAGGCGCCGGCGGATCAGTTGAGCGACGAGCACCGGCAGGATGATGTAAAGGGCAACCGACAGCACGAGCGTGCCCCATGGCACGGTGATCGCCGACAGTCCAAGCAGCAGCCCGACGATGGGCGCGAAGGCAACGATCATGATCGCGTCGTTGAGCGCCACCTGCGACAGCGTGAAGTTCGGCTCGCCGCGCGTAAGGTTGGACCAGACGAACACCATGGCCGTGCACGGTGCGGCTGCGAGAATGATCAGTCCGGCTATGTAGGAATCGATTTGCGCGGCTGGCAACCAGGACCGGAACAGCCAGCCGATGAAGAGCCAGCCCAGCAGCGCCATGGAAAACGGCTTCACCGCCCAGTTTATGAACAGAGTGACCCCGATCCCGCGCCAATAGGTGCCGACACTGGCCAGCGAGGCGAAATCGACACGTAGCAGCATCGGCACGATCATCAGCCAGATCAGCACCGCGACGGGAATGTTGACCTTGGCGATCTCGGCGGACGCGATGGCGCCGAACGCACCCGGGAGCGAATGGCCGAGGACAACACCGGCGACGATGCACAGGGCCACCCACACCGTGAGGTATTTTTCGACGAAGCCGATGCTCGGCTGCGCCGTTTCGCCGGCATTCAGGATGTGATCCGACATCGCTATTCCTCCTGGGCCGGCCGGCCTTGGCCAGGCTTCCGCCGATCTCGTCCAGCCGCTTCCGCGGGGCGAACCGACCACCTCAACATTTGCAGGTCACGGCCTGGATGATCGGCTGGCAAAGCTCCGGCGCGCCATTGCAGCAATCCTCCATCAGATAGGCCAAGAGATCGCGAAACCCGGTCATGTCGGCCGTGTAGCGGATGCTGCGGCCCTCGCGTGCGGCATGCACCAGCCCGGCCTGGCCGAGGATTTTCAGATGCGCCGACATGGTGTTCTGCACAATGCCCAGTCGCGTCGCGATCTCGCCTGCCGGCACCCCCTCGGCCCCGGCCCGAACCAACAGCCGGAACACCTCCAGCCTTGTTTCCTGACCGAGCGCGGCGAGCGCCAGCAATGATGTTGTCTTGTCCATGAATCCATATATCCGGATTTATGGATTAATAGCAACCGACGATGACGTTGATATGACAGCCAAGGCTCACGCCTTGCGCTGGGGCGCGGTCGAGCGTGGTTCGCTGAGATGCGGGCGCCAGCCATGCACGCGGTCCCGTCCGGCGGCCTTGGCGCCGTAGAGCGCCTCGTCGGCGCGCCGAAGGAGATCGGCGATCTCGATATCAGCGCTGCCGTCGAACGTGCCGACCCCGATGCTGACGGTGACAACGCCCTTTTCGCTGCCGGCATGCGCGAGCCCGAGGTCGCGCACCCTGGCCCGCAGCGTTTCGGCGATGACGAAGGCGCCCCTTGCGTCGGTTTCCGGCAGGACGAGCGCGAACTCCTCGCCGCCATAGCGGGCCGCCGCGTCGGCTGGCCGCCGCGCCGTCGCCTCGATGCAGCGGCTGACGGCGCGCAGGCATTCATCGCCCGCCGGATGGCCATAGTGGTCGTTGAAGCGCTTGAACCAGTCGACATCGATGATGAGCAGGCTGACCGGCGCCATGGTGCGCCGGCCGCGGCCGAATTCGCGCGCCAGCGCTTCGTCGAAGGCCCGCCGCGTCAACAGTTCGGTCAGCCCGTCGCGGTGCGCCAGAAGGTTCAGCTTCTCGTTGGCCGCCAGCAACTCGGCCTCGACCTGCTTGGCCTCGGTGATGTCGGAAAACACACTCAGGCTGCCGCCATCGCCAGTCGGCCGGGTCCGCACGTCGAGCCAGCGGCCGTCGGCGAACCGGACCTGGCGATGGTTGGCAACCGTCTGCATGGCCATGATGT
Organism: Mesorhizobium sp. NZP2234; assembly: GCF_013170765.1. NCBI lineage: Bacteria > Pseudomonadati > Pseudomonadota > Alphaproteobacteria > Hyphomicrobiales > Phyllobacteriaceae > Mesorhizobium > Mesorhizobium sp. NZP2234. Next base: position 2,860,313 of record NZ_CP033364.1, on the reverse strand, counting down.
CGGCGATCCACTCCTCGACCGCATCGGGCGGCGTGACGCTTTCGCCGCGCGCCGCCGAGGCGCGCAGAATATCGCGGTAGTCGGCGCCGGGCACCCTTATGTCGGCCGTTTTCGGAAACAGGGCGCGGTATTGGGCGTTGCACAGCACCAGCCTGCCGTCCGGGTCGAACATCACCAGCCCGTCCGCCATATGCGTCAGCGCGTCTCCCAGCCTGGCCTGGCTTTCCGCCAGTTCGGTCTCCAGCCGCTTGCGCAGGGTGATGTCGCGATTGTGCGTGATCAGGCCGATAACCGCCCCGGCCTTGTCGCGGAACGGCGCTTTCAGCGTCGCCAGCCAGGCATCGGTGCCATCCTCATGAAGCAAGCGCTGCTCGATGGTGGAGGAGACGCCGGATGCCAGCACCGCAAGCTCGTCCTCGCGGAATTCCCGCGCCGTTTCAGGCGGATAGAAGTCGAAATCCGTCTTGCCGATGAGTGCCTTGGTATCAGCCGCTTGCATCAACTCGGCCGTTGCGGGATTGGCGGCGATGAACCGCCCATCGAGGTCCTTGACGTTGAGGCAGTCGGGCAAGGTCTCGACCACCGCCTTGAAGATGCGCCTCGACCGAAGCGCCTCGATGCGCCGCCGCTCCTGGTAGATCGCCAGCCCCGACATCGCCACGGAGACAAAGATGAGCAGGCTGGACGGGAACACCACCTTGGGCAGAACCGTCTCGATGACGGACCGCGGCAGGACGCTGAAGCCAAGCAGCGATCCGCCCGCGGCGGCGACGCCCAGGATCATGATATCGCCCATGCCGGGCGAACGGCCCCTGAGCGCAAGATTGCCGACGATGCCGACCAGCATGGTGACCGCGATGCCGACCGCGCCGGCAAAGGCGCCGACACCGCCCTCGAAGGTCCGGTAGGCGCCGGCCATGACCCCCGCGACGATACCGGCGACAGGACCACCGAAGAAGCCGGCAACGGCAATCATCGTCGCCCTGAGATCGACCAGGACGCCCGGCTGCAACTGCATGGGCGTCAGCATCAGGATGATGGCGCCGGCGCCCATCAGCAGGCCGAAGGCCGTGGCCTTTACAGCGGCCGGCCTGCGGTCCAGCCACACATGCGTGTGGATCCAGACCGAAACGAACATCGCAACGACCGCGAGATTGGCCAGCAATTCGGACCAGGGCGAACCCATGGCTGGTCCTTTCCTTATACCGGGCTTTCGCCGGATCGGCTCTTCGATAGGCCCTCAATGACAACAAAGTGTTACATCAGGCATTTGACCTTTGGTCGAAAGAGACCGTGGCGGGCAAATTCCGGCGGCTTGCATCAAACCTTGCGGCAGAAGCATGTCAGCGCTCCCCGCGATAGCGGTGCTACGACATTCGCGGTTTCATGCGGGCAAGCAGAATCTTGGCCAGCGCGGGGTAGTTTTCATCGAAGTGATGTCCGCCCTTCATTTTCAGCGTCTGGATCCCCGCAAGCAAGGGATCGGTGCAGGCCGTGTCATCCTCGTCCTCGCCATAGACGCACAGCAGCCGGTCGCGCGGAATTGTGGCGATCGCCGGTGCGACGACATGGTCGCCTCCACCGCCGAGCCAGCTACCAACGGTCACCTGGAAGGTAATCGTCTTTTGGGTGGCGAGGAGGCCGACAAACCGGATGCGATCCTTTATCCGCTTCGGCAGCAAGGTCCAGGCGAACGGAAAGACATCGGCGCCAAATGAATAACCATAGACCGCAACGGACATTTTGCCCGAGGGATCAGCGCGGTCGATCATGGATACGGTATCGTTTGCGATTTGTCGTGGTGTGCGTTCCGCCCAGAAGTAGCGAAGCGAATCGATGCCCACCACATGAACGCCGTGTTTGCTCATCTCATCGCCGATCACCTTGTCGAGGTCGCGCCAGCCGCCGTCGCCTGAAAAGAACAGCACAAGGGAATCTGGCTTCGAACTGGCGGGGATATCGATGGTCGGCAGGTCATTTGACGATGCATCGCTGGCGGCGATCGAAACCACGGCTTCAACCGCCGCGTCGAGGCGGCCGGACACGCTATCGACAACAACCGCCTTTGCCCGCATCGCATTGTCGGACGATTGCGTGGAAATACCCGCAAGCGGTGCGGCCGAAACCAGTGTCGCGGGTGAGGGCAAGTCCGCGTCGAGGGCATAGTTGAAGCCGCCCGCCGGATCCGGCGTCGGTGCGGCGCCGCCCGGGCATGTTGGCAGCGGCGTAACCAGGCTGCGCGTCGGCTCGAGCGCGACGGCGCCGGCCAGTGTCGTCACCGGTGCATCGGCCAACGCTGCATATGCGAGCGTGCCTCCTTCGCCGATACCCGCCACCACCGGATGAAAATAGCTGGTGCCGCCGGTGGCGCGGATGGCCGCCTTGGAAAGCGCCTCCAGATCGGACCCGAGATACATGCACTCGCCACCGGCCGCGCTCAGCCTCTTGCGATATTTTTCGAGGTCGACCGGCAGCACGATCAAGCCCTTGTCAACCAGGGCGGCCGCCAGATCGACGTCACGCTGACCAATGCCGCCTTTTTGCGAGAACAGGATGACCAGCCCCACCGGATCCTGTTGCGGCAGCTGAACGGGAACATCGACCAGACGCTCGGCGGAAACGCGGATCTGGCGCGGGACGGCCCGTGTCCGGTTGAAATGCAGCGCCAGGCCAAGGCCGGCAGCGACGACCAGAGCCGCCAGAACCAAGCTCGCGCGGCTCTTCGTCATCTGCGCGAAATACGCAATCATTTCCGAACGAGTTCCATCGGACCGCCGCCGATCAGAGTGGTGACATCGAACAAGGATCGTATGGTGTCCAGTCCGGGCGGGCATATGAAATAATGCGGGGTCCAGACGGGATCGAACTTGTCCTTGAAAGCCTTGAGCCCGTCGAAACGATAAAAGGTCTGGCCACGCCGGTAGAGAAAGGACCCGAACCGGTTCCACCGGGAAGCCAGCCGGCCCGCGGACAATCCCGAAAGCGGTGCCGCGCCCAGATTGAACCAGCGATAACCCTGCGACTTGCCATGAAGAAGCAGTTTGGTCAGCAACGCGTCCATGACGATCTTGGGCGAGTCAGGCGCATGGCGCATCAGGTCGACGGTCAGTTCGCTTTTGTCGGCGCTGCCCCACAAATTGGCAAAAGCGATGATGCGGCCCTGCCAACGAATGACGGCCATGTCAAATCTGCTGACATAGTCGTCTTCGAAATAGCCCAACGAAAAACCCTTCTCGGAGCTTGCCTTCATCTGGAGCCAGGCATCCGACACCTCTCGCAATTGGCCAAGAAGCGGTCTCACATTGGCGGCTTCGACGATCTCGAAAACCAGACCATCCTTCTCGGCGCGTCGGTTGGCGTAGCGCAGCGGCTGGCGGCGTGGGCCGTCGAGGTTGAAAGCCGCCAAGTCGACGCGCGCGACCTCGCCGAGCTTCAGCGCGACGAGGCCCATGTCCAGGTACATGGGCAATTGGTCAGGTTGCACACCGTAAAAGGCCGTACGGACCGCGCAACGGTCGGCGAGGTCGTGAAAGGCCCAGGCGAGCTTGCTGTCGCCCGCGACAGGCCCGATCGGCCCGCCGAGCGCGATAAGGCTGCCGCCCGAGCGCGCATACATGATGAAGCCCCGGCCGTCCGGCGACATCAGGAATTGCTTGTCGCCGAGCATTGCCAGAGCCGCATGGGTCACGTTCGAGGCGGCGACGATCGCGCTGACGGCCGTAGGGATTTCGGCGCGCTGTTTGCGGTCGATGGCTTTTCGATTGATGGCCGTGTGAAGCGCCGCCGCTGCCGTAACGATCAGGATCACGATGCTGGCGCGCAGGAAGCGCGGGGCGTCGCCGTCGACGGCAAATTGCCAGAACAGTTGATTGGAATAGTCTATGTCGCGATAGCTGAAGAACCCAAGCCAGATCGAGATGGCGACGATGCTGATGACGCTGGCGAGCCAGCCCCATGACAGCGTTCCGATCCCCTCGATCGGGCGGCGATAGAAAGCCTTGCGGAAGCTGATCAGGACTGTCGACAGGATCAGGAGGACGCTCGCATCCTCCCAATTCAGACCCTTGCCGATCGAAAAGGCGGCTCCCAGGACGAACAGAATGAGCGAGGCCGCCCATGCCTGCTGAAGCCGCCGCGCCAGCCCCCGCGCAAGGATCAACATTGCAATGCCGGCGAAGCTGGCCGCCAGGTGCGAGACCTCAATGAATGGCAGCGGCAGCAGGTCGGACAGGAGGTCGAGGCGTTCGGCAGTACCTGGAATGGAACTCGAAAACAACAGCATTATCCCGCCCAGGAAGGTCGCGCCGGCGGCAAGCGGCGGGATGAGAGGCTCCAGGACGCGGCCTGCGTAGAGCACCCGCTGCGACACTTCGGCGTGCCGCGCGTAGATCTCGAACGACAGGACACCGATGGCGGCAACCAGAAAGGGCAAAAGCGTATAGATGATACGGAAGGCAAGAAGAGCTGCGATAGCATCCGGATTGTTGCCCAGGCCAAGGCCGGCGATCATCGATGCCTCGAAGGCGCCGAGACCGCCTGGAGCGTGGCTGGCGATGCCGATGATGGTCGCCACGACAAAGACAAGCGCAAAGACAGCTGGACCGGTGGTGACCGTCTCAGGCATCAACACGTAGAGCGTTCCGGCGGCGGCGCAGACGTCGACCAGGCCGGCCACGATCTGTGTCAGCGCGCCGCGTGAATTGGGCAATTTGATGGAAAACTTTCCCATCGTCAGCGTGCGTTCGCCGCGCGACAGCCACCCGACCAGCAGACCAACCGAAAGCATCAGTGCGATGCCGAGCGTCAAGCCCAGGCGAGGATCAAGCTGGTCGACAAACGGTGTACGAGCCGGGTCAAGGACCAGGGCAAGAGCGATCATCACGGTGAAAGCGAACCAGATCGCTAGCCACGAGGTGGCGATGATGCGACCGATATCGGACAAGGCGATGCCTTCGCCGGCATAGATGCGATAGCGCAGCATCCCGCCTGTCAGCAGCGAAAAGCCCAGCGCATTGGAGATGGCGTAGCCCGCGGCACCGACGCATGCCGACAACAGCTTTGGGACGCGGCCTGGCGCGATCGTCTCCACAGCCACGACATCGTAAAAGGCGACAGCGGCAAAACTCAAAAGTGTAAGTGCAAGTGCGACCAGGAGGTGCTTGCCGGGGATGCTTCGCGCCGATTGCAGGACATGGTCGAGCGAAAGGTCATTCAAGAACCGCTGCAGCACCACCACGGTGATTGCCGCTATGGCCACGCCCGCGACGGGCATGGCAAAATGCTGGTAGCGCCCCCAGAAGCCGAACATCTGCAAGCGCGCATCCCGTGCGGTCATCGGATCGGCTGTTGGATCCAGAGCGCTCGGATTGGGGAATTCAGGCTTCGGAATCATACTGTTCAAAAAGTCCTCGGTCTTGTCGGAGCTCGCGGGACTCACGATAAGGGTTTTCAAGATTGATGCTCGCTGGGGCCGGACGTTTGCAGGCAAGGCCCGCCTTCGGCAGCGAGACTCCCGTATCCTTCATCCCGAAAGCCCATGGCTCAACGGGCGCTTCCCAGCTTCCTCGCCTAACGTTCTTGTCGCTTTTGTGTCCCTAAGCGCCGGCTGCAATACAGATGACGGCGTTCGCCGGGGCATTTACAGCACGACGACGACAGCACTACGACGAATGAACGACGGTATAGGTCGTCTCAATGGTGGGAGGAACAGCGGACCGTGCGGCCGGGACTCTTCGAGTGAAGCGAGAAACGACATCGCCATGACGGTGTTGCCGACGAAGCCTCGGCATGGTCGCAACAAGCGCAACGATCGGTATCGCGACGATTGCAAGCGCCACGCTCAGAACCGGCACGAACACAATTCGAAAGGTTTTCGCGATCCTGTTCATTGAAACGACTCCATTCCCCCGAAACAATGGACCTTTGAAATTTCCCCCGCATTGCCGCTGGCATAAATATCCGTAAGGTCCCTTCGACAGGTCGGGCACGAAAATATGAGAAAGGCTCGCTTTCCTTCATCGCCACTTCGGTTCGACGAGGCAAGCATGCGACAGGCGAATCTCCGGGCAAGACAGCCGGCACACCCGGCGCCACGATGCCCGCCCGTCACCCCCAGCGCATCGTGCCGACAAAGTCGATGAAGGCGCGCAGCGGTGCCGGCGTGAGGCGGCGGCCGGGATAGTAGAGGAACGGCCCGGAAAATTCCTGCCACCAGGGCTCCAGCACCGGCTCCAGCCGGCCATCGTCGAAATAGGGCCGCAGCCAGTCCTCGAACAGCGAGACGATGCCGCCGCCGGCAACCGACACCTCGAGCGCAAGGGCCATTGCCGTGCCGGTGCTGACCAGCAGCGGGCCGGTCGGTTCGACGCTCACCACCTCGCCGTCGCGTTCGAATTCCCAGGCCGGCGTCAGGCCGCTGGCGAAGCGGCCGCGCAGGCAGGCATGGTCGAGCAGGTCGCGCGGGTGCTCTGGCCGGCCGCGCCTGTCGAGATAGGCCGGTGCGGCTCCGGTGGCGAAGCGCTGCCGGCGCGGGCCGATCGGCACGGCGATCATGTCCTGCTCCAGCCGCTCGTCATAGCGGATGCCGGCGTCGCAGCCGCTCGCCAGTATGTCGACGAAACTGTCCTCGGCTGTCACTTCCATGCGGATCTCGGGATAGGCGGCGAGGAACGGCGGCAAGAGGCGCGGCAGCACCAGTTTCGCCGCGACGACAGGCACGTTGAGCCGCAGCGTGCCGGCCGGGCGTCCGCGAAAGCCATTGACCACGTCGAGCGCCGCCTCGACCTCGCCGAGCGCGGGACCGAGCCGCTCGAGCAGCCGGGCCCCGGCCTCGGTGGGCGCCACGCTGCGCGTGGTACGGTTGAACAGCCGCACGCCGAGCCCGTTCTCCAGCCGCCGCACCGTTTCGCTGAGGCTGGAGGCGCTGACGCCGCCCAACCGCGCCGCTTCGCGAAAGCCGCCGGCGCGCGCCACCGCCATGAACGCCTGGAGGTCGCCGAGATCCGTCGCCATTGTTCGCCTTTCCGCACAGGGTGTGCCGATTGCACCATATTATCGTGCAGGCGCGCTTTGTCTACATTGGGCCGATCCAAAGGAGATCAGACCCATGACCGACATCAGCAAGGCCGGAACCTTCAAACTCGGCGACCGCACCGTGAAGCGCCTCGGCTACGGCGCCATGCAACTGGCGGGACCGGGCGTCTTCGGTCCGCCGAAAGACCATGGCGGCGCCCTCGCCGTGCTGCGCGAGGCGATCGCCAGCGGCGTCGACCACATCGACACATCGGATTTCTATGGCCCGCACGTCACCAACCAGATCATCCGCGAGGCGCTGCACCCCTACCCCGCCAACCTCACCATCGTCACCAAGATCAGTGCCCGGCGCGGCGCCGACGCATCGTGGCTCCCCGCAATGTCGCCGCCGGAGCTGACCCAGGCCGTGCATGACAATCTGCGCAATCTTGGCCTGGACGTGATCGAGGTCGTGAACCTGCGCTCCATGCATGGCATCCATGGCCCCGCCGAAGGATCGCTCGAGCCGCAATTGAACACGCTCGCCGAATTGCAGCGCAAGGGCCTGGTGCGCCATATCGGCATGAGCAACGTCACCCGCGCCCAGATCGCTCAGGGGCGCGGCATCGCCGACATCGTCTGCGTGCAGAACCAGTACAACATCGCGCATCGCGAGGATGACGCGCTGATCGACGAGCTGGCCGCCGACGGCATCGCCTATGTGCCCTTCTTCCCGCTTGGCGGCTTCACGCCGCTGCAGTCGGACACGCTGGCCAATGTCGCCCGCAAACTTGGCGCGACCCCCATGCAGGCGGCGCTCGCCTGGCTGCTGCAGCGCTCGCCCAACATCCTGCTCATCCCCGGCACTTCGTCGGTCGGCCATCTCCGTGAGAACCTTGCGGCGGCCGAACTCGACTTGCCTCGCGAGGCGATCGATGTGCTGAACGGGATCGGCGGCGAAGCCGAGCAAGCGGCATAAGGCGGTTCCCGCTGCCGGTCGGCAGCCTACCGGCTGCCGATCTTGGCGATCCTTGTCAGCGGATCGCAATAGATGCCGTAGAGCGTCTGCAGGATTCGCTCGACCTCCACCGATGCCAACCGGTAGTAGACCTGCTGGGCGTCGCGCCTCGTGTCCACGAGCTTGAGCGCGCGCAACTTTGAAAGCTGCTGCGACAGCGCCGACTGGTTCATCGCAACCAGTTCGGCCAGTTCGTTCACGCTCGTCTCGCCGTCCAGCAGATGGCACAGGATCATCAGCCGTTTTTCATTTGCCATCGCGGCGAGCAGTTCGGACGCTTCGCGCGCCTGCTTGTCCAGTTCGGCTATTTTTATGTTGCGCATATGAACACATTATCATATTAAGAGTTACAAATAATATTAGCCTGACGCCGGCGTCTGTCAAGCCGATGGATCGATGCGCTGGAGAGTCACGCCAGCGCGCTCGTTTGATCCGCATCAAGTCGCGGCCGGCCACAACGGCGCAGGATCAGCCAATGCCGTTCCCTGCGTGGGAACCGCAATGTCGGCGTTGCGCCAAAGGCCACGCCGCGAAGGAGGAAGAGCATGGCGCATGTTGTCGTCCTTGGTGCCGGACTGGGGGGCACGATCATGGCCTATGAGCTTCGCGACGAACTGGCCGGGGAACACAAGGTCTCCGTAATCAACAATGGCAGCCACTATTCATTCGTGCCATCCAACCCCTGGGTCGCCGTGGGCTGGCGCGACAGGCAGGCGGTCGAGATCGACCTTGCTCCGGTGCTAGCCCGGCGCAACATCGGTTTTCATCCGCAAGGAGCCAGGCGCGTCCACCCGGCCGAACGCACGGTGGAACTCAACGACGGCTCATCCGTCTTCTATGACTATCTGGTGATCGCCACCGGCCCCGAACTCGCTTTCGACGAGATCGAAGGCCTCGGGCCGGAGCACAACACCCAGTCGGTCTGCCACATCGACCACGCACTCAAGACCAGGGAGGCCTTCGACGCGCTTGTCGCAAGGCCGGGTCCGGTCGTCATCGGCGCGGTCCAGGGCGCGTCCTGCTTCGGGCCCGCCTACGAATTCACCTTCATTCTCGACAAGGCGTTGCGCGACGCCAGGGTGCGCGACCGCGTGCCCATGACCTTCGTCACCTCGGAACCCTATATCGGCCATCTCGGCCTCGACGGCGTCGGCGACACCAAGGGCCTGCTCGAGAGCGAGATGCGCCAGCATCACATCAAGTGGATCTGCAACGCCAGGGTCGACAAGGTCGAGCCCGGCAAGATGTTCGTCCAGGAAATCGCCGACGATGGGTCGGTCAGGCAGGCGCATGAATTGCCGCACGCCTTTGCGATGATGCTGCCGGCCTTCCGTGGCGTGGCGGCGGTGCGCGGCATCGAGGGCCTTACCAATCCGCGCGGCTTCATCGTCGTCGACAAGCACCAGCGCAACGCGGCCTTCCCCGAAATATTCGCGGTCGGCGTTTGCGTCGCCATCCCGCCGATCGGCAAGACACCTGTACCGGTAGGCGTGCCCAAGACCGGCTTCATGATCGAATCCATGGTCACGGCGACGGCGCGCAACATAGGCCGGCTGGTGAAGGGCGAGGAGCCCGATGCCCAGGGCACGTGGAATGCGGTCTGCCTCGCCGATTTCGGCGATTCCGGCGTCGCCTTCGTGGCGCAGCCGCAGATTCCGCCGCGCAACGTCAACTGGTCGTCCTCCGGCAAATGGGTGCACACCGCCAAGGTCGGCTTCGAGAAGTATTTCCTGCACAAGATCAGGACCGGCAAATCCGAGCCCTTCTACGAGCGCCTCGCACTGCAGGCGCTGGGCATCGACAAGCTCAAGCAGATCAAGGTCGAGGCGGCGCCGGATGTACCGGTTGCCTGACCGGGGCAAGCCACCGCGGCTGGCCCTCGGGCGGACTGCGGCTGGCGGCCCAAACGAAGGCCCGCAACCGCCGGCGGAAAAGTCGGCGCCACCCCTTGCGGCCAATTACAACATTCATATATTTGCATATGATCATATACAAATGGAGATGACGATGTCCCTTGACCGTTCCGTTCTCGCTTTCGCCGGCACCATGGTGCTTTTGTCCGTGGTGCTTACCGCCTTTGTCTCGCCGCTGTTTGTCTGGCTGACGGTCTTCGTCGGCTTGAACATGCTGCAATCGGCGTTCACCGGCTTCTGTCCGGCGGCGATGGTCTTCCGCAAGCTCGGCGTCAAGCCGGGATGCGCATTCTAAGGATGACCCGCATGCGCATGCCCCTTTTGGTCGCCGCGTTGCTGGCGACCTCTCCAGCGCTTGCCGGCACGCTGACGCTGGCGCCGACGACCGTGACCGAATGGAAGGCGGTCTATGGCCGTGTCGAGGCGCGCAACACCGTTCCGGCGCGCGCCCGCATCGGCGGGCTGATCGTCGACCTGGCCGTCACCGAGGGTGAAGCGGTCAAGGCGGGGCAGAAGATCGCCACCGTTCAGGACGACAAGATCGCCTTCCAGGTCGCGGCGCTGGACGCCCAGTTGCGCGCGCTGCGGGCACAGCTGGACACCGCGCAATCCGAACTCGCGCGCGGCCAGACGCTGGTCGACAAGGATGTCATGACCGCGCAGCGTCTTGACCAGCTGCGCACCGAGGTCGACGTCGCGCGCAACCAGCTTGCCGCGACCCAGGCCCAGCGTTCGGTGATCGTGCAGCAGGGCGCCGAAGGCGATGTCTTTGCTCCCGGCGATGGCCGCGTGCTGACCGTGCCGGTGACGCGCGGCGCCGTCATCATGGCTGGTGAAGTGGTCGCCACCATCGGTGGCGGCGGCGTGTTCCTGCGGCTGGCCGTTCCGGAGCGTTACGCTGCGTCCCTGAGGGAGGGAGCCGCCATCCGCATCAATGCCGGCGGCAAGGGAGCAGCCGGCCGCCTCGCCAAGATCTATCCGCAGATCGACAATGGCCGCGTCATCGCCGACGTCGAGGTCGACAATCTCGATACCAATTTCATCGATGCCCGTGTCCTGGTCGAGCTGCCGGTCGCCGAGCGCTCCGCGCTGCTGGTGCCGGCGTCGGCGATCGCAACCCGCTCGGGCATCGACTTCGTCCGCGTCACCGCCGGCGGCACACAGGCCGAACGGGCGGTGGTCGCCGGCGAGCGGACCAGGCGCGCCGACGGCGACTATGTCGAGATCCTGACAGGCCTCGCGGCCGGCGATGTCGTGATCACGCCATGAAGGGCCCTGCCTCGTTCGGTATCGCCGGCGCGCTGACGCGGGCTTTCATCGCCTCGCCGCTGACGCCGCTGTTCCTGGTCGCCGCATTCGCCTTCGGGCTGGTGGCGCTGCTCACGCTGCCGCGCGAGGAGGAACCGCAGATCTCGGTGCCGATGGTCGACATCTTCGTGCGCGCCGACGGGCTGAAGGCCGACGATGCCGTCAAGCTGATCACCGAGCCGCTGGAGACGATCGTCAAGGGCATCGACGGCGTCGAGCATGTCTATTCGCAGACGCGCGACGACCAGGTGATGGTCACCGCCCGCTTCGTCGTCGGTACCTCGTCCGACGCCGCCGTGCTGCGCGTCCACGACAAGGTGCGCGCCAACATGGACCGCATTCCCGTCGGCGTGCCCGAGCCGCTGATCGTTGGCCGCGGCATCGACGACGTCGCCATCGTCACGCTGACACTGTCGCCGAAGGCGGAGGCGGCCGCGCGCATGACGCCGAACGACCTGACCCGCGTCGCGCGCGAACTTCTCACCGAGATCGCCAAGATCGACAATGTCGGCCTGACCTACCTGGTCGGCGACACCGGTGAGATCATCCGCGTCGATCCGAACCCCGAAAAGCTCGCCCTTTACGGCGTCACCTTGCAGCAGCTTGCCACCAAGGTGTCGGGCGCCAACAAGGCCTTTCCGGCCGGACGCGTGCGCGACCGGGGCGAGCAGATCGACATCGTCGCCGGCGAAACGCTGGCCTCGCCGGACCAGATCGGCAACCTGCTCCTGACCTCGCGCGACAACCGCCCCGTCTATGTTCGCGACGTCGCCGACGTCGCCTTCGCCACCGACACCGGTGATGCGCTGGTGTCCACGGTCACCAGGGCTGGCGCCGGCGTGGAGCGCGTGCCGTCGGTCACGCTCGCCATCGCCAAGCGCGCCGGATCGAACGCCGTCGCGGTCGCCAACGCCATCCTGCACCGGGTCGCCCTGCTCGAGGGCGGACTGATCCCTGGCGATATGGCGATCGACGTGACGCGCAACTACGGCGAGACCGCCAACGACAAGGCCAATGAGCTCCTCTACCATCTCGGCCTGGCGACGATCTCGATCATCGTGCTGGTCTGGGTCGCCATCGGCCGCCGCGAAGCCATGGTCGTGGCCGTCGTCATCCCGGTGACCATCCTGCTCACGCTGTTTGCCTCGCGCGTCATGGGCTACACGCTGAACCGCGTCTCGCTGTTCGCGCTGATCTTTTCCATCGGCATCCTCGTCGACGACGCCATCGTGGTGATCGAGAACATCTCGCGGCACTGGGCCATGGGCGGCGGACGCGACCGCCGGCAGGCAGCGATCGAGGCGGTGGCCGAAGTCGGCAACCCCACCATCGTCGCCACCTTGACCGTGGTCGCCGCACTGCTGCCGATGCTGTTCGTCTCGGGAATGATGGGGCCTTACATGAGCCCGATCCCGGCCAACGCCTCGGCGGCGATGATCTTCTCCTTCTTCGTCGCGGTGACGGTGACGCCGTGGCTGATGCTCAAACTCGCCGGACGGGCGTCGGCACATGCCCATCGGGATCATGGCAATGGCGGCCCGCTCGGCCGCGCCTACACCGCCGTCGCCCGGCCGATCCTGGCCTCGAAGAAGGCGAGCTGGGCCTTCCTGCTTGTCGTCGGCCTGCTGACGCTCGGCTCGCTCGCGCTGTTCTACACCGAGCATGTCACGGTCAAGCTCCTGCCCTTCGACAACAAGTCCGAATTGTCGGTCACCATCGACCTGCCGGAAGGATCTTCCGTCGAGGCGACCGATGCGGTTGCACAGGCCGTCGCCGCCAGGGTTCTCGAGCTGAAGGAAGTCCGGTCGGTGCAGACACATGCCGCAACGGCGGCGCCCTTCAATTTCAACGGCCTCGTGCGCCATGCCGTCCTGCGCACCGAGCCGCGGCAGGGAGACGTGGCGCTCAACCTGCTGCCGAAAGCGAACCGTACCCGGTCCAGCCACGAGATCGCGCTCGACGTGCGCCAGCGCATCGCCACGATCCCGGTGCCGCAAGGCACCAGCCTGAAGGTGGTCGAGCCGCCGCCCGGTCCGCCCGTGATGGCAACGCTGCTGGCGGAGGTCTATGGACCCGACGGCGACACGCGCCGCAAGGTCGCCGAAAAGATCGAAACGGCATTCCGTTCCGTGCCCTTCATCGTCGACGTCGACAATTCCTGGGGACAGCCGGCACGCCGGCTGCGCGCCACGATTTCCACCGACGATGCGGAGTTCTTCCATGTCGAGGAAAGCGACGTCTTCGACACGCTCGCCATCCTCAATGGCGGCAAGACCGTCGGCTATTCGCATCGCGGCGGTGGCCGCCAGCCGATCCCGATCCGCATCGAGCGGCCGAAGGGTGAAAGGACGCTCGACGAGCGCTTCCTGACCACGCCCATCCCGGCCAATGTCCTGCCCGGCGGCCGCGGCGTGGTGGAACTCGGAGATGTCGTGCGGGTAACGCCGGAGCGCGCCTCGTTCCCGGTGTTCAGGCACAACGGTCGCGCCGCCGAAATGGTGACAGCCGAGCTTGCCGGCAGCTTCGAGGCGCCACTTTACGGCATGCTCGCCGTAAGCAAGGCCATCGACGCGCAGGACTGGACCGGACTGCAAAAGCCCGCGATCTCGCTGCATGGCCAGCCGGAGGATGAAAGCCGGCCAACGCTCTTGTGGGACGGCGAATGGGAAGTCACCTGGGTGACCTTCCGCGACATGGGCGCGGCCTTCGGCGTCGCCCTGCTCGGCATCTACATCCTGGTCGTCGCCCAGTTCGGCTCGTTCAAGGTGCCGCTGGTGATCCTGACGCCGATCCCGCTGACCTTCATCGGCATCCTCGGCGGACACTGGCTGTTCGGAGCGCCGTTCACCGCCACCTCGATGATCGGCTTCATCGCGCTGGCCGGCATCATCGTGCGCAATTCGATCCTGCTGGTCGACTTCATCCGTCACGCCGCGTCGCCCGACAGGCCGTTGCGCGAGGTACTTATCGAGGCCGGCGCGATCCGGTTCAAGCCGATCCTGCTGACAGCACTTGCCGCCATGATCGGCGCGGCGGTGATCCTGACCGACCCGATCTTCCAGGGGCTGGCGATTTCGCTGCTGTTCGGCCTGGCCTCCTCGACGCTGCTGACGGTGCTGGTCATCCCCGCGATCTACCGGGTGCTGCGCACGTAAAAAGGGTCAGGGCGACCTGATTCTGACCTGGATCAACTTCAGCTTCCTGCAAAGAGGCTAGAAACACCGGAACGGCGCCCGCCAGGCGGGCTGCAAAGCAGGTGGCACCATGTTCGAATACAGCATTGAAGCCAGACGGACCGATGCGCGAGGCAGCGTGGCCACGACCAAGAACGCCGCGCTTGTTCTCGACACCTGTCTCGAGGGCCGGGCCGATGCCTTCAATCCGGCCGAACTGCTTCTGGCGGCCGTTGGCGCCTGCATGATCAAGGGCATCGAGCGCGTCACCCCGATGCTCGGTTTCAAGCTGCGCGGCGTCAGGGTCGCGTTGCATGCCGTTCGGCGCGACAGCCCGCCGGGGATTGCCTCCATCGACTATGAGCTTGTCGTCGACACCGATGAAACCGACCAGCGGCTGGAGCTGCTGCACAAGAACGTCCGCAAATACGGCACGATTTCCAATACAGTCGCCGTCGCCACGAAACTCGAAGGCACGATCCGGAGAAAAGCATGAGCCGCCTGCATATCGAAAACCATTTGGTGTCACGCATCGGCTGGCTGCGCGCCGCCGTGCTGGGGGCCAATGACGGGATCGTCTCGACCGCCAGCCTGATCGTCGGCGTGGCGTCGGCCGCGGCACCGACTTCGCAGGTTCTGGTCGCCGGCATAGCCGGCCTGGTGGCGGGCGCCATGTCGATGGCGGCTGGCGAGTATGTCTCGGTCAGCTCCCAGTCGGACACCGAGAATGCCGACCTCGCCCGCGAACGCGAGGAACTCAGGTCCCAGCCGGAATTCGAGCGCGAGGAACTGGCGCAGATCTACGTCAAGCGCGGGCTGGAGGCAGGCCTGGCGCGTCAGGTCGCCGAGCAGCTGATGACCAGGGATGCTCTGGCCGCGCATGCCCATGACGAACTCGGCATTTCCGAAATGACCACGGCGCGGCCGATCCAGGCGGCGCTGACCTCGGCGGCGACCTTCAGCGTGGGCGCGGCCATGCCACTGCTCATGGTGCTGGTGTCGCCCGCCTCCATGCTGGTGCTGGCGGTCTCGGTGGCGTCCCTGCTTTTCCTCGCCTTGCTGGGCGCCATCGGCGCCAGGGCGGGCGGAGCCAACATCCTTCGAGCAACGCTGCGCGTCACCTTCTGGGGTGCCTTCGCCATGGCGCTCACCGCCGGCATCGGCGCGCTGGTCGGCACGGCGGTGTAGACGCCCGACAGTCGCGGCCCGCATCGATGCGTGGGTGGTTGAGGCGATGCCATTGAGCCATAAGGTCAACTTCAGACAACGTCCTTCACCTTGATGTCGACGCCAATCTCGCCTTTACCGACATCAAAGCGCGTCACGCAATCGTTCAATCAGGCGTCGAGGACCAGACAACGGATGCTCGAGCAATGGAGGCATCTGCGAATCCGGAATGACTTTAGGTAGCGGCGGGCCGGGGCAGCCGTCCTGAACCTTGGTCCAGGACGAAGCATTGAGCACGGTGTCGCAGCGCGCCAGGTGCGCGCCGCCGGCCACGACGAGGCAGGCAAAACCGCCGCCCGGGATGAACTGGCCGTTGGCCCGGCAGACCGATGCAGCCGGAGCGGGCCCCGGCGCCGGATCGCCCCCCGGGCAATGGTCGAGGACCTGTTTCCAGGACAGGATATTGAGGTTCACCTCGCAGCGGGCCAGGTGGCTCGCCCCGCCGACCCCTAGGCAGGCATATTGCCCGGGTTCAAGCCGCCCGATGTTAGCCATGCATACCGCATCGGCCCACGCCGGCACCGTCATACCGGCAAGTAGCACGGCGGCAGGAAATACGGCGCTCGTCAACTTGTTGGATCCATCGCTGATGCTGGCTCTATCGCATTGTCCGATTGTGGCAACATGAGGTCCGCTTGCGATGCCCACACCACCCGTGCCATCTGTCCGATGCAACCGACCGACCCGGATCAGCATGGCATCAAGACCACCACCCACCGGCAGGCCGTCCAAAGCCGGCGTCAGCCTGAACCGCGCGCTCTCCAAGCTCGGCCTGTGCTCGCGCACGCAGGCCGAGGTGCTGATCGCCGCGGGCCGCGTGCGCGTCGGCGGAAAGGTGGTGCGCGATGCCTCGCTGCGCGTCGACCTCGGCCGCGACCGCATCGTCGTCGATGGCGAGCATGTGGTCGCCGAGCGCAAGGTCTATGTCATGCTCAACAAGCCGCGCGGGCTGGTCACCACCCGCGACGACCCGCAGCAGCGCGACACCGTCTATGCCTGCCTGGAAGGGCTCGATTTGCCTTTCGTCTCGCCGGTCGGCCGCCTCGACAAGGCGAGCGAAGGCCTGCTGCTGATGACCAACGACACGCATTTCGCCAACCGGCTGATGGACCCGGGCTCGCACCTGCCCAAGACCTACCACGTCCAGATCGGCGCGGTGCCCGACGAAGCGATGCTGGACAAACTTCGCGCGGGCGTCACCGTCGACGGCGAGACCCTGACGGCCAATTCGATCGCGCTTTTGCGCAGCGGCGGCCGCACCGCCTGGCTGGAGATTGTGCTCGATGAAGGCCGCAACCGCCACATACGCCGGTTGCTCGCCGCGCACGGCATCGAGGTCAAGCGCCTTATCCGCATCGCCATCGGCCGGCTGCCGCTGGGCGACCTCGCCAAGGGCGCGGCGCGGCATCTGACGCCGGAGGAACTGGCGCTGCTGGCGGGCTGAGCGGCGAGGTCGCGAAGCGCTATTCGACGTCGATGCTCACGACCGTCTTATGGGCATTTCCCATATAGGTATGGGTCGAGAACGTGACCTCGTCATGTCCCTTGAACCCCGGATTCGACCGGTAGAGCCCCTTGATGCCGTTGACCTTGTGCGTGTTGCATTTCCAGCGCTCGTTCGATTTGGGGAAACCGGAATAGAGCTTTGCGTGCACAAGCCTGACCTTGCCGTGGGCTGGCCCGGCGATGACCCTGACATCGTTGGCGCCCGCGCTCGAACAGTCCTCATTGAGGCTCACATCCCTGAGGATATAGATCTCCTGTCCGGACAACGCCGTCTTTCGATAGCTCTCCGTCCCCGCGGCCGCGGGCCAGGCCGCCAATCCCAGAACCGTCAATGCGGCGACGAAACCTGCGGTTTTACGCACCATTTTTCAGCGATCTCCTGGCTGCATGAAGTCTCCTCCGGCCGAGAGGCGGCGATTGCGGCACCGCCGCTACTCGACCTTGATGTTGGCGACAAATCTGAAGGCATTGCCCTCATAGGTGTGGACCGAGAACGTGACCTGGTCCCACCCCGTGAATCCGGGTTTCGACCGGTAAAGCGCCTTGACGCCATCCGCCATGCGGGCATTGCATTTTGAACGCTCGTTCGATTTGGCATAAGACGGATGCACCTTGCCGTGAACGAGTTTTACATTTCCATGGCTCGGGCCGGAGACCACTCTCACGTCATCCTTGCCGGCGCTGGAACAGTCCGGGTTCAGGGTCGTACCACCGAAGACATAGATCTCCTGGCCCGAAAGCGCGGTCTTCTGGTAGGTGGACGAGCGGGTGTAGGCAGCCGCCGGAAAGGCCGTAAACGCCAGAACGGCAAGCCCCGTAATGACACTTGTCGCCCGGAAAACCATGTCACCCCCTCAGCCGATGAATTCTCCACCGACGACGCTATGATGACGCCAAGCAAACGGCCAATCACGGAAGCAGTACGTCCAATCAATTCTTGGTTATCAGAATAGAGCCCTGATACGACGCTGATGCATTTTGGTTTTTACAATAAATCCGCCCTGGCGCCTCCGACGGACGAACAGCGTCGCACCGGCCAGGCCGGAAGCGGCCTGGGCCGTTCAGTGCGCATGTGCAATCGGACAGGCCGGGCGATCAATCAAGCCTTGTTGGTGATCCACATGCTTGGCGCGCCGACCACGCCGGCGCTCGCCATCGCCTCTTTCAATTTTGGGTTTTTGATGAAGGCCTGCGCCTCGGCGACACTGGCGAAATCATGCGTCACGGTGACGTCGTTGGGGTTGTCCGCCGCCTGATAGACGGTCTCGGCTTTCACGCCACCGGCCTTTTGCACCGGCGCGAACCCGTCATAGACTTTGCGCCAGGCCTTGTAGTCGGACACGGTATGTCTCACGAACAAAGTCGTCATCATCCATTCCTCCCAGTTACCGTTGCGCCCAAGAGATCGACGATGGGCCGTCCAGTTTATCGCCCCAATCGGGCCCCTGGCAAACCCGCGAACGAATGAGAGCCGCCCGACAGGCGCCCGCAAAAGATTTTTTACCGTCGCACCGATGATTTCCACCCGCCTCGACTGTCCTGATCATCAGGCGCCGGAATCCTCTGGGCCGGAAAAGCGAGGTAATCCATGGAATCGTTGCAAGGTCAAAATGTCGTCGTGGTCGGAGGCAGCCGGGGTGTCGGCCGCTCGATCGTGGAAGCTGCCCTGGGTGAAGGCGCGACCGTGCTCGCCGTCGCCCGCGGCGCGGAAGCCCTGAAGGAGCTTTCCTGGGAGGCGTCCGGGGTCAGGACGCTGGCCGCCGACGCCACGCACGACACCGCGCCCGAGAGGGTGTTCGCCGCGCTGGAGCCGGACGTGCTGGTGATCTCGGCCGGCGCGTTTGCCCCATCGGCGCCCATCCAGGACCAGAGCTGGGACGATTTTTCGGTCAACTGGGAGATGGACGTGAAAGCCTCGTTCCTGTTCTGCAGGGCCGCCCTCCAGGGCCGGATGAAGCCGGGCAGCCGCGTGGTGCTGATTTCCAGCGGCGCGGCGCTGAGCGGCGGCCCGCCGAATTCCGGCGGCTATTCCGGCGCCAAGCGCATGCAGATGATCCTTGCCGCCCACAGCCAGAAGGAAGCCGACCGGCTTGGCCTTGGCCTGCGCTTCATGGCGCTGGCGCCGATGCGCATCATGGCCGGCACCGGCGTCGGCGAGCGCGGCATAGCGGGCGTCTCCGCTTATCTCGGCATCAGCCCGGCCGATTTCCTGGCCAGCATGAGCGATGTGCAGACACCCGCCGATGTCGGGCGCGCGGTGGTCGCGATGGCTGGCGGCAAGATGCCGGGCACGGCCTTCACGGTGAGCGGCAGCGGCCTTGCCGCCGCCGCGTGAGGCGCGCAGGATGCCGGCCGCAATGAGCATGGCGGGTTCGACATGACAGACGTTCCCGGCGCTTCCGAGCCCCAGGATCGGATAGGCCGGCCGGTTCTCGACCGGCCGGCCTTCGAGCGCCTGGCGACGGCCCACCGGCGCGAACTCAAGCTCCACTGCTACCGGATGATGGGTTCGCTGCACGAGGCCGACGATCTCGTCCAGGAAACGTTCCTCAAGGCCTGGCGCGGCCGCATGCAATTCGACGGGCGCGGCTCGCCGCGCGGCTGGCTCTACACGATCGCCACCAACGCCTGCCTCAACGCCATAAAGGCACGATCGTCGGCGCACCGCGTTCTCGAAGAGCCCGCACGGCCGCCGACCGAAGGGCCCGCCGCCGCCGGGCCGGCCGCCGGGCTTTCCTGGCTGGAGCCCTACCCCGACGCCGAGTTGCCGGACCTTGTCGATGGCGAGCCCGGCCCGGACGCGCGCTACGAGACCGGCGAAGCCGTGCGGCTGGCCTTCGTCGCCGCCATCCAGCTGCTGCCGCCCCGGCAACGCGCGGCGCTTCTGCTGTGCGATGTGCTGGGCTGGTCGGCGCTGGAGACGGCGCAATTGCTGGGCGGCACGACCGCCTCGGTCAACAGCGCCCTGCAGCGGGCGCGGGCGACACTTGGCAAGCGTTATCCGCAGGGACGTCCCTTGCAGCGATCGCAACCCAACCCCGAAGAGGGCCGGCTGCTCGAACGCTATGTCAGGGCCTGGCGGGCCGCCAATCTCGACGGCTTCATCGAACTGCTGCGCGAGGACGCCACCTACCACATGCCGCCGTGGCACGACTGGTACCGGGGCCGCCCCGCGATCCACGATTTCTTCAAGACCGTCTGGGGCAATTTCGCCGGCTACCGCGCCGTGGCCACGCGGGCCAACGGCCAGCCCGCCGTCGCGATCTACGCGCGGCGCCGCCAGGACCCGGAATGGCGCGCGCAATCGCTGCACGTCATCGAGCCGGCCCAAGGCGCCATCGCCTCGCTGACCGTCTATGTCGGCCCGCTCGGCGCCGGCTTGTTCGCCGCCTTCGGCCTGCCGCCGACCTGGTCCGAACCGGAGGCGTGAAGCCCGCATCTCTCTCCTGACGGAAAGGTGGCAGGAGGCCTGGCCTATAGGGAGGCCGGGAGCCCGGCCGCGGCTTCGACGATCAAGGAGCCCTGCGATGAATTTCGTCTCTGTCCGCATCATCACATCCGACGTCCAGCGCCTCGTGCGCTTCTACGGCGAGATTACCGGCATGCCGGCGACGGTCTACACCGAGGACTTCGCCGAACTGGCGACGCCTTCCTGCACGCTGGCGATCGGCAGCACGCGCACCTTGATGCTGTTCGGCGGCGACATCGCCCGCCCCGCCGACAACCACACCGCCATCCTCGAATTCCGCGTCGGCGACGTCGATGCCGAATTTTCCAGGCTGTCCGACTTGATCAGGAACGTGACCGTGCAGCAGCCGACCACCATGCCCTGGGGCAACCGCTCGCTGCTGTTCCGCGACCCCGACGGCAACCTGGTGAACTTCTTCACGCCGGTGACGGCGGAAGCCATCCGCAAGTTCGACAAGTAGGAGGCGGGCCGTGCGGTTTGAGTTGGTTCAGCGCCCGGCATCTGGAATTAGCCGAAGCCGCCCAACGCGTTCGTCATCCCAGGGCGAAGCAGGAGCGCAGCTCCGTCGCGGAGACCCTGGGATGACGAACGCGAGGAGGCGTCCGCGCCGAGCCTGCGCCGCTGCCGCCGCTACTTCAGGTTCCACTTGCGCACGACAGGCTCGCTGAGGTCATGCTCGTAACCGAGCACGCTGATGCTGGCCGTATCGAGCACGAACAGCGCGCCGCCTTCCGGCGGCAGGCCGAGCCAGCGGGCGGTGAGCACGCGCAGGAAATGCGCGCTGGAGAAGATCAGGATCGAGCCGCCGGCGTCGCGAAGTCGCCTGATGATCCTGTCGGCGCGGGCGCCGACATCGGCCGCCGTCTCGCCTTGCGGGCAGCCGTCGCGAAAGACGGTCCAGCCCGGCCGCTCGGCCAGGATCTCCTTGGTGGTGCGCCCTTCATAGGCGCCGTAGTCCCACTCCTGCAGGTCATCCATCTTGACGCTCCGCGCGCCAAAGCCGGCCAGCACGCTGGTGTTGTAGGCGCGCTGCGACGGGCTCGACCACACCGCCGAGAACGAAAGGCCCTTGAGCCGCTCCGCCACGCCCCGCGCGGCGGCCTCGCCGGCCGGCGTCAGCGGCGTGTCGGTGCGGCCGGTATGCTGCCCCGAAAGGCTCCACGCCGTCTCGCCATGCCGGACCAGATGGATTTGCGGAAACGCGCTACTCATACGCTCGGCCTTTCGTGGATGTCGGGCCAAGCTGTAGCGGTCCGTACGGCACAGCGAAAGGCCCGGCGGCAATGGCGGCGCTGGCGGCGCTGGCCGGGGCAATCTTTGCGCTGCATCACCGCTGGCTTACAAATCCGTAAGGTCCTCGCCAGCGCGTTTTCATGAACCTGTCATATCAACGCGCCTATCCTTGATCCATCGCGAGGCTGCGAGACGAGGGACACTTCAATGAAAATGCTATCTCTGGCGCTGGCGGCGGGCACGCTGACGGCGGCGTTCGCTGGCGCGCTGTCTGATTCCAGCGCCGTCGCCGCACCCTACAAGCACGTGTTGCTTATCAGCGTCGACGGGCTTCATGCGCTCGATCTGGAAAACTATGTCGCCGCGAATCCGACAAGCTCGTTCGCCACGCTCGCCCATACGGGGATTTTCTATCCCAACGCGCTGACCAGCGCCCCGTCCGACTCGTTCCCCGGTTTTGTCGCGCAGGTGACCGGCGGCACGCCCAAATCGACGGGCGTGTTCTACGACGACAGCTACGACCGCACCTATTTCGCCCCGGCTTCGGATTGCAAGGGCGAGCCGGGTGCCGAAGTGGCCTTCGCCGAGAATATCGACGTCGATCCGACGCGCCTTGATGGTGGCGGCAGGCCGGGCGATTTCCGCAGCCAGATCGACCCGGCAAAGTTGCCGATGACGCTGGTCAAAGGCAAGTGCTCGGTGGTCTATCCGCATGATTTCGTGCGGGTCAACAACGTCTTCGAGATCGTGAAAGCCCATGGTGGCCGCACAGCCTGGTCCGACAAGCACCCGGCCTACGAATGGCTGAACGGACCTTCGGGCAAAGGCGTCGACGACCTCTACGCGTTGGAACAGGACAGCCTGATCCCCGGTACGAAGGTCAAGACGACGGGCAGCTTCAAGGCCGAACGTGACTTTGACGAAGCGCGGGTCCAGGCGGTGATCAACGAAATCAAGGGCCTCGACAGCACCGGCGCGCATCACGTTGCGGTTCCCGCGCTTTTCGGCATGAATTTCCAGGCGGTAAGCGTGGGGCAGAAGCTTCCCAAGGCCGGTCCCGGCGACCAGGCCGGTCTGGTCGGCGGCTATGTCGATGCCAGCGGCGCGCCGGGCAGTGGTCTTGCGGGGCAGCTCGCCTATGTCGACGGCGCCCTCGGCGAACTGATGGCCGCGCTCAAGGGCAATCATCTCGCCGACTCGACCCTGATCATACTGGCCTCGAAGCATGGCCAGTCGCCAATCGACCCGGCGACGTTCCAGCCACTGGACGATGATCCATACACGAAGACACCGGGCTATGCCTTCCACATCGCCGACGACGCCGCGCTGATCTGGCTCAAGCCGCAAGACAGGGTGAAGAACCTGGCGGCGGCGCAGGATTATCTCGAGAAATCGAGCAAGGCTGAAGGCATCGCCCAGATCCAGCCGCCGAATGCGCTGGCTCTCGCCTATCAGGATCCAGCCACCGACAGCCGTACGCCGGACTTCATAGCCACGGTCAATCCGGGTGTGGTTTACACATCTGGTTCGAAGATTGCCGAGCATGGCGGCGCCAATGCGAACGATCGCAACGTGGCGCTCCTCATCAGCGGTCCTTCGCTCAAGCCGAGGTCGGTGCCAGCCCTGGTGCAGACGACGCAGGTGGCGCCCACCATCCTGCGGGCCCTTGGCTATGACCCGAACGAGCTCCAGGCCGTGAAGCTCGAAGGCACCCAGGAGCTGCCGGCGACGCCGTTCTAGGCCTGGAGCGGGATCATGCGGTTTCACATTGGCCGCCGGGCCTGCCCGGCGGCCAATTGTTTGCGACCCGGCATTGTTTGCGCAAAGGCGACCGCATCGCCAATGGCAGGCTGCATCGGACCGGCCTGACGCTGGTTTCAGGCCCTCCTCGCCTGGCCCTGATCCACATGAAGCTGGCCCTGTGAGGAGGCCCACCGCGCAACTATATCAGGCCAAGCCGTTCCAAGGCTCCCGCCACCCCAAGGGCATCGGCCCTTGCACAACAGGTCAGATCACCATGTACAAACATCTGCTCATCGCCACCGACGGATCGGAACTGGCGGACAAGGGCGTCGCCCATGGCCTCACATTGGCCAAGGGCATCGGCGCCACAGTCACCTTCGTCACCGTCTCGGAACAATTCCCGATCTTCGCCTGGGGCGGAGCCATGGCCGGCTATGCCGCCGGCGATGAACTGGCCGTCTACCAGGAAGAATCGCGCAAATACGGCAAGGAGGTTCTGGCCAAGTGCAAGGCTTCGGCCGATGCGGCCGGCGTCTCCGCCGAGGTGGTCCATGTCGAGGACAAAAGGCCCGCCGAGGCGATCCTGGACCTGTCGCAGGCGCTGGGCTGCGACCTGATCGTGATGGCCTCGCATGGCCGCCGCGGACTGGGCAAGCTGCTTCTGGGCAGCCAGACGGCGGAAGTGCTGTCCTACACCGCAATCCCGGTGCTGGTCGTTCGATAGAGCGCGCCGCAAGCGCGGCTAGTGCAGCGCCTCCCCCGCGAGGTAGGCGCCCAGCACCAGCAGGCCTATCAGGAACACCGTGCGAAATGTCTCGACGCTCATTGTCCGGCGCAGTGCCTGGCCGATGAACATGCCGGCCAGCGCCGGCGCCAGCGCCAGGACCGATCCCGTCAGTTGCGTCGCCGGCGACGCCAGGGCGCCTGTCCGCAGCAGGCCGATGGCGAGCGCGACCGTCGATATGGTGAAGGACAGGCCGAGCGCCTGGATCAGGTCCTCCTTCTCCAGCCGCAGCGATTGCAGATAGGGCACCGCCGGGATGACGAAGACACCGGTGGCGCCGGTGACCAGCCCGGTCGCCAAGCCGACCAGTGGTGAGGCCCATACCTCGTGACGCGCCGGCGCGGTGAAGCCAGACTTGAACAGGCCGAGCAAGGCATAGAGCACCAGCGCCGCGCCAAGCCCTGCCGAGGCAGCGCCTGAATGCGCGCCGGTGAGCACCCCAGCCCCGGCGACGGTGCCCAGCATGATGCCGGCCATCATCGTCCACAGCCGCCTGATGAGCCCACCGAAGGAAGGACCGGTGAACAACTGCCAGAGATTGGTAACCAGCGACGGAATCAGCAGCAGCGCGGCGGCCTCGGCCGGCGGCATCGTCACCGCCAGCAGCCCTATCGCCACGGTCGGCAACCCCATGCCGACGATGCCCTTGACGAAGCCGGCGGCCAGAAAAACGCCGCCGATCCACGCGATGACGCCGGCGCTCAGCACGACCGCACCTTCTCCGCGGGATCAGTCATGCTGCAGCATGTCCGTCGCGTCGGCATCAGAACTGAGTCTTGGCGCGGCATCGCGGCTGACGGCAACGGCCGATGCCGTGCATTCCCGCAAACCAAGCTGCGCCCGCGCCACGGCAGGCGAGGCCACCGCGACCGCCAGCACGATCGCCGCGCTTTCAAGGATGCCGGGCCGGCCCGAGGTCTTGTCACTCATCGCACATCTCCATGGCGAATGATTCTCAGGCAATGAGAGCGTTCTGCAAGGCATGGACTTTTGCCCTATGCCCTTCGCCCAAGCGGGACGATGAATCGGCCTGTCGGCGAAACCACCCAAGGCTCGCATAGTTCTTGCGCGGCCCCTTGACCCGCCACGCCTCCACCCATTCGTCCCGGCCGCGAAAGAAGAAACGCCCGACATAGAGATCGGCGCCACAGAGATGGCGGACGGTCTGCGCCGGCTCCGGCCCTAGCTCGATGAAGTCGTGGCCGTCGGCATGAAGGATGCGCACCGAGCGCTGGCCCGGCTCGAGCCGGTAGCGCCGGCTTGCCGGCATTTCCTGGGATCCGATGCGCATGGTTCCATACTCGGTGAAGGCATCGGCCGTGACGACGGCGTCACCGGCGAAGCAATGGGTCGCGCCGGTCAGGAAATCGATCATGGTGCGGCGGACTCTCCAGTCGCCGACGAGGTGGTCCGCCATTGCCCCCTTCCTCGTCACAGGGATCAAGCATGCTTCTCCGGTCAAATGCGATAGAGCCCCATGTCGACTTGATCAGGCAAATTCCCTATCGCCGCAAGTCACCGTGGAAAAGAAATCCGGTCAAGTCAGGCCAGTTCAATGCCCGCGCGTCTCGGCCAAATCCGGCCGCGCATCAGCGCGATGGCGGCCGGCTCCCCATCGAGAGCCGGCCGTTCCGATGGGCGGCTCAGGCCGCCGTCGGATAGTCCGTATAGCCCTTGGCATCACCGCCATAGAACGTCGCCTTGTCCGGGGTGTTCAGGTCGGCATTGCGCTTCAGCCGGCTGACGAGGTCGGGATTGGCGATGAACAGCTTGCCGAACGCGACAAGGTCCGCATAGCCGTC
Organism: Mesorhizobium sp. NZP2234; assembly: GCF_013170765.1. Taxonomy (NCBI): domain Bacteria; kingdom Pseudomonadati; phylum Pseudomonadota; class Alphaproteobacteria; order Hyphomicrobiales; family Phyllobacteriaceae; genus Mesorhizobium; species Mesorhizobium sp. NZP2234. The sequence continues at coordinate 2,834,126 of NZ_CP033364.1, read as the reverse complement.
GGCGACAGCCTTTTCGGCCAACTCCTTGTCGTAGCCATTGTTCACCAGCCAGGCACCTGTGCCGCCGGCCTTGCGATAGCTGGCCTTGAGTTCTTCGTAGTCGAACGGCTTGTCGCCCTGGCTGAAATCGCGCGCGCCGCCGGTCGCGCCTTCGACGATATGGACATAGGCCAGGCCGCGGCCGCCCAGGCCTGCCACCGCGTGGTTGAAAAGCGGCTGCGGATCGGCATCCGAAGTGTCGTTGGCGGGCGTCACCGGCGACAGCCTGATCCCGGTCCTGCCGGCACCGACAGCGCCCGTCACCGCGTCGACCACCTCGAACAGGAATCGCGTCCGGTTCTCGATGGAGCCGCCATAATCATCGGTGCGATGGTTGGTGCCCGAGCGCAGGAACTGGTCGATGAGATAGCCGTTGGCGCTATGGATCTCGACGCCGTCAAAACCCGCCACCTCGATCGCCGCTTTGGCGGCGCGGCGAAAATCATCGACGATGCCGGGGAGTTCGGCCGCATCGAGCGCGCGCGGCTCGGAGGTCTCGACGAACTCACCGCTGCCATCGGGCTTGACCAGGAAAGTCTTGGAGTTCGCCCTGATCGCGGACGGCGCCACCGGCTTGCCGCCGCCGGGCTGCAACGCGGTGTGCGAGATGCGCCCGACATGCCAGAGCTGGACCACGATCTTGCCGCCGGCTTTATGGACGGCGTCGGTGACGCGCTTCCAGCCGGCAAGCTGATCCGCGCCATAGAGACCGGGCACGTCGGCGTAGCCCTGGCCCTGATGGCTGATGGCGGTGGCCTCCGTCACGATCAGCCCGGCCGTGGCGCGCTGGCTGTAATAAGTCACCGACAGGTCGCCGGGCACCGCATTGGGTGAGCGATTGCGCGTCAGCGGCGCCATGACGATGCGGTTCGCCAGCGCCAGGTCGCCGACCCGCAGGGGATCAAAAAGGGTAGCCATGAGAAATGCCTTTCATGCATTCGGGGGAGGAAGCGGGGAGGATCGTCAGAGATCGGACAAGGCGGCCTGAAAGGCGGCGATGGTTTCTTCGTTGCGCTTGTAGAACACCCATTGGCCGACCCGCCGCGTGGTGACGAGGCCGGCCGACGCAAGCGTCGCCAGATGCGCCGACACGGTGGACTGCGCCAGGCCGCAACGTTCGAACTGGCTGGCGCAGACGCCCATTTCGAGCGGATGCTCCTGCGCGGTGAAGTGCTTTTCAGGCTCCTTCAGCCACGCCAGGACATCGCGCCGAACCGGGTGCGCCAGCGCCTTCAATATGATGTCGTGTTCCATCTTCACCCGCATCGATCTCGGTCGATATATAGATCGGGCGGAGGCGATATGGCAGGAAATCCATGCCATTATTCGCGGCAATCACAGCATGTTGATCTCCGGCCAGGGCACGAACCGGAATTGCCGCCGCCAGCGGCGAAACGCGCCGCCATGCAGTCACACGACCGCCAGCACCTTGCCGGTATCGTGCTGGCGCACGAAGTCGACGCGCGCACCGTCCCAGTGGTAGCTGTAATGCCGGCCCTGCACCGGAACAGGGATGACATCAGGCCAGAAGATGCCGATGCATTGCCCCCCAGGCATGCGCACGCTGTTCCACACCAGCCCGTCGCTGCCTTGCGCCCGCAGCGCCTGCCCTTCCGCCTGCGAGGCGGTGTAATCGTCCGGGTCGAGCACGCCGGGCACGGCGTTGACGTCATCGAGGTCGCGGTCGACGCTGCCGATCAGCACGCGAAAGTCAGCCGTCCAGCCCGGATCTTCCTTGGTGGCGCGCATGAAATTCTGGTGATGGTGGATGGTTTCGGCCAGCGCCACATCCTCGCTGTCGCCGGCATAATAGAGGCCGTAGCTGCCATCCGAGAAGCGCCCGGGCCGCAGCGTCGAACAATGCACGAAGGGCGCCATGACGAAGCTGGCGCCGGGGCCGGACACCCGCCTTGCCGCCGCGACCTTGCCGAGGTCGCCGATCTCAAGCCGGATCCGCGGATTGGTCTTCTCCTCGACCGAGGCCAGCGCCTCCCAGTCGCGCGGATCGGCGATGTCCTCGAACAGGTCGATCGGCGGATGGATGGAACGGATGATGCGATAGGTCTGGGGCCAGTGGACGCGGCGCCGGACCGCGAGTCCACTCACCATGCACCACGCTCCGCATCGAGCCATTCGCGCATGGCGGCAAGATCGGAGATTTCGCCGCGCAGCATCAGGTCGAGCGCCGACTGGCCGCCGAAAGTGGCATTGGGCTTGCGGATCCAGGCATAGCCGCGCGCCGGCTCGGTGAAGAGATAGCGCAGGCCCTTGTGGATGCCCATCAGATGCGCCATGCGGGTCCGCAAATCGCGGTCGATCCGCCCGATGCCGCCCTCCTTCCACCGCGCCCAGGTGCGCGCCGACATGCCGCCGAGCAGGATGCAGGCCTCGAGGTCGGTGAGGCCCCACGCCTTGAACAAATTGACCGTGGTGCGCGCAAGCGCCCCCGCCTCCTCATCCGAGATGGCGCTGCCGACCGTGGCCGGCGTCGTGACGATCGATTGAAGCTGCATTTGCTCACCCTGCTATTGGCATACATATAGCATGTATTTGCCAATTGGCAAGAAACGGCTAGCGGAGCTCAAAAGGCGATTGCTCCGGATCAACGATCGCTTTGGCTTGTGATGAAGGCCACCCATCGCCGAAGCTGGCGCCGCCCTCATCGCCCTGCCGGGCACTTCTCCCCGTATAGTGACGGGGAGAAGGGGCTGGCCGCAACGCTGGCGTCCACCTTTGCAACGCTGGTGATTGGCGAAACCGGCTATGACAGCACCCCTCTCCCCGTCACTATACGGGGAGGATGCCGGCAGGCAGGTGAGGGGCAGCACCGGCCTCGGGCGATTGCCCAAGTCCCACAAAGTCGCGCGCCGCCTGTAGGGGCTCTATCGGTCCTTACTCAGCCGCCTCATACCCCGCGATGCCCTTGATCTCGAGGAAATCCTCAAGGCCATATTCGGCGTATTCGCGGCCGTTGCCGGACTGCTTGTAGCCGCCGAAGGGCAGGCCGGCGTCCCAGGTCGGGTAGTTGATGTAGACATTGCCGGAGCGCATGCGTGCCGCGACGTCGCGCGCCTTCTGGATGTCCTTGGCCTGGATGTAGGAGGCAAGGCCGTAGACGGTGTCGTTGGCCTGCTCGACCGCCTGTTCGACCGTGTCATAGGGCAGGATCGCCAGCACCGGCCCGAAGATCTCCTCGCGCGCGATGCGCATGTCATGGGTGACGTCGGCGAACACGGTCGGCCTGATGTAATAGCCGCGGTTCAGCTCGGCCGGGCGGCCGGGGCCGCCGGCGACCAGCGTCGCACCCTCGTCGATGCCGCTCTGGATCAGGTCCTGGATCTTGTCGAACTGGACCTGGCTGACGACAGGGCCAAGCTTGGTGTTGGCGCCGTCGGCCGGGCCGACCACGAACTTTTCCGCTGCCGCCTTGGCGTGAGCAGCGGCCTCGTCATGGCGATCGCGCGGCACGAACATGCGCGTCGGCGCGTTGCAGGACTGGCCGCTATTGCCGAAGCAGCCGGCGACTCCCTTGGAGACGGCGGTGGCGAGGTCGACATCCGGGAACAGGATGTTGGCCGACTTGCCGCCAAGCTCCTGATGCACCCGCTTGACCGTGTCGGCGGCGGCCTTGGCCACCAGGATGCCGGCCCGGGTCGAACCGGTGAACGACATCATGTCGATGTCGGGATGGCTGGACAGCGCCTGGCCGACGCCTGGGCCGTCGCCATTGACGAGGTTGAACACGCCCTTCGGCACGCCGGCCTCGTCGATGATCTCGGCGAAGATGATGGCGTCGAGCGGCGCGATTTCCGACGGCTTCAGCACCATGGTGCAGCCTGCGGCGAGTGCCGGACCGACCTTGCAGGTGATCTGGTTCAGCGGCCAGTTCCACGGGGTGATCAGGCCGACGACGCCGATCGGCTCCTTGACGATCAGCGCGCTGCCCTTGACGTGGCGGAACTGGAACGTCTTCAGCGTCTCGGCCATCTTCTGGAGATGCGCGAGGCCAACGCCGACTTGGCTGTCGAGCGCGAATTGGCGCGGCGCGCCCATTTCGCGCGATACGGCAAGAGCCAGATCGGAGCTGCGCTTCTTGTAGACCTCGATGACGCGGTTGAGGATATCGAGGCGCTCTTCCACCGAGGTGAAACCGAACGTATTGAAGGCGCGCTTGGCGGCGGCCACCGCCTTGTCGACATCGGCCTTGGAGCCGAGCGAGATCTGCGCGAAGGCATCCTCGTTCGAGGGATCGATGACATCGAGCGTGTTGGGCACGACAGGATCGACCCACGCGCCATCGATATAGAACTGCAGATTGTGTGACATGGTTTTCTCCTTGGGGGCCGCGGGGCCGTTCCGGCCGTGATATCCAGCTAGAGATAACGATGCACAAACGCCGCTGTCAAACGCAACCTCCGAAGTGGTTGAGCCAGCACGCCAGTGATTGAGCCACAGACGTCGGGCGATGTAGCGGCTCGACGGCTACCTGGCATCACGCAAGTATTCGCTCAAATTGCAAGCGTATGTCCCGCCTCGCCCAACAGCCGTCTCGCCGCTTCCTGATCCGCCGCTTTCACCAGCAGATGATCGCCGTCGAAGGTGGATACCAGGAAGATGCCCAGTCCGTTCTCAGACAGCGGCTGGATGACCGACAACACGATGCCGGTTTCGTCGAAAGCAAAGGGCCCCTGCAATTTGAAGGCGACCCAGTCGCGATCGTGCTTGACCGTGCCGGGAACGCGATCCTGCAGGCACGTGAGCGAAAGCTCGTCATCGGTCCTGGTGATGCTGACGAAGCCCGGCCCGTCCGCCCAGCCGGGAATCCCGTCGCCCGCCCCGAGCCGTGAAATCGCGTACAGCCCGGGAAGTTGCTTCAATTTGACCCTGGCAGCCATCGTCGTTTCCTCCGCTTGCCCGCTATCGCGCCAGTTTCTTGCTCATATAGACCGTCATGCCGCCCATGAACGGCTCCTCCCGGTCGATCACATAGCCGTGCCATTTGTACAGCGACACATTGGCGGCGAAAGCACCGTTGGTCAGCAGGCGCAGCTCCGGGCGACCGGCTTCGAGCGCCTTCTGTTCAGCCCGCTCCAGCAACAGCCGCCCGATGCCCCTGCCCTGCGCCTGCGGCGCCACGCAGACATTCTCGATCCACAGGTGGTCGTCGGCCAGCACGGTTTCGATCATGCCCACGACGCGGCCGTCCGCGATTGCAAGATCGAACGGATGCTCGGCCACGGCCTTGTCGTAGTCGGCGCGCATCGGCAGCGGCTCGCGGCCGATCACCGGCACCCATTTCGCATAGGCTGCGCGCACGATGTCCCGGATCGCGGCGGCGTCGGCGGTTTCGGCCGGCCGAAACCGGATGGAATTGTTTGTCATCACAAGGCTCCAGGCATGAAAAACCCCGCCGGCGTTGTCGCGGGCGGGGCTGGAAACGAACGAACCGGATCTATCCTGCCGGCCTTCGTCGTCGCGCACTCAGCTTGCCGCTCCGTGCAGGGCGGCGGCGTCGGTTGGTGTTGGTGGGCGCGAGGGTGAACATGGCGCCAAGCTGGAGCAGGAAAGGCATTGCTGTCAAGGTTTGGAAATTTGCAACGCCCCCAACACTTCGTCATCCACGGGCGGAGCAAGGAGCGAAGCGACGCGGCGCAGACCCGAGGATGACGAAGTGTTGGACGTTTGCGCCAATCACCGAAGGCGTGCGGCGCTTCAATGCGAGCGAGCGTCAAACATCCCTGCCGCGCCCTAATACTCCTGCGCCGTCGGCCTGAACAGGATCTCGTTGATGTCGACCTCGTCGGGCTGGCTCATGGCGAACACCACCGTCCTGGCGAACGAATCGGCGGGGATGGCCACCCGGTCATAGAGCGCGCGCACGCCCGCCGCGACATCGGCCTCGGTGACGCTGTCGGGCAGCTCCGTCGCCACGGCACCGGGCGAGATGATGGTGGTGCGGATGTTGTAGGGTTTTACCTCCTGCCGCAGCCCTTCGGAGATGATGCGCACCGCGTGCTTGGTGGCGGCATAGACCGCACCGCCCGGCCCGACCTTGTGGCCTGCCACGGAAGACACGTTGATGATATGGCCGCTCTTCTGCGTCTTCATATGCGGCAAGGCGGCGGCTATGCCGTAGAGCACGCCCTTGATGTTGACATCGATCATGCGGTCCCAGTCCTCGACCTTGCCGCGCTCCAGCGGCGAGTGCGGCATCAGGCCGGCATTGTTGATGATGACGTCGACGCGGCCATGCGTCTTCACCGCCTGGTCGACGAGCCGCCGGACCTGGCCGACATCGGTCACGTCGGTTGCCAGGACGGCATCCTTGCCGAGCGACAACTCGCCAGCCAGTGCCTCGAGCCGGTCGAGGCGGCGCGCGCCCAGCACCAGCTTGGCACCCTCTTTCGCCAGCAGCCGCGCGGCGGCTTCACCCAGCCCGCTGCTGGCGCCGGTGATGACGACGACCTTGCCCTTGATGTTCTCGGTCATGATAATTTTCCTTCCTGTTCCGCCTCAGCGATCGATCCTGGCCGCCTGTTGCGGCGAATAGCGCTCTCCCTGCACCGCAATCGCCGAGACCGCGTTTTCGATGCCGGCAAGATCGTCCGCCGTCAGCGCGACGCCGCACGATCCGATGTTCTCCTCGAGACGATTGAGCTTCGTCGTGCCGGGGATCGGAACGATCCATGGCTTTTGCGCCAGCAGCCAGGCGAGCGCGACCTGTGCCGGGGTCACCTTCTTTTCGCCCGCGATCGCGACGATCGCGTCGACCAGCGCCTGGTTGGCCTTGCGGGCCTCTTCCGCGAAGCGCGGCACGGTGTTGCGGAAGTCGCTGCTGTCGAAGGTCGTGTTGGCGTTGATGGCGCCGGTGAGGAAACCCTTGCCCAGCGGGCTGAAGGGCACGAAGCCGATGCCCAGTTCCTCGAGCACCGGCAGGATCGCCTCCTCGGGTTCGCGCCACCAGAGCGAGTATTCGCTTTGCAGGGCCGCGACGGGCTGCACCGCATGGGCGCGCCGGATGGTGCGCACACCCGCCTCTGAGAGGCCGAAATGCTTCACCTTGCCTTGGCTGATCAGGTCCTTGACCGTGCCAGCCACCTCCTCGATCGGCACGACCGGATCGACGCGGTGCTGATAGAGGAGATCGATGCGGTCTGTCCTCAGCCGCTTGAGCGAGGCCTCGACGACGTCGCGAATATGCCGCGGCCGGCTGTCCATGCCTTCATGTCCGGCCGTGCCGGCGATGTCGATGCCGAATTTGGTGGCGATCACCACCTGGTCGCGGATCGGCCGCAGCGCCTCGCCGACGACCTCCTCGTTGGTGAAAGGTCCATAGACCTCCGCGGTGTCGAAGAAGGTGATGCCGCGCTCGAACGCGGAACGGATCAGGCGGACGGCATCCGGCGTCGCCATCGGTGCCCCGTAGGACTGGCTCATGCCCATGCAGCCGAGCCCGATGGCCGAGACTTCGAGGCCGCTTGTTCCAAGTGTGCGCTTTTGCATTGTCTTGCTCCTTTGTTCAGGCCTGGTACTGCGCGTCGCTGACGTGCTCCATCCAGTCGACGGCCTTGCCGTCGAGCGCCTCCTGGATGGCGATATGGGTCATGGCGGTGGTGGGCGCCGCGCCGTGCCAGTGCTTTTCACCGGGCTCGAAGCGGACCACATCACCGGGCCGGATCTCCTCGACTGGCCCGCCCTCGCGCTGCACGCGGCCGCAGCCGGCGGTGACGATCAGCAACTGCCCGAGCGGATGGGTGTGCCACGCCGTGCGCGCGCCGGGCTCGAAGGTAACGGCATTGCCGGCCGCGCGGGCAGGCGCGATGGCCGCAAACAGCGGGTCGATGCGCACCGTGCCGGTGAACCAGTCGCCCGGGCCTTTCGCCGAAGGCTGCGAGCCGCTTCGCTTGATGTCCATGGGTTTTCCCTTTCGAAGCCGGGGCAGGACGCCGCCGGTTTTCAAGGCCGCCGTCCTCGGGCAGCCGATGGCGCTTATTTAGCGGCTGCGATTGGCCTGGATTAGGTGCTATATCCGGCATGTACTTATGAGACAGGCTCATCAATGCCGCGAGACAACCTCAACGAGCTCACCGCCTTCCTTGCGGTTGCGCGCGAAAAAAGCTTCACCAGGGCGGCGGCACAGCTTGGCGTGTCGCAATCGGCGCTCAGCCACACGGTGCGCGCGCTGGAGGAGCGGCTGGGCGTGCGGTTGCTCACCCGCACCACGCGCAGCGTGTCGCCCACCGAGGCCGGCGAGCGCCTGGTGCGCTCCGTCGGGCCGAGGCTTGACGAGATCGAGACCGAACTTGCCGCCTTGAGCGCCTTGCGTGAAAAGCCCGCCGGCACCATCCGCGTCACCGCCGGCGAGCACGCGGCCGACGCCGTGTTGTGGCCGGCGATATCAAGGCTTTTGCCCGACTATCCCGACATCAGGGTCGAGATCATCGTCGACTACGGCCTGACCGACATCGTCGCCGAGCGCTACGATGCCGGCGTGCGGCTTGGCGAACAGGTGGCGTACGACATGATCGCGGTTCGCATCGGTCCCGACATGCGCATGGCCGTGGTCGGCTCGCCGGCCTACTTCGCCCGGCGCCCAAAGCCCCGCACGCCGCAGGACCTGACCACTCACAATTGCATCAATTTGCGTTTGCCGACCTATGGCGGGCTCTATGCCTGGGAATTCGAAAAGGCCGGGCGCGAGCTGAAAGTGCGCGTCGAGGGACAGTTGATCTTCAACACGGCGGGGCTGCGCATGAATGCCGTGCTGGCAGGCCTCGGCCTTGCCTACCTGCCGGAGGATCAGGTGAAGGCGCAATTGACCGACGGCCGACTGGTGCGGGTGCTGGCCGACTGGTGCCCGCCCTTCCCCGGCTACCACCTTTACTACCCCAGCCGCCGCCAGGCGACGCCGGCCTTCTCGCTGCTGGTCGACGCGCTGCGGCACAGGGAATAGTCCCGCTCCATCTGGACTGTCTCCACGGTCGTTCTATCTTTGCCGGATCTGACGAACCCGGAGCCGTTGCCGTGACCCAAACCGACCTCTATCGAGGCTATATCGACTGCCTCAACAACCAGGATTGGCAAAGGCTGCATCGCTTCGTCCATGACGAGGTGCACTATAATGGCGACCGGGTCGGCCTTTCGGGCTACCGCGCCATGCTGGAACGGGATTTCCGGGAAATCCCGGATCTCTATTTCGACGTCCAGCTGCTGATTGCCGAGCCACCGTTCATCGCCAGCCGCCTTCGGTTCAACTGCACGCCGAAGGGGACCTTTTTCGGCTTGCCCATCAACGGCAAAAAGGTCTCCTTCAGCGAGAACGTGTTTTATGAATTTCTCAACGACCGGATCAGGAACGTCTGGTCGGTCATCGACAAGGCGGCGATCGAAGCGCAGCTCTGATTTCAGGTGCGATGAATGTCTCTCCTCGCAGCTGGTGGTAAACTTGCCTACCTTGCGTCGCAGGAGACACACAGATGGCCAATGTCGAGAAAGTGAGCGTTGCCCTCACCCCTGAAATGGCACGCATGATGCGCCAGGTCGTTGCGGCGGGCGAATACGCCTCGGCGAGCGAAGTCATGCGTGAGGCGCTGCGCGAATGGAAATTTCGCCGGATGCAGCGTGATCAGGCTGTCGACGAGTTGGGCCGGCTTTGGGATGAAGGCATGGCAAGCGGCAACGCCGTCGACGGTGGCGAAGCCTTCGCCCGGATCAAAAGCAAGCTCGACGCCAGGATCGCCGAGCGCACGTCGCGATGACGCTGCGCCTACGGCCGGAAGCCGAAGCGGATATCGAAGCCATCGCGCTCTATATCGCCGAGCATAGTCCCTCGGCGGCACTGCGCTGGTATGACGAAATCCATGCCCATTGCCAGCGGATCGCCGACATGCCGGGAATGGGTGTTGCCCGGCCGGACGTGCGGCGGGGCTTGCGCACCCTGCAGGAAATTACCTGATCCTCTATCGCCAGATTGACGACGGCGCGGAGATCGTGCGCGTGGTTCATGGCGCGCGTCGGTGGCAGGAATTGTTGTAGCCGGACTTGGTCCCCCACTACGATCGTTCGTAAAAATCGATCATTCTAACCACAACAATTCGTTGGAAAGATCGATTGTGAAATGGCATTCCTCCGGCATACCCGCCTGGAGAATTGCATTGTCTTCCGCCGCCCGCATCGCGAACGATATTCCGAAAACCACGATTTCCGCCGACCTGGCCGCCGGCCGCAAGCGCCTCGATTCGATGTCGAACGGCATCATCCCCGGCATCGTGCTGGTGGCGATGATCACGGCGGTCGCCTTCTCGGCGCACAATGTCTCCGGCTTTGCCCTGTTCAGCCCGATGATCCTGGCCGTCGTCGCCGGCATGATCTATTCCAACGTGCTCGGCACGCCCGCCCATGCCAAGGCCGGCATCGCCTTCTCGCAAAAGCGCCTGCTGCGCTTCGCCATCGTGCTGCTCGGCTTCCAGCTGACGCTCGGCCAGGTCGTCTCGATCGGCGCCAGCGGCGTCGGCATCGTTGCCCTGACCCTTGGCGCCACGTTCGTCTTCACCACCACGCTCGGCCGGCTGATCGGCGTCGACCGCAAGCTGGCGCAGTTGATCGCCGCCGGCACCTCGATCTGCGGCGCCTCGGCCATCGTCGCCACCAACATCGTCACCGATGCACGCGATGAGGACGTGACCTACGCCGTCGCCTCGATCACGCTGTTCGGCACCGTCGCCATGCTCGGCTTCCCGCTTTTGGCGCCGCTGCTCGGCCTCGACCAGCACGCTTTCGGCCTGTGGGCCGGCGCGTCCATCCATGAGGTGGCGCAGGTCATCGGCGCCGGCTTCCAGAACGGCACCCAGTCCGGCGAGATCGCCACTGTGGCGAAGCTGACGCGCGTTGCCATGCTGGCGCCGATGGTCATCGCGCTCGGCCTGATGGCGCGCCGCAAGACGAGCAGCAGCCAGCCAGGCGATCAATCCGGGGCGCGTCCGCCCATGCCATGGTTCGTCGCCGCTTTCGTCGCCATCGTGGCGCTGAACAGCCTGGTCACCGTGCCCGCCGAAGTGAAGTCGGCGGTGGCGCTCGCCACCACCATCATGCTGACCATGGGGCTCGCCGCCATGGGCCTGCAGGCCGACATCTCGCAACTGCGCTCGCGCGGCCTGCGCCCGCTGGCGCTCGCCTTCTGCGCCTTCCTGTTCATCGGCGGCTTCAGCCTGATGCTGGTGAAGTTGGTCTAATTTCAGCTTGCTATAGCGGCCTCTTCATCACGTCGAACATCGTCCGGACACCTCCACCCTGCCGACGGGGCGCCAGCCAAAATTGCTGTATCAGGCAGTCAGCCACCGGCTGGCCGCATAGAGATGATAGCGCGCCCAATTAGCCCAGAGTTGACCGTGGCAAAAAGTCAGACCTTAATCCGGACTTCGTCGCTTAATCGGAGGCCACCGTGCAGAGCTTGTCCAAGTTGCTTTGTTTCATCTCCGGCATGCTGGTGGCCGGCGTCGCCAATGCTGGGCAAGCGGAACGGGCCTATAAGAGAGGAGACTACGCAGCGGCTGTCTTGTTGTGGCGCGTCCTTGCTAACACCGGTGACCCCAAAGCGCAGGACAATCTTGGCACCGCCTACGCCGAAGGCCACGGTGTTACAGAGGATTACGTTCAAGCTGCCGCTTGGTACCGTAAGGCAGCGGACCAGGGTGATGCTCAGGCAGAGCACAATCTCGCCTACCTCTACGACCGTGGGCTGGGCGTCAAGCAGGACTATGCCGAGGCTGAAATTTGGTATCGCAAAGCGGCTAGTCAAGGACTAGCGGACGCTCAAACCAATCTCGGGTTGCTGTACAGAGATGGAAGGGGCGTCCCGCAGGACTATCGAGAAGCCGCCACTTGGTTCCGTGAGGCCGCTGAACAAGGAACATCCGTTGCCCAGTACTTTCTGGGTTTGGCTTATTTCAAAGGTCAAGGTGTCGCCCAGGATTATCCTGATGCAATCGCATGGTATCGCAAAGCAGCGGAGCAAGGGAATGCCCTCGCCGAGCATGATCTTGGTGTGGCCTATGGGGAGGGTCTCGGCGTTACGCTCGACTATGCCCAAGCCGACTCGTGGTTCCAGAAGGCAGCGGACCAAGGAGATGCAGGTGCTCAGTACGACCTTGGTATTTCGTACTTTAAGGGGCTAGGGGTTCCTGTAGACTATGTGCAGGCCGTGGCCTGGGTAAGAAAGGCTGCCGAGCAAGGATACGCTAAAGCTGAGAATAGCCTCGGAGTAGCATACCTCGAAGGCCGTGGTGTAAAGCAGGACACCGCCCAAGCTCTTATCTTATTTCGCAAGGCCGCTGATCAAGGTGATCCAACTGCTAAAGCCAACCTTATCAAGTTGGAGCCGCCGGCAAAAAAGGCTTGAGATTCGCTGTTTCCTGCGATTTCGGCGCTCATAACTGGCGGGCACGGCCTGCCAGAGCTATGGCCATCCGCCAACCCTCGCCGTTTCCAATGGCCGATACCAAGGGCCGGTCAGGGCGCGGACTAATCCTCGAAGGAACTCGACGCGGCATAGATCGCCGCGAGCTTCTCGATGCCGGCCTGGTCGGCCTTGTCGAAGCGGCCAGGCAGCGGGCTGTCGAGATCGAGCACGCCGAACACACCTTCCTCGTCTTCCAGAAGAACGACCAGTTCCGAGCGTGAATCGGCGTCGCAGGCAATGTGGCCTGGGAAATCGTTCACGTCCTTGATCAGCATCGAGGTGCCGAGTTCGACCGCCGTTCCGCACACACCCTTGCCGACGGCTATGCGCACGCAGGCCGGCTTGCCCTGGAATGGTCCCAGCACCAGTTCCTCGTCCGAGGCCAGGAAATAGAAGCCGGCCCAGTTGAGGTCGGGCACCATCTGGAAGATCAGCGCCGCGGTGTTGGCGGCGTTGGCGATCGAGTCGCTTTCGCCTTCGAGCAGCGCCTTCAGTTGAACGGCGAGGTCGCGGTAGAACGCGGCCTTGTCCGTGGTGTCGATGGCCTTGGCCGCAAACATGGCTTGTCTCCGAACTGAGAATCGCGGTTCCGTTTCCGCAAGCTCTGTGCACCAAACGACCACCGGGCGATACTAGCTTGAATTCCGGTCGCCGCGAAAGTCGCAACAAGATGCCCTGTCCGGTACTGGGCAGCACGGCTTCGAACCGTGCTGCCTTGATCAGGAAGGCAAGTCCATCAGCCGGCGGGTTTGTACGCGCCGGCAGCCTTTTTGGCGGCCGCGAGCACTGCCTTCATGTCGAGTTCTTCCAGTACGACCATCTCGGTCAGCGAGCCGCTCGCCCGCACCGCAAGGGACATGCCAATCCCAGCCGACTGGTCCGGCACCTCGCCATTGACAACGACGTCATAGATGCCGCGCGTGAACATCACGCTGGTCACCTTGCCGCCAACGCTTTCAAAAAGCGCCTTGACCGCGGCCTGCCTGTCCGAGCCTTGCATCAATCCTTTGGCGGCATGGGGCGCATAGTTTGCCAGGATAGTCACTTTCATGGGTATTTCCTCCAAATGTCATGTCTCGTGCTGCTCGACAGTTCGAGCGTCACGGAGCGATTTATTTTTCGGAACAATTGCAGGCGCCCTTCGACGCGTTGGCGGCCAAGGGCACACCGCCGGATAAATATGCGCTTAAGCTAATATAATGACAATACCGGACACGCCGACACCGCCGGCAGGACGGTGTCTGGCTGGACCACGCTCGGCCCGCGACGATCGAACCCGCGCCGTTGACCCGCGATGTGGTCTTTGAGGTTGAACGGCCGGCAGCGCCGTGGCGCAGCCTTACATCGGGCGCTTCGGTTCGCCCTTTTGTGGCGTTGCCGTATCGGAATCGGATTTCTTGTGCTTGTCGGCGGCAATCCTGCGGATGCGGTCGAAGCGGCTTTCCTCGGTGGTTTCGGTCGTGACGACCGTCTGTGGCTTCTGCGCGAACACGATCATGGATCGATCTCCTAGGCTAGAGGCCTGTGCGCCGGGAGGCAATCCCCCGGCGGTAGTCTTCCGGCTCACAGAAGAGCCGACTTGGCGAGATTCAGGTCGAAAGGCGGCTTCCATGAAGCCGCCTTTCGGCCAGCTGAGCCTTAGTAGCCGCCCATGCCACCGCCATTACCACCCGCAGGCGCGGCATCCTTGGCCGGGATGTCGGCGATCATGGCTTCTGCTGTGATCAGCAACGCCGCGATAGAACCGGCGTCCTGCAGGGCGGTGCGCACCACTTTCGCCGGGTCGACGATGCCGGCCTTGATCATGTCGACATAGGTCTCGTTCTGGGCATCAAAGCCCTGATTGTGGTCCTTGCTGTCGGTGAGCTTGCCGACGACGATGGAGCCTTCGACGCCGGAATTCTCGGCGATCTGGCGGATCGGCGCCTCGAGTGCGCGCAGCACGATCGAAATGCCGGCGGTGACATCGTCATTGGCGCCGGTCAGGCCTGATAGCGCCGACCTGGCACGCAGCAATGCCACGCCGCCGCCGGGCACGATGCCTTCCTCGACCGCCGCGCGCGTCGCGTTCAGCGCGTCGTCGATGCGGTCCTTCTTCTCCTTGACTTCCGACTCGGTGACACCGCCGACGCGGATGACGGCAACGCCGCCCGACAGCTTGGCCAGCCGCTCCTGCAGCTTTTCCTTGTCGTAGTCGGAGGTGGTCTCCTCGATCTGGCCCTTGATCTGGGCGACGCGCGCCTGGATGGTCGCCTTGGTGCCGGCGCCGTCGATGATCGTCGTGGTGTCCTTCTCGATCAGCACGCGCTTGGCGCGGCCGAGCATCTCGATGGTGACGTTCTCGAGCTTGATGCCGAGATCCTCCGAGATCATCTGGCCCGATGTGAGCACGGCGATGTCTTCGAGCATTGCCTTGCGGCGATCGCCGAAGCCCGGCGCCTTGACCGCCGCGACCTTGAGGCCGCCGCGCAATTTGTTGACGACCAGCGTGGCCAGCGCCTCGCCTTCGACATCTTCCGAAATGATCAGCAGCGGCCTGCCGCTCTGCACCACCGCTTCGAGGATCGGCAGCATCGCCTGCAGATTGCCGAGCTTCTTCTCGTGGATAAGGATGTAGGGCTCTTCCAGTTCCGCGCGCATCTTGTCGGCATTGGTGACGAAATACGGGCTGAGATAGCCGCGGTCGAACTGCATGCCCTCGACGACGTCGAGCTCCGTTTCGGCGGTCTTGGCCTCTTCGACGGTGATGACGCCGTCATTGCCGACCTTGTCCATCGCCTTGGCGATCATCTCGCCGACGGTAGCGTCGCCATTGGCGGCGATGGTGCCGACCTGCGCGATCTCGGCCGACGACTTGACCTTCTTGGCCTTGGCCTTGATTTCCCCGACGACGGCGGCAACCGCCTGGTCGATGCCGCGCTTCAAGTCCATCGGGTTCATGCCGGCGGCGACCAGCTTGGCGCCTTCGCGCAGGATCGAGGCGGCCAGCACCGTGGCGGTGGTGGTGCCGTCTCCGGCGAGGTCATTGGTCTTGGAGGCCACTTCGCGCACCATCTGCGCGCCCATGTTCTCGAACTTGTCGGCAAGCTCGATCTCCTTGGCGACGGTGACGCCGTCCTTGGTGATGCGCGGCGCGCCATAGGCCTTGTCGATGATGACATTGCGGCCCTTGGGGCCGAGCGTGACCTTCACCGCATTGGTGAGGATCTCGACGCCGCGCAGCATGCGGTCGCGCGCGTCGGTGGCGAATTTGATTTCCTTGGCAGACATTTTTTCAATCCCGTTCGAATTTGGAGTGGACGAACCCCGCGCGGAACGCGCGGCGCTCCAGTCAGGCGGCCTTCTTGGCTTCGACGCTCTTCTCGATCACGCCCATGATGTCGGCTTCCTTCATGATCAGCAGGTCCTCGCCGTCGATCTTGACCTCGGTGCCGGACCATTTGCCGAACAGGATCAGGTCGCCGGCCTTGACATCGAGCGGCACAAGCGCGCCGTTTTCGTCGCGCGCGCCGGGGCCGACGGCGATGACTTCGCCTTCCTGCGGCTTTTCCTTGGCATTGTCAGGAATGATGATGCCGCCCTTCGATTTGGTATCGCCTTCGGCGCGCCGGATGACGACGCGGTCGTGGAGTGGCCGAAATTTCATGAAAACTTCTTTCTGGGGCCGGCATAGGCGGCCGCTGCTCTGCTATAGGCGCTTTGGCACTCGATAGATAGGAGTGCCAAAAATTATTCGCGAGCCGATGAAATATTTAAAAGTATTATTTCGGGAAGCCGTTTCGTGATATCGCCCATGGCATAAATAATTCAAAAAATTGAATTTTGCCGGTCGAGTGCCTATTTATCGGACAAGTTCATTTTCACGATTTCACACACTAGGGAGATTTGCTCTATGGCCGATGGCAATCAGACGATCATGGAAAAAGCTGAAGCCCGCTTTGTCGACAAGCAGAAGAAGACGGCCGAGCGCAACAAGGCAACCGCCGAATATATGTCCGAGGCAAGGGCAAGGGAGATCAAGACGGCAAGGCTGCGGGAATTGCGGCTGGCCAAGGAAGAAGCCGACCGCGTCGCCGAAGCCCTGAACCCGACGCCGAAGAAGAAGCGGGCGACCAAGAAGGCCGCCGCAACGGAGGTCAAGACATGAGCCTCACCTTCCCCAATCGCAGCCGCAGCTATGACGAAGCCGGCAAGCGCATCCGTTTCGTCGGCCATGACGGCATGTTCCAGATTTCCTTCTCGGTCGCGGCCGATGCGATGACCCGGATGCAACCGGCGACCGCCGCCAACGAGGCAGGCTACCTCGCCACATTCGACACGCAAAGCAGCACCATCCGCGACGTGGCGTCGAAGGCTTACGACCGCACCCGCAAGAGCATGTATGTGTTGACGGCCGCCGACTTCGGCTGAAGCTGCAACGGTCCAGATGGCCCGGGACGGCCAGAGGTCAGGGCTTGCGCTCGGCCCTCTCCCGGCGCTTGATGTCGCGGACATTCATCTGATCGAGCATGGCGTGGGCGTCGCGCGGGTTCATGCCGACCATGACTCTTTGCCTGACCTCGACCGGCTGGCCGGTGAAGACATCGATGATGGCCCAACTCTGGGGCAAGTCCATGCGCAGTGCGTATCGATTTGCCATGCTGGTCAGCCCTGTATCATGAAAAACACCGTGCCCAGGACCAATATCGTCCAGGCAATCACCGACAGCTTCAGCGCCATGCCGCCATGCGTGGCCATTGCCTCGCGCAAGCGCGACACGATCCCCGTCGAAGCGGCCGGCGTCGCCTTGACCGCGACGGACGGCTTGGTGCCAAGTTTTCCAAAGACAGGCAGCAGCGACGGTTCACGCACGAAAACGACCTCGAATGTCGGGGAAAATCCGAGCAAGCATGCCCGCCCCTTGCCATAGCACTCTTTTGGCGAGCGCCCTGCATGCCAAATTCAAATAGATGGTTTTAAGCTCGGCCCCGCGCCTTCGTGGCCGGAACGCGCAAATCGGCCGCGACAAGGGTCCGGCGCCGGGTCTCTCTAAATGATTTTGGAGGCCTCGCCTCGGGATCGAACCGAGGCTTCAGAGATTTGCAGTCTCCAGCGTCGCCGCTCCGCCACGAGGCCATCGCGGTCGACCTAACCGGCAAATGCTTGCGGAAAAGTTAAGCGTGGAGCGCGTTCTGTCGGCACGTTGCAAAATGCCTTCCCGGGTCGTCATCACCGGCAGCAGCGACAATCCGCGCACGATATTTGCATCCCTGCCAACGCATCCTTTTCGCGAGCACCCGCATGACAAAAGAAAACGCGGCTCTGGCAGGCGGCTGCAGCTTGCCCCTCACGCGGCGGCACTGCGGCCTTTCGCGCCGGTTTCCGCCTTGAAGATGCGGAACGTGTTGCGGCCCGCCGCCTTGGCGGCATAGAGCGCGGTGTCGGCCTGCGCGAACAGGTCGCAAGGCAAGCCCGCCCCGGCGAACGCGATGCCGACCGAGGCGCCGAGCCGCAGCGACTGGCCGCGGATCGCGACCGGCCTGCTCATCGCCTCGATGATGTCGCGCGCCACGCCGGAGACGGCACCGCGGTCGAGATGCGACCCGACCAGCACCGCGAATTCGTCGCCGCCGACACGCGCCACCAGTTCCGCCTCGCCGCACCCGCCGGCAAGGCGCTCGGCCGCCGCCTTGAGGCACTCGTCGCCGATGACGTGGCCGAACGTGTCGTTGACGGCCTTGAAGCCGTCGAGGTCTATCAAAAGCAGCGCGCCGAGCGGACGTGCTTCATCCGCATGCGCCAGCCGTGCCTGGAAGCGGGCGCGGTTGGCAAGCCCGGTCATGGCGTCGAATTCGGCGAGATAGCGCATCCGGTCCGACAGGATCTTTTCCTCGGTGATATCCTGCTTCATGCCGAAGATGCGCACCGGCTCGCCGGCTTCGCACTCGACGCTCGCGGTGATACGGATCCAGCGGCTATGTCCCGCGAAAGTGGTGATCTCCGCGTCGAGGGTAAAACCGCTGCGTTCGGCGATGGCGTGGCTGCGCAGACTGTCCAGCGCCTTGCGCGACTCCGCCGGATAGCACTTGATGATTTCGCTTCGATCGAGCGCCGCGCCGCGCGGCAGATCGAACAGATCATAGATCACATCGGTCCAGGTCAGCCGCTCGTCGGGCAGGCTGCATTCCCAAACGCCGATGCGCGCCGCGACCGACGCCCGGTCGAAGATCTTGCGGCTGTGGGCCAGCGAAACCTGCTGCGTGGCGATCAGCGCGGCCTGCGCGGCGAGTTCCGCCTTGAGCCTGGCGATGGTTGCGGCGTCGCGGCGCGGTTCGTCGGCGCTGCCCTGCCCCACCCGCTTGCCGGGCTGCGGGGCCGGGCCTTTCGGGGTGTATGATGTATCGGGCATGGAGAAACTCCTGGCGGGCGACCACCATGGCGCAACAGCCCTTAAAACTTCGCTGACAAGCCGTCCTCGCCTCCACGAGAGTGGCAATGGCTGCGCTGGTCGACCCCCACCCCGTCTCGGCTTCGCCGAGCCACCTAGCCGGGGCGAGCCACGGGTCTCGCCCGTCCTTCGGCCCCCCGATCGACGGGGTAGAGGAAGGTGCCAGGCTTTCCGTCATCAACGCTCGTTCGGCAAAGCTCCCTTCCTTTCCCTCCGAAGGGGGAAAGGTGGCGCTGCGAAGCATCGACGGATTGGGGGAACCACGTGGCAATCAAGCCTCGCACCGATCAGTCCCGCCAGTCACCGAAGATGCGTGCATGGCATAGTGGAACCCATCGTCGATCGGGCTTGGCCGTGCGCCGAGCCTCATTTCGCGAACCCAGCGAGATGCTGGTGTGGCTGCGGGACGGCTGGGCCGGCCTCCCGTTGCTCGACTATGGCCGGCTTGATTGGGCGGCGGCGGCAGGCAGAGCCGCCTTCGATACAGCTTGCGGCGCGCTGTTGTCGACATGCGCCCAGGCCGGCCGCTCGAACAGGAACATGCCGAAGCCGACGCGCTGGATGATGAGGTAGAGCACGACAGGGCTGATGATCGAGACCAAAAGCACCGCCAGGCTGAGCATGCCGGTGTCGGTCAGCAGGCCGCTCGCGAGTGCGGCGCCGCGGAAGAGTGACATCGGGATGGTGAAGGCGACGTAGACGACCAGCGAATGTTCGCCGAGCCAGCGCAGCCACTCCATGGCGGCAAATTGCGACAGGAAGCCGCCGAGCACGCAAAGCGCCACGGCGCCCGCGACGGCCAGAGTGAGATGCAGCGGCGGCCATGCCGCCAGGCCCATCTGCATGCCGACCGGCTGCATGGCATAGCCCGGCGAATAGACGAGCAGCCCGTTGACGACAGCCCACAAGAGCAGGCCGCCGACGGCCAGCATTGGGCGCGGTTGCGTCCACTCGACGAGGCGGAAAATCAACGGCGCCAGCACGAAGCCGAGATAGAAGAACACGAAATAGGCCGCGAATTGTTCAAGCGCGTAGCTGTCGGGATGCGGCGCCCACATCTGCAGGCCGGCAGCGGCCGGGATGACGATCCAGGCCGGCACGCGGAATTGCCGCAAAAGCTTCGCGACGAGGCCGAACACCGCCAGCATGTAGATGAACCACAGCACGCCATAGGGCTGGACGACGGCCATTGCGAGATCGTGCAGCATGCCGCCGGGATCCCGGCTGAAGATGCCGATCTTCAGCCCGATCGAGATGATCGCCCACAGCACGTAGAAATAGAGATAATGGACGACGCGCCGGTCGACATAGCGCCGCCACGGCCGGTCGATCACCTGCGACAGGAACAGTCCGGAGATCAGGAAGAATTCCGGCATGCGAAACGGCGTCGCGAAGCCGATGACATAGTGCAGGAAGCCGACGCCGCCCGTGTACTCGCCGGTGTTGTAGGCGGAATACATCATGACCACGAGGATGATCGAGAGGCCTTTGGCCGTGTCCACCCACGGCATGCGCATCGGGCTGTTCATGGCAAATCCATCCGGGGCCGGCCAAGGCGGCCAGCCATCATTACGAGATGTCTAGCACCATCAAGCTTCCCAGATCGTAAACGCGGCTGGTTTTGTGGAGTGGCTGGCGGCCCAATCTTCCGGCGTCGGCGCTGCCCCTCACTGTCCTGCCTGACATCTCTCCCCGTATAGTGACGGGGAGAGAGGGCTTGACGCGCTGTCGGCGCTTTTCTTGCGGCGTTGGAGATTGGCGAAATCACCGATAACAGCCTCCCTCTCCCTGTCACTATACGGGGAGAGGTGTCCGGCAGGACAGTGAGGGGCAGCGCTGACGTCGGAAGATCGATAACAATCTACGACGCAGCTACTTTCTGCCCTTCGACTTGTTCAGCGCCACCGCAGCCCGCACCAGCGCCTTGAAGGCCTCTTCGTCGACCTCCTCGCCCTTCTGAAAATCAATAGCCCGCCTCGTGTTGCCTTCGAGGCTGGAGTTGAACAGGGCCGCGGGATCGGGCAGCGCCGCGCCCTTGGCGAAGGTCAGCTTGACGACGCTCTTGTAGGTCTCGCCGGTGCAGATCATGCCGTCATGCTCCCACACCGGAACCCCGCGCCATTTCCACGTCTCGACCACATCGGGATCGGCCTGGTGGATGAGCGCGCGCAGCCGGCCGAGCATCTCGCCGCGCCAGTCGCCGAGTTCCGTGATCCTGCCGTCGATCAGTTCGGAGGGGGATTTGCTCTCCTGCGATCCGGTCATGCCGTTCTCCTCAAAAAATGAACAATAGCACTCACATGCGCTCGCCAGGCAATTGGCTGGCCTGCTTCACCCAGGCGCTGAATTGCGCCTCGTCGAACGGCTCGTCCTCACGGATGTCGAGGTAGCGCGTGTCACGGCTCCGGGATTCGCCCGGTGGCACCGGATCCAGCGACATGCCGCGAAAGAAGGCCACCTTGATATACCTGGTGAAGCAATGGAAGCTGAGGAACCAGCCCTCGCCTTCGATGCCATAGAACGGCGAATTCCATTTCACCGCCTTGTGCACGCCGGGCACGGCGCGCTCGATGAGCGTGTCGAGGCGACCGCCCATTGCGCGCTTCCAGCCCGGCATGGCCGCGATATAGGCCTGCACCGGGGCATCGCCATGGCCCTTGGCGATCTGTGGGTTGCCGCCGGAAAGCAGCTTCGGCTCAGGCTTGATGCCGGTCGACTTGGCCATACCCTTCCCTTCCTATCCCTCGTCCTTTCCCGACATAGGGCAGCACGAACATATAGAGGCCGCTGAACAGCATAAGGAAAAGCGGCGGCAGTGGCGAATAGACCACCCAGGCGGGCGGCTGTCCAAACGCCATGGTGACGAAATTGGCGACGACGGTCGCCGTGAAGATGATCGACAGCCAGCGATGCGCCTGCCTGATCCACTTGCTCCAGTCCAATCTTACCTCCCGTGAAAACGCGTGAAACCGTGCGCTGCTACCAACGCGCCAGCTGTGTGATCTGGATGAGATTGCCGCAGCCATCGTTGAGCTTGGCGATGGTCGAGCCGGTCACCTCGGTCGGCGCCATGGCGAACGTGCCGCCATTGGCCGTGATGCGCTGGTGGTCAGCCTTGATGTCATCGGTGAAGAACATCACCGCCGGCTGGCTCTGCTCGAACATCGCCTGCTGGTAGGCCTTGGCGGCCGGTTGGTTGTTGAGGGCCAGCTGCAGCTCGGTGCCTTCGGGCTCATCCGGCGAGGCGACCGTCAGCCAGCGGAACGGCCCATTGCTGAAATCGGCCTTCTTGGCCAGGCCGAGCACGCCGGTGTAGAAGGCAAGCGCCTTGTCCTGGTCGTCGACATGGATGCTGGTCAGTTTGATCTTCATCGTCTTCCTCCATAGGCTTTGCTGGCGGCCAGGCCGCCCGGTGAAGTCAGGTGTTGGGTTCGTTCGGCCGAAGCTCAGTCCGTCCGGTCGAGAAGCTGCTCCAGCTTCTCGAAGAATTGCGGCCAGCCGGTTCTTGCGCCGCCATAGGCGCGCCGCTGCTCGGGCCGGAAGCCGGATTGTTCCATGCGTAGATGCGTTCCCGTTGGCGTAGGGGTGAGCGTGAAGGTCACCACGCTCCTGAGATCGAACGCCGGATCCTGATGCACGAGGTTCCAGCTGTAGGACAGCGTCTTGTTCGGTTCGACGGCCAGCACCTCGCAATCCAGCACGCCGCCCCAATCGGCGCTGATGTTGAAGCGGTGGCCGACAGCGGGCTTGAAATCGTTCCTCATCAGCCACTCCTCGATAAGATGCGGTTGCGTCAGCGCGCGCCAGAGCTTTTCCGGCGGATGGGAAATCTGCCGCTCGACGACGACAGTGCGGGTCTCCTGGGCACTATCGTTCACTGGTCCATCCTTTTGAGCAAATCCTCGAGATCGTCGAACCGGCTTTCCCAGAACCCGGCCATCTCACGTGTCCAGTCCATCAGCGGCGCCAGCGCGCCAAGCTGCGCACTGTAATGCGTCTGGCGGCCCTCATGGCGGTCGCGCACCAGACCGGCCTGCTTGAGCACGCCGAGATGCTTCGACACCGCCGGCTGCGAGACCCCGGACTGGCTCGTCAGCGCCCCCACCGTCTGCTCGCCCTGCCGGCACAGCCGTTCGAAGATCGCCCGCCTGGTCGGATCGGCGAGTGTCCTGAAGAGCATGTCATGAGCGTCCGGCATGTCGGATCGATAACCCGTTGGCTATTGGTTGATGTATAACCGCAGGGATATATGTCCGTCAAGAGCGAGATTGGAGCGGCAGGAATGATCCTCGTCACCGGAGCCACCGGCCGTATCTCCAGCGATTTCACCGCGCTTACCGGCAAGCCGCCGGAAAGCTTTCAGGATTTCCTGGTTCGCGTGGCCCCCGGAGGTTCTGCGGGCGGCTAGCTAGAGAGCCGCATGCACCCGCCCGATCTCCTGCGCCACCAGCTCCTGCAACTGCCACAGATTGCGGTCGCGTATGCCGCAGGCGTCGAGGTGGCGGATCGTCTCGAACAGATATTGCGCGCCCGAGCCCCAATGGCCGACGGCCCTGGCCAAAGTCGCCGCCACCGCGGCCTTGTCCAGCTTGCCGGCATAGCGCGGATTGGCCGGATCGACGACGAAGCCCAATGCCCGGCTCGCCTCGCCTTCCGTGCTGACCCGCAGCCAGCGCGGCACGTTGACGGCGGGCAGGATGGTCATCTCGCGGCGCAGCAGCGCTTCCAGATTGGCCGCGACCGGCTCGGCGATCTCGAACACCATGCCCTGGCACTGGCCGCCGCGGTCGAGCGCCATCATCAGGCCGGGCTGCTCAAGCGTGCCGCGAAAGCGCTGCACCGTGAAGCAGAACGACCGGTGCCAGCCCCGCGCCACTGCCCGTTCGCCACCCCGCACCTCGCCGGCCGGCTTCCACAGCAACGAGCCATAGGCAAACAGCTTCAGCGGTCCAGGCGGCGCGGAGGCCAGGATCTCGTCGCGAAACCGCGCATAGTCGGCATCCAGCATATAGACCATGCCCGGCGTCGGCCCGGCATCCTCGGCCACGCGCATGGTGCGCGCGACGAGTTCCTCGGTCAGCGCCATTTGCGATTTGCGCGGTGGGGTGGAAGTCGGCTTGTGCATGTTCGTCATGTTGCTGAAGGGAGAGGGATTCTCAAGGGCAAGCCGGAAAGACGCAGACTCAAAATCTGAGCCGGCGCGCCCAAGCGTTTGAAAAGACTCGGCGCGCCACCACAGGATTGAAATTGGTCGAAGCCTCCTCGCGTTCGTCATCCACGGGCGGAGCAAGGAGCGCAGCGACGCGGCGCAGACCCGAGGATCCATGCCGGGACTCGGATGCGCCGCAACGGTGCAGAATTCTGCTCCGCTGCACTCCGTGGCAAGGTCACGGAATGGATCCTCGGGTCTCCGCGACGGAGCTTCGCTCCTGCTCCGCCCGTGGATGACGAAGCTACGGGCGTTGCCGCCAACTTGCCAAGGTGTGGCCGGTCAACGCAAGCCAACCACCCTCCACGCCGGGGACTACCGCCCCGGCGCGGCACTCAACTCGCTGCGCCGCCAGGCGGCCGGCGAAATGCCCACGGAGCGTTTGAACTCGCGCCCGAAATGGTAGACGTCGCAGAAGCCGCAGGCTTCCGCCACTTCGGCCAGCGGCTGATCACCCTGCACCAGCAGCGATTGCGCCTGCATCAGCCGCTCGCGCATCAGCCATTGATGCGGGCTGGTGCGCAGATGTTTCTGGAACAGCCGCCGTACCTGCGAGGCGCCGAGCCCGGTGACGGTGGCAAGGTCGGATGCCGCCCACGCAAAGCCGGGTTCGGCGCGCATGGCGTCGAGCGCCGAGGCAAGCGGCTTCGGCAGATCGTCATTGCCGGCGCCGTTCACCGCGCGATCGACCAGGAGCAGGAACTCGGCGACCAGCTGGTTCAGCCGCAGGTCGAGGCCGGCGTCGCGCCGGCGCAGCGCCGAAAACAGCCGCTCGAACCATGGCGCCGGGCTGGTCGCTTCCGTGAAGCCGGTGCGCAACACGCCCTCGCCGAACAGCTTGCGCCGCAGGATCGCCGGGTCCGGGCCGTCGAGCCGAAACCACAGCAGCGTCCACGGCTCGTCCGGATCGGCGCAATGCACATGCGGCGCCTCGTTGGCCATCCACACCAGCTGGTGAGCACGCACGTCCAGCCGCTGCCCAAGCGTCTCGACATGGCCCCTCCCCGACAGGCAGTAGAGGATGTCCTGGCCGGGATAGACCGGCCGTTCTATGCGGTAATCGCGCGCCGCCGCCACCTTGCCGGCGCGCAGCACGCTGAAGGCCGTGCGCGTCCAGCCGGCGGCCGGCACATAGTGGAAACTCTCGAAAACATCCGTTTTGTTCATATGCGCGTTTTATACAAAACAAGCGCCCTGCTGTCCATTTTGTTCGCCGCCCAGCGTCGCTATGGTTGCTCGCATGAGGTCGGGGATTTCTGCGGGCTTTTACCGAGAACCCCAGTTTCACGGGTTTTCCCGGCGCCTTGCGCCGCTGGCGGCCCGACAGTCCAGGGAGGCAAGACGATGCTGGCGATGACGAGGAAAGAGGCGGAAGACTACGCCCGTGATGGCTATATTATCCGCAGGGGACTGCTCAGCGTGGCGGAAGTGGAGGATTTTCGCGACCATGCCCGTGCGCAGCTGGAAGCGGAAAACAAGAATGGCGCCGTGATGGCCAAGGGCGACAAGGAGGGCAAGACCACCCTTCTGAAGATGTGGACCAAGGCCGAGGACGACAAATACGGGCTGCTCGCCCGCGACGAGCGCATGGTCGATCTGGCGGAAGACGCCGTCGGCAAGCCGATCTACCTTTACAGCCACAAGATGACGATGAAGCAGCCCAATGAGGGCGGCGCCTGGGAATGGCACCAGGATTTCGGCTACTGGTACAACTACGGCTGCCTGGCGCCGGAGATGATGAGCATCTATGTCGCGCTCGACAAGGCAACACGGGAGAATGGCTGCCTGCAGGTGCTGAAGGGTACGCACAAGCTCGGCCGCCTCAACCATATCCGCGAGAACGACCAGACCAATGTCGAGCAGGAACATCTGGAAGCAGCACTCAAGCGCTACGAGCACATCTATGTCGAGATGGAAGCCGGCGACGCGCTGATCTTCGACGGCAATCTCCTGCACCGCTCCGATGCCAACCGGTCCGACACCTATCGCTGGGGCTACATCTGCTCCTACAACGCCGTCGAGAACGCGCCGTTCAAGAAGGTTCGCGAATACGGGAATTTCGACGAGCTGCGCAAGGTGCCGGCCGGTTCGTTCCGCCAGGCGTCCTGACGCGGCGAGAATAGCGGCATGGGCGGCGACGCCCACGCCATGGCCATGATCCCTTTTCGAAAGATCATGGCCGAACAGGGGGATAGAGCCCGACCCTGAATCAGTTTGGGATCGGCACGAATGCATCGGCCCGCGCACGAGCTCGGCTCGGGTCGATGGAATGGAAGAGTGGTCACGCTGGTGAGGACCGGCCGATCACGCTGAGGGAGGATGCTGTATGGCCCATGCGGTCAGGACCGGCGCGCGCGCGCCAGCCACGGACCGATTCACGCTGGCGCGGCTTTTGCGGGCGCGCGAGGCAGGTGTGTTCATCGCCCTGCTCGTGCTGTGCCTGTTCCTGTCCTTCGCCACCGATGGATTCCTGACATCGCTCAACCTGCTCAATGTCGGGCGCCAGATCTCCTTGCTCGGGATCATGGCGGTCGGCATGACGTTCGTGCTGATCGCGGGCGAGGTCGACCTGTCGGTCGGCTCGACCTATGCGTTCTCGGGCCTCTCCACCGGCATGCTGATCATCGCCGGCTGGGCGCTGCTGCCGGCGATCTGCGTCGGCCTCGCCACCGGCGTCGTCATCGGCCTCATCAACGGCGTGCTCTCCACCTATGGCCGCCTGCCCTCGCTGATCGCCACGCTCGGCATGCTGTCCATCGTGCGCGGTGCGGCGCTGATCCTGACCAACGGCCAGCCGGTGACGGTCAACGCCCGCAATGGCGCGCTGCCCGATGTGCTGCAGGCCTTCTCCTTCATGGGCCAGGGCTATCTCTTCACCATCATTCCCATGCAGCTGGTGTTCCTGGTCATCGTCGCGGTGCTGGCCTGGCTTGTCCTGTCCTTCTCCAATTTCGGCTTCCGGGTCTATGCCGTCGGCGGCAGCGCCAAGGCTGCGCGCGTTTCCGGCATCTCCGTCAACAAGGTCAAGATATCGGCCTTCATCCTGATGGGCGTGCTTGCCGCCTTCGCCGGCATTCTGGGCCTTGCCTTCCTGCCGTCCAGCCAGGCCGGACGCACCGGCCTTGGCCTCGAGCTCGACGTCATCGCCGCCACCATTGTCGGCGGCGCCTCGCTGTCGGGCGGCGAAGGCACGATCCTCGGCACCATCCTGGGCGTGCTCATCATCGGCGTCATGCGCAACGGCCTTGTGCTGCTCGGCGTGTCGCCCTTCGTGCAGGAACTGATGATCGGCCTGGTCATCATCATCGCGGTCGGCATCGACAAATGGAGCACGCGCCGAGCGGGTTAATCGCAGAAGACAGAAGCAACCAGAACCAAAAAGGGAGGACTATCCATGAACATCAGACACGTCATTCTCGCGGCAGCGATCGGCCTTCTTCCGCTCTCGGCCCATGCCGAATCCAAGCTCGCCGATTTCCAGCTTGCGCCCCGCATCAAGGCCAAGATCGATGCCGGCCAGCCGCTCGACTTCTACGTCTCCTACCATGACGTCTCCAACGAATTCGCGCCGTTCATGAAGGCGGGCGTCGAGCGCGCCGCCAAGGAGGACAAGGTCGGCGCTCAGTTCATCGGCCCGGTCGGCGCCGATGCCGACGGCCAGATCTCGGAGATCGAGACGCTGATGGGCAAGATGGACGGCCTGGCGATCTCCTCGGTCTCGACCGACGCGCTGGCGCCGGTGATCGACCGCGTCATTGCCGCCGGTATCCCGGTCGTCACCTTCAACACCGACAATCCCCAGAGCAAGCGCCTCGCCTTCGCCGGCCAGGACCTCGTCCAGTCCGGCCGCGAGGCGGGCAAGCTGATGTCCAAGGTGCTGGGCGGCAAGGGCAAGGTGATGATCACCACCATCGACGCCGCCGCGCAATGGTCGCTCGACCGCGAGAAAGGCGCTCGCGAAGCGCTCAAGGCCGAGCCCGGCATCGAAGTTGTCAACACGCTCAACACCGGCACCGACCCGCAGAAGATCTATTCGGCGATCGAGAACGCCATGCTCGCCAACCCGTCGATCTCGGGCGTGCTGTCGCTCGAATGCTGCTCGACGCCGGCCGCCGGCACCTGGGTGGAACGCAACAAGGCCGCCGACAAGGTCAAGGTGGTCGGCTTCGACCTGCTCGACCAGACGGTGCAGCTCGTGCAGGACGGCAATGTCGATGCCACGATCGACCAGGCGCCGGAAAAGCAGGGCTTTGCCGCCGTCGACCTGCTGGTGAAGTTCCTCAAGGGCCAGCCGATCGACAATGTCGACACCGGCGTCGGCATCTACACCAAGGAGAACATCGCCGAAGTCGCCAAGAAAAAGTAATCGACAGCCCGCACGGCCGCCGATCCCAGTGGACCGGCGGCCGCTTGCACGCATTCAGCCAGCCCCAAGCCAGCAGGTTCATGACAGACACCCAGACCCCTGCCCCGATCGTCGAAATCTCCGGCCTGACCAAGCGGTTCCCCGGCGTGCTGGCGCTTGACCGCATTTCCGTCGCCTTCCGCGCCGGCGAGGTGCATGCCGTGATCGGCGAGAACGGCGCCGGCAAATCGACGCTGATGAACATGCTGGCCGGCGACCTGCAGCCCGATGGCGGCGAGATCCGCATCGACGGCAAGCCGGCAATTATCGCCTCACCGCTCGCCAGCCGCGCCGCCGGCATCACCGTGGTCTACCAGGAGCTGGCGCTCTGCCCGACCCTGACCATCGCCGAGAACATCATGATGTCGGACATGGCGACGCGCTCCGCCGTGTCGCTGGTGCCGCGCGACGAGATGCGGCGCGAGGCGCGCGCGGCGCTGACCCGGCTCGGCATGGGCACGCTCGATCCCGACACCAGGGTCTCGCGCCTGTCGGTGGCCGAGATGCAACTGGTCGAGATCGCCGGCGCCATCCGCCAGCGCGCCCGGGTGCTGGTGCTGGACGAACCCAATTCGGCGCTCTCCAAGCGCGAGAGCGACCGCCTGTTCGAGATCGTCAAACAGTTGCGCGGCGAAGGCGTCACCATCATCTACGTCTCGCATCATTTGAAGGAAGTGCTCGACCTTGCCGACCGCATAACCGTGATGCGAGACGGCCGCACCATCGAGACCATGGACAATGACGGCCTGTCGGAGGACCGGTTGATCCGCGCCATGGTCGGCCGCGAACTCGACACGGCGGCGCAGTGGTCGCTGCAAGCCGAGGCGCGCTCGCATGAGGCGCCGATCGTGCTCGCCGTCGAAAAGCTGACCGCGCCGAGCCTGGACGAGCTGAGCTTCCATGCCCGCGCCGGCGAGATCCTCGGCATTGGCGGCCTGCCGGATTCCGGCAAGGACATGCTCGGCGAAGCCCTGTTTGGCCTCTGCGCCCGGCGCGGGCGCGTCACCATCGACGGCACGGAATTGCGCGCCGCCGACCCGCGGGCCTCGATCCGCAACGGCATGGCGCTGGTGCCGGCCGACCGGCGCGGCGCCGGCGCGCTGCTGAGCATGAGCGTCGCCAACAATGTCGTCTCGGCCTCGCTTCCGCGCTTTTCGCTGGCCGGCTTCATGCGGCGTGGTGCCGTGCGCCGCGAGGCGCGCGCGCAGGTCGCCCGGCTCGATGCGCGCATTTCACATCTCGGCCAGAAGCTCGCCACGCTGTCCGGCGGCAACCAGCAGAAGATCATCCTTGGCCGCAGCCTCGTCACCAATCCGCGCGTGCTGGTGCTGCACGAGCCGACGCGCGGCGTCGATGTCGGCGCCAAGGCCGAGATCTACGCCATATTGCGCGGCATTGCCGGCGAAGGCGTGGCGGTGGTGATGATCTCGTCGGAGATTCCCGAATTGATCATGAACGCCGAACGCGTTCTGGTGCTGCGCAATGGCCGCGTTTCCGGTGAACTGACCGGAGCCGGCATCAACGAGGAAGCGATCCTGGCGCGCGCCATGGCGTCCTGAACGAGGCGATTGATGAGCAAACCCCAGACCGCACCAAGGATCACCATCGTCGGCAGCTTCGCTGTCGGCCTGACCATGCGGGCGCCGAAACTGCCGATCTTCGGCGAAACGATGCTTGGCACCGATTTCGACATGGGCGCCGGCGGCAAGGGCTCGAACCAGGCGGTGGCGACATCCAGGCTCGGCGCCGCCTCCTCGCTGGTCGCCATCATCGGCACCGACAAGCTGGCCGGCATCGCCACCGACCTCTATGCCGCCGAGGGCGTCGATGCGAGCTTTGTGACGACACGGACGGAACGCGCCACCGGCGTCGGCTTCATCATCCTCAACGACAAGGGCGAGAATTTCATCATCCTCGACATGGGCGCCAACGAGCTGATGGACGCGGCGGTCGTCGACACCGCCGAACAGCGCATTGCGCAGAGCGATGTGGTGATGACCGTGCTCGAAGTGCCGATACCGGCCGCCGCCCGCGCCATGGAGCTTGGCCGCAGGCACGGCGCCCGCACCATCCTCAATCCAGCGCCCGCGCGCCAGCTTCCCGACGCGATCTTCGCCAATGTCGATTATCTCACGCCCAACGAAAGCGAATTGCGCATCCTGCTTGGCCTGCCCGCCGACGATCCGCGCTCGTCACGCGAACTGGCCGGCGAACTGCGACGCCGTGGCGTGCGCAACGTCGTGGTGACGCTTGGCCGCAGCGGCGCGCTCATCCTCACCGACGAACTCGACATCATGGTGCCGGCCGTGCCGGTCGAGGTGGTCGACACCACCGGCGCCGGCGACGCGTTCAACTCCGGCTTCGCCGTGGCGCTGGCCGAGGGCCGCGACATTGTCGACGCCGTGCGTTTCGGCGTCGTCTGCGGCGGCATAGCCTGCACAAGGCTCGGCGTCATCCCCGGCCTGCCCGAACGTGGTCAGGCCGACGCGCTGTTCGCCGAAGCCCTCAAGACGACATGGCCCCAGAAATAACACGGAAGGAAAAGAGATGAACCGGAACCGCCTGCTCAACGCCGAACTGTCGCATGCCATCGCCTCGATGGGCCATGGCGATCTGATGATCGTCTGCGACGCGGGCTTTCCGATCCCGTCGAGCGCCTGGCGCATCGACCTCGCCATCTCGCCCGACGTGCCGGACCTGGAAACGGTGCTCGGCCCGATCGCGGCGAACCTGATCGCCGAGCGCGTCGGCTATGCCGACACGCTGCCGGTGCACAACGCGCCGCTGCTGGCGAAGCTCAAGCGCCTGTTTCCCGACGCCGATTTCGAGACGACCACGCACGAGACCATCCTCGGCGAGATGGCCAGAAAGGCCAAGGTCATCGTGCGCACCGGCGCCTTCGACCCCTGGGGCAACATCCTCATCTATTCCGGCGTCGACGTGCCGGCCTGGTTCTCCAAGCCCGGCGTTGTCGCGCCCGACTACTACGCGAAGAAGCTGAAGGGCTGACATGCCCCGCATCTTCGACTTCGGCGGCCGCGAGGTCGAGCGCTCAGCAACCGTCGCCAGCCTGCGGGCGCTGAAGGGCAGCGGCCGGCACGTCGCGCAGGTGACGGCCGAGACGGCGGACGAGGCCGCGGCGGCGGAGGCCGCCGGCATCGAGATGGTCGTCTGCCGCGCCGCCAATGTGGCGCGCGTGCGTGAAGGCTCACGCCGTGTCTTCGTCACCGCCGCCCTCGGCTTCGCCGACGCGGTGACATCGGACGAGATCCTGCGCACTGCTTTCAGCGCGATCACGACCGGCGCCGACGCCGTCATCACCGGACGCGGCCACGAGACCGTGCGCATGCTCGCCAACGAGCAGATCCCGGTGATGGGCCATCTCGGCTTCGTGCCGCGCAAATCGACCTGGGTCGGCGGCATCCGCGCCGTCGGCAAGACCGCCACCGAGGCGCTCGAATTGTGGGACCGCTTCCGCCGGCTGGAAGATGCCGGCGCCTTCGCCGTCGAATGCGAGATCATTCCAGCCGAGGTCATGGCCGAGATCAACCGCTGCACCGGGCTGGTCACGGTCTCGCTGGGATCCGGTCCATCAGCCGATGTGGTGTTCCTGTTCACCTCGGACATATCAGGCGAAAGCGCCCGCCTGCCCCGCCACGCCCGCGCCTGGGGCAATCTGGCCGCCCTCCACAAGGCCGTCCGCGATGCCCGCGTCGAGGCGCTGTCAGGCTTTCGCAAGGAGGTCGCCGCCGGCAGCTACCCGGCTAAGGCCGAGATCGCCGGCATTGCCGACGCCGAGCTCGAGGAATTTCGCACCCGCCTCAAGGCTGGCGAGATTAGCTAGGGATAAACAAGCGGATAGAGCCGTACCTTGATTCGTTTAGGGCCGGTTCTCGATCATCTGCCGCAAGCTGCGATAGGTCCGCTCCAGCCGCTCGAAACCGCCCTCGGCAAGCGTGATCGGCGCGGCATTGTCGGCTATCACCGCGAACAGCAGCGCGGCATCGGCCGGCACCACATTGGGCGCAAGCTCGCCGCGCCGATCCGCCGCCGACAGCGCCTCCGCGAATAGCGCCGAGAGCTCGACGCCGAAATGACCGAGCATCTGCCGGCCGCGGTCGCCCAGCAGATCTGCATCCTGGCGCAGCCGCGAGATCAGGCTCCAGCCGCGCCCTTCGGTGCCGGTCGGATTGAAATGGCTGAAACGCGCGC
This sequence comes from Mesorhizobium sp. NZP2234, assembly GCF_013170765.1. Classification (NCBI taxonomy): domain Bacteria; kingdom Pseudomonadati; phylum Pseudomonadota; class Alphaproteobacteria; order Hyphomicrobiales; family Phyllobacteriaceae; genus Mesorhizobium; species Mesorhizobium sp. NZP2234. Next base: position 2,801,377 of record NZ_CP033364.1, on the reverse strand, counting down.
GGCTGTAGGCGATCATCGCCTCGACCTGATCCGAGAGGCTGGATCCTTGCGCCGACCAGACCGCGCGCAAGCCGCTCAGCGTCTCCTGCATGTAGTCGCCAAGCACCTCGTCGACCAGCGTCTGTTTGTTGCCGAAATGATAGTGGATATTGGCGCGCGTCGTGCCGAGCGCCGCCGAAATATCCCCGAAGCTGGTTCCGCGATAGCCATGGCGCACCAGAAGCTCCAGCGCCGTATCCTTGATCGCCTGTCTGGTGTCGGTCTCGTCCATGCCTTCCATCATAGCCAAATGCGTTGGCCTTGGACGCCGAAGCTTTGCGGCATCCCCAGCATTTGACGGAACACTGACTTGCAGGTAAGTAAGTAGAAAATCGGCGGGAGGATACGTGGTGCGGATGCAGACATTCAGCGATATCGAGGGATCGGCGCCGCAGGCCGTCCGCGCCGGTGATCTGGTCTTCATCGGCGGGCTGATGGCGACGGACGCCAGCGGCAATATCGTTGCAACCGGCATAACGGGTCAGGCGCGCGTCATTTTCGACCGGCTGGCGGCCCTTCTCGCCCAGGCCGGCGCCGGCATGGCCGATGTGGTCAAGCACAACATCTATTTCAGTTGCGAGGCCGATGCCGTCGGCGCCTTCCTCGACGAACTCGATGCCGTGCGCGCCGGCTGTTTCGCCGCCCCCGGCCCGACCACCACGGAAATCCGCTGCGGCCTCGACCGCGAGGGCGCGCTGCTGATGGTCGACGCCTGGGTGGTGGTCGGCGGCAAGCGCGAACTGCTCGACCCGCCGGGTCACTGGCGCTGGCGCAGAGAGCTGCCCTTCGTCCATGGCTGGAAGGTCGGCGACATGCTGTTTGTCGGCGGCCAGCGCTCGCTCGATGCCGAAGGCAATGTGCTTGGGCTCGGCGACATCGAGGTGCAGACCGAGGAGGCCTTCCGCAACCTCGATACCATGCTGCGGTCGGGCGGCGGCGATCGCCACAGCCTGATGCGCCAGAACACCTATTTCCGCTTTTTCGGCGAGGGCCGCGAGGTCACCGACTACTGGGAGAAGATGACCAATGTGCGCCGCCGCTACATGTCGGTGCCTTCGGCGGCCGGTGCCGGACTGCGCATCCAGGGCATGGGCGATCCCGACGAACTGATCCAGGTCGAGGGCATCGGCATGCTCGGCGACGACAAGCAGCGACTGCAGCCGGCCAACCATTGGGACTGGAGCATTCCCAACACCCAGTTCACGCAAGGCTGGAGGATCGGCGGGCTCGCCTTCATCGGCGGCCAGATCTCGGCCGACGACAAGGCGCAGGCCGTCGGCGACGACATGGAGACGCAGACCCGCAACGTCTTCGAGTTCATCCGCCGCACGCTGGCCGAAGGCGGGCTCGACGAAAGCGACGTCGCCAAGCTCTATATCTACTATCATGCCGAAGGCAGCTGGGCCGGGATCGAGGCGACGCGCGCGGTGATTGCCCGCGTGCAGCGCGAATTCTACCCCGAGCCTGGTCCGGCGGTGACCGCGATCCGCGTCGCCGGCTTTGCCTTCGAGAACCTGCTGATCGAGATCGAGGCGATGGCGGTGACGCGAGACTGATGGCGAAACACGATTTCACCGCCGCCGAATTCGCCGACCGGCTGGCGCGCGTGCGCGCCGCCATGGCCGCACGCGACCTCGACTGGCTGGTTGCCGTCCACCCCGCCTCCATCCATTGGCTGACCGGCAGCGACGCCAAGAGCTACCAGGAATTCCAATGCCTGCTGGTCGGCGCGCGTGACGAGCCGCTCGTCGTGCTGACACGACAGGGCGAGGTGCATGAATTCGAGACGGACGCCCTAGCCGACGAGGTACAAGGCTATGGCGGCGGCGAGAACGAGGACCCGGTCGCGGCCTTCGCCGGCATGGCGCGGCGCCACGGCGTGCTCGGCAGGCGCGTCGGCCTCGAAGTGCCGGCCTACTATCTTCACCCGCATCATTATCTCGGCCTTCGCGCCGTCATCGGCGATGCACTGCTCACCGAGGCGACCGAGTTGATCGCCGGCCTGAAGCTGGTGAAGTCGCCGGCCGAGATCGGTTATATCAGGCGCGCCGCGGCCCTTGCCGACCTTGGCATGGAGCGTTTTGCCGGCGAGCTCGCGGCGGGCCTGTCGGAACTGGCGCTGGCCGGCGGCATCCACGAGACCTTGCTGCGCAACGGCAGCGGCATCGCCGCCAGCCCGATCAACCTCGTCTCCGGCCCGCGCTCCGCCTACAGCCACGGCGCGCCGACCGCGCGCCGGCTTGAACATGGCGATTTCGGCAACATCGAATTCGGCGCCACCTTCAACCGCTACACAGCCACCATCGGCCGCAATTTCGCGCTGGGCAAGCCGACGCCGCGCATGGCCGAACTGCACGACATCGTGCTGCGCGCCGGCGACGCCATGATCGCGGCCATTCGCGACGGCGTGCCGGCAACCGTGCCGCACCAGGCGGCCCGCGCCGTCATCGGCGAGGCCGGGCTCGAAGCCTGCCGCGTCCACACGTCCGGCTATGCGCTGGGGCCGGGCTTTCCGCCGAGCTGGGCCGAGCCGCTGCACATGATCGGCGACGGCCCGCATATTCTGAAGGCCGGCATGGTGGTCACCATCGAGCCCCCGGTCTATATCGGCGCCGAGGGCCTTGGCGCCCGCATCATCGACAATGTGCTTGTCACCGCGACCGGTGCGCAGGTGCTGTCGCGCACGCCGCGCGACATCATCGTCGCGGGCTGAGCCCCCTACCCTCCAAGCTCATGCGCGATCTCGGCGCAGGCGAGCTTCAGCCGCGCCAGCATGGCCTCGAAATTGGGCGCGGCGCTGCGCCGGCTGACCGCCGCCACCGTCACGCAGGCCACGGCGCGCCCGTCGCCGGCGATGATCGGGCAGACGACGTCGGTCACGCCGATGATGTCGCGGCTCTCATGGATGATGGCGCCGCGCTCGCGCACCGCATCGAGTTCGGCGGCGAGCGTCGTCGGATCCGGCGGCTCGCGCATCAGCATCAGGCATTCGGCGATCATCCGGTCACGCACGGGCTTGGGCTGGAACGCCATCAGCACCAGGCCGGAATGGGCATCCGCCAGCGGTCGGCGATAGCCGAGCTTGAGCGAGAAGTTCATGTCCGCCCCGCCCGATGCCGCCGCGATGATGACGGTTTCACCGCGATGCGCGACGACCAGGTGCGCCGCCTGGTGCACCTCCTCGGCGAAGCGCTCGACGATGGGGGCCGCCGTGCTGACCAGGTCGCGGGCGCGCGCCGTCTGCATGCCAAGCCCGAACAGCTTGTTCGACAGCATCAGCCCCTCGCCGCCCTCGTCGCGCTGGATGTAGCCGCGCGCAAGCAGCACATGGACCATGCGGAAGATCTCGTTCTTCGAACGCCCCAGTTCCTCGGCGATCTGGCGCGTGCCCATGGGCTGGCCGGCATTGGCCAGCAATTCGAGGATATCCAGCCCCTTTTCGAGGGCCAGCGCGCTGTAATTGAGCTTGTCGTCCGTCATTTGCATCCGCTTCATAGATGACGCTTGACGTCACATATGAAGCGACGATAGCGTGGTGTCCAGCAAATCCGAGCGGAAAATAGCGATCTGCCTGGAGTTGCATAGGGGGACGCTCTGCATCCATGAGCTATAATTTCAAATTTGATGTCCTGCTGCGCTATATCCCCGAGATCGTGCAAGGCGTGCTGCTGACCTTGCAGTTCTCGGTCGTCACCATGCTCTGCGGCCTTGCCATCGGCTTGATCGTCGCCATGGCCTCGATCAGCCCGCTGATGCCGCTGCGCGCCTGCGCCCGCGTCTATGTCGAGGCGCTGCGCAACACGCCGCTGCTGGTGCAGCTGTTCATCGTCTTCTTCGGCCTGCCTTCGATCGGCATCAAGCTTGGCGCCAACACCGCCGCGCTGATCGCGCTGTCGATCAACATGGGCGCCTATGGCGCGGAGATCCTGCGCGCCGGCTTCCAGTCGGTGCGCCAGAGCCAGGTCGAGGCCGGCCGCTCGCTCGGCCTCACCGCCGGCCAGACCTTCCGCCATGTCGTGCTGTTCCAGGCGGTCAAGACCATCTACCCGGCGCTGGCCAGCCAGTTCGTGCTGATCATGCTGACCACCAGCGTCGTCTCCTCCATCGGCGCCACCGAGCTGTTCCACCAGGCCGCCTTCATCGATTCGCGCACCTACCGCTCCTTCGAGACCTACACGCTGATCACCGTTTCCTATCTCGTGCTGACGCTGGGCTTCCGGGCCTTCTTCGCCGGCGTCTACTGGATGGTCTTCGTCAGGAGGCCGCGCCGATGATCCGCGAATTTGGCGGCACCGATATCGTCTACCTGGTCGAGGCCGCGCGCTGGACGCTGCTGCTGGCGCTTGCCGCCACGGTGGGCGGCGGGCTGCTCGGCATCGTCGTCGCCGTCCTGCGCGTCATCCCGTTCAAGCCGCTCAACTGGCTGGCCATCGCCTGGATCAACCTGATCCAGGGCACGCCGCTGCTCGGCCAGCTCTTCGTCTTCTTCTTCGGCCTGCCGCTGGTCGGCCTCTCGGTCGACGCCTGGACGGCGGCGGCACTTTCCCTGTCGATCTACGCTTCGGCCTTCTTCGGCGAGATCTGGCGCGGCAGCCTGCAATCGGTGTCGCAGCGGCAATGGGAGGCGGGCGCCGCGCTCGGCCTCACCTACGCGCAGCGCCTCGGCCATGTCGTGCTGCCGCAGGCGATCCGCATCTCCGTCGCGCCGACCGTCGGCTTCCTCGTCCAGCTGGTGAAGAACACCTCGCTCACCGCGCTGATCGGCTTCGTCGAACTGACCCGCGCCAGCCAGATCATCAGCGGCGCGACGTTCGCCCCGCTGCCGGTCTACCTCACCGCCGCCGCCATCTATTTCGTCATCTGCTTTTCCCTCTCCCAGCTCGCCCGCATGCTGGAAAGGAGACTTCATGTCGCTCGTTGAGATCGCCGACATCCGCAAGCGCTTCGGCGCCGTCGAGGTGCTGAAGGGCATCTCGCTCAACGTGGAAAAAGGCGAGATAGTCGCCGTCATCGGCCGCTCGGGCTCGGGCAAGTCGACCATGCTTCGCTGCATCAACGGGCTGGAGAAGGTGCAGGCCGGCCGCATCGTCGTCGACGGCATCGACGTCACCGCGCCCAGGGCCGACCTCAATCTGCTGCGCCAGCGCGCCGGCATGGTGTTCCAGAGCTACAATCTGTTCCCGCATCTCAATGTCGAGCGCAATGTCACGCTGGCGCTGAAGCTGGTGCGCAAGCTCGACACGCCGGCCGCCCGCGAAGTCGCCCGCGCCGTGGTCGCCAAGGTCGGCCTCGCCGACAAGCTGCTTGCCTATCCCGACGAATTGTCCGGCGGTCAGCAGCAGCGCGTCGCCATCGCGCGCTCGCTGGCAATGCAGCCGACCCTGATGCTGTTCGACGAGATCACCTCCGCGCTCGACCCCGAACTGGTCGGCGAAGTGCTGCGCGTGCTCGAAAGCGTAGCCAGCGAAGGCATGACCATGATGCTCGTCACCCATGAGATGAACTTTGCCAAGAACGTCGCCGATCGCGTGATCTTCATGCACGAGGGCCGCATCCACGAGGATGGGCCAGCGCGTGAGACCTTGCTCGAGCCTCGTACGGCCGAACTCAGGAGCTTCCTGAGCGCCGTCCTTCACTAAGTAAAGAAAGTCCAACCAGAAAAAGGGGAAGTTCCATGTTCAAGCATCTCACCAGGATCGTCACAGCCGTGCTCCTGGCCGGCGCCGTCTCGGCGATGCCGGCGCGAGCGGCCGACCTGCAGAAAATCCTGTCCGCCGGCACGGTGCGCATCGGCGTGCCGATCGACGTGCCGCCCTTCGGCTCGGTCGACGCCAAGAACGAGCCGGTCGGCCTCGATGTCGACATGGCCAGGAAGATCGCCGAGGCGCTGGGCGTCAAGCTCGAGCTGCAGCAGATCACCGGCGCCAACCGCGTGCCCTACCTGGTCACCGACCGCCTCGACATCGTCATCGCCGCCATGGGCGCGACGCCGGAACGCGCGCTGCAGATCGCCTTCACCTCGCCCTATGCGGCGCTCTCGATCGGCGTCTTCGGCCCCGACAGCATCACGGTGAAGAGCCCGGCCGAACTCAAGGACGAGACCATCGCGGTGGCGCGCGGCACGACGCAGGACCTCGAACTGACCAAGGCCGCGCCCAACGCCAAGATCGTGCGCTTCGACGACGACGCCACCGCCGCGGCCGCTTTCACCTCCGGTCAGGCGCAACTGCTGGCCACCGCCGATGTCGTGGCCAAGGATTTGATGGACAAGGACGCCAAGGTGCAGCTGAAGCCCAAATTCATCCTGCAATTCTCGCCCTGCTACATCGGCATCCAGCAGGGCAGCCCGGAGCTGCTGCGCTGGCTCGACACCTACATCCATCTCGGCATGCTCGACGGCTCGCTTTCGGCGCTGTCGCAGAAGTGGATCGGCACCACGCTGCCGACCCTGCCGCCGATCTGACGTCTTCGGCGGCGGGGGCCTTCCCGCCCTCGCCGCCTCTCCCTCGCCACCTCCATCCCCTAGAGTTTCAAAGAGAAACATGGCCCGCATGTCCACCGCCCGCACCACCATCGATTTCGACCGTTCCGGCAAGCAGATCGGCTTCGTCGACATTCCGCATTCGCCGCATGACGATGCCTGGGGCGCGACCCGCATTCCGCTCGCGGTGATCCGGAACGGCAACGGGCCGACCGTCATCCTGCAGGCCGGCAACCATGGCGACGAGTATGAGGGGCCGATCACGCTCGGCGAACTCATCCGCGATCTCGACCCTGGCATGGTCAGTGGCCGCATCATCTTCCTGCCGGCGATCAACCTGCCCGCCGTGCTGGCCGGCCGCCGCACCTCGCCCGTCGACGGGCTGAACCTCAACCGCACGTTCCCGGGCGATCCGACCGGCACCATCACCCAGCAGATCTCGGCCTATGTCAGCGACGTCGTCATGCCGCTTGGACATGCCTATGTGGATCTTCACTCCGGCGGTTCCTCGCTCAACATCCTGCCCAGCGCCATCATAGAGCCGGCGCCCGACGCCGCCCACCGCAAGCGCAACATGGAAGCGGTGCTCGCCTTCGACGCTCCGCTCACCGTCGTCATCGACAATCTCGGCGAGCCGCGCACCTCCACGGCCACATCGGTGCGGGCCGGGCTGACCACCGTCGGCACCGAGATGGCCGGCGCCGGCACGGTCTCGCTCGACGCGCTCGGCATCTGCCGCAAGGGCGTGCGCAATGTGCTGAGCCACCTCGGCGTGCTGCCGCCGACAGGTGGGCCGCCTGCCGCGAGGCCCGAAAACATCCTGCGCATTCCCGGCCATGACGGCTATGTGCTGGCCACCACCAATGGCGTGTTCGAACCGTTCCACGCGCTGGGCGCCGAGGTGCATGCCGGCGAGGACGCCGGCCGCATCCACAATCTGGCCGACCCCGGCCGCGCGCCCGAGACCGTGCGCTACCTGTCGGACGGCATCGTCTATGGCCGCCGCCAGCCCGGCCGTGTCGTTGTCGGCAATTGCTGCGTCACCGTCGCCACGCGCTATGAAGGAGAGCTGGCGTGATCGCGCTGGAAGACATCCGCACTGCCGCCGCGCGCATCGAAGGCAATGTCAGGCGCACGCCGATGATCGCCGCCGGCAACCTCAAGACGCCGCTGGCCGGCGGCGTCGACCTGACGCTGAAGCTCGAACTGCTGCAGGTCACCGGATCGTTCAAGGCGCGCGGCGCCACCAACAGGCTGCTCTCGCTCGACCCCGCCGCGCTTGCGCATGGCATCGTCACCGCGTCGGGTGGCAACCATGGCATAGCCACCGCCCGCGCGGGCTTCATGGCCGGTGTGCCGGCAACCATCTTCCTGCCGACCAACGCCTCGCCGGCCAAGATCGAGAAGCTGCGCGCCTGGGGCGCGGCCACCCGCATCGTCGGCTCGGCCTGGCACGAGTCCAACGAGGCCGCGCAAGCCTTCGTCCGCGAAACCGGCGCCGTCTATTTCCATCCCTTCGCCGACCCGGCGGTGGTCGCCGGGCAAGGCACGGTCGGCCTCGAAATCCTCGACCAGATGCCGGATGTCACCACGGTGCTTGTCGCCATGGGCGGCGGCGGTCTGGTCAGCGGCGTGGCGACAGCGATCAAGGCGCTGGCGCCGCATGTGCGCGTCGTCGGCATCGAGGCCACTGGCTCGCCGGTGCTGCTGCGCGCGCTCGAGGCCGGAAGCAATGTCGCGCTGGACAGAGTGACGACCTCGGTGGCGACCATGGCCTGCGCCAAAACCGACGACCGCATCTTCGACATTGTCCGCGACAAGGTCGACGAGATCGTGCTGGTCGACGACGACGAGATGCTGCGCGCGGCTAGAAGCCTGTGGTTCGAGATGGGCCTCGCCGCCGACCTCAGCGGCGCCGCCGCCATCGCGGCGCTTGCCGAGGACCGCGTGCGGATAAAGCAAGGCGAGCGCGTCTGCGCCATCGTCTGCGGCGCCGGCCCGGATGCTATTCTGGGATGATGGCGAGTGGCGATGCGAGAATGGACACGCTTCAGTCCTTCGCGCCCGCTCCGTCCTGCCGACTGCCAGTTGATCGGCCAAAACTACGACAGCACCGGCACCGGCGCCTCCAGCCCCTCCAGCAACGCGTCGCGAAACAGCGTGATCGGCCGGCTCAGCCGTCCGGCGGGTGGGCGATGCAGCATCCAGGCACGCACCCGCGGCCTGAAATCGGTGCAGTCGATGATCTCGACCTTGTCGCGCCACGGGCTGTCGGCGAAAGCGGCCGGGGTGACGAGGCCGATGCCATGGCCGCGCGCCACCAGTGACATGCGCAGGTCCGCGCTCATCGCCTCGACCCCGACCTGGAAAGGCAGCCGCGCCGCCTCCAGCGTGTGGCGGATGAAGGCGCGGAAGCCGCAGCCATTCTCGTTCATCACCCAGGGAAAGCGCGAAAGCATGGCGAGATCAACGGGCTTCGGCACGCCGAGACCAGGTGCGGCGACCAGCAGCACCGACTGCAGGCCGAGATCGTCGCAGACCAGTTCGTCCGGCGGCTTGACGCCGTCGGGAAGACAGACCGCGACCGCGTCGAGTTCGCTGCGCACCGCCTGCTCCACCAGGCGTGGCGACCAGCCGGACGTGATGCGCAAGGTGAGGTCCGGAAACGCCGCGCGGAGCCGGTCGAGCGGCAGCGCGAGGGCCGCGTCCGACAGGTAGGGCATGATCCCCAGCCGGAACTCGCCGTTCAATTCGCCTTGCGGCGACACGCCGGCCTTCAGATCCTCCAGCGAACGCAGCACGCGCCTTCCATGCTCATAGGCCTGGCGCCCCGAGGCGGTCGGCTTCAGCGGCTTCGACTGGCGGTCGAGCAGTGCCGTCGCCAGCCCGTCCTCGAGGTTCTGGATGCGGCGCGTGACGCCCGGCTGGGTGAGGTTGAGCCTTGCCGAGGCGCCGACGATCGAGCCGGTCTCCACCACCGCGATAAAGGCTTCGAGATCATGGATATTCATGCGTATCTCGCATAATCATTATCGAATTGATTGAATTGTAGCATGATAATCCTTCGGCATAAAGTCCTCGCTCAATATGCAACTTCATTGAGGACCTTATGCTCGACACCAATGACGGCCAATTGTGCGACCGGCTGCCCGCCGGCACCATCACCGGTCCGCAGACGCTGCTTTTTGCCGCCTCTACCGGCATCATCGTCACCAACCTGTTCGCGCCGCAGACGCTGGTCGGGCTGATCGGCCCGTCGCTCGGCGCCAGTGCCGCGAGTGTCGGTCTCGTCGCCATGGCCACCCTGCTCGGTTATGCCGCCGGCCTGTTCTTCCTGGTGCCGCTGGCCGATCTCGCCGAGAACCGCGCCTTGATCCTGCGCATGCTCCTGGCGGCTGCCCTCGCGGCCGGCATCGCCGCCTTCGCGCCCACCATCGCCTCGCTGCTGATCGTCCTGTTCGTCCTCGGCGCCGCCTGTTCGGCGATCCAGATCCTGGTGCCCATCGCCGCCTCGATGGCGCCGCCCGGCGCGGCCGGCCGCGTCATTGGCGATGTGATGAGCGGGTTGATGATAGGCATCCTGCTCGCGCGGCCGCTGGCCAGCCTTGTCGCCGGCGCCTGGGGCTGGCGAGCCTTCTACGGCCTCAGCGCCGCAGCACTCGTCCTGCTCGCCTGCGTGCTCGCCTTCACCTTGCCGCGTCGGCGCCCGGAGGCGAAGTCCTCCTACGGCGCGCTGATCGCCTCACTGTTCGACCTGCTGCGCGACGAGCCGATGCTGCGGCGCCGCGCACTGACGGCGGCCCTGGTGATGGCGGCGTTCAGCCTGTTCTGGACCGCGGTGGCCTTGCGCCTCGCGGAGCCGCCCTTCGCCCTTGGCCAGCGCGGCATCGCGCTGTTCGCATTGGTGGGCGCCGGCGGTGCCGTGGTCACGCCGCTGTTCGGCCGCGCCGGCGACCAAGGCTGGACGCGATCCGCAACCATTTTCTGCCATCTCGTGCTGATCGGCGCGATGGCGCTCGCCGCCTGGGCCGGCTCCTCCCAGTCCGGAGCGTCTTGGCAACCGCTTATGCTGATGGGCACCAGCGCCGTGCTGCTCGACATCGGCGTCACCGGCGACCAGACGCTCGGCCGCCGCGCCATCAACCTGTTGCAGCCCAAGGCGCGCGGGCGCCTGAACGGCCTGTTCGTCGGCATCTTCTTCCTTGGCGGCGCCGTCGGCTCCTTGCTGGCCGGCATGGCCTGGAGCTGGGGCGGATGGCCCTGTGTCTGTGCCATCGGCGCGACCTTCGGCCTTGCCGCCCTGCTGGTCGACTGGATCGGCGGGCCGCGGTGACGGCCAGCCGGCTCAGGGAAACACGTTCACCTTGCGGACCTTCACCTCGGCCGATCCGTGGTTGTGACGGTAGAAGAAGTCGGAGACCCAAGGCAGGCCGAACACGGCATCGTTGACATAGACATAGAGCTCACCCGATGCCTTGGGCTTGATCTCGGCGGTCAGCTTCATGTTCGCGCATTGGCCGGGGATCACCGGCTCGACGGCGTTGAGGACATACTCGTCATTGCCGAAGCGGCCGACGCGGGCGATGGGCTTGAAATAGGGCTCCGCCCACCAGCGTTTCATCAGCGTTCCCAGATAATGCGCGACACCGCCGCTGGCGACGCCCCGTGTATCGGCACACGCTTTGTCCTTGTCCCCGTCTCCGTCGATCCATGGGTCCCCTGCGATGATGGAAATCTCCACCTCGTAGCGAACCCCTTGCTGTAGCCAGTTGCCGGTGTCGCCGCACATGTCGGCGGTGTGGAGGAGATAGGGTGTGCCCGTCAGCCTTTCGCCTTCCGGCGGATCGCCAAGCCCGGGTTTGGCGCAGAAGGCGCCCATCGAATCGGCGACCTCGAATGTGGCCTTGTTGACGGCAAACAGGATGAGGCCGATCGACAGGATAAGGAATACCGCCGGCAGCACGAACTCCCTCAGCTTTTCGTAGACCCACTGGGCGAGCGGGTTCGTCCGCACGGCGCGGGCGAAGCGGAGCGAAACGGGGGTCGGCGCGACCCCGCGACGCGGTCCCCTGCGGGTCAGCAGGAGATAGGTCGCGAACGAGCCGAGAGCACCGGCGGCGAAGACCCAGCCGGTGTAGTAATTTCCGCCAAGCCACACGGCCAAGGCACCGATGCCGAGGCTGACCGCTCCCAACAGCGACGTGCGGCGATGCGCATCACTCCTGCTCGATTGCAGCATTGTCGCGCTGCGCCCGGCGTTGACATTCCAGGCGGCCCGCGCACGGTCGTTGATACGCGTGCGCAACACGCCGTTGACCCAAAGGAGAATGCCAAGCAGCGCGGCCAGGATTGCGGCCGCCGGCGGATGATTGACCACCGCATCGATCCATGGCGCGGCAAAACCAGGCAGCAAGCCGCTGACCAGGCCAAAGATCGGCCCGATGAGGCCGGAGGCGGACTTTCCGAGCTCACCGCCGACATCGAGCGTGACGTAGCCGGCAAACAGCGGAAACGCCAGGAACAGCACCCCGATCGACAACAGCGCATAATACAGCCCACGGCGCCACCACACGGTGTCGCGCATCAGCTGCGCGCGTTCCAGGCGGCCCTTCGAATGATCGCGGCCGGCGGCGTTCTTTTCGCCGGGCGCCGGCGCCTCGCCATTGTCGTTCTCCTGAAGCTTGCCCAGCGCTTCGCGGAAGTTGTTTTCCATGTCGGCCAGATCGCGCCTGCGTCCGGCCGGGAGCGGCAATTTGTCGATCGGGGCGGCCTCGCTCATCGGCGTCAAGCGATTGTCCGGCAGGCCGGTAAAAGGTATCCTCGCGCCGAGCGGCGACAGCACGTCGATATGTTCGGGCAGCGCGATCGGCGCGTAGTCGTCGCATCCCTTGGCCATCCGGATTATGACGCTCGCATCGACCAGCGGCTTTACGCCATGATTGATGCGCTGGCCGTCACGCTGCATCAGATCCTGGGCGTCGCGCGGATGGTAGCGGTAAAAGACGCTGACGCCGGATCGCGAATCGTAGATGCGCCCGGCCTCGGACGCGTAGTCCCAATAGTCGGCGACCAGGTCCTTCTTGAATTGCAGCCCCTGCTCCGCGGCTTCGCCGATCATCCAGCACAGCGGTATGTGGGCAAGCCTGTCGTCCGGGTAGCCGCCGCCGACATTGGCATGGCAGCCGGCGAACCAGACCTGCAGCAGGCGCGGATCGGCCATTGCCGCCGCGCGCTCATTCCAGGGAATCGGAAAGAATGTGCGCCGCTCATCGTCGATGCTGAAGGCCTGCCGGGCACAATCGACGGCACCGAGAAGGTCCCTGTTGGCGAATGTCATCGGCCAGACCCATTTGTCCACCGCCTTGGTCAGCTCGTCGACCGGCAGGCCATAGGCGGAGACGGTGTCCCACACACCAATGAAGGCGACGCGGATCCTGGTGGCGGAACGGTCTTCGTCATTCCCGGGTTTGACCGCGCTGTAGGGGCGGCTCCCCGTGATCTCGTTCCAAAGGTCGACCGCCCTGTCGCGCACGAAGCGGGCGAACACGACCCAGGGCAGCGAGGAACCGAAGGCCTGGGGGCGGTATGCCCGATAGGTGGCGAGCGCGTTGCGGTCGAGTTCCTCTTCCGACTTGAAGTTGACCAGCCCTTCGCGGGCGATCATCCCGACCAGCACGCGAATGGTGAAGGCGCCGCGGCTGAAGCCGAAGGCGAAGATCCTGTCGCCCGGCTCATAGTTGAGGCAGAGGAACTTGTAGAGCGCCAGAACGCGGCGCTTGACGCCGAAGCCAAGCGCCAGGCCGATGATCTCGAACGGCTTGAACTGCGAGGTCCCGACGCCGTCGCTGAACACGGCGATCTGATCACCCCCGGTGAGGTCCAGCGCCTGGTAGAGGCGCCAGACATTGGTCTTGAACGCCTTGGCGGCGCTGTTGCCGGTGCCGTCGGCGAAGACGACGATGTTCCTGCCCATCTCCTGCCCCTCCAAGACGTTACACTGCTTTGCCACTCCTGTTCGATCGCCGGCGCTGCCGGCTTCAAGCCATCAATCGGCCGCGCCGCCGATTACCCAGCCGGCGCAACACGGATGCCTGTTCTGCGGCAATGGACATGCCGCGCCTGCGCGCCGGATCTGTGAATGAGGCAGCCAGGGCCAGAAGCCTCCTGGCGACCCACCTGATTTTCACTCGAACCCCCAGTTCGTTGGCGTCACTATCCAACAAGCAGGGGCGGCGTGCAAGTTGAGGCAGTAAAATCGTCGCTTTGACTTCCGCGAGTGGAAAATCCACTGGAATAGAACCTGACTGTATCTTTCCGGACGGCCTCTCGGCTCGAATTTCCGGATTCTCCCAAAGCAAACGGCGCTCCCCACCGCGGGGGAATGTCTTTCCGTCTTCAGAACCGCGTCGAGAAGCTTGCCTTGAAGGCGTTCTCCATGGCCCCGGAGGCGAACTGGCCGTCATGGGAGCGTCCGCCGGCTCGCGATTCCCGTCACGGCGCTGTCGCCGGGACAGAATCGCTCCCCTATCGCGCCGATCGGAGATCTGGGCGCTGGCCGCGCACGCCCGGAACGATATTGCCGGCAAACTGTTTTAGTCCTTGCCGGAGGATGCCATGAACGACGCGTCGGCAAAGCCTGCTGGCCCCGCCCTTTCATCGACGGAGCGCGTGAACACGCTGTCGCATTTCCACCGTGCCGAGATCGCGCGCATGGCCGGATGGCGCGATCGTCTGGACAGGACGACGAACTGGGCGATCACCGTCGTGGCGGCCATGCTGTCGGTGTCGCTGTCGACGGCCAGCGCCCATCATGGCGTGCTGCTGTTTGCCATGCTGCTGATCCTGCTGCTGTTGTGGATCGAGGCGCGCCGTTACCGGTTCTTCGACTTCTACCGGGCACGCGTGCGCCAGTTCGAACGCCATTATTTCGCGCAGATATTCTCTCCGCAGCCCGACTTCGCCTCGGATTGGCTGCTCATTGTCGGTGAAGGTCTGCGTGCGCCGAAGTTCCTGCTGTCGCAGCGTGCCGCCCTGGCGCGCCGCCTGCGCCGGAATTACATCTACCTATTCCTCATCCTGCTGCTGGCCTGGGTGCTGAAAATATCGACACCCAGCCTTCAGGCCGTCGGCGTCAGGACCGGCTTTGTCGGCTCGCTGCGTGAGGCGGTCGACAGCGCCGCCCTTGGTCCCATTCCAGGCGTCGCCATCGTCGCGATCGTGGCCGCGTTCTATGTGGGACTGCTCGCCATCGTCCTTTTCGCGGCGGGCGACGACGGCGAACTCTCCTTCGGCGATGTCCATGTCTGAGTTCGATGCCTGAGGCCACGCGGCTGCAACAGGCCACGCGGCTGCAACGCAAACACCGATCGCGCGTTGTGATGGCCAGTCCGCCGCGGCGCATCTCGAGGGAACCCATGAACCGTCAACCGGCTACAAGGTCACACGGCATCGTGGCCGCCCTTCTGCCCGCCCTTGTCGTGCTGGCGCCGGCAAGCCAGGCATTGGCCGCGCAACCGGCCGGACATGCCTCGGGCATGGGCGGCTCGGCCGAAGGCGTGTTCGTCGCCGAGATCGTTCTTCTCCTGCTGGTCGGCCGGGGCCTGGGCGAAATCTTCCAGCGCCATGGCCAGCCGGCGATCATGGGGCAGTTGATCGGCGGCATCCTGCTCGGGCCATCGCTGTTCGGCTGGATATGGCCCGACGCCCAGCACCATATCTTCTCCAACGACCCTGCGCAAAAGAGCATGATCGATGCCGTCTCCCAGCTCGGCATCCTTCTCCTTCTGCTGCTGACCGGCATGGAGACGGACCTGCGCCTGGTGCGCCGGGTGGGCGCAGCCTGCTTCTCGATCTCGATCACGGGCGTCGTCGTACCTTTCGCCTGCGGCTTCGCGCTGGCGCGGTTCCTGCCGGACTCGCTCTTGCCGGACCCAACGCAGCGCGTCGTCGCCGGCCTGTTCATCGGCACGGCGCTGTCGATCTCCTCGGTCAAGATCGTCGCCATGGTGGTGCGCGAGATGAACTTCATGCGCCGCAATCTCGGCCAGGTCATCATCTCCTCGGCCATTATCGAGGACACGATCGGCTGGCTGATCGTCGCCGTCACCTTCGGCATCGCCACCAATGGCAGCCTGCAGGTACTGCCGCTCTTCACCACGGTGGCCGAGGTGGCGCTGTTCATGGTGTTTTCCTTCACCATCGGCCGTCGCCTGGTGTTCACGCTGATCCGCTGGAGCAACGACTCCTTCCGCAGCGAATACGCCGTCATCACGGTCATCCTGATCATCATGGGGGTGATGGCGCTGATCACCAACCTGATCGGCGTCCATACCGTGCTCGGCGCCTTCGTCGCCGGCATATTGGTCGGGGAATCGCCGATCCTGTCCGATCACATCGAAGGCCAGCTGCGCGGCCTCATCACGGCTCTGTTCATGCCCGTGTTCTTCGGCATGGCCGGCCTCTCGGCCGACATCACCGTGCTTACCGACCCGACGCTTGCGTTGCTGACGCTTGCGCTGGTGGCGATCGCCAGCGTCGGCAAGTTCGGCGGCGCCTTCCTCGGCGGCCGGCTGGCCGGCATGTCGCTGAAGGAAGCCACCGCCGTCGGCAGCGCCATGAACGCGCGCGGCTCGACCGAGGTAATCATCGCAAGCATCGGCCTGTCGATGAACATCCTGTCCCACAATCTGTTCACAATGATCGTCACCATGGCCGTCATCACCACGCTCGCCATGCCGCCCATGTTGCGCTGGGCGCTCGGCCGCCTGCCCGTCGACGATGCCGAGAAGCAGCGCGTCGAGCGCGAACTGCTCGACGAGCGCGGCTTCGTCTCCAGGCTGGAGCGGCTGCTGCTGCTGGTCGACGACAGCCCGGCCGGCAAGTTCACAGCTTACCTCGCAGGCCTGGTCGGCGGCGGCAGCGGCATGCCGACCACACTGCTTCATCTCCAGGATGGCAAGCTCGCCCGGCAGGTCAGCGACCAAGGTCCGGAGCGCGCGTCCAGGGAAGTCAAGAAAGGTGCCGCCAGGAGTGCAAAGGCCGTCAGCAAGGCCGAGGACACGCCTGTCGACAAGGTTCATCTCACAGCCCGTACCGAGCTTGAAGCCAGCGCCGAGACAATCGCGGCGGAAGCGCGCAAGGGCTATGGGCTTCTGCTGGTTGGGCTGGAGAACACTGTGAGCGACGAAGGTACCTTCAGCGGCGCGCTGAAGGACATCAGCAGTGGCTTCGACGGCCCGCTCTGCCTCGTGCTGAACGGCGCCAAGGCCAATGGAAAGATGCCCGTGCTGCGCGCCGGAACGACGATACTGGTCCCTGTCAACGGCACCGAGGTCGCGCGCCGCGCCGCCGATTTCGCGCTGGCGCTGGCGCGGCCGCACCAGGCCCGCGTCAAGGTGCTCTATGTCTCGCAAGCCAGGCAGGGCAACCGGCCCGGCTCGGTTTCGCACCGCCGGGAGGAAGCCGTGCTCAAGGACGTCGCCGATCTCGCGGACCGCTACGGCGTCGCCGTCGACACCGCGATCCGCACCCGGGCCACGGCGGACAGATCGATCGCCAAGGAAGTGGCCAAGGGGGCCGCCATGGTGGTGATGGGCGTCACCCAACGGCCGGGCGAGGAGCTATTCTTCGGCGACACGGCGACAGCGGTACTGGCCGCGGTCGCCTGCCCGGTCGTGCTTCTGGCCAGCGAACGCGTCAGGCGGGCTGACGCCAGCGCCGAACAGACGGCGGCCGAAATCGGCGCCTGATACCCTCGCCCGGAGTGCTGGAACCTATATGCCGAAGAACTGCCGCCCGATCATGTAGCCCAGCGCCGCCACGACGAGCGGGAACAGCGCCGGCGCGGCCTTGCTGATGAAGGACGCTTTCGTGTCCTTGGGCGGCATATAGCGTGCATTGCCGAGATTCTTGGTCATTGCGTACCCCGCGCGCCAAACCAATCAGTTTCGCGCATATCGTTATCCCGAAACCGTCACGAGGTTTCGGTGGACATGCATTAGAATGAACTTATTAACAGCATGGCCGAATTAACGGCTTGCAAAGAAATTAGATCAAATAGCCGGCTTTCCCTCCTCGATCCGACAACCCTGTCGAAGGAAAATCGACAGGCACCGGGAACCTAAGGGCCTGTCCCGGGGTTGTGGCGATCGGGGGAGGAAATGCCGGTTCACGTCTCGCCAGAATACTGTCTGTCATGGCCACGGTCATCCGTGCCGCGATGTCGCGCGGCCCGGGATAGAGCGAACGATCGACAGAATCCGGCACGTTAGCCAGCACAATCGACCCCTCGAACAACGCCGACCGATCCGGGACTTCATGCCGCAAACCAGCACAGCGACCGTAGGCAATCCTCACCTCGCTTTCCTGTCGGGCGGCGGAGAGCTTGGCCGCCTGATCGCCGCGTTCGACTGGGCCTCGACGTCGATCGGACCGATCGGGGGCTGGCCGCAGAGCCTGAAGACGGCGATCTCGCTGATCCTGCGCTCCAGGGTGCCGATCGTCATGCTGTGGGGCGAGGACGGCGTCATGATCTACAATGACGGCTATTCGGAGTTCGCCGGCGGCCGCCATCCGCAATTGCTCGGCTCGAAAGTGCGGGAAGGCTGGCCCGAGGTGGCCGACTTCAACGACAACATCATGAAGGTGTGCCTGGGCAAAGGCGGCACGCTTGCCTATCGCGAACAGGTGCTGACCCTGAACCGTACCGGCAAGCCCGAGCAGGTCTGGCTCGATCTCGACTATTCACCGGTGCTCGACGAAAGCGGCGAGCCGGCCGGCGTCATCGCCATCGTCATCGAGACGACCGCCAAGGTCG
Source organism: Mesorhizobium sp. NZP2234 (assembly GCF_013170765.1). NCBI lineage: Bacteria > Pseudomonadati > Pseudomonadota > Alphaproteobacteria > Hyphomicrobiales > Phyllobacteriaceae > Mesorhizobium > Mesorhizobium sp. NZP2234. The sequence goes on along the minus strand of NZ_CP033364.1, from coordinate 2,783,042 downwards.
CCGCCGAGCGCTGGCGCGCCGGCGAGCGCGACCGCCAGCGCCAGATGTTCGAACAGGCGCCGGGCTTCATGGCCATGCTGTCCGGTCCGCAGCATGTCGTCGAACTGACCAATGCCGCCTACATGCAGCTCGTCGGCCACCGCGACATCATCGGCCTGCCGATCCGCCAAGCCTTGCCGGAGGTGGAGGGCCAGGGCTTTTTCGAGCTGCTCGACCAGGTCTTCACCAGCGGTGAGGCATTCATCGGCTACGCCTTGAAGGCGGAGTTGCAGCGCACGCCGGGCGCGGCGATCGAAGACCGCTTCATCGACCTTGTCTACCAGCCGGTGCGCAACCCCGCGGGCGAGGTGTTCGGCATCTTCGTGCAAGGTGTCGACGTCACCGACCGGCTGATTGCCGAACAGGCGCTCCGCCAGAGCGAGACGCAGTTCCGCACCTTCGCCGAGGCGATGCCCAACCACGTCTGGACAGCCACGCCGGAGGGGTTGCTCGACTGGTTCAACCCCCGTGTCTATGATTATTCCGGCGCCAGGCCGGGCGAGCTTGACGGTCATGGCTGGGCCGATATCCTGCACCCCGACGACATCGCCGCGGCCTCGGACAAGTGGCAACAGACGGTGGCCGCCGGCACATTCTACGAGACCGAGTTCCGGCTGCGCCGCCATGACGGCATCTATCGCTGGTTCATCGCGCGCGCCGTTCCGATCCGCGATACCGACGGCGCCATCCTGCGCTGGATCGGCACCAACACCGATATCGACGACCAGAAGCAGGCGGCCCAGGCCCTGCTGCAGAGCGAGCGCCGCCTGCAGCTGTCGCAGAACGCAGCCGGTATCGCGGCCCTCGAACTCGACATCGCCAGCGGAACCGTGGTCGGCTCCGAGGGCTTCTGGGGTCTCTGGGGGCTTTCGCCGCGCGACAGTGTGCACATCTCCGTGCTGGAAAACATCGTCATTCCCGCCGACAAGGACGTCCGCTCCAACCCGGAAACGCGCGAGAAGGGCACCGCCGTGCCCGCCGTGGAATACCGCATCAGGCGGCCCGACACCGGCGAGCTGCGCTGGCTGTCGCGCCATATCGATTTCGTCCACGACGAGACGGGCAAGCCGGTCAAGATGTTCGGCGTCATGCAGGATGTCACCGACCGGCGCGAGGCGCAGGCGCGGCAGGAGCTCCTGACCCACGAGCTCGAACATCGCATCAAGAACATCCTGGCAATGGTCGCGGCCATCGCCTCGCAGACGCTGCGCAACACCGACATCGCCACGGCAAGCGCCACCTTCAACGAACGGCTGCGCGCGCTGGCCAATGCCCATGACATCCTGAACAAGACCCGCTGGACCAGCGCCTCGATCCGCGAGGTGGTCGACAACACCGTCGCCACCTTCCCGCTCGAACAGATGTCGATCTCCGGCCCGGCGCTGCCGATCAATCCCAAGATGGCCCTGACGCTGGCGCTCGCCGTCAACGAGCTCGCCACCAACGCGCTGAAATATGGCGCGCTGTCGACACCGGACGGCAAGGTGGCGATCGAATGGTCGCTGCAGCCATCCCAAGACAAGCCGAGCGACATCAGGCTGATCTGGCGCTGGCGCGAGAGCGGCGGTCCGCCGGTGACGCCGCCCAGCCGGCGCGGCTTCGGCCGTTTCCTGATCGAGCGGGTCTTCGGCACCGATTTCGGCGGAACCGTGCGGATCGACTACCACCCCGACGGCGTCGAATGTGTGTTGAACGCACCGGCACCCCAGTTGCCGACAGCACCGTACTGACTACATAGGGCATGCCATGATCACTCAGAGCCCCGTCACCGTCCTCGTCGTCGAAGACGAAGCCTTTCTGCTGTTCGCCATCGCCGACGAACTGCGCGAGGCGGGGTATGACGTGCTCGAAGCCAGCAATGCGGACCAGGCGATCAGCCTGCTGGAAGTCCATCAGGACATCCGCATCCTGTTCACCGACATCGACATGCCCGGCTCCATGGACGGGCTGCGCCTGTCCGCCGCCGTGCGAGACCGCTGGCCCCCGGTCAAGATCATCGTCACCTCCGGCAAGCAACAGCCGGCGCGGGACGCGATGCCGAGCGGTGGCGTCTTTCTACCCAAGCCCTATGCGGCCGCGGCGGTCGCAGCCACCATCCAGGGCCTGCTCGGCTAGGCTCCTCGACTTACTTGTCGCTGTTCTCGAAGGCGCCGATGCCTTGCGCGATGAGGTTGGTGGCCATCACCAGCGAGATGATGGCGGCTGAATTGAACACCACCACCCACCATTTGCCGCCGGTGAGGAAGCCGTAGCCGTCGGCGATCGCCAGCCCCCAGTCGGCCGATGGCGGCTGGATGCCGAGGCCGAGGAAGCTCAGCGTCGCGATCGAGAAGAAGGCATAGCCGAGCCGGGTGATCAGCTCGATGAGGATGGTTTCCCGCACATTGGGCAGGATTTCGAGGAACATGATGGCCAGCCGTCCTTCGCCGGCGAGCCGCGCGGCGCTGACATAGTCGCGCTCGCGCTGTTCGCGCGCTGCGGTGCGCACCGTGCGCGCCACCAGCGGCGCATAGGCAAGGCCGATCACCAGGATGACGGTGAGGTTGGACGGGCCGATCGCCACCAGCGCCATCGTCACCAGCACGATGAAGGGCAGTGACATGACGGCGTCGAGCAGCCGCGCGCCAACGGCATCGATCAGGCCGCCAAAGGTGCCGAGCACCAGCCCGATGATGCTGCCCGCCGTGACGCCCGCCAGTGTCGCCAGCGGCGCCACCAGCAGGATGTCGCGCGAGCCGACGATGATGCGTGAAAGCACGTCGCGCCCAAGCTGGTCGGTGCCGAACCAATGCACCGCGTCGGGCGGCGTCATCATCGACAGAAAATCCTCGGCATAGGGGTCGAACGGCACGAACAGCGCACCGAACAGCGCGCAGGCGACCCAGAACAGAAGCACCACCGAGCCGATCAGGGTCGAAGGCGCCACGTCGGGCAGAAGGCCACGCAGCCGGCCGATCCAGGAAAGCCTGATGTCGCTGCGCACGGGAGACTGCGCGAGATCGGTCATGGCGCGTTCCGGCGGCGCTGGCGCGGATCAAGCAGCGCCTGCAGGAGATCGCCGATCGCCGCCGTCGACACGAAAATCGTCGCCATCACCAGCACGCCGGCCTCGAGCATCGGGAAGTCGCGCGCCTTGGCCGCGCTCAGCACGAGGTTGCCGAGCCCCTGTATGCCGAACAGCGCCTCGATCACCACCAGCCCGCCGAGCAGGAAGCCGCTCTGCGTGGCGATGACGGCCACCGTCGGCACCAGCGCGTTGCGCAGCACATGCTTGAACAGCACTTGCGACGGGCTCAGGCCCTTGAGGATCGCGGTGCGCGTATAGTCCGCCGCGCGGGCCTCCATCACCCCTGCCCTGGTCATGCGCGCGACATAGCCGATCAGGTTCAGCACCAGCGGCAGCGCCGGCAGGATGAGATGGTAGCTGGACGTCCAGAAGCCGGCCCCGTCCGGCGCCGCACCTGTGATCGGAAACCAGGCCAGCCACAGGCCGAAGACCATCAGCAACAGCAGGCCGGAGACGAAGTCCGGCACGATCGAGAGCGAAACGCCGGTCAGCACGATCAGACGGTCGGCAAGGCTCCCCGAGCGCAGGCCCGCGACGACGCCGGCGCCGATGCCGATCGGCACCAGGAACAAAAGCACGACGCCGGCCAGTGCGGCGGAATTCTTGATGCTCGACACAACGAACGGCGCCACCGGTGCGCGCATCGACAGCGAGTCGCCGAAATCCCCTGAAATAGCCCGGCTGAACCAGTGCCAGTATTGGGCAAGGATCGGCTGGTCGGTGCCGAGCTTGCGATTGAGTTCGGCGACCGCCTGCGCATCGGCGAACGGTCCGAGCATGACGCGGCCGACATCGCCGGGCAGCACCTGCCCGGCGAGGAAGACCAGCGCGCTGACCAGCCACAGCGTCAACAGCAGCGAGCCCGCGCGTGCCGCCAGCGGCCGGACGATCGCCATCGAAACGGTGCCGTTCAAACGAACGACACCTTGTCGAGCAGCAGGTGCGAGATCGCGGTGAAGCGCACGCCTTCGACCTTCGAGGAGACGATGCGGCTGTATTGCGAGAAATAGCCGATGATCAGCGGCGTCTCGTCGAGCAGCAGGGTCTGGATCTTGCCGGCCGCCACGCGCTGCGCCTGCAGGTCGCGCGCCTTGCCGTAGTCGACCAGCAGGGCATCGTAGTCCGGGCTGTTGAAATGCGCCGCGTTCCAGGCGCCCGAACTCTTCAGCGTCGCGTTGAGGAAGATGTCGGGCGTGCCGCGATGGCCGAAATCGGTGATGCCGAGATTGGAATCCAGCCATGGCGAGCTGCCGAATGTCGCCGAGCCGTAATAGGCATCCTGCGGCAGCACGTTGAGCTTGATGTCGATGCCGGCCTTCTTGGCGAAATTCTGGATCAGCACCGCATAGTCGGGAATGTCGTAGGCGCGCTCGGTGGTGAGCGTCACCTCGAAGCCGTTGGGCACGCCGGCCTCGCCAAGCAGCCGCTTGGCCTCCTCGATGTCCTGCTTGCGCTGCGGCACGGACGGATCGGCCGAGGGGAAGATCGGCGCGAACGGAGTGTCGTTGCCGACGATGGCGCGGCCCTTCAGCAAGCCCTTGACCACGGCCTCGCGGTCGATGGTGAGCGCCAGCGCGCGGCGCACGCGCTTGTCGGTGAACGGCGCCTGGTCGGTCCGCAGATGCACTTCGTCATGCGAGCTTGCCTGCACGCTGAGCAGCTTGAAGTTGGGATTGCCTTCGATCGCCAGCTCCAGCCGCGTGGTGGAGGGGATGACGTCGAGCTGGCCCGCCTGCAACGCCAGCACCTGCGCCTGCTCGTCGTCGAAGAACTTGATCTCGACCCGGTCCGGCAGCGCCTTGTCACCCCAGTAGTCGGCATTGCGCACAAAGCTGGCGCCCTGCTTGGGACGGAAGGATTCGAACTTGAACGGGCCAGTACCGATGAAATTCTTTTCGAAATCGCCGGCATAATCCGCCGGCAGGATGACGGCGTTGAACACGTCCGACGAGACATAGAACGGAAAATTGCTGTTGGGCTGGTCGAGATCGAAGGCGACCGTCTCGTCGTCGACCAGCTTGGCGCCGCCCTTCGACAGGATGCCCTTATAGGCCGACAGCGCCCCGGAGCCGGTGCTCGGATCGACAAGCCGCTCGAATGTCGCGACCACATCCTTGGCCGTCACCGCGCGGCCATCGTGGAATTTCACCCCGGGTCTCAGCTTGAAGGTCCAGCGCTTGGCCGTCTCGTCGGCCTCCCATGACAAGGCAAGTTTCGGCTGCAGGCCGTCCTTGGGGTCGTCGAGGATCAGATATTCGCCGACCTGGCTGATCACGCCGATGCTGGCCGGATCGGTCACCGTAACCGGGTCGATCGCCTTGGTCGGCTGGCCGAGCCCGACGCGCACCGTGCCGCCGCCGGCCCCGGCCGCGCGGGCAGCCCCCGGCGTGAACAGCCCTTGCGAGGCGGCAAAGCCGGTGAGACCGAGCAGTGCCGCGTATTTCAGGAGGTCGCGGCGCTTGAGAAACCCCTGCGCATATTCATCGACAGCGACATTCCAGATGTCGCGGGACGGATTGCGGGGGGACTGGCCGCGCAGAAGATCGATGTCGGACCGTTTCGTCATTTTTTCTCTTTCTTGAATTGGATGAGCATGGATGGTGGGAAAGCCGCCGTCAGGCCGGCTGGCCGTCGAGATGGATGCGGTCGACCGCTTGCGGATAGAAGGCGATCAGCCCTTTGATTTTCGGCATCTCATCGATCGGGTCGCGGTAGCTCCAGGCGATGTCGGGGCGAACCGACCCGTCCTTCATGAGACCCGACCAGTAGGAGGCGATGCCCTTGTAGGGACATCGCGTCGTCGAGTTGGACGCCGTCAGCCGGTCCAGCCGGACATCCTCCCGACGCAGGTAGAAACGCGTCGGCAGATGGGTTTCGAACAGCAGCACCGGACGGTGGCTGTCGGCGATGATGTCGCCGTCGAACCAGACCTGGACATGGCTCGAACTGTGCAGCACGTCGATGCGCGCATAGGGGTCGCGGGCGTGGACGAAGACCTCTTCCTCCTCCTCGAACCACTGGTCGACCGCCTTCCATGTGAAGGCGATGCGGCCGGCGAGCGGCGCCAGATTTTCATCCGGCGGCGCTGTGAACGACCACGCCGCATTGGCGGCGCGCCTGCCGCCGCTGTCGATGTCCCAATAGGCGGTCTCGCCGCCGACCGCGTGCGGCTCGCGATGCAGCGACGGCTTCAGCACCGACGGATCGACCGAGGACGGCGGGAAGAAATAGATCGGCAGGAAATGGTTGGAGCGCAGCACCAGCACATTGCGGCTGTCGGCGATGGTGCGGCCGCCGAATTTGACGCGGATGCGCTTGGGGCTGTGCAGCACGTTGACAAGACGCGGAGCCGTGGCTTCGCGGGGCTGAAGGTTCGGCGATGCGGTCATGGCCGTTCCCCTCAGGACACGGCGCGCGCATTGGCGCGTTGCTCGGCGAAGCGGTTGGCCGGGCGGGCGAGCCCGAAGCGGTCGCGCAACGTGCCCGGCGCATACTCGGTCGGGACCAGGCCGCGGCGCTGCAGTTCCGGCACCACTTGCCCGGCGAAATTCACCCAGTCCTCGGGCAGCAGCGGGAACATCAGGTTGAAACCGTCCGCCGCACCCGCGACGAACCAGTCCTCAAGCTGGTCGGCGATCTGCTTCGGCGTGCCGGCAACCGTCGGCACCGAGCCGCTGTTGGCGAGCTTGCGGGCGATGTCGCGCAGGCTGAGATTCTGTTTCGACCATTGCTTGACGCGGTTGAGCGAGGTGCGTCCGCCATTGAAGGTGCTTTCATCCGGCAGCGGCGGCAGCGGGCCGTCCGGCGGGTAGGCCGAGAGGTCGATGCCGCTCCAGCTCGACAGAAGATCGATGCCGACCTGGTCGGGAAGCAGCGTCTGCAGATATTCCTGCTTGTCGCGGCCTTCGGCCTCGGAAGCCGCGACGATCGGCAGGATGCCGGGCAGGATCTTGAAGCTTTCCGGCCGCCGGCCGTGGCGCGCCAGCCGCTCATTGATGTCCTGGCGGTATTTGATGCCGTCTTCCCTGGTGCTGTAGATGGCGAAATGCGCATCGGCCTGGGCGGTGGCGAAATTCTTGCCGTCCTCGGACGAGCCGGCCTGGACGATCAGCGGATGGCCTTGCGGCGGGCGCGACACGTTGAGCGGCCCGCGCACCTTGAAGTGCTTGCCCTTGTGGTCGATCGGATGGATCTTGTCGGGGTCGGCGAAATAGCCCGTCTCCTTGTCGATCAGGAGCGCCTCGTCCTCCCAGCTGTCCCACAGCGCCTTTACGATATCGAGGAACTCGCCGGCCCGCTCGTAGCGGAAAGCGTGCTCGATGTTGCCGTCGCGGCCGAAATTGCGCGCCTCCTCGTCCATGGCCGAGGTGACGACGTTCCACGACGCCCTGCCCTTGCTGATATGGTCGAGCGAAGCGAACAGGCGCGCGACATTGTAAGGTTCGCTGTAGGAGCTCGACGCCGTGGTGATCAGGCCGATATGCTTGGTCACGCCGGCCAGCGCCGACAGCAGCGTCAGCGGTTCGAGGCGGGCATTGGCGTAATGCGCGACGCCGCTCTTCACCGAATCCCAGATCGACACGTGATCGGCGACGAAGATGGTGTCGATGCGTGCCCGTTCGGCCGCCTGCACCAGCTCGCGATAATAGTCGAAATCGAGCACTTCACGGCCCGGCGCGCGGGGGTGGCGCCACGCCATGCGATGGTCGCCCTGCGGGTTGAAGAAGAACGCGCTGAGGATCATGTGCGACATCTGGATACCCTTCCCTGCGGATGCGGAAAACCGCCGGCGCCGCGGCCTGTGGCCGTGCCCCGAAAATCTTCCAGTCAGCGAAAGTTAGATTGCGCTCGGCCTTAATTCGAGTAATTTTATAGAGATTGTTCCATATGAAAGCGGAAGCGATTGCCCCTGATCGCCGCGCGCGCAGAAAGTGGTTTCCGGTCCCCAATGCCTTCGGTTTTGCCAACCATGTCTTCGGTTCTTGATCTCGAGCACCTCTCCATTTCCTATGCCGGAGCCAGGCGCATCCACCGCGCGGTCGATGACGTCTCGCTCTCCATCGCCCAGGGCGAAGCGCTCGGGCTGGTCGGCGAATCCGGTTCCGGCAAGAGCTCGGTGGCGCTGGCCGTGCTGCGCTACCTGCCCAGGCACGCCCGGGTCGAGGCCGCGCAACTGGCCTTCGAAAATCGCGAAATCCGCGACCTCTCGACCAAAGAGTTGCGCCGGCTGCGCGGCGACCGCATCGCCGCCGTGTACCAGCATCCGGGCTCGGCGCTGAACCCGAGCATGACCATTGGCGGGCAGATCACCGAGACGATCCTGCGCCATCGCCCGATGCACCGTGACGATGCGCTTGGCCGCGCCGCGCAACTTCTCGGCCGCGTCCGCGTCGCCAATCCCGAACGCGTGCTGCGGCTCTATCCGCACGAACTGTCGGGCGGCATGCAGCAGCGCGCCAACATCGCCATTGCCATCGCGCTCGACCCGGCGCTGCTGGTGATGGACGAGCCGACCACGGCGCTCGACGCCAGCGTCCAGTCCGAGATCATCGCCATTCTCGACGATCTGCGCCGCGAGCACCGCACCAGCATCCTTCTGATCAGCCACGACATCAACCTGATCCGGCGTTCCTGCGACCGGGTCTCGGTGATGCAGGCGGGCTCGATCGTCGAAACCGGCGCCGCCGGGGAAGTTTTCGACAACCCGCGCCATGCCTACACAAGGGCGCTGGTCGCCGCCATTCCGACGCTCAACCGCACCAAGCGCGACGGCAGGCTGGCCGAGGATGCCAGCGCCGTGGACCTGAGTTCGAACGTGCCGCCCGGCGAGCAGGCGGAAAGCGCCCTGCCCGCGCCGCAGCGCGAAATCGCGGTGTCTTGCCGCGGCATAAGACAATCCTTCGGCGGCCAGCCGGTGCTGCACGGCATCGATCTCGACATCGCCAGTGGCGAGACCTTCGGGCTGATCGGCGAATCCGGCTCCGGCAAGTCGACGCTGGCCCGCATCGTCACCGGGCTGCAGCCGCCGACGGCGGGCACGGTCGAACTGTTCGGCAAGACCGTGGCGCCACTGGTCGAACGGCGCCAGCCGGGCGAGCGGCGCGATGTGCAGATGGTATTCCAGTCGCCCGACCGCACGCTCAACCCGCGCCAGCGCATTGGCCGCATCCTCGGCCGCCCGTTGCGGCGGCTGGCCGGCCTGCCCCGCCGCGCGGTGCCGCGGCGCGTCGGCGACCTCCTGGCCTCGGTACGCCTCGCCCCCACCACGGCGGAACAAAAGCCCGGCACGCTGTCGGGCGGCCAGCGCCAGCGCACGGCCATCGCGCGCGCCTTCGCCGGCCTGCCGAGGCTGGTGGTGCTGGACGAGCCGACCTCGGCCCTCGATGTCTCGGTGCAGGCGACCGTGCTCAACCTGCTCAACGACCTGCAGAAGAGCAAGGACACCGCCTACCTCTTCATCAGCCATGATCTCAGGGTCGTGCGCTACATGGCCGACCGCATCGGCGTGCTCTATCGCGGCCGCCTGGTCGAGACCGGTTCCTCCGACCAGATCTTCGCCGGCCCCAACCATCCCTACACGCAAGTGCTGCTGGCGGCGTCCTCGAACGATGGGCTAGCGACGACCATGGCCGAAGCGCAGGCCGCCATCGAAGCCGGCCCCGGCGGCTGCGCCTTCGCCGGCCGCTGCCCGCTGGCCGATGCCGGCTGCCTTGAGGCCGAACCTGTTGCCCGGGAGGTTGAAGCAGGCCACTACATCGCCTGTTGGAAGCGCGCCGGCTGAGGTTGGCCTACCCGCCGAGATGAAGCGGGTGCACCGGCGACTCGAGCAGCTTCATGCTGAGCGCCAGATCCGGCAGACCGCCATGACGAAGAACTCGCGGTAGCAGAAGTCGAGATCATCGAAATGAAGATCAAGCCAACCGGCCTCGCTCGCTTCGTGGCCGGTGGACGTTTGGTTCCTGGCGGACAAATGATGCCCCCCCATGGCGCGGCGGGGATAGAGGCGCACCCAACGGAACCGACGCCGGCCTACGCCGGCAGCGATGGCTCGGTGTTCGGCTCCAGCGGCTCTTCCGCCTCGTGGTCTTCCGGAAGCACGTCGCCATGCACCCCCAGCGGCCGGCCGATCCAGACCGGATCGACCAGATGGTCGCGCTTGGGGTTCTCCGTATTCGGGTGGATGAGGATGCTCAAGCCGCCATGGTTCAGCATCAGCCAAGGCACGAGCGTGCCGAAAATCTCGTTGGCGAAGGAGACCTGGTACATGGCCTGGTCATGCGGGCCGACTTTCCCGTCGTGCCAATTGCCCAGGCGCACGCGGAACCGCTCGCCGATGCGAAGACGCAGCCATTCGGCATGTTGCCGCTCGGTCTCTCCGTCATAGTAGATGTGGGCGTGATAGCTGGCGATTTCCGCGAGAGGCCTTGGACTGGCTTCGTTGATCACAGTGCTCTCCTTCGATGCTTGTCGCGCCCGGCAGGCCGAAGCGCGGAGGCGGACCCTGTTCCACTTGTTTCGGCAACGTGGCGAATGTCCAGGCATTCAGCCCAAGAACGAGGTTTTAAGCAAGGTCATCCGACCGCCACGAGGTTCTCGGCACCACGGCCGATGCGAAGCTCACCAGCGGACGAGAGATCGGGACGGCCTTGCCGCCATCGCGCGACATTGCGCGCAAACGTTTTTGTTGTTTGAGGGCGAGCGCGCTCGGGCCGACGTCGGGAGTCCGTCCGGCTATGCAGTGATTTGGCTCCTGTCGCCCCGCTTACGCCACGGCGGTCTCATTGACATGCTCTCCCAGGATTCGCTTGATGATCTTGTCGAAATCGTGAGAGTCGGCGCCGTTGACTTTAATCAGGGGCCATCCGCCCTGGCGCAGGCATTCGCCGACCTCCCGCGATATATTGGCTTGCTTCAGACCCCTCTCCACGCCGAGTTCGAACAGGAGGACCTCGATGAGCGGTTGCGCGGCATGGCGGTCCATAAGACGGCGGCGCAAGGTTTCCTGCGGCGCATCGATTTGGATAAGGACATCCGGCCGCGGCAGGAACGCCAGCGTGTCACGAACCGCGTCGATGCTTGGACTGCGCGCCAGCAGAACCAGCGCGCACAAAGCCTGGATCAGGCCTTCCTCGAAAATGAAGTAACCTTCCGATTCCTGCGCCTTGCGCCAGGACTCGCATAGCTGGGCGATGTCGACCTTCATGCGCCACGACCATGTGCGGCTCCGCAGGGGGATTGATGCCAGAAGCCGCGCCGCTACCCCGTCCTTTGGCAAGGTCGATAGCAAGACAGGGGCGGAGGTGGCGATCTTTTTGCCAATACGGCCAATGCCATGACGTACCTCCGGGCCGTCATCCTGGGCCGAGCCGTATTCGATCAGGCGATAGCCGTTCACTGTCTTGACGTTGATGCCTTGCTTCGCCATCCCTTGGCAGAGGCCGCGAAGAAGTGTGGTCTTGCCTGCACCAGGCGGCCCAAACAACTCGATAATCATGCCGAAATGCCCAACGTCTCCAAGCAGGCACACACCCACCTGCGACCCAAAGCTTAGCCGGATTACACCCCCCACCAACATTCATTTGAATGACCCTTCAGCCCCGTGGACTCTTGGGAAGGCTCAGAGGTTCCCACCGCCGGAGACACGCGGCATTGGCCCTGGGCAAGCGTCTCGCGGCCGGGGAAATTGAGGCGGACCCGGCCGTTTTCCGGACGGGAATTAGATTAGTTCCGGCGAGGATGGACCGGGAAAAAGCTGCCCGGTCAAGATCGAGACATCATCCGAATGATTGATGAAAAGATTCCGGTGGCGAGCGATGGTCGACATTCAGCTTGGTGGGGCTCTGAATGTCTCCAGCGTATTTGCAATCGGAAGCGGTGGATCAGGATCTACAGGCGGAGTGTCGAACAACGACACTCCGCGGATGGTCAACCGTGCCCGAATATGCTCTCGACGAGGGTGGGCCTGTCTGGCGCCCCTATCAGCGGATGGGCGCCGATTTTGCGGACATTCCCATCTTCGATCACCTTGCAGACGTCGCAAGGCAATATCCGGACAAGCTCGCGATCAGCGACGGCGCCGACCGCCTGACTTACTCCGAGCTTTTGCGGGCTGTCGAGACACTGTCACGCCGTCTCGCCGCCGTCGTCCCCGAGGGACAGGCGGTCGGAATCCTTCAGGCCAACTCGGTCTGGTACCCGGTGGCAATGCTGGCGAGCATGGCGGCCGGACGGCCTTCGGTCCCGCTCAACATCAGGGACCCGGGCTCCCGGATCATCGAGATCGTGAATGCCGCGCGGCTCGGCGCCATCATAGGCGCCGGAAATGGCCGTCCCATCGATCTGGCGCGGCACGTGCTGTGGGTCGACATTGCCGCCGGCGTCGCGCCGGACGCTCAACGGGCATCACAACAACCGCCGCTCGTTTCCGTCGATGCGCCCGCAATGGTGCTTTACACCTCGGGTAGCACCGGACGTCCCAAGGGGATCGTCAACAGCCAACGCAGCCTGCTCTGGCGGGTCCTGCAATATGTCGACGCGTGCCATGTAAACGCGGATGACGTCTTCCTGCCGCTGACCGGGCCAGCCACGATTGCCGGTTGCCGGGAGATTCTTGCCGCGCTGCTGACGGGCGCCGCGTTGCATCTTGTCGAGGTGGAGGCGGTCGGCCTGCGCGCGGTGCGCGCCCGCGTGCAAGCCGAAGGCGTAACGGTCGCCTATCTTGTGCCGGCGCTGCTTCGGGCGCTCCTGACCGAGGCCCCCGCCGACGCTTTCCACTCACTCAGAGTGGCCCGGATCGGCGGGGAGAAGGTGTCGTGGACCGATATCGCGTTGCTGCGCAAGGCCGTTTCGGACCAGTGCCTGATCCAGATCGGCTACTCGTCGACCGAGACCACCGGTTCGCAATGGTTCTTGCCGGCGGACTGGCCGGAGCAGGACACGTCGGTCCCTGTTGGCAGGCTGCTTCCCGGGATGGCATTCGCCATTGTCGACGAAGCGGAGCGCAGTGTCGGGACAGGAGAGAGCGGGGAGCTTCTGATCAGGAGCCCCTATGTTCTGCTTGGTTACTGGGAGAACGGTGTCGTCGTTCCCGCACGACCGGACCCGGACGATCCCGGTGTTCGGATTTTTGCGACGGGCGACCTCGTTCGGCTGGACGATGATGGGTTGCTTTGGGTCGTCGGCCGCAAGGGGCGCCAGATCAAGATCAATGGCCGGCGCGTCGAACCCGCCGAGCTCGAGCGGGTCCTGCGGGGCGCGCCGTCGGTCGCGGATGCGGTGGCAATCGTGACGCCGGAGAAAGAACTCATCGCGTTCGCGGTTCCCAGGCACCCGGCCGGGGCTGCTTTCGCGGAGGAGCTTCGCCAACTCGTCAGAACGACGTTGCCGGCGCCACTGCGCCCCTCGCGGTTGCACACCATCGCCGCCATCCCGCGCCTGCCGGGCGGGAAGGTCGATTTGGCAAGCCTCAGCCAAATGGATCGTTCGGACAGAAAGACGGCGCCAGCCGCTCAACCGCCCGCTGCCCGGCCGCCGCCCGCCGGAAGTGAACTGAACACCAGGCAAATCGTGCAGCACGCCTGGATGCAGGTTCTCAACACGAGCGTTGCGGCGGGAAACTGGGACGATGCGGGAGGAGATTCGCTGCAGCTGCTGCATTGCGTCATGGCGATCGAGAACGCCATCGGCCAGGAACTGGGCCTTGAGGCCTTCACCGTCGGAATGAGCTTCAACGAGATGGTTGAGGCGGTCGCATCCGCACAGGCAGGCGACCGGCGCGAGAAGAAGCAACACCCCCCGGTTCTTTTCCTGTTTCCGGGATCCGTCGGCTATGGTCCGAGCCTGGCCGCCTTCGCGGCCGCCATGGGCAAGGTCGCCAGGGTCAACCCCATCAGGTACCCTGGCCTCGCCGCGATATTGGACGGGCATAACTCTCTCTCCGCCATGGCCGCCGCCGCAATCGAACAGATAGGCCGCGCCCAGCCTGCCGGCCCCGTGCGACTTCTCGGCCATTCGCTTGGCGGCGCGGTTGCGTTCGAGGTTGCCGCACGGCTGCTGGCCGCCGGTCGACCGGTCAGGTTTCTGGGCATCCTCGACACGAGCCTTCTGAACGAACCGAGCGACCCCTGGGCGACGCTGACCCGCACATTCCATCGCATTCGGACAAATCGCATATCCGCCCACCGGATGGCTTGCCGGGCCCTTGCGAAAATCACCGTTGCAGTTGGCTGCGAGGCGTATCTCGCCAGGTTCCTCGACCGCTCTGCCAAGGGAGAATTCAACCCGACGAGCTTCAGAACCAAACTGGAACTGCAGGAGGTCTTGCGGGCGCGGTCTTTCTTCCAGTGGCTGGACGCACCGAAACCGGCCCTGCCGATCGGCGGCACCTTGTTTCGATGCCGCCGGGAAGGAATGCCCCAGGCCTTGGGCTGGGATAGCGCCTTGGCCCGGCTGGACGTGGTTCCGATCAGCGGCAACCACATCGACCTTGTCGTGGAGCCCCATCTTGCCACCAACCGTCCCCTCATCGAGAGGGCCGTTGTGCAGACCTACTCCCCGGCCGAGTCTCGCAAAAGGGAGGATTTCTCATCGACGTGATCTCGCACTTCGGCAAGGACACGCTGCTGCTCGATGCTCCCGCGGAGGTCGATCGCATCGTTGAAACCTTGCGCACCCAGGTCCTCGGCACGCTCCATCGTCGCGGCGTGGTTGTCGGCCTGTCCGGCGGTATCGACAGCTCCGTCGTCGCCACCTTGTGCACGCGCGCGTTCGGCAAGGACAGGGTCCTGGGGCTGTTCATGCCGGAGCGGGATTCCTCCGGCGATTCGCTCAGACTTGGCCGCCGGGTCGCGGCACAGCTTGGCATTGAAAGCGTCGTGGAAGACATAGCACCGGCACTCGAGGCCACCGGCGCCTACCGCCGGCAGATCGAGGCGATCCAGACCGTCGTTCCCGACTATGGGGAGGGCTGGAAATGCAAGCTGGTGCTCGCATCGGTTCTGGAGAGCAACGGCCTCAACATCACCCGGCTCACGGTCCAGGATCCAGAGGGCAAGGTCGACACGGTGCGCCTGTCGCCTGCCGCCTACCTGCAGATCGTCGCCGCGACCAACTACAAGCAGCGCCTGCGCAAGATGACGGAATACTACCACGCCGACCGCCTCAAATACGCGGTTGCCGGGACACCAAACCGCCTTGAGTACGACCAGGGCTTTTTCGTCAAGCAGGGTGACGGGACCGCCGACGTGATGCCGATCGTCCACCTTTACAAGACCCAGGTTTATCAACTCGCGGAATATCTCGGGGTGGACGAGGAAATCCAGCGGCGAGCGCCCACCACCGACACCTTCTCCATGGCGCAAAGCCAGGAGGAATTCTATTTCGCGCTGCCCTATCATCTGATGGATCTATGCCTCTATGGCCTGAACCACGGCATCGCCGCCGATGAGGTCGCGGCGGCGGCGGGCCTCACCGAGCCCCAGCTTCAGAAAGTCTTCAAGGACATCGACGCGAAGCGGCGGGCCGCCCACTATCTTCACGCGCGGCCCTTGCTGTCCGCCGGAATTGACGAGGATTGACCGGGGATGTGCGGCATCGCTGGAATAGTGGCGCTGAACGCCGCGGCGGCTTCTCCTTCGCGTGAGGCGCTGATGCGGATGGTGGGCGCGCTGGCGCATCGCGGCCCCGACGAGCACGGCCTTTACCGGGACAGACGCGCGGGACTGGCGCATGCGCGGCTTTCCGTCGTCGATCTTTCCAGCGGCCAGCAGCCGCTCGCCGACACCGGCGATACGACCTGGATCGTGTTCAACGGCGAGATCTTCAACTACGTCGAGTTGCGGGAAAAGCTGATCGCGCTCGGCCACCGCTTCCGGACCCGCAGCGACACCGAGGTCGCGCTCCATGCCTACCGTGCGTGGGGCGAAGCAGCCTTCGAGCGGATGAACGGCCAATGGGCAATCGCAATCTGGGACTCGATGGCGGGGCGTCTCGTATTGTCGCGCGACCGGTTCGGCATTTGCCCGCTGCATTTCTGCGAGCACGCGGGCCGGCTTTATTTCGCCAGCGAGGTGAAGGCCATTTTCGCGGCCGATCAAACCATATCTCGTGCCTTTGATCCGGCCGGCATCGATCAGACTTTCACGCTCTGGACGGTCGTTCCGCCGCAAGGGGTATTCAAGGGGATCAATGAACTCGAGCCGGGGCATGTCCGCACCTACCAGGATGGCACCGTTCGCGAGCGGGCCTTTTGGCGACCTTCCTACCCCGAGATTTCCGGAGCGCGGCAGGGCGAGTTCACCGGGTCGTGCGATGAGGCGGTGGACCGCGTGCGTGGCGCCCTCGAGGCCGCGACGGCGCTCAGGATGGTACGCGCCGACGTGCCCGTCGGGTGCTACCTCTCCGGTGGACTGGACAGCTCGCTCGTGGCCGCGCTGGGAAGGCGCTTCGCCGGCGAACGCTTCCAGACCTTCTCGCTGCGTTTCGCCGACGCCGAATATGACGAGACCCGCTTCCAGCGCCTGGTTGCCGAGGCAACCGGCAGCGAGCACCATGAGGTGGTGGTTTCGCGCGGCGATATCGCCGCGATCTTTCCGGAGGTGATCCACCACACCGAGCGCCCGATCCTGCGGACCGCCCCGGCGCCGCTGTTCCTGCTCTCGCGGCTGGTGCGCGAGCGTGGCATCAAGGTCGTGCTGACCGGCGAAGGGGCTGACGAGATGTTCGCCGGCTACGACCTGTTCCGCGAAGGCAAGGTCCGCCGGTTCTGGGGCCGCCAGCCGGCATCGACACGACGCTCGCGGCTCCTGGA
This sequence comes from Mesorhizobium sp. NZP2234, assembly GCF_013170765.1. NCBI lineage: Bacteria > Pseudomonadati > Pseudomonadota > Alphaproteobacteria > Hyphomicrobiales > Phyllobacteriaceae > Mesorhizobium > Mesorhizobium sp. NZP2234. The sequence continues at coordinate 2,766,129 of NZ_CP033364.1, read as the reverse complement.
ACGCCTTTACCCCTACCTCACCCGCTCGCCTGTGCAACAGCAGGCGATGGCGCGCCAGTTCTTCGGACGCAACATCCAAGCCCATGACGCGCCCGGCTTTGCCCATGACACACGCTGGCACACCACCAGCGCCATCAAGCGCTTGTTTTCCGCCGACATGCGCGCCGAGACCGAGTGCCGCGACGCCGTGTCCGAGTTGCTCGCCCGCCTGCCCGCGGAGTTCCCGCGCTGGAGCCCGCTTGCGCAGGACCAGTATCTCGAGGTCCAGACGCTGATGTCGGGCTATCTGCTCTCCTCGCAAGGCGACAGGATGCTGATGGCCCACTCTGTCGAGGGGCGTTTCCCCTTCCTGGACGATGAACTCGTGAGGCTCGCGAATTCGCTTCCGGCTGCCTACAAGCTGCGCGTCCTCGACGAGAAGCACGTGCTCAAACGCGTGGCGGAACCGATCGTGCCCTCCGAGATCGTCACCCGCAAGAAGCAGCCGTTCCGCGCGCCCAACGCGCTTTGCTTCGTCGCCGACGACGCACCGGAATACGTTCGCGAGGCGCTTTCGGAGACGGCGTTGCGCGAGGCCAATATCTTCGATCCGAAGGCGGTCACGCGCCTGCTCGGCAAGTGCCAGGCCAGGACCGGCGACGGCGATCTGTCCAATGCCGACAACATGGCGCTGGTCGGCGTGCTGTCGACCCAACTCCTTCATCGGCAGTTTGTCGCGAACTGCCCCAGTGCCACTCGCGACTATGCGCTCAGCGTCGACGTCAACCGCGAACATCGGGAAGAACGCTTGCATGTTGCATGATGCCGTACCCCTGCTGCATGACTACCTCGCCCACTCCGCCGGCCGGCTCGGCGGCAAGGTTGCGCTGGTGTGCAACAAGCAACGTGTCACCTATGGCGAGCTTGAAACCCGCGCCAATGCGATCGCCCGGGATCTGGCCGCGTCGGGGGTCGTGCGCGGCGACCGCGTGATGATCTTCGCCGACAACACCGTCGAGACGGTGGTGAGCTTCTGGGCGGTGCTCAAGGCGAACGCGGTGGTGTGCATCGTCAACCCGCTCACCAAGAGCGACAAGCTCGATTACCTGCTCAACGACTGCAAGCCGACGGCGCTGATCACGGACGGGCATCTGCAGGCGGTCTTCCGCGAGCCGGCGCGCGGCTGTCCCTCGCTTCTGCGCATGATCGTTTCCGGGACGATCGACGACGTCGAGCTCTCCCGATTGCCGCATGCCGTGCGCTGGGACACCGCGGTCGCCATCGCCGGCGGCGCACCGCCGGCGCGGCGCTGCATCGATGTCGATCTCGCCGCTATCATCTACACGTCCGGCTCGACCGGCGAACCCAAGGGCGTGATGCTGACGCACAGGAATATGATGACCGCCTGCACGTCCATCGCCTCGTATCTCGAGCTTGGCGAGGACGAGGTGATCCTCAACGTCCTGCCCCTGGCTTTCGACTATGGCCTGTACCAGATGATCATGGCGTTCCGCACCGGCGCCCGGCTGGTGCTCGAACGTTCCTTCGCCTTCCCGGCGCGGGTCCTTGAACTGATCAGGCAAGAGGGAGTTACCGGCTTTCCCGGCGTGCCGACCATCTTTGCGGCGCTCTCCGAGCTCAAGTCGCTCAAGGACCAGGATTTCTCACGCATTCGCTACGTCACCAACACCGCGGCCGCCTTGCCGCTCAAGCATATTCTCATGCTTCGCGAGCTGTTTTCGAGTGCACGCATCTATTCGATGTACGGCCTCACCGAATGCAAGCGTTGCACCTATCTGCCGCCAGAGGACCTCGAGCGAAAGCCGTTGAGCGTCGGGATCGCGATCCCGAACACGGAAATGTGGATCGTCGACGAACATGACAGGCGGGTCGGCCCCGGCGTCGTCGGCCAGCTCGTCATCCGCGGCGCGACGGTGATGAAGGGCTATTGGGGCAAGCCCGAGGCGACGGCCAGGAAGCTCAAGCCCGGCCCGCTGCCGGGCGAGCAGGTCCTGTACACGGGCGACTACTGCCGGATGGACGCCGAGGGTTACCTCTACTTCGTCGGCCGTGGCGACGAGATCATCAAATCGCGCGGCGAGAAGGTGGCGCCGAAGGAGGTCGAGAACGTGCTCATGAATATTCCAGGGGTGCGGGAAGCGGCGGTCATCGGTGTTCCGGACGAACTCCTCGGCCAGGCGGTGAAGGCGTTTGTCGTGATGGAGAATGGACGAACCATCGGCGAAAAGCAGTTGCAGATGGAGTGCCAGAAACGGCTGGAAAACTTCATGGTGCCGAAGTCCATCGTCGTCGTGGCCAGCCTGCCGATGACGGACACCGGCAAACTGAAGAAGACGGCCCTGTCATGAGGCGGGTTGTTTCATGTCGCTCGAAAGTGACCCCGGTCCTGGGAGAACGACATGCGTGAAAACAAGGACCTGGAAGGAGCGTCGCATGAATCCGTTTCAGCGCGATGCGCTTTGGGGGACGAAGTCGCTAGATTTATGAGGCCGCAACGGAGGGCGAATTCATGTTGACTACCAAGGAACGCACCGGAATCTACAGCGAGCAAATTCGCAGTTTCCTGATTTCGAATTTCTACGTGAGCGACGCGAAGGCATTGGTGAACGACACGTCCCTGCTCGATCAGGGCATCGTCGACTCGACGGGCGTGCTCGAGATTATCGGCTTCATCGAGGAGACCTTCGGCATCATCGTCGAGGACAGCGAGCTCTTGCCTGAAAACCTCGATTCCATTCAGGGCATCGAGCAATACATCCTGCGCAAGATGAACTGATTGCCGGCATGCATGAAAACAAGGACTTGAAGCGCATCGCATGAATCCGTTTCAACGCGAAGCGCTCCATGTCTTTGTTTTCACGCAATTCCGGACGGAAAACCGCTTCACACTTTTCCTGGAATTGCTTTTGTTTTCACGCAATTCCGGACGGAAAACCGCTTCACACTTTTCCTGGAATTGCTTTTGTTTTCACGCAATTCCGGACGGAAAACCGCTCACACTTTTCCTGGAATTGCTCAGGCGTTCCGCACGCTCATGCCTGCGCCCTGGCTTGACCCAGGACCACCCGGCCCTCGCCCGCTTCGTTGGAGACGGCGCGGATGTTCTCGTATGCCTTGCTGCGCTCCAGCAGGGCCATCACCTGCCGGTCCTGGCCAAGGCCGACTTCGAAGAGCAGGACGCCGCCGGGCCGCAAATATCGCGGCGCGTCCTTCACCACCCGCATATGGATGCTGAGGCCGTAAGGGCCGGCCGCGAAGGCTTCACGCGGTTCGAGCTCGACCAGATGCGCGCGGTCGCCCTCGAGCCGCTTTTCCGAAATGTAGGGCGGATTGCAGACGATCACGTCGATCGTCCCTTCAAGTCCCTGGCCCGCGAGGGCGCCGAACAGATCGCCCTGGTGCACCGAGACGCGGTCGGCCAGGCCGTGATGGGCGGCGTTGCGTCGTGTCGCCTCGACGCATCCATCGGTGAGGTCGCTCGCCCAGACGCGTGCGGCGGGCACGCGGTGGGCGATGGCACAGGCGAGGTTGCCGGCGCCGCAGCACATGTCGACGATGCGCGGCGTTGGCAGGTTCATCTGGTGCAACACACCAAGAGCCGTCGTGCCGAGCAGCTCCGTCTCCGGCCGCGGCACCAGCGCACCGGGCGCGACGAGCAGTTCAAGTCCCATGAAGATGGCGCGGCCCGTGCCATAGGCGTCGGCGACACTGAACTCCTTGCTCATGGCGACCCCACGCGGCTGATGTTCCCAGTATAGGTGTTCGCCATCCGCGCGCCAGTCAAACCTGCTTCGAAGCCATGAATTTCTCCGGCCTTTGCCTCGAAACCGGGGCACGCTTGACCCGGAATCACGGAGGCTTCCCGCGGTCCTCCGCCACGGCCCGCCGACCGCCCCTATTTGAGAGATACGCCGTAAACCGCTGAAATCCTTAACAGGATTTTCATTCCACTGCCCTAATCACCGTGCCATGGCAGGGCATTTCGAGCGCTTGTTTGCTGGCCCCTCCCGCCAGGGGCATAGCGAAGCCGTGGCAACCGGGATCCTCCGCGATCAGTTCGCTGATCTGCGGAAAGGGATCTTCATTTCCATGCCGATCGCCACGGTGCTGTCAGCGCTGATCCTGGCCGTGCAGATGCTTTCGCATGGCGGTGTTGGCGCGGTGCTGTGGTTCGCCGCGGTCAGCATCATCAACAGCGCCCGCCTGGCGCTTGCCGCCGCCCAGCCCGACATTTCCGGGAGCGGCGCGAGGCCGGTCAGCGCCCGGCTTTCCCTTTACGGCGCATTGGCGCTGGCATCCGGCATTGCCTGGGCTTTCCTGGCCGTGCTGGCGGACGGATACACCACCGCACAGGCGCCGCTCTATCTGATCGTGCTCGCGGGCCTGTCGGCCGGCTCCGTCACCTACTCGGCCTCCTATGCGCCGGCGGCGATCAATTTCATGACGCTGCCGCTTCTGACCGCCGCCGGATGCGTGCTGGCCAGGGGCGGCATCGAGAATTACGTCCTGGCTTTCACCATCGTGCTGTTCCTCGGCGGCATGGTCAGGAGCGCGCTGATCGGGCAGGCCGGCTTCCGCGAGACGAGCCGCCTCAAATACGAGGCGCGGGAATTCGCCGCCGAGATGGACCGCAATTCCAGGCGCGATCCGCTGACGAATTTGCTCAACCGGTACGGGCTCGAGCAGGCGATCCGCCAGCTCGGGCCTTCCGACGGCCCGTTCGTGACCATGCTGGTCGACCTCGACGGCTTCAAATCCGTCAACGACACCTATGGCCACAACATCGGCGACGACTTGCTGGTCAAGGTCGCGCGCAGGATCGAAGACCATGCGCCGCAAGGCGCCACGATCGCGCGCATCGGCGGCGACGAGTTCGTGCTGCTGTTTTCCGCCGCGAGATCCGCGCGTCCGGCCGGCGCGCTGGCCGGCGCGCTCATCGCGGCGATCGCGCAACCGGATCCGGCGTTGAACTCGGTGCGCGTCGGCGCCTCGGTCGGCATCTATGTTTCGGACAATCCACGCTTGACGGAAATGCTGCTGCGGGCCGATTTCGCGCTCTATGCGGCCAAGCGCAAGGGCAGGAACGAATACTGCGTCTTCGATGCCGGGCTCGACCAGGCGCTGGAGCGCAAGCACTGCATCGAGCGCGACCTGCGCGGCGCCATCGAGGCCGCCGCGCTGTGCTCATGGTTCCAGCCGCTGGTGCGCCTGGACACCAGCGCGGTGGTCGGCTTCGAGGCGCTGCTGCGCTGGCGGCACCCGCTCCATGGGGCGATCTCGCCGCCCGAGATCGTCACCGCCGCGCGCGAGACCGGCCTGCTGCCGCTGCTGACGGAAACGGTGTTCCGCAATTGCTGCGCCATGATCGAGGCGCTGGCCGGCAGCGGCTGCGGCGATGTCCGGGTCGCGATGAACCTGTCGCCGCGCGAGCTCGAGGCGGGCAATGTCGACGACATGATCCTGGACATGCTGAAGGTGAGGCACCTGCCCGCGGCGATGCTGGAGATCGAGATCACCGAGGAAGCGCCGGTCGACCGCGAGCGGGTCGACGAGAAGATCGGCCGCCTCGCCGACGCCGGCATATCGATCGTGCTCGACGATTTCGGCACCGGCTTTTCGACCCTGGTCGCGCTGAAGGACAGCCGCATCCGCAAGATCAAGATCGACAAGCATTTCGTGCGCGACCTGGCCAAGTCGGTGGAGGACCAGGCGCTGGTCAGGACGGTCATCGATCTCGGCCGCGCGCTGGGCATAGAGGTGATGGCCGAGGGGGTGGAGACGGACGCCGACCGCCTGATCCTGCGCTCGCTCGACTGCATGGTCGCGCAAGGCTTTCTCTTCTCGCCGGCGCTGCCCGCGCCCGAGGCGCTCGCCTACGAGGCGGCCCATCCGAGCCGCACGCTCGCGGCGGAAGCGCTCTTCGACCCCGCCGCAAGGCGCCAGAGCGGCAGCGCGGCCTGACCCGCCGTCACGCCGCTCGCGGCGCGAGGCTTTCGGCCCCGCGCGCATCGTGTAGTCTGACGATCTCCTTGGGAACATGACAAGATGAACAACCAGTCCCCCGCCGCCGAAACGCTGCCCTATCTGTCGTCGGCGGTTCTCGATCGCCTGGCGATCTCCACGCCCGACATAGTCGACGAGATCGAACGCCAGATATCAGGCCAGAGGCGCGGCGAAGTCTGGTGCGCGCCCAAGGCCGCCGTGTGGCCGGGCGACGACCGCTACTTCATGGCCACGCTCGGCGTCGCCTCCGTTCCGCCGGTGCTGGCCACCAAGTCGCTGGTGGTGAACCCCCGCAACGCCGCGCGCGGACTGGCCACGATCAATTCGCTGATCACGCTGCTCGACGCCGAGACCGGCCTGCCGCTGGCCCTTGTCGACGGCAATTGGGTGACGGCCAAGCGCACGGCGGGCCTCAGCGCCGTCGCCGCCAGGCGCATGGCAAGGCACGATTCATCATCCGTCGCCTTCATCGGCTGCGGGGTGCAAGCGCGCGGCCATTTGGAAGCCTTCGCCGACCTCTTTCCCCTGCGCGAAATCCGCGCCTTCGGTCGCGGCAAAAGCAATCGCGACGCGCTCTGCGAAATGGCGCGCTCGCGCGGCCTGGAAGCAATCCCCTGCGACACCGCAAGGGAAGCGGTGGAAGGCGCCGACATGGTGGTGACGACGGTGACCCTGGTGCCCGAGCCCAAACCGTTCCTTGACGCCAACTGGCTGAAACCGGGCAGCTTCACCGCCATCACCGACCTGGCCCTGCCCTGGCTGCCCGCAACGATGCGCCGCTTCGACCGCATCGTCGTCGACGACCTGGAGCAGGAGAAGCAGATGCCCAAACCCATGGTCGACGCAGCACTGGTCGCCGGCGACCTGACGGGCCTCGTCTGCGGCGATTTTGCCGGACGGGAGAACAAGGACGAGGCCACGGCGTTCGTGTTCCGGGGCATGGCCGTGGGCGACCTGGCGGTGGCGGCGCTGGCGTATGTGCGTGCGCAGGCTGCGGGGGTGGTTGGCTAGGAAATAGACAGGATCTCGAGTTCGCTCGGCCCCAGCTGGACAACATCGCCAACGCTCTTGCCAATCAGCGCGATCGCAACCGGCGAACCATGCGATATCGAAGCTTGCGACGGGTTGGCCTCATCCTCGCCGACGATGCGGAAGGTCTGGGTGCGGCCATCATCACGCGCGAAGGTGACGGTGTGCCCGAAGGCGATCACGTCATTGGACGTCGGCACCGGCATGAGTTGAGCCGTGCGGACGCGTTCGGCATAATAGGTGACATCCCGAACCGGAACCGCCGACTGCCTCCGCCTCTCGTTGACATCCTCCAGCACGCTGGCCGCCTCCAGCGCCTGCCGGGCACGAGCCAATTCATCGTGCAACACTCTGAGACCCGCCTCGGTGACGAGGTTGATCCGATCGGAGACAGGCCGAGCCGGCAGGATGGTCTCCGATGCCGCCGCCGCACTTTCCTCCTTGGCAAAGGCTACGCTCAATGGGTCGCAACTCCGTGTCGAATGGTGTCGGTAATGGAATAACCCATGGGCAAGAATAAAGCTCCAACAATTCGACGGCTGGCTTTAGCGGAAGGGGGAATGGTCGCGACGCCTAGCGCAAGAGCGGCTGGGCCGCGAGGTGGGCGCCCTCGAAGGCCTGATCCGCCACCAGCCGGAAAACGACCGCATGGCCCAGTGCTAGCGCCTGGAAGCAGACACGCTGGCCCCACTGGCGGAGCAGGATGCCGCGCTGGTCGGCCAGGCGGAGTTGCTGCGCTCGATGCTGGAAGGCGCGGCGGGCGATACAATGGTTGCGGGCAAGCGCGAGATCGAAGTGGAATTGCGGCGATCACGGCGACGTTAAGCGAGTGGCAGACGTTTTTGCTGTGAGGTGGGGGGAGCAGCTGAACCTACGCAGACCGATCTTGGATGGCTGCTCAGCGCCGTACATCGGCCGTCGAGTTAACCATATCGGCATCCTATCTCGAACGCACAGCCCACGCAACGTTCGGACATTAGGCTTAGCCACTCAACCGTTCTCTGCTTCCGACAGTGCGACACCTTCGATGGTGTTTAGCATGTGACCTTGGGAATCCTATGGTCCTGAAACTTCATAGATCAATGAAGCTCTCGGATTTAGAGGTAAATAGAGCTCATACTAACCGCCTGTCGCATCTGAATTTGGTTTGAGCGAGTCGATCTCCGCAATCTTGCGAAACTCGTGAAGATATTCCAGGTGGTGGACTTCCAGCCAACGTGCGACATGGCTATTGGTTAGGAGCTTGGTGATATATCCGCGTGCCACAGTTAAATGCAGGTTGTCGATTCCGTAGGTTTCTTCGACAGATTTTACCTGAGTCTGCAATGCAGCCAGTTCCCGTTCCATTCGGGCAATATGCTGGCCTGAAGGCGTAGGAACTATCCCCTTGGTCTTCTTGGTCGCAACGAGCTGGCTGTCAGGCGTGGCGGCGCGTAGGGCGCGAGCGAACATGACTGTGAAGTTGTTTTGGCCGATCATCAGGTCGGCAGCCTCGATCTGTCGAACGGCCGACATCTGACGAAGAATATCGAATACCTTCATCGAACAGGGTGTATCTTTCAGCATCTCTGCGGCTTCGGCGCTAATCCCCTCAAGCAGGCGGAACCGTCGTATGATGGATTCGACTTGGAGCCCCAAGGCATCAGCAATATCAGACGAAGACACGCCGCGCTCCATGGCTCGAACGATCATTCGATGCTCCTGAATCGGTGCCAGCCGATTGACACGCTTGTTGTAGGTGTATGTGTCGTCTTCGGTTGCAAGCAGGCATTCGACCTCTGTGATACCTAGTTCCTTGAGCGCCTCCAGCCGAAGATGGCCGTCCAGCAGGAAATACCTTCCAGCAATCTGTGTATCAGGAACGACGACGGGTGCCTCAACCAAGCCGATAGCCTTTATCGAGCTCAGGACCTGCGCGAATTTTCGACTCTCCCGAGCGCCATCGGGCAGTGTCTTCAATGGAACGATCCATGCAACTGAGATGGTCAATACGTTATGGTCGAAGGCCAAATGGATACGGCCGTCTCTCTCACCTCGATCTTGGGGTGTGTCAGTCACCTATTCCTCCGGAGATTCGTGTGGCGAGAGCCCGAGGCATCGTTCCAAGTCCCTCGGCTCGCAGCAGGTTGAGGAAGCCTTCGTCCGCTATGAGATCCTTTAAGGCTTCGACGATGAACAGGAGGCGAGTCTGCGTGAAATCCGACTTCTTAACCAGCAGGCGCTGCTTCTCCGCCTCGCGCTGATAGACCTGTATGAGGTCGTTGGCGGTCATTCGGCGGCTATTGCCTTTCCTGCCCAGTCGACCTGCCGGCATCCCCTTGCCCTGACTACGAAGTCGCATGTCCAGCATGCGCCGAACAGCAGCCAGCTTCTTGCCGCGCAGCTTGCCGGCTTCATAAGCGTCCAGGAGCAGGTTTTGCGCCTCCTCCGTTTCAGCGCGGGATATTTCCATTGCCAACGTGATCGGGATGAGGCCGGTTTCCACTGCGGCCACTAGCCTTTCCTCGCCTCGTTCAAGCAACGTAATGATCATGCTGACCCAGGACGAACCCACCCCGATTTTCATTCCGATGGCGTCCTCGGTATATCCGCGCTCGCGCAACGCACCTATTTCACGCATGAGGTCGATCGGTCGGATTGTGCGCCGAGCGATATTCTCAACAAGGCTCATAACAAGGCACTCGCTTTCGCTGGCCTCTATCACCACGGCCGGGATTTCGGCTTGGCCGAGCATCTGGAAAGCCTCCAGCCGACCTTCACCGCAAACTAGATCGTATCTGGGTCCGTTCAACCCTTCATGGCGACTCACCGTGATCGGGCGCTTCAACCCGATGGCTTCGATATTGTTCACGATCTCGCGATGCTGGCGCTTGTTGCGAGCGCGAGGGTTCAAAACGGCGATCCTCGATATTGGGATCATCTCGATCCGGCTTGGCCGACCAGCGCGCATCAGGCAACCCTCCGAACGACGATAGGCATGGCGATATCGTAGAGAATGTCGATGCCGTCGAAGCGATAGGCGTCGAGGCTAAAGGCATTGTCTTCCGAAAGACGCAGCTTTTCGGACAACAGGTCGATTCGCGGGAACAGATAGTAGTCGAAGGGCGCGAGATTGGTGCTGTCCATGCGAACGACTATCGTAACGTCCGGGAGGAGTGAAGTGTCGAAACGGACGTTCCAGCGTAGAAGCCCAGTCGGGGTCTGGATGCAGCGAGCAATCACCACGGACAGGCTGAATTCACCGTTTACGACCAACCTGTCGGCTTGCACATCTTGCCAGACATCGCTGCCTGAACCACGCAATCCGTCAACAACCTCGCGAAGAACACTAGGGTGGCGTTTGCGGAGTTCACGATTTATCTCAACGTACCTGAAATCTCGGTCCGGTCGGAACCCCACAAGACTATAGGCCCTAAGCAGGCTACCGAAGCGCGAGCTGTATGCGCTGCTCGAAGGTAGCCCATCGCATTCGTCGATGACGATGCCGGAGAGCACGCCCTTCTGTTGATAGAGTTCCCTCAGGTATTGCAACATCTCTTCGTCGCTCAAGCGGAATGAGCGTGCATTTATGATGGTCCTTGCCGCTTCGAAAAGCTCGCGCTCGACGATGGCCTCGAAGGCGCCCTGAGCCCGTATCCATATGCCAGGGTCATTATGAACGCGTTTTTTCTTTAGCTTGAACGAGCGGCGGTTCCAGACATTGTCACCTACATATTTTTCATTAATCAGGAGTTGGTGCACGGTGCCCCGGGTCCAAATGCGGCCCATATCTGTCGGGACACTCCGTTCGTTCAGATCGGTGGCAATCTCACTCTCGGTCTGTCCATGATGGACAAAAGCCTGGTAGACCTCCCGGACCAGATTTACTTCTTCGACCGGACCCGGGGTCAGAATTACCCGGTCGGTCTGAATGCTCTTGTGTTCTCCTCGTTCAAGAACGCCTTTGATAGAACCATGCTCGTCGATCAGGGTCCTTCGCAGACCAAAACCTGCGAGCCCTCCTTGACGATAGCCCTTTTGGATCAGCCGCCCCTGTCCGGCAAACACCTTTGCCGAAAGCTCGCGGATGTATTCACCGGCCATGGCGCGCTTGACGCCCTTGACGAGGGAGGAACCCGGACTGCCGTCATTTTCAAACTGTTCCGCACAATATTGTACCGAAATACCGGCGCGCCGGCAGATGTATTCGTAGTAGGCGCTCTCATCAGCATCCTGAAAACGACCCCAGCGGCTAACGTCATAGACAAGAACAACGGTAAAATCTGTATCACTTGCTAGCACATCATCGATCAGTTGCCGAAGAGCATCGCGCCCTTCGATCTTGAGGCCGCTTTTTCCCGCATCAGCATAGGTGCGGACGATCTCTATGCCGCGCGCTCGTGCATAATTTTGAATTGCCTCGGATTGGTTTTCGGTCGAGTATTCTCGATGATCCGTAGACGTGCGGACGTATTCGGCAGCCCGAACGAGACGTTCCGGTGTCGGTGATTGATCACCATTGTGCAGCCCCCGGTTCGTCAAGCTTCGCCCTTTCCTGGCTCCTGCCTGCGGTAGTCGAGCGACCAACCGCCGCAACGCGTGGCAGGTCGCCGTTCCACTCCGCACTGCTGTCAGTTTAGTTGCGGAGGAAGCGGAAGATGTTGCCGAAAAAGGGCAGGAAATTGCCGATATGGAAGGGCGTTCTCGGTGGACACGATACCTATGCCAAGATCGTAGCTGGTTTATTACGCAAGGAACATGGGGACAGCCATCGGGCGGTGAAGCAGCTCATGCGGCAGACACACGCGAGCGAGCGGACGGTCAAGCATTGGCTTTCAGCACAAAATGGGCCGGATACTGTGTTTTTCTTACGACTTGTCGTCTCATCGCCCGTAATTCGTGCTTTTGTACTTGGTTTGATCGAAGCTCCAGCGTCAAAGCCGTCGTCGGTGCAAGTCGATCGCTTTTCCCTTTCGGCTGCAAGAGAGGCATACTCCGCAGGTGAGAGCGCCTTCAGTGTCATGGGGAGGGATGGCCGAAAATATGACCCTAATCGTGACCCTAATCGTGACCCTAAAGATGACCCTGAACCAATTGAGCTCAATGAGCGGCAGCATTGGTTTCTATCGCTCGTGTCAGAAGGCGGGCGATGTGGCGCCAAGGAAATCATGACGATATGGCAGGTTAGCCTTAAAACGGCTCGCCGAGATATTAGCGGTCTCCAGCGAGCGCAGTTGCTAGAGCATATAGGGTCACGCCGAAAGGGCAGGTATCGCCGTACGGTCCCATGAATTGACGAACTAGTTAGATATGAGCCATCGCCAGGTCGGAGGCAGCCTGCAAGATACGTTGTGTCTGATTCAGACCACAGATATCGTGCACTTTTGACCAAAGAAAACTTCGCTGACGAAGGGCGCGCCAACGCTTTGCGCCTCATATCGGCAAATTGGAAAAAGATATTGGAGGTTGATAATCGTCACTATGTCGGCAGTAACGACGCTGATAGCGATTGCTCCTAAGCAGGAACCTCAATCCGGCGTCGCGTTGGGTGATTTACACTATAAGTATCGAGCAGTCTGGCGTGGCAACTAGCACCGACAATGTAGTCTCACCGCCCGAGGCTTCCGATCGTGGCCCGCTGCTTATTATCCCGTGTCTTGTCAGGATCTTCGATCGCCTCAACTGATTGGATATGTTCGGCGATATACTCGGGCGGCAGACCGTGTTCCCTGCCACCTGCAATGACAAAGTCCTTGTACCAGCTATAGGGTTTGAGGCTATCGTCGATGTAGTCAGGGGTGGCGAGATAGGTAAGGACCTTTCGCCTGCGACCTTTGTCGTTAATGACCGTTACCGTCGCGTGCTCGTAGCCACTTCCAACGCCTTCGGCCTTGTCTAGCTCAACACGTTCGGCAGGATCGAAGCTGAACAGAACTCCGATCACGCTATTCTCGTTGCCGGTGGCCAATGCGTTGCACTTCCCGGACTTGTCTACGCTACGCTTGTGAAAACGGAGCGCATGGCCCGGCAAGGTAGCGATACCGAGAGGCTTGCAGCTCGGAATGCGTTCGCGCAGCCGAGCAGTCGACATGTTGGACCCGTAGGCAAAATAGACGACGTGCTCTGGGGGCCCGGTCTCTATGTTCCTTAGCGGCTCGGTCGTGGGATTTCCCGGCTTCGGGATCGTCCGTAACGGTACTGTCATAATGCTGCAGTCGTCGGTTTTTTCGCCTTCGCGTGTGATGATTGGCAGTCCATCCTCAAGGTCAAGGATTGGAACCGGCCTGCCGGCCCATCCGCAGTCGGCGCAGCGCGGTCGCTCCCAAAGTACACCGGGTGCCTCAGTATTTTCGCCATGTTCAGGTTCGAGATGCGGCAAACCGCAGCTTGGGCATTCTGAAGGCACCCCGCGCAGCTCGCGAATGATCAATGATGTCGCCATGCCGATAGCGTGTTGGATCAACGATTGCGCCATCTCGGCATCAATCCAGGTGGCCGACTTTGAATGCGTTAGCCAGTTTGAAAACGTCCACGCCGACTCAAGCGCACTCTTGAGTGCTCCGCGACGCTCTTTGTTAGTGTCGCCCGGCAGAAGATCATTGGAGATGATCTCCGTCCACGCGCGGAAGTTCGCACGTTGTGGCGGGATGCCTGTCCATATTGCCGCGTCCTGCGCGACGCTGATCAATTCGAGAAGCGCCTCGCGGCAGCGGACGCCTACAGCTTGATAATCCGCGAGATTATGCGCTTGCGTTACGGCGGTGCCGGCTTCTTCCATCTTCTCGAAGACGGGACCGAACGGGAGTATGCGCAGATCTCCTTCCTGTTGTTTTTCCGTGCGCGGGATGCGGAGCATCAGGCCGATATGGAAGGTCAGAGCAAGGTCCATATTTGGGAACTGCTCCTGAGAGTAAAGGTTTGTGCCGCCGGTTATAACCCACCAGCGATCCTTGTTGGTGTGGATGTCCCACACGTCGTGACGAGTATTCAGGACGGCCTCTGAATAAACCTTCTGCATAAAGATCACTTCGAGGTCGGGCGCCTGCCATTCAAAGTATTCCCGAACCTCCTCGATCTCCTCTTCGGTAGCTTTCAACATGATCATCCCCCGCGAACACTTGTCGGGGAGCCTGACAACGAAACGTATCTGTTCCCCTCACCCCCCCGCCAACCGCGGCAGCAAAAAAATCTCCGCCCCCGGCGGCAGCTCCTTGCTCCACGTATCCCGGTAAATCACCCCATCAATCGCGACCGCAATGCCGCGATCGATCCACGGCTCGAACCCGGGATACTGTTCAGCCAGTTTCCTGAACAGTTCCCTGATGTCCTTGGCTTCGACCTCGACCTTGCTCTTGCCGCCGGCGAGCTGGCCGAGCGCGCCCCAAAGGGTGACTTCGACCATCAGCGCTGCGGTGTGCTGATATTCAGGTGAGGCCGGCCTGCAAATGGCAGATTCCCACGCTTCCGGTGCTCACGCACTTCAAGTACGCTCCGCTCCGGTTCTCGAAACCCGCCACTTTCGGCTCGGCCTGACCTGACTCTCAACACACCTTATCCCTAGCTTCGCCTGCCCTAGCCCCGTTCCGCCTCGATCGCCGCGAGAATCCGTGGCGGCGACATCGGGATGTGGGTCATGCGCACGCCGGCCGCGTTCGACACCGCGTTGGCGATCGCCGCCAGCGGCGGCACGATCGAGGTTTCGCCCACGCCACGCACGCCATAGGGGTGGTTGGGGTTGGGGATTTCCAGGATCTGCGTGTCGATCATCGGCAGGTCGGAGCACACCGGGATGCGGTAGTCGAGGAAGCCGGCGTTCTGCAGCCTTCCGTCCTTGCCGTAAATATACTCCTCGTTGAGCGCCCAGCCGATGCCTTGCGCCGCGCCGCCCTGGTACTGGCCCTCGACATAGGTCGGGTGCACCGCCTTGCCGGCATCCTGCACCACCGTGTAGCGGATCACCCTGGTCGAGCCCGTCTCGGGGTCGACCTCGATGTCGCATATATGGGTGGCGAAGGAGACGCCGGCGCCGTCGGCGACGAGCTCGCTGTGGCCAGCGATCGGCCCGCCGGTCTTGCCGGACTGCGCCGCGATCTCCTTCAGCGACAGCTTGCCGAGGTTGCCGTGCTTCTCGCCCTTGGCGACCGCGTGGCCCTGTTCCCAGATCACGTCGTCGACGGAAATGTCCCACATCTGCGCGGCGCGCTCGCGCAGGATCTTGATCGCGTTGCGGGCGGCCGAGATGGTCGCCATGGAGGACGAGAAGGTGCCGCGGCTGCCGTCGGTCATGTCGTTGTAGCCGAGGCTCGACGTGTCCGCGACGATAGCCTTGAGCTGGCTGTAATCGATGCCGAGCTCTTCCGCCGCCACCAGCGACAGCGAGGCGCGCGAGCCGCCGACATCGACGGTACCCACGGCGAGCGACACCGAGCCGTCCATGCCGATGTTGAGGTCCACGCAGGTCTGGCCGCCGAAGTTGAACCAGAAGCCGCAGGCCATGCCCCTGCCCTGGTTCTTCTTGAGCGGCGCCTTCATGTGCGGATGGTTCTTCACCGCTTCCAGCGTCGGGCCGATGCCGATCGGTCCGTAGACCGGGCCGTAGGACGAGCGCGTGCCTTCCTGCGCGGCGTTCTTGATGCGGAAGTCGACCGGGTCCATGCCGATCTCCTTGGCGAGCTCGTCGACGGCGCTTTCCACCGCGAAGGCCGCCATGGGCGCCGACGGCGCGCGATAGGCCGCGGTCTTCGGCCGGTTGACCAGCACCTCGTAGCCGACGGTCTTGACGTTATCGAGCTTGTAGCAGGCGAACGCCGTCATGGCGCCGATCTCGGCCCAGGCGCCGGCATAGGGGCCGCAGGAGTAGCGCAGCGTCGCTTCCGCCGCGGTGATGGTGCCGTCCTTGCGGGCGCCGATCTTGACGTCGATCGAGGTGGCGCTGGTCGGACCCGAGGCGCGGAACACCTCGTCGCGGGTCATGACGAGCTTGACCGGCCGTCCGGCTTTGCGTGACAGGGCAAGCGCCACCGGCTCGGCCCAGACATGGGTCTTGCCGCCGAAGCCGCCGCCAATCTCGGACGAGGTGACGCGCAGCTTCGAGGCTTCCATGCCGAGCAGCTGGGCGCAATGCTGGCGGTAGACGAAATGGCCCTGCGTACAGACCCAGAGGTCGGCGGTGCCGTCGGACGAGACGCTCGCCACGCAGGCATGCGGCTCGATATAGCCCTGGTGCGTCTGCTCGGTCTTGAAGGAGCGCTCGACGATGAAGTCGGCGTGGCCGAAACCCTGGTGGACATCGCCATGGCCGAACTGGCTGCGCTTGGTGACGTTGGAGGGTTTTACCGGCTTTTCCTCCAGCCCTTCCGTGAAGATCGTGTCGTTGATCAGCGGGGCGTGGTGCTGCATCGCCTCGTCGACATCGGTGACATGCGGCAGGATCTCGTAGTCGACCTCGATCAGCTTCAGCGCCTGCCTGGCCGTGCGGGCGTCGATCGCCGCGACCGCGGCCACCGCATGGCCGTCATAGAGCGCCTTGGTGCGCGCCATGCAATTGTCGAGGATGTCGTACATGGCGGCATCGCCGTCGGTCAGGTCCGGCAGATCCTTCGCCGTGATCACCGCCTTCACGCCGTTCAGCTTTTCCGCCTTCGACGTGTCGATCTTCCTGATGATCGCATGTGCGTGCGGGCTGCGCAGCACGCGGCCGACCAGCTGGCCGGCCATGTTGAAGTCGGCGCCGTAGCGGGCGCGTCCCGTCACCTTGTCGACGCCGTCGGGACGGATGGGGCGCGTGCCGACGGATGCGAATTTACGCCCGGAAAAACGCGGATCGAAATTCATCTTCAGGCTCCCTTCATCACATGTGCCGCGTCCTGGACGGCGCGCACGATCTTGTCATAGCCGGTGCAGCGGCAGAGGTTCCCGGCCAGGCCGAAGCGGATTTCCTCCTCGCTCGGGTCGGGGTTTTTCGCCAGAAGGTCCTTGGCCGCGATCAGGAAGCCCGGCGTGCAGATGCCGCATTGCAGGGCGGCATGCTCGAGGAACTTCTGCTGCAGCGTGTGCAGCTGGTCGCCATGCGCCATGCCTTCGACGGTCTCGATGCGCCGGCCCTCGGCTTCAGCGCCCAGCACCAGGCACGAGCAGACCAGCCGGTTGTCGAGGATGACCGAGCAGGCGCCGCAGTCGCCGGTGCCGCAGCCTTCCTTGGCGCCGGTCAGGCCGAGCCGGTCGCGCAGCACGTCGAGCAGCGTCTCGTCAGGCTGGCAGAGATACTCGATAGTGTCGCCGTTGATTGTCGTCGAGACTGCTATGCCAGCCATCATTTGCCTCCTGCACGTGCGTAGGCGGTCGTGGCGGCACGTTTGGCCAGCACACCCGCGACTTTCCGTCTGAATTCGATGGTACCGCGCTTGTCGTCGATGGGGCGGCAGGCGCCGGCGCAGACTTTTGCCAGCCGCTCAAGGGCCGCCTCGTCCAGCTTCCTGCCGATAAGCGCCTCGGCGGCCTCCTCGACCAGCAGCACGGTCGGTGCCGCGGCCCCCAGCGCCACGCGCGCGGCGGTGATGACGCCGTGTTCGTCGAGCGTCAGGTTCACCCCGGCGCTGACCACGGCAATGTCCATCTCGGTGCGCGGAATGAACCTCAGATAGGCGTCGCCCGAGCGCGGCGTGCGCTTGTCGAGCAGGATCGCCTCGATGATCTCGCCCTTGGCGAGCGAGGTCTTGCCCGGCCCGACCGGCACGGCCTCGACGGGGATGGTGCGCTTGCCAGAAGGCCCGGCAACCACTGCCCTTGCACCCGCCGCCACCAGCGCCGGCACGCTGTCCGCCGCCGGCGAGGCGTTGCACAGATTGCCCGTGATTGTGCAGCGTCCCTGCACCTGCTTGGAGCCGATCAGCTTGGCCGCCTCGACCACGCCGGGCCACGCCTTCTTCAAGGCGGTGTTCTCGCCCAGCACGGCGCAGGGAACGGCCGCCCCGATGCTGAAGCCGTCGGCCGTCTCGCGGATTTCGCTTAAGGACGCGATCGACTTGATGTCGACGATCAGGTCGGGCTCGACAAAGCCCCCCTTCATCCTCACCAGAAGGTCGCTGCCTCCGGCCAGGATGGCTGATATGCCAGACGCTCCGGCCAGTTGGCCGACGGCATCTTCGATTGAAAGCGGACGTATGTAGCGCATCGTCTCCCCTTGGATATGGCGATTTCAGCGACCGTTATAAACACTCTCCTCATAATGGCTATCCGGTTCGTCATTTGCGACGATTGGTCCAGCCGCTGCAAAATCGAGTCCCAAATCGACCGGAATTGCCGTAGGCCAGGCCTGCAAGGCCGCATTGCCGCCGGTTCTGGAAAAATCTGAGAGCCTGTGTCGGATCGGTCAAGCCCCGTTCGTCCTTGGGACATCGAACACGCATCATGAAAGGACACGATATGCCCGGAACCGTACGTTTGCACCGCGTTCTCACCACCAGCCCGGAGAAGGTCTATCGCGCCTTCGTCGAAGCCGACGCGCTGGCCAAGTGGCTGCCGCCGAACGGCTTCACCTGCACGGTCGATCATCTCGAGGCAAAGGTCGGCGGCACGTTCAAGATGTCCTTCCGCAACTTCACGACGGGCGGCAGCCATGCCTTCGGCGGCGAATATCTCGAACTCGTTCCCGGCGAGCGCCTGCGCTACACCGACCGGTTCGACGACCCCAACCTGCCCGGCGAGATCCAGGTGACCATCGCCTTGAAAAAAGTGTCGGTCGGTACCGAGATCGACATTATCCAGGCCGGCATTCCCGACGTCATCCCGGTCGAGGCCTGCTATCTCGGCTGGCAGGAATCGCTGCGGAACCTGGCAAAGCTGGTCGAACCCGAGATCAATCAATAAGGCCATTCAAGAAAGTGCGCGCCGCCGCCGCCGACGGCATGCCCGTCGGCGGCGGTCGTGCGTCGAGGGCCTTGACCGCACGATCGCGGGCGTGAATCCTCTCCCGGTCAAAGGGAGGAGTTCCATGCGACATCTGTTGGTTGTGTTGCCCGCCTTGATCCTGGCGACCGCGGCGCAGGCGAGCACGATCTACTATGGCAACAAGGTGGGGATGGAACTGACCATCGTCAGAAAATCAGGCATCGGCTCCACGCATGCCAGCATCCTGGCCAAGCACGACAGGCGCAAAGCGGGCGTCTATTGCCGCGAATATGGCCACGATTTTTCCAAGGAATGCATTGACGCGGAAATGAAGTCGCCCCTGCACTTCGAGATCACCGCCAACTGCAAGACCGGCAAATTCACCACCTTCTATGGCGCCAACATGCTGTTCCAGGGCCGCAACAAGGGCACGGACGTGACGACGGACTACCGCATCACGTCGATCGATGACAATGTGGTGCTCGATGGCTCCGGCGCCTCGTCATACGATGTCACGCTGGACCAGTTCAAAGCGCTCTGCCCCAATCGCGTACGCTAGCGGCGTTTGCGACACTGCGCCGATCGCAACAAATGGCGGAGGAAACGCGTGACCCTCACCAACCGGGATATCGTCGAGATCACCGAGTGGCGGCGCAAGCTGCACCGGCAGCCGGAAATCTCCAATGAAGAGGAGAAGACGGCGCAGGAAGTCGTCTCCTTCCTTGCCGATACCGGCCCGGACAAGGTGCTGACCGGATTGGGCGGGCACGGCGTGGCGGCGGTCTATGACAGCGGCAAGGCCGGCCCGACCGTGCTGTTCCGCTCCGAACTCGACGCGCTGCCGATCGAGGAACTCTCGGGCGTGCCGCATGCCTCGCAGGTGCCGGGCAAGTCGCATATGTGCGGCCATGACGGGCACACCGCGATCCTGGCCGCCCTTGGCCGTCAGCTCGGCCGCGAACGGCCGGCCAGCGGCCGCGTCGTGCTGATGTTCCAGCCGGCGGAGGAAACCGGCAATGGCGCGGCCGGCGTCGTCGCCGACCCCCGCTACGGCGAGATCGCGCCTGATTTCGCCTTCTCGCTGCACAACCTCCCCGGCGTGCCGTTCGGCGAGGTGCGGCTCAAGCCCGGCGTGGTCAATTGCGCCTCGCGCGGCATGCGCATCGTGCTGGAGGGCAAGACCGCGCATTCCTCCATGCCGGAGACCGGTATTTCGCCCATGCAGGCGATCTCGGAGCTGATGCCGGCTTTGCCCGCGCTCGGCCGCGCCACCTTCGCCGATGACGATTTCTCCATGGTCACCGTCACCCATGCCGAAATGGGCGAAGCCGTGTTCGGCATCGCGCCCGCGCATGGAGAGGTCTGGGCAACGCTGCGCACCCGCCGCGACGAACGCATGGCGGATCTGTGCGCCGCCGCCGAGGCGCTGGTCGGGGAGATCGCGGGCAGGCACCGCCTTTCCGCCCGCTGGGATTATCACGAGATCTTCGTCGCCAGCGTCAACGCGCCGGATGCGGTGGAACACCTGCAACGCGCGCTTCAGGAAGAAGGCGTCGTGCATGGTGAGGAAGCCCTGCCGATGCGCGCCTCGGAAGATTTCGGCCTGTTCGGCCACGGCGCCAGGTCGGCGATGTTCTTCCTGGGCGCCGGCGAGCGCCACCCGGCGCTCCACAATCCGGACTACGACTTTCCCGACGACCTGATCCCGATCGGGTCGAGGATCTTCATGCGCACCGCACGCAATCTGCTGGGGTGAGTCCGCGCGTCGCCGCGAGCCGGTCGCGGCCTCGCGAACCGCGTCTGCCCGCGCCTGTCAGGCGGACCTGAGGAACGGGCGTTTGTGGATGGCCTTCTTTGCCTGGAAATTCGCGGCGGGAACGGGTCGGCCGACGCGAAAGCCCTGGATCTTGTCGATGCCGAACTCGCGCATGAGGGCGATCTGCTCGTCGGTTTCCACCCCTTCGACCAGGATCTGGTGGCCGCGATTGCGGACCAGGGCAATGATGTCCTGGAGCATGGCCATGCCCTTCGGCGTGCCGCAGTCGTGAAGAAACGAGCGGTCGATCTTCACTGTATCGAAATCGATCAGACGCAGCCATGAGAGGCCGGCGAAGCCGGTTCCGAAATCATCGAGCCAGATCTTGATGCCAAGCAGCTTCAGGTCGCTGATGCAGCGCAGGATGTCCGAGTGCATCTCCATCTCGAGCCCTTCGGTGATTTCGAAGGCCAGCCTGTTGCCGGTCACGCCCGTCTCGCCGAGAATGGTCGCGACGGACGCCGCGAAGCCGGGCGTCTTGAGCTGGATCGGAGAGACGTTGACGCTGACGAGACGGATGTGGTCGTCCGCCAGGAGTTCGGTGCAGACCGTCCTTATCGCCCAACGCCCCAGTTCCAGGATCGCGCCGGTTCTCTCCGCGACGGGAATGAACAGGCTCGGCGGAACCAATGTGCCGTCCAGCATCTTGAGACGCATCAGCGCCTCCGCGGCTTCGACCCGGCCCGACACGACATCCTGGATCGGTTGATAGACGAGCGAAACG
Source organism: Mesorhizobium sp. NZP2234 (assembly GCF_013170765.1). Classification (NCBI taxonomy): domain Bacteria; kingdom Pseudomonadati; phylum Pseudomonadota; class Alphaproteobacteria; order Hyphomicrobiales; family Phyllobacteriaceae; genus Mesorhizobium; species Mesorhizobium sp. NZP2234. The sequence goes on along the minus strand of NZ_CP033364.1, from coordinate 2,744,689 downwards.
AGGCCCTGCCCGATCGCGATCTTCAGCAAGGCCGCGAGGTTTTCGCTCTCGTCGCTGCTTTGTGGATCGGTCGGGTCGAACAGCCGGGCACAATTGCGGCCGCTGGCCTTTGCCAGATAGAGCGCGCGATCGGCCTCATGGATGATCTTCTCCAGCTTGGCGCCGGCCTGCGTCCTGGTGAAGGCGGCCCCCACGCTCGCCGTGACGATCGAGATCCCGTCGCGCCTGAGTTCGTGGGTAAGCGCCAGGTTCTCCACCGTGCGGCAGATGGCTTCCGCCAGCTCCGCCACCTGGCTCTTCTTGTCCATGCGGGCGAGCACGATGAATTCCTCACCGCCATAGCGCCCGATCGAGCCATCGTAGTTCTTGATCAGATCGCTCAGCGCATTGGCGACATGGATCAGGCAGCGGTCGCCTTCCTGGTGGCCGTAGCAGTCGTTGAATTTCTTGAAGAAGTCGACGTCGATGAGGATGGCCGCGAACTTGCTGCCAAGCTTTTGCCAGTCGCTCCAGTAATCGCGCAGCTTCTCATCGATAGCGCGCCGGTTCTCCAGTCCTGTCAGCGGATCCGTCCGCGACAGCCTCAGCAGGGCCTTGCCGCGTTCGGTGGCCTCCTTGTGCTGTATCTTGGCCTCGAGAGCGTTCAGGAAGACGTTGTAGCGCTCCTCGTTCAGCTTCCAGTTCACATAGGAGGTGAACGTGAAGCACGAAACGTAGAAAGTGCCAAATACCATCTTGTACGTCAGCGACGCGGGAACAAAGTAATTTGCCAAATACAAGACGCACAATATAATTGTCGACGTTATAATCGAAACTTTAAACCTGAACGTAAAAAATAGATTGGCACTCATCATGAAAATGGTGCCGAAGACCATGTAATAGGCGACGCTTTCCTTGTTTGCGCCCATGGATGCCGGTAACAGCCAACCGATATAGCCAAAGATGATGGCCGAGGCGCAAGTCACGTCAAGCCATTCCGTCGCGGCTCCCCGGCGAAGCTGTGCTTCCAGGACCAGCAGTGCGGTCAGGCCCACCGCGAAGCGCGCGGTGATCGTGTAGGCCGCCACGTCAGGTATCAGCAGCAGATCAGATGCAGAAAACAGCAAATAGATGACGACCGCGATCCACAGGCCCGGCCTGGCTTCCGCCCTTCGCTTCGCCTGGGCTTCCCTGCGGTAAAGGATGCGGAGTTCGTCGGCCCCCAGCTCTTGGCGCGGATCATACGGTTCCACATCCACCGTATCAGCCAATCTGGATGACGCGCGCTCGTTCACAAAGCCCTCCCGAAGGGGACTTTGCAATGCGAACTCTTTTCCAGCTTCTGCCCCCACGCAGGACGACTCCCTGGGACGCGACACGATTGCCACGCGGTAAAATGCAGTGGCGCCAGACAAGTTTGCGTTAACTCGAACCCAGAATCTTATCTGCAAGATCGCTAATAAATTGAGATGGTTAGCGGGAAATTAATCATAACAATAAAATGCGGTCGACCCTCCGTTGGCAAATGGAGCATTCTAAGTAATAAGTTAACTGACTGTTAACCAAGGAGTCCTGGTGTGCAAACCGTGTTCGATGGCCAAAGCCTGATTACCGCAGAGATGATCGCCAGCGGTCTGCCAAAAGGCACGCTTGAGCATCATGGCGAAGCGTTCGAAACCGCCCGCGCGGAACTGGCGCTCATCCTCCACGCGACACAGCAACAGATCGAGCAGCAGAAATTTCCCGCCGAGATCGTGCGCCGCCTGCTGTCGCTGCTCAATGCGCTGCGCGCCAAGGTTCATCCCGATGTCTGGCAAGCCCTGATACCGGTGGCGCAGAACCACCCGATCCTGAACTACTTTCTCCAGGATCCGCTGACGCACTGGTCCTTCACCAAGCCCAGGGGGTATTCCGGCGACGCGGAACTGCTCGACTACATCTATTGCGACCCGCACGTGGCCGAGAGCGTGGCCAACGCCTCGGAGGTCGGCAAGGCGCTCTACAGCCATACCCAGAACGTTCCGTCATGCGTCGCGGCGCGGGAACGGCGCGATCTCCTGACCCGCTATGTCGATGAGGCGGCGGCCAGGAACGGACCCGAAACCGAGGTGCTGGCGATCGCCGCCGGCCATTTGCGCGAAGCCAATCGCTCCGTCGCGCTCGCCGAGGGCCGGCTCAAGCGTTGGGTGGCGCTCGACCAGGATCCGCAGAGCGTCGGACTGATAGCGCGCGACTTCCAGGGCACCGCGGTCGAGGCCATCGACGGCTCTGTGCGGACGGTGCTCACCAGGGGCCACAAGCTCGGCAAGTTCGATCTGATCTACGCCTCCGGCCTCTACGACTACCTGCAGCACAACGTCGCCGTGAAGCTCACCAAGACCTGCCTGCAGATGCTGAAACCGAACGGCACATTCCTGTTCGCCAACTACGCCGAGGGCACGCCCGACGCCGGCTACCGGGAAACGTTCATGGATTGGGTGCTGCTGCTGCGCTCGGAAGTCGACATGTGGAACATCGTCAATGCCAGCGTCGACCGCAACACCGTCGAGGCGCGGGTGTACTTCGGCGAGAACCGCAACGTGCTATACGCCGTGATTGAAAAGCGCGGGTAACGACCTCCGCCAAACCTTGCCATCAGGCCGGCGGTGATGCTCGTGCATCGCTGCCGGTGGTCAGGACGTCGCCAAGCGAGATCGGCGCCAGGTCGCCGCTCATCATTATCCGGTGCCGCGGCCGAAGGATCCGGCGTCGCCTGGCAGCACCAGTTCGGCATCGTCGGTAACATAGCCGACGTAGCGATAGTCGCGGATGAAGCTGATCCGCCCTTGCCGCCATTCCAGCCACATGAAGTGGATAGGTTTCGGGGCGGTCCGGTGCTCGAACACGGCGATCACCTCGCGGCCCTCGACCCATGCCGGCTTGAGCCACAAGCCATCGCTCTTGGCATAGATGGTGAAGAACATGCCGACATCGGCGGCACCCGAGCGTGGCGGGTGCATGGACTGCTGAAGCCTCACATCGTCGGCAAGCAGCGCGCGCAAGCCATCCCAGTCGCGCTGGTTGAACAGCGTCACATAGCGCGCCACGGCGGCCGACGCGATGCGCGCGTCGGGAAGCGGCTTGGCCTGGGCATTGATCTGCCGAAGCCGGGCGCGGCCGCGCGCCAGATGCGCCTTTACCGCATCGACCGAAATGCCGAGCAAGCCGGCAATCTCGGCCAGCGGCTCGCCCAGCACATCCTTGAGGATGACGACGCTGCGCTGAAGCAGCGGAAGCTCCGCGAAGCGCGACACGGCGGTCTCTATCGCCTCCCTGCGCATCAGCATCTCCACCGGATCGACCTTGCTGTCATCGGCAACTTCAAGCGCGGCCTCGATGGGTTCCGAGGCGCGGATCGCGCGGCTGCGCAGCACGTCCAGCGCGCGGTTGTGGGCGATCCGGAACAGCCAGGGCCTGAGCTGCGGCACCTCGCACAGCTCGTCCAGGGCGACGAAGGCTCGCGCGAACGTGTCCTGCACCACGTCCTCGCCGTCGATGACCGACCCCATCAGGCGCGCGCAATAGCGATGCAGTTCCGGCCGCAGCACGGTCGCAAGGGCAAGCAGCCCTTCCTGTCGGTCGCGATCCACGGCAGGCTCCCGCTCGCTCAAGCCGCTGTATCCTCCATGACCGTTACGCCCGCGTCGCCGTTGAGGCCGAAGACGACGCCCTCGGCATATTGCGGGTCTTCCAGCACGGAAACCACCCTGTCGCCGAACGCCCGGGGCGGCATCGGCGCGCCGAAACGGGTGACGAATTGTTCTGGCGTGATGCCCATGGAGCCGGCATAGGCGCCGGCTGCCGCATCCCCGATTCCCGTGCCGAGGATCATCTGCCGCGGCACGATCGCCTGGAAGCGGATGCCGAGCTTCTTCTCCTGCGCCACGCCATTGGCATATTTGGCCATGAACCACAGCATGCGCTTGGAGCCGCCATAACCACCCGACATCTGCGACCCGCCAACGGCGGCGCCACTCGATCCCACCAGCACCCGGCTGCCGGGCTTGAGCGGCAGGTTCAGCGCCGCTTGCAGCCAGTAGAGTCCGGCCTTGACGTCGGTTTCCCAGGCGACCGAGAAATCCTCCCACTTCAACTGATCCAGCCGGCCCATCCGGGGGGCGGCACCAGCGTTCAGCACCACTATGTCGGGGCGAACCTCGCCGAGGATTCGATAGGCGGCGTCCTCGTCCGTGACGTCGGCGCGGATCGTTGCGACCCCAAGCCGCGCACCGACCGCCTCCAGCGCCTCGGCGCCGCGCGCGACGACCGTCACCTCGGCGCCCTGCTCGACCAGTGCTTCTACCAGCCCGAGGCCCAGTCCCCGGCTACCACCGGTGACCACGATTTTCTTGTCCTTGAGGCTCATTTGACCCTGCTCCATTGCTTCACTGTAGCCAAGACGTTCGAGCTTTCGGAAAAGAGTCAGCGCGGCCGGAAGAAACTTGGCGGCGACGACCGATTTGGCGGCAAGGGCCGCGGCACATGCCGCGCGTTTCATACGATCCCGGTGTCACAAGGACGATAGCGGACGGCGCTATGGTGACGCGCGACGGTTGATTCGTGGAACATAAGCCACCGACCTGTCCGTCCGGGTCAGCGCCCCCGCAACTCGTTCACGCCAAGCTACAGGACCTGCGATGGCCATACAATTTTCGCCTGATTGATCGTCCCTCGTGCTATCGATCCCGGCCCGGCAAGGTCCTCGAGACGCATCTCCCCGATGATGTCGCCGGCCATGCCGACCGCGAAACCCACCTTGAAAACCGCTTCCTTCAAGAGACATCAGATGTGGCTGAGTGAATTCGAGATCGTCCTGCGCGACCGTGTCGTCCCGAACGGCGCCGTCAGGATCGAAGACGGCCGGATTGCCGAAATCCGCGACGCGCCGGTCGAGCATGCCGACATTGAGGGCGGCGGGCGCCTGCTGCTGCCGGGCTTCATCGACATGCATGGCGACATGGTGGAGAAGGAAGTCGAGCCGCGCACCGGCGTCCACGTGCCGATGCGGATCGGCATCGCCGAGCTCGACAAGAAGCTTGCCTCATGTGGCGTCACCACGGCCTATGCCGCGCTCTCCTTCATCGGCGCCAGTGTCACCAGCGGCGTGCTGCGCTCGGAAGATCATACGTCGGCGATCATCGAGACCATCGCCGAACTGAAGGACGACCTGCTGGTCGACCACCGCATCCATGCCCGCTTCGAGGTGACCTTCACCCCCGCGATCACCATGCTGCAGAAGCTGATGGACGCGGGCCGGCTGCACCTGATCTCGCTGATGGACCACACACCCGGACAAGGACAATACCGCGACGTCGAACTCTACATCGCCCGCATCGCCAACGAGCGCGGCATGTCCGTTGCCGCGGCCTCCGAGGTCGTCGGCAAGCGCATGGCCGGCCGCAAGGGCCAGGGCGATGTGCTGAACGCGCTGCAGGACCTGTCGGCCCGCGCGCGGGCCCATGGCGTCGTGCTGGCCTCGCATGACGACGACACATTGGAGAAGGTGGAGCTCGTCCATGGCCTGGGCGCCGCGCTCAGCGAATTCCCGGTGACACTCGAAGCAGCGCGCGAAGCCCGCAGGCTCGGCATGTACACCGCCATGGGCGCACCCAATGCGTTGCGCGGGGAATCCTATTCCGGCAATCTTTCCGCGCGACAGGCCTACGAGGCCGGGCTGCTCGACATGCTGGCCAGCGACTACCACCCGGCCTCGATCCTGCCGGCCGTGCTCGGCCTGGCGGAGCTGCGTGGCCAAGGGCTGGTGACAGCGGCGGCGCTGACAAGCGCCAATCCTGCCGGGGCCCTGGGGCTCACCGACCGCGGCGCCATCGAGCCCGGCCTCCTGGCCGATCTCGTGGTGGCCGACCGCCATCCGGTGCCACGCGTCCGTGCCACCTTCCGCGCCGGCCGCATGATTTACGGCGACGGCACGCTGGCACCGGCGCGGCAACGCGCTGGCCATGCGGCTGAACGGGTACCGGCTGGGTTCGAATTGCGCTGAAGCTGCTCCAGGAAAGTGTGAGACGGCGACTTGGCTAGACGTCGAGCGTGACCGCCATGCCGCGCACCTCGGCCATTTCCAGCAGCAGGTCCTGCAGGGTTTCGACGGTCAGCGCGGCACCGGTCATGGCCAGGAGCTCGGCGATACTCTCTTTCATGGAAATGACCGCGACTCCGGTTTTCTCCGAAAGCAGTCGTCCAATGGCCGCGCGGATAAGGGCATTCTGGTCAGACATGATTCCCCCTCATGCTGGGATAATGGCGGTGTTTTCTTCAATGATATGCTTTTGGCGCAACTTCTGCGAGCTTCAACTTACGCTTGCAAGCCGTCCAGTTGACGATCTTTCAAGCCATTTCGTTGGCGCCAGCAGCCCAGCATCGTGAGTGACGGCGGCATTGACCCGGCTCCAGGCCGGAAAGCATCCATGGCGGCGAGCAGGGCCAGCGGCACTTCGTGCCGGTAGAGCCCGATGAATGTCCTGCCTCCCACCGTCGCCGGCAATTCCGTGAATCGGTCGAAAATCGAATACGTGCCTGTCGGCTCGTTCAGGATCTCAAAACGGTCCAATGCAAACCTCGCGTCCCCCCGGGGGCCGTTAACGCAACCGCTCGCCGGAGGTTGCAACGGGTGATGCTTTTCTTATCCTAATGGAACGTATATGCCAGCAGCCTCGCCTGCCGGGCCTACGTCACGCGGGGGACGCACAAAAATCGCTTGGCAACCGCCATCTGAACACGGCTGGCGGCCGCAGGAACAACACGTTCCGACAAAGACTGCTTGTTGGCCCTTGCCGAAGCCGGCGGCCTCGCTCATCCATGGCCTGGAAACGCCCAGGGACCAGAAGATGACCGATGCCAGCCTTCACATCGTCGAAGCCACCATCGAACAATTGCGCCATGCGCTCGACGAGGGTCTCGTCACCAGCGTCGAATTGGTCGGGGCGTATCTCAGGCGCATCGCGCATTTCGACCGTCACGGCATCAGCCTCAACGCCGTTCCAGTACTCAATCCTGATATGTTCGAGGAGGCCGCCGCTTCCGACCGGCGGCGCCGCGACGGCGCTTTGCTCGGGCCGCTCGACGGCATCCCCTACACCGCCAAGGACAGCTACAAGGTCAAGGGCCTGACGGTCGCCGCCGGCTCGCCGGCCTTCGAACATCTCGTCGCCAATGAGGACGCCTTCACCATTGCCCGGTTGCGCGCCGGCGGCGCGGTGCTGGTCGGCCTCACCAACATGCCGCCAATGGCCAATGGCGGCATGCAGCGCGGTGTCTATGGCCGCGCCGAAAGCCCCTACAATGCCGATTACCTGACCGCCGCCTTTGCCTCGGGCTCGTCCAATGGCTCCGGCACGGCGACATCGGCCAGTTTCTGCGCCTTCGGGCTTGGCGAGGAAACCTGGTCGTCCGGGCGCGCGCCGGCCACCAACAACGCGCTGGTCGCCTACACGCCCTCGCGCGGCGTGATTTCCGTGCGCGGCAACTGGCCACTGGTGCCGACCATGGATGTCGTGGTGCCGCACACGCGCAGCGTGCCCGACATGCTCGAACTGCTCGATGTCATCGTCGCCGACGATCCTGAGACGCGAGGCGACTTCTGGCGCGCGCAGCCCTGGGTCGCGCTGCCCACGAGTTCGGAGGCGCGGCCGCCACGCTACACCGAATTGACGCTCGCGGGTTCACTGAAGGGCAAACGGCTCGGCGTGCCCCGCATGTATATCGGCCGCGACAGCGAGGCAGACCGGCCGATCGAAACCCGGGCCTCGGTGCTTGCGCTGTGGGAGCGGGCAGCGGCCGACCTTGGAAGGCTGGGCGCCGAGGTGGTGGAGGTCGATTTTCCCGTCGTCTCCAATTATGAACGCGACCGCCCCGGCGCGCGCACCATGGTAGAGCGCGGGCTGGTGCCGCCGGATTTCGCCGACCGCGAAATCTGGGACCTCTGCATCTGGGGCTGGGACGATTTCCTGCGCGCCAATGCCGACCCGGCGCTGCTCGATCTCGCCTCGGTCGACGGCCCCAGTATCTTTCCGCAGTCGCCCGGCACGCTGCCCGACCGTTATGAAGGCGGCTTCGATGTCGCTGAATATGTCGAGCGCGCGAAATCCGGCGTCACGCCGTTCAGGGACATCCCGACTATTGCGGATGGGCTGAAGGGGCTGGAAACAACGAGGCGCGTCGATTTCGAGGACTGGCTGGACACACAGGGCATCGACGCCGTCGTGCTGCCCGCCGTGGCCGATGTCGGCCCCGCCGACGCCGACATCAACGAGGCGTCGGCCGCGCTCGCCTGGCGCAACGGCACCTGGGTCGCCAACGGCAATCTGGTCTGGCGTCACTTCGGCATCCCGACCGTCACCGTGCCGATGGGCACCATGGCCGATATCGGCATGCCCGTCGGCCTCACCTTCGCCGGCAAGGCCTATGACGACGAAAGGCTGCTGCGCATGGCCGGCGACTATGAACGCGCCACGCAGCGCCGCACGAGCCCGCCACGCACGCCGGAACTGGCCGATGATGTGTTTTCAGGCCGGCCCGCTCAAGCCGGCGGCGGCAAGGCGCCACCGCTCGCAATCGCGCTTGCCGCCGAGACGCGGACTTCGGGCGATCGGGACGAGATCGCGATCACGCTCGACCTGCCGGTCGAGGCGGAGAACGCCAGCATCAAGGTGCACGTCAACGGAGAGCCCGTCGCCATGCACCGCAGCGGCGGGCGCTTCAGCGGGCGGGCGCTGGTTCCCATTGCCGAGCACAAGCAGTTCCACAGCGTCTGGCGCGGCTCTTATGGCTCGATCGTGACGGCGGTGGTACGGCTCCAGGATGGGCGCGCCGCCGGTGCCTATCTTGTCACCGGCGGGATTGGATGAGCGCCGGGGACTAGGAAGGCAGCGAAGCCAGCCATTCTTCCCAAAATTCCTGTTGCATATGAACGAAAACCGGAATCACGTCGACGCCATCATCAAAGATGTCGACCAAGTCGGTCTCCTGGGGAAACCGCCCCATCTTCACCTTGCAGGCTATCAATCCGCGACTTTTCTCCATCACGGTATTCTCGGGATAAACATTGGCACTTGCCCCGTAACAGAAGGGCAGCAAACCGTCGGCTTCGAGTGCCTGACGGATCTGGAACAGAGCCTCGAGAAAGTCTTCCTCTTCGGCCTTGATGACCTTGTCTCGGTAGCCGCATGTGAGGCTGCAGACGGCGCCGTCGACATGCAGTGTAAACACGGCTTCCTCGTCTCCGCCCGTGCCCCCTCCGATCAAGAATACAGTCCGCTGATGATCCATTCCATCCCCCTTTGCTATTCAGCGGACGGTAGTGCGGTGATGGCCGCTTTTCCAGCATGGCAGGGATGCGGGTACCGCAGCGGCCAGAGATCAACCTCGCGCCGCCCAGAGCAAACCGCGTTCCACGATCAGCGCCATCTCCGGCACCGCGAACTCATCCGCCGTGTGCCCAAGCGAACTGTAGAAAACCTTCCCCGCGCCATACCGCCGCTTCCACACCACCGGCATGACGGCCCCGCCAATGCCCGGGAAATGCGCATCGCTGAAAATCGTCGTCGCGAGCACCTCGTTGCTCGGGTCGACATGCATGTAATACTGCTCCGACCGGTAGGCGAAGTCGCCGATCCCCCTGGTGATCGGATCGTCCGGCCGGGTAATGACCACCTGATAGTCGATGATGTTGCCGGGATGCGCGACCCACTGGCCGCCGGTCATGAACTGGTAGTCGGGCTCGTTGCGAAAGCTGTCGCCCATCGTGCCGTGGAAGCCGCCGAGCCCGCTTCCGCCGCGAACAGCCTGCGTCAGGTTCTGAAGCTCGGCCTTCTCGATCGTCGACATGGTGATGACGGGCACGATCAGATCGAAGGAAGGCAATTGCGGATCGGCGAACATCGCCGTGCCCTCGCCCAGCGTGACATCAAATCCGTTGCGCTCAAGCAGTTTGCGCACAACCTCTGCGCTGCGCTCGGGCGTGTGGCCTTCCCAGCCGCCCCAGGCAATCAGGGCCTTCTTCGCCATGCCGTGAACCTCCCTGAACCGCGCGCCTCGGGGATGGTTACACGGCGTGGCCGTCAGCGCCAGCCCAGTGCCGGCGCGACATGGGTCAGGATCGCCTCGATGACATGGGCGTTGTAGTCGACGCCGAGCTGGTTGGGCACGGTGAGCAACAGCGTGTCGGCCTCGGCGATCGCTTCGTCCTGCGCCAATTCCTTGATCAACACATCCGGCTCGGCGGCATAGCTGCGGCCGAAGATCGCCCTGGTGTTCTCCTCGATGAAGCCGATCTGGTCGCGGCTTTCGTTGCCACGCCCGAAATAGGCGCGGTCGCGATCATCGACCAGCGCGAAGATGCTGCGGCTGACCGAGACGCGCGGCTCGTGGCTGTGCCCGGCCGCCTTCCAGGCTTCGCGATAGATCCGGATCTGTTCGGCCTGCTGGATGTGGAACGGCTTGCCGCTTTCGTCGAATTTGAGCGTCGAGCTCTGCAGGTTCATGCCGAGCTTGGCCGCCCATTCCGAGGTAGCGTTGGTGGCGGCGCCCCACCAGATGCGCTCGCGCAGGCCTTCCGAATGCGGCTCGAGCCGAAGCAGGCCGGGCGGGTTGGGGAACATCGGCCGTGGATTGGGTTGTGCAAAGCCTTCGCCGCGCAGCGTGTCGAGAAAGACCTCGGCGTGATGCCGCGCCATGTCGGCGTCGCTTTTGCCGTCCTGCGGCTGGTAGCCGAAATAGCGCCAGCCATCGATCACCTGTTCGGGCGAGCCACGGCTGATGCCGAGCTGCAGGCGGCCTCCGGCGATGATGTCGGCGGCACCCGCGTCCTCGGCCATGTAGAGCGGGTTCTCGTAACGCATGTCGATGACGGCGGTGCCGATCTCGATGCGGCTGGTCTTGGCGCCGACAGCCGCCAGCAGCGGGAACGGCGAAGCCAGCTGGCGGGCAAAATGATGCACGCGGAAATAGGCGCCGTCCGCGCCGAGCTGCTCGGCGGCGACGGCGAGATCGATGGATTGCAGCAGCGCGTCGGAAGCCGAGCGCACCTGCGATTGCGACGAGGGCGTCCAGTGCCCGAATGACAGGAAACCGATTTTTTTCATGGCCCTGAAGTATATGCGAGCAGCGCGTGCTTCAATGCCAAAACAGCGGGGTTACACACCGTCGCCTTGAGCAACACCAAAGGACGCCGTACACAGGGGTTGACCGGCCGCGTCGTGTCTCATGCCGAGGGGCCGTCGATCGCCTGCGGTCCCGCTGAAAGGCAATGATTGGCGATTTGTGAAGTGGTCCATGGCGGTTCGGCAGATCATAAGGTTCCCCAATCCCCTCCTCCGCGCCGTGGCGGAACCTGTACAGCTGTTCGACAGCGACCTGCACGGATTGGCCAGCGACCTCGTTGACACCATGCACGCGGCGCCCGGGATCGGCATCACCGGCCCGCATGTCGGCATTCTGAGACGCCTGGTCGTGATCCAGCTTCCTTCCGCCGCAAAACCGGGGATCTATGTAAATCCGTCGATCATCCAGGCCTCGACCGAAATGATCCGTCAGGCGGAAGGCAGTGTTTCGATGCCCGGCGTCACGGAGGACGTCGAGCGCCACGCCCGCATACGGGTCCGCTATCAGGATCTGGATGGCAACGAGCGGTTCGAGGACGCCGATGGCCTGCTGGCGGTTTGCCACCAGCATGAGATCGATCAGCTGGACGGGCTCTTCTGGACGCAAAGGCTGACACGCCTGAAGCGCGACCGGCTGGTCAAGCGATACGGCAAACTGATGCGAGCGTCGTAGACGCCACGACTAACCGCGGGGAACCGGCACTGGCCGGCAACATCGTGCGGCGCTGATTGCAAGGCAGCCGGAAACCACGGCGCGCTGGCTGGTCGATGCCGTGCTTTCCGGCGACGGTAATCCAGGCCAGGAATGGCTGCGCCCCGACCGCTTTGCGGGATGGGGAGCAGCCTGAACCTCTCCGGCCTTCATTTCCCGCAGTGATGGTCGTTGATCTTGTTCGTCGCGTTCGCGTCCGGGCTCACCCTGTCGTAGGAGCAGGCGCCGGCGGCGGTCGTGAAAAGCTGCCGGTCGTAATAGCGCGGGCCACCGAACAGGAAGCCGATGAGATCGTCATCGGCGGGAACGTAGCGTTCGGACCCAGCCTGGCTGTAGTATTGGCTCTGGGTGTGGTGGTGGCGATGTTTGGCTCCGGCAAATGCCGGCGCGGACACGCCACAGGCCATCGCCAGGGCAAGAGCGCAGATCGCAAAGCGTTTCGTCGTCATCGGCAACACCCTTCTGGCCATTTGCATTCCTATATAGGCAAAATCACCAGCCGAACAAAGGTTACCAGGCAGCGGTTTACCTGTCCCGCGATTTGCCGTCCGCCGGAGCGAACTGCACAGCGCATCAGAAAATCGAAATTGCCCCTTCCGCCCCGAGCCGCAATGGTCTTCAGGGAGGCAGCCGGCTCAGGGCTGTGGAGGAAACGCCGGAGCGGCAACGCCGCTCGGGCAAGCTGCCGCTTGAGGCTGGCAGCGAGGGAGGAATGAAATTGGCTGGTTCGGGCAAATCCGACGGCGCGCGCATGGGCATCAAGATGTCCCAGGAGCTCGTCGTCGTCGCGATCTCGGTCATCCTCTTCCTCGTCTTCTCCGCGACGCTCAACAATTTCCTGACCCAGGGCAACATCATTGCCATCCTCAAGAACGTCTCGATCCTCGGCACGCTGGCGGTCGGCATGGGCTTCATCGTCGTCGGCCGCGGCATTGATCTCACCATGGTGGCGGTGATGGTGGTCGGCGTCGCCTTCAGCATCTGGATTTCCACCTGGGGCGTGGACTTCACGCTGGCCGTGGTCTGCGGCGCCCTTCTTGCGGCGGCCATCGGCCTGTTCACCGGCATCATGGTGGCGATTGCCGAAATCCCGCCGATCTTCGCCACGCTGGCCATCGCCTCCTCGGTCTATGGCTCGGGCCGCATCGTCTTTGCCTCTGACGTGCTCTATGCGCCATCAAACATCGCCTGGCTGAAATTCATCGGCAGCGGCACCATCCTCGGCATCCCGATGGTCGTGGTCATCTTCGCGGCGGTGGCGGCGCTGATGGGCTTCTTCCTGCGCAAGACCCGCTTTGGACGGCTGGTCTACGCCACCGGCGACAATCCGAACGCGGCCCGCACCACCGGCCTCCCGACGCGCCCGATCATCGTGACGCAATATGTGCTGAGCGCGCTCATCGCCTTTACCGCCGGCATCATCATGCTGGGGCTTGTCACCGGCATCGACACGCGCCTCTACAATTCCAGCCTGATCTACGACGTGCTCTTGGTCGTGGTGCTGGGCGGCATCGGCCTCTCCGGCGGCCAGGGCGGTGTGCGCAACGTCATCGTCGGCACCATCCTGGTCGGCATCCTGACCAATGGCATGACCATCCTGAACTTCAGCTACACCAGCCAGAACCTGATCAAGAGCGTGATCCTGCTGGGTGCGCTGGCGATCGACGCCATCATCAATCCGCGTGACGAGCAGACCTCGCAAAGCGGCGACATCTGAAAACATCAAGCCGAAACATCAATCAGGGAGGAAACCATGAAGTTGTTCAAGAACTGCCTGTTCGCGGGCCTGACGGCGCTGACACTGCTCAGCGCCGCGAACGTCACCACCGCGCAGGAAACCGACCAGGTCGGGCGTGCGCCCTACCTGGAATCGCTCAAGGGCAAGAAGGTGATCTTCGTGCCGATCTCGCAAGGCATGGACCTCAACCAGTCCTGGGTGGTGGTGTGGCAGCGCCATGCCGCCCGCTATGGCTTCAGCATCGAAGTGCGTGACCCCAACGGCGACACCAATGCCGGCATCCGCGCCATGCAGGGCGCCATCGCCGAGAAGCCGGACCTGATCATCGTGCAGAACCCCGACGTGCAGACCTATGCCCGCCTGCTGAAGCAGGCGCAGGCCGCCGGCATCAAGGTGCTGCAGGTCAACATGCAGTCGGCGACCCAGACCGACTCCTATGTCGGCAATGACTGGATCGAGATGGGCCGCCTCGAAATGGGCGAACTGGCCAAGCACTGCACCGGGCCGAATGCCGTCTCGCACAAGGTGGTCTGGCTTGCCGGCGTGCAGACGGGTGCGGCCAACATCTACATGCGCACCGGCATCGATGAGGTGCTGAAGGCCAATCCCGAACTGCAGCTCGTCTCCGACCAGCCGGCCGACTACATGAGCGAAAAGGCCCGCCAGATCACCGAGACGGTCCTGCAGCAGCATCCGGACCTGTGCGGTATCATGGGCATCTGGGACAACGCCGAAGTCGGCGCCGGTGCCGCTGTCGCGGCCGCCGGCAAGCAGGACCAGGTGACCATCGTCACCAATGGCGCGGGCAGCGCCACCGGCTGCGAGAGCATCAAGAACGGCCTGCTCGATGTGATCTTCAACTTCAACTCGCCCATCCAGGCGGAGATCGCCGCGCAGCAGATTTCGGAATTGCTGCAGCATCCCGAGCGGCAGGCGGGCAGCGAGAAGACCATCTTCTTCGGTCCGATCACCCGTGTCGACAAGACCAATGCCACCGGCAGGAACTGCTGGAAGCTGGACGAGCTCAAGTAACGGACTGTCCTGATGAGCATGGCCGAAAGCCTTGTGCGCTGGCGCTACCGCCTGCTCCCCGACCACGTGGTCGGGGAGATCCTGACCAAGAAGTGGATCGACAGCGTCATCCCCTTCACGGCGCTGGTCATTCTGTGCGCGATCTTCGGCTCGATCGTGCCGGGCTTCTGGAGCGTCGCGACGCTGACCAATCTCAGCGGCCAGACCGCCGAGCTCGGCCTGGTCGTGCTCGGCATGACCATCGTCATGGTCTCGGGCGGCATCGACCTGTCGGTCGGCTCGACCTTCGCTCTGGCCGTGCTGGTGACGCTCTACGGCATGAATGTCGGGCAATGGAGTTTCGGCACCGGCCTGCTGGCCTGCCTCGGGCTGGGCATCGTCTGCGGCGCCATCAACGGCTTCCTGGTAGGCTTCCTGCGCATGCGGGCATTCCTGACCACGCTGGTGACGCTCATCATCTACCGCTCGACCTTCGACGTCATCTTCCCGCGGGTCTCGACGCCGATCGTCACCAGCGGGCCGGATTCGCCGATCTATGATTTTCTCGGCTTCGGCACGATCTGGGGCGTGCCGACCTCCTTCGTCGTCTTCGTGGTCATCGCGCTGGTGATCCATCTCGTCCTGTCGCGCGCCCGCTATGGCTGGCGGCTGTTCGCGGTCGGCGGCGCGCGCCGTTCCGCCTACAATGCCGGCATCAATGTGCGCTTCACCTTGTTCAGCGCGTACGTGCTGTGCTCGGTGCTGGTCGCGCTCTCCGGCTTCTTCTTCTCGGCCCGCATCGGCAGTGCCGCTTCCGATATCGGCACCGGGCTCGAACTGCAGGTGCTGACCGCGACGGTGCTCGGCGGCATCTCGCTTGGCGGCGGGCGCGGCTCGGTGGCCAAGGCATTGATGGGGACGATCTTCGTGCTCGTCCTGTCGAACAGCCTGCTCGCCCTGGCCGTGTCCGGCCCGGTCAACTACCTGATCCTCGGTCTCGTGCTGCTGTTCTCGGTCCTGCTCGACGTCCGCTGGGTGAAGAACCGTCACAAGATCCTGCGCAGCGTCTACATCTCGCCGACCTTCGCCAAGATGCGCGAGCCGATCTCCACCGCGCCGGGCACGCCGATAGCGGTGAACGACAGGCTGAAGGATGTCGGCGTCATCGGCCTTGGCGTCCTCGACGGCGCGGAGGATGTCATCTTCGACCGCCAGGACCGGCTCTACACCGGCACCCGCCAGGGCGACATACTGCGCTTCAAGCCGCCGCATTACACCGAGAGCGAAGTGTTCGCCCATATCGGCGGTTCGCCGCTCGGCATGGCCTTCGACCGCGACGACAATCTGGTCATCTGCGTCGCCGGCATGGGCCTCTACCGGGTCGCTCCGAATGGCGATGTGAAGCTGCTGACGGCCGAGACCAACCGCTCGCTGACATCGGTCGTCGACGACTCGACCATGAAGCTCGCCGACGACTGCGACATCCTGCCCGATGGCCGCATCGTCTTCTCTGAGGCCACCGTGCGCTTCGAGATGCATGACTGGTACGCCGATGCGCTGGAAAGCCGCGGCAACGGGCGCATCATCGTCCACGATCCGAAATCCGGCTCGACCCGCACGCTGCTGTCGAACCTGGTCTTCCCCAACGGCATCTGCACGGCCTTCGACGGCCAGTCCGTGCTGTTCGCCGAAAGCTGGGCCTGCCGCATCAGCCGCTACTATTTCGACGGCCCGAAGAAGGGCAAGGTCGAGCGTGTCATCGAGGGCCTGCCCGGCTATCCCGACAACATCAACAGGGCTTCGGACGGCACCTACTGGCTGGCCCTGATGGGGATGCGCACGCCGGCGCTCGACCTGTCGCTGGAAATGCCGGGCTTCCGCCGCCGCATGGCGCGGCGCGTCTCGGAAGATGCCTGGCTGATGCCCAACCTCAACACCGGCTGCGTGCTGCGTTTCGACGAAAAGGGCCAGATTCTCGAAAGCCTCTGGGACCGCGCCGGCGAGAAGCATCCGATGATCACCTCGATGCGCGAGCACAAGGGCGTGCTCTATCTCTGCGGCATCTTCAACAACCGCATGGGCACGCTGCCGCTCAAGGGCGTCGATCCCAACTGGTTCAGCTCGGATTCCTACTGGGGTAAAAAGGCATGAGCGCCGTGAGCCAGCTTTTCGACCGTTTTCTCGGCCGTGGCGACTGGGCGGTGACGGTGCCGACGCTTGACGGCCCCTTGCTGCCCAACCAGGGCCTCGAGGAAGCCGAGACCTTCGCCAGCCTCGCCGAGGCTGACAATCTCGTGCGCACCGACAAGGGCGTGCTGGCGACCAGTGCCGCCTCGCTGGTGCGCTTTGGGGCCGACGGCCATGCGGAGGTGCTGCGGGAACTCCCCGGTGAGATCACGGCACTTGCCCATGCCCGCGGCATGACCGCGCTGGCGATCGACGGCAAGGGTGTCGTCATTCGTGGCGGCCTGCATGACGGGCGCGAGGCAACAGGCGACGAAGCGCGGCGGCTCTCCTGCATCACCGCCCTCACCTTCCTCGACAGCAATAGCCTGCTGATCGCCAATGGCTCGGCGTCGGTACCCGCGGCCGGCTGGCGCCGCGACCTGATGCAGAAGAACGCTTCCGGTTCGCTCTGGCGTCTTGACCTGAAGAGCGGCCGGCTGGAACTGATCCGTGACGGCCTCGCCTGGCCGGCCGGCATCGCCACCACCGGCTCGAACCGCATTTACGTCACCGAAGCCTGGCGCCATCGCGTGCTGGCCATCGACCTTGCCACCAAGGCGACAATGCCGGTTCTGGAACACCTTCCGGCCTATCCCGCGCGCATCGCGCCCGCCTTCAATGCCGGCTACTGGCTGACCTTCTACTCCGTCCGCAACCAGCTGGTGGAGTTCATCCTGCGCGAGGAGGCCTACCGCAAACGCATGCTGGCCGAGGTCCCCGAAGCCTATTGGATGGCGCCGTCGCTGAGTTCATGGCGCGACTACCGTGAACCGATGCAGGGCAGCCAGCTCAAGCAGATGAATGTGCTGAAGCCTTACGCGGTCACCCGATCCTACGGGCTGGTGGTGCACTGCGACCAGAACATGAAGCCGCTGTCGAGTTTCCATTCGCGCGCCGACGGCACGGTGCACGGCACCGTGAGCGCCTGCGAGGCGGGTGACGACCTGCTGGTCGCCTCGCGCGGCGGCTCGAGGGTGGTGCGCGTGGCAGGCGCCGCCGGCGGCAAGCGGGGTTAAGCGATGTCGGATAACATCATCGAGCTCAGGGACGCCACCAAGGCCTTCTCGCGCATCCCCGCCTTCAAGAACGTGAACTTCGACCTGCGCAAGGGCGAGATCCACGCGCTGCTCGGCGAAAACGGCGCCGGCAAGTCGACGCTGACCAAGGTCATGGCGGGCGTGTTCAAGCTGACCGAGGGCAAGATGACCTTCGACGGCAAGGACGTGTCCTTCGCCACGCCCGCCGAAGCGTTGCGCGCCGGCATCGCCATGGTGTTCCAGGAGACCAATCTGGTGCCGGCCATGACAGTTGCGCAGAACCTCTATCTCGGCGAGGAGAAGATGTTCAACCGGCTGCGCGGCCTCTACATCCAGGCCCGGCAATTCCTCGCCGGCATGGGCTTTCAGGTCGACCCGACCGCGCAGGTCAGCACGCTGGGCGCGGCGCACAAGCAGATGGTGGAGATCGCGCGCGCCGTCCACCACAAGGCTCGCGTCATCATCTTCGACGAACCGACCGCGACGCTGACGCCTGAGGAGAAGAGCCACTTCTTCAACCTGCTGCAGCGCCTGGTCAAGGAAGGCATCGCCATCATCTTCATCAGCCACGCGCTGGAAGAGGCGCTTGAAGTCGCCGACCGCATCACCGTCATGCGCGACGGCGAGATCGTCGCTTCCGGAGACGCCAAGGGCTTCACGCGCGCCACCATCGTGCAGGCGATGGTCGGCCGCACCCTGACCGAAACGCTGCATGGCGAGGTCAAGCGCGCGGCGCGGCCCTATGGCGACAAGGTACTTTCGGTGGAGAACCTGTCCTGTGCCGGCCTGGTGCGTAACTCGTCCTTCTCGGTCTTTTCGGGCCAGGTTACCGGCATGTTCGGCCTCGTCGGCGCCGGCCGCACGGAAATGGCCAAGGTCGTTGCCGGCCTGTTGAAGCGCAACATCTTCCACGGCGGCGAAATCCGCCTGCTTGGCAAGTCGGTGCGCTACCGCGTACCGAGGCCGGCGGTACGCGACGGCATCGTCTATGTCACAGAGGACCGCAAGCTCGACGGCTTCTTCGAGACCATGACGGCCGGCGAGAACCTGCAGATCGGTGAACTCACCGAAGGCGCCAACCCGGTCTCGATGGTGTCGCTGGCGCGCGCCAGGCAGCTTGCCCGCGAATGGGGCGAGCGGCTCAGCCTGCGGCAGACCAGCGACCGCGCCCGGATGATCGAACTTTCCGGCGGCAATCAGCAAAAGGTCGTGATCGCCAAGTCGCTGATCCAGAAGCCGAAACTGGTGATCTTCGACGAGCCGACGCGCGGCGTCGACGTCGGCGCCATCGTCGAGATCCACCAGCTCATCAGCGATCTCGCCGACCAGGGCATGGCCGTAGTCGTCATCTCTTCCTATCTGCCTGAAATCCTTGCCGTTTCCGACCGCATCCTGGTCGTCAAGCGCGGCCGTGTGGTCGAGGAGATGATGCTGTCGGAAGCGACCGAGGAACGCGTCATGTTCGCCGCCGTGCACTGAGCGCCGCCAAGAGGAAAAAGGTTCGCTGGCTAAGCCAGGACCAATGCCTGGCCAGCCCTATTGCCTTGCAATCGGTTCCGCGTCTGAATAGGTCAGGAGGTCAGATCACCTGCCCGAGCGGACATGTCGAGCATCAACCTCAAACTTCTGCAGACGTTCCTGCTAGCCGCCGAAAACGGCAGCTTCCGTCGTGCCGCCGAAGAGAGCAACCGCTCGCCATCGGCGGTCTCCATGCAGATCCGCGACCTCGAGGAGCAGATCGGCATCTCGCTCTTCATCCGCACCGCGCAGCGCGCCAGCCTGACGCCGGAGGGCCAGGTCCTGTTCGAGGAGATCGCCAATGCGATGTCGCAGGTGCAGACCAGCCTCGACCGGCTGACCGAGATCGCCGCGCGGCGCAAGGGCAAGGTGCAGATCGCCTGTGCCCCGACGCTTGCCGCGAGCCGGCTGGGCGACATATTGGCCACCTTCAAGCTGCGCTATCCCGGCTCGGTCGTCGAGGTCATCGAGACCCCGCCGCAGGCGGCCCTTGGCCTTTTGCAGCAGCAGGAGGTCGAGTTCTACATCGGCCCCGAACTGCCGAACCTGACCGACTTCCAGTTCGAATCCATCCTCGACGATCCGCTGATGGCCTGCATTCCCACCGAAATATACGGCGGCGAGAAGAAGCTGCTGCTCTCCGACCTGCTGCGCTATCCCTTGATCCTGCTCAACCGCAAGACGGCGGTGCGCGGCCTCGTCGACCGGCTGACGGCGGCCGAAGGCATCGAGCTCAAGCCGCAATACGAGGTCGAGAGCGCGCAGACCGCGGTGGCGCTCGCCTCCTCAGGGTTGGGTGTCTGCGTCGTGCCCGGCATCGCCATCTCGCGCAATGACGAGCGCATGCGCGTCGTGCCGATCGACCACCGCGACGCCCACCGCTCCGTCGGCATCATCACGGCGCGGGGCTACGTGCACCACTCCTTTTCCGAACAGCTGATGAACCTCATCCGCACCAATCTGCGCGAACTGGCACACTGAGCACCGCCCACCCAGCGCGCACGCCAGGGGTGTGTCGAGATTCAGGTCAGGCCGAGTCGAAAATGGCTGATGCCGAGAACCGGAGCGGAGCGTACTTTTCGTACGTGAGCGCCGGAAGCGCAGGCATCAGCCATTTGCAGGCCGGCCTCACCTGAATACCGGCACACCCCGTCAGTCGGTCTGGATCCAGACTGCCTTCGTCTCCAGATACTCGTGCAGGTGCTCGATGCCGCCCTCGCGGCCGTAGCCGGACATCTTCATGCCGCCGAACGGCACGGCGGGATCGATGGCGTGGTACATGTTGACCCAGACCGAGCCGGCCTTGATGCGCCGCGCCAACTTGTGCGCGGTGCCGAGATGGGTGGTGAAGATACCGGCCGCCAGCCCATAGGGCGTCGCATTGGCGCGCGTGACCGCTTCGTCGAGCGTGTCGAAGGGCATCGCGGAAATGACCGGCCCGAAAATCTCCTCGCGCGCGATGGTCATCTTGTCCGACACCGCGCCGAAGACCGTCGGCGCGATGAAATTGCCGCCATCGTAGAGCTCGCCCGTCAGCCGCGAGCCGCCGGCGACCAGTTCCGCGCCCTCGGCGCTGCCGGCCTTGATGTAGCCCTCCACCTTGCCGGCCTGCCTGGCATTGATCAGCGGCCCGATTTCGGTCTCCGCCTCGATGCCGTGGCCTATGCGCAATTTACTGGCGAACTCGGCCACCCGGCGCACGAACTCGTCATGGATCTCGCGCGCCACGAACAGCCGCGAGCCGGCGATGCAGATCTGGCCCGAATGCACGAATACCGCCATCGCCGCGACCGGGACGGCCTTGTCGATGTCGGCGTCGCGGCAGACGATGATCGGCGACTTGCCGCCGAGTTCCAGCGACACGCGCTTGAGATTGGTGACCCCTGCCCGCGCGATGGCTTGGCCGGTCAGCGTCGAGCCGGTGAAGACGATCTTGTTGACGTCGGGATGTTCGGCCAGCCGCGCGCCGGCCTCGGCCCCGGTGCCGGTGACGATGTTGACGACGCCGTCGGGCACGCCGGCTTCCTGCATCAGCCTGGCGATCAGCAACGGCGTCAGCGACGCATCCTCGGAAGGCTTCAGCACGATGGTGCAGCCGGTGGCGAGCGCCGGCGCGATCTTCCAGATCGAGGCGGCGGTCGGCGCGTTCCAGGGAATGATCGCCCCGACGACGCCGACCGGCTCGCGCCTTGTGAAGGAGACGATCTCGCCTGGGATCGAATTGTCGATGGATTCGCCATGCAGCGCCGTCGCCATGCCGGCATAGAAGCGCAGCATGCCGATGACGCGGCGCCGGTTGGCCAGCGTGCGCGTGATCGGCAGGCCCATGTCGAGCGTGTCGGAAACGCTGAGCTCTTCCCAATGCGTCTCGAACAGATCGGCGATGCGCAGCAGCACGCACTGCCGCTCGTAGGGCGAGAATTTTGACCAAGGTCCTTCGAACGCCGCGCGTGCCGCCTTGACCGCGGCATCGATGTCGGCCGCGCCGCCGCGCGGCACCGTCGCCAGCACCTCGCCCGTTGCCGGGTTGAGCGCCTGCATTTCCTGGCCGGACTGCGCCGCGACCCACTTGCCGCCGATGAACATCGGCCGGAATTCGCCATGGTAGAGCGTCGTGGCCTTCGCCCTCGGGTCGAAATTCAGCGTCATCGCGTCCTCCTCACGAATTCCGTGGCGACTATTACTCCCGCTGCCGGGGACCTCAAACAAGGAAAGCTAAAAGGGCGTTCAGATAATCGGACTGTGCAATCACGGCGACTTCCCCGATGGTGCCGGCAACGGAGGAACAGATATGAGACTTGCTGGCAAGGTCGCCATCGTCACCGGTGGCGGTTCGGGATTTGGCGAAGGCATCGTCAGGAAATTCGTCGCCGAGGGCGCCCTGGTCGTGCTGATGGACCGTGATGAGGCGGCAGCGGCCAGGGTCGCCAGCGAGATCGGCGAAAAGGTGCGGCCGATCACCGGTGACGTCTCGACACTGGAAAGCTTCGAGGCGGCCGCCGATCTCGCCCGGTCGGCCTTTGGCGGCCTTGACATTCTGGTCAACAATGCCGGCGTCGCCCAGCCGCCCTTGCCGCTGGAGACGATGGACGAGGGCCTGTTCGACAGGATCGCCAACGTCAACATGCGCTCGATCTACAATGGCTCGCGCGCCGTGGTGCCGCATTTCAAATCCATCAAGTCGGGCGCGATCCTCAACGTCGCCTCCACAGGCGGCGTCTCGCCGCGCCCGAACCTCACCTGGTACAACGCCTCCAAGGGCTGGGCGATCGCCGCGACCCGGGCCATGGCGGTGGAACTCGCCCCCTTCGGCATCCGCGTCAACGCCATCAATCCGGTCGCCGGCGACACGCCGCTGCTGTCGACCTTCATCGGCTCAGGCGAGGAGAACCGCGCCCGCGTCGTCGCCACCATCCCGATAGGCCGGCTGTCGACGCCCCAGGACATGGGCAACGCCGCCGCCTTCCTGTGCTCGGACGAGGCCAGCATGATCACCGGCGTCGACCTCAACGTCGATGGCGGCAAGTGCATCTGAGAAACTGTTGTCCATGAGGTTTTGGCGATGAAGGATATCTACGAAATCGCCGTGGTGCATGGCGACGGCATCGGCCCGGAAGTCTGCGCCGCCACGATCGAGGTGGTGAAGGCCGCGCTCGGGCCTGACAGCCCGCTGCGCTTCAGCGAATATCCGGCCGGCGCCGAGCACTTCCTGAAGACCGGCCAGAGCTTTCCCGAACCGACCTTCCAGGCCTGCCGGGCGGCGGACGCCATCCTGCATGGCGCGGGCGGCCTGCCTGGCGTCGTCCATCCCGACGGCACCGAAGCGGGGCTGGATTTCACGCTCAAGCTGCGCTTCGAGCTCGACCTCTACGCCAACATCCGCCCCATCAGGCTCTTCGAGGGTGTTGAGAGCCCCTTGCGCGGCGTCAAGGCCGGCGACATCGACTACATCATCCTGCGCGAGAACAGCGAAGGGCTCTACGCCGCGCGCGGCTCGGGCGCGCTGCTGCGCGGCGAGGTCGCGGTCGATACGCTGGTGCAGACCCGCACCGGCATCGAACGTATCGTCCGCAAGGCCTTCGAACTGGCACGCCAGTCGGACGGCGCGCCACGCGACGGCGTGCGCCGGGTGACTTGCTGCGACAAGGCCAACGTGCTGCGCAGCTATGCCTTTTTCCGCTCGGTCTTCGACGAAGTGGCCAAGGACTATCCCGACATCGCGACCGAATATGCGCTGGTCGACGCCATGGCCATGCACCTCGTGCTGAAGCCAGGCCACTTCAATGTCATCGTCAGCGAGAACATGTTCGGCGACATCCTGTCCGACCTTGCCGCCGCCACCGTCGGCGGCATGGGCATGGCGCCCTCGGCCGAGATCGGCGACGCCAACGGCTTCTTCCAGGCAGCACACGGCTCGGCGCCCGACATTGCCGGCAAAGGCATCGCCAATCCCTATGGCACCATCCTGTCGGCCGCCTCCATGCTCGACTGGCTCGGCCACAAGCATGGCGACGCGAAGCTCAACCAGGCAGCCGGGCGCATTCGAAGCGTGACGGAAGCCTGCCTTGCCGGCGGCCTGCTCAGCGCCGACCTGAAAGGCAGCGCGTCCACCCGCCAGATAACCCATTCAGTCTGCGACCGGCTCGCGGCCGCGGCGTGAGGTCTCACGCCAAAGCCGCTGGCCGGGACAAGTTTGCGCCTGCTTTGCCAAAGCCGATCCTATAGCCTTCGGCCAATGTCGAATGAGGCTGAAATGACGAAGCTCAAGATCAATCTGATTGGGCCCGGCAAGGTGGGCCAGACCCTCATGCGCCGGATCGTCCTGGCCGGCGGGCACGAGGTTCAGGACATTGCAGGCCGCGACGTGGAGGCTGCCTCCCGGGCGGTTCAATTCATCGGCGCGGGAACCGCCGTTTCCGCGCTTGCCGACATGCGACCGGCCGATCTCTGGTTGCTCACCGTGTCGGACACGCGGATCGCGGACGTGGCGGCCCGGCTTGCGGAACTGGCCCCGGACCGGCCCTCCATCGCCGTGCATTGCAGCGGCTTCCTGCCGGCGGCCGAGATGCAGCCCTTGCGTGCCCTCGGCTGGCATCTGGCTAGCGTCCATCCCGTGCTGACATTCGCCGATCCGGCAAGGGCTGTCGGACAGTTCGAAGGGACACTTTGCGGCGTGGAAGGCGATACCGAGGCTGTTACGGTTGTCGATGCGCTGATACGCGACATTGGCGGCCAGCCGTTTCCGCTCAGCTCGCAACACAAGGCGATCTACCACGCGGCCGCCGTGTTCTCGAACAATTTCACCGTGGTGCTGCAGGCGGTGGCGCGGGAAGCCTGGGCGCGCGCCGGCGTTCCAGAGGAAATCGTCGGGCAGCTGAACGCGCGCCTGCTTGCCGCCACGGCCGAGAATGTCGGAAGGCTGGGGCCGGCCGCGGCGCTGACCGGACCGGCGGCGCGCGGCGATCTCGCGATCGTCGCACAACAGGAGGCGGCGGTGCGCTCTTGGCATCCGGACGCCGGCAAGGCCTATGCCGAGCTCAGCCTCCTTGCCGGGCGCCTCAAGCGGACGGGCACGACGCTCGAAACAGGCGGGGTTTGAGATGGGCGCTCTCGCGCGCAAGGTTTCAGTCGACGATTTCCGCACCCTTGCCCGCCGCCGCCTGCCGAAGTCGATCTTCGAATTCGTCGATGGCGGGGCAGGACAGGAATTGACGCTCCGCGCCAACCGCGCCGATTTCGAGCGTATCCGGCTGCTGCCGCGCGTGTTGACCGACGTTTCGCGGCCGGACCTGACCACATCGCTATGGTCGCAAACCTTCACCACACCACTGGTGATCAGCCCGATGGGCTCATGCGCGCTGGTCTGGCCGCGGGCCGACACCGCCATCGCCAGGGCGGCGACCGCGCGCGGCATTCCCTACACGCTGTCCACCATGTCGACGACCAGCATCGAACGCATGGCCAGGGCCGTGCAGGGACCGCTCTGGTTTCAGCTCTATGTGCTCAGGGAATTCGACTTCAACCGCGAGCTTGTGCGGCGGGCGGAAGAATTCGGCTATTCGACGCTGGTGGTGACCGTCGACCTGCAGGCCGGGGGAAAACGCGAAAAGGATCTCAGGAACGGCATATCGATCCCGCTGCGCCCCTCGCCTCGCCATCTCTGGGAAGGCATGCTTCATCCGGGCTGGTCGCTGCGCCTGCTGCGCGGCGGGCTGCCTCGGTTCGAGAACGTTCGCGGCTATCTTGGCGACACCGGCGCCGGGTTGACCATCGCCGCGCGTGTCGGCGGCAATCTCCACGCCGGTTTCGACTGGGACGATTTCCGCCGGATCCGCGACTGGTGGAAGGGCCGGCTGCTGGTAAAGGGCGTCCTGCACCCCGCCGATGCCGCAGGCCTGGTGGCGGCCGGCGCCGACGGCATCTGGGTCTCCAACCATGGCGGCCGCCAGCTCGACAGCGCCATATCAAGCATCGATGCGCTGCCCGCCATCCGCCAGGCGGTGGCCGCCGAGGTTCCGATCCTGATCGATTCCGGAATCCGCACCGGAATGGACGTGATCAAGGCCAGGGCGCGCGGCGCTGCCGCCGCGGCGATCGGCCGAGCCGCCCTGTTTGGAGCGGCGGCCGGCGAAGCCGGCGTGGCCAGGGTGCTCGACATCCTGCTGGACGACATCGCCAACGGCCTGAGGCTCGCGGGCATGCCGGCGTTCAGCCAGATCGGTCCCGACCTGATCGCGTGAGACGGCCTAGCGTCGGCAGGCAGGACTGGTGGGCGTGATCGCCGCCGTCTTGGACCAGGCCCCGCGGCACATCGACGGCACTGCAAATTCGTTAGTCCAATCTGGACAAAATTGCCGCCATCGCAACCACCGTCATTCTGTAGCGTAGCCCTCACGCCGTTCAAACGGTTGTGGGAGGAAATCATGGAGACGCCAGCCGTTCTGACGGTCAGAGGCCTGCGGAAATCCTTCGGAGGAGTCCAGGCTCTGAAAGGCGTCGACTTCGATCTCGAAGCCGGTGAGATCCATGCGCTGTGCGGCGAGAACGGTGCCGGCAAGAGCACGCTGGTGCGGATGATCGCCGGGCTGATGAGCCCGGACGAAGGAGAGATCCGCGTTGATGGCAATCTGCTCAAGCCGGGGCAACTGACCAGCGTCAGGCAGGTCTCGGTCGTCTACCAGGAACTGTCGATCATCCCGCATCTGTCTGTTCTGGACAACGTTCTTCTGGGCGATCCCGATGTCGGCCAGCTCTATATCCGCAAGCGCTACGCCGCCCGCGCGCGCCAGACCCTCGACCAGCTCGGCCTGGCGGAGGTGCGGCTCGATATCGAGGCCGGCTGCCTGGCGATCGCCGAACAGCAGCTGCTCGAAATCTGCCGCGCCGTCATGCGCGGCGCCCGCATCCTGATCTTGGACGAGCCGACCGCGAGCCTTTCCGACGCCGAGATCCAGCGCGTCTTCAAGACGGTCCGCTGGCTGCGCGAAAACGGCACCGCCGTCATCTATATCAGCCATCGCCTGCCCGAGATCTTCGCGCTCACCGACCGCGTCACCGTGTTCCGCAACGGCCAGCGGGTTCTGACCAAACCGACGGCGCAGTGGACCAACGAGGAATTGGTCGCCGAGATGATCGGCCGGGAGATAAAATCCGCCCATTCGGTGCGTGACCGTGCCGATCTCCAGCAGGCCGCCAAGGTCCTTGAACTCAAGGCGCTCGCGGTGGCCGGAAAATACCGGCCGGTGACGCTGGATTTCCGCGCCGGCGAAGTCGTCGGCGTCATCGGCCAGCTTGGATCGGGCGCCAATGCACTGATCGAGACGCTGGCAGGGTTGGAAAGCCGCCACGAAGGCACCGTGTTCCTGAATGGCACCGCCATCGACGTCACCTCGCTGTCGTCGACGATGGCCCGCGGCATTGCCTATGTCCCGGAGGATCGCGGCGGCAAGAGCCTGTTCCTCGGCGCGCCGATCGAGGTCAACCTCACATCCGCCATACTCGACCGCCTGAACCGCGCCGGCGTGCTTTCCCTCGGCGAGGCCCGCAAGCGGGCGCTGGACCTTGCGCGCCGTTTCCAGATCGACGGCCGGCGGCTGCCGTCGGCGGCGTCGACGCTTTCGGGCGGCAACCAGCAGAAGGTCGCCATTGCCAAGTCCGTCGCGCTGGAGCCGAAAGTGCTGGTTCTCAACGAGCCGACGCGCGGCGTCGATGTGGGGGCGCGGACCGAGATCTACCGCGAGCTCCAGGCGCTCGCGCGCCAGGGGCTGGTCGTCCTGTTCTTCTCGACCGACCTCGAGGAAATCCGCGAACTGTCGCAGCGCGTGATCACCGTTTTTCGCGGCGAGATCGTCAACGATCTGCCGGTCGAGGAAACCGCCATGGACTCGATCCTGGGTGACGTCCTGCGCGGACCAGGCATGGCGAGGGCGGCATGAGCATCGAAACAAGGACAGGAAGCGGAGGTTCCGGCTTGGCCGCTCTCGAGATGAAGTCGGTGGGCGCGGCATTGCTGAGCCCCGAGCGTGTGCAATCGACGGCCGTATGGATCGGCACCATCCTTCTGGCCATCTGGGCCAGTGCCGCGGTGCCCGGCTTTGCGTCGAGCGCCAACATTTCGGCGATCATGTATTCGACATCGGCGGTCGGCATCGCTGCAGTGGGCATGGCGTTCATCACCCTCTCGGGCAACCTCTTCATGCTTTCGATGGGCGCCACGGCCGCCGTTTCGACGATCGTGTTTGCCTCCTTTCTTCATCTTGGTCTCCTCCCGAGCATCGTCGTGGTGGTGTTGGTCGGTGCCTTGTTCGGACTTGCCCAGGGCATTGCCGTGGGTGTCTTCAAGACAAACCCGATCATCACCACCATTGCGATGGCTTCGATCATCACCGGCGCCGGCTCCTTCTATTCGGGAGGCCTGACCATTGTCGGGCAAGGCGATGCGAGCTGGCTCGGCATCGGCCGCACGGCCGGCATCCCCAACCAGATCGTGCTGTTCCTGCTTGCGGCGCTCGTCTTCAGCTTCATCGTCGAGCGGACCCGCTTCGGCCGCGAATTGCGCCTGATCGGGCTCAATCCGAAGGCCGCGCATTTCACTGGCCTGCGCGTCGGACGAACCCTGGTGATCGCCTATGTGCTGGCGGCGGCGGCCGCGGCCTTTGCCGGTGCGCTCTACGGCTCGCAGGCCGCGCAGGGCAACCTCAAGCTCGGTGCCGGGCTGGATTTCGACGCCATCGCCGCCGTGCTCGTCGGCGGGGTGGCGATCAAGGGCGGCCAGGGCCGCATCCTCGACGCGGCCATCGGCGCGGTTTTCCTGGCCATCATCACCAACATCCTGCTGCTCAAGGGCCTGTCGCTGGAAATCCAGCTGATCGTGAAAGGCCTGGTCGTGATCGCCTCGGTCATTCTCGGCGCGATGGCGCTCGGCGGGAGGAAATGACCATGGCCTCCCCAAGGAAGTCACAGCCCATGTCCACGGCCACCTTGCTGCGCATCGCGCTCCTGATCGCCCTGATCGTTGCCTTCGCGCTGTGGAACCCGGCCTTCATCAGCGGCCGCAACATCTACGCGCTGACGCAGTCATTCGCGCTGCTCGGCCTGGTGGCGCTCGGCCTGTCGCTCACCATGATCGCCGGTGAATTCGACCTCAGCGTCGGCTCCATGGTCGCGGTCGGCGGCCTGCTGACGCTGGTGGCGGGCGGAAGCAATCTCCTCCATGGCATGGGCGTCGCATTGGCCTTCGCGGTGGTGATCGGCGCGGCCAACGCCTTCGTCGTCAACCGCTTCAACGTATCCTCGCTGGTGGTCACCGTCGGCTCGATGATGGCGCTTTCGGGGTTTGCCTTCTGGCTTGCCGGCGGCAAGGTGATCAGCACCGACAATTTCGACCTGGGCTTTGCCCTCGACAACCCGATCCTGACGGTCCTTTCCTGGCGCGGCGTGATCACGCTGGCTGCCTTCCTCCTGGCCGGACTGTTCATGCGCCACACGCTGATGGGCCGCGACATCCGCGTCATCGGCAGCAAGCGGCTGGTGGCGGCGGCGAGCGGGGCGAAGGTCGGGCTGTCGCTTTATATCGTCTTCATCGTCTCGGCCCTTTGCGCCGCCCTCGCAGGCAGCCTTCTCTCGATGAGCCTCGCCAGCGCGGCCGCGACCACCGGGAACACTCTCATGCTGCAGGCGGTGTCGGCGGCCATCGTCGGCGGCGTGGCCCTGTCGGGCGGAGCCGGCTCGCCGCTGCATGTGCTGATCGGCTCGCTGATCCTGACGGTGATGAACAACGGACTGAGTTTGATGGGCATGGGCGCGACGGGAATCCTGTTCGCGAACGGGCTCGTGCTGATGGGAATCGTGCTGCTCGACGGACAGTTGGGGGCATGGATGAGTGAACGGTTCGCGGCATCGCGGGCCAGGCATTCCGCCTAGAGTCGGATGATTTCAGATCATGCCGATCTGAAATCTGAATCCGCCTCTAAATCAAAGAGATAGAGCATGATGTCGTCCGAAAACCGCTTCACACTTTTCGGCATCATGCTCTAGCGGAAGTAACCGACGAAACCCAGTTCTGCCTGCGCCGTGTTGGGCGGCGGGGATGGGTGACGTGCAACCTGAAACGGGAGGAACGACGACATGAATACCGCGAAATTGACCAAACTCGCGCTGATGGCCAGCGTGCTCACGGGACTGGCCATGCCCGGCATGGCATTCGCCGGGGCCAAGGGATCGAAAGTGATCCTGCTGACGGTGAGCGAGGAATGCGAATACTGCGCCCTCCACCAACGCGCCTTCAAGGAAGTCGCCAGCGCCGCCGGCATCGATCTCGACGTGAAGATCACCAACTTCGATGCCGCCGAGCAGGCATCGCAGGTCGACCAGGCGCTTGCCCAGAACCCGGCCGCGATCGTGCTGTGGCCGGCGGACGCGAGCGCCATCGTGCCCTCGCTGCGCAAGATCAAACAGGCCGGCATTCCGCTGGTCGTCACCAACTCGAAGCCCGACGACAAGTACGCGGACTATTGGAACGTCTTCACCGGCCCTTCCGATATCGGCAACGGCCAGTCCGCCGGCGAGGCCATGATCAAGGGTTTCGCCGAGAAGAAGTTCGGCACGGAAGGCAAGATCTTCATCGTCGAGGGCGTGCCGGGAACGCCGCCGCAGATCGCGCGCTCCAAGGGCCTCGAGGAGGTGCTGGCCGAGAAGGCCAAGGGCATCGTCGTCGCCGGCAAGCAGAACGGCAATTGGGACCAGACGAAGGCCACCGACGCCGCCGCCGCGCTCTTCACCCAGGTCGGTCCCGAGGTGAAGGGCGTCTACGCCCAGGCCGACAACATGATGTCGGGCGTGATCGTGGCCGCCAAGCGCGCCGGCATCGATCCGGCCAGCCTCGTGCTCGTCGGGTCCAACTGCTCGATCGAAGGCGTCAACCAGATCAAGGACGGCACGCAATACGCGACCGTGCTGCAATCGCCGATCGATGACGGCAAATACGCGGCCAAGGCGGTGATCGATCTCCTCGACGGCAAGAAGGTCGAGAAGGAGATCTTCCTGCCGCACGAGATCATCACCAAGGCCAATATTTCCGACTGCGACGCCGCCATCGGGCGCTGATCCATTCGGGCGCGGCGGGCCTCCCGCCGCGCCTTCCAATCTGACTTAGGAACCGAGGAGTACCCCATGGCCGAGGAGCCACTGTTTACCAATGTTCTGCCTGAACTCGTCGTGGTTTCAGGCACGGCTTCCGGTCTGGGCACCAAGATCGCCCATCTTCTGGTCGCGAGCGGTGTGCGCACCGTCGGCGTCGATCTCGCGCCGGCGCCTTCCGAACTCTCCAGCGAGCTCTATACGCATGTCCGGGGCGACGTGTCGCTCGAGGAGACCTGGAGCGACATCGCCCGCTCCGTGACCGCCATCGATCCGGGAACGCTCGGACTGGTCACCTCGGCCGCCATGCTGAACGTCGGCACCGTGCTGGAGTTCGACAAGGCGGCGATGGAAAAGACCATGTCCGTCAACTTCATCGGCACGGCGCTTGCCTTCCGCGCACTGCTGCCGCTGATGATCGCGCGCGGCGGCGGCCCGATCGTCGCCGTTGCCAGCATTGACGCGACCTTCGCCGAGCAGCAGCTCGCGATCTACGCCGCCTCCAAGGGGGCTGTTCGCCAGCTGACGCGAACCGTGGCCATGGACCACGCCCGCCAGGGCATTCGCGCCAATGTGCTGAGCCCCGGCCCCATGCTGGCCGGCCTGTTCGAACGGCATATGAAGTCGGCCGCCGACCCGGACCGCTTCCTTGCCACGCGCGCCAATCGCCAGCCTTCGGGCCGGATCCTCGATCCTGGCGAAGTCGCCCGCGCGGCGCTTTTCCTGCTCTGTGACGCCTCGACCGCGCTCAACGGCGCCGAAATCGTCGCCGATGGCGGCCTGACGACCAGCTTCGACTTCCGGACCGGGTCCGAAGGCGCATCGGTCTGAAGGGGCGAACCATGATGAAGAGCACGGAACTCGTTGCCGCCTACTGGACGATCGCGGGCGATGTCTATCCCTTCGCGCCCAACGAGATCAGCCCCTTCCCCTTTGCCCAACGCGTCGAGGCGGCCGCCAATGCCGGCTACAAGGGTGTCGGTCTCATCCACGCCGACCTCCAGGCCACGCGCGAACGGATCGGCCTCAAGGAAATGCGGCGCATTCTCGATGCCAACGGCATGCCGCATGTCGAGCTTGAATTCATCACCCACTGGTTCTCCGGCGGCGAGCTGAAGCTTGCCTCCGACAAGGTGCGCAGAGAGTTGTTCGAGGCGGCCGAGGCGCTTGGCGCGCGCGACGTCAAGATCGCACCGGAATTCGACGCCACGACCATCGACCTGGCGCATGTGACCGACAGCTTCGCCGAGATCTGCCAGGATGCGGCGCGCTACGGAACCAGCATCGCCCTGGAGGTGATGCCGTTTTCCAATGTCGGCACGCTGGAAACCGCACGCGCCATTGTCGAGAGCGCGGCCCAGCGCAATGGCGGCCTGCTGCTGGACATCTGGCATATCAGCCGCGGCGGCATCCCCTATGAGGCGGTGGCCAAGGTGCCCCGACACTATGTCGTCTCCGTCGAACTGGACGACGCCGATGCCGATATCGTCGGCACGCTCTGGGAAGACACGATCTATCAGCGGCGGCTTTGCGGCGAAGGCGTGCTCGATCCGCCGGCCTTCATCGACGCGATCCAGCGTACCGGCTTCGACGGTTTCTACTCGGTCGAAGTGATCTCCAGGAAACACCGCGTCCTGCCGCTTGAGGAAGCGGCGCGGCGCTCTTTCGAAACCACCATGGCGCAGTTCGCCGGGACATAAGGGAGGATAGGATGGATACCAATCTCAAGGGCAAGACGGTGCTGATCACCGGCGCCGCCAAGGGCATCGGCCGGGAAACCGCGATCGCCTTCGGGCGCGAGGGGAGCCGCCTGGCGCTGCTCGACATCGATGCCGCGGGCCTCGGCGAAACAGTGGAGGCCGTGACGGCGGCCGGCGGACAGGCGACGGCCTTCAAGGCCGATCTCTCCTCCGCCACTGATATCGAGGACAAGGTCGGCGCGGCGATCGCCCATCTGGGCGGCGGGCTCGACGTCCTGGTCAACAATGTCGGCTCGGGCGCGGTCCGAACCTTCGACCAGCTGACCGATGCGGAGTGGGACAAGACCTTCTCGCTCAATTTCATGAGCTATGTGCGCACCACGCGCATCGTGCTGCCGGTGATGCGCAAGCAGGGCAAGGG
Organism: Mesorhizobium sp. NZP2234; assembly: GCF_013170765.1. Taxonomy (NCBI): domain Bacteria; kingdom Pseudomonadati; phylum Pseudomonadota; class Alphaproteobacteria; order Hyphomicrobiales; family Phyllobacteriaceae; genus Mesorhizobium; species Mesorhizobium sp. NZP2234. The sequence continues at coordinate 2,711,554 of NZ_CP033364.1, read as the reverse complement.
TGCGATCGTCAACAATGCTTCCGATCTTGCCCGGCAGCCCGAAGGCGTGCCGATCGACTATTCCGCCTCCAAGGCGGCGGTGCTCGCGCTGACCAAGGGGTTGGCCCGCAGCGAAGGCGCAAACAACATCCGCATCAACGCCGTGGCGCCGGGCCCGGTCTGGACGCCTTTCTGGACGCAGCCGGGCGGGTTTGCCGAGACCATGGGCAAGTTCCACAACATGGAGCCGCAGAAGGCCGTCGAACACGAAATGTCGTTGCGTCAGCTCCCGCTCGGCCGGCTCGGCAAGCCCGAGGAAGTCGCCAACGTGATCGTCTTCCTCGCTTCCGACCTTGCGTCCTTCGTCACGTCCTCTGTCTGGGGCGTGGATGGCGGCTCGATCCGCGCCATAGCTTGATGGTCACACGCCGATCGTGCTGTCGATGATCCGGTCGAGGCGGTTCTGCGCGTCCTTTAGAGCCGCCCGGTCGGATTTTCCGCCGGACAATGCGTCATGGATTTCCTCGCCGATGATGCGCTCCATGTCGGTGTAGAAGGGAACCGGCGGCCGCTGCCAGTTCCTGAGCAGGTTGCGGTTGCCGAGGTTGCCGACGAAGCGCACCAGCTGCGAACGGCCAGTGGCTTCGGGATCCGCGCTCACCGAAAAGCGGGGCGCGACCGGAAAGCCGTTCTTCACATGCTCTTTCATCGCTTCGCGTGAGGCCATCCAGGCAAGCGCCTCCGTTGCCAGCGGCAGTCTTTTCGGGTCGATGTTGGAAGGGATGCAGAGCAGGAAGCCGCCGATCGGCGACGTGTTGGTGCCGCCCGGCCCGCTGGGCTGCGGCACATAGGAGACCCGGCGCTTCACGGCCGAGCGCACCTCCGCCTCGAACTGCGCCGCGCGCATGGTCCAGACATAGCCCATGGCGCTCTGGCCCTTCAGGAACACCGCGCAGGAATCGTCCCAATGCGCATCGAGCGCGCCCGGCTGGGCGATCTCGAGAAGCCTGTGCATGTAGTCAAGCACGGTGAGTGCGGCCTCGCTGTCGATCTGCGGCCGCATGTGCTGACGGTCTAGATTTTCCGTCGAGTAGCCGGTCGGCGTGCGCCGGATCGACAGCACTGTCTGGCCGCAGCAGCCGAGAAAGAACATGAAGCTTGACGCGAGCGGCATGCGCGCCGCGTTCCAGGCAATGCCGTAGCGCTCCACGGACGGATTGTGGAAGGCCCGGCCGGCCGAGATCACCTCCTCGAAAGTCCTGGGCAGGGCGAGCCCGGCACCGTCGAAAAGGTCGCTGCGGCAGGCGAGCACCTCGATGGTGCAATAGATCGGCACCCCATATTCCACCCTCTGCCAGGTCGTCGTCGACCAGATCGACGGGTGGAAATCCATTGGATTGATGCCGGATTCGCGGATCATGTCGCCGATCGGCATGACCAGGCCCCTGCCCGCGAACTCGCCGAGCCAGGGCATGTCGATGGCGATGATATCATAGGCCGACACCGAGCGCTGACCGTTGGCCAGACCTTCCCGGTAAAGGTCGTTCTGGTGGACGAGCTTGAAGCTCCTGGCGCTGGCGAGGTTGTTGCGGAAGTCCGACCACATGTTGCGCATCGCCGCGAAATAATTGTCGTCGTTGAGCAGGAACTGCAGCTCGACGCCCTCGGTGATCCGGCTCTTCAAAAGGTTGATCGGCGGAATGACCGGATTGCCGCGCCGCGGCGCGCCGAAATAGTAGTTGGTTTCGTGTTCCTCCGTGCCGCGCCCGCCCAGGATCTCCGCGATCAGAGCCTTGGTTTCCGCCGCATAGTTGACCGCGAGCGTCGTCAGCTCCTCCGTCGGATGCAGCGTGAAGCTCCTCGGCTTGTCCGGCGACGGCCTGCGCTCGACAAGCCCCTTGCCGATCATGTCCTGGATGCGCCGGATCGCCGTTCCATGGCTGAGGCCGGAGACGAGCGCGAGCTTGCTCATCGTCACCGGATAGCCTTCGAGCTCCGATCGCATGATGTAATGGACCATGCGCCACGACGCCTCGTCCTCGACATCGGCGACACCGAGGAACGGCGTCCTCAGCCGGTCGACGAAATCGTAGACGCGCAGGAATTCGTGGTCGTTCATGAACCCTCCTCTGGGTCGCGCCAAAAAGGGCGGCGCTATGATTTAGTCCAAAATGGACGAAACTATAGCGGTGTCGGAGGATGTCGGGTCTCAGGTGCCCGCCGATTTGCGCGCCAGCACGAAATCCCAGTTCACCGCCCAGTAGGGAGACGTGAAGCCAAGCTCCGCCGCGCTTGTCGGGTCGGTGATCTCCTTGAAATCCGCGATCAGCGAATCCTTCACGCCGAAGACCGCGTCCTCGGCGAGATACTGGCAATCGGGCGTGAAGATATGGGTGATGACCGGATCGTAGCCCGGCGCGCTGATGATGAAATGGATATGCGCGGCCCGGTTCGGATGGCGCCCCAGCGCGGCAAGCATCTTGCCCACGGGTCCGTCGTCCGGGATCGGATAGTAGCGCGGCTTGACGGCCCGGTACCAATAGTCGCCTTTCTCGCCGCTGGTGAACACGCCGCGCAGGTTCCAGTCCGGCTGCAGCCCCTTCTGCTGGACGTCGTAGAAGCCGTCGTCATTTGTCTGCCAGACGTCGATCAGCGCGCCGGCGACCGGTTTGCCCTCGGTATCCACCACGCGTCCGCGCACCACCAGCGGCTCGCCCTTGCCGTCCAGGCAGATGTTCGCGCCGTGCTCGTAGCGCGGCGCCTCGGGCACGTAGAACGGTCCGAGAATCGTGTTCTCGGTCGCGCCATTCGGACGCCGGTGATTGATGGCGTCGACCAGCATCGAGACGCCAAGCGTGTCGGACAGGAGAATGAATTCCTGCCGCCACTCCGAACACATCTGGCCGACTTCGGTCAGGAAGGTGATGCCCTTGAGCCATTCCTCATGGGTCGGCTCGATCTCCTTGATGGCGGCGTGCAGGTGCTTGACCAGCACGCTCATCACCTCGCGCAGGCGCGGATCGACGTCCGGTCCCATGCGCGCGTTGACGACGTCGACCGAGGTCTCCTCCTCGAAATACGGATATTTCGGCGGCCGCGCATGGCTGGCCTGTGCTTTGCCCAAGATCGATCCTCCTCCAGATGTCGCCACGCCTCAGGAGCGCGGCCGTTCGCCTGCATAAGCCCGGGCGATCAGCCCCTTCAGCGCCTCGCGCTCAAGGGGGCGCGGGTTCCAGTAGGGGTTGGACAGCGCCCTGTCCGTCGCAAGCTCGATGCCATTTTCAGGCATGCCGATATCCGCGAGCGCTCGCCGGGCGCCGACCCTGCCGGCAAGATCGTAGAGCGCCATGGCCGGGTCGTCCGTGCCGAGCACGTCGCGCAGCCTCTGCATCACGTCGGGCACTGCCGGGGCATTGTAGGCAAGCGCGTGCGGAAGCACGATCGCATGCGTCTCGGCATGCGGCAGGTCGAAACTGCCGCCGAGCGTATGGCAAAGCTTGTGGTGCAGCGCCATGCCGACCGAGCCCAGGCAGATGCCGCAAAGCCAGGCGCCGTAAAGCGCCTTTGAACGCGCTTCCCGGTTGTCGGGCTCGACGGCGATCGTCGGCAAGGCCGCGGCAAGCGCGCCGATCGCCTCTGTCGCCATCAGGCTGATGACCGGGTTGCGCTCGCGTGCATAAAGCGCTTCGACCGCATGCGCGATCGCGTTGAGCCCGCTGGTGCCGGACATGGCCGCGGGCAGCGACAGAGTGAGGTCGATATCGTAGATCACGACCTCGGGCAGCACCTTGGGGCTCGACTGGGTGACCTTCACTCCGTCCCTGGTCTCACCGAGGATGGGCGTCATTTCCGAGCCGGCATAGGTGGTCGGCACCACGATCTGCGGCAGGTCGGTCCGCAGTGCGATGGCCTTGGCAAGGCCCGTGGTCGAGCCACCGCCCACGGCGACGAGCCCGTCGGCCTTGAGGTCCCCAATGACACGCAGCGCATCCTCGGTGACCTCCACCGGCGTATGCATCGTCGCCCGCGCGTAGACGCCGGCGGCGCGGCCGCCGAGCTGTTCGACGAGCCGCCGCGCTTCCGGCTCCTGCGGCGGCGTTGCCAGCACGGCGACCCGCTTCAAACCCAGCCGGTCCAGTTCCGCCGGCAGCTGCTGTATGGTGCCGGATCCGAAAATGACGCGGGCCGGCTGGCCGTTATAGACGAAGGTGTCCATGAATTCGCCTCGAGCTTAGAGCAATTCCAGGCTCCGGTTGTCGACGCGCATCAGGAACGGGTTGATGCTGACCGACCGCCAGACATTGGCCGCGTTGAAGGGATCGGCGGCATTGAATGCCCTGACATCCTCGATCTTTTCGGCGGAAAACACAAAGAGCGAGCCGATCATCGTCTCCCCGTCCTCTGCCACCAGCGGACCCGAGATGACGGTCTTCACACGCCCCTGGGCAAGATGCGCCTTGTGCGCGTCATAATTGGCCAGGCGCCTCGGCAAGGCATCGGCATGGTCCAGGCAGTGGACGGCAAACAGTGTCACGACATTCCTCCCAAAAGGCCCGGCAGGCCGTTGCCAGCGATTGTAACGAAACGACCCAAAAACGGTCGAGTGACCTTCGAGGCTGGCGACCAAAGACGGGCCGACAGACGTTAGCCCGAAACAGGGCTGACCGGCTTCAAGATCTGTCCAATTTGGACAAATGCGATGCTGTTGTGAACCCACCCGTCCCAACACCGTCGCATGGGCCCTGCCCTCGAACCGATCCCCAGCGCCATCGCTTTGGGCCATTGCGTTCTGCAATGCCGGCGAATATGCTTGTTGTACGATCGTTCAACAAGCATATTCGCCGAGCTCCGATGACCTGCAATCCCCGCTACGAGATCCTGTTCGAGCCGATGCGGATCGGGCCGGTCACCGCGCCGAACCGCTTCTACCAGGTGCCGCATGCCAGCGGCATGACCAACGCCCTTCCAAGGGTGCGTGCGGCCTTTCGCGAAGCCAAGGCCGAGGGCGGATGGGGCGTGATCTGCACCGGAGCCTGTTCGATCGATCCGAGCTCGGACGACACGCCGCTGCCTTTCGCCACCTTGTGGGACGACAATGATATCCGCGCCCATGCGCTGATGACGGAAGCCGTGCACCGCCATGGCTCGCTTGCCGGCGTGGAACTCTGGCATGGCGGCGCGTCCGTCATGAACAGAACGAGCCGGCTGCCGCCGCTGTCGCCATCGGGAATTCCCTGGATGGCCACCCATGTCGGCTTCATGGGCAATCTGCGGCCGAAGACCATGGACAAGGCCGACATGAAAGAGGTGCTGCGGTGCCAGGCCGAGGCGGCGCGCAAGGCGCGCACCGCCGGCTTCGACGTGGTCTATGTCTATGCCGGCATGGGCTATCTCGGCTACGAATTCCTGCTGCCGGAGTACAACCATCGCACCGACGAGTACGGCGGACCGATCGAGAACCGCGTACGCTTCGTGCGCGAGATGATCGAGGTCACCAGGGATGCCGTGGGCAAGGACTGCGGCGTCGCTCTGCGCGTCAGCCTCGAGGAACTGCGCGGCAGGCCCGGCCGCAACCAGCCCTCCGAGGCGCATGAGCTGATCGAACTTTTGGCCGACCTGCCCGACCTGTTCGACGTCAAGATGGATTCCAGCCCGACCGACTGTTCCGCATCGCGTTTCACCGGCGAAGGCAGCCATGAGCCGGTGATCGATTTCGTCAAGTCGCTGACGAAGAAGCCCGTTGTCGGCGTCGGGCGCTTCACCTCGCCCGACACCATGGTGTCGCAGATCAGGCGCGGTGTGCTCGACTTCATCGGCGGCGCGAGGCCCTCGATCGCCGACCCCTTCCTGCCGGCCAAGATCCGCGAGGGCCGCGAGGCCGAAATCCGCGAATGCATCGGCTGCAACATCTGCATTTCCAGCTGGCACGACGGCGTGCCGGTGCGCTGCACGCAGAACCCGACCGCCGGCGAGGAATGGCGGCGCGGCTGGCACCCCGAACGCGTCGAGCGTGCCGACAGAGCGGAGCGCATCCTGATTGTCGGCGGCGGACCGGCCGGGCTCGAATGCGCGCTGACGCTTGGCCGGCGTGGCCATGAGGTGACGCTCGCCGACGGCAGCCGCGGCTTCGGCGGGCGGCTGACCTTCGAGAAGACACTGCCCGGCCTGTCGGCCTGGAACCGCGTCGTCGACTACCGCCTCGGCCGTCTCGGCGATATCAGCAATGTCTCGCTCTATCCCGAGAGTTTTTTGGGCGCCGACGAGATCATCGACCTCGCGCCGGACCGGGTCGTGCTCGCGACCGGCGCACGCTGGACCAACATGCTCTATTCCTCGCTGGAGATACCGGTCGGCCGGCTCGACCACGCGGAAGTGTTCACGCCCGATGACATCGCCGCCGGCCGGCTCCCGCAGGGGCCGACGCTCGTCTTCGATTTCGACAATTATTACATGGGCGGTGTCCTCACCGAGCATCTGGCCGCACAGGGCGTTCCGGTCAGCTATGTCACACCGGCCGGCCAGGCGTCCGCCTGGACGATCATGACCAACGAGCTGCCGCTGGTGCATCGTGCGCTGGCGCGCCGCAACGTGCCGGTGACGACGTTGCATCTGTTGAAATCCTTCGACGGCGAGACCGCGACGCTGGCGCATCTGTTCACCGGCGAGGAGAGCCGCATTGCCTGCCGCTCGGTGCTGATCGTAGGGCTGCGCTTGCCGCGCAGCGAGCTGTTCGAGGCGCTGACGGAACGGGCGGACGCGCTTGCGGCCGTCGGCATTCGCAGCGTCGATCGTATCGGCGACACGCTGGCGCCGGGCGCGATCGCCCACGCCGTTCACAGCGGTCACAAGCTGGCTCGAGAGATCGGCACAAAGGTCCGCTGGCAGCCCTACCGCCGCGACACGCCGATCGTCGATGCGGTGGCGGATTTCGATATGCGCACGGCAGCCGAATAGCAGCAATTCCAGGAAAAGTGTGAAGCGGTTTTCCGCCCGGAATTGCGTCAAACAAGGAGTGAGGACGCATGGAACGCACCGCCGCACGTCGCAGGCCCGGCCGTCCGCAGCGCGAGGTCGGCGGCATCGAGCAGCGTCCGTGGAAGCAGCTGACGCGGCCCTACGCGCCGATCGAGATCCTGTCGGCCGATCAGGTCCAGACGATCCACGAAATGGGCCTGACCATCCTGGAAGAGATCGGCATGCGCGTGCTGCAGCCGCGGGCGCGGCAGTTCTATCGCGCCGCCGGCTGCGATGTAGACGAAGGCGCCATGCGGGTGCGCTTCGACCGCGCCATGGTCATGGAGCGCGTCGCCATGGCGCCATCATCGTTCGAGCTGCGCGCCCGCAATCCCGCCAGGAACGTCAAGGTCGGCGGGCGGCACTGCATCCTGTCGTCGGTCGGCGGTCCGGCCTATGTCATGGACAATGATCGTGGCCGCCGTCCCGGCACCTATGCCGAGATGTGCGACTATCTGAAACTCATCCAGTCGTTCAATGTCCTGCACCAGGAAGGCGGCGGCCCGTTCGAGCCGCTCGACCTGCACCAGAACACGCGCCATCTCGACCTCTACTATGCCGAGATCACCTTGCTCGACAAGAACTGGCAACCGCAAACCCTTGGTCAGGGTCGCGCCATCGACGCGCTGGAAATGGTGGCGATTTCGCTCGGCACGACGCGCGAGAACCTCGCGCGGGAAATGCCTGTCTTTACCGGCATCATCAACACCAACTCGCCGCTGCAGCTTGACGAGCCGATGGCCGAAGGGCTGATCGCATTGGCCGAGCATGGCCAGGTCAATGTCATCACGCCGTTCACGCTGGCCGGCGCGATGAGCCCGGTGACACTGGCCGGCGCATTGTCTCAGCAGCATGCCGAGGCGATGGCCGGCATCGTGCTAACCCAGATCGTGCGTCCGGGCGTGCCGGTCATGTATGGCGGCTTCACTTCCAATGTCGACATGAAGACCGGCGCGCCGGCCTTCGGGACGCCCGAATACACACAGGCCGCGCAGATCACCGGACAGCTCTGCCGGCTGATCGGCGTGCCGTTCCGCTCCAGCAATGTCACCGCCGCCAATTCGGTCGACGCGCAGGCCGCCTATGAGAGCGCGATGTCGCTGTGGGGCTGCCTGATGGGCGGCGCCAACCTGGTGCTGCATGCCGCCGGCTGGCTCGGCGGCGGGCTGACCGCATCGTTCGAGAAACTAGTCATCGATGCCGAGATGCTGCAGATGATGTCGGCCTATTTCGATCCGCCCGCGGTCGACATCGACACGCTGGCGCTGGAAGCGGTGCGCGAGGTCGGCCCGGCCGGGCATTTCTTCGGCGCCGCGCACACCATGCAACGCTACGAGCGCGCCTTCTATTCGCCGCTGGTGTCCAACTGGGACAATTACGACACCTGGGTCGAGCGCGGCCAGGTCACGGCGCGCGAAAGGGCCAACGTCGTGTGGAAGCGCATGGTCGCCGAATACGAACAGCCGCCGATCGATCCCGGCATCGACGAGGCGCTGCGCGACTATATGGAGCGCCGCAAGCGCGAGGGTGGTTCACCGCTGAACTAAACGCCCCGCAAGGGCCCCACCTGCGCTTCGAGCATTTCGAACCCAGCCGCCTCCGCCGCCTGCGGCGTCACCACACTTTCATCGAGGCACCATTCGAGCCAGAGCCCGTCCACCAGGGCGATGAAATTGCGCGCCAGAGACGGAGCGTCGACTTGCCGGCCGCGCGGTATGGCGACAGCGGCGATGTCCTCCGCGAGTTCCGCGCGATAGGCATCGTAGAGTTCGCGATGCGCCGCCTTCAGGCGCGGGTTGACGGCGATCTCGCCCCACAGCGACAGCCAGATCAGAAGGTTCTCGCGGCTGAAATATTCGGGCGAGAAATTGGAGTGCACCAGGGCGGCAAGCGCGGCCTGCGGCGACCAGTCTGATGTCTCGGCGCGGCGGCGCTTGGCCTCGGCGATTTGGTTGTTGACGCTAGCGTAGAGCGAGGATTTGTAGACCTCGACCAGCAACCCGTCGAGGCTTTCGAAATGATGGTTGATGAGGCCGCGCGAAACACCGGCCTGCCTGCAGATGCGATCGATGGTGAAGGCGCCGATGCCGCCGACCGACAGGCATCGCGTCGCTGCTTCGATCAGCATGGAGCGGCGCACGTCAGCCTGTTCGCGGCTGAAGCGCGGCGGAGCCTTTTTCGCGCCGCGCTTCCTTTTTGCATCTTCTGGTTGGGCTTCCGTCATGGACTCCAGCTAATAGATAATGCCCTTCCTGTCCACTTAGAGCCTGTTCCATCCCGATGACATCGGGATGGGGCTCTATCTCCTTGTTTGACCATGATCTTATCCGAAAACCGGTTCCCACTTTTCGGGATCATGGTTCGGTTCACGCCTTCCTCTTGAACAGCACCGGATTGGGGTGACCGTCGGGATAGATGACCGGGTCGAACGCCGTCTTGTGGATGGCGACCAGCGGCTGGTGGCAGATGAAGACGAAGCCGCCGGACTGTTCCATCAAATCCTCCATGCGGTTCGACAAGGCGATGCGCTTGGCCTCGTCGCTTTCGGCCACCAACTGCTGGTAGCTGGTCTCGAATTCGGGACTGTCGAAGCCAGACCAGTTGTAGGCGCCGATCTGGTCGGGGCGGAACCAAACCAGGTTTTCCGACGGATCGATGCCGCCGGCGAAATCCATCAGCGCCAGGTCGATGTTCTTGTAGCCTTCGCCCTGCGTCTTGTCGCCGACGCCCCAGAAGGCGGCTTCGTCATAGGGCTGGATCTCGACCTTGATGCCGGCCTGTTCGAGGCTGGCCTGGATGATCTGCGCGGTCGCGGTGCGGATGGAATCGTTCATCACCGTCAGGGTCAGCGACAGGTCGCCGACGCCAGCCTCCTTGAGGAGTGCGGCGGACTTCTCATAGTCGGGCGCCGCGATCAGATTCGAGGCGCGCGCGAACTTGGTACCGGGCTGGACGACACCGGTGGAGCGCTTGGTCAAATCGTCATAGACGCCGGTGAGTATCTGGCCGACATCGACGCCATATTGCACCGCCTGGCGGACCTTCGGATCCTTGAGCCGCGGGCTAAGCATGTTGATGGTCAGCCAGACATAACGGGTCGACTGCGCCTCGATCAGGTTTGTGTCCGCCGGCGGCTTCTCCTTGACGGCCTTGGTCGCCGAAATGGCGATCTTGGTGTAGTCGAAGGCATCGGCCTCATAGGCGAGTTGTGCCGCCTGATCGTCCGACACCACATAGATCTCGACCTTCGAAAAGTCCGGCTTCGGGCCCGGCCAGTCCGGGTTGGCGGTCAGCGTAACCTTCTGCTTCTGCTGCCAGTCGGAGAAGAGATAGGGCCCGCATGTCGCCGGCGGCTGCGTGGTGAATTTGCCGCCCGCCTTCTCGGTACCGGCGCGGCTGATGATGTGGCCACCATAGTAAGGCAGGCTGGTAACGAAGATCGGCTGGTAAGGCTCCTTCAGGTGGATGATGCCGGACCTGGCATCGACGACTTCGACACGGTCGAGCTTCTCGAACTGATAGGCCCAGGGCGATGCCAGCGCCTTGTCCGCGATGCGCTCGAACGAGAACTTGACGTCGTCGGCTGTCACCGCGCCGAAACCGCCAGACCACTTCAGCCCGTCGATCAGGGTGAAGGCGATGGTCTTGGGGTCTTTCTGCTCGAGCTTTTCCGCCCCCCACAGCGACCAGGGCGAGCCTTTCCTGATGTCGCCGAAATGGTTGAGCGAGACATAGATGCCGCGCATCATGACATCCTCGATGCCGCCATTCATGAAGGCTGGATCGAGGCACTGCAGATCGCCTTCCATGCGGATGCGCAACGTGTCGCCGGACGCCGACCAGGCAAAGCCCGGCTTCATCGCGAGGCCGGCGCCCAGTACGCCGGCCGCCTTCAGGAATGCACGTCTGTCCATGGTCCATTCTGACATCTCAGTTTCCCCTTTGGTTGATGGAAGCGCGTGAGAAGGCTTCCCGTTCTTGCCCGCCTGTCTGCAGCGGGAAATGGCAGCGCACCATGCGATCCGCGCCCATCGGCCGGTAGACCGGCGCCTCGGCCCTGCAGCGCTCGCGTGCGATCGGGCAACGCGTGTGGAACTCGCAGCCCGAAGGTCGCCGGAACACGCTCGGTATCTCGCCCGTGACGGCGGGGGTGTGGCTGCGCCGGCGCGGATCGGGTATCGGCTCGGACTGGATCAGCGTCGCGGTATAGGGATGCAGCGGCGCGGAAAACACGGCTCGCGTCGGTCCGGTCTCGACCAGCCGGCCGAGATACATGATGGCCAACCGGTCGCTGACATGGCGGATCATGGCCAGGTTGTGGGTGACGATCATGGCGGCGAAGCCGAGCTCGCGCTTGAGTTCGCCGATCAGGTTCAGCACATCGCCCTGCACCGAGACATCCAGGCCGGCTGTCGGCTCGTCGGCGAGCAGCAGATGCGGCTTCATCGCCAGGGCGCGCGCAACGCCGACGCGGCGCGCCTGCCCGCCCGACAGCTCATGCGGAAAGCGGTCGACAAAGGAGGCCGGCAAACCGACAAGCGCCAGCAGCGCCTTGGCGGCGGCGCGGCGGTCCGGCATCGGCAACCCCTGGATGATCTGCGGCTCGGTGAGCAGCTTGCCGATGCGCAGGCGCGGGCTGAGCGAGGCGACAGGGTCCTGGAACATCATCGCCGAGCGCCGGCGCATGGCGCGGAAATCAGCCGGCGTCCGCACCTCCCTGCCCTCGAAGACGATGCGGCCGGCGGCTGCCCGGATGAGCCCGAGAATGGTGCGGGCCAGCGTCGTCTTGCCGGAACCGGATTCGCCAACCAGCCCGAGCGTCTCGCCCGGCATCAGCGACAGCGTCACGCCGTCGATGACGTTGAAGCCCGGCAGCGGGAACGGATTGATCAGGCGGTTGAGCAAGCCGCCGCGCACGAAGCTCACGGAGAGGTCTTCGACGGCAAGCAGCGGGCTCATGGCGTCACCGCATGGCAGCGTGCGACATGGGCGGCGGCGAGTTTCGCCAGCGGTGGCGCGACGGTCGTGCACGGCGCGAAGGCACGGTCGCAGCGCGGTGCGTAGACGCATCCGGACGGGGGCTGGGTGAGGTTGGGCAGCGAGCCCGGAATGGTCGGCAGCCTGTCCAGCCGCTCATGGAAGCGGGCGGGGTCGCAGGCGAGCAGCGCTTGCGTATAGGGATGCCTGGCGTCGTGGAAGATCGCGTCGACCTCGCCGCCTTCGACCACCTCGCCGGCATACATGACATAGACGCGGTCGCAAAGTTCGGCGATGACGCCGAGATGGTGCGAGACGACAATGATGATGCCGTTGTAGTCGCGCCTCAGCTCCCGCAGCAGATGGATGATCTGCGCCTCCATGGTGACGTCGAGCGCCGTCGTCGGCTCGTCGGCGATGAGCAGGCCGGGATCGGTCAGCAGCGCGGCGGCGATGGCGACGCGCTGGCGCATGCCGCCGGACAGTTCGTGCGGATAGCTCTGCATGCGCCGTTCGGCGTCCGCAATGCCGACGCGGCCGAGCATGGCGGCGATGCGCGCCCGCTTCTGTGCCCGGCCAAGGTCCTTGCGGTGGTGCTGGAAGTCGACGAGTTGGTCGCCGATGGTCAGCACCGGGTTGAACGCCGTCATCGGATCCTGGCTGACCAGCGCGATCTCGTCGCCGCGCAGCAGGCGCTGGTGGTACGCGTCGAGCTTCGCCAGATCGACGCCATTGTATGAGATCGAGCCGTCGATGCGGGCATTGGCCGGCAACAGGTTTGCCAGGGCGGTGACCAGCGTGGACTTGCCACAGCCACTCTCGCCGACGATGCCGATCACTTCACCCGGATGCGCCTCGATGTCGACATGGCGCAACGCGTGCACGGCGCCATGCGGCGTCTCGTAGCGGACGCTGAGATCGCTGGCGGCGAGCGAGCCGGTCATGCCGGCCTCCGCAACTGCAGGCGCGGATCGAGATAGTCGCGCAGGCCTTCGCCGAGGAAGGTGAAGCCAAGCGTGGCCAGCACCAGCGGCAGGCCGCCGAAGATGACCATGAAGGGTGCCGAGCGGATGCTGGTGTAGCCGTCATAGAGGATCGAGCCCCAGGATGGTGTCGGCGGACGCACACCAAGGCCAAGGAAACTCAAGCCGGCCTCGACCATGATGACGACCGGAATATCCATCGACAGAAGGATGATCAGCGGCCCGACAACATTGGGCAGCAGATGGACGAAGATGATGCGCGCCGCACTGGCGTCGATCAGGCGCTCGGCGAGGATGTAGTCGCTGTTCTTCAGCGCCAGCGTCTGCGCCCGGATCAGCCTGGCGTAGCTCGGGAAAGAGGTCGCCGCGATGACGATGATCAGCGTGCCGGTGCCGGCGCCAAGCACGGTGATGATGGCGAGCGCGAACATGATCATCGGCAGCGAGTTCAGGCTGTCGAAGCTCAGCACCAGGATGGCGTCGAGCCAGCGCGGCCCGTAGCCGGCGATCAGGCCAAGCATCAGGCCGATGGCGCCGGCGATGGCCACCGACACCATGGCGATGGTCAGCGCGGTGCGCGCGCCATGGATGACGCGCGACAGGAGATCGCGGCCGAGATGATCGGTCCCGAACCAGTGTTGCGCCGATGGCGGCTGCAGCTTGTGCAGCACGTCGATCCTGACCGGCGAATAAGGCGCCAGCCATGGCGCGAAGATCGCGGTGACAAGAAAGCCGGTGACCAGGATCAGCGCCACGCAGGTGAACGGATCGGCAAGCAAGGCGCGCAGCAGCGGAAACCGTTGTCGGCCCGGAACGGACAACGAGGCATCAGCCACGGAAGACATCGCGCACCCTCGGATCGAGCCGCGCGATCAACAGATCGGCGGCAATGGTGATGGAGACATAGATGGCGGTCATGATCAGCACGGTGCCCATGACGACCGGATAGTTGCGGGTGTTGACGGCGTCGGTGATCAGCTTGCCGATGCCTGGCCGGGCGAACACCGCCTCGACGAAGACCGCGCTGGACAGGATGCTGCCGAGGCCGACAGCGACCAGCGAGATTGTTGGAATGATGGCGATGCGCAGCGCGTATTTGGAGACGATCTTCCACTCGGGCAAACCAAACGAGCGCGCGGTGCGGATATGCGGCTCGCCCATCACTTCCATCATCGAGGCACGCACCATGCGGGCGATGTAACCGATCCAGCCGAGCGCGATCGCCGCCGCCGGCATGACCAGCGCCTTGGCCTGGCTGATGAAGTCGCCGGCCTCGCCGGCGCCGATGGCCGGCAGCCAGCGTAGCGTGACGGCAAAGACCAGCAGCGAATAGATGGCGACGACGAAGGACGGCACCGCGATGACGCCGACCGAGAGCACGCCGATGACGGCATCGGCCGCCGTGCCGCGCCGCATCACAGACAGGCAGCCGAGCGGAACGCCGATCAGGAGCGCGACGGCCAGCGCCGTCAGGCCGAGGATCAGCGTGTTCGGCAACGCTTCCAGCACCAGCGTGGAAACGGGCCGGTTCGACCAGACGTCGTAGCCGAGATTGCCGGTCAGCGCGTTGCGGAAGAATTCGATGATCTGCCACCAGACCGGCTGGTCGAGCCCCATCCGCTCGATCAGCAGCCGCTTTAGTTCCGGCGTGGCGCGCGGACCAAGCGCCACCGTGGCCGGATCGCCCGGCACCAGGAAAACGGCCGCGTACATCGCGACCATGACGAGAACGAGGATCAGGAGGCCAAGACCAATGCGCTTCACTGCATATGCGAGCATGGCCTCCTCCCTTCTTCAGGCAAAATCGCGCCTGATGCGCCGGCTTGCCGAGGCGCTGTGGACGAGCGTGCCCCGTTCTCGCGCCTCGAGCCGCCAACTCAGGTTGAAATGGGTTTCGTCCGATATCAGTTCGGTCACCGCGATCGCTTCGGTATCGGCATTGCCGCTGGCAATCGCCCAGCGATATTCGGTGACGAGTTTTGCCGACAGCGGATCGTCGCTCCGGATGCTCATCGTGTCGCTGTTGGCCGAGGAGACGGTGATGGCGCGGTCGTCATAGCGCCGGCGCCCGTGATCGGAGGTCAGCGCGATGGTCTGCACGCCCGAGCCGACATTGTCGGTGACAATGCGGCGGTCGAAGCCGTCGTCCAGCGCCGTGGTGGGGACCGGCGGCGCGGTTTCGGCCGGCTCGAAGCGGACGTCGCGGTCGCGTTCCGACGGCGGGCGCACCGGAAGCATGATGGTGCCGTCGCCCGTTACGACCGCCAGCGTCGACAGTTTCGGCTGCGGCCACAGGATCGGCCAATGCTGGTTGGCCAGCGCCAGCCGGATGCGATGGCCCTTGGGCACGGTGCGGGCGAAATCATTGAGCTTCAGCCGCACGCGAAACGGCGTTCCGACCGGACAAGGTGTCGGATGCTCATGGCTGTCGCGGTGGCTGAGATTGAGCACGCCGTAAGTCATCAGCGCCGAGGTGCCGTCGGGATAGACGTCGCACAGCCGCGCGGCGAGATTGACGTGTGGCTGGTCGACTGTAACGAGCAGGTCGAGTTCCGGTGCGCCGAGCAATGTCAGGTCATCGTCGAGCGGCGGCGTGTCGAAGCACAGCGCCATGCCGTCCTCGCGGCGCTGGTCGATGGGCATGTCCGGACAGGAGCCGCCATAGCCGCCCCAGCGGCCGCAGTCACGCCCGGCGGTCGCCGGCGAGCGGACTGAAAGCGCGGCGCCCGGTGCCGGCTCATTTGCCAATCCAGCAGCGTTCAGGTGCAGCGTGCGGCGCTCGATGCGGGGCGACGGCCATTGGTCCTCGGCGGCCCAGCTGCCGGCATGATCGGGCAGATAGAAAGGTTGCGGCCGCTCTTCCCCCGTCACCCAGACGCGGTAGAGCGGCTCGTCCAGGATGCCGGTGTCTTCGCCGCAGAGCCAATGGCACCACCAGCGCAGCGCCTCCTGCAGGTAGCCGATCAGCGGTCCAGGCGCACCACGGCAGGGATAGGCATGCGACCATGGTCCGACAATGCCGAGCTTCGGCCCCTTCAGATGCTTAAGCAGGCGCGGCACGAAGTTCGAATAGCTGTCCTCCCAGCCGCAGACGGCCATGACGGCGCATTCGATCGCGGAAAAATCCTCGCAGACCGAGCCTTGCCGCCAATAGTCGTCGCGGCGCTGATGCGCGAGCCACACTTCCGACAGCGAGCTTGTCGCCGCGAGCCGGCTTTCCCACATGGCGCGCCAGGCATCGCCGACGATCTGCGGGTCGGGCGCCATGGCCTTCTTCACCAGCATGAAGTTCGACCACATCTCCTGCTCGGTCAGCAGCGCGCCGCCCATATAGTGGATGTCGTCGGCGTAGCGGTCGTCGGTGGCGCAGTTGGTGATGATCGCCTTCAGGGCCGGCGGCCGGCGCGCCGCCACCTGCAGCGCGTTGAAGCCGCCCCAGGAAATGCCGGTCATGCCGACATTGCCGTTGCACCAAGGCTGGGCGGCGAGATGGGCGATGATCTCGCAGGCGTCTTCCTGTTCGCGTGGCAGATATTCGTCGGCGAGATCGCCGTCGGAATCGCCCGAGCCCCTGATATCGATGCGGGCGCAGGCGACGCCGTGCCCAGCCAGCCAGGGGTGGATGTCGATGTCGCGCGCCACGGTGCCGTCGCGGCGGCGATAAGGCACCATCTCGACGACGACCGGCACCTTGCCTTCGGTGCGCGGACGCCACAGCGTGGCGGCAATGCGGGTGCCGTCGGCCAGCGTGATCCACAGCGGATCGACGGTTTCGACGGCAAAGGGAAACTCGGTTCGTACCACGGCAGGTACCCGCAAATGCTCTTGTTGAACGTTCGTACAACAAGAGCATTTGCGGCGCAATCCCGCTTCGCTTTTTTGATGCCGAATGCGCTTTCTGGCCGGTGTCTGTCATCACGATGTTGAAACACAGCCGATATGCCTTCGCGATCGAACCGCATCCGCGAGGGTCGGAAAGCTGTCCGGAAATCGGCGGGTTCCATCTTCCAAATTTCGTTGCTTGATATGTGCCGCTATGGCATCGCGGGAGCGGCAGTGCCTTCACTCAGGAATTTCCGATGACGATCCAGAGCAAATTCAGCGGCCTCGGCACCGACGCGGCGCCCGGACAGGAGAGCCGCCAGTTGTCCGGCGGGATCGACGCCATATTGCTGGGCGACGCGATCACCGGCCGACCGGTGGATTTTTCGCATGGCGACGTGGACGCGTTCACCCCGACACCCGGCTCGTTCGAGGTCTTCTCGGCCGGCGTCGAAGCCGGCGGCAGGCAGGCCTACACGGAATATCGCGGCGATCTCGGCATCCGCGAAGAACTGGCCACGCGGCTGGCAGGCTTCACCGGAGCCCCTGTCGATGCGCGTGACGGCCTGATCATCACCCCCGGCACGCAGGGCGCGCTGTTCCTGGCCGTCGCCTCCACCGTGTCGCGGGGCGACAAGGTGGCGATCGTCCAGCCCGATTATTTCGCCAACCGCAAACTGGTGGAATTCTGCGAGGGCGAAATGATGCCCGTCCGGATGGACTACGCAACGGCCGAAGGCCGTTCGGGCCTCGATCTCAGCCAGTTGGAAGACGCATTCAGGTCGGGCGCAAAAATCTTCCTGTTCTCGAACCCAAACAATCCGGCCGGCGTGGTCTACTCCCGAGCGGAGATCGAGGCCATTGCCGCGCTGGCAAGCCAATACGGCGCGACCGTCATCGTCGACCAGCTTTACTCGCGCCTGCTGTATGCCGGCGTGGACTACACTCACTTGCGCGCGCAGAAGCTGGACGCGGAAAACGTCGTGACCATCATGGGGCCATCGAAGACGGAATCGCTCAGCGGTTATCGGCTGGGGGTGGCCTTCGGATCGCGAGAAATCATTGCCCGGATGGAGAAGCTGCAAGCCATCGTCTCCTTGCGCGCTGGCGGCTACAGCCAGGCCGTTTTGCGCAGCTGGTTCGACGAACCGGCTGGCTGGATGGACCAGCGCATCCGCGAGCACCAGGCGATCCGCGATGATTTGTTGAAGGTTTTCCGCGCCACTTCCGGAATCCAGGTCCGCACGACCGAGGCTGGCAGCTACATCTTTCCGGCTCTGCCCCGCCTGGCCGTGGCGGGTGGCGATTTTGTCCGCATCCTGCGCCTGCAAGCGGGCGTCATCGTGACACCCGGAACGGAATTCAGTCCGTTTTCCGAAAGCAGCGTCCGCCTGAACTTTTCGCAGGACCACGCCGCCGCCGTTGCGGCCTGCGAGCGTCTGGTGACCCTCGTCGACCGCTATCGCGCGTGAGCGGCAACAGTTCGGATCCACAACGGTCCTCCCGCGACACGGCAGCGTGATGGTCACCGCGACCCGAGCGGGAAACAGGCGAGGACCGAACTATCCCGCGGGGTGGAGAGCCGCCAGTTGAAAGCCGGCATTCGTTCCCGCGGCCGTCTCGGTCAGGACATCCAGTGCAAACGCCGCCGAGGCGATGTCGAAGAAAACGTCATAGGATATCGCGCCGAAGCGGTCGAAGCGGGCAACGACCGCATCCAGATGCAAGGCGCGGGTCTGGGAGAGATCGCCGGCCTTGAGGCTTTCCGGCCTTAGATCGGCCATCGAGATCCGCCGCATCAGCGCGGGCGACGCCGGGCCCGATATCACGAACCACGCCCAGCCTTCGTCGCGATAGGCGTCATATCCCTTGGAGGGAAGCGCACTGTCGCGCCAGGCCTTGCGCAGGTCGCGCAACCGCGCACCGCTGCCGCCGGGAGGCGCCGCCAGCAGCACCTCCTGCTGGCCAAGTCGCAGCACCGACGTGCCGCAAGGCAAGACAATGGCGGTATTCACCGTTTCCGGCGTCGATAGACCTGCTTCACCGAGCCAGTCCATCGTGCCGGGACCGCGCAGCCCGAACCGCTCGATCAGCGTGCAGTCGAGCACGACGTTCTCCTGCGCTCCGGGCGGTCCATCCCTGCGTGCGAGGCGCCGCGCCAGGGCGTGGTGGCGCAGACTGGAATCAATACCCTGACCGACCGATGCGGAATGGCTGCTCGGGGGCATCCTACATCTCCTGCCGCTGGTTTTCGGGGTCATGGAACGGCGTCGGCACCACCTTGGCCTGCAGTTCCTTGCCGCACAGGCCGCGTATGCGCAGGCTGGATCCCGGCGCCGCGTCACGCGGGTCGGCGTAGGCCAGTCCGATCCATTTGCCCAGCGTCGGCGAGAAGCAGGTCGAGGTGACGAAACCCACAGGACGTCCGTCGCGCAGCACAAGACAGGATTCCGCCAGCCGGATGCCGTGCCCCTCGGGCAGTTCGAAGCCGCAAAGCTTGCGCTTCAGGCCCAGCCTGGCGCGCGCCTCGATGGCGGTCTTGCCGACATAGCGCGTCTTGGTCTTCGACAGCGCCCACCCCATGCCCAGTTCATCGGGAGTCGAGAGCGCGTCGGTATCCTGGCCGATGATGATGTGCCCCTTTTCCAGACGCAGGATTCGCGAGGCTTCCAGCCCATAGGGTTGCAGCCCGTGGGGGGCGCCCACCTCCAGCAGCTTTCGCCAGAGCGCCGCGCCGAAGGATTGCGGCACATGAAGCTCATAGCTCAGTTCGCCGGTGAAGCCGATGCGCATGACCCGGACCGGGCATCCGCCGATCACGCCGCTGCGGCCATTGAGGTAGGGGAAGCCCTCCGGGGAGAGATCGATGTCCCCGCCGAGCGCCTCGAGAACCTTGCGTGCCGAAGGGCCGGTGACATTGATCGCCGCGAAGGCGGCGGTGACGTTCTGGATATCGACCCGCATGCCCCATTGCGTGTTCGCGAACAGCATGTCGGTAAAGACGCGGGCGACGGCGCCGGTGGTGGCGGTCACGTAGAATTCGGTCTCGGACATGCGGTAAGCCACCCCGTCGTCGATGACCGATCCCATGTCGTTCAGCATCAGGCAATAGCGCACGCGCCCCACCGGCTGCCTGGCATGCGCCATCGTATAGATGCGGTCGAGGAAAGCACCGGCATCCGGCCCTCGTATCGCCAGCTTGCCCAGGGTCGAAACGTCAAGCATGCCGACCTTGTCACGCACCAGCCTGACCTCGTCGGAGATCGTCTTGGGGACATCGCCGCCTCCGCCGTAGTGCAGCGGTCGCCACCACGCACCGGCGGGTGTCAGCTTCGCGCCGCTTGCGACATGTTCGGCGTGGATCGCCGTATGCCTGTAGGGCACATGGTTAGGGCCGGCCAGAAGTCCCAATTTTTCCGGGCCGAATGGCGGCCGCGACGTGGTGATGCCCACCTCGCCCACCGTGCGGCCCGTCTCCGCCGCGACGATCCTGGCCGTCATCAAAGCCGAATGCCGGCCCTGCGACGGCCCCATGCCGACGGTGGAATAGCGCTTCACCAGTTCAAGCTCGCTATAGCCGTCGCTGACGGCGTTCCTGATATCCTTGACCTGCAGGTCCTCGTCGAAGTCCACGAAGTCACGCCCCTTGGCGTGCGCGGACAGCGATTGAAAATGGTTCATCGCCGCCGCGCTGGCATCCGGGATGATCGCCGGCAGGTCGGCATCATGCCCCGCCCCCCGCGCCGCCGCCGCGCCCGCGATCTCGCCGCTGCGCAGCACCGAGTTCAGCTCGAAACAGCCTGCCGCCGAGCCGGCGACATGAAACGCCTCCGGCAGATTGCTCAGCACGAATTGCCGGCTGGTCTCGTCAAATCCCAGCTTCGCGCCGGCATGCAGCGGCAGCTGGTAGGACGGCGTGTAGCCCGCCGCCACCACCAGGTGATCGCACTCCAGCAGTTCCGCGCCATGTTCGGGCGTGCTGAAGCGGATGGCTCTTATATGGCGATTGCCTCCCGTCCCCAGCGCTTCCATGACGGTGACATTCTGGATGATCCTGACGCCGCGCTCGACGAGGTGTCGCGCGAGGGTTTTGTCGGACGCATCGGTTGCCGGGTCGAGAACGGCGGCCAGGGACACGCCTGCATCGA
The DNA here is from genome assembly GCF_013170765.1 of Mesorhizobium sp. NZP2234. Taxonomy (NCBI): domain Bacteria; kingdom Pseudomonadati; phylum Pseudomonadota; class Alphaproteobacteria; order Hyphomicrobiales; family Phyllobacteriaceae; genus Mesorhizobium; species Mesorhizobium sp. NZP2234. The sequence goes on along the minus strand of NZ_CP033364.1, from coordinate 2,690,631 downwards.
GAAGGTCGTGAGCGGCGAGATATCCGTCCCCGTTGCCAGCAAAGACCACGGCGCGCCGGCCAGGGCGAACCGCGTAGTGGCGCATCAGCCGCTGCGCCGCGGACGACAGGAGGATGCCCGGCAGGTCGTTGTTGCGAAACACCAAGGGTTGTTCATGCGATCCCGCGGCCACCACGACCTGCTTGGCGCGAACGCGATAGAGCGTCTCGCCCTGCAGCACCGGAAGCCAGTTGTCGGCGAACCAGCCATTGCAGGTGGCGCCGGTCAGCACCCGCAGATTGCCGAGCTTCTCGGCAGCGTCGCGCAGCGCCCGCAAGGTCGCATCGGCCTCCGCCGTATCGAGGCCGAAGCGCGCATAGGTCAAGGCGCCGCCGATTTCCGGGTTCAAGTCGACCAGCAGCACCCGCGCACCCGCTTCGGCTGCCTTGACGGCCGCCGAAAGCCCTGCCGGGCCAGCGCCGACGACCAGCACATCGGTGTGCAGGTTTTCCCTGATGTAATGGCCATGACCGGCGGTGAGGTCGACCTTGCCGAGTCCGGCCGATCTGCGGATCATCGGCTCCCAGAATTTGAGCCAGCTTTTCGCGCCGGGGCCAAAGAAGCCACGGTAATAGAACCCGACGGGCATGAAGCGGCCCAACCTGTCGAGCACCGCGCCACGGTCACGTTCGGCGGTGCCGTAGACGTTCTGGGCAGTGACCTCCAGCCCTTCGGCGATCGGACGCAGATCAGCCCGCACATTCGGCTCGTCAGGCAGTTGCACCAGCGTATTGGCGTCCTGCCCGGCCATGGTGAGGATGCCGCGCGTACGGTGATACTTGAAGGAGCGCGACAGGATCCAGCGGCCGCTGCCGGCCATGGCGGAGGCAATGCAGTCGCCGGCGAAACCTTCGAGCGGTCGGCCGTCGAAGGCGAAACGGATTTTTTGGGTGCGGTCGAGGCGCGATCCCCAGGGAAGCGGCAGCCGTTCGGTCATGTTAGGCAGGCTTTCGATTGGGAAGATAGGTGGCGAGGATCTGGTCGCTGACGGTGTGGCGTTCCGCGATCAGCACGGTGTTGGACGGGGTGTGCCGCCACCACTCCCGCATCACGCCGAGCGGGTTCTCGGCATGGAACAGGGCTTCGATCAGTTGCTCGGGCTGGTCGGCGCTGGCCTCGCGGACCGGTCCGAGATACTGAAATTCGGTGATGTTGCGCGGGCCGTTCACCGGGCAGGTCAAGAGCTTCATCGGAATACTCGTCAGTGGCTGGCGGCCGTGGCGCCCATTTCGTTCAGCAGCGCGAAGCTGTCGAACCGGCTGAGGTCGAATGGTTTGAGGATATCGGGCACGCGCCCGGTGGCGATGGTCTCGGCCATGCGTTTGCCGGCCACGGGCGTCGCCTTGAAGCCCCAGGTGCCCCAGCCGCAGTCGAGCCAATAGTTCCGCAATGGCGAGGCGCCCATGATCGGGCTGTAGTCGGGCGTCATGTCGGTGATCCCGGCCCACTGCCGCAAGAGCTTGACCTTGTGCAGGAAGGGGAAGAGGTGCAGCGCGCCTTCGGCGAGATGTTCCTTCTGGTCCAGCGTCGAGCGCGTCGAGGCCAGCTGGTAGGGATCGGAGCCGCCACCGATGACGACCTCGCCACGCGAGGACTGCACCAGATAGGTGTGCAGATTGGCCGACGAGACGAGGATGTCCAGGAATGGCTTCAGCGGCTGCGTCACCATCGCCTGCAGCGGGAAGCAGCGTATCGGCAGCCGGATGCCCGCCATGGCGGCGACCTGGCCGTTGAGCCCGCCGACGGCCTGCAGCACCTGGCCCGCGGCGATCGTTCCACGGTTCGTCCTGATGTGGGTGACCCGGTCGCCCGCGTGCTCGATGCCGGTCACCTCGGTGCGCTGGTGGATCTCCACGCCGCGCGCGCCGGCATGCCTGGCATAGCCCCATGCCACGGCGTCATGGCGGGCCGTGCCGCCGTCGGCATGCCAGAGCCCGCCCATCACCTCGTGCTGACCGCCGAGATCGAGGTTGAGATGCGGGCAAAGCTCCTTCACCGTCCGGACATCGACCACTTCGATCCTTGTGCCCATGTGCTTGCCCATTTCGGCACGCAGATGGAAGCTGCGCAGCGTCGCCTCGGAATGCGCGAGCGTCAGTTGCCCGCGCTGCGAAAACATGACGTTGAAGCCTAGATCCCGCGACATCGTCTCGAACAGTTCGACACCTTCCTTGTAGAAGCGGACCGATTCCTCGGTCATGTAGTTCGAGCGGATCGTGGTGGTGTTGCGCGCCGTATTGCCACCGGCGAGATAGCCCTTTTCCAGCACGGCGACGTTGCGGATGCCATGCAGATTGGACAGGTAGTAAGCCGCCGCGAGGCCGTGACCACCTCCGCCGATGATCACCACATCGTAGGATCGTTTCAGGTCGGGTGTCGGAGGGATGTCGCGAAAGGACACGTGCCTGGCGCGCAGGCCGTATTTCAGCAGAGAGAAAGGCATGGTGTCCTGCGGCTCGGCGGCTGGGATTGGCCTTAGAGAACCCGCCGGATCGGCCTGGTGCAAGAAATCGTTCTTTACCCAGTGACCTCGTTTTCGTAATGGATCAAGAACCGAAAGGAGGTCTCGGCATGCGCAATCTCCCGCATCTAACCTATCTCGAGGCCTTCGAAGCGGCGGCCCGGCATCTGAGCTTCACCAAGGCCGCCGAGGAATTGAATTGCACCCAGGGCGCAATCAGCCAACGGGTCCGGGCGCTGGAGCAGTTCTTCGCCAGGCCGCTCTTCCATCGGCGCAGCAACGGCTTGGAACTGACCGAGGTCGGCACCGCCTATCTGCCGGGAATAGCCGAGGCGCTGGATCGAGCCGAAGCGGCGACCGAGGGATTGCTCGGCGCGCAGGCGCAGACCAGCGTGACGGTTTCGGCCCCGCTCAGCTTCGTCACGCTGTGGCTCGCACGGCATCTGGTTGGTTTTTCCGCCGCCCATCCGAGGATCGAAGTCCGGCTGAACAGCACGATCTGGACCGACCCCAACGTGGAGCTGGCGGATCTGAGCATTCTTGCGCTCGATCCGCTGCAGCCGGCATCGGGCGCCGTGCGGCTGGGGCGAGAGCGGCTGGTGCTTCTCTGCGACCCCGAGACCGGCCGCCGGGCTGAAGCGAGGCCCAGTGCCGATTGGTTCAACGCCGCCCGGCTCATCCACGTGCAAGGCAGGATGCAGCTGCTGGATCTCTGGGCGAAGAAGGAGAACATCGTCATCGCGCCGCACAAGGCGCCGATCAAGGCCGACAATGCGGCGGCGGCATTGGAGGTTGCGGCATGCGCGGGCGGCATCACCGCGGTCATGTCGACTTATGCGGCGGCCTATCTGGCCTCGGGACGGTTGGTGGCGCCATTCGGCGCGGGGGAAATCCTGCCGGTTGCCTTGCATGTGGTTCCCAATCAGCACCGCCGCCTCTCGCGGTCGGCGACGCTGTTCGTGCAATGGCTGTCAGGGGAGATCCCGCTCCACGGCGAGATCTAGATTCAGCGCCGGCGCTCGAAAACAGAGGCGCACAACTCTGATCGAAACGATCGATATCCACCGCGCGCGCCGCGAACCACCTGCCAGGTTCAGCTCGGCATGCTCGGACTCAACCCCGCTTCGGGATCTGGACGTCCTCGAGCGGAAGCGTCAGGGCCATGGCGACGAAGTAGAGCGCCGCCACCCAGAGGAACATCACGTTGAATCCACTCGAATAGCGGCCGAACACCACATCGCGTATCGCGGCCGGCAGGCTTGAGGCCAGATGCGGGTCCAGCCCGGTCAGGCCGTCCGGCAGCAGCGCGGCGGCATCGGCCGGATCCCTGGGCCAGGCGACTATTTCGCCTCGGGCAGTTCCAGCACCGGTTCGGTCCCGCCCAACATTTCCTTGAAGGCCGCATCGCAACGTCGTGCGACTATGGCGAAATCGCCGAATACCCCCCGGCGGTCTCGATCGATTTCGAATGAGACGCCCTGGGCCAGCGGCAGCGTATCGGGCCGTGGATCCTTGTCTTTGATCTTGCCGAGAAATGTCGCGGATACGGCCGTGTTTAGACAGCGTCACCGGATTGCGAACGGCCCCGCAGGAGCAGCGCCCGGGCCTGGGCGATAATGGGAGCGTCGATCATTTTGCCGTCGACAAGGCGCGCCGCGCCATCCTGGGCCGCGTCGACGACACGCTGCGCCCAGCCCAGTTGCTCGGCGCTCGGCCGAAAGGCCGCGATGACATCCGATGTTTGGGCGGGGTGTATGCAAAGCTTCCCGCCGGCCCCATGATTCAAGGCTTGCCGGCATTCGCAGGCCAACCTGGTGGTATCCGCGACTTCGAAGGACGGGCCGTCCAACGGCAGGGCCTTCCCGGCGGCTCTGCTTGCCACGGCCAGCCGCATCAAGGCATGCGCTTTGATCGCGTCGGAAGCTGCCGCACCCAGGTCCAGGGCGAAGTCGGCGGGGCCAAACGCCAATCTTGCGACATGAGGGTGGGCGGCCAGGGCCGCCGCCGCCTCCAGGCCTCTGGCGGTCTCGATCAACGCCATGATCTCGACGTCCTCACCAAGGATCTCGACGATCGCGTCGAGCGTTGCCACCGACTCCGCCTTTGGCAGGCAGATACGTCGAAGCCCTAATGCCCTGACGGCGGCAAGGTCGGCATGGTACCAGCCGCTGTCTTGACTGTTCACCCGCACGAAGGTGGGGTTCTGCAATCTCAGGGCATGGTGAAGGTTCGAGCGGGCGCCATCCTTGGCGGCGGGCGCAACAGCGTCCTCGAGATCGACAATGACCGCGTCGGCTCCAGACCGGTCCGCCTTTTCAAAACGCTCGGGGCGGTCGGCCGGCACAAACAAGGGCGCGACAGGCGTACTGTGCGCGATCATCGGGCCGGTTTCTGGTCGATATCGGCTTCCATGTGCACGGCGCCATGCCCGCCTTGCGCCCAGAACCGCTGCCCATCCATGCCGGCCCTGAAGGTCAGTTCACGGTCCGCGATTGCCGGGGCAACGCCCCGGTAGCGAAACGTCAAGGGTAAATCCGCGCCTTGGGACGCCGCGAGATTCAGGAGCAGCGTCGCCTGGAGGGGGCCGTGGACCACCAGCCCTTCATATCCCTCCGCCTTCGTCGCGTAAGGCAGGTCATAATGGATGCGGTGACCGTTGAAAGTGATGGCCGAATAGCGAAAGAGCAGCGTGGGCGACGGAACGAGAGACCATACCTTTCCAGCGGGCTGGAGTATCGTCGGCGCCACGGGTGCATTGTTGGAACGAGCACCGTCCCCCGGCATGGCCGCCTCCCGGTAAACGATATCCTGCCGTTCACTCAGCACCAGGCCACGATCTGAGTGATAGTCGTGGCCGACAGCGACAAACCACAGCTCACCGGACCGGCCTTGCTTGCGGACGATGTCGCGGATGGTGGAGACCCGGCGAACCTCATCACCAACTTGGAAAGCATCAAGCACCCGGAGTTCACCGCCCGCCCACATGCGGCGCGGCTGCGGGACGGGCGGCAGCGACAGGTTCTTGGCCGGATGGCCATCGGCACCCAGCTGGTCCATGCCGGCTATCGCCGGCGACAGGCACCAGTGGATGCCAAGCGGCGCCTGGCCTGCGGCCGAAGGTGCGAGATTGGGTTCGAAAACTGCCTTGAAACTCCGCACGAGGCGTTCCGAAACGACATCGAAGCTCTCGCTCTGCCGGCCAATCCATTCCGCGAATGGCTTCTGTTCGGTCGCGTCCACCCGACCGCTCGTCAATAGGAACGTGGCATTCCGAGCACGTGCTCGGAAAGGTAGGACAGGATAAGGTTCGTCGAGATCGGCGCGACCTGGTAAAGCCGGGTTTCGCGGAACTTGCGCTCGACATCATACTCTTCGGCGAAGCCGAAGCCGCCATGGGTCTGGACACATGCGTTGGCGGCTTCATTCGAAGCATCGGCGGCGAGCATCTTGGCCATGTTGGCCTCGGCACCACAGTCGAGGCCGGCTTCGTAGAGCCGCGTCGCCTCGCGGACCATCAGTTCGGCCGCGCGCATGTTGGCATAGGCCTTGGCGATGGGAAACTGGATGCCTTGGTTGGCACCGATGGCCCGGCCGAAGATGTTGCGGTCGCAGGCGTAAGTGGAAGCCTTGTTGATCAGCCACTTGGCGTCGCCAACGCACTCGGCGGCGATCAGGATCCGCTCGGCATTCATCCCAGACAGGATGTAACGGAAGCCCTTGCCCTCTTCTCCGACCAGGTTTTCGGCGGGGACTTTGACATTGTCGAAAAAGACCTCGGTCGTGGAGTGGTTCATCATCGTGCGGATCGGCCGGATCGACAGCCCCTCTTGAAGCGCGTCCCGCATGTCCAGGATGAACACTGAAAGACCGTCGGTCCGTTTGGCCACCTGGTCCTTGGGAGTGGTCCGCGCGAGCAGGAGCATGAGGTCGGAATATTCCGCCCGGCTTGTCCAGATCTTCTGGCCGTTGACGACGTAATGATCGCCCTCCTTGCGGGCGAAGGTCCGGATCGAAGTCGTGTCCGTGCCGCTGGTCGGCTCGGTGACGCCGAACGCCTGCAGCCTCAATTCGCCGGAGGCGATCTTTGGAAGATAACGCTCCTTTTGAGACGCATTGCCATGCCGCAGGACTGTGCCCATGACGTACATCTGCGCATGGCATGCGGCGCCGTTGCACCCGGCTCGCTGGATCTCCTCTAGCACCGCGGCCGCGGCCGACAGCGTCAAGCCGGACCCGCCATATTCCTCGGGGATCAAGGTCGCGAGATAACCAGCCTCCGTCAGCGCGTTGACGAAATCCACCGGGTAGGCGCGGTCCGCGTCGAGCTTGCGCCAGTATTCGCCCGGAAATTGCTCGCAGAGCCGACGCACGGCTTCGCGGATGTCTTCGTTGTCAAAGTCCTTGAACATCAGGCGCTCCGTGCGGCACGGACTGGGGCACGCGCATCGCCAGCTATTTCAACCAATCCCAGCGAGCGCACGGGACGGTTATCGGGCAGGCCAAGGATGGCCCTGATCAGGTCGTCGGCACGGCCTTCCGAGCAGCCGCCTTCGACAAGCTGCGCGCGGGCCTTCCGAGACAGTTCGGCGCTCGTCACCGGATTGTCGGGATCGCCCTTGGCGTCGTGGCGCGTGGCCGAAAGGCGCCTCCCGGAAGCGGTCTCCACCACGATCTCGGCTCCCCATGACCTGGGATAAGCCGCTTCAATCCCGGGCGCGAGTTCGACCTTGACCTTGCCGCGTTCGCCGACCATCCGTTGCCGTGCATCCGCATTAAAGCTGGCCTGGTCGACGCGGCCGTCCGCCAAGGCTATCGCGACCGTGTGCTGCAGCGAGAATTTGGCGCTGTATGGATCTTCCGGGCTCGGGCGATCGCACACGTCGAGGGCGGCACGATACGTTCCGACTTGAACCCGTGCGATGGCCTCGCCGGCGATCTCGTGATGCAGGGCGATTGCGCCGTCGATCGCGGGGTGGGTATGCCGGCAGCAAGGCCAAGGCTTGATCGAGGTGTTGATCAGCTGCCACGGGCGCCCCGGGCCGCTTGTCACGGCCTCCGGGATCGGGTCCGGACAGAGGCCGGCGTAAAACCCCTTTTCACCTTCAAGGATATTCTCCGCGCCGGTGAATCCCTCCTTCGCCAGGAGTGAGGCGAGAAGGCCTGATTCCGCGGCTCTGGCGGTGTGGAGATGCTTGCTCATGGCGCCTTCGGCCAGGAATTCCCAGAGCCCTGACGACTGCGTGCCGGCATTGCCAAGCGCCCACACGGTCTTGGTATCGTCGAGGCCAATAAGTTCAGCCGCGGCAAACGCGGCGCCAAAGGGACCGCAGGTCGAGGTGTTGTGCCAGACCCGGTAATGCTTCTTGCCGACGGACATGCCTATTCGGCAACAGGCCTCATATCCCGCGAGAACTGCCTTGAGAAAAGCTTCGCCGCCAAGATCGAGGTCATGAGCCACCGCCCATGCCGCGGGAATGACGACGCTGCCCGGATGGGTCACCGAATCCCGATGCAGATCGTCCATCTCCAGGATATGGGACAGACCACCCAGATAAAACGCCTTGCGGGCGGTGTCCGCTTGTGTCGGCGGCGCGACCGTCCTGAGCATGCGGGCCGGCTCGGTCGGCAGCGCGCCAAGGGCACAGGCAAGCGTATCAAGGACGAACAGCGACGCCCATTCGAGGTCGCGTTCGGTTACCGGCTTTTCGCGGATCAGGCGGGTCAGGTTACGGGTCAAGCTCATGGCGCTGTATTTCCTATCCGTTTGGCATCCACCCTGCCGGCAGTGCCGAACTCCCGCCGCAAGGCCAGGTCGTGTTCGCCAAGCGTTGGCACCCTGCCAAGCACCGGCCGCCGGCCGTTGACCGTGACAGGTGGGGCAAAGAGCTCGACCGGCCCCACCGATGTCTCGACCGGGACTTTGGTCGCGCTGCGGTGCACCGCCAGATCCGCCATGGTTGAGACACGCCCATATGCAATGCGCACCCGGTCCAGCAGTTCGCATAGTGTAGCCATGGTATAGCTCGCCAGCAGCGCCTGCACGCATGCGTCCAGCGGCTCGCGGTTCTTGATGCGCAGGACGTTGCGTTCGAACCTTGGGTCCGTTGCGATCGACGACTGGCGCAGGACACTGTCGCAGAACACGGCCCATTCGCGCTCATTCTGGACGGCGATCAGGATTTCGCCGTCGCTCACCCTGAACAGCCCATAGGGCGCGATCGAGGGGTGGGCGAGGCCGAGCCGTCGCGGCTCCTTGCCGCCGTAGCGCCGCGCCAGATAGGGCACGTTCATGTATTCGGCGAGCGTGTCGAACAGCGAAACCTGCAGGTGAGCCCCTTCCCCGGTTCGAGCGCGCACGATCAGCGCTTCGAGGATCGCGGCGTAGGCCCCCTGCCCCGTGGCGATGTCGGATATCGATATGCCGACGCGGGTCGGGCCCGACGAAGCGGATCCCGTCACGCCCGCCAAACCCGCTTCAGCCTGGATCAGCAGATCGTAGGCTTTGCGATCATGGTCGGGTGTTCCGGGCGCATAGCCGCCAATGTCACAGACGATCAACCTGGGAAACCGCCTCCTGAGATCAGCGCTGCCGATGCCCAGCCTGTCGGTCGCGGCAGGCGCAAGGTTCTGCACGAACACATCGGCGGAAGCGAGCATGGACTCGACCAGTGCGAGATCGTCGGGCCGCTTCAGATCGACGGTGCAGGATTGCTTGCCGCGGTTGTTCCAGATGAAATAGCTGGAGAGGCCGTCAACGTAGTCGTCATAGCCTCGCGCGAAGTCACCCTCGGGGCGTTCGAGCTTGATGACGCGTGCGCCCGCGTCAGCCAGCCGCGACGTCGCCAGGGGCGCGGCCACGGCTTGCTCCAGCGAAATGACGGTCGTTCCCTCCAGCGCGCCGGGCATGGCATGCTCCCTGTCCTGCTTTTCCGACACCATCGCACCGGAAGGGGCCACTGCGTCAAATAGCGTTTTGTAATGGGAGGTATAGCGAAACGGTACAGCGTGCGCCCGCCCGAACAGGCTAGCCAAAGAGGTTGGGGCGCTGATTTTCGTCGGACAGTTCGGCGCTCCAGATCTGGTCCTTGACCAGCTGGCGAAGGATTTCCCACGATAGCTGCCCGACGGCGCGGGGAGCGGTTTGCAAGGGGCGTTCCGTCGAGTAAGCCAGATACACTTTCCGGGTAATCGGAGGGTTCTTGAAACTCCATGCCCGGCATAGTCCGGCCTGGGCCTCCGCGTTGATCGCCATCCTCGGCAAGATCCCGTAACCGATTCCGCGCGTCACCAATCTCTTGATCTGGGTGTAGGAGTCGATTTCGATCGCCGGGTTGATGACGGCCTGGACCGACGTCGCCACGGCATCGATCAGTTCCCGCAGGCCGTGCCCGGGGCCTGGCACGACAAGCGGCAATCCGGCGACGTCGCGAAGCTCCACGGAGGAGCCCTCAAAAGCGTCCGACCCGGGCATCGACGGGCTGGCAAAGAGACAGATCTCCTCGGACAACCCATGGTGTACCGCGAGTCCCCGGGGATCCGACGTCGCGTAGATCATCGCAAGGTCGACTTCCCCGCGTTTCAACCATTCCAGAATGTAGCCGCTCATCGCCTCCACAACGCGGATGCGAACCTCGGGGAAGCGCTCGCGGGCGGCCTCGATCAGCGGCGCCGCGAGCAGTTCGCTGACTGTACCCGGCAATCCGAAGCGCACCTCGCCACGGGGGGCGATGGCGGCGCCCCTGACGCTGTCGGTGATTTCAGCAAATTCGGCAAGAATGCGCTTGGCGTGCACCATGAGCCGCGCGCCGGCCTCCGTCGCGCTGACCCCATGCGGCCCGCGATGCAGGAGAGAGAGGCCAAGCTCCTCTTCCATGTGCCGGACATGCTGGCTCAACGCCGGCTGCGCCACGTGCAGCTGCGTCGCGGCCTTGGAAAACGAGCCGCTCTCCACGACCTGGGAAAAATATCTAAGCTGACGAAGGTCCAAACCGGCTCCCTGGGCTTGATGCAGGGCCACCGTATAACATTTTGTTATTGAGGCAACGGCGAAAACCGGCCTTCCGTCTATCCCGCCCCCAACGGCATCGCGCAAGGATCGCCCTGGAGTTCCGAGCGATCATGAACCACGTCCGCCAATCTCTCCAGAGTTGCCGCGACATCAGCCTGCTGGAACACGTTGCGTCCGAACATCAGGCCGGTCGCGCCGGCGCTGATCGTGTCCTTTGCGAACTGCAGCGTACCCGCCAGGGTGGCCAAGGCGGGGCCGCCCGCGACAGCGATGGGCGCCAGCGATTGCCTGGCAATGTCGGCGAAGCGCTCTGGTTCGCACCAGTCGGTCTTGATCATGTCGGCGCCGAGCTCGCCGGCCATGCGGCAGTTCATCGCCACCACGGCCGGGTCGTCGGCGCGCGCGAAGCCGCCCTTTGCCGCCATCGCCTCGATGACGTGCACGACACCCCATTTCCGGCATTCGGAAGCGACGATGCCCGCGGTTTCAAACGATTTCGTTTCCTCCTCCGGACGGTTGTTGCAGGTGAAGAGGTAGGTGATCACCGCTTCGGCGCCCATTTGCACGGCTTCCTCCACCGTCGCGACGAGACGACTGTGCGTGTCCGCATACCCTGTCGGCGTCCCGTGGCGCCACATGGTCGTCTGGTCGAGGCGCAGGATTACGGCGGGCCCGCCTGCCAGGCGGTGGCCGTGGCGCAAGAGCATGCCGGGATTGACGATGACCGCGTCGACCCCTGCCTCCACCACGATGTCGATCAAAGGCGCGGGATCCGCGATGCCGGCGATCGGTCCGACCTGCATGCCGTGGTCGAGCGGAACACAGAGCATTCGCCCCGAATTCTTGTTGAGCAACCGGGCAAGCCGGCGTGCCTTACCGATTTCAGACATTTCTTTCATTCCTTCGGGTGGGACGCGGCCCGGTCAGACAAGCTCCAGCCTGACGCCCGCTTCCTTCATGTTCTGCACGATGTCGCGGTCGACCGATTGCGAAACCAGGACCACATCGAATGCCGTGAGTTCGGCCACGTAATTGAGAGCCGAGAAGTGGAATTTGCTCTCGTCGACAAGAAGGATTTTCTTGCGCGCGATCTCCATCATGGCCTGCTTGGAGCGCACGACCTGTTCGTCCTGCGTATAGAGGGACATGCCCTGGATGGTGGTCGTCGACATCAATGCCACATCGACATGGTAGGAGCGGATCGCCCTTTCGCAGGCTATGCCGAAAAAGCCGTTGTAGACGCGGTGGTATTTGCCGCCCAGTCCGATCAGTTCGACGTCCTGCTTGTCGCGCAGCCGCTCCATCACGGGCAGCGCATTGGTGATGACGGTTATCGGCGTCACCTGCTCGATGAAGTCGCAGACATGGAAGGTCGTCGAACTGTCGTCCCAGACGATGGCGTTGCCGGGTTCGATATGGGCGGCCGCGGCGCGCGCCAGCCGGCGCTTCTCCTCCACGTGCTGACGTGCCCGGTAAAGGTAGCTGCTCTCGAACAGCATCGACTTCTCTACCGAGACGGCGCCACGAATACGCCGCACCAGCCCCTGGTCATGCAGATCGTTGAGATCGCGGTGGATGGTCATCAGCGATACGTCGAGCTGGACGGCCAGGTCCTTGATCTGCGCCGTTCCGCTTTCCATCAGAATGCGGATGATTTCCGAACGGCGATGGTCCGCCTTCGACAAATGTTGCGCCTCTTCGGATTCCAAGCTGCTTGTCCTTCCGGCGATTTGCCCCTCGCCTGTTTTAACATCATCGGCAAACCGCGCCAGAGAAAAATGTTAAGATATCAAAATTTCGATGCTGCACTGCGCCGCGAGAAAACATCCGGATTCCGCAGTCTCGGCGCGAAGCATCTCAAAATTATGAGTTTAATGGCTTTTTTGCAGTGCAGCACGGCACCAGAATGGGCGTGTTAGCAAATGTTTCGTGCAAGCCGCGCAACCATATTTAACATCAAAAAGCGCTGTTTGTAACTTTTCCATTGATATTTATAACGCCGATGCATAGGCTTCGGATAGGGGCAGGAGAGGGTCGGGTCCGACCATTGCCCCCTTGAACTGACAAGTGGAGGAGAACATGAACATGGCCATGCGCACGCGTCTATTGACGTCAGCCGCAGCGCTTGCAGCCGCGCTCGCTGCAACCGCGGGTTCTGCCCGCGCCACCGATCTGACTTTCGTCTGGCACGCAGGCACTTGCGCCGACGCGCTGACCACCATCGCCAAGGACTATCCGGACAAATCGGTAAGGATCGTGCCCGCGCTTGTCCCCTATGGCCCGCAGTGGCACGACAAGATCGCGTCCGAATTCGCCATCCAGGGCGACGCTTTCGACTTCGCAATGTGGGACAGCCAGTCCACCGCCGAGTTTGCCCAGCATGCCGTCAAGCTCAATGACATCTTCGAAAAGTCGACCTACCTGAAGGCCGACATCTTCCCGGCGGCTTCGCTCTCGCGTTATGGCGAGTATCCGGATGGCTCCGGGCAGTTCTTCGGCCTGCCGGCCAACCAGGATGCCTATGGCCTGACCTACCGCAAGGACCTGTTCGAGGATCCCAAGGAGAAGGAAGCCTTCAAGGCCAAGTACGGCAGGGACCTAGTGGTGCCGCAGACCTATCAGGACGCCAAGCAGGTGGCCGAGTTCTTCACGCGTCCCGACCAGGGGCTCTATGGCTGGGGCCAGATGGGCGGCCGCGACTATGACTTCGCGACCACGGCATCCAACTCCTTCCTCTGGTCGTTCGGCGGCGAGCTCTACAATCCGGAAACGATGGAAGTGAAGGGCTATCTCGACTCGCCGGCTTCGGTGGATGGGGTGCAGGCCTATGTCGATATGTTCAAGTATGGTCCGCCCGGATCGACCAACTGGGGCTTCGACGAGGTCAACACCGCGATCCAGCAAGGCCAGGTCGCCATGGCGATGCAGTGGTTCTATTTCAACGGGTCCAATGTCGATCCCAAGGTCAGCAAATTCGCCGACAAGATCGCATTTGGGGTTCTGCCGGGCGCGGTCGGCCGCGACAAAAAGTTCCGTCGCCAGTTCTCGGTCGGCGGCCAGGGCATGGGCATCAACAAGTACTCCAAGAAACTGCCCGAGCTGACCAAGTTCATGGAATGGTATTTTCAGCCCGAGCAGCAGAAGCGCTATGCCGCCGTCTGCCAGACCGGCCTGAAGCAGGTGCTGGAAAGCCCGGATTGGCAGGGGTTGAATTCCTACAACCGCCAGTTCTCCACCGCGCTGCAATACCTGAACGACTATTGGCACCTGCCTGAATATCCGGTGCTGCTCGACGAGCTGCAGCAGGAGATCTCAAACGCCGCCACCGGCGCCAAGACGGTGCAGCAGGCGCTTTCGGACGCCGCGGAAAAGAACGAGCGCACGCTCCAACGCGCCGGATACGAAATCAAGCGTGGCGACAAGACCCCGGAAGTGCCGGACGAGGTCATATCGCCGGTTGGCGTCGACGCGGTCGTTCCCGTCGAATAACGCCTTGACCCGAAGGGCACGCGGAGCGTCTTCCGCGTGCCCTTTCTCATCCCGTCCCAGGCAACAGAGCCCGCACCGCGCCGGCTCGAAGACAGGTCGTCATGACGCACTCCAAGACATCGACGATGGACCTTGCCGGCAGATGGCTGGTGCTGGGATTGCTCGCCATCTACACGGTCTACAATGTCGGCCCGATCTTCTGGCTGCTTTTGTCCTCGTTCAAGAGCCGCATGGATTTCTTCACCATGCCGCCGAAACTCTTCTTCACGCCGGACTTCAGCGGCTACCAGGCGGTCTTCGGCATCGGTGCGGCCAAGGACAGCGCTTCGGCGGTCGGGGTCCTCGACTCGTTGATCAACAGCATCATCGTCTCTGTCGCCGGCACGTCGCTCGCCGTCTTCTTCGGGACGCTGGCCGGCTATGTCTGCTCGCGCTTCAATTTCATCGGCAAGGGCGACTTCATGTTCTTCGTCCTGTCGACCCGCATGCTGCCGCCTGTAGCCGTTCTCGTCTTCTATCATCTGATGTTCGCGCGGCTCGGGCTCGCCGACACGCGCATCGGCCTCGTCCTCGTCTCGATCTTCGCCAATGTCGGTCTGGCCACCTGGATCATGAAGGGTTTCTTCGACGGCGTGCCGAAGGAAGTCGAGCAGATCGCCATCGTCAACGGTTACACGCGCATGTACGCATTCCTCAAACTGGTGCTGCCAATGGTGAAGGGCGGCATCGCCGCCACCGCCGGCTTCTGCTTCATTTTCGCCTGGAACGAGTTCGCCTTCGCATCCATCCTGACGACCACCCAGGCCAAGACCCTGCCCGTCAAGATTTCGGCCGCTTCCGGCGCAACCGGCATCGAGTGGACGCAGATATGCGCGGCCGGCGTCGTCCTCATCATTCCCGTGCTGATCTTCTTCTATCTCATCCGCAAACATCTGCTGATGGGAATGACCTTCGGCGTGCTGGGAAGGAGGTAGACCATGACTGCCACCAACACGCCTCTTGCACCCGAAGCGCAGGCCGCCGCTCACGTGGCGCGGCAGACGCAACTGCGCAAGCGCTCCTCTGGCCGCATGATGATCTTCGGCTTCCTGTCGCCGACGCTGGCGATCCTGATATTCATGGTCGCCTATCCGATCTTCTCGCTGATCTATTATTCGTTCTTCAATTTCTCGGCCTTGCGCCAGGGCACGATGAAGCCGGTCGGCTTCAACAACTACAAGTTCCTGCTTTCGGATCCCGATCTCTGGGACCGCTTCATATTCACCGGCAAGTTCGTGTTCATCTGCGTCACGCTGCAGATGCTGATCGGCATTTTCGTCGGCTACCAGATGCAGAAGAATTTCCGTGGCCGCGACGTCATCTTCACCATGCTGATGATGCCGATGATGCTGTCCCCGGTCGTGGTTGGCTTCCTGTGGCGCTACATGCTGAATTCGGAGTGGGGCGTCATCAATTTCCTGGTGTCGTCGGTCGGCTTCAGCAAGGTCGACTGGCTCGGCCAGACCAGCCCGGCGCTCTGGGCGGCGGCGGCCGCCGACACCTGGATGTGGACGCCCTTCATCGTGCTTCTGGCGACCGCCGCCTTCCGCGGCATTCCCGAGACCATTTACGAGGCGGCCGAGGTGGACGGCGCCAGCCCCGCCTATCGTTTCTTCCGCATCACGCTGCCGATGTCGGCGCCTGTGCTGTTCATCGCGCTGATCCTGCGCCTGATCGACAGCTTCAAGCAGTACGACCTTTTCGTCGCGCTGACAGGCGGCGGTCCGGGGTCGAGCACGGAGACGGTATCCTTCTCGGTGGCCAAGACGGCATTCAGCTATTTCTACACCGGGGAAGCGTCGGCGCTCGCGGTCATTCTTCTGGTCATCATTATCGGTCTGTCGATGATCCTTGTCCGGCACCTGACCAAGATGGGCGAGAAATACTGATGGCCGAGATCACTCTCAGGAACCTGAGCATCCAGTTCGGCGCCTTCAAGGCGGTGGACGACGTCAGCCTGACCGTGAAGAACGGCGAATTCGTCGTCTATCTCGGGCCCTCGGGCTGCGGCAAGACGACGACCCTGCGCTGCATCGCGGGCCTGGTGAAGGCAACCAGCGGCGACGTGCTGTTCGACGGTGCCGCCGTCAACGATCTGAGCGCCAGCGAGCGCAACATCGCCATGGTGTTCCAGTTCGTTTCGCTTTACCCGCATCTCAGCATCAAGGAAAATATCGTGTTTCCGCTGAAGGCGCGGGGCGTCGCGAGAGCCGAGATCGCGCGCAAGCTCGACTGGGTCACCGACATCTTCAAGCTCGGCGACGA
Organism: Mesorhizobium sp. NZP2234; assembly: GCF_013170765.1. Classification (NCBI taxonomy): domain Bacteria; kingdom Pseudomonadati; phylum Pseudomonadota; class Alphaproteobacteria; order Hyphomicrobiales; family Phyllobacteriaceae; genus Mesorhizobium; species Mesorhizobium sp. NZP2234. The sequence goes on along the minus strand of NZ_CP033364.1, from coordinate 2,674,330 downwards.
GCTTGCCCGCTATCCCGGCGCGCTGCCACCCGGCGCAAGGCAGAAAGTGGCGCTTGCGCGTGCCGTCATCCGCGATCCGGCCGTCCTGCTGCTCGACGAGCCGCTGTCGGCGATCGACGAGCAGTTTCGTGAGGAAATGCGCTGGGAACTCGGGCATCTGCAGCGCCAGCTCGGCGTCACCACGATCTATGTCACGCACGACCAGCGCGAGGCCATGTCGCTCGCCGACCGCATCGTGCTCATGAACAACAGCCGCATCGTCCAGGTCTCGAATCCTGACCGCATGTTCTTCGAACCGGTCGACATCTTCGCCGGCCAGTTCATCGGCTCGCCGTCGATGAACCTCATCGACCTCGCGCCCGTCGAGGGCGGCCTGCGGCTGGGCGACAGCGACGTCACGCTGACCGCGGCGCGCGACCGGCTTCCCGACTGGGCTCTGTCGTCGAAGCGGCCATTGAAGCTCGGCGTGCGCCCGCTAAACGTGCACCTGACCGACGATCCGGCCGCCGGCGTCGCGATCGCGGTGGACGATGTCTTTTCCATCGGCCGCGAACGCTTCTTCTCGTTCCGCATCGGCGACACGATACACCAGGGTGTCGACAAGCGCCGGTCGCCATCGGGCTCCGTGATGCGCGTGCATTTCGATCCGGATGGCCTGCTGTTTTTCGATGCCGCCACCGGCCGGCGTGTCGACGCGGAGGTCGCGGCATGACCCCCAGGCCAATGCTCCAACTGAAGGGACTGAAGAAGTCCTATCGCGGAAAGACGGCGCTTCGCGGCCTTGACCTCACCGTCAATGACAACGAGATATTCGCGCTCCTCGGACCGACCGGCGCCGGCAAGAGCTCGACGCTGCTCGCCTCCGCCGGCCTGATCGATCTCGATGCCGGGCGCGTCGACCTTGCCGGGCGCGATGTGACCGAGTCCGACCCGGGCAGCCGCGACATCGCCATCGTGTTCGAGGGCTTCAACCTTCTGCCGGTGCTCGACGTCAAGGACAACATTGCCTTTGCGTTGCGCTCGCCGGCGTTTCGCGAATCCGAAGGCGAGATCAGCCTTCGCGTCGGCCGCACCGCGGAACTGCTGCGCATTTCTCATCTGCTCGATCGCGACGTGGACACGCTGTCGGGCGGCGAACGTCAACGTGTCGCCATCGCCCGCGCGCTGGTACGCCGCCCGGTGATGTTCCTGCTCGATGAGCCGCTGTCGGCGCTCGATCTAAAATTGCGCGAGGGCCTGCGCGCGGAACTGCGCCAGATCCACCGCCAGCATCGCTCGACGATGCTCTACGCCACGCACGACTATCATGGCGCCATCGCCATAGCCGACCGGATCGGCATCATCGACGGCGGTGTCATCCAGCAGGCGGGCACGATAGAGGACATATACCGGCTCCCGGCCAATGTCGTCGTCGGCCGATTGGTCGGCAGCCCTTCGATGGCCTTCTTCGAGGCCGGCATCGAGGACGGCCATGTCATCGTCAAGGGTGCGCGGCAGCGCATCCCGATCGGCGAGTTCGGCACGGTCGCCAGCGGCAGCGGCAAGGTGCTGCTGGGTGTCTGGCCGGAGGACATCGAGGTCGGCTCCGCCGATGCCGCCGGCGCCAGCACGGGCACGATCTATGCCGTGGACAATCGCGGCTTCGAGCGCGCCATCCAGGTCGACACATCGGGGGGTTCGTTCCGCAAGGTCGTTCCGCTGTCGATGCGCTTCACGCAGGGCGATGCCTGTTCATTCCGCATTCCGGAAGGCCGCGGCTTCCTGTTCGACGCAGCCGGCGGACGCCGCATCTCGCAGGCGGAGGGTGCCCGCTGATGGGTCCGTTGTTCAGCAAGAAATGGTTTTATCGCCTGGCGAGCGTGCTGATCCTTGGCGGCTTCGCCATGCTCTGCCAGCCCTTCACGCACAGGCTTTTCGTCATCGGTTTCCCGGTGCTGCTTGCCGGGGTTGTGCTTTTCATGATCCTGGATCACGTGCCCGACGGGCGGCCGGAAACCGAGGAGGAAGACCGTGGCTAATCCGAAGAAAATCCTTAACGACGTCAAGCGCGTCGTACCAGAAATGATCGAGGGGCTGGCGCTTGCCAATGACGGCCGTGTCTACAAGCTCGACGGCAAGCCGGCGCTGATCCGCAAGGACATCCCGGACGGCAAGGTGGCGCTGCTCATCGGCGGAGGCTCGGGCCACGAGCCGCTTTTCCATGGCTTCGTCGGCAAGAACATGGGTGACGGCGCCGCCTGCGGCAACGTCTTTGCCGCGCCCTCGCCCGATGTGATCGCGGCCGCGGCCAAGGCGGTGCATCGCGGCAAGGGCGTCCTGTTTCTCTACGGCAACTATGCCGGCGACAACATGAATTTCGACATGGCCGTGGAACTGCTCGAGGACGACGGCATCGAGGTCCGCACCGTGCGGGTCTGCGACGATGTCGCTGCCGCGCCGCCCGAACGGATGCACGACCGCCGCGGCATCGCGGGCGACATCTACATGATCAAGGTCGCGGGCGGCGCAGCCAGCGAGCTTGACACGCTCGACGAGGTCGAACGCGTCGCGCGCAAGGCACAGGGTTGGGTGCGCAGCATGGGCGTGGCGGTCTCCGCGGGATCGATCCCGGAGACCGGCAAGCTGACCTTCGAACTCGGGGACGACGAGATCGAAGTCGGCATGGGAGCCCATGGCGAAGCCGGCATCGCGCGCCAGAAGCTGAAATCGGCCGATGCGATCGCCGACGAGCTCATGGACAAGATCCTCGCCGACCTGCCGTTCGCCAGGGGCGACGAGGTTGCCTTGATGATCAACAATCTCGGCGCCACCACCATGATGGAGATGCTGATCGTCAACCGGCGTATCCGTGCGATCCTGGAGCGCGAAGGCATCTCGGTCCACCGCACCGATGTCGGCACATGGCTGACCGTGCAGGAAATGGCCGGTTTCTCGGTGACGCTTATGAAGCTCGACGACGAGTTGAAACACTATCTCGACATGCCGGCGGAATCGCTCGGCTATTCAAGGATGTAACGGCGATGATCGAAACGCTCGATGCCATCGCTGCGCGCGAGATGATGCGCTCCGTCGCGCAATCCCTGATCGACCAGACCGACGTGCTGACCGAGGCCGATCTGACCATCGGCGATGGCGACCATGGCGTCGGCATGCGCCGCGGCTTCGAGGCCGCGCTCGAAGCGCTCGACGCCGGCGCCGCGGAAAGTGCCGAAGCCGCCTACAAGGCGGTCGGCACCGCCATCCTGTCCAATACCGGCGGTGCGGCGGGTGCTGTGTTCGGCACGCTGTTTCGCGCCGGCTCCAAGGCCTTCGCGGCATCCGAGGTCATCGACGACGCCTCGTTCGCGATGGCGCTGGAAGAGGGCCTTGCGGCGGTGCTGAAGCGTGGCGGCGTGACCGAGGGCCAGAAGACCATGGTCGACGCGCTTGCCCCGGCCGCGCGCGCCGCGCGCGCCGCCGTTGGCAAGGGCCTCGCCGCCGCGACGGCGGCCGCCACACAGGGCGCGCTGGATGGGGTCGAGGCCAGCAAGGCAATGATAGCGACGACGGGAAAGGCGCGCTCGGTTGGCGAGCGCAGCATTGGCTACCCGGATCCGGGCGCGATCTCGGTTTCGCTCATTCTGAAGGCAATGCAGGACTTCACGGCCAGGGCTTGACCCTGCCGGTTAGGCGAAAAGGACTTCGACATGGCTGATCTCGACGACATCAAGGACGGCAAGGACTGGGGCCGGGACCGTCCCGCCGACACCAGCCGCTTCTACCTCAAGGGAGCGGCGCATCACGACTGGGGCATGAAGGCGAGGCTGTCGCGCATCTTCAATCCCGACAGTGGCAGGACAGTCATGCTCGCCTTCGACCATGGCTATTTCCAGGGTCCGACGACCGGCCTTGAGCGGATGGACCTGACGATCGCGCCGCTTGCCCAACACGCCGATGTGCTGATGTGCACGCGCGGCGGCCTGCGCGCCACGATACAGCCGGAAGTCAACAAGCCCGTTGTGCTGCGTTGCTCGGGCGGTAACTCGATTCTGACGGAACTGTCCAACGAACTGGTGGCGGTCGACATCGACGATGCGATCCGCCTCGGCGCGGTGGCCATGGCCGCCCAGGTCTATGTTGGTGCCGAATACGAGCACAAATCCATTTCCAATGTCGTCAAACTCATCGACACCGGCACGCGCTATGGCATTCCCACGATGGCGGTTACCGGCGTCGGCAAGGACATGGTGCGCGATGCCCGCTATTTCGGCCTGGCAACGCGCATCGCGGCTGAGCTCGGAGCCCAGTTCGTGAAATCCTACTATGTCGACGAGGGCTTCGAGCGCATCGTGCTTGGCTGTCCGGTGCCGATCGTGATTGCCGGCGGCAAGAAGCTGCCGGAGCGCGAGGCGCTTCAGATGGCGTGGCTGGCGATCGACCAGGGCGCGGCCGGTGTGGACATGGGCCGCAACGTCTTCCAGTCGTCGAACCCCGTCGCCATGCTCAAGGCGCTCGCCGCCATCGTTCATCGCGGCGAGAAGGCGGACAAGGCCTATGCCATGTTCCGCGATCTGGAAACGGCAGAGGCAGCTTGACGATGACCCTCGACGAGGCATCACGCGACGTGGCCCTCAAGCCGATGCAGGGCAAGGTCGTGGCTGTAACCGGCGCGGCGAGCGGGATAGGCCGCGAGATTGCGCGCGTCTTTGCCCGGGCGGGTGCCGCTGTCGCGACGCTGGACATCAATGATGCCGCACTCGGGTCGCTCGCCGCCGAATATGGCTGCCGGCCATACCGGTGCGACGTGACGGATGCGGCGTCGGTGAAGCGCGTGCTCGAACTGGCGGCGGATGAGCTGGGCGGCCTTGATATCCTCGTCTCCAACGCCGGCTCGGCCCAGCAAGGCGCCATCGGCGACCTGCCGATGGAGGAGTTGCGGCGAAGCTTCGAACTGAACTTCTTCGGCCACCAGAACGCCTGCCAGGCGGCGATACGGATCTTTCGACGCCAAGGCAGGGGCGGCGCGATCCTGTTCAACATTTCCAACCAGTCCGTCAATCCGGGAAAGGATTTCGGTCCGTACGGCATACCCAAGGCCGCGACGCTGGCCTTGATGAAGCAATATGCGGTCGACCATGGCCGCGAGGGGATCCGCGCCAATGGCATCAATGCGGGGCGTATCCGCTCCGGCCTGATGACCGATCAGATGATCGTTGAGCGTGCCAGCGCGCGCGGGATGACCCCGCACGAATACATGGCCGGCAATCTGCTCGGAGTAGAGGTAACGGCAAGCGATATTGCCAACGCATTCCTGCATCTGGCTCAGATGGACAAGGTCAACGCGGCCGTCCTCACTGTCGACGGCGGCGTAATGGCAACATCGCTGCGATAGCTCAAAGCTTCGAACAGCGAGGCGCATTGCCAAGGTCGGAGGCTCGCGCCTTTCGCAACGCCACGTGCAACGCGGAGCTATCGCTCAATTGCTCGCCAGCCAGATCCAGTCGAGTTAGGACGATGAGCGACGATAGAGGGATTGGCACGACAAGGCGCGGAGGCGGCGCTGCTTTCCAACGGACCGATAGTCGGCGGCCTGCTGGCAGTTGCAGCGGTGTTGACGGGCTTGCTGGCGTGGCGGATCCCCATGATGTTTTCCTGTGTGAAAGGCTGAAGGGAGGGATTGCCGATTGCACGAACGCGTCCATAGTCGCGGGGATGGGGGCGCAGTACGTTGATCTCGTTTTGCTTGAGCAGTCGCTGGCCGATACCGGGGGGTTGAATCGCCCGTTCTCCGATCGTGTGGGCGACATTGCGCAGAAGACCGCCGGCTCCGTGTTGTTCGACGTTCGCGTCGACGGCGATCCTGGCATTCAACGGATCGCGGCAATCGGCTACGGGGCGGAGGGGGTCGTCGCGGTCGTCATGGATAGGGACGGAGGACTTGCTTCAGCGCCAGTCGACGGAGGCAGCTACGCTCTGATCGCGGAGCTGAGCGCCTGGTGCGCGTTGCCGATGGCCGAGCAGATAAGCGCCAGCTACCTCGAGGCGGCGACCAAGCTGCTTGCCGAGCTTGCCAAGGCTGGCCGCATCGACCGTGACGGGCCGGCCTCCGTCGGTGGCAGCGAGACGTCTTGAAATGCCGTCACCGCCGGGCGAGGCAACGAACTCCCGGCCGGTCATGGGCTCAGCACATCTTCGTAGGCAAACAGGCCGGGTACGCCACCCGTATGAACGAAGACCACGTTCTGACCGGCACGGAAGCGTCCCGTTCTCACGAGATCGATCAGGCCGGCCATGGCCTTGCCGGTGTAGACCGGATCGAGGAGCAACGCCTCCAGCCTTGCGCACAGGTCGATGGCTTCGCGCATGGCTTCGGTCGGCAGCCCATAGCCTGGTCCCACATACCCGTCGAGAACGTCCACCTGCTCTCGCTTTATCACGACGGAAGCTCCGAGCTTGGTGACCGTCTCGCCGCACAATTCGTGCACGCGCGCTTCGATCACATCGCTCGGTTCGGCCGAGCTGATGCCGACCACGGGCGTCTGATGCCCCAGGACGGCGAGGCCAACGAGAAGGCCGGCTTGCGTGGCACCGCTGCCGGTACAGTGGACGATCGCGTCGACCGTCAAACTGCTGTCGCTGCCTTGTCGAACAAGCTCCTCGGCGCAGCCGACATAGCCAAGCGCTCCGGTCGCGGTCGAGCCGCCGATGGGCATGACAAAAGGCTTTCCGCCGCGCTCACGGATGTCCTCGGCAAGACGTTCAAGTTCGATCGCGGGGATTGTATCACCGGAGACGAAGTGCAGTTCGGCCCCGAACATCCGGTCGAGCAGAACATTTCCGGTGCGGTCGTAGCCCGGCGTGTTGCGCGCGACGTTGCGCGACAAAACCAGTTCGCAGCGCAATCCGTGTCGCGCCGCCACCGCCGCGGTCTGACGGCAATGGTTTGACTGTACGCCGCCGGCCGTCACCAGTGTGTCGGCACCAGAAGCCATGGCCTCGGCAACGAGAAATTCGAGCTTGCGCGTCTTGTTGCCGCCGAGCGCCATACCCGTGCAGTCGTCGCGCTTGACGAAGAGGTTGGGTCCGCCAAGGTGGCGCGACAGCGCGGTCATCGGCTCAAGCGGCGTGGGCGTGTGACAGAAGCGTGATCGAGGGATCGTATCCGGCAACATGGGCGCCTCAACGGTCATTCAGGTTGGTCGTGGTGCATGAAGCGGGCCGGCGACAATGGGCTTCGGCTTCAAGCACGGTCACCTGTCGACCGGGCGCCAGAAAGAACGCCGCCGAGGCGCCGGCCATGCCGCCGTCGATCATAAGAAAGTGCTGCATGGCCTCCCTCGCGCAAGTGCCGGCAGCCAAGCAGAATATTTCCGATCGGTCAAACATCTTTCCTATGATAAAGGCCGCGTCGCTTGCGAGTCGACTTTGTTCGGTCTCAACCCTAGACTGCGGCCAATGCAAAAAAGGTCAGCCATGAGCGATTCGAAGCCAAGTCTGGGAGAATGCCTCAAACTGCTGCGCCGGGAGCGGGGCTGGACACTGACGCAGGTCGCCCAGATGTCGGGGCTCGCCATCTCCACCCTGTCGAAGGTCGAGAACAACCAGATGTCGCTGACCTATGACAAGCTGCTGCAGCTTGCCCAAGGGCTCAAGGTCGACATAACCGAGCTTTTCGGCGTGAGAAAGGCCAGCGTCTCTCCCATCGCGCACGGCGCGCGTGCCGTCTCCCGGCTTGAGGACGGACGGATCGTCGAGACCCCCAACTACGTCTATCGCTTTCTGTGCACGGAGCTGTCGCGCAAGGAAATGATTCCCATGCTGGGGGCAGTCACCCAGCAAAGCATAGAAACGTTCGGCGAGCTTATCCGTCATCCCGGCCAGGAGTTCACCTATGTTCTCGAGGGCGAAGTCGAGCTGCATACCGACGTCTACGAAACGCTGAGGCTGAAGACAGGAGAGTCGGTCTACTTCGAAAGCACAATGGGCCACGCCTATGTCAGCGTCGGCGACACTCCGGCCCGGATCCTGTGCGTGTGCACGTCGGCATCCGGCCAGTCGGAGCAGACCCTCATCGGCGGCGCCAGGGGCGTGCGCCCTCATGACGAGCGCGAGACTGTCGACGCGGAAATGACACTTGGCTAATTAGAAAAATCTCTTTCCTATCAGAAAAATCGGCTTGCCATCCGAAATGCGGGTGTTAGCGTGTGCGAAAGGCATCCCTCGGTGATCCCGTGAGAGATGCAAAACACAAGCTCGAGGGGAGCGCATCATGTTGTTACGTCGCCTGCCGACTTTTGCGGCATTTGCCGCTTTGACAGCCTTGACTTTCGCGGGACCGAGCTGGGCCACCGACAAGGATGTCCTAGTTATCGACAAGGCCGAGGATCCGCCCACGGCCGACCCCGGCGTCGAGGTCTCCAACAACGGCTATACGCTGATCTTTCCGGCCTACGAGCGTCTGGTGAAATATAACGGCGCCAAGACCGAGGTCATTCCGGAGCTTGCCGAGAGCTGGACCACGGCGCCCGACAACCTCAGCTGGACATTCAAGCTGGCGTCGGGACACATGTTCGACGATGGTTCGCCGGTCGATGCCGCCGCGGTCAAATATTCATTCGACCGCGTGAAGAAGCTGGCGGCTGGCCCTGGCGACATGTTCCCGACCGTCAAGGACGTCGTCATTGTCGACCCGCGGACCGTGAAGTTCGAATTATCGGCGCCATTCGCACCGTTCCTGTCGGCGCTCGCCACGTCGGCCGGGTCGATCATCAATCCGAAGGCGCAAGAGCACGCGGTCAACGGCGACGACGCGAAAGCCTGGCTCGCCGAGCACACCGCCGGCAGCGGCGCTTTCAAGATCTCGGCCTGGGAGCGCAACCAGCAGATCACGCTCGATCCCAATCCCCACTATGCCGGCAAGAAGCCGGCTTTCAAGCAGGTCATATTCAAGATCGTACGCGAGATGTCGTCGCGTCGCCTGCAACTGGAGAACGGAGACGCCGACCTGATCGACCAGGTTCCGGTCGACCAGGCCGAGGCCATGAAATCGAGCGCGGGGGTGGTCATCGAGAGCAATCCCAGCCTCTATGTCATCTATCTCTATCTGAACAACAAGAAGGCCCCCTTCGACAATCCGAAGGTCCGTCAGGCCATATCCTATGCGGCCGACTACAAGGGGCTGGTCGATGGCGTCATGCAGGGCCAGGCCGAACAGATGCGCGGGGCTGTCCCGGACGGCATGTGGGGCCATGACCCGCAGGGCATGCAGTACAGCTACGATCTGGAGAAGGCCAAGCAATTGCTTGCCGACGCCGGTGTTTCCAATCTGCACATCAGCTTCACCTATTCGCAGGCTGACTCCGCCTGGGAGCCGGTTGGACTTGCGCTGCAGGCTTCGCTCGCCGAAATCGGCGTCACGATGGACATGAAGAATGTCGCCGACACGACAAAGCGCGAGCTGGTCGCCAAGGGCGACTACGACATAGCGACCGGCGCCTGGACGCCCGATTTCGCCGATCCGTTCATGTTCATGAACATCTGGTTCGACCCGACCAAGATGGGCGCGCCGGGCAACCGGGCCTTCTATGAAAACCCGAAAGTGACCGATTTGATCACCCAGGCGCTCGCGACCGTCGACCAGAAGAAGCGTGAGCAGCTCTATATCGATGCGCAGAAAATCACCAACGAGGATGCGCCATACGTCCTTCTGTTCCAGAAGAACGACATCTTCGCCATGCGATCCTCGGTGAAAGGGTACGTTTACAATCCGATGCTGATCCAGGTCTACAACATCGCCGATATGTCCAAGTCCGAATAGAAATCGGCGCCGAAGGTATGTCGCTAATTTCAACGATCCTTCGGCGCCTCGTGCTGCTGGTGTTCGTCGTGGCTGGTGTCGCGATCATCACCTTCACGATTTCGCATTTGATCCCCGGCGATCCGGCGCAGCTGATCGCCGGGGACAAGGCTTCAGCCCAGACATTGGCGCATGTGCGCCAGGAGCTTGGCCTGGACAAACCCGTTACCCAGCAGTTTGTCATCTACGTCAAGCAACTCCTGTCGGGCGATCTCGGCCAGTCCTTGCGGACGCGGCGCCCGGTGGCCGGCGATATTGCCCTGTTCCTGCCCGCCACGCTTGAGCTCGGCATCGCCGCGCTGGTGATGGCGATCATGATTGGCGTGCCGCTCGGCGTGCTTTCGGCAATCTACAAGGATGGACCGGTCGACCAGGCAGCCCGTGTCGTATCGGTCGCCGGCATTTCAATGCCGGTATTCTGGTTCGGACTGGCGCTCATCCTCCTGTTCTATGTCAAGATACCGATCCTGCCGGGCAGCGGCCGCATCACGCTTGGCATCGCCGCGCCGCCGCGCATCACCGGCTTCTTCCTGGTCGACTCGCTTGTCGCCGGCGACCTGAAAGCCTTCTGGTCGTCGCTCTATCACCTCGTCCTGCCGGCCTTTGTCCTCGCCTTCGCCAATCTCGGCATCATCACGCGCCAGATCCGGGCCTCGATGCTGGACGTCCTGCAGGAGGATTATGTCCGCACCGCGCGTGCGAATGGTTTGTCGCGGTCGGCGGTCATCCTGCGGCACGCCTTGCCCAATGCCCTGATCCCGTCGGTGACGCTGCTTGGCCTCGCCTTCGGTGATCTGCTCTACGGCGCGGTGCTGACCGAAACGATCTTCGCGTGGCCAGGCATGGGGAGTTATGTGGTGTCATCGATCCAGACGCTGGATTTTCCCGCGGTCATGGGCTTCACCATTGTCGCTTCGCTGGGGTACGTGCTGATCAATCTCGCGGTCGATCTGACCTATATGGTGCTCGACCCACAGATCAGGGAACTCGGCTGATGGCGGCGGATGGCATCGCCACCTCGCCCCGGCCGGCATCGCGGCTTCGCATGGGACGGTTGTGGTATCGCGTGAAGGGAAGTCCCCTCACCCTGGTCGGCGCCGCGATCGCGCTGCTGGTCCTGTTTGTGATCATGGCCGCGCCCCTGCTGGCGCCCTACCCGCCCGACAAGATCTCGCTTTCAGCAAGGCTTGCCGCGCCCAGCCTGCAGCACCTCTTCGGCACCGATGAGGTTGGGCGCGACCTGTTTTCGCGGGTGCTCTTCGGCGCGCGCGCGTCCTGCGGCATCGCCTTTGCCATCGTCATCATCTCGACCGTCATCGGCTCGATCATCGGCTGCCTGTCCGGAGTTGTCGGCGGCATCGTCGATACCGCGATCATGCGGCTGATGGATGTCTTCCTGGCGCTGCCGGCACTCATCCTCGCCATGGCGCTGGCCGCCGCGTTGGGACCGAGCCTGTTCAACGCCATGCTGGCCGTCGCCGTGGTGCGGGTGCCCGCCTATGTGCGGCTGGCGCGTGGGCAGACGCTGTCGCTGCGCAACCGCACCTACGTGAAGGCATCGCGCAGCTTCGGGGCTTCGCCTGCCTATATGCTGCGCTGGCACATACTGCCCAACGCCCTGTCACCCATCATCGTCCAGGCGACACTGGATCTCGGCGGCACCATCCTGACGGCCGCGGCCTTGAGCTTCATCGGCCTCGGCGCCCAGCCGCCAACGTCCGAGTGGGGTTCCATGGTGTCGAGCGGCCGCAATTATTTCCTCGACCAGTGGTGGTATGTCACCTTTCCCGGCCTGGCCATTCTGATCAGCGCGATGGGTTTCAACCTGCTGGGTGACGGATTGCGCGACATGCTCGATCCGAGGCTGGGTGGCCGATGACCGAACCGTCCGGCGATGTCCTGCTCGAAATCACCGATCTTTCGCTCGAGTTCCGCACCTATCGCGGGCCGATCAAGGCGCTGAACGGGGTCAGCCTCAATGTCCGTGCCGGCGAGATCGTCGGCATCGTGGGGGAATCCGGGTGCGGCAAATCGGTGACCATGATGGCGGCTACGCGGCTTTTGCCCAAGGGGAGCGCGCACATTACCGGAGGCGGCATCCGTCTGTTCGGCAGCGATCCGATGAAGCTCAGCGAGCGCGAACTCCAGCATGTGCGCGGGCGGCAGGTGTCGACCATCTTCCAGGAACCGATGAACGCCCTCAACCCGACCCGACGGATCGGCGAGCAGATCGTCGAGGTCATCCGCCGCCACCAGCGTCTCGACAACGCCGCAGCGACGAGCAAGGCCTCGGGCCTGCTGCGCGACATGCTGATCAGCGAGCCGGAGCGGATCATGCAGGCCTATCCGTTCGAGCTTTCCGGAGGCATGCGGCAGCGCGTGCTGATTGCCATGGCCTTTTCCTGCGAACCCAGGCTCATCATCGCCGACGAGCCGACGACGGCACTCGATGTGACGGTGCAGGCGCTGATCCTGGGCCTCATCAAGCACAAGGCGATGAGCACGGGAACGGCCGTCGTTTTCATATCGCATGACATGGCCGTGGTGTCGCAGCTTTGCGACCGGCTCTACGTGCTTTATGCGGGACGGGTCGCGGAAGCCGGAACGACCGCGTCGGTGCTGGCGGCGCCAGCCCATCCCTACACGCGCGCCTTGATACGCTGTCTGCCGGGGCTGGCACCACCCAAGCAGCCGCTGGAACAGATCCCCGGTACCTTGCCCGACCTGCTTGACCCGCCTGCCGGCTGCCTCTTTCGGGCCCGCTGCCGCGAGGCGGATGATCGTTGCGGCTCGGTGCCGCCGCTGGCTGCCATGGAGCCTACCCGCCGTGCCGCCTGCTGGCGCCGTATCGAGGAGACGCAAGCCGCGTGACCGAGCTTCCCCTCCTTTCCGTCGAAGACCTGGAAGTCCGCTACCGCGTCACCTCGGGCTGGTTCGGTGGCGCCGACGTCCATGCCGTCAACGGCGTGTCGTTCAGCGTCGCCGAAGGCGAGACGATCGGCATTGTCGGGGAATCCGGCTGCGGAAAAACCACGCTTGGACAGGCGATCCTCGGCCTGACCGGCATTTCCGCGGGTGCGATCAAACTCAGGGGAACTGAACGGGACCGCGCACGGCGCACCCAGTTGCAGATCATCTTCCAGGACCCCCAATCGTCGCTCGATCCGCGGCTTCCGGTCTGGCGCCTGATCACCGAACCTCTGCACATTCGCGGCGGCTACACCCGCAAGCAACTGATCGAGCGCGCAACCGAACTGGCCGTCTCGGTCGGCTTGCGGCCGGAGCATGTCGATCGCTATCCGCACGAATTCTCGGGCGGCCAGCGCCAGCGCATCGCGATTGCCAGGGCGCTCGCCGTCGAACCGGCGCTGCTGGTCCTCGATGAGCCGACCTCGGCGCTGGACGTGTCGGTGCAGGCGCAGATCGTCAACCTGCTGCTGTCGCTGCAGGCGGAGCGCAAACTATCCTATGTGCTCATCTCGCATGACGTGTCGCTGGTGCGCCACGTGGCCGATCGTGTCGCCGTCATGTATCTCGGCCAGATCGTCGAAGAAGGCCCGACACTCGACGTGCTTGACGCTCCCAGGCATCCCTATACCAGGACGCTCCTCGATGCCGTTCCGAGTTTCGATCGTCCACTGAACTCGATCGCGCCGCGCGCCGGCGAATTGCCGAGCAACCGGACGCTGCCGACCGGCTGCTTCTTCCGGGAGCGCTGCCCTTCCGCGACGGCCGGCTGCGAACTGCCGCAGGTTCTGGTAGCCGCCGACGGATCGCGAACAGTCCGCTGTCATCTGGTCACGCGCGCAAACGACACCGCGTTGCCACGCACGGCGCCTCGGCCGGTGTTTTCCTCCCCCGAATGATGCGATTGCTTAAGCCGCGTCGGCCGCGAATGGGTCTTCCACTTTCGGCCAATAGGGCGTCTTGAGCTTTGTGTAGGGGATCGCGGCGAAGTTGGGCTGCGTCGCACCGGGCGGGGCGCAGAACAGGATGCGCTTGGCGATCGGCGCGAAACCGGCCTGGAAATGGTAATTGGATTTGACGATGACGATGCGTCGCTCGCTTGGATTAAGGCCGAGCGCGGTCATGCAGTCGGGATGGAAGACCTGCGTGCGTACCGTGTTGATGATCAGGTCGATGCCGCCGTCGGAGGTGACCCACGCCGCATCCCCGAGCGGCCACGGCATGGTGCCGAACAGCTGCGTCAGTTCGCGGCCGAGGCCTTTTACTGTAACGCGCAGGTCGACAGGCATACCCGAGAACACGCCGCACTTGCCGCCGACCCGCAGGGTTATGGTGCCGCCGATCCCGGCCTCGACGCAGAAGCGATAGGCGATCGGATCCCAGTACATGGCGCTGGCCACGTTCCCGATGCCGCGCTCGATCAGCCGGCGCAGGATGTAGGTGGAGTCCCCCGGTGCGCCGCCGCCGGCATTGTCCGAAACATCCGCTATGACGACCGGCCCATGCGGCTCGGCGAGCGCCATGTCGAGCGCCTCGTCGATGCCCAGGAATTTCGGGATCAGGTCGTTGCGCAATGCGAAAAGCTGCTTGCCGAACCTTTCGGCGGTCCGCTCGGCAAGCGGCTTGTCATCGTCGGTGACCACCAGCATGCGGGCTCCGACATCCTCGACGTCGCCATGCGGAAAGCCATGCCCAAGCGAGACTGACAATATGCCAGGCTCGGCTTCGGCGGCAGTCATGCCATCAACGAAGCCGCGCATCGGCTGCTCCTGCACGCGGAAGGTGCTGATCATGCGGCAGTCGTAAAGCGCCATCACCGGCCTGACCTTGCCCTCCACCGTGTCGACGATAATGCGGTAGAGCTCGCCGGCACGGTCCATGATGTCGGTGTGCGGATATTCCTTGTAGGCGACGATAGCGGTGGCGTTGTCGACCATCTTCTGGGTTGTGTGGCAGTGCAGATCGAGCTCCGCCCCGATCGGGATGTCGGGACCGACGACAGCTCTGACATGCGCGAGAAGATCACCCTCGGTATCGTCATAGCCTTCCGCGACGAAAGCGCCATGCAGCGCCAGAAGCACGCAGTCCACCGGCATGGCGGCCTTGAGCTCGTCGAGGATCTCGTCGCGGAACTGCTCGTAGACATTGCGGATGGTTATGCCTCCGGGCTCGGCGCAAACGCACAGGCTTTCCACGATCTCGTGGCCGTCGGCTTCGCCGCGCTGACGCCACACGAACAGCTGGCAGGACGGCTCGTTCAATGCCTTCGAGGTGGCGTCGCCCCGCGCGATGCCCATTTCCTCGAAACTGTGGTAGCCGGTCGGGATAGGCGCGAACGTGTTGGTCTCGGTGTCCATGCCCGCTATGAAAATGCGCATTCTTTCGCCCTCAACTCGTCTTTCGTTTAAGAAAAATCTTTTCTCATCATCAAACTATTATATAATTTCCGCAAGCACCTGGACCATGTAAGAGCTGCGCCAAGCCGCATTCACGCGGCCTCTGGCGGGTGGCACAGAATCGGAAATTCACATGCATCTTCACCCGCTCGACGACCTGGTGCTGGACGAAACCACCAAGGCCATTCCGCCTGGCGTCGCGGTCCGCCTTCATGATGTCGGCTCGATGAGCTGGAACCTCCTGCGCGGTGATGTGCCGCTGCCGGCAGCGGTCATCAGGGAGTCCGCGCTCGACCACAATTCGCGTTGGATGCAGCGTTTCCTCGCGAAGCGCAACGCGGTCATCGCGCCACATGTCAAGACGACGATGTGCCCTCAGATCATGCAGAGGCAATTGCGCGACGGCGCCTGGGGCGTGACCGTCGCCACACTGCACCAGATGAAAGTTTGCCGTCGGTTCGGCATCGATCGCATCGTGCTCGCCAACCAGCTTGTCGGACGGCTGGAACTGGACGCTCTGGTCGCCGAATTGAACGCTTCGGCCGGCCTCGACTTCTACATGCTGATCGACAGCCTCGATGCCGTGCGCCTGGCGAGCGAGGCGGTCGGACGCGCCGGACCGGGCTCGCGGCCGATCCAGGTTTTGGTCGAGCGCGGCTATCCGGGCGGCCGGACCGGTTGCCGCAACAACGACACGGCGCTCGAGGTCGCGCGTGCCGCGCATGCGGCGCCGCAACTGCGGCTCTGCGGCGTCGAGGCTTTCGAGGGACTGATCAAGCCGAAGGACGGTGGCCCGGCACGGGCGGTTGCGGATTTCGTCGACGAGATCGGCGCGCTCTACGAAGCATGCGCCGGCGAAAACCTGTTCGAGCGCGCGCCACCGATCGTGACGGCCGGCGGTTCGTCGTTCTACGACATCGTGCTCGATCGCCTGTCCGGCAGCGGCGCGCAGGTGATGACGCGCAGCGGCTGCTATGTCAGCCATGACAGCGGCATCTACCAGGCCGAGCAGAAGCGCATCCTCGCCGCGACCGGCGAGAATGAAGGCCTGGTCAACGCGCTGGAAGTATGGACCCATGTCCAGTCCTGTCCTGAACCGGGGCTGGCCATCCTGACCGCCGGCAAGCGGGATTTCGGAACCGACTCCGGACTGCCGGTGCCGCTGCTCATTTCGCGCGATGGTGGTTCGTCCGAAACGCTGGCGGGCTGCGAGATCTTCGCCAGCAACGACCAGCACGCCTACATGCGCGTTGCGGCGACGGTTTCGGTAAAAGTCGGCGATCGCATCGGACTGGGCGTGTCGCATCCCTGCACAACCTTCGACAAATGGCAGATACTCTTCCTGGTCGACGACGCCTATGAGATCGTCGGCGCGCTCAAGACCTACTTCTGACCGGAAGCCAGCGTTGGCACCGCGATCATCGCGCCGTCGAAACGACTTCACCCTACTCCGACGACATGTCGCGACAGCCCGTCGACCATCGAACGGGCCGCGCCGGAAACAAGTCGATCACACACTGGCGGGCTAGGGCGCTTCGCCGTTTCACAGAAACGGCGAAGCGCTCTAGCTCTTTGTTTTTGAGGCAATTCCGGACGGAAAACCGCTCATACTTTTCCTGGAATTGCTCTAATTCATACGACAAACCGTATCGCGCGCTGGATGTCGAAGAAATTGTCTGCCTCGAAGCGAAGCGTGCGCGCGGCGGGATGTTCGATGCCCGGGTACCAGCTTCCCCTGTAGGCCTCGATAGGCGTGGTGTATTCGACGATGAGCTCGAACCGGTCGGCCAGCTTCGGCAGGCATTTCGACAGATCGCGCGAAAGCGAGGCCTCCACGGTCTCGCGTATGGCCTTGACCGAGCCTTGAGGCGAGAGGGAAGACGTCGCCGGCCCGAAGCCTTCGCTGGTTGCAACGGTTGCGATCTCGGGCACCAGCGCCCTCGCCTCGCCGCACATGCCGGCATCGCCAGACAGAAAGACCGAAGGCACGCCGTAACGGGCGGCGCAGTGTGCGTTCAGCGTGTATTCGGATGCCACCTCCCCGTTGATCAGCATCCTGGACACGGTGCCGGTCAACGTGTGTGCCAGCGGATTCGTGTCAGTGCCGGCCTTGTTGTGGTAGCCGGTATAGAGAGCGGCATCGAAGGTGTCGTCGATGCCGAACATCATCGCATCCGGATGGCCGCTCCAGCCGCGCACGATGCGGACATAGGCTGGAAGCTTGGACAGGATGAGGTTGCGCGCCGTCGAATGGGCGTCCTTGACGACGATTTCGGTCGCACCCGCCGCCTTGGCGCCTTCGCAGGCTGCGACCAGTTCGTCGGTCATGTATTCCCGGAATTCGGCATAGTCGGGATTGCCCTTGCGCGCCTCGTCCCAGTTGGTGATGCCCGCCGTGCCTTCGATGTCGGCGCTGATAAAGACTTTCATGTGCTTGCCTTTCGATTTCAGAGAAGGTCACCGCGCACGCGCCTTCAATGGCGTCCGGGCTCGTGCGGTGGAGGTGGCCCGCGCGGCGATGGCTGCCCGGACCGGGCGTCTTCAGGCTGCCATTTCGGCCCGCCGTCGCTCCAGGAACATGGGGCCGACGCGAATGCCGCGGCGTCCATTGTCGTCGACGGCGTCCAGCTCGAGAATCTCCTCCTCGTAGAGCAGACCGTGCATGCGGAACCGGCCGGCATCCACCGGCTCGCAGGTATGGGTGCAGAAATACTCGATCAGGCATTTCAGCTGGCCGTGGCTGTAGGTCAGATAGGTGATGTTGAAATCCGGCCCGTACTCGCCCAGGTGCGGCGCGATCTCCGGCGGCACCTTCTCGACAGGCAGACTGTCGACACGCGACCAGTTCGCCCCTTTCCAGGTCAGCTGGTTGGCCTTGGAGAAGGAGAGGTTCATATGCGCGTAGTCGGCGCCGCGACCGTAGATGCGTCCGTCGATGACGAAGTCGTTGCCCGAGACCGGGCGGATCTGCAGCGGCACGCCCTCCCCCATCAGATAGAGCTTGCCATCCTTGTTCTTCACCTCGACGACCTCGCCGCCCACCTCATGACGATAGAGCCCGGGCAGGCTTGCGAACTGGTCTTCGGTGATGGGCGGCGGGGTCTGGCCGCGAAGCGGCATGCGTCCCATGCCGCTGTCGGCAAGGGCGATGCGCAGGCCATCGCCCGCGAGCCGTGAGGCAATCTGGTTGGCGAAATCAAGCGTGGCGAAGATCAGGACGCCGAAGCCGGCCCTCGGCAGCAGCATCATCTGCGACGCATAGCCATAGACCGCGCCGCCATGGCCGACGGAGGTCCACCCGTCCATGTCGCCGACGCCGAAGCACAGCCCATACCCGTTGAGGTCCTTGTTGTGACCTTCGGGGCGTTTGCCGATCGGGGTCCACATCTTGCGCAGCGATGCCGGGCTGACGATGGAATCGCCGTTGGGCGCGAAGCCGCCCCGCAGCAGGCACCGCGTATAGTTGGCCATGTCGGAAGTGGTGGAGAAGATGTTGCCGGCGGGCGATCCGCCCAGATTGAACACCGGCGCGGGGCTGTCCCCGTCCAGCGTCCACATGTCGGCCGGCGCCAGCCTTTCACGGATGCCGGGAGCCATGCCCGACGACGTGTCGTTCATGCCCAGCGGCTTCAGGATGTTCTCGGTGATGTAGTCGGAGTAGCTCTTTCGCGTCACCCGCTCGATCACCATGCCGACCACGGCAATGCCGGCATTGGAATAATGCATGATGCCGGCGCTGGGATCCTGCTTCAACGTGGATGTGGCGAGTTCGGCGACAGTGTCGGCCAGCGGCGGCTTGTGTGAATCCAGATAGTGTCCGCTCTTGGGTTCGCGCACGATCCCGGCGGTGTGGCTCATGAGCTTGCCCAGGCTGACATGCGAGCCGTGAGGTCCGCTTTCACGTCCGGCGAACGGATTGACCGGGTGAAAACCGGGCAGATACTCCGAGACATCGACATCGAGGTCGACCAGTCCCTTCTCCACGAGTTGCATGATGGCAACCGATGTGAAGGTCTTCGTGATCGAGCCGATGCGGAAACAGGTGTCATCCTTCATGTCGAAGTGGCGATCGTGCCGCTGTATGTGGCCGTGCGTCATGAGACCGTCCCGGTCGACCAGGGCATAGGAGATCGACGGGATGGCCTTGTCCTCCACCTCGTGGCGGATAAGGTCTTCAAGAAGCTCGATGGCGTGGGGGGAAAGCGAAGACACGGGCGGATACTCCCTGATTTCAGTTTGTATGGCGGGGATCGAGAATGTCGCGCAGGGCGTCGCCGACGAGGTTCCACGCCAGCACGAACAGGAAGATCGCGGCTCCGGGGAAGGCGAGCGTGTACCAGTACTGGAACGGATTGCCGGGCTGGCCGACGATCCAGTTGCGCGCATAGGCGATGAACTGCCCCCAATCGGCATAGCCTTCCTCCGTGCCCACTCCGAGGAAGCTCAGGGCGGACGCGGTCAGCACCATCGAACCCGTGGCCATGGTAGCCAGAACCAGCACAGGGAAGAACGCGTTGGGCAGGATGTGGAACACGATCAGCCTGAAGTCGCCGGCGCCGTAGCTTCTCGCCGCATTCACGAAATCCATCTCGCGGATCCGCAGGATCTCACTGCGCACCACGCGCGCATAACCCATCCATCCGAAAGTCGTCAGCGCGACGGTTATCGGCCCGAGCCCCTTGCCGAGCAGGGCGGTCAGCACCATGGCGGCGATGAGGAAGGGAACCGCCATGAAGACGTCGACGATACGCATCAGCACTTCGTCCACGATGCCGCCGTAAAAGGCCGCGAGCGACCCGATGATCGTGCCGATCAGCACCGAGATGGCGACGACGCCGAGGCCGATCTTGAATGCCGTGCGTGTGCCCCAGATCACGGCGTAGTAGATGTCGTACTGGCCTTCGGTCGTTCCGAAGATCGCCTCGGGCGACGGCGGTTGCGGCGTTGCCAGGAAGCCCGCTCTCGGCGTGTCGTATACCGACATCTGGAATTCCTGCGGCGGTGCGAGCACCGGCGCGAAAATCGCGATCAGCACGAATGCCAGCAACAGCAGCACCCCGACCAGCGAGATCGGATTACGCTTCAGATAGCCAAGCGCTCTCATCGCGTCTTTACCCTCGGATCGAGCAGCGGATAGATCATGTCGACGGCCAGGTTCAGCACCACGAGGACGACCGCGAAGTAGAGCCCGAAGCCCAGCACGGCCGGAAAATCCAGGTTGGCGGCCGTCTTGGCCGCGAACTGGCCGAGGCCCGCATAGTCGAAGATGGTTTCGGTGATGACGACGCCACCCATCATGGCGGCGAGTTCCATTCCGGCGATCGTCGTGACCGGGAGCAGCGCGTTGCGCCTGGCATGGTGCAGCTCCACCACGCGCCGGGGCATGCCCTTTGCGCGTGCCGTGCGGACATAGTCCTGGCGCAGCGTTTCCAGCATCGACGTGCGCATGACACGCGTCATGTTGGCAAGATTGACGTAGGTCAGCGTGATGACGGGGGCAGCGAGATGCCTGAGCGAATCCCAGAAAATTGGCAGATTGCCGTTGAGCAGCGCGTCGATCGTGTTCGCGCCGGTGTAGCGGGTGAAGCCGGGCGCGGTGACGGCAGCCTGGGCCCACTGGCTGAGACGCCCGGGCGGGAACCAGTCGAGCGCGGAGTAGAAGATCAGCAGCATCAGCAGTCCGAAGACATAGACCGGGAATGACCAGCCCAGGATGGTGAAGATGCGGATCACATGGTCCGGCCAACGGTTGAGATGGATGCCGGCCCGCGAGCCCAGGTAGATGGCGAGCAGAAAGCCGGGAATGAACGCCAGCAGGACCAGTTCCAGCGTCGCCGGCAGCAGGGAAGCCAGCGCGTGGGCAACAGGCTGGCGCGCGGTCTCGGACCAGCCCAGATTGCCGGTCAGGATGTTGCCGATCCAGCGCCCGTATTGAATGTAGAAGGGATCGTTCAGCCCATACTGCTCGATCATCCTGCGAATGCTGTCCTGGCCGCCCTTGAGGAAGTCCGGGGACGGCGCGTACGCCGCCAGGCGCTGTGTCGGCGACAGCGACATCTGCAGCGCGAAAAGCATCAGCGACAGGGCGAAGAGGACGACGGGCAACATCAGGATCCGCCGCAAAGCGTAGTTCAGCACATCAGCATCCGCACCATGAGGAATAGCCGTTTCGCCGGGCGACGATGGCGCCCGGCGAAACCCGAAGCTCTTTAGTCGGCCTTCTTGGTGACGGGATAGAAATCCCAGGCGCCGTAGAGGATCATGTTGTGCACGTAGCCGTCGATGTTGCTGCGGGTGACGATGTACCCGAAGTCCTCCCAGAGGAACTGCGTGGTGGCATAGTCGTAGGACATTTCCTGCAGCTTGGCATAGATCGGCTCACGCACGGCGGGATCGCTCGAGGCCCAGGCCTGGTCGAGAAGCGGCTTGAACTTCTCCTTCATCAGGTCACGATAGCCCTGGCCGAGCATGCCGCCGACAAGACCGGTCGGGGACAGATAGTAGGTCGCGGCACCCAGCGGACCACCCGGGTCGGAATAGTCCGGTCCCCAGCCCATGTAGGTGAGCGGCGAGGCGGGCTTTTCACGATTGTTGAGCTTGTCCGAAATGGAGGCCCAGGGCAGCGACTGGATCTTCATCTTGAACTTCGGGTTGATCCGCTGCAGTCCCTGCTGGAGCGCGGAAAGCGCGGCCGTGCCTTGCGGCGTTCCTTCCTGCACATAGGCGGTGAAGGTGAAGCCGGTGTCCCACAGCTTGCCGCCGAAGGCCTTCTTGAAGTGCTCCGCGGCCTTTTTCGGATCGTAGCTGTAGATTGGCGAGTCCGCGCGGTAGCCCATGATGCCGCGAACGGTCGGACCGCGCGCCTGCACGGTCTTGCCGAGCAGCGCCTGCTTTATCAGCGCATCGTAATTTTGGGCGTAGTTGAAGCCCTGACGAACATCGATGTCGGAGAAGAAGTCCGGCGGGATGCCGTTGCCGTCCAGCTTGCCGCTGCCGATGGCGGGGTTGTCGGCATCATCCAGCGGCCATGCGAAATAGAGGCCGCGGCTGAACACCTTGGGCAGGCCGTCGACGACCTTGACACCGTCCGTCTTGCTGAGCTCGTCCAGGAACTCGACTGGCGTCGTCACGAAGTCGGCATCGCCGGAAAGCAACTGCAGGCGACGCGTGGTCCATTCCGGAACCGTGCGCATGACCACCCGCTCGAGCGAGGCCTTGCCCATGAAGTAATTGTCGAAACGCTTCAGCGTGATGCGGCGATCGGTGCGATCCCATTCGTCGAGCATGAACGGCCCGGTCCCGTTTTCCTGGGCGAACAGCGGATCGTCACCGAGTTCTGGGCGGTAGTACTTCTTCCAGGTATTCCCGTCGCCATCCCATCCCCCGACGGAGGCGACCCATTCCTTGTCGACGATCGAGGCACCGAACGGCAGCGCCAGGACGCCAAGCGTGGCGGGGAAGGACTTCGGCAGCTTCAGCGTGACATTGTCGCCCTCGACGGTGATCTGCGACGCGAGTTCGTCATATACCTTGCGTAGCGCTTCGGGGCTGGCATCCTTGATGTCCGACACCTTGCCTTCGGCTTCGACCCATTTGGCGACGTCGGTGTACTTGCTCGCCGTCACCACCTCGGTGATGGCGTTGGACATCCAAGACTGGCCCATCAGGATGGCGCGCAGCAGCGAGTAACGCACGTCCTCGGCCGTGATCTCGCCATAGCCGGGCTCGATCTTGGCCTTCTGCTCGTCGCTCAGCCCGTCATAGTATTGCCAGGTGATCTTGCCGTCGTCGCCCTTGATGCCGACCTTGTGGGCGTGGACGCCCTTCCGGATCGGGAAAGTGTAGCTGACCGAACCGTCCGCGTTCTGCTTGATCAGGCCGTTTTCGAGGCTCGGCACTTCCGAGGACAATGAGGGCACGAATTCGGAAATCTGGGAGCCGTTGTAATTCAACAGGCGGCTGTAGACGTTGAGCACGCCGTAGGAGCTCGGCGTGTTTGCAATGTAGGCCGGATCAAAGGACTGAACATCGTCGGTCCAAAGAAACACAAACGTTCCGGGATTCTTGGTTTCTGCCACGGCGGGCGACGCAAAAGCGCCTATGCCCATGCAGAACGCTAATGCCAAGGCATGTTTCATTTTCATGAGTATGTTCCCACAATTGACTCGAGGTCTTTTTATCGTTGCGTGCGAAAGCTAGGAGGAGGCTTGCGCCACTGTCCAATGCGTAGATAGGATCAGTTATGCGAATAATGCATGAGGTCGACCGTGGAGCTGGCTTGGTTTGAAGACTTCCTCGAGATCGCCGCGACGCGGAATTTCTCGACCGCCGCGGCGTCCCGGAATATCTCGCAGCCGGCCTTCAGCCGTCGCATCAAGGCCCTGGAGGCTTGGGTCGGCGCCGAACTTATCGACCGCAGTACATATCCGGTGCACCTCACCAGCGCGGGCAACATTTTCGTTCCGCGCTGCCAGGAAATGCTTCGCGACATGTACCGCCTGCGGACCGACTGCCGCAATGCCGCCGGCGCCAGCTCACGGCTTCTCACTTTCGCCGCGCTTCATACGCTGGCCATCTATTTCTTTCCCAGGTGGATCAGCCAGCCCGAACTGCCGAATGCGCCGGTCCGCAGCAGCATGCACACTGGCGACTTCCTGGAATGCGTCGAGCACCTGTCGTCCGGCAAATGCGATTTCGCCATCACTTACGATCACCCCGACGGACCGCCGGTCCTTGAGGGCGGACCGTTCGAATCGCTGCAAATCGGCAGGGATCGCCTCGTTCTGGTGTCTGGAGTCGACCAGACGGGAGCGCCGCTCTTCGATGTCGATGTGCCGGAGGGCACCAGGATTCCCTACCTCGCCTATTCCTGGAGCGACGGCTATCTCGGCAAGCTGATCTCGCTCATCCAGTCGCGCTGGCGGCGTCCTCTCAATCTCAGCATCGTCTACCAGTCCTCGCTTGCCGAAGGCCTGAAGCAGATGGCGATCGCCGGGCAAGGCGTGGCCTGGCTGCCGCAGATCTGTGTTCAGAAATCGATAGCCCAAGGTGAGCTCATCCAGATTGGCGGACAACAGTTGTCCCTGGAGATCGAAATCAGGATTTTCCGCCGCGTGGGCGCGCGCAGCCGGGACGGCGAAGCGCTGTGGAAATATCTCTCGCGAACCGCGGAGCAGGCGCACGGACGCAACCTGGTTGATCCGACACTGACCATGCGCTGAGCGGACCGAAGGCCCATTCGCGCGCTTCATGCGAAATCCGACAGGGCGATGCAGAGATTGCATAACTTCGGTGGAGCGACCGGGAAGCCCGACAATCGTGGGGCGGATGCCGCCTGGCGAGGCATTCCGGGGCATTCCACGGCACGGCCTGCGGGCGATCTGGCGATGGGGCCTATTGACAGCTCACATGCTCACTGCGTTCGATGCCTGTTGTCGCGACCATTGCGCCTGGAGTGCCTTTTGACCGTCAAGTCCGCCGCCACCGCGAGCCTTCCCGACGACGTGATCCTGTCGGTCGAGAACCTTGAAGTCTGCTTCGGGTCGACGGCGACAAGAGCGGTGCGGGCTGTTCAGGGCGTATCGTTCCAGATCAAGCGCGGCGAGACAGTGGCATTGGTGGGCGAGTCGGGTTCTGGCAAATCGGTCACGGCCATGACCGTAATGCGCCTGACGGAATATGACGGCGCCAGGATCACGGGCGGCCGCATCCTGATGAGGCTCAAGGACGGCGGCGTGGCCGACCTGGCAAAGCTTTCCGAAAAGCGCATGGAGGGGCTGCGCGGCTTTGAGTTCTCGATCGTGTTCCAGGACCCGATGTCGAGCCTCAATCCGGTGTTCACCGTCGGCGACCAGATTGCGGAGGTGGTCACCAGACACCAGGGCAAGTCGCCGCGCGAGGCGCGCGACATCGCCCTGAATGTGCTCAAGCTCGTGCGCGTGCCCGACGCCGCCCTCAGGCTCGACCAATACCCGCATCAACTGTCCGGCGGCATGCGCCAGCGCGTCATGATCGCCATTGCCTTGGCCTGCCGCCCCTCCTTGATGATCCTCGATGAGCCGACCACCGCGCTCGACGTCACCATCCAGGCGCAGATTCTGGATCTTGTCCGGGCACTGCAGCGCGATATCGGCATGTCCGTTCTTTTCATCACCCATGACATGGGCGTGGTCGCGGAGATCGCCGATCGCGTCTGTGTCATGCTGAAGGGCGAGATCGTGGAGTCAGGCTCGGTGCACCAGATTCTCGTGGATCCCCGACACCGCTACACACGCGCGCTGATCTCGGCGGTGCCAAGGCTGGGCAGCATGGCCGACAAGGACGGGCCCGAGAAATTCCCGCTCGTCATATACAATGCCGAAGTCTCGCGGCCGGAGGTCTCGGCATGAGCGTCGCACCGCTCGCAACGGACAGAAAGCCCCTGGTCGAAGTCCGCGAGCTTGTTACGCGTTTCGACCTGAGAGGCGGTATCTTCGGCGGCGTCGCCGGCCGGGTTCATGCGGTGGAAGGCGTTTCCTTCGATATTTTCCCGGGTGAGACCCTGGCGTTGGTGGGGGAATCGGGCTGCGGCAAGTCGACCGTGGCGCGCAGCATCATGCAATTGGACAAGCCCTTGTCCGGCGCCATTCGCTATGACGGCAAGGAGATGATCGGCGCAGGACGGGCAACCCTCGCGGGCTTCCGGCGCGAGGTGCAGATGGTTTTCCAGGATCCCTTCTCCTCGCTCAATCCGCGGATGACGGTCGGGCAGGCCCTGACCGACCCGATGCGCGTCCACCGCGTCGCGCGCGGCAGTGCGCTGCGGAAACGGGCGGCGGACCTGCTGGCAAAAGTGCATCTGCCGCCGGAATATCTCGAACGCTACCCTCACGCCTTCTCGGGCGGTCAGCGGCAGCGCATCTGCATCGCCAGGGCTCTGGCGCTCGATCCCCGCCTCCTCATCGCGGATGAAGCGGTCGCCTCGCTCGACGTCACGATCCAGGCCCAGGTCATCAACCTGTTGATGGACCTGCAGCGCGACATGGGCATCGCCATTCTGTTCATCAGCCATGACATGGCCGTGGTCGAGCGCATCGCGCATCGCGTTGCCGTCATGTACCTGGGCGAGATCGTGGAGATCGGCGACCGCCGATCGGTCTTCGGCAATCCCCAACACCCTTATACGCGCAAGCTGCTTTCGGCGGTTCCCGTGGCGGATCCGGCGCGACGAACGGTTGGACGCGAACCGATGTCGGATGAGATCCCCAGCGCGGTACGCGGCGTTGATTTTGTTCCGGTCCACCTGCCGATGAATGCCGTTTCGCCTACCCATTTCGTGCGCGAGACATCACCGGCCTGATCGGGCCATCATCCGGTCGAATGCACCGGGGAAATGTGCTTGCGCATCTCGTTGTCCCATTCGGCGCCACCGGTGGCGATTGAATCCCGCGCGGATCGGGTGATGATAGAGATCCAGGTCGACGATCTCCTGGTGGGTGAAACTGTGCGGCAAGGTGGAGCGCGCGGCGATAGCTCTAAAAAGCGGAGCTGATCCCTGACTTGACCGAAGAGCGTCCTTGTCGGCTCGCCGCGGTAAACTGTATCTCAACGCGGATATCGGGCAGCGCGAAGCTTGCTCCGACGGAGGCCCGCGCCGGCGGTTCGGCGCCGTCGAGCCAGTCGACCCAGGCCTTGTTCATCGCGTCGAAGTCGCCGGCGTCCTTCAGCCATATCTGCGCGAACAGCAGTTGCGATCGATTGGAACCAACCCTGCCCAGAAGGGCGTCGGCCTTCTTCAGTATCTGCCGCGTTTGGCCGGCTGTATCGGCTTGCCGGTCATCGTCGGTGAGGCCCGAAAGATGGATCGTCCCATTGTGAACGACGATCAGGCTGAGCCGCTCGTTCTTCTCGTGTCTTTCAATTTTCGTCATCGTGCGCCCGCGTCACGCTGGCGATAAGTAGGATGCGTCGCAGCATTGCATCGAAATCAGTTGGTAATGCGGTCCCGAGCCCGACCACTGCGATCAGCGGCCAGGATATTGTCCAGCCAGCGCGGATCCATCTGCGGGACGGCGGACAACAGCGCTTTCGTGTAGGGATGATCCGGCGCCCCCATGACGCCTCTCCTGGGTCCCTGTTGCACGATCTTCCCCCGCTGCATCACCACAACCTCATCGGCTATCGCGTTCACCGTGGCGATGTCGTGCGTGATGAAGATATAGGACTTGCCGAGCTCCTTCTGCAGCCGAAGCAACAGTTTGAGGATCTGCTCCTGGACGAGCTGGTCGAGCGCTGATGTGATCTCGTCGCAGATGAACACATCCGGATCGGCCGCGATCGCCCGGGCGATGGAGACGCGCTGCTTCTGCCCGCCCGACAGCTCCGAAGGGAAACTGGTGAGGCATCTTTGCGGCAACTCGACCGTTTCCAGCAACTGGGTCACCCGGCGCGCGCATTGCTGCCCCTTCTGGCCGGTATGCAGTGTGACCAGGCGGCCGACGATGTCCATGACGGTTTGGCGCGGATTGAGGGCATTGTCGGCCGATTGGTAGATCATCTGGATGCGCCGCAGCTGGTCGACGTCGCGATTGCGGAAGGAGAGAGCGAGCTTCTGGCCGTTCAGCTCGACCGACCCGCCCGCAGCCGGCAGCAGCCCTGCTATGACGCGGGCAAGAGTCGACTTTCCCGATCCGGATTCGCCAACGATGGCCAGCGTACGGCCTTTGGGCAAAACCAGGCTGACGTCGTCGAGGACCTTGGCCTGCCCGTAGCGGGCCACGATATGCTCGACCCGGAGGATGGCGGATGTTGGTGAGACCGCTTCCTTTTCCAGAGAGCGCACGGCCCACAAGGAACGAGTGTATTCCTGCTGGGGCCTTTCCAGCATCAGTCCGGTTTGCTGCTCCTCGACCAGTTCACCATAGCGCAGGACCATGATGCGCTGCGCCATTTGCGCGACAACGGCCAGGTCGTGGGTAATGTAAAGCGCGGCCGTGTTGTGATCGCTGACAATTCGGCGAATGGAAGCCAGCACCTCGACCTGCGTGGTCACGTCGAGCGCTGTCGTCGGCTCGTCGAACACGATCAGATCGGGCTTGCACATCATTGCCATTGCGGTCATCGCGCGCTGCAATTGTCCGCCGGACAGCTGATGCGGGAAGCGATCACCAATCGTACTCGGATCAGGCAGTTGCATCTCGGCAAAGAGTGAGCAAGCCCGAGCCTCCGCCTCCTTGCGTGAGGTCACGCCGTCGCGCATTGCGCTTTCAACGGCTTGATCCATCAATGTGTGCGCGGGATTGAAGGAAGCCGAGGCGCTTTGCGCGACATAGGAGATCCGCGTGCCGCGCAGCTTGCGCCGATCATCCTCGCCCAAAGCCAGCATGTCACGTCCGCCGAAGAGAACCTCTCCCGAGGCTATGCGACATCCGGAGCGGGTGAAGCCGAGCGCGGCCAGCCCGAGCGTGGATTTGCCCGCCCCCGACTCCCCGATGATGCCGAGAACCTCCCCACGCCGCAGGGAGAGGCTGATGCCTTTGACGATCGGTTGCCAGACGCCGTCGGTGTCGGCCTCAACCCAAAGGTCCCGGATGTCCAGGATCGTATCGGAAGACCCTTGCGGCAATGACGGTTCAACTATCATTGCGCAGTCCGCTCGTGACATCCAGGAACCAGTCTATGACGAAATTGATGCTCACGGTCAGGATCGCGATCGACGCGGCCGGGAGCAGAGGGGTGACGTTGCCGTAGCTTATGAACGTCGCGCTTTCGCGCACCATCGTTCCCCAATCCGCGGAAGGCGGCTGGATGCCAAGACCAAGGAAGGAAAGAGCCGAGATGGTCAGAAACACGAAGCAGAAGCGCAATCCGAATTCTGCCAGGAGCGTGGGAAGCACATTGGGAAGGATTTCCTTGGTGACGATCCACCACGTGCTTTCCGCGCGCAGATAGGCCGCCTCGATATATTCCATCACCACGACGTTGCGGGCGAGCAAGCGGGACAAGCGGAAAATCTGAGTGGCGTTGAGCATGGCTATGATCAACACGATGCTGGTGATGGACGATCCGAACAAAGCCAGCAATATGAGCGCGAAGATCAGTTGCGGGATCGCCATCAGCGTATCGGCAACGACCGACAGGATGCTGTCGCACCACGGCGACGAGACGGCTGAGAAAATGCCAAGCCCAGCCCCCACGACAAAAGCGAGCGACGTCGTGATGAAGGCGATGCCGACGGAATTTCGCGCTCCGTAGATCAGCCGGCTCAGCACATCCCGGCCCATCTGGTCGGTACCGAGCAGATGGATGATGCTCCATGGAGCGAAAGGTTCACTGGAAACCACGTCGGCCTCGCCGAAAGGCGCCAGCAGGGGCGCGAACACCGCCATTGCGATATAGATCGCAATCACGACCAGTCCGATTCGGGCCGAAAGAGGCGCCGTCCGGAAGCCGTTGCGGAACGATAGGCGGGACCGGCGATACCGGATCGGCGACGAGTCGGCACCGCTCTGCCGGTTGGCTTGGAAGGTCATCGTGGATGGGCCAGTCTGGGGTTCGTGGCGATCGCGACTATGTCGGCCAGCAGATTCAAAAGGACATAGGCCGTGGCGAAGATCAGGGCACAGGCCTGCACGACCGGAATATCGCGCGAGCGCACGGCGTCCACCATCGCCTGGCCGATGCCCGGATAAACGAACACGACTTCCACCACGACCACGCCGACAATCAGATATGCCAGGTTGAACGCCACGACGGCCGCGATGGGCGCCCATGCATTGGGCAGCGCATGACGAAGAACGATGTCACGGGTAGCGACGCCCTTCAACTTCGCCATTTCCACATACGGTGCGGAAAGAAGGTTTATGATCGCGGCCCGGGTCATCCGCATCATGTGGGCGATAATTCCCAGACTGAGAGTGGCGATTGGCAAGGCCAGACGTAGCGCAATCTCGTATGCCATCATGTTCGGCGTTATGCGCGCCAGCGAATAGAAGATCGGCAGCTTCACCGCGAAGAGAAGCATGAGCACATAGGCGACGAAAAACTCGGGAAACGATATTCCGATCAGCGTGATCGTGTTGAGCAGGCGATCCAGCCAGCTGTTGCGGCGGATCGCGGCGATCATGCCGAGCGCCAAGGCGATCGGGACACAGGCGATGGCGGTTATGGCCGCCAGGAAAAGCGTATTCTTCAGACGCGGTCCGACAATGCTGACGACCGTGCGCGGCGTTCCGGCGCCCGAGGAGAACGACATCCCCAGATCTCCGGTGAGGGCCTTTCCGATCCAGCTCACATAGCGTTCCGGCAGTGGGCGATCCAAGCCGAGCGATTTCTGGAAATTGGCCACCGTCTCCGGCGTCGCCGAGCGGCCCAAGGCGACCTTGGCAAAGTCACCGGGCAGAACCGCGATCGCCGCGAAAATAATCAGGGAGACGAGAAACAGAGTGAAGAACCCCGATCCGATCCTGATAAACGCCGTTCTTGCCAAAGGTGGTAGGTTCAGCCGTTGCAACAATCGAATCTTTCGAAAAGCGGCTGGCGACCAGGCGCCAGCCATCCGGTCAGGTGAGAAGCGTCGGCCTCCCGGTCACGCCAGCCACCAACGCTCCGCCATCCGGAAATTGTCGCATTGGAGCATATTGCCGATCTTGCCGTGGGTGATCTTCTTGGACAGCGCGTCCATGAAAAGCGCATATGCGATGACAAGAGCCCCACCGTCGTCGTGCAGGATCTGTTGCATCTCGCTATACATCGCCTGGCGCTTGGTCTTGTCCGACTCCGCCCTCGCCTGAACGAGGAGTTCGTCGAAGCGTCCGTTGCTCCAGGCTGTATCGTTCCAGGGCGCGCCGGTCGCGTAGGTTGTCGTGAACAGGGAATCCAGCGTCGGCTTGCCCAGCCAGTCGACACCCACGAAGGGCTTGTGCTGCCAGACATTATCCCAATAGCCATCGTCAGGCTCGCGGATGACATTGATATCGATCCCGGCCTTGGCGGCATGCTCCTTGAACAGCAGCGCGGCATCGATCGCGTTCGGGAAAGCGGTTTCGGCGACGGAAAGGTCCACCGACAATGTGGTCAGCCCCGCCTTCGCCAGATATTCCTTGGCCTTGGCGACATCGTATTCATGGATCGGCTCCGGATTGACCGCGAACACGATCTGAGGAGCGGCCGGATTGTCGTTCGCGACCTTGGCATTGCCAAGGAAGGCCTTGTTGATGACGTCGTTGCGATCAATGGCGTGCTTCAACGCCTGACGCACGTCCGGATTGTCGAATGGCGCGGTCTTGGTGTTCATGCTGAAGCTGAAGTGCCGAAGGCCGCTCACCTTTGTGATCTCGATATCCGTATTCTGCTCGAGCATCTTGAGCGTCTTTATGTCGACATCGACCATGTAGTCGATCTCGCCGGTCAGCAAGGCATTGGTGCGAGCCGCCACGTCGATGATGTTGACGAATTCGATCGCGTCAAAGTAAGGCTGACCGGGCTTGTGATAGGCAGGATTACGCTTCATGCGGACCGAAATGCCCGGCTGGTTGTCGTCGATCATGTACGGGCCGGTCGCGACGCCCTTCTCCCACGCGACTCCGCCTTCGGGCTTTGCGGGCAAGATCACCAGATGGACGTCGGCCGTTAGGTAGGGAAAGTCCGCGTTTCCGCCGCTCAACGTGAACACGACCTTCCGGTCGCCATCGGCCTTGATGTCCACGATTGAATCGACAAGCGCCTTCACCGCCGACGACGAAGACGGCCCCATGTGATGGCGGTAGGACTGGATGACATCATTGGGGGTGACCGGCGTGCCGTCGTGGAATTTCAGGCCAGGCCTGAGCGTGTAGGTCCAGACCTTGAGATTGTCCGAAGGGGCAAAGCTCTCCGCGAGGTCAGGTACGGCGGCGCCCTCCACATCCAGTTCCGTCAACGCATTGCAAAGCGTGCCGCCGAAAATCACTTGCGTATAGGAGTTCTGCCACGTCGCCGGATCGTAGGAATCGGTCTGCGTTCCGTCGTTGATGGCGAACTTCACCGAGCCGCCCTGCTTCGGCTCGGCGCGAGCCATGGAAGTCTGACCCACGAGCGACGCGCTCAAGGCCAGCATGCCAACGGCGCCCATGAACTGGCGACGGGTCGCCATGATTCCGGCGAGGCTCGGATCCTGCTTGTCCTGCATGTTCTTTCCCCTTTGTTTTTTGGTTCTTTCAACGCCGCGCCTGCTCGATCGAGAACAGGCCGCGCCTCCTTCATTAGGCCGGCAATATCGATTCCGAAATCTGATTGGTCAATAAAAATATGATCGATCAATCAAAAAATTGTCCCGAAAATGCCATTGACGACAATCACATAAAGTTCATAGCATTGCTGATGAGCCTAAAAAAAACCGAGATATCGAACCATAGCGCCCAGCGCCGCAAGCAGCTGCTGGAGGCGGCGTGCGCGGTGATAGCCAGGCGCGGCCTGTCCGGGATCACGGTGAACGACATCGCCAGCGAAGCCGGATGCAGCTATGGCGTCATCGCCTTTCACTTCAAGACGAAGGAGCGCCTGCTGCTTGCGGCCCTCAACCTCGTGGCCAGCAATTATGAGGCGGTCTGGTCCGAGGCGATGGCGGCCGCCCCAAGCTCTCCCGCCGAGCGACTGCGCATTCTACTTGAGGTCGATTTCGATCCGAGGATAGCCAGGGCAGCCGACCTCGCGGTCTGGATGGCCTTCTGGGACGAAGCCCCGCGCGTCACGGCCTACAAGAGGCGTTGCAGCGAACTGAAACGCCGGTCCCTGCAGTCGATAACCGATCTGGTCCGCGAGCTTGCCACGCTTCGGTCGCTCGACATCGATGTCGATGCGGTATCCCAGGGTCTCTATGCCATCACTGACGGCTGCTGGATATTCGGGCACGTCACCGGCCAGAATGGCCCGCAAGACCGCAAACGCTACAGGCAGATCTGCCTGACCTTCCTGTCGGCATTCTTCCCAGACGATTTCAGCCCGGCACCATCCGTTTCGCCCCGCTGACACGACGGCATGCCCGCGGACACCAAGACAACAAGCCAAGACAAGAGACAACACATGTATTCAGAGACCGGATCCCAGTGGAACGTCGCGGAACTCGAAGATGCGGCCCACCGCCATCTCATCAGCCCGGCCGAGGAGCTGGCCAAGCTCGGCACCTCCGGCGGCCGCACCCTGTTCACGTCGGCAGATGGCATCTACATCACCGACAGTCGCGGCCGCAGGATGATCGACGGCCCCGCCGGGATGTGGTGCACGCAGGTCGGCTACAACTGCAAGCCCATCGCCGATGCGATCGCCGCGCAGGCGCTGCGCATCTGCTACAACTCGCCCTGGTATTCGCTGAACGGCCCATCGGCGGGGCTGGCAAGGCGTATCGCCGAATTCGCCCCGGGCGATCTCAACCATGTGTTCTTTACCACCGGCGGCTCATCGGCGGTGGATTCGGCGCTTCGCTTCATGCAGTTCTTCAACAACGTGCTGGGGCGTCCCAGCAAGAAGACGATCATCTGCCGCATCGACGGCTACCACGGAAGCACGCATCTTACCGCGGCCTGTTCGGGGCGGGCTGGCAACCGTCCCAATTTCGACCTGGAGATGGATAACGTCACCTTCATCTCGGCGCCAAACCGCTATCGTCATCCGCAGGGCGGCGACGAAGCCGCTTTCCTCGAATTCCTCGTGGCCGAGTTCGAAGAGCGGATCGAGAGCCTGGGGCCGCAGAATATCGGCGCCTTCCTGGCGGAGCCGGTTCTGGCCTCGGGCGGCGTCATCGTGCCGCCCAAGGGATATCATCGCCGCTTCCTCGAGATCTGCCGCAAGCACGACATCCTCTACATCTCCGACGAGGTCGTCACCGGCTTCGGCCGCTGCGGCGAATGGTTCGCGTCCGAACCCGCCTTCGATATCGTCCCTGACATCATTACCTTCGCCAAGGGGGTAACCTCCGGCTACGTGCCGCTTGGCGGCTTCGTCATCTCGGACGCGGTCCTGGGACGTATATCCGGCGAGAACGCGAAGGGGAGCGCTTACACCAACGGTTACACCTATAGCGGCCATCCAGTGAGTTGCGCGGCGGCGCTTGCCAACATCGAGGTGATCGAGCAAGGCGGGCTGCTCGCGCATGTCCGCGAAGTCGCGCCCTATTTCCAGGAGCAGTTGCGCAAGCTCGGCGAGATTCCTCTTGTCGGCGACGTACGCGGCATCGGTCTGCTGGGTTGCGTGGAATGCGCCACCGATCCGCATTCGCAGGCGGCGACCGACTTCGACAAGGCCGTGGCGGCACGCATCGACCGCCTATGCTACGAGAACGGTCTGATCGTTCGGCCTATAGGCAGCATGTGCGTGCTTTCGCCGGCGCTGATCATCAAGAAGGAAGAGATCGACACCATGATCTCGATCCTGCGCGAGAGCATCGAAAAAGTGCAGGCCGAGATCCGCGCGGAAGGCAGGTTCTGAACCACGCCTTTTTCCACTCTTCCGCTCCAGCGCAAGTGCAAGCCATGGACCCGGCAATGCCCCAACCAGATTCGTCGTCCGCCTCGACGGCACGCAGCAAGGATCCCCTGCTGCAGCCGCTGACCATCAAAAAGCTGGTGCTGCGCAATCGTGTCATGAGCACCAGTCACGCCTCTTTCATGGAGGAAGGCGGATTCCCGCTGGAGCGCTACCAGCGCTATCACGAGGAAAAGGCCAGGGGTGGGCTGGCCCTGACGATGTTCGGCGGTTCCTCGATGGTGGATGTGGATTCGAACTGGGGCGGCGGCCAGATCAACATCGCCACCGACGAGATCATCCCGCACCTGCAGCAGTTCTCGCGGCGCATCCATGCACAGGGGGCGGCCCTGATGTGCCAGATATCGCATCTGGGTCGCCGCGCCGACGCCACGACCAGCAATTGGCTGCCAGCGATCGCCCCTTCCCGATCGAGGGAGACACAGCATCGCGCGTTTTCCCGAGAGATGGACGAACATGACATAGCGCGCGTGGTCAAGGCCTATGGCGATGCGGCCGCGCGCTGCGTCGAAGGCGGTCTGGACGGTGTCGAGACACTGACCGGTGGCCACCTGATCGGCCAGTTCTTTTCTCCACGTACCAATTTCCGCACCGATCGCTTTGGCGGCTCGGTGGAGAACCGCGTTCGCTTCGGCCTGATGGTGCACGAAGAAATCCGCAAGCGAGTCCGGGACGAAACCGTCGTCAGCATGCGCTTCGTCATCGACGAGGCGAGCGAGGATGGCTTGAATTTCGAGGACTGCCTTGAAATCGCGCGGATTTTCGAGCGCGAAGGGCTTATCGACGTATTCAACTGCATATTCGGCAGGATGGATACCGTCATCGCGCTGGCCGAGCAGAACATGCCGGGCATGTCGCAGCCTCTGTCACCCTTCCTCTCACGGGTCGGGATGTTCCGGCAGCATACCAAGCTTCCGGTCTTCCATGCCGCCCGCATTACAGATCTCGCCACGGCGCGCCACGCCATACGCGACGGGCTTCTCGACATGGTCGCCATGACACGCGCCCACATGGCCGATCCGCAGATCGTCAACAAGCTGATGCGCGGCGAGGAGGAACGCATTCGCCCGTGCGTCGGCGCGTCCTACTGCATGCACAAGAAGGTGAATTGCATCCACAATCCGGCTTCTGGTCGCGAGACGATCCTGCCGCAGATTATCGAGCCAGCCAGCCACATCCGCAAGGTGGTGGTCATCGGCGGCGGTCCCGCCGGCCTCGAGGCCGCACGTGTGTGCGCCGAGCGCGGCCATCGCGTGGTGCTCTTCGAGGCATCGAGCAGGCCCGGCGGGCAGGTTCTCCTCGCCTGCCGCGCGACCTGGCGCAAGGATCTGATCGGCATCATCGACTGGCGGGTGTCCGAACTGGAGCGTCTCGGCGTGGACGTTCGCTGCGACGTCTACGCCGGTGACGCCGATGTGCTGGCCGAGGAGCCGGACAGCGTCATCGTTGCCACCGGCGGCTTGCCGGACCTCGACTGGCTGCCGGGCGCGCAACATTGCGAGACCATCTGGGATGTCCTGAGCGCCAGCACGCAGCAAGGCGGCGACGTGCTGCTCTATGACGGGACAGGCAGGCATGAAGGCATATCGACCGCGCTGCACCTGGCCGAGCAGGGAGCATCCGTCCATCTCGTCACCATAGACGACAGCCTCGGGCAGGAGATCGAATATTCCTCTCGCGCTGTCTACCGCAAGCAATTCCGCCAGCGCGGCATAAAGGTGACCGTTGACCACCATCTGGTCAGGGTCGAACGCAACGGCTCCAACCAGCTGAACGCCGTGTTCAGGCATGAACTGACCGGACAGGAACTCGAAATTTCGGCTCCCCGCATCATTGTCGAGCGTGGCACCATGCCTCTCGACGAGGTCTTCAATTCGCTGCGCGATCTTTCCCGCAACAAGGGGGTGACGTCGCTGGCGGCGCTCCTTGACCCGACGGCTGTGCCACAGGAAGCCCGTGCCAGCGGAGGATTTGAGCTGCACCGCATTGGCGATGCCGTTGCCAGCAGGAACATCCACGCCTCCATATACGAGGCCTTCCGCCTTTCTCTCGCCCTATGAACCAGAGGGCCTCATTTCAGGTCGCCGTCATCGGCGGCGGCATCACCGGCGCCAGCGCCGCCAACCATCTGGCCGCCGCTGGTTTTAGCACCGTGCTGCTCGAACGCGGCGACTTTGCCTCCGGCACGTCGAGCCGCTCCAGCCGCCTGCAGCATTGCGGCTTGACCTATTTCTCTCCCGGCCGGTCGATCTGGAACTTCCTGCTCAAGCCCCGCATGGCCATCGAACATCTGGAACTGGCAAGGCGCGCCATGCGCGACCGATCGCGTTTCGTCCGGGCGACGCCGGAACGGGTGCGCCCCGTCCGCTTCTACACGCCGCTCTATCGCAACGACGGCATCCCAGCGTGGAAGGCCCGGCTGGGTTTCCGACTGTTGGAGCTGCTCGATCCCGGCGGCGTGCCGCTCGATTTCGAGGTGCTCGGTTCCGAGGAGGCGGCGTCCGAGCCTGCGCTTCGCCACCTGCGTGGCAGGCAGGATCTGGTCGGCGCGGTCAAGTTCACCGAATACCAGTTCGACTGGCCCGAGCGCATTTGCGTCGATACAGTCATGAATGCCCGCGATTGCGGCGCGCAGGTGCGCAACTATGCCGAAGTGACCGGCATCAGGCAGGCCACGGATGGCAGATGGCATCTTGCTGTTGCCGACAGGCGCGGCCGGGCCGAGGATGGCAATGTCTTGTCGACGATAGCCGCCGACTGCATCGTCAACGCGACCGGCGCCTGGGTGGATGAAACGGCTTCCCGGTGCGGCCTTTCGGTCCCTCACGTCAATCAGGGACTGAAGGGAACAAACATCGTCACGCGGCTGCCGGACGAATTCCGCGGTCTGGCGCTTGAGACGGTCCTGCCAGACGGCAATCCGTTCTATGTCATCCCATGGGGCGATCTGCATTATTTCGGACCGCGCGACGAGCCGTGCGACCCCACGCCCGATGGCTTTCGCGCGGACGAGTCGACCATACTTGCCCTGCTGCAGGATTTCAGGTCGATCTTTCCTTCCATCCCCATCGCGCGCGAAGATGTGCTCTATAGCTGGGCCGGGGTACGGCCGAGGACGGCGCGTCCGGGCCATCCGGATGGTTGCGAGGCGGTTCTGCTCCACGATCTGTCAAGGCCCGGCGGATCCGCCTACTATACTTATACTGGCGGCTTGCTGATGACACACAGGAATGCCGGCGCCAGCATCGCCGAAGCGGTGTCGAAACGAATCCGGCCTGAGTATCCCAGCCGTCCCGTTTCCTACGCTGCCCGGATCGCCAAGCCTTCCTCAACCGGTCATTCCACATCGAGCCACGCAGCAATTGACATCGAGCAGTTGCGGCTCGCTGCCCGCGAGGAACTGGTTTTCCATCTCGACGACCTGCTGTTTCGTCGTCTTGGCCTTGGATGGTCAGAGCGGCTCGGCCTGGATATCGCTCGGCAGGCGGCCGAGGCGATCGCCGATATCATGGGCTGGTCGCCCGCCGAGGTCGCGCAGGAAGTCGAGCGATACAACAATCTCGTTGCGCGGGAATTCGGGATGGCGAAGCCATGCATCTGATCGACGGCCCGACCGTGCATGAACTGCTCGATTACCGCGGCCTGGTCGACGCGTTGCGCCTCGCGCACCAGGCTCCGATGCCAGAGGTTCAAGAGGTCGTGCTCAGCGAGCCCGGAGGCGACAATGCGCGCAATCTGATCGTGTTGCCGGCCTGGCAGCGAGACAGGCTCCTGGGGGCAAAACTGGTCACGGTCTTTCCCGAGAACCCGTCGCGCATCGAACCGTTGCCGGCCAATCAGGGAATTTACGCAGCCTTCGATGCACAAACCGGAACACCGGTAATGGTGGCGGACGGCACCGCCCTGACGTTGAGGAAGACGGCCGCCGATTCCGCCCTTGGCGCGGATCTTCTGGCGAGGGCGGATGCTCGCAATTTACTGATGATCGGCGCTGGTGCCCTAGCGCCTCACGTCATCAGTGCGATGCTCGCTGTCCGCCCATCCATCAGCATCGTCCGCATCTGGAACAGGACGCCAGCGCGGGCGATAGAGATCGCCGATGCAATGGCCCGGGAAGGACTTCCCGTGGAAGTGGCGGAGCGGCTTGACGACGCTCTTTGCGAGGCCGACATCGTTTCAAGCGCGACGATGGCGCAGTCCCCGTTGATCCACGGGCATCTGCTTCGCCCCGGTTGCCATGTCAGCCTGATTGGCGGCTGGAACCCCCAGATGCGGGAAGCAGATGATCGGACGATCGAGCGTGCGAGGCTGTTCACCGACAGCCGTTCTCAATGCAGCTCGTGCGGCGACTTCCTGCAGCCGGTGGAGAGCGGTGTCATGCTATGGGACGATATCGA
The DNA here is from genome assembly GCF_013170765.1 of Mesorhizobium sp. NZP2234. Classification (NCBI taxonomy): domain Bacteria; kingdom Pseudomonadati; phylum Pseudomonadota; class Alphaproteobacteria; order Hyphomicrobiales; family Phyllobacteriaceae; genus Mesorhizobium; species Mesorhizobium sp. NZP2234. The sequence goes on along the minus strand of NZ_CP033364.1, from coordinate 2,635,238 downwards.
AGCCGACCTTTTTGAATTGTGTGGTGGCTCCGACCCGCGCCGTATTCTGCCGGAAGACATAACGCTCTACAAGAACTGCGGCGGTGGCCACCTTGACCTGTTTGTCGCTCAGGAATTGATGCGGAAAATTCAGCAACGCACAAGCCAGTCTAACCGCTAACCGTGTGGATCGAGGGCGGCGCTGATCGAGCCTCGTGGAGAGTCCTGAACTGAAAGTCAGGGACTGCGTCCAGAAACGGAGAGCTTTTGATCAGCCCCGGCCAATGGCGGAAAATCGGATTTGGCCAGCACCCCAGCTGTCTCGGCAAAGCTGACAAATGCCTGTCGCGCCTGTTCGGTTGGCATCTGCCCGGCGATCGCGGCGTTGCAGCCTCTCACCGCGCAGCTGGATATCGGTCCCCGACGGGCCTTCGGCCATTGATTCAGGAATACGAGCGCCTCCCGCACCGTGTTGATGTCGTGTACCACATTACTGGTCTTAACCTGCACGGGAGCAAGGAAAGCCAGACTGGTCATTTGTTACCTCCTGTGAATTGCAAAGGGTTGATTCCAGCATCCCATGATGCGGCTCTTTCGTCTGTGACTGCCGGACGTCATTTGACGTTCCTCGCCATCCGCGAGGACCGGGGCCCATCGAGCCCCGGCCTCCTTCGCGACCGTCATTTGTTGCCGTTGATTGCAATGCGCCTGGCGTTTGCCTGCGCCTTTTTGGTCTTCGGCAGTGTCACGGTGAGCACACCGTTCTTGAACGTCGCCGCCACCTTGTCCTCTTCAACCTCACGGCCGAGACTGAAGCGCCGCTCAAAACGCCCGTAGTGGCGTTCGCTGAACTGGCGGTCCTTGTCCTCGCTCTCCGCCTTCTTCTCGCCGCGAAGCGTCAGAACACCGTCATCCAGCATGACCTCGACGTCGTTTTCATCGAGGCCGGGGATTTCGGCCGTCACCCGGATTTCCTGGTCGGTTTCCGAGAACTCCACGCTTGGCCAGGTGCCGTTGAGAGGGGCCACGCGGCCCAGCAACGAAGGCGTGTCAAAACCGCGGAACACCTCGTCGAACAGACGGTTGACATTGCGATGCAACGACAGGAACGGATCCATGTCGTCACCGCGATAGATGCTCGGTGCCTGGCTGCCGCCACGGCTCCAGGGAATCAAGTCACGTACGCTCATTTTTCCTTCTCCTTTTCGTGTTTTTGGGCCGCGCCCAGAACCCCACCCACGACAGGACGGGGTGTCTGCCGCGGGCCGACCGCCGAAGATCAGGCCGCCGCGCTTTCAATGCGCTTGGTCGCCGCCTTCTTGTCGGTCTCGACGTTGATCGCGATGCGGCGCGGCTTCATTTCCTCGGGAATTTCTTTCTTGAGGTCGACAATCAGCAGACCGTTTTCGAGCTTTGCCCCGACAATGGTCACATGATCGGCCAGCTCGAAGCGGCGCGCGAACGGCCTCAACGCCAGGCCATGATGGAGGTATTGAACCTCGTCGTTCTCTGTCTTGACGCCCTCGATAACCAGCATATTTGGCTGATGCGTGATCGTAAGCTGGTCTTCACCGAAACCGGCGACCGCGAGGACTATGCGATAGGTGTCTTCGCCGAGCTTGGCGATATCGTAAGGCGGCCAGTTGTCCGCGTTCTGTGACGGGCTGGCGTTTTCGAGCAGGTTGAAGACGCGGTCAAAGCCGATGCTCGACCGATAGAAGGGGGAAAAGTCCAGGTTCGTTCTCATAACTACATCCTCCTTGGAGCAACATAGATACGAGGGAACGCCAAGAAGCGTGGCGCTCCCTGACACATCGGCCCCTTTCGCGGCGACCGACAGTGATGAGTTGGGAATCGATTTCGGCTGCGTCAAGTGCGCCAAGGCATTTTCGCGACCGCCTTCGAATGGCTGGTGGCAAGCGCTCCATTGAGAGAGGCTTGGGCTTGGGCCGTTGCTGATGAGGCGCTGATGAGCCAGGGATGGCCATTGCCGGGAACACGGATAGCAGCGCTAATCGACCTGATCGAGCCCGACGAAGACGACCTGACAGATCACGCCCAGGCGCATTCAGGCGCGGACAATTGATCCGGGATGCCCTCATTCCTGCAAGACTGCGAGGACGACGACTGGCCGATAGTGTGGCCGCCCAGGAGTAACCAGGGCGGCCTGCACGAGCCTGTCAGTTCATTTGCAAGCGGCCAGTTCCTTCAATGCCTTTTCGGCATTGGCCTTGCTCGCATAGGTCTTGTTGCCAGCATCGGTCAGTTTCGTACCGTCCGGTTTTTTGGTCACCACCTCACACTTCTTGGTCGTGGCATCCTTGGCCACCCAGTACTCCGTGGCCGCAAATGCAGGGATGCTGAAAATGGCGACAAGTGCACTGGCGATTGCGATTTTGCGGATCATGCTAACCTCCATACAATGTCAGCCCCGAAAAGGGGCGCATTGCCTTTGATCGCCAACGATTTTGGCGCCATTTTGACATCAGGCCCCCTGTGACGCGTCGATCGATGCGGCGGCGGTACGATTGCCGCCGCAAGCGAAATCAACCGTCAATTTCTGCAGAATGGTCCGGACCGCTGATCTTGGGTCCTGTCATCCACGGCGGCGCCACGGGAACATCCTCGATGACACCGACCCTGCGTGCCCAGGTCGTAAATGTCTTGTGCGCCGCATCGACCGACTTTCGACCATCATATGCGGAGTAGCAAGCGTCACTCGCCGCTGCGTGAAGCAGCCCGCGCCTTTCGATCGGCCATTCCTCAAGAAACTCTATCGCATCCATGACACAATCGATCCTTCGGAGAGCGAAGCCATCATCTCGTACGAAGATCGCCTGCTTGAACATTCCATCTTCCATGGTGACCTCCTTGAACCCGTGTGGCACCTGATCCTGCCTCACCCCTGTGTGGCGAGGATGTCAGTTCCGGCAAATCGACGAGCTTGAGTGAATGCCATGGCAAACGGGACGGATTCCGACTCGACATCCACCAAGCCGCGCTCGACACAGAAAAAGATTGGAGAAGCCTCTCTTCGGTTCAAGGGGTGTTGGCAACCGGCCAGCAAGAACCTTCTTCAATCGGGTGCCATGGCGACTAAAGGGCCGTCCCGCTTAGCCAAGTCGCATCGGTTTCAGTACTATTGAAAGGTCAAAATGCCGTCCAGGGCCTGCCATTCGGAAGGCCGGATCAGGCGGTGATGGGCGACGCGCACGGAATGGAGCGCGCCTTCCAGTTCCCGCTCCCAGTAATCCAGAAACCCTTTGAGGGTCGGGAATTCCGGTGCGAGATCGTATTCCTGCCAAACATAGAGCTGCAACAGGCTTGGATGATCGGGGAGATGGTAGTGGATCTCCGCGGTTGTGAGACCGTAGCCCTCCATCTGCAGCCGGAATTCCCTGCTGACCATGTTTCTCTCCTTCTTAGCTGCTTCTTAGCTGCGTTCAGCCATCAAGGCTTTGCGGGCGTCCTTGATCCCGCCATTCCTTGAAGTCACTGGCAACTTCAGCGCGAATGTCGTCCAGTCGGCGAAGTGCATCCATGACGGCGTCGAACGTCACCGGTCTCGAAGCACCCGGTGGTTTTCGCAGCGCAGGCACGGAGTCGACTGCGCAGGCATCCGACGCCCATGAGGCAAGAATGGCGCGCTTTTCCTGAGTGTCGAGCGTGCGGTCGCCCACCACCTCATCGGGATGACTGAAGTGGCGCGCCGGAAACAGCAGGCGGTCAAGCGAAGGATCAGAAGTTTCAGGGGCGATCGAGGGGATATTTTTCGACAAGGTTTGTTCCATCGACAGTCTCCGCTTCCTAACATCTCCTTGGCATCGTTGTGGGCCGTACCCCCTTCGGGACTCCAGCCGCCAAAAAATTTCGTGGAGTTCGGGGCGAATTTCAAGACCTGAAAATCGCGCGCCTTGGCGAAAATAGCTGCATGAATTCATGTCCCTAGCACTCGTGAATGCAGAGTGCCAAAATTTTTCCAGCGACCTCTTGAAACTCGAAAATACCAAAACTAGCTCGATATGCGCGCGATGCCTGAGAAAGGGTCGCGGCGCCCCGCACCGGCCGATATTGCCGGTCCGGTGTGGAGGAACCTCAAAAATCTGTTTGTCCCGAAGGAGAACGATATGACGTTCCGTCCATTGCATGACCGTATCCTGGTCCGCCGCATCGAAGCCGATGAGAAGACGGCCGGCGGCATCATCATCCCCGACACCGCCAAGGAGAAGCCGCAGGAGGGCGAGGTGATTGCCGTCGGCCCAGGCGCCCGCGACGACAGCGGCAAGCTCACGCCTCTCGGCGTCGCCATCGGCGACCGCATCCTGTTCGGCAAATGGTCCGGCACGGAGATCAAGCTCAATGGCGAGGATCTGCTCATCATGAAGGAAAGCGACGTGATGGGCGTGATCGAGCAAAGCGCCCAAGTGAGGAAGGCCGCGTGACGGCTTCCCCAAAATCCAAACAGTCAACGAATGCTGCCCAGACAAAGGAGTGATCCAATGGCTGCCAAGGAAGTGAAATTCCATGCCGACGCCCGCGAGCGCATGCTGCGCGGCGTCAACATCCTCGCCGACGCGGTGAAGGTGACCCTCGGCCCCAAGGGCCGCAACGTCGTCATCGACAAGTCGTTCGGCGCCCCGCGCATCACCAAGGACGGCGTCACCGTCGCCAAGGAAATCGAGCTTGAGGACAAGTTCGAGAACATGGGCGCGCAGATGGTCCGTGAGGTCGCCTCGAAGACCAACGACATCGCCGGCGACGGCACCACGACCGCAACGGTGCTGGCCCAGGCCATCGTCAAGGAAGGTGCGAAGGCCGTCGCCTCGGGGATGAACCCGATGGACCTGAAGCGCGGTATCGACAAGGCGGTCGACGCCGTCGTCGGCGAGCTCAAGGCCAATGCCCGTAAGGTGACGAAGAACGACGAGATCGCCCAGGTCGGCACCATATCGGCCAATGGCGACGCCGAGATCGGCCGCTTCCTCGCCGAAGCGATGGAGAAGGTCGGCAATGAGGGCGTCATCACGGTTGAGGAAGCCAAGACCGCCGAGACCGAACTCGAAGTTGTCGAAGGCATGCAGTTCGATCGCGGCTATCTCTCGCCTTACTTCATCACCAATCAGGACAAGATGCGCGTCGAGCTTGAAGATCCCTATGTGCTGATCCACGAAAAGAAGCTGTCAAATCTGCAGGCGCTGCTTCCGGTGCTGGAGGCCGTCGTTCAGTCGTCCAAGCCGCTGCTGATCATCGCCGAGGATGTCGAGGGCGAGGCTCTGGCCACGCTCGTCGTCAACAAGCTGCGCGGTGGCCTTAAGGTCGCCGCCGTCAAGGCGCCGGGTTTCGGCGACCGCCGCAAGGCCATGCTGGAGGATATTGCCATCCTCACCGGCGGCACCGCGATCTCGGAAGATCTCGGCATCAAGCTTGAGAATGTCACGCTCAACATGCTGGGCCGTGCCAAGAAGGTGGTGATCGAGAAGGAGAACACCACCATCGTCGACGGCGCCGGTTCGAAAAGCGAGATCCAGGGCCGCGTCAGCCAGATCAAGGCACAAATCGAGGAGACTACCTCCGACTACGACAAGGAAAAGCTGCAGGAGCGGCTGGCCAAGCTCGCCGGCGGTGTCGCCGTCATTCGTGTCGGGGGCTCGACCGAGGTCGAGGTCAAGGAGCGCAAGGACCGCGTCGACGATGCCATGCATGCGACGCGCGCCGCGGTCGAGGAAGGCGTATTGCCAGGCGGTGGCGTGGCGCTTCTGCGGGCGGCCAGGGCACTGGACAGCGTGCAGCCCGAGAATGAGGACCAGAAGCACGGTATCGAGATCGTGCGCCGCGCGATCGAGGCGCCCGTGCGCCAGATCGCCGAGAACGCCGGCGCGGAAGGCTCGATCATCGTCGGCAAGCTGCGCGAGAAGCCGGAATTCGGCTGGGGCTGGAACGCACAGACCAACGCGTTCGGCGACCTCTACAACGAGGGGGTCATCGATCCGGTGAAGGTAGTGCGGACCGCGCTCCAGGACGCGGCATCGGTTGCCGGCCTGCTGGTGACAACGGAAGCGATGGTTGCCGAGAAACCAAGGAAGGAACCCGCCGTTCCGGCAATGCCGGCTGGTGGCATGGATTTCTGACGCTAACGGCAGTGTCCGCGCCCGGTGGGCGCGGACACCCTGACAAAAGGTAGAGCCATGAACGTGATGAACTTTAACGTAATCCCCCCGCCGTCGCGTGCGGCCACCGATCTGAACTACGAAGCAGACCTCAAGGTTGCGCTTGACCCGATACTGGTCGAGTTGCTCGACAGAGCGGAGGCCGCGGGTTGGGATCGGCGCAAGGCAGCATACACGGTGATGTTTCTGGCCGCGCGGAATCTTACCGACAGCAAGGGCCCGCCTGGAAACGGGAGTTCGGCAAGCTGAGGCGCGGCGCACGCGATCCATCGCGCACGCGCCGAGGGAAAGGGCTTCCGATCGATTGAGCTAACCACGTGAAAACGGAGGAAAACATGGAACATGATCGATTTCAGCATCCCGTAAGGGTGCTCGTGGGTCTTGGGTTTCCGACCGACATTCAAAGCGTAAAAGACGCCTTCGTCCTGCTGGATGAATGGCCGCCCTCGAAGCGAGGCCCTGCTCATGGCGTCGCGCTCAATGCCTGTCGGGCAGCCCTCGCCGGCGAGGTGGATGCCGAGACCGCTCGCGGCACTTTTGTCGCCTTCGCCCGCCGCATGGATTTGCTTGTACAGGCCGAAGGCGACATCGTCGCGGCCAAGGCAGTTGGCGCTTTCGGGGCTGCTTCGAAAGGCCCCTACAACAAGTCGATGTAATCGGTCCGCGGGGGCGGAGAAAGCCATGAGGGATATTCGATTTCCCGAACCAGTGAGACTGCGCGTGAGACCCTCGAGGGAACGGGTGGTTGCCAGCAGTTGGGAGGCACTTGAGTGCCTCCATGACCAGTGGCCAGAATGGGCGAGAGGACCAAGCTATCGAGCTGCCTGCCGCACTTGCCGCGACTCCTTGGACGGATGGCGGGCTCCGCAACAAGCAAGAAGGGCATTTTTGAAAGCGGCCCGTCGTGCAGGTCTGGTCCGGGCCCCATAGCGAGCTCTGTGCCGAGGCAAGTCTTTACCTTGCAGACGACGCGATCTGAACGATCGCATGCCTCCGTCGGACCGGCAAAGGAGCGTCTAGATCGGGGGCCGACAGCGGTCGATCCTGTTGCAACCAGCTGCTGCGGTAAGAGCCGACCTCATCATTGGCGAGTGGGCCAGTATCAGATCTTCAAGAATCGATAGGCGAAGCGATCGGTCTGGCCTTTGATGGAGGGATCGAACACCTTGGTCGAGTGCGGATCGTCCTTGTTCGCGAGCATGGTGCTTTGCGCGTCCAGCACGAAGCCGGCCGCCTCCACCTCCTCGAGGACGGACGCAGGGTCGATCCGATGCAGCGCCTGAGTGTCGCTCGTGCCCGCCCCTGCGGTGGCGGCGTGGTCTACGATGACGTAGGACCCACCGGGCTTCAGCCGCTCGTGGACGGCTCGATTGAAGTCGGCCGCGGTCGCGCCCCTGGCCTGGATCAGCGCGGTGTAGAGATCGTGGTAGAACAGGTGCAGCCACAGGACATCCGCTGGCTGCGTGACCTCCGGCATCGCCACGAGGTCAGCCGAGACGGCTTCGACGTTCTCTCGGCCCGGCTCCTTCGCAAGCGTCCGCATGCGGCCGACCGGATCGTTCTTGAAGTGAGCGACCTCAGCCGGGACGAAGCTGTAGACTCGCCCCTTGGGTCCGACGATGTCGGAGAAGAGGCGCGTCCAGTCTCCGTCGCCTGGGTACACGTCAATCACGGTGGAGCCCGCATCGATGCGTGCGAAGCGGATCAATTCGGATAGCTTGGACTGGTCGTACATAGGAATCTCCCTTACGGCTTGGCATTCGACGAGCGGGCGGCGTGCGAGGCGACAATCCAAGAGAGCCCAGTCTCCTTGCGGTCTGGGTGGTCTTCTCGATGCTCATGGGAATTTCTCCATCGCGCTCGATTCGATCCGTGTATCCCGACGCTGCCGGTTGGCATGTCGTGTTCATCCGTCGAACTTGACCAAGTCCTTGAAGATCAGATGCCCCCAGCTATTTCCGCGCGCCTGGATCAGCAGCCCACCTTCCGACAGCCCGCCAAGTTTGATTGGCGAGAAACCGAGCTTTTCCGCGAGCACACCAATCTCCGCTGCGGCAGCGTCATCGTCGCTCGCCAGGAACACGACTCTTTTGCCACCATGCGCGGCCGGATCCTGGTCAAGGACGGCAGCGACCAGATGGTTGAAGCCCTTGACCAGTTTTGCGCCTGAGAATGCCTGTGCAACGAACTTGGAAGAAGGCTGTCCCCCCAGTTTTTCAGGAGGCACGCCGTAGGCATTGGTCACATCGACGATGGTCTTTCCCTGCCAGGTGGCAAGCGCCTTGGCGACATCCGGGTGCGCTTCGAAACGGACCGCCAAAAAGATGATGTCCGCCTTGACCGCTTCCGCCAGTGTTTTGGGAATGATCGTGGGTCCGATCGCGGCCGCATCGGCTGCAAAGCTTTTCGGGTCGCGCGTGGTTGCCACGAACACTTTGATGCCTTTGCGGGCAAACGCCTTGGCCAGGGCCTTGCCGATATTGCCGAAGCCGATAATTGCGTAGCTCATAATGCTTCTCCGATCCTGTGTTAACGCCGGGTCAGACCTGTGCCCAGCCACCATCGACGGCGAGATCTATACCGGTGATGTAGGAGCTTTGATCGGAGGCGAGGAACGTGAGCGCAGCCGCGATTTCCTCTGGCTTGCCCCTGCGACCCATTGGGATCTGTGCAGCAAACTGGGCGACCGCCTCCTCGGCTTGCTCAGCGGTAAGGCCGGTCGTTGTCGCCAAGGCGGGAGTCTCGATCGCGCCAGGGCTCATAGTATTGACGCGGATGTTTCGGTCCTTCAACTCCATGGTCCAGGACCGCGAGAAGCTGCGAACAGCCGCCTTGCTTGCTGCGTAGGCGCTGAACGCTGGTAGCCCCATCACATTCGAGACCGAAGAGTTCAGAATGATCGATCCGCCGTCTTTGAAGAGGGGAAGGGCCTTCTGCACCGTAAAGAACAACCCCTTCACGTTCACATCGAAGGTCTGGTCAAAATGAGCCTCAGTGGCTGCCGCGAGCGGCGCGATTGTCCCTGCGCCCGCGTTCGCGAAGAGAATGTCGATGTGACCATGTTTCTCTTTCACAGTGGCGTAGAGCCGGTCCAGATCTTCCAAGCGCGAAACATCGCCCACGACCGTGGTCACGTTTCTCCCGATAAGGGCTGCGGCCTCTTGTAAGACTTTCTCGCGTCGCCCAAAGATCACGATCTGGGCACCTTCTTCCACGAAACGCTTGGCCGTGGCCAAGCCAATCCCGCTGCTTCCGCCTGTGATGACAGCAACCTTGCCTTCGAGTTTTTTCATGATCTTTCACCTTTGGTTGTATGTTTTTGGGTTTCGTAAAGTTTGAGAAGCGTGGCCCCGCATGGGGGTCAGAGTTGCGCCAGACCGCCGTCGACGGCGACCTCGCTGGCGGTCATGAAGCTGCTGTCCGACGATGCGAGAAAGGCGGCCACGGCCCCGATCTCCGCCGGATCGGCCATGCGCTGGAGCGGAGTCATCGCGCCATAGGCCTTCTGGCCTTCCTCGCCCAACGCCTCCTTCGCGAGTTCGGTCGCCGTCGCTCCGGGCGACAGCACGTTTACCCGGATGCCGGTGCCCTTCAGGTCTTCCGCCCAGGTCCGTGCGAGGTTGCGCACTGCCGCCTTGCTCGCGCTGTAGGCGGTGAATCCCGGAGCGCCCGTTGTGCCGGCGCTCGATCCGGTCAGGATGATTGAGCCGCCTTGCCCCATCAGCGGCAACGCCTTCTGGACCGTGAAGATCGTGCCCTTCACATTGGTGTCGAAGGTTTCATCAATGTGCTGGGCGGTAATCTTGCCGAGGGGAAACGGGCTTCCCGCCCCGGCATTGGCGAAGACGATGTCAAGCGTTCCGCGCTCGGCCTTCACCGCCGCGTAGAGCCGGTCAAGGTCGGCCTCATTCGAGACCGAGCCTTTCACTGGGCGGGCATTGTGTCCGAGCTCCGCCACGGCGGCGTCGAGCGCTTCCTGCCGGCGGCCGAAGATGAAGACGAAGGCGCCCTCCTCGATGAAGCGCTTTGCCGCGGCGCGGCCGATGCCGGTCGCGCCGCCGGTGATGACGGCGGTCTTGCCATTCAGTCTGTTCATGTCATGCATCCTTCGTTTCGCCGTCTCGTGTCTTGGCTGTACGGAAAGTCCCGCGAGAGCCCCAAGATGGGTTCGCCGAAGTCGGGCGGTGAGTGCGCAATCGCGCACATCGGTGGTGCGAAAACGATCCGGCTAAATGATTGAACGCCGCGACGACCGCGCGAACTGTGGCTGATCGTGTTAGAATGGCCTTTGCAAACCGCACTGCCTGGCGCAGGAATGCACCATGATCGACTGGGATGATGTTCGCTACTTTCTTGCCGCCGCGCGTGGAGGCTCGGTGCGGGCTGCCGCCGCGCACCTCGGTGTCAACCATGCGACGGTTCTGCGACGCATCGCCCAGTTCGAGGAACGCCTCGGGGCGCGGATGTTCGAAAAGCTGCCTTCGGGCTACCGCCTGACGGCTGCGGGCGAGGAGGTCCTCGAGCTTGCGAACCAGATGGAAGCGTCGTCGCACCAACTGGAGACGCGGGTCTTCGGGCGCGACCAGAGCGTGCGCGGGCTTCTGCGGGTGACGCTGGCACCGACCCTCGCGACACACCTGCTCATGCCGGACCTCGCCGATTTCGCGCGTCTGCATCCGGACATAGAGATGGAAATCCTGTCTTCCGGCGAGCTGGCAAATCTGACCAATCGAGAGGCCGACGTGGCGATCCGCGTCGTCTACGACCGCAAAACCCTGCCGCTCAATCTTCACGGCCTGAAGGGACCGGAGCTGTTCGGCGGCGTCTACATGTCCCGGGATCTACTGGCCGCGTGGCGTGCGGGCGCGCCTGATCCCATCCGGTGGATCGTCATAAGCATTCATGGAATCCCGGATTGGGCCAGCGAGGGTGAGGTTCGCACCACGGGGGCTCCATTCAGGACCACGGACGGCGAGGCGCAGATCGTCGCTGTACGGCAGGGGCTTGGGATCACGACACTGCCGTGCTTCGTCGGAGATGCCAACCCTCTGCTGGTGAGAGTGCCAGGCACCGACCTGCACATGTACGGAACGCTCTGGCTTCTCACACAGGGGGAGACGCGCAAGACGAAGCGCGTGCGGCTCTTCACGGAGTTCGTATCCCGCAGGCTCGCCGCATACGCGCCGCTTCTCGCGGGGCTATCCATATCGCGTGACTGATGCCCGGCAGGTCGCCGACGACGCATCCCGCGGATAAGAATGACTGCCCACGGTAACGTTATGAACCTGTCAATGAGGACGTGGTGTCGGTGGTGCGGCCTCAATCAACGCTCAACGCGATGTCCCACGCACCATGTCTCCATGAACAGGTCGTTGTCCCACCGGTAGAAGCCAACGCGGAAATCACAGTCGCATGTGAATGCCTTGCATCGGGTCGAAGGCGGGCTCGAGGCGCCAAGAAATGACCGAATGGCGGCTTTCAGGAAACTGAGCGCGGGAACATAGCGTATCTGAATTGGCCCACTTCAAAGCGAGGATAGCCATAACCAATTGATATTGAACAGTTATGGTGGGCCCGGAGGATGTAGCAAAATTGTTGATTTCATTGGATTTTTCGTAGGCCAGAATCGGAATTCTTCCCATATCCGCATGGTCCCGCGTCAATGGGTGTCAGTCGCCACCGAGAATTGACCCGGCACGAGCCCGCTGCGCCATACCGACAAGGGTTTGCGAGTGAGCGTGGAGGTCGCGGGCAGCCTGAGGGTATGCAATTTCGTCACCGCTAAAAACGACCATGAACTGCGCAGCGAACTCGGGGATGGTTTTGGCCGGAGTTGCGAGCATGGTTTCCACGATGTCGGCCATGTCGGCGTAAAGCCGATCCAGATCGTTGTCGCAAATGTCAAAGCAGATCGATTCCCTTAGCGCCTCCCAACGACGAAAGCCCGCCAGGATCGGGCTTTCGTTCAAGTTTGCAGCAGAAGGCCATTCCACCGCGGGGGCGCCAATGGTTGGAATGGAGACGACCGTACCGAGCACAGCGCGTCTGGTTGTTGGGTGGAAAGTCATATCGAAGTCTCCACGGTCGAAACTGGTTCCTACGGCCGGCAAGCCGAAGCCGCATTGCTCTAGATCAAAATCATCGGCAAACGGGCCGAAACCGAAGGTGAGTTCATCCGCGTCCTCAAGGGAATGACACCAACTTATGGAACCCAAACGGCCCGTCGCCCGACTTGATTGGGATCGGAGAGCGACGGGCCGGATTGCCTGAGAATGCACCCGGGAACTCGTGGGACGAGGCGCTTATCGGCAGTTAGGTACGCCGATCGCAAATGCAGCTCAAAGACTGTGGATCGCCCTCGAAAGCGCAACACGGACATTCATCGCTGAAGGGTCCGAAGCTGCCACTGAGGGCAACGGATCTACCGCAAGGACTTTGACCGCGTTGTCACCATTTTCTGTCAGCAGCACGTTGCACCAGACAGCGGTAGCTACTCCATTTCTAGCCTTGAATATGACATCGGGATTGGACACACCAAGCACCCGAAAGCCGCCCGTTCTGGAGCCGTCCCGGGCACGTTTCTGACTCCTCATTCCAACGGACTGAACCACTTTGAAACCGTGACTGGCCAATTTTTCGCTGACATAAGGGACGGCTTTGGCAAGCGACATGCGTATCATCTTGCTGATGCCGTTGGACATAAGTTGGTGCGCTCCCGTGCCCGTTTGGCCGATTTCGCACGCAAGCGACTGGTTCAGCATTGATCTGGCGCAATCGTCAGACCTCTCCTGCCGGAGTGAGACGCAAGGAGACTAAGCGTTGACAAGCGCCTGAGCGTATAAGCTTTGGGCTCAAGCCACGTAACGCCTCTCGGCCGGATCGTCAGGATATGCCGCCTTCACGTCAAGGAACTCCTCGGATGCGGCCTGCAGCGCCCGGACGCATTCCGGGTCGAACTGAGTTCCGGATTGCTCCTTGATATAGGCAAACGCACGATCGATAGGCCAAGCCTCCTTGTAGGTCCGGTCAGAGGTAAGGGCATCGAAAACATCGGCCACGGCGGCAATGCGTCCGACCAGCGGAATGGACTCGCCACTCAATCCGTTTGGATATCCTGTGCCGTCCCAACGCTCGTGATGGGTTTCAGCAATTTTCGCGGCGAGTTGAAGCAGTGCGCATGTCGATCCTGCAAGGATAGCGCCACCGATCCGCGCGTGCTCGTTCATTCGCAGTTTTTCAGCGGCACTGAGCTGTTCCTGCTTGAGCAGGATGGAATCGGAAATGCCGACCTTGCCGATGTCGTGCATCGGCGCCGCAAGCAGGATGTCGCGGCATTGGTCGGCGGAGAAGCCGAGATGCCGGGCCAGGACCGAACTGTAGTGCGCCATCCTGATCGTATGCATTGCGGTTTCCCGGTCTTTGTAACCGGCGGCGAGCGTCAGGCGCCGGATGATCTCTTCCTCGCGCTCGCGCAACTCCTGCGTGGCCTTGTCCACTTCAACCTTCAGCCACTCCGCTCGATGAACGAGGTCTCTTTGCGCTTCACACAACCGGGCCAGGTTTCTCATACGAGCCTTGAACTCCACCGGCTCGACGGGCTTGTGTAGAAATTCGATGGCGCCGGCATGAATGGCGTCGATGCGCGTGCCGGCATCACCATCGGCCGTCACCATGACGAATGGCGTATCGGCAAACCGCCGGTCGCGCCGAATGCACTTGATGAGTTCGATGCCATTCATACCTGGCATCTGGAAGTCGACGATGCCGAGATCGAAGGTAATCGCGGGTAGGTCGCGCAACGCGTCAGCCGGCGTCGGATAGCTAATGGCCACACAATTTGGGATTTGCCCGACCAGCATCTGCATCAGCATCCGGTTTGTCCGGTTGTCCTCGACAATCAATATCTTGGTGGCTTCGTCCATGGCTTACGCCGCCCTTCTCTCGCTGTCCGCGATACGCACCATTTCTCGCTCGATATCATTGGTCAATTCGAGGTCGAGTGGGTATTGGCGTCCCGCCTCAGCCATCGCCGCAAGGGACGTCAGGCCGATGTTGGCGGCGGCGCCCTTCAGCGAATGGAGAGTCCGGTCGGCGAGCGTCCGGTCGCTGGTCGACATTGCGCGATGCAGATCGGACAGCAGTGCGGCGGAGTCCTCCAAGAACGAATCCAGCAGGCGATGGAACGCGTCCTTTCCAAGGAGTTCGATCAGTTCCTTGGCTCGCAGATCTGCGGGAATGGCGCCGTCCTGGGGGTCTCCACCGCATGGACGGATCGAGAGGGATTCCGTTTTGTCGGCGGATTCAGCAAGTCCGTCCAGCAAATGCTCGAGCCTTGCCATCGTGACCGGCTTGGCCTCAAACCCGTTCATGCCGGCATCGATGCAACGCCGGCGGTCTACATCGGACGCATTCGCGGTCATGGCTATGATAGGGACGCGGTTGCCCGCCGCCCTGATGGCCCGGGTGGCTTCGATGCCATCCATGATGGGCATCTGCATGTCCATCAGGATCAGGCTGAAGCTGCCTTCGGATGCAAGCCGCACCCCGTCACGGCCATCCGCGGCGAAGGTGACACGTTGCCCCAACAGTTCGAGGAATTGCTGTGCCACCTCGCGGTTTATCGGATTGTCCTCAACCACCAGGATGTCAAACGATGGCAGCACAACAGCCTGTGTTTTCGGGACAACCGGTGGATCGCTGCGCTGAGCCGGCACCTCGAACCAGAAGCAGGATCCGACCCCCGCGGCGCTGTCGACACCGATCGTGCCGCCGAGCCCCTCGACCACCTTCTTGCAGATGGCGAGGCCGAGGCCGGTGCCGCCGAAGCGCCGGCTGATCGTGCCATCGACCTGGCTGAAGGGCATGAACAGCCGATGGCGTGATTCCAGCGGAATGCCAATGCCCGTATCCGACACCTGGAAGCGCAACCATGTCCCGTCTCCGCTCTCGGCCACGCTGAGCCGTATCAGCCCATTCTCGGTGAATTTGACGGCGTTGCTCAACAGGTTGAGCAGCACGCGCCGCAGGCGCGTCGGGTCACCGACATACCATCCTGACTGGGCCATGCAGTCATTCGATATCTCTATACGGTCGCGCTGCTCCGCCGCCCTGCCCTCCATGACGTTGGCTACGTCCCGCAGCATTGCGGGGACATCGAAGGGAACCGTCTCGGCAGCGAGGTCGCCGTGCTCGATCTTGGCGAAGTCGAGTATCTCGTTGATGACTTCCAGCAACGCCTCGCCCGAAGTGTTGATGATGCGGACGCTCTCGCGGTCTCGAGCGGCAAGTTGAGAACGGGACAGCAGTTCAGACATGCCAAGGATGGCGTTCAGCGGAGTGCGAATTTCATGCCCGATAGTGGCCATGAATTCTGATTTGGCGCGGTTGCCGATCTCTGCCGCGCGATAGGCAGTCGACAGTTCGTGGGCCGTGGTCTCGAGTTGTCGGCTTGTCAACTGGACGATACGCAGTTGCCGCATGAGGTTGAGGATCAAGAGGGCAATCGAGCAGCCAAGCGCCATGACGACGGTCGCGGAAAGCTGCTGCAGCCGCATGACCTCGTCGCGTGCGTCGGCGCGTGCGGCCGAAACCGAGGCGTTGGTGTAGCTGAGCAGCGACTCGGTGATTTTCAGCAGACCGCCAAGCGTTTCCGAGGCGCTGACCAGAGTGGTAGGATCAACCATCTCGTCAGCGGCGATGCGGTCGAAGACCGGCTCAAGGCCAACGACGATGTCGCGCACTTGGCTGCGCACGCCGCGAAAGGTCTCACTGGCTTCAAAGAACGAAGCATATTTGGCGTTGTCCAGGATCGAGAGCCGCGAATAGAGGATGTCATAGCGCAGGGTGAGCGCCCGGACCTCATCGGCGCCGACGCTGCTCTTCCCAGCCAGCTTCTCCGTCGCCTGCGCGAGTGTTCGGCTTTCACGGTCGAGCTGGTAGACGGCCCATAAGGCGTCTTCACGAATGCCATCCTGCAATGTGTTCTGCCTGGCCGCCAGGTGAGCGAAGGCACCCGCCAGCGCAACCATGAGCCCGACCGAGACAACGATCAGATAGCGGGTCGCCTTGCCCGCCGTGCGAACCGCCTCGCGGCTCTCGATCAGTTCGGGCTTCAATCGACGACCTCGATTTCCTTGATCTGCCAAACCGAGCGCGAGAAGTATTTCTCGTTGTAAAGTTCGTGGTTCTTGTCGAATGGATAGATCATGAAGAGTGGTCCCTTGTCGCGAACCGACATCGACTTGCCGTTCATCTTCAGGGCAAGAATGGTCTCGTAGTCGGTGGCATCCGCCATCGGCACGTCGGCCGAATAGTCGTTGAGGGCCTTGATCCTCAGTATTTTGCCGTGAGCACCAACGGCTTGGAGAACCGATTGCAGGTAGGGCCCGTCGAACTCGGTGGCGCCGTCCGTCCAGGGGGTGTCCATGATCGCCTGCCGGCCGGCAAGCGCCTGTAGCATCGCCAGGTCGAAGGTCGCCGTATTTGCTGCGTTGGTGTTCTGTATATCGCCGGTAATCGTAAGAATGACCGCGCCCTTCGGCGCCTCCAGGGATGCACACATCGCACTGGACACCGGCAAGGCGCCAAGCAGCGCAGCCGCAATCAGGAATTTCATCGAATGGTCTTTCTGTAGCCGGCGCTGGTCGCGGCGGCAGGCACGGGGATGCGACTGTGGCGTCGCTATTGTGCAAGGAAATCGCAACCGCCGGCCTCAAACCGGCACGGACGGGCGGCATCATGCCTTCGCCTTGTGGCGATCGTCCGAGGTAACTGCTTGGTCTTACCGATGACAGATTTCAATTTGGTAAAAGCTATTTGAGGGATTGTGCATATTGTCAAATTGTTGCCACCAGCCGTGCAAACCTGTCTGGATTGATTTCGCGCAACGCAAGCCGCGGTCGCGACGCTAAGCTTCGGGCATGCTCGCGAACCTTCTTGTCGGCACAATCGCCATTAGTCTGACGGTCCTTGTTCACACCTTTGGTCTCATCGCAGTCACCCATGCGATGACCCATATGGTTGCGCATTTCCGGATGCATGGCCGCCGTAGCCGCATTGTCGCAATGATCAGCGTGGTAATGGGCCTCTTCGCCGTCATGACCGCCGAGGTCTGGCTCTGGGCAGGCCTATACAGGTTGCTGGAGATTTTCGACGACTTCGAAACCGCGCTCTACTTCTCGACCATTACGTTTTCGACGGTCGGCTATGGGGATGTCGTGCCCGCCCATGCATGGCGTGTCCTGGCAGCACTCGAAGGCGTGAACGGATTCCTGCTCATCGGATGGTCGACTGCTTACCTGATCGCGGCCGGCACCCGTATCGGCCCATTCAAGGCCGGGGAACATTTCTGACCATCTACACTCAGACCGCCACAGAATGCCTGGCCTTGCCGGTCTCGAGATATTTGTCGAATTTCGCCGCGACGCTTCTGACAAAGGGGCGGCTTTCCGCCGGCACGACGAAGCTGTCACTATCAAGTTCCAGCAAGCCCTCGGGGTCACGAAGCGCGGTGGAGCTCGCCGTGAGCAGAAGTCTTTGGCCTGCTTCGCCAAAGCGCTCCACCAATTCGATCGCCGAGAAGGCGAAGTCGCACATCAACTTCTCGATGATCCAGCCGCGAACGCGGTCGTCTTCGGTAAGCGCGATACCCCGGACAGCCGCCAGCCCACCGTCCGAGACCATGCGTCCATATTCCGCGGTCGACGGCATGTTTTGGGTATGGCCTTGGCGAAATTGACTGATGGACGATGGGCCGAGACCGATCAGTGTTTCACAGCGATCCTCGGTGTAGCCTTGGAAATTGCGGCGCAAGCAGCCGGTTCGGGCCGCCACGGCCAATGAATCGTTGGGCTTGGCGAAATGGTCGAAGCCTACGGCTTCATATCCGGCGTTCAGCATAAGACAAGCGGCCAGTTGCGACTGGGCAAACCGCTCTGCCGAGCCCGGCAACCATGCCTCGTCGATCATCGTCTGATGCTTCTTGAACCACGGCACATGCGCGTATCCAAACAATGCCATCCGATCCGGTTCCAGGGTCAACGCCTGCGCGACCGTAGAGGAGACGCTCTCCCTGGTTTGATGTGGCAAGCCATAGAGCAGGTCCAGATTGACGGATCTGACGCCCCGCGCGCGAACCCCGTCCACAACCGCCTTGGTCTGTAGAAAGCTCTGCTCGCGGTTGATCGCCTTTTGCACCTTCGGGTCAAAATCCTGCACGCCGAGACTCGCCCGGGTCATGCCGATCTCGGCAAGAGCGTCGAGGCGCGCATCATCCATATCGTTGGGATCGATCTCGACGCTGATCCTGGCATCCGGGAGAAATTCGAAGTTCTTGCGCAAAACCGCTCCCAGCGCGACCAGATCCTCCGGCTTGAGCATGGTTGGCGAGCCGCCGCCAAAATGCACGGCGCGGACATGACCCCTGCCGCCGACGAGACCGGCGACCGTTGCGATCTCGGCATGCAGCGAACGAAGATAGATGGCCACCGGTTGGTAATGGCGTGTCTGCTTGGTATGGCAGGCGCAGAACCAGCAGAGCCTGTCGCAGTAGGGGATATGCAGATAGAGCGAAATCTCGTCACCGCTTCCAATCGCTTCCAGCCAGCCCCGCTGGATGGCGGCATCCACGCCCGGGTGAAAATGCGGAGCGGTCGGGTAACTTGTGTAGCGCGGGACGTTCTCACCCAATCTGGCGGCCAGTTCCGATTTCATTTTACCTTCCATCATCCCGGCAAGCTTGAATCTTGCAGGAATGAGTTCTGGCTAATGGCCCTTGCGGCCGCCTTGATTTCGGTCAATGCCGCTGTGCGTAAACTGGGGCAGGGATTTCTGGTCGCCGATACGATCTTGCCCGCAGTCAAGGATTCCTTGGACAATCATGATGACAATGCGCCAGGACATCCACAGCTCCGGCATCCCCGTGCTTTGCCAATCCTGCGAAGCGCGGCATCGCGGCGTCTGCGGTGCGCTCGACGCGGAGCAGCTCGCTGGGCTTGCCAAGACGTCGTCCAGGCACAACGTCGAGCCAGGCGTGGAACTGATAGGCGACGCCGAAACTGTCGACACCTATTCGAATTTGCTTTCCGGCGTGGTGAAACTCACCAAGAGCCTTTCAGACGGGCGCCAGCAGATTGTCGGCCTCCAGTTCGCCCCTGATTTTCTGGGGCGGCCTTTCAAGGCGGAAAGCGCAATCAACGCAGAAGCCGCCACTGCCGTTTCCGTGTGTTCGTTTCCCAAGGCCGCCATCGAACGGATAATGAAGGAATCACCGGAACTGGAGCATCGTCTGCTCAAGCAGACCCTGAACGAACTCGACGAAGCTCGCGACTGGATGGTGACTCTCGGGCGCAAGAGTGCTTCGGAAAAGGTGGCGAGCTTTCTCCTGATGATCGCCAGGAACATCGACCCTGCGCTTGACCCGTCCGCCCAGTCCACAAGTTTCGACCTGCCGCTGATCCGCGCCGACATCGCTGATTTCCTTGGTCTGACGATCGAGACTGTGAGCCGCCAGCTGACCAGGCTGCGATCGGATGGCGTGATTCGGATCGAGAACAACAGGGAAGTCACCGTCGACAACTTGACCCGGTTGCAGCGACGCTCCGGCGTCTAGGATCAATCGACTATCCCGATCATCGGCAAGACGTGCTCACGTTCAAAGGCGATATGCCGGCGCATACTTTCAAAGAAGCCGCGCAACATGAAGCCGATTGCCTCGGCATTCTCGACCGTTTCGCCATGGCCGATCGCCAGCAGGATTTCGGTCACCTCGCCGGCAAAGCATTCGTCCTCGACATGTTCGGCGCGCAATCGCCGGATTGAAGCAAGGCTGGCGTCGCTATCAGCCGCGGCAGCCTCGTAGACCGGAAAGATGATTGCCTCCTCGTATCGATGCGTGTTCCGCAACAGCGGAACGATCGCATTTGCGGTAGCCAGACATGCGAGGCAATCGACCCTGGGCAGGGTGTCTGCGATCCTCTCAAGGGCTTCGCAGAGCCGCAGCTTTTCCAGATGCGCACGTTTCATCACCGCCGCCGGAACTGCCTCCCTGCCGGATCGAGCTGCCCGTATCGAATTTTCGCGGCTCGTTTCGAACAGCAACGATTCCAGCTCCTTCTCCCAGTTCAACGGCAGCCTCCAGATCGTTTGCGCGACCGAAGCTGCCCAATCCAAAAGCAAGTGGCTTTGACATGGATCAAGGCGGCGAAGGGGCGCCTGCTGAATTGCTGTTGCTGCGGATTGACGTCCGCGCATCGGAGTCGACGTCGGGGACATGTCATGAAGTTCGGCACGCACATCTTTGTTTTGGGCCTGTTCGCCTTTGCGGCTTTTGTGGCTGCCGGCTTCGGGGTGGACGAGCCCTTTCGCCAGCATATGTGGGTGCTGCTCATCGTGCTGCTGGGTTTCACCGCCATTCTTCTACGCAACACGAGTTTCGCGCCGGCAGTCGCGGTCGATCCGTCAGCCTACATGGATGGTCCCATCCGCTACGGGGCCATCGCCACCATATTCTGGGGTGTCGTCGGCATGCTGGTCGGCGTCGTCATCGCGCTACAGCTTGCATATCCCGATCTCAACATACAGCCTTGGTTCAACTTCGGCCGCTTGCGGCCGGTGCATACGTCGGGCGTCGTCTTTGCCTTCGGCGGCAACGCGCTGCTGTGCACATCATTGTATGTCGTGCAACGCACCTGCCGCGCCCGCCTCTTCGGTGGCGATCTCGCCTGGTTCGTGTTCTGGGGTTATCAGCTCTTTATCGTGATGGCGGCGACTGGCTATCTGCTCGGCATCACCGAGAGCCGCGAATACGCCGAACCTGAATGGTATGTCGACATCTGGCTGACCATCGTCTGGGTCGCCTATCTCATCCTGTTCCTCGGCACGATCCTGAAACGCAAGGAACCGCACATCTACGTCGCCAACTGGTTCTATTTGTCCTTCATCATCACTGTCGCGATGCTGCATGTGGTCAACAACCTGTCGATGCCGGCCTCATTCCTCGGCTCGAAGAGCTATTCTGCCTTCTCCGGCGTCCAGGACGCCCTGATACAATGGTGGTACGGCCACAACGCGGTCGGCTTCTTCCTCACCGCCGGCTTCCTCGGCATGATGTATTACTTCGTACCCAAGCAGGCGAACCGGCCGGTCTACTCCTACCGCCTCTCCATCATTCACTTCTGGGCGCTGATCTTCCTCTACATCTGGGCAGGCCCGCATCACCTCCACTACACCGCCCTGCCCGACTGGGCGCAAACGCTTGGCATGGTGTTCTCGATCATGCTGTGGATGCCATCATGGGGCGGCATGATCAATGGCTTGATGACGCTGTCCGGTGCCTGGGACAAGCTGCGCACCGATCCGATCATCCGCATGATGGTGATGGCCATCGCCTTCTACGGCATGTCGACCTTCGAAGGGCCGATGATGTCGATCAAGACGGTGAATTCGCTGTCGCACTATACCGACTGGACCATTGGCCACGTGCACTCCGGTGCGCTCGGCTGGGTCGGCATGATCTCGTTCGGCGCAATTTACTTCATGGTGCCGAAGCTGTGGAACCGTGAACGGCTCTATTCACTAAGGCTCGTCACCTGGCACTTCTGGCTCGCGACGCTCGGCATCGTCGTCTACGCCGCCGTCATGTGGGTGTCGGGCATCATGCAGGGCCTGATGTGGCGCGAGTACGACGAGCAGGGCTTCCTGGTCTACTCCTTCGCCGAAACCGTCGCCGCCATGCACCCCTATTATGTGATGCGCGCTATCGGCGGGGCGATGTACCTCTCGGGTACCCTGATCATGGCCTGGAACATCGCCATGACGATCCTCGGCCACCAGCGCGAGGAGCAACCGATGCCGGGCTCCGTTCCCGCCCCTCAGCCTGCCGAATAAGGAGCCAGAAAATGGGCTTGATGGACAGACACGCGATCGTCGAGAAGAACGCCACGCTTCTTCTCGTTGGTTCCCTTCTGGTGGTGACGGTCGGCGGCATCGTCGAGATCGCACCACTCTTCTATCTCGACAACACGATCGAGAAGGTCGAAGGCATGCGGCCTTACTCGCCGCTCGAACTCGCCGGCCGCAACATCTATGTGCGCGAGGGCTGCTACCTCTGCCATAGCCAGATGATCAGGCCGTTCCGCGACGAGGTCGAGCGCTACGGCCACTACAGCCTGGCTGCTGAGTCGATGTATGATCATCCCTTCCAGTGGGGATCGAAGCGTACCGGACCCGATCTCGCCCGGGTCGGTGACCGCTATTCGAATGCATGGCACGTCGCACATCTTTCCGATCCACGTTCCGTGGTGCCGGAATCGATCATGCCGAGCTATGCGTTCCTGAAGGACGCACCGATCGAAGTGAAGGATTTCTCAACGCATCTGGTCGCCAACCGGCGTGTCGGTGTCCCCTACGACGACGACATGATCGCGCACGCCAACGCCGATCTGATGGCGCAGGCCGATCCGAACGCCGATACCTCCGGCCTTGAGAAACGCTATCCAAAAGCCAAGATCGGCGACTTCGACGGCAACCCGCAGCAGGTCACCGAAATGGATGCCCTTGTCGCCTACCTGCAGATGCTGGGCACTCTGGTCGATTTCAAGAACTACGACGAAGCCGCCGGCTACCGCTGAGGAGTTTTATCCATGGATTACAATTTAATGCGGGAGTTTGCTGACAGCTGGGGCCTGGTCGCGATGGCGCTTTTCTTTGTTGGGGCAATTGTCTTCGCCCTGCGCCCCGGTAGCCGCAAGCTGGCAGAAGAAGCTGCCCGGATTCCCCTTGAGGACGAGTGATCATGAGCGACGAGCACATCGATGAAATCTCCGGCGTCTCGACCACCGGCCACGAATGGGACGGCATCCGGGAATTGAACAACCCGCTACCTCGCTGGTGGGTGATCACATTTTACGTCACCATTGTCTGGGCCATCGGTTACACCATCGCCTATCCGGCATGGCCGCTGCTGCACTCGGCGACAACGGGGGTGCTCGGCTATTCTAGCCGCAATGAAGTCAAGAACGAACTGGCCGCGGCAGAAGTCGCGAAAGGCAAATATCTCTCGGCGGTAGAGTCCAAGAGCGTCTCGGAGATTGCGGCAGACGATGCGCTGCGCGAATTCGCCGTCGCCGCCGGCGGCGCCGCCTTCAAGGTCAACTGCACACAGTGCCACGGCTCTGGTGCTCAGGGCTCCAAGGGCTTTCCCAACCTCAACGATGATGATTGGCTGTGGGGCGGCAAGGCGGAGCAGATCCAGCAGACGATCACGCACGGCATCCGCTTCGTATCCGACCCGGACACGCGGCTGTCTGAAATGCCGGCCTTCGGCGACATCATAACCGCCGACCAGATCGCACAGGTCAGCGCCTATGTCGCCAGCCTGTCCGGAAAGGTCGTGGATGCAAGCCTCGTCGCGCCGGGCTCCAAGGTCTTTGCCGAGAATTGCGTGGCCTGTCACGGAGACAACGCAAAAGGCAACAAGGAACTCGGCGCCCCTGATCTGACCGACGCGATCTGGCTTTACGGCTCCGGAGAGACGGCAATCGCCGACCAGGTTCGCGCACCGAAGCAGGGCGTGATGCCGGCCTGGGGCGCGCGCCTGGGCGAAACCAAGGTCAAGGAACTGGCGGTTTACGTGCATTCGCTTGGCGGTGGAGAATAGCAACGGGGGTCTATTCTCTGGCCCTCTCCGTGCAAGCGACGAGGCCCGGCCATGCCGGGCCTCGATCTGTTAGCGGCATGCGGCGATTGACCTGCATCAACGCGGCTCAACCCTATCGGTGGCAAAGTCCGGCAAACGCTGCATTTCGCGCGCTTGTCTGAAACCGATCAGGCCAACTGCCTGCGAAATCACAAGCTGCGCGACGGGAGACAACAGTGCTGGACAATACGCAGGTAGAACGGCTCGAAGCCGAGGCCGTCAACTCCGCCAAAGTGCGCCAGCCAATGTATGCCGCGCGCAAGAAAATCTTCCCGAAGCGGGCATCGGGCAGCTTTCGCCAGTTCAAATGGATCGTGATGGCGGTAACGCTCGGCATTTATTATCTGACGCCGTGGTTGCGATGGGATCGAGGCCCATTTGCCCCTGATCAGGCGGTGCTGCTCGATGTCGCCAACCGGCGCTTCTACTTCTTCTTCATCGAGATCTGGCCGCAGGAATTCTATTATGTGGCCGGCCTCCTGGTCATGGCCGGCGTCGGTCTTTTCCTGATCACGTCGACTGTCGGACGCGCCTGGTGCGGCTATAGCTGCCCGCAGACCGTATGGGTCGATCTGTTTCTGGTCGTCGAGCGGGCCATCGAGGGTGACCGCAACGCGCGTATGAAACTCGACGCCGGACCCTGGAGCCCCCGCAAGCTCGTGCTGCGTGTATCAAAGCACGCCATCTGGCTGGTCATAGGCGCGGCGACCGGTGGCGCATGGATCTTCTATTTCGCCGATGCGCCGACGTTGGTCGGCGAACTCTTCACCGGCACCGCGGCGCCAATCGCCTACATCACCATCGCCGTGCTGACGGCGACGACCTATACGTTCGGCGGGCTGATGCGCGAGCAGGTCTGCACCTATATGTGCCCATGGCCGCGTATCCAGGCAGCCATGCTCGATGAAAATTCTCTCACCGTCACCTACAATGACTGGCGCGGCGAACCGCGTTCGCGTCACGCCAAGAAGGTTCTGGCAGCGGGGGAATCCGTCGGCGATTGCGTCGACTGCAATGCCTGCGTGGCGGTCTGCCCGATGGGGATCGACATCCGCGACGGACAACAGCTTGAATGCATCACCTGCGGGCTTTGCATCGACGCCTGCGACGGCGTCATGGAAAAGCTGGGCAGGGAGCATGGACTGATCTCCTACGCGACGCTCTCCGACTACAACGCCAACATGATGCTGGCGACCGCCGGCGGCTCCAGTTCAGTCCAACCGTCGCTGGTCAGGACCGCTGATGGCCTGTTCTCCGACAAGGTGGCTCACTTCCATATCCGCAAGATCTTTCGGCCCCGCACCTATGTCTACATGGGTATGTGGTCGCTGATCGGCCTGGGCGTGGTCTATTCGCTGCTGACGCGTGACCGGCTCGAGGTGAACGTGCTGCATGACCGAAATCCGCAATTCGTCACGCTGTCCGACGGTTCGATCCGCAACGGCTACACCGTCAAGCTGCTCAACATGATCCCTGAGCCACGAACGATCGTCGTCACGATGCAAGGCTTGCAAGGGGCCGAAATGAGCGTGGTCGGCGACGACCTAAAGGCAAGCCGCTCCTTCGCCATCCCGGTCGAGCCCGATCGCCTGAAAATGCTGAAGGTCTTCGTGCGGCAGCCAGCGGACCAGATCCAGGGCACAGCGCAGACCTTCACGTTCCGGGTCGAGGACAAGGCGAGCTTCGAATCGGACGAATACACGGCCACCTTCAACGCACCGGAGATCGCCAGATGACTGCCAAGGCGCAAAGGCCCCGCGAATTCACCGGCAGGCACATGCTGGCCATCATCCTTGCCTTTTTCGGTGTGGTCATCGCGGTCAACCTGACCATGGCGACACTCGCCAACACAAGCTGGACCGGCCTTGTCGTTGAGAACACCTACGTGGCCAGCCAGCAATTCAACAAAAAGGCCGAGGAAGGGCGCGCGCAGGCAGCCCTTGGCTGGAGCGGGAACCTGACC
Organism: Mesorhizobium sp. NZP2234; assembly: GCF_013170765.1. Lineage (NCBI taxonomy): Bacteria > Pseudomonadati > Pseudomonadota > Alphaproteobacteria > Hyphomicrobiales > Phyllobacteriaceae > Mesorhizobium > Mesorhizobium sp. NZP2234. Next base: position 2,609,434 of record NZ_CP033364.1, on the reverse strand, counting down.
ATCGCATGGGGTGAGGTTCGCTATAGCCTGACCGATGCGGCCGGCAAGCCGGTTACCCTGCGTGGCGTCAAGGTGTTGTTTCGTCATCCGGCCTACGAGAAAGAGGACAAGGCTATCACGCTCGCCCCCGCCACGGGCCAGGAATTCGCCGCCCAGCATACGCCGAAGGACGGCGTCTGGATCGTCGAGGTGGACGCCGATGCAGGTCTCGCGAAGCCCTATCGCGAGGTCCGCAGGATCATGATTTCCCATGGAGCGCTGAAATGAGCTGTTGTGCGCCGGGCGCCGAAATGGCGCTGGACCTGGGCAGCTCCACATCGGTTCTGCCATCCGGCCAGGAGATCAGGCTGGCGAGCCGGCCGCTTGGCGACAACCTTCGCCAGACCGATCTTTCGGTGCCGAGGGTTCATTGCGGGGCCTGCATCCAGACGATCGAGACGGTGCTGGGAAAACTGGACAATGTCGAAGGCGCGCGCGTCAACCTGTCGACGAAGCGCGTCGCGATCCGGTGGCGTGGGGATCAAGTGCCACCCTTCGTCGACGCGCTTGGCAGGCTGGGCTACGAGGCGCATTTGTTCGCCCCTGAGGTGGATGAGAAGGATAAGACGCTTGCGGAGCTGATCCGCGCCGTCGCTGTTGCCGGCTTTGCGGCTGGCAACATCATGCTGCTTTCTGTCTCGGTCTGGTCCGGCGCGGATGGCGCGACGCGCGACCTGTTTCACTGGGTCTCGGCGCTGATCGCCATTCCCGCACTGGCCTTCGCCGGCGGCATCTTCTTCCGCTCAGCCTGGAACGCATTGCGCCATGGCCGCATGAACATGGACGTGCCGATCGCGGTCGGGGTGTCGCTTGCTTATGCCATGAGCCTCTATGAAACGATCAATCATGGCGAACAAGCCTATTTCGACGCGTCGGTGTCGTTGCTGTTCTTCCTGTTGATCGGCCGCACGCTGGATCACGTGATGCGGGAGCGTGCCCGCACCGCGGTGAAAAGCCTGTCGCAGCTGGCCGCGCGTGGCGCCATGGTGCTGCGCGCAGACGGCGCACGGGACTATTTGCCGGTTGGCGAGATCGAACCAGGGATGCAGCTGCTGATAGCAGCCGGTGAAAGAATCCCGGTTGACGGCAAGATCATCCAGGGAGCGTCGGATCTCGACTGTTCGCTGGCCTCAGGCGAGAGCACGCCGAAAAACGTGGCGTCAGGCGAAGCCGTGCAGGCTGGCGTGCTCAACCTTACCGGCCCGCTGACGATCGAGGCGACAGCCTCCGCAAAGGATTCGTTCCTGGCCGAAATGGTTCGGCTGATGGAGGCTGCCGAGGGCGGTCGTGCGCATTATCGCCGCATCGCCGATCGCGTCTCGGCGCTCTACGCGCCTGTGGTTCATCTCACCGCCTTGGTGACGTTCCTGGGCTGGATCGCGACGACCGGCGACTGGCACCGCGCGATGACGATCGCCATCGCTGTTCTCATCATCACATGCCCCTGCGCGCTCGGTCTTGCGGTGCCGATCGTCCAGGTGGTCGCCGCGCGGCGCCTGTTCGAGAACGGCATCATGGTCAAGGACGGCTCGGCGATGGAACGCCTGGCAACGATCGACACGGCGGTGTTCGACAAGACCGGAACGCTCACGCTCGGCCAGCCCCGGCTCGTCAACGCGTTGTCGATCGATCCCGCAATGTTGGCAATCGCGGCAGACATGGCCGCGCATTCGCGCCATCCATTTTCAAAGGCCGTGGCCGGATTTGCCGCTCCTGGCGGGCACCATAAATTCGATGCGGTCACCGAGCACCCGGGATTTGGCATCGAAGCCACTGACGCCGGAAGCACCTGGCGGCTGGGTCGACGCGGATGGGCTGGGTGGAAGGCTCGAACCGGTGGTGAAGGCAAACATGGCTACGGCGGAACGGTCCTGACGAAAAACGGGATGATTGTCGCATCCTTCGTTTTCGAGGATGCATTGCGTGCCGACGCTTGTGCGGCCATCGATCAATTGAAGCATGCTGGGATGTCGGTGGAAATGCTGTCGGGCGATACCGCGGCAGCCTGCGCCGAGGTTGCGAAAGGGCTGGGTGTCGATGACTTCGTTCCCTGCCTGCTGCCATCCGGCAAGGTCGAGCGCATCGAGACCCTGGAGAAGGACGGGCACAAGGTTCTGATGGTTGGCGACGGCCTCAACGACACGCCGGCGCTGCGCGCGGCGCATGTCTCGATCGCGCCGGCCACCGCCGCCGACATTGGCCGCAACGCAGCCGACTTTGTCTTCCTGCGCGAAAGTCTTCTGGCCGTGCCTCTCGCGTTGGACGTCTCGCGCAAGGCGGGCGGCCTGATCCGCCAGAACATCGCGATTGCGATCATCTACAACGCTGTCGCCGTGCCGATCGCCATCCTGGGACACGTCACACCTCTTATCGCGGCGATCGCCATGTCCGCTTCTTCGCTGCTTGTGATCGGAAATGCGCTGCGACTGCAAGGTTCAATGCCAAATTCGCTGGCGAAGAGTGTTCGGCGCGACGTTCCGAAATAAATGAATTGGCCCCATCCGCATGACCACCCTCACCTACCTCATACCCGCTGCTCTCTTTCTTGGTGCGCTTGGCCTGGGGGGCTTCCTGTGGGCTTTGAAAAGCGGCCAATATGAAGATCTCGACGGGGCCGCCGAGCGGATTCTGATCGATCCAGAAGATAAAATTGGCCGCTGATCTTCAGAACTCCGCCAGTGACAGCACACATTTGCAGAAAACTGCAACACCAAACTTTTACATGTCAAATCTTGCTCGCATGCCGAAGCTGTTCTTTCTGCGATTAACCTCCACCAATTTGCGCCAGCGCAAAGAAACGCTGCGTCAGGTCAGCTAGGTTCTGCTTATCCGCAACGGTTGAGAGACAGGAGACTCTGACATGATCACGCGACGCGAAGCTCTGCTCGGTGCAGCGATTGGCGCTGCCACCGTGGCAGCACTGCCGGCATTTTCGGCAACTGTGACAAAGGCAGACATTCAGGGTCTCGTCCGAGAGAAGATCAAGCTTGTGGCGCCGCCTTTCGTGCATCCGCACGAGCAGGTCGCCAAGGGCGGACCGAAAATCGTCGAGTTCACCATGACGATCGAGGAAAAGCCTGTCGTCATCGATGCCGACGGCACAAAGCTCAATGCGATGACCTACGATGGGTCGATCCCCGGGCCGCTGATGGTGGTGCATCAGGACGATTATCTCGAGCTGACGCTGATCAATCCGGACACCAACTCACTTGCCCACAACATCGACTTCCATGCCGCCACCGGCGCACTGGGCGGCGGCGCGCTGACCTTGATCAATCCGGGCGAACAGGTGACCTTGCGCTTCAAGGCGACGCGAACCGGGACATTTGTCTATCACTGCGCGCCAGGTGGTCCGATGATCCCATGGCATGTCGTCTCCGGCATGAATGGCGCAATCATGGTGCTGCCGCGCCACGGCTTGAGGAACGACAAGGGCGAGCCGGTAAAATACGACAAGATCTTCTATATCGGCGAGAGCGACTTCTATATCCCGCGCGATGAGAAGGGCAACTTCAAGAGCTACGAATCGGCCGGTGACGGCTACGATGACATCGTCAAGGTGATGCGCGGACTGATCCCGACGCATGTCGTGTTCAACGGCAAGGTCGGCTCCTTGACCGGCGACAACGCCATGACGGCGAAAGTCGGAGAAACCGTCTTGATCGTCCACTCACAGGCCAACCGCGATACCCGGCCGCACCTGATCGGCGGCCACGGCGATTATGTCTGGCAACAGGGCAAATTCGCCAATCCGCCGGCCAAGGATCTGGAGACATGGTTCATCCGTGGCGGTTCTGCGGGTTCGGCGCTCTACACCTTCCTGCAGCCAGGGGTTTACGCATACGTCAACCACAATCTGATCGAGGCCGTGGAACTCGGGGCGACCGCTCACTTCAAGGTCGAGGGCGAATGGAATGATGACCTGATGACGCAGGTCGAGGCGCCCAAACCCATCGCCACCAACTGAACGTCACTCCTATTTGCCCGGACAGTGACGCTGTCCGGGCTTGGAGAAAAGACATGTCCCCTCTCATGCTCAAGCTCGTACCGATCGCCATGGTGACCGCGGCTGTGACGGCGGGGCTCTCGATGCAGGCGGCCCGTGGTCATCGACAGTCCCACGCCGTTGCGATGACGGTTATCCTGCCTGGCGGCTCGATCACGTACCCAATGCCGGGCGAGTTCCTGAAGGACGGACACCCGCAAGCCAATCCCAAGGTTGATCGGCAAATCAGCGCCCCACTCGACATCATGGCCAACCAAGTCAGCGCCGCTGACTACACGGATTGTGTGTCGGCGGGTGCCTGTCGGCCGGCGCAGGAGACCCGGTCAATCCCGCGTGACGCACCTGCGACAGGGGTGAGTTATCTCGACGCCGTCGCCTACGCCCAATGGTATTCCGATGTGACCGGCAGCCAATGGCGGCTGCCTTCCGACGAAGAGTGGGCCTTTGCCGCCGCGGAGCGGTTTGCAGGAGAATTCGAGGGCGTCGAAAACGACGCCAACAATCCCGCTAGGCGGTGGCTCACCGGCTACCAGGCCGAGGTCGACCTCAATCGCAAACCAGATCCGTTACCCAGGAGCCGCGGCTCTTTTGGCTTCAATTCCCTGGGCCTCGCCGACTTTTCGGGCAACGTCTGGGAATGGACTTCGACCTGCTATGTCCGCACGACGCTGGCCGACCAAGGAGGCGGTGTTGCGAGTTCGGTCGACAATTGCGGCGTCCACGTTCTTGAAGGCCTCCACAGAGCTTATATGTCGAACTTCGTCAGCGACGGCAAAAGCGGCGGCTGTGCCGTTGGCACGCCTCCTGACAATCTGGGTTTCAGGCTGGTGCGGGACCGTACGGAATGGGTGAACCGTATCCTCGGCTACTTCGGCATTGCCTGACAGATCGGAAGCGGCTCCTGCGGTCGCGTCTTCGACGGCCGCCCGCTCTCCCGCCTCACCGCGCCTTTGGCGTCATCAACGCGAGTCCGTGGACGAGGACGAAGCCGGCGAATGCCGCCACCCATGCCGTGCCAGCCATGTCGATCGCCACGTCAGAAGGGACGAAGGCGGCCAGGATTCTCAATGATCCCGCGAGCAGGACGGTCACGAAGATGAACGAGGCACCTTTCCCAGCCTTGAGCTCTCGCCCGGTATGGCCGAGCGTCGCGCGGGTCATCACGGCAAGCGTCATCGAGCCCACCGCACCTGTTCCGAGCGCATGCAGTCCCGCCGCCGCCGGCACGGCATCGGGAAACAAGATCGACGCCGAGATCAGGGCAAGCCCAACCGGCACGAAGGCATAGGCAAGATGCAGAACGAGCACCAGCGGATCCCGCAATGTACGCTCGCCAGCCCAGCGTGATAGCCGCCACGCCTGGCAAATGGCGGCGACGGCGATAAGCAGTGCTGAGGAGGTCTTGTCTGGGACGAATGTCCATGTTCCTAGCGCAACGGCTGAAACGGCTATGGATGCGATGTCAAAACGGTCGAACGGTGCCGGCAGCCTGCCAGGATTTTCGCGCACGAGCCAGTTGCGTGTGAAGCTCGGAATGATGCGCCCGCCGATCAGCGAGATGAGCATGATTGCAGCAGCCATGCCGAGCCGGCGGCTGATGTCGGATGCGCCTTCAAGGTGCGCTTCGATGTGGAACGCACCGTTGGCACAAGCCAGGACCGCAAGCGGCAGCAGCACCTTGAGGTTGCGCCAGTTGCGCCCCGCGACGATTTCGCGTGTCGCCGCCGCAGCGACCGCCAGCAGAAAAGAGCCATCGACCACAGCGGCTGTTTGCCAACCGATATCCGCCGAGAAGAAGACGGCGGCGCGGCCGGCAAGCCACAGGACAACCAGCGCCAGCAGCGGCAGGCCTTGCACGGGCAGCCGGCCGGTCCAGTTGGGAATGGCGGTCAGCAGGAACCCGGTAATGATCGCCGGCAGATAGCCGAACAACATTTCGTGGATGTGCCAGTCGACCGGGACAAACGCACTGTGGCCATCGAGCGCGCCGGCATACATCGGTAGCCAGAGCAGAATGGAGAGCGCGGCATACAGCGAACCGAGGAAGAAGAAAGGCCTGAACCCGTAGGATAGAACCGCGGGTCCGGTGTAGGCCCGCAGGCGTGGAGTCCCCATGATCTGTATCTCCAATGAACAGGGCCGGATGAACCGCCGCCCTCGGTCCGTCCGGCCCTTTCCCGCCTCACTTATGGCAGGCAGGCTGTACGATGCTTCAGTTGGCCGGAACCTGGGTGAACAGGTCGGCGAACACCGTCTTTGCCTTGCCAGGATGCTTGACCGCCTTGGCCGTATCGAGATTGACCGGCTTGCCGACAACGATCAGCGCGACCATGCCCATGCCGTAGTGGGGCGCGCATTTCACACCGTAGACGCCCTCCTTCGTAAGCGTGACGGTGATTTCCTCACTGGGCTTTCCCTTGAAAGGCTCAGCGCCGTCCGGAATCATGTCCTTGATCGACTCGGCATTATGCGTCTTGTCGGTCGGCACGAACTTCACGGTGTCGCCAGGAGCGGCCTTGACGAAGGCCGGCTGGAAAACCATTGCACCTTTTTCGCCCTTGTTGAGCATTTGCACCACATGCTCTTCGGCGCTTGCGCCGCCGGCGAGCGCCAGGATGGAGACTGCGGCGGCGAGGATGGAGAGTTTCATCGGTTTGTCCTTGTTTCGTCTTCGCGGCATTGCGCCGTTCCATGCCATTTAGCCTGATGCGACTGGGAACAATTTGCGCTGGCGCAAACTCGGGATAAGAAAGGGCTGCCGCACGATTGATGCGGAAGGGCCGTGAGGGATCCGCTTGGCTGCGCTGGACCGATCGCTGATTTCTCGACTGCCGCTCTTCCAGGGGCTGACACCCGACGAGCAGAGCGAGATCCTGCGAAACGCACGGTCGTCCCGCTATGCCAAGGACTCTGCGATCTTCGAGCAGGAGGCCGAGGCCCATTCCTTCTTCGTTCTGATCGCCGGGCACATACGGGTGATCCGCACCACGCCGGACGGACAGCAGGTCATCGCCAGATACATCAGCGAAGGCGAGATCTTTGGCGTCGCCGCGGCGCTGGGGCGGACGACCTACCCCGCCAGCGCCGTCGCGGCGGTGGATTGCGTGGTGCTGGCTTGGCCCAATGCTCATTGGCCGGAGTTGGCGCGACGATTCCCGGCCTTTGGGGCAAGCACCTACAGGACGGTGGGAACCAGGCTGCAGGAGGCCCAGACGCGCGTGGTGGAGATGTCCACGGAACAGGTGGAGCAGCGGGTCGCGCATGCCTTGTTGCGATTGGCAAACCAGACCGGCCGAAAGACCGACAGCGGCCTCGAGATCGATTTCCCGATATCGAGGCAGGACATTGCCGAAATGACGGGGACGACGCTGCACACCGTCAGCCGGCTGCTCAGCAAGTGGGAGGAGAACGGAATAGTCATCAGCGGGCGCCAGAAAGTCACCGTCAAGGATGCGCATCGCCTCGTGGTTCTGGCCGAGAACCGGGACAAGGACTGACCGTCATCGTTCTCCTCGAATGGTCAATTCGAGTTCGATCAGAAAGTCGCCCTCATCGACCCGATGTTCCCTGCACGCCTCGGTAACTGTATGGAAAGTGCCGATCGGACAGCCGACGCAGAGCATCTTGTGTCTCAGCACCACAGCCACCGTTGCCGGCCATTTTCTCATGATTTCGTCGACGACCATGTCCGGGTTGATTGAACTGCGCTGCTTCACGATGACGTCTCCGCGATTTGCGAAGCCCCTTCATAAATCTCCTTAGGACCGCCCTCGTTGCGCTTTCGCAACTTCATAGGAATTGGTTCCGAACCATCTCGGGACCGCCAGATGGCGGTGCCAACGACGGCACCGATACCGGCGGTCAGCGCGAGGCGACAGACACCGTTGCGGCGAGCATGCGGCCGGTGAAACAAGCACCATCGCCAATGGCATGGCCGCTCCAACCGAAAATGCAGCCGCCGAGGCCAGAGCCGCCTGGATCGGCCGCGCCGTCGTCATCTCCGAAATGCCGAGTTCGTCGCGCGCGTGGGCGATGCCGTCATTGGCGCCGAGTACGGCGGCGCGCGGCCAGCCAATGCGGGATATGAGATGGTTTTCCGTATGCAGGCGGCTCACGCGAACGCCCAATGCTTCAGGATGCGGGTGCTGGAATGGCCGGCAGGCTCGTTGGCAACGGTCATAGACAGCTACCTCGCTAGGAGCACCTCCCTACCTCGCGGCTTATGCGAGATTCCTGATTTAGGACAAATCAATTTGCTGCCTACCCTGAAGCTTCACGGCTTCTCGCAGCTTGAGCTCGGCTGACAGCCAGTTGTCAGCTTGGTCGTGGGATATTGCCTCCGAGACGGACCAGATGGACCGCCTTGCGAGATTCAACGTGGAAATACAATTCGATGAAACAGATTGCGCTATCGCTTTTCGTGATCGCTGCCTCCGGCGCCTATGTCTGGGATCAGGCCGGCAGGAATCCGGCAAACGATATGCTTGGGGAAGCGCTGCCGGCCGATGCAGCCGAAGCGCCTTCCGTGCAACCGAAAGAGCCCGCATCCGCTGCGGCTTTGCCGGTGCTCCGCACCTCGCCGGCGCCCCTCGATCCCCGGCTCAGAACAAGGTTCCCGATTGCCCGCGAAACGACGGCTGGCATAGCCGTGCCCGCCAAACGGCCAAATGATCCAGTCAAACAGACAGTGGTTCCAGTGGCACCACAGCCGTCGCCAGCGCCGCCGGCTGTCACCGATCCTGCGTCGTCAACGCCTTCATTCGCCGTAACGCCCGCCATCTACATACCAGTCCCGCAACCGAGGCCGGCATATCCGAATGCACCAGCGCGTGTCGTCCGGGTGGGCATGAAGCTCGCCGCACATGGCTATGCCGATGGCGTCTACACCGGCCCCACGGCCGATGCCTACTACGGCATCATCCAGATCCAGGCCCTCGTACAGGGCGGACAGCTTACGGCGCTGAAAGTGCTGAAATACCCCTCCGACCGCCGCACCTCGGTCAACATCAACAGGCAGGCGCTGCCCATGCTGCGCGACGAAGCGATCAGCGCCCAGAGTGCCGATGTCGACATTATCTCGGGCGCGACGCTGACCAGCAGGGCCTTCATCCAGTCGCTGCGCGGCGCGCTGAAGAAAGCGTCGTCCTAGGTCCATGCGTGAAACGCGTATTTTGATGGGAATGCCCATTACGGTCGACATCGGCGACGCGTCGAGCGGTGAGCTGATCGAGACGGTCTTCGGCTATTTCGAGCATATCGACCGGCGCTTCAGCACATACCGGACCGACAGCGAAATCACGGCCATCAACCGCGGCGACGTTCCGGTCGTCGACTGGAGCGGCGAGATGACCGAAGTGTTTGCTCTCGCGCGGCAGACGAAAGACGAGACGGACGGATACTTCGACATTCGCAAGCCCGACGGGTCGCTCGATCCTTCCGGTATCGTCAAGGGCTGGGCCATCCGCAACGCGGCAGCCATCATTCAGCGGGCCGGCATCAGCGATTTCTTCATTGAGGCGGGAGGCGACGTCCAGTCCTGCGGCAAGAATGCCTCGGGTCATGACTGGAGTGTCGGCATCCGCAACCCCTTCAACGCGGACGAGATCGTAAAGATCGTCTATCCCCGCGGTCGCGGCGTCGCAACCTCCGGCACCTATGTCCGCGGTCAACACATCTACAATCCGCACGGAATTGGCATTCCGATCCAGGACATCGTCAGCCTGACCGTGATCGGCGCCGATGTGCTCGAAGCCGATCGTTTCGCCACAGCGGCCTTCGCCATGGGGCGGGACGGCATTCTCTTCATCGAGCAGACGCCCGGCCTGGAGGGCTATCTCGTCGCCGCCAATGGCCGCGCCACGCCGACAACCGGGTTCGGAGCCTTTTGCTTGCCATGATCAAGACCATCGACCGATTTCTCGATCACCTGACCATGTACAGGCTGGTCCTCTACTATCTGATGACACTGGTCGGCGCGGCGTTCGTGCTCGGCTTCGTCAAGCTGGTGCCACATGATCCGATTGCGCTTGCCTCCACCACGGCGCTTGCGCTGGCCGCCTGCTGGATCACCAACAAGGTCTTTACGCATGTGTTCAAAGTCCCGGCCAACAACGAGTCCGTCTACATCACCGCACTCATCCTGGTGCTTATCCTCGATCCGGTTGCGGCCACGGACATCAAGGGGATCGCGGCGGTGGCGTTCGCGTCTGTCTGGGCGATTTCATCCAAATTCATTCTCGCCGTCGGACGGAAGCACCTTTTCAACCCGGCTGCTTTGGGCGTGGCGCTGTCCGCGCTGCTGCTCGACCAACCAGCCACCTGGTGGATCGGCGGCAATCTGCCGCTGCTTCCGCTCGTCCTCGTCGGTGGCATGCTCATTGTCCGCAAACTGCGCCGGCTTGATCTTGTCTCGACCTTCGTTGTCGTGGCACTGGCAACCATTCTGGCAACCAGCGACCCGTCGCAATACTGGACCGCGCTTACGGAGACACTGGGTTCGTCGCCTGTATTGTTCTTTGCCTTCGTGATGCTGACAGAGCCGCTTACCGCGCCGACGATGCGTTGGCCGCGTATCGCCTTTGCCGCCATCGTCGGCTTTCTGTTTGCGCCCAACATCCATGTCGGCTCGTTCTATTTCACCCCGGAACTGGCGCTGCTCGCCGGCAACCTGTTCGCCTATGCGGCGGGTCCCAAGGGGCGCTTCGTGCTAACCTTGGAACGCATTGAGCAATCGGCCCACGACAGCTTTGACTTCGTCTTCCGCTCGCCCCGCAAGCTCGCCTTCGAGGCCGGCCAGTATCTCGAATGGACGCTTGGCCTCGATCGTTCAGACAATCGCGGCAACCGCCGCTATTTCACTGTCGCCTCGGCGCCGACGGAGGAAACAGTCCGCCTCGGCGTCAAGTTCTATCCGCGATCAAGTGCCTTCAAGCGCGAATTGCTGACCATGAAGCCAGGCAGCACGATCCATGCCGCGCAACTGGCCGGCAATTTCACGCTGCCCGCCCGGCGCGAAACCAAGATCGCGTTCCTGGCCGGAGGCATCGGCATCACGCCGTTCCGCTCGATGCTGCAATATCTGCTCGACCGCAAGGAGCGGCGACCGATCGTCATTCTCTATGGAACCGAAGGCCAGCAGGATATCGCTTATCGCGACGTGCTTGGCGCGGCCAGGCAGGAACTTGGCATCAAGACGATCCACGCTGTGGCGCGCGGCGGCGAGCGCGGGCAATATCCCGGATACATAGACGAGCGCCTGATACGTCTGGCCATACCCGACTACCTCGAGCGCACCTTCTACATTTCCGGCCCGCAGGCGATGGTCAAGGCGCTGCGCCAGAAGCTGCTGGCCATGGGCGTTCGCCGCTCGAAGATAAAGGTCGACTATTTTCCAGGTTTTGCCTGAAGCACGCTCAACCGTGTCGCGGCAAGGCAATGGTCACGACCAGGCCCGGATCGGCGTTGGCCATGGCAAGGCGTCCGCCGTAAGCTTCGACGATGTCGGAAACGATTGCCAGGCCAAGGCCGCTGCTGCCGCCCTTGCTGTCGAGTTGGACGCCGCGCGACAAGGCGGATTCGCGATCGGCATCTGGTATACCTGGGCCATCGTCGGCGACGGTAACGATCACCTCGGCAGCCGTGGCGGATGCATCGACACGGACTGACGACTTTGCGTAGCGCGCAGCGTTTTCGATTAGATTGCCGAGGATCTCTGACAAGTCACCCTCGTCAATTGGCGCCGCCAGTTCTGCCGTGACGTCCATATTGAATGAAAGCTGCTTGCCGCTTGGCGTCCGTTTGACGACGGCAATGATACCAGTCGCAACGTCCGAGACCCGGCAGGATGCCTTGCCAGAGACGCCTGGCGCGAGTCGGGCGCGCGCGAGCTCCCGCTCGACATGGCGCCGGATCGCCCCAGCGCTCTTCTCAATCTCGTTGGCCAGTTCCGTCTCGCCTTTCTTTCGCAAAGCGCGGATGTCCGCCGACAGCACTTGCAGAGGCGTCTTGAGACCGTGCGCCAGATCGGTGGCGCGCGACCGGGCGCGCGCCAGTGCCCTCTCCTGGGCATCGAGAAGACGATTGATTTCGTCCGCGAGCGGCTGCACCTCGCTTGGTGCGGTCACCTCGAGGCGTGCAGTTCGCTGAGCAATCACGCTTCCGACGGCGGCCCGCAAGGTCTCCAGAGGCGCTAGACCAACGGTGATCTGAATGAAGAAGGCAGCCATGAGCGCAATGGCGAGCAAGATCAGGGCAGGCGCCAGGTCGCGGACATACCCGTCGACGGATTCTTTCACGGTTTGGTGGTCTTCGGCCACGATGGCCCGAAACGAGCGGCCGCTGGCGTCGATGATGGTGCGCTCGACGGCGATGGTGAGTTCCCCTTGCGGCCCTTTGAATTCCTTGATCTCTCTGAGCACGCCAGCAGTTGCGCGCTCAGGCAGGACAAGTGTCGCATCCCACAACGAACGCGACCGGACCAGGCTGCCCGAGCCGGTATCCAGTACTTGCCAGTAGTGACCGGAAAAGGGGATGGCGAAACGCGGGTCAGCCAAGCCCGCCTGGACCGAAAGCCGGCCATCGGCGGTGAAACTGGTCGCTCCGATAAGGTCGTTCAGGTCGACGGTCAGCTCACTGACGACGCGCCGCTCGACATTCAGTTCGAATAGATAGCGCAGTCCGATACCGGCGATGGCAAGAGCAACCAGGATCGAGATCGTTGCCGCCAACCAGAGCCTGAAGCGGATCGAGTTGCCCATCAGCGGGAATCGTCAGGTATCAAATACCCGAATCCGCGGCGCGTTTCGATGATGTCGCCTCCGAGCTTCCGTCGCAACCGCGCGACTATGACCTCGATCGTGTTCGGATCGCGGTCGTTGCCTGAATCGTACAAGTGCTCGGCAAGCTCGGTAGGCGCCACGACCCTTCCGGCGTGGTGCATCAGAAACGCCAGCAGCCGGTATTCCAGAGGCGAAAGAGAAATAGGAATGCCACGGAGCGAGATGCGCATCTGGCGCGTGTCCAGGAGCAAAGGACCAGACTTCAGCACGGGTGCTGCCTGTCCCGCCGAGCGACGCAGGATTGCCCGTAACCGGGCGAGCAGTTCTTCCATTTCAAAAGGCTTGGGAAGATAGTCGTCGGCACCGGAATTGATGCCGTCGACGCGTTCGGTCCACATGCCTCTTGCGGTCAGGATGAGAACCGGAAACCTGCGCTCATTGGCCCGCCAACGCTTCAAGACCGTCAGACCATCGAGCTTGGGCAATCCGAGATCCAGAATCGCGGCGTCATAATTCTCGACATCGCCTGCGAACCAGGCAGCTTCACCATCCTTCACGATATCGACCGCCATTCCGGACGCCTTGAGGACGGTCGCGATATCGGCGGCGATACGGGGCTCGTCTTCGGCCAAGAGGATCTTCATCAGTCGCCCTCCCCGTCGCGCATGATCACACCGGCGCCGGCGTCGACGTCGACGGTCTTTCGCCGGCCATCGGCACCGACGACCTGAAACCGGTAGACCCATCTGTCGGCCTTGCGGATGAGATCGACCGCAACAACATCGCCGGGAGCTGTGGCGCGGACAACGTCCAGTATGTTGGCAAGGCCCTTGATTTCGCCGCGCTCGTACAAATCCCGCGCCCGGTCATGGTCGCCGTCATCGTCCTCGTCGGCACGGACAGCGAGAGGCATTGCCAGGACAAGTCCCGCGAGACCCAGCACCGCCAAACGCTTCCATTGTCTTTTCATCGGCAGGCATGTCGCACGTTGCAGCTTTCAATTTGCTGTCAGTTATCCTCAGCCTACAGCAAGCAAAAGGTTCATATCAGGGCATTATCGCGTCCAATCATGGCCGCGCTGAGAAGGATACGAGACCATGCGCAATTCCATGCTTGTTCTTGCGGCACTTGCAAGCCTCACGATCTTTGTCCTGCCGGCGGCCGCTGAATCGGACGAAGGATTTTGTGGGGCGCCATCGTCTGTTGCCCCGTCAGGCCCGATCGACCTGCAGGCCATCCCCATGCTGGACGCCTCCACCCCGAAAGCCATCAAGGGTGGCGGCGATGCATGCGACGACCAACAGGGCGATGAAGCCGACGACAACGACTAGGTCTTCCCTTCGCTGTGCATGGCCCACCACGGCACATGACGCTTGCCAATGTCGTGGGCCACGGCTCGCTGCAAAGCCGGCAAATTATCCAAAGTCCCCTGCCAATTTCTGGAGAGTTTCGTGATCCCCATTCAACATATCCACCCCATGCTTGTTCATTTTCCCATTGTTCTGATCTACCTGCTCGTGGCTATCGACCTTGTGGCGCTCGTTGGCGGCAGCGCCGTCACCAGGAGATCGGGAGCCGGCACGATCTCTACTTTTGTGGCCCTGGCTGCCGGAATGTTCGCTATGGGGACCTGGTTCTTCGGAGGTCTTGCGCTGGATCATGCCGAAGCGGCCGGATTCAGCAGCGATGTCGCGGAGATCCATGAAAGCCTGGGAGGGATCACAGCCTTTGCTTTTCTGATCTGGGGAATCGTGCGGCTCGCGCTTTGGCTGCGGAACCGTGACATGCGGGTTGTAACGATCGCCATTCCTCTGATCGAAGTTTGCGGAGCATTTCTGGTCACTGCGACGGCCTACTATGGTGGACTGCTTGTCTACGAACTTGGCGTGAACGTCGCCAAGGCCGCGATCACTGGTTGACCGGTTCGCGCCCCGTAATTCACGGCTCCAGCTTTGGACCATTTGCCTCGACGGAAAAATGATTCAGATCAAGGCGCTTCGTGCGGGTGAAATCTAAGAAGCCGGAGGTTGGAAAACTCGGGAGAGCGAACATGCAAGCCGAAGCCATCATGAGCAAGCCAGTCGTCGGCATCGACCCGTCCGCATCGATCGCCGAGGCTGCCGGGTTGATGCTTTCCAAAAAGGTCAGCGGCCTCCCCGTCATTCGCAACGACGGCAGGCTGGTGGGGATCGTCAGCGAGGGCGATTTCCTGCGCCGGGGAGAACTGGGCACGGAGCGCAAGCGCTCGCGGTGGCTGGAGTTTCTCGTCAGCCCTGGGAAGGCCGCCGACGAATATGTCCGCGCCAATGGCCGACGGGTTGAGGAGGTGATGTCGCAAGATGTCGTCACGGCATCCCCTGCGGCATCGCTCGCAAAAATCGTCGAGCTCATGACGCGTCACCATGTTAAACGCATTCCGGTCATCGACGGCGGGAAAGTCGTGGGCATCGTCACCCGCTCTGATCTTCTGCGGGCATTGCTCGGCGTCCTTCCGGATGGCGCCGCTACGGTCATCGATGACGAACAGATCCGCCACAACATCGCCGCCGAGCTTGCGAGGCGGAAATGGGCCGGCAACGATTTGATCAACGTAATGGTGGACGAGGGCGTGGTGACGCTGAGCGGCGCCATTTTCGACGAACGCGAGCGCCAGGCAGCGATAGTCGCCGCCGAAAACGTCGCCGGTGTCAATGTTGTCAAGGATAATCTCTTCTGCGCCGATCCTGTGTCGGTCGTCCTTGTTTCGTAGCTAGGGCAATACTAGCCAGATTGCCGGTACACGACATTGATCGAAGCCAGGTGCCTTTGGCTGAGTGAGTTGCCAGTCCTCGCCCAAGGCTTCGCCGCGCTTTAGGTCGCGACCAGGGGTATCAACGGTCGAAGCAGTAACAGGGCAAAGGCAATAAGCGCCGCGCCCACAACTCTTTCTACCGTTGTTTTGCCTCCGCTGAGGCGCCGACCCAGCAAAAGCCACACCGATCCGGTGGCGGCTGTCATTACCAGGAGCGCAATCCAGAACATCCCCAGCGCGCGCGGTTCGGTGTTCATCGGCACGATAGCCAGGCAATAAATGAAGGCCTTCGGATTGAGAGCACTGGTCGCCGCAACAGAAATGGCGTCGCCATTTTTGGAAACGTTGATCCGTGCGCTGATTATCAGACTCAGGCCAAGAACCACGAGCCATCCGGCTGCTGCCAGCCTGAGTATTTGAATGGCGTCGGGCGACGCGAAGGGACGCAGCGAAAACCAGCATGCGGATGCGATCCCGTATCCGCATGCCTGAGCGGCCAAGAGCTTGACCGCTTTCTCTCGCTTGACCGACCCCGCCATCAAAAGAGCGTTGGTTGGTCCTGGCGCGACAAAGAGCAGGAATGCTTCCAGAAAAAATATCGTGTCCAAACTGCCCGGTCCCGTGGGATGCAAACCTATCAACTGCAAAACTTGGTTTGCGTTGACTCTCGTCAAATCACGGACAGCACGACATCGTCCAGGCTGAGTACTCGAATGGCTACCGTTGGCCGGCCGCGTGCTGCAGTCGAGCGATCAGGTCGCCATTGCGGCAATAGTCTGGCGGGTTATCCGCTTGCTGGTTTTCATCGAGCCAGACCGAGCATTCTTCCTGATGCCCGCAGGAACGGCAGCGATCCACGGCCCGGCTGGTGACGGCAGCATGGTCGGCTACGACTTTCAATTGTCTATCGACGCCGAGCTTCCGCATCATGCGGTCCATCAAGGTGGTTCTGGCGTCGACTGAAATCAGGTAATCGAGAAAGGTCATGGTGGTCACTCCTGCCTACTGGCCATCATTGGCATGTTGGCGGCAGGCGGCGTTGATCTCGATCAACAGGCGATCAGCTGACACGCACTAAACCGAAGCGGCGAGGCGGTCGAGAAAAGGCCGTTGACCGACAACCAGCTTGTCTCTGGCCAGTGCCAAATCGAGCCATTCACCACGGTCGACCTCGGCAAACGATTGTACCCGGCCGCTTCGTGGCGGCCATTCCATCTCAAACAGGTTGCTGCGCAACGTCGCCGTATCGAAGTCGCCTTCGAACGCGAATGCCGTGATGAGTTTGCCTCCTCGCTGGCACAACTCACCCAGAGTGAGCAGGGCTCCGTTGGGCTCCCAGCCTGTCTCTTCCGTGAATTCGCGCCGTGCCGCTGCCTCGGGCAGCTCGCTTTCGTCATGCTCGCCTTTGGCAATCGACCAGGCGCCAAGATCGCGTCTTTGCCAGAACGGGCCGCCTGGATGGACAAGCAGCACCTGCAGGTCGTTATTCGATCTGCGGTAGGGCAGGATGCCCGCACTCCTTTTGATCATCGCCGTAGACCACCCTCGTGCAGCATATTCATTGCGCCAGGGCTGAACGCGACATGGCCTTCCCGTCGATGCCCTGCCCTGCGCCGTGCCGGCGCGAGAAGCGGCTGCCATGCGAGAAGAACCAGCGTTTGGTTGCTTCTGAAACGACAATGTAAAGCCCTGTGATCGCGACGAGTCCGGCAAGTGCCCGAAATGGCAGCGGCACAAAACCGAACCATCCCGCAAAGGGGACATAGGGCAAGACAATCGCGACAATCGCCACAGCAAGTGTAAGCCAGACAAGCAACGGGCTTGGACGGCTCGCCCAGAACGCTTTGTGCGTGCGTACGATGAGCACAATCGCCAGCTGGGTCATCAGAGACTCGACGAACCAGCCGGTCTGGAAGGCTGCAGGTCCCGCGTGCGCAACAAGTAACAGAAAGGCAAAGGTCGCGAAATCGAACAGTGAACTGACCAATCCAAAACTGACCATGAATCGCCGCACGAACCCGATATCCCAGCGGCCGGGTCGCCGCATCTGCTCGGCATCGACATTGTCCGTAGCAATCGCAAGTGAGGGTATGCTGGAAAGCAAGTTGTTGAGCAGGATCTGCGTTGCCAGCAGCGGCAGGAAAGGCAGAAAAAGCGAGGCGACGGCCATGCTGATCATGTTGCCAAAGTTGGCGCTGGTGGTGATGGAAATGTACTTCATCGTGTTGGCGAAGGTCTTGCGGCCATCGTCGACGCCGCGCACCAGCACGCCCAGATCCTGTTTGAGTAGGATGATATCAGCCGCCTCGCGCGCCACATCGACAGCGCTGTCGACAGAGATGCCGATGTCGGCCTCATGGAGGGCTGGGGCGTCATTGATACCATCGCCGAGATAGCCAACGACATGGCCCCTGCTCCGCAAGGCCTGAACGATGCGCTCCTTCTGGTTGGGGTCGATCTCGACGAAGAGATCGGTGTGCTGCACGCCCGCGAAGAGCGCACTCTTCGTCAATTTCGACAGATCCTCGCCGGTCATGATCCTGTCAGCGCACAAGCCGATCGCCTGCGCGAGATGCGCGGCAACGTAGCGGTTGTCACCCGAAATGACCTTTACCGCGATGCCGCGGTGGGCGAGCTCGGCAAGCGTCTCCTTGACGCCCTCCTTTGGCGGGTCGAGGAAAAGCAGGAAGCCCGCGAAGGCGAGATCGATCTCGTCTTTCCTGCTGAACGTTTTCTGGCTCTCAAACCGACGGATTGCCAGGCCCAGAACGCGGTAGCCGTCCGCGCTCCAGCGTCGGAATTTTTCGTCGATTGCCGCACGGTACATTTCATTGAGGGGTTCCAGCCCCTTGGCCGTTCGGACGAAGCTGCAGGTTTCGAGGACATTTTGTACGGCGCCTTTGGTAATCAGAAGGTCCTGGGCGTCCTTGGTCCGCACGACAACGGATAGTCGCTTGCGAATGAAATCATAGGGGATTTCGTCGACTTTCGTGAAGGCCGCCAATGATGCGCTCTCGCCCGGCGCGCCGGCGATTGCTTCGTCCAGCGGGTTCTTCAGTCCTGTCTGCAGGGTCGCGTTGAGACGTGCCCAGAGCAGAATGTCGGTTGACGGACTGCCATCGACATCGAGCCAGCCATCCAGGTGGATAACGCCTTCCGTCAGCGTCCCCGTCTTGTCGGTGCACAGCAAATCCATGCTGCCCAGATTCTCGATGGCATCGAGACGGCGCACGATGACCCCATTGGCGGCCATGGCGCGGGCGCCCCTGGCTAGCGTCACGCTGATGATGGCCGGAAGGAGTTCGGGCGTAAGGCCTACGGCGAGTGCCAGCGAGAACAGCAACGATTCAATCAGCGGTCGATGGAGCATCAGATTGGCGAAGAACACCATGATGACAATCGCCAGCATGATTTCGGTCATCAGATAGCCGAACTGTCTTATGCCCCGGGCAAATCCCGTTTCCGGGATCTTCCGCTCCAGTGCCGCGGCGATCGATGCGAATTCCGTGCGGGCACCGGTCGCCGCCGCAAGCATGGTTGCGGTACCGCTGCGAACCGAAGTGCCCGTGAAAACGGCATTGCTGCGCTGTGCTACGGAAGCCTCGGGCACCGACCGCCCCGGGGCCTTCACGGTGGGAAAGGTTTCACCGGTCAGCACGGCCTCGCTGACATTGAAATCGCGCGCATCCAGAATGATACCGTCGGCAGGGATGAGATTTCCGGCCGAAAGCCGGATCACGTCGCCCGGCACAATATCCTCGGCGGCGACCGAGCACTCGGCGCCGTCACGCAACACTATTGCCTTGCGCGAAATACGCTCTTTCAGTGCTTCGGTCGCCCGCGACGCGCCATACTCCTGGGTGAAGCTCAGGATGCAGCTTGCCAGCACGATCGCGCCGATGATCGCAGCTTCCTGGCCCTCTCCCACGAAGGCCGATACGCTGGCCGCGAAAATAAGGATCAGCACCAGCGGGCTGCGGAACTGGCGGGCAAAAACTGCCAGGGTCGACGCGCTTGACGTCGACGCCAGTGAGTTTCGACCGAATTTTGCGAGCCTCGATGCCGCCTCGGAAGCAGCCAGGCCCGAGGCAGACGTCTCAAGGCGTCGCAGGAGGTCATTGGTCTCGATCGACCAATAGGCACCGTCCTCCGGTGAGACGGATCGCTGGCCGGCGTCGCCTATCATCAGTACGACATGAAGCGATTGATGCCGCTCTCTTCGATCAGCGTGCGGGTAACGCCGCCGAACGCCCATTCCCGCAAGCGGCTATGGCCATAAGCGCCAGAGACGATCATGTCGGCATGGATCGAGCGTGCGAATGTCGGCAACCGGTCGCCGTCGGCCTCGCCGGCGAGCAGTTCGGTTCGCGCCTTGATGCCATGGTGTTCGAGAAAGACCGCGACATCGGCGAGGCTGTCACGAATGCCGTCGTCGCGGTCGGTGTCAATCGTGACAATCACGACTTCGCTGGCTTTTGCCAGGAAAGGCAAAGCGTCAGCCATCGCCCGCCGTGCCTCCCTGGTGTCCTTCCACGCCACCAGAACGGTTCTTGCAAGGACGTGCTCGACGTTGGTTGCGGCGACCAGAACCGGACGCCCGGCACCCAGTGTCAGGCTGCCGACATCCACGGCGCGAAACACATTGTCACCTGCCTGGCCGGTAACGATCAGATCGGCCGTTCTGGCCGAAACGCTGAGGAACCGGGTCGGGCTGCAAACAGCTTGGCCCCATTCGCTAGAGATCGACGCGGGAACCAGCCTCTCGAACTCGGCACGCAGTTCGGCAAGCCGCTTTTCTATCTCCGTCCGCTGGATCTGCATGATCTCGCCTTCGTAGACCATGCCTTCGCCGGTCGCGACCAGGGGCGGAACATCCGCGGCCGCCAGGCCGACAAGACGGGCTCCGAACCGCTCCGCGAGCTCAACCCCCGCCTTTACAATAGGTGCGGGAGGCGCATCGATGGCGAGGTTGACGATGATTGACTTGTAAGACATTGCGGACGCCTTTCGCTGAATGCTGGAATGCGTGATGAATTGCATTCGTCCGCGTCTAATGCCTTGATGCGCGTCAAAGACCGCCAATTGCATCCGCCAACTGCATCTGGGCTCGAAGTCGGCGGCTCGATCCGTTTTGCGCGTGCGGCGAGAAGTGATAGTTAGCCTTGGCAGCACCGTCTCGAACCCAGGAACCTCAGGTGATCAAAGACGAAGCGCTCAGTCTGTCGCCCGGGGGAACGACACTGAAATCACTGTTGTCGCAGATGTTCGATCAGGCCCCGGGCTTTATAGCACTCCTGCGCGAGCCGGGTCACATTTTCGAGCTGACCAATGCCGCCTACCAAAGGCTGATCGGCCACAGGCAAGTGGTTGGAAAGTCGGTGCGCGACGCCTTTCCCGAGCTTGAAGGCAATGAGTTTTTCGAACATCTCGACCATGTGCACACGACCGGCGAGCCCTATGTCGGCCACGGGGTGAAGGTTGGGCTTCGCAACACAGCCGGCGGGCCGGTCGAGGAGCGCATCCTTGATTTCGTCTATCAGCCGGTCAAGGCCGACGACGGCCGTATCACCGCGATCTTCATTCAAGGCACGGATGTCAGCGACCTGTCCTTTGCAAACGCAGCACTTCGGCTGCGTGAGGACCATTTGCGATCGATCCTGGCAACAGTGCCGGACGCGATGGTCGTCATCGACGAACAGGGTGGGATTCAATCCTTCAGCACCGCTGCCGAAACGCTGTTCGGCTACCAGTCAAGCGAAGTCATTGGTCAAAACGTGAAAATGCTGATGCCCTCGCCCTACCGCGACGAGCATGATGCCTATCTGCTTCGCTACCTGACGACGGGAGAGCGCCGGATCATCGGGCTCGGCCGCACTGTTACCGGGGCCCGCAAGGATGGATCGACTTTTCCGATGGAGCTTTCCGTCGGCGAGATGCATCCGGGTACCGGGCGTTTCTTTACCGGCTTCTGCCGCGACCTGACCGAGCGCCACCGGGCGGAGGCAAGAATCCAGGAGCAGCAGCAGGAGCTCCTCCACATGGCGCGCTTTACAGCACTTGGCGAAATGGCCTCGACGCTTGCCCATGAGATCAACCAGCCGCTGACGGCGATCACGAACTACCTCAAAGGCAGTCGTCGACTGCTTGAGAAAAGCCAGGACGAGAATGCGCCCATGCTTCGAGATGCCGTCGAAAAGGCAGCCGAGCAGGCATTGCGGGCAGGCGACGTTATCCGTCACCTGAGGGATTTTGTCGCCAGGGGCGAAAGCGAGCGCCAGGTCGAACGGCTGCCGACGCTGATCGAGGAAGCCGCATCGCTGGCCTTGGTTGGCGCGAGAGAGATGAATCTTCTCGTCAGCTACAAGCTTGACCCTGCCGCCGAACTGGTCTTGACCGACCGCATCCAGATTCAGCAGGTTCTGCTCAACCTGATGCGCAACGCGGTGGAGGCCATGCACGAAGCGCCGCGCCGCGAATTGAAAGTCACAACCATTGCCCGGGATGATGGGATGGCCGAGGTAAGCGTGATCGATACAGGCACGGGTCTTGCGCCGGAGGTTTCGGCCCAGCTCTTCCAGCCGTTTGTAACGACCAAGAAGCAAGGCATGGGTGTGGGCCTTTCCATTTGCCGCACCATCGTTGAATCGCACGGTGGCCATATATGGGCCGAGGTGATGCCAGCCGGCGGAACCGCGTTCCGCTTCACCTTGCGCATCGTAGAGAAGGAAGAGATCACAAATGGCCGACAGTGATCTGGTGCATGTGGTCGACGACGATGTCGACGTCCGCAAATCGCTCGGTTTTCTTCTGGCCACAGCAGACTTCGCTGTGCGCCTGCACGAATCGGCCACAGCTTTTCTGTCTACGGCGACCGGCAACATCGACGGCTGCATTGTCACCGACGTGCGCATGCCGGGCATAGACGGCATCGAGCTCCTGCGTCAGCTTAGGGCGAGCGGGCACAGGATTCCGGTTATTGTCATGACTGGTCATGCCGATGTGGCGCTCGCCGTGCAGGCAATGAAGGAAGGGGCCTCCGATTTCATCGAGAAGCCGTTCGACGACGAAATGCTGATCGAAGCGATCCGCTCCGCGCTGGCCAACCGCAACCAGGTCAATGCAGCGCATCCCCAGTCCGCGGAGATCCGCGGGCGTCTGTCGAACTTGTCGGAGCGCGAGCGGCAGGTGCTGGATGGACTTGTTTCGGGGCTGCCCAACAAGACGATCGCCTATGATCTGGGGATCAGTCCGCGCACGGTCGAAATCCACCGGGCCAATGTCATGAGCAAGATGGGCGCAAGCAGTCTGTCACATCTCGTGCGCATGGCGCTGATCGTGGAATCCCGCCCCTAGGGAGAACCTTCGAAAGGGTTGCCTGCTCTGGCCTGAACCTTCTCATCTTCCCACTCGCGCCAGTGGGTCGGATGGATGTCGACACGGACGCCGGTGGCGGCATTTTTCCAACCTTCGCGGCTTTTTATGCAGGGAAATACCAGCGCATGCGCCCCCTCCTCGTCGAAGACG
Organism: Mesorhizobium sp. NZP2234; assembly: GCF_013170765.1. Taxonomy (NCBI): domain Bacteria; kingdom Pseudomonadati; phylum Pseudomonadota; class Alphaproteobacteria; order Hyphomicrobiales; family Phyllobacteriaceae; genus Mesorhizobium; species Mesorhizobium sp. NZP2234. The sequence goes on along the minus strand of NZ_CP033364.1, from coordinate 2,586,297 downwards.
GCGAGTTCAAGGCCGCGACCATACGGTGCGCTTAGGATAGGATTCCACATCGCATCAAAATCTTCGTAAACGGTGCGTTGCGCATTGATCTGCATCATTTTCTGGAATCGCCGGACAGGCATGCGCGTTGCCGCGGGTCGGACTGATGTGGCTAACAGTTCTTGCGGCGGACGCCATATCGTCATCGGTGCCGATCACCTGCACGGCGCGTACATCCCGTTCGATCGCGAATGCAGCGCTGATACCTGATCGGGCGCTCATCGCGACGGCTGCCTCTTCCTGAAATGCTTCATGACCTCACTCCGTCGACGGCCGGACACCTTAAGGCCGGATGCCGTATCAGAATTTGATCGCCGTCAAACGCCGCGCGATTGCAGCACTTTGCGTCGGGCGCCGATTGATCGGGATCAAGGACCATGCTGCGCAAGCGCGTATCATTCGGCGGCATAGGGAGAATCGCGATGCACTATATCAAGGTCGATGAAGCCCTGTGGGCGTCCAGCATGTTGCCGGAGGGTATCCTGGAGCGCTGGTTCATTACGAGCGGCGACACAATCAAGGCCGGAGAGCGCATAGCCGAAGTTCGCGTTGAAGACGCGCTGCACGAGATTGTCGCGCCTGCAAGTGGCCGCGCGACGATTGTCGCCACTGCGAACACCGTCATCGAACCCGGCTCGGTCCTGGCAACGCTGGAGTCCCAGCCCGCGTGAGGACGTCTCATCGGGTTGATCGCGCTCATTCCTCAACCATAGCCTCAAGGATGTATCAATATGCAGACCCAACATGCCGTTGCCTGGCTGGACCATCGCGAAGCCAAGGTGTTTTTCTTCAATCGTGAAGCGGCCGAGAGCCTCAGGCTTGCCACCACGCTTGCGCATCATCAGACCCACAACAAGGCAGGCACCGTCGACGGCAAGCGTGCACCGGAAAACCAGTCCTTCTACCAGGACATCGTCGCGGCGCTGCAGCCGGCGAAGGAATGGCTGATCGTTGGTCCAGGATCGGCAAAAGACGAGTTGGCAAGGCATATACGCGACCACCATTCCCACTTGAAGGATCGCATCATCGGCGTCGAGCCTGCCGATCATCCCACGGAGGCCCAGATCGTGGCGCATGCCCGGTCGTACTTCCGTGCAGCTGACAGGATGTTGCCCTAGCTTGGTACGCGCCGGTTTGCTGGCGCGTTAACAGCCACCAGATCGACTGCCTCCATTGTGCAATGGAGGCATCAGGTTCGGTGGGCTGCCGCGCCCACGGCCCCGATCACGGTTGCTGCAAGGTGCTGATGTAAGCGATAATTGCGTCGATCTGGTCGGGGCTGGCGATCCACTCGGGCATGTCCGGGTGGCCAGTCGAAATCCCCTCAGCGAGGGCCTCCTCGAGATCGGTGATCGGATAGCGCTTTGACAAGGTCCGAAACGCCGGGGCGTCAGGATGACTGCTCTTGTCGGTTTTCCCAATGGCGTGGCAGCGGGCGCAATTGACTTCCACCAACGCCTTTCCATGATCCGTCAGGCTATCGGCCAGGGCTGGATGCACATGTCCGAGCAGCATCAGTGCAAGGACAGAAGCCGGCAGACGACGACCCCCGTAAAAGATGGTCATGTTTGACCTCCGCATTGCCGATCTACGCGACTGTCTTCGCCGCGGCGTCCTCGATCGCGGTTCTGGCTTCCTCACGGAGCCGCTTGGCAGTTTCCGAAGTGAGCCTGGAGGTCAGTGTGGCGACCTTACCGGCTTCGCTGACATATTGCGATGTCGCATTCTGCAGGAAAGCAGCAAAGATGTCGAAAGCGTCATTGAACTCCGGACCGGTGATGAGATCGTCGGCCAGCTTGACGTCCTGTTCGCAACGATGCTTCAGAAATGCCAGCGTTTCGACGCTATAGCGCATCATCGCCTTGAAGGCGTGTACTTGAAGAGACGCGACAGCAAGGAAGAACTTCTGGCCATTTTCCGCAATCGGCACCAATTGTGTGCCGAATGCGGAGGGTTCGGGCTGGGTGTGCATTATCGACTACTCCGTTCTGAATCTCCACAGCGCGACGTTGACGCCATTCGTCGTCGTGTCCTTGATCAGGATCAACCCTATGGCCTTGCGGACTGTAGGAGCGTGCCGGTACCAACCGGTTTCGTTGCGCGTTTGACCCGCATCAAGGTGCCTCCCTCCATTTGATGGCCAAGTCGCGTCAACCCCAGATGGAACGACGCGATGGCTTTCAAGACGATTATGGTTCAACTGGACGTGGACGCGATCGCGGCGCCGCGCATCGCGATGGCATGGAATCTTGCTCAACGGCAAGATGCTGATTTGATCGGCTTTTGTGCCGCCGAGCCGCATTTCGCCCTGCCAGCCGGCACTGATGACCAGGCCGCGACCAAGGCGTTGTGGTGCCAGGTGGAGGAGATAGAAGGTCGCCTCGACTGCCTGAGAGAGGAATTCCTGAGCATAGTCAACGGCAGTAATCGTGCCTCGTGGCGCGGAGAAATAGGCAATCCCACACGCCAACTTGCGCTCAATGCGCGGGCGGCCGACTTGATCCTCACTGGCTCGCCGACGGCCGATCTGGTGGCCGACCGTCATCGTGTGGTGGATCCGGCAAGCCTCATCCTTGCGGCTGGCCGTCCGATACTCGTGGCATCGGACCCATTGGCGTCGATCAAGGCCGAAAGCATCCTGATCGCGTGGAATGACACGCGGGAAGCGCGACGTGCCGTCGTCGACGCCATGCCTTTCCTGATCACCGCCAGGGAGGTCGTGATCGCCACCGTGGACAATGGGGATACGAGGCCTAGGGAAAATGCAGCGGATGTCGAACGCTTTTTGACGCGCCACGGGGTGAAAGCGCGATCGGAAATCTTGGATGCGCGCCGCTCCGAACCGGCGGAAATCCTGCTCCAGATCGGAAAGGATATTGCGGCCGATCTCATCGTTCTCGGTGGCTACGGTCATAGCCGGGTACTGGAGATGACCTTTGGCGGCGTGACGCGTTCCGTACTGCGCGGAGGATCATTGCATCGGTTCATATCGAACTGAGTAAGGTGGAGCCTCGGAGTCGTGATTTTGACATGAATCAAGGTCGTCCCTTCCCACAAAGGGTTACGTCCAACCATTGCCAAGTTCGGTGTCGCTGATGCCCGCAGCGCAACCGCGAGCAACAAGGAAATTCGGACATGAACTACCAGCGGTTCTTCGAAGAAGCGATCGACCAGCTCCATGCGGAGCGTCGCTATCGTGTCTTCGCCGATCTCGAGCGTATCGCGGGCAAGTTTCCGCGCGCCATCTGGCGCTCCAACGGCCGCGCCGAGGAAATCACCGTCTGGTGCTCCAACGACTATCTCGGCATGGGCCAGCACGCGGATGTCATCGCCGCCTTCCAGAACGCGGCCGGCAAGATGGGTTCGGGCGCCGGCGGCACCCGCAACATCTCCGGTACCTCCAACCCGCTGGTCGAACTCGAGCAGGAACTCGCCGACCTGCACGGCAAGGAGGCAGCGCTGGTCTTCACCTCCGGCTTCGTCTCCAACGAAGCCTCGATCTCGACCATTGCCCGGCTTTTGCCCAACTGCCTGATCATCTCGGACGAGTTGAACCACGCCTCGATGATCGAGGGCGTGCGGCGCTCGGGCGCGGAAAAGAAGATCTTCCGCCACAATGACGTCGCGCATCTGGAAAGCCTGCTGCAGGCCGCGGGGCGCGAGCGCGCCAAGCTGATCGTCTTCGAAAGCGTCTATTCGATGGACGGCGACATCGCGCCGATCCGGGAGATCGTCGAACTCGCCGAGCGCTACAACGCCATGACCTATATCGACGAGGTCCATGCCGTGGGCATGTACGGACCGCGCGGCGGCGGCATCACCGAGCGCGAAGGCCTTGCCGACCGCATCGACATCATCCAGGGCACGCTGGCCAAGGCGTTCGGCACGCTGGGCGGCTACATCACCGGCACCAGCGCGGTGATCGACGCGGTTCGCTCCTATGCGCCGGGTTTCATCTTCACCACGGCGCTGCCGCCGGCGATCGCCGCCGCCACCACCGCCTCCATCCGCCATCTCAAGCGTTCGCAGGCCGAGCGCGACGCGCAGCAGCAGCAGGCGAGCCGAACCAAACACATCCTGGCGGCCGCCGGCCTGCCGGTGATGGAATCGGCGACCCATATCGTGCCGGTGCTGGTTGGCGATCCGGAGCTTTGCAAGATGGCGAGCGACCGGCTGCTTGGCGTCCACGGCATCTACATCCAGCCGATCAACTACCCGACCGTGCCGCGCGGCACCGAGCGGCTGCGCATCACGCCGACGCCGTTCCATTCCGATGCGCTGATCGCCGAACTGCAGGATGCGCTGGTCGAGACCTGGGATGCGCTCGGCATTCCCTATGCCAGTTCCGGCCAACCTTCGGTCGCCAAGACCGACCGCATCATTCCGCTCCTGGTCCCCAAGTCGGGCGGCTGAAAATCGGGCGGCTGATCCCGGGCGGCTAAAGCCGCCTTCGGCTCAAACGCTCTTCATCCACTTCGCCAGCCGGTGCGCCGCTTCCTCGATCTGATCGAGGCGGCGGTGGAAAAACGAGGCGATGCACCTGTGACCGATTTGATCCTGCTCAATGCTCAAAGCCTTTCGATGCCTGAGAATGGAGTTCAAATCGTCGAGGAGCATCGCCATGGGTCATATTTCCCACACGTCCTTCGCTGGCTTCACGCACGCTGGCCAGCAGGCACAACAATGGGTCAAGGAGCTCGCCAAGGATCTCTGCTGGAGCGAGCCGAGCGCGTGCCGTCTCCTGAGATCTGTCCTGCACACGGTGCGGGATTGGCTGTCGCCGGCCGAAATGGCCGATCTCTCGGCGCAACTGCCTGTTTTGCTCCGCGGCATCTATTTCGAAGGCTGGAATCCGTCAACAACTGCGCATGAGCGCACGAAGCGCGACTTCATTATCAGCGTCAGAAACAGTTTCGGCTATGATGAGGAAATCGATTTCGATGTCGCGATCAGTGCCGTTTTCAAGCTTCTGGACCGTCACATTTCGCATGGTGAGATCGTGCAGGTCAGAAACTCGATGAAGAAGTCGCTGCGAACACTGTGGCCGGTGGATTGACCGATGTTCCGCGACCGGGAAGACGCTGGAGCGAAGCTTGGCCTGGAACTGAGCAGGCTTCAACTGCACCAGCCCATCGTATTGGCATTGCCGCGTGGCGGCGTGCCCGTCGCGGTGGAAGTGGCCAAAGCCCTCAACGCTCCTCTTGACCTGCTGATCGTCCGCAAGGTCGGCGCCCCGGGCAATCCCGAGCTGGCTGTTGCCGCAATCGTCGATGGCACCCCTGGGGAGGTCGTGCTGAACCGAGAGATCGTCGAGACCTATGAGCTCGGCGAAGGTGAGCTAGGTGTCTTGATAGCAAATGAGCGTCCTGAACTCGAACGCCGGCGCATTGCCTATCGAGGCAAGACCAAACCGATGTCGATCGCGGGAAAGACCGCGATCATCGTCGATGACGGCGCCGCGACCGGTACGACCATGAAAATCGCGATCCGCGCCCTCAAGCGCCGGTCACCGAGGGAAATCATCGTGGCAATTCCCGTTTCACCGCAAGAAACGATCGCAGCGCTGGAACAGGAAGCGGACCGTGTGGTCTGCCTTAGTCAGCCAGGACAGTTCCGGGCCTTGGGCCACCATTATCTGCGGTTCCCGCAGCTCTCTGACAACGACGTTGTCTGCGCTATGGACGCGGCTGCCCAGCTGTACAAAACTGGCCAGCGGCACGTTTCCGGCCTGGTTCAAAAGTCGTGAAGAAAAGGAGATCGCATTGATGCAGATCCGCACGCTTTCTGCTTTGGAATGCACCAAATTGCTGACGGCCAATCGCATTGGCCGCCTGGCATGCGCGAAGGACGGGCAGCCCTATATCGTGCCCTTCCACTACGCCCATTCGGACGCTCATCTTTACGCGTTTTCCATGCCGGGGAAAAAGATCGAATGGATGCGGGCCAATCCGCTGGTGTCCGTCCAGGTCGATGAACATGGCCAGGGGCGAGGATGGAAAAGTGTCATTGCCGACGGCCGATACGAAGAGCTGCCTGACCGGATCGGCCATAAGCTTGAGCGGGATCATGCCTGGTCGGTGTTGAGCAAGCACACGGACTGGTGGGAGCCTGGCGCACTCAAGCCGGTCGTTCCTCCCACAGCCGACAGTGCACCGCACGTCTTCTTTCGGATCCTGATCGAGCAGGTATCCGGACGAGAAGCGAGCGAGTAGTCGCCCCATCAGGTCTTGCGAGAAATGAAATGAAAGGGCCGGCGCAATCTGCACCGGCCCTTTTTCTTTACCGTTGAATTGCTATCGCGCCATCAAGACCGGCAGCGATTGACCCGCAAGCATCGATTTGGTGACCCCGCCGAAAATCCGCTCGCGCAACCGGGAATGACCGTAGGCGCCCATGACCATCAGCTCGGCCGCAACATCGCCGGCATGCTGGCGCAGCACGTCGGCAACCGAATGGTTCGAACTCGGCAGCCGGTCGACCGTAACCTTCACGCCGTGCCGGGCAAGATAGGCTGCGGCATCTGCGCCCGGCTCTTCGCCATGATGGAACTCATTCTCAATGGGATCGACGATGACAAGGCGCACATCTTCGGCGCCTTTCAGCATATCGATCGACTCGCGGACGGCGCGCGATGACTCAAGGCGAGCGTCCCATGCAACGAGGACGCGTTTCGGCTTCAGCGTCGGGCGCGAGCCCTCGGGAACGAGCAGAATGGGCTTTCCCGACGAGAACAGCGTGCCCTCGATGACTTTGTCCTTGAGCGTATGGCTTGCCAACAAATCCGGCCCGAGAATGGTCAGATCCGCGTAGCGGGCACGCCTTCCGATGACGTCGTCTGCCCATCCCATGTCGGGATAGTCGTCGCTCAGATCGGCCGATACGGCGGTCTGGGAAAGAAAGCCGGCGACGTCGGAAATTCGTTTCTCAAGCCTCTTCAGCTCGACCTGACGTTCCTCCAGCCAGGCTGGTGAGACGACGGCGGCATACTCGCCGCCCGAGGGCGGCGCGGCAAGCTCGAGAACGAGCACGGAGAGATGGGCACCGATCTGTTCGCACAGCGAGGCGGCGAGCTTTAGATCGCCTTCACCCTGGTTCGGCCCGGTAACCGTAAGCAGTGTCCTGAAAGTCACAGCGGCAACTCCTGATTTCGATTGAAGGGTCAGTCGTGGTTTCAGTCACTAGCGAGGGCGATCGTCGTGGTCATTGCGCTGAATCAAACACCATGACCGCGGGGCATTTGATCCGCATCAACGCACCGCTAAACCAGGGCTGTAGGTTTCAACCGATCAATCGGGGAAACGCATATGAAATTCCTGGTCGCGGCGGCTCTGGCAGGATTCGTCTTCAATGCGGCCGGCGCCCAGGAACTCGGCGACGGCAAGGCCGAATACATGAACTCATGCGCGGTCTGTCATGGTCCCGAAGGCAAGGGCGATGGCCCGTTGGGCGACGAACTGCTGAAGCGTCCGAGCGACCTGACACGCATCTCCAGGCGCAATGGCGGCGAATTCCCTTACTGGCGCGTTTATGCCGTGATCGACGGTCGCGCCATGGTGCCGGCGCATGGCGAGCGTGACATGCCAGTATGGGGCAGCCAATTCCTGCCTGCCGACGTGAAGAAATATGGCCCGAACGCAGGCGAGATCGTCACCAGGGAACGCATCCATGAGTTGGCAGGTTATGTCCAGACATTGCAGCAATGAGCGCGGATCACGGAAACGAATTTCCCAAGACACACTGGGAAGGCCGGCCATGATCGTCGACGACCAGCAAGCCGCTGCCGCGTTTCTGCTTCATCCTGCTACCCATGGCGCGATTGGGCCCGTCGAGGCGATCGAGACTCACATTTCACGCATCTTCCTCGTTGGCCAGCGCGCCTACAAGATGAAGCGGGCGGTCAAGCTGCCCTATGTCGATTTCTCGACGCCAGGCCTCAGGCTGGCCGCTTGCGAGAAAGAGCTGGAACTCAACTCGAAAACCGCTCCCGGCCTCTATCTGAGGGTGCGGCGCATCACGCGGGAAGCCGACGACAAGTTGACTTTTGACGGCACCGGCCAAATGCTCGACGCGGCGATCGAGATGATCCGCTTCGATCAGTCGAAGCTTCTCGATCGAATGGCAACCGCGGGAGAACTGACGCCGGCGCTGATGACCGACGTCGCACGGATGATCGTAGGATATCACCGCACGGCGCCGGAGGTCCACAATGGCACAGGCTCGTTCAATTTGATGGGCGTGCTCGACATCAACGAGGCCGGCTTTGGCACCAGCCATGTTTTTGCGAAACAGGAGATTGAGACGTTTGCCGGCGCCTTCCGCACCGCGCTTGCCCGGCATGCCGGATTGCTGGACCGCCGGGAGGCCGCGGGCAAGATCCGCCGGTGCCATGGCGATCTGCACCTGCGCAACATCTGCCTTTTCGATGGCGAGCCTCGCCTCTTCGATTGCATCGAATTCAATGACCAGATTGCCAGCATCGATGTTCTGTACGACCTTGCCTTCCTGTTGATGGACCTTTGGCATCGCGGCTTCCCCCAGCTCGCCAATCTCGTGATGAACCGCTACCTCGACGAGGCCGACGATGAAGACGGCTTCATCCTGCTGCCCTTTTTCATGGCCGTGCGGGCTGCCGTGCGCGCCCATGTCACCGCGACACAGGTCGAGGAAGGCAGCGCCGACAGCGACAAGCTGATTGCCGAGGCGAGATCCTATTTCGAACTGGCCCTGACATTTCTCCAGGAGACAGAACCGCGGCTCGTTGCCATCGGTGGCCTCAGTGGTTCAGGCAAGACGACCATTGCCGAGGCGCTCGCTGCCTACGTTGGAGCGCCGCCCGGCGCTCGCATTGTCGAAAGCGACCGTATCCGCAAGGCAATGCACGGCGTGGCTGCCGAGACCAGGCTGCCGGACAAGGCCTATCGACCTGAGGTGTCCGAACGGGTCTACAACGAAATGGCATGGCGCGCCGGACTGATCCTTTCCGAGGGGGGCTCGGTTGTCGCCGATGCGGTTTTCGACAGACCGGCCGATCGTGAGCGGATTGAAAAGGCGGCGCGTGACCGAGGTATCGCATTCTCCGGCTTCTGGCTGGAGGCGGATCCGCTCATCCTTTGGCAGCGGGTCAATGAACGCAAGGGCGGCCCCTCGGACGCCACGGTCGATATCCTGTCGCGTCAATTGCAGCGCAATGCCAACCAGGCCAGTTGGCGCAGGACCGACTCCGATCGGCAGCTCGTCGACATCGTCGCCGAATTGAGGAGATGTTGCGCGCACGATGCTTCCGAGATCCTGCGCACAGCGTCCTGACTTGGTGCGGACGATCAATCTCAACCGAGTTCGAGCTTGGCCTCGACAAGGCCGGGCTCGTTCGGAAGATGCCTGATCGAGAAGCCAAACTCGCGGCACATGGCCAGCATCTTGCTGTTTTCGCTCAGCACGACGCCTTCGATGCGGCGGATTCCATCCGCTCTTGCATAGTCGACGATCTGGCTGAGCAATTCCCAACCCAGGCCATGTCCCTGCAAGTCCGTCCGCACCAACAATGCGTATTCGGCGTCGACGTGGTCGGGGTCGCAGGATAGCCGGCTGATGCCCGCCAGCGCGCCAGTGCTCGTGTCCAATGCGACGAAAGCCATGTTGCGGTCGTAATCGAGCTGGGTAAGCCGCTTCAACATCTGGTCGGAGAAGCTCTTGCGCGGCGACAGAAAACGCAGGCGCAGATCGTCAGGCGAAATCCGGGTAAGGAAATCCGGATAGAGCGCGATGTCGGCCGGCTTGATCGGCCGGATATGGTAACGCATGCCGTCGGCCGAAAACTGTCTTTCCCAACCCGACGGATAGGGCCGGATGGCAAGCGCCCGATTCGGCCCCGGCTCCTCCACGCGTTCCGGCTCGATCTCGATACGGGCATCGAGCGCGATCACGCCGGCGGAATCGGCGAGCAACGGATTGATGTCCATTGAAACAAGGCACGGAAAGTCGACGATCATCTGCGACAGGCCGTTCAGCGCAGTGATGATCGCCTGCCGATCAGCAGGCTTGCGATCGCGGAATCCGGCCAGCAGGCGGCCGATCCGCGTTTGCCCGATCAGGTCACCGGCGAGAACGTCGTCGAGCGGCGGCAATGCTATCGCCGTGTCATCCATCACCTCCACGGAGACGCCGCCTGCTCCAAACAGGATGGCGGGCCCGAAGATCGCATCCTGGCTCATGCCGAGGATGAGTTCCTGCGCCTGTTTTCGCACCACCATCGGCTGAACGGCATAGCCTTCAATATCGGCTTGCGGTGCGTGCTTGCGCACGCGCGCCTCGATGGCGCATGCGGCTTCCCCCGCGGCGGCGGCATCGGCAATGTTGAGCACCACGCCGCCAATGTCCGACTTGTGCGAGATCGCCTTGGACAACAGCTTGACCGCGACCTGCCCGGACGTCTTGAGGAGCCGGCTGGCGGCCGCCTCCGCTTCGACAGGAGATCTGGCGACGATCGTCTCGGGCACCGGGATGCCGTAGGCGGAAATTGCTGCCTTGGCTTCGGGCTCGGTCAGCATTCGCCGCCCTTCCCCCGCGGCCTGCCTGAATATGGCGAGCACGGCTTCTCGGTGGCTCGTAATGTCCTCGCCGCGGCTCGACGGGGTGCGCATCAATGCCCGCTGGGCACGCGACCACTCGCTGAGGTAGGAGACGGCCGTTGCGGCATCCGCTGGCGTCTCGAAGCTGGCAATGCCGGCATCCTGAAGAACACGTCGCCCGGCGCGGGCAGTGTGTTCCCCGAGCCAGCAGGTGAGGACTGGCTTGCCGGCGATCATCCCTTCCCTTGCGAGTACCGCCACCGCACGTGCCGCGGCAAGCGGTGAGCTCAACCCGGTCGGACAGTTCATCACCAGCATGACGTCCGTGCCGGGATCGGCGGCAACTGCTTGGACAGCGGCCCTGTAGCGCTCCGGCGGGGCGTCACCAATGATGTCGACCGGATTGGCATGCGACCATGTCGACGGCAACATGGTATTCAGGCGTTCGATGGTGGCAGGAGAAAGCGCTGCCAATTCTCCTTTACAGTCGATGAGTTGATCGATGGCCAATACCCCTGCCCCACCGCCGTTGGTGACGATGGCAACACGGGCTCTCTTGAGGGGACTGAAGCGGGCGATCGTCTCGGCGGCATCAAACAGCTCGGTCAGGCCTTTGACGCGCAGGATGCCTGCCCTCAGCAATGCCGCATCGACAACACGGTCGGCCCCCGATAGTGCGCCGGTATGGGTCGCGGCCGCTTTGGCCGATTGCTCGTGCCGACCCGATTTTATTGCGATCACCGGCTTGATCCGCGCCGCCGCCCGAGCGGCCGAGATGAATTTGCGCGGATTGGGAATTGTTTCGAGATACATGACGATAGCGCGGGTGCGCGCATCGCCCGCCAGCATGTCGAGACAATCTCCGACGTCGACATCCGCCATGTCGCCAAGGGAGACGATCTGGGAGAACCCGACATTGTTGTCGGCCGCCCAATCGATCAGCGACGTGGCAATGGCGCCGGATTGAGACAGCAGCGCGATGTTGCCGGGCTTGGCGGCCATATGCGCAAATCCGGCATTAAGCTTCATCAGCGGGATCATCAGCCCGACCGTATTCGGTCCGATGATGCGGAAGAGCGTGGGCTTGGCAGCATCGAGCATCGCCTGGCGCAGGCCATTTTCGCGCGTCAGCCCGGCTGTGATCACGACCGCCGCCCGCGTGCCCTTTTCAGCGAGGTCGCCCACGATGCCGGGAACTGTCTCAGGCGGCGTGACGATGACACCAAGGTCTGGGACATCAGGCAGATCGGCCGCTTTGGCATAGCATTGCCGATCGGCGACCTCGGAATATTTCGGGTTGACCGGCCAGATGTCGCCCTCGAAGCCACCGCTGACGATGTTGTCGAAAACGACACGGCCGACGGAGCCTTCGCGCACCGACGCACCGAAGACAGCAACGGACTTCGGGGCGAACGCATGTTCGAGATTTCGGATCGTCACCCCTCATGCCTCCTGTTCGTAGCGATGATCGCCCGTCGATCTTGCCCGTTCGTTGCGTTGGATCAAAGCGTTCTCCGGTTCTCGCTATTAGCTGTTGCCCGAGTTCGACGCGCCCCGTCAGCGCTGGTGATAATTGGCGAGCATCGATCAAATCGAAAGGCATCGCATGAACGAGTCCACCTTGCGACGCGCATTGCTGGTCATTGCCATCCTGGGTCTCGCCATTGGAATCGGAGCGTGGCGAACCGGGTTCGGCCCTCTTGACGCCAACACGATCTGGACGGTGGCGACCTTGCCCGTGGTGGCGGCTCTCGCCATCTCTATCCTCCGTGATTTCTGGATCGGCCGCTTTGGCGTCGATGCGATTGCGCTGGTGTCGATGTCCGCTGCGCTCTTGCTCGGCGAGCCTCTGGCGGCAGTGGTGGTCGCGATCATGTATGCAGGCGGCACCGTGCTTGAGGATTTCGCTCGCGGCCGCGCGGAACGGAACCTCAAGGCATTGACGGACCGATCGCCGCGTGTCGCCCACCGAACATCAACACTGGGGACAGAGACAATCTCCGTCGAAGACGTGGCTGTCGGTGACGAGCTTCTGGTCCGGGCGGGCGAGCTACTCCCAGTCGATGGCATCCTGCTCGATGCTTCGGCCGCTCTCGACGAGTCGGCGGTTAGCGGAGAACCGCTGCCGGAACGGCGGAGCGCAGGGGATATGCTGCGCAGCGGCACCGTCAACGCCGGCGAGACCTTCAACATGCGGGCTTCGGCCCTCGCGGAACAAAGCACTTATGCCGCGATCGTGCGCATGGTTGCTGCAGCGCAGACCGCTAAATCCCCGTTCATTCGCATGGCCGACCGCTTTGCCCTGTTCCTTCTGCCGGTCACATTGCTGGTTTCCGGTGCCGCCTGGTATGTTTCCGGCGACCCAATCAGAGCGCTTGCGGTGCTGGTCGTCGCAACGCCCTGCCCGCTCATCCTCGCCGCGCCCGTTGCCTTCATCGGTGGCGTATCGCGCGCCGCGCGTGCCGGCATCCTGATGAAAGGCAGCACGGCGCTGGAGGCGCTTGCGCAAGTCCGAACCGCGATCTTCGACAAGACCGGAACCTTGACCATCGGCGGCGCCGAACTCATCGAAATCGAAGCTGCGCCCGGCCGTGACGCGAACCATTTGCTGCGGCTCTTGGCATCCCTGGAACAGGCATCGCACCACGTGCTCGCCGACTCGATCATCCGGGCGGCGCGCGGCAGGCAGTTGGTGCTTTCGCATCCGCGTGATGTCCACGAGCATCGCGGTGCCGGCCTGAAGGGCCGGGTCGACGACATGGCGATCGTGGCGGGATCGCGGGCGCTCGTGCTCGCCGACAAGCCGTTGCCCGGCTGGGCGGAAAGCGGCGAAGAAAAATACCGGGATGAGCCCGTACTCAGGGTTTTTGTGGCACTCGGCGGACGGCTTGCCGGTGTGTTAACGTTCGGCGACGCCCTGCGTCTTGATGCGCACGATACACTCGGCAGACTGCGCTCTGCCGGCATAACGCGCATGGTCATGCTCACGGGCGACGACGGCGCCGCGGCCAAGCGCACCTCCGCCTTGCTCGACCTCGACGCCCTGGTCGCCGATGCGACCCCTGCCGAAAAAGTCGCGACGGTCACAGCCGAGAAAGCCTCGGCACCGACGATGATGGTCGGCGACGGCATCAACGATGCCCCCGCGCTTGCGGCGGCAACGGTCGGCGTAGCCATGGGCGCACGAGGTGCGACCGCCTCCTCCGAGGCGGCGGACGTCATTGTCCTGACCGACAGGCTGCAGCCCGTCGCCGATGCGGTCCGGATTGCACGGCGTACGCGATCGATCGCCTTGCAAAGCATCATCGCTGGGCTGGCGCTGTCCGGGCTGGCAATGATCGCGGCGGCCATGGGGCAGATCACCCCGGTTGCCGGAGCGCTGCTTCAGGAAGGGATCGACGTGGCGGTTATCCTGAACGCGTTGCGCACCCTTGGCGACGGGCATCTGTGGCGCGCATAGTGGTCCAGAACAAATCGGTGAATGGCCATGACACAGCAAGATATGGTGGTTTGCGGCAAATGTGGCGGGGTCAACCGCCTGCCGCCCGCCCGCAATGCCATTGAGGCAAAATGCGGAAAGTGCGGGACCAGGCTGTTTTCGGGGCATCCCGAAGATGTCGACGCCGCTGGTTTCGATCGTCAGATCGCACGCACCAGCCTGCCCGTTGTTGTCGACATCTGGGCACCTTGGTGCGGCCCCTGCAAGATGATGGCGCCGGCCTATGAAGCGGCGGCAAGTGAACTGGAACCGCATGTTCGCCTGATCAAACTCAACTCCGACAATGCGCAGGCCGTCGCGGCCAGGCTCGGCATCCGTGGCATCCCGACCATGATCCTGTTCCATGGCGGGCGCGAAGTCGCGCGCACATCCGGCGCAATGACGGCAGGCCAGATTGTCAGGTGGGTTCGTGACCGTCTACCAACGGTCGCCGCCTGAAGTCGTCGCGCCAATGGATCCGCTCATCACCCGGCTTGGACTGGCCCTCGCGCTAGGTCTCCTTGTCGGCTTGGAGCGTGGTTGGCAGGAGCGGGATGCCCCCGATCGCAGTCGCACAGCTGGCATCCGGACATTCGGCATATCCGGCCTGCTTGGTGGCGTGCTCGCGGCGCTGGCGAATGCACTAGGCTCCGCATCGGTGCTGGTCGGCGGCTTCATCGCCTTTGCGGCAATCCTTGCCTGGTACAAGGCGCGCGAGGCTGCCCATGACGAGGATTTCAGTGTCACCGGCGTGATCGCGGGCCTGGGCGTTTTTGCCCTTGGCGCGCTTTCCGTCGCCGGCGATTATCGTGCTGCCGCCGCCGGAGGGGCGGCGCTGGCGGCAATCCTGGCCAGCCGCGAGGTCCTGCACGGTCTTTTGAAGCGACTGACCTGGGTCGAACTCCGGTCGGCGCTGATCCTTGCGGTGATGACGGCGATCGTCTTGCCCTTGCTGCCAAACCGGACAATGGACCCGTGGGGCGGTTTCAATCCTTGGGAAATCTGGTTCCTGACGGTGCTGATGGCCTCGATTTCGTTCGCCGGCTACGTGGCTGTTCGCATTCTGGGAAATACGCGAGGGCTGCTGGTCAGTTCGCTGACCGGTGCAATCGTCTCTTCCACAGCGGTGACCTTGGCGCTTGCCCGCAATGCCGCGTCGGCAAGCAATCCGCTGCCGCTCGCCGGGGCGGCATCCCTGGCCGCAGTGGTTTCGGTGCTCCGCGTCTGCGCCGTGGTTCTGATCGTCGAGCCAAGCGTGCTCGCGTCGGTCGTCATTCCGGCTATCGCCGCGGCGCTTGCCTTCGCCGTCTGCGGCGCATTGCTGCTGTTTCGTGACAGCGGGAACGGTGAAGGCAGCGCGACCGCGCGCAATCCATTCGAACTGGGCCCGTTGCTGCTCTTCGCCTTGCTCTTTGCCGTCGTCGCGACCGCAAGTGCGGGGCTGGCCGCTCAATTCGGTGGGCGCGGTCTGCTGGCGAGTTCGGCGCTGGCCGGCGCATTCGATGTCGATGTCTCGGTGCTTGGCGCGCTGCGCCTGGTCAAGCATTCCGTGTCGGTCGAGACCGTGGGCCAGGCCGTGCTCGCGGCGCTGGCAGCAAACGCGATCGGTCGCCTGTCGCTCGCGGTATTTGCTGGTCCGGTCAGGTTCTGGTTGCCACTGGCCGTCACAACACTGATCGCCGCGGCCATGGGCATCTGCGCCCTGCTGTTGCCCGGTCCTGGATAGAAGTGCTGCGCTCGGGCTTTCTTTTGATGCGGATCAAGGGCCAGGTCCCGCCACCGCTCTATGAAACTCCGTAAAGGAGTTCGCCATGACCAGTTTGAAAGACCTCACCCCGAAATTCCGCAATGTCCGGCTGCTGCTAGCCCGTGAAAAGGGCCACCCGGAAGGCGACCGCGAAGAGGGCTACGACGTGTTGGCTCCGTTGACTGGCGAAGGGCGGATCGATGCGGAAGAGTGGAAATCGCACAGAGCCTCTTGCCGCGTTCGCCGCTTTCGCACCGGCGAGGAAGATTTGATCGGCCGGTTGAGGCGCAAGCCCGGCGGGCAGTGGTATTTCGACTACGCCGAAGGCGACCGCGATGATGAAATCGGCTTTCATCTCGGCGACGAACGGTTCGTGACTGGCGAGTATGTGTCGATCGAGCGCAACGGCGCCATGCATACCTACCAGGTGGCGAGGGTGGAGCGCCCCTGAAGCGACAACCTCAGGCTCGCTGGGAGTAGACTGTGTCGCGACGCATCTTGATTGTGGTCGGCCATCCCGACCCATCCCCGGACCGGCTCTGCCGCGGTCTCGCCAGGGCCTATGGCGAGGGCGCGGAGAAGGCGGGGCACGCCGTCCGCCGGGTCGATCTGGCGGCGATCGATTTTCCAATGCTGCGAACTATGCAGGAGTTCGAGCACGGTTCGATTCCCTACGAGTTGAAGGACGCAGCCGAAGCGATTGTCTGGGCGGAGCACATTGTCTTTGTTTTTCCGCTGTGGCTTGGGACTATGCCGGCCATGCTCAAGGCATTTCTGGAACAGGTCATGCGGCCGGGAACCGCTTTTGCCTATCCGGACAAGGGCGGCGGCTTCACCAAGACATTGCTTCGCGGCCGCACCGCGCGCGTTGTGGTGACGATGGGCATGCCTTCCGCTCTTTACCGGCTATGGTTTCTTGGACACGGCATCGCCGGCATGAAGCGGAGCATCCTGCATCTTGTCGGCATCAGTCCGGTGCGTGAGACCTTGTTCGGCATGGTCGCCGGCGCCAGCGATGCGACCAGGGCGAAGTGGATCAGCCAGATCCGAGATCTCGGCGAGCGAGCCAGATAATCCTCAAGCGTCAATCACGGCACCAGGACGGCGGCGCCGTTCAATCTGCCTTGCCTCAGATCGTCCAATGCCTGATTGGCCTGTTCCAGCGGGTAGACCTTGGTGTGGGTGCGTACCTGCGCGCGCTTGGCAATGGGAAAGAACTCTTCGGCGTCGCGGCGCGTCAGGTTTGCAACCGACACCAGTTCACGCTCTCCCCAGAGCAATTCGTAGGCCATCGCCGGAACGTCGCTCATGTGGATGCCGCCACAAACCACCCGGCCGCCCTTGCGGACGGCACCAAGCGCGATCGGCACCAGGTCGCCCACAGGAGCGAAGATGATCGCGGCATCGAGCTGCCTGGGCGGAGGTTGATCCGAACCGCCCGCCCAACTCGCTCCAAGCGAGCGCGCGAAATCCTGTGCTTGCTCATCACCGGGCCGGGTGACAGCGAAAATCTCACGGCCTTGCCAGATCGCGATCTGGGCGACGATATGCGCGGCGGCGCCGAAGCCGTAGATCCCGAGCCGCTTGCCGTCACCGGCTTTCTTCAGGCATCTCCAGCCGATCAGGCCGGCGCAGAGCAACGGCGCCAGCGATACAGGATCGGCATCCTGGTCCAGATCGAAGGCGAATTGCGCGCCGGCAATGACAAGGCTGGCAAAGCCGCCATCGCGTGTGTAGCCGGTGAAATCTGGCTGATCGCAAAGATTCTCATTGTCAGCGATGCAGTAGGGACAATGTCCGCAGGTGTGTCCAAGCCAAGGGACGCCAACCCTGCGCCCGATCTTTGAACGCGCCACGCCCTTGCCCACGGAATCGACCATGCCGACGATTTCGTGACCGGGAGTCAGCGGCAGTTTTGGATGACGCAGATCGCCATCAATGACATGCAGATCGGTTCGACAGACAGCGCATGCCTCGACCTTCAACCTGATCTCGCCCACCCCCGGTAAGGGGTCGGATCTGTCGACCAGTCTCAAGCGAGTGCCTATGCTTTCGAGCACCATTGCTCTCATGACGCGCTCCATGTTGCCCCGCAAACGAACGGAGCGGATTACGATCCACTCCTTTCGCCATGCCCGACATCAGGCGATGAGATGCGATCCCGGCAGGCTTTCGAAACCTGCGACAGGTCACTGCCTCCTAGCGCTGCCTTGTTCAGGGGTTTATGGATCGACGGTGAACTCGGTCCACATGCCGGCTCCAAAGTGACCTGGCACGTTACAGATGAGCAGGTATTTTCCGGCCTTCAGTTCGACAGTCAACGTGCCCGATTTACCGGGATCAAGCTCGGAAACTTCGCCCTTGTCGCCGGCCTTGTCTTCGTCGACCCGGTTCTCGGCCTCAACGTAAGGAAGTGGCTTGCGGGGATCGGCAAGGTACATCACGATCATTTCGTGAACGGTGTCCTTGGAGTCATTCTTCACATTGAATGTGACCTCCCCGGCCTTCACCGCTCCGGGGGAAGCCTTGATGCCCATGGTGGCCTTGGAGAGATCGAGTCCTGGCATTGCATAAGCAAGACCCATCGGCATCTCCGTACTCGCGCCCTTGTCCCACAGCGAAACCTGAACAAGTTCGGCAGCCTGGGCAGCGCCAACACTGCCCGCCATCAGCGTTGCGGCCACAAGCCCAAGCGCCACTCTCCTCGATATGGTTTCCATGGTGATCCTCTTTCAGGGACGGCAGCAGAAGCGCTCTACATCCTGGCGGTCATCCTGCTCGCTGAATCACCCGCCGTCTTTGCGCCAGATCAAACCGGCCGGCGCGAGCCCGATCTGCGGCCCCGGCCCAACTGTCAGCCAGTTGTCAGGTTGAACGCGCTATTTCGACCAATGACGGTGAAATCGCCGTCTGACAAGACCGATCGAAGTCCCACCCGCAGGCGCAACTTCGGCGCCCAATCCCGAATGGAGCCATCATGTATCGCACACTCGTCCTCGCCGCTCTCGCTGGCATGATCGCGGGACCGGCGCTCGCCGCCAGCGGCAGCTGCAGCACCGCCCCGAAATCACAATTCAAGCCCAAGGCAACGCTCGAGGCGCAATTGACCGGCGAAGGCCTCACCGTCCGCCAGATCAAGGTCGAGAAGGGTTGTTACGAGGTCTACGCGGTCGACAAGGCCGGCAAGAAAGTGAATCTGGCTTACAATGCCGAGACCCTTGAAAAGCTCGACAATGCCGAAGCCGGCGAAAACTGATCCAAACATTTCCATAGCCGCGGACGCGCAAGCATCGCCGGAGATGGTGCGCGTCTGGGACCGGGTCGTGCGGAGTTTCCACTGGGCGCTTGTGCTCAGCTTCGTCACGGCCTGGCTCACCTCCCATTCCTCCGAGGGCATTCACCATTGGGCCGGCTACACCGCTGCCGCGCTGGTCGCAATGCGGCTCTTATGGGGCTTTCTGGGCACGCCCTATGCGCGGTTCTCTCAATTCGTGCGCGACCCGGCGACGGTGCTGCGCTATCTCTATGCAATACTGAGCGGTCGCGAAGCCCGCTACATCGGCCACAACCCGGCCGGCGGTGCAATGGTTGTCGTGCTGATCGCGGCGATGGGGTCAACCGCACTGACCGGTTGGCTGATGACGACGGACGCCTATTTCGGCGTCTCGTGGGTCGAAACGGCGCACAGCCTGAGCGCGCACGGCCTACTTGTGCTTGTCCTTTTTCATATAGGCGGCGTCGCGCTGGCAAGCCTTCGTCATCGCGAAAACCTGGTACGGGCCATGATCACGGGGCGAAAACGCAAAGCCGAGCCGGTGGACATCGCCTGACGACCTACCAGTAGACCAAATCCGACTTGCGCCCCGGCCGGTTTCGGGGCGCAAGTCGGTCGGTCCTTGTTCGAGATGGCCCTGGAAGCGCGCGATGCGAGATGGGCGGAGAAGACAAGATAAGAGCAGGCATTGGTGCGGCGACCCAGATAGAGCCACGATGCCCGACGTCAAAAACATTCCGACCATGAATTGCGGAAGATACATCGCTGCCCACCGGCCTTTTCGGCGCAACGAAACGACCCCCGTTGCTATTGCCAAATCAAAGGAGGACTTAAGCGACCGGCGCGCCTGGCCACTTGATGTGGATCAACAATCCGCGCGGCTAGGTAGTTTCCCGTAGGGATATAACCGAATTTCGCGCCCCGCGGATTCGCGCGATTGCTGTGTCACGGAACAACCGGGAAAACAGCCATGCACGCTTACACCGTCTCCAGAATTTCACTGCAGTCGCATTCTGTTCAACCAAGCCTGCCGGACGCATTCGACCCGGCGCCGCTGCAGCCGGTGAGCTTTTTCCCCGCCGGCGCGGAAATCTATGCCCAGGGCGGGAAGGCCAGTGCTTTCTATCAGGTCGAGTTCGGCGCCGTGCGCATCTACCGCCTGCTTGCCGACGGTCGCCGGCAGATCAGCGCCTTTCACCTCGCCGGCGAGACTTTCGGCTTCGAAGCCGACTCGACGCATCATTTCTTCGCCGAGGCGATCAACGCCACCGGCGTCCGCGTCTTCCGCCTGGCTGCCGGGGCGGACATGTCCCGGCAGTTGCTGCCGTTGGCGCTCAAGGGTCTGACGCGCGCACAGGAGCACCTCCTGGTCCTTGGAAGACAGAACGCCATCGAACGTGTCGCCGCCTTCCTGGTCGACATGGCGGAGCGGCAGGGCGGATTGCGGCAGGTCGAGCTGCCAATGTCGCGCATGGACATCGGCGACTATCTCGGCCTGACCATCGAGACCGTGTCGCGGGTCTTCACCCGGCTGAAGGACAAGGGCGTCATCCGCCTTCTCAACCTGCGCAGCATCGAAATCGTCAAGCACGACGCGCTCCATTGCATGAGCGAATGACCAGACATCGTCGAACGGTGGCACGGAGATATCCAAAGGAAGCCATATCCACTCGGTTCCGCGGCATCTGGCCATTCAGAACAACCCAGGATTAGAGTTCAAACCATGTCCACGAACAGCGCAATTACCACACGTACTGGATTTCGTTTCGAAGTCCGCCTTGCTCGGCCCGAGGACGAGCCAACCCTGGCGGAGTTCTTCACCCATGTGACTCCGGAAGACCTGCGCTTCCGCTTCCTCGGCGGCATGAAGGAAGTTTCGCATGAACGGCTGGTGGCGATGACGCGTTCAGACGACGCGCATATCCATAATTTTCTGGCCTTCTCGACCGACGGGATGCTGATCGCCGTTGCGACGCTGGCAAGCGATCGAGCCGACCGAACCGGTGAGGTCGCGATCTGCATCCGCGCGGATCGCAAGCATCTGGGCGTGGGCTGGGAGTTACTCGCCTATATTGCGAAATATGCCGAAGACCTCGGCCTCGAAGCCATCGAGTCGATCGAGAGCCGTGAGAACCGCGCCGCGATCGAGGTCGAGCGCGACATGGGTTTCACCGTCACGACCGATCCCGACGATGCGACGCTGGTCCTGGTTAGGCGGGAGCTGGGGGCGCGATCAGCCGCTTAGCTGCCTTCGCCCCTTCCGAGCCGCTGTGGGCTCGGCAGATCGAAGGACGAGCATCTCCGCGGCCACGGCGCTTTCTTCATCCGCTGGAATGACAAGGACATCGACGCGGGAAGTCGCGTTGCTGACCACTTCCTCGCCCTCTCGGTTTCGTTTCTCGTCGAGACCGACTCCAAGCCAGGCTGCGGCAAGGCAAATCCTTTCGCGGACCAACGGCGCGTTTTCGCCAATGCCGGCCGTCAGCACCAGCGTGTCCAGTCCTCCCATCGCAGCGGCCAGCGATCCTATCTCGCGTCCGATCCGATAAAGGAAGAGATCGACGGCCTCGGCGGCGGCGGAATCGTCCGAGTCGATCAGCGTCCGCATATCACCCGATATTCCAGACACTCCGAGCAGGCCTGATTGCTCGTAGAGAAGCGTGGCCAGTTCGTCCTGAGACAACCTCCGCTCCTGCAGCAAGTGAAGGATGACCCCTGGGTCGAGCGCGCCGCAACGTGTGCTCATTACCAGGCCGTCCAGGGTCGAAAACCCCATCGTCGTGGCGATGCTTCGTCCGGCGTCCATGGCGCACAGGCTGGCGCCGCTACCGAGATGGGCGACGATCGCCCGACCGCCGGCGCGCGCGCCGTAGCGGTCACGCAGCTTCGCAGCGATGTGGCTGTAGGACAGCCCATGAAAGCCGTAGGAAACGATGCCCGCGTCAGTCAGGGCGCGCGGCAGCCCGTAGATTTTGGCAAGCTCCGGCCTGGTCGAATGAAACGCTGTGTCAAAGCACCCGATCTGGAGGGCCCGCGGCAAGAGCTCAGCAGCCAGCGCGACAATGTCGAGATTGATCCGCTGGTGGATGGGCGCCAGCGGCTCGAGCAAGCGCAATGCCTTGATCGTGCGTTCGTCGAGCAGCGTCGCTTCGGTGAAATCACGACCGCCATGAACGATCCTGTGCCCTACCCTGTCGATGCGGCGCGGGAGATCGTTGTCGACGAGCACGGATGCAACCGCCGCGAACGCCGTGCTAATATCGATCGGTGCTTCGCCCAAGCTCTTGTCGATCTTGGACCTGCCGGCCGCGGCATCGACACGCAGCCGCGGTTGTTGACCGATAGAGGAGACATTGCCGCGCAGCAGCAGCGGGAGCTCGTCGCGTCGCTCGAAGACGGCGAACTTGAGGCTCGAAGACCCGCCGTTCAGGACAAGGATCGCATCGGTCATGAAGCCATCCGATATGTTGCCGTTCCCATGCGCTTGCGGGCGGGCGTCCGCTCAATCCGGACGCTTCGGCCCCGCATCGGCATCCTGTTCCCACTTCCAGTCAAGGATTTCCGGCATATCCTGCCCATGGGCGCGAATATAGGCGCGGTGTTCAAGCAGTTTGCTGTCCATGGCCTGCTTGATGCCGACCCGCACGCTCTTTAGTCGTGGAACCCAATCGACGACGCTTTGGACGATATGAAAGCGGTCGAGACCGTTCAGTACGGTCATGTCGAAGGGCGTGGTTGTCGTGCCCTCCTCATTGTAGCCGCGCACATGGATGTTGTCGTGGTTGGTGCGTCGATAGGTCAGGCGATGGATCGTCCAGGGATAGCCATGATAGGCAAAGATGACCGGCTTGTCGGCTGTGAACAGCGCATCGAACTCGCGATCCGACAGCCCGTGCGGATGATATTCCTTTGGCTGAAGAGTCATCAGATCGACGATATTGACCACTCTGATCCTGAGATCGGGAACCAGTTGCCTGAGGATCTGCACTGCCGCCAGCGTTTCGAGGGTCGGGACATCGCCCGCACAAGCCATCACGACGTCGGGCTCAGCCCCATCGTCCGTTGACGCCCAGTCCCAGATGCCGATTCCTGCCCGGCAGTGAACGATTGCCTTGTCCATCGACAGCCACTGCCAGGATGGCGGCTTGCCGGCGACGATGACGTTGATGCGGTTCCAGGTCTGCAGCACATGCTCGGTCACGCACAGCAAGGTGTTGGCGTCCGGGGGCAGGTAGACCCGCACGATGTCGGCCTTCTTGTTGAGGGCCACGTCGATGAATCCCGGATCCTGATGGCTGAAGCCATTGTGCTCCTGATGCCAGACATGGCTGGACAACAGATAGTTCAGCGATGCGATCGGCCGCCGCCAAGGGACGGCGCGGCAGGCATCGAGCCATTTCGCATGCTGGTTGAACATGGAATCGACGATGTGGATGAACGCCTCGTAGCAGGAAAAGAGACCGTGGCGCCCGGTGAGCAGGTAGCCTTCGAGCCAACCCTGGCAGGTGTGCTCGGAGAGGATTTCGAGAACCCTGCCCTCGCGCCCGAGGTGAACGTCTTCGGGCAGAATCTTTTCCATCCAGCCGCGCTCGGTCACTTCGAACACGTCCTGAAGACGGTTCGAGGCAGTCTCATCCGGGCCCACGATCCGGAAGTTCTTCATGGCCTCGTTCAACTGCATGACATCGCGCAGGAAACTGCCCATGACCCGCGTGGACTCGGCCTTGACGGCGCCGGGGCGCTCAAGCGCAATGGCGTGATCTTGCAACCCGGGCAGTTCGAGAGACCTGCGCAGCAGGCCGCCATTGGCGTGCGGGTTTGCACTCATTCGTTTCGTCGCCTGGGGTGCCGTGGCGCGGATCGAGGCGACAGGAGCGCCGGCGGTGTCGAACAATTCTTCCGGTCGGTAGCTTTTCAGCCATTCCTCAAGCATCTTCAGATGCGCTGGGTTTTCCGCGAGGCCTGACAAGGGAACCTGGTGCGAGCGCCAGAAGCCCTCGGTCTTCAGCCCGTCGACCTCTTTCGGACCGGTCCAGCCCTTGGGGCTGCGCAACACGATCATCGGCCACTTTGGTCGTAACGCCGTCGCGGCGGAGCCGTTGCGCGCGGCATGCTGGATAGCCTTGATCCGATCGAACGCATCCTCGAGCACGCTCGCCATCCGCTGATGCATCAGCGCCGGATCGTGCCCTTCCACGAACAGCGGTTCGTAGCCGTAGCCGATAAACAGCGCGCGCAATTCGTCTTCGGGAATTCGGGCAAGGATCGTTGGATTGGCGATCTTGTAGCCGTTCAGATGCAGGATCGGCAGGACCGCCCCGTCGCGCGCCGGGTTGAGGAATTTGTTGGAATGCCAGGCGGCGGAAAGCGGCCCAGTTTCAGCCTCGCCGTCACCAACGACGCAGGCGACCACAAGGTCGGGATTGTCGAAGGCGGCGCCATAGGCGTGCGAAAGCGAATAGCCCAACTCGCCGCCCTCATGGATAGAACCGGGCACATCGGGTGCTGCATGGCTCGGGACGCCGCCGGGGAACGAGAACTGTCGGAACAGTTTGCGCATCCCTTGCTCGTCCATCGCAATGTCGGGATTGGATTCGCTGTAAGTCCCCTCCAGGTAGGTGTTTGCCACCATCGCCGGACCGCCGTGTCCGGGACCGCAGATGTAGATGACATTCGTGTCCGTGAGGCGGATGACACGGTTGAGATGCGCGTAGATGAAACTCAATCCCGGCGACGTTCCCCAATGGCCGAGCAATCGCGGCTTGACGTGCTCCAGCCGCAACGGTTCGCGCAGCAACGGATTGTCGAGCAGGTAGATCTGGCCGATCGTCAGATAGTTGGCAGCACGCCAATAGGCGTCGATGTCATGCAATTCCTGCTCGGAAAGCTGGCTGGATTGGACGACTGGAGAGGTGTGTTGGGTCATGTCTGGCTCCATTGCCTCTTGGTGCATCTCACCGTACCGCGACATGGGCCCGTGCCATCGACCTGCAGTGAATGAGCACAAACGCTTCCCGCGCTCTTTGGTTCAGGGCAATCGGCCGCACACACTGAAGGACTTGCGATAGATGTTGTTCGCGACATCTGTAGTAGCGCCGGAACGGGCACGCTTTGATCCACCGCAAACCGGATGACCAGCGGCCGGCTTAGCTCCTGGACGACATCTGACGGAGCCCAATCAAGGTTAGGGTGTGGCCAGGTGTTCCGCTCGTGCGGAGGGCTGCGCGCGCACCGCCCGCAACGCGTACCGGAGGGCATTCAGAATGCCGACGGAAGCGGGCAATTTTCAACAACAAAATCAATGGTTATGGTGGGCCCGGAGGGACTCGAACCCCCAACCAAGCGGTTATGAGCCGCCGGCTCTAACCATTGAGCTACAGGCCCCACGCCGGCTGGATTAATGTTTTTCGCATCGCAGCACAAGGCTTTCGCGACGGGCTTTCGCTGATCGCCCAAATCAACCCATAATCGCGCTCTAGGCGACGCTTGCGACCTGATCGCATACCACGGAGATTTTCATGACCAGACATCTTTTGCCCCTCGCGCTCGCCGCTGCAATCGCTTTTCCGGCGATGGCTGGAGCCGCCGATTCGCCGACGCCCGCCCGCATCATCGTGTCGGGCGAAGGCGAAGCGACCACGCCTCCCGACCTGGCGTTGCTCTCGCTCAGCGTCATGCGCGAGGCCAAGACGGCGCGCGCGGCGCTCGATGCCAACAACGACGCCATGGCCGCGGTTATCGCGGCGATGAAGGCGGCCGGCATCAAGGATCGCGACCTGCAGACCGCCGGCATCCAGATCAATCCGCGCTACAACTTCACCAACAAGCCCGACGGCAGCCAGGAGGCAGAGCTCGTCGCCTACCAGGTCACCAACACGCTGGCGGTACGGGTGCGCGACATCGACAAGACGGGCGAGATCCTCGACAAGGCGGTGTCTCTCGGTGTCAACCAGGGTGGCGGCATCTCCTTCACCAATGACAATCCTGATGCCACCATCACCGAAGCCCGCAAGAAGGCGGTTGCCAACGCCATCGCCAAGGCCAAGACGCTGGCCGAGGCCGCCGGCGTCAGCATTGGCCGGGTGCTGGAAATCTCCGACCAGAACATCGCTCCCGCGCCGATGGCCATCAACGCCAAGGCATTCGACGCGGCCCGGTCGGCGGTGCCGACCCAGGCCGGCGAAAACGCCTACAATGTCCAGGTGACCGTCACCTTCGAGCTGAAATAACAGCCGGCTGAAGCAACGGTCATCCGTCGCCGGCAGTGCCGGCGACGGATGATCCGCAGCCGATACGATGCAAGGAAAAAACCCCGCGGGATCGCTCCCGCGGGGTTTTTTCGAGCCGCGCCCGTCCGATCGGACAGGGGCTCTGCCATCAAGAGGCCTCAGCGGTTGATGATCGGGCAGCCGCGCTCATTGGCGAAGACGATGACGACGCGATCGCCATACTGGCGGCCCATCACCTTCACCACGCGGCGGTTGGCGTCGACGATGCGGGCACGGCGCAGCCCCATGCGCTCGGCCTTGTCGAGGGCGCGGTCGGGCGAGCAGCCACGGCGCCAGTCGTCGCGGCGCTCGTCGCGGCGGTGGCGATAGCCGTCATCACCGGCATAGACGCCGAAACGCGGATCCTGGTTGTTGCCGAAGCCGAGATAGAGGCTGTCGGCATGGGCGGGAATGGCGGCCAGCGTGCCGAGGCCGACCAGCGCCGAAAGGGCTGCCGTCTTGATCTTGGTGTACATGGTTCTCTCTCCTTGTTGCGGGCTTGCGCCCGTCCTCGTGAAACCGATGGCGGGACAATGCACTGGCCTGTCTGAACTATTTACGAACTCGCCGTTCATCTGCGGTTCATGTGGCGGTAAGGAAACCTCCGCCGATCTTCGAACCCCCAATACCCCGCCCAGATTCCTGGCGCCTGGCGGACACCAGCCTCAAGGCTCGTCGTCGAGTATATAGTCAAAATAATCTTCGAGCTCGGCCAGTTCGGTCTCGCTCGCCTTGACCCGGCCGCGCATCGAGATACCGGCCTCGTGCACGGTCTCGGCACTGCCCGACACCAGCCGGTGCCACCAATAGAGGTCGCGGCCCTCGGCCACCAGCCGATAGGCGCAGGTGCTGGGCAGCCAGCTGATGGTGCGTACATTCTGCGGCGTCAGGCCGACGCAATCGGGAACGCGCGCCAGCCGGTTGGCATAGTCGGCGCAGCGGCAGCTCTGCGCATCGAACAGCCGGCAGCCGACACTTGTCCAGTAGATCTCGCCCGTATCCTCGTCCTCGAGCTTCGACAGGCAGCATTTGCCGCAGCCGTCGCACAGCGATTCCCACTCGGCCGGGCTCATCGCTTCCAGCGTCTTTGTTTTCCAGAATGGCGTTTCCATCTCGCGGATGTGGCCCCGCCCGCCGTCGAGGTCAAGCGCGGCAGGGACTGGAATCGGACCTTAGGCTGGCCTAATGACATGAAGTTGCCTTCAAAAGGCCGGCCAATCGCCCTGTACGGCATCTATCCCCACCAAACTGGAACCAATCGGTCCAAGATCGGTTTCGGCAAGGATGGGACCCCACAAGGAGAGCTTTCGATGAAACGCCAACCACGGATTCTGGCAGGTACCGCACTTGGCCTGCTGATGGCATCCGCGCCGTTGGGCGCGTTCCCGCTTCAGGGAAATGCCGCGTTCGACACCATGCAACGCGGTGGAACGCCGCTGATTCTGGCCCAGGACGCACCCGCCGACGAGGGACAACAGAGCGACCAGGAGCAGCGGCGCAAGAAAAAGCGCGACCAGCAGCAGACCGAGCAGGCCCCCGCCGAGAAGGCGGCACCGGCAGCCGAGCAGGCCGCTCCAGCCACCGAGGAACAGCAGCCGCGCAGGAAGAAGCGCGATCAGCAGCAACAGACCGAGCAGGCGCCAGCCGAGCAGGCCGCTCCAGCCGCCGAGGAACAGCAGCCGCGCAGGAAGAAGCGCGACCAGCAGCAGCAGACCGAACAGGCTCCCGCCGAACAGACAGCCCCTGCCGCTGAAGAACAGCAGCCGCGCAGGAAGAAGCGCGATCAGCAGCAGACCGAGCAGGCTCCCGCCGAACAGACAGCCCCTGCCGCCCAAGAGCAGCAGCCGCGCAAGAAGAAGCGCGACCAGCAGCAACAGACCGAGCAGGCGCCGGCCGAACAGACAGCCCCTGCCGCCCAAGAACAGCAGCCGCGCAAGAAGAAGCGCGACCAGCAGCAACAGACCGAGCAGGCGCCGGCCGAACAGGCGCCCGCTGGGCAGACAGAACCCGCCAACGACAACCAGCAGACCAAGCCCGGCAGGAAACACAAGCCGGACCAGCAGAAAGAGGCTCCCGCCGCCCCGGCGGTGACGCCGGAAGCCGCTCCGACGCCGAAGCAAGCTCCCGCCGGCGAAGCGACGACGCCCAAGGCTGAAACGGCTCCGGCCGGCGAACAGCCGGCGACCCAGGGTGAGCAGCCCCAGGACAAGACGAAGAAGCACGGCAAGAAGCCGACGGGCGAACAGCCCGCGAATGGCGAGCAGCCGGTCACGGGCGCGCAGCCAGCCACCGGCGAACAGCCGGCCAATGGCGGCAAGACCGCGCCTGTCCAGGGCGAAAATCCCGTCCAGGGCGAAGCGCCCGCCGACAAGAACGCTGCCCCCCTCCTCGACAGCCAGAAGGACGCCGAACGCAAGGGCGGCGGCCGCAGGCAGGGCGACAAGAACGGTCAGCAGAGTGGCGAGCAGCAGAATGGCGGCCAGAACGCCCAGCAAGGCGGCGATCAGGGGCGGAAGCCCGCGGTCGCTCCCGTCGACCAGGGTCCGCCTCCAACCGACGACAAGGCAGCCCAGCAGGAGATCAAGCCCGAAAAGTTTGTCCCGGTGACGGAAGAGAAGGGCAAGCGCCGCGACCGTGCGCCCGATGAGAACATCCGCGACCGCCGCCGTCCCCAGGGCGTTGACGTGCTCAAGGAGATCGGCGACCGCGTCATCATCCAGCTCGGCGGCCAGACGATCGTCCAGAGCAATGAAGGTCGGCGCATGAACCGCGGCGCCAGGGACGTCTACTACGAGGACCTGCCGCAGGGCCGTACACGCGAGACGGTCGAGCGCGACAACGGCATCCGGATCGTCACCATCCGTAACCGCTACGGCGATGTCATCCAGCGCTCACGCATCACGCCTGACGGGCGCGAATATGTGCTGAGCTATGTCGACGAGCGGGACTACCAGGATGAGGGCGACTGGCGCGATCCCGGCGATGACCTGCCGCCGATGCGGCTGACCATCCCTCGCCGTGACTACATCCTCGATTCCGAGGACGTCCAAAGCCCTGACGACTACTACACCTTCCTCGAACAGCCGCCGGTGGAAAGGGTCCAGCGCCTCTATTCGATCGACGAGGTCAAGCGTTCGGCCCGTGTGCGCGACATTGCGCGCCGCGTCGACCTCGACACGCTGAACTTCGAATTCGGCTCGTCCTCGATCTCCGACACCGAGGTGCAGAAGCTCGAGGGCGTCGCCAACGCCATGGAGAAGCTGTTGAAGAAGAACCCGGCCGAGACCTTCCTGATCGAAGGCCACACCGACGCCGTCGGCACGCCGGAGGCAAACCTTGCTCTGTCCGACCGCCGCGCCGAAGCGGTTGCCGAAGCGCTGACCAATGCCTTCGGCATCCCGCCGGAGAACCTGACGACGCAGGGCTATGGCGAGGAGTATCTGAAGGTAAACACCTCGGCGCCCAACCGTGAGAACCGGCGTGTCGCCATCCGCCGCATCACGTCGCTGGTGGCACCCGTTGCCAGCAACAATTAGATCATGATTTCAAAATCATGACCTGATTTGCGGACTCAACGCTGGAAGCACCCATCCCCGGCTCGGCCGGGGATGGGAAAGGTTCGGATCCGGAGCCTCGGCTCAAGAAGATTTGTCCCGGCATCAAAGCCGGCTCATTGAATCGCGAGCCCGCTCACCCCAGATTCAGGACTGGGCGTTCCCTGCCCCGTCCCGACTCCAGCGGGACGCATTGAGCCCCGCCGGCCCTCTCCGGCGGGGTTTTTTGCTGTCTTGCAAAAAGCGTTCGCGTGGTCGAAATACCGCCTGATCACCGATCAGAGAACAACTGGAACCACTCTATGAAGCGTCTCGAACTCGCCATCGAATCCATCATCCTCGCCTCGCGCTGGCTTCTTGTCGCCTTCTATATCGGTCTTGGCCTGGCATTGGCCGTCTATGCGTTGTCGTTCGCCAAGAAGCTCTACGAGTTCATCACCATGGTGTTCCTGCTCGGCGACACCGACACAATCCTGAAGATGCTCGGCCTGATCGATGCCGCCCTCGTTGCCTCGCTGGTGGTGATGGTCATCATCTCAGGCTACGAGAACTTCGTCAGCCGCTTCGACGACCCGGATGGCAGCGGCGTGCATTGGCTGGGCACGATCGATGTCGGATCGCTCAAGGTCAAAGTGGCCTCGACCATCGTCGCCATCTCCTCCATCCACCTCTTGCAGGTCTTCCTCAACTCGTCGTCCTATTCGACCGACCAGCTGATGTGGCTGACCATCATTCACCTCACCTTCGTCGTCTCGGCGCTGATGCTGGCCTATATCGACCGGCTGATGGGCCTGAGCAAAGGCAAGAAGGACGAGGCGTGAGGCTCCCTTGTCCCCGTCACTGTACGGGGACAAGGTGCCGGCAGGCGGATGAGGGGCAGCGCCGGCAGGGCGTGGTTTCCATCAGTAAATGCTTCTGACCTTCGTCTCCGAATTCGCAAACACCTCGTCCGGCACGAAAAAGTCGCCGGCCAGCGGCCCGGCCGCGTCGGGCGCATAGACCGAAAAGTCGCTGACGCCCTCGGCGCGCAGCACCTCTTCGTCGATGTAGAAATTGCCTGATGCCTCGCGCGAGGGCCGCATGAAGATGGCGTGCGCGGCGTCGGCCATGATGTCGGGCGACCGGCTCATTGCCGCCACCGTGGCGCCCCCCAGCAGATTGCGCACCGCCGCCGTGTCGATGGTCGAGATCGGCCACAGCGAATTGACCGCGATACCGTCCTTGGCGAATTCGGCGCTCATGCCCAGCGTGCACATCGACATGCCGAACTTGGCCATGGTGTAGGCGACATGGTTCTTGAACCACTTGGCCTTCATGTCGAGCGGCGGTGCCAGATTCAGGATGTGAGGATTGTTGGCCAACTTCAGGTGCGGAATGCACATTTTGGACACAAGGAAGGTGCCGCGCGTGTTGATCTGGTGCATGAGATCATAGCGCTTCATGTCGGTCTCCAGCGTGCCGGTGAGCTGGATGGCGCTGGCGTTGTTGACGCAGATGTCGATGCCGCCGAATCTCTCAACGGTCTTTGAAACCGCCTCGGCGACCTGTGCCTCCTCGCGGATGTCGCACAACACGGGCAGCGCCTTGCCGCCGGCCCGCTCGATCTCTTCGGCGGCGGTGTAGATCGTGCCAGGCAGCTTCGGATGCGGCTCTGCGGTCTTGGCCGCGATCGTCACATTGGCGCCGTCGCGCGCCGCGCGCAGCGCGATCGCCAGCCCGATGCCCCGCGATCCGCCGGAGATGAACAGCGTCTTTCCCTTGAGCGACATTCCTTGCGCCTCCCTTGCAACATGGCAGGCGCGAACCTTTGCGCGGCGGGCGACCACGGCGCAAGACCCGAGATGCCTGCATGTGGGTTACGCAGCGGAGGCTAGACCAGCACCAGCCCCTGCCGCATCGCGATCGCGATGGCATCGGTGCGGTTGGCGGCCCCCAGCTTGATCAGGATCGCGGCGACGTGGAACTTCGCCGTGTGCACCGAAATGTTGAGCCGCCGCGCGATCACCTTGTTGGGCGCGCCTTCGGCGAGCAGCGCCAGCACTTCCGCCTCGCGCGGCGACAGCGCCGGGCGAACGGCATGGTCATCGGCCGGTTCATCCTCGAATGGCGCACCCTCGCCCGTATTGAAATCCTCATCGCGTCCGTGGCCGCCATCGCTGGTGACGCGATAGCCGGCCGCCGCCAGCCGCGCCGCCGCGGCGATCAGCAGATCGTCGGCGCCCGAGGGCATGACGGCGAACACGTCGCCGCCGGGGCGCTCGCCGCCCGCACGCCCCAGCAGCACCCGTGGAACCGAGGCCGGCACGGCATCTCCGCTCCTGTCGTCGATGATGGCGACGTCGGCCCTGCCGCCGCCTGCCGCCACCGGCAGCAGGTCGTCGCTGGCGGCAAGCGTCGCAGCCAGGCGCTCGGCGCGCGCGGCATCGGCAAGCGCAACCAGCACCACAAGCCGCCGCGAAGCGGCACCGTCACTCATGATCCGGTCGCTCGAGAGCGCTTCCATCAATCCTCTCAGCTCAGCGGCTTTTCGCCGATGGTCAATGTCACATCGCGCTGTTCGCCGCCACGGACCACGCCAAGCGTCACGGAAGCGCCGGCGCTGTCAGGGCCGAGCCTGCGGATCAGGTCGCGCGGGCCGTGCACGGCCTCGCCGTTCCAGGCCACGATGATATCGCCCAGCGACAGGCCAGCGGCCTTGGCCGGGCCATTGTGGTCGAGGCTCATCACCATCGCGCCCTTCGCGTCACGGTCGCGCACCGGATGCAGGCCCGCGCCGAGATAGCCACGGGCGACATGCCCCTTCTCGCGCAGCGTCGCGACCGCTCGCTCGATCGTCTCATAGGGCATGACCAACGCCCGGCCGCGCGGCCCGAACAACAGCATGCCGATCAGCCCGCCCTTGGCGTCGAGGACCGGACCGC
This sequence comes from Mesorhizobium sp. NZP2234, assembly GCF_013170765.1. Lineage (NCBI taxonomy): Bacteria > Pseudomonadati > Pseudomonadota > Alphaproteobacteria > Hyphomicrobiales > Phyllobacteriaceae > Mesorhizobium > Mesorhizobium sp. NZP2234. The sequence continues at coordinate 2,553,448 of NZ_CP033364.1, read as the reverse complement.
CCTCGAAACGGCCGCCGGCGCCGACGGCCAGATTGATGCGCCGGTCGATCGTGCCGCCGCGCATCGAACGCCAGGCCGGGCCGACTTCGCCGACCGAGCCCGACACCGCAAGCGCCGAGCCCTGGCTGTTGCCGATGGCAATGGCGACATTGCCGGGCCGTACAGCGCCGGCCTTGGCCAGCGGCGCGGCATTCACGGCAGTTGCCGGCTTCAGCAGGGCAACGCCCGTCGAAGGATCGCGCCCGGTGAGCTCGGCCTTCACCGTCTCGCCCGAAGCCAGCGTCAGCTCGATCTCCTCGCCGGCCTCGACCGCCTCCTCGGCGGTGACGAAATAGCCGTCGCTCCAGTGGAAGGCGCTTGCCGTGCGGTGATGATGGGTAGTGAAGCTCGCGGTCGCCGGCGCCGCTTGTGCCGCAAGGTCGGCAACGGCTTGCGAAAACGCATTCAGATTGAAGTCACTCATGATGGTCTCCTGGGGTTCGTCATGTCCCAGATATCGCCCGACGGCGCCCCTGGAGGTACTCGCCTGACGGCTAGTTGGCGGTTTGACTGGCCATCTGGTCAGGTCGCGGCGGTTCCAGCCGCTCCGCACATATAGTGCGTGTTGCCCAAAAGTGCTCAGCCGTTTTGGGAACCACCGTACGCACAAGAGAAAAGGCATCGTCATGCCTGAAAACACGGAGCCCGCCCATGGCCCTCGCCGCCGCCAAACTCCAATCCGACGACACGCTGCTCGACGCCTATTCCATGACGGTCGCCGATGCTGTCGACCGCATCGGCCCAGCCGTCTGCCGCATCGAACGCATTGGTGGCCAGGGCGGTCATGGGTCCGGCTTCGTGATCGCGCCGGATGGGCTGGTCGTCACCAACTTCCACGTCGTGGGTGACGCGAAAACAGTGCGCGTGTCGATGCCGGACGGCGCGTCCAGCCAGGGCCGCGTGCTCGGCCGCGATCCCGACACCGATATCGCCCTGGTGCGCGCCGACGGCAGCTTTGCCGATGTCGCGCCGCTGGGCGATTCCAAGCGGCTCAGGCGCGGCCAGATAGCCATTGCCATCGGCAATCCGCTCGGCTTCGAATGGACGGTCACCTCGGGCGTGGTCTCCGCACTTGGCCGCTCGATGCGCGCCTCGACCGGCCGGCTGATCGACGACGTCATCCAGACCGATGCGGCACTCAATCCTGGCAATTCCGGCGGGCCGCTCGTGTCGTCGGCGGGCGAAGTCATCGGAGTCAACACCGCCATGATCCACGGCGCGCAAGGCATCGCCTTCGCGGTCGCCTCCAACACGGCCAATTTCGTCATCTCGGAGATCATCCGCTTCGGCCGCGTGCGCCGCGCCTTCATCGGCATCTCGGCCGACACCACCAATCTGCCGCGCCGCGCCGCCCTTCTGTCGCAGGTGTCGACCAGCACGGCAGTGCGGCTGCGCAGCGTCGAGAAGAATGGCCCGGCGGACAGTGCCGGCCTCAAGGAGGGCGACATCATCGCGGCAATAGATGGGCGCCCGGTCACAGGCGTCGACGACCTCGTGCGCATGCTCGACGCCGAGCGCATCGGCCGCGAGACGCTGTGCACGGTGGTGCGTCGCACCGGCGTCAGCCAGGTGGCGGTGACGCCGGTGGCACGGGCTGGGTGATCGCCTATCGCTGCTGGAAAACGCGCGTCAGCGCCGCCCCTCATCCGCCTGCCGGCACCTTCTCCCCGTATAGTGACGGGATAAGGTGGCTGGACGCAACCTCGGCGCTTTTCTTGCAAGGTTGATGGCTGGCGAAATCACCGATGAGGGCGTCTTTCTCCCCGTCACTATACGGGGAGAAATGCCCGGCAGGGCAATGAGGGGCGGCGCGGACTTCAGCGATAAATAAATCTGGCCACAGCCCTCCCGGAACAGTCGCTCACATCCCCGCGGCGCCCTCGGCGTACTGCGCCAGAAATTCCTCGCTGGGCGGGATCGGTTTGATGACATCGATCAGAACGCCATTGGGATCCCTGGTGATGAAATGGCGCTGGCCGAAGGGTTCGTCGCGCAGTGTTCGAAGAACCGGCAGGCCGGCGGCCAGGACCTGCTCGTAGACCGCATCGGGATCGCGGACCTCGAAGTTGATCAGCAGGCCCGAGGTGCGCCCCCGCCCCTCTTCCGGGATGGTTTCGTGGTCGCCCTGGACAATGCCCAGATTGACGCGCTTGTTCTCGATGGATTGCAGATGCACGTACCAGTCGCTTTCAAACAGCGGCTGGAAGCCGAAATGCTTGACGTAGAAGGCCGCCGTGCCGGCGACGTCGCCGGTCATCAGCACCGGGTAATAGCTGGTGGTCTTCATCTTTCCTTCTCCCTGGACATAACATACAGTCTGTATGTAAATTGAATTAACATACAGGCTGCATGTATGCAACAGGACCACGGACGCCGTTCCAACCGCGACCGCACCGAGGCAACGCGCGCCGATTTGATCGCGGCGGCGCGAAAGCTGTTCACCGAGAAATCCTATGCCGAGACCGGCACGCCGGAGATCGTCGTCGCGGCCGGCGTGACGCGCGGCGCGCTCTACCACCACTTCGCCGACAAGCAGGCGCTGTTTGCCGCCGTGGTCGAGCAGGAGGCGCAGGCGGTGGCGCAGGAGATCGACCGCGCTTCGCCACCCTCGCTCGAAGCCCGCGATGCGCTGATCGCCGGATCCGACGCCTATCTCGCCGCCATGCGCGTGCCCGGCCGCACGCGGCTGTTGCTGCTCGACGGCCCGGCCGTGCTCGGCCGCGCCGCCATGGATGCGGTCGACAACCGCCACGGCAACCGCTCGCTGCGCGAAGGCCTGGTCGCGGCGATGCGGGCCAACATGATGACGAGATTGCCGGTGGATGCACTGACCGCGCTGCTTGCCTCCGCCTTCGACCGCGCCGCACTCGCCATCGAGGCCGGCGGGTCAGTCGAGGATTATCGCGCCGTGCTCATGGCGCTGATTGACGGATTGTCTCCATCTCCTCGCCAGGCACTCCGCCCGGCTCGAACTCGTTGAAGCAGCCGAGCTCCCGCTTGAACTCCTCGATCAGCCAGGCGGCGGCCGGCTTCGGGCTGCGATCGGCGCGGTGCATGGCAAACAGCGACGAATTCACTTCCTTGTAGGGTTCCAGATCGAGTTCAACGAGGCGACCGGCGGCCAGGTCGTCGGCGATCAGCCAACGCGGCAGCCCGCCCCAGCCGAGCCCCTCGCGCATCAGCATATGTTTGGTGCGCACGTCCGTCAGCCGCCATGTCCGGTAGGCAAAGACGCCATAGTCGCGCCCCTTGGTGCGCTCGGACTGGTCAGTGACGACAAGCTGGATATGCTCGCGCACATCCTCGATCGCCACGGGCTTCGGCAACTGTGCCAGCGGGTGGCTGGGTGCGGCGGCCGGAACCAGTGTCATGAAGCCAATGCGAATGAGATGCACGTCGACCTCGCCGAGAAGGCCGCCAATGCCAAGATCGGCCTGTCCGCTGACGACATGATCTGGAATCACGCCGAGCGTGCCTATATGCAGGCGCAGCATCACGGTAGGAAACTGCGCCTCGAATGCCTTCAGCACCCGCACCAGCACCGGTGCGGGCAACGAGACATCGACCGACAGCGCGACTTCCGCCTCCAGCCCATGATGGTGGCCGTCGACCCGAGAACGCATGCGCTGCAGCACGCCGATCATGCGCCTTGCATCCTCCAGCATTGCCCGGCCGATCTCGGTCAGCTGCGGCTCGCGGGTGCCCTCGCGTTCGAAAAGCTTCAGCCCAAGCTGCGCCTCGAGATTGGCGATGCCGTAGCTGATGACCGATTGGGCGCGGTTGAGCTTGCGGCCGGCGGCCGAGAAGCTCCCGGTATCGGCAACGGCGACAAGGATCTGAAGCTGATCGAGGGTCGGGTTGGGTTGCGCCATTGTACCTACTTTGTGGATGGATTGTATAGAAAATATACCAGTTTATCTGATGGGTTGATAGCCCCATATGCAGCGGGACAATTCATTCCAATGGAGAAACCCGCTATGTCCATTCTTCTTGTAACCTCGAGCCCGCGCGGCGCTGCCTCGCACTCAACGCGCATCGCCACTGAATTCGCCGAGAAACTCCTCGCCGCCGACCCGTCGAACACGCTTGTCGTGCGCGACCTCGTCGCCAACCCCCTGCCGCATATCGATGCCGACTATTCAACCGGCATCTACACGCCTGCCGAAGCGCGCACACCGCGCCAGGCTGAAGTCGTCGGCGTCTCAGACGTCGTGCTCGACGAGCTGTTCGCCGCCGACACCGTGATCCTGGCCACCGGCTTCATCAACTTCAACATCTCCTCGACGCTCAAGTCCTGGGTCGATCACATCGCCCGTTCCGGCAGGAGCTTTGCCTATGGCGAGAACGGCCCCAAGGGCCTCGTCACCGGCAAGAAGGTCTATATCGTGCTGGCTTCGGGCGGCATCTATTCGGAAGGTGCTGCCGTGCAGTTCGATCACGCGGTTCCCTATCTGCGCGGCGTGCTCGGCTTCCTCGGCATGACCGATGTCGACGTCATCCGCATCGAAGGCGTCGGCATGGGCCCTGACGCGGTGACATCAGCGCTCGCCAAGGCGACCGCCAAGGTCGACGCCGTGGTGGCCAGCCAGCAGGTCGCCGTCGCCGCGTAAACATGCGCGCTCACCCCACCTGAATTGAAAACGGCAGGCGCGTCAGCGCCTGCCGTTTTCGTGGCAAGCGGCGCGACAAGTTGCGCATGGAAAATGGATGTATTGCGTTGGTTGGATTGCCGCGCAACGCCATTGGTTATTCTGCTTGACTGCGTTATCGGTCTCAGATGTTCCTTTCCGTCGCCACAACACATCGTCCGGCCACAGATCTCGGCTTTTTGCTGCGCAAGCACCCCGATCGTCTGCACGAGACTGAGCTATCCTTCGGCAAGGCTTGGCTGTTCTATCCGGAAGCGACCGACGAGCGTTGCGAGGCTGTGCTTCTGCTAGACGTCGACCCGATAGGCCTCGTGCGGGGGAAGGGTCTGGCAGAAGGTTTGCTGGACCAGTATGTAAACGACCGCCCGTATGCGGCATCGTCCTTCCTGTCAGTGGCATTGAACAAAGCACTGCGGACCGCGATGACCGGCATATCAAAGGAGCGCCAGCAATTGGCCGACAGCGACCTGCCGCTCGAAGCCGTGGTAACCCCGCTGCCGATGCGCGGCGGCGAGGCTCTCGTGCGAGGTCTGTTCGAACCTCTGGGATGGACCGTCGACCTGACGCCGATCGAGACTATTGGATCTGGAGCAGGCGGCCCCCGATACGGTCGTCTGAGGCTGACTGGCACCGGCCGGCTGAGCAGCCTGCTCAACCACCTCTATGTCCTGATCCCGGTGATGGACGACGCCAAGCACTACTGGGTTGGCGAGGCCGAGATCGACAAGCTGCTGTCCAAAGGCGAGGGCTGGCTGGAAAACCATCCGGTCAAAGACCTGATCGTGCGCCGTTATCTGCGCAACCGGGGTGCGTTAGCCCGCACCGCCCTGGAGCGACTGGCCCCCGAGACGGCCGGCGAGGCCCTGCCTGCCGAAGCCCGGGTTGCGCCCGAGGAAGCGCTTGAGGCGCCCATCCGGCTGAATGACCTGCGCATGGACGCTGTTGTGAAGGCCATCCGTACGACCGGCGGGACCAGTGTTGCAGATCTGGGATGCGGCGAAGGCAAGCTGCTCTATCGGCTCGTGCGCGAGCGATGGGTTCACAAGCTGTTCGGGCTCGACCCCGCAGTTCGTGAACTGGAATGGGCTGCCAAGCGTCTCAAGCTGAACGAGTTCGGCGGACCGCCCGAGGGCCGGGTCACGCTGCTGCATGGATCGCTGACATATCGCGACAGCCGCTGGGCGGAAGCCGACGTTGCCGTGTTGGTCGAGGTCATCGAACATCTCGACGAGGACAGGCTGCCCTTGATCGAACGTGTTGTGTTCGGCGAGACGGCGCCCAAATTCGTCATCGTGACCACTCCGAACGCTGACTATAACGCCTTGTTCCCCAATCTGGCCCCCGGCGCTTTTCGCCATCCCGATCACCGTTTTGAATGGAGCCGGGATCGCTTTGAAGCCTGGGCGGCCAGGATTGGCGAGGCCTATGGCTATGGCGCGGTCTTCAGTGGCATCGGAGCCGAGGACTCCGCGCTGGGCGCGCCCACGCAAATGGCGGTTTTCACCCGATGAGAGAGCCCGACAAGACCGACCTCGCCATCCCTGACTTCGCCCTCGTCGTGCTGATCGGCTCGACCGGATCGGGCAAGTCGACCTTCGCCGGCAGGCATTTTCTGCCGACCGAAATCATCTCGTCGGATCAATGCCGCGCACTCGTCTGCGACAATGAGACTGATCAGGATGTCTCCGCCGACGCCTTCGAGCTCGTGCGCGAGATCGCCGGCAAGCGGCTCAAGCACCGCAAGCTAGCGGTCATCGACGCCACCAATGTGCGAGCAGCGGACCGCAAGGCCTGGATCGAACTGGCGCGCAAGTGGCACGCCTTGCCGGTCGCCGTAGTCATCGATCCAGGCGTCGATGTCTGCGTCGCTCGCAACGCGTTGCGACCCGACCGGCCATTCGGCGCCGGCGTGGTCCAGCGCATGACCACCGAAATTCGCAAGGGCCTCGGCGGCCTGCAACGCGAAGGTTTCCGCCAAGTCTGGAAGCTTGCCAGCGAGGCCAGTATCGACGCGGCCAAGGTCTCGCGCCAGCCCTTGTGGACCGACAAGCGCGACGACCATGGTCCGTTCGACATCATAGGCGACATCCACGGCTGCGCCGATGAACTTCAGGCCTTGCTCACTCAACTCGGTTACAGCGTCGCCTGGTCCGAGGATCAGGGCGAACGAGCCGTCACCGTGACGCCGCCGGAAGGCCGCAAGATCGTCTTTGTCGGCGACCTCGTCGATCGCGGTCCCAACGTGCCCGACGCCTTGCGCATCGCCATGAGCATGGTCGCGGCCGGCACAGCCTACTGTGTCCAGGGCAATCACGAACGCAAACTCGGCCGCTGGCTGGAAGGCCGCAAGGTGACGATCGCCCACGGCCTGCAGCAAACCATCGACCAGCTTGGCGTTCAGGATCGCGGCCTGCGAGAGGCGTTGCCGGCCTTCCTCGACAGCCTGCGCAGCCATGTCTGGCTGGACGGCGGCAGCCTCGCCGTCGCCCATGCCGGCCTCAAGGAAGAGATGATCGGACGCGGCTCCGGCGCCGTGCGCGAGTTCGCCCTCTATGGCGAAACCACGGGCGAAATCGACGAATTCGGCCTGCCCGTCCGCGCCGACTGGGCCGCCGCCTATCGCGGCAAGACCGCCGTGGTCTATGGGCACACGCCGGTTCTGTCGGCCGAGTGGGTCAACAACACCCTTTGCATCGACACCGGCTGCGTATTCGGCGGCAAGCTGACGGCCTTTCGCTGGCCGGAACGCGAACTGGTCGAGGTGCCGGCAATCCAGACCTGGTCCGAACCGGTGCGCCCGCTCGGTGGGTCCTCCGGTCTGGGCAAATCGGCACAGGCCGATGCCGACGGGGTGCTCGACTATCAGGATGTCTCGGGGCGCCGCTGGATCGAGACCGAACTGAGGGGCCGGGTCGTTGTGGCCGAGGAGAACGCGTCGGCGGCACTTGAGGTGATGAGCCGCTTCGCGCTGTCGCCACAGTGGCTGATGTATCTGCCGCCGACGATGTCGCCATCCGAGACCAGCAGCCAAAGCGGCTGGCTGGAGCGCCCCGAGGAAGCCTTCGCCCATTTCCGAGAGCGTGGCGTCACCCAAATCGTATGCGAGGAGAAGCACATGGGTTCGCGGGCAGTCATCGCGCTGTGCCGAAACGCTCAGACGGCGCGCGACCGGTTCGGAGTCCCGGGCGACGAGACCGGCGCGATCTGGACCCGGACCGGACGCTCTTTTTTCAACGATCCCGGCATGACGGAGGGCCTGCTCGCCCGCCTCCGCGCCAGGGTCGAGGCTGAGGATATATGGAGGGAATTGGACAGCGATTGGCTGCTGCTGGATGCTGAGATCATGCCCTGGTCGGCCAAGGCCGGCAGCCTGATTGAAAGCCAGTATGCCCCGGTGGCGACGTCTGCGGCCGCAGGCCTCCAAGCCAGTCGTGAAGCGCTGGCCCGTGCGATGGCGCGTGGCGTCGATGCGGCCGCGCTCGACGCGCGCCTTGAGGACAGGGCTGCGCGCGCGGCCAGATACGCCACCGCCTGGGCGCCTTACATGTGGCCGGTCTCGGGCATCGAGGACCTGAAGGTAGCGCCGTTTCACCTGCTCGCCAGTGAAGGGCGTGTCTGGTTCGACCAGGACCACGTCTGGCACATGACGCTTGCAGACCGTCTGGCTGCCGGCGATGGCGTGGTAACGCGAACACAATGGCGGGTGGTCGATCTGGCCGACGCCAGTGCTTGTGCGGAGGCTGTCGCCTGGTGGGACACGCTGACCGGCTCGGGCGGCGAAGGCATGGTGGTGAAGCCGCGCGACTTCGTCAGCCGGAACAAGAAGGGGATCATCCAGCCGGCGCTGAAGGTGCGCGGCCACGAGTACCTGCGCATCATCTATGGTCCGGAATATGATGCACCCGACAATCTGGTGCGCCTGCGGGAACGAGGCTTGAGCGGCAAGCGCAATCTGGCACTCAGGGAGTTCGCGCTCGGTCACGAGGCGCTGAAGCGGTTTGTCGCCAGGCAGCCGCTAAGACGTGTCCACGAGTGTGTTTTCGGTGTCCTGGCGCTGGAGAGCGAGCCAATCGATCCCAGGCTGTAATCTATCCGAAGATTTTGTCACCCTGCTCGTCGCCTGAATGCCGCCTTGATTGAGATGTCAACGGCATCGTCGAGCCCGGCGAAACGGTCGGCGCGCACGCCTACCCTTCTCTGTTATCAGACGTCCTTTGCCTGGCCGGTCGTGTCCGTCGCATCTTGCGTCATTTCCGACAGCGGCGGCAGCACGACAGCTGGATGGCGGCCTTCGCGCAGCATCAGGCCAAGACTGTAGTCGACGGCGAGCTTCATCGCACCAAGCGCCGTGCCGCCGTCTTCCAGCGAACTGACGGCGATCCTTGTCGGCCAGGCAAGCTCCGCCGCGACATCCGCGACCTTTTCCGTCATCAGCGGGTTTCTGCCGACGCCACCGCCAAGCACGATGAGGCCGGGATCGAGCATGCCGATGCAGCCGGCCGCCAGCCTGCCGATATCGGCGGCATGGCGCGCGACGGCCGCCACCGCGGGGGCCGAGCCCTCCAGCGCGCGTGCGAACAGATCCTTGGCCGAATCGGGCGGCGCACCCTCCCCCGCCGGCCAGTCGACACGGCAGCGCTCGATCAGCGCCCGTGAGCCGAGATAGTGTTCCAACCCCTCACGATAGGGCGTCTCGCTGGTCGACCACGGAAACGGCATGCGGCCGATTTCGCCGGCGGCACCGCCGGCGCCGCGAAACAGGCGCCCCTCGGTGATGAAGCCGAGGCCGACCCGCACGCCGACCTGCAGGAAAGCGAAGGTCTGGTGGCCTTGCGCGGCGCCAAAATGCATTTCGCCGATGGCCGCGCAGTTGACGTTGTTTTCCAGGATGATCGGCACCTCGATGCCGCGGCGCAGCAGGCCAAGCACGGCGGACGGCCCACCAGGGCGGTCAAAACGATCGTTGGACACGATGCGCGGCACCGCCACCGCGATGGCGCGCAGCGCGCGAAAACTCCTGGCCACCCCAGCCATGGTGGCACGCGCCACCGACAGCACGACGGCGCCGATCTCGTCGGCATCGCCGGCTATCGTTTCCGGGATGGGCTCTTCCGCCGACGCCAGCTTCTGCGCGTCCATCGAATAGGCCACAGCGCGCACTTGGGCGGCGCCGACATCGATACCAACAGCATAACCCGCACCCGGGCCGATGCCGTAGATCGTCGCCGTGCGGCCGATGGCGCCGCGCTCAATCCCACGCGAGGCGACGAGGCCGAGCGCGCTCAGTTCCGAAACCGCCGCCGACATGGTCGGCTTCGACAGGTCGAGCATGGCGCCAAGCTTCGGCCGTGTCACCGGCCCATGCGAAGCGAGCAGGCGCAGCACGGCGCGGGCGCTGTCGGTCAGATTGGGGATTTCCGCAGCCGCCATCTCAGCCGTTCGACCTTTGCCCGAAATCCTGCCTCCAGTCGGTGAAAGCGAGATCGCCGCCCCGACTCGAAAGCCGCATCCCTCTCTCAATGCCCCATTGCCAGCCTGTTTGGCAATTTCCACGCTGACGTCAGACTTCCGTCGGCGACCACGGCTTAAGCTTGGTGTCGGTCTGGCGATAGCGGAAGGTGATGTCCGTGAGCCCGGCCGCGTCCTGCATGTCGCCGACGACAAGCTGGATGGCGATGATTTCCAATATGGCGTCCGCCATGGCGTTGCCGAGGGTTGGAATGGAGATCACCACCAGGCTTTCGGCATCGGCGACATCCGTGCGCCTCGTCACCAGCGCGCAAGGACAGCCGAAGCCGGCCATGTCCTGCGCGATCTTGACCTCGCGGCCGTCGCCGATGGCGATCACGCCGGTGGCCGCATCCTGCGATTCCATCGGCCCATGCAGATAGTTCAGCGTATCCCATCCCGAGGCCGGCACCCGAACGGCTTCGCGGATCAGCATCGCGGCCTCGCCGGCATTGGCGAAGCCGACACCGGCGCCGACAATGTCGATTGACGTCCTGCCCTGCAGCAGCCGCGCCGCCTGCCCGGCCGCCTGTTGTGCGCCGGACAGGACGTTGGCGACAGCACCGGGCAAACGCGTCCAGTCGAAACCGTTGCCGGCAAACCTGTCGATCAGCATGCCGAGCGCCAGCAAGGTCCCTGTGTAGCCCGTCGAACTCGCACCATTGTCGGCGCCCGAATCCGTGGCCAGCACCGCGCCGGTCAGATCAGCCAGCGGATTGTCGCTGCCCCGGCAAACCGCCAGGCGTGGCGACGCTGATGCCTCGCGCATGACATCGCAGATTTCGCGGCTCTGCCCCGAGGCAGAGAGCGCGATGAAGGCATCGGCGGCTTCATCCGTGCGGCCATAGAGATCGGTCGGCGTGTAGGCGAAAGCCCTGATGCCGGAAGCGCGCAGGTACAGCGCGCCGGCCAGCGCCGCCTGATAGCTGGCGCCGATGCCTGCAAGCCCGATCGTCTTGCCGGCAAAAGCGCTGAGATCGAGACCCTCGAGCGCCGCGGCCACCGACGCCCGGCCGATCTCGAGACTTTCCGTCTGGCGCGCCACCGCCTGGCGATAACCGATACGCTGCTGCATTCAAACGGCTCCAATTTGTGAGGACAACCCTTGGCCGACGAGCAGTCGCCTGGCCAAGGCGACCGCGCCAAGCACCGGTGGCTCGCGCAGCAGCAGCACCTGGCTCGACGGCGACACTTTTGCCATGGCCTCGACGAATGCCGTCATCAGCATCGGCTGCTCCGAAATGACACCGCCACCGGCCACCACAAGGGCGGGATTGGCGCCGCGTTCGATCAACAGTTCGACCAGCGCGGCAAGCCCAGCCCCGCCTTCCCGAATGACGCGGTTTGCCAGCACCGAGCCGGCGATCGCCGCATCGAACACGGCGTTGGCATATCGGCCCCAGACCGCGGCACCGCGCGTTTCGTTGAGCAGGATGCCGAGCTTGGTCTGGTCGTCGGTGTTGAGTTCGCGCATCAGCGCGGCAATCAGCGGATCGCCCTGCTGACCCCGATCGAGGCTGTGGCGGATTGCCTTCGCGGCCTCGCGCACCAGGGCCGGCGCGCTGCCCTCGTCGCCGAGGATCCAGCCCCAGCCGCCGGCCGCCAGCATCTTGCCGTCAGCCGCGCGCGCCACCGCGATGGAGCCGGTGCCGGAGACGACACCGATGCCATCGACATGGCCGGCGGCCGGCACCATGAGCTCGGCGTCGTTGACCACCTGCACCGCGCCGCCGGTCCTGGCTGCCAGCAGCGCCTGGAAGTGCAGGCATTGTTCACCCGTGTCGCAGCCATGGGCGCCGACCGCCAACGCGGCGGGCGCGACGCCGCCGCACAGATTGGTGACGATGCCGGCCAATGTCGTCGCATCGGTCTCCATCTGGCGAATGCGCCAGCTCTCCGTCACCAGCACCTCGTCGGCGATCATGCGCTCGCCCAGATACGCCATGATGCGCGTCTTGGTGCCGCCGATATCCACGCCTGCAATGATTTTCTGGGTCACCGATATCCACCGCGCATGCCGGACGGAGCGGGTTGCCGCGTCCAATTCACATTAGTTAGGAAACTTTACAAACTATCTTTCCAGACGGCAAGAACTATGATTTGATAATCGTCGTAAAAAGCGCATCAAGCGCATTGGGAGATTGCAACATGAGCAGGAGAAGGATGGGTCTGGCCCTCGCGGCCGCGTCTTTCGCATGGGGATTGGCAGCCGGCGTGGCGCATGCAACCGACATCTCGTTCTGGACCTGGCGCCAGGAAGACAAGGCCGCCTACAACGAACTTTTCGCCGATTTCACCAAGGAGAACCCGGACATCCATGTGAAGTTCGAGTCGTTCCCGGATGAGAACTACCCGACCATCGTCTCGACGGCGCTGGCCGCCGGCAAGGGCGGCGACGTCATCCACACCCATGCTTACGGCTGGCTGGAGCAGTTCGTTAAATCAGGCTATTTCGAGCCGCAGGATCTCACCACCGTCCCCTCGCTCGCCAACCAGCCCGCCGATGCGCTGGTGGCCGGCACCTACCGCGCCGACAAGAAGGTCTATTCCCTGCCCTTCGCTTCGCAGACGCTCGGCCTGTTCATCAACAAGGACGTCTTTGCCAAGGCCGGGTTGACGCCGCCGACCACATGGGACGAGTTCATCACCGTCAGCAAGGCGCTGAAGGACAAGGGTATTTATCCCCTCGCCAACGGCATGGGCACCAGCTGGTTCAACGAGATGTTCGTGGCCATCTTCACCAACCCGTTCCTCGGCCAGGATTTCGTCAGCGACCTGACGTCGGGCAAGACCACCTTCAAGGACCCGCGCTATGTCGCGGCGCTCGGCAAGCTGCTCGAACTGCGCGACTACATGCCTCCCGGTTTCGAAGGCATCGACTACGACACCGCGGGCCAGCTGTTCATCAGCGGCAAGGCGGCGATGCTGGCCGGCGGCAGCTTCGACATCGCCACCTACAGGAGCCAGAACCCGGCCATCAACATGGACTTCGTCGCCCCGCCCATGGCCAAGGCCGGCGATACACCGCAGGTGACCAAGTTCTTCGACGGCGGCTATGCGGTCAACGGCAAGTCAGCCAACAAGGGGGCGGCGCTCAAGCTGGTCAACTGGATGGGCACCAAGGAGTTCGGCGACAAGTTCTCCGCCCTTCTCGGCAACATCTCGCCCATCAAGGGCGTCGTCATCAAGGACGAGCTGCTCGCCCACGTCGCCAAGTTGAACGAAACCGCCATGCCGCATATCAATGTCGTCTACTTCCGTTTCGAGAAGCCGACGGGATCGGAACTGCTGCAGGGCGACATCACCAAGATGATGTCGGGTTCGATCACCCCTGACCAGTTGGCCGCCGACCTGACCGACGGCCTCGCCAAATGGTACAAGCCTTTCCAGGGCAAGTGACATGAACATCGGCCGGCGCCACACCACAAAAGCCTTTCCGTGGCGCCGGTCACTCTGGATCGCGTCCCTGCTGACACCGGCCCTGGTGGTCATGGTGCTGTTCGTGCTGTGGCCGCTGCTCTCGGCCTTCCGCCTTGCCTTCTACGAGTTCAACGGCTTGCAACCGACCGGATTCATCGGCTTTGAAAACTTCCGCAAGGTGCTGTTTGAACAGCCTTATAGCGGCTGGACCTACAATGCGCTGAAGCACAACATCATCGCTTTCGTGGCGCTGATGGTGTTCGAGAACGGCACCGCCTTCCTGCTCGCCTATTCGCTGTTGAAAGCCCTGCCCGGTCACCGCATCCACCAGGTCATCGTCTTTCTTCCGGTCGTGCTTTCGGCGGTCATCGTCGGCTTCCTGTGGAAGCTGTTCCTGCATCCGCTGTTCGGCCTGGTGAACCAGACGCTGGCGCTTGTCGGCATCGGCGCCGTCCCCTGGCTTGGCAATGAATCGACGGCGCTGGGCAGCGTCCTGTTCGCCAACATCTGGCACTGGCTCGGCTTCCCGACACTGGTGCTGCTCGCCGGCATGCAGCGCATCAGCAAGGAAGTGATCGAGGCCGCCCGCCTCGACGGCGCCGGCGACTATGTGCTGATGACCCGCATCATCTGGCCGCTGATCGCGCCCAGCGTCACCATCGTCACCATCCTGACCTTCATCGGCAGCTTCAACTGGTTCGAGATCCCCTATGTCATGGCCGGCCTCACCGGTTCGCCCGGCGGCGCGACGGACGTGCTCGGCCTCTATTTCTACCGCACCGCCTTCGGCTCGACGACGACAGGCATCCAGGATTTCGGCCAGGGCAGCGCGCTGGCCGTGATGATGTTCATTATCGTTGCCGGCGTCACCGCAATCGCGCTTCGCTACCTGCGCCGTCGTGAGATCGAACTGTGAGCACAGCGGTCGGCACCAGGGAAACAGGCGAGCTGTTGAAGAACGGCGCCATCCAGCTGATGCTGGCGATCAACGCCGTCATCATGATCTATCCGCTGTTCGTCATGGTGATGTCGTCCTTCAAGACCAATGCCGAGATCTTCAGCTCCCCCTTCGCCCTGCCGGCGCATTTTTCGCTGGCCAATGCCGAACGTGTGTGGAGCGAAACCAATTTCGTGCGCTACCTCGCCAATTCGGTGGGCATCACCGCGGCCGCGGTGGTGCTGATCCTTCTGTTCAGCACGATGGCGGCTTACGCGATCGCCCGCTACCAGTTCCGGCTGAGCGCGCTGGTGCTGATGTTTTTCCTGAGCGGCATGACCGTGCCGCTGAAGCTGGCGATCATTCCACTGTTCATCCAGCTGGATTCGCTTGGCCTGGTCGACAGCTATGCCGGCCTGATGCTGGTCTATGTCGCCATGGGCATTCCCTCGGCGGTGTTCATCATGACCGGCTTCCTCAGGACCTTGCCGCGCGAGCTGGAGGAGTCCGCTCGCATGGACGGCGCCAGCGAATTCCGCATCATGCGCTCCATCATGCTGCCGCTGGCGCGCCCGGCACTGGTCATCGTCGCGATCCAGAACGCGGTTCCGATCTGGAACGACTTCTTCTTCCCGCTGGTGCTGATCACCTCCGACAATCTCAAGACGCTACCACAGGGCCTCACCGTCTTCGTCGGCGAGTTCACCACCGACTGGGGCGTGCTGTTCACCGGGCTGACACTGGCGGCGCTGCCGATCACACTGCTCTATATCGTGCTGTCGAAGCAGTTCATTTCCGGCATCACCCAGGGCGCGGTGAAATAGGCGCGGGCAAACAAGCGAGGATCCTTTCAAGTGGCGAACCAGAACAAGATCATCATCACCTGCGCGGTCACCGGGTCGATCCACACGCCGTCCATGTCGCCGCATCTGCCGGTCAGCGCACAGGAGATCGCCGACGCCGCGATCGGCGCGGCCGAGGCCGGTGCGGCCATCGTTCATCTGCATGCGCGCAATCCCGCCGATGGCCGGCCCGACCAGTCGACCGAGGCCTTCGCGCCCTTCCTGAAAGTGATCAAGCAGCGCTCCGACTGCGTGGTCAACATCACCACCGGCGGCGCGGCGACGATGAGCGTCGAGGAGCGGGTCAAGCCGGCGGCGACCTTCGCGCCGGAGGTTGCCTCGCTCAACATGGGCTCGATGAATTTCGGCCTCTATCCCATGCTCGAACGCTTCAAGACCTTCGAGCACGACTGGGAACGGCCCTATCTCGAAGGCTCGCGCGACCGCATCTTCCGCAACACCTTTGGCGACATCGAACACATCCTGCGCACCTGCGCGGAAAACGGCACGCGTTTCGAGATCGAATGTTATGACATCGGCCATCTCTACACGCTGGCCCATTTCGTCGAGCGCGGCCTGGTCAAGGCGCCGTTCTTCGTCCAGAGCGTGTTCGGCATATTGGGCGGCATCGGCACGCATCCGGAGGATGTCGCGCATATGAAGCGCACCGCCGACCGCCTGTTCGGACAGGACTACCGATGGTCGGTGCTGGGCGCTGGCCGCAGTCAGTTGCCGATCGCCACCCAGGCGATTGCGCTCGGCGGCAATGTGCGTGTCGGGCTGGAGGACTCGCTGTGGATCGGCAAGGGCCAACTGGCGAAATCCAACGCCGAGCAGGTGATGAAGGTGCGCCAGATCATCGAGGGTCTCGGCGCCTCGGTCGCCACCCCCGACGAGGCGCGGCAGATCTTGCAGCTCAAGGGCGGCGACACGGTCTCTTTCTGAGGAACGACAAATGAGTGCGGTCACCATATCCGATGTCGAGAAGGCCTATGGCAAGGCGCGGGTCATCCACGGCGTGTCGGTTGATATCGCGTCGGGCGAATTCGTCATCCTGGTCGGCCCGTCCGGCTGCGGCAAGTCGACCTTGCTCAGGATGATCGCCGGGCTGGAAGACATCAGCGCCGGCGAAATCGCGCTCGACGGCAAAATCATCAACGACGTCGCGCCGAAATCGCGCGACATCGCCATGGTGTTCCAGAACTACGCGCTCTATCCACATATGACGGTGCGCGAGAACATGGCTTTCGCGCTGACCCTGAAGAAGACCGACAAGAGCGAGACCGACGCCAAGATCGCGCGCGCCGCGACGATCCTCGGGCTGCAGGATCTGCTGGACCGCTACCCGCGCCAGCTCTCCGGCGGCCAGCGCCAGCGTGTCGCCATGGGCCGCGCCATCGTGCGCGATCCCAAGGTCTTCCTGTTCGACGAGCCGCTCTCCAACCTCGACGCCAAGCTGCGTGTGCAGATGCGCACCGAAATCAAGGCGCTGCACCAGCGCCTGGGAACCACCATCGTCTATGTCACCCACGACCAGGTCGAAGCCATGACCATGGCCGACAAGATCGTCGTCATGAATGGCGGCATCGTCGAACAGGTCGGCGCCCCGCTCGATCTCTATGACCGGCCAGCCAATCTGTTCGTTGCCCAGTTCATCGGCTCGCCGTCGATGAACATCCTGCAGGGCCGCACGACGGCGGACGGCTTCACGGCCGGCGACGGCACCGTGTTTCCCTTGCCGGCGCTGGAACAGGGCGAAAGCGCTTCAGCCTGGGGCATCCGCCCTGAACATCTCAGGCTCGCCGACAGCGGCGTGCCGGCCGTGGTCGAAGTGGTCGAGCCGACCGGCTCTGAAACGCTGGTCATGGCCAGGGCCGGCAACAACACGCTGAGCGCGCTGTTGCGCGAGCGGATTCCCGTGATGCCTGGGCAGCAGGTTTTCCTGGCGCCGGACCTGACCCAATTGCATCTGTTCGACACCAAGGGTCGGCGCATCACGTCCACGGTCCAGTAGACGCAGGCACCATGCCGGAGTTTGCCGGGGCTAGCCTATCAAATGCCTGAGCAGACCCGCCGAAGCGACCCCGATCAACACGGTCGGCAGCATGGACAACCGCGTCGCGGCGACGAAGGTGATCGCCAGCGCCAGAAGGTCGGCTAGGTTCCGCGACACGAAGGCCGGCGCGATGACCGAGATCAGCACGCAGCCCGGTGCGGCTTCCATCACCACCGTGGCGCGCGCGCTGAGCACGCGGTTGCGCAGCACGACATAGCCGCCGATCCGCGTGAGATAGGTGACGCCGGCCATCAGCACGATGGTGAGCAGGGTTGCCATGCCGATCATGCGTCACCTGCCATCAACCAGGCAGCAAGCAGCCCCGACACCGCGCCCGCCGCGACATACCAGGCGCCGGGAACGAGGAGATAGGCAAGGGCTGCGACGACCAGGCTGACCAGCCAGGGCCGCGCCGCCGCCACGTTTTTCCACATGCCGCGCATCAGCACCAGGAAGACGGCCGGAAACGCCATGTCGAAACCATAGGTCTCGACATGGCCGAGCATCGGGCCGAGCAAGGCGCCCAGCGTGGTGAAGGCCACCCAGGTCAGATACATCGCCAGGGCCGCGCCCATGTAGTAGCGGGGGCTGAAGGCCGGAGTGATGCCCGCCGCGGCACGCCGTTTGGCGTCGGCCAGGCCCAGCGCCCAGCTTTCGTCGCACAGGAAGAACAGCGCCGGAAACACCTTGCCCCGCGGCAGGTCGCGCAGGAACGGCGCGAGCGCCGCCCCCATCAGCAGATGCCGGCTGTTGACCAGGAAGGTGATGGCGACGATGAGAAGGATATGCGGCGGTGACGTCCACAACTGGATCGCCGCGAATTCCGAGCCGCCGGCGAAATTCAGCCCGGTCATCATGGACAATTCGACCGGGCTCAGTCCTTTCTGGGTCGCCTGGGCGCCAAGCACCAGCGCATAGGGAATGGTACCGAACAGCACCGGCGCGCAGGATGCCACGCCGCGGCGGAACTCTGACCCCGAACCATCGCCCGCCGCTTCGACTGCCTGTGAAATGCTCATGGCTTGCCATCGGCCGGCCTCGCGGCCGCCGCTTCCCTGGGTTCGAACTCTCATGATACCGGCGGCAAATGTACCCACGTTTCTCCGCAATTTGGGTGCGAAGATTGTTGTATGTCGTTCAATTTTGGCATCTGATGTCACGCATGGCCAATAAAATGGAATTGTGAGCCATGAAGCTGGATGACATCGACAAACGCATCCTGCGCGCGCTGCAGCGCGACGGCCGCATGGCCAACAACGATCTGGCCAACGAGGTCGGCCTGTCGCCCTCGCCTTGCCTGAGGCGCGTCAAGCTGCTGGAGGAAGCCGGCGTCATCGACCGCTATGTCGCCGTGCTCAACCCGGCCAGCATCGGCAAGGGCCTCACCTTCTTCACCCGCATCTGGCTGAAGGCACAGGACGAGGACACGATCGAGCATTTCGCCACCGAAGTGGCCAAGCTGCCCCAGGTCATGGAATGCTACCTGATGCTGGGTGACTGCGACGCCATGGTGCGCATCGTGGCGGCTAGCATCGACGACTACCGCCGCTTCCAGTCGGAGCATCTGAGCCGCATCAAGGGCGTCCAGAACGTCAAGACCGACGTCCCCAGCCAGACGATCAAATACACGCTGGAACTGCCGATCTGACAGCGCCCGCAAGGCGCGGGGGCAGCTGGAAAACAGCGCCATTCCAAACTGGATAAAAAATGCAACCAGATTGTAGGATCGGCCTCGACGGAAGCGTCCTTCGGACGCAAGCAGCGCTCGGCGCTGCGCTCTGGCATGGGAGATTTGCATGAACCTTTCCTATCGTTGGGTCATCGTCGCGGCAGGCGCGCTGATGTCCTGTGTCGCCATCGGCACGATGTTTTCGCTGGCGATCTTTCTTGAGCCGATGGCGCTCGACACGCAGTGGTCGCGCGCCGGCATATCAAGCGCCATGACGCTCAACTTCCTGGTGATGGGCCTTGGCGGCTTCGCCTGGGGTGCCCTTTCGGACCGCTTCGGCGCCCGTCTCGTCGTGACGATCGGTGCCGTGCTGCTAGGGCTGGCGCTGATACTGGCCAGCCGCGCCGGCTCGCTCCTGACCTTCCAGATCACCTATGGCGTCCTCGTCGGACTTGCCGCCAGCGCTTTCTTCGCGCCGATGATCGCGCTGACCACGGGCTGGTTCGACACCCACCGCGGCCTCGCGGTTTCGCTGGTCTCCGCCGGCATGGGCGTCGCCCCGATGACGATCTCGCCCTTCGCCCGCTGGCTCATCTCGGCCTATGAATGGCGCGCCGCCATGTTCGATATCGGCATCATGGCCTGGGTGCTGTTGCTGCCGGCGGTGCTGTTGGTGCGCCAGCCGCCCAAGCCCCCTGTTGCCGATGTGGCTTCCGCGCCGGTCGCCGAGGGTGCGGGCATGAGCGTCGGCCAGGCGCTGCGCTCGCCGCAGTTCATCGTGCTCGGGCTGACCTTTTTCGCCTGCTGCGCGGCCCATTCCGGCCCGATCTTCCATATGGTGAGCTATGCCATGCTGTGCGGCGTCGCGCCCATGGCGGCGGTCACGATCTACAGTGTCGAGGGTCTCGCCGGCCTGGGTGGCAGGCTTCTCTACGGCGTGCTGGCCGACCGGATGGGCGTCAAGCCGGTGCTGGTCGCCGGCCTCGCGATCCAGGCGATCGTCATCGCCGCCTATCTCTCGATCAGCCAGCTCGACCAGTTCTATATGCTGGCCGTCATCTTCGGCGCCACCTATGGCGGCGTCATGCCGCTCTATGCCGTGCTGGCGCGCGAATATTTCGGCCAGCGTATCCTCGGCACCGTGTTCGGCGCCGCCACCATGCTGTCCAGCCTCGGCATGGCCTTGGGACCGCTCGCCGGCGGAATGATCTTCGACGCCTACGCCAGCTATCACTGGCTTTTCATCGGCTCGGCCCTGATCGGACTCGGAGCGGCGGGCATAGCGATAGCCTTTCCGCCGCTGCCGCGACGGGAATTGCAGGCGGCGTAGGAGCCGCTGTCTTCGAAACAACGAACGATCCCGGTTTTCAGCCGAGATCGTTCATTCGCGAAAAATGGCTTTGCAGCACGGTGCGAAACTTCTGCATCGTCTTTTCGGTCGTCTGCGCATCGGCCGCCGCGAAGCCCATGACAAGACCGTTCTGCTCCGTGCCATGGCGGTACTGGATCGACAACGCCGAGACGTTGATGCCTTGCTGGAGGGCCGCCTCGGCAACGGCCCTGTCGCTGCATCTGCCGCGGAAAATCCCGACGACCTGGATGCCGGATTCGGTCGTGTGGAAATCCAGCCATTCCCCGAGATGCCTTTGCGCGCTTTCCAGGAAGAACTGCCGCCTCTCCGCGTAGAGACGCCGCATGCGCCTGAGATGGCGGGTGAAATGCCCCTCATTCATGAAATCCGCGAGCGCGGCCTGGGTCAGCAACGGGGCGAACTGGCCGCTGACGCTCAGCGCCGAGACGATCGTGTGATCGATCGCCTTGGGCGCCACCATGAAGCCGAGGCGCATGGCCGGGAAAAGGATCTTGGCGAAGGTCCCGACATACACCACCCGGTTTGACGCGCCGATGCCTTGCAGGGCCGGGATAGGTTGTCCCTGAAACCGGTACTCGCCGTCATAGTCGTCCTCGATGATCCACGAGCGCCAGGTCTCGGCCATGTGCAACAGATTGAGCCGCTGTTCCATCGGCATGGTCATGCCGAGCGGGTGATGGCAGGAGGGTGTCACGAAAATCATGCGCGGAATGACAGGCGGCGGATCGAGGTTCCAGCCTGCATTGCTGACGCGCAGCGGCGCCAGTTTCGCCCCGGCCGAAACAAAGGCTGAACCGGCGCCATAATAGCCCGGCTCCTCCATCCACACCGTGTCGCCCTCATCGATCAGCAACCGGGCCAGCAGATCGAAGGCCGACTGGGCGCCATTGGTCACCACGATCTGCTCGGCGGTGCACTTCACCCCGCGCGAGGCGGTGAGGTAGCGTGCTATCGCCTCGCAAAGCGGCGGATAGCCTTTGACGTGATAGGTGCCGAAAAGATCGATATGCGCGAATTTGGCGCGGCGGCTGAGCAGTTTGGACCAGGTGTTGAACGGGAAATTGTCCGGATCCGGCATGCCGGGATGAAAGGCGAGCATGCCCGGCCGGCCATGATGATAGGGTTGGGCGAGCATCGTCTGCCCGCGCAGCGATAACGGATTGGCGTCCTCGACAGACACATGTTCCGCTGCCACTGAACGGGTCGGCAGGTCCATGACCACCGAAGGCCTGCGTGGCCGTATGGCCAGGTAGCCCTCCAGCGCGAGCTGGTCGCAAGCGGCAATCACCGTGTTGCGCCCCACATTCAGATCCCGTGCCATGACCCGTGTCGAGGGCAGCGCATGGCCGCTCGGCAGCACGCGCCGTTCGATCAGGCCGCGCAACTGGACATAGAGCTGCCGGTGCAGATTGACGGGACCGTCGCGATCCAGGGCGATGCCGTCGATGGGAAAACTGGTCTTCATCTGGTTCCCGAAAATCAATGGAATCTGGTTCTAACAATGGAACCAAAGGCGTCCTAGGCTCAAGAAAAAAGCGTTCGGATTCAGATGGGGCTGGCCGATGCAGTGCATGAAAGTGGGAGTGATCGGGGCGGGTGGCGTCGCCCAGGTCGAGCACATACCGAATCTGCTCAAGTTGCACCGGCAGTTCAAGATCGTTGGCGTCTACGATCCGTCGCGCAAGGTCCGTGCCTTCGTCGGCGAGGAATTCGGCCTCGAGACATTCCCTGATCTCGACGCGCTTCTCGCGATGCCGCTCGATGCCGTGGTCATCGCCTCGCCGGACGCGCTGCACCGCGAACAGACTCTCGCCGCCTTCGCCCGCGGGCTGCATGTCTTCTGCGAAAAGCCGCTTTGCTACAGCGCCGCGGACATCGACGAATTGATCGCCGCCAGGGATCGCGCCGGAAAGGTGCTCCAGGTCGGCTACATGAAGCGTTTCGACCCGAGCTACGAGGCGGCGCTGAAAATGCTGCCGGGCACGGCGCGGACGCTTCGCTACATTTCGGTCGAGGTCAACGATCCCGACGCCTGGCCCTTCATCCGGCACACCTCCACTTGCCGGGGTGACGACGTCGCGGAGGGGTTGGTTGCCTCGACCGAAGCCAAGCAGCGCGAGCAGGTGGACCGCGCGGTGCCCGGCATCGATGATCCCGAGGCCTTTCGAGGCTTTGTCGGCGCCTATTGTTCCTCGATTGTACATGACGTGAACGCTGTCCATGGGTTGCTCGATGCGCTCGGCGTCGCCGATGGCGAAATTGTCGGCGCCTCGCTTTTCGCCAGAGGCGAAGGCGGCCAGGGGACGGTCAGGCTGCTCGACGGCCAGGCGCTGTGGACCATGGTGCATGTCGCCATTCCGAAGCTGCCCGACTATCGCGAGCGCATCACGCTCTACTTCGACGACGCCTCGCTCGAGTTGGAATTCCCCTCGCCCTATCTCAACCACCAGCCGACGCGGCTGACGGTTCGCACCGGCCGCGGCCACACGCTTTCCAGCGCGGACATCCGCAGCGGCTACCAGGAGGCGTTCGTCGAGGAGCTGAAAGGCTTCTGGTCGGCGATCGTCGAAGGCACGCCCGTGCGCAACACCGCCGAGCATGCCCGCCGCGACATGACGCTGCTGGCCGGCCTCGCCCGCCATCACCTTGCCCAGTCGAAGCAATCAGGAGTTCGCCCGTGAAGGTTCGCATCGGCATCAATCCGATCACCTGGACCAATGACGACGTGCCGGAACTCGGCGGCGACACGCCGCTGGAGGTGTGCCTGGCAGAAACCAGGCAGGCCGGCTATTCCGGCACCGAACTTGGCGGCAAGTTTCCGCGCCGGTCGGCCGAGCTGAAGCCGATCATGCAGCGCCATGGCCTTGCGGTGGTTTCAGGCTGGTATGATGGCCGTTGCGACGAGAAGGATGTCGATGCGGAGATGGATGCGATCACGCCGCATCTCCAACTTTTGAAGGATATGGGCTCGACTCATGTTGTCTATGCCGACACCTCGCGCGGGCGCCACAACGCCATCTGGGGGCCGATCTCGCAGCGCCCGGTCCTCAGCGCGGAGGAATGGCCGGCCTATGGCCGCAAGCTGACGGCGCTGGCCGAACGGATGGCGGATTTCGGCGTGCGCATGGCCTTTCACCACCATATGGGGACCATCGTCGAGACCGATGCCGAGGTGGCCCTATTGATGCGCCACACCGGCCAAGCGGTCGGCCTGCTCTACGACACCGGCCATTCGATCTTTTCGGGCGGCGACCCGCTGGCCCTGATCAAGGCGCAGGTCAAACGCGTCGTGCATGTGCATTGCAAGGACACCCGCAAGGCCGTGCTCGAGCGTGCCCGCGCCAGGGACATGAGTTTCATGGGCGCGGTCATGGAAGGGATCTTCACCGTTCCCGGCGACGGCTCCATCGACTATCCCACTATTTTGCGCGTGCTGGCCGACAATGGTTACAGCGGCTGGCTGGTCGTCGAGGCCGAGCAGGATCCCAGCAGGGCGATCCCCCTGACCTATGCGACAATGGGCTTCCAGAACCTGTCGCGCATGGCGAAGGAAGCCGGATTTACCGTCATTGAATGATTGGGGCCGCGTGCGGCCCCCAGGGAACCAGTGCTGAGGAATGGAACTGGAATAAAGGGGCAACTGGAACCGCCGACCGTAATTGCGGCGGCGGAAAACAAACAGGAGGTTCTATGTTTTCGCTTGCGAAATTAGTAAAGCCTGCGCTTGGCCTGCTGGCCGGCTTCACGATGATGGCGGCGGCCACGACCCTTGCGGCCGCCGACGAGACGCGCGTGGTGTTCGTCACCCATGGCCAGAGCGGCGACCCCTACTGGTCGGTGGTCAAGAACGGCATGGACGATGCCGCCAAGACCCTGGGCGTCAAGGCCGAATATCTGGCGCCCGAAACCTTCGACATGGCCAAGATGGCGCAGATGATCGACGCCATCACGGCCTCGAAGCCCGACGGCATGGTTGTCTCGGTCCCCGACGCGGCCGCCCTTTCGACGCCGGTCAAGAACGCGGTCGCCGCCGGCATCCCGGTGATCGTCATCGATTCCGGCGGCTCGAAGCTCACCCATGACCTTGGCGGCCTGCTGTTCATGGGGCAGGATGAATTCCAGGCGGGTGTCATGGCCGGAGAGCGCATCAAGGCGCTCGGGCTCACCAAGGCGGTCTGCGCCAACCATGAGGTCGGCAATTCGAGCCTTGACGACCGCTGCGCCGGCTTTGCCAAGGGTCTGGGGGTCGACGTCCCCGTGATGAACGGCGTCATCGACCCGACCGAAATGAAGAACCGCGTGATCGCCTACATGACCGCTCATGCCGACACACAGTTCATCCTCGCCGTCGGCGCCAGCGGCGCCGAGCCAACGCTGGCCGCCCTTGATGAAATGGGCCTCTCGGGCAAGGTGAAAACCGGCACGTTCGATCTCTCCCCCACGATCCTGCAGGCCGTCGTCGCCGGCAAGATGGAATGGGGCATCGACGCCCAGCAATATGCCATGGGCTACATCCCGGTCGCCATGTTCGACCTCTGGAAGAAGTACAAGATCATGCCGATCGCCGACTATCCGACCGGCCCCGGCTTCGTCACCAAGGACACCGCCGCCTCGGTTATCGAGCTGTCGAAACTCGGCAAGCGCTGACATTGGCGGCCGGGGCTTCGCTCCGGCCGCTTTTACTAGCTGAAGGGCAAAAGCAGTCATGGTTTCAGAGATTCGCGACGAGCGGGTCCGGTCGGTCTCACGCCTGAGCCGCCTGTTGAGCAGGCCGGAACTTGGCGCGGCGGCCGGCACCGTGCTGGTCTTCGTGTTCTTCGCCGTCACGGCGGGAAGCTCGGGACTTTTCAGTGCCAAGGGCATCGTCAACTTCCTCGAAGTCTCGGCCCAGCTTGGCATTCTCGCCGCACCCGTGGCCCTGCTGATGATCGCCGGCGAGTTCGACCTGTCGGTCGGCTCGATGATCGGCTTTGCCGGCATTCTCATCGCCATCCCTTCCGTGTTCTGGGGCTGGCCGATCTGGCTTTCGCTGCTGTTCACCTTCGCCGTCTGTGGCGGCATTGGCGCGCTCAATGGGCTCGCCGTCGTCAGGACCGGCCTGCCCTCCTTCATCGTGACGCTCGGCAGCCTGTTCATGCTGCGTGGCCTCACGCTCGGCCTCACGCGCGGCATTTCAGGGCGAACCCAGGTGTCGGGCGTGCACGAACTGGCGTTGCACGATCCGCTCAACAGCCTGTTCTCGGGGCAGGTGTTCTCCGGCCTGATCGCCTGGCTTTCCGACATCGGCCTGATCGGCAAGCGGGCGGACGGCCTGCCGTCCATATCAGGCATTCCGGTGTCGATCGTGTGGTGGATCGTGCTGACACTGGCCTGCACCTGGCTGTTGACGCGCAGCCGCTTCGGCAACTGGATCTTCGCCGCCGGCGGAGAAGCCAATGCCGCGCGCAATCTCGGCGTGCCGGTGGCGCGCACCAAGATCACGCTGTTCGTCATGACCGCCCTCGCGGCAGCCCTGTTCGCGGCGATCCAGGTGCTGGTCACCGGCTCGGCCGACACGCTGCGCGGCACGCAGAAGGAGTTCGAGGCCATCATTGCCGTCGTCATCGGCGGCACGCTGCTCACCGGCGGCTATGGATCGGCCATCGGCGCCATGTTCGGCGCCCTGATCTTCGGCGTGGTGCAGATGGGCATCTTCTACACCGGCATCGATACGGACTGGTTCAAGCTGTTCATGGGCGCCATGATGGTCATCGCGGTGCTGTTCAACAGCTATGTACGCAACCGCGCCATGAGGAGCCGGTGATGGCCGAGCCCTATGTCGAACTGAAATCGGTGAGCAAATATTTCGGCTCGGTCGTCGCACTCAAGGACGTGTCTTTCGATGTCTGTCCCGGCGAGGTGCATTGCCTGCTCGGCGACAACGGCGCCGGCAAGTCGACGCTGATCAAGACGCTATCGGGCGTCTACACGCCGGACGAAGGCGAAATCCGCGTCCAGGGCAAGCCGACACGGTTCGCCTCGCCCGCCGATACCCGCGACAGCGGCATCGCCACGGTCTACCAGGACCTGGCGCTGGTGCCGCTGATGAGCGTGGCGCGCAACTTCTTCCTCGGGCGCGAGCCGATGCGCAAGTTCGGGCCGATCAGCCAGTTCGACAGCGACTTCGCCAACCGCACCGCCCATGACGAGATGTCGGCCATGGGGATCCAGCTGCGTGATCCCGAACAGCCCGTCGGCACGCTGTCGGGCGGCGAACGGCAATGCCTGGCCATTGCGCGTGCCGTCTATTTCGGCGCCAAGGTGCTGATCCTCGACGAGCCGACATCGGCGCTGGGCGTCCATCAGGCATCCGTGGTCCTGAAGCTCATCGTCCAGTCCAAGGCGCGCGGCATCGGCGTCATCTTCATTTCCCACAACGTCCATCACGCCTATGTCGTGGGCGACCGCTTCACGCTCTTGAAGCGCGGCCGGAGCACCGGCACCTACGCCAAGGGCGAAATCGACCGCGATCAGCTGCTCAATCTGATGGCCGGCGGCAAGGAACTGGTGGACCTGGAACAGGAATTGGCAAAATCGGCCAAGAACGGCCCGGCTTGAGGCGCGGCGCGCCTTTGCCGGCAACGAAACGCGCCGCCAAACAAGCACTCACGCGGGCGAAGGCGCGCATGGCTGCCTTGCCGCTCGAGGCAGCCATTGGCGCCAGGCATCAGGCGCGGATGCGACGAAAAAGCGTTTCCACAATCACGTCGAAACGTTCCGGGTCATCAAACGCCCGGGCCGCAGGCATGGCTCCGTATACGGTCGCCATGAATGCTTGTGCCTCGATGTCGGGGGATGCCTCGATATGCACCGCCCCTGCTCTGATCAGACTCCGTATGTGGCGATCGGCTGGCCGAACATGCCGGGCTCGGGCTTCACGCCCAGGCCTGGCCGCTGCGGCACGGCGATATGCCCCTCGCGGATGACAATCGGATTGCCAGGGTCGAAATGCCCGTCGATATACTCTTGGGCGATCCATGCGCCTTCCATCCGGCGCGGCTCGACGGTCGCCGCGAGATGAACGCAGGCCGCCGCGATGATGTCGCCTCCCCAGGCATCGTCGCAGCTGTGCGGCAGCGAGCGGATGGCGCAAAGGTCGCGCACGGTCGTCATCTTGGTGAGGCCGCCAAGGCGGGTGACCTTGAAGCCGAAACCATCCGCGATGCCCAGCGAGATCGCCCGCAGCACCACGTTCTGGTCCTCGGTGCTCTCGTCGAGATAGACCGGATGTGTGACGCGACCCTTCAGCGTCGCGACCTCGTCCATGGTGTTGCAGGGCTGTTCTAGGACGAAAGGGATCGCCTGGCAGAGCCTGTCGAGATGGATTGCCGCGGCCGCCGTCAGGCCTCTGTTGCCGTCCACAGCGATGCGCGCCTTGTAGCCGACCGCCTCCCAGACCTTGTGGACAGTGGCCACGTCCTCTTCGAGATTACGCCCCGAAATCTTGACCTGCAGACGCGGATAGCCTGCCTTCACCTTGTCGGCCGCGATCCTGGCCGTTTCATCCGGCGGGCCGACGATCAGCGAATAGTAGGCCGGTACGCGATCCGTGAGCGCGCCGCCCAGAAGCGTCGACACGGGCACGCCGAGCTTCTGGCCGAGGAGGTCGAGAAAGGCCATGTCGAACGCGGCCTTGGCGTAGCCATGCCCGTTCAGGCGCTCGTCCATCCGCTTCGCCAGAAGCCTGATCGAGGCAATCTCCGCGCCGATCAGGCCTGGGGCAATTTCGGCGATCGCGGCGCGGGCGCCGAGCGCGTGATGCGGCTGGTAGATCGGTCCGATCGGGCAGGTCTCGCCCCAGCCGGTCAGGCCGTCATCCGTCACGATCTCGACCAGGGTACTGTCCAGCGACTTTACGTCGTCGCTGGCCATGCGATAGGCGCCGCCTTTGACGGGCAGCCGCGCCGTGTAGACGTTGATCCGGTCGATGCGCATCTTCTCTCGGCCCTTGCGATCAGCCGCGCGCCCTGGCCGAGCTGGGATCGTAGGGCGAGTCCGCGATCACCTCGGCGACCTTCCATTCGCCCAGGATCGCCACGTCGAGCTTGGTGCCGGGCTTGCCGAGGCGCTCGGGCAACAGCGCCAGCGCCACGTCATGCCCGAGCGTATAGCCATAGCCGCCCGATGTGATGCGCCCGAGGAGTTCGCCATCGATGTAGAGGCCCTCGTTGGCAAGCGTGCTGGCGCCGTCGGTCTCTATCCTGAGCGTCACCGACCGGCGCTGGTCGTTACGATCCTTGTATTTCAGCACCGCCTCGCGGCCGACGAAATCGCCCTTGTCGAGGCGGATGAACCGCTCGAGCCCGCTCTCCAGCGCGTTGAGCTCGGGATTCATGTCCCGGTACATGGCGCGGTAGGATTTCTCCAGCCGCAGCGATTCCAGCGCATGCAGCCCGACGAGCCGCATGCCGTGTTTCTCACCTTGCTTCAGGATCGCGTCGAGCAATTGCCGCTGGTAGGCCATGGGATGATAGAGCTCCCATCCGAGCTCGCCTTCGTAGTTGACGCGCAGCAGCCGCACGTCGCTGGCAAGCGCCACACTGCCGGTCTTCACGCCGAACCAGGGAAAGGCGGCGTTCGACAGGTCGATCTCGGTCAGCGGCTGCAGCACATCTCGCGCGTTCGGCCCGACGACCGTGAAGCAGCCGCGCTCATTGGTGACGTTCTTCAAGCTGACACCGCCCTCGGCGGGGAGCAGTTTTGAGAGGTCGTCGAAATTCCAGCGCTCCGCGCGCGGCGTCGAGATGAGATAGAAGCCGTCGTCGGCGAGGCGCGCCACCATGTATTCCGCCTGCACCCCGCCCGCGGGGGTGAGGTGATGCGCCAGAACAGCCCTGCCGACTGCCGGCAGGCGGTTGGCAAGGATCCTGTCGAGCCAGGCGGCCGCGTTTGCTCCCGAGACCTCGAACTTGGTCATCGGCGTCATCTCGACCAGGCCAACGGCATTGCGCACGGCCTGGACTTCCTCGCCGACGAAAACGCCCTTGGCGGTCCAGCGCCAGCTATACTGGTCCTTGGCCTCGACGCCCTTGGGCGCGAACCAGTTGGGCATCTCCCAGCCGTTGAGCACGCCCCAGACCGCGCCCAACTCGCTCAGCCGCGCGTAGGATGGCGCAGTCTTCTGCGGCCGGGCGGCAGGCATGTCCTGTCCGGGATATTTCTGCTCCGCATGCGTGCCCCAGGCTTCGCGGACTTTCTCGCGCGTCCAGGCCTTGTTGGCGTAGTCGCCGAAGCGGCGAGGATCCAAATCCGAGGTGTCGAGGCTGTTGCCGCCTTCGACGATCCGCTCCGACAGATAGTAGCCGATCGTGCCGCCCCACAGGATACCGCCCGGCACGCCCTCGGCCAGCCACACATTGGGCAGGCCCCAGGCCGGTCCCATCAGCGGAAGCTCGTCCGCCGTCATCTGGAAGGGGCCGCGGACATTGGCCTTGATGCCGGCTCGTCCCAGTGACGGCACAAGTTGCGTTGCCTGCTCCCAGTTCCATGATACCGCCTCGAAATCCTCTTCGACGAGGTCCGCGCCGAACCAGGTGGGAACGCCATCCTCGGCAAACAGCTTGAGGTGTTCGGTCCGCTCATAGGGCCCGAACATGAAGCCGTCGCCCTCCTCGCGCAGATAGCCCTCAAAACCCTCGTCGCGCAGGATCGGCATTTCGGGACGTCCCTGCTTTTTGCGCTCCACGACCTCCGGCACCGGCTCGGTGATCCAGTACTGGTGCAGGATCGGAATGGCGGGGATCTCGAGGCCGAGCAGCGCGCCGGTCTGGCGCGCGTAATTGCCGGTCGCGCAGACCACATGCTCGCAGGTGATGTCGCCCTTGTTCGTCTGGACCCGCCATTCGCCGCCGGCGGTCCGCTGGAAGCCGGTGACCTCCGTGTTCAGATAGATCTTGGCGCCCAGATCCCGCGCGCCCTTGGCCATGGCATGGGTCACGTCGGCCGGCGCGATATGGCCGTCGTCTGGATGATAGAGCGCGCCGAGCATGTGCTTGTTGTCGAGAAGCGGGCACAGCGCCCTCGCCTCCGCCGGCGACAGCAGATGCGCCCGCATGCCCTGAACGTCGGCGACGCTCATATAGCTCTTGTATTCGTCGAGCCGGTCCCTGGAATTGGCGATGCGCAGCTGGCCGCATTTGTGCCATCCGACTGGCTGCCCGGTCTCGGCCTCCAGCCCCTCATAGATCTCGATGGTCTTGTTGATCATCCGGCCGACATTGATGTTGCGGGCGTAGGACGGGACGAGGCCCGCCG
Organism: Mesorhizobium sp. NZP2234; assembly: GCF_013170765.1. NCBI lineage: Bacteria > Pseudomonadati > Pseudomonadota > Alphaproteobacteria > Hyphomicrobiales > Phyllobacteriaceae > Mesorhizobium > Mesorhizobium sp. NZP2234. The sequence goes on along the minus strand of NZ_CP033364.1, from coordinate 2,522,663 downwards.
CATGCCAGGTCGAGCCGGCCGTCAACTGGGTGCGTTCGAGCAGTGCGACGTCGGTCCAGCCGCGTTTGGCAAGACCGTACAGGATACCCGCGCCGACGCATCCGCCGCCAACAATCACCACCCGCGCATGTGTCTGCATCGATCCACCAAATCCCTGGCATTTTCAACGAACCATCGTCGAGGCTACAGGCGGCGAAAGCCCCTGTAACGTCTTCAAAAACTGGGGATCATGATAAGCTGGATTTATGCAGCTGGGCCCTTTCGGCAGCGCATATGCGCCGTCGCTAAAGTCCTCCCCCACGCGTTGCCCCTGCCGGCTGGTAACACTATAGATGGACCATCGTGCGCGAAGACATTCACACGACGGGCATTCCTGTTCTCTGCGTTTCATGCGAAGCGCGGCATCGCGGCATTTGCGGCGCCCTCAACCCCGATCAGCTTGTCGCCCTGTCCAAGTCGACGAAACGGCACAGGGCGGAGACAGGCAAGGAATTGATGAGCGACTGCGGAAGCGTCGACCGGTTCTCCAACGTTCTTTCCGGTGTCGTGAAACTCACCAAGACGCTGTCCGACGGCCGCCAGCAGATCGTCGGCCTACAATTCGCTCCCGATTTTCTGGGCAGGCCTTTCCAGGCCGAGAGCACATTGACCGCGGAAGCCGCGACCAATGTCGAGCTGTGCTCTTTTCCGCGCCAGACGCTGGAGCGGATGATGAAGGAGCAACCCGACCTCGAGCATCGGGTGCTCGAACAGAAATTGCGCGAACTGGACCAGGCGCGCGACTGGATGGTGGCGCTCGGCCGCAAGACCGCCGCCGAGAAGATCGCGAGCTTCCTGTTGATGATCGCGCGCAACATAGATCCGACCGCCGGCCCGGAACACCGCGTCACCGCTTTCGACCTGCCGCTGTCGCGCGCCGAAATCGCGGATTTCCTCGGCCTGACCATCGAAACGGTGAGCCGGCAATTGACCAGGCTGCGGGGCGACAACGTCATTCGCATCGACAACAACCGTCACATTGTCGTCGGCGACCTCGCGCGCCTGGCAGCGCGTTCCGGGGACTGATCGCCAACCAGACGCGATGCGATGAAGCGCTCAGCGCTGCCCGAGAATCCCCGGCAGCACATGGTCGCGCTCGAAGGCGATATGGCGCCGCATGGATTCGAACAGCGCGCGCAGCATGTAGCCGAGCGCCTCGGGGTTCTCGATGGGCCTCCCGTGGCCATGCGCAAGCAGGACCTCACTGAGATCAGCCGCCGCGCAGTCGTCCTCCAGATGCTCCACCTTGAGCCGCGCGACGATGTCTTCCCCGCCCTGGAGCCGCGCGAAGGCGGGGAAGACAGTGTCTTCCTCGAAGCGATGGCACTCTCGCAGCACCGGCAACAGATCGGCCGCCACGGCAAGGCACTGGAAGCGGTCGACGCGCGACGGCAGATCGTCGGCGATGCCTTCAAGCATGTGACAGAGCGCAAGCATCCGCACATGCGCCCGCTTCATGTCCGCCGGCCCGCGCAGCGGTCCGAGATTAGACTCGTTCATGATGCCTCCTCCGCCACGGCGGGCTCAAGGCGTGGGCAGGGCGACGGTGTCCTCGGCGGGCTCCTCGCGGACGGTGCGCAGTTCGTACCAGAGCGCATTGAGGATGCCGACGGAGGCGGCCAGTCCGAGGCCGAGGATCCAGGCAAAATACCACATGGTCAAAACTCCGGTTGAATCAGTAGGCCGACGAGCCGGCTTTCTCGACGCTCTTCTCGCCGACCTTGCCCCACAGCACGCTGTAGACCCACGCGGTGTAGGCAAGGATCAGCGGCAGGAAGATCACCGTGGCGATCAGCATGTTGCGCAGCGTGGCGCGGCTCGAAGAGGCATCGAACACGGTCAGCGAATGGCTGGGATTGCTGCTCGACGGCAGAAGGATGGGGAACATGGCAAGCCCCACCGTCGCGATGATCATCGCAACGCCGAACTGCGAGGCAAGGAAGGTCCAGCCTTCACGCCGGGCCCGGAAGCCGATGGCCGCCAGCAGCGGTGCGACGACACCGAGCGCCGGCACGATCCACAGCAGCGGATGAGCATGGAAATTCGCCAGCCAGGCACCGCTGTCCGCCGACACCGTCTTGAGCAGCGGATTGGACGGCCCGTCCCACACGATCGGCGAGGTCACGCGGTAGCCGCCGAGCAGGCCGAGCCAGACCAGCACGCCACCGCCGGCAAAGAGCAGCGAAGTGATGACAGCGGACCTGGCGCCGACCGCGCGCGCTCGGTCCCCGACGATGCCTTCCGCCTTGAACGCGAGCCAGGCCGCGCCGTGGGTTATCAGCATGGCGACCGAGACGAGGCCGCAATAGAGCGCGAGCGGGTTGAGCAGGCCGAACAGGCTGCCTTCATAGATGGGGCGCAGATCCGGTGTGAAATGGAACGGCACGCCCTGCAGCGTGTTGCCGAGGGCGACGCCGAAGATGAGCGCCGGCACCGCGCCACCGACGAAGAGCGCCCAGTCCCAGCGGCTGCGCCAGGCGGGATCGGGCCGCTTCGAGCGATACTTGAACGCAACGGGGCGCAGGATCAGCGCCAGAAGCACCAGGAACATGGCAAGGTAGAAACCTGAAAAGCTCAGCGCGTAGAGGGCCGGCCACGCCGCGAAGATGGCGCCGCCGCCCAGGATGAACCACACCTGGTTGCCTTCCCAGACCGGGCCGATTGTGTTGATCGCTACACGCCGTTCGGCATCGGTCCTTGCAACGAAGGGCAGCAGCGCGCCCACGCCCATGTCGAAACCGTCGGTCGTGGCGAAACCTATCAGGAGGATGCCGAGCAGGATCCACCAGATCACGCGCAGCGTTTCATAGTCGAAGAGAAAGTCGATCATCGTCGTGATCCTTTTTCACTCTGCGGGTTGCAGTGCGGGGTCGGCGTTCGGGCGCAGGTCATCGATGACCCTGGCGATCTCGGGCCCCTTGCGGATTGCGGCCAGCATCAGCTTGACCTCGATGATGGCGAGCACGCCGTAGACGAGCGTGAAGCCGGAGATGGTGAGCGCCAGGTCGGTGACGCCAAGCTCGGATGTGGCGAGGAAGGTCGGCAGCACGCCATCGATGATCCAGGGCTGGCGTCCGAACTCCGCCACGAACCAGCCGACCTCGATGGCGATCCAGGGCAGCGGCATGGCGATGAGCGCGGCACGAAAGAGCCAGCGTGGCGCTTCGGTCTCCCGTGTGGTGTGCCACAGCGACACCGCGAACAGCGCGGCGAGCACGAAACCGCAGGCCACCATCAGCCGGAAGCCGAAGAACAGCAGCGGCACGTAAGGCACGGTCGACCAGGCGGCATCCTTGATCTGCTGCTCGCTCGCCTGCCTCGGATCCGGCAGGTACCGCTTGAGCAGCAGCGCGTAGCCGAGATCCCCGGAGCTGGCATCGAAGGCGGCGCGGGCGGCGGTATCGGTGCGATCCGACTTGATCTTCTCCAGCGCGTCATAGGCGGCGATACCGTTGCGGATGCGCATTTCGGCATGGGCGACCAGTTCGTCGATGCCGGCGATCTGCCTGTCGATCGAGCGTGTGCCGATGATGCCCATCACCCACGGGATGCGGATGGCGAAATGCGTCTCGCGGTCGCTTTGGCTGGGAATGCCGAATGCCGTGAATGACGCCGGCGCGGGCTCCGTCTCCCACATGGCCTCGATGGCCGCGAGCTTCATTTTCTGGTTGTCGGTCAGCGCATAGCCGCTTTCGTCGCCGAGCACGATCACCGAGAGTGACGAGGCCAGGCCGAAGGCCGAGGCAATGACGAAAGAGCGCTTGGCGAGCTGGACATGGCGCCCGCGCAGCAGGTACCAGGCCGAAACGCCGAGCACGAAGGTGGCAGCGCAGACATAGCCGGCCGAAACGGTGTGCACGAACTTCGCCTGCGCCACCGGATTGAAGATCACCGCCATGAAGTCGGTGACCTCCATGCGCATCGTGTCCGGGTTGAAGGCCGAGCCGACCGGATTCTGCATCCAGCCATTGGCGATCAGGATCCAGAGCGCGGAGAAATTGGTGCCAAGCGCCATCAACCAGGTCACGATCATATGCGCGCGGGCCGACAGCCTGTCCCAGCCGAAGAAGAAGAGCCCGACAAAGGTGGCTTCGAGGAAGAAAGCCATCAGGCCCTCGATGGCGAGCGGCGCGCCGAACACGTCGCCGACATAGTGCGAATAGTAGGCCCAGTTCATGCCGAACTGGAATTCCATGGTGATGCCGGTGGCGACGCCGAGGGCGAAATTGATGCCGAACAGCACGCCCCAGAACTTGGTCATGTCGCGCCAGATGGTGCGACGGGTCATGACATAGACGGTCTCCATCATGGCGATCAGGATGGAGAGGCCAAGCGTCAGCGGCACGAACAGGAAATGGTAGAGGGCTGTCAGCGCGAACTGCAGCCGGGATAGGTCAACGAGGAGAAAGTCGGGCATGGGAGCATCCTTTTTGGACACCCGCTCATAACGCGCCGCGAACATCCGCGGCTTGATCTGGATCATTTCGTTTCATCATTGCGTGTGCGAGAGCCGGGGCATGAAAACGTCAGCTGTTCCCGCACCGGATCCGAAGGGCATCCCCTCCGGCCCCGCCCCTTTCCAGGCACTGTCGATCGCCGAACGGCTGGCAAGGCGCGGCTTGCGTCGGCTGCTCGTCCTGCAAGTCGCGCGCACCGGGCTGCGCCTCGGCTTCGCCGCGTCGGCGGCGATCGCCACCGGACGGCTGGTGATGGGCGATCCCGTCGATCCATGGCCGGCCGCGGCTGTGATCGTGCTTCTCGCTTCTGTGTGCCTCGCCGGGCTCGCCTCAGACAGGGCGCAGGCATCGGCCGAAACCGCCGTGTCGGTAGGGTTGCGCGGGGCTGCGGGCGAGCGCCTGGACGACATGCCGGCGCGACAACTGCAATCGCTGTCGGTCGGCGGCGTCATCGTCTCGATGCAGCGACATCCCGAGGCGGTGGCCGGCCTTGTCGTCGGCCATCGCGCGGCCAGCAGGATGATGGGTGCCGCACCGGTGCTTGCGGCCATCGCACTTTTCCTCGTTTCCTGGCAGGCTGCGCTGCTGGTCGTGTGCCTGACGCCGGTGATGATCCTGTTCCTCGCGCTGGTGGGCGATGCCATCCGCCGGCGCGCCGACGCCCAGGAACACGCCTTCGGCCGGTTGGCGGGCCAGTTCGCCGACCGCATCCGCACGCTGCCCACGATCCTCGCCAACCACGCGATGGCTACCGAGGACGCCAAGCTGGCCCGACGCCTCGAAACCTATGCGGACAACACCATGAGCGTGCTGCGCATCGCTTTCATCAATGCCGGCATCATCGACTTCTTCGCATCGCTGTCGATCGCCATCCTCGCCGTCTTCCTCGGCCTTGGCCATCTGAAGCTCGCGATGATTCCTGGCTTCTCCAACCTCGCGCTCTGGCAGAGCCTGTTCATCCTGATGATCGCGCCGGAATATTTCGCACCCTTCCGGCGCTTTTCGGAACAGTATCATGCCAAGGCGGAAGGCCTAGCCGCGGCGGCCGCACTTGACCGGCTGCTCGATGCCGAGCCGGTCGGGGCAAAGGCCTTGCCGGTTCTCGACCGCCTGTCCCTGGCGTTGCCGGAACAGGGCCTCGTCGCCATTGTCGGCCCGAGCGGATCAGGCAAGTCGACATTGCTGCGCCGACTGGCCGGGCTCGAACCAGGCGGAGCGCTCGACGCCGATGCACTCGCCGGCCGGGAAATCGCCTGGGTTTCCACCGACAGCTACGTGCCCGAGGGAACGCTTGCCGAGGCCCTTTCATGGAGTATCGACGTGCCGGCCGGGGACAACCTCAAGGCAGCCGCCGGCGCGATCGGCCTGGTCAACGATGCGCTGTTGCCCGGCGGCCTCGAAGCCAGGCTGGACAGGGGCGGAGCCAATCTTTCCGGTGGGCAACGACTGCGCATCGCGATCGCCCGCGCGCAGCTTTCCGGCCGGATCGTACTGGCCGATGAACCCACGGCAAAGCTCGACCGCCAGACGGCCGAAGCGGTGCGGCGCATGCTGCTTGCGATCTCGCGATCGCGGCTTGTCGTCGTGGCCACCCATGACCGCGATCTCGCCGCCGCCGCGGACATGACGGTCGATCTCACCCCCAACGATGCCATCGAGGTGGCGGCATGAACACTCTCCTTCAATCCTCGAGCCGGAAGTCGTGGCGGCTGGCTACGGGCTTTGCCTTCTCGGCACTCTGCTGCGGCGTATTGCTCGGCGGTGTTTCCGCCTGGCTGTTGGGATCGGTGGCGATCGCCGGCCTTTCCGCCACCGCCTTCACCTTCAACTTCCACATACCGGCCGCGCTGATCAGGCTGTTCGCGGTGGGCCGCACGGCCGCCCGCTATGGCGAGCGGCTGGCCGGCCACAAGGCAGCACTCGCGGACCAGGTCGCGCATCGCGTCGAACTTTTCGCCGCGATGGCGGCGGCGCCCGCCGTGCGCCGGGCCGGGTGGCAGCTCGGCGATGACGCAAGGCTGGCCGACTATCTCGATGATGTCGAGGATCTCGACTACGCCCGGCTGCGTGCCGGCCTGCCGGCGCTGACGCTGGCCTGCGGCCTCGCCGTCCTCATCGCCGGTTCGGCGGTGCTCGTACCGCCCTCGCTTCTACCGATCCTGCTTCTGCTGCTCGCCATCCTGTTCGCGGGGAACCGGGTGGCCAAGGCTGGCGCCATGGCATGGGAGCGCGCCAGGTCGATGCGTCGCGGGGGCGCAGGCAGGCTTGGCACGGCCATGGCGTCAGCCGTTCCGCTCAAGGCCGAGGGTGCCTGGCGCCACGAGTGTGGCGAGGCGCTTGCCGCACTCTCCCGCGCGGATGGCGAGATGCTTGCCCTTCGCCGCCTGCAGGCCGGGCTCGACACGCTCTGCGCCGCCCTCGGTCCGATCGGCGGCATAAGCGTGATGGCGGCTGCCTGGTATGCCGGCCGGCAAGGCACGGAGCTTCTCCTGCCAATGCTGCTCGCGTTCTCATGGTTGGCGCTGGGCGAAGCGCTGAACGGCGCGTCGCGCATGCTCGTGGCCGTGCTTCGCCGCAATGCCGCCCGGGCCGAGATCGGCAGGTGGACCGAGGCCGCTTCGGCGGACAGGCAAGCGCACATGCCGACCGAACCGCGCCAACTGCGCAACGGCGCCCTGCAGCGCCGCGCGCCGGACGACCGTCCCATTGGTGCGCCGGTCGCGCTGACACTTGAAAGAGGTCGGCCGACGGTGTTCGTCGGCGCCAGCGGCTCGGGCAAGACCAGCCTGCTCAAGCAGGTCGCCGGCTGGATCGGCGAGGATGGATTTGCCGCCGGCGACCGCATCCTGTCGGCAGGCGAGCGGCGGGCACTCTCGGCACTGGTGCTCCATGATGCTGTCATCATGGAGGACACTGTGCGCGCCAACCTCTTCGTCGGCAACGCACCGGACGCGGCCCTGTGGCGCGCGCTGGAAATCGTCGAGATGGACCGGCGAATCCGTGAGGCAGGCGGGCTGGATACCTGGATCAGGCAGGACCGGTTTTCGCTCGGCGAGGTGCAGCGCATCAACCTCGCGCGCGCCTGGCTGTCCGCCATGCCGCTGGTGCTGCTCGACGAGCCGACGGAGCATCTCGACGACGAGCAGGGCGAGCGCATCCTGGAGCGGCTGCTCGCCCAGCTGAGCGACCGGATCGTCGTCATTTCCACCCATCGCGCGTTCCCGCTTCGCGACACGGGAACCATCGAGCTGAAACCTTGAACCCGGGTTTCGTGGCGAGGACCATCGCCTCGCATTTTCGACACCTGTCTGGCCTCGGGCAATGCGGTTTGAGTGGGACAAGGCGTTACCGAGGTTTGCTCCGCGAGCAAGCCTCGCGACAAGCTTGGCCGCGCCGGCATTTGCCGCCTCTGTGCAATGCGGGCGGTCGCCTCGAGCAGTCCGCCTAACCGAAGATCCGGTCGCCCTGTTCATCCACCAGCTGGATGCCCTTCTTGATCGAAATGTCGACGGCGTCGTCTAGCCCGGCGAAACGGTCGGCGCGGATGAATTTGTGCTCCTTCACCACGCCGTCGACCTCCTTGGAAACGACACCGCAGGTCTGGTACTGGCCATCGGTCTTGTAGGGCGTGGCGCTGATGAGGAAACCCTTATGCTCGACCTGCTTGGCTGGCGCCGCACTTTTGGGCTCGGCCGTCTCACCGCCGCCGCCACCACCGAAAAGACGCTTCAGAAAAGACATCGCTCAAATCTCCTTGTTCGTCCTGCAAACCACGGTCTGTTCGCGATTCACGACGCTGTCGTCCCAGCATGCGCGAATGCGCCGCCGCGTTCCAGCCCCCTGATGAAGACGGCGACCAGGAGGTCGATCTGCTGGTCGATCTCGTCCGTCTGCCCGCGCACGGATCTGGCCGCATAGCCGCTGGTGACGATGCCGTGCACGCTTGACCACAAGGTGCGCGCGGCGATCCGTCGCGTGTCGGCGTCAAGGTCGAAATCGCCGCTGGCGAGCACGCCGGCAATGATCTCGAACAGCTGGTCGAGCCGCGCCTCGTAAGCATCGGGTTCGGCCAGTGTTGGACGCCGCCTGTTGAAGGCAAGCAATGCGGGCCAACTGCCCGGATGCGCTTCGACGAAGCGCACATAGGCGCCCGCCAGCGCCAGCAGGCGCTGGCGCACATCGGTGATGCCGCGCCGGGAAAGATCGGCCATCGCCGCTGCCCCCGCCGCCCCGAGTCGATCAAGCAGCCGCATGTTGACGGCACGGTGCACCCCGTCGAGATCGGAAAACAGATTGTAGACCGAACCGACCGAGATGCCCGCCTGCTCGGCGATGGTCCTCGCCTTCAGATTGTCCATGCCGCCCTCGTTGAGCAGCACTTCGGCAATCGCCAGCACCCGCTCGCCCGTCTCTTCCTTGTCCAGTGCCATATCAGTCCTTGTAGGTGCGAATGCTTTGCGCGGCACGCTGGTTCGAACCGCGATTTCCCCCTGTTTACCATATGCGAAGTTTCGTGAACAGCGTTCAAAAACGTCTTGAACAATGTTCATTTCCTGTTATGTTGGCCCCGTGAACATTGTTCACAGAACAATTCGAAGGGAGAAGAACCATGCTTAGCCTGATCAGAACATTGCTCGACGGCGCCAGCGCGCGGGCCGAGGACGGCCTGAAGGATCGCTTCGCCATCGACCTTCTGGCACAACGCATCCGCGACGCCGAGGCGGGCCTTGCCGCCGCCAAGCAGACCCTCGCCTCGCTGATCGTGCGCCAGCGTGCCGAGCAGGCCGGGCTCGACCACCTCGAACGCCGCCATGCGGATCTCGAAAGCCGCACGCTGAGCGCACTGGCCGCCGGCAACAACGGGCTTGCCGAAAGTGGTGCCGCGGCTGTCGCGGAGTTGGAAAATGAACGCGAGGTTCGCCGCGCCACCGTGCAGAGCCTTGGCGAAAAGACCTTGCGGATGCGCGTTTCGGTGGAGCGGGCGCATCGCCGCATCATCGACCTCAACCAGGGCATGATCTCGGCCCGGGCCATCGATGCCGAGCGCAAGGCGCAGTCACGCCTCGTCAGGTCGATCGGCCATTCGGCGAGCCTCAACGACGCCGAGGAGCTTTTGGCCCGCATCAAGGGAGCCGGCGACCCATTCGAGGAGGCCGGCATTCTCGACGAGATCGACGGCGAACTGCGTCACGAAGCAATCCGCGACCGCCTTGCCGACGCCGGGCACGGCGCGGCGGTGAAGGTGCGCGCCAAGGACGTGCTCGAGCGCCTGAAGACCATCAACTGAAAACCCGCCTGCAGACCTGACTTCCATCAAACCAACGGAGAACACCCATGAACGCCAATCAGACCTACATCATGTTCAACACCGCCTCGGTCGGTGCCGCCTATTTCATGCTCGGCCTGTCGCTGTGGCTGGCGCCGGTCGACCTGGCGACCAAGGGTTACTGGGCGATGGGCATTCTGCTGCTCACCGGCAGCCTGGTGAATCTGGTCAAGTACCGCACCGACGAGCGCCTCTCGGCCGAGATGACCGCCAAGATCGAAAAGGCCCGCAACGAAAAGCTGATCAGCGAATATGTCGGCAAGGAATGATGCCGGCCCGCCCTGACGCAAAGAAGCCCGGGTCGTCGCCCCGGGCTTTCTTGCGTCTGTCGCGACGAGATCAGCGATGCGTCAGCGCTTCCAGCGCTTCCGCCGCGGCTTCGAGGATGGCGATCGCCTCGGCCTGCTTTTCAGCCGGGGCATCGACGATGTCGCCCAGCGCCGCGCGCAGGCGATGGCGGATGGCGCGGAATTCGTCGCGCGTTTCCGAACGCTCGCCACGACCGCCGCGACCGCCGCGCCGGTCCTCGCCATCGTCGTTCCAGCCGAACCAGTCGCGCGCCTTGGCCATCTTGCGCCCGAAGCGTTCGAGGTGGTCGAGCACGCCGTCGATCATCTCGCGATTGTCGGCGAGATGCGCCTGGCCGGCCTCGGTGATGGAAAATACCTTCTTGTTGCCTTCGCTCGACGAGACGGCATAGCCTGCCTCTTCCAAGAAGGTCAGCGTCGGGTAGACCACGCCCGGGCTCGGGCTGTAGATGCCGCTGGTGCGCTCTTCCAGCGCCTTGATGATGTCGTAGCCGTGGCGAGGCGCCTCGGCCAGCAGCGACAGCGTGATCAGCTTGAGGTCGCCGTCGGCCAGCATCCGCCCGGCGCGGAACATGTCCCCCGGCCCGCCGCGGCCGCCACCGCGACCGCCATGGCCGAACGGGCCGAAGCCGCCGCCCCCTCTGCCACCGAACTTGCCGGCCATGTGCATGAACATGCGCTCACCGAAATGGCCGCGTCCGAAATGATTGTCCTTGTGCATTGGATTGCTCCTTGAGTTCTATCTTACGATATATCTTAATTAGGGTCGCCTTCCCATGGAGTCAAGATATATCTTACGATGTATCTGAATGTCATGGCAGACGCTTGCTTTCGCCGGCCGATAAAGCCGGCGGACAAGGGTTAGGAGACACCCTCCGGACCCTTCCGCATCACCGCGCGCTACCAGCGGCCCTTGCGGCGGTTCCAGGCGTAGAGCAGATCAGCGAACCGGTCATAGGCGAAGCGCGTCATCGGCAGGGTCAACCGGTTGCCGAGAAGCGTGGCCAGCCAGCCCTCGCCCGGCGTTATCCGCCACACGGCGATGGCGACATCGGCGCCGACCAGCAAGCGGCCATCCGCATCGGTGGCGTGCAGCCGCCGGCGGATGTCCTCCAGCGAGGCGCCGTGTCCGGCCAGGGCCGCCGGCTCCAGATTGATGTCGCGAAATTTGATCCGCCCGGCCCTGACCGCTTCGATCAGCCGCCGCTTCTGCCTGGTAATGCCGCCATCGCAGACGGGGCAACGCGTGTTGTACCAAACGGTTAGTTCAGGCCTTGGCGTTTGCTTGAGCATGATTGGCATGCTCAGCCGTGGCCGTGCCTGTGGTGCAGGTCCGGATAATGCGGATGGCGGTGGCGCATCGGCGCATGCCGGTGCCAGTGCGAATGCGGCTCGCTCACCGGCCCGTCATGATCGTGCTGGTGGTGTTCGTCATGCACATGGCTGTGCTCATGTTCCAGCGCCTCGTGGTCGTGCTCATGGTCGTGGCGTTCCGACAGATGCAACCATAGGCCGATACCCATCAGAAGTCCCGCCAAGGCCAGCTTGAAGGTGACGGCATCGCCCAGGATGACGATGGCCAGCAGCGCACCGATGAACGGAGCCAGCGAGTAATAGGCGCCTGTCCGCGCGGTACCAAGATGGCGCAATGCCAGGATGAACATCACAAGGCTGACGCCGATGCCGAGGAAGCCGACGGCGGCCGTGGCCACGACAATGGATACCGCGGGAAACGACGCTCCGGCGGCAAGCGCCAACCCGACATTGGCCGCGCCCGCCACCAGCCCTTTCAGCATGGCGATCACCACCGGGTCGGTCGCCGAGATCTTGCGGGTGAAGTTGTTGTCCAGTCCCCATGCCAGGCAGGCCCCGGCGACGAGCAGCGCGCCGAGATTGAAGGCGACACCCTCGCCCTGCCATGACAACAGGACCGCGCCCGCCAGAATGGCGAAGGCGCCAACAAGCAGGCGCCGGTCGACATTCTCGCGATAGACGAGCCAGGCGATCGCCATCGTCGCCAGCCCTTCCAGATTGAGCAGCAGCGCTGAACTGGATGCGGTGTTGAGGCTGAGGCCGAACATCAACAACACCGGCGCGAGGATGCCGCCCATGCCGATCGCCAGCGCCAGCCAGGGGACATCCCTGGCGGCCAGCTGCGCTTCGCCGGCCGCGGCCTGTTTGCCGCGAAGCAGGCGATACAGGGCAAGGCCAATGCCGGCGCCGAGATAGAGCAGGCCGGCCAGCATGAAGGGGCTCACGCTGTTGAGCAGCAGCTTGGAGAGGGGCGGCGTGGCGCCAAACAATGCGGCCGAAAACAGGGCAAGCGGCACACCGGGCCACAGATGGGAATGCGGGTGCGGGTCTGACATGGTCCTATCCTTGTGCCCAGGCGGCGACGTGGCTGCTATTTGTGGCGCATCGCGGCCTTTGGGCCGATGCATTTGTTGTCGCGAAACAGCGCCCATTCCTCGCACAGGCGCCCATCGGGCAAGCGGCAGAAGCCATATTCGTTGCCGGCCTTGTCTTTCCTGATCGTCAGGCGGCCGCCAATCTGACCGCAATGGACCGAGGCCGGATTGGCCATGCCGACCGGTTTTGTCGTGGCGCCGGCCTCGAGCGGCATTGATGATATCAAGGCAAAAGCGACGGCCAGTATCGAAAAATTGTTCATCGCGATCCCTCCTGGCCGCATATCTACCACGGCGAGACGTCCTGTCCCGAGACAACTGTCAAATATGTCGGAACGCGCGGCGGATCAGGTGCCATCAAGGCGGCACCTGATCCGGTTGTCCGCAAACACTAGCCGAGCGAAGTTATGATCTCGCGATAAGCGAATTCGGGGAAGGCCTTGAGCGTTCGCGTCCGGATATTGCCGCTCGCCGCCAGCATCAGCGAGAAACGCGCCAGCACCGCGTCGTCGGGGGCTTCGACCACGGCCACCATGTCGTATTCGCCCATGGTCAGATAGAACGACTTGAACGAGCCGCCCATATCTCCCAACTGCTTCCTGGCGGCGTCGAGCCGCTTGGGTGAATCGCGCACGTTTCTGGCGCCCTGCTCCGTCCAGTTCATAAGCACGATGTAGCTTGTCATGGCTCACCTCCCTCCGGGGCCACGGAGCACGGCGGCTTCGCCGGGGCGGGCATCCGGGTTGTCGCCCAGAAAATGCATCCGACGTCAAATTATCCTCCCGCGGCGAACGTCCTGCAAGGACGCATCCACGCATCATTTGCGGGCTGGAAGGGACACTCGGCGGCGACCGGCGAAAGCCGGTTTGAAAACCCGCCTGATTGCTGCAATCTCCTTCGTGGCCATGGTGGAAATCCCAGGCCGATGTCCAGGATCGATCCAGCCGCCGGAGGGCTTCATGCGCGAGACGACAGACCTGCCCCGGCATCGATCGAAATTCCCGCCGCATGGACCGGCGAGGACATGGCGAAGCATCCCGGCCGCTGGCTGGTCGAACTGGACCCTCGCGACGTCGCCGAGCTGGAATTGGCGGCAACCGGCTTTCTCGCCGGCTCGCGCGATATATGCGGCCTGACCAAGGCCGATTTCCCCTTGCCCCGGCTTGCCGGCCATCTTGCCGCCCTTCACGGAAAACTGATCGCCGGCATCGGCTTCGAGGTCCTGCGCGGCCTCCCGGTCGAGAGATATTCCGCTGAAATGGCGGCAACCATCTTCTGCGGGATTGGCGCGCATCTGGGAAGCACACGCTCCCAGAATGCCCAGGGCCATATACTCGGCCATGTCCGCGACATCGGCGCCGACGCCAGGGACGCCACGACGCGCATCTACCAGACGGCGGAGCGCCAGACGTTTCACACCGATTCCGCCGATGTCGTCGGCCTGCTCTGCCTGCGCGATGCCATGCAAGGCGGCGAATCCCTGCTGGTCAGCACGGTTACGATCTACAATGAGATGCGCAAAAGCCGGCCCGATCTGGTCCGCCTGCTGTTCGATCCGATCGCAACCGACCGGCGCGGCGAGATCCCGGAAGGCGAAAAGCCCTATTTCGAAATCCCGGTCCTCAACTGGCATGCGGGACTGCTGACCGGCATCTACCAGCGCCAGTACATCGACAGCGCGCAGCGCTTCCCGGATGCCATGCGGCTGAGCACCGCCCATGTCGAAGCGCTGGATCTCTTCGACAGCCTTGCCAATGATTCGAAGCTGCACCTGTCGATGCGGCTTCGGCCCGGCGACATGCAGTTCGTCTACAATCATTCGCTGCTTCACGACCGCATGGGTTTTCGCGACTGGCCGCAACCCGACAGGCGGCGCCACATGCTGCGCCTATGGCTGTCAATTCCCGGCGACCGCCCGCTGCCCGAATATTTCAGGCAGCGTTATGGCTCGATCGAGATCGGCGACCGGGGCGGCATCATCGTCAAGGGGGCGCGGCTGAACGTGCCGTTGTAACGCAATTCCCGGAAGGTCCGAAAACGACTTTCCATTGATGTGAAAACGAAAAAGGGCGCCAGTTGGCGCCCTAAATTTTTCGCGTCGGATAAAACTCAGCTGTCGAGGAAGCTGCGCAGCTTGCGGCTCCTGCTCGGGTGCTTGAGCTTGCGCAGCGCCTTGGCTTCGATCTGGCGGATACGCTCGCGGGTGACCGAGAACTGCTGACCGACTTCTTCCAGCGTGTGGTCGGTGTTCATGCCGATGCCGAAGCGCATGCGCAGGACACGCTCCTCGCGCGGCGTCAGCGAGGCGAGAACCCGCGTGGTGGTCTCGCGCAGATTTGCCTGGATCGCCGCGTCGATCGGCAGGATCGCCATCTTGTCCTCGATGAAATCGCCCAGATGCGAATCCTCCTCGTCGCCGACCGGCGTTTCGAGCGAGATCGGCTCCTTGGCGATCTTCAAGACCTTGCGCACTTTTTCGAGCGGCATTGCGAGCTTTTCGGCCAGTTCTTCCGGCGTTGGCTCGCGGCCGATCTCGTGCAGCATCTGGCGCGAGGTGCGTACGATCTTGTTGATCGTCTCGATCATGTGCACCGGGATGCGGATGGTGCGCGCCTGGTCGGCGATCGAACGCGTGATCGCCTGCCGGATCCACCATGTCGCGTAGGTCGAGAACTTGTAGCCGCGGCGGTATTCGAACTTATCGACCGCCTTCATCAGGCCGATATTGCCTTCCTGGATCAGGTCGAGGAACTGCAGGCCGCGATTGGTGTATTTCTTGGCGATGGAGATGACGAGGCGCAGGTTGGCCTCGACCATTTCCTTCTTGGCGATCGCGGCTTCGCGCTCGCCCTTCTGCACCTGGTTGACGATCTTGCGGAATTCCAGGATCGAGATCGCCGTTTCGGTGGCCAGGTGCTGGATCTCGGCGCGCAGGTCCTTGATCGCATCCTTCTCGTTCTTGGTGAATTCCTTCCAGCCGCGCGAGGTCAGGTTGGCGATCGAGCGCGTCCAGTTCGGGTCGAGCTCCGAGCCCTGATATTCCTTCAGGAATTCCTCGCGGCGCACGCCGTAGCTTTCGGCCAGCCGCAACAGCTTGCCCTCGTTCTGCACCAGGCGCTTGTTGATGTCGTAGAGCTGCTCGACCAGCGCCTCGATGCGCGCCGTGTTGAGCGACAGCGACTTCACCGCCTTGATCAGCTGGTCCTTCAGCTCCTTCAGCCGGCGGTCCTGGCTGGGCGACAGCGTGCCGGCGGCGGCCAGACGGTTCTCGACCTGCTGGTCCTGCAGCTTGCGCAGCTTCTTGTAGGTGTCGGCGATGACGTCGAGCGTCTCCATCACCTGCGGACGCAGTTCGGCTTCCATCGCCGCCAGCGACAGGCTGGCCTCGTCCTCGTCTTCCTCGTCGTCGTCCCCGATGCCGCGCGTATCGGCGCCGACATTGGTGATGTCGTCTTCATCGTCGCGCCCGCGACGCGGCTTTTCCTCGGCCTTGGGCGCTTCCTCGATGCGCTCGACCACCGGCGCCTGCTTGGCTTCGGGGCCGGCATAGGTGGCTTCGAGATCGATGATCTCGCGCAGCAGGATCTTGGATTCGTTGAGTTCGTCGCGCCAGATGATGATGGCCTGGAAGGTCAGCGGGCTTTCGCACAGGCCCGCGATCATCGTCTCGCGGCCGGCTTCGATGCGCTTGGCGATGGCGATTTCGCCCTCGCGCGACAGCAGCTCGACCGAGCCCATCTCACGCAGATACATGCGCACGGGATCGTCGGTGCGGTCGGTCGGCTCTTTCTTGGTGGTGGTGGCGGCGACCGCCGTACCGGTCTGTTCGGCCAGTTCGTTGGCGTCTTCCTCGGCGTCCGCCGCGGTGTCGCCGGCCTCGGCCTCTTCGCCCTGCTCGTCATCCTCGACGACATTGATGCCCATGTCGGACAGCATTGCCATCGTGTCCTCGATCTGCTCGGAGGTCACTTCCTCGGAAGGCAGCACCGAATTCAGCTCGTCCATCGTGACATAGCCGCGCTTCTTGGCGGCCTTGATCATCTTCTTGACAGCATCATCGGAAAGGTCGAGCAGAGGGCCATCGGTGGCGCCTTCGCGTTCGGTCTCGACCTCTTCCTTTTCCTTAGTCGCCATAATTTTTATCTTCTCCTAGCGGCCAAACTTTGGGGCCGCGTAAGCTGTCGGACCAGTCAAATCGGATACGCTCGTTTTTTGAAACGCGCCTCACCGGGCCACTAACCGCATCATCTCTTTTGTTTGGTGCATGCCATCACCCCAAAACCGGTTCCACTCTTGGCTGACCACTCTTGGGCGACATGCATTAAGTCCAGATTAACCCTGATATCTGTGGCAGGCGGCCTGCCTGTCCAGTGACCAGTACCTCACATCGCTCATTTCCCGTCGGCGCGGGTGCGGGTTAACGTTTCGAATCGTCCTGATTCCGCCATTCTGTCGGAAGGTCAAGCGCCTCTGGCATGATTCGCATGAAAAAAGCGAATCAATTACCCGACTTAGCGCGCCCTGCTCCTTGGGGAAGCCCGGCCACGCTCTCATTCCTGTTCTCAGCTGCACTTAGGCTCGCCCGGCCCTGCCCGACGAAACGCCAAATCCTTCGATCAGCGCTTCCGTCGCCTGTACATCCTGAAATTGCGCCTGAATTTCGATCAGATGGCGGAAGTTTTCGTCCGAAGGATCCGCTTCGAGAGCCGCTTCCGCCTGTTTCAGCTCCTTATGTAAGGTGCGCGCGCTGCGCTGCAAGTGCAGGGCCTGGTTCAGGGCATCGCGGGCATCGTCGAGCGCGGCCGTCTCCAGCGCCGGCCATTGCCGCGCCCGCCGGATCAGGCCGACGGCGCGCTCCCAGATCTCCGCGCAGCCGGCGCGTTCGATCGTCGCCACCACGGCATGGCGGTCATTGGCCATGTCATGCGCCATCGCGTCGAGGATGGCGGCGTGCAGCCGCTGCAGCTCGGAATTGGCGAGGTCGAGAAATTCTACATGGGCGAAATTCTCGTCGATCAGCGCCGGATGGTTGACCAGCGCCACGATGATCGTCGCCTCGCGCACCGACATGCCCTCGCTGCCGCGCTTGACCAGCGCCGACTGGCCGAGGCTTTCGGTGATCGCCATGCGGCCGCCACCAGGCTTGGCGAATTGCCCGCCGGGCGCGGCTGCCTTGCCCTGTCCCGGTTTCCAGTCCTGGCGCCCTTGCCGCGCATCGCGCTGCGAGCCGAAGAAGCTCTTTTCCCGCTCACGCATTTCCTGCTGGTAGTGATAGCGCGTGCTTTCGTCGCGGATGCGGCTGGTCAACTCCCGCAGCGTCTTTCCCAGTTCCGCCCGCCGTTCCGGCGTGTCGAAGACACCGCCGGCTGTCTCGCGCATCCACAACAGGTCGACCAGCGGCCGCGCATCGGCAAGCACCGCGCGGAAAGCGTCAGGCCCCTCGGCCTTGACGAGGTCGTCGGGATCCTTGCCTTCCGGCAGCAGCGCGAAGCGCGCCGAACGGCCGGCCTGCACCGAGGGCAATGCCAGATCCGCGGCACGCCATGCCGCCTTCAGCCCGGCCTTGTCGCCGTCGAAGCACAGCATCGGCTCCGGCGCCATGCGCCACAACAGCTCGAGCTGGTTCTCGGTGAGCGCGGTGCCGAGCGGCGCCACGACATTCTCGAAGCCGGCCTGTGCCAGCGCGATCACGTCCATGTAGCCTTCGACGGCAATCACCGTGCCGCCCTTGGCCAGAGCCTTGCGGGCACGGGCGAAATTGTAGAGCACATTGCCCTTGTGGAAGAGCTCCGTGTCGGGCGAGTTCATGTATTTGGCCAGCGCATCGGGCGCCAGCGCCCGGCCACCAAAGGCGATGATCTTGCCGCGCGAATCCGGGATCGGGAACATGATGCGGTCGCGGAACCAGTCATAGGAGACCGGAATGTCGTCGCCGTGGCGCACCAGCCCGCACGCCTCGATATCGGCTTTCGGCACGCCCTTTGCGGCGAGATGCTCCTTCAAGGCATTGCGGCTATCGGGCGCGAAGCCGAGCCGGAACGAATGCTGCGTCGCCGGCGTCAGCCCGCGGTCCCGCAGATACGCGCGGGCCTTGGCGCCCTCGGGTCCCTGAAGCCGTTCCTGGAAGAAGGCGGTCGCCATTTCCATGACGTCGGTCAGGCTGGCGCGTTCCTTCTCGCGCCGTTCCTCCTGGACGTCGCGGACTGGCATCGGGACACCGGCCATGTCGGCGATCTTCTCGACCGCTTCGGGGAAGCTCATTCCGTCGAGTTCGGTGAGGAATTTGAAATGGTCGCCCGAGACCGAGCAGCCGAAGCAATGGTAGCGGCCCTTCTTGTCCTCGCAATGGAAGGACGGGCTCTTCTCGCCATGGAAGGGACAGCAGGCCCAATAGTCGCCGCGCGACGTATTGGTCTTCTTGCGATCCCACGCGACGCGCTGGCCGATAACAGATGAAATCGGCACGCGGTCGCGGATCTCGTCGAGAAAGGCGGGCGGAAAGCGCATTGAGGGAACTCGTTTCCCCTCCATATAAGCATACCCGCGAAATCCGACGACCCCCAATGCGGACGATGCCCGGTTTCCACAGGGCAAAAAGAAAGGCGGCCCTTTGCGGACCGCCCTTCCCAGCTCAATCCAGCGATCGAACCTTACCGCGCGGCAAGCGCGCCGAAGACGACGCCGGAGAGGATGCCGACCAGCACGTAGTCGTTGCCGACGCGGATCCATTCCTGGCCGCGGCCGGGACGATGCAGGCCGTAGCGGCCATAGTCGCGGATCGGCTGGTGTTGCCTCCAGCCGGAATACTTCTGGCCGTTGCGCCAGTTGTTGCGCTTCACGACGACCTTCTTCTTGTAGACGCGCTTCCTCACGTCGTTGTGGTGGCCTGGCTTCTGCCAGTCGACCTTGGTGTAATTCGACTGCGGCGCGACCGGGGCGTTCATCGGCGCGGCCTGACCGGTCATGGAGGTGGCGGCCAGCATCGTGACAGCGAGAGCGGAAAGGACAATGCGTTTCATAAGAGGTCTCCTTGGTTGTCGATGCCCGAGGAATAGCGGCCGGGGGATGAACTGAAACTGAACGGCGGCATTACAATTGTGTAATGAAATCCTCCGCTTATTTCGAATATTTGAACATCATCGCAAAGACAGCCGCCACAAGCACGCCAACCGGCCGCTTCCCTGTCCCACCGCGACCCGGCGATGCAACCATTTGCGCACCCGTCCATTTCCCGACACCGCCTGTCGCCTTGCGGCGGCCCCTTGAAATCGACAAGATTTTATTATCCGGCTAAAATATTCCGGCTATATATGACGACTACCATGATCATGATTCGTACCCTCGCTTCCCTTCCTGACCGCAGCGCCGTCCGCACCGCGCGCCCCGCCCGCATGCAGGCGCCGCAATGAGCGGTTCCGTCGTCCTTCTGCATCTGGCCGGCGCTGTCGCGCTGATGCTGTTTGCCACCCGCATGGTCAAGACCGGCGTCGAACGTGCTTATGGTGATGTGCTGCGCCATCGTCTGCGCGCCACCATGCGCAATCCGATCATGGCGGTGCTGGCCGGCACCGGCCTTGCGATCGCGCTGCAAAGCTCGACCGCCGTGACGCTTCTGGTGGGCTCCTTCGCCGGCTCCGGCATCGTTTCGGGTGCCGCAGGCCAATTGGCCGTGCGTGGCGCCGAGATCGGCTCGGCGCTGGTGGTCAAGCTGCTGACCTTCGACCTCACGCTTTTGGTGCCGCTCTGCCTGATCACCGGCACGGTGATGTTCATGGCCACCGAACGGCGCGACTGGCGCCAGACCGGCCGCATCCTGGTCGGCATCGGCCTTTTGATCCTGTCGCTGGAAATGATCGGCCAGGCATCGGAGCCGCTGCGCAACAGCCAGCTCATGCCGGTCATCATCAATTACTTCTCCACCGATTCCATCACCGCCTACCTGCTGGCGGCGCTGATCACCTGGCTGTTCCAGTCGAGCATCGCGGCGGTTCTGCTGATGGCGACGCTGGCCGGCCGTGGCCTGATCAGCCCGGAACTCGGCGTCGTCCTCATCCTCGGCGTCAATCTCGGCTCCTCCATCATCGCACCGATGCTGACCCGCTCGGCCGGGCCCGCCGTGCGCGTCGTGCCGATCGGCAATCTCCTGATGCGCGGGCTTGGCTCGCTGGTCATGCTGATCCTGTTCATGATCTTCCGGCCGCATGTCGGCTTCCTCGGCGCGACGGCCGCGGATCAGATCGTCAACGCCCACATCCTGTTCAACGTCATCATCCTGCTGGCAGGCCTGCCGCTGGCCGGTTTCGTCTACCGCGCTTCGGAGAAGATCGTGGCGCTTGGCACCAAGCCGGAGCCAACGGCCTCGCTCGACGTCGTCGAGTTGTCCGCGCTCAACGAGAGCGCGCTCGACGTGCCGAGCCAGGCGCTGGCCAACGCCACGCGCGAGGTGGTGCGGGTCTGCGAGACGGTCGAGATCATGCTGAAACGCATCATCGAGCTCTATGAGAGCGCCGACGCCGACAAGATCAAGGCGCTGGCCGCCCTCGACGACCGCGTCGACCGGAAGCATGCCGCCATCAAACTCTACCTCGCCAAGGTCACCAAGAACCCGCTGACCGAGGACGAGGCGCTGCGTTGCCAGGAGTTGATCGGCGCCTGCGTCAAGCTCGAGCAGGTCGGCGACATCATCGTGCGCAACATGCTGGTGCATGTGAAGAAGAAGTTCGATCGCGGGCTGGAATTCACCGACGAAGGCTGGAGCGAGTTGTGCGCCTTCCACAGCTCGGTGCTGGCCAATGCAAGGCTCGCCTTCAACGTGCTGGTCTCCCGCGACCCTGAAACCGCCCGCCAGCTGGTGCTGGAAAAGGACCAGTTGCGCGACCGCGAGAAGGAAACCAGCGCCAGCCATTTCCTGCGGCTGCGCGAAGGCACCGCCAAGAGCGTCGAGACCAGCTCGATCCATCTCGATACCATCCGCGACCTGAAGCAGATCAACTCGCTGCTGGCGTCGATGGCCTATCCGGTGCTCGAAGAGCGCGGCCTGCTGACGGGGTCAAGGTTGAAGGCGAGCTGAAGCCACCCCACCGGCTGCGGTGCTCACTTGACGGCAAAATACCTTTGCTCCGCTTCCGGCAGACAGGATAAGGATCGGCTACCCAGGCTTTCGGAGGAATCGATGGACACCCATTCGCGCAGTTTTGCCAAGGCGCTGTCCTGGCGCGTGACCGGCACCATCGACACGCTGATCATTTCCCTGGTCGTCACAGGAAGCGTCAAACTCGCCGCGGCCATCGGCATAACCGAGGTCTTCACCAAGTCCCTGCTCTACTATTTCCACGAGCGGGCGTGGCTGAAGATTCCCTATGGCCGCAAGAACACGGCCTGAAGCTGCCGGTCAAGAAAACCTAAAGTCGCGACAAAAATTTCTGGATTGCCCCCGCGGTCCATCCGTGGTTTGAGGCCATTCCAGCCAAGGCTTCCCCATGTCGCTTCCGCTTGTCGCCCTGTTCATCGCCGCTTTCGCCTTCGGCACCACCGAATTCGTCATTGCAGGCGTGCTGCCGCAGGTGGCGCAAGGGCTTGGCGTCTCTGTCCCATCCGCCGGCTATCTCGTTTCCGGCTATGCTTGCGGCATCGCCATAGGCGGCCCGCTGCTGGCGCTCGCGACCAAGTCCTTGCCGCGCAAGACCTTGCTGCTCGGGCTCGCCGTCGCCTTCACCATCGGCCAGGCGGCCTGCGCGCTGGCGCCCGACTTCACCTCGATGCTGCTGCTGCGCGTTGCCGTCGCGGTCGCGCACGGCGCCTATTTCGGTGTCGCCATGGTGGTCGCTGTCGGCCTCGTTCCCGAAGACAAGCGCGGCATGGCGGTGGCGGTCATCCTGTCCGGCCTCACCGTCTCCAACGTCATCGGCGTGCCGGCCGGCACGGCGATCGGCAACATCTGGGGCTGGCGCGCCACCTTCTGGGTGATGTGCGGGTTGGGCGTGGCGGCGACTCTTGCCATGGCCGCCCTGTTGCCGCGCACCACCGGCTCATCGGCCAAGCCCGCCGGCCTTGCCCGTGAGGTCCGCGTGCTGGCACGCCAGCAGGTCTGGACCTCGTTGATCCTGATGCTGATGCTGATGCTCGGCCAGTTCTGCCTGTTCACCTACATCACGCCGACCCTGCTGGAGGTCACCGGGCTCGACGAGAACCTGGTGCCCTGGGTGCTGCTGCTCAACGGCGTCGGCGCCACGCTTGGCGTCTTCCTCGGCGGCAAGCTGTCGGACTGGAAGCTGATGCCGTCGCTGATCACCATGCTTGGCCTACAGGCGGCGACGCTGGCGGTGATCTACGCCGTCAGCCCCTACCCCGTGCCGATGGTCATCGCGATCGTCATCTGGGGAGGCCTCAACTTCGCCATCGGCACGCCGATCCAGACCCGCATCCTGGCGTGGACGGCGGATGCCGCCAACCTCGCCTCCTCGCTGATCCCGTCCGGCTTCAATGTCGGCATCGCGCTTGCCGCGTCGCTGGGCGCCGCCATGCTCAATGCCGGCTACGGCTACCGCAGCCTGCCGCTGGTCGGAGCTTTGGCGATGCTGGTCGCCGTGGTGGTCGCAATTGTCTCCCAGGTCTGGGAAGGGCGCAGCAACGCCACGCCGCCGCTGACGGCTCCAGCCGAGTAGCGGCTTCAGCTTTCGGTCTCCTTCAGCACGTCGATGAAGGCGCGCAGCGCCGGCGGCACCAGCCGATGGCCCGGATAATAGAGGAACAGGCCGGGAATGGGCGGACACCAATCGTCCAGCACGGTGACAAGCGCTCCCCGGTCGAGGTGAGCCTTGGCGGATTTGTCAGAGATGTAAGCAATCCCCATGCCGCCGGCGGCGGCCTCGGCCATCAACTCCATATTGTCGAGTGTCAGCGCGCCAGGGACATCGATCGCGATCTCCTGGCCATGTTTCTCGAACTCCCATCGGTAGGGTTTGCCACTCGGCAACCGAAACCGGATGCAGGTTTGATCCCTGAGATCATCCGGGACGCGCGGAACCGGGCGACCTGCCAGATAGGCCGGCGATGCAACGGCAATGAAGCGTGTCGGCCCGCCGAAGCGCACCGCAACCATGTCTTGCGGCACGGCCTCGCCCAGACGGATACCGGCATCAAAGCCTTCAGCGACGACATCGACCAGTCTTCCCTCGGTGACGAGATCGAGCGAGACTTGGGGGTAGCGCTGAAGAAAGACCGGCACCACGGATCCGAGCAACAGTCGCGCACCGATCTCGCTGGTGTTGATCCGCAGCGTCCCTGATGCAAGACCACGGAAGTCGTCGACCTCTGCCAATGCGGCGTCGATATCCGACAGAAGCGGCCGCAGGCGCGTAACGAGCCGCTCGCCCGCCTCGGTCGGCGCAACGCTGCGCGTGGTGCGATTGAGCAGGCGCACACCCATGCCCCGTTCCAGCGTCCGCATCATGTGGCTGAGCGTGGACGGCGAAAGGCCGAGATCGTCGGCCGCCTTGCGGAAGCTCCGATGCGAGACAATCGCGGCGAGCGCAGTCAATTCCGGAAGTCCGGGCTTACCGCTCATGGGAAATCTTCATCAAGCTATATCAAATTGAACGGATAGTATCATGAATTGGATCGAGTAGTCTTGGCTGAAGTCAACAATGAGAGGACATTTCCCATGACCAGGACATGGTTCATCACCGGCACCTCATCCGGTTTCGGGCGACTTTTGACAGAAAGGCTTCTGGCCCGTGGCGACCGTGTCGCCGCGACTGTACGAAAGCCACGGACGCTCGCCGATTTGAAGACGCAACATGGCGATCGGCTCTGGATCGCGTCGCTCGAAATAACCGACACCGATGCTATCCGGGCGACGATCGGCAGGGCCTTTGGCGAACTGGGACGCATCGATGTCATCGTCAGCAACGCCGGCTATGGCCTCTTCGGCGCCGCCGAGGAACTGGAAGACGGCCAGATCCGCGACCTGATCGACACAAACCTCATCGGCTCGATCCAGCTGATCCGGGCAGCACTGCCGCATCTGAGGAAACAGCAGGGCGGCCGCATCCTGCAAGTCTCCTCGGAGGGCGGACAGATGGCCTATCCCGGCTTCAGCCTCTATCACGCCACCAAATGGGGCATCGAAGGCTTCGTCGAATCCGTTCGCCAGGAAGTTGAGCCGTTCGGCATCGGGCTGACGCTGGTCGAGCCCGGGCCGACACGCACGAACTTCGGTGCCAGCCTGGTCAGTTCCGGGTCCACGGATGCCTACGAGAACACCCCGGTCGCGGACTTACGCCGGGCTTTTTCCGAGGGTTCGTTCGACATCAAGGGCGATCCCGGCAAGATGGTCGAGGCGATGATCGCCTCGGTGGAGCAGGATCCCGCGCCTCGACGATTGACCTTCGGCGCCACCGCCTACGCCTCAATCCATAGCGCGCTCCAGGGCAGGCTTGCGGAGTTGGAGAACCGGAAGGACGTGGCACTCGCCATGGATATCGACCCCTGACCCAAACGGTAGCGTGCGGTCACCCGCGCCAGCGCAAGAGGCGCATGGCGTTGGCGGTGACCAGCACCGTGGCGCCGGTGTCGGCCAGGATCGCCGGCCAGAGGCCGGTGATGCCTAAGACGGTCGTGACCAGGAAGACCGCCTTCAGCCCCAGCGCCACGGTGATATTCTGGCCGATATTGGCCATCACCGCACGCGACAGCCGCACCATCCGGACAACGTCCGTGACGCGGCCATGCAGGATCGCCGCATCCGCCGTTTCCAGCGCCACATCGGTGCCGCCGCCCATGGCGATGCCGATGTCGGCGGCGGCGAGCGCCGGCGCGTCGTTGATGCCGTCACCGACCTTGGCCACCGTCAGCCCTTCGCGCTGCAACTCGCCGATCATCCGCTGCTTGTCCTGCGGCAGCAGTTCCGCCCGCGCCTCGATGCCGAGCGAGGCGGCGATGGCTTCCGCCGTGCGGCGATTGTCGCCGGTCAGCATCACCGCGCGGATACCCTCGGCCTTCAGCGCCGCGATGCCCGCCGCCGCGTCCGGCCGCGGCTCGTCACGCATGGCGATCAGCCCGGCCAGCACACCATCGGCCACCAGCACAGACACGGTCTTGCCCTGGCCGTTGAGGCTGTCGATGGCAAGGCGCTGCGCTTGCGTCATGTCAGTGCGTTCGCCCGCCGCCGGGCCCGAACCGAGGAAGATGGAGACGCCGCCGACGCTGCCCTCGACTCCCTTGCCGGAGATCGCCTTGGCCGAGAGCGCCGGCGGCACCGGTGCCTTGTCCGCCTTTGCCCTGTCCAGGATCGCCACCGCCAGCGGATGGCTGGAGCCTTGCTCGAGTGCCGCCGCCAACGCCAGTACGCTGCGTTCGTCGCGGCCATAGGCCACGATGTCGGTCACCACAGGCTTGCCCGCGGTCAGCGTGCCGGTCTTGTCGAAGGCGACCGCGGTGATCCGGCGAAAGCCTTCCAGGACCGCGCCGCCCTTCATCAGCAGGCCCCGCCGGGCGCCGGTTGCCAGCCCAGCGGCGATTGCCGCCGGCGTCGAGATGACCAGAGCGCAGGGACAGCCGATCAAAAGGATCGCCAGGCCCTTGTAGATCCATTGGTTCCAGTCGCCGCCGGCGACAAGCGGCGGCAGCACCGCCACCAGCGTGCCGACTGCCAGCACACCGGGCGTATAGTATCGTGAAAAGCGGTCGATGAAGCGCTCGGTCGGCGCCTTGGCCTCCTGCGCTTCCTCCACCAGCCGCACCACGCGGGCGATGGTGTTGTCGGAAGCGGCCGCCGTCACCCGCACCTTCAGCACGCCGTCGCTGTTGATCGTGCCGGCGAACACAGGCTCTCCAACGCTCTTGCGCTTCGGCGTGCTCTCGCCGGTCACGGGCGCCTCGTCAATGTCGCTCGAACCCTCCGTGATCTCGCCATCGGCCGGGATGCGGTCGCCCGGCCGCACCGTGATGACGTCGCCGACCGCAAGGTCTTCGGCGAGAACCTCAACCGTGCCGCCTCCCCGCTCGACCAGCGCCGTCTTCGGCACCAGATCGGCAAGGCCCTGGATGCTGGCCCGCGCACGGCCGGCGGCGACACCCTCGAGAAGCTCCCCGATCAGGAACAGCACCACGACGGCTGCCGCTTCTTCCGTGGCGCCGATCATCACGGCCCCAACAGCGGCGATGGTCATCAGCATCTCGATCGAGAACGGCGTGCCGGCGAGTGCCGCCATCAGCGCACGCCGCGCGATCGGAACGAGACCGACCAGCAAGGCGGCCAGGAAGACCCAGCGCTCGGTCGCGGGATACAGATGACCGATGCCATAGGCGGCCAGGAGCGCTGCCGCGCAGGCCAGCGTCAGCGCCGCGCGACGGCCGCGCCACCACGCCTGCCCAGGCTCGGCATGGCTGTGGAGATGGGATGACCCTGCGGCCTCCTTGGTGATTTGTTGGCCGCCGCCATGGTCGTGGCCTTCGTTTCCGTGACCTTCATGGTCATGGCCTTCATGGTCAGGGCCCTCGTGGTCATGAGCGGCATGATCATGCGCCTTGGCCGTTGGCCCGCCGGCCCGGGCGTCCGCCTTGACGATGCCGTAGCCCAGCCGCGCCACCTGCCGCAGCACCTCGTCATCGTTGAGCGGACCGCCATGGCTGACGGTCATCGAGGCGCCGGTCACCGAGACCGAGACATCGGCCACACCGTCGAGGCGGCGCACCGCCGTATCGATCTTGGCCGCGCAGGAGGCGCAATCCATGCCGCCGATCCTGAACCGTGTCTGCTTTAGAAGAGCCGTCATCACATCACCTGTCTGCTCTTTCACCGGCTGCCGCGCCGGACCTTGCACCTTGATGTCAGCCAATGTAATTGCTCTAGTCACTAGAGCTTCAAGAGGCAAAATGCATGTTTTCGATCGGTGATCTCTCGCGCCGCACCGGGGTCAAGGTGCCGACCATCCGTTATTACGAACAGATGGGCCTGGTCGCCGCGCCCGAACGCTCGGAAGGCAACCAGCGCCGCTACTCCAGGCAGGAGCTGGAACGGCTGGCCTTCATCCGCCACGCCCGCGACCTGGGCTTCGCCGTCGAGGACATCCGTTCGCTGATCGAGCTCAGCTTCCATCCCGAGCAGCCTTGCGGCCATGCCGACAAGATCGCGCAGGAGCAGCTGGTTTCCGTGCGCGAAAAGATCGCCCAGCTGAAGCGGCTGGAAACCGAGCTGGAGCGCATCGCCTCTTGCTGCGACGGCAAGACGGTCGGCGACTGCTACGTCATCCGCGCGCTGTCCGACCACGCGCTCTGCGCCGACGAGCACAAGTGAGACTTTGATTTCAGCGAGGAGATTCATTTTCGCGGCGAAAGGAGTTAATCGGCGGAAAAGAATCGAACAGCGGCAAGGCAGGGACAACGGATGAAAGTGTTTATCAGCGCCGACATAGAGGGTACCGCCGGCATAGCGGACTGGGACGAGGCGCTGAAGGAAAGACCGGATTACCAGGAATTCCGCGAACTGATGACCGCCGAGGTCGCCGCCGCCTGCGAAGGCGCCAAGGCCGCCGGCGCCAAAGAGATCCTGATCAAGGACGCGCACCAGACCGGGCGCAACCTCATTGTTTCGAAACTGCCCGACCATGCCAGCATCGTGCGTGGCTGGAGCGGCCACCCCCATGTCATGATGTTCGGCCTCGACAAGAGTTTCGACGCGGCACTTTTCACCGGCTATCACGCCAAGGCCGGCGTCGAGGCGAACCCGCTTGCCCACACCATGAACGACAGGATTTCGCGGCTGATCATCAATGGCGAGGTCGCCTCGGAGTTCACCGTCAACGCCTATACCGCGGCCCTGCTCGGCGTCCCGCCAGTGTTTCTGTCGGGCGATCGCGGCATATGCGATGACGCCCGCGCGCTCGTGCCGGAAATCGGCACGGTAGCGGTGAGCGAAGGCTTCGGACGCGCCGCGCTGTCCATGTCGCCGGCGCGAGCGATCGACCGGATTCGCGAGGGGGTGGAAAAGGCGCTGTCGCGTGACCTGACGGCGTGCCGGCTCGATCTGCCCAGGCATTTCGACGTGGAGATCGAGTTCAACAATCCGACCGACGCCTACCGCGCCAGCTGGTATCCGGGAGCGGAGCATCCGCGCGAGCGCACCTTGCGCTTCGTCTCCGACGATTATTTCGAGGTGCTGCGCGCGCTGCGCTTCCTCACCGTGTGACGCCACTGGCCGAGCTGGCCGCCGCTTCCCAGAAACGGTTGGCGATCGGGCGCGCGCCATCGGCGTGGCGATAGAGGCGGATCTCGGTGGTCAGCTCCCAGTCGGGATCGACGGACGCCGGCACAAGTGCTCCCTGGGCCAGTTCGCCGGCGATCAGACGTTCCGGCAGCCACGACACGCCCCAGCCGGCGAGCGCCATCGCCTTGTGGCCGATGCAGATGGTGTTCTCATGCGTTGTGTTGCGCACGAAGGGCGCACGCTTGGCGAACAGCTTGTTCAGCGCCATGCCGAAAAATGAGAAGTCGCCATAATCGATATAGGGCAGCGGCGTGTGTGTCCTCAGCGCATGGTCGAGCAGCGGTCCCTCCGGATGCGGCGCCGCCACCGGCTTCACCTTCTCCGTACCCAGCACGAGGAAGGAAAAGCGCGAACTGTCGAGCAAGAACGGCACCGAGGGATGGAAATAGGTCAGCAGGAAATCGCAATTGCCGTCGAGCAGCGTGTCGATGTTCTCCTCGATGCCGCCCTTGTCCGGGCTGACATGCGAACTGAAGCGCGGCAGGTGCGCGCGCATGTCGTCCAGCCATGCGGGCAGGAAGGTGACAGTTAGCGTGTGCAGCGCCGAAAACGTCACCCTGTGCTTTTCCGCCTCGTTGCGCGGGCGCAGTGAATCGCGATTGCGATGCATAGTGCGTATGGCGTCCTCGGCCATCGGCAGGAAGCGCGCGCCCTCCGCCGTCAGCGTTATGGGAAAGGTCGCCCGGTTGACGAGGGTGGCGCCCATCCAGCCTTCGAGCTGCTTGATGCGCCGGCTGAAGGCCGGCTGCGTCACGCCGCGCAGATAGGCAGCCCTGGAAAAACTCAGGCAGCCGGCCAGGCAGCAGAAATCCTCCAGCCATTTCAGTTCCATGCAATCCAGTCTCCCGCGTCTTGCGCAGCTCCGTATAGCGGCCTTTCCTCACGCCGCGCAAATCCCATGCAAAAAATGCATAAGCACGAAGAAACATGGCATTGGCCACGGTCCAGCGATGCCACTAGCGTCCGCCCACTTCATCAAAACGGGAATGATCGTGGCGCGCGAAGTCTATGTGGAAGGCAGTTTCGTCAGCGAGCACGAGGCGAGGATTTCGGTCTTCGACAGGGGGCTGCTGTTCGGAGACAGCATCTATGAGGTGACCGCGGTCATCGAGGGACGCCTGATCGACAATGATCTCCACCTGGCGAGGCTCGAACGGTCGCTTGGCGAACTCGAAATCCCGATGCCGCTCTCGAAGGAAGCAATCGTCGAAGTCCAGACCCAGTTGATTGCCCGCAACAAGCTGCGGGAAGGTGTCATCTACCTGCAGATCAGCCGTGGCATCGCCGACCGCAACTTCGGCTATGCCGAAGACATCAAGCCGACCTTCTTCGCCTTCACCCAGGCCAGGGATATCAGCGACACGGCGGCATTGCGCGACGGTATCCGCGTCGCCGTCGTCGACGACCAGCGCTGGGCACGACGCGATATCAAGACCACCATGCTGCTTGCGCAGGTCCAGGCCAAGCATGTCGCCTCTCAACGCGGCTGCAAGGAGGCCTGGCTGGTAGAGGACGGCTTCGTCACCGAGGGCGCCTCCTCCACCGCCTATATCGTCACCGCCGACAACCGCATCGTCACACGTGCCAACTCGCGCGCCATCCTGCCGGGCTGCACGCGCCGTGCCGTGATCAAGGTGGCCGATCAGTTGAACCTGGTCGTCGACCAGTCACGCTTCACCGTCGAAGAGGCGCAGAACGCCCGCGAGGCCTTCCTCACCAGCGCATCGAGCCTGGTGACCCCGGTGATTGAAATTGCGGGACGAGCGATCGGCGACGGCAAGTCCGGGCCGGTCACGCGGCTCCTGCAGAAGACTTATCTGGACCTGGCATTGGGGAGCCCCGCACAGGTTCGGTAGGAGAAGACCCGCAACGACAATCAACAATGGGGAATTGAAAATGAAATCCTTGAAATACGCATTGTGCGCCTCCGTCCTGACATTGGCCTGCGCCACCTCGGCAGTGGCCGAGACCCAGGGCTATGGCGACTGCCAGGTGACCGGCGAGCGCGGCACCGACAAAATCACTCCGGCGGTTGCCGGCCAGTTCACCGTCATCATCAATCTGCCGGCGGTCGGCCAGTTCAACGGCGATACGCCCGACACGATCAAGGACGGCTACGAGTTCTGCATGGCGGTCAACATAGCGCATCGGCTCGGCCTCGATACGGTGAAGCTGGTCAACGCCTCGTTCGATTCCATCGTCGCCGGCCAGAACAAGGATTACGACATCGCGCTGGCGCTGATCTCGGTGACGGAGCCGCGCAAGAAGGTCGTCGACTTCTCGGTGCCCTACATACAGTCGGACAATGGCGTGGCGGTGAAGGCCGGCAACACGGTCACCGAAGAAACCATCAAGACCAGCCGCGTCGGCGTCCAGGCGGGCACGACGCTGGTGCAGTTCGCGCAAGAGACCCTCAAGGCCAAGAGCGTCGATGTGTTCGACGACACGGCCTCGATGTTCACCGCGGCAGCCGCCGGCAAGGTGGACGCCGTGATGACCGATCTCGGCATCGTGCTCGGCCAGGTGGCGAATTCCAACGGCAAGCTTGCCGTCGTCGGCAAATACGCCACCGACCGGCCGACCGCCGGCATCTATCCGAAGGGCTCGCCGAACGGAGCGGTCATCGACAAGGTCATGACCGACCTCAAGAACGACGGCACGCTGAAGAAGCTGGAGGCCGCTTATCTGCTGCCGTCCTGGGGTGGCCTCTCCCCCGACAGCGTGCCGACCTGGAAGTACTGATGTCGACACCGACAGCCGAATCGGGAAACGAGCGCGCCAGCCAATGGCGCGCTCGCAGCAAGGTCCGCACGCATGGCAGGCGGGCCTGGGTCGTGCTCGGCGTGGCTGTCGCGACGTTCCTCGCCATCGCCTGCACGTCCCTGCATATCGCCGCCTATGTACTGCGGCAGGGCTGGCCGAACGTGCCTGTCCAGATCATGTCGGCGCTCGCCTGCGTGCCGCCGCTATGGGTCATCGGGCTTGCCTGGCGCGCTGTCAGGCTGTCGGCGCGCGCGGCATCCTCGGATGATGTACATGCCGGCCGCGAACTCGGCTCCATATCCTCGGATGCATCCTGGAATGCCCTGTCCTATTCGGTGGCGCTCCTGATCATCTGCGCCTTCGCCTGGTTCCTGGTGGTCAACGATGCCGCCGTCAGCCGGACGTTCTTCGATCTCGACCTGATCTGGGAGTCGGCCTGGACCATTCTCAAGGCATTCGGCACCAACATCTCGATCTTCTTCTTTTCCGCGATCCTCATCCTGGTCTGGGCGCTGGTCGTCGCCATCGCCCGCACCTTGCCTGGCAAGGCTGGCCGGCCGATCCGCACGCTGGCGATCGTCTATGGCGACCTGTTCCGCGGCCTGCCGGCCATCATCACCATCTATCTCATCGGCTTCGGCCTGCCGCTGACCGGCCTGCCCATCCTGAAGGATCTGTCCTCCAACGCCTATGCGATCATCGCGCTCACGCTGACCTACGGCGCCTACACCTCGGAAGTCTATCGCGCCGGCATCGAAAGCGTGCATCCGAGCCAGATCGCGGCGGCGCGTTCGCTGGGCCTCTCCTATTTCAGGACGATGCGCTATGTGGTCGTTCCGCAGGCGGTACGCGGCATCATTCCGCCGTTGATGAACAACTGCATCAGCCTGCAGAAAGACACCGCGCTGGTCGCCATCATCGGCACCATCGATGCCTTCAACCAGTCGAAGATCGTCGCCAGCAACAACTTCAACCTGTCGGCGGTGACGACTGTGGCGCTCCTCTTCATCCTCATCACCATCCCGCAGGCCCGGTTCGTCGATCGGCTGATCGAGCGGGACCGCCGCAAAATGCGCTCGGGATCCTGACGAGCGGGGAGTAACCACCATGGCATTGGTCGAAATCGACAAGGCCTACAAGCGATATGGCGCGGTCGAGGTGCTGAAGGGCATTTCGCTGGACATCGAGGAACACCAGGTGGTCTGCCTGATCGGCCCCTCGGGTTGCGGCAAGTCCACGCTGCTGCGCTGCATCAACTGTCTCGAGCCCATCCAGGGCGGCGAGATCAGGCTGCATGGCGACCGCGTCACCGGTCCGGGCGTCGACCTCGACCTGCTCCGGCGCGAGATCGGCATCGTCTTCCAGAGCTACAACCTGTTCCCGCACATGAGCGTCATCGAGAACATCACGCTCGGCCCGGTCAAGGTGCTGGGCACGCCGCGCAAGGCGGCCGAAGACAAGGGCATGGCGCTGCTCGAACGGGTCGGCCTCGCCGCCAAGGCACGGGAATATCCCGACCGCCTGTCCGGCGGCCAGCAACAGCGTGTGGCGATCGTGCGCGCGCTGATGATGGACCCTGCCCTCCTGCTGCTCGACGAGATCACCTCGGCGCTCGATCCCGAGCTCGTCTCGGAAGTCCTGGACATCGTGCGCGACCTGGCGACCAAGGGCATGACCATGGTGCTGGCGACGCACGAAATGGGATTTGCGCGCGAGGTTGCCGACAAGGTCTGTTTCCTGCAGGAAGGGCTGGTCTATGAGGAAGGCCCGCCTTCGCGGATTTTCGGCAACCCGCAGGGCGAACGCACCCGCGCCTTCCTGAAACGGATCATCGACGCGGGACGTTTGTAAGGAGCAAGGATGATCAGGACTGTCGGTGACTTCGGCCTGACCTGCGGCACCTTGCCGGCGGGCGCAATGAATTCCATCACCGACGTGCCCGGCGTGCGGGTCGGCCATTCCACCCTGCGCGATGGGCACATCAACACCGGCGTGACCGCGATCTTGCCGCATGGCGGAAATCTGTTCCGCAAGAAGGTGACGGCGGCAAGCCATGTCATCAATGGTTTCGGCAAGACGGTCGGCCTGACGCAGGTGCAGGAACTCGGCACCATCGAAACACCTGTTCTCTTGACCAACACGCTCTCGGTCGGCACCTGCGCCACGGCCCTGATCCGCGACGCCATCCGCCAGAATCCGGATATCGGCCGCACCACCGGAACCGTCAATCCGGTGGTCGGCGAGTGCAATGACGGTCCGCTGAACGACATCCAGGCCCTGGCCGTGACCGAAGAACACGCCCTTGCCGCACTGGCGGACGCTCGTGAAGGCGCGGTCGAACAGGGCAATGTCGGCGCCGGAACGGGAATGAGTTGCTTCGGCTTCAAGGGCGGCATCGGCTCGGCGTCCAGGAGAATCGCGCTTGGCGGCGAACATCACCTTGGTGTTCTCGTGCTCTCGAATTTCGGCAGGCCGGGCGACCTCATTCTGCCCGATGGGCGCCGGCCCGACCCCAGGCGGCCGGCCGAGGCCGAACGCGGTTCGATCATGGTCGTGCTGGCAACCGACGTGCCGCTCGAACACCGCCAGCTCGAGAGAGTAGCACGCCGCGCCGGGGCAGGCATCGCGACACTTGGCTCCTTCTGGGGCCATGGGAGCGGCGACATCGCCATTGCCTTCAGCACCGGCAATCTGGTCGACCACGATGAAAGCCGCGATCTCGTACCGCTGCTGGCGCTCAACGAAGCGCGCATCGACATCCTTTTTCGGGCGGCGGCGGAAGCCACGCAGGAGGCCGTGCTGAACTCCATGCTGTCGGCCGAAGCCTTCACCGGCAGGGCCGGCAAGCATCGCGCATCGCTGGCCGACTGGCTGCGCGGTCAGGCGTAGCGACGAGGCGGCCTACAAGTCGATCCGGAACCGCAGACTCTCCACCCCGCCATAGGCTGCGTCCTCGAGGAAGCGCTCGACGAGCTTGCCGCCATTGGCCAGGATCACCTTGTGTGATGCCGGATTGCCCGGCTTGGCGGTGATCTCGACATAGGGAAGGCCGACCGCCCTCGCCTCGTCGAGCATCAGCCGCAGGGCCTCGGTGGCGTAGCCGCGCCGCTGCTTCCAGGGCACCACCGCATGGCCGATATGGCCAAGCACATGCGACGGCAGCATCGCCGTTCCCTTCTGCCAGCGAAAGCCGATCGAGCCTGACGCCTCGCCATCCCAGATCCAGCGGCGAAATCCCGGCAGGCGCGGCACTTGTGTGCCATCGGGCAAGGTGATCGGGCCGCCCCTGGCTTCAGGATCATCCAGGCTGGCCAGGAAGGCCACCGGAGCCTGCTCTATCGCCGCGAGCTGCTCGCGCGTCGCCTCCACGGGCCGAACATTGTCCGGTGACCAGCCGCGCTCGAGCGCCGCCTTGTAGGACGGCAGATGTTCAAGCGCCGGCTTGACGATCTCGACCATGATCCATGCTCTCCCAGTGACGCAGGGATAGCCTTGGCCGCTGGAGCGCTCAAGCCGCCTGGAAGCGGATCTCGCCCTCGTTCAGGAAGCAGGCCTTGTCGAAAAGGGACAAATCAAGCGGGTTGGGCAGGCGAACATCACTGATATCCGGGACCGGCTTCTTTGCGGGATCGTAGGACCGGTCGATCTGCGAGATGAAGACCAGGATCACGCCGCTATCGCGCGCGAAAGCCTTCAGTGTGCGGACCTGGTCCATCAGGCCTGGATTCTCTCGTTTCTGATCGAGCAGTTGCAGGTAATCGATGACCGCCAGCGTGCCACGCGGCGCCGACCCCAACACCCTGACGATATAGCCGGCGCTGATGGCATCGGAAGTGTCGAACTCGAACAGCCGGTCGAACCGGGCCGGCTCGACGCCGATGGCGCGGAGCCGCTCCAGTACATCGCGTTGCGTATATTCCAGCGTGAAGAACACGCTGCGGTGGCCCGACTTCATCGCTTCGACCGCCAGTTCGAGGCTCATCAGCGTCTTGCCATGGCCCGGCCGCGCGCCGACCAGAACCAGGTCACCAGGTGTGAGTTGCGCGAACAACCTGCTGGCGGGCGCCGTCTCGGACAGCTTCGCCGCAAGCAGGCTCCAACTGGCAAATCCCTCTTGCGCGGCAATACGGTCAAGCGCCCGGTGGAGCGGGATTTTTGCCTCGCGCGACAACAGCCTGGCTTGACGCTTCAGATGGTAGGCGGGCGCGGATAACATCATCTCAAAAACCTCCTGGTGCGAGCAGTTTTCGCAACCCCTCCTTATGCCTGATGCTCGAACAGTCGGTTCGGTGACGAGAGTGCCCCGCATGAACGAATGCTTTTCCCGGTGGGGGGAGGAGGCGTGGGCCACGCCAGAATCAGATGATAGCTCAATCCGAACGGACGTAGAATTGGCGTCGCGAAAATCGTTGCACCCCGCACGCACCGGGAGACTTCAGCCCGCGTTTGCCAGGGCGACCGCATCCTGGCCTGCCGGAAAACGGAGTTTGCCCGAAGTGTCGTGGACAGCGGCCCAGATAGCTTCGGCAACGTCGCTTTCCTTGGTGGTCAGCGCGGGCCGGGCGAAGGCCGCGAAGATCGGGGCCGCGAAATCGGCATAGGCTTCAGGGATCATGTCTTCGATACGCACCGAAGTATTATGCGAAAAACGCGTTGTTGGCGCGTATCCGGGCTCGACCAGCTTTGCGCGGATACCGAAATAGGCAAGTTCGTGCGCGAGCGATCCGGTGAAGCCCTCGATGGCCTGCTTGCTGGCGGTGTAGGCGGCCGCCAAGGGCATTGCGGCGAGGGTGGCGCTTGAGGTGACGTTGACGATCACGCCGGACCGGCGCTCGCGCATCTGCGGAATCACGGCCTGCGCCATGGCCATCACGCCAAGCGTATTGGTCTCGAAGACCTTTCGGATGTGCGACATCGTCGTCGCTTCAAAGGCGCCGACCACGCCGATGCCTGCATTGTTGACAAGAACATCGATCGGACCCGCGGCTTTGACGGTCGCCGAGATACTGGCCTCGCTGGTGACGTCCAGCGGCAGGACCCTCAGGCGCTCCGAGCGCGGCAGTATGTCCTCCCGCGGTGTCCGCATGGTGGCGATGACGTTCCACCCGTTGACGAGAAAATGGCGGGCTGTCTCGAGGCCATAGCCAGATGAACAGCCGGTGATGAGGATCGTTTGCATGCTTGGCTCCGTTGGTTTCAATGCCCTTTCGTAGGCTTGCCAACACAGACGATCCATAATCAATAGTCTTATTTTTATTTCCAACTGTCCAAAAATGGCTCATACCGGGCGAGCAAGTGACCTTGAAGAGGCTACGCCGCGCGAGGCACTGCCCTATGCGGTCACGCGGGCGTCGCGGGCGAACTTGCCCGGTGAGCAACCAAGCCGTTTCCTGAAAGCAGTGCTGAAGGCGCTGGCGGACTCGTAGCCGATCTCACCGGCTATTTTGTCCAGGGTTTTCGAGCCTCGGATGAGAGCATCCTTCGCCAGCGCCATGCGCCAGCGGGCCAGGTACTCGATCGGGCCGCAACCGAGCACGTCCACGAAGCGAGCCGCGAAGGCCGACCGCGAAAGTCCCGCGATCCTGGCGAGCTCCGCGACCGTCCAACCCGCCCGGACATCCCCGTGCATGGCGCGGAGCACGCGCGCCAGCGCCGGATCCCGCATCCCGCCGAGCAGGCCGGCCGCGTCGGAACCGATGCCACGCCATCGCAGCGCTTCGACGAGCAGAATCTCGAGCAATCGCTGCAAGACCATTTCCTTGCCCGGATCTTCGTTCTCGCACTCCTCCATGATGAGGCCGATGACCCTGCCAAGCCTGGAGGAACGCCCCTGCGATCCCGGCACGTGGATGACGCTCGGAAGCAGAGCGAGCAGAAGCGCGGCATTGACCGGCTCGATTCGAAACGTCCCGCCGAGCGCGACAAAATCCGGGTCTCCATCTTGCTCGCCATGCTGGACGGCAACGTCCATTGGCGTCCGGAGCTCACAGTCGATGCCTGGATGGCTGCTGAGCGAGAAGGCCGGCGTGGAAGGCAGCAGAAGGAAGTCTCCCTTCTCGAACTTGACTGGATCCTGGCCCGCAAAGGCGATCCAGCACGTGCCCTCCACGATTATTGTAAAGCCAGGCGCATCATAGGCGGCGTAACGCACGCCCCATCGGCCACGCCCCTTGATGGGCTTGGAAATCGCCGTGCTGGGTTGCAAAAGAGCAATGATGTCGCTGAGAGGATCCATTCCAGACGATCCATAATTATTTTGCGCTCGGTAATTATAGATCGTCCTCCCGGCCTGTCCAGTTTGGCTGGGAGCGCGGCAGGCGTCCCTGCAGTGCGTCATCCGCAGGCTGATCGCAAAACGATCGCTGCGGGCAAGCTAAACAAGATGTGTCTCGCCGATGGGCGCGGGACATTTTATGATTGGTTGCGGATATGACGCCGCAAGGATTCGCATGGCTTCGGCAGGAGAATTGATCCGGTGCGGTTGAGATCTGTCCCATTGGGTGTGGTCGTCACCCTCAGCCTCCTTGTCATGGTCATTGCCTTGACGGCGACGGCCCGATCCTTCGCCGCATTGCAGCCATCAGGTGTTCCGGCCTGGCTGCAGGCCCATGTCGGCGACAGCGACGGCCAGATCTCGGCCGTGGTGCTGGAGCGGGCGCGAGCGCTCTACCTGAAAAAGGTGGCGCAAGGCGCGGTCAGGAACCCCTGTTACTTCGCCATGGACGCTACACGTCCCGGCGATCTCGGCAATGGCGTGCTGGGGCGCCGGTACTATGTCATCTGCGAGGCCAGCCAATCGTTTCGCGCCATCGCGTCAGGCCACGGCGGCGGAAAAAATCTGAAAGGCACTGCCGATTTTTCAAATGGCAGGCGCTGCTCCAAGAACTTCGGCAATGCCATGGATTCGGAGCTGACCGCCGGCGGCGCCTATGTCACCCGCGAGGCGAAGACCTCCTTCAAGGGCTTCTACAGCACCGGCGCGAAACAGGATGCCGCCTTCCTGCGGACTTTCATCCAGTTCGACGGCGAGGGCGAAGCCGCCAATGCGAGACAAAGGGTGATCGGCGGCCATGCGGCGCAAGTGCTGCGCGCCATGTGCATGCGCAAAAGCCCGAACAGCTCCTATGCCGACCATGATGGCCTGGTGCCGTTCGGCAAGCTGGTCGAGTATGCCGGCGGCCGCAGCAATGGCTGCACCAGCTGGTCGCCGGCGGACGCACGGCAGATCATCGCGATGGTGAAGGACAATCCGACGACACTCTACATCTATCCGGAATCGCGCGACATCGCCGCCGTCGCGCAGGCGGCCAAAGGCCATTCGCCATCCGGCGAGGCGCCCTATTGGAACGCATCATGCCTTAAGGAAATCGGCGCGCCGAAATTCTGGCCGCAAAAAACCCTCGAGCCGATGATCGCCCAGTACAAGAAGGATCACCCCGCCCCACCCGTGCAGCCGCTGCCGATGTGCAAGGGGCCGTGAACCGGCAGGACGGCTTGGCGGCCACCATCAGGTCGAGCCGGGCAACGAGTGCCCGCCAGCCCTTGAACCTTCCAGGGCGGACATGCTGGATGAGATCGGCGAAAGGCACCGTCCTGCTCTGAGGTGAAAGAAGACAATCTCGGTCGTGATCCTCGGCCAGCGATAGGCCCCTACTGCAGCAGCCCTTTGACGATGCCACTCGCCTTGCCGAAATCCATCTGGCCGGCATATTTCTGCTTCAGCGCGGCAATCACCTTGCCCATGTCCTTCTGGCTGGCGGCACCGGTCTCGGCAATCGCCTCGCGCGCCGCGGCGGTGATCGCGGCATCATCGAGCTGGGTCGGCAGGAAGCCGCGGATGATCTCCATCTCGCCGCGCTCCTGCGCCGCCAGTTCCGGCCGCTTGCCGTCTTCGAACGCCTTGGCCGATTCCTCGCGCTGCTTCACCATCTTGGCCAGGATCTGCAGGATTTCCTCGTCGCTGGCGGGGTCCTTGCCCGAACCTCGATTGGCGATGTCGCGATCGTGGATGGCGGCCTGGATCAGCCGCAATGTCGGTAGCCTGTGCTTGTCCTGCGCCTTCATCGCGCTCTTCAGGGATTCGGCGATTTTTCCGCGCATGATGTTTTCTCCTTCGGTCGGCGCGGACAATAGCGCCGGGGCCCAGCCAAGGCAAACCCAGATATTGTGGACCAAGCCTCTGATATTGCTTGATGAAATAAATCATGGCGGCATTTCGCATGATCATTGACCGCCCTGCCCCCTTCCCCTATGTACTGGGCCTTGCATGAACTGAAGCTTGAATGCGTGGAGGCCGCGAATTCGCCGCTCCGCGCCGTTTGCTGCGCGGATGGCCCGCCGGGCCTTTTGCAGCGCGCAGCCTGATAGGAGTGCCGCCATGGCCGAGACGACGCCCGCGCTGACCCCACCCTGGGCCACCGAAAAGCCGACCGCTCTTCTGGTGCTGGCCGACGGGACCGTCATCGAGGGCCGCGGCCTCGGTGCCACCGGCTCCGCCGTCGCCGAAGTCTGCTTCAACACCGCGCTCACCGGCTATCAGGAAATCCTCACCGACCCCTCCTATGCCGGCCAGATCGTCACCTTCACCTTCCCGCACATCGGCAACATCGGCACCAATGGCGAGGACATCGAGGATCTCAACCCCGCCGCCCGCGCCGGCGCCGTCGGCGCCGTGTTCAAGGCCGATGTCACCAACCCGTCCAACTACCGCGCCGCCGGCGATCTCGACCAGTGGCTGAAGAAGCGCGGCATCGTGGCGCTGTCGGGCATCGACACCCGTGCGCTGACCGCGCTGATCCGCGAAAAGGGCATGCCCAACGCCGTCATCGCGCATGCGCCGGACGGCGTCTTCGACCTGGACGATTTGAAGCAGCGCGCCGCCGCATGGTCGGGTCTGATCGGGCTCGACCTCGCCAAGGAAGTCACCTCGGGCCAGTCCTCGGTCTGGCGCGAGACGCCCTGGGTGTGGAACGAAGGTTTTGGCGAACAGACTGATCCGTCGCTGCACGTCGTGGCCATCGACTACGGCGTCAAGCGCAACATTTTGCGCCTGCTCGCCGGCCTCGGCGCCAAGGTCACCGTGGTGCCGGCCAAGACAGGCGCCGAAGAAATCCTCGCCATGCGGCCCGACGGCATCTTCCTCTCCAACGGCCCTGGCGATCCGGAAGCCACCGGCGACTATGCCGTGCCCGTCATCCAGGATCTGCTGAAGACCGACATCCCGGTGTTCGGCATCTGCCTCGGCCACCAGATGCTGGCGCTGGCGCTCGGCGGCAGGACCGCCAAGATGCATCAGGGCCATCATGGCGCCAACCATCCGGTCAAGGACCACACCACCGGCAAGGTCGAGATCGTCTCGATGAATCACGGCTTCGCCGTCGATGCCGATTCGCTGCCCGAGGGTGTCGAGGAAACCCATGTCTCGCTGTTCGACGGTTCGAACTGCGGCATCGCGCTGACCGGCCGTCCGGTGTTCTCGGTCCAGCATCACCCTGAAGCCTCGCCCGGCCCGCAGGACTCGCACTATCTGTTCCGCCGTTTCGTCAACCTGATCCGGCAAAAGCGCGGCGAGGAATTGCTGGCGGAGCGGGCTTAATTCGATCCGTCAGCGCGGCCCCTCATCTGCCTGCCGGCACCTTCTGCCCGTGAACGGGCAGAAGGAAGCTGTGGCGACCTCAGCGCTCCTATTGCAACGTCGACGATTTGCGAAAGCGGCGCTGGCTGCATCTTTTTCCCCGTCACCATAAGGGTAGAAATGCCCGGCAGGGCAATGAGGGGCAGCGCCAACATCTCGCAGCCCTGCACCGCCCCACCCTTACGCCACCGGCCGGCCTTCACTCGCCTCCAGTATGGCGAACCATTGCTGGCGGTCGAGGCTGATCTCCAGCGCCTTGACCATGGCCGCCAGCCGCTCCGGCTTCATTGACCCCAACACCGGCACCAGCCGGGCCGGATGGCGCAGCAGCCAGGCGATGGCAACAGTGGCGAGATCACCGGCGCCGACTTCGGCGGCGACCGCCGCGAGTGCTGCCCGCACGCGAGCCTCCCGGGCTTCCTTGCCGGTGAACAGCGAGCCGCCGCCAAGCGGCGACCAGATCATCGGCGCGTAGCCCAGGCGCTGCGCGTGGTCGAGACTGCCATCGGTCAATGCGGACGTCTTCAGCACCGACATCTCGATCTGGTTGGTGACCAGGGCAAACGGCAGCCGCGAGGCCAGCAGATCGAACTGTGATGGCGTGAAATTCGAGACGCCGACCGCTCTCACCTTGCCGGCCTTGACCAACCCGGCCAGTGCCGCCGCCGTCTCGTCGGCATCCATCAGCGGATCCGGCCGATGCAACAGCAACAGGTCGAGATAATCGGTGCCGAGATTGCCGAGCGAGCGGTCGACCGAGGCGGTTATGTGGGCGGCGCTGGTATCATAGTGCTTCAGCCGGCTCCGCGGCCGGTTGGCCGAGGCCAGCATGATGTCGCATTTCGAGATCAGCTCGATCTCCTCGCGCTTGCCTTTCCAGCGCGACAGCCCCGCGCCGAAGGCCGCCTCCACCTCGTAATTCCCGTAGATATCGGCGTGGTCGAAACTGGTCAGGCCGAGATCGACAGCGGCGCCGATCAGCCTTCCGACCTGATCGGCATCAGGGCGGGCGTCGCCGTCGAGCAGGCGCCAGGCACCGAAGACCAATCGCGACAGCGACACCCCGTTCCTGGTCAGCACCATGCGGCTGTCACGGCTCATATCCGCGCTCCGTCTTCCGCCACGTTGGCGGTGATAGTCCCGACCACGGCCGGTCTCGCCACCCTGGTGACGAAGACGATGAGCGCCAGCACCAGGAAGCAGGCACCGACCAGATAGGGTGCCCCGCCGAAGGCCACCGGCGCGCCAGGCCCCGTGAACCAGGAAAAGATCGCCGTGTAGAGCAGCGGCGTGATGATGGAAGTGATCGAGAAGATCGAGGTCATCGCGCCCTGCAGTTCGCCTTGTGCGGAAGGTGGCACCTTGGCGGCGGCGAGGCTCCTCAACGGCGGATCGGCCAAGGCCTCCAGGCAACCCACGACGATCACCGCGTAGACCATCCAGCCCTGCGTGGCGAAGGCATAGCCGAAGGCGCTGGCCGCCGTGAAGGTCAGCCCGATTGCCGCCGTCTTCCATTCACCGAGCCTCGTGACCACGCGCGGCAGCACCGTTGCCATGACGATCGCGCCGCACAGGCCGAAGGCGCCGAGCGAGAAGCCGATCTGCTGCTGGCTCCAGCCATAACGGTAGCTGGATACGAAAGACCACACCGCCGGATACATCATGTGGCCGAGCGTCATCAGGAAGAAGACGAGCCCGATCCAGCCAATGCCTTGATATTGGCGCATCTGCAGAAGCGTGCCGACCGGGTTGGCGCGTTTCCATTCGAAGCGGCGGCGATGCTTTTCATCGAGCGTTTCCGGCAGGAGGACCATCGCGATCAGGAAATTCACGAAGGCGAGCCCGGCGGCGAAATAGAACGGCACGCGCGGTCCGAACGTGCCGAGCAATCCGCCCAGCACCGGTCCGATGACGAACCCGACGCCGAAGGCGATGCCAAGCAGGCCAAAATTCTTTGCTCGGTTCTCGTCGTTCGAGATGTCGGCGATGAAGGCCGATGTCGTCGAATAGCTGGCGCCCGAAATGCCGGCCAGCACACGCCCGATGAACAGCATCGGATAGGACCAGGCGATAGCGCAGATCAGATTGTCGATGGAAAAGGTCAGCACCGAGGCCAGCAGGATCGGCCGCCGCCCGAAGCGGTCGCTCAGGCCGCCCATGATGGGTGCGAAGAAGAACTGCATGGCCGCGTAGACGAAGAACAGCCAGCCGCCCTCGATGGCCGCCTCGCTGACGCCGACACCGGTCAATTCCTGCAAATAGGCCGGCAGCACCGGCATGATGATGCCGAACCCGATAATATCGAGCAGCAGCGTGGTGAAAACCAGCGCGAGGCCCCGCCTGGCGGTTTTGGGATCGATCATGATGGGTCAAGCTCCTCCAGCCGCCCCGGGGGCACGGGCGGACGCACCTTATAGGCGAGCCGGCGAAAAGGAACAATGAGGGAACAGGCAGGAATGCGCGTTCCTGACACTCCCTGACGGCGACTTTGCCGTCAGGTCGGCGCCTGGAAAGGAGTGTTCAGAGAGGCCCGCTCATCGTGTTGCAGTCTGAAAGCTTGCCGCTCTTGTAGCCGCGCGCCAGCCAGGTCTGCCGCTGCTGCGAGGTGCCGTGGTTGAAGCTTTCCGGCACCACATAACCCTGCATCTTCTTCTGCAGCGTGTCGTCGCCGATCTGCTTGGCGGCGTTCAGCGCGCTTTCGATGTCGCCCTGCTCCAATATTCCCTTCTGGGCCGTGTAATGCGCCCACACGCCTGCGAAACAGTCGGCCTGCAGCTCGATGCGCACCGACAGCTGGTTGGCATCGGCCTCGCTCATGCCCTGCCGCATCTGGTTGAACTTGGACATGATGCCGGTGAGATTCTGCACGTGGTGGCCGACCTCATGGGCGACCACATAGGCGCGGGCGAACTCGCCGGAAGCGCCGAACTGCTGGTCGAGCTGCTGGAAAAAGGTCATGTCGAGATAGACCTTGTGGTCCCCTGGACAATAGAACGGCCCGGCCGCCGCCGACGCAAAGCCGCAGGCGGAGCGGACCTGGCCGGAAAACAGCACCAGCTTGGGATCCTCATAGGTCAGGCCCTGTGACTTGAAGATGCCGGTCCAGGTGTCTTCCGTCTCGGCGAGCACGGTCGCGACGAACTGCTTCATCTCGTCATTGGCG
Source organism: Mesorhizobium sp. NZP2234 (assembly GCF_013170765.1). Lineage (NCBI taxonomy): Bacteria > Pseudomonadati > Pseudomonadota > Alphaproteobacteria > Hyphomicrobiales > Phyllobacteriaceae > Mesorhizobium > Mesorhizobium sp. NZP2234. Next base: position 2,478,298 of record NZ_CP033364.1, on the reverse strand, counting down.
GGCGCCGCGCCGCTGTTCTGGCCGCCGCTGTTGTCCGATATCTGCCCGCCGCCGCCCGGCAGCAAGGCGCCGCCGTCACCGTTGAGCAATTGCAGCGGATTGATGCCGAAGACACCCCAGGCGATCAACGCCACGACCGCGAAGATGATGAGGCCCGAAAGCGACATGCCGCCACCGCCGGAACTGCCGCCGATGGGAATGCGGAACTGGCCGGGGCTGCCGCCCAATCCTCCGCCGGAGCCGCTGTCGCTGCGGTCGTCCTCGATATTGTCACTCTGACGACGGCCTCTCCAGAGCATGGCAACTCCTCGCGCTGCAAACTTTTCCGTTGCTCCGGCAGGCCGGCTCAACCCAACAAACAATTAGCCCAATGGTTGCGCCAAGTCACAGTATTTTTCGAGACCGCCGGGGTGCCGGCATGGCGCTCTGGCCGAGAGCCAGCAGGGCCTGTAGCTTGCCCGCAAACCGGGGGCGTGCGAGACTTGATGGGTGCAGGATGTGCGGGCGTGAACAAGCGGGACGCCTTGACGGCGGCCCGGCCTCAGCCCTTCTGCTTGGCGCCGGCACTCTTGCCGTCGGAGCTTTTCGAGCGCTCCTCGAAACGCGCGGCGCCCTTTTTCAGCGGACGGCCGGTTTCGGCCTCGGTCTTGCGCTCGTCCCTCGCCGCCGCCTGTTTCAACCCTTTGGCGGCTTGCTTGCCCTTGGCGGTCGGTGCTTGTTCAACGCCCATTGCTTCCTCCCCTGGTGCGACATCATCGCGATGTCAGGAGCAACGCGCGTAACGTGCGGTGGTTCCGAGACGGCTAAGCGGCCTAACGCGGCGCGGTCATGGCCTTGCGAAACGCTTCCAGCGTCTCGGCGCTGACATGGTGCTCGATGCCCTCGGCGTCGATGCGCGCCGTTTCGGCGCTCACGCCCAATGAACGCAAGAAGGCTTCCACCGTCTGGTGGCGGATGCGGCTTTCCTCCGCGACCTTGCGGCCGGCATCGGTCAGGAACACGCCGCGATAGGGTTTTCTCGAAACGAGCCCGTCGGCGCACAGTCGCGTCAGCATCTTGGCCACCGTCGGCTGGGCGACGCCGAGCCGTGCGGCGATGTCGACCTGGCGCGCCTCGTTGCCGTCCTCGATCAGATCGGCGATCAGCTCGACATAGTCCTCGACCAGCGCGCTGCGGCGCGCCTCGCGCGTCTGCCTGAACCCTTCCGAATGGACATCGGCATCGGGCAATGGCTCGCGCGGAACCGGTCTGTTCTTCAGCGCCAATGCGCGCTCCTCCTCGGGAGTTTGGCCGTCGGCGCTTTTATAGCACGGGCTCTGATTCTTCAGGCCGTTTATTTGCATTCCCCCACAGGCGCAACCGGCGTTTCCGATTGGCACCTTCACACGCAATTCGGACCATCCGGTAAAAAGCACCGACAATGAAATATAGCCTATTGCATAATGTTGAGCCATGGCATAGCTTGCGGATATCCTCCCGGAAGTCGCGGAAAGCCTTTCCATGTCAGATGCAGACGTTACAGCCACCCGGTCCGAATGGCGGCTCGCCGGACGGGACGAGGACGACCAGCCCAGCCTGCGCGAGGTCAATTCCTCGGTCGCGGTGCCGAGTTCCGGTGTCTGGTTCCGCCGTCTGTTCGCCTTCATGGGCCCCGGCTACATGGTCTCGGTCGGCTATATGGACCCCGGCAACTGGGCGACCGACCTCGCCGGCGGCGCCCAGTTCGGCTACACGCTTTTGTTCGTCATCATGCTGTCCAACCTCATGGCGATCCTGCTGCAGGCGCTGGCCGCACGCCTCGGCATCGCCACCGGCCGCGATCTCGCCCAGGCCTGCCGCGCCTATTACCCGCGCCCGGTCAATTTCGTGCTGTGGATCGCCTGCGAACTCGCCATCATCGCCTGTGACCTCGCCGAAGTCATCGGCACGGCGATCGCATTGCAGCTGCTGTTCGGCATTCCGCTGATCGGGGGCGCCATACTCACCGCGCTCGACGCCTTCCTGGTGCTGCTCCTGATGAACAAGGGGTTCCGCTATCTCGAAGCCTTCGTCATCGCGCTTTTGATCATCATCTTCAGCTGCTTTGCCATCCAGATCTTTGTCGCCGCCCCACCGGCCGGCACGATCCTGCATTCGATGTTCGTGCCGTCCTCGGAAATCGTCACCAACCCCGCGATGCTCTACATCGCGATCGGCATCATCGGCGCCACCGTCATGCCGCACAATCTCTATTTGCACTCCTCGATCGTGCAGACCCGGGCCTATGAGCGCACGGAGAAAGGCAAGCGCGACGCCGTCAAATGGGCGACGATGGACTCCACCATCGCCCTGATGCTGGCGCTGTTCGTCAACGCCGCCATCCTGATCGTGTCGGCTGTCGCCTTCCACGACACCGGCCACCAGGATGTCGCGGAGATCGGCCAGGCCTTCGAGTTGCTGTCGCCGCTGCTGGGCCTGGGCATCGCCTCGATCCTGTTCGCCGTGGCGCTGCTTGCCTCCGGCCTCAACTCGACGGTGACGGCGACGCTCGCCGGCCAGATCATCATGGAAGGGTTCCTGCGCCTGCGCATCCCCAACTGGGCCCGGCGGCTTCTGACACGCGGCCTCGCCATCATCCCGGTGGTGGTCGTCACCGCGCTCTACGGCGAAAAGGGCACTGGCCAGCTGCTCGTGTTCAGCCAGGTCATCCTGTCCATGCAATTGCCCTTCGCGGTCATTCCGCTGGTGCAGTTCGTCTCTGACCGCAAGAAGATGGGCAGCCTCGCCATTCCACGCGTCGTGGCGGCCCTTGCCTGGGTGGTCGCCGCGATCATCCTCGTGCTCAATTTCAAGCTGCTCTACGACACGATGTTCGGGGTCGGCTAAGGCTCTGCCGGATCGCGAGACAAACCGCCAAATCGCGCTATCTTGGCGCCATGAGCACGATAGAAGATACCAGGAGATTCTACGCCCGGCTGATGGCGGCCAATGCCGGCTCGTCGGATCCACGCCTGGAAGAGGTTTTCGCCAGCGTGCCGCGCGAGGCCTTTCTCGGCCCCGGACCGTGGACGATCGTCGCAGGCAACGGCAGGGTCACGACGCCCAGCGCGGACCCCTCCCATATTTACCAGAACGTGCTGGTGGCGCTCGATGCCGACAAGGGCATCAACAATGGGGAGCCGTTCCTGCACGCCATGTGGATTGGAAAACTGGCACCGAAACTCGGTGAGACCGTCACCCATATCGGTGCCGGCACCGGCTATTACACAGCCTTGCTCGCCAGGCTTGTGTCGCCCGGCACCGTCACCGCTTTCGAACTCGACGACAAGTTGGCCCATCTGGCACGCGGAAATCTCAAGGCTTACGGCAACGCGACTGTCGTCCATGGCGATGCCGTGACCATGCCCTTGCCGCCATCCGACATCATCTATGTCAACGCCGGGGTCGTCGCCCCTCCGGCCGGATGGCTGAAGGCATTGCGCCCCGGCGGCCGCATGATCTTCCCCTGGCGCCCGGCCGAGCGCGTCCCGCTGGCGGTGATGGTGACCCGCACCCAAAAGGGCTTCGCCTGCGACCCCTTCATGCGCTCCTGGTTCATCCCATGCGTCGGTGCCTCGGTTGCGGATCTTGCGGCGAAGATCCCGACCCGGGAGCAAGCCGCGCGCAGCCGCTCGATATGGCTGACGAGCGACAAGGCGCCGGACCGCACGGCCACGGCCATCTTCGGCGACGTCTGGTTCTCATCGAAAAATCTCAGCGCCAAACCCGGCGACTGACGGATCGATGGGCAGGCTTTTCCAAAATTTCCCGAACCCTGTCGGAATGGTCGCGGGCGCTCCGTCCTTGGGCCATGGTCCTGCCGCGACGGCGTGGATGACACAAGGGAGAGTACCATGAGGAAGATCATCGCCGCCACTTTCGTCAGCCTGGACGGCGTCATGCAGGCGCCGGGCGGCCCGGAGGAGGATCCGGTCGGCGGCTTCAAGTTCGGCGGCTGGACCTTCCATTACTTCGACGAGGTGGGAGGCGCGGCAATGGAGGAGCTCTTCTCCAAACCCTTCGCCCTTCTGCTCGGCCGCAGGACCTATGACATCTTCGCCGCGTACTGGCCGTATCAGAAAGATCCGATCGCGGATGCCTTCAACCCGGCGACCAAATATGTGGCGACGCATCGGCCCGACACCCTCACCTGGCAGAACACGCAATCGCTTGGGCCCGACATCGTCGCGACATTGCGCCGCCTCAAGCAGGAGGATGGACCTGACCTGCTCATCCAGGGATCGGGCAACCTGATCCAGACCCTGCTCGCCAACGGGCTGATCGACGAGATCCGGCTGATGATCTTCCCGCTGCTGCTTGGCAAGGGCAAGCGGCTGTTCGGCGATGACGCCATGCCGGCCGCCTTCAGGCTTGCCAAGTCGCAAACCTCCAGCACCGGCGTCATCATCGCGACCTACGAGCGCTCAGGCGAAATCGAGGTCGGCTCCTTTGTCACCGGGGAACCGTCCGACGCCGAACTCGAACGGCGCAGGAACTGGAAATAGCGGGACCCGGCCCTGGCACCTTTCCTCTCCCCTGATCGACCGGGGAAAGGAGCCCAAGTGCTGCTTGGTCTCAAGCCGCGACAGGCCGTCGCGCCAGTCCATCGCGTATATGCCGCGCGAATTCCTGCGCCGCCGGCCCGACGCCGTGCCTTGGCAAATGCAGGTTGATCGAAAAATTCGGCAGCGGCGGCAGGCCGGTCTCGAACGGCAGGATGTCGAGATCGGCCGGCACGGTCGAAGCGAGCCACGTGGTGACGGCAAGGTCGGAGCGCACCGTCGCCGTCGTTGCGTCGATATTGCCGTTCTCGAACACGGTGCGCCATTCCAGTCCATGCTCGTTGAGCGCCGCCAGCACCACCGGCCGGAAGGCGCAGGTGTCGGCAACGATCGACACCGGCAGCGGCCGCTTGGCACGCGCGGTGCCGCCTCTGGCGCCGACCCAGACCAGCCGGTCGATGGCCAGGCATTCGCCTGATGTCGGGCCGACCCGCTCCTCGATCACCGCAAGGTCGATGGTTCCGGCCGCGAGCGCTGACGCCAGTTCCGGCGACGAGGCGCAGACCAGCGAGATCTCGACCTGCGGATAGGTCTCGGCATAGGCCTTCAGCACCGGCGCGAGCAAGGTTCCGACCAGATCATAGGGCACGCCGAGCCGCACCTGCCCGGCAACCGCCGAGCCAGTCATCTCCGCCCAGATCTCGTCGTTGAGGCTGAGCAGGCGCTTTGCCTTGTCCAACAGGCGCTCGCCCGACCGCGTCAGGCGCAGGCCGCGCCGGTCGCGCTCGAACAGCCCGCAGCCAAGCGTCTCCTCCAGCCGCCTCACCTGCTGGCTGACGGCGCCCTGCGTCAGGTGCAGCGCATTGGCGGCCGCCGTCATGCTGGCCTTGTCGGCGACGGTGACGAAGGTGCGCATCAGTGCGGTATCGAGATTGCGGATCATATCCGCATTATAGATGCTAATGCCTGACATCACAAACATTGCATTTACTGATGCTAACCCAAGTCTACCATGGGGCCTCCGAAAAGGACGTCCCATGCTCCAGCCCATCCTGCCGCTCATCCTGTTTGCCTTCGTGGCCACGGCCACGCCAGGCATCGCCACCACCTTGTCCACCGCTTCGGGCGCGCGGTTCGGCTTTCGCCGCTCCGTTCCGCTGATGGCCGGCAGTGCCGCCGGCCTCGCCACCGTGACAGGCGCGGCCGCCGCTGGGCTCGCCGGCCTGCTGCTCGCGGTCCCTTCGCTGCAACTGGCGATGAAGATCGCCGGCTCGCTCTATCTCCTTTGGCTGGCGGTCAAGATCGGCCGCGCCGGGCCGCCCAATCTCGACGTGACCATGGCCAGGCCGAACAGCTTCCTCGGCGGTGCCGGTATCCAGTGGATGAACCCCAAGGGCTGGGCGATGGGGCTGGGCGCGGCGGCCTCGTTCGCCGCCCTGGCCGACGGACCGGGACATCTGGCCTTGCTGCTCGGCTCGACCTTCGGCCTCACCGCCGCCATCTCGCTGTCCGTCTGGTGCCTCGCCGGCATGGTGCTGGCCCGGCTGCTCAAGACCGAATGGCAATGGCGCGCGCTCAACATCGTGCTGGCGCTGGTGCTGGCGGCGTCGATCATTCCGATGTGGCGGTCGGCTTAGAGACGCTCAAGCCAGGTCTGCACCAGCACCCCCAACCGGACCTTCGGTCCGACCTCCCCACAAGGGGGAGGTAGGGAGTCCAACTTCTTCGCACCTCCACGAGACCATTATCGCGTAGGCGGAACAGGCGCTTCCTCACCCTCCCCCTTGTGGGGAGGGTCGCTGCGAAGCAGCGGGGTGGGGGTGCTGGTTCGCAAAGGCGAACCAGCCCTTGGCTCTTCAAACCCCGTAGCGGGCCGCCGGCTTGTCGGCGTGCAGGCTGCCGTAGAAGGCTTGCCGGGCACCGAGGAAGGTGTCCAGCTTGCCGGTGTCGGCAAGAGCGGGCACGGTGACGGCCTCGCCACTGGCCAGGCCGACGAGCGCCGCATCGACCATATCGTCGGCGGACATGATGATTTCCTTCGGGAGCTGGTCGATATCACTGCCGGCAAGGTCCCAGAAATCGGTCCGGGTCGCGCCAGGCAGCACCACCTGCACCTTCACATTGGTGCCCGCGACCTCGCGGTGCAGGGCCTCGGTGAAGTTGACGACATAGGCCTTGGTGCCGCTGTAGATACCGCCGAACGAGGTCTCATAGGCAAGCACCGATGCGATGTTGACGATGGCGCCGCGGTTGCGCGCCAGAAGACCCGGCAGCACGGCCCGGGTCAAACGGGTCAAGGCGATGACGTTGACCTTGATCATGCGTTCGGCGGCGTCGGCGTCGGCGGTCGCCACCACCTGCTGGCCGCCAAGGCCGGCATTGTTGACGAGCAGCGTCACGCTGTCGTCGGCCGATATCAGCCGCTCTACGCGGCGCAAATCGTCGTCATCGGACAGGTCGGCTGTAATGAAGCTGACCTTGCGATCGTAGGCGTAGCGCAGCTTCTCAGCCAGTTCCTCGAGCCGGTCGGCGCGGCGCGCCACCAGAACGAGATCATAACCCTGCCCGGCCAGCCGGTCCGCATAGACCGCGCCGATGCCCGATGATGCACCGGTGACGACCGCCGTGCCCTTGTTTGCCTGTCCACTCATTGTCCTGTTCCTTCTATCTCGAATTGTCCGCTTCGACCTGGCCGCCGGCACCGTGGACGTCAGCCCTCACCTTGCCGGCAAGCCGCCTGATTGATTTAGTGGTATATGCCACTATCATCGAAATAGGCATATGCCACTATCTTGTCAATGAGCGGATCCGGGATTATTTGTCAGGCAGCAGCCGGGCATCATGTCCGCGCCGCCGAGGGAATCGCCATGTCGAAAGAGGCCCTGCCCGGACTGTCGCTCTGCAACAACGCCATGCTGCGTCGTGCGACGCGCAAGATTGGTCAGTACTACGACGATGTGCTGGCGCCCTCGGGCCTGAAAGCCACGCAGCAGGGCCTGCTCTACCAGATCCACATCTCCAACGAACCGGCGATGGGCGCCATTGCGTCTGCCCTGATCATGGACCTGTCGGCGCTCGGCCACACGCTGAAGCCGCTGATCCGCGACGGCTATGTCGAGACCTTCGCCGATCCGGCCGACCGCCGCATCAAGCGGGTGCGGCTGACGCCTCGAGGGTTGGTCAAGCTCGATGAGGCGATGAAGCTGTGGCAGGTGGCCCAGCAGCGTTTCGAAGACATGGTCGGCAAGGAGAAGGCGGCGAAGCTGCGCGCGGCGCTGGATGATATTTCCGCGCTGGATTTTGATCTTCCGCCGGCCAGCTGAGCTGGCCGGCGGGTTCAAGACAGGTCCTACTCAGCTGGCATCGCGACCGGCCGTGCCGCCCAGCGGCCGGCCAGCACGATGCCCAGCCCGATCAGCGGGAAGGCGGCGGCGACCAGGCCGAGGTCGGCCGGCGCGCCGTAGCGCAGCACGCCACCGCCAACCACCGCCCCCAGCGCCACGCCGAGATAGAGCGCCGAACCATTGAGCGACAGCACGATCGGGGCCGCATCGGGCGCCAGCTTGATGATGCGGCTGGCCTGCGCCGGCGGGAAAGCCCAGCCGACGATGCCCCACGGCACCATCATCGCCATCAGCGCCGGGCCGGCAATATGCTGCGGCAGGAAGGTCGGCACGACCGACAGCATCACCAGCATGGCCGCGCTCAGCGTCAACGACCAGCCGACGGTGCGCGTGGCGCCGAAGCGGTCGGCCGCCTGGCCGCCGGCGATGTTGCCGATGACCGCGCCGACGCCGAAGGCGAGCAGCATGCCGGGCAGCGCGATCTGGCTGAGCCCGGCGCCTTCGATGGCAAGCGGCGCGACATAGGCAAAGACGGTGAAGGCGCCGGTCAGTGCCAGCAATGTCGTCACAAGGATTGGCATCACGCCGGGCCGCATCGCCGCCGCCAGACGGCGCCTGAGCGGCAGCCTGGTACCGACGATGCCGCGCGGCAGCCGGTACCACAGGATCGCGCCGGCGAGCGCGCCAAGCCCGGCAATGGCATAGAAAGTGCCGCGCCAGCCAGCGACCGCCGCGACCAGCGCGCCAAGCGGCGCCCCGACGGCAACGGCCACGGTGGTGCCGCCGACGACGACGGCGATGGCACGCGCCCGGTGATGGTCATCGACCAGCGCCACCGCCGTGCCCTGCGCTGTCGCGGCGAACAGGCCGGACGACAACGCCATGATGATGCGCGCCGCCAACAGCACTTCGAAGGATGAGCTCAAGGCGGCGGCAACGTTGCCGATGACGAAGAACACCAGCGTCCACAGGATGACGCGGCGTCGGTCCCATTCGCCGGTCAGCGTCGCCAGGATCGGCGTGCCGACCGCGTAGGCGAGCGCGAAAGCGGTGATCAGCGAGCCGGCGAGCGGGATGGAAATGCCGGCATCCCTGGCGATGTCGGGAAGAAGGCTGGAGATGACGAAGCCTTCGGTCGAGATCGTGAACGATCCGAGCGCGAGCCAGAAGAGCCGCTTGTCCATGGCAGGGTGTCCTTAGTTCAAAAGTTATTGAACAATTGGACATAACAGGGCATGATGTCAATGAAGCCAGGGGAAAATAGCTGAACCATCCTGACAGCCCTGTGTCAGCACGGATCCCGGAACGGAGAAACAGTGTGCACGGCCACGGCGGGACGGACGCGTTGAAATCGGCCCGAACTGTGCTTAGGTTCCAGCCATGACGTTACCTCATCCCAATACGGACCAGATCAGCCTGCCCATCGTGCTCGGCGTGCTCGGCGACCCGACGCGGCTTGCCATCGTGCGCTATCTCGCCAGCAAGGAAGGCGTGCCGCTGAACTGCAGCCAGTTCCTTGATCTCGGCTCCAAGACCAATCTCAGCTACCACCTCGCCAAGCTGCGCGAGGCCGGCGTTACCCGCGCCGAAGTGGTCGGTACCAACCGCATGATCACGCTGCGCCGCGCCGACCTCGACGCCCGCTTCCCCGGCCTGCTCGACAGTGTCATCGCCGCCGCCGGCGACGATCCCGCACTGCCCGCGGTCGGCGGCCACGACATCGAAGTGCTGGCTTAGGCTCACGCCTTCGAGCCAGGAGTAAGCGATGCGTAGCTTTCAAATGGAAAAATACGTCTGGGCGTCGGTCCTATATTACACTGTGGCCGTGGCGGCATCTGCGCTTCTTGTAGCCGCTTGTATGAGCGGCCTTGGCATCCTGTGGACCCTGATTGCAATATTTGGATACGTTGCGCTGATTGTATCTCTTGAGATGTGGCAACGCAGAAGGCACCCACGAAGCGTCCATCAGATAGAATTGGCCAAATGGCGATTGGACAGCTAGTCGCCAACGCAACCCGCGACGCAGTCGGATACTTTTGGAGAACTCACCGCTTCTCGCCCCTAGCGCTGCCAGAAACCGATATGCGGGGCGAGAAGGTCCTCGTCCATCTCGGGAAAGGGGCCGTGGACCTCGACCGGCTTCTGCCCGGAGGCGAGAACCGTGCGCGACGAGAGATTCATCGTCGGATTCTCGGCGTGGTCGCCGGTCAGCGCCAGAAGCTGGGTCTCCTCGAAGCCGTAGACCAGCCGGCCGATATTCGCCCAGTAGAGCGTTCCGGTGCACATCGCACAGGGCTCGCCGGTCGAGACCAGCGTGCAGGACCACAGGAATTCCGGCGGATAGGCGTCCGCGGCACGCCGGCTAAGCTCGGTTTCGGCGTGGCGCACGGTGTTGATGTTGCCTTGCCGCATGAGGATGCGATCGTCGGGGCCGACGAGCACACAGCCGAAAGGATGGTGCCCATGCGCGGCAGCCTCGCGCGCCACGTCATTGGCGGCGCGGAGGTGGGCGAACATCTGGTCGCGGGTCATCGCCTGGTGCCTTTCGAGGCTGTCTAAGCGGATATTCCCATATGGACTTCGGGATGGCGTGGACGCTAGCAGATGGAGGGCTTCCGCGATAGCCACGGGCGCGCGGTGCTTCCCAACTGGCCCGAACAATCTCAAGGGTTGATAACGAAGGCGGGGGCTTGATAACGAAGATGGGCCGGAGCCGCCAATGGGGCTGCACCAAGGAGCCCGCCGCATGCGCATTGCCGTCCTCGCCGATATCCATGGCAACGTCCTGGCGCTGGACGCCGTGCTCGAGGATCTGCGCCGGCGTGGCGGTGCTGATCTCACCGTCAATCTCGGCGACAGCGTTTCGGGCCCGCTCTGGCCGCGCGAGACGTTTGCCCGGCTTGAGGCGCTGAACCTGCCGACGGTGCGCGGCAACCACGACCGCCGCGTCGCCGCCGATCCCGCGGACGAGACCATGTGGGCGTCCGACGTCTACGCAAAGGAGCGGCTGACCGAGGCACAGCGCCAGGTCCTCTTCGGCCAGCCGCTGACGCTGGAGATCGCACCGGGCATTGTCGCCTTCCACGCCCGGCCCGACCATGACGAGAAATATCTGCTCGACGCGATCGTCGATGGCCAACTGGTGCGCGCGCCGCTGGCGGCGATCCGGCGGCGGCTGAAGACACTCGACCCCGCCTGCCGCATCGCGCTCTGCGGCCACAGCCACCGCCCGGAGCTGATCCGCGTCCCCGGCGGTCCCGTCATCTTCAATCCGGGCAGCATAGGCTGCCCCGCCTATGATGATTCCACCCCGCCGGCGCATGTTTCCGAACAGCGCTCGCCGCATGCGCGCTACGGCATCGTCACATTGGGCGGCGAAGGCCGGCCCGACCGTTTCGAAGCCATCGCCGTCGACTACGACCACGCGGCGGCGGCGCGACAGGCCGAACAGGCGGGGCGCCCGGAATGGGCCCACGCGCTCAGGACAGGCTTCATGCCGTAGGCATCCCCGCACGGCCAGATCCGCGATCCCGACCCCTGAATCCGCACCGCCGCCGGGGCTTTGGAGGCAACGGCAGGGCGCCTCCCGCCCGACCGGCACCATGGCCCGCTTGAATTTTCGGACTTACATGGCGGCGCTTCGTCCCTTATAAAACCGGCCGGGCACGCGGCGGAACCGCCACGGCATGGTGATTTGAGTATCGGCGCACGGCCAAATGAAGAGGCGCACAGTTACGCTCCGAAAAAGTTTGCATGCGCTGATTGCGGCTCCGTTGCTGATGGCGGCGTGGCCGGCTGTCGTGCCTGCACTGGCCGAAGAGGCGCCGTTCATCTCCATCGTCACCGGCCTCGCCCCCGACGATTTGCTCAATATCCGCGCCAAGCCATCGGCGATCGGCAAGACCGAAACCCGCCTGGCTGCAGGTGCAAGCGTCAGGAACCTTGGCTGCAACGACATTGACGGGCACCCATGGTGCAAGGTTGTATCAGACAATCCCAAGGCCACCGGCTGGGCGCCGGCGCGCTACCTCGTTCCCGTCAATCCGGCAACCGTGCCCGACCCCGACCAGGCGGCGGATGCGCCAACCGCCGCGAGCGCCGCAGCCGATCCGGCCATGCCCGCCGACGGGGACCCAGCGGCGGTGGCACCTCCCGCCGCCCAGGCATCGAGCAGCGCCACGCCGCCGCCCGACCTGACGGCAAGGCTGGGCGGCGCGGCCCAACCTGTTGCCCCCGAAGCTCCGGTGAAATCCGCCGCCACCATCGCCATGCAGGATGCCTACGGCCTGGCCCTGGTGGCGAGCGAAACGCCGTCGACCGGGGAAATCCCGGTGCCAGACGGCGAAGCCGGCATGGCCGCGGACAGCGGCTCGGCGGGAGGATCCCTTCCCGTTCCCACGCCGCGGCCGGAATCCGCCGATGCCGCGCCCGCCGTCGACACGCAGACCGTGGCCGAACTGCCGCCACAGCCCGCCGCCCTTGCCACCGGCGGCACTCTCGAGATTCCCTGCGCCCGCTATGTCGGCCAGCCGATGACGCCCTGCGCGGCAACCGTCGTCCACAAGGGCGCCGACAAGGCCGACGTCACCGTGACCTGGCCCGACGGCGGCACCCGCGTCATCTCCTTCTATGCCGGCCTGCCGGCCGGCTCGAACGCCAAGAACGAATTCCGCTTCACCCGCGAGGGCAGCCTCAGCATGATCCGCATCGGCGTCTCCGAACGCTTCGAGATCACCGACACGGTGGCGTTCGGGCATTAGGTGCCAGGGGAGTAAGGCAGTAGGGCAGCAGGGCAATATGTTAAAAGGCGCTCGGGCCTCCCTACTCCCCTGATCCCTCATTTTCGGGGTTACATCTGCCAAAACTCTTCCCTATAAGGCCCACCTAGCCTGATACCAGAATCGCGAGCACAACCGGCCGGGTCTTCCCGTCCCGGTTTTTTGTGCAAGCCGCCCGCCGAACGGACCTATGACATGCCAAGACGCACCGACATCAAGTCGATCCTGATCATCGGGGCCGGCCCCATCGTCATCGGCCAGGCCTGCGAGTTCGATTATTCCGGCACCCAGGCCTGCAAGGCGCTGAAGGAAGAGGGCTTCCGCGTCATCCTGGTCAATTCCAACCCGGCCACCATCATGACCGACCCGGAACTGGCCGACGCCACCTATATCGAGCCGATCACGCCCGAGGTGGTCGCCAAGATCATCGCCAAGGAGCGGCCCGACGCGCTGCTGCCGACCATGGGCGGCCAGACCGCGCTCAACACCGCTCTGTCGCTGCGCCGCATGGGCGTGCTCGAGCGCTACAATGTCGAGATGATCGGCGCCGACGCCACGGCCATCGACAAGGCCGAGGACCGCGCGCTGTTCCGCGAGGCGATGAGCAAGATCGGCCTGGAAACGCCGAAGTCGATGCTGGCCAACGCCACCGACGTCAAGAACGCCGACCGCAAGACGCATGAGGCCGAGCGCGCCGCGCTGAAAGCCGAGAAGCCCGACAATCTCGACGCCGCGCTCGACGCGCTGGAAACCCGCTGGAACCTCGGCGAAGGCGACCGCAAGCAGCGCTACATCAGCCACGCCATGGCGATCGCCGCCCAGGCGCTCGACCATGTCGGCCTGCCCGCCATCATCCGCCCCTCCTTCACCATGGGCGGCACCGGCGGCGGCATCGCCTACAACAGGGCCGAATTCTACGAGATCGTCCAGTCCGGCCTCGACGCCTCGCCGACCACCGAAGTGCTGATCGAGGAAAGCGTGCTCGGCTGGAAGGAGTACGAGATGGAGGTCGTCCGCGACAAAGCGGACAATTGCATCATCGTCTGCTCGATCGAGAACATCGACCCGATGGGCGTGCATACGGGTGACTCGATCACCGTCGCCCCTGCCCTGACGCTCACCGACAAAGAATACCAGATGATGCGCAACGCCTCGATCGCGGTGCTGCGCGAGATCGGCGTCGAGACCGGCGGCTCCAACGTGCAGTTCGCCGTCAACCCGGCCGACGGCCGTCTCGTCGTCATCGAGATGAACCCGCGCGTTTCGCGCAGTTCCGCCCTGGCCTCGAAGGCGACCGGCTTCCCCATCGCCAAGATCGCCGCCAAGCTCGCTGTCGGCTACACGCTGGACGAGCTGGAGAACGACATCACCGGCGGCGCCACGCCCGCCTCCTTCGAGCCGTCGATCGATTACGTCGTCACCAAGATCCCGCGCTTTGCCTTCGAGAAATTCCCCGGCGCCGAGCCGGTGCTGACCACCGCCATGAAGTCGGTCGGCGAAGTGATGGCCATCGGCCGCACCTTCCAGGAATCGCTGCAGAAGGCGCTGCGTGGTCTGGAAACCGGCCTCACCGGCCTCGACGAGATCGAGATCCCCGGTCTCGGTTCCGCCAACCATGCCGACGACCGCAACGCCATCCGCGCCGCCCTTGGCACGCCGACACCCGACCGGCTGCGCATGGTGGCGCAGGCGATCCGCATGGGCACGTCGCTGGAAGACGTGCACGCCATGTGCAAGATCGACCCGTGGTTCCTCGAGCAGATATCAGGCATCCTGGCCATGGAAGCCCGCATCCGCGAGCATGGCATTCCGCAAGACGCGGTCAACCTGCGCATGCTGAAGGCCATGGGCTTCTCCGATGCCCGCCTCGCCTCGCTGACGAAGACCGACGCGGAAGTGATTCAGAAGATTCGCGAAAAGCTCGACGTTCATCCAGTTTATAAACGCATCGACACCTGCGCGGCCGAGTTCGCCTCGCCCACCGCCTACATGTACTCGACCTATGAAGTGCCCTTCGCCGGCGCGCTCGCCAACGAGGCGCAGGTCTCGTCGCGCAAGAAGGTCGTCATCCTCGGCGGCGGGCCGAACCGCATCGGCCAGGGCATCGAATTCGACTATTGCTGCTGCCACGCCGCCTTCGCGCTACGCGATGCCGGCTATGAAGCGATCATGATCAACTGCAACCCGGAGACGGTCTCGACCGACTACGACACGTCGGACCGGCTCTATTTCGATCCGCTGACGGCGGAGGACGTGCTGGAGATCCTGCGCGCCGAGCAGGCGTCGGGCGAACTGGTCGGCGTCATCGTCCAGTTCGGCGGCCAGACGCCGCTGAAGCTGGCGGATGCGCTGGAGAAGGCCGGCATCCCTATCCTCGGCACCTCGCCCGATATGATCGACCTCGCCGAAGACCGCGACCGCTTCCAGAAGCTCCTGCACAAGCTGAACCTCAGCCAGCCGAAGAACGGCATTGCCTATTCGGTCGAGCAGGCCCGCCTCGTCGCCGGCGAGCTCGGCTTCCCCTTGGTGGTGCGCCCGTCCTATGTGCTGGGCGGCCGCGCCATGCAGATCATTCATGACGAGGGCATGCTGCAATCCTATCTGCTCGACACCGTGCCCGGCCTGGTGCCGGAGGACATCAAGCAGAAATACCCCAACGACAAGACCGGCCAGATCAACACGCTCTTGGGCAAGAACCCGCTGCTGTTCGACACCTATCTCTCGGGCGCCATCGAGGTCGATGTCGACTGCCTCTGCGACGGCAAGGCGACCTTCGTGTCCGGCATTCTCGAACATATCGAGGAGGCCGGCATCCATTCGGGCGATAGCGCCTGCTCACTCCCGGTTCACTCGCTGCCTTCGGAGCTGGTCGACGAGCTGGAGCGCCAGACGGCGGCGCTGGCCCGCGCGCTCAATGTCGGCGGCCTGATGAACGTGCAGTACGCGATCAAGGACGGCACGGTCTATGTGCTGGAGGTCAACCCGCGCGCCTCGCGCACCGTGCCCTTCGTCGCCAAGACGATCGGCCGTCCCATCGCGAAAATCGCCGCCCGCATCATGGCCGGCGAGACGCTGGAAGACGCCTTCGCCCATTATGGCGCGATGCCCGATCCGAGGAACCCCGGCCATATCGCGGTCAAGGAAGCCGTCTTCCCCTTCGCTCGCTTCCCCGGCGTCGACATATTGCTCGGGCCGGAAATGCGCTCGACCGGCGAGGTCATGGGCCTCGACCGCGACTTCGCGCTGGCCTTCGCCAAGAGCCAGCTCGGCGCCGGCGTCGACCTGCCACGCTCCGGCACGCTGTTCGTCTCGGTGCGCGACGAGGACAAGAAAGGCATATTGCCGGCGGTGAAGCGCCTGGCCGGCCTCGGCTTCAAGGTGCTGGCGACGTCAGGCACCGCCCGCTTCCTCGCCGAAAACGGCGTCGACGCACAGAAGATCAACAAGGTGCTGGAAGGCCGCCCCCACATCGAGGACGCCATCCGCAACCGCCAGGTCCAGATCGTCTTCAACACGACGGACGGCCAGAAGGCGGTGTCGGACTCCAAGTCGCTGCGGCGCGCGACGCTGATGCAGAAGGTGCCGTATTACACCACGCTGTCGGGTGCGGCGGCGGTGGCGGAGGCGATCGCCGCGCTGAAGGCGGGGAGTTTGGAGGTTCGGCCGCTGCAGGAGTATTTTGCGTGACAGTTGGTTGATCTCGCCTCTTTGTGGGGGAGACGGCCGCCAGGCCAGAGGGAGGCGCTGTCCCGCCGACCCCTAGATATTCGCGATCTGCACGGCACTGAAGCGCAAATCCACCTCTACACGAAGCGCTGGAGATCACACGAGCCAATAGCGGCTTTGTGGCTTGCTGTGTCTCTTGAATAAGATATTGCAAGTGATGTACGAATAGATAAATGGAGGGGCCTCGTCATGATTGAGAGTATCTCTGACGAGCTTCTAAAGCCCGACATGCAAGCAGTCATATCCCGAACACATCTCGGCCACGATCTTCATAGCTTTATGCTTCCAGTCCTTGAAGCCATCTCCAACGGAATGCACGGTATTGAAGCAAGATTCAAAGGGAGAGCCGCCGAAAACGGAGAGATCGAAATACATTTCATACACCCGGCCGATCCCCTAAAATTTCGCGTTACCATAACAGACAATGGCGTCGGATTAACGGACGAAAACTACAAGTCATTTCGAACACCTTTCTCCGGTTACAAGCTCAAGGAGAATGGTAGAGGCTTTGGTCGGTTCATCGCATTTAAGGTATACTCGTCTATTTTGTACCAAAGCAGGTACAGGTTTTTTTCGCTTGAGAAATCCAGATCTTTCAAATTCGACATAGCGAATGACAACGAAATAACCTTCACCGACAATGAGCCTGATTTTGACGGCCCGGGACTACAGGTAGAATATCGACAGCCACTTACCAATTGGCACGACTTGATACGCGATTTACGTCCAGATCATGTCGCCGATGAAATTGGCAGTCATTTCCTTCCTTATTTTTTGTACAAATGGCTACCGACGATTACTATCCAATTCGACGATTTACCTCCGCAAGACATTACTGAGCGCTTCAAAAACGTCTTCGTAGAATCTGACTCCGGTCAAATTGAATGCGAGATTGATGGAGAGAAAGAGAAATTAGAATACTCCATAACCCGGATTCCAAAAACTAGAGCATTTAGCAGTCACTGTCTTCTGCTCTCCGCCGCAGATCGTATCGTCGGAAAGCCTCGAGACCTGACCAATAAACTTGGTCAGCCCTTTTTCGTCGACGAAAAGGGCGAGAAGTATATAGTGATAGCGGTGGTAAGAGGGCCGGCGTTTGAAACGCGCCTCAATGATTCCAGAACAGGAATAAACATTCCACCGAAATCGATCGAAAATATCGTTTCGGCAATAAGCGATGTCATAGAGAAAACAGAAGTTTCTCAGATCGAAAGAATTAAAGATGAGCAATCTAACGATCTAGGAGAAGCGCTTCGCGAAAATCCCATTCTTAGGCTTGGCTTGCGCGGCAGAACAGTAAGCGAATATGTTGCAACCAAGCCAAATAACTGGTCAGCAGAGGAATTTGTTTCCGATTTGGCCATCGAGCGATTCAGAGCGTCAGAGGATCTATCAAAGGCGATCTCTCTTGCTGCTGGCGATCCTGACAATTATAGTGAAAAACTGTCTGAGATAGTTGGAAAAATTGACGCCGCAAAGAAAGAAGCTCTGGCAGAATACGTTATCCATAGAAAGAACATCATCGAACTTTTGGAGGCGGCACGTAAATTTAAATCAGATGGGAAAAGAGAACCAGAGGACGTAATACATGAACTCGTCTTCAGGAGATTTTCCGACAGCGTGAATACAGAGTACTTTTCACACAACCTGTGGCTTGTAGATGACGCCCTGGCATTTTTGCCTTATGTGTCGAGCGACCGAACGTTGCACGGCGGACGCAGGAAGTCAGGAGATAAGGTTGCCGATTTAATTTTCTTTGAGGATAGCATGATCCTCGGCGACAACGACGGCACAACCATAACCATTATCGAATTTAAGAAACCGAGTCGCGATGACTATAAATTCGGAAGCGAAAAATCTGACCCAGTCCTTCAGGTAATAAACACTCTTGAGCAAGCCACTGTCGGGGGTGGAATAACCAAGACAGATGGGAGTCATATTGCTTTTACTGGCGTCATCCGTCGTTTTGCTTTTATAATTGCCGATCACACTCAAAGTATGGTCAACGTTCTTCGGAAGCACGACTTCAAAAACGATTGGAATCCGAAGATATTTTTTCGATTTAGAGATCACGAAGAGATATATATACAGGCGATCGGCTATGAAACGCTTATTGAGAACGCAAAGAAACGAAACCAAGCGTTTTTCAGTGTGTTACTCGGGGAGTAAGGGCGAGGTTTAACTCCCGTTCCACTGAGTTTCCAGGTTAATGGCGTATAAGCCAGGCCGGCTTTTCAAACCTGCCCCTTCACGCCACCGCCACACACTCGATCTCGATATCAAACTCCATCGGCCAGGACGCCACCGGCACAAAACTCCGCGCCGGCGGGTTGACGCTGAAGTGCTTGGCATAAACCCGGTTAATCGCGTTGTAGAAGCCGGAGTTGACGGCATAGATGCGCACCATCACCACGTTTTCCAGCGATGTGCCGGCCGCTTCCAGGCAGTGTTTCAGCGCCTTCAGCGATGCCTCGGTCTGCGTTTCGATGTCGCCGCGCACCATCTCGCCGGTCACCATGTCCACCGGCGGCGTCGCCGAGATGAACACGAAGCCATTTGCCTTCACCGCGGTCGAACAGGGCAGGCCGAGCGCCCGCACCTTGGCCGACATGACCGGCACTTCGATGACTTCCTTCTTCATGGCAATCTCCCCGTTTGCGGGGAGCTTATAGCGCTACCGGGCGAACGCCAGCGCCGAGGCATGGTCCAGGGCTCACGCCACCGCCACGCACTCGATCTCGATGTCGAACTCCATGGGCCATGACGCCACCGGCACGAAGGTCCGCGACGGCGGGTTTTCGGGAAAATACTTGGCATAGACGCGGTTGATGGCGTTGTAGAAGCCGGAGTTGACGGCATAGATGCGCACCATCACCACATTGTCGAGCGAGGTACCGGCGGCTTCCAGGCAATGCTTCAGCGCCTTGAGCGAGGCCTCGGTCTGCACCTCGATGTCACCCTTTACCAACCTGCCGGTCGAAATATCGAGCGGCGGCGTGCCGGACACGAAGACCAGCCCCGCGCCCCTGGTGACCAGCGACAGCGGCACGCCGAGCGCCCGCACGGCCGCCGACAGCACCGGCACTTCCACAACTTCCTTCTTCATAGCAATCCTCCCCTTGGTTTGCGGGGCAGCTTATCCCGATGCCGGCCGAACGCCAGCGCAGTTCCTCCCTTCTCCCCTTGCGGGAGAAGGAAAAGCCAACGCCGTCCAGCGCTCACCCCTGCCCCGGATACGGCGTGCCGTCCTTGTGCAGGAAGCGGCCGTCCGAACTCGGGCTCATCATGTCGATGTCGGAGCACGTGATGACATCGTCCGGGTTGCGCGAGCCGACTTCGAGGTAGCGGGCTGTAACCGACGACCGGTTGATCATGTGGTGGCCGTTGCCGCTGTTCTTGGGAAAGGCAGCACTATCGCCCGCCTTGAGCAGCGTCTCGCCGCCATCCTCGACCAGCGTCAACTCGCCTTCCAGCACATAGACAAGCTCATCCTCATGGCTGTGCCAGTGGCGCTGGCTCGACCAGCCGCCGGGCGGGAGCGTCATCAGGTTCACGCCGAAATCGGTAAGGCCGCCGGCGTCGCCCAGGCGCCGGCGCGTGCGGGTGGCACAAGCGGCGTCGAAGGGCGCGGGATAGCCGGAGCCCTTGCGGATGGGGACGGATGAGAGGTCGATCTTGGGCATGGGTGCGTCCATGGGTTGGTGGGGAGTGTATTCCACTGCCGGTGTGGGCACAGAGCCACCTTGCGGTGCTCTGTTCGCCAAAGGAGAAGCATCTACCGTAAATCGCCGACCTCGTTCTCCAATCCACCGCCACCAGATCCAATCCACCGCGACCAGAAAGGAAAAAAACAGCCTCACGACTGCAGCGTCACCTCGCCCTCATCCTCGCCGTCCCAGTAATGGGCGCGCGTGGCCTCTATCTTGATCATCGCCAGTCCCGGCGTGTCGGTGCCTTGCTCGAACCATTCGTCGATGTCCTCGTTCCAGTGTTCCTCGAACGCCGCCTTGTCGCGGATGATCTCGGCCTTGCCCTCGACAGCGACCCAGAAGCCGTCATCGCCCTTGAAGGCCAGCGAGACATTGGCGTCGCGCTCGATCTCGGCCACCACCTCCGATTTCTCCCAGGTGAAGTAGTAGGAAGAGCCGTCATACTCGACGTCCTGGTTGTTGCTCATCGGCCGGCCGGCAATGGCGCCGCCTTGGGAATGGGTGGACAGCATGGCGACATCGATGTCGCGCATCTTCTCGGCGATTTCGGCAAGGCTGCGGTTGGGCATGGTGTGCTCCTGTCAAAGGGGTTGGCTAGGGCAACGTGCGATCTCCCCTTTGGTTCTCAGGAATATCTGGAGCGCCGAGCATTCATCCACCATCGGCACAGGATGCGGCATGCAGAGGCCGCGCACCATCACGCATGGCCTTCTTGATGCTATGGGCGACGAGGCCCCAGCAGAAAGGTTGTCATCATCGCACTGACGCATGCCACCGCCAACAACGCAACGGCGCCCGACGGGCTGGCCTCTTGGCGAATTGAAACAGTTCCTGAAGTGGGCGCGTTTTGAACCAGCCCGTCCAGGTCGGACCTGCTGCCATGTCGGACGGAATAGGCGCGGGTCAGCTCAGCGCCGAGCAGAAAGATTTCCGATGAATAGTAGACCCAGAGCAATATGACGAGCAGCCCTCCGGCCGCGCCATATGACGATGCGATCGCACTTGTGCCGATATACCAGCTTATAAGCGACTTCCCCAATGTGAACAGTGCGGCGGTTACGACAGCACCGATCCCGACATCCCGCCATTCCAAGGCACGATCCGGCAGGACTTTGTAGATAGCGGCAAACATGACGGAGATCAGGGCAAAGGAAATCAAGGTGTTGATCGCGCTCAGAACAAATTCGCCGAATGGAAGTTGAGCGCTGATCATGCCGCCCAGGGCCGAGATCGCGGCGCTCGCCACCAGGGATACCAGCAACATGAAGCCGAGTGCGGCGACCAGGCCGAGACTTGCCGCACGCGCACGCAAGAGACGCGACAGCGAGCTCCCTTTCGTTTCAACCTTCCATATCGCATTCAGGGCCTGCTGCATCTCGCCAAAGACCGCGGAGGCTGTGACGAGCAAGGTGGCCACGCCAACGATGGCCGCCAGGGTTCCCGAGGATTTGCTGGATGCTCCTTCGAGCGCTGTCTGAAGGAGCGCCGCGCTTTCTGAACCCATCAGCCCCGATATCTGGGCAGACAAAGCCAACTGCGCTGCGTCATGACCAAATGCGATGCCAGCTATCGCAACGACAATTATCAGGACCGGGGCCAGCGACGTGGCGGCATAAAAGGCCATCGCCGCGCCGTGACTGAGGGCATTGTCGTTGACAAAGCCGACCACGCTTTCGCGCAGCAAGTCCCATGCGTTTGCAGTTGTGAGTCGCACTTCGAATCCATGAAGAGGGTCGCACACCGTCCACTATCAATGCGGCGCACCCTCCGATGTTCCGGCCGACTTGAGCGGGAGCTTCACCCGCGATGTGAAGCGCATGATCAATGGTACCGAAACCGTGCGCAAGGCGAGCAGGTAAGGCCCCCTTCTCCCCTTGTGGGAGAAGGTGGCCGAGCGAAGCTCGGTCGGATGAGGGGTGTTCCAGCTTGGCGATGCGCCTGTTCAAAACCCCTTCAATGCCGGAAGACGAAGCAGAACTACTGCCGCCTCGTTTTCTTCTCAGCGAGAGAAGGCACCTCCATCAGCGCCATGGCTGCAAACTTGTGTCCCGAACATAGGCGATGATGGTGTCACTGACAGAATCCAGTTCTCGCAACACATCATCATTCCAGAAGCGTAACACGCGGAACCCTCGCAACTTCAGCTCGGCGCTCCGCTCGATCGTGGACAGAGTCTGCATGCTGGCTACCGTCTATCTCAACGATCAGCATTGCCTCCGCGCACAGAAAGTCAGCAATGAAACGTCCAATCGGCACTTGGCGGCGGAACTTGATCCGATCCAGTTTTCGACCGCGCAACTCATGCCTAAGCTTGTCCTCGGCCTCGGTCGGCTTGTGCCGCAAGGTTCGGGCAAAACGTCTCTTTTCTGGCAGGACAGGATGGTGTGGCATTGCGAAACAATAAGTGAGGTTGGCGTTCACTGGAACACCCCTCATCCGACCTCGCTTCGCGAGGCCACCTTCTCCCACAAGGGGAGAAGGGAGGCCGCACCACCCTCAGTGGCAGCACCTCTCGCCATATTGCAGCTGCTCGTGCCAATCCGGCCTTCCCTCCGGCGTGAAATCCATCAGGTTCCACAGGATCTCGCAGGTGCCGATGGCGCGCGGGTCCTGGCCGGGCTCCGTCGGCGCGAAGCCGAGCTCCGACGACCAGAAATGGCGGATGCCGTCACCGTCCCGATGGAACACCGACAGCAGCGGGATCTGCGCGCCGTCGGCATCCTCGGCATTGTAGTCGCGCTTGAAACTGTTGGCGGCCGACGACACCAGCCGCATGTTGCGCCAGCCGCGATCCCGGCCGAGCGTGACGAGGTTTTCCAGCGCGGTCTTGGCCACCACGGCGAAGTTGAAGCCGGCCGCTTCGAGATGGCCGACCGCGCCGTCGAACTGGTCTAGCAGCGCCGTGCAGGACGGGCATGGCTGGTCCGGCCGTGCGAGCCTGGCCGTGCCGCCGCTTGCCGCCACATCGCGCGTTTCCCGCGGATGGCGCGGAAACATCATGTTGTACAGGATGAGCGAATCCCTGCCGGGCGCGAACAGCTCCGACAGTTTCACCTTCGCCGGCCTGCTGCCGGCATCGAGCGCGTCGAAGACATAATCCTGGCGGACAAGCCCGCCCGGCGGCAGCGCACGCCGCGCCTCGGCCACGGCTTCCATGGCGCGGCGCAGTTCGATTTCCTTCTTCAGGAGTTTTTCGCGTGCGGTGCGGTACCTGGCGGATTCGTTGGGAAAGGTGATCATGATCGGCTCCTTGGGTCCGCGCGCCGGCGTCCCGGCGCGGTTGCTCTGCGACCCAAGGACGTCTGGCCGCGATCGGTTCCGACATTCTTGCGCGGCTTGCGGCGACGATCGCCAAACCCTGGAAAGAGCGGATGACGGCTACTGTGCCGCCGGCACCGGGCAGTCCAGGTCGCCTTCCTCGCAATGGAGATAGCTCTGGAGCTCCTTCAGCCGGTTCTCGGTGAGCCCCGCCTGGCAGTTGGCGACGACCATGGGATAGACGCTGCCGGCGGTTTCGCGCGGCCCGCCCTGGAAGGCACATTCGGAATCGCGGAAGGCGACCCAGGCGCGTTGCGCGTCGACCAGCAATTTCTTCGAAGGCGCATTGTCCTTCAGCCGACCCATGATCTGCTTGTAGGCCTCGTTGAGTTTCTTGTCGGCCGCATCGAAATCCTTGCCGGCGCATTGGTCCATCGTCGCCTGGTCCTGCGCATTGGCGCAGTCGTCGGCGGCCCGCGCGGCGCCGGCAACGAGCGGGGCCGCAAGGACCAGGGTGGCAAGGCTGGAGAGCAGAAGCCGCATCATGTTTCCTCCGGTTTCAGTCGAGACCGGAGCTTAACCGTCAAGCCACTTCGGGCAAGATGCGACGTGCCACCTTGGTGGATAGTTTCTTTCGCGTGTTGGAACCCCTCCGCCTTTCCCGCATTGCCTCCATCGGCTACGGCTTGCGGGACCGGGGAGAAGAATGCACGACGCCGACGAGATCGACCTGCGCTGTCCGCAAGTGGTGGCCGACAATGCCGCCAGGGGGCTCAGGCTGCGCGAGCGGTTCGGCCGTGGCGGCACCGAGATCGGCGTCGCGCGGGCGACCGAGCTGAAGAATCGCGAGAAGCTCGCCCCGTCCACCATCCGCCGCATGGTCAGCTATTTCGCGCGCCACGAGGTCGACAAGCGCGGGAAAAACTTCGGCAATGAGGACAACCCCTCAGCCGGCCACATCGCCTGGCTGCTGTGGGGCGGCGATGAGGGCCGCGCCTGGGCGCTCGAGCCCAAGAAGAAGATCGGCAATGCGCCGGATATCTAGAGAGAAGATCGCGCAGGACGGCAGGCCCCGGAACCCCCGCCCCGGGACCTGCCGTGGAGGGGCCGGCACATGCCGGTGCGGCCTTCCTCCTGTGCGCGGCTGATCGACGATCCCGGATCAGCTGAAGGCGTCATCACGCTTCGTTAGCATGGGCCGGCGGCCGCCTCTGTGAAGCAGTTCACAGAGCGCTGGGTTTTCCGGGAAAATCGGCCGGCAGGAAGCGATTGGCGGCGGCAATTCCAGGAAAGCGTGAACGGTTTTTCCCGGGAAAAGCGCGCGCTTTCCCCATGGAATTGCCTCAAAACAAAAGAGTCACGAAGAGGTTCGCCGTTTCCGTGAAACGGTGAACTGTTCTAGCCTTCCCAGGCGACCGGCGTCATCCCCAGCCGCTCGTAGAGCCGTACCGCGGCTGGGTTCTCGACCGTATTGGTCTTCAGGTCGACACGGTCAGCGCCCCGGTCGCGAAAACTGGCAAAGGCATGCCACATCAGCGCTTCGCCGATGCCCCTGCCGCGCGCCTCGGGATGAACCGCGAGGTCCTTGACGAAGGCCGACGTCCAGCACAGTGCCGCCGCCGCCAGCCGGCCTTTGGCGTCGATGACGAGGAAACACAATTCCGGATCGAATTCGGGGTCGCCGGAGATGCGCGGCCACCATTCCTCGAATGGGCCGTCGGTGCCGTCGGCGAACACCTCGCTCAGCAGCGCATGGAGAGGCGGCGCGTCGCCGGGCTCGAAGCTGCGCATCACAAAACCGTCCGGCCAGTGCGGTGCAACGAGGGTCTCGTCGAGGATCTTGCGCAACCGGATGTCGTTGAGGGCCGGCGGGCGCGGCTCGGGCATCGCGCTCAGGCGTCTGGCTGCAGGCGGCGCCGCTTGCGGTCGACACCGAGGCCGGTCGCCTCGAGCAGGCCCTTGCGCTTGGCGTCGAAATAATAGCCGGTCTGGTAGAGCCAGTCGGCCTTCTTGGCGTTGCCATCCGCCACCAGCCAGGCGCCACGCAGATATTTGACCGCGTATTTGAGGTTGGTCTCGGCGTCGAACAGGCCCTTGGCCGGCCCGTCATAGCCCATGCCGCGCGCCGTAGCGTGCTTGATCTGCATCAGCCCCCAATGGCCGTTGTTGTAGGCCTTGGGGTTGTAGGTGCTTTCGCGGTTGACGACGTGGCGCACCAGATCCACCGGCACTTGGTAGAGCGCGGCGTATTTGACGATCAGCCGGTCGACATCGCCGCGCATGCCCGTGTGCTCTTCCGGGGTGGCAGGGCTAAGCGGCGCCGACGGGAACTGCACGAGGGAAGCCGGGTTCTGCGGCACGACATAGGCCACCTGCTGCACGCCGGGCATGGCTTTCTGGCCGCCAGCGACCGCCGGCACGACGAGGCCGGCTGTCGTATAGGTTTCGGCGGACTTGATCACGGGCTGAGTTGCCTTCACCGGCTGGCCGGCCTTGGAGGGCGGCGGCGCCTGCCAGGCACTGGGGCTGGCGATCATGATGGCGGGCACGGCCGGAGCCGTCGGCGTCGCGCCGGCAAAGGCCGCGGTCGCGGCGGTCGGCTGGCTGGCTGGCGCGACTGCGGCCTCACCTTCCGAAATGACGGCGCCAGGGGCGAGTTCGGCGGTCTGGATGGGGGCGATGCCCGAGGATTGCGGCAGCACCGAAACCGTGTCCGGCAGCGGTATGGTGAAGCCGGCATCGGCACCGGCGACAGTCGCGGTCTCGGTCAGGGACGGCGCGGCCTTCATCTGGGAGGTCGAGGTGCAGCCGCTCATGCTGGCCGCCGCCATGATCACGCCGATCGCGATAAGGGTATGTTTTGCTGGCAAGCCGCGCTCTGGTCCGGTTTGTCGGGTCGTTAAGATTTCCCTTACACCAGCGATTCCTGGGGGGCAATCGGGGCCATATGGTGGTTTTCGGGTGGCGGGACACGGGCACGGATGCCATATTGTTCCTGATATGTACTGCATGGAATCCCGGATTTCGCCGCTTTGCGGAAAGGAGCGCATCATGGAAACGACATCTTCGATCACAGCCGGCCACGCAGTGTTAGAAACAGTGATCGGTTTCATGGGCATTGCCTGGAGCGAAAAGGGCCTGATCCGGCTCTGCCTGCCCGAACGCAGCCGCGAAGCAGTGGAGCGGCGGCTGATGCGCCATGCCGGTGTTTCCGCCTCCTCCGCCCTGCCATCATGGGTGGTCGACCTGATCGTCTCGATCAAGGCTTACGCCGCCGGCGAGGACGTCGATTTCTCCGGCGTCCCGGTCGATCTCGACGGCGTCGACGAGTTCCGCCTCGCCATCTACGACGCGGCACGCAAACTCAGCTATGGCGAGACCACCACCTATGGCGAACTGGCCAAGCGCGCCGGCCATGCCGGCCTGCCGCGCGAAACGGGTGCGGCCCTTGGCGCCAATCCGGTGCCGCTGGTCATTCCTTGCCACCGCATCCTTGCGGCCGGCGGCAAGATCGGCGGCTTCTCCGCGCCCGGCGGCTCGGTCACCAAGGAGAAGATGCTGGCCATGGAAGGCGTGCGCGTCGGCCCGCCGCCCCCGGCGCAGGTGTCCTTCGGGTTCTAGGGCTTGGTCTTGAGGCGCGTCGAGATTCAGGTCAGGCCGAGCCGGGATCGTTCGCAGGCGGCATCACCTGCGAGCGGCTTTCCGTCCGGCAATGCGTCAAAAACAAAGCTCTAGTGACGGCGCGGGAAACGGCGGCGGAAATGGTCATTGTCCGGACGCTTGCAGTTGTAGACCGGGCAGGACTTGGTGTCGGCGCTCGGCACATAGGCCCGCGTCCTCACCTCGCCCATGGTGCAGAACTGCTGGCTCTGCACATAGCGGTCGTAAAGCGGCAGCCCCGGCACGCGTGTCGACTGGTAGCGCAGGATGACCGCGCCCTGGCGCGCGATCGTCGACTGCACCTTGCCGCAGCTCATATGCGTCGGGTCGTAGCGCGAGATCGCCCGCGCCTCGGCGGCCACCAGCGTCAGGCAGGCGGCAAGCAGAATGGTTTTCATGGTCCTCTCCCCTGATCCGCGACCCAAGGACAGCGCGATCTGTGGCAACGGTTTCACCAGATTGGGGCGGCCGTTGGGCAGTCCCGCGATCACGGCTTTCTCACACAGTCTTGTTTTTGGTGCGAAAGCAGCCTATATCAGCCCCATTGATATTTCGGCCGATCGATCCGGGCCTCGCGATCTTCGCGTTTGCTGACGTCTATCTCCAAAATCTCGATGCACACCGGCTGGACTTCGGTCTGGTCAAACCAAAGCAAATGCAAGGACTATTTTTATGGCAACTGGAACGGTCAAGTGGTTCAACGCCACCAAGGGCTTCGGCTTCATCCAGCCTGACGCGGGCGGCGCGGACGTTTTCGTTCACATCTCCGCTGTCGAGCGCGCTGGACTGTCGACCCTGGTCGAAGGCCAGAAGATCAACTTCGAGATCGAGCAGGACCGCCGCACTGGCAAGTCGTCCGCTGGATCTCTGAGCAAGGCAGCCTGATTTTGCGAATGGCGCGCGCCGGGCGATAGCTCGGGGCGCGCGGCAAGTCACGGATGTACTGACGGTCGCGCGAGAAGCGCGCCCGGAGCGGAAAGACCCGATACGCTGGAACAGCAGATAGCTGCCAGCCCGGACCGGACGCTCCCGATCAGGCTACCAAGCATGGGAAGGCGGGATTTATCCCGCCTTTTTGTTTGTCTGGGGTTAGGTGCCGCAACCGGCGCGATGGTCCCACCGATGCTATTTTTAGCCCAATAGTGGTACCATTCGGCCATGACCAAACTCGAGCAAATCGAAAAATCCGTCGCCGAATTGAGCCCCGAGGAACTGAAGGCGTTTGCCACCTGGTTCGAGGCGCTTCGATCAGACATGTGGGATCGGCAGATGGAGGCTGACGCGAGGGCGGGTCGGCTGGACAAGCTTGCCGAACAGGCACTGGCTGATCATCGCGCTGGCCGGACCCGGCCTCTGTGAATCACGTCGCCTCTCCATCATTCTGAGAGGCTTACGAAAAACTGCGATCGTCGATCAGAGCAAAAGCGGACAGGCGTTTTGCCAGACTGCGTGCTGATCCTTTTCATCCATCACTGCATTTCAAACAGGTGGGACGTTATTGGTCGGCGCGGGTCGACGATAGTTACCGAGCCGTTGCCATCCGTGACAATGATGATGTGATCTGGTTCTGGATCGGCAGCCATGCGGACTATGACCATTTGTTGAAATAGCCCCTGCTTTGCTTTTCGGCCGAAGGCCGCAAGCCCGACCGGGCGTCGCGCCTGTTGGCGCGCCCCGTCCGGAGCGAGCCGCGGAGCGGCTACGAGCGTGAGGACAAGGATATCCTATCCAACCCACTCGATTGGCACATGCCCCGGATCCGCCTCGACGCGGCCAAGCCAGGCCATGACCGCCGGATAGGCGTCGAGCTGGAAGCCGCCCTGCTCGGCCGTATGCGTGTAGGCATAGAGCGCGATGTCGGCGACGCTGAAGGCGTTGCCGGCGAAGAAGGCGTTGTTCTCCAGATATCTGTTCATCACGCCGAGTGCCTTGTTGCCGCGCTCCAGCGTCACGGCCAGCCGCTCGGGCGTGGCATCCCTGGCGCGCTCGGGAAAGGTCAGCAGCGCCTTGCGCACGGCGATGTAGGGCTCGTGGCTGTATTGCTCGAAGAACAGCCATTGATAGGCGAGCCCGCGCTCGTATCTGTCCAAAGGCAGGAAGCGCGTGCCTTCGGCGAGATAGAGAAGGATGGCGTTGGATTCGGCCAGCCGGCGACCATCGTCGAGTTCGAGCAGCGGCACCATGGCGTTGGGGTTCTTGGCGACGAAGTCGGCTTTTCGCGTGTCGCCGGTATGCGAACTCACCTCGATCGTGGTGAAGGCGAGGCCAAGCTTGGCCATCAGCAGGCGCGGCTTGTAGCAATTGCCGCTGTCGATCATGCTGTAGAGTATCATGGACGATCCCCGGAGCTGCCTTGGCCAGGGGATTATCGCAGCCGCCGTGCCTTCAACCAATGATTTGTTTTGGCGCGACTATCAGCGGCAGTGATGAAAGCGTCCTTCTCCCCGTTTACGGGGAGAAGATGGCGGCAGCCAGATGAGGGGCGGCGCCGGCGTCTCTCAGCATGGCTCAGCTCCGAAATGGACAATTCCGATTCGTCGCGCCGCCCCTCATCGCCCTGCCGGGCACTTCTCCCCGTAAACGGGGAGAAGGACGCTCTTGCAATGGCTTTCGCCAATTGCCGACGTGCCTATCCAAAAAGCGGCACGACATTGTTCTCCTTGCCCAGCAGCGCATCGATGGCGATCGGCTTTTCGTCGAAGATGGTCCCGGCCAGCGCCGGCCGGGCCAGAAGGAAGCCCTGCAGCAGGTCGACGCCGCCATCGAGCGCGACGCGCAGATGGACGGGCTGCTCGATGCCTTCGACCAGCACCCTGGCGCCGCGATCGTGCAGGCTGGACACCAGCGGCCTGAAGAAACGTTCGGCGGCGGTGTGGCGACAGAACTCTCCAAACCAGCCGCCATCGATCTTCACGATATCGGGCTGGAGCAGGCTCACCCGCTCCTCGGTCGAGTGGCCGGTGCCGAAATCGTCGATGGCGATGCGGATGCCGTCGCGCCGCATTTCGCGCACCAGCCGTGCCAGAAGCGCGTCGTCCGCCGCCTGTTCGGTGATTTCGCAGACCAGCATGCCGGGGGCAAGGCCGAGCCCGCCGAGATGCCGGCTCATCAGCCGGATCTCGGCCAGCGCCCGCCCGGGATGGTCGTTGACCATGGGATTGTAATTGAAGAACAGGTCGAGCCCGTCAACGCCGATGTTCTGGAAATTCCTGAGATGCAGAGCCCGGCACATGGTTTCGACAAACAGGCGGTCCGACACCGCAATGCTCTCGAAGAACGCCCGCGGCGACCCTGCCCGGCCGTCACGGTGCGGCTCGATCAGCCCTTCGACCGCCACCGCGTGCAGCGTGCCGCCGAGCGGCGCGAAAATCGGCTGGTAGGCGCTGCGCAGGCGGAAATCGCCATGGACGCCGTATTCGATGCCGACCTCGTCGACGAAGATCGCATCGCCGACATTGCGCCGCCGCTCGAGCCTCATGGCGTTACCCGGCGCCCGAAGGTTTTCGTCGATCGCGCCGTACGTGGGGCGACGGTGCGGGCAGTGGGCGCATCACTCGCGGCGGCAACCGGGTCTGGATTGCTTTTTGCGAAAACACGGAAACTCGTCGGCGCCAGTTCGGGCCGCGCCAGCACGAAGCCCTGCACCATCGAGGCGCCGGACTTCTCGGCGAGTTCCAGTTGCCACCCCTCCTCGATACCCTCGAACACCGTGCGGATGCCTTGCTCCTCGAAGCTCTTCACCATGGAGGTCAGCAGGGCGAAACCGGCGCCGGATTCCATCAGCTGCGTGATCCAGAGGGCATCGAACTTGACGATGTCGGGCCTCAACTCCTTGATGCGGTTGATGTCGGAATCGTCGGCGCCATAGTCGTCGACGGCGATGCGAAAACCGTTGCCCCGCAGCGCCGCGACGAAACCGTGCAGCGTCTCCTGCGATGCCGATCTCTGCTCGGTCACCTCGCACACGACGCGGCCCGGATCGATGCCGGCCTCGTGCAGCACCAGCCGCATTTCACGCAAGGCATTGTCGGCGACCGCCCGCTCGGTGAACACCGACGGGTCGAAATTGACGAAGATCGATGCCTCCCGCGGCAGGCAGGCGCCGGCATTAAGAAGATGCAGCGTCCTGGTCAGCGCCTCGATATGCAAACGGTCGGCGGCCGGACAGGTCGAAAAGAAGGTCATCGGCGATTGCGCCTCGCCATCACGGAACGGGCGGATCAGTCCTTCGAAGGCGGCAACCGACAGCTTGCCCTCCTTGAAGGCGAAGATCGGCTGGAAGGCACTTTGCAGCGTGTAGAGACCCCAGACACCTGACGTGGTGCCGTCATCATGACGGATGATGTGGGCAAGCCCGATGCTGCGCGACACGGTTCCTCGCTCCGCGGATTGGCGGAATGGATTGCGATCCTGCCATGCAAGCCTCTACCGCCCGTTAATGAATTTAGTGTTGCCGATCACGCCTCATTGACCTCGCCGTCGCACCTGGCCCAGCCGAGAAGGCTTGCACTGGCGGGAATGATGCGACATGAGAAGCGCCGCGGCCGCTCCTGGCCGCGCCGATCTTCTCAGGAGAGATAAAAGGTCATGGCCTTTCTTGCCGACACCCTTTCCCGCGTAAAGCCTTCCGCCACCATCGCGGTGACGCAGAAAGCGCGCGAGCTGAAAAATGCCGGCCGTGACATTATCGGCCTTGGCGCCGGCGAACCGGATTTCGACACGCCCGACAACATCAAGAACGCGGCGATCGAGGCAATCCGGCGTGGCGAGACCAAGTACCCGCCCGTGTCGGGTATCGTGCCACTGCGCGAGGCGATCGCGAAGAAGTTCAAGCGCGAGAACAATCTCGATTACAAGCCCGAGCAGACCATTGTCGGCACCGGCGGCAAGCAGATCCTGTTCAACGCTTTCATGGCGACGCTGAACCCTGGCGACGAGGTCATCATCCCCCGCCCCTACTGGGTCAGCTACCCTGAAATGGTGGCGATCTGCGGCGGTACGTCGGTGTTCGCCGACACTTCGATCGACAACGGTTTCAAATTGACGGCCGAGGTGCTGGAGAAGGCGATCACGCCGAAGACCAAATGGCTGCTGATGAACTCGCCGTCCAACCCCTCGGGCGCCGCCTACACCGAGGCCGAACTGCGCGCGCTGGCCGACGTGTTGCTCAGGCATCCGCATGTCTGGACGCTGACCGACGACATGTACGAGCACCTGACCTATGGCGACTTCGTCTTCAAGACCATCGCCGAGGTCGAACCGAAGCTCTACGAGCGTACGCTGACCATGAACGGCGTGTCGAAAGCCTATGCCATGACCGGCTGGCGCATCGGCTATGCGGCTGGTCCCGTTCAGTTGATCAAGGCGATGGACATGATCCAGGGCCAGCAGACGTCGGGCGCCTGCACCATCGCGCAATGGGCTTCGGTCGAGGCGCTCAACGGCCCGCAGGACTTCATCGCCAGGAACAAGGCGATCTTCCAGGGCCGGCGCGATCTGGTCGTGTCGATGCTCAACCAGGCGCGCGGCATCACGTGCCCATCGCCGGAAGGCGCCTTCTATGTCTATCCGTCCTGCGCCCAGCTGATCGGCAAGAAGACCAAGGCCGGCAAGGTGATCGACACCGACGAAGCCTTCTGCTCGGAATTGCTCGAGGCCGAGGGTGTGGCGGTGGTGTTCGGCTCGGCCTTCGGCCTCGGACCCAACTTCCGCATCTCCTACGCTACCTCCGACGCGCTGCTGGAGGAAGCCTGCACGCGCATCCAGCGTTTTACGGCATCGCTGACCTGATCAACCCCACCTGAAGACAACGGAAACCCGGCGATGACGCCGGGTTTCCGCAAGCTCGGCCTCGGCGCTCAGCTGCCGTACTGCTCGCCCGAAACCGCCTCCAGCCAGTCCACGGCGACGCCGTCGAGCGCTTCCTGCATGGCGATATGCGTCATCGCCGATTTCGGCGCCGCACCATGCCAGTGCTTCTCACCAGGGGCGAACCAGATGGTGTCGCCGGCCCTGATCTCCAGCATCGGGCCACCCCATGTCTGGGCAAGGCCGGCGCCAGAGGTGACGTGGAGCGTCTGGCCGAACGGATGCGTGTGCCAGTGGGTGCGCGCGCCCGGCTCGAAGCTCACCAGCGTCGCCCTCAGCCGCGCCGGGGTCTCCGTCTCGATGATCGGCGTCTGCAGAACCCGGCCGGTGAAGTATCTGTCCGGCGCTATGATGGTCGGCACGCTGCCGCAAGCAATGATCTTCATCGTATGATCCTGAAACTGGTGGTGAAACGACCCGCTTATCGGGGCAAAACGCATTCTCGGCCGATATCATCCAGGGCGCAACCGGCCGTTCGGCCCGCCATCGCGAAGACGCGGTTTTCTCTCCTTAACCATGAACCTTCCCCGCATGGCGCAACAGGGCGAAACAGGGGCGAATTCAATGTCTTCTTAACAGCTGCGCACTAGCCGTGAGCCTGCATTGCAGGGGGCGATGAGATGAGCATACTGGCGACGATCAAGGACCATAGCGGCCGGATCTACCGTGCCATCCAGGCGCTGCTTTTGATCAGCATCGGCGCCGCGTTGCTTGGCACCCTCGAGATGTCGGAAAACCTGCCCTCCAACAGCGCCTATGCGGTCTCGATCCTCGCCACGGGGTTGGCCCTGCTGGCGCTGATGTACATGCGCAGCAGCGTCGTTCACAGCCTGAGATCCGCCGCCGCCGCCGAGGCGGAAAAGCATCATTTCCTGACCAGGGACGCGATGACCGGGGCGATGACCCGCCGCTATTTCCTGGAAGCGCTGGGCAACAGCCTGGGCACAATGCGCGACCGGCGCGATGCGGCCTTGCTTTTGATCGACCTCGACCATTTCAAGCAGCTCAACGACACATTCGGTCATCAGTTCGGCGACCGCACCCTGTCGCATCTCGTCAAGACCACCGAGCGCATCTTTTCCGGCTGCATGGTCGGTCGGCTCGGCGGCGACGAATTCGGCGTCATCATCCCGCACGGCGATCTCACCGCCATCAACAAGGACATCAGGCAATTGCTGGATGCCATGCGGGCCGGCAAATCGCACGAAGGCAAGACCATTCCGCTCTCCATCTCGATTGGCGTGGCACTGGCGCCGGCCCATGCCTCGAACACGACAGAACTGATGCTGGTTGCCGACCTGGCGCTCTATGAGAGCAAGGCGGCGGGCCGTGGCCGCGTCACCGTGTTCGACGAGGAGATGCTGTCCGACAAGCGCTACCGCCGCCTGGTCGAGCGGGAATTGCGCGCCGCGGTCTATCTCGGCGAGCTCGAGCTGCACTACCAGCCGATCGTCAACCCGGACGGATCCACCTGTGCGTTCGAGGGCCTGATCCGCTGGCGCCATCCGGTTCGCGGCCTGATCTCCCCGGCCGAGTTCATCCCGATCGCCGAACGCTCGACCCTGGTCGACATGCTTGGCGAATGGGTGTTCAAGCGAGCTTGCGCCGATATCGGCCATTTCCCCGGACGCCGCATCTCGATCAATGTCTCTGGCGAGCAGCTGAAGCGCGACGAGATCGTCACCATGTGCGACCGCGTGCTGAAGGAAACCGGACGTTCGGCGACACAATTCATCATCGAGATCACCGAGACGGTGGCAACCGCCGCCACGCCCGAGACCCTGCGGCGCCTCGAAGCCTTGCGCGGTCTCGGCTTCCACATCGCGCTCGACGATTTCGGCACCGGCCATTGCGGCTTCAACTATCTGAAGACCTTGCCCATCGACAGCATCAAGATCGATCGCTCCTACATCCGCAGCCTTGCCCATGACCAGGTGGCGCAGATCTTCGTTTCGGCGCTGGCGCAGATCGCGCGCATCCAGGACGTCACCATCGTGGCGGAGGGTGTCGAGACACAAGAAGAGTTCAAGCTGGCCAAGGCCGCCGGCTGCAATCGTTTCCAAGGCTATTTCTTCGGCAGGCCGGCGCCACGCGACAAGGTGGGGCCCTTGCTCGCCATCGATGATGCCGAACCCATGGCGCTGAGCGCCTGAGGTCACGCACGGGCACCGATTTCTATTTCCCTTGCCCTGCCGGCAAACAAGTGGGACGATGCGTCAGGGCAGGTGGCGACAAGAAAAGAACCCCGCCCGCGACGGTCGAACAGGCCGGCCGCCGCTCAGGACCGATTGACCACGCCTGAACCATGCATGCCAGTCGGTCCCTAGGGAAACGCCTGAGTGGAGGTCAGCCATGGGTACTCGCGCCGGAGGACGACGCACGGGACCGAAATGCATTGCCATAGTCGGTCCCTTTGCAAGCGGTAAGACGACACTTCTCGAAGCCATATTGGCCCGTACGGGCGCCATTCCCCGCCAGAACCCGGTTTCCTCGGGCAGTACTGTCTCAGATCATTCGCCGGAAGCACGCGCCCACGCCATGAGCGTCGAGGCGACCGTCGCAACCACCGATTTCATGGGCGAGCAGATCACCTTCGTCGATTGTCCCGGCTCGATCGAATTCTCCTTCGAGGCCGAGCCGGTGCTGGCCGCCTGCGACCTCGCGGTGGTCGTGGCCGAGGCCGACGAAAAGAAGATTCCCGCCCTGCAGCTCATCATGCGCAAGCTCGATGATCTCGGCGTGCCGCGCATCCTGTTCCTCAACAAGGTCGACAAGGCGATAGCAGGCGTTCGCGACACGCTGAAGATGCTGCAGCCGGCAAGCTCTGTGCCGCTTCTGCTGCGCCAGATTCCACTTCGCAAGGACGGCGTCGTCATCGGTTCGATCGATCTGGCGCTGGAGCGTGCCTACATCTACCGCGAGTACGCCGAAAGCGAGGTGGCCCAGATACCCGGCGACGACAAGGCGCGCGAACTGGAAGCACGCTTCTCCATGCTGGAGACTCTGGCCGACCATGACGACCAGCTAATGGAACAGCTGCTCGAGGAGATCGAGCCGCCGAAGGACGCCATCTTCGACGACCTTGCCGCCGATCTGCGCGATGGCGTGGTGACGCCGGTGCTGATCGGTACCGCCGAGAAGGGCAATGGCGTGCTGCGCCTCTTGAAGACGATCCGCCACGACGCACCCGACATCGAGGCGACCCGCAAGCGGCTTGGCGCCCCCGACGGCGGCGCCACCCTGGTCCAGGTGATGAAGACGATCCACACACCGCATGGCGGCAAGCTGTCGGTGTCGCGCATCCTGTCCGGCCAGGTCGCCGACGGTTCCGAACTCTGGCTGCCCGGCGGTGAGACGGCGAAGGTTTCCGGCATCTACAAGATGCTCGGCAAGGACCAGTTCAAGCTCACCGCCGCCAAGCTTGGCGACACCGTGGCGC
Source organism: Mesorhizobium sp. NZP2234 (assembly GCF_013170765.1). NCBI lineage: Bacteria > Pseudomonadati > Pseudomonadota > Alphaproteobacteria > Hyphomicrobiales > Phyllobacteriaceae > Mesorhizobium > Mesorhizobium sp. NZP2234. The sequence goes on along the minus strand of NZ_CP033364.1, from coordinate 2,441,995 downwards.
TGGGCAAGCTGGACGAGGTCAAGACCGGCCAGACGCTGACTTCGGCCAGGGGCGGCACCAAACAGCTGTTCGCATTCGAGCCACCGCAGCCGGTATTCGCTTTCGCGCTGCGGCCGAAGGAGCGCAAGGACGAGGTCAAGATGTCGGCCGCCATCCAGCGGCTGGCGGAGGAAGATCCCTCGCTCAGCCTGCGTCACAACCAGGACTCGGCCGAGACGGTGCTGTCTGGCCATGGCGAGATGCATCTGCGCGTCGTGCGCGAGCGGCTGGAGGGCAAGAACCAGATCCCGGTCGAAGGCCATGCCCCGGCCGTGCCCTATCGCGAGACGATCCGCAAATCGGCGCAGCAGCGTGGCCGCCACAAGAAGCAGTCGGGCGGCCATGGCCAGTTCGGCGACGTGGTGATCGAGATCAAGCCGTTGCCGCGCGGCTCCGGCTTCCAGTTCACCGACACCATCACCGGCGGCGTCGTGCCCAAGACCTACATCCAGTCGGTCGAAACAGGCATACGCGATTACCTGAAGAGCGGCCCGCTCGGCTTCCCCGTGGTCGACGTCGCCGTCAACCTGTCGGACGGCTCCTATCATGCGGTCGATTCCTCCGACATGGCCTTCCAGATGGCCGCGAAGCTCGCCATGAAGGAAGGCATGGCCGCCTGCTCACCGGTGCTTCTGGAGCCGGTGATGAAAGTCGAGATCGTCACGCCCTCGGACGCGACCTCGAAGATCATCGCGCTCATCCCGCAGCGGCGCGGCCAGATCCTCGGCTATGACGCCCGGCCCGGCTGGCCGGGGTGGGATGTCGTCGAGGCGACCATGCCGCAAGCCGAGATCGGCGACCTGATCATTGAGCTGCGCTCGGCAACGGCGGGCGTCGCCAGCTATCGCGCCGCCTTCGACCACATGGCCGAACTCACCGGCCGTCTCGCCGACGAAGCGATGAACACCAACGGCAAGGCCGCCTGATTTCGCCGCAATCCACCACCTCTCGCCGTTAGCGGTGAGAGGTGGCTGGCAGGACAGAGGGCGGCATCAACGTTTGGGAGGTTCATGACCAGCGGGACCGGCGCATGGCCTCCGGATGCGAGCCCCGCCGCCTCGCGACAGCAACATGCATGAAACCAAAAACGACGCCCGGGGGGCCGGACGCCGTTTTGTTTGCGGACCGTTTTCTTGGGAGGAGAAACGGTAGGTCCGCCGCATGTGCCGTAGCCGGGTTTCGGCGAAAAAGGTTCGGACGCGGTAGCCGCCTGAGCCCGGGCCGTACGAGTGATGCCCCCATCTCTCGTCCGAACCACACCGCGTCCTAGCGTGTACATAGCATCGGAAGGCATCGTTGTCATGTTACCAGAGGTTACATGACACTGTTACGCGGCAATTCTGGTGAATTCCTGGTCCGCCCCGGTAAGGTCCGGGCAACAAAAAAGCCGGATCAACGAAGATCCGGCTGAGTTTGATTGGAAGTGCCTGTTAAGGCTAACCTCCAGAGGGGAACACTCGAGGGCGCTAATGGGAGGAGAACGCGCCCAGGAGATGATCTATATATCTGCTCATCATGCCCAAGAAACAAGCATCTATTTTGCAACACACGCATGCAAAAAGACGCAGGCTGTGGTCTAACCCATTCCGAAAGCCAATAGGACCAGCAGAATCCCCAAAACGGAGCGCGCCGCGGGCCATTTGTCGTTGTGAAAACGCCAATCCAGGCCGATCTTGCTCCAAAATGCCGAAAACTCCTGATGACCTGGAATCAGGCAGTGGCCGTTCAATTCTGAGGCAACCAGGCGAAAAGCAGCCAATGCGTCCTTTTTCAGCCATTGCCGGCAGCGGCGTTTTCCTGATCGCGGCTCCGGGTGTGGTTGCCGGACTTGTCCCCTGGCTGCTCAGCGACCGTTGGGGCTTGCCGTGGTCCACCGTACCGGGCTTTGTTCTTGCTGGCGGCATCCTCATCGTGGTCGCGGCCGCCGTGCTGCTGCATGCCTTCGCCCGCTTCGCGCTGGAGGGGTTGGGCACGCCGGCTCCCATCGCGCCGACCGAAAAGCTGGTGATCGGCGGCGTCTATCGCCATGTCCGCAATCCCATGTATGTCGCCGTGCTGTCGATCATCCTTGGCCAGGCACTGCTGTTCTCCAGATGGACGCTTCTCGCCTATGCCGCCATCGGCGCCATTGCCATGGGCTCCTTCGTTAGGTTCTACGAGGAGCCGACGCTCGCAAGCCGCTACGGCGCCGACTATGAAACCTACCGCCGCAACGTCCCTGGCTGGCTGCCACGCCTGACACCCTGGCGGGATTGACGAGCAGCGAGCAGCGCAGCCCAAGGCATGTCGAGGTTCAGGTCAGGCCGAATGCCCTCAGAAGGACCAGCTGCGCGCCTTGGCAATGATGAAGTCGCGGAACACGTGCAGCTTGGCCTGGTTCTTCATCGCGTCGGGATAGGCGAAATAGGTGTCGAAGGACGGCACCTCGGTTTCCGGCAGCAACTGCACCAGGCCGGAGTCCTTGCTGATCACGTAGTCCGGCAACATGGCAATGCCGGCGCCGCCCTGCACGGCGCGCTTGATCGACAATATGTCGTTGATCTGCAGCGACGGCACGCGCTGGCCGCCCTCGAAATCACCGACTGTCTCCAGCCAGTTCAACTCCGACAGATGCGACGGAACCGGCAGGCCGAAGGTGACGATGCGATGGTTTCTGAGTTCGGCGACCGAGGCCGGCTTGCCATGCTTGGCGACATAGGATGGCGCCGCGTACAAGTGGAAATGCACGGTGAACAGGCGGCGCTGGATCAGGTCCGGCTGCTGCGGCTGGCGCAGCCGGATGGCGCAGTCGGCCTGGCGCATGGTGAGGTCGAGTTCCTCGTTGGCCAGGATCAGCTGCAGGCTGATTTCGGGATAGAGCTCGATGAACTCCTGCACCCGCTCGGTCAGCCAGCCCGCGCCAAGGCCGACGGTCGTCGTCACGCGGAGCACGCCGGAAGGCCGATCCTTGGTCTCGGTCAGGCGCGACTTGATGGTCTCAAGCTTCATCAGCACGTCATGCGCCGTGCGGAACAGCATCTCGCCCTGCTCGGTCAGCACCAGGCCGCGCGCATGGCGATTGAACAGCGGCACGCCGACATCATGCTCGAGCGCACTGACCTGCCTCGATATCGCCGATTGCGACAGGTGCAATGTCTCGGCCGCGTGCGTAAACGACCCCGCTTCCGCCGCAGCGTGAAACACGCGTAGCTTGTCCCAGTCCAACGCCATGATTCCCCTCGTTCTGTTTGGCGTCTGAATGAAAAATCAGGCTTTTACACGGCGTCTCTAAGCCGTTTTTTTAACAGTCCGACAGCCGCTCTTATTCCGCTGCTTCGCGATGCACCTCGATGCCGGCCAGATACTTTTCCGCCTCGAGCGCGGCCATGCAGCCAAGTCCCGCCGCCGTCACCGCCTGGCGATAGACATCGTCGGTCACGTCGCCGGCGGCGAACACGCCGGGCACGTCGGTGCGGGTCGAATCCGGTGCCGTCCAGAGGTAGCCGTTCGGCTTCTGCTTGAGCTTGCCGACGAACAGTTCGACGGCCGGTGCGTGGCCGATCGCCACGAACACGCCATCCACCTTGAGGTGGCTTTCGGCGCCGGTCACCGCATGCTTGAGCTTCAGTCCCTCGACCGAAGGCGGCAGCGGCGCCTTGCCGGGGCGGCCGGTGATCTCGTCGACGATCGTGTCCCAGATGACGCGGACATTCTCCTTCTGCAACAGCCGCTCGCGCAGGATGCGCTCGGCGCGGAAGTCGCTGCGCCGATGGATGACCGTCACGCTCTTGGCGAGATTCGACAGATAGAGCGCTTCCTCCACCGCCGAATTGCCGCCACCGACCACAGCGACATCCTTGCCGCGATAGAAGAAGCCATCGCAGGTGGCACAGGCCGAGACGCCGAAGCCCATGAAATCCTGCTCGGTCGGAATGCCCAGCCACTTGGCCTGCGCGCCGGTGGCGATGATCAGCGCGTCGGCGGTGTAGGTCGTGCCGGAATCGCCCTTGGCGCGGAACGGCCGCACGTTGAGGTCGACCTCGGTGATGATGTCGTTGATGATGTCGGTGCCGACATGCTCGGCCTGCTTGAGCATCTGTTCCATCAGCCACGGGCCCTGGATCGGGTCGGCGAAACCGGGATAGTTCTCGACATCGGTGGTGATCATCAGCTGGCCGCCCTGCTGCAGGCCGGCGACGAGCATCGGCTTCAGCATGGCGCGCGCGGCGTAGACAGCCGCGGTATAGCCGGCAGGGCCGGAACCGATGATGAGAACAGGCGCGTGCTTGGTGGTCATTTAAAGCCTCAGCGGGGCGGACAATCGGGGGTGCCTTGGAGAAAGACGTGAAATTCGCGCTTAATGTAAGGGTTGCCAACCACGCCAGCAAGACGAACGGGCCGTCGTCCCCGGAAAGGTTCGGCCCACGCGGTTATTCGCACGATCGCCGCTTTCGTTACGCTTCAAAAATCGCGTTGATGAGGGCTGGCGCCATCACAAAAGTCGTTTAATTACAAAATCGCGAAAGATTCTTGCGCCGAGCAGAGACAACCATGCCCCTGAAAGCCGACCTCGACGCCATCGACTGGAAGATCCTGCGCGAATTGCAGGCCGACGGACGCATGACCAATGTCGAGTTGTCGAACCGCGTTGGCATTTCCGCCCCGCCCTGCCTGCGCCGGGTCAAGCGGCTGGAGGAAGCTGGCATCATCCGCGGCTACCGCGCGCTGCTCAACGCCCCGGCGCTCGGCCTCGACGTCGTCGCCTTCTGCCTAGTCGGACTGCATCATCAGGCCGATGCCGAACTGCGCACCTTCGCCGAGCGCACGCGCGGCTGGCCGATCGTGCGCGATGCCTGGATGGTTTCGGGCGAATCCGATTTCCTGCTGCACTGCGTGGCAAGCGACCTCGGTGCCTTCCAGACGTTCGTCATCGAGGAACTGACCTCGACGCCGAATGTCGACACGGTGCGCACCGCGCTCACCATCCGCCGTGTCAAGGATGAAGGCCTGGTCTCCTTCGAGCGCCCCTGAACCGGCTAACCGCCTTCGCGCCCGCGAATTCCTGGTCTCCGCCACACCGGTGCCGCGTTGGTATTCGACAGAGGCTGATGTACAAGGCTGGACGGCTCCGCCGGACTTCGCCGCCGAACTGACCGCCTGATTGGTTTCTCAAGCAATTGCTGGAAAAATGTGTAACGGTTTTCCGCCCGGGATTGCGTAAGAACAGATGGCACAAGCAGCGTTTGCTCCGGGGACGGCCCGCCATGGGAAGGGGACCATGACTCGATTTGCAAGCCCGGTCTCGGCGCTTATCATTTGCGTGGACGAAGCCGACATGATCGGCCCGTGTCTGGAAAGCATCGATTTCTGCGCCGAGATCATCGTCGTCGATTCCGGCTCGACCGACGGCACTGTCGAATGCGTGAAAGGCTATATCGCCAAGGGCTACCCGATAAAGCTGCTGCACAATGACTGGCCGGGCTTTCCCCGTCAGCGGCAATTCTCGCTCGACCATGCTACGCAGCCCTGGTGTCTTTCGATCGACCCGGACGAGCGCGTCGATGACCAGCTGCGACAGTCGATCGTGGCCATCACGCAGGCGGCCGACAACAAGGTCAGCGGCTGGTACATCCGCCGCCGCGATTGGCTGAAGGGCTACGGCTATGCGCACCGCTGGGTACTGCACAACAGGCTGATGCGGCTTTTCCGCCGGGAAGGCGCCACCATGGATCTCACCGCGCGGGTGCATGAAGCCTTCCACGTGCCGGGCGAGACCGGCACGATCGAAAAGGGTGTCCTGCTGCATCGCCGCGAAATATCGGTCGAGGAGGATCTCGCCCGGGCCAACGCCTATTCCGGCCTCAAGGCCGTCACGCTGGTCGAGAAGGGCAAGAAGCCCGGCCTGGTGCGGCTGGTGCTGTCGCCGTTCGGCAACTTCCTGAAATTCTACCTGGCCAAGCGCTACTTCCTGTGCGGTCGGCACGGTTTCGTCTACTCGATGTCGGTGATGATCTATTCCTTCGCCACCGAAGCCAAGCTTTACGAAGCCTCGGAACGCAACGATCCTGTATGAACTGCCTGTCCTGGATCAGGACCTGTTGTCCCGGCCGAGCATTTCGATGGCTGCGAGCAGGCCACCGAGGTCGCTGCCGTCGCGCAGGGGCCTGATGGCGAAACCGGCCTGAGCCGCCGCCTCGCCGTCGACCAGCCAGCCTTGCGACAGGCCAGCACGCTTTCCCGCCTGCATGTCGGCCAGCTTGTCGCCGACGATCAGCGAGCGCCCAAGGTCAATGCCGAGGCGCTTGGCAGCCTCGACCAGCATGCCCGGATTGGGCTTGCGCATCGTATGATCCGATATGCCCAGTGGCCCGACACCCGCCTCGTGGTAGGCGCAGGCAAGCACCATGTCGACGAACACGCCTCGGTCGTGCAGCAGATCGAGGACGCGGCCGTTCACCGCGGCAAAGACGCTCCAGCCGAAATAGCCGCGCGCTATGCCGGACTGGTTGGTGACCACGACAACTGGAATCCCGGCCTCGTTCGCGGCTGCGATCGCCGGCAGCATCTGCGGCCTGAGCTCGATCTCGGCCGGATCGCTGGGATAGTCGGTATCGAAATTGATGGTGCCATCGCGGTCGAGGAACAGCGCCGGCACGTTCCGCGGAAAAACCCGGTCGCCGATCCGCTCGATCCACACACCCGGCTCGACCAGCGGGTGCGATACCCCGTCAGCCATTGTGCAGGCGCGTTTCGACCACCTCGCACAGATGGTGGTAAAGGCACAGATGCCCCTGCTGGATGATCGGCGTCGAGGTCGAGGGCACGTTGAGCAGTATATCGCACAGCGGTTTGAGCTTGCCGCCGGTGTCGCCGGTCAGGCCGATCACCGTCATGTCCATCATCCGCGCCTGTTCGGCGGCGGCGAGAATGCTCGGAGAATTGCCGCTGGTCGAGATCGCCAGAAGCACGCCACCGGCCGAGCCATGCGCCTCGACCTGGCGCGAAAACACCGTGTCGAAGCCGTAATCATTGCCCCATGCGGTCAGCACCGCCGCGTTGGCCGGCAGTGCTATGACATTGTAGGCCTTGCGCTCCTTCAGGAAACGGCCGACGAGTTCGCCGGCTATGTGGATGGCATCGCTGGCCGACCCGCCATTGCCGGCGATCAGGAAGGCCTTGCCCGACGAAAGCGCCGTCACCACGGCGCTCGCCGCGCGTTCCATCTCGCCTGTCAGGTCACGCTCGACCATCGCCGTGATCGCGGCCGCCGAGCGGACCAGATAGTCATTCAGTTCAGACATGAAACCCTCAGTTGGTGCTGCCGCCCGCGCGCAGTTTTCCGATGGTGCCGGTCGTGCTCTTGCCGGCGACGAGATCGACCAGCACGACGCGTCCGCCGGCCTTCTGCACCACATCGGCGCCCACCACCGTCTCGATCGTGTAGTCCGCGCCCTTGACCAGTATGTCGGGCAGAAGCGCCTCGATCAGCGCCAGCGGCGTATCCTCCTCGAACACCACGACAGCATCGACCGAAGCCAGGGCCGCGAGCACGCAGGCGCGGTCATGCTGGTCGTTGACCGGACGGCCCGGCCCCTTCAGCCGCCGCACCGAGGCATCGCTGTTCAAGCCAAGCACCAGCCGGTCGCACTGGCTGCGCGCCGCGTGCAAGAGGCTGACATGGCCGGCATGCAGGATGTCGAAACAGCCATTGGTGAAGCCGACGCTCAGGCCCTCTTCCTTCCAGGCCGCCACCATGCGCGCGGCCGACGCGGCATCGAGGATGGCGTCCTTGTGGGCGGTCGGTCCATGCGAGCGCAACAGCGCGCCGGTGAGCTCCTCGACCGTCAGCCGCGCGGTGCCGCGTTTTCCCACAACAACCCCGCCGGCGGCATTGGCGATCGAGGCCGCCGCGACGGGATCGGCACCCGAAGCGAGCGCCAGCGCGAACGTTGCAATGACCGTATCGCCCGCGCCCGAGACGTCGAACACTTCGCGCGCCTGGGTGGCGATGTGGCTGGCCTCATCCGGGCCGACGACGCTCATGCCTTTTTCGCTGCGTGTGGCGACGACAAAGTCGAAGCCGTGCGCCGAGATCAGCTCACGGGCCGCCGCGACGATCTCGTCATCGGCGAACACCGGATGGCCGACGGCCTCGCCAAGCTCCTTGCGATTGGGGGTGATGGCGGTCGCGCCCGCATAGCGCGCATAGTCCCTGCCCTTCGGGTCGACCAGTACCGGTTTGCCCGCCTCGCGGCAGATGGCGATCAGTTCGGCGGCGACGCCATCAAGCAGGATGCCCTTGCCGTAATCGGACAGGATGACGATGTCGGCCGCCGCGAGCGCGGCGCGAAAATGCCGGATCAAACCGGCCCGCTCCGTTTCGCCGAGCGGCTTGATCTCTTCTTCGTCGAAACGCAGCACCTGCTGGTTGAGTGCGCTGAAACGGCTTTTCGACGAGGTCATGCGGCCACCCTGCTGCGCCAGGCCCGCCGTGTCGGCGCCAAGCTCGCCAAGCATCCGCAACAGGCTGTCGCCGGCCGTGTCGGTGCCCATCACCGAAACCGGAATGGCGCGCGCGCCGAGCGAGATGATGTTGGCCACGACATTGCCGGCGCCGCCCATCGCCGAGGTCTCGCCGCGCCCGTGCAGCACCGGGATCGGCGCTTCCGGAGAAATGCGCTCGATGACGCCGTTGACGAAGCGGTCGAGGATGATGTCGCCGACCACCAGCACGGCGACGTCGCCAAAGCGCGCAATGGCGCGGTGCAGGGGTTCGGGTGAAGGCGGATTGTGCTTGATCATGTCACTGGCAACGCGCTGGGAAAACCGTCTCTGGAATATAGGGGGCGGCTGGCGGCCGTTCATGCCTGCCGATATACCGCAATTCGAGCCGGCGCAACGGCGATGCCCGTCAGCTCTTCTGCAGGGCGACGTGGACGCCGAGCCCGACCAGCACCGCACCACCGGCCCGCTGCATCAGGCGCTGCGCCCGGCTCGAACGCCGCAGCCGGCCGATCACGAGGCCGGCCAGGAACACGCAGACAATGTCGGCCGACGAGAACATCAGGTTGACGATAGTACCCAGTATGACGAATTGCAGCCAGACCGGGAAGGCCGACGAGGCGTCGATGAACTGCGGCAGGAACGCCATGAAGAAGATCGCGGTCTTCGGATTGAGCACCTCGACGGTGATGCTTTCGAAAAAAGCCCGGCGCGCCGATTTGCGCTCGATGGCGGGCAGTGCCACGTCGCCCTCGACGCGCTTGCGGAATAGCGAGACACCGAGCCAGATCAGATAGAGCGCGCCGACGAGCTTGACCGCCATGTAGAGCGGCGGCACGGCGTGGAACAGCACCGACAGGCCGGCGGCGGCGGCAAAGACATGCACGTAGCCGCCAAGATGAATGCCGAGTGCGGCCGTCAGGCCTGACCAGCGCCCACGCGCCATCGTCTGCGCCGCGGCATAAAGCATGGCCGGACCTGGGATATAGGCGAAGATCGCCGTCGTGGCGAAAAATGCGATGAGCAATTCGGTCGACGGCATTTTTGTCCCTTGTGATCTTGACCTGCCCCCGTTGCAGACCGTTCAGTCAGCCCGTGGGATGGCTTTGGATCGGCCTGCGCGAACAGCCGCAATGAAAGCCGACATGACTTTTTTGTGGAATGACGGACTGAAGGCGCCGATGCGCGCACCCGGTTCGAAATAGGCCGACGATTCCAGGATATCGTGGTTGTACTCGTCGACTATGACCCAAAGGGGGATAGGGTCAAGGCCGGCACGGTGGCGTTCAATTTCCGGAACCCCAACGGCTGAGCGATCACGGCCCGGCTGCGCGGAGCCTTCCCCGGGAGAACGGCGACGAATGCGACAGGCCTCGTCTTGCGGCCTTCGGTCTCGCCATCTCCGTGTTGGCGATGCCATAGATATGGATATCGCCACACATCCGCGGCAACAGGTTTAATCACGGTCCAGTTCCGCGGCGTACTCTTCGAGTATCTCGACATGTTCGGATGGTGCATCCTCCGACGCATAAGCGCGCCGGCTGTCGTTGGCGAATCGAGCTTCGTAAGCCTCGATGCTCATCAGGACGTATCTCGGCTTGTTGTGACGAGTGATGGAGACGGGCTGCTGGCTGGCGGCCGCAAGCACGTCGCCGAGATTCTGTTTCAGATCGGTCGATGGATAGTGTTTCATTGGACACTCCGCTTTGCCCATAATAGACAAAATGGACAAAACAGACAACCACCTGCTTTGTCGACAGCCCGGCTGGCCTCCCTTATAAGGACCGGAATCGCAAGCAACCAGAGGCCTTCATGATCATCGTCACGGGCGGCGCCGGCATGATCGGCTCCAACATCGTCGCCGCGCTCAACGCCGAGGGCCATGACGACATCCTCGTCGTCGACGATCTCACCGACGGCCACAAGATCGCCAACCTCGCCGATCTCAGCATAGCCGACTACCTCGACAAGGATGACTTCCTGCCACGCCTGGAGTCCGGCGGGCTCGGCCGCATCGAGGCCGTCTTCCATCAGGGTGCCTGTTCGACCACCACGGAGTGGAACGGCAAATTCATGATGGAGGTGAACTACGCCTACTCGAAGCGGCTGCTGCATCAGTGTCTCGCGCTGCGCGTGCCCTTCCTCTACGCCTCTTCCGCGTCCGTCTACGGTGGCGGGTCCGAGTTTCGCGAGGAAGCCGAGCTTGAGCGGCCGCTCAATGTCTATGCCTATTCCAAGAAACTGTTCGACGACTATGTCAGGCGCACCGTCTTCGACACGGATCATTCGCCTGTGGCCGGCTTGCGCTACTTCAACGTCTACGGACCGCGCGAGGCGCACAAGGGCGCGATGGCATCGGTTGCCTTCCATCTGTTCAACCAGGTCGAGCAAGGCCAGAACCCGAAACTGTTCGGCGCCTATGATGGCTTCGGACCCGGCGAGCAAAGCCGCGACTTCATCCATGTCGGCGATGTCGCGGACGTGAATCTGTGGCTTTGGAACCGCGGTTCGAGTGGCATTTTCAATTGCGGAACCGGCCGAGCCCAGCCTTTCCGTGCCATCGCGGAGACGGTCATCGACACGCTGGGCAACGGCGAGATCGAGTTCATCCCCTTCCCCGACCACCTCAAGGGCAGCTACCAGAGCTTTACGCAAGCTGATATGTCCCGTTTGCGCGCGGCCGGTTATAATGGCCAGTTCCGGACAGTGGAAACCGGTGTCAGAGACTATGTCGAATGGCTGAAAGCCCAACGATCCTCGTGATCGGCCCACGCTGGGTTGGCGACATGGTGATGGCGCAGTGCCTGTTCTCGGCGCTGAAGGAACTCCATCCCAACGCCGCGATCGACGTGCTGGCGCCGGCCTGGGCCGCGCCGCTGGTCAAGCGCATGCCTGAGATCCGCCAGCAGATCGACTTTCCGCTGAAGCCCGGCGCGCTCGAATTCACCCATCGCCGCCGCTTCGGCCGCCTGCTGCGCGGCCGCTACGACATGGCCTATGTCCTGCCCGGCAGCTGGAAGTCGGCGCTGATCCCATTCTTTGCCCGCATCCCGCGCCGTTTCGGCCATCTGCGCGAAATGCGCTACGGCCTTTTGACCGACGTCGTGCCGCTGCCGGAGGCCCTGAAACGGCGCACCGCGCAGGCCTATTTCAGCCTCGCCAGGGGCGGCAGTTTTCGCGCGCCTCATCTGACAGTGGATGCGGGCAACCAGGCCACTTTGCTCCACCGTTTCGGGCTGACCCGACAGGGATTTGTGGCCCTGATGCCTGGCGCCGAATTCGGCCCGGCCAAGCGTTGGCCGAGCGAAAGCTATGCCGGCCTGGCCCGCGAGTTCATGGGCAAGGGCTTGAAGGTCGCCCTGTTCGGCTCGAAGAACGACCGCGCCGTCACGGCGGAGATCGCGGCTCTGGCTCCCGGCGCCGTCGACCTCGCCGGCCAGACGCGGCTGGAGGACGCCATCGACCTGATCGCGGCGGCAAGGCTCGCCGTCTCCAACGACAGCGGGCTGATGCATGTCGCGGCGGGCGTCGGCACGCCGATCGTCGCCGTCTACGGCTCGACCTCGCCCGACAATACGCCACCGCTGGCGGAACGCCGCGAACTGGTCTGGCTTCACCTCTCCTGTTCGCCCTGCCACCAGAAGGTCTGTCCGCTCGGTCATCTCAACTGCCTGAAGACATTGGGAGTCGGCCAGGTCGCTGCGGCGGCGGACCGGCTGCTGGAACTTCCGACAGCGGCATGAAGGTCCTGATCGTCAAGACATCGTCAATGGGCGATGTCATCCACACCTTTCCGGCCGTCGAGGATGCCAGCCTGAACCGGCCGGACGTGTCCTTCGACTGGTGCGTCGAGGAGGCGTTCGCCGGCATCGTGGCGCTGCACCCGGCGATCGCGCGGATTCACACGGTCGCCATCCGGCGCTGGCGCAAGGCGCTGTTCAGTGGCGGCACCTGGCGCGAGGCAGCCGCGTTGCGCCGCACGTTGCGCGAATGCCGCTACGATCTGGTCATCGACGCGCAGGGCCTGCTGAAATCGGCCCTGGTGGCACGGCAGGCCGGCGCGCCGATCGCCGGCTTCGACCGTTCGAGCGCGCGCGAACCCTCGGCGACGCTGTTTTATGACGTCACCTACGCCGTGCCGCGCGAGCTGCACGCCATCGAGCGGACAAGGCGGCTGTTTGGGCTGGCGCTCGGCTATCAGCCCGATCTGTCGACGCTCGACTCCGGCATCGTGCCACCACTCGGCACTCTACCCGGCACCATCGGAAAAACCGCCTTCCTGCTGCACGGCACCAGCCGCGAGGACAAGAAATGGCCCGTCGAGGACTGGATCGGAACGGCCCGCCTGCTGGTCGAGCGCGGCATGATTCCGGTCACCACCTGGTCGAACGAACGTGAGAAGTCCGTGGCTGAAGCGATCGCCAGGGCCGTGCCGTCCACCGTCGTGGTGCCGAAATCGCCGCTGGCCGACATCGCCGGCATCCTCGGCCACTCGACGCTGGTCATCGGCGCCGACACCGGCCTGACCCACCTGGCCAGCGCCTTCGGCCTGCCGACGGTTGCCGTTTTTTTGGCGACGGAACCGGGTTTGACGGGTCCACGTGGGCCCTGTGCGTCGACGCTGCTGGCCGCTGCAGGAGGGCGTGTGACGCCGGCGGAAGTGGTGGCTGAGGCGGACAGGCTACTGGAGCTTGGCCAGGCCACCAGTAGAGGTTGATTTACTCAATCAATTCAATCGCAAAGGTGAGCGCCGCCCCTCATCCGCCTGCCGGCACCTTGTCCCCGTATAGTGACGGGGAGAAGGGAACTGCGCGTTGCGTCAGCGTCCTCTTGCACCGCTAAGGTTTGGCGAAACCATCCGTGACATCGTCTTTCTCCCCGTCACTATACGGGGAGAAATGCCTGGCAGGGCAATGAGGGGCAGCGCAACTTCGCTTGAATAGGCGCCTGCCCCCAATTCCTTAGATGAACTGCACCTGGACGATCTCATAGCCCCTGGCACCGCCAGGCGCATTGACCTCGATGGCGTCGCCGACTTCCTTGCCGATCAGCGCACGCGCGATCGGCGAGGAGATCGAGATACGGCCGGACTTCACGTCGGCTTCCTGGTCGCCGACGATCTGGTAGGTCTTCTTTTCCTCGGTGTCCTCGTCGACCAGCACCACCGTGGCGCCGAACTTGACCTTGTCGCCGCTGAGCTTGGTGACGTCGATGACTTCGGCGCGCGCGATCAGGTCCTCGAGTTCGTTGACGCGGCCCTCATTGAGGCTCTGCGCCTCTTTCGCGGCATGATATTCGGCATTTTCGGACAGGTCGCCGTGCGAGCGCGCTTCCGAGATCGCCTCGATGATGCGCGGCCGCTCTTCCTGCTGGCGCCAACGCAGTTCTTCCTTCAATGACGCGAACCCCTCGCCTGTCATCGGGACCTTGTTCATGATGCCTGACCTTTCCTGCCGCCACCCCCGCGTTTCGGGGAAAGCCTTGTCGATGGGTACAAAAAGAAAACGGTCCGGCAGCCTCGGGCTAACGGAACCGTTTCACCACAATTTCCCCCAATATAGCAATGTCAGCGGGTTTTTCACGCCCAAAAATCGGTTTTGCAAAAATCATCCCCGCTTTCACCAAGAGGAGGCAGACAATGGGGCTGGAGGCAAACAAAAAACGGCCGCGATCGCTCGCGGCCGCTTCGACAAGCCCTGGGAGCCTGATCAGCTCCGCATGAAATGCTCGATCTGCTCGGACAGCATGCCGTATTCGCGCGATCCCTTGCCGGTGCGCTTCTCGATTTCCATCAGCTGCTGCTGTGCGCCGGCGAGATCGCCGATCTGCAGGTGCGCCTCGCCGAGATATTCACGCACCAGCGTGTAGTTCGGGTCGATGCGCAACGCTTCCTCGTAATAGCCGAGGCCCACGGTGACACGTCCGGAATGGCGGTGCGAATAGCCGAGATAGTTGAGAATGCGCGGATCCTGCTTGTTGGCGGCAAGGGTGAGCACCGAGATCGCCTCGTCATAGCGCCCGGCCATCGCCAGCGCATGGCCTGCATCATAGATGCTGTCGTCGTCCAGCATGCCTTCCTGGGGGGCGACGCATTTTTTCTTCTTCTTGTCCCACACCTCTCCCTTCTTGCACTGGGTGACGGTCTGGTCGCTGCCACCACTGCTACTGCCCGCCGCGAACACCGGGACAGCGAAGAACTGCAGCGCGACAAGGGCAGTCGCGGCCTGGATCAGCATTCTTTTGTGCATCGAAGCCTCCTTGAGGGGTGAGAATGTAACACTAACGCCAAGCGCCCCGCGTTTCATCCCGGAAAAAAATTCGAGTGGAGAACATCAGGTGACGGATGCCGCAAATCCGTTATCATCCGGCAAACGACTGACGGAGATGGCCCGTGCAGCGGCGGCTTGAAAAGGACTGGGAACTCTCGATCGGCCCCGATACCGTGCGCCTGTTCATCCTCAAGGCCAAGGCGCTGAGTGCCGCGGTCAACGAGGATTATGTCGATGGCGCCGAACACGAGATCGAGTTCGATGGCGACACGCGCGACAACCATCATCATGACGGCCTTGCCGAGGAAAGTTCGGAAAACCTGACCGAGGAGGAGTTGCGCGAACTGATCAACGACCTCAACGTCGACGAAGCCGCCGAGCTGATTGCACTGGCCTGGGTCGGGCGCGGCGACTACGACGCCTCGGAATGGTCCGACGCGGTGACCGCGGCGCGCGAACGCGCCAACAGGCGCACGGCAAAATACCTGCTTGGCATGCCGCTGCTCGCCGATTGGCTGGAGGAAGGCCTCGAAGCGATCGGTGCGTAACGGCGTGGTTACCGTTCGTGATGGGCTGAAGGCAACCTCCGGGCGCGCGCGCCGTTGACGGCGATGGGGTCGTCTGTCTTTTCCCGAATATACAGGATCGCACTGGCTACGGCCGTCACCGCCTTGCTCGTGATGCCTGCCGATGCCAAACATCGTCACAAGCATCACAGGCCGCTGACACCGAGGGTGGAGCAGCCGTTAACACCGCGGGTCGACCAGCCGTTGAAGCCGCGTGGCCGCCATAAGGCGAAATTGCGAGTGGAGCAGCAGTCCACGCCGAAACCGGCTCCGCAGAAAAAGCAAAATCCCCCGCCGCGAAATTCCCTGCCATCGTCTCTGACGCCGCCGCCTCCAACATCATCCCCAATGCTACCATCGCCTGCCAATGCGCCGGTGCCTGAACCACGTCCCGCCGCCGCTCCAAAGACGGAAGAGCAGAAGACCGACCCTCCCAAGACAGACGGCCCCAAGGCAGACGGCCCCAAGGCGGACGGCCCCAAGACAGGCACAACGTCCGACCAGTTCAATGAAGAAGAATCACGTCGGAAGAAGCAGGCGCGGCCCGAACCTTCAGCCCGGGAGCCATCAGCCGAAACGGAAAGCGAGCCGGAGCCGCCACCCGAGGTGCCGATCCCGACACACAGGCCCGACAACACCGCTGAACCTCAGGCTGAGCCGCCTGATGTAGCGCCGCAACCGCCTGAAAAACCGGCTGAAACCGGCGACAGGAAGATGCTTCCCGACCCGCGCTCGGCCGATCGGCCCGGCGAAGAGATGCCTGCCGAGGAAGTCGCTTGCCGCGAGCGGCTGAAGGCGCTTGGCGTCGAATTCGAGGAGCACAAGGCTGAAAGCGATCCCGAGATCGGTTGCTCGATCCCCTATCCGATCGTCATCAAGACACTCAACAAGTCGGTCGCCATCGGTCCCGGCACCGAGTTGAATTGCTCGATGGCCGAGGCGGCCGCCCGCTTCACCGCCGATGTTGTTCAGCCGGCAGCCAAGGCGGAGTTCGGCACGGAGGTGAAGTCGATCAGCCAGGCCTCGGCCTTCGTCTGCCGGCCGCGCCACGGCACCCGGAAACTGTCGGAGCATGCCTTCGGCAACGCGCTCGACATCGCCGGCTTTACCTTGTCGGACGGCAGGAAAATCGACATCAGCCCGTCACCGCCGGAGAAGGACGCCAAATTCCTCAACGCCGTGCGCAAGGCCGCCTGCGGTCCGTTCAAGACGGTGCTCGGGCCGGGCGCCGATGCCGATCACGCCTTGCACTTCCATCTCGATCTCGAGCCACGCAGGCACGGCGGCACGTTCTGCCAATAGGCGCATCAGCAGCCCGCCGCAATTCAGCCTCAGGAATGAACGCGGGCGCTGAGTTTTCCTTTACCCTTGATCGTTAAAATGCCGGATATCCACTATTGGGATTCCGCCAATGACCGGCAAAACTCGCGCCGTGTTTCTCGCCACTGCGCGTCACTCGAAACCTGCAATGCTACTGGCCGCCGGCCTCACGCTTGCGGCCGTTTCGGCCTGCAACACCGGTAGTGTGCTGTCATTGCAGCCGGCGGTCGATGTCGGCGCGCAAACGTCGGCGGTACCGCAATATACGGGCATGCAACGGCTTGTCCCCTCCAACCCCTACATGACCCAGGCCGCCTATCCGCGCATGGATGAGCCGATGTCGCCGGTCGAGCAGATACCGGCCAGCGAAACCGATTGCCGCCAGCAGCTCAAGCGCCTCGACGTCGCCTATACCGACCTGGCGCCGATCCACGAAGGCCAGTGCGGCATCGACTATCCCGTAAAAGTCACGGCTATCGGCAGCATCCAGATGAAACCCGCCGCGACGCTGACCTGCGACATGGCCGCTACCTTCGCCGCCTGGACGAAGAACGAACTCGTTCCCTCCGCCCGCTGGCGTTATTTCTCCGGCGTCAGGACCATCCACCAGGGCTCCAGCTATTCCTGCCGCAACATCGCCGGCGAAGGCGTGCTGTCCGAGCACGGCAAGGGCAACGCGCTCGACGTCATGAGCATCGAGCTCAACAATGGCGACGACATCGACGTGCGCAAGCCCGGCCTCTTCGCCTTCCGCACCCGCGGCTTCCTCAACAATGTACGCGCCGACGGCTGCCAGTATTTCACCACGGTGCTCGGCCCCGGCTACAATTACGATCACCGCAACCATTTCCACTTCGACATCAAGAACCGCAAGAACGGCTATCGCGCCTGCCGCTAGCACAGCAATCAAAGACGACGGAGTTTGGCCGGAACCCTCACTTCGTCATCAACTCTGAGAAATGGCGGCGTCCCTTAGTCTAGCATTTAGGGTAACGACGATCTTTCGCATGACGGCAGCGATTGCCAGCATTGGCTTCTTGCCGTTGGTGACGAGGCGTTTGTAGAAGGTGGCGAACTCGCCCTTTCCAGCTGCGGCGCGCAGGGCGGGCATAAACAGCGCGGTTCTGACATCAGGGCGTCCGCCGCGGATTTTGCGGTAGCCTTGCTTTTGTCCGCTGTCGTTTGGGTGTGGTGCAAGGCCAGCAAGGGCTGCAGCTTTACGGCGTGTCATGGAGCCGAGTTCGGGCAGGATAGCCAAGAGCTTGGCCGCCACGATCGGGCCGAGACTGTCCATGGCTGTGCAGATGGCGGCTCGATGCTTGAGGGCGCTGCTGTTGGCGATCAGTTCGCGGATCTCGACATCGATGATTTGGAGCTGGCGCTCGACGACTTTGACCACGGCCTCGAAAGAGGTCGCGAGCTTGCGGCCGCCAGGTGCCTTGGCACGATTCTTCTCTGCGATTTTGATGGCAATGAGTTCCTGGCGGCGGCGAACCAGGGCGCGCAAGCGGGTCTCGTCGGGGTCCGGAGCTTGCCAAAGGGACAGTTTTGCCCAGCGTTCACGGCCGTAGGCTCTCAACATCGCGGCATCGATGGCATCGCTCTTGCCGTGCGTGCCGAAGGAGCGGATGTAGCTCTTGACCTTGAGCGTGTCGGCGCGATGGCAGGCAATGCCGGTGCGCAGGCACTCTTCGAGCAGCAGGCTTTCATGGCCGCCTGTCGGCTCGCACACGACAAGGTCGATGTGTTTGTAGCTCTTCAGGAAAGCACGGACAGCTCTGCGCTGATTGAGGATGGTGCTGGTGGTCGTCCCGTCGGCGACGGTGACGGTGTCCTTGGCGATGTCGAAGCCGAGGCATATTTGCGGTTGTTGGTGCAAGAAGGCCATGCTGGTGGTATCCTTGTCGGGCTTCGGATTGTTTGCGGGCGTGGCGCACAGCCATGGACAGTCTCGGCCCGATCGTGGCGGCCAAGCTCTTGGCTATCCTGCCCGAACTCGGCTCCATGACACGCCGTAAAGCTGCAGCCCTTGCTGGCCTTGCACCACACCCAAACGACAGCGGACAAAAGCAAGGCTACCGCAAAATCCGCGGCGGACGCCCTGATGTCAGAACCGCGCTGTTTATGCCCGCCCTGCGCGCCGCAGCTGGAAAGGGCGAGTTCGCCACCTTCTACAAACGCCTCGTCACCAACGGCAAAAAGCCAATGCTGGCAATCGCTGCCGTCATGCGAAAGATCGTCGTTACCCTAAATGCTAGACTAAGGGACGCCGCCATTTCTCAGAGTTGATGACGAACGCATGGTGGCCGCAACACGAGACAATGAGTAGATGAGCCAGCGGAGTATTCGGCGACGCATAGCAATCTGGGTGGCGGCCTTTTTGGCCGCCTGGCTCGCGCTTGCCTATTTCGCTGCGCCGGAGTTCTGGACGTTCCGGGAGCGCGGCTTTCGCGACCAGCGCTTCGAGATGGTGACGCACACGCAGCAAGGCATTCCCGGCGACCCGATCAATGTCGGCCTTGTCGGCACCGAGAAGGAGGTGGTTCATGCCCTCGCCGTCGCCGGTTGGGACACCGCCGATGCCGTCACCCTGAGAACCGCCATCGATATCGGCGAAAGCGTCCTGTTTTCGCGTCCCTATCCCGATGCGCCGATGAGCCGCCTGCTGTTCGAAGGCCGCGCCCAGGACCTCGCTTTCGAAAAGCCGGCCGGCGACAGTGCGGACCGACGCCACCACGTCCGTTTCTGGCAGACAGAAACGGTCGGCGACGACGGCCGTCCGCTCTGGTTGGGAGCCGCCAGCTTCGATCGCGGCGTCGGTCTCAGCCACGACACTGGCGCGATCACCCATCACATCAGTCCCGACATCGATGCCGAGCGCGACTTCCTGATCGGCGACCTGAACGCGGCAGGCCTGCTGGCATCGACCAGCGATATGGCGGGCATCGGCGCCACCAGGACCGGCCGCAACGGCGGCGGCGACCCCTATTTCACCGACGGCAAGGCAATCATCGGCGTGCTGAAGGACCTGAAGTGAATGGAATGGGCCTTGCGACACGGCCGCGATCGCAAACAGTCGAAAGAGCCAGCGTCTGCGCGCCGCATGGTCGTGTCGCCTTATCAGCCAGCACTGTCATTTTCCAAAAATGCTGGCGGACTATTTTCGAAGGCCGCGCCGCAATGCTATTGAGCCCTCATGCTATACGTTGAAATTGCTATCGTGGTCGTCCTCATCTGTGTGAACGGCCTTTTGTCGATGTCCGAGCTCGCCATCGTTTCATCGCGCCCGGCACGGCTCAAGGCGATGATCGACCGCGGCGTCAACGGCGCCGGGCGGGCGCTGGACCTTGGCTCTAACCCCGGCAAGTTCCTGTCCTCGGTGCAGATCGGCATCACGCTGGTCGGCGTGCTTTCCGGCGCCTTCTCCGGCGCCACGCTCGGCGACCGTTTGTCCGTCTTCCTGGCCTCGGCGGGCATGCGCGAAAGCGTCGCCGATCCGCTCGGCGTCGGCATCGTCGTTGCCATCATCACCTATTTCTCGCTGATCGTCGGCGAACTGGTGCCCAAGCAGATCGCGCTGCGCGACCCGGAGCGGGTTGCCGCCCGCGCGGCACCGGCCATGACCATCCTTGCCACCATCTCGGCACCGCTGGTCTTCCTGCTTGACATTTCCGGCCGCGCCATATTGTGGCTGCTTGGCCAGCGCGGCGAAAGCGAGGAAAAGGTCACCGACGAGGAGATCAAGATGCTGGTCGCCGAAGCCGAGCATCACGGCACCATCGAATCCGACGAACGGCGCATGATCGCCGGTGTCATGCGGCTTGGCGACCGTGCGGTGCGCGCGGTCATGACGCCGCGCACCGAGGTCGACTGGATCAATCTGCAGTCCGACGACACGACGATCCGCAAGCTGCTGGTGGAAACCCAGCATTCGCGCCTGCCGGCGGGCGATGGCGGCGTCGATGTGATGGTCGGCGTCGTCCAGACGCGCGACGTGCTGGCCGCGATCCTTGCCGGCCGTACGCTCGACCCGCGCAAGCATGTGCGCGCCGCCCCCATCGTCTACGACCAGGCCGACGCGCTGGACGTGCTGCATAAACTCAAGGAATCCGATGTGCCGATGGCGCTGGTGCATGACGAGTACGGCCATTTCGAAGGCATCGTCACGCCCGCCGATATTCTCGAAGCCATCACCGGCGTGTTCCGTGCCGACCTCGATGCCGGCGACGAGGAAAACGCCGTCAAGCGCGAGGACGGCTCATGGCTGCTCGCCGGCTATATGCAGGCCGACGAGATGGCCGAGCTTCTGGGCTTCGACCTTCCCGAAAACCGCGACTACGAGACCGTCGCCGGTTATGTGCTGTCGCACATGCATCATCTGCCGGCGACCGGCGAATGCGTCGACGCCCAAGGCTGGCGCTTCGAGGTGGTCGACCTCGACGGCCGCCGCATCGACAAGCTCATCGCCACCCGCCTGCCCGGCACCCACCGCGAGGCGGTGCGGTGACGATCACGAGTATGCATTCGGCTTGATCAAACCGCGGCTTCGATCGGCTCGGCCAGCCTGGGGTTCGAGCGCGCGGCGATCAGGCAGCTTGCCACGATGAGGCCGGCTCCGGCCAGCGTGGTCCAGGTCACCGCCTCGTCGAAGAAGAACCACCCAAGCGCGATCGCCCAGATGAAGGCTGAATATTCGGTCGGGATCAGATATTGCGCCTCGGCACGCGCATAGGCCCAGCTCATCAGGAACTGGCCGGCGAGCGACAGTGCCGTCACCCCGGCGAGCGGAAGCCAGAGATTGCCGGGCAGCGCAATGGCGAGCCAGGGTGCTGCAAGACCAAGGGTGACCGCAACGCCAAGGTTCTGGAACAGCATGATCTCGACCGGCTTGGCCAACTGCGCCTGTTGCCGGGCAAGGATCAGATTGTAGGCATAGAACACCGTCGACGCGAGCACCGCAGCGGTGCCGAGCAGCGCATCCCCGGCATAGGTTTTCTGCCCGAACTGGCCGGCCACGATGATCACGACACCCGCAATGCCGGCAAGCGAGGCCCAGATCGCCTTGCGCTGTATCCTTTCGCCCAAAAGCAGTGCGGCCAGCAGCAGCGCGAACAGCGGCGCCACGAAACTGAGCCCGATCGCCTCCGCCAGCGGCAGCCTCGCGAGCCCCCAGAAGAAGCACAGCAGGACAAAGCTGACGACCACCGCACGCAGCGCATGCAGCCTCAGCACCGAGGGAGTTGGAAGCGAGCGCGGCCCCGCCAGCCAGCCCGCGCCGGCGACCAAGGTCGCCAGCATGCTACGCCACAGCACTGTGTTGTAGACCCCGACCGCGATGACCAGCACCTTCATCGCCGCGTCCATGCCGGACAGGAGAAAGATGCCAAGCGCGCAGACGAGCACCGGGATCATGGGGGAAGCGGTGCCGGCCAGGTTGGGTGATTTCACGCGGGTTTACTCAAGGTGATGGATGCAAGCTGACATATCAGGGCAAACTGGCAGGGCCAGATGGCAGCCTCGCCCATGTGGCGGTCCAACGCTGTCGGTCCTTGGCGCGACCGGGGATTTGAACTTTTTTGCCATTCCTGTCGATTTCGCCATCCCCCGTTCGTCGTATCATCGAACCAACCCCACGAAGGAGAAAGACTATGCGGTTCATGATGCTGATGATCCCCGGCGGCTACGCGGAGGCGGCGCCCGATGTCAGGCCTGGCGCCGAGGCGGTGGAAGGGATGATGCGATACAACGAGGAGCTCAAGAAGGCCGGCGTGCTGCTAGCGCTCGACGGACTGCATCCGCCGTCCGAGGGAGCGCGGGTCAGCTTCAAGGGCGGAAAGCCTGTTGTCACCGATGGCCCCTTCGCGGAGGTCAAGGAAGTGCTGGGCGGCTATTGGGTGATCGACGTGCGCTCGCGTGAAGAGGCCATAGAATGGGCCCGCCGCTGCCCCGCCGGCGCGAATGACCTGATCGAGGTTCGACGCGTCTTCGAGATGAGCGATTTCCCCGAGGACGTCCAGAAGGTAGCTGAAGGTTTTGGCGAGCTGAAGAGTTGACGCCCAACAGCACCATTGAAGCGGTCTGGCGGATCGAGCAGCCGAAGCTCACCGCCAGGCTTGCCCGCTATCTGAGGGATATCGGACTGGCCGAGGAGATCGCGGGGGATGCCTTTCTGCTGGCGTTGGAGCGCTGGCCCCGGGACGGCATTCCACGCAACCCGGCCGCCTGGTTGACCAAAGTCGCTGGGAATCGGGCGCTCGACCGGCTGCGCCGCACCACCATGATCGACGGCAAACATCGTGAACTCGCCATCAACCTCGCTCAACTGGAGCGCGAGATGCCCGACATCGAGGCAGCGCTCGACGAGGATATCGATGATGACCTTTTGCGGCTGATCTTCACCGCTTGCCATCCCCTGTTGCCGGCCGAGCAGCGCGCCTCACTCGCTCTGCGGCTGCTGGGCGGGTTGTCGACGCCGGAGATCGCCCGCGCTTTCCTGGTGCCCGAAGCCACAATCGCCCAGCGCATCGTGCGCGCCAAGCGGACGCTTCGTGATGCCGCCATCCCGTTCGAGACGCCGCGCGGCGATGAGCGTCGTGAACGCCTCGCCGCCGTGCTGGAGGTGGTCTATCTCACCTTCAACGAGGGCTATGTGGCGACCGCCGGGCCGGCCTGGCTGCGCGCCGATCTCTGCGGCGAAGCCCAGCGACTCGGCCGTTCGCTGGCGGCACTGATGCCTGATGAGCCTGAGGTGCAGGGGCTGGTGTCGCTGATGGACCTCAATGCCTCGCGCTTCCCCGCCCGCACCGGCAAGGCGGGCGAGCCGATCCTGCTGCTCGACCAGGACCGTACCCGATGGAACTGGTCGCTCATCCAACGCGGCCTCGACGGCCTGAACCGCGCCATGACCCTGACGACCACGCCCGGCCCTTATCTCCTGCAGGCGATGATCGCCGCCTGCCATAGCCGCGCGGCAACCGCCGCCGACACCGACTGGATTGCAATATCAGCCTATTATCAGGCCCTGGCCTTGGCGGCCCCTTCGCCCATCGTCGAAATCAACCGCGCGGTGGCCGTCGGCATGGCGTTCGGACCCGCGCAGGGCCTCGCTATCGTCGAGGCGCTGAAGGACGAGCCGCGATTGAAGGACTCGCATCTCCTGCCGACGGTGCGCGGCGATCTCCTGGAGAAACTGGGATATCAGGCGGAAGCCCGCGCCGCGTTCCGCCAGGCCGCGGAATTGACCGGCAACGACAGGGAACGCGCGCTGCTGCTTACCCGCGCGGGCGACTAGCCCAAATGCCCGCACTCTGCCGGCGCGGTGGCGAGTTTGATCTCAATGGGCGTCCGGCGGCGGCGCCTTCGGCGCGACATTGCGCAGGAACGGAACCAGCGCTGTCGCGATGACGAAGGCGACCATGATCACCAGGAACGCATCCGCGTAAGCCATGGTCGATGCCTCGCGGTAGGCCAGCGCCCAGAGTTGCTTCAGCGAGGCGGTGTGACCATCGGCGACCGCGCCGGGCAATTGGCCATAGCGCAGCGCGACATTGTCGACGAGCCGCATCGCGGCCTCGTTCTGTGGCGTCAGATGCGAGGCGATCGTCAGGAAGTGGAAGTTGGTGCGGTCGTTCAGGATCGCGCCGCAAATGGCGATACCGACGGCGCCGCCGAGATTGCGCATCGTGTTGAACAGGCCGCTGGCATATTTCAGCCGTTCGGGCGGCAGGCTGCCGAGGCCGAGATTGACGCTCGGCGCCACCGCGAAGACCTGCGGGAAGCCGCGGAACAGTTGCGGGATCAGCAGTTCGGCCGCACCCCACTGGCTGGTGATGGCGCTGAAGCTCCACATCGACGCGCCGAAAGAGGCAAGCCCGAACATCATCAGCCAGCGCGTGTCGAAACGCTTGGCGAGAAAGATGTAGACCGGAACGCCGACCATCGAGGCGACGCCGGTGGAAAACACCGCCACCCCGGTCTGGAACGCGTCGTAGCCGCGGACATAGCCGAGGAACAGCGGCGTCAGGTAGATCGTGGCGAAGATGCCGATGCCGGTGACGAACGAGAGAAAACAGCCAATGGCGAAATTGCGGTTGCCGAAGGCGCGAAAATCCACCACCGGCTGGGAGTAGGTCAGGCTGCGGATGATGAACAGAACCATGGTAGCGCTGGCGACGATGGCGCCGTTGCGGATCGTCGCATCGTCGAACCAGTTCCAGCGCGTGCCCTCCTCCAGAACGTATTCCGCCGTGCCGAGACTGACGGCCATCAGAACCATGCCGATATAGTCGGCGCCCTTCAGCAGCGACGGGTCGGCCTTGTCGATCTTGACCAGCCACGCGACGAGCACTGTGATGATGGTGCCGGGAATCACGTTGACATAGAACAGCCAGTGCCAGCTCAGCGTGTCGGTGATCCAGCCGCCGATGACGGGCCCGAGCGTTGGTGCGATCGAAGCGATGCTGCCGACCACCGCGGCCGCGTAGACCCGCCTCGGACCCTGGAAATAGTGGAACGACGAGGTGAAGACCGTCGGGATCATCGACGCGCCGAGCAGCCCTTGCAGCGCGCGGAACACGATCATGCTTTCGATGCTCCAGGCGAAGCCGCACAGCATGCTGGCGAGCGTGAAGCCGGCCGCCGAGATAGTGAACAGCCAGCGTGTCGAGAACACCCGGGTGAGCCAGCCCGACAGCGGGATGACGATGATTTCCGCCACCAGATAGGAGGTCTGCACCCAGCCGATCTGGTCCTGCGCCGCCGACAGGCCGCCGCCTATGTCCTGCAGCGAGGACGCGACGATTTGGATGTCGAGCAGCGCGATGAACATCCCCACGCACATCACCATGAACGGCAGGATGCTGGCGATGAAGGATTGTGGTTCGGCGCGCTCGGCCATGGCGTCCTCAGCGCGAGCCGGTATCGACCGTCACGACGGTGGACAGGCCCGGCCGCAACTCCACCTTGTGCGCCTGATCCGGGTCGATGGTGATCCGGACGGGAACGCGCTGGACGATCTTGGTGAAATTGCCGGTCGCGTTCTGCGCCGGGATGACGCTGAAGATCGCCCCGGTCGCCGGTCCCAGGCTGCTGACATGGCCCTTGAGAGGCGCGTCGGGGGCAATGTCGGTATAGACCGTCGCCGCCTGGCCGTCTGCCATGCGGCGCAGCTGGTCTTCCTTGAAATTGGCATCGACCCACAGACCCGTCTGCGGGACGATCGTCAGGAGATAGCTGCCCGGCGAGACATAGGTGCCGACCTGCGCCAGCCGGTTGCCGACGAGGCCGTCGATGGGCGAGCGGATCTGCGTGAAGCCGAGATCGAGCTCAGCCGTATCGAGATCGGCCGTGGCGGCCGCCACGGCGGCGGTCGCCTCCGTAATCTGCGTGTTGAGCACATTGAGCTGTTGCTTGGCGGCTGCAAGCCCGGCGCGCGAGGCGGCGACGGAAGCCTTGGCCTGGCCGTCGGCGGCGAGACTCCTCTGCGCATCCTGTTGCGAGCCGGTCTTGGTGCTGGCCAGCACCGCATAGCGTTGAGCGTCCTGTGTGGTGAACGTGGCGGCGGCACTCTTGGCTTCGAGATCGGCCTGCGCTTGTTCGATCAGCGAATTCTGCAGCGAGACCTGGGCACGGAGATTGTCGAGCGCCGACTGCTGCTGCTGGACGGATGCCTGCGCACGCTCCACCGCCGCCTTGAAAGGCCGGTCGTCGATGCGGATGATGAGCTGGCCAGCGGCGACATGCTGGTTGTCCTCGACGAGGATCTGATCGATGTGCCCGGCGACCCGTGGCGCCAGCGGCGTGACGTTGCCGCCGACATAGGCATCGTCGGTCGACATGAGGAAACGGCCGGCCAGCCACCACTGAAAGCCATACCAGCCGGCGACGCCGATCGCGATCGCGGCGCCCAGCATGACGAACGGCTTGCGCCGGTTCTTGGCGGGCGCGGGAAGCTGGACGGCCGACGGCTGCGCCGGCTGCAACTCGGCGGCTGAGAGAACCTTGTTCATTTGCTCCGCGCCTCTTCGCGGCTTGGATCGAAATTGTCGATGAGCGGCAGGCCGGAGGCCTCGCTGCTGAAGCGGTAGCGCCGCCGCATGCGATCGGTGGCCTTGGGTGCCGTCGCCATGGTGAAGCCCTCGCCGTCGAGTTCCTTGCCGCTCTCGCGGTCGACCAGCACGGGTTCGGCCCAGCGCCCGTCGGCCTTGTCCACCACCACCAGGCTCGGGCCTTCGGGGGCGAGGTGCTTGTTGCCCCAGGCCAGCAGGGAGAGCAGCACCGGACGGAAATCACGCGCCTTGGCGGTCAGCACATACTCATGGCGAAGCGGCCGCTCGCAGTAGGCGCGCTTTTCGAACAGCCCACGCTCGACAAGGCTGTTCAGACGGCGCGTCAGAATGTTGGGCGCGATCTCCAGGCTCTTTTGAAACTGATCGAAGCGCGTCAGCCCCTGGAACGCGTCCCTGAGCAACAGGATGCTCCACCACTCGCCAACCTCGTCGAGGCTGCGCGCTATGGGGCACGGGCGTGTTTCGAAGCTTGTTCTTGCAACCATTGCCGGAGTCTCTTTCAATATGAAAGTGACTATTAGCCAGTTTAGTTGCATTATGCAAGTCACTCAGCCGTGATCGGAAACAAGGATGCCGTTCTTCGTTGGAGATCGTGGACGGAGCTCGATCCGACCCATTGTGTGAAACAGGTGTTAACGGTCGCCCGTCAAGGCACCAGCACCACCTTCCCTGTCGCGCGGCGTTCCTCCAGCAATCGGTGCGCCTCCCCGGCCCGGTCGAGTGGGAAGCGGCCGCCGATCGCGACCCGCAGCCGCCCGCTCGCCGCCAGCTGGAACAGCTCGGACAGGCCGGCTCGCAGCACATCCGCCGGCAATAGCGGCAGCAGCGCGAAACCCCTGAGCGACTGGTTGCGGCCGATCATGACTTCCAGATCGGACGCCGCGAGCCCGTAGCGGCCGAGCGCCGCGAACACCAGTTCTCCGCCCGCAGCCAACGCCTGCAAAGATGCCGCCGTCAGCGCGCCGCCGACGGTGTCGTAGATGATGTCGACGCCGTCGCCGCCCGTAAGGTCGCGGACACGGGCCGGCCAATCCGGCTGGCTGTAGTCGACCACGCTATCGGCGCCGAGCGACAAGGCAAAATCCAACTTTGCCCTGTCGCTGGCGGCCGCGATCACCTGGCTTGCCCCCTTTTGTCCGGCAAGCTGGACAAGCAGCGATCCGACGCCGCCCGACGCGGCCGGCACCAGCACGGACTTGGCCCCCGGCGGGCTTTGGCGCAGCAGGTGCAGGGCCGTCAGCCCCTGCACCATGAGGGCTGTCGCCTCTTCGAACGGGACGGCATCCGGCAGCGGCACAACGAGATCGGCCGGCATCGTCACCTGCTCGGCATAGCCGCCATGCGGACGCTGCGAGACGAACAGCGGCACCGCCACGCGGCGTCCGAGCAGCCCCTCATCCACCTCTTGGCCAATCGCCTCGACCACCCCCGCCACTTCCACGCCGGGAAACATCGGCAGTTGCGGCGTTACGGCGTAGCGGTCCGCGCGCATCAGCACCTCGAAGAAGTTTATGCCCGCCGCCTTCACCCGGACCAGCACCTCGCCAGCCTGCGGCACCGGCGCGGGCAGCTCGGCGACCTCCAGCACCTCGGGACCGCCGAAACGGCTGAATTGAACGGCTTTCATGGCAAACTCCAATCGCACTGGCATCGGCGATGGTTTGCCACTATCTGCGAGGCCGCGACTACACACTCATTAGTCCGCTGCTGACCAGGAGGTGACCATGGCCGGTTCAGCCAGGAAGACGCCGATCAAGAGACTGCCGATGCTGCCGGCCGAACGGGCGCTGAAGGTGATCGCCGGGCGCTGGAAGGCGGTCATCCTCTACCATCTCTTCGATGGCCCCCGGCGGCTGTCGGCGTTGAAGGCGATGATGCCTGGCATCACCCAGAAAGTGCTGATCCAGCAGCTGCGCGAAATGGAGGAGCACGGTCTCGTCAGCCGCGCGATCTTCGCCGAGGTACCCGCCCGCGTCGAATATTCGGCGACCAGCCTCGGCCTCAGCCTCGAGCCGATCCTGCTGGCGCTCTGTCAGTGGGGCCAGCACCACGCCGACGAGCTGAACGAGAAGCATCGCCTTGCCGACTGCATCATCCGGCCAAGGCGGGCGCAGCACGCACACATGGCCTGAATCGGATTGACGGGGGGTGCCGACACCGGTTGGCCATCGCGGATTATCTGCAAAACGGATCGGCAAATGCATCGCATAGCTTCGGGCGAACTTCACTCCACCTACACTCTTGGTGACCTGCGCATCACGTCCTTGCGCGATGGCTATGTCGACATGCCGGTCGGACGGCTTCGGCAAAACGGCGACAAGCCATTTGGCTATGACTTGCCGGAACAGGTCGCATTGTTTGGCGGTCAGCTCAGGCTCTCCGTCAACGCCTTCGCGATTGACGATGGAAATGGGATAACGCTGATCGATACGGGCGCCGCGAATGCCTGGCACCCCTCCATGGGCCGGCTTCCCCAGGCGCTGGACGAAGCCGGCATCGATGTCGAAAAAATCCGCACCGTCTGCTTCACCCATACACATCTCGACCACATCCATGGCCTTGTGCTTGCCGACGGCCGGGACGCCTTCCCGCGCCTGGCACGCCTGCTCGTTCCCAGGCAGGAACTCGGCCTCTTCCGCGCCGTAGCGCGGCTCGAGCGATTCCACGAGATGGCGCAATTTTTCGAAGCCGGAGACCATCTCGGAGCCCATGTCGACATTATCGGCGCCCATGGCCACGAGGTCGGTCACAGCTGCTTTCGCGTTTCGAGCGGCGGCGAATGCATTTTGATCTGGGGCGACACCGTCCACGTCCCGTCGCTTCAGTTCGATCGGCCTGACGTGACGTGGGAATTCGATGGGGATCAGGACCAGGCGCGCGAGAGCCGGTTGCGGCTGCTGGCGCTTGCGGCGGACGATCACTGCTTCGTTGCGGGCGCGCATCTGGACTCGCCCGGCATTGGCCGTGTCGTGCGGTCCGGCGGCGGCTTTCGATTTGAGCCGCTATAACCGCTTTAATGAAAAGGGCGGCGCAAGCGCCGCCCCATATCCCTTGGGAGGATAATCTCGAAAGGCGATCAGGCCGCCTTGATTTCTTCGTCGACCACGTCGGCGTCGCGCGCCTTCTTCAGAGCCTTGGCCCACCAGGCGACGTCGTTGACCAGTGCGGTGGCGGCCTGGTTCAGGTGCTCGAGGTCCTCGAGTTTCTTCTCGCCCTGGCGCACGGCGAGGAAGTCGCCCCAGGCGATATGGACAGCCGACTTGACCGGCGCCATCTGCAACTCGACGGCATGGAGACGGAGCTGCTCGACGGCGCGGGCACCACCAACGCTGCCATAACCGACGAAGCCGGCCGGCTTCTTGTTCCATTCGTTGGCGGCGTAGTCGATGGCGTTCTTCAGCACGGCCGTCGGGCCGTGATTGTACTCGGCGGCGGTGAAGATGAAGCCGTCATATTCGGCGACCTTCTTCTGCCAGCGCTGCGCCACCTCGTTGGTCGACGGCACCCAGGCGGAAGAGGCCACTTCGTCGAAGAAGGGCAGCGGGAAGTCACGCAAGTCGACGATCTCGACATCGATGTCGGCATGCGACTTGGCGATCTTTGCGATCCATTGTGTGGGCACATCGGCGAAGCGCGCGGCGCGCGTCGAACCGACGATGATGGCGATTTTCGGCTTTGACATGGGGGGCTCTCCATTCCAGTAAAAAGCTGGTATCGTTTAGATACCGGAGCTATATGAGATACTGTCAACTGCAGGCGCAAGGAGGCACCGTTTTGTTACTGAGGCACCCGCATAACACCGAGGACTGCCGCGCCGTCTCGGAAATCCTGCAGCGCGTCGGCGACAAATGGACCGTGCTTGTGGTCGGCAAACTTGGCGACGGACCGTTGCGTTTCAACGAGCTGCGCGCCGCTGTCGGCGGCATCTCGCAAAAGATGCTGACCACGACCTTGCGCGGGCTGGAACGCGACGGCTTCGTCACCCGCACCGTGTTCCCGACCATCCCACCGCGCGTCGACTACGAGCTGACGGAACTCGGCCACGAGCTGCTGATCCCGGTCAGCGCGCTTGGCGAATGGGCGCGCAGGAATACGCAGCGTGTGCGGGCGGCACGTGAAAAATTCGACGGCATGCACGGCTGAAACCCTTGCATGGCAAGGTGTCGGGCGTTTCGCGTTGCGTGAAGTCGCCTGCTGGCTGGAAATTCGTGGCTCTCTAAACGAGGCCTCGCAAGCTTGTCCGATGGCGCTTCAGGCCGGCCAACGCTCGGCGCTGCTTCCACGAAGACAATCGTAAATCCAGGATGACCCTTCAGCTTCCTGTCGCCAGGCTCTCGCAAGGCGCCGGGCTGCAGATCGCGCATGTCGCGGCTGGCTGCCTGACGCCCTTGCCGGCACGCAGGCAGGAGGTGCGCGGAAGGTCCTCCTTGACTGCCGCATAGGCGGTGACGCCAAGCAGGCAGATCACGGCCACAAGGGCTGCCACCAGCCAGCTGTTCAGTATGTGTTGACGCATTGTCGCCCCTCCAACGCCGGCACAATCAGGCGTGAAGGCAACCATTGGATGTCGCGGAGCGCATCGCCCGCGCGGATGATGTTACAATTGCTCCTGGACTGGGAGAACGGGGCTTGCGGGAATGGCTTTCATCAACTCTCGGCCGGCACGGCCTTCGGCTTGCCCTCGCCGTCCAGCGCCACCATGACGAAATCGGCGTGCGTCACCTTTTCCATCAGGTCGGAGAGATAGCGCTGCGCCCAGGCCTCGACCTTCAGCGTCATCGAGGTGCGGCCGACGCGTTCGACATGGGTGTAGATGCACAGCGTGTCGCCGATCTTCATCGGCTTGGCGAAGGACATCTCCTTGACCGCCGCCGTCACCACGCGGCCCCTGGCGCGCTCGGCGGCGCGGATGCCGCAGGCAAGGTCCATCTGCGCCATCACCCAGCCGCCGAAAATGTCGCCGGCCGCATTGGCGTCCGAAGGCATGGCCAGCGTGCGCAGCGTCAGGTCTCCGATCGGCCGTCCTTCCGCGTAGTGCACCATGGGCAGAATCCTTGTGAGGTGATGGTCATCGATCCCGTATCGCCGCTGCAGGAACAGGTCAACGCGCAGCAGCTGCTGTTTCCTCGCCCCCACGGGTCATGGTCTAACATTGGCATTCGCCCGGCGGTGCCTGATTTTCAGCGGCTCCGGGCTTTGGAGCGGGCTTCCCCCACTCCGTCGCTGCTTCGCAGCGCCACCTCTCCCTGCTCCGGAGGGAGAGGAAGTCGCCAGCCCGGCCAAGCTCGCTCCCTCCTCTACCCCGTCGAACGGGGGAGAGGTGGCGAGCGAAGCTCGACGGAGTGGGGGTCGACTGCGCGGCGTAAGACCAGGCGCTGGCTGAAAGGCGCACCTCTCAAAAATAACCTGCCAGGTTCGCCCGGATGCGATCGAGAACCGTGGCGCCGGAAACGTCGGGGATGAACGCCTTGCCCGTGATCGCCTCATAGGCCTGCCTATAGACGTTGGAGGCCTGCTCGACGATCTCGTCCGGAATCCTCGGGATCTGGTCCTTGTAGGGATCGCAGCGCGCCGCCACCCACGAGCGGATGAAATCCTTGTCGAAGCTGTCCGGCCGGGTGCCGCTTGCCAGCGCCTGTTCGTAGCTCGCCGCGATCCAGTACCGGCTGCTGTCGGGCGTATGGATCTCGTCGGCCAGGATGATCTTCCCGTTCTTGTCGGTGCCGAATTCGTATTTCGTGTCGGCCAGGATCAGGCCGCGCTCGGCCGCGCGCGCCTGGCCGCGGGCGAACAGCCGCAAGGCGTAATCCGAGACGGTGTCCCATTGCGCCTGGGTGAGAAGACCTTGTTCGAGGATCTCGGCCCGCGACAGCGGCTCGTCATGGGCGCCATCCGCGGCCTTGCTGGTTGGCGTGATCACCGGCTCGGCCAGCTTCTCATTGTCGCGCAGGCCGTCCGGCAGCCGCATTCCATACATGTCGCGTTCGCCACGACGATAGCGGGTCAGGATCGAGGTGCTGGTGGTTCCCGCCAGATAGCCTCGCACGACGATCTCGACCGGCAGGATGTCAAGCCTCGTGCCTACGACGACGTTCGGGTCGGGATATTCGAGCACATGGTTCGGGCAGATATCGGCGGTTTCCTCGAACCAGTAGCGCGCCGTCTGGGTGAGGATCTCGCCCTTGAACGGGATCGAGGTCAGGATGATGTCGAAGGCGCTGAGACGGTCGGTAGCGATGATGATGCGCCGCCCATCCGCGAGGTCGTAGTTTTCGCGGACCTTGCCCTTGTAGTGGCCGGGCAGTTCGGGAATGAAGGCATCCGGCAGCGTACGCATATGATTTCCCGACTTCCTCGGATTGGCTGATGCCATCGCATAAGCTGTCGACCCCATGCATATCAAGCGCGATTGTCGGGATTCCCCGCAACTCGGCCTGGCATCGCGGTCGCATTTTTCACAACGCATGCCGGAAGGCGCGGCGACGCGGCGAACCCGTCGCGTCTAGGCTGCGGCCAGTTTTCCGGAGCCACCCATTTCCATCATGCAGACTTTTGACTTCATCATCGTCGGCTCCGGCTCGGCCGGCTCGGTGCTCGCCGACAAACTGTCGGCCTCGGGCCGTTTCTCGGTGCTGGTTCTGGAGGCCGGCGGCACGGACCGCCGTTTCTACGTGCAGATGCCGCTCGGCTACGGCAAGACCTTCTTCGACCCCGCCGTCAACTGGAACTACAAGACCGAGGCTGATCCCGGCCTCGGCGGCAATGTCGACCATTGGCCGCGCGGCAAGCTGCTCGGCGGGTCGAGCTCGATCAACGCCATGGTCTGGATCCGCGGCGCGCGCGAGGATTTCGACGACTGGCGCGCCGCTGGCAATCCCGGCTGGGGTTATGACGATTTGCTGCCCGTCTTCAAGGCGCTCGAGGACAATGAGGCGGGCGCCGACAGATGGCGCGGTACCGGCGGCCCCCTGCATATCAGCAACACGACCAACGCCGTCCACCCGCTGACCAAGCGCTATCTCGCCGCCGGCCAGCAGGCCGGCCTGCCGCTCAACCCCGATTTCAATGGTGCTGCCCAGGAAGGTGTCGGCACCTACCAGATATCGACCAGGAACGGCCGCCGCATGTCCGCCGCCCGCGCCTTCCTGCGCCCGGCCATGAAGCGTGCAAACCTCCGCGTCGAAACCAACGCGCTGGCGAGCCGCATCCTGTTCGAGGGCAAGCGCGCCGTCGGCG
Organism: Mesorhizobium sp. NZP2234; assembly: GCF_013170765.1. Lineage (NCBI taxonomy): Bacteria > Pseudomonadati > Pseudomonadota > Alphaproteobacteria > Hyphomicrobiales > Phyllobacteriaceae > Mesorhizobium > Mesorhizobium sp. NZP2234. The sequence continues at coordinate 2,408,017 of NZ_CP033364.1, read as the reverse complement.
TCGAATATCTGCGGAACGGTCAGACGAAAACGGCACGCGCCGGCCGCGAAGTCATCCTTTCCGCCGGCTCGATCAACTCGCCGCAGCTCATGCAACTCTCCGGCATCGGTCCTTCGGCTTTGCTCAAGGGGCTGGGCATCCCGGTCGTCCATGCCAACGAGAATGTCGGCGCCAATCTGCAGGACCATGTCGGCATCAACTACACCTTCAAGGGCAATGTGCCGACACTAAACCAGATCCTGCGCCCCTGGTGGGGCAAGCTGCTGGTCGGCATGCAGTACATCCTGACCCGTTCCGGGCCGCTGTCGCTGTCGATGAACCATGGCGGCGGCTTCTTCCGCACCGACCCGACATTTACGCGCCCCAACATGCAGCTTTATTTCCAGGCGTTCTCGACCGTCATCCCGAAGAGCGGCGAGCGGCCGATCCTGACGCCTGACCCCTGGCCGGGCTTCTCCATCGGCCTGTCCAACTGCCGTCCGTCGAGCCGGGGCGAGATCATGATCCGCTCCAGCAATCCGCTGGAATATCCAAGGATCGTCGCCAACGCCTATTCCACCAACGCCGATGTCGAGGAGATGCTGGCGGCGGTGAAGTTCGTGCGCAAGATCGCCTCGATGCCGGCGATGGCGGAAATCATCAGGGAAGAAGTCCTGCCCGGCCCGTCGGTCCAGTCGGACGCCGACCTGATCACCGATTTCAGGAAACGCTCCGGCACCGTCTATCACCCGGTTTCGACCTGCCGCATGGGGCCCGATCCCTCTCGCTCCGTCGTCGATCCGCGCCTCAAGGTACATGGGCTCGAAGGCCTGCGCGTCATCGACGCCTCGATCTTTCCCGACAACATCACCGGCAACACCAACGCCGCCTCGGTCATGACCGGATGGAAAGGCGCCGAACTGGTTCTGGAGGACCAAAAATGAAGATCACCGACGTCAAGACCTGGGTTGTCGGCAACCCCCCGCCCGGCATCGGCGGCAAGTATTTCATCTTCGTCAAGCTGACCACCGACGGCGGCGTGGTCGGCTATGGCGAGGCCTACAACGCCACCTTCTCCGCCCACGTCACCGCCAGGCTAGTCGAGGACATGGCCGAACGCTATCTGATCGGCCACGATCCGCACGACATCGAGAACTTCTTCCGCCGCGCCTATTCCTCCGGCTTCACCCAGCGTCCCGACGTGACCGGCATGGGTTGTTTCTCGGCACTCGAAATGGCCTGCTGGGACATCGTCGGCAAGGAGGCCGGCAAGCCGGTCTACAAATTGCTCGGCGGCCAGGTGCACGAGACGCTGCGCTCCTACACCTATCTCTACCCGCACACCGGCAGCGTCCACTCCGAGGACGCGCCGGACGGCAGGAACGTCTACAACGACCCCGAAATGGCGGCCGCCTGCGCGCTCGAATATGTCGAGCAGGGGTTCAATGCCGTCAAGCTCGACCCGGCCGGTCCCTACACCGCCTTCGACGGCCACCAGCCGCGCCTGCTCGACATCGATGTCGCCACCCGCATGATCAAGGCGATCCGCGAAGCGGTGGGAAACCGCGCCGACATCCTCTTCGGCACGCACGGCCAATTCACCGCATCCGGCGCGCTGCGCATGGCCCGCGCCATCGAGCCCTATGATCCCCTGTGGTTCGAGGAGCCGGTGCCGCCCGACATGCCCGAGGTGATGGCGCAGGTCGCGCGCGGCACGTCCATCCCGATCGCCACCGGCGAGCGGTTGACGACCAAGTTCGAATTCGCCCGCGTCATCGAGAACCGCGCCGCGACCATCCTGCAGCCGGATCTTGGCCGCTCCGGCGGCATTCTCGAAACCAAGAAGATCGCCGCCATGGCCGAGGCCTACCACATCCAGATCGCGCCGCACTGTTATTGCGGGCCGATCGTGGGTGCGGCCAACATCCAGCTGGCGGTGACGCTGCCCAATTTCCTGATCCTGGAATCGCTGAAGCAGTGGGACGGCTTCCACGCCACGTTGCTGAAGAAGAAGATCGAGTGGCAGGACGGCAATGTCATCCCGTCGAAGGAACCGGGGCTGGGCGTCGAGCTCAACGAAGCGGTCTGCGACGCCCATCCGTACACCGGCAAGGACCTGCATCTGCAGATGATGCAGACGCCGCTGATGCCGTGAGCGAAAGCTACGCCTTCATTGGCCTCGGCCATCTCGGCGGCAACCTTGCCGCCAGCTTGGTCCGCAACGGCTTTGCGGTCACGGTCTTCGACCGCGACCCGGCGGCGGTCGAGCGCCTCGTTGCGCTCGGCGCCACCGCCGCGAGCAGGCCCGCGGAAGCGGCCGCCCGCGCCGGCAACGCCATCTCTTGCCTGCCCTCGCCAAAGGTCAGCGAAGCGGTGCTGGCCGGCCCAGGCGGGTTGCTCGAAGGCCTGCCTGCAGGCGGCACCTGGATCGAGATGTCGACCAATGGCCGCGACGAGATCGTGCGGCTTGCCGCCCTCGCCTTGGCCAGGGGCGTCGAGACGCTGGAGTGCCCGGTTACCGGCGGCGTGCATCTGGCGGCGGTCGGAAAAATCACCGCGCTGGTCGGCGGCGATGCCGCGCTCTACGAACGCCATCGCGCGGCGATCGAGGCGATGTGCGCGCGGTCCTTCCTGATGGGGCCGATCGGTTCGGCGGCGGTGATCAAGGTCATCACCAACATGCTGGCCTTCATCCATCTCGTCGCCGCCGGCGAAGCGCTGATGCTGGCCAGGCAGGGCGGGCTCGACCTCGCCCAGTCCTATCACGCCATCGTTGCCTCCTCCGGCAACAGCTTCGTCCACGAGACCGAAAGCCAGCTCGTCCTCAACGGCTCCTACGACATCGGCTTCACCATGGACCTGGCGCTGAAGGACCTTGGCTTCGCGCTGGGCATGGGCAAGGATTTTGGCGTGCCGCTCGAACTGGCGTCCCGCGTCAACGCGATTTTCCAGCAAGGCAAGGAAGCCTATGGCGGCGGCGCCTGGTCGACCCAGATCGTCAAATTGCTTGAGGATGCCGTCGGTGCCGACCTGCGCGCGCCCGGTTTCCCGGCCAAATTGGAAATCTGAGCCGAAGCCAGAAAACCAAGCGATTTCATCAGCTTGAATCGGTAGCCGGATTCAGTTTCGAAAACACCTGAATCAATCTGGCAACGCCTTGATTCAATATCTGAGCGTCAGCGCCCCGGGCAGGATCTCGAAGGTCGCCGGTATGCGCCCGGGCGACTCGCCGTCTATGTCGACCAACGCGCCGTTCTTTTCCACATCACCCAGCGGTTCGACAACCACCTTCTTGCCGCGCAGGATCGTGATCGCCGGATGGTTGCGATGCCGGCCGCCATAGAGCAGGCGGAGGTCCCAGATCAGCCTCAGCTTGCCCGCCGCGCGCAGGATGACGATGTCGAATTGCCCGTCGGTCAGTTCGGCATCCGGCGCGATCATCATGCCGCCGCCGAAGAACTTTCCGTTCGCCACCGCCACCAGCGCCACGCGCGCTTCGACAGGGGTGCCGTCGTCGACCGTGATCCGGACATCCTGGAAGCGGTAGCGGACGAACTCGACCACGGTGCGCCACAGGAACAGCGTCTTGGCCGACATCTTGCCCTTGCGCTTGTCGGCATTGACGGCGCGGTCGGTAGCGCCTGACAGACCCAGGCTGGCGATGTTGATGAAGTGGCGGCTCGCCAGCGCCCCATGATCGTCGATGTAGCAGATGCGGCCGGCATCGATGGCCCTGGCCTTCGCCTCCGCGATCCGCTTCAGGGTCGCGTCCACCGCCTTCGGCAGACCGAGCCCGCGCGCGAAATCGATCCCGGTGCCGCATGGCAGAAGGCCGAGTTCAGTCGTCCTGCCGCTCTCCTGGAATGCCTGCAGCAACCCGTCGGCCACCTCGCTTGCCGTGCCGTCGCCGCCGGCAGCGATCACCAGGTCAAAGCCACTTGCCGCGAGGTCGATCGCCAGGCGTTCGGCATCTCCTTCGGCCTGCGTCTCGCGCAGTTCGAAATCGCCGAAATGCTTTTTCAGCGAGGCGGCAACGTCAGGCCAATGCCGCTTCAGCCAGCCGCCACCGGCAATCGGATTGAGAACCACCCCGACCTTCAATGCCTATCCTCCCCCGGGAAGGCGCCTTGCAGGCGGCGCCCGATCCTTTGCCGGCATTGAAACCCGCCCCCGCCGGCGGAGCAAGGGGCGCCGTCGTTGCGAGCGTTGAAAAGCGGGCAGGCTGTCTAAGGCAGTCAGCGCCGGAATTCCGGGCTTGTGGCAAACGGTCCCCGATAATCCCGCTATCCACAGGCCCGCGGCCATTCCCCGAGACCCTTACCCGGCGTACGTTGAACCCATCTCAGGCGGCTACCGATCGCCAAGCCGAAAGGCGGAAGTGAAAGGCGGATTTCCTGAGGCCCGTACGGCCCGAAGCGAGAGCAGGCTTGCCTGTTTTGAGGGACGGTAGCCGAGACCTACGGGGCCGCGGAAAGCGTGCCAACGCCGACGGCGGACCGATGCTGCCATGAAGGACGGCAAAAACCTTCGATGGCACGCAGGGCAAGGCCTGCAAGGGCCAAGACCGGCGTGGTCTGGAACGGACGCTGCCTTCGGGTGGCGGCTGGCAGGACCGTCAAAATCAAGGCCGGCATGGCGCGACGACTTAACGGAAGTTGCTGCCGCGACCGTGTCCTGATCTGACAGGGAGGCGCTGGGAGAAATCCCGGCGCCGACTGTCCTTGAAATCTGTTTCCCACAATTTTTACGGTGTTTTCGGCTGGGGCTGCAACCGGCGGCAAAATCGGCTAACGTTCGATGTCGTCAGAGTCCGTTTGAAAACGAGCTCGTAGAAGGGGGAGACTTCATGACGCTCATCCAGAAGCTTGCTGTTGGCTATGCCTTCCTGTTCTTCGCCGTCGTCGCCATCGGCTACATACCGGCGTTCAACGATGCCAACGGCAATCTGTTCGGCCTGTTTTCACTGCAATGGTACGATGACCTGCTGCACGCCTTCTCGGGCGTCTGGGCGCTGGCCGCTGCCTTCATCTCGCATCGCCAGGCGGTGTTCTATTTCAAGCTGTTCGGCTCGGTCTATCTGTTCGACGGCGTACTCGGGCTGATCACCGGTTCCGGCTGTCTCGACGCCGGCATCTTCATCAACGGCTTCCGCTCCCTCAACGACATCGAATTCCCTGCCCGCTTCTTCGCCAACCTGCCGCACATCGTCATTGGCGGCTTCGCCGTCTATGTCGGTTTCTGGCTGTCGAAGCGCATACACGACCACTTCGCCACGGCCTGACCGGCCATGCTCCTGTTCCGCTGGCTGAAGCGCCTCATCAAGACGGTCCTCTGGCTGATCGTCATCGTCATCCTGATCCCGATCGCGGGGCTCGCCTACGGCTTCCTGACGACGCCGTCGCTCGACAAGACGCCGCTGCCCGGCATTGCCGATGGCGCGCCACCCAAGGCGCTGGCCGACAAGGTCCGCGCTGAGATCCCCAGCTACCAGCGGCCGGAGGAATCGACCTTCCTCACCTATCCGGAATGGGCGATCGTCTATGCCGCGCGCGAATATGCCGGCTTCGTCGCCAAGGACCAGCCGAGCGGCTTTCCCTACTGGTCCTATGTCGGCCGCTTCTGGCAGGACTACGCGACCGTGATCCGCGCCAGTTCTCCCTACAAGTTCAACTACGCCAACCACCAGATGCTGGTCATCATCGGCACCAGCCACTCGATCGAGCATATATTGCAATGGGCCTATGAGAACACGGTCGGCCGCATCACCGAGGCAACATCGGCCAAGCGCACCGCCGCCGACATCTACCAGGCCAAGGTGGCGGCCGAATACGCCGCCTTCCTGGACCAAGTGCCGTGGTACCAGTTTCCCTATGGCGAGAAACGCGCCGGCCTGTTTGCCGTGCGGCCGGCGCCGGGAGACAGTTCCGTCCGCACAAGCGAGCGCAAGCTCGCCTTCGGTCTCGCCGACACCATCAAGCAGGGCTATGCCGGCCTGATAAAGCAGGCGCTCGCCGCCACCTCCGACCCGGCTTTCCTCGACATCCATGTCTGGGCCAAGGGACCGGTCGGCGAAGCCACCCGCAACGAGCCCGACACCTTGCTGGAACGAGACATGGGAGCCGACGGCACCATCTTCGTCACCAAGCGCTATCAGGTCTTCACCGACATGATCCCGCGGCTGATCGACAAGGGTGTCTCCTTCGTCGAGATCGGCGGCAATGACGAGATCATGGTCACGATGCTCTCGACCGACTCGATCGCCGTTCCCGAAGGCATGCGCATCCTGTTCAGCTATCCGCTGCCGGCCGACACCGCGACACGCCGCACCGGCATGGTCGTTGCCGTACGCAAGCTGCATCTGGTGCTGCCGTCACTGATCAAGGCCGGCGCCAGGCTCGAACATGTCTACGACTACTGAGGCGACAGCCCAATGCATGTCGCCCAAAAGTGACCTCGGTTTTGGGAGAACGACATGCATAAAAACAAAGACCTAAAGAGCGTCGCATGAATCCGTTTCAACGCGACGCGCTTTAGCCATGCGTCGATTGATCCGGATTGTCGGCTGGCTCGCACTCACGCTGGTCGTGCTGATCGTTGTCGTGCCCATCGGCTTTCGCGGCGCCGCGGCCTTGCGCGAAACGCGGTCACCCCAGGAGGCCGCTCCGCCGGGATCCTTGTTCGCGACCGTCGACGGGCTGAAGATGCACTATCAGGTCTGGGGCCCGCAGGACGGGCCACCCCTGCTTCTATTCCATGGCACGGCCTCCTGGGCCGAAACCTACCGCGATATCGCCGCTCCGCTGGGCGAGCAGGGCTTTCGCGTTATCGCGGTCGACATGCCGCCCTTCGGCTATTCGGAAAGACCTGCCAACCAGGACTATTCGCGCGCCGCCCACGCAAAGCGCGTCCTCGGCTTCGCCGATGCGCTCGGCCTTCGCCATTTCAGCGTCGGCGTCCACTCCTATGGTGGCGGCGGTGTGATCGAGGCCGCTTTCTCCGCCCCGGATCGTATCGACGCGCTGATCCTGCTCGACGCGGCGCTTGGCCTCGGCCAGACCGAGGCGCCGGCCTTGCCGTTCGCATCCCTGCTCGACAGGGACTGGCCGCGCCAGCTCCTGACCGCCTCGACCTTCACCAATCCGTTCATGACCGGGTTCGGTTTGCGCCAGTTCATCGAGAATGACGATCTCGTCACGGCGGAGCGCATTGCGATCTACACGCGCCCTTTGAACGTCAAGGGCACCACCAATGCCGTTGGCCACTGGCTGCTCAGCGGCCTCTACAATGACGAGCGGAAATCGCTTGCCGCCAATCGGGCGAATTATCGCGCCTTCACGCCGCCGGTTCTCGTCATCTGGGGCCGAGATGACACGACCACGCCGCTGGCACAGGGCCAGGAGATCGCCTCGCTGTTTCCACATGCCGAGCTGGCCGTTCTCGATGGCGTCAACCACATCCCTCAGGTCGAGCGCCCGCAAGACGTGGTCCGGCTGATCGCCAGTTTTCTCAAACGGACCTTGCCGGCAGCCCAATAGGCACGCGCCGCCATGCTCATTCCACAATCGCGGCAAAATCCCGCCTTGTTCGCGCGCGATGGAGGGTGCAAGCCGCCTGAAAGCCCGGCATGCACCGAATGGGCGCTGGGGCACCTCGAAGGGACAAGACCGTGATCAAGACCGCCCTTGTCGCCATGACCATTGTCGGCTGCGACTGCGACGCCAAACTGTGCGAATATATTGGCGAGACGCCCGCCAAATGGTCGACCATCGCCGAATGCGAAGCCGCGATGAAGAGCCAGATCCTGCACGAGCGCAACTTCGACTATCCGCTGGTCTCCGGCATCTGCCGCACCAAGGGCTCGTCGTCATCCTCGCATCTGGCCGCGATTGCATCCCAGCCGGAACTGAAGCCGGCCGACAGGGTCGTTCGCAGCGAAAGCCCGCTGCCGCCGGAATTGAGCCATCGGCCAAGCGTCCCGGTCGGCTCGCCGACAACGGCGGTCGAAGCGGACGCTGCTCGGCCCGTCGCCTATGAGCAGGTCGTCGATGGCGGAACCGGCGTGCTCTACCGCACCAAGAACGGCTATGCCGTGGTCAAGACCGATCTCGGCAGCGCGGCTTCCGCCACCGCCGACGCGGCAAAGCGTTCCGTGAACTGGCTGGCCGGCCTGGTGCCGACGGGACTGTAGCCCCTACATCTTCAGCTTCAGGCTCTCCCAGAACTTGTCGATCAGCGGCTGTTCCGTGGCCGCGTCCTCGCCGGCAACGCGCGTGATGAACAACAGCCCCTGATCGGCGAGGCCGAAGCCGACGATCTCGAAATGAGCGGTATCGGTGCGCGTCTTCACCTCGGCGCGGATGCCGGTCAGTTCCTTGCCGTCGGCAAGTTTGCGCGTCGTCGGCTGCTGCGTCAGCTCCGCGCCGGCCTGCACCGATTCCCTGGTCATCTCCTGCAGCATCAGCTGGTTGAGCGACACCGGGTTCATCTTGCCGTATTCCTGCACCACGACGATCGTGCCCAGCGCCGAGGCCATCAGATATTGCGTGATGTTTTCGCCCAGATCAGTCTTGGTCACCGAAATGCCGCTCGGATGGACGAAGGAGAAACTGTCGCCGGAAAAGGTGGCGAAGTCGTTGCGCTCGAGCGTCACCTTGCTCTGCTTGCCGCCGGGCAGCGTAATGGTCGTGCTCTCACCGGGATCGATATCGACCGCCACGCCGTCGATGGTCAGCTTGAACGCCTTGAGGTCCTCGGCCCCTGCCGGCCCAGCGCACAGCGCGATAAGAGTGAGGGCCGCCGCTGATACCATACGCATTGATTGTTCTCCTGCTCTATTCCTGAGCAGTTCCCTGGGGAAAGCGCTGCGCGGTTTCCCGGAAAAACCACTTCACGCTTTTCCTGGAACTGCTCCTACGCCACCCCGCTCAGCGCCTTGATGGCACGATAGAAGGTCGAGGAAAACAGTTCCGTCGGGTCATGTTGCCGCTTCGCGGCCAGGAAGGCCGGCAGTTCGGGATAGGAGGCCAGCAACTCCCTGGCCGTGTAATGCAACTGGTAGGGCAGGAAGAAGCGCCCGCCATGCTTGATCGTCACATCGATCAGCGCCCGTGTCAGCGCCCGCATCCTGGCATTGCCGTCGGCATCGGTGGGCTGGTTGATGTAGAGCACCAGCGAATAGGCGGGCTCCGGCGCGTAGGTCAGCGCCACATCCTCCTTGTGGACGATGCGCACCGAGGCGTTGAGCACCGGCAAAGACTGGTTGCGCAGGATCTCGCGGGCTTCGTTGATGAACCCGACATAGGCGGCGCGTGGAATAAAATATTCGTGCAGGACATCGGTTTCGTCAGCCAAATCGTTGAACAGATACGGCACCGAATCGTGCATCGGATTGTTGCGGGTGACGAGGCAGGCCTCGCCTTGCGCCATGGCGGAGGTACGCGCCACCGTGCAGCTTTCGAACTTCGGCTCCAGCGTCTTTTCGGTGAACCACTTCAGCTCCTGGAACACGCTGCCCCATTTCGCCAGGTTGATGATGACCCGCTTCAGTCCGACGCCCTCCGGTTCGCCGATTTCAGGCTGGTCGGCCGGCGGCTGGTCGGCCACCTTGTCGTAGCGATAGACGATCATGTCCTCGAGGAAATTGCCGGGTGCCGTCGACAGGTGGCCGTAGAACAGGCCGATATCCTTGTTCGGCTCCAGCACATCGGCGAAGAATCTCGGGAAATCGTCGGATCTGATGATCTCGCGCGAGGTGCGGTAGACGACGTTGTCGACGATATCGAGCGTCGCCTCCAGCACCACGCCGAACAGGCCGTAGCCGCCGACGACGTGGCGGAACAGGCCCGTGTTCTCGCTCGGCGAGCACGTGGACACCGACCCGTCGGCCAGCATCACCCGCATGGAGCGGATCGAGCCGGCCACCGAGCCCGCCTGATGGTCCATGCCGTGCGCGTTGACCGACAACGAGCCGCCGACTGAAAAGATGTCGGTCGATTGCATCGCCTTCACCGCGAAGCGCGGATGCAGCAGGTTCTGGATATCATGCCAGCGCGCGCCCGGCTGCAAGGTCATGGTCATGGCCGCCGCGTCGACGGTGACCTTGTTGAATTTCCTGAGGTCGAGCACCAGGGCGTTGTCGTCGAAGGCATGCCCCCCCATCGAATGGCGGATTGCGGCCAGCGATACTTTCAGCCCGTTGGCGCGTGCGAAGGCCAACGCCTTGGCGATATGATCTTCCTCGCTGACCTCGACCACGCCATAGACCGGTGTCCGCGACAGGCCGCTGGCATCGTTGATATCGCCGCCCCTGGCCGACCAGGGCAGCGAGGGATCGAAGGCTGGGACATTCTCCGGTGGCTTCAGCGGCAGGGCTATGCCGTCGATATCAGCGATACGTCCGGCATTCTTCGGCCCCGAAGGCCCGCGCGCCAGCCGTGCCATGGTGGTGCCGCCCCACAGCACCGCGCCACCGACCACCGCCGCGCCGAGCACCAACCGGCGCGACAGGCGAAACCCTTTCCGTTCGTCAGCCATGCGGATCCCCCGTTGCCCAAGGGATAGCGCGGCTCTTTGGCGAAAACCATAGGGGGGCTGGGCAGAGCCGTGGCGCCACTTCGGCATCAGGGTGGCTGATGTTCCGACATCACGGGGCTAGTCTCGCTGGGTTGCGCTGCCCCTCATCCGCCTGCCGGCCCTTCTCCCCGTGGGGAGAAGGGCGAAGCCTCTACGAAGCCTTCTTGATCGACGTCACCATGCCGGTCTTGTCGTCGACGGTTACCGCCACCTTGGCGCCGACCTTCAATTTGCCGATCTTCGCTTCCGGCGACAGCTGGTAGATCTTGCCATCGTCGAGCGTGATCGACTTGGTCGTCGGGTCGACCGCCTGGATGGTGCCCTGGACGGACGCGGCATAGGCCGTGCCGAGGAAGGCGAGCAGAGCGGCGGTGGTTGCGAGGGTCTTCTTCATCGATAGCACTCCGTGCTGTTTCAGTTTTCCGGGCCGTCGCCTTGGGCAACGACGACAGCACCGAACGAGCCGACACTGGCCGCAAAGCCTGCTGGCTGCAAATCACGTTGGATGAATTTTTGCAAACAAAATCAGAGGCTTAATTCTGACACATTGCTTGCGGCCGGTGTGACATCCAAGCGTCTCGGTTTCCCCGATGAGCGCACTTCATTCCATGAATAGAGTCCTTTAACCGGATTGCGGCGGACGGCCTCCAACCATCACGCCACTGCCGCAATCCGCATCGCCCGACATCACGAAACAGCCTGATGGGAGTCCATCGGGACAAATTTTGTTTCATGGATCGGTGAAACGCCGGACGAACACCATCCGTCGGTTGAAAACCCGAAACCGATGCACGATGGTGTCGACTATTGTGGAAAGGGAAGCTCATGAAGCTCGCGGTTCGCACCATGCTGTCCCTGATGTTGGCCTTGGCTCCGATTTCGGCCAGGGCGCAAGATTCCCAGCAGGGCGACGACAAGGTCGTTAACGTCGCCAGGGATGACCCGGATATGACGGCGGCCATTGCCCAGGCGCGCGCCAGCCTCGATCAATTCCTGGCATTGTCGGACGCACCACCAGCTGGAACGTCAGACTACAAATTGAAAGTCGAGGTCAGGGACGGAGACACCTCGGAACATTTCTGGATCATCCCCTTCCATCGGACCGCGACCGGGTTTGCCGGAACATTGGCGAACGAACCGCAGGCCGTCCACAACGTCGTGGCCGGCCAGGAACTCGAATTCACCCGCAACGATGTTTCCGACTGGGGCTATACCAAAAACGGCCGCCAAGTCGGCAGCTTCACCGTCTGTGTGTTGTTCAAGACAATGGCGAAGGAAGACGTCGACTATTATCGTGAGAATTATGGCTTCGACTGCTGACGACGAGTCGGCAGATCAACCTGCCTCGTCCTTCACACCGATCTTGCGCACCAGTGCGGCCGTCGCCAGCATGGCGCCCATGTCGGAGATCATCGGCGCCACATGCCTGGTGTAGTCGAGCGGCACCGAAATCTCAGGCAACTCGAAGAAATTCTTCGCCTGCGGCAACAGCAGGAAACCGTCCCCGCCATTGAGGGCGACGCGGGCCGGATCGTCCGGCCAGGTTTCACCGAGCCATTTCAGCGCCTGCGCCAACCGGCCGGTCACCAGCGGCCGTGCCGCCTCGATATTGTCGGTGCGGAATTCATAAGCCGCGTCGATCAACGGCTCACCCGACGACAGTTCCTGCAGCTTGGACCCGAACAGGCCGCGGAAGAAGCCGACGACAGCGTTGGTGCGCCGCGTCGCCACCAGGATTCCCGGGAACGGCTCGACAGCCTCGAAGGCGACGATGACGCCCTTGAAGGCGGTCGATGAGCCCTTGCCGGTCCCTTCCCGCAGTTCGGCTTCGTAAAGCTCGAATGGAAACTCTTCGTAGCGCCCGGAAACGACATCGTCGAAGGCTTGCCGGTTGAAAGGCCCGACCGCCTCGCGCGGCAGCCGGTCGAACGAGTTCGGCCTGCCGCCATGCTGGTAACGCACCTCGCGGATGAAGCCGAAGATGATCGGCAGCAGCGTGTCGCGGAACGATTGCTGCAGCCGCGTCGCCGGCTTGATGGCCTGGAAGTAGAGCAGGATCGAGGCGGCGAAGCCGATGAAATAGAGGAACACATGCGGCGTCGAGAACCATTGCTCGTTGGGGTCGGCGACCTTGTTGAACAGCCAGGCGATCACCACCACCGCCGCCAATGTCAGGCCGACGAACAGCGGCACCCGCCAGCGCACCTGCCGCGCCGCCGAGGCCCGCGCCGCCTCATAGGCCTCGATATTCTTCCGGATGCCGGCGATGACAGTTTCATCAGGCATGAAATCCGCTGTTTCCACCGCCACCCCCGCTGCCTCGACAGATTCATGATAGCTGGTTTTGCAGGAGCGGCGCCAGACGGATGGCGCTTCTTCCTTCTCCCCTTGTGGGAGAAGGTGGATCGGCGCGTCAGCGCCGAGACGGATGAGGGGTGTTCCAGCGGAGTGAGACGCCGGCATTCCCTGGAGCACCCCTCATCCGTCGCCTTCGGCGACACCTTCTCCCACAAGGGGAGAAGGAAAGATCGCCCTCAGCCGCTGCTCGAACTTTCCCCGCATCCCACCGTCCAACCCCTCGACCGGCACCAGCCGCTCATGGCCCTTGCCCCGCAGCCGCACGAACGGATGCATCCGGTAAGCCGCTACAGCACCACGCGTCCCCGCATCGGCGCTGACATCGACGACGAAAATCCCGCCAATGCGCCCCGGCCACCGCTGGCGGGCAAGCGCGGTGCCAAGGAAATCGCCGAGCCCGTAGGCGACGATCGCGTCGCGCATTCGTTCCACCGGCTGCACCACATGCGCATGATGGCCGGCGATCAGCCCGACGCCCTGCCCGGCCAGGCGCCTGGCCAAAGCCCGCGTCCCGGCGCGCGGAAAATGCCGGAACTCCCAGTCCCAATGCGGCACCGCGCAGAGAAGATCGACGCGCGGCCAGCTTTCTGGATCGCTGGCCATCGAAACGCGCCCGGCAAACAGGTGTTCGTCGGTATTGCGCCACAGTGTGAAGGCCGCCAGGCCGACATCCAGCGGCCCCACCTTGACCATCTGCACCGGGCCATTGGCGGCCAGGCCGATGGTGCGGATGCCGAGCCGCTTCAGTGCCGCCACCGTCTCGTCGAAACCCGCGACGCCCTGGTCGAGCACATGATTGTTGGCCAGCGAAAGCACGAGCCTTTCGCGCGCAAGACCGGTCGCGGCGAGCGCCTCGGCCAGAAAGCGCTCGCTCATCGCGTGGTGCGTGCCGAGCCTGGTGCCCAGCACCGCGCTTGGCCTGTCCACGACAGGGCTTTCGCAATTGCCGATCACAAGGTCGGCGCCGCCAAGCAGCGCCTTGATCGCCGGGTCGCAGTCCGGCGCACCGCGGTTGGCCACCGCCGAGATGTCGCCGACGAAGGCCAGCCGCACGGTCTGTGCGGGTAGCGGCTCCATGAGCGTTCCCGACGCTGGCGCAAACCCATCGGCGCCACCGCCAAGCGACGGTTTCAGGAAACGCGGCAGCCAGGACAATTTGTAGGAAAGCGGATAGTTCGACACGCAATGTCCAATCGTTTGCCTTGTGTAGACGGTCTGCCGGACAGGTTGAAGCGTGTGGGTCGACAATCGCACATCTTCGACGATGACCGGCTGGGCCACACCGACACCGGCGGGCGCGACGCCGCAAATGGTGTATATTTGCTCGGCGCGACACATAGTTTTGGGGGAAAAGATGAACCGAATTTCGAGCCTGCTGGCATCCGCCTTCATTGTGCTTTTGCCCTTGTCTTCCGCCGGCGCGGCCATGCCCGAAGCGGCAACCGCACTGTTCCAGGCCAAGACCGTGGCGGCGCGCGACAGCGCCCTGTCGACGCTGGAGGCGGCCGCACCGAAAGATCCGGCATCGGCCTATGCCGCCGGCGCCGGCGAATTCTTCACGGCGCTTGAATTGCTCGCCAGCGGTTTGCACCGGCACGGTTTCGAAAGCCCGCAATCCTTCATGCTGCCGCTGATGCAGTTGCCGGTGCGGCCCAATCCGAACCCCGAGCCGCTGACCTACGAACAGTTCCGCGCCATATTGGTCACCTTCCGCGACCGGCTGGAAAAATCCGCCACCACGCTGGGCTCGGTGCCGGCCGATGCCGATATCGGCATGGTCATCGACCTCACCCATGTCGGCATCGACCTCAACGAGGACGGCACCATCGCCCCGGATGAGAGCATGGCGGCGATCATGGCCGCGCTGTCGCGTGGCAGCATCTCGCAAGGCGATAGCGCACCCGCGCTCACCTTCCGCTTCGACCGCGCCGACGGCTATTGGCTGCAGGGCTATGCCGAGTTCCTGATGGCGCAGGCCGATTTCTGGCTGGCGCATGATTTCAAAAACACTTTCGACGGCTCCTTCCACATGCTGTTCCCGCGCGCCAGGCTGCCGTTGCAGGATATTCTCGTGCCCCCGCCGAGCGAGATGGGCTCGAACATCTTCTCCTCGGAATGGCGCATCGCCGATTTCATCTCGATGGTGCACATGATCAACTGGCCGGTGGTCGAGCCGGAACGCCGCAAGGCGGCGCGCCAGGAATTGCTCGAGATGATCCGGCTGTCGCGCGAGGACTGGAAGGCGATCCGCGCCGAGACCGACAATGACCGCGAATGGCTGCCCGGCCCGCAGCAGAAGGGTGCAAACCCGCTGACGGGCCTCGAAGTCGGCGAGGAACAGGTTCAAGCCTGGCTCGCCGCCTTGACCATGGCCGAGGATTTGCTCGAGGGCCGTGCGCTGCTGCCGCACTTCCGCATCACCGGCAAAGGCATCAACATGAATCGCTTCTTCGACGAACCGAAAAACTTCGACCTGATGCTGTCGATCACCGGCCCCGGCATCGCGCCCTACCTCGAAAGCGGCAGGATCCTGACCAGCGAGGATTTCGACCAGATCCAGCGCGAGTTCGGCGGCGGCGGATTTTTGACGTTCGCGCTGTGGTTCAACTGAGAGAAGTCATCTCAAGTCGAGAGGAGCGCGCTGCAAGGCGTGTTGAGATTCAGGTCAGGCCGAGTCGAAAACGGTGGGTTCCGAGAACCGGAGCGAAGCGTACTTTTGGGTACGTGAGCACCGGAAGCGCAGGAAACCATCGTTTGCAGACCGGCATCACCTGAATATCAATGCGCCTCAAAAAATCGCCCCCTGATACAGCACCGCCTCGGCCTCCTCGGGCGCGAACCGTCTGGCCAGCGAGCGAAAGGCGCTGTGCACACCGTCGCGGTCGATGTTGCAGCTTCTCAGATGCCGCACCGCAAGCGTTGGATCAAAGGCGCTGCGGCCATGCAGGACGCGCTGGTTGTCGAAGACCAGCACTTCGCCCGGCTGCAACTGGTGCTGGAACTGGTTCTGGGGATCGCGGATCAGCCGCGTCAGTTCGGCAAGCGCTTCGATCAGCCCATCGATCCGGTCAAGGGGCGCCCATTGCGGCGCCAGGCAGCGGTCATTGTAGCGGATGCCGGTGACCGCGCCTGCGGCATCTAGGCTGATGACATGCGCCTCGGCGCTGAACAACACCTCGCCTTCATGTTCGCGGTGGAAGGTAACGCCGTGCCGCGTCAGGAGATCGAACAGGTCGGGGGTGCGCGTCCGCATCAGTTCGGCCACATGAAAGCCGTCGACCATCAGCGAGGTGCCGCCGGTGCCGGCGCCCGTGCGGATGGCGTGGAAGAAGATGAAGCCCGGCGGCGCGTAGCGGAACGGCTCGTCCGTGTGCGGGATCTGCGCCCGCGCCGTCTCGCCCGCCACCCGCGCATCGGGCCGCGAGATGAGATCGAACACCTTGCCGTAGCTGGTCTCGCGGATCGGCCCGTAGCGGCCCGCGACCCGCGCCGTTGCTTCCGTCTCGGCCGGAACGCCGGTCAGCATCGCGATGCCATTGTCCCTTAGCGCCCGGAGCGACTGGAACAGCGCTTCGTCATTCGCGACCACCGCGTCGAAGGCGAAGCGACCGAGCCGTGCGGTGAGATCGTCATTCCAAAGTTGCGGCCGGAAACGGGCCGGACCCGAGCCGCCGGCATGACCCGCCAGGACGGTCGAATCGTAATGCGACACATGCCCGTCCTGCCAGATGGCCGTGACCAGCCCCGGCACGGAGACATCGAAACTTTCCGCATGGATTGCCTTGTCGACATCAGCGGGCGTCAGCCACCTCTTGCCCGAGGCGGTGTCGCCGCATTGCCCGCATTCGCAGGCCAACCGCAGCCAGCGCGTCGAGAGTTTTGCCGATCGGCCGTCCGCCAGTTCGACGGCAATGCGTGCGCCTTCCGCGCGCATGGCGCGGATCGGCGCGACGGCATGTCTTTGCTGTTGCTTTGGCGTGTCGAGCATCTGGCGTCCCCTGCGGTTGAATTCCTTCGACCAGCCTAGGCAAGGAAAATCCCGTAATCAAACGAGTTCCCTTCTCCAAGCTTTGAGCTAAATTCAAAACATGACGACGCTTAGGGATTTACCGCTATCGGGGTTGCGGGCGCTGGTGGCCGCCGCCAGAGCCGGCAGCTTGACGCGCGCGGCCGAGGATCTGGGCGTCACGCCCGGCGCTATCGGCCACCAGATCCGGCAGTTGGAAGAACGGCTGGGCGTCAAGCTGGTCCGGCGCGAGGGCAACGGCATCGTGCTCACCCGTACCGCCGAGGCCGTCTTGCCCGATATCGATCGCGGCTTCGATGCGCTGGCCTCCGGCATGCGCCGGCTGCGCTTCGAACGACAGGCCGAAACCTTCACCATCTCGGCCGATCCGTCTTTCGCCTCGCTTTGGCTGGCGCCGCGCCTGGCCATGGTGCGGCCGGCCTTGGGGCGGCTCGAGGTTCGCATCGTCGCTTCCGTTGCGCTCGATGCCATGGCCGAGGAAGGTGTGGACCTTGCCATCAGCTATCGCAAGGGATCGGCATCTGATATCGCCGCACTCGACCTCTTCACCGAGCGGGTCATCCCCGCCTGCGCACCGACGCTGGTCCAGGATCGTGCCGGGCCGGACAGGGCCGAAGTGCTGGACAGGATGCCGCTGCTGCATATCGACCCGATGATGGGCGACGATGTCTACCCCAACTGGCGGGACTGGTTCGTTGCTGCGGCGCGGCAAAGGAAGGACATCGACCAGGGTCCGAGCTTCGGATTGACCATCATCGCCGCGCAAGCGGCGATTGCAGGCATGGGTGCGCTGCTGGCCAGCGAACTGGTGCTGCGCCGCCATCTGGACGCTGGCCATCTCATCGAGATCGCGCGCGAAGTACCGGCCCTGACCATCAGGCGCCGCCTCGCCTGGCCCGAACACGGCCCGAAAGCACGCAGCGCCGCGACGGTGGCGGCGGCGCTTCTGGCGGCGGCCGGCGCCGGCATCGATGGCGCCCTGCCGCGGTGAAACTCTATCGCCCGACGCCCTTTAGAAAAACAGCCGCTGTAGCCGTAGAAGCCCGGCCACCGCGCCGGCAATGAGCGCGTTCGAGATCACGCCGATCGCAGCGGTCGTCCAGGCGATGTCGCCGGACTGGCCGAATATCACGAACGGAAATCCGGCGGCGATGACGACAATCGCCACGAGCAACCCAAGCCAGCCGACATTTGGCCGCTTGGCCACCCGGCTGAGGAAATAGGCGATCCCGACCAGCAGAATCCTGAGCGGGTCCAATATCTGGGCAATGACGATGGCGGTCAGAAGCATGGCCGGGAACTGAAACCTCCAAATCTAGCGCTGGAATCCAGACAGCCGGGCAAGCAGCCATTGCACCGGATTGCCGACGAAGGCGCGGGTGACGAACGTATCGTGGGCGGCGTCCGAGGCAAGGAAGACAACCGTCCCGGCTTCGAGGCGGCGTGGCGGATCGGAACTGGCGTTGATGCCCTGGCCCGCCAGCAACTGCCTGATCTCGGCATTGCCGGAGGCCGAGGATTTGCCATAGGCGCTGACGAAGAAACGCTTCCGGTGCCGCGCGACCCAGTTGGCGAAGATGTCGGCCTCGTCGAAGACGGCGTCGAGCAGGATGACGCCGAGCAACCGGTCGCCGACGTCACCATTCCTGAGAATAAAGGCGGCGGGATTGTAGCCGCCACTATAGGCGACCAGCACCACCGGCATGGCGTCGAATTTCGCCACCTTGGCGCCGGTCAGCTTGGCCAGGCCTTGCGCCGCCTCGGCCATGAACTCCGCAAAATAGCCCGGCGTCCAGAAATTGCCGGCGCTGGAATCCTGCGCGTTGCTGGCGAATTGCGGCGCCACCAGCACGGCGTTGAGGCCGGAGGCCTCGACCTGCGCGACGACACGCTGGCGACCGACCACATCGCGCTGCAAGGTGGCGCCATTGCCGTGGAAGAACACGACAATGACCGCCGGCTTGGCCGGATCGAAGCCTTTTGGCACGGCGAGCAGCGTCGAGCGGTCGGAATAGGTCTCGTTCTCCCAATAGATGCCGCCGCGCGGCGAGGTGTGACCGCGCCTTCCGTCCGCCGCCGTCACGTCGAGAAACGGCGCGGAGCCGTCGGGCAGCTTGCCCCGGTAGGGAAAGGGTGACGCCTTGAACGGCACGATGGTCGAGATGGCCTTGTGCAAGCGCGCCCCCTGGCTTGCCACAGGAAACGCCGCCGTGGCCAGCAGTCCGGCAACGATGGCGCGCCGGTCCGGCATCAGGCCGCCACCAGCCGCACATCAGGCGCCTTCGACGGCAACAGCACGGCGAAGAAGGCCGGGATGGCGATGAGATAGGCGATCGCCGACCATTGCAGCACGGCGCTCAGCCCGAAGCTGGTGGCGATGATAGGCACAGCGGCCGAACCGATGACCGAGAAGCAGCCATTGATGCCCCAGGCCCAGACGAACAGATGCTCCTTGCCGAGCCGCGCCAGCCAGGTCATGGCGATGGCCATCGGCATGCCCATCAGGAAGGCCGGCGGCGACACCAGCAGGAAGCAGAGCAGCAGCCGCACCGCATAGGGATAGGCGCCGATCCGGTCGAGCACCGGCGACAGATAGAAGCCATAGGCGAAGAGCAGCACGCAGACCGCCAGCAGCACGACGGGCAGCAGCGTCCTGGCGCGGTCGAAGATGCGCTCGGCGAACAGGCTGCCGAGCCCGGAAAACACCAGCATCGAGGAGATCAGCACCGAGGCCGACACGGTCGGATTGGCGAGCGCCACGGTGAAGCGGCTGATCAGCCCGACCTCGACCATGATGTAGCCGAGGCCGAGACAGGCGAAATAGAGGATGGTGCCGAGCTTGCCGCGCGAGCGCGAGAACACGATGCGCCAGCCGAAGATGACCGGCAGCAGCACCAGCGATGCGGCCGTGATGCAGGTGATGCCGAGCGTCGCCCAGATCAGCAGGTAGCCCCAATCGTCCTGGAACAGGTCGAGCCGGTCCAGCGTGCGCGGCAGGTCGGCGACCTTCACATAGGCCGCGAAATAGGGCTGGTCGTTGCTCAGCGCTCGTGCGTCGAAGACATAATCGTTGGCAAGCTTCTGCCAGCCACCGGTCAAGAGCGCATGCCAGGTCATGCGTTGCAGTTCCGTCGCCGGCAACACCTGCGGGCCGGCCTCGCCGCCGGCGCCCGCGCAGGCATCGAGCGTCGGATCGGCGGGTGCCGTCGGATCGCAGTCGGGGTTTGCAGGCCCGGTAGCGTCGGCTGGCGCGGTCGCATCGGCGGCGGGCAGCGTCAGCGTCGCGTCCTGTCCGCTGCCGAAGATCGAGGCACGGTAATCATCGAGCACCTTTTGCGCGCCCGAACCGTCATAAGCCATTCCCGGATAATAGACTTCCTCCCAGGACATCGACCTCGTGTAGTCCCGCAGCGTCTTGATCTCGGCCTCGGTGAAGCCGCCGCGCTTGAACAGCACCGTTGTCGTCGACAGGTAGCTCGACACGGCGAAGATGTCGTTGGCCGCGCCTTGGCTGTCGAACGTCCTGGCGGCCTCGGCGATGGTCGCATAGAGCTTCAGCACCGACTTCGGCGGCTCTTCCTTGTTCCACAAGGTCACCGACAGCACGCCGCCATCGGCCAGGGCGTGCATGTAGCTCAGCATCGCCTCATGCGTGTAGGCGTATTTCTCCGAAATGGCGAAGCCGCCGGGATTGGACAGGCCGACGCTGTCGGCGAGGCTGAGGTCGATGACGTCGTAGCGCTCTGTCGTGTTGGCGAGGAACAGCCGCCCGTCATAGTCGATCACCTTGAGCCGAGGCTCGGCCAGGATGTCGCCGGTCACGTCCTTCAGCACCGGATCGCGGAACGCCCGCAACGTCATCGGGTTGCTCTCGGCGACGGTCACCGAGGTCGATCCGGCATTGAGCGCGGCCTGCGTCGAGATACCGCCGCCGAATTGCACGACGAATGTCTTGGGCTTGTCCTTGATGACATAGGGATAGTGCATCGGCAGGTAGCGGAAATAGACCTGCTCGGCCGGCGCCAGATTGCGCATGATACCTTCCGGCCCCTCGCCGTCGCGATACATGCCGACATAGGTGTTGGCCGGAACCTCGGGCATGCCGAAGGCGGCGTTGTCGCTCAGGCCCGGCGCGAAATGCATGTAGGAGCTGGCATAGACCTGCAGGTCGCCGAAGGGCGAGACGCTGCGGTAGATACGCTTGCCGTCCGGGAAGTTGCGGGCATAGGCGACACCCTTGTACTGCGACACGGCGATGTCGGGGATGCCGAGCAGGCCGGGCAGCATGAGATAGCCTGATATCGACAGCGCCGCGACGACCACGCCGGCGACGACACTCTTCCAGGCACCGAACGCGAGGAACCACAGCAGCGCCCCGGCTGCCCACAAAAGCAGCGGCACGACGATGATGGTCTCCGGCGCGAAAAGATAAAGCGACACCAGAACCACGAGGCCGGCCAGCCCCGAACCGGTAAGGTCGGCGAAATAGACGCGGCCGAAGGCGGTGCGGCTTTTCAGGAAGACGATGCCGAGAAAGAAGGCACCGGCCAGGAACGGCAGGAGATAGAGCAGGAAATTCGCCAGGAGTCGCCACTTCTGCTCGGGGTCGGAAATCAGGAAGATGGCGTTGAACGGCACTGTCTGGGCAATGAGGTTGGAGCCGACCGCGAGCGGGCCGATCAGCAGCAGGGCCGCCGTGGCGGCAACTTGCCAATGGCGATCGAACCAGCCCTTGCCGGCGAAGATGACGACGCTGGACAGCGAGAAGCCGAGCATGGCGAGGCTGACCACCAGCGAGCCGAAATGCGACCAGCTGCCGACAGCGAAGACGCGCATCACCGCGATCTGCAGCGCGATGATGGCGCCGGCGATCAGCCCGACCGCCAAATAGTGCGCGAACCGCGGCGCCTCGAGCGAGGCGATGCTTGGCCGGGAGGTCGATACGACAGCCGTCATTCAAGCCCCTTGATGCGGCGGTTCAGCCCAACAGGCTTGGACCGGCGCGGCAACTCATCCGTTGTGCGTGCCGACGATCTGGTCGCCTTCCAGCTTGGTGAACGGCACGAACGGCACCACCTTGCCATTGTAGATGTCCGAGCGGACGATGTTGAACGTGCCGTCGGCGAGTTGCTGCTTGATCACCTTCAGCACGTGCTGGGCGCCCGGCGGACCGACCGGAATGACCATGACGCCGTTGGGCTTGAGCTGCTGCAGCAGCGAAGGCGGGATGTGGTCGATGCCGCAGGTGACGATTATCTTGTCGAACGGGCCGACGCTCTCCCAGCCATAATAGCCGTCGGCACTGCGGCTGGTGACGGAGCCGAACACGCTGTATCCGCGATCAATCAGCGCGTCATAGGTGCGGCGGGTGCGCTGTGCCAGCGGATTGATGATCTCGATCGTGTGTACCTTGTCGGTGAGATTGGCCAGATAGGCCGACTGGTAGCCGGAGCCTGTGCCGACCTCGAGCACGGCTTCGCCAAACTGCACATCGATAGCCGTCGTCATGCGCCCGACGAGATGCGGGCCGGAAATGGTCACGCCGTAGCCGATGTCGAGGAAGGCATGATCATAGGCTCGCGCGAGATTCTGCGGCAGCACGAATTCCTCGCGCGGAGTGGCGAGGAAAGCACGCTTGTTGCGGTCGTCCAGCACGTCCTTGTTGTAGACCATGACCTGGAAGCGATCGAATCGCTCGGCCAGGAACTTCGGATCCTCGCCCCGATTGGCCACCATCCAGTCGATGAACGATTTTTTGTCATTGAATGGGAGTTCGGCGTTGCGGTCGTAGGGAACCGGCACATTGGCCCTGACCGAGGCCGGAAGAATGGAAAACGCCGCAGCACCCGCCGACAGCGCCAAGAAGTCGCGACGCTTCATGGAAAAAGCCTCCAAAAGTGGCCTTTGCCACCCCAAAACCAAGCACTTTAATCCGATTGCACCGCCTCCCAAAACGAGTCAATGGCCGCCGGAAGGCAGCCGCCGGGCTCAGGATTTTGTGGCAGGAGGGCAACAGTCGGCCGATCGACAGGGTCTTTTTCGGCCGAAACGATCGGCAACCACCCCTCACCCAGCATGATCCCGGGTGGCTTTTTGCTGATTTGGCGCAGGCTGTTTCGCTTGACTCGGCCGTCAAAAACAGGCAGCAAACTTGCTTCGGAAGGGCTGCAATACCGCGTGCATGATCGTGGACGAGCCTTTTTTGGCACAAAGTCCACGTCTCTTGGTTGGTTTTGAGAGGGATTGGTTAACCAACTTTGTCCATATTTTGAAGCAATCGGCAACCAACGACAGGCGCGGCAAACGCGTCGGGGACCACCTGGGATCACTCGCAGAATGGTCGTCGCGGCTGACAAGGCCACGTACGGGGAAAACCGATTGGAGCAAGATTGGTTGCATGGCGTTGTCGAGTAAACGAAAAATAATCCGGGACCAGCGCGAGGGCGGCGAGTTCGTCGATGCGCCTCGCACCCCTTCCTTCAACCCGCAACGGCTCGTCCGCTGGGTCGCGGTGCCCGGTGTCAGCGCTGCCGTCGGCCTCTGGCTGGTCGGCACCATGGCCGGCCTCAGTTCCGTGGGCGCCTCGTTGTCGGCGACATCGGGCGGCCTGCCGCAGACGCTGTCCATGCCTGGCTCGCTGGCGCTGGCCGATCCGCTGAAGCAGCATTTCCTCATATCCTCGGCGCCTTTCGTGCTCGCCAATGCCCATGGCGGCGCGCAGGCGCTGCACGATCATGCCGTGCAATGCGGCGCCAGTTGCTTCAAGCTGGCCCGCGTGAGCCCGCTGGCGAAGAAATCCGCACGCCTGGTGGCGCAGGCAAAACCGGAACAGCCAATTGTGAAGTCGAAAGCGCAGGAGCGTTTCGAACGCGTGGAAGCGTCGCTGTCGCCGACCAAGCTTGCCGCCGCCCTTGCCGGTGCCGGCAAGCCTGTTGCCACGGCCGACGCCCGCCCGGTGATTTCCAAGGCCGCGCCGCGGATTACCGAGGCCTCGCTGGTGCCTTCCGTTCAGGTCATGGCCAGCCTGTCCGATGACATGCCGGCTCCAGCGGCGGAACGCTTCGCTCCTGCCGATACCGGTTCGGTTGTCGTGCAGACCGCGCCCGCGCCGATGGGCTTTGCCCAGTCGGAGACGCCTGACAATGCGCAACTGGCGCTGGCCCTCGTGCAGTCGATGCCCGTCGAGGACGAAGCATTCGCCTCGCCGCTGCCGATGACCGAATCCTCCGCCGATGTCGCGGTTGCGCCTGTCGAGACCCAGCAGGAACAGCCCGGTGATGCCGCCTCCTTGCCGGATGCGCTGACCGACGACGTGCCGCTGCCGACCCGTCGCCCGCAATATGACGCGCCGCAACCCAAGGCCGTGGAACAGGATGAGCCGGCGCCGCAGCCCAGGATTGCCCAGCCCAAGCTCGCCCAGCAGAAGCCGGCGCCGCAGGCAAGGCCGGTCCAGCAAGCCCAGCCGGCAAGGCCAGCCCGCGCCGGCCGGTCTGGCGAAGGCGGCGACGTGCTGGCCTATGCCAGGCCGGATACGCCCTCTGGCGGCCTCGGCCAGGCGTTCAGGAACCTGTTCAACGGGCCGAGCGCCGGAAGCGGAGCCGGCCACGGCGTCGCCGTCTATGACATCAGCGCCAAGACCGTCTACATGCCCGACGGCCAGCGGCTCGAGGCACATTCGGGTCTCGGCGCCATGGTCGACCAGCCGCGCTATGTCGACGTCAAGGATCGCGGCCCGACGCCGCCCAACACCTACAATCTGTCGCTGCGCGAATCCCGCTTCCATGGTGTCGAGGCCATACGCCTGACACCGGTGAATGGCGGCAACAAGTACAACCGCAACGGCCTGCTCGCCCACACCTACATGCTGCGCGGCGGCCGCGCCGAGTCCAATGGCTGTGTCGTCTTCAGGGACTATGCCCGCTTCCTCGCCGCCTTCAAGAAGGGCAAGGTCACGCGGCTCGTCGTGGTGCCGCGCCTGAACGGATCGGCGACCCGCGTGGCGGCGGACAACGCACGCGGCGCCTGACCGCGACACGCAGGCAATCCCTGGCACTGCCTCCTCCTGACAGCCTTCTGTCAGGAGCTGCGTCGGGGCATGCGGCTTGCCACATCGCGCTCTTTCCATTTTCACCAAGACCTCCCATATTCGGGTCATGGCCAAATCCCCCGAAAAAAGAACGCCGCCGACGGCGGACGACCGCGCCGCGCCGAAGCGGCGCAGCCCACTGACAGATTTCCTCGACGCCTCGGAACCGCTGCACAGGGGCGGCTTCGCCGAGATGCCGCAGCCTGAACTCTCGGGCACGCCGCTGAGCGGTTCAATCGCCGACTGGGCCGAGCAGATCGAGCAGGAGGCGGAACGCGAAGGGCGCCCCTTAATCTTCCCCCTCGAGGGGGAGATGTCGCCAAAGGCGACAAAGGGGGTCGCCGCGGAAGGCACCGCTGGAGCGCCGAGCCCGGTCGAACCGACCCCACCCGGCGGCTCTGCCGCCACCCTCCCCTCGAGGGGGAGGGAAAGCGCCAAGTCGAAGAAGATCCCCGAACGCTCCGCCACGCCCGGACGCACGGCGCGTGGCACCTCGATGGGCGGCGCGGCCACCGCCCGCGAACGCGCGGCGGCGGGCCTCAATCCGGTCGCCGGCCTCGATGTTTCGCTGGAAGAAGCCGAGACGATGACGTCGAGCGGCGTCACGGCGACGGTCGCCGCTCTGTCGGCACTGATCGAATCCGGCAATCCGCTGCACAAGGACGGTGTGTTGTGGACACCGCACCGTCCCGCCCGACCGGAAAAGTCCGAGGGCGGCATCACCATCAAGATGGTGTCGGATTTCGAACCGGCCGGCGACCAGCCGACCGCGATCAAGGATCTTGTCGAAGGCGTCGAAAACAACGACCGCACCCAGGTGCTGCTTGGCGTCACCGGCTCCGGCAAGACCTTCACCATGGCCAAGGTGATCGAGGAGACGCAGCGCCCCGCCCTGATCCTGGCGCCCAACAAGACGCTGGCCGCGCAGCTCTATTCCGAGTTCAAGAAATTCTTTCCCGACAACGCGGTGGAGTATTTCGTCTCCTATTACGACTACTACCAGCCGGAAGCCTACGTTCCGCGCACCGACACCTTCATCGAGAAGGAATCCTCGATCAACGAGCAGATCGACCGCATGCGCCATTCGGCGACGCGGTCTCTGCTCGAGCGCGATGACGTCATCATCGTCGCCTCGGTGTCCTGCATCTACGGTATCGGCTCGGTCGAGACCTATACGGCGATGACCTTCCAGATGCAGATCGGCGACCGGCTCGACCAGCGCGCTTTGCTCGCCGATCTCGTCGCCCAGCAATACAAGCGCCAGGACATCAATTTCGTGCGCGGCTCGTTTCGCGTGCGCGGCGACACGATCGAGATCTTTCCGGCCCACTTGGAAGACCGCGCCTGGCGCATCTCTATGTTCGGCGACGAGATCGAGCAGATCACCGAGTTCGACCCGCTGACCGGCCAGAAGACCGGCGAGCTGAAGAGCGTCAAGATCTACGCCAATTCGCACTATGTGACGCCGCGCCCGACGCTGAACCAGGCGATCAAGTCGATCAAGGAAGAACTCAAGCACCGGCTGGTGGAACTGGAGCGGGCCGGCCGCCTGCTCGAAGCACAGCGGCTGGAGCAGCGCACCCGTTTCGACCTCGAAATGCTGGAAGCCACCGGCTCCTGCGCCGGCATCGAGAACTATTCGCGCTACCTCACTGGCCGCCAGCCGGGCGATCCGCCGCCGACCCTGTTCGAATACATTCCCGACAATGCGCTGGTCTTCATCGACGAAAGCCACGTCACCGTGCCGCAGATCGGCGGCATGTATCGCGGCGACTTCAGGCGCAAGGCGACGCTGGCCGAATATGGCTTCCGCCTGCCCTCCTGCATGGACAACCGGCCGCTGCGCTTCGAGGAATGGGACGCCATGCGCCCGCTCTCCGTCGCTGTTTCGGCGACACCTGGCAGCTGGGAAATGGAACAATCCGGCGGCGTCTTCGCCGAGCAGGTCATTCGCCCGACCGGCCTGATCGATCCGCCGGTCGAGGTGCGCCCGGCGAAAAGCCAGGTCGACGATGTCGTCGGCGAGATCCGCGAGACCACGGCCGCCGGTTATCGCACGCTGGTCACGGTGCTGACCAAGCGCATGGCCGAGGATTTGACGGAATACCTGCACGAGCAGGGCGTGCGCGTGCGCTACATGCACTCCGACATCGACACGCTCGAGCGCATCGAGATCCTGCGCGATTTGCGCCTCGGTGCCTTCGACGTGCTGGTCGGCATCAACCTTCTGCGCGAGGGCCTCGACATTCCCGAATGCGGCTTCGTCGCCATTCTCGACGCCGACAAGGAAGGATTCCTGCGTTCGGAGACCTCGCTGATCCAGACCATCGGCCGCGCCGCCCGCAACGTCGACGGCAAGGTCATCCTCTATGCGGACCAGGTCACCGGCTCGATGGAGCGAGCGATGGCCGAGACCAACCGCCGCCGCGAAAAGCAGATGGAATGGAACGCGGCCAACGGCATCACGCCGGAATCGGTCAAGTCGCGCATCTCGGACATTCTCGACTCGGTCTACGAAAAGGACCACGTCCGCGCCGACATCTCGCAGTTCACCGACAGCGCCGGCGCCATGATGGGCAACAACCTCAAGGCCCATCTCGACGCCATGGAAAAGCAGATGCGCGACGCCGCCGCCAATCTCGACTTCGAGAAGGCCGCGCGCATCCGCGACGAGATCAAGCGTCTGCGCGAGATGGAACTCTCGATCTCCGAAGACCCGCTTGCCAAATACGCCGACATGGAAAGCCCGGTCTCGGGCCGCGAAAAGGGCAAGCACAACAAGGGCGTTGCCAAACACCGTACGGCGGAGGAGCAGGAGCGGTTCCGGAAGCTCGACGAAGCGCGCGCCACCGAAGAGGCAGCCAAGGCGGCCCGGCCCAACCTCTTCCGCAAGCCGGCGCTTGACGAGATGGGCGCCGATGGCGCCGTGCCGGTGAAGAAGCCGCTCTTCGCCAAGCCATCGATTGACGACATGGGCCCGGGCACCGACATGCCGACGCCGGCAGGTGCCGTGTCGCGCTCGCTGTTCAAGAAACAGTCCGCCCAGGAAGCACACGGCTCCGATTTCGGCATTCCCGGCGAGCCGGTCAAACCGCTGTTCAAGAAAAACTCGCTCGACGAGATGACGGTGCGGCGCACCGAAAAGCCGGTCGAGGGAAAGATGCCGGCAAAGCCCCAGCCGATCTCCGCCCAAGCGAGGGCCGGCAGGACAGAGGGGGCCGCGAAGGAAGGCGACGATTCCGCCAAACCAATCGTTCGCCAGCGCGCCGGCATTGGCTCCTACGAGGATCCAGGCGATGCCCGCAGAGAGAAGCGCCGGCCGGGCAAGACGGGGCGGCCGGGGCGGTAGCGCTCTTCCCCTTCTCCCGTTGTCGGAGAAGGAAACTTCGCTCCACTTGCCTCCACCCCTGCCTTTGGTGTAATCGCTCCACACACTCGAACGTCTTGAAAGGAGGGCTCACGTGTTTACGTTTCATCGTCACCATCGTCAGCGTGGCCCGATTTCTGCCCTGCGAGCTAGCTTGCAGGGCTGACCAGGGACGGTCCGGGTTTTTTCCCGCTTCGATTTTTTGGTCTGCCCTTCGTGGTGCGCAACGCCGAGCCTGATGGCCAGCACGCGCACCGTCAAAGTGCATCCGGAGGTGTCTCCGGCAAGAGCGCATGACCCCAAAACCCGGATGGTTTTCGGAAAGGATCATGCGCCAACCAAAAAGCGGAATCCAATGGCCCTGATCAGCCTCAAATCCCTCGGCGTCACCATGAGTGCGCCGCTTTTCGCTCACCTCGACCTCACCATCGGCACTGGCGACCGGCTCGGCATCGTCGCCGCCAATGGCGGCGGCAAGTCGACCTTGCTGAAATGCCTGACCGGCGAGATGGAACCGACCTCCGGCGACATCACCCGCACACGCGGCCTGCGCGTCGGCCATGTCGAGCAGGCCGTTGCCCCTGCCTTGCTTGGACGCACCTTCCATCAGGTGGTTGCCGATGCCTTGCCCCCCGAGCAGGCCGACAGCGAGATGTGGCGCGTCGACGTGGTGCTGGATTCGCTCGACGTGCCCGAGCCGATGCGCGAACGGGAAATGCGGGCGCTGAGCGGCGGCTGGCAGAGGCTGGCGCTGATTGCCCGCGTCTGGGTCACCGATCCCGACGTGCTGCTGCTCGACGAGCCGACCAACCATCTCGACCTTGCCCGCATCAGCCAGCTGGAAAGCTGGTTGAACGCCCTGCCGCGCGAAGTGCCTGTTATCATCGCCAGCCACGACCGCGCCTTCCTCGACGCCACCACCAACCGGACGCTGTTCCTGCGGCCGGAACAATCGCCGGTGTTTGCGCTGCCCTACTCCCGCGCCAGGCAGGCGCTCGACGAGGTCGACGCCTCGACGGCACGCAAGTTCGAACGTGACATGAAGGTCGTCCAGCAGCTGCGAAAGCAAGCCGCCAAGCTCAACAACATCGGCATCAATTCCGGCAGCGACCTTTTGACGGTGAAAACCAGGCAGCTCAAGGAACGGGCGGAAAAGCTGGAAGAGGCGGCGGTATCGGCGCATCGCGAGAAATCGGCCGGCGCAATAAAACTGGCCAATCGCGGCACCCACGCCAAGGTTCTGATCACGCTCGACGACGCGG
Source organism: Mesorhizobium sp. NZP2234 (assembly GCF_013170765.1). Taxonomy (NCBI): domain Bacteria; kingdom Pseudomonadati; phylum Pseudomonadota; class Alphaproteobacteria; order Hyphomicrobiales; family Phyllobacteriaceae; genus Mesorhizobium; species Mesorhizobium sp. NZP2234. The sequence goes on along the minus strand of NZ_CP033364.1, from coordinate 2,378,366 downwards.
CGGTGGAAACGCCGGACGGCACGCTGCTGTTCAGGACCGGCAAGCGCCATATCTGCCAGGGCGACCGCATCATTCTGCTCGGCCGCAACGGTGTCGGCAAATCGCGCTTCGTCGGCCTGATCCGCAACGCCGTCGTCGAGCCCGACACGATCGCGAATGTGAAGGTGACGCCGTCGACGGTGCTCGGCTACAGCGACCAGGCGCTGTCGGGCATCAGCGGCGACGACACGCCGCTGGCGATGGTGTCGCGCCGCTATGATGTTGGCGAACAGCGCGCCCGCTCGTTGCTTGCCGGCGCCGGCGTGGTCATCGAGATGCAGGAGAAAAAGATCGGCGTCCTGTCCGGCGGCCAGAAGGCGCGGCTGATGATGCTGGCGCTGAGGCTCGCCAACCCCAACTTCTACCTGCTCGACGAGCCGACCAACCATCTTGATATCGATGGCCAGGAAGCGCTGGAGGAAGAACTGCTCAAGCACCAGGCCAGTTGCGTCCTGGCCTCGCACGACCGCTCCTTCATCCGCGCCATCGGCAACCGCTTCTGGCTGATCGAGAAGCGGCGCCTGACCGAGGTCGAGGACCCCGAGGACTTTTTCCGCCAAGTGGCTGACGCGGGTGGTTGAAGGCGATGCCCTTGGCCGGGCCGGCATTCGAGCTTGCCGGCCCGCACTTTCCCGCCAGCCGAAAAAGGCGCATCCTCAGGGTTTCGCAAGCCGAGGGAGGAGACCGGTCATGCGCGGGGTGGACGTCGTCAAGACCCTTTATGATGCCTATGCGAAACGCGACATCGTGGGCGCGCTGGCCCACTGCTCCGACGACGTCGTCTTCCGCTGGGTCGCCGAACCGCAGGCGCCTTATATCGGCACGGGCAACGGCAAGCAGGAATTCCTTGCCCGCCTCATGGGGCTCGACGGTGATTTCGAATACCGGAACTTCGTCCCGGTGGACATTATCGACGGCGGCGACAAGGTCGCGGCGCAGGTCGAAATCCATTTGACGCGAAAAACCACCGGCAAGGAATTCGTCATGCGCGCCGCCAACTTCTGGACCCTGCGCGACGGCAAGGTCATCGAGATGGTGGAATATTACGACACGGCGCTGGCCGCCTCGGTCAGCTGAAATAATTTCGACGACCTGTCGGATCGCCTGAACCCGCCTCGTCCTTGGGATGCCTACACGATGATGCCGGCATCAACCCAGGGAGAACCTTGTCATGTCCGTCCTTTCATCCATCGGTCGCATCGCCACCCAATATGCGGCAGCACGAGCCCGCCATCGCAGCGAACGCATCCTGCTCTCGCTGCCAGCCGAACTGCGCAAGGACATCGGCTTTCCGGAACTCTTCGACGCGCAGAACAGCCGTCGTGCAACCACCTTCACGGCCAAGGTCATATGACCGCGGCCAGCCTGTCCATGCGATTGTCGCTCAAGACCTCCAGTCGTCCGGCCTGCCCGGGCCCGGCCCGCTAAAAAAATTTTCGCGGCCATGTAGAATTGCCGTCACCTCGTGCGTCCTAGGCTTTGCAAGGCCAAGCCAAATGCAAAGAGGAGCAAGACATGACCGACCAGACCCCACCACGAGCCGAAGTGCTTGGCGGACTGACCCCCTATCTGCAGGTCGACGGCGCCATCAAGGCCGCCGAATTCTACAAGAAGGCCTTTGGAGCCGAGGAAGTCTTTGCCTATCCGGCTGACGAAAAAGGCCGCACCATGCACATCCATCTCCACATCAACGGCTCGACGCTGATGCTGGGCGATGCTTATCCCGAACACGGCCACCCGCATAAGGATGCGCAGGGCTATACGCTGCAGCTCCATCTCGACAACGACGATATCGACGCCTGGTGGCAACGCGCCGTCGATGCCGGCTGCGAGATCGCGACACCGCTGCAGGTGATGTTCTGGGGTGACCGCTGGGGCCAGGTGAGGGATCCCTTCGGCGTCGCCTGGGCGATGAACGCGCCGGTGAAATAGGGTTCCCTGGCGAGCAGGCGTCGCCCGCCAGGGCTGACGCGCTCACCGCGCCGGGTCGTACCCCCGCCGACCCGGCGCTCATTTTTCAACAGAGGAGTTTATCATGTCCTATGTCGATGGTTTCGTGCTGGCCGTTCCAAAAGCCAAACTCGACGACTACAAGAAGCTCGCCAACCTCGCGGGCCCCATATGGATGGAACACGGCGCGCTGGCCTATGTCGAATGCATCGGCGACGACGTGCCCTATGGCGAGGTGACCTCGTTTCCGCGTGCCGTCCAGGCAACGGACGACGAGATCGTCGTCTTCGCCTGGGCGGTCTATGAATCCAGGCAAAGCCGCGATGCGGTGATGGCCAAGGTGATGGCCGACCCGCGTTTGACACCCGATCTGGGCCCCATGCCCTTCGATATGAAGCGCATGATCTTCGGCGGCTTCAAGCCGTTCATAGAGCTTTGAATTGCTCGGCCCCAAGGTAGGTTTGGATTGAGGTCAGGCCGGCCTCACCTCAATATCAGCCTAGCTTGTCGAGCAGCGGCTTCAGCCGATCCCCATAGCGTTTCCACAGATCGACCGAGCCTTGATACATCGGCTGGCGCACCTGCGCGGCGGAAGCCGTGCGCACCGGCCGGTCGGTATCGTGGAAGGACAGCACGGCATCGTCCCATGGCAGGCCGAGATAGTCGATGAGGGCCCGGCTTTGCCCTTCCTGATCGGCGACGAAATCCTCGTAGCGCACATCATGCACGACGCCGGGCAGAACGCTGTGCCAATGCGCCATGATATCGGTGTAGAGATTGTGGAAATCTGCGAGTTCGCCCAGGTCGTAGCCGTAGCGGTGGCTGTCGCCCCGGAAATGCACCTTGTAGATCGACAGGCAGGTTGCCGCCGCATCGCGGGCGACGTGGATGATCCTGGCCTTCGGCATCATCATGTGGATGAAGCCGATAAGCAGGAAGTTGCCCGGCATCTTGTCGGTGACGTGGCTGATATGCGGATAGCGGGCATGCAGCATGTCGAGATAGGCTTGGCCTGCCTCGGCAAAATCCGAATCGTCCACGTCCGATACACCCCAGGGGAAGCCACCCGGCATGGTCGACGGGAACTGCTTGCCGACCGCCTTCTTCAAGATGCTGAGCTCGCCCGCGCCATAGACCTTCGGATGGCTGGCGATGATCTGCTCGACCAGCGTCGTGCCCGAACGCGGCATGCCGACGACGAAGATCGGCGCGTCATCGGTGATTGGGCTCGGTCTGTGCCTTTGGAAGAACCCGGCATCGAATACCGTCTTCATCGCCTCGAAATCCGCACGCGTCCTGACGGGATCGTAATTGATGCCCTTGCGGCGAATGGCATTGCCTTCGGCGAAATAATCGAAGGCCCTGTTGTAGTCCTTCAAATCGTCATTGGCCTTGCCGAGGCCGAAGGACAGCTGCATGCGTGCCAGGCTGTCCTGCGGCGCCTTGGCGTGCTGGGCTTCCATGCCGGCCAATTCGGCATCGCGCTCCTTCTGACGCTTGACCTGCGTCAGCATCAGCCAGGCCGTGGCCATGCCGGGATTGATCGCCAGCGCCTGCCGGAACAGATCGGCCGCCTCGTCAAGCTTGCCCTTTTCCATAAGCCCGACGCCGAGCCCGTGCAGCAGGTCGGCATCCTTGGGGCGGATGGTCAGCGACTCGCGAAAAGTCGCCAGCGCCTCATCCAGCCGCCCGGCTTCCTGCAGGGTTTCGGCAAGCCCGATGCGGGCGCGCACATGAAATGGATTGCGCGCGACCGTGCCGCGATAAATCTCTTCGGCCTCCTCGAACTGGCCGAGCTGGTTCAGCGACGAGCCGAGATTGTCGCGCGCCGCGAGCTGGTCCGGCCGCAGATCGACCGCTCCACGGAAGAAATCGATGGCCGCGGCAACGCGGCCGAGGTCGCGCATCACCGTGCCGAAATTGTTGAGGAAATCGGGATTCGTGGGCTGCAGGCTCACGGACTGCTCGAGGAGATCCAGCCCTTCTTCACTGCGTCCGGTCTGATGCAGCAGCAGCCCCAGGAAATGTGCCGCGGCCGCGTGTCTGGGCTGACGCGCCAGCACCTGCCGGTAGATTGACTCAGCCTCTTGCCGGCGCCCTGCCTGATGCAGTTGCAGCGCCTGCTGCACATACTGGTCGAGGCCCAGCGGCGGCTGTCCGCCCGCGCCAGACCTGGCTCCCGCACCCGCCGCTCGTCTCTGATCTCTGTTAATGGGAAACCTGCCGTGTTTGTCCGCCTCCCGCGATCTAGGCCATTGGCGCGGCGGGTTCAAGTCTCCGTGTGGTTCCGCGGCCTTTCCATCGCCTTGAACGCGATCAGATCAGCCGGTTGGTCTCGGCGACCTGTCTGGCCCGCCTTGCGGTGCCATCGGTATCGGCGATCGTTCGCCTTGCCGCCTCATCGCTTCTGATGGTCAGCCGTGCCGACTTGACGATCATCGGCTGGCCATTGGGGCCAACGGCAATGGCATGTATGGCGATTGGCTTGATGACGGGATTGACCGCGACGGTCTTCGCCCTTGAGCTTCTTGTGGAAACCATGGTTCTATCCTTATTCCGGAGTAAATAAAAATATGAGCACTGGGAAAATACCCCAGCGCGCTCTCAAGAATTTTTAGAAATATGCCAAACCATAGCAGAAATATCTGAACGTCTATAGCGATCTATTTTTCGGCTGCGGCGAGTTTATTTCCTGAATCACCTTGAAGTGGTCGCCCGATCGATCTACATAAAGGACATCGTTTTGGCCAGAATTGGCATCTCGCGGCGTCAGAGGTTCTCGACCCGCCAAATCTCATTCCAAATCGTTGCTACCGGACGCGCCGCACCTTCGCCGCGCGACGATCTCTCGATACGCGAAAGACACATATGAACACCGGAACCGTGAAGTTCTATAATGGCCAGAAGGGCTTCGGCTTCATTCAGCCGGCCGATGGCGGCAAGGACGTTTTCGTCCATGTCAGCGCGCTGGAGCGCGCCGGTTTCCCGGGGCTTGCGGAAGGCCAGAAGCTTCAGTTCGAACTGGAGCGTGACGGCAAGGGCCGCGATTCGGCCGCCAATCTGCAACTGATCTGATCAGGCCGAATTCGATGAACGCTGACCACGGATGTACTGGCAGCTCTCGAAAGAGGCTTATTTCCAGCGATAGCCGGAAATAGGAAAGCGGGGCTTGTCCCCGCTTTTTTTGCATTGGGTTTTACGTGACGCCCAACGCGTGGGCACATCAAGGCCAGGACAATGTCGGACCGAACCACCCATTCCATCGCGCATTTCGCGGCTCCCTTCATGCTCGGCGGGCTGGAAGGACCGTTGCCGGCTGGCGACTACGACATCGATCAGGACGAAGAACTGATCGAGGGCGTGTCACGCATTGCCTGGCGCCGCGTCGCCACCTTCATTCACCTGCCGGCAAGGGCGGTGAAAAACCCGGCCACCAGCCAGCTTGTCGCCATCGACCACCTCGAACTCGAAAACGCGCTGAAGCGCGACCGGGAGAATGCAGCATGATCCGTTTCCAGCAGAATGCGCGTCCGCGCACAGACACCCCCTCGCATCTCTTCGCCATCGGCCAGACCGTGCGCATGAAAAGCCGTGGCGGCCTCCTCCTCAAGACGGCCGAACTGTTCGAGATCAAGAGCAGGCTGCCGGTCAAGGACGGCTCGCCGCAATACCGCATCCGCAGTGACCAGGAGACCCACGAACGGGTCACCACCGAAGACAATCTCGAACCGGCCGGCAATCCGGTGGTTGGCAACAATCCGGCGGCCTGAGACCTCAGCAACGTCAGACAACCCGCACGAGGAGCAGACAATATGGCCAAGGGCCAACAGCGCAGCAACCGCGAAACACGCAAACCCAAGAAGGACAAGGTGGTGGCCAAGCCCGCCTCTCCGTTCGGCTCGTCGGTCAAGCAGGCCGAGAGCGGCCTGAAGCCGAAATCCAAGGGCTGACAGCCTGGGGTGCCTCGCGCGCCCTGCTCCCAAGCAGGCGACGAACTGACAAAAGAGGCCCTTGCCAAGTCCTGCCACGGAGGCTTGCTTGAACTTCGTCATCGAGTTCTACCGGTCGCGCGACGCCGAGGAGGCGACGCTCGACAGGGTGTCGCTGGAAGCACCGACGCTACGCGCCGCCCTGCAGGGCGCGGCCGCTCTGTTCCATAGCCTGGCCATGCCGCAAATCCCCGACCGCCTGCGCATTTCGGATGAGCATGGCAGCGAGCTTTATGCCGGTCCGGCCGATGGAGAGTATCCGGTCTAGGGCCGCCTAGCGCTTTGGTTTCGACGCAATTCCGGGCGGAAAACCGTTCACACTTTTCCTGGAACTGCTCCGGGCAGCCACACCTGCATCATTGCCGCGCAACCGCGACCGGCCCGCGACGTTCACCCTGCATATCGACACGCAGGAGCCGCCAATGTCCCTCACCGCCTTTGCCATCAACTGTTCCCTGAAAGCCTCCGGCGACAAGGAAAAATCCTCCACCGACAAGATCGTCGCCGATCTGCTCTCGGCGCTCAAGCCGCATGGGGTGAAGGGCGAGGTCGTGCGCGCCCTCGATCACGACATCAAGGCCGGTGTGCTCTCCGACATGGGCAAGGGCGACGACTGGCCCGACCTGCGCGCGAAGATCATCGCTGCGGACATCTTCATTCTTGGCCTGCCAATCTGGATGGGTCAGCCTTCCAGCGTCGCCAAGCGCGTCATGGAGCGCATGGATGCCTTTCTCGAGGAGGCCGACGACAAGGGCCGCATGCCGGCTGCCGGCAAGGTGGCGCTGGTGGCGATCGTCGGCAATGAGGACGGCGCACACCATTGCCATGCCGAATGCTTCCAGGCGCTCAACGATGTCGGCTTCACCATACCGGCCAATGGCGGCGTCTACTGGGTGGGCGAAGCCATGGGCGACGTCAACTATGTCGACCTGCCGGCGACCCCCGAAAAGGTCACCGGAATGATCGAGATGGCTGCATCAAATGCGGCACATCTGGCTGCCCTGTTGAAGGGCAAAGCCTATATCGGCGTGGACAAGTAACGGAGTTCCCGCCTCCTCAGCATGGCCCATCGCCGACAATGCGGTAGTCCGCGGCGCGGGCTTCGCAGGCATTGGGGAAGCTGCGCGTCTCGCCGCGGCGGCGGGCGCAGACCGGAGCATATTCGCGGGTGCAGAACGTCTGCTCTTCACCGCCACCACCGCCACCGCCGTCGCGGCAAGGACCGTCGCGCACGATGCGGTAACCGGCGCGGTCGGCAAGGCAGGCATTGGCGAAGGTCTGGCGATCGCCGCCGCGCCGGGCACAGACCGGCTCGTATTGCCTGGTGCAGAATTGCGGTTCTGGACGCGGCGGACGTGGACGAGGTCCCGGCCCGTCATCGACGACGACGGTACAGGCGGCCAGCAGCGCCGACAGGAACAGGATGGCAAACCCTTGCCTCGAAAAAACCGACGCCAGGAATTTCATGCTGATCTCTCCCTCGATCCCATCCCCGATTTCGATCCTCGCCATTCGCCCTTCAAATGCAACCCCGTTCGCGGCTGTCCACACGGCAAATGGCGGTTGGGCCATGGCGGGCATTCGACCGCGCCGCTGGCAACGCTGGCCCATGAGTGACCTTGTCCGTGGGCCGATGACCGGCCGGGCAAGCAGGCCTATTTGCGGCCGGTCGACGCCCAGATCGGTCGATTCTTGCGTCGGGATGCGCCCAATGTGGCGGCCCGCGGCGCTATCTTGCAACCTTCACGTTTCCGTGCGATAAATTCCGTGTTCGGGCATTTGCGACCCGGAGAGCGGAACGTTTTGGACGACCTTTCCCCGATACTGTGAATCTCTGACGGCCCCGTTTTCGGCGGGGGGTTTGACCATGCGCCAATGCATGACTGCCGAAGCAACCACCGGGAACTGCCCTCGACGCCAGGTGGCGGGCAGGACCACCAAAGACTGAACGGGTGAAGGAGTTTCCCCAATGGCCCAGACCGGCACCGTTAAATTCTTCAACGCGACCAAAGGCTTCGGTTTCATCACGCCAGACGGCGGCGCCAAGGACGTGTTCGTCCATATTTCCGCGATCGAGGCATCGGGCCTGCGCACGCTCGTCGACGGCCAGAAGGTCACCTTCGACGTCGAGCCGGATCGCATGGGCAAGGGCCCGAAGGCGGTCAACCTCCGCGCTGCTTGAACCATCGGCGCGCCGCGCTTCCCTGAGGGCGAGCGAACGAGGCTCCAGAGCTTGCCCAGCCTCTGGGCACGCGGACAGATTTTGAAAGGCGCGGCGGTTTTCGTCGCGCCTTTTTCATGCCCGCGATGCAGCATGAATGCATGCCGCCCCAAAGGGATCCGGCTTTGGATCGACGACATGCATCATAACAAGGGCTTAAAGCGTGAGGCGCTCTAAGTGCCTAAAAAACTTTCTCTTGCCGATGACGCTAAAATAAAGGACAAATTTCCTCTCGGGCATTTGCCGGCCCGAGACTGGAGTTTATGGGATCAAAGGAGCTTCCCATGCCGCAGACCGGCACCGTCAAATTCTTCAATCATGCCAAAGGCTTCGGCTTCATCACGCCGGACGATGGCGCGAAGGATGTCTTCGTCCATATTTCGGCCGTGCAGGCGTCGGGTCTTCCCGGTCTCGAAGATGGGCAGAAAGTAACATTCGACACCGAGCCGGACAAGCGCGGCAAGGGGCCCAAGGCGGTCAACCTGTCTGTCGGCTGAGCGGCTTCACGCTGTCGGCTCCAGCAGGGCAGCCCAGCTCATTTGGAGCGTGGTTCTTGACGCCCTCTCGGACAGGCGGGGCGAAATCCGTTCAGCCTCCGTTCAGCCACGGTCGCATATTAGTCTTGGGTAAAGCCGGACCGCATCCCCTGCAAAACTGCACGGCCCGGTACGAAGGAGACCAAGATGAACAGAATTTTCAAGACAGCCGTGCTGTCCGCCGCCATGGCCGCGACGATGCTCGTGGCCCTGCCCGCGGCCAATGCCGATGAGTGGCGCCATCACCGCCACCACGGAAATGGCGACGCCATTGCCGCCGGCGTGCTTGGCCTCGCCGCCGGCGCCCTGATCGGTGGCGCGCTGGCCAATGACCAGCCCCCGCCTTACGCCGACCGCTACTACGATGACGGTTATTACGATCGTGACGTGCGGATCCGCCCGGCTCCGGTCCGCCGCTACTATGCGGAGCCGCGGGTGGTCTATGCCGATCGCTATGCCGAACCGTGGACGCGTGACTGGTACGAATACTGCTCCGACCGCTACCGCACCTTCAACTCCCGCACCGGCACCTTCACCGGCAATGATGGCGAGCAGCATTTCTGCACCGCCAACTGAGTGCGTGTCGCCCAAAAGCGCGCAGCGGTTTTGGGACAACGACTTGCACCAAACAAAGCGCGAAAGCGCTTAGGGCTTCCCTGCCCCAGACAAAAAAGCGCTGACCGCAAGGTCAGCGCTTTTTGTTGGGCGCCCGGGTGTGGTTCACGTCAGGAACGGATTGGTCCTGCGCTCCTCGCCAAAACGGCCGCCAGGACCGTGGCCGCAGATGAAGCCGATATCGTCGCCCAGCGGCAACAACTTGTCCTTGATCGAGGCGATGAGCGTCGCATGGTCGCCGCCCGGCAGGTCGGTGCGGCCGACCGAGCCACGGAACAGCACGTCGCCGACATGGGCGAACTTGGCCGCGCGGTTGTAGTAGACGACGTGGCCCGGCGCGTGGCCGGGGCAATGCAGCACCTCGAAGACGTGGCCGCCGAACGACACGGTCTCGCCCTCGGTGAGGAACCGGTCGGGCACACAGTCGCGTGAGCCGACAATGCCATAGCGCTTGCCCTGGTTCTCCAGATTGTCGAGCAGGGGCTTGTCGGCTTCGTGCGGACCGATGATGTCGATGCCGAGCGCCTCCTTCAATTCCATGGCACCGCCGGCATGGTCGATATGGCCATGCGTGATCCAGATTGCCTCGGCCCTGATCGCATTGTCCTTCAGCACTTCCAGCACCTTGTCGATGTCGCCGCCCGGATCGACGACGACACCACGCTTGTCGTCCATGTCGAACAGGATGGTGCAGTTCTGCTGAAACTGTGTGACCGGCACGATGCCGGCATTGAGCTGACCCATGATCGTCCTTTCGTATCCTTGGCGTGATGTAGAGGTGCCGGCGAAACGCGTCCACCCCCCGAAAGACGAACAGTCAGTCGTCTGAAAAACAGAAATGGGCGGCCGAAGCCGCCCATTTGAACAAACCTGAGACCGTCGGACCTTACTTCTTCATGGCGCCCAGGACCGCACCGATGATGCCGGTCAGGATCGCGCCGCCGCCGGCGCCGCCGACGATGTTCTGCAGGTTGAGCGCGCTGCCCAGGCCGCTCGTCGCAGCCGCTGCCGCAGCCGGATCGACCCCGTGGCCGAGCAGGCTGCCCAGGATCGCCGCGCCGCCGACGCCGCCAATGGCGCCACCCAGGATTTTGGGCAGCTGCCCAAGCGCCGCGGTCTTGATCGCAGCACCCACCGCCTGACCACCGATGATGCCTGTAATGATCTGGATGATGATCGGAAGAAGCGTGTTCATGTCCATAAGATGAGTCCCTCCATAGCTGCCAGCCTCCCGGGCCGACACCATCATGAGACGCCGAATTGGATGAAAGTCAAATGCAGAAACGCTGAAATAAAAGGGGCGGCTCGAAAACCGCCCCTGCTTGCGTGAAAAGCTGTGACTATCGTTATTCTGCGGCGATCGCGTGCTTGGGCTGAACCGCGGCAGAATAGTCGTTCATAAGGTTCTTGGCGATCTCGCCGACCTCGAATCGGTAAGGGCCGATTTCCGAAACCGGCGTTACTTCCGCCGCTGTCCCGGTCAGGAAGCATTGCTCGAAGCCTTCGAGTTCTTCCGGCATGATGGCGCGTTCGATCACTTCCAGGCCGCGATCCTTGGCCAGGCCAATGACCGTGCGGCGGGTGATGCCGTCGAGGAAGCAGTCGGGCGTGGGCGTATGGATCTTGCCGTCCTTGACGAAGAAGATGTTTGCGCCCGTTGCCTCCGCCACTTGCCCGCGCCAGTCGAGCATCATGGCGTCGGCATAGCCCTTTGCTTCGGCCGCATGCTTGGACATGGTGCAGATCATATAGAGGCCGGCGGCCTTCGACTTCGAGGGCGCCGTGCGCGGGTCGGGCCGGCGCCATTCCGCCATGTCGAGGCGGATGCCCTTGAGCTTCTGAGCCGGGTCGAAATAGCTCGGCCACTGCCAGATGGCGATGGCGACGTTGATACGATTGTTCTGCGCCGAAACGCCCATCTGCTCGCTGCCGCGCCAGGCGATCGGCCTGACATACGCATCCTGGAAACCCTGCTTCTTCAAAAGCTTGGTCGAGGCATCGTTGAGCTCGGCGACCGCATAGGGAATCTTGAAGCCGAGCAGGCGCGCCGATTCATGCAGGCGCTCGGTGTGCTCGTTGAGCTTGAAGATCTCGCCTCCATAAGCGCGCTCGCCCTCGAAGACGGCGCTGGCGTAGTGCAAACCGTGCGTCAGCACATGGATCTTGGCGTCGCCCCACGGAATGAACTCGCCATTCATCCAGATAAAACCGTCCAGTTGATCGAAGGGAACGGATGCCATGGTAACCTCCCGCGGGCCGCGGCCCGAATATCTCAGTGTCGTTGCGTGTTCTTTTTGGCCGCGCGGTACGATTTGAGACGCCGGCCGGTGTCTCGAAGCGTAGGCGGATAATCGCGCTCTGGCAAACTCAGGAAATTCCGGAAAAACCGGCTTGCCTTGCCTTTTCGTTCGCAATCCGCCCAAAAGCTTGTCAAAAATTACCATTGCAGGGAAATTACGTCAATAGTACTGACATAATCTCCCGTTCCCATGGAGAAATGATGACGGATCGAAGCCCATCTGCCGGAAAACCGATCAGGACCGCGATGTCAGTCGAGGACGGCATCGACTTCGCCATCATCGAACTGTTTTTCTTCGCCTATCGCGACTTCACCTCCGATCCCGACCAGATCCTGGCCGACTATGGCTTCGGCCGTGCCCACCACCGGGTGCTGCATTTCGTCAACCGCAGGCCGGGCCTGACGGTTGCCGAACTGCTCGACGTGCTGAAGATCACCAAGCAGAGCCTGGCGCGGGTGCTCAAGCAGCTGATCGACACCGACCATATCGTGCAATTGCAGGGCCCGCGCGACCGCCGCCAGCGCGAACTCTACCCGACAGCCAAGGGCCGGGCACTGGCACTGGCGCTGGCGCGGCCACAGTCGCGCCGCATCCGTGCTGCATTGGAAGATTCCGGCGCCACCGAACGGACCTTGGTGGAACGCTTCCTCGAAGCGATGGTCAATCCGGAACTGAGAGCTCAGATCGACGTTGGGTCCGCAAAAATGTCAGGAAAAAGCCATGGAGAGCACTGAGAGGGTCGATCAGGCGGTCGCACCGGACGACGATGCGCCGCATCTGCTTGTGGTCGACGATGACACGCGCATCCGCAATCTTCTCAAACAGTATCTGACCGAAAACGGCTTTCGCGTTACCGTCGCCGGCAATGCCGGCGAAGCCAGGCGCAAGCTCGCCGGCCTCGATTTCGACCTGCTTGTACTCGATGTCATGATGCCAGGCGAAAGCGGCGTCGATCTCACCAAATCGCTGCGCGCCGAAAAGAACGTGCCGATCCTGATGCTGACGGCATTGTCTGAAACCGACAGCCGCATCTCCGGGCTGGAGGCCGGCGCTGACGATTACCTGCCCAAGCCCTTCGATCCGCGCGAGTTGATCCTGCGCATCAACAACATCCTGCGTCGCGGCGGCCCGGCGACGACGCCCAAGGTCGAACAGCTGGTCTTCGGTCCCTACACCTTCCAGATCGCCAGGCGCGAACTGAAGCGAGGCGGCGAGGCGCTGAAGCTGACAGACCGCGAGCAGGAGATCCTGGCGATCTTCGCGGCGCGGGCCGGCGAGACCATCCCGCGCCACGAACTGGTCGGCGACGATTCGGAAGTCGGCGAGCGCACCATCGACGTGCAGATCAACCGGCTGCGCCGCAAGATCGAGCGCGATCCGTCCAACCCGGTCTGGCTGCAGACCGTGCGCGGTATTGGGTATCGGCTCAGCGTGGAATAGAATATCGGGCGCGGCTCTAGGGCATGATCCCGAAAAATGGGAATCGGTTTCGGAAAGATCATGCTTCAACAAAGAGTTGGATCAGGAAGGCGATTGAACCAGACGTCGTTCTGATCTAGTGCCGCGGGCGAAATGAAAAGAGCCAATGGCGACCACGGAACTGGAACAGCCGGGAAATGACGGCTTGAGCGCACGCGCCACGCGAACGCTCAAGGCGGTGCCGCGCATCTGGAACCGGTTCTGGCGCCTCGTTTCGCTTTACATGCCCAAGCGCCTTTATGCGCGCTCGCTGATCATCGTCATCGCTCCGATGATCCTTTTGCAGTCGGTGGTCGCGTTCGTCTTCATGGAACGCCACTGGGCAACGGTGACGCAGCGCCTGTCGCAGGCCACCGTGCGCGACATTGCCGCCATCATCGACCTGGTCGAGACCTACCCGCACGATGCCGATTACGCCAACATCATCCGCATCGCGCAGGACCGCATGCAGCTGAAGGTCGATTTGCTGCCGCCGGATCCCTTGCCGCCGCCCGGTCCAAAACCGTTCTTCTCGATCCTCGACGACGTGCTCTCGGCCGAGATCACCCGCCAGATCAACCGGCCGTTCTGGATCGACACGGTCGGCAATTCCAACATCGTCGAGGTGCGCGTCCAGCTTGAAGGCAAGGTGCTGCGCGTGTTCGTGCGCCGCAGCCAGGCCTATGCTTCGAACACCCACATCTTCCTGATCTGGATGGTCGGCACCTCGCTGGTGCTGTTGATGATCGCCATCCCCTTCCTGCGCAACCAGATCCGGCCGATCCTGACGCTCGCCGAGGCCGCCGAAAGCTTCGGCAAGGGCCGGCCGATGCCGCGCGATTTTCGCCCGCGCGGCGCCGAAGAAGTTCGCCGTGCCGGCTTTGCCTTCATCCAGATGCGCGAGCGCATCGAGCGCCAGATAGAACAGCGCACCGCCATGCTGACCGGCGTCAGCCACGACCTCAGGACCATCCTCACCCGCTTCAAGCTGCAGCTGGCGCTGGCCGGCGGCAAGGCCGAGACCAAGGCCGCACTCAACCAGGACATCGATGACATGCAGTCGATGCTGGAAGGCTATCTCGCCTTTGCCCGCGGCGAAGCTTCGGAGGACCCGGGACGTTTCGATCTCGAAGCCTATTTCCAGAAGCTCGGCGAGGAAGCCGCCTTGCGCAAATGCAAGCTGTCGACGACGCTTTCCGGCGACCCCACGGTGCATGTACGGCCGAACGCCTTCGCGCGGCTGCTGTCCAACGTCATCGGCAACGCCTTCCGCTATGCCAAGACGGTGGAGGTCGATGCCAACCACGGCCGTGGTTCGCTCGTGGTCACCGTCGACGACGACGGTCCCGGCATTCCGGTCGACAGGCGCGAGCACGTGTTCAAGCCCTTCGTTCGGCTGGACGAAGCTCGCAACCTTGATGCCAGCGGCACCGGGCTCGGCCTGTCGATCGCCCGCGACATCGCCCGCAGCCATGGCGGCGACATCACCCTCGACGACAGTCCGCTCGGCGGCCTGCGCGCGGTGATCAAGGTCCCGGCCTAGGCGAGCTCAAGTACCAGGCGAAGGATCAAGCTTCATCCGCCCGTCATGAAATCATGGTGAAGAGCGCGCATGAAGCGCGCGACCACACTTGATTCGGCCCAACCGCCTCACTTCGACCCCGTGCCCACCCGGGTGCGCTGGAGCGAAGCGAGGGCGGCAGGCTGGTCGCCGTTCCGGCATCGTCTCAAGGCAACAGTCGACCTTTCCAGCAAAGGGCCGCCATGCGCATATTGATGGTCACCGACGCCTGGCGCCCGCAAGTCAACGGCGTCGTCCACACGCTGGAGCGGCTCACCGAAACGCTCAAGTCCTTCGACGTCGCGGTGGATTTCCTGACGCCCAACATCTTTCGCACGCTGCCCCTGCCGACCTATCCCGACATCCGCCTGGCGCTGACCACGCCCGGCCATGTCGCGAAGCTGATCGACGGCTACAAGGCCGACCACATCCACATCGTCACCGAGGGGCCGCTCGGCATCATGGCGCGGCGCTATTGCCGCAATGCCGGCCGGCCGTTCACCACCAGCTATCACACACGCTTCCCCGAATATCTGAGCGCACGCCTGCCGGTGCCTGAGAGCTGGGCCTATCGCTGGCTGCGCGATTTCCACAATTCCGGCCAGGGCACGCTGGTGGCCACCCAGTCGCTCGCCGACGACCTTTCGGCGCGCGGCTTCAACAAGCTGAGGCCATGGACGCGCGGCGTCGACACCGACCATTTCCGTCCGGACAAGAGGAAGGATCTCGGCTTCCCCGGTCCGGTGTTTCTCTGCGTCGGACGCGTCGCCATCGAAAAGAACCTGCCTGCCTTCCTCGACCTCGACCTGCCCGGCAGCAAGGTGGTGGTCGGAGAGGGTCCGGAGCTTGCCAGGCTCAAGGCGCGCTACCCCAACGCGCATTTCCTTGGCCACCGCCCCAATGACGAACTGGCGGAGATCTACGCCTCCGCCGACGTCTTCGTTTTCCCCAGCCGCACCGACACGTTCGGCAATGTCATCATCGAGGCGCTGGCCAGCGGCACGCCGGTCGCCGCCTATCCGGTCACAGGCCCAATCGACATTGTCGGTGACGGCATCGGCGGCGCGGTCTCCAACGATCTGCGCGAGGCCTCGCTTGCAGCGCTCAACGTCAGCCGCGATCAGGCCCGCGAACGCGCCATGCGCTACAGCTGGAAAGCCTGCGCCGAGATGTTCATGGATACGGTTGAAGAGGCGCTCGGCAGGACGCGCAAGCTGGCGGCGTGATGGATCTCGCGCAGGGCGGCGGAGGTTAGAACAGCCGCCCGCCGTCCGGCACCTTGCGCTCGATGGCGCCCAGCACCACGGCGCCCTCCTCGTCGGGAAAACCGAGCGTCAGCACTTCCGACATGAACGGCCCGATCTGGCGTGGCGGGAAATTGACCACCGCGAACACCTGCCGGCCGACCAGCGTTTCAGGCGTATAATATTTGGTGATCTGCGCCGACGATTTCTTCACCCCGATGTCAGGTCCGAAATCGATCTTCAGCTTGAAGGCAGGCTTACGTGCCTCGGGAAACGGTTCGGCCTCGACGATCGTGCCGGCGCGGATGTCGACACGATCGAAATCGGCAAAACTGATCTCGGGCTTACGCTCGCTGCTCGAACTCATGTCTCTGCCCTACTGGCTCAGGCGTTGCCGTAGGTCTCGAACAGCACGCCGGCAAGCGCATCCTTGGCCGAGGTTCCCGACCAGACGACGAACTGGAAGGCCTGGAAATAGCATTCGCAGGCTTCCAGCGCCGAGGACAAAAGCACCTCGACCTGCTGGCTCGACGGCTCGACCCCACCGGCCAGCAGCAGCGACTGGCGGAACATGATCGCGCCCTCCTGCTCCCACAGGTCGAAATGGCCGAACAGCATCTGTTCGTTGATCAGCGACAACAGCCGCATCACTTCCAGCGCACGGGTCTCCGGCACCTTGATGTCGAAGGCGCAGGCTAGGTGCAGCGCCTCGAAATCCTCCATCCAGGAGAAGGAGACGTGATAGTCGGTCCAGCTGCCAGCGACCGAGATCGAAATTTCATCATCGCCGGCCCTTTCGAAGGACCAGTCATTGTTGTGGGCCACCTGCTCGATAACATCCACCGGATGGATTTCGCGGGAGAATTCGAGTTCGAGAAGTTCCATGGAATGCTTCCTGTCGTTCTGAGGAGCGCCGCCACACGCTCCGCGGGAGGGCACACACAACGAACAATCTGATCTAGAACTCGGACGGCCAGGACTTTCTTCGCGCTAAAGACTACTTCTCGACGCAAAGACCCCAGACCGGACCCCACCGCCCGGCCGCATGACCCTGCTCCGAATCATGCAACAAATTCAGTCTATTGATCGGGAGTCGCGTGAACAGCCCAATTTTTCGCACTGCGTCATTCGCATGTGGAAAGGCGCTGTCACAAAGATTCATGCAATGCCGTTAAGCGATTCACGGCAAAGCGCTTTTCAAGCTCGGACTATGTGGAAAAGTTTAACGATTATTTTTTTGCGCGGGGCTTCGCCGCCGCCGCTGGTGCGGCATCGCCGGCCAGTTCGGCGAGCCTGGCCTCGAGCGCCTCGACGCGGGCGGCAAGGCGGGTATTCTCGTCCCGGGCCTTGGCGGCCATCTCGCGCGCGGCCTCGAATTCCTCGCGCTGCACCACGTCCATCGAATTGAGGATACGCTCCGCCTGGCCCTTGAAGGCGGTCTCCACCTCGCGCCGAACGCCTTGCGCGGCACCGGCGGCGTCGGTCATCAGCTTGGCGAATTCATCGAGAATGCGGTTCGGTCCGGTCGACATGGCAAATCCTCGCTTGCTCGAAATGACGTAGTGGCGCTGAGCGCCGAATGCAAGAACGTTGAGGCCCAGTACGGCCTCTGCGTTGCTATGGCGCATGGGCGCTGCCATGCCGGAGGGAAGCTCTCTAACCGCCTCAAGCTATACTTGAGAACACCAAATCGCCTATGGTGTTGTCGTCTTCTATTGCGTCAGAACGCTCCAATCAGGGTCAACCAATGGCAACGCCTCCGCGCCGACCGACAAATCCGTTCGCAGCCGCCGAAGCGGCCTTCAAGCCGGTCAAGAAACCGGCAGCCCCTATTCGCGAACCCTCGGCTGCTCCCAATGTGCGCGAGCTTGTCTCGATCCGGATCGATCGGGCCGTGCTCGACCATTTCCAGGAGGATGGCCCCGGCTGGCAGGACAGGATCAACGACGCATTGCGGCAGTGGGTGGCCGCCAAGGGGTGAGTTGACCACGCACGGCACGATGGCTCGCAATGGTGATCCGTCGCGACACTTGACGGCGACCGGCTTGCCTTGACCCTGCCAAAACCCTGCCGCATGGTCCGCGCCCGAACACGACCGCAACCGAGAGCTTCCCGTTGAACGAATATTTCCTGCTGCCGCTGGCCTCGTTGCCCTTCCCCAACATCAACCCGATCCTCATCCAGATCGGGCCGTTGGCGGTGCACTGGTACGGCGTCGGCTACATCGTCGGCATCCTGTTTGCCTGGTGGTACGCCAAGCGTCTTGCCGCCAACCCGAAACTGTGGCCGGACGGCGTGCTGCCGATGAAGCCCGAGGACCTCGACGATTTCATCGTTTGGGCGGCGATCGGCGTCGTGCTCGGCGGCCGCACCGGTTATGTCCTGTTCTATGACCTGCCGCGCTACATCGCGCACCCGCTCGACATCTTCGCGGTCTGGCAAGGCGGCATGTCCTTCCATGGCGGCCTGCTCGGCGTCATCCTCGCCATGACGCTGTTCTCCATCAAGCGCGGCATCCGCACCTGGTCGCTGTTCGATGTCGTGGCCGCCGGCGTGCCGGTTGGGCTTGGCCTGGTGCGCGTCGCCAACTTCATCAATTCCGAGCTCTGGGGCCGGCCGACGGACGTGCCCTGGGCGATGGAATTCCCCAATGGCGGGCCGTTCACCCGCCATCCGAGCCAGCTCTACGAGGCCCTGCTCGAAGGCCTGGTGCTGTTCCTGGTCCTGCGCATCCTCACCCATTCGCGCCTCAAGCTGAAGACGCCGCGCTTCGTCGGCGGCGCCTTCATCTGCGGCTACGGCCTGTCGCGCGTCTTCGTCGAATTCTTCCGCGAGCCCGACCAGCAGCTCGGCTACCTCCTTGGCACCAACTGGCTGACCATGGGCATGATCCTGTCGACCCCGATGGTGCTGATCGGCATCTGGGCGATGGCGACAGCCAAGCCGGTGACGCAAGCGCAGCCGCAGGCGACATGACGCGGCTGAAGACCCGTATCGTCGACCTGATCGAGGCGCTGGGGCCCCTTCCCGTCAACGAATACATGGCGCTATGCCTGTTCGACCCCGCGGACGGCTACTACACGACGCGCGAACCGTTCGGCGTCGCCGGCGACTTCATCACCGCGCCGGAGATCAGCCAGATGTTCGGCGAACTCGTTGCAGTGTGGCTTTACCAGGCTTGGGCAGCGATCGGCCGGCCGATGCCGGTCACCATCGCCGAGATCGGCCCCGGTCGCGGCACGCTGATGAAGGACATGCTGCGCACGCTGTCGCGGCTTGATCCGACCCTGGCCAATGGCGCCGCCTTCGCCATGATCGAGACCAGTCCACGCCTGACCGAAGTCCAGAAACAGACGCTCGGCGCGACGCCTTTCGCGGTTCGCTGGCACGAGACCATCGACACCTTGCCCCATCAGCCGCTGCTCATCGTCGGCAACGAACTGTTCGACGCCATACCGATCCGCCAGTTCGTCCGCGCCGGCACCAGCTGGCGCGAGCGCATGGTGAGCCTGGACGACGAGAACACCCTTTGTTTCTTCGCCGGCGCCGGCTCGGTCGACCCGACGCTGCTGCCCGTCGACGCGGCTGAAGCGCCGCAAGGGGCGATCATCGAGATCGCGCCCGCCCGCACCGCCCTGATGGCGGCCATCGCCGAACGCGTGGCCCGAAACGGCGGCGCCGGGCTGTTCCTCGACTACGGCCACCTGCAGCCGGGTGTCGGCGACACGCTGCAGGCCTTGCGCAAGCACAATCACGAAGATGTGCTGGCCAATCCAGGCGAGGCCGACCTCACCTCGCATGTCGATTTCTCCGCCCTTGCAGCGATCGTGCGTGCGCATGGTCTCGACGCCCATCTGTCGACACAGGGCAGTTTCCTGCTCGGCATGGGCATACTCGAGCGTGCCGGCCGGCTTGGCGCCGACGCCGGCCAGGCCGCCCGCGACAAGATCACCGAAGACGTCGAGCGCCTCGCCGGGCCGCGGGCGATGGGCGAACTGTTCAAGGTGCTTGCCGTCGTGCCGCGCGGCGCCGCCGTCCGGCCCTTTGCGACAGCGGATTGACTTTTCGCCGCTGCCCCTTCCAATCTCCCGTCCGGCAAGAGAGCGGCCGAACCGCCGGCCGCCCCGCTTCTGCTTTTTCTTGACGAAACCGCCCATACGGACAACAACGCCCGCATGCTGAATCAGACCAAACCGGATCCCGTTCGGTCCCCGCTGCTGGACAAGGCGCAGGCACAAGGCATCCGCCACGGCTATTTCACCCGCGCAGGTGGCGTATCGACCGGCATCTACCGGGGCCTCAACATCGGCACCGGATCGGATGATGACCAGACGCTGGTGGCCGAGAACCGCGCCCGTGTCGCCGCCTGGATGGGCGTGCCGACGAACCATCTGTTGACCGCCTGGCAGATCCATTCCCCCGACGTCATCGTCGCCAGGGAACCCTTTGCCGGAGAACGGCCCAAGGCCGATGCCATCGTCACCGATCGCCCTGGCATCGCCATCGGCGCCTCGACCGCCGACTGCGGCCCGGTGCTGTTCGCGGATGCCGGGGCGCGCATCATCGGCGCGGCGCATGCCGGCTGGAAAGGCGCCTTCACCGGCGTGCTGGAAAACACCATTGCCGCCATGGAAGGCCTCGGCGCCCGGCGCGAAAACATCGTCGCCGTGCTCGGCCCCTCGATCGGCCCTGACAATTACGAGGTCGGGCCGGAATTCATTGCCCGTTTCGTCGAGGCCGACGCCGAAAACATCGGCTACTTCGCACCCTCCGCCACATCAGGCCATGCCATGTTCGATCTCAATCGCTATACGGTCGACCGGCTGGCAAGGGCCGGCGTGACCGCCGAGGGCCTTGGCCGCTGCACCTATGCCGAGGAAGATCTGTTCTACTCCTACCGGCGCACCACGCACCGCAAGGAGCCCGATTACGGCCGGCAGGTTTCGGCCATCGTTTTGGAGAATGAATAATGGCGCTGCATTTTGAACGGTCGGAATTTGACGCGCGGCGCGACCGGCTGATGATCGAGATGGCCGAGAAGAAGCTCGACGCCATCCTGCTGTTCGCGCAGGAAAGCATGTACTGGCTGACCGGCTACGACACGTTCGGCTTCTGTTTCTTCCAGTGCCTGGTGGTGAAGGCCGACGGCTCGATGGTGCTCTTGACCCGCTCGGCCGACCTGCGCCAGGCGCGCCACACCTCCATCATCGACAACATCGTGCTTTGGACCGACCGCAACGGCGCCAACCCGGCGGTCGACCTGCGCAATTTGCTCAACGATCTCAATTTGCTCGGCGCCCGCATCGGCGTCGAATACGACACCCATGGCTTGACGGCCTATAATGGCCGCCGGCTGGACGAGCAGTTGCAGACCTTCGGCCAGATTGCCGACGCGTCCGGCATCGTCGGGCGGCTGCGGCTGTTCAAGAGCCCGGCTGAAATCGCCAAGGCCGAGAAGGCCGCCAACCTCTCCGACGATGCGCTGGACGCGGCGCTGCCCCTGATCAAGCAGGGCGGCGACGAAGCGCTGATTCTGGCTGCCATGCAGGGCGCGGTCTTTGCCGGGGGTGGCGACTATCCGGCCAATGAATTCATCATCGGCTCCGGCGTCGATGCGCTGCTCTGCCGCTACAAGGCGGGCCGCCGCAAGCTGACCAAGAACGACCAGCTGACGCTCGAATGGGCCGGCGTGTTCCACCATTACCATGCGCCCATGATGCGCACGGTGCTGACCGGCAAGGTGTCGAAGCGCCACCAGGAGCTGTTCGACGCGGCGCGCGCTGCCCTTCTCGCCGTCGAAAAGGCGATGACGCCGGGCAATACATTCGGCGACGTCTTCGACGCGCATGCCCGCACCATGGAGGCACATGGCCTGACCAAGCACCGGCTGAACGCCTGCGGCTACTCCGTCGGCGCCCGCTTCACGCCGTCCTGGATGGACATGCCGATGTTCTACCAGGGCAACCCCGAGCCGATCGCGCCGCACATGACGCTGTTCGCCCATATGATCATCATGGATTCCGAGACCGAGACGGCAATGACGCTTGGCCGCACCTACCTGACCACCGAATCCCAGCCGAAGCCGCTGTCCCGCCATGATCTCGACTTGATCGTACAGTGAATCCATAATGGGAGGCGTTCTTCGCCAAGGAGTTAGAAGGCAAATGAGACGATCGCATGTGACGACCGTGTCATTGCTTGTGGCATTGGCTCTTGCCTCCTGCACCAACGCAAAGGACGTTCTCGAACCTTCCGCCATCACCCCGCCGGCCGCCTCGGCGCAGCCCGCGCCGGGAGTCCAGGGCAGCGCGGCGGCCACCGTTCCGGCCCCATCGACAGCCGCGCCTGCGACCTCCACGGCGGGCGCGTCCGCGACCACCACCACGCCGCTCACCTCAGCCCAGAGTGCCGCCATCCTGTCGAAGACCCGGCTGCAGATCGCGCCGATCGTCGGCGCTTCGGTGGAGGCCGCGACCCCGCTGACGGCGGAACTGCAGACGCGCGCCAGGCAGCGCGGCATCACGCTCGCGGGCAGCGCCGACCAGACCGCGACCCATGTGCTGAAGGGTTATTTCTCGGCGATTTCGGAGGGCAAGGACACCACCGTCATCTATGTCTGGGACGTCTACGACCCGGCCGGCAACCGCCTGCACCGCATCAACGGCCAGATGAAGGCGCCTTCGGCCAGTTCCGGCGCCAGCGCGGGCGCCGACAGCTGGAAGGGCGTCTCGCCGGCCACCATGCAGGCGATCGCCGACCAGACCATCGATCAGTTCGCGGCATTTCTGGGCGGCAAGGCTGGCTGACAAGGCCTGCTCGAGTGTTGCCTCTCGGCGATGGCACGAACCTTTCTTCAGCTTAGCCGGCGGATTCCCGATCTCGGCGCTTGCAATACTAGCGCGGGCCGCTAAAAGCCCGATTAAAAGGTGCGGGAGAGTCTGTCAGGCCTTCCCATCCCCCACCAGGAACGGTGCATGAAACTCTTCGCGGGCAATTCCAACAGGGTGCTGGCCGAAGCGGTCGCCCGCTATCTCAACATCCCGCTGGGCAAGGCCAGCGTCAGGCGCTTCGCCGACCAGGAAATCTTCGTCGAAATCCAGGAAAACGTGCGCGGTGAGGATGTCTTCATCCTGCAGTCGACCTCGTTCCCGACCAACGATCATCTGATGGAACTGCTCATCATGATTGACGCCTTCATGCGCTCATCGGCCAAGCGCATCACGGCGGTGATTCCCTATTTCGGCTATGCCAGGCAGGATCGCCGGGCCTCGGGCCGTACGCCGATCTCGGCCAAGCTGGTCGCCAACATGATCACCCGCGCCGGCGTCGACCGCGTTCTGACGCTCGACCTGCATGCCGGCCAGATCCAGGGCTTCTTCGACATCCCGACCGACAATCTGTTCTCGGTGCCGGTGATGGCCCGCGACGTGAAGGCGAAATACAAGCAGCTCGGCAACGTCGTGGTGGTGTCGCCCGACATTGGCGGCGTGGTGCGGGCGCGGGCGCTGGCCAAGCGCTTCGATGCGCAACTGGCCATCGTCGACAAGCGCCGTGAGCGCCCGGGCGAATCGGAAGTGATGAACATCATCGGCGCGGTGGCCGGCAAGGATTGCCTGCTGATCGACGATATCGTCGATTCCGGCGGTACGCTGTGCAACGCCGCCGATGCGCTCTTGGCCAACGGCGCCACCAGCGTCACCGCCTATATCACCCACGGCGTGCTGTCGGGCGGCGCTGTCGCCCGCATCAGCGGCTCGAAGCTGCAGGAACTGGTGATCACCGATTCCATCCAGCCGACGCAAGGCGTGCTCGACGCCCCCAACATCCGCGTCATCTCGATCGCCGACCTGATGGGCGAGGCGATCTCGCGCACGGCGACCGAGGAATCGGTGTCGAGCCTGTTCGACTAGAGCAATTCCAGGAAAAGTGTGAAACGGTTTTCCGTCCGGAGTTGCGTTAAAACAATGAGTTAGAGCAGTTCGCCGTTTCCGTGAAACGGTGAAATGCTCTAGAGCGTGTTTCACTTACATTGAAGCATATCCAGCGTTGACGAGATAGTTGGCGCATTCAGCGGGTTGAAAGCTTTCGAGGAGTGTTCCGATACGTCGCCATGTGGCCTCGACGGTCCGTTCTGAAGCCTTTCGCATGAGGTGCTTGAGCTTGGCGAAGACCTGCTCGATCGGGTTTAGGTCTGGACTGTAGGGTGGCAGGTAGAAAAGCTTGGCTCCGGCCGCGCGAATGGCACGACGAATGGCTTGCCCCTTGTGACTTCCAAGATTGTCCATGACGACGATGTCACCGGGCGAGAGCGTCGGCACGAGGAACTGCTCAACCCAGGCCGCAAAGCTTGCACCGTTGATGGGACCATCAATGACGCAGGGCGCGTCGATGCGCTCGCAGCGCAGCGCGGCCAGGAAGGTCAGCGTGCGCCATTTGCCATGCGGAGCCTTGGCGACCAATCGGTGCCCACGAGGCCCCCAGCCTCGTAGCGGCGCCATGTTGGTTTTTGCCCAGGTTTCGTCGATGAACACCAGGCGCCGTGGATCAAGCCTGCCTTGATACTTCCTCCATTGTGCCCGGCGCCGCGCAATCGCCGGCCTGTCCTGCTCGCTGGCGAACAGCGTTTTTTTTGAAGCTGAACCCGGCCTCCTTCAGCACCCGCCACACCGACACCGGGGCTGCCACGATGCCGCGCTCGGCAAGCTCCGCCGACAGCGCTCGCACGCTCACATGCGACTGTGAGGCTACCCGCTCCAGCAGCCACACGCGATGTGGCTCCAAATCCCGGCCGGATTGACGCCCCATGCGCAACGCCGATGCGCTTCCGCTCAATCGTTGGCGTTGCGACCACTTCACAACACTCGCCACGCTCACCCCGAACAATGCAGCCGTTTCCCGGCATGTCCGGCCAGCCGCAACCGCTGCCGCAACGCGCTCACGAAGATCGTTTGAATAGGGTCTTGGCATCCGATGCTGGCCTCCGCCCAGCCAGCATCTTGAATCACAAAATCACCTCGGCGTGAATCCCAACCGATTCAAATCAACAGCAACACGCTCTAGTCTGGAGCGTTTCCACCATTTCATGGAAACAGCGGACCGCTCCAACTCTTCGTTTTGACGCAATTCCCAAGGGCAGGCGCTACGCGCTTGTCCCGGGAAAACCGCCCACACTTGTCCTGGAATTGCCCTAGGCTACAGGGCCTTCCAGCCGCGCCGGCACGTTTGGCCGGCGAACACTTTCGCCATTGTCGCGCGCGCCGCGCATATACCCGCGCGGCGAGGAGCCCAGCATGCGCTTGAACATGGTGATGAAGGCCGGCACGCTGTCATAGCCCAGGTCGAGCGCCACCCTGGTGATGGGCTCGCCATCGGCGAGCCTCGGCAGCGCGGCGAACAGGCACGCCTGCTGCCGCCATGTCGACAAGGACAGGCCGGTCTGGCGCTGGAAGGCGCGCGTGAAGGAACGGCGGCTCATCCCGGCGGCATCGGCCCATTCGTCGATCGTTGCGTGCGGCGAGGGCGCTGCGACGAAGCGCCGGCACAGCGCCGCCAGCCTCGGATCGGACGGGAATGGGAGCCCGAGCGGCCGTTCCGGCAAGGTCGGGATTTCATGCAGCAGCAGGTTCATGATCAGCCCGCCGCGTCCTTCCAACTCGCCGCCTTGCGGCAGTTTCTCCGATTCCACGATCAGGCTGTGCATCAGCTCGGTGACGCCGACGACGCGCAAGCCTTCGGGCAGCCCGGGGATCGCACCAGGCATGACATAGACCGAGCGCATCGACACGTCGCCCAGCATCTCGACGGAATGTTCGATGCCGGCCGGAATCCACATCGCATGGTCGGGCGGCACCATCCAGCGCCCGTGCCGCGTCGTCACCAGCACGACGCCGACCAACGCGTGCAGCAGTTGGCTGCGGCTGTGTCGATGTTGCGGCACATGGTAGCCGTCAGGATATTCGGTCGGCAACGCGACCGCCGGCCCGGCCACTTGTTCCAGCCACTGCCAGCGGCTCTCGTGCAACTTGCCGAGATCGGCGTTACCGGCGTGGAAGATTTCCCTGCCATGTGGCATCGGCTATGGCCCACTCGCGAAACTATTGGACCAAACCACGAAAGAAGTCGCCCTGCAAGCAGCTTATAAGGCAACCGTCCTAAGGCAGCCGCAGGAGCGGCCGCCAGATTGCCCGCGGGCGTGCCCGCCAAAAAGACCACGGAGCCTACCTTGACCGATACGACAGCCGCCAGCGTCGCGCCATCCACGAGCGCCAGTCACGCTTCAGCCCAGGCGACGGCCTTCACAGTCATCCTGGCGGTGAGCCTGTGCCATTGCATCAACGACATCATGCAGTCGCTGCTATCGGCCATCTACCCGCTCCTGAAAGACAATTACGGCCTCGACTTCTGGCAGATCGGCCTTTTGACCTTCACCTTCCAGGTCACGGCGTCCCTGCTGCAGCCGATCATCGGCATGATCACCGACAAGCGGCCGATGCCCTATTCCCTGCCTTACGGCATGGCGGCGTCGCTGATCGGGCTGGTCGTGCTGGCCTATGCCGGCCACTACTACCTGCTCCTGATCGGCGCCTCGCTGATCGGCATCGGCTCGGCGATCTTCCATCCGGAATCCTCGCGCATCGCCCGTTTCGCGTCTGGCGGCCGGTTCGGCCTGGCACAGTCGCTGTTCCAGGTCGGCGGCAATTTCGGCCAGTCCATGGGCCCCTTGCTGGCCGCCTTCATCGTCGTGCCGTTCGGCCAGACCAGCATCGCCTGGTTTGCCGTCGGCTCGCTGATCGGCATTGTCATCCTGTGGCAGGTCGGCGGCTGGTACAGCCGTCTGCGCGCCGCGCAAGGCAACCGCAAGGCGGCAAGCTTCGTCTCGCCCTTCCCGCGCCGCAAGGTGATGTCGGCATTGATCGTGCTGACCTTGCTGGTGCTGAGCAAGAACGCCTACATCGCCAGCCTCGCCAGCTACTACACCTTCTATTCCATCCATAAGTTCGGGGTGTCGGTGCAGATGAGCCAGGTGATGCTGTTCCTGTTCCTCGGCGCCTCGGCGCTCGGCATCCTGCTCGGCGGCCCGTTCGGCGACCGCTACGGACAGAAGGCGATGATCTGGTTCTCGATCGTCGGCGTCCTGCCCTTCACGCTGGCGCTCCCCTACGCCAATCTGGAATGGACGATGGTGCTGACCGTGCTGATCGGACTGATCCTGTCGTCGGCCTTCTCCAACATCGTCGTGTTCGCGCAGGAACTGGTGCCGGGCCGCGTCGGCATGATCGCCGGCATCTTCTTCGGCTTCGCCTTCGGCATGGGCGGCATCGCGGCGGCCGTGCTCGGCGTCGTCGCCGACATGAAGGGCATCGATTTCGTCTTCCAGGTCTGCTCGTATTTGCCGTTCCTGGGCCTGCTGACGGTGTTCCTGCCCAACATGAAGGAAGCCCGGAAGGCGCAGGCGGCGGCCTGACCTGGCCGATCCGAACTCAGATGAGAGCACCCGCCCGGATGGGCGGGTGCTCTGTCTATCGATCAGAAGGCACTACGCCTTGAAGAAGGCCAACAGGTCGGCGTTGATGACATCCGCGTGGGTTGTCGCCATGCCGTGCGGAAAACCCTTGTAGACCTTGAGCTCGCCCTTCTTGAGCAGCTTGATCGAGAGCAGCGCCGAGTCGGCGATCGGAACGATCTGGTCGTCATCGCCATGCATGACCAGCACCGGCACGCCGATTGCCTTCAGATCCTCGGTGAAGTCGGTTTCCGAGAACGCCTTTATGCAATCATAATGCGCCTTGGTGCCGCCCATCATTCCCTGACGCCACCAATTGTCGACGACGCCCTGCGAGACCTCGGCACCCGGGCGGTTGAAGCCATAGAACGGACCGGCCGGAACGTCGCGGAAGAACTGGGCGCGATTGGCCGCCTGGGCAGCGCGGAACCCGTCGAAGAGCTCGATCGGCAGGCCGCCTGGATTGGCCGCCGTCTTGAGCATGATCGGCGGCACAGCGCCGATCAGCACCGCCTTGGCAACGCGGCCGCCCGAGCCGTACCGCGCCACATAGCGCGCCACTTCGCCGCCGCCGGTCGAATGGCCGACATGGATGGCGTTCTTGAGGTCGAGATGCGCCGCGAGTTCGGCGACATCGGCGGCGTAGGTGTCCATCTCGTTGCCGATATCCGTCTGCGTCGAGCGGCCATGGCCGCGCCGGTCGTGGGCGATGACGCGGTAGCCTTGTGCCAGGAAGAACAGCATCTGGGCGTCCCAGTCGTCGCTGCTCAGCGGCCAGCCATGATGGAAGACGATGGGCTGGCCGGTTCCCCAATCCTTGTAGAAGATCTGCGTGCCGTCCTTGGTGGTGATCGTGCCGCTGCCGGAACCGGATTTTGTCTGCGAAGCCATCTCAATCTCCTTTGATTGTTTTCGCGATAAACAATATCGCGATATCTATATGGCTAGCGCAGCCTTGAACCCCTGTCCACCAAAAACATGTATCGCGATATCATTTTTCGTGGTACCGGATTTCCTGCGTCGGCAAACAAGGAACGCGTCGTGCCTCTCCCGTTGGACAACCAGCTCTGCTTCACGCTCTATGCCACCAGCATGGCGATCAACCGCACCTACAAGCCGATGCTGGACGAGATGGGGATAACCTATCCGCAATATCTCGTGCTGAACGCACTGGGCGAGGCCGATGGCATGTCGGTCGGCGGGATCGCCCACCGGCTGGCCTTGGAATCGAGCACCGTCACGCCGCTGGTCAAGCGCATGGAACAGGCCGGCCTTGTCACCCGCCAGCGCAGCCAGACCGACGAGCGCCAGGTCCAGGTCGACCTGACGGCAGCCGGGCGCGCGCTGCTCGTCCAGTGCAACTGCCTGAACGAGACACTGATCGAGCGTTCGGGCATGACGCTGGCCGGGCTCGATACACTGAACCGGCAGGTCCAGGCGCTGCGCGACGCGTTGAGCGGCGACCGGTAGTCAGCCCTTCCCGCCGCCGCTTGCGCCTGTCGCTGCCTTCCGCTATAGAGCCGCCACCCGCGTAGACACCCTTGGAGGCAACGCGGCGGAAGGCTGCCTTCCCTTGTGATCCCGAACAAAAGGTCCGTCTCGAAGCGGTAGCCTTCATTCGGAAATCCAGGACCGGCGGCTTTCGACGTTTACGGCTCGGGCACATTGCCCACCGCGAACGCTCCATAACACGCGAAAGGAAAAGCCATGAGCCACGATACTTACGAGCTCAAGGCCGAAGCGCGCGAACAGGTCGGTAAGGGGTCCGCCCGTGCAGTTCGCCGCAACGGTAAAGTGCCTGCAGTAATCTATGGTGACAAGCAGCCTCCCCTGGCGATCGCTCTCACCTACAAGGACATCTACTACAAGATCCATGGCGGCGGGTTCCTGACCACGGTCGCCACGATCGATGTCGACGGCAAGAAGATCCAGGTCCTGCCGAAGGACTTCCAGCTCGACCCGGTCAAGGATTTCCCCGTCCATGTCGACTTCCTGCGCATCGGCAAGGACACCGAGGTCAATGTCGACGTGCCTGTCCACTTCATCAATGAGGACAAGTCGCCAGGCATCAAGCGCGGCGGCGTGCTCAACATCGTGCGTCACGAAGTCGAGTTCCACTGCCCGGCCAATGCGATCCCGGAATTCATCACCGTCGATCTCACCGGCACCAATATCGGCGACTCGATCCACATCTCGGCGGTCAAGCTGCCGGCCGGCGTCAAGCCGGTGATCTCCGATCGCGATTTCACCATCGCGACCATTGCCGGTTCGTCGGCGATGAAGCCGGAGACGGAAGAGACGGCCGAGGCCGCACCTGAGGCGGCTCCCGCCGCCGAAGAGAAGTAACTCTTTCCCGCCCGGAGCAGACGATGCTTGTCTTTGCAGGCCTCGGCAATCCGGGCGCGAAATATGCTGATAACCGGCACAATGTCGGCTTCATGGCGGCGGACGCTATCGCCCGCCGCCATTCCTTTTCGCCCTGGTCGAAGAAATTCCAGGGCCTGATCGCCGAGGGCACGCTCGGCGGCGAAAAGATTATCCTGATCAAGCCGCAGACCTTCATGAACCTGTCCGGCCAGTCGGTCGGCGAAGCCTTGCGCTTCTACAAGCTCGATGTTTCCGCGCTCACCGTCTTCTATGACGAGATCGACCTTGCCGAAGGCAAGCTGCGCATCAAGACCGGCGGCGGCGCCGGCGGCCACAACGGCATCCGCTCGATCGACGGCCATGTTGGCAACGCCTATCGCCGCGTGCGCATCGGTGTCGGCCATCCCGGCGTCAAGGAAATGGTCCAGCACCATGTGCTCGGCGATTTCGCCAAGGGCGACCGCGAATGGCTCGATCCCTTGCTCGAATCGATCGCCGACAACGCCGCCATGATCGTCAAGGGCGACGAATCCGGCTTCATGAACAAGGCCGCCCTCGCCGTCCAGGGCAAGGCCGCGGCCGAGCCGGAAAAGCCGGCGCGCAAGCAGGAACCCAAGCAGCAAAGTCACGTCCGTCAGGCGCGTCCGCAGCAGCCGGCGGTCAAATTGCCGGAATCCGGCCCGATGGCCGCCATGCTGAAGAAACTCTTCGGCAACAAGGACTGAGCGCCACGCATGCGGCCTTACAGGGCTTGACGTTGATCACCCCTATCGCCCATAGCCCTCATCAAATTTCGTTTTCCCGATAGGACCGGACACAATGGGTTTCAAATGCGGCATCGTTGGCTTGCCCAACGTCGGCAAGTCGACGCTCTTCAATGCGTTGACCAGGACGGCGGCGGCGCAGGCCGCCAACTATCCGTTCTGCACCATCGAACCGAACACCGGCGAGGTGGCGGTGCCCGATCCGCGCCTGCAGAAGATCGCGGCCATCGGCAAGTCGAAGGAGATCATTCCGACCCGCATCTCCTTCGTCGACATTGCCGGCCTGGTGCGCGGCGCCTCCAAGGGCGAAGGGCTGGGCAACCAGTTCCTCGCCAACATCCGCGAGGTCGACGCCATCGTGCACGTCCTGCGCTGCTTCGAGGATGACGACATCACCCATGTCGAGGGCCGCATCGACCCCGTCGCCGACGCCGAGACGGTCGAGACCGAGCTGATGCTCGCCGACCTCGACAGCTTGGAGCGCCGCATCGTCCAGATCCGCAAGCGCGCCGGCAGCAAGGACAAGGAAGCGGTGACCGTGCTGCCGATGATGGAGGCCGCGCTCGAGCTGCTGCAGGCGGGCAAACCGACCCGCGTGCTGCTCAAAGGCATCTCGGCCGAAGACTTGCGCATCCTGCAGGGCTTGAACCTCCTGACGTCGCACCCCGTGCTCTATGTCTGCAACGTCGCCGAGGCCGATGCCGCCACCGGCAACGAGCACACCCGGGCCGTGGAGAAGATGGCAGCCGCGCAGGGCGCCGGCACGGTGGTGATCTCGGCCGCGATCGAGGCCGAGGTCGCCCAGCTCTCCGACGAGGAAGAGATGGAATTCCTGTCCTCGCTCGGCCTCGACGAGCCGGGCCTCAACAAGGTGATCCGCGCCGGCTATGAGCTTTTGCATCTCATCACCTATTTCACCGTCGGGCCGAAGGAGACGCGCGCCTGGACCATCCACAAGGGCGACAAGGCCCCGCAGGCCGCCGGCGTCATCCACACCGATTTCGAGCGCGGTTTCATCCGCGCCCAGACCATCGCCTACAACGACTTCGTCACGCTGGGCGGCGAAGTGGCGGCCAAGGAAGCCGGCAAGGCGCGCGACGAAGGCAAGGAATATGTCGTCCAGGACGGCGACATCATGCTGTTCAAGTTCAACACGTGAACAGCCGCGTCGCATTCCCGACAGGGTGAGGCCGTACGCGGCTGCCATCGGCCGGTCCTTTCCGCTATCCCGTCAATGAAGCGGAAGGGCGAACATGAACAGGACAATCCCAACCCTGGTCGGTTTCTCGGCCATTCTGACCTGGTCGTTCCTCGCGCTGCTTTCGACCGCGGCCGGACCGATTCCGCCCTTTCAACTCGCCGCCATGACATTTCTGCTCGGCGGCTCCGTCGGAGCGGCCAGTTGGATCGTTCGGCCCTCGGCGATCAGGTCGCTGCGGCAGCCATGGCAGGTCTGGGCAATCGGCACGGCAGGGCTGTGCATCTACCATTGTGCCTACTTTTTCGCGATCCAGTCGGCCCCGCCCGTTGAAGTGAGCCTGATCGCCTATCTCTGGCCATTGCTGATCGTTGTCTTCGCCGCCTTCCTGCCGGGAGAACGGCTTAAACCTCACCATATTGCCGGTGTGGTCCTCGGCCTGGCAGGCGCCATCGTCGTCATCACGAAGGGCGGAAGCGTCGGGCTCGCCGACGGGGTGAAACCGGGCCACGTCATCGCGCTGTTCTGTGCTTTCGTCTGGTCCGGTTATTCCGTCCTGTCGCGCCGCTTTGGCCAGGTTCCGACCGATGTGGTCGCGGTTTACTGCCTCATCACCGCGGCGGTCGCCTTCACGCTGCACCTCACGCTTGAGACCACGGTCTGGCCGCAAACACCGACGCAATGGAGCGCCATCGCCGTTCTGGGCGTGATCCCTCTCGGCGCCGGCTTCTACGCATGGGACTATGGCTGCAAGCACGGAGACATCATGATCCTGGGCGCGATCTCGTATGCCGCGCCGCTGTTCTCGGTGATCGTGCTGCTGCTGGCGGGCTTCGGCGTCTTCCATTGGTCCGTGGCGCTCGCTTGCGCGCTGATCACGGTTGGCGCGCTGATTGCCGCCAAGGACATGCTGCTCAAGCCGAAAAGCGAGGCCGCTGCGGAAACAGCGCGCGCCTAGAGCATTTCACCGTTTCGCGGAAACGGCGAACCGCTCTAGCTCTTTGTTTTGACGCAGTTCCGGACGGAAAACCGCTCACACTTTTCCTGGAATTGTTCTCGTCTAGGTCGATTGGCGGGACGCCGCCCTTCTATTGCCCCGCCACCATCCGGCCGCTCACCCAGACCCTGGCGATATTCGCCCGCGCCGCGTTGAGCACGATCTTCTGGAAGACATCGTCAAGCGTGTCGTCGCCGGCGTTGATGCGGATGTTCGAGGCGCTTGCCTTGGTGTCGATCAACAGCGCGTCGAATTCGTGCCCGACGCGAAAGCTGCCTGTCGGCAGGTCGAGCGCTTCGGCGCCGCCGGCGGTCGCCAGCCAGAACACCTCCTGATGCGTGATCGGCTCGCCGGGGGCGCCGCGCTGCTCGGGCGGCAGGCCGGCATGCACGCCGCTATGCAGCGTCCTCGACGCCGACAGAGCGTGCCGGCAGCCGTCGAACAGAGAGGGGCTGTAGCCCCCCGAAACATCCGTTCCCAGTCCGACATGCATCTGCCGGTCGAGTGCCACGCGCAGCGGGAACGCCGCATTGGCGAAGTAGACATTTGAGAGCGGGCAATGGGCGACGCCGGCACCCTTCTCCCTGATGAGGTCCATGTCCTGCCCGTCGATGAAATTCGAATGCGCCAGGATGGTGTGGCGGGTGAGCAGGCCGAAACCGTCCAGGCTGGCCGCATCGGTCTGACCGAAGCGCTCCTCCACGAATTGCTTTGCCCAGTCACTCTCCGAGCAATGCGTCTGCACATGGCAGCCGAATTCCGTCGCGAGTTCACCCAGTCCCCGCAAGGCCGCATCCGTGCAACTCGGGATGAAGCGCGGCGTGATCGCCGGCTGGACCAGCGGCCTCTCGCCCGAATCCAGTGACTGGACCGCCACGATGAACCGCCTGGTGTCCGAAACGGCACTCGCCGCATCGGCATCGCGGTAGAAGGGCGGGCACTGCTGGGCATCGTCCATCGCCACCTTGCCCACCAGGGCGCGCTGACCCTTTTCCAGGCAAATCCCGGCAAGCGCCAGGCTCGCCTCGACATGGACGGTGGCGAAATAGAGCGCCGTGGTGGTGCCGTTGGCCAGAAGATTGTCGACCAGATCGGCATAGACCTCGCGGGCATAGTCGACGTCCGCGTAGCGGGCCTCGAGCGGAAATGTATATTTCTGCAGCCAGATCTCGAGCGGCACATCGAGCGCCTTGCCCATCTGCGGCCATTGCGGCGCATGGATGTGCAGGTCGACCAGGCCGGGCAGCAGGAACTGGCCGTCGGCAAGCCGCACCAGCGTACCGGACAGGCTGGCATCGCTTACCCGCGCCGCATGGTCCGGATGGCCGGGCGCCAGGATCTCGGCGATCCGCCCCTGCGCATCGATGCTGAAAAGATGATCTTCCAGCACTTCCAGCCTGCCGCGCTCCGGCGTGTGGAAGGCGGTGCCGAGCAGCGTGAAAGGTTCTCTTGTCATCTGTCGCTCCGGTTGCGCTGGCGCGTGAGACCGTCACTGCGTGGCCCACTAAAAAACAGTTGGCAAACCTTAGCGCCGCTGTCCTTTGCCGGCGACTGATCACATGATCGTGTTGAGATTTCCAGAGGGGACATCATGGAACGCGTTGCGCCAGAAATCACTTTGATCGCCCAGCCGGACGATCCGTTGCCCCTGGGCAAGGCCGCCTTGCTCGGCCTCCAGCATGTGCTGGCGATGGACGTCTACATCGTGCCGTTCATCATCGCATCGGTGCTCGCCTTCAGCGTCGGCGATGCCGGCGCCTTCATCCAGTCGGCCTTCGTGGCGGCGGGCATCGCGACGCTGATCCAATCGCAGCTCCTGATGCGACTGCCTGTGGTGCAAGGACCGTCCTTCGTCCCGATCGGCGCGGTGCTTGCGATCGCCTTCGGTGCTGGCGGTGGCGTTGGCGGGCTGTCGGCGGTGATCGGCGCGCTCATTCCCGGCGCCATACTGGTCATGCTGCTCGGGTCGCCGACAAGGATCTTCCATCGCCTCGTCAACCGTTTCGTGCCGCCCATCGTCGGCGGCGCCATCATCATCGTGGTCGGCGTCGCGTTGATGCCGGTGGCACTCAAGGAAAGCGTGTTCGCCGTCCACGGCACCGCCACCGTCGGCGGCAACATCATCCTCGCCTTCATCGCGGCGGCGGTGCTTGTCGGCTGCATGCTGACCGGCATGGCGCTTGGCGCGAAAGGCGCGTGGCTGCGCCTGCTTTCCGTCATCATCGCGCTTGTGGCCGGCAGCGTCGCGGCCGCCTTCATGGGCCAGCTGGACATGACGGGCGTTTCCGCCGCGACCTGGTTTTCCATGCCGCGCATTGCGTTCCTCAACCTCGACGTGACCTTCTCGCTGTCGGCGACGCTGACGATGCTGATCGTCTATATCGTCGTCCTGGCCGAAACCACCGGCACCTGGTTCGCGGTCGGCGCCGTCATCGACAAGCCGTTGTCGGATGAACAGCTCGACCGGGGCGCCACCGGCGAAGGCCTCGGCTGCCTGGTCAGCGCCCTGCTGTGCAGCACGCCGGTCACCGGCTACTCTTCCAATGCCGGCATCATCGCCATCACCGGCATCGCCAGTCGCGCCGCCTTTGCCGCGGCCGGCATCTTCCTGGTGCTGTTCGGGCTGATCGGCAAGCTGTCAGCGGTCATCGCCTCGATCCCGGGACCGGTCATCGGCGGCGTCTTCGGCGTGCTGTGCGTCGTCATCGCCATGAACGGCTTTCGCGTGGTGCGCGGCACGCCGCTGACCGAGAGGAACATGCTGGTCATCGGCCTGCCGATCCTGATGGCACTGTTTGCCACGCTGGCGCCGCCGGATTTCGTCAAGACGCTTCCGGATATCGTGCAGTACATTCTCGGCTCGTCCATCGCCTTCGGCGCCGTCTGGGCCATCGTGCTGCACCAGATCCTGCCGAACGCCAGATAGGGATATCGGGAGGCCGGACACCAGAGCCCGGTCTCCCAATCCCCGGCCTGCCGATCCCTGTCGATGAACTTCGTCTCCGAAAATGAACTGCCGCGGGAGCTGAAGAACAGGCTCTCCGGCTATCGCTGGCACCGGCAAACCATCGGCAGATCACAGGCCGGCGTGTTCCGACTGGTGGCCGACGACAAGCCGGCCCTGTTCCTGAAATGCGAGCGGAACGGTCCGTTTGCCGAACTCGCCGATGAAGCCGCGCGGTTGCGCTGGCTTGCCGGACAAGGCATCGCCTGCCCCGATGTGATCGCCATGGAAAGCCATGCCGGTCACGACTGGCTGCTGATGTCGGCCGTCGCCGGCGAGGATTTGGCGTCGGCGCCGATCGATCCGGCTGATGTCATCGAGATCATGGCCAGCGCGCTTCGCGACCTGCACGCGCTGGATATCGGCTCCTGCCCCTTCGACCATCGCCTCTTCAGGCGCATCGCGGCCGCGCGATCGCGCATGGAGGCCGGCGTCGTCGACGAAGACGATTTCGACGATGAGAGGCAGGGCTGGAGCGCTGCAAAAGCCTTCGCCGAGCTTGAGGCGCTGAGGCCAGCAAGCGAGGATCTTGTCGTTACCCATGGCGATGCCTGCCTGCCGAATGTCATGGCTGCCCGGGGCCGTTTCAGCGGTTTCATCGATTGCGGCCGGCTGGGCGTCGCCGATCGCCACCAGGATCTGGCGCTCGCCTGCTGGAGCATCCGCTATAACATCGGCGAAACCTGGATAGAGCCCTTTCTCGAACGCTACGGACCACGGCAAGCAGAGCCGGCGAAGCTTTCCTGGTATCGGGTCCTCGACGAGTTTTTCTGAGCGGCCGATGGCGGCCTGTCCCCGGTGGGCTTGTCTTGATTTTGTCATGCCACGGGTCTAAGCGGCAGGCACACGGTCGCGCACACGACGAAGAGCCGTGCAATCCGACACGACGCGCAATCCGAACGCACCTTCGCAGGGGAGATCTGGCGATGATCAAGGCATTTGTCGTGGACAATGATCGCCTGCGCGTCGTCGACGACCTGCAGGCGGATGGCGACAGGGTCGTCTGGGCCGACCTGGTCAATCCGACCAAGGAGGAAGAGGCCACCATCGAAAGCTGGCTCGGGGTCGCCATCCCGACCCGCGAGGAGATGGAGGAGATCGAGATTTCCAGCCGCCTCTACATCGAGGACGGCGCCTACTTCATGACCGCCACCTTGCCCGCGCAGACCGAGGTCGACGATCCCCTGATGTCGCCGGTCACCTTCGCGCTCGCCGGCAACAGGCTGATCACCATTCGCTATCATGAACCCAAGGCCTTCAAGACCTTCCCGCTGCGCGCCGAGAAGGTGGCGACCGGCTGCACCAGCGGCGACACCATCCTGATCGGCCTGCTGGAGGCGATCGTCGACCGTCTCGCCGACATCCTTGAGCGCGCAGGCCGCGACATCGAGGGGATTTCGCGCGACATTTTCGAGGCACGCTCGACCAAGGTGTCGAAGCGCAACCGCGACTTTCAGGAATTGCTCAAAGCCATCGGCCGCAAGGAGGACATCACCTCTTCCGTCCGCGACAGCCTGATCTCGCTGCAGCGCCTCGCCGGCTTCCTCGCCCATGTCGCCACCCAGACCAAGATGAGCAAGGATGTGCGCGCCCGCATCAAGACCTTGTCGCGCGACGTGCTGTCGCTCGCCGACCACGCCACCTTCCTGTCGCAGAAGATCTCCTTCCTGCTCGACGCCACGCTCGGCATGATCTCGATCGAGCAGAACGCCATCATCAAGATCTTTTCTGTCGCCGCCGTCATCTTCCTGCCACCGACGCTGGTCGCCTCGATCTACGGCATGAATTTCGATATCATTCCCGAGCTGAAATGGGAGCTTGGCTATCCCTTCGCCATCGGCCTGATGATCCTGTCGGCGATCTTGCCCTTCTGGTATTTCCGCCGCCGCGGCTGGCTCTGACCGCTGCCGCGGGTGCCCGCTGCCTCACGCTGGCTCACCAGAAAGGACTTGACCAAATCGCCCCTGGCCTGCATCCGGGTTTGCCGATCCATGCGGGTCGGGCGTTCCGCAGGGATTCCAGACCATGACCGGAAAGACATGGGCCTATGAGGATTTCGTCGAGGGTGCCTCGTTCGACCTCGGCACCAAACAGGTAACCGCCGCCGAGATCATCGAATTCGCCAGCGAGTTCGATGCCCAGCCCATGCATCTCGACGAGGAAGCCGGCAAGGCCAGCATCCTGGGCGGCCTCTCGGCCTCCGGCTGGCACACCTGCGCCATGTTCATGCGCATGTGGTGCGACGCGTTCCTCTTGGACTCCACCTGCCAGGGTGCGCCCGGCGTCGACCAGGTCAGGTGGAAGAAGCCGGTCCTGGCTGGCGACAGGCTGGTCGGCACCATGGTCGTGCTTGCCAAGCGCCTGTCGAAGTCGAAGCCGGATCTCGGTTTCGTCACCTTGCGCAGCGAGCTGGTCAACCAGCGTGGCGAAAGCGTCTTCGAGCTTGAGAACTCCGTCATGTTCCTGACGCGTGACGCGGCGGGGAAAGCGGCATGACCCTGGACGAATTCTTCCGCATCGGCACTACGATGACGCTCGGCTCGCACAAGTTCGAAGCCGAGGCGATCAAGGCGTTTGCCCGCAAATACGACCCTCAGATCTTCCACATCGACGAGGAGGCGGCCAGGAAAAGCCTGCTCGGCGGGCTCTGCGCCTCCGGCTGGCACACCGCCGCCACCTGGATGAAGCTCAACCTCGAAAGCCGGATGGGCGCCGAGTGGACCGGTCCTGGCCCGGCGCCCGAATTCGGCCCTTCGCCCGGCTTCAAGAACCTGAAATGGCTGAAACCGGTCTTCGCCGGCGAGACCGTCACCTTCACCCGCACCGCGCTGTCCCACCGCCCGATCTCGTCACGCCCCGGCTGGCGGCTTTTGTCGCTGCGCTCGGAAGCTTTCGATTCGACCGGCGACAAGGTGCTGGAGTTTGAGAGCGCCGTGCTGGTGAAAGTGGAGTGATTTCTTCCTTCGCCCCGTTTACGGGGAGAAGGTGCCCGAAGGGCGGATGAGGGCGGCGCCAGCGGTGGTGTCTTGCACTCGACGGTCGTACTATACCCCTCCCCCTGCTCCGCTCGCGTTGCTCGCCTCCCTCCTCGCAAACCGGGCGAGGGAAAGATCTAATGTCCCTCGAACCCGATCAGCGTCCTTACCGGAACACCCAGCGCCTCGAGCTTGGCGCGGCCACCCAGATCCGGCAGGTCGATGACGAAGCATGCCGCCAGTATATCGGCGCCGATCTGGCGCAGAAGCCTGACCGCCGCTTCCGCCGTGCCGCCGGTGGCGATCAGATCGTCGACCAGGATCACCTTCTCGCCCGGTGAAACGCCGTCCTTGTGCATCTCCATCTCGTCCAGCCCGTATTCCAGGCTGTAGGCGACGCGCACCGTCTCATAGGGCAGCTTGCCCTTCTTGCGGATCGGCACGAAGCCGGCCGAGAGCTGATGGGCGACGGCGCCACCCAGGATGAAGCCGCGTGCCTCGATGCCGGCTATCTTGTCGACCTTCTGCCCGGCATAGGGATGCACCAGCTCGTCGATGGCGCGGCGAAAGGCGCGCGCATTGCCAAGCAGCGTGGTGATGTCGCGAAACAGGATGCCTGGCTTGGGGTAATCGGGGATGGTGCGGATGGCCGACAGCAGGGTCTCTTCCAGGGAGGATTTCATGGGCAATTGTTCCGTTGCCTTACAGTTTTGCCGGTAAGCGGCCGAAAAGAAAAGGGCGCCTTTCGGCGCCCTTGCATTTTCAGGTACCGACGCGGCCTTAGTGCGCCACGCCTTCCCACACCTTGCGCTTGGTCAGGTAGACGAGCGCGCCGAACAGAAGCAGGAACACCAGCACGCGGAAGCCCATCTTCTTGCGGGCCTCCATGTGCGGCTCGGCTGCCCATGTCAGGAAGGCAGCCACATCGCGGGAATACTGGTCGACGGTCTGTGGCGAGCCGTCGTCATAGGTCACCTGGCCGTCGGAGAGCGGCTTGGGCATCTTCAGCGACACGCCCGACATGAAGTACGGGTTGTAGTGCGTGCCTTCCGGGATGACCATTCCGGCCGGCGGCGTCTGGTCGTAGCCGGTCAGCAGCGAATGGATGTAGTCGGGACCGCCGGCGTCATACTGGGTGAAGATGTCGAAGACGAACTGCGGAAAGCCGCGCTCGACGCCGCGCGCCTTGGCCAGCAGCGACATGTCGGGCGGGGCAGCGCCGCCATTGGAGGCAGCAGCGGCTTGCTCATTGGCGAACGGCGCCGGGAAATGGTCCGACGGCTTGCCGGGACGGTCGAACATGTCGCCGGCATCGTTGGGGCCGTCATGGATGGTGTATTCGGCCGCCAGCGTCTTGATCTGCGCGTCGTTGTAGCCGAGGTCCGACAGCGTGCGGAACGCCACCAGGTTCATCGAATGGCAGGCCGAGCAGACTTCCTTGTAGACCTTCAGGCCGCGCTGCAGCTGCGCCTTGTCATAGGTGCCGAACGGGCCAGTGAAGCTCCAGCCCATCTCCTTCGGCTCGTTGATCGGGAAATGCGTCGGAGCCGCCGCATTGTGCGCCTCTTCGGCCGCGAACGCCGCGGTGCCGGCGGCCACAAGGCCGATCAGCGCAAGCGAGGTGAGAATCTTTTTCATGCCAAATCCCCTTAGATTCTCTACCGCTCAGCCCTTGGTCTGTGGTGCGGCCGTGGCGCCCGCCGGATGCCCGCTGCCACCCTTGTTCTTCTCCAGAACCGCCTCGGTAATCGAGTTCGGCAGCCTGCGCGGCGTCTCGATCAGGCCGAGGACCGGCATGATGATCAGGAAGAAGGCGAAGTAGAACAGCGTTGCCATCTGCGCCATGAACACATAGCTGCCTTCCGCCGGCTGCGAGCCCAGCCAGCCAAGCAGGATGGCATCGGCCACGAACAGCCAGAAGAACAGCTTGTACCAGGGCCGGTAGACGGCCGAGCGCACCTTGGAAGTGTCGAGCCACGGCACCAGGAACAGCATGGCGATGGCGCCGAACATGCACAGCACGCCGCCGAGCTTGGAGTTGATCGGCCCGATGTTGAACGTGATGGCGCGCAGGATCGCGTAGAACGGCAGGAAGTACCATTCAGGGACGATGTGGGCCGGGGTCTTCAGCGGGTTGGCGACCGTGTAGTTGTCCGGATGGCCGAGATAGTTCGGCAGGTAGAAGACGAAATAGGCGAAGAAGAACAGGAACACGATCATGCCGAACGCGTCCTTGATCGTCGCGTAGGGCGTGAAGGCGACGGTGTCGGTCTTCGACTTGACCTCGATGCCGGTCGGGTTCGACTGGCCCACGACATGCAGCGCCCAGACGTGCAGCACGACAACGCCTGCGATCATGAACGGCAGCAGATAGTGCAGCGCGAAGAAGCGGTTGAGCGTCGGATTGTCGACGGCGAAGCCGCCAAGCAGCAATTGCTGGATCCACTCGCCGACCAGCGGTATGGCGCTGAAGAAGCCGGTGATGACGGTGGCGCCCCAGAAGCTCATCTGCCCCCACGGCAGCACGTAGCCCATGAAGCCGGTCGCCATCATCAGGAGGTAGATGATGCAGCCCAGGATCCACAGCAGTTCGCGCGGTGTCTTGTAGGAGCCGTAATAGAGACCTCGGAAAATGTGGATATAGACGGCGACGAAGAAGAACGAGGCGCCGTTGGCATGCATGTAGCGCAACAGCCAGCCGGAATTCACGTCGCGCATGATCTTCTCGACCGAATCGAAGGCGAGCGTGGTGTCGTTCGAGTAGTGCATGGCCAGCACGATGCCGGTCAGGATCTGCGCCACCAGCATGATCGACAGGATGCCGCCGAAGGTCCACGCATAGTTGAGGTTGCGCGGCACCGGATAGGCGATGAAGCTGTCATAAACCAGCCGCGGCAGCGGCATGCGGGCGTCGAACCAGCGTCCGAGACCGGTTTTGGGCGTATAGGTCGAGTGTCCCTCGCTCATCGAAATATCCCCTGCCTCAACCGATAAGGATCTTGGTATCGGAAATGAACTTGAATACCGGCACAGCCATGTTCTCTGGCGCCGGGCCTTTGCGGATGCGGCCGGCGGTATCGTATTGCGAACCGTGGCATGGGCAGAACCAGCCGCCGAAATCGCCTTCCTGGCCGAGCGGGATGCAGCCCAGATGCGTGCAGACCTGAACCATCACCATCCAGGCTTCCTTGCCGGGCGTGGTGCGGTTGGCGTCGGTCGCCGGTGCGTCGGCCGGCAGATTGGCGTTGCGGGCGATCGGATCCTTGAGATCGGAAAGGTTGACGGCCTCGCCGTCCTTCATTTCCTTTTCGGTGCGGTTGCGCACCACCACCGGCTTTCCGCGCCACTTGACGATCAAGGACATGCCCGGCGTCAGCGAGGCGACGTCGACTTCAACCGAGGCGAGCGCCAGCGTCGAGGCATCGGGGCGCATCTGGTCGATGAACGGCCAGGCGACGGCACCGGCTCCGACCACGGCCGCCATGCCGGTGGCGACGTAAAGAAAATCTCGACGATTGGGATCGTGGATGTCGGTTGCGCTCACGGGTGCCTGATCCTTTCGCCTCTTCCGCGCCGGTGGCCGAGCCTTGTTCCCCGCTCAATCACGCCAACCCGACAGCGCATGGCGAACAGGCTAGCGAATTCCTCCGGCATTTGGACTTCGGTTTATGCGTGAAGCCCGTTTTTGTCCAGACGGGTCAAGGCACAAGGGCAGATTGTCGCGGGGACAAAATCCCCTATTGCGCGGCAAGGCGGGGAACGGCCGCGAAAGGACGCTAAACAACCGGGAAATATCAGCAAAATCGGGCGTCCTTGTTTACCTCGACTCAGGACACCGGTGTGATCTATCTTCCCTGGCATGGCGCACGTCATCGACCGTGAGGAATGGGTCGTTCGTCCCGACCGCTGGAACGGCGAGCTGCAATGCGGTGCCTACGGCTCCAACTCCTGCCTGATCTTCAACTACCTGCCCGATGTCGGCGGCGGCCCTCGGCTGCACTCCCATCCCTACGCGGAGATTTTCATCATCCGCCAGGGCGCCGGCCTGTTCACCATCGGCGACAGGGAAATCGAGGCCTCCGCCGGCCAGATCGTCATCGTGCCGCCTCACACGCCGCACAAATTCACCAATCTCGGTCCGGGGCCGCTGGAGACCACCGACATCCACGAGAACGGCAGCTTCATCACGAAATGGCTGGAGTGACCATGATCCCGAAAAGTGGGACCCGGTTTTCGGAAAAGATTATGGTCGACAAAAAGTCCCCTACATGGCGCCAAGCCTGACCAGGACGGCTTTGGGGATGTCGTATTCGCGGATCACGGCGTCGTGCCTTCGCAGGCCGCACAGTTCTCGCTGGATGAAATAGCCATGCACCGCGGCGGCCGCCTCCTTGAGCAGAAGGGGGCGCGACTGCTCGTCGCCATTGTCGCGCAGCCTGGCCAGGGTTTCTTCCACGCGCTGTCCGGCACGGCCGAGCGCGGCCGCCTTCTCGGCCAGGACCTCATGGCCAAGCGCATCGAAGGCCGCTTCAGCGGCCGAGGCGCCGGCAAGATGAGATGGCGGACGCAAGGACATTTCAGTTCCCCTTTCCGAACACCATGCGATGGGTGACGAATTCTTCGCCTTCCACGCGCTCAAAGCCAAGCCGTTCATAAAAAATGAAGGCTTCCCGCGGCGCGCGGGTGTTCAACACGGTGAAATAGCGGCGTGCCCGATCGATGACGGCCTCGACCAGCATGCGGCCAAGGCCGGCGCGACGGTGAGGCGCGCCGACGAACAGGTGCCGGACCCGGCCATGGCTCCTGCCCTCGACATAAGGATCGATGTTCAGCCCGCAGACACCGGCGAGGTCGCGGCCATGCCATGCCCCGAACAGCGCCTCGCCTCGCTTCAGGAACTTGTTACGGCCACTGGACCAGCCATCCGCCAGGCGCACCAGCATCCAGTAGCCTTCCAGCCGGCTCTCGTCCTTCAGCCCGTCGAAGGCCGGCGTGGTTGGCCGGAGCCGCTTGAGCTCATAACCGATCCCTGGGCTGGCCCTGAGCGATCCACCCATGCGCCTACTCCGCCGGCCGCGTCTCTTCGAGCACGCTTTCCTCGTGATAGAGGAAGCCGCCGGACTGCCGCTTCCACAGCCGCGCATAGAGCCCGTCGAGCGCCACAAGTTCGTCATGCGTGCCTTGTTCGACGATGCGGCCGCCATCCAGCACCACCAGGCGGTCGAGCGCGGCGATCGTCGACAGCCGGTGGGCGATGGCGATGACCGTCTTGTTCTCCATCAGCCGGGTGAGGTTCTCCTGGATCGCCGCCTCGATGTCGGAATCGAGCGCCGAGGTCGCCTCGTCGAGGATCAGGATCGGCGCGTCCTTGAGGAAGACACGCGCGATCGCCACGCGCTGGCGCTGGCCGCCCGACAGTTTCACGCCGCGCT
This sequence comes from Mesorhizobium sp. NZP2234, assembly GCF_013170765.1. Taxonomy (NCBI): domain Bacteria; kingdom Pseudomonadati; phylum Pseudomonadota; class Alphaproteobacteria; order Hyphomicrobiales; family Phyllobacteriaceae; genus Mesorhizobium; species Mesorhizobium sp. NZP2234. Next base: position 2,334,213 of record NZ_CP033364.1, on the reverse strand, counting down.
CGCCGACAAAGGCCTCGTAGCCGGCACGGTCCCTGTTGTCCCGCAGGCCCAGGATGAAATCATGCGCCTCGGCCTTCCTCGCCGCCGCGATCACCTCGGCATCGGTCGCGTCGGGCATGCCGAGCTTGATGTTGTCGCGCAGCGAGCGGTGGAACAGGGCGGTGTCCTGGCTGACGACGCCGATATTGGCGCGCAACGAGTTCTGTGTCACCCGGGAAACATTCTGGCCATCGATGGCGATGGAGCCGCTTTCCAGCTCGTAGAGCCGCAGGATCAGATTGGCGAGTGTCGTTTTGCCCGCACCCGACGGCCCGACCAGCCCGACCTTCTCGCCCGGCCGCACGACAAGGTCGATGCCGTTCAGCACACCGAACCCCTTGCCGTAGTGGAACTCGACATTCTTCACGTCGATGCGCCCGCCGGCGACGACGAGCTCCTTCGCATCGGGTGCGTCGGTGAGCCCGAGCGGCTGCGAGATCAGCGCCTTGGAATTCTCCAGCACGCCGAGATTGCGCAGAATGCTGTTGAGCTGCATCATCAGCCGGCCGAGCAGCATGTTGAGCCTGAGCACCAGGGACAGCGTGAAGGCGACCGCGCCGACGGTGATCGAGCCCTCGACCCAGAGATAGACGGCAAAACAGCCGATCGCCGTGATCATGATGCCCGACAAGGTCGTCAGCGCCATGCGCACGCCGGTCAGCCTGCGGGTGAAAGGCCGCAGCGCGTCGAGATAGATGTCGAAGCCGTTCCTGATATAGCGGTCGTCGCCATCGGCCGCGAATAGCTTCAGCGTCTGCACGTTGGAATAGGAATCGACGATGCGGCCGTTGATCATCGAGCCCGCCTCGGCGGTCGCCTCGGCATGTTTGCGGATCGCCGGCAAATAGAGCCTGGCCAGCCAGCCAAAGGCCACGATCCAGATCACCACCAGCGCCGCCAGCCTGAGATCGAGCCCCGCGACCAGCGCCAGCGTCGTGACCGTATAGACGAGCATGAACCAGACGACCTCGATGAAGCTCTCCATCAGGTCGCCGGTGGCCTGGCCCGCCTGCCAGACCTTGGTGGCGATGCGGCCGGCGAAATCGTTCTGGAAGAATGCGTAGGACTGGCGCGACACGTGGCGATGCGCCTGCCAGCGGACCAGATTGTAGAAGCCGGGCGTGATCGTCTGCTCGTCGACCAGCGCCGACAGGCCGACGACGATGGTGCGGACGACCAGCACAACCGCGACCATGAACACCAGTTCGGGGCCGGCGGCGGTCCACAGCGCATGCCAGCTGCGCTCGCCGGGAAGCTGGTCGAGAATATCGACCAGCCGCCCGACGAAGTAGAACAGGCCGGCTTCGACCAGCGGCGCGATGCCGCCTATGACCAGCATGGCGAAGAAGGCGAATTTCGCTTGGCCGACATAATGCCAGAGAAAACCGCCGACGCTCGCCGGTGGCCGAAGATTCGCCGGCTCCCTGAACGGATAGACCCAGTTCTCGAACCAGCGATAGACGGCTGTCATCATTCGGCAGCTTGGCCCTTTGCAATTGCGTCGTTGGCGACTTCGGTCGGTATGTCCTCGAGCAGGAACCCGCCCGACTGGCGTTGCCAGAGCTGCGCGTAGAGCCCGCCCTTGGCGACCAGTTCGTCGTGCGAACCTTCCTCGATGACACGACCCTGATCCATCACCACGAGCCTGTCCATCGCCGCGATGGTCGAAAGCCGATGCGCGATGGCGATGACGGTCTTGCCCTGCATGAGCTTGTAGAGATTCTCCTGGATGGCCGCCTCGGCCTCGGAATCCAGCGCCGACGTCGCCTCGTCAAGGATAAGTATCGGTGCATCCTTCAACATAACGCGAGCGATGGCGATGCGTTGCCGCTGGCCGCCGGACAATTTGACGCCGCGGTCGCCGACATAGGCGTCAAACCCCTTGCGGCCGTTGTGGTCCGAAAGTCCGCCGATGAAGTCCAAAGCCTCGGCCCGCCGCGCCGCCTCGACGAGCATCTCCTCGGTGGCGTCGGGGCGGCCATAGAGGATGTTCTCGCGCACCGAACGATGCAAAAGCGAGGTGTCCTGCGTGACCATGCCGATCTGGGCCCGCAGCGAATCCTGTTTCACACCGGCGATCTCCTGGCCGTCGATCAGGATCCGGCCGCCCTCCAGGTCGTAAAAACGCAACAAGAGGTTGACCAGCGTCGACTTGCCGGCCCCCGAGCGGCCGACAATGCCGACCTTCTCGCCAGACTTCACCGCCAGCGACAGGTTTTCGATGACGCCCTTCTGCTTGCCGTAGTGGAAGCGGATATCCTCGAAACGGATCTCGCCCTTGGAGACGGCGATCTCCTTCGCATCCGGCCTGTCCTCGACAAGGCGCGGCAGCGAGATCGAGGCGATGCCGTCATGCACCGTGCCGATGTTCTCGAACAGGCCCGACATCTCCCACATGATCCATTGCGACATGCCCCACATCCTGAGCACCAGGCCGATGACCACGGCGACCGCGCCGATCGTCACCACTTGCCCCATCCACAGCCACAGCGAGATGACGGTGACCGAGAACAGGAGCAGCGCGTTCAATATGTAGAGCGTGCCGAAAAGCACCGTCACCAGCCGCATCGACCGGTAGACCGTGTCGAGGAAGCCCATCATGCCTTCCCTGGCGAAAGTGGCCTCGCGGCGCGCATGGGAAAACAGCTTGACCGTCTGGATGTTGGAGTAGCTGTCGACAACGCGGCCGGTCATGATCGAGCGCGCATTGGCCTGCTCCTCGCCGACCTTGCCCAGTCGGGGAATGAAGAAGCGCAGCAACAGTACGTAGCCGACCAGCCAGACGCCCAGCGGCGCGGCCAGCCGCCAGTCCGCCGAACCGACGATGAACAGCATGCCGAGGAAGTAGACGATGACGTAGTTCAGGACGTCGATCACCTTGATGACGCATTCGCGCACGGCGAGCGCCGTCTGCATCAGCTTGGTGGCGATGCGGCCGGCGAACTCGTCCTGGTAGAAGCTCATCGACTGCTTGAGCAGATAGCGGTGCACCTGCCAGCGGATGCGCATGGGATAGTTGCCCATCAGCGTCTGCTGGTTGAGCAGCGAATGCAGCCACACCGTGCCGGGCAGCGCGAACAGCACGATGAAGGCCATGCCGGCGAGCTTCCAGCCCTCCGTCTGCAGGAAGGTTTCGCGATTCTGCCCCGACAGCCAGTCGACGATGCGGCCAAGGAAGCCGAACATCCACACTTCCGCGATGGCGATCGCCGTCACCAGCACCGCATCGATGAGGATATAGGGCCATGCCCCGCGCGTATAATGCAGGCAGAAGGCCACCAGGGTCTTGGGCGGCTCGACCGGTTCCGCTGCGGGGAACGGATCGAGCCTTCTTTCAAACCAGCTAAACAACAACATGAGTCATGCCTGTAAAATCTGTTTTCCGCTTATGCGGCTTGGCGACGTACGAGGTCCCCGGCCCGCATGGCGCCGAGGGCCGACGGTCCGGAATCACCCTGACCGTCGGCCCTGCTTCGCGCTATATAGGGGTTCGCGGGCTTTTCGCCGACAGGCGCGTTTGCCGATCCTGCCGACACCGTGCCGGCAGCCCGGTTTTTCGCGCCCGGCCGGATCAGCCGGATGATCCGGCGCACCAAAGACGGCCGGCTCGGATCGGGAACGGCGCGCGAGAAATCGACATCCGGCAGCATGCCGCGATGCGGGCGGCGGCGGACTTCGGCATGGACCGCAGACGAATAGGTGTCGCCGATCAGCAGCGCCCAGGTCGGCAGCCGGTGGATATGCAGGCTCCTGGAGCCCGGTATTCTGTAGGGATCGAACATCGGTCCGTCCTCCGTGTGAAAATAGAGATAAAAAGGCGAAGCAACATCCTCCGCCGGCATTCGGCCGGAGGCGTGGGTCGCGTCGGTCCGGACACGACGCCAGGCGTCGGTCTGGACATGTTCAGATTGGGCGTTCAGCCCTTTTGACTTTTTGAAAAACATCGCAGGATTCCTTCGAGAGCCGAAAAGGTGTTTCGGCGGGAATCGGTGCGATCAAGTCTTAGAGAGTCAGGAGAATCGTCGTACCGAAACCGCCGGCAGGCAGGTAAGCCCACGAGAGGGGCGCTGGATGTGCATGGTCATCATGAATTACCCCTCCATCGGTTCGGGTTGACAATGCTGGCCGTATACCCGACTTCGCAAAAAATGGCCACCCGCAGGTCCAGCAATTTCCAAAACCGGGAGGTCCCTGTGGCCGATCTGCCACTTATTAGAAGGACGCGGAAATGAACGGTCGTCTCCGCATCGCGCTCTACCAGCCTGACATTGCCGGCAATACCGGGACAATCCTGCGCTTCGCCGCGTGCCTCGGGCTTGGCGTCGACATCATCGAGCCGGCCGGCTTTCCGCTCTCCGATAAGGCGCTCAGGCGCTCCGGCATGGACTATCTCGAAATGGCTGCCCTGACCCGCCATGTCGACTGGCAGGCCTTCGAGGATTGGCGCAAGGCCGGCGCGCACCGGCTGGTGCTCTTGTCGACCAAGGCCACGGCCGCCTACACCGGCTTCACCTTCGCCGACGGCGACATCCTCTTGTTTGGCCGCGAATCCGCAGGCGTGCCGGATCCTGTCCATCAGGCGGCGGACGCGCGGCTGACCATCCCCATGCAGGGCGCCGCGCGCAGCATAAACGTCGCGTTGTCGGTCGCCATGGTGGCGGGCGAAGCCATCCGGCAGCTCGGATAGGATCGGCGGCCCGTCGACAGCGCTCTTGCCGTCGCCGACGACAGTGGTTTCTCCGGTCATTCTCACCCAGGCGCACATCGCCTTCTCCTGTCATTTGCCCGATCAGCATTTCTTCGCTACAAGCTCAACTTAACTTGAGGTCAAGCGGAAAAGTCGGAAATGGCTCCAGTAACGGAATTGACGGTCGGCCAGGTGGCCATGCGCAGCGGCGTCGCGGTGTCGGCGCTGCATTTCTATGAGGCGCGCGGGCTGATCCGCAGCCATCGCACGTCGGGCAACCAGCGGCGCTACGGCCGCGACGTGCTGCGGCGGGTGGCGATCATCCGGATCGCCCAGGAGGTCGGTATCTCGCTCGCCGAGATCGGCGAGGCACTGGCATCCCTGCCGGAAGGCCGCACGCCGACGCGCGACGACTGGAGCCTGCTTTCAACCGCCTGGCGCGATGGGCTCGACCACAAGATCGCTCAGTTGAAGAAACTGCGCGACGGGCTGACCGACTGTATCGGCTGCGGCTGCATGTCTATCGACAAATGCCCGCTCCGGAACAAGGGCGACCGGCTGGCAAGGCAAGGCACGGGGGCGAGGCGTCTGGTGATAGGATCCTAATCCGCCACCGGCAACCGCCTTATCGTGAACTCGATGAGGTCGCCCGGGCGCTCGAACCAGCTTTCGATCTCGGTCCAGTAGGCTTGCTTGGGAAAGCGCTCGAACCATTCCTTGGCCTTGAGCCGCGCATCGGAGCGCGGCAGGACGAAGGTTTCGCGCAGGAAACCGTCGCGCGGCATGCGTGCGCGCTCGGCCCGGCTTTGATCGAGCCTTTTCTTCAAGCCATCCAGCGGCGGTCTTGCCGGGGTGCGCACGAAAAAACTCCTTGCACCGCAGCGCATGATCCGAAACCGGGTTTCGGCAAGGATCACGCGCAAAACCAAAGTCCTGCGGCGTTCCCTGCGCGTCCAATAGACGCGCGGCCCTGCAGCGGGACTTGACCCTGTTCCTCAAGAGATTAGGGATCGCGCCCGGAAAAGACGAGTCTTTTGTCGACTCGCCGCCCCGCAATCGGAGACGGCACTTGGAACGACCCGAAATACCCGCCGGCCTGCCCGCCGACATCGAAGAGAAGAAGATGAAGGCCCGCCTGTGGTTCGAGGCGCTGCGCGAACGCATTTGCGGCGCCTTCGAGCAGATCGAGCAGGATCTCCAGGGCCCACTGGCCTCCTGGTCCCCTGGCCGTTTCGAGAAGACGCCTTGGGAGCGTGACCAGGGTAAGGGCGGCGGCGGCACCATGTCTATGATGCATGGCCGCGTCTTCGAGAAGGTCGGTGTGCACACCTCGACCGTTTACGGCGAGTTCTCGCCTGAGTTCAGGAAGCAGATGCCCGGCGCCGAGGAAGACCCGCGCTTCTGGGCATCCGGCATTTCGCTGATCGCGCACCCCTGGAATCCCAACGTGCCGGCCGTGCACATGAACACGCGCATGGTGGTTACCTCGCGCCAATGGTTCGGCGGCGGCGCCGACCTGACCCCGGTGCTCGACCGCCGCCGCGTCCAGGACGATCCCGACACCGTCGCCTTCCACCGCGCCATGCAGTTCGCCTGCGAGAAGAACGCCGGCGTCGCCGACTACCCGAAATTCAAGACCTGGTGCGACGAGTACTTCTTCCTGGCCCACCGCAACGAGCCGCGCGGCACCGGCGGCATCTTCTTCGACTGGCTGCATTCGGGCGAGGAGAAAGGCGGCTGGAATGCCGACTTCAACTTCGTCCAGGATGTCGGGCGCTCCTTTCTTGTCGTCTACGGCCACCTCGTGCGCGCCAACTTCAACGAGAACTGGACCGACGGCGACCGCGACGAACAGCTTATCCGCCGTGGCCGCTACGTCGAATTCAACCTGCTTTACGACCGCGGAACCATCTTCGGCCTGAAAACCGGCGGCAATGTCGCCTCGATCCTGTCCAGCCTGCCGCCAGAGGTACGCTGGCCGTGAATGTCAGGTAAGCGCAAGGCGCACGGCGCTTTGATGCAACCAGACAGCCCCTTCCGTGTTATCGTTTCTACCCTGCTCATGGTCCGAAGCCCTCATCTGTAATCGACCGTGGGCCAAAGGGAGCCTTGACTGGCTCCATGGAGGAAAAGGAGAAATCCGATGAAGCAATTCCACTGCGGGTCGCTCGTTCCCGGCTGTGACTGGCACACCCGTGCCGACGAGGAAGCCGAAGTGATGCGCCGTGCCGTCGAGCATATGCGCGAGACGCATGGTGAGACCGTCATCCGCGAAACGATGATCGAGGCGATCCGCTCGCGCATCGAAAAAGTCCGCGACGCAGCCTGACTTGAAGCATTCCCTGAGGAATCGCTGCTAGAGCAATTCCAGGAAAAGTGTGAGCGGTTTTCCCGGGACAAGCGCGTAGCGCTTGCCCTTGGGAATTGCGTCTAAACAAGGAGTTAGAGCGGTTCGCCGTTTCCGTGAAACCGTGAAGTGCTCTAATACCCTATCTGGCGTTCAGGGCTTGCGCGGCGCGTTCGAGCAGCGCGCCGCGGTCCGGCGCAAATCCGGCGTCGATCCATTCCGCCTCGAGGTTCTTGAGGATCTCACCCAGCTTCGGCCCTGGCGTCGCGCCGAGCGCCGTCAGATCGGCGCCCTTCAGCGGAAACACCGGCTTTTCCCATTTGAGTGCGAAGGCCAGCAGGCGCGAAAAGCCGCCGGCCTCCAGCAGCGCGTCATTGTTCTCGACAGCGCGCACCCGCGCCGCCGCAAGCGACAGCCGCAGGCGATCGACAAAGCCTTTCCGGTCGCCGCGATAGAGTCGTTTGGCCAGTTCGCCCTCGGTGATCTTCGGCTCGACGGCGGTCGTGAGTGTCCAATAGCGCAGGCGGTGTGCTTCATCGGTCGAAAACCGGAGCCGCTCGGCAAGCGTTTGCATGCGCGCGGCATCCGGCGGCACAAGCGCCTCCAGCCGCAGCAGCGGATCCGCCGCCCAGCCGAGATCCTTTTCGGCCTTGGTCAGCCCATGGATGGCATCGATGCCCCATTTCTCGCTTTCCGGCAGCGCGGTGGTCAGCACACTCGCCTGCCGCATCCACAGCAGCGCCCGCGACGGGTCAGGTGCCGACAAGAGCTTCTTCAGTTCGGACCAGACGCGCTCCGCCGAAAGCTGGGCCAAGCCCTCCTTCAGCCGGGCGCAGGCCTTCAGCCCTTCGGCGTCCGGCCGGCCCTCGCCATACCAGGCGAAGAAGCGGAAGAAGCGCAGGATGCGCAGATAATCCTCGCGGATGCGCGCCTCCGGATCGCCGATGAAGCGCAGCTGGCGCGCCTCGATGTCGGCGATGCCGCCGACCAGGTCGACGACGGTGCCGTCGGCGTCGGCATAGAGCGCGTTTATGGTGAAGTCGCGCCGCTCGGCGTCCAGCTTCCAGTCGCGTCCGAACGACACCTTGGCGCGGCGGCCGTCGGTCTCGACATCGGCGCGCAAGGTGGTGACTTCATAGGGCTTGCCGCCGGCGACGACGGTGATCGTGCCGTGCTCGATGCCGGTTGGCACCGGCTTGAAGCCTTCCGCCCCGGCGCGGCGGATGGTTTCCTCGGGCAAACAGGTGGTGGCGATGTCGACGTCGGCGACCGATTGGCCCATCAGCGTGTTGCGCACCGCGCCACCGGCGACACGCGCCTCTTCGCCGCCTTCGGCCAAGGCGGCAAGCAGGCGCTGCAAATGCTTTTCGGTGAGCCAGTCGGCCCTGCCCGCGATCGAAACACTCACGCATAAAGCCTTTCATAGAGTGTACGGATGATGCCGGCGGTGACGCCCCAGATGCGCCGGTCGCCATAGGGCATGTCGTAGAAGAACCATTCGAGATCGTTCCACATGCGGCTGTCGCGCTTGTGGTTCAACGGGTCCATCAGGAAGTGCAACGGCACCTCGAAGGCGGCATCGACCTCGTCGGCGTTCAAGGTCAGCTGGAAGCCGGGCCGAACGATGCCGAGCACCGGCGCGATCCTGTAGCCGCTGCCGGCGACATAGTCCGGCATGCGGCCGATGATCTCGATGCGATCCCGGCCAAGCCCGATCTCCTCGAAGGTCTCGCGCAGCGCCGCCGCTTCCGGGCTTGCGTCGGTCGGGTCGATGGTGCCGCCGGGAAAGGCCACCTGCCCCGAATGGCTGCGCAGCTTTTCGGCCCGTTTGGTCAGGAGAACCGTGGCCTCACCATCATGATCGACCACCGGGATCAGCACCGCCGCGTCGCGCAGCGCCTTGCCCTGGTTGAGGCGCGGATGGCCTGGATTGAAGCGATGGTCGCCATAATCGTCGCCGGCATGCGCTTGCGGCTGCGCAGCAAAGCGCGCGCGAAAATCCGCCGATGAAAACGGCGCCGGTGACACCTGGTCCATCATGCGCTCAGCCGCTTAAGTTGGCCAGCCGGCATGATTGGAAACACAGCGCCCTTCGAGCGGACCGCGAACATGGTCTCGCCGCCGACCTCGATCTCCTCGCCATGTCCTACCAGTTCGTACATGACGGGCCGCGCCACCAGCGCTTCCAGCCGGCCGCGTACCAGCACATAGGGCTTCAGGCCGCCGGTCTCGTTCTCGTCGACGAAGCGCAGCGGCCGCTCCGGTCCGGCCTCGACCACGTCGCCGACATTGGTGCGAAAGGTGATGATCTGTTCCTCGCCGCTGCCCGAAACATCCAGTTCGACGGCGATGAACGGCGCGTCGGCGACGCGGATGCCGACTTTTTCCACCGGCGTCACCAGATAGGTCCTGCCATCCGCGTCCTTGCGCAGCACCGAGGAGAAAAGCTGCACCAGCGGCATCCGGCCGATCGGCGTTCCCAGGTAAAACCAGGTGCCGTCGGCCTTGATCTCCATGTCGAGATCACCGCAAAAATCGGGATTCCAGCGCTCGACGGGGGCCGCGCCCTTGCCGGCCCGCGCCGCGCGCGAGATCAGCGCCTCCAGGCCGCGTGCCTCGGTCGCCTGCGTAAGGCTTTGTTGGCGATGTTCGTCGTGTTCCGTCATCGTCACGAAATAGTCACTGTTGTTCCGCTTGTCAGCCTAAGTCTGTGATTTAAGTTCGACCATAGGCGCTACGCGAGGCCGAATCGCGGCAACCTATGATATGGTGCGGGCCGGTATTTCCAACCAAAGGGATCGATACGACATGAGCGTGATGGTCAAGGAAAGCCCGATCAGCGAAACGGACATGATCGCTGAGGCCGAGAAGGCGCTGGCTGACATTTCCAGGATCCGCGACGGGGTCGGCCGGGTGATCTTCGGCCAAGAGAATGTCGTCGAGCGCACTTTGGTGGCGCTGCTGGCCGGCGGCCATGCGCTGCTGGTCGGCGTGCCGGGCCTTGCCAAGACCAAGCTGGTCGAGACGCTGGGCGTCGTGCTCGGCCTCGATTCGCGCCGCATCCAGTTCACGCCCGACCTGATGCCATCGGACATTCTCGGCTCCGAGGTGATGGAGCAGGACGAGACCGGCAAGCGCTCCTTCCGCTTCATCTCCGGGCCGATCTTCGCCCAGTTGCTGATGGCCGATGAGATCAACCGCGCTTCGCCGCGCACGCAGTCGGCGCTGCTTCAGGCCATGCAGGAGTATCACGTTACCATCGCCGGCGCCCGCTACGATCTGCCGGCGCCCTTCCACGTGCTGGCGACGCAGAATCCGCTGGAGCAGGAAGGCACCTATCCGCTGCCCGAAGCCCAGCTCGACCGCTTCCTGATGCAGGTCGACATCCTCTATCCCGAAATCGAGGCCGAACGCCGCATCCTCCTGGAAACCACCGGCATCGAGGATGCGAAGGCCCAGAACGTGCTGCAGCCGGCACGGCTGAAGGAGATCCAGACGCTGATCCGCCGCATGCCGGTGCCCGAAAGCGTCGTCGAGGCGATCCTGACCCTGGTGCGCTCGGCGCGTCCGGGCCAGGGCAATGCCGAGACCGACAAGCATGTCGCCTGGGGCCCCGGCCCACGCGCCAGCCAGGCACTGATGTTGTGCACGCGCGCCCGAGCGCTCTACGATGGGCGGCTGGCACCTTCGATCGACGATGTGCGGGCCCTGGCCGAGCCGGTGCTGCAGCATCGTATGGCACTGACCTTCGCCGCCCGCGCCGAGGGCACCAGCGTGCGCGATGTGGTGGCGAAACTTGTGAAAGGGATTTGATGACGCGTATCGGCGAGGTCCAGGCTCCGGCAGCGACGCGCGACGCGCTCGCCCGTGGCCGGTTGCGGGCTTCGCTTGTGCCCGACCTGCTGGTCGAGGCGCGCCGCATCGTCAACACCGTGATCGCCGGCTGGCATGGCCGCCGCAAGCGCGGCATCGGCGAGAATTTCTGGCAGTTCCGGCCCTATGTCGAAGGCGACTCTTCGCGCATCGACTGGCGCCGCTCGGCGCGCGACGACCACACCTATGTGCGCGACCGCGAATGGGAGGCCGCCCATACGGTGTGGCTGTGGGCAGATCCCTCGCCATCCATGCTCTACAAGTCAACCGGCGCCAGCGTTTCCAAGCAATCGCGCGCACTGGTGCTGGCGCTGGCCATGGCCGAGTTGTTGTCGCGCAGCGGCGAGCGTATCGCCTGGCCGGGACTGACCGATCCGTTCACGGCCCGCAACGGCGCAGAGCGCATCGCCGCCCAGCTGATGCATGCCGGCGACCTGCCGGCCAAGCCTGATCTGTCGGACATCAGGCGGTTCTGCGACATCGTCATCGCCAGCGATTTCCTCGATCCGGTCGAAGAGACGATGGAATGGCTCGACGTGCTCGCCCGCCACGGCGTGCGCGCGCATCTGATCGAGGTCGCCGACCCGGCCGAGGAAACCTTCCCCTATGCCGGCCGTACCGAGTTCACCGATCCCGAGACGGGCGAAAAACTGACCGCCGGTCGTGCCGAAATGCTCGGCGACGAGTATCGCCTGCTCTACACCGCCCGCCGCGCGGAATTGGCCGGCTGGTGCAAACGGCTCGGCTGGAGTTTCACCGTCAACCACACCGATCGGCTGGCGTCCGACGCACTGGTGCGCCTGCACATGGCGATGACCGCCGATGGGGGTTATTCCGGGCCAACCTCCGCTCGCGCCGGAAAGGTGGCTGTCGCATGAGTTGGCTGCCGCTCTCCTTTGGCGCTCCCATGGTGCTGTGGGGCCTGCTGGCATTGCCGGTGATATGGTGGCTGCTCAGGCTGACGCCGCCCAAGCCGCAGAGCGAGATCTTCCCGCCGCTGAAAATCCTGGCGCGGGTGCTGAAGCGCGAGGAGACGCCGCAGCAGAGCCCATGGTGGCTGACGCTGCTCAGGCTGCTGATGGCGGCGCTCATCGTCGCGGCATTGGCCGAACCGGTCTTCAACCCGCGCGAAAAGCTGCCGGCCGAGGGGGCTGCCCTTGCGCTGGTCATCGACAATGACTGGGCAAGTGCGGCCGACTGGAACAAGCGCGTCGCCACCGCCGAACGGCTGATCGCCGACGCCGGCTCGAACGGTGTGCCGGTCATCATCGCCTTCACCGCCGAAAAGGCCAATGCGGAGATCGGTCCCTTCGATGCCGCCGCCGCGCTCGACCGGCTGCGCGCCGCCAAGCCGCGGCCAATCCCGACCGATCGACCCGCCGTCTATGCCCGCGTCGCCGGCGTTCTGGAGGGCCTGCCCGGCGCCAGCGTCGCCGTGCTGGCCGACGGACTGGCGGCCAAGGGCGACGAGGCCGCCTTCAACACGCTTTTGTCGAAAAATGCCGCCCGCATCGTCTGGGCAACCGCCGACCGGCTTTCCCTGACCGGCCTGACCGCCGCCGACAACCAGGTCGACGGCTTTGCCCTCACCGCCATCCGCGCGCCGGGCGACCCGGCGCCCGCGCAGGTCATCGCCGGCGCCTTCGACGACAAGGGCCGCCGCATCGCCGATGCGACGCTGACCTTCGCGCCCGGCGAAGCCACCGCCACCGGCACCATGGCGGTGCCGTTCGAGCTGCGCAATGATTTCGCCTCGATCGCGCTCGACGGCGAGCGCCAGGCGGGCGCGGTGCGTGTGCTCGACGAAAGCTCCAAGCGCCGCCGTGTCGGGCTGCTGTCACAGGCCGAGGCAGACCAGGCGCAGCCGCTTCTGTCGCCGCTCTACTACATCAGGCGCGCGCTGCAGCCCTTCGCCGACTTGGTCGAACCCTCCAGCGCCGATCTCGCCGACGCCATCCCACAGATCCTCGACCAGAAGCCGGCGATGATCATCATGGCCGACATCGGCACCATTCCCGCACAGGTCCGGCAAAGGCTGGTCGACTGGGTCGACAATGGCGGCACGCTGGTGCGTTTCGCCGGCTCGCGGCTGGCCGCCGCCGGCAATGATGACGATTTGCTGCCGGTCCGCCTGCGCATCGGCGAGCGTTCGCTCGGCGGCGCCCTGTCATGGACGTCGCCGCAGCCGGTCACCGAATTCCCCAAGGCCGGCCCGTTCGCCGATCTGGCGCCGCCCACCGAGGTCACCGTGAGCAGGCAGGTGCTGGCCGAGCCGACACCCGATATCGTCGAGCGCACCTGGGCGGCGCTGGCCGATGGCACCCCGCTGGTCACCGGGCTGAAGAAAGGCAAGGGCACGCTGGTGCTGTTCCACGTCACGCCCGAGGCGACATGGTCGAACCTGCCGATCTCGGGCAGCTTTGTCGAGATGCTGCGCCGCATCGTCCAGCTGTCGCGCAACCAGGGCGCGGCGGTCGCCAATGCCGAGGCCGCCGCCACCTCGCTGGCCCCCTACCGGATGATCGCGGCCGACGGCTCGCTGGGGCCGCCGACGCCGGATGCGCGGCCGCTGGTGCCGGGCGCCGGCGCTTTGCCGGTGACCTTCGAGAACCCGCCGGGCCTCTATGGTTCCGAGACCGGCGTCTTCGCCCATAATCTGCTCGATGCCTCAATCAAGTTCGAGCCGCTGGCGCGCCCGCAGGTCGCCGTTCCGGTCACCACGATCCAGTATGCTTTCGACGAATCCCGCAACCTGAAGGGCGCGCTGGTCGCCGCGGCGCTGGTGCTGATGCTGCTCGACACGCTGGCGGTATTCTGGATGGGCGGCCTGTTTTCACGCCGGCCGCGCCGTGCCGGTGCCGTGGCCACGGCCGCGGCAGTCCTGATTGCCCTGGGCGCACTGTTCGCCAATGCCGATTACGCCCGCGCCGACGATGCCAAGCCGGGCGACGAGGCGGCGATCGCGGCGATCTCCAAGACCCGCATCGCCTATGTGCTGACTGGCGTGCCGGGCGTCGATTCGATCAGCCGCGCCGGGCTCGAGGGCCTGACGCGCTTCCTGATCGAGAAGACAGCGCTCGAACCGGGCGCGCCGGCCGGCGTCGATATTTCGAAGGACGAGCTATCCTTCTATCCGCTGATCTACTGGCCGATCGATCCGGCGGCACCCATGCCGAGCCAGGCCGCGATCGCCCGCATCGATGCCTATATGCAGCAGGGTGGCACCGTATTGTTCGACACGCGCGACCAGTTCGCCAACGGCATCGGCGCCGATTCCACCAGCCCGGCGACCGAGCGGCTGCGCGACATCCTCGGCAACCTCAACGTGCCACCGCTGGAGCCGGTGCCGTCGGACCACGTGCTGACCAAGTCCTTCTTCATCCTGCCCGAATTTCCCGGCCGTTTCGCCGGCAGCCCACTCTGGGTCGAGGCATCGCTCGATGCAAGCAACGCCGACAACCGGCCGGTACGCACCGGCGACGGCGTCTCGCCGATCATGATCACCGCCAATGATTTCGCCGGCGCATGGGCGGTCGACGAGAATGGCGATCCGCTGCTGCCGACCGTGCCGGCCGACCCGATGCAGCGCATCTATGCGCTGCGCGCCGGCGTCAACATCATGATGTACATGCTGACCGGCAACTACAAATCCGACCAGGTGCACGTGCCCATACTGCTCGAACGATTGGGGCAGTAGCGGATGAACTGGTCAATCTCCCTCGAACCGCTGATCTCCTGGCCGCTGCTCGCTGTGGTGCTGGTGCCGCTGGCGCTGCTTGCGCTCGTCGGCCTGTGGTTTCGCCAGCGCGGTGGTGTCCTGCGCTTCGTCGCCCTGCTGGCGCTCGCTGCCGCGCTGTTCAACCCGGTGTTCCTCAATGAGGAGCGCGAGCCGCTGAAGAGCGTCGTCGCGCTGATCGTCGACCGCAGCCAGAGCCAGGACATCGGCGACCGCACCAGGCAGACCGATGAAGCGCTGGCCGGGCTGCAGCAGCGTCTTGGCCGCTTCAAGCAGTTCGACGTCCGCGTCGTCGAGGCCGGCAAGTCCGATGCCGCCGAGGAGCGCACCGCAACGCGGCTGTTCGGCGCGCTGGAAGGCGCCTTCCGCGACGTGCCGCCCTCGCGCATCGGCGGCGCCATCATGATCACCGATGGCGAGGTGCATGACACGCCTTCGGGCGCGCCCGACTTCAACGCCCCGCTGCATGCGCTCATCACCGGCAACGACCACGAAAAGGACCGCCGCATCCGCTTCGAGAACGCGCCGCGCTTCGGCCTTGTCGGCAAGCCGCTAGACATGACCTACCGCGTCATCTCGACGGAAAACGAGGCCGGCCCGGTCGATGTGCGTGTTTCGGTCAATGGCGAGCAGGTCTCGGTCGAGCATGCCACCGTCGGCCAGGCCATGCCGCTGCAGGTGACCATTCCGGGCGCCGGCCGCAACATCATCGAACTCGCCATCGACCGCGAGCCGGGCGAACTCACCGACACCAACAACCGCGCCATCGCGCTGGTCGACGGCATCCGCGAGAATTTGCGCGTGCTGCTGGTTTCCGGCGAGCCGCATGCCGGCGAGCGCACCTGGCGCAATCTGTTGAAATCCGACGCCTCTGTCGATCTCGTCCACTTCACCATTCTGCGGCCGCCGGAGAAGCAGGACGGCACGCCGATCAACGAATTGTCGCTGATCGCCTTCCCGACCCGCGAGCTGTTCGTCGAGAAGATCAAGGATTTCGACCTCATCATCTTCGACCGCTACCAGCACCGCGACGTGCTGCCGATCCTCTATTACGACTACATCTCCGAATATGTCGAAAAGGGCGGCGCCCTGCTGATCGCCGCCGGCCCCGAATATGCCGGCGAGGCTTCGATCGCGCGCACCCCGCTGATGTCGGCCCTGCCCGCAATGCCGACCGGCGAGGTGGTCGAAAAGGCGTTCTATCCGCGCCTGACCGACCTTGGCCAGCGTCATCCGGTGACACGCGGCCTCGACGGTTCGGCCACCGAGCCGCCGCATTGGAGCCGCTGGTTCCGCACCATCGGCGTGCAGAACCCGCAAGGCGAAGTGGTGATGAAGGGCGCCGACAACCGGCCCCTGCTCCTGCTCGACCGCAAGGGCGAAGGCCGCGTCGGCATGCTTCTGTCCGACCAGGGCTGGCTGTGGGCGCGCGGCTTCGAGGGCGGCGGCCCGCATGTCCAGCTCTACCGGCGCATCGCCCACTGGCTGATGAAGGAACCCGAACTCGAGGAAGAGCGGTTGACCGCCGAGGGACGCGGCATGGTGCTTGATATCCGCCGCCAGACCATGGCCGACGATCCCGGCCCCGCACAGATCATCACGCCCTCCGGCAAGACCGTGACCGTCAAGCTCGACAAAACCGAGCCCGGCGTCTTCCTTGGCAGCGTGCAAACCAATGAGATCGGCCTGTTCCAGGTTGCCAATGGCGATCTCACCGCGCTTGCCCATGTCGGGCCGGTCAACGCCCCGGAATTCGCCGACGTCATCTCAACCGAGGATCGGCTGAAAGCGCCGGCCGAAGCCACCGGCGGCAGCGTGCGCCGGCTGGCCTCGTCCACGGCCACTGGCGGCGACGTGACCCTGCCCTCCATCGTGCCGGTGCGCTCGGCCGGCGATGCCTCCGGCAGCGACTGGATCGGCCTGCGCACCACCGATGACAGCGTCCTGAAGGCCGTCTCGCGCGTGCCCCTGTTCGGCGGCTTCCTCGGCCTCGGCCTGCTGCTCCTGGCGATGGGTTCGATGTGGTACCGCGAGGGAAGGTAGCGCGGCGCCGTTTTCCTTCTCCCCTTGTGGGAGAAGGTGGATCGGCGCGCAGCGCCGAGACGGTTGAGGGGTGTTCCAGCGGAGTGAGGCGCCGGTGTTCCCTGGAACACCCCTCATCCGACCTCGCTTCGCGAGGCCACCTTCTCCCACAAGGGGAGAAGGGAAGAACCCCTCCTCACTCTTCCGGTTCCGTCGTGAACAGCAAGGGATAGCCCTTGGCCTTGCCGGCATCGGTGGCCCGCGTCGCCTTGGTCTCGGCGACATCCCTTGTGAAGACCGCGACCACACAGGCGCCGCGCCGGTGCGCGGTGATCATGATCCGGTGCGCCTGGTCCTCGCTCAGCTTGAATTCACCCTTCAGCACCGTCACCACGAATTCGCGCGGCGTGAAATCATCATTGATGAGGATGACCTTGTAGAGCTTCGGCCGCTCGGTCTGCGGCTTGACCTTGGTGTGGGGTTTCGTGGTGGTTTCAGGCATCGGAACCGACAGTTTCGCGATCGGGCTTCACCGCGTATTTTGCCACGGGCGGCGGCGATCGTCCATTTTGATTGGCGTGCGGACCGCCGGCGGGCGGGCCCGGTCATTCACAATCATGTGGGAGATTGTCGGTCGCGGTTCAACGGCCCTGGCGGCCGAAGACGCGGCGGTTTGCTCCGGCGTCCGCCCGGCGTTCCATCCAGGCCGCGATCGGCCATCCGGCAACGCAGACCAGCGTCACGGCAAGAAGCACGATCAGCAGCCACGCCTGGACAGGCGTGATGTAGTCCCAGTTGCTGGAAATTATCGGCGCGAACAGCGAGGGTTCGGTGCGGCCACTGGCAGGATCGGGCACGGGGCTCGCGGTGAGCAGAATCAGCGCCCTGGCGACACCGGTGGCAACCAGGCCGCCGATCACCATCGAACGCAAAATGGACGAAAGCCGCTTCTTCATGCGGATTGTCCTACACGGCCGGCGTTGAAAACGGGTTAAGTCAGATCGAGATTACAGGCTGTGGGCGCCGGTGCTCAGCCGCTCGATCGGGTACCTGGCAGAAGGCCGCCCCAGCCGGTGCGGCTGGAGCGGCCTTGATGAAAATCGTCGGACCTGGATCAGGCCTTCGGAGCATCCTTGGCCTTGGCCTTCTTCACGGTCTTCTTGGCGGGAGCCTTCTTGTGCTTGACCTTCTTGACGACCTTCTTCACCGGGGGCTTGGCGGTGGCGTCAGCAGCCGGAGCGGTGGTGGTCGTCGTGGTCGAGGCAGCCGGAGCAGCGGTCGTGGTGGCAGCGGCGTTGCCGAGAGCGGGCATCGCGAAAGCCAGGGCAACGGCGAGACCGGTGGCGGACAGGATGGACTTTTTCATGGCTTCATTTCCTTTTTATGCGGGTCGATTTTGAGTGTCACTGGACCGGGTCGTTCGGTGCCACTCCAAGCAGCTTCAAAGCATTGGCGAGCATCCGAATTCCCTGTGCCTGTTTCTTGGCGGCGCAGTACCGGTTGCCCTTTCTCTGAAGTGCCTTTGCCGCGGTGACCTGCGTTGCCGTGGCGTGGGTTTCGAGGGCTTCATCAAATTGGTGGCTGAGATTGGCGCACCGTTCGCTCCGGGTGAGCGGCGCCTTTGCATCCGATTGTCCAACAGCGGCAGTGACCAGGCCAAGGCCCAGCAACGCACCCAACAAACTGATCGACAAGCTTGGCATCGGTTTTTCCGTGAACCCGGAGACTTTGCGTCGCAGCCGGTAATCTGACCGCCACGGCACCGTTATGCCGCCTTACCTTTTCAGGAGTTTTTCCCGATTGTAGAATTTTGTTTCTGGATTGTGTCTGCCAGGACCCCGCCGCTTTCCATGTGGAGAAGGCGGAATTCGTTCTCCCTTGAAATCCAAGGCACTGGCCAACATATGGCCCGAATTCTATCGTGTGGCTCACCTGCCAGGAATGGCTTGGCCGGCAACCGGGACAGGGTACCTCGTGAAATCCGACGCACACATACTGATCGTCGACGACGACAAGGGCATCCGCGACCTGCTTCAGGAGTTCTTCCAGAAGCGAGGCCTGCACACTTCGGTTGCCGCCGACGGCACCGAGATGGAGACCATCCTGCGCCGCTCGCAGGTGGACCTCATCGTCCTCGACGTGATGCTGCCCGGCAAGAGCGGGCTGGAATTGTGCCGCGACCTGCGCGCCCAGTACACGACGCCGATCATCATGCTGACCGCCGTCACCGAGACAACCGACCGCGTGGTCGGCCTGGAGATGGGCGCCGACGACTATGTCCCCAAGCCCTTCGATCCGCGCGAACTCCTGGCCCGGATCCGCGCCGTGCTGCGGCGCAATGGTGCCGCCGAGCCGAAACGCGCCGCGACCAAGCAGATCTATCGTTTCGCCGGCTGGACGATGGACTGTGCGCGGCGACGGCTGACCGCGCCCGACGATGTCAGGGTCGAGCTGACCATGGCCGAATTCAACCTGCTGCAAACCTTCGTCAAGAGCGCCCAGCGCGTGCTGACCCGCGACCAGCTCATCGAGCTGTCCGGTGGCGACAGCGACTATTCCTTCGATCGCAGCATCGACATCCTCGTCAGCAGGTTGCGGCGCAAGATGGAAGATGACCCCAAAACGCCCAAGCTGATCCTCACGGTGCGCAGCGGCGGCTACCAGTTCCTGCCCGAGACGACCTCCGAATGAGACGTCTCCTGCCGCAGACCTTGCCTGCCTGGGTGCTGCTGATTGTCATTGCCGGCCTTTTGATCAGCCAGGTCGCGACCCTCTATATCGTGTCGCGCGACCGCGCCGCCTCCAACGACGTGGTCGACCTCTATCGCCTCAACGACCGCGCCTTCTCGCTGGTGCAGCTGATGAGCGGCGCCACGCCCGAGGAGCGCAAGGCGACCGCGGCAGGCCTGTTCAACTCGACCTACGCCCTTACCGTCTCGGACACGCCCGCCGTCACCTCCTCGATCGCCGGCGACGACGAACTGGCCGAACTCGAGGACATCCTCGTTGGCCGGCTGTCGAAGTTCGGCGTCACCGACGCGCGCGTGCGGCGCGATCCGGCGACGCGCGAGGCCGACGACGCCAGCGGCACCGCATCCGGCCCCGATATCGGCCAGGTGGAGCGCGACCTTCTGGTGCTCGCAGCCGATTTCGCCCAGAGCGACAAGCTGACGGCCTCCTTGCGCTTCGCCGACGGCCAGTGGCTGAATTTCACCGAGCCGATCACGCCGATTGGCCCGATCCTGAGCTTCGACAGCCTGCCGCTCTATGCGCTGATCGCCGGGCTGGTGGTGATCATGTCGATCTGGTCGCTGCGCCGGCTGACGGCGCCCTACCGGATGATGGAAACCGCCGTGAACAGGATCGGCAAGGACCTGAAGAGCCCGCCGATCGCCGAGAGCGGCAGCCGCGAGGTTAAGGCCGCGGCGAGGGCAATCAACGCCATGCAGGCCAGGCTGCGCGAATATGTCGAGGACCGCGAGCATCTTGCCGCCGCGCTGGCGCACGACCTGCGCACGCCGATGACGCGCATGCGGCTGCGGCTGGAATTGTTGCGCAAATCGGCGGTTCGCGAGGCGCTGGCGCATGATCTTGCCGATGTGGAGAGCATCGCCAGTTCGGTGATCGACTTCGCCACCTTCGAGGTGAACGAGGAAAAGACCGAGCGCATCGACTTCTGGTCGCTCGTGGAATCGATCGCCGACCCTTATCCGGAGGTCTCATTCGACAATGACGACACCCGTTCGCGCGGCCTGATCTGCATCGCGCGGCCGGTCGCGCTCAGACGCTGCGTCACCAATCTGGTGCAGAATGCCGTCACCTACGGCAAGAAGGCGCATCTCAGCCTGCACCGCTCGGACGGCACGATCACGCTCACCATCCGCGATGAAGGACCTGGTATACCGCAGGCCCAGATCGATGCCGTGTTCGGCTCCTTCGTGCGCCTCGAACAGTCCCGCAACCGCCAGACCGGCGGCCTTGGGCTGGGCCTCACCATTGCCCGCAACATCGCGCGCGCCGCCGGCGGCGAGATCCGCCTGTCCAATCATCCGGATGGCGGATTGCTGACGGAGCTGCGCCTGCCGCTGGCGGCCTGACGCGGGAATTGCGTCAGACGGGTAGATTGCGAGGCGCCTACCGACGCAACACCGCGCTCAGCACGTCGCGGATGCCGATGGCGCCGACGAAGCGCGACTGGTCGTCGAACAGCGCCACGGGCGCCGTCTGCGAGCGGTGCATGGCCAGCATCACGGTTTTCAGCGACGTGCCGGGAGTGGCCCAGAAGACTTGCGCCGCTTCCTCCGACTGGGCCTCGACATCGGCGCAAGATACCCACACCGCCGGCTTGCCGTCGCGCTCGGCCGCCGCCACCAGCCCGTGCTCGTCGATCTTGAAGCGTGTCGTCTTGCGCCGGTCGAGCCACACCCAGCCGTCCTTGCCCTCTTCGAGGTCGCGGCGGTCGCGCATCACGTTCCAGGCGGTGAGCACCGAGAGCGGGTTCACATTGGCGATGAAGTCGCGGACATAGTCATTGGCGGGCCGCAGCACGATGTCCTCCGGCGCGCCGGTCTGGACGATGCGCCCGCCCTCCATGATGGTGATGTGGCTGCCGATCTTGAGCGCCTCCTCGAGGTCATGGCTGACGAAGATGATGGTCTTCTTCAGCTCCGCCTGGAGCTGCAGCAATTCGTCCTGCAGCTTGGTGCGGATCAGCGGGTCGAGCGCCGAGAACGGCTCGTCCATCAACAGGATCGGCGCCTCGGTGGCGAAGGCGCGGGCGAGACCGACGCGCTGCTGCATGCCGCCCGACAGTTCATGCGCGTATTTCTTCGACCACTGGTCGAGATTGACCAGCTTGAGCTGCTTGTGCACGCGTTCCTTGCGTTCGGCTTCTGGCACGCCGGCAAGTTCGAGGCCAAGCCCGACATTCTCCTCGACCGTGCGCCATGGCAGCAGGCCGAACTGCTGGAAGACCATCGCCACCTGCTTCTGGCGCAAGCGCCGCAAGGTCGGCTCGTCGCAAGTGACCACGTCGACAATCTTGTCGCCGTCCTTGACCAGAACCTGGCCGCGCGACACCACGTTGAGCCGGTTGACGGCTCTGAGCAGCGTCGACTTGCCGGAGCCCGACAGGCCCATCAGCACCGAGATTTCGCCCTCATGCACCGTCAAGCTGGCGTCGGCGCAGCCTAGCACATTGCCGGTCTTTTCGAGGATTTCAGCGCGCGTGGCGCCCTTGTCGATCATCGCCAGCGAACCGGCCTGGTCGGCGCCGAAGACGATATCGACGTTCTTGAAATCGACGGCGACGGTCATTTCTTGCCTCCAACGCCAATGCGGGTCATTCGGTCGAGCACGATGGCGAGCACGACGATCGCCAGCCCTGCTTCAAGCCCGAGGTCGATGCGGCGCGAACCGAGCGCGCGGTTGATTTCGGTACCCAGGCCGCCGGCGCCGATCAGGGCCGCGAACACCACCATCGACAGCGACAGCATGATCGACTGCGTCAATCCCGCCATGATCGTCGGCAGCGCCGAAGGCAGTTCCACCTTCCACAGAAGCTGGCTTTTGGTCGCGCCGAACGCCTCGCCGGCCTCGATGATCGACTTCGGTACCGAGACGACGCCGAGATGCGTGAGCCGGACCGCGGTCGGGATGACGAAGATGATGGTGACGATGAGACCAGGCGCGTTGCCGAGACCGAACAGGGTCAGCACCGGGATCAGGTAGACGAAGGTCGGCAGCGTCTGCATCAGATCGAGCACCGGCAGCATGACGCGGTAGACCTTTGGCTTGTGCGCCGCCCAGATGCCGAGCGGCACGCCGATGGCCATGGCCATGGCGGCGGCGGCGACGACCAGCACCAGTGTCTGCACCGTCTGCTTCCAGAGGTTCTGGTTGATGATGAAGATCAGGCCGAGGAAGACGCCGATGGCAAGCGGCCGCGAGCGCTGCAGCAGCCAGGCGATGACGGCGATGACCAGCGCCAGCAGCACCGGCGGCACCATCAGCAGGAGCTCGACCAGCCCGTCGAGCAAGAAATTCAAACCGTTCGAGAAGGCTCTGAAGATGGTGTCGAAATTGTCGGTGAGGAAGCCGAAGAACGCCTTTCCCCAGGCACCGATCGGGATTTTGTGATCGACCATGAATTGCGAAATCGGATCCATCTTACCCCTCTTCGTCATGAGCCGCCCTGCTCTCGGCTCGCGCAACGTCATCTTGTCACAGGATATGGAAAAGGGCAGCCTTTTCTAAGATGGCTGCCCTTCCTGTTTCGGACTTGCCGAATGCAGTCGGCTCAGCTTCCGAGCGCGGTCTTGATCGCTGCGGCGGCATCGCCACCGTCGAACGTGGTAACGCCCGCGATCCATGGCTTGATGGCATCCGGATTCTTCTTCAGCCAGTCGGCCGCCACCGTGTTGGCGTCGCCGCCTTTCAGGATCGCGTCCATCATCTGGCCTTCCATGTCCAGATTGAACTTCAGGTTGGCGATGAACTTGCCGGCATTCGGGCATTCGGTGGTGTAGCCCTTGCGCGCAACGGTGTAGACGGTCGCCGCGCCGAAGCCGCTGTCGCCCATGCCGTCGAGGTAGGTGATCTTCATGGCGCCCATCACCGGATGCGGCGTCCAGCCGAGGAACGCGATCCACTCATTGTTCTTCATCGACTGCTCGGCTTGCGTCAGCATGCCGGCCTCCGAGGACTCGACCAGCTCGAAACCTTCGAGATTGTCCTTCGGGTTCTTGATCATGTCGAGGATGATGCGGTTGCCGTCATTGCCGGCCTCGATGCCGTAGATCTTGCCGTTGAACTTGTCCTTGAACTTGCCGATGTCGGTCAGCGACTTTACGCCGGCATCGGCGACATAGGTCGGCACGACGATGCCGTAGCCGGCACCGGTCAGGTTGGTGCTGATCGTTTCGACCGAACCGTCGGCGGTGTAGTCCTTGATGTCGTTGGTCATCGACGGCATCCAGTTGCCGAGGAACACATCGAGGTCCTTGTTCTTCAGCGACGCCATGGTCACCGGCACCGACAGCTGGATCGTTTGTGGCGCATAGCCGAGCGCGGTAAGCAGCACCGATGCGACGCCAGTGGTCGCCTGGATGTCGGTCCAGCCGACATCGGAGAGACGCACCGCCTTGCAGCTCGCCGGATCGCCGGCAAAGGCAGCGCTCGTGGACAACAGAGCCGCAAGGCCGAGGCCGGCGGCGAAGGAATTCATACGCGACATAGACAGTCTCCCATTGTGATTCTTTGGCGAAGCGTGGTCACGGTTTCTCTGCCCGCCTTGTTTCGTCAGCCAAACACCATTCTGTTTAGGATTCAAGCGTCAAGGCAATCACGATCAACGGCGCGGACTGGCCAATCAGCGACACGGCTGACGCTTTTATGGTGCCAATATGGTGCCAAGTATTTTTTTTAGAGGCTCGGCATCCTTTTCGGAGGCGAGCCGGCTTTTTCAGGGGAATGCGGCGGCGGCCCCTCCCCGCACGGCGGCAACTCGGCTTAAAAGAGCGGCATGGCCAAGCTCTACTTCAACTACGCAACGATGAATGCCGGCAAGACAACGATGTTGCTGCAGGCGTCGTACAATTATCGCGAGCGCGGCATGACCACGATGTTGTTCGTCGCCGGTCATTACCGCAAGGGCGACAGTGGCCTGATCTCGTCGCGCATCGGACTGGAGACGGAAGCCGAGATGTTTCGCGATGGCGACGACCTGTTCGCCCGCGTCGCCGAGCATCACGACCACACGACGGTGCATTGCGTCTTCGTCGACGAGGCGCAATTCCTTGAGGAGGAGCAGGTCTGGCAATTGGCCCGCATTGCCGACCGGCTGAACATCCCTGTGATGTGCTACGGCCTGCGCACCGATTTCCAGGGCAAGCTGTTTTCCGGCTCGCGTGCGCTGCTGGCGATAGCCGACGACCTGCGCGAGGTGCGCACCATCTGTCGTTGCGGCCGCAAGGCAACGATGGTCGTGCGCCTCGGCGCCGACGGCAAGGTTGCCCGCCAGGGCGACCAGGTGGCGATCGGCAAGGACGTCTATGTCTCGCTCTGCCGTCGTCACTGGGAGGAAGAAATGGGCCGCGCCACGCCCGACGATTTCATCGGCTTCATGGAACCCTGAACATGCTTCCTGCGATCCGCGTCAGGCCGCCGAGACACGCCGTCGTGGGAGCCGCCAGCCCAACCGGACACCAAGCGTCGCCACTGCGATCAGTACCATGCCGGCGGCCTGTGCCGGCCCAAGGGGATGCCCGTAGATCGCCCAGTCGATGATGATGGCAACGACCGGATAGATGAAGGTGATGATGCCTATCACCGGCGTCGTCAGGCGCGGAAAGGCCGAGTTCATCAGCACATAGGCAATACCGGTGTGCAGCACGCCAATGCTGACCAGCCAGCCCCATGAATGCGCGGGAACATGCTGGCCGATCCCGGCGAAGGGGGCGAGCACGACAATTCCGACGATTGTCTGGCAAAGCACGGTGACCTCGGCGCGCTGCTGGCCCAGACCCTTGGCGAGGATCGTCGCCACCGCATAGAGCAGCGCGGCGACCAGCGTCAATGCGATGCCCAGCGCCCATCCCGTGCTGGCTTGCGCATGGGAAACCACCAGCCCGCTGGCCAGCACGACGCCAAGGAACGCGCCGAGCATCCACAGCATCTGGTCGAGCGAGATACGCTCCTTCAGGAAGACCACCCCGATGATAACCACGAAGAAGGGCTGGACGTGATAGACGATCGTCGTCGTGGCGATCGACGTCATGGCGAAGCCGGCGAAGAAGGCCGTCCAGCTCAGCACCATGCAGGCCCCGGCAAGCGCTGCCAGCGCGAGGCGGGACAAGGACAGGGTGCGGTCCGGCAGATAGCCACGCAGAAGGCACCAAGTGCCGAGGAACGCGGCGCCGAACACGCATCGCCAGAAGACGACGGCGACGGGGTGCAATCCCGATTCCGTGACGAAGGCGCCGACCGTGCCGGCGATCGTCATCGCAAAGGCGAGGCTCGCAGCTGGAAAACGGGAAGTTGGCAGGTCCTTCATCGACGTTTCCTCAAGCGCACGCCCTATCTGGCCAGCAATACAGCTTTCAAACAAGCGAATAGATTTGGAGCAAGCTATTCGATATGCTGATAGCACTATGGCCGCTCCACTTGACCTCAACCTCTTGAAAACCTTCGTCGCCGTCGTCGAGAGCGGCAGCCTGTCCAGTGCCGCGCCGCGTGTTGGCCGCAGCCAGTCAGCCGTCAGCATGCAGATGCAGCGGCTGGAGGAGATGGTCGGCAACCAGCTTCTGGTTCGCGGTCCCCGAACCGTCACGCCGAACGCGATCGGCGAAGATTTCGTGATCTATGCGCGCCGGCTGCTGAAATTGTCGGACGAGGCATGGGCGAGCGTCACCCGGCCAAAGGAGACAGGCAGCGTGCGCCTTGGCGTGCCCGACGACTATGCCGCATTCCTGCTGCCGCCCGTCCTGTCACGCTTCGCCGAGGATCACCCGCTGGTGACGGTGGAACTGATCTGCGAACAGTCGACCGCACTGGTGAAGACCCTGGCGGAGGGGCGGCTCGATCTGGCGATCGTCACCCGGCTGCCGGAGCAGCCGCTTGACGTGATCCGGCTGGAACGCTTCGTCTGGGTCGCCTCGCCCAACCACGTCGCCTGGCAGACCGATCCCTTGCCCGTCGCTTTGTTCGAGCCGGGCTGCGCCGCCAGGATGAGTGTCCTGCAGGCGCTTGGCGATGCCGATCGCGCCTACCGTTGCACCTATTCCAGCGCCTCGCTGCTGGGCCTGGTCGCGGTCGTGCAGGCCGGCCTGGCGGTCGCCGGTTTGGCGCAGCGCAGCGTGCCGCCGTCGCTGCGCATCATCGGCGGCAATGAAGGTCTTCCAGTGCTGCCGGATCTCGAAATAGGCATCCTGCGCAACCCGCTGTCAACGACACCGGCGGTCGATCGGCTGCACGACTTCCTGCGCCGCGATCTGGCGCAGGCCTGAGTCATCCTCCGGTCGCGGGAGATCGGCCGAAGGTCCGCCTTGCCAACCCGCCACGATGCAGCGTTTGTTAAGGCCTCGGTCCTATAAGGCCGTCAGCCAAGCTCTTCGGGGTCAGCCATGCTTCGAGCCGTTTCCAAAGCCAGCCTTCTTCTGCTTGCCACCTCCATTGCCGCCCATGCCGGCGACCCCGTGCAGGGCAAGCACGTCTTCAACCGGTGCATAGCCTGTCACGAAGCGGCCAGCGACCGCGACAAGGTCGGCCCGCACCTCATGGGTGTGGTCGGCCGCACCGCCGGTACAGCCGAGAGCTTCCTTGGCCATTATTCCGAAGCGATGAAGGGTGCGGGCGCTGCTGGTCTCGTCTGGGACGAGGCCAATCTTGCCGAATATCTCAAGGCTCCCAAGCTCAAGGTTCCCGGCAACAAAATGGCTTTTGGCGGCCTGGCCAATGACGACGACATCGCCAATGTCATTGCCTATCTGAAGGCCGATCCGAAGCCCTGAGCGCGCGCCGGCGCGCGCGACCGCATCGATCTGTTTGCCTGCAACCGGTCCAATCCCCTTTCGAATTCAGCATTTCCGCGCCGTTGGGGGCCGACTGTTTTAGCGGCATGAAAGTTCAATGGCAGTTGAACCAGCCCCGACGGACCGGCTAATCACGCCATGACCCCACGTGCATTGTCTTTCAAGGCCTTGGCGGATTCCTTTGTTTTCATGCGACCCTTGTCTTCACGTCTTTCAATCCCCGGAAGCCCCACATATATTCGCCGCTGTTCGCAACCAGCGACCGGAAGCCGATGCGGGAGGCCCCTATGGCGACATTGCAGAATTTCGACGCCGAAATTGCCAAGACCAAGCAGGTCGTCCAGGACATGCGAACCAAGATCGAGCAGTCCGGCACCGTGCTCGACACACTCGCCACCGCCGACAAGAAGATCGGCGACGCCAATTTCGACATCGAGAACGCCCGCATCGAGGATGTGCTGAAGCAGCAGAAGGTGATGGAAGGCAACATCGCCGACCTGATCATTGGCCTTGAGGACGCCACCAACGTCTTTGGCGCCGAGTTCGAGAGCATGAAGAACTATACCGGCTGGGAGAACTTCGTCGGCGTCTTCTCCAGCCAGCGCAAACAGCGCCTGCGCACTGACCGCGTGCGCAACATGTCGCTGGCCGGCAACCTGCAGGAACTTCTCGCCAAGTCCGACACCATCGTCGGCATCCTGAAGGCGCAGAAAGAGGTTCTCGACCAGCGCTACAAGACTTCCGAGACGAGCCTGTCGCAGGTGATCGAGCGCCGCAAGACCACCATGACCAACCTCGAAGCCGTGCAGAAGCGCATCGAGGAACTCAACCCGATGCTGCTCGACATCGAGAACAAGATCGCCGCCTCGACCAGCCAGAAGGACCGCACGCAGCTCGAGGGCGAACGCTCCAAGCTCGCCACCGAATACAATGAGAAGCAGGCCAAGGAGCAGGAACTGCTCGCCGAAAGCCAGACGCTGGAGCGCTATACCTCGATGTTCCAGACTTTCGTCGATTCGCTTAACAACCAGATCGCCGCGCAGTCGACGCTGATCAACAAGCTGACCATCGATACCGAGCAGCGCATCGTGCTCTACAAGGCGCTGGAAGATTCGCTGAAGACCGCGGCCCAACAGGACGTCGCCCACAAGATCAACACGCTGGGCAGTCAGGTCGACAATACGGCGGAAGAAACCATGGCCGGCATCGGTGCCGCCTCGCAGAAGCACATCGGCGACCTGCTCGAGATGCATGAGAAGAACATGGTCGCCAGCGCCGATATCCAGCGCCGCAAGAAGCTCGCCGACGACGCCTTTGCCCGCCGCTTCGACGAGGTGCTGAAGAAGCACAATTCGGCCAACTACGTGCAGTCATAATTGCCGCGCGCACCGGTGCGACAATCCCAGGGCTGACAGCATGACCCCCGAAAACGACGCGGCGGCGCGGTATTTCTCGGCAATAACGGCCGCGCTCAGCGGCCTTGAAGTGTTCATGCGCGACGACCGCTCGCCGCTCTACCGGCACGGCATCGTCGCCAAGATCGTTGCCGAATATATCGCCCGGCTCGACAAGTCCTTCTCCTGTTGGCGCAACCGGCTGGGCTTCATGGACACGTTCCGCATTTCGCGCGCCGAAAGCGGTTTCCCGGTGTTCCAGAACCTGCTCGAACTGGAGAACGACCGCCGGCAGGCTGATGCGCGCCTTGCCAACATCCCGTTGGCCGGCGAGCTGCGCGAGGAGATGGCCGACTTCATCCTGCGCCACAAGGAATTCCCCGAGGCGTTGCAGAAGTCGATGGCCGAGCGGCTCTACCTCGAGGACGTCAGGAGCGAGCAGACCTTCGGTCCCTTCACCCTGGCGCAGACCGCCAAGGTCTCCGTCAACCCGAAGACGGCACGGCCCTATTATCTCGTCCATTGGGCCACCTTCGACGGCAGCGCCAACCTGCCGCTGGTCTACATGGTGACGGTGGAGGATTCTTCTGAAAGCATGATCCGCCAGCTCGTCGACCGGGACGGCAAGCTCAACGAAAAGGTCGACATCCCGCTGCCGGTCGACGGCCTGCTCAATCCCGAGCTTGCGCACCGTTTCGACGATTTCACCGAGAAGAATTCCGCCTACACGCTGTCGCCGGCGACGATCGCGGTCAACCTCGACAAGGATTTCGAACCCCTGCACCCCAAGCAGTTGCGCCGTGTCGTGCTCGGCCCCTTCTATTCCGCGGGCATTACCGACAACAATTCGACGGTGACCGAGGTGCTGGCCAAGGTGCGCAAACCGGAA
The DNA here is from genome assembly GCF_013170765.1 of Mesorhizobium sp. NZP2234. Lineage (NCBI taxonomy): Bacteria > Pseudomonadati > Pseudomonadota > Alphaproteobacteria > Hyphomicrobiales > Phyllobacteriaceae > Mesorhizobium > Mesorhizobium sp. NZP2234. The sequence goes on along the minus strand of NZ_CP033364.1, from coordinate 2,304,697 downwards.
AACGCCTGGCTGCTGACCTGGACCATCCAGGAGGTCTACTCCAAGGGCGAGAAGCCCGGCCGCAAGGGGCTGTTTTCCAGCGAAAAGACGACGCAGGAATTCTTCATCAACACCGATGACCTGGAAGCCGCGCGCCAGGGCGTGTCGAGTTACGAGAACCACGCGCTGATCCCGCACGAGGCCTACCAGGCGCTCTACGCCGCCGGCGAGGCACAGAAGATCTTCGGCGGCTACAAGGTTCACATCCTGTCCAATGGGCAGGTCATCTCAGACGTCTGACCGTAACACCACGGAGCATCCTTCATGGACACCGGCCTGACCACCATCCCGGAAGCGGCTATCGAGAAGCACCGCGCCACCGCGCAGAGCTTCATCACCCGCATCGTCGTGCTGGAGGATCCTTCGCGCGAATCCGGCACGGCATTGGCCGGCACCAACCGCCGCTTCGTCTCCACCGTCTCGGTCGGCTCGGTACGCCGCACGCGCGAGGTCGAGCTGTCGAAGACCGTTGGCGCCGTCCATCCCGACGACCAGTTGCTCACCATCCCGCAGCATACGCTTCTGTTCCGCGCCCGGCGCGGCGCGGCAATCGCGCTCGCGATATCGGATGTCTTCGCCGAGGGGTCAGACCTCGAAAGCCTGCAGGCGAAAAACACCCGCGCCCCGCTCGAGGGCGACGAGGCGTCGGCCTTCAAGAAACTCCTGTCGGCCTCGGCCTACATCTCGGCTTTCAGCCTCGCCTCCTATCTGTTCCAGCTTATCGACAGCGACGGCGAGGCGCCCAACGACATCCCCGAGCCGGATTTTCTGTTCGACACGCCGCAGGATGCGGTGAAGTCGATCCTGGCCGGCCTCGACAAGGCGATAGCGGGCTCGAAGGACGATGCCGACCTGGTGACGCGGGCACGCGCCTTCGCCCGCGTCGCCATCGACGGGTTGCTGGCCCGCAAAGGCCGCTTCGACGGCATCGGCCCGTTCGAGAACGCCCATATCCGCATCGACGCCGACGACTTCACCCTCGACGGCTTCGACGTCGCGCCGGGCAAGCGCTCCAAGCCGCTGGTGATGACCTTCAAGAAGCCCGAAGAGGTCGTCGGCAACCACATCGCCAAGTACCAGTCGGTCAAGCTTGCCAAGATGCTGATGGCCTATGATTTCGAGCGCGAGTTGAACCCGTTCGTCGAGCTCGGCGGCTTCCTGTTCACCTTCATCGGCGACGGCGCGCCCGGCACCGGCAAGACGACGCTTATCCAGATGACCGCCGGTCTCGTCAACGGCTACTGCCAGGTCGCCGGCTATCCTTTCGCCTATGAGAATTTCGGCGTCGACCAGATCTCGTCCTACCAGGGCAAGTCAGGCCAGAACTGCCGCCAGTTCATCAACAATGTCTTGAACCCGCGCGTCATCGGCTTCGGCACCATCGACGACATCGACCAGGTGGCGGCACGCCGCTCCGACGACCGCGCCTCGGCCGGCCAGCAGGAGATCACCGGCGTCTTGATGGATGCCTTCGCCGGCGCGGCTACGGTGGTGCGCGGCAACTGCTCGTTCGGCATGTTCTCCAACTATCCCGAAAACGTCGATGATGCGCTGCGCCAGCGCGCCGGCGCCCGCTGGCTGGTCGACGGACCGCAGACCCGCGACGACTATATCGACATTTTCGTGCTGCTCGCCGGCAAGAACCACAAGATACCGCTCGGCGATCACGAACTCTACGCCGCGCAGGAGATCCAGCGCGCCGTTACCGAGGCTTATGAGGAACACGAGAAGCCGCGGGAAGACGGGCTGATGAAGGTCTATGAGCGCTACATGAAGGAAAATGGCGCGCCCAAGACGATGGCCGACATCGGCACCTACTTGCACCTGATCAAGGATGCCGAGCCACGCTTCACCGGTCGCGCCATCAAGAACGTCACCGACGCCATCAAGATGCGCGCCATGGACATCGAGCTTCCCGACGACTGGTTCGAGAAGCCGGAAGCCTTCATGCACAAGGGCTACGACGAGAAGAAGGCCATGATCGAGGAACTGCGCGGTCCGTTCTCGATGGACATGGTCATGCAGGAGATCAACCGCTACGCCGACAGCGAGTTCCGCTATTCCGACAAGTCCGACGACGCCGCCGTGGAAAAGCTGCTGCGCGACGCCCGCCTGCGCGAACGAGCCGCGCGCGAGATGGAGGAGATGAAGAAGAAGGGGCTGTGGAATGCGTGAGGTGAGCCCGCCTTCCCTTCTCCCCTTGTGGGAGAAGGTGTCGCCGAAGGCGACGGATGAGGGGTGTTCCAGCTTGGCGCCGACGGTACTCTGTGGCGCACCCCTCATCCGTCTCGGCGCTACGCGCCGATCCACCTTCTCCCACAAGGGGAGAAGGGAAGACCGCGCCCCTCATCCGTCCTTCGGGCACCTTCTCCCCGTAAGCGGGGAGAAGGAAAGGTGAGCAAAAAACCCGACCTCCTTCGCGACAACGAGCTGATCTACGGCCGGCTGCTGCCCGTCGACGAGCCGCATCTCATCCAGCGCTACAACAAAGCGCTGGCCGCCTTCGGCCTCAAGCCGACCAGGCTGAAGAGTTTCCAGATCGACCGCACGGGCTTCTCGCCCGAAGTGGCCGAGGAATGCGGCGACTATGATTATCTCGACCCCAACGAGGTCAATCGCCGCTTCATCATCCTGACGCCGTCGCAGATCGACCTGCCGGTGGTGCACACCGCCTTCTCCAACACCTCGCAGCTGATGTTCGAGTTCATGTCCAAGAACCAGCGTGCCATCGACGCGCTGACCATCAAGGACGTCATCTACGGCGAGATCGAAGACTCCGTTCCCAAGGTCAACGACATTGAGGACTTGCTGTCGATCAACCAGGTCGAGTTCAAGGTGCTGTCGGCGGAGGATGTGCTGGGCAAGGCCGCCGAACTCGGCAAGCTGGTCGACCGGCTGAAGCAGGAGCCGGATGCCTGGCGCGACAATGCCATGCTGACCCGCATGGTGGACCTGGCGAAGGTCTGCGGCGATATCCGCGAGAACGCGCTGGTGCCCGACCAGGTGATCTTCCGCCACAACGCCTACTGGACCAGCCATTTTGGCGGGCTCTACGTGTTCGTCGATCCCGACATGACGACGGTGATCAGCGATCCCGCCGCGCCGGGCTTCCGCCGCTCGCGGCCGTGGCAGGTGAGCTATCTCTCGATCAACGACGCCGACAAGGTGTTCAAGTTCCTGGCCAGCACCGGCCGCATCGAGTTGCCGCGCGCCTCCTGGATCGAGGCGTCCGGCTATCTCGAGCACCGGGCTGAGATGGTGGTGCGTGCGCTGATTCGCGACGCCGAGCCGAACCGCAATCTGACCGATGTCGACAAGGTCTGGCTGCAGACCTGGATCCAGAGCCACGCAGACCTGATCACCAGGGACGGCAACTTTCCCTTCCTCAACGCCGCCAAGCGCGAAATCGCCCAGCTTGGCCATCTCAAGATCGAGGATGTGTTCCCGCAACAGCGCTTCCTGGTGATCCGTGCCAAGCCGGACCATCCCGACGCCTGGCTGACCAACCGGCTGATCTCGGATTTCGTGCCGACCGACTTCGTCTCGCGCTATATCTTCAACAAGCAGGGCTTCTACAAGGACTATGAGGGCTTCAGCGACGCCTGGCGATCGCATGTTGTGGACGTTCTGAAAACCACATATTTGAAGGACAAGGTGGCGTTTCGCACACGCCTCTACGGCCTGACTGACTAGAACGAAATGAACCCGTCATTTCGTTCTGACTTATTGTTTTGGCGCATGATGTCATCCAAAAAGTCTGCAACTTTTTGGCATCATGCTGAGGGGTGACACAGCCATGCTCGATCCGATCGTGAACTTCTTCGTCCGGATTTTCCAATGGATCGGCCGCGGCATCGGCCTTTTGATCGGCGTCATCCTGTGGCCGTTCCTGTGGGCCGGGCGCTGGTACGCGCAGCGCGGCTGGATCCTCAAGGCGATGGTCGGCCTGGCCCTGCTGGTCTTGATCGGCCTCTACGCCAACTTCTTCTACGCCACCCAGTGGTGGAACAATTTCAACCCCGACTATCCGGACACCTACACTTTCGAGAAGCGCAATGTTTCCGCCGGTGAGCAGGTGGCCGCGGGCACCGGCACCGACACGGCCAAGACTTGCGGCAACTCGGGCATCGCCCAGGTGGCGGCGGACCTGACCGACTTCAACGTCAACCAGAATGCCTGGATCTCGTCGATGATCCTCTACAAGCTTGGCCTGTTCGGCATCGACTGGGACAACACGCCGTGGATGGACAACAAGGCCTCGTTCCAGCGTGGCATCAACCAGGCGGTGCGGCGCACGGCGACCGAGCTTGCCGACAATCTCGGCCGCGTGCGCACGACCTCGCAGATCGATGCCGACCTGCAGGATGCGCGCGGCAATCTGCAGTTCGACGAATACACCTGGTATTTCGGCGTGAGCCCGTTCGGTCCGAAGACGCCGACGCCGAGCTATTATCGTGACGCGGTGCGCAAGCTGCGCTCGTTCAACGCACGGCTGGCCACCTGCCAGGCCACCTTCGATGCCCGCGCCGACAATCTGAAGCAGTATATCGACCGCATCGCTTCGGACATCGGCTCCACCTCGGCCATCCTCAAGGAGCGCGCCGAGAACCACAACAATGGCTGGTTCGACACCCGCGCCGACGACCGTTACTGGTTCGCCTACGGCCAGCTATATGCCTACTACGGACTGATGAAGGGCGCCCAGGCCGATTTCGAGGACGTCATCAAGGAAAAGCACCTGCAGAGCCTGTGGGACACGATGGACGCGCAATTCGTCTCGGCCCTGCGCATCCAGCCCTTCATCATCGCCAATGGCCGCGAGGATGGCTGGCTGCTGCCCACGCATCTGACGACGATGGGCTTCTACATCCTGCGCGTGCGCTCCAACATGGTCGAAATCAGCAACGTGCTGACACAGTAGCGTTCGCCCGGCGATGGCGAATTTGCGCCGTCGCTTCTGTCGCATTCCGTGCATTGTGCGGCTGTTTTGAGACGGCGGAAGCGCCCCTGCTCTGGCTTCTATACGGCGCGGCAAGCGGAGCCAGAAGGAACCGAGAGCAGGTCGGCCGACCGCAGAGGAATTTTCTCTATAGGAAACATAGTTGCATGAAAGTTGACGCCACGGCAGCGACAGGGTTAGAACATGCCCGCGCTCCCGGTTCAAACCTGCTTGCGATAGAGATCAACCCCGTCCCCTCCACCGTCCAATCCAGAGGAAAGCCGTTATGGCCGAAGTGAAGTCCGACATCGAGATCGCGCGCGCCGCCAAGAAAAAGCAGATCCAGGAGATCGGCCAGAAGATCGGCATCCCGACCGAGCACCTGCTGCCCTATGGCCACGACAAGGCCAAGATATCGGCCGAGTTCATAAAGTCGGTGAAGGGCAACAAGGACGGCAAGCTGATCCTGGTCACCGCTATCAACCCGACCCCGGCCGGCGAAGGCAAGACCACCACCACGGTCGGCCTCGGCGACGGCCTCAACCGCATCGGCAAGAAGGCGATCGTCTGCATACGCGAAGCCTCGCTTGGCCCGAATTTCGGCGTCAAGGGCGGTGCCGCGGGCGGCGGCTACGCACAGGTGGTGCCGATGGAGGACATGAACCTCCATTTCACCGGCGACTTCCATGCCATCACCACCGCGCACAATCTGCTTTCGGCGCTGATCGACAACCACATCTACTGGGGCAATGAGCTCGGCATCGACACCCGCCGCGTGGTGTGGCGCCGCGTCATGGACATGAACGACCGGGCGCTTCGCGAGATCATCTGCTCGCTCGGCGGCGTCGCCAACGGTTTCCCGCGCGAGGCCGGCTTCGACATCACCGTCGCTTCGGAAGTCATGGCGATCCTGTGCCTTGCCACCGACCTGAAGGACCTTGAGAAGCGCCTCGGCGACATCATCGTCGCCTACCGCCGCGACAAGTCGCCGGTCTATGCCCGGGACCTCAAGGCCGACGGCGCCATGGCCGTGCTTCTGAAGGACGCCATGCAGCCGAACCTGGTGCAGACGCTGGAGAACAACCCGGCCTTCGTCCATGGCGGCCCGTTCGCCAACATCGCGCATGGGTGCAACTCGGTCGTCGCCACCACGACGGCGCTGAAGCTCGCCGACTATGTCGTCACCGAAGCCGGTTTCGGCGCCGACCTTGGCGCCGAGAAATTCTTCGACATCAAGTGCCGCAAGGCCGGCCTCAAGCCGGCGGCGGCCGTCATCGTGGCCACCGTGCGCGCCATGAAGATGAATGGCGGCGTCAAGAAGGAAGACCTCGGCAAGGAAAACATCGAGGCGGTGAAGAAGGGTTGCGCCAATCTCGGCCGTCACATCGAGAACATCAGGCAGTTCGGCGTGCCGGCGGTGGTTGCCATCAACCACTTCTATTCCGATACCGACGCCGAAATCCAGGCGATGAAGGACTACGTCGCCTCGATGGGCGAAGAGGCGATCCTGTGCAAGCATTGGGCCAAGGGCTCGGCCGGCATCGAGGACCTCGCCAACAAGGTGGTGGCGCTTGCCGAATCCGGTGCCTCGCAGTTCGCGCCGCTCTATCCCGATGCCATGCCGCTGTTCGAGAAGATCAACACCATCGTCCAGCGCATCTATCGCGGCTCGGAGGCGATCGCCGACAAGTCGGTGCGCGACCAGCTCAAGGCCTGGGAAGACGCCGGCTACGGCAATCTGCCGGTCTGCATGGCCAAGACCCAGTACTCCTTCTCGACCGACCCGAACCTGCGCGGCGCGCCGACCGGCCACACCGTGCCGGTCCGCGAGGTCAGGCTTTCGGCGGGTGCCGGCTTCGTCGTCATCATCTGCGGCGAGGTCATGACCATGCCCGGCCTGCCCAAGGCGCCGTCCTCGGAAAAGATCTTCCTCAACGAGGCCGGCCAGATCGAAGGCTTGTTCTAAAATCCTTCAATTCGAAATCGCAAAGGGCGCCGCGGCTATGCGGCGCCCTTTTTGTTTGCGGATAGTCCTACGCGGCGTTGCGCGCCAGCGCCCGCTGATTGGAGGCGTGGATCGTGTCGCGCTCCGGGAGGACACCGGTCTTCAGGCACTCGGCCCATTCGGCGGTCTTCAGCACCGAGGCGAAGCGCGACTGCAGAATGATCGTGACCACGCGGTGGATCTCCTCGGCCGAGGCATAGCCGGCGCTGTTGGCATAGGGAACCGAGCCTGTCGCATCGGACAGGAACTCGACGGCAAACCCCATATGCACGGCGTGGATGATGGTCGACAGGTCGCAATTATGCGTCATGGAGCCGACGACCGTGATCGTATCGATGGCATTGGCGCGCAGCCAGTCCTCGAGGTCCGTGCCGGTGAACGCCGAGGGCAGCATCTTCTCGACATAATGGTCGCGGCCGCGCCTGGCGATCTCCGGATGCAGTTCGCCGCCATGGCTGCCCTTGGCGAAGATCGGTGACGTCTCGGGGGCCATCTGCTTGATGACAACCACCTTGATGCCGGCGGCGGCCGCGGCGTCCATTGCGCGCGCGACATTGACGACGCTGTCGCGAAACGGCGGATGCTGGATAGCCAGGTTGCCGCCATCGTAGTCGTTCTGGACATCCACGACGACGAGTGCGCGGCGCGGTGTGGTGTTGGCTCTGTCGGACATGGTGTTTTCCTTCCGGCTTGAATGCGATGGGCTGAAATTAGACCGGTCGACAAGCGGCCAAAAGTGGCCCGATTGACATCATTCGAAAGAATTGGGACAATCAGGCTTCCCACACTGGAAACGCCCATGACCGCCCCGATCATTGCCGTCCTCGCCTTCGACGGCATCAGTCCGTTCCATCTCTCCGTGCCTTGCCTGGTGTTCGGCGCCGACCGCACCAGACTTGGCCTGCCGCGCTTTGATTTTCGCGTCTGCGGGGCCGAGGCAGGTATGATCGAGACGGATGCCGGGCTGAGTATCCTTGTCCCACATGGACTCTCCGCGCTCGACGACGCCGACATCGTCATCATCCCGAGCTGGAAGGATCTCGAAGCCCCGCTGGCCAGGCCGATCAAAGAAGCGCTGTGCCGCGCGCACCGGCGCGGGGCGTTGATCGTCGGCCTGTGCCTCGGCACCTTTGCCATTGCCGCGGCCGGCCTGCTATCGGGCCGGAAGGCGACCACGCATTGGGCCTATACGGACCAGTTGCAGGCCTTGCATCCCGACATCTCGGTCGATGCCGATGTGCTCTATGTCGATGACGGCGATATCGTCACTTCCGCCGGGGTCGCGGCCGGGTTGGATTGCTGCCTGCATATCGTGCGTGCCCGCTATGGCGCGGAGGCGGCACTGCGGCTCGCCCGGCACGTCGTGCTCTCACCGCACCGGCAGGGCGGGCAGGCGCAGTTCATCGAACGCCCCGTGGCAAGAAGCGCGAATGCCGACCGCTTCACCCAGGCGCTTGACGCGGTGCGCGCGACGCTCGGCGAAACGCACAGCCTCGACAGCGTCGCCGAATTGGCCGGCCTCACTCGGCGCACCTTCACCCGCCGCTTCCAGAAATCGATCGGCACCAGTTTTGGCGATTGGCTGACCAGCCAGCGCATCGAACTGGCGCAGCGGTTGCTGGAAGCCACGGAGAAATCGATGGATGTCGTGGCCTTCGAGGCCGGCTTCGGCAGCGCCACATCGCTGCGCCAGCATTTCGCCGCGAGGCTGAGGACATCGCCGGCGCAATACCGGCGGGAGTTTTCCAGGCGGGCCGATCAGGGCACGCGCGTGGCGCACGTCCTTTCATCCTGAACGGCAAAGGCGCCGTATCGATACGGCGCCTTTGCATTCCAACCGCCTGGATCAGGCAACGTCTTGCGACGATGGCGCACGCTTGCGCCCGTGATCATGGCGCGAACCAGAGTCTCGTGATGACGCAGGCTGGCCAGCAGCACGCCGCCGACATGAAGCCCGATCAGCACCAGAATACCATTGCCCAGGATCTTGTGCGTGTCCTCGACCCAGGCCACGCCCCACCAGGCATCGGCGAGGTTGTCGTGCGCATCGACGAGGACGCCCGGCTCAGTGTGATCAACCAAGGTCCGGTGGTTCCCGCCCCGGAGAGCTTGGTCAAAACGGTACGAACGCGGCGCGACTCGTGCGGAGGGGTCGGGCCTCGGATTGGCCATCGTCAACAAGATCCTGCAACAGATCGATGCGACGCTGGTCCTGTGAACTCGCCAGCATCCGGCCGGCAGGATGGTTTTGAGGCAACGATCCGGTTTCCCGCGGTGTACGTCAACGACGCTTGACCGGTCGCGCCGGATTGCCGACCACCGTCTCGTTCGCGGGCACATCGCGCGTCACCACGGCACCGGCGCCGACGATGGCGCCTTCACCGATGCTGACGCCGCCAAGGATGATGGCGCTGCCGCCGATCCAGGCATGGGCACCGATCCCGACCGGCCTGGCGATCTCAAGCCCCGCCTGTCGCCCAGCGGCTTCCTTGTGGTGCTCGGCGCAATAGATCTGCACATTGGGGCCAAGCAGCGTTCCCTTGCCGATGCGCACGCTTGCCGTGTCGAGTATGATGCAGCCGGCATTGAGGAAGACGCCATCATCGAGAACGATGTTGAAGCCATAGGCGCAGTGGAACGGCGCCTCGATGCGGGCGCCCTCGCCCACCCCGCCGAGCAATGCCTTCAGGCCTGGCCCGAGATTGCCGCGCTGCTTTGGCGGCAATGAATTGTGCTCGAACACGGCTTCGCGCGCCGTGACGCGCAGCGCCTCCAACTCGTCGTCGAGGCAAGTGTACCATTCGCCGGCCGCCATCTTCGCGCGCTCGCTTCTGGCCATGGCGTGGTCTCCCATCGACGTCTTTGAAATGCATGAGTTCGGCCGGCACAAAAGCATCAATCCGAGTACTGATCAAATATCGGACCTATGGTAGCCTGCCGTTTCGAGGCCGTTCTGGCCGATGATCGAGGGGATCAACATGCTCTTGCTTCTTGCACTTCTGATCGGCGTCATTGCCGGCCTGCGCGCCATGACCGCGCCGGCGGCCGTCGCCTGGGGCGCCTATCTCGGCTGGCTGCCGGTTGCCGGCACCTGGGCGAGCTTCATGAGCCATTGGGCGGCCGTCGGCATCTTCACCATCCTGGCCATCGTCGAGCTCGTCGCCGACCAGCTGCCGTCGACGCCAAGCCGCAAGGTGCCGCAGCAGTTCGGTGCCCGCATCCTGCTTGGTGCTTTCAGCGGCGCGGTGATCGGTGCGACCGGCGGTTCCACCATAGGCGGCCTGATCGCCGGCGCCATCGGCGCGGTCATCGGCACGTTGGGCGGCGCCGAAGCGCGCGGCCGGCTGGCGGCGGCCTTCGGCAACGATCCGCCCGCCGCCTTCATCGAGGACGCGGTGGCGATCATCGGCGGCCTGCTGATCGTGGCGGCGGTGGCATGACGGCCCAGAGCCTAAACGCAAAGACCTTCGACGCCATCATCATCGGCGCCGGCCAGGCGGGGTCGCCATTGGCGGGCCGCCTGGCCGCCGCTGGCATGAGCGTGGCGCTGATCGAGCGCAAGCTGGTCGGCGGCACCTGCGTCAACACGGGCTGCATGCCGACCAAGACCATGGTCGCCAGCGCCTATGCCGCGCATCTGGCGAGGCGTGCCGCCGACTATGGCGTCACGCTCGGTGGCCCTGTCGGTGTGGATTATCAACGGATCAAGGCGCGCAAGGACAAGGTGACCAACGACGCCCGCGGCAATCTGGAAACATGGATCGCCGGCATGAAAGGCTGCACGCTCTATCGCGGCCATGCGCGCTTCGAATCCGCCAACACGGTGCGCGTCGGCGACGAGGTTCTGACCGCCGAAAAGATCTTCCTGAACACCGGCGGCCGTGCCTCGGTGCCTGACCTGCCCGGCATTAACGACATCGACTACCTGACCAATTCCTCGATGATGGATCTCGACGTGCTGCCACGCCATCTCATCGTCGTCGGCGGCAGCTACATCTCGCTCGAATTCGCGCAGATGTTCCGTCGTTTCGGCTCTGACGTCACCGTCATCGAGAAGAGCCCGCGCCTGACCGGCCGCGAGGACGAAGACGTCTCGGCCACCATCCTGTCGATCCTCGAGAACGAAGGCATCGCGGTCCATGCCGGCGCCGACGGCATCGGCTTCGCCAAGCGAGGCAACGACATCGCGGTGACCTTCTCGGCCGGCAAGCAGCCGGCCGTCGGTTCTCACGTTCTGCTGGCGCTGGGACGCACCCCCAACACCGACGATCTTGGCCTCGACAAAGCCGGCGTCGCGGTTGACAGGCGTGGCTTCGTCATCGTCGACGATCAGCTGCGCACCAGCGTGCCAGGCATCTGGGCGATGGGCGACTGCAACGGCAAGGGCGCTTTCACCCATACCTCCTACAACGACTACGAGATCGTCGCCGCCAATCTGCTCGACAATGATCCGCGCAAGGTCAGCGACCGCATCGAGGCTTACGCGCTCTACATCGACCCGCCGCTCGGCCGCTGCGGCATGACCGAGGCAGCCGTAAGGAAATCCGGACGCCGCGCGCTGGTCGGCCAGCGGCCGATGACGCGCGTCGGCCGTGCCGTCGAAAAGGGCGAAACGCAAGGGTTCATGAAGATCCTTGTCGATGCCGACACGCGCGAGATCCTCGGCTGCTCGGTGCTCGGCCCGGGCGGCGACGAGGCGGTGCATTGCGTGCTCGACCTGATGTACGCCAAGGCGTCCGTCGACACTCTGGCCCGCGCGGTGCACATCCACCCCACCGTGTCGGAACTGCTGCCCACGATCGCGCAGGAACTGAAGCCGCTGGTCTGAAATCTATTCGCTATCCGGCCCGCTCAGCTTCGTCTCCAGCCGGCCGAGCAGCAGCAGCGCCCCTTTCAGCTCGTCGTCACCGACATCACTGAGCAGATCGGCGCGCAGCACCGCCAGCAGGCGCTCGATCTCGGTCACACGGCCGCGCCCCGCATCGGTGAGCGACAGGATCTTGGCCCGCCTGTCGGCGGCATCCTCGGTGCGCGTCACCAGCCCCTCCTCGACCAGCAGGTCGACGATGCGCACCAGGGACGGCCCTTCGAAACCGAGATGATCGGCGAGGACACCCTGGCGCCGATTGTCACCCAGCCGCGACAGCATCACCAGTGGCATGGCGGTGGCATGCGACAGACCGCAATCGTCGAGCGCCTTGTCGGCCGCGCGCCGCCAAAGCCTTGCGACTGATATAACCAGTTGGCCAAATCTGGCACGATCCGGGTCTTGCTTGGGCATGGCGAAAAAGATAACATGCTATTTATTAGGTTGCGATAAAATTCTTTTCCCTGGCGAAGCCCCAATCGCCAAGAACCGGAAGCCGACGACCGAGCTCCAAAGATCGCCCTGACGGCCCGTTCGGCCGCCGCGACCGCGAGGCGCCGCCCCGGAAAAGCGTGAGGACCGATATGTCGAAACAAGATTCCAACAGCTCTGGCGGCATCTGGCTGCTCGTGCTTTTCGGCCTGGTGCTGATGATCATCGGCCTGCCGCTGCTCTATGGCGGCGTCCAGCTCATCGGTCTTGGCGGCTCCTGGTATTACGCGCTGGCAGGCGCCGGCATCATCGTTTCCGGTTTCCTCTTCGCCTTGCGCCGGCGCGCGGGCTTCTGGCTCTACCTCCTCATCTTCCTCGCCACCATTGCCTGGGCATTGTGGGAGGCTGGGCTGAACTTCTGGCCGCTGGTGCCGCGGCTGGTCGCGCCAGCGGTGCTGGCGGTGATCGCCCTCCTGCTGGCGCCGCTGTTCCCGTCATCCGGCGGCGGCAAGCGCGGCCCGTTCGCCGTTGCCGGTGTCCTCGTGCTCGGCCTGATCGCCACCGCCGCCTACGCCTTCCAGCCGCATGGCGTGATCCGCGATACGGTCGCCGCCAGCGAAGCGCCGCCACTTGCCGCGGCCGCCTCCAGCACCGACTGGCGCCATTACGGCCGCACGCCCGCCGGTACGCGCTATGCGCCGATCGGCCAGATCAACAAGGACAATGTGAAGGACCTCAAGGTCGCCTGGACCTTCCGCACCGGCGACATACCGGTCAAGGGCGCCGAGGACCAGAACACGCCGCTGCAGATCGGCGACACGGTCTACACCTGCTCCTCGAAAAATGTCGTCAACGCGCTCAATGCCGAAACCGGCGAGCCGCGCTGGAAATTCGACCCGAAGGCTTCGGCGCCGCTGTGGCAGCGCTGCCGTGGCGTCAGCTACTACGAGCCGGCGCCCGAAGCCGCGGCCAGTGGCGCCCCAGCGGTCTGTGCCGGACGCATCGTCATGACCACCATCGATGCGCGGCTGATCGAGATCGATGCCAAGACCGGCCAGCCCTGCGCCGACTTCGGCCAGGGCGGCACCGTCGACCTCAAGCAAGGCATGGGCGAGGTGAAGGCCGGTTTCTATTTCCAGACGTCGGCGCCCACCGTCATGCGCGACCTGATCATGGTCGGCGGCTGGGTCTGGGACAATGTCGAGACCGGCGAGCCGTCCGGCGCCGTCAGGGCCTTCAACGCCAGGACAGGCGAGTTGGTATGGGCCTGGGACCTCGGCAATCCGGCGATCACCAAACTGCCGCCGGAAGGCCAGAGCTACACGCGCGGCACGCCCAACGTGTGGTCGACGCCGAGCTATGACGACGCGCTCGGCCTCGTCTATTTGCCGACCGGCAACGCCACGCCCGACTTCTTCGGCGCCGAGCGCAGCAAGGCGGCGGAGGATTACACCGCTTCGGTCGTCGCGCTCGACATCGCCACCGGCCGTGAGCGCTGGAAATTCCAGACCGTGCATCATGACCTGTGGGATTATGACCTTCCCTCGCAGCCGGCGCTCTATGACGTGCCCGACGGCAAGGGCGGAAAGGTACCGGCGCTGATCCAGGTCACCAAGCGCGGCCAGATCTTCATGCTCGACCGCCGCGACGGCAAGGCGATCGCCGAGGTGCAGGAAAAGCCGGTGCCGCAGGATGGCGGCGCCAAGGAGGATTTCCTGTCGCCGACCCAGCCCTATTCGGTCGGCATGCCTTCGATCGGCGATCAGCCTTTCACCGAGGCCAGCATGTGGGGCGCCACCCCGTTCGACCAGCTCTATTGCCGTATCGGCTTCAAGAAGCTGCGCTACGAGGGCGAGTTCACCCCTCCAGGTCCGACGCGTTCGCTGCAGTTTCCCGGCTATTATGGCGGCATGAACTGGGGCAGCGCCTCGATCGACGAAGCCAACGGCTACCTGATCGTCAACGATATCCGCATGCCGCAATTCGTCGAATTGCTGCCGCGCGCCGTGGCCGACAATTATGGCCCCTCGGCGGCGCATGACGGTCTGGGCACCCAGCTCGGCACGCCGTATGGCGCGCTCAAGAACGGCTTCATGTCGCCGCTCGGCGTGCCCTGCCACCAGCCGCCCTACGGCACGATCAGCGCCATCGACCTGAACACGCGAAAACTCGTCTGGCAGATTCCGGCCGGCACGCTGCAGGACACCGGCCCGCTCGAGATGAAGACCGGCCTGCGGATCCCGATCGGCATGCCGTCGCTCGGCGGCCCTGTGACGACGGCGGGCGGGCTCGTCTTCTATGCCGGCACACAGGACTACTATCTGCGCGCCATCGACGTCGCCACCGGCGAGGAGCTTTGGAAAGGCCGCCTGCCGGTCGGCGCGCAGGCAACGCCGATGACCTACACCTCGCCCGAAAGCGGCCGCCAGTTCGTCGTGGTGTCGGCGGGTGGCGCGCGTCAGTCACCCGATCGTGGCGATTACATCATCGCCTATGCCTTGCCGAAGGCGCCATGATCGGGAAAAGCTTGTTCCCCCAAGGCTGATCACCAACGAGGCGCTGCGGCGCCTCGTTTCAATCTGCTCCACGCTTTCTGCATCGCTGCAATGCAGCAATATACATTGCGCCCGGCACGGCTCCTCGCGCAGACTAAAAATTGAACCGATTCAGTCTGGACGTCCCATGCCCTTGCCGATCCTTGCGCTTGCCATTGCGTCTTTCTGCATCGGCACCACCGAGTTCGTCATCATGGGCCTGCTGCCGGAGGTCGCCGCCGACCTTCGCGTGTCGATCCCGTCGGCCGGCCTGCTGGTCACGGGCTATGCCTTGGGCGTCGTCTTCGGGGCACCGATCGTCGCCATGGCCACCGCGCATCTGCCGCGCAAGCCGGTGCTGGTCGGGCTGACGGCTTCATTCGTCGTCGGCAATCTGTTTTGCGCCATCGCGCCTGATTATTGGACGCTGATGGCGGCGCGTGTCTTCACCGCTTTTGGGCACGGCGCCTTCTTCGGCATCGGCTCGGTCGTTGCCGCGAGCCTGGTGCCGCGCAACAAGCGCGCCAGCGCCATGGCGCTGATGTTCGCCGGCCTGACGCTTTCGAACATTCTGGGCGTTCCCGCCGGCACAGCCCT
Source organism: Mesorhizobium sp. NZP2234 (assembly GCF_013170765.1). Taxonomy (NCBI): domain Bacteria; kingdom Pseudomonadati; phylum Pseudomonadota; class Alphaproteobacteria; order Hyphomicrobiales; family Phyllobacteriaceae; genus Mesorhizobium; species Mesorhizobium sp. NZP2234. The sequence continues at coordinate 2,289,284 of NZ_CP033364.1, read as the reverse complement.
TGGCGAAGCGTTCGGCTGGCGCTCCACATTCATCGCCGTGGTCGGCATCGGTCTGATCTCGGTCGCGGCCATCGCCTGGCTGGTGCCGTCCGATGTCACTGAGCCGAGCGGCGGTGGCCTGCGCGGCGAGTTGCGCGTGCTCGGCAGGTTGCAGGTCTGGCTGGCGATGCTGATCGCCTCGCTGGCCTCGGCCAGCCTGTTTGCCGTGTTCACCTACATCAAGCCCTACCTGACCGACGTGTCCGGCCTGTCGACCTCCGCCGTTACCTGGGTGCTCCTGTTGTTCGGCGCCGGCATGACGATCGGCAACATCATTGGTGGGCGGCTGGCCGACTGGAAGCTGATGCCGACCGTCATCGGCACGCTGCTGTTGATGGCGGTGCTGTTTGTCGGTTTCATGCAGTTCGGCGCCATCGCAAGTGTGGCCGTCGGCATCGTCTTCCTGTGGGGATTGCTCATCTTCGTCGTCGTGCCGCCACTGCAGATCCGCGTCGTCGAGGCGGCCTCGGAAGGGCCAAACCTTGCCGCCACGCTGAACCAGGGCGCCTTCAATGTCGGCAATGCCGGCGGCGCCTGGATTGGCGGCGTGGCCCTGTCGGCCGGCGTTTCCTACGCCAATCTGCCGCTGGTCGGCGCGGTGCTCGCCTTGCTGGCCGTCACCGTGGCAGTGCTGTCGCAGGCATTGGACCGGCGCGCGCCTGTCCCGCTCCAGGCTGCCGCGGAATAGACTTCTCTTCCGTCAGAGGGATGGAAAGCTTGCGCCCATAGCGCGGCCGGCTGGACCAATCGACATCGACAGCCTCAAATGGGCATGTCTTCTTGCTCTTGATGGAGGAAGTCATGCAGAAATCGATCGAACGCATCGCCGGTGACAGCGAAGGCGTTTCCTACGAATTCCCGGTATTCCGCTTCACAGGCGGCGACAAGGCGGCGCCCTCGGCCTATCTGCAGGCGGCACTCCATGCCGGTGAACTGCCAGGCGTCGTCGCCATCGACGCGCTGATGCCGGCGCTGAACAAGGCGGAGGCCGAAGGCCGCATCAAGGGCAGTATCACCATCGTGCCATGGGCCAACCCGATCGGCCGCGCGCAATATCATTTCGGCGAGCACCAGGGCCGCTTCCATCTGGGCACCCGCACCAACTTCAACCGCGGCTTTCCGCTGCTTGCGGCGCCCGACGCCAAGCTCTTGCCGGACACCTCGTTTGGCGGCGCCGACCAGCGGCTGAAGTCACGCCTGGTGCAGCTGTCGCTGGGCCACGACATCGTGCTCGACCTGCACTGCGATGACGAAGGTCTTGCCTATCTCTACGTCCACACCAGCCTGTGGCCGGCCATGGCCGATTGCGCCGCAGCCATGGGCGTCGATGCGGTCGTGCTGTGGAGCGAGGATACCGACGGCACCTTCGAGGGCGCTTCGATCATGCCGTACCAGAACGTTCCCGCCGATGTGGCCAAGTTCGACCGCCGTGTCGCCACCACGGTCGAGTATCGCGGCATCCTCGATGTCGATGGCGTCCTGGCCAAAGCCGATGCCGAAGGCCTCTACCGGCTGCTGGTGGCGCGCGGCGTGATCGCCGACAGCGCGCTCCCCGCACCCGGCCCCTTCACCGGCACCGTGGCCCCCCTGGAAAACATCGATATGATGCCCGCGCCCCGGGCGGGTGCTGTGCTCTATGACGTCAAGCCCGGCGACCGTGTCGCCAGGGGCACGCGCCTCGCCACCATCGTCCACGCGCCGGGCGAAGCCGATGGCCGCACGGAAGTGTTCGCGCCGCAGGACGGCATCATCCTGACCCGCCGCTCGCGCCGCATCATCCGCGCCGGCGAGGATCTTCTGAAGCTGGTCGGCGACAGGAAGAGCGCCGACGCAAGGTCGGGTACGCTCGAGGATTGACCTAGCCAGAAATGGCCAGCCGCGCCTTGGCCTCCAGCCATTCCGCCATCTGCCGGTAGGGCACCGGGCCATGGCTGATACGGGCGACGCCGAGTTCGGCCAGCCGCTGGCGTGGCGGCACATGCGCCAATGCGATGATGTTGACCGGCAGCGCCGTGGCCTTGCAGAGCGCGTCGATGAGGCCCTCGTCGCCGAGACCCGGCGCGAAGAAGCCGCTTGCTCCGGCCTTTTCATAGGCATGCGCCCGCTCGATCGCCTGGTCGAGCAGCGCCTTGTCATGCGCATCGGGCTTGGCCTTGAGGAAAATGTCGGTGCGGGCGTTGAGGAAGGCCGGGATACCGGAGGCCTTGACGGCAGCCGCCGCCGCTTCGACCCGCTTCACCTGTACGCCGATGTCGTGCAGGCCCGTGCCGCCAACGATCTGGTCCTCGAAATTGAAGCCGATGGCACCGGCCTGCAAGGCACGTGTCACCGTCTTGGCAACGACCTCCGGCTCGACACCATAACCGCCTTCGAGGTCCATCGTCACCGGCAGATCGACCGCCGCGACGATACGCCTGATGTTGTCGAGCGCCAGTTCCAGCGGGATTTTCTCGCCATCGGCATAGCCGAACGCTGCCGCGACCGGCCAGCTGCCGGTGGCAATGGCCTTGGCGCCCGCCTTCTCGACGATCTTCGCCGAGCCCGGATCCCAGGCATTGTAGAGAACGATCGGGTTGCCCTTCACGTGAAGGGAATGGAACGTCCGCGCGCGCTCGGCCTGTTCTGTCATCTGTGTTTCCCGTCTTTGTATTGTTGAAGGTCCAGCCTAGACGCGACCGCCGGCTCTGGCGATGTGCCATGAGCCTGGGAAGCGGCGGCCACCGAAGAGGCTTTTCAAATCAGTTGCGCATCCAGTTTTTCGCCGCTATGGATTTTGCCATGAACATGCGTTCGACCAAGACCATTTGGTGGTGGGCCTGCTGACAGCGGCCTGTTCGAACGCGCGTGCGTGAAAGAGAGGGTGGCCGCAACGGAAAGTCCGGGCGGCCATTTGTTTTTTGCGAAGCCAGTCCCGGGTCCGTTGCCCCAACAAGCCAGATGGAGACGGCAATGACGATGAAGGTTCTGGAAAACGGCGCTGAAAGCTTCGTGACCGCGGGTGGCATCACCATCACCCGCGAGCGCCACGACCGGCCCTATGCAGGCGCGATCGACACTTACGTCGACGGGCTGAATTCGCGCCGCGGTGCCGTGTTTTCCTCCAATTACGAATATCCCGGCCGCTACACGCGCTGGGACACGGCCATCATCGATCCGCCTCTGGTCATCTCCGCGCGCGGTCGCGCCATGCGCATCGAGGCGCTGAACGGGCGTGGCGAAGCGCTGTTGCCGGTTATCGGCAAGACGCTGGGTGGCCTTGCAGACGTCACCATCGCCGAGACGACCAGGAAGCTGATCCGCCTCGACGTCGCCAAACCGGGCCGTGTCTTCACCGAAGAGGAGCGTAGCCGCGTGCCTTCGGTATTTACCGTGCTGCGTGCCATCACCGCTCTGTTCAAGACGGTGGAAGACGCCAATCTCGGCCTCTATGGCGCCTTCGGCTACGACCTCGCCTTCCAGTTCGATCCGGTCGACTACAAGCTCGAGCGCAGGGAGAGCCAGCGCGACCTCGTGCTGTTCCTGCCTGACGAGATCCTGGTCGTCGACCATTATTCGGCCAAGGCCTGGACTGACCGCTATGATTATTCAGGCGAGGGTTTTTCAACCGAGGGCCTGCAGCGCGACGAGATCGCCGAGCCGTTCCAAACCGCCGACCGCATCCCGCCGCGCGGCGACCATGAGCCCGGCGAATACGCCAACCTTGTGCGGCGCGCGATGGACTCGTTCAAGCGCGGCGACCTGTTCGAGGTCGTTCCCGGCCAGATGTTCTACGAGCGTTGCGAGACGCAGCCATCCGAGATTTCGCGCAAGCTGAAGTCGATCAACCCTTCGCCCTATTCGTTCTTCATCAATCTGGGCGAAGGCGAATACCTGATCGGCGCCTCGCCGGAAATGTTCGTGCGCGTCAACGGCCGCCGTGTCGAGACCTGCCCGATCTCGGGCACCATCAAGCGCGGCGACGACGCCATTTCCGACAGCGAGCAGATCCTGAAGCTGCTCAACTCCAAGAAGGACGAATCCGAGCTCACAATGTGCTCGGACGTCGACCGCAACGACAAGTCGCGGGTCTGCGAGCCGGGCTCGGTGCGCGTCATCGGCCGCCGCCAGATCGAGATGTATTCGCGCCTGATCCATACCGTGGATCACATCGAGGGCCGGCTGCGCGAAGGCATGGATGCCTTCGATGCCTTCCTCTCGCATGCCTGGGCGGTCACCGTCACCGGCGCGCCGAAACTGTGGGCGATGCGCTTCATCGAGCAGAACGAGAAAAGCCCGCGTGCCTGGTATGGCGGCGCGATCGGAATGGTCAATTTCAACGGCGACATGAACACCGGCCTGACGCTGCGCACCATCCGCATCAAGGACGGCATCGCCGAGGTGCGCGCCGGCGCCACATTGCTCTTCGACAGCATCCCCGAGGAAGAAGAAGCCGAAACCGAACTGAAGGCATCCGCCATGCTCTCCGCCATCCGCGACGCCAAGACGGGCAATTCCGCCAGCACCGAGCGCACCACCGCGCGCGTCGGCGATGGCGTCAACATCCTGCTCGTCGACCACGAGGATAGTTTCGTCCACACGCTGGCCAACTACTTCCGCCAGACCGGCGCCAATGTCTCGACCGTGCGCACGCCGGTGCCGGAGGAAGTCTTCGAGCGGCTGAAGCCGGATCTCGTCGTGCTGTCGCCCGGACCCGGCACGCCGAAGGATTTCGACTGCGCCGCCACCATCAAGAAGGCGCGCGCCCGCGACCTGCCGATCTTCGGTGTCTGCCTCGGCCTGCAGGCGCTGGCCGAGGCCTATGGCGGGGAACTGCGGCAGCTGCACATTCCGATGCACGGCAAGCCCTCGCGCATCCGCGTCTCCAAGCCGGGCATCATCTTCTCCGGCCTGCCCAAGGAAGTCACCGTCGGCCGCTATCACTCGATCTTCGCCGATCCGGTGCGGCTGCCCGATGACTTCATCGTCACGGCGGAGACAGAGGACGGCGTGATCATGGCCTTCGAGCATCGCAAGGAGCCGATCGCCGCGGTGCAGTTCCATCCGGAATCGATCATGACGCTCGGCCACAATGCCGGCATGCGCATCATCGAGAACATCGTCGCCCATTTGCCGCGCAAGGCCAAGGAAAAGGCAGCCTGACGAAATGGCCGGAGCCGAGAACGCCATGACGATCGCGACGAAAGCCGCCGGCAAGCGTAAGGTCGCCAACCTTGCCTTCTGGTCGATCGTGATCGCCTTTGTCGTACTCGCGCTGAAGGTCGCCGCCTGGTACGTCACCGGCTCCGTCGCGCTCTATTCGGACGCGCTGGAATCCATCGTCAACGTCATTGCCTCGGTCGCCGCCTTCTGGGCGATCCAGGTCAGCTACAAGCCGGCCGACCAGGACCACCCGTTCGGCCATCACAAGGCCGAGTATTTCTCGGCCGTGCTTGAAGGCGTGCTGATCGTCGTCGCCGCGCTTTTGATCCTGAACGAAGTCTGGCGTTCCTGGCAGACGCCGGCGCCGCTCGAGCAGCCCTGGAAAGGACTTGCCATCAATGGCGTCGCCACCGCCATCAATGCCTTCTGGGCCTGGACGCTGATCCGCGTCGGCCGGGCCGAGAAGTCGCCGGCGCTGGTCGCCGACGGCAATCATATCATGACCGATGTGGTGACCTCGATCGGCGTCTTCGGCGGCCTGGTCGGGGCGATCCTGACCGGCTGGCAGATTCTCGATCCGGCCCTTGCCGTCCTTGTCGCGCTCAACATCCTGTGGCAGGGCTGGCACGTCATCGGCTCGTCGATGAACGGGCTGATGGACCGCGCCGTCGACACGCAGGAACATATGCGCATCCGCGACATCATCTCGGCCAACTGCAAGGGCGCGCTGGAGGTGCACGACCTGAAAACCCGCATCGCCGGCCGCGCCACCTTCATCGAGTTCCATCTGGTTGTCGACGCCGACATGTCGGTCGGCGCCAGCCACGTCATCTGCGACCGCATCGAGGACGCGCTGAAAGCCGAAATCCCCTCGGTGCGCGTCACCATCCATGTCGAGCCCGACGATGAGGCGAAGCTGCCCAAGGGTACGACCGCCGTGCCGTTTGCGTGAGGCGATTCCTGGTACGACCTTGGAAATTTAGCCGAAGCCTCTCGACTTCGTCATCCACGGGCGGAGCAGGAGCGAAGCTCCGTCGCGAAGACCCGAGGATGACGAGGCGATAGCTTAGAAGGCCGCCTCGACAAAATCATCGTCAAGCGGTCCAGTCAGACGGTCGAGCCAGTCCCAATCCTGCGCAAGCGGTTCGAGAACGACCGCTCGGCCCTCGCGGCGGATTGAAACCTCGCTGGTTTCGAAACGATATTTCTTCGGCAGACGTACCGCTTGCGATCGGCCAGACCAAAAGACCTTCGCCTTATCCATTTGCGCTCCTCCATCCGAGCTCAAGGCGCGCAGGCCGATTGCGGCATAGGCTCCAGCCGATAGACCTTGTCGTCCGACTTCGTCTTGCCGTCGGCGGCCTTCGAGCACAGATCGACGATCGCCAGGCTGCTATTGGGGTTGGCCAGCATCATCATGCCGTTGGCGCCGCGCTTGAGGAAGATTTCCTTCTGCGCGATGTCACAGGCAAAATCGCTCATCTTCGAGCTTGCCGCGCAGCGCCACTGGTCGGCCTCGCCCTGGCACGAATAGGTCTGCGTGACCTTGGTGCCATTCTTTCTGGTCGTCACTGAGACGGCAATGTCGGCGCCGTCGGGCCAGTTGGCGGCGTCGCCCCCTGAGGCGAAGGATGCCAGTTCCACAGGCCCGCGGAACACCCGGATCGACTGCGTCAGCTGATTGGGGTGCGAACTCATATGCGCTGCGTCGTAGTCCCGGCCATAGCAGAAGGGCTGGTCTGGCTTCAGCCGCACACGCAACGGGTCCCCGAGCGCCGGATCGATGGGGTCGATGCGTGCGAACTCGGCCTTGCAGGTCGCGGCCGGCATCGGGTCGAGGCGGAAATTGTCATCCTCCGAGCCGAGCGCCTGGCGGTTGTATTCCGCCTTGCCAAGCTGCTCCTCCGAGTCCGGATCGAGGTAGATATCGGAGGACAGATCAGAAAGCAGCAGCCGGCCCTTGTCGTCGACCTTCAGCGAGGCCAGCGTACGGTCGCAATCCATGCCGCAGCGGATCGGGCCTGATGTGCCGTCCTCGGATTCATGATTGCACCAGCCGCCGGCCCATTCCGGCGCCTTGGCGCCACGCACCGTGGTGGAGAGAAAGCCATTATAGGACGTGTCGGCGTTTGCCGTGGGCTCTTCGTTCGGCCGGCTGACCGGGTCATGGCCGTAGTAGAAGAAGATCCGCGCCACCTTCTGCTTTGGATGCGCCTTGAGATGGGCCGCGTCATAGACCCGGCCGAAACAGGCATCCGCCCCGTTCGGGCTGAGTTCCCTAAGTTTAAGCGTGTCGCCGGCGACAGCCGTGGCCGAAAACAAACAGAGCAGCACCACGCCAAATCCAGCGCCCGCAATTGTCTTCCAGTCCCCTGCCCTGAACGTCATGTGATCCCTCCTCGCATCGACAGGACGTAGCGTCAATTTATGCTAGTATTGCGTCCGGAGCTACGCAAATCGGGGTGAAATTGGAGAAGGAAGCCATGCGCCGGCGTGACATGTTCCGCGCGGTTCTTGCCGGAACCGGAACGTTTCTTGGCTTGCGGGCGGTGCGGGCGGCGGCCACCGAGCCCGCCAGGCTGAAGGTCGCCTATCACCTGAGCGATGTGGACAAGGTCAATTTCGTGCTCGGCAACATCAAGAACCACTATGAGGGCACCGGCGGCAATGTCGACATCGTGCTGGTCGTGCATGGCCCGGCCCTGGCCGCCTTCAAGTCGAAGGGCATATCAGCCGCGGTCTCCGGCCGCTTCGACGGCCTGGTGCGGCAGGGGCTCGAGCCGCAGGCCTGCGCCAACACCATGCAAGGCATGGACATTTCGCTCGCCGACCTGCTCGACGGCTTCCATGCCGCCGACAAGGGCGGCGTCGTCAAGCTCGCGGAACTGCAAAGCCAGGGCTATGCCTATCTCCGGCCATAGTGCACAGTCTCGACCATGGGACCTGGAACGGCAGCTCCCGTTGAACCCTCCGGAGGACCGACAGTGCCCACCACGACCGCGCTTACCATTCCCGATCTCGCCGGCAAGGCGGTGCTGGTCACCGGCGCCTCGACCGGCATAGGCGCGGCACTCGCACTGGCCTATGCCGCCCAGAAATCCAAGGTGGCGCTGCATTACAATTCGAGCCAAGCGGCCGCCGAGAAACTGGGCAAGACCATTCGCGACAGCGGCGGCGAGGTCTTCCTCGTCCAGGGTGATTTTTCCCTGCCCGCCGACGTCGAACGCGTTGTCGAGGACAGTGCGCGGCATTTCGGCCGTCTCGACGGACTGGTCAACAACGCCGGCGGCATGCTCGGCCGGGTGCCCTACGCCGAGCAGACCGAAGCGCATTACGACGCGGTGATGGACCTCAACGCGCGCTCGGTGCTGACCGCCTCCCGAAAGGCAATCCCGTGGCTGAAGAAGCAGGGCGGCTTCATCGTCAACACCTCCTCGATCGCCGCGCGCAATGGCGCGGGCGGCGGTGCCGGTCTCTACGGGTCGGCCAAGGCCTTCGTCTCCAATGTGACGCGCGGCATGGCCAAGGAGCTGATCGGCTTCGGCATCCGCGTCAACGCCGTGGCGCCTGGCACCATTCTCACCCCGTTCCACGAGCGCTATTCGACCGAGGAGCAGATCAAGGGCATGGTCGCCACAATTCCGCAGGGGCGGGCCGGCACGGCGCAAGACTGCGTCGGCGCCTATCTGTTCCTCTCGTCCGATCTCTTGAGCGGCTACATCACTGGCCAGGTGATCGAGGTGAATGGCGGCCAGTTGATGCCGTGACCGGGCAATTGCATACTGGTGACCCATATACTCTTGTCGGAGACTTCAAAGGGAGGCGAAGGAATGTATGGACTGATCGGCAAGATGCGGGCGGCGCGCGGCCAGCGCGACGCGGTCATGGATGTGCTGCGTGACAGCACCGGCGCCTTGCCGGGTTGCCTCAGCTACATCATCGCCACCGATCCGGCCGATGCCGATGCGATCTGGGTCACCGAAGTGTGGACCGACGCCGAAAGTCACAAGACTTCACTGCAGCTTCCGGAAGTCCAGGCGGCCATCGCCAAGGCCCGACCGTTCATCGCCGGCTTCGAGTTCCAGGTGGAGACCCACCCCGTCGGCGGCTTCGGGTTGGTCGACGGTAAGACGGGCTGAGCCGGACGGACGGCTCGATACCTGCTCCGAGCACAGATCTCGCGTCATATCGATACGGTGAACGGTGATAGCCGCAGGTTTCGCAAGCTCAGTCCTAGCGACCCGTGATGGCAATCGTGGAAGGCATTACCCTGCCGACAACGGACGATATTGTGGCTCGTTACCCTGGTCCCATCCGAAAGTTCTGATCAAGGCTTTGGAATCGCGCTTCATTTCTCGGCATTGCGGGGTTCGCATCACGCCGCTCCAGGTCTAAGACCGAAGAATGGATTCCTCGGCCGAGTCTCCACCCCCGGACCAGCCTGCCACCGAGCGCATGGCGCGGATGGGCAAGCCTTGGCAATGGCTGGTCCTGCTCGCCATCTCCACCCTGTTTGCCGGTGCGCTCGAGCTCGCCGCTCTGCCGGCGGCGCTGCTGATCGGGCCGATGCTGGCGGCGATCGTCGCCGGCACCAATGGCGCCACGGTGCGCGTGCCGCGCCTGCTGTTCGGCTCCGCCCAGGCCATTGTCGGCTGTCTCGTCGCCGCATCGATCTCGGCCGACATTTTTCCCGTCTTCTACGCCGAGTGGCCGCTGTTCCTGGGCGTCGTGATCGCCACGGTCGCGGCCTCCAGCCTGCTTGGCTGGCTGATCAGCCGCTGGCGCATCCTGCCCGGCACCACCGCCGTCTGGGGTTCCTCGCCGGGCGCGGCCACCGCCATGGTGCTGATGGCGGGCGCCTTCGGCGCCGACCAGCGCCTCGTCGCCTTCATGCAGTATCTGCGCGTCATCTTCGTTTCGATGACGGCCGCCATCGTCGCCAAGATGTGGGTCGACACGTCGGGCATCGAAATCCCGCCCATCATCTGGTTTCCTCCGATCGATGCCCAGGCCTTCGCCGCCACATCAGGCATCGCGCTGGTCGGCGGCCTGGCGGGCAAGCTCTGCCGGCTGCCCTCGCCCTTCTTCCTCGGCACCTTCATCTTCGGCAGCGTCATCCATCTCGGCCTGGGTGTCGAGATGCAGTTGCCTCCCTGGCTGCTGGCTGTCAGCTATGCCATGGTCGGCTGGTCGATCGGGTTGAATTTCACCAGGCCGATCCTGCGCCATGCGACGCGGGCCTTGCCCCAGATCATAGCCTCGATCGTGGCGCTGATCGCATTCTGTGGCGGGCTCGCCTTCCTGATCAGCCATCTCCTGGGCATCGATCCGCTGACCGCCTATCTGGCGACCAGCCCCGGCGGCATGGACAGCGTGGCCATCATTGCCGCCGCGGCGCAGAACGTCGACATCTCTTTCGTCATGGCGCTGCAGTCAGCGCGCTTCCTGATCGTGCTGCTCGTCGGCCCGAGCGTCGCGCGCCTGGTGGCCAGAAGCATCCGGGACTGATCGGCCTCAGCGCCATCGGCGCCCTATTCCTCGCCGCCGCCATTCTCGCCTTGCGCGCCGCGGCGCCAATAGGCGGTGACCACATGCCTGTCGCGTGGCAACCCCCACTCGATAGCGCTTCAAACGAAGCCGCCGAAAAATCCTGGCCTCGTTGCCATCACGGGGCATGCCACCGCGTCGCCGGGGTTTCCACCAAAAACTTCACCTAAGTATTCATATCTATCGGGACGCCGGAGAAGACCCTATCCGGCCTCCGCCGGCTCGGCTTTGCCATCATCGTGATCGAAGCGGAGACGTCCGGCCTCGATCCGCACGCGCAAGCGGCGATACCTCGCGAGATAGCGAACCCCGACGAGAGCCGCAGCAAAGCCGGCAATGGCGGCCACGCCAAGCGCCCAGCGTGGACCGACATCATCGGCCACCCAGCCGACCACCGGGGCGCCGAGAGCGGTACCGCCCAGCGTTGTGGCCAGCAGGATCGCCATCACACGCCCGCGCATGGCAGGTTCGGTCGAAAGCTGCACCAGGCCGATGGTCGAAGTGGTCATCGTCTGGGCCGAGACGCCGATGACAACGAGCGCCAGGCCGAACAGCCAGTAATTGGGCATGATCGCGGCCAGGCTGAAGCCAAGGCCGAAGATCGCGGCACCCGCCAGAAGAAACGCCAGGCGGGGCTGCTCGCGCCGGGCCGCCAGCAATGCCCCGGTGACCGATCCGATCGCCATGGTCGACGTCAACAGCCCATACTGGCCGGCACCCGCGTGAAAGACGGAAACTGACATGGTCGAAATGAAGATCGGGAAGTTGAGCCCGAACGTGCCGATCAGGAAAAGCATCAAAAGGACGGCTTTAAGGTCAGGACGCTTCCAGACATAGGCAAAACCCTCGGCAAGGCTGCCGCGGCTCCGCTGCGTCTTGTCCTTCAGGTGAAGCTCACTGAGGCGGAGCAGGCCGAGCGAGGCAAGGACAGCGGCAAACGATGCCGCGTTGATCAGGAACACCCAGCCGGAGCCGACGGAGGCGATAAGGGTGCCGGCGACGGCAGGGCCGATCATGCGCGCGACATTGAACGAGGTGGAATTCAACGCCACGGCATTCGACAGATCCGTCTCGCCGACCAGATCTGAGACGAAGGTCTGGCGCGCTGGTGCGTCGAACGCCGTCGTGCAGCCAAGCAGGAATGCGAACACATAGACGTGCCACAATTGGACGAGCCCAGCGACGGTGAGCAGGCCAAGACCGAGCGCGATCAGGCCCATGGCGGCTTGCGTGGCGAACAGCAGCTTGCGCCGGTCGAGATGATCAGCGGCAAAGCCCGTCCATGGCAGCAAGAGGATCTGCGGCGCGAACTGCAGCGCCATCACCACACCCATGGCGGTCGCGTTGTTGTGGGTCAGTTGGGTCAGCACCAGCCAGTCCTGGGCGGTGCGCTGCATCCAGGTTCCCACATTGGACACGATCGCGCCGCCGGCCCAGATCCGGTAGTTGAAATTGGCCAGCGAACGGAACGTGCCTTTTGCCGGGTCGCTCATCCGTCGGCCGGGGCATTGCCGCCGTTGAAGCGGCCGAACATGCGCGCCATTGCTACCCCCATGAGGAGGGTGCCCAAACCCAATGCGACGACATCAGCCGTGGATCGCAGGTCGAAATCTCCGACACGGACCACCAGGAGATAACCGACCGCCAGGTTCAGAAATCCCCACAGGGCATTCACTGTCGAGGAGGAATGGCCCTGGCCGCGCGGCTGGGCGAAGGGGCTTTGAAAAGGCCGCCCCATCACGCCGCTGACGAAATGCGGCACGGCATTCGTCAGCACGGCGCCACCAAGGAAATAGGACACACAGTCGATCCATTGCATTGTCAGGCACCTCCCTTGTCCAAGAGATCGAGGATGTCCCGTGTCGTGCCGTTTTCGCCCAGCCTGGGGAAAATATGCCCGATGCTGTTGGTGTGGGCATCGAGGTTCATATCGGTCATGGCATCGATGGCGAGCGTAACGTTGAACCCGAGATCGCGCGCGTGACGGGCGGTCGCTTCGACGCCCATGCTGGTGGAGACGCCTGATATCACCACCTGGGTGACGCCCTCGCCCTTCAGCCAGGCTTCGAGGCCGGTGTTGACGAAGGCGTCCACAGTGCGTTTGGTCACGATGTGATCCCACCGCTGCTGCTTCAGCTCAGGGACAAGATCAGTCCAGCCGGCGGGAAATTCCCGCACGCGCGGCGCCTGCTCCGTCCGGCCCGAAGGGGCGCCGGCGACGTTGACGAGCACGACCGGCAAGGCGCGGCCGCGGAACGCGTCGGCGAGCGCGCCGGCCCGCTGTACGACGTCGCCGATGGGATGGGCACAGGGTAGCGAAACGATGCCCTTTTGCAGATCGATGACGATGAGTGCGGTCTTCGGGTCAAGCGTGGTGACTGCCATTATGCTTCCTTTCGGCGATCGAAGGGCGGCGTGGATCGTGGATATTGAAGGGTCAGGAGTCAGCGAGCCGTTTCAACAATTCGACGGCGCCCGCGAGTTGCTCCTGCTCCTCGCGGTCAAGGTTCGCCTGGATGGCGCGGAACAACCAGTCCTGTCGTGCCGCCCGCCCGGTCGCGATCATGTCCAGGCAAGCAGACGTAAGCGACAGGAGGACCTGCCGGCCATCGGCCGGATCCGGCGCGCCTTCCACCAGACCGGCCAGTTGCAGAGCCGACACAATGGCGCCCATCGACTGCGGACGCATGTCCTGGGCGCGCGCCAGCGTCGTCACCGTCGCCGGACCCTCGCGCTCCAGATGCAGCAGCGCCGACTTCTGCGACGTGGTCAGATCACCGGTATCGGCCTGTTCGCGCAGCCGCCGGATCAGCCTGCCGGCCACCACCCGAAGCTCGGCCGCCAGGGCCAGCGCATGCGCGGCTTCGGGGTCGTCCTGCGGGGGCAATTGATCTTTCATGGCGGGCTTCTACTAGATACGAAGCTAAACTTCAAAGTTTAACTTCGCATCTGAAATCACAAGACCGTGACCTCTGGCCGGTCGAAGACCGTGACCTCTGGCCGGTCGAAGACCGTGACCCCGGGCCGGCCTGTGGCCGTGACCCCGGGCCGGCCGAAGGCCGTGCCCCCTGGGCCTGCCTATCGCACCACGGCGAGGCGCTCGGGAAGAAAATCGACGAGGACGCGCACCTTCGGCGACAAATGGCGATTGGACGGCCACAGCATCCGGAACTGGCCACGGCCATCGACATGATCGTCCAGCACGGTGCACAGCCTGCCGTCACGCAACGCTTCCCGGACCAGGAAATCGGGCATGCAGCCGATACCAAGGCCGGCGATCGTGGCGCCCTTCAAGGCTTCCATGTTGTTGCAGGTCAGCATCGAGCGTGGGTCGGAGCGATCGGCGATGAACGGCCACTCCTGCAGCTTGCCGCTGTTGGGGAAGCGGAAGCGGATGCCGAACTGCCGGGCGAGATCGGCCGGCACCCTCGGTGTGCCATGACGCTCAAGGTAGGAAGGCGCGGCGCACAACAGCAGCCGGAACGGTGCGAGCGGACGCGCCACCAGGCGGGAATCCGGCAGCTCGCCGCTGCGGATGGCGACGTCGATGCCTTCCTCGATGACATCGACGATGCGATCGTTGAAATCGATATCGAGTTCGATCTCGGGATAGCGGGCCATGAACTCCGACAACACCGGCAGCAGCAGATGATAGGTGACGATCGGGGTCGAGACCCGCAGCCGTCCGTGCGGCATCTCCCGCGTCCGCGACAGCATCGCCTCGGCATCGTCGATGTCGTCGAGGATGCGGCGCACCCGCTCGTTGAACAGCCTGCCCTCTTCCGTCAGCCCGATGCGTCTTGTGCTGCGCTGCAGGAGGCGCACGCCGAGTTCCTGTTCGAGCCTGGCGACACTCTTGCCAACGGCGGAGGCGGAGATGCCGAGCGCACGCCCGGCGGCGATGAAACTGCCGAGTTCGGCCGTGCGGGCGAAAGCCAGGAGGCCACTGAGACGATCCATCGCGTTCCCATTCGAGCGTTTCAGTCCGGTATATCAGGAGATATAGTAGCATTTTTCCTGAAAGGCCACCGACCTATCTTGTGGCTGCGACCGGCGCCGCAACCCACGCGCCATGCCGGCGATGCTTCTTCAGATAGGAAAATCCATGACCTTGCAGACCACAACCGGCCCGACCGCGAGATGGCTCGTGCTCTTGTCGGTATGCCTTGCCGCGATGACGATGCCCTTGACCTTCACCGGCCCGGCCGTCGCGCTCTCCCGCATCGCTGCCGATCTCGGCGGCAGCCCGATCGCACTCAACTGGGTGACAAACGCCTTCATGCTGACCTTCGGCGCCGGCCTGATGGCATCGGGAGCGCTGGCTGACAACCACGGCCGCAAACGCGTCTTCCTTGCCGGCCTCTGCCTTTTTGTCGTGGCATCACTCGGCGCGATGCTGGCGCCCGACATCGCCTGGTTCGACATGTTCAGGGCCGCGCAAGGGATCGGCAGTGCCTTGGCCTTCGCCGGCGGCGCCTCGGCACTTGCCCAGGAATTCGAAGGGCCGCTGCGGCTGCGCGCCTTCTCCTTCCTCGGCACCAGTTTCGGCATCGGCCTGGCCTTCGGCCCCATCGCCTCGGGCCTGCTCATCTCCGCATTCGGCTGGCGGTCGATCCTTGTTCTGGTGGCAGTGCTCGCGATCGCGGCGGCAGCCCTCGGCCTGCGCACCATCAGGGAATCGCGCGACCCGGATGCGACCGTGCTCGACTGGGCGGGAGCCGGCACCTTCACCATCGCGCTGGCCGCGCTGACCTATGGTGTGCTGCAGGCGCCGCAGGTCGGCTGGACCGATCCCGTCGTCATCGCGTTGCTGGTGGCGGCAGTGCTCTTCTTCGCGGCCTTCATCATCGTTGAGCGGCGCGTGCGCCGGCCGATGCTCGATCTCACCCTGTTTCGCTTTCCCCGCTTCGTCGGCGTCCAGTTCCTGGCGGCGGCACCAGCCTATGGCTTCGTCGTCCTGCTGGTGCTTTTGCCGATCCGCTTCATCGGCATCCAGGGAATGAGCGAGGTCAAGGCCGGACAATTGATGATCTGCCTGTCGGGGCCACTGCTGATCCTGCCCTTGCTCGCCGGCCAATTGGCGCGCTGGATAGCACCGGCCACGATCTGCGGCGTCGGTCTGCTCATCGCCGCCGCCGGCCTCGTCTGGCTGAGCCTGACACCACCGGTTGCCGTCGCTCTGGTGGCGCCGCTGATGCTGATCGGCGTCGGCATCGCTCTACCCTGGGGATTGATGGACGGGCTCGCCGTCAGCGTCGTGCCGAAGGAGCGCGCCGGCATGGCGGTCGGCATCTTCAACACCACCCGTGTCGCCTGCGAGGGCGTGGCGCTGGCCATCGTCATGGCGACCCTGTCGGGCTTCACCGCGACACAACTCGCTCCTCGAGGCGCATCTTCCGCGGATACGGCCGCCGCGGCGCAGTTGCTTGTCACCGGCAATGTCGGTGAAACGGCGCAACATCTGCCATTGGCCAATGCCGGCGTGCTGGTGCAAGCCTATGAGACGGCGTTCGATCGGCTGCTGGTCGTGCTGGCCGTAATCACCATCGCCACCGCCCTTGTCGTCTTCCTCGGCCTGCGGCGCGGATCGGCGACTGAACACGAGACTGTTTCGCTGCCGGTCTGCCAGGAAGGGTAAGTTGTCCAGGCGTCCGCCAAGTGATGGCGAGGCAGTCGACCCGCCGCTGGATGTCAATGGACCTCAGTCGAGCCTGTGCATCAGGTCATCATCCAGCCAGCGGCCGAAGAAATAGACCAGCTGCTTGTGCCACCATGGCCAGTCATGGCTGACATCGCCACCCCAATAGTCGACCCAGGCCGGAATCGACTTGTCGCGCAGTATCTGCTCCAGCTGGCGCGTCTCGACCAGCATGCGCTCTTCCCAGGCGCCCTGCCCGCAGCAGAAGATCAGCCTCAGCGCCTTCAGCCGGGCCAGCAGCTTGGGGTCGACGATGCCGGGCAGATAGTCGAGCGGCGAGTTGTAGAAGATATCGCCCTCCAGCGCCTTGCCGAAGAAATCGCGGGCCGAATAGACACCCGACAGCGAGATGACGCCGCTGGCCAGCTCCGGAAAGCGGAAGACGAAGTTCGAGGAGTGGTAGCCGCCCATCGAACAGCCTGAAAACAACGGCTTCAGCTTGCGCCCGCCATTGGCGGCCGCCGCGGTGGACAAGAATTCCGGCAGTGCCTCCTCGCGCACGTAGCGGAAATAGGCCTCGTGCCGGGCGATGCGCTGCGCGGCGTCGTGATGCTTGTCGAAGAAGGATTCAGAATCGACGCCGTCGACCGTGAACAGCTGGATGCGGCCGGTGTCGACGAATTCGGCCAGTGCGCCGACCCCGCCGGAATCCTCGAACTGATAGAACCTTCCCTGCGAGGTCGGGAACACCACCACCGGCCGGCCGGCATGGCCGTAGCGCTTGTATTCCATGTCGCGGCCGAGCTTGCCCGAGAAATGCTTGTGATAGGAGATGTGCATCGCCTTCAGGCCTTTTCCGCATGGATATAGGCGACCGCTTCACGCAGATCAGCCTGATCCTTCGAGCGCATCTGGTAGGCGTAATTTCCCATGGCGCGGCTGAAAACCTCTTCTATCGGCTGATGGTGGACGATCTTGTCGCGGTGCGCCGCTAGCACGTCCTCATGGCTGTGCAAATAGTGGAGGTGCCGCTTGCGGCTGGCATAGGCGGTGAAATATTTGCCCTCATAGGGCCCGCCGGCGGCGTCCTTGACCACCATATCGGCCCATGCCGCGTAGACGTCGATATCGAACGTGTAGTTGATCGCATCGGTCATCCAGGCGCCGGGCGGCCGCATGTTGACCTCCAGCGCGATGATCCGGTCGTCCCTGGTCTCGAACAGCTCGATGTGGAAGAAGCGCTCGCGCACGTCGAACGCCTTCAGGATCTTGCGTCCGGCCTCCTCGACGACAGGTCGGATCCGGGGAAAGCAGGTGTAGCTCATGTGGCGGTCCTTGTTGACCACCTCCATGACGCTCTGGTCATAGCGGTGGCTGGCCGCCAGCACCACCTCGCCGTCGCGGTTGACCAGCCCGTCATAGGTCACCACCAGCCCTTCGATGAACTGCTCCATGACAAAGGTCACGTCCTCGGGCTTGTCCCGGAAGAACTGGTCGAGCTCCCTGGCGTTGGAGATCTTGAAGGTGTTCGAAGCCCCGGAGCCCGAATCCGGCTTCACCACGACGGGATAGCCGACGCGGCGGATGAAGGTCATGGCGCCGGCGCGGTCGGAGCATTTGCGCTGCGCGATCGTCTCGACGCCGCTCTTGCGGAAGAAGGCGCGCATGCGGCTCTTGCGCTTCAGGTTCTTCACGAAATCGAGCTTGGTGCCGTAGATGTTGAAATCGGTGCGAATGTTGGCTTCCAGTTCCAGCCAGTGCTCGTTGAGCGATTCGAAGCGGTCGATGCGGCCCCATTTGTGGATGAAATGGCCTATCGCCCGGAACACCGCATCGTAGTCCTCCATGTCGGCGACACGGTAATATTCCGAAAGCGCTGCCTTCAGCTTGCCGTCCAGCGCGTCATGGGGCGCATCGCCAATGCCGAGCACGGTGGCGCCTGCCTTCTTCAGCCGGTCGCAGAAATCGGCGCCGTTGGCGGGGAAATGCGGCGAGAAGAACACGAAATTCATGGACGACCCCCTTCCCGGCGATGGTGCACCGCAACCCTCCGGCGCCCAAGTCTGGCGCATTTGCGGCGCGCGGGAAAGAGCACCCGCATCAGGGATAACAATCGACGGATCCCGGCCCGCTTGCCTCTCACGGGCCGCTCCTGTATGAGAGCCGGCATGAACACGCGCGCCACCACCGCTTCCCGTCAGACCGGCTTTGCCGGCGAGACCGTGTGCGCGTTTGCCACGACCCTGCTTCTTCTCGGCCTTATCGGCGATCGCCGGGTTCGCTGAAGGAGCGCCCGGCGGTCGAACCGCCGCGCAAGCGCATGCTCCTTGGCAGTCATATCAAGCGAACGAAAATCTGGTAAAGGCGCCACTCGCCACCCATCCGTCCAAGACGGATCCGAGGGCCGCCGGGAGAACAAGACGATGAACGCACGAGAAGAAATCCGCCCTGATGCCGCGGTAGCCGGCAAGAATGCTCCGAACGGCATGACCGGGTCAGCCCAGGATATGACGGGGTCAGCCCGTGGCATGCCGGATGCGGCCAGCAAATATCAGCCCTATCCGACCGTGGGCCTCACCGATCGGACCTGGCCCTCGAAGGTGATCGACAAGGCGCCGATCTGGTGCTCGGTCGATTTGCGCGACGGCAACCAGGCGCTGATCGATCCGATGGGTCATGAGCGCAAGGCGCGCATGTTCGGCCTGCTGCTCGACATGGGCTTCAAGGAAATCGAGATCGGCTTCCCCTCGGCCTCGCAGACCGATTTCGACTTCGCCCGCTGGTGCATCGAGGAAGGCAACGTCCCCGCCGACGTATCGCTGCAGGTGCTGGTGCAGTGCCGGCCCGAGCTGATCACCCGCACCTTCGAAGCGCTGAAGGGCGCCACCAACCCGATCGTGCATTTCTACAATTCGACAAGCGAATTGCAGCGCCGCGTCGTCTTCGAAAAAGATGTCGGCGGCATCAAGCGCATCGCCACCGACGCCGCCAAGATGATCACCGACATGGCGGCCAAGGCCGGCGGCGGCTACCGTTTCGAATATTCGCCGGAGAGCTTTACCGGCACCGAGCTCGAAGTGGCGCTGGAGATCTGCAACGCCGTCACCGAGATCGTCAGGCCGACTTCAGACAACAAGCTGATCATCAACCTGCCGTCGACGGTCGAGATGTCGACGCCAAACGTCTATGCCGACCGCATCGAATGGATGTGCCGCAATCTCGACAACCGTGAAAATCTGATCATCTCGCTGCATCCGCACAATGACCGCGGCACCGGCATCGCCACCACCGAGCTCGGCCTGATGGCCGGCGCCGACCGCGTCGAAGGCACGCTGTTCGGCAATGGCGAGCGCACCGGCAATGTCGACATCGTCACCCTGGCGCTCAACATGTATACGCAAGGCGTCGATCCGGGCATCGACTGCTCCGACATCAACCGGATGAAGGACGTCTATGAATATTCGAACCAGCTGAAGATCCCCGAGCGTCACCCCTATGTCGGCGAGCTCGTCTACACGGCCTTTTCCGGCTCGCACCAGGATGCGATCAACAAGGGCATGAAGGCCTTGAAGAAGGCCAACACCAGCCTGTGGGAAGTGCCCTATCTGCCGATCGACCCGGCCGATGTCGGCCGCAGCTACGAAGCGATCATTCGCATCAACTCGCAGTCGGGCAAGGGCGGCATCGCCTATGTGCTGCAGGCCGATTACGGCTTGAACCTGCCGCGCAATCTGCAGATCGAGTTCAGCCAGGCGATCCAGGCGATCACCGATGCCGAAGGCAAGGAGGTTCCGGCCAAACGCATTCATGAACGCTTCCTCGAGACCTATGTCGACCAGCCGGGCGCGCGCCTGAAATTCCTCGACCACCACACCTATCCCGATACCGAGGTGAAGGGCCGGCGCGTTGTCGAGGCGGTCATCCTCGACAACGGCAAGGAAGTGACCATATCAGGCACCGGCACCGGTCCGATCGACGGCTTCGTCGACGCTCTGTCGCGCCATGTCGGCGTCGAGATGTCGGTGCTCGACTACTCCGAGCACTCGATGCAGCGCGGCTCGAACGCGTCGGCCATTTCCTACGTCGAGATGGAATATCCCGGCGGCAAACTGTTCGGCGCCGGCATCAACACCAACATCGTCGCCGCATCGCTGGAAGCGGTGACTTCGGCCGCCAACCGCATCGTCGGCCGCAAGGCCAAGTAGCATTTGCCGGTTATCGGCGCGAGAGCTTCGACTGGCTCTCGCGCCGCTATTTTTTCAAGCCGGAACAAAGGCTTGGCGATATCAACCCGCATCGTTCGGCGATCGGCGGCGGCCCCGGTCATTAACCACCGGAAAATTATCCGGTTAGGTACGCGATCGCATAAGGGCTGCATACTTGTGTGGCGATGGGGGCACTATATGATCGTGCCTCACCCTGTGCCGACTTCGAGAGGATCGACACTTGCAGCATGCCACGCCTGCCGCCCCCGCAGTGCGCGAGACACTGGAGCGACTGCTTGCCAGCGAAACGTTCGGACGGTCCGAGCGTGCGCGCAAACTGATCCGTTATCTCGTCGAACGCGAGCAGGCCGGCGAAGCCGACAGGCTGAAGGGCTTTTCCATCGCCATGGACGTCTTCGGCAAGGACGGCGATTTCGATCCGTCGACCGATGCCGTGGTGCGCGTGCAGGCAGGCAGACTGCGCGAACTGCTGCAGCAGTATTTCGCCAATGAAGGCATCGCCGAGCCCGTCCGCATCGCCATTCCACGCGGCGGTTACGTCCCGGCCTATGAGCTCAACGCGATCCGTTTGCCGGAAACCGTGGAACCTGCCAGACAGGCCGAACCGGCGACTGCTCCGCCCGAACCATCCGGCGATGCCCCTGCCGCGGCATTGCCCTCTATCGTGCCCTCTGCCGCCCCCTCGGTGGCGCGCCATCTCAGGTTCTTCTGGATGGCGATCGCCCTGGTGATCGCCATGCTCGGAGTTCTGATCATGCGTCAGGGCAGCGGCGCGCTGCTCGCGGGCGGCGACGTGCCGGCCGCGGTCGAGGCCGCAGGCCTGAGCAGCAGCACTGCATCACCGCCTGCGAGCGAGGCCTTGCCGCTCGTCTATATCGCCGTCAAGGCCAGCGGCACCGACGCCAGCCGCGTCGCCGCGGCGCTGCGCGCCGGTCTAAGTGGCTTCGACACGATCGACTTCATCGGTCGCGATACGGTCGACAAGACCGATTCGGTCGCCAGCGCGACAAGCTTCATCTTCGATGTCCTGCCTGGACCGGATGCTGGCGACGTCACCATCGAATTGCAGAGCGTGGCGACCGGACGGGTGCTTTTGTCACGCAACCTGACCGCGGCCGACAGCGCGCCATCGGCAGTCGAGGACCGTATCGCCGGCATACTGAGTTCCGCCCTTCCCGCGTCCGGCACCATCTACAGCTATATCGAGCAGAGCGGCATTCAGACCGCCCTGACGCAGTGCCTGTTGCTCAACGACAAATATTATCTCGACCAGAACGCCAAGACGCACGAGGCCGCCTATCGCTGCCTCGAAACCCTTGCCGACAATGGCGCCAGATCGCCGCTGGTCTATTCGGAGCTTGCCTCGCTGCATCTGGAGGCTGTGAACGACCACTACGCCTATCCGCCGGACGCGACGATCGAGAAGGCGGTGACATTCGCCCATCGCGCCGTGCAGATGGGGCCGACCAGCCCCTACGCGCATCGCTCGTACGGCTACATCAATTCGCGTATCGGCAACGCCGACGAGGCCCTGCGCTGGATGCGCAAGGCCTATGACCTCAACCCCTACGATCTCGCCATGGCCGCCGCTTATGGCTATGGGCTGATCTTCACCGGTCGGTACGCCGAGGGAACGCCGATCCTGGCCCATGCGGTGGACGCCTCCAGCGGCCATCCGACCTGGTGGGATTTCGGGCTTTTCGCCGGCGAACTCATGCTCGGCGACACGAACAAGGCAGCCATCGCCAGTTCCGCCCTGCGAACGACCGCAACCAAATCGCACTATCTCGCCGCCCGGCTGATCGGCGCCAAGATCTCCGGCCAGGACGGTCAAGCGCGAAAGCTCATCGATGAGCTGAGCGCCAAGTTTCCGAGATTCGCCGCCAATCCGCGCGCGACCTTCATCGACCGAAAATATCCGGCCGACCTGACCGAACGCCTGGTCGGCGCCTTGCGCGCCGCCGGACTCGGCAACGCCAGCTGATGTCAAATGGACCGGACCTGTTTGGACCAATGGGATAGTTGGACGCCCGCGCGCGGCGGACAAAGCCACAATCGCGCTGATTTAGCCGGCTTTGCCGGCAAAGCCACGGAACGGCATGCTCGCGCCCAGGCGCCAGTCGCGAAAACTTTACTGGCCATCCGGTTGGACAAGGAGCAATCCAGCCACATTTCGAGTTTTCCCGCAATTTAACACCTTCCGCGATCATGATCTCATCGCTCCATGCCACCGAACAGGGTGTTGGCTCGAAGACCATCGTCCTGCTGCACGGTTTCGGCGGTTGCTCCGACGGCTGGCGCGACGTGGTCGCCTCGCTCGCGCCTTCCATGCGCACGCTTGCTTATGACTTGCCGGGGCACGGCCTGTCGCTCGATTTTCCGGGCGCCGGGCCTGCAAAGGTCGCGGCAAGGGCCGTTCTTGCCGACCTTGCGGCGCGCGCGGTCAAACGGATCCACCTCGTTGGCCATTCGATGGGCGGAGCGGTGGCGACGCTGATGGCGCTGGCCGAGCCCGAGAAGGTGGCCTCGCTGACCCTGTTGGCGCCCGGCGGCTTCGGTCCGGAAATCAACGGGCCACTGTTGCGCCGCTATGCCTGCGCACGCAGCCCATCAGAGATCCGCGCCTGCCTTGCCGCCATGTCGGGACCACGGGCACGGCCTTTTGATCACGCCGCCGACACCCTCTGCGGCATGCGCCAACGCCCTGGGCAACTGGAAAAACTCGTCGAGATCGCCGCCGCCATGACCAGGGACGACCGGCAAGGCGTCATCCCGCGCGACCAGTTGGAGAGGCTGGCCATGCCGGTGATGGTGGTGTGGGGCAGTGATGACGCGGTACTGCCCTTCACCCAGGCGGACGACCTGCCGGCGCGCTTTCATGTGCATCACGTGCTGGAGGCCGGCCATATGCTGGTCGAGGAAGCACCCGATCTGGTGGCGAACATCATCCAGCGCAACATGAGCCGTCGCGCCAGGCCCATTCGCCCGAGACTCGCCACCGCGACTGGTTGAGTTCTTCCAGCGCACGGCGCCCCGCGCCGCGCGCCGTCTTCTCGCCAGTGCATTTTGCCGGCGGCTGTGTTAACTGCGTGTTAACCAACCCCGCGAGGCAGACGCCGATGAAGGACGCAGGCGAAAAGATCGATCCGTCGAGAAAACTGTCCGATGCCATCCGTGATGTGAAGAACGCTTTCGCCGACCGCGACGATGTCGTCGTCGACATGCGCGAGGCGCATCGCATGCGCCTCGATCTCCTGGCAGCCGAACTTGCGCCTGTCTTCGCCGACGTGCCCGCCGACATGGACAATTTCGATTTCGTCGTTTCCTCGGGACTGCAGCCGCGCCTCTGGATCGATGCCGTCAGCCATGTCGCGATGGGCCGCGACCGCCGCACCTACCGCTTCCTCAAGGACACCCGTATTGGCCGCGTGGTGCTTGCCGAATCGACCGAGATGAAGCCGATTGCCGATTCCGTGACACGCTATGTCGCCGAGCGCATCGTCGAGCGGCAGAGGATGATGGAGGGCGGGGTCGAACCGGCCGTCGCCGGCATGAAGCGCGCCCAGGTGGCGGAAGCCGAGCCGCCGCTGCGCTCGACGACGCGCGGCAATAGCTGGTCGGCCTTCCTGTCAGGCCTTGGCCTGATCGCTGCCGGGGCCCTGGTCGGCCTGGCGGTGTCGGTCGCCCTTTTCTGGGACCGCCTCGTGGCTATGGTGTTCAGCCTGCGGCAATAGAAGCGCTGGCCTCCACACCCAGTTCCATGGTCTGCAGATCGGCAGGCGGTATCGCCGGCCCGGTCAGGCCGCGCCGGGTCAGGCGGATGCGCCAATTGCCCTTTTCGCCATCGATGTCGAACAGATTATACTGTGCCGCCGGATGCTTTCCCCCCGGCGCCTGACCGGCGGCGGCGACGCCGACCACCGGGACCTTGGCGTCGCGCGGGCCGATCTGGAACAGCGACGGTAGATGCGAATGTCCGTGCAGGACGAGCTCCGCGCCGTGCCGGCGGATGATCTTGTGGAAGCGGGCGATGCCGAACAGCCGCTTGTGCTGCGAGACGGCGCCGCGCACCGGCGGGTGGTGGATCATGATCGCGCGAAACAGGCCTTGGGCGGCCGTGTCGCGAAGAATCTTGCCGAGCCGCTCCGCCTGCCCCTCCATGAAGAAGCCGTTGGCCATGAAGGGGGCCGTGGCCCGCGCCGTCGAGACGCCGATCAGCGCGACATTGCCGCGCACGCGCAGATAGGGAAATGCGTTGCGGTCGACCGGTGCGTTGACGCCGTCGCCGCTCATCCAGGCCGCCCATGCGCGGCAGACCTTGTCGAAGGCGCCCGGCACATAGGCGTCGTGGTTTCCCGGAACCACCGAAACATCATGCGGCGATCCCAACGTCTCCAGCCAGTGCTTGGCCATCTCGATCTCGCCGTCGAGCGCCAGATTGACCAGGTCGCCGGTGACGGCGAGATGGTCGGGGTTCTGCGCCTTGATATCGGCGGTGATGGCATCGATGACGGCGTCATGCATGTGGCGGCGGCGGTTGCGCTGCCAGTTTACGTAGCCGAGCACGCGCTTGGAGGCGAGATCGCGATAGGATACATCGGGGAGCGGCCCCAGATGGACATCGGAAATATGCGCGAGCCTGAACATCCATCCCTCATAGGCGACCAGCGTCCCGCTTTCCACTCAAGGTTTCCTTATCACCCACGGTTTCGCACCTGATGGCAAATCCGGAAGATGCCTTCCGCCAGACCGGTTGGTCGGGGCTGCGCGCCAGACTGTTCCATCTCTATTTCGTGCTGCGGCGGCCAATGACGCTCGGCGTGCGCGGCCTCATCCATGATGCCGCCAACAATTCGGTGTTCCTCATCCGGCATACCTATGTGCCGGGCTGGCAGCTTCCCGGCGGCGGCGTCGAAACGGGCGAAACGCTTGCCGAGGCGCTGGCGCGCGAACTGGCCGAAGAAGGCAACATCGCGCTGGCAGCACCGCCGGTTCTCAAATCGATGCATTTCAACCGCCGCTCCAGCCGCCGCGACCATGTCGGCCTCTACCTGATCGAGCACTTCAGCCAGACGGCACCGAAGCAGCCGGACCATGAGATCGCCGAGGCCGGCTTCTTCCCGCTGGATCGCTTGCCGGAAGGCACGACGCCGGCGACGCTGCGGCGCATCGCCGAGGTTTTTCGGGATGAGCCGACATCGCCCTACTGGTAGATCAGGCCCGCTCCCCGAACCGGGCGCGGTCATGCGGCGCGCCATAGTCCAGTTCCGGCCCCACCGGCACGATCCGTGTGGGATTGATCGTTTCATGACTGCCGTAATAATGCGCCTTGATGTGATGCAGGTTCACCGTCCCCGCGACACCAGGCACCTGATAGAGGTCGCGCAAATAGTTCGACAGGTTCGGATAGTCGGCGATGCGGCGCAAATTGCACTTGAAATGGCCGACATAGACCGGGTCGAAACGCACCAGCGTGGTGAACAGCCGCCAGTCGGCCTCGGTGATGCGATCGCCCACCAGATAGCGTTGCCTGGATAGGCGATCCTCCAGGGTGTCGAGCGCCGAAAACAGCTCGCCGAAGGCTTCCTCGTACGCCGCCTGCGTGGTGGCGAAGCCCGCGCGGTAGACGCCGTTGTTGATGGCGGGATAGACCAGCGCGTTGACCGCATCGATCTCGCCCCGCAACGCTTCAGGATAGAAATCGAGGCTGGCGTCCCCCCATTCGTCGAAGGCTGAATTGAGCATCCGGATGATTTCGGAAGACTCATTGGAAACGATGGTCCGCTCCTTCTTGTCCCACAGCACCGGCACCGTCACCCGGCCGGAATAGGCCGGATCTGCCCTGGTATAGATCTGGTGCAGGAAATCGAGGCCGTAGAGCGTGTCGCCGGTGGCGCCGTCCTCGGCGAGAAACGTCCAGCCATTCGCGCCCATGAAATGATGCACAACCGAGACCGAGATGATGCCTTCGAGCTTCTTCAGCGCGCGAAAGATCAGCGTCCGGTGCGCCCACGGACAGGCGAGCGAGACATACAGGTGATAACGGCCGGGCTCGGCCTTGAAACCGCGGCCGCGGTCTCCGGCGGGCGTTCCGTCGCGCGTGATCCAGTCGCGCCATTGCGATTGCGGCCGCACGAACTTGCCGCCGCTATCCTTGGTGCCGTACCAGCGGTCCTGCCATTTGCCGTCGACCAGCAATCCCATGAGATGTCCTTTCGCGTTTCCACCTGATGTAGAGCGCGATGCGGCAGGCCGGAAATCATTCGGGGCTGAACAGATTGTCAATCGGTAGGGCCAGCGAAGGCGCCGATTGCGGCGGCCGAAAATTGATGCTAGCGGACACTCCGCATGTTCGACTTTGCTTTGATCCGGTTTGACCGACGACGAAAGGGCGCCCGCGCTTGAAGCGCTGACTGGCGAATGCTGCCGTTTGCAGCAACCTTTCCTCCCCTACCGGAACGCAAAGACCATGAGCCTTGCCGACGTGAAATACCTGCCGGAAACTCCGGCGCACGACCCTGAAATCGAAGCCATCAATGACGAGGCCTTCGGGCCTGGCCGTTTCGTGCTTGCCGCCTACAAGATCCGTGAAGCCGGCGGCCACGAGCGTGGCTTGTCCTTTGTCGCGGTCGACGGCGATATTGTCGTCGCCTCGGTGCGCATGACCCGCATCGCCGCCGGTGCCGGCCGCGCGCTGATGCTCGGGCCGCTTGCCGTGCGGCCGGCCTTCAAGAATCTCGGCATCGGCCGCCGGCTGGTGGCGATCGCACTGGAGGCCGCCGCAAAGTCCGGCGCGCCGGCCGTCATACTGGTCGGCGACGAGCCCTATTACGGGCCGCTCGGCTTCAAGCGCATCCCGCGCGGCCAGATCTCGATGCCGCGTCCTGTCGACCTCGACCGCCTTTTGTCGCACGAGATCACGCCGGGCGCGGTTGCCAGGCTCACGGGCGAGGTCGGTCATGCCAGCCAGGCCAGGGTCGCCGAGCACGCCTAGGCGGTGGCTTGACCTGGCCTGTCGATCCGGGCCTGATCCGTCCTGTTCTCCTGGAGCAATTCCAGGAAAAGTGTGAAACGGTTTCCCACGGGAATTGGAACCGCTTTAGGAAAGGATGACGCCATGAATCCGAACGGCCAGATCGCGATCGTGACCGGCGGCGGCTCCGGCCTTGGCGAGGCAACCGCGCGTGCGCTTGCCGCCAAGGGCGCTCGCGTCGCCATCTTCGACGTCGGCATCGATCGCGCTGCCAAGGTCGCGGCCGACATCGCCGGCATTGCCGTGCAATGCGACGTCAGCAGCGCCGACAGCGGCACCGCGGCCCTCGCCGAGACGGCGAGCAAGCTGGGCGAGCCGCGCATCCTGGTCAATTGCGCCGGCATCGCCATTGGCGTGAAGACGATCGGCAAGGATGGCCCCCATCCGCTCGACCAGTACCGCAAGGTGATCGAGGTCAACCTGATCGGCACCTTCAATATGATCCGCCTCGTTGCGGACCGCGCCGCCAGGCTCGAGCCTCTGCAGGGCGGCGAGCGTGGCGTCATCGTCAACACCGCTTCGGTCGCCGCCTATGACGGCCAGATCGGCCAGGCCGCGTACTCCGCCTCCAAGGGCGGCGTGGTGGGCATGACACTGCCGGTGGCGCGCGACCTTGCCCGTTCCGGCATTCGGGTCTGCACCATCGCGCCCGGCATCTTCAAGACCCCGATGATGGCCGGCATGCCGCAGGACGTGCAGGATTCGCTGGGCGCCGCCGTGCCCTTCCCCTCCCGCCTCGGCGAACCATCCGAATATGCCGCCCTTGCCCTCCACATTGTGGAAAACCAGATGCTGAACGGCGAAACCATCCGCCTCGACGGCGCCATCCGCATGGCGCCGAGGTAATGCAATGCCGCCCATGAGCCTGCCCACGCCTCGAGTCACCAATGCGAGGGAGTTATGGGATGGCGACATGCATGGAACGCTTGCCAAGACCGCCATCATCGTCCGATAAGTGGAATAGAAAAATCAACTTAGCAGGGCGAGAATTTTGGACGACCGAAAGAAGGATGTGATCCGCGAGACCGACGCCGAGGCAATCCGATTGGCGAAAACGCTTCTGCGCAGTGCCCGCTTCGGCGCACTGGCGGTGCTGGAGGTACAGACCGGGTCGCCGCTGGCAAGCCGGGTCGGCGTCGCCACCGACATCGACGGCGCGCCGCTGATCCTGGTCTCGATGCTCTCGGCGCATACGCCTGCCATCCTTGCCGATCCACGCTGTTCCCTGCTGCTCGGCGAGCCTGGCAAGGGCGACCCGTTGGCGCATCCGCGCCTGACCCTGATCTGCCGGGCGTCGCGGCTGGAGCGTGGCTCTGACGCGCATGCTCGTGCCGAGCGCCGCTATCTCAACCGCAATCCCAAGGCGAGCCTTTATGCCGGGCTCGGCGACTTCTCGATCTTTCGCCTCGAGCCGGAGCGCGCCAGCCTCAATGGCGGTTTCGGCAAGGCCTATCTGCTCGATCGCTCCGATCTCGTCACCGGCGGGCCTATCGTCGAAGAACTTGCGACGAGCGAACAATCCGCCGTCGAGCACATGAACGCGGACCATCTCGACGCGATCGCGGTTTATGCGCACCATTATGCCGGGGCATCCGGCGACGGCTGGAGCATCGCGGGTTTGGACGCCGATGGCATGGATCTGGTGTCGAAAGACAATGTTTGCCGGGTATTCTTTCCGCAACCCCTGGTGGCGGCACAAGACCTGCGACCCGTTCTGGTCGCCATGGCCAGGAGCGGCCGCGCCGCCGGGCAGGCAACCAACGAAACTTAATTGCATTTGATCGAAAGCAACACTTGAGATTTGAAAGAAATGTTCTACCCTTTGCGAAGGGCGCTGAATCGTCGGCGGCCTTTCGCTAGTGAATTTATGGATTCAGGCACCATTGCCCCCATGGCGCCTCGATGAACAAACAGCATGGGGCATTCATGGTCTCGACAAAGCTAATCGCCAACGCCGAATCGGCTGCCGAATTTCTGATGCTGATGGGCAACGAAAAACGGCTGTTGATCATGAGCCATCTGATCGACGGTGAAATGTCGGTCGGCGCTATCGCCGAAAAGGTGATGCTCAGCCAATCCGCCCTCTCGCAGCATCTGGCCAAGTTGCGGGCGCTCGACCTCGTGGAAACCCGCCGCGACCGCCAGATGATCTACTACTCCTGCAACTCAGACGCGGTGCGGGAGTTGCTTGTCGTGCTGGATGGTATTTTCGGTGGTGGCAAGGAAGATCTGTCCCAGATGGCACAGAGATTGCGCCGCGCCGGCACTTGACCGAACGCGGCCTCGGCCGTCTACCTCGCTGACGATTTCCGGAACGTGGCTTGCGCGCGGTCATCGACGCACGAACCACGCTCTCGATGTTTGGGCGGAGGATATGGACCCAATTCGCATCGAAGACCCAGGCGATCCCAGGGTCGCCACCTATCTTGATATCCGCGAACGCGATCTCGCCGGCCGGCAAGGGCGTTTCGTCGCCGAAGGCAAGGTGGTGCTCGACCTGCTTCTGTCGTCCGGCCGCTTCGGTGCCGAATCCGTTCTGGTCCTGGAAAACCGGCTCGGCGGCCTGAGGAACATCCTGTACAAGGCACCGGCGGACCTGCCGGTCTACGTCGTCACCAGCGCGGTGATGGACGCGATCGCCGGCTTCCACATGCATCGCGGCATCCTGGCCATCGGCCGCAAGGAGACGCCGCAAGCGGCCGGGCCATTGCTGGATGCCTTGCCCGACCGAGCCCTGGTGGTGGTGCTGGTCGGCATCGCCAACCACGACAATATGGGTTCGATTTTTCGCAATGCCGCTGCCTTCGGCGCCGATGCGGTACTGATGGACGCGACATGCTGCGATCCGCTGTACCGCAAGGCGATTCGCGTTTCCGTCGGCGCCGCGCTCAAGATCCCGTTCGCATCCTTCAGCGACGCCCCTGGCTTTGTCGCAACGCTCGCCGAACGGAGTTTTGAACAATTCGCCCTGTCGCCGCGCGGACGAACCGACATACGCGATGCAAGGCCGGCCGAACGCCTGGCGCTCTATCTCGGCACCGAGGGCGAAGGCCTGCCCGAAAACCTGCTAGCCAGCCTGCGGACAGTGCGGATCACAATGTCGAAAGGCTTCGACAGCCTGAACGTCGCCGCTGCTTCGGCCATCGCCCTGCATCATTTCTCGCATCGTTGAACAAGCGTGACGGCGGCATCACCGCTTAAGGTGCGTTGAGATTCAGGTCAGGCCGAGCCTAAAATGGTGGCTTTCGAGAACCGGAGCGGAGCGTACTTTTGGGTACGTGAGCACCGGAAGCGCAGAAAGCCGCCGTTTGCAGGCCGGCATCACCTGAATCTCGACACACCTTAGTTCGCGGCCGCCTTCTGCAAGGCCCGCACGCGGTCGGCGAGACTGAGATTGCCGCCATCGGATCGGCTGTCCTGCGGGCCCGCCAGCGCTTTTGCGATCGGCGAATCGGGCCCCTCCAGCTTGGCCGTCAGGTGGACGACTTCAGCCGCCAACTCGTTCATCTGCTCGCGCAGCGCGGCACTGCCATTCGCCGAACCCGACGATGCCAAGGCGCCGAGATCCGCCTTGAGCAGCTTGTTCTCGCGCGCCAGCGCCGTTAGCCTGGCCTCCAGCCGTTCGCGATCGCTGTCGAGCTTGGCGATCGCCTGGTCCAGGTCGTCGCGCCTCTTGGCCTCGTCGTCCCCTCCCGCTTCATCCGGCCTGCCGACCAGGCGCAAGGCCGGTCCGCCCTCCTCGGCCTTCGGCTTTTCGCGCAGCCGCGCCAGTTCCTTCTCGCGGCGGTCGAGCTTGTCCTCGCGGTCGGCGAGCGTCGCCAGCAGCCGTTCGACCTTCTTGTCGAGTTCAGCCACCCTTTTCTTCTCCACCTTCAGGGCATCGCGCGCGGCCTTGCTTTCGGCCGCGATTTCCTGATTGCGCCGATCCGCTTCCTTGCGCTGGCCGCGCAGCAGCGAGATGTCGCTGGCAAGCTTCTGCAATTCGGACTCACGCGCCACGAGTTCGATTTGCCGGCTGCTGGAGGCAAAACTGGCATCGTCGTACATATGCTCCAGCTTTTCGAGTTCGAGCGCCCGCTTCTCCAACTTGCGCTCGGTTTCCTTGAGCCGCTCCGAAAGCTGGTGCAGTTCCTCTTCGCGCTGCCGCAATGCTTCGCTTTTGGCGCCGAGTTCCGCGAGCGCGTGATTCTTGTCCGTGCGTTCGACCGCCAGCCCCTTCAACGCCTCGTGGCCGCGAGTGATCTCGACGAGTTGTTCGGCCACCTTTTCGCGCAACGCCTTGACGTTCATCTCGAGGCGGCGCGTCGACATGGCGTACTCGGCCCGGATCCGGTCCTTGTCGGCCTGGATCTCGGCCTGCGTCAACGGGATAGAGGCCTCGATGCGCCGGCGGGTCAGGGAGACCGCACGCCGCCAGACGGCCGGGGCCACGATCAGCGCCAGAAAGCCGGCGCAGAGAAAGCCGAGGGCAAAGAACAGGACCGACTGAACCAAAAGACAACCCGCTATCGGCGGCGACCACCTGGACTGGACCGCATCATACTGGCATGGCGGAAATCCGGCGCTGCGGCAAGGGCCTGCCGCGACGCATGGAGCGTCGCAGGCCTACAATTCCCACGGAAAAGCCGGCTTTGCGGCGACGACGGCTGGAATCAGAATGGATTCCAGGTCGCCCGTTCGGTCAGCTTCAGGTAGCCGAGATTGACGCCGAGCCGGGCGCCGACACCGGTGCGGATCGGTACCAGAAGCACATTGTTGTTCTTCAGCACATTGAAGCCGACACCCGCCACCACATAGGCCGAACCGGCCACACCGCCATAGCGGTTGTAGAGGTTGCCGACATCGTCGAGATTGTAGACCAGCATCATCACCCGGGACCCCTCGCCGCCGAAATCCCAGCCCAGCGACGGGCCTTGCCAGAACACTTTGTGGTCGCCGGCATTCTTGGTGTAGAGCGTGCCTTCGCCATAGGTCAGGCCGCCGATCAGCGCACCCGACCCCTCCTCACCGAGGAGATAGCCATTGGGCAAGCCGTAGGAGGCGAAGATCTTCTCCACGACCGTGGCGAGTCCACCCGATGTCGCGCCGAAGAACTTGTGACCGGAATCGATAATCTCCTGAGCGGTATATTCCTGGGCCCGCAGGGCTGAAGTCGAGAAGACGAGGACGCCCATGAGCGTGATCGCCATTGAGAGGACACGGAGGACACTCCGGTCATAGAATCGGGAAAACATGCTTCCAATCTCCGTCATGGAGCACTTTCGCCGACGCCTCGCATCCGGTCCGGCTCTTTAGGCGGCCGTTAAGGATGACAGTTAGGGCAAACTATGCCGTAATTCTTTTTCAACCATTAACTCCCACAGGAAGATGGCGGTTCGAAGGCTGGCTTTGGGGTCGCGCGGCGCTGCGGCCTGCGCGAACACGCCACTTGCCAGACGAAAATTTTGGGTTTGTTGCTGTACCTACGAGTGCTGTGTATTCAGAAAGCCTCGGGTTGGAGCATGATTCGTGTGCGCAGGCGCGGTAATCAATCGCTCGGCCATGAATTGTGGATTTTTGCAGGGATTTTCACCGATGGCCGATCTGTTCACCCTTTCCGCGCCTGACCTGGCGGCGCTTCTGTGCAGCCGCGTCTGCCACGACATCATCTCGCCGGTCGGCGCGATCAACAACGGGCTTGAACTGCTTGACGAGGGCGGCGCCGACGAAGACGCCATGCGGCTCATTCGCCAGAGCGCCAAGAACGCCTCGGCCCGGCTGCAGTTCGCCCGCATCGCCTTCGGCGCGGCCGGTTCGGCCGGCATGCTGATCGACACCGGCGATGCCGAAGCGGTGGCGATCGCCTTCCTCAAGAATGAAAAGCCGGAGCTGACCTGGAACGGGGCGCGGGCGCTGCTGCCCAAGAACAAGGTCAAGCTGCTGCTCAACCTGATCCTGGTCGCCAACGCCGCCATTCCGCGTGGCGGCAAGCTGGTCGTCACCCTCGAGAATCTCGAAACCGAGCCGCGCATTTCCCTATCGGCAAGCGGCCCGATGCTGCGCGTGCCGCCGAAATTCCTCGAACTGCATTCCGGCCACAAGCCGGAAGAGCCGATCGATGCGCATTCGGTGCAGCCCTACTACACGCTGCTTCTGGCCCGCGAGGCCGGCATGACGATATCGATCCACGCGACGGCGGAAGAAATCGTACTTTCGGCTGCCTGAGCTGCCCGACTTGCCGGCAGAGCAAAGTATTTCAGCACCGTAATATTGTCGTGATGGCTCGGCTGGAAGCGCCAGCGAAGCATCCGCAAAGAAAAGCGCCTCATCCGCATCTTTGCAAAAATTTTACCCAATGGCTTTCCGGGTTCTTTACCAGATTGGTCTAGGGTGCGCAGCAGATGCCCGCACGACCGGATTGCCCAAGGGCAAAGAGGACCCGGAATGAAACGCTGCATGTTCGTCGACGATTCAAGCGTCATCAGGAAAGTTGCAAAACGCATCCTGGGCGGTTCCGACATGATGGTCATCGAAGCGGCCAGCGGGCTTGATGCGCTGGAGATGTGCGCCGCCGACATGCCCGACATCATCGTCGTCGACGGCGCCCTGCCGGACGTCCAGGCGGTCGACCTCATCCGCCGCGTACGCGCCATGGAGAGCCCGATAAAGCCGCAGATCCTGATCTCGCTGGTCGAACTCGACATCGCGTCGATCATGCGAGCCAAGCGCGCGGGCGCCCAGGGTTATCTCCTGAAGCCGTTCAATCGCCCGCAGCTGCTCGAGCGCTTTCGCACCCTGAAGATCGCAGCCTGAGACGCCGGAACGTTTCGCCGTTTCACGGAAACGCCGAACCGCCCTATCTCATTTTTTGCGCGAAGTTCTGGACGGAAAACCGTGTCACGCTTTTCCTGGAATTGCTCTGGCAGCCCACCGTCATTGCGGCCGCTGACGCAAAAACCCGGCTGAAGCCGGGTTTTATTGAAGATGACAATAGTCGGGCGGCTCACGCGCTGACGCGGATGTCCTCGGGTTCGCGCAGCACATAGCCGCGGCCCCAGACCGTCTCGATGTAGTTCTGGCCGCCGGACGCGGCGTCGAGCTTCTTGCGCAGCTTGCAGATGAAGACGTCGATGATCTTCAGCTCCGGCTCGTCCATGCCGCCATAGAGATGGTTGAGGAACATTTCCTTGGTGAGCGTGGTGCCCTTGCGCAGCGAGAGCAGTTCCAGCATCTGGTATTCCTTGCCGGTCAGGTGCACGCGCTGGCCGCCGACCTCAACGGTCTTGGCGTCGAGGTTGACCACCAGGTCACCGGTGGTGATGACCGACTGGGCGTGGCCCTTGGAGCGCCGCACGATGGCGTGGATGCGCGCCACCAGCTCGTCCTTGTGGAACGGCTTGGTCATGTAGTCGTCGGCACCGAAGCCCAGGCCGCGGACCTTGTCCTCGATGCCGGCCATGC
Source organism: Mesorhizobium sp. NZP2234 (assembly GCF_013170765.1). Taxonomy (NCBI): domain Bacteria; kingdom Pseudomonadati; phylum Pseudomonadota; class Alphaproteobacteria; order Hyphomicrobiales; family Phyllobacteriaceae; genus Mesorhizobium; species Mesorhizobium sp. NZP2234. Next base: position 2,254,222 of record NZ_CP033364.1, on the reverse strand, counting down.
CGGAGAGGATGAGGATAGGCGTCTTCACCTTGGAGAGACGAAGCGTTCTCAAGACCTCGTAGCCGGACATGTCGGGCAGGTTGAGATCGAGAAGGATGATGTCGTAATCGTAAAGTTTGCCCAGATCGACACCCTCTTCGCCGAGGTCCGTCGTATAGACATTGAAACTTTCCGATTTCAGCATCAGTTCGATGCTTTGTGCGGTTGCACTGTCATCTTCTATCAGCAGAACACGCATTTCATTCCCCTTTTCTGCTGCCGGACCATTTCACGACCCGTCCTGCCCCGGAGCAGTGGTTGCCTTGTGCAGAGGCTGCCATCGAATGGTTAACAAAACCTAATTTCCCGTCCATGACGGTATCAGATTTTTTAACCCCTTTCTACACCCTCTTGAATCTAATAACGAATCCCAGACCCAAATTCCTAATGCAACACATTAATAACCTGGACTAAGCGACTCCAGGGACTCATCGACGCGCCTTCGCTTCGGCGACCGGAATTTTTACCCGGCCTTAAGCCCTGACCCGTATGATTAACAATGCCCGTAAACGAATGGTTACCGCCGGCAAAAAACTTTAGGGTTTTGTTTCCTATAGTCCGGGGAAAGCCGGTGGACACGGGCAACGCCTGGGCGTTTCCAGGTGGTTTGGACGATATGTGCGGGTGTGCGTTTCCGGGAGTACCGAATCATGAAGTCACGTGAAAACCTCGTTCGGCTGAAACAGTTTCAGGTGAATGAGAAGCGGCGGCAGCTGCTGCAACTCGACATGATGATCGCCGAGTTCGAACGCATGGCCGTCGAACTGGAGCTTCAAATCACCGCCGAGGAAAAGAAAGCCGGCATCACCGACATCAATCATTTCGCCTATCCGACCTTCGCCAAGGCGGCGCGCTTGCGCCGCGACAACCTCAGAAATTCGCAAAGCGACCTCGCACAACAGCGAAGCGCTGCCGAATCACTACTCGGCGAAGCTGAAGCGGAGCTTTCCAAGGCCGAAATGCTGGAATCGCGTGACACCAAGATTCGCGAAGCCGAGACCGGCGGCCGCAGCGCCATGATCGGTTGAACAGGCCGGGACTGTCGGCGTGTAGCTGGAGCAATTCCAGGAAAGTGTCTGGCGGCTTTCCGTCCGGAATTGCGTAAAAGCAGAAAGAATGCGGTTTCCGGGAAACGGCGAGCTGCCTAGGCGGCCCATTCCCCTGCATTTACAGCAATCGCCTTGGCTCGCGCATCCTTGATGTCTGGCGCATGCTGTTCCGCCCAGGCCCTGATCTGGGTGAGCAGTCCCGCCAGGTTCTGGCCGAGTTCGGTCAATTCATATTCGACGCGCGGCGGAATGACCGGGAAGATTTCACGCCGCACCAGCCCGTCACGCTCCAGCACGCGCAACGTCTGCGTCAGCATCTTGGGCGTGATGCCTTCGAGCTTGCGGGCAAGCTCGCCATTGCGCAGCCGGCCTTTGCGCAGCGCGCACACCACCAAGTAGACCCATTTGCTGGCCAGCATCTCCAGCACGGTGTGCGACGGACATGTCCGCCGGAACGCGTCATAACCGAAGGGGGAGTTATCTTCACTATCCATAAGGTACCTATATATCAAAAAGGTACATACTGGACAAGAGAATATTACTATCCAAATGATAGCGGCAGCAACCAAGCAGGAGACCTCCCATGCGTGCCGTTATCCAGACTTCCGTTGGCGGACCCGACGTCCTTGTCATTGCCGATCAGCCCGACCCCACCGCAAAGCCCGGTGAAGTGCTGGTCCGCGTCAAGGCCGCCGGCATCAACCCGGTCGATGGCGCCGTGCGCGCCGGCTACTATCCGCTGCTTGGCGAACCTCCCTTCATCCTCGGCTGGGATATTTCGGGAACGGTCGAGGCGCTGGGGGCCGGCGTCACCGATCTCAAGATCGGCGACGAGGTATTCGGCATGCCGCGTTTCCCCAAGCAGGCGGCGGCCTACGCCGAACTGACCGCTGTGCCAGCCGATGAAATCGCGCTGAAGCCGAAGGCGGCGGACCACATCCAGGCGGGCGCATTGCCGCTGGCCGGCCTGACCGCCTGGCAAGGCCTTGTCCGCCATGGCGCATTGAAGCCGGGCCAGCGTGTGCTGGTGCATGCGGGCGCCGGCGGCGTCGGTCATCTGGCGGTGCAGATCGCCAAGGCGCGCGGCGCTTATGTCGTCGCCACCGCCAGCCCGAACAAGCTCGATTTCGTCCGCGAGCTCGGCGTCGACGAGGTCATCGACTACACACAAGGCGATTTTACCAACCGGATCAACGACATCGATCTGGTGCTGGACCCGATGGGCGGCGAGCACGCCGAACTCTCTTTGAAGGTCATCAGGAATGGCGGTGTGCTGGTGTCCTTGCTGAACCTGAACGACACCACCAGGGCACTGGCCAGCGCGCGCGATATCCGGGTCGAGCGCATGTCCGTCGTGCCTGACCGAAAAGGCCTTGTGGAGCTTGGTCGGTTGATCGACGCGAACAAGCTTGCCGTTCACGTAGCAAGGAGCTTTCCACTCGAAGAGGCCGGTGCCGCTCACGCGTTTCTCGCCACCAGGCCGATCGGCAAGGTGGCGCTGACGGTCTGATTGCGGGAAATTGCCTCGGGACGAAGGCCCTGCAAAAGCAAAAGGGCGCGGAGTGCCGCGCCCTTTGACTGTGCCAGGCCGGCTCTAATGCCGGTATTGCTGGATGCGCGTGGTGCGCAGCCCGGCAAGGCCATATTCGTCGATCGACGCCTGCCAGGACAGGAATTCCTCGGTGGTCAGCTTGTAGCGCTGGCATGCCTCTTCAAGGCTCAAAAGCCCGCCGCGCACCGCCGCGACCACTTCCGCCTTGCGCCGGATAACCCAGCGACGCGTGTTCGTCGGCGGCAGGTCGGCAATCGTAAGAGGGCTGCCGTCAGGCCCAATAACATACTTGACTCTAGGTCTAACCAGATCGGTCATCGTACTCTCTACAAAAAACTCAAAGACCCAATCCCCGCCACGTTACCGCCACAGCTTTAAAAATTGCCTAAGCAGACCCTAATGACTAGGTAAGGATCGTGAACGGCGCGTTAGTCTTTTCGCAGGCATTTGAAACATCGGGCTCGAAGCCTTGAATTGGTTGGGAAAAATCCGACGGATGGCGGATCGACCGCAATCCGTGAATCGGCCTGCAAGCTGGCGTCGTGGGAAAGCTTGACCTATATTCTCGACATTGGCATTCAGACGCCGCGCAGAATGAAAGCATCATGAACAGTCTCGACCTTCCCGGACGTCCCGAAAACACCCGCATCGTCGTCGCCATGTCGGGCGGCGTGGATTCGTCCGTGGTCGCCGGCCTGTTGAAGCGCGAGGGCTATGATGTTGTCGGCGTCACCTTGCAGCTTTACGACCACGGCGCGGCAACGCATCGGGCCGGCTCTTGCTGCGCCGGACAGGATATCGACGATGCCCGTCGCGTCTCTGAGACGCTGGGCATCCCGCATTATGTGCTCGACTACGAAGAGCGTTTCCGCAAGGCGGTCATCGACCCCTTCGCCGAGAGCTACGTCGCCGGCGAAACCCCCATTCCCTGCGTCTCCTGTAACCAGACGGTGAAGTTCGCCGATCTCCTGGCCACCGCCAAGGAGCTTGGCGCCGACGCGCTCGCCACCGGCCACTATATCCGCTCCGGCGCCAACGGTGCCCACCGCGCGCTCTACCGGCCGGTCGATGCCGACCGCGACCAGAGCTATTTCCTGTTCGCCACCACGCAGGCGCAGATCGACTATCTGCGCTTTCCCCTGGGCGGCCTTTCGAAGCCGCAGGTTCGCGCGATTGCCGAGGAGATGGGGCTGACGGTGGCCGCCAAGCAGGACAGCCAGGACATCTGCTTCGTGCCGCAGGGCAAATATTCCGATATCATCGCCAAGCTGAAGCCGTCCGCCGCCAATCCGGGCGACATCGTTCACATCGATGGCCGAGTGCTCGGCCGCCATGAAGGCATCCTGCGTTACACGATCGGCCAGCGCCGCGGCATCGGCATCGCGTCGGGCGAACCGCTCTATGTCGTCCATCTCGACGCCGAACGGGCCCGCGTCGTGGTCGGCCCGCGCGAGGCGCTGGAGACGCACAAGATCTATCTGCGCAACATGAACTGGCTTGGCGACGGTCCGCTCGCCAATGTGCCCGCCGGCGGCATCGAACTGTTCGCCAAGGTGCGCTCCACCAGGCCGCCGCGTCCAGCGGTGCTGCGCCATGAGGCAGGCGTGACATCAGTCGAATTGGCGGACGGCGAATCCGGCATCGCGCCCGGACAGGCCTGCGTGCTCTATTCCGATGACGGCAACGAAGCCCGCATCTTCGGCGGCGGTTTCATCGAGCGCTCCGAGCGGGGCGCCGAGGCCGAGGCCATGCTGACGAAGCTGGCGGCAAGGCCGGCGCGAATTCCCGCCGAATAGACGGCCGGCGCCTTCTCAGTCTTTCGATTTGGTGTGGGTGACGGTGCCCGCCGTCAGGATGCGCAGCACCCTGATCGCTTCCTCGCCGCTGGTGCGGGGTTCGGCGCGCGTCTCGATGCAGTGGATGAAATGCTCCAGCTCGCGCGTCAGCGGCATGCCTTGCGCGACCGCGACATAGGATGGCTCGTTGGTGGTGAACGCCCATTGGCCGCTGTCCTGCCAGACCGCGTGGCGGTACACGGCAAGCTTGCGCTCCCACGGCTCGACATCGTCGAACACCGCCATCGCCTTGGTGCCGACCACGGTCAGCCGCCGCTCGCGGTAGGGATTGAGCCGCGAGGTGAAAAGATGGCTGCGCAGGCCGTTGGGAAAGCGCATGTGCAGATGCGCGAAGTCGCTGAGATTGTCGAGGAGGGCGGCGCCCTCGCCGCGTACCTCGATCGGCTCGGTGCCGGTGATGGCCAGGATCATCGACAAATCATGCGGCGCCAGATCCCACAGCGCATCGTTCTCGGTGTGGAACTTGCCAAGGCCAAGCCGGTGCGAATGTATGTAGCGGACCTCGCCGAGCTCGCCATTGTCGATCAGCCCTTTCAGCGTCTCGAAGGCGGGATGGAAACGCAGGACATGGCCGACCATGAAGACGCGGCCATTGTCCTTGGCCGCCTGCACCGCACGCTCGGCATCCGCCACCGTCAGCGCGATCGGCTTTTCCACCAGCAGGTCCTTGCCGCTTTCAGCGGCGCGCACGGAAAGGTCGGCATGGAACTGCGGCGGCAAGGCCATGACGATGGCGTCGATGTCGTCCCGGCCGAACAACTGGTCGGGCTCGATCGCCAGGCAATCCTGTTCGCTGGCAAAGCCTTCGGCTCGCGCCCGGTTGGCGTCGGAAACCGCGTACAGCGCGCCAAGCGCCTTGAGGGTGCGGATATGGTTGCTGCCCCAGTATCCGCAACCGAGGACTGCAATGCGCGGCTTCATCTGTTTCAAACTCTAAAAACTCGTGGCCGAGACATAGCGACGTGCCCCTTCGAACTCAACCCCGGCGGTTGCAACCAAATGTCCACGCGGCAAAGCTTTTTTCGGCAATGAGAATATGCTGCGATATGGAATGCTTCGAAGCTTGACAGGCTCGCCCTCCCAACCTTATATCCGCGCGACCTTGGCGAACGCCTCGAAATGCCTTTCGATTTAAGGCGGATTTCGGGCCTTTCGCCGCCCTGGCGGGGTAGCTCAGTTGGTTAGAGCACGGGAATCATAATCCTGGGGTCGGGGGTTCAAGTCCCTCTCCCGCTACCATTTGGTCAACAAGATCAATCAGTTACATGAAAATCCGCTACCGCCAGCCACACTGATTACTCTCACTCACATCGACGCCGCGAACCCGCCAGTCGCCCCGTGCAGACAAATGAGGCTCGACAACAGTGCCCTACTCGGCAGCCATTGCTAGCCGCTGTTCCGGTTCCTCTTTCGAAGCCTCCTGGATCTCATCCGCGGTCGGCTTGATCCGGAACCACGCGATGTAGAGCGCGGGAAGGAAGAGCAGGATTAACACCGTGCCGGCCGCTGTTCCGCCGATCAGCGTATAGGCCATTGAACCCCAGAAAACGGAGTGCGTGAGGGGGATGAAGGCCAGCACGGCTGCAAGTGCTGTCAGGATGACGGGCCGTGTGCGTTGCACCGTGGCCTCGATGACAGCGTGATAGTCATCAATGCCGGCAACACGGTTTTCCTTGATCTGTTCGGTCAGGATCAGCGTATTGCGCATCAGGATGCCAGCCAGTCCTATCATGCCCAGAATGGCGTTGAACCCGAAGGGCTGGTTGAAGATGAGCAGCATCGGCACGACGCCGACAAGGCCAAGCGGCGCCGTCAGCATGACCATGAACATCGTCGAGAAGGATCGCACCTGCAGCATGATGACGATCAACATGGCGGCTATCATAGCTGGGAAGACCTTGCCTAGCGCGGTGTTGGCCTTTTCAGCCTCCTCGATCGATCCGCCCATTTCGATGCGATAGCCGGCCGGAAGGGACGCGATCAGCGGCTGAAGGGCCTTCATGATCTGCTTGGAGACCTCGGGAGGCTGGCTCGCCTCATTGATGTCCGCGCGGATCGTTACAACGGGCATGCGGTCGCGGCGCTTCAGGATTGGCTCCTCCTGACGGATTTCCGAATGCCCGATCTGGTCGAGCGGAATCGAGCGGCCATCTCGGCTAACGAGTGAGAAATCCGCCAGACGTGCCGGATCCAGCCGTTCGCCGCCGGCGCTGCGCGCCACGATGGGGACATTGCGAATGTCCTCGCGGACCTGGGTAACGGGGATGCCGGTGAGAAGGAATTGCAGTTGCTGAGCCACCTCCGCCGACGAGAGGCCGATGAGGTTCAGTCGATCCTGATCCGGGACAAAGCGAAGCACGGGCGTGCGATTGCCCCAATCGCGGTTGGCCTGTCGCACGTCCGGGACGCCCCGCATGATGTCGAGGGCCTTTTCGGAAATGCTGTAGAGTTGTGTGGCATCGGGTCCCATGACCCGGAACTCGACCGGGAACGGCGTATAGGGACCGAACACGAGCTGCGTAACGCGGACATACGCCTCGGGTGCAAGCCCCTGCGCCACCGCCTCTCGGAGCCGGTTCTTCAACGCCTCACGCGCCTCGGCGTCCGGGGTCAGCACGACGATCTTGGCGAAAGCGGGATCGGGAAGTTCCGGCGCCATTGCGAAGAAGAAGCGCGGAGCGCCCTGACCGACATAGCTCGTGACGATCTTGGCCTCGGGCTGTCTGTCCAGCCAATGTTCGAGCTTCTCGACCGCGGCGGTCGTTGTCTCGATGCTACCACCTTCCGGCAGGCGAACCTCCACCAGCACTTCGGGGCGATCGGACGTCGGGAAGAACTGCTGTTTGACGGCGCCCATCCCGATGACGGAAAGCGCGAAGGCGATGCCAACGATACCACAGGTTACGAATTTATGGCGCACGGCAAACGTGATGGCCCGCCGTAAACGTCGATAATTGCGCGTGTCGTAAATAGCGTGGTGACCGCCTTCGACCGGTTTGATCGCCGGCAGCATCTTGACACCGAGATAGGGCGTAAAGACCACCGCGACGATCCAGGAAACGATGAGGGCGAACCCCACCACCCAGAAGATGTTGCCGGCGTATTCGCCCGCCGTCGAGCGCGCAAAACCCACCGGCACGAAACCGGCGATCGTCACCAGCGTTCCAGACAGCATCGGCGCCGCAGTGTGGCTCCATGCATAGGCCGCCGCCTTGATGCGGTCCATGCCCTCTTCCATCTTCACCACCATCACCTCGATGGCGATGATGGCGTCGTCCACGAGAAGACCAAGCGCCAGGATGAGGGCGCCGAGCGTGATGCGATCGAAGAACCGGCCGGTTTCCAGCATGATGAGGAACACGACGGCAAGTGTCAGAGGAACGGCAGCCGCTACGACGATCCCGACGCGCCAGCCCATGCTGAGCAGGCTGATCAGCAGCACGACGCCGAGCGCCATAGCGAACTTCAACATGAACTCGTCGACCGCCGAAGTGATGTTGACGGCTTGGTCGCTTACCTTGTCGAGCGTCATACCAAGCGGCAGGGTCTGTACGATCGCGGCAGTCTTGTCTTCTAGCGCCTTGCCGAGCGCGCGACCATCCCAGCCTTCCTGCATAACCGCTGCAAGCATGATGGTGGGCTCCCCCTGACGGCGGATGAGGTAGGTGGGAGGGTCTTCGTAGCCGCGGCTGACGTAGGCAATGTCGGAGAGCTTCAGCGTTCGACCCCCAGCGACAATCGGCGTGTCCGCGATCGCCTGAACGCTGTGATAGGCGCCGTCGACCCGAATGAGGAGGCGTGGCCCCAGGGTATCGATCGAGCCTGCGGGCGTGACGGTGTTCTGCCGCTGCAAGGCAGCGGCGATGTCCTGTGCCGACACGCCAAGGGTTGCCAGTTTGGCGTAGGAAAACTCGACGAATATCTGTTCGGGACGTTCACCAAGGATGTTGATCTTCTTAACGCCTGGCACGTGCAGGAGGTCCTGGCGGATTACCTCCGCCTGCCTCGCCAGTTCCCGCATCGGCATGCCTTTGGCCTTCAGCGCATAAAGGGCGAAGCTCACATCCGAATACTCATCGTCCACGAAGGGGCCGAAGACGCCGGGCGGCAGGTTGGGGGCCTCGTCGCCGAGCTTCTTGCGAGCCTGGTAGAACTCCTCCTGCACGACGGATGACGGTGTGCTGTCCTTCAGCGTGACCGTCATATACGCGTAACCTGGCCGTGTCGTCGTCTCCACCCGGTCGTACCAGGTCAGTTCCTGAAGCCGCTTCTCCAACGGTTCGGCAACGAGGTCCTGCATCTCTCGCGCCGTCGCGCCCGGCCACGCCGTCGTAACCGTCATGGTTTTGATGGTGAAGTTCGGGTCCTCCGCCCGGCCGAGCATGAGGAAGGCGTAGGCACCGGCAGCCACCAGCAAGAGGATGAAGAACAGCGTGACCGCGCGTTCGCGAACGGCGATCGCGGAAAGATTGAAGCTCATCAGTTGCTCCCGCTTTCGGACTCGGTCCGGACGCGAGCGCCTTCCTGGAGGAGGTGGGCGCCGAGCGACACAATGGGAACGTTGGAGTTCAATCCGGAGATCACAGCGGTTTCGCTGGTTACACGAACAAGCTGGACGGGCTGAAAGTGTACGGTCGAGGTGGCGCTGTCCAGCACCCAAACGCCGGTCTTGCGGCCGTCATCAAGCACGGCTCCCAGTGGCACCTGGACCTCTGGCTGTTTCATCTGGCTTGCGAGCCGAATGGTTACCGTCGCGCCAAGCGGTGCTGCGGCAGCCTCACCGTCGAGCACATAGCGGGCCTCAAACGTTCGGGTCTGGGCATCGGCCGAGTCCGACAACTGCCGCAAATGCGCTGAGTAACGACGCTCATTGCCGGCGTACACGCTGGCTTCGGCCACCGAGCCGATCGCCGGTCGGATCGTTTCGGGAAGTGCGACGACTGCTTCGCGAGGGCCGGCCTTCGCGGTCCGGATCACTGGCTGGCCGGCAGCGACGACCTGCCCCGGCTCGCCAAGCGTTTCAACCACCGTTCCATCCGCATCCGCTAACAGGACTGCATAGGCCGCCTCGTTCTCGGCAACCCGTGCATCGGCTTCGGCGGCGGCAAGTTGCGCTTGGGCTGTATCCATCGCAGCCTTCGCCTGCTCGTAGCGCTGCGGTGTCACCCACCCACTGCCAAGCAAACTGGCGTATCGCCGTTCATCAGGCTGTGTCTGAGCGACTGTTGCTCGCGCTGCGGCAACGGCATTGCGTTTCGCCGACAGCGCAAGGCCCAGGTCGGTATCGTCAATCCGCATCAGCGGCTGACCGGCTTTGACCTCCTGACCGACGTCCACCAACCGTTCCACGATCTTGCCGGGAACGCGAAAGCCGAGATTGCTCTGCACCCTTGCCGCGATAATCCCGGTGAAGCCACGTTCCGATTCGGTGACGGGCGCTGCCGACACAAGCCTGACGAATGGTGCTTCCTGCCTTGGGTCGGTCACCAACGGAGCTTCCCGCGCAGGAGTGGCAAGCGTGGCGAATGCCGCCGCCCATGATATCGCGGTCAGGGTCGATCCCAATACTACAACGGTTCTCTTTTTCACATCCATCGCCTCATCTCGAAATAGATTGCATTCGACCGCTATACTGATTATAGATTACGAACGCAATCAAAAAGGAGAGCGATCATGCGAGTAAGCCGAGTTCAAGCTGCGGAAAACCGCGAGACCGTCATCAATGTGGCAAGCCGGCTTTTTCGCGAGTGTGGCTTTGACGGCATCGGCCTCAAGGATCTGATGAAGGGTGCCGGCCTGACGCAGGGCGCCTTTTACAAGCAATTCGCGTCAAAGGAGGACTTGGCGGCGCAGGCGTCCAGGCGGGCGATGGAGAGCGCCACCCACAGGTGGTCGGCGGCAACTGCGGCAAACCCTGAGAATCCGCTCGACGCAGTGATCTCATTCTATCTCAGCATGGATCATCGCGGAGAGAGGATGGACGGCTGCCCGGTCGTTGCGCTTGGCTCGGATGCCGCCAGACAGGGCGCCGAGGTGAAAGCGTCATTCGAGGCCGGCATCGGGGAATACCTTGAAATGCTCGGCAGTTGGGTTGGCGGGGCCGACAATGATGAGGCCGGCGGCAAGGCCATGGCCATTCTCTCGACGATGGTCGGCGCGGTGCTCCTATCGCGGGTCGTCAACGACCCCAACCTCGCGCAGGCCTTTCTGGATTCGGCAATCGATCGGATCCGCGAAGCAGTCGCCGCTTGAACGGCGTCGGCAGCGCTGTCCGCGCACCAAAGTGACAGGAGAATAGATGCGACGGGTTGTTGTTACAGGCATGGGGACCGTCACGCCCCTTGCCGCCAGTGTCGAAGCGTCATGGTCGCGCCTGCTGGCCGGGCGTTCGGGTATCCGTAGGCTTCCGGACGATGTGGTGCGAGACCTGCCGTCGAAGATCGGCGGCGTGGTGCCCTCCCTGGAAGAAGATCCGGACGCCGGTTTCGATCCCGATGTCATCCTGTCTGCGAAGGATCAGCGCAAGGTGGATCGGTTCATTCTCTTTGCGCTGGCTGCCGCAGAGGAGGCGCTTGCACAGGCGAAATGGAAGCCTGCCTTGGAGACGGATCGCCTGCGCACGGCAACGGTCATCGCTTCGGGGGTCGGCGGGTTCCCCGCCATCACAGAAGCCGTGCGTACGGTCGACCTGCGTGGCGCCCGCCGCCTGTCCCCTTTCACGGTGCCGTCCTTCCTGGTGAACCTCGCAGCAGGCCAGATCTCAATCCGTCATGGCTTCAAAGGTCCGCTCGGCGCGCCAGTGACGGCGTGCGCGGCCGGCATCCAGGCGATCGGCGACGCCGCCCGTCTCATCCGCGCGAACGAGGCTGATATTGCCGTGTGCGGGGGAACGGAAGCATGCATGAACATAGTCAGTCTCGGTGGGTTTGCTGCGGCACGCTCTCTTTCAACCGGCTTCAATTGGGGGCCGGCTCAAGCCTCGCGTCCCTTCGACATATCGCGGGACGGCTTCGTCATGGGCGAAGGAGCCGGCGTGCTGGTCATCGAGGCGTTGAGCCACGCGCTGGCGCGCGGCGCAACACCGCTCGCCGAACTCGTCGGCTACGGCACGACGGCGGATGCCCACCACGTCACTTCTGGCCCCGAGGACGGCGGCGGTGCGCGCCGGGCCATGGAGATCGCGATTGCCCAGGCAGGGATTTCGGCGCGCGAGGTTCGTCATCTCAATGCGCATGCGACCTCCACGCCAGTCGGTGACCTGGGTGAAATCGAAGCGATCAAGAGCGTATTCGGGCGCGATTTCGCGATAGCTGTCAGCGCAACGAAATCGGCGACCGGACACCTGCTGGGTGCGGCCGGCGGGCTTGGTGCCATTTTCGCGATCCTAGCGCTCCGGGACCAGGTGGCACCACCGACACTCAATCTGAGCGCTCCCGATCCGGCTGCGAACGGCATCGACTTCGTCGCAAACGAGCCCCGGCCAATGGAGATGGAATACGCGATCTCCAATGGCTTCGGCTTTGGCGGCGTGAATGCCAGCGCCTTGTTCAGGCGCTGGACCGCCCCGGCGGCCCGACGCGAGGGCCAGGGGCGCTAATGATTGGCACCTTTCACACCGACCTTTCATGCTTCTCCAACTCCGATCCAACACGAAGAAAGAAATGATCTCCATGAACAAGACCAATCCTGGCGTCGCCCTGGTGACAGGGGCATCTTCCGGCATCGGGCGGGCTACCGCCGAAGCCTTGCTTGGCGCTGGCTTTCGCGTATTCGGAACCAGCCGTCGTGGAGCCTCCAACCAATCCGACAGCGTTACCATGCTGACCTGCGACGTGACCGACGACGCGTCCGTTGCGAAAATGGTCGATGACGTTCTGGCCAAGGCCGGACGCATCGACCTGCTTGTCAACAATGCCGGCATGGGTCTGTTTGGCGGAGCGGAGGAGTCCTCGACCGGCCAGGCTCAGGCGCTGTTCGACGTGAACGTCTTCGGCGTCCTTCGCGTGACCAACGCGGTGTTGCCGGCAATGCGACGCCAAGGGAAGGGCAGAATCGTCAATTTGAGTTCGGTACAGGGGTTCATCCCCGCTCCCTATTTCGCGCTTTACGCGTCGACCAAACATGCCATCGAGGGCTATTCCGAATCGCTCGATCACGAACTGCGCTCGTTCGGCATTCGCGTGTCGTTGGTGGAGCCCGCCTATACCCGTACGTCATTCGAGGACAATCTCGCCGCGCCCGATCAGTTGCTTGATGTCTATGACTCCGCGCGCGCTGGCATGACCATAGCCGTGCGGAAATCGATGGAAAAAGGCGATGCGCCCGAAGTGGTAGCCGAGACCGTTTTGGCGGCAGCGACGGATCCCACGCCCAAGAGGCGCTATGCGGCGGGCAAAATGGCGCGCCAAGTCAGTCTCCTACGCCGCTTCGTGCCCGCGTCCGCATTCGACAAAAGCCTTCGAAAGCAGCTCGGGCTGCCGGTCTGACGATTTCGGTTGCGGGCAATTCAAAATGATCCTCATCCAAGACAACGGAGCAGGAACCGCCGATGCGATGAGTGTTGGGAAAGGCGGTAGCGCCCTCCCGCATCGCGAAAAGTGTTACTATGTGTCCGGTACGTTCCGTCACCTATGTCTCGGGTCACTCACACTGCTTTGACGCCGTCGGGTACTCTCGCCCAGGGTCGGGTACTCTCGCCCAGGAATGCGGTGAGACGCTCCACGACTTCGACTTCCCGATCACCAATGAGGTCGAAACACAGAAACGACCGTCTCAATGCCGATCGACACCGTGTAGCTGTTCGCACCAGTGGGAATCCTGGCTCGCGAAGCTGCGATTACTCGCTCAATATGATCCCGGATGCCACGATTTGCGCTGTGCGCTCGGTTAGCTTTTCGCGTTTCACAAGCGTGGGTCTGACGTAGGTTTTCTTCATGGTCACGCTCCGATGGAGTGGCACCGGCATTAAACGACCTCGGCGCGGCGACGTTCCATGGGACCCGGCAAGGCGACGCTGGAGTATGCAGCGCCGATGTTTTTGCCCAGGCCAATCCCGTGGCGCAGATGTCTGTCCAAAGTGCTGACCGAGCCATGGGGCGCCACTGCGGATGCGAAGCATGATCGGCCGCATTGCCTTCTGCAATCGCGCGCTGGATAGTCCCGGCAATGTTCGACACCATTGCGACTCACTGGACCCAAATCCTGGCAATCATCTCGGTGGTGATGGCGACCGTCGGCATCGCCCACGCCGTCATGACCAAGGAAGATGTCCGCGCCGCCACCGGCTGGGTCGGCGTGATGGTGCTTTCACCGATCCTCGGCGTGCTGATCTATGCCGTGGCCGGCATCAATCGCATTCGCCGCGCCACGATCACCGCGCAGCGCCCGCTTGCCGGCGATGCGGTGGCCGCCAAGCACGAGCGTGACGTCGCTGCCGAGGAGGCGCTCATTGTCGAACGGTACGGGCAGCGCTTCACCGGTCTGCGGACGCTGGGCGACAGGGTGGCGCGGCGCGCGCTCAACCCGGGCAATGCCATCGACGTATTGGAGACCGGCGACGAGGCCTATGCCGCCATGTGCGCGGCGATCGATGGCGCCGAACGCAGCCTCCTGCTCGAGACTTACATTTTCGACAATGACGCCGTCGGCCTGCTTTTCGTTGAATCCTTGGCCGGTGCCGTCCGGCGCGGCGTCACCGTTCGCGTGCTGATCGACGCCGTCGGCGCGCGCTATTCCGTCCCCAGCATCCTGGGTCATCTGCGCAAGGCCGACATTCCCGCCGACGTCTTCAACGGCAACATCGTCATGGGCCTGCGCCTGCCCTACGCCAATCTCAGGACCCACCGGAAGATCCTTGTGGTCGACGGCACGGTTGCCTTTACCGGCGGCATGAACATCCGCAAGGGGTTTTCCGCCGAGTTCGCAGGCTCCAACAGCGCAAGGGACACGCATTTCAAGGTTACCGGGCCTGTCGTCGCCGACCTGTTCTCGGTTGCCGCCGAAGACTGGCGCTTCGCCACCAACGAGGCCCTGAAGGGCGATGCCTGGAGAATTGCCCCGCTGTCGCCGCCACCTGGCAAGCCGATGCTGGTGCGGGCGGTTGCATCCGGGCCTGATGCAAGCAATGAGACCAACCACAAACTGCTGATCGGGGCGTTCTCGGTCGCGCGCAAGTCGATTCGCCTGATGTCGCCCTATTTCCTGCCGGACCGGGAGCTGATCAGCGCCTTGATCACCGCCGCCCGACGCGGCGTCGAGATCGATGTCGTGGTGCCCGCGGTGAACAATCTGTTCCTCGTCGACCGCGCCATGACCGCGCAATTCGACCAGATCCTGAAGAACTATTGCCGCATATGGCGCACGGCAGGCCCATTCGACCATTCCAAGCTGCTTTCGATCGACGGCGTGTGGGCGTATGTCGGCTCGTCCAATCTCGACGCCCGGTCGTTGCGGCTCAACTTCGAGATCGATCTGGAGGTCCTTGACGCGGGCTTTGCCCACGAGATCGAAACCCGGATTGGATCGGCAATCGAAACGGCCATGCCTGTCACTCTGGACTCCCTGCGGTCCCGGCCCTTCATCATCCGGCTGTTCGACCGTATCCTATGGCTGGGATCACCCTATTTGTAGAAAGGCCTGACTTTAACAAAACGACGTGTTTGGCGGATAGTTTGACGTCGATCATGGAACATAGGCGCAAAGACTCTATTTGAAGTGCATGGCGAAGGCAGCAGAAACGGCAAGCACACGATGCGAATGAACGGACGCAGCCTTCCGGCAAGCATGCTTTTGACCATCCGTGACCGGCGGATGCGGAAAGCAAACGCCGCTGCGCACAAGGCGACCGCCGCCACCGGCACGCTGGTCGCTTCCTACAACGTCCATAAATGCATCGGTGTCGACCGGAAGTTCGACCCTGAGCGGACCAGCCGCGTCATCCGCGAAATCGACCCCGATGTCATCGCCCTGCAGGAGGCGGACAACCGTTTCGGCGACCGAGACGGCCTCCTGGATCTGCCCCGCCTCGAGCGGGAAACCGGCCTCGTGCCGGTGCCGATTTCGGCCACAGGCAAGGGTCACGGCTGGCATGGCAATGTCCTGCTGTTCAAGAGGGGTGTCGTTCGTGACGTGCATCAGATCAGGCTTCCAGGCCTGGAACCGCGCGGCGCGGTGGTGGCGGAGATCGACCTCGACGGAAACCGGACATTGCGCGTCATCGCCGCCCATCTCGGCTTGCTGCGCCATTCACGCTCCCAGCAGGCTCGCGTCGTGCTGGACATCATGAGCAGCGCTGATGAGAAGCCGACCCTGCTGCTTGGCGACCTTAACGAATGGCGGCTTGGGAACCGCTCCGCGCTCAACACGCTGCATGCGACTTTCGGGCCGCAACCGCCGGCGGTCCCCACCTTCCCCTCCAACCTGCCGCTGTTGGCGCTCGACCGGATCATGACCAATCGGCACGGAATGATAGCGGCGGTCGAAGCGCACGATACGCCGCTATCGCGCGTTGCCTCCGATCATCTGCCGCTTACAGCCTTCGTTCGCCTGGATCATATGGTTTCGGCCGATCACACCACAATATCTAGAGCATGATGCTGAAAAATGTGAAGCGGTTTTCGGAAGACATCATGCTCTATCTATTTGATTTAGAGGCGGATTCAGATTTCCGGTCGACGCGACCTGAAATCATCCGGCTCTAGGCGTCGCAAAGCGTGTAGATTGACAGTGGAACGCTCGGTTCCTCCGCGAGTTGATATGTCGAGTTAAGTCTTGAACTCGCAGGAGGACGAAATGAAAAAATTGATTTTAGCTTCCCTTTTGGCATTGACGGCGACAGCGGCAGTCATTGCGCCAACGCAAGCCGCCAGCGTGATTATCCAGTCCGACGACGGCAACCGATATTCACCGGATGATGAGTCCGATAATGGCGGTATTATTGTTCGCCGGCACCATGACCGCCGCTACGACAATCAGTATGATGGCGACCAGAACGTCCAGTATGAAGGCGAATATCGGCGCCACCACCGGCATCACCGCTGTCACACCGAAACGGTCGTGCATTGGCGCCATCACCACAGGGTGATCGAGGACGTTCGCATCTGCGGCTAAGGTGACCGCCCTCCCCGTCAGCTCACAAAATAGCGCTGCCACTCGAAGTCGGTGATATGCGACGCCTGCCAGGCATCGAACGCTGCCTGCTCGGCGCGCCGGCTTTCGGCGTAATTGTCGCGGAACGCTTCGCCGAACGCCTCGGCGCAGAAGTCCGACGCGGCGAATGCCTCGATCGAGGCATTGAGCGTGCGCGGCAGTTTCGGCTTGTCGAGAGTGGCGAGGTTGGATGTCACCGGCGCCTCGAGCGGCAGGTCCTTTTCGATGCCCTCGCAGCCCGCCGCCAGGATCGCCGCGATCGACAGATAGGGATTGATGTCGGCGCCCGGCGCGCGATGCTCCAGCCGGCACGCGCCGTCATTGGGCGTGGTGATGGCGCGGATTGGCGCGGTGCGGTTCTCGAAGCCCCAGGCGACGTCTTCCGGTGACCAGGCGCCACGATCGAATCGGCGGTAGGAATTGACCGTCGGCCGGAACAAGAGATGCGTTTCCTGCATCCGGTTGAGCACACCGGCGAGGAATTTCTCGGCGACCGGCGTCAGTCTGTTCGGGCCAGCGGCGAAGGCCGGCTTGCCGTCGCGCCACAGGCTGACATGGTGATGCGCGCCACAGGCGCTTTCCTTGCCCGGCGGCTGGAAGCGGGTCATGAAGGTGGCGACCAGGCCCCGCTCGGCGCAGAGCTCGCGCAGGTGCAGCTTGGCGCGCATGGCGTCGTCGGCTGCCTGCAGCGGGGTCTTCGGCGTCAGCGCATATTCATACATGCCGTAGCCATATTCGGTGACCAGCGAGGCAACGCCGATGCCGATGCTCTTCATCCGGGTGATGAACTCGGCGGCGAAATCCTGGTACTCGCCGCTGCGCACCAGATCATAATTGATCAGTGAATGGCCCCAGGGCTTGAGCTCGCGATAGCGCCCGGCGCGCATCAGATCGTGGTCGGCATGGAAGATGCCGAACTCGTATTCCAGCGCGAACATCGGCTCGTAGCCGAGCGCCTTGGCGCGCTCCTCGACACGAGCCAGCACGCCGCGCGGATCGAACGGGCAGACCGCGCCGTCAAGCATGTAGGAACGGGTGATGGCCGAAGCGAATTTCGGCTTCCAGCCATGCCGCACCACGGTCGCGGGATCGATGATCCCCTTGATGTTGGGAAAGCCGTTCTCCTCATTGGCGCTGGGCGATGCGAAGGCGACATCGCCCATAGGCTGGCCGTCACCATGGGTGACGCAATAGAGGATGGCGTTGATGGATTCGCCATGGGTCGATAGCTTCAACGGTGCGATCTTGGAGCGGAACGCGCCCGACGTGTCCACCGTATGCACCTCGATGAACTCGACCCCGTCGGCCGCGAGTTTCTTCTGCAACGCCTCGAGCTGGGGCGCGTAAGCCGCGGCCTTGTCCTCAAATTCCACTTTCAGTCCTCCACCAAGAATGCCGGGCGCCGCTATTTCGCGTTGCGCCGAAAAAATCGCGATAGCAGTTCGTCGAGCTCGTAGCGGCCGCTGATGCCGCTTGGCCGGAACGCCATGCACAGCACGATGACGACGCCGAGCGCCACACCGGACAGGCCGAGCAATTGCGGCAGCTGGACACTGCCGATCGTCACGCCGGATTCGATGCTGCGGATGAATTCGAGCCCGACCGAAAGCACGATCACGCCGGTCACCGCGCCCGTCACCGTGGCCATGCCGCCCAGGATCAGCATCGCCAGCGTGTTGAAGATCATCTGGAAGTAGAAGAGCTTCGGGCTGATCGTGCCGGCGAAATAGGCATAGAGCACGCCGGCAAGGCCGCAGATCAGCGCCGACAGCACCCACGACATCAGCCGCAGCTTCTTCGCGTCGATGCCGAGTGCGGCGGCGGCTTGCGGGCTCTGGGCGCTGGCCCTCAGCTGCAGCCCCCAGCGGCTGTCCTTGAACAGCCGTGCCAATACGATCACCACCACCGAGAACACCAGCATCCAGGGCAGGCCGACCACTTTTGGAATGCCGAAGAAGGCTTGGTTGCCCTTGAACAGATCCGTCCAGTTGAGAAACACCGAATGGACGATGATCAGCAGCGCCAGGCTGACGATGGTTGCGGCGACACCTGACAAGCGGCTGATGACCTTGCCGCTGATAGCGGCGACGATGCCGACCACAATGAGAGCGATCAACGCGGAGGACACCGGGTCGAGCTGCAGGGTTGCGAAGCCGAACGGCGCGTTGGGGATCGACAGCTTTTTCATCGCCAGCGGTGTCGAGAGAATCGCGACGCCATAGGCGCCAAGGCCGACAAAGGCGCTGTGGCCGAGATTGGCGATGTTGGAGTTGCCCATGAACACTTGCAGGCCGACGACGACGATCAGGTTCACGAAGGCGCCGAGCGCCAGATAGGTGTAGTAGGTCGGCGCGAAGCCGAGGATCGCCAGCCCGATCGCCAGCACCGGCAGCGACGTCACCAGCCCGCCGATCAGCGAGCGCGTCAGGGCGCTGCTGGGCCGCGTCACGGTGGCGACGGGGGGCGCGGTGTTTTCTATTACCTGCGACACCTCAGATCTCCCCCACTTCAAATCTCCCTCACTTCAGATCTCCTTGTCGCCGAGTTCGACCCGCTGGCCGAGCAGGCCTTCTGGCCGATAGACCAGCAGCGCGACGATGATCACGTAGGTGAGCGCATCCTTGAAGCCCCCATATTCCTGCGGCAAGGCAACCAGCAGCCCGACTTCGATGAAGCCCAGCAGCATGCCGCCGGCCGCCGCCCCCGCCAGCGAGCCGAAGCCGCCGATGACGCAGGCGACGAAGGCCTTCAACACCAGGCTGAAACCGAGATCGGGCGAGACGCTGCCGCGCCGCGCGATGATGAAGACGGCTGCGATGCCGGCCAGCGCGCCCGAAATGGCGAAGGCGGTGGCGATCACCCGGTTGGCCTTGATGCCCATCAGCCGCACCGTGGCGAAATCGCGCGATGCCGCGCGGATCGCCAGGCCAAGAGTCGAGCGGTTGAGGAAGAGCACCAGCGCCAGAATGGTCAGGCCGGAGACGATGAGTTCCATCACCTGCAGCGACGACACCGCGAACGGGCCGAAGAACCACATCTGGTTCAGCCCGTTGAGGATCGAGACCGACTGCGGCTTGGGCGAAATCAGCAGCATGAACAGGTTCTGCACGACGATCGAGACGCCGAAGGCGGTAAGCAGTCCTGTCGTCGTCGGCGCGTAGCGTACCGGCCGGAACGCCACCCGTTCAAAGGCGACCGCCGCAAGGGCGGCGGCGGCGACGGCAAGCAGCACGGCCACGAATGGCGAGGTCAGGCCAAGGGCGGCCGCCAGGAGCACGCTGTAGGCCGAGACGCCGATGATTTCGCCATGCGCGAAATTGACCAGCCCCATGATCGAGAACACCACCGCCAGGCCGAGCGCGACCAGCGAATATTCCGCGCCGAAGGCCAGCGCGTTGAGAAGCTGCTGCAAGGCATAGTCCATGTCGCCGCCTACCCGCCAATATAGAGGTTGAAGAGGCCATGTTCGTCGGCAAGCTCGGCCGGCGGCCCGTCGTAGCGGAGCGTGCCGGCGCTGACGACGTAGACGCGGTCGGCGAAGCGCAGCGCCTGCTTGGCGTTCTGCTCGACCACCAGCAGCGTCAGCCCTTCCCGCTTGAGCTCGCCGATGAAATCGAAGATCTGCACGACGATCTTGGGCGCCAGCCCGAGCGATGGCTCGTCGAGCAGCAACAGCTTCGGCCGTGACATCAGAGAGCGGGCGATGGCAAGCATCTGCTGCTCGCCGCCCGAAAGCGTGCCGGCCGCTTGGCCGTAGCGCTCGGACAGCACCGGAAACAGTGCCAGGAAGCGCTCGATATCGCCGCGCACGCCCTTGGGGTCGCGTCGTGTCGCGGCCCCCAGCCGCAGGTTCTCGCCCACGGTCAGATTGGCGAAGATGTGCCGGCCCTCGGGCGTCGAGGTCAGCCCGGCGCGGATACGATCTTCGGTGCGGACACGCGAGATGTCCTGGCCGTCAAGCACGATGCGACCGGAGGCCGGCGTGACCAGGCCGGTCAGCGCGTTGATCGTCGAACTCTTGCCGGCGCCGTTGGGACCGAGCAAGGCGACAAGTTCGCCCCGCCCGACCTTCAGGCTGAGGTCACGCACCGCGCTCACCGCGCCGTAGCGGACGACCAGATTGTCGACGCTCAGCACGACCGGGCCTGCCAGGCTCTCATCATCATCACCTGCTGCCCGTCAGTTCAGCGCCGGCACGAAGGTCGGCGGCGTATCGGTGATCAGCACTCGCTTGCCGTTGGAGAAGCCCATCACCGGTACGGCTTTCACCGGATAACCCTTCTTCTCGGCGAAGGAGATGGTAGGCGCGGTGGTGCCGGGATAGCCGCCCGGTGCGCGGATCGCATCACGCAAGGCGGCGGGTTCGACGGTGCCGGATTTCTTGGCCGCCTCGTAGCTGATCTGCACCATGTCGGCGCCGAGCGCGTCGAAGATGCCGTTGATCTTGTAGCCGTCGGCCTTGCACTGGGCGAGGAACTTGTCGATCGGGCTGTCGATGCCGGTCGCGCCGTGGGTGGCGAACATCACCTTCTCCAGCGACGCCGGATCGCCGACCGTGCCTTCCAGGGACTTGTCGTCGAAGGCATCGCAGCCGGCGACCCAGCCGTCATAACCATTGGCGCGCAGCTGGCGGATGAAGATGCCGACATCGGGCAGCACGCCGCAGATATGGATGGCGTCCGGCTTCTGCGGCAGCGCCTTGATGCTGGCGATCTGCGGCGACCAGTCGGTGGTGCCCCAGGAATAGTTGAACTTCCCGACGACCTTGCCGCCGAGATGCTCGAACACCTCGCCGAACCATTCCGGCAGCTTTTCCGAATAGGAGCCGGCATCGGGCGAGACCATCAATGCCACGCTGCGCGCGCCCTTGCCGTAAAGCGCGTTGGCGGTGGCCGCCGCGTTGATCGGATCGGGCACCGCGCCGGCGATGAAATTGTCGAGCCCTGCCTGCTGCATTTCAAGCTGTGTGTTCGGCGCCGAAAACACGGTGGCGCCGTAGGGTGCCGCGATCTGCGCGGTCGGGATCAGCGCGTCGGGGAACGGCACACCGGTGATGATCTGCGCGCCCGCATCGAGGAACTTCTGGCCGAGCGACACCGACAGCTGCGGGTCGGAGCGGTTGTCCTCGATCATCAGCTCGACCTTGGGATCGCCTGCCGCAGCCGCCTTGTTCAGCTTGTCGGCCATGCAGCGCGCGCCCTCGGCTTCGCTGTAAGGTGCATAGGTGCCGGTCATCGCCACGGCGAGCCCGATCTTCAGATCGGCGGCCCCGGCATGCGCCACCTGCAAAAGCCCCGCCGCGACGACCGCGGCTCCCAAGATCATCTTCTCCATTTGAACCCCTCCTTCTGCCTTGTTGTTGCTGGCCCGGGAGCCGTCACGATGTGGCGGACTGCCCGACATAAACCTCGATGACGCGCGGATCGCGCCACACCTCTTCGGTCTGTCCGGAGGCGATCACCTGGCCCTGGTCCATGACACAGAGCCGGTCGCACAACCGGTTGATGAAGCGCAGATCGTGGTCGATGACGATGGTGGCGCAGCCGACATCGCTGCGAATGCCTTCGATCGCCACGGCCAGCGTCTCGGACTCGCCTTCGTTGAGGCCCGCGGCCGGCTCGTCGAGCAAAAGCAGCGATGGGCCCAGCGCCAGCGCTCTGGCGATTTCGAGCCGGCGCTGGCTGCCATAGGACAGCGTGCCGGCCGGGACGTCGGCAAACCCATCGAGCTGATACTGGGCGAGCAACTGGTCGATGCCGATGCGCGCCGCCGCATCCGGGCGAACCGCCCGGCAGGTGATATGGGCGACCTCGACATTCTGCCTGACGGTCAGATCCTTGAACAGGCGGATGGTCTGGAAGGTGCGCGCGACCCCCGCCCGGGCGCAATGCTCGGGACCATGGCCGGTGATCTCCTGGCCTCCCAGCCGGACACTCCCGGTATCGGGCTTGAGCACGCCGGAGATGGCATTGACCAGGGTGGATTTCCCCGCGCCATTGGGGCCGATCAGGCCGAGGATTTCGCCGGCCTCACACGACAGCGACGCATTGCGCAATGCCTGTACGCCGCCAAAGGTCTTGCTGACTGCCTCAACCGACAGCATCGGTCACCTCTCCCATCCCGGTCGATGGCTATTTCTCCTCTCGGCCGGTCAAGTGGATGCTAGACCTCTGACTTTTCCATAACAAGTATTTTTTCCATTTTGAAAATATTCTGAGATGAGCAGCTGTGCGGTCAGCTTTGGGCTCAAATTCCAGCGCCGGCGGAAGCCCGTCGCGCGGCACCGTGTTCGACATGAGCATGACGACGGGCTCGTCACCAAGCGCGATATAGGCGTGCTGCATTTCGCCGTCGAAGAGGATGCTGTCGCCTGGCAGCAGCACCGTCGGATCATAGTGGATCGTGTGCAGTTCCAAGCTGCCGCTCAGCACGTGGATGAACTCTTCGCCCGAATGGCTGCGCCAGCCGCCATTCTCCTCAAAACTCTTCGCGCGCAGCGTGACGCGCCAGAAAATGTTGGTCTTGTCGCGGAAATCGCTGCACAAGACCTCGAATTCCATGGCATTGCCCTGGTGCAGGATGCCGCTGCCGGCGCGCGTGATGGAACGGCGTGCCTGCATGCCGGGCTTGGGACTGAACAGGAAGGAAGCCACCGGCACATGCAGCACGCCGGCGATCATCAACGCGACATCGACCGTCAGCCGCGCCTTGCCGTTCTCGAGTTTCGACAGCTGCGACACGGAAAGGCCGGAGCGTTCGCTGAGATCGCGCAGCGTGATATTCTGCTCCTTGCGCGCGTCGCGGATCTTGCTGCCCACATTGCCCTGCATCGCCCACGCCCTTGGCTGTCGTGTTTCCAATTCGACAAGCTCTAGCGGGGCCGCCTTGGGGCGTCCAGCCTTTAGACGGCTACGGCTGGTTTCGGCCATAGCGACATCGCAACAGTTGCGAAGACGGTCTCGAGCGTGCGGCTGACAAGCTCGAATGTTTCCGGATCGGAAAGCAGGTCGTTGCGGACCTCGAGGTAGAGGCAAGGCCTGCCCTGCTCCAGCCCGTGCCGGTTCAGCGTGTAGCCGATCGCCTGGCGCCAGTCATAGGGTTCGTTGTCGCCGATCCTCAGGCCTGCTTCCGCACCG
Organism: Mesorhizobium sp. NZP2234; assembly: GCF_013170765.1. Taxonomy (NCBI): domain Bacteria; kingdom Pseudomonadati; phylum Pseudomonadota; class Alphaproteobacteria; order Hyphomicrobiales; family Phyllobacteriaceae; genus Mesorhizobium; species Mesorhizobium sp. NZP2234. The sequence goes on along the minus strand of NZ_CP033364.1, from coordinate 2,230,443 downwards.
TGCGCGCCTAGGGTCTTCAGCACTGAGGTGACAAAGGCGGACGGCTCCCGCCACAAGACGCCAATGTCGACATTGCGCCTGACACCGCCCATAACCGGGGTGAAGGAATGCACAGAGACCAGCGCCTGCCTGCCGGCCGCGGCCTCGACGATTGCCTGTTCGACCGGCGCCCAGGCGATGGACTTGCGCAGCCTGACATCGGTGGCATCCGGCGCGACATTGCCGGGCACCGGGATGCCGCCGAGATCCGGGCGCATGAAGTCCCACTCGCCGGCCGGCCTGTTGTAGTCCAGGAACAGCCGCGAATAGTGCGCGATAACGGCCGGCGCCCGCAACATGCGCGACAGCCGGCGCGTCAAGGCGTCGATGCCGATGTCGACCGCGAAATGCGTGCCGAGATAGGCCCCTGGCAGGCCAAGGTCATGCCAGGGCGCGGGCACGACATGGCCGGCGTGCTCGGCGATCAGCAGGTAGGGGCTGGCGGCATCGATGTGCAGCCGCTCGACGCCGGCCGCGGCCAGCGCGGCGATGGCCGCATCGTCAAGCCCTGCAAGGCCGGGACCGTTCATAGCACCAAGCTCCGCATCAGCCGATGACGGAGCGGACATGATAGGCCTTAGCCGCTGTCGCCTCCGCCAGTCCAGCTCGGCCATTGGTGCGGCCAAGGCCGGAGTTCTTGATGCCGCCCCAGGGCAGATGCAGGTCAGCATGATCGCAGCGGTTGAGATAGACGGTGCCGGCCTCGACTTCGTCAAGCAGCGCCACGCCGCGCTCGATATCCCTGGTCCAGATCGAGGCGCTCAGCCCGAAATCGCTGTCGTTCATCAGGCGGATCGCCTCGTCGTCGCTGCCGACCGGCTGGATGCAGGCCACCGGCCCGAACAGTTCGTCGCGCATGATCTGCATGGTGTGATCGACACCCACCAGCACCTCCGGCGCGACATAGGCTGGACCAAGGCCGGAGGCCTTGAGCGCGCCGTCCCGCGGCATCAGGCGCCTGGCCCCTGCCCGCACCGCGCTGTCAGTGAGACCGCGAATGGTGTCGGCCGCACTTGCCCGCACCACGGGGCCGACCATCGGCTTCTCGTCGAAGGGATGGCCGATGGTCCATTTGGCCGTCTCGGCGACCAGGGCTTCGACGAAGCGGTCGTGGATCGCCTTGTCGACATAGATGCGCTCGACCGAGCAGCAGGACTGGCCGGCATTGGAGTAGGTGCCCTCGGCGATCTGCGGGATCGTCGCCTCGATATCGGCATCGGCCCTGACATAGGTCGGGTCCTTGCCGCCGAGTTCGAGATGCACCTGTGTGAAGGTGCCGGCGGCGGCCGCATGGACACGCCTTCCGCCATTGACCGAGCCGATGAAATTCACCGCGTTGAAGGCACCCGACGCGATCAGCTTCTCGGCATCGGCATGGTCGAGGTGCAGGCTCTGGAAGACACCTTCCGGGCCACCGGCGGCATGGAAGGCATCCTCGGCCAGTTCGGCGATCAGCGGCGTCTGCGGCGAATGCTTGAAGATCACGACATTCCCGGCCGCGAGCGGCGACGTCACGAGGTAGCCGAGCATGGCGGTCGGGTAGTTCCAGGCGCAGATCGACAGATGCAGGCCACCTGCCACGGGCTTGGCGTAGCGGCGGATGTTTTCGTCCGAAGGATACGCCACATCGGCCAGCGTTTCCGGTGCGACGCCGGCCAGCAGTTCGCCAACCAGTGCCAGGCGCGGCGTCTCATCGGCCTGCCACAGCGGCCTGCCGATCTGCCACGCCACCATTTCAGCGAGCGGCGTTGCCCGCGCTTTCATTTCCTCGCCGAAGCGCAGCAGGATCGCCAGCCGCTCGGCCAGCGGCGTGCGCCGCCACGACGGTAGCGCGGCACGTGCCCGGCTCAGCGCGGTCTCGATCGCCACCCCGTCCGCATAAGCGCGCGTCGTGTAGGTCGAGCCGTCGACGGGAGAAGTCACGGAAAAGGTCCGCGCGCCGGAATGCAGGTTCATGGTCGTGAAATCCATCCGAGATGAGAGGTCATTCGGGGCACGATATCGCGATTTTCCATTTTGGCAAATTTTTTCTAATACCGCTTGATGGAATTTTTATCCGCCCCTATTGTCCCGACATCGCGCATTGGCGGCAGCAAATGAGGGGAGTTGAGATGATCGCTTACGATTTCACCGGCAGGCATGCGGTGGTCGCCGGCGCGGGCGGCGGCATGGGCGAGGCGATCACGCTGGCCCTGCTCGATGCCGGCGCCTCCGTCACCGCCATCGACGTCAAGGCCCGTCCGGCGTCGCTGGCCGCCTATGACGACAGGCTCACCTTCGCGCAGGGCGATCTGACCGACGCCGCCTTCGTCGAACAGGTCGTCAACACGGCGGGCCGCGAACGCGGCGGCATCGACTATCTCGCCAATGTCGCAGGCGTGCTGTGGTTCGGCCGTGACAAGTCGGCGCTCGAAATGGACCTCGACGTCTGGGACGAGGTCTTCAACATCAACTTGAAATCCTTCGTCCACACCGCACGCTCGGTCGTTCCGCATATGCGCTCGGGCGGGCGCGGCGGCGCCATGGTGCATTTCTCGACCATCCAGTGGTATCGCGGCGACGCCAATCCACAGGACGCCTACCAGGCCTCGAAGGCAGGTGTGTGCGCGCTCTCCAAATCACTCGCCATGCAGCTCGCCGGTGAGCGCATCCGCTCCAACGCCATCTGCCCCGGCATGGCGTTGACGCCTTTGCAGGCGCGCTGGGACACCGAGGAAAAGCGCTCGGCCGTGGCGAGCTACGCACCGCTCGGCCGCATCGGCACGCCGCAGGACATGGCCAACGCCGCGCTGTTCCTCCTCTCCGACGCGGCAAGCTACATCACCGGCATCGAGCTTGCCGTCGATGGCGGCCTGTTGATGCGCATGTAGAAGGCGCCCACCAGGGGGCGATGGCGCGACCGAGGCGGATGGCCGCGGAGAGCCGGTGTCGGCGTTTTGTTGGCGCTGACCCTGTTCAACATCGAGTTCTCGATCATGGCGCTGATCGGCATCATCCTCCTGATCGGCATCGTCAAGAAGAACGCGATCATGATGATCGACTTCGCGCTCGCTGCCGAGCGCAACGAAGCCAAGCCGGCGCACGACGCCCATCTACCAGGCGTGCCTGCCGCGCTTCCGCCCGATCATGACGACGACCATGGCGGCATTGTTCGGCACCGTGCCATTGGCGATCGGCCTTGGCGAGGGCGCGGAACTGCGCCAGCCGCTTGGCATCGCAATCTTCGGCGGCCTGATCCTCACCCTTTACACGACGCCGGTCATCTACATCTATGTCGACCGCTTCAGTCGCTGGTGCGGGCAATTGCGTTCACGGGCACGGTATCCCCGGCAACCAACCGTGCAAGCTGGGGAGTGAGCCCGCCGTCGATCACAAGCTGTCAACTTTCCGTTCCTCTGCCATGCCGGGCCACGGAACATCCCTATATCGACTTTGCGGGCCACGATCCGCCGGCGATGACAGGATCATCACGACGCGACGGAGCAGATTGCCCGCGATCGGAAAGCGATAACCTACCGCTTTCCCGTTGAAGGGAGGCGCAACCATGCGCGGTTTCACACCAAGGATCATAGCAATCGCATCGCTCCTGGCGGCGGTGCCACTATCGAGTGCCTACGCGGTGCATCGCCACCGGGTCGAGCCTGGCGGCATGTCCGTCGAGGCACGGGCGGTCCTGGACCAGTTGCAGGGCGTCAAGCAGGGGATTGTCGAGGCAATGGATGCAAAGGCGATCACCCCTGAGCAGGAGCACGACCTGATGATGCGGGCCGACAGCATCCATCGCTCGGCCACGGGTGGCGGTGCATACCAGAGCTTGCTCGGCCAGATCGAGAGGCTGGATCAGCAACTGCAAACCGATTCAGGCGGCGGCACCTACATCGGCGACGGCGCCGATGGCGGCTATTACCCGAACGGCTGACACGGGCTGACCATGATCGCACGGCGTCTCGGACAGATTTCCGGGGCGCCGTTTTCCATCGAGCCTCGCGAACGAGCAAGGCAGGAGCCTGCCGGACCGAGCCGATTGCGCGGATGGAAGCGGTTTCGGCCATGCGTTGGCCGAAGGCCAAGCTGGCCGGTGAAGAAGGCCGTCACCGGCTGCAGGCATCACGTGCATAGGCGTTGTAGGCCACTGTACTGGTGGCTTGCGATGAGGCACGCACCGGCATAGGTGATATCGTAGTTCGGGTTTGCCGTGTTGGAAGATCAATCCAACGCGCGCTCCTTCGGCTGACTGTGATTGGGAGGATTTTTCCAAGCCATCGCAATCAGTTAGCAGACTGAACCGTGAACCTGTCGCCGTGGATCCGTATCTCGGCTGGCCCTGTTCTTCGCAATTGGTACGTCTGGACACAAATACCGAAGGCTGGAAAATGAGGAACGCAGTCTCGCCATCAGAGTTGTTTCAAAGCTTCAGGAGATCCGCGCTGAAATTGGAAGACATAGCGGCCCATCCGGCCTTGCACCGCTACGTTCAGGAACAGTCTCAGTCCCTGATCCGAATCTATGAGGAAACCCCGCGGCTGGCTTCCATCTTCGCCACGCAGCAGCGCTGGCTCATGGGCCATGTCGGCCTAGCCATGCACTTCAGGCGCGATCCGAACGACCGCCGCAAGGAACTGACGGTCTCGCGTTTCATCGAGGTCGTGCACAAGAACGCGGTGGCCAGCCGCAACACGGCGGACGCCTTCATCAAGGAGATGCTGCACTACAACATCGCGGAGTATGTGGCGGGCGGGGACGGCCGCACGCATCCCCTGCAGCCGACGGCGGCCACCATCGAGAGGTTCACCGGCTGGGTGATTGCCCATCTGCGCACGCTTGACCATATCGATGGCGGCGACCGGTTGACCAGATTCCTGGACCGGCCCGACATGCTTGCCACGCTGCAGCCCCTGATCGCCGACGGCCTGCTGGCCTCGAAGCCGGTGCGTGAACCCAACCAGACCTTTTCCCTGTTTATCTGGCTCAACAATGGCGGCATCGTCATGGACTGGCTGATGTCCGGTATCGATCCCGATCACGCCAGTCTGGAGCGAATCCCGACCAGCGTGGTTTCGATCGGCGATTTCGCCAGATGGCTCAAGCTGTCGCGCACCCATCTCGGCCGCAAACTGCGCACCGCCGAGGAATTAGGCAGCATCGGCTGGCTTGGTCAGCGCGGCCATTCGGTGATGTGGGTGTCGCACGGGTTCTATGAGGAATACATGACTGTCCAGGCCGCCAAGCTGGCCGTTGTCGATACCGCCTTCGAGACTTGTTTTCCGCCATCGCCAGGCGGTGGCTGAGAAGCGGCGTTTGCGCGAAGCGATGAAACGCTGCCGTGATTTGTACCCGCTAACGCATTCACCCACTGTTGACGGCCGGCGTCTGGACACGAGCCGCGAAGACTGAAAATGTGTTCCTGCGTCTTCGCGACAAGGGGGCTTATCGCAGCGGGGGGAATGGCGCTGACGTTGGAAGAAATTGCCGATCATCCGGCACTGCATCGCTGTATCCGCGTCCAGGCAGAGGCGATGAACCAGACCTATGAGATGAATCCGCGGCTCGCGTCGGTGTTTGCCACGCAGCAACGCTGGCTCATGGCCCATATCGGTCTTGCCTTGCATTTCAGGCGGGAGCCAGACGACTATCGCAAGGAACTGACGACGGCGCGTTTCCTCGACGCGATCCGGCAGAATTCGGTGGCCAGCCGCAACACCGCCGACGCCTTCGTCAAGGAAATGCTGCACTACGGTTTCATCGAGTATGTGCCCACGGCACAGGATGGCCGCATCCGCCCCCTGCGGCCGGCCACCGCCTCGCTGGAGCCGGTTACCCTCTGGCTGATGGCGCATCTGCAAACGCTGGACGGTCTCGACGGTGCGAACCGCCTGGCCCTGTTCCTGGCCAGGCCGGACGCGCTCGCCATGCTGCAGCCACGGATTGCCGATGGCTTGCTCTCGTCCAATCCGGTGCGCGAGCCCAAGCAGACCTTTTCCCTGTTCACCTGGCTCAACAATGGCGGCGTCGTCATGGACTGGCTGATATCGGGCGTCGATCCCGAGCATGCCGGCCTCGATCGGATCCCCACCGGCGTCGTCTCGATCGGCGATTTCGCCAAATGGCTGAAACTGTCGCGCACTCACCTTGCACGCAAGCTTCGCGCCGCCGAAGACCTCGGCAGTGTCGGCTGGCTCGGCCAACGGGGCCAGTCGGTCATGTGGGTGTCGCGCGATTTCTATGGGGAATACATGGCCGCCCAGGCGGTGAAGCTGGCGATTATGGATGCCGCCTTCACCGAAACCTTTGGCGCGACGGCAGGCCGCTGACGCGTGTGGCGTCTCCCGCACGGGGGATGCACGAATCCGTCATGCCTACTGGCACTCCAATAGCCGTTATGCGCGGCGCCATGATTGGAGAGGAACTACATGAAAAGACGCTAGAGTAATTCACCGTTTCACGGAAACGGCAAACTGCTCTAACTCATTGTTTTAACGCAACTCCGGACGGAAAACCGTTTCACACTTTTCCTGGAATTGCTCTAGAAAAGCCGACCCTGGACAGGCGCGAACGACTGTCCAGCGTCACGGCGCTCTGCACGCCGTCGACCTGCGTGAATTGATCGCCGAAGCGCCTCCTGCAAGCGAGACACGCTTGCACGACAAGACATACCGGGAGGACCCTGCATGAAGAGACGGCACGAAAAGCCAACGCTGGACAAGCGTCGGAAACTGTCCAGCGTCAGTGCGGCATGTACGCCCTCCACCTGTGTCGATTGATGCTCGCCGAGCCTGATCGACACCAGCCTTGGACTACCCCCGGCGGTCTCAGTCGATGTCGAATGAGACGCCCTGGGCCAGCGGCAGCGCCTTGGAATAGTTCACCGTGTTGGTGGCGCGCCGCATATAGGCCTTCCACGCATCGGAGCCGCTCTCGCGGCCGCCGCCGGTTTCCTTTTCGCCGCCGAAGGCACCGCCGATCTCGGCCCCCGACGTGCCGATGTTGACGTTGGCGATACCGCAGTCCGAACCGTCAACGCCGAGGAAGCGCTCCGATTCCTGCAGGTCGCGCGTGAAGATCGACGACGACAGGCCCGCACCCACCGCATTGTGCTCGTCGAGCACGGCGTCGAAATCCGAATATTTCATCACATAGAGGATCGGCGCGAAGGTCTCTTCGGTCACCGGCGAGACCTGCTTCGGCATTTCGACAAGGGCGGGATGCACGTAATAGGCATCGGGATGACCGTTTTCCACCCGCGTGCCGCCGGTCACCTTGCCGCCATGGGCGGTGGCTTCAGTGAGCGCCTTCTGCATGGCCTCGTAGGCAGCCTTGTCGATCAGCGGCCCGACCAGCGAGGACGTCTCCAGCGGATTGCCGACCGAAACGCTCTGATAGGCCTTCTTCAGCCGCGGCAGCAGCGCGTCATAGACGCTTTCATGCACGAACAGGCGCCGCAGCGTCGTGCAGCGCTGCCCGGCCGTGCCCATGGCGCCGAAGGCAATCGCCCGCAGCGCCATGTCGAGGTCGGCGCTGGGCGCCACGATGCCGGCATTGTTGCCGCCGAGTTCCAGCACCGCGCGCGCAAAGCGCTTGGCCAGCCGCGGCCCGACCTCCCTGCCCATGCGCGTCGAGCCGGTAGCCGACACCAGCGGCACCTTGGGATGATCCACCAGGACTTCGCCGACGGCACGGTCGCCGATCAGCACCTGCAGCAGGCCCTGCGGCGCGTCGGCGCCGAAACGCTTGACGGCGCGCGCAAAGATCGCCTCGCAGGCAAGTGCGGTCAGCGGCGTCTTCTCCGACGGCTTCCACACCACCGCGTCACCGCAGACCAGTGCCAGCGCTGCGTTCCACGACCACACCGCGACCGGGAAGTTGAAGGCGGAAATGACGCCGACGACGCCGAGCGGGTGCCAGGTTTCCATCATGCGATGGCCGGGGCGCTCAGTGGCGATCGTGAGGCCGTACAATTGGCGCGACAGACCGACAGCGAAATCGCAGATGTCGATCATCTCCTGCACTTCGCCGAGCCCCTCGGACGGGATCTTGCCGACCTCGATCGACACCAGCCGGCCAAGCTCGGCCTTGTGGATACGCAATTCCTCGCCGAGCAGCCGCACCAGTTCGCCGCGCTTGGGACCCGGCACCAGCCGCCAGGACTGGAACGCCTTGTGCGCGGCATCGATCGACCTGGCCGCATCGGCCGGCGAGATCGTCTTCAGCGCCGCGACCTCTTCACCCGTCACCGGGCTCTTCACGATGAGGTCGCCGCCGACAAGCGCCTCCCTGGCAACACCCAGTTTTGCCAGAAGCTCGGCCGTTTCCTTGGCTATGGTCATTTTTGTCCCTTTCAGATCCCGTCGTCACCATATGGCGTCGGGTCGAAGCCTCGCGCCATGCCGCCCGTGTGCCGGAAAGGCACTTCAGGCAAAGTCATGGCGTGGCCTTACTCGTTTCAGGGGAAAATCGCCACCCCGGCATGGTCCAAGCCCAAATTACAAGATTGAGCCAGAGACGATTGAGCCAGGCGGGCGAATGCTGCTCAGTTGGCCTTTTTTGCCGGCGTGCGCACGGCCCCGTCTTTCATCAAGCGGTCGATATGCATCCGGATGTGGGCTGCTTCCGCCGCCGTGTTGGCAAGCGCGATGGCCCGGTCGAAGGCGACGCGTGCTTCCTCGCCCCGATCGAGCTGCATTAGGAGCCCACCCTTGAGGCCGAAGAAATGGAAATAGCCGGAAAGCCTCGGCTCCAGCGGCTCGATCATGGCAAGGGCGGCTTCCGGGCCGCGCACCTTGGAGACCGCCACCGCGCGGTTGAGCGTGATGACCGGCGACGGCTGCATCTGTTCGAGCAGGCCATAGAGCAGGTCTATCTCCACCCAGTCGGTGTCCTCGGCCTTGTCAGCCCGCGCATGCAGGGCGGCGATCGCCGCCTGCACCTGGTAAGGACCGGGCTTGCGGTGGCGCAAGGCCTTGTCGACAAGGGCCAGCCCTTCATCGATCATCTTGCGGCTCCACAGGCTGCGATCCTGGTCCTCGAGCAGCACGATCTCGCCGTCTTCGTCGAAACGGGCCGGTGCGCGCGCATGCTGGAGCAGGAGCAGCGCCGCCAGCCCCATGATTTCCGGCTCGGTCTGGAACAGCCGCAGCAACAGCCGGGCCAGCCGGATCGCCTCCTCGCAGAGTGGCGCGCGGGCCGGCGCCTCGCCGCTGTTGGTGGAATAGCCCTCGTTGAAGATCAGGTAGACCATGGCCGCCACCGCCGCGAGCCGCTCGGATCGCTCGACGGCGCCCGGCGTCTCGAACGGCACACCGGCGTCGGCTATGCGCGCCTTGGCGCGGGTGATGCGCTGCTCCATGGCGCTCTCGCCGACCAGGAAGGCGCGCGCGATCTGCTTGACGGTCAGGCCGGAAACGATGCGCAGCGCGACCGCGATCTGCTGGGTCGCCGGCAGGTCCGGATGGCAGCAGATGAAGAGCAGCCGCAATATGTCGTCGCGGTAATGCGCTCCGTCCAGCCGCTCGGCGATATCGCTCTCGGCATCGTCCAGGTCGGAGATTTGGTCTTCTTCCGGCATCGGCGCCTGCTTGGCGCGCTTGCGCACCGCGTCGATGCCGCTGTTGCGGCCGACAAAGATCAGCCAGGCCGCCGGATCGCGCGGCGGTCCGTTCTGCGGCCAGTTCTTCAACGCCCTGAGACAGGCATCCTGGAAAGCTTCCTCCGCCGTATCGAGATCGCGGAAATAGCGCAGCAGCGCGCCCATCGCCTGCGGGCGGGCGGCGCTGATCGCGGAGCTGATCCAGGCAAGTTCGGTCATACGGCAACCCCGGTGGGATTGAACACCGAGACCGGCCGTATCTCATAGGATCCGCCGCTCGGATTGACCTCGGAAAGCTCACGGGCGAACTCGACGGCCTCGTCGAGATCGGCGCATTCCAGCGTATAGAAACCGAGGAACTGCTCCTTGGTCTCGGCGAACGGGCCGTCGATGACGATCGATTCGCCCTTGACCTTCCGCAGCGTGGTCGCCGCCGTCGTCGGCAGAAGCCGCGCCACGGGACCAAGCCGGCCGGCCTTGGCGTATTTCTCCTGGACGCCGAGGAGGTTGGCCATGACTTCATCGTCCTGCGCCTTGCTCCACGAGCTGACGACGTCTTCGGAGGCATAGCAGAGGATGGCGTAGAGCATGGCTGGTCCTTTCTGTATCAAAGGACGGAACAGTAGGGCCGATCCCGACACGACGTCGATAAAAAAATCCCGAGATGGCGGCTGACGATTGCCTTCAGTCACCGTTCGTGCGTTTCAACCATCTCAGCACGAGCGCCTCCTCCTCATCGAGACCCTCGATGGACCGCTTGCGCTTGTTGGCGTCCGCCATTTCGGCAAGCAGACGCCCCTCCAGCCAGGCCTCGAAGACCAGCGGGTGGATATAGCATTTGCGGCAGACCGCGCGGGTGTTGCCCAGCCGCTCGGCGACCTTGTCGATGACACTGTTCATCGCTCGCTTTTTCTGTGCCTGGCTCTCAGGCAGCTCCGTCTGCGCAAACAGCGACGCGGCATGGATGGTGCCGCCCCATGTGCGGAAATGCTTCGAGCTGAAGGCATCGCCGACCGCCTGGCGGATATAGCGGTTGACGTCGTCGGAGCGGACCGGGCGCCGGTTGCCGTCCTCGTCGAGATACTGGAACAGCTTCTGGCCCGGCAGATCCTGCGCACCCCGTACGATCCTGGCGATGCGGCGGTCGACAAGCTTCAGTCTCCATTCCTTGCCGGATTTGCCCTTGAAGGCAAAGCGCAGGCTCGATCCCTTGATGTCGACATGACGGTCGCGCAATGTCGTCAGGCCGAAGCTCTTGTTGTCACGCGCATAGGCGGCATTGCCGACGCGGATCATCGTGTTGTCGAGCAGCCAGACGACCGCAGCGACGACACGCTCAAACGGCAGGCCGCGGCGGCGGAAATCGCGGTCTATGGTGCGCCGGAGATCCGGAAGGCTTTCGGCGAAGGCGACGAGGCTTGAATATTTGGCACCATCGCGTTCCTCGGCCCATTGTGGATGATAGCGATACTGCTTGCGCCCCCGCTGGTCCCTTCCCGTCGCCTGGATATGCCCATGCGCGTCGGGCGAGATCCAGACATCCGTCCAAGCCGGCGGAATGACGATCGCCTCGATCCGGGTCCTGGTGGCATCCGAGACTGCTTTCCCGTCCGGCCCCTTGTAGGAAAACCGCTTGCCTGCCTTCAGCCGGCGGATACCGGGCTCGGCATCGCTGACATAGGTCAGCGCGGCATCCCTTGCCGAAAGCTGCGCCCCATTCTTCGCTACACCGCCGGCCGATCGGCTGTAGGATGATCCGGATTTCTGCAGCATGACGGCTCCCCGCGGATGTCGGTAGATAAGCCATTGGCTGACTGCTGGTTCCACAGCCGTGCGAAAAGTCGGTAATGCGACGTCGAACGGGGGCCGACTTGCTCTAAAGAACGCCTTGTAGTTCTATCTGTTGAGCTGACAGCCGGCGGCGCACGGCGAGCTTGAGCTTGTAGCGCAGGCAGCGCCATGCCTCCGACCGTCGCTTCGGCGCAACCGCCGCCACCGCCAGGAAACGCGCGGCGGTGTCCAGGTCGCCACGGGCGTAGTGGACGCGGGCGATCTTGAGGGCGACCAGTCCCTCCCTGGCCTTGAGCGCCGAGACCGGGATGCTGCAATCCGTGAGCGTGCGCAGTTCGCGGCGCCACTCCAGGAAGCGCCGCGCCGGGTTTATCGCAAAACGATCGTCCGAACGGGTGGGCGAAACCTCATAGACCATCACCGGCTGCGGCATCATGGCCAACGAGGCTTTGCTCATCAGCCGTGCCCAGAACAGGGTGTCCTCGTCATAGGCAAGCCCCACAGGAAACCGCGTCTCGCCGATGAGGCGCCGGGATGCCAGCACGCTGCCCACCGCGACCGACCGTATGTCGCCTTTCACATAGGCGGAAGCGTTCGCCAGGCAGGCGGCCTGGTAGCCGTTCGGCACCTTGATCTGCCGATCCTCACCGCTCACCCGCCGCCGATAGGCGCCAACGATCATGTCGGCTTTCGGCTGGCTCTCGGCCTGCCGCAGCAGTGCGCGCAATCCGCCATCAAGATGCAGATCGTCGGCGTCGATCAGGTAAACCCAAGGATGGAGTGCCTCAGCCAGCGCCACGTTGCGGGCGCCGCCGGCGTCGAGGCAATTGGACGGCAGCACACGCAGCGGCAAGGACAGTTGCGCCGCGGCCCGCAGCGCCGTCGCCGTCGTGCCGTCCGTCGATGCATCGTCGACCAGCAGGACCTCGCCGATGACCTCGGCTTCGCCGGCGAGTGACGCCAGTGTTGTGGCGATTGTGGCCGCTGCATTGTGGGCAGGAATGACGACGCTGACCGCTTTCAATGACAAAACCCCGCGCTCGCGCGCCTTGGCAGTACGATGGTTGTCCCTCGGAACAAATACAGACTAGCGGCCCGTTCAATGTTTGAGAAGTCGCCTTCGACAATCCAGAATTGCAACAACGGGACGCCTCGGCGTTTCGCTCGCATTCACGCCTTTTCGAGCGCGACAGGAATGACGTCGACAGCCTGTTCGCCCACCTGACCGCCCGTGGTCTTGAGAACGCCGACGATCGGCGCGACATCCGAATAGTCGCGGCCGTAGCCGACGGTGATGTGGTCGTTGCTCGCCCGCATGCCGTTGGTCGGATCGAACTCCTGCCAGCCGGCGTCACGCCCGCACCAGACCTTGACCCAGGCATGCATGGCATCGGCGCCTTCCAGCCGGGGCTTCCCCTTCGGTGGAATGGTGCGCAGGAAGCCGCTGACATAGCCGGCCGGAATGCCGAGCCCGCGCAGGCCGGCGATCATGATGTGCGAAAAATCCTGACAGACGCCGCGCTTCAGCTTGAAGGCATCGCTGGCCCGGGTCCGCACCGTGGTCGCTTCGCCGTCATAGGTGAAGTCACGATGGATGCGATTGCAGAGGCTCATCGCCGTACCGGCGGCCGAGCCGGCAATGCTGTCCCCCGCATAGGCGGTTATCGCCGCGTCGATGCCCGAGTGAGCGCTTCCCACCAGAAAATGGTGCGGCGCATCAGGGGCCAGCGACCGCACGGCGGCCAGCTCCTGCCTCAGCCGGGCGATATTGGGCGACACGTCGAGCCCGGGTTCGGGCCGCGACACCGAAACGCGCGCGCTCATACGGATGTCGAGCGCATCATGCGCGTCGCGAAAGGCGATGGAGGTGACGTTGTTGCCGAAGAAGTCCAAAAAATCCGACCGTTCATTCGGCGCCGGCGTGAAGGACAGGGATGCGGCGATGACGCGCTGCACGCCTGATATCGTCGACGGCAGCACGCGGATCTGATGGCGGCCGCCGCCGGCCGCGGCTGCATAGTCGTAATGGAGATGGAGCCTGATGTCGTAGAGCATACGCTAGCCGAAATAGGCCTTGGCGAGGCTGTTGTAGAGACCGCCTATTTCATAGGCGAGTTCGTCGAGCGCCTTTGCCGTCATGTCCGAAGGCTCCTTGATGGCGATCTGGGTGTTGAGCTGCAGGATCTCCTTTGCCGCGGGCGACATATGCCCCTCGCCGCCAAGCGACGGTAGCAGGCCGATCTCCGCCTTCAGCCTTTCGAGCTGGAACAGGATGGATCGCGGATTGAGTGGGTCGAGCGCCAGAAGATCGATCACCGTGCGCCGGCCGGCCTGCACCGGGTACTGCCGGCGGTGGGTCATGACGCTGTCGCCGATCTCCAGCATCATGTCGAGCGCTCCATCCGGCGCCTTGGCGGCGGTCAGCCGGGACAGCGTACGGGCGATCTGGATGCCGCGCTCCAGCCGCCGGCCGATCTCGAGGAACCGCCAGCCGGCGAAGCGGTACATGTTCTCGTGCAGCAGGCCGGAGAAGCCGGCGAGCTTGCGCAGGATCACCGTCATTGCCCGTGTCGCATCGTCGCCCGGCGCCACCGTCTTGGCGAACTGATGGATGGTCTTGGACAGGTCCTTCAGCGCCAGCCAGCCATCGGGCGAGAAGCGGTCGCGGATCTGTCCGGCGCTGTAGACGGCGCTGTCGAGCGTCCCGATCAGCCCCAACGGGATCGCCGTCGCGACGTCGATGCCGAACGGTTCGAGATAGTCCCTGATATCGGCCAGCAGCGGCATGTCCGGGTCGGACGTCTCGGCCAGCCGCACATGGTAGGCGCGCAGGATGCGCACCGTGTCTTCCGAGCGCTCGATATAGCGCCCGAGCCAGGTCAGGTTCTCCGCCGCGCGGCTGGGCAAGCTGCCCGGCCTGGTGCGGCTGAAGCTGTCGCTCTCTTGCGGCAGCAGCGTTTCACGCTCGACCGGCCTGTCGCTGACCACCCAGACGTCCGCCGCCTGGCCGCCGCGCTGCATGGCGATCGCGGTCGGGTCGAGCGACAGGCCGACCCGGGCGAACCCGCCCGGCATCACCGTCCAGCCCTCGGGCGTGCGGGCCAGATAAACGCGCAGGCTCGCCGGCCGCGGCTCCAGCCAGCCCCCGACAAAGACCGGTGTCGTTGACAGCGTCACCGCTTCCTGGCCGACGAAGGCAACGCCATCGCGTTCGATGCGCGCCACCAGCTCGGCCCGCTCTCCGGCCGACAGCGTCGAGCCCAGCGTGGTCTGGCCATCATCCTCGAAGGCAAGTCTCGTCGAGAGCGCCGGACCGACCACCATGCGGTCGATATTGGCTAGCACATGGGCGCGTTCCGTCGCCTGCCCGCACCACCAGGTCGCTACGCTCGGCAGCAGCAGCTCCTCGCCGCGCAATTCGCGCGCGATCTTGGGTAGGAAAGCAAGCAGCGCCCGCGTTTCCATCAGGCCCGAGCCCAGCGCGTTGACGGTCGCAACAGCACCCTGGCGGATCGCTTCGACCAGCCCCGGCGTGCCGATCTGCGAATCCGATCGCAATTCGAGCGGATCGGCGAAGGCGGCGTCGAGACGCCGCCAGAGCACGCTGATCGGCATCAGGCCGGAAACGGTGCGCACCATCAGCCTGCCGCCGGAAACGGTGAGATCCTCGCCCTCGAGCAGCATGATGCCGAGGTAGCGGGCGATATAGGCGTGTTCGTAGTAGGTTTCGTTGAGCGGCCCCGGCGTCAGGATGGCGACGCGGCCGTCGGTTTCCCTGGCCATGCCGATCAGCGCATCGCGGAAGCGGCGGAAGAAGCCGGCGAGCCGGTGCACGTGCATTTCGCCGTAGATGTCGGACAGCGCGCGCGTGGTGGCGACGCGGTTCTCCAGCGCGAAGCCGGCGCCCGATGGCGCTTGCGTGCGGTCGCCCAGCACCCACCAGCGGCCATCGGGCCCACGGCCGAGCTCGAAAGCACAGAAATGCAGGAAATGCCCACCGGCCGGCGTGGTACCGATCACGGGCCGCAGATATTCGGGGCTGGCCGCGATCAGTCCCGCCGGCAGGATGCCTTTTTCGACCAGCCGGTTGCGCCCATGGATATCGGCAATGGTTTCCTCGAACAGCTCGGCCCTCTGGATCAGCCCGGCGCTGATTGCGGCCCATTCGGCGTCTTCGATGAGCAACGGCACATGCGCCAGCGGCCATTCGCGCTCATTGGCGCCGGCCTTGTCGTAGACGCGGTAATAGACGCCGGCATCGCGCAGATACTGGTCGGCGCGGGCGAAACGCTGGCCGAGCTTTTCAGACCCTATCTCGTCGAGCGCCTCGATGAACTGCTTCCACACCGGACGGGGATTGCCTGACGCATCGACCATTTCGTCGACGACACCGTCGATCGGCTGGTAGTGCCCCAGCAGGCTGTGGATCTGCGGCTTGCCGCGTACCCTCTTGTGATTCCCCTTTGCCATGTCCGATCACAGTCTGGGTGGACGCCGAAGGTCAAGGGTCATCGGGAAATCTTCCGCCGGTTGTTCCTCGCGCAGCACATAGCCTGATGGCGTGTGGCCGCGCGGTTCGAAGCGGGCGAGCCGCCGCGCTTCCGCCTCGTTGCCGTTGACCGGGAAAGTGTCGTAGTTGCGGCCGCCGGGATGGGCGACATGGTAGACGCAGCCGCCGACCGCCCTGCCCGACCAGCGGTCGTAGATGTCGAACACCAGCGGCGTGTTGACCGGCAGCGCCGGATGCAGGCCCGAAGCCGGCTGCCAAGCCTTGAAGCGCACGCCCGCCACCGCCACCTCGCGATTGTCCGTCACCTTCATCGGCACGATGCGGCCGTTGCAGACGATTGCGTGGCGTTCCGGATTGAGCCCTTCGGTCCTGACCTGAAGCCGTTCGACCGAGGAATCGACAAAGCGCACGGTGCCGCCGATCGCGCCCTGCTCGCCCATGACATGCCACGGCTCCAGCGCCTGCCGCAGTTCCAGCTTGATTCCGGCATGCCGCACCTCGCCGCAGAAGGGAAAGCGGAATTCGAGCTGTGCGTCGAACCATTCAGGCCGGAATTCGAAACCGTTGAGCTTGAGGTCGTCGAGCACGTCGAGAAAATCAGCCCAGACATGATGCGGCAGCATGAAGCGGTCGTGCAGCGACGTGCCCCAGCGCACGAAACGGCCGTCGAGCGGGTTCTTCCACGCACGGGCGATGATGGCACGGACCAGAAGCTGCTGCGCAAGGCTCATGCGCGCGTTGGGCGGCATTTCGAAGCCGCGGAATTCGACCAGGCCGAGCCGTCCGGTCGGCCCATCCGGCGAAAACAGCTTGTCGATGCAGATTTCCGAGCGATGCGTGTTGCCGGTCACGTCCGTCAAC
Organism: Mesorhizobium sp. NZP2234; assembly: GCF_013170765.1. Classification (NCBI taxonomy): domain Bacteria; kingdom Pseudomonadati; phylum Pseudomonadota; class Alphaproteobacteria; order Hyphomicrobiales; family Phyllobacteriaceae; genus Mesorhizobium; species Mesorhizobium sp. NZP2234. Next base: position 2,213,659 of record NZ_CP033364.1, on the reverse strand, counting down.
AGGTTGCGGAACAGCCGGTCGACCAGCCACGGCAGGGGTGCCGCGCCCTGGTCGGGATGCGGCACCTGCGCCATGGCGATTTCGAGTTCGTAGAGCGAATCGTGGCGCGCCTCGTCGAAGCGCGGCGCCTGGCTGGTCGGGCCGATGAACAGGCCCGAAAACAGGTAGGACAGCGACGGATGCCGCTGCCATTGCAGCACCAGGCTCTTCAACAGATCGGGCCGGCGCAGGAACGGGCTGTCGTTTGGTGTCGCGCCGCCGACGACGACATGATTGCCGCCGCCAGTGCCGGTGTGGCGGCCGTCGATCATGAATTTGTCGGCGCCAAGCCGCGTCAGCCGCGCTTCCTCATAGATTGCCGTCGTCGTCGCCACGCAATCCTGCCAATTGGCAGCCGGATGAATGTTGACCTCGATGACGCCTGGATCGGGCGCGACGCGGATGACGTTGAGGCGCGGATCATGCGGCGGGCCATAGCCCTCGATATGGACGGGAAGACCGATGGCTCGCGCAGCGTTCTCGGCGGCCGCGACGAGTTCGAGATAGTCCTCAAGTGCTTCAACCGGCGGCATGAACACGCAGAGCCTTCCGTCGCGCGGCTCGACCGAGAGCGCGGTGCGCACCGCGCCGCCTATCTCGGTGATCTCCTGTTCGACCCGGTCCTGCTGGCCGGTGGCGGCGGTGAACGACGCCGCCTGTTGCCGGCGCGCCATCTCGTCGGCGCCTTCAAGTTCGGCCGGCGCGGCGGAGGGCAAGATGGCTTCACGCGCGGGCAGCGCTCCACGCGGCAGCGACGGATCGACCGGCACGATGTAGGGGAATTGCGCCGGTGGCACATAAGGCAGCGTGCCGAGCGGCAAGCGATAACCGACCGGCGAATCGCCAGGCACCAGGAACAGCCGCCCGCGTCGCGTCTTCCATTTTTCCGAGCGCCAGCGCGGCCCCGACGCCTGGCTGTTCCAGCGCTGCACCGGCAGCACGTAGCCGGACGGTTTGGTCAGCCCGCGCTCGAACACTTTCGCCATACGGCTGCGCTCTTCGGGATCTTCCAGCTTGGAATTGGACGGATCGACATTCTCCGGCAGTTTGCCTTCCTTGAGCAGCCACTCGGCCGGGTCTTCATAAGCTTCGCTGACCATCGACGTGTCGATGCCGAGTTCACCGGCGATCGCGGTGAGCAGGCTTTCGGCCTGTTTGGGGCCGATATCGGCCGAACTCTTTTCGCGTGCGATCAGCGACGGGTCGCTCCATACGGGCTCGCCATCGGCACGCCAGTAGAGCGAAAAGGTCCAGCGCGGCAGGCTTTCGCCGGGATACCATTTGCCCTGGCCGTAATGGAGGAAGCCGCCCGGCGCGAAACGTTCGCGCAGCCGACGGATCAGCGCATCGGCCTTTTCGCGCTTGGTCGGCCCGACGGCGGCGGTGTTCCATTCGGCCGACTCGAAATCATCGATCGACACGAAGGTCGGCTCGCCGCCCATGGTCAGCCGCACATCGCCTTCGCCAAGTGCTGCGTCGACCTTGTTGCCGAGCGCGTCGAGCGCCCGCCAGCTTTCATCCGAGAACGGCTTGGTGATCCGCGGATGCTCGGCGATGCGGTCGACCCGCATGTCGAAGCCGAATTCGACATTGGCAAAGCTCGCCATGCCGGAAATGGGGGCCGCATTGCGGAAATGCGGGGTGGCGGCAAGCGGCACATGGCTCTCGCCGGTGAGCAGGCCGGAAGTCGGGTCGAAGCCGATCCAGCCGGCGCCGGGAAGATAGACCTCGCACCAGGCGTGCAGATCCGTGAAGTCGACCGATGTGCCGGCCGGCCCATCGAGCGCGATGAGGTCGGGTTTGAGCTGGATCAGATAGCCCGACACGAAGCGCGCGGCGATGCCGAGATTGCGCAGGATCTGCACCAGCAACCAGCTTGAATCCCGGCACGATCCCTTGCCGGCGGCCAATGTTTCCTCCGGCGAGAACACGCCGGTCTCCATGCGCACGATATAGGCGATCTCGCGCTGCAGCCGGGCGTTGAGGTCGACGAGGAAATTGACGGTGTTTTTCGCGCCGGTGTCGATGGTTGTCAGGAAAGCCGAAAGCAGCGGCCCCGCCGGTTCCGGCGTCCGGTAGATAGCGAGGTCGTCCCTGATCTCTTCCGGGTATTCGAACGGGAATGTCTCGGCCGATGGTTCGACGAAGAAATCGAACGGATTGTAGACCGTCATGTCGGCGACGAGGTCGACCTCGATCTTGAGCTCGCTCACCGGCTCGGGAAAAACGAAGCGGGCGAGGAAGTTGCCGTAGGGATCCTGCTGCAAATTGACAAAGTGGTTCGCCGGCTCGACCTTGAGCGAGTGGCTCAAGACCTTGGTGCGGGAATGCGGTGCCGGCTGCAGCCTGATGATCTGGGGCCCGAGAACCACGGGCCGGTCATATTTGTAGTGGGTCAGGTGGTAGACGGCTGCCAGAATTGCCATGGGACCCCGGAGATCGGCGTTTATTCAGCCGAACCCTGACACATCTGGCCGCCATTCTCCAAGCGGATGTTGCGCTGCACCTAAATTAAAGAACCGGTTGCCGGCGTAAAGTCGCTCAAAAGAACGCCTGTATCCCCGTCTGGGCCCGCCCCAGGATCAGCGCGTGCACGTCGTGCGTGCCCTCATAGGTGTTGACGGTCTCCAGGTTCTGCGCGTGGCGCATGACGTGGTAGCCGATCTGGATGCCGTTGCCGCCATGCATGTCGCGGGCCTGGCGGGCGATGTCGAGCGCCTTGCCGCAATTGTTGCGCTTGACGATCGAGATCATCTCCGGCGCCATCTTGCCTTCGTCGAGCAGCCGTCCGACGCGCAAGGATGCCTGCAGCCCGAGCGCGATCTCGGTCTGCATGTCGGCGAGCTTCTTCTGGTAAAGCTGCGTGCCGGCCAGCGGCTTGCCGAACTGCTTGCGGTCAAGGCCATACTGGCGGGCGCGATGCCAGCAATCTTCCGCCGCACCCATCGAGCCCCAGGAGATGCCGTAGCGAGCCCGGTTGAGGCAACCGAACGGGCCGCCCAGGCCCTTGGCGTTGGGCAGCAGCGCGTCCTCGCCGACCTCGACGCCTTCCATCACCACCTCGCCGGTGATCGACGCCCGCAGCGACAGCTTGCCGCCGATCTTCGGCGCCGAAAGCCCCTTCATGCCCTTCTCCAGCACGAAGCCGCGGATCTCGTCCTTGCCGTTCTCACCCTTCAGCTTCGCCCAGACGACGAACACGTCGGCGACCGGCGCGTTGGAAATCCACATCTTGGAGCCGGAGAGCTTGTAGCCTTTGGCGGTCTTCTCGGCGCGCGTCTTCATGCCGCCCGGATCGGAGCCGGCATCAGGCTCGGTCAGGCCAAAGCAGCCGATCCACTCGCCGCTGGCGAGCTTGGGCAGGTACCTCTTGCGCTGTTCGTCCGAGCCATAGGCGTAGATCGGATACATCACCAGCGACGACTGCACCGACATCATCGAGCGATAGCCGGAATCGACGCGTTCGACTTCCCGCGCGACCAGCCCGTAGGTCACATAGTTGGCGCCGAGCCCGCCGAACTCTTCCGGGATGTTGATGCCGAGCAGGCCGGCATCGCCCATCTCGCGAAAGATCGCGGTGTCGAAGGTCTCGTTGAGATACGCGTCCTCGATGCGCGGCGCGAGCTTGTCGGCGGCGAAGGCCGCGGCACCATCGCGCACCATGCGCTCATCTTCTGAAAGCTGGTCCTCGATCAGGAACGGATCTTCCCAGACGAAGGCATTCTTATCGGCGGCCATGGCTCTCTCCCGGACTCGATGAATGCCGGCGAAGGATCTCTGGATCCTTGGCAACAACGGCATGCGTGCAGCAAAATCTTGGCCCGGCTTATCGACCCGGGGCCTGAAAAAATCAAACGAAATTGCTTCACCGATCAATGAGCGTTAGGAATGGATGATGAGTGTCCAGCGCCGTCTCCTGCCCAACATCAGCGCCCTCGCCGCCTTCGAAGCGGTGGCTCGGCTTGGATCTTTTACCGCCGCTGCCCAGGAGCTGGATCTGACCCAAGGCGCGGTAAGCCGCCAGATCAAGCTGTTGGAGGACCAGTTTGGTCGCCGGTTGTTCGAGCGCGACAGCCGCAATGTCCGGCTGTCCACGGCGGGTGAAATCTATGCCGAAGCGGTACGTTCAGCGCTTGGCCAGTTGCGCGATGCCGCCCTTGGATTGATGAGCAATCGGCATAGTGGCATCTTGAACCTTGCCATATTGCCGACCTTCGGCACCCGCTGGCTGATGCCGATGATCCCCGATTTCGTCGAGAACAACCCCGACATCACCATCAACTTCGTCACCCGCGTCGGCCGTTTCGACTTCGCCAGGGAGCGGTTGGACGCCGCCATCCACTATGGCCTGCCCGATTGGCCGGACGCCGACTCGACCCTCCTGGTGCGCGAAACCGTGGCGCCGGTGGTGTCGCCCGAATTTCTCGCCGGCCGCGCCATCGCCACGCCGGCTGATATCGGCCGCCTGCCCTTGCTGCATATGGCAACGCGCCCCGGTGCCTGGACCGAATGGTTCGAGCATCAGGGCCTGAGCGCGCCGACCGGGCCCGGCATGCAGTTCGAGCAGTTCGGCACCGCCGCCCAGGCCTGCATGGAAGGGCTTGGCGTCGCGCTCCTGCCGCTGCTGCTCATCGCAGGCGAATTGCAGCGCGGCCAGCTTGTGCCGGCGCCCGGCCAGCCCATGCAAAGCCGCAGCGCCTATTATCTCGTCGTCCCGCACGACAAACGCGGCCATCCCCCGGTCGCCAGTTTTCGCGACTGGCTGCTGAGCCAGGTTGAGAAGGAGCCGTCCGTCCTGGCGTGGTAGCTACTTCCGCTTCAGCGCATCCGCCAACGCGGCACCAAACGCGCCCTGCTGGGCCGGCCGCTCCGGCTGGCGTTGCGGTGTCGGGCCACGTGGCGCCGGCCTGCCGCCGCCATTGTCGCGGGGCCCACCTTTTGACGCCTCACCGCCGTCCTTGCGCATGGAAAGCGCGATGCGCTTGCGCTTGATATCGACATCGACGACGCGCACCTTCACCACGTCGCCCGCCTTGACCACCTCATGCGCATCCTTGATGAAACGGTCGGCCAGTTGCGAGACGTGCACCAGGCCGTCCTGGTGCACCCCGATATCGACAAAGGCGCCGAAGGCCGCGACATTGGTGACGGTGCCTTCCAGCAGCATGCCTGGCTTCAGATCCTTGATGTCATCAATGCCGTCGGCAAAGGTCGCCGTCTTGAAGCCGGGGCGCGGGTCGCGTCCAGGCTTTTCCAGCTCGGCAAGAATGTCGCGGACCGTCGGCAGGCCGAAACGCTCGTCGACGAAGACGCGCGGGTCGAGCGCCTTGAGCGCGGCGCTGTCGCCCATCAGCGAACGCACATCACGGCCGCAGGCGGCGACGATCTTCTTCGCCACCCCATAGGCTTCCGGGTGGACCGACGAGGCATCGAGCGGCTCGCTGCCATTGGCAATGCGCAGAAAGCCGGCGGATTGCTCGAACGCGCGCGGCCCAAGCCGTGGCACCTTGAGCAGGTCCTTGCGGCTGGCGAAGGGACCGGTCGCGTCGCGATGCGCGACGATAGCGTCGGCAAGCGACGCGCCAAGGCCCGAAACGCGCGCCAGCAACGGCGCCGAAGCGGTGTTGAGATCGACGCCGACGGCGTTGACCGCGTCCTCGACCACCGCCTCCAGCGAGCGGCCGAGCCGATACTGGTCGACGTCATGCTGATACTGGCCGACGCCGATCGACTTGGGTTCGATCTTGACCAGTTCGGCGAGCGGATCCTGCAAGCGCCGCGCGATCGACACCGCGCCGCGCAGCGACACGTCCAGACCGGGGAATTCCGCCGCCGCCGCTGCCGACGCCGAGTAGACCGAGGCGCCCGCCTCGCTGACGATGACCTTGAGCGGCTTGGGTCCGCCGTCGGAAGGCATGTCGGACAGCATGTCGGCGACCAGCTTTTCCGTCTCGCGGCTCCCGGTGCCGTTGCCGATCGAAATCAGCTCGACCTTGTGCAGGCGGATGAGTTTGGCGAGTTCCGCCTGCGTGCCGCGAACGTCGTTCTTCGGCGGGAACGGATAGACCGTCGTGGTCGCCACCAGCTTGCCGGTACCGTCGACCACGGCCACCTTGACGCCGGTGCGGATGCCGGGATCGAGCCCCATCGTCGGCCGCGAACCCGCTGGCGCGGCCAGCAGCAGATCCTTCAGATTGCGGGCGAAGACATGGATCGCCTCTTCCTCGGCCCGTTCGCGCAGATCGCGCATCAGGTCCAGCGTCAGGTGCAGCGACAGTTTTATCCGCCAGGTCCAGCCGGCCACATCCATCAGCCAGCGGTCGCCCGGCAGGCTGGCGCCGATGGCATAGGCGTTGGCGATCATCCGCTCGACCGGCTTCACCGGCGAGGTGTCGTCGGCGTCGACCTCGATGTCGAGCGACAGCACCTCTTCGTTGCGGCCGCGCAACATGGCCAGCGCCCGGTGGCTCGGCACATTTGCCCAGCGCTCGACATGATCGAAATAGTCCGAGAATTTCGCGCCGGCCTCCTGCTTGCCGTCGACAACCCGCGCCCGCATGAAAGCGCGTTCCTTCATGTAGCTGCGCAGCTTGCCGACCAGATCGGCATTCTCGGCGAATTGTTCAGAAAGGATGTCGCGGGCGCCCTCAAGGGCTGCCTTGGTATCGGCCACCTCCTCGGTGACATAGGCCACCGCCAGTTCGGCGGGCACCAGGGAACGGTCGGCAAGAATGGCCTCCGCCAGCGGCCCCAGCCCGCGCTCCCTGGCGATCTCGGCCTTGGTGCGGCGCTTGGGCTTGTAGGGCAGATAGATGTCCTCCAGCTCCGCCTTGGTAGCGGCGGCGGCGATCTTGGTCTCAAGCTCCTGCGTCAGCTTGCCCTGTTCGCGGATCGAGCCCAGGATGGTGTCGCGGCGGGCGTCGAGCTCACGCAGATAGGCGAGCCGCTCGGCAAGGTCGCGCAATTGCGTATCGTCAAGCCCGCCGGTCACTTCCTTGCGGTACCGTGCCACGAACGGCACCGTCGCGCCCTCGTCCAGCAGTTCGATCGCCGCGGCCGCCTGTTCGGGCCGGGCAGCGATCTCGGCCGCGATGATGGCTGCGATGCGCTTGATGTCGGATGCCATGTCATTCCCACTCTCGTCGAAAAGAGCGGCGACCATAGGCGCAGATGCCGACCTCGCCAACCGCGACGCTTTCAACCGTCGCGGCCGGTCCACAGGAAAGCATGTCTGCTGTCGAAAGCCGGCGCTGCTCCTCACCTGCCTGCCGGCGCCCTCTCCCCGTATGGTGACGGGGAGAGGGCGCTCTGTCATTGGCTACGCCAATCACCAACGCCGCAAGGAAGCGAGCCGACATTGCCGCCAGCCCCTTCTCCCCGTCACTATACGGGGAGAAGTGCCCGGCAGGGCGGTGAGGGGCGGCGCTGCCGTTTGATAAACCGGCTCACCATCCCAACTCAAATCATCCGGCTCAGCGCTTCGAAGAAGGCGACGATCTCGAGATCAAGCGAGTCATCGACCGGCTCCGGTTGCGACGACATCTTGGAGATCACCACTTCGGTCCTGGGATCGATATAAAGCCACTGGCCATGGATGCCGATGCCGCAATAGGCACCATTCTCATGTCCGGTCTGGTACCATTTGTTGCGGTAACGGCCCTTGGGGAACAGCGGCAGCATCGCGCCGCGCTGCCAGGCTTCCGTACTGCCGCCGGTGCTTGTCGTGTCGCGCACCCAGGTCTCGGACACGATGCGGCGACCATTGGCGGTGCCCCCTTGCCGCATCATTTCGCCGACGCGCGCCAGGTCGCGCGGCGTCACCGAAATACCGCCGGCGGTGCGCGCCGTGCCTTCCATGTCGACGCCGATCGAGGCTTCGCTGACGGCGCCAAGCGGCAGCCACAGCTTCTCGCGCATCAAGTCGGGGAAGCGCTGGCCGGAAGCCCGTTCCAGCAACAGGCCGAGCAGGTCTGAATTGGGCGAGCGATAACGGAAGGTCTGGCCATGCGGCTCGGCCAGCCGCTGCAGGGTCAGGATGAATTCGCGCAGGCTTTCCGTGCCGCCGCCCGGATTCCACAACGTGGCGCGCCGGTAGCGGGCGAAAGCGCTTTCCGGATCGAGATAGGCTTCCTCGAAATCGAGGCTGACGCTCATGTCGAGCACATGCCGGCAACTCGCATCGCCATAGGCCGAGCCGGTGGCTTCGGGGATGTAGGTCGTCACCGGCGCTTCCGGATCGAACACGCCCTCGCCTTCCAATATGCCGGCGATAATGGCGGTCACCGACTTGCTGATCGAGAAGATGATATGGCGGGCGCCGAAATCCATATGCGGCGCGAACCAGTCGCCGATCACCTTTCCGCCCTTCATCACCGTCAGCGCATCGGTGCTGGAGCGCACGAGAAAGTCCGCCACCGTCTCCGGAGCGCTGGCAACCGAAACCTTTTCACCGAGCAACACACCGAAATCGCGCGCGGGTGCCTCGGCACCGCCGGACGCCGCGGCCACGCGCGCTGTCGGCACCAGTTCGCCCAGATTCTGGAACGACCATCGATTGAACGGGTTTACGCGCCAGTTGGAAAGCAGCACCTCGTTGCGGGGAAAGCCGTAGCGGGTCTCGAACGCGGTCTTGCCGGTCATGGCGTTTCCTTCCAGGTCGTTTCTTGTGGGGGTTCAGAGCAGCGCGGCGGCGATGGCGTGCACGGCCTTCAGCGTCGCCGTGGAATAGGCGAGATTGCTGAAATCCGGCCAGGTCGAAAGCTTCACCACGACCATTCCTGTGTTCCAGTCCATATGGATCATTTGCCCGAACACGCCCCGGCACATCAGTGCGCGCGAGCCGGGATCCTCGATCCAGAACTGGTTGCGATAGCTGCCTTCCGGCAGGCTGGCGGAGAAATCCGGCCCGTGCTTGCCATTGCGTGTCGTCTCGATCCAGCCGGCCGGCACGATGCCGCCGCCATTTTCGAGGATCATCTGGCCGAAGCGGGCATAGTCGCGCAGCGTCGCGTTGAAGCCGCCATCGGCGAGCGCATAGCCGGCGCTGTCGACGGTGAAGCAGGCGCTTTCATCGGCACCGAGCTTTTGCCAGAGTTCTTCCGAAACCAGCTGCGCCAGCCGCTTGCCGGTCACGCGCTCCATGATGAAGGCGAGCACGTCGGTCTCGATGGAGCGGTATTCAAATGCGGCGCCATGCGGGCGGACCGTGTCCCTCAGGCCCAGGATAAGCTCGAACATGTGCGAGGGCCATCGGAAATCCGGATCGCTGCCTGGCGGCACCGGCTTCCAGCCGGTGGCGACATCGACCTGGCCGATATCGGAATAGCGGTCGGTGTATTCCTCGGAAAAACGCACGCCCGTCGTCATGTCGAGCACATGCTGGACGCTGGCCCCGGCCCAGCCGGTGGCGGCGAGTTCCGGCAAATAGTCGGTCACGGGCCTCGCCGGGTCGATCAGGCCGCGTCCGGCCAGTATGCCGAACACCGCGCCGGTGACGGACTTGGCCATCGACTGCGACAGATGCAGCGTGCGCTCGTCCATGCCGTTGAAATAGCGCTCATAGGCGACCTTGCCGTGCTTGAGCACCAGGAAGCCGTCCGTATAGGTCTCGTCGAGCAGCCCGGCGAGCGTTGTCGGCTTGCCCTCGCTGTCCTCGACCGCCAGCCCGTCGAGATCGACCTCGGCGCGTTCGAGACGATGGCGATGGCCATTGCCGCGCCAGACTTCGGCGGTCGGCAGGATTTCGCGGATGTGCTGGAACGCCCAGCGGTTCCATGGCGGCCGGTCCCAGTCGAGCTTCGGCGGCACCATGGCGGGCGGCGAGCCCTGCATGATCGGCGGCCGCGGATCGCTGTTGCGATAGGAGTCCATGAAAGGCTATTCCCGGAAAAGAAAAAGACCCGGCGGGTACCGCCGGGTCTCTCATGCAGCGATTACTTCTGCAGTTCGGTCCAGATCTTGGTATAGAGTTCCTGCGTTTCGGGAGCGCACATCTTCTGGAACTCGCCATGCGGCTTGGCGTCGGCCGGAATGACGACTTCCGGCGCATCCTTCATGTCTGCCGGCATGTACTTGTCCGAGCCGGTGATGGCGTTGGCATAGCGGTGGAAGGCCGAGAGGCCCGCCGCGTTTTCCGGGTCCATGATGAAGTTCTGGAACAGCTTGGCGTTCTCGACGTTCTTGGCTTCCTTGAGAACGACGACGTTGTCGCTCCACAGGCCAAAGCCTTCCTTTGGATAGTTGTAGTGGATGGCCGGGTTGGCCAGACGCTGGCGCAATGCCGAGCCGTTCCAGTCGCTGGTGGCCTTGAAGTCGCCGGCGCCCATCTTCTCGATGGTGTTGTATTCCATCGCGATCCAGTTCGGCTTGGCCGCCACCAGGAGGTCGCGCACCTTCTTCAGCACCGCCTTGTCGTCCGTGCACTGCTCGCCGCCGACATATTTGATCGCCGCGAAGATCACGTCACCCATCTCGGGAACGACGTTGACCTTGCCCTTCAGCTCGTCGGGCGTGTTGAAGACGATACCCCACGTGTTGGCCGGCCCCTTGTAGGCATCGGTGTTGACGACGACGCCGATCGTGCCCCAGGCCCATGGCACGGAATATTTGCGGCCCGGATCGAACTCAGGATTGGCCCATTCCGGAGCGACGTTCTTGAAATTCTCCATCTTGCCCGGATCGGTCTCGAGCACGAGACCTTCCTTGATCCAGATCGGCACGTAGGTCTGCGAGGGCACGGCGATGTCGAAGCCGGTGCCGCCCTGCCGGACCTTGGCGAGCGCGGTGTCATTGGAATCGTAGTCGGTGATGGTCACCTTGATGTTGTATTTGTCCTCGAACTTCTTGATCACGTCGGGGCTGGTGTAGTTGCCCCAATTGTAGATGTTGAGCACGCCATCGGCGTGGGCGAGGCCCGTCGAAGCGAGCAGCGCCAACCCCATGGCGGTCGCTGTGGTCTTCCAGTTCATCGTTCTAACTCCCATTTCAGGTTCAGTCTCGTTTCCTGCTGACAAAGAAAAACAACGTGACGATCGCGACCGAAAGCAGCAGGAAAGCGGTCGATATCGCGTTGATCTCGGGTGTGATGCCGCGGCGGATCTGGCCGAGCATGTAAGTGGGCAGCGTGTCCTGGCCGCCCGATTTGACGAACTCGGTGATGACGACGTCGTCGAGCGAGATGACGAAGGCCAGCATCAGGCCGGCCAGTATGCCCGGCCACAAAAGCGGCAGCGTGATGCGGCGGAAGGTCTTCCACGGCGTTGCGTAGAGATCGGCCGCGGCACGCTCCAGCGTCAGGTCCATGTTCTCCAGCCGCGCCCGGATCGGCAGATAGGCGAACGGAATGCAGAACGCCGTATGCGCGGCGACCAGGTAGCCGATGCCGGAATAGCCGGTGAATATCTTGATGCGCGAGAAGAAGATCAGCAGCGCCACGCCAGTGACGATCTCGGGCACCATCAGCGGCTGGTTGATCGCCGCGTATTTGAAGGTAAGGCCGGGATAGGAGGCGGTGCGCGTGGTGGCGAGCGCCGCCATGGTGGCGAAGATCGTCGACAGCACCGCCGCGATGGCGCCGATCTGGAACGAGCGCAGCGTTGCATCGATGACCTGCGTGTTCTGGTACGCCGACTGGAACCACTTCAGCGAGAAGCCGCCCCATTCTGAGGTCGAGGTGGCAGCGTTGAAGGCATAGATCACCAGCACCACGATCGGCAGGTAGAGCACGACGAAACATGTCGCCGCGATCGCGGTGAAGCCCGGCTGGTGCTTGATGGAGAAGTTGCTAGCCATGACGCACCCCCGACTTGCCGGCATTGCGCACATAGGCCAGCAGCGCCACCATGACGATGATCATCACCGTGATCGAAAGCGCCGAGCCAAGCGGCCAGTTGCGACCCTGCCCGAACTGCAATTCGATCAGGTTGGACAGCATCATGTTCTTGCCGCCGCCAAGCACGCTCGGCGTCACATAAGCGCCGAGGGCTGGAATGAAGACAAGGATGGAGCCGGCGATGACGCCGGGTTTGACCAGCGGAAAAATGATCTTCCGCAGCACCTTGAAGCGTGTCGCGTAGAGATCATAGCCCGCCTCGACGAGGCGAAAGTCGAGCTTCTCCATGCTGGCGTAGATCGGCAGCACCATCAGCGGCAGGTAGACATACGCCATGCCGATCAGGATCGCCGTGTCGGTGTAGAGGATCTGGATCGGCGCCGAGATGATGCCGAGCTTCAAAAGAATGGTGTTGATGATGCCTTCGTTGCGGATGATCTGCAGCACGGCGAAGGTACGGATCAGCAAGTTGGTCCAGAACGGGATGGTGATCAGGAACAGCCAGAGATCCCTAGTCTTTTCGCTGCGCGTCGCCATGAAATAGGCGGTCGGGAACCCGAGCGCCAAGGTCGCCAGTGTCGTCACTATGGCAAGCTTGATCGAGCGCCAGAAGATGGTGACATGCGCCGCGGCCAGTGAAAGCGTGTCGTCGAAAATATCGCGTTCCAGGAACACCGATGTCCAGGCGTCGGACGAGAACTGCCATTTCACGTCGCCATAGGCGCCGGGCGTCAGGAACGAATAGACGAGAACGATCAGCAACGGGCCGGTGGCGGCGAGCAGGATGACCAGCAGCGCCGGCGCCGACAAAAGCCAGCGGTCACGGACATCACGCCGTTCGGCGGCCTTGGCGACTTCTTCCGCGGTGGCCATCAGTCCCTCAGCACTTGCGCGGCGTCGTTGCCGATCAGGATGCCGACCTTGTCGCCGCGCTCGAAACCGCAGCCGGCGCTGCGCGTGTTCTGCTGGCGCACGGTGAAGGGATCGCCGCTGTCGAGCTGGACGTGGATATGCGTGTCGGTGCCGAAATAGACGATGTTTTCGACCGTGCCCGACAGGTCGCCCTTGTCCTTGGTGAGCTTGGCGTGCTCGGGCCGCACCACCACGGTGGCGTTGTCCTTCGGCTGGAACCCTTCGGCAACGGTGGCCTCGATGGTCGTGCCGGACTTGAGCGTCGCGCGTGCCTTGCCATTGCCGGCGCCCGATATGGCGGCGGTGAGGAAATTGGTTTCGCCGATGAAGTCGGCCACGAAGCGTTCCGCAGGCTTGTCGTATATGTCCCAGGGCGAGCCGACCTGCAGGATCTTGCCCGACGACATCACCGCGATGCGGTCCGACATGGTCAGCGCTTCTTCCTGGTCATGGGTGACGAAGATGAAGGTGATGCCGGTCTCGTGCTGCAGCCGCTTCAACTCGATCTGCATCTCCTTGCGCAGCTTGTAGTCGAGCGCGGAGAGCGGTTCGTCGAGCAACAGCACTTTCGGCTGCGGCGCGAGCGCCCGTGCCAGTGCCACGCGCTGCTGCTGGCCACCGGAAATCTGGGCCGTGCGACGGCCCGCCAGCGCTTCCATCTTGACCAGCTTGAGCATCTCGGCGACGCGCGCCTTGATCTCGGCCTTGGGCTTGCCGAGCATCTCCAGGCCGAAGCCGATATTGTCGGCCACGGTCATGTGCGGGAACAGCGCATAGGACTGGAAGACGGTGTTGACCGGCCGCTTGAACGGCGGCAGCGGCGCGATGTCCTGACCGTAGAGCAGGATCTCGCCGGCGGTTGGAAAGTCGAAGCCGGCAATCAGCCGCAAAAGGGTGGTCTTGCCGCAGCCGGACGGTCCCAGCAGCGTGAAGAACTCGTTCTCGCGAATGGAAACCGAGACCTTGTCGAGGGCAGCCACCTGCCCCTCACCCGATCCGAAAATTTTGCTGACGTCTACAACTTCAATCGCATTCCGATCCGGTTTGTCCGGCACGATTACGCCTCACTGTTGACCCCGCTCTTGCCGGCGGAGCTGTTCCCCTGTTCGATGTGACCACACGGCCGGTAGGTTGGCAAGCCCGGCATTGAATCACAGTTCAGTCCGTCTTTAGCCAGCAAGCCTCATGCCATGTCAGGCCTGATAGGTGATCTTGCCACCGCAGATCGTCGTCACCGGGCGCACCTTGTGCAGGTCGGCCGGCGCCGTTTTCTCGATGTCATCAGACAGAACCACCAGATCGGCCATATAGCCTGATTTCAGCGCACCTTTGCGATGCTCTGCGAATTCGGCATAGGCGCCCTCGACCGTGTAGGCGGCGATCGATTCCCGCAGCGAAAAACTCTGGTCCGGATCGCTGTCTGCCCACGGTTTGCGCATCACTGCCGCCTGAATGCCCAGGATCGGGTCGATCGGCGACACCGGCCAATCCGAGGCGAAGACGACGTGCGCGCCGGCGTTCTTCAGGGTTCGCCAGGCATAGCTCAGCGGCCAGCGGGCCGGCCCGATGCGAGACACGGTCGGCTCCAGCGGGAAATCCATCGCGCCGGGCGGATGCGGCGGTTGCATCGAGGCGATGACGCCGAGTTCGGCAAACCGCGGCACGTCAGCCGTGGTGGTAACCTCGATGTGTTCGACGCGGTGACGGCTGTCGCGCTTGCCATTGGCCTTCCGCGCCGCCTCGTAGCCGTCGAGCACCGCACGCACCGCGCCATCGCCGATCGAGTGGACGGCGATCTGCAGCCCGCGCCTGTCGACGGCGACGGCCAGATCGATGAATTGCCGCGGCGTGAACAGCGGCTCGCCAACCCAGTCCGGACGGTCGGCGTAGGGCTCGACCATGACGGCCGTCCAGGAATCGAGCACGCCGTCATAGAACACCTTGACCATGCCCGACGACAGCCACTCGCTGCTGTAGCGCTCGGCCATGGCGGACGCCTTGTCGAGCATGTCGAGCGTCATGAAATTCTTGTAGTGGAAGGGGATCTGCACGCGGCAAGGCAAGCCCTCCTCGGCGTCGATCTCGGCCAGCAGTTCGAGCTGGTAGAGATTGCCGTCCATGTTCTGGATGGAGGTGATGCCGTGGCGCGCGCACCAGGCGAGGCCGCGCCGCATGATGTCGCGGTCGGCGGCGCGTTCGGCGGCCGACGGCATCGGATCCGGCTCACCGCCAGTGGCCAGCCCCAGCCGCACCCGGCCCTCGCCGGCAAGATCGAGCACCGGCCCGAAGGCCTCGCCCTCGCGCAATTCGCCCGCCGCCAGGCCATCATCGCCCATGACGATCTCATTGCCCGGACCAAGCGCGCGTCCATGTAGGATGCCGGCCATCTCCAGCGCCTTGGTGTTGGCCCACATCGTATGATGATCGGGCGCAGCCATGCAGAACGGGCGATCGGGCAGAATGGCGTCGAGATGGTGGCGCGTCACCCGCTCGCTGCCGAGCACCGTATAGTCGACACCCTGCCCGACCAGCATCGGGGCATTGGGCTTTGTCGATGCATAGTCGCGGATCGCCTTCTGCAGCGCCTCGAAGCCGTGGACACCGCCAAGCTGAAGATGCGCGAGTTCGGCGCCTCCCGAGAACAGATGCATGTGGGCTTCGATGAAACCGGGCAGGACCGAACCGCCCTTGGCGTCGATCACCTTGGTGGTCGATCCCTTGAATTCTTCGATCACAGCACGGCTGCCGATGGCGATGATGGCGCCGTCCTTGACGGCCACGGCCTCGGCTGCGGGATTGTCGTCGTCCATGGTCAGCACACGACCGTTGATGACGATCAGATCCGCATTGCGACCCGCACCCGTGACAGACATCGCGACTCCGCGCTCTTGATGACCGACTGAGACCGACAACCCTGCGCTCAACGACCGGCCACCCACCTGAGCGGCGCCACGGAACAAAAAACGATGCCAGTCCGCTGCCTTCGAAATTCCCCTTGTTATCCCTTGGGACAGCGTGGATAAAGAATGCGACTGATTATTCGCGTTTGTCAACATGCGGAATTTAGAATGTATTGTGGACAGCACCCCGCGCCTGTGTTGGGACCAGGCGGGGAACGAGGGCATCGAGCAGTGAAGCGCAGTCTCGACCGCAAGACCAGGATAGCGCTCGAGCCGCGCAAGCAGCCGCGGCAGCAACGGTCGAGCAAGGTTGTCGACCGGATTCTCGACGCGGCGCTGATCTTGACGCGAGAGCAAGGAACCAGGACGCCGACAACGCTCGCCATAGCGCAGCGAGCGGGCCTGTCGGTCGGTTCGGTCTATCAATACTTTCCCAACAAGGAAGCCATTCTTCTGGACCTCGCCCGGCGCTGGCTGTCCTCCTTTCCCCAGGTGATCGAGAAGCGCATCAAGGTCCCGCGGCCCACCAATCGCGAGGAATTCCGGCGCGAAGTGCGCAAGCTCTTCATCGACACGTCCAGTATCTATCTCGAGAACGCGACGCTGATGCCGGTGATCGAGGCCATTTCAGGCAACGCCGATCTCAGGCCTATCCAGGACGAATATGACGAGCAGATCGTCGCGCTTTACGCCGCCTGGCTGCGGCATGTGAATCCGGCTCTCGAGGACAAGATCGCCAAACGGCTCGGCCTGGTGATGATGGAGGTCGGGCATGCCTGCCGGCTGGTCGGACTGAAGAGAGACCGCAGGACATTCGACCTCATCGAGGACGACGTCGAAGCCATGTGGCTGGCTCTGGTGAACCCCTATCTCAACCTGGACTGATTTCGCATTTCGAGAGGAATTTCATGAAGACTGTCTATTCGCCGCTTCATGCCGGCCATGCCGGCCAGATGGAACTGGTCACATCGGCCATCGTGCCGGGTTTCGAAAAGCCCTCGCGGGCCGAATTCATCAAGGCGCGGGTTGAAAGCGAGAAGCTCGGTCCGATCGTCCTGCCGCTCGAGCACGACCTTGCCGCCGCCAAGCGCGTCCACAGGGCTGACTACATCGACTTCCTGCCGACGGTCTGGCCGCAATGGGTGGAATCCGGCTTCCAGGGTTCGGCGATGCCGTTCACCTGGCCGACGCGCGGCCTGCGCGGCGACGTGCCGCCAAAGCGCATCGACGCCCTGCTCGGATACTATTCGTTCGACGGCGGCGCCACCTTCGTCGAAGGCACATGGGCGGCGATCAAGTCCTCCTACGACGTGGCGCTGACCGCGGCCGGCCTGGTCAAGGGCGGCGAAAGGTCGGCCTTCGCGCTCTGCCGCCCGCCCGGCCACCATGCCGGCGCCGGCTTCATGGGCGGCTATTGCTACATCAACAACGCCGCCGTCGCCGCTCAATGGTTCCTCGACCAGGGCGCAGCCCGCGTCTCCATCCTCGACGTTGACTACCACCATGGCAACGGCACGCAGGAGATCTTCTACGACCGCGCCGACGTGCAGGTCCTCAACCTGCATGGCGACCCGATGGTCGAATATCCATTCTTCCTCGGCCATGCCGACGAACGCGGCGCGGGCGCCGGCGAAGGCTTCAACATCAACTATCCCATGCCGTTCGGCACCAACTGGGACGCATGGAACGCCTCGCTGGAGGATGCCTGCGCCAGGCTCGCCGCCTACGCGCCCGACATCGTCGTCGTCTCACTTGGCGTCGACACCTTCGAGAAGGACCCGATCAGCCAGTTCAAGCTGAAGAGCGCCGACTATCCCAAGATCGGCCGCCGCATCGCAAAGCTCGGCCTGCCGACGCTGTTCGTCCAGGAAGGCGGCTATGCCGTCGAGGAGATCGGCATCAATGCCGTCGGCGTACTGACCGGTTTCGAGGATCGGTAAGCCTGCCGCCTGAAAGCGGCAGCCCTTTAGGAGAAAAGGACAAAGCGAAGGGCGGCGTCAGCCGCCCTCTATGTATCTGGCCGATATGGCCGGCTTGCGCAGTCCCGGCATTTTCACACCCTCGAAAGCAGCGAAAATGGCTTCCTGAGTCGCGCCTGAGTCCATCGGATTCGATTTTGTCAAATCGCGTTTGATGTCAGATTCATCTGCGGGTAGATTAGACCCGAATCAGCCGGTCCTCGGGGGGCGCGGCGACCACCCAAAGTCTCACGTTCCGGAATCTTCCGGCGCCAGACGCGGACGGCTTCGCGTTCCCTGAATGGATTCCGTCTGGTTGGGCGCGACCCCGCGCCTCGTGTGTGTCTCGTAAAAGTAACGCGTTTTCGGGTTCGGCGGCTGGCTCTCCAGCATCCGGACATCAGAAACGATTCCGGCCAAAAGCAACAGATGAGCAGTCCCGCCGCGCCTCTTCAATCCGACACTTTGGGCTCGCGCCTGGCGTCGCGCGGTGATCTGACCAGCTTCTTCATGGAGTTGACCGCCGAGATCGGCGCCGACAGCTACATGCTGGTTGCCATCGTCCACGACCAGGACCGCAACGACGCGCGCATCGTCTCCTCCAATTGGATCTTCGACGCCATCGAACTGATCGGCAAGCGGCTGATCGCCGGCCTTGCCCAAGGCGCGCTTACCGTCGCGCCCGGCATCCGGCCCAGACCGCTGGTGGCGGCGGAGGCGCCAGACGTCGGCGGGCTGGTCTCCGGCGAAGAGGCCCGTCTCCTCGACGTGCTCGGCCATGCCGAGATCTATTCGCTCAGGCTGAATGTCGGCCGCCAGCGCCTGTTTGCCCTGTTCTCGGCGGCGACGGCCGGCCAGATCGACCAGCCGGCGCTGATGAAGGCGCAATTGAAATGCTGCTACGCGCTCTCGCATATTCCGCAGTTGATCGCCGCCGCCGCCATGCAGGATCCACTGTCGGATCGTGAGCGCGAATGCCTGTTCTGGGTTTCGGAAGGCAAGACCACCGATGAAGTGGCGGTCATCCTTGGCGTCTCCTCCAACACCGTCAACAGCTACATCACCCACGCCATCCAGAAATTCGCGGCCAGCAACCGTGCGATGGCCATCGCCACGGCGATCAGGAGTGGCATCATTTGAAACAGGCCGACATCAAGGACGCCGCGGAGGCGATCTTCAACGATCAGCGCAGCCCCTTCGGCGCCTTCTCGCTCGGCTCCGAAACACATCACGCCGTCACCATTCCCGATGCCGTCCGCCGCTGCCGGTGGATCGCGGTCGACATCAACGCCTCGGCCTTCGGCCTGTTCTTCGTCAGCCCGTCGCCGGAACGCGCACGGCTGGTCCCGTGTTTCGATTCCGACTATCCCGGCATTGCCGTGGCGACGAAGTTTATCTCGGGCGCCAATGGCGAGGAGATCGTGCGCCACACCCACAACTCGACGGAGCCACGCTGGTGGACGGATGATGGCGTCGCCGCGATGACCGAGACGTTCGGCAACCTCGCCTGGACCGAGCAGATGGCACCGCTGGCGCCCGGCACCAGCGGCATCGCCTTTCCCGTCCATGCCGATCGCGGTCAGTGCGGCCTTGTCGTCTTCCTGGGGTCGGAGATCGCGCTGCCGCAGGATGCACTCTACGAGATCCACGCCCGCTGCTTTTCCCTGTTCGCCGCGGTCGCCCGCATCCGTCCAGGTGACACCGGCAGGATGCGTGCCATCTCAAAGCGCGAGTTGGAGTGCCTGAAGCTGACCGCCAACGGCAACACCAGCGAGGAGATCGCGCGGCTCCTGAAGCTGTCCGTGCACACAGCCAATCAGTATCTGACCCAGTCGACCCAGAAGCTCAACGCCGTCAACCGCAACCAGGCGGTCGCCAAGGCGCTGCGGCTCGGTCTGATTGAGTAGTAATGAAACGATGAGGCGCGAGAGCCGGAGCGGAGCGTAGGCTTGGGTATGTGAGCACCCGAAACGCGGGGGACCGCCATTTTGCAGGCCCGCCACACCTGACCCGCGACAGCCCTCAGAAAGCCATGGGCTCCACCTTGCGGATGCGGGCCTGTTCGATCACCGCTTCCAGCAGCGCCGTATTGTGCTCGGGATCCTCGCCAGGCTTTTCGAACGACACGTAATTGACCACCACAGAGTTACCGGCCTCGCTCAGCGTCAGCTGGAAATAGACGGTCACCCCAGGCGGCCGCAACTCCAGATCGAGCACGATGCGCGGGCCGCCGCTCCAGTCGACATGCGCCTCGCCACCGTGGCCGAGCCTGAGCGTGCCGGGCATGAAGAACAGTTCCACCGCTGAATCGACCAGGTCCGACAGGCACGCGAAATGCTCCAGCCGGATGAAGGCGATATAGTCGGCGACATCGATCAGCCGCAATTCGCCAACCACCTGCTCGATGGCGTTGGCGACGATGATCTCGCGGGATTTTGCGTGCGGTTGGCGGTTCATGAAATCTGTCTGCGCTCAGCCTTTTTCGAGTAGACGATCCGCACCAGTTCGGCGACGGCCTGGTAGAATTGCGACGGGATCACATTATCGACCGAAACTTGCTTGTACATGGAGCGGGCGAGCGTCACGTCCTCGAAGATCGGAATGTTGTGCTCCTTCGCGATCTCGCGGATTTTCAGCGCCACCAGATCCTGCCCCTTGGCCACCACGAGCGGTGCCGCATCCTCGTCGCGCACATATTTCAGCGCGATCGAGAAGTGGGTCGGGTTGGCGATGATCAGCGTCGCGCGCGGCACCGCTGTCATCATCCGCTTGCGCGCGCGATCGCGCGCCAGCGAGCGCAGCCGGGACTTGACGATCGGGTCGCCCTCGGACTGCTTGAATTCGTCCTTGACCTCCTGCTTGCTCATGCGCAGGTCCTGCCTCCAGTGGAAGCGCGACCAGACGATGTCGATTGCCGCGATCAGTCCCATGACGAAGACGATCGCCACCAGTATGTCGACCGCGATGCCGCGGATGACGAGACCGAAGGCGACTGGATTGGTGATCATCCCGGCGAGCAGCTTGCGGTGATCCTCCGACAGTGTGAAGGTGAGCACGGCGATGGCGAAGCCGACCTTTGCCAGGGATTTCAGGAACTCGACCCAGCCCTGGGCACCGAACATACGGTTCCAGCCCTTGGTGATCGAAATGCGCGAAAGCTGCGGCCTGATTCGCTCGCCGACGAATTGCGGCATGTTCTGGAGCACCGAGGCACCGATACCGGCGACGGTCAAAAGCACCAGCAGGCTGAGGATGGCTCGGCCCACTTCCATCATGACAATCTTGTAGAGCTCGATGACGTCGGTCTCGGTGTCCATTGGCCAGGCTTCGGGCTTCTCGAGGAACATCGACAGGAACATGCCTAGATCGATGATCGCGTCCTTGGCATAGAAGACGGTGAAAACCAGTATGGCGACGAAGGAGGCCAGGATCGCGGTTTCCCTCGAATGGGGCAGCTTGCCCTGTTCGATGGTGTCGCGGATCTTCTTCTCCGTCGCCTCCTCGGTTTTCGAGTCCTTGTCGGTGGCGTCGGACATGCCTTAGGCGGCGTCTTGGGTCGAGGGAAGTTCGAATGCGCCTTCACGCGACAGCCGGATGGTGGTCGTCACGATGGTCTTGCGCGCCGTCGCGATGTCGGCGGCAGGCACTCCGTCCGACCCCTGCCCGAGTTCGGCCTCGATCATGCGCCGCGACCGCGCGCCGATCGCCGACAGCACGGATTCGGCGAGCGCCGCCGAGGTGCCGCGCAGCGCCAGTGTGACAAGCTCGGTCGACAGTCCGTCGAACAAAAGCACGCGCGCCTTCTGGGTGAGCAGCGGCAGATCGTCGAAAGAAAACAGCCGTGCCCGCACACCGTCGAGGTCGGGCGTGCCGGCTGCTTCCAGATCCTGCATGACCTCCTCGAGCAGCGGCTTGTCCAGTTCGTTGAGCACGCTCGCGACGCGCGCCTGTCCCGCCGAGGTGTCCTTGGTCGACGTCTCCGCCAGCACGTTGGTCCGCAACCGGTTCTCGACGATCCTGGCAGCGGCATCCGGAACATTGGCCATCGTCACCATGCGCTTGATGATTTCGCCGCGCATTGGCTTGGTCAGCGTCAAAAGAACGCCCGCCGCCGTCTGCGGCGCCAGCTTCGAAAGCACCATGGCCGCCGTTTGCGGATGTTCGCCCGCCAGGAAGGTGCCAAGCCGCGCCGGTTCGAGCTTCTCGAGCTCCGGCCAGATCGGCGGCGGTCCTTCCGGCGCGACCTCGAATTTCTTGTCGCCCATGATCGCGCTCATCTCTTCGGGCGACAGCGACTCGTTGAGGATCGTGTCCATCCTGTCGGCGGAATCGAGGAGGCCGGCACCCTCGGTGAACTCTGCCTCGAATTCTGCGACGATGCGTTCGAGATCGTTCTGCGGAATGGTCCTGAGCAGCCGGGCGCCCTCGATCAGCGCCTTCAGCTCTTCCTGCTTGAAGAATTTCAACAGGCGGCTGGCGGACGGCTTGCCCATCGCCACCAATATGGCGGCCGCCTTCTGCGCGCGCGTCAGGCTCATCAGCGGCGTCATGCTGCCTCTCGCCTCCGCTGCAACCGGCAAGCCCCACCAGCCATGGCTAGGCGCCCTTCGTGCCGGTGATGATTTCGGTCAACCTGATGCCGAAGCGCGAGGGGTCGCTTTCAAGCACCGTGATCTCGCCGCGGGCGATCTTGCGGCCGTTGACCACGACGTCAACCGGTTCGCCGATGCGGCGGTTGAGCGCCACCGTCGAGCCCTTCTGCAATGCCATCAGGTCGGCAACCGCCATCTCGGTGCTGCCGAGGATGATCTGGACATCGACAGGAATGTTCATGATGACGTTCGAATTGGCGCCCGCGGCGGACCTGAACGCCGCGTCGGGGCGCTGCTCTTCCTCATGCAGGACCCCGCGCAATTCCTCGATGGCACGGTCGAGCTGCTCGTCTGGCTGGTCGAGCTCTGCTTCCACTTTGGTCTTGGCCATGAATCGTCTCCAAAAGCTCAGGCGCGCCCGGCACCGGCCGGCATGAGCCCATCGATGAAATCCTGCCCGGCATCGAAAGGATGCTTGATTCGGACGGTGTAATTCTGCCCCAGTTTGCCGAACTCGCATACGAACAGCGTCTGGCCGCGCGCGCTGAGGCGCGCCCGCGATTGCGCCGTTTCGTCGAAGTCGATGACCTGGCCCACTTCGAGATTGGCGAGGTCGCCAAGCGTCAGCCGTGTCAGCGGCATGGTGGCTTCGAGCGCCACTGCCGAGCGCATCACCTCTTCCGAAAAACGCGCGCGCCAACTGGTGCCGTGATCGGCCTCGCTGACACTGGCGGTGCCGTCGCGGCCGGCGAGCACGACACGCTGCGGCATCGTCACGGTGATGGAGCCGCTGTCGACCGGCGTCGAGATGCCGAGGACGACGCGGATGGCAGCACCATCGCGCAGCACATGCCGTTTCGCTTCGGTACCCGACATCGCCCGCGGCACCGGCAGCCGCAGGTCGAGCGACCGTGGGCCCGATCCGTTCAGCGCCTGCGCGACCTGCTGGAACACCATGGTCGAGACATCGGTCTCAATCGGCGAGAGGTCGCGCTCGATCGGCGACACCGGCATATCCGGGTCGCCACCAAACAGCGTCGAGACCATGATCGCGATCGCGGCGGCGTCGATGACGAGCGTCATCGCATCCGAGGATGCAGGCGAGCCGACGACGGTCATGGCGAAATTGTCGCCGGCGCGTGAGCGTGCGTCGGGTACGCGGCTGACCTCGACGGCCTTGAGGTCGACGATCACGGGAACGCGAAGCTCGCCCGAGAGCCCGTTCTGCAGCAGCGGCACGGCGCGTTCGGCCATGGCGCGGCCGGCTTCGATGACCTGGTCGGCCTCGCCGCTGTCGCCGACCAGACGCTCGATGATCAGCGAGCGCGCCTGCGCGGGGCTGCCCGGACTGGTCATGACAGTTTTGCCGCCGTTCTGTCGAACATCGCTCAGGCGGCCTTCTTTTCAGCGGCGGCGGTGTTCATGGTGCTTTGCTCGACGGCGTCGATGGTCGGCCGCTCATAGGACGAGATGGTCTTGCGGCCGAATTCGATCGCCACCTGCGGCAGCGCGCCGTTCATGTAGGCGAGCAGCGTCTGCTTGACGATGATGTAGAGGCGGTTCTTCTTCTCGCGCACCGTCTTGATCTTGGTGGCCACGGGTCCGACCACGGCATAGGACAGGAAGATGCCGAGGAAGGTGCCGACCAGTGCGGCGCCGATCAGGCCGCCGAGGATTTCCGGCGACTGGTCGAGCGCGCCCATCGCCTTGACCACGCCCAGCACCGCGGCGACGATGCCCAGCGCCGGCAGACCGTCGCCGACCGCGACCAGCGCGTGATAGGCCTTCATCTTGTCGGTCTTGATGGTCTGGATCTCCTCGTCCATCAGCGCCTCGATCTCGTGCGAGCGGGCATTGCCGATGATGATGATGCGGCAGTAGTCGCAGATGAAGGCCATCAGATCGTGATTCTTGAGCACCGTCGGAAAGGCCTGAAAGATGGCTGATTCTTCCGGATTGTCGATATGCGCCTCGACCTCGCTTCGCGACTTAGAGCGCAGTTCGCGCATCAGGCTGTGCAGCACGCCGAGCGTTTCCAGATAATCCTGTTCCTTCGGCACCGCCTGCTTGAAGGCTTCCAGAATGCCCTTGCCGGTGTCCTTGACCGTCTTCATCGGATTGGCGACAAGGAAGGTGCCCAACGCAGCGCCGCAGATGACCACGGCTTCCCAGGGCTGGACCAGCACGTGCAGGTGCCCGCCCATGGCCATGAAGCCGCCGAGGACGCAGCCGAGCGTCACCACAAGTCCGATCAGAATGCCCACGGCAGGTCCTTCCGCATTTCACACCAGGTGCAAGGGATAGTCCCCGTGCCTTGTGTGAGGCTTGAATCCGAGCTGCCGTGGAACCGAATGTCAGGGCGATTCAGTTTCGCGCAAGGAAGTGCGGCTACTGTACCGGCATAGCTTCGGCCGGAGGCACGTTCTTGCTCGATACATTTACCAGCTACCAGTTGATCACCAAGGACATCAACAAGTCTATCGACCGCATCGAGCAACAGCCGACGGTTGATCGCGACACCAAATATTATCTCGCCAACATCACCAAGGTGAAATCGATCGACGATTTCGTCAACAATGACCGGCTGTTCAAATATGCCATGAAGGCCTACGGGCTGGAGAACATGGACTACGCCAAGGCCTTCATGGTCAAGGCGCTCAAGGAAGGTGTCACCGACCCCAACAGCTTCGCCAACAAGCTGACCGACAAGCGCTATGCCCAGTTCGTCAGCGCTTTCAATTTCGCCGCCAACGGCGCCGACGCCACCATCTACAACAAGGCGCAGCAGCTGGTGACAAAGAACTACGCCACGCAGGCTCAAATCGCGGGCGTCGACCCGAATTCAGACTATGTGAAGGGCGAGACCACCTATTATCTCGCCAACATCACCAAGGTGAAGTCCATCGACGACCTGATGTCGAACGGCCGGCTCTATACCTATGCACTGGCAGCGTTCGGTCTCGATTCGGCGACCGAGAACAAGGACCTCATCAAACAGGTCCTGCAGGGTGGCGTGCGCGACCCCGACAGCGTCGCCAACAAGCAGACAGATCCGGCCTACGCGGCACTGGCCTCGGCCTTCAACTTCGAGCAGTACGGCGAGAACGCCACCACCATCAATGCGGCCCAACAGCCGACCGTCGACAAATACATGCGCCAGACGCTGGAGGAGGATGCCGGCAAGACCAATGAGGGCGTGCGGCTGGCGCTCTATTTCCAGCGCAAGGCGCCCGACATCACCAGCTGGTACGACGTGCTGGCCGACACGGCGCTTGCCAGCGTCGTTCGAACCGCGCTGGGGCTCCCCGATTCCTTTGCCACCGCCGACATCGACAAGCAGGCACAGCTGTTCGAGCAAAAGCTCGACCTCACTGATTTCACCGATCCCGCGAAGCTCAGCAAGTTCCTGACGCGCTTCACCAGCATGTACGAGATCAACAACCCGACCTCGACCGCGGTGACGTCCATCAGCGTGCTCTTTGCCAAGCCAGTCACGTCGGGCATCTCCACCGACCTGATGATGGCCATGCAGAAGTTGAAGTTCTGACCATGCAAGACAGTCTCTACGTCGCCCTTTCCGCTCAGATGGCGCTCGAGCGCCGGCTCGACACGATCGCCGACAATGTCGCCAACGCCAACACCGTCGGCTTTCGCGCTACTGGCGTGAAATTCGAGGACGTCGTGTCGGGCACCGGGCAGAAATCGGTATCCTTCGCTTCGTCCGGCAAGACCTATCTTTCCGGTGCCCACGGATCCCTGACCGAGACCGGCAATCCATTCGATTTCGCCATCCAGGGCGACGCCTGGTTCGCCATCGACACGCCGGCCGGCACCGTCATGACCCGCGACGGCCGATTCTCGATGAACGAGAATGGCGAATTGATGTCGATCGAAGGCCATCCGGTGCTCGACGCCGGCGGCGCGCCGATCCAGCTCGACCCTCGCAACGGCCCGCCCAAGGCCGGCGCCGACGGCTCGCTGCGTCAGAACGACCAGCTTGTCGGTTCGATCGGCCTCTACAATTTCGACCCGGGCGAGAATTTCGTGCGCTACGGCAATTCAGGCATCGTGCCTTCGCGCACTCCCGATCCGGTCACCGATCGCTCCGATGTCGGCATCGCCCAGGGGTTCGTCGAAGAATCCAACGTCAATCCGGTGATGGAAATGACCCGCCTGATCATGGTCCAGCGCGCCTTCGAGAACACCGCCGCCCTGATGCGGCAGACGGATTCCTCCACCGACGAGGCGATCAAGACGCTCGGCTCGAAGTCGTAGCATGCCGCTCGGCCAGCCATCCATCCGCGCACCCGAAATTCCGCTCCAGCCGACGCCGGAAGATCGGCTTGCCGCGTTGGAGCGGGTATGGCGGCGCTTCAGCAGCGCCGATGGGCTGGTCAAGCGTGGCGGTCTGGTCACCGAAGTCACGCCCACGCACTACAAGGTTCGCGGCCTTTCCGATTTCGCCAGGCTGGGCGACATCGTCGAGCAGCGCGGCCAGGCCGGCACGCGCCGCGGCGAGATTGTCAAGATCAGCCGCGACGAGGTCGTCATCGCTCCCTTCGAACGCAGCGCCGATGCCGGTATCGGCGATGCCGTGTTCCGCAGGGGTCCGCTCGCGGTGGCGCCGCACGGCTCATGGCGCGGCCGTGCCATCGACGCACTCACCAGGGCGATCGATGGCGGCCCGCCGCTGATCAGGGGCGACGACATGTCGGGCGGCACCACGCCCGGTGCCATGGCACGTCAACGCGTCGGCACCGCCTTCATGACCGGCGTCAAGGTCATCGACATCTTCACGCCGCTCTGCTTCGGCCAGCGCATGGGTGTCTTCGCGGGCTCGGGCGTCGGCAAGTCGACGCTGCTCGCCATGCTCGCCGGCGCCGATGCGTTCGATACCGTCGTGGTCGCGCTGATCGGCGAACGCGGCCGCGAAGTCCGCGAATTCCTCGAGGACACGATCGGCGACAGCATGGCCAAGACCGTGGCCGTCGTCGCCACCAGTGACGAGAGCGCCATGATGCGCCGGCGCGCACCCGACACAGCCATGCTGGTCGCCGAGCACTTTCGCGACCAGGGCCATCGCGTGCTCCTGGTGCTGGATTCGATCACCCGCTTCGCCCATGCCTTGCGCGAGGTCGCGACAGGCACCGGCGAGCCGCCGGTCGCGCGCGGCTATCCCGCATCGGTTTTCACCGAGCTGCCCAAGCTGCTCGAGCGCGCCGGGCCTGGCGCGGAAGGCAAGGGCTCGATCACCGCCATCATCTCCGTGCTGGTCGACGGCGATGACCATAATGATCCGGTCGCCGATTCCGTGCGCGGCATTCTCGACGGCCATGTCGTGCTCGACCGCGCGATCGCCGAACAGGGCCGCTATCCGCCGGTCAATCCGCTGTCGTCCATATCGCGCCTGGCCGGCAAGGCCTGGAGCGTCGAACAGCGCGCCTTGGTGACGCGGCTGAAATCGATGATCGCCCGCTTCGAGGACACGCGCGACATTCGCCTGCTCGGCGCGTATCAGGGCGGCGCCGACGCCGAACTCGACATCGCCGTGCGCCAGGTGCCGCTGATCTACGAGGCGCTGACGCAATCGCCCAGGGACCGCCCTTCGGCCGATCCGTTCTCCGATCTTGCCCGCCATCTCAAGGGAAAGCTGAATGCCGAACCAGGAGACTGAACGCCAGTATACCGAGCGCATCCTGAGCGAGATGCTTGCCGAGGCGAAAGCCGCCGAGGAAGCTCGAGCCGAGGAGACCAGGATCGCCAAGGCAAAGGCCGCCAGCGCCATAGCCGCCAAGACCGCCGCTGTCCTGGCCAGGGCCGCCAAACCCGCTCTGGCCAGAGCCAAGCCGGCTGCACCCAGATCCCAGCCTGTTCTTGCTCAGACTGCCGTGCCCTCCATGCCTGTTCCCCACGTCGAGGCCGCCGAGACGACCCAGGCAAGCCGCGAATCGTTGATCGACGGCCTGTTTCCCGTCACTGAATGGCCGCAGCCGCCAAAGCCGCAATTTCCAAAACTGGCCAGGAAGGCGGACCGGCGGAGCGACTTCGTCATCGCCGCGCTCGGCGTCACGCTCGGCCTGATCTGCGCTTTGTTTCCCTGGTATATCTTCTTCAACCAGGACCAATTCGGCGTTCAGGCGATCAAGTTTGGCGGCACCGGCACCAATTCGGGACGCGAGGGTGGCGGCGTGGTCGCCGAGCGCAGCGCGCCGCTGACGACCAGGGATGTTCCCAACACCAGCATCGATCTTTTCGCCACCGGCACGGTTCCGGATGGCGCCACCCCGGCACAGCCGCCCGGCGACCAGCCCTTCCCCGCCGATGTCGCGAAATTCCGCATGGTCCATGTCGCCAACGGCCGCGCCATGATCGAGGACGATACCGGCCTGTGGATGGTCCAGCGCGGCTCGACACTGCCGGACTCGAGCACGGTGTCGTCGATCGAGCAGCGCAACGGCAAATGGGTCATGCTGACCAGCACCAACCAGGTAATCCCGCTTTCCAGGTAAGACCGTCGCGGTTGTGCCCTGCCCTGGATCAGGAGAGAGGGCATGATGTCTTCCGAAAACCGGCTCATGCTTTTCGGCGTCATGCCCTAGCGGCTCTCCGCAAGGTCCGCGCAAGACTGGCGGCCTAGTCTTTGGGCACATGCCCGGAGATTCCCATGGAGCCTGTTTCCCTTTTCGATCTCGCCGCCAAGCAAGCGCAGTGGCTTTCCGTGCGCCAGTCGGCGATCGCCGGCAACATCGCCAACGCCAACACGCCGGGCTACACGGCAAACGATGTCGAACCCTTCGAGAAGGTGCTCGACCGTACCGCGGTGTCGCTGCAGACCACCGAGGCCGGCCATCTCGGCAGCGCGGCGACCAATGCCGGCTTCACCATCAAGCCGCAGGAAAATGACGGCGTGATCATGCCGTCCAAGAACACCGTCGTGCTTGAAGACCAGCTTCTCAAGGCCGGCGAAGTGCGCCGCTCCTTCGAGCTCAACACGGCGATCGTCAAGGCTTTCCACTCGATGATGATGATGGCGGTGAAGAGCTGATCATGGACGCGCTGACCGCAGCCCTGAAAGTCGCAGCATCCGGCCTCGGCGCGCAGTCCGAGCGCCTGCGCGTGGTTTCGGAAAACCTCGCCAATGCCCAGTCGACCGGCACCACGCCCGGCGCCGACCCCTATCGCCGCAAGACCATCAGCTTCGTCTCCGAACTCGACCGGGCGACCGGCAGCTCGACGGTTGAAGTGAACTCGATCGACCGCGATCCGAGTGATTTTCCCGTTGAATTCCAGCCCGGCAACGAGGCCGCCAACGAGAAGGGCTACGTCAAGATGCCCAATGTCAACGTGCTGATCGAAATGGCCGACATGACCGAGGCCAACCGCTCCTACGAGGCCAACCTGCAAGTCGTGAAGCAGGCGCGCGACCTCATTTCAATGACCATCGACCTGATGAGGAACCAATGATCGTGAACGGCATCGGCGCGCTGAACCTGAAGCCCGGGCTGGGCGATACGGCGACGGACCTGCTCCAGGGCGGCGTCGCGCCGGCCACGGCCGGCAACCTTGGCACCTCCTTCGCGGAGGCGGTGAGCCAGGCGGCGTCCAAGACCGTCAACACGCTGCAGAATGCCGAGCAAGTGTCGCTGCAGGCGCTCAAGGGCGATGCCGATACCCGCCAGGTCGTCGATGCCGTGATGGGCGCCCAGCAGGCGCTTCAGACCGCCGTCGCCATTCGCGACAAGGTCGTCTCGGCCTATCTCGAAGTCAGTCGCATGGGCATCTGAGGAGTAGGTCATGAAAGCACTCGCCATCGCCGCCACCGGCATGAATGCCCAGCAGACGAACCTGGAAGTCATCGCCAACAACATCGCCAACATCAACACCACCGGCTACAAGCGTGCCCGCGCCGAATTCTCCGACCTGCTCTACCAGGTCGACCGCACGCAGGGCGTGCCCAACCGCTCCAACGCCTCGCTGGTGCCGGAGGGCGTCTCGATCGGCCTCGGCGTCAAGACGACGGCCGTGCGCAACGTGCACACCCAGGGCGAACTGACCAGCACCGGCAACAGTTTCGACATGGCGCTGACCGGCAGGGGCTGGTTCCAGATCGAGGGCGCCGATGGCGGTACGCTCTACACCCGCGCCGGGGCCTTCAACACAAACGCCACCGGCCAGCTGGTGACGGTGGATGGCGCGAATGTCATTCCGGCCATCACCGTGCCTGTCGACGCCGTCGAGGTCATCGTCAACAAGACCGGTCAGGTCTTTGCCCGCATCGGAGGCCAGACCGACCTGCAGAATCTCGGTCAGCTCCAGATCGTCAACTTCGCCAACGAGGCCGGCCTCGCACCGCTCGGCGACAATCTGTTCCAGGAAACGACGGCCTCCGGACCGGCCAATGTCGGCGTGCCCGGCGACCCCGGCTTCGCCACCATCCAGCAGGGTTATCTCGAGGCTTCCAACGTCGACCCTGTCAAGGAAATCACCGAACTGATCTCGGCGCAGCGCGCCTATGAGATGAATTCCAAGGTCATCCAGGCCGCCGACGACATGGCCTCGGTCGTCTCCAAGAACATCAGGTAACGGATGATGATCATGCCGATCTCCTGCTCCGCATTCCGCCGCACCGCGCTGATCCTTGCGCTGGTGGCCGGCGGCATGCCGGCTTTCGCCCAGGAATCGGCAAACCAATCGGCAAATCAATTGGCGACGCAGATCGCCGGCAATCAGACTGCCGGCGAGGTCGTGCTGATCCCCAACCGGGTCATCTATCCCGGCGAGACGATCGAGCTTGCAGCCCTGAAGCAGGTGACCCTGATCCCGGGCAAGCACAAGCCTGAAGCGATGGCGACCCGCGCCGAGGAGCTTCAAGGCAAGATCGCCAAGCGTACGCTGCTGCCCGGCCGCTACATTCCGTCCGCCGCCATCCGCGAGGCCTGGCTGGTCGAACAGGGTGCCGCGGTGCAGGTCTTCTTTGTCGCTGGCGGGCTGACGATCACCGCAACCGCCGTAACGTTGCAGCCAGGTTCGGCCGGCGACCTCATCAAGGTTCGCAACAGCGACAGCGGCAAGATCCTCTCCGGCACGGTGATGGCCGACGGAACCATCCAGGTCAGCGCTTCATGATGCGCCCGCTTGCCCTTCTGCTCGCGGCCGCGCTCGGCCTGCAGCCGGCGCTGGCCGACGGCCTGACCCCCAAGGCCAAGCGCGATCTCGCCGCCAAGAATGGCGGCGTCTACGACGATCCGGAATATGATCCGGCGACCACCACCCGCATGTTCCGCGTCTCGCCCGGGCCAAGCTCGTTGCCGCCCGGCCAGGTCGCCTCGCGCATCAAGGACATCGCCCAGCTGCAGAGTTCGCGCGATAACCAGCTGGTCGGCTACGGCCTCGTCATCGGGCTCGCCGGGTCCGGCGACAGCCTGCGCAATTCGCCGTTCACCGAACAGTCTATCCGCGCCATGCTCGAAAATCTCGGCATCGCCACCGAAGGCGGCAGCGCGCGCGCCAAGAACGTCGCCGCCGTCATCGTCACCGCCAACATGCCGCCCTATGTGCAATCGGGTGCCCGCATCGACATCGACGTCTCTTCGATGGGCGACGCCACCTCGCTTACCGGCGGCACGCTGATCATGACACCGCTGAAGGCGGCGGATGGCGAGATCTACGCCGTCGGCCAGGGCGCGGTGATCGTTTCGGGTTTCACCGCGCAGGGCCAGGCCGAGCAGGTGACGCAAGGCGTGCCGACCGCCGGCCGGGTGCCGAACGGCGCCATCGTCGAGCGGCAGGTGAAAGCCGAGTTCGACGACCAGTCGACGTTGACGCTGCAATTGCGCAATCCCGATTTTTCGACCGCCATCCGCATCGCCGACGCGATCAACGACTACACCAGCCAGCGCTTCGGCATGCGCGTGGCGGCCGAGCGCGATTCCCGCACCGTCCAGATCAGACGGCCGAAGAGCGTTTCGGCGGCCCGCTTCTATGCCGAGATCGAGAATCTGGTGGTCGAATCCGACACGCCGGCCCGCGTCGTCATCGACGAGCGCACCGGCACCATCGTCATCGGCAACGACGTCAAGATCTCGCGCGTCGCCATCAGCCATGGCACGCTGACGGTGCGCATCACCGAGGCGCCGCGCGTCGTGCAGCCCGAACCCTTCTCCAAGGGCGAAACCGCGGTCGAACCGTTCACCGCCATCGATGTCAGCCGACCCAACGCCCGCGTCGCCGTGCTTGACGGCCCCGACCTGCAAACCCTCGTTTCCGGCCTCAACCGTCTCGGCGTCAAGCCGGATGGCATCATTGCCATCCTGCAAGGCATCAAGTCGGCCGGCGCCCTGCAAGCCGATCTGGTTCTCCAATAGGCCATGCCGATGATCTCGTCTCCCTCATCCCATGAAAGGCGCCGCCCCGGCGCAATCCTGTTCGCGGCCGCGGCTCTCGCGGCCGTGTCCGTATCCGGTGGCGCACATGGTGAGGATACTGTTCGCCAGGTTCTGCCGGGAGCGCAGCCCGCGGTGGCACCGCAGCAATTGGCGCGGGAGAAAGCGCCCGACCAGAGCGAGATCGAGCGCTTCTGCTCCAACATCGCCGACGCCGCACGCGACCGGCGCTATGCCTTGCAGGCCGAGGAGTTGAAGCAGCTCCAGGCCGGTATCGACGAGCGCATGAAGGCGCTGGACGCAAAGAAAACCGAATACGAGACCTGGCTGAAGCGGCGCGAGGTATTTCTCGCCCGGGCCGAGGACGGCGTCGTCAAGATCTATGCCGGCATGAAACCCGATGCGGCGGCCGAACGGCTGGCAATGGTCAATGCCGACCTGGCGGCGGCCATCCTGATGAAGCTCGATTCACGCAAGGCCGGCGTCATTCTCAACGAAATGGACCAGAAGGCGGCGGCGACGCTCACCGGCATCATGGCCAGCGCAGCCCGAAGGGTAGATCCGTCATGATCCGCAGAATGCTCATCCTGTGCGCGGTCACAGCACTGTCCGGCTGCGGAACCAACCTCAAGGAGGTCGGCAAGGAACCGTCGCTTTCGCCGGTGGGCTCCGGTATCGACGGCGGCAGCACCGGATCCATGTACAAATATCCCGAGACGCCGCGGCAGCCGGTGAAGAAGTTCTCGCTGTGGGACGATCGGCAGAGCCGTCTTTTCACCGATCCCCGGGCGCTGTCCCAAGGCGACATCCTGACCGTCAAGATCAAGATCAACGACCGCGCCAACTTCAAGAACCAGAACGACAGGAGCCGCACCGCCAATCGCAAGCTCGGTTTCGACCTCAGCGCGCAATGGGACAAGGTGGGCAGCACCGCCGGCAAGGGCTCCGGAGCGCTCAACTCCCAGACGGACACGACCGCCGATGGCGAGATAAAGCGATCGGAAACACTTGAGCTCAACGTCGCGGCTGTCGTCACGGACGTCCTGCCCAACGGCAATCTGATGATCAGCGGCTCGCAGGAAGTGCGCGTCAACTATGAACTCAGGGTGCTGACCATCGCAGGCATAGTGCGGCCGGCCGATATCGGCGCCGAGAACACGATCCCCTATGAGCGTATCGCCGAGGCGCGCATCTCCTACGGCGGACGCGGCCGCATAAGCGAGGTTCAGCAGCCGGCCTACGGCCAGCAGGTTCTCGACCAGGTTCTTCCGTTCTAGGAATTGGAGAACAAGACGCCATGGCCAATATCGAACAGGTTCCGCCTCGCAAGGGTCCTTCCCTTGCGGTCCAGGGCGCCATGCTGCTGGTGGTGACGGCCGCCGCGATCGGCATGGGCTGGATGTCCGGCGGCTATCTCAAGGGCGTCGGCGCACCGTCATCGGTGCCGGTTGCGCCCGAGAATGAAGGCAAGGTCGCAGAGCCTGCCGCCGCGCAAGAACCTGGCACGGGACCGACGCTGGTCGCGCTGGCGCCGATCACCACCAACATGGCCTCGCCCGCCGGCACCTGGATCAGGATGGAAGTATCCGTGGTCTACGATGCACCGCAGCCGCCAACGATGACGGACGACATCCATCAGGACCTTCTGGCCTTCGTGCGTACGCTGAAGATGCATCAGATCGAGGGCGCCAGCGGTTACCAGCACTTGAAGGCGGACCTCGAGGAACGCGCTTCGATCCGCAGCCAGGGGCACGCCAAGCAAATTCTCATCAGGACATTGCTGCTCGAATGAGAAAATTCCTTCTCGCAATCGCATTGATCGGTGCCGCCACCTCCGTCGCGGCGGCGCAGCAGCTGGACCTCGGCGGCATCGGCAAGGCCGACGGCACCACCGTCGGCTACATCATCCAGATGTTCGGCCTGCTGACCGTGCTGTCGGTGGCGCCGGGGTTGCTGATCATGGTGACGAGCTTCACCCGTTTCGTCATCGCTTTCTCGATCCTGCGCGCCGGTATCGGTCTGCAGTCGACGCCGGCGAACCTCATCCTGATTTCGCTGTCGCTGTTCATGACCTTCTATGTCATGGCGCCTACCTTCGATCAGGCCTGGAACACCGGCGTCAAGCCGCTGATGGACAACCAGATCAGCCAGACCGAGGCCTTCGAAAAGATCTCGGATCCGTTCCGCACCTTCATGCTGCACAATGTTCGCGACAAGGATTTCGACCTTTTCGCCGATCTCGCCCGCGAGCGCGGCCAGGTCGTTGCCAAGGAGACGGTCGACCTGCGTATCCTGGTGCCCGCCTTCATGATCTCCGAGATCCGTCGCGGCTTCGAGATCGGCTTCCTGATCGTGCTGCCATTCCTGGTCATCGACCTGATCGTCGCCACCATCACCATGGCGATGGGCATGATGATGCTGCCGCCCACCGTGGTGTCGCTGCCTTTCAAGATCCTGTTCTTCGTCCTGATCGACGGCTGGAACCTGCTCGTCGGCAGCCTGGTGCGCTCCTTCACCTGATTCTTTTTCCGCCGCGCACCGGCGAAGGAGGCCATCCCCGACAGGGGTTGGGCGGTGCGGAGCCGTCATCGAATTCTACCGAATTATTTTCGATTAACCGTCCGATTTAGTTCTTTGGTAGGGACTTGCCGCCATAGTCGCTCGCAGATGGCGGGTGACCCAAACGCAACGGTCATTGGCATGATGCCGCTCCGTCATACCGGACAAACCGGTATGTCAAAAAAACCTGTAAAATTAGGGTACGAGTAGCCATGGCCAGTATCATGACCAATGCCTCGGCGCTGACCGCGCTGCAGAGCTTGAACGCCACGCAGAAGAACCTTGACACCACCCAGGCCCGCATCTCGACGGGCTATCGCGTCTCCCAGGCTTCGGACAACGCCGCTTACTGGTCGATCGCCACCACAATGCGCTCCGACAACCAGGCCATGTCCACCGTTTCGGACGCGCTCGGGCTCGGCGCCTCGAAGGTCGACACCGCCTACACCGGCATGGACAGCGCGATCAGCACCATCAACCAGATCCAGCAGAAGCTGACCGCATCTTACGGCCAGACGGATGCTTCCAAGGAAAAGACCCAGGTCGAAATCGCCGCCCTTCAGAAGCAGTTGAAGGCCTACGCCGATGGCGCCACCTTCTCCGGCACCAACATGCTTTCGGTAGACAGCGGCGCGACTGCCACCAGCGCTGCGGACGTCAAGATCGTTTCGGCCTTCAACCGTACGTCCACCGGTTCGGTTTCGATCTCGACGATCGATGTCAACGTGGAAAGCATCAAGCTGTATGAAGCCGGCACAGCCGCGACCGTGTCGAAGGGTATTCTCGACTCCAATCGCCTGGGCACCACCGGCGCCACAGTCGCCGCTGCTTCGGCTCCGACCCTGGGTAATGCCGCGGCGGCAACCGACACCTATACGGTCGCCAGCATGGCCATCTTCTCGGGCACCACTGCTGCCAGCGACACCCAGATCCAGCAGATGATGACCGTCGTCGATGCCGCGCTCAAGGACATGACGAACGCCGCCACCAAGCTCGGCGCCGCCAAGAGCTCCATCAGCCTGCAGAAGACCTTCACCTCGAGCCTGATGGACTCCATCGATCGCGGCGTCGGCCAGCTCGTCGATGCCGACATGAACAAGGAATCGACCCGCCTCCAGGCTCTGCAGGTTCAGCAGCAGCTGGGCGTCCAGGCACTGTCGATCGCCAACGGTTCGTCGCAGTCGATCCTGTCGCTCTTCCGCGGCTGATCGCTCTCAAACGGCTTCAAAGTCAAACGGGCCGCGCCAAAAGCGCGGCCCGTTTTGCGTTTGCTCCAGCCCCACGCAACCCTCGTTTCTTAACCCTCGAAAGCACGCCTTTAACAGGGCGTTAACCATAACGCGCTAGTCATGGTTAACCATAGCTTACAACGGATTGGCGAATCGGCCCGGTCGGTCGACGGCAATCGATGGGGCGGGCCAGCGGCTCGCGAGGGCAACGCCGGTTTTAAGAAAGCCGGCCTGGGAAAAAGGAGCGAGTTTCTTGGCGAGCATCATGACAAACGCTGCGGCGTTGACTGCACTTCAAAGCCTCAACGCCACCAACAAATCGCTTGAGCAGACACAATCCCGAATCTCGACGGGCTACAGGGTCTCGGAGGCCGCCGACAACGCCGCCTACTGGTCGATCGCCACGACGATGCGCTCCGACAACCAGGCGCTGTCGACGGTGCAGGATGCGCTCGGCCTCGGCGCCTCGAAGGTCGACACCGCCTATACCGGCATGAACAATGTTCTGACGACGATCGGCCAGATCAAGACCAAGCTGCTCTCCACCGTCGGCCAGACGGACGCCGCCAAGGCGAAGACGCAGACGGAAATCACCGCGCTCCAGGCGCAGATGAAGTCCTTTGCCGATGCCGCCACTTTTTCGGGTTCCAATTTCCTGTCGGTGACGTCAACGCAGGTGGCCACCAACAATGACGGCGTCCAGCCCGACGCCAAGATCGTCTCGTCCTTCAATCGCTCCTCGTCAGGCGCCATCTCGCTCGGAACGATCGACATCAATGTCGAGAGCACGAAACTGTTCGATTCCGGTCTCTCCACCGCCGTCAAGAACCAGGGCACGCTCGACCGCAAGACTTCCATATACGCGACAGCCGCCGCCCAGACCCTTTACGACAACGCCTATAAGACCGCGCTTGCCGGTGGCGCCACCGACATCGCCGCCAACACCGCCGGCCAGACGGCGGCGGGATCGACGGTTGCCAGGATCGACAACGTTTCCGCCTTCAATCTCGACATCACGGCTGCAGGCGTAACCGACGACATCATCACCCAGATGATCGGCAAGATCGACAACGTCATGAGCCAGCTGACCGACCAGGCCACCATCCTCGGCTCGGCCAAGAGCAGCATCTCCCTGCAGAAGACCTTCACGCAGAGCCTGATGGACTCCATCGACCGCGGCGTCGGCCAGCTCGTCGATGCCGACATGAACAAGGAATCGACCCGGCTGCAGGCGCTGCAGGTCCAGCAGCAGCTGGGCATCCAGTCCCTGTCGATCGCCAACAGCTCCTCGCAGTCGATCCTGTCGCTGTTCAAGAACGGCTAATTCAGCCGTAACCGACGCCACCCCTACTTCCAATTCATGGGCCGCGCCGCAAGCGCGGCCCGATTTCATTTTCGCACAAGCTTCGAGGGCTAGTGTTCCGGCGGACAATCATGCTGGGAGTCGCTCTACCGTGCCGGAACAGATCCAGAGCATCATCTCGAATCTCCGCGATTTTGGTGTGAAGCGCCTCGCCATGCTCGCGGGCATCGCCGTTCTGGTGATGGGTGTCATCGGCATCGCCTCGGTCTACCTCAACCGTCCCGCCTACGACACGCTCTATGTCGGGCTCGATCGCTCCGACGTGAACCAGATCGGCCTGGTGCTGGGTGAGGCCGGCATCGGCTTCGACGTCGGTTCGGACGGAACCTCCGTTCTGGTGCCTGCCGGCACCACGGCGCAGGCACGCATGCTGCTTGCCGAAAAGGGCCTGCCGACCAGTTCCAATGCCGGCTACGAGCTGTTCGACAATGTCGGCTCGCTCGGCCTCACCTCGTTCATGCAGCAGATCACCCGCGTGCGCGCGCTCGAAGGCGAGATCGCCCGCACCATTCAGTCCATATCGGGCATCAAGGCGGCACGCGTCCACATCGTCATGTCCGAGCGCGCCAATTTCCGCCGCGACGAACAGCAGCCCTCGGCATCGGTCGTCATCCGCTACGCCGGCATCGACGCCGAGAAAAGCGCCCAGTCGATCCGCCATCTCGTTGCCGCCGCCGTCCCCGGCCTTTCGGCCGACAAGGTGACGGTGCTCGATTCCAACGGCAACCTGCTGGCCGCCGGCGATGATCCCTCCAACACCAGCGCGGCCCGCACGCTCGGCGTCGAGCAGACCGTGGAGGCGCAGATCGGCGACAACATCCGCCGCGCGCTGACCCCCTATCTCGGGCCCGACAATTTCCGCGCCAGCGTCAAGGCCGATGTCAACACCGACACCCGCCAGACCGAAGAGACGATCTTTGATCCGGAATCGCGCGTCGAACGCTCGGTGCAGTCGGTGCGCGCCAATGAGAACAGCAACCAGAAGCAGGCCTCCACCCCGGCCAGCGTCGAACAGAACCTGCCGGAGACCCAGGCGACCAGCACCGAGGGTCCACAGACGTCCTCGGCCAACGACCGCAAGGAAGAGATCACCAACTACGAGATCAACTCCAAGAGGATCGCCACCGTCTCCAACGGCTACACGGTGACCAAGATGTCGATCGCCGTGGTCGTCAACCAGGACCGGCTGAAGACGATCCTGGGCAAGGACGCGACCCCCGAGCAGATCGCCAAGCGCGTCGCCGATATCCAGAAGATGGTAAGTTCCGCCACCGGCTTCGACGACAAGCGCGGCGACGTGATCGACGTCTCCGCGGTCGAGTTCATCGACGGACTTGATGGCGAGGCGATCCCGCAGGCTGGAATGCTGGATTCCATCGGCCAGCACGCCGGCACGCTGATCAACGCCGGCGCTTTCATAGTGGTGGTGTTCCTTGTGGCCTTCTTCGGCCTGCGGCCGATGGCGGCGGCGCTCACGGCAAAGGCGACGCCCGCTTTGTCGGGCCCCAATTTCGATGAAGTCCAGCGTTCGCTGCCGACACCGGAGGCAGCCGCTTCCGCCGATGCGGGTGCCGCCATCGGCGCCTTGCCCGGCGCGCGGCCCGGCGGCGCCACCCCGCTCGATGATCTTCGCCAGAAGATCAGGCCGGCGCCACAGGAGCGGCTTGCCCGCATGGTTGACCTCAATGAGGAACGCACCGCGCAGATCTTGCGCAAATGGGCGGCCCAGGAAGTCGCGGCGTAACCCATGGCCTCCGCAGCCCTTTTCGATCTTCTCCCTGATTTCGGCACGCGCGCGCCGCGTGTCAGCCAGCCCCAGGCCACGTCCGAGCACAAGCTCGAGGCATCCGCACCGCCGCAGGCCGATATCGGCACGCTGATCGCCGAGGCGGTCGCCCAGGCGGAGGCAACGCTGGCGGAACGGCTTGTCGCTGCCCACGACGCGGCACTGGAAGCGGAGCGTCAGGCCAATGCCGAGGAAGCACGTATCTTTCTCGAAAGCTTGGGCCGTGACGTCGGCAACGCCGTTTCGACACGCATCGACGCCATGGAGGCGCGCGTGACGGGGCTTGTCGCCGCCACGGTCGCCCGCATCATCGGCGGTGTCGTCAGCGACGATCTGCAGAAGCGCTCGCTCGAAGCGCTTGCCGGCGCGGTTCGGGAGGCGGTCGGCGATGGCGAAGCGGTGCGCATCGCGGTGCGCGGGCCGCTGTCGCTGTTCGAAACGCTGAAGGCATCGCTTGGACCACGCGCCGCGAATCTCGATTTCATCGAGGCGCCCGGCTTCGACCTGACGGTGACCATCGACGAGGCCGTGTTCGAGACACGCATGGCCGAATGGTCGGCAACCCTTTCCGAGGTCTTGTCATGAGCGTCGCCGAGGCCGATCACGGCAGGCACGAGATCATCATCGTGCGGCGGGGTCATGGTGATGACGACGAAGGCCACCATGGTGGCGTCTGGAAGATCGCCTTCGCCGACTTCATGACCGCCATGATGTGCTTCTTCCTGGTCATGTGGCTGATCAACGCCGCCAATGAACAGACAAAGGCGGCCGTCGCCAGCTACTTCAACCCCGTCAAGCTGGTCGACCGCAATTCAAGCCGCAAGGGCCTGGAAGACCTCGGCGACGGGCCGAGCGCGATTGGCACGACCGCCCAAAACCCGCAACCGGCGACCGCCAAGCCAGGTCAGGGCGGCAATGGCGAGGCGGGCTCATCCGACCGCAAGCAGGACAAGCAGGCCCCACAGCAGCCGCAACAATCCGACGATCATCTCTTCGCCGACCCTTACGCGGTGCTCTCGGAAATCGCCACCGACACCGGCGTGATGCAGAATGTCAGCCAGAAGGGTGACGGCGGCGCGCAGAGCGCCGGTCCCGCGACGGGCGCCTCGGGCGGTGCATCCTATCGCGACCCCTTCGAACCCGATTTCTGGTCGCAGCAGGTGGCCACGCCGGCCGCAGAGGCGAGTGCGCAGCGCGCCAAGATCGAGGGCGACCCTCTCAAGCCAGGCGACAAGGCCGCCGAGACGCAAGTTGCCAAGGTCAAGGCCGTGCCGCCCGCCCCGCCAGTCGAGGACGCGCCGCTCGAGCCCCTGGCCAAGGATGGCAAGGAGGTTGCCACGGCTGTGGCCAGGGCCGGCGAGACCAAAGCCAGCGATGCCAAGGCGGCCGATGCGCCCCAGCCGGATGCAACCGTCGAGAAGCAAGAGGCTGCAAGGCCCGAGACTGCGGAAAAGGCGCCCACCGCCGCCGCGCTGAAGGCGGCGGCCGACGTCAAGCAGCAGCTGGCTGACGTCTTCAAGCCCGGCGACAAGCTTCATGATGGCGTCTCGGTCGAGGCCACCGACAAGGGCGTCGTCATCTCGATCACCGATCAGCTCAACTTCGGCATGTTCGAAGTCGGATCGGCCGTGCCGAGCCGCGAACTGGTGCTGGCGATGGAAAAGATCGGTCGCATCGTCAACGGCCAGAAGGGCACCATCAGCATCAACGGCCACACCGATGCGCGCCCCTTCCGCAGCGCCAGCTATGACAATTGGCGGCTGTCGACGGCGCGCGCGCATTCGGCCTACTACATGCTCGTGCGCGGCGGCGTCGACGAACGCCGTATCACCGAGGTTGCCGGCTTCGCCGACCGCCAGCCGAAGGATCCCGCCGACCCCATGTCGGCGGTCAACCGCCGCATCGAGATCCTGATGGCGACCGGCGGATGAAGCGCGCGGCCGTCACCAGCCGGCTGATGGGCCTGTTGCTACTGGCCGCAGTGTATCCGTCGGCCGGTTTTGCCCAGGACACGCTGCAGCCTTACCAGCTGGTGCGCTCGCTGCAGCTTATCCAGGATCGGATCGCCGCCGGCGACCACGCCGCGATGCCGATGCAGGCCAAGCTGCTCGAGATGACCGACGCGCGCCTGCGCGCAGCGGACGCCGAGGACTTCAAGGATCCCAGGAATTTTCGCGCGCTGCTGGTCTACGGCATGAGCGGTGGCAATCCATCCACCGTCGAGGCGGCGGTCTCCCGCGCCAACCCGGTGGATGCCCAGGATCTCTCGATTGCCAAGGGCGTCATCAACTATCTGGTTGGCCGGCCCGCCGGCGCTATTGAAGTCCTGAAGCCGATCGACCCCATGACATTGCCAAGCGACCTCGGGGCCTTTGTTGCGCTGGTCAAAGGATCGCTGATGGCGACGGACGACCCGGCGGCGGCGCTCACGCTGCTCGACGAGGCCAAGCTGCTCAGCCCCGGCACCCTTGTCGAGGAAGCCGCCTTGCGGCGCTCGGTCGGCATCGCCGCGGCGCAAGGCGATGCCGCGCGGTTCGCGCTCACTTCCACCCAGTATGTCGAGCGCTATCTCTATTCGCCCTATGCCAGCCAGTTCGCTGATTCCTTCGTTTCCGGCGTCATCGCGCTGCACATGTCGATCAGCCAGGACAAGCTGGCCGATATCACCTCGATGATGGATCCCGAGCGCGAGAAGGTGATTTACCTGCGCATTGCCCGCCGTGCCGCGATCGACGGCCTCAGTGAATTGTCGGCCTTCGCCTCGGCGCGGGCCGAACAGGGCCGCGACGGCAACACCAATCAGGGCGATCCGCGCGCCCAGCTTTACTCCAGCCTGTCCACGGTGACGTCGGACACGATCGAGGACGTGCGCACCAAGCTTGGCAAGATCGACCGCAGCAGGCTGTCGGACGGTGACCGTGCCCTGCTCGACGCCGCCCAGGCCATCGCCGGTGAGGTTGTGGCGCCGCCTGCTTCCCTTCCCGCCGCGAATACGGCGCCGGCAACCGTTGCACCGCGGTCCGGGACCGAGGTCACCGCCACGCAGGCCGCCGACGAGGCCGGATTGCCGCCCGTCGAGGGTGCGGTCTCCGAACAGCCCGCTGTCGCGCCATCCGCCGCCGCGCCGGCTGCACCAAGCGCGCCGGCGCCTTCTGCCCCATCGGCGACGGTCCTGCCGGCATCGGCACCGGCAACCCCTGCCAGTCCCGACACGAATGACCCGACCGACGCCGCCATGATGAAAACCCGTCGACAGCTCGACCTGATCGACCAGATGCTTGGAGCCGCCCCGAAATGACCCCCAGCCTCGGCCCGGCCCTCCCAGGATTTACCGCCACGCGCACGGCGGAGCAGCCGGCCGTGCCTGGAAAGAAGGATGATGCTGGTTTCGGCAGGATGGTGCATCGCGGCGCAGGCCAGGCGGAAAAGCAGCCGACGACCGAGACCGGGGCACGCGATCCGCGCTGGAGCAAGCTTGCCGCCGGCCTTGCGGCGCAAACCGGCGAGGACGAACCGGTGCCGGCAGGCAAGGCGAGGATCGCAGAGACCGGATTGACGACTGCGAAATCCATGAAAGACGTCGAGGCGGACAAGGACGCCGACACCGAAACACAGACGACCGACGCCGGCGCAACACCGCTCGACGACCATCTGCCTTTGCTGATGGCGTTTCATGACCTGCGCCATTTCTCGACATCGGCCAAGACGGACGTAGCGGGCCAGGCCGGACAGGGATCGGCGCCCGACGGACAGATCTTGCCCAAGGCCTATCGGGCGACTTCCGCCGGGCATGACGACCTCGAGCCGATATCGAAGCCCGAGCGGGTATCGCTCGTCGACGGACCGCTGACAAAGCTCGACAGCCAGTCCGTCCGCGACGCCGCCACTGGCGTATCGCGACATGACAATGCCATCGCTGCCGGCCCGCTTCCCGAGCCCACGGCCGCCGAGGTGCCTGGTACCGGGTCGAAGCAGGCGGCACCGCAAATGAAATCCATCGCCGACGTCCAGTCCTCGTTGCGGCTGGAGCCAGGAAAACAGCTTCCGGCGTCGGAGCGCATCGACGTGGTCTCCGAACGCAGCTTCCCTGCCCCGCCTCAGGCTCCCATGAGCCAGGCAGCGCTCAGCATAATCAACGCCGTAGCGGCAGATGGTGGCCCGCGGCAGGCGTTTTCGACGACCTCCGCGGCCGCCCAGACGGCCGGCTCTGTTGCCGTTCCGACACATGTGTTGAAGATCGAACTTCACCCGGCCGAACTGGGCATGGTCACCGCCCATCTTCGCCTCTCCGGAGAACAACTCTCGATTGAACTGAAGCCCGAAACACACGATGCCTACCACAGGCTTTCCAGCGACAGCGAGGCGATCGTCAAGTCGCTGCGTGGGCTCGGCTTCGAGGTTGACAAGGTCACCATCATGCAACCGTCAGTGGCCGTTCCGGCTACAACCCGGGCGGATACAACCGCCTCGCCCGCCGCCGCGCCTGGCCGCGACCAGTCCTCCTTCCAACCTGGAAACTCTGGCGGTGGCAACAACGGCGCCGGCGGCCAGCAACCGGGCCAGCAGTCCGCAAGGGGTAACCATGATGACGCGCAGGATTACGGCCGCGCCGCTTCGCCATCTCGCGAGCGCGCTGGCGGCGATATATTTATCTAGCCTCGCGAACGCCGCCCTCGCCGCAACCAATCCCTGCGAGCCCGAGATCCTGCGCGCCGCCGACCGCTACGGCGTGCCCGCCGGCATCCTCTATGCCGTCGGCCTGACCGAGACGGGCAAGAAAGGCAGCCTGCAGCCTAACGCATTGAATATAGAAGGAAAAGCGGTTTTCCCGAGGAGCCGGACCGAGGCGCTTGCCACCTTCGCCAACGCGCAGCGCGAGGGCAAGACGCTGATCGATCTCGGCTGCATGCAGATCAACCACCACTACCACGCGTCGCATTTCCGCAGCGTCGAGGACATGCTGGACCCGCGCCAGAACGTCGACTACGCGGCGCGTTTCCTGGCCAGTCTCCATGCCCGCCACGAAACCTGGTCGATGGCCGTCGCCCGTTATCATGCCGGCCCGGACAACGACCCGGCGCAGAAGGTCTATGTCTGCCGGGTGATCGCCAACATGGTTGCCACCGGCTTTGGCAGATGGACAACCAACGCCCGCGCCTTTTGCAACCAGTGAGCGCATTTTCTGCTTCTAATGTGCCGATTCCGCTGCTTTGGGCTTGCCGTTTTGACTTGCCCAGAACTTCCCGCCGCAAGCATATCTGGCTGCACGCTAATGCAACCGACACGATTCCAGACTCCCAAGAAACTAGTTACAAGAAATGACGGTTGTTCACGATTCCCACCAGCGGTTACGCCTTTCC
Source organism: Mesorhizobium sp. NZP2234 (assembly GCF_013170765.1). Lineage (NCBI taxonomy): Bacteria > Pseudomonadati > Pseudomonadota > Alphaproteobacteria > Hyphomicrobiales > Phyllobacteriaceae > Mesorhizobium > Mesorhizobium sp. NZP2234. The sequence goes on along the minus strand of NZ_CP033364.1, from coordinate 2,168,749 downwards.
CCACGGGGCAGATGTGCTGATTCGGAAGGCGGGGCCGATGATCGTTATCGTTGACGAGCGAGAGCTCGTGACTGAGGGATACAATTCACTTTTTGATCGCGAGGGCGTCGCCTGCGCGGGCTTCGCGCCCGGCGAATTCGGCGAGTGGGTGAACTCGGCCGCCGACACCGACCTGCGTTCGGTGCGGGCCTTCCTTATCGGCGACTGCCGCGAAGGCGCCATCTCGCCGCGCCAGATCCGCGACCGCACCGGCGCTCCTGTCATTGCGCTCAGCGAGCAGCATTCGCTTGAGAACACGCTGCGGTTGTTCGAGAGCGGCGTCGACGACGTCATCCGCAAGCCCGTCCATATCAGAGAGATCCTGGCCCGTATCACCGCCATCCGCCGTCGCGCCCATGAGGATGTCGCCTACACCGAGATCGGCGCCATGCGCATCTTCATGGACGGCCGCGATCCCGAGATCGACGGCCAGCCGCTGCCCTTGCCACGCCGCGAACGCCGCATCCTCGAATATCTGGCGAGCAACCGCGGCCGCCGGGTTACCAAGACCCAGGTCTTCAACGCCATCTACGGCATCTTCGACGAAGAGGTCGAGGAGAACGTTGTCGAAAGCCACATCAGCAAATTGCGCAAGAAGCTGCGCGAGAAGCTGGGCACCGACCCGATCGATTCCAAACGCTTCCTCGGCTACCGGCTCGTGTTCTGATGCCGTGCCGCGCCAGCCTCGCGCAAGACAGGGCGCGTAGCCTCGCCGCCAGTGGCATGGATATTGCGGAGACATCTCGATGAGCCTCTACGGAATGATGCGAACCGGCGTTTCCGGCATGAACGCCCAGGCAAACCGCCTGTCGACGACAGCCGACAACATCGCCAACTCCGACACCAACGGCTACAAGCGATCCTCCACCGAATTTTCGACGCTGATCATGCCGTCCACGGGCGGCGCCTACAATTCCGGCGGCGTCACCACGACGATCCGGCAAGCGGTCAGCGATCCGGGCGTCCTGCAATACACGACCTCGGTCTCCGACCTAGCCGTCAGCGGCGATGGCTTCTTTGTCGTCCAGGACCCGAGCGGCACGCCCTTCCTGACCCGCGCCGGCGCTTTCGTTCCCGACGCACAGGGCAGGCTCGTCAACGCGGCCGGCTTCCAGCTCATGGCCTACAGCTACGAAAACGGCGTGCCGGCGGCGACGGTGAACGGCTTCGAAGGTCTGGTGCCGGTTGTCATCTCCGACCAGGGATTGACCGCAACGCCCAGCACCGCAGGCATTTTCAGTGGCAATCTGCCGGCGGGCGCGACACCGGTCGTCGCCGCCAACCTGCCCAGTGCCAACGCCGCCACCGCACAATACACCCAGAAATCGTCGATGGTCACCTACGACAATCTCGGCAACAAGAAGCTGCTCGACGTCTATTTCACCAACACCGGCGCCGGCACCTGGGAGGTGGCGGTCTTCGATCAGTCCAAGGCGACGCCTGGCACATCGTTCCCCTACACCGGCGGCGCACTCGGCACCGCCAACCTGACCTTCGACGCCACCACCGGCAAGCTCACCGGCACGCCCACCGACGTCACGTTCACCGTGCCAGGCGGCGCGAGCCTCGATCTCGACCTGTCGAAACTGACCCAGCTCGGCACCGGCTACACGGTTTCCGACGCCCAGGTGAACGGCAACGCGCCGAGCACCATCGACAAGGTCCAGATCGGCAAGGACGGCACCATCTACGCCCAGTACAAGGATGGCTCCACCAAGGCGCTCTACAAGATTCCGCTGGCCGATGTGCAGAGCCCTGACCAGCTCAAGGCCCTCCCCGGCAATGTCTACGCGCAGGGCACCGAATCCGGCGCGATCCGCGTCGGCTTTGCCAATGAAGGCAAGCTGGGCTCGATCATCTCCGGCGCGCTCGAGAATTCCAATGTCGATATCGCCGAAGAGCTGACCGACATGATCGCCGCGCAGCGCAGCTACACCGCCAATTCGAAAGTCTTCCAGACCGGTTCCGACCTGATGGACGTCCTTGTCAACCTGAAGAGATAAACCGGGCGTGGCCCGTGAAAGACCAGCATGTCGTTATCTTCCGCATTGAGCATCGCCCAATCGGCGCTTATGAACACCGCGCGGCAGACCAGCGTTGTCTCGCGCAACGTCGCAGACGCCTCCAATCCAGACTATACGCGCCGCATCGCCGTCGTCACCAGCACGGCGCCCGGCGCGCGTTCGGTTGATATCCAGCGCGTAACCAACGACCTGCTCTTCCGGCAAAATCTCAGCGCCTTGTCGGCGTATAGCGGCCAGAACGCGCTCTACAGCGGCATGGATCAGCTGGACGTTTCGGTCAACGGCGTCGACAACGCCTCCTCGCCCTCGACCGCCATCGCCAATCTGCAGCAGGCGCTGCAACTCTACGCCACCTCGCCGTCCAACCAGAATCTCGGCTCCAGCGTCATCGACGCGGCCAGGCAGGTCGTGCGCTCTCTGAATGAAGGCTCCCAGGCCGTTCAGGATTTCCGCACCCAGACCGACAGCCAGATCGACACCGCGGTCAAGGACCTCAACTCGCTGCTCAGCCAGTTCCAGGACGCCAACCAGGCGGTTATGTCCGGGACCCGTTCCGGCACCGACGTTTCCGACGCGCTCGACCAGCGCGACGCGCTGCTGAAAAAGATCTCGGAGTATGTTCCCGTATCGACCTTCACGCGCGGCGACAACGACATGGTCATCACGACGGGCGATGGCACCACGCTGTTCGAGACCATACCGCGCACGGTGAGCTTCACGCCATCGGCCGGCTATGCCGCCGGAGCCACCGGCAACACCATCTATATCGACAACGTGCCGGTCTCCGCGGGAGCCGGCGGCAACACCAGCGCCAGCGGCAAGCTCGCCGGCCTGCTGCAATTGCGCGACGGCGTCGCCTCGACCATGCAGAGCCAGCTCGACGAGACCGCGCGCGGCCTGATCACGGCCTTTGCCGAGACCGCTACCTCGATGCCCAATGCCGCTGGCCTGTTCACCTGGTCCGGCGCGCCGGCGGTGCCGGCCGCGAGCACTCTGGTCAATGGCCTGGCTTCCACGATCAGCATCAATACGGCGATGGATCCGAGCACCGGCGGCAATCCGACTTTGCTGCGCGACGGCGGCGCCAACGGCGCTGCTTACGTCTCCAACACCAGCGGCGGTGCTTCCTATTCCAGCCTTCTGGTTGCCTATGGCGATCGGCTCGACCAGCCGATGACGTTCGATCCCGCCGCCGGCATTTCGGCTACCTCCAGCGTTTCCGACTACGCCGCCAATTCGATCGGCTGGCTCCAGGGCATGCGCCAGCAGGCTTCGACAGCCGCCAACGCGAAGGAAGCGCTGGCACAGCGCAGCTCCGAGGCGCTGTCCAATGCGACCGGCGTCAATGTCGACCAGGAGATGTCGCTGCTGCTCGACCTCGAACACACCTATCAGGCATCGGCCCGGATGATGAAGACCGTCGACGACATGATGACGGCCCTGTTGAACGCGGTGGGATAATACATGACCTCAGTTTCCTCGGCCGCCCTCTCCAATGCCATGCGCTATCAACAGATGCGCATGCAGGCCGACCTCGTCAAAGCAACGAAGGAATCATCGACTGGCAAGGTCGCCGATGTCGGCTTGGCATTGGGCGGACGCACCGCCCAATCCGTCACCTTCTCGCGCGACCTCGACCGGCTGAACGTGATCGTCGATTCCAACGGTCTGGTCACCGCCCGGCTTGCGTCGACCCAGACCGCGCTCGGCCAACTCTCCGGCGTGGCGCAGACCTTCCTGTCCAGCCTGACCACCGCGTCTTCGGGCGACAACTCCGACAGCCTGACCCAATCGACCGGGCAGACGACGATCCAGCAGCTTGCCTCGATCCTCAACACCAGTGTCAACGGCGAGTATCTGTTCGCCGGCACAAACACCGACGTCAAGCCGATCAACGATTTCACCGCCGCGGGCTCAACGGCCAAGGCCGCCTTCGATGCCTCCTTCGTCGCCAAATTCGGCTTCACGCCCAATGATCCGGCCGCCGCCAATATCACCACCGCCCAGATGGACGACTTCATCACCAATGATGTTACGCCGCAATTCCTCGGCGCGGGCTGGCAGGCCAACATGTCGAACGCCACCGACCAGCAGATCGTCAGCCGCATCGCCCTCAACGAAACCACCGCCACCTCGACCAGTGCCAACAGCGACGGCATCAAGAAGCTCGCAATGGCCGCCGCCATCGTCTCCAGCCTGATGTCCACCAACATCAGCCAGGCGGCGAAGGACAGTATCGTCAGCCACTCGCAGACACTGGTCGGCGAGGCGCTGAGCGGCATCGCCCAGGTCCAGTCCGAAACCGGCATCGTGCAGAAACGTGTCTCCGATGCCAGCGACCGCATGAAGACGCAGGTCGACCTGTTCGAACGGCACATCCTCGATCTCGAGGCCGTCGACCCGGCCGAAGCCGCGACCCGCGTCGCCGATCTGACGCAGCATATCGAGACGTCCTTCGCTCTGACGGCGCGCCTGCAGCAGCTCAGCCTGTTGAATTACCTGACCTGACAACTCCCAGCGGAACGGTAGAGCCAACGATGTACCAATTTTCCTATGCCGACGTCCAAAGCACCTCCGTCTCGGACGCCAAGGATCGTGAGCGCGAACTCCTGACCCGCTCGATCGACATGCTGGCGGCGGCGGCGGTGGCCGGCCAGGCTTCGATGGAGGCGGTGGAGGCGCTGCATTTCACCAACCGCGTCTGGACCACCTTCGTCGAGGATCTCGGCTCCAGCGACAACGCGCTACCCAAGGAATTGCGCGCCAACCTGATTTCCATCGGCCTGTGGCTGCTGCGCGAGGCCGAGGACATTCGCCAGGGCCGCACTAACAATTTCGAAGGGCTGATCGAAGTGTCCCAGATCATCCGCGACGGCATTCAATGACCAACACGCTGAAGATATCGCTGAAGCCCAACGAGAAGATCTACATCAATGGTGCCGTCATCCGTGTCGACCGCAAGGTCACCATTGAACTGATGAACGACGTACAATTCCTGCTCGAAAGCCATGTGATCCAGGCCGACCAGGCATCGACGCCGCTCAGGCAGCTGTATTTCATCGTTCAGGTCATGCTGATCAACCCGGCTGGTGCTGGCGAGGCGCGCGAGATGTTCCGCCGCTCATTGCCGCTGCTCATCGCGAGTTTCGAGGACGCCGACATCTGCAGCGCCCTGAAGCAGATCGACCGCATGGTCGGCGAGGATCATATCTACGAGGCTTTGAAGGCGATCCGTTCGCTTTATCCTCTCGAACGCCGCGCGCTTGGCGGCAATGACGATGTTCCGGGCGCACCGCGCCCGCTGGCCGTGGGAGCACGCTACTGATGACCGTGGACATGACGACGACGATTCCGGTTGGCGCCAATTCGACGACCACGCCGACTTCGAAGACAGCGGTCGACTACCAGTCCTTCCTGAAGCTTCTGATCGCCGAGATGAAGAACCAGGACCCGACCAAGCCGATGGATTCGACGCAGTACGTCGCGCAGCTCGCCACCTTCTCGCAGGTCGAGCAATCGGTGCAGACCAACACCAAGCTCAACCAGATCATGCAGTCCTCGGCGTTGTCGCAGGCCGACGCTCTCATAGGCCGCAACATCACCTCGGCCGATGGCAAGACTACCGGCACGGTGGCTTCGGTGACGCTTGGCAGCAACGGGCTGATCGCAGTGCTCCAGGATGGCACCACGGTTCCCGTCGGCTCCGGCGTGTCGATCAAGCCGGCAAGCTAGGCCAACGTCCCGCATGAACGAGGCCGACGCACTCGACATCGTCCAGTACGCGGTGTGGACGGTGCTGACCGCCTCCGCGCCGGTTGTGCTGGTCGCCATGGCGGTCGGCATCGGCATTGCCCTCATCCAGGCGCTGACGCAGGTCCAGGAAATCACCTTGACCTTCGTGCCGAAGATCGTCGCCATCATGCTGGTGGTGGCGCTCACGGGTCCGTTCATCGGTGGCCAGATATCGGCCTTCACCAACGTCATCTTCGAGCGCATCCAGAACGGGTTCTGAAGCAACCTGCGGGGATGCACGGGGCTTTTGCCCGCGACGTCCATCATCCGGCAAGTCGCCGGAGCTCGATAGCGCGGTAGTCGTCGCAATGGCCTCTCGCAAAACCCCCAGGTTAGCCCTGGCCGATCGGCGGACCATGTGCGCCATGGCCGGCGTCCGGCCGCGAGTGATGGCCTGGCTTTTCGCGATGCGGAGGTGTGGCCCTCCTCTATCCCCTTGTTGGACCATGATCTTCCTCGCATGACATTCGCCCTTTGCGGCGCGATGCCATAGTTTCGGCAAACGATGCGGAGAAACGGATCACCGCAAGGATCAGCACGCCGTGGCAGGGACCTATCCATGATTGACGAGAAACCGGAAAGCGAAGGCGCTTCGGCGCTGGCGCCCTTCCGGCATGGCATTTTCCGCGCCGTCTGGTCCGCAAGTCTCGTTTCCAATTTCGGTGGTCTGATCCAGGGCGTCGGTGCCGCCTGGATGATGACCACGATCGCCACCTCGCCCTATCAGGTCGCCCTGGTCCAGGCCTCGACCACCTTGCCGATCATGCTCTTCGCGCTTGTCGCCGGCGCCATCGCCGACAGCTTCGACCGGCGCAAGGTGATGTTGGTGGCGCAGACCTTCATGCTCGTCGTTTCGGTGCTTCTGACGGTGTTCACCTGGTATGGCCTGATGACGCCCTGGACGCTGCTTGCCTTCACCTTCCTGATCGACAGCGGCACAGCGCTCAACAGCCCATCCTGGCAAGCGTCCGTCGGCGATATGGTGCCCCGCAACAAGGTGCCCGCGGCCGTTGCGTTGAACTCCATGGGCTTCAACCTGACACGCAGCGTCGGGCCGGCGATCGGCGGCATCATTGTCGCGGCCGCCGGCGCCGCGGCCGCCTTCGCGGCGAACGCGGTCAGCTATATCGGCCTTATCGTCGTGATGGCGCGCTGGAAGCCTGACGTGCCGGTATCGACCTTGCCGCGCGAGTCGCTGGGTGCTGCCATGGGCGCCGGCCTGCGTTATGTCGCCATGTCGCCCAACATCGGCAAGGTGCTGGTCAGGGGTGCCGCCTTCGGCTTCAGCGCCGGTGCCGTCCTGGCGCTCTTGCCGCTCGTCGCGCGCGACGTCGTCAAGGGCGACGCCTTGACCTACGGCATCATGCTGGGTTCCTTCGGCATCGGTGCCGTCGGCGGCGCGCTGATCAGCGTGCGGCTGCGGCAAATGCTCTCCAGCGAGACGATGGTGCGCTGTGCCTTCGCCGGCTTCGCCGTCTGCGCCTTCAATGCCGCGATCAGCCATCACGCCTGGCAGACGTCGCTTGGCCTGCTGGTCGGCGGCGCCTGCTGGGTGATCGCGCTGTCGCACTTCAACGTCACCGTGCAGATGGCAACGCCACGCTGGGTGGTCGGCCGTGTGCTGTCGGTCTATCAGACCGCGACCTTTGGCGGCATCGCGCTGGGCAGCTGGATCTGGGGTGTCGTGGCCGATGCGCATGGCGCCGAGACGGCGCTGATCGCGGCCGCCATCGCCATGCTCGCCGGCGGCGCCATCGGATTTGTGCTACCGCTGCCGCAGCAGCAGGTGCTGAACCTCGACCCGCTCAACCGCTTCAAGGAGCCGCATCTGGCGCTGGACCTGAAGCCGCGCAGCGGTCCCATTGCCATCATGATCGAGTACATCATCCGCCATGAGGACGAGGCGGAGTTCCTAGCCACCATGGCCGAACGCGGCCGCATCCGCCGCCGCGACGGTGCCCGCAACTGGACGCTGGCGCGCGATCTCGAAAATCCGACGATATGGATCGAGCACTACCACACCCCGACCTGGCTCGAATATGTCAGGCACAACGGCCGCATCACCCATGCGGACGCCATGGTCGGCGAACGCTTGCGGGCTCTGCACAGTGGCGACGAGCCACCGCGCGTACGCCGCGTCATCGAGCGTCCGACCACCGCCGGCACGGCGCTGGTGATGGCCAAGGGGCCGATCGAGCACTGATTTCGGTGCGGCGCCGACGTCCGTCGATCACCCCGCCGACTGGATCATATAGAGCTTGCGCGTGGTCTCCCGGATCCGCCATTCGCCCTTCCATCCCCGCGGCAGCACGAGAAGGTCGCCCGGCCCCAACTCACGCACCTCGCCGTCGGCGCGGCTCACCTCCACCCGTCCGGAAATGATGTGGCAAATTTCGGACGAATCCGACCGGTCGGCGGTGAAGCGGCCGGGCGTGCACTCCCAGATACCGATATCGACGGTGCCGTCCGGTGACTGGAAAAGTGAGCGCGCGGCTTCGACCTGATCTCCCTCGATGGATGTGGGCTTGGGTGAGAACGCGCCGATGTCGGCCTTGGCGAGATCGTGGAAGGTCGAAAGATCGATCAAATTGGGCTCCATGGATCAGTGACCGGTAATGCTGTCGGCGAGCGCGGCCAGTCTCGACGTATGCGCAAGCCCGGCGGCTTCGCGCCCGTCAGCGATGCGATAAAGCTGGTACATCGAATGCACGCCGAGCCAGCGAAATGGCTCCGGCTCCCATGGCCTGACCTTGCGGTTGACCCAGGGCAGCTTCGTCAGCTCCGTCTGCTGGCCAAGGATCAGGTCGGCCAGCGTGCGCCCCGAAAGATTGGAACTCGACACGCCAAGTCCGACATAGCCGCCGGCCCAGCCGATACGGGTGGCGGGATCGAGGCCAACGGTCGTGCACCAGTCGCGCGGCACGCCGAGCACGCCGCACCAGGCGTGCTCGATGCGACAGTTCGCCGTCTGCGGCAGCAGCGTCGTCAGGATCTGATGCAACTGGTCGATCGTGGCCTGCTGCGTCCGCCCATTGACGTCGGTGCGCGAGCCGTAGCGATAGGGCACGCCGCGCCCTCCCATGGTGATGCGTCCCTCGCGCGTACGCTGGGCATAGCAATAGGCGTGGGCGGCGTTGCCGAGAAGCTCGTGGCCTTCCCAGCCGATCTGGCGCCAAAGCGCCTCGGACAGCGGCTCGGTCACGATCTGCGCGCTGTTGAGCGCCAGCCAGGTCCGCTCCTCGCCGGGAATGCCTGCGGTAAAACCCTCCGTCGCGCGGATGACGGTCTCCGCCCGCACCGTGCCGCGGTCGGTCGTCACGATGCCCTTGGCGATGGACGTCACCGTCGTCTGTTCGTAGATCGGCACGCCCAGCCGCTCGACGGCGGCGGCAAGCCCGCGCACCAGCTTGGCCGGCTGCACCCGCGCCTGGCCATGGACCACGAAACCGCCCATGACATTGCGCACATTGATGCGCGCCCGCGTCGCCGCTTGATCCAGCATCTCGACGCGGCCCGGATCGACGTCCCAGGCGCGGATCGTTTCGCATTCCTCGCGCGCGCGTTCGAGCTGCGCCGGGTTGGTGGCCACCGTCAGATTGTCGACGCGGCGGATATCGGCATCGATACCTTCCGCGCTCGCCACCCGGATCACCTCGTCGACGCAACCCGCCATGGCCGCCTGCATGGCGCTTACCCCTTGCCGGGTCGAGGTCTTGAGATACTTTTCGCGCGACCAGGAGAAGCCACCCGACAGCCAGCCGCCATTGCGGCCCGAAGCGCCGAAACCGGCAAACTCGCGCTCGATCAGCACGACGCGCAGCGACGGCCTGGCCTTCTTCAAATAATAGGCGGTCCACAGCCCGGTATAGCCGGCGCCGACGATCGCGACATCGGCCTCGATATCGCCGGGCAAGGGCGGCCGGGGCGTGGGAACCCCGCCCAGATCCGCATACCAGAATGATATGTCGCCGTTGCGTTTGGCTTGCATGGGATGGACTTTCAGGAAGAGCAATTCCAGGAAAAGTGTGAAACGGTTTTCCGTCCGGGATTGCGTTAAAACAAAGAGTTGGATCAGGTCAGCGTCGCGTCGGCCGTGCTGTCATCGGCCAGAATCTTGGCATCGGCACCGTCGAAGCAAAGCTCCACCTTCTCGCCCAGGCCAAAACTCTCGCCGGTCAGCGGCGAGCGCACGATCGCCGTGGAGCCGTCGGCGAGCCTGACTTCATATTTCGATCCCGAGCCGAGATAGATGGCTTCCGCGATCGTCCCCGGCAGCCGGTTGTTGGTGCCCGCCGCGATCTGGCCGGGCCGGCGGATGGCAAGCTTTTCGGGGCGCAGCAGCATGACCGGACGGGCTTCACCCGCCATCCGCCGCGGCACTGTCACCGTCTCGCCGGCGATGCGCAACGCAGTGCTGGCGCCATCGCTTCGCGCCTCTCCGCGCAGCACCGTGGAATCGCCGATGAAGCGGCCGACGAACAGCGTCGTCGGTTCATCGTAGAGTTCGCGGCCGGTGCCGACCTGCTCGATCCGCCCGCGGTTGAAGACGGCGATGCGGTCCGACAGGACCAGCGCCTCTTCCTGGTCGTGCGTCACGTAGACGAATGTGGTGCCGAGCTCACGATGGATGCGCTTGATCTCGAGCTGCAGCCATTCGCGCAGCTTCTTGTCGAGCGCGCCGAGCGGCTCGTCCATCAAAAGCAGCGGCGGATCGAAGACGATGGCACGGGCCAGCGCGACGCGCTGCTGCTGGCCACCCGACAGCTCGCTGGGATAGCGATGCGCGAAGTCGCCCATCTTGACCATGTCCAGCGCTCTTGCCACGCGTGCTTTTCGCGCTGCGGGTTCGACGCCACGCAGCGTCAGCGGATAGGCGACGTTGCGGCCGACGCTCATATGCGGGAAAAGCGCGTAGTGCTGGAAGACAACGCCGATATTTCGCTTGTGCGCCGGGACGCCGACCACGTTCTTGCCGCCGACCAGCAGCTTGCCGCTGGTCACGTCGGTAAAGCCGGCCACGACGTTGAGCGTCGTGGTCTTGCCGGAGCCGCTCGGGCCAAGCAGCGTCATGAACTCGCCGGGCTCGATCCGCAGCGAAACGCCATCCAGCGCCTTGAAGCCGCCATAGGCCTTGCTGATCGATTCGAGATCGATCGCCGCGCCCTTGCTCTCCTGTTCCGGCTTCATGGGCGTCCTTTCCGCTCGTGGCCAAGAAGAAGCATGCCCCCGCCGATCAGGATCGTGGTGGCCAAAAGCAGGATCGTGCCGACGGCGGCAACCGTCGGGTCGGCGTCACGCGTGATCGAGGCGAATATCTGCACGGGCAAGGTCTTGAGGTAGGGGTTGGTGATGAACAGCGACACTACGATCTCGTCGAAGGAGGTGGCGAAGGCAAAGAGCAGGCCGGACAGCATGCCGGGCAGGATCAGCGGCAGCGTCACCGTGCGAAACGCGGTCAGCGCTCCCGCGCCGAGGCTTGCCGCCGCCGTCTCGAGGCGCCTGTCGAACACTTCGAGACTGGCGGAAACCGCGATCAGCACGAAGGGAAGAGCAAGGATGGTGTGGGCAAGCACGAAGCCCAGCAGCGTGCCGACGAGATGGGTGTCGAGATAGACGGCGTAGATGCCGATGGCCAGCACCACGCCCGGCACCACCATCGGCGTCAGCATTAGCATCCGCAACAGGTTGGCGGGCCCTGCCTTCATGCGATCGAGGCCGAAGGCCGCCAGCGTGCCAAGCACCGTCGCCAGCACCGCCACCACCGAGGCGACCTTCAGCGAATTGAGGAAGCTCGACGACCAGTCAGGATTGGTGAAGAAGTTCTGGTACCACTGCCAGGAGAAGCCTTGCGGCGGGAAGGCGAGCGACTTGTTCTCGTTGAACGACATCGGCACCACGACCAGCGTCGGCGCGACAAGCCATATCGCCACCAGCAGGCAGACGAGGCCGAGGATCACGCGGGTGAGCGGCTTCATCTCCATCAGCTCCGTCCCGCTTCCCGGTACCGCGAGCGCATCACGGGTGCCGCGAGCGCCAGAAGCACGAACGTGGTGACGAGCAGCACCACGCCCATGGCGCCGCCGCGGCCCCATTGCAGCAGGCTGAGCACCTGGGTCTGCACCAGCGTCGACAGCATGGTCGAGCGCGGTCCGCCGAGCAGCGCCGGCGTGATGTAGAAGCCCAGCGCCAGGATGAACACGATGATCGCGCCGGCATAGACGCCGGGCAGCGACAGCGGCAGGTAGACGGTAAAGAACGCACGCGAAGGTCGCGCGCCCAGGCTTTGCGCGGCCCGCATCAGCCTGAGGTCGATGCCCTTCATCACCGAATAGAGCGGCAGGATCATGAAGGGCAGAAGCACTTGCGCCATGCCGATAACCACGCCGGTCTGCGTACGGATCAGCCGGATGCCGTCAAAACCGGCCGCCCGCAGCAGCGAATTGATGACGCCCGAATCCTGCAAGAGGATCACCCAGGAGAGCGTGCGCACGACACCGCTTACCCAGAACGGGATCAGCACGCAGAGCACCAGGACGAGCCGCACGCGCGGCCCGACGGCGGTCATCAGATAGGCGTAAGGGTAAGCGCAGATCACGCAGACGATCGTCACCCAGGCCGAGATGGTGAAAGTGCGCTGTAGCACCGTGAGATTGATGGGCGCGCCGAAGAACCAGACGTAGTTCTGCGCGCCCCATTGCGGCTCCGACAGGCTGCGCAGCACGATGGTGAGCAGCGGATAGCCTATCACCGCGGCAAGCAAGACCAGCGCCGGCAGCGTGAGCGCGAACGGCCGCCATGCCCATCCGGCCCGTGTCGGGGCGGATGGCGTCGTCGGTTCGTGCGCGCTCACGGGCCTTGCCTTTGCTTCAGCCGGTCAGTTGCCGGCCATCAGCGCCGACCACTTCTCCTGCGCCACCGCGAAGTTCGGGACCCAGAACTTGAAGTTCTGCTTGTAGCCCTGCTTCTGGCGGTCCGGAGTATTGGTCAGGAAGGCAGCAACGGAAGCGTCGACCTTGGGCTGCGCGTCGCTGTTGATCGGCGTATAGGACGTCTGCTCCGCGAGGACTTCCTGGGCATGCTTGCCGAGATAGGCATTGAGCAGCGCGTAGGACGCGTCCGTGTCCTTCACGCCGACCGGGATCGTCATCTGGTCCATCACCACCAGCCAATCCTGCCAGGCGGGCGCATATTTGGCGCCGTTCTTGACCGCGGTCATGGCGCGGCCGGTCCACATCATCAGCATATCGGCTTCGCCGGATTCGGCGAGCTGCTGCGATTCGGCACCCGTCTTCCAGAAAATCGTGTCGGGGCCGAGCTTGCGGACCACGTCGATGGCCTTGTCGATATCGGCCACCGTCATCGCCCTCGGATCGCCGCCGGCGACCTTGAACGCCTGTTCGAGCAAGCCGCCGGTCGGGCTGCCGGAGCCGTCGATTCCGCGCACGCCCGGGAACTTTGCCGTGTCGAAGAAGTCGGCCCAGCTCTTGGGCGGATTATCCTTGTACTTCTCGGTGTTGTACATCAGCACGACGCCGTAGTTCATCGCCGGCACCGAGCATTCGCCGACCTGGCCTTCCGGGATTTTCGAGACGTCGAGCTTCGTCAGATCCAGCTTCTGGAACAGCTTGCCGCAATAGACGTAAGGCGGCAGGTCGTCGGTATCGACAACGTCCCAGGTGACGTTGCCGGACTCGACCTGCGCCTGCAACTTGGCGATCTCGGTCGGGCCGTCATTGAGCAGCTTGACGCCGGACTTGTCGACGAATTCCTTCAGCGCCGCGGCCTGGCCGTCCTGGTAGATGCCGCCATAGGAAACGAGCGTCAGGGTCTTGCCCTTGAGCGAACCTTCCTTCACCTCGCCCGCCACCGGCTTGTCCTGCGCAAAGGCCGCGCCGGCCACAACGCCAAGCGCCAGAATGGCGCCGAGGCCTGCAAATCTCGATTTAAACATCACACTAACTCTCCCATTCATGCCCGCGTTTTGATCGGACTACCTGGCCGCGAGCGGTTTCCAGGCCGTATATTGTTCGAGTTCGGCGCGCGCCGAGGTCGGCGGCGCGATGATCCACATCACTTCGGCTCGGCCGCTGCCGATGTTCTCTGAGCGATGCGGTGTCGACGTCGTGTATTCGATGCTGTCGCCCTCCTCGAGGACGTGGCGCGCCTCGCCCAGCGAGACCTCGACGATCCCGCGCAGCACGACGAGCATCTCGTGCGCGTCGCCGTGAGTGTAGCGATCGGGCCCGGTCGAGCCGCCAATGTCGAATTCCCCGACATAGACTTCCATGTCGCTCAGCGGCGGGCGCGACAACAGCATCTTGCGGCAGCCGTCGCTGGGCGGCAGGCTCGGCCGCTCGCTTCGTCTCAGGACGCCATGATTTTGCGCCGCGCTTTCCTCGAACAACATGGCGACGCTGACGCCAAGCGCCGAAGCCATCTGGTTGAGCGATGCGGTGCTGGCCCCGGTCAGGCCGCGTTCCAGCTGGCTGATGAAACTGGCGCTGGTTCCAGTCGCCTCCGCAAGCTCCCGCAATGACAGCCTGCGGGCGAGGCGAAGGCTCTTGAGGCGCATGCCCAGCACTTCATGTGCATGGGTCGCGGCGGGCGCGTCGCCCGTCTTTGCCGAAGCCGCGCCAGAGGCCTTGCGCATGCTGTCTCCTCGCTTCACTTAACAATCTGTACAGTACCACTGCACAACTGGCAAGCCACGCGTGGCGCCAGGACCTCGCCAATGGCTGGGCCAGGCTCGCAAGCTGGGAAGATCTGTCGGTGAAATATGCAGCAACCTTCGGGAAAGCGCAGGGAGAACCTCTACCCCTCGCCGGACAGGTCCCGACGCGCTTTTTCGAGCTCCTCGGCATAGCGCCGCATAAGGTGTCCCTCGGTCAGCAGCCCGAGCACGATATGGTCGGTGAAATCCTCGACGACGGCCAGTTCCTCGGCTCCGGCGCGCTGGAACGTCTCGGCGGCGGCCTGCACGTTCATGCTGGGAACCAGAACCGCGTCCTTGTACTGGGCAAGATCGCGTACCGGCACGTCGCCGCCGGAGGGGTCGCTGTGCAGTTCGGCCACAATCAGCACGCCGACATACTGATCGCCCGGGTCGACGGCGATGACGCGTTGGGCGGAGCCCAGCGGAATCTGCTTGCGGAAGGCGCCCAGTGTCGTCGAGGCATCGATGGTCTTGATGTCCTTGCGCATCATCGAGCCGACGGTGAGGCTGCGCATCCAGCCGACATCGTGCGCGCTGCGGATCGTCTCGCCGCGCAGGTGGAAGCGCCACGTCGAGAACGAATAACCGAATGTCTCGCGCACCAGGATCGCCGCCATGATCGAGGCCGCCAGCACGACGCCGGTCAGTGTCAGGTCGCGGGTCGATTCCAGCGCCAGGAAAGTCATCGTCAGCGGACCGCCGACGACACCGACGGCAAGCGAGGTCATGCCAACGACGGCGGCGACCGAGGGGTCGATACCGGTTGCCGGCGAAACCAGCGCCATCACGCCGGCGAATGCCTTGCCGAGCAGCGCACCGAGGAACAGCGACGCAAAGAACAGGCCGCCGCGAAAGCCCGAACCAAGCGAGACCGCCGACGCCGCCAATTTCAGCACGAAGACGCTGGCCACCACGGTCAGACCATAGTTCATGGCGAACTCGCGATGCAGCGCGCCGTGGCCGCTGGACAGGACCTGCGGCGTGATCAGCCCCAGGAGGCCGACGATGACGCCACCGATGACGGGGCGCAGCGAGGCATCGACCGACAGCCTGTTGAAACCACGTTCGATCAGCGTCACCAGCTGCATGATGGCGATCGAAGCGGCGCCGCCGAGCAGTCCGAGCAGCAGGAACGGCACGTACTGGCTGGCGGTGAGTTGCGGCAGTCCCGAAAGCTCGAGCGGAAACGGCACGCCGCCGAACATTTCCGCCGTCAGCGAAGCGCAGATGGCCGCCGTCATGACAGGCGCGACATTGGCGACCGAGTAGATGCCGATGACCAGCTCGAAACCATAGAAGGCACCGGTCAGCGGCGCATCGAAGGCGGCGGCGATGGCGCCGGCCGCGCCGCAACCGACGAGGACGCGGACATCGTTGCGCCGCAGCCTGAAGATGCGCGCCAGCCGCGATGCCAGGCCGGACCCGACCTGCGTGTAGCCGGCTTCCAGTCCGACCGACGCGCCGAAGCCGCTGGAGATCATGGTCTGGCCGGCGATGATGAACGTGTCGGTCAGCGACATGCGCCCGCCATAGAGCGCGTTGGCCTCGATCGGATCGACCGGAGTGCGGAATTTACGCAACCGCAGCCAGATCACCGTCAGCCCGAGCAGGGCGCCGCCGATCGCCGGTATCAGCGCCTGCACGGGATTGGCGAGCGAGAACATTCCGGACAGCCGGCCGCCGGGCTGAACGCCGAACAGAAGCCCGTGCAAATCCTGCACGATCTGGCTCATCGCGGTCACCAGTATGCCGGCCATGATGCCGACGACGCCGGCGAGGATGACCACGGCGATGCCGCGCGCCTCGAGCAGAGGAATGGATCTCAGAAGCACCGCGCGCAGCCGGCGGGCGTAGACTTCGCTGTGGTTTCTGGAAAGCACCGGGGCGGCTCGCCGACATCAAAAGGCAGACCCGCCTGATACGCCGGGCGGCACGACATGACAACCACAATGGCGACATCAAAGGCGCCATTGTGGCCGTGAAACCAGCTGATTTCGTCTTGCAGGCCTCTGATCGCGAGGCAGCCTGCCCCGCGCTCAGTCCGGTATGGTCAGCGTCCCGCAATCGTCGTCGGCGACAAAGGTCGCCAAGAGTTCGGCGGGCTCGGTGGTGCTGACATTCTCGGCGAAGAGATGGACCGCGCCGGACGGCTCGAACCATGTTTGTCCTTGGGTGTAGGTACCGGCCGGGCTGCCTTCGAGCCGCGAGCGCAGAGTGCCCTTCAGGACGAAGGCGCTGACCGAGCCCGGATGCCGGTGACGAGGCGTAAAACCGTCTGGTGGAAATGCCACGATCACCGTGGTGATCGACTTGCCCGGCACGTCAGGCAGTTTTTCGCAGGAGACCGGCGTGACGACCGTTTTCGGCCGCGCCCCGGCAACACCGTTCACATCGGCATTTGCCATCTGCATATGCATTTCCATGCCTTTCGACGCGACGCGCGTGAAATCCGGGCCGGTCCACTTTGCCGCGAGCGCGAACAAAACCCCGACAGCGCTGACCGCGATGACAGATTGGCCGGCGCGCGGACGAGCTTGATTGCCGATCATCTCGACGTCTCCGAATTCAGGCAGGCAAACGGAAATCAGCACGCCAACCCAGTTCCTCGACCGCCTTTTGCGTCGAGACAGCCTGGTTGGGTTCCGCCACGTTGAAGACGCCGGGCGCACCCTTTTCGAGTGCTAGCAGCGCCGCATGGGCGGCAGCATCGACATGCACCGGCGACGCGCCGGCAGCCGCATCGGTTCCCGTTCCCGGTCCATAGAGCTGGCCATATCGCAGGACGACTCCGGCGAATGGCGCGTTTAGAACAGCCTTTTCCAAGGCGATGACGCCGCCGACGCTGATGCCGCGGTTGCCGCTCGCCTCGCTATCCAGCGGGTCGGCTTCGCCATGCGGCTCCGGTCCCGGCGCATAGGCCCAGGCGATGCTTTGAGCGACCATGCGCCGGGCGCCGGACGCGGCGGCCGCAGCGACCAGATTGCGGGTACCCTCCTCGCGGATGCGGGCATTGCGAACAACCGCCTCGCCCATCCGGCTCGGATCCAGCCCTGGCGGCAGGTCGGTCAGCTGATGGACGACGATGTCCGGCCGGGCGGCAAGCATGCGGCGCGACAGGACCTCGGCATTGAAGACATCGACGATCACCGGTTCGATGCCGAGGGAACGCAATGTCGCGGCCTTGTCAGGACTGCGCGTGGTGCCCGTCACATGATGGCCGGCGGCCAGAAGCTGCGGGATGAGCCGCTGTCCGATGGCGCCCGAGGCGCCGGCAAGAAAAATTCGATGCCCCATCGTCATGAACTCTACATCGTCATAGTATCAGCACACGAACAATATATAAGAGCTCTGATATCATGCGCAAGGCAAATCCGACAGTTCCCGCTCCGGGCGAAGGCAAACGTGGCGAGGAAGGCTATCTCGGCTATCTCCTGCGGCAGGCTGCCGGCGCGCATCGGCTGAGGGTCGACAGGGCGCTGGCCGATCTTGGCGTGACGCAGCCGCAATTCGCCACGCTGACCATGCTTGGCGCCTATCCCGGCCTCTCCAACGCCGATCTGGCCCGGCTGGCACTGCTCACCCCGCAAACGCTCAGCGTCATCGTCGCCAATCTCGAACGGGCCGGCTCGCTGGTGCGCAGGCCGCATGCCGTCCATGGCCGCATCCAGCATATCGAGCTCAGCGACAGCGGACAGGCGCTGCTGCGGGAATGCCGCGAGCGGGTGCATGCCATCGAGCGCGAACTGACGGAAGGCCTCTCGTCCGGGGAAGAAAGGGCCGTCAGGCGCTGGCTGGTCGGCGTCGCCACGGCCGAGACAGCCAGGCCCTAACTGTCTGCCGGCGGCTGACGATTATCGAGCGGCGGCCGATCAACTCGGCACCGGCTCACCCGCCTCATAGAGCATGAGGTTGCGCTCGCCTATGCCAAGCGCCGGCCAGTTCGAGCGCCACTCGGCGATGTGCGGCGAGCTGAAATGCGCATCGAGTGCCGCCTTGTCGCGCCACACCTCGGTCACCCGGATCAGCCCAGCGTCGAGCACATCCCGCGCATAGGAATATTCGAGGCAGCCAGCCTCGGCACGGCTGCCTGAGATCATGCGCTCCATCGCGGACCTTGCCTCCTCGAACCGGCTGGGCGGCAAACGGATCGTGCCGATGATCACGAGCATGGGCCTTCCTTCTTGCGAAATAGTCTATCCGCCTGCCGCACATCGCCCAAAAGCGGCCGCGGCTCTGGGAAGACGACATGCATAAACCAGAGTCTCCCACCCTCGCGCAAGCTTGGCCAGCTACCCTCGCCGGGCTGTCGTATGCACGGCAGGCTATGGTTCGAGGACTTGAATGGCGATCAGCGAAAGCATCCAGCCCGGCGCGGTGGCCAAGAACGGCCGCGACATCTTCTTCGCGCTCGGCATCGTCATCATCCTGGCCGTGCTGTTCCTGCCGATTCCGGCCTTCCTCATCGACATCGGCCTCGCCTTCTCGATCGCACTTTCGGTGCTGATCCTGATGGTGGCGCTGTGGATTCAGCGGCCGCTCGATTTCTCCTCGTTCCCGACCGTGCTGCTGATCGCCACCATGCTCAGGCTATCGCTCAACATCGCCACCACGCGCATGATCCTGTCGCATGGCAATGAGGGCACGCACGCCGCCGGATACGTGATCGCCGGCTTCTCCAAGCTGGTGATGGCCAGCGACTTCGTCATCGGCCTCATCGTCTTCATGATCCTGATCGTGGTGAACTTCATCGTCATCACCAAGGGTGCCACCCGTATCGCCGAAGTCGGCGCCCGTTTCACCCTCGACGCCATCCCGGGCAAGCAGATGTCGATCGACGCCGATCTCTCCGCCGGCATGATCGACGACAAGACCGCGCAGTTGCGCCGCCGCGAACTGGAGGAGGAATCCTCCTTCTTCGGCTCGATGGACGGCGCCTCGAAATTCGTGCGCGGCGACGCGATAGCCGGCCTCATCATCACCGCCATCAACATCGTCGGCGGCATCGCCATCGGCTACATCAGGCACGGCATGGGCATGGGCGAGGCCGCCGATGTGTTCATCAAGCTGTCGGTCGGCGACGGCCTGGTCACACAGATCCCGGCGCTGATCGTCTCGCTCGCCGCCGGCCTGCTGGTTTCCAAGGGCGGCACCCGTGGCTCGACCAACCAGGCCGTGTTCGGCCAGCTGGGCGCCCATCCGCGCGCGCTTTACGTGGCGGCCGCGCTGCTGGTGTTGCTAGGCCTCATGCCGGGCTTGCCGCTGTTTCCCTTCTTCGCGCTGGCCGGTGGCATGGCCGGGCTCGGCTACGTCATTCCGATGCGCGCCAACCGCGTCCTCGCCGAGGCCGAGGCGCTGAAGGCCCAGGAGAAGGTGTCCAAGGCCGAGGAAGAGAAGAACTCGGTCAAGGCTTCGCTCGCCACCGCCGAGATCGAACTGCTCATCGGCAAGCAGCTGTCGACCCGCCTCCTGGTCTCGCATCAGGAACTGGTCTTCCGCATGGCCAAGATGCGCAAGAAATTCGCCCAGCAATACGGCTTCGTCGTGCCGGAGGTGCGCGTTGCCGACGACTTCGCCATCCCGCCGAAGAGCTACCAGATCAAGGTGCATGGCACGGTGGTGGCCGAATATTCGATGCGCGTGGGTGAGATCATGGTGCTGCTCGGCAGCCGCGACGTGCCCGAGATCCCTGGCGAAGAAATCCGCGAGCCGGCCTTCGGCATGCGCGCCTATTCCGTCATGGAAACCTTCGCCGAGGATTTGAAGCGCGAGAACTACACCTTCGCCGACAACATGTCGGTGCTGCTCACCCATCTTTCCGAAGTCATCCGCAACAACCTGCCGCAACTCCTGTCCTACAAGGACATGAAGGCGCTGCTCGAACGCCAGGACCAGGAATATCGCAAGCTCGCCGATGAGATCTGCACAACGCACATCTCCTATCCCGGCCTGCAGGCGGTGCTGAAGCTGCTGCTCGCCGAGCGCGTCTCGATCCGCAATCTCCACCTGATCATTGAGGCCATCGCCGAGATCGCGCCGCATGTGCGCCGCACCGAGCAGATCGTCGAACATGTCCGCATCCGCATGGCGCAGCAGATCTGCGGCGACCTATCGGAAGGCGGCGTGCTCAAGGTGCTGCGCCTCGGCAACCGCTGGGACCTCGCCTTCCACCAGAGCCTCAAGCGCGACGCCAAGGGTGAGGTGCGCGAGTTCGACATCGATCCGCGCCAGCTCGAGGAATTCGGCCAGGACGCCACCAAGGCGATCAAGAAATTCCTCGAGGCCGGCGAGCGTTTCGTCCTTGTCACCGCCCCGGACGCCCGTCCCTATGTGCGCATGATCATCGAGCGCCTGTTCACCACGCTGCCGGTGCTGTCCCATGTCGAAATCGCCAAGGGCGTCGAGATCAAGGTGCTCGGAACCATATCGTGAGCGTTCTCTCGCAGAGCGTCGTCATCGCGGCGTTCCTCGCCTTCTGCCGCATCGGCGCCTGCTTCATGCTGATGCCGGGCCTGTCCAGCGCCCGCGTGCCGGTCCAGGTCCGGCTGTTCGTGGCGGTCGCCGCCACCGGCGGCCTGCTCGCCTTCCTGTGGGACCGCATCATTCCCTTCGTCGATCCGCGCCCGCAGATCCTGGTGCCGATGATCATCTCGGAACTTCTGGTCGGCGGGCTGATCGGCGCCATGACCAGGCTCTACATGGAGGCGCTGCGCTTCATGGGCTCGGCCATCGCCATGCTGATCGGCTATGGCGGCTCGGGCGGACCGGCGATCGAGGAACCGGAACCACAAGCCGCCCTTGCCGCG
Organism: Mesorhizobium sp. NZP2234; assembly: GCF_013170765.1. Taxonomy (NCBI): domain Bacteria; kingdom Pseudomonadati; phylum Pseudomonadota; class Alphaproteobacteria; order Hyphomicrobiales; family Phyllobacteriaceae; genus Mesorhizobium; species Mesorhizobium sp. NZP2234. Next base: position 2,147,378 of record NZ_CP033364.1, on the reverse strand, counting down.
ATCATCTCGTTCTCGGCGCTGCTGATGCTGTTCGTCTTCGATTTCGACCACGAGATCGTGCGCGCCCTGGTGGCGTCCTACACGGTCGCGCCCGTCAACGTCTTCTTCAACCCGCAGGCGGCGCTCGTCGACATCACCGACACCGTGTCGGACACCTTCTTCCTGGTCATCCGCCTCGGCAGCCCGTTCGTCGCCTATGCCATTCTGGTCAATCTGACGATCGGCTTCGTCAACAAGCTGACCCCGCAGATCCCGATCTATTTCATCTCCCAGCCCTTCGTCATCGCCGGCGGCATGATCATCTTCTATTTCGCCATCGGCACCATGCTGTCGCTGTTCGTCGACGGCTTCGTCGACCTGACTCTGGCGAGGTGACATGAGCACGCGCAAGGACCGCCTGCGGAAACTGGTCAAGGTGCAGGAGCAGCTGAAGGCGCTGCACGAGACCCGACACGCCACCTTCCTGGCCGCGGCAAACGCCGCCGAGGCCGAGGCCAGGGAATTGATCGGCCATTTCGACCAGGAGAATTCCCTCTCCGGCCTGTTCCCCGATCTCTATCATCGCCGCATCGCGCAGGCGGTGGTACGCCAGGAGAAAAGCCTGGAAAGCGCCCGGCAGGAGGTCGGCCTTATCGCCACGGCAAACGCGCGCACCAATATGGTCGAGCGCGCCTACAAGGATGTGCGCAACCGCGACGAACGCGAACGCACCGACCGCGAGCGGCTTGATTTGATCGCGCAGAAGCGGGCCGAGGAGTAGCGGCCTATCGCTTTTGATCCCCGCCGGAAATCGAGCTTTTCCCGATCAAGCAAGAGGGATCGGGCTTCAGCTTAGTCCTTCTCCAGAACATACAACCCGACATCTATCGTGCCGACCCGAAAGCCTGCTTCGCAGTAGCTGAGGTAATATTCCCAGATTCTTTGAAAGTTGTGACTGAAGCCGATTGCCTCGATCATCGGCCAGGCCTTCAAGAATCGACGCCGCCATTCAGCCAGTGTCAGGGCATAACTGGCGCCAAAACTGTCCACCGAAGCCAGTGTGAGATGGGCCTGCTTCGCCAGTTCGGTCATGATCGTCTTGGTAGGAAGCATCCCGCCTGGGAAAATGTAGCGCTGGATGAAGTCGGCGTTTGAACGGTAGCTTTCGAAACGCTTCTCATCGATCGTGATGACCTGCAAAACAGCCTTCCCGCCAGGCTTCAGGCGCTCGCGCAATATGCTGAAGTAAGTTGGCCAGTATTTTTCGCCGACAGCCTCGAACATTTCGATCGAGACAATGCGGTCGAACGTTCCCTGCGTGTCGCGGTAGTCCTGCAGTTCCAAGGCCACCGTGCCGTCGAGTTTCTCTTTTTGAACGAGATTTCTTGCGTGGGCCAGTTGTTCCGCGGAGAGCGTTATGCCGGTGACGCGCGCCCCGTGCCGACCCAGAACAACGGCAAGGTTTCCCCATCCGCAGCCGATCTCCAGAACCTCCTTGCCACCGCCCAGATCGAGCAATTCCACGACGCGTTGCAGTCTGGCCTGCTGGGCTGTCTCAAGGGTTTGCCCGGACTGCCGATAGAGCGCGGACGAGTAGGTCATGCTGGGATCAAGCCAAAGCGAATAGAAGTCGTTGCCGAGATCGTAGTGGAAGGCAATGTTGCGGCGGCTCCCGGCCTTGCTGTTCGCCTTCAGCACGTGGCGAAGCCGATTGACAAGGCGGACCGGAAGAAGCCCGCCAACCACCTGTTCGATGTGTTCCAGGTTGAGCGCGGCAAGTTCAATGAGCAATGTGAGGTCGGGGCTGGACCAGTCGCCCTCGATGTAGGCCTCCGCGAAAGCGATGTCGCCCCCCGTCAGTAGGCGGCGGATCGCGCGCCACCGGTGCACGATCAGAACCGCTTCCGGACCAGGCGCATCGGATCGATGGTCGATCCGCTGGCCCGAGGGCGTCACGATCGTGATCCGCCCTCTTTCGAGGCAAGCAAACATAAGCTTGAGGATATAGGCTCCTGGACCGCTCGCACGGGCCACGGTCCGCGTGGCGCCGGTTTCACTTTCGAGGGACATGCGGCTCCGGCCCTATCGGGATGCTGTATTGCGCGGACTGCGCGACTTCAGGAGTTTCAGGGCTCGGATGAAACCGCGCGCCTTTCAGCCACAACTTCAGTGCTTCCCAGTGAATGCCGAGAATGATCTTCAAAGTCATCAGTGGAAACTTGGCCAGGCATGCGCCAATATCCGGCGTGGCGAGCGGGCGTGCTGTCCCAGCAAAGGCCGCTGCCAAGAGTGGTTCGCCATTTTCCGTCTCGTGGATGCGAAGCCTGACCGTCTTGCCTGGCGGCAGAATGCGAAAGTGATACCGCGCATCCATGCCGATGAAGGGCGAGACATGAAAGAGCTTGGCTTGTGTCTGGCGCACTCCTGCGGGGCCGAGTTCGCCCGGTCGGATCGGCGACACGTAGATTCGCCGGCCACCGAACGTGTTGCGCACCGCATAGATCAAGGCGATCAGCGCGCCCGCGGCGTCGTAGCAGAAATACACCGAGATTGGATTGAAGACGTAGCCGAAGATGCGGGGATAGGCGAGCAGCAGCACGCGCGCCGCCGGTTTGCCAAGGCCGGCATCGACGAGCAGCCCGTCGACGAAAGCCCGTAGCGTCTCGCCTGGGGTGTTGACATGATCGCTTTCATGGAAAGATGCCAGGCCGGGCCGATTGACCCGCAACAGCCATGTCATGCGTCCGAGCTCGGCGAGCCTGTCTATATCGACCAGCAACGAGAACACGCGGTAGACAAAGCGGTGGCCGAAGGGCTTCAGCCGCGCATGCATCACCTCACCGGGATAGAGCACGCCGGCCGCCTGCGGCGGCGGGCCGTTCTGCTCCAGTGTTGTGATCCGTTCGCCCATTCCTACAGAGGCCTTATTCCGCCGTCAGCAGCGCTTTGGACAAAGCCGTCTCGCGTCGACGCCACGGCACATCGGCGCCGAGCGCAATCGCCGCGTCGAGCCCCGAACGCAAGCCATCCTCATGAAAGCCGTGTCCGGTCCACGCACCGGCGAAATAGGTGCCGCGCGCACCTTGGATATCATCGAGACGGGCTTGCGCTGACAAGGCACGCGCATCGTACTGCGGATGGTCGAACATCCATTCCCCGAAGACCAATTCCGGGCGTGGCTCGACGACCGGATTGAGCGACACGAAGAGCGGCTTTGCCGCGTCGATCCCCTGCAGCCGGTTCATCCAGTATGTGACCGACACTTCCGGTTCGTCGCGGTCACATGAGCAGCGCAGATAGTTCCACGCCGCCCAGGCGGCCCGCCGCTTCGGCATCAGGCGCGGGTCCCGGTGCAGGACGACCCGGTTGGGGCGATACGATATGGCTGACAGGATCCTCTCCTCGACGCTCGAGGCGTCGCCGAGCATGGCCAGTGCCTGGTCGCTATGGCTGGCGATGATGACATTGTCGAAGCGCTCCGGCGCGTCATCACCAGCCCACACGGTAATGCCAAACGCATCGCGCACCATTGTCTTGACCGGTGACGATAGGCGTAGTGCCGACCCGAGCGGCGCCAGCAGCTTTTGCAGATAGTTGCGCGAACCGCCGCTTACCGTGCGCCACATCGGTCGCGTATCATTGTCGATCAGGCGATGGTTCTCGAAGAAGCTGATGAAGCTTGCAGCCGGATAGTCCAGCATTTTGGCGCGCGGCGTCGACCAGATCGCCGCCGCCATTGGAATGAGATAATTGTCGCGAAAGCCTGCGGAGAAACCGCGGGTGCGAAGATAGTCGCCTATCGAGACGTCGCCCAGCGTGCCGTTGTCGCGCTCGGCAATACACGCCTTGTTGAAGCGCAGGATCTCCCTCAGCATCCACAGAAAGCCGGGCGAAAAGACATTACGCTTCTGGGCGAAGATGGTGCGCAGCGTCGAGCCGCACCATTCGAGCTTGCCGCCATCGAGCGAAAGCGAAAAGCCCATGTCGCTCTCATGCGTGGCCACACCAAGATGCGAGAACATCGCGCTGAGATCCGGGTAGGCCAGTTCGTTGTAGACGATGAAACCTGTGTCGACAGAAATCGGTGTGGAGTCATAGTCGATGTCGACCGTGGCGGTATGGCCGCCCGCGCGATGCGACGCCTCATAAAGGATGATTTCGGCACTCGGGTGCAAAGCCCATGCGGCGGCGGCGCCTGATATGCCCGATCCGATGACGGCGATTTTCTTCCGGCCGTTGGAGCCACCACGGTGAATGGGCACAATGTTCATCGAAAATCCTTTTGGAAATCAAGCCTGTAAGGTGCGGGCGGCACCCTGGAACTTTTGTAGATACGGGAGGATCCGGCGTGAGTTTCACTGTGCAGTCGAGGTATTTTGTCGCGAGGTGAAGAGGCGTCCGACCTGCCCAGTCACTTGCATCGTCAGCGGGCGCGGGACCAGCTGACCGACTTGCAAACCAGGCCGCCGACCAGGCAACCTCGCGTGACCAGTTTCTGCCCGGCCACCTTGAGTTGGATCGCATAGGTCAGCGCGCGCTTTGCATCGAAAGCCTTGCCGGTCAGCGTGTCGGCGGACTTCGGCTTCAGCGTCATGACGAGCTTGTCGCCGACAGCTTCACCGCCGCTGGTGTCCTTGATCCAGACATTTGTGGCACAGATGTTCGAACCGCACGGGGCGATCCGTACTTTTGCGTTTCCATCGCCGCGGTTCCATGTTCCGCTGGGGTCAGGCGCCGATGCGGCAAACGCCGCGCCGCTGAACGAGACAAGAAAAAGAAGACCTGCCGCCACTGCCAGTCGGTTCATCATTCCTCCTTGTCATTCGGTTTACGAAGCTACGGACGACATGCTTGGTGAGTTTCGGCCGGTCGAAACTATCGCGGCTGAAAACCGTTGCTGAGATCAACAGCCAATGGGATTTCAGGAGCGGACATGATCAAGACCTACGGCATCGCCTATCTGACGACGGCAGTCGTGTTCCTGTGCATCGATGCTGTCTGGCTGACGGTGATGAGCAGCCGGCTTTACAAGCCGCTGCTGGGGCCGATCCTGCTCGATGATTTCAACCTCGCGGCGGCGGCACTTTTCTACGTCATCTACATCGCAGGCGCCGTCTATTTCGCGGTGCTGCCCGCCTTTCAGAGCGGATCATGGACGACCGCGGCGGTAAACGGCGCCGTGTTCGGCTTATGCGCCTACGCCACCTACGATCTGACTAACCAGGCGACACTGAGGAACTGGCCCGTCGCGGTCACCATCGCCGACATCTGCTGGGGAATCGTGCTCACCGCAATCGCGGCGACGGCGGGTTTCCTCGTCTCCAGTGCCTTGTCGCGATCTGCGTAGCAGTCGTCAGCGCTTGGCCGGGGGATTGATCAAGTTCATCACGAGAAGACCTATGAAGGCGGTAAGCGTGCCAGCGCTGAGGGCGTTCATTTTCAGAAAACCCGCATATTCCTCGGCCGAGTAGAGGTGGACGGGCGCGCCGTAGCGCCCGTGTAGGACAGCGAACGCCAGCATGCCGACCGCCGCTATGGCGATCGCGATGATGCGTTCTCCAGGCCTAAACAGCACGAAGCCGAGCAGCACGCAGGGCAACAGAAACATCTCGACGCCGGAGGCGACGCCGAAGACCTCGGCGCTAAGCACCGTGTTACCGATCCCGGCGATCGGCAGCAATGCACGCCCGGCACGGCCGTTGGCGCGACCCACTGCCGGAACCGCCAGGAAGAACGGCGTCGAAAGGAATGTGTAGAAGGTTGGCGCGATGTCGGTGCCCACGGACCAGTAGACATAGAGCGGATAGAACGGCTGGTTCCAAAGCACGACAAGAGCGACCAGATTGGCGGTGGCCACGAGAGGGTCGTCGTGGGCGAAATACGCCTTCGCCGCGTTCCAGAACGTCCTCAATATTCCCGATCGGGCGCGCGTTTCCAATCTCATGTAGCCGCGCGCAGGCGATAGTGGCTGACCCCCCATTCCTCGCCATTCGCATGTCCGAACAGCCCTGCGGTGGCGAGGAAAAACAGACGCCAGCGCCGGCGCCAGATCAAGGCCTCCTTGCCGTAGACCTCGGCGAGGATGCGGTCAACCTCGGGCAGGTTGGCGTCCATATTGGCGAGCCACTGGTTTGCGGTGCGCTGGTAGTTGCGGCCATTCCATCGCCATTCCTGCTCGACGTCGAACAGGGCCGGGAAATGCCGGATCAGATCGTGGCTCGGCATGATGCCGCCGGTGAAGAAGTGCTGCGCAATCCAGTCGGACTTGTCGCGATGATCGAAACGGTAGGACCGGCTCTTGTGGGTGAAGACATGGATGAAAAGCCGCCCCTCCCGTGTCAGCCAGGAGTGTACGCGTTCGAGCAGCTTTTGCCAGTTCGACATATGCTCGAACATCTCCACCGAGACGATGCGATCGAACATGCCGTTTGGATGGAAGGCGTTCATGTCGGCCGTGATGACATGGATGTTGGCGAAGCCCCTCTTTCGAGCCTGCGCTTCGATATACGCCTTTTGAGGCGCCGAGTTGGAGACCGCGGTGATCCTGGCGGCGGGAAAACGCTCCGCCATGAACAGCGTCAGGGAACCCCAGCCGCACCCGAGTTCGAGGATGTCCTGGTCATCGGCGAGATCGGCGTGAGCAACGGTTTCCTCCAGCGCGAGCACCTCGGCCTGCGCCAGGCTCTCGTCGCCGCGCCGGTAAAGGCAGGAGGAGTATTTGCGCTGCGGCCCGAGCACCAGTCCAAAGAAGGCCGGCGGCAATTCATAGTGCTGCTCGTTGGCCGCTTGCGTGTGCTCGGCAATCGGATGATCGGCCATGGCATCAGCGAAAGCCTGCTCTTGCATGGCCGGGTGTTCGAGTAGGTTTCGACGCGTGCGTCCGACCAGAAAGCCGATACCCGTTCGGGTCACGGGATCTGGAAACGGGCTGCGTTCTACGGTGCGTATGGCGGATGCGATGAGGCTCACGATGCCTGGCCTTTCGATGTCTGTGGAGGGATATTGCGGGGCGGCCCCGGCCAGAACGCATTGACGCGCGCCTGGTAGGCACGGAACTTCTCGCCACGCGATTTCAGCATGTGCGCTTCGAGCGGCGGAATGCCGGACACATGAACCAGGAGCCAGTACATGAAGAGTGGGCCTGAGATGGCGACCCAGCCCCATGGGTAGGCGCCGGTCATGTCCAACGCGATCGCGACATAGGCCAGCCAACCGAACCACTCGAAGAAATAATTGGGATGGCGCGAGAGGCTCCAGAGACCGACGTCGCATACTTTTCCTCTGCTGGCTGGAGCCTGGCGAAATCGCGCAAGCTGGCGGTCGGCCAGGCCTTCGCCAAGGATGGCAATCGCCATAATCGCGATGCCCAGCCAGTCGCCGATTTGCAGATGCGGCACCGGATTGCGTGCTGCGGCGAAAATGGAGAGCACAAGCAGCAAGGCGGCGCCGGCCTGCACCTGCAGAAACAGAAAAAGCCGGCGAGGAAAATCCTTGCCCCATTCGCTGCGCAACTGCGCGTAACGCGGATCGTCGCCACCGTGCAGGGTCCTGACGACGATATGCAGTCCAAGCCTGATCGACCAGATCGCCGCGAGCAAGGCGACGATGACAGGTCTTGTCGTCGATTGCTGCCAGCCGGGCAGTGGAACAATCGCCATGGCGATGCCGGCGGCGCCCACGGCAAAGGACCATATCGCATCCACCCAGCCGGACTTGCCGCTTCGAATGGCAATCGCCCACGCGATCGCCATTACAAGCGACAGGCATATGGCTGCACCGAAAAACAAGCTTGCAAACGTCACATCGTAGCCCTGCGCGATCATCGCGATCTGTTGCGTGAGGTACGGATCGGTGTGGAGGCAAGTTTCCGCGCCCCACTCAAATTCGAACCGGCAAGCCTGCCACAAGCTTGTTGAGGCATGGTCTGGCTAAGGAAACCTGGCAAAAGGCGGACCTTCTTGGCGATTTCTCCACCCAGCGACATCGTTATGGATGTCGCCCGAGCCGCGGAGCCAGCGGACATCGAGGCTGCCCGTGCCGCGCTGACGAAGCGTGCGGGCGGCGCTGCCGGCACGTTCTCGGTCGACACCGCCGCGTCGGTCGATGCCGGCTCCATCCTGTCGCGCGCCACCGCCGAACATGCGGCCGGAACCGATCCGGCCAAGAAATTCAAGAAGTTCGAGGCGATGGTCCTGCAAACCTTCATCCAGAACATGCTGCCCAAGGACACCGAAGGCGTCTACGGCGCGGGTCTTGCCGGCGACATGTGGAAATCGCAGCTGGCCGAGCGCGTCGCCGACGTCATGGCCGAGCGCGGCGGCATCGGCATCGCCAAGTCGCTGCTCGCCGACCACTATCTAGACGGCAAGCGCAAGGTGCCGATCGGGCCGGTTTCAAATGGACCGGAAAAGGCCGAGATCGATCAGCAAACCCGTCTGTCCACCTCGCTCGTCCAGGAATTGCAGCGCAAGGCCGCCAGGTCGATGACCGGCGACGAGACAACCATAAAAACAGACACCAAGATCTAGACTGGGAAACGCCATGGCCGACTCTTCCGAATTCACCGCCAACCTGCCAGCGCGCACGACCGCGCCGGAGGCTCCGATCCCGTTCGCGCGGCCTGGAAACCTTGCCGCCATCATTGGCCGCATCGAGGAGGTGGTCGAGGAAGAGACCGCCGGCATCCGCAGGGATACCGGTTATGACCTCAAGGCCTCTAACGCCCGCAAGAGCCGCTATCTCTACGAGCTGACCCGCGCCATGAAGGGCGGCAGCGAAGCCGAGTTCCTCGAACAGCACCGCGAGGGCCTGACCCGGCTGCGCCAAAAACTGGTGAAGAACGAGGCGGCGATCCTGGCGCATCTGAGCGCCGTCAACGAGGTCGCCAACCTGTTGCGCAGTGCCATACAGCGCGCCGAAACCGACGGCACCTACTCCGCCGGCGAGTTCGGCCGGCTGAAAGGCTAGAGCGCGGTCATGCCGGGCTCGAATTCCGAATGATAAAGGTCATCGCCATCGCGGTCTGGGTCTGCGCCGCCACGCTCGGCGCGGTCTTCTATTCGTTCCAGGCCGCCGGCGACCGCGGCGTCGGCGAGAAACCCAAGCCGATGCTGGGCGGGCTGGATTACGTCAAGACCGACGTCATTTCGGTGCCGCTGATCCACGATTCCAGGATCGACGGCTACTTCCTGGCCAAGCTCGTCTACACCGTCGAGCCGGAGCAGATAAAGAAACTGTCGATTCCGGCCGAGGCGCTGATCACCGACCAGGTCTACAGCTATCTCTACGCACACCCCCAGATCGACTTCGGCAAGAAGCAGCCAATCGACCTCGACACCTTCCGCGCCGCGATCCGCGACACCGTCAACGCCCGCGTCGGCGCAACCCTCGTGCATGAAGTTCTGATCGACCAGGTCAATTTCCTGAGCAAGGACGAGATCCGCGACAACTGGCTGCGCCGCCGGCAGGATGCCGGCACCACGGCGCCCGAGGCGGCCAAGCCGGTCAGCGCGCACTGAGCGGCACTGGCCGGGCATGGCTGGTCCCGGCACCTCGCCCGGTGCGGCGATAGGAACCAGTCTCCGCAATTCGCGTTGACGTAAACGTCAATCCAAAGCTATATGCGCCTGCGACCATGATCGCGAAGTGCTGCGTGGGCTCCAGCCGGACCGAAATGCCCTGCGCGACAGATGCAACCAGACAGGAGAACAGCGTGAGCGTTCAGGAGATTGCCGAGAAGATCAAGTCGCGCGTGGCCAGCAGCGGATTCGATCGTTCCGTGAAATTCGACACCGGCAGCGACGGCGTCATCGTCATCGACGGCGCGACCGTCTCGAACACCGATGCCCCGACCGACTGCACCATCAAGCTCTCGCTCGACGATCTCGACTCGCTGATCGCTGGCGATCTGAACCCAACCATGGCGTTCATGACCGGCAAGATCAAAGTCGAAGGCGACATGACCGTCGCCATGGCGCTCAGCCAGTTGATCGGCTGAGCCGACTCCATTGCCGCGACGGGCTCATGGCCCACGAAAAAACGCCGCCTTTTCGGGCGGCGTTCTGTTTTGAGCGGACTTGGCGCTCAGGCCGCCATTGTCGGGGCCGACGCCTTCAGCTTGCGGCCGGAAGCCTTCAGCGTCCCGTGCGCGCCGTCGAGCGCGCCGTCCACCAGCTCCAGCGCCAGCAGGCGGTGCCGCTCATAAGGTCCCGGCATCGCGAGCGAACCGGTCCTTTCGGCCGAGAAGCCGAAACGTCCATAGTAGGGCGCATCGCCAACCAGCAGGATCGCCGCGTGACCGAGACGCGCCGCTTCGGCCACGGCATGACGCATCAGCGCCGAGCCTATGCCTGCATTCTTGAGCGACGGATCGACCGCGAGCGGGCCAAGCAGCAGCGCTGCCGGACCGCCCTCGCCCAGCGTGACATCCCACAGCCGCACCGTGCCGACCACGTCGCCCGACGCATCGCGCGCGACGAAGGCCAGGCCTTCCGAGGGCCGGCGGCCACGCCGCAGCTTCTCCGACGATTTGGTCTTGCGCTTCGGCCCCATGGCACGATCGAGCAAGGCTTCGCGCACAGCCATGTCGGCGGCGGTTTCGGCGACCATGGAGAAGGCCGGCGCATGAGCTACGATTTCAACTGACATTTCCATTTCCGCAATCCTTCACGAGCGGAGATCTGTTCCACAAGCGAGACCCGGGTGGACGACAGGCGACCACCTGGGATGATCTGACCGCCTCTCAGCGCACTTTCAGGCGAAGTTGTGTCCGGTTCGCCGTTCGAAAATGCGCTGAGAGAGCGCCGTCAGATCACGTAGGATCGGAGAGGCTCGAAGCCGTTGAACGCGACCGCCGAGTAGGTGGTCGTGTAGGCGCCGGTGCCTTCGATCAGCACCTCGTCGCCGATGGTCAGCGACAGGGGCAGCGGATACGGTGTCTTCTCGTACATCACGTCGGCCGAATCGCAGGTCGGGCCGGCGAGCACGCAAGGCGCGGTCTCCGAGCCGTCATGGCGGGTGACGAGGGGATAGCGGATCGCCTCGTCCATCGTCTCGGCGAGGCCGCCGAACTTGCCGATGTCGAGGAACACCCAGCGCACATTGTCGTTGTCCGCCTTCTTGGAGATCAGCACGACTTCCGACTTGATGACACCGGCATTGCCGACCATGCCGCGACCCGGCTCGATGATGGTCTCGGGCAGCGCGTTGCCGAAATGCTTGCGCAGCGCCGAGAAGATCGCCTGGCCGTAGGCCTGTGCCACCGGCACGTCCTTGAGGTAACGGGTCGGGAAACCGCCACCCATATTGACCATCTTCAAGACGATACCTTCCTCGGCGAGCGTGGCGAACACCTTCTTGGCGTCGGCCAGCGCGCGGTCCCAGGCGGTCAGGTCGGTCTGCTGCGAGCCGACGTGGAACGACACGCCATAGGCATCGAGGCCGAGGCCCTTGGCATGGCGCAGCACGTCGACGGCCATGGCAGGCACGCAGCCGAACTTGCGCGACAGCGGCCACTCGGCGCCTTCGCCGTCGGTCAGCACGCGGCAGAACACGCGCGCGCCGGGAGCGACGCGGGCGATCTTCTCGACCTCCTCGACGCAATCGACCGCGAACAGGCGGATGCCGAGCTGGTAGGCGCGTGCGATGTCACGCTCCTTCTTGATGGTGTTGCCGAAGGAGATGCGGTCCGCGGGCGCACCCGCGTCCATCGCCATCTCGACTTCGGCAACGGAAGCGGTGTCGAAGGACGAGCCCATCGCAGCAAGGAGGCGCAGGATTTCCGGCGCCGGGTTTGCTTTCACCGCATAGTAGATCTTGGAATCGGGCAGAGCCTTCTCGAAGGCGCGGAAATTATCGCGCACGACATCGAGGTCGACGACGAGGCAGGGGCCGGACGGACGTCGGGTGGCGAGGAAGTCGAGGATGCGCTGGGTAGCCATCGGATTCTCCATCACGCCTTTCGGCGCGCACAAGGGTGCGGACGCGGGCTGTCGGCCTCGCGAACACGCGGTCAAACAAAGGCGGGACGAAAATTCCATGGAACCAGCCGGTGGAGACCCCGGAACCATGAAACGCCGTCTCGCGGCGATGAACCTAGCCTTGCCCGGCTTCGGTTCGCTTTGTCTGCCTTGGCTTGGATTGGGAGAACCCCGTTCCGCACTGCCGGCAATGAAGGTGTGCCTCTTCAGTAACCCCGGTCTTTGGACAACCGGCAGAGAACCAGAAAGGCCCGCACCGTCGTTGCTTCAAGGTGTCCTCGGTCTGGCGGTTGGCCGCTAAACCGACTGGAGGGGTTAGCTCCAGTTACCTTACCGATTTCCCTCACCATTCGAGGATCGGCGGACACCCACAGGCACGTGCGACTTTGGGCAAGCGCGATATAGGGGCGAAGGATTTCACAATCAATAAAAATCGTATCGCAGGTTGTAAAATTTCTGGCATCGAACAATGTTGGTGCAACCGTATCCGGATATCGAACGATGACAGGCACGCACGGCCCCTACAACGCCTTCCTCGATCTTCACCAGATGCCGGTGGCCCATGCCGAAATCGGCCCGCTCGCCGGCCTGCGGCTGGCCGTCAAGGACATCTACGACGTTGCCGGCTATCGCACCGGCTGTGGCAATTTGCGGAAGTTCGCCGAAAGCCAAACCGCCTCGCGCACGGCGCCCGCCGTGCAGGCGATTCTCGATGCCGGCGCGCGCTTCGCCGGCAAGACCCAGACCGACGAGCTTGCCTTCGCGCTGTTCGGCCAGAACGCGCATTTTCCGTTTCCGGTGAATCCCGCCGCGCCCGATCGCGTCACCGGCGGCTCCTCGTCGGGGTCGGCATCGGCGGTGGCGGGCAGGCTGGCCGACATTGCCACCGGCTCCGACACTGGCGGCTCGATCCGCGCGCCGGCGAGTTTTTGCGGGCTGATCGGGCTGCGCACCACGCATGGCCGCATTTCGCTCGATGGCACGATGAAGCTCGCGCCAAGCTTCGACACCTTCGGCTGGTTCGCCGACGACATCGAGACCTACGAGACCGTCGGCAAGCTGCTGCTCGGCCGCGATCCGCACCAGCATTCGCTGGACCGCCCGCTGTCGCTCACCTGGCTCGACGAGATGGTGGCGCGCCCCGCGCTGGCCGAATATGCCAGGATGAAGGCCCTGGCGGGCGCGGTTTTTGGTGCCTTGGCGAAGCCGACGACGTACTTCTCCTCTTCCCCTGATGAACTCTACTGGTGCTTTCGCCGGCTGCAGGCCAAGGAAGCCTGGGGCGTGCATGGCGAATGGATCACCAGCGGCGAGCGCGACCTTGGCCCCGGCGTCGAGGAGCGTTTTGGCTTTGGCCGTGCCGTCGATGACCGGACAGCGCAAGCCGAGAAGGTGCGCCGGCTGACCTTTCGCGGCGAACTGGGCGCCCTGCTCGGCAAGGACGGCTTCCTCATCCTGCCGACGGTGCCGGGCCCGGCACCCTATATCGACTCGACGCCGGAGCAGTTCCAGGCCTATCGCGAGCGAGCCCTGCATCTTCTGTGTCTCGCCGGCCTTTCCGGCTTCCCGCAAATCACCTTGCCCATCGGCTCTGTCGCCGGCGCACCGTTCGGCCTGTCGCTCCTTGGCCCTTCCGGCAGCGACGTTGCCCTGATACGGCTCGGCCGAAAACTACTCGACGCAGCCAAGAGGGCCTGAACCATGGACACACTGACCCGCATGCGCGCCTTCATCGACGTCGTCGAGGCCGAGGGCTTTTCGGCGGCGGCGCGCAAGATCGGCCGCTCCAAGGCGTTGCTGTCGAAATATGTGCGCGAACTGGAAGACGAGCTCGGCGCGCTGCTTCTCAACCGCACCACGCGCCAGTTCTCGATGACCGAGGCCGGCCATACCTACTACCGGCGTGCCTCGGAGATCGTGCGCGAGGTCGACAGCCTGGCGGACGCCGTGCGCGAATCCTCCGGCGACGTGCGCGGCAGGATCAAAGTGTCGGCGCCGCGCACTTTCGCCGACGCGCCGATCGGCCAGTCGCTGATCGACTTCGCCAAGCAGCACCCCGACATCGTGCTCGACATCCAGCTCGACGACCGCTTCGTCGACCTGGTCGAGGAGGGCTTCGACCTCGCGGTGCGCATCTCGCGCCTGGAGAATTCGTCGCTGATCGCCAGGCGGCTGGCGCCATTTTCGATAAAACTCTGCGCCTCTCCCGAACTGATCGCCAAGCATGGCATGCCGACGCGGCCCCAGGATCTCGGCCACATGCCCTGCATCGTCGACACCAACGGCCGCGGGCTGAACAACTGGCCGTTCAAGGGCGACAACAACGATCAGCTGAGCGTCGCGGTGTCGGGCCCGATCGAAGTCAACAGCCCGATGGCGGCGCGGGCCGCCGCCATTTCCGGACTTGGCTTCTGCGTCCTGCCGGATTTCATCGCCGCTCCCGATCTCAAGAGCGGCCAGCTGGTGACGGTGCTCGATGACCGAATCCTGTCGGGCGGCGGCATCTTCGCCGTCTACCCGCACCGCCGCTATCTGCCGGCCAAGGTCCGCGTTTTCGTCGACTTCCTGGTGCAGTGGTTCAGGACGCGTGAGATCGCGTGAGCGGCCTCGAATTCTCGCTGCGTGCCTGTCGTTACCTCAAGACCGCCGCGCACCTTTGGGCGACACGCTTTGAGCTTGGCGGGTGTCGTCGCCCCAGAGCCGCTGCGCACTTTTGGGTGACACGCACTGGCGGTCCCAATTTCGCCCCCTTTCTGGTGACCTTCGGTTCCTCTCCAAAGCCAAGGGAATCGCGACCGGGAATGCATCTCAAGCGGCACGCAATCACACTGGCTTCGGCCTTGGTGGCGACCTTTGCCGCCACGGGACCGGCTTACGTGCATCCGCATGTCTTCGCCGAGGCACGCCTCGACGTGATCCTGTCCCCGGATCACCAAAGCGTGAAAGCACTGCGCCATCTCTGGCGCTTCGACGACCTGTTTTCGAGTACTGTCATGATGGAGTTCGACAAGAACTCGGACCTGAAGCTTGACGACAAGGAGCTGAAGGATGTCGCCGACACCGTTCATGCCTCTTTGGCCGAATTCAACTACTTCCAGCTCGTCACGCAGAACGGCAAGGACGTGACGATGGTGCCGCCGCCACACCTGATGGCCAATTTCGACAACGATCAGCTGATCATCCTGTTCGAGTCCGAACCCAAGGAGCCGATCAAGCTGACCGGCACGATCGACATCGGCGTCTATGATCCGACTTTCTACACGGCGATCGACTTCACCGAGGATTCCAACATCACGGTCGAAGGCCTGCCGTCGAATTGCACCAGCAAGGTGATCCGTCCGGATCCGGATGAGGCCATCAAGGAAAACCAGAAGACCCTGACGGATGCCTTCTTCAACGACCCGACAGGCACCGACATGAGCAAGATCTTTGCCACCAAGCTCGAACTGACCTGTCAGCCAGAAGGATGAAGCCGGTGACGAAACCGTCCCTGCGTTTGGCATTCGGCCTGTTGGCCCTCACCTTTGCCGCGATGCATTTCGCCAGCGCCGCGCACGCCCAGAGTTCACTTGGCATCGGCGTCAATGACGGCATGGCGCCGACCACCGGTCCGTTCGCCCACATCCTGATGTGGATCAACCTGCGGCAGCAGGAATTCTACCGCGCTCTCGCGGGCGCCATGAAAGCGATGCGCCAGGATGGCAGCAAGATCTGGATCCTGATCGGCCTGTCCTTCGCCTATGGCATTTTCCATGCCGCCGGCCCCGGCCACGGCAAGGCGGTGATCTCGTCCTACATGGTCGCCAATGAAGTGGCGCTGCGGCGCGGCATCCTGTTGTCCTTCGTCTCCGCCCTGCTGCAGGGCCTGACGGCGATCGTGGTCATGCTGCTCGCCTATTTCGTCCTGCGCGGCACCACCATCTCGATGACAGACGCGGCCTGGTTCATGGAGATCATGAGCTTTGCCCTGGTCACCCTGTTCGGCGCCTGGCTGTTGTGGCGCAAGCTCGGCCCGTCCATCCTGCGCCTGTTCGGCAGGGCGCCCGCCTACAGCCTGTCGGCCGCTCACGCCGGGCATTCGCATGGTGGCCACTCCCATGCAGGGCATTCTCACGCGGGCCATTCCCATGCCGATCATTCGCATGCGGCCCACGGCCATTCGGCGCATGCCCATTCGCACGCGCTCAAGGTACATGACGATCACGACCATGTTCATGACCATTCGCACGACCACGCCGCGCATGACCCCCATCACGATCACGGCGCCCACGATCATGCGCATCACGATCATGCGGATGGCGAGGTCTGCGAAACCTGCGGCCACTCGCATGCGCCCGATCCGGCGCTGCTGTCGGGCGACCGCTTCGACTGGCGCACCGCCTGGTCGGCGGTGGCGGCCGTCGGCATCCGCCCCTGCTCCGGCGCGCTGATCGTGCTCAGCTTCGCGCTGCTCAACGGACTCTGGCTCGGCGGCCTGCTGTCGGTGCTGGCAATGTCGCTGGGCACCGCCATCACCGTCTCGGCGTTGGCAACGCTTGCCGTGACCGCCAAGAACTGGGCGGTGTATTTCGCCGGCGATGGCCGCATGGGCAACCGCATCCATTCGATCGTCGAGATCGGCGGCGCCGCCTTTGTCTTCCTGTTCGGGTTGCTGCTTTTGTCAGCCAGCCTGACCGGCAGCGTCTAGGCCATCCCCATCCCGTAAGAATGGGATGTCAAACTCCTAACCGGGAATCTTGCCGCCCAGCTCATCCTCGATATGCGCCTGGATGATCTCGTCAAAACTCTTCTCGGCGCTGAAGCCGAGTTCTCGTGAGCGTCTTGCCTCGAAGCGGGTCGGCCAGCCCTTGACGATCGCCCAGATCGTCTCGTCCGGCACCTCGCGGATCAGGCCTGCCGTCTTCGGCCCGGCGATGCGCTCCAGCGCCTCGATCTGCTCGCCGACGGTGACGCCGACGCCAGGCATCGTCAGGTTGCGGCGCGGTCCGACGGCGGCACCTTCGATCTCGGCCGCATGGATCAGGAAATTCACCGCCGAGCGCGGACTGGCATGGGTATGCACGACCGAGCGCGGCACCGGCAGGATCGCCTCCTGGCCGCTCAACGGCTCGCGGATGATGCCGGAGAAGAAGCCGGAGGCCGCCTTGTTCGGCTTGCCGGGCCGCACGCAGATCGTCGGCAGCCGGATCCCGATGCCGTCGAAGAAGCCGCGCCTGGAATAGTCTGCCAGCAGCGCCTCGCTCATCTGCTTCTGCGTGCCATAGGAGGTCAGCGGCGTCGGATGGAACTCGTCGGGGATGACATCCGGGAACGGCGCGCCGAACACCGCGATCGACGAGGTGAAGACGACGCGTGGCGCAAAACTCGCCAGGCGGATGGCATCGAACAGCGCGCGCGTACCGTCGAGATTGACGCGGTAGCCAAGATCGAAATTCGCTTCCGCCTCGCCCGACACGATGCCGGCGAGATGGAAGACGACATCCGGTCGCGACGCGACCAGGCTCTCGGCGGCGCCCGCCTCCGCAAGGTCGCCGGTATGGGTGTCGATGCTGACGCCGTCCATGGCCGGGGCCTGCGGTGGCACGATGTCATGCAAATCGAGCGCCGTGATCTTTTTGCCGCGCAGCATGCCGTCCTTGGCCAGCCTGGCGATGAGCTTGCGGCCGACCATACCCGCGGCGCCAGTGATCAGAATGCGCATGTCAGATATCCCTTACTTGCCCTGATTTTTGCGCTGGCTGCGCGCGCGCAGCCAGAACACGAGGAAAAACGCCAGCACGAAAACGATGCCGAAGATGCCGGCCAGCACGGTCGAAAGACTGCCCAGTGCCAGCATCACCGTCGGCAGGTAGAAGGCCGCGATGCCGAACAGAAGCATGATCCACAGCGCGGCAATGGCCGCGTTCCTGGTGTCGCGGTCCATCATGCTGCACCGGGACAGCAGGCGTTCGTCGGGCTGGCTTTCAAACTGTGGAACTCCTGAGGCAAGGCCGATCGATATCAAACGGATCGAACCTAGTGGTGGTGGTCGTGATGCGGGGCCGCATCGTGCCCGTGATCGTGGCCGTCGCCCTCGTCGGCGCATTGGTCGAATTCCGGCTCCACGGTGGCATGGCTGATGCCGTGCTCGCTGGCAAGCCGCTTCTTTATGGTGCTGACCGCCTGATGCGCGTCGACGCCCTCGTCAAGGCAGGCATGCAGCGTGGCCATGTTGCTTGAGCCGTCGATCGACCAGATATGCATATGGTGCACTTCGCGCACGCCCTTCACCGTTACCGCGAGATCACTTGCGATGAGATCCCGGTCGAGGGTTGGCGGCACGCCCTCCAGCAGCACGTGGGCGGCGGCGCGCATCAGCGACCATGCCGTCGACAGGATCAGCAGCGAGACCAGCACCGACAGGATCGGATCGATCGGCGTCCAGCCGGTCGCCAGGATCACCAGTGCCGCCACGATAGCCGCCGCCGAGCCGAGCAGGTCGCCAAGCACATGCAGGATGGCGCCGCGCATGTTGAGGCTCTCGCGGTCGCCGCCATGCAGCACCAGGAAGGAGGCGACATTGACCAGGAGGCCGAGGATCGCCACCGCCAGCATCGGTCCGCCCAGCACTGGCGCAGGCATTTGCAGGCGCCTCCACGCCTCGTAGACGATCCACAGCGCGATGACGAAGATAGCGATGCCGTTGGTGTAGGCCACCAGGGTCTTCACCCGGCCGAAACCGTAGGTGAGTTGTCCGGTCGCCGGTCGCCCCGCAAGATGGAAGGCATACCAGGCAAGGCCGAGCGCGATCGCGTCGGCAAGCATGTGGCCGGCATCGGCCAGCAGCGCCAGCGACCCGGTGAAGAGGCCGCCAAGCGCTTCCGCAACCATGAAGCCTGCCGTCAGGCAGGCCGCGACCAGCACACGCTTCTTGTCGGTAGAGCCGTGCACGTGACCGGCACTGCCATGATCATGGCCGCTGTGGTCGTGGGAATGCGTATGCGCCAAATGGCAAACTCCCGTTGAGCCCCGAATTCAGCTCACGCCCCGAACTGCGAGCGAAAATCCTCGAGCCGCCGCGTCTGCTGGCCGTCGCCATCGAAATTGGCCGGATCGAGCCACGCCCCATAGGCGTTGCGAAGGGCCGGCCATTCCTTGTCGATGATCGAATACCATGCGGTGTCGCGGTTTTCACCCTTGACGATGAGGTGCTGGCGGAAAATGCCCTCGAACTTGAAGCCGAACCGTTCCGCGGCGCGCTTCGACGGTTCGTTGCGGTTGTTGCATTTCCATTCGTAGCGGCGATAGCCAAGATCGTCGAAGACATATTTCATGAACAGGAACTGCGCTTCCGTCGCGCCCGGCTTGCGCGAGATCAGCGGCCCCCAATAGATGTTGCCGATCTCGATGACGCCGTAAGCGGGATCGATGCGCATCAATGTCTGGCGTCCGGCGACCTTGCCGCTGGCCTTGTCGATGACGGCAAAGAACAGCGGATCCTCGCTGGCCTCGACCTTGTCCAGCCAGGGTTGGAAGGCGGCGCGGGTTTCCGGCGGATAGTCGGGCAGCCAGGCGAAGCGGCCGTCGACGTCGGACACGGAAGACGCTTCATATAGCCCATCACCGTGCCTTGCGGCGCTCAGCGGTTCAAGCCGGACATATCGACCGTCGATCGCCTTGCGCTCCGGACGCGGGCGTGGCTGCCAATTCGCGAGATTTTCCGACACCGAAGACTCCAATCCGTTTGACTTTTGCGGGCCGAAGCTCACAAAAACACGACCTCACAGCAAGAACCACATGGACGGGAAAAATGCTCCACACGATTTCGGCCTTCGACCGTCTCGGCGAGGAAAATGCCTTCGCGGTGCTCGCGAGGGCGACGGCACTTGCCCAGCAGGGCCGCGACATCGTCAATCTCGGCATCGGCCAGCCGGACTTCAAGACGCCGCAGCATATCGTCGAGGCGGCGATCAAGGCGCTGCGTGACGGCCACCACGGCTACACGCCGGCCAACGGGCTTTTGGCAACGCGCGAGGCAGTGGTTCGCCGCACGCTGACCACCACGGGCGTCGAGGTTTCGCCCGAGACGGTGATGATCCTGCCC
Source organism: Mesorhizobium sp. NZP2234 (assembly GCF_013170765.1). Classification (NCBI taxonomy): domain Bacteria; kingdom Pseudomonadati; phylum Pseudomonadota; class Alphaproteobacteria; order Hyphomicrobiales; family Phyllobacteriaceae; genus Mesorhizobium; species Mesorhizobium sp. NZP2234. The sequence continues at coordinate 2,127,338 of NZ_CP033364.1, read as the reverse complement.
GGCGGCAAGCCGACCATGTTCGCCGCCATCCTGATGTTCGGCGAGCCCGGCGCGGAAATCCTCTATCCGGATCCGGGCTTTCCCATCTACCGCTCGATGATCGAATTCACCGGTGCCGCCCCCATTCCTGTGCCGATGCGCGAGGAAAACGGCTTTGCCTTTTCGGCCGAAGAAACGCTGGCGCTGATCACACCGAAGACCAGGCTCTTGATCCTCAACTCACCAGCCAACCCGACCGGCGGCGTCACGCCGCGTGCCGAGATCGAAAAGCTGGTCAAGGGACTGGAGAAGCATCCCGATGTCGCGATCCTCTCCGACGAGATCTACGATGTCATGACCTATGACGGCGAGACGCATTGCTCGCTGCTCGGCTATCCCGAGATCCGCGACCGGCTGATCGTGCTCAATGGCTGGTCCAAGACCTGGGCGATGACCGGCTGGCGCATGGGCTGGTCGATCTGGCCGAACGGCGACAAGGGCGCGCATCTCTACGACAAGGTGCGCAAGCTGGCGGTCAATTGCTGGTCCTGCGTCAACGCGCCGAGCCAGTTCGCCGGCATCGCCGCCATCGACGGCCCGCAGGACGACGTCGACACCATGATGCGCGCCTTCGACCGCCGCAGGAAGGTCGTCGTCGAGGGCCTGAACGCCTTGCCAAACATTTCCTGCATCACGCCCAAGGGCGCATTCTATGCCTTCCCCAACGTGTCGAAGACCGGCTGGAAGGCAAAGAAGCTGGCCTCGGCGCTGCTCGACGACGCCGGCGTGGCGCTGATCGGCGGCCCCGATTTCGGCATTCTCGGCGAAGGCTATGTCAGGCTCTCCTACGCCAATTCCGAAGAGAACATCTTGCGCGCTCTGGAGCGGATCGGGGCGTTCCTGGCCAAGTAGGCCTCAAGGCAGGCCGGAGCCATTTCCGGATGGCTTGCGGCGGGCCGCCATGTCGATGTCATGATCCGTCCGGAGGCTCACGGCCAAGACTGTGCGTCCATGTCTGGAACGGTTACGGTCCCGAGATCAGGATCGAACCGGGATGCCCTAGATGTTTTATGCAATCCTTGCCTATCACGTGGAAGACGCGATCAAGGCGCTGACGCCGCAGGAAGACGCGGCCCTGATGGCCGAACTGCTCAAGATCAACACCCGGCTTCATGAGGAAGGCACTCTAGGACCGTCCGCGCGTCTGGGAGCGACACAGGACGCCTGCACCTTGCGCGGCCCTGGCGACGGCGTGATCATCGACGGCCCGTTCGCCGAGACCAAGGAACAGTTGCTCGGCCTCTATGTCGTGGACTGCGCCGCGCGGGACGAGGCAATCGCGATCGCCCGCGACCTTCGCCGCGTCAATCCGACCGCCGTCTACGAGATCAGGCCCATTCTGCTCTTCAAGCCGGGCGTACCACTGGCGGGAAAATGAGGTGGCGAGAGCCCTGCCTGTGCCCTCGGCTCAACCACGTCCGACGAACGGCATCTTGGTCGCCATGACAGTCATGAACAGCACATTGGCGTCGAGCGGCAGGCTCGCCATGTGCACGACGGCGTCGGCAACGCGCTGGACATCCATTACCGCTTCGGCGGCGATGGAGCCGTTGGCTTGCGGTACGCCGACGGTCATCGGCTGCGCCATGTCGGTCAGCGCGTTGCCGATGTCGATCTGGCCGCAAGCGATGTCATAGGGCCGGCCGTCGAGCGCCAGCGTCTTCGTCAATCCCGTGATGGCATGCTTGGTCGCTGTATAGGGCACCGAGCCCGGTCGCGGCGCGTAGGCCGACACAGAGCCGTTGTTGATGATGCGGCCGCCCATCGGCCGCTGCTTGCGCATGGCACCGAAGGCGGCACGGGCGCACAGGAACGAACCGGTGAGATTGACGCCAACGATATCGTTCCACACCTCGACCGGGATCTCGTCGATCGGCGTCGACTTGTAACCCATGCCGGCATTGTTGAAGAGCAGGTCGACGCGGCCGAAGGCTTCCGCCACCGTCTCGAACAGGTCGTCGACCTCGCCGGCCTTGCTGATGTCGCAGGCGACCGCCAACGCCCTGGCCGGGGTCCGGCCGGCCTCGGCGATGGCGGCATCCAGCACCGACTTGCGGCGGCCGCAGAACACGGTGTTCCAGCCGGTCTTGAGCAGTGCCGTGGCAACGCTCTTGCCGATACCCGTCCCGGCGCCGGTGACGATGGCGGTTTTTTGCTCGGTCATGACAGATATCCTCCGGCAGCGCCGCGCGCGCCTGACTGATTTTCCAGGATTTTGCTCGGCAGAAGGCATCGCAAATGACGGCAGCGATGGCAAGCGCCCCAGGGCACGCCCTTGAGAAGTTGGAATCCGCTTTCGGAGGAAGCCCGGCAGGGGTCGACAAAAAGGGCGGTCATTGGCGACCGCCCTGATCTGAACCGGGCTTGGGAGGAGGAAAAGCCGATCCGACTGTGTAGAATCATGCGCTTCCTGAGTTAACGAAAGGTAAACGGCTCTCTGTGCCGTTTTGGCCTACCAGCGCGGGTTGGGCGAGGTGCCCGCCTTGCCAGCCGGAACCTTGGCCGCCGAAACCGTCGCCTCGACATGATCGACCAGAGGGTCCGGCAAACCGAGCCGGCCGGCCAGCAGGTCGAGATAGCCGCGCTCGGCGCGTGTGTCGGGATCGATGGTGAGGCGCGATGCGGTGTAGAGTTCGAGCTTCTGCGCGTCGGTCTTGGCACCCGCGACCAGCGTGTCGAGGTCGAGCGGGCTTTCCAGCTCCGCCATCAGGAATTTCTCGGCATCGGTGCCGATTCCCGCAAGACTGAGCTTGCCGGCGATCTTCTTGCGCTCCTCATCGTCGACATGGCCGTCGGCCTTGGCCGCCGAGATCATCGCGCGAACGAGCGTCAGCGTGAACTCATCCTCGCCTTGCGGCGCCTGCGAAGGGTGGAAGGCGGTGTCCTTGGGCGGCGGCAGCAATTCCGGTTCGCCGGCCGCGGGCGCCTGCTCCGGAGCATTGCCGGCCTTGTAGTTCTGGTAGGCCTTGTAGGCGAGACCACCGATCGCGGCCAAGCCACCGAGCTTCACCGCGGTGCCCGTCACCTGACGCCCGGCGCCAGTTCCAAGCAGCACGGCCGCGAGCGCGCCGGCCGCAAGCGGATTGTCCTTGGCCATCTGCACAGCCTGGCCCGCCTTGTCGCGGACGGTGCCGCTGGTGCCGGGAATTTGCGAGCCGAGCAGATCGTCGAGAAGCTTCTTGGGATCGAACATTCAGTGCCTCCAGCATGCGCCCGGCCGAACGGGCAGGTTTCGAACGCCGAAGACGTAGGTCCCGGAACTTGACATTGCAATGACAGGTCGCCGCTTTGCCGCGGCCCCGGAGCCTTGGGTTCAGGACCCGATATGCGGCCCCTTGCCCCGCGCCTCGGCGAGCTCGACCTGCCGCTGGCGCTCGGCATAACGCTGACGGTCCTCGTCCGACCGGGCATCGAAGCAATGCGGGCACGAGATACCCGCTGCATATTTCGGCGACGACAGCTCGCCTGCCGTCAGCGGATGGCGGCAAGCACGGCAGAGTTCCGCGTCTCCCTCGGCGAGGCCGTGCGAAACGGAAACCCGCTCATCGAAGACGAAGCACTCGCCTTGCCACAGACTCTGCTCGGCCGGAACCTCCTCGAGATATTTGAGGATGCCGCCCTTGAGGTGGAACACGTCCTCGAAGCCGAGCGACTTCACGTAGGCCGTCGCCTTTTCGCAGCGAATGCCGCCGGTGCAGAACATCGCCACCTTGCGGCCTTCGAGTTCGGCTCGATGCGCTTCCACCCAGGCCGGGAATTCGCGAAAGCTCGCGGTCGCCGGATCGACCGCGCCCTTGAAGGTGCCGATCGAAACTTCGTAGGCGTTGCGTGTGTCGATGACGATCGTGTCGGGCTCGGAAATCAGCGCGTTCCAATCGGCTGGTGCCACATAGGTGCCGGCGCTCGTCGCCGGGTCGATAGTCTCGATGCCCATGGTGACGATCTCGCGCTTCAGCCGCACCTTCATGCGATGGAAGGGCATTTCCGCGGCGCCGCTGTACTTGACCTCGAGGCCCGCCAGCCCGTCGATGGCTTCGATATAGTCGATCAGTTCGGCGATCGCTGCTTCGCTGCCCGCGACCGTGCCGTTGATGCCTTCATGCGCCAGGAGCAACGTGCCCTTGATGCCGCGGCCGCAACAGAAGGCGGCGAGCGGCGCGCGCAGTTCGTCAAAGGCATCGAGCCGGGCAAACCGGTAGAGCGCGGCGACGCGGATGGGCTGGCTTGTTGTGGACGGTGTCATTGCCAGAGCAACTAGACGCTCGTAAATCCTGTTTCAAGGTGAAACGGGCTTTGGTGCTTGTCATGGCCCTGTCGGGGAAGAGCCGATAAGTTGTCCGACAGCGCGTGACATCGCGACGCGACCGGTTTCGTGGACAGGCAAACACGCGTCTGCTAATCGGTTGAAATGAACCAGGAGCGCGCCACGCCGAGACGGATTCATACGGCGCGCTTGGGATACGGAGAGACAGATGCCCAGCAAGACCGAGAAACTCCTGTCACTCCTCAATGGCCAGCCGGTCATACCGGTGCTGAAGATCGCCAATGTTGCCGATGCGGTGCCTCTGGCCCGTGCCCTGGCACGTGGCGGCCTGCCGGCGATCGAGATCACGCTCAGGACCGCCGATGCGTTGGAAGCGATCCGCCGCGTGGCGGCCGAAGTCGAGGATGCCATTGTCGGCGCCGGCACCATTCTCGACGCCCGCCAGTTCGACGAAGCGGCGGCCGCTGGATCGAAATTCATTGTCAGCCCCGGCATCACCAGCCAGCTTCTGGCCGCGGCGAAAGACAGCGCCGTCCCATTGCTGCCCGGCGCCATCACGCCCGGCGAGATCATGGCCGCGCGCGAGGCAGGCCTGCGCTTCCTGAAATTCTTCCCGGCCGAGCAGTCCGGCGGCATCGCCTCGCTGAAGGCTTTCGCCTCGCCGCTCGCCGACGTCAAATTCTGCCCGACCGGCGGCATCACCGGCAAGAATGCCGCCGACTATCTCAGCCTGCCCAATGTCATCTGCGTCGGCGGTTCCTGGGTCGCGCCCGACGACATGGTCAAGGCGGGCAAATGGGACGAGATCGAAGCGCTTGCACGTGAAGCGAGCAAGCTCAGGAAATAGTCGATTCCCGCTCACCAGGGCAACGGACCGTTCTCATCGAAATAGCCGCCGGTGGGTCCGCCCGCCTTCAGCGTCGCCAATTGCACGATGATCCCGGCAGCCTGCTGCACCGTACGCCCGCCCCTATGCGCATTGAGGTCCGTTGCCGTGTAGCCGGGAGCGGCGGCGTTGACCATGATGCCGCGCGGGGAGAGCTCCCTGGCGAAGGCCACGGTGATGGCATTGAGCGCTGTTTTTGAGCTGCCATAGCTCATCACATTGGGCGACTGGCTGTTGCCGGCGGCGCGCGCGATCGAGCCGAGATAGCTGCTCACCATGACGATGCGCGCGGCGGGCGATGCCAGGAGCAGCGGCAGGAACGCCTGGGTGACGCGCACCGGGCCGAAGACGTTGACGTCATAGGTGGCCTTCATATCGGTGATATCCTCGCGGCTCGGCGGCCGTTCGTAGCGGCCGTCCGGTCCCAGCGCGTCAACATAGCCGGGGGCAATGCCGGCATTGTTGACCAACGCGTCGAGGCTGGATACCTGCGCTCCCAGGGTCTTGGCCGCGGCTGCCACGCTGTCGTCGCTGGAGACGTCGAGCTCGAGCCATTTGACGTCGAACCCTTCGTTGCACAACGCCTTTGCCGCGGCCTCCCCGCGCTCGGCGTCGCGGGCGCCAGCCCAGACCTTGAACCCCAGGGCCGCCAGCCGGCGAGTGGTCTCGAGGCCGATACCCTTGTTGGCGCCGGTGACCAGCGCATTTCTCTGCGTCGTCATGTCGATGTCTCCGTCTTTGGTGACCTGGAGATGACGTGCCTCGGCCGGTTTCGCGCGCCGGATACTCGCGCCCTCTTGCCTAATCCTCTCAATTGGTTGCGCGGGCCGCCCGGATCGGCAATGCTGGGGGATGGAAGAGGTTTTGCGGGAATTGATCGGCATCGCCGGCCGCCATGCGCATGGGCGGCGCACCAAGACGGCGATCCCGCGCGTCACGATCGGCCGCAGCGAGGTCGCGACCCCGCCCCTGCCCGAGCTTTGCCAGCCGACGGCGCTGTTCGTGCTGCAGGGGACCAAGACGGTGCTGATCGGCGACCGCACGCTTCGCTATGGCGCCGGCAGCTATTTCATCTATGCGGTGGAAACGCCGGCCACCAGCCAGCTCCTCGAGGCGAGCAGCGCCCGTCCTTACACGGCCATCGCCTTCGCCCTCGATGTCGGGCTGATCGCCGCCCTGATCATCGACCACAAGCCGGCGGTGGACGGCGACGGCTTCGTGACCAACCGGGCCGATGATGAACTGCTCGATGCATGGCGCCGCATGCTGCGGCTGCTCGACCGGCCAACCGAAATTCCCGTGCTCGCGCCCATGCTCGAACGCGAGATCGCGTTCCGCTTGCTGCAAGGTCCGCAAGGGGCGAAGTTGCGGCAGCTCGCGCACGCCGATGGCCGCCTGTCACAGATACGCCGCGCCACCGCCTGGATACGAGCACACTACAACGAACCCATCGATGTAACGGAGCTGGCCGAACTCGCGCATATGAGCAACGCTTCGTTCCATCGCCATTTCAAGGCGGCGACCGCCATGAGCCCGATGCAGTATCAGAAGCAGGTGCGTCTGCTGCAGGCTCGTCATCTGCTGATCGCGGAGCCGGGCAGCGCCATGCGTGTCGCCTTTGCCGTCGGCTATGAAAGCGCTTCGCAGTTCAGCCGGGAATATGCGCGCCATTTCGGACTACCGCCGGCGCGCGACGCCGCCCGGCTTCTGGCCAAGGGCGAAGCAGCCACGCTGGAAATCGACTAGAGCGTGTTGCTGTTGATTTGAATCGGTTGGGATTCACGCCGAGGTGATTTTGTGATTCAAGATGCTGGCTGGGCGGAGGCCAGCATCGGATGCCAAGACCCTATTCAAACGATCTTCGTGAGCGCGTTGCGGCAGCGGTTGCGGCTGGCCGGACATGCCGGGAAACGGCTGCATTGTTCGGGGTGAGCGTGGCGAGTGTTGTGAAGTGGTCGCAACGCCAACGATTGAGCGGAAGCGCATCGGCGTTGCGCATGGGGCGTCAATCCGGCCGGGATTTGGAGCCACATCGCGTGTGGCTGCTGGAGCGGGTAGCCTCACAGTCGCATGTGAGCGTGCGAGCGCTGTCGGCGGAGCTTGCCGAGCGCGGCATCGTGGCAGCCCCGGTGTCGGTGTGGCGGGTGCTGAAGGAGGCCGGGTTCAGCTTCAAAAAAAACGCTGTTCGCCAGCGAGCAGGACAGGCCGGCGATTGCGCGGCGCCGGGCACAATGGAGGAAGTATCAAGGCAGGCTTGATCCACGGCGCCTGGTGTTCATCGACGAAACCTGGGCAAAAACCAACATGGCGCCGCTACGAGGCTGGGGGCCTCGTGGGCACCGATTGGTCGCCAAGGCTCCGCATGGCAAATGGCGCACGCTGACCTTCCTGGCCGCGCTGCGCTGCGAGCGCATCGACGCGCCCTGCGTCATTGATGGTCCCATCAACGGTGCAAGCTTTGCGGCCTGGGTTGAGCAGTTCCTCGTGCCGACGCTCTCGCCCGGTGACATCGTCGTCATGGACAATCTTGGAAGTCACAAGGGGCAAGCCATTCGTCGTGCCATTCGCGCGGCCGGAGCCAAGCTTTTCTACCTGCCACCCTACAGTCCAGACCTAAACCCGATCGAGCAGGTCTTCGCCAAGCTCAAGCACCTCATGCGAAAGGCTTCAGAACGGACCGTCGAGGCCACATGGCGACGTATCGGAACACTCCTCGAAAGCTTTCAACCCGCTGAATGCGCCAACTATCTCGTCAACGCTGGATATGCTTCAATGTAAGTGAAACACGCTCTAGAACGCTCGGAACCAAGCCCTGAGCGCTGCGTCGGCTGGCACATGAAAAGCCCGGCCGACTCTCGTCGACCGGGCCAATTCTCCCGGACCCCATCGCTTCCGGATCAGCGGCAGACCTTGACCTTCTCGGTCACCCTGTGATGGTGCACCCAATGCGTGACCAGCTTGGTCCTGCAGTGATGCTTGCCATTCTTGATGATCACGGTTTCGGCTCGCGACGGAGCGATCGCGGCGGATGCTGCAACCAATGCCAGAACGGATGCCAGTAGAATTTTCTTCATGAATTTCCCCAGGGTTGGAACGTACCCACGCTAACCCGCAAACAGCCAGGCCGTTCCGGCTTCACGAGAAGTTCAGTCCGCGTGATTCACCGGGTTGGGTGCCGGATGCATCACCCCGGACAGCAAAAAGCCGCGCTGGTCGCCCGGCGCGGCTTTGTCTCGTCTGGCCAGCAGGCTATTTCGTCTGGAAGCGGGCCACCGACATGAACTTGACGGCGTTGCCGGTGAACCGGTTGGCGTCGGCGACCTCATTGCTCGGCTGGAAGCCGGCCGTGTAGACCTCGCTCGGCGGCGTATGCACGATGTTGTAGGCGTAGCCCGGCGCCGTCGTCGCAGCCGAAGCGGTGGCGACGTTCTCGCCGCTGGTCAGCGCCCAGCGGGCGGCCTGGGGCGCGGCGGCGACCACCATGGCCCTGGGGCCGGGCTTCTGGTCGCGGGGGGTGGCCCTGGCTTCCTTGCGGGTCGTCTTCACGCCGGCGCCGATCGCGGCGGCCGGATCGGAACCGGCCGGGCGGGCGGCAACCGCCTGACGCGGCGATGCGGCATCGACACCTGACGGATCGTTGAAGGCCGAGCGCGGTTCTTGCGACAGCGACGCAACCTTGTATTCGTCGGCATTGCCGACCTGGGCATTGGCCTCGTCAAGCACGGCCTTGACGGCGTCCGGCTTGGCCGGTTCGGGACGCTCCGTCGGCAGCACCGAGAACGCATCGGACGCGGTCTTGCCCTGTTCGGCCGTATCCGCCAGCGCCATCAGCACATCCTTGCTGGGCGGCGGTGCGAGATCAGCCGGCAGCGTGCGTTCGGGACGCCACGTCGGCAAGGGGATGTTGTTGACGGCAACCTGTGCCGGATCGGCCGCCGCCGCCACAGTGGCGGGATCAGCCTTGGCGAACGGCATGTTCGCCGGCGCCTGCGCGGTCGCCACGGCCTGTTCGGTGGTCGCGGTCGCGTCCGCCATGGCGAACGGAACATTCTCAGGCTGAGCACCGACATCGGCCTTCGGCCGCGGCGCGAAATCGGGCAGCGGAATCTCCTTGGCGGGCAGCGCGGCGATGATCGTTTCCGGCGTGTCCTTCACCGGTTCCGGAGCCTGCTCGTCGGCAATCTGCGGGATGTTGGCGCGCTGTGCATTCTCGGGCGCTACGATGGCGATGCCCGGCAGGTTGCTCTTGGCGGTCGCGGCCGGCTTCAGGTTTCTAGCCTTGGGCGCAGGGGCGGCCGAAGCGGTCTCGACGTCGGCGCTGTCGTCGGCTTCATCGTCGCCGCCACCGCCGAAGAAGGCGGAGAGGAAGCCGCCGGACTTCTTGCCGCTGCCGCCGGCGCTCGCAAGCTCGACATTGGGCGTACCGGCGCCCTTGCGCGCCTTGTAGGCGGCCATTGCCTGCTCATAGCCCGGCAGCGGCCGGCCGTCGCTCGGCACATGCAGGGTCTTGCCGTTGGGGAACAGGCTGACCAGTTCCTGCCGGCTGATGCCGGGCCAGTGGCGTACATTGCCGACATCCATATGGACGAACGGCGAACCGGAGGTCGGGTAATAGCCGACGCCACCGCCCTGCATCTTCAGGCCGATGTTGCGCAGCTTCTTCAGCGGCACGCCGGGAATATAGAAATCCATCGCCTTGCCGAGCATATGCTGGCTCTTCTCGGCAACGCCCCGGCTGCGGCTGCGCAGCATCGAGTTCGTCGACGGCGAACGGTAACCGCAGACGACCTGGATATAGTCGGTGGCGCCGCTTTCGCGATATGCTTCCCAGACCAGGTCCAGCAGGCGCGGATCCATCTTGGTCGGTTCGTTGCGGCGCCAGTCGCGCAGGATGATGTTGATCTTCCTCAGGCCCTCCGGATCGTAGCGGCCATTGCGCTTGTAGACGATCTCCGCCTTCTCATGCGTGTGGAGGTGGTAAAGCTTCAGCGAACGAACTTCGGCCTGGGCGCCGGTGGCGACCGCGGCAACAAAACCAAAAGCGACAATCACCGCTGCCAGCCATCTCGGCCAGACGCTCAGATGATGATGCCGCCCGTTTGTGAGTCGTTCGATTCTGTTCAAATCAAAAGGCCTTGCAGGCTGCCGTTTGTCCCCGGATTTGCCCAAACGGACGTGTCGTTTTCACATCCGAATATCAATCCTAATGGTTAATCATCGCTTATTGAAGCCGAAATGCGGTAACACCATGGCGATATCCCGTCAAAAATTGTTCACAAGGTTTCTTGGTAAACCGCTGGTTTAGATCAGGATTCCGGCTTTTGACAGAACACGATCTGTTACTATTAGCCTTAATGCGTGAACAGAGCTGTCCACGGGCATGCCATATCCGGCCGAACCCCGCTGACAGCGGGACAAACTCTGGCATCGCAAGCTGGTCCCGGCCTTGCGTCCGATGCATGTTGCCCAAACCTGGCTTCGGTTTCGGGGCGAACGACATGCACGGGACATGACCTGACACGCGGCGCGGAGGTCCGGTTCGGCGCGACGCGATTAGGACGCCAACCGTTCCACGCGGCCGGTTTCCGGGTCGATGCCATATTCCTTGAGCTTGCGGTAAAGCGTCGAGCGGCCGATGCCGAGGCGGCGCGCGACTTCGCTCATCTGGCCGTTGTAATGGTCGATGGCGAGCTTGATCATCTCGAGCTCGACGTCGGCGAGCGCCCGCACATTGCCGCGTTCGTCGAGCGCCCGCAGGGTGCCGAAGCGAGGCTGAAGCCGCGGGGGCAGTTCGGCCTCGGCCATCGCCTCGCCGCCCAGGATATCGTCGTCGCGAGGTTCCAGCGACGGTGGCGCGGCGACGTCAGTTTCGAGATTGACGGTGCCTTCGACCTGCGCCCGGATCTGTGGAAAATCATCGACACCGAGCACGTCGCCGTCACACAGCACCGAAGCGCGGAAGACGGCGTTTTCCAGTTGCCGGATGTTGCCGGGCCAGTCATAGGCCTGCAGCACGGCAAGTGCCGGCGCCGAAATGCCTTGCAGGCGATGGCGCGGGTCGGCGGGTGCCACCTTCTCCATGAAATGCGTGACCAGATGCGGAATGTCGTCGCGGCGGTCGCGCAGCGGCGGCACGAAGATCGGATAGACGTTCAGCCGGTAGAACAGATCCTCGCGGAACTTGCCGTCCTTGACCTGCTGCAGCAGGTTGCGGTGCGTCGCCGAAATCAGCCTTATGTCGACCTTGACGGTCGAGCGGCCACCGACCGGATCGACCTCGCCCTCCTGCACGGCGCGCAACAGCTTGACCTGGACGTCGAGCGGCAAGTCGCCGATCTCGTCGAGGAACAGCGTGCCCGTATGCGCTTCGACGAACTTGCCGGTGTGCTTGTCGGTGGCGCCGGTGAACGAGCCCTTCTCGTGGCCGAACAGGATCGATTCGACCAGATTGTCGGGAATGGCGCCGCAATTGACGGTGACGAAAGGCTTCGAGCGGCGGTCGCCGCTGCCCTGGATGGCGCGCGCCACCAGCTCCTTGCCGACGCCGGATTCGCCTTCGATCAGGATCGGGATGTTGGAGGCGGCCGCTTTCTGGCCAAGCCGTATCACCCTGTCCATGGCCGGGCTGTGGGTGATCATGTCCCTGAAGGTCAGCAGCCCGCCGCGCCTGCGCGACGTGCGCTTGACCTCACCCTCGACCGCTTCGACCTTGAGCGCTTTGGCGATCGACGCCTGCAGCCTGTCGGGCGACGCCGGCTTGACGACGAAATCGAAGGCGCCATGGCGCATCGCCGACACAACGGTTTCGATGCCGCCCTGGGCGGTCTGGACGATGACCGGGACGGTGATGTCGCGTTCACGCATCGCCTTCAGCACGCCGATGCCGTCGAGGCCGGGCATGACCAGATCGAGGATCACCACCGAAACGTCGCGGGCCGTTGGCCCGTCGAGCACTTCAAGGCCGGCGGCGCCGCCGTCGACGACGATTGCCGCGTGGCCGAAGCGCGTCACCGCGGCCTCGAGCAGCCGGCGCTGCACGGGATCGTCATCGACTATGAGTATGGAACCTGTCATGACTGTCTTGATTTGCCCGCGCCCGAAATCCCCATGGATCATCTTGGCACAGGGTTCTAAACAAGGTTTCAAAAAACCCGGTGAACGAATTCCTTAGGATTTGACCGGCTTCTCCGTTCTCCCTGATTCTGGGCCCTTGATTCTGACCCCGTGATTCACAGAAGGTATGTCGATGCGCATGATGTTTGGTCGGCGGCTTGCGGCACCAGCGTCCGGTCAGGGCGCGGCCGAGCTTGGCGATCTGCCGGAATGGAACCTTGCCGACCTCTATGCCGGCATGGAAGCCCCGGAACTGAAGCGTGACATCGCCAGGGCCGCCGCCGACGCGATCGCCTTCGAGACCCGCTGGAAGGGTACGCTCGCCGCCGAGGCCGGGCGCGGCGGCGCCGGCAAGCTGGGCGAAGCGCTGGTCGCCTACGAGGCCCTGGAGGAACTGATCGGCCGCATCGTCTCCTATGCCGGCCTGGTCTATGCCGGCAACACCGCCGACCCGCAGCGCGCCAAGCTCTATGGCGACATCCAGGAGAGGATGACCGACGCCAGCGCGCATCTTCTGTTCTTCGCGCTCGAACTGAACCTGATCGACGACGCCGCGATCGAAAGCGCGCTGGCCGGCGATCCCGCTTTCGGCCACTATCGGCCCTGGGTGCTCGACCTGCGCATGGACAAGCCCTACCAGCTCGAGGATCGTGTCGAGCAGCTTTTCCATGAGAAGTCGATCACCGGACGCGGAGCCTGGAACCGTCTGTTCGACGAGACGATGACCGACCTTCGCTTCAACGTCGATGGCGAGGAATTGACGCTGGAGCCGGCACTCAACCGTTTGCAGGATGCCGACGGCGAGGTGCGCCGCCGCGCCTCAGAGGCGCTGGCCGCGACCTTCCGCAAGAATTTGCGCACCTTCACGCTGATCACCAACACGCTGGCCAAGGACAAGGAAATATCCGACCGCTGGCGCGGCTTCGAGGACATCGCCGATTCACGCCATCTCGCCAACCGTGTCGAGCGCGGCGTGGTCGACGCGCTCGCCGCCGCGGTGCGCGAGGCCTATCCGCGCCTGTCGCACCGCTACTACGCGATGAAGGCGCGGTGGCTCGGCATGGAAGTAATGAACCACTGGGATCGCAACGCTCCACTGCCGGAGACGCCACAGGCGGTGATCGGCTGGGACGAAGCCAGGAATACCGTGCTCTCCGCCTATCAGCGCTTCTCGCCCGAGATGGCCGAGATCGCGCGCACCTTCTTCGACCGCAACTGGATCGACGCCCCGGTAAGGCCCGGCAAGTCGCCTGGCGCCTTTGCCCATCCGACCGTGCCGTCGGCGCACCCCTATTTGCTGCTCAACTACATGGGCAAGCCGCGCGATGTGATGACGCTGGCGCATGAGCTCGGCCACGGCGTGCATCAGGTGCTGGCGGCCGGCCAGGGCGCGCTGATGGCCTCGACGCCGCTGACGCTGGCCGAGACCGCTTCCGTGTTCGGCGAGATGCTGACCTTCCGCTCGCTGCTCGAGCGGACCACCGACAGGCGTGAGCGCAAGGCCATGCTCGCCCAGAAGGTCGAGGACATGATCAACACGGTGGTGCGCCAGATCGCCTTCTACGAATTCGAGCGCAAGGTGCATGCGGAACGCCGCAACGGCGAACTGACGTCAGACAGGCTCGGCCAGTTCTGGCTGGAAGTGCAGGCCGAAAGCCTGGGGCCCGCGATCAAGCTGCGCGAAGGCTACGAGGTCTTCTGGACCTACATCCCGCACTTCATCCATTCGCCTTTCTACGTCTATGCGTATGCTTTCGGGGACTGCCTGGTGAACTCGCTCTACGCGGTCTACCAGAACGCCGAGCGCGGCTTCCAGGACAAGTATTTCGAGATGCTGCGCGCCGGCGGCACAAAGCATCATTCGCAGCTTCTGGCGCCCTTCGGCCTCGACGCCACCGATCCCGCCTTCTGGCAGATCGGGCTTGGCGTGATCAGCGGCCTGATCGACGAACTGGAATCCCTCGACAGTTGAGACGCGTCTCGCATGGGCAAAACAGTTTAGCCGGAATGCATGTTGGGATCGCAGTATTCTTGCGCTAAATATTTGTTCTTGAAGAACTCTAGGCAGAAGTTTTTCCCATAGCTTTCCGTAAGCTCTATGATAGCCTTCGCTCCAAGCTCAGCCGGAGCGCATGCGGATCGGCGAGGGAAATCTCAGCCGGCCGTGACGCTCAGGCGAACGCGACAACGGCCGTTGGCCATGGGCAAGCAAAGCCGATTGCCAACAGCTCGAACCGAAGCCGGCTGTTCTGCGAACCCGCGGAAACATCACCGAGTAGTCCATCGCCGAAGGTCATGACCCACGGCAGACGGATCTGACTGGAGAGAGACAATGGGCACTTTTTTCTACGTGGTCCTGGCGTTCCTGGTAGGCGTGTTGGTTGGCTGGTTCATCTGGGGTCGCCTGCGTGGCGAGCTCGACAGCCTTCGCGGCGACCTCGACCGAACCCGCGGCGAGCGCGACCGGCTGCGTGCCGACAGCGACCGGCTGACCGGCGAACTGAATGCATGCGGCAAGACCCGCGCCGACCTTGAACGCCAGTTGCGCGACGCGCAGGCTTCCGCGGGTGGCGGAGCAAAGGCCGCCAGCCAACCCCCGGCAGCCCTGCTGTCGACGCCGGCCGCCGCCAAATCCGCTCCACCCGCGGCCAAGGCTGCGCCTGCCAAACCTGCCGCCCCGGCGAAAGCCGCCGCCAAACCCGCCGCGAGCAAACCTGCGGCCTCCACGGCTTCGGCCACAAAGAGTTCGGCCGCGCCCAAGCCGGCAGCCGCCAAGAAGGCCGCACCGCCGGCAGCCAAGCCAGCGGCGGCCAAGCCAGCAGCGGCCAAGCCCGACAATCTGCGCCGGCTGATCGGTATCGGCCCGGTCAACGAGAAGCTGCTCAAGGCGCAGGGCGTCACCACCTTCGCCCAGATCGCCGCCTGGACGGCAGCCGACATCAAGCGGATCGAGGACGTAATGAACTTCGACGGCCGCATCGCGCGCGAACGCTGGATCGAGCAAGCCAAGCTGCTCGCCGCCGGCGACGAGAAGGAATTCGCCAAGCAATTTCCGACAGCCGGGACCGCCAGCAACACCTGAACCCGCACAGGCGGATCATCAAATAGGCGGGGCCACAGCCCCGCCGATTTATTTTTGGCGGACAAGGCCGCCAAGAGGTCGGCTTTGAGGGGCAAGGTGCCGTTCCCTCGATTGCACGCGGCCCGCCCCCCATATAGAGCGATCGACGGCTTCATCGATCCCGGTTCCCATGTCCCTGCCCGCCGCCATTTTCCGCAACGACGAAAGCGCGCGCCAGCTCGTTTTCGACCGGCCGGCCGACATCATCGTGGCGCATGAGGCGCGTGATTTCCTGCCGGCGCTGGAAGCAGCGCAGGCCGCGCACGACGCCGGCAAATGGCTGGCCGGCTATTTCTCCTATGAGGCGGGTTACCTGCTCGAACCGAAGCTCGTTCCCTTGCTGCCGGGCCGGCGCCGCGCACCGCTGATCTGCCTCGGCGTCTTCGACGCTCCGGCCGAGGACGCCGTGCCGCCACGCAACGCAGCTGCGACCAACGGCCCGATCTTCGATGCAAGGGCGGCCTGGTCGTTCGAGGATTACGAGAAGCGTTTCTCGCGACTGCATCAACACATCAGGCAAGGCGATTGCTACCAGGGCAATCTGACCTTCCCGGTGCGGGCGCAATGGTCGGGCGACCCGCTCGCCGCCTTTGACGCGCTGACCGAGCGCCAGCCGGTGAAGTATGGCGCGCTGGTGGCGCTTGGCGATCCCATCGTGCTGTCGCGCTCGCCCGAACTGTTCTTCGAGATCAATGCCGCCGGGATGATCGAGACGCATCCGATGAAGGGCACGGCCCCGCGCGGTGCGACCAGGGACGAGGACGAGCGGCAGAAGACCTTCCTGCGCCATGACGAGAAGAACCAGGCCGAGAACCGGATGATCGTCGACCTCCTGCGTAACGACATCTCGCTGATCAGCGAGGTCGGCACGCTGGAGGTGCCCGAACTGTTCCGCATCGAGAGCTACCCGACCGTCCACCAGATGGTGAGCGACGTCAGGGCCAAGCTGCTGCCGGGCCTCACCATCCGCCAGGTCTTCGCGGCTTTGTTTCCCTGCGGCTCGATCACCGGGGCGCCGAAGATCCGCGCAATGGAGATCCTGCACGATCTGGAAGGCACGCCGCGCGACGTCTATTGCGGCGCCATCGGCTGGATCGCGCCCGGCGGCACGATGCGCTTTTCCGTGGCGATCCGCACCATCTCGCTCTTTGCCGGTGGCGAGGCCGTCTACAATGTCGGCGGCGGCATCGTCTTCGATTCGACGGCGCAGGAGGAGTATCAGGAGTGTCTGCTCAAGGCCCGCTTCGCGACGGGGACACCGCCGATTTCGAGCTGATCGAGACCATGCGCTGGCAGCCCGGGACGGGCTTCCTGCGCTTCGACCGCCACCTTGCGCGCCTCTATGGCTCGGCGGCGGAGCTCGGCTTCGCCTGCGATCCGCAAAAGGTTGGCGCCGCGCTGGCCAACGCGGTCGACGGTGCCCGCACCGCCATGCGCGCGCGGCTCGCCTTGGCGCGCAACGGCGAAGCAACCGCCTCGGCGCAACCCTACGAACCGCTCGCAGCCGACAAGGTCTGGGTGCTGCGGCTGGCGCGGACGAGGCTCGATTCGAGCAACACGCTGCTGCGCCACAAGACAAGCCGGCGCCAGCTCTACACCCATGCCCGTTCCGAATATCTCGTCACCCAGGCCGACGAGGTGATCCTGGCCAATGAGCGCGGCGAAATCTGTGAAGGCACCATCACCAATGTCTTCGCCGATTTCGGCGACGGCGTGCTGGCCACGCCCCGGTTGGACTGTGGCCTGCTGCCTGGCGTATTGCGCGCCGCGCTTCTGGATGAAGGCCGGGCGGCGGAAGCAATCTACACCTGTGACGACCTGAAGTCGGCCAAGGCTCTCTTTGTCGGCAATTCGCTGCGCGGCCTGATCCCCGCAAGACTGATTTGATCGGGAGAACGCCATGTTCGTCGTTTCGCTGAACTACAAGGTGCCTCTGACAGAGATCGACCGCCTTCAGGCTGCACATGTCGAATGGCTGAAGGCCTGCTATGCAGAGGGCGTCTTCATTGCCTCCGGGCCGAAGAAGCCGAGGACCGGCGGCATCATCGTCGCGCAATGCTCGCGCGAGATCCTCGATTCCAGGCTGGCCGCGGGCCCGTTCGCCAAGGCAGGCGCCGCGGACCACGATGTCACCGAATTCCTGGCGAGAATGACCGCCGCCGGTCTCGACGCCTTCAAGGAAGCATGAGCTTGGTCGAAGCCCTGCCCACCCATACCCCCTATGACGGTTCGTCGAAGCTGTTCAACATCGGGCTGAAGCCGCTCGACCCCGCGAACTGGATCGAGGTCGACGGTCATCTCCTGCCCTATCTCGCCGAGAAGCGCCGGCTTTATGCCGAAATTCCCGAACGGGTTTTCGTCGAGGAGGACGGCACGCGAGACGCCCAGCAGGAAGTGCTCGACTTGCTCGGCGCCTATCTGCCGGAGCAATTTTCGCGCACCCATCGCCGCACCGATGCAGGCAACGAGGTGGTCGGCGCCGCGGACCACCCTGCCTTGCCTTCGGGTCTGGTCGGCGCCCCGCTGGTCGCGGCCTCGCTGCTGGTCCAGGAAGACCTGATCCTGATGCGCCGCGACGACAGCGGCTGGCGGCTCGCGGCCGGCTCGCTGTGCTTTCCCTCGTCCTGGTCGCTGCTCGAAAAATTCGGCAAGCCGCTGCAACAGATTCACGAGCCGGTGCCCGGCTTCGGCCCGGGCACGCGCCCCGCCGAACTCATCAACCGCATGTTCGACGGCCTGCAGGGCCAGGCGGTCGAGCGCTTTAACTGGTCGATCCAGGCCGACAATGCGCTTTACCATCCGCTGTCCAATGTCGAGCGCATCGACCGTGCCACCAACCGGCCGACGCGCTTCCCCGATGGTGACGTCAAGGCGCACGCCTTCATCCGCGTCGAGCGCCAGACGCTGCGTAAACTGCCCGCCTCGCGCGACATCCTGTTCACCATCCGCATCCACCTGGACCCGCTCGCGGTGCTGGAGCGGCACCCGGAGCGCGCAGCGCTCGCACTGTCCTTTGCCGCCCAGCTCGAAGCGCTCGATCTCGACCAACTCGACTACAAGGGCCTGACATCGGACCGCGACCGGCTTGTCGCCGTCCTTAACCACATGGCCAAGGACGGCTAGCCACAGGTTGGCGCTTTTCGCTGGTTTATGACAATGATCTGTGATGTAGCGCAGGCCGTTGGCAAAAATGCCCGGTTTTTTGCAGATGTCTGCCCGGCTTTTGTACATGGTTGAAGGAGTGCTCGATAAAATGGCGAATGAAAACTGGCCCGTCTACGGCGAGATCACCGGCCCTGTGGTGATGATCGGCTTCGGCTCGATCGGACGGGGAACGCTGCCTCTCATCGAGCGCCATTTCAAGTTCGACAAGTCGCGCATGACGGTCCTTGATCCGCGCGACACCGACCGCAAGCTGCTCGACGAGCGCGGCATCGCCTTCGTCCAGGAAGCGGTGACCGAGAAGAACTACAAGAAGCTTCTGACGCCGCTGCTGACCAATGGCGGCGGCCAGGGCTTTTGCGTCAATTTGTCGGTCGATACCGGCTCGGTCGACCTGATGCGGCTCTGCCGCAAGCTCGGCGTGCTCTACATCGACACCGTCGTCGAGCCGTGGCTTGGATTCTATTTCGACGCCAACGCCGACAATGCCAGCCGCACCAACTATGCGCTGCGCGAATCCCTGATCAAGGAAAAGCACGACAAACCGGGCGGCGCTACCGCGGTTTCCACCTGCGGCGCCAATCCCGGCATGGTCTCGTGGTTCGTCAAGCAGGCGCTGGTGAACCTCGCCACCGATCTTGGCCTTGAGTTTTCCGAGCCCGCACAGGAAGACCGCGAGGGCTGGGCGAAGCTGATGAAGAAGGCCGGCGTCAAGGGCATCCATATCGCCGAACGCGACACCCAGCGCGCCAAGAAACCAAAGCCGATGGATGTGTTCTGGAACACCTGGTCGGTCGAGGGCTTCATCTCCGAAGGCTTGCAGCCGGCCGAACTCGGCTGGGGCACGCATGAGAAATGGATGCCGAAGAACGCCAAGAAGCACAAGCACGGCTCCAAGGCCGCGATCTACCTGGAGCAGCCCGGCGCCAACACGCGCGTGCGCTCCTGGTGCCCGACGCCGGGCCCGCAATACGGCCTCCTGGTGACGCACAACGAGGCGATCTCGATCGCCGATTTCTTCACCGTGCGCTCCAGGAAGGGCAAGGTGCAATACCGGCCGACCTGCCATTACGCCTACCATCCCTGCAACGACGCGATGCTGTCGCTGGACGAGATGTTCGGTGCCGCCGGCAAGCCTCAGCCGGTACACCATGTGCTTGACGAGAACGAACTGGTCGATGGCGTCGACGAACTCGGCGTCCTGCTCTACGGCCACGACAAGAATGCCTATTGGTTCGGCTCGCACCTCTCGCTCGCCGAGGCGCGCAAGCTGGCGCCCTATCAGAACGCCACTGGCATGCAGGTCACCTCAGCGGTTCTGGCAGGCATGGTCTGGGCCCTGGAAAATCCGGACGCCGGCATCGTCGAGGCGGACGAGATGGATTACCGGCGCTGTCTGGAAGTGCAGTCGCCCTATCTCGGACCGGTCGAAGGCCATTACACCGACTGGACGCCGCTCGACAGACGCCCGGGGCTCTTCCCAGAGGACCTCGACCGCAGCGATCCGTGGCAATTCCGCAACATCCTGGTCCGATAGCGTCGCGCACACCCTGCGCCATTGCCTTGCAATCGCCCGGAAATCGGGCGATTGAAGAGATGCGGCCTGGGGCAGCGTGCGTCTTGCGGGACGCATGCCCGTTCCAGCACTTTGGACGTTCGCACCATGCCTTCCAAAATCGAATCCGATTTTTGGGCCGGTGCGTTTGGAGAGGATTTCAGATGACTATTGCGCGCAAAATTCTTTCGATGGGCGTGGCGGGCTCCTTTGCCGTGATGCTCGCTGCCTGCACCACAAGCGGTCCCGATGCACCGCCGATGGCAGCCGCGCCGAAAGGCGTCGAGGGATCGTGGATCGATGCCAAGGGTACCGGCCTGTCGACGCTGACAGGTGGTAAATTCACGACCGTCGCCACCGACACTGGCCAGAAGCTGGCCGATGGCAGCTACACGATGACCGGCGCCACGTCGGTCGAAATCAACGGCACGTCGCTGATCCGTCAGACGCCGGTCAGCTTCAACTGCCTGCTGGTGTCCACCAGCCAGCTGAACTGCACCAGTTCATCCGGCCAGAACTTCGTGCTCACGCGACGCGCCTGACCGGCGAACATCGGGACTCATCGGGGACGGCGGCCATTGGCCGCCGTTCTTTTCTGCGCGCCAGGTTTTTACCCGGGTTTTTCGTCAGAAAATACCCCTGGTTTTTCGCCAGAAAATACCGACGGCATTTCTGCTTGCGTCAGCCGGAACGCGATGGGAACATGGTCAAAACGCTGGCTGTTATTTCCCAGTCAAGCAAGCGCGTTAAACGCCACTGATCAGCCTACCGGGAGACGAGAATGAAGAAGATTGCCGCCATTCTGGCCCTGTCCGCATCGGCGCTTGGCCTGTCGGCCGGCGCATCTTTTGCCGACTACACATTGAACATTCTGCATTTCAATGACTGGCACAGCCGCATCGAAGGCAACAACAAATACGAGTCGACCTGTTCGGCCGACGAGGAGACCAAGGGCGAGTGCATCGGCGGCGCCGGCCGGTTGATCACGGCGATCGCCCAGGAACGCAAGAAGCTCGAAGGGCAGAACGTGCTGCTGCTCAATGCGGGCGACAGTTTCCAGGGATCGCTGTTCTACACCACCTACAAGGGCGCCGTGGAAGAGGAATTCCTCAATCAGTTGAAACCCGACGCGGTGACGCTCGGCAACCACGAATTCGACGACGGCGAGAGCGCGCTGGTGCCTTACCTGGACAAGGCGAAGTTCCCGATCGTCAGTGCCAATGTCCTGCCCAACGACAAGTCCGGCGCGGCGGGCAAGATCAAGCCGTCGATCGTCGTCGAGGTCGGCGGACAGAAGATCGGCATTGTTGGTGCCGTCACCAACGACACGCCCGAACTCGCTTCCCCCGGCCCGAACATCGCTATCGCGGACGACGTCAAGTCGATCACGGCGGAAGTCGAGAAGCTGAAGGCGCAAGGCGTCAACAAGATCATCGCGGTGACCCATATCGGCTACAACAGGGAGCGCGATGTCATCGCCAAGATCCCGGGCATCGACGTGGTTGTCGGCGGCCACAGCCATACGCTTTTGTCCAACACCGATCCGAAGGCGCTAGGCCCCTACCCGACGATGGTCGACAACCCGGACGGCTACAAGGTGCCGGTGGTGCAGGCGGCGTCCTATTCGAAATATCTCGGCGAGTTCAAGGTGGTGTTCGACGACAATGGCGTCGTCAAGTCGGCGAGCGGCGACCCCATCTATCTCGACAAGTCGATCACGCCCGATCCGGCCGTGCTCGCCCGCATCAAGGAACTTGGCGCGCCGATCGAGGCCCTGAAGAACAAGGAAGTGGCCGAGACCACCGACGTCATCGACGGCAGCCGCGAGAATTGCCGCGCCAAGGAATGCGCGATGGGCAACCTCGTCTCCGACGCCATACTCGACCGCGTCAAGGGACAGGGCGTCGAGATCGTCATCTCCAATGGCGGCGGCCTGCGCGCCTCGATCGACAAGGGCACCGTCACCATGGGTGAGGTGCTGACCGTGCTGCCTTTCCAGAACACACTGGCCACCTTCCAGATTTCCGGCAAGGACCTGGTCGCCGGCCTCGAAAGCGGTCTTAGCCAGATCGAGGACGGCGCCGGCCGCTTCCCGCAGGTGGCGGGTCTCAAATATTCCTTCGACAGGTCGGTCGCGCCCAATGCGGGCCGCGTCAAGTCCGTCGAGGTCATGGAGAACGGCGCCTGGGCGCCGATCAATCCCGACAAGGACTACCTCGTCGCCACCAACAATTACGTGCGCCAGGGCGGCGACGGCTACAAGGTCTTCGCCGACAAGGCCAAGAACGCCTACGACTACGGCCCCGGCCTCGAACAGGTCGTTGCCGACTACCTCGGTGCCCACCGGCCTTACACGCCCAAGCTCGACGGCCGCATCACCGAAATCGCCGCGACTGTCGCGGCGGCGCCCGCCGCCGACCCGGTCAAGCCAGCCGAACCCGCAAAGCCGGTGGAGACAGCGCCGGCCGAGGCCGCGAAACCGGCAGAACCGGCAAAGCCCGCCGATGCCGCACCCGCCATGCCTGAACTTCCTGCCAACTCGGGCGACATCGCCAATACGCCACCGGCAATCTCGACAGAGGCAGCGCCTCCCCCGCCGGCACCCGCTGCTCCAGCCCCTGCACCAGCCGAACCGGCAAAACCGGCCGAAGCCGCACCGGCAACAGGCAGCCATGTCATCGTCACCGGCGACACCTACTGGGATCTGGCAAAGAAGGCCTATGGCGACGCCACCAGGTGGAAACTCATCTATGACGCCAACAAGGGTCAAAGGCCGCACCGGCTGACCCCCGGCGCGACGCTGACCATCCCGCCGAAGTAACATCGCTTCAGGGTTCTTCACCGCAAACCCTTCCGGGACACCGGGCGGGCTTTTCATTCTCTGCTAAGGTGCGGCCAGACGCTGCATTGAAAACCGGCGCGCCATCGCTAGTTTCACGCCGTGTCCGGAGAACCCTTATGACGCTATCCACGCCTGTCGATCCCAAAGCCGCGAAGGCCCTCGGCCCGCAGCCGGCCGGGCATCCACCGGTCAAGACTGGCAAGATCGGCGTCATGCTGGTCAATCTCGGCACGCCTGACGGCACCGACTTCAAGCCGATGTGGCGCTATCTCCGGGAATTCCTGTCCGATCCACGCGTCATCGAGCTCAACAGGGCGATCTGGTATCCGATCCTCTATGGGCTCGTGCTCACCACGCGGCCGAAGAAGTCCGGTGCCAACTACGCCCGGATCTGGAACCAGGAGAAGAACGAGTCACCGCTGCGCACCTACACGCGCGCCCAGGGCGAAAAGCTGGCCGAGGCGTTGTGCGACCTGCCCAATGTCGTCGTCGACTGGGCAATGCGCTACGGCAATCCTTCCACGGCAAGCATCGCCGAGAGGCTGGTCGCGCAAGGCTGCGACCGCATTCTCGCGTTCCCGCTCTATCCCCAGTATTCGGCGACCACCACCGCGACCGCCAACGACCAGCTGTTTCGCGCCCTGATGAAGATGCGCCGCGCACCGGCCATCCGCAGTGTGCCGCCTTACTATGACGAGCCTGTCTACATCGAGGCGCTGGCGCGTTCGATCGAGCAGAACCTCGCAACGCTGGATTTCGAGCCGGAGGTGGTCATCACCTCCTATCACGGCATTCCGAAACCCTATTTCGAGAAGGGTGATCCCTATTACTGCCACTGCCAGAAGACGACGCGTCTGTTGCGTGAACGGCTGGGTTGGGATGACAAGAAACTGATCACCACCTTCCAGTCACGTTTCGGCGCCCAGGAATGGCTACAGCCCTACACCGACAAGACCGTGGAGAAACTCGGCAAGGACGGGGTGAAATCGATCGCCGTCGTCAATCCCGGCTTTTCCGTCGACTGCATCGAGACGCTGGACGAGATCGGCCGCGAGGCGGCCGAGACGTTTCATCACGCCGGCGGCAAGAATTTTGCCCATATCCCTTGCCTCAACGACAGCGCCGAGGGCATGGCGGTGATCGAGGCGATGGTGCGGCGCGAACTGTCCGGCTGGGTCTGACACCGGAACAACGGCCACTCCGGAGCGTTGAGCCGCACCTTCCGGAGAATTCGATGCCCCGCAAACTCGACCTCAGAACTGGCCGGCCCGTCTGGTCCGCCTATCGCGCGCCTGCGGTGCCGACGTCGGCGCTGACCCGGGACGTCAAGACCGACGTCCTGATCATCGGCATGGGCATCAGCGGCGCCATGATGGCCGAGGCGCTGACGGCGGATGGTCACTCCGTGATCTGCATCGACCGGCGTGGACCGCTCAAGGGTTCGACCGCCGCGACCACCGCGCTCGTCCAGTTCGAAATCGACCAGCCGCTTTCAATGCTCTCGAAGATGATCGGCAGAGCCCGCGCCGAGCAGGCCTGGCGGCGCTCGCGGCTCGCGGTTTCCAACCTGGCTGGCCGTATCGAGGATCTCGCAATCGACTGCCGCCCGCGCCGCAGCCAGTCGCTCTATCTGGCCGGCACGATGCTCGGCCCCTCGGAACTTCGCGATGAAGCCGAAGCGCGGCGGCAGGCGGGCATTGCCGCGTCCTATCTCACACCGCGGCCTCTGGCGGAGACATTCGGCATCGACCGCGATGGCGCCATCCTCAGCCATGACAATATCGCGCTCGACCCGCGCAAGCTGACGGCCGGGCTGCTGCTCAGGGCGCTGGCGCGAAAGGCACGGCTTTACGCTCCCGTCGAAGCGACGGCGATCAAGGACAGTACCGACGAGGTGGTCGTGGCCACAAAGGACGGCCCGACCATCACCGCACGGCACGTTGTTCTGGCCACCGGCTATGAACTGGTCGACATCGTGCCGGCGGCCGCACACCAGATCATCTCGACCTGGGCGATCGCAACCCGCCCGCAACCGCGAAAGCTCTGGCCGGGCGCGGCGTTCATCTGGGAAGCGTCGGACCCCTATCTCTACGTCAGGGCGACCGCCGACGGTCGCGTCATCTGCGGCGGCGAGGACGAGGATTTTGTCGACGAGACGCGGCGCGATGAACTGATCGCCGACAAGGCCGCACGCATCGCCGAAAAGCTTGGCCTTGTATTTCCGCAACTCGACGTCAGGCCCGAATTCGCCTGGACCGGGTCCTTCGGCACAACCACCACCGGCCTGCCCTATATCGGCGCCATCCCCAGGCATCCGCGCATCCATGCGGTCATGGGTTATGGCGGCAATGGCATCACTTTCTCGCGCATCGCTTCCGAAATTGTTTCCGCTTCGATCAAAGGAATGACCGACGCGGATGCAGAGCTGTTCGCCTTCAACCGTTGATTGCGCCCCGCAAACAATCCCTCATCACCTGATTGTAACGCACCTGAAACACACTTAAGTCTTTGGTGAAGTCGGCTGCGCGGGAATGGCTCTCGCGGCCCGCTTCTGAGGGAGAGCCAAATGGATTTCAGTGGTTTCGATATTGCGGTCATTGTTCTTGTCGCGCTCGTCGTGCTGGTGCTGTTCAAAGGCATCAAGACAATTCCGCAAGGCTATAACTATACCGTCGAACGCTTTGGGCGTTATACCAAGACACTGAGCCCCGGCCTCAACATCATCACGCCGTTCGTCGACCGCATTGGCGCCAAGATGAACATGATGGAGCAGGTTCTCGACGTTCCGAGCCAGGAGATCATCACCCGCGACAACGCCATCGTCGGTGTCGACGGCATTGCCTTCTACCAGATCCTCAATGCGGCTCAGGCCGCCTATCAGGTTGCCGGCCTGCAGAACGCCATCCTCAACCTGACGATGACCAATATCCGCACCGTCATGGGCTCGATGGACCTCGATGAGCTCTTGTCGAACCGCGACGCCATCAACGAGCGCCTGCTGCGTGTCGTCGACGAGGCGGCGCATCCATGGGGCATCAAGATCACACGCGTCGAGATCAAGGACATCAACCCGCCGGCAAACCTCATCGAATCGATGGGCCGCCAGATGACCGCCGAGCGTAACAAGCGCGCGCAGATCCTGGCCGCCGAGGGCCTCAAGCAGTCGCAAATCCTCGAAGCCGAAGGCCGCAAGGAAGCCGCCTTCCGCGACGCCGAGGCGCGAGAACGTTCGGCCGAGGCCGAAGCCCGCGCCACCCAGGTGGTGTCTGAAGCCATTTCCAAGGGCGATGTGCAGGCGCTGAACTATTTCGTCGCCCAGAAATACACCGAGGCGCTGACCAGGATCGGTTCGGCCACCAACAGCAAGGTCGTGCTGATGCCGCTGGAAGCCTCGTCGCTGATCGGCACGCTTGGCGGCATTGGCGAGATCGCCAAGGAAGTCTTCCGCAGCGAGGGCACGACCGGCGCCCAACGCCAGGCGGCCCGCCCGCCCGTCGTGCGGCCGAACGAAAACTGAGTCCATAGGAGGTCCCTCTTATGTTCGATCGCGTCATCTCCGAACTCGGACCCTGGACCTGGATGGTTCTGGGCTTCGTCCTGCTGGTCATGGAAATCATCGCGCCGGGCATCTTCATGCTCTGGATCGGCATTGCTGCCCTGATCATCGCCGCAATATCGCTGCTGATCTGGGATGCGGCGATCTGGACCTGGCAGGTTCAGGTCCTCGCTTTCCTGGCGCTGTCGCTGCTCTCGGCCTATGTCGGCAAGCGATGGGTCAGCCGGCGCCACGACCCCACGGACCAGCCGCTGCTCAACCGGCGCGGCGCCCAACTGGTCGGCAGGATGGCAACGCTTGCCGAACCGATCCGGGACGGCCGTGGCCGCATCAAGCTCGGCGACACGCTATGGCGTGTCTCCGGCCCCGACCTCCCGGCCGGCACGCAGGTGCGTGTCACTGGGGCAGCCGATACCGACCTGGAACTCACGGTGGAGCGGGTCTGATTTTTTCACAGCAGACCCACCTCGCTAGGTGTGTTGAGATTCAGGTCAGGCCGAGTCGAAAACGGTGGCTTCCGAGAACCGGAGCGGAGCGTACTTTTTGTATGTGAGCACAGGTCTACTATGACGCAGTAGAACGAGGAATCAGGAGGCCGCCGTTTGCAGACCGGCCTCACCTGAATATCGACATGCCTAGGCAGCGCCGATGCGCAGCAGGTCGTGGAAATGCACCACGCCGAGCGGCATGTTGTTTTTGGTCACCACCAGCGCGCCGATATTGTGCTCGTTGAGCAGCGCGATCGCGGTGCCCGCAAGCGTCTGCGGATCAACCGTCTTGGGGGTGCGGGTCATCACCTCGTCGACGATGACGTCGGCCAGGTTGCGGTGCAGGTTGCGCGCCACGTCGCCGTCGGTGATGATCCCGGCCAATTCGCCATTGGTGTCGACGATCAAGACGCAGCCGACCTTCTTCTGCGACAGCGTCATCACCGCTTCCGGCATCTTGGTGCCGAGCACGGCCAGCGGCATCTGGTCGCCGACCCGCATGATCTCGGAGACCATGGTCAGGTTGGCGCCGAGCTGGCCGCCGGGGTGGAAGGTGCGGAAATGGTCCGGCGTGAAGCCGCGCGCCTCGAGCAGCGCGATCGCCAGCGCGTCGCCGACGACCAGTTGCAGCAGCGTCGACGTCGTCGGCGCCAGGCCGTGCGGGCAGGCTTCCGGCGTGCGCGGCAAAAGCAGCACGACGTCGGCCGCGCGCGCCAGCGCCGATGTCTCTCCGGATGTGACGGCGATGAGGGGGATGGAGAAGCGCCTGGAATAGGCGACGATGCCCATCATCTCCTTGCTCTCGCCCGACCATGAGATGGCGATGATGGCGTCGTCCCTGGCGATCATGCCGAGATCACCATGGTTGGCCTCGACGGGATGGACGAAGAAGGCCGGTGTGCCGGTCGAGGCCAGCGTGGCCGCGATCTTCGAGCCGATATGGCCGCTTTTGCCGACGCCGGTCACGATCAGCCGGCCTTCGATCTTCGAGATCATGTCGACAGCCTGCGCGAAAGGCGCGGCCAGTCCATTCTCGAGCGCTTCGGCAAGGGCGGCGATCCCCGCCTGCTCGGTCGCCACCGTTCTCAGGGCCGAATCAATCGACGCTTGCCTGTCCAGGGGCTTCTTATCGAGGGGTCTCGCACGCATGGATGATGCGATTAGCGCTTTGCCGTCCGCCTGTCCAACGGAAATGGCACCAATGCCCCGGGCGGGACTTCCCGCGCGCCGCGCAATCCCGGCTTGACCGGCCGAACGGCCCGCCGCCTCAACCCTCCGTTAACCATCCCCATTTACGGTTCGGTAAGTATGGCGCGCATAGCGCCGCGCAAGCAGTGGTGGCGATGTCCGGGGCCCAGCCAGAAAAATCAAGAGGACGACAGGGCAAGGCGGTATGCGCCTTGTTGCTGGCGACCAGCATCTTTGCGCTGATGCGTCCGGGCCTGCTTCATGCCCAGGAAACGGAGCTGCGCGGCGAGGTTTCGGAATCGGCGATCCTGTCCGACCAGCAACGCAAGGCAAGGCAACTCGCCCTTGCCGCTCAGGGCCAGCAGGCGCCGGCCGCGCAGGACGATGCGCCGCCACGCACCTATTTGCCGGCCAGCGCCGGCGCCGTCCCCGACGATGCCGACACGAACACGGCCACCGGCAGCATTTTCGATCCGCAGGCGACCGACGACGCCTCGACCGACACTCCGACACCACCCAAGCCTCGGCGTCGTCCATCGACCGCCGGGCAGACTGGCGCGGATCAGGACAAGGCCAAGACGGACGCCAGAACAACCGGCAAATCGAAAAAGAAGAAGAACACCACGGCCGCGACCGTGGAAACCACCGCCGCGACAGATGATGCCGACAACGCCGCGACCGATCAGGAAGCCGCCAACCGCCGTGCCCTGACTGTCGACAGCGCCGACAGGCAGAAACTCGATCCTGGCGCCGAGCGCACCGCCGCCATCGAAGGCCAGAACAAGAAGGCCGAGGACGATCCGTTCGCCGCCACCGGCGTCAAATGGGGATCCTTCGTCATCCGGCCGTCGATCGAACAGGGCCTGACCGCCACCACGAACGGCGATTCGAGCAGTGCCGGCACATCGGCGCTGCTGTCGGAGACGGCGTTGCGCTTTTCCGCCATTTCCGACTGGCGCGAGAACTCCGCCACCATCGACGGCTATGGCCTGTTCCGCGAGACCGTGTCGGGCTACCCGGTCCACGACGCGCAGGGCCGCATTGAAGGCCAACTCAATGTCGATCTCGACAATGAACTGCGCGCCATCGCTAAGCTCGGCTATGAAGCCGTGCCGGAAACGGCGTCATCACCCAACGCCATCGCCGGCGTCAGTACCCAGCCGCTCCGGCAGACGATCGACGGCAGTCTCGGCGTCGAAAAGGCCGCCGGCAAGATGCAGTACAAATTGACCGGCGCGGTCTCGCACGACTTCTATGGCGACGCCGAGCTTTCGGACGGCACCTCGCTGTCGCAGAAGGATCAGGACAATACGCTCTATACGGCGACCTTGCGCACCGGTTACGAAATCTCTCCGGCCCTCACTCCGTTCACCGAAATCGAGGTCGGCCGCCGGGTCTACGATCAGCGCATCGACAATGAAGGCTTCGAGCGCTCCTCGACGCGGCTTGGCGCGCGCGCCGGCCTGCAACTCGACATGGGTGAGAAGCTGTCGGGTGAATTCTCGGCCGGCTGGCTGAGGGAAGCGATCGATGACAAGAGCCTGGAAGCGATTTCGGGCGCCACCGTCAATGCCGACCTCAAATGGTCGCCGCAGCGCGGAACCACGATCGGCCTGACCGGCAAGACCACCGTCGAAACCACGACCACCGCGGGCGAAAGCGGCGATATCCTCTATTCCGGCCGTCTGACGGGGGAACGGCTGATCCGTGCCAACCTCACCGCAAATGCGGCTCTGGGCCTCGACTGGCGAGACTATGTCGGCATCGATGGCCATGACAGGATCTTGAGCGCCGAGGCCGGGCTGACCTGGTGGCTGAACCGCTATGCCGGTCTCACCAGCCGGGTTAGAACCGAGAAGCTGACCAGCAACCTGCCAGGCCGCGACTACACCGCCAACAGCGTCTATCTCGGCCTCAAAGTGCAGCGCTGAGGACGCCTGATCTTCCTCATCCCGGGTCTCCGCGACGGAGCTTCGCTCCTGCTCCGCCCGTGGATGACGAAAACCAGAGGTCTAGAATGCGGCCCCGCGGCGCTCCGACGGCTTCATCTCGTCGAGCAGCGTGCGGATGACGCCGGCCATGTTCTCGTTCATGTCGCTGCGCCACAGCGCGAAGGCGACATTGGCCTCGACAAAGCCTTCCGGCGAGCCGCAGTCGAAGGTGCGGCCCCGATAGTGGTAGCCGTAGAAGGCCTGCTGCTTCTCCAGCTTCAGCATCGCGTCGGTGAGCTGGATCTCGTTGCCGGCGCCCTTTTCCTGGCCTTCCAGGATCTTGAAGATCTCGGGCTGCAGGATGTAGCGGCCGTTGATGTAGAGGTTGGAGGGTGCTGTGCCGGTCTTCGGCTTCTCCACCATCTCGGTGATGCGGAAGCCGTGATGCGTATCCTCGCCACGGCCGACGATGCCGTATTTGTGGGTCTCCGCCGGGTCGCATTCCTGCACGGCGATGATGTTGTTGCCGGTTTCCTCGTAGAGCTCGACCATCGACTTCATGCAGCTCTTTTCCGACTGCATGATCATGTCGGGCAACAAAAGCGCGAACGGCTCGTCGCCGACCAGTTCGCGCGCGCACCAGACGGCGTGGCCGAGCCCCATCGGCACCTGCTGGCGGGTGAAGCTGGTCTGCCCCGGCGCCGGTTGCAGCCGCTGCAGGCGGGCCAGCTGCTCGTCCTTGCCGCGCTGGGCCAGCGTGTCATAGAGCTCGAACTGGATATCGAAATGGTCCTCGATGACCGCCTTGTTGCGGCCGGTCACGAAGATGAAATGCTCGATGCCCGCTTCTCGCGCCTCGTCCACCACATACTGTATGACCGGCCGGTCAACGACGGTCAGCATCTCCTTGGGAACAGCCTTGGTGGCCGGGAGGAACCGCGTGCCGAGACCGGCGACCGGGAAAACTGCCTTGCGAACTCTCTTCATGCTTTCAATTATCCGCTTGCTGGCCGGCTCCGCAATCCCCGTCTGGCGACATTTTCGCGCCGGAATTGAAGATTACTGGAGCGAGTGAGGAAAACTTCCACCGGTTAAAGCATCAAGGTGTCTTTTCGTTCCAGGCGACGCCTATGGTAAACTAATTCCTAACCCGGTTCGGCGATGAATGGTCTTTCCTGAGACAGAGAAGGAGGAAAACATGTCCGTTCGCAATGCCGCAAAACGTTTGACCAGCGTCATGACGGCAGCCAGCCTCTCGCTCGCCCTGCTGATGCCCACCGGTCCGGCTTTCGCCGACGCCGGTTTCCGGCAATGGGTCGCCGGCTTCCGCGCCACCGCTGTCGCGGGCGGCGTTTCCGGCGCGGTCTACGACCAGGCTTTCCGGGACATCAAGGAGCCCGATCCCGTGGTGCTGGAGAAAGCGCGCACCCAGCCTGAATTCACCGCGCCCGCCTGGGATTATTTCGACAACCGCGTCCACGACCAGTCCGTCGCCGTCGGACAGCAGATGGCGAAAAAGTGGAAGCCTTGGCTGGACAGGATCGAGGCGAGATTCGGCGTCGACCGTTACATCCTGCTCGCCATCTGGTCGATGGAATCGAACTATGGTGAGATCCTCAAACGCGACGACATCATGCGCAATGTCATTCGTTCGCTGGCGACTTTGGGGTATGGCGACCCGAAGCGGTCCAAATATGCCCGCACCCAGTTGGTCGCGGCCCTGAAGATCCTGCAGACCGGCGACATCGACGAAAGCCACCTGATGGGCTCCTGGGCCGGCGCCATGGGCCAGACCCAGTTCATCCCCACCAGCTACCAGCATTATGCCGTCGACATGGACGGCAATGGCAAGCGCGACATCTGGAATTCCATCCCCGATGCGCTGGCGACGTCAGCCAATCTGTTGAAGAAGAATGGCTGGCAGGCAGGCAAGACCTGGGGCTACGAAGTCTCGATACCGGCCGGCAAACTGCCGGGCGGCTCGAAGACGCTGGCGCAATGGCAGGCGCTCGGCGTCGTCAGGGCCAGCGGCAAGCCGTTCAAGAACCTCACCGACAAGGCGACGCTGAAGGTGCCGGACGGCCGTGGCGGCCCGGCTTTCCTGATGATCAGGAACTTCTCGGTCATCAAGGCCTACAACAACGCCGACAAATATGCCCTTGCCGTTGGCCTTCTGGCCGACGAGATCGCCGGTGGCAACGGCCTTGTCCAGGACTGGAAGCGGCCCTTCACCAAGCTCTCCTTCGAGGAAAGGCAGGAGTTGCAGAAGCGGCTTTCGCAGCACGGGCTTTACGACGGCAAGTTCGACGGCAAGATCGGTGACGGCTCGAAAACCGCCATCATGGCCTATCAGGCAAAGGTCGGCTTGACCCAGGACGGCTATCCGAGCATGGAAGTGCTCAAATGGCTCAGGCAAAAATAGAGCCAGCCACGGCGCCGCGCGCATTTTTGGCGCATGCATCCGGCGCCATGGCAATTTGAACTTGCGCCCGGCCGCAAAACCGGCTCCGGTTTGCGGGCTCAGGGCGCAAGGGGATGGAGGAGTGATTGGTTTCGGCCGCGCGTATCGCGATCCTTGTTCGTCGCACGCCGATCCTTTTTCTGGCGATCGTCCTGCTGGCAGTCGGCGCCGCCGCTGCCTTCCATGCGCCTGCCATGGCGCAGGAACAGCCGCAGCAGAACCGTGGGTGGTCGTTGCGCGATCTGCTTTTCCCGCGCCGCAGCGAGCGCGTCGAGCCACCGCTCGATATCGAAACGGCAAAACCAAAACCCAAGCCCAAGAAACCGCGGGCCCCGCGCCCTCCGGCCCAACCTGAAACTCCCGTGGTCGAAAAGACGCCGGACGCCCGTACCGTGCTCGTGGTCGGCGACTTCATGGCGTCCGGCCTTGCCGAAGGCCTGGACACCGCCTTCGCCGACAATCCCGGGGTCAGGATCGTCGTGCGCAGCAATGGCTCGTCTGGCTTCGTTCGCGATGACTTCTACAACTGGCCCGAACAGATCAAATCGCTGATCGAGACCGAGAAGCCGGCCGCGGTGGTCGTCATGCTGGGCTCCAACGATCGCCAGCAGATGAAGGTGGGGGACGTGCGCGAGCAACCCCGGTCCGAGAACTGGACCAAGGAATATGAGCGCCGGACCGACGCACTCGGCAAGGCTATCGCCACCGCCAAGGTACCCTTCCTGTGGGTCGGCATGCCGGCCTTCCGGGTACCGAAGATGACCTCCGACATGTTGGCCTTCAACGACATCTATCACCAGGCCGCCGAAAGCCACGGCGGCGAATTCGTCGATGTCTGGGATGGGTTTGTCGACGAGAACGGCGCCTTCATCACCACCGGCCCCGACATGAACGGGCAGCCCGTGCGGCTGCGCGCCGATGACGGCATCAACGTCTCCAAGGCCGGCAAGCGCAAGCTCGCCTTCTACACCGAAAAGCCGCTGATGAAGATCCTCGGCCTGGCCGCGCCCGGCAGCATGGCCCCGGCGACGGCACCGGCGGGTGCGCCCGTCGAGGCCCCGGCGCCTGCCTCGGCGCCCATCGTGATCGACCGCACCGCACCCATGCTGCTCAGCGACCCCGCGCTCGACGGCGGCACCGAATTGCTCGGCGCCGCGCCGCCGGCAAAAGCCAATCCGGCTCTTCCCGGGGAACGACTGGTGGTCGAGGGCAAGGCTTCCGAGGCGTCGCCTGGACGCGCCGACGATTTTTCCTGGCCGCCCAAGGCCGAGCCGCCGGCGACGGCCGCAGCGGCCGACACGACGACGGCGATTACCCCTTAATCACGCGGAACTTCCGAGACCGTTTCGACACTCACTTCTACGTGTCCAAACGGTCAGCGCGGCAATACGGTCGACCCCATCAGAGCCTCGTCGATCGAGCGCGCCGCCTGGCGGCCTTCGCGGATCGCCCAGACGACCAGCGACTGGCCACGGCGGACGTCGCCCGCCGCATAGAGCCGGTCGACGCTGGTCCGGTAGTCACGGTCATTGGCCTCGACATTCCGGGAGCGGCGGCTGTCGGTGGTGATTTTCATCTCACCTTCCAGTTCCTTCGCCACGCCGGCCATCGCCGGGCCGGCAAAACCGATGGCGATGAAGGCGAGATCGGCGCGGATGACGAATTCGGTGCCGGCGATCGGCTTGCGCTTCTCGTCGACCTCGCAGCATTTGACGCCGGTCAACTGGCCTTCCTCGCCGATGAATTCGAGTGTCGCCACCTGGAACTCGCGCTCCGCACCCTCGGCCTGCGAGGACGAGGTGCGCATCTTGGTCGCCCAGTAGGGCCAGACCGCGAGCTTGTCTTCCTTCTCCGGCGGCTGCGGGCGGATGTCGAGCTGGGTGACCCGCACCGCGCCCTGGCGAAAGGCGGTGCCGACGCAGTCGGACGCGGTATCGCCGCCACCGACGACGACGACATGCTGTCCGCCGGCGATGATCGGATGCGACGGCCACGCCACCGACTGGATCGGCTCGCCGCCGACGCGGCGGTTCTGCTGCACCAGATAGGGCATGGCGTCATGCACGCCGCCGAGATCGTCTCCCGGAATATTGGCCGCGCGCGGCGTTTCCGAGCCGCCGCAATAGAGCACCGCATCATGTTCGGCCAGCAGTTCGGCGACGGGCTTGTCGACGCCGACATTGACGCCGCAATGGAAGGTCACGCCCTCGCCCTGCATCTGCTCGATGCGCCGGTCGATATAGTGCTTCTCGATCTTGAAGTCGGGAATGCCGTAGCGCATCAGCCCGCCCGGGCGACTCTCGCGCTCATAGACATGGACGTCGTGCCCTGCACGGCCGAGCTGCTGGGCAGCCGCCATGCCGGCCGGGCCGGAGCCGATGATGGCGACCCGCTTGCCGGTCTTCTTCTCCGGCGGATAGGGCCTGATATGACCGGTCTCATAGGCCTTGTCGGCGATCGCCTGTTCCACCGTCTTGATGGCGACCGGAATGTCCTCGAGGTTCAGCGTGCAGGCTTCCTCGCAGGGCGCGGGACAGATGCGGCCGGTGAACTCCGGGAAATTGTTGGTCGAGTGCAGGTTGCGGATCGCGTTGTCCCAGTCCCTGTTGTAGACGAGGTCGTTCCAGTCCGGGATCTGGTTGTGGATAGGGCAGCCTGTCGGCCCGTGGCAGAACGGAATGCCGCAATCCATGCAGCGCGCGGCCTGTTTCTCGACTTCCTTGTCCGACATCGGCAGCGTGAACTCGCGGAAATGCCGGATGCGGTCGGAGGCCGGCTGGTACTTGTGCACCTGCCGGTCGATTTCGAGAAAGCCTGTTACCTTGCCCATAGTCCAGTTCCTGCTGTCCAGATGGTGCGGTTCTCGCCGCACCGGTTAACCTCTTGAGGCAGCCATGGCAACCTTGCCCCGGAGGTCAAACTGTCGATGAAGGTGGGCCGGGAAGCCTGGGCTCCCCGGCAGTTCTCATAGGTTTATTCGGCCGCGACGCCCATGCGCATGCGCTCCATCTCGATCAGCGCGCGGCGATATTCGACCGGCATGATCTTGCGGAATTTCGGCCGGAACGTCGTCCAGTCATCAAGGATCTC
The DNA here is from genome assembly GCF_013170765.1 of Mesorhizobium sp. NZP2234. NCBI lineage: Bacteria > Pseudomonadati > Pseudomonadota > Alphaproteobacteria > Hyphomicrobiales > Phyllobacteriaceae > Mesorhizobium > Mesorhizobium sp. NZP2234. The sequence goes on along the minus strand of NZ_CP033364.1, from coordinate 2,091,642 downwards.
GCGGCCGCGCACCGAACCCGTGTAGTGCACGTGGTTCGAGATCAGCTGGTAGAGCCGCTCCTCGTCATGGCTGGTCATGTCGCCCGAGACGTCGACACGGCCCTTGTGGTCGAGGTCGCCGCCATGGTGCAGCAGCTTTTCCATCAAATCGTCTTCTTCCGGAACCGGCTCCAGCTCGACCATCGCCATGTTGCAGCGCTCGGCGAAATCACCCGCCTCGTCCAGCACATAGGCGACACCGCCCGACATGCCGGCGGCGAAGTTGCGGCCGGTCTTGCCGATGACGACCACGACACCGCCGGTCATGTATTCGCAGCCATGGTCGCCGACGCCTTCGACGACGGCAGCGACGCCCGAATTGCGCACCGCGAAACGCTCGCCGGCGACGCCGGCGAAATAGGCTTCGCCCTCGGTCGCGCCATAGAGCACCGTATTGCCGACGATGATGGAGTCGGCCGCGACGATCCTGGCCTCTTCCGGTGGCCGGATGACGAGGCGTCCGCCCGACAGGCCCTTGCCGACATAGTCGTTGCCGGCGCCGACGAGTTCGAACGAGATGCCGCGCGCCAGGAAGGCGCCGAAGGACTGGCCGGCGGTGCCGGTCAGCTTGACCTGGATCGTGTCCTCGCGAAGCCCCTTGTGCTTGAAGCGCTTGGCCACTTCGCCCGACAGCATGGCGCCCGTCGAACGGTCGACATTGCGGATGTCGACCTCGATCTTGACCGGCTGCTTGGCCTCCAGCGCGGGCCTGGCCAGTTCGATCAGCTTGCGGTCGAGCACGTCGTCGATCGGATGCTTCTGGCGTTCGGTCCAGTGCGCCGCTTCATGCGGCACATCGGGCTTGTAGAACATCCTGGAGAAGTCGAGGCCCTGCGCCTTCCAGTGCTGGATCACGTCGCGCTTCTCCAGAAGGTCGGCGTCGCCGATGATCTGGTCGATATGGGTGAAGCCCATTTCGGCCAGCAGCGCCCTCACCTCTTCCGCCACGTAGAAGAAGAAGTTGATGACATGCTCAGGCGTGCCCTTGAAGCGCTTGCGCAGCACCGGATCCTGGGTGGCGACGCCAACCGGGCAGGTGTTGAGATGGCACTTGCGCATCATGATGCAGCCGGCCGCGATCAGCGGAGCGGTCGAGAAGCCGAACTCGTCGGCGCCGAGCAGCGCGCCGATGATGACGTCGCGCCCGGTGCGCAACCCACCATCGACCTGCAGCGCGACCCTGCTGCGCAAGCCGTTGAGCACAAGAGTCTGGTGCGTTTCGGCCAGGCCCATTTCCCACGGGGAGCCGGCATGCTTGAGCGAGGTCAGCGGCGAGGCACCCGTGCCGCCATCATAGCCCGAGATGGTGATGTGGTCGGCGCGCGCCTTGGCGACACCCGCCGCGACCGTGCCGACACCGACTTCCGAGACCAGCTTGACCGACACATCGGCCGCCGGGTTGACGTTCTTCAGATCGTAGATCAGCTGCGCCAGATCCTCGATCGAATAGATGTCGTGATGCGGCGGCGGCGAGATCAGGCCGACGCCGGGCGTCGAGTGCCGGACCTTGGCAATGGTCGCGTCGACCTTGTGGCCGGGCAACTGGCCGCCCTCGCCGGGCTTGGCGCCCTGCGCGACCTTGATTTGCATGACATCGGAATTGACGAGGTATTCGGCCGTCACGCCGAAGCGGCCCGAGGCGACCTGCTTGATCGCCGAGCGTTCCGGGTTCTTGCCGCCGCCAGGCAGCGGCAGATAACGGTCGGCCTCTTCGCCGCCCTCGCCGGTGTTCGACTTGCCGCCGATCTGGTTCATGGCGCGCGCCAGCGTGGTGTGCGCCTCGCGCGAGATCGAACCGAACGACATCGCCCCGGTCGAGAAACGCTTGACGATGTCGGTCGCCGGCATGACGTCGTCGAGCGCGACCTTCTTGCGCCCGGTGTCGTCCGCCAGCCTGATCTTGAACAGGCCACGGATGGTCTGCGCGCGGGCCGTCTCGCTGTCGATCTGCGCGGAATAGTCCTTGAACGTCTCCCACGAGCCCTGACGCACGGCGTGCTGCAAGGTGGCGACCGCGTCGGGCGACCACATATGCGCCTCGCCACGCATGCGGAAGAGGTATTCACCACCGACGTCCAGGCTGTTGCGCAACACCGGATCGCTGCCGAAACCATCCGTATGGCGGCTGACCGTCTCGCCCGCGACCTCATCCAGCCCGACGCCTTCGATCAGCGTCGCGGTGCCGGTGAAATACTTCTCGACGAAATCGGTCTTCAGCCCGATGGCGTCGAAAATCTGCGCGCCGCAGTAGGACTGATAGGTCGAGATGCCCATCTTGGACATCACCTTGAGGATGCCCTTGCCGATCGACTTAATGTAGCGCGACACGACCTCGTAGGCGTCGACCTCTTCCGGCAGTTCGCCGCGCTTGTGCATGTCGAGCAGCGTGTCGAAGGCAAGGTAAGGGTTGATCGCTTCGGCGCCGTAGCCGGCGAGACAGCAGAAATGATGCACTTCGCGCGGCTCGCCGGATTCCACGACCAGGCCCACGGAGGTGCGCAGCCCCTTGCGGATCAGGTGATGATGCACAGCGGCCGTCGCCAGCAGGGCGGGAATCGCGATCCGGTCCGGCCCGACCTGGCGGTCGGACAGGATGATGATGTTGTAGCCGCCGGCAACCGCCGCCTCCGCGCGTTCGCAGAGCCGGTCGATGGCGCCCTGCATGCCTGCGGCGCCCTCGTTCGAGCCATAGGTGATGTCGATCGTCTTGGTGTCGAAACGGTCCTCTGTGTGGCCGATGGAGCGGATCTTTTCGAGATCGCCATTGGTCAGGATGGGCTGGCGAACTTCGAGCCGCTTGCGGCGCGAACTACCCACAAGATCGAAAATGTTCGGCCGCGGCCCGATGAAGGACACCAGGCTCATCACCAGCTCCTCGCGGATCGGATCGATGGGCGGATTGGTGACCTGGGCGAAATTCTGCTTGAAATAGGTGTAGAGCAGCTTCGACTTGTCCGACATCGCCGAGATCGGCGTGTCGGTGCCCATCGAGCCGACGGCTTCCTGGCCGGTGGTCGCCATCGGCGACATCAACAGCTTGGTGTCTTCCTGGGTGTAGCCGAATGCCTGCTGGCGATCGAGCAGGCTGACATCCTTGCGCAGCGCGCGTGGCTCGACCGGCTTCAGATCTTCCAGGATGAGCTGCGTGTTGGCGAGCCAGGTCTTGTAGGGGTGCTTGGTGGCGATCTCCGACTTGATCTCCTCGTCAGGCACGATGCGGCCCTTGGCAAGGTCGATCAAGAGCATGCGGCCGGGCTGCAGCCGCCACTTCTGGACGATCTTCTCCTCCGGCACCGGCAGCACGCCGGCCTCCGAAGCCATGATGACGCGGTCATCGTCGGTGACGATGTAGCGTGCCGGACGCAGTCCGTTGCGGTCGAGCGTGGCGCCGATCTGGCGGCCATCGGTGAAAGCAACTGCGGCCGGCCCGTCCCACGGCTCCATCAGCGCCGCATGGTATTCATAGAAAGCCTTGCGGTCGGCATCCATGAGCTTGTTGCCGGCCCAGGCTTCCGGGATCAGCATCATCATGGCGTGGCTGAGGCTGTAGCCGCCCTGGAACAGGAACTCGAGCGCATTGTCGAAGCACGCCGTGTCGGACTGGCCGTCATAGGAGATCGGCCACAGCTTCGAGATGTTGTTGCCGAACAGCTCGGAATCGACGGACGCCTGGCGCGCAGCCATCCAGTTGTTGTTGCCGCGCACCGTGTTGATCTCGCCATTGTGCGCGACCATGCGGTAGGGATGCGCCAGCTTCCACGACGGGAAGGTGTTGGTCGAGAAACGCTGATGCACCAGGATCAGCGCCGTCTCGAACCGAGGGTCCTTGAGATCCTTGTAATAGGCGCCGACCTGATAGGCCAGGAACATGCCCTTGTAGACGATGGTGCGCGCCGACAGCGACACGCAATAGGCGCCGATATCCTTGTTGTCGTTCTCGGCATAGATGCGGCCCGAAATGACCTTTCGCAGCAGGTAGAGCCGGGCCTCGTACTCCTCATCATCGGGAATGTCCGCCGTGCGGCCGATGAACACCTGGCGATGGAACGGCTCGGATGCCGCGATGTCGGGCGCCTTCGACAGCGACGAATTGTCGACGGGCACGTCGCGGAATCCGAGCAGCGGCAGCCCCTCGGACTGCGCCGATTCGGCGATGATGTCCTCGATATGGGCGCGCAGCGCCGCGTCCTGCGGCATGAACCAGTGCCCGACGCCATACTGGCCAGCCGGCGGCAGTTCGATGCCGTTGGCCGCCATTTCCTCGCGGAAGAACTGGTCGGGAAGCTGCACCAGCACACCAGCGCCATCGCCGACCAGCGGGTCGGCGCCGACGGCGCCGCGATGCGTCAGGTTTTCGAGCACGGCAAGGCCGTCCTTGACGATCTGATGCGATTTCACGCCCTTCATGTTGACGATGAAGCCGACGCCGCAGGCGTCATGCTCGTTGCGCGGATCGTAGAGGCCCCGAGCGGCAAAACCGGTTCGGCCGATGTCGGTTCGAGGCGTATTTTTGACGGCAGCCGCTTTCGTCTGCGCGGCCTGGCCGTTCGTCGCAGAGAGCGTCATGTCCGTCATTGTCCTGTCCTCCATTCCAGCCCTTCAGGCGCTGGCCATTCGTCGGTCGCTAATTTGCCTCGGCAAGCGCTTGGCTCACCCTGATCCTTGCGGCACGTCTTGCGAAATCCTTGCCGAACCAGGCGGCTTTCCGCATGGTTCGCATCTGGTATCGTACAGGCCAGCGTCTGGCCGTCCACCTGTCGCTCGCGGCAACAGCCGGAGAGGCCAATATGTTACGCCAATCCAGCCTGTTTTGTGCGACAAAATAAGACAGCACTACTGTCCTAAATTTTTATGGCAGAATTCCCTGGCGCACACAAGACCGATTCACAAAAAACTTGAGGCTTCCGCGACATAAAATTACGTGAAGATGAGAGAAAACGTAAGCTTCAGTCGCCGTTTCCCGCCTGCGCCACGGCTGGCTTTAACGGTTTTCCAGCATCTGGCTCTTGCGGTTGGAACATGAAACCGGTCAACTCCGCACCGATTTCCCCAACACAGGCAGATGCATGTTCTTCGCTTCCGACAATTGGGCAGGCGCCCATCCCAATATCGTTGCCGGCCTGTCGGCCGCGTCCGCCGGCTTCGCCACCGCCTATGGCGACAGCGCGCTCGACCAGGCAGTCTACCAGCGCTTCAACGAAATTTTCGAACGCGAGGTCGCGGTCTTCTTCGTGGCGACTGGCACCGCCGCCAATTCGCTGTCGTTGACCACCTTCAACAAGCCCGGCGGCATTTCCTTCGCCCACCGCGAATCGCACGTCATCGAAGACGAGTGCGGTGCGCCGGAATATTTTTCCGGCGGCGCGCGGCTGCATGCCGTCGACGGCGCGCTCGGCAAGATCGACCCGCACAATCTGGAGCGAACCATTGGCCGCTTCGCGCCCGAAATCGTCCATTGGGGACGGCCAATGGCGGTTTCGATCACCCAGTCGACCGAGGTTGGCACCATCTATGGCCTGAACGAGATCGAGACGATTTCGGCCATCGCCAAACAGCATTCCGTGCCCTTGCACATGGATGGCGCCCGCTTTGCCAATGCGCTGGTCGCGCTCGACACGACGCCGGCCGAAATGACCTGGAAACGCGGTGTCGACATCCTGTCCTTCGGCGGCACCAAGAATGGCTGCTGGTGCGCCGAGGCGATCGTGCTGTTCGACCTCGACCGCGCCAGGGAGTTGGCCTTCCTGCGCAAGCGCGCCGCCCAGCTGTTTTCCAAGTCGCGCTTCGTCGCGGCGCAGTTCGAAGCCTATTTTAGGGACGACCAGTGGCTCGATACGGCACGCCACGCCAACGCCATGGCCGCACGCCTCGGGGCGGCGATCGAGGATTCGGCCCATGCGAAGCTGGCCTGGCTGCCGCAGGCCAACGAGGTGTTCGCGGTGATCAAGAAAGCCGAGGCCGACAGGCTGCAGGCCGCCGGTGCCGCCTTTTACGACTGGCACAAGCCGCATGGATTTGACGGCCATATCGGCGAGGACGAGTTGCTCTATCGCTTCGTCACCAGCTTTGCGACGTCAGCCGAGGAGGTCGACCGCTTTGGCCAGCTGATCGCCGGATAGGCGACCTTGCGGATAACAAAAAGCGGCGCCTTTCGGCGCCGCTTCCGTCTCGGGAGGAGACTTAAACGTTAGGCAGCGGTCTTGGCCTCGATCTGCTTGGCCTTGGCCGGAGCCGAGGTGATCGCGATCTTGCGCGGCTTCAGTTCCTCGGGAATGTTGCGCTTGAGATCGACGAAGAGCAGGCCGTTCTTCAGCGCGGCGCCGACGACTTCAACGTGGTCGGCAAGCTGGAAGCGGCGCTCGAAGGCCCTGGAGGCAATGCCGCGATAGAGCAGCTCGGAGCCTTCGCCGGTGCCCTCATCCTTGCGCTCACCCTTGACGGTCAGCACGTTGCGGTGGGCTTCGATCGAGATCTCTTCGTCCGAGAAGCCGGCGACCGCCATCGAGATCCGATAGGAATCCTCACCGGTACGCTCGATGTTGTAGGGCGGATAGGTCTGCGCGCCATCCGGCTGCGCAAGCGAATCCAGCATGGTGAAGAGACGGTCGAAGCCGACGGTCGAACGGTAAAGCGGGGAAAAATCAACGTGACGCATGAGGTGTTCTCCTGTTGAGCAACATGGTTTGCGTATGGTCGGTGCGAAACCCTTGAGCGGCGTTTCGGGAGGACCAGCGGCCCCGACATTGGCGACCGCATTCCACATTTGGGGAGCGCCCGAATGCATTTCAAGTTTCGCCGGATGGCAAAAAACCACGCCGCCTGCCCCCCTGATGAACGGCAGATGAACCGGACCTTCGGCGCGCGTTCAGACGGGTGCCGCTAGAGTGACCTCAAGATCAAGGATTGGCGGTGCTGGATTTTGCAAAGGTGCCGCAACGAGGCCGAACCGGGTGTTAACGTCCCTTCCTCCCGGATCGACAGGGGCCGGAAGTGCGCTCTCAAGCGGCTTCCGGCTTTCCCGTTGCCGATCTTCCCTCGCCCGGAATTCCTTTGCTTTTGACGCATTGGCGTCTATCACCTTGACGAGGCCAGCCGCGACGGGCTGGTGAGACGCCGAGCACAAAGCGCCGAATGACGGACCTTCTCCACGAGACGCCGCTTTTCCACGAAACCGAGGGCAATCCGCGACCGGAAAACGCCACCGGCGGCTTCTTCGTCACGCGCGATCGCAAGAGGATCCGCTATGGCCTGTTCGCGGCGGTGGCGCGGCCGATGCGCGGCACGGTGGTGCTGCTGTCCGGCCGCAACGAGTGCATCGAGAAATATTTCGAGACCATCCGCGACCTTGCCGCCCGAGGCTTCGGCGTCGCCACGCTTGACTGGCGCGGCCAGGGTGATTCCGACCGGCTGATCCGCGACCGCCAGCGCGGCTATGTCAGGTCCTTCCGCGATTATACCGCGGATCTCGAGCAGTTCTTCGAGGAGATCGTGCTGCCCGACTGCCGCGGGCCGTACTATATCCTGGCCCATTCGGCGGGTGCCGTGATCACGCTGCTTGCCGCGCCATCCATGGTGAACCGTGTGCGCCGCATGGTGCTGATCGCGCCCTTCCTGACCTTGCCCGACCTGCCGGTCTCGATCAGGACGGTCCGCCGTGTCTGTTCGTTTTTCTGTGCATTGGGGCTCGGCCGGCTCTACGCCGCGTGGGGTCCACGGCCGAGACAAACACTGCCTTTCGAGGCCAACAAGGTCACGACGGATCCGCTGCGCTATCGCCGCAACACGCGCATCTATGAGGAGCATCCGCAATTGGCGCTTGGCGGCCCGACGATCCGCTGGCTGCAGGCAGCGGCGAAGGCATCGGAAGCGATCAGCGACCCCGACTTCATGGCCCGGATCCAGGTGCCGTTGCTGATCATCGCCGCCGGTGCCGACCAGGTCGTCTCGACCAAGGCGGTCGAAACCTATGCCAGAAGTCTGCGGCTCGGTTCCTTGCTGATGATCGACGGTTCCAAGCATGAAATCCTGCAGGAAGTCGACCTCTACCGCGAGCAATTCCTGGCCGCCTTCGACGCCTTCATTCCCGGCTCCGACGACCCGACGGCCTGACCCATGGCGCTGTGCTCCACGGGCGGGCATAGCTGACACACCGTTGTCAGGAACGGGGCTTCGGCCAGCCGAGCAGCACGCAAAGTGCTAAAGATTCTGACAGCCCGGCCCACCTGGGAATGCTCATTTGCATGCGTTGAATTGAACGCCATGGAGATGAGATCATGACCGAGAAAACCTGCGCCGCCTGCGATTGCCAGCTGGACGCCAACCCGATCCGCGTCAAGGTCGGCGGCAAGACCGTCGAGGTCTGCTGCGAGGAATGCGCGAAGGCGCTGAACGAAGCCGGCGCCTCGGCGTCTGGCGTGAGCGAGGATTGAGCCATGCGCCCCGATCATGCAGCGGCGCAACGCCTGGCTGGCCGAGGCCCGGCGCCGGCAATCCGCACCGAAACCCTCCGGCCGACCGTGCTCGCCCAATGCGTCGCGGGGGGCCAGATGGCTTGGCCGTCAGATGGAGAAACGCCGAAGCCGCCTTGCCTTGCTCGAAATGAGCGACGAACAACTCAAGGACATCGGCCTGTCACGCGGCCAGGTCTATTCGGAATTCAAGCGCCGATTGCGGGACTGAGGCGCGTTTTCCAGAAGTCTCCTGACAGGAATAGACAGGCCGTTCGCGTAAAATGCCACCGCGATGCCGGAGTGATTTTTCGGCGAGAGGAAAGCGCCACGGCCATGTCGCAATTCGCGGTTCAGCCGCTTCTAGATACCGGCATAGTCAAGGTGCGGGACGTCGTCTGCGGCGGCCAATGCCGTCACAGGAGCGATGAGGAATGCACGGCGGCCACGCATTTGGTGTTTCCCTATCGCGGCGTCTTCGTGCGCCATGTCGGCCGCAACGACGCTGTCGCGGAAGCCAACCAGTTGCTGTTCTTCAATGAGGCCGAGCCCTATCAGGTCAGCCACCCCGTCGAGGGCGGCGATGCCTGCCTCGACCTCGTCATGGAGGAAGGCCAGTTGCGCGAACTGGCGCGGAAGGAGCAGTTGCGCGCTGGCGACCGCCTGGCGTTTCGGCGCCAGCGCCGGCGCATCGACCCGCGCGCTCAGGCGCTGATGGCAATGCTGCGCCACAGCCTGAGCCGCAATATCGCCGAAACGCTGGAAGCCGAGACGCTTGCCCTGACCCTGGTGCGGCGCTCGCTCGGCGAGCGCACCTCGCATGTGGCGGGTGCCAGCCCCGGTCGGCAGAAGCTGGTCGACCGGGCCAAGCTTGTGCTGTCGTCGGACCTGTCACGCCGCTGGACGCTGGCCGGGATTGCCGCCGAGGTTGGCGTGTCGCCGGTCTATCTGACCCAGGTGTTCCAGCAGGTCGAGGCCATGCCGCTCTATCGCTATCATCTGCGCCTGCGCCTGGCGCGCGGGCTCGACCTGCTCGGCCGCTACGACAATCTGACCACGCTGGGCATGGACCTCGGCTTTTCCAGCCACAGCCATTTCAGCGCATCGTTCAAGCAGGTTTATGGCCGTACGCCGGCGGAATTCCAGCGCTCGATCAGATCGCGCTGAAGCCGATCAGCCGCGCAGGGCAGCCATGGCGGCCGCGTGAAGCTCCGGTGTCGCCGCAGCCAGCACATCGCCACCCTTTTCCGCCGGTCCGCCGTCGAAAGTGGTGACGACACCACCCGCCTTCTCGATGATCGGGATCAGCGCCACGATGTCGTAGGGCTTCAGGCCGGGGTCGGCGACGATGTCGACGCTTCCCGAGGCGATCATGGCGAAGGCATAGCAATCGGCGCCGTAGCGGGCGAGCTGGACCTGCTTCTCGAACGCGTCGTAGCGCGTGCGCGCCTCGCCCTTGAACAGCGCCGGCGTGGTGGTGAACAGCGTTGCCTCGTCGAGTTTTGTCGTCTTGCGGGTGGAAAGGTGGCGCGGTCCGCCCGGCCCTTCATAGTGCGAGCCGGAGGCGTTGGCGTAGAACAGTTCGCCGGTGAAGGGCTGCGCCATCATGCCGGCAACCGCGTCGCCGTCGACCGTCAGCCCGACCAGCGTCCCCCACACCGGCAGGCCGGAGATGAAGGCCCGCGTGCCGTCGATCGGGTCGATCACCCAGACATGCCGGCTGGAGATGTTCTCGCTCCCGTGCTCCTCGCCGAGAATGCCATGGTCGGGATACTGCGCCGATATCAGCGCCCTGATGGCGCGTTCGGTCTCGCGATCGGCTTCCGTGACCGGGTCGAAACTGCCTTTTTCCTTGTTGGCCACGGCACCCTGGGCGCGAAAGCGCGGCAGGGTTTCCGCCGCTGCCGCCTGCGCGATGCGGCGCATGAAATCGATGCTGACGTCCAACTGATTCTCCCGCATTGCAGAGTGCCCAACCGGGCTCTGCCGACACTTTCTCGCCAAAACAAGCCTGTTTATCGATTTATTCGCCGCGACAGACGTTGCCAGAATGTCACATCAGCGCCATCGAAACCCAGTTTCCACATCACTCTGAATTAAAAAAGCCTGAAGGTCGCTTGACATTTGTGCACCGCACAATACCCTCGGCCTCGGACAGGTTTTCCTGTCCATGCCCTCCTTGGGCGTTTCCTCCCTAGACTTCGACCGTATCGTGCAAACGATGCGGTCTTTTTTTACGCTGCGGTTTCAATGGCACGTCGCTCAAGGGTGCCTGGCGGTGAGTGTCTGCTTCGGGACAACGAAACGCATGACCCGATTTCACTCAGCGGCCAGCGGCAGGTCGATGAAATGATGGTCCGGCATTGCCATCAGATCCGCTGAAAATCGCGTCAGGTCATCGGCCAGCGCGTCGAAACCGGCGGCCTTCTCAAACGTCCGCTCATTCATGTAGAGCCCGCGATTGACCTCGATCTGCAGCGCATGCAGATGGCGCGCCGGGCGACCATAGTGCTCGGTGATGAAGCCGCCCGCATAAGGCTTGTTGTGGGCGACGGTATAGCCCATCGCGGTCAGCAGGCCGATCGCGGTCTCGGTCAGGGCAGCGGTGGCCGAAATGCCGAAACGGTCGCCGATGATGAAATCGGGCCGCAGTCCGCTGTCGCCGACGCGGATGCTCGCCGGCATCGAGTGGCAGTCGATCAGCACGGCAAAGCCGAAGCGGGCATGGGTCCTGGTCAAAAGCCGCTTCAGCGTTTCGTGATAGGGTTTGTAGACGGCCTCGATGCGGGCAACGGCTTCTGCCAGCGGCAAGCGGCCGGAATAGATGTCGAGCCCCTCGCCGACCAGCTTCGGCACCGTGCCAAGCCCGCCCGCTACCCGCGCCGAGCGGATGTTGCAGAAGGATGGCACCGGTTCGGCGAACATGCGCGGGTCGAGTTCCCATGGCTCGCGATTGACGTCGAGATAGGCGCGCGGGAAATTCGCCGCCAGCATCGGTGCGCCCAGCGCCACGGCGCCGCCGAACAGCTCATCGACGTAGCAATCCTCCGAGCGCCGGATGGCGTTGCGGTCGAGCCTCGCCATGGCAAGGAAACGCTCGGGATAGTAGCGGCCGCTATGCGGTGAGTTGAACAGGAAGGGAACGCGCTGCTCTGCGCCCGATCGGATTTCGAAGGGTTGAACGACCGAAAAATCCTCGGCTGCCGTCTTCAATTTGCACGAACCCGAAAACACCAATGCATCATCGCATGAAAGTGCCACCTTGCTGGCCGCATGTCCAGCTTTTCGCCATCCGCATCGCCTTGCCGAATGCTGATAATGCTTCGCCACGTTCACTTGATGTTTACCGTCACCTCCTCATATACAGGATGGTTAACGGGCTGCCCGGGCGGCAGTCTCGGGCGGGTGATTCGGACGGGATATCATGGCACGCATTCTTCTGGCGGAAGACGACGACGATATGCGTCGGTTCCTCGTCAAGGCGCTGGAACGCGCCGGCTACCAGGTCAGCGATTTCGACAACGGCGCCAGCGCCTATGAGCGGCTGCGCGAAGAACCGTTCTCGCTGCTGTTGACCGACATCGTCATGCCGGAGATGGACGGCATCGAGTTGGCACGACGCGCCACCGAGATCGATCCCGACCTCAAGGTCATGTTCATCACCGGTTTCGCCGCCGTTGCGCTGAACCCGGATTCCAAGGCGCCGAAAGACGCCAAGGTGCTGTCGAAGCCCTTCCACCTGCGCGATCTCGTCAATGAGGTCGAGAAGATGCTGCAGGCGGCCTGAGCCGCTTTCCACAAGGGCATCGCCGCTGCGGCGAGACGACGCCTTCTTTCCTTTTTCCTGCTATTGACGCGCCGGACCAAAAGTGGTGTATGCGCGGCTTCGGATGGGCGTGTAGCTCAGCGGGAGAGCACTGCATTGACATTGCAGGGGTCACAGGTTCAATCCCTGTCACGCCCACCATCCTTTCAGATACTTAGAAGGCTTTGTGCCGCTTGGCACGGAACCCCGGGCCAAACTCGGCCGCGTTTTTCTGAAAATCAACGTGGTGGTGACCGTGGACCTTATCGCCATGCCGCGCGCCATGTGGCTCACGACATTCAGATAGATCGATACGGGTTCAACGGCCTGGCCGGCGGCTTCGTCACGCGCGAGTTGTCGAACCTCTTCCATCGGCGCGAATGTGCGCTGATTCGCCTTCCCGGACGTACCGGCGGTCGACGCTTGTAGCAGTCGGGGAATCGCACACCGGCCTCCTTCATATGAATGAAGCTACGGTTTTCAGATCAGCACATATTGATGGAACTGAAGGCCCATGAGGCATCAGGTTGGTTAGGCTGCTCAAGGCCCACCCGCCATAGCGTGGCCGCCGGACAACCGCATACGCATGGCAGGTGGCTGCAGACGATGATTGACTGGTGGAGCACGGAGCACAACGGGAGACCAACCTCGCCAACTGATCAAGCGCAATGGCAGCGCTCTTGAAACGCAGATGCTACGTCAGGAGATCGGTTCAACGTGGCGAGGAATATCGCGGCTGGGGTTCGAAGAACCGCGGCGCATGCGAGCGTTTGGCCAATGGCTCCGTCGCCGGTCGACGCACGAACCAAGCTGTACCAGCAAACGCTTCGCTGACCGCCGGTCACCGAACAAAGGCCCGATGCGCGGCGGCAGCTTCTCGGAACGCTGTCTGAACGGCGGTCGTCCAGGGGCGGTCGAGTGGGTTCTCCGCAGTTCGGAATCGTCTCCGAGACCGGTGCACGTTCAACGCAACGATCACCGCGGCCTTGTCGCCAAAACTCTACAAAATACGGGGGGTCGTCATGCCTGGCGAGGGTGAACGCATTGATCAGGCTCCGGCCCATCATCGCAATCGCTGGGGCGTTATAGCCATATGTGTCAAATTGACCATGATCGCCATTTTCGTGGCAATCACCAATTTCGACTTCTGGGATCGCGTCGGAAATCTGTTCGCCAACGGGCGCTTCACCACCCTGGCTCCATTCCTCGCAATCTGGGGACTGGCCATGGTGGCGTTGTTGTCTGCGTCGTTCCAGCCCCGGCTCGTGACACGCCTGTTATGGGCCGTGCCGCTTGCACTGTCGAGCGGGGCAGCCTGGGTCTATTTCCAGGCAAGTCACGCCGATCTGTCGGTCTTCGATATCCTTTCCCTTTGGGCCAGCCGTAATTCCGTCGGCGAGGCCGCCGGTTTCTATGATCGGCTGATCTGGCCTGCCCTCGCGATCATGGCCCTTGGCGTGACGTCGCTTTCAATTCCGCCGGGAGTGACAGGCGCCTGGCTCTCGAGATGGATAGGGCGCATGGTGTGGCTTCCATTGCTGCCGATCCTGATTATTGCGGCCGTGGTTTATGCCAAGGACGGAGGCGGTTCCTCCGGCCTGCCGAAGCAGTTTGCTCCGCTGGCTCTGTCCGCAATGGCCGCAGAGCGGATCCTGACCCAAGGCGCCCCGGAGCGCCGCGCTGTCACATGGAACGCCACGGCACAGGTCAGGCCTCGCAACATCATCATGATGATCGACGAAAGCGTTCGCGCCGATTTCGTCGACCTCTCGCCTCGCAATTCGTACACACCAAACATCGCCGCCCTCGCCGACAGATTCGTCGATTTCGGTCCCGCCGTGTCTGGCGGCGACTGCAGTATTTATTCGAACGCCATACTGCGCCTCACGGCGTCGCGCCGCGATCTCGCCAATTCCGTCAATACCAACCCGACGATCTGGCAGTACGCGAAGAAGGCCGGATACCGGACGGTATATATCGATGCGCAGTCGACCGCCAAGGCAGTCGTCCTCCTGGGGAGCACGAATTTCATGACGGCGCGGGAAAAGCGCGACATCGACAAGACCTATTTCATGGACGACGTGCAGATGGACCGCGCCGATTTCCGGTTGATCGACATCCTACGCGGCGAGTTGGCCGGCAGCCAGCCAGTCTTCATTTACGCCAATAAGAACGGCGCGCATTTTCCCTATGACTGGTCCTATCCCGCATCGGAGGCCGTCTACGGACCGACAGTCACGTCGGCCGGCAAGGACACGGTCGTGACACGCTTGGCGTCGTATCGCAATGCGGTCCGCTGGTCGGTCGACCAGTTCATGAAAAAGCTGTTCGAGAGCGCCGATCTTTCGAAGACCGCGATGATCTATACGTCCGACCACGGACAGGCGATAAAAATCGGCCAAGCAACCCACTGCACCATCTATGATCCTGATCCGCGTGTGGGTCTTGTTCCACTGATGGCCTATACCGCCGATCCGGCGCTGAAGGCGCGTTTCGCGGCCGGCGCCGCGGCCAATCGCGACAAGGCGAGCCATTTCCAGATCGTTCCCACCGTGCTGGAGCTGATGGGCTATAGTCCCGCCGACATCGCGTCCGAATACGACGAGTCGCTCTTCGCGGCGACGTCCCGCCCTCCGCAATTCACCAGCGGTGACATCTTTGGGTTGTTCTCCGACTCCATGCACTGGAATTCGATAGATCTGTCACTGGACTACCTCGAGCCTGACGCGAAAAGATTGCTGCCGGATGTGGCGTCAGCGAGGGCTGAGGGCCCCTGATGGCGGGTACATCGCAATGAGCTTGGCGGGCTTGATCGCGGACACCAGATCACGCCAGTGGGCCAGCGGGTGGTGCACTCCATCGCCTGTCGCAGATCGGGTCTCCGATGCGGCGCGCGGCAGTCACACCGTGAGGCGTCAGATCCAGAACGTCTTCAGGCGGCCGAGCCGCCACCGTGCCTTCGCCAGCCGACCGGATTTCGGCTTCTTGCCAAGCTCGACCCGCCGCCTGATTCTTCTGAAGATCGCATTCCCAGGCTCGATCTTCACCAACCTTGCCGCCATCTCCACCGCCGACTTTCTGTCCTCCAGCACTTCGAGCAGGACATAGGCCGAGCACGCCATGGCGTAGGGATAGCCGGCCCTTGCCGCCGCGAAAAACACCTCGAAATCCCTGGCCATCGTCAGGAAGCCGCCAATCCGGTCGGTCAGGATGTCCATCATCGGCAACGGAATTTTGGAGCGCCGCCGGGATTGGCTGATCATCAGCGATTTCAGCATGGCCTCGCCGGCCGGATAGTTGCCTTCGCGAAAATGCGCCGCCGCCAGCTTCAGGTCATAGGCGTCGTTTTCCGGATCCAGCACCTGGGCTTTTTCCAGCAACTCCCTCGCCCGCGCCGGGTCGATCTTGTCTTCCAGCGACAGGAACGACCATTGGTAGCCAAAGGCGGCTTCAAGGGGATGATAGTCGGCTTGATGCGCCTGCAATTCCTGCATGATGATTTCCGCCGCGCGCGGTTTGCTGAACAGCGTGCTTATGTCCAGGCACGGGACCTCGCCCATGACGGACGCAACCACCGCGTAGATGCTGTTGCCGGCATGGATCCGCTGGCACCTTGCCATCAGCGCCATCTCGAAGAATGCGCTGAGCGCCTCCTCTCCCTTGAAGTCGGCGGCGCCGAAATCGTCGGTCCGCAGTGCCCCGGTTTGCGCGCTGACATAGTCGAGCGTCGCGCGATCCTGGCCGACAAGGAGCGTCGTCAGGCCCTTCGACGAGAGCTCCGACACAACAGCCTTGGCCAGGGTCGAAGGGATGACCTTGTCGGCGAAAACCAGCCTTCTGCGATGGTGGCCATGGACGATGTCGCCACTGCGAAGATGCAAGGCGGCCATCGGGCCGGGAAAGCGGCATTTGCCGGCGGCATCCAGGGCCCGCCGCACGCCCGGCGCGAACCCGAAGGCCCGCAGCGCTTCGGACCGATCCGGTTGAACACCCTGGCCACGGAAGAAATCCAGAACATCGAAGTCGTCGCAGATCCAGCCGCGCTGCCTCCCCTCTCTTGCAGCTGCTTCAAGGTCCGACGGTGCGAAGGCCGCGCCGCCAAGGACACCGAAGTCGGCAACCTTGATCGTCTCGCCCAGCCAGTGCTTGTCGATGAAGTCCGCGGAGAAGATCTTCCCGACCACGTCGACGGTATGCGATTGCTGGTCGATGATATCCCGGCTGCTCCAGGTGAAGCCGAAACGGTAGCCGAGCCTGTCGGCGAGGGCCTTCGCATTGGCCATCGCCAGCAGTCGGCCGCCCAGCCCATCTTCCCTGTTGACGACAATCAGCATCGATCCTCCGTCACGCGGCACCGAGTCGGACATCGCCCTTTTCAATGTGGAGGAGAAACCATGCATATGTCTGTTCCAATCCACCGCGAGGTTCGACCGCGTCAACCGCCGGCCAGCTGCCGCGAGGACGAGCTGTCACTTGCCGTCGCGCTTGCCCGGATCGCCAATTCGATTTCCCGAAAAAGCCGATTGGCGGGTTCCGCCTTGAGGGACAGCGTGGCCATCGTCAAGGCGGCCTCGGTTCTGCCCAGGGCCGTGTGAAGGATCTGGGCCGAGCATGCCGCGGCGTAGGGGTATCCTGCCTTGGCGGCGGCAAAGTAGAGTTCAAAGTCTCCTGCCATGATGTGGCCACGCGCCGAGGGGCGGGTCAGAACCCGCAGAATCCGCATCGGATTTTCGGCGCGGGCGTCGACTTCCTTGAGCATGAACGCTTTCAGAACCGCCTCGCCGCCTTGATAATTCCGTTCTCGAAAATAGCCGGCCGCCATCTTCAACGCATAGGCGGGGTTTTGTGGATCGAGCGCGGCCGCCTTTTCGAGAATCTCCCTCGCCTGCGCCGGGCTGGTCCTGTGTTCCGTCAGCACGAAGGCCGACTGATAACCAAAGGCGGCCTCCAGCGGATGGTAATCGGATTGCCGAGCCTTCAATTCGTCCAGGATGACCTCGGCTGTCCCGCGATTGCCGAACAAGGCTTTTGGCCTGATGACCCGGATGCCGCCCATCACCGACGAGATTGTCGCGAACACGCTGCTTCCCGCATGGATCTGTCGACACCTAGCCATCAATGCCATTTCGAAAAACGCCTTGAGTGTCTCGTCTTCAAACTGGCTCGCGCCGAAATCGTCGGCGAGAAAGGCCCCGGTCGCCGATTTCAGATAGTCGAGCGTTGTCCGGTCCTGGCCGATTACCAGCGTCGCCAGGCCTTTTGACGCCAGGTTCGATACGATCGCCTTGGCTAGCGGCGCGGGAATGACCTTGTCGCAAAACTCCAGCTCCGAGCGATAATTCCCGTGGATGATGTCGCCGCTGCGCAGATGCAGCGCGGCCATCGGCCGGGAAAACCGAGGCTTGCCGGCGGCGGCGATCGTTGCTCTCACGGATTCGGAAAAGCCAAACGTGCCAAACGTCCGATGCCTCGAGCGGGCCGACCTGTTGGCGGGCAGCATAGCCCTGAACCAGTCCTGCCGGAACGATCTCAGGATGCGGAAATCATCGCAGATCCACCCCTGGAGGCCGTTTTGACGGGCGTCGGCCGCCAGGCTGGACCGGGTGAACCGGGTTCCATCGAGGACGCCGAACCGGGCCGTGTCGATCTTCTCGCCAAGCCAGTGTCTTTCGATGAAATCGGCGGCAAAAACCTTGTCGACGGAATCGACAATATGGAATTGCATGTCGTCGATGGACCGGCGGTTCCAGGTGAAGCCGAAACGGCACCCCATTTTGTCGGCGAGACATTTTGCATTGACCATGGCAAGCAGGCGCCCTCCAAGGCCATCCGTCCTCGTCGCCGCCAATGTCTTCATCGAGAAATCGCTCAAGCGGCATCAACTTTCGGGTGCTGTCAGCCGGACCTGGCCGGCTTCGATATGCCGGAGGAACCATGCATATGTCTGCTCCAGCCCGCTGTGCAGCGAGTACCGGGGGCGCCATCCCATGGCAAACAGCCGCGAAACGTCCAGCAACTTGCGCGGTGTACCATCCGGCTTGGTCGCATCGAACGTAATCTCCACGTCGCCGCCGACGATCGAGGCGACCGTCCTGGCCAATTCGGCGATGGTGATGTCCTGACCCGAGCCGACATTGACATGGCTTTCCCCGCTGTAGGTTTTCAGGAGGGAGACCAGGGCATCGGCGGCATCGTCGACATGCAGGAACTCACGCATCGGCGTGCCCGATCCCCATACCTGCAGGGTCTTGTGACCGGCCTGCTTCGCTTCATGTGCCTTGCGCATCAACGCAGGTATGACGTGACTGGATTCAAGGTGGAAATTGTCCCCTGGACCATAGAGATTGGTTGGCATGGCCGAGATGTAGTTGACACCGTATTGACGCCGGTAGGCTTGGCAGAGTTTCAACCCGGCGATCTTGGCGATCGCATACCATTCATTGGTTGGTTCGAGCGGGCCGGTCAGCAAGGCGTCCTCGGGGATCGGCTGCGGCGCCAGTTTTGGGTAGATGCAGGATGAACCGAGGAACAGCAATTTGCCCACTTCGCTGCGGAAGGCGCCCTCGATGAGATTGGTCTGCACCGCGACATTGTCATAGAGGAAATCGGCCGGAAACCGGTCATTCGCAAGGATGCCGCCGACCTTGGCCGCGGCCATCACCACGGCATCCGGCCGACGGTCGGCCATCCAGCGTCGCACACCGGCCTGATCCAGGAGATCGAGTTCGGCGCGCGTCGCGGTCAGGATCTCGCAGTCTTCGACCGCCAGCCTGCGCAGGACGGCGGACCCGACCATGCCACGATGTCCGGCCACGAAAACCCGCTTGCCTTTGAGATCGAAGGTCTCGTTCATCGCATTGCCTCCGTCAGGAACGGCCACTGGGCCTGTTGTCGGCGCGTGCCAGATCCGACCGCACCATCTCCGCCACCAGGTCCTTGAACCCGGTCACATGCGACCAGCCGAGCCTGGTCCTGGCCTTGGACGGGTCGCCGACAAGCAGGTCGACTTCCGCCGGCCTGAAATAGCGCGGATCGATACGCACCAGAACGGCGCCTGAGCCTGCGTCGATGCCAATCTCGTCCACACCGTGCCCCTGCCAGAGAATGGTCCTTCCGGTCTCGGCAAAGGCCAGTTCGGCGAATTCGCGCACTGAGTGCGCCTCGCCGGTCGCCAGCACGAAATCGTCGGCCTCGTCGTGCTGCAGGATACGCCAAATGCCCTCGACATAGTCGCGTGCATGACCCCAGTCGCGCCTGACATCGATGTTGCCGAGATAGAGCGTTTCCTGGCGGCCATGGTGGATCGAGGCAACTGCTCGCGTGATCTTGCGGGTCACGAAGGTTTCGCCGCGAACCGGGCTCTCATGGTTGAACAGGATGCCGTTGGCCGCGAACATGCCGTAGGCCTCGCGATAGTTTACCGTCGCCCAGTAGGCATAGAGCTTGGCGGCCGCATAGGGTGAGCAGGGACGGAAGGGCGTCGTCTCGCGCTGCGGCACCTCGAGGGTCTTGCCGTAAAGTTCCGAAGTCGAGGCCTGGTAGAAGCGCACGGTCTTTTCCAGGCGCAGGATGCGGATTGCCTCAAGCAGCCTGAGCGTTCCCAGGGCATCGGCATTGGCCGTGTATTCAGGTGTCTCGAAACTGACCTGGACATGGCTCTGGGCGCCCAGATTGTAGATTTCGCTGGGCCGCGTCTCTTGCACCAGCCGGATCAGGTTCGTGGCGTCGGTAAGATCGCCATGGTGCAGGAAGAAGCTGATATCGCGTTCATGCGGGTCGACATAGATATCGTCGATACGCTCGGTGTTGAACGAGGACGAACGGCGCTTGACGCCATGGACGATATAGCCCTTCGCCAGCAGCAACCGCGCGAGATAGGCCCCGTCCTGGCCGGTTACCCCGGTTATGAGGGCCACTTTGTCCGCCATCGGCTACTGGTCCACTGATCCGCGCTCCCCTCAATACGGGCTGAGATCAATATCGCAAATCTCCCGAGCGGGGGATACTTCTAGCCGAATTTCATTCGGCTCAGACGCCCGCGACGGCGCACAGGCTCTTCATCCGCGCTATGGCAAGGTCGGGATCGGCCAGCAGGCCTGCCTGGTCGGCAAGGCGGAAGACCTCCGCATAGTGGCGGATGCCGCGTGCCGACTGCATGCCGCCGACCATCGTGAAATGATCCTGGTGGCCGTTCAGCCAGGCCATGAAGACGATGCCGGCCTTGTAATATTCGGTCGGCGCCTCAAAGATCTTTCGTGACAGCGGCACCGTCGGCGTCATAAGCGCGTCATAGCCGGCCCGGTCGCCCTCGGCGAGCCTTGCCAGGGCGGCATTGGCGACCGGCGCGATGGCGTCGAAAATGCCGAGCAAGGCATGCGAATGCCCACGGCTGTCTCCGGCGATCAATTCGGGATAGTTGAAATCGTCGCCGGTGAACATCACGACGCCGTGCGGCAGCCGATCGCGCAGCGCAACCTCCTTGCCGGCATCGAGCAGCGATATCTTTATGCCTTCGACCTTGTTTGCGTGACGTTCGATGATGGCGACCACCGTATCGAGCGCGGTCTCGAAATCGTCGCTGCCCCAATAGCCCTTCAAGGCCGGGTCGAACATGTCACCAAGCCAGTGCAGGATGACCTTGCCGGAAGCTTGGCTGAGAATCCGGTCGTAGACGGCGGCGTAGTCGTCCGCTCCCTTCGCCACCGCCGCCAATGCGCGGCTGGCCATCATGATCGCCTTGCCGCCTTCTCCTTCGATGAAAGCGAACTGCTCCTCATAGGCGGCGATCACATCGTCAAGTGTCCTGGCCGACGCCGGCGCCAGATGGTCGGTCCCCGCGCCCGAGGCAAGATCCGCGCCATCGACGGTGCGGGATTCGGCGATCGACCTGCGGATCAAGTCCCGTGCGCTTGGCCAGTCGAAACCCATGCCGCGCTGAGAAGTATCCATCGCCTCGGCGATGCGGAAGCCGAGCCGCCACAGATGGTGGCGGAACGCCATCGTCCTGTCCCAGTCGACCACGGGCCGCGACCATGGATCGGTCATTTTGAGGGGATCGGCAACGACATGCGCGGCGGCATAGGCGACGCGCGAAAACCGCGCGCCGATTACCGGCCGCACCGGCTGTCCGACAAGCGCGTAGCGGCTGCTATGGCCACCCTCACCAGGCAAGGAAATATCCATCGAGCTCTCCCTTTACCGCGCCTATAAATGGAACGTTCCAATAAATCAAGAACCTTTAAGATTCGGGAGCGGCCTTCTTGGAAATGCTGCATCGCAGCACGGTACTCGTTACAAGACATGGCCTGTGACACCAGATTATCGATTCTCCAGGTGAGAGAAAAATCTCGATTGACTCTCGATTGGAGCAGTGATTAGAACGTTCCAATAATTTGGGACCGAAACCGGGAGGAGCTATCGGGATGGCCAGCCGGGCCAAGGCGACGATCTTCGACATTGCCCGCGAGGCAGGCGTGTCCAAATCGACGGTGTCGCTCGTGCTCCAGGGCAGCGGGCTCATCCGGCCCGAGACGGCGGTCAAGGTGCGCAAGGCGATCGAGGATGTCGGCTATGTCTACAATCGCGGCGCCGCCAATCTGCGCAAGGCCCATTCCAACGTCATCGGCATGGTCATCAACGATCTCACCAATCCGTTCTTCGCCGAACTGGCGGTTGGCATGGAGCGCGTCTTCCAGTCCGCCGGCATCGTGCCCTTCATCGCCAACACGGCGGAGAATCCGGTGCGCCAGGAAGAGGTACTGAAGTCGCTGATGGAGCAAGGCGTCGCCGGCCTCATCGTGTCTCCGGCGCGCGGCACCACGCCAGGCGCTTTCCGGCGGCTGGAAATGGCTGGCGTGCCGGTTGTCTTCGCCATGCGCCGCCTGCCTGAAAGCCGCATCCCGGTGATCGCGCCCGACAATCATCGCGGCGCCTATCTTGCCGCTGCTCATCTTATCGGCAAAGGCCATCGCCGGCTGGCCTTCTTCGGCGGCACATCGGACCTTGTGGTCTATCAGGAACGGCTGGGCGGCTTTCGCGAAGCCTGCGAGACGCTGGGCATCGCCGCTCGCGACGTGCTCGTCATCGAGGGCGAGACCAGCCGCAAGGGTGGCATTGCCTGCCTGGAAACCGCACTCGCAATGGCCGAGCCGCCGACATCGGCGCTTTGCTTCAACGATGCCGTCGCCTTCGGCGTGATGCTGGCATTGCGCAAGCGCCGGCTTGAGCCGGGACCGGATTTCGCTGTCGTCGGCTTTGACGACGTGGTCGAGGCCGAACACTACATGCCGGCGCTCACCAGCGTCGCGGTTGACACAGCCGGTCTCGGCGAACGCGCCGCACACGTCATGCTCAAGATGATCCAGTCGCGCACCACGCGTGCCGAAGACCATATCGGCGCGGTCAATCTCGTGGTCAGGGAAAGTTGCGGCCCGGATCGCCGCACACGAAACAGGCCTGCAGGAACGGGGGGCGCGGCATGAGCGTCAGGTGGGGACTGATCGGCGCCAGCACGATCGCCAGGCAATTCATGATCGATGCCATTCGTGCGCAAGAGGGTGGCGAGATCGCGACGGTGATGAGTTCCAGCCCGGAACGCGCCACGGGCTACGCGCGGGAAAATGGCATTCCGGCCGCCGTGTCGAGCCTCGATGCCTTGCTTGGATCCGGCATCGACGCCGTCTACATCTCGACCACCAACGAGTTGCATCTCGAGCAGGCGCTTGCCGCCATCAAGGCTGGAAAGCATGTGTTGTGCGAGAAGCCGCTGGCGCTGACCAGCGCCGACGCACGCAAGATGGTCGCGGCCGCCAGCGCTGCCGGCATCGTGCTCGGCACCAACCATCATTTGCGCAACGCCGGTGCGCATCGCGCCATGCGTGAAGCGATCGCCGCCGGCCGCATCGGCAAACCGATCGCCGCACGCGTTTTCCATTCCGTCTATCTGCCGGAAAACCTGCAAGGCTGGCGCATCACCAAGCCCCAAGCGGGCGGCGGCGTGGTGCTCGACATCACCGTGCACGATGCCGACACGCTGCGCTTCGTGCTCGGCGACGATCCGGTCGAGGTCTCGGCCTTCACGCAAGCTGCCGGCATGGCCGGCAGCGGGCTGGAGGACGGCGCCATGTGCATCTGGCGCTTCAAATCGGGCCTCATCGCCCAGTCGCATGAAGGCTTCACCACCCGCTTCGCAGGCACCGGCTTTGAGGTGCATGGTTCGGAAGGCTCGCTGATCGCCGGCAATGTCATGACCCAGAAGCCGGACGGCTCGGTGCTGTTGCGCACGGCCAAGGGTGAGGAGCAATTGAGCTTCGACCGCGAGGATCTCTACGTCAGGTCCGTGCGTCGGTTCCATGCCGCGATCCGCGGCGACGGCCAGCCCTCCGCCACCGGCGAGGACGGTATCTGGTCGCTGGCCTCGGCCGAGGCGGCACTGCAATCGGCTAGCTCCGGCAAGGCCGTCAAGATCGACCCGAAACTCGGGAGCATGAAGTGAGCAAGGTCGTTTCCGCAACGCACGCAGCCAGCCTGATCAAGGACGGCACGGTTGTTTCCGTGTCGTCGTCGAGCGGCCTTGGCTGTCCGGACGCGGTGCTGGCCGCCATCGGGGAACGTTTCGACGCGGAAGGTCACCCGAAGAACATCACCACGCTGCACCCGATCGCCGCCGGCGACATGTATGGCATCAAGGGCATCGATCACCTTGCCAAGCCCGGCTTGCTTAAGCGCACCCTGTGCGGCTCCTATCCATCCGGCCCCTCCTCCGCCGAGCCGCCGCAGATCTGGAAGATGATCGGCGACAATTCGGTCGCCGCCTACAATGTGCCCTCCGGCATCCTGTTCGACATGCACCGCGAAGCCGCCGCCAAGCGGCCGGGCGTGCTGACCAAGGTCGGTCTCGACACATTTGCCGATCCGCGCCATCAGGGTTGCGCCATGAACGCGGCGGCAAGCGAGCCGATCGTTTCGGTGCAGCAATTCGACGGCGAGGAATGGCTCTATTTCCGCTCGATCGTGCCGCAGGTGTCGATCATCCGCGCCACCACGGCCGATGAGCGCGGCAACCTCACCTATGAGCATGAAGGCGCCTATCTTGGCGGCCTGGAGCAGGCGCTCGCCGCCCGCAACAATGGCGGCGTCGTCATCGCGCAGGTCAAGCGCGTGGTGGAGAACGGCACGCTGAAGCCGCATGACGTGCGCGTGCCCGGCGTGCTGGTCGACCATATCGTGGTGGCGCCCGACCAGTTGCAGACGACGCTGACGCCTTACGACCCGGCGATTTCGGGCGAGATCTTCCGGCCGCTGTCGACCTTCCGCAACGCCGAGATGAACGTCCAGAAGGTGATCGCCCGCCGCGTCGCCATGGAATTGCGCGATGGCATGGCCGTCAACATCGGCTTCGGTATCTCGGCCAATGTGCCGCGCATCCTTCTGGAAGAAGGCCAGCACGGCAAGGTCACCTGGGTGATCGAACAGGGCGCGGTCGGCGGCGTGCCGCTGCTCGACTTCAAGTTCGGCTGTGCCTCCAACGCCGAGGCGATCATGCCCTCGCCGCACCAGTTCATCTATTTCCAGGCCGGTGGCTTCGACGCCTCGCTGCTCTCCTTCCTGCAGATCGACCGCCACGGCTCGGTCAACGTCTCGAAACTGTCGGCCCGGCCGCATGTCACCGCCGGCGCCGGCGGCTTTGTCGACATCACCGCGCGGGCCAGGAAGATCGTTTTCTCCGGCTTCTTCAATGCCGGCGCGAAACTCTCATTGGCCGATGGCGGCATCCGCATAGACCAGGAGGGCAAGGTCAAGAAGATCGTCAGCGAGGTCGAGCACATCTCGTTTTCGGGCAGGCGCGCGGTCGCCCAGGGCCAGGACATCACCTATGTCACGGAGCGCTGCGTGATGAAGCTGACGCCTGACGGGCTGATGGTGACGGAACTGGCGCCCGGCATCGATCTCGAGCGCGATGTACTGGCGCAGTCCGAAACACCGCTTGGCGTCGCCAACGACCTCAAGGTGACTCCGGCCGCGCTCTATCAGGATCGGCCTATCGGCCTGTCGCTCGATGGCGGCGCTTCGCTCGGAGGCGTGCATGGCTGAGCCTCTCGTCACCTTCGAGCGGGACGGCGCCATCGGCATCGTCACCTTGCGGCGGCCGGAAAAGTTCAACGCGCTGGATATTCCGATGCTGCGGGCGCTGGAAACGGCGCTCGAAACGGCCGAGGCGGCTGAAGGCGTGCGCGTCGTGCTGTTGCGCGGCGAAGGCAAGGGCTTTTGCTCCGGCGGCGATGTCGAGGCGTGGGCGCAGATGAACGCGGCCGACTTCCAGGTGCAATGGGTGCGCTACGGCCACCGGGTGTTCGACCGGCTGGCAAGGCTGCGGCAACCGACGATTGCCGTGCTGTCGGGCCATGCGCTGGGCGGGGGGCTGGAGCTTGCCGCCGCCTGCGATTTCCGCGTCGCCGAGGCGCATGTGAAACTGGGTTTCCCCGAAACCTCGATCGGCGTCGTGCCCGGCTGGTCCGGCACGCAGCGCGCCGTGCGCCGCTTCGGCGCCCAGACCGTGCGCCGCTTGGCCTTGGGTGGCGAGATACTTCTCGCCCCCGAAGCGCTGGCCCTTGGCGTGGTCGACAGGGTCGTTGAAACCGGCAACGGGCTGGCCCAGGCCAGCGCCTGGGCGCAGACGATCGCCGAGCGCGGGCCGTTGGCGACCGAAGCCGCCAAGCTGATGATCGCTGTGGCCGAAGGCGAGGAAAGTGCGGCGGCAACGGAAGCGCTGGCCAGCGGTTTCATCGCGCTCTCCGGCGACCTCAAGGCTGGTGTAAGCGCTTTCAAGACCAAGCAGAAACCAGCATTTTCAAGAAGCTAGAGAAAAAATCCTGATGAACGCCCCCCTCAACATCGCCATGCCCGCCGAAGCGTCAGCGGCGCCAAGAACCTATCGGCTGCTGATCGACGGCAAGCATGTCGACGCCGGGGATGGCCGCACGCTGGAACGCAAGAGCCCCGGCCATGGCTTCACCGTTTCGCGCTATGCGCAGGCCGGCGAGGCCGAGGTGGAAGCGGCGATGCAGGCCGCGCACAGGGCGTTCGAGACCGGCCCGTGGCCGCGCATGAAGGCCTCCGAACGCGCCGCAATCCTGTTCAAGGCGGCCGACCTGATCGAGACGCGGCTGGAAGACATCGCCCGGCTCGATGCGCTGGAATCGGGCAAGCCGATCGCCCAGGCGCGCGGCGAGATCGGCGGCGCCGTCGACATCTGGCGCTATGCCGCCTCGCTCGCCCGCACGCTGCACGGCGAGAGCTACGCCAATCTCGGCGACGCCATGCTGGGCGTGGTCGTGCGCGAACCGATCGGCGTCGTCTCGATCATCACGCCGTGGAATTTCCCGTTCCTGATCGTCAGCCAGAAAATGCCCTTCGCGCTTGCCGCCGGCTGCACGGCCGTGGTCAAGCCGAGCGAGATGACCTCGGCCTCGACTTTCGTGCTCGGCGATATCCTGCTTGAGGCCGGCTTGCCCGCCGGCGTCGTCAACATCCTTGCCGGCCTGGGCGGTGATGTCGGCGCGCCGATGGTCAGCCATCCGCTGGTCGAGATGGTGTCGTTCACCGGCTCGACCCGCGTCGGCAAGATGACGATGGCGTCCGCCGCGCAGTCGCTCAAGAAGGTCTCGATGGAGCTCGGCGGCAAGAACGGCCAGATCGTCTTCCCCGATGCCGATCTCGAAGCTGCCGCCGACGCGGCGGTGTTCGGTGGCTTCTTCAATGCCGGCGAATGCTGCAACGCCGGCAGCCGGCTGATCGTGCACGAGGCGATCGCCGACGACTTTCTTGCCGCCGTAAAGGCACTTACGTCGAGAGTAACGGTGGGAGATCCACTGGACGATCGAACCAAGGTCGGCGCGATGATCTCGTCCGACCATCTGGCCAAGGTGACCGGTTACGTTACGGCGGCTGCAAGCGGCGGCGGCAATGTTTACAACGGCGGCCGGCAGCTGGTCTCCAATGCCGGCCAATATCTCGACCCGACCATCATCCGCGGCGTCACCGAGGACATGGCCATCGCGCGCGAGGAAGTGTTCGGCCCGGTGCTCTCCGTGCTGACTTTTGAAACGATTGAAAAGGCGTTGCACATCGCCAACAACACGCCCTATGGTCTGTCTGCAGGCGTGTGGAGCGCCAGCATCGACACGTGCATGTCGGTGGCGCGTGGGGTGCGTTCGGGGACGGTTTGGGTGAACACATTCATGGAAGGTTATCCCGAGCTGCCTTTCGGAGGCTACAAGCAGTCCGGTCTCGGACGCGAACTCGGCAAACGCGCCGTCGAGGACTATACCGAGGAAAAGACAATCCAGTTTCATCGCGGCCAGCGCACAGGATGGTGGGTCGGCTGAGTTTGGAAGAACCCGGTGGGCTTCCACCGGTCGTGCAATGCAACAAGGGAGGAAGTACATGTTGCGCAAACTGCTTATCGGAACGGCTCTCGCGACGAGCTTTGCGTTCTCGGCGCATGCCGCGGACGTCAAGGAAGTGCAGATGCTGCATTGGTGGACGTCGGGCGGCGAAGCGGCTGCCCTCAACGTCTTGAAGGGCGATCTCGCCAAGGAAGGCTATGCCTGGAAGGACGTGCCTGTGGCCGGCGGTGGCGGCGACGCCGCCATGACCGCGCTGAAGGCGATGGTCGCTGCCGGCAACTATCCGACCGCCTCCCAGATGCTCGGCTACACCGTGCTCGACTATGCGGCGGCCGGCGTCATGGGCGACCTGACCGAGACGGCGAAGAAGGAAGGCTGGGACAAGTCGGTTCCGGCCGCCCTGCAGAAGTTCTCCGTCTATGAAGGCAAGTGGGTCGCGGCCCCGGTCAACGTCCACTCGGTCAACTGGCTGTGGATCAACAAGGCTGTCATGGACAAGATCGGCGGCACCGAGCCGAAGACCTTCGACGACTTCGTTGCCCTGCTCGACAAGGCCAAGGCGGCGGGCGTGATCCCGCTCGCTCTCGGCGGCCAGAACTGGCAGGAAGCCACCATGTTCGACTCGGTCGTG
This sequence comes from Mesorhizobium sp. NZP2234, assembly GCF_013170765.1. Lineage (NCBI taxonomy): Bacteria > Pseudomonadati > Pseudomonadota > Alphaproteobacteria > Hyphomicrobiales > Phyllobacteriaceae > Mesorhizobium > Mesorhizobium sp. NZP2234. The sequence continues at coordinate 2,063,313 of NZ_CP033364.1, read as the reverse complement.
CTGTCGACCGGCGGACCCGAGTTCTACAAGAAGGCCTTCAACGACCTCGACGACGCTTCGCTCAAGTCCGACACGATGAAGAAGTCGTTCGACAACCTGGCCAAGCTCGTCACCTACGTCGACCCGAACTTCTCGGGCCGCGACTGGAACCTTGCCACCGCCATGGTGATCAAGGGTGATGCGCTGGTGCAGGTCATGGGCGACTGGGCCAAGGGCGAGTTCCACGCCGCCAAAAAGACCCCGGGCACGGACTTCCTGTGCTATCGCTTTCCGGGCACTGACGGCTCCGTGATCTACAACTCCGACATGTTCGGCATGTTCAACGTTCCGGACGATCGCAAGGCCGCCCAGGTCGCACTGGCCACCGCCACCTTGTCGAAGAGCTTCCAGTCGGCCTTCAACGTCGTCAAGGGTTCGGTTCCGGCCCGTACCGACGTTCCCGACACCGACTTCGACGCTTGCGGCAAGAAGGGCATCGCCGACCTGAAGGCAGCCAATGACGGCGGCACGCTGTTCGGCTCGCTGGCCCAGGGCTATGGCGCGCCTCCGGCGGTCGCCAATGCCTACAAGGACGTCGTCTCGAAGTTCGTCCATGGCCAGATCAAGACCTCGGACGAAGCCGTGACCGAGCTGGTCAAGGCGATCGACGACGCCAAGTAAGCGCCGGCCGCGAAAACACCTTCCCCGCTTCGGCGGGGAAGGTTTCATCCCACGATTGGCCGGCTCGACACCATGCCGACCAAGGACCCGTCCGCACGGGCCGCCTTGCCGCCTGACAGCAGCGCAGGGACGATCCGAAAACGGGAGGAGCTCATGAGCACGCTAGCAACAAGCCAGATCAAGCTGACGCCGGAGCATGCACGGCCCCGCGCCACTGTGCGCTCGCGCCTGCAGGACGCCCTGCCGAAGATCGTGCTGGCGCCAAGCTTCGCCATAACGATCGTCTTCGTCTACGGCTTCATCCTGTGGACGATCTATTTGTCCTTCACCAATTCCAAGACCTTCCCGTCCTATGTCATCACCGGCTCGCGCGCCTATCAGCGGCTGTGGGGCTGGACCTTCGACACCGACCCGCCGTCGAGCTGGTACACGTCGATCACCAACATGGGCATTTTCGGCTTTCTCTACATCCTGATCTGCCTGGCGCTCGGCCTGTTCCTGGCCATCCTGCTCGACCAGAAGATTCGCGGCGAAGGCGTGCTGCGGCCGATCTACCTCTATCCCATGGCGCTGTCCTTCATCGTCACCGGCGTCGCCTGGAAATGGTTCCTCGATCCAGGACTCGGCCTCGAGCAGACCTTGCATCAATGGGGCTGGACGAGCTTCCACTTCGACTGGATCAAGAACAAGGATTTCGTCATCTACACGGTGGTCATCGCCGGTGTCTGGCAGGCCTCCGGCTTCATCATGGCGATGTTCCTGGCCGGCCTGCGCGGCATTGACGGCGAGATCATGAAGGCGGCGCAGATCGACGGCGCCACCACCTTCCAGCTCTACCGCCGCATCGTCATTCCGCTGCTCAGGCCAATCTTCCTGTCGGCCTTCATCGTGCTCGCCCACCTTGCCATCAAGTCCTATGACCTTGTCGTTGCGCTGACCTCAGGCGGCCCCGGCGGCTCGGCCTGGCTGCCGTCCAATTTCATGTACGAGTACACTTTCAAGCGCAACGAAATGGCTGTCGGCTCGGCCAGTGCCGTGATCATGCTGATGACCATCGTCGCCATCATCGTGCCCTATCTCTATTCGGAACTGCGGGAGAAGCCGCGATGAGCGCTGTCGCCACCCCTGCCCGCCAGGCCTCCAGCGGCATGAGCACCAAGACCCTCAACCGTGTCGTCATCTACGGGCTGCTGGCGCTGTTTGCGCTGTTCTACCTGATGCCGCTGTTCGTCATGCTGGTCACCTCATTCAAGACCATGGACGAGATCCAGAACGGCAACATGCTGGCGCTGCCCAAGGCCCCGACCTTCGATCCGTGGCTGAAGGCCTGGGGCGAGACCTGCGTCGGCCTCACCTGCGCCGGCATCAAGGGTTATTTCTGGAACTCCATCAAGATGGTGGTTCCGGCCGTGCTGATCTCGACCATGCTCGGGGCGCTCAATGGCTACGTGCTGACCAAATGGCGTTTTCGCGGCGCGACACTGGTGTTCGGGCTGATGCTGTTCGCCTGCTTCATCCCGTTCCAGTCGGTGCTGCTGCCGATGGCGACGATCCTGGGCAGCCTCGGCCGCTTCGGCGTCTCGCTGCAGAACTCGGTCGGCACCAGCTTCGGCCTCGGCAATCCGACGGTCAACCTGGTCTTCGTCCATGTCGTCTACGGCATCGGCTTCACCACTTTGTTCTTCCGCAACTATTACGAGGCCTTCCCGACCGAATTGATCAAGGCCGCACAGGTCGACGGCGCCTCCTTCTTCCAGATCTTCCGCCGCATCATGCTGCCGAACTCGATGCCGATCTTCGTCGTCACCGTCATCTACCAGTTCACCAACATCTGGAACGACTTCCTGTTCGCTTCCGCCTACGCCGGCACCGGCGACGCGATGCCGATGACGGTGGCGCTCAACAACGTCGTCAACACCTCGACCGGCGTCGTCGAATACAACGTCAACATGGCGGCCGCGATGATCGCGGCTCTGCCCACCCTGATCGTCTATGTCGTCGCCGGCCGCTATTTCGTGCGCGGGCTGATGGCGGGCGCGGTCAAAGGCTGACCACATTCAGAAGGAACGATCATGGCTTTTCTGGAAATTGATGGGCTGAAGAAGCGCTTCGGGAATGTTGAGATCCTGAAGGGCATCAATGTCGAACTCGAAAAGGGCGGCTTCCTGGTGCTGGTCGGCCCGTCAGGCTGCGGCAAGTCCACTTTGCTCAACACCATCGCCGGCCTGGAGCAGATCACGGAGGGCGAGATCCGTGTCGACGGCCGCGCCATCAACGATCTGCACCCTTCCAAGCGCGACATCGCCATGGTGTTCCAGAGCTATGCGCTCTACCCGAACATGACGGTGGCCGGGAACATCTCCTTCGGCATGGAAATGCGCGGCGTGCCCGCCGACGAGCGCCAGAAGGCGATCGACAAGGTGGCCAAGGTGCTGCAGATCGGCCATCTCCTGCAGCGCAAGCCAAGCCAGCTTTCGGGCGGCCAGCGCCAGCGCGTCGCCATGGGCCGGGCGCTGGTGCGCGACCCCAAACTGTTCCTGTTCGACGAGCCGCTGTCCAACCTCGACGCCAAGCTGCGCGTCGACATGCGCATCGAGATCAAGCGCCTCCACGCCACGACAGGCACAACCATCGTCTACGTCACCCACGACCAGATCGAGGCGATGACGCTGGCCACCAAGATCGCCGTGATGCGCGACGGCGAGGTGCAGCAATTCGGCACGCCGGCCGAAATCTACAACAACCCGAGCAACCTGTTCGTTGCCGACTTCATGGGTTCGCCGGCCATGAACCTGATCCCGGCGACCATCGCCACCTCGGGGAATGCGCTGTCCGTCGTGCTGCAGCGCGAGGCGCGCGAGCCGATCACGCTGCCGATGGCCAATGCGCCGGCCGGTCTCTCGGCATTCCAGGGCAAGCCGATCATCTTCGGCGTGCGGCCGGAAGCACTGACCGATCCGGAAGGCGCCGAGCGCAATGCCTCCAACATCGCCACCGCCGACCTGCACATCGAAGTCGTCGAACCGGCCGGCTCCGACACCTTCGCCGTCACCAATCTCGGCGGCAAGGGCGTGGTGGCGCGGCTGCGCGCCGACGCCAACATCCAGCCGGGCACCAACACGCCACTTGCCTTCAACCTGACCAAGGCGGTGTTCTTCGATCCGGCGACCGAGAACCGCATACGCTGATGTATGTCGCCCAAAAGTGGATCCGGTTTTGGGGCAACGACATGCATCAAAACAAAAACCTAAAGCGCGTCGGGACGCGATTTAGGCCATGACAAATCCAGACATCGTCATCATCGGCTCCGGCATCGGCGGCGCCACGATCGCCTCCGGTCTGGCCGGCAGCGGCGCCTCGATCCTGATGCTGGAGCGCGGCGAGCCCCTGCCCGCAACGCCGCATGCGCGCGACACGCGCTCCATCTTCGTCGACGGCCACTACCGGCCGAAGGAGATGTGGCGCGAAGCCGGCGGAGCCGCCTTCAATCCTGGCAATTACTATTATGTCGGCGGCAATTCGAAATTCTACGGGGCGGTGCTGATCCGCTACCGCAAGGAAGATTTCTCCGCCATGGAGCATTTCGGCGGAGTCTCTCCGGCATGGCCGTTTTCCTATGACGAGTTCGAGCCCTGGTATTCGAAGGCAGAGCAGCTCTTTCGCGTGCGCGGCACGCTGGGGGAAGACCCGACCGAGCCGTTCCACTCGATCCCCTACGCCTACAAGCCGGTGCCCGACGAAGCGCCGATCGCCCGCGCCCGCGCCGAACTCAAGGGGCTGGGCCTGCATCCGGCCTCGCTGCCGCTCGGCGTCGACATCGACACCTGGCTGAAAGGAGGCAGAACCGGCTGGGACGCTTTCCCAAACACCGGTCAGGGCAAGATGGACGCCCAGACGGCACCGCTCGCGGCAGCGTTGAAGGACAGCAACGTCCGGCTCGAGACCGGCTGCTATGTCGAATATCTCGAAGCGGCGCCCGATGCTAAAAACATCGCCGCCATTCATTACCGGCAGAATGGCGAGGCGAAGAAAGTCACGCCAAAACTGGTCATCCTGTCCGCCGGCGCGGTCAATTCCGCCGTCATCCTGCTGCGTTCGCCGTCAGCCAACAACGGCAAGGGCGGCAAGGGCCTTGCCAACCGCTCCGACCAGATCGGCCGCAATTTCATGAACCACAATTCCAGCGCCATGCTGGCCATCGACCCGCGCCGCAGAAACGATGCCGTCTACCAGAAGACGCTGATGCTGAACGACTACTATCTCTCGGACGGCAAGGGCGGCAAACCACTGGGCAATGTCCAGTTGCTCGGCAAGATCGACGGCAACATGCTGAAGGCCAATGTCAAGACGATGCCGAGATTCGCGCTCGATTACATGGCCGGCCACGCTGTCGACTGGTACCTGATGTGCGAGGACCTGCCGGATCCCGAAAGCCGCATCATGGTCGACGGCAACGACATCGTCATGCAATGGCGGCGCTCCAACATGCAGTCGCTTGACGGCCTGACCAGGGTGATGCGCGAAAACTTCCGCGCCTGCGGTTATCCCATCGTGCTCTCGCGCCCCTTCGACAAACGCACCCCCTCGCACCAGTGCGGCACGGTCAAGATGGGCGACGATCCGGCGACTTCACCGCTCGATCCGTTCTGCCGGTCGTTCGACCACCAGAACCTGTTCGTCGTCGACGCCAGTTTCCTGCCCAACTCGGCTGCCGTGAACCCGGCGCTGTCGATCGCAGCTCAGGCGCTGCGCGTGGCCGACCATATCCGCAAGTCGGACCTCGTGGCATGACCCGCCCGTCGGCCATCGTCACGGGCGGTGCGCGCGGCATCGGGCTAGCCTGCGTCGAGGCGCTGGCGGATTCAGGTTTCGACATTCTGGTCGCTGACCTCGCTGAACAAGCGCCGGACAGGCTTGCCGCCGACATCGCCGGGCGTGGTGGGAAGTTCGCCTACATCAAATGCGACATCGCAAACCTCAACGATCACCCTGTGTTGGTCGATGCCGCCATGCGCGCCTTCGGCCGCATAGATTGCCTTGTCAACAATGCCGGCGTCGGTGCCGTGGTACGCGGCGACCTGCTGGAGCTGAAACCGGAGAATTTCGACCGTACGCTCGGCATCAATCTGCGCGGCACGGTGTTCCTCAGCCAGGCGGTCGCCAAGGCGATGCTGGCCGCACCGGGCGATCACAAAAGATCGATCATCACCATCACCTCGGTCAGCGCTGACATGGCCTCGCCGGAACGCTCCGACTACTGCATCTCCAAGGCCGGCCTTTCCATGTGGGTGAAGAACCTGGCGCTCAGGCTTGCCCCGGAGAACATCGGCGTGTTCGAGCTGCGGCCGGGCATCATCCGCACCGACATGACGGCAGGCGTGAGCGCCAAATACGATGCCTTGATCGAGGCCGGGCTGGTGCCGGCCAAGCGCTGGGGCGAAGCAACCGACATCGGCGCGGTGGTGGCGACGCTTGCCGCCGGCAAGCTCGGCTTTTCGACCGGCTCGATCATCAATGTCGACGGCGCGCTCTCCGTGCCGCGATTGTAAGTGGAAACGACATGACCGATTACATCATCGTGGGCGCCGGCCCGGCCGGCTGCGTTCTGGCCAACCGGCTGAGCGAGGATCCGGCGAATTCGGTGCTGCTGCTCGAAGCCGGCGGCAAGGACTGGCATCCCTACATCCATATGCCGGCGGGCTTCGCCAAGATGACCAAGGGCATCGCGTCCTGGGGCTGGTCGACCGTGCCGCAGAAGAACATGAAGGACCGCGTCTTCTGGTACACGCAGGCCAAGGTGGTCGGCGGCGGCTCCTCCATCAACGCCCAGATCTACACGCGCGGCAACGCCCGCGACTACGACGCCTGGGAGAAGGAAGAGGGCCTCGCCGGCTGGGGCTATCGCGATGTGCTGCCCTACTTCAAACGCGCAGAGAACAACCAGCGCTACGCCAACGATTTCCATGGCGATCAGGGGCCGCTGGGCGTATCGAATCCGATCTCGCCGCTGCCGATCTGCGAGGCCTATTTCCGCGCCGGCCAGGAGATAGGTATTCCCTTCAATCCGGATTTCAACGGCGCCAGCCAGGAAGGCGTCGGCTATTACCAACTGACGCAGAAGGACGCCCGGCGCTCATCCGCTTCGGTCGCCTATCTCAAGCCGATCCGCGCGCGCAAGAACCTCACCGTCCGAACCGACGTGCTGGTGACCCGCATCGTTGTCGAGAAGGGCCGCGCCATTGGTGTAGAGGTCGTCGACCGCCCCGGTGGCGAGAAGAAAATCCTGCGCGCCGATCGCGAGGTGATTGTCTCGTCCGGCGCCATCGGCTCGCCGAAACTGTTGATGCAATCGGGCATCGGTCCGGCCGATCATCTGAAATCGGTCGGCGTCACGCCGGTGCACGACCTGCCCGGCGTCGGCTCCAACATGCAGGACCATCTCGATCTGTTCGTCATTGCCGAGTGCACCGGCGACCATACTTACGACAACTACGCCAAGCTGCACCGCACGGCCTGGGCTGGCCTGCAGTACCTGCTGCTCAAGAAGGGGCCGGTAGCCTCCAGCCTGTTCGAAACCGGTGGCTTCTGGTACGCCGATCCGACCGCCGCCTCGCCCGACATCCAGTTTCACCTGGGTCTCGGCTCCGGCATCGAGGCCGGCGTCGAGAAGCTGAACAATCCCGGTGTCACCTTGAACTCGGCTTTCCTGCGGCCGCGCTCGCGCGGCACGGTGCGGCTGAAGAGCGCCGACCCGGCCGACCATCCGCTGATCGACCCGAACTACTGGTCCGATCCCTACGATCGGGCCATGTCGCTCAAGGGGCTGCGGCTGGCGCGCGAGATCATGCGGCAGAAGGCGCTTGCCCCTTACGTGCTGCGCGAAGTGCTGCCCGGCCCGTCGCTGGCCAGCGATGACGAGCTGGTCGACTATGCCTGCCGCACCGCGAAGACCGATCACCATCCTGTCGGCACCTGCCGCATGGGCCACGATGACATGGCCGTGGTGACACCGGACCTGCGGCTGCGCGGTATCGAAGCCTTGCGCGTCTGCGACGCCTCGGTGATGCCGCGCGTGCCCTCCTCCAACACCAATGCACCCACGATCATGGTCGGCGAAAAGGGCGCCGACCTGATTCTCGGTCGCGAACCGCTACCGCCGGCGGTGTTTTCCGGAAACCGGGCTGCTTGAAAGGAAAGAAATGATCAGGCACTGTGTCTTCGTCAGGTTTCGCGATGATGTCCCCGACAGCGAGCGCGCGGCGATCCATGCCGACCTGGAAGCGTTGCGGCAGGTGATCGACGGCATGGACACCGTCCACTTCTGCGCCAATGTCAGCCCGGAGCCTTTCGGGCGCGGCTTCAATCATGGCTTCACCATCGATTTCCGCGATGCCGCCGCGCGCGACGCCTATCTCGTGCATGAAGCGCACCGGCGTGCCGGCGCGAGACTGGTCGCCGCACTTGAAGGCGGCACCGATGGATTGATGGTCTTCGATCTCGATCTTACGAAAAAGTGACCAGCGGCTCTTCGAAAGCCGGCTGATCGCTGTTCTCTTTTGCGAGCAGGGCGACATATCGTTCCTTTGGGGGGACCAAAGGAGGATGCCTTGAATCTCACTGCCGAGCAGAAGAAAACCGTTCTGGCCTCATTTCTGGGCTGGACGCTCGACGCTTTTGATTTCTTCCTTCTGACATTCCTGCTCACCGATATTGCAAGTGAATTCCACACGGATGTCCCGGCAGTCTCAAAGGCACTGTTCCTGACCTTGGCGACGCGCTTCATCGGCGCGTTCTTCTTTGGCATGCTCGCCGATAAATATGGGCGCAAACCCATGCTCATGCTCAACATCGTCAGCTATTCGGTGATCGGCGCGCTCGCCGCCTTCTCGCCCAATCTCGGTATTTTCCTGGCGCTGCGCGCTCTGTTCGGCATCGCCATGGGCGGCGAATGGGGGCTCGGCAGTTCGCTCGCCATGGAATCCATCCCTCCGAGTGCCCGCGGCATGGTCTCGGGCATCCTGCAATGCGGCTATCCGGCAGGCTACCTGCTGGCGGCGGTGGTCTACGGCCTGCTTTATCAGCAGACCATCGGCGGCTATACGATCGGCTGGCGCGCCATGTTCCTGCTCTCCTTCGTGCCGGCGCTCATCGTGCTCTTCATCCGCTCGCACGTGCCGGAATCGCCCGCTTTCGTCGAGGCGCGGAAATCGGTGAAGCCGGGGCTGCTGGAAACGCTGCGGAAGCACTGGGGCGTCGCGCTCTATGCCGTCGTCCTGATGATGTTCTTCAACTTCTTCAGCCACGGCACGCAGGATCTCTACCCGACCTTCCTGAAGAAGCAGCACGGCTTCGACCCGCACACGGTGAGCTGGATCACCATCGTCGCCAATCTCGGCGCCATTGTCGGCGGCCTGGCATTTGGCGCGCTGTCCGAGAAGATCGGCCGCGTCAACGCCATCACGCTGGCCTGCCTGATCGCCCTGCCGTCGATCCCGCTCTGGGCCTACAGCACCACGCCCTTCATGCTGGCCATCGGCGCCTTCGTCATGCAGGTCGCGGTCCAGGGCGCCTGGGGCGTCATCCCGGTGCATCTCAACGAGCTTTCGCCGGGCGCGGTCCGGGCGACCTTGCCCGGCTTCATCTATCAGGCCGGCAATCTTGCCGCCTCCTATGGCGGCCCGTACCAGGCGGGAATCGCCGAGGCGCCCGGCGGCAGCTATGGCTACGCGCTGGCGCTGTTCGCCGGCGTGGTCGCCGTCTGCATCATCGTCGTCATCCGCTTCAGCCCGGAACGACGCGGCCAGGTGATGACGGTGCTGGGTTGACGAGGGCTAGCTAGAGCAATTCCAGGAAAAGTGTGAGCGGTTTTCCGTCCGGAATTGCGTCAAAACAAGGAGTTAGAGTGGTTCGCCGTTTCCGTGAAACGGTGAATTGCTCTAGCCCAGTCTGAGGGCGATGACGCCGGCGACAATGCTGAGCGCGGCCGCGCCGCGCCAGCCCGTCATCTTCTCGCCGAGCGCGTAAACCGAGATCATCATGGCGAACAGGATCGAGGTCTCACGCAGCGACGCCACCGAGGCGATCGGCGCCTTGGTCATCGCCCACATCACGATCCAGTATGCCGCACCGCTGAGCACGCCGGTGAACAGCCCGGTCTTCCAGTCGCGCGCCAGGACGGGAAGCGCCTTGGGGCCACGAAAAATCAGGCACAGCACCAGCGCGCCAAAAGCATCGCAGACGAACAGCCAGGCGGCGTAGCTCTGCGCCGTTGCCGCCAGCCGCGCGCCGCTGCCGTCGGACAAGGTGTAGCTGGCGATGAAGACCGAGGTGCCGAAGGCGAAACCGACCGCGCGCAGATTGAGCTTCTCCAGATGCGCGCCGCCGCGAAACGACATCACCAGCGTGCCGGCCGACAAAAGCAGTATGCCGACAATGGCAAGCGGCGCGGGTACTTCGGCGACGACGAACATGCCGCCAATCGCGGCCAGCAAAGGGGCCGTGCCGCGCGCCAGCGGATAGGTCTGGGCGAAATCGCCCGCTTGGTAGGCGCCGATCAGGAAGGTGCGGTAGCCCATGTGGAAGATGACCGAGGCGATGATGTAGGGCCACACCTCGGCCTTCGGCACTTCGACGAAGGGGAGCACCACGAGTGCGGCGGCGCCCATGCCAAGCGTCATCAGCGTGATCGACAGGAAGCGGTCGAGATGGACCTTGACCAGCGCGTTCCAGATCGCGTGCATGGCGGCGGCGGCAAGCACCGCGAAGAAGACGAAAAGCGTCATTTCAGGCTTATCGACCTCCCAAGCCGAAGGGCGTCTCGAGATCGACATCGATCCAGACCGGGAAGTGGTCGGACGCCACCTCGCCTATGTCGGATCCCACCGAGCGCACCCGTCCGGCGAACACCCCGCCGACGAAACAATGGTCGAGCCGGCGCTTTGCCAATCTGCCGTCGATGATCTTCTCATGCGTGTGGAAATCGGCGGCCGGTTCGCCGGCGACGGAAGCCGCATCGACGAAGCCGTTGAGATAGGCGGCACCGCGATGATAGGGCGTGCTGCCGACGATGCGGCGGTATTCGTCGCTGCCCGGCTCCATGTTGAAATCGCCCATCCAGATCGCCGCCAACGGATTTTCGGGCTCGGCCTCGCCGCTGGTCCAGTTTCGCGAAGGTTCATCGTCAGTGCCGCTCCACGGCCCGCCGTCGGACGGCGCGCGGCGATGCTCGGCCAGCAGATAGTCGATCTGTTCAAGCCGCTCTTCCGCGGCGATATGGGCGAGATGCAGGGAAAACACCCGCACCGGACCGGCGGGCGTGCGGATCATGCATTCGAGTGCCGCGTTGCGGGTGTTGAGCGGCCGCAGCGTCCGGCGCATCGGCAGCGCATGCAGCCGAGACCAGACGATCGGCAGCCTTGACAGCACCATGGTGCCGAATTGCCGGCGCCGGTTGATCAGGCGGCCGTCGCGCCGCTCGCTCGCATCCATGTCGAAGGCCGGCCCGTAAACCCAGTGATAGTCGGGCAGCAGGCGCGACAGCAGTTCCGGCTGGTCGTCGAAATTGCTGCGCTGCCAGTGGCGTTCAACCTCCTGAAGCGCAATGATGTCGGCGCCCTCGACGACCCGCGCCGCGCGCGAAAGATCGTAGCGTCCGTCGCCGCCGAACCCGTACTGGATGTTGTAGCTGACCAGCTTCATTGCTTATCCGGCTCACTTTCGGCGATGGCAGTAGCGGTTCGGTGGATCGGTTGCAATGTGCAGGAGAATGGCAGCGGCTTGGGCCAGAAGCCTCCCCTGCCCCTGCTGTGCGATCATGCACCGATTCCGGATCGCTTCGGTATTCTCCGCGCGCCGGAAAACGCCGCGAGGCGTCTCCTGCCAACGCCCCGGGGGTCAGGTCCGGCGGTGGACCGTCCTAATCCGTCGTCAGCGGCTGGAACCGGCCCGCAGGCGACGCCGCCAACTCCGCCCAGTCGATCTCTTCCTCCAGCCGATGATAGGCCTCGTCGCCGATCGTGCCGTTGCGGCGCAACTCCTCCAGCGTGTCGCGCTGGCGATTGATGGCGTAGAGGCGCAACCGGTCGTATTCGGTTGCCGCCTGTGCGTCCTCCGGGTTTTCGGCGATAACACGCTGGGCCTCGTACTGCTCGCGCACGACAGCCGCGGCCGCCGAATTCTTGCGGCTCAACACGTCGAGTGCCGCCTGCATGATCGCGACGCGAGCCTGGGCCACCTCGCGGTCTATCGTGGTATCCCGTTCGAAGTTGAGTATCCGCAGCAGGGGTTTCAGGCTCATGCCCTGCAGCACCAGCGTGCCCAGGACCACAGCGAAGGCGGCAAGCACGATCGGATCGCGGCCGGGAAAACCCGCCGGCAGGGCAATGGCCACCACCAGCGTCACAAGCCCGCGCATGCCGCACCAGCCGACGAGCACCGCGCCGCGATACGTCGGCACGTCCCGCCTCCGGTCTTCGCCGCCGAAGCGGGCGAACCACCGGATGATCGCAACGTAACTCGCCACCCAGACGAGACGTGCCACAATGACGACAACCAGCACCGTCGCGGCAAAGAGAAAGGCTTCACCCTGCCCTTGGCCGGAGAGCCGGCCGACGATCGAACGTGCCTGCAGACCCATCAGCACGAAAGCCAGCACGTTGAGCACGAACACCGCCGACTCCCAGACCGAATAGGTGCTGACGCGGCGTCTCGCCGACATGCGGCGCGGCGCCCGGCGCGCGATGGTGATGGCGTAGACGACGATGGTGATGATGGCGGAAAGACCGAGCCTGTCGGCCAGGATCCACACGCCGAATGTGCCGGCAAACTGCACCACGGTGCTGCTCGCCGCATCCTCGATGCGGGTGAGCGTCAGCAGCGAGAAGCGACCAAGCACATATCCCGCGACCAGGCTGCCAATGGTCGACAGCAAGATCGTCGGAATGGCGTTGCTCAGCATGATCGAGCCGAGCGCCGACGAAACGGCCAGCCGGTAGATCAGGAGGGCCGTGGCATCGTTGAGCAGGCTCTCGCCCTGCAGGATGGCGGTGATGCGGTGCGGCACCTTGAATTGCCCCAGTACCGCGGATGCCGCCACCGCGTCCGGCGGCGCGACGATGGCGCCGAGCGCGATCGCCGCCGCTATTGGCAGGCCGGCCATCTTCCAGCCGACGAAGGCGACGACGACAGTGGTGAAGACAACGGCGCCAAGCGCCAGCAGCACCAGCGACAGCCTGTAGCGCTTCAGGTCGCGCAGCGAGGTGTCATAGGCGGCATCGAGAAGCACCGGCGCGATGAACAGCGCAAGCGCCAGCTCCGGATCGATCTCGATCATTGGCGCACCGGGCACGAAGGCGATCGCAACCCCGGCCAGGGCCAGCAGCGATGGATAGGGTATCTCCAGCCGCCGCGACAGCGCCGTCAGCGCGACGGCAGTCAAAAGCAGGACAAGCGTCAGTTCGAAAAGAGCCATGAGCGGTACTTCCGTGAGACGGGATTGCCGGCGCGGATATGCCTGCAGGATGCGGTGGATTGGCCATCAAACTCAAGCCCTCTGGCAGTAGGCGTCAAACCACCTCCCGCTTAAAAGACCGGTATGATCCTCATCGGCCAATATGACTCGCCCTTCGTGCGCCGTGTCGGCATCGCGCTGACCATGTATGGCATCTCCTTCGAGCACCGTCCCTGGTCGGCCTTCGGCGATGCCGAGAAGATCCGTCCCTACAATCCGCTGACGCGCGTGCCGACCTTGGTGCTGGACAATGGCGAGGTGCTGATCGAAAGCCATTTGATACTCGACTATCTCGACAGCCTTGTTCCGGCCGATCGCAGGATGTTTCCGGTGAGCGAGCCCAAGCGTCATCAGGCGCTGAAGGTCTCAGCCCTGGCCACCGGGCTCGGCGACAAGGCAGTCAGCCTGTTTTACGAGAAGCGGCTGCACGAGAAACTCTCCGAGCTCTGGGTCGGGCGCTGCCGCACGCAGATAGAGGCGGTGCTCGCCGTGCTGGAGGCCGAGCGGGCCGAACGTCCGACAGCGTATTGGTTCGGCGACCATATCGGTCATGCCGATATCGCGGTCGCCGCGGTGCTGCGTTTTATCGGCGAGGCGCATCCGGGACTGGTGTCGCTGGCCGATTTCCCCGCCCTCGGCGCACACGCCAAGCGTATGGAGGCCTTGGCTGCCTTTCAGGAGATATCGCAGCCGTTCATTGCGCCGGCTTGAGGTCCGCGCTCAACGGCATTTTCAATGAAGGACCAGCATATCCCCCGACGAGAACGAAATCTCGGCCTTTTCGCCAACGGCGGGCGGCGGTGTGGCCGGACTGTTGAACGTATCGAGCGACACCGTGTTGCCGCCAATGCCGACACGAACCCGGATCACCGAGCCGAGGAAGTGCACTTCGGAAATTTCGCCGGACAGGCTGGAATCGCGGCCGGGCTGGCGGCCGAGCGAAATCGCTTCCGGCCGCAGCGCCAGCGACAGCGTGTCGCCGGACTTCGAGCCGTTGAGCTTGCCCTTGAGCGAGACTTCCTGCGTGTTGACCTGAACCGTGCCGGCCGCGGCGTCGGTGACCTTGCCTTCGAGCACGTTGAGCGTGCCGACAAAATTGGCGACGAACTTGGTCGCCGGCCGGTTGTAAATCTCGAACGGCGTGCCCACCTGCTCGGCCTTGCCGCCATACATGACGGCGATGCGGTCGGAGATCGACAGCGCCTCTTCCTGGTCATGGGTGACGAAGATGGTGGTGATGCCGAGCTTCTTCTGGATGGAGCGTATTTCCTCGCGCAGCGACACGCGCACCTTGGCGTCCAGCGCCGACAGCGGCTCGTCGAGCAAAAGCAGCTTCGGTTTCGGCGCGATCGCGCGCGCCAGCGCGATGCGCTGCTGCTGGCCGCCTGAGAGCTGGTAGGGATAGCGGTCGGCCATCTGCGGCAGCTTGATCATGTCGAGCATCTCGGCGACGCGCTTGTCGGCATCGGCCTTCGACATGCCGGCGACCTTCAGCCCGAAAGCGATGTTCTGTGCCACGGTCAGGTTCGGGAACAGCGCGTAGGCCTGGAACACCATGCCGACATTGCGCTGGTTGGGCTTCAGGCGCGTAATGTCCTTGCCGGCCACGACGATCTTGCCGGCCGACGGCTCCTCGAAGCCGGCGACCATGCGCAGCACCGTTGTCTTGCCGCAGCCGGACGGTCCAAGGAACGAGACGAATTCGCCCGGCTCGACATCGAGGCTGAAATCCTGGACCACGGTGTTGGAACCGTAGGACTTTCGCACATGCTGGATGGACAGAAATGGCTCGGCCATGGCTTTTTCTCTCAGGTCAGTTCGGTCGGTTCGCCGATTTCGGCGCGAAGCGGGACAGGATCTGGATGAGCGACATGCAGCCCCAGGTAATGGCGAAAGCGATGATGGCAAGAGCCGCGGGCTCATAAGCACGGTTGGCGCCGATATTCTGCAGATAGGGGCCAAAGGCCGGGCGGTTGAGCAGGCTCGCCATGGTGAACTCGCCGATGACGATGGCAAAGGTGAGGAAGGCGCCCGACAGCACGGCAATCAGAACATTGGGCAGGATGACACGGCCAATGATCGTGCCCCAGCCGGCACCCAGGATCTGGGCCGCTTCCGTCAGCGTGCGCACATCGATGGTGCGCAGGCCGGTGTCGACGGCGCGGTACATGTAAGGCAGCGACAGCGTTGCATAACCGATGACCAGCAGGGCGTTCGCACCCATATTGCTTCCCAGGAACGGCAGCGGCGAATTCGAGCCGTACATCCTGATATAGCCGAAAACGATGACGATGGCCGGAATGACCAGCGGCAGCAAGGTGATGAATTCGACGATCGGCCTGAGCTGCGGCAGACGCAGCCGGATCCAATAGGCCGCCGGCACCACGATCAGCACTCCGAGTATGATGGTGAAGATGGCCGCGATCACCGAATACAGGAAGGTCGACTGGAAGCGCGCGTCGCCGAGCACGATCCGATAGGCGTCGAAGGAATGAACGCCGCGGCGCATGCGCAACGAGAACTCGACCGTCGCCATCAGCGGTATGAAGAAATAAGCCGCGCCGACAATGAAGATGACCCAGGCCCAGAACTTACCCGACTTCATTTGAGCCACCTTTCGGAGCGAGTCCGGAACCAGATGTAGAAGACGTTGGCCAAGCCCGTGATGACGATCATGCCGAAGGCGATGGCATAGCCAAGCTGCGGATTGTGCAGCACGTCACCATTGATCTGCGAATAGAGCTTGATGGGAACGATGTTGAGCGCCGGACCGGCAAAGGCGTAAGCCGTGGCGATGGCGCCGAACGCATTGGCGAACAGGAGGATGACGGTGCCGAGGAAACTCGGCCATATCACCGGAATGACCACCATGCGCCAATACTGCGACTGCGTGGCGCCAAGCGTGGCCGCCGCCTCGCCCCATTCCTTCTTCAATCCGTCGATGGCCGGCACGATGATGACCACCATCAGCGGGATCTGGAAGAACAGATAGACCGCGATCAGGCCCGAAGTGGTGAGGAAATTGAAGCCCATCGCATAGATATTGATATTGAGGACGTCACGCAAAAGCGTGGTGACGATGCCGACGCGGCCAAGCGTTGCCAGGAACGCGAACGCCAGCGGCAAGCCGGCAAAATTGGAGGCGACACCCGAAAAAGTCAGGGTTGCGGAGCGCGTCCAGCCTGGCAGGCCGCCACGCACGATGGCGATGGCTATTGCGAGGCCGGCAAAGGCGCCGATGATGGCCGACCAGAAACTGATCTTGATCGAAACCCAATAGGAGGCGCTGATCGACGGGTCGGTGACCAGCTGCAGGATGTTGTCCAGGGTGAAGGAGCCGTCACCGCGTTGAAACGCGCCCAGCACGAGATAAAGCGTGGGCAGGATCAAGAACATCAGGGCAAAGATGAAGAAGGGCGCCACGCCGATCCATTGCGTCGGCAGGCGGAAGGCGGTCGCCTCGTTCGGCGGCGCGGGCTTGGTGGCGAGTGCCTGATTTGAAAGCGTAAGATCGGTCATGCGCCGGCTACCGTCTTCGAGGGAAAACCGGGCGGCCTCGCGGCCGCCCGGTGGATTTCAAGTCTTACTTCACGTTGGCGCCGACAACGGCGTCCCAGTTCTTGCTGATCGCTTCCTTGGCCTTGCCCTGCTCGTCGAGCGTCGGGAACGCGGCCGAGGCATAGGATTCCGCCGGCGGCAGCTTGGCCAGCACGTCCGCGGGGATCTTGCCGTTCTTGGCGAGATCGTTGAAGCGGATCGGGTGGCAATAGCCCTTCAGCCAGCCGATCTGGCCTTCGTCGGAATAGAGGTATTCCATCCACAGCTTGGCTGCGTTCGGATGCGGCGCATAGGCGCTGATCGCCTGCACATAGACGCCGGCGACCACACCGGTCTTCGGCACGATGACGTCGACGGGCGGGTTGCCCTTCAGCGTATCGCGGCCGGCGAGCGCATTGTAGTCCCAGTTGATCAGGATCGGGGTCTGGCCCTGGGCGAGCGTTGCCGGCTTGCCGACGACCGGAACGAAATTGCCGGCGGCGTTGAGCTTCTTGAAGAAGTCGAGGCCGGCGGTGCCGGCGGCTTCACCAGCAGCCGCGCCACCGGAAAGGCCGGCGGCGTAGACGGCCTGGATGGCCTGGTTGGAAGCGCGCGGATCACCGGCAAGCGCGACCGAATTGGCGAATTCCGGCTTCAGGAGATCGGCCCAGTCCTTGGGCGATTCCTTGACCAGGTCCTTGTTCACCATGAACGAGAGAACGCCATAATAGTCACCGTACCAGGCGCCATCGGCATCCTTGGCGCTGTCCGGGATCGAGTCCCAGGTCGACACCTTGTAAGGCATCAGCAGGCCGTCGGCCTTGGCGGTCGGGCCGAAGGACAGGCCAACGTCGATGACGTCGGGTGCCTGCGGGCCCTTGTTGTCCTTGTTGGCCTTGATAGCCTCGACCTCGTCGCCGGAGCCGGCATCGGGGTTGAGTTCGTTGATGGTGATTTCCGGATACTTCGCCTTGAAGCCGGCGATGACGTCGCCGTAGCCGCACCAGTCATGCGGCAGCGCGATGGTGGTGAGTTGGCCCTCGGCCTTCGCCGCCTTGACGAGATCGTCCAGCGAAGCCGCGGACGAAATCACCGACGACACCATAAGGGTCGCGGCCGAAAGGGAAAGCACCTTCCCCGTGAATTTGAACATGTGTTCTCTCCGTTGAACTGACGCTGTTGAACGCCTGCGATGCGGTATCGTTTTCATGTGACAGCCAGATGAAAGCTTTGTGAAACCCTTGGCCGGCAGCAGAAAAAGTTAACTCTTTTTAACCGACTGTAGCAATTAGCCGTCACTTATTTTTCCGGCTAAACACTTTCTGCCTTGCATTTCATCCTTTCCCCCTTGGTTCGCCCTGATTTTCCAGATCAATTTTCTGGCAGTCATACGCCGTCAGATCGTGCCGGCGATAGCGTTTTCCAGCAGCGTCAGCGCCGCCTTCTTGGTGAGCTTGACCGGGTTGCCGCCGGCCGTGGGATCGACCACCGCCATGTCCGCGATCAGCGCCTTGCGTTTCTTGTCCATGTCGAGCCCCTTGATCAGGCCCGGAAGCGCGTGCGGCACCTTCAACTCCTTGCGCAGCTTGATGATGGCCTTGGCAAAGCCATCGAAGCCTCCCTTGATGCCGCAATAGGCGGCGAGCCGGGCAATACGCTCCTCGATGGAGTCGCGATTGAAGGCGAGCACATAGGGCATGAACACGGCATTGGTCATGCCGTGATGGGTATCGTAGAGCGCGCCGACTGGATGCGACAGCGAGTGGATGGCGCCCAGCCCCTTCTGGAAAGCGGTGGCGCCCATGGCGGCCGCGCTCATCATATGGGCGCGCGCGACGAGGTCCTTGCCGTTGGCGAAGGCCTTCGGCAGGTTCTCGAACACCAGGCGAATGCCCTCCACAGCGATGCCATCGGCCATCGGATGGTAGCCCGGCGCACAATAGGCCTCGAGGCAGTGGGCAAGCGCATCCATGCCGGTGCCGGCGGTGATGAAGCCAGGCATGCCAACCGACAGCTCCGGATCGGCGATCACGATCGCCGGCAGCAGCTTCGGATGGAAGATGACCTTCTTGGTGTGCGTCTCCTCATTGGTGATGACGCCGGCGCGGCCGACCTCCGATCCGGTACCAGCCGTGGTCGGAACCGCGATGATCGGAGCGATGGCGTCGGAGTTGGCGCGCGTCCACCAGTCGCCGACATCCTCGAAATCCCACACCGGCCGCGTCTGGCCCGCCTGGAAGGCGATCAGCTTGCCGAGATCGAGCGCCGAGCCGCCGCCGAAGGCGATGACGCCATCATGCTTGCCCTTCTTGAACACGGCAATGCCGGCGGTGAGGTTGGACTCGACCGGGTTCGGTCTCACCTCCGAGAAGACGCCGTAGGGCACCTTGGCATCGTCGAGAATCTTCAGCGTCGAGGCGACGACCGGCAGTTTCGCCAGGCCCGGATCAGTGACGAAGAGCGGCCGCTTGATGCCGGTGGCCGCCAGGACCTCCGGCAATTCCTTGATGCGCCCGGCGCCGAAGCGGACGGTGGTGGGGTAGTTCCATTTGGAGATCAGCTTGGACATTGCTTGTCTTTCGAAAAATCAGATGGCTTCGCGCAGGTGGAAGGATTTCGGCCGGGTCAGATTATCGTAACCGATGGCTGACAGTGCCGCACCCTTGCCGGTGTCCTTGACGCCGGTCCAGACCAGGGCCGGATCGAGATAGTCGCAGCGGTTCATGAACACCGTGCCGGTCTCGACGCGGTTGCCGATCGCCACCGCATGCTCGGTATCCCTGGTCCAGATCGAGGCCGTCAGCCCATAGGGGCTGTCGTTCATCAGCGCGATCGCCTCCTCGTCGTTGCGCACCTTCATGATGCCGACGATCGGGCCAAAGCTCTCCTCGCGCATGACGCTCATCTGATGGTCGACGTGGGTCAGCACCTCCGGCGCCAGATAGGGCGAGCCCGCCCTGTCGTTAGCCACCTTCATGTTGATGTGCGCCTTGGCGCCCTTGCGCAACGCCTCTGCCTTCTGCTCGCGGATCAGGTCGGCGAAGCGCGCCTGCGCCATCGGCCCCATAGTCGTGGCCTGCTCCAGTGGATTGCCGACGACGTAGTTCCTGGTCTCGGCGATGAAGCCCTCGACGAACTCGTCATAGACCTTCTCGTGCACATAGACGCGCTCGATGCCGCAGCAGCACTGGCCGGAATTGTAGAAGGCGCCGTCGACCAGGTTGGCGACAGCATGATCCATTTTGGCGTCGGGCAGCACATAGGCCGGATCCTTGCCGCCAAGCTCGAGGCCGAGCGTCATGAAGGTGCCCGCCGCCGCCTTTTCGATGGCGCGGCCGCCGCCGACCGAACCGGTGAAATTGACATGGTCGATCTTGCCAGAACCAAGCAGCTTTTCGGTCTGGGCGTGGTTGAGCACGATGTTCTGGAACACGCCCTTGGGCAGGCCGGCCTTGTCGAAGGCCTGCTGAAAGCGCTCGCCGACTAGCAGCGTCTGCGCCGCATGCTTGAGGATGACGGCGTTGCCTGCCATCAGCGCCGGCACGATCGTGTTGACGGCGGTCAGATAGGGATAGTTCCAGGGCGCGATCACCATGACCAAGCCGAGCGGATCCTTCTTCACATAACGCCGAAAGCCGTCCTTCGGGTTGGATGCCGGCACGGATTTCAGCGCCGCCTCGGCGATCTCGACCATGTAATTGGTGCGTTCCTTGACACCGCCGAACTCGCCGCCATAGCGCACCGGACGCCCCATCTGCCAGGCGATCTCGGGCACGATCTCGTCGGTCATCGCGACCAGCGCTTCGAGCATCGCCAGCATGTACTTGCCGCGCTCGACGATCGGCGTTTCGGCCCATTTCTCCTGCGCCGCCTTGGCGCGCTCGACAGCGGCATTGATCGCCTGGTCCGTTGCCACGGGCCGCTCGGCATAGATCGAGCCGTCAATGGGGGTAATGAGTTTGACCGTTTCGGTCATTTTGCAAGTCCTCGTACTTTTACAACAATCGAAAATCACACGGTTTGGCGCTACCCTCATCCTCCGCATCTTCTCCCGTGGAAAGGAGAAGGGAAGCGCTCCGACGGTGGCGCCCTTCCCATTCTCGCCGGGAAAGGGTGGGGGCAGCGCCGACGTTGGCTGCTACCCTAGTACCGCTCGAACCCTCTGTGCAGTTCCCAATCCGTAATGCGGCGGTCGTATTCGAACTGCTCCCATTTTGCCGTGTGGACATAATGTTCGAGCACGTCCTCGCCGAGCGCCTGCTTCAGCATCTTCGACTTCGCCAGCGTCTCGGTCGCATCGCGCAACGTCTTCGGGATCTCCGGCAGGCGAGATGCCTGATAGGCATCGCCGACGAAAGGCTTCTGCAACTCCAGCTTCTCATCGATGCCGGCAAGGCCGGCGGCGATCAGCGCGGCGAAGGCGAGATAGGGGTTGAGGTCGGCGCCGCCGATGCGGCACTCCATGCGGATGCCCTTGGTGCCCTCGCCGCACAGGCGGAAGCCGGCGGTGCGGTTGTCCTCGCTCCACATGATCTTGGTCGGCGCGAAGGTGCCGGCCTGGAAACGCTTGTAGGAGTTGATGTAGGGCGCCAGGAACCAGGTGAATTCCTTGGCGTATTTCAGTTGCCCTGCCGCCCATTGCTGGCCGAGCGTCGACAGCGTCCAGTCGGCCTTCTTGTCGAAGAACAGCGGCGTCTTGCCGTCGGCGCTCCACAGCGAATTGTGGATGTGGCTGGAATTGCCGGCGAGCCCGTAATTGTACTTGGACATGAACGAGATCGCCTTGCCTTCGGACTCGGCGATCTCCTTGGCGCCGTTCTTCAGGATGACGTGCCGGTCGGCCATGTCGAGCGCTTCGGCGTAGCGCACATTGATCTCTTCCTGGCCCGGGCCCCATTCGCCCTTGGAGTTCTCGATCGGGATACCGGCCGCTTCCATCTCGTTGCGAAGCCGGCGCATGACACCTTCTTCCTTGGTGGTGATGCCGATCTGGTAGTCACCGATATAGGGCGAAGCGGTATCAAGGCCCTGCCAGTGCTTCTTGCGTGCGGAATCGTAGGTCTCGTTGAACAGATAGAATTCGAGTTCGGAAGCGAAGTAGCCGATGTAGCCGCGCTCCTGCAGCCGCTTGACCTGCTTCTTCAGGATCGCGCGCGGCGAATGCGGCAGGTCGTCATGGGTGTGGTGGTCAAGCACGTCACAGATCACCAGCGCGGTCTTTTCCAGCCAGGGAATGCGCCGCAGCGTGGCAAGGTCCGGCTTCATGACGAAATCGCCATAGCCCTTCGACCAGCTCGCCGCCTTGTAGCCGGGCACCGGCTCCATATCGATGTCGGCGGCCAGGAGATAGTTGCAGCCATGCGTTTCGTCATGCGCGGAATCGACGAAGTACTGCGCCAGGAACCGTTTTCCCGCCAGCCGGCCCTGCATGTCGACGATGCAGGCCAGAACCGTGTCGATCTCGCCGCTGGAGACCGCTTTCTTCAACTGATCGAACGAGAAATTTCCGGCCATTCCTTCGGCACTCCAGTGCTTGGTCATTGAAAGGGATAAACGAAACCATGGCCGGCTCGATGCCGGCCATGGCCTTGATGGTCGAGGTCAGTGGCCGGTTTCGCCGACCGCCTGTTCCGCCGCCTTGATCGCCGCCTGACGCGCCGCGATGATGTCGCCGAGCGGCGGCCCCTGGAAGCGGTTGCGTTCGAAGGCGAACCACACGATCGCCGTCAGAACGAAGAAGCCCACGGTGATGTAGAGCGCCCAATCGTTCGGCGGCTGGATGCCGATGATGAAGATCAGGATCATCGACACGATCGACAGGAAGGCGAACAGCATGAACACGCCGCGCCCCATGTTCCAAGGCCCCATCTTGTCCCACTTCGGCGTGCCCCAGGCCAGCATCCCGAGCACGATCGGCACGGTGAAGGACAGGAACAGGAAGATGACGGTGCAGGACACCACGATGGTGTAGGCCGAGGTCCCGGCGACCGAAACCAGCGTCGAGCCCCAGACGAACAGCACCGACAGGATGGATGCCGTCCAGATCGCCGCCACCGGCGTGCGATAGGTCGGGCTGACCTTGGCGAGTGCCGCCGAGCCGGGCAGGCCGCCGTCACGCGAGAAGGCGAAGATCATGCGCGACGCCGAAGTGACGGTGGCGAGACCGCACAGAAGCTGCGCGATGAACACGACGAGGTAGACGAACTCCTTGAGGCCGGGGCTGACGCGCTGGTCGAAGGCCCAGAAGAATACGTTCCAGCCCTGCTTGGCGGCATCGTCCATATTCGGGATCATCAGCACGAAAGCGGCCAGGAACAGATAGCCGAAAACGGCCGACCAGATCACCGACATGACCATGGCGCGCGGCACCGAGGAAGCCGCCTTGATGGTTTCCTCGGAGGTGTGGGCCGAAGCGTCGTAGCCGGTGATCGTGTAGATCGGCAGCAAGAGGCCGAGTGCGAACACCCATGCATTGGAGACGGACGGCCAGACACCGGCGCCGGCGTCGCCCGAATAGTTGTGGAAGGTGAAGAGACGGCTGAAATCCCAGGTCTCGGCGGAGAACAAGCAGACGACCGCGATCAGGATCGAGCCAAAGAAGATCAGGTAGCCCGAGAAGTCGGTCAGCTTCGCCGTCAGCTTGATGCCGAGATGGTTGATCAAGGCTTGTGCGCCGGTGATGATGACCAGGAAGATCATCTGGTTGGTCAGCGAGCCGTCAATCCCCAGCGCTGGCCCGAAGGCGCCGACGAAGAACGTCCAGGTGCCGACATTGATGGCGCCCAGCACGGTGATCAGGCCGAGCAGGTTGAGCCAGGCGGTCACCCAGCCGGTGCCGCGATTGCCGAGGATCGAACCCCAGTGATACAAGCCGCCCGCCGTCGGATAGGCCGAGCTGATCTGCGACATGGCAACGGCAAAGGTCAGCGACACGAAGCAGCCGACCAGCCAGCCGATGCCGATACCGATGCCGCCGGCGCCGGAGGTTGCCTGGGCCAGCGAATTGATACCGCCCGACAGGATGCAGATGATCGAGAAAGAAACCGCGAAATTCGAAAAGCGGCTTAGCCGCCGCTCCAGTTCCTGGGCATAGCCCATGCTGTGGAGGTGCTTGACGTCCTCCGCCTTGTCAACGTCTGTATAACCCGGTGCTGCCATTGGAAGTCCCCTGTTTGTTTTTCAGCTGGCCGATTGGACTGACTTTCTGACTGAATGCGATCTGGGCCGCGTGGCCTCCTCTGGTTCCAGATCCGAAAAAATGCCCGTGAGCAGATCCGCCCATTTCCGCTGCCCGGTCTCGCCGGAGATTTCATCGTTGCGGATTTCGATCATCGCGCAGGGTAGCCCGCGCGAGCGCGCATGCCGTTCCAGCGTGAAATAGACGCGGTCGGCTGGCGAATAGGGTTCGTTGACGCCGACGGTGATGCCGGCAAGCCGCCTGAGCGCCGATATCAGCGGCGAGGCCAGCCGACGGTCCTCATCGTGGATGATGCCGATATGCCAGGGCCGGTCGCGGCCCTTGTAGACGGGCGTGAAGGAATGCACGGAAACCAGCCGGGTCTCCTGGCCGCGCGCCAGCCGTTCCTCGACGATGCGCTCGATGGCGCCGTGAAACGGCTGCCATGACAGGGCGACCCGCGCCGCGCGCTGTTTTTCCGACAGGCCGGCATTGCCGGGAATGACCGTCGTTTCGCTGACCGGCGGCACAAGGTCCGGCGCATCGAGCGGCCGGTTGCAGTCGACGACGAGGCGCGAAATTCGGCTTTCGACCAGCGTCGCATCGAGCGCCTGCGCCATGCGCAGCGCAACCGGCAGCGCGCCGGGATCCCAGGCGATGTGGCGGGACAGGTCCTCGGCGGCAAGGCCGAGCGTACCGAATTCGGCGGGCAGGAAGTTGGAGGCGTGATCGCAGGTGAGCACGAAGGGGCTTGATCCGCCAGGGTTGGTCACCCCCACGGTATCAGACGATGCAAGGCTGGCGGGCCGTGCTTTCTCCATAGTCTGCCGTCCCCGGGGAGCGCTGTATCGTATGTTACGTATTTTGCCTCATTGCGTCCCTATGGATGATTTCATACAGTTTGCCCGGCTTTGTCAAATGCGATCTCGTGGGCGGGGCCAGCGGGTGGGGGAAAACATGATTTCCAGCATTGCCGAACTGATCGCCGACCGGATTGGCGCGATGCCGGCCGGCGAACGGCGCGCGGCCCAGACGCTGATCGCGAGCTATCCGATGATCGGCCTGAAGACGGTCGCCGAATTCTCGGCCGCGGCCGGTGTCTCCTCGCCGACGATCCTGCGCTTCGTGGCCCGGCTCGGCTTTCAGAACTATCCGGAATTCCAGTCGACCCTGCAGGACGAACTGGCGGCGCAATTGCAATCGCCGGCGATACGAACCCTCAACCCGCCCTCGCCCGGCGGCGGCACGGTCTCGCCGATGCTGGAAGCCACGCTCGACAATATGCGCGAGACCTTCCGCCACCTCTCCGACAAGCAGCTTGCCGACATAGCCGCACGGCTTGCCGACCGGCGTGGCAAGACATTTCTGATTGGCGGCCGCTTCACCGACCCGCTGGCGCGCTACATGGCCGCCCATCTTGCCGTTATCCAGCCCGATGTCTTTCACCTCGCCGGCCAGGAGAGCATGTGGCGCGATCGGCTGATCGACATGGGCAAGCGGGATGTGCTGGTGATCTTCGATATCAGGCGCTACCAGGACAGTCTCGTCCGCTTCGCCGAGAAGGCGCACCAGCGCGGCGTCCAGATCGTGCTGTTCACCGATCAGTGGCTGTCGCCGATCGCCCGGTTTGCCCGCCATGTCATCGCCGGACGAACCGCCGTGCCCTCGGCATGGGATTCTTCGGCGGCACTTTTCGTCGTCGCCGAAACATTGATCGGCGCCGTCACAAGACAGCTCGAGGCCGACGGCGCCCGTCGCATCCGCGAGATGGAAGGCCTGCGTTAGGCCAATCGCATCTGCTCCAACCGGGCGTCGCGGATTTCACGTTACCGAGATTTAATGTGCACGATTGCGTGATAATTGCCATAAACCGGTGATATCGGGTGTGGCGTGGCCGGTGTTCGCTGCCAGCCCGTATCGTCGCTGCATCCTCTTCAATCTGGAACCGGCAGACGATTATTGCCGCTGGAGTATCGATGCCGAGCTGGAAACAGATTGTCCTTGCGTTTGTGATCGTGGTCGCCGCCGCGGCCGCATGGGCGCGCTTCTACCCCGGCGCCCCGCAGGTGCTGGCACGCTGGGGTATCGACTGGGCCTATGGCGCGACACCTCCAACGAAAGAAACGGCGGCGGGTGGCTCCCGGCAGACGGGGGGCAACCGCGCCCAGATTGCCACCATCGTTGCGTCGCCGGCCGCCTCGGCTGTTATCAACGATCGCCTGCAGGCGATCGGCACTGGCCGCGCCAACGCATCGGTGACCGTCAATCCCTACAGTTCCGGCCGCCTTGCCGAACTGCTGGTCGAGTCCGGCAGCCATGTCGACAAGGGACAGATCATCGCGACGCTCGATTCCGAAACTGAGATCATCGCCCAGAACCGGGCGAAACTCGCTTTGCAGGACGCGCAATCCAAGCTCGATCGCGTCAAGTCGCTGCGCGCCTCGAATGCCGCCACCCCGGTGGCGGTGGCCGACGCCGAGGTGACCCTGTCGAATGCCAAGCTGGCGCTCCAGGACGCCGAGCTTGCGCTGCAGCGCCGCTCCATTCTGGCACCGATCGCCGGCACTGTCGGCATCCTGCCGATATCGGCAGGCAACTATGTGACCAACCAGTCGGCGATCGCCACCCTCGACGACCGCTCCTCGATCCTGGTGGATTTCCAGGTGCCCGAGCGCTTCGCCGCCGCCGTCAAGGTCGGCGCTCAATTGACCGCGACGCCGATCGCCAATCCCGGCAACGCCTATACCGGCACGGTTTCAGCCATCGACAACCACATCGACGAGAAGAGCCGCACGCTGCTGGTCAAGGCCAAGATCGCCAATCCCGCCGATTCGCTGCGCGCCGGCATGTCGTTCTCCATCACCATGAAATTCCCCGGCGAGACCTATCCGGCCGTCAGCCCGCTGGCGATCCTGTGGGGGTCGGACGGCGCCTATGTCTGGCAGATCGAGGACGGCAAGGCCAGACGCGTGCCGGTGCGCATCATCCAGCGCAACACCGAGACCGTGCTGATCGACGCGGAGATCGACAGCGGCGACATGGTGGTCACCGAAGGCACCCAGAGCGTCAGCGAAGGCGGTGAGGTCCGCATCGCCGGCCAGGAGCAGCGCGCCGCCAACACCGCCGAAGGCTCATGACCGCGCCCGCCAACGCCGCCAGCGATACCGGCTTCACCGCCCTGTTCATTCGCAGGCCGGTCATGGCCTTCGTGCTCAACGTGCTCATCGCGGTTGCCGGGCTCGCGGCCTTTTACGGCGTCGAGATCCGTGAATTGCCCGAC
Organism: Mesorhizobium sp. NZP2234; assembly: GCF_013170765.1. NCBI lineage: Bacteria > Pseudomonadati > Pseudomonadota > Alphaproteobacteria > Hyphomicrobiales > Phyllobacteriaceae > Mesorhizobium > Mesorhizobium sp. NZP2234. The sequence continues at coordinate 2,036,151 of NZ_CP033364.1, read as the reverse complement.
GTCGACCGCGCGGTGGTCACCGTTTCGACCACTTTCGAGGGGGCGGCCGCCGAGACCGTCGACCGCGAACTGACCGATACGATCGAAGGCGCCGTTGCCCGTGTCTCCGGCGTCAAGTCGATCTCTTCTTCCTCCTCCTTCGGCTCGAGCCGTGTCACCATCGAGTTCAACGACGGTGTCGACCTCAACGTCGCCGCCTCCGACGTGCGCGATGCCGTTGGCCGCGTCGCCAATCAGATGCCGGACACGGCCGATCCGCCCCGCATCGTCAAGGCCGATGCCAATTCCGACGCAGTGATGCGCTTGGCGGTGACCTCGGACAACATGTCGATCCAGGACATGACCGTGGTGGTCCAGGACCAGATCGAGGACGAACTGGCCGCCGTGCCTGGCGTCGCCGACGTCCAGGTCTATGGCGACCGCGACAAGATCTTCCGCATCGATGTCGACCAGAACAAGCTCGCCAGCCTCGGTTTCACCGTGGCCGACCTCAGGGCGGCCCTTGCCTCGGTTGCTTTCGATTCGCCCGCCGGTTCGATCACCACGACCAACCAGGACCTGATCGTCCGCACCACGGCCGACGTGACCACGCCCGAGGAATTCGAAAACATCATCATCGGCGGCACGACGCGCATCCGCGATGTCGCCACCGTCACGCTCGGCCCCGATGTCGGCCAGACCACGTTGCGTTCCGATGGCAAGACCGGCATCGGTATCGGCATCATCCGCCAGGCGGAATCGAACACGCTGGATATTTCGACTGGCGTCCAGGCCGCCGTGGCCAAGCTGCAGGAAAACCTTCCCAAGGGCATGGCAATCAAAGTCACCAGTGACGACGCCGTCTTCGTCAAGGGCGCCGTACACGAGGTCGAGATCGCGCTCGGCCTGTCGGTCACCATGGTGCTGATCGTCATCTACGTCTTCCTGCTCGACTGGCGCGCGACGCTGATCCCGGGCCTGTCGATGCCGGTCGCCATGATCGGCACCATCGCCGCCATCTACCTGGCCGGCTTCTCGGTCAACATCCTGACGCTGCTCGCCCTCGTGCTGGCCACGGGCCTTGTCGTCGACGACGCCATCGTCGTTCTGGAAAACATCGTGCGACGGCGCAACGAAGGCATGGGACCACGCGCTGCCGCCGTGCTCGGCGCCCAGGAGGTGTTCTTCGCCGTCGTCGCCACGACGCTGACGCTGGTCGCCGTCTTCGTGCCGATCTCGTTCCTGCCGGGCCAGACGGGCGGCCTGTTCCGCGAATTCGGCTTCGTGCTCGCCATGTCGGTGCTGCTGTCCTGCGTGGTGGCGCTGACGCTTTGTCCGATGCTCGCCTCGCGCATGCTGACGAACGCATCGCTCCATCATGAAGGCGGCCAGGGCATCGGCGCCCGTATCGGTGGTGCGTTGAATGCCGCCTACAAGCGCGCGCTGCACGCCTGCCTCGATGCGCCCTGGATCGTGGTTCTGGTCGCTGTGCTGTTTGCCGGCACCGCCTTCACCCTGTTCGGCACCATCCGCCAGGAACTGACGCCGACCGAGGATCGCGCGGCGGTGCTGCTGCGCATCAATGCCCCTCAAGGCGTCAGCCTCGACTACACGACGCAGCAGATGCAGAAGATCGAGAAGCTGATCCAGCCGATGCGCGATTCCGGCGAGATCCGCTCAACCTTCGAGAATGCCGGCCAGAACGGCTCCTACAATTCCGGCTTCATGGTGATGACGCTCGCCCCTTGGAACGAGCGCAGCCGCAGCCAGCAGGAGATCATGGCCGAGATCAGCCAACTGACCAAGCAGGTGCCGAGCGTGCGCATCTTTCCGGTTCAGCCCAACAGCCTTGGCATCCGCGGCGCCGGCAACGGCCTGCAGTTCGCGCTCGTCGGCAACGACCGCAAGGCGCTTGGCGACGCGGCGGTCAAGATCATCGCCGAGATGCAGAAGGACCCCCGCTTCCAGACGCCGCGCCTGTCGATCGACCCGACGCAGCCGCAGCTGGCCGTCGCCATCGACCGCGAGCGCGCCTCCGACCTCGGCATCGACATCACGGGGCTCGCCAACACCATGCAGGCCATGCTTGACGGCAATGATGTCGTCGATGTCTACATCGCCGACCGCAGCTATGGGGTGAAGCTGGTCTCCACCACCAATCCGATCAACGATCCGACCGATCTGGAAAACGTCTTCCTCAAGACGGGCGACGGCCGCTTCGTGCCGATGTCGACCATCGCCAGGCTGACCGAACGCGCCGTGCCGCCGTCGCTGTCGCGCGAGCAGCAGCAGCCATCGGTGGCCATCACCTCCAACCTCTCGGGCAATTTCGCGCTTGGCGACGCGCTGAACCGCGCCGAGGAGATCGCCGCGCCGCTCTTGCCGCCGGGCAGCCGCATCCTGCCGCTGGCCGAGGCCGCGACGCTGGGCGAGACCAACAGCGCCATGGTCACCATCTTCGGCTTCGCGCTGGTCATCATCCTTCTGGTGCTGGCCGCGCAGTTCGAGAGCTTCGTCAGCGCCGTCATCATCATGGCGACCGTGCCGCTCGGCCTCGCCTGTGCGATCTTCGCGCTGCTCTTGTCCGGCACCAGCCTCAACGCCTACAGCCAGATCGGCCTGGTGCTGCTGGTTGGCGTCATGGCCAAGAACGGCATCCTGATCGTCGAATTCGCCAACCAGCTGCGCGACCGCGGGCTCGGCGTGCGCGAAGCGATCGAGCAGGCTTCGACCATCCGCCTGCGGCCGGTTATGATGACCATGATCTGCACCATACTTGGCGGCGTGCCGCTGGTGCTGGCCGCCGGCGCCGGCGCCGAGGCGCGCGTGGCGCTCGGCTGGGTGATCGTCGGCGGGCTGGGGCTGGCCACCATCTCGACGCTGTTCCTGACGCCCGTCGCCTACCTCCTGCTTGGCCGTTTCGTGACGCCAAAGACCCATGAGGAGGCACGCCTCAAGCGTGAGCTCGAGGAAGCCGCCTACACCAATATGGAGCCGGCGGAGTAGGCAATATCCGGGAAACGGGATGGCTGTTTTCCGCTCGCGGCTTCGTCAGGGAAGACCGTACCGCTATTTCAGCAGCCGGCCCTCGATCGACCAGCGCGCGGCGAGGAAATTCAGCACTGCCGCCACGATGACACCGCCGATCTTGGCCGGCCACACGCCGGCGATGCCAGCGAAGAGTGCGATCGACAGGCTGGAAACGCCGAGCGAAATCAGCGCCCCAAGCGAGACGAAACGCAGGAAAGCGTCATGCAGCCGGATAGCGTGGTTGCGCTCGAACGACCAGAAGCCATTGGCCACGAAAGAGAAGACGACGGCGATGGACCACGAGACGACATTGGCCGGCAGCGGCGAGACATGCAGCTTGAGCAGGAGGAAAAAGCCGGCAAGGTCGATGGCCGTGTTCGCCAGCCCGACAATGGCAAAGCGCACGATCTTGCTGCCGGTCGAACGGCGGGGCTGGTCCGCGCCGCTCATCCCTTGCCGCCCATGATCTCGACACCGGCGCGGGCCAGGCTCGCGCCGAACGCGTCCGAGGCCAAGACCGAGAATTCCACCTCGCGCACGCCTTGCATCGGGTCGCGTGCCCGCAGCGTCTCGTCGACATGGCCGGGATGGCACATGAACAGGCCCCGTTGCGGCAGTGCTTCGACCGAGGCTTGCAGAACCGGAGCAAATCTTTCGGGTTGCCGCCAGTCGTAGATGCCCGCGAGCGGCTCGAAAACGATGAAGCCGGCGCGCGCCATCGACCGGTTGAAGCCGGCGGCCAAGGCAGCGATTGCCGCGACTTTAGGCGCCACCGCGGCCCCGCCAATTGCCGGGGCACCACGCAGCGCCGGCCTGCCGCCTTCGGAAAACCGCGCCCGCAGCCATGTGCGCACGGCCGGCAGGAAATGCACGTGCTGGTGCCCGTCGATGAAGTCAGGCTGGCGGCCCAACGCCTCGACGAAGCGGTTGTACTGCGCGTCGAGCTCGGCATGGACGTCCCGCGCGTCGACGCGGCCGCGCAGGACCGGCAATGCCAGCGAACGCAGCGGCGGCAGCCGGCCGTCCGGCGCCAGGCTCGACCGGCCGGTGATGGCCGGCTGGTCGGTGAGGGTCAGGTGCAGACCGACCGCCGCGCGGCCGCACAGCGGCTTGATACGCGCCGCCGCGTCAGGCCATTCCGGAAAGCCGGTCATGCAGCTGGTGCCGGTCAGGCGTCCGCGATCGAGCAGGTCGAGAATCCCGGTGCAGACGCCGGGTGCCAGGCCGTAATCGTCGGCGATCAGGCGGATGCGCCGCGTCATGTTCCGGAAGCGCCCGGCGGCCTGTCAGGGGCCATCTCGCCGCGCATGACATCGCGCACGATATAGACCGGCCGGTCCTTGCTTTCCGAGAGCGTGACCCAGACATATTCGCCGATCAGGCCAAGCAAGGTGAGGTTGAGGCCGCCGAGCAGGACGACGGCGACCATAAGGCTGGGATAGCCGGGAACGGCGATGCCGTAGAACATCACCTCGAAGAAGACCTTGGCTCCGTAGACGAGGCCCGCCAATGCCGCCAGCATCCCGCTCAGGCTGATGATGCGCAACGGAATGACGGAAAAGGAGGTAAACCCTTCCAGCGAGAAGGCGATCAGGTTGAGCCGGCTCCATTTCGACGTCCCGGTGGCACGGCTCTCGGGCGAATATTGTATGGCTTTCTGGCGGAAGCCGGCCCAGGCGAACAGGCCCTTGTTGAAGCGCCGCTTGTCGCGCAGGCTCGTCAGCGCGCGCACCACGGCACCACGCATGACGCGAAAATCTCCCGCATTCTCGGGAATGTCGAAACGCTGGCTGCTGTTGATCAGGCTGTAGAAAAGCCGCGCCAGCTGGCTGCGCCGCCAGCTCGCCTCCCGGCGGTCGTTCTGCGCGTAGACGACATCGATATCGGGGTTCTCCACCAGCTCGGCGATCATCTTCAGGCTGGTGTCCATCGAATGCTGGAGGTCGGCATCCATGACCAGCGCCATGTCGCCGCGCGACCGGTCGAGGCCGGCGAGCACCGCGACCTCCTTGCCGAAATTGCGGCTGAGCCGCACGATCTCCCAGGAACCCGACAGCGCCCGCGAAAACCGCTCGGCGCCATCGTCGCGACTGCCGTCATCGACCAGGATCTTGTGGACGTCCATGCCGAAAAGCTGCGCCACCGCGGCTTCAAGCTTGTCGAGCAATGCGGCAAAAGCCGATGCCGATTGCGCCTCGTTCAAGAACGGCGCCACGATATCGAGAACAGGCCGCGACTCAGCCATTTGCGACAGGCCTCTCATTCATCATCTTGTCTCGCGTCATCATGTCTCGCGCCCTCTTGTTGCCGGATCTCGCCCAAAACCACCAGATCAGCGAACCGGCGATAAGGGTGACCGCGATCGGCCGGAACCAGGGGTACGTGAAATCCTGGATATGGCGCTCGACGCCCGTCAAGCCTGTCAGGAGCAGCATCACGGACAGCACCGAGGCCAACATGCCGCCTCGTTCCTCGCGCCACAACAGGGCAATAGCGAGACCGGCTGGCACGGCGATCATGGCATAGGTGTTGGGCTCGACGCGCGGGTTGAAGACGCACATGTAGAACGTAGCCGTCAGGAAGATGGCGAGGCCGGCCGTTCCGCGTTCGAGCTTGCGGTCAAACCAGATGACGGCTGAAAGCGTAAACAGGGCCATGACGATGCGCACGATCGTGGCGCCGGATTCCGGGATGGGCAGCCCCATTTTGGTGAACGGCGCCGTGAAGTCAGTGGGGACAAAATGGCTGGTGTTGTCGACCGCCATCGAGGTCAGCATCCCGGCGAAATCACGATATTGGTCGTTGAGATAGCCGGCGGGCGCGAAAGCGTAGGGTAAGGCGAGCACGAACAGCACCGCCAGCACGAGCACCGGTATCAGCCGGAAACGCAGGGCTCCCACCAGCAACAGCATGATGACCGCGGTCGGCTTGGCTATGATGGCAAGCGAAGCCCAGAAAAAGGTGTCGGCGCGCCGTCCTTCGAGCGCCGACAAAGTGAGAAGCCAGCAGGCACCGGTCAAAAGGATAGTCGCCTGGCCGTTACGGATCGCACCCAACGCCATCGGCAGGGCAAGGAACAGCCCGAAGGAAAGCAGCCATGGCAATTCCCCGCCGCCGAGTTTGCGCACCTGCCGCATCGCGGCAAAGGTCAGCGCCGCGAAACCGATAGTATGCCATACCAGGCCGCCCAGATGCGGGCCGAGCTTGACCATCGGAACATAGAGCGCGGCAAAGGCCGGCGCATAGAGATATCCCATCTCGGACTGGATATTGTAGAGCGGCCGGCGGGCCAGCAGCGCCTCGCTGCCGTCTATATAGGCTTGCCAGACCGTCCGCGTATGGGGCGACCACAAGACCAGGACAAGAACGACCAGGAACGCTCCGATCCACAGGCCAAGTCCCAAACGGTCGAAAACCGGCTTGGACATCGTCATCAAGACACCCCAACAACATCCGGGACAGGCTCAGTCGGGCACTGTCCCGGTATTCGATGGCGGCGGCATATCACGGACAAAGGAGCACGGCATAGGGGGCTGAAAGACGCGGCCATCAACTTCGCGGGACGTCGCGGATGGTCAGGCATTGCAACGACCTCGCTGGGAAAGGTGTTCGGAAAGCCTTCTATTTCGCGCTCCCGCACTCCTTCGAACGGCATCAAGGCCGAATGAACACCTTGCCATTGGGCTTGGCGAGCTCCGCCGGCACCCGCGCGATTGCCTCGGCGAGCGGCACGACGGCCGTGACGTCGGTCGACCAGCGTCCGTCGGAAAAACGCTTCTGCGCTTCCAGGATCGCGGGAGCGCGCCGCTCCTTGAATTGCCGCATCCATTCGCTCAGCCAAAAGCCTTCGATATGCTTGTGCTGGAAGATCAACTGGCCGGGCTCGCGGATGACCGTGGCGTCCGTGTCGAGCCGGCCATAGATGATCCAGCGCGCCCGTTTCGGCATGGCATTGAAGATGGCGGAAGCCAGCGGCCCGGTGACAGCATCGAGGAAGATGCGCGGCTGTTCGGCTTTCATCACCTCGCGCAGCGTGGCCTCGAAATCCGGCGCCTTCTCGTTGAGCACATGGGTAGCGCCGATCTCCTTCAACAGCGCGATCTGCTCGTCGCGCCGCACGGTGACGACAGGGCGGAAGCCTTCCTCCTTGGCGAGGCCGATGATCAGCTTGCAGAGCTGGCTGGCGCCGGCGGTCATGACGAAGGCCTTTTCGCCCTCCTGTTTGACGATGTCGAACATGGCGATCGCGGTGAGCGGATTGACGATCATCGCCGCGCCGTCCTCGTCGCGCACCGTGTCGAGCAGCGGAATGCAGGCCGCTGCCTCGGCGACGGCGTATTCCGCCCACGAGCCCCAGTTGCTGAGGCCGGTGGCGAAGGCGACGCGCTTGCCGACGAGGTTTTTCGGATAAGGTTCGTCGCCACCGGCAACGATGGTGCCGACCCCCTCGAAGCCAGCCGGACGGCCCTTGACGCGCGGCTGGCCGTACTGGCCCTTGATGAAGGCGACGTCGGAGGGATTGATCGAGGCCAGGCTGACCTTGATCAGCACCTGGCTCGGTCCAGGCGCCGGCACCGCGATGCTACCCCGTTCGAGATAGGGCTCCATCGCCTCGAGCACGCTGCCGCTCGGCGTCCTGGTGTAGCCGTCACCGACCAGGAGCAGCGCCTTCATTTCGGAGGGAATGGTCATTGTCACACTCCTTGGTTGTCAGCGAAATCCGCGAATGCGGCGGGCCGAGCTGCTCAAATCTTCTCCTGCGTGTATTTCCTCAGCTCAGTCCGCGCCACCTGGCGGCGATGCACGGCGTCGGGCCCGTCGGCGAGACGCAGCGTGCGCAGATGCGTCCATGAGCGCGCCAGCGGCGTATCCTGGCTGATGCCTTGCGCGCCGAACATCTGCACCGCTTCGTCGGTGATCCTCAGCGCGACGCGCGGCGCGATAACCTTGATCTGGCTGATCCAGGGGGCGGCCGCGCGCGCATCGCCCTGGTCGATCATCCACGCCGCCTTGAGGCAGAGCAGCCGGGCCATCTCGATGTCCATGCGGCATTCGGCGATGATATCGAAATTGGCGCCGAGTTTCGCCAGGGGCTGGCCGAAGGCCTCGCGTCGCACCGAACGCTGGCACAGCATCTCCAGTGCCATTTCGGCCTGGCCGATGGCGCGCATGCAGTGATGGATACGGCCGGGGCCGAGCCGTCCTTGCGCGATCTCGAACCCCCTGCCCTCGCCAAGAACGAGGTTCGAGGCCGGGACCCGGACATTGTCGAAGCGAAGGTGCATGTGGCCATGCGGCGCGTCATCGTCGCCATAAACCTGCATGGCGCGAACCTTGGTCACGCCCTTTGTGTCCGAAGGCACCAGGATCATCGAATGGCGGCGGTGCCGCGGTTCCTCGTCGCCACCGGTCCGCACCATGACGATATAGATGGCGCAGCGTGGGTCGCCGGCGCCCGACGCCCACCATTTTTCGCCGTTGAGGACGTAGTCGTCGCCCTGCCGCTCGCAACGCATCGAAATGTTGGTGGCGTCGGATGATGCCACGTCAGGTTCGGTCATCAGATAGGCCGAGCGGATCTTGCCCTCGAGCAACGGTTCCAGCCACGTTTTCTTGTGGTCGGCCGAACCGTAGCGTTCCAGCACTTCCATGTTGCCGGTGTCGGGCGCCGAGCAGTTGAAGGTCTCGGCGCCCAAATGCGCCTTGCCCATCTCCTCGGCCAGATAGGCGTATTCGACAGTGGAAAGGCCGTAGCCGCGATCCGAGCCGGTCAGCCAGAAGTTCCACAGGCCGCGCTCCCTTGCGGTCTTCTTCAGCCCTTCGAGGATCTCGCTTTGGCGCGCGCTGTAGACCCAGCGGTCGCCTGCCTTGCCCACTTCGCCCAGGAATTCCTTGTCGAGCGGCATGATCTCGTCGCGCACCATGGCCGCGACGCGGGCGTGGATCGGCTTCAGCCGCTCGGTCATGCCGAGATTCATCTCCGTCATCGGTCGCTAACCCTTCATGCAGGCCGGGCATTTTACCCGTGGCAAGGATGACCGTACTTCGGATAGCCTTGTCAACGCGAACTCTTTGCCCGACGACGAGGCGAAGCGTGGAGGATTGGAATGGCCTATCTCGACGAGCTGTTTTCCGTGGCCGGCAAGACAGCGCTGGTAACGGGAGCGGCAACCGGCATCGGCCGCATGGCGGCAACGGCGTTGGTGAGAGCCGGCGCCGGCGTGATGATCGCTTCGCGCAAGGGCGAGGATTGCATCAAGGTCGCCGCCGAACTGAACGGGCTTGGCGCGCCAGGCCGGGCCGAGGGCTTTGCCGGCGACGTCTCGAGTGAGGCTGGCATCGCCGCACTCGTCGCCGAGGTCAAGGCGCGGACCGGAAAACTCGATATTCTGATCAACAATGCCGGCGTTTCCTGGGGAGCGCCGCTGGAAAATTTCCCTTATTCGGCATGGGCGAAGGTTTTCGGCGTCAATGTCACCGCGGTCTTCCATCTGACGCGCGAATTGCTGCCGCTGCTCGAAGCCGCCGCCAGCGATGGCGATCCGGCCCGGGTGATCAATCTGGGTTCCGTGATGGGCACGCAGCCGCTGGCCGACGATGCCTATTCCTACACGGCGTCCAAGGCCGCGGTGCATCACCTGACGCGTACGCTCGCGCTTGAGTTCGCCGCCCGCCGCATCACCGTCAATGCCTTTGCCCCCGGCCCCTTCCAGAGCCGCATGACGGCTTTTGCCACCGGCACGGATGAGCAGGCCAGGCATGTCGGCAGCCACGTTCCGATCGGCCGTATCGGCGCACCGGATGACATTGCCGGCGCAACGCTCTATTTGTGCAGCCGTGCAGGCAGCTATGTCACCGGCGCCATCCTGCCGATCGACGGCGGGCAGTCGGTGCAGCATGGATTGACCTTGTTCAAGGAATGACATTTTCCGGCCGCAGAAGCCGGAGGTGAACTGGAGGACATGAGCGTGGAACCAATCAGTCTCGATGTGCTTCTGGCCAGTGTCGGCAAGGAAGTCGGCGTCTCACCGTGGCGGGTGGTCACGCAACGCATGATCGACCAGTTCGCGGACGCCACCGACGACCACCAGTTCATCCACTGCGACCCCGAGCGGGCCAAGCGCGAGACGCCGTTCGGCGGCACCATCGCGCATGGCTTCCTGTCGCTGTCGCTGCTTTCAGCGATGACGTTCGAGACCATGCCGCCGCTGGAAAACGGCAAGATGGGCGTCAACCATGGCTTCGATTCGCTGCGCTTCCTGGCCCCGGTGAAGACCGGCGCGCGCATCCGCACCCGTTTCGTGCTGGCCGACGTCAAGGTGAGGCCCTCGGGTTGGGTGCAGACGGCGCACGACGTGACGATCGAGATCGAGGGCTCGAAGAAGCCGGCGCTGACAGCCCGCTGGCTGACGCTGACCCTGATCGAACGCCAGCCCGAGACCGCATGAGCGACGCCAACGCGCTCGACCAGACAGCGCTTGCGCCTTATCTCGAGGCGGAAATCCCGGGCTTTTACGGGCTCGCGTCAATCGAGAAGTTCAAATCCGGCCAGTCCAACCCGACCTATCTCCTGACGGCGGCCAGCGGCCGCTACGTGCTGCGTGCCAAGCCGCCCGGACAATTGCTGAAATCGGCGCATCAGGTCGACCGCGAATTCCGCGTGATGGAGGCGCTGGCCGGCACCGCCGTGCCGGTGCCCCAAATGCTGCATCTGTCGGCGGAGGACTCGCCGATCGGCCGCATGTTCTACGTCATGGATTTCCTCGACGGCCGCATCCTCTGGGATCCGGCCCTGCCCGAGGCGCGCGACAATGACGAGCGCGCCGCGATCTACGACGCCATGAACTCCACGCTCGCCGCCCTGCACGATGTCGAGGTCGAGGCCGTGGGTCTCGCCGATTTCGGCCGGCCGGGCAATTATTTCGAACGGCAGCTGGCACGCTGGACCGGCCAGTATCGCGCCTCGGAAACCGGCACCATCGCCGACATGGACCAGCTGATCGCCTGGCTGGAAACGCACATGCCCGCGGATGACGGCCGTGTCTCTCTTGTGCATGGCGACTACCGGCTGGACAATCTGATCTTCGCGCCGGACCAGCCAAGGGTACTGGCGGTGCTCGACTGGGAACTGTCGACATCAGGCCACCCCTTCGCCGACATAGCCTATCAATGCATGCAATGGCGTCTGCCGCATGCTTCCGGCTTTCGCGGCCTGGGCGGTATCGACCGCGCCGCGCTCGGGTTACCCTCCGAAGAGGCCTACGTCGCCGCTTATTGCCGCCGGCGCGGGCTGGATGGCATCGGCAACTGGACCTTTTTCCTCGCTTTCTCCTTCTTCCGGTTGGCGGCGATCTGCCAGGGTGTCTACAGGCGCGCGCTGGATGGCACTGCCTCCAACCCCGAAAAGGCCAGGACCTATGGCGAGGCGGTGAAGCTGCTTTCGCGTCTCGCGGCGGAACTGATCGACGAGCAGAGATGATGGGGAGCCATGATGGGCCGCTTTGACGGAGCAACGGTGCTGATCACGGGTGCCACCGGCGGGCTCGGTCGTGGTGCCGCGAAAGGCTTCGCCGCCGAGGGAGCGCGGCTGGTGCTGTCGGACATCGACGAAAGGGCGCTCGCCGATCTCGCCGCGACGCTGCAGGCCGAAACGGCGACGCTTGCCGGCGACATCGCGGACGAGAAACTGTCCGAGGATCTGGTCGGGCTGGCGGTCGGGAAATTCGGCCGGCTCGATGTCGCCGTCAACAATGCCGGCATCGTCCAGAGTTTCGTGCGCCTGCCACAGGTGCCATCGGACGAAGCCCGCCGCGTGCTGGAGATCGACCTGCTTGGCGTCTTCTACGCCATGAAGCACCAGATCCCTCAGATGGAACGACAGTTCAGGTCCACGGCCAAGGGTGGCGCCATCGTCAACATCGCCTCGGCCGCCGGCCTGTCCGGCGCACCGAAACTCTCGATCTACGCCGCCGCCAAGCATGGCGTCGTCGGCCTGACCCGCTCGGCAGCGATCGAATATGCCAGCAAGGGCTTGCGCATCAACGCCGTCTGCCCGGCGCATACAAGGACGGCGATGGTGGACGGCTTCGTGCGCATCTCCGGCGCACCGGAGGCGGAGGCCCTGGCCGAGCTGACACGGGGCGTACCGATGAGGCGCGTGGCCGAGGTCGACGAAATCATCACCGCCATCCTGTTCGCCGCCGACCCGGCCAACTCGTTCATGACCGGCCATGCACTGGCCGTCGACGGCGGTGTCGGTGCCATCTGAAGCCTGCCGTGTGGGAACCTGTGACGCCCTTGTCCGTTTCCGTACAGCGTATATAATTTAGCCACGCACCAACCCAAGGAAGGCACGGGATCTTGCCGCCGAGCGTCCAGACACGCCGCGAAAAACAAAAGGCCGAGCTGCGCTCTGAACTGGTCGAGGCCGCGCACAAGCTTGTCCAGGAAGAAGGCTATGAGGGCCTGACCATCCGCAAGCTGGCCAAGCGGGTCGGCTATGCGCCGATGTCGGTCTATTCCTACTTCGCCGACAAGCAGGACATCCTGTTCGCGCTGGCAGAGGATGCATTCGAGACCCTTGCCCGCCGCATCGAGGAGCATCCGTCCGACGATCCGATCGAGGCTTTGCAGGCGGTGATGACCGAGTATGCAGCCTTCGGGCTCGGCAACCCCAATGAATACCGCACCGTCTTCATGACCGAAAAGACCAGGCCGCCGGAAGGTCGGAGTTTTGAAGAAATGCACGAGGCCAACCCGGCGATGAAGGTGCTGATCACGCGGGTCGAAGCCTGCGTCGCCGCCGGAAAATTGCAAGGCGATCCACGCGCCATTGCCACCATGCTGTGGGCGGTCGGCCACGGCACGATCTCGCTGCTGATCACCTTTCCCTTCTATCCCTTCGGCGACCCGCATGCTTTCGTGAAACGCATGTGCGATTTCCAACTGGCCGCACTCAGCACGCAGAACGTGCCGCCACTGACCGACACACCGGTCAACTGCTGAACGACATCTCCTTCCTTTCCATGCTTCCTCGCCACCCTTTCGAACCAACCGAGGGTAGATTCTTGGTTAACAAAAGATTTATTGTACACGTACGATCTTGACTTGAACTTCGCGATCGGCGGGCGTATTTGTACGAAATAGCGTACATGTACGGAAAAAAATTCAACCGTCGAAATCGGAGACTGACGATGAAAAAGACGCTCCTCACCCTCGCCGCAGTGCTGGCCCTTTCCGGCTCCGCCTTCGCCGCCGGTGCCCCCCAGCCGGTCAAGCACCTGCCGGCCACGACCTGCATCGACACCAGGACCAATGTGAAGCTCGATTGCGCATCGACCGGCTCGGTCGAGAAGAAGGCCGCCACGGAAAACAAGGCCGAAGACAAGGGCCCGCGCCTCGGCATCAGCATCAATCCCTGGATCGTGCCCAGCACGTTCTAAGAGCAATTCCAGGAAAAGTGTGCAGCGGTTTTCCCGGGACAAGCGCGTAGCGCTTGCCCTTGGGAATTGCGTCCAAACAGAGAGTTACGCCGAAGCGCGCCTGGCCGGCACAAGCCGGTCGGGAGGCCATGTCAGCCTGTTGTAATCGGCAGCTTGGCGGCTGAACTCTCGAAGGCGGCATCGATCAGCCTCTGCATGTCGGCGGCGCGCCGGAAGGACGGATCGCCGTTCTGCCGGCTATCCAGCGCATCGGCGAAGCGCCGCGCGTTGCGCTTGACGTCAGGCGGCGCCAGCGTGCGCCAACGCTGCTGGTCGACATCCGCGCCAAGGCACGCCGACAGGCTCGATATTTTACCGTCGGTCTCGACCTTGATGGCCCCCTTGGTGCCATGCAGCGCCAGCGACAGATCATTGGCATGTCCGGTCGTGTAGCGGCTCGCCACGATCGTGGCGAGTGCGCCGGACGTCAGCCGCGCCGTCATCGCCACGCTGTCATTGGCGTCGAGCACGTAGTCGCCGATCTGGTCGCCCTCGGCCTTCGGAAACGTCACCAGATCGGCATGCAGACTGAGGATATCCTGGGCGGCGCCATAGGTGGCGAAGTCGAGGATGTGGATGCCGACATCGCCCAGCACGCCGGTCGAACCGTGCCGGCTCGACAGGCGCCACAGCCATTTGTCCTCGACCCGCCAATCGCCCCAGGATTTACTGACCAGCCAGCTCTGCCGGTAGCTCGCCTCGACGTGGCGCAACTCGCCGATCTTCCCGGCCTGCACCATGCGCCGCGCTTCCTGGATCGCCGGCGAATTGCGGTACGTCAGGTTGACCATGTTGACGACGCCGGCCGCCTCGGCCGCTTCCGTCATCGCCAGCGCGTCGGCATGGTTTGGCGCCAACGGCTTTTCGCAGAAGACGTGCTTGCCGGCGGCCAGCAGCGCCAGCGTCGTTGCCTTGTGCACGCCGTCCGGCGTCGCGTTGATGGCGGCGTCGAACGCGCCCCAGGCGATCGCCGCCTCCAGGCTCTCGAAAAAGTCGCCGATATTGTTTGCAGCAGCGAATGCAGCCGCGCGGCCCGGCACCTGATCGACACAAGCGACGATGATGCAGCCGGGTAACGTTGCGAATTCCTCGACATGATGCCCGGCAATACCGCCGGTGCCGAGCAGGAGAAGTCGATGCATCAGCCCAGACCTCTAATCAACTAAGCCCCTTGTCGCCATCGGCATGCAGGCGCAGGCCCTTCTGCACGATCTTCTCCTTGGCCTTGTCCGTCGGCACGTTGGGCGCATTGGTGATGCCCGACCATGCGGGCGCCGGATTGTGTGCCCAGTGCACGGCGTTGCGCAGCACCTGCTGCACGCCCTCATTGTGATAGATCGGATAGGTCTCGTGGCCGGGCGAGAAATAGAAAATGCGGCCCGCGCCGCGCTGGTAGGTCAGCCCGGACCGGAACACCTCGCCACCCTCGTACCAGGAGATGAACACCGTCTCCAGCGGCTCCGGCACCGCGAACGGCTCGCCATACATTTCCGTTTCGCCGATCTCAAGGCATTCGCCGATGCCTTGCGCGATCGGGTGGCCGCGGTTGATCGCCCAAACGCGCTCGCGTTCGCCGGCCTCGCGCCATTTCAGCGAACAGGGCGTGCCCATCAGGCGCTTGAAGATCTTCGAGTAGTGGCCGGAATGCAGCACGATCAGCCCCATCCCTTCCCAGACCCGCTTCTGCACCCGCTCGACGATCTCGTCCTTGACCTCGCCATGCGCGGCATGCCCCCACCACAGAAGCACATCGGTGGCGGCGAGGCGCTTCTCGCTCAAACCGTGTTCAGGTTCCTGCAGAGTTGCGGTGGTCGCCTCGATGCCCTGGTCCTGGTTGAGCGCCGCGGCAATCGTGCCATGCATGGCCAGTGGATAGAGGTCGCGCACGGCGGCATTGGTCTGCTCATGGACGTTCTCGCCCCAGACAACAGCTTTTATCGGCATTTTCCCTCTCCAAAGCGCTTTGAATATCGCATCCACAGAGGCCTTGGGAAGATGCCTCGCGACCAAAATTACGGGAAATCAGGGCTTGCGGGTTTTCCGGCCAGGCACGGTCTTGGCCTTGCCGGGCTTGGCGGGCGCGCCGGGGATAGCCGAGCTGGTGATCGACACCGGATCGCTGGCCGGAAAAGTATCCTCCAGGCCTTCCTCGAGTTCCTCTTCGGCGTCGGCCTCACGCCGCTCATGTTCGAGCGAGCGGACCGCCGCGGTCTTGGCTTTGGGCTGCGGCGACTTCGGCGCGGACTTCGACGGCATCGGCGTTTCTCCCTCGAGCTGTCGCCGCACAACGGACGCGGGCGGCAAAACGTTCCGGATCAGCCAGCCGCGTCGCGGGCTCCCTCGGAGAGGAAAGTAAAGACATAGTCCGAGAAGGAACGCCAGCACTCGACCCGGAAGGCGTCATCGGCGGTGCGCAACAGCACGATCTCGGCCTTGCCCAGGATGGTGCGCGACGCCGCCCCGACCGGGAAGGCTTCGAGCGACAGATCCTGCGGGCAGCCTGAGTTGATCGCGGCTTCGGCGGCCGGGCCGGCGACGGAGATCGCGACGTTGCGGTGCGAGATGCCGACCGCCGAATGCAGCGCGGCAACCCCTGCGCAATCGGCTAGCGGATCCTTGCCTGCCTCGTCGATGACAAGCCATTCGTCGGGGCCGAGCCACAGAGCGGTGCGGCCCGCCTTCGACACCGAGGTCTTCGGCTTCTTCGGCAAGGTCAGGCCAAGCGCCTTCGAAAGCGCCGCCAATGAAGCTTCCGGCGCACGCAGCGAGATGCGCTCTGCCGGCGGCAGCACTTCAACCTTCACGCCGGTCGCCGATGTGGCGCGACCGGCCAATGCCGGGCGGCGGTCCACCGAAGGCGATGCGGCCTCAGCCGTCTTCTTTGCAGCAGCCTTAGCCATTGAGGCGGCCTCCCGTCTCGTCGAAGAACACCATGCCGGTAACCTCCACTTCGATCACCCCGTTCGGCATCGGCACATAGAGCGTGTCGCCCATGCGATCACGGCCGCCGGCGACCAGCGCCAGCGCGATCGAGCGGCCGCAATTCTGCGACCAGTAGCTGGAGGTGACATGACCGATCATCTTCATCGGGATCGCCTGCTTGGGATCCTCGACGATCTGTGCGCCTTCCTCCAGCACCACCTTGGGATCCTTGGTTTTCAGGCCGACCAGCTGCTTGCGTCCCTTGGCGACCAGATCCGGCCGCGCCATGCCGCGGATGCCGACGAAATCGGTCTTTTTCTTGCCGACCGCCCAGTCAAGACCAGCATCGTTCGGCGTCACAGTGCCGTCCGTATCCTGGCCGACGATGATGTAGCCCTTTTCGGCGCGCAGAACGTGCATCGCCTCGGTCCCGTAGGCGGTGGCGCCATGCTTCTGGCCCTCGGCCCACAGCGCCTCCCAGACGGCCTGGCCATAATCGGCCGGCACGTTGACCTCGAAGCCGCGCTCACCGGTGAACGACATGCGGAACAGCCTTGTCGGCACACCGCAGATCCTGCCTTCGCGCACCGACATATGCGGCAGCGCCTCATCCGACATGTCGATGCCTTCGACCAGCGGCGCGATGATGTCGCGCGACTTGGGTCCTTGCACCGCGATGACCGCCCACTGTTCGGTGATCGAGGTCAGCCAGACATTCAGATGCGGGAACTCGGTCTGGAGATAGTCCTCCATGTGGTTCATGACGCGCGGCGCCCCGCCCGTCGTCGTCGTCACATGGAAGCGGTCCGGCGCCAACCTGCCGACGACACCGTCATCATAGATGAAGCCGTCCTCGCGCAGCATGATGCCATAGCGGCAACGGCCGGGCTCCAGCTTCTCCCACGGATTGGTGTAGAGCAGCTCCATGAATTTGGCCGCGTCCGGCCCGACCACTTCGATCTTGCCGAGCGTCGAGGCGTCGAACAGGCCCGCTGTCGTGCGGACCGCGACGCATTCGCGGTCGACCGCCGCATGCATGTCTTCGCCCGCCTTGGGAAAATACCAGGCGCGCTTCCACTGGCCGACATCCTCGAACACGGCGCCCTGCGCTTCGGCCCACGGATGCGTCGCCGTCCTGCGTGTCGGATCGAACAGCGGACCACGCGCATGGCTGACGATCGCGCCGAAGGTCACCGGCGTATAGGGCGCGCGGAAGGTCGTCAGGCCGACTTCGGGGATCGGCTTGCCCAGCGTCTCGGCGGCAATCGCCAGCCCGTGCATGTTGGAGGTTTTGCCCTGGTCGGTGGCCATGCCGTTGGTGGTGAAGCGCTTGACGTGCTCGATCGAGCGCATGCCTTCATGCACCGCCTGGCGTATGTCCTTGGCGGTGACGTCGTTCTGGAAATCGACGAAGGCCTTTACCGTCGTGTCCGGCCCGGCGCCGGGTGCCGCACCCAGCATGCCGCGCGACCAGCTTTCCGAGGTGTCGACCTTCGGCTTGGTCCCCTTGGCGGTCTTCGCTCCATAATTCCTGGCATTGGCATCCTTGGCCGCCTTGGTGCCAGCCGCATAGGCTTCGTCAACCGTCGCCGAGAGGCCGTCGGTGCCATTGCAGGCGCCGACCGAGACGCAATCCTGCGCATAGATGCCGGGCACGAAGCGCTTGGTCTCGTCGTTGAAAGCAACCTTGCCGCGCGACTGCGAGAACAGATGCACCGAGGGTGTCCAGCCGGCCGACATCAGAATCGCGTCGACGGGAATGGTGCGCTCGCCGCCGCCATTCTTCGGCTGCACCGTCATCGACGACACCCGCAATTTGCCGCCGGCGCGGATCACGGCGCGGCCGAAATTGATCTCGATGCCAAGCGCCCGCGCCTCGTCGATCACCGGCCCGGTCGGATTGTCGCGCAGATCGACGATCGCCGCGACGTTGACGCCGGCCTTCTTGAGGTCGATCGCCGCCGCATAGGCTGAATCATTGGCGGTGTAGACGCCGACATTCCTGCCGACCGCGACGCCATAGTGGTTGAGGAAGGTGCGCGCCGCGCCCGCCAGCATGATGCCCGGCCGGTCATTGTTCGCGAACACCATGTGGCGTTCGATGGCGCCGGAGGCCAGCACGACGCGCCTGGCACGGATCTGCCACAGCCGCTCGCGCGGCAGGTCATGGCCGGGGGCTTTCAAATGATCGCTGACGCGCTCGACCAGGCCAACGAAATTCTGCGCGTAGTAGCCAAAGGCCGTCGTGCGCGAGAGCACGCGGACATTGTCCATGGCGGCGAGCTTCGCCACCGCCGCTTGAGCCCAGGTAAAACCGTTCTGTCCGTCGATCTTCGCGCCGGTCTCGAAACGCAGGCTGCCGCCGAACTCGGCCTGCTCGTCGGCGAGGATGACGCGCACGCCGGTTTCGGCCGCGGCCAAAGCCGCCGCGATGCCGGCGGCACCACCGCCCAGCACCAGCACGTCGCAATGCGCGTAGCGCGAAGAATAATGGTCGGGATCAGACTTGTCCGGAGAAACACCAAGGCCGGCGGCTTCGCGGATCTTGGGCTCGTAAAGGCTCTTCCAGGCTGCCTTCGGCCACATGAAGGTTTTGTAGTAGAAGCCGGCCGAAAACATCGGCGACGCCAGGTCGTTGACCGCGCCGACGTCGAAGGACAGCGACGGCCAGCGGTTCTGCGAGTTGGCGGCGAGCCCGTCATAGAGCTCCTGCACGGTGGCGCGCACATTCGGCGTCTTGCGCGCATCGTCCCGCACGATCTGCACCAGTGCGTTGGGCTCTTCCGCGCCGGCCGACAGGAAGCCGCGCGGGCGGTGATACTTGAACGAGCGGCCGACCAGATGCACGCCATTGGCAAGCAACGCGGATGCCAGCGTGTCGCCCTCGATGCCGGTATGGGACTGGCCGTCGAAGCTGAACCGCGCGGTCTTGGCCTGGCTGAGGCGACCGGCGCCCGGAATGCGGAACGCGCCGCTCATTTGGCAACTCCCGGCAGCTTGGCGGGTTTGGGTTCGCCGGCCTTGTAGGTTATGACGAACTTGTCGGTGACGGTGTC
Source organism: Mesorhizobium sp. NZP2234 (assembly GCF_013170765.1). Classification (NCBI taxonomy): domain Bacteria; kingdom Pseudomonadati; phylum Pseudomonadota; class Alphaproteobacteria; order Hyphomicrobiales; family Phyllobacteriaceae; genus Mesorhizobium; species Mesorhizobium sp. NZP2234. Next base: position 2,016,683 of record NZ_CP033364.1, on the reverse strand, counting down.
GCGCACGGCATTGAAGAAGCGCGCGCAGCCATGCATGTGCCGCCACCGCTCATAGATGATGCCCTTGGGGTTCGAGCGGATGAAGAAGAATTTCTCGAAGTCGTCGTCGCTCTCGCCGGCAATGTTGGCCGAGCGCGCTATATGCGCCTCGCCGGCGTTGCGGAATTCGAGTTCCGGACGCTCTTCCTCGCAATAGGGGCAGCGGATGAGAAGCATTCTGTTCGTTCCTACAATTCGCCGTGGCCGACGCGGGCGCCGGGGGGTTGGTCGCAAAGCTTCTGGCCCATGGTCACGAACGGCGCGACGAGCCGCAGCCGCTCCTCGACATCAGAGGAGGCGCGGAACAAAGCGCGGTTGGCCATGTTGCCGAGCGTCAGTTGCACGGGGTCGGTCGTGACGATGACGCCACGCGGTTTGAAATCTTCGTCTTCATCCAGGCCCTTCGGCCGGCTTTCAAAGAACATCACAACTTTCTGGCCGGCGCTCCACACACAGGCAAGCGTTCCCTCATCAACCGAAAACGGCCATCCCGCCTCGTTGCCCGCGCGCGTGATCGGCTGCAGCCGCACCTCTTCCGCCGACGGCAAATGGAACATGCCCTGTTCCCCCGCCAGCATCAGCGGCATCGCTACAGCCATTTCGGCCATCATCATCAGTGCGCCACCGCCGCCGCGGCCGCCTCGTCGATCAGGCGGCCGGTGCGGAAGCGTTCGATGGTGAAGGGCGCGTTGATCGGATGCGGATCGTCCTTGGCGATGGTGTGGGCAAAGACATGGCCCGAGCCAGGTGTGGCCTTGAAGCCGCCCGTGCCCCAGCCGCAATTGACATAGAGACCGGGCACCGGCGTCTTGGCCAGGATCGGCGAGCGGTCGGGCGTCACGTCGACGATCCCGCCCCAGGAGCGTAGCATCTTCATGCGCGTGAAGATCGGGAACATCTCGCAGATGGCGTCGAGCGTATGCTGCAATATGTGCAGGCCGCCGGTCTGCGAATAGGAGACGTACTGGTCGGTGCCGGCGCCGATCACCAGTTCGCCCTTGTCGGACTGCGAGATATAGGCGTGCACCGTGTTGGACATCACCACGCAGGGCACGATCGGCTTGATCGGCTCCGACACCAGCGCCTGCAGCGGATAGCTTTCCAGCGGCATGCGCACGCCGGCCATGTTCATGATGACCGAGGAATGGCCCGCGGCGACGACGCCGACCTTCTTGGCGCCGATGAAGCCGCGTGTCGTGTCGACCCCCATGACCGCGCCGTTCGGCGCGCGCTTGACGCCGGTGACCTCGCAATTCTGGATGATATGGACGCCGCGCGCCGAGGCGCCGCGCGCATAGCCCCAGGCAACAGCGTCGTGGCGCGCCGTGCCGCCGCGGCGCTGCAAGGCAGCCCCGACGACCGGGTAGCGTGCGTCCTTCGAGATGTTGAGCGGCGGGCAGAATTCCTTCGCCTGCTCCGGTGTCAGCCACTCATTGTCGATGCCGTTCAGCCGGTTGGCATGGACATGGCGCTTCAGCACCTGGATGTCGTGCACATTATGCGCCAGCATCATGACGCCGCGCGCCGAATACATGACGTTGTAGTTGAGCTCCTGGCTGAGCCCGTCCCACAGCTTCAGCGCGTGGTCGTAAATGCCGGCGCTCTCGTCATAGAGATAGTTGGAGCGGATGATGGTGGTGTTACGGCCGGTGTTGCCGCCGCCCAGCCAGCCCTTTTCCAGCACAGCGACATTGGTGATGCCGTGCACCGTGGCGAGGTAATAGGCGGTGGCCAGGCCGTGGCCGCCGGCGCCGACGATGATGACGTCGTATTCCTTCTTGGGCTCGGGCGAGGACCATTGCTCCTCCCAGCCCTTGTGGCCGCGCATGGCCTCACGGGCGATGGCGAATACCGAATATTTTTTCAACGTCCCAGCCTCGCGCCAACAGATCTCGCGGATTGCAGCCGGGCTTTTGTCAGGCCCGGCGCGCGAGGTGTATCACTAGCGAAACAGCGCTTCCACCCTTGCGCTGTTTGCGACGGCGCTTGCCGTTTTGCGCCACGACGAAAAAGACCCATGCGAGACGTCAAGACATTGGCCGGTTCGGCGGCCTCCGTCGATCAACCGGACGTGAAGGGTTTTTGCCGCCAACAGGCCTGTTCGTCCAAGTGACGCAGCTCGCCGGTCTTGCTTTTTCCACGCGATTTGGCGATTCCGTTTCCTGTCGAAACGGGTCCCGAAACCATGATGCTGATCCGAACCTATGTCGCCGCGAGCGCAATCGAGGGCGTTGGCATGTTCGCCGCCGAACCGATCCGGAAAGGCGCCTCGATCTGGCGGCTCGACCCGGATTTCGACCGGCTGATCCCGATGGACAAATACGAGGCCGCACCCCCGCCTCTCAAGGAGTTGCTCGACCGTTACGCCTATCCGAGCCCTGATCGGCCGGGTTTCATGGTCTATGAGGTCGACAATGGCCGCTTCATGAACCATTCGGCGACGCCGAACACCGACTTTTCGCAGTATGGCGGAGCGACCGCGACGCGCGACATCGCCGCCGGCGAGGAGATCACCTGCGACTACGGCGAATTCTTCGAGGATTTCGAGCGACTGCACCTGGCCACGGCGTAGTCGGCGCCCTATCTCGGCGCTACCGTGGCAATTTGGCAAACGTCCTTCATTTCGACTGTGGACAGAGCGGCCTGATTCTGCTATCAGCCGCCACAATTCGTGGTGTCGACCGCCGCGGAGGCTAGTGGCTATGGCCACTTGCCTGTTGATATCAAACCCGAAAGACAGGATTGCCCGTGCAGGTACTCGTCCGCGACAATAACGTTGATCAGGCGCTTCGCGCGCTCAAGAAGAAGATGCAGCGCGAAGGCATTTTCCGCGAAATGAAGATGCGCGGTCACTACGAGAAGCCTTCCGAGAAGCGCGCCCGCGAAAAGGCAGAGGCCGTCCGCCGCGCTCGCAAGCTGGCCCGCAAGCGCGCTCAGCGCGAAGGCCTGCTGCCGATGACGCCGCGTCCCGTTCCTGCCGGTGGTGCTGCTGGTGCAGCGCGTCCGCCGCGCTGATCATCGCCAATATTTCGTCCTTTTCGAAGGATACCAAGGTGGCGCGATGCGGAATCGCCGCCACCTTTTTGTTTAGAGCGACTCGCGCCCATCCGGGCGCACAAATCACGCTCTGACAGTTTATGACATTGTGACCCGGCCCGGAGGGGGGAACCGGACCTGAACGACGGCGCAAGTGAGGACAGGGCAGACATGAACGCAACGAGCGTGGAGCGCGGGACCGCATTGCGTGGTTTCGCCCTGACAGCGGCCCTGCTTTCCGGATTGGTGCTTGCCGGCTGCCAGACATCGGGCCCGACCGGCGAGTTCAACAACATCGACAAGGCGCAAGGATCGAGCGAGAACATCTCCTCGCTGTCGGCGGTGATCCAGCGCAATCCCCAGGATCCCGAAGGCTACAATGTGCGCGGTTCGGCCTATGGCCGCGGCGGCCAGTACCAGGCGGCGCTCAAGGACTTCAACCAGGCCATCCAGCTCAACCCGAATTTCTACCAGGCCTACTCGAACCGGGCGCTTATCCAGCGCTTCCTCGGCAATCAGGCGGCCGCGCTCGACGACTACAACAAATCGATCCAGATCAACGGCAATTATGATGCCGCCTATATCGGCCGCGGCAATCTCTACCGCAAGGCGGGCCGGACCCAGGATGCCTTCAACGATTTCCAGAAGGCGATCCAGCTCGACACGACCGATGCCCGCGCCTACCACAATCGCGGCCTGATCTATCAGAGCCAGGGCCAGCACAAATTCGCCATCGAGGACTTCTCGACCGCCATCTCGCTGGCGCCGGATGCGGCAGAGCCCTACAACGGCCGTGGTCTCTCCTACCTGGCGACGGGCGACGAGGATAATGCCTTCTCCGACTTCAACATGGCCATCAAGCTCGACAGCAAGAACGCCGAGGCCTGGGCCAATCAGGCGCTGATCTACGAGCGGCGCGGCGACAAGGCCAAGGCGGCGAAATCCTATCGCGAGGCCGTGCGCCTCGACCCCACCTATCAGCCGGCCAAGGATGGTCTGTCGCGTGTCGGCGTCGGCGCCAGCTGACATCGGCTTCGGCAGATCCGGCTAACCATTGCGGCTGTTTGCGTGTCCAAAAGGACACGCCGCGCTGAATATCGTCGCCAATGCGGCAACCCGGCGTTAACCCCCGCGACAAGCCGTCGGCGCTTGCCTTGTTCGCGCCAAGTTTTCGACGGAACGGTCTGGCCATTGAAGCCGTTATTCAATGGCAATTGCGAAAGGACGCTCCCATGATCAAGAAACTCGCCTGTGCCGCTGCCCTCGCCGCGACGGTGTTCGCCGCTGCCCCGGCCAGCGCCGGCAAGCTGCAGCTCGGCACGCTCGACTGCACCATCGACGGCGGCACATCCTTCGTCGTCGGCTCCAACAAGGGCGTGTCCTGCGTCTTCCGCCCCTACCACCACGGGCCGTCGGAGATTTACACCGGCGTCATCTCCAAGCTTGGCGTCGATCTCGGCCAGACGCATCAAGGCCAGCTGATCTGGGCGGTCTTCGCCGCGACCCGCGACCGTGATGCCGGCGACCTTGCCGGCAGCTACTACGGCGTCAACGCCGAGGCGAGCGTCGTCACCGGCGGCGGCGCGAACCTGCTCGTTGGCGGCTTCGACAGCGCCTTCATGCTCGAGCCGCTCAGCGTCCAGGCTCAGACCGGCGTCAATCTCGCCGTGGCTGTGACCTCGCTTCAGCTGATCCACTCGCTCAAGTGATCGCAAGGAGCCAAGCGCTCCTCTCTACCTTGCGGCGCGGAACCATACAGGATGGTTCCGCGCCGTTTGATTTTTCGAGCAATTCCAGGAAAAGTGTGAAACGGTTTTCCGTCTGGAATCGCGTCAAAAAAGATAGAGCGGTTCCGAACCGCTCGGGGAACGCCATGCCGAAGACAGCCATCGCCGCTGCCGTGATTGCATTCGTGCTTGGCGTGGCACCGGCGCAGGCGCAGGACCGCGGCATCGAACTCGGCACCCTTGAATGCGCCATATCAGGCGGCACCGGCTTCATCTTCGGTTCGTCCAAGGACCTCAGCTGCACCTTCACCCCGACCGACAGGACCTTCGCGCCGGAAGCCTATTTCGGCGCCGTCAACAAATACGGCCTCGACATCGGCACGACAAGCCAGGCGGTGATGCAATGGCTGGTGCTGACGCCGCTGAAGAACATCTACGCGCCCGGTGCGCTGGCTGGCGACTATATTGGCGCCAGCGCGGAAGTCACGGCGGCCGTCGGAGCCGGCGCCAATCTTCTGGTCGGCGGCTCTTCGCAGGCTTTCACGCTCCAGCCACTCAGCCTGCAGACCCAGACCGGCGTCAATCTCGCCATCGGCGTCAGCCAGTTCCAGCTGCGCAGCACCGAGAATTGACCTCTTGAAAAACCGCTTGTCCTCAACCGCGGTTGAGGTCCTACAAGCCACCCCGACCGGACCGGCACCTCGATAGGCACGTCATCCGGGACCACGGCCGCGCATGGTCCTGCCGGAAAGCCTTGCTGGCTTCTGGTGCCGTACGCCGTGATCGAGATATGCAAAGCATAGGGTGGATATGACTGAAATCAGCACAAACAGGGTCGACTGGCGTGCATTGTGGGCGAGCGGCGATCTGGCGCGCTTCTGCTTCATCAGCCTTGGCATCCTGCTGCATGCCACCAATGAAACGATGGTGGCCACCGTCATGCCGGCCATGGTCGGCGAACTCGCCGGCGTGCAGCTCGTCGGCTGGTCGCTGGCGATCTACGAACTTGGCGCCATCGTCGCCGGCGCCGCCGCCGGACGGCTGGTGAGCTATGTGGCGCTGCGCACCAACATGGTGGTGGCGGCCCTGCTCTACGCGGCCGGCGCGCTGATCTGCGCCACGTCGCCTTCCATGCAATTGTTCCTCGCCGGCCGCCTGATTGAAGGGCTGGGCGGCGGCGCGCTGGTGTCGCTGGCCTTCGTCTCGGTCGAGCGGCTGTTTTCACGCGCCATCTGGCCCCAGCTTTTCGGCATCATGTCGGCGATCTGGGGCGTCGCCGCCTTCAGCGGCCCGTTGCTGGGCGCGATCATGACCGAGCTTTTGTCGTGGCGCTGGGCCTTCGGCGTCTTCACGTTCGGCGGCACGGCCATGGCTCTGGCCAGCTTCCTCGTGTTGAACACCCCGGAAGCGAAGCGACCCATCGCAGGAGCGGGCAAGGCTCCTCCCTTCCCGTTCGCCGCGCTTGGCTGTCTTGCCGTCGCCGTGGTGCTGATCGCCTCGGCCGGCGTCGATATCGCGCTGCTGCGCTCCTCGCTGCTGATCGTGCTGGGCCTGGCCGGCCTGGCGCTGTTCTTCTACGTCGACGCGCTGAAGCCGCGCTCGCGGCTTTTTCCGGCGCGGCTGTTCTCGTGGCGGACGCCGGTGGGCGCGGGCATGACCATGGTCGCGGCCTTTTCCATCGCGACCTGTTCCTTCGGCGTCTACGGACCGCTGCTCTTGACCAGCCTGCATGACATTCCGCTGCTGACCACCGGCTACATCATCGCCGCTGAATCGATCGCCTGGTCGATCCTGTCGATCCTTGTCGCCAACGCCCCGCCACAGCGCGAGCGGCTGATCATTGTCTGCGGCGCATTGATGATCGCGGCGGGCATCGCCGGCTTCGCCTACACGATACCGCTGGGCTCGATCCCGCTGATCCTGGTCTGCGCCCTGCTGCAAGGCGGCGGCTTCGGCATCGCCTGGCCGTTCCTGACCCGCGTCATAGTCGCCTCCGCCCCGGACGACGAACAGACCATCGCCTCGGCCGCCGTGCCGACCATGCAGCGCATCGGCTATGCCGTGGGCGCGGCTCTCGCCGGCATCGTCGCCAATGCCAGCGGCTTTTCGCAAGGGCTGAACCATGACGCGGCGGCCAATGTCGCGAGCTGGCTGTTTCTGGCCTTCGTCCCGCTTGGCATTCTCGGCTGCCTGGCGGCCTTGCGGGCCTCATCGGCGGCAAACCGGCCGCTGGAGGCCATTGGCTGACGCGGGCTCAATCGAAGGAGATCGGCCTACTCGACCCGCAAACGATAGCCAACGCCGGTCTCGGTGGTGATGTAGCGTGGCTGGTCCGGGGTCTTCTCGATCTTCTGCCTGAGCTGCCTGACATAGACCCTGAGATATTGGACATCGGTCGAGTCCCCCCAGATCTGCTTCAGGATGAAATGATGGGTCAGCACCTTGCCGGCATGCTGCACCAGGATGCGCAATATGTCGTATTCCTTCGGCGAGAGCTTTATCTCCTTGCCCTCGACCTTGACGATGCGCTTGACCAGATCGACGCTGAGGTCGCCGCTCTGGAAAACCGGCTTCTCGCCCTGCTGCTGAAATTTGTGCCGCAGCGCCACGCGGATGCGCGCCACCAGTTCGTTCATGCCGAATGGCTTGGTGACATAGTCGTCGGCGCCGAGTTCCAGCGCGTTGACGATACCGGCCTCATCGGTGCGGCTGGAGAGGATGACGACGGGAATGTCGACGCCCTCGTCACGCCATTTGCGCAGGAGATCGTGCCCGCCCATGCCGGGCAGGCCGAGGTCGAGCAGCACCAGGTCCGGCTTTTCCTGTTCCATCAGCTCGATCGCCACCTTGGCGTTCGGCGCCTCGCTGACCGAATAGCTCTGGCTGCCGAGCCCGACCCGCAGCAGCTTGCGGATCGGCGGCTCGTCATCGACAACCAGTATCCTGACATTCGAGTTGGTCATCACGGCTGATCCATACTGCCTTCTTCGCCACGATTGTCGGCATCGGGCCCCTCCGCCGGCACCGGCATCCTGATGGTGAACGCGGCACCGGGGCGGTCGGTCCGGTTGGCGGCCGAGATCGTGCCACCCATCGATTCGACGAAGCCACGGCAGATCGACAGGCCAAGCCCGGTGCCGGCGCGCACCTGGTCACCCTTGCGCACCCGATAAAAAGTGTCGAAGACGCGTTCCAGGTCCTGCGCCGGGATGCCCGGTCCCTCATCGATGATCTGCACGATGACGGACCCATTGTCTGCCCACCCCTGCACGCGGATCGTCGAGCCGGGCGGCGAATATTTCGACGCATTGTCGAGAAGATTGAACAGAACCTGTTCGAACAGCACGGGATCGAGCTTCAGCATCGGCAGATCGGATGGAATGTCGACCTCGATCTTGTGTTCACTGGTGATCTTGCGGGCGCGGTTGAGCGCCGTGCCGACGATATCGCCGACATAGTGGAGGGCGTAATTCGGCTCCATCGCACCGGATTCGATCTTGGTCATGTCGAGCAGGTTGGCGATGAAGCGATTCAGCCGCTCCGATTCGTCGATCACCGTCGACAGAAGCTCCGCCCGGTCCTGCTCGGGCAGATCGGGCGCGAATTCCTTGAGGGTGCCGGCCGCTCCCATGATGGCTGAGAGCGGCGTTTTCAGATCATGCGAAATCGAGGTCAGCAAAGCCGAGCGCAGCCGGTCGGCTTCGGCCGCGAGCTTGGCCCGATCGACATCGGCGACGAGCTGGATGCGTTCGATCGCCACCGCCGCCTGGTCGGCCAGCGCATCGAGCAGGCGCTGTTGCTCGGGCGTCAGCAGCGGGCCTTGCTTGTCATTGTCGAGGCCGACGACACCGATCGCGGTGCGCCCCGTGCGCAAGGGAAGGTAGAGGCGCTTGGCGCCGGGCAACGTGTCGGCGCCGCGCCCGGCGGCGCGGTTGTGCTCCCATGCCCAGCGGGCCGCGGCAATGTCGGCCTCCGCCAGCGTGTCGTCGGGCGGATAGCCGGCCTTGACGGTGATCGAGCCGTCTTCCGGCAGCAGCAGCACCACGCGCAGCTTCAGCATCGAGGCGATCTGGAAGGCGGTGGCCCACAGCACATCGTCGAGCGTGCCGGCGCCGGCGAGCTTCTTGGAGAAGAGATAGATATCTTCCGTCGCCCGCGCCCGTGAGCGGGCGGCGACCGCCTGGCGCTGCACGCGCGCCGTCAGGTTGGAGGCGATGACGGCTACGACCAGGAACACGCCAAGCGCGACAATGCTCTCCGGATCCCGGATCGTCAGCGTATAGCGTGGCTCGAGGAAGAAATAGTTGAAGGCAAGGGCGCTGGCGACACAGGCATAGAGAGCCGGCCAGAGACCGCCGGTCACCGCCGATGTCAGCACCCCGATGAGGAAGATGATGGCGAGGTTGCGAACGTCGAGAAACTGGTCGAGCAGGGCGGCGAAGGCGAGCGAGCCGGCGACAAACCCCGTAGCCTTGAGATAGGGCCATATCTGGAATTGCCATTGCTCGTCGGCCGCCCTGACGCTTCTCGAACTAGCCTCGGCATCCCGCTCGGTTCCCGAAATGACGTGGACGCTGATGTCGCCGGCATTGCGGATCAGGTCATAGGTAAGCGAGCCCTCGATCAGCTCGCGCCAACGCGACCGCGTCGGCCTCCCGACCACGATATGGGTGAAATTGTTCGCCGTCGCATGGCGCACAATATCCTGCGCGACATTCTGGCCGGGAATGGTCGTCACCTCGGCGCCGAGTTGCTCGGCAAGGCGCAGGAGCGTGGCGAGCCGGTCCTTGTCTTCCTCGGACATGCCGGCCGAGCGAGGCGTATCGACATGAAGCGCCGTCCATGGCGCGCGAAGCCGGTCGGCCAGCCTGCGTGCGTAGCGAATGCGGGCCGCGCCGCCCGGTCTTGCGTCGACGCAGACGAGCACCCTCTCGCCCGCGGCCCAGGGGCCCTGGATGGCATGGGACTGCATGTGATTGAGCAATTGCTCGTCGACGCGCTGGGCCGTGCGGCGCAGCGCCAGTTCCCGCAGTGCCGTCAGATTGCCTGACGAGAAATAATTCTCGATGGCGCGCTGCGCGGTGTTGGGAAAATAGACCTTGCCCTCCTCCAGCCGCTTGATCAGGTCGTCGGGCGTCAGATCGATGATTTCGACATCATCGGCCTGGTCGATGATGGAATCGGGAACCGTTTCACGCACCCTGACCCGCGTGATCTGCGCCACGACGTCATTCAGGCTTTCGACATGCTGGATGTTGAGCGTCGTATACACGTCGATGCCTCGCGCCAGGATCTCCTGGACGTCGAGATAGCGCTTGGGGTGACGGCTGCCCGGAGCATTGGTGTGGGCGAGTTCGTCGACGAGAACCAGCGCCGGACGCCGGGCCAGGATGGCGTCGATATCCATCTCCTCGAGGATGCGCCCCTTGTAGTCGACCTTGCGGCGGGGAATGACTTCATACCCCTCGACCAGGGCCTGGGTTTCCCTGCGGCCATGCGTCTCGACGATGCCGATCACCACATCGATGCCGTCGGTCAGCCTGGCGCGGCCCGACATCAGCATTTCGTAGGTCTTGCCGACACCGGGCGCGGCACCGAGGAATATCCGCAGACGGCCGCGCCCCTCCCGCTCGGCATGCTCGAGCAGCGCGTCGGGGGAAGGTCTGTTTTCGCTGCTTCTTTCTTCCGGCATCAAGAACCGATCATGAATGGCGCCGGGGATGCTGTCGATCCCCGGTGCCGGCCATCACTTATTTCGCCGCATCCAGCGCCATGTTGAGCGCCAGCACATTGACCGCCGGCTCTCCCATGAAACCGAGTTCCCTTGCCTCGACCTGGCCGTCGACAAGCGCCTTGACCTTGGCCTCGTCGAGGCCCCTGGCCTTGGCCACGCGCGGCACCTGGAAATAGGCGGCCAGCGGGCTGATCTGCGGATCGAGGCCGCTGCCGGACGTCGTCACCAGGTCCATCGGCACGGGCTGGTTCGGATTCTCCGCCTTCAGCTTCTCGGCATCACCCTTGATGCGCTCGATCAGCTTCGGGTTGGTGGGGCCGAGATTGGAACCGCTGGAGGCGCCGGCATCATAGCCGTTGCCAGCGGCCGAAGGCCTGCCATGGAAATATTTGTCGCTGGCGAAGGCCTGTCCGATCAGCTCGGAGCCGATGACCTTGCCGTCCCTCTCGATCAGGCTGCCATTGGCCTGTCGCGGGAACAGCGCCTGGGCGATGCCGGTCATGCCCAGGGGATAGACCAGGCCGGTCAGCACGGTGAAGAAGACGATCATGATGATCGCGGGTCTGATTTGCTTGAGCATCGGAATGATCCTTATGCGAGGCCAAGGGCCGTGACGGCCATGTCGATTATCTTGATGCCGACGAACGGCACGATGATGCCGCCAAGGCCGTAGACGAGAAGGTTGCGGCTGAGCAGCGCTCCGGCGCCGATCGCCCGGTATTTGACGCCGCGCAGCGACAGCGGGATCAGCGCGATGATGATCAGCGCGTTGAAGATGATGGCTGACAGGATGGCACTCTGCGGCGTTGCCAGATGCATGATGTTGAGCGCCTGCAGCGGGCCGGTCGTCTGGCCGGGCGCGACGTAGAAGACGGCGAACATGGCCGGGATGATGGCGAAATACTTGGCCACGTCGTTGGCGATCGAGAAGGTGGTCAGCGAGCCGCGCGTCATCAGCAGCGCCTTGCCGATCTCGACGATCTCGATCAGCTTGGTCGGATCGCTGTCGAGGTCGACCATGTTGCCGGCTTCGCGCGCCGCCACCGTGCCGGTGTTCATGGCGACGGCGACATCGGCCTGCGCCAGCGCCGGCGCGTCATTGGTGCCGTCGCCGCACATGGCAACCAGCTTGCCCTTGGCCTGCTCGTCCCGGATCAGCTTCAGCTTGTCCTCTGGCGTCGCCTGGGCAAGGAAATCGTCGACGCCGGCCTCCGCCGCGATTGCCGCCGCCGTCATCGGGTTGTCGCCGGTGATCATCACCGTGCGGATGCCCATCTTGCGCAGCTCGGCGAAACGCTCGCGGATGCCGCCCTTGACGATGTCCTTGAGGTGCACGATGCCGAGCAGGCGCCCGTCCCGCTCGACCGCCAGCGGCGTGCCGCCGGACTTGGCGACCTCGTCGGCGATCGCCTGCAGATCCCTGATCGTGTCGCTGTTCGGCCGCGTCGCGTGGCTGGCTGACGACGACTGGTTGACATGGGCAAGCACGGAATCGACCGCGCCCTTGCGAACCGAGGAGCCATCGATGTCGACGCCGCTCATCCGGGTCTGCGCGGTGAAGGGCACGAAGGTGGCGTGCAAGGTCGCCATGTCGCGGGCGCGGATGGCGTATTTCTCCTTGGCCAGCACGACGATCGAACGGCCTTCCGGCGTCTCGTCGGCGAGCGAGGCAAGCTGCGCGGCGTCGGCCAGTTCCTGTTCGGTGACACCCTTGACCGGGCGGAATTCCGTCGCCTGGCGGTTGCCGAGCGTGATCGTGCCGGTCTTGTCGAGCAGCAGCGTGTCGACGTCGCCGGCGGCCTCCACGGCACGGCCAGACATGGCGAGCACATTGAAGCGCACCAGCCGGTCCATGCCGGCAATGCCGATGGCCGACAACAGCGCACCGATTGTGGTCGGGATCAGGGTGACGAACAGGGCAACGAGCACGGTCACCGAGATGTAGCCGCCGGAATAGGAGGCAAAGCTCGGAATCGTCGCCGTGGCCAGAACGAAGATCAGCGTCATGCCGACCAGCAGGATGTTGAGCGCGATCTCGTTCGGTGTCTTCTGGCGCTCGGCACCTTCGACCAGCGAGATCATGCGGTCGAGGAAAGTGTGGCCGGCTGCGGCGGTGATGCGCACGCGGATCCAGTCGGACAGCACCTGCGTGCCGCCGGTTACCGCTGAGCGGTCGCCGCCGGATTCGCGGATGACCGGCGCGGACTCGCCGGTTATCGCCGCCTCGTTGACCGAGGCGACGCCTTCCACCACTTCGCCGTCGGACGGGATGATGTCTGCGGCCTCGACCAGGACAATGTCGCCGACCTTCAGGCTGGTGCCGGGCACCAGCCTGAACTTGGCGCGGTCCTCGCCGGCCAGAAGCTTGGCCTGGGTCTCGGTGCGTGCCTTGCGCAGCGAATCCGCCTGGGCCTTGCCGCGCCCCTCGGCGACGGCTTCGGCGAAATTGGCGAACAGCACCGTGAACCACAGCCAGATGATGATCTGCAATGTAAAGCGCAGATCGCCGCCGCCGATGATGAGATCCCTGATGAACAACACCGATGTCAGCGCCGAGACGACGGCGACGACGAACATCACCGGATTGCGAGCCAGCGTGCGCGGGTCGAGCTTGCGGAAGGCACCGCCAATGGCGGGCCAGAGAATGCCGGCATCCATGATGCTGGCCGATTTTGTGTGACTCATTTTGAAGCTCCGGCTTCAGTGTTGGTGGGCGGCACCGGTCGGTTGGATGCCGAAAAGGGTGGGCCGTAGACCAGCAGCCAGATCACGATCATGACCGCCGCAATGCCCAGGAATGTGGACACGGTCGGGAAGGGAGGAGGCTTCGCCTCCCCCTCGCTGCCGGCTGGCGGCCGGGTCCTGCGGCGCATGGTGTTGAACCAGGGCATGATCGCCTCAGAAGGTCTGCCCGTGGATCATCGCCAGGTGCTCGACGATCGGTCCGACGGCAAGCGCCGGGAAGAAGGTCAGGCCGCCGACGATGACGATGACGCCGACCAGCAGCCCGACGAACAGAGGACCGTCTGTCGGGAACGTGCCGGCCGAGGCGGGCACCGTCTTCTTGGCCGCCAGCGCGCCGGCGATGGCAAGCGCGGGGATGATGACCAGGAAGCGGCCCATCAGCATGCCGATGCCGATGGTGATGTTGTACCAGGGCGTGTTGCCGGTGAGGCCGCCAAAGGCCGAACCGTTGTTCGCCGCGGCCGAGGTGTAGGCATAGAGCACTTCGGAGAAGCCGTGCGGGCCGCCATTGGCCATCGAAGCCACGGCGCTGGGCAGGACAACGGCGATCGCCGTGAAGATCAGCATCGCCAGCGGCAGGCACAGTATGGCCAGCATCGCCATCTTGACCTCCTTGGCCTCGATCTTCTTGCCGAGATATTCGGGCGTGCGGCCAACCATCAGGCCGGCAACGAAGACGGCGACCACGATGAACATCAGGATGCCGTAGAAGCCGGCGCCGACGCCGCCGACGATGACTTCGCCGAGTTGCATGTTGATGAGCGGGATCATGCCGCCAAGGGCGGTGAAGCTGTCATGCATGGCGTTGACGGCACCGCATGATGCGGCCGTCGTGACGACAGCGAACAGCGCCGACAGCGCGATGCCGAAGCGGGTTTCCTTGCCTTCCATGTTGCCGCCGTCGATGCCCAGCGCATGGACCAGCGGATTGCCCGCGGCCTCCGCCCAGTAGCAGACGGCGACGCCGACGATGAACAGCACGCCCATGGAGGCGAGGATCGCCCAGCCCTGGCGCTGGTTGCCGACCATGCGGCCGAAGACGTTGGTCAGCGCGGCACCCAGCGCGAAGATGGTCACCACCTGGATCAGATTGGAAATCGCGTCGGGATTTTCGAACGGATGGGCCGCATTGGCATTGAAGAACCCGCCACCATTGGTGCCGAGCATCTTGATGGCAACCTGGGAGGCGACCGGGCCGAGAGCGATCGTCTGCTTGGCGCCTTCCAGCGTGGTGGCGTCGACGTAAGGCCCAAGCGTCTGCGGCATCCCGAGCCAGACATAGACAAGCGTCAGCACGATGCACAGCGGCAGCAGCAGGTAGAGCGTGCAGCGGGTCATGTCGACCCAGAAATTGCCGATCGACTTGCCGGAGGCACGAGCAAATCCGCGGATCAGTGCAACCGCAATCGCGATGCCGGTGGCCGCCGAAACGAAATTCTGAACGGTCAGCCCGGCCATCTGCACGAGATAGGACATGGTGCTTTCGCCGCCATAGTTCTGCCAGTTGGTGTTGGTGACGAAGCTGGCGGCGGTGTTGAAGGCCAGCGCCGGGTCGACCGCGCTCATGCCGGCCGGGTTGTAGGGCAGGCTGCCCTGCAGGCGCTGCAGGAAGTAGAGCACCAGGAAGCCGGCAAGGTTGAAGAGCAGCAGGGCCACCGCATAGCTGGTCCAGTGCTGTTCCTCGCGTTCGCTGGTTCCGCAAATGCGGTAAAGCCCGCGCTCGAGCGGGCCGAAGATCGGTGAAAGCAGCGTGCGATCGCCGTTGAAGACGCGGTGCATGTAGAAGCCAAGCGGCTTCGTCAGCAAAGCGATGATCCCGCAGAAGACCAGGATCTGTATCCAACCGTTGAGTGTCATGGCTGTGGCTTTCCGTGCCTTCAGAAGCGTTCTGGACGAACCAGGGCGTATGTGAGGTAGGCGAGCAGGAACAAGGTCACGCCGCCACCGAGGATGTAATCGAAAAGCATGATCCGACCCTTCAGCTCAAATTCTGTCGCAGGCTTTGACGTAGACTAGGGACAGGGCAAAGAACAAAACCCCTATCCCGATAACAATGATGTCCATTATGCTTCTTCCTTGCTTCCATTTTTTCCACTGCTCGCCTGCTGGAGCAGGTGGACAATTACGTGAAACGGAGCGCCTTCACTTTGAGCGGTGACGGCGTTCGACGTTTTCCAATGCGGAATATGGACCCGATCGCCATAAAGGTTCGAGACGGCCAAGGGCGAAAAGAAATAGGAATTTTATAAAGGTTTTCCGTTTGCAACGGCGGGAACGAATCCTGCGGCCGGAGATTGTCGACCTTGAGGGGATCACCAAAGGAGATGACAATGGCAAAGCAGAAAATGCTCGACGACCTCTTTCACGACACGTTGAAGGACATCTATTTCGCCGAAAAAAAGATACTGGCGACGCTGCCGAAAATGGCGAAGGCCGCGCAGAGCGCCGAATTGAAGGCCGCCTTTGAAAAGCACCGGACCGAGACCGAGGGCCATGTTGCGAGGCTGGAGAAAGTCTTCGGCGTCATCGGCAAGAAGCCGGTCGGCAAGACCTGTGCGGCCATCATGGGCATCACCGAGGAAGGCGCCGAAATCATGGAGGAGTACAAGGGATCGCCCGCGCTCGACGCCGGTCTGCTGGCCGCCGCGCAGGCGGTCGAACACTATGAGATCTCACGCTATGGCACGCTGAGGACGTGGGCCGGTGAACTCGGCCTGAACGAAGCCGTGGCACTCCTTGAAGCAACGCTGAAGGAAGAGAAGACGACTGATGAGGCGTTGACGCAGATTGCGGAGTCGGCGGTCAACGTCGCGGCGGAAGCAGCATAGACCCCCAAGGATCGGAGGCAGCCCCGAGGCGTGGGAGATTACCCGAGGGTGTGAGATTAAAGGTCAGGCCGCGCCGAAAGCGGTGGTTTTCGAGAACCGGGGCGGAGCGTGCTTGAAGCACTTGGGCACCGGGAGCGCTGAAAGCCATCCTTTGCAGGCCGGCCTCACCTGGACATCGACATGCCTTTAGCGCGGTTCCCGCATCATGCTGAGGTAGGTTGGATCGAACTCGGCGATCTCCTGCAGCCGGTGCCAGTCGAGAATGGTCACCGTGTGGTTTGCCCAGCTGACAACGCCGACCTTTCGCAGAGCGCCGATGACCCGGTTCATGTGCACCACCGACAAGCCAAGCACGTCGGCCATCTCTGCTTGCGAGAGCGGCAGGTGGAAGCTCATTCCGTTGGTCCGCTGCACCACTTGCAGCCGAACGAAAAGCTCACAGACGAGATGGGCCAGATGCGAGGTCTTGGAGCGCCGCCCCATGGCGACGATCCATTCGCGGTGGATGGCGCCGTCGACCAGCGTGTCCAGCCATAACAGCCGTGTCAGGTGCGGCGCCTGCTCGGTGATGGTGCGAAGCCGGGCGTGATCGGCGAACATGACATGGCAAGGCGACAACGCGACGATGCCGTGATCCATGGTCTTCAGCAGGAAGGCGTGAAGATCGACGAAGTCGCCGGGCACCTGCAACGAGGTGAACTGCCGGCCGCCATTCTCCAGCACCTTGTAGCGCGCCGCCAGCCCGTCAAGGATTAAAGTCGAGTAGGTCGGCCGCGACCCGGAAGCGACGATGTCCTGGCCGGTGGCGAAATGCCGTTCGAAGGTCATGGCGCCGGCCAGCAGCGCCTTCTCGGCGTCTGACAGTGCGTCATGCTGGCCCAGGTTGAGGTAGAGGGATTCAAGCACCGCAATCTCCGGCGAAAGGGCTTCAGAAGCCGATCGCCACGTGTTCTGTCGGGAGCAAAGGCGGCTCGGGATGCACTAAGCCTTTGGCCGCTGTCAGGCATTAACATTTGTTAGGGCCGCTTGTTCCACGGCAAATGCCGCCGCTGATGGAACAACTGCCCAGTCTGCGAATTGTCGATTGAATATCTCGCCATTTCATCAGCCTGAGGTCCACCCCATCATGCCTCGATATTATCTTGACCTCTACAATGGCGATGGTCTCACGGTGGATGATGACGGCCAGGTCTTCGAAACGCGCGAGCGCATGCGGCGCGAGGCAATCCGCATCCTGCCCGACATCGTCCGCGACGAGATTATCGAAAACGACCACACCGCCATCACGGTCAAGGTACGCGACGAAGGCGGACGCCAGATCTTCCAGGCGTCACTCGTCGTCTCGTCCGGGTGGTGTGACTGACAGCTCTCGGCTTCAGGCATTGATGGCAAAAAGTGTACCGACCATCATTTGTAATCGCGACCCTGGCCGCAACGCTGCACCATGCGGAGCCGGCAGATGATGGAGGCGGCGATTGTTCCGAACCAACGCCCCGTGGGATGGAGGTAGCAGCACATGGTCCGTGCAAAGGTCGACACCCAGCGTGACGAGCGCGCCAAGCGCGAATCGCAGATCGTGATTGACGCCGAGCGCGCGGCTCGCGAGGCAAAGACAGCCAGGTTGAGAGAATTGCGTCTTGCGGCGCAGTCAGCGCCGGGGCCCGATTTGGCGAGGCCCAAGCCGACGCGCCGGGACGAACATTCGAAAGGTTGATGCACGAAGGCGCCGCGCGACCTTAATCGATGAATAACTGTGATCTTTGCGATCTTCGCGTGGCAAAGACGAAAGCCCGGCTCGGGAGGGCCAAGCCGGGCTTTCCATGATGATCCATGCGGAATTGGCCACCATAACGGAGGCGGCCTCGAACTCAGGCGGCGTAGCCGCCATAGCCGCGCGCGACGGCGCGCGCCACGATGACCGGCTCGATCTCCGGCCAGAGGATGCCGGTGGCTTTCGCGAATTCGACGAGCGCATGGCGCGCCTCATCCCTGGTGATACAGCCTTCCAGCGCGAGGCCGCACGCTTCCACCGCATTGCGATGGAGGGGACCGCGGCGCGAGGTTGTCCAATTGGTCAGGAAATCGTGCATTTCGGCCAACGAGGCAATCTCGCGCTTGAAGCCGAGGCCGACGGTCAGTGCGACCGGTGAATGAAACAGCTTGTCGTGCATGAAGCGGGCTCCTGATTGTCGCAGCGCCAGGAGAGTTATCCGGGCTGGTCCACGAATGGGACGCCATGAAACGCGCGGAGGGCCAAGAGGTTCCGGGGGCAGGAATTGCCGGTCGAAAAACGGCGGTTGCCCGCTTGCCGCTTGTCGCCAGCCACCGTTCGCGCCGGTCAGGCGCGATGCCCCCCACCCCAGTATGCGAACCTCCGCCCAACTGGCCTGGCCCGTACACCCGGTTGAGATGTCGCCAGCTATCGGCTATCGACAACCATGAGGGACTTTCAGGCTTGGACAATTTCCGGGTTTTGCCCGATTTGCCAGAAAAACACGGAATTTGTGGCAAAGGGCGCCTGGCTGCGTGACAATTTGGTTTGCACTTCCTGCCCGCAGGGATCAATCCCACGGGAACGAGCACTGGCGCTCGTCCTCAACGAGCAAAGACCCGACTGGCGGGGTTTGCATATCCATGAGTCTTCGCCCGTAAGCAGGGGCATATCGGTGGTCATGAAACGTGACGCACGACACTACATTGCGTCTCAATACTTCCCGGACCAGCCATTTGGCTCGATGCACAAGGGGGTCCGCAACGAGGATCTCGAAAATCTGACTTTTGATGATTGCAGCTTTGATATCACGGTGACGCTCGACGTGATGGAGCACGTATATCATCCGGACAAGGTAGTTTCCGAGGTCTTCAGAACTCTGAGACCCGGCGGAATTTACATCTGTACCTTTCCGGTCCGGAAGTCTCAGACCAGCGCGTGGGAACGGAGGTTCATCCAGCATGGGGATGGAACGAGAGAGCATTTGAAGGAGCCGGAAATCCACGGAAATCCGGTTAGCAACGAAGGTTCGATCGTGACCGTCGACTATGGCTACGATCTGCATCTGGCCATCGCGGAATGGGCGCCATTCGACGTTCGCGTGTATCGTTTCGCCGATCGCACGCACGGCATCCTTGGCGAATACACGGACCTGATCGTCTGCACAAAACCTGCGTCGGCCAAGGCAGACAGGACGGCAATCCAACCAACGCGGCCGGAAACGAGGTTTGATCGCTGGCTTGCTCGCTTTGCCAAACGGGCTCGCTCCCTTGATCGCTGATCAACCGGCCAGGCGTCAGATGGCCAACGCGTATCCCCAACATTGACCGAGGAGCCAACCCCTTTCGGCTGACCTGCGACGATATCACAAGCGTGAAGAATGGTGCTGCTAAGGCCATCTGGCGCGCACTGCGGGTAGCACCTCACATCATCTGTTCAGGTAGCCAATTTTCGACCGCGAACCATATCGCCAGCGCGATCAGCGCGATGATTGCCGCGTATTCCATTAGACGACGAGGAGCAGGCATGAACGACGCTCGGGCTGAATAGGACTGCTTGGAGACATAGGCCTGCATGCCGAAAGGGGAATGGCCGATTCGGCTTGTTGGGTTGCGGTGGTAGTGGCAACCAACTCCTCGGCGGCTCGTTGACATATGCTGGTTGATCCCAGCACTCAGACCCTGGCCCGCTGCCATTACCTATCCGGCAGCGGGCCTTTTTGACGCTTGTTGACTCGGGAAGCCGGGGCAACGATTTTGCTCCGCTGCGGGCAGGGACATAAAAATGGCCTCATACGTCAGGCAAAGACTTGCGGAAATCAGGGCAAACCCCGCTCTGCGGTGGCGCCGGACCAGACGCCTTACGCTCCGCAAGCAGGCGGGCGTCGCGGCACGGTGGGTTGCTGTCCTGGCGCAGGACAAGCGCCTGTTGATAGTTATTCATCTGGTGGATCAGGAAAGAACGGTGACCGACCTGGTCTCCCGGGTGGGCGGCAGTCAGACCACCCTTTCAAAACATCTCAGCGTGCTTGTCGAACACGGGATTGTGGAATGCCGCGCCGAAGGCACCTGGCATTACTATTCCTGCAAGTCGGAGGACGCCAAGGCTGTCATCCGGCTGCTGGATGACCTAGCCCTAAACGACATGCTTCCCGGGACACCCTCAAATCCGGCGGGTTGACAATTTTGGTTGGAGCAAGGCACGTTGCCGGCTTGAGGGATAAACGGGGGATTCCCATGAAGAAAGCTTACGAGAAGCCGATACTGACCAAACGTGAGCGTTTGGCGGCGGTAGCCGCGCAGGCAATTTCACCGACGTCCAAGGGGTTCTAGGAATGAGGAAAATCTACGAAAAGCCCGTGATCACGAAACGTGAGCGCCTTTCGATTGTCACTGCCGCATCGGGCCCTTCGATCACACCGCCGGTTGGCTGACCGCCGAAAGCAAGCCATTGAAGGCCCGCCGGCTCCGGTCGGCGGGCCTTTTGCGT
Source organism: Mesorhizobium sp. NZP2234 (assembly GCF_013170765.1). Lineage (NCBI taxonomy): Bacteria > Pseudomonadati > Pseudomonadota > Alphaproteobacteria > Hyphomicrobiales > Phyllobacteriaceae > Mesorhizobium > Mesorhizobium sp. NZP2234. The sequence goes on along the minus strand of NZ_CP033364.1, from coordinate 1,996,094 downwards.
TTTTGGGCTGCTATTGATGCTTGCTGCTGGCGGCTTCATCACGGTTGGCGCGGATTTCCGGCCGAAGGCAATGCCTGGAATTGCCAAGAGCCGCGCTCGCGGTATCGATCATTCACAGCGAAGCTCGAATTCTTGGTGGGACCGAAACACCGTCTACTTCGACGGCCACGGCTCGCGGTTCCTGTGGAATGGCGGAGAGAGCGGGATTCGAACCCGCGTTACGGTCTCCCGTAAACACACTTTCCAGGCGTGCGCCTTCAACCACTCGGCCACCTCTCCGTCCTTGCCTTCGCGCCGGCCGGTTTCGCCGCGCGGGTTGGGGAGATGCTCTCCCTTGGGGCTTCGGTGCGGAATGTCCGCGCCATGGATGCCGCCCAACCAGTGGACATCCTTCCCGGCACCTGAGCCGTCAAAGCAACAGGCGCGGGGCTCATCTAGTCGATCCCGCGCCGAATGCCAAGCCATAACGGCAGTCTATTCGCTTTGCCGGCCACATGGTGTTTCGCAAGGCCGCTGTCGCTCCCGTTTTCGGGACGCCCGCGCCGCGAATGATGTGCACAGGCAAGGCAGCAAGGCTGGCCGCGCTTGACTTCGCCGCCGGCCGCCTGTCGAGTGAAGCAGAGGCTTTGCGGGGGGGGGCATCGTCCGGACATGACATCAGCCGAGCAACCGGGCAGTGGACAGATGCCGGCCGGGCGCCCGGGCAACGACCTGTCCTACGTCCCCGTGGGCTGGCTCATCTTCGTCATGGCGTGGTCGGTCTATGGCCTGGCGTCGGCCTGGTGGCTGGTCGGAAATTCCGGCCTGCCGGACAAGATCTTCTATTTCCTCCTTGGCGGGCTTGTCGCCAATGTCATCACCATCCTGTGGGGGCTTTATCTGCTCGGCCTCGCCCTTGGCCGTTCGGCGCGATTTCCACGCCATTTCACCATCTGGCAGGCCGCCACCATCGTCTGGCTGCTGGCAAGGCAGGCCTATGTGCTTACCGTGCCGGATTTCGTCTTCTCCGCCAGGGGCCTGAGCATCACCGCCATCGAGATCGGCATCGGCCTGCTTTGCATCTACCTGCTGCGCCGCGGCTCCGGCGCCGAGACCGTTTATGCCAAGCCGCAAACCGAGGCACCGCCGGTCTTCGTTTCGATTGTCGCCGCCTTGCTCGGCATCATCCTCGGCGCCGTGGTCGGCGCCCTGGGCGGCTTCTTCGCCGGTTCTGTGATCGCCGAGGTCGCCGAGGTCAGCTGCTTCGAGGGTGGCTGCGGCTATTTCGCCGCCTTCATCGGCCTGGCCGGGCTGGTGGTTGGCGCGATCGGCGGCGGCATTCTCGCCGTCTGGTTCGTTCACCGGCGCAGGCGCAAGCCCATGGCGTAGGGGGCGGCAGGCCCGAACCTTCAAATTCGCGTATCGCGGTTGCGGGCAAGTCGCGCGCATTCTATTTCTCGTTTCGGGACACGTGCCGGAGATCCCAGGCAAAGCGTCTGGGATCGGCCGGGGGAGAGCTTGATGTTTCGATTCATTTTTCGTCTTGCCGCCATGGTCGCGCTGTCGGTCTCCGTCATCATGGCGGTGCTCGACACGACGCGCACGGTGGCGGCTTCGGCCCTTGTGCTGACCCCGCTCAACGCCAGCTGGCTGGCCGTCTCGCCGGACACGCGGGCGGCGGCCGAAACCTTTGTCCGCGCCAAGGCCGGCCCGCTTCTTTGGGATGGCGCCGTCGCCTGGGTGCTCAACCAGCCGGGCTTTGCCGTGTTCGCGGTGCTGGCCTTCCTGCTTTACGCCATCGGCTACAGGCGCCAGCGGCGCACGGGCCAGTTCGCCGCCAATTGATCGATTTCCCGCATCACTCCCAAGGGAAGGAAGGCCGCGCATGTTCTTTCTGAGCGACATGCTGAACCGGAAACTCAATCTGCCGAAGCCGTCCGAGGCGCTGCCCGGCCGCGCCAAGGCGATCGCGACCGCGCCCAGGCACTTTGTTTCCAAACGGCCGCTAAAGGGCCCCTATCCCGATGGGCTGGAGACGGCGATGTTCGGGCTTGGCTGCTTCTGGGGCGCGGAGCGCCTGTTCTGGCAGACCGACGGCGTCTGGGTCACGGCGGTCGGCTACGCCGGCGGCATCACGCCCAATCCGACCTATCAGGAGACCTGCACCGGTCTGACCGGCCATGCGGAAGTGGTGCTGGTCGTCTTCGACCCGCAAACCGTCTCCTATGCCGACCTTCTGCGGCTGTTCTGGGAAAGCCACGACCCGACCCAAGGCATGCGCCAGGGCAATGATGTCGGCACCGCCTACCGCTCCGCGATCTATACATCGGGCGATGCGCAATTCCAGGCGGCGGGCGCCTCGCGCGAGGCCTACCAGGCCTCGCTGCGGAATGCCGGCCACGGCGGTATCACCACCGAGATCGCGCCGACGCCCGCCTTCTACTTCGCCGAAGCCGACCATCAGCAATATCTGGCGAAAAACCCTCACGGCTACTGCAACCTCAAGGGCACCGGCATCGCCTGCGCCATGCCGGCCGCCACTTCCTGACGGCCAGAGCAATTCCAGGAAGTGCGAGGCGGTTTTTCCCAGGCAAAGCGCATGGCGTTTTGCCTGGGAATTGCGTCAAAACAAAAAGTTAGGGCGGTTCGGCGTATCCGTGAAACGGCGAACCGCTCTATCGCGCAAGGATCGGACCGCGGCACGGCCTGCCCGTGGCACGCTTTTCCAAAAGGTCAAAATTCCGCGTGAATTTTGTTTCGGGCCGTGCCAGATTGCCGCCGAGCGGGAGGAAATACACTCCTGGCTGACGTCGCATGCCTGCCGCGGAACCGGGCGGGCAGGCGGGGCGTAACGGAAAAAATAACCGACAGGGTGTGGATCACATGAAACGTATCGTTCTCGGCCTCCTGGCCGCAACCGCAATGGTTCTTCCGGCTTTCGCCGCCGATGTCCAGCCTGCCATCCTTTATGATCTGGGCGGCAAGTTCGACAAATCCTTCAACGAGGCTGCCTACCATGGCGCCGAGAAGTTCAAGACCGAGACCGGCACGCCCTATGTCGAGTTCGAGGTGTCCAACGCCTCGCAGCGCGAGCAGGCGCTGCGCCGCTTCGCCGAGGACGGCCACAACCCGATCGTCATGGCCGGCTTCGCCTGGGAGGACGCGCTGAAGAAGGTCGCGGCCGAATATCCCGATCTCAACTTCGCCATCATCGACGATGCCGTCGACCTGCCCAATGTCCGTTCGCTGGTATTCAAGGAGAACGAAGGCTCCTACCTCGTCGGCATCATGGCTGCGATGGCATCGAAATCCAAGAAGGTCTCCTTCATCGGCGGCATGGACATCCCGCTGATCCGCAAGTTCGAATGCGGCTATGTCGGCGGCGCCAAGGCGGCCGGCGCGACCGAAGTCATCCAGAACATGACCGGCGACACGCCGGCTGCCTGGAACGATCCGGCCAAGGGCGGCGAAATCGCCAAGACGCAGATCGATCAGGGCTCCGACGTGGTCTACGCCGCGGCCGGCGGCACCGGCGTCGGCGTGCTGCAGGCGGCGGCTGATGCCGGCAAGCTCGGCATCGGCGTCGATTCCAACCAGAACGGCCTGCAGCCCGGCAAGGTGCTGACCTCGATGATGAAGCGCGTCGACGTTGCCGTCTACACCGCCTTCATGGACGGCAAGAACGGCACCTTCAAGGGCGGCCTCGAGAACCTCGGCCTCAAGGAAGGCGGCGTCGATTACGCCATGGACGACAACAACAAGGCGCTGGTGACCGACGAGATGAAGGCCGCCGTCGAAAAGGCCAAGGCCGACATCATCGCCGGCAAGATCCAGGTGCACGACTACACGGCCGACAACGCCTGCCCCTATTGATCGGCAGACACCAATTTGCGAACCGCCGGGCCTTGTCCCGGCGGTTTTGCTTTTGGAAGACCCTGACGGGCGCACCGAGGCAAGAGTGACGCCGATCATGGAACCCATGACCGAGCGCGGGTCGATCGGTGCGGAGAGGCTCTACCTCTGTAGCCGGAAGCGCGTGAATTCTGCGCCGGGCTCGGTTGGGTAGGGGTCGAGGTGCTCGAGCAGGACGGTCACCCAGTGCTGCTTATGGCGCGAACTCGGCCTATAGTTGGCCCAGCAGATAGCCGAGCGCGAAGACAACGATCAGCGCGATGGCGGTGACGATGCCGCGCTGGTCGCCAAGCGAATGCAAGCCAACGCCGTAAGGCCTGCGCTCCAGCCCGCGGATCATCGCCGAAGGTTTTGCCTCGTCATGACCGCGCATCTGCGGCAGTTCGGCAATGCGTTGCGAGACCAGCCGCCACCGATCGTCGCCGCCCGGCGGCGTGGCGCGGTCGAAGACATGCATGCGTTCGGCAAGCCGCACCACCGCGTCGCGGAAGGCAGGATCGATCTCCAGATCGCGCTTTGCCCGTTCACGCTCGGCATCGTTCATCAGGCCGAGCACATAGTCGCCGGCCCGTGCGATGCGATCGCTTTCACTGGCCATGGCTCCCGCCCCTCCCCTACCAATGCGGCGGCTTGGTCACGGGCACGTCGGGCGCCGCCTGTTCCTCCAACGCCAGGAAACGCTCGGTCAGGGCATCGAGCTTGCGCTGCATGCGCTCGATCACCGTCCACTGCTCGGCGATCTGGCCCGACAATTCCTCGATGGTCTTCTCCTGCTCGGCGGCGCGGATTTCCAGCGTCGTCAGCCGGTCGGCGGGCATGGTCATGCAAAGTCCCCAGTTCTGTACCGCGATGCCTCGCGCCACAAGTGTCAAATCGGCTTCGCCATATTAGCGAATGTGAGAGCGTCGGCCACGTTCGAAATTGACAAGCGCGCGGGGATTTGTCGAGAGTGGGCTCCGCTCGGGCCAATTGGCATGAGCGGAGCGTCATGCTAGGCATTTTGACCAAGCGATAAAAAAATAAGAGTGGGACAAGGCTGCATGGTGCAAGCGGCAATCGAACTGATTGGCATCAACAAGAGTTTTGGCGCGGTTCGCGCCAACCGCGACATCAATCTGGAGATCGCGCGCGGCACCATCCACGGCATTGTCGGAGAGAACGGGGCCGGCAAGTCGACGCTGATGTCGATCCTCTATGGCTTCTATCAGGCCGACAGCGGCGAGATCCATGTCGGCGGCAAGCCGGCTTCGATCAAGACGCCCAATGACGCCATCGCGCTCGGCATCGGCATGGTGCACCAGCATTTCATGCTGGTCGACAACTTCTCGGTGCTGGAAAACATCATCCTCGGCGCGGAGAACGATGCGCTTCTGAAGAGCAGCATCGCCAAGGCGCGTTCGGAACTGGAGCGGCTGGAGCGCGAATACGGGCTGGAGGTCGATCCAGACGCCATCATCGAGGAACTGCCGGTCGGCCTGCAGCAACGCGTCGAGATCCTCAAGGCACTCTATCGCGGCGCCGAGATCCTGATCCTCGACGAGCCGACGGGCGTGTTGACGCCGGCCGAGGCCGACCACCTGTTCCGCATCCTCAGGCAGTTGAAGGAACAGGGCAAGACGGTGGTGCTGATCACCCACAAGCTGCGCGAGATCATGGCCATCACCGACACCGTGTCGGTGATGCGCCAGGGCACGATGGTAGCGACCAGGGAGACGAAGAAGACCACCGTCGAGGAACTGGCCGAACTGATGGTCGGGCGGCGCGTGCTCTTGAGGGTCGAGAAGGGCGAGGCGCAAGCCGGTGCCGTCAAGCTCGCGGTCGAGAAGCTGACGGTCAAGGATACGCGCGGCGTCACCATGGTCGACGACATCTCCTTCGACGTGCGCGCCGGCGAGATCGTCGGCATTGCCGGTGTCGCCGGCAATGGTCAATCCGAATTGCTGGAGGCGATTTCCGGCATCAGGCGCGCCGTTTCCGGCTCGGTCATGCTCGACGGCAAGCCGATCGACCTGACCGGCGCGGCCGATCCCGGCGAACTGCGCGACCGGGGTCTGGCCCACGTGCCGGAGGATCGCCACCATGTCGGCCTGGTGCTGGCCTTCGAGGAGCACGAGAATTCGATCCTCGGCTATCATGACGACCCCCGCTATCTCAAAGGGCCGTTCCTAAACGTCGATGCCATCATGGCCGATGCCAGGGACAAGATCGAGAAATACGATATCCGTCCGGGCAATCCGCGCCTGAAGACCGCCAACTTCTCCGGCGGCAACCAGCAGAAGATCGTGCTGGCGCGGGAGATCGAACAGGATCCCGGCGTGCTGATCGTCGGCCAGCCGACGCGCGGCGTCGATGTCGGCGCCATCGAATTCATCCACAAGCGCCTGATCGCTATGCGCGACCAGGGCAAGGCGGTGCTGGTTGTATCGGTCGAGCTCGACGAGATCCGCTCGCTCTCCGACCGCATCTTGGTGATGTTTGCCGGCCGCATCGTCGGCGAGCGCGGTCCGGAGGCGACCGAGGGTGAGCTTGGCCTGCTGATGGCAGGTGTCGAGCAGGAGGCCGCCGCATGAGCACGCCTTACGCCAAACTGCCGGCCTGGGCCGACTATGGCCTGATCCCGGTGATCAATCTCTTCGTTGCCTTCGTCGTTGCTGGCTTCGTCGTGCTTCTGGTCGGCGAAAATCCGTTCCGCGCCGCCGTCATCCTGGTCGAGGGTGCCTTCGGCAAGGGAACAGGCATCGCCTTCACCCTGTTCTATGCCACCACCTTCATCTTCACCGGACTTTCGGTGGCGGTGGCGGCGCATTGCGGCCTGTTCAACATCGGCACCGAGGGGCAGGCCTATATTGCCGGCCTCGGCATCGCCATCGTCTGCCTGTCCTTCGACAGCGTGCTGCCCTGGTGGCTGACCTTCCCGCTGGCCATCGTCGCATCGGCGCTCGTGGGCGCCTTGTGGGCGCTGATCCCCGCCTATCTGCAGGCCAGGCGCGGCTCGCACATCGTCATCACCACCATCATGTTCAACTTCATCGCCGCCTCGATCATGGTCTACCTGCTGGTCGGGCCGTTGAAGCCGGCGGGGTCGCAAGCCCCGCAAACCCGCAACTTCCTCGCCGGCGCCGAACTGCCGAAGCTCAACTGGATCATCGAACTGTTCGGCGCCAAGATCCGTTCGGCACCGCTCAACATCACCTTCCTGCTGGCGCTGGTCATGGCTTTCCTGGTCTGGCTGCTGATCTGGCGCACCAGGCTCGGCTACGAGATGCGCACCTATGGCCACAGCCCCAAGGCGGCGCGCTATGCCGGCATCTCGGAAACCCGCATCATCATCACCGCGATGATGATCTCGGGCGCGCTGGCCGGCATGATGGCGCTCAATCCGGTGATGGGCGACCAGCACAATGTCGCCATCGACTTCGTCTCCGGCGCCGGCTTCGTCGGCATTGCCGTGGCGCTGATGGGGCGCCTGCACCCGGTCGGCATCGTGTTGGCGGCGATCCTGTTCGGCATGCTCTATCAGGGCGGCGCCGAACTCGCCTTCGAGATGCCGGCGATCAGCCGCGACATGATCGTCATTATCCAGGGGCTGGTGATCCTGTTCGCCGGCGCGCTCGAACACATGTTCAGGCCCTACATCCAGGCGCTGTTCGCCTCGTTCAGTCCGCGGTCGGTCGGCATGGAAGCGGTCAAGGGAAAGGGCGCCTGAGATGGATCTTCTCAACGCTGTCGTCCAGGTCCTCGACTCCACCATCCGCCTTTCGGTGCCGCTGCTGCTCGCCTGCCTTGCCGGCCTCTTCTCCGAGCGGTCCGGCATCTTCGACATCGGTCTGGAAGGCAAGATGCTGGTCGGCGCCTTCGCCGGGGCCGCCGCGGCCTCGGTCTTCCATTCGGCCTTTCTCGGCCTTGGCATGGCCATCCTGATCTCGGTCGCCTTCGCCATGGTGCACGGCTTCGCCTCCATCACCCATCGCGGCAACCAGATCGTGTCCGGCGTGGCCATCAACTTCATCGCCGCCGGATCGACCATCATCCTGGGCCAGGCCTGGTTCCAGCAGGGCGGGCGCACCCCGGCCCTGCAGCCGGGCGAACGGTTTGAATCGATAACGGCTGATGTGATCTCGAACTTCCTGTCCACCTACAGCTTCAGCACCGCAAGCCTCGCCGATGTCCTGGCTTCGATCCGTGGGCTCATCCTTTACCTGCCGGCGCTGCTGTTCGATGCGCTCGCCAGGATCCCCGGCTTCGGCCCGGTGTTCGCCGAGCTTGTGCTTGGTCACTCCATCCTCGTCTATTTCGCCTTCGCGATGGTGCCGTTCACCTGGTGGGTGCTGTTTCGCACCCGCTTCGGCCTCAGGCTGCGCGCCGTCGGCGAAAACCCGGCCGCAGTCGACACCGCCGGCATCTCGGTCGCCTGGCTGCGCTATCGCGCGCTGATATGCACCGGCATCCTGACCGGCGTCGCAGGCGCCTATCTGTCGATGGTGCAGAATGGCGGCTTCGTGAAGGACATGACCGCCGGCAAGGGCTACATCGCGCTCGCTGCGCTGATCTTCGCCAAATGGAAGCCGGTCAACGCCATGTTCGCATGCCTGCTGTTCGGCTTCCTCGATGCAGCGGCAATCCGCCTGCAGGGCTCGCCGCTGCCGATCATCGGCAAGGTGCCGGTGCAGTTCATGCAGGCGCTGCCCTATATCCTCACCGTCATCCTGCTCGCCGGCTTCATCGGCAAGGCAATCCCGCCACGCGCCGGCGGCGTGCCCTATGTCAAGGAGCGCTAATGCATGTCGCCCAAGAGTGACCTCGGTTTTGGGAGAACGACATTGCATAAGACAAAGAGTTGAATCGCGTCGCCTGGATCCGTTTCGACGCGACGCGCTTTAAGGAGCGACGGCTCGGCGCAAGGACGCGCCGGGTTTTGGACACGATCATCGGAGAGAACAACTGAAATGTCGCATGATCTGTTCGAAGCGGCCAGGACCGCCATGGCCAAGGCCTATGCGCCCTACTCGAAATTTCCGGTGGGTGCCGCCTTGCGCACCGAGGACGGACGCGTCTTCACCGGCGCCAACATCGAGGTTGCCTCCTATCCGGAGGGCTGGTGCGCCGAGACGACGGCGCTGGGCCACTACATCATGGCTGGCGGCGGCAAGATCGTCGAAATCGCCGTCCTTGCCGAACGCATGGCCAAATGCTCGCCTTGCGGCGGCTGCCGCCAGCGGCTGGCCGAGTTCTGCCGGGCGGACACAAGACTCTACCTCTGCGACAACACCGGCGTCGTCGAGACCGTGACCATGGGCGACATGCTGCCCTATGGTTTTCGCGGCGACATCTTGAAATGACGGGCTCGCTGCAATGACAGAGAAGGCGGTGGACCATCTTATCGAAAGGCTGGACGGGCTGGCGCCGTCGACGGCGCTGGTGCTGGGTTCGGGCCTCGGCGGCCTTGTCGACCGCATCGAGCACCCGGTCCGCGTCTCCTATGCCGACCTGCCCGGCTTTCCCGGGAGCGGCGTTAGCGGCCATGCCGGCGAGGTGGTGGCAGGACTGTTTGCCGGCACGCCGGTGCTGATGCTGTCCGGCCGCGCCCACTACTACGAGCATGGCAACGCCGCGGCGATGCGCCCGGTGCTGGAAGTGCTCGCCGGCATCGGCATCACCAAACTGATCCTCACCAATGCCGCCGGTTCGGTCGATCCCGATATGTCGCCGGGATCGGTGATGCTGATCACGGACCACATCAATTTCTCGGGCACCAACCCGCTGATCGGCGAACCGAGCGACCGCCGCTTCGTCGGCCTGACCGAAGCCTATGATGCCGGCATCCGCAAGGCCATCGAGCGCGCGGCGAAGGCGACCGGCACCGCGCTGCACAAGGGCGTCTATATGTGGTTTTCCGGCCCGTGTTTCGAAACGCCGGCCGAAATCCGCATGGCGCGCATCATGGGCGCCAACGCCGTGGGCATGTCGACCGTGCCGGAAGTCATTCTCGCCCGTTTCCTCGGGCTGCGCGTCGCCGCCTGCTCGGTCATCACCAATCTGGCCGCCGGCATGACCGGGGCCGAGCTTTCACACCAGGAGACCAAGGATATGGCGCCGATTGGCGGGTCGCGGCTGGCAACGGTCCTGCAGCGCGTGTTCCGCGACGGACTGCTGGAGAGCTGATGCTTCCCCAGGAAATCATCCGCCACAAGCGAGACGGCCAGAGGTTGCCGGCTTGCGAAATCGCAGCCTTCATCGACGGTGTGACATCGGGCGCCGTCACCGATGGCCAGGCCGCGGCTTTCGCCATGGCTGTGTTCTTCAACGGCATGAACCGCGACGAGGCCGTGGCGCTGACGCTCGCCATGCGCGATTCCGGCGACGTGCTCGACTGGTCGGACCTGCCGGGGCCTGTCACCGACAAGCATTCGACAGGCGGCGTCGGCGACAATGTCTCGCTGATGCTGGCGCCGATCGTCGCCGCCTGCGGCGCCTATGTGCCGATGATCTCGGGCCGCGGCCTTGGCCATACCGGCGGCACGCTGGACAAGATGGATGCGATCCCCGGCTATGTCAGCCAGCCCGATATCGCGCTGTTTCGCCAGGCGGTGCTGGAAACGGGCTGCGCCATCATCGGCCAGACCGGCGATCTCGCACCTGCCGACCGCCGGCTCTATGCCATCCGCGACGTCACCGGCACCGTGGAATCGGTGCCGCTGATAACCGCCTCGATCCTGTCGAAGAAGCTGGCCGCCGGCCTGGGCTCGCTGGTGCTCGACGTCAAGGTCGGCAATGGCGCCTTCATGGAGAAGTCGCGCGACGCGACCGCGCTCGCCAACAGCCTCGTAGAGGTCGCCAGCGGCGCCGGGCTGAAGGTTTCGGCGCTGATCACCGGGATGAACGAACCGCTGGCCTCGGCGGCCGGCAATGCCGTCGAGGTCCGCAACGCCGTCGATTTCCTGACCGGCCGTCTGCGCGACCGGCGCCTGGAGGATGTGACGCTGGCGCTGGCCGCCGAAATGCTGCAGTCGGCGGGACTGGTGTCGTCCAACCAGGATGGCCTGCGGCGCGCCACGGAGACACTTACCAGCGGCCGCGCCGCCGCCACCTTCGCACGCATGGTGGCGGTGCTCGGTGGCCCCGCCGATTTCATCGAGAAGCCGGAAAAATATCTGCCGGAGCCGGCAACCGAATTCGCGGTCAAGGCAACGGCGCACGGCTTCGTCACCGGCATCGCCACCCGCGACATCGGCCTAGCGGTGGTTGGTCTGGGCGGCGGGCGCACAAGGCCTGACGACAGGATCGACCCCAGCGTCGGCATCACCAGGCTGCTGCCCATAGGCGCGGAAGTGCATGCCGGAGATGCCCTGGCGCTGGTACACGCCCGCTCGCCCTCTGACGCGGAGGCGGCCGCCGCGACTGTGGTTTCGGCCTATGCGATTGGCACTTCGAAACCACCGGCGGACAAAACCGTCATCCGGCGGATCCTGCCGCGCGGCTGACTACTGGACGAGCAGCAACGTGCCGTTCTCGGCCTGATATTTGCCGAGCCGGGTGAGAAAGCTCATGCCGATCAGGTTGGTGCGCAACGCCTTGTCGTCGAGCACGATGGCCTGCACGTCGTTGACGCTGATGCTGCCGATCTGCAGGCGATCGATCATCACCACGGCCGCCTTGATCGAGCCGTTGGCGGTGCTGACCTCATGGCTGAAATCGGACGGGTTGAGCGACAGCCCGATCCTGCGCGCCGTCGACATGTTGACCGCGACCAATGTCGCGCCGGTGTCGATCATGCCGTCGACCTGACGGCCGTTGAGTTTGAAGGTCGACGAGAAGTGTCCGCGCCCGTCCGCGGCGACCACGACCTTGCGGCCGATTGGCAGCGGCGCCACAGGCTTGTCGGGAACCGACGCCAGGTTGACATCCGGTTGCGTCCGCGTCTCGGGCCTGGCCGTCACCGTCGATTTCAGCAGGTTCTCGAAAATCCGCGGATTCGATTGATAGACGACAGGGATCGATGCCGACGTACCGGCAAAGATGCTGAGGATGAGAAGCTTGCGCAGCATGGATCGGCCTTTGTTACGGTCGATCCTTTAGCGCCGGATGGTGTTTGCCGCTTTAACGCACGACGAAACCATGTCTTTGCGTAAACGCTTGGTAAATCCTATCAGGCAGCTTTGCCTGTATTATTTCGTCCCGTACATGCGATCGCCGGCGTCACCGAGACCCGGCATGATGTAGCCCTTCTCGTTCAGTTGCCGGTCGATGGACGCCGTGAAGACCGGAACGTCCGGATGTGCCTTGGTGAAACGCTCGATGCCTTCGGGTGCCGCCAGCAGGCACAGGAAGCGGATGTTGGTGGCGCCGCGTCCCTTCAGCTTGTCGATCGCCGCGATCGCCGAATTGGCGGTCGCCAGCATCGGGTCGACCACGATCACCAGCCGGTCGGCGAGATCGCTTGGCGCCTTGAAGAAATATTCGACCGCCTCCAGCGTCTCATGGTCGCGATAGAGGCCGATATGGGCAACGCGCGCCGCCGGCACCAGGTCGAGCAGGCCTTCCAGCAAGCCGTTGCCGGCGCGCAGCACCGAAGCGAAGACCAGTTTCTTGCCCTCCAGCGTCGGCGCTTCCATGGTCTCGATCGGCGTTTCGATGGTCGTCGTCGTCAGTTCGAGATTGCGCGTGACCTCATAGCCGAGCAGCAGCGATATCTCGCGCAAGAGCCGCCGGAAGCCGGCCGTCGAAGTCTCCTTCTTGCGCATGATGGTCAGCTTGTGCTGGACAAGCGGGTGGTCGACGACGGTGACGCCCTTCATGATGTTCTCCTGATGCGTGTCGCCCGAAACCGCGCGCATGATCCTTTCGGACGTGTCGCGCTTCAAGCTACCTGGCCGAACCCTAGCGACAATGGACCGGCCAAGGAACCGCTTGGCCGCCACCGACCACAGCTTTGTCGGAACAAAATCAGCGCGCCGCGCCGTTCAGCCGGGCCAGAAGTGCCGCCTTGGTCTTTCTGTCGACGAAGGCGGCCTCGATGGCGGTCCTGGTGACGGCTGTCAACGCCTTCTCGTTCATCGAGAAATGCTCCGCCGCGATATCGTATTCGCGCTTCAGCGAGGTCCAGAAATAAGGGGGATCGTCGGAGTTCAGCGTCACCTTGCAGCCTGCCGCCTGCAGGGCGGGAAACGGATGATCGGCAAAACTGTCGAACACCTTGAGCGCGATGTTGGAGCCGGGACAGCACTCCAGAACGATGCCTTCGTCGGCGATACGCCGGACAAGGTCCGGATTCTCGATGGCACGCACACCGTGGCCGATCCGAGAGGGCTTGATATGGTCGAGCGCCGCCTGCACGGTTTCCCACCCCGCCAGCTCGCCGGCATGGACGGTGATGCCGAGCCCAGCCTCGCGAGCGATCTCGAAAGCCCTGACATAGTCCTCCATGTCGCCCATGCGCTCGTCGCCGGCGACGCCGAAGCCGGTGACCAGCGGATGCCCGCAGCGCGCCGCGAAGCGCGCCGCCTGTTCGATCGACTCGACGCCGACATGGCGCACGCCGGTGACGATCATGCGGCCCTCTATGCCGGTCTTGGCCTTGGCACGAAGCATGCCTTCGCCGAGCGCGTCCGTATAGGCCTTGGGCGACAGTCCGGCTTTCGTCGCATGGTCTGGCGAAGTGAACACTTCGGAGTAGATCGCTCCGTCGCGGGCAAGGCTGGTCAGATAGTGGTCGGCCAGCCGCGCATAGTCCTCCTCGGTGCGGAACAGGTCGGCGGAAAAGTCATAAGCCGCGAGAAACGAGGTAAAGTCGTGCCAGACGAAGGAACCGTTCTGGATATAGGGTGAAGTGTCCTTGCCGTATTTCTGCGCCTGCCGGATGACGAGTTCGGGCGCCGCTGCCCCTTCGACGTGGCAGTGCAATTCCGCTTTCAAAGGCATTCAAACATCCCGTCGGTCAGTCCAGGTCTCGAAAACCCACCACCTGGAAGCGCGGCTGAACACCGCGCCTTAAACAATAGCGCCCACAGCATCGATCGGCTATGGTCCCGCCGGTTTTATGACGGATCAAAAAAATGTCAGTTGAGAGAACCACGGCCGCGGGCGGCATGGAAACCTCCTATGGTTTCAAGCGTGTGGGGGAAGGCGAGAAGCAGTCCCTGGTCAACGATGTTTTCCACAAGGTCGCCAACCGCTACGACTTGATGAACGACCTCATGTCGGGTGGCCTGCACCGGCTGTGGAAGGACGCCATGGTCACCTGGCTCAATCCGCCGAAGCGGGCGGGCTGGAAAGTCCTGGATGTGGCCGGCGGCACCGGCGACATCGCCTTCCGCATCGTGGATGCCAGCCATGGCAACGCGCATGCGACGGTGCTCGACATCAACGGCTCGATGCTCGCCGTCGGCCGCGACCGGGCGCAGAAAAAGGGCTTGTCCGGCAACACCGATTTCGTCGAGGCCAATGCCGAGGAATTGCCCTTCGCCGATGCCACATTCGACGCCTACACCATCGCTTTCGGCATCCGCAACGTGCCGCGCATCGATGTCGCGCTGAGCGAAGCGTTCCGCGTGCTCAGGCCCGGCGGACGGTTCCTGTGCCTTGAATTTTCCGAGGTCGAGATGCCGCTGCTCGACAAGGCCTACGAAGCCTGGTCGTTCAACGCCATTCCCAAGATCGGCAAGATGGTCACCGGAGACGGCGAACCCTATGCCTATCTGGTTGAATCGATCGCGAAATTCCCCAACCAGCAGAACTTCGCGGCAATGATTTCACGCGCCGGTTTCGATCGCGTTTCCTTCCGCAACTATTCCGGCGGCATCGCGGCACTGCATTCGGGCTGGAAGCTTTGAGGCTGCACCGCATTTCCCATCCTCGCCATGACCTGTGCCGGTTCGAAGAGCCGGCGGGATCGGTCCATTCATGAGCACGGTCAGCGCAGGATTCCGGCTGGTGCGGGCCGGCTGGGTGCTGGTGCGCGAAGGCGTCGTTGCCGCCTTGCCCGGCGAGGAACTCTCCGGCCTGCCGAAATTCGGCTGGCGGCTGGCGCGGCTGTTCACCCGCCGCCGCGCACTGGACTATGAGCGCAGCGACCGCTTGGCCAAGGCCGTGGTCCGGCTCGGGCCTTCCTATGTCAAGCTCGGCCAGTTCCTGGCGACACGGCCCGACGTCGTCGGCAACGACATGGCACTCGACCTCGCCATGCTGCAGGACAAGATGCACACCTTCCCGAAGGCCGAGGCGGTGGCGGCGATCCAGGCCTCGCTCGGGCGCAAGGTGGGCGATCTCTACGCTGAATTCGGCGACCCGGTCGCCGCCGCTTCCATCGCCCAGGTCCATACCGCCGAAACCATCCATGACGGCGCCGCGACCAAGGTGGCGGTGAAGGTGATCCGGCCTGGCGTGCGCCGCCGCTTCTTCCAGGACCTCGAAAGCTATTTCCTCGCCGCCCGCCTGCAGGAGAAGTACATCCCCTCCTCGCGCCGGCTGCGGCCTGTCGAGGTCACCGAGACGCTGGCGCAGACCACCAAGATCGAGATGGACCTGCGCCTCGAGGCGGCGGCACTCTCCGAACTCGGTGAGAACACGAAGGACGATCCCGGCTTTCGCGTGCCATCCGTCGACTGGGAACGCACCGGCCGCGACGTGCTGACCATGGAATGGGTCGACGGCGTCAAGATGAACAACATCGCAGGCCTCGAAGCCGCCGGCCACGACCTCAAGGCGATCGCCGCCAACCTCATCCAGTCGTTCCTGCGCCACACCTTGCGCGACGGCTTCTTCCACGCCGATATGCATCCGGGCAATTTGTTCGTTGAAGCCAACGGTACCATCGTTGCTGTCGATCTCGGCATTGCCGGCCGCCTCGGCAAGAAGGAGCGCCGCTTCCTTGCCGAAATCCTCTACGGCTTCATCACGCGCGACTACCTGCGCGTCGCCGAAGTGCATTTCGAGGCCGGCTACGTGCCGCGCCAGCACAATGTCGCGGCCTTCGCGCAGGCGATCCGCGCCATAGGCGAGCCGATCCACGGCCAGCCGGCCGAGACCATTTCGATGGCCAAGCTTCTGACGCTGCTGTTCGAGGTGACCGAACTCTTCGACATGGCGACACGGCCTGAACTGATCCTGCTGCAGAAGACCATGGTGGTGGTCGAGGGCGTCGCGCGCACGCTCGACCCGGCCTTCAACATGTGGAAGACGGCCGAACCGGTGGTTGGCGGCTGGATCGCCGGCAACCTTGGCCCGCGCGGCATGATGATCGACGCGCGCGATGGTGCCAAGGCGCTGCTGACGCTCGCCCGTCAGATACCCGAGCTTGCGGCGCGCACCGACCGGCTGTCGCGCGAGATCGACCTGATGGCCGAGCACGGCCTGCGCTTCGACGAAACCACCGCCCACGCCATCGGCAAGGCCGAGGCGCGCTACAGCCGCTCCGGCCGCGTGGCGCTGTGGGTGATCGCGCTGACGCTGGTCTATATCGCGTGGAAGATTCTTTAGGCCCGACCGTCGAGGCCTGGTCCGCAACTTGCAGCGATTTGATCGCATTGCTATCATTGCTATCGATAGAGATGAGCGGAGTGCAATCAGATGGCAAGCATCACGATCCGCAACCTTGATGACGAGGTCAAGGACCTGCTGCGCCGGCTGGCGGCGGAAAATGACCGTTCAATGGAAGAACAGGCGCGGGTGATGATCCGGGCCGCCGTCGACGGCCAGATCGGACCCGGCCGTATCGACCAGATCGAAAAGACCCTTCGCGAACTGACCAGCACGCACGGTACGGCGGCGCCGGTGGCCTCTCAGGCAGGCAGGATATTCCCGCGAGGCACGCTTTCCGGCAAGCGCATCCTGCTCATCATCGGCGGCGGCATTGCCGCCTACAAGGCGCTCGACCTGATCCGCCGGTTGCGCGAGCGCGGCGCGGCTGTACGGGTAGTGATGACATCGGCGGCGCAGGAATTCGTCACCACGCTGTCCGCCGGCGCGCTCTCGGCCGATCATGTCTTCACCGAACTGTTCGACCGCAACGACGAACACGATGTCGGCCATATCAGGCTGTCACGCGAGGCCGATCTGCTGGTGGTGGCGCCCGCAACCGCCGACCTGATGGCCAAACTCGCCAACGGCCATGCCAACGATCTTGCCTCGACCGTGCTCATCGCCACCGACAAGCCGGTGCTGATGGCGCCGGCCATGAACCCCAGAATGTGGGCGCATCCGGCCACCCGCCGCAATCGCGCGACATTGGGCAAGGACGGCGTCGGCTTCGTCGGCCCGGCCAAGGGCGAGATGGCCGAGAGCAATGAGGCCGGCGAAGGCCGCATGGCCGAACCGCTGGAGATCGTCGCCGCGATCGAGGCGCTGCTCGATGCCGGCCCCAGGCCGCTGGCGGGGCGCAAGATCATCGTCACCTCCGGCCCGACGCATGAGCCGATCGACCCGGTGCGCTATATCGCCAACCGTTCGTCCGGCAAACAGGGCCACGCCATCGCCGCGGCATTGGCAAGACTTGGCGCCGACGTGCATCTCGTCTCCGGTCCGGTCAGCATCGCCGATCCCGTCGGTGTGAAAACCATCCATGTCGAGCGTGCGCAGGAAATGCGCGATGCGGTCGAACAGCTTCTGCCCGCTGAAGCCGCGGTGTTCGTTGCCGCCGTCGCCGACTGGCGCAGCGAGAATTCGGCCGGTGAAAAGATCAAGAAGGTGGCGGGTGAAGGCCCACCGGTGCTGCGCATGGTGGAGAACCCCGACATCCTTGCCGGCGTCGGTCATCACAGCCAGCGGCCTGGCCTTGTCGTCGGCTTCGCCGCCGAGACGCAGGATCTCCTGCGCAACGCCGAGGCCAAGCTCAGGAAGAAAGGCGCCGATTTCATCGTCGCCAACGACGTGTCGCACGAAAGCGGTATCGGCCCTTCAGGCGTCATGGGCGGTGACCGCAACCGGGTGCGGATCGTGTCGAAGGCCGGTGTCGAGGAATGGCCCGAAATGACCAAGGACGAGGTGGCGGCGCGGCTCGCCGCCTTGATTGCCGAGCGGCTCAAAACAACAGTCGTTTGACGCGCAACGGATAAGATGCGCGGGCGCCTGTTGGACGCCGCGTGTCAGATTCCGCCCTGAGCCGTCAGTTTGACAAGAGTTCCGCTGTGCGGGCGAGCGCCCCGCTGAAGCCGTTGAGCGGAATGGAAAAGCTCACGGCTTGCCCGGTGTCCGCCGCGAAGGCGTCGATCTTCAGCGTGGTGCCGTTCTTGAGCAGTGGCGTGACATTGCCATCGAACGCCACCGGCACCAGGCAGCCGACCACCTGACAGGTGTTGAAGGCCAGGCTGCCGTCCAGCATCTGGTCGTCGATGGTCAGGGTGACGCCCTTGGCGAGCGCCAGTCCAAACGGCAGGGCGAGCGTGCCGGTCGCATCGTCGCCGGTCTTGCTCGACAGCTCGATCGCCAGCAGCCGCTGGTTGCTCTGCTTGTTGAACTGCTGATGCGACAGGCTGCAGACCTTGTTCGTGCCCGCTATCTGGCAATTGACCGTCCAGTCGCCATGGGTTTCGGACAAGGCCGATGCACCACCCGGCAGTTGCGGTGCATCGGCGGCGGGCGGCTTCGCCACCACCTTGTCACCCTTGGTCTGCGCGGCCATGGCCGGCAAACCGACAATGCAGGCCGCCCCCAGCACTGCCGCGAAATACGCGTATTTCCTCATCAAGCCCCCTGCCCGGCTCGGTCCCGGGCCAGCTAGAAGCTGACCCTGAGAGACGCGCCGACTGCGTTTTGTTTCACGATTTCGCCGAAGGCGCCGTTGTACCTGACGGACATGCCGACGCCATTGACGCCATTCAGCTCAAGCCCGGCGCCAACCCGATAGAGCGGCGAATCGACCGTTTCCGTCAAGTGCAATGCGGGGTGCCGGGCAGATTCTGCGTCGCCGCGAACTGCCTTCGATTTCCCAGTCCTTGTTGGAGAACTCCACCCCCGCCCTGGTCAGCCCACGCAATAAAATGCCGGCATCCTGCAATAAGTTTCGATGCATCGAGCCCAGCATATCCGCATTCCCACTTATGGAGTTCTGGCTCAATTAGACTGTATTGACTTGTGCCGGGTGAGATCGAAAACTTGCGTAAGGGACGCTGGCCAAGCCTCCAGCCTTTCATAGCCGTCATATGACGGCAACCTGCGGTCACGGACCGGATGACGGCATGATTGATTTTTGGGAGATCCATGCATGGCCATGGCATCGCCTGACAGGCCGCCCTATATGTTGGGAATGAACAAGATCTTTTCGCACAATGGGCGCGTGTTCGCGCGTAGACCAGCGTTGATTCTGGCATCGGCGGCGCTGGCCACGATGGTTCTGGCCGGGCTTGGGTTGCCCGCCTCCGCGCAGGTGCTCAATCCCGCCGCCAAAAGTAACGCGCTGATCCAGCAAAATGACCTGCAGACCTTGCAAAGCAGGATTCAGCGGCAGCAATTTCAGCAACAGCAACAGCAATATCGTGCCCAGGATCGGGTGATCGTCCAACAGCCGCAGCCGGTGGTCCCGCAAGTCAGGCCGAGTTGCCAGACGCAGATAATCGGCACCACTGCCGTGAGCACCTGCCGCTGACAGGCGGACTACCCTTTTATTTAGCCGACTTACATGATAGGGGCGTTCGAGTACCCTGCGGCAGTTTGGGGTTTTGCAAAGGCGCCGTATCAAGCTATGGGGCACTGCACCGACTGGATTTTTACGAATGGCAGCCACCAAGAAAAAGGCCGTGCGCAAGGCCAAGAAAGGCGAGCGAATCCGCCAGGTCGCGGCGATCCCCTTTCGGTTGACCGCGGGCGGTGATTTCGAAGTCATGCTGGTCACGTCGAGAACGACGAGGCGCTTCATCGTTCCCAAGGGTTGGCCTATGAAAGGCAAGAGTGGACGCAAGGCGGCCACCATCGAGGCGCAGGAGGAAGCCGGCGTGCTCGGCAAGGCGCTGAGGGAGCCGGCCGGCACCTATTCCTACTGGAAACGGCTGGCCAACCGCTTTGTCCGCGTCGACGTCATCGTCTATCTGCTTGAAGTGACCGAAGAGCTTGCTGATTGGCAGGAAGCCAAACGCCGCCAGCGCGCCTGGCTGGCGCCGGCCGACGCGGCGATGCTCATCGATGAACCCGATCTGTCGACGCTGGTGAAGACCCTGAAGCTTCCCGAACCCTTGCCGCCGGGCCAAGCATAGGCAATTCCAGAAAAGCGTGGAACGGTTTCCCGGGAAAAGCGCATGGCGTTCCCCTGGGGATTGCGTCGAAGCAAAAGACCCTGGGTGTCAGTCGCCAGTCTCATTCTCGCCGGGGAATGGTCGCAGCGGCGTGCCGGTATAGGCCCACAGCCACTCACGCGGCAGGGGCCCCTTGTTGCGCTCACCCTGTTGCGACTGTTCCCAGGCATGCGCCAGGATGCCGACGGAGCGCGACAGCACGAAGAGCCCGCGCGTCAGCGGCGGCGGAAAGCCGAGTTCGCCATAGATGACGGCGGTCGCGCCATCGATGTTGAGCGGGATCTTCCTGCCCTTGCGCCGCGCGACCTCCGCCTCAACAGCCCCGGCGATGTCGGCGAACCGTCCATTGACCACCCCACGCGCGGCAAATGCGCGGGTCAGTTCCAGCAGGCGCGGCGCACGTGGATCGATCGGGTGAAAGCGGTGGCCGAGCCCTGGCACATACCCTTTTTCCTCGGCGAAAAACCGGTCCAGACGTACCGAGACCGCCTCATCCAGCACTGTCCCGCCATCGATCGACACGGCGATATCGCCGTAGAAAGACAGCGCCTGCTCGCCGGCACCACCATGCACGTCGCCGAGCACATTGATGGCCGAAGCCATGGCACTGTTGATGCCGACACCGCAGGTCGCGGCCATGCGGGCGATGGCGATGGATGGTGCCTGCGGCCCATGGTCGACGGCCGCGCCCAGCGCAATGCCGAGCAATGCGGCCTGGTCCTCGCTTGGCAATTCGCCACGCAGTATCAGCCAGATCATCGCGGGGAAGCTGACGCGACCGATCAGGTCCTGTATTTCATAGCCGCGCAGCCGGATGACGCCGGGGCTCATCTCGATGATGCCGGTCTGCCACCACTCCTCGCCGCGTTCACGGCCTGACTTCTTCCCGGAACTGCTCATGCCCGTGCCTTGGCCTTGGCGCGCGGCGGCAGGAGGGCGAAAACCTCGTCCATATGCTCACCGAGCACCGGTGGCGGCTTTGTCGGCAAAGGCGCCTTGCCGTCGACCATGAAACCGCCGCGCAGAACGGTCAGCGGCCTGTCCATCCCGGCGACATCGTCAAAATTCGCGGTCACCTGCCGTTCCAGTACCTGCGGTTCGCCCAGCACTTGCGGGATCGTCAGCACCCTGCCCGCCGGGACGCCCGCCCGATTGAGCGCCTCTTCCCAGGCCGCCGCCGACGCGCCTGCCAGGGCCTCCTCGATCTCGACTTTCAGCGCCGCGCGGTTGCGCTTGCGTGTCTCGCGCTCCGCAAAGCGCGGGTCCAAGGCCAGCTCCGGTCGCCCGATCAGCCGGCAAAGCGTTACGAACTGCTCCTGCTTGTTGGCGGCGATATTGAGCAGCCCGTCGCCGGTGCGAAAGGCGCCGGAGGGTGCCGCCGTCATGTTCTCATTGCCCATCGGCTTGGGATCGACCCCGGCCGTCAGATAATTCGACACCGGCCAGCCGAGCGCGGAAAGCGTGCATTCGAGCATTGAGACGTCGAGGAAGGCACCCTCGCCTGAGGTCTTCTGCTTGACCAGCGCCGATGCAATCGCGAACGCACCGACCAGCCCGCCCAGCGTATCGGCGACGGGATAGCCGACACGCAGCGGCGCCGTTTCCGGCGTGCCGGTAATGCTCATGATGCCTGACAGGCCCTGGATGATCTGGTCATAGGCGGGATTGTCGCGCATCGGCCCGGTCTGGCCGAAGCCCGATATCGCGCAATAGACAAGGCCGGGGCGGACCGCCTTGAGCGCCTCGTAGCCAAGGCCGAGCCGATCCATCACGCCGGGGCGGAAATTCTCTACCAGCGCGTCTGCACTGGCGACAAGGTCGAGGAAGCGTTCACGATCGGCTTCTGTCTTCAGATCGAGCATGACGGATCGTTTGCCGGCATTCTGCGCCAGGAACGAGGCGCCCATGCCGGCTTGGTTGAGCCTTGGCGAACCGCCGAGCTGGCGCGCCAGGTCGCCGCCATGCGGCCCCTCGACCTTGATCACGTCAGCCCCCAGCAGCGCCAGCTGATAGGCACAATAAGGCCCGGCCAGAACATTGGTCAGGTCGAGGACGCGGATACCGGAAAGCAGGTCAGTCATATCTTCTCAAATCGGTCAGGCATCGCCCGGCACGTGCTCTGGGCCACGCCGCCGGCGATGCTCGATGAAGGCCCAGATATGCGGCCCGACCAGGCCGATGAAGGCGAGCGTCAGCAGCGTCAGCGACAGCGGATGCTTGTAGAACACCGACCAGTCGCCATTCGAGATGGTCATTGCCCGGCGGAACTGGGTTTCGGCGAGCGGCCCCAGGATCATGCCGATGATGACCGGCGCGGTCGGGAAATCGAAGCGCCGCATCAGGAAGCCCGCCGCCCCCAGCAAATAGAGGATGACCAGATCGATGGGCGATTGCGAAATGCCGTACGTGCCGACGGTCGCGAACACCAGTATGCCTGCATAAAGCTGCGGCGCCGGGATCTTCAGCAGCCGCACCCACAGCCCGATCAACGGCAAATTGAGGATGACGAGGATCACGTTGGCGATGAACAGGCTGGCGATCAGGCCCCAGACCAAATTGGCCTGCGTCGTCAAAAGCAGCGGCCCCGGGTTGATGCCGTAGCTCTGGAAGGCGGACAGCATGATCGCGGCCGTCGCCGAGGTCGGCAGGCCAAGCGTCAGCATCGGCACCAGCACGCCGGCTGCGGACGCGTTGTTGGCTGCCTCGGGACCGGCGACGCCCTCGATGGCGCCGACCGTGCCGAACTCCTCCTTGTGCTTCGACAGCTTCTTTTCGATGGCATAGGACAGGAAGGTCGGGATTTCCGCGCCGCCGGCCGGCATGGCGCCGATCGGGAAGCCGATCGCCGCACCGCGCAGCCAGGCCTTCCATGAGCGGCCCCATTCGGCCGCGGTCATGTAGAGCGAGCCTTTCAGCGGTACGATCTCGTCCTTGCCGGCATAGCGGCGCGAAGCCATGTAGAGCGTCTCGCCGACCGCGAACAGGCCGACGGCTGCGATGATGACGTCGACGCCGTCGAGCAGTTCGGTCGTGCCGAAGGTGAAGCGCGGCTGGCCGGTCTGCAGGTCGACGCCGATCATGCCGATAACAAAGCCGGCAAACAGGCTGGTGAGCCCGCGCACCGAGGAGGAGCCGAGCACGGCCGAAACCGTGATGAAGGCCAGCACCATCAGCGAGAAATATTCGGCCGGTCCGAAGGCCAGCGCGAACTTCACCACCACCGGCGCCAGGAAGGCGACGCCCAGCGTGCCGAGGGTGCCGGCAACGAAGGAACCGATCGCCGAGGTGGCAAGGGCAGCTCCGCCACGGCCGGACCGCGCCATCTTGTTGCCTTCCAGCGCGGTGACGATGGTGGCGCTTTCACCCGGCGTGTTGAGCAGGATCGAGGTTGTCGAGCCGCCATACATGGCGCCATAATAGATGCCGGCGAACAGGATGAAGGAGGCTTCCGGCGCCACCTGATAGGTGATCGGCAGAAGCAGCGCGATGGTCAGCGCCGGCCCCAGGCCCGGCAGCACGCCGATGGCGGTGCCGAGCGTGGTGCCGAGCAGGCACCACAGAAGATTGACCGGGGTGAAGGCGACCGAGAAGCCGTGGGCGAGTTGTTCAAGCGTGCTCATGGCCTCACGCTCCAAACCCGCCGATGATCGCGTCGATCACCGTGTTCAGCTGGCTCTCGATGAAACCGGCACCGATGTTGACGCCGAGCGCCCTGGCGAAACCGAAATAGGCGGCCAGCGCCAGGACAAGGCCGGTGAGCGCGTCGCGCAGCGTATGCCTGCTGCCGAAGCCGTAGCAGACGAGAACGAACATGATGACCGATGCCGCCGTGAAGCCAAGCGGCCGAATAAGCAGCAGGTTGGCGACAAGGCCGATGACGACGAAGCCCATCGCCTTCCAGTCGGTCGGCGTTTCCTTTTCCTCCTCCGGTTGCCAGCCGCCACGAAACGCGGCGAGGATGAGCAGCAGCGAGAGCACCACCAGACCGACCATGGTGAGATAGGGAAAGACGGTCGGCCCGACCTTGGAATAGAGCGGCGACACCGGGATCGCCAGCGTCTGCCAGGCAACGGCGCCGGCGCAGGCGAGAAGGCCGATGCCAACAAGCAATTCCGGCACGGCAAGGCGCGGGGGCGCCGTCGGCTGGTTGATGGTGCTCATGAAATGTCCTCCCCAGGATTACGGGCCAAGACAGCTGTCATCGGCCCTCTCTGCCAGCCATGACCGATCTCATCCGCGATGCGATCGATGGACTTGAGAATTGGGGGACGGCTTGCGCCATCCCCCTGGGGAGATCAGGCGAGGCCGAGATCCTTGAGGATGGCTTCGATACGCGCCGAGTCCTCGGCGACGAATTTCGCATAGTCGTCGCCGGTAAGCAGGATGGGCGTCCAGTTGCGGTTCTTGCACTCCGTGGCCCAGGCATCGCTCTTGGCCATGGTCTCCACCAGCGTGATCATCGCCGCCTTGTCGGCATCGGACACGCCGGGAGGCGCGAAAACGCCGCGCCAGTTGAACAGTTCGACATCGATGCCGGCTTCCTTCAGCGTCGGCGCGTCGATGCCGTCCTGGCGCTTGTCGGCCGAGATGGCGAGCAGCCTGAGCGCACCCGCCTTGACCTGTTCGGAGAATTCGCCAAAGCCGGAGATGCCGGCCGCCACCTGGTTGCCGAGCAGCGCCGACAGGGCCTCGCCGCCGCCGGCGAACGGCACGTAGGAAAGGCTGGTTGCCGGAACGCCAACGGTCTTGGCGATCAGGCCGAACAGGATGTGGTCGGAGCCACCGGCGGAGCCGCCGGCCACCGGAACCTTCGTCGGATCGGCTTTCAGCGCGGCGACGAAATCGGCGGCGGTCTTGAATGGCGATTCCGCCGGCACCACCAGCGCTTCGAATTCACCGGTGAGACGGGCGACCGGCGTGACCTGCGTCAGATTGTTGGCGGCCTTGTTGGCGATGATGGCGCCGACCATGACCATGCCGGCGACCATCAGCGAATTGCCTTGCCGTTTCCATTGGCTGATGAACTGCGGCAGCCCGACCGTGCCGCCGGCGCCGCCGACATTGGTGATCTGCGAGCCGGAGATCAGCTTCTCCGAGCGCAGCACCTGGTCCATCGTGCGCCCTGTCTGGTCCCAGCCGCCGCCGGGTGCCGCCGGCACGAAAATCTGGATCTGCGGTGCGCCTTCAGCGAAAGCGGGAGTGAGATGAAGTCCTGCAAGGCCGGCAGCGCCTGCCGAGGCCGTGCTCATCAAAAATCTGCGTCTGTTCAGCATGGGATTCCTCCAAATCACGACACCTCCTCCGGTGCCTGCCAAACGTGCCTGCATTCACAGACCCGTGATCGAGTTCAAGCAGATGTTACCAAGTTCTGTCAACGGGAACGATATTCTGCTGGACAGAACGGTCTGGGAGCGCGACAGAGTGACCCCGCTCGGGTTTCTCCGAACTGGGACTGCAAATGGACTCACCAAACAAACCGGCGGATACAGAGCTTCGGCGTAGATCGGCCGAAGGTGTCGCGGCACTTGATCGAGCGATTGCGATCCTCGATGCCTTTACAGCCGCCGACCGCTCGCTCAGCCTGGCCGAGATCGCGGCGCGCACCGGCCTCTACAAGAGTACGATCCTGAGGCTGGCGAATTCACTGCTGCGCGGGCAGTTGCTCGAGCGCCTTGACGATGGGCGCTACCGCGTCGGGCCCGCCGCCTTCCGGCTCGGCGCCCTCTATCAGCGTTCGGTCGTGGCGGTCGACATCCTGTTGCCGATCATGCGCGACCTCTCGGAGCACAGCTGGGAGAGCGTCGCATTCTATGTCCGCTCGGGTGACGTCCGCACCTGCCTCTACCGTGTCGAATCCAAGCATCCGATCCGCTACACCATACGCGAGGGCGACGTATTGCCCTTGCTTGTCGGCTCCGGCGGACGCGTGCTTGCGGCGTTTTCCGGCCAACCGGGGGAACCCTACGAGACCATCCGAAGAACCTGCAACTGCCTCGCCATCGGCGACCGCGACCCCGAGACGGCGGGCGTCTCGGCACCGGTGTTCGGGCCGGGGCGCAACCTGCTCGGCGCGTTGACGCTGGCGGGTCCGAGCACGCACGTCGATGCCGCCTTCCTTCAGCGTATGAAACGTCCGCTGCTCGAGGCGGCGGCCCGCGCCACCCGTGCCTTCGGCGAGGACGCCTCCCTGCTCGAACAGGCAAGTCTTGCGGCGGAGGCGCTGCCCTGACCCGCGGTTACGAGCCCGAAAAGGATCGATAAGCGTCGAATACAAACTGATTCAACTTGAAGCAGTCACTTGACGTTGCGTAATATTCAGCCACCCAAATCAAGAAATGGCTTTATAGAGAACGGAACTATTTATTTGCTGTTAAGCCCCCCGTGATACCCGGTTGCTGTCGCCATTTGCGCGACATGAGGGGAAGAAAATCGTCTCAACCGACGGATGAAACAGTCGGACAGACACGCTGACAGGATCATGGCACGTCCGTGAATTCGAAGAAGCCGTCATCGATGGACGCCAGCCCCCGTCTTCTCGGGCTCGTCTGGCCGTTCATCGCCGTCGTGCTTATCCAGGCGCTGGTCGCCAGCCTCAGCCTGTACACGCTTTCGGCGGTTCGCGCCTATGTCGGCGGGGAAAGCCAATGGTCCAAGGGGCAAAAGCACGCCATCTATTTCCTCAGCCTGTATGCGGACACCGGCAATGAGGAGTTCTTCACCGAGTATCGCGAGGCGATCGCCGTTCCGCTGGCCGATCGCTCGGCGCGCCTGGCGCTCGAGCAGCCCGAGCCCGATACAGAGGCAGCGCGCACAGGCTTTCTGCAGGGCAGAAACCACCCGGACGACGTCACCGGGCTGATCTGGCTGTTCCAGAATTTCCGGAAGTTCAGCTATCTCGATACCGCTATTCGGCACTGGGCGGCGGCCGACACGATGATTCTCGCCATCCAGCGGCTCGGCGACACCATGCATGCGACGCTCAGCAAGGTGCCGGCGTCGGCAGCCGAGATCAGTGCCTGGAAAGCGGAAATCCATCGGCTCGATCGTCAGGTCAGCCCACTGTCCAAGGCCTTCTCGGACAGTCTGGGCGAGGGATCGCGCTTCATCCGCACGCTGCTCACCTTGGCCAATCTCGTCACCGCCGCCTTGCTGATCCTGCTGGCCGTATGGCGTACCCGCAAGCTCCTGGCGCAGCGCCAGGCCTTCCAGCTGGCGCTCAATGCCGAGCGCGAGCGCGCGCAGGTTACGCTGGCTTCGATCGGCCAGGCTGTCATCAGCACCGGCCGTGACGGGCGGCTGGACTACATGAACGCGGTGGCCGAGAAACTGCTGGCCTGCCCGCTCGGCGCTGCCAGGGGCAAACCGGTCGCATCGCTGTTTCGCCTTGTCGACAAGGATACCAGCGTCGAGGATCCGCAGCTGGTCGAGCGTCTGCTGGCCGGTGAACCGCGCCGTTCCAGCGCCCGTCCGCAATTGCTGCAGCGGCTGGACGGCTCTGTTGTTCCCGTAGCGCTGACCGGCGCGCCGCTGATCGTTTCCGGTGAAATCGTCGGCGCGGTGCTCGCCTTCCACGATATGACGCGCGAAGAGGACTATATCGAGCGGCTTTCATGGCAGGCCTCGCATGACGCATTGACTGGGCTCGCCAACCGGCGTGATTTCGAAAGCCGGTTGGAAAGGACCATCGTCGAACTGCAAGGCAAGCCCCGGCAGCACGCCTTGATGTATCTCGATCTCGACCAGTTCAAGCTGGTCAACGATACGTGCGGTCACGCCGCGGGTGACCAGTTGCTGCGCCAGATTTCCTCACTGCTGACCCGCGAATTGCGGTCCGGCGACGTACTCGCCCGGCTGGGCGGCGACGAGTTCGGCGTGCTGCTCGTTGATTGCGATGCCACCAACGCAGCCGATATCGCCGAAAGGCTGCGCGCGGCGGTGCAGGACCTGCATTTCGCCTGGGACGGAAGACCCTTCAACACCAGTGTCAGTATCGGCATGGTGGAGATCGCCAACGCGCAGGTGACGATCGAGGAGACGCTGCGGGCCGCCGACGTCGCCTGCTACATGGCCAAGGAAAAGGGCCGCAACCGCGTCCAGATCCACAGCGATGGCGACATGGCCTTGCGTGAGCGCTTCGGCGAGATGGCCTGGGTACAGCGCCTGCACGCCGCGCTGGAGCAAAACCGCTTCAGGCTTCACGCCCAGGAAATCTGGCCGCTCAACGACGACGTCGTCGAGGCGGGAGCGCATATTGAGATCCTGCTGCGGCTGGCCGACGAAGACGGCAGCTTCGTCACCCCGCAGAGCTTCATTCCCGCTGCCGAGCGCTACGGCCTGATGCCGTCGATCGACCGCTGGGTGGTGCGCAACACCTTCCGCATCCTGGCCGCCCGGCAGGCCGATCCGCGCACGCCACCGATCGCCACATGCGCCATCAATCTTTCCGGAGCGACTTTCGGCGACGAGACGTTTCTCGGCTTCCTGCGCGAGCAGTTCCTCATCCACGGCATTTCGCCTGCCATGATCTGCCTGGAGATCACCGAAACCAGCGCTATCGCCAATCTCACCAACGCCATGCGCTTCATTGCCGATCTGCGCGGCCTGGGCTGCCGCTTCGCGCTCGACGATTTCGGCTCCGGCATGTCATCCTTCGCCTATCTGAAGCACCTGCCGGTCGACTACCTCAAGATCGACGGCAGCTTCGTCAAGGACATGCTTGACGACCGCATCGACCGCGCCATGGTCGAGATGATCCACCACATCGGCAAGGTCATGGGCAAGCGTACCATCGCCGAGTTCGTCGAGAGCGACGATATCGCCGCCGCTCTGAAGATCATCGGCGTCGACTATGCCCAGGGCTATGGGATCGCCAGGCCGACGCCTTTCGATGTCTCGACGGTGCTGCTGGGCCGGAGCTTGACGCCGGCCGCGCAGAGCGCCGATCCATGGGCCGACCTTGCGCGGAAACTGCGCCGCAAGGCGGGGTAGAGGCCCAATTCCAGCTCAGGCGAGCCGCTCCAGCAGCACTGTCGGGGCGTCATGATAAGTGGTCCGCAACACTTCGCGATAGCCGACCTTGCCAGCGACATTCAACGATGCGGTGTTCTCCGGATCGATGATGCAGACGGTTTTCGTACGTCCGAAGGTTTCTTCTCCCCAGGCCAGCACGCGGCCGACGACCTCGGTGGCGAGACCGGCGCCGTGCACGGCCGGAGCCAGTGCCCATCCGGCCTCGGGAATGCCTTCGATCGACGGTTGCATGTCACGCTTGAGGTCGTGAAAACCGGCCTCGCCGACGAAGCGGCCCGTCGCCTTCTCCTCGATCGCCCAGAAGCCGTAGCCGAGCAGCGACCACAGGCCGGCATGGCGCAAGAAGCGCATCCAGCTTTCCTCGCGCGTGCGCGGCTTGCCGCCGATGAAGCGGGTGACGGCCGGGTCTGCCCACATCGTGGCATAGGCGTCGAAATCCTCCAGCCGGTGCGCCCTGAGAATGGTTCGCTCCGTCTCGATGACCGGAGCGCCGTGCGGATTGTTCATGGGATTGCCTCGCTGAAATTATCCGCGCTTAGCAAATAGCCCCCGCTGTGCAAGGGCCAGCGCGAAACGCCCCATCATCCAGAAAAGCCGCATGTCCGGTTCCGTGGCTCCGCTATGGGAATTCCGCCCGACGGTGTTATTTTCCCGGCAGGCTGATGTCAGCACATTGCCACGCGATCTTCTCCGACGCGGGCTGGTGCTCAAACCCAAGGGAAGAAGCATGGACACGACCGACCTTGTGCTTGCCATTGTCCATCATCTGCTGGTGTTTTCCCTGGCGGGGATCATCGGCGCCGAATTCGTGCTGATCCGCGGCGACCTGCCCGCCGCGACGCTCAAGCGGCTCGCCGGCATCGACCGCCACTATGGCATCATCGCCGCGCTGATCATCATCGTCGGCATCGGCCGCGTCTTCTGGGGCCTCAAGGGGTGGGAGTTCTACGTCTCCAACTGGGTGTTCTGGGCCAAGATGGTGGCCTTTGGCATTGTCGGCCTGCTGTCGATCGTCCCGACCGTGCGCTTCATTTCCTGGAACAGGCAGGCCAGCGCCAACCCCTCCTTCGCCGTGCCGGCGAGCGAACTGGCCTCGGTGAAGACCTACATCCGCGCGGAAGCCTTCGTCTTCCTGCTGATCCCGGTCTTCGCGGCGGCGATGGCGCGCGGTTACGGCTACTGATCGTCAGCTGGTACGGTTTCAAGTGGGGCGATCGGCACCAGGGGTGCTGGAATGCTGGTCGTCTTCTCCTCGGCCTTGCAGATATCGGCGATGACGCAGGCCGGGCAGTCCGGCTTGCGCGCCTTGCAGACGTAGCGGCCATGCAGGATCAGCCAGTGATGCGCATGGCGCATATACTCGTCCGGGATGATCTTCAGCATCCCCTGCTCGACCTGCTCGGGCGTCTTGCCGGGCGCCAGGCCTAGCCGATTGCCGATCCGGAAAATATGCGTATCGACCGCCATCGTGTGCTGGCCGAAGGCCATGTTGAGCACGACATTGGCGGTCTTGCGCCCGACCCCCGGCAGCCTGACCAGCTCATCGCGGTCATCAGGGACCTCTCCGCCATGGTCGCGGATCACCGCCTCCGACAATGCGATGACGTTCTTGGCCTTGTTGCGCCAGAGGCCGATGGTCCTGATGTATTCGCCGACCTTGGCTTCACCCAGCGCCACCATCTTCCGTGGCGTATCGGCGGCCTTGAACAGCGCCCGCGTCGCCTTGTTGACGCCGGCATCGGTCGCTTGCGCCGAAAGCACCACCGCCACCAGCAGCGTGAAGGCGTTGACATGTTCAAGCTCACCCTTCGGTTCCGGCCGCTGCACCGAAAAGCGCCGGAAGATCTCATGCACTTCGGCCGGAGTATAGCGTGACGTCCG
Source organism: Mesorhizobium sp. NZP2234 (assembly GCF_013170765.1). Classification (NCBI taxonomy): domain Bacteria; kingdom Pseudomonadati; phylum Pseudomonadota; class Alphaproteobacteria; order Hyphomicrobiales; family Phyllobacteriaceae; genus Mesorhizobium; species Mesorhizobium sp. NZP2234. Next base: position 1,965,072 of record NZ_CP033364.1, on the reverse strand, counting down.
CCGCACCGGCCGTGGACGCGGCTTGGCGTTCGATCCGTCACGTCGTCCGGCCGGTAGCTTTTTTTCGGGCATGGAAGAATCTTTGGACTTGGGGCTCGCCATTTCCCTCCTATAATATCCTGTCATGAGCTACACAAACGCCTCGTTCCAGGCTGACGAGCCCTTCTTTCACGCATTGCTGACCCCACACCGGTCGCTGGGCAGGACAGGTTTCCTGGTCCTGATGGGCGCGCTGCTGTTCGGCTGGCTGGTGACGGGCGCGTTTTTCCTGTCGCGTGGTGCGTGGCCGGTGTTCGGCTTCTTCGGCCTCGACGTGGTCGCCGTCTACATCGCCTTCCGCGCCAACTATCGGGCCGCCCGCGCCCGCGAGGAGGTGTCGGTGTCCCGCACCAGCCTCGATATTCGCAAGACAGCCCCTTCGGGAAAATCGGAAGCGCACCGCTTCAATCCGTTCTGGGCGCGGTTTTCGGTCGCCCGTCACGCCGAGATCGGCATCACCAGAATGACCGTGGAAGCGCAAGGCCAGAACGTGCCGATCGGCGGCTTTCTCGACCCCGATTCCCGCGAGAGCTTTGCCACCGCCTTTTCGCGCGCTCTCGCGACCGCAAAGGCGCGCTGAATCTAGAAGCGATAGCGCAGAAGCCTGCCTACTTTTCGCAGCGCCGGAATGTGTTTCCAAAGCCGAACGAACAGTTTGGCGGACCAGCCCATGCGGGCGGCGTGTTCAGGCTTGCAGGCGGAAATATCCTCGACGAACCGCAGTTTCGGAACCGCCAGTTCCAGCTCGTGCGGATCATCGATCGCCCAGTGGACCTCGGCACCCGTGACCTTGATGGTCGGATTGAGGCGAAGCAGCGTCAGCCCGAAACGGCTGTAGGCGTCGAACATCAGTTCGCCGCCGGCAAGATGCGAGACAAGCCGCGAAACCAGGCGCAGCCCCTCGTCGGCGGGGAGATAGGGTGTCAGCCCTTCCGCCACCACCATGGCCGGGCGGTTGCGCGGCACTGCAGCCAGCCAGCCGGCCTCGGTCACCGACGAAGCGATGAGATGGTAGTGGTCGCGGGACGGGTAGAGCCTGCGCCTGAGTTCGATGACCTGGGAGTAGTCGACATCGAACCAGTCCACGCCTGGCGGTGGATCGACACGGAAGACGCGCGTATCGAGCCCGCAACCCAGGTGCAGCACGATGGCGCCGGGGTTCCTGGCCAGGAAATCCTCGACACGGACATCCAGTGTCTTGGCCCGGATCGCCAGGCCGATGCCGAGATTCTCGTCGACCTTGAGCCTGGAGAAATCATAGTCGATCTTGCGCACCGCCTCGTCGGCGAAATGATCCGCAAGCAGTGAATGGGGCAGCCGGCTCTCCAGCGCCTTGCCGTAGAGCGTCATCAGCAAGGTTTCCTTCGCCCCGGTCAGGTGCACTTTCTCGCCAGCCATGAGCGACTCCTGGGCATGAATCCCGAATCTATCTGGACATGCGCGGCAAGAAGGCAAGTTTCGGGTGGCGATCGGCGCCCCAAGGGGCGATATTCCCGGCCAAGGAGACGGTTCGATGAGCACACACACAGCAGTCCTCAAGAAGGACATCACGCCGCAAGGCAGCGACTACGAGATCGTGCGCCGCGCCATCGAGAAGATCAGCCTCGACTACCGCGACCAGCCCTCGCTCGAGGAGCTTGCCGAGGAGGTCGGCGAGACGCCGACCGGCCTGCAAAAACTCTTCACCCGCTGGGCCGGCCTGTCGCCAAAAGCCTTCCTGCAGGCGGTGACGCTCGACCACGCCCGCCGGCTGCTCGATTCCGGCATGCCGCTGCTCGAAACCTCGTTTGAACTGGGCATGTCCGGACCCGGACGGCTGCATGACCTGTTCGTCACCCATGAGGCGATGTCGCCAGGCGACTACAAGACGCGCGGCGCCGGCCTCACCATCCGCTACGGCTATCACCCCTCGCCCTTCGGCACCGCCCTGATCATGGCCACCGACCGTGGCCTTGCCGGCCTCGCCTTCAGCGACCCGGGCGAGGAACGTGCGTCGTTCGCCGACATGTCCGGCCGCTGGCCGAACGCCGTCTACGTCGAGGACATGGCTGCCACCGGCCCTTACGCCGCGCGCATCTTCGATCCGACATTGTGGCGGCCCGACCAGCCGCTGCATGTCGTCATGATCGGCACCGACTTCCAGGTGCGGGTATGGGAGGCGTTGCTGCAGATTCCGATGGGCAAGGCCCGCACCTATTCCTCGATCGCCGCCAGCATCGGCGCGCCGAGCGCCAGCCGCGCGGTCGGTGCCGCCAATGGCGCCAACCCGCTCTCCTTCGTGGTGCCTTGCCATCGCGCCATCGGCAAGTCCGGCGATCTCACCGGCTATCACTGGGGCCTGACCCGCAAGCGCGCCATCCTGGGCTGGGAGGCGGGGCAAGTGTCGTCGTAAAATATCGATTTTCCAGTTATTGTCCATAGAAATCTACATATCTTTATGAATTAGAAGTATTGATAACAATTGTGTGGCGGTTTTCTTCCCTACAACCAACGACAACCCACCGGTTGCACGACAACTACTTCAACTAGCTATTTTAGTTTACCCTAAATTAACCACGATAAAGCGATGATGACCCATGTTAATTCGGGCGATCCGGCTTAATAGGAGGTCTCGATGAGGTTGTTTCGCACTGTCGTCGGTGCAGCCATGCTGGTCGGCTGTATGGACCAAACGGCGTTGGCCACGACGCAGAATGTCATTTTCAACGGCACGATCACCGCGACCTGTACGCTGGTGGTCGCCACCAACGGTACGATGACGGTGAGCCCCGATCTCCAATCATTGAGCTCGCATAACAGCGGTGGCTCGGCGGGGACGGTCACGCTCACCACCACCGGAGGTGTGTCGCTAAGCGTCGACCCGGTCACCACCACCACGGTGCCAGCCGCCGACACCACGGCCATCACCTGGACGCCAACCTATTCGGCGAGCGGTGCCCACACGATCGCGGAGACAGGCTCGGCCACCAGCCTGACCACGCCCGGCGCCGATCTCGTCACGGTCCACCTCGCCGGCACCAAGGGCGGCAGCAACCGCTTCGCCGCCGGAAACTATCAGGCAACCGTGACGGTGCGCTGCGAATAGCCCTCGGGAAGGAGGCATCCTTGACATTTTCTGAAACCTTGGCGACGGCGCTGGCCGTCGGCCTGATCCCTGTTGCCGCGGCGGCTCAGTCGATGTCGCCGATGCGCGGCGAGGTCAACAGTTTCACTGACGTCTTCGCGGTCCGCGTTTTCCCGGCCAATCCCTACGACCAGAAGATCAAGATCGAAGTCCACGTCTATGATCAGGATTTTCAACCAGTGGAAGCCAAAATCTCTCCCAGTGTCTTCCAGCTGGCTTCGCAGGCTTCCCGTCCCGTGCTTGTGGTCGTGCCCTTCGACGGCGCCGCGGACCGTAAAGTGCGTATCTGTACCGAAAGCATCCCCTTTCCCAATCAGCAGACCCAGATAAAGGCACAGATATGCGGAAAGTTCTTTGGACATCGCAAGTCCTGACGCTGGCACTCGCGGTTACCGTGGCAAGCGCTGCGCCGGCTCTGGCCCAGGATGTCTACAACCTCAACCAGAACGAGACCGGATTCAATCTGCCCGGCGTCACCTTGCCCCAGGGGCAAGACGAGGTGCACGCTGCCGATGGCACCACCTGCCGCTCGGCGGTTTCCGGAAGCGGCGCCTATCTCGATCTCGGCGTCATCAGGGGCAACAACCAGTCGAACAATGACGTCGCCACCTATGGCCGGGTGGTGATCCCGATCGGCCGGACACCAAGGCGTCTCGACTGCAGCCGGCTCTATGAACTCGAGGTGCAGCGCCTGCAAATGGAACTGAAGCTGTTGAAGATGGGCGTCAATGTCGACGGCGGCACGACGGCAAGCGTTGCCACCACTGCTCCGACGGCCGCATCACCCGGATGGGCCAACGAGGGCTGGAGCCTCAGGACCGGAAATAGCGATGGCAAGAAAAAGAAGAAGAAGAAATAACCGCGCGCTGCTTGCGATGGCAGCATTTGCCGGCTTCTGTGTTCCGGCGCAAGCGGCGATCATCGGCACCTGCACCATCATGGTCGGGGCATCGGGAACGATGACCGCAAATCCCGCCATCAGTATACTGGGGTCCAAGCAGGCAGGCGGATCGAGCGCCAGTGCCACCGTGGTGGCGAACTCGCTGCTGTGCTCGATACTTAACTTGCTTGATTGTTATTCTGTTTCGGCGCCGCCACCTGCCGCGTTCTCGTCCGCGCCGAGCGGCGGCAGCACCAATGTGACCTTCGCCTCGGTCTTCCGCCTCGATGGTTCGGGTGTCGATATCAACGGCAGCGTGCCGCAAAGGGTCGTCAACGGCACCCACCCCATGCAAGTCGATCTAACCGCCACGAAGTCGAGCGGTATCTTTCCCGCCGGCAGCTATCAGGGCACCGTCACCGTGCGTTGTGAATAGCGCACGATACCACAAATCGAGCTGGACCATTCGCGTGGTCTGGCAAGCCGCGACCTTACAGGCTAGCTTCCCGCGCGATTGGAACGGCCCGTCTTCGCCCCCACGCACCGTGGACGTTCCGGAACCTTGAATTCATACCGGCAGGAGGCCTTGCTTGATTATCGTCATCGGCTCAATCAACCTCGACCTTATCGCCAAAGTCGACCGCCTGCCGAGTCCCGGCGAAACGGTGAGCGGCTCCGGTTTCGCCACGGCGCCCGGCGGCAAGGGCGCCAACCAGGCGCTGGCCGCCGCACGCGCCGGTGCCCCGGTGCGCATGGTCGGCGCCGTCGGCAAGGACAGTTTCGCCGGCGAGGCGCTGGCATTGCTGCGCGAGGCCAAGGTCGATCTGTCGGGCGTGGGCGAAACCTTTGCCTCGACCGGCACGGCGCTGATCATGGTCGGTGACGACGGCGAGAACATCATCGCCGTGGTCCCCGGCGCCAATGCTTCCGTGGTGCCCGGCGACCTTTCCAAGGCCTTCCTGAAAAAGGGCGACGTCGTGCTGCTCCAGCACGAGATCCCGCTGGCGACCGTCGATGCCGCGCTCGACCAGGCGCGGGCGGCCGGCGCCGTCACCGTGCTCAACACCGCTCCTTTCCAGGGCGACGCGGCGGCTTTCCTCGGCAAGGCCGATTATGCCGTCGCCAACGAGACCGAGTTCGACCTCTATGGCGAGGCGCTGGCGCTGAACGGCCGCGACCGTGCGGCACGCATGCGCGACTTCGCCGCGAAAACCGGCCGCACCATCGTCGTCACGCTCGGCGGCGACGGCGTCATGGCGGCGACGCCGACCGACTTCCTGACCGTTCCGGCAATGAAGATCACCCCCGTCGACACGGTCGGCGCCGGCGACACCTTCTGCGGTTACTTCGCTGCCGGCCTGTCGTCCGGCCTCACGCTCGAAAAGGCGCTGGCGCGCGCCGGTACGGCTGGCTCGCTGGCCTGCCTGAAGCCGGGCGCTCAACCGGCGATCCCGCTGGCCAAGGATGTCGATCAGGCCTTGCAGAAAGTCAGCTGATGATGCGTCCCCGGACCAAACATGCGGTGCCTTCGGCCGGCGACATCTGCCGCCTGTCCGCAGTCGAACTGGCCGACGCGATCCGCCACAGGAAGCTTTCCGTACGTGAGGTGGTGACGGCCTTCCTCGACCGCATCGAAGCGGTCAACCCGCTCGTCAACGCCATCGTCTCGCTGCGCGACCGCGGCGACATCCTGCGCGAGGCCGACGCGGCCGATAGCAGGCAGGCGAGCGAAACCGGAACGCTCTTCGGTCTGCCCATCGCCATCAAGGACCTTGCCTCGACCATTGGGCTCAGGACCTCCTTCGGCTCGCCGCTCTTCGCCGATTTCGTGCCGCAGGAAGACGATTTCTTCGTCGAGCGCATCCGCGATGCCGGCGCCATCATCATCGGCAAGACCAATGTCCCCGAATTCGGGCTCGGCTCCAACACCTACAACAACGTTTTCGGGCCGACGCTGAACGCTTTCGATCCGGCGCTCACCGCCGGCGGGTCGAGCGGCGGTGCGGCGGTGGCGCTGGCGCTCGACATGGTTCCCGTCGCCGACGGCAGCGACTTCGGCGGCTCGCTGCGCAACCCGGCCGCCTGGAACAATGTCTACGGCTTCCGCCCGTCGCAGGGGCTCGTGCCCGCCGGGCCGGATTTCGAGGTTTTCCATGCGCAGATGGGCGTCGAGGGTCCAATGGGCCGCAACGTCGCCGACATGGCTCTGCTGCTCGACGTGCAGGCGGGTTATCATCCGCGGGCCCCACTGTCCTATGAGAAACAGGGCTCGTTCCTCGCAGGGCTCGCAACGCCCTCGACTGGCGGCCGCGTCGCCTGGCTCGGCGACCTCGGCGGCCACTTGCCGGTCGAACCCGGCATCCTCGGTCTGTGCGAGGCAGCGCTCGGCCGGCTCGCGGGCCAGTCCTTCGTGATTGAACCCTTGCTGCCGGATTTCGACTTCGAGGCGCTGTGGCAGGCCTTCGTGAGGCTGCGCCAGGCCAGCAGCGGCTGCGCCCTCCAGGCCCATTACGACGATCCCGCCAAGCGCGACCTTCTGAAACCTGAAGCCATATGGGAAATCGAGAACGCAATGCGGCTGACGGCGCCGCAGATCCGCGCGGCCTCGGTCATCCGCACTTCCTGGCATCGTACGCTGCTGTCGATCTTCGACCGCTTCGATCTCATCGCGCTGCCGACCGCGCAGGTCTTTCCTTTCGATGTCACCACGCACTGGCCAAGCGAGGTTGCCGGACGGCCGATGGACAGCTATCACCGCTGGATGCAGGTTTCCGCCTTCGCCACTCTGGGTGGCTGCCCGGCGGTCAACGTGCCGGTCGGCTTCGACGAAAAGAGCCGGCCAATGGGCATGCAGTTGATCGGCCGTCCGCGCGGCGACCTCGCCGTGCTAAGGGCGGCGGCTGCCTATGAGGCGACACTGCCCTGGCAGGCCGGCGCTTGACCCGCGTGCCACGACGCAGCGATTCGCGGATGTCTTGCGCGGAGGCTATTGTCATGCATTGATTATCCCCTGTTGCGCCGCGTCGGCGGCAAGCCAAGGGAAAAAATCATGTCGCTGGAACTCTATGCCGCCTATGTTCTCGCTTGCATCGTCATCATCCTGGTGCCGGGACCGACGGTCACGCTGATCATCGCCAACAGCATCCGCCACGGAACCCGCGCCGGCCTCGCCAATGTCGCCGGCACGCAGGCTGGCCTTGCCATCATGATCGCCATTGTCGGCATTGGCCTCAACACGCTGATCTCGGGCATGGGCCACTGGTTCGAATGGGTCAGGCTGATCGGCGCCGCCTACCTGATCTGGATGGGCGTGCAGATGTTCCGCTCCAAGGGCACACTGAACGCCGACGGAACGGCGCGGAAGCCGCGCGGTGGCTTCTTCCTGCAGGGCCTGCTGGTGGCGCTGAGCAACCCCAAGACGCTGGTGTTCTTCGGCGCGTTCTTTCCGCAGTTCATCGCGCCGCAAGGCAACTACTCGCTGCAGATCGTCGTCATGGGCCTCACCGCCATGATCTTCGCCGCCATGTCGGATTCGACCTACGCACTCGCCGCCGGCCGCGCCGGGCGCCTGCTGTCGGCCAGCCGCATCAAGCTAATGTCCCGGATCAGCGGCAGTTTCCTGGTCGGCGGCGGCCTTTGGCTGGCGTTTTCAAGGTCGAAGTGACATCGCCCCTTCCCTCGCCCCGTTTGCGGGGAGAGGGTGGTCGCGAAGCGATCGGGTGAGGTCAGCGCCGAGGACGCAAGGCAAAATATCAGCGTTTGTGCCGGCCTCATCCCCCTGCCGGGATCTTCTCCCGCGACCGGGGAGAAGGGAGTTTTCACAACCGACCCAGCCTCTCCACCAGCAGCGCGAAGAAGCCGTCATGGTCGATGTCGCGCATCACCATGGCGTTCTTTTCCCGCTTGGTCACGCCCCACCAGTCGATCACGGTCATGCCCATGGTCAATTCCGAGGCGGTTTCCACGCTGACATTGCAGTTGCGGCCTTTGAACAGGTCCGGCTTCAGCAGATAGGCGATGACGCAGGGGTCGTGCAGCGGGCCGCCATCGGTGCCGTACTTGCCCTCGTCGTAGCGTTCGAAGAATTCCAGCATCTCGGCGGTCGCGATGCCGACCTTGGTGCCGAGCTTGCGGAAGGCCTGCGTGCGCTTGGCGGTGGTCAGCGCCTTGTGGGTGACGTCGAGCGGCATCATCACGATCGGGATGCCGGACTTGAACACCAGATCGGCGGCCTGCGGATCGACATAGATGTTGAATTCGGCCGCCGGAGTGACGTTGCCGCCCTCGAAGAAGCCGCCGCCCATCAGCACGATTTCCTTGATGTGCCGGGCGATGCGCGGTTCGCGGATCAGCGCCAGCGCGATGTTGGTCAGCGGCCCGAGCGGGCAGAGCGTGATGGTGCCGCTCTCTTCCTTCATCAGCGTCTCGACGATGAAGTCGACGGCATACTGCTCCTGCAGCTTCATCGTGGGTTCGGGCAATTGTGGCCCGTTGAGGCCCGTCTTGCCATGCACTTCCTCGGCGGTGACCAGCTGGCGCGCCAGGGGACGGATGGCCCCGGCATAGACCTTGATATCGGGCCGGCCGGCCAGTTCGCAGATCCTGCGGGCATTCTTCTCGGTGAGCTTCAGCGGCACGTTGCCGGCAACGGCGGTGATGCCGACGATCTCCAGTTCACTGCTGCCAAGCGCCAAGAGAATGGCGACGGCATCGTCCTGGCCGGGGTCGGTGTCGATGATGATCTTGCGTGGTTGGGGCATTTCAATTCCTTGTTTGGCTGGCCGTGGGCTCACCGGGCCGATCGCATGCGTTTAGGGCGCCGAACCGGCTGCAAGCTGCCGAAGCGACCAACCGGGAACGGTCCCGGCCCCAGCGCTTCTCCCTGCATCCGCGCGTCGCTTCAAGCGCCATGTCGATTATTCCTGTGAGTCCAAGGCCTGGTCTTTTTGGGCGGGTCTTCAGGTGGCTTGAACTTGGTCGCGGAGCGGACCATATCAAGGGCATCGGGAAAAATGCCATCCGGGTTTTTCCAGTTTATGTCGCTCTTGAGAGGACAGTGTAACATGAGCCGAATGACGCCTTTCTCCAGCCCACTTCTCCTTGGTTTCGATGCCATGGAAAAGACCTTGGAGCGCTTGGCGAAATCCGGTGACAGCTACCCTCCGTACAACATCGAGCGCCTCAGCGGCACTGACGGCAACGCCGAAAGGCTGCGCATCACGCTCGCCGTCGCCGGTTTCGCCGAAAACGATCTCGATGTGACAACGGAGGAAAACCAGCTGGTCGTGCGCGGCCGTCAGACCGACGACACCGAGCGCGAATTCCTTCATCGCGGCATCGCCGCGCGCCAGTTCCAGCGCTGTTTCGTGCTGGCCGACGGCATGCGGGTTATCGCGGCGGAGCTGAAGAACGGCCTTTTGTCGATCGACCTCGATCGGCCGGAGTCCGAACGGTTGGTACGGAAAATAAACATATCGGTGAAAGACTGATCTTCACCGATGGCTCTCATGCGGGATGGCCTTCAGCGGCGTCCTCGCGCCAAGGAGGCTTGAAATGACCAGAACTGAAGAGAATATCACCATGACCAGCGGTGAATTCGCCCATCTGGGCGAGGGCTCGGTCGCATATCTGCGCAAGGTCTCGAGCGACGACCTGCTCGGCCGCTTCCCGAACATCGGTGAAATCGCGCCCGGCTTGGAGCTGTGGGCGCTGTTTGCGGCCAACGGCCAGCCGATCCTGCTTTCAGATGCGCGTGACCGCGCACTGGCCGGCGCCATGGAAAACGACCTGACCACCGTCGCCATTCACTAAACCGGCTTTTCACCGGGGCGATTGGCTGGAACGAAAAGGGCCGCTCACAGCGGCCCTTGCAGATTGCATTCAAAATGGCTTCAGGCCGCGTGCGAGGCCTGCGTGTCCGACAAAAGCGCGTGGATTGCCGTGGCGTCGCGCGTCCCCCTGATCTTGGCGACCGTATCGGCGTCGCGCAGCACGCGGGCAATGCGCGACAGGGCCTTGAGATGATCCGCGCCCGCTCCTTCCGGCGCCAGGAGAAGAAACACCAGATCGACAGGCTGGTCATCCAGCGACTCGAAATCGACCGGCGTTTCCAGCCGGGCGAAGACACCGGCGATGCGCTTCACGCCGGCGAGCTTGCCGTGCGGAATGGCGATGCCGTTGCCGACGCCGGTCGAGCCCAACCGCTCGCGCTGCAGGATGGTGTCGAACACTTCCCGCTCCGGAATGCCCGAAATCGCCGCCGCCCGCTCGGACAGCAATTGCAGAAGCTGCTTCTTGGAGTTCGCCTTCAACGCCGGCAAAATCGCCGGAACGCTGATAAGATCGCTCAGATCCATGCTTGAAAATCCCTTGTTCGCCTGCCGTCGCCAGTCCCCACCCCTCGTGCGGCTGGCTTTTATCCCTGCGCGACCTTGGTCGTGGACGGGTCGATCCAGCCAATGTTTCCGTCGGGCCGGCGATAGACGATATTGAGATGGTCGGTTCCGGCGTTGCGGAAAACGAACACCGGACTGTCCTTGGTATCGAGCTCGATGACCGCCGAGGCCACCGACATGGTCTTCAGCGTCATGGTCGATTCGGCGACGATGGCCGGCGCGAAATCCTCCGGGATTTCCTCGTCGTCATCGGCAAGCGGCGCCATCACCGTATAGGCGATATCGGTCAACTCACCATTGCCATTGCCTGAATTGTGAGATTTGAGACGGCGCTTGTAGCGCCGAAGCCGGGTCTCCAGCCGGTCGGCCGCGGCCTCGAAGGCGAGCGTCGGATCCTGGGCGTCGCCGGTAGCCTGCAGCGAGGCGCCCGAATCCAGCCTAATCATGCAATCCGCCGAATAGCGCGAGCCCGATTTGATGACGGTGACGTGTCCCGCAAAGCCGCGATCGAAATATTTGCCGATCGCTTCGCCGACACGATCGTTGATGCGCGTGCGGAACGCATCGCCGATATCCATGTGTTTTCCCGATATGCGCAGATTCATCTGAAAACTGACCTTCCTTGCTCAGGCTTCAAACTGGCCTGAGTTTATACTTGTGGTCCGTGCGCACAAGCTTTGCGGCGTCACTGGCGCCGATTTAAATCCGAACTTTCCGGTTGATCACAAGCCGCCTTTTTGACCGTCCCGAGGCCATTGTCGTGACGGACCATCCGCTAGCGGGCATCGGGCCCGTCTCATGCGGGCGGGCTTCTAGCCACTTCCCCCGGGCTTGTCAATGAAGCTCGAAAGCTGTGGAAAATCAGGAGGGCATGGAGCGGTTCATCGTTTCACGGAAACGCCGACCCACTCCACCACTTTGTCTCGACGCAATTCCTGTCGGAAAACCGCTTCACGCTTTTCCTGGAATTGCCTTAGCGGCCGGCGCTGGCGAGCGCCCGCTTTTCGCGCCGGCGCTGCACGGAAGACGGAATATTCATGCCCTCCCGGTACTTGGCGACCGTGCGCCGGGCGATATCGACGCCGCTTTCCCTGAGCATATCGACGATCGCGTCGTCGGACAGAACGTCGACGGGTTTCTCCTCGTCGATCAGCTGCTTGATGCGATCCCGCACTGCTTCCGAGGAATGCGCGTCGCCGCCGCCCGACGCGGCGATCGAGGCGGTGAAGAAATAGCGCAGTTCGAACACGCCGCGCGGGGTCAGCATGTATTTGTTGGCGGTGACGCGGCTGACGGTCGATTCGTGCATGCCGATGGCGTCGGCCACCGTGCGCAAATTGAGCGGCTTCAGCTGGCGCACGCCATGGACCAGGAACGCATCCTGCTGGCGCACGATTTCCGAGGCCACTTTGAGGATCGTCTTTGCCCGCTGATCGAGGCTGCGCGTCAGCCAGTTGGCATTTTGCAGGCACTCGGCCAGAAAATCCCTTTCCGCCTGGTTCTTCGCATGCGGCGACACCTGGGCGAAATAGATATGGTCGACCAGCACGCGCGGCAGTGTTTCGGCATTGAGTTCGACTGTCCAGCTGCCGTCATTGGCCGCGCGCACCTCGACATCGGCGACGATGGCGTCGCTCGCACCGCCCGAAAATGCCATGCCCGGGCGCGGATCGAGGGCCCGGATCTCGGCCAGCATGTCGAGCAGATCCTCCTCGTCGACGCCGCAGATCCGCTTCAGCGTCTGGAAATCGCGCCGCGCCAGGAGTTCCAGATTGGCGACCAGGGCCTTCATAGCGGGGTCGAGGCGGTCGCGCACCGCAAGCTGCAGCGAAAGACATTCGGCAAGGTCGCGGGCGAACAGTCCGGCCGGCTCGAAAGTCTGGCACACCGCCAGCACCTTGGCCACGCTCGCTGCATCAGTGCCCAGACGCGTGGCGATCTCCGCGAGATCGACCCTGACATAGCCGGTCTCGTCCAGGCCATCGGCGAGTTCGCCCGCGATCAGCCGGGCCGCGGGATCGGCAAAGGCGAGTGCCACCTGCTCGCCGACATGGTCGCGCAAGGTGATGGCGCTCGCCGCCATGTCGCCGGCGTCGAGCCCCTCGGACGAGGAGCCGCCGCCGCTGCCCGAAGCCGACTTCCATTGCGCCGTCAGGTCAGGCCCGAGCCGCTCGCTGGTGCCGGGATCGTCGGGAAACAGGTTTTCCAGCGACGTATCGAGCTTTTCCGAAATCGCCTCGGCGCTCCATCCCGCCTCCTTGTCGAACCAGTCGCCATCGGCGGCCGCTTGCGGCTCCACGTCGATCTTCTGCGCCTGGTCGCTCGCGGCGTCGTCCTGCGGCTCGGCGCGCTCCAGAAGCGGGTTGCGCTCGATTTCCTCGTCGATGAAGTGCTCGAGCTCGACATGGGTGAACTGCAGCAGCCGAATCGACTGCATCAGCTGCGGCGTCATCACCAGCGACTGCGACTGTCGGAGCTGTAGTTTCGCCGCCAACGCCATGGTTCGGTTTCAAACGCCTCCTCTACGCGTCAGGACTTCCGGAAATGAATTTCACGGCCGACCATAGAAACTGGCCCGGCTTTTGCTTGTCAAGGCAAAGCCTAGCAAAAGCCGCTTACCGGAGCGTTATGCCGGAGCAAAATTGCCGAAAATCAGGCTGTAACGCGCAAAAAATCGTGTCAGGAAACAAATTTCACGCCCAAGGCGATTCCGGAAAGAAAACCGCGTCAGGGCTTCCCGTCCCGAATTGTGCGGGAAAAGTCAGAGCGTAAAACCCTCACCGAGATAAAGCCGCCGCACATCCGGGTTCGCCACCACTTCGTCGGCGCGGCCATGGGTCAGCACCTGACCGGCGTGGATGATGTAGGCGCGGTCGATCAGACCAAGCGTCTCGCGGACATTATGGTCGGTGATGAGGACACCGATCCCGCGCGCCGTCAGGTGGCGAACCAGTTGCTGGATATCGGCGACGGCGATCGGATCGATGCCGGCAAAGGGCTCGTCGAGCAGCATGTAGGCCGGGCGCGTCGCCAGCGCACGCGCGATCTCCAGACGCCGCCTTTCGCCGCCGGAAAGCGACATGGATGGCGCCTTGCGCAGATGGCTGATGTGGAACTCCTCGAGCAGTTCGTCGAGATTGCGCTCGCGCACTTTGCGGTCCTTTTCGACCACTTCGAGCACGGCGCGGATATTCTGCTCGACGTTGAGGCCGCGGAAGATCGATGCTTCCTGCGGCAGATAGCCGATGCCGAGGCGCGCGCGGCGGTACATCGGCATCGAGGTGACGTCGAAGCCATCGATCTCGATCGTGCCTTCATCCACCGGCACAAGGCCGGTGACCATATAGAAACAGGTCGTCTTGCCGGCGCCGTTGGGACCGAGCAGCCCGACGGCTTCGCCGGCACGCACGCCAAGCGTGACGCCACTGACCACCTTGCGGCCCTTGTAGCTCTTGGTCAGGCCCTTGGCGATCAAGGTTCCCTTGAACTTCGTCTTGTCGACGGTGATCGTGGCAGGAGCCGAAACCTTGCCTGCGGCTCGTCCCGGAAGACGCGCCGTCAGCGATGACAGGCTGGCCATCAGGGGTTCGTCGCTCCGGATTTCGACGCATCCGACTTCGGCGGTGGCGTGATCGACATCTGGACACGTTGCCCAGCGCATGGATCAACCTGGGCCAGCCCGCTTTTCATCTGCACGGTGAGCTTGCAGCCCACCAGGACGTTGTCGTTCTGAGACAGAACGACTTTTTTGCCCGAAAGCACCAGCACCTGGCTCTTCATGTCGAAGCTGCCCTGATCGCCGGTCGCGACCTGCTGATCCGACTTGATGTAGACCTTGTCGGAAATCTCCAGATGGTCGATGTTGGCCGAGCCGGTCATCGCCGCGCCGGCGGCTTCCGTGCCCTTGGCCGCGGCATTGGGATCCTTGATGTAATAGACCATCATCTTGCCGGCCTTCATCAGCGTCGGCCCCTGGACGACGGTGACATTGCCCGTGAAGATGGCGACGTTTTCGGCCTGCCGGACTTCCAGCTTGTCGCTTTCGATCTGGATCGGCTTATCGCCCGCCAGTTTCAGGCCCGACACCTGACTGGTGGCACCGGACTGTGCCAGCGACGGCACGAGGCCCAGCAGGAGCAGCGCCGAAGTTGCGGCCGCAAGCCGTGTCGAACTATTGAGCCACATTCGCTTCTTCGCCCTTTGCCTCAGCCGCCTTCAGAGCGGCGGGATCGATGTTGACGCGCACCCTGTTCTCGAACACCAGGACCTTGCCATTGTCCTGGACCGTCAGGGAATTCGCTGTGATCTGTGACCCGCCACGGCTGACATCGACGGGATCATCCGTCTTCATAGTGCCTTTGCCCATGTCGAGGAAGACCGATTTGAACTTGGCTTGCATGCCGTCGGTCGTGGTGATCTCGACGTCGCTGCTCAACTTCATCGTGTTGCCTTCGCGATCGTAGGTACCGCGCGACGCTTTGACCGCCGCCACATTGTCGGGACCGACCGGCACTTTGGCGTCTATGCCCTCGAGCTCGATGATGCCTTGCGTGCTGACGTCCTGTATCGCCCGCAGGGCCGTCATGGAATAGGGCTGCTTTTGCTTGGTGAACCCGTTGAGCTTGGGATTGGCCATCACCAGCTTGCCGTTGGAAAAAGCGGTGCCGTCCGCCTGCACCGCGACGGAGACGGGTGCGGCCAGATAGGAATAGACCGGGAAGGCGACGGCGATCAGCGCCGCGGCCAGGGGCACGGCGAATTTGAGCACGCGCACGCGGCGCGAATGACGCTGGGCGCGGTCGAACGCCTCGCCCCGCGTCCAGCCATCCGCCGGGGGAGCCAACTCCATCTCGGGGCTGGTCGGTTCATTCGATCGCGCTAACATGACTGCTTTCTTCTAGACCCCTGCCGCCAGGGAGCACCGCCTATAGGTGGGGGGCCGGCGCCTTCAAGCAAGCACAAGCCCACGAAAACCGCAAAAATGTGACAACTGTGGTTGTACAAACGAAAACGAGGTCAGCACAACAACCGATACTTCATAGCAGAAATGCACGTCCTTGCGCCGTTTTTTCATCACTGCCGTCTCTCCCCTTACCTTGCGTCCCTGGCGCAGGCCAGTCACAAAACAGATAGCGTCGGGATTGCCGAAGACGGAACTGCTTCCCGATAAGGACATCATGGTCTAAAAGCGTCTCTTCCCGCCGACTGTGAGGCTGACCATGGCATTGAGAGCCGACGACCTGATCGACCGCCGCCGCTTGCGGCGCAAGCTGACATTCTGGCGAGTGGTGGCCATCGGCATCGTGGCACTCGGGGTGATTGCGCTGTCGGCCTGGCTCTACGGCGACGATCTCGGCGGCTCGGCCGTCGACCATATCGCCAAGGTGAGGATCGAAGGCACCATCACCGAGGACGAGGAACTGATCAAGCGGCTGGAGAACATCCGCGAGTCGTCGAAAGTGAAAGGCGTGATCCTTGCGATCGATTCACCCGGCGGCACCACCGTCGGTGGTGAATCGATCTACGAGGAAGTGCGCAAGCTGGCCGCCGACAAGCCGGTGGTGGCTGAAGTCGGCACGCTCGCGGCATCGGCGGGCTATATGATTGCCAGTGCGGCCGACCACATCGTAGCCCGCAAGACCTCGATCGTCGGCTCGATCGGCGTGCTGATCCAGTACCCTGACGTCAGCGGCCTGATGGACAAGCTCGGCGTCAAGCTGGAGGAAGTGAAATCCTCGCCGCTCAAGGCTTCCCCCTCTCCCTTCAAGCCGACCAATGACGACGAGCGCGCCATGGTCCGCAAGCTTATCCTCGACAGCTACGACTGGTTTGTCGGCATCGTCGCCGAGCGCCGCAAGATGACGCACGAACAGGCGCTGGCGCTCGCAGACGGATCGATCTTCACCGGCCGCCAGGGTGTTTCCAACGGATTGATCGACGCCGTCGGTGGCGAGGCCGAGGCGATCGACTGGCTGGAGACCAAGGGTGTCGACGCCAAGCTCAAGGTGGTCGAGTGGAAGGACACGGGACGGCGCGGCGGTTTCCTGTGGTCAAAAGCCATGGTGAAAACGATCGGCAGCGCCCTCGGCCTGCCTGATTACAGCGGTGACGTCATCCACGAACTTGGGGCCGACCGCTTGTTTCTTGACGGCCTCGTTTCCGTCTGGCACCCTTGAGCGCCGTTTGGAACAGCTGAAAAAGCCAATAAAATCATCCTCATAATTTTGACCGAACTGCTTTCACGGGGACCCGTCTGATGATCAAGTCCGAACTTGTGCAGATTATTGCCACGCGCAATCCGCATCTTTTCCTGCGCGACGTCGAAAACATCGTCGGCGCGATCTTCGATGAGATCACCGACGCCCTTGCCGAAGGCAACCGGGTGGAGCTGCGCGGCTTCGGTGCTTTTTCGGTGAAAAACCGCCCCGCCCGCACCGGCCGCAACCCGCGCACCGGCGAATCCGTCGAGGTCGAGGAGAAATGGGTGCCGTTCTTCAAGACCGGCAAGGAACTGCGCGAAAGGCTTAACGGCGGCAAGTAGGCGCGGCGTCAGCGCCAGAAGGCCTTGTCCGGCCCGCTTGCACGGAAGAAATCATGCTCAATCGCTTCATTCTCATCGTGGTCTTCGTGCCCCTGGCGATCATTCTGATCGCGCTTGCCGTCGCCAACCGCGAACTCGTCGCTTTCACGTTGGACCCGTTCAATCCCGGCAATCCGAAGCTGACGCTTACCTTGCCGCTGTTTATTTTCCTCTTCCTGGCGCTCGCCATCGGCATGATCGTCGGCAGCCTGGCAACCTGGGCCAAGCAGGGCCGCTACCGCAAGCTGGCGCGCCAGCGCGGCGTCGAGGCGGAAAACCTGCGCCAGGCGATCAGTCGCGCGCCGTCGGCAACACAGGGACCGATCCAGGGTTCGGCCCAAGGCTCGGCGCAAGGTTCGGCATTGCCAAAGCCGACCAATTGAGCGGCCTCCCGGCGCCTTTCTTTCCACGGAGCTTTTCATGCTGACCATTTCGGCCGCCGAGGTCGACCGTGCGCTGACCTTTCCCGGACTGGTCGAGACGTTGCGCGCTGCTTTCCGTGACGGGGCGGTACAACCCGTCAGGCATCATCACGCGGTCGAACGGCCCGACGGCGAGGCCTCGACCCTGCTGCTGATGCCGGCATGGACCGATTTCAACGCCGCCGGCACGTCTTCCGGTGGCCATATCGGCGTGAAGATCGTAACCGTCTCACCCGACAACAACGCCATCGGCAAACCCGCCGTGATGGGGCTCTATCTCCTGCTCAACGGCAGCACCGGCGAACCGGAAGCCTTGATCGACGGCCAGCGCCTGACTCAGTGGCGCACGGCTTGTGCTTCGGCACTGGCGGCGTCCTACCTCGCCCGCGACGATGCCTCGCGGCTGCTTGTGGTCGGTGCTGGCGCCCTGTCGCCGTTCCTCGCCAAGGCGCATTCGGCGGTGCGGCCGATAAAAACCATCCGCATCTGGAACCGCACCCCCGCCAATGCTGAAAAAGTCGCGACCGATTTGTGCGCCGAAGGCTTCGCCGCCAGCGCCGCGACCGACCTCGATGCCGAGCTTGGCCAGGCCGACATCGTCTCTTCGGCGACAATCACCACCACGCCGCTGATCAAGGGCGCGCAGCTGCGGCCTGGAACCCATGTCGACCTGGTCGGCGGCTTCACCCCGACAATGCGCGAAAGCGATGATGACGCGATCGCGCGTGCCCGGGTCTATGTCGACACCCGCGACGGCGCCACCAAGGAAGCCGGCGACATCGTCCAGCCACTGGCCTCCGGCCTGCTGAAGCCGGACGCCATCGTCGCCGATTTGCACGAACTGGCGCGCGGCCAGAGGAACGGCCGCACAACCGCTGACGAGATCACGCTGTTCAAGTCGGTTGGCGCGGCACTCGAGGACCTTGCCGCCGGTATAGCCGTTTATAACGCGCTGAAGGTCTAGCTCACCGTCCCCCGCATTTCGGCGCCCATCGCGTCGGCGATCAGACGAAAATCGTGATCGGTGATTTCGAACAGGCCAAAGCGCAGCTGATATCCCCAGTTCGCCTTGCCGGCGGTGAAGTCCAGCCGTTCGAGCAGCGGCTTGATCGGCGCTTCTTCAGCCGCCATCCACTCAACGTCGCGGCGGAACGGCGTGAAGCCGCCGCCCATTTCGCCTTGATAGGGCTCTCCTTCCCGCACGGTGCCGATTGCGGTGAAGGCCTGCAGGCCATCCTTTTCGCCCAGAACCGTGGTCGGCGAATAGTAGATGACACCATCGCCGGGCTTGACGCGACGCAACGGCGCTGCCTTGCCGTGGTTGACCTGCATGAAGCCGTCCTTGCGGCCGCGCCGGACATGTTCCGCCGACGCCACAGCGATCCAGTACGCCCTCATTTATGTGCCCCATCCGACAGCCAGTAGACACGCAGGCGGTGATTGTCGGGATCGAGCGCAACGAAAGTGCGGCCGAAATCCAAGTCGGTCGGCGCCTGCAGGATCTTCAGGCCCCGCCTCGACCAGTCGGCATGGGTCGCGTCGACCGCTTCCGGCGTCTCCAGTGCGAACACGATCTCGGCACCGCCGCCCGCCGCTTCTGCCGCCGGCTCCACGGTATGGCGCGACCAGAGGCCGAGCTTGAAGCCGTTGTCGAGCACGAACAGCACGAAGGTCGGCGCGCTTTCGACCGGCTCGCGACCAAGCAGCGCGCTGTAGAAGGCACCGCTCCGCAGCGGCTGGTCGACATAGAGGATGACGAAATTCGGCGTGGTCATGTGTACTCTCCGCGGTTCAGCGTTTCGATGCCCCGAACCTAGAATAGGCTACTGTCAGATTCTGGCAGTAGCCTTATGACCCACGCGGCTTGTCGAGCGTCGCCCGCCATTCCATGAGCAGCACCTGGCGGCGACGCGGATAGCGCGTATCGATGGGATTGAGCCCTGATATGCGATCGGCGCGGAAATGCCGGAAATCCTGCCGCATCTCGCACCACGCCACCACCACCCGCACTTTGTCGAAGAAACCGAGCGCGAACGGCCAGACGACGCGTTGCGAAGCCACACCGCCGGCATCGCGGTAGAGAAAGCCGAGTTTTCGCTCGTTGCGGATGGCCTGCCGCACCATGCCGAGATCGATGCCCTCCATGGCGTGTGCCGGCGGCCCGACCAGCAGGGTGGAGGCGTCGAGATCCTCACGCAGATCATCTGGCAGCACGGCCGCGATCTTGGCCAGCGCATTGGCGGCTGCGGCCGAGAGACGCTGGTCCGGCTGCTTGGCGACCCAGCGCGAGCCGAGCACGATCGCCTCGATCTCGTCGTCGCTAAACATCAGCGGCGGCAGCATGAAGCCGGGCTTGAGCACGTAGCCCAGGCCCGCTTCCCCCTCGATCGGCGCGCCCTGCCCCTGCAGCGTGGCGATGTCGCGGTAAAGCGTTCGAATGGAAATCCCGAGTTCATCGGCCAGCGTCTGTCCGCTCACCGGCCGGCGATGCCGGCGCAGGCACTGGATGAGGTCGAGGAGACGTTCGGAGCGGGACATCCAGCAGATTTGCCTGTTTCTTTGACATCGGTCTATCTCGGACCGACATGAACAGGAGAGGCGGCAGCTCCGGACTTGGTTGCGAAGCTGGTTGCCCTATGCCAAAAGCGGCACGCCGCTCGGAGATGCCCCCGCTTGAAGTCTTTTCGCGACAAACGCCGCGACAGCCGCCCGCCCGCCAAGGGCGGAACCGGAGAGGTACGTCCGCACGAGGCGCGTGGCGCGGCACGGCCGGACGCCAGGCCGCGCGAAGCGCGAGACGTGAAGCCGGATAGCCAACCCGCACCGAAATCGGCGCCGCGCATCCTCGCCCGTCGTGACGGCGTCCTGCCGGCCGAGCAGCTGCCGCTCATCCTCGAAGTGGCGCCGAATGCCGATTATGCACTGCTCGACAGCGGTGCCGGCCAGAAACTTGAACAATACGGCCCCTACCGCATCGTGCGGCCCGAGGGGCAGGCGATCTGGCAGAAGGCCCTGCCAGCCAGGGACTGGGAACGGGCCGACGCCATCTTCACCGGCGACACCGACGAGGAAGGCATCGGCCGCTGGCGCTTCCCCAGGACGCCGCTTGGCGAGACCTGGCCGATGAAGCATGATGGCATCGACTATCTCGGCCGTTTCACCTCGTTTCGCCATGTCGGCGTGTTTCCCGAACAGGCCTCGCACTGGGACCACATGGCCGGGTTGATCGCGGCGGCCAAGCGGCCGGTCAAGGTGCTGAACTTGTTCGGCTACACTGGCCTTGCCTCCTTGGTGGCGGCCCGCGCCGGCGCCGAGGTCACCCATGTCGATGCCTCGAAGAAGGCGATTGGCTGGGCACGTGAAAACCAGGAGATGGCCGGACTCGGCAGCAAGCCGATCCGCTGGATCGTCGACGACGCGGTGAAATTCGCCGAGCGCGAGGAGCGCCGCGGCAGCCGCTACGACATCGTGCTTTTCGATCCGCCAGCCTATGGCCGCGGCCCCAAGGGCGAGGTCTGGCAATTGTTCGAGGATCTGCCGGCGCTCACCGACCTTTGCCGCGCGATCCTGACGCCGAAGCCGCTTGCCGTGGTACTGACCGCTTATTCGATCCGCGCCTCCTTCTTCGCCATCCACGCTTTGATGCGCGACACGTTTGCCGGCATGGGCGGCAAGGTCGAATCGGGCGAGTTGATCATCCGCGAAAAGTCCGCCGGCAGGGCGCTTTCGACCTCACTGTTTTCGCGTTGGGTGGCCTGAATGCCCCGGAGTCCTGAATGAACGAGCGGCACGCAGGCGCACCCGGCCAGGTGAAGGAAGTCACCAGCCTCGCCAACCCGCTGATCAAGGACATCAAGGCGCTCGCCCTGAAGAAATTCCGCGACCAGCAGAACGCCTTCATGGCCGAGGGGCTGAAGCTGGTCATCGATGCGCTCGACCTTGGCTGGCAGATCAGGACGCTTGTGTTCGCCAAGGCAGGGCGCGGCAATGCGGCCGTGGAAAAGGTCGCGGCACGTACGGTTGCCGCCGGCGGCACAGTGCTCGAAGTGTCGGAAAAGGTGCTTGTCGCCATCACCCGCCGCGACAATCCGCAAATGGTGGTCGGCGTCTTCTCGCAGAAATTCCTGGCCCTGAAGGACATCCGCGCCGACAATGGCGACGTCTGGGTGGCGCTCGACAGGGTGCGCGATCCCGGTAATCTCGGCACCGTCATCCGCACCGTCGACGCCGTCGGCGCCAAGGGCATCATCCTGGTCGGCGACACCACCGATCCGTTTTCCGTGGAAACGGTGCGCGCCACCATGGGCTCCATTTTCGCCGTGCCGGTGGCCAAGGCGACGACAGAGGCTTTCCTGGCCTGGCGCGGCGGGTTTTCAGGCCTCGTCGCCGGCACGCACCTGAAGGGTGCCGTCGATTACCGCTCGGTCGATTTTTCCCGTGGGCCGGTTCTGCTGATGATGGGCAATGAGCAGCAGGGCCTGCCCGAAAACCTGGCGGCGAGCTGCGACCGATTGCTCAGGATCCCGCAAGCGGGCCGTGCCGATTCGCTCAATCTAGCCGTCGCCACCGGCATCATGCTGTTCGAGATCAGGCGCGGCGCGCTGAAGCTCGAGCCGACCGCCGACCAGCAATGAAGGTTGCCAGCCCGTGAGATCATGGTCCCCCTACGCGATGCTCGTCGTCGCGGCCATAGCGCTCGATCAATGGATAAAGCATCTGGTCGAGACCGGCCTGCCGTTTCAGGAAAAGGTCGATCTGGTGCCGTTCCTGGCGCTGTTTCGCACCTACAACACCGGCATCGCCTTCTCGATGTTTTCCTCCTTCGGCGACACCGGCCTGGTGGTCATCGCCGTGCTGGTCGTTGCCTTCGTGCTCTGTCTCGCCACCCGCACGCCATCGGCCCATGTCATCGCCCGCACCGGCTTCGCCCTGATCATCGGCGGCGCGCTGGGCAATCTGATCGACCGCGCCGTCTACGGCCACGTCATCGATTACATCCTGTTTCACACGCCGGTCTGGTCGTTTGCCGTCTTCAATCTCGCCGACGCCTTCATTTCCGTGGGCGCGGCACTGGTCGTCTTCGACGAACTCATCGGTTGGCGGCGCGAGCCCAAGCCTTCGAACGCCAAGCCCTCCAAAGATTGACCCCGCGCGGCCATCGCCGCACAGTCCCAGACCGACAAGCAAGCTCGCGGAGAAAAAGATGTCCGAAACCTTCAAAGCCATCCTGATTTCGCGCGACGCCGACAAGAAACAGTCGGTCGCCGTGACGGATCTCACCGAAGCCGACCTGATGGAGGGCGACGTCACCGTCGCGGTCGAGGCGACGACGGTGAACTACAAGGACGGGTTGGCCATCACCGGAAAGGCGCCGGTGGTCCGCCGCTGGCCCCTGGTGCCGGGCATAGATCTTGCCGGAACAGTGATTTCGTCCTCCAATCCAGACTGGCGCAAGGGAGACAAGGTCATCCTCAACGGCTGGGGCGTCGGCGAAACGCATTTCGGCGCCTATGCCGGGCGCGCCCGCGTCAAGGGCGACTGGTTGGTGCCGTTGCCGGATGGCCTCAGCGCGCACGACGCGATGGCGGTCGGCACCGCCGGTTATACCGCCATGCTTTGCGTCATGGCGCTGGAGCGGCACGGCATCCTTCCCGACCGCGGCCCGGTCGTGGTGACGGGTGCCGCCGGCGGCGTTGGTTCGGTCGCGGTCTCCATCCTGTCCAGCCTCGGTTACCATGTCATTGCATCGACCGGCCGCAACGCCGAAAGCCCTTATCTGATCAACCTCGGCGCCGCCGAGGTGATTTCGCGCGACGAGCTCAGCCAGCCCGCCAAGCCGCTGGCCAAGGAGCGCTGGGCCGGCGGCATCGATTCGGTCGGCAGCCATACGCTGGCCAACGTCCTGTCGATGACCTCCTATGGCGGCGCCGTGGCGGCCTGCGGCCTAGCCGGCGGCATGGATCTGCCGTCGAGCGTCGCCCCCTTCATCCTGCGCGGCGTCTCGCTGCTTGGCATCGATTCGGTGATGGCGCCGAAGGCCGTGCGCCTCGAGGCCTGGCGCCGTATTGGCTCCGATCTCGACCTGCGGAAGCTTGCCAGCCTGTCCACGACCATCGGCTTCGACGGCATCGTCGAGACGGCACGCGACATCGTCGACGGCAAGATCCGCGGACGCGTCGTCGTCGACATGTAACGTCCTCGCGGATCAGTGGACTGAATTGCCAGATCCGGTGGCGAATCCGCCGCCACCAGGACAAAAACGCCCTATCCGCTAAAATTCGAACGATCCGCCGCAATTTTCCATAATCTCTGTCTGGCAAGGGTTTCGCATGATCGCGGAATCCGACAGCCGGCAGGCAAGCAAGGGCGACGACGTCGATGCGGTGGCCGCGCCGACGGCGGCGCGGCGCTTTATCGCCGCGCCGCCGCTGGTGCCCGAGCAGCGATTGGCCAGGCGCGAAGGACTGCCGCTGCTCACCTTCGTTGCCATCATTATACTGGCGGGCATTGCGCATCTGACCGGGGCGCCGATCTTCATCAGCCTCGCATTGCTGGCAACCGGCCTCGCCGGCCTTGCGCTGCATCTGCACGCCAGACGCAGCGTCCATCGCACCGCGGTGCTGCTGGACGAGACCACCGCGCGCAGCCGCGCCGAGATCGAGACGCTGGCCGACCGCATGTGGGAGATGCAGGAAAGCGAGGAGCGCTTTCGCGGTCTCATCGACGCGCTTGGCGATCTCGTCATCCATCGCGATCGCGACGGCAATATCGTCTATGCCAACAAGGTGTTCGCCGATCTCGTCGGAGCGGATCACCGCGACCTTGCCGGCAAGACCCTGGCCGAACTCGGCATCGAGGTCGGCATCGTTCCCGATGCCGCCTTTTCCGATCACGAGTGCCTGAGTTCCACCGATGTCGCCATCCGCACGCCGGGCGGCCCGCGCTGGTTCTCGTGGATCGAACTGTCGGTGCGCGACAAGGACAGCGGCGCGGCCTCGCATCGCGCCATCGCCCGCGACATCACAGCCCGCAAGCGCGCCGAATCCTCGCTGATCACAGCGCGCGAAAGAGCCGAATTCGCAAGCCAGGCGAAATCGCGCTTTCTCGCCACCGTCAGCCATGAAATCCGCACGCCGATGAACGGCATCATGGGCATGGCCAGGCTGCTCGCCGACACCAGCCTGTCGCCGGAGCAGCAGACCTATGTCGGCGCCATCTCGACCTCGGCCAGCGCCTTGCTCGCCCTGATCGAGGATCTGCTCGACTATTCCAAGATCGAGGCCGGTCGCTTCGATCCGGAACCGCAGCCGATGTCGGTGCGCGAGATCGCCGACAACATTATCGAATTGCTCGCCGCGCGCGCCTTCGCCAAGGATATCGGCCTCGGCTGCCATGTCGAGCCGGATGTCCCGCAGATGATCACCGCCGACCCGGGCCGGGTCAGGCAGGTGTTGCTCAACCTCATCGGCAACGCCATCAAGTTCACCGACAGCGGCGGCGTCCTGGTCAGCGTCGCGCGCGCCCGCACCGAGACCAGTGATCGCATCTGCTTCACCATCGCCGACACTGGTCCCGGCCTGCGCGACGAGGACATGGAGCGCATTTTCGAGGAGTTCGAGCAGGCCGACGGCACCTCGACGCGCACGCATGGCGGGGCGGGACTGGGACTTGCCATCTCCAAGCGCCTGGTGACTGCCATGGGCGGCACGATTTCGGTCTCCAGCCGGCTTGGCCAAGGGTCGGAATTCGTCTTCGAAATCCCGGCCACGGAGGCCACCGAGGCACCGCAGGGCCGGCAGAATGCGCTTGCCGGCAGGCACGCGGTGATCCTGTCCAGGAACGCCGTCGAGGCCGACGCCATCGCCCGCACCATCCGCGCCAATGGCGGTACGGCCGGTATCGCCGCCACCGCGGCGCAGGCCGCGTCCCTGGCCAACGGCTGTGACGTGCTCCTGGTCGACGCGGCCATGGAAGAAAGCGACGGGAGGCTGCTCAAGCGGCTGCGCCTAAGCGGCTTTTCCGATTGCGAAGCCGTCACGCTGATAGCGCCGACGGACCGCGGCATGCTTGGCGAGTTCCGCGCCAGCGGCTACGCGACGTTCCTTGCCCGGCCGGTGCGCGGGGGAACACTTCTGCGTGTCCTTTTGACCAGCCATGCGCCGGCGCTAGCGCAGCCGCAGCCGGAAAAGCGCCGCGCCCCGGCGCTTCGCACGTCGACTGGCCGACAGCAGGGCCTGTCCGTGCTGATCGCCGAGGACAACGACATCAATGCCATGCTGGCCCGCGCCACGCTGTTGAAGGCGGGACACCGCGTCAAGGTGGTCGGCAATGGCAAGGCCGCCGTCGAGGCCGTCACCAGCGCCGGGCACAAGCATCGCTTCGACGTGGTGCTGATGGACCTCCACATGCCGATCATGGATGGGCTGGACGCGATCGCCGCGATACGCCGCCACGAGGAGGAAACGTCGGTCCCGCCGGTGCCGATCATGGTGCTGTCGGCCGACAGCCAGGAAAAGACCCGCCATGCGGTGCTCGCCCACGGCGCCAGCGGCTTCGTCACCAAGCCGCTCGACCCCGATGCGCTGGTCAACGCCGTCGAGGGCCAGGTCGCCGCTTGAACCGGTTTTCTGGCGCGCGGCCAATGCATTTCAACCAAAAGTGACCCCTGGCTTTGCCGGCAGGACATGCATGAAAACAAGGAGCCTGGAGCGCATCGCCGCGCCCCGCGTGGGCGCGAGACGCTTCATGTTTTCTCATCTAGCGTAGCCGGTTGACCGTTTTCGCCAGCCGACGAAGTATTGCCCGCGACGCCGTATCACGGTACTGTCACAATCCTGTTGCACCTACACCGTATCCCCGTGCCAAGAGGGATGGCTCGAAGGAGAATCACTCGTGCATACAGTTATGCCGGAATGTGACACTCGGCCAAACGCCAGCAGCGCCTTGCTTGCCGGGCGTAATGTCGATTCCGTCATAAAAGGCGCGGCGCTCGGTCGTATCGGCAACCTCGAAGTGCGGCTCGCCCGCAACGAGGCCGAGATCGCGGCCGCGCAGGAAGTGCGCTACCGGGTATTTTACGACGAGCTTGGCGCCAGGAAGGACCTGTTCCAGGCGCAGGACCGTCGCGACGCCGATCGCTTCGATCCGCTCTGCGACCATCTTCTGGTGCTGGATACGACGCTTTCCGGCCCCGAACATCGCCGCATCGTCGGTACCTATCGCCTGCTGCGGCAAGAAATCGCGGCCACCGCCGGCGGCTTCTATTCCGAAGGCGAGTTCGAACTGACCAAGCTCATCGCCCGTCATCCCGGCCAGCGCTTTCTCGAGCTCGGCCGCTCCTGCGTTTTGCCGCAATACCGCTCGAAGCGCACCATCGAGGCGCTGTGGCAAGGCATCTGGGCCTACATCAACCACTACGAAATCGGCGTGATGACCGGCTGCGCTTCCTTCCATGGCACCGTGCCGGCCGCTCACGCGGAGGCGCTCACCTATCTCGCCCATCACTGCCGCACCAACTCCGCCTGGGACGTGCGCGCGGTTTCCGATCGCTACTGCTCCATGGATTTGATGCCGATCGAGGCGGTCAACGCCAAAGCGGCGATCGCGGCGATGCCGCCTCTGGTCAAGGGCTATCTGAGGGTCGGCGCCCGCATCGGCGACGGCTGCGTCATCGACCGTGAATTCTCGACGGTCGACGTGTTCGTGGTGATGCCGGTCAAGGAGATCGGCGCCCGCTACGTCAACTACTATGGCGGGGAAGCGCAGCGTTTCGCGGCTTGAAGCGAGTACGCCGCGACATCACGGACTGCCTGTTGACCACTGACTATTTCCTGCTCACTCACGGAATATCCTCCGGCCGCCTTCCCGGCCGGCTCCTGTACGACGGAAACGACCAGCCAAAACGCAGCGCGCCACCGCGCACGGCGAGCGCCACGACGAAGCCGGCCAACCCCGAGACAATCTGCGGCAATCCGGCGACATCGCCCAGAGTGAAGATGGTGGCGCCGGCCAGGGCCGCCGTGACGTAGATTTCCGGCCGCAGCAGCACGGAAGGCTCACCGGCCAGGAGATCGCGCAATATGCCGCCAAAGGTCGCGGTCAGCATGCCGGTGATGATCGAAACCACGGGCGAACCGGTGATTGCGAGGCCCCTTGCCGCGCCCATCACCGAAAAGGCGGCCAGCCCGATGGCGTCGAGCCACAGCAACAGCTTGTAACGGGATTCGACACGGTGCCCGGTGAAGAAGACCAGGACCGCAACGACAGCGCAGATGAGCACATAGTCGCGGTTTGCCACCCAGAACACCGGCACATTGAGGATGAGGTCGCGAAACGTGCCGCCGCCAATACCGGTGACGCTGGCCAGGAACAGGAAACCGATAATATCGAGTTGCTTGCGCGACGCAGCCAACGCCCCGGTCGCCGCGAAAACGGCAACGCCGGCATAGTCGAGAAGGGCGATGGGATGCATGGCTAAGGCAGTAGGGGAGTAAGGAAATGGGGCAGTATCTATTAGATAACACGAAGCCAGACGATTGATACGGCTCTCAGTGTGCCCTACTGCCCTACTGCCCTACTCCCCTATCAAGCATCCTTCTCCGCCTGCTCATTCACCGGCCCCGGCTCGACCGGCGCCTCGGCGGCGATTTTCGGGCCGCCCTTGGCGACGCCGACCATGGCCGGGCGCAGCACCCGTTCGCCGATCGAATAGCCCGGCTGCACGACCTGGACCACCGTGTTGGCCGGAACGTCGGGATTGGGCACTTCGAACATTGCCTGGTGGAAATTGGGGTCGAACTTCTCGCCTTCCGGCGCGAGTTTCTTGACCCCGTGCCGTTCCAGCGCCGACAGCATGGCGCGCTCGGTCAGGTCGACGCCCTCGATGAGCGCCTTGAAGCCGGCATCGCCCGACGCCTTGGCCTCGGCGGGAATGGCGTCCAGCGCGCGGCGCAGATTGTCCGACACCGACAACATGTCGCGGGCGAAATTCGCAACCGCATAGGTGCGCGCGTCGTGCACGTCGCGTGCGGTGCGGCGGCGCAGGTTCTCCATCTCGGCCGCGACGCGCAGCGCGCGGTCCTTCAGCTCTTCATTTTCCTTCAGCAGCCGCACAAGCGCTTCATAATCGCCGTCGATACTGCCTTCCGTGCGCTCGGCATTGGCCTCTGCCGCCTCGACTTCACTGGGCGCGCGTTCGTCTTTTGCCTGGTCGCTCATCGCCGTTTCCCGTCATCTCGAATGGTATGGATTTTGTGCCCGATATCGAGGTTTGGCGGCCAAAAATCAAGGGGTAAGCCACCGGACCGGCCTGAACCGCGACCAATGGCGTTACTTTGATTTTAATTCAAACTTTACCTTACCTGCCGGCTTCGCTTGCCACGGAAGCGTGATGCGGGAACCATTCCCTTGCTGGAGGAGTTTCGAAGCCGACACAGGATTTTGAAAATGATGACTCGCGACAAGGCAGAAAAAGGAGAAAAGCTCGCCACCGAAGTCAGGCGCCAGTTCGGTGCCGAGGCGATGACACGCTTTCTGCGCACCTTGCCGGCTTTCCGCGCCGAGGCCGACATTCCCACCCGGTTCAGCGAGTTGCTTGACCGGCTGGACCGGGTGGAGAGAAACAGCCTTGGTGACGGCCGCCGATAGCCATCTGGCAGGCTTCGCTGCATTGCGGAATTCGGAAGACCAGGCCGGGATGGCCTGTCGCGCGACAATTACACACAGTAATTTCGCGTGATTGCCATCTTGCGGGAGGGCAGCACCTCCGCCTATGCTTCCTGATGAACATGATTTCTCCCGACGCGGCCGCCAACAGCAAGCGAGCCTGGCTGAAGATCCTGGCGCGCTACAAGAAGCCGGACCGGCGGCGCAGCGCCATAGAACTCGCGATCACCCTCATTCCTTTCGCCACGCTCTGGGCCATGTCCGCGGCCGCTTATGCCTACGGCCATTGGTGGGGGCTGATCCTGGTCCTTCCGGCGGCCGGGTTCCTGGTGCGCATCTTCATGATCCAGCATGATTGCGGCCATGGGTCCTTCTTTGCCAACCGCTATGCCGACGACTGGATCGGCCGCGCGCTCGGCGTCCTGACGCTGACTCCATACGATTGCTGGCGGCGCGCCCACGCGACCCATCATGCCAGCGCCGGCAATCTCGACGAGCGCGGCATGGGCGACATCCTGACGCTGACCGTTGCCGAATACCGCCGATTGTCCTGGCGTGGGCGCCTTGGCTATCGTCTCTATCGCCACCCGCTGGTGATGTTCGGTCTGGGACCGATCTGGCTGTTCATCTTTTCGCAAAGGCTGCCCGTCGGCATGATGCGCGGCGGCTTGACGCCCTGGGTATCATCCATGACCACCAATCTCGCCATCACGCTTGCGTCGGCCCTGCTTATCTGGGCCGTCGGCCCCGGTGCGTTCCTGGTGGTCCATCTGCCGATCGTCGTTCTCGCCGGCTCGGCCGGCATCTGGCTGTTCTATGTCCAGCACCAGTTCGAGGAGACGGAATGGGCAAAGGATGACGATTGGGAATTCCAGCATGCCGCCCTGCATGGCTCGTCCTATTACGACCTGCCGCCGGTGCTGAACTGGTTCACCGGCAATATCGGCGTCCACCACGTCCATCACCTCTCCGCCAAGGTGCCTGGCTACCGGCTGCAGGAAGTGTTGCGGGATTATCCGGAACTGCGCGGCATTGGCCGCGTCACTCTGCTCGACAGCCTGCGCTGCGTCAAACTGGCATTGTGGGACGAAAACCGCCGCAAGCTGGTGTCGTTCGGTGAGGCACGAGCCTCGGCCTAGACTAGAGTGGTTCGCCGTTTCCGTGAAATGGTGAAGTGCTCTAGGCAACTCCAGGAAAAGTGTGAAACGGTTTTCCTGGGGAGGCGCGTGGCCGCTTTCCCCAGGGAATTGCGTCAAAACCAGAAAATAGCAAGACCGCCACGCGATGATGCGCGGCGGCCGTTTCCCTGTTCATGCTGCTTGGCGCTCATTGCGCATCAGGATCTCGCCGTGGCGGATCTCGGTGCCCAGCACCTTCAGGCACTCCCGGATGAAGTTGGACAGGCCCGGCCAGCCCTTGGCTGAAACGAGATTGCCATCGACATGGGCACCGGTCGGCGCGACATCGATGTAGATGCCCCCGGCCAATGTCAC
Organism: Mesorhizobium sp. NZP2234; assembly: GCF_013170765.1. Taxonomy (NCBI): domain Bacteria; kingdom Pseudomonadati; phylum Pseudomonadota; class Alphaproteobacteria; order Hyphomicrobiales; family Phyllobacteriaceae; genus Mesorhizobium; species Mesorhizobium sp. NZP2234. Next base: position 1,934,475 of record NZ_CP033364.1, on the reverse strand, counting down.
CTCCGGCTCACAATAGTGCAGTGCCGCGACTTCCCTGCCCCGGACCACACCGTCGACAGCAATCAGGATCTGTACGCCATGGCAGATGGTGAAGATCGGCTTGCCGGCCTCGTGGAAATGCCGCACCAGCGCCTGCACGCGCTTGTCGATGCGGATGTATTCGGGACCGCGTCCTCCCGCTGCGTAGACGGCGTCGTACTTGGCCGGATCCACCTCGGAGAACGTCTTGTTGAGGATGTAGTCGTGGCCGGGCTTTTCCGTGTAGGTCTGGTGGCCTTCGAAGTCATGCAGCGAGGTCTTCAGCACATCGCCGGCCTTCTTGTCCGGGCAGACGACATGCACTGTGTGGCCGACGGCATGCATGGCCTGTTCAAAGACGAAGATCTCGTACTCCTCGCTGAACTCGCCAACGAGCATCAATATTTTCTTGCCAGCCATTCCCGGTTCCTCCCTTGTGGCCTTATTTATTTCGGGTCATGAAATAATAGCTTATCCTAAGGGCAGGACGACAAAAGGAAAAGCGCAAATCGCACAATTGGTACGACCAGTTTTCTTCCCGGAGGGCGGAGCAAGCCCTTCATGGCACACGAAAACAGTATCCCGGGTCGACCTGGACCGGAGTCAAGCGGCTGCTCTGATCATATCCGCCGCCTTTTCAGCGATCATGATGGTCGGCGCGTTGGTGTTGCCGCCAATCAGCGTCGGCATCACCGAGGCGTCGACCACCCGCAACCCCTGCAGTCCGCGCACCCGCAATTGCGGATCGACCACCGCCATCTCGTCGACGCCCATCTTGCAAGAGCCGGCCGGGTGATAGATCGTGTCGGCGCGGGCACGGATGTGGGACATCAACTCCGCGTCGCTCGAAGCACCGGCGGTGTAGATTTCCTTGTGGCGATATCTGGCCAGCGCCGGCGCCTCCAGGATACCACGCATCATCCTGGCCCCCTTGAGCAAAAGCTCTGCGTCGCGTTCGTCCGAAAGAAAGCGCGGATCGATGCGCGGTGGTGCCATGGGATCATGAGTCGACAGCCCGACCTCACCGCGCGAATGCGGCCGCAGCACGCAGACATGGCAGGAAAAGCCATATCCCATATGCAGCTTGCGGCCGTGATCATCGACGATGGCTATGCAGAAATGCAGTTGCAGGTCGGGCCGTTCCATCGCCGGATCGGATTTGAGGAAGGCGCCGCCTTCGGCATAGGGCGTGGCGATCATCCCGCCCCCATCTTTCCGCCAGCGCAGCATGTGCCGTAGCAGGCCAGGCAGGCCGCGCAGGCCGATGCCCATCATGTCGGCGTCCTTCGACGTCCAGCCCATGATGAAATCGAGGTGGTCCTGGAGGTTCTTGCCAACACCGGGCAGTTCATGAATGACCGGAATACCATGCATGGCTAGCTCGGCGGCCGGGCCAATGCCCGACAGCAGCAGGAGCTGAGGCGAACCGAAGGCGCCACCACAGACGATCACCTCGCGCCTGGCTTTCGCAACGGCTTCGCCCTTCCCCGTGCGATACCGCACGCCGGTGGCGCGCTTGCCGTCGAGGATGACCGCGGTGGCATGCGCTCCGGTGATGACGGTCAGGTTCGACCTGTTCATGGCCGGCTGCAGATAGGCAGCGGCCGCCGAGCAGCGCTCGCCATTGCGGCGTTCGCCCCAGAATTGCGTCACCTGATAAAGTCCGGCACCTTCCTGTTCGACTCCGTTGAAATCATCGTTGCGGCGAATCTGGTTTTCACCGCAGGCCTCGACAAAGGCCCGGGAGAGCGGACGTGGCTCTTGCTGCTCGGCAACCCGCAGCGGGCCGTCACCGCCATGCAGGGCATCAGCGCCGCGTTGATTGCCTTCCGCCCGCCTGAAATAGGGCAGCACCTCGTCCCATGACCAGCCGTCGCAGCCGAGGTCCGACCATTCGTCATAGTCGCCGCGGTGTCCGCGCGTATAGAGCATGGCATTGATGGCGCTGGATCCGCCCAGCGCCTTGCCGCGCGGCTGGTAGCCCTTGCGGCCGCCAAGCCCCTGCTGCGGCACCGTTTCGAACGCCCAGTTGTTGATCTTCGGCCGCCCCGGCAACAGGGCGATGATGCCTGCCGGCGCGCGGACAAGCAGGTTGCTGCCCGCGCCGCCGGCCTCGATCAGGCAGATCGTTGTCGATGGATCCTCGGACAGCCGCGCGGCAAGCGTGCAGCCGGCGGACCCACCACCGGCGATGACATAGTCGAAATCCATGACGTCCTCCCTTGCACCCGGCGGATGTTTCCGTCCGGATGCCCAAGAGAAAGCTCGATTACGGCCTATGTAAAGATGTGCGGAATTACCCCAACGTCAGCTGTTGCGAAGGCGCCGCCAGGAATATTTCGGGCCCTTGGGCTCCGGCACGGCGGCTGGCTGATAGTAAAGACCCAGCCCGCCGGTGCGGCCCTCTTCCAGGCGTTTCAGCAGCACCGGATTCGAGATCTCGAACTCGTCGAAACCAAGGCGCAGCATATGCGGCAGAGGATCGACCAGCACCTGGCCGGTGGCGCGAACGGCACCTTCGAAATGATAGCGGCTGCGCAGCAGTTCAGCCTTGGAGAAGGAGCGCCCATCGCTGAAGGCCGGGAAAACCAGCGCCACCAGCGACAGCTGGTCGAGCAGGTCGGCGATCTTCTCGAGCTGATCGCCTGGCTGCAGCACGACACCGAGCCGCTCCTTGGCGGACCGGCGCACCTCGGGATCAAGGTCAAGGAATGCCTGCAGCGGCAGGATGAAGCGGCCATTGCCGGAGAGCGCGTCCGCATTCTCGGCATGAGCCCATTCGTCCTCGCGGAACCCCTCCGGAGTCCAGAGCCGTGTCTCCGGTGTCGTCGTTTCGGTCATCAAGAATTCCTAAATATTCAAAGGAGCCAAGGATGTGTCGAGACTCAAGCCAGGCTGCACCGAGAATGACGGCTTCCGAGAACCGGGGCGGAGCGTACTTGAAGTACATAAGCACCGGAAGCACGGGAAGCCTGGAAGGCCAGCCTCACCTGATTATCAGCATATCCTACAGGGATGCGTCGGTCAGCGACTTCTCCAGCCCCGACAGGTGAATGCCGCACTCGGTCTTGGCGTGACCCACCCAGCGGCCGCTGCGCGCGTCCTCGCCCGGCTGTACCGGCTGCGTGCACGGAAAGCAGCCGATCGACAGATAGCCATAGGCGACCAGCGGATTTTCGCGCAGCGCGTGCGCCCGCATGTATTCAGCCTGGTCCGATGTCGTCCAGTGCGCCAGCGGATTGATGCGGATGCGCGCGCCGACCGCCTCGAACACCGGCAGCGCCGCCCGCGTCGAGGCCTGGAAGCGCTTGCGCCCGGTCAACCAGGCCCGGAACGGTGCCACGCCGCGCGCCAAGGGCTCGACCTTGCGCACGTCGCAGCAGGCATCGGTGTTGCTCTGGTGCAGATTGCCTGCCGGGTCGATCCGCTCCAGTGCGGCTTCCTCGGGCTTGATCACCTGGATGTTGGTCAGCCCGAAATCGGCGACGAGCGCGTCGCGGTAGCCGAGCGTCTCCTCGAAATGCTTGCCGGTATCGAGGAAGATGACGGGCAGCGACCGGTCGACCTCGGCGATCATGTGCAGCAACACAGCCGAATCCGCGCCGAACGACGACACGGCGGCGATCTCGTCGTGAAACAGTTCGCGAACCGAGCGTTCGATGATCTCGAGCGGCTTCAGATGACCGTAAAGCGCATCGAACCCCGCCGCCTTGGCGGCGACGCCGTCATCGACAGCGGCGATACGGTCAAGCGGCCTTGGCTTCGCCAGCATAGAGCGCCTCCTTGAACGGCGCGGGACCGACACGGCGGTAGGCGTCGATGAACTTTTCCTGTGGGTTGAGCCGAAGGCCGAGATAGGTCTCGACGATCTGCTCGATGGCGTCGGTGATCTCTTCCGATGAAAAGCCCCGGCCGATGATCTCGCCGACCGACGTGTTCTCGTCGGCCGAGCCGCCCAGCGTCACCTGATAGAGTTCGGAGCCCTTCTTCTCGACGCCGAGGATGCCGATATGGCCGACATGGTGATGGCCGCAGGCATTGATGCAGCCGGAGATCTTCAGCTTCAACTCACCGATTTCGCGCTGCCGTTCAAGCGAGGCAAAGCGTTGCGAGATTTCCTGCGCGATCGGGATCGAGCGTGCAGTGGCCAGCGCGCAATAGTCGAGGCCGGGGCACGCGATGATGTCCGATATCAAATTGGAATTGGCCGTCGCCAGCCCGATATCGACCAGCGCGTCATAGACCGCCTTGAGGTCGGCGCGCGCCACATGCGGCAGGATCAGGTTTTGCTCATGGCTGACGCGCAGCTCGTCGAAGGCGTATTTTTCAGCGATGTCGGCGACCGCTTCCATCTGGCTGTCCGACGCATCGCCCGGCACCTCGCCGATGCCCTTGAGCGAGATCGTCACCGCCGCGTAGTCTGGATGGCGGTGCGTCACCACGTTCTGGTCGAGCCATTCCGAGAAACCCTTGGAATCGAGACGCGCCAGCTTGACGGCGGCATCACCTTCCGGCCGCTCGGTCAGTTCCGGTGGCGCGAAATAGGCTTCGATGGCACGGATGTCAGCGTCCGGCAGCTTCAGCTCGGCGTCCTTCAACTCCTGCCACTCGGCCTCGACCTGACGGGTGATCTCATCGACGCCGGTCTCGTGGACGAGGATCTTGATGCGCGCCTTGTACTTGTTGTCGCGGCGGCCATAGAGGTTGTAAACGCGCAGGATCGCCGTGCAGTAGGACAGCAGGTCGGCTTCCGGCAAGAAGTCGCGGATCTTCCTCGCCACCATCGGTGTCCGGCCCTGGCCGCCACCGATATAGACGGCAAAGCCCAGCTCGCCGGCAGCATTCTTCTTCAGGTGCAGGCCGATGTCATGCGTCTGGATGGCGGCGCGGTCGCGTTCGGCGCCCGTCACCGCGATCTTGAATTTCCGGGGCAGGAACGAGAATTCCGGATGCACCGACGACCATTGCCGCAGGATTTCCGCATAGGGGCGCGGATCGGCGGCTTCGTCGGCCGCGGCACCGGCGAAATGATCGGCGGTGACGTTGCGGATGCAGTTGCCGCTGGTCTGGATGGCATGCATCTCGACGCTTGCCAGATCGGCCAGGATCGCCGGAATGTCCGACAGCGCCGGCCAGTTGAACTGGATATTCTGGCGCGTGGTGAAATGGCCGTAGCCCTTGTCGTACTTGCGCGCGATGTGGCCAAGCATGCGCAACTGCTTGCTGTTCAGCGTGCCATAGGGCACCGCGATGCGCAGCATGTAGGCGTGCAGTTGCAGGTAGACGCCGTTCATCAGCCTCAACGGCCGGAACTGGTCCTCTGTGATCTCACCGGACAGCCGGCGCTGGACCTGGTCGCTGAACTCGGCGACGCGGGCCTGGACAAAATCGTGGTCGAACTCATCGTAACGGTACATGCTTTGTCTTTCAGGGCGCGTCCGCCCGTTTCATCTAAATCCTGGCTATGCGGCCCGCTCGGCCTGCTTGCCGAGATCGCCGCGAATGGTCGGCCCGGCGGCGCGGATCTTCTCGCGCAATCGCACCGGCTCGACCACGCCGTCGACGACGTCCGCGTCGATCAGATTGACGTCGACCACTTCATTGTCGGCATAGGCCTTGGCGCCGATCGCCTCCAGGCGGTCCTCGGCCGCCTTGTCATGGGCAAGGTCGGCGTGGCCCACCGTCTCTGCCCAGCCGCCATCGGCGTACCAGACGGCGATGCCATCGGTCAGGCGGTTGGCGGTCAGTATCTTCATGGCTGAACTCTCTCGGTGGCGGCTGTAGCCGCACTTTCGTGCCCCAAATCTTCGTGCCTGTGTGCCGCGAGCGGCTCGGACCGTTCGAAATTGGCGCCGGCGACGGCATCGCCGATAATGGTCATGACCGGCCCGGAAAGATCGCCGCGCGCTTCCAGCGACGGCAGGTCGGCCAGCGTGCCGTGGAACCGGCGCCGATTGGCAAGGCTGGCATTCTCGACCACGGCGACCGCCGTGTCCGGCGACAGACCGGCCTCGATCAGGCGGCCGGCGACTTCGGCCGCGACCGAGCGGCCCATATAGACGGCAACGGTGGCGCCGGAAATCGCAAGCTTGGCCCAGTCGGGCAGCGAATTGCCCTTGAGGTCGTGGCCGGTGGTGAACACCATCGACGAGGACACCCCGCGCAAGGTGAGCGGCAGTTCGAAATCGGCGGCGGCGGCAAAGGCGGCGGTGACACCGGGAACCACCTCATAGGCGATGCCGGCATCGCGCAGCGCCGCCATTTCCTCGCCGGCCCGGCCGAAGACCAGCGGATCGCCCGACTTCAGCCGCACGACACGCTTGCCCTGCCGGCCAAGTTCGACCAGCAGCGCATTGATTTCGGCCTGGCTCTTGGTGTGGCAGCCCTTGCGCTTGCCGACGCCCAAGCGCTCGGCATCGCGGCGGCCCATCGCAACCACCGCCTCCGGCACCAGCGCGTCATGGACGATGACGTCGGCCTCCATCAGCAGGCGGTGCGCCCGCAGCGTCAGAAGGTCCTCGGCGCCCGGACCGGCGCCCACCAGGGAGATGTGACCCGAAGCCGGCGCGTTCGACAACAGAAGATCCACGGCGGCGTCATGCGCCCGCGACAGCTGGCCGGCTTCCACCGCATGGGCAGGCGCACCCTGGAAAAAACTGCTCCAGAAGCGGCGGCGGGCATTGCCTTTCGGCAGCAATGTCTCGGCGGCGCCACGCAGTGAAGCGGCAAGCGTCGCCAGCGATCCAAGCGACGGCGACAGCATCTGGTCGATGCGGCCACGCAGCATCTGGGCCAGCACCGGGCCCGCACCCTCGGTGCCGATGGCGATGGCGACCGGCGCGCGGTTGACCAGGGCCGGGGTGAAGAAATCGCAGAGCTCCGGCCGATCGACGGCATTGACAGGAATGCCCAGTTTGCGCGCGTCGGCGGCGACGCGGCGGTCGAGCGTCTCGTCGCCGCTGGCGGCAAACACCATGACCGCGCCGTCGAGCTGCGAGGCATCGTAGGCCGCCGCGACCTGGCTGGCGCCGGACTGAGCGATGAAGGCAAGCAGTTCCGGCTCGGCGTTTTCGGTGATGATGCGCAAGACCGCGCTCGACTGTCCGATCAGCCGTGCTTTGGCCAAGGCCTCCTCACCGCCGCCGACGATGGCCACGGCTTCGCCCTCGACCCGCACGAAGACGGGGAAGGCATTGAGCTTGGCATTGGCCTGCGGCATGTGAAAAGCAATCCGGGAACAGTGTCGCAGTTTTACGCCCGGGCGCGAAAAACCAGAAGCAAAGCACTCGCGCATCCTGTGATGGCAGGCAATCGCTTTTTCGCAACCGCGAAAGGCAGGAGAAAAATATTCCACATCCTTTGTATGGGCGAACTCAAGCGGCTGAGGCAGGCCTTGATTTCAGGTCTTTTTAGCCGCCGGCCCGCCGTCGCGCAAAACAGTTTTTTCTAATTTCTACCAATTTAGTAGATTAAAGCCGCCGGCCGACGATCATCGACCTCCGGCCTCGGGCAGCACGCGTTCAAGTGACCTTGGCGGCGGGAACATTACCGCTTCGCAAGGCGTTCCCGTCTCGTCCGCTATCCAAAACCGAAACCGCGGCGGGGTGCCGCGCAGGGCGTGACACAGCAGGGAAAGGAACCCGTCATCATGGGCACGATCAAGCTGAAGCACGGCATCTGGATCATGGTGGCCGATGGCGAAAAAGCGCTCTTCCTCAAGAATATCGGCGACAACAAGTTTCCCAACCTGGAGGTCGTGCAGATGATGGAGCAGGACAATCCGCCTACCCGCGAACAAGGGACCGACAGTCCAGGCCGGTACAATGACGGCCCGTCCGTGCATCGCAGCGCCGTCGAGGAGACGGACTGGCATCGGATCGGCAAGGAGCGCTTCGCCGATGACATTGCCGCCCGGCTCTACAAGCTCTCGCATGGCGGGGCGTTCGACGAGATCGTCCTTGTCGCACCGCCAATGGTGCTCGGGACCATGCGCAAGAAATTGCACAAGGAGGTCGAGGGCAAAGTGACCGCCGAAATTCCCAAGACGCTGACCAACCACGCCATATTCGAGATCGAGGCCTTGCTGCGGGCCGCCTGATCGCCGGCGGCCGACTAGCACGACACCGGGGCGACAACATTGCGGGACGTCCGGCAGGCCGGCTGCTTTTCAGCCGCCGGCCGAGTATTTGCCGCCGCACCGTCGATTTTCGCGGCCTGCGGGTTGCATCAACGTCACCCCTTCCACCATATTGCAAAACAGGCGACGGCTTCGGGCGGCGCACATCCGACATCGCTAGCTTGAAAGGCGCTCCATAGACAATGCCGCATGACACGCCCCTTATCGCCACCATCGTCGCCGGTCTGGGGCTGGCTTTCGTCTTCGGGGCTCTGGCCAATCGGTTCCGAATTCCACCGCTGGTCGGTTATCTCATAGCCGGCGTGCTGGTCGGGCCGAACACGCCCGGTTTCGTCGCCGATGCCGGCCTTGCCAATGAACTGGCAGAAATCGGCGTCATCCTGCTGATGTTCGGCGTCGGCCTGCATTTCTCGCTCAAGGACCTGCTGTCGGTGCGCGCCATCGCCGTACCCGGCGCCATCGTCCAGATCGGCTTCGCCACGGCGCTCGGCACCGGGCTGTCCTGGATGCTCGGCTGGTCGATGGGAGCGGGCCTCGTGTTCGGCCTCGCGCTGTCGGTCGCCTCGACCGTGGTGCTGCTGCGCGCGCTTCAGGAGCGCCGGCTTATCGAGACCGAGCGCGGCCGCATCGCCGTCGGCTGGCTGATCGTCGAGGATCTGGCCATGGTGCTGGCGCTGGTGCTGCTGCCTGCCCTTGCCGGCGTGCTGGGTGGCCAGGAACAGGCCGAAGCCCATGTCAGCGGCCTGCTGTCGTTGCCGGCCAGCTACGGCATCTGGGGCATCGTCGGCATGACGCTGGCCAAGGTCGCCGCCTTCGTCGTCGTCATGCTGGTGGTCGGCCGCCGGGTCATTCCCTGGATCCTGCACTACGTGGCCCATACCGGGTCTCGCGAACTGTTCCGTCTCTCCGTACTCGCAATAGCGCTCGGCGTCGCCTTCGGCGCGGCAAAACTGTTCGGCGTCTCGCTGGCGCTTGGCGCCTTCTTCGCCGGCATGATCATGAGCGAATCCGAACTCAGCCACCGCGCGGCGGAGGAATCGCTGCCGCTGCGCGATGCCTTCTCGGTGCTGTTCTTCGTCTCGGTCGGCATGCTGTTCGACCCATTCAGCCTGATCAGCAACGGCCTGCCGATCCTGGCGACGCTGGCCATCATCGTCATCGGCAAGTCGCTGGCCGCGTTCGTCATCGTCGTCGCCTTCGGCTATCCCGTCGCCACGGCCCTGATGATTTCGGCAAGCCTTGCCCAGATCGGCGAATTCTCCTTCATCCTGGCCGAGCTCGGCGTCGGGCTGAAACTTCTGCCCGAGCAAGGCCGTGACCTGATCCTGGCCGGCGCCATCCTGTCGATCGTGCTCAACCCGCTGATGTTCCTGATCATCGACTGGATGAGACCTTGGCTGGAAGCCCGCGCCGCCAAGACGACACCATCGGCGGACGCAAAGCCGGTCGGCCCGGCGACGGAACCAGGCCAGGTGGCTTCGGTCGCCGCCGCCTCCAGGAAGGAAGACGGCCCGCCGCCGAGGACGACACTTGCCGGCCATGCCATCCTGATCGGCTACGGCCGTGTCGGCAGCCTTGTCGGTGCCGCACTGAAAGACGCTGCGCTGCCCTTCCTCGTCATCGAGGACGCCGACAAGACGCTGGCCAGGCTGAAAGCCGACGGCATCGAAACCGTCGCCGGAAATGCGGCCAACGCCGAAGTGTTCGCTGCCGCCAATCCCGAAGGCGCCAGCCGGCTGATCCTCGCCATCCCCAACGCGTTCGAAGCCGGCCAGATCGTTCTGCGCGCGCGCGCCGCCAAACCCGGCATCAACGTCGTCGCCCGCGCCCATTCCGATGCCGAGGTCGAGCATCTCAAAGGGCTCGGCGCCGACACGGTGATCATGGGCGAACGGGAGATCGCGCGCGGAATCGTGGAAGAGGTGCTCGGTCACAAGCCATTCGCGACTGAACCGTCCGCCGCCTGATCATGCAGCGAATGCAGACCCGCTATTCCGTGCGATGCTGCTGAGATACCGTGCGGGAGGCTTGCCGAGCGCCTTTTTGAACATGGTAATGAAGGCGGTGACGGACTCATAGCCCAGATCGCCCGAAACCCGCTGAACGCTTGCCCCGGAAGCCAGCTCCCTTATCGCAACGATCAAATGCAATTGCTGGCGCCAGCGGCCGAAACTTAAGCCAGTCTCCTTTACGACGAGACGAGCAAGACTGCTCTCGCTGAGTGCGACGCGGTTGGCCCACTCCGCCAGCGTGCTGCGGTCAGCCGGATCGTCCGCCAACGCTTCGGCGATCTGCCGCAAGCGCGGCTCGGAAGATAGGGGCAGATGCAATTGCTGGACCGGCATATCGGGCAGTTCGGCGAGCAGGACCTTTCCCAGGAAAGCGCACCTCGCGTCGTCAGGCGCGCAGTCGGACAGTTCGATGATGAGCTCGCGCAGCAGCGGCGAGATCGAAAGCGTGCAGCACCGATCCGGCAGTTCGGCAGCACCGGGCTCGATGTAAACGAAGAAAATCCGCGCATTGGCCGTCGCGATGTTGCTGTGCTGCATGCGGCTTGGCACCCACACGCCGCAATGTGGCGGCACCATCCAGAGGCCACTGGGAACGCGGCAGGTGACGCCACCGCCGAGCGCGAAGACGAGTTGCCCCTTGCGGTGCCAATGCTGCGACACCTCGGCCTTGGTCTCGGTTACGTCGACGCGCACGGCGATCGCCGGAGCAAGAACGTCATCGACATCGAAATCGAGCCATGGGTAGCTCAGAGGTTGTCTCATGATTGCCTATTTTTAGCGATTGATTGATTTTATATCTAGATTATTCGATCGCGCAAATCGGTAGGCTCGGGGTCGTTCTCGCCGCAATTGGCAAAGGTGTACCCCATGCTCGCGCTCACCGTCTGTTCCGACAACGCAGCCAGATTGAAACTTACCGAGGTGAACGAGCCACCCCCCTGCGCGAACGAAGCTCTTATCGCCGTCCACGCGACCTCGTTGAACCGCGGCGAACTGCGCCTGCTGACCATACGCCCGAACGGCTGGATACCTGGCCAGGACGTCGTTGGGATCGTGGAGCGGGCGGCGGCCGATGGCTCCGGGCCGGCCGTGGGCACAAGGGTCGTGGCCTTGGTCGACGAAGCCGGCTGGGCCGAACGTGTCGCCGTTCCGACCGACCGTCTCGCCGTCCTGCCCGATGAGATCGGCTTCGTCTCGGCGGCCACGCTTCCGGTGGCGGGCACGACGGCGCTGAGGACGCTGCGCCATGGCGGCGATCTCGCTGGCCTGAAGGTGCTGATCACCGGCGCGAGCGGCGCGGTCGGCCGGTTCCAGATCCAGATCGCCCGCGAACAAGGCGCCTCGGTGACCGCGATCGCAGCCGCCCGGCATGCAGGGGATCTCCGCGATCTCGGCGCCGAGCAGGTGGTCGAGGCGATCGAACTGGCCGAAGGCCCTTTCGCGCTGATCACCGAATCGGTCGGCGGCGAAAGCCTCGCCCACGCGATCGAACGCGTCGCACCCGGCGGGACCATCGTCATGTTCGGCTCGAGCAGTGGCGAACTCACCCCGGTTGGCTTCCGCCAATTCGTTCCTGGCCACGAGGGAGCGAGGCTTCAGACCTTCGCCTACTACACATCCGGCTCGGGCATCGGCGCCGATATCGCCACGCTGCTCGCCCTGGTCGCGGCTGGCCGGCTGGAAACCCGTGTCGCCCTGACCGTGCCGTGGACTGATATCGCTCAGGCCCTGGACGCCCTACGGCAGCGCAGCTTCAGCGGCAAGGCCGTTCTCAACATCGCGGGATGAGCACCCGCCTCACACGTGCTGGCCACCATTGATGTGGATTTCCGAGCCGGTCACATAGGAGGCCTGCTGCGAGCACAGGAAGAAGATGATGTCCGCGACCTCGGCCGTGGTGCCGAGGCGTCTGAGCGGAATGGTCTCGACGATCTTGTCCGTGCCCGGCGACAGGATCGCGGTGTCGATCTCGCCCGGCGCGATGGCGTTGACGCGGATGCCGTGCGGGCCGAAATCATGCGCCATCTCGCGCGTCAGCGAGCCGAGGGCCGCCTTTGAGGTTGCATAGGCGGTGCCGGCAAAAGGATGCACGCGCGTGCCGGCGATCGAGGTGACGTTGACGATCGAGCCCTTGGCCGCCGCCAGTTCCTTGAACAGGCCGCGCGCCAGCATGATCGGCGCGAAGAAATTGACCTGGAAGACGTCGCGCCAGACATGCATCGGCGTGTCGATCGAGTTCATGCGGCTGTTGCCGTCCTTGAGCTTGGGCGAGATGCCGGCATTGTTGACCAGGGCATGCAGCTGGCCGCCATGCGCTTCCAGCCGGTGGCGGATTTCCGAGACGGCAATGCCTACATCTTCCTGGTCGGCGAGATCGACCTTGATGTGGTCTTCCGGGCCGGCAGGCCAGGGACAATCCTCGGCAAAGGCTTGCCGCGAACAGGTGATGACGCGCCAGCCCTCGCGCGAAAAGCGCTTGACCGTGGCGTGGCCGATGCCGCGGCTGGCGCCGGTCAGCACGATGGTTTTTCTGGTGTCGGGTTCAGCCATGTCACGGTCTCCGGGCCGGAGATGTAGCCGAACACCGTGGCGCTGGCGAGAGGCGGATTGACGCCGCTAGGGAAGACAGTCTCAGCCGCCGCCAAGAATATCCAGGATCGAGGTCTGCCGCTTCTTGAGCGGGCCGCCGACGCTGCCTGGCGGCACGGGATGGCCGACCGAAGCGGTGGTGCCGTCGTCCGCGGGCATGTTGAAGCCGTCGGCATCGACGGTCTGGGCAGGCCGCGCCACGCGGGCCGGCGCCGCCGGCTGCGCGGCCGGCGCCTGCTGGCCAACGGATACCGACGGAACCGGCGCCTGCTGGTTGTTGTCGGCCGAAGGTATGTCGTCGGGCACGATCGTATCGGCCGGCGTCGACTTCCAGGTGCCGGGCAGCGGCCGTACCGGTACGCCTTCATGCGCGGCGACCATGAACTCATGCCAGGCCTGCGCCGGCAGAGCGCCACCGGTCACCTTCTTCATCGCAGTGCCGTCGTCATTGCCGAACCACACGCCGGTGGTGAGATTGGCGGTGTAGCCGACGAACCAGGCATCGCGCGAATTCTGGCTGGTGCCGGTCTTGCCGGCCGACGGCCAGGCGAAAGCCGCCTTCTTTGCCGAGCCGAACTCGACCGTGCCCATCATCATCGAATTCATCATGCCGACGATCTCGGGCTTGACGACACGCGGCGCGTTGCCGCCACCGCTGTCATAGAGCACCTTGCCGTCGGCGGTGGTGATGCGGCGGATGAAATGGATGTCCGGCTTGTAGCCGCCATTGGCGAACGGCACATAGGCCGAGGTCAACTCAAGCGGCGTCACTTCCGAAGTGCCGAGCGCAATCGAGGTGTTGGCCTGCAAATCGGACTGGATGCCCATGCGGTGCGCGGCCTCGACCACCGCGTTCGGCCCCACCTCCATCGTCAGCTGCGCGGCGACCGAGTTCAGCGATTTGGCCAGAGCCGTCGCCAGTGTCACCTTGCCAAAGTACTTGCCGCCGTAATTGTCGGGTGTCCAATTGCCGATCTTGATCGGCGCGTCGTTGCGCACACTGTCGGGCGTGCGGCCCGCCTCAAGGGCGGCCATATAGACAAACGGCTTGAACGCCGAGCCGGGCTGGCGGCGCGCTTCCGAGGCGCGGTCGAACTGGCTGGTCGAATAGTCATAGCCGCCGACCATGGCACGCACCGCGCCGGAATCGTCGATCGACACCAGCGCGCCCTGGGTGACGTTGAGCTTCTTGCCGCTGTCGTCGATCAGTTTGCGGATCGATTGCTCGGCAAGTTTCTGCAGGTTCAGGTCGACGGTAGAATCGATGACGATATCGCCGCGAACATCGCCGATCAGGTCGGGCAGTTCTTCCATGATGGCGTCGGCGACATAGTTTTCCGAGCCCGTCCAGTAGGACGGCGAGCGCGTCGCCGGCGCGCTGAGCGCCGTCTTCAGCTCCTTGTCGCTGATCTTGCCCTCCTCGCGCATGGCGGCGAGTACCAGTTGCGAACGCTCCTCGGCGGCCTTCGGATCGCGCGCCGGCGACAACCGCGACGGTGCTTTCAGCAAGCCGGCCAGCAGGGCTGCTTCCGACAGGGTGACGTCGCGCGCGCTCTTGCCGAAATAGCGGCGCGAAGCCGCTTCCACGCCATAGGCGCCGGAGCCGAAATAAACCCGGTTGAGGTACATTTCGAGGATCTGGTCCTTGGTGTGCTTGTGCTCCAGCCACAGCGCCAGCAGCACCTCCTGCACCTTACGCTCCAGTGTGCGGTCGGGCTTGAGGAACAGGTTTTTCGCCAATTGCTGCGTCAGCGTCGAGCCGCCTTGCGAGAAATGCCCGCCGAGCAGGTTCGTCACCATGGCGCGCGACAGGCCGATCGGGTCGACACCGAAATGCGAATAGAACCGGCGATCCTCGATGGCGATGACGGCTTCTGGAATATAGGGCGACATTTCGTGCAGGCCGACGGCTTCACCGCCGCTCATGCCGCGATTGGCGAGCAACTGACCATCGGCCGAAACAATCTTGATGTTGGGGGCACGGTCGGGGATCGACCAGGTGGTGGCCGCCGGCATCTTGGCGCCGTAGTAGATGACGACGCCGGCCACCGCGATGCCGCCCCAGATGGCGAGCACGAAGCACCAGTAGACCAGCCGTCCGAGCACGCCGAACAGGCCACGCCGGCTTCTGCCACGCCCACCGCGCGACGATTTCGCCTTCGACGATTTGCGCTTGGCGGAGGCTTTGCGGTTGCTTGGCACGACGCGGTCCTCCTCGCTCACCGAAAGACCCGGTTGGGATCGCGCCTTTGGCGGTCCCTCGAAACTGGGCTCGATGCGGCTGTCTCTGCGGTTCGCCATGCGCTGTGTTTGATATCCCCGGGGCCAATGGCGTCCGAGTTGAAGAGTAGATGCGGCGATTTAAGGGCGGGTTAAGTCGGAAAAATTCAAGGCGATTGATAATCAAATGCCTGGGGTCCGGCAGTCGGCGCTCGGTTCGAGGTCCTGATTTTGGCGCTGGCAACCGGCCCGCCGCGACAGAACAATCCTGGCGGGGCATTTTTTTCGGGGGCGCCAAGCCCAAGCCGCCCCCGACCGCGAGCCAAGCGGTCGCGGACATGTTCCTCGTTAGGGCGCGATCGCAATGGTTGCAACTTCGCGTTCGATCGCGCCCTAAATCACCCGGCACCAGGTGATCACCTGGTGGACATGCGTCAGCCGATCGCGGCACGAACCGAGAGCGCTGCCCTGGACGATTGCATAACCTCGCCGACATGGCAGTAGCAGACGATCTCGTGCAGTTGGTGGTCGGTCAGTTCGAAGAAGCGCTTGGCTTCACCATAGCTGTCGTCTTTCAGACCTTCGTCGTGCAATATCGGGTCCGTGAAGGCAACCGCTATCGGCGAGTCATCGCCTCGCATGACATCGCGCTCGGGCGGCGCACGGTATTCGGTCCCGGCAAGCGCGGTGAGCAGCCGGCTGGGCTCACGTTCAAGAAGCTCGGCCCAACGCACGAGACGTTGGGTTCGGCTCATTACCGGCTGTTTGTTGACCTCGGCCACTGCATGCAGTTGGTCCAGTGTTTGGTGTTTCATGGCAACCTCCTAGCAATAGGTTGGTTGACCCCAAACGCCCTGTGTCGACATCATAGCGCCGAAGCGCCGATCCGTCATCTAATTCCATATCGGGGTTTGATCACGCCTCCGGCACTACGCCGAAGCAACGGCCCCGCCTTCCGGCAATTTTCAACGCCACCGCGCATCGACGGCAGCGCGAAAAGGGCCAGCGTCCGCTCCTCGCAGGTCATCGCCCTCCTCGATCGAGTCTGCCCGCCATCCGGAAATCAAGCGGCATGACGCATCCCAAATCGGCGGCTGGCTCAGTTCTGCTGGATCGAAATGCCCTTGTCGTCGATCTTGAGCTCGACGCCTTTCGGCTTCGTCTGCTCGCGGTAGACATAGGCGCCAAGCGCGATGACGACGACGACGAGCGCGCCAATGAGGAGGTAGAGTGTGTTCTGTTTCACGGCGCGCCCTTTGTCGTTTCGAGCCTCAGGCTCGCTTCAGAACCTTGACCAGCACCAAAAGGATGATGGCGCCGATCGTGGCATGGATGATGGAAGCGATGATGCCGCCGCCTATGGAGAAACCGATCCGCGGGAACAGCCAGCCGGCGATGAAGGCGCCGACGATGCCGACGATGATGTTGCCGATCAGGCCGAAGCCGAAACCGGAAACGATGAGACCGGCAAGCCAGCCGGCAATGGCACCAATGATGATGAAGACGAGAAGGCTTTCGACGCCCATGGCGATTTCCTCCGAGCAAGAGGGCGAGCGCGGAGCGGAAGGCTCCGAATCGGCCCCGATATCAACGGCTTCAGGCTATTCGAAAGCAGCTGGCCCCGCCAGCGGCGCTCATTGATCGTTGTCGTCGCCGGAAGTCGGCCGCCAGCTGGTCGGCTCGACCTTCTTTTGCGTATGGCTGTCGGTATAGACCCACCAGCCGTCATCGCGGTATTGCCCGATGGATTCGTTGAGAACGCCGTCGCCGTCCTTCCAGGTGATGGTGACCTTGGAGCCATCGGTCGGCGCGGTCGATATCGGCTTCCTGTCCACCATTTCGTCCCCCTTTTTCAGCCCACAGAACGCCACGGCCGGCATCTGGTTCCCAACCGTCCGTCAGGCGCGGATCGTCGCGAAGGCGGTCAGCTGTGTGCGAAGATATCCTCTTCGTCCCAGCCCATCAGGTCAAGCTTGGCCCGAGTCGGCAGGAAGCGGAAGCAGGCATCGGCTTCCTTGGCCCGCCCATCGCGCGCCAGCCGCTCGGCCAGCACGTCGCGCAGCCGGTGCAGATAGAGCACGTCGGAAGCGGCATATTCGAGCTGTTCGGGAGACAGCGTCTCGGCCGCCCAGTCCGATGATTGCTGCGCCTTGGACAGGCCGACGCCGAGCAACTCGAAGCAGATGTCCTTCAACCCGTGCCGGTCGGTATAGGTGCGTGTCAGCCGCGACGCGATCTTGGTGCAGAACACCGGCTCAGGCATCACCCCGAAGGCATTGTAAAGCACGGCGAGATCGAAGCGCCCGTAGTGGAACAGCTTCGTCACGCCGCGGTTCCTGAGCAGGCTGACGAGGTTCGGCGCCTTCTTCTGGCCGGGTGCGATCTGGATGACGTCGGCGCTGCCGTCGCCAGGCGAAATCTGCACTACGCAGAGACGGTCGCGATGCGGGTTCAGCCCCAGCGTCTCGGTGTCGATGGCCACTGCCCCGACATTGTAATGCATGAGGTCGGGCAGATCATGCTTGTGGAAACGGATCTCGGCCATTGTCTTCTCCGGTCGCGGCGTATCCCGTCCTCGCCGCGATCCGGTGAAAAATCAACAGGAAAACGACTTTTCCGCGCTCAGCGCGTCAGCGCGTCCAGAATGCGGGCCCAGGAGCGCTGCCCCTTGTGGAAGGAGCTCAACTCGTATTTCTCGTTGGGCGAGTGGATGCGGTCGTCGTCGAGGCCGAACCCGACCAGCAGCGATTCCATGCCGAGATAGGTCTGGAAGTCGCCGACCACGGGAATAGAGCCGCCGCTGCCGGTCGTCACCGCGGGCTTGGGCCATTCGTCGGACAGCGCATCCTTGGCCTTGGCCAGGAAAGGCGAGTCGTAGGAAAGCTGGATTGCCGGCGAGCCGCCATGCGGATGGAATTCTACCGAGCAGTCGGCCGGAATTCGCTCCTCGACGAATTTCTGGAAGGCGGCGCGGATTTTCTTGGGATCCTGCTTGTGGACGAGGCGGAACGACACCTTGGCGGAGGCCTCCGCCGCGATCACTGTCTTGAACCCCTTGCCGGTGTAGCCGCCAATGATGCCGTTGAACTCGGCTGTCGGCCGCGCCCAGGTCAATTCCAGCACCGAGCGGCCCTTTTCGCCGGACGGGATGGACAGGCCAACGGGTCCAAGGAAGGTCTCGGCCGTCTCGCCCAGCGTCTCCCAGGATTTCAGCACCTGCGAAGGCGTCTCCTCGACACCGTCATAGAAACCCGGAATGGTGATGTGGCCATCCTTGTCGTGGATGTCGGCCAGCACCCTGGCCAGGATGCGGATCGGGTTGGCGGCGGCACCGCCATAGAGCCCCGAATGCAGGTCGCGGTCCGCGGCCTTCACCGTGATCTCCTCGCCGACCAGCCCGCGCAGTGCCACGCAGATCGACGGCGTATCGCGGTTCCACATGCCGGTATCGCAGACCAGCGCGAAGTCGGCCTTGAGCTCTTCGGCGTTGGCTTCGAGGAACGGTTTCAGCGACGGCGAGCCCGATTCCTCCTCACCCTCGAACAGGATGGTGATACGACACGGCAGATTGCCATGCACCTGCTTCCAGGCGCGGCAAGCCTCGACAAAAGTCATCAACTGGCCCTTGTCGTCGGCCGAGCCACGCCCTGTGATCACCTTGTGGTCGGGTCCAACCTCCTTGATCGCTGGCGCGAACGGATCGTTTTCCCAGAGTTCGATCGGATCGACCGGCTGCACGTCGTAATGGCCATAGAACAACACATGCGGCGAACCAGCCGGCCCGTCATGATGCGCGACCACCATCGGATGTCCTGGCGTGTCGCGCACGCTGGCATCGAAGCCGATCAGCTTGAGCTCCGCCACCAGCCATTCCGCCGCCTTGCGGCAGTCGGCGGCATAGGCGGGATCGGTGGAGATCGACTTGATCCTGAGCAGGCCGAACAGGCGTTCCAGGCTCTGGTCGAGATTCTGGTCGAGGCGGTCGAGGACGGGGGAAACTGCGGACATTTGGCAAGCCTTTCGATTCAGTGCCGGAACCGTAAAGGCAGAGCGGCGAAACGAAAAGCCCGGGACCATTGGACCACGGCCCGCAACAGCCGCCGCAAGGCAAAAAAAGACCGCCGTGGTGGAGGGGGAACCACGGCGGCCTCATACTCGAAACGATGCGGCAGCCCGGAGAGGGGGGATAGGCTGCCGCAGTTGCCCGGGATAGGCGGGGGACGGGCCTTGCTCCGGACTTCGGCGAAAACTGCCGATGAGGTGTATTTGGGTCTGTGAAGGTGGCGATTCAAGGGCATCAACGTTACACTTTTGTAACGTGCCCGTGAGCGGAGCTTTATAAGCCAATCTGTCAGGGTGTTGACGGAACCGATATCCGGGGATGTCTTTGGCATGGACCAAGCCATCGCGCCGCGCTATCCCTGCCGGCATGAAAAAAGGCGACCATCTCTTCCTCATCGACGGTTCCGGCTACATCTTCCGGGCCTATCACGCCCTGCCGCCGCTGACCCGCAAATCCGACGGCCTGCCGGTCGGCGCTGTTTCCGGTTTCTGCAACATGCTGTGGAAGCTGATGCAGGATGCCCGCAACACCGATGTAGGCATCGTGCCGACGCATCTCGCGGTCATCTTCGACTATTCCTCCAAAACCTTCCGCAACGATCTCTACCCCGAATACAAGGCCAACCGTTCGGCGCCGCCCGAGGACCTGATCCCGCAATTCGGCCTGATCCGCCAGGCGACCAAGGCGTTCAACCTGCCATGCATCGAGATGGAAGGCTTCGAGGCCGACGATCTGATCGCCACCTATTGCCGGCTGGCATGCGAAGCCGGCGGAGACACCACCATCATCTCCTCCGACAAGGACCTGATGCAGCTGGTCGGCGATACGGTCGGCATGTACGACCCGATGAAGGATCGCCAGATCGGCATTCCCGAGGTCATCGAGAAATGGGGCGTGCCGCCGGAAAAGATGGTCGATCTGCAGGCGTTGACCGGCGACTCGGTCGACAATGTGCCTGGCGTGCCCGGCATCGGGCCGAAGACGGCGGCGCAGTTGCTGGAGCAGTTCGGCGACCTCGATGGCCTGTTGGCCCGTGCCGGCGAGATCAAGCAGGAAAAGAGGCGCGAATCGATCATCGCCAATACCGACAAGGCGCTGATCTCACGCCAATTGGTGACGCTGAAGAACGACGTGCCGGTGGCCGAGGGGTTGGACGATTTCGTCCTCCACGCGCCCGACGGGCCGAAGCTGATCGGCTTCTTGAAGACAATGGAATTCACCTCGCTGACCCGCCGCGTGGCGGAAGCGACCGGCACCGAGGCCGGCGACGTCCAGGCCGTCGCGGTGACCGTCGAGCGCGCCGACAACGCACATGGCCCCGATGTGGGCGCCGGATCGCCGGTTATGGCCCGGAGCGGTGCCGCCACTGGGCCAGGTCAAGCCGAGGACGCAACGGCGCCCGCGACGGACGTCGCGAAGCAAGGCGATACCCCTTCCCTGCTCTCGGCCTTGCGGCTGGAGCGCGCGGCAACCCGCAAGATCGACACCTCGGCCTACACCTGCATTCGCGATATCTCGACCTTGAAGGCATGGGTCGCAGAGGCGCGGGAGGCCGGCGTCGCCGCCTTCGACGTCAGGGCGACATCGGCCGATCCCATGCAGGCCGAACTGATCGGCATGGCGATAGCCACGGCGCCCGGCCACGCCGGCTACATTCCGTTCGCCCACAAAAGCGGCAATGGTGACCTGCTCGGCGGCGGCACGCTCGAGAACCAGATCCCGCTTCGCGAGGCGCTGGCGGTGCTGAAACCGCTGCTCGAGGACAAATCGGTCCTCAAGATCGCGCAGAACCTGAAATACGACCTGGTCATCATGAGCCGCTACGGCATCGACGTCGCGCCGTTCGACGACACCATGCTGATTTCCTATGTGCTCGACGCCGGCACCCCGCATGGCCACGGCATGGACGCGCTGGCCGAGAAATGGCTTGGCCACACCCCGCTCCAGCTCAAGGACGTCACCGGCTCCGGCAAGAGCTCGGTCGGTTTCGACCAGGTCGACATCGACAAGGCGACCGCGCACGCCGCTGAGGACGCCGACGTGACGCTGCGGCTCTGGCTGGTGCTGAAGCCCCGGCTTGCCGCCAAGGGCCTGGTCTCGGTCTATGAGCGGCTGGAGCGGCCGCTGGTGCCGGTGCTGGCGCGGATGGAACAGCGCGGCATCTCGGTCGACAGGCAGATCCTGTCCAGGCTGTCGGGCGAATTGGCGCAAGGTGCCGCCCGGCTCGAAGAGGAAATCTACCAGCTCATCGGCGAACGCATCAACATCGGCTCGCCCAAGCAGCTCGGCGACATCCTGTTCGGCCGCATGGGCCTGCCCGGCGGCTCCAAGACCAAAACCGGGCAATGGTCGACCTCGGCGCAGCTGCTGGAAGACCTTGCCGCCGAGGGCCACGAACTGCCGCGCAAGATCGTCGACTGGCGCCAGCTCACCAAGCTGAAATCGACCTATACCGATGCGCTGCCCGGCTTCATCCACCCCGACACAAAACGCGTCCACACCTCCTACGCGCTGGCCGCGACGACGACCGGGCGGTTGTCATCATCCGACCCGAACCTGCAGAACATTCCGGTGCGCACCGCCGAAGGCCGCAAGATCAGGACCGCCTTTATCGCCGACAAGGGCAACCGGCTGGTCTCGGCTGATTACAGCCAGATCGAACTGCGCGTGCTTGCCCATGTCGCCGAGATCCCGCAGCTGCGGCAGGCTTTCGCCGATGGCGCCGATATCCACGCCATCACCGCATCGGAAATGTTCAACGTTCCCGTGGAAGGCATGCCTTCCGAGATACGCCGCCGCGCCAAGGCGATCAATTTCGGCATCATCTACGGTATCTCGGCCTTCGGCCTCGCCAACCAGCTGTCGATCCCGCGTGAGGAAGCCAGCAACTATATCAAGAAGTACTTCGAGCGCTTCCCTGGCATCCGCGATTACATCGAGGAGACCAAGGCCTATGCCCGCGAGCACGGCTTCGTCGAAACGATCTTCGGCCGCCGCATCCATTATCCCGATATCCGCTCGTCCAACCCGTCGCTGCGTGCTTTCAACGAGCGCGCCTCGATCAACGCCCGCCTGCAAGGCACCGCCGCCGACATCATCCGCCGCGCCATGGTGCGCATGGAGGAAGCGCTGGAGAAGGCCAAACTGTCGGCCCGCATGCTCCTGCAGGTGCATGACGAACTGATCTTCGAAACGGTCGAAGCGGAAGTCGACACGACGATCCCCGTCGTGCGCCACGTCATGGAGAACGCGGCGATGCCCGCGGTGTCAATGTCAGTACCGCTGCACGTCGACGCGCGGGCCGCCAACAACTGGGACGAGGCTCATTGAGGCTGTGAGGCGCCCGCGGCCACCAGGTCGCGTTCCTTCACATCCCTCTGCCCTGCCGGGCATCTCCCCCACAGGGGGAGATCGGCATCTTCGCGGGCAGCGCTTTTATTTCAGCATAGGGTAATTGGCGAAGGCAGAAACGACAGCTGATCTCCCCACTTGCGGGGGAGATGTCCGGCAGGACAGAGGGGCTGCCCCTCCAGCATCGAAGATTTTCTTATCACTGACTAGACTTCAGGCAGCCTCGGCCCGGCACTTCGCACACACGCCACGAAACTCGATCACCGCCTTCTTCGCGGCAAAGCCCGTCGAACTGACCCATTCGTTCAGCCGGTGGTCGACGTCGTGATCCGACATTTCGGTCACCTGCCCGCACGTGTCGCAGATCGCGAAAGCGGTCATCGAATGACTGTGGTCATGCGGCTCGGCGCAGGCAACGAAGGAATTGATGCTTTCCAGCCGGTGCACAAAGCCGGACTTCACCAGCGTGTCGAGCGCGCGATAGACCTGCAGCGGCGCGCGGAAGCCGCGCTCACGCAACTGGTCGAGCAAGGTATAGGCGCTGAGCGGCCCGCTGGCGGTCTCGAGCTTCTCGAGCACGCACAACTGGTTTTTCGTCAGCACATCCCTCGCGGCCATGGTCCTGTTCCAACTTGTTCTGCGCCATCCCCAGGCTGTTTGCCGGTGCAAACGGCCCGATCCCATTCAAATAGCGACGAACCGTCGTCTTTGCTACTCTTCTGTTGTTGTCCGGGACCAATCGACGGCGTTCCGGCACATTTGATTATGGCAGGCCTGATCAGCGGCAACATTCAAAATACTGACAAAATCCTCGACGAGGGTAATCTCGCTTGGGAAATTCGATCGGGCTTGGGGAAGCAATATGATCAAATTGACACGCCGGACGCTGCTTGTCGGCACGTCCGCGCTGATAGCGGCCGCTACGGTTTCGTTCCGGGCACTTGCGGCATCGCGCACCTATCATGCGCTGCTGGTGGCTTGCACCGAATATCCTGCCTTGCCGCAGAGGAACTGGCTGATCGGGCCGAAGAACGATGCCGGCCTGGTGCACGAGTATCTGCTGAAAAACGTGCCGGACCCGGTGCGGTTCGCGCCGGAGAACGTCACGCTGCTCGCCAAGGATGTACCCGGCGCCAAAGGACTGCCGACCCACGGGGCGATCAAGGCGGCACTCGCCGACCTTGCGGCCAAGGTTCAGCGCGACGACTTCGTCTATCTGCATCTGTCGGGCCACGGCGCCCAGCAGCCTGAAATGGTCAAGGGCGACGAGACCGACGGGCTCGACGAGATTTTCCTGCCGGTCGACATCGAGAAGTGGGTCAACCGCGACGCCGGCGTGCCGAACGCGCTGGTCGACAATGAGATCGGCGACGCGCTCGACGCCATCCGCGACAAGGGCGCGTTTGTCTGGGCCGTGTTCGACTGCTGCCATTCCGGCACCGCGACCCGTGCCGTCGAGGTCGATGACGAGTTGGAGCGCAAGGTCGAATTCGCCGATCTGGTCGGCGGCGACGAGGCCGCAAGGGCGGCGGCCGTCAAGACCTATGAGGACACGGTCGCAAGCGCATCGCGCGGCCTTGACGAGAATGGCACGCGCAAGCCCGCCTTCAACCTGACGCCGACCGGCGCCGAGCCGATCACCAAGGGCAAGCTGGTCGCCTTCTACGCCGCTCAGACGGTGGAGACGACGCCGGAGATGCCGCTGCCCAAGGGTACGGCGGACGCGCCACGCTTTGGCCTTTTCACCTTCACCATCCTGTCGAAGCTCGCCGAAAACCCCAACGTCACCTACCGCCAGCTTGGCCAGGCCGTTCTGCAGCAATATTCCGCCGACAGCCGCACCCGGCCGACGCCGCTGTTCGAGGGCGAACTCGACGCGCGCGTCTTCGGCACCGACAAGACAGAAGCGGTCATGCAGTGGCCCATCGTCGTCAAGGACGGTGAGGCGACGATCGGCGCCGGGCTGCTGCATCGCCTGACGCCCGGCAGCAAGCTTGCCATCCTGCCCTCGGCACTGTCGTCGCTGTCCGACGCGGTCGGCTATCTCGAAGTGCGGTCGGCAAAGAACCTGGAGAGCCAGGTCAAGCCGGTCGAGTTCGAGAACAAGCCTGCGCTGAAGCTCGCCGACATTCCCGCCAACGCCTATGCGCGGGTGGCGGAGATCGCCGTCGACTACAAGCTCACCGTCGCGCGGCCGGCCGCGGCCAAGGAGCTGGAGAAGGAAACCACGCTGGTCAATTCGGTTCTGGACGAACTGGCCGCGGCCAAGGAAACCGGCTTCAATATAGAGCTGGTCGATCCCGGCAAGAGCGCCGAGTTGCGCTTCGCCGTGATGCGCGAGAACGCCATTGCAGGCGCCGCCGGGGACGCCACCGGCAAACCGGCGCTGTGGTTCCTGCCGGCGTCCGGTGACGTGACCTTGAAGGACGGC
Organism: Mesorhizobium sp. NZP2234; assembly: GCF_013170765.1. NCBI lineage: Bacteria > Pseudomonadati > Pseudomonadota > Alphaproteobacteria > Hyphomicrobiales > Phyllobacteriaceae > Mesorhizobium > Mesorhizobium sp. NZP2234. The sequence goes on along the minus strand of NZ_CP033364.1, from coordinate 1,909,654 downwards.
GGCAAGCCGCCGCTGGTCATCATCCATCGGGACGACCGCCAGAAGCTGGTCGACGCCACGACCAGGAATTTGCGCACCATCTTCCGCGCCACCGGCCTTTCGCGGCTGGCGGCGGCCTCCGACTACAAGCCCGAGGACGTCGACGTCCAGTTCCAGGTCAAACGCCTTGACAAGGATGGCCTGGAGCCGCTGCAGGCGTCGGTGGTGCCGCGCGTCTCGCCCGGCGATGAAGTGCATGTGCTGGCCAAAAACAGCTCGGACCAACTGGTCGACATCAACGTGCTCTATGTCGGCAGCGACTATTCGATCACCCACATCGTCGCCGAGCGCCTCGCGCCGCGGGCCACGCTGGAGGAAGGGCTGCTCGCCTTCACCGACACCAGCTTCGGCATGGAGCGGATGATCGCGGTGCTGACCGAGGCGCCGCCGGAAAGCGAAAAGGAAGATCTGAGCTTCCTGGCACAGGAGGGCGTCACGTCGATAACGCGCGGCCTCGGTCCCGCCAGCTTCTCCGACATGCTCGCCGATATCGGCATGGCGCCGCCGACCCGCTCGGTGATGCGGCTTGCCGACAAGGGCGGCCCGAAGGGCGCGGTGATGATCTTCCCGATGGAGACGGTGCCGCGCGCCTGAGCTCCGCCGCCGGGCCGCACGGCCCTGGTGCCGGCTCTTGCGTGATTGGCGCGATATGAGAACATTCCCAGCCGCAACCCAAGAGCCCAGCGGCAGGATGAAGCAGATAGGATCGATTGTGACGAAGTCTATTTTCTCCTGGCGCGGAACGGTTGCCGGACTTGCCGGCGGCCTGTTGCTGATTGCCAATGCCTCTGCCCAGGACAGCTGTGGCCTCTGCGCCAAGCAGGTGATCATCAATTCGGAACTGGCAACGTGCTTCCTCGACCAGTACGACCAGTTCGCCAAGACCAGCAGTGACGCGGTGGTGGTCGATCTCTCGAGCTGCGCCTCACGTGGCGTGGTCGAAGCCTTGCCGTCGCCCAACAAGGCGCCGGCGGAGCCGGACGTGCAGTTCATTGTTTCGCGCCCGCAGCTCGCATGCCTGAAAAAGCAGCTTGAGGCGCCCGGCATCGTGCTTGATCCCTCCGCCACCATCGAACTGGACAGCTGCAAATGAAGAAGCCGGGGGGCACGACGAAACAGACACAGGCGGCCGCGCCCGCCAAGGCGCCGGAGGCGAAGCAGACGCTGCCGGAGACCACGGAAGGTTTCCCCTGGCCAAGCAGCCATGAGATCAAGAAGGAGAGCAATCCCTTTACCGATCGCGACTGGCGCATGCTCGTCTATGCCTGGTCGGGCATGCTGGTGCGTTTCGCCATCATCTTCACCCTGGCATTCTCGGTCTACCAGTTCCTGGCCAACCAGGAACAGAAGCGCGTCGAACAGACCATGTCGCTGGTCGAGCTCTGGGAAACCAAGGACTACCAGCAGGCGCAGCGGGCCTTGAAAGATCGTCTCTCCGCCCTCAACGCCAAATACGACAATCTGCTCAGCGCCAACCCCTCGCCGACGGAAGAACAGGTTTTCCGGCAACGCATCGGTATCGAGGCGATGACAGCCTCCGGTGGCGACATGCCGCTCGCCGATTTCGGCGAGAATTTCGACCGCATCGTCTATTTCCTCAACCGTCTGTCCTTTTGCGTCGATGGCGACCTGTGCTCGCGCAAGGTGACCGATGCCTATTTTCGTGATTATGCCGTCTCGTTCTGGAGTTATTTTGCCGGCTATATCGACAAGCAGCGCAAGGCGGGTTCGCCTACTTTCGCCACGGCGATCGAGGCTTATGTTCGCAATGGGCAACCGGCGCCTGAAGCCAAACAGTGATGGGAAAAGCCAGGATCAGCGTCCGCCTCATGCGTGCCTGCTGCTGGTTGGCCATGGCTGGAGAGGAACTGCACCCGCTCCGCCCAGGCACCGCCGACAGGGGCGGGATCGGCAAAAACCGTCGAAAGCATCAACGCGCCCAGCATTGATCCCCAGGATGCCTCGCCCCCTTGGCAAGCCACGCGTAATTGGCGAGCCTGCCTCGTGCAAGAGAAGCCCGTGCGGAACGATCGGCACGAGGCGACGGGATTGACCCGCCGCCTCTTTTTCGCAACCGCGCGGGCGCGTGTTATTTATACAGGCTGTTGATCCACTGGACGTTCGCGGCGTTCAGGCGCACGGCGGTATTCGCGTCGGGGCTTTCCGCCACGTTGACGCCGGTGATGATGCGCTGCTTGGAGTTCGTGTCATAGGCATAGACCGAGCTGCCGCTCGACCCCGGGAACGTATCGCAGTCATACTGGAAATATTCCGGAGCGATGTTCTCGGCACGCACTTCGCAGCTTGTCTTCCACATCGTGCCCATCGGCTTGTCGCCGGGGTAGCCGACGAGATTGGCGGTGAAGTCGCCGAGATCGTCATAATTGGCATAGCCAAGCCAGCCAAGGTTGGTGCCGACATCCTGCTTCAGCGTGATGATGCCCAGGTCCCACGGAATCACCGAGCCGTAATAGCCCTGGTAGTTGTCGATGAAGCCCTGCAGCACATAGGCGCTTTCATAGGAGAAGGCACCGAAGGGGGCGTCGTCGGCAGTGCTGCCATTGAGGCCCGGCACGAACAGATATTCCGAGAGCCAGTCCTTGTCCTCATGGCTGTAGAGGCAGTGCGCCGCGGTGAGCACCGTGCGCGGGCCGATCAGCGTTGCCGAGCAGCTGCCATAGCTGCCGGTCTTTGGCGATTTGGCTTCGAGATAGCCGATTGCCGAGAACGGATAGGTCTTGGTGTTCCTGACCTGCTCTCGGTCATCAGGGCCGAAAACCTGTCGGCCGGCTTCGCCTTCTCCGAGCCCGGGATCTTCGGTCTTGCGCTCGACCCCATCCGCTCCATTGGCCGGAGCGTTCAGCTCCTTGATGATGAGATCGCGCAGAGCTTCGCTCGGCTCGATCTTGATCTCCTTGCCATCGGCGGACCGTCCGACGATGCCATAGGATTTGACAGCCGTCGCCTCATCAGCAAGCGGCGCGGCGCGGCTGTCTTCGTCGGTAAGCTTCGGCGTGGTGATCGGTTTTGCCCGACCGGCCTTGAAGTCGCCTGAAGATACATCCCGCATACTTTCGCCACTACCGGCACTGGCGGAGCCAGGATCGGCGGCGAAAACCGGGACCGTCCACATTGCAGTGGAAAGCAATGCGGACGCCATCATGAGGTTTGTCAGTTTTGTCATGGTGAGACTCTCCCAAAAGTCAGCAAGGACTGGATCAAAATACAGAAATATTGTCGAGATCGTGGTGACGCCGGAAACGAGATCGTGGCGACGTCGGAAAAATGAGTTTGCTCGCCAGCATCTCCTGCGAGCGTTCTTCTAGGCTGTCATTTTCAAGGCCCCCGCCAAAAAAATTCTGCGCGGATATACTGCCTAAAATAATCCAAGATTGGCAATGACAAATCGCTTCCACGTAGCCCGTGGGGGGCTATACGATTTTGTGCGGGTTCTGCTCGCGGGCACGGTTAGCAAAAGTGGGATTCGGTTTTGTGACCGATCGCGCGCCGTTTCGATGCGGCGCGCATGCGGATCGTCGAACCGGCAACACCTCCTTGCACAATGCCCTGGGCCGATCCGCATGGGAGAGTTGCTCAGGAGGTTCAGGTGCACATCACAAATCTGTTCGGGCCAATCGCTGCCGCGTCGCTGCTCGGCGTTGCTGCTGCGGTTGCATTCATCAACACCGTCCGGGCGGACGAGAGCGGCGTCAGGCCGGAGGCGGCCGTCTCGCCGATGCAGCGGGTGACCGATGCCAGGGCCAAGGCAGAGTCGGAGAACCCCGACGGCGCCGACCGCGTCTATGGCGGCAACCAGGCCGAAAAGGGCGCCTATCCGTTCCAGGTCGCACTCCTCACCACCGCCAGGCTGGACGAGAACCCGGCCTCGCAGGCCAATGCGCAATTCTGCGGCGGCAGCTTGATCGCGCCGCAATGGGTGCTGACGGCGGCGCACTGCCTCAACGACAAGGGCGAGCCGATCTCGCCGGACTCGGTCACAGTGCTGACCGGCGCCACCGACCTCAGCGAAGGCACGCGCCACAAGGTGGTGGAGGTCATCGTCAACGAGGGTTACAGCGAGCAGACGCTCGACAACGACCTCGGCCTGCTCCGGCTTGCCGAGCCGGCCGACGCGCCGACCATCAAGCTTACGCGCGAGGCGACCCCCGACAACGGCAAGACCACCGTAACCGGCTGGGGCAAGATGCAGGACGGAACGTTCCCGACCACGCTGATGGTCGCCGATCTCGATCTGCAGCCGAACAGTACCTGCAACAGCGGCATCAAGGCCATCTACGCGCATGATCTGAAGGCGGCACTTGGCGATCTGTCCCACCGCATGCGCTATTCCGAAAAAGGCATCGATGCCGCCGCCGATGCGATCGCCGCCGACATGACCGATCCGCTGACCGGCAACATGATCTGCGCCGGTACCACCAGTGGTGTGCGTGATGCCTGCAACGGCGACAGCGGCGGCCCGCTGTTCATGACTGGCGCCGACGGCCCGGTCCAGGTCGGTGTCGTCAGCTGGGGCGAAGGCCCGGCCGACGGCAGCGCGGCCTGCGGCCACAAGGACGCCTATGGCATCTATACCCGGCTGGCCAATTACAGCGGCTGGATCGAGGCGAAGATGAAGACCGCGGCTCCCGCGCCGGCAAAGCCGAAGGCAGGGCTGGGTACGGCCCAGAAACCAGCGACGCCCTGAAGCCCGGCCATGTGCGTCAACGTGAAAACGGCGGGACATGTCCCGCCGTTTTGTTTGCCGGCTTGCCAGGCCAGCCTATCTCCTGGCGAGGCTACTTTCTCGCAGGGCCTTTGCGCTCGGCAGAGGCCGCCCACAGATTGATGTCGGATTCGCGCGCGTAGCTATCGATCTCGGCCAGTTCGGCATCGCTGAAGTCGAGCACCTTCAGCGCGCCGACGCAGTCCTCGACCTGTTCCGGCCGGCTGGCGCCGATCAGTGCCGACGTTACCTTGCCCTTGCGCAACACCCAGGCCAGCGCCATCTGCGCCAGCGTCTGGCCGCGCCTGCCGGCAATGACGTTGAGCGCCTTGATGTTGGTGACGGTCTTGTCATTGATGAAAGCGGTCTTCAGCGATTTGCCCTGCGTGGCGCGGCTGCCCTCGGGGATACCACCGAGATATTTGTCGGTCAGCATGCCCTGGGCCAATGGCGAGAACACGATCGAGCCGACGCCGAGCCCCTCAAGCGTGTCGAGCAACCCGTCTTCCTCGACCCAGCGGTTCAGCATCGAATAGCTCGGCTGGTGAATGACGCAGGGCGTGCCGAGCTGCCTCAATATGTCCGCCGCCTCTCGGGTGCGCTGCGAGTTGTAGGACGAGATGCCGGCATAGAGCGCCTTGCCTGAGCGCACCGCATGGTCGAGCGCCCCCATGGTTTCTTCAAGCGGCGTGTCGGGATCGAAGCGGTGCGAATAGAAGATGTCGACATAGTCGAGCCCCATCCGCTTCAGGCTCTGGTCGAGACTGGCCAGCAAGTATTTGCGCCCGCCCCATTCGCCGTAAGGCCCCGCCCACATTTCATAGCCTGCCTTGGTCGAGATGATCAGCTCGTCGCGGTAGCCGGCGAAATCGGTGCGCAGGATTTCGCCGAAGGCGGTCTCGGCCGAACCGGGCGGTGGTCCGTAATTGTTGGCGAGGTCGAAATGGGTGATGCCGAGATCGAAGGCCTTGCGCACGATCGCCTGCTTGGTCCGGTGCGGCGTGTCATTGCCGAAATTGTGCCACAGACCGAGCGAGATCGCCGGCAGCTTGAGGCCGGAGCGTCCGCAACGGTTGTAGATCATTTTTTCATAGCGATTTTCGGCGGCGACATAGGGCATGGGAAATATCCTCGAATCTGAACAGACCGGCCAGCCTCATCGCAACCGCGGTAAGCTGGCCCGGCGCCCTACCCTTTATTCTTTCCCCAAGAAAACGGGGAGAGGGACCGATCAAAATTATCGATAATCTCGTGACCTACTTCTTCTTCGCCAGCAGTTCCTTGGCTGCCTTGACGCCAAGCGCGGCCGGCCGCTCGCAGGTCGTCTGCATGACGACGAATTTTCCCGTCTCGCCGGAGCGCAGGATGCCGGTCATGACATCGACGGCGTGCAGCGCCAGTTCCATCGAACAGCGGTGCGGCCGCCCCTCGACGATCGCCAGCGCCATGTCGGCGAGGCCTGACGTGCGGTAATTGGCCATCATGCCCTGGCCGTGCATTTCATTCGGGACGCCAAGCGGGTGCTTCCATTTCGGCAGCTTCTTGACCGGCTTGCCCTCTTCGGTGAAGCGTACGTCGCCGCCGAAGAAGTTCGGATCCGGCACGAACACCGTGCCCGCCTCGCCATAGAGCTCCATCGGCGCGTGGCCATGGGCCCAGACATCCCAGCTGGTGTTGAGCGTCACCACGGCGCCGTTCTCGAATTCCAGAACGGCATGAATGGTGGTCGGCGTGTTGACCGGGATTTTTTCGCCCGCGCGCGGTTTCGATGAAATCGTCCGCTCCTTGGCAGGCGTCGTCGCGAAGGCCGCCACCTGCTTCACCGGCCCGATCAGCTGGATCAGATTGGTGATGTAGTACGGCCCGATATCGAGCACCGGTCCGGCGCCCGGCTGGAAGAAGAAATCCGGATTGGGGTGCCAGTGTTCCATGCCGTGGCCCATCACATGGCAGGTGCCGCTGGTGATCTTGCCGAGCTTCCCCTCATCGATCAGCTCACGCACCAGCTGGTGCGCGCCACCGAGGAAAGTGTCGGGCGCCGAGCCGATGCGCAGCCCCTTCTTCTCGGCGCGCGCCTTGAGGTCCTGGCCCTCCTTGAGCGAGAGCACGAACGGCTTTTCCGAATAGACGTGCTTGCCGGCGTCGAGCACCTGTTTCGACACCTCGTAGTGCACCGCCGGGATCGTCAGGTTGACGATGATGTCGATGTCTTCGGCCTTGAGCAGATCCTCGACAGTCTCGGCGCGCAGCTTGAACTCCTTCGCTCGCGCCCTGGCCGCGTCCATGTTGATGTCGGCGCATGCGCGCATCTCGATGCCGCGGAACAGCGGCGCCAGCGTGAAATACGCCTTCGAGATGTTGCCGCAGCCGATAACGCCAATACCCAGTTTCTTTGCCATGGTGATCGGTCCTAGTAATTCTTGACGGTTGCGATCGAACGTCGGGCGAAACGCTCGATGTCGTTTGGATTGTCCTGTTCCATGACAAAGTATTTTGCCGCGCTGCTGGCCCGCAGCAGCTTGATCAGGCCGGCCCAGTCGATGGTGCCATGGCCGACATCCGACCAGCCGTCCTCATCCAGGCCTTCGCCCTGTCTGGCGATGTCCTTCACATGCACGGCGACGATGCGCTTGCCATGCTTTTCGATCCACGGCACTGGATCGGCGCCGCCGCGCACCACCCAGGCGAGATCCATCTCCCAGCCGACACCGGGCGCGGAAGACAGGATGTGATCCTGCGGCACCGAGCCGTCGGCAAGTGCCTTGAACTCGAAATCATGGTTGTGCCAGGCAAAGCCATAACCGGCCTTTGAGGCCGCCTCGCCAACCCTGGCCAGGCGCTCGCCGAAGCCGCGCCAGCCGGCGGCGTCCGACGGCCTGTCCTCCGCAACCAGATAGGGGCAGATCAAAAGCTTGATGCCGAGCGCCTCGGCGATCCTGCGCACGCCGTCGAAATCCTTCTCCAGCGCATCGATGGAGAAATGCCCGGTCGGCATGGAAAGGCCATTCCTGTCGAGTTCGGCGCGGAAGGCCTTGGGATTTTCATAGACGCCGCCGAAGCCTTCGACTTGCGTGTAGCCGAGCTTGCCGAGTGTGGCGAGCACGCCCTCCCAGGGTTGGAAATTGCGGGCGCTGTAAAGTTGAAATGACCAGTTCATCGTCTCTGTCCGTTTGCTTGTGGAGTGTCTTTGGAAGGATGGCTTTGGAAGCTACATGCGGCCGCCGGATGGGGTGTCGAACAGCGAGGCGCGGGCCGGGTCGAAGCCGATCCGGACCGGATCGCCGGTGCGCAGCGTCTTTTCCGCCTCGACGCGGAAGGAAAAATTACGGCCGCCGAGCTTTGTCCACACCAGTGTATCGGAGCCCATCGGCTCGACGATCTCAACCGCCGACTCGGCCGTGAAAGGCATTGCCCTGGCCGCATCTCCAAAGGCTATGTGCTCGGGCCTGATGCCGAACACGCAGGACTTGCCGGCGCTGCCGCCATCCTTGTCGAACTCATATCGGTCGAGCGGTATCGAAACGCCATCGGCGGCGAATACAGGGCTGTCGCCCGCTTCCAGTTGGCCCTCGATGAAATTCATCGCCGGCGACCCCAGGAACCCGGCGACAAACCGGTTGACCGGCCGGTTGTAGATGGTTTGCGGCGCGTCCAGTTGCTGGATGACGCCACCCTTCATCACCGCGATGCGATCGGCGAGCGTCATCGCCTCGATCTGGTCGTGGGTGACGTAGATCATGGTGTTCTGCAATTTGCGGTGCAAGAGCTTGATCTCGACGCGCAGTTCCGAGCGCAGCTTGGCATCGAGATTGGACAGCGGCTCGTCGAACAGGAAGACGTCGACATCGCGCACCAGTGCCCTCCCGATCGCAACGCGCTGGCGCTGGCCTCCGGAAAGCGCGGAGGGCTTGCGTTGCAGCAGCGGCTCGATCTGCAGGATCTCCGCGGCACGCGCGATACGCCTGGCGATCTCGTCCCTGGGCACGCCTGCGACACGCAGGCCGAAGGACAGGTTCTTCTCCACCGTCATTTGCGGATAGAGCGCGTAGGACTGGAACACCATGCCGATGCCGCGATCCTTGGGCTCTTCCCAGGTGACGTTCTTGCCCTTGATGAAGACGCGGCCCTTCGAAATGTCGAGCAGCCCGGCAATGCAGTTGAGCAAGGTCGACTTGCCGCAGCCGGAGGGGCCCAAGAGCACGATGAACTCGCCCTCGGCGATATCGAGATTGAGGGTCTGCAGAACCGACACCGCGCCATAGTTCAGCGACAGGTCCTGGATCGACACGCTGGGGTTTGCGATTTCGGCCATCCTTATCCTTTCACCGCGCCAGCAGCGATGCCACGCACGAAAAGCCTGCCGGAAATGAAGTAGATGACGAGCGGGACCAGCCCGGTCAGGATGGTGGCCGCCATGTTGACGTTGTATTCCTTCACGCCCTGCACCGAATTGACGATGTTGTTGAGCTGCACCGTCATCGGATAGGTGTCGGGGCGCGTGTAGACGACACCGAACAGGAAGTCGTTCCAGATGCCTGTCACCTGCAGGATGACGGCGACGACGAAGATCGGCAGCGACATCGGCAGCATGATCCGCAGATAGATGCCCCAGAAGCCGGCGCCGTCGACACGCGCCGCCCGGAACAGCTCCTCCGGCATGGAGGTGAAATAGTTGCGGAACAGAAGTGTCAGTATCGGCATGCCGAAAATCGAGTGGACGACCACCAGTCCGCTCAGGCTGCCATAGAGCCCGATCTCGCGCAGGATGATGACGATCGGATAGATCATCACCTGGTAGGGGATGAAGGCGCCGACGATCAGGATGATGAAGAAAGTGTCGGCGCCCTTGAAGCGCCAGTTTGCCAGGGCATAGCCGTTTACGGACGCAATCGCGATCGACAGGATCACCGAGGGGACGGTGATGCGGACGGAGTTCCAGAAGCCGCGCGAAAGCCCGTCGCAATTGAGGCCGGTGCAAGCCGTCGACCACGCCTTGACCCACGGCTCGAAAGTGATCTCGAGCGGCGGCGAAAAGATGTTGCCGAGGCGGATTTCCGGCATGCCCTTGAGCGAGGTGACGATCATCACATAGAGCGGCAAGAGGTAGTAGAGCGCCACGACGATGAGCGTGCCATAGAGAAAGATGTTGCGGCGAGAGAACATGTGGCGCGGCTTCGACCCGCTCGGCCCCGAGGCATCGGCGCGAATGGCGCCGGACGGCGCGGACAGGGAGACGGCATGGTCAGACACGCTTCCTGCCTCCGAATTCGAGATAGGCCCACGGGACGATGACGATCATCACCGAGAGCAGCATCATGGTCGAGGCGGCAAAGCCCTGGCCGAGATTCTGGGCGAAGAACATGTAGTCGTAGACATATTTTGCCGGCACTTCGGAGGCGATGCCCGGCCCGCCACTGGTCTGGGCGACGACGAGGTCATAGACCTTGACGATGCCCGACGCGATGATGACCAGCGTGGTGATGAAGACCGGCCGCATCATCGGGATGATGATGAACAGATAGGTCTTCCACATCGGTATCCCGTCCACCCGGGCGGCCTTCCAGATATCCTCGTCTATGCCGCGTAGGCCGGCCAGCATCAGGCACATGATGAGCCCGGTGCCTTGCCAGAGCGCCGCGATCGATATGCCGTAGATGACGATGCTGGAATCGTAGAGCGGATCGAAATTGAAGCTCGTCCAGCCAAGCCTTCGTATCACGCCCTGGATTCCGAAATCCGGATTGAGCAGCCATTGCCAGACAAGGCCGGTCACGATGAAGGACAGCGCGAAGGGATAGAGGAAGATGGTGCGAAACGTGTCCTCGAAGCGGATCTTCTGGTCGAGCAGCGCCGCCAGGATGAAGCCGATCACCAGCGAGAACACCAGCGAGATCACGCCGTAGATCAGAAGGTTCTCGATCGAAATCAGCCAGCGTGGCGTCGCCCACAATCGGTAATACTGGTCGAGGCCGACGAAATTCAGCCGCGGCAGCAGCTTCGAATTGGTGAAGGAATAGAGCACCGTCCACGCCGTGCCGCCGACGAACACCACCAGCGCGGTGAGGATCATCGGGATCGAAGCGATCTTCGCATTGAGATTGCGAAAAAGCTGGTTCGGGCGTTCGCTCTTGCTCATCTCGCCAGCCGCGTTGAAAAGGGAAAGGTGGTCACTCCCGGTCCTGCGCTTGCAAGACCGGGAGTCGGGAGGACCCGGGCGGTCAGTCAGCCGAGGCGATGATGGCGGCGAAGCGCTTCTGCGCCTCTTCCACGGTCATCTCCGGCTTGGCGAAGAACTCGGAGAACAGGTCCTCCTTCTGCTTCTGGCTGTCCTGCGAAAGCAGCTGGTCGGTCCAGGGGATGACCGCGCCCTTGGCCAGGATGGCGAGGCCTTTCTTCATGCAATCGTTGGCCGCGTTGAGGTCGACGTCGCCACGCACCGGCAGCGAGCCTTTCTTGAGGTTGAAGGCGACCTGGGTCTTGGGATCGAGCAAGGTCTCGGCCAGCACTTCCTGCGCCTTGGCCTTGTCGCCATCCTTGAGCAACGGGAAGTAGAAGGCATCGCCACCCGTGGCGATGACCTCGTTCAGGCCAAGGCCGGGAAGGCAGGTATAGTCCTTGCCGGCGGTCTTGCCGGCGACCTGGAACTCGCCTTGCGCCCAATCGCCCATGATCTGGCCGCCGGCCTTGCCGGTGATGACCATGTTGGTGGCCTGGTTCCAGTCCTGCACATTGGTGTTCTTGGCCATCTTGCGCGCATCGTCGGCCGCTTTGAACACCTTGGCGACTTCCGGACCGGCCGCGAACTTGGCGTCCTTGTCCTTGTAGACCTTGAGGAAGGTGTCGGTGCCGCCGACCGCGGCAAGCAGCACGTCGAAGGCGCCGGACGACTGCCAGGCCTGCCCGCCCACCGCCAGCGGGACAATGCCTGCCTTCTCCAGTGCCGGCGCGGCCGCCACATACTCATTCCAGTCCTTCGGCACCGGCACGCCCGCCTTCTCGAACGCGGCGTTCGACAGCCACAGCCACTGCCAGGAATGGATGTTGACCGGCACGCAGTAGATCTTGCCGTCGATGGTGCAGCTGTCGAGCAGGCTCTTCGGCCGCACGACCTCGGTCCATTTGCCCTTGGTGGCGACATCGGTCAGGTCGCGCATCAGGCCGGCCTGCACCAGTTCCTCCGCTTGCCGTCCGTGATTGAACTGGGTGGCGCCCATCGGGTCGCCGCCCGTGATGCGGCTGATCATGATCGGCCGCGCGGTGCCGCCGGACCCGGCAATCGCGCCGTCGACCCAGTGATTGCCGGTGGCATCGAAAGCCTTGGCGAGTTCGGCGACCGCCGCCGCCTCGCCACCGGAAGTCCACCAATGAGTGACTTCCAGGTCCGTCGCCGCTGCCGGGCCGGCGAACTGCAGCGCGGCCGTTGCCGCCAGCGCGGCGGTCAGAAATTTGTATCGCATTTCGGTTCCTCCCAGAATCTGAAACGTTACAGATTTTCGATACGGCAATTGCGCGGATGGCGCAACCCCAGGCGTGAAGCCGTCGGATATTTTTTCGAGTCGCGAATAAAATACCTCGATCGGCTGCTTCATTGTGCGTCGCAATATGAGCAATCGCAGAGCAAAACAGGCCGTGGCTCATGAAAATCGCCGGAAACATGCCGAAATGGCGTTTGACCTTGGATTCTCAAGGGAATTTCACGGGCGTCCAAATTCGTCATCGGCGCAACGCGATTGGCAATCTGTAACGTTTCAGTATATTGACGCACTGCCGGGCTTGAAATCGTGCTTCGCGGCAATCGCGAAGATTGCCGGGCCGCCCGGCGACTGCTATGCGCCTGACGGGCGGGACGAATGGACAGACAGCGTACGGACAAGAACGAGGAAGCGTCGGCGCAGGAACGGCCGACGTTGAAGACGCTCGCCTTCATGACCGGGCTCGGCGTCACCACTGTGTCTCGTGCGCTGAAGGACGCGCCGGAGATCGGCGCCGAGACCAGGCGGCGTGTCCAGCTCGTCGCCAAGCAGATCGGCTACCGCCCGAACCGCGCCGGCGTCAGGCTCAGGACCGGCAAGACCAATGTGATCAGTCTTGTGCTGAACACCGAGCACGAGCTCATGAGCTTCGTCTCGGATATCATCTATGGCGTGACCGAGGTCATCGCCGACACGCCCTACCATCTGATCGTCACGCCATATTCGCGTTCGCAGGATCCGCTGGATCCGGTGCGCTATCTGGTCGAGACCGGCTCGGCCGACGGCGTCATCATCTCCCGCACGCAGCCGAACGATCCCCGGGCCCGCTACATGCTGGAGCGCGGCATTCCCTTTGCCACGCATGGCCGCACCGACATGGGGCTGGTGCATCCCTATCATGACTTCGACAACTACGCCTTTGCGAACGAGGCTGTGCGCTATCTCGCCGGCAAGGGCCGCAGCCGCCTTGCCCTTGTCACGCCGCCCGTTGGCCTCACCTATTACGGCCATACGGTGAACGGCTTCGTCGATGCTCTGAGTGAAGTCGGCGCCAGCGAGGTGCCGTTCAACACCGTTTCCATCGATCAATCGATCGAGCAGATCAGGATGAGGACCGCGCAGTTGATGCGGCGCAAGGACCGGCCGGACGGTTTTGTCAGCAGCGCCGCCGCCGCCACGCTCGCCATCGTGGCCGGCATCGAGGATTCCGGTCTCAAGCTCGGCCGCGACGTCGACGTGGTGTCGAAACAATCCTCGGAGCTGCTGCATTTGTTCCGGCGCGAACTGCTCGTCGTCAACGAGAGCTTCCGGCTGGCCGGCTCCGAGCTTGCCCGTGCCGTGCTCGGCTGGATCGGCGGCGCCGCACCCGGCTCATTGCAGACGCTGAGCAAGCCAAGCGAGGTTCTGCCCTATCGCGGCTGACTTGGCCCGACCTGAGCATCCGGCCAGGCCAAACCGCAATGTCCGGGCCGGCCCTGCTTCAGCCAGCCGCGCCGCTGCCCCAGGGACCGTGGAAGGCACCTTGCTCGCCGATGCGTTCGAAGCCGTGCGCGCCGAAGAAATCGCGCTGCGCCTGGATCAGGTTCGAGGTGCCGCGGCCCTGGCGATAGCTGTCGAAATAGGCAAGCGCGGAAGACAGTGCCGGCACCGGCGCGCCGGCTTCGGAAGCCCTTGCCACGATACGCCGCAGCGACGGATGCGCTTCCTGCATCAAGCCGATGAAAGCCGGCGCCATCAAAAGGTTGGTCGAAGCGCCGCTGCTGAAGGCCTCCGCCATCGTATCCAGCATCTGCGAACGGATGATGCAGCCGGCGCGCCAGATCTTGGCGATGGTCGGCATCGGCAGGTTCCAGTTGAACTCCTTAGAGGCGCCGCTCATCACGGCAAAACCCTGCGCGTAGGCGGCGATCTTGCCGGCGAACAGCGCCAGTTCGAGGTCTTTCAGCAGCGCGTCCTTGTCTCCGGAAATCTTCGACACGCCGATAGCGCCATAGGCTTTTTCCGCCGCCAGCCGCTCATCCTTGATCGACGACAGAACGCGCGCCGCCACCGCGGCCTCGATCGCGGTTGCCGGAATGCCGAGCTGCTGTGCCTCGATGACGGACCATTTGCCGGTGCCCTTCTGGCCTGCGCGGTCGAGGATGATGTCGACCACGGGCTTGCCGGTCTTGGGATCGTCGGCCGCCAGCACCTTGGCGGTGATCTCGATCAGGTAGGAGTTGAGCCGGCCCTTGTTCCAGTTTTCAAAGACCGTGCCGATCTCCTTCGGCCCCATGCCCAGGCCGTCGCGCAGAATGCCGTAGATCTCGGCGATCATCTGCATGTCGGCATATTCGATGCCGTTGTGGATGGTCTTGACGAAATGCCCGGCACCGTCGGTGCCGAGCCAGGAGGCACAGGGCTCGTCCTTGAACTTGGCGGAGATGGCGGTCAGCACCTTCTCGACACGCTTCCAACTATCTTCCGTGCCGCCGACCATGATCGACGGGCCATGGCGCGCGCCCTCCTCGCCGCCGGACACGCCCATGCCGATGAAGGTCAGACCCGAGCCGGACAGCTCGGAGAAGCGCCGCATCGTATCGCGGAAATTGGCATTGCCGGCATCGATGACGATGTCGTTGTTGGACAGCACGCCGCGCAAGGCTTCGATCTGTTCGTCGGCCGGCTTGCCGGCCAGCACCATGATGATGATCGGACGCGGCGGCCGGATCGCCGCGGCTAGTTCCTCCAGGCTGTAGCAGGGGACAACCATGTCCTTGAGCGCGCCGGCATTCTCGACGAAAGCGTCGGTGCGCGCCCGGGTGCGGTTGAAGACGGCGATGCGGTGCCCGTGCTCGGCGATGTTCAGCGCCAGGTTGGAGCCCATCGTGCCAAGGCCGATCAGACCGATTTCGGCTTGTTCCATCGTTTCTTCCCTGCTTTCGGATCTTGTTGGTTGGAGCCCGCGATTGGGTGGGATGTCCACTCTTTCCGAGATGCCCATTCTTCCCAAGATGATTGACGGGCCTTTCGGGCCGCGTCAACCGCCTCGCCTATTTGTGCTGCCTGCAAGACCGGGCCGCGTCGCAAGCGGCCATATAGACCGTCATGGCCTGATGTCCACCGGCGCTTCGATCTTCACGATCTCGAAGTCCGAGACCAGTATGTCGAGGCGCACCGTCCAGCGGCCGGGAATCGGGATGACGAGGTTGTCCACGCGCCAGCTGCCGTCGCCGGGTTTGGTCGCCGCGCGCTTCAGCGGTTCGATGCCGGAATCCGGTTTCGACAGCACCAGCGTCACCCCCTTGGCGTCAAGCGGCCCGAAATCGCCGGTCATGATGACCATCGAGGCGGCGACCGGACCGGCATGGCCCGGCGTGATGCTGAGATCGGCCATCGCCTGCAGCGTGTGGATGTGAATCGAGACCGGCTGCGCTGCCGCAATCGCCAGCGCGCGCGGTGGTGGCGTGAAGCGCCAGCCGGCAGCAACCCCGAAGATTGCCAGCACGATCAGCATTTCGGCGCCGATCGAGCGGGTGAGCCTGCGTTGCACCTCCGTTGATCCCGCCTCGGCCGAGGCGGTGAGCCTCCAGCGATTGATGGCGGCCAGCGTGAACAGGAAGATCAGCAGCACGAGCTTGACCAGCAGCAGCCGGCCATAGGCGGTGCCGATCAGCGCCGAGGGCGTCTGCACCTGGATGACGGCCAATACGATCCCGGCTACGGCGAGCATGGCCACGACAGGCAGGATCGCCCGGGAGAAGCGACGCAGGAAACCGACAGCGTCGGTCGTCCGATGCTTCAGCGCGAGACCGAGCGGCACCAGGGCGCCGGCCCAGAAGGCGATGCCGGCGCCATGCACAAACACCATGGGCCGCGTCAGCCATTGCGGCTCGGCCGCGCTGGCGTGGCCGCTGGCGGCGAGGGCGACGCCGACGCCGGCAAGGCCGGCAAGGGCAAACGGCTTGGCGGCCACACGCGGTCCGGCCAGCGACAGCAGACCGAGACCCAGCGCGATCAGGGCGACCAGCACGGTCCAGCCAAAGCTAGTGCCCAGCCCGTTTCGCCAGATCACCGGCTGCGCCAGATGGCTGAGCGGCGCTCCCAGCGCATCGAGCCCCTGAAAGCCGAGCGACAAGGGTGCCGCTACCAGCCCCCACAGGATCGCGGCCATGACAAATCGCTGACCGGCGCGGCCATCCCCGGCCAGCCAGGCAAGGGCAAAAGCGCCGCCGACACCGAGGAAAAGGCCCGCATAGAGGAGGACCTTGCCGATCCAGATCGCCGATCGCTGCGGCCAGTCGACCGCTTCGGACACGACGGGCGGCTCGCTTGGCGCGCCGACGGAAAACAAGAGCGAGCCGCCGACCGGATGGCCGTCGGCGGAAATGACACGCCAGCTCAGCACATGCGTGCCGGATTTGAGGGCCTGCGGATTGTCGACCTCGACCGTCTGGTCGCTGAGGCGGAAGGACGTCAGCGCAACCGGCGTGCCGTCGGGCTTCACCAGCGTCAGCACCAGGGGCGAAACCGGTTCGCTGAAGGTCAGCGAGAACTGCGCCGGAGCCTGCGCCAGCACCGCACCGTCTGCCGGGTCGGTCTTGATCAGCGCCGCATGGGCAAAGGCCTGACTTGTCGAAGCAATGACAATGAACGCCACGGCCAGCAGCCCGCAGGCAATCCAGCCTACGAGCCTGCTGGTGGTATCGGCCATCCGAAACGGTATTGCGGTCATGCCATGCCATGGGATGCGGTGCGCTCCGGCAAGCAGAGCGCACCAGGGAAAGTTATTTCTTCGGCGTCAGCTTTATGCCGGGCGCCGGATTCTCCAGTGCGTCCTCATCCTGCCCGGCTGCCGGAATCTCGATCCAGCGGTCGGTGGCGCCGTCGCATTCCTGCACCACGGGGAAATAGAGCTTCTGGCCAACAGGCAGATCCGCCGTCAGCGTCGCGCGGAAGACGAACTCGTCGTAGAATTCATCCGGCAGATTGCCGCCGCTCCAGTCGACTTCCTTGACGCCGTCGCTCACCGCCTGGCCATAGAGCTGGTAGGATTTTTCATATTTGCCTTTCTTGGTCTGCAGCGTCCAGCCCGGCTTCGGCATAGGCTTCACCGCGATCACTCCTTCGGGAATCTGCACGCGCACGGCGGTCGTCGCCTTGCCGTCGCAGCCATGCGGCACGCGCAGCACTGCCTTGTAGGTCGAGCCGACTGGCGCCTCCTGGGTTTCGAGCGTGATATGCGCGAAGGCGGCATTCGTCCCCAGCGCGACAAGCGCGCCAGCCGCCAAAAGATACTTGTTCATGATGGTCCCTCTGATTTCAAAATTCTAGAATTGGCCCGGTCAATTGGCGTGGTCGTCCATGCCGCCGCCCATGCCTTCCACTGCGAACTCGATATTGACCGTGCCGGCCTTCTCAAAGGTCAGCGTGGCGGCGAATTTCTCGCCTTGCTTGGGTTGCCGCTTCAGGCCGATGAACATCAGGTGATAGCCGCCTGGCGCCAGGGCCACCTTACCGCCGGCGGGGACGTCCAGGCCGCCGGTAACCGGCCGCATGGTCATGACACCGTCCTTGACGCCCATCTCATGCAGTTCGGCCTTGTCCGAAATGTCGGAGGAAATCGACACGAGGCGGTCCGGCGCGCTGCCTTTGTTGATGATGGTGAAATAGCCGCCGGCAACCTTGGCGCCTGCCGGCGTGGCGCGCGACCAGGGATGCTCGATCTCGAGATCGCCGACCTTGAACTCATGCGCCAGGACGGACTGGGCGCCGGCGAACATGATCGCAAAAGCCAGCGCGACACGGCCGAGATGCTCCCGGAAACGGGACAGAGTGCGGCCGAACAGAGTACCCGCCGCTTTGGGGGAAAAATGGGACATGGTTGCTCCATGAGGGGATGATCGCGCCGTCACCGGTCGCGAGCCGTTTGGTCTTTGGATGGGTGCGCCCGCGAAAGGTTCCGCCGGGCAAAAAGGCTCAGACGGCCAACGGCGGCGCGCGCGGGTTCGACGGCGAGCGTTCGCGCGCCAAGTCGAGATGAATGCTCGCCGGAAAAACGAAGGCGACCGTTTCAAAGGACAGGCCGCCCAGGGCCAGCCCGGCATTGGATGGCGGCGCGAAGGCCGATGAAAACATGCCGCAGCCAAGCGAGCAACAGGCCGGCAGATGGGACGGGTGCTGGTCACCGCCGGGGAGTTGGGTGGCGCCGTCGCGGGTACAGATGACGTTGCCGAAAGCGTCGAGCTGCGCGGCATTCGGGCCGGTGCCGAAGGCGAACGCGCCGAGCGTCGACTGGAGCAGCAGCAGACAGGCCGCAACAAGCGCGGCCGGCATGCTCCAGCGTCTCGCCTTCTTGCTCAAATGACTTGCCTGTTCAAACCATCTGCCTCTTCGAGCAGTCCTCGAAAGGATACCTATCACGCAACCGGCGACCGGAAAATCGCCAATTCGAGGCTGCGGCAACGCGGCGCGACTGATGCATGTCGCCCAAGAGCCCGCGCAGTGGTTTTAGGACAACGACACGCATAAACGGAAATTCGAGCCGTGATGCGGCCTTCAGCGCGGCTCAGGTTTTTGCGGCGAACGGCTTTCGGGAATCGAGGTCAGCAATGTCTGGCGCGCCGACTTCAGGTGCTTGCGGCAGGCGGCGTCGACCTTGCCGAGGTCGCGCGACTTGAGCGCCTCGATATAGGCAAGATGCTCGCCGACCGCGACTTCATTACGCTCGCGCTCCTGCGCCTTGTTCCACTGATAGTGGTAATGGAAGATCATGGCGATGACGTCGTAGAAATCGACGATGAAGCGGTTGCGCGAGGCGCGGTGGATCAGCCGGTGGAAGCGCTCGTCCAGTTCCGAAAACTCGTTGAAGCGCGTGGCGATCTCGCGTGCCAGCTGGCGATGTTCGTCCTCCAGCCTGTCCAGATCGGCCCACACCGAGCTGTCTGGCGGCAGAGCGGCAAAGGCTGCCGCCGAGCGCAATTCGAACATTTCGCGGATCTCGGTCAGTTCGAGCGCGAAGGCCCGCGTAAAGCCCTTCAGCACCCAATGGCTGTTGCGGCGCTTCTCGATCAGGCCGAAGCGCGAAAAACGGATCAGGAACTCGCGCACGCTGGTCGTGCCGACGCCGATCTCGCGCGCCAGTTCGAGCTCGTTGATCTGCATGCCGGCCTCGGCGCCGTCGGCGAGCAGCCTGCGCATGAACGATCGCTCGATGATCTCGGCCAGCGTGTCGGTCTCTTCCTCGGGGAAGAAATCGCCGGGGCCTGGGTCCCGCAGCACCGTCTTGGCGCGCTTGTTCCAGGCGATCAGCCCGGTTTCCTCCATGCGCGCCAGGATACTGCGCACGGTGGTGCGGCTGACCCCGAGCAGCGCGCCCAGTTCCGGCTCCGACGGCAGGCTGCGCGTCTCGTCAAGCAGCCTGAGGCACCTGTTATAGGCGTCCTTGTAGACGTTGTTGCTCTTCGACATCCCCTGACCCATTCATGCCGGCGCTTGCGGCGGCCGGCTTGAAGCGCAATATGACGTTCCCATGACCCTGAAAAGCAGGAATTGCTTTCGCCGGGATCCGATCCATTGTTTGCGGCGCTACCATTTGCCGAGGAGCACCCGGTACCGCCGCGAAAAAACAATTGACGCAAAATTGTTTTTTCACGATAAAAGACATTAACTCTTAACAGGCGCGTGTCAATCCGCGCGCATCCCAGGATCACCCAGGAAACCGCCCGTGAACGTGTCGAACACCATCCTTCTGTCCCCCGCCGACAATGTCGCCGTTGCCAATGGCCGCATCGAGATCGGCACCGTCCTGCCGGGCGGCGCGCTTGCCACCGCCCTCATCGAGCCCGGCCACAAGGTCGCGATCAAGCCGATTGCCGCCGGTGAAGCCGTGGTGAAATATGCCCAGGCAATCGGCCGCGCCACGCAGGACATCGCGCCCGGCGAGCATGTCCATTCGCACAATCTGGTTTTCGAGGCCGGCCGTTTGCCGGTGGTGCCGCCGAGCGAGGCCGAGCACGCGACCGAGGCCGATCGCGCTCGCACTTTCATGGGCTACCGCCGTGCCGACGGCCGCGCCGGCACGCGAAATTTCATCGGCATCATCGCCAGCGTCAATTGTTCGGCCACCGTCTGCCATTCGATCGCCGACACAGCCAACCGGACCTTGCTGCCGAAATATCCCGGCATCGACGGCTTCGTGCCGATCGTCCACGGCCAGGGCTGCGGCATGAGCGGCACCGGCGACGGCATGATGGTGTTGCACCGCACGCTCGCCGGTTATGCCCGCCATCCGAATTTCGGCGGCGTGCTGATGGTCGGCCTCGGCTGCGAGGTCAACCAGCTCACCCTTTACGGCCAGAAGGGCGTCGCCGCCGGCAAGCGCCACTTCAACATCCAGGACGCCGGCGGGTCGCGCAAATCGGTGGAAAAGGCGATGGGCGTGCTGGCCGAGATCGCCGAGGAAGTCGGCCAGTTGAAACGCGAGCCGATCCCGGTCAGCGAGATCGTCGTCGGCCTGCAATGCGGCGGCTCCGATGGCATGTCGGGCATCACGGCCAATCCGGCGCTGGGTGCTGCGGTGGACATACTGGCCGGCGTCGGCGGCATCGGCATCCTCTCCGAGACCACGGAAATCTACGGCGCCGAGCATCTGCTCGCCTATCGCGCGGCGACGCCAGAAATCGCCAAGAAGCTCGATGGCTATGTGAAATGGTGGGAAGATCACGTCGCCAAGCATGGCGCCTCGATCGACAACAACCCTTCGCCCGGCAACAAGCGGGGCGGCCTCACCACCATCCTGGAAAAGTCGCTTGGCGCGGTCGCCAAGGGCGGCCAGACGCCGCTCAACGGCGTGTTCGGCTATGCCGAAAAGGTCACCGGCAACGGACTGGTGTTCATGGACACTCCCGGCTACGACCCGGTCTCGGCCACGGGCCAGGTCGCGGGTGGCGCCAATGTCATCGTCTTCACCACAGGTCGCGGTTCCTGCTTCGGCTGCCGGCCCACCCCTTCGATCAAGGTCGCCACCAATTCCACCATGTATCACCAGATGGAAGAGGACATGGACGTCAATTGCGGCGTCATCGCCTCGGGTGAAAAGACCATCGCCGGCATGGGCCGCGAGATCTTCGAACTCATCGTCGAGACGGCCTCGGGCCGCAAGACCAAGAGCGAGGATTTTGGCTATGGCGACAACGAGTTCGTGCCCTGGCATCTCGGCGCGACGCTCTAACTCTTTGTTTCTGCGCAATTCCGGACGGAAAACCGCTACACACTTTCCCTGGAATTGCTCAGCATTCACCTGACATGTGGTAGACTGCCGGGCGAGACAGCGGCCGGCAACGGGGAGGGTTTGCATGGAAAAACGCCGCATCGGCCAGACGGCGCTCGAGGTCACCGAGGTCAGCTTCGGTGGCGCCGCGATTGGCGGCCTTTACCGCACCTGCTCGCGTGAGGCGGCGATGGAGACGCTGCAAGGCGCCTGGGAGGCCGGCTTGCGCTATTTCGACACCGCGCCCTTCTATGGTTTCGGCCTGTCGGAGCGACGCTTCGGCGATTTCCTGCGCTACAAGCCGCGCGATTCCTACGTGCTGTCCACCAAGGTCGGACGCCTATTCCGTCCGGTGCCTGAGGACCAGGTACCCGATCACTCCTATGTCGATCCGCTGCCGTTCGCACTCGACTACGACTATTCCTATGACGGCATCATGCGGTCGGTCGACTTCAGCTATGCGCGGCTTGGCCTGAACAAGATCGATATCCTGTATGTGCACGACATCGGCGTCTACACGCATGGCGTCGAGAAGACAAAACTGCACTTTCGCCAGCTGATGGACGGCGGGCTCAAGGCGCTCGAGGACCTGAAGCGGGCCGGCACGATTTCCGCCTATGGACTGGGCGTCAACGAAGTCCAGATCTGCCTTGACGTGATGCGCCGGGCGCCGCTCGACTGCATCCTGCTGGCGAGCCGCTATTCCCTGCTCGACCGCAGCGCGGAGGCCGAATTGCTGCCGCTATGCCGGGCGCAGCGGACGTCGCTGGTGATCGGCGGCGTTTTCAACTCCGGCATATTGGCGACCGGACCGGTGCAGGGCGCGCATTTCGATTACCAGCCCGCCAGCCGCGATGTGCTCGGCCGGGTCGATGCCATGGAGAAGATCGCCGGCGAAGGCGGTTATCCGCTGGCGGCCGCCGCCTTCCAGTTTCCCCTGCACGAGCCGACGGTCGCCACCGTGCTGACCGGGACCGCAAAACTTGCGAACCTGACACGCAACCTCGACCTGCTCGACATCGACGTGCCGCAGACGGAATATCAAAAATATCGTCCCTACACGGTGGTGCAGAGCCTGGCGTGACGCCGGCATCCATCAGCTTGATGGGAGGGGCTCCCCTTCACAAATCCGCGACATCTAAGAAAGAATGAATGTTCCATATTGACTAATACATGGAATTAATATTCCATGCGTCTACAGAACGGAACGGGAGCGTTGGCTGCGTCCGGGGAGGAGCGGCATGAGTCTGTGCCTGCCATTGGGAGGTCGGGCGCGAAACACCGCTTGCATCGTCCAGATCGATGCACTATCAAAACAGCGTAAATGTTTTTTATTGATAAAGTTCCGTTTGGGCCGCGCCTATCCGAACGGAACTTCCGTAACGTTCACCGGGCGACTTAGGGA
Source organism: Mesorhizobium sp. NZP2234 (assembly GCF_013170765.1). Lineage (NCBI taxonomy): Bacteria > Pseudomonadati > Pseudomonadota > Alphaproteobacteria > Hyphomicrobiales > Phyllobacteriaceae > Mesorhizobium > Mesorhizobium sp. NZP2234. The sequence continues at coordinate 1,886,765 of NZ_CP033364.1, read as the reverse complement.
GGAATCCTATGAAATTCGTGACCAGCATTCTCAACCGCCGTGCCGTGATGGCGATGGCAGCAGCCTCGATGCTCGCCGGCGTCATGCATTCGGCGCCGGTTTCGGCGGCGGATGTGACCATTCCGATCATCGTCAAGGACACCACGTCCTTCTATTGGCAGATCGTGCTCGCCGGTGCCCGCAAGGCCGGCAAGGATCTTGGCGTCAACGTGCCGGAACTCGGCGCCCAGGCTGAAACCGACGTCAACGGCCAGATCTCCATCCTCGAGAACGCCGTCGCCGGCAACCCGGCCGCCGTCGTCATCGCGCCGACTGAAGCCAAGGCGCTCGGCAAGCCGATCGACGAGGCAGCAAGCAAGGTCAAGGTCATCGGCATCGACTCCAGCGCCGACTCCAAGGCCTTCACCTCGTTCCTGACCACCGACAACGTCCAGGGCGGCCGCGTCGCCGCGGATGGTCTCGCGGCGGCCATCGGCGCGGCCAATGGCGGCAAGGTCGAAGGCAAGGTTGCGCTGATCACCGCACTGCCTGGCGCCGGCTCGCTCGAGCAGCGCGCCCAGGGTTTCAAGGAACAGCTCAAGGCCAAGTATCCCGGTCTCGAACTGGTCGCCGACAAATATGCCGACGGTCAGGCCACGACCGGCCTCAACATCGCGACCGACCTGATCACCGCCAATCCCGACCTGAAGGGCATCTTCGCCTCCAACCTGATCATGGCGCAGGGCGTCGGCCAGGCGATCGCCGAGAACAAGCTTGCCGGCAAGGTTGGATTGATCGGCTTCGACAGCGACGAGAAGCTGATCAAGTTCCTGAATGACGGTGTCATTTCCGGCCTCGTCGTCCAGGATCCCTACCGGATGGGCTATGACGGCATCAAGACCGCGCTCGCCGCTTCCAAGGGCGAGAAGGTCGAGGCCAATGTCGACACAGGCGCCAACCTGGTCACCAAGGCCAACATGAAGGATCCCAAGATTGACGCGCTGCTCAACCCGAAGCTCAACTAAGCCTAGGCGCAGCCGCACGGTTTCCGGGGCCTCGTGCCCCGGAAACGACAGCCATATCGCTTGGAAATCCGCCAGCCTGGGCTAGGCTGCTCCGGCGGGCGTTTTAAGAGCCTTGCCGCGCACCGGATTGTAAGACAAATCTGGGAGGCCAATCTGGGAGGATTGTCATGACATCGACGGCGCAAGACCTGCATCCTGCCCCCGTGCTGGAGCCCGGCAGGACGATCCTCGAACTGCGTGGCCTCGAGAAGAAATATCCGGGCACCCATGCGTTGAAGCCGGTGACGCTGGCCTTCAAGGCGGGCGAAATCCACGCCATCGTCGGCGAGAACGGCGCCGGCAAATCCACCCTGATCAAGCTCCTGACCGGCGTCATGCCGCGCACCTCCGGCGAGGTCGTCTGGGAAGGCAAACCGGCGGCGCTGGCGACCCCGCATGAAGCGATGGCGCTCGGCATCAACGCCGTGCACCAGGAAGTCGTGCTCTGCCGGCATTTGACCGTCGCCGCCAACATGTTCCTCGGCGAGGAGAATTCGCGCTTCGGCATCCTGCAGCAGCGCGCCATGGTCAAGGAAGCGCAGAAGATCATCGACGATCTCGGCTTCGATCTGCCGGCGCATGTCGTGCTCGGCGACCTCACCATAGGCCAGCAGCAGCTGATCGCCGCCGCCCGCGCCACCGTGCGCGGCACCAAATTCCTGATCTTCGACGAGCCGACCGCCTACCTCACCCGCAAGGAGGCCGACCAGCTCTTCACCCTGATCCGCCGGCTGAAGTCCGAAGGCGTGACCATCATCTACATCAGCCACCGCATGGAGGAAGTGTTCGAGCTGGCCGATCGCGTCTCCGTGCTGCGCGACGGCACGCTGGTCGGCACCAGGAACATCGGTGAGACCAACGACGCCGAACTGGTCAAGCTGATGATCAACCGTTCGATCGAGCAGGTCTACCACAAGGAACATTTCACCCCCGGCGCCGTGATCGTCGAGGCCAGGAACCTGTCGGGCAAGGGCTTCGAAAATGTCTCGATGACGGTCCGCGCCGGCGAGATCGTCGGGCTGTACGGCCTGATCGGCGCCGGACGCAGCGAGTTCGTCACCACGCTCTACGGCCGCCATCGCAAATCGGCCGGCGAGATTTTGTGGGAAGGCAAGCCGGTTCAGATCAACTCCGAGCACGACGCCATCAAGCTCGGCATGGCGCTGGCGCCGGAAAGCCGCCGCGACCAGGGCCTCTGTCTCAACCTGCCGGTCGGCCTCAATCTCAACCTGCCGATCTACAAGCGCATCTCCAACAACCTGCTGATCTCCGGCGCGCAGGAAAAGACCCAGGCCGACCGCCAGATCGCCGATCTGCGCATCAAGACGCCGACACGCAATGCGCTGGCCTCCAGCCTGTCGGGCGGCAACCAGCAGAAGATCGTCATCGGCAAATGGCTGGCGCATGGCGCCAAGCTGTTCATTTTCGACGAGCCGACAGTCGGCGTCGATGTCGGCACCAAGGCCGAGATCTACCGCCTGTTCGGTGCGCTCTTGTCGAAGGGTGCAGGCATCATCCTGATCTCGTCCTATCTGCCCGAAGTCTATGAGCTGGCCGACACGCTGCATGTGTTCCGCCGCGGCAAACTGGTGGCAACACATGGGTTCCGCACCGCCGATCACGAGGAAATTCTCACACAGGCGCTCGCCGAGAAACAAGAAAAGCTGGGAGGAAAGATATGAGCACCGAGGCGATTCCTGCCGAAAAACCCAAGCGCAACTACAACGCCCTTTTCGGGCTGACGCTGCTGGCGCTGCTGGTACTGCTCTGGGTCATCCTGTCGCTGTCGACATCGAGCTTCGCCTCGGCCAACAACATCTCGAACCTTCTGCGTCAGGGTTCGATGATCGCCATCCTGGCGGTCGGTCAGACCTTCGTCATCATCACCGGCGGTATCGATCTGTCGGTCGGTGCCGTGGTCGGTTTTGCCACCGTCATCGCCGCGATGCTGATCAATGCCGGCATACCGGTTTTCCTCGCCATCCTGATCACGCTGCTGGTCGGCGTCGCTATCGGCCTGTTCCACGGCTTTGGCATCGTCAAGATGGGCCTGCCGCCCTTCATCATCACGTTGGCGACGTTGACCTCGCTGCGCGGCATCGGCCTTTTGATGACCAACGGCAATTCGATCTCCATCAACAACGATGCCTTCCAGGAATTCTCGCGCAACTCCTTCCTTGGCGTCCCCAATTTGTTCTGGATGGTGATCCTGGTCGGCATTCCGGCCTACATCTTCCTGCATCACAGCCGCTGGGGCCGCTATCTCTTCTCGGTCGGCTCCAACGCCGAGGCCTCGCGCCTTTCCGGCGTCAACGTCCAGCGCACCATCTACATGGCCTACACGCTGTCGGGCCTCTGCGCGGCCTTTGTCGGCGTGCTCCTGGCCTCGCGCATCGGCATCGGCAACCCGACCCAGGCGGAGGGCTGGGAGCTGCAGGCGATCGCGTCCTCGGTGATCGGCGGCACCTCGCTGTTCGGCGCTGTCGGCTCGGTGCACGGCCCGTTGCTCGGCGCGTTCATTCTCGCCACCATCAACAACGGCGCCAACCTGCTCAACGTCAACGCCTTCTGGCAGCGCATCATCACCGGCGCGCTGATCATCGTCATCGTCTATTTCGACGGTCTGCGCCGCCGCGGCGGTAAATAGCAACAAACCGAAAGCGATCGCCGGCCTGTCTGAAGCATTCCAGGAAAGTGTGAAACGGTTTTCCGTGCGGAATTGCGTCAATCGTTTCAGGCCGGCGATTTCATTGGAGACTGGATTGAAAACATGAAAGCCGTCGTCTGCCGCTCGCCCGGCGAACTCGTCCTGGAAGACCGTCCCGAGCCTGGCGCGCCACCGGCCGGCTGGGCGCTGGTCGCCGTCAGCCATGTCGGCATCTGCGGCACCGACTACCACATCTTCGAGGGCAAGCACCCTTTCCTCGCGTACCCCCGCATCATGGGCCATGAGGTGTCGGGAACCATCGTCGAGACCGGCGAGGGTGTCGACCTTCCCGTTGGCGAGCCGGTCGTCATCAACCCCTACCTGTCCTGCGGCAAGTGCATCGCCTGCCGGCACGGCAAGCCGAACTGCTGCGTCAGGATCGAGGTGCTAGGCGTCCACCGCGACGGCGCCATGTGCGAAGATATTCTCGTCCCGGCGCAGAATCTCTATCCGGCCAATGGCCTGTCGCTGGCCGACGCCGCCGCCGTCGAATTCCTGGCCATCGGCGCGCACGCCGTGCGGCGCGCCCGCGCCGATCCCGGTGCCCGCACGCTGGTTATTGGCGCCGGCCCGATCGGGCTCGGCACCGCCATCTTCGCCCGCATCGCCGGGCTTGACGTGACCCTGCTTGACATGAGCAGCGAGAGGCTCGCCTTCGCCGCAACCGAACTCGGCTTCAAGACCCTTGATGGCTCGCGCGGCGCGGCGCCGGATCTGGTCAGGGAAGCGACATCAGGCGAAGGCTTCGACGTGGTCTTCGACGCCACCGGCAACACCCAATCGGTGCAGTCGGCCTTCGCCCATGTCGCCCATGGCGGGACGCTGGTGCTGGTCAGCGTCGTCAAGGACGACATCGTCTTTTCCGACCCTGAATTTCACAAGCGTGAAATGACGCTGATCGGCAGCCGCAACGCCTTGCGCGCCGACTTCGACCATGTCGCTGCCTCGATCCGCAATGGTGCCGTGCCATTGGCCAAGCTCGTCACACACCGCACCACACTCGGCGGCACCCCGCGCGATCTCGCCCGCTGGGCGCACGAGAAATCCGGCCTGATCAAGGCTATGATCGAGGTGGGGTAGCCCGCCGCCGTCGACTCACAGCGCCGACAGCTTCAACTCCACCCTCTCGGCCGGAAACCGCGATTCGGAAAACTGGATCGGCTGGCCGTCCGGGGTGACGTTGACGGCCACCGTGACCAGCACGATAGCGCCCGGTTGCAGGTCCAGGTCGGCAAGATCGGCGGCATCGGCATGGCGCGCCGACAGCACGGTCGATTGCCGGAGATAATCGTCTATCCCGAAACGAGCCAGCGACGCGGTGACAGACCCGGTCTCGGCCATCACCCTGTCGATGCCGGCGAAACGTCTGCCATCGAACCAGCCGGCAGCACGCGACACCGCCCGTCCATCGGCTTCACCGCGTGTCTCGAGCCGGATCACCTCGGCACCCCTGGCCAACCCAAGACCCTCGGCGACACGCTGGCTTGCGGGCTCGACCGATGAAGCGAGCAGCACGATATGCCGTTCCGATGTCTGCCCCTGCAGGCCTGTTGAAAAGCGCGTGCGCGCGCCGATCGGATAGGACAGCCGCTTGCGCGACAAGACGAAGGTGCCGCGCCCTTGCTCGGCCCGCAGCACCCCTTCCTGCACGAGCGTTGATATGGCGCTGCGCACCGTGTGACGGTTGACGCCATAGCGCTCGGCGAGCGCCACCTCCGGCGGCAGCGCGGCATTCTCGGCGAAATCCCCGGCGGCGATCGCCTGCAGGATCCTGTCGGCAATCTGGCGCCACAGCGAGACGCCGCTGCGCCGTTCGATACTGTCGGCTTCCTGTCGTCCGGTCATGAATTTGCCCCGCCCTTCATCGCCTGTCATCCACGCGTCATGGACTCGCGTTAGGTAATATGTATAATTTGTATAGTTGTCTATATCAATAGACAAATTTGGCAAAGAGGAATGCTGCTGATGCGAGGACAGGAAGCCCGCGACCAGGCCGAGCGCAAGGCCGCCATGGCGACTTTGGCGCAATCGAGCGGCGACGACATCGTCCGGCTCTGGAACGAGGCCGGCCTGCCCTCGCAGGCCGAACTGCTGCGTGGCCCCGAGACCGGCCTGGTGACGCTGCGCGGCCGTATCGGCGGCGGCGGTGCGCCCTTCAATGTCGGCGAGGCGACCGTCACCCGCGCCACCGTCCGGTTGCCGTCCGGTCAGGTCGGCCATTGCTACGCGCTTGGTCGCGACAAGCAGAAGGCAAGGCTGGCGGCAATAGCCGACGCGCTGTGGCAGGACCCTGCCAGCCGCGCCGAAGTCGAGACCAGGCTGATTGCGCCTCTGAGGTCGGCGCTTGCCGCTGCCAACGAAAAACGCCGCGCCGAGACGGCGGCAACGAAGGTGGATTTCTTCACCATGGTTCGCGGAGAGGACTGATGGATATCGCAGCACAATCGATCGAGGGCGGCTTCGCCGATCCGGTGTTCAACGCCCAGACCGTGTTCCGCGCAATCATGGATGCGATGGCGCGGCCAGGCAGCGTGCAGGCTTTGCCTGTCCTGGCCCGTCCGCCGGCGCCGCTCTCGGCAACGTCAGGCGCGGTGGCACTGGCGCTGTGCGACAACGACACGCCGCTCTGGCTCGACCCGGCCCTTCACACCTCCTCCGCGATCGGCTCCTGGCTTGGTTTCCACACCGGCGCGCCGCTCGCCAACACGCCGGCCGACGCGCATTTCGCGTTTGTCGCAACACCGGCCGAGATGATGGCGCTCGACGGCTTTGCGCAAGGCACGCAAGATTATCCCGACAGATCGACCACACTGATCCTCCAGGTCAGCGACCTCGCTTCAGGTGCGCCGCTCTTGCTTGAAGGCCCCGGCATCGAAACCAGCGCCGTGATCGCGCCGGCACAGATGCCGCGTCATTTCATCGAGCAGTGGAAGCAGAACAACAAGCGCTTTCCGCGCGGCGTCGACATCATCCTCGCCACATCGCAAGGCATAGCCTGCCTTCCGCGCACGACGCGTATCAAGACGATGGAGGCTTGAAGATGTATGTCGCGGTAAAGGGCGGCGAGGCCGCAATCGCCAATGCCCACAGCCTTCTCGCCGACCGCCGGCGCGGCGACCGTTCGGTGCCCGCCCTGCGCCTCGACCAGATCGTCGAGCAACTGTCGCTCGGCGTCGATCGGGTGATGAGCGAAGGCTCGCTCTATGATCGTGAACTGGCCGCACTCGCCATCGTCCAGGCGCGCGGCGACATGATCGAGGCGATCTTCCTGGTGCGCGCCTATCGCACCACGCTGCCGCGCTTCGGCTATTCGAAGCCGATCGACACCGGCACGATGCGGGTCGAGCGGCGCGTGTCGGCAACCTACAAGGACCTGCCCGGCGGCCAGCTTCTCGGCCCGACCTTCGACTACACCCACCGGCTGCTCGATCCCGAGCTTGCCGCCGGCGCCGATGTCGCCGAGCCGTTGCAGCGCGAGACGGAAGCGCAGGCCATGCCGCGCGTCTCGGCGATCCTTGCCCGCGAAGGCCTGATCGAACCGGATGGCGAGATGCCGCAGGACCACGTGCCTGGCGACATCACCCGCGAGCCGCTGGAATTCCCGATGGCGCGCGACATCCGCCTGCAGGCGCTGTCGCGCGGCGACGAGGGTTTCCTGCTGGCGCTCGGCTATTCCACCCAGCGCGGCTATGCCCGCAACCATCCCTTTGTCGGCGAAATCCGCATCGGCGAGGTTGAACTGGAACTCGACACTCCCGAACTGCCCTTCGCCGCCCCGCTCGGCACGGTGCGGGTCACTGAATGCCAGATGGTCAATCAGTTCAAGGGATCGGCCAAGGCGCCGCCGCAATTCACCCGCGGCTACGGCCTCGTCTTCGGCCAGAGCGAGCGCAAGGCGATGGCCATGGCGCTCTGCGACCGGGCTCTGCGCGCCTCCGAACTCGGCGAGGACATTGTCGCCGCCGCCCAGGACGAGGAGTTCGTCATCTCGCACTCCGACAATGTCCAGGCGACCGGCTTCGTCGAGCATCTGAAGCTGCCGCACTATGTCGACTTCCAGGCCGAACTCGACCTCGTGCGCCGTATGCGCGCCGAGTACGACGCTCGGGAGCACCCCACAAAGGTGGACGAAAAGCGGGAGGCCGCGGAATGATCGAAGGCCTGTCCCACATGACTTTCATCGTCCGCGACCTCGACCGGATGAGCGCCATCCTCGAGGGCGTCTTCGACGCGCGCGAGGTCTATGCCAGCGACGCCGACCAGTTCTCGCTGTCGCGCGAAAAATTCTTCCTGATCGGCGACATCTGGATCGCCATCATGGAAGGCGAGGCATTGCCGGAGCGCAGCTATAACCACATCGCCTTCAAGATCGATGACGCCGATTTCGACCGTTACGCCGAGCGTGTCGCCAAGCTAGGCCTCCACATGCGCCCGCCGCGTCCGCGCGTCGAGGGCGAGGGCCGCTCGATCTATTTCTACGACGACGACAACCACATGTTCGAACTGCACACCGGCACGCTTGCGGACCGGCTGGCGCGCTATGCCAAGGGATTGGAGATAGCATCATGACCGACATAGCCACCTACAACTTCGCCTATCTCGACGAGCAGACCAAAAGGATGATCCGCCGCGCGATCCTCAAGGGCATCGCCATCCCCGGCTATCAGGTGCCGTTCGCCTCGCGCGAGATGCCGATGCCCTATGGCTGGGGCACCGGCGGCGTCCAGGTCACCGCTTCGATCATAGGTCCGGATGATGTGCTGAAGGTCATCGACCAGGGCGCCGACGATACCACCAACGCGGTGTCGATCCGTGCCTTCTTCAAGAAGGTCGCCAATGTCGCTGTCACCACCGATACCGCCAGCGCCACCGTCATCCAGACCCGCCACCGCATTCCCGAACATCCGCTGACCGCGGGCCAGGTGCTGGTCTACCAGGTGCCGATCCCCGAGCCGCTGCGCTTCCTCGAGCCGCGCGAGACCGAAACGCGAAAAATGCATGCGCTGGAGGAATACGGCCTCATGCATGTGAAGCTTTACGAGGACATCGCCAAGCATGGCCGCATCGCCACCACCTATGCCTATCCGGTGAAGGTCGAAGGCCGCTATGTCATGGATCCCTCGCCGACGCCGAAATTCGACAATCCCAAGATGCACCGCTCGCCTGCCCTGCAGCTGTTCGGCGCCGGTCGCGAAAAGCGTATCTACGCGGTGCCGCCCTTCACCGATGTTGTCAGCCTGGACTTCGAGGACCACCCCTTCGAGGTGCAGACCTTCGACCAGCCCTGCGCGCTGTGCGCCGCCGAGAACGTGTATCTCGACGAGGTCATCCTCGACGACCACGGCGGCCACATGTTCGTCTGCTCCGACACCGACCACTGCGAGAAGCGGCGAGCCGACGGCCATCGCGGCCACCTTGCCCCCGATGCCGATCATGCCTCGGAAAAAATGGAGCCGGCACAATGACCGACGAACCGTTGCTGCGCGTCTCGGCGCTCTCCAAATTCTACGGTTCGCGCGTCGGCTGCGACAACGTCACCTTCGACCTGTGGCCGGGCGAGGTCCTGGCTGTCGTCGGCGAATCCGGTTCCGGCAAGACGACGCTGCTCAACTGCTTGTCGACGCGGCTCTTACCTTCCTCCGGCACCGCCAGCTACCGCATGCGCGACGGCCAGTTTCGTGAGCTCTACCGCATGAGCGAGGCCGAGCGCCGCTTCTTGATGCGCACCGACTGGGGCTTTGTCCACCAGAACCCGGCCGATGGCCTGCGCATGACGGTGTCGGCCGGCGCCAATGTCGGCGAACGGCTGATGGCGGTCGGCGACCGCCACTACGGCAAGATCCGCGCCACGGCCGTCGACTGGCTGTCACGCGTCGAGATCGAGGAAGACCGCATCGACGACGAGCCGCGCGCCTTTTCCGGCGGCATGCGCCAGCGCCTGCAGATCGCCCGCAACCTCGTCACCGGCCCACGGCTGGTGTTCATGGATGAGCCGACGGGCGGCCTCGATGTCTCGGTGCAGGCGCGACTGCTTGATCTCCTGCGCGGACTGGTCACCGATCTTGGTCTCGCGGCCATCGTCGTCACCCACGACCTTGCCGTCGCACGTCTTCTCTCCCAGCGCATGATGGTGATGAAGGACGGCCGCGTCGTCGAAAGCGGACTCACCGACCGCGTGCTCGATGATCCGCGCGCGCCTTACACGCAGCTTCTCGTTTCCTCGATTCTGCAGGTGTAGCCGCATGATCCCGAAAAGTGGAAGCCGGTTTTCGGACCGGATCATGCGGCAAGACAAAGGACACTGATCATGCCAACCCCGCTCGTTGTTTCCGACGTCGCCAAGAGCTTCACCATGCACCTGCGCGACGGCATCAAGCTGCCCGTCGTCGCTGGTGTCTCATTCTCGATCAAGGCTGGCGAATGCACGGTGCTCGGCGGTCCGTCCGGTGCCGGCAAGAGCTCGATCCTGAAAATGCTCTACGGCAACTATGCCGCCGATGAAGGTCAGATCATCGTCAGTCACGAGGACGGGCTGATCGATCTCGCCAATGCCAGCCCGCGCACCGTGCTTGCCGTGCGCCGGCAAACGATCGGCTATGTCAGCCAGTTCCTGCGCACCGTGCCGCGCGTTTCGGCGCTTGATGTCGTCGCGGAGCCATTGGTCGAACGCGGCGAGGAGCGCGAGGCGGCCAGAGGCAAGGCGCGCGCACTGTTGGCAAAGCTCAACCTGCCGGAAAAACTCTGGGCGCTGCCGCCAGCGACCTTCTCCGGCGGTGAGCAACAGCGCGTCAACATCGCGCGCGGCTTCATCACCGAACACCCGATCCTGCTGCTCGACGAGCCGACCGCCTCGCTCGATGCCACCAACCGCGACGTGGTGATCGAACTCATCGCCGCCAAGAAGGCGGCTGGCGTCGCCCTCCTCGGCATCTTCCACGATCACGATGTGCGCGAGGCGGTTGCCGACCGCATCATCGACGTCACCGCCTTTGCTCCGGGAAAACTCGCCGCATGACCAGGAAATTGTCGGAGACGCCGCTGGTCCACCCGACGGCGGAGGTGCACAACTCGACGCTTGGCCGCTGGACCGAGATCGCCGACCGCAGCCGGGTTTCGGAAAGCGAGCTCGGCGATTATTCCTACATGATGCAGGATTGCGCCGTCTGGTGCGCGACGATCGGCAAGTTCGCCAACATCGCCGCAAGCGTGCGCCTCAACGCCACCAATCACCCGACCTGGCGGCCGACGCTGCACCATTTCACCTACCGCGCCTCGGACTATTGGGACGATGCCGAGCATGAGAGCGAGTTCTTCGCCCAGCGCCGCGCCAAGCGCGTCAGCATCGGCCACGACACCTGGCTCGGTCACGGTTCGACCGTCCTGCCCGGCGTTAGTGTCGGCGATGGCGCCGCGGTCGGCGCCGGCGCCGTCGTGTCGAAGGATGTCGCGCCCTACACCATCGTCGCCGGCGTGCCGGCAAGGCCGATCCGCGAGCGCTTCGACCGCCGCACCGCCGAACGCTACCAGGCGCTTGCCTGGTGGGACTGGGACCATGCCAGGCTGCGCGCGTCACTTGATGATTTTCGCGAGCTTTCGGCCGAGGCCTTCCTGGAGAAATACGAGGGGTAGGTGAATCCCCACATCATCGTCATCGGGGAGCCTGTTCACATCCTTGACACAGGACTCGGACAGGACGCCATCTCCCCAAGGAGATAGCCATGCCCGACACCCTCAGACCCTCGCTCGCCGGATTCTTTGCCGGCTCCAATCCGACCCCACCGACGCATCTCGGTACCCGGTACGACACATCGGGCAATTTCCTGACCGAGCCAGGCAACACCGTCGTCAGCCATCTGGTCGGAGGTTCGCCATCCGAGGCCGTGGTGCTTGGCGTGCGTGAGAAGATGCTGGCGATGCCTGACGCCCACCGGCTCGCCTTCACGCCCGTCTCCAGCCTGCACATGACGCTGTTCCAGGGCATCATCGAATATCGCCGCCGCCTGCCCTTCTGGCCGCACGACGTGCCGCTAGACACCAGCATCGATGCGATGACTCGCCTCTATCTGGAGCGCCTGAAGGGCTTCAAGGGCTTCGGCCCCTTCAACATCAAGGTGATCGAGGTCGTGCCGACCGGCCTCACCGTTGCCGGCGCGACGGACGAGGATGTGCGCATCATGCGTCAATGGCGCGATGCGCTGGCGGTGCCGTTCGGCTACCGGCATCCCGATCACGACACATACGTCTTCCACATCACCTTCGCCTACCAGATCCAGCGTCTCGCCGACGACAGGGCCGCGGCCTGGCAGGCACTGTTCGACGATTGCCTGGCGCTTTTCGCAAGGCAGGCTCCGATAATCGAGATCAAGGCGCCCGCCCTCTGCGCCTTCCGCGACATGAAGCATTTCGAGGAATTGCTGGTGCTCGGCTGATTGCCCGCAAGTCGCCGTTCGCCAAGCCTGTGGAGTGTAACAAAACTGACATGCTGGCGACACGGCAGGTTCATGTGGCTGCGTTAGGCGAATGCCTGACGATCAATATGGACCGGACTGGAACCAGCCCATGTCAGCAAGCCCTGCCACGCTCGAAATCCGCGGTGTCAGCCGACGATTTGGCAAGAACACCGCCGTCAGCGACGTCACCATCTCGATCCCGCAGGGTCAGATGGTCGGCGTCATCGGCCGTTCGGGCGCTGGCAAATCGACCCTTCTTCGCATGATCAACCGTCTCGTCGACCCCAGCCAGGGGTCGATTTGTTTTGACGGCGCCGAGGTCTCCCAGTTGCGCGGCTCACCGCTGCGGCGCTGGCAGCGCGATTGCGCCATGATCTTCCAGCAGTTCAACCTGGTGCCGCGCCTCGACGTGCTGACCAACGTGCTGCTCGGCAAGTTGAACCATCGTTCGACCCTGTCCAACCTTCTCGGCATGTTCTCGCGCGCCGAATGCGCCGAGGCGGTCGCGGCCCTGGAGCGGCTCGACATCGCCCGTACCGCCTTGCAGCCCGCCGGCACGCTGTCCGGCGGACAGCAGCAGCGCGTCGCTATCGCCCGCGCCATGATGCAGCAGCCCAAGGTTATCCTCGCCGACGAGCCGATCGCCTCGCTCGACCCGCTCAACGCCAAGGTGGTGATGGATTCCCTGCAGGACATCAATCTGCGCGAAGGCATCACCGTCGTCACCAATCTGCATACGCTCGATACCGCGCGCGCCTATTGCAACCGCATAATCGGCATGGCCGCCGGCAAGGTCGTCTTCGACGGTCCACCCGAGGAACTGAACCGCGAGGCCGTGCGCCTCGTCTATGGCGCCGACAGCAACGGCGCAGAGATATCGGAGGCCATCACCTCCACCAGCGTTGCCTTCAAGCAAAAGATCGCAGCATCCGCCGGACCGCTCGAACCTGCTTTCCCAGGTTACTGAGTTCAAGAAAGAGCGGCTGGATCGTCCGCCCGCGTCAAGGGCACTTGTCAAGATCAAGAACGCTGCCGGCGCGGGGCCGGAACTTACAGGAGAGACATCAATGTTCAGGAAGATGGTTTTGAGCGCCGTTTCGGTGCTCGCGATGGCGACCAACATGGCCCACGCGGCCGACATGAAGGAATTCCGTGTCGGTATCCTCGGCGGCGAGAACGAAACCGACCGCCTGCGCAACTACCAGTGCCTGGCCGATCACCTGAAGGCCGAATTCGGCTTCGAGAAGGTCTCGCTGTTCCCGGCCGCCGACTATGACGGCGTCATCCAGGGCCTGCTCGGCGGCACCCTCGACTTCGCCGAACTCGGCGCCTCCGGCTATGCCAGCGTCTATCTCAAGGACCCCAAGGCGGTCACCCCGATCCTCACCACCAAGCAGACCGACGGCTCCACCGGCTATTACTCGATCGGCCTGGCGCTGAAGACCTCGGGCATCACCGACATCAAGTCCGCGAAGGGCAAGAAGCTCGGCTATGCCGATCCGGACTCCACCTCCGGCTACCTGATCCCGCTGACCCAGATCCCGAAGGACACCGGCGCGTCGAACGAAACCTTCTTCGCCTCGACCCAGTTCAACGGCGGCCACGAGAACAACATCCTGGCCGTACGCGACGGCAAGGTTGACGTGGCGGTGGACGATTCCTCCGGCATCGGCGATTTCAAGAACGGCTTCACCTCGGGCACCTTCCACAAGGTCGTCGCCAAGGGCGCCGTCGACCCGAACGACTTCGTCGAAGTCTGGCGCTCGGGCCTGATTCCGAATGGCCCGCTGGTCGTGCGCACGGCGATCGGTGAGGACATGACCGCCAAGCTCGCCGCCTTCTTCACCGAACTCCCGACCAAGGACAAGGCTTGCTTCGAAGGCGTCGAAGGCGGCGATTTCACCGGCTATGTGCCGGTGAAGCCGGACTTCTACAACGTCATCGTCGAAGCCCGTAAGGCAGCCATCGGCGGCTAACGGCGAAATTGCAGGGGGCGGTACCTCAGGTACCGCCCTTTTTGCATCTCCGACCATGACCCTCTCCGTGACAGCCCCCTCTTTGACAACGCCGTCTGGCGCCGCCCATCAGATGGCCGATGCCTGGCGACGCCAGACGTCGCTGCGCCGGTTTTATACCGTGCTCGGCGTCGGCCTGCTTCTCGCCGCGATGCTGGCAAGCATGTGGTTCGCCGACGAAGCCAATGCCGGCCATTTCTTCGACCGGCTGCCGCATATTCTGGATTTCCTGAGCTGGCTCGTCCCCAAGGACTGGAACGACGTCTGGCGGGCGCTCTTCGATATTGCCTCGCCGCACGACAACGGCTCACAGGAATTCAACTTTCCGCTTGGCCGCGTCTATGTCTGGGGCGGTTTCTACGTCCCCGAATATTTCGAGCTTATGTTGACCACGGTCAACGTGGCGCTCGTCTCGACCGTCATCGGCTTCGTCCTCGCCGTGCCATTCTCCTTCATCGCGGCGCGCAACCTGACGCCGCACCCGCTGCTGCGGCTGGTCGTCAAGCGCGTCATGGAACTGCTGCGCGCCTTTCCGGAGATCGTCATCGCCGGCCTGTTCGCGGCAATCGTCTCCATCGGCCCGATCGCGGCCATCATCGCCATCGGCCTGCATTCGATCGGCGCGCTCGGCAAGCTGTTCTACGAGATCAACGAAAACATCGACATGCGGGCCGAGGAAGGCCTGCGCGCAGTGGGCGCCAACTGGTTCGAGCGGGTGCGCTTCGCCGACCTGCCGCAGGTCCTGCCCAATTTCATGTCCTACACATTGCTGCGCGTCGAGATCAACGTCCGCGCCTCCACCATCATCGGCGCCGTCGGTGGCGGCGGCATCGGCGAGGAATTGAAGCTTTCCATCTCACGCGGCTTCGGCGCCAAGACGCTGGCGCTGGTGCTTCTCCTGTTCACCACCATCTTCATCATCGACCAGTTTTCCGCCTGGCTGCGCCGCAAGCTGGTTGGCGAACAGGCCTTCATGATGGGCGCTTAGACCATGATCCCGAAAAGTGGCATCCGGCTTTCCCGGACAAACGGGAACCGTTTTGTCCAAGAGATCATGGTCAAATGGAAAGAGAAATCATGGCTTCCATGACCGCAGACGAGATCCTGTCGATCGAGGAGCGCTACCCTCAAGTGTTCCGGCGCCCGCTGTACAAGCGCTTCTCGCCGCTGTTCCTGTTCGCCGGCATCCTGCTTTACCTCGTCTATGTCCTCTGGTTCTTCAACCTGCCGCAGGTGCTGCGGGAGTCGCATTGGGAGCGCCTGCCGCTCTTCCTGACGCAGTGGATCAGCTACGACCTGCAGCCGGAATTCCGCCTCGACCAGCCTGAGATCACGCCGAAATATCCGCGCTTCTCGGCACTCGGCGAGAATCCCAACCCCGACTGGGTGATGAAAAATCCGGACGGCACCTATACGATCCTGATCGACGGGCCGGCGAAATCCGTCACTTTCGACAAGACTCGGGCGACGATCACGGCCAACGGCCAGACGGTTCCCGTCCTGTTGACCAGCGGTAAGCCGGTCGTCCAGGGTCCGGTGCCCGAATGGGTGACGGCGCATGACGACGAAGTGGTCGCTAAGATGGGCTTCGTCGGCGAGGTCCGCGTCACCGTCGACCGCGTCAAGGTGCGCAAGCGCTTCCTCGGCTGGGCGAACTTCGTTTTCGACACCCGCTCACCCTTCTTCGGCAAGCCGGCCGGCGAGGTGATCTCGCTCCTCATGTCCGGCCCCGAACTCAAGCCCGGCACCTCGAACCTTGCGCTCGCCGCCGACAACATCTGGAACAATGCCCAGTGGCAGCATGGCGACGTCTGGACGAAGCTGCTGCAGACCATCGTCATGGCGTTTCTGGGCACGCTGCTCGGCGGCATCGTCGCCTTTCCGCTTGCCTTCTTCGCCGCCCGCAACATCACGCCGAGCGGCGTGCTCGGCCAGGTCCTCAAGCGCTTCTTCGACTTCATGCGCTCGGTCGACATGCTGATCTGGGCCTTGTTCTTCACCCGCGCCTTCGGCCCTGGCCCGCTGGCCGGCAGTGCGGCGATCTTCTTCACCGAGATCGGCACGCTCGGCAAAACCTATTCCGAGGCCCTGGAAAATATCGACGACAAGCCGCGCGAAGGCGTGGTTTCAACCGGCGCCAACGGCCTTCTGGTGCAGCGCTACGGCGTCATGCCGGAAGTCATCCCCGTGTTCATCAGCCAGACGCTTTACCAGTGGGAATCCAACACCAGGGGCGCCACCATCATCGGCGCGGTCGGGGCCGGCGGCATCGGCCTGAAACTCTGGGAAGCCATGCGCACCAACTCCAACTGGGCCAATGTCTTCTACATGGTGCTTTTGATCCTGCTGGTCGTCTTCATCTTCGACAACATCTCGAACTTCCTGCGCCGGCGGCTGAGCCGCACCATCCACGACTACAACCGGATCCAGGCCGAGCAGGGGTAGCGATCTCGGCATCTCAGGCATGTTGAGATTCGGGTCAGGCCGCGTCGAAAAGGCTGGGTTACGAGAACCGGAGCGGAGCGTACTTTTGGGTACGTGAGCACCGGAAGCGCAGGAACCCCGCATCTGCAGGCCGGCCTCACCCGAATATCGACCCTAAGCGGCCTTCTTCCACCCGTTCCTGATATGCTTGTAGCCCTCGCGATAAACCGCTTCCGGCGTTTCCGAGAAATCGCGCCACACCTTGGTCGCGGCCGCCAAATCCTTTAGCGAGCGGCCGAACGACTCGATCGTCAGCCAGTCGTCATAGCCGCTCTTGCGGATCGCCGCGAACGTCTCTTTCCACGGAATATTGCCGCGCCCCGGCACGCCGCGATCGTTTTCCGATATGTGGATGTGCACGACATTCCTGCGGTGCTTCGTATAGGCGCCGATCGGATCGGCCTCCTCGATATTGGCGTGGAAAGTGTCGTACATCGCCTTGATGTGCGGCCGGTCGATGGCGTCGATGTGTTCCGAGAGATCGGCCATCGTGTTGAGGAGATAACATTCGAAGCGGTTCAGCGCCTCGAGCCCGATGGCGACATTCTTCTTGCCGGCATGGTCGCCGATGGTGCGCTGCGAGGAAACCGAGCGCTTCTTCTCCGCCGCCGTCGGCCCGGAACCCGAAAAGGCGCCGAGTGTCGAATGCAGCGGCCCGCTCAGCGTCCTTGCGCCAAGCGCATCGGAGCAATCGATGGCCCATTTCATGTAATCGACGCCGGCCCTGCGCGTCGCGGCGTCGGCTGAGATCAGGTTCATCGAGGGATCGCCCATGGCGGAGACGGCCGTGCGTTCCAGACCGATGCGATCGAGCAGGTCGCCGAGCTTCTTGTAGTCGTCCGGCGCACCGACGAAGATGGGTATCTCAACGCCGTCGAAGCCGGTTGCCTTGATGTCGCGCAGCAGCGGCTCGTGCTTCTTCGATACGGCCGTGGTCCACAAAAACATGCACATGCCGATTTTCATCGACGCCTCCCCTTTTTGATGGCGCGCCGGCTGTTGCCTCCAGCTCTGCGCCAGGCAGTCCCCTCATCCGGCCGTTTCGCGGCCACCCTCTCCCGAAGGGAGAAAAGACTTGGCACTGGCGCCGGTCACCTCCTCTCCCGTGGGGAGAGGTCGGATTGCCCCGAATTACCCTTTGCAATTCGGCTGGCAATCAGCGTGAGGGGCGCGCGCCTAAAGCTTCGTCCACGCCCCATTCTTCTTGGAAGACTTCACGCAGGCCTCGATGAAGGCCATGCCTTCGACGCCATCCTCGATGGTCGGGAAGACCACATCCCTAGCCGGCTTGCCGCCCTTGCGGCGCGCCGCGCGGATGGCGCGCGCGGCCTCCTGATAGATGTTGGCGAAGCCTTCGAGATAGCCCTCGGGATGGCCCGACGGCACCCGGCTGACACGGCCCGCCACCGGCAGCGCGCCGGCGCCATTGCGGGTGATCAATTGCTTGGGCTGGCCGAACGGCGTGTACCAGAGATAGTTCGGGTCGGCCTGCACCCATTCCAGCCCGCCCTTCGAACCATAGATGCGCAGCTTCAGCCCGTTTTCGTGTCCGGGCGCCACCTGGCTGGCCCAGATCATGCCCTTGGCCGGATGCGCCTTGCCCGGCGCCTTGAAGCGCAGCATGACGTTGACATTGTCGTCGAGCTGCCGACCCGGCACGAAGGCGTCGAGATCGGCCGACAGCGAATCCAGCTCCAGTCCGGAAACGAAGCGGGCGAGATTGTAGGCATGCGTGCCGATGTCGCCCAGCGCGCCGCCGGCGCCCGCCTGCTTGGGATCGCCTCGCCATGACGCCTGCTTCTGGCCTGTCGCGGCAAGGTCCTCGGTCAGCCAGTCCTGCGGGTACTCCGATTGCACGATGCGGATGTCGCCGAGCACGCCCTTGGCCACCATTTCGCGCGCCTGCCGCACCATCGGATAGGCGGTGTAATTGTGGGTGAGCACGAACACCTTGCCGGTCTTCTCGACGATCGCCGCCAGCTTCTTCGCTTCGGCCAGTGTCGTTGCCAGCGGCTTGTCGCAGATGACGTGGATGCCGGCCTCGAGAAAGGCCTTGGCTGCAGGCACGTGCACGTTGTTGGGCGTGACGATCGCCACCGCCTCGATGCCGTCGGGGCGTTTCGCCTCGGCCTTGGCCATCTCGGCATAGGACGCGTAGCTGCGCTCCGGATCGAGGCCGAGTTCGACCGCCGACGCCTTGGCACGCGCCGGATCGGACGACAGGGCGCCCGCGACCAGCACGAAATCATTGTCCATGCGCGCCGCGATGCGATGCACCGCGCCGATGAAGGCGCCCTGCCCGCCACCCACCATGCCGTAGCGGATCGGGCCGCCTCCCGCTTCCGCCTTCGATGCGCCGACCATGTCTCTCTCCCTCGTGCTATTACCCCTCCTCGAGGAGGGGTCGATCCGCGCAGCGGATCTGATGGGTCGTAAAGGGCGGAGTTCGGGATGAACCGACCCAGCCACTCGGAGCACCCTCCCCTCGAGGGGGAGGGAAAAGTCGCGCTAGATGCCCATCATCGAGCGCAGCAGCTTCTTGTCGGTGGTGCCGCCGGCAAAGTCGTCGAATGCCTTTTCCGTCACGCGGATGATGTGGTGCTGGATGAAGGGCGCGCCTTCGGCCGCGCCGTCTTCCGGATGCTTCAGGCAGCACTCCCACTCCAGCACCGCCCAGGAATCATAATTGTACTGCGTCAGCTTGGAGAAGATGCCGCCGAAATCCACCTGCCCGTCACCAAGCGAGCGGAAGCGGCCGGCGCGGTTGGTCCAGCTCTGATAGCCGGAATAGACGCCTTGCCGGCCGGTCGGGTTGAACTCGGCATCCTTTACGTGGAACGCCTTGATGCGCTCGTGGTAGATGTCGATGAATTCGAGATAGTCGAGCTGCTGCAAGAGGAAGTGCGACGGGTCGTAGTTGATGTTGCAGCGCTTGTGGCCGCCGACCGCATCGAGGAACATCTCGAAGGTGGCGCCGTCGAACACGTCCTCGGAAGGATGAATTTCGTAGCCGACATCGACGCCATTGTCCTCATACACATCGAGGATCGGCTTCCAGCGTTTGCCGAGTTCGCCAAAGGCCTCCTCGATCAGTCCGGCCGGCCGCTGCGGGAAGGGATAGAGGTAAGGGAAAGCCAGCGAGCCGGTGAACGACACCGAGGCATTCAGCCCGAGATTGCGCGATGCCTTGGCGCCGAACTTCATCTGCTCGACCGCCCATTTCTGCCGCGCCTTGGGATTGTTGTGGACCGAGGCCGGCGCGAAGCCGTCGAACTGCGTATCATAGGCCGGATGGACCGCCACCAACTGCCCCTGCAGATGCGTCGACAGTTCGGTGATCTCGACGCCGGCATCGGCACAGATGCCCTTGACCTCGTCGCAATAGGTCTTGGAAGAAGCTGCCTTCTTGAGGTCGAACAGGCGCCCGTCCCAGGTCGGGATCTGCACGCCCTTATAGCCGAGACCGGCGGCCCATTTGGTGATCGAGGCCAGCGAATTGAATGGCGCCGCATCACCCGCGAACTGCGCCAGAAACAGCCCAGGGCCCTTCATTGTCGTTGGCATCGGCATCCTCCCTCATTTTGTCGCGACCAAGCATAGCGCCGATTGGAAGCAGGGCCAGCCATTTTGGTCTTTCGCACCAGGCGCTTTGCAGGCACTGCCATTCTGGTATTACCAAATAGCGGAATTTGGTCAAGCCTCGCAACGTATCATCAAAGCCGTCGGCAAGCTCGAAATATCGCCATATATCACAATACAATCAATGGAATAATTCGCACACGAAGTTGCGCTTCCGCGCTTCTTGCCGTTCCAGGAAATTTGCTGTAGACCTCACTTCAGGCCCAATTGGTCGAACCAGTTTGCAGGAAAAGGCTGGGGGTGCCTTGGGGAGGAACCCTTGCGTCGCCTTTCGGCGATGCATGTCGCAGGCAAACCATACGGACGAATTGGGAAGGACAGACCATGCATCTTTCGACGCACAACTGGATGCGCGCGGAA
The DNA here is from genome assembly GCF_013170765.1 of Mesorhizobium sp. NZP2234. Lineage (NCBI taxonomy): Bacteria > Pseudomonadati > Pseudomonadota > Alphaproteobacteria > Hyphomicrobiales > Phyllobacteriaceae > Mesorhizobium > Mesorhizobium sp. NZP2234. The sequence goes on along the minus strand of NZ_CP033364.1, from coordinate 1,866,067 downwards.
CCCTTGGAGACGACCCTAAAGCGCATCAAGAAGTTCGGCTATGAGTCGATCGAGATTTCCGGTGAGCCCGAACAGTACAAGACCAAGGAGACGCGGGCGCTGCTGAAGGAGCATGGCATCCGCTGCTGGGGCGCGGTGACCTTGATGCTGGGCGAACGCAACCTTGCCGCCAAGAACCAGGGCCAGCGCGAGCGCTCGGTGCAGTACGTCAAGGACGTCCTGACCATGGTCAGCGAACTCGACGGCGAGATCATCACGCTGGTTCCGGCAACGGTCGGCAAGGTAGTGCCGGACGGCACCGAGGAAGAGGAATGGAAGTGGGTGGTCGACGCGACCCGCGAGTGCTTCACCCATGCCAAGAAGGTCGGCGTCAAGATCGCGGTCGAGCCGCTCAACCGCTTCGAGACCTACCTGTTCAATCGTGGCGCCCAGGCGCTGGCGCTGGCCGATGCCGTGAGCCCCGAATGCGGCGTCTGCCTCGACGCCTACCACATCCACATGGAGGAATTTAACGTCTACGACGCCATCCGTAAGGTCGGAAAGCGCCTGTTCGACTTCCATGTCGCCGACAACAACCGCTTCGCCGCCGGCCTTGGCCAAATCGACTGGCCGAAGATCGTCGCCACCTTGAAGGAAGTGGGCTACGACGGCGCGCTGACCAACGAGTTCGTCGCCCCGGTCGACCGCACGCCGGCGGCGCCCTATCCCGAAATGGTCGAGCGCCACCCGGTCGATATCTCGCCGGAGCAGCTGAAGTTCATCCAGGATCACGGCTCCAGCGTGCTCACCGAGAAATTCTACACCGACCAGATGCGCATCACCGCCGAAACGCTGCTGCCGCTGATCAAGTAGTCGATAGCTTTTGGGAAATTTGCCCTCCCGCCCTGACCGGCGGCAGGGCTGGGGAAAGACATGCGCATCAAGACCGTCCAAGCCTGGTGGGTCCGCATCCCGATCGAAGCCGCTCGGCAGCACCGCAGCGATTTCGGCCAGGTGACGACCTTCGACGCCGCCATCCTGCGCATCGAAACCGATGACGGGCTGGTCGGCTGGGGCGAAGGCAAGAACGCCGCCGGCAGCGCCGGCAGCTACGGCGCCCTCGTCCACATGCTGAACCATGAGGTCGGTCCGCAGCTGATCGGCCGCGATCCGGCCGATATCGGAATCATCTGGGAGATGCTCTACAATGGCGTGCGCCACGACAGTGCCGCGCGCACCGGCCACGCCATGCCGCAGCTGGCCCGGCGCGGCATGAGCATCGCCGCCATCAGCGCGATTGACATCGCGCTCTGGGACATCCTGGGCAAGTCGCTCGGCGTGCCGGTCTGGCGGCTGCTCGGCGGCCGCAAGGTCGACCGCATGCAGGCCTATGCCTCGGGCGGCTGGGCGTCCGCGGATGCCATCGGCGAGCAATTGAAATCCTACATCGCCCGGGGCGGCTTCAAGGCGCTGAAGATGCGGGTCGGCGCCATGGATGGGGCAGCACACGTCTCCGCCGCGCGTGTGCGCGCCGCACGCCAGGCGCTCGGCCCCGATGTCGAACTGATGGTCGACGCCCACGGCACCTATACGGTGGCGGAAGCCAAGCGCTTCATTCACCTTGTCAACGACCTCGATCTCGCCTGGTTCGAGGAGCCGATCATTGCCGACGACAAACCGGGCATGGCGGAAGTGCGGGCCTCCGGCGCTGTTCCGATCGCCACCGGCGAGAGCGAGGCGACGCGTTATGCCTTCCGCGATCTTGCCGTGCTCAAATCAGCCGATATCTTCCAGCCCGATCCCGCCTTCTGCGGCGGCATCAGCGAGGCGATGAAGATCGGCACCATCGCCAGCGCCTTCAACCTGCGCTTTGCGCCACATCTGTGGGCCGGCGCGCCGTGCTTCTTCGCCGGCTTGCATGTCTGCGCCGCCTCGCCGTCGAGTTTCATCGTCGAATATTCGCTAGGCGCCAACCCGATGATCCATGATCTGATCGAAGAGACTGTCGAAGCAACGGACGGTATGATAGCGATCCCGGAAAAGCCCGGATTGGGGTTCACCATTTCGGAGCGATTCCTGGAGGCGCACGCGCAACGCAGTTGACGATGAAAGAAAAGAACCTCCTCGCGGAACTCGCCGCCTATCTGTTCTCCCACTCGGACAGCGAGACCGGCCGCACGCCGTCGGAGCGTGAACTGGCCGAGCATTTCGGCGTCAGCCGCGGCCAGATCCGCGAGGCGCTGGCCATTCTGGAAGCCATGCGCATCGTCGAGCGTCGGGCGAAGTCCGGCATCTACATCGACACCAAGCAGGCGAGCGTCGAGGCGTTGGCCCTGTTCGCGCGCGCCGGGCTGCCGCTCGATCCGTTGCAGATCTACGAGACGGTCGAGTTGCGCAAGATCCATGAGATCAAGGCCGCCGAGCTTTCCTGTTCGCGCGCCACCGAGGAGAATTTCGAACGGCTGCGCGAGATCCTCAAGGCTTCCGAGGAGCGCATCGCCGCCGGCGAAGGCCTCGCCAAGGAAGACCGCGAGTTCCACCTCGAGATCGTTCGCGCCACCAAGAACAGCGTCTTCCACAACATCTGCAGCGTCTACTATCTGATGGGCGAACAGCGCCTGCCGATCTACTTCAACGATCCCGAACGCAGCGTGCGCTCGCATGCCGAGCATGTGCAGATCTACGAGGCTTTGCTGCGCCGCGACGGCAATCTCGCCCAGGCGCTGATGAGTGCCCACCTTCAAGGCGCGGAGAGCTATTGGAAGGGACTGATCGAGGGCGGCAACGCGGTTGCCGCGAGCCCGGCGCTCGAAAAGGCCTGACCGTGGTCCAGTCCGTGCCAAAGATCCTGTCGACCCATCCGCTGCACCCGCGCGCCTCGGCCAAGCTCGCCGGCGCCGGTCAACTCGTCATCGCTTCGGCCCTCGATGCCGCCACCTTGACCCGGGAGGCGAAGGATTCCGACATCGTCATCGTGCGCGCGCCGCTGCCACCAGCCCTGTTCGAGGGTGCCTGGAAGCTGCGGGCGGCGATCCGCCATGGCGCCGGGCTCGACATGATACCAATGGAAGCGGCGGCCGCCGCCGGCGTGCTGGTGGCCAACGTGCCGGCGGTCAACGCGCGCTCGGTCGCGGAGCACGTCATGTTCACCGCGCTGGCGCTGCTGCGGCAATTCCGCAGGGTCGACCGCGACCTGCGCGCAAAAGGCTGGCTCGCCGGACGCGAGCATGCCAACACCAATGTCGAGCTTGCCGGCAAGACCATCGGGATCGTCGGCCTCGGCGCCGTCGGCCAGGCCGTCGGTCATATCGCGGCGCATGGTTTCGACCTGAAAGTGGTGGCAACGACGCGCAGCATGCAGCCGGCGCCGGACAAGGTCGGCTTCCTGTCGATCGACGCGCTGGTCGAGCAGAGCGACATCATCGTGCTCTGCTGTCCGCTGACGCCGGAGACGCGTGGCCTGATCAGCCGCGAGCGTATCGCGCGCATGAAACCCAACGCGCTGCTCATCAACGTTTCGCGTGGGCCGGTCGTCGATGACGACGCCCTGATCGAGGCCTTGCGGGAGCGCCGCATCGGCGGCGCCGCGCTCGACGTGTTCTCGACGCAGCCGCTGCCGTCCAATCATCCCTATTTCGGCTTCGACAACGTCATCATCACCCCGCATATGGCAGGGATTACCGAGGAATCGATGATGCGCATGGGCGTCGGCGCGGCGAGCGAAGCCTTGCTCGTGCTGGCCGGCAAGCTGCCGGTCAATCTGCGCAATCCCGAAGTTGTCGATCATTACCGGAGACGGTTTCCGGTCGACATCTAGAGCATCGCGGTTTCGCCCCAATTCTTCGCGACGGTGCGGCCATGTCCGGTCTTCGCCTTGCATTTCTTGGTCTTGCCGCATGTTTGACTGCGGGCTTGCCCGTGCTCGCTGCGGCACAAAGCAGCGATTATGTCTACTGCAGCAATGGGATCGTCTGCATCAGGGACCCCTGCCCGTCGGGCAATGCACTCGACTTGGTCACTGGCAAGATCATCAAGGGCGTGGCGCTGAACACCACCGAATTGTCGCCGCTGAACAGATCCGAACCTGGCTTCTCCGACAAGCTCCATGCGGGAAAGCTCGTCATCCGAGGATCCATCCAGCATCGCGGTGAGCCAAACGACCCGCCGATGCTGGTCGTTACCAATGTCGAACGCGCTTCCAAGACAGGCGAACGCAAGCGCTGCGCGGCGCACTGATTGCCTATCTGAGGCACACCGCCCCGTCAGAACAGGCGCTCCACTTCGGCGGCAATCCGCAGCAGATGCCGGTCGTGGCCATTGCGCGCGACCAGCATCAGTCCGGCCGGCAGCGCCATATCAGGCATCGGCAGCGAGATCGCGCAGAGGTCGAACTGGTTGGCGACCTGTGTGTTGCGCAACAGCAGGCCTTCGACGTGGTCGCGCAACTCGGCATTCTCAGCCATGGAGACGATGGTCGGCGCCGTCACCGGCGTGGTCGGCAGCACCAGCACATCGACCGACGCCAGCCGCTCATCCATGGCGGCGACAAGCGCGCGGCGGCGGCGCAAGGCCCTGATGTAGACCGGCACCGGCAGCATTGCCGCTCGCGACAAAGGCCCGCTGACGTGCGGGTCGACCGGCACCGATGCGCCTGTCGCCAGCCAGTCGGCATGCACCTCGGCCCCCTCCATGGCAGCGATCGAGCCACGTTTGGTCGCCGCGCGCAGATCGGCGATCATGTCGTCGATCGACAGATCCGCAATGCGCGCGCCAGCCTGCTCGATCTTGCCGAGACAACGCTCGAACGACGTCATGACCTCACCGTCCGTGTCGCCGAAAAGAACGCCCCGCGGCACACCAACGCGAAGTCCCGCGAGCGACATGGCCACCAGCTCGGTCGGCGCCTCGCCGGCCATCACGGCGTCGGCGGCGGCGCATTGCACGACGGTTCGGGCAAGCGGCCCGATCGAATCCAAGGTGCCAGACAGCGGAAAGGCGCCGGCCAGCGGCACGCGCCGCGCCGTCGGCTTGAAGCCGACGACGCCATTGAGCGCGGCGGGAATGCGGATCGACCCGCCGGTGTCGGATCCGATCGAGATGTCGCTCGTTCCCTCGCCGACGGAAACGCCGGCACCGGACGACGAGCCGCCGGGGATGCGTGTGGCGTCAACGGCATTGCCTGGCGTGCCGTAGTGCATGTTGTCGCCGATCGCGGTGAAGGCGAATTCGGTCATGTTGGTCTTGCCGATGATGACCGCACCGGCCTGCCGCAGACGAAGGACAATGGCGGCGTCACCCGAAGCGGGCGCGCCGGTTCCGAGCATCAGCGAGCCGGCCCTGGTTGGCTCGCCGGCGACATCGAACAGATCCTTGATCGAGACGACGGTGCCGTCGAGCGGTCCGAGCGTCACACCGGCGCGCTTACGGGCGTCGCTGGCGTCCGCCGCGGCCCGCGCGGGTTCGACATAGAGCCTGGTGAAAACCATCTCGTCGGCAGCACGATTGGCAAGACGTGACAGGATGATTTCGAGACGGTCGCGGATGGATTGCATGTCGATGTCGGACTCCGTCAGAATGCAACGTCTTTAAAGCAATTTCAGGAAAAGTGCGTGCGGTTTTCCCCGGGCAAAGCGCATGGCGCTTTTGCCCTTCGGAATTGCGAAAAAACAAGGACTTAACGCAGCCGGTTGGGCCTGCGAAAGGCATAGCCCGGCTAGCGTGCCTTTGCACCTGCCAGCGATAGGAAGATACTGATGCTGTACAAAGGCAGCTGTCACTGCGGCAAGGTCGGCCTCGAATTCAAGGCGGAACTGACCGGTGCCATCAGGTGCAATTGTTCGATCTGCTCACGCAAGGGCGCCTTGCTGTGCGCCATCCCGCATGAGAGCCTGACCGTCCTGGCCTGGGGCGATGATCTGGGCACTTACACATTCGGCAACCACACCATGGCGCACCGCTTCTGCCGCACCTGCGGCATCCACCCTTTCGCCGAGGATATCCGCGAAAGCGGTGAACGCACCGCCTACATCAACCTCAACTGCGTCGCCGATATCGACCCGTCCACCTTGCCGGTCTTCGATTTCGACGGGCGTTCGGCCTGAGCGCTCCCATGCCGCATCACCGGTAGCCCGTTGCGTCGGCTGGCTTGCCGGCGTCCTGGACCTCCGGCACGTAGCGCCAGGCGTCGGGCCGCGAACCGTCGAGATCGGTAAAGCCGTAGACCTGCGCCAGCCCGCCGCTGGACAGCGACTGCCCGTTCCAGCGTGAGCGATTGGGATCCGCAGCCAACGCGGCAACGGCGCGCCCAACGAAGCGCGGCGTCTCCGAAATGACGAAATGCGGCACCGTGGCGGTCGCATCACGCCAGTTCTCCTCGCGCACCCCGAAGGCTTCCAGCATCATCTCCGACCGTAACCAGCCGGGCGTCAGCGAGACTGAGGTGGCTCCGTGTTTCGCAAGGTCCTTGGCATGGGCCCAAGCCATGCGGTTCACGGCGACCTTGGCGAGATCGTAGAAAGGCGACAGGCGGTAGTGATCGGCATTGTATTCGGCGGTGCCGTCCGTGACTTCGACCAGCAGCCCGCCTGGCTGCTCGATCATGAGAGGCAGCGCATGGTGGGCGGTGATCAGATGCGTGTCTATGGCCAGACGCAGCATGCGCAAACCGTTCTCCAGATTGTGGTCCCAGACTGGCTTGTCCCATTCGAACAGCTTTTCACCGCCCCAGATGTCGTTGACTAGGATATCGAGACGGCCCTGTTCGGTGCGGATGCGCTCGACCAGACTGCGCACATCGTCGGCCACGAGATGATCCACCTGCACGGCGATGCCCCTGCCGCCGCTCGCCGTAACCATTTCCGCCGTCTCCTCGATTGTTTCGGGCCGGGCATACTCGGATTGCCGCGCGCGCGTGCTTCGCCCAGTGACATAGACAGTGGCGCCGGCAGCGCCGAGCTCGACCGCTATGCCGCGCCCGGCACCTCGTGTGCCACCGGCAACCAGGGCAACTTTTCCTTGCAACGTCATTGAACGCTCCCAAAAACAGCACCATCGATCAAATGGGGATGGCTTGCGCCACGTCCATCATATATAAATGATCATTCGGTTATATTGGAATGTCAAGATGACCCGCCCCAAGACCCAATCCGACGAGCAGGTGCTGGAGAGCGCATTGCGGCTGATCCACGAGCATGGCCCGGAGGCGCTTACCTTCGAGCGTCTGGCAAAGGCCTGTGGCCTCTCCGGTGCAACATTGGTGCAGCGCTTTGGAAACAAGGCGCGGTTGAATCAGCGCACTTTGCTGCATGCCTGGGACGGTCTCGACGACAGGACCAGGACGCTGGCCGCCAGCGTGCCCAAGACCCCGGCCGGCGCCATTGAATTGCTGGTGGCTCTGTCGCAAGGTTATGGCGGCATCGAAGCCTATGCCGAAGGCCTGCTCGTCTTGCGCGAGGATCTGCGTGACCCCGTGCTCAGGACGCGCGGCGCGGCCTGGAAGACAGCCCTTTGCAAGGCACTGGCGGCTTGTTTCGCGGCAACGCCCACACCGCCCCCGGACATCGGCCTGCTGATGGCGTCGCACTGGCAAGGCGCCCTCCTGTGGTGGAGCTTCGACCCGACGACTGAAGTCGCCACCTATATCGAGGACAGTCTCAACCGCTTCGTTGCCGCCATCACAACGGCAGCGGCCCGAGAACCATAATGGCTCTCGGGCCGCTGGGCAGGTCAGGGATGGGAGATCATTCGGCCCGCTTCGGGCCGCGCAGGAACACGACGATCGCCGCCAGCAGCGTTGCAATGCCGCAATAAGCGAAGGCGCTGGCCACGCCGGTATGGTCGACCAGCAAGCCGCCGAAGACGGCGCCCAGCGCGATCGCCACCTGGAAGGTTGCCACCATCAAGCCGCCGGCACTTTCGGCCTGGTCCGGTGCTGCCCGCACCAGCCAGCTCTGCAGCCCGACCGGCACCGCGCCGAAGGCAAAACCCCAGGCGGCGACGGCGGTGGCGGCAATCGTCGGCGAGGCGCCAAAGATCAGCATCGAGGCGGCGGCCAGCGCAATCAGCAAGGGCGCCAGGGCAACGGCCGCCTTGAGATTACGCTCCGCCAGGATGCCGCCGGCGATATTGCCGAAGAAACCGCCGACGCCATAGGCCAGCAGCACCAGCGAGATCGTCTCGATGTCGAGCACCGGCACCTTTTCGAGGAACGGGCGCACATAGGTGAAGCCGGCAAAATGCCCGGACGCGACCAGCAGCACGACCAGCAGGGCCACCCGGATCGACGGCCGCTCCAGCACATCGAGCAAGGTGCGGAAGCTTGCGACGCCCACCGGTGGCAGCTTTGGAATGGTGGCCAATTGCACCAGCAGCGCCAAGGCGCCGACGATGGTCGCAATCATGAACGCCGTGCGCCATCCCCAGATGTCGCCAACATAGGCGCCGACCGGAGCGGCGGTGACGGTGGCCAGCGAGACGCCGGTGAGGATGATCGACATGGCGCGCGGCATCAGCCGCATCGGCACCAGCCGCAAGGCCATTGCCGCCGACATCGCCCAGAAACCGCCTAGCGCAACGCCGAGCACGACGCGGGCAAGCAGAAGCATGGACAGCGATGAGGCAAAGGTTGCCAGGAGGTTGGACAGGATGAGGAATGCCGTCAGCATCCACATGACAAGCCTGCGGTCCATGCGCCTTGTGATGATGGCCATGGTGGGCGCTGCGATGGCGCCGACTATGGCTGTTGCCGTCACCGCTTGACCGGCCACGCCTTCGCTGACACCGAGATCGCGCGCCATCGGCGTCAGCAGGCTGGCGGGCAGGAATTCGGCGGTGACGAGACCGAAAACGCCAAGCGCCAACGAAACCACGGCACCCCATGCCGGCTCGGCTCGTTCATCGGATTCTGTGGAGTTCAGAAGTGCGGCGTCGATGACGCCTGTCGCGGGTTCGGCCATGGTCAGTCTCCGATTTGTTTGCAGCGCAACATTTGGCTGCGATGCAACATAGGGAGTGACGGGTTGGAGTTTCCATGCTAGAAACCCCATCATGCATGACCATTCGTCCAAAATCCCGATTACCGGCGACCCACTGACAGACATATTGCGGGGCCTGCGTCTCGACGGTGTCGAGTATGGCCGCTGCGAAATGAAGGAGCCTTGGGGTATCCAGTTCCCGGCTCAGCCCGGAGCCCGGTTTCATTTCATCGGCCGCAAGGGCTGCTGGCTCAAGCAGCCATCCGGCGAATGGGTGCAGCTCAATGCTGGCGACGCTGTGCTGCTTCCACGAGGCGAGGCGCATGTGCTGGCCAGCGAACCCGGAGCGCGGGCCTGGCCGATCCATGGCTACGAGCTCGAGGAGGTCTGCAAGGACGTCTATTGCACGTCAAACGCGGAGATGTGCGACAAGAATTGCCAGCCCGGAACGCTGCTGTTCTGCGCCGCGATGTATTTCAACATCGACGGCCTGCACCCCCTGCTCGGCATGATGCCGGACGTGATGCGCACGCACGAGCTGGAAGCCTACGAGCCCGGCATTCCACATTTGCTGGAGTCCATGGCGCGCGAAGTGACGATGGAGCGTGTCGGCTCCGGCGGCATCCTGGCACGGCTGGCCGATGTGCTTGCCGCCACCGTCATCCGCTCCTGGGTCGAACGTGGTTGCGGCGATTCCTCCGGCTGGATCGCCGCGGTCAAGGACCGCGACATTGGTCGCGTGCTGGCCGCCATCCATCTCGAACCTGACCATGACTGGACGGTCGAGTCGCTTGCCCGGATGATGGGCGCCTCGCGCTCGGGCTTTGCCGAACGCTTCGCCACCATCGTCGGCGAAACGCCGGCAAGATATGTCACCCAGGTCAAGATGCATCAGGCGCGTCAGTGGCTGGTCCGCGACCGGATGAAAATATCAGTCGTTGCGGCCCGCCTTGGCTATGAATCGGACGCCGCCTTCAGCCGTGCCTTCAAGCGCGTCATCGGCGCGGCGCCCAGCCATCTGCGCGCCGAGGAACAGGCCGAAATCCGCCAGGCCAGTTGAGCCGATGTCCTTCGTTGCAAGGCTACCCGGCTGATCAGAAACAGCGCTTCACCCGGCGTGGCGCAAGCTGACACCGCTGCCCTTGTCGAACAGCACCACCTTGTCCGGGTTCCAGGCAAAACGCACCGGCTGTTCGATCGCGACATCGGTCCTGGCCGGCACCGTGGCGCGCAGTGTTGTCTCGCCGACGCGCAGCGTCAGGATCTTCTCGACGCCATGATTTTCCACGTCATGGACACGCGCCTCGACCGGAGCGCCGCTTTCCAGATAGACATCTTCGGGACGGATGCCGAAGACGAGCGGGCGACCGTCGGTCGCCGCACTCGTCTTGGCTCCCCCAGAAAGCGGCAGCTCGAAATTCATCGGCGCCATCACCGCGCGGTTGTTGACCAGCCTGCCATCGATGAGGTTCATCGGCGGCGAGCCGACGAAGCTCGCCACATAGGTATCGCGGGGATTGTTGTAGATCTCGTGCGGCGTGCCGGTCTGGACGATGCGGCCATGGTTGAGCACGCCAACCTTGTCACCCATCGACATCGCCTCGATCTGGTCGTGGGTGACGAACAGGAATGTGGCGCCCAGCTGTATCTGCAGGTTCTTCAGTTCCGTGCGCAGCGCCTCGCGCAATTTGGCATCGAGCGCCGACAGCGGCTCGTCCATCAGGAACACGCGCGGCTTGCGCACAATGGCGCGGCCGATCGAGACACGCTGCATCTCGCCGCCGGACAGGCGGTCGGTCTTGCGGTCGAGCAGGTGCTCGATGCGCAGTGTGCGGGCAGCGCGGTCGACGCGATCCTTGATCTCGGCATCGGGCAGCCGGCGGATCTTCGGCTTCAGCGGGAATTCGAGGTTTTCCCGCACCGTGTAGCGTGGATAGAGCGAATATTGTTGCAGCACCAGCGCCACGTCGCGTTCGGCCGCGCCCCAGTCGGCAACGTCGACGCCGTCGATCAGGACCTGCCCCTCGCTCGGTTTCTCGAGGCCCGCGATCAGCCGCAGCGTCGTCGTCTTGCCGGCGCCCGTCTCGCCGAGCAGCACGAAGAACTCGCCATCGGCGATGTCGAGATCGAGCCCGGTCAGGGCCGTGTGATTACCGAAACTCTTGGAGATATTCTTGAGCTGGATATGGGCCATCACAATCTCACTTCCAGCGACTTGCCGCTTGCCTTGTCGAAGAAATGCGCCTGCGTCGGATCGATGCGCGCAAAGACCTTCTCGCCGGGCCCCGAGATGAAGCCGCTCTTGGTACGCGCGCGCAGCATCTTGGAGCCGACCTTCAGGTCGACGATATCGAAGGACCCGAGCGGTTCGACGATCTGCGTCTCGACGGGCATGAAGCCGTCGGCCGCGTCACGGCGAATGAGCACGCCTTCCGGACGGATGCCGAGCGCCAGCTGGCCGCCAGCATGGCCGTTGAGCTTCGACAGCAGCGCGCGCGGAAACTCGAAGCCGGTGGCCGCGTCGCCGACCGTCACCGATGCGGACGCGGCTTTTTCAGCCACCGCCGCGTCGGCGACATTCATCACCGGGCTGCCGACGAATTGCGCCACGAACAGATTGGCCGGGCGCGAATAGACCTCGTCGGGCGTGCCCACCTGCTGCAGCACGCCTTCATGCATGATGACGATGCGGTCGGCGAGGCTCATCGCCTCGATCTGGTCGTGCGTGACATAGATCGTGGTTGAGCCCTGCTTGATGTGCAGCCGCTTGATCTCGGCCCGCATCTCCTCGCGCAGCTTGGCATCGAGCGCGCCGATCGGCTCATCCATCAGCATCGCCTTGGGCCGCCGCACCAGCGCCCGGCCGATGGCGACGCGCTGCATGTCGCCGCCCGACAGCGCCGATGGCTTCTTGCCAAGCAAATCCGATATCTGCAGCGTCTTGGCGACCGAGCGCACCTCGCTGTCGATCTCGGCCTTGCTCTTGCGCGTGGCGCGCAAGGGAAAGGCGATGTTCTCGTAGACGCTCATATGCGGATAGAGCGAGAACGACTGGAACACCATGGCGATGTCACGGTCGGCGGCCTTCAGATGCTGGACCGGCTTGCCGTCGATGAGGATGTCGCCCTCGTCGATCGTCTCCAGCCCGGCGATCGCGCGCAGCGTCGTCGTCTTGCCGCAGCCCGATTGGCCGAGCAGCACGATGAACTCATTGTCGGCAATCTTGAGGTTGAGGTCCTTGATGACCTGGACGGCGCCGAAGAATTTCTGGACGCCGCGAAGCTCGATCTGGGTCAATGCTCTGCTCCCGGATTTCGCACTGCATGGCCGGTGCCGGCCTCCTCCTCAGGCGCGATCTTCGAGGTGATGTTGAAGCCGATCAGCCCGATCAGGATGATGGTCAGGCCGTATGTGTGCAGCAGCATGTTCCAGGGCTGGCACAGTGCCACGATGCCAAGCACCATGAGCACCTGCGAACCAGGCTCCAGATATTTCTGATTGATGGCGCGAAAGCTCATTTGCGGATCGCTCCGAAGGACATGCCGCGCAACAGATGATTGCGGAGCAGGAAGGTGAAGATCGCGACCGGCAGCAGGAACAGGAACGTCCCGGCGGCGATCACCGTCCAGTCGGGCAGGCCGGAGCCGACCTGGCTGGGGATGAAGGGCGGCGCTGTCTGCGCACGGCGATTGGTCATGATCAGCGCGAAGGCGTATTCGTTCCATGCCGTGATGAAGCAGAACACCGCGGTGGCGGCGATGCCGGTGGCGGCCTCCGGCAGCACGATCTTGAAGAAGGCTTCCATGCGCGTATAGCCGTCGACGAGGGCCGCTTCCTCATATTCTTTCGGGATCTCGTCCATGAACCCCTTCATCAGCCACACCGAGAAGGACAGGTTGAAGGCGGTGTAGAGGATGATCAGGCCGACATGGGTATCGTTGAGGCCGACCGCTCGGTACATAAGGAACATCGGGATCGCCACCACCACCGGCGGCAGCATGCGTGTCGACAGGATGAAGAAGAGCAGATCCGCCTCCCCCTTCACCTTGAAGCGCGAGAAGCCGTAGGCGGTGAACGTTCCCATGCCGACCGCCAGCACCGTCGAGGTGATGGCGATGATCAGCGAATTCAGGAAACGGCTCGGATAGCCCGACCACTGCACCTGGCCCTTGCCGTCGCGCACGATCTTCTCGCCGCCATCGAAAACAACCCGCTCCCACCATGGCGCCGCCGCATACTCTTCGGGCGTCGGCGGACTGCGCAATTGCGAGCGCTTGGTGAACAGCTTCACGAAAGGCGAGATTTCCGGCTGGAAGACGACCGTCGGCGGGATGGTCGTGGCCAGGTTGCGCGGCTTGAATGCCGTCGAGGCGATCCAGTAGATTGGAGCGAGGAAGATGATCGTCACCACCAGCACGGCGACGATGGCGACGCGGTTGAAGCCGATCTCGGAAGAGGTGCGCACGGCAGCCATCTCAGCGCTCCTTCACCTTGTTGAGGTATTTGACGTAGATGTTGGTGATGGCCAGCACCATGATCAGCACGATGTAGGCCATCGCGCAGGAGCGCCCGGTCTGCCATTCCTGGAACGCCATCTTGTAGAGCCGGATCGAGATCAGTTCAGCCGTCGGCTGGCTGGTCAGGATGTAGGCGAGGTCGAAAGTCTTGAACGCTTCCATGGTGCGGAAAATGACCGCGATCATCAGGATCGGCGCCACCAGCGGCAGCGTGATGCGGAAGAACGTATAGAACGGCCCGGCGCGGTCGATCGCGGCGGCCTCGTAGAGATGCTTCGGCACCGCCGAGAGCCCTGCCAGCGACAACAGCATGACGAAGGGCGACCACATCCAGATGTCGGTCAGCGCGACGGCGTAGAGCGCCATCTTGGGATCGGCCAGCCACTCGAAATTGCCGAGCCCAAGCGCATAGTTGATGACGCCCCACGACGGGTCGTAGAGAAGCTTCCAGAACAAGCCGACAACAGCCATCGACAGCATCATCGGCAGCAGCAGCAGCGTGGTGATAAGGCCCTTTAGCGGGATGTCGCGGTTGAGCAGCATCGCCACGCCGAAACCGACAAGCAGCTGACCGGCGACCGAGATGATGACGTATTTCGCCGTGATGGCGAAGTTGGACCAGACATAGGGATCGTTGAGCAGGTCGCGATAATTCTGCAGCCCGACGAAATTCGCCGGCGCGTTGGTCGAGGCCCGGAAGTCGGTGAAGGAATAGCCAAGCGAATAGATCAGCGGAAAGATGTTGAAGACGATCAGGAACAGGACCGTCGGAACAATGAAGAGGTTGCGGATCGAAATGTCGCTCAGGCCGCGCGTGGCCGCCCGCGAGGACCTGTCCAGCGTTGTGATCATCGTGGTCGCCAAGACCCCTCTCCCATTTGCAGAAAAAGAAACGGAGGAGGCACCACCGCCCCCTCCGTGAGGCATGATTGTTACTGAACGCGGCCGTACTTCTTGAACGTCGCGTTCCAGTCTGCGGCCAGCGCGTCCAGCGTTTCCTTGGCGGTACCGTCGCCGCCGATCATGTAGGGGTAGATGCGCTGGTTGAGCTGCTGCAGCAGTTCGGCGTATTCCGGCACAGCCCAGAAGTCCTTCACCTTGAACATGGTCTCGTAGAAGGCCTTGTTGTAAGGCGTTGCGCTCTGGAATTCCGGCGATTTGAGCACCGCCGCGCTGCAGGTGTAGCCGCCAAGGGCCGCCCACTTCTTCTGGGTCTCGTCCTTGATGAACCATTCAAGGAACTTCATCGCCTCGTCCTGCTTCTTCGAGTACGAGATGACGGAGATGCCCTGACCTCCGAGTGCGGCGAACTGGTCGCCATTCGGTCCCGGCGGGTTGGCGAAGAAGCCGGTGTTCTTGGCGTTCGGGTTCGAGGCCTCGTTGATCAGCGAGGGGAAGAAAGCGAAGAAGTTCATGCTCATCGCCGCCAGGTTCTCGGTGATCGCCTGGTTGTCCTCGACGAAGAACGATTTGGCCCAGCCGGGAGGCGTGAACTTGTAGAGTTCCTTGTAGGCGTCGAGCGCGGCTACGGCCTTGTCGGAATTGATGTGGCCATCGACCTTGTAGGTCGCATAGTCACCCAGCTCGCCGCCGTAGGAGAACAGCGCGTTCTCGAAGCCCATTGCCATCGCGTCATAGGAATTGTCGGTATAGATCGCGATGCCGTAGCGCTTCTGGTCGGGCCGATAGAAGAACTCGGCTATGTCGCGCAGCGCCTTGAAATCCTTCGGCACATCGAGGTCGTAGCCATACTTGGCCTTGAACGCTTCCTTCTCCTTGGGATCCTCGAACCAGTCCTTGCGGTAGGACCAGCCGACGGCGTCGCCTTCGAGCGGAATGGCCCAGTACTTGCCGCTGTTGCCGGGATATTCGGCGTAATATTTCACCGTCGCCGGCGCCATGACATTGCCGAGATCGTGCTTCTTGAAGAAGTCCGTCAGGTCGACATAGTGGCCACCGGTCGAGCCGGCGCCCAGCCATTGCGAGTCGCCGACGACCAGGTCATAGGCGTCACCATGGGCGTTGAACTCGGTGAAGGCCTTCGTCTGGAAGTCGGCCCACGGCGTGGTCTCCACCGTGATCTTGACGCCGGTTTCCTTCTCGTACTCGTTGCCGAGTTCCTGCAGGTAATTGGCCGGATCCCATTCCGCCCAGAAGATGGTGAGCGACTTTTCCTGCGCGTAGACGGACGTTCCGCAGGCAAGCGTTAAGCCGATACCAGCAAGCATGCTGGTCACTAACTTGCGCATAATGATTTCCTCCCTTGTGCGCATTCTACCTTGTCGTACGAGCCGGCGACGAAGCCGGCCCTGGTAGTTCCTCCCGTGATCGCACCTTTCCGGTTCCGGGCCTCCTCGCCCTGCCGGAAAATGGATCGCAGCCCTCACTTGATCCACTTTTCTTTTCTAATCTGGTATTACCAATTTTGCGTCGTCGTCAAGCCCTTTCTTGGAAGACGGGGCTGGCCATTCCGACGGAATCCAGGCTTTATCTGCCTGTTTTCCAATGATTTTCCTACTCAATGATACGCAAGGGTGTTGCACAGCTCCCTGCGTCAGGGATAATATTGATAGTCGACATGCAAATCTGGTCGAACCAGATAGATCCTACTTCATGGCCACCCCTGAGCCGTCGTCGCCTCCATCACCAATCGATTCCGCCACCGCCGCGCGCACCAGGGCGCCTGCCGCCCATTGCGCGACGGACCGCGTCTTGCGGCTGTCCAGACCCCAGATATCCTTGAGCACGATCAGCACCTCGACGCCGAAGATCAGCGACAGCGCCTGCGCCAGACGCTTGAAGTCGCGCGGCGGCAAATGGCCCTTGAGCGGCGCGATCGCCTGCTGCAGCAAATCGACGCGATGACCGCGCGTGAAGGCCGGCTCGCCGCCCAGCGTACCGGCCTGGCGTCGCGCCCATTGATCGAGCGACAGTTTCAGCGCCGCCTTGAACGTCGCCTCAAAAGCCTCGATGCGCGGCATCGCCGTGTCGAACAGATCCGCGACCCTGCGCTCGGCGTCGGCAGAGGTCGATTGCCAGGTCAGGATTGGTCCCAGCCCCTCGTCGACGACGGCCTGCACCAATGCCGCCTGGCTGGGGAAATAGCGGTAGGCCGTGGCGCGGGAAACCTGCGCCGCTTCCGCCACCTCGCTCACCGACGGCGTGACGCCCGCCTGCATCAGCCGTATCGCCGTCTCAAGCATCAGGCGTTTCGTGCGCGCCCGGGGTCCACGCTCGGCGGCCTGGCCGCTTCCCCGCTCCGTGTCGTCGCGTGCAGTGGCTCGTTGACGTGAGATATCCATATCAATATGATACGCGCGTCTCAAAAATTTGCAATGACCTGGGAACCGCCCATGAAGCGCATCTACGTCGTGGGCACCGCCGACACCAAGGGCGAGGAACTTGCCTTCCTGGCGGACGCTATCGCCGCCACGGGCGCTGCCGTTTCTCGCGTTGATGTCGGAACACGTGCTTCAAGCGTTCCCGTCGACATCAGCGCGAAGCAGGTGGCCGGTCATCATCCTGACGGCAGCGCGGCCGTGCTCGGCGGCGATGACCGTGGCGCCGCGGTTGCCGCCATGGGCACCGCCTTCACCCGCTTCGTCCGATCGCGAAGCGACATCGCCGCCGTAATCGGCATAGGCGGCGGCGGCGGCACCTCAATCATCACGTCGGGCATGCGTGCGCTGCCGCTCGGTCTGCCGAAACTCATGGTCTCGACGCTCGCCTCCGGTGACACGGCGCCTTATGTCGACGTCTCCGACATCATCATGATGCCATCGGTGACCGACATGGCGGGGCTGAATAGGCTTTCCCGCGTCGTGCTGCACAACGCCGCCCAGGCGATATCGGGCATGGCGACAAGCCCGGCGCCGGCGCCCGACGGCAAGCCGTCGATCG
This sequence comes from Mesorhizobium sp. NZP2234, assembly GCF_013170765.1. Classification (NCBI taxonomy): domain Bacteria; kingdom Pseudomonadati; phylum Pseudomonadota; class Alphaproteobacteria; order Hyphomicrobiales; family Phyllobacteriaceae; genus Mesorhizobium; species Mesorhizobium sp. NZP2234. Next base: position 1,848,699 of record NZ_CP033364.1, on the reverse strand, counting down.
GGCTCACCATGTTCGGCGTCACCACGCCTTGCGTGACGGCGATCGCCGATCAGCTCCGCTCCGGATATGATTGCATGGTCTTCCACGCCACCGGCACCGGCGGCCGCAGCATGGAAAAGCTGGCCGACAGCGGCCTGCTGTCCGGTGTCATCGACATCACCACGACCGAGGTTTGCGACCTCCTGTTCGGCGGCGTGTTGCCGGCAACGGAGGATCGCTTCGGCGCGATCGCCCGCAGCAAGCTACCCTATGTCGGTTCGGTCGGCGCGCTCGACATGGTCAACTTCTGGGCGCCGTCGACCATACCGGAACGCGATCGCGGCCGGCTTTTCTACGAGCACAATCCCAACGTCACGCTTATGCGCACAAGCGCGGACGAATGCCGCGCGATCGGTGAGTGGATCGGCACCAGGCTCTCCCTCTGCGAGGGGCCGGTGCATTTTCTCATTCCTGAAAAAGGCGTCTCGGCACTCGACATCGAGGGCGGTGCCTTCTTCGATCAACAGGCCGACGCTGTGTTGTTCGAAGCCATCGAGCGCTCGATCAAGCCAAGCGCCAACCGCCGCGTCACGCGCTTGCCATTGCACATCAACGACCCCGAATTCGCCAGGGCCGCGGTCGCGGCTTTTCTCGAAATAGCCAGACACTGAGGTTCCAAGAAATGCCCGCAATACCGCGCAAGGACATACTGAAGAAATTCCGTGGAATGATCGACAAGGGCGTGCCGATCGTCGGCGGCGGCGCCGGCACCGGCCTGTCGGCCAAGGCCGAGGAAGCCGGCGGCATCGACCTGATCATCATCTACAATTCCGGCCGCTATCGCATGGCCGGTCGCGGCTCCGCCGCCGGCCTGCTTGCCTATGGCAATGCCAACGAGATCGTCAAGGAAATGGCCTATGAGGTGCTGCCGGTGGTCAAGAAGACACCGGTGCTGGCCGGCGTCAACGGCACCGATCCCTTCGTCATCATGCCGCTGCTTCTGGCCGAGCTGAAGACGATGGGCTTTTCCGGTGTGCAGAACTTTCCGACCATCGGCCTGTTCGACGGCACCATGCGGCAGAGTTTCGAGGAAACCGGCATGGGCTTCGGGCTCGAGGTCGACATGATCGCCGAGGCGCACAAGCTCGACCTCTTGACCACGCCCTATGTCTTTAACCCCGACGAGGCCCGCGCCATGACCAAGGCCGGCGCCGACATCGTCGTTGCCCATATGGGCGTGACGACGGGCGGCTCGATCGGCGCCACCTCGGCCAAGTCGCTCGACGACTGCGTGGTCGCGATCGACGCCATCGCCGAGGCGGCACGCTCGGTGCGCAAGGATGTCATCCTGCTTTGCCATGGCGGCCCGATCTCGATGCCGGATGACGCCCGCTACATTCTGTCTCGCGCCAAGGGCCTGCATGGCTTCTACGGCGCGAGTTCGATGGAGCGGCTGCCGGCGGAAGCCGCGATCGCCAGACAGACGGCCGATTTCAAGGCTGTCACACTGGGCGACACAGCGACCACGAAGAAAAAGAAGGGATGAGAGAGATGACGGACAAGAGCAAGGTGTTTGTCTATCCGAAGGACGTCAGCGCCTTCGGCTTCGACTGGGGCAGGCTGGCGCTGACGGTGGCACCGGAAGTGAATGGCGCTACCCGCTTTTCCGGCGGCGTCGTCGACCTGCCTTCCGGCAAGGGCCACACCCGCCACAACCATCCGGGCGCGGAAGAAATCATCTTCGTCATCTCGGGCCATGGCGAGCAGATGGTCGAGGACGAGAACGGCAATCCGGTGGTGGCGAAGGTCGGCCCCGGCTGCACCATCTATGTGCCGGAAAGCCGGTTTCATTCGACTCTGAACACTGGCGATGAACCGATGCAGCTCTTCGTTGTCTATTCACCGGCTGGGCCGGAACTGGTGCTGCGTGAGTTGCCGGATTTCAGGCTGATCCCAGCGGGGCAACTGACCGACTAGATTTATGCGAGGGCAGCGCTGCCCCTCATTGTCCTGCCGGACATTTCTCCCCGTATAGTGACTGGGAGAAAGCGCTGCTATCGACGCTGCACCCTTCTCCCGTTCTACGGGGAGAGATGCCGGCAGGCAGATGAGGGCGGCGGCGGCGTTCGACGTTAAAGACCACCCCGGTTCCATCCCCTGCCGCGATCACCGAACATCACATAGCCAGCGTCCGTCACCGCAAGCGTATCCTCCAGCTTGATGAAGCCGCGTGTCGGGTGAAGCATGGTCGTCTCGACCGACAGCACCATGTTCTTTTCCAGCGGCTTGGCCGCATAGGTGCCTTCATAGGTCACCGGATGGTTGGTCATCAGGAATGGCGCCTCATGCGTGATCAGGCCCATGCCGTGGGCGAAGAAATCCGTATAGGCCGCGACCTTGGATTTCTTCAGCACGCCTTCGGCATGCGAAATCATGTCACCGCCCAGCGTGCCCGCTCTGACCTTCGAGAACGCCGCCTGCTGCACCGCCTCGACCTCGGCCAGCAGATCCTCCAGCTCGGCGTCCGGTTCACCCAGAATGCCCATCCGGCAGAGGTCGCCGATATAGCCGTGGTAATTGCCGCCGGAATCGATCGACAGCACCTCGCCCTTCTTCCAAGCCTGCGGTGAGGCGGCGCGGTTGTGGCTTGAACCCAGCGTCAGCAGGCAATATTCGAAATGCGCGCCGCGATTGGTTTCCTCGCGCCGCAAATGTTCGATCATCTCGACCTTGGTCGTGCCTTCGCGCGCCCAGCCGATGGTCGCCAGCATGGAATCGGTGATCAGTTCGGAGGCGGTGCGCAACTTCTCCAGTTCGGCGTCGGTCTTGATGGCGCGCATGCGTTCCAGCATGTCGGTCGCGTCGATCAGTTTCGCTTCCGGCAGCGCCTTGCGGATCAGCGTGTAGGCATCCGACGGCAGGAAGCCGGGCTCGATGCCGATGCGGGCACCGGCCTTGCCGATCTTTTGCAGATGTTCGACGGCAAGATTGGCGGCGTCCAGCGTGCCCCAGCAGGCGGCGTGCAGCGTCGGTGTCCAGAACGGATGGTTCTGGTGCTCGCCGCCTTCCATGCGGTTGCCGATATAGGCCGCGTGATCCGGGCCGCCCTTTTCGTAGACGACGATGGGCAGGTAACGGCTGTGGCCGATCGCATCCATGGCGGCGAAGAAGATGAACTTGTAGCCGCCGAGCAGGTACTGGGTGTTGTGCTTGGAAGTTGCGAGCAGCACATCGATGCCGGCCTCCTCCATCAGCCGGTCGACCCTCGCCTGGTCAAATGGGATATTGCTGACGGCATTCTTGCCCGGCGCAATATTCATATCTCTCTCCCCGAATTTGCCTGGGATCGATGCTGTTTCGCCCATATCCCTTGGCTGTGGATCAAATCTGCACCATTTCGCCCACTCTGGTCTAGCCAGAAATACACGAACGGCGCTGCTGGACGGTCACCAACTCGTCATCTGTCGCATATGCGCCAAATCTGGTCCTACCAGATTGGCGAACCTGGATCCGTTCTGTCAAACTGGTCCAGCGGACGAAAATTTCAAAGCCAAGCGAGGATGCGCCAATTCCGTCTCTGGCGAAACCCTCGGCAAGGCTCATAATCGCCGCCGCAAGGATGCCGACGCCGGCATTCGAGGGGTGTTGTCGCGCCCGAAGGGGTCGCGGAGAGGACGGAGTTCGATCATGCCAGGTTCCACGATTTCCAGACGCACGATGCTTGCCGGCTCGGCGATGCTTCTGGCCTCCACGGCCATGCCGACATTGGGCTGGACGCAGACGCCGAAGAAGGGTGGACGGCTGGTATTGGCCGCGGACTCCGAACCGCGCAACCTCAACCCGGCGATCGTCGCCTCCAACGGCGTCTTCTTCATCTCCAGCAAGATCGTCGAAACGCTGGCCGAAGCCTCCTTCGATGGCAAGGACGGGCTCGCGCCACGCCTGGCGCTGAGCTGGGAAGGTTCCGCCGATGGGCTCTCGGCGACGTTCAAACTGCGCGAAGGCGTCAAATGGCATGACGGCAAGCCGTTCACCTCCGCCGACGTCGCCTTCTCGGCGCTGCAGATCTGGAAGCCGCTGCAGAATCTCGGCCGCACCGTGTTCAAGGACCTTGCCAGCGTGGAGACGCCTGACGATCTCACCGCCGTCTTCAAATTCGCCAGGCCGACCCCGTTCCAGCTGATCCGCAACTCATTGCCGGCGCTGAGCAGTGTCGTGCCGAAACACGTCTACGAAGTCGGCAAGATCGAGGACAACCCGGCCAACACCGCCCCCATCGGCACCGGCCCGTTCAGGTTCGGCGAGTACAAGGCCGGCCAGTATTATCGGCTGATCAAGAACACCGATTACTGGGGGAAGGACGAGCCCTATCTCGACGAGATCATCTACCAGGTTCTGCCCGACCGCACCTCGGCGGCGAGCGCGCTCGAAGCCGAGGAGATCCAGCTCGCCGCCTTCTCCGCCGTGCCGCTGGCCGACCTCGACCGCATCTCCAAGGTGCCCGGCCTGAAGGTGATCTCCAAGGGCTATGAGGGACTGACCTATCAGCTCGTCGTCGAGATCAACCATCGCCGCAAGGAACTGGCCGATCTGAAAGTGCGCCAGGCCATCGCGCACGCCATCGACAAGGACTTCGTCGTCAAGACGGTGTTCCTCGGCTATGCCGCGACTGCCACCGGTCCGGTGCCGAAGAACGATCCGCAATTCTACACCGCCGACGTGCCGACCTATGCCTTCGACGTCGCCAAGGCCAACGCGTTGCTCGACGAAGCCGGCTACAAGAAAGGCCCGGACGGCAAGCGCTTCACGCTGAAACTTTTGCCGGCGCCCTATTTCAACGAGACCAAGCAGTTCGGCGACTATCTGCGCCAGGCACTGGCAGCCATCGGCATCGACGCGCAGTTGGTCAACAACGATTCCGCCGCGCACATCAAGGCCGTCTACACCGACCATGCCTTCGATCTCGCCGTCGGCCCGCCCGTATTCCGCGGCGACCCGGCGATCTCGACCACCATCCTGGTGCAGAGCGGCATTCCCGATGGCGTGCCGTTCTCCAACCAGGGCGGCTACAAGAACGATGCGCTCGACGCGCTGATCACCAAGGCCTCGGAAACGCTCGACACCACGGCCCGCACCGACCTCTACAAGGAGTTCCAGAAGGAGGTGACAGCCGACCTGCCGCTGATCAACGTCGCCGAATGGAGCTTCATCAGCGTCGCGCGCGACACGGTGGGCAACATCGCCAACAATCCGCGCTGGGCTGTCTCGAACTGGGCGGACACATATCTGGCTGGCTAGCGTTCCCTGCAGGCTTGCGCGTCGCAAATCCGGGTGCTCAAGGTTCGAGAATGAGAGTTCCTTCGTGCCCCCCTCTGTCCCGCCGGACAGCGCCAACCTCACCCTCCCCCTTGTGGAGAGGGTAAGGCGACCATGACCCGCGCCCTCACCCTCATCCGCCGCCGCCTCCTCGGCAGTGTCTTCGTGCTGCTGATCGTCGTCATCGGCACTTTCCTCTTGCTCGAGGCCGCACCCGGCGATGCGGTCGACGCATACATCGTCTCGACCGGCGGCGACGCCGGCATGATCGAATTGCTGCGTCATCGCTGGGGTCTCGACCAGTCGGAACTGACGCGGCTCGCCAACTACCTCTGGGCGCTGCTGCATTTGGATCTCGGCCAGTCGGTAACCTTCTCCAGGCCGATCCGCGACGTCATCCTCGAGCGTCTGCCCAACACGCTTCTCTTGATGGTCAGCGCTACCGCGCTGTCCTTCGGCCTCGGCTCGACACTGGGGATCTATGCCGGTGCCCGCCCCGGCAGTTTCCGCGACCGCTTCCTCTCGATCGGCTCGCTGGCGCTCTATGCCGTGCCGGGTTTCTGGCTCGGCCTGGTGCTGATCGTGATCTTTGCCGTCGACCTGCGCTGGCTGCCGATCGGCGGCATTGAGAGCCTCGCCTCCGACAAGACCGGTCTCGACCGTGCGGCCGACATCGCCGTCCATCTTGTCCTGCCGGTTTGCGCCCTTGGCTTCATCTATCTGGCGCTCTACCTGCGCATGATGCGCGCCGGCATGGCCGAGGCCTGGCGCCAGGATTTCGTGCTGGCCGCCCGCGCCAGGGGGCTGTCGCGCCGCCGCATCGTGCTCGCCCACGTCGCCCGCAATGCGCTCTTGCCGCTGGTCACCATGCTTGGCCTGCAGTCGGCGCAGATGCTCGGCGGCAGCGTTGTTATCGAGAGCGTCTTTTCCGTGCCCGGCCTCGGCCGGCTGGCGCAGGAAGCGGTGGCTTCGCGCGATACGCCCCTGCTGCTCGGCATCATCCTCACCAGCGCCGTCCTGGTCATCATCATCAACCTTCTCGTCGACATCGCCTATGCCTTCCTCGACCCGCGCGTCGGTGCTGGCGAGGCCAGCGCATGAACCCGCTGCGCCGCTTCCTGCGCACGCCCGAGGCCGTCGCCGGTGCCATCCTTCTGGCCGCGCTGATTGCGATGGCGCTCTTCTCGCCGCTGCTGTTTCCCGGCGACCCGCAAGCCATCGCCGGCCCGGCGCTGCTGCCACCCTTCCAGGATTGGTCGCTGCCGCTCGGCACTGACCGGCTCGGCCGCGACGTGCTGGCGGAGCTTTTCCATGGCGCCCGCACCTCCCTGGCCGTCGGCCTTGCAGCAGCGGCGGCGGCACTCGCCATCGGCGCGGTGATAGGCACTCTGGCAGGCTTTGCCGGTGGCCTCGCCGACGAGGTTCTGATGCGCATCACCGACGCCTTCCAGACCGTGCCGAGCTTCCTGCTCGCGCTGGCCTTCGTCAGCGTCGTCGGACCATCGCTCGGCATTGTCGTCGCGGCGATAGCGCTCGGCACCTGGACCGGACCGGCTCGCATTGCCCGCGCCGAAGTCCTCTCCATTCGCGAGCGCGATTATGTCGCCAGCGCCCGCGCCATCGGCATGCATCCGCTGGCGATCGCCTTTCGCGAGGTGCTGCCCAACGCCTTGCCGCCGGTTCTGGCAATGTCCTCGGTGATCGTCGCCGCCGCGATCCTCACCGAGGCGGCCTTGTCCTTCCTCGGCCTCGGCGATCCCAACCTCGTCACCTGGGGCGGGATGATCGCGGAAGGCCGCGCCGTGCTGCGCACCGCGCCCTTCCTGTCGATCGTCCCAGGAATAGCGCTGGTGTTGACGGTACTCGGCGTCTATCTGGCCGGCGAAGGCATCGTCGAAACGACGGCGGTCAGAAGAGGCCTGTCGTGACCGTGCTGGCGTCGATCCGCGACCTGACGGTGACTTACCGCCGCGACGGCAGCGAGGTGGCGGCGCTGAAGGACGTCAGCTTCGATATTATGGCCGGCGAGCGCCTTGCCATCATCGGCGAAAGCGGCTCCGGCAAGAGCACGCTGGCGCTGGCGATCGCGGGGTTGCTGCCGGCTTCATCATTGGTTGGTGGGAGACTTGAATGGCCCGGCCATGGCCAACCTCCCCTCGGCGGTCGCGACATCGGTTTCGTCTTTCAGGACCCTTCCGCCAGTCTCGATCCTGTCATGACCGTCGGCAAACAGATCGCCGAAGTCGCCCGCACTCATCTCGGCCTTGCCTGGCCTCAGGCATACGCGAAGGCAAGAACCTTGCTCCAACGCGTCCACTTGCCCGACCCGGACTCGGCCCTGCGTGCCTTTCCGCATCAGCTCTCCGGCGGCCAGAAGCAGCGCGTGGCGATCGCCGCCGCGATCGCTGCCGGACCGAAGCTGCTGATCGCCGACGAAGCGACCAGCGCGCTCGACACCATCGTGCAGGCCGAGATCGTCGCTTTGATCCGCCGGCTGGCGGCCGAGGACGGCATGACGCTGCTGTTCATCAGCCACGACATCGCCCTGGCGGCAGAGCTCGCCGAGCGCATCGCCGTCTTCCGCCACGGCCAGCTGGTCGAGCTTGGCGCGACGGCACGGATTGTCGGCGCTCCAACTCAAACTTACACCCGCGCCTTGCTCGACGCCCATATCGGGCTCGACGCTGAACCGCTACTGAATCGAAGCGAGCTCCACGGATGAGCTTGCTCTCGGTGTCCAACCTCACCAAACGCTACCGTCGCGGCGGCAAGACCGTCATCGCGGCCGACGATATCTCTTTTCATATCGAACCCGGCGAAACACTGGCATTGGCCGGCCCCTCCGGCAGCGGCAAGTCGACGATCGCGCGGCTGGTGCTGCGCCTGATCGAACCGGATGCCGGCCGCATCGAATTCGAGGGCGATGACTTCCTGGCCTTGCGCGGAGCGACACTGAGAGCACGCCGCGCTCGCCTGCAAATGGTGTTCCAGGATCCACTCGCCGCCTTTAACCCGCGCGCCACGGTGGCGCGTGTTCTCGATGACCCCTTGCGCATCCATGGAGTCGCCTCCCGCACCGAGCGCCCGCGGCGCATCGCCGCCTTGCTCGAGCGCGTCGGGCTGACGGCCGATCTGGCGCCCCGCGCCATCCATGAAATTTCCGGCGGCCAGCGGCAGCGTGTGGCCATCGCTCGCGCCATCGCCACGAAACCGTCGTTGATCGTGCTTGACGAAGCGGTCTCGGCGCTCGACGTCTCGGTGCGCGGACAGATCCTCGATCTGTTGCTTGACCTGCAAAGGCAGGAACGGATCGCCTATCTCTTCATTTCCCATGACCTCGGCGTCGTCCGCGCCGCCGCCCACCGCGTCATCCTTCTCGATGCCGGACGGATTGCCGAGAGCGGCGACGCCCGTGCCGTCATCGATGCACCGCAATCGGCCATCGGCAAGGCGCTGGTGGCGGCGGCGCCGAGATTGAACAGGACCAGACCATGATTCGAAAGTGGGACCCGGTTTTCTCGGACAGACGGGAACCGTTTTGTCCAGAGATCATGGTCAAACAACAAACCAGGACACATCATGACTGATCCGCAAGCCAGAGCCGAGAAACTGTCGCGCGAACTCGATACCGCCTTCCGCAACCGCGCCGATCTCTATCGCCTTTTCCTCGACGAACTGACCGGAGAGCTGGGCCCGGAAAGGGCGGAGGCGATCATGATCCGCGCCATCGAACAGCGCGGCAAGGAGGTGGCGGCCGCGGCCTTCGCCAGCTTCGGCGCTAATGACGCGCGCGCCATCGGCGAGGCCTTCCTGGCCGTCAGCCCTGATGGCGGCCAGATGTATCCGACCGATGTCGAGCGCGGCGATGACCGCATCGCCTTCAAGGTTAAGCGCTGCCCGCTGAAGGATGCCTGGGTCGAGGCCGGCGTTGGCGATGAAAAGCTCGCCACGCTCTGCCGCATCGCCGGCGCCTTCGACCGTGGCCTGTTCGAGACGACCGGCGTGCGCTTCGACAACGTCACCTGGACGCCCGGCCACGGCTCCTGCTGCTGCCACATCGCATTGACCAACCGCGATGCCGGCTAGGCGATCCAGAGTCTAAGGGGCGGCGGGATTCAGGTCAGGCCGAGCGTTTGCAGGCGGAGGCCTCGGCCGGGCGGCACACGCAGAACTCGGCCGCGCGCCGGCGCTGGCGCCCAGGTATCAATGTCAGGTCGAACCCGCCCAGCTCGGCGACGACGCCGGTGTGGTCGGCGCTGGCCTGCAGGCGCTGGCGGCGGGGCCGCAAGCGATTCCGGTTTAGCCCTTGGCCCTGTCCAGTCACGCCAGGCTCGACCGGCGCCCGCCGGCCATCCCGGTGCGGCCTATATCCCCGAACTGATCGAACTCGCCAAGCGCGCCAAGCCGCTGCGGCGCGGGCCGCTCTTCGACGTCGACACGACCAGGCCGATCGACTTCGACGCCATCACGGCCTGGCTGCGACCCAAATTGCTGGCGACGCATTAGATAGTCGGACGGCCCCGTTCAGCCGCCGCCCAGGACGTGGAGTTCCGTCCCAGCCGCTTCGATGACGGCGCGTAGCGCCGGCTGCGGCTCGCGATCGGTGACGATGTCGGAAAGCTCGCCGATTGCGCATACGCGTTCGAGGCTGTTGCGACCGAACTTGTCGTGGGTCACCACAAGCGCTGTCGACAGCGCTCGTGCGATCATTGCCCGTTTCACGGCGGCCGCCCCCGAGATCATGTCGCTGGGCCCGTCCACGGACAGGCTCGAGGCGCCGATGATCGCAACATCGGCATTGTAGCGCCTGACGAATTCCACCGTGTCCTCGCCGAGCACGCTGGCTTCGCGACTGTCATAGGTGCCGGGGCACAGGATAACCCGGAAGGTTGGATTGGCGCCGGCCACCGAGGCCACGCCGATGGAGTTGGTGATGATGGTCAAGTCGCGCCTCAGCTGCGAGAGATTGCGCGCCGCCTCGTAAGTCGTCGAGCCGCCGTCGATCATCACGACCTGGCCTTTCTCAACCAGTCCGGCCACGCCACGCCCGATACGGGCGCGCTCCTCGATCATGGTCTGGCTGCGCTCGGCGATTACCGGCTCGGACGTCACCAGCGAGATCGTCGCGCCGCCATAGGTTCGATTGAGCAGCCCCGCGTCGCCGAGCTCGATGAGATCGCGCCGAATCGTCTCGCCGGCGACACCAAGGCGAGTCGCGAGCCTGGAGATACGGATGGAGGCCGAGCGCCGCACTTCCGACAGAATGAGCTCATGCCGCTCCTTCTTCGATAGCCGGCTTTGTTCCATGATCGATCCTCCGCGAAGTCGACACTATTAACCATGCCGAAGCAGATGGGAAAGAGTCTCGCGAGGCCCGGCTGATTTGCCTCGATTCGAACGGGTCAAGCCGGATGCCGGCTGACAAGCGCAAGCGCTGCTGATCAGATGACGATTCTGACGAATCGTCGCAAAATGACGGAGATCGCAATGCATGTCGTGACATTGCTGAAGGCTGATATGTTCGACGTCGAGATCGATGGCAAGCCCGCTTCGATCTCGCAGGCCTTGCCGGACTGGACCCCGCATGACCGGTTCGGCCTGGTGATCGACGATGCGCTTGGCGGCATCGGTGCCACCCATCTGCTGCAGATCGCCATCACCTCCTTCTACGACACCAAGCCAAGCCGGCGCACCGAACTCACGGTCTATCCGGAGATCTATGCCTTCCACATCGGCAAGGGCTATGGCGCGCATGCACCGTATGATTTCTGGCCGGCCAGGCGTGAGGTGATCACCTCGCGTGATCATCGCGAGGTGCTCGACGCCATCAATGATCGCGGCATCACAAGGCTGGCCGTTCCCGACCGCCCGCCGCGCGAGGTAGTCCATCGGCCGAAGGAAGTCGATGCCGCGCTGGACCGCATCGCCTCGGCATTCGTCTACAGCCCGTCGGGCCGGGTCCCGGATCCCGACCTCGTCATTTCTGGCAACGACAAGCGAACCGAATACAACCCCAACAGTGCCTTGCGACCGCGTTACACCGGGAGCCGGCCGGCTTCTTTTTCAACGGCGGCCAAGCCGGTCAAGGAACTCGACTCGTCTTACCAGGACTGGCTTCGCAAGCGCGAGCACGATTTGACCGCCGAGGAACGCACCTTTGTCGAACGCCGCCGCCAAGAGTTGAGACGGGACGGCCTCGTCACCGAAACCTATCGGCGCGTCGATGTCCGTGAAGCCTTGATGCGACTGGCATCGGCCGGGCTCCGTTAGGCCCGGCTTTCCGCCCTTGCCTGAGGCGAGAAGCGTGACGCTGTCGCCGTCTTGGAGCTTGGATTGCGATTGTTTGGGTGGGCCGATCTTCTGGTTCTCCGCGCGGTGAAGGCGGGAGGGAAAGACCCTGAGCGGCTAGATTCGTCTGGGCTTGGTTTGGGATGGTCGCTCTGATTCGGCTTTCGCCGTTGGGTCGGGCGTTGGGTCCGGCTTCGGAAGGGTCTGCGCTTTGCGGCGGCGTCAGCGGAGGCTGAGCACCCGGATCCGGGGAGCGGGTTGATGGCGGCGGCCGCCTTCCAGGACGGGAGCGGCCCGCGGGCTGTGAGCCAGGCGGGCTGATTTGGGTGTTGTGGTTCATCCGGATAGCAAAACGGCCCGCCGGCGGGATGCCGGGCGGGCCGTTTATTGTCTGGTTTTGGGGACGGGATTTGGGTTTCTGTCCCGCGGCGTCGGCTTTGCCGCCTTGCGGGGCTCTGATGACGGGTTAAAATCGGTCGGCCACCACGGCCAAATACAAAAGAGCCCGCACAAGGCGGGCTCTTTTGATTTGGTTGCGGGGACAGGATTTGAACCTGTGACCTTCAGGTTATGAGCCTGACGAGCTACCGGGCTGCTCCACCCCGCGTCAACCCTAGGCAAGCGTTTGCTTGCCGAACTTAGCAAGCGTTTGCTTGCTTTGGCGGTAAGCGCACACCTACGAATAGGATGGCCTACAGATAGGTAGATGGCTCACCAAATGAAAGGGCCGCTTTCGCGGCCCGAGATCCCGTTGGCGGGCCTGTTCATAAAGAGAAGATTTCTCTGCGTCCGGATCATTTTGATCCTGGATGAGAGACGAACGTGCGTTTAGCAGACCTGGCAGCGACCTACTCTCCCGCGTCTTGAGACGAAGTACCATCAGCGCTGGAGCGTTTCACGGCCGAGTTCGGAATGGGATCGGGTGCAGCCGCTCCGCCATAACCACCAGGTCGGCAAAACGCACGTTGTTCGAGAAGCTTTTTGAGCGAAGAAGCATAGAGAGACGTCGGCAGCGGAGCTGTCGGTCGCCTCTCGGGGCTTTTTCGCTGGTCTTGTTGTGCCTTCATCGTCCCGATTGGGAGTGATGAGCATAAGGAATGAGAACGATCAAGCCGATCGAACTATTAGTACCGGTAAGCTTCAAGCGTTGCCGCTCTTCCACACCCGGCCTATCAACGTGGTCGTCTTCCACGGTTCTCAGGGAATACTCGTTTTAAGGTGGGTTTCCCGCTTAGATGCCTTCAGCGGTTATCCCGTCCGGATATAGCTACCCTGCTATGCGGCTGGCGCCACAACAGGTCCACCAGAGATCCGTCCATCCCGGTCCTCTCGTACTAGGGACAGATCCTTTCAATATTCCTACACCCACGGCAGATAGGGACCGAACTGTCTCACGACGTTCTGAACCCAACTCACGTACCGCTTTAAATGGCGAACAGCCATACCCTTGGGACCTGCTCCAGCCCCAGGATGCGATGAGTCGACATCGAGGTGCCAAACAACCCCGTCGATATGGACTCTTGGGGGTCATCAGCCTGTTATCCCCGGCGTACCTTTTATCCGTTGAGCGATGGCCCTTCCACGCGGGACCACCGGATCACTATGACCGACTTTCGTCTCTGCTCGACTTGTCAGTCTCGCAGTCAGGCAGGCTTATGCCATTGCACTCAGCGAACGATTTCCGACCGTTCTGAGCCCACCATCGCGCGCCTCCGTTACTCTTTAGGAGGCGACCGCCCCAGTCAAACTACCCACCATACATTGTCCCGGACCCGGATAACGGGCCGCGGTTAGACATCCATAGTAATAAGGGTGGTATTTCAAGGGTGGCTCCACCTGAGCTGGCGCCCAGGTTTCAAAGCCTACCACCTATCCTACACATGCCACTACGAATGCCAATGTAAAGCTATAGTAAAGGTGCACGGGGTCTTTCCGTCTAACCGCAGGAACCCCGCATCTTCACGGGGAATTCAATTTCACTGAGTCTATGCTGGAGACAGCGGGGAAGTCGTTACGCCATTCGTGCAGGTCGGAACTTACCCGACAAGGAATTTCGCTACCTTAGGACCGTTATAGTTACGGCCGCCGTTTACTGGGGCTTCGATTCAGAGCTTGC